>NZ_CP180446.1:0-5296102 GCF_051131755.1 Klebsiella sp. R445
ATCTCTGCCAGGTCCGGCAACAGAGCACCATCCGCTCCTTTAGCAAGTGGCGAACATTCAGCAAGCGCACGGCTTGCGGACATTAACATGTCGTCACTAACGCGTTTTGCTCCCGATGCTATAACACCTAACCCGACCCCAGGGAAGATATAAGAGTTGTTACATTGTGCGATGTGATAACGCTTATTTTTGTATTCAACTGGTTCAAATGGGCTGCCGGTAGCTACGAGTGCCTGCCCATCAGTCCAGCGAATAATATCAGCAGGAGTAGCCTCCACTTTAGAAGTAGGGTTAGAAAGTGGGAATATAATAGGCCGGGCGCAGTTCTTATGCATGGCTTTCACTACTTCCTCGCTAAACAAGCCTGGTTGTCCTGATACACCAATCAGGATATCTGGATGTCCATGCTTCATAACGTCTAAAAGCGAAATATTATCGCCAACGGGCCAACTATTAATGTTTTCCGGCGACTGAGAGAAACGCCGCTGGAAATCCAGTTGATTAGGTATCTTGTCAGTGAGAAGACCAAAACGGTCGATCATGAAAATACGGCTGCGTGCTTCAGCATCCGCCAATCCCTCGGCCTTCATTTGTGCCACTATCTGTTCAGCAATACCACAGCCTGCGCTGCCGGCGCCGAGAAATGCAACTCGTTTTTCAGATATCTTTGTTTCGGAGGCTTTGCAGGCGGCGAGCAAACTACCAAGAGCTACTGCGGCTGTACCTTGGATATCATCATTGAAGCAACACAATTCGTCTTTGTAACGATTAAGCAGAGGCATCGCATTACTTTTGGCAAAATCTTCAAATTGTAAAAGAATATCAGGCCAGCGGCGCTTAGTGGCTTTGATAAATGCATCTACGAAATCATCATACTCTTCACCACTGATGCGGGGATGACGCCAGCCCATGTAGAAAGGGTCATTAAGCAACTTTTGGTTATTCGTACCGACATCCAAAACAACGGGCAGGCAATAGGCTGGGGATATGCCACCGCAAGCTGTGTAGAGTGATAGTTTTCCAATTGGAATCCCCATTCCTCCAATACCTTGATCACCAAGACCTAGAATTCGTTCACCATCGGTGAGTACTATTATTTTGACGATCTGTTTGGTGGCATTCTGCAGCATGTCATCAATGCGGTCTTTGTCTGAATAGGAGATAAATAGACCGCGAGCTCGGCGATATATATTAGAGAACTCCTCGCATGCCTTACCCACTGTAGGTGTATAAATAATAGGCATCATCTCGGTTAGATGATTATGCAATAGACGGTAAAATAGGGTCTCATTGGTATCTTGAATATTGCGCAGATAGATATGTTTGTTCATATCGTTACCAAATATCATGAACTGACGATAGGCTCGCTCAGCTTGCTCTTCAATAGATTCGATATTCTGGGGTAGAAGACCCTTAAGGTTAAAGCTGTTGCGTTCCTCGCTGGTGAAGGCACTTCCTTTGTTTAGCAACGGAATTTCCAACAAAACTGGGCCAGCGTGGGGGATATAGAGGGGCCGTTTCTGATGTTCTTCTATCATAGCTCTGAACCTTGTTGCTATTACCGTTAAGTGACAACCATGAAGGATGGGGCGAACACATAATCGATAAGGAGTTTTTTATCGCCATAAGAATTTAATTTTTGATATTAAATTACTTAGGAAACGGATGTATCACACCACACCTTGTAGTCAATAATTCATATTCCAATAAGCGCTACTATTACAATAGTAGCGCTTATCTATTTTAATAATGACCGATAACAGAGTGAGTAGATACTCGGTTTACAAGTCGGCCAATTCGTTCAATTTCAACTTCAATCAGGTCGCCTTCCTTCATAAATAAAGGCGGGTTGCGCTTTTTACCAACTCCACCTGGAGAGCCTGTAATTATTACATCACCAGCTTCCAATGGACTGAAACGCGAGATATATTCAATTAATTTCGCAACGTTGTTCACCATACTATGGGTCGAGTCTTCCTGGACACGATGCCCGTTGAGCCAAGTACCAATTTCCAAGTCTTGTGGATCAGTAATCTCATCACTTGTAACCATCCATGGTCCAAATGCACCAGTTTTGCGCCAGTTTTTTCCTGACGTAAACCACGAGTACTGCATATCTCTAACCGAACCATCCATAAAGCAGCTGTATCCGGCGACATGATTCAGGGCATCTTCACTTTTGACATTATCGGTATGCTTACCTATTACTACAGCTAGCTCACCTTCATAATCAAACTCATTACTACTTTCAGGTTTGTAAAGTGCTTCTCCATGTGCGCAAAGCGAATCAGGGAAACGAATAAATAATGTTGGTGCGTCGATGGTTTGTTCAAATTCGATACGTTTATCCATATAATTCATGCCAACGCAGAATATTTTACTCGGGTTTTCAATGACAGGAAGAAAAATAATGTCATTAACATGAAAATCCGGTTCGCCCTTTTTCATATGTGCCAGTTCACTCAGGGCATTACCTGCGATTGCCGATTTCAGGTCAGGAAAATAAGCTGAAAGGCGTTTTCCAAAATCATAGACTTTGTCATCTTCAATATGTCCCCACGTTTTTTTGCCTGAGTGTGGATTAACGAAACTTAATAACTTCATTATGTTACCCTATGAAAATATTCTAGCTGTCACAATCACTTGATAAATTTAATTTGCTGATTTATTTCTTCGATAATAGAGACTTTACGTGCGTTGTACGTTTTCTTGTTCTCTTCAATCAAGTTATTGCCATCAGTATCGATAGAAATAATAAGCGGACCGAATTCTTTTACGCGAGTAACCCATAAGGTTTCCGGCATACCCAGATCACGCCACTGAGCATCTTCAATTTTTTCAACACAAGTAGCTGCCAGAACACCGCAACCACCCGGGAAAATGGCATGAACAGCTTTAAATCGCCGGCATCCTTCCTCTGTGTTTGGCCCCATACCACCTTTACCAACGATAAGTTTTACCCCAGTTTGTTCGATGAATTCTTTCTCAAACTTCTCCATTCGCATGCTAGTAGTAGGACCAATCGAGATCATTTCAAATTCATTCTCTCCTTTTTCGACTACGATCGGTCCTGCATGGAAAATTGCTAATCCTTTGAGGTCAACAGGGAGCTCACGACCAAGTTCAATCAGACGCCGGTGTGCAACATCCCTGCAAGTTACTAATGTACCTGTCAGGTAAACTACATCACCAGTTCTAAGTGACAGTAAATCTTCATCTTTGATAGGAGTGGTTAGAATCTTTTTCATAGTACAGCCCCCTCATGGGACAGAATTTCGTAAGAGAGGTCGGCTGCAAAACGAATTGCGCCGCGACGATGGGCCCAACAACCGGTGGAAACAGCTACACCGATGGTAGAAGGGTGCCGAGCTGACGATTCAATGTTAACTCCCATAACAGATGAATTACCTCCCAAGCCTTGTGGACCTAGCCCTACCTTATTCAATCCATCTTCCAACAGCATTTCCATTTTGGCTGCATTAGGATTAGGGTGTTGTGAAGTCACTGGGCGCAGGATTGCTTTCTTAGAAAGTCGGGCTGCTGTTTCTACGGATGTTGATACACCCACACCAACCAGGAGCGGTGGGCATGCATTGACCCCATAAGAGGTGATTACATCAAAAACAAACTGGTTTACACCTTCATACCCTTGACCAGGCATAAGTACTTTGGCAGCGCCTGGTAATGAACAACCACCACCCGCCATATACACTTCAATTGTGCAGGTATCATCTTCAGGAATAATGTCCCAATCCAACCAAGGAATACGCGACCCAGTATTTGTACCGGTATTCTTCTCAATAAATGTTTCAACTGCATTATGGCGTAAAGGTGCTTTCTTTGTAGCTTCCAGGGTGGCGTTTTTTAATACTTCTTCTAAATTCCCAAGATAAGGGAATTTAGCACCTACTGTGATGAAGTACTGGATAACACCAGTATCCTGACAGCAAGGACGATCTAATTCGTCAGCTCTTTTCTGATTTTCTGCCATAGAGTCATAGACTATTTTAGCAAGAGTTTTGTCTTCTTTAACGCGTAGTTCTTCGAGTTTTTTAATAACATCAGTGGGTAAACGTTTTCCGATATAACCGGTAAAACGTGCCATTACATCGGTTAATTGTGTAACTTCATTCGATATGCTCAAAATAAATCCCTTAATTTTTAATTACATCAGGAGTTGTATTGTTAAGTTCTTGACGTTTACGGTTGATTCTAATAGATAGGGTCAAAAGTGCGGAAACTACCAGCATTCCTGCCACGCAATACAAAGCCAGTGAGAAATCACCAGTTGTTTCTTTGAGCCAGCCAATTAAAGCTGGGCCTGCGAATCCACCTAGGTTGCCAATTGAGTTAATAGCAGCTAACCCTGCAGCAGCAGCCGGTCCTCTCAAGAAGAGTGAAGGAATGCTCCATAGAGGTGGCTTACAAGATGAAATGCCAACATTGGCGATTACTAGTGCGAAAATGGCTAATGGTAACGAGTGAGCTGAACCGGCTAAAACAAAACCTACACAGGCGAATAGACAGGCACTGACCACATGCCAGGTCCTTTCTTTCGTTTTATCAGAGTGTCTAGCCCACATAATCATTGCTACGATAGACAATGCTGCCGGAATTGTATTGATGAACCCAATTTGTAGGGTGGTTAGCCCGAATGATTTAATAAATTGAGGTGACCAGATATTAAGAGAATATAGCCCCGCGGATGTACCAAAATAGACAACAGCTAGAGTTAGAACTCTGATATCAGTGAGTCCTTTCCAGATACTGGTTTTTTCTTGTTTTGAAGAATCTTTCTTCTCTTCGGCAAGCGCAGAAATCAACCATTGAGTTTCTTTCTCTGTAAGCCAGCGGTTTTTTTCAGGGCGATCGTTCAGATAAAAGAACGTGAAGACCCCAAGAAGAATAGCGGCTATTGAGTCAACCATAAACATCAATTGCCAACCCTTCAGGCCAAGATACCCGTGTAAGCTGAGAATTGTACCTGCTAGAGGTGAGCCAATCATTGATGAGATGGGAGCGGCTGCCATAAACAAAGCTATGACCTGGGCACGACGCTTAATTGGGAACCAGGTGCTTAAGTACAAGATTATACCGGAGAAGAAACCCGCTTCAGCAACACCAAGAAAAAAACGGAGAATATAGAATCCAGTAACTGTTTCAACGAACATCATGCAGCCAGCAATAATTCCCCAGCTGATCATGATTCGTGCTAACCAGATTCTAGGTCCGACTTTTTGTAAAATAACATTGGAAGGAATGTCCGTAAGGAAATATCCAAGGAAAAACATTCCAGCACCTAAACCGAAAACGGTAGAGGAGAATCCCAAGTCTTGGTTCATAGTTAAAGCAGCGAACCCGATATTGATTCTGTCGAAAAAAGCAATGAAGTAGGCAAACATAACAAATGGTACAATTCGCCATGTTATTTTCTTGAGGGTAAGATCTTCTGTTGAATGTGTCATCACATATTCTTCCTGGTAATTAATTACTAATTATTTACCTCCTGTTGCTTAAGTACTGCATCAGGTAAGTGAGTCAAATATGCGCTGCACCAACGTCATGATCATCCCTTAGTGATTATATAAAAAAATGCAATAATGTGTTGCCGAGCGTTAATCCGTATGAAATACCATATCCAGATCAAAAATAAGGGTATTGACGGGTCTATTGCAACACTTTGCTAACAATTTTGTTATAAAAACAAACAAGTAGAAATTTGCAAGAAATTGAGTATTTGTGATGAACTTCTGATATTTACACATCAATTAAGAAGGAGGTTGGTTGCTGTTGATAAACAAGAATGTGCATGAATCTATCAATTTCATGATCGATTGAGTGTATTGAATGACCTAAAGGTTACTATGACCACCGATAATGGTAATACATCTGACAGCCTTAGCTTGAGGAGAAAAATTAAGGGCATCAAAGATAGTGTGCCTCAAATAGTACTTTATTTATTGGGGAAATAATATCAGTTCATTACCATGCTTCCACGTTTAGAACGCCACACAAAAAGGTTGCTCTAGGTATTGTTAAAGTGCCTTGACGTTGGTAAGTTTGAGGCAGAAATGAAGTTTAGTATAATAGTACCCTAGTTGGTAATATTTGTTTTCATCTAATTAAAGTTATGGATTGATTTTTGATAAGGGGTGGTATGTTAAATATTATTAATGTTTAATTATGTACCTACTTTATTAAAGTGCCGTCCATTGGCGCTTTGCTAATATTGTTGAGATATACGCTCCAACTCCTGCGTAACGATAAGCATCATATTATCACGTGTTTCATCACGAGAGTTTTTCGCCCACGCAGCTGAAATAGGTAGTTTTTTTCTGATGCTAGTATACTTTTTCGCAAGACGAATAAATTTCACATTTGGCACTGACATACGACTGACCCAACGAGGCATAATAGCAGCACCTATGTCGGCAGCAACCATATTAACAATGGTTTGTTTTTCATCTGATATTTTTATAAGTTGAGGTTTAAAATCTACATCACTAAATAATTCCATAGTCAGATCGTAACTGTGAGGTCGGACCTTTCTTTCTGGAACGATCAGAGGAACGTTTATTAAATACTCTGCGTGTATTTCGTCATGTTGCGCAAGTGGATGTTGGTCATATATTGCAAGGACAACATCTTCGTAAAATAAGAATTTACTTTCAAGATCATTATCTATCTTCTCTGGCGGACGAATAAATATTAAATCTAATCGGCCTGATTTGAGTTTCGGTAGGAGTTTTGACGTTTTATCCTCCATTATTTGAATTTCTACATCTGGCCATTTCTCGCGAAAGATGTGTATGAGTAATGGAATTAAACTTACCGCAGCGCTGTCAATGGCTCCTATACGTAATAGTCCCGAGTTCTGCCGTGCTAGTTTCTGGAAACGTTGCTGGAGTTGTTCTGCTCTTGATACAATTTCTCGCGCTTCTTCTAAGAAGAGTAAACCGTGAGCAGTTAAAGCGACATTACGAGTTGAGCGTGACAGTAACCTTGTTCCAAGGCTGTCTTCAAGTAGTTTGATATAACGGCCTAGAGCTGATGGATGCATGTCTAATTTCTGTGCAGCATGTCCGAAGTGCAGTTCATCTGCGACGGTTATGAAGCATCTAAGCTGCGACAATTCCATTAATTCTCCTTAGAAGTCTTATCATTTTATCGCATAAACTAAACTGATGTTATTGATACTAAATATTTTATAAGAGGAATGATAGTAGTTAGGCATTAGTTGTTAACGGCAAAGATAAAGTTGTGATGGGGATTGAAAAATTCTTTTACTTTGTTGTGCTAAAACTGCATCACTCCCTTGTAATAAATGAGCCAAGGCTTTGAATGACACTGATTTTGCTGGGTTGGCCATGGTGTTGTAAGTATCCCGTTCGCCAGTAACCCGCTTCAGTTCCTTCTGGAGTCGGCGGATCTCAGCCTGAGCATCTTACTGCTCTTTGTGGATGGAAGAGTCCGGCCCGTTTTGCTTTCGGCTTGGCAGTGCGGCATTGTGTATCAGTGAGCATAACGGAGCCTTGTTTATTTATTATACCGTTATTGTACTCACTTAAAATGAAGATGGAAAAATGTTGTACTCATCCATGTACTCATTTTTGACAGCGTTGTTACGAGATGAATTGCGACATTGTGAAATGAAAAATCCACGCAATTACGTGGATTTTATAGGGTTTCACCGTCTTCTTGAGGTTCAGTGAAACCCCATGAAACGACAAATTTTATTTAGACGTTGAACAGGAAGTTCATCACATCGCCATCTTTAACGATGTAGTCTTTGCCTTCGGCGCGCATCTTGCCGGCTTCTTTCGCCCCTTGCTCACCTTTGTAGGTGATAAAGTCTTCATAGGCGATGGTCTGCGCACGGATAAAGCCTTTTTCGAAATCGGTGTGGATTTTGCCTGCCGCCTGCGGTGCGGTTGCGCCGACTGGGATGGTCCACGCGCGAACTTCTTTGACGCCTGCGGTGAAGTAAGTCTGCAGGTTCAGCAGCTCGTAGCCTGCGCGGATCACGCGGTTCAGGCCCGGCTCTTCCAGACCCAGTTCGGCCATGAATTCATCACGGTCGGCGTCGTCCAGCTCAGCGATATCAGATTCTACTGCGGCGCACACGGCAACCACGACAGAACCTTCGCCCGCGGCGATTTCACGCACTTTATCCAGGTACGGATTGTTCTCGAAGCCGTCTTCGTTGACGTTCGCGATGTACATGGTTGGCTTCAGGGTCAGGAAGCTCAGGTATTTGATGGCAGCCTTGTCTTCTTCGGTCAGGTTTTTCAATGCGCGCAGCATACCGGCGTTTTCCAGCTGCGGCAGGCATTTTTCCAGCGCGGCCTGTTCGGCTTTCGCGTCTTTGTCGCCGCCTTTGGCTTTCTTCTGCACGCGGTGCAGGGCACGTTCGCAGGTGTCGAGATCGGACAGCGCCAGCTCGGTGTTGATAACGTCGATATCGTCAGCCGGATCGACTTTGTTATTCACGTGGATGATATTGTCGTTCTCAAAGCAGCGAACCACGTGACCGATAGCTTCGGTTTCACGGATGTTGGTCAGGAACTGGTTACCCAGGCCTTCACCTTTGGACGCGCCTTTCACCAGACCGGCGATGTCGACGAATTCCATGGTAGTCGGCAGAATACGCTGCGGTTTGACGATTTCAGCCAGTTTGTCCAGACGCGGATCGGGCATCGGCACGACACCGGTGTTCGGCTCAATGGTACAGAAGGGGAAGTTGGCCGCTTCAATACCCGCTTTGGTGAGCGCATTGAACAGGGTGGATTTGCCGACGTTGGGCAAACCGACGATACCGCATTTGAATCCCATGATTTAAATCACCTTAATCTTTGGATAATCAACCTGTTACAGGGAACAGATTGCAGAAAAGTAAATAGCTTTGCCTATTATACACGGTGCGCGGCAAAAATTCCGCACGGCGACCGGTTATTGCGCTTTAAAAGCGTGTAAACGGTTGGTCGCTTTGGTGAGGCCCTCTTTCAGCCAGACCTCGGTACAACGTGCCGCTTCGTCTACGGCCTCATCAATCAGTTTCTGTTCGCTTGACGGTGGTTTACCCAGAACAAAACCCACAACTTTATTTTTATCGCCTGGATGGCCAATTCCGACGCGTAAGCGATGAAAGTTGGGGTTATTGCCCAGCTTACTGATGATATCTTTCAGACCATTGTGGCCGCCATGACCGCCGCCGAGCTTAAATTTCGCCACGCCGGGTGGCAGATCCAACTCATCGTGCGCCACCAGGATTTCATCCGGGTTAATGCGGTAGAAGGTCGCCATCGCCGCCACGGCTTTGCCGCTGAGGTTCATAAAGGTGGTCGGGACCAACAGACGGACATCTTCACCGGCGAAGTTAATCCGCGAGGTATAGCCGAAGAATTTGCTCTCTTCGCGCAGCGGGGCGCGATGGCGGTCAGCCAGTAAATCTACGTACCAGGCACCAGCGTTATGGCGGGTTGCCGCATATTCTGCGCCAGGGTTTGCCAGGCCGACAATCAGTTTTATCGTCACTTTTCTATCCTGCTTGGGTCGTTCTCTGGCGCGTAGTGTACTGGTTGCCGGGGCGCTTGACAAAATTCTGCCCGTATTGCGACGAGGAAAACGATAATTTACCTAATGAACCATTAGAATTTGATGTTGTTCAGAGGGTTATTTGTAAATATTTGTTGGTCAGATATTGACTAATGTGATCGCTAACGCAATCAGCTTTAAGCCCATTGTCTATACTAGACCTATAAGTTTTAGGGATATTCCCTATGGCCCAAGGTTCCGGAGGTGACATATGAAACGCAGAAACGCTTCGTTACTCGGTAATACGCTGATGGGTTTAGGACTCGTTGTCATGGTGGTTGGCGTCGGTTATTCCATTTTAAACCAGCTTCCGCAAGTTGACCTGCCGCAGTTCTTTGCACATGGCGCAGTGTTAAGCATCTTCGTCGGTGCGGTACTGTGGCTTGCCGGGGCGCGTGTGGGCGGCCACGAACAGGTCTGCGATAAGTACTGGTGGGTTCGTCACTACGATAAACGCTGCCGCCGTGACCAGCACCGGCACAGTTAACTAGCGTACCTGTCACTCGCGACAGGGCACGAATGTAACGGTTTTCTTATGCAGCCAGCGTCCCTCGGGTCGCTGGCTGTTTTGTTTTGTGCTCTCCCCAATTCCCTTCGAATAGATTCTCCTGCTGTCAGGCGGATACCTTCACGATAAAATGCCATCACTTTTTCCCTTGACCCTGACGTAACGTCAGGCGGCAAGGTGGCGTCACTGGTCAACGACGGGAGCAGGTATGTTAATTCAGGTAGGTGAACTGGCAAGGCGTGCCGGTATGACCGTACGCACGCTTCATCACTATGAACAAACAGGGCTGCTGATGCCGTCGGCCAGAAGCGCGGCGGGCTATCGACTTTATAACCTGGCGGCGGTTCAGCGCCTGCATATGATCAAGGCGCTGGCGCAAGCCGGGCTGGAGCTCGCCACTATTAAGGACCATCTGGATCGGGATTCGCTTTCGCTGTCGGACCTGCTGGTACAGCAGATCGCGACGCTGGATACCCAGCTGCGTACCATCAGCACGCTGCGCGAGCAGCTGGTGACCCTGCGCGATGCGCTGGGTGGCGGTAACGAGCCCGATCTTGAGTCCTGGCTACAGACGCTGGAGTTAATGAAAATGTACGATCGTTGGTTTAGTCCGCAGGAGCTGCAGGGGTTGCCGTTTGCCGAGCAAGACGAGCAACGGAATCAGATCTGGCTGGCGCTGGTCGCAGAGGTACGGGAGCTGATTGGGGAAGGGTGGCCGGAGGATGACCCGCGCGCGATGGCGCTGGCTACCCGCTGGATGGAACGTCTGGAACAGGATACCGCCGGGCGGCCGGAGTTTCTGACCCGCCTGAACGAGATGCATGCGGCGGAGCCGCAAATGCGTGAGCAGACCGGCATCACCGCCGATGTTATCGACTACATCACCCGCGCTTTTGCTCAGAGCAAGCTGGTTATCTGGGCGCGCTACCTCGACGCCGATGAACTGGCCTTCACCCGCGAGCACTACTTCGATCGCCTGATGGAGTGGCCGGTGCTGGTGACGCAGCTGCATCAGGCCTGCCGCGATCGTCTCGATCCGGCATCGGACGCCGGTCAGGTGCTGGCCCGGCAATGGCTGGCGCTCTTTCAGTCGTACGCCGGGACCAGCCCCGCGACCCAGCAAAAATTTCGGGTGGCGATGGAGCGGGAACCGCACCTGATGAAGGGGACGTGGATGACGCCGGAGGTACTGAGCTGGCTCCAGCAGGCGATTGGGGTGATGATGACGCAGGCGCGTACGCCCGCGTCACGGTAGTCAGATATCGGCCAGCGCGGCGGCGCGGTCGGGATAGAAACTCAGGCGTCCGGGGATCGGCTGGACGCCAGCCCGGGCCAGAGTGCGTAACGGCTGAAACTCGAGGTTAGAGACGCGCAGTTCACAGCCTTCCGGCAGCTTGCTAACGAAGCGCTGGAAGGCATCCAGTCCACCGGCATCCAGCACCGGAACCGCATCCCATTTCAACACCACGATACGTTTGCCAGCGATCCGGGTTTCCAGGTCGGCAAACAGCCCTTCGGCAGCGGCGAAGAACAGCGGCCCGATGACCCGCAGGACCAGTACATCATCAGGCGTCTCCACGTTAACCGGCGCCAGGCGGGTCATGCGCGCGATACGGCGCATAAACAGCAGCGAGGCCAGCACAATACCGACGCTGATGGCGATGACCATATCAAACAGCACGGTCAGCGACATGCACATCAGCATCACTACGATGTCGTCTTTCGGCGCATGGCGCAGCAGATTAACCACTTTATGCGCTTCGCTCATGTTCCACGCCACCATCAACAGTAGGGCCGCCATCGCCGACAGCGGTAGCCAGGAGAGCAATGGCGCTAGCACCAGCAGGGCCATAATCACCAGCAGCGCGTGGATCACCGCCGAGATCGGGGAGGTGGCGCCAGCGCGGACGTTAGCCGCGGAGCGGGCAATCGCCGCCGTTGCGGTGATCCCGCCAAAGAAAGGGGCCACAATGTTGCCCAGCCCCTGGCCGATCAGCTCGCTGTTGGCTTTATGTTTGGTGCCGGTCATGCCATCGAGCACCACCGCGCACAGCAGAGATTCAATCGCCCCGAGCATCGCCATCGAGAACGCCGCCGGTAGCAGCGCCTGCAATGACGCCCAGCTAAGGGTAAAGTCGGAGCCCGGCATATCCCACGGCAGCACCAGCTGCGGCAGCAATTGCGGGATCCCGTTGCCCTGGCTGCCGTCAGCCAGCACATAGTGGAACTGAGAACCGATAGTGGCAACGTGTCCGCCGAACAGATTCACCAGACCCATCACCGCACAGCCCGCCAGCAGGGCCGGCAGATGGCCAGGCAGACGAATGCCGAGGCGTGGCCACAGGATTAGGGTACCGAGGGTGACGACGCCGATCGCGGCGTCTCCGGGGTTGGTGGTCGGCAGCGCCATCACCAGCGCCGACACTTTCTGCAGATAGTGTTCCGGGACGTGCGCCATCTGCAGGCCGAGGAAGTCTTTAATCTGCATGGTACCGATAGTAATACCGATACCGGAGGTAAACCCTAAGGTGACCGAGAGCGGAATATATTCAATGAGTCGGCCAAAGCGGGCGAGGCCGAAAAGAATTAAAAAGATCCCTGACATCAAGGTCGCTACCAGCAACCCTGCTAGGCCAAACTGCTGTGATACCGGATAGAGGATCACCACAAAGGCCGCCGTCGGCCCGGAGACGCTGAAGCGCGACCCCCCGGTGAGGGCGATAATAATCCCGGCTACCGCCGCGGTATACAGACCGTACTGCGGCGCAACGCCGCTGCCAATGGCCAGCGCCATCGCTAACGGAATAGCAATAATCCCGACCGTTATTCCGGCAATCAGATCGCGGGTAAACCGCGCGAGGGTGTACTTTTCTTTCCAGCAGGCATCGATGAGAGCGCGGAAAGGCATCACATGTGAGGAAAATAATCGGTTCACAATAATGTTTCATCCATGAGCGCATCATCTGTCAACGAATGGCAGGTGAAGGAGGCATTAATCATACAAATTGGGTTCGGAGACAAAAAAACCCGCCGCAGCGGGTTTTTTGGCCGGGCTCGATTAGTGTTCGAACATAGCAGAGATGGATTCTTCGTTGCTGATACGACGAATCGCTTCTGCCAGCATGCCGGACAAGGTCAGCGTACGAACTTTTTCCAGTGCTTTAATTTCCGGCGCCAGCGGGATTGTATCGCAGACGACGAATTCATCAATCACAGAGTTTTTAATGTTCTGGATTGCGTTGCCGGAGAAGATCGGGTGAGTTGCGTAAGCGAATACGCGTTTCGCACCACGTTCTTTCAGCGCTTCTGCTGCTTTACACAGCGTACCGCCGGTATCGATCATATCGTCAACCATCACGCAGTCGCGGCCGGCAACGTCACCGATGATGTGCATCACCTGAGAAACGTTAGCGCGCGGACGACGTTTGTCGATGATCGCCATGTCGGTATCGTTCAGCAGCTTAGCAATGGCACGAGCACGTACCACGCCGCCGATGTCCGGAGAAACCACAATCGGGTTATCCAGATTCAGCTGCAGCATATCTTCGAGCAGGATTGGGCTGCCGAATACGTTATCAACCGGAACGTCAAAGAAGCCCTGGATCTGTTCTGCATGCAGGTCAACGGTCAGTACGCGGTCAACGCCGACGCTGGACAGGAAGTCAGCGACCACTTTAGCGGTGATTGGCACACGAGCAGAACGCACACGGCGGTCCTGACGAGCATAGCCGAAATAAGGAATAACAGCGGTGATACGACCCGCCGAAGCGCGACGCAGAGCATCAACCATAACAACCAATTCCATCAGGTTGTCGTTGGTGGGAGCACAAGTGGACTGGATGATGAAAATATCACCACCGCGTACGTTTTCATTGATTTGTACGCTGACTTCGCCGTCGCTAAAACGACCTACAGCGGCGTCGCCAAGAGAAGTGTACAGGCGGTTGGCAATACGTTGTGCTAGTTCCGGGGTGGCGTTACCAGCAAAAAGCTTCATATCAGGCACGAGAAGAACCTCAGGCATGCGTCCAGTGGTGGATGAAAAGCGCCAAAACTGTGCGGGCGGCACTAATCTATCCAGGCGGTGTATTTAATAGAGAACGATGCAACGTCTGGAACAGGGTGACGTTGTCACCGTTACTCAATTTGCCCGGCGTACGTGCAGTAATGGCGGCGAAAAGCCGACTACTTTAGTAGGGCTAGCTTGAGCGGTGAGACGTTAACGCCTCGTGCAACAAAGCTTTGTAGCCATTCCGGGGCTTGCTCTTGCACCTGACGAGCGGCAGATTCGGTGTCAAATTCAGCAAAGACACACGCTCCTGTGCCGGTCAGGCGCGACGGCGCATATTCTAACAGCCAGGAAAGCGCCGCATCAACCTCGCGAAAACGTTTTCTTGCGATAACCTCGCAATCATTGCGAAATTCACATTTTAGCAACGTACTTATTGACCTGACCGGGGTCGATCGTGGTAGCTCGGGGTCGCGGAAAATAACCGGCGTCGGAATACTGACCCCCGGATGGGCAACCAGGTACCACTTTTCCTCCGGCTCGACCGGGGTCAGCACTTCACCAATCCCTTCGGCAAAGGCGGCATGCCCGCGCACGAACACCGGCACATCGGCTCCTAACTGCAGGCCCAGCGTCGCCAGCTCATCATCAGAGAAGCCGCAGCCCCAGAGATGGTTGAGCGCCACCAGAACGGTGGCTGCATTGGAGGAACCTCCGCCCAGCCCGCCGCCCATTGGCAGACGTTTGTCGATGCTGATGTCGGCGCCGCTGCCTGGCGCAAGCTGACCACGCTCCGCCGCGGCCTGCATCAGCAGCCGCGCGGCCCGCACGATCAGGTTTTCCTCGTCGGGCACGCCGGCAACCGGCGTCAGCAGACGAAGTTCGCCGTCCTGACGCGGTTCAATGGTTAACGTATCGCCATAATCGAGAAACTGAAATAGCGTCTGCAGCAGGTGATAACCATCGTCGCGTTGACCGGTGATGTACAAAAACAGGTTCAGCTTTGCAGGAGCAGGCCAGCGGGTCATCATTTCACAATCCAGTTATCCATTTTCAGCTTGATGCGCTGACTGCCGTTGTTCAACTCCATATTGGCCGGCAGTGCTGGCTGGGTATCGCTGGTATAGCCGCCGTAGGTCACGTGCCAGGTTTTGCCGTTTTGCGTGTAGTTCAGTTCGCTCAGACGGTATTTGTCGTCCAGTTTGTAGTCTGTGGCGTCGCCCGGCAGGCCAACGATCCACTGGCGCAGGCTGTTCAGCGGAATCGGCATGCCGGTCAGGCGACCGATCATCTCTTCGGCATCGGTTGCGGTATAGGTCTGGCCCTTGTTATCAATCAGGGTCACGCTGCCCGGCTGCGCCACCAGGGATAGCTCGGTGCTGCCCAACGGGTTGGTCAGCAGCAGGCGATAGCGATCCTGGCCGGTTTGCTGCCAGAAAAAGCGGGCATACACTTTTTGCTCGTCGGAAAGATAGGCGAAAGCGCCGCGGGTCTGGAACTGATTCAGTTGACGGACATCTTGCTGATGCTGACGCCATTGAGGAGAATCCGGGCTGGTAGCGGGGCCTTTCGGGGCGTTGAGTGTACAGGCCGTGAGGACCAGGCTTGCCAGCGGTAACAGGCGGAGCAGTCGATTCATAATGTTGACAAATCCTTGATGTCTACAGTGAAATCCGGCGACGGAAGGGCGCCCACGATTTGTGTAGCAGGTTACAATTCTAACCCATAATGCTAGCGTTGCCCGGCGATAGCGTCTACGTTCAAATGGTCTGAAATCAAAAAATTACCGTTAATGGCTTTTACTCCCGTACCTATTACTCCAAAAGGGGAGCCTCTCTTTTATTGATTCCGCGCATCCTGTATGATGCGCTCAGACTAACCTTAGCAACGCTGGTACTACTCCCTCACAATGACCCTTTTAGCTCTTGGCATTAATCACAAAACAGCCCCGGTCGCGCTGCGAGAACGTGTAACGTTTTCGCCGGATACGCTCGATAAGGCGCTGGAGAGCCTGCTGGCTCAGCCAATGGTGCAGGGGGGCGTGGTGCTGTCGACCTGTAACCGCACGGAGCTATATCTCAGCGTTGAGGAGCAGGATAATCTGCAGGAAGTGCTCATCCGCTGGCTGTGTGATTACCACCATCTGAATGAAGAAGACCTGCGTAAGAGCCTCTACTGGCACCAGGATAACGATGCCGTCAGCCATCTGATGCGCGTTGCCAGCGGGCTGGACTCGCTGGTTCTCGGCGAGCCGCAGATTCTCGGGCAGGTCAAAAAAGCTTTTGCCGATTCCAGCCGGGGTCACCTCAACGTCAGCGAACTGGAGCGTATGTTCCAGAAGTCGTTCTCCGTTGCCAAACGCGTGCGCACCGAAACCGATATCGGCGCCAGCGCTGTTTCCGTGGCTTTCGCCGCCTGTACCCTGGCGCGACAAATCTTCGAATCCCTCTCCAGCGTGACGGTATTACTGGTCGGCGCCGGGGAGACCATCGAACTGGTGGCGCGGCATCTGCGCGAACACCACGTGCGTAAAATGGTGATTGCCAACCGAACCCGCGAGCGGGCTCAGGCACTGGCCGAGGAAGTCGGCGCGGAAGTGATCGCGCTCAGCGACATTGGCGAGCGACTGCAAGAGGCCGATATCATTATTAGTTCCACTGCCAGCCCGCTGCCGATTATTGGCAAAGGGATGGTCGAGCGCGCGCTGAAAGCGCGTCGCAACCAGCCGATGCTGCTGGTGGATATCGCGGTTCCTCGCGATGTCGAACCGGAAGTGGGTAAGCTGGCGAATGCCTATTTATATAGCGTGGACGATCTACAGAATATTATTCAGCACAACCTGGCGCAGCGTAAAGCCGCGGCGGTTGAGGCTGAGTCGATCGTTGAGCAGGAAACCAGCGAATTTATGGCCTGGCTGCGCGCCCAGAGCGCCAGCGAGACTATCCGTGAATATCGTTCCCAGTCAGAGCAGGTCCGCGAGGAACTGACCGCGAAGGCGCTTGCGGCGCTGGAGCAGGGGGGCGATGCGCAGGAAATCATGCAGGATCTGGCACGCAAGCTGACCAATCGCCTGATCCACGCACCAACCAAATCTCTTCAGCAGGCCGCCCGTGACGGGGATGATGAACGCCTGCATATTCTGCGCAACAGCCTCGGGCTGGAGTAGCGCACATTTCTCTCTTTTTTTAGGACAGGGTGAATTCACGCCTATGAAGCCTTCTATTGTTGCCAAACTGGAAGCTCTGTACGAACGCCATGAGGAAGTTCAGGCGCTGCTGGGTGATGCTGCGACCATCGCCGATCAGGATCGATTCCGCGCGCTGTCGCGGGAATACGCGCAGCTGAGCGACGTTGCCCGTTGCTATACCGAATGGCGCCAGGTGCAGGACGATATTGAAACCGCCCAGATGATGCTCGACGATCCGGAAATGCGCGAAATGGCGCAGGAAGAACTGCGCGACGCAAAAGCCAAAAGCGAAGAAATGGAACAACAGCTGCAGGTTCTGCTGCTGCCGAAAGATCCGGATGACGAGCGTAACGCCTTTGTTGAAGTCCGCGCCGGCACCGGCGGGGATGAAGCGGCGCTGTTTGCCGGGGATCTGTTCCGGATGTACAGCCGTTATGCCGAAGCGCGCCGCTGGCGCGTCGAGATCATGAGCGCCAACGAAGGCGAACATGGCGGTTTTAAAGAAGTGATTGCCAAGATCAGCGGCGACGGCGTATATGGCCGTCTGAAGTTTGAGTCTGGTGGTCATCGCGTCCAGCGTGTCCCGGCGACTGAATCCCAGGGGCGTATTCACACCTCCGCCTGTACCGTGGCGGTGATGCCGGAGCTGCCGGAAGCCGAAATGCCGGATATCAACCCGGGCGACCTACGAATTGACACCTTCCGTTCCTCCGGAGCGGGCGGTCAGCACGTTAACACCACCGACTCGGCGATCCGTATTACTCACTTACCGACCGGTATCGTGGTGGAGTGCCAGGACGAACGTTCTCAGCACAAAAACAAAGCCAAAGCGTTGTCGGTGCTGGGGGCGCGTATTCGTGCTGCCGAAGTGGCCAAACGCCAACAGGCCGAAGCCTCCGAGCGCCGTAACCTGCTGGGTAGCGGCGATCGCAGCGATCGTAACCGCACCTATAACTATCCGCAGGGCCGCGTCACCGATCACCGTATCAACCTGACGCTGTATCGTCTGGATGAAGCGATGGAAGGCAAGCTGGATATGCTGATTGAGCCGATCGTTCAGGAATACCAGGCCGATCAGCTGGCGGCGCTTTCCGAGCAGGAATGATGATATTTCAACAGTGGCTGGCCCAGGCGATAAGCCGCCTGAGTGAGAGTGACAGTCCGCGACGCGACGCCGAGATCCTGCTGGGGCACGTCACCGGCAAGGCACGAACCTATATTCTTGCCTTCGGTGAAACGGCGTTGACGCCGCCACAGCTGGCGGAGCTGGAGACGCTGCTGGACCGCCGTCAGCGCGGCGAACCGGTGGCTCACCTGATCGGTGAACGCGAGTTCTGGTCACTGCCGCTGCTGGTTTCTCCCGCCACCTTAATTCCCCGCCCGGATACCGAGTGCCTGGTCGAGCAGGCGCTGGCGCGCTTGCCGGCCACCGCCTGCCGGATCCTGGATTTAGGCTCCGGCACAGGGGCTATCGCCCTGGCCCTGGCCAGTGAACGCCCGGATTGCCAGGTGACGGCGGTGGATTTTATGCCGGACGCCGTGGCATTAGCCGCGCGCAATGCCGAACGCCTCGCCATCACCAACGTGACCGTGCTGCAAAGCCACTGGTTTGCGGCGCTGGCGGGGCAATCATTCACGATGATTGTCAGCAACCCGCCCTATATCGACGAAACCGACCCGCATCTGGGTAGGGGCGACGTGCGCTTTGAGCCGAAGACGGCGCTGGTGGCGGCCGATCACGGGCTGGCCGATCTCGCGCATATTATTGACCACGGGCGTCATTTCCTGATCCCCGATGGCGTGATGTTGCTGGAACATGGCTGGACGCAAGGCGAGGCGGTTCGGGCGCTGTTCCAGCAGGCGGGTTACCTTGATGTCGTGACCTGCCGTGACTACGGTGATAACGAGCGTCTGACTATCGGGCGATTTCCCGGCATGGAGAAGACCGCATCATGAATCTGTTTAGCACGGTGCTGTATGTGCATATTGCGTGCGTGGTGGTGTCGGTCAGTTTGTTTGCCCTGCGCTACTGGTGGACCTACAACGGCAGCGTCCGGCTGAATCAACGCTGGGTGAGGATTGCGCCGCACTGTAGCGATACGCTGTTATTCCTCAGCGGCGCCGGATTAATGGCCCTGACCCACTATCTGCCATTTACGCAAGACGGCTCATGGCTGACTGAAAAGCTGTTTGGCGTTATTATTTACATCGCATTGGGTTTTATCGCGCTGGGCCGTCGTCGTCCGCGCAGCCAGCAGAGCCGGTTTATTGCCTTTCTGTTGGCTTTGGTGGTGTTGTTCATCATCATACAACTCGCCATTACAAGAATACCGTTACTGGGGTAAGTCATGAGGTCATTAGCTGATTTCGAATTTAATAAAGCACCATTGTGCGATGGCATGGTCCTCATTTCGGAATTAATCCGCGACGATTTTCCGACGCACTATGTGCAGGATGAACTGGAGCGGCTGCTGGCTCTGGCGCAGGAAGAGATCGCGTCTTCGTGGGATCAGGAGCGTCAGCTGGAACGGCTGCTGGAGCTGTTCTACAAAGAGTGGGGCTTCCGCGACTCTCACGGCGTCTATAAGTTATCTGATGCGCTGTGGATCGACAAAGTACTGATCAACCGCCAGGGCAGCGCGGCATCGCTCGGCGCCATCGTGCTGTGGATTGCCCAGCGCCTGTCGCTGCCGCTGGTCCCGGTTATCTTCCCGACCCAGCTGCTGATGCGTGCCGATCCGGAAACCAGCGAAGAGATGTGGTTGATTAACCCGTTCAACGGTGAAACTCTCAACGAACACACGCTGGAAGTCTGGCTGAAGGGCAATATCAGCCCGGTAGCCGAGCTGTTTAACGAAGATCTCGAAGAGGCGGATAACGCGGAAGTTATCCATAAACTGCTCGACACTTTAAAATCTGCGTTGATGGAAGAGGGGCAGATGGAGCTGGCGCTGAGAACCAGTGAAGCGCTGCTGCAGTTTAACCCGGAAGATCCCTACGAAATTCGCGATCGCGGGCTGATCTACGCCCAGCTTGAGTGCGACCATGTGGCGTTGCTGGATCTGAACTATTTTGTTGAGCAGTGTCCTGAGGACCCGATCAGCGAAATGATCCGCGCGCAAATCAACACGATTTCGCATAAACAAATTACTCTTCACTAATCTGGAATGAATCCGGTTACACCCTGATAAGGCGATCTTATGAAACAAAAAGTGGTTAGCATTGGTGATATCAACGTAGCAAACGACCTGCCTTTCGTCCTGTTTGGTGGGATGAACGTGCTGGAATCCCGCGATCTCGCGATGCGCATCTGCGAACACTACGTGACGGTTACGCAGAAGCTGGGCATTCCTTACGTGTTCAAAGCCTCTTTTGATAAAGCCAACCGTTCTTCCATCCACTCCTATCGTGGTCCGGGTCTGGAAGAAGGGATGAAAATCTTCCAGGAGCTGAAGCAAACCTTCGGCGTGAAAATCATTACTGACGTTCACGAAGCCAGCCAGGCGCAGCCGGTTGCCGACGTGGTTGACGTGATTCAGCTGCCGGCGTTCCTCGCTCGTCAGACTGATCTGGTGGAAGCGATGGCGAAAACTGGCGCGGTCATCAACGTGAAGAAGCCGCAGTTTGTCAGCCCGGGCCAAATGGGCAACATCGTCGACAAGTTTATTGAAGGCGGCAACGACAAAGTGATCCTGTGTGACCGTGGCGCGAACTTCGGTTACGACAACCTGGTTGTCGATATGCTGGGCTTTGGCGTGATGAAAAAAGCGTCCAACAACTCCCCGGTTATCTTCGACGTGACCCACGCGCTGCAGTGCCGCGACCCGTTTGGCGCTGCTTCCGGCGGTCGTCGTGCGCAGGTTGCCGAACTGGCTCGTGCCGGGATGGCAGTAGGTATTGCAGGTCTGTTTATCGAAGCGCATCCGGACCCGGAACATGCGAAATGCGATGGCCCGTCCGCATTGCCGCTGGCGAAGCTGGAGCCGTTCCTCAAGCAAATGAAAGCCATCGACGACCTGGTGAAAGGCTTTGATGAGCTGGATACCAGCAACTAAGACCGCGTTGTAGAATGCGAAAAGCCTGCCCGTTGCAAAACCGGCAGGCTTTTTTATATCTCTTTTGCAGGTGATGCGTGGCTAACCCCGGTCGGCAGCGTGCCGCCGGGGGAGGAGCATCAGGCGAAAATCGTCATCAGGTAGGCGGCAAACAGCGCCAGATGCGCGGCACCGTTCAGCACGTTGGTGCGCCCGGTGGAGAACGAGATATGACACAGCACCAGAGAGGCGACCATCACAATCATCTCCGGGGCGCCAAGACCAAAGTGCAGTTCATTCCCGGTTAAGAAGGCGATTAAGGTCACCACCGGCACGGTCAACGATATGGTGGCCAGCACCGAGCCGAAGAACAGGTTCATGGCGCGCTGGACCTGATTGTTCAGCACCGCTTTCAGCGCTCCCAGCCCTTCCGGCGAAAGGATTAACAGGGCCACCAGGAAACCGGTAAAGGCCACTGGCGCATTCATGCTGGTCAGCAGCGTCTCAAGCGGGTTGGCGTTCATTTTGGTTACGGCAATAACCGCCACCAGGTGAACCAGCAGCCAGGCGGTGTGCCAGGCACTGCTGTGCGCGGATGGCTTACCGTGATGCGGGTTATCGTCGTCGCTGTCATCCTCATGCTCGTAGATAAACAGGCTCTGGTGCGTTTTGGTCTGTATCAGCAGGAATACGCCGTACATGGCGGCGGAAATCAGCGCCACCAGCAGTGCCTGACCGGTGCTGAAATTGGCCCCTGGCAGCGCCATCGGGAAGACCAGCACGATGATCGCCAGCGGGAACAGGGCGATGAGGTACTGCTTAATACCGAATAAATTCATGTACTGGGTGGCAAATTTGCGCCCGCCCAGCAGCAGAGAAAAGCCAACCAGGCCGCCGGTGACGATCATGATGATCGAATAGAGCGTATCGCGCATCAGCGTCGGGGCCGCGTCGCCGGTCGCCATTAAGGCGGAAATCAGGCTGACTTCAAGAATAACCACGGAAAGGCTTAAAATTAACGAACCGTACGGCTCTCCCAGGCGGTGTGCCAGCACGTCGGCATGGCGGACTACGCTAAAGGCACTACATAAAATCCCCACCAGGGCCAGAATATTAATGCCGATAACCGCTGGCAGCGACTGACTACTTCCGAAGAAGATCAGCACCGCCAGCGCCAGAATCGGGAAAATAAGCGATGTCTCCTTGTGGCGGGTTTTCACCGCCTCATGTGCATGCGTCATGAACCATCTCCATTTTTGCAGGTGTTATACCCGTTATACTTCAAGCTGCATCGGTGTTGGATGCGCCCGCGCGCCCCTGTCACCTACCGGTGTAAGCTCCCTGGGAGCACCTTGAATTACTTAGGGGTTATAATTATAGATAACGTAATGCGATAAAATAACAGAGATTACGTAATAAGATGCATTTTTTTACTTTTATTTACGGCTATTTCATGAAAGTTTGTCGGGGTTGCTGAAAGTTGCTGTTAATTGTGTTTTGTTCTTATTATTCATGTGATTAATTAAATATATTCACATCTAACTCATCCGTTAATCGCCACTATTCGCCATTCAGATGTCAGTTTTCAGCGTAATCGCATGGTAAGTCTACCTTATGGCAGTAAATCAGCACGTGCTGTGAAATGCATCCAGATGCGCTGATTATCGCTGCCCGCTCAGACGGCGACGAGACGCCACATCGGCAGGCCTGGGCAAGCGCCGCAGCAAGGGGCAAACGGCAGGTATAAGAAAAAACAATCTGTTGTTGTACTTCATCTGCTGGTACTTGCCTTGCCAACATGTCGTTCATTGCTTATTGTCGATTAAAGCTGGATAATAATTCGGCAATATTACAAGGATGCCATCAGATAATCGCCGGGAAGCGGGCAGTGGCGGAGGTAGTAAAAAGTGTTAACACGTGATTTCTTAATCAATGCAGATTGTAAGACGGCGTTTGGTGCTATTGAGGAATCGCTACTCTGGTCGGCAGAGCAACGGGCAGCCTCGCTGGCTGCGACTCTGGCCTGTCGTCCGGATGCCGGCTCAGTTTGGATTTTTGGCTACGGTTCACTGATGTGGAACCCGGCACTGGATTACCGTGAGTCTTGTACCGGTACGCTGCCGGGCTGGCATCGTGCTTTTTGCCTGCGGCTGACCGCCGGGCGAGGCAGCGCCTGCCAACCCGGGCGGATGCTGGCGCTGAAAGAGGGCGGACGTACCACCGGGGTGGCCTATCGGCTGCCCGATGAGACGCTGGACGAGGAGCTGACCCTGCTGTGGAAGCGGGAGATGATCACCGGATGCTATCTGCCGACCTGGTGCAAGCTGGAGCTTGACGACGGGCGGACGGTCAACGCGCTGGTGTTCATTATGGATCCGCGTCATCCGCTGTTTGAGCCGGACACCAGTGCCCAGGTCATTGCGCCACTGATCGCCAAAGCCAGCGGGCCGCTCGGTACCAACGCTCAGTATCTTTTCTCGCTCGAACAGGAGCTGCGTAAACTCGGGATGCACGACGATTGCCTTGACGATCTCGTCGCCAAAGTGCGGAACCTGATTGGGGAAAGCAGCCAGCCTGGGCTGGCGTGACGTGAAGTGTGCCCGGGAAAGCCCGGGCAAGACTTATCAGGCGGGAACGTAGCTGATGGAGTGCTCCAGCGACTGACTGTGGCTGTCAATCAGGACGTTCCAGGTGCCGTTGTAAGGCACGGTTAAATACGCGCTGTCACGATCCTGGACGCTCAGAATGTCCGCGTGGCTGTCGCCGGCGGCCTTCGCGCTCATCATATGAATATGGCAGCGTTCAGAGCACCGAACCACCAACGTATCGCCACCAAATAACATCAAACTTGTTTTCACCATTGCCATTTACCCACCCCGTTGTTGTCTGTCTACAGCATCCTGCCAGCTCAATCCCGCGCGTGATATTGTTCACACTTTACTCAGTGCATAACACCAAATGGGGCGCAGACGAATGCTGATTTTGATCAAAAAAAGGGATAAAGATTAAACAAAAATGATGTTCTGCCTGAAAGCATTCAGCTGGCATATGTTTTCGGTTAACAATTGATGCCAGCATGATATTTAATCCCGCCAGAGGCGGCTTTTTCAGAAGGTGAGGACCTTATCCGCTTCAAGGGTCCACTGCGCCAGTTCAACCAGCGTGCCGATAGCGACACCGTCAATCAGCGGCAGGGTGCTGATCCCCCGGCCATCGGTACAGGTCTTGCACAATTTTACCGGCACATTCTGCGCGGTGAGGATCTCCAGCATCTGTTGGATGTTATAGCCCTCTGCTGGCTTCTGCCCACGTAGACCGGCGGTGACCGCATCAGACATCAAAAAAAGCTTCAGGTCGAGTTCGGACTGCTGCTCGCGCAGGGCAATCGCCAGACGCAGGCTGTTAAACAACGATTCGCTACCGTAGGCTGCGCCGTTGGCGACAATCACAATACGTTGCATAAAGACTCCTTGGTATAAGGCACGGTTATTGCTAGATAAAGCGCAAAGCAAAGTATAAAGAATTAACTCGGGAGGGGATATGAATAATACCGCCGGCACCACCTCTGACGCCAATCGCTGGTTTCACCGCGCACGGCAGCTGCAAAATGAGCAACTGCGCCAGCTTGCGCAGCTTGGCGCCCTGGCGAATCAGATCAGCGCCCTGGTGCATATGCTGCAGTGTGAACGCGGGGCCTCCAATATCTGGTTATGCACAGAGGGACGGCTGTATGCCGCCGAGTGCCGGGCAAGCAGCGCGCTGGTTGACGAACAGCTGATGGTGTTTCGCACCGCGCTGGAACCCACCCAGGGATCCGCCAGCAGCGCGCTCTGCTGGCGGATTGCCAGCGCGGTCTGGTATCTCGAGCAGCTTCCGCATCTGCGCGATGCCGTTGGCCGCCGCACGATTGTCGCCGAAGAGGCGACAAGCCAGTTTAGCCGCATCATCCGCCACCTGCTGAATATCGTTCCACAGCTCAATGACAGCATCGACGACCCGCAAATCGCCGGGAGCATGGTGGCGCTGTATAGCTTTATGCAGGGCAAAGAGCTGGTAGGACAGGAGCGCGCCCTCGGGGCCTCAGGGTTTGCCCGCGGCCATTTCAGCGACGAATTACGCCAGCGGCTGGTGGACCGGATTGACGGCCAGCAGCCCTGTTTTGACAGCTTTATCGCGCTGGCTGCTGAGGCGCAGCGTGAAATGTTTCTGGTGCAGTGCCAGGCGAGCCTGGAAATCGAGCAGCTGCGGCGGATCGCCTGTACCCGTCAGCCGGCAGCAGACCGGGGAGAGACGGCGCTGCGCTGGTTTTGCGCCCAGACCCAACGGCTGGAGCAGATGCGCGGTCTGGAGGAGCACCTGATTGATGGTCTGCTCAACGCCGCTGACCGGTTGCTCAGCGGCGAAGAACCGCCGATGCCGCCTGCCGGCTGGTCGGAAGAGGACGAAGGAGACGGCGTCGCGCGGCGGCTGGACAAACAGCTGCTGCCGCTGGTTCGTCAGCAGGCCTTCGAGCTGCAGCAGCTCTCCGGGCAGCTGGCCTCGTTAAAGGATGCCCTGGAAGAGCGCAAGCTGATCGAAAAGGCCAAAAGTGTGCTGATGGCGCACCAGGGAATGCCGGAGGAACAGGCCTGGCAGACGCTGCGGAAAATGGCGATGGATAAGAATCAGCGGATGGTAGAGATTGCCCGGGCGCTGCTGACGGTGAAGGCGTTATGGCAGGTAACCCCAAAGGAGTAGATGCACAATCAGTGGGCATTTACTGCCAGTCGACGGTGCAAATCGGGCAACGATCCGCACAAAATTAGCGGCAAAAGCGGGTAAAACGGCCCGTGACAAACCTGGCATCCGTGTTGCATTAGATAATCCGAGTGAATAAAAGTTTTGGGCAACGGGCCAACGACGGTCAGTGTGTCCATGGATAAAGGCGTCCTGCAGTGCGTAAGCACTGCCGGGCGCTTTTTTTTGCGCGTTCTGGAGCGGGTATGGGCGATAAATTTTCGATTTCACGGCGGCGTTTTATACAGGCGGGTGCCGCGCTGGGTGGCGCTATGTTGCTGCCTGGCATGATGCACGGCGCGTGGGCTGCGGGCTCCGATAAACCGGAGCAAACCACCGTCCGGGTGGGATTTATTCCGCTTACGGACTGCGCGCCGATAGCCATCGCGTCATTGAAAGGGTTCGACAAGAAATATGGCATTACCCTGGTGCCAACCAAAGAGGCCAGCTGGGCGGCGGTGCGGGACAAGCTGATCGCCGGTGAGCTGGATGCGGCGCACATTCTTTATGGTCTGCTGTATGGCCTGGAGCTGGGGATCGCCAGCAAGCCGCAGTCGATGGCCAACCTGATGACTCTCAATCGCAACGGGCAGGCCATCACGCTCTCCAGCGATCTGCAGCAGAAAGGGGTGACCGACCTCGGCGGGCTGAAACGGCTGATTGGTCAAAGCGCGCCGGGTAGCTACACCTTCGCCCACACCTTTCCCACCGGCACTCACGCCATGTGGCTCTATTACTGGCTGGCCAGCGGCGGCATAAACCCGTTTGACGATGTGCGCACCGTGGTGGTGCCACCGCCGCAGATGGTGATGAACATGCGCATTGGCAACATGGTCGGTTTTTGCGTCGGCGAACCATGGAACGCAAGGGCGATCAACGATCGCATCGGCTTTACCGCCGCGACCTCTCAGGACGTCTGGCCCGAACACCCGGAAAAAATTCTCGGCACCCGTAGCGAATGGGTGGAACGCAACCCCAATACCGCACGAGCGCTGGTGGCGGCGGTGCTGGAGGCCTCGCGCTGGATCGAAGCCTCTGAAGATAACAAACGCGAAACGGCGCGTATCCTGGCGAAACGCGCGTGGCTGAATACCAAAGAGCAGTACCTCGTCGGGCGCATGCTCGGTGAATACGACAACGGGCTGGGGCGTCGCTGGCAGGATGCCCACCCGATTCGCTTCTACGACCAGGGGGAAGTGAGCTTCCCGTGGCTCTCGGACGGCATGTGGTTTTTAACCCAGTTCCGCCGCTGGGGATTGCTGAAAACGGATCCGGATTATCAGGCGGTGGCGCAACGCATCAACCGCATTGACGTATGGAAAGAGGCGGCGCAGGCGGTGGGCGGTATCACGCCGCCGTCGACGCAGATGCGCAGCAGCACATTGATGGACGGCACGGTCTGGACGGGGGCCGATCCGCAAGGTTACGCCCGTAGTTTCGCGATTCAACGTAAGGGGGCATGAAATGAAACACGCACACAAAACGCAACCGCCGGTCAGCGCTGAGCACGCGCCGGGCGAAGTCATTATTCTGCCGCCGGTACAGGTCCGGCGGACCACGCCGCCGCTCAGACGCTGGCTGCGTGAAACCGTTCAGCGACTCCTGCCGCCGTTGCTGGGGCTGGGACTGCTGCTGCTGTGCTGGCAGCTGGCGGCGATCAACGGCAAAGGCTTCCCGACGCCGCTCAGCACTCTGGACTCCGCCCTGACGCTGTTTGCCGACCCGTTCTATCAGGACGGGCCGAACGATATGGGGATCGGCTGGAACGTGCTGGCGTCGCTGCAACGTGTGGCGGTGGGGTTTGGCCTCGCAGCGCTGGTGGGCATCCCGTTGGGCTTTTTGATCGGCCGCTCGCTGTTCTTTGCCCGCATGTTTAATCCGCTGATTGCGCTGCTGCGTCCGGTCAGCCCGCTGGCGTGGCTGCCTATCGGTCTGCTGCTGTTCCAGAAGGCCGAACCTGCCTCCAGCTGGACCATCTTTATCTGCTCGATCTGGCCGATGGTGATCAACACCGCCGAAGGGGTGCGCCGCATTCCGCAGGACTATCTCAACGTGGCCCGGGTTTTACAGCTTTCGGAGTGGACGGTGATGCGCCTCATTCTGTTCCCGGCAGTATTGCCTGCAGTGCTGACCGGCGTGCGTCTGTCCATCGGCATTGCCTGGCTGGTGATCGTTGCCGCCGAAATGCTGACCGGCGGCCTCGGGATCGGTTTCTGGATCTGGAACGAATGGAACAACCTCAACGTGGAAAACATCATCATCGCCATCGTCATTATTGGTGTCGTGGGCCTGCTGCTTGAGCAGGGACTGATGCTGATCGCTCGTCGCTTCAGCTGGCAGGAAAAATAGGAGAGTCGCTATGAAACCATTAATTCAGGTACAGGCCGTGAGCCAGCGTTTCAACACCGCCAGCGGCGAGTTTCTGGCACTACAAAACGTCTCTTTCGACATTCACGAAGGGGAAACCGTCAGCCTGATTGGCCACTCCGGCTGCGGGAAATCGACGCTGTTAAACCTCATCGCCGGCATAACCACCCCCACGGAAGGCGGGCTGCTGTGTGATAACCGGGAAATCGCCGGACCGGGGCCGGAGCGCGCGGTGGTGTTCCAGAACCACTCGCTGCTGCCGTGGCTGACCTGTTTTGACAACGTGGCGCTGGCGGTCGATCAGGTCTTCCGCCGCACCATGAGCAAAGCCGAACGTAAAGCGTGGATCGAACACAACCTGGAGCGGGTGCAGATGGGTCATGCCATGTACAAGCGCCCGGGGGAGATCTCCGGCGGTATGAAGCAGCGGGTTGGCATTGCCAGGGCGCTGGCGATGAAGCCGAAGGTGCTGCTGCTGGACGAGCCGTTCGGGGCGCTTGACGCCTTAACCCGCGCCCATCTGCAGGATGCGGTGATGCAGATCCAGCAGGCGCTGAATACCACCATCGTGATGATCACTCACGACGTCGATGAAGCGGTCCTGCTCTCCGATCGCGTGATGATGATGACCAACGGCCCGGCGGCGACGGTGGGGGAAATCCTCAATGTTGATCTGCCGCGCCCGCGGAACCGGGTCCAGCTTGCCGACGACAGCCGCTACCACCATCTGCGTCAGCAGATCCTGCATTTCCTCTATGAAAAGCAGCCGAAAGCGGCGTAAGGGGCGGCTATGAAGCGGCAACTGGTGATTATTGGCAACGGCATGGCGGCCACCCGACTGGCGCAAACGCTGGTGGCGCGGGGGGGCGGCAGATTTCAGATAACGATTATCGGCGACGAACCCTATCAGGCCTACAACCGTATCCAGCTGTCACCGGTCCTCGGCGGGGAAAAAACGCTAGAACAAACGCAGCTGCTGCCCGCTGAGTGGTATTCGCAGCACGCGGTGACGGTGTTGACCGGCGCATCGGCGCTGGAGGTGGATACCGAGGCGCGCACGCTGCGTACCACCCAGGGGGAATATGGCTGGGATGAACTGATTTTTGCCACCGGTTCGCAGGCCATGATTCCGCCGCTGCCCGGAGTCGAGCTGCCACATGTCTATCCGTTCCGGACGTTTGCCGACGTCAGCCGCATTCTGGCGAGCGGTGGTCCGGCAGTGGTGATCGGCGGCGGGGTGCTGGGCGTCGAGGCCGCAGCGGCGTTACGACGTCATGGTGACAACGTCACTTTACTGCATCGCGGCCCGTGGCTGATGGAGCAGCAGACCGATGCCTTCTCCAGCCAGCAGCTCCAGCAGCAGCTGACGGAACGGGGGATCGCCTGTGTCACCGGATGTGCTATTGCCGCGATAGGCGAGCATGAGGTGGTGCTGGAGGATGGCCGGGCCTTTGCGGCCAGCCGGGTGGTGCTGGCGACCGGGGTACGCCCGAATATTACGCTGGCGCAGCGCAGCGGGATTACGTGTCATCGCGGCATCGTCGTCGATCGCCAACTGGCCACCGCGCTGCCGGGGATTAGCGCGCTAGGTGAATGCTGCGAAATTGACGGCGAAACCTGGGGGCTGGTGGCCCCCTGTCTGCGCCAGGCCGAAGTGCTGGCCGAGCGGCTCTGCGGCACACCGGGAGAGGACTTTACCTGGCAGGAGAGCGGTACTCGCCTGAAGGTCACCGGCATCGAACTGTTCAGCGCCGGCGACTTGCGGGCCGCGGAACAGGATCAACAGTGGACCAGTTGGGACCCGCTGGCCCGTCACTACCGGCGTCTGCTGGTTCGCGACGGCATCTTGCGCGGCGTTTTACTGTTTGGCGACTGCCAGCACGCGGCGCCGCTGACCGCGCAGCTGGGCGCCAGCGCGCCAACCGACTGGCTTTTCGACCCTTCTTCAACGCAGCCGCGTGCTGCAGGACATATCACCATGACAAAACCTGTTTTAGTCCTGATCGGCCACGGTATGGTCGGCCACCATTTTCTTGAGCAGTGCGTCAGCCGCAACCTGCATCAACAGTTTCGGATCGTGGTGTTTGGCGAAGAACGCTACGCCGCGTACGACCGGGTGCATCTCTCGGAGTATTTTGCCGGGCGCAGCGCGCAGTCACTGTCGCTGGTGGAGGGGGATTTCTTCAATCAGCACGGCATTGAGCTACGGCTGTCTGAGCCGGTGGCGAGTATCGACCGTGAAGCACGGCTGGTGCGCGATGCCAGCGGACATGAAACCCACTGGGACAAACTGGTGCTGGCCACCGGCTCGTATCCCTTCGTCCCGCCGGTGCCGGGCCATGACAGTGACGGCTGCTTTGTCTATCGTACGCTGGACGACCTCGATCGTATTGCCGCCTGTGCCAGTACCGCCAAACGCGGGGTGGTGATTGGCGGTGGCCTGCTGGGACTGGAAGCCGCCAACGCCCTGAAGCAACTGGGGCTGGAAACCCACGTCGTCGAGTTTGCCCCCAACCTGATGGCGGTACAGCTGGATAATGCTGGCGCGGCGATGCTGCGTGAGAAAATCACCGCCATTGGCGTCGGCGTACACACCAGTAAGGCAACCCAGGCGATTGTGTCTCACGACGACGGTCTGGTGCTGAATTTTGCCGATGGCGGGTCGCTGTCCACCGACATGGTGGTGTTCTCGGCCGGGATTCGCCCACAGGATTCGCTGGCGCGTAGCGGCGGCCTGACGGTGGGCGAGCGCGGCGGGATCTGCATCGATGACCAGTGCCGCACCTCTGACCCCGACGTACTGGCGATTGGCGAATGCGCTCTGTGGGACAACAAAATTTATGGCCTGGTGGCGCCGGGCTACCAGATGGCGCGAACCGCGGCGGCACAGCTGGCCGGGGAAACGGCCAGCTTCAGCGGCGCGGATATGAGCACCAAACTGAAATTGCTAGGCATCGACGTGGCCTCTTTCGGCGATGCGCAGGGGCGCACCCCGGGCAGCCAAAGCTATCAGTGGACCCATGGGCCGGAGCAAATCTACAAGAAAATCGTGGTGAGCGAGGACGGGAAAACCCTGCTCGGGGGCGTGCTGGTGGGCGATGCCAGCGATTATGCCACCCTGTTGCAAATGATGCTGAACGCAATGGCGCTGCCTGCGCGCCCGGAAAGCCTGATTCTGCCAGTGCTGGAGGGGAGTGCCCCGAAAGCGCTGGGGGTGGCGGCGCTGCCGGACAGCGCGCAGATTTGCTCCTGCCACAACGTCAGCAAAGGCGATATCTGCCAGGCGGTGAACGATGGTGCGGGTGATATGGCGGCGCTGAAAAGCTGCACCAAAGCCGCCACCGGCTGCGGCGGCTGCAGTGCGCTGGTCAAACAGGTGATGGAGTATCAGCTCGCGGCCCAGGGTGTTGAGGTCAAAAAAGATATCTGCGAACACTTCCCGTGGTCGCGCCAGGAGGTCTATCACCTTGTGCGGGTCAACCATATCCGCACCTTTGACCAGCTGATTAGCCGCTACGGGCAGGGGCACGGCTGCGAAATTTGTAAACCGCTGGTGGCGTCGGTTCTCGCTTCTTGCTGGAACGAGTATCTACTGAAACCGGCGCATTTGCCGCTGCAGGACACCAACGACCGCTACTTCGCCAATATCCAGAAAGACGGCACCTATTCGGTGGTGCCGCGGATGGCGGCGGGGGAAGTGACGCCGGACGGGCTGATTGCCATCGGCCAGATTGCCAAACGCTATCAGCTGTACAGCAAAATTACCGGCGGACAGCGTATTGACCTGTTTGGCGCCCGGCTGGAGTCGCTGCCGGATATCTGGCGCGAGCTGGCGGATGCCGGGTTTGAAACCGGGCACGCCTACGGCAAATCGCTGCGCACGGTGAAATCCTGCGTCGGCTCGACCTGGTGTCGCTATGGCGTGCAGGATTCGACGGGGCTGGCGGTGACCCTCGAACATCGCTACAAAGGGCTGCGCGCGCCGCACAAAATCAAAATGGCGGTCTCCGGCTGTACCCGGGAATGCGCCGAGGCGCAGGGGAAAGATATTGGGGTGATCGCCACGGAAAAGGGCTGGAATCTCTACGTCTGCGGCAACGGCGGCATGAAGCCGCGCCACGCCGACCTGTTTGTCAGCGATATCGACGACGCGACGCTGATCCGTACGGTGGATCGCCTGCTGATGTTCTATATCCGGACCGCCGACCGCCTGCAGCGCACCAGTACCTGGATGGACAACCTCGAAGGCGGCGTCGACTACCTGCGGGAGGTGATCCTCAACGACAGCCTCGGCATTGGTGAAGAGCTGGAGCAGGAGATGGCGCGGGTAGTGGAGAGCTATCAGTGCGAGTGGCAGACCACCCTGAACGATCCGCAGCGGCTGGCGCTGTTCCGCTCTTACGTCAACAGCGAGCAGCCGGATGAAGCGGTGCAGCGGCACAGCCTACGCGGCCAGCCGCAGCCGGTCGCTACGCCGGTACACCGTGAGGGCGCGGCCTCGTCCCGCCCATGGCAGGCCATTTGCACGCTGGACGCCATCCCCGCCGAGGCTGGGATCGGCGCGCGGCTGGGGGAACGGCAGATTGCGCTGTTCCGCTTCGGCGAGCAGGTTTATGCCCTCGATAATCTCGAGCCAGGCAGCGATGCCAACGTCTTGTCGCGCGGTATCCTGGGCGATGCCGGAGGCGAGCCGATAGTCATTTCGCCGCTGTATAAACAGCGCATTCGTCTGCGCGATGGCCGCCCGTGCGAAGGCGGTGAGCCGGCAGTTCGCGCCTGGCCGGTGAAGGTGGAAAACGGCACGGTGTGGGTCGGAAACCAGGTGCTGCTGGCCCGGGCGGAGGCGTCTTAATGGAGGAAACCCGAACCACGTGCCCCTATTGCGGGGTCGGCTGCGGTGTGCTGGTCCAGGTGGCGGAAAACGGCCAGGTCAACGTGCGCGGCGATGAGCAACATCCGGCTAACCTGGGGCGCCTGTGCGTTAAAGGGGCGGCGCTCGGGGAGACCACCGGTCTGGCAGGGCGACTGCTGACGCCGGAGCTCGATGGCGAACCCGTCAGCTGGCCGCAGGCGCTGGAGGCGGCAGGAAGCCGCCTGCGGGAGATCATTGCGCAGCATGGCCCGCAGGCGGTGGCCTTTTACGCCTCGGGGCAACTGCTCACCGAAGACTATTACGCGGCGAATAAGCTGATGAAGGGATTTATCGGCGCCGCCAATATCGATACTAACTCACGGCTGTGCATGTCCTCCGCGGTGACCGGCTATAAGCGCGCGTTTGGCGCCGATGTGGTCCCGTGCAGCTATGAGGATGTGGAATGCAGCGATCTGGTGGTGCTGGTCGGCTCGAATGCTGCCTGGGCGCATCCGGTCCTGTATCAGCGGCTGGTGCAGGCGAAGCGCGACAATCCGCACATGAAAGTGGTGGTGATCGATCCGCGGCGCACCGCCACCTGCGATATTGCCGACAGCCACCTGGCGCTGGCACCCGGCAGCGATGGCGGGCTGTTTGTCGGCCTGCTGAACGCCATTGCCGGGGCCGGCGAGCTGACGGGCGACTTTCGCGACCAGACGCAGGCACTGGCGGCAGCAGAAGCGTGGACGACGGCGAAAGTGGCCGCTTTTTGCGGGCTGGATGAGGCGCAGGTGGCGGCTTTCTATCGTGATTTTATTGCCGCGCCGCGGGCGATTACCCTCTACACCATGGGGATCAATCAGTCGGCCAGCGGTAGCGATAAGTGCAATGCCATTATTAACGCCCATCTGGCCTGCGGCAAATATGGCCGTGCGGGCTGCGGGCCATTTTCGCTGACCGGACAGCCAAACGCCATGGGCGGGCGCGAAGTGGGCGGGCTGGCGACTATGCTGGCGGCGCATATGAATTTTGAGCCCGAGGATCTGCAGCGGCTGTCGCGCTTCTGGGGCAGTGAGCGGCTGGCACAAACTCCGGGTCTGACGGCGGTGGAGCTGTTTGCGGCGATCGGGCGCGGTGAGGTGAAAGCGGTATGGATTATGGGGACCAACCCGGTGGTGTCGCTGCCGGACAGTCATGCCGTCAGCCAGGCGCTGGCGGCTTGCCCGCTGGTGATGGTTTCCGATGTCACCGCCGGCACCGACACCGCCGCCTTCGCCCATATCCGCTTTCCGGCGCTGGCGTGGGGCGAGAAAAATGGCACCGTCACCAATTCGGAACGGCGTATTTCCCGGCAGCGTAGCTTTTTGCCGCCGCCGGGAGAGGCGAAAGCCGACTGGTGGATCATTTCCCGGGTCGCCGAACAGCTGGGGTATGGCGAGGCGTTTGCCTGGCATCATCCGCATGAGGTGTTCAGCGAGCATGCGGCGCTTTCGGGGTTTGAAAATAATGGCCAGCGGGCGTTTGATATTGGCGGGCTGGCGCAGCTGAGCCGTGAGGCGTGGGATGACCTGGATCCGGTTCGCTGGCCGGTCAGCCAACGCGGTAGCGATCTCAATATTCAGCAGGGCTGGCATCGTGATGGCCGGTTGCGGATGGTGCCGGTGACGCCACAGGGCACCCGGGCGGTCACCGACGCTTTTTATCCGCTGATCCTCAATAGCGGCCGCATTCGCGATCAGTGGCATACCATGACCCGCACCGGGAGCGTGCCGCGTCTGATGCAGCATATCGCCGAACCGCTGGTGGAAGTTGCCGCGACGGATGCCGTGCGCCTGCAGCTGCACGACGGCGCACTGGCGCGGATCCGCTCGCCTCATGGCGTTATGGTGGCGAAAGTGAGCGTCAGCCATGGGCAGCGGCCTGGTTCACTGTTCGTCCCGATGCACTGGAATAACCAGTTTGCGCGCCATGGGCGGGTGAATAATCTGCTGGCAGCGGTGACCGATCCGTGGTCCGGTCAGCCAGAGAGCAAGCAGGTGGCGGTGGCGATTGCCCCGTGGCAACCGGCCTGGCAGGGCGAACTGTTTTGTCGCCAGCCGGTGCTGCTTCCGACTTCGGTGCACTGGCGGCGTCGCGCCGCGTCGGGCGTCAGCCATTTCTCGTTAGCCGGGGAAGAGAGCCCGCGTCGGTGGTTAACCGACTGGTGCCATCAGCAGGGGTGGCAGATGCAGGTAGCCGATGCCGGCACGGTCTGGAACCTGCTGGCCTGGCATGACGGGCAGTTGATGCTCGGCTGGTGGAGTGACGTCGCTGAGCCGACGATCGACGCCGCGTGGATTGCCGATGCCTTTAACGTCCCGTCGCCCGAGCCGGCGTTGCGCCACGCGCTGCTCGGCGGCAAAAAAGGCGGGGATGTGCTGCCGCCGGGGCGTATCGTTTGCAGCTGTTTTAGCGTGGGTGAGCGGGCCATCAACGAGGCGATTGCCAGTGGCTGTCGTACGGCCGGTGAGCTGGGTAAGGCATTGAAATGCGGGACTAACTGCGGCTCCTGCATTCCGGAACTTAAAGCGCTGCTGGCGGAGGTGAAAACACCGGCATGAGATTCAGTATATTCCTGAAATTTTCCCTGAGGCTGCGAGGGGCGGCAAAAAACGGTAAACTCACCCGTAGATGTGTTTATTAATGAGTTAACCTAATCCGTTCAATGTTGTTGTCGTACCGCGTGGCCCCACTCCTTGCGATACCCTTGCTGCTGGCAGGGGGTCCTGCCTGTGCCCTGCAAGACAGCCAGCCATTCAGTGAAAAACAGGCGGCACTCCCGGACCTGGGGATTGCTCCGCAGGTCGATGATGATGCCCGCCACTTTGCCGAAATGGCCAAAAAATTTGGCGAGGCCAGCATGAGCGATAATGGCCTGACCACGGGCGAGCAGGCGCGCATGATGGCGATCGGTAAGCTGGGTAACGAGGTCAGCCATCAACTGGAAAACTGGCTTTCGCCCTGGGGCAATGCCAATGTCGATCTGCTGGTGGATAAAGAAGGTCACTTTACCGGCAGTAAAGGCAGCTGGTTTATTCCGCTGCAGGATAACGGCGATTATCTGACCTGGAACCAGTATTCCGTGACCCAACGGGATAACGATCTGGTGGGCAATATCGGCCTGGGGCAGCGCTGGCGAAAAGGCGACTGGCTGCTGGGCTACAACTCTTTCTACGATAAAGTGTTGGGTGAAAGCATGGCGCGGGGCAGCGTCGGGGCTGAGGCGTGGGGGGAATATCTGCGCCTGTCGGCCAATTATTACCATCCTGTCGGCAGCTGGCAACGCAACGAAAGCCTGACCCAGGAGCAGCGCTTGGCCAGCGGGTATGATGTAACTGCCCAAGCGCGCCTGCCGTTTTATCAACACATTAATACCAGCGTCAGCGTTGAGCAGTATTTTGGCGATAGCGTCGACCTGTTCCATTCCGGTACCGGCTACCATAACCCGGTGGCGGTCTCGGTGGGGCTCAACTACACACCGGTGCCGCTGGTGACCATGACGGCAAAACATAAGCAGGGCGAGAACGGCATCAGCCAGAATAACGTGGGACTGAACCTGAATTACCGCTTCGGCGTACCGCTCAAGCAGCAGCTGGCGGCCGATGAGGTCGCGGCCAGCCGGTCATTACGCGGCAGCCGTTACGACAGCCCGGAGCGCGATAATCTGCCGGTGGTGGAGTACCGACAGCGTAAATCGCTGTCAGTCTATCTGGCGACGCCGCCGTGGGATCTGCATTCGGGAGAAACGGTGCAGCTGAAGCTGCAAATTCGCAGCCTGCATGGCATTAAGTCACTGAAATGGCAGGGTGATACCCAGCTGTTGAGCCTTACCGCGCCAGCGAACGCCAGCAGCACGGACGGCTGGAGCGTGATCCTGCCGGTATGGGACACTACGCCGGGAGCGGCAAACGTCTGGCATCTGTCGGTGGTGGTGGAAGATGATGCGGGTCAGCGCGTCTCATCCAATGAGATAGCGCTGGCGCTGACCGAGCCGCTGGTTAAGTTCTCGGCCGAGGGCATCTCCTGGCAGGAAACACCTTAGAAAATCCGCTCCTGATGCACCCAGACCGCTGCTTCCACGCGGGATTTCAGCTTCATTTTCTTCAGCATATGTTTCACGTGCACCTTCACGGTACTTTCGGTGATCTCCAGACGACGGGCGATCATTTTGTTCGGCAGTCCCTGGGCGATCAGCTTGAGAATATCGCGCTCGCGCGGCGTCAGCTGGTTGATATCGCGGTCTGAGGTGGCACGGTTAGCGCGCAGGCTGGCCGCCAGCACCGGGGTTAGGGCTTCGCTGAGCACCATTTCACCAGCCGCGGCCTGCTGCAACGCTTTGAGCAGATCTTCCGGCTCCATATCTTTCAGTAGATAGCCATCGGCTCCGCGTTTTAAAGCGGTGACTACGTCTTCTTCATGGTTGGAGACGCTGAAGACCACAATCCGCCCGGAAAGCGACTTTTCGCGCAGCTTATCAAGGGTCTCCAGGCCATTCATGCCGGGCATGTTGAGATCCAGCAGGATCAGGTCGGGATCGAGAGTTTCTGCGAGAGCGATACCCTGTTCGCCGTTGCTGGCCTCGCCAATAACCTGAATATCGCTTGCCATGCTAACGAGTTGCTTCACGCCGGTGCGCAGCATCGGGTGATCATCAATGAGCAGGATGGTGGCCCGTTCCTGTTGAGTCATAGGGTTCTCCTTATTGGATTGAAATCGATTTTTCCGGGATAAAGGTGACGACTACTTCGCTGCCGCCGTTTTCCCGGCGACGCACCTGACAGTCTCCGCGCAAACTCTGGGCGCGATCCCGCATAATAATTAAGCCGTAATGGTTGCTCCGCTCCGCATGGTCAGGCACGCCGCAGCCATTGTCGGCAACCACCAGCCGCACCTGATTATCGTTGAGCGATACGCTGACGATAACTTCGGTCGCCTGGGCGTGTTTCAACGCATTGCTAAGCGCTTCACGGGCAATTTGCAGCAGGTGAATCGCCTGATGCGAGGGGACAAACCGTGGCGGAAGCTGGTAGTCCAGCTGCACCGTGAAGCCGAAATGGGCGCTGTATTCCTGACAGCTTGACTCCAGCGCCGGGCGAAGTCCCGGCTCCGTTAATTGTAGCCGGAAGGTGGTCAACAGCTCGCGCAGCTGCGACCAGGAGGTATTCAGCTCGTTGCGGATCTGGCCCAGCAGCTGGCGGCTCTCTTCCGGCAGGTTGTCGCCCTGCATCTGCAGACAGCTGACCTGCATCTTCATACAGGAAAGCGACTGGGCGATAGAGTCATGCAGTTCGCGGGCGATAGTGGCGCGTTCTTCCATCACCATAAGCTGCTGCTGGTGCTCCTGGTGGCGGTCCAGCGCGAGGGTGGCGGTGAGCTGCTCGACCAGGGTATCGACCAGCTGTTGCTGATCGTGGCTCAGGTGACGGCCAGCCGGCAGGGTAGCCAGCAGGATCCCGTACTGGTTATGGGCGTCCGACAACCGCCACTTCAACGTGGCGCCGGAATCCGGCAGCGGCGGCAGGTCGCGTGGGCATAAATAGCAGCCTTTATCATCACACTGCAGATCGGAATGGCAGGTAAACTCCTGATGATTGTCTTCATCTTCGAAATCATAGACCCGCACTTCGATATCGCGCAGCAGCGTCAGCCCCTGAAGGCCATTGAGCACCGGTGAAATACGTTCGCAGAGCGGAGCGCTGGAGTGCAGGCGGCGGTTTGCCTGCCACAAAAAGGCGAGAATTTGGTTTTTCTGCTCCAGTCCGGCGGTTTTTTCCTGCACCCGTCGCTCGAGGACGGAGTAGCTTTCCGCCAGCTCCGCCGACATATTGTTGAGGGCCGTACCGAGGGTCGCCATCTCATCGCGGCCGCTGATATTCACGCGCTGGGTAAAATCGCGATGGCTGACCGCCCGGGCCATCTCAAGCAGCTGTTTCCACGGGCGCAGCAGCCGGGCACGTAGCCAGACGATGGTAAACAGAAACAGCAGCGCCATGCCGAAGGCCATCACCCGCTGCAGCCAGACTACATAGCGGATGCGCTGTTCGGTGGTGTGGTCAAAGGAGGTCACCAGGTGGTCGATCCGATCGACAAAGCTGGCAACGTCGGTGGCGACGGTGGCCTGGTTTTTCGCGTGCTTCATGCCCGGCGCCAGTTCCATCTGCCAGTATTGCTGCAAGGCTTTAAGCTGGCGATCCTGTCCGTCCCTGAGGGCGGCATTTTGCAGCTCTTCACTGAAGACGGTGGCGTTCATATCTTCCAGCAGCTTCTGGTCGCTGTCGGTAAGAGGGACCGCCGCCAGCAGGCGATAGCTTTGCATCCTCAGCGATCCGGCTTTATTGATGGCGTGGGCGCTACCCTGCACGCCGTGCACCAACCGGGCCGAGATCCCGATGCCAGCGACACCGATCGCCGTCGATAGCAGCACGATTAACGCCAGTTGATTCACTAACGTAAGCGGGGTAAAAAGACGTTTTAACATAGAATGCGTGGCTCCTGACCGGCAAACCATCCGGGAGTGGCGACTATTCTCGGATATCCCATGGAGTATACCCATACCCATAAGGTATTACCCCTTAATTGTCGGTGGTGGGTAGGTTTACGGTGGCGCAGGGTATAAACCCGGCAGCCATGTGAAAAACCACACTTTTTTTGTCAGGAAAGACTACTCACTTCGGGTAATGATTTATTTTTAAGCAAAATGATGACCACTTTTCCTTTGATTTATATCAACTTACCGCCCTTCGTAACCCCTAATGTAGCGGCAGAAAATCTAGATAATCAGAGGTATTTATGAGTCAATCTTCCCTCCCGGAGAAGGCCAGTACTTCAGTCATCACCGACTGGCGTCCTGAAGATCCCGAGTTTTGGCAACAGCGCGGCCACCGTGTTGCGAGCCGAAATTTATGGATCTCCGTTCCCTGTCTGCTGCTGGCGTTTTGCGTATGGATGTTGTTCAGTGCGGTGGCGGTGAATCTGAATAAAGTCGGCTTCCAGTTTACCACTGACCAGCTGTTTATGTTGACCGCGCTGCCGGCGCTGTCAGGAGCATTATTACGCGTTCCTTATGCTTTCATGGTGCCGCTGTTTGGTGGCCGTCGCTGGACCGCATTCAGCACCGGGATCATGATTGTCCCTTGCGTCTGGCTGGGCTTCGCGGTGCAGGATACCTCTACGCCGTTCAGTATCTTTGTGATCATCTCTCTGCTGTGCGGTTTCGCCGGGGCAAACTTTGCCTCCAGCATGGCTAACATCAGCTTCTTCTTCCCTAAACAGAAGCAGGGCGGCGCCCTCGGCCTGAATGGTGGTCTGGGTAACATGGGCGTCAGCGTGATGCAGCTGGTTGCTCCGCTGGTGATTTCGCTGTCTATTTTCGCCGTGTTCGGCGGAACCGGTGCCCAACAGCCGGATGGCTCCGTTATGTACCTGGAAAATGCCGCCTGGATTTGGGTGCCGTTTCTGGTGGTACTGACGCTGGCGGCATGGTTCTTTATGAACGATCTGTCCGCGTCCAAAGCTTCTCTTAGTGAACAGTTACCGGTACTTAAGCGTGGTCATCTGTGGGTCATGGCGCTGCTGTATCTGGCAACCTTCGGTTCGTTTATCGGTTTCTCCGCCGGCTTCGCCATGCTGTCGAAAACCCAGTTCCCGGACGTGCAGATTTTGCATTTTGCCTTCTTCGGGCCGTTTATCGGTGCGCTGGCGCGTTCGCTGGGCGGGGCGATCTCCGACCGTCTGGGCGGGACTCGCGTGACGCTGGTGAATTTCGTGGTGATGGCTATCTTCAGCGGCCTGCTGTTCCTGACGCTGCCGGCTCATGGTGAAGGCGGTAACTTTATTGCCTTCTTCGGCGTGTTTATGGTGTTGTTCCTGACCGCCGGTCTGGGGAGTGCCTCCACCTTCCAGATGATTTCGTTAATCTTCCGTAAGATGACGATGACCCGCGTAAAAGCGCAGGGCGGGAGCGAAGAGCAGGCCATGCGTGAGGCGGCAACCGATACGGCAGCGGCGCTGGGCTTTATCTCTGCGATTGGCGCCATCGGCGGCTTCTTTATCCCGAAAGCATTTGGGATTTCGCTGGAGCTGACCGGTTCGCCGGCTGGCGCGATGAAGATTTTCTTCGTCTTCTACGTGGCCTGCGTGATCATCACCTGGGCAGTTTACGGACGTAAGCAGAAGTCTTAAGCTGTACCGAAATCGAATTCAGGGCGCAATGCAAATTGCGCCCTTTTTTTGTGCCATCGTCCGACGCCACATCTGCACTGCATCCGACCGGCTTACCCCGTTCTACCCCTTAATACCCGGCGTCATAGTGGAATGGCGCGGCTGGCGGTAATTTCGCAATAAAATCCTTTTAAAACAAATAGATGAAAAATAGAAAAAGCTACCACTTCAGGAGTATTCACCAGGTTGTGGCCGGTTTTTAAGCCATTTGGCCTTGATCGTTATCAATTCTCTCCCGCTTTCAGAGCGTTACCTTCGCTGGCATTCCAGCAATGTCGATTTATCAGAGAGCCGCCAGGCTCCATACAGGAGAAACCCGATGAGTAAGTTCCTGGACCGGTTTCGCTACTTCAAACAGAAGGGTGAAACCTTTGCCGATGGCCACGGCCAGCTTCTACACACTAACCGGGACTGGGAGGAGGGATACCGCCAGCGCTGGCAGCATGACAAAGTTGTGCGCTCCACTCACGGGGTTAACTGCACCGGCTCTTGTAGCTGGAAGATTTATGTCAAAAATGGTCTGGTAACCTGGGAAACCCAGCAAACCGACTATCCGCGTACTCGCCCGGATATGCCAAACCATGAGCCACGCGGCTGCCCACGCGGCGCCAGCTACTCCTGGTATCTCTACAGCGCCAACCGTCTTAAGTATCCGCTGATGCGTAAACGCCTGATGAAAATGTGGCGTGAAGCGAAGGTTCAGCATCGCGATCCGGTGGATGCCTGGGCATCGATTATTGAAGATGCCGATAAAGCCAAAAGTTTCAAACAGGCGCGTGGTCGCGGTGGCTTCGTGCGCTCCTCATGGCAGGAAGTGAACGAGCTGATTGCCGCTTCCAATGTCTATACCGTGAAAACCTATGGTCCTGACCGTGTGGCGGGCTTCTCGCCGATCCCGGCGATGTCGATGGTGTCGTATGCCTCCGGCGCGCGCTATCTGTCACTGATTGGCGGGACCTGCCTGAGCTTCTACGACTGGTACTGCGATCTGCCGCCGGCTTCCCCGCAGACCTGGGGCGAGCAGACCGACGTCCCGGAATCGGCCGACTGGTATAACTCCAGCTATATCATTGCCTGGGGCTCCAACGTGCCGCAGACCCGTACCCCGGATGCTCACTTCTTTACGGAAGTGCGCTACAAAGGGACTAAAACCGTCGCTATCACTCCGGATTACGCCGAAATCGCCAAGCTGTGCGATCTGTGGCTGGCGCCGAAGCAGGGTACCGATGCGGCAATGGCGTTGGCGATGGGCCACGTGATGCTGCGCGAATTCCATCTCGATCAGCCGAGCCAGTACTTCACCGATTACGTCCGTCGTTACACCGACATGCCGATGCTGGTGATGCTCGAAGAGCGCGACGGTTACTACGCGGCGGGCCGTATGCTGCGCGCGGCGGATCTGGTCGATGCGTTAGGCCAGCAGCAGAACCCGGAATGGAAGACCGTAGCCTTTGATGAAAAGGGCGAAATGACCGTGCCGAACGGTTCGATCGGTTTCCGCTGGGGTGATAAAGGTAAGTGGAACCTTGAGCAGCGTGATGGTGGCACCGGCGAAGAGGTCGCGCTGCGTCTGAGCCTGCTGGGTGGCCATGACGATATTGCGAATGTGGGCTTCCCTTATTTTGGCGGTGACGGCACCGAGCATTTCAATAAAGTAGAACTGGAAAACGTGCTGCTGCACAAGCTGCCGGTGAAACGCCTGCAGATGGCCGATGGTACAAGCGCGCTGGTCACCACCGTGTATGACCTGACCCTGGCGAACTATGGCCTGGATCGCGGTCTTGGCGATGAAAACTGCGCCAGCAGCTACGATGACGTCAAGGCCTACACCCCGGCCTGGGCCGAGAAGATCACCGGTGTTTCCCGGACGCAGATTATCCGTACCGCCCGCGAATTTGCCGATAACGCCGATAAGACTCACGGACGTTCAATGATTATCGTCGGTGCCGGTCTGAACCACTGGTATCACCTCGATATGAACTATCGCGGCCTGATCAACATGCTGATTTTCTGCGGCTGCGTGGGTCAGAGTGGTGGCGGCTGGGCGCACTATGTCGGCCAGGAAAAACTGCGTCCGCAGACCGGCTGGCAGCCGCTGGCGTTTGCCCTCGACTGGCAGCGTCCGGCGCGTCATATGAACAGTACGTCGTACTTCTATAATCACTCCAGCCAGTGGCGCTACGAGTCGGTAACCGCCCAGGAGCTGCTGTCGCCGCTGGCGGATAAATCCCGCTATAGCGGCCATCTGCTGGACTTTAACGTCCGTGCAGAACGTATGGGCTGGCTGCCATCAGCGCCGCAGCTGGGTACCAACCCGCTGCGCATTGCTGACGCCGCGAAACAGGCCGGAATGACGCCTGTCGATTACACCGTTAAGGCGCTGAAAGACGGCACGATTCGTTTTGCCGCTGAACAACCTGAAAACGGCAAAAACCACCCGCGTAACCTGTTTATCTGGCGCTCTAACCTGCTGGGCTCTTCCGGTAAAGGCCACGAATACATGCTGAAGTATCTGCTGGGTACCGAGCACGGTATTCAGGGACTGGATCTCGGCAAGCAGGGCGGCGTGAAGCCAGAAGAGGTGGAGTGGCACGATAACGGTCTCGACGGCAAGCTGGATCTGGTGGTGACGCTGGACTTCCGTCTGTCGAGCACCTGCCTGTACTCCGACATCGTGCTGCCGACGGCGACCTGGTACGAAAAAGACGATATGAATACTTCGGATATGCATCCGTTTATTCATCCGCTGTCTGCCGCTGTCGACCCGGCGTGGGAATCAAAAAGCGACTGGGAAATCTACAAAGGCATCGCGAAGAAATTCTCCGAAGTCTGCGTGGGCCATCTTGGCAAAGAGACCGATGTGGTCACGCTGCCGATTCAGCATGACTCTGCCGCTGAAATGGCGCAGCCGCTCGACGTCAAGGACTGGAAAAAAGGCGAGTGCGACCTGATCCCAGGCAAAACCGCGCCGCACATTATTCCGGTAGAACGTGACTACCCGGCGACCTACGAGCGCTTTACCTCTATCGGCCCGCTGATGGAGAAGATCGGTAACGGTGGTAAGGGCATCGCCTGGAATACCCAGAGCGAGATGGACCTGCTGCGTAAGCTGAATTACACCAAGGCCGACGGTCCGGCTAAAGGTCAGCCGATGCTGAATACGGCGATTGATGCCGCCGAGATGATCCTGACGCTGGCCCCAGAAACCAACGGTCAGGTCGCGGTGAAAGCCTGGGCTGCGCTCAGTGAATTTACCGGTCGCGACCATACCCATCTGGCACTGAATAAAGAAGACGAGAAAATTCGTTTCCGCGATATTCAGGCCCAGCCGCGCAAAATCATCTCCAGCCCGACCTGGTCTGGCCTTGAAGATGAGCATGTTTCCTATAACGCCGGCTATACCAACGTGCACGAGCTGATTCCTTGGCGGACCCTGTCCGGTCGCCAGTCCTTGTATCAGGACCATCAGTGGATGCGTGATTTCGGTGAAAGCCTGCTGGTGTACCGTCCGCCGATCGATACCCGTTCGGTGAAAGCGGTGATGGGCGAGAAGTCTAACGGCAACCCGGAGAAGGCGCTCAACTTCCTGACGCCGCACCAGAAATGGGGTATCCACTCGACCTACAGCGACAACCTGCTGATGCTGACCCTGTCACGCGGCGGCCCGATCGTCTGGATGAGCGAAGTCGATGCCAAAGAACTGGGCATTGAGGATAACGACTGGATTGAAGTCTTCAACAGCAACGGGGCGCTGACTGCACGTGCGGTAGTTAGCCAGCGTGTGCCGGCGGGGATGACCATGATGTATCACGCCCAGGAACGTATTGTGAATCTGCCAGGCTCGGAAATTACCGGCCAACGCGGCGGGATCCATAACTCGGTGACGCGCATTACGCCGAAGCCGACCCATATGATCGGCGGCTACGCGCAGCTGGCTTACAGCTTTAACTATTACGGCACCGTGGGCTCTAACCGCGATGAGTTCGTGGTGGTACGCAAGATGAAGAATATTAACTGGCTGGATGGTGAAGGTAATGACCAGGTACAGGAGAGCGTAAAATGAAAATTCGTTCACAAGTCGGCATGGTGCTGAATCTCGATAAATGCATCGGCTGTCATACCTGCTCAGTCACCTGTAAAAACGTCTGGACCAGTCGCGAAGGGACGGAGTACGCCTGGTTCAATAACGTCGAAACCAAGCCTGGCGTTGGTTTCCCCAACGACTGGGAAAACCAGGAGAAATGGAAAGGCGGCTGGATCCGTAAAATCAACGGCAAACTGCAGCCGCGCATGGGCAACCGTGCAATGCTGCTGGGTAAAATCTTCGCCAACCCGCATCTGCCGGGCATCGATGATTACTACGAGCCTTTTGATTTCGACTACCAGAACCTGCATGCTGCGCCGGAGAGCAAACATCAGCCGATCGCCCGCCCGCGTTCGCTGATCACCGGGCAACGGATGGACAAGATCACCAGCGGTCCGAACTGGGAAGATGATCTTGGCGGTGAGTTTGAAAAGCTGTCCAGGGACCGCAATTTCGACAACATGCAGAAGGCGATGTACGGCCAGTTCGAAAACACCTTCATGATGTATTTGCCGCGCCTGTGCGAACACTGCCTGAACCCGGCCTGTGTAGCGACCTGCCCGAGCGGCGCCATCTATAAGCGTGAAGAAGATGGCATCGTGCTGATCGATCAGGATAAGTGCCGCGGCTGGCGGATGTGTATTACTGGCTGCCCGTACAAAAAGATCTACTTCAACTGGAAGAGCGGTAAGTCCGAGAAGTGCATCTTCTGTTATCCGCGTATCGAATCCGGGATGCCGACCGTCTGTTCTGAAACCTGTGTCGGACGTATTCGCTACCTCGGTGTGCTGCTGTATGACGCCGATGCGATTGAAAATGCTGCCAGCACCGAGAACGAGCAGGATCTGTATCAGCGTCAGCTGGACGTGTTCCTCAACCCGAACGACCCGAAAGTCATCGAGCAGGCGCTGAAAGATGGTGTTCCGCAGGGCGTAATTGAAGCTGCGCAGCAGTCGCCGGTGTACAAAATGGCGATGGACTGGAAGCTGGCGCTGCCGCTGCATCCGGAATACCGCACGCTGCCGATGGTCTGGTATGTGCCACCGCTGTCACCGATTCAGTCTGCGGCCGACGCCGGTGAGCTGGGCAGTAACGGGATCCTGCCGGATGTTGAAAGTCTGCGTATTCCGGTCCAGTACCTGGCTAACCTGCTGACCGCCGGGGATACTCAGCCGGTACTGCTGGCGCTGAAACGCATGCTGGCAATGCGCCACTTTAAACGAGCAGAAAGCGTGGATGGCGTGGTTGATACCCGTGCGCTGGAAGAGGTCGGTCTGACCGAAGCGCAGGCGCAGGAGATGTACCGCTACCTGGCTATTGCAAACTACGAAGATCGCTTTGTGGTCCCGAGCAGCCATCGTGAGCAGGCTCGCGATGCTTTCCCGGAACAGCGTGGCTGCGGCTTTACCTTTGGTGATGGCTGCCATGGCTCAGACAGCAAGTTCAATCTGTTCAACAGCCGTCGCATCGATGCCATCAATGTCACCAGCAAAACGGAGCCGCACTCATGATTGAACTCGTCATTGTGTCGCGCCTGCTGGAGTACCCGGATGCTGCCTTGTGGCAGCATCAGCAGGAGCTGTTCGAGGCGCTGGCGTCCTCGGAAACACTGAGCAAAGAGGATGCCCAGCAACTGGGCGTTTTCCTGCGTGATTTGACCGCGCAGGATCCGCTGGACGCGCAGGCGTACTACAGCGAACTGTTCGATCGCGGTCGGGCAACATCTCTGCTGTTGTTTGAACATGTTCACGGTGAATCCCGCGATCGTGGTCAGGCGATGGTAGACCTGATGGCGCAGTATGAGCGTCACGGCCTGGTCCTCGACAGTCGCGAGTTGCCGGACCATCTCCCGCTGTATCTGGAGTATCTTGCACAGCTGCCTGCGGACGAAGCCATTGCCGGGCTGCAGGATGTGGCGCCGATCCTCGGTCTGCTCAGCGCCCGTCTGCGGCAGCGTGAAAGCCACTATGCGGTGCTGTTTGAACTGCTGCTGACGCTGGCCAACACCCAGGTCGACAGTCAGCAGGTAGCTGAGAAAATTGCCGATGAGGCCCGCGATGATACGCCGCAGGCGCTGGATGCGGTGTGGGAAGAAGAACAGGTGAAATTCTTTGCCGATCAGGGCTGCGCTGAGTCAGATATCGCCGCTCACCAGCGTCGTTTTGCCGGAGCCGTTGCCCCGCAATATTTGAATATCTCTAACGGAGGACAGCAATAATGCACTTCCTGAATATGTTCTTCTTTGACATCTATCCGTATATTGCCGGGGCCATATTCCTCGTGGGGAGCTGGTTGCGTTACGACTACGGGCAATATACCTGGCGTGCCGCCTCCAGCCAGATGCTGGATCGTAAAGGGATGAACCTGGCGTCGAACCTGTTCCATATTGGGATCCTCGGCGTGATTGCAGGTCATGCCTTTGGGATGCTGACTCCGCACTGGATGTATGAAGCCTGGCTACCGCTTGAAGTGAAGCAGAAGATGGCGATGTTTGGCGGCGGTGCGGCGGGCCTGATGTGTCTGGTTGGTGGTATTTTGCTGCTCAAACGCCGCCTGTTCAATCCGCGTATTCGTGCCACCACGACCGGGGCAGACATTCTGGTGATGTCGGTGCTGGTTATCCAGTGTACGCTGGGCCTGCTGACGATTCCGTTCTCGGCTCAGCATATGGACGGCAGTGAAATGATGAAGCTGGTCGGCTGGGCGCAGTCGGTGGTGACCTTCCACGGGGGGGCATCGGCACACCTCGATGGCGTGGCGTTTATCTTCCGCATGCACCTCGTGCTCGGTATGACGCTGTTTGTGCTGTTCCCGTTCTCGCGTCTGGTGCATATCTGGAGCGTGCCGGTGGAGTACCTGACACGCAAATACCAGATTGTTCGCGCCCGTCGCTGATACCATTTTGTGTGATGCTAAACCCTACTTCGGTGGGGTTTTTTTATACCTGAATATCGGTGTTTTCCCGGCTGCGCCTCGCCCTTCGGGTCGTTGCCAGCGGCAACGCTTTCTCGCTGGCGCTCGAATCGAACCTTAGTCGAAGCTTCTCATCCTTCCCTGCATGGGCAGAATATAAGGCTTTGGTGTCTGATTTTGCTGGAGTAGTGCAAGGAAGTGATGGTGGCGGGGGAAGGATGACTCGGCTGCGCCTCGCCCTTCGGGTCGTTGCCTGCGGCAACGCTTTCTCGCTGCGCTCGAATCGAACCTTAGTCGAAGCTTCTCATCCTTCCCTGCATGGGCAGAATATAAGGCTTTGGTGTCTGATTTTGCTGGAGTAGTGCAAGGAAGTGATGGTGGCGGGGGAAGGATTCGAACCTTCGAAGTCGATGACGGCAGATTTACAGTCTGCTCCCTTTGGCCGCTCGGGAACCCCGCCAGGGGTATGAACTTCTTGAGCGTAAGAATTTAGATGGTGGTGGGGGAAGGATTCGAACCTTCGAAGTCGATGACGGCAGATTTACAGTCTGCTCCCTTTGGCCGCTCGGGAACCCCACCACGGGGTAATGCTTATTACTGGCCTGCTTCCTTCTGGGGAAGCGGGGCGCATCATATCAAATGACGCGCCCCTGTAAAGCTTTCCGTTGAGAAAAATAAACTGGTTGCCTGAAATTTATGCGCAAAGGCGTAAAGCTAACCAGTTCATTTTGCTATTGATTAAAGAATAATCGTTCGGTTGCCGTAGACGAAGACGCGCTGGGCCAGAACCTTATAGAGCGCGCGGCTCAACACATTCTTTTCAACATCGCGCCCTGCGCGCATCATATCTTCAGCGGTATAGGTGTGATCGACGTGAATCACGTCCTGCATAATGATCGGGCCTTCGTCCAGGTTGTCGTTGACGTAGTGGGCGGTCGCACCGATGATTTTTACGCCACGCTCATAAGCCTGATGATAAGGGCGGGCGCCGATAAAGGCCGGCAGGAAGGAGTGGTGGATATTGATGATCTGGTTCGGGAAGCGGGAAACAAATTCCGGCGTCAGCACCCGCATATATTTCGCCAGCACCACGTAGTCCGGAGCATAAGACTCAATGGCGTCGCCCATCTGCTTGTCGTGCTCTTCGCGGGTCAGGCCTTCGTGGCTCACCAGCTGGAACGGAATGTCAAAACGCTCAACCAGCGTGCGCAGCGTTTCATGGTTGCCGATGACGGCGGCGATTTCGACATCCAGGCCACCATAGTTAGCCTTCATCAACAGATCGCCCAGGCAATGCGCCTCTTTGGTCACCAGAATCACGACCCGGCGGCGACCGGCTGGGGTCAGCTCGCGAATAGAACCTTCCGGCAGCGCGCTGTCGAGATCTGCCAGTAAAATGGCATCATTAAAAATCCCTTCCAGCTCGGTACGCATAAAGAAGCGGCCGGTGCGGTGATCGACGAACTCGTTATTTTGAACGATGTTCAGTTCGTGCTTGTAGCAAATGTTCGTGATACGCGCGATGAGTCCTTTCTGATCAGGGCAAATGGTGCGTAGTACTTTACGTTGTAATGAATGCATCGCGAGGAAAATCCTGTAGTGTTTGCTATTGCCGGTGCCGTATTACTGGCCACAGCATTTTTTAAATTTTTTACCTGAACCACAAGGGCAGGGGTCGTTACGACCAAACAGTGGTCGTGTGCCGTCGATATAGTACCACTGTCCCTTTTCTTTTAAGAATCTGGAACGTTCAATTATGGCGCCGGGACGGTTATCTTCATCAAACCGTGCGACGAAACTGACAAAGCCCTCGTCGGGATGGCTACCTTCATCGGCAGCGAATACCGTTAAGCCTTGCCAGTGTGTTTTGGCAAAGCCCTTTTCCAGATCGGCACGGAACAGCTGCGGCTGGCAGGACGGGTGCCAGGTTTTGATCAGGTAATCGGCATCCTTCATGACAAACGCACTGTATCGGGAGCGCATCAAGTGTGATGGATCTGGCGCAAGCAGTGAGCCGGTCAGATATCGCTGACAACATGAGCTATACTCCTGAGCGCTGCCACAAGGGCATAATGGCGACAAATCGGCCTCCATGGAAAAAATTCACGGCGCAGTGGCGCCAACCTGTTTTATGTTAACTGAGCTGTAGCAATGATGCTATGTTCGCAGCGGAAGGAAGTATATCGGGAATAATGAGAAAGCTTAAGATTGGTCTGGCGTTAGGCGCAGGAGCGGCCCGTGGATGGTCGCATATTGGTGTCATTAAGGCACTGCAGCGCGCGGGTATTGAAGTCGATATCGTCGCAGGATGTTCCATTGGTGCGCTGGTGGGCGCCGCGTATGCCTGCAACCGTCTTCCGGCGCTGGAGAAATGGGTCTGTTCCTTTAATAACTGGGATGTCCTGCGGCTGATGGATCTGTCCTGGCGTCGCGGTGGCCTGCTGCGCGGTGAACGCGTATTCAATCAGTTCCGACGCGTCATGCCTGTTTCCGAGATCGAACTCTGTGACCGTCGCTTTGCGGCGGTGGCGACCAACTTAAGTACCGGCCGTGAGCTGTGGTTCACCGAGGGCGATTTACACCAGGCGGTGCGCGCCTCCTGCAGTATGCCGGGACTGATGTCTCCGGTGATGCATAATGGCTACTGGCTGGTGGACGGCGCGGTAGTCAATCCCGTACCGGTTTCCCTGGCCCGGGCGCTGGGCGCTGATATCGTGATTGCCGTCGACCTACAACACGACGCGCATCTGATGCAGCAAGATATGTGGTCACTCGAAAAGCCGCAGCTGGAAGATGACAAGGATTTTTCCTGGCATGCGCGCATTCGTGCACGCCTTAGCGGAATGACCTCCCGTCGTGCCGCGACCCCGACCGCCATGGAAATCATGTCCACCTCTATTCAGGTGCTGGAAAATCGCCTGAAACGGAATCGTATGGCGGGCGATCCCCCCGACATTCTGCTGCAACCATTCTGTCCGCAAATCTCCACGCTTGATTTTCATCGCGCCGGTGAAGCGATTGCTGCCGGATATTTGTCTGTTGAAAAGAAAATGGATGAATTATTACCCCTGGTTCCCACTGCGGTGTGACACCATTTGACTTAGACTTAAGTAAATTCTGACAGGCGATAGTGTGAATTGCATGCCACTATTTAGTCATCGTCAGTCAGAGGAGAGATCATGACGCAGCCATTGGCGGGAAAACTGATTCTGATAGTTGAAGACGAAGCCGTTTTCCGCTCACTCTTGCACACCTGGCTAACCTCACTGGGCGCCGCAACGGTGCAGGCGGAGGATGGCGTTGATGCGCTCCAGAAAATGGCCGAGTCAAAGCCCGACCTGATGATTTGTGACATCTCCATGCCGCGCATGAACGGTCTTGAACTGGTTGAACATCTGCGTAATCGGGGCGAGCAATTACCGATTCTGATGATCTCGGCAACGGAAAACATGGCTGATATCGCCAAAGCGCTGCGGCTGGGTGTTCAGGATGTGCTGTTAAAACCGGTTAAAGATTTCAATCGTCTGCGGGAAACGGTGTATGCCTGCCTGTACCCCAATATGTTCAGCTCGCGGGTTGAAGAAGAAGAGCGTTTGTTTGAAGACTGGGATGCGCTGGTGAGCGATCCGACCGCAGCATCACGGTTATTGCAGGAACTCCAGCCGCCGGTTCAACAGGAAATATCGAAGTGTCGTATTCACTATCGCCAGCTGGTATCGGCAGACCGACCCGGTCTGGTGCTGGATATTGCCCCATTATCTGAAAACGATCTGGCTTTCTACTGTCTGGATGTCACACGAGCAGGTGATAATGGTGTCCTCGCGGCGTTGCTGCTGCGGGCGCTGTTTAATGGATTACTGCAGGAGCAACTTGCTCATCAGGGTCAACGTTTGCCGGAAATGGGTAGCCTGTTAAAACAGGTCAACCAATTACTGCGTCAGGCGAACCTGCCCGGACAATTTCCATTACTGGTGGGGTATTATCACAGCGGTTTGAAAAATTTGATTCTGGTATCTGCGGGGCTGAATGGCACATTGAATACCGGGGAACATCAAATTCAGATCAGTAACGGTGTCCCGTTGGGGACGCTGGGCAATGCTTATCTCAACCAAATTAGCCAACGCTGTACATCATGGCAGTGCCAAATTTGGGGGGCAGGAGGGCGTTTACGCCTGATGTTGTCTGCGGAATGAACAATTGTGTATTTTTTTAATCTGATGGGATTACCGGCCACTCTTTTGCGGTGGTACTATCATTGAAGTTTATAAGTAATAGTCCTAATTCGAGGGAATCCAAACCTTTCTGACCAGGTTTGCCTGAGCGGACTGATATACTCATACCGTTATTATTAACGAAAAGTTTAAAAAACGAACAGTCCAGGAGATTTCAATGGCTGCCATTAATTCTAAAGTAAGAAAAGCTGTTATCCCGGTTGCGGGATTAGGCACCAGGATGCTACCCGCTACTAAAGCTATTCCGAAAGAAATGCTGCCACTGGTAGATAAGCCTTTAATTCAATATGTTGTAAACGAGTGTATTGCGGCTGGGATTACTGAAATTGTTCTGGTCACTCACTCTTCGAAAAACTCTATTGAAAACCATTTCGATACCAGTTTTGAACTGGAAGCGATGCTGGAAAAACGTGTAAAACGCCAGCTGCTGGAAGAGGTTCAATCTATTTGTCCGCCGCATGTGACCATTATGCAGGTTCGCCAGGGTCTGGCGAAAGGGTTGGGTCATGCGGTGCTGTGCGCGCATCCGGTAGTCGGTGATGAGCCGGTTGCGGTTATTCTGCCTGACGTTATTCTGGATGAATTTGAATCCGATCTTTCCCGCGATAACCTGGCTGAAATGATCTCCCGTTTCGATGAAACCGGATCCAGCCAGATTATGGTTGAGCCAGTTGCTGATGTCACGGCATACGGCGTTGTTGACTGCAAAGGCGAATCTCTGCAGCCGGGTGAAAGCGTGCCGATGGTTGGCGTGGTTGAAAAACCAAAAGCCGATGTGGCGCCGTCTAACCTTGCAGTGGTAGGCCGTTATGTGCTGAGCGCGGATATTTGGCCGCTGCTGGCAAAAACCCCTCCGGGAGCCGGGGACGAAATTCAGCTGACCGATGCGATCGATATGCTGATCGCCAAAGAAACGGTTGAAGCCTATCACATGAAAGGCAAGAGCCACGACTGCGGTAATAAACTGGGTTATATGCAGGCGTTTGTGGAATATGGCATTCGTCATAAAACCCTGGGCGAGGATTTTAAAGCCTGGCTGGAAAACGCTGTAGCTAAGTAATCGTTTTCTACTGCGCAGATAACCGGGAGGCGAGTTCGCTTTCCGGTTTTTTTATACCCTGAGATTACCTGCGGCATCCGCGAGACAAAAAAAATCCCGCCGAAGCGGGATTCTTCAAATACGATCTTCAATTACAGCAGGAAGTCGTCCAGGGTTTTACCCTGCTCGTCCATTGCTTTTTTGATCACCGCCGGGGTACGGCCCTGGCCGGTCCAGGTTTTGGTTTCGCCGTTCTCATCAACGTAGCTGTATTTAGCCGGGCGTGCAGCACGCTTAGCTTTAGTACCCGCTTTAACCGCTGCCATGGTGCTCAGCAGTTCATTCGGGTCAATACCATCAGCAATCAGCATTTCACGGTATTGTTGAAGTTTACGAGTACGCTCTTCAATTTCTGCAGCTGCAGCGCTTTCTTCTTCGCGACGTTCGTTAACAACAACTTCTAATTTTTCCAGCATTTCTTCTAGCGTTTCAAGGGTGCATTCTCTCGCCTGCGCACGAAGAGTACGGATGTTGTTCAAAATTTTAAGTGCTTCGCTCATTGTAGTAATCTCAAACTTATATTGTGGGGTGGTTTGTTGAAGTAATAATAGAGCGATATAATCAGATGTGCAATAGGGTAGAATGTAAGTAATTCAAAATTACTTGTTATTTGTCTCGATGATTAATTAATTTAAGTTAAATTTCTCGTGCGAGTTCACATCTTTTTCGCTTATAGCTCAGGGTAAACCCTTAGCTAAAACCCTGAGATAGTATGCTTTTCTCGATGGTCCGGGAGTAAAATTATACTTTGCAGGGATAAATATCCCCCTTGAGTAATAGCGTATTAGTTGGGGCAATCGTTAATATAATGCGTGAGGAAATCGCGTTATCGCCACCTGCGAAATCGGATGATTCGCACGAAAGGACAATCATTAGCAGCGATGGCGTCCGGATTGAGCAAATGATCGGCAGCAATATTCATTAAAAATCCTTAATCTATCAGGATGCCGGCAGAGTCACATTCAGCGCAACGGCGATGCTGAAAAGACCGATAGCAGTAGAAAATATGCTACAATCCCGCCGCGATAAAACATACTGATTGGGGTTAGGCAGCCAATGGCTCAACTTTATTTTTACTATTCTGCAATGAATGCAGGTAAGTCGACGGCCTTGTTGCAGTCGTCATACAATTACCAGGAACGTGGCATGCACGCCCTGGTTTATACCGCCGAAATTGATAACCGTTTTGGTTCTGGAAAAGTCAGCTCACGAATCGGTCTCTCGTCGCCAGCCCGGCTGTTTAACCCTCAGACATCGCTCTTCACCGATATTGCCAGCGAGCACGCGAAGCAGCCTGTTCACTGCGTTCTGGTGGATGAAAGCCAGTTCCTTACCCGTGAGCAGGTACATGAATTATCTGAAGTTGTCGACCAACTGGATATTCCGGTGCTGTGCTACGGATTGCGAACGGATTTTCGCGGCGAACTGTTTATCGGCAGCCAGTATTTATTAGCCTGGTCCGATAAGCTGGTTGAATTAAAAACGATCTGTTTCTGCGGCCGCAAGGCCAGTATGGTGCTGCGTCTCGATCAAGAGGGACGGCCTTACAATGAAGGTGAACAGGTGGTGATTGGGGGGAATGAACGTTATGTTTCCGTCTGCCGTAAGCATTATAAAGAAGCGCTGAGCGAGGGTTCCCTCACGCTGGTACAGAGTAAATCTCGCGGCGGTTAAGGCTGCTACGATAATAACCGCACAGGCGCGTAGCGACGGCGCCTGTGTTCAGTTCCTGCCTGCCATATTGTCGATTATCTCCTCGTCTCATAGACGCGCTTCTTATTGTACAGAGCACCCATGACAATGGCTTCACCCGAGCCTGGCCCGGCGAGGGAATAGATCCCGCAGCAGAACATCTCGCGGGAAGGTGAGCCTGTGTTATTCAGCGTCGGGGCGGGGCATATTCGGCAAGGCGAAGCATAAAAAAAGCCCCATCCGAAGATGAGGCTTGTAGATGTGTAAACCGGGTCGATTAAGCGGATTTTTTCGCTTTTTTATCGGCTTTCGGCGCTGCTGCGGTTTCTTTCTTCGCAGCCGCTTCACCTTCGCTGAACTCGTTACCGTAGTAGGTATCCAGCAGAATCTGTTTCAGCTCGGAGATCAGTGGGTAGCGCGGGTTAGCACCGGTGCACTGGTCATCGAAGGCATCTTCAGACAGCTTGTCAACGTGGGCCAGGAAGTCAGCTTCCTGCACGCCAGCTTCACGGATAGATTTAGGAATACCCAGTTCAGCTTTAATGCTTTCCAGCCATGCCAGCAGTTTTTCAATTTTCGCTGCGGTACGGTCGCCAGGTGCGCTCAGGCCCAGGTGGTCAGCAATTTCAGCGTAACGACGACGTGCCTGCGGACGGTCGTACTGGCTGAATGCAGTCTGCTTAGTTGGGTTATCGTTCGCATTGTAACGGATAACGTTGCTGATCAGCAGGGCGTTAGCCAGACCGTGCGGAATGTGGAACTGAGAACCCAGTTTGTGTGCCATGGAGTGACATACACCCAGGAAGGCGTTAGCAAACGCGATACCGGCGATAGTCGCTGCACTGTGTACTTTCTCACGTGCTACCGGGTTCTTAGAACCTTCGTGGTAAGACGCTGGCAGGTACTCTTTCAGCAGTTTCAGCGCTTGCAGAGCCTGACCGTCGGAGAACTCAGAAGCCAGTACGGAAACGTAAGCTTCCAGGGCGTGAGTCACAGCATCGAGGCCACCGAATGCACACAGTGATTTCGGCATATCCATGACGAGGTTAGCATCAACAATCGCGACATCCGGAGTCAGCGCGTAGTCTGCCAGCGGATATTTCTGACCGGTTGCATCGTCGGTAACGACCGCAAACGGAGTGACTTCAGAACCGGTACCGGAAGTGGTGGTGACCGCGATCATTTTTGCTTTAACGCCCATTTTCGGGAACTTGTAGATACGTTTACGGATGTCCATAAAGCGCAGCGCCAGGTCTTCGAAGTGGGTTTCCGGGTGCTCGTACATCACCCACATAATTTTGGCCGCATCCATCGGGGAACCACCGCCCAGGGCAATGATAACGTCAGGTTTGAAGGAGTTCGCCAGGTCGGCACCTTTACGGACAACGGTCAGTGTCGGGTCAGCTTCAACTTCAAAGAAGACTTCGGTTTCAACGCCAGATGCTTTCAGCACAGAGGTGATCTGGTCAGCATAGCCGTTGTTGAACAGGAAGCGGTCAGTCACGATCAGCGCGCGTTTGTGACCATCAGTAATCACTTCATCCAGTGCGATTGGCAGTGAGCCACGACGGAAGTAGATAGATTTCGGAAGTTTGTGCCACAACATGTTTTCAGCTCGCTTAGCAACGGTTTTCTTGTTGATCAGGTGTTTCGGACCAACGTTTTCAGAGATGGAGTTACCACCCCAGGAACCACAACCCAGAGTCAGGGAAGGTGCAAGCTTGAAGTTATACAGGTCACCGATACCACCCTGAGATGCCGGGGTGTTAATCAGGATACGCGCGGTTTTCATCATCTGACCGAAGTAGGTCACGCGGGCCGGCTGGTTATCCTGGTCGGTGTACAGGCAAGAGGTATGACCGATACCGCCCATCGCAACCAGTTTTTCAGCTTTATCAACAGCGTCTTCGAAGTTCTTCGCGCGGTACATTGCCAGCGTCGGGGACAGTTTTTCGTGAGCAAACGGCTCGCTTTCATCAACGTCGGTTACTTCACCAATCAGGATCTTGGTGGTGGCCGGAACGGTGAAGCCTGCCAGTTCAGCAATTTTGGCTGCCGGCTGACCAACGATAGCGGCGTTCAGTGCGCCGTTTTTCAGGATGATGTCCTGAACTGCTTTCAGCTCTTTGCCCTGCAGCATGTAGCCGCCATGGCTGGCGAAACGCTCGCGAACGGCGTCATATACGGAGTCAACGACCACAACAGACTGTTCAGAAGCACAGATAACGCCGTTATCGAAGGTTTTAGACATCAGTACAGAAGCAACGGCACGTTTGATATCAGCGGTTTCGTCGATAACAACCGGCGTGTTACCTGCACCAACACCGATAGCAGGTTTACCGGAGCTGTATGCTGCTTTAACCATGCCTGGACCACCGGTCGCGAGGATCAGGTTAATGTCCGGGTGATGCATCAGCGCGTTAGACAGTTCAACGGAAGGCTGGTCGATCCAACCGATCAGATCTTTCGGTGCGCCAGCGGCAATAGCAGCCTGCAGCACGATATCAGCGGCTTTGTTGGTTGCATCTTTAGCACGCGGATGTGGGGAGAAGATGATCGCGTTACGCGTCTTCAGACTGATCAGTGATTTAAAGATTGCTGTGGAAGTCGGGTTAGTCGTCGGAACGATACCGCAGATAATACCGATTGGTTCGGCGATAGTGATAGTACCGAAAGTGTCGTCTTCAGAGAGAACACCGCAGGTCTTTTCATCTTTATATGCGTTATAGATGTATTCGGAAGCGAAGTGGTTTTTGATGACCTTGTCTTCGATAATGCCCATGCCGGATTCGGCAACGGCCATTTTAGCGAGAGGGATTCGAGCATCTGCGGCAGCCAAAGCGGCTGCACGGAAGATCTTATCAACTTGTTCTTGAGTGAAACTGGCATATTCACGCTGGGCTTTTTTTACGCGCTCTACGAGTGCGTTAAGTTCAGCGACATTAGTAACAGCCATAATGCTCTCCTGATAATGTTAAACTTTTTTAGTAAATCAGTAGCTCGATTCGACAGTATAGTCAGCCTGTTAACAGCTTGCATCTAAATGTTAAGAGGCGATTTAGACGCTGCTGGCTTCATTGATTTACTAAATAAGCTTGTGGGTGTTGCCTCTCAGGTACCGCTGTTTTGCACTCTTTGGTGTGAACAAGGTTACTCACTTCTGAGTACGATTTACGTGATTTAGATCAAGTTTACGTGAAGCTGACACCTTTCAGCTGGTTGTTTATTGACCGGTTAAATCAAGTGTAATAATAATTATGCAAAATAAGTGAGTAAGTAGCATGGCGGAAACAAATATATAACATCCGGTTTTGTCACAGTTATACGCACATTTTAGATGAATTATGCTGCCAAAAAGCGTATCTTCTGCGCGAATATTTTATGTGACTAACTGTCAACAGCCATTATTAATGATGCTGCGGAGCGCACTGTGATCCAACCGTTGTTTGATTTTTCAGCTTACTTCAAGTTTTTCATCGGGTTATTTGCGCTGGTAAACCCGGTCGGCATCATTCCCGTCTTCATTAGTATGACCAGCTACCAGACGGCGGCGATCCGCAATAAAACCAACCTGACGGCAAACCTTTCCGTCGCCATCATTCTGTGGACTTCGCTGTTCCTCGGTGACGCCATATTGCAGGTCTTCGGCATTTCTATTGATTCATTCCGTATTGCCGGCGGGATCCTGGTGGTGACCATCGCGATGTCGATGATCAGCGGCAAACTGGGTGAGGATAAACAAAACAAGCAGGAAAAATCAGAAACTGCGATTCGTGAAAGCATTGGAGTTGTGCCGCTGGCATTGCCGTTAATGGCCGGGCCAGGGGCGATTAGTTCGACCATCGTCTGGGGGACTCGCTATCACACCGTGGCGCACCTGTTTGGTTTCTCGGTCGCGATCGCACTGTTTGCGCTGTGCTGTTGGGGTATTTTCCGCATGGCGCCATGGCTGGTTCGCCTTCTCGGGCAAACGGGGATCAACGTCATCACCCGTATTATGGGTCTGTTGCTGATGGCGCTGGGTATTGAGTTTATCGTCACCGGTATTAAAGCCCTGTTTCCTGGTCTGGTGGGGTAAGCCGACTGACATCCGGCGGAGCTCAGCGTTCCGCCTTTTTTGATTATTAGCAAAACATATCAATATAGCTGATACAGGCGCGTAAAATACTTTTCCGTGATGTTTGTTTTTGTCTTTTATTATCATGTAGTTATTGAATTTTCTCTCTGTTTCCCTCACTTTATCCTCTTCGTAATAACTGTTATTTTCTTCACATCATTCTCTGGTGCTTGCCGTTGGATAATTGAAATGATATTAGTAATTTCACTATCAGAGCAGATGAATGTGCTAAAAAATAATCTATTGTTAAATTTTCGTACAAAAAAGCATCATCGCCACGTTGCCGGGGCTTTGACCGAAGGTTGAAAACTTATCTGTATGAAATATAAATGCTTTACTCTGCCAGAGTTTTGAAAGCAGGACAGGGCGGTAGGGTAAGAACAAAGATAAAAGAGAATTCGGTAACATATTTGCAAATTGCATTGGCGGTGGTGATGGCCTTTTGATATTTTCCGGCCTGATCCTTCGCTCAAAAATATACGTAAATGAGAATCATTATTAATTAACTCGTTGCGACCACCCTGAATAAGCGGGTGAAAGAATCGACGCTAAGGCTGCCGTTTGAGCGGCCGTAATAAATAAGTCGGTGATAGCAAGCAGTAAAGTCTGACAGCAGCAAAAACTCCTGCACTGTACAGAATCCCGCAAGGGGAAAAAAACAGGCTGGTTAAATAGCCAGTAATTATAATGAATGGAGTAACAACACAATGACCATCATCACCAAAAAAAGTCTGGTAGCTGCAGGGGTTCTCTCTGCGCTAATTACCGCCAATGTTGCCATGGCGGCAGATGTACCTGCTGGAGTGCAGTTGGCGGACAAGCAAACGCTGGTTCGTAATAACGGCGCAGAAGTGCAATCGCTGGATCCGCATAAAATTGAAGGCGTGCCGGAATCCAACATTAACCGCGATTTGTTTGAAGGATTAGTGATCGGCGATGTAGAAGGCCATCCAATTCCTGGCGTGGCGGAGTCCTGGGATAATAAAGATTTTAAAGTCTGGACGTTCCATATTCGCAAAGATGCAAAATGGTCTGACGGCTCGCCGGTCACCGCACAAGATTTCGTTTACAGCTGGCAACGCCTGGCTGATCCAAAAACCGCTTCCCCTTACGCCAGCTACCTGCAATACGGCCACGTGCTGAATGTCGATGAGATTATCGCCGGCAAAAAACCGACCAGCGACCTGGGCGTGAAAGCCATCGATGATAAAACCTTCGAAGTCACGCTGAGCGAACCGGTTCCTTATTTCTATAAACTGCTGGTTCACCCATCAGTTTCTCCGGTCCCTAAAGCCGCTATTGAAAAATACGGTGAGAAGTGGACCCAGCCTGCCAATATCGTCACCAACGGCGCTTATAAACTGAAAGACTGGGTGGTGAACGAGCGTATTGTGCTTGAGCGTAATACCAACTACTGGGATAACGCGAAAACCGTCGTTAATCAGGTTACCTACCTGCCGATTGCTTCGGAAGTAACTGACGTTAACCGTTATCGCAGCGGCGAAATTGACATGACCTATAACAACATGCCGATTGAACTGTTCCAGAAACTGAAGAAAGAGATCCCGAAAGAAGTTCACGTCGATCCGTATCTGTGCACCTATTACTACGAAATTAATAACCAGAAAGCACCGTTTACCGACGTGCGTGTACGTACCGCCCTTAAAATGGCGCTGGATCGCGACATTATTGTCAATAAAGTGAAAAACCAGGGCGACCTGCCGGCTTATAGCTATACGCCGCCATATACCGATGGGATGAAAGTTGTTAAACCAGAGTGGTTCAACTGGACTCAGGACAAGCGTAACGAAGAAGCGAAAAAACTGCTGGCTGAAGCGGGATATACCGCTGATAAACCGCTGACCTTTAATCTGCTGTATAACACCTCTGATTTGCATAAAAAACTAGCGATTGCCGTTGCCTCCATCTGGAAGAAAAATCTGGGTGCCAACGTGAAGCTGGAAAATCAGGAATGGAAAACCTTCCTCGATAATCGTCATCAGGGGACCTTCGATGTGGCGCGTGCCGGCTGGTGTGCGGATTACAACGAACCGACTTCCTTCCTTAATACCATGTTGAGCGACAGCTCAAACAACACCTCTCATTATAAGAGCCCGGCTTTCGATAAGATCATCGCTGCAACCCTGCAGACCACTGATGATGCGAAACGTGCAGACCTGTACGCGCAATCGGAACAACAGCTGGATAAAGACTCTGTGATCGTACCGGTGTTCTATTATGTCAACGCCCGTCTGGTTAAACCGTGGGTCGGTGGCTACACCGGTAAAGACCCGTTAGATAATATCTACGTTAAAAATCTGTATATTATCAAACATTAATGGCAATACGTGGGGCAGGCGCAGCTTGCCCCACCGTGTCTGAATTCATCGCACTCGATAGGCACAGGCCAGAAGGTACGGGCAATGTTAAAATTTATATTTCGTCGCTGTCTGGAAGCGATTCCGACGCTATTCATTCTAATTACAATTTCTTTCTTCATGATGCGTCTTGCACCGGGGAGTCCGTTCACTGGTGAACGCACACTGCCGCCGGAAGTCATGGCGAATATCGAAGCCAAATACCATTTAAATGACCCCATCATGACCCAGTATTTTCATTATCTGAAACAACTGGCGCACGGTGATTTCGGTCCTTCTTTTAAATACAAAGACTATTCGGTAAACGATCTGGTGGCCTCGAGCTTCCCGGTCTCTGCCAAATTAGGTCTTGCCGCCTTTTTGTTGGCGGTCATTCTTGGCGTCACTGCGGGGGTGATTGCGGCACTGAAACAAAACACCAAGTGGGATTATGCGGTGATGGGGGTGGCCATGACCGGGGTAGTGATACCCAGTTTCGTGGTCGCGCCGCTGCTGGTGATGATATTCGCCATCACCTTGCACTGGCTGCCCGGCGGTGGCTGGAACGGTGGGGCGTTGAAATTTATGATCCTGCCGATGGTGGCCCTGTCGTTAGCCTATATCGCCAGTATCGCGCGTATTACCCGCGGCTCAATGATTGAAGTTCTGCACTCTAACTTCATCCGTACCGCCCGGGCGAAAGGGCTGCCGATGCGCCGGATTATCTTCCGCCATGCGCTGAAGCCTGCACTGCTGCCGGTCCTTTCTTATATGGGGCCCGCGTTTGTTGGGATCATCACCGGTTCAATGGTCATCGAAACGATCTACGGTCTTCCGGGAATTGGTCAGCTGTTCGTGAATGGCGCGTTGAACCGCGACTATTCACTGGTGTTGAGTCTGACCATTCTGGTCGGCGCGCTGACTATTCTGTTTAACGCGATTGTTGACGTGCTGTATGCCGTTATCGATCCGAAGATTCGCTACTGAAGCCGGGGTTCGCCATGATGTTAAGTAAGAAAAATAGCGAAGCGCTGGAAAACTTCAGTGAAAAGCTCGAAGTTGAGGGACGTAGCCTGTGGCAGGATGCCCGCCGCCGCTTTATGCATAACCGCGCCGCGGTTGCCAGCCTGATTGTGCTGGTGATTATCGCGCTGTTCGTGACCATTGCACCGATGGTATCCCAGTTCTCCTACTTTGATACCGACTGGGGCATGATGTCCAGCGCACCGGAGATGGAGTCCGGCCACTACTTTGGCACCGACTCTTCCGGTCGTGACCTTCTGGTTCGCGTCGCCATCGGTGGGCGTATCTCGCTGATGGTTGGTGTGGCTGCCGCGCTGGTGGCGGTGGTGCTGGGGACGCTCTACGGTTCGCTCTCCGGCTATCTGGGCGGCAAAGTGGATTCGGTAATGATGCGTCTGCTGGAGATCCTCAACTCCTTCCCGTTCATGTTCTTCGTCATCCTGCTGGTCACCTTCTTCGGCCAGAACATCCTGCTGATTTTCGTGGCTATCGGGATGGTCTCCTGGCTGGATATGGCGCGTATCGTGCGCGGCCAGACGCTGAGCCTTAAACGTAAAGAGTTTATCGAAGCAGCGCAGGTTGGCGGGGTATCCACCTTTAATATTGTGGTTCGCCATATCGTGCCGAACGTGCTGGGAGTGGTGGTGGTGTACGCCTCGCTGCTGGTGCCAAGCATGATCCTGTTTGAATCCTTCTTAAGCTTCCTTGGTCTGGGTACCCAGGAGCCGCTGAGCAGCTGGGGCGCATTACTCAGTGATGGTGCTAACTCCATGGAAGTATCGCCATGGCTGCTGCTGTTCCCTGCCGGTTTCCTGGTGGTAACGCTGTTCTGTTTCAACTTTATCGGCGATGGCCTGCGTGATGCCCTCGACCCGAAAGACCGTTAAGGAGCGCCGTCATGAGCATAATTGAAACGGCAAAAGCGCCGCAGGCGCAGCAACAATCTGGCCTGCTGCTGGATGTAAAAGATCTCCGCGTGACCTTTAAGACACCGGATGGCGATGTTACGGCGGTCAATGACCTCAATTTTAACCTGCGTGCCGGGGAAACTCTGGGCATCGTCGGTGAATCGGGCTCCGGTAAATCGCAGACCGCATTTGCCTTGATGGGCCTGCTGGCCTCTAACGGCAATATCGGCGGCTCGGCGTTATTTAACGGCCGCCAGATCCTTAATTTGCCGGAACATGAGCTGAATAAGCTGCGTGCCGAACAAATTTCAATGATCTTCCAGGACCCGATGACCTCCCTGAACCCTTACATGCGGGTGGGTGAGCAGCTGATGGAAGTGTTGATGCTGCATAAAGGTATGGGCAAAGCCGAAGCGTTTGAAGAGTCGGTGAAGATGCTCGATGCGGTCAAAATGCCGGAAGCGCGCAAGCGCATGAAAATGTACCCGCACGAGTTTTCCGGCGGGATGCGTCAACGCGTGATGATTGCCATGGCGTTGCTGTGTCGGCCAAAACTGCTGATTGCCGATGAACCGACTACCGCGCTGGATGTGACCGTTCAGGCGCAGATCATGACCCTGCTGAATGAGCTCAAGCGCGAGTTCAATACTGCGATCATCATGATTACTCACGATCTCGGTGTGGTTGCCGGGATCTGTGACAAAGTGCTGGTGATGTACGCCGGACGCACCATGGAATATGGGATGGCGCGCGATGTGTTTTATCATCCTTCGCATCCGTACTCGATTGGCCTGCTGAACGCGGTGCCGCGCCTGGATGCCGAAGGCGAGTCGCTGCTGACCATTCCGGGCAACCCGCCCAACCTGCTGCGTCTGCCAAAAGGCTGTCCGTTCCAGCCGCGCTGCCCGCATGCGATGGAAATTTGCCATAGTGCTCCACCGCTGGAGGAGTTTGCACCGGGCCGCCTGCGCGCCTGCTTTCAACCAGTAGGGGATCTGCTATGAATGCCGTTACCGAACAAAGAAAAGTCTTGCTCGAAATCGCCGACCTGAAAGTCCATTTCGATATCAAGGACGGGAAACAGTGGTTCTGGCAGCCGGCCAAAACGTTGAAAGCGGTCGATGGCGTCACGTTGCGTCTGTACGAAGGTGAAACCCTGGGCGTCGTTGGCGAGTCCGGCTGCGGTAAATCGACTTTTGCGCGGGCGATTATTGGCCTGGTGAAAGCGACCGATGGCAAAGTGGCCTGGCTTGGCAAAGATTTGCTCGGCATGAAACAGGAAGAGTGGCGTGCGGTGCGCAGCGATATCCAGATGATTTTCCAGGATCCACTGGCCTCGCTGAACCCGCGTATGACGATCGGTGAGATTATTGCTGAGCCGCTGCGCACCTATCATCCGAAAATGACGCGTCAGGAAGTGCGTGACAAGGTTAAAGCGATGATGATGAAGGTGGGGCTGTTACCCAACCTGATCAACCGCTATCCGCACGAGTTCTCCGGCGGCCAGTGCCAGCGTATTGGTATTGCCCGCGCGCTGATCCTGGAACCGAAGCTGATTATCTGTGATGAGCCGGTATCGGCGCTGGACGTGTCGATTCAGGCGCAGGTAGTCAACCTGCTGCAGCAGCTACAACGGGAAATGGGCCTGTCGCTGATTTTTATCGCCCATGACCTGGCGGTGGTGAAGCACATTTCCGATCGCGTCCTGGTGATGTATCTCGGGCACGCGGTGGAGCTGGGCACCTATGATGAGGTGTACCATAATCCGCTGCACCCTTATACCAAGGCTCTGATGTCCGCGGTACCGGTTCCGGACCCGGATCTGGAAAAGAATAAAACCATCCAGCTGCTGGAGGGCGAGCTACCCTCGCCGATTAACCCGCCATCGGGATGCGTGTTCCGTACCCGCTGTCCTATTGCCGGGCCGGAGTGTGCGAAAACACGACCGGTGCTGGAGGGCAGCTTCCGTCATGCGGTTTCCTGTCTGAAGGTAGACCCGTTATAATCTCAGGGGCTGACGTAGGTCAGCCCCTTATTTTTTGAGAGGTTAACGTGGCCGTCCATGCTTATTCCGCCCGCCAGCGGCTGTATCATTTACTCTTCGATCAATCCCGACGCTCCGGGCGCCGCTTTGAAGCCCTGTGCGGCATGTTTGCGCTGCTCAGCGTGCTGGTGATATTTGTCGAGTCTGGTCTTGGCACGCAATATCATCTGACCTTTGATGAATGGCATATTTTTGTCTGGCTTGAGATTTTTGTTACCGTCGTTTTTACCCTGGAATATATCCTGCGTATTGCCACCTGGCCGAAACCACTGAGCTATATTTTTAGCTTTTGGGGTATCATCGATCTCGCCACGATTCTGCCGCTCTATGTCATGTGGATGTGGCCGGAAATGAGCCTTAATTATGTTTTTGCCTGGCGAGCGATGCGGGCGATCCGCTGTTTGCGTATTCTCAAACTGCTGCGGTTTATGCCGTCACTGAATATTTTCTGGGTGGCCGTCGTCAGCGCCCGCCATCAGTTAATCCTGTTCTATTCATTTATTGCGATCGTGATGGTGATTTTCGGATCGCTGATGTACCTGATTGAAGGCCCGGAATATGGTTTCACCACCTTAAATGCGTCGGTGTACTGGGCAATCGTCACCATCACAACGGTAGGCTATGGGGATATCACCCCGCATACCCCAATGGGAAGGGTGCTGGCGTCGATCCTAATCTTAATCGGCTACTCGATTATTGCGATCCCGACGGGGCTGATTACCACCCATATGACCAGCTCGTTGCAGGAGCGTCGTGCTCGTCGGACGTGCTCCAGCTGTCAGCACACGGCGCATGATAAAAATGCACGCTATTGCAATGCCTGCGGGAGTGAACTGCCGGAGTGACGGGAGAGTGAAAATAAAATGGCAGCCGGTCTGATGAGCGGCTGCCATTTTTTTAGCTGTTGCGGCGAGCAGGGCGCTTATTCACGCCACAGGATATGGCACAGCTTATGATCTTTTTCACGGCACAGCAGAATGCGCGCGAAGATATCATTAATTTCGCCACCATCGGTATCGGCAAGGCCAATCACCACTTCGGCGAAGAAGTCCGGGTTCAGGTCGTAATCGACATGCTCTTCCCAGTCCGCCGCAGGGTCAAACAGCTCGGCACCGCCGCGCTCTTCAAACTGCAGGTTGAACAGAATGACATCCGCCGGATCGAGGTTGTCGACAGCCAGCTCCAGGAAGATGTCATACGCTTGTTCAAGCGTTTCGTCTTCGGTCAGGCGATTGTTTAAATCCATATCCATGATTGCTACCCGTTAAACATCTGATTGGCACGTTTTACAGCAACGGACTGAAGAAGTAAAACAGTCGCTCAGCGATCCGTTGCCACAGCGGACGTTTTAACCACAGCTTCGCATCCAGCAGGCGCGAACGGGAAATATAATCATCCTGAACGGCCGCCAGATCGCCGCCGAATCCGACGTCATCAATCACCAGGGTGATTTCGAAATTAAGCCACAGGCTACGCATATCGAGGTTCACCGTACCGACCAGGCTAAGCTCGCCGTCAACCAGGACACTCTTAGTATGCAGCAGGCCACCTTCGAACTGATAAATTTTTACCCCGGCGGCCAGCAGTTCGGTAAAGAAGGCCCGGCTGGCCCAGCCGACCAGCAGTGAATCATTCTTCCGCGGCAGGATAATGCTGACGTCGACCCCGCGCTGCGCTGCCGTACAGATCGCATGCAGCAGATCGTCGCTGGGCACGAAGTACGGCGTGGTCATGATCAGGTGTTCTTTGGCGGAATAGGCGGCGGTCAGCAATGCCTGATGAATCAGGTCCTCCGGGAAGCCCGGGCCCGAGGCGATAGTGTGGATAGTATGGCCGCTGGCCTCTTCAAAGGGCATGATATTGAGGTCCGGCGGTGGCGGAAGAATGCGCTTGCCGGTCTCAATTTCCCAGTCGCAGGAGTAGACAATGCCCATTGAGGTGGCGACCGGGCCTTCCATACGCGCCATCAAATCAATCCACTGACCCACACCGGAATCCTGTTTAAAGAAACGCGGATCGACCATGTTCATACTGCCGGTATAGGCAATATAGTTATCAATCATGACCATTTTGCGGTGCTGGCGCAGGTCCATGCGGCGCAGAAACACACGCATCAGATTGACCTTCAGCGCTTCGACAACTTCAATTCCGGCGTTGCGCATCATCGCCGCCCACGGACTGCGGAAGAAGGCGACGCTCCCGGCCGAATCCAGCATCAGGCGGCAATGAACGCCGCGTCGTGCTGCGGCCATCAGCGATTCGGCAACGTTATCGGCCATTCCACCAGGCTGCCAGATGTAAAACACCATCTCGATGTTGTGCCGGGCCAACTGGATATCGCGTATCAGCGCCTGCATTACATCATCCGACTCCGTCAGCAGCTGGAGCTGGTTACCTTTAACACCGGCAATCCCTTGACGGCGCTCGCAGAGCTGGAACAAGGATTCCGCAACCGGGCTGTTATCATCGGCAAAGATATGTTTGCAGGCTTTAAGGTCGTTAAGCCATTTGGCGGTAGAAGGCCACATCGCCCGGGCTCGTTCTGCCCGGCGTTTGCCCAGATGCAGTTCGCCGAAGGAGAGATAGGCGATAATCCCGACCAGCGGCAGAATATAGATAATGAGTAACCACGCCATTGCGGAGGGAACGGCGCGCCGTTTCATCAATATGCGTAACGTTACACCGGCGATGAGTAGCCAGTAACCAAGAATGACCAGCCAGTTCACTACCGTGTAAAAGGTTGTCATAGATGAAAAATCCTTTTGAATTACTCTATGTCATGAGTTTACGCATCAACATGCATCTGGCAAATAAAAACACAGCGAAAGCGTTGGTCTGCCAGATTCATAGGTTTATAATGTGGACTGTTTTTCACTTGTAGAGTAGTAGCAATGAAGCGTAGTAGAACGGAAGTAGGGCGCTGGCGTATGCTAAGACAGGTGAGTCGCCGTAAGTCCCGCTGGCTGGAGGCCCAATCGCGCCGCAACATGCGCATCCTTTCTATCAGAAAGGAGTTGGTGAAACGACAACGTGGCTCCCTGCTGTTTGTCTTCACTGATTACTGATAGCTGAGTACCGATAAGAAAGGCACCGTTTACGGTGCCTCTGTTCTTTAAGCGCCCAACCGGTCTCAGAAAACCTGCTTATAAGGTTTTACTGACACGTTCTGATATACCCCAGCGGCGTTATAAGGGTCATCATTTGCCCATGCTTTTGCCACTTCCAGCGATTCAAACTCTGCAATGACCGTTGAACCGGTAAAGCCAGCCGCGCCAGGTTCATTACTGTCAACTGCCGGCATTGGGCCGGCGGTCAGCAGACGACCTTCATCACGTAATAATTGTAAACGTGCCAGATGGGCAGGGCGAACCGACATGCGTTTTTCCAGAGAATCGGCGATGTCTTCAGCGTAGATAACGTAAAGCACGGCAAGGCTCCTTATCAATAAATTGGCGAATCACGTTAAGTGAATCCACCGTTGACTGCAATGCAAAGATGCGAGTCAGCACGAAAATGTCTGGCCTCAACGTTTTTTTTCCACAAAATGAGGCAAATATTGATGCCAGATAACACGGCTTATTGAATATGATTGCTATTTGCATTTAAAATCAGACCATCATTTTTCAACAGAAACGACTATGAGCGCAATGACCCTTGATTTACCTCGCCGCTTCCCGTGGCCGACGCTGCTGTCTGTGGTTATCCACGGTGCCGTTGTAGCCGGGCTGCTTTACACCTCGGTACATCAGGTTATTGAAAGGCCATCGCCCTCTCAGCCCATCGAGATAACCATGGTCGCGCCAGCGGATCTCGAACCGCCTCAGGCAGTGCAGCCGGTGGCTGAACCTGTCGTCGAGCCAGAGCCTGAACCGGAAGTGGTGCCGGAGCCGGAGCCGCCGAAAGAAGCGCCGGTGGTTATCCATAAGCCTGAGCCGAAGCCAAAACCGAAGCCGAAGCCAAAACCTGAGAAAAAAGTTGAGCAGCCGAAGCGCGAAGTGAAGCCGGCGGAACCGAAGGCGGTCTCACCGTTTGAATCGACGAATACCGCACCGGCGCGTACCCAGCCGAGCACCGCCACGGCGAACGCGAAGCCAACGCTGACGACGCCGAGTGGCCCGAGAGCATTGAGCCGCAACCAACCCGCATACCCGGCACGCGCCCAGGCGCTGCGTATTGAAGGTTCAGTTCGCGTTAAATTCGATGTGACGCCAGACGGGCGGATTGATAACGTGGTCATTCTCTCCGCACAGCCGGCGAATATGTTTGAACGTGAAGTCAAAAACGCGCTGCGTAAATGGCGTTATGAAGTAGGTAAGCCGGGCTCCGGCGTGACGATGACCATCAAATTCCGCCTGAAAGGTGTGGAAATCAGCTAACCGCACAGTAATCAGTAACCGTAATAAGGCCCCTATGGGGCCTTTTCCAGTAGCACGTCATCCAGCGCTTTTTGCACCACCACCAGGTGCTGCCCGCCGAACAAAATCGCCCGGTTCAACAGTGTGTAAAGCTGATACACCGGCTGGCGGTCGAGGAACCCGGAAGGTAGCGGCGAAACCGACTGATAGCCGTCGTAGATCTGCGGCGGCTGTTCCGGGTGCAGCGGCAGCATGGCAAGGTCGCACTCTCTGTCACCCCAGTAGCAGGCGGGGTCGAAGATGTAGGGGCCGTTTGGCCCAAGCGCGCAGTTACCGGACCAGAGATCGCCGTGCAGCAGCGACGGTTGAGGCTGGTGATTGCTGAGGCGCTGTTGCACATGATCGACAATCGTATCGATGTCGCCGAAGTTGAGCCCTTTTTCGGCAGCCAGTTCCAGCTGCCAGCCGATGCGCTGTTCGGCAAAAAACGTCGACCAGCGGCGTTGCCAGGCGTTGGGCTGCGGCGTGGTGGAAAGATCGTTATCAAAATCCAGCCCGAACTGCGGCTGATCGCTCCACTGATGCAGGTGCGCAATTTGCTGCCCGAGTAAAAAGGCGTTGTGCGCATCCAGCGGGCGAGGGGGCAGATACTCCATCACCACAAAGCTGTAATCGCGATCGCTGCCGACGGCATAAACCTGCGGGACGCTAACGGTGTTACTGCGCGACAACAGCTCCAGCTGGTCAGCTTCAGCGGTAAAGATAGGCAGCAACTCACGTTCATCACATTTGACAAAGTAATCTCGCCCACCGAAACGCAGGTGCCAGGCTGCGTGAATCTCACCACCGGGTAGTTCATTGCGCAGTTCGATTTCAGCTGCTTCAGTGTGCCAGTCGCTTAACAAATTACTGATAGCTTGCCACATGCTGTCTCTCCCCTTGTTTTCCACCATTTCATAAGGTTAGCTCATAACCCCGGTGTAAAATTCGAACTAACGCACAACTGGTGCTTTCCGCTGCGCTAATCGCACTTATTGAGCTTTCAACCACGCATCAAATGTGGTGACCGTGACGTCAACGGGACGACCGAGCGCGGTTTCCGCCAGTCCGGCACACAACGCTTTGACTTCATCCGTCGTCTGCGCTGAGATCATGCCGAAGGTGTTAGTACCCAGCTCATGAACCTTGCCGTTCTCATCATTGAGCACGAGAGTGAATCCTGCACGGGTGAGGTGATTACTGAGTTCGTTAATTTCGGTTAGCGTCTCTTCCTGAAAGTTAACCGTTGCGACGTGAGTAACAATTTCTGTGCTCATTTTTCACCCTGTTGTAAACCATGAAATTTTTAGCATAGACCAAGATGATGATTTGGCGACTCCCTCTGCGCGAGCAGAGGGAAGGGGAATTAGCGACCGCAGAGGTAGCGGTAGATTTTTTGCGTGTTTTCCAGCGAGCACAGCCGGGTGCCCTGGTTGATGGTGGCGGCGCTGCCGGCGGAGACGCCGAAGCGGACCATGTCTTCCAGACTGGCATTTTTAGCCAAACGCAGGGTCATGGCGCCGACCATGCTGTCACCGGCACCGACGGTGCTTTGACTTTTCATCGGCGGCGGTACGACATGAACACTACCGTTGGCATCAACGCCCAGCGCCCCCTGGGGACCGAGAGAAACTACCACCCGGCGTGCTTTGCCCGAATGGATTAACTCTTCCGCGGCCTGACGCACATCATCCGGCTGGCTGAGATCGCGCTGGACCAGAGCACTGAGCTCTTTTTGGTTGGGTTTCACCAGCTCGATATTGCCGACGGTCAATGCCGCCGCCAGCGCGTCGCCGGAGCTGTCAATAATGCAGCGTAGTCCGTGCTGCTGCGCGTTTTTGACCAGTTGGGTCAGGTCATCAACGCTAATGCCCGGCGGAAGACTGCCGCTGACGACCAGCAACGAACCCGGTTCGATAGCCAGCACTTTTTCTTCCAGCCGCTGGAATTCTTCTGCCGTTAAGGCGGCCCCTGGCATGACAAAACGGTATTGCTCGCCACTGGTGCTGACGTGCACATGCAGGTTTTGCCGTGTCCAGTCCTGAGCGTCGATGGTGTCCACCGGAACATGTTCACTTTCCAGCAGGGCGGTGAGGTGTTCCCCGGTGGCGCCACCGGCCGGATAAATCGCCGTGGCCGTACCGCCAAGGAAGGTGATGGCGCGCGCGACATTAATGCCGCCGCCGCCGGGTTCGAAAACCGGCGCGCTGCAACGAAGTTTACCTTCAGGATAGATTTGCGGGGTCAGCGTGGCGCTGTCGAGCGAAGGGGCCAGCGTAAGCGTATAGATTTTGGTCATCCAGATTCCTCCATGATACGAATTTAGCTGCTGTGGTTTTAAGCATGGCACTTCTTGTCTGGAAGGGGAAGCGGTGGCAGGTGGTGTTTTGTAAAGCGCTATTTATTTTTATCATTATGAAATAATGATTGTTCTGAGAGCTGTCTTATTCAAAAAATGAAATAGTAATTGATTGCTATGTTAATCGTGCTTTTTTATAATTCTCTGCCTTTCATTGGACCTGCAAGATACAAAAAATCATTCAAGATGCGTCGAGGCGGCAAGGAAAGATTTACCTCCGGGAGCACAGCACATGCTGTGATAGAGGAAGTCTTAGCGGCGCCAGCAAAGAAGTAGCCTGAAGGATGACGCGTATAGCGATCCTTGCGAAAGTTTCCGGGACCCGACGGGTCTCTCTTTATGTTGTACGGACTCTAAATTAAATGAAGCTTTTGATGACAGTACCCGCAGCGGCATTGCTGGCGGGGGGGCTCTTTGCGTCTATGCACGCACTGGCCGATGATTCCGTTTTTACTGTTATGGATGACCCTTCCACTGCCAAAAAACCTTTCGAAGGTGCTGTTAACGCCGGTTATCTGGCGCAGTCCGGAAATACGAAAAGTTCTTCAATGACTGCGGATTCAACACTCACCTGGTACGGCAGCACCACGGCATGGTCGCTGTGGGGTAATGCCAGCAACACCTCGTCGAACGACCAGCGCTCTTCCGAGAAGTATGCGGTGGGTGGTCGTAGCCGTTACAACCTGACCGACAGCAACTATGTCTTTGGTCAGGCCAGCTGGTTGACCGATCGCTATAACGGTTATCAGCAGCGCGATGTATTAACCGCCGGTTACGGTCGCCAGATCCTCAACGGCCCGGTCCACAGTCTGCGTTTTGAATTCGGTCCTGGTGTACGTTATGACGAGTTTACCGATGGCGACAACGATACCCAGCCGCTGGGCTATGCGTCCGGCACCTGGGCCTGGCAGATGACGGATAACACCAAGTTCACTCAGGGTGTATCGGTCTTTGGCGCGCAGGACACGACGCTGAACTCGGAAAGCGCATTAAACGTCGCAATCAATGCGCATTTCGCACTGCGTGTTGCCTACAATCTGACCTGGAACTCCGAGCCGCCGGCATCGGCGCCAGAGCACACCGATCGTCGCACCACGCTGTCGCTAGGTTATAAAATGTAATATATTTCAGGCCGGTAAATCCGGCCTGATTGTTTTGAAATTAGCAATAAGTGACATTATTATTTTTGGTCTTCAGTTTTGTTTTTTATAAAAAGAAAATAGCCTCCATATTTCCTTCACAATTGCTTAATTCGACACGCCTTCTGACATGTTTTACGTTAATTTGACACAAATAGCTAAATATTGGCTCGGACAAAGTTGTGATCTGGATCTATACTGTGGTTTATCGACAGAGACGAACGCTTTGCCGAAAAACCTTAAGTAAATAAGAGAACCACCATCATGAAAAATAGCAAAATCGCAATGGCGGCTGCCGTGCTGTGCACCCTGTCGTTTGGCGCATTCGCCGCCGATCAGGTCCCACCGTCAGGCGCTACCGAACATACACAAATTGGCATTGCCAAAGCGACGGATGTCGAAGCGGGTTCTAATATTGCTCCCGGTTCACAATCAACCGGCCACACTATGGATGATGCTTTTAATGTGCATACTCTTGTTGCCGGTGAGTGGTCCTGATATTTCGCCTGTACATCGCGTATATTAAATTCAGGAAATATAAAGCCGGGTAAAGATGTACCGGTTTATTTCCCGAGTTTTACTCCCAAGTCATTTATGTTTTCTCCTGTATTCTACGCCTGATTATTTTAATGACGGCAGCGCGGTTTCATGGTTTATCCCCTGACGAATTACCCCATCGTTTTTTATCCACCCCCCTTGTTTTATCAATCATTGCAACCATTTATCTTGTTCAGACTTTTAACCCGCAGAAATGATGTGTAGACTAAAGGTCGGTGTTATCAGCAGGCGGCTACAGGTGGGAACGGTTCGGTAAACGGGCGTCCTCATATTTCGCAGAGTGAAGCGGGAGCTGTGCTACAACTTGTTGATAATTATGATTATATTGTTTTGTATGTGCTCTTTCGTGCGGGGCACCACTGCAAATAAGGACATGAAATGCCTGTAATTACGCTTCCTGATGGCAGCCAACGCCATTTTGACCACGCAGTCAGCCCGCTGGATGTTGCTCTGGATATTGGTCCAGGCCTCGCGAAAGCGACTATCGCCGGACGTGTTAATGGTGAGCTGGTTGATGCCTGCGACCCTATCGAAAACGATGCAACCCTCTCTATCATCACCGCTAAAGATGAAGATGGGCTGGAGATCATTCGTCACTCCTGCGCGCATCTGTTAGGTCATGCCATTAAGCAACTGTGGCCCAATACCAAAATGGCCATCGGCCCGGTTATCGACAACGGCTTCTATTATGATGTCGACCTCGACCATACGCTGACCCAGGAAGATATCGACGCGCTCGAAAAACGTATGCATGAGCTCGCCGAAAAGAACTACGACGTCATCAAGAAGAAAGTCAGCTGGCACGAAGCGCGTGAAACCTTCGTCAAGCGTGGCGAAACCTATAAGATTTCAATTCTTGATGAAAACATCGCCCATGATGACAAGCCTGGCTTGTACCATCACGAAGAATATGTCGATATGTGCCGTGGGCCGCACGTACCGAACATGCGTTTCTGTCATCACTTCAAACTGATGAAAACCGCAGGCGCGTACTGGCGTGGCGATAGCAACAACAAGATGCTGCAGCGTATTTACGGCACCGCATGGGCCGATAAAAAAGCGCTTAACGCGCATCTGCTGCGTCTGGAAGAAGCATCTAAGCGTGACCACCGTAAGATCGGTAAGCAACTCGACCTGTATCATATGCAGGAAGAAGCGCCGGGAATGGTGTTCTGGCATAATGACGGCTGGACTATCTTCCGCGAACTGGAAACTTTCGTACGTTCTAAACTGAAAGAGTACCAGTATCAGGAAGTGAAAGGCCCGTTCATGATGGACCGCGTGCTGTGGGAAAAAACCGGGCACTGGGACAACTACAAAGATGCGATGTTCACTACCTCTTCTGAGAACCGTGAATACTGCATCAAGCCGATGAACTGCCCGGGTCACGTACAGATCTTTAACCAGGGTCTGAAATCGTACCGCGATCTGCCGTTGCGTATGGCAGAATTCGGTAGCTGCCATCGAAACGAGCCGTCGGGTGCACTGCATGGCCTGATGCGCGTACGTGGCTTCACACAGGATGATGCACACATCTTCTGTACTGAAGATCAGGTACGTGATGAAGTTAACGCTTGTATTCGTATGGTCTACGATATGTACAGCACTTTTGGCTTCGAGAAAATCGTCGTCAAACTCTCAACTCGTCCGGAAAAACGTATCGGTAGTGACGAGACCTGGGATCGTGCTGAGGCGGATCTGGCAGTCGCGCTGGAAGAAAACAATATCCCGTTTGAATATCAACTGGGTGAAGGCGCGTTCTACGGTCCGAAAATTGAATTTACATTGTATGACTGCCTCGATCGTGCATGGCAGTGCGGTACTGTGCAGCTGGACTTCTCCCTGCCGCAGCGTTTAAGCGCCTCTTATGTTGGCGAAAGTAACGAGCGTCAGGTCCCGGTAATGATTCACCGTGCCATTCTTGGTTCACTGGAGCGCTTCATTGGCATCCTGACCGAAGAGTTCGCCGGCTTCTTCCCAACCTGGCTTGCGCCGGTGCAGGTTGTAGTGATGAATATTACTGATTCTCAGTCTGAATACGTTAACGAATTGACCCGTAAACTACAAAATGCGGGTATTCGGGTAAAAGCGGACTTGAGAAATGAGAAGATTGGCTTTAAAATCCGCGAGCACACTTTACGTCGTGTCCCGTATATGCTGGTCTGTGGCGACAAAGAAGTCGAAGCCGGCAAAGTTGCGGTGCGTACCCGTCGTGGTAAAGACCTCGGCAGCATGGACGTAAACGAAGTGATCGAAAAGCTGCAACAAGAGATTCGCAGCCGCAGTCTTCAACAACTGGAGGAATAAGGTATTAAAGGCGGAAAACGAGTTCAAACGGCACGTCCGAATCGTATCAATGGCGAGATTCGCGCCCTGGAAGTTCGCTTAACAGGTCTGGAAGGTGAGCAGCTGGGTATTGTGAGTCTGAGAGAAGCTATCGAAAAGGCTGAAGAGGCCGGAGTAGATTTAGTTGAAATCAGCCCTAACGCCGAACCGCCAGTTTGTCGTATTATGGACTACGGCAAGTTCCTTTATGAAAAGAGTAAGTCTTCTAAGGAACAGAAGAAGAAGCAAAAAGTTATCCAGGTTAAGGAAATCAAATTCCGACCTGGTACCGATGATGGCGACTATCAGGTAAAACTCCGCAGCCTGATTCGCTTTCTGGAAGATGGCGATAAGGCCAAGATCACGCTGCGTTTCCGCGGTCGTGAGATGGCCCACCAACAGATCGGTATGGAAGTGCTTACGCGCGTCCGTGACGATCTGAGTGAACTGGCAGTAGTCGAATCCTTCCCAACGAAGATCGAAGGCCGCCAGATGATCATGGTGCTCGCTCCTAAGAAGAAACAGTAAGGCCTTCAAGTAGCAATGTCTGTGGAGCCTTTAGGTTCCGCAGTTGTTGCTCGCCTACGTTTCGTTTATTAACAATGCGAAGTGGAAGTTATTAAAATGCCAAAAATTAAGACCGTACGCGGTGCTGCTAAGCGCTTCAAAAAAACCGGTAAAGGTGGTTTTAAGCACAAGCACGCTAACCTGCGTCACATTCTGACCAAAAAAGCTACCAAGCGTAAACGTCACCTGCGTCCGAAAGCCATGGTTTCCAAAGGCGATCTGGGCCTGGTAATCGCGTGCCTGCCGTACGCATAAGTCGTTAACCCTTTTAACTTTTTAATTAGAATAGATACAGGAGAGCACATATGGCTCGCGTAAAACGTGGTGTAGTTGCCCGTGCACGTCACAAGAAAATTTTGAAACAAGCTAAAGGCTACTACGGTGCGCGTTCTCGCGTATACCGCGTTGCCTTCCAGGCTGTTATCAAAGCTGGTCAGTACGCTTATCGTGACCGTCGTCAGAAAAAGCGTCAGTTCCGTCAACTGTGGATTGCGCGTATCAACGCAGCAGCACGTCAGAACGGTATTTCTTACAGCAAATTCATCAACGGCCTGAAAAAAGCCTCTGTTGAAATCGACCGTAAGATCCTGGCTGACATCGCAGTATTCGACAAATTAGCGTTCACCGCGCTGGTCGAAAAAGCGAAAGCAGCTCTGGCATAAGCCAGTTGAAAGAGGGAGCTTGTCTCCCTCTTTTTGTTTATGCCCGTCTTAGAATTATTTCGGGCATAACCCTATCAGAAGATTGACTTTTATTGCTGTAAGCTTTTCAATACAGCTCTTACGTTTAGTTCCTGACAAGGTAATGCAAGCATGAATGCTGCTATTTTCCGCTTCTTTTTTTACTTTAGCACCTGAATCCAGGAGGCTAGCGCGTGAAAGATGAAACGGAAAACAGCGCCAGAAAGCCTCCCACTGTGGAGGCTTTTTTCGTATATGAACCCGTTCATGCTATTTCAAGCTGCAGGGGCGTTAGTGAGTTTGCGCCTGCGACGACAGAGATCTTTTTGCCACGTGATGCGCGGCGCTGCCTGTAACTCGAAATAGTCAGAACAACATAATGACCATAACCGGTGTCTGCACCGACATAATGAGGAAAACCATGTCACATCTCGCAGAGCTGGTTGCCAGTGCGAAGGCAGCCATTAATGAGGCATCAGATGTTGCCGCGCTGGACAACGTCCGCGTGGAATACCTGGGTAAGAAAGGGCATCTGACCCTTCAGATGACCACCCTGCGTGAGCTGCCGCCAGAAGAGCGTCCGGCCGCTGGTGCGGTCATCAATGAAGCGAAAGAGCAGGTTCAGCAGGCGCTTAACGCGCGTAAAGCTGACCTGGAAGGCGCCGCGTTGAACGCCCGCCTCGCCGCTGAGACCATCGACGTCTCTTTACCGGGGCGCCGTATTGAAAACGGTGGCTTGCATCCGGTAACCCGCACCATCGACCGTATCGAGAACTTCTTCGGTGAGCTGGGCTTTACCGTGGCGACCGGTCCGGAAATCGAAGATGATTACCACAACTTTGATGCGCTGAATATCCCGGGTCACCACCCGGCTCGTGCCGATCACGACACCTTCTGGTTTGATGCCACACGTCTGCTGCGTACCCAGACCTCTGGCGTGCAGATCCGCACCATGGAAAACCAGCAGCCGCCGATCCGTATCATTGCCCCGGGCCGCGTCTATCGTAACGACTACGACCAGACCCACACCCCAATGTTCCACCAGATGGAAGGCCTGATTGTTGATACCAACATCAACTTCACCAACCTGAAAGGGACGCTGCATGACTTCCTGAATAACTTCTTTGAAGAAGATCTGCAGATTCGTTTCCGTCCGTCCTACTTCCCGTTCACCGAACCGTCCGCGGAAGTTGACGTTATGGGTAAAAACGGTAAGTGGCTGGAAGTGCTTGGCTGCGGCATGGTGCACCCGAACGTCCTGCGTAATGTCGGCATTGACCCGGAAGTCTATTCCGGCTTCGCATTCGGGATGGGGATGGAGCGTCTGACGATGCTGCGCTACGGCGTGACCGATTTACGTGCGTTCTTCGAAAACGATTTGCGTTTCCTCAAACAGTTTAAATAAGGGCAGGACAGAATAATGAAATTCAGTGAACTGTGGTTACGCGAGTGGGTGAACCCGGCGATCGACAGCGAAGCGCTGGCGAACCAGATCACCATGGCTGGCCTGGAAGTTGACGGCGTTGAGCCGGTGGCGGGGACGTTTAATGGCGTCGTGGTTGGTGAAGTGGTTGAGTGCGGCCAGCACCCGAACGCTGACAAACTGCGGGTAACCAAAGTCAACGTCGGTGGCGAACGTCTGCTGGACATCGTCTGCGGCGCGCCAAACTGCCGTCAGGGTCTGAAAGTTGCGGTAGCGACCATCGGTGCCGTACTGCCGGGCGACTTCAAAATTAAAGCGGCTAAACTGCGTGGCGAGCCGTCTGAAGGGATGCTGTGCTCGTTCTCCGAGCTCGGTGTTTCCGACGATCATAGCGGTATTATCGAACTGCCGGCGGATGCGCCGATTGGCACCGATATCCGTGAATACCTGAAGCTGGACGATAACACCATCGAAATTAGCGTCACGCCGAACCGCGCTGACTGCTTAGGTATCATCGGCGTGGCCCGTGATGTGGCCGTGCTGAACAAATCTCCGCTGAACGCGCCGGAAATCGCACCGGTCGCGGCGACCATTGCCGATACGCTGCCTATCAGCGTTGAAGCGCCGGACGCCTGTCCGCGCTACCTGGGCCGTGTGGTCAAAGGCATCAACGTCAAAGCGCCGACGCCGCTGTGGATGAAAGAGAAGCTGCGTCGCTGCGGCATTCGGTCGATCGATGCGGTCGTTGACGTGACCAACTATGTGCTGCTTGAGCTGGGCCAGCCGATGCACGCGTTCGACTGCGACCGTATTGACGGCGGCATCGTCGTGCGTATGGCGAAAGAGGGCGAGAAGCTGGTTCTGCTGGATGGCAGTGAAGCCAAACTCGATACCGACACCCTGGTGATTGCCGACCATCACAAAGCGCTGGCAATGGGCGGCATCTTTGGTGGCGAACACTCTGGCGTCAATGATGAAACCCAGAACGTGCTGCTGGAGTGTGCTTTCTTCAGCCCGCTGTCAATCACCGGTCGCGCACGTCGTCACGGCCTGCACACCGACGCCTCTCATCGCTATGAGCGTGGTGTTGATTCCGCGCTGCAGTATAAAGCGATGGAACGTGCAACCCGTCTGCTGATCGACATCTGCGGCGGCGAAGCCGGCCCGATCATCGACGTGACCAACGAAGCGACCTTGCCGAAGGCAGCAACCATCACGCTGCGCCGTAGCAAACTCGATCGTCTGATTGGCCATCATATTGATGATGCGCAGGTCAGCGATATCCTTACCCGTCTGGGCTGTGAAGTGACGGCAGGTAACGGCGAATGGCAGGCGGTGGCACCGAGCTGGCGTTTCGATATGGAAATCGAAGAAGATCTGGTGGAAGAAGTTGCCCGCGTTTACGGCTATAACAATATTCCCGATCAGCCGGTGCAGGCGGGGCTGATTATGGGCACCCACCGCGAAGCCAATCTGTCGCTGAAACGTGTAAAAACGATGCTCAACGACAAAGGCTATCAGGAAGTGATTACCTACAGCTTCGTTGACCCGAAAGTACAGCAGCTGGTTCACGCGGGTGAAGAGGCGCTGATTCTGCCAAGCCCGATCTCCAGCGAAATGTCGGCCATGCGCCTGTCGCTGCTGACCGGCCTGCTGGGTACGGTAGTGTATAACCAGAACCGTCAGCAAAGCCGTGTGCGTATCTTTGAGAGCGGTTTACGCTTCGTACCTGATACTCAAGCGCCGCTGGGGATTCGCCAGGACGTGATGCTGGGCGGTGTTATTTGCGGTAACCGCAATGATGAGCACTGGAATCTGGCAAAAGAGACCGTCGATTTCTATGATTTAAAAGGCGATCTGGAATCCGTTCTGGACCTGACCGGTAAATTAGCCGACATCGAGTTCCGTGCAGAAACGCACAGCGCCCTGCATCCGGGCCAGTCAGCAGCGATTTATCTGAAAGGTGAACGTATTGGTTTCATTGGGGTTGTTCACCCGGAGCTGGAACGTAAACTGGATTTGAACGGCCGCACTTTAGCCTTCGAACTGGAGTGGAACAAGCTCGCAGACCGCGTGGTGCCTCAGGCGCGCGAGATTTCACGTTTCCCGGCGAACCGCCGCGATATCGCTGTTGTAGTAGCTGAAAATGTACCTGCAGCTGATGTTTTGACCGAGTGTAAGAAAGTTGGCGTAAATCAGGTAGTTGGCGTAAACTTATTTGACGTGTACCGCGGTAAAGGTGTGGCGGAAGGCAGTAAAAGCCTTGCGATTAGCCTAATCCTTCAGGATACCAGCCGTACACTCGAAGAAGAGGAGATTGCCGCTACCGTCGCCAAATGTGTAGAGGCATTAAAAGAGCGATTCCAGGCATCATTGAGGGATTGAACCTATGGCGCTTACAAAAGCTGAAATGTCAGAATATCTGTTTGATAAGCTTGGGCTTAGCAAGCGGGATGCCAAAGAACTGGTAGAGTTGTTTTTCGAAGAGGTGCGTCGTGCTTTGGAAAACGGAGAACAGGTTAAACTCTCCGGGTTCGGCAACTTCGATTTGCGGGATAAAAACCAACGCCCGGGTCGTAACCCGAAAACGGGGGAAGATATTCCCATTACAGCCCGGCGTGTGGTGACCTTCAGACCAGGTCAGAAACTGAAAAGCCGTGTCGAAAACGCTTCGCCCAGAGAAAAATAATCTGAACTAACTAAAAAGGCCGCTTCTGCGGCCTTTTTCTTTGGCATTTTTTTCTATTGTATTGAACGTTAAGACTTTACGGCCGTTATCATCACTTCGACCAGAATGTCCGGGCGCGCCATCTCGGCCTGCACCGCCGCTCGTGCCGGGCTGTGACCTTCCGGCAACCATGCAACCCACTCCTCATTAAACCCGGCAAAATCTCGCGCCATATTCTTTAACCACACCTGCGCGGAAAGCAGGTGGCGATTATCGCTTCCGGCCTCAGCCAGCAACGCATCAACTTTCGCTAACACCTCCCGGGTCTGCAGCCGGATATCCTGGTCGCTGCTAATCGGGGTTTGCCCGGATAAAAAAATCAGATCGCCATACCCGACGCTGGCGGAAAGACGGGGCTGCGGGTGGTTACGTTGGATTGTCATACGGCGTGTTCCCATGTCAGGCCTGCTAAAGAAATTGCAGGGTTATCATCATTGAGCAGGGCGGCAAGGACTACCGCGCTGCCGGCAGCCAGGGTGAAGCCAAGGCTCCCCTGACCGAGGTTCATCCACAGATTCTGATAGCCGGCACGGCCAAGCAGCGGCGGCCCGGCCGGTGTCGAAGGGCGCATGCCGCACCAGGCTTCAGCATCCTCAATGCCCTGTAACTCCGGAAAGCTACGAGCGACGATCTTTTTGAGTGCCTGGATCCGCTCCGGGCGCAGTTCATCGCCGTCATAGCCGATGTCGACCATCGCCGCAATGCGCAGGCGGTTGCCCAGGCGGGCGTAGACCACCTTATGGCCGTAGTCGGTCACGCTGAGATCAGGGGCGATACCGGGCACTGTCGGGAAGGGCAGGGTCAGACTGTAGCCTTTCAGCGCACACAGCGGCACGCGCACGCCGGTCGTTGCCAGTAAGGGCGCGCTGCCGTTACCCGCCGCCACGATGTACTCATCGCCGACGATGGTTCCCTGGCTGGTGTCGACGGAGTGAATGCGGCCGGCTTGTTTATTCAACTGCTGCACTTCGCAATGGCTGGTCAGCGTAAAGGTGGGGCTGGCGTTCAGCTTGCGAAGCAGCGCCTGACAGAATTTTTGGCAATCGGCGGTTTCATCGCCCGGGGAATAAATACCGCCATGCAGCGCGGAGTGAATGTATTTCAATGCCGGCTCAAGCTGAATACACTCATCGGCATTCAGCGCCTGCTGATATTGCGGGTTAATACCTTTGGCGGCTTTATTGAAATCATATGCCCGGCGATGAACAATTAATTTCCCGGAACGCCGCCAGTGAAAGTCGCTCAGATTATCCGCATTCAGCCACTCCTGCATCACCTGACGGCTCAATAATGACAGACGCAGAATATGGTCGCCGTTGACCTTATTGGTCTGGCTGTTACAGGCGCGGAGAAACTGCAGCAGCCAGCGCCATTGATCCGGCGCCATTTTCAAACGCATATTCAGCGGAGAGTCGCTTTTCCCCATCCACTTTATTCCCTGCAGGGGAACGCCACGGTCGGCCAGCGGCGCCACATAACGGTAGCTGAGCTGTCCGCCATTGGCGAAACTGGTCGCCATTCCGGGTTGTGCCTGACGCTCCAGCAATTGAACCTGGTGGCCGCCTTTAATTAACTCATAGGCCGTTGCCAGCCCAATCACTCCGCCGCCGATAATGACAATACGCTTTTTCATATCCTGATATATCCGCCACTGATAAATACCTGCGCTTTATGTCAAAGCATTTACCGGTGGGGCGCAATTGACTTTTTATTTTCAGGGTATAACTCCAGGTTAATCTCCTGCAGCTGATAGCGAAGTCGCTTGCAGAGAAAATCGACCAGTTTCTGGCTAATGGGACTGAGGGAAACGTCCGCCCGTCGCAGCAGACACAGGGGGAGCAGCATCGGCGGCTCGATAGGGTGAATCAGCGCCGGGTCGAGGTTATGCCGGGCGGAAAAAATATCGGTAATGCTGCATCCCATTCCCCGTTTCACGAACTCGGTGGCCATGTAATAGGTTTGCACGTTCAGGCGGGTGGTTAAAAAATCACGGCGGGTGGCAATGGCGGCGGAGAGCGAGTGGGGGCCGGGCGAGATCCAGCGCTGCTGGTCAATCTCATCAATTGCCACCGCACCCTGACGGAAATCCCGGTCGATATAGACCAGCGGAACTTCGGCAATCACGGTAGATGTGATCTCCCCTTGCTGAACGGGCTGTAACGTCAGGGCCAGATCGATCTCGCGCAGGTCCAGTTTTTTGACCAGGGTCTCAGTATGTTCGGTACTGAGGGTCATCACCAGATTGCTGTTTTGCTGATAGAAATCGGTGACCAGTTCCGGGACCAGACTCAGGCCGAGGCTCGGCAGGCAGCCAAGGCTGATTTTCGCTCTCGGGTCACGGGCCAGGTTATCGGCCAGCAACCGTAGGTTATCCAGATCCTGGTAGATACTCTGGGCTTTTTCGAACAGCGTCAGCGCTTCGCTGCTCGGCAGCAGCTTGCCGCGAACCCGCTGGAATAGTTGAAAACCGAGCTTCTGCTCGGCGTTTTTCAGCGCTTTGCTGGCGGCGGGTTGAGAGATATTCAGCGATTCCGCCGCGCGAGAAAGTGTGCCGCAGGTCATCACGGCGTGGAAGATTTCCAGGTGACGCAGTTTCATGACGAGTTAACTCAGGGTTATAGAGAACAGATAAAAAGTCATTTTCTAATAACAGTAAGTTAACATAAATTTAATCCGCGTTCAGCGCGCCGTTCACATATTGCGCTGGCTGCGCCGCCGTCAGGCGGATAATCCGATTCTCAGAACATGATCTGTAAACCCTACACACCCCTCAGGCGACAGAGCCAACAATGATAACGAGGGGGGATATTTTCTGAGCAGGTCCGAAAACGCCGCGCTGAAATAACGGCCGGTTTGATTGGCAATAAGGAGTTATATGAGTGACTCAACGCTCTCTGGCAACCCGATATCCAGACAAAATATCACCAGAAAAAATATTTTTATTGGCCTGCTGTTAGGGGTGTTTTTATTGACCGCGCTCTGGTGCCACAACCAGCCCGTCGCGGAATTAGGCTTGCTGAGTTTTACGCCGCTGGTTGCATTAGCGGTGCTGTCGATCGTCGGCGTGGATATTGTGCTGGCGGTGATCTCTTCCATTATTATTGCGATGATCATGACCTCTACCAGCCTGCCCGAAATGGGCACGATGCTGGCGAAGTCCACCGGTTCTTTTATCGCCACCGTCGGTCTGATTATTATGCTCGGAGCCGGGGTCGGCGAAGTGGCCACCCGCACCGGCGCGGCAGTGGAACTGGTGAAATTTGTGGTGCATCGCATCGGCCTGTCCAGCCAGACCCGGGTTAAATTTGGCATCGTCATCTCGTCGATCCTGATCTGCGGGGCGCTGGGCACGATGGCCGGCGGCAACGCGATCATTGTGGCGGTAATTATTCCCGTTGCTGCCGCGGTCAGGCTGACGCCGCCGACGGTCGCCGCGCTGATGATGACCGCCGGTTCGATCGGTCTTTTTACCGGGCCGTTTACTCCCAGCACCGTGACCATCCTTAAACTCGGGGGGCTGAGCTACCCGGATTACCTGCTGTATGTCGGGCTGCCAATGAGCGCCGTCACCCTGCTGGCCGGTTGGGTGATGGCGGGGCGGATTCAGAAAATGACCGAAGGTAAACTGAGTTATGAGGTTGACCTGTCGGAAAAAATCCAACAGGAAGAGAGCCCTGCGGTGTCTCGCCGCAAGAAGCTGAGCGCCCTGGCCTTTGCGGCAACCATTATCGTGATGGCGGTGATTGGCGTGGTGATTAAAGCCGGCTTTAGCTTCGCGATTATTGTGATGCTGCTGGTGGCGCTGATCACCGGGCTGGTCGGGGGACTGCGGCCCACGCAGATTTTGCAGGCGCTGTATCATGGCTGCGGTCGTCTGGTGTGGATGTTTATCCTCTACTGGCTGTATAACCCGATTCTTGAGCTGATGGACGGGCTCCATGCCTATCAGGGTCTGCTGGATTATACCCAGCCGCTGCTGGAGGGGATCTCGCCGGCCTGGCTGTGCTTCTGTATCTTTGCGTTCAATATTATCGGCCACGTGCCCGGTGCAGCGGTGGCGCAGATGACCTTCACCCATAAAATTTTTGGCCCGATGCTGATGGCCGCCGGGGTGCCGCCGCAGGGAACCACCGCGGTGCTGCTGGCCTCATCGCAGGTAGACTGGTTTGGCCCGTTCCCGTCCTCGGATATGTTTGGTCAGATGGGGCTGGCGCAGTCGACGCATCTCAAATATATGCTTTATAACGGCTGGGCTATCGTCATCGCCAACATTATTCTCTTTGCGCTATTGTTCCAGGTGCTGGTGTAAGCGCTCTTCAACGTCGCGCGGCGCGCCGGAATCGCTGGCGCCGCGCTTCCCGAACCCTCCGCGATAAATGCTGTCGACGGAGGTTTTGCTTTTCTCCCCCGGATCCCCACCGTAAAATCAACGGCATCTCTTTCTTGCGTCACGGAAATTATGCTGACCTTTGCTCAGATTCAACAGCGCCGCAGCCGGCGCTGGCTTATCGCTTTACTGCTGTTGCTCCTCGCCATGGTCGTTGTCAGCCTCTGCGCCGGAGAACAATGGATCGGCCCGCAAGAGTGGTTCAGCGCCAAAGGGCAGCTGTTTATCTGGCAGATTCGCCTGCCGCGCACCGTTGCGGTGCTGTTGGTGGGCGGCGCGCTGGCGCTCTCCGGGGCCATTATGCAGGCACTTTTCGAAAATCCGCTGGCAGAGCCGGGGCTACTCGGGGTCTCTAACGGCGCCGGGGTCGGGCTGATTGCCGCGGTATTGCTGGGGAAAGGCTATCTGCCGGGTTGGGCGCTGGGGCTATGCGCCATTGCCGGCGCGTTGCTGATCACCTTTATTCTGCTGCGTTTTGCCCGCCGCCATCTCTCAACCAGCCGTCTGCTGCTGGCGGGCGTGGCGCTGGGTATCATCTGTAGCGCGTTGATGACCTGGGCGGTCTACTTTTCAACCTCCTTCGACCTGCGTCAACTGATGTACTGGATGATGGGCGGATTTGGTGGCGTAGACTGGCAGCAGCTCTGGCTGATGCTGGCGCTGCTGCCGGTGCTGGTCTGGGGATGCCTGCAGTCGCAAGCGCTGAATCTTCTGGCGCTGGGTGAAGTCTCGGCCCGTCAGCTGGGTCTGCCGCTGTGGTTATGGCGGCGGCTGCTGGTGGTCGCGACCGGCTGGCTGGTGGGGGTGAGCGTGGCGCTGGCGGGAGCCATTGGCTTCATTGGCCTGGTTATCCCTCATATTCTGCGGCTCTGTGGATTAAGCGATCACCGCGTCCTGCTGCCCGCCTGCGTGCTCGGCGGCGCCAGCGCGCTGTTGGGGGCGGATATTATTGCCCGCCTGGCGCTGTCGGCGGCGGAACTGCCGATCGGGGTGGTCACCGCGACGCTGGGGGCGCCGGTCTTTATCTGGCTGTTACTGAAATCTGTCCATTCGCACTAAGCAATAATGCCTGAGTAAGCTGGCGCAGCGCAGGCCGCCGCGCCAGCGCAGGGATTACCAGCCTTGGATGGCATCGCCTTTATAGACTTCCATCGCTTTATCCGCGACTTCTTTGGTCTGGAAGGCCGCGGTCAGCTCCTGAATCTTCTTGCTGTCTTTGTTGTCATCGCGAGAGACGATAGCATTGACATACGGCGAGTCTGGCCCTTCCATAAACAGGCCGTCACGGGCGGCAGAAAGCCCCGCTTGCGCCGAGAAGTTGGTGTTGATAATCGACAGTGCGACGTTCGGGTCGTCCAGCGTACGGGTCAGCTGCGGGGTGTCCACTTCAACAATTTTCAAATGTTTCGGGTTATCGATGATATCCAGCGAGGTTGGCAGATAGCCGACGCCGTCTTTGAGCTTAATTAAGCCCTGCGCCTGTAACAGCAGCAGGCTGCGGCCCAGGGTAGTGGTTTCGTTGGAGATAGAAACCGTCGCGCCATCCGGGAGCTCGTTGAGGTTTTTAATTTTGCGCGAGTAGGCGGCGATCGGGAAGACAAAGGTCTTGCCGACGACAGCAAACTTGTAGCCACGCTCTTTTGACTGTGCTTCAAGGTAGGGCAGCGTCTGGAAGGCGTTAGCATCCACGTCTTTATTATTTAACGCTTCGTTAGGCAGCACGTAATCATTGAAGGAGATCACCTCGACATCGAGGTTATATTTTTCCTTTGCAACCTGCTCAACCACCTTCCAGATAGCTTCATCCGGGCCGGTGTTGATCGCAACTTTCACCTTGTTGTTATCGTCAGGAGAGCAGGCCGATAACAACACCACCGATGTGGCGATTAACACCGAACTTAACAACTTTTTCATCTCAAAAACTCTCTCAAATTAGTCCATAAGAAAATGCTATTACATCCATTTAACACTCTACACTGAATTGCCCTTCTACCATATTGAGAGGAATTCATGTTGCCAGAGGGCCGGTGCGGTGTAACCGATAGCGGATTCAAAGTACAATAGCGCGCTGTGAATCCGCTACAGTAGATAGGGATCACCTTAAACAACAACCGGTTTTATCGACTGAGGGAAGGCTATGCAACACGATATTCTGAATACGGAAGTCACCACTATCGATGGCGAAAAAACGACGCTGGCGGGCTACGCGGGTCAGGTACTGCTGATCGTAAACGTAGCATCAAAATGTGGTCTGACGCCGCAGTATGAGCAACTGGAAACCTTGCAAAAAGATCTCGAAAACGACGGGTTTACCGTGCTTGGTTTCCCGTGCAACCAGTTCCTGGGCCAGGAGCCGGGGAGCGAAGAAGAGATTAAAACCTTCTGCAGCACCACCTACGGCGTGACTTTCCCGCTGTTCAGCAAAATTGATGTTAACGGTGAGCATCGTCATCCGCTGTATCAGAAACTGGTCGATGCTGCGCCGCAGGCCGTGGCGCCGGAAGGCAGCGGTTTCTACGAGCGAATGGCTAGCAAAGGCCGCGCGCCGGTCAACAGCAACGACATTTTGTGGAATTTCGAAAAATTCCTGATCGGCAAAGATGGCCTGGTTATCCAGCGCTTCTCGCCGGATATGACCCCGGACGATCCGCAGCTGGTTGCCGCCATTAAAGGGGCGCTCGCGAAATAATGCCGTTTTTGATGCAGCTTGCAGATGTCGAAGAGGCCGGGCGGCTGGCGCCATTTAGCGCGCAGATCCGCCCGGGCGAAATGGTGCATCTGGTGGGGCCAAACGGCGCCGGTAAAAGCACCTTACTGATGCGCATGGCGGGGCTGAGCAGCGGCCCCGGACAGGTTCTTTTCAATGAACGCCCGCTGACGCAGTGGCCGGCGCAGGAACTTTCCCGGCACCGGGCCTTTCTGAGTCAGCATCAGGCGCCACCATTCGCCATGCCGGTCTGGCATTACCTGTCGCTACATCTGCAAAACGGTGTGCAAAACGAACTGCTCGGCACGGTGGCCGCACAGCTGGGCCTGAGCGACAAGCTTGGGCGTCAGGTCGGCCATCTGTCGGGCGGGGAGTGGCAACGCGTGCGCCTGGCTGCGGTGATCCTGCAGGTTCATCCGCAGGCCAATCCGGCGGGGCAGTTGCTGCTGCTGGATGAACCGATGAACAGCCTTGACGTCGCGCAACAGGCGGCGCTCGATCGCGTACTGGCCGGACTGTGCGAGGCGGGCGTAGCGGTGGTGATGAGCAGTCACGATCTAAACCATACCCTGCGGCACGCGCAGCGGGCGTGGCTGATCTGTCGCGGGCAGGCGATCGCCTGTGGTGATACATGCGCGGTATTAACCGAAGAGAATTTAATCGCCGCTTACGACATTCCCTTTGAGCGCATTGCGGTTGCCGGTCATTTTATGCTCGTTGCATCACAGTAGCACGATGCTACCTTGCCAGTGCATTGATAAACCAGCTAAATTATCCTGACGAAATCATAGGGAACAGAGGAATCGTCTGAGATGCGTTTGTGGTTCATTTTATTGACGGCGCTATTTCTGGCTGGCTGTAGCCACCACCGGGCGCCGCCGCCGAATCCGCGGCTGGCAGATTCCATCACCGTTATCGCCAACCTCAACGAGCAACTGCGCAACTGGCGTGGCGCGCCGTACCGCTACGGCGGCATGTCGCCGCGCGGAGTGGACTGTTCAGGCTTCGTGGTGATGACCTTCCGCGACAAGTTCTCGATGCAGCTGCCGCGCGAAACGCGCGAACAGGCGGAAGTCGGCACCAAAATTGATAAAAGTGACCTGCTGCCGGGGGATCTGGTGTTCTTCAAAACCGGGTCCGGTGAGAGCGGGTTGCACGTAGGGATCTACGATACCGATAATCAGTTTATCCACGCCTCAACCAGCCAGGGCGTGACACGCTCTTCGCTGGATAACGTCTACTGGAATAAGAAATTCTGGCAGGCGCGCAGAATATAGCATCGGGTAGGTATCGTGGATGCAGTGAAAGGGGAAGCGCGGGCTTCCCTTTTTTTATGTTGATAACCCTGCGGTTCACCCGTGTTAATACCTTGTTGAAGGCACTACACTGGAGACAGGAGGAACCATGACCCTGTCTTTTACTACCCACTGGCGTGATGAACTGCCAGATTTCTATACTGCGCTCGCGCCCACACCGCTGCACAATGCCCGGCTTATCTGGCATAACCCGGCGCTGGCGCAAACTCTGGGCGTCCCTGACTCACTGTTCCACCCGGCGCAGGGCGCTGGCGTGTGGGGCGGCGAAACGTTACTGCCCGGCATGTCCCCGCTGGCGCAGGTCTACAGCGGCCACCAGTTTGGCAGCTGGGCTGGTCAACTGGGCGATGGCCGGGGGATCCTGCTCGGCGAACAGCAGTTGCCCGATGGTCGTCGCGTCGACTGGCATCTGAAAGGCGCCGGGCTGACCCCTTATTCACGAATGGGAGACGGGCGGGCCGTACTGCGTTCAACGATTCGTGAAAGTCTGGCATCGGAAGCGATGCATGCGTTAGGGATCCCGACCACCCGCGCCTTAGCCATGGTCACCAGCGACACCCCGGTACAGCGCGAGACCCTCGAGAGCGGGGCGATGCTGATGCGTATTGCCGAGAGCCACGTGCGCTTTGGCCATTTTGAGCACTTCTACTACCGCCGCGAGCCGGAGAAGGTCCAGCAACTGGCGGATTATGTGATCCGCCATCACTGGCCAGAACTGAACGATGAAGCGGATAAGTACGTGCTGTGGTTCCGTGACGTTGTCACGCGAACGGCGACGATGATCGCCAGCTGGCAGACGGTGGGCTTTGCCCATGGGGTGATGAATACCGATAACATGTCGATTCTTGGCCTGACCATGGACTACGGTCCTTACGGCTTCCTCGATGACTTCAAACCTGATTTTATCTGCAACCACTCCGATTATCAGGGGCGCTACAGCTTCGAGAATCAACCGGCTGTTGGCCTGTGGAACCTTCAGCGCCTGGCGCAGTCGCTGTCACCGTTTATTCCGGTTGAGGCGCTGAATGCGGCATTAGACAGCTATCAGCATGCTTTGCTGACGGTATATGGCCGCCGTATGCGCGACAAACTGGGCCTGTTTAGCCAACAGAAAGGCGATAACGACCTGCTGGATGGCCTGTTTGCCCTGATGATCCACGAAGGCAGCGATTATACCCGCACCTTCCGGATGCTCAGCGTCAGCGAGCAGCACAGCGCCGCATCGCCGCTGCGCGACGAGTTTATCGACCGGGCAGCCTTCGATAGCTGGTTCGACCGCTATCGTGCGCGTTTGCGTGACGAGCAGATTGATGATGCTCAGCGTCAGCAGCAGATGCAGAGCGTCAACCCGGCGCTGGTGTTGCGAAACTGGCTGGCACAGCGCGCCATTGAGCAGGCAGAGCAGGGAGATATGGCTGAACTGGCACGTCTGCATCAGGTATTAACTCAACCGTTCAGCGACCGGCAGGACGATTATGTTAATCGCCCTCCCGACTGGGGAAGGCATCTGGAGGTCAGCTGCTCGAGCTGATGCCACGCTAAATGCCTTCTCCGCCCGGTGGCTGGAGAGGGCTTATTTGGTGAGGATCAGTTTGCCCGCATGGGTCTGGCGCAGCAGATAGTGCTGGCCGCCGTGTTCTATCACCACCCGGCCTTCCGGCCCGAGCAGGGTGCGGCTGTTAATCTTACGATCCGTCGGCACGGGGTAAGGGGCATTGTCTTTTGTTTTTTCTGCTGTGGCAGTGTTATCCATTCGCGTCATAGCACCAAAATAAAAATAAAAGCAACAATGATAATCATTATCAGTAATGTTAATTTTTACGGCAAGCGTTATTTGTGAAAACCCTGGATTTTGGGGGTGTTAGCGGGGAAATAGCGTACAACGAAGGGGTGAAACAGCCCTACCACAGAGCGGCAGGGACAGGGCAATACAGTAACTACAGGCGGGTAGCGGTAGCGGCGGCCAGTTCGGCCAGCAGACGCTCGCTGTCTTCCCAGCTCAGGCAAGGGTCGGTAATTGACTGCCCATGGGTAAGCGGCTGACCGGCAACCACCTTCTGAGTCCCTTCCAGCAGGAAACTTTCCGCCATGATGCCGGCAATAGCGGTGGAACCAGCACGGATCTGCTGGCAGATATCGGCACACACCTCCAGCTGACGGCGGTGCTGCTTCTGGCAGTTGCCGTGGCTGAAATCCACCACCAGCTGTTCCGGAAGCGCAAACTCGCGCAGCGCCTCGCAGGCCGCGGCAAGATCTTCCGCGTGATAATTCGGCCGTTTCCCACCGCGCATGATGATATGGCCATACGGGTTGCCGCTGGTCTGATAGATCGTCATCTGCCCCTGTTTATCCGGCGACAGGAACATATGGCTGGCGCGGGAGGCGCGAATCGCGTCAACGGCGATGCGGGTGTTACCATCAGTACCGTTTTTGAAGCCTACCGGGCAGGAGAGCGCCGAGGCCATTTCACGGTGGATCTGGCTTTCGGTAGTACGCGCGCCGATGGCGCCCCAGCTAATCAGATCGGCAATAAACTGCCCGGTCACCATATCGAGAAACTCGGTTGCGGTGGGGACGCCCAGCTCGTTCACCTGCAGCAACAGCTGGCGGGCCAGCTCGATACCATGGTTTACCCGGTAGCTGCCATTGAGGTCAGGATCCGAAATTAACCCTTTCCAGCCCACCACGGTACGCGGTTTTTCAAAGTAGGTGCGCATCACGATTTCCAGCTGCGGCTGGTAACGCTCACGCATTTCCTGCAGGCGGCGGGCATAGTCCATCGCCGCGTCGGTATCGTGAATGGAGCATGGGCCGATGATCACCAGCAGGCGGCGATCTTCACCATTAAGGATCTTCTCAATCCGACGGCGGGAGGCGGCGACATGCGCCGCAACATCGGCAGACACCGGGTGGCGCTGCGCCAGTTCCGCGGGCGTCACCAGGCTTTCAATGCGCGCGGTACGCAATTCGTCTGTTTTATTCATTGGAGTCTCAAAAAATCTGTTTCTTCCGCGGCGAAAATGCCGGGAAGTGATGCGCATCACGATAAACCAATCCCTGCTTATTGCAAGAGCAGGTCATGATCCTGTATAGGCCACGGGTGATAGCATAAACACATTTCATCCAATGCACTAGCTCATTAGTACATTCTTCGATTCAGCCCCATGATGTCCATGATTTTAGTGGCAATTTCTTCAACCGAATAATTGGTACTATTCAGGCAGGGAATTTTATTCTTGCGGTACAGCGCTTCCACCTCGGTGACTTCCATCCGGCACTGGCGCATCGAAGCATAGCGGCTGTTTTCGCGACGCTCTTCGCGGATAGCGGCGAGGCGCTCCGGGTTAATGGTCAGTCCGAACAGCTTATGCTGTAACGGCTTAAGGGAGGCCGGCAGGATTAAGTTATCCATATCGTCGGCGATAAACGGATAGTTTGCCGCGCGGATGCCGTACTGCATGGCCAGATAGAGGCTGGTGGGGGTTTTACCGCAACGGGACACCCCGAGCAGAATCACCTGTGCCTGATCGAGGTTACGCAACGAAATACCGTCATCGTGGGCGAGGGTGTAGTCGATAGCCGCAATACGGGCATCGTATTTATTGAGGTTACCCGGCGTCAGGCCGTGGGTCCGATGGGCGATGGGGGTCGGGTCGAGACGCAGCTCCTGCTGTAGCGGAGCCACCAGCGCCTGCACGATATCCTGACAAAATCCCTCACTTTGCACGATGATATTGCGAATTTCCGGGATCACGATGGAGTAAAACACCAGCGGACGGATGCCGGTCTGCTGGTAGATGGTGTCAATCTGCTCCTTAACGGCCCGCGCGCGACTGACATTTTCGACAAACGGCAGGGTAAAGCTGCTGATGGCAACAGGAAATTGCGACATCACCGCATGCCCCAGTACTTCTGCCGTAATGGCAGTACCGTCAGAAATATAAAATACGTGGCGATCTACAGCACTTTCCATTTTTGACCATCCGGTATAATGAGTTTAATTACCTGAAAGCAGATATTAAATTTAAGCATATCCCCCCTCGGCTTGTCTCATTTTAAAAATGAAACGGTATTTTTATTTTTAATGAAAAGGATGGTTCAGTTTTCTGTTTTTTCTGGATTCTGTATCAAATTGCAGCAGATTTCAGCAGAATCATTGGCTTAGGTATATTGCTGGAACTGTCCTAAAACAGGAAAAATAATTTGCTTGAACGATTCACCGTTTTTTTAAGCCGCATAAATATGTCAGGATAAATCCCGTAGTTGATCGTGAGTTTTTTATCACTGGTATTAAATCACAAAAGGATTGTCTCGATGTCCAACAATGGCTCGTCACCGCTGGTGCTTTGGTATAACCAACTCGGCATGAATGATGTAGACAGAGTTGGGGGCAAAAATGCCTCCCTTGGTGAAATGATTACGAATCTGTCCGGTATGGGTGTTTCCGTACCGAACGGCTTTGCCACCACCGCTGATGCTTTTAATCAGTTCCTGGACCAAAGCGGTGTTAACCAGCGCATCTATGAGCTGCTGGATGAAACCGACATTGACGACGTTTCCGCATTAGCGAAAGCGGGCGCCCAGATCCGTCAGTGGATCATTGACACGCCGTTCCAGAGCGAACTGGAAGACGCTATTCGTGATGCTTATCGACAGCTGTCCGCTGACAATGCCGAGGCCTCCTTTGCCGTGCGTTCCTCCGCCACCGCGGAAGATATGCCGGACGCCTCCTTCGCCGGGCAGCAAGAGACATTCCTCAACGTGCAGGGCTTTGATGCCGTGCTCGTCGCCGTGAAGCACGTGTTTGCTTCGCTGTTTAACGATCGCGCGATCTCCTACCGCGTGCATCAGGGTTATGACCATCGCGGCGTGGCGTTGTCCGCCGGGGTTCAACGGATGGTGCGCTCCGATCTCGCCTCATCCGGCGTCATGTTCTCCATCGATACCGAGTCCGGTTTTGACCAGGTGGTGTTTATTACCTCCGCCTGGGGCCTCGGCGAAATGGTGGTGCAGGGGGCGGTGAACCCGGATGAGTTCTATGTCCACAAACCGACGCTGGCCGCTGGCCGCCCGGCGATCGTGCGCCGTACCATGGGGTCGAAAAAGATCCGCATGATCTATGCGCCGACCCAGGAGCATGGCAAGCAGGTACGTATCGAAGACGTACCGCAGGAACAGCGCGACATTTTCTCGTTAACCGATGAGGAAGTGCAGGCGCTGGCCGTCCAGGCGGTACAGATCGAGAAGCACTACGGTCGACCGATGGATATCGAATGGGCGAAAGACGGCCACACCGGTGAGCTGTTTATTGTGCAGGCGCGTCCGGAAACCGTCCGTTCCCGCGGTCAGGTGATGGAACGCTATACCCTGCATGCGCAAGGTCAGGTCGTGGCCGAAGGCCGCGCCATCGGCCACCGCATCGGGGCAGGTCCGGTTAAGGTGATTCACGATATCAGTGAAATGAACCGTATCGAGCCGGGCGACGTGCTGGTGACCGACATGACCGACCCGGACTGGGAACCGATCATGAAGAAAGCCGCGGCGATCGTCACCAACCGTGGCGGGCGTACCTGTCACGCGGCGATTATTGCCCGTGAGCTGGGGATCCCGGCAGTGGTTGGTTGCGGCGACGCGACGGATCGTATTCAGGAAAACCAGAACGTGACCGTCTCCTGCGCTGAAGGTGATACTGGCTACGTGTACGCCGAGCTGCTCGACTTCAGCATCAAGAGCTCCAGCGTCGGTGAAATGCCGGATCTGCCGCTGAAAATCATGATGAACGTCGGTAACCCGGACCGTGCATTCGATTTCGCCTGTCTGCCGAACGAAGGCGTGGGTCTGGCGCGTCTGGAATTTATCATCAACCGGATGATTGGCGTACACCCGCGCGCGCTGCTGGAATTTGATGACCAGGAGCCCACGCTGCAGAAAGAAATCCGCGAGCTGATGAAAGGCTACGACTCACCGAGAGAGTTCTACGTCGGTCGCCTGACCGAAGGGATCGCTACACTCGGCGCGGCGTTCTATCCGAAGCGCGTGATCGTTCGTCTCTCTGACTTTAAATCTAACGAATACGCCAACCTGGTCGGCGGTGAGCGTTATGAGCCGGAAGAAGAGAACCCGATGCTTGGCTTCCGCGGTGCCGGTCGTTACGTCTCCGACAGCTTCCGCGATTGCTTCGCCCTGGAGTGTGATGCGGTTAAGCGCGTACGTAACGATATGGGGCTGAGCAACGTCGAGATCATGGTGCCGTTCGTACGTACCGTTGCTCAGGCGAAAGCGGTGGTTGAAGAGCTGGCGCGTCAGGGACTTAAGCGCGGTGAAAATGGCCTGAAAATCATTATGATGTGCGAAATCCCATCGAATGCGTTACTGGCCGATCAGTTCCTTGAGTATTTTGACGGCTTCTCTATCGGTTCGAACGACATGACGCAGCTGGCGCTGGGTCTGGACCGCGATTCCGGCGTGGTTTCTGAGCTGTTTGATGAACGCAACGAGGCGGTGAAAGCGCTGCTGTCGATGGCGATTCGCGCAGCGAAGAAACAGGGTAAATATGTCGGCATTTGCGGGCAGGGCCCGTCAGACCATGAAGATTTTGCCGCGTGGCTGATGGATGAAGGGATCGACAGTCTGTCCCTCAACCCGGACACCGTCGTGCAAACCTGGCTTGGCCTGGCTGAACTGAATAAATAAGCCCGGCGTTAAAACCACAAAATCCCCGTCAGTAATGACGGGGATTTTTTTATTTTCTTTTCCTGATGCAGAACCGCATATTTGCAGTCAGTCACATAAACAGAAAAAAACAAAATATCGTAACCACGCAGTGAATTTCGACAATTGTTGCCTCGCCGGACATTCTCAATACTGATACCGCGTCATCGGATTCTGATACTAACGACTTAGTGATAAACGCTATCTTGCGTGTAAGGATAATAATGACTATCTCCTCTGTATTGACCATAAAAAATAAAATTGGTTACGGCCTTGGCGATATGGCCAGTGCGCTGGTGTGGCAAACTGCCACGCTGTTTCTGGCCTATTTTTATACCGACGTATTTGGTCTGCCTGCGGCGATTATGGGCACGATGTTTTTAGTCGTGCGGGTGGTGGATGCTGTGGTCGATCCCTGTATCGGTGCGCTGGTGGACCGTACCCAGACCCGTCACGGACGCTTTCGTCCCTGGCTGCTGTGGTTTGCGATCCCTTTTGGGGTCAGTTGCATCATCACCTTCTACGTGCCTGACGTCGGCGAAACCGGGAAAATCATTTACGCCTGTCTGACCTACACCATTCTGAGCTTTATCTATTCGGCGATTAACGTCCCGTACTGCGCGATGCCAGGCTCCCTGACCATGGACCCGCACGAACGGCATTCGCTGCAATCGTGGCGCTTTGCGTTATCGTTTGTCGGCGGTCTGATTGTCACCGTGATTGCGCTGCCGCTGGTGGCTCATCTGGGGGGCGGGAATGCGCAGAAAGGCTATTTTTATGCCATGAGCCTGATGGGACTGCTTGGCATCGTGCTTTTCTTTAGCTGTTTTTTCCTCACTCGCGAACGCTATACCCCACCGCGCGATACCTCCGGTTCATTATTAAAAGACCTCAAACTGCTGGCCGGTAATAGTCAGTGGCGAATCATCTTCGTGTTTAACATTTTATTATTAACGGCTGTCGTTACGCGCGGGTCGGCGACCATGTATTACGTCAAGTACGTGATGCAGCGACCGGATATGGTGTTTACGTTTATTGTCTCCGGAATGATTGCGGCTCTGCTCGGGGCATTATTATCCGAGCGCTTATTGGGTAAATTCGACCGGGTCCGCGCTTATCAGTGGACGATTATTACTTTTGTCTGTTTTGCCACGGCTATTTTCTTTATTCCAGCGAATCAGGTGTGGCTGATATTTGGCGTCAACGTGGTCTTTAGCTTTATTCAGAACCTGACCACGCCGCTACAGTGGACCATGTTCTCGGACGTGGTGGATTACGAAGAGCATCGCAGCGGCCGTCGCCTCGACGGGCTGGTCTTCTCCACGGCATTGTTCGCCATTAAGTTCGGCCTTGCGCTGGGTGGCGCGGTGGTGGGCTGGGTTCTCGGCATTGTCGACTATATCCCTAACGCCACAACCCAGTCGGCGACGGTGCTGAGCACCATTAATACCCTGTTCACCTTGATCCCGGCGGTCCTGTTTATTGCAATGGCGCTGCTGCTGGTGTTCTACAAGCTCAATAGCGCCACGGCGGACAGCATTGCCCGCGATCTTATCCGTCGCCGCGAAACCAACCTCACGGACACCGCACAACCGGCGCTGAATACCGCCTTACAGGAGTAATTGTATGACCGAAATTTATCAGGATGCCAGTCGCCCGATTCAGGAACGCGTCGCGGATTTACTGGCGCGCATGACGCTGGACGAGAAAATTGCCCAGATGCACGCCTACTGGTTGGTGCTCGTGGAAGATGGTGAGCACCGGGAGCGCAGCGACATGAGCGATGAGTTTGCCGGCGTCAGCGCGCAGGCGTCTCTGGCCGAACGTTTAATGCTCGGCGTCGGACAGATAACCCGTCCGCTAGGCACCCACATTGTGACGGCGCAAAGCGGCGTACGCGCGGCCAACCGTCTGCAAAAAATGCTGGTCGAGGAGACCCGACTCGGGATCCCGGCGCTGTTCCATGAAGAGTGTCTGGTGGGGCTGCTGTGTAAAGAGGCGACGTTGTTCCCCTCATCGCTCAACTACGGTTCGACCTGGGACCCGGCGCTGGTGGCCCGGGCGGCGCGGGAAATCGGCGCTGAAGCGCGATCGACAGGCTGTAAGCAGGGGCTGGCGCCGGTGCTGGATGTGTCACGCGACGTGCGCTGGGGGCGTACCGAGGAGACCTTCGGTGAAGACCCGTGGCTGGTCGGAGTCATGGCCTGCGCCTATGTGGAAGGATTACAGGGGGAAAAGCGTGACCTGCTAGCAACCCTGAAGCACTACGTCGGCCATTCGTTCAGCGAAGGGGCCCGCAACCATGCGCCGGTGCATCTGGGATTTTGCGAACTCAACGATACCTTCCTGCTGCCGTTTGAGATGGCGATCAAGCTGGCAAACGCCGGGTCAGTGATGCCAGCCTACCATGATATCGATAACCAGCCCGGACACAGCGACCACTTCCTGTTAACCACTATTCTGCGCGAGCAGTGGGGTTTCGACGGCATTATCGTGGCCGACTATGGCGGCGTCAGTTTGCTGCATCAGCACCACGGCATTGCCCATGATGCAGCGGAGTCTGCCGCGCTGGCCTTCAACGCCGGTCTTGACGTGGAGCTGCCGAAAGATGACTGCGCGCGCCATCTACAGCAGGCGCTGGAGCGGGGGCTGATCACCCTCGAGAAAATCGATGAAATTGTCGGGCGTACCCTGACGGAGAAGTTCCGGCTTGGCCTGTTTGAACAACCCTACACCGATGTAGCCGGCATTACCTTGCAATCACCTGCGGCCCGCCAGGCGGCGCGTGACGTGGCAACCCGTTCGCTGACTCTGCTGGAAAACCGCGGCATCCTCCCGCTGAAAGGGCAGCCGAGGGTTGCAGTGGTGGGACCCACTGCCGACGATCCGCTGGCGCTGCTCAGCGGCTACAGTTTCCCGGTGCATCTGATTATCAGTGATATGGTCGACGAGGTGTCTCAGGTGACCACACCGCTGGCGGCCCTGCGCCACATGCTGGGTGAGGCGCGGGTCAAGTACGCCAAAGGCTGCCATATTATCGAGCAGCGCATGGCGGGGGCGCCGGTGTTCCCCGGCGACAGCGGCGGCAAACCGACGCAGACCTCGCCGGTGTCGTTCGATATCAGCCTCATCCCCGACGCGGTCAGCGTGGCCCAGGAGAGCGATGTTATCGTTGCCTGCGTGGGCGATCTGGCCGGGCTGTTCCAGAGCGGAACCGTCGGTGAAGGGTCCGATACCGATAGCCTGAATCTGCCGGGGGTACAGCAGCAGCTGCTGGAGGCGCTGGTCGCCACCGGCAAGCCGGTCATTGTGGTGATGACCGGCGGGCGGCCTTATCACCTGCAGGGGATTGAGGATCGCGTGGCGGCATTGCTGATGGCCTGGGCGCCAGGACAAGAGGGCGGTTGGGCCATTGCTGACGTACTTACCGGGCGCGAGGAGCCGCAAGGGAGGCTGGTGGTCAGCGTGCCGAAAAGCGCCGGTGCGATGCCTTATTACTACAACCACAAACTCAAAAGCGGCGGAACACCGTTTGCTTTCCACTTTGGCTCACGCTATCCGTTTGGCTACGGGCAAAGCTGGACCACCTTTGAGTATGGTCAGCCCGAGCTGCTGGCGTCCCAGGTGGCATCGGACGGGGAAATAGCCCTTCAGGTAACGGTACGCAACAGCGGCGATCGTCGTGGGAGTGAAGTCGTCCAGCTATACGTCCGCGATAAAGTGGCATCGATGGTGCGTCCGCTGCAGGAGCTCAAAGCCTTCCAGCGGGTGACAATTGACGCCGGTGCCAGCGCCACGCTGACCTTCTCCGTGCCTGTCGATATGCTGAATTTCACCCGCCGTGACGGCAAGCGTATTGTCGAGCCGGGGGAGTTTGAGCTGCAGATCGGGGCATCTTCGGCGGATATCAGTGGCACGGCCACCGTGACCGTACGCGGCCAGGTCCGTGAACTGCCGCAACACTGGCAGATGATGAGCCGCTGTGAGGTGAGCTAAACGTTCAGGTATTTCTTCGACAGAGGCGGCCTGTGACTCTGAAAACAGGTCCGCATCAAAATAATCTGAGGTTGCAGGATAAAAAAAAGCCCATCGTGGGAGATGGGCAAAGACTACACACAGCAATTCGTTGTTTCACTCAGGGGATTTCCATGCTTATAAATCAACGTATTGATTCATAACCGTGCCCTAATAGTAGATATCGCTGATTAATGCGTCGATCGGATTCATCCCAATAGTTAAATTGGTGTGAAGTATGATTGTGAGAATGGCGGGAAATACGACGAAGAAGGTGAAAGTTAAGGGTGTTTTTATTAGATTTTCTTATATTTAAGGCGGGTTTCCCCGCCTCATTTTTTTACTTCTCGCAGCTGTTATTCACCGCATTGAGCTCTTCCAGTTCGGCGAGCACCTGATCCGGATCTTTTGGCGGCGGCGGAACCTCATGCAGCCAGGCGTCGAACAGGCGCCAGGAGACGGCGAGCAGCACCGGGCCGATAAACAAACCAATCATCCCGAAGGCGATCAGGCCTCCGATAACGCCGGAAAGAATCAGGATCATCGGCAGGTCGGCGCCCATTCGAATCAGCATCGGGCGGATAACGTTATCCATGGTGCCGACGACGCAACTCCACACCAGCAGCACCGTGCCCCAGGTGGTATCCCCGGTCCAGTAGAGCCAGATAATCGACGGGATCAGCACAATCAATGGCCCCAACTGCACCAGACAGGTGAAGATCATCACCACGGTCAGCAACGCGGCGTAAGGTACGCCGCTGATGGCCAGACCAATCCCGCCCAGTACGGCCTGGACCAGCGCGGTGACCACGACGCCCAACGCCACGGCGCGAACCGCCTGACCGGCCAGCAGCACTGCCGCGTCGCCGCGTTTAGCCGCCAGACGGGTGGCAAAATAGCGCAAACCGTAGGCGACCTTTTCACCCTGCCAGTACAGCAGGGCGCTGAACAGCAGCATCAGACCGCAGTACACCAGCAGCTTGCCAATATGCGCTGCCTGGCCGACAAACCAGGTGGTGGTGGTGCCGATATAGGGACGAATTTTAGCCATAATGGCCGCGCCGCCCATATCCAGCAGGCCATGCCAGGCCGCGTAAAGTTTATTACCAATCAATGGAATACTGTTGAGCCAGGCCAGATCCGGCAGGCTGACGTTGCCGCTGGTGATGACTTTGATCAACGGCGCGCTGTTATCCACCAGGCTGTTGACCAGCAGCGCAATGGGGATCACGAACAGTAAAAATAGCAATATGGTCATCACCAGCACGGCGAGGGCGCGTTTACCAAACAGCACACGCTGCAGGCGTATCAGCACCGGCCAGGTGGCGATGACGACGGTGCCTGCCCAGGCGAAAGACAGAATAAAGGGTTGCACCACCCATAAGCAGGAGATAATTATCAGGGACAAGAACAGTACCGACAGCAGAACTTGCGGTATATCCCGGGGCTGGCGATCGTTAATCATAGAGAAATTTTACCTTTCCAGTGGCGTCAAAATGCTGACGCTGCGTAAATCCATGTACTGATAATAATATCAATAATTTCACGGGCCTGATTTTGCACATAAATCTGGTGGGCGCATATGAAAAAAATGTGATAAAAAGTTGAGTGCACTACGCAATCGTTTAGTTACCCATACACAAAATCATCCAGCATGCATTAAGGCGGCGAAAGGGTCCTGCGGTTTTACATCAGTAAACCCCCCGGTACACCGATGCGCCAACGAGAGGCAGTCTGAAGGATGAAGTTTATACAACACAACATAGTCAGGCAGGGTCAAGCGTTATGATCCCACAAATTTCTCAAGCACCAGGTGTCGTTCAACTGGTATTGAATTTTTTGCAGGTACTGGAGCAACAAGGATTTACCGGCGATACCGCCACAAGTTACGCCGACAGGCTAACCATGGCGACAGATAACAGCGTTTATCAGCTGTTGCCGGATGCAATATTATTTCCCCGCTCGACGGCAGATGTGGTTTTGCTGGCAAGGATCGCGGCGGAAGAACGTTTTAAATCACTGATCTTTACCCCGCGCGGCGGCGGCACGGGAACCAATGGTCAGGCGCTAAACGCCGGGATCATTGTCGATATGTCCCGCTATATGAACCGCATCCTCGAAATTAACCCTGAAGAAGGGTGGGTGCGGGTTGAAGCGGGGGTGATTAAAGATCAGCTCAACCAATATCTGAAACCCTACGGCTACTTTTTTGCCCCGGAACTGTCGACCAGCAACCGTGCGACGCTGGGCGGGATGATCAACACCGACGCTTCCGGCCAGGGATCGCTGGTGTATGGCAAAACCTCAGACCACGTGCTGGGCGTTCGCTCGGTGCTGATGGGCGGCGACATTCTTGATACCCAGGCGGTCCCCGTAGCGCTGGCTGAAACGTTAAGCCAGGAGCAGTCGGCGATAGGGCGCATTTACCGTACCGTATACCAGCGCTGTAAAGCGCAGCGTCAGCTGATCATCGATAAATTCCCCAAACTTAACCGCTTCCTGACCGGCTATGACCTGCGCCACGTCTTTAACGACGATATGAGCGAGTTCGACCTGACGCGGATTCTCACCGGTTCGGAAGGGACGCTGGCCTTTATCACCGAAGCGCGCCTGGATATTACCCGCCTGCCGAAAGTGCGCCGTCTGGTGAATATCAAATATGACTCCTTTGACTCGGCGTTACGCAACGCGCCGTTTATGGTCGAGGCAAAAGCGCTGTCGGTGGAAACCGTCGACTCGAAAGTGCTTAACCTGGCGCGGGAAGATATCGTCTGGCACTCGGTCAGCGAGCTGATCACCGATGTGCCGGATAAAGAGATGCTGGGGCTGAATATTGTCGAATTTGCCGGCGATGATGCACCGCTTATCGACAACCAGGTGACCACGCTGTGCCAGCGCCTGGATGAACTGATCGCCGCCAGCGAGGCCGGCGTCATCGGCTGGCAGGTGTGTAACGAGCTGGACGGCGTGGAGCGAATCTACGCGATGCGTAAAAAAGCGGTCGGCCTGCTGGGGAACGCCAAAGGCGCCGCCAAGCCGATTCCGTTCGCCGAAGATACCTGCGTCCCGCCGGAACATCTTGCCGACTATATCGTTGAGTTTCGTGCTCTGTTGGACGGCCACGGCCTGAGCTACGGCATGTTCGGCCACGTGGATGCCGGCGTGCTGCACGTCCGCCCGGCGTTGGATATGTGCGATCCGCAGCAGGAAGTGCTGATGAAGCAGATCTCTGACGAGGTAGTGGCCCTGACGGCAAAATACGGCGGCCTGCTGTGGGGCGAACATGGCAAAGGATTCCGGGCGGAATACAGCCCGGCCTTCTTTGGCGAGGCCCTGTACGGCGAGCTGCGCAAAATTAAAGCGGCGTTCGATCCGCATAACCGCCTCAATCCGGGCAAAATCTGTCCGCCGGAAGGCGTGGACGCGCCGATGATGAAGGTGGACGCGGTGAAGCGCGGCACCTGGGATCGCCAGATCCCCATCGCGGTGCGCACCTCCTGGCGTGGGGCGATGGAGTGTAACGGTAACGGATTGTGCTTTAACTTTGACGTGAAAAGCCCGATGTGTCCGTCAATGAAGGTCAGCAATCACCGCATCCATTCGCCGAAAGGGCGGGCAACGCTGGTGCGCGAATGGCTGCGTCTGCTGGCCGATCGCGGCGTTGACCCGAATCAGCTGGAGAAGGGGCTGCCGGAAAAACGCGCCAGCCTGCGTACCCTGGTGGAACGTACCCGTAATAGCTGGCATGCGCGCAAGGGCGAGTATGATTTCTCTCACGAAGTCAAAGAGGCGATGTCCGGCTGTCTGGCCTGCAAAGCCTGTTCGACCCAGTGCCCGATTAAAATTGACGTGCCGGAGTTCCGCTCGCGCTTCCTGCAGCTCTATCACAGCCGCTATCTGCGGCCGGTGCGCGACCACCTGGTGGCGACGGTCGAGTCCTATGCGCCACTGATGGCTCAAGCGCCGAAGACCTTCAACTTCTTTATTAATCAGCCGTGGGTGCGCAAGCTTTCCGAGAAGCATATCGGTATGGTCGATCTGCCGTTACTCTCGACGCCGTCGCTGAAGCAACAAATGGTCGGGCATCGTTCGGCGAACATGACTCTGGAGCTGCTGGAAACCCTCAGCGCGGAGCAAAAAGCCAGGATGGTGCTGGTGGTGCAGGATCCGTTCACCAGCTACTACGACGCGCAGGTGGTGGCCGATTTTGTCCGTCTGGTCGAAAAAGTCGGCTACCAGCCGGTGCTGCTGCCGTTTTCACCTAACGGCAAGGCTCAGCACATCAAAGGTTTCCTGTCGCGCTTTGCCCGCACGGCGCAAAAGACCGCAGATTTCCTCAACCGCGTGGCGCAGTTGGGCATGCCGATGGTTGGCGTCGACCCGGCGCTGGTGCTGTGTTACCGCGATGAGTACAACCAGGTGCTGGGCGACAAGCGCGGCGATTTCCACGTGATGCTGGTCCACGAGTGGTTGCCCAAAGCGCTGCCGGAGACCCGCGAACAGGATCGCAGTGGGGAAGCGTGGTATCTGTTTGGTCACTGTACCGAAGTGACGGCGCTACCCGCCGCGCCGAAGCAGTGGGCCGAGATTTTTGCGCGCTTTGGCGCGAAGCTGGAAAACGTCAGCGTTGGCTGCTGTGGTATGGCCGGGACCTATGGCCATGAGGTGAAAAACCATGCCAACTCGCTGGATATCTACGCGCTTTCCTGGCAACAGGCGATCCAGCGTTTACCACGCAACCGTTGCCTGGTGACCGGATACTCCTGTCGTAGTCAGGTGAAGCGTATTGAAGGCAGCGGGGTTCGTCATCCGCTGCAGGCGCTGCTGGAGATTATTGGATGATTTGGAAACGTCAGACAACGCTAGAACAGCTCAATGGGATGGGCGAAGGCAACATGGTCGGGCTGCTGGATATTCATTTTGATGTCTTTACCGATGAGACTATCGAAGCCACCATGCCGGTGGATCAGCGCACGCATCAGCCGTTTGGTCTGTTGCACGGCGGAGCCTCTGTGGTCCTGGCGGAAACGCTCGGTTCGGTTGCCGGCTATTTGTGCAGTGAGGGTGAGCAAAAAGTGGTCGGGCTGGAGGTCAATGCTAACCACATTCGTTCGGTGCGCGGCGGCCGGGTGCGCGGCGTATGCCGGGCGCTCCATGTCGGCTCTCGTCATCAGGTGTGGCAGATTGATATCTCTGATGAACAGGGGCGTTTGTGCTGTTCTTCGCGGCTCACCACCGCGGTTGTCTGAGGTCATCGGCGAAGAGAGCGTCTCTCTTCGCCCCACGGCGTTTAGCGCCGTTCGTTAGCCAATAAGGGGGCGTAGTTTCCCCCTGATCTTCTCGCTTCAGTCACGCGTCAGGATGCGGTCTCATCCTTGATAGTATCGCTCGGCCCATTCTTCTGCACCGAGGCAATCCCCTTTTTCGCTGCATCCTTCGAGGAATACATTTCACTGGTGGCAATGGTTTCGTGGTTATCGGCTTTTAGCAGGAAATACCACGGCTGGGACACGCTTTTCTCAGACTTTTTAATAACGTAATAACCCATCTTTAACTCCTTTGCGGATTAACAATGACCCCTTGATATGTAGACTATGATTGCTTATGCAGCAAGTCATCACTATTAAAAATATAATTCATGAATCATTCAGGTTATTTATGCTACTATTTAAGAACGATATACTTGTGAGTAACATAGAGGACGGAGTTAACTATGGGTATCATTTCCTGGATCATTTTTGGTCTTATTGCCGGTATTTTGGCTAAGTGGATTATGCCAGGCAAAGACGGCGGCGGCTTTATCGTCACTATCGTTCTGGGGGTTATCGGTGCAGTTGTAGGTGGTTGGATTAGCACATTTTTTGGCTTCGGCAAGGTCGATGGATTTAATTTCGGCAGCTTTGCAGTCGCGGTCATTGGTGCATTAGTTGTACTGTTTATCTACAGAAAGATTAAAAGTTAATATCCCGTCGTCATTCATGCGTCCTCGGCGCAGGTTGCCACGAGGATAAAGATTTGTAGCACGAAGCCAGACGTAAAATAAAAAGCTGCCCTCAACACCGGCAGCTTTTTTTGTCTTCAAAGATTAGGTCAGTGAATGAATTCAGCCGCGTTCCGGCATATCAGGGACGGGAACCACTTCCACACGTACTTCATAATGTTTGGCTTTATCCGTCGGGATCAGCGGAGTCAGTTTGTTAATGGTCTCAGCCGGGTTGTCGGTGGCGACGGTGGCGGAGAATATCACCGGCTTTCTCGGTGGGAATGGCGGTAAAGGCATGGGCATCGCGCCGCGGCCCTGGGGCATATCCATCATCGGCTGACCGGCATAATGGTCGGCTGGGGCTGGACTCTCGGTTTTATCTGCCGCAAATGCGCTGGCGGCGACAACAGATACGGTGGCTAACAGAGCAATAATCGTTCTTTTCATCTTCGTTACCTCTTTATACCCGCCATACTTCAGGTTGTCGCCTACAGGCAACTCGAACTATTTAGGATATAGATTTTGAATGTGAGCGAAAGCTTAGAGATAACCAGGTTGGCGAACAATCCCACGGGGGGCGAATCCTCCAAAACTCCTCATTTCATCACGAATGTGAAGTCCTGGCGGCGTACAGCGGAAAGGGGGCTAATTTAGTTCAGCAGTACGCTCATCACCAGCAGTACTACCATGCACATCGACATAATACTGATATCTATCATTCTGTACTGCGTAGCTCCGGGTGAGCAGTGACTCCGACGACATTGGGCCGAAAACTGTAGGAAATTTAAGCGGGAATTGTACATCAAGTTACCAGTAGACTAATACGCTTTAATCCAGGGTTTTGTCCGAATTTATCTGAATCGCCGCTTCATTTTTCCAGATAACTGACAATCTTCCCGACCGGTGTTTATAGATTGTTCTGGTTGATAAGGGGTGAAATAACCACTGAAAAACGTTATTCACAATTAATTCATTGATTTTGTTATGTCTGTTGTTCACAGAAGGTGCCATTTTCTATTTCAAAAATAGGCATTTCCGATGCATCTTTTATCTTGCGCCCTAATCCCCACGCAGTGCCTCACTAAATCGTTATTTATCAAATAATTAAGTTTGTAAATAGTCCGCTGTTAACCTGCAAGGTAGGGTCTATGCTTATAAAAAGCGCTAAAAAAGCATCAGAGCAGGGAATATCCCTTCTCCAGCTGGGTTGAAGTGATAATCGTTATCATTAACATAGCTGCATGCCCTGATGGCGCCAACCAATGAGGTAGAGCGATGGAATTAGATACTGGAACCTTCAATCCCGATGAGTTTAGCTGGCGTGGTCTGATGATGACCCCGACCGCCGCTGCCCATATTCGTGATTTGGTGACGAAGCAGCCCGACAAGCAAGGCCTGCGTTTGGGGATTAAAACCAGCGGCTGTGCCGGATTTGCCTACGTACTCGAACTAATTGCCGAACCGGCGAAAGACGATCTGTTGTTTGAACGTGATGGCGCGAAGCTGTGGGCGCCGCTGCAGGCCATGCCGTTTATCGATGGCACGGAGCTGGATTACGTCCGGGAAGGATTAAATGAAATCTTTAAGTTTCATAACCCAAAAGCGCAGCACGAATGTGGTTGCGGTGAAAGCTTTGGGGTTCAGGCGGAGTAATTATGTCTCGTAATACTGAAGCAACTGACGATGTCAAAACCTGGTCCGACGGCTCACTGAATTATAAAGAAGGTTTTTTTACCCAACTAAAAACCGATGAGCTGGCGAAAGGCATTAATGAAGAGGTGGTGCGCGCCATCTCCGCCCGTCGTAATGAGCCCGAGTGGATGCTCGAGTTCCGCCTGCGCGCGTTTAACGCCTGGCTGGAGATGGAAGAGCCGCACTGGCTGAAAGCGCAGTATGAGCAACTGAATTATCAGGATTACAGCTATTACTCCGCACCGTCCTGCGGTAACTGCGATGACACCTGCGCATCCGAGCCCGGTGCGGTGCAGCAAACCGGCCCGGCGGCCTACCTGACGCAGGAGGTGGAAGAGGCCTTCAATCTGCTGGGCGTCCCGGTCCGTGAAGGGCGAGAAGTGGCGGTTGACGCGATTTTTGACTCGGTATCGGTGGCGACCACCTATCGCGAAAAACTGGCGGAGCAGGGGATTATCTTCTGCTCGTTCGGGGAGGCGATCCACGACCACCCGGAACTGGTGAAAAAGTATCTCGGGACCGTGGTACCGAGCAACGACAACTTCTTTGCCGCGCTGAATGCGGCGGTGGCCTCTGACGGCACCTTTATCTACGTGCCAAAAGGCGTTCGCTGCCCGATGGAGCTGTCCACCTACTTCCGTATTAACGCCGAAAAAACCGGCCAGTTCGAACGAACTATCCTGGTGGCCGATGAGGGGAGCTACGTCAGCTATATCGAAGGCTGCTCGGCGCCGGTGCGCGACAGCTATCAGCTGCACGCGGCGGTGGTCGAAGTGATTATTCACAAAGACGCCGAAGTGAAATATTCCACGGTGCAGAACTGGTTCCCCGGGGATAACAACACCGGCGGGATCCTCAACTTCGTCACCAAGCGCGCACTGTGCGAAGGCGAGAACAGCAAAATGTCGTGGACGCAGTCCGAGACCGGTTCCGCCATCACCTGGAAGTACCCGAGCTGCATTCTGCGCGGCGATAACTCGATCGGCGAATTCTTCTCCGTCGCCCTGACCAGCGGTCACCAGCAGGCGGACACCGGCACCAAAATGATTCATATCGGCAAAAACACCCGCTCGACGATCATCTCGAAAGGGATCTCCGCCGGGAAGAGCCAGAACAGCTACCGGGGGCTGGTGAAAATCATGCCCACCGCCACCAATGCGCGCAACTTCACCCAGTGTGACTCGATGCTGATTGGGCCGGACTGCGGGGCGCATACCTTCCCGTACGTTGAATGCCGCAACAACAGCGCACAGCTTGAGCACGAAGCGACCACGTCGCGGATTGGCGAAGACCAGCTGTTCTACTGCCTGCAGCGCGGGATCAGCGAAGATGATGCTATCTCGATGATCGTCAACGGCTTCTGTAAAGACGTCTTCTCAGAACTGCCGCTGGAATTTGCCGTCGAGGCGCAAAAACTGCTGGCTATCAGTCTGGAACACAGCGTCGGCTAAGCGCCAGGCGACACGAATTAAGGGAAACAAGATGTTAAGTATTAAAAACTTGCAGGTTGCCGTTGAAGACAAATCGATCCTGCGTGGCCTGGATCTGGAAATCCGTCCTGGCGAAGTGCATGCCATTATGGGGCCGAACGGCTCCGGGAAAAGTACGCTCTCCGCGACCCTTGCCGGACGGGAAGACTATGAAGTCACCGGCGGTAGCGTGGAGTTTAAAGGCAAAGATCTGCTGAGCCTCGCGCCGGAAGATCGCGCGGGCGAAGGGATCTTCATGGCCTTCCAGTACCCGGTCGAAATCCCCGGCGTCAGCAACCAGTTCTTCCTGCAAACCGCGCTCAACGCGGTACGCGAATATCGTGGTCAGGAGGCGCTGGACCGTTTCGACTTCCAGGACCTGATGGAAGAGAAGATTCAGTTGCTGAAGATGCCGGAAGATTTACTGACCCGCTCGGTCAACGTCGGTTTCTCCGGCGGCGAGAAAAAGCGTAATGACATCCTGCAAATGGCGGTGCTGGAACCGGAGCTGTGCATCCTTGATGAGTCCGATTCCGGGCTGGACATCGATGCCCTGAAAATCGTCTCTGAAGGCGTCAACGCGCTTCGTGACGGCAAGCGCGCGTTTATTATTGTGACGCACTACCAGCGTATTCTCGACTATATCAAGCCCGACTTTGTTCACGTGCTCTATCAAGGGCGGATCGTCAAATCCGGTGATTTTACGCTGGTCAAACAGCTGGAGGAGCAGGGCTATGGCTGGCTTACCGAACAGCAGTAACACATTGCAGCAGTGGCACCATCTGTTTGAGGCACAGGGCGCACAGCGCACCCCAGAGGCCCGCCAGCATCTCCAGCAGGTGCTGCGTCTTGGCCTGCCGACGCGCAAACATGAAGAGTGGAAATATACGCCGCTGGAGGCGCTGTGCAACGATACCTTCGTGGCCCTGCAGCCCGGCGACTTCAGCGCGGCGCAGCGTGACGAACGCGCGCTGGCGCTGGATGCCTGGCGTCTGGTGTTTATCGACGGACAGTTTAGCCCAGCGCTGAGCGACGATCTGGCCGGCAGTGGTTATGAGGTCAGCGTCGACAACCAGCGCCAGGGGATCCCCGAGGCGCTACAGCCGGAAGTCTTCCTGCACCTTACCGAAAGCCTGGCGCAGACGGTGACCCGCATCCGCGTTAAACGCCATCAGCGCCCGGAAAAGCCGCTGCTGCTGATGCACGTGACGCGTGGGCTGGCGGGTGGCGAGATGAACAGCGCCCATTACCGCCACCATCTTGAGCTGGAGAGCGGTGCCGAAGCGACCATCGTCGAACACTACCTGAGCCTCGATGAACAGCGCCACTTTACTGGCGCGCGCCTGACCATGTCGGTGGCGGATAACGCCCACCTGCAGCATCTTAAGCTGGCGTTTGAAAATGCCCAGAGCTATCACTTCTCCCACAATGACCTCGCGCTTGGCCGTGATGCCTCGGCCTTTAGCAGCAGTTTCCTGCTCGGCGGCGCGGTGTTGCGTCACCACACCAGCACCCGGATGCAGGGCGAGAACAGCGACCTACGGATCAACTCGCTGGCGATGCCGGTGAACAATGAGGTGTGCGACAGCCGCACCTGGCTGGACCATCAGGTGGGCTACTGCAATAGCCGCCAGCTGCACAAGACCATCGTCAACGACAAAGGGCGGGCGGTCTTTAACGGCCTGATCAATGTCGCGAAACACGCGATTAAAACCGATGGTCAGATGACCAACAACAATTTGCTGCTGGGGCGCTTGTCCGAAGTGGATACCAAGCCGCAGCTGGAAATCTATGCCGATGACGTCAAGTGTAGCCACGGCGCCACCATCGGGCGGATCGACGACGAACAGCTGTTCTACCTGCGTTCGCGCGGTATCTCCGGGCAGGCGGCGCAGCACATGATCCTCTACGCTTTCGCCGCCGAACTGACGGAAGCGGTCGCCGATGACACGCTCAGGGCTGCCATTCTGGCGCGCATTGGCCAACGTTTACCGGAGGAATCAGCATGACATTTTCTGCCGAACGGATACGCGCGGATTTTCCGGTGCTCAGCCGGGAGGTTAACGGTCAGCCGCTGGCCTATCTCGACAGCGCCGCCAGCGCGCAAAAACCAGAGGCGGTGATCCGCGCCGAGGCGGAGTTTTATCGCCATGGCTACGCCGCCGTTCACCGTGGCATCCACACCCTCAGCGCGGAGGCCACGGCGCGGATGGAGCAGGTGCGCCAGCAGGCGGCCAGCTTCCTGAACGCCCGCTCTGCAGAAGAGCTGGTGTTCGTGCGCGGGACCACCGAAGGGATCAATCTGGTGGCCAACAGCTGGGGGAATGCCAACGTTGGTGCCGGGGATAACATTATCATCAGCGCCATGGAGCACCACGCCAATATCGTGCCGTGGCAGATGCTGTGCGCGCGGGTCGGGGCAGAGCTGCGGGTCATTCCGCTCAATCCAGACGGCACCCTGCAGCTGGACGCGATCCCGGGGCTGTTCGATGATCGTACCCGGCTGCTGGCGATTACTCAGGTTTCCAACGTGCTGGGCACGGAAAACCCGCTGGCGGCCCTGATCCCGCTGGCCCATCAGCATGGGGCTAAAGTCCTGGTCGATGGCGCACAGGCGGTAATGCACCATGCGGTCGACGTTCAGGCGCTGGACTGCGATTTTTATGTCTTCTCCGGGCACAAGCTGTATGGCCCCACCGGGATTGGCATCCTGTATGTCAAAGAGGCGCTGCTGCAGGCGATGCCGCCGTGGGAAGGCGGCGGGGCGATGATTGCCACCGTCAGTCTGACCGAAGGAACCACTTGGGCGAAAGCACCGTGGCGCTTTGAGGCGGGCACGCCCAATACCGGCGGCATTATCGGCCTCGGGGCGGCCTTCGAGTACATTAACGCGCTGGGCCTGACCCAAATTGCGGAGTATGAGCAGACGCTGATGCACTATGCGCTACAGGCGCTGAAAAACGTGCCCGATCTGACCATCTATGGGCCTGACCATCGCCTGGGCGTGATTGCCTTTAACCTTGGCAAGCATCACGCCTACGACGTGGGCAGCTTCCTCGATAACTACGGGATTGCGATACGCACCGGTCACCACTGCGCGATGCCGCTGATGGCGTTCTATCAGGTGCCGGCAATGTGTCGGGCATCGCTGGCGATGTACAATACGACGGAAGAGGTGGATCGGCTGGTCGCAGGACTACAGCGCATCCACACGCTATTAGGCTAAAGGAAGCAATCATGGCGGCGTTACCGGATAAAGACAAACTGCTGCGCAACTTTAGTCGTTGCGCCAACTGGGAAGAGAAGTACCTTTATATTATCGAGCTCGGCCAGCGTCTGGCACCGCTACCGGCTGAAGAGCATACCGCGCAAAACATCATTCAGGGCTGCCAGAGCCAGGTGTGGATTGTGGTGGAGCAACGCGACGGCGGCGTACTTTCGCTGCGCGGAGATAGCGACGCCGCGATTGTCAAAGGGTTGATCGCCGTGGTGTTCATTCTGTATGACCAGATGACCGCTAAAGACATCACTGACTTCGACGTGCGCCCGTGGTTTGAAAAAATGGCGCTCACGCAACACCTCACGCCCTCGCGCTCGCAGGGGCTGGAAGCAATGATCCGCGCAATTCGCGCGCAGGCTCTCACTTTTAGCTAGACTATTTATAAAGCTTTCATTCTGTTAAGCGGGACGGGGTATCCGTCTCGCGGGTGGTTCAACTTTCTGACGGCCTGTCAGTGACTAAGAGGGAAACTCAGTATGAAACGCGCGTCTCTACTCACTCTTATGCTTTTAGGTGCTCTCGGCGCGTCTCAGGCCGCCAGAGCGGTTGAATACACATTACCGGCCAACGGTAGTCGTCTGGTGGGACAGAATCAGACCTACACGGTGCAGGAGGGCGATAACAGCCTGCAAACCATTGCCCGGCGCTTTGACACCGCGGCGATGATCCTGCTGGAAGCCAACAACACCGTTGCACCCGTCCCACAGCCCGGGACGCAGATGCTTATTCCACTACAGCTGCTACTGCCCGATGTGCCGCGTGAAGGGATTGTGGTGAACCTGGCAGAGCTGCGGCTCTATTATTTCCCGCCGGACGGCAACACGGTGCAGGTCTATCCGTTAGGGATCGGGCAACTCGGGCTTGAAACGCCGGAGATGACTACCCGCATCGGGCAAAAAATTCCTAATCCGACCTGGACGCCGACCGCCGGTATTCGCCAGCGCTCGCTGGAAAAAGGCATCACCTTACCGGCGGTGGTGCCGGCGGGGCCGAACAACCCATTAGGCCGCTTTGCCCTGCGCCTGGCGTACGGTAACGGTGAATACCTGATTCACGGTACCAATGCGCAGAACAGCGTCGGGCTGCGCGTCAGCTCAGGCTGCATGCGGATGTTTACCGACGATATTAAAGCACTGTTTGCCCAGGTTCGTGTGGGCACGCCGGTGCGGGTGATCAACCAGCCGGTGAAGTTTTCCATCGAATCGAACGGCACGCGCTATCTGGAAGTGCATCGCCCGATGACCCAGAGCGAAACGCAGAATCCGCAGACCATTGCCTACGTGCTGCCGGAAGGCTACGCGCAGTTCGCCAACGACAAGGGAACGGATAAAGCGATGGCGGATAAAGCGATGCATCGTCGCATGGGGGTTCCGATGGTGGTTTCAGCCGGGGCGACGCCTGACGTGAGTGGGGCCAGTTCGGTGCAGTCAGTCCTGAACGGTACGCCGGCGACGGCGTCAGAAGCGCGGGTAACGCAATAACCGATGGATAAACAGGGAAGGGAACGGGAAACGGCAGACAAAAAAATGGCGCACAATGTGCGCCATTTTTATAACACAGCTACAAATACTATTACTTACGGTATTTGGTAGCAGCGTTGTCCAGGCGCTGGTTAGCGCGTGCTGCGTCGTCTTTAGCAGCCTGAACGTCGGAACGCATTGCGTTCACGTCGTTGCTCAGCTGGTCAACTTTAGCGTTCAGAGTCTGAACGTCAGAAGACAGCTGATCGATTTTAGCATTGCTGGAGCAACCAGCCAGCAGAGTAGAACCCAGGATTACCGCGCCCAGTACCAGTTTAGTACGATTCATTATTAATACCCTCTAGATTGAGTTAATCTCCATGTAGCGTTACAAGTATTACACAAACTTTTTTGGGATGAGAATATTTTTTTACGGTAATACGCTTATTTTTGATCGTTCGCTCAAAGAAGCATCGAATTTGACAGGCGAGTTAAAAATTCTTTGTGAAAACAGCACGCTTCCATCGGATTCATCTTAGATAATCTCTTATTAAATAGTAAATTCCGATTTGCATTTTTATTAAGAGGAGCTAAGGATTGAATAAAAAAAACGCCTCCGAAGAGGCGTTTTATAAAAATAATTAACTTGTAAAAGATTACAGCACGTGTACGGAAGCTGTATTGGTCGTTCCGCTCGGTACCAGCGCACCAGATACCATCACAACTACGTCGCCTTTACGCGCCAGGCCGCTCTGTACCGCCAGCTCTTTGCCGAGACGGTAGAAGTCATCGGTGGAGTCGAGCTGTGCAACCAGCTGCGGCACCACGCCTTTGGTCAGCACCAGCTGACGGGCGGTGGTTTCGTTGGTGGTCAGCGCCAGGATGGTCGCATCCGGGAAGTATTTACGTACGGCACGTGCAGATTTACCGCCTTTGGTCGCGACCACAATCAGCGGTGCTTCCAGTTTTTCAGCCGTTTCTACAGCGCCACGGCACACTGCTTCAGTGATACGCAGTTTACGGTTGTCGTTGTTGAACTCCAGACGGCTGGTCATCACGCGGTCGGTACGTTCGCAGATGGTCGCCATGATGGTGACCGCTTCCAGCGGGTATTTACCCTTAGCGGATTCGCCAGACAGCATTACTGCATCGGTACCGTCGAGGATGGCGTTAGCGACGTCGCCGGCTTCTGCACGGGTCGGACGCGGGTTTTTGATCATGGAATCCAGCATCTGAGTCGCAGTGATAACCACTTTACGTGCACGGATACATTTTTCGATGATCATTTTCTGGGCGAAGATAACTTCTTCAACCGGGATCTCAACGCCCATGTCGCCACGAGCAACCATGATGCCGTCAGACGCTTCGAGGATTTCGTCGAAGTTGTTCAGGCCTTCCTGGTTTTCAATCTTGGAGATGATCTGAATGTTCTCACCGCCGTGGGCTTTCAGGTGCTCACGAATTTCCACTACGTCAGAACGCTTACGGATAAAGGAAGCCGCAACGAAATCGACGCCTTGCTCGCAACCGAAGATCAGGTCCTGTTTGTCTTTTTCTGCCAGTGCCGGCAGGGCAATGGAAACGCCCGGCAGGTTAACGCCTTTGTTTTCGCCCAGGTCGCCGTTGTTCAGCACTTTACAGATAACGTTTTTACCTTCGATGGCGGTGACTTCCATACCGATCAGACCATCGTCTACCAGTACGGTGTTACCGACGGACAGGTCAGTGGTGAAACCTTCATAGGTAACTGCCACGATGTCGCTGTTGCCGACCACGGATTTGTCGGTGGTGAAGGTGAAGGTCTGGCCCGCTTTCAGGGAGACGTCATTGCCGCCTTCCAGCTTGATGGTGCGAATTTCCGGACCCTTGGTGTCCAGCAGGATAGCGGCTGTCTTACCGGTTTTGCTCACCACGTTACGCAGGTTCTGGATGCGTTGACCGTGTTCAGCATAGTCACCGTGAGAGAAGTTCAGACGCATGACGTTCATGCCCGCGTCCAGCATTTTGGACAGCATCTCTTCGGATTCGGTTTTCGGACCGATGGTGCAAACAATTTTGGTCTTTTTCATGAAAGTTTTAGTCTTTAAGTTGTGAAGGATATGGAAAACTCGCTCCGTTGGCATGCCGCCGCGGAGTCAAACCTGTATTGCGAAAGTTGCTATGCCAAGCTCTAAGAATAGATGACAACAAAAGAGCGTGCAGAAGAAAGTGTGCTGGCGGTTCAGCCCATAAAAAGGAGCAGTATTTTATGCGTTTAGTTGTGCAGTCCAATGCGCTGAAACCATTCAAGAAAGAATCGGTGGGCATTATACGACGCTGAAACAAAAAAAGAAAATGAAAACAGCGTTTCATTATATGCCATAAAAATGTAACAAAACTCACACTAATAGCAATCGTATTCGCAACACAAATTTCCACCAGTCGCACAGTTAACTGGCGGCTATCAGGGGTTGCCTGTCACGGTTCAGCAATGAAAATACTCTGTTGGCAGGAAAAAAGGAGGGGAGTTTGATTTATCCCAAAATCCTATCAATAATGATTTGATTGATAATGATAATTTATGAGCAAAAAAGAATGGGAAATAAAGCTAAAGACGACGAGTTGTATCAGGAAATGTGCCGGGTAGTCGGGAAAGTGGTGCTGGAAATGCGCGATTTGGGCCAGGAGCCGAAACACATTGTCATTGCCGGGGTGGTTCGCACCGCGCTGGCCAACCCGAAAATTGCGCGCAGCGAACTGACCAGAGCCGCCATGGAGAAAGTGGTTCATGCGTTGTCCGGCCATGAGTAGTCAGCCGGCATCACGCTAAAAGGCACTCAGGAAATCACAAAGCGAACCACCGCTTTCACCGCGATATCGCAGTGGTGCGCCACCATCGCTTCATCGTCGATGGCCGGCAGCGGATCGTCGAGATACAGGCTATTGAAGGTGTAAAAGTTCGAGACCTGGTAAAAGCTAAAGCTGCTGATAAGCCGGTGGACATCCCGTGCCTGCAGCCCCTCCTGAAAAACCCCCTGCTGCTGCCCGCGCTGGAGAATATCCTCCAGAATCGACAGGGCGGTACGGTTCAGCGGCTTTAACTGCCCTGACGACTTCAGCCACTTCCCACGCTGCATATTCTCCATACAGATAACCCGCATATAGTCCGCATGGGTGGCGTGATAGCGCACGCTCCAGCGTACCAGCTGCACCAGCGCCTCTACCGGCGGCAGGTGCTCCAGTCCGAGCTGCTGCTCGGTTTCGCGAATGCGCGCATAGACGTGTTGCAACACCGCCTGGTACAGCTGTTCCTTGGTTTTGAAGTAGTACACCACCATCCGCTTGGTTGTCTGCGCTTCGGTTGCAATTTGCTCCATTCGCGCCCCGGACAAGCCATGTTCGGCAAAGACGACGATGGCGGCGGCAAAAATCCGCTCCTTTAGCGGTTGCGCTTCATCTTGATCCACGTGATCCACGACAGACATAACGACTCCTTTTTCCAATGGACAAAAAATACACATAACGATCACAATTTCGCAACCTTATGTGGCGTGAGTGAACCAAATGATACATATTCAGTGCTCACGTCGACTGATGACACGAGGACTTATGCTGCGATCCATTGCCACCGTCTCGATTTCTGGCACCTTGCCCGAAAAGCTCCATGCTATTGCGGCTGCGGGTTATCAGGGCGTCGAAATCTTCGAAAACGACCTGCTCTATTATACCGGTACGCCGACGGATATTCGTAATCTGGCAGCGGATTTAGGGCTAAAAATCACGCTTTTTCAACCCTTTCGCGATTTTGAAGGGGCAAGCCGCAGCCAGTTCGCCGCCAACATGGAGCGGGCGAAGCGCAAATTTGAACTGATGCATGAACTGGGCTGCGACACCTTACTACTATGTAGCAACGTCCAGCCGGACTGCTCCGCGGACGTCTCGCTGCAGATAGCGGACTTAACGGCGCTGGCGCAGCTGGCCGAGCAGGAAAAGATTGTCATCGGCTATGAGGCGCTGGCCTGGGGCACTCACGTAAACCGCTGGCATCAGGCGTGGGAGCGGGTGAAAAGCGTCGACAGCCCGGCGCTGGGGATCGTGCTGGATAGCTTCCATATTCTGGCCCGCGGCGACACGCTGCAGGGTCTGTCAGATGTCCCGGTCGACAAGATCACCTTCCTGCAGCTGGCCGATGCGCCGCTGATGAAGATGGACGTGCTCGAATGGAGCCGCCATTTCCGCTGTTTCCCTGGACAGGGGCAGCTGCCGCTGGTGGAGTTTGCCTGCGAGTTAACCCGCTGCGGCTATCGCGGGCCGTGGTCGCTGGAGATCTTCAACGACAGCTTCCGCGCCTCGCCAAACGGCGCCACCGCCAAAGATGGCTACCGTTCGCTGCAGTGGCTGGAAGAGCAGACCCGCCTGCAACTGGGGCACAGCGACGCACAGCTGTTTGCACCGCCAGCGCTGCCGCAGTACCTCGGACTGGAGTTTATCGAATTTGCCGCCAGCCCGTCGGAAGCGAAAGCGCTCGGCGAGCGCCTGACGCAGCTCGGCTTTTGCCAGCAGGGGCGCCATCGCTCGAAGCAGGTAGCGCTGTGGCGCAACGGCGGAGCGCGGGCGATCGTTAACTATCAGCCCCACAGCTGGGCCGATCATTTTCACCAGCGTCACGGCGCCTCATTGTGCGCCATGGCCCTGCGCGTGAGCCACAGCGCCGCGATTGTTGAACGGGCCCGCGCCTACGGCTATGCCACCTGGCAGGGCGATGCCGGGCCCAATGAAAGCCCGATACCCGCAATTTGCGCCCCCGACGGCAGCCTGATCTACCTCATCGAAGCCGGGGACGATATCTACGCCCGCGATTTCCATCTGTCCGATAGCCCGACGCTGCGCCATGACTACAGCGGTATCGACCACCTGGCGCTGGGTATGGAAGCCGATCAACGCGACAACTGGGTGATGTTTTTCCGCAGCGTTTTCGGCTTCACGCTGGAGCATGAGCAGACGTTGCCGGACCCTTACGGCCTGGTACGCAGCCTGGCGGTGCACAGCCCACAGGGCAATATTCGCCTGGCGCTGAATATCTCGCAGAGCCGCGCCACTCAGATTGCCCGCTCTGTCGCCTGTTACCAGGGGGCGGGCCTGCAGCACGCGGCGTTCGCCTGCCACGACCTGCCGGCTACCCTTGACGATCTGCCGCAGGTGTCGCTGAACGCGCTGCCGATCCCGGCGAACTACTACGACGATTTGCTGGCGCGCTTTGGTGATGCGGCGAACGTGGAGACTCTGAAACGCCTGCAGATCCTCTATGACCGGGGGCCGCACGTCGGCGAATTCCTGCATCTGTACACCCGGCCCTTCTCGGCAGGGCGCTTTTTCTTCGAATTGACCGAAAGGCGGGGCGGCTACGCGCTGTATGGCGCGGCGAACGCAGCCGTGCGTCTTTCGGCGATGCAGTACAGCTAGTTTTGTATCAAATGGTTCATTAAAAATAATAGCTCAAACATAACAACAACATTCATCTGCACCCTACGACAGGAAACGACTATGAACTCGTACAGCCATAACCCGACGGCGGCGGCGGACGCCGCGGCTACCGTTCCGCGTTCCCGGCGGCGCATTGGGATCCTCGCGCTGCTGGCCGTCGGCACAATGATTAACTATCTCGACCGCACGATACTCGGGATTGCCGCCCCCGGCTTAACCTCTGAACTGGGTATCGACGCGGCAGTCATGGGGATCGTCTTTTCGGCCTTTGCCTGGACCTACGCCCTGGCGCAAATTCCCGGCGGTCTGTTCCTTGACCGCTTTGGCAACAAGATAACCTACTTTCTGTCGTTAACCCTGTGGTCGCTGTTTACCCTGTTTCACGGCATGGCCATCGGCCTGAAAACGCTACTGCTGTGCCGCTTTGGCTTAGGGGTCAGCGAAGCGCCGTGCTTCCCGGTCAACAGCCGGGTGGTCAGCGTATGGTTCCCCCAGCAGGAGAGGGCCAAAGCCACGGCGGTGTATACCGTCGGCGAATATCTTGGACTGGCCTGCTTCTCACCGCTGCTGTTCTGGATCATGGGCAGCTTCGGCTGGCGCGCGCTGTTTATCAGCGTCGGCGTGGCGGGCGTGCTGTTTGCGCTGGTGTGGTGGCGCTGCTATCGCGAGCCCCATGAAGACAAACGCCTTAGCCAGCAGGAGCGCGATCATATCGTCAACGGCGGCGGCCTGGCGACGGTCAGCGACCAGCAGGTGGGGTTCAGCTGGTCGGTAGTGGGTCAGCTGTTGGCGAAACGGCAGATTCTCGGCGCCAGCATTGGCCAGTTCGCCGGCAATACGGTGCTGGTGTTCTTCCTGACCTGGTTCCCGACCTATCTGGCGACCGAACGTCATATGCCGTGGCTGAAGGTCGGGTTCTTCGCCATTCTGCCGTTTCTTGCCGCCGCCGGCGGGGTCATGTTCGGCGGATGGGTCTCCGATAAACTGCTGAAAGCCACCGGTTCAGCCAACCTGGCACGTAAATTACCGATCGTCGCCGGCCTGCTGATGGCCAGCAGCATTATCTCCGCCAACTGGCTGACCAGCGATCTGGCCGTCATTCTGGTGATGTCGTTCGCCTTCTTTGGCCAGGGGATGGTTGGCTTAGGCTGGACGCTGATCTCTGACATTGCGCCGAAGGGGTTTGGTGGCCTGACCGGCGGGTTGTTTAACTTCTGCGCCAACCTTGCCGGGATACTCACTCCGCTGGTAATCGGTTTTATCGTGGCGGCCTTTGGCAGCTTCTTCTATGCGCTGGTCTATATCGGCTGCGCGGCGCTGCTCGGCGTGGTGGCGTATCTGTTTATTCTGGGCGATGTCAAACGTATTGAGTTATCGCAGTAAAGGAGCAGGGGATGATAATTAGTGGTAATACGCGCCTGATCGCCCATCTGGGCTATCCGACCGCCAGCTTTAAAGCGCCGATGATCTACAACCCGTGGTTTGACCATCAGCAGGTGGATGTCAAAGTGGTGCCCACGGGGGTGAAGCCGGAGGCGTACGCGATCCTGGTGCCGGCGCTGTTTACGATGACCAACATTATCGGTGCGCTGGTCACCATGCCGCACAAGATAGCCACCTGCACGCTGGTCGATCACCTCAGCCCGGCGGCGATGATTGCCGGGGCCTGCAACGCCATTCGCCGCGAAGCGGATGGCAGCCTGAGCGGCGATATGTTTGACGGCGACGGCTTTGTCCTCGGCATCCGCCGGAAAGGCTTTCAGCCAGCGGGCACCCGGGCGCTGGTGATTGGCTGCGGCGGCGTCGGCTCGGCCATTGCCGCGTCGCTGGCGGCGGCGGGAGTGCGCGCCCTGACGCTGTTCGATAGCCGCCAGGAGGCCGCCAAAGCGCTGGCGGACCGGCTATGGCAACACTATCCGGCGCTGGATATCAGCCTGATGCAGTGCGATCCGCAAGGGCATGATCTGGTGGTCAACGCCACACCGTTGGGCATGAAGGCCAGCGACCCGCTGCCCGTGGATCCGCAGCGGCTGACCCCCGGCACCTGGGTGGGCGAAGTGGTGATGACCCAGGAGTACACGCCGCTGCTGCAGGCCGCCCAGGCCCGGGGCTGCCCGATCCAGCGCGGTACCGACATGCTGTTCGAAATGATCCCTGCCTACCTGCGCTTCTTCCACCTGCCGGTGGCGACGCCGGAACAGTTGCGCGAACTGGCGCAAATTGGCTACTGAATCGCTTAGCGCCCGGGTAACATAGCGTTTTGTTTCCGGGTATTCAGTGAGCGTCTTATGACACCTTCCGTCGTATTGCTGGCCGCGGGGAGCCTGAAAGGGGCATTTATCCCGCTGCTGGCACGTTTCCATCAGCAAACCGGTATTCAGGTCGAAGCCCGGTTTGGTCCCGCGGGCCTGCTCCGCGAGCGCATCGAATCCGGCGAGCGCTGTTCGGTGTTTGCCTCCGCCAATAGCCAACACCCTTTGGCGCTGCAGCAGGCCGGGCTGGCGGGGGAGTGTCATCCCTTTGCCCGCAATCAGTTGATGCTGACCGCCCGATGCCAGCCATCGACTGAAGATGCCGACTGGCTGGCGCTGCTCAGCAACCCGCAGCTTAGGCTGGCAACCTCGACGCCAGGCTGCGATCCTTCCGGCGACTATACCTGGCAACTGTTTACCCGCATTGAGGCCGACTTCCCCGGCGTCGGGCGCGCGCTGATGGCTCGCGCTCAGCAACTGGTGGGGGGCAGAACCTCGCTTAGCGTGCCGCCGGGGGAGACCGCCGGGGGATGGCTGATCGGTGAAGATTTTGCCGACCTGTTTATCGGCTATGCCCATTACGCCCGCCAGATGACGGCCAGAGACGACCTTCGCACGGTGGCGATCCCCGCCCCCTGGAATGTACAGGCGGAATACCTGCTGACGATGACCCAACCGAGCGCCGGGGCGCAGCAGTTATGCCGCTATATCCTCGGCGTCGACGGCCAGCAGTCCCTGCGCAGTGCTGGCTTTTTACCCGCTAACGGCGAATCGTAAACTGCGGCGCCAGCAGCGGGCCCCCGGAATCGGGGCGCTCAATTTTATGGACCGGTAACCCGTAGGCACGCTGCAGATGGCGCTCGCTGAGCACCACCTCAGAGCGCCCGGCCAGCCACTCGCCGTCCGGCAACAGCAGCAGAGTATGGCTGGCGACCTGCAGGGCATGGGTTGGATCGTGGGTGGTGAACAGCACCGTACGCGACTGGCGATAGGCCAGGTCGCTGATCAGTTGCAGCACCACCTGTTGATTGGAGAGGTCCAGTGCCGAGCAGGGCTCATCCAGCAGGATATTCTGGCTGTCGCCCACCAGCGCCCGGGCAATGAGCGCCATCTGCTGCTGGCCGCCGGAGAGTGAACGAAAGGCGCTGGTTGCCAGATCGGCGATCCCCAACTGGCTCAGCGCCTCGTGGACCCGCCTGCGATCGTCGTCGCCGGGCTGGGCGAACAGATTGACCTGGCGGGCGCGCCCCATCAGCACCACATCGGCGACCTGCCAGCTAAAGGCCGGACGGAACGACTGCGGGACGATCGCCACGCCGCCCTGTTCGTGGAAGCTGCCCGCCAGCGGCGGCAGTACCCCGGTCAGGGTATCGAGCAGCGTGCTTTTGCCGCGTCCGTTGGCGCCGAGTATCGCCCAGATATCACCGTGCTGGCACTGCAGGCTGAGCGGGGTAAACAGTGGCTGACGATGACCAAACTGCAGGGCCGACAGGCTAAGAGAGGGCGTCATCAGGCGGCACTCCGGCGGCGGGACTGCACCAGCAGCCAGGTAAACAGCGGGGCGCCGAGCAGGGCGGTAATAATGCCCACCGGAACCTCCGCCTGGGTCAGCGAGCGAGCCAGGTCATCCACCACGATCATAAATCCACCCCCGAGCCAGAAAGCGGTCGGCAGCAGCCGACGGTGGTCGGCACCCACCAGCAGTCGTGCCAGATGGGGGATCACCAGCCCGACCCACGCAATGCTACCGCTCACCGCCACCTGCGCGGCGACCAGTACGGCGCAGCACACCAGCACGCCACGACGCAGCGCGGTCACCGGCACGCCGAGGCCGCGGGCGTCCTTCTCATCCAGCGCCAGCAGATTAATCCGCCAGCGCAGCGCCAGCAGGATCGCCGCGGTAATCAGGATTGGCGGCGCCATCATCGTCACTTTGTGCCAGTTGGCGGTGGCGAAGCTGCCTAGCAGCCAGAAGACGATATTGGGTAGCGTCTCTTCGCTGTCGGCCAGATACTGAATCAGGCTGACGAGGGCGGCGAAAAAGCCGCTGAGGACGATCCCGGAGAGGATCAGCACCAGCGTATTTTCCCGTCCCTGCAGCGCGGCAATCAGATACACCAGCATCAGCGCCAGCAGGCCAAAACCAAAGGTGGAGGCCATCATCAGCAGGGTGTCCAGCCCCAGCAGAATCGCCAGGGTGCCGCCAAACGCCGAGCCGGAGGTGACGCCGATAATATGCGGATCGACCAGCGGGTTCTGGAACACGCCCTGCAGCGTCGCCCCGCACAGCCCCAATGCGCCACCGGCCAGCAGCGCCATCACCACCCGGGGCAGGCGTACCGACCAGACGATCTGCCCGGCAATTCCGTCCCCGGGCGGCGCCTGCGTCAGCTGAGTTATCACCGCGGCGGGGCTCAGGTGATACTGGCCGACGCAGAGCGAAGCGACAGCAATCACCAGGGTCGCCAGCGCCAGCCCGCTCTGTAGCAGGGCCGAATGACGATTACTGTGCATCCGGCGTCCATTTCACGCGATAAAACCGCTGGTAGTAATCTGCGGCGCGGGCGTCAACATCGACTCCCTGATAGCGGGAAGGATAGAGCTTTTTCGCCATCCACAGTTCGCCGAGCGCCAGCGCTTCCGGCATCGGATAGCCCCAGGCTTTGGCATACTCCGGCATCAGCCACACGCGGTGGTTTTTCACCGCATCAATGCCTTGCCACTGCGGATCGTTGACGATCTGCGTCACCACCTGCGGGTAACGATCCTGCACAAAGATCACCTGCGGATTCCACTGCAATACCTGTTCCAGCGAGACCTGGCGTGCGCCTTTGACCGTCGCCGCCGCGACGTTTAAGGCCCCGGCATGTTTCATCATCAGCCCGGTATATTTGCCCGAACCATAGGTATTGAGGTCCGGGTTGGCCATATACACGCGGACCCGCTGGTCGTCGGGAATATCGGCCACCGGAGCGTTGGCCGCTTTGCGGGCCGCGAAGGTGTAGTCAATCAGCGCTTGTGCCTGGCTCTGGCGCTCGACCACCTCGCCAATCAGGCGGATCCCCTGTTGCAGCCCCTGGTTATAGGCCTGCTCTTCATCGGCCATCGACGGGTTCATCTTGTTTTTTTCGCCCGCGGCATCCTGGCGCAACGACACCGCCACCACCGGGATCCCGGCGTTCTGAATCTGCTGAATCATCGCCGGCGGGGCATAGTTGGCGACAAATACCACCTGCGGATGCAGCGCCATCAGGCTTTCGATATTGACCTGGGTTAAGTCCCCGGGCATCGGCAGCTGTTCGATACCCGGCATAAAACGGGCGAATGCCGGGCCGAGCTGTTTTTTCCAGCTGCTCATCACCCCGACGATATCGTCGGCGGCGTTGAGCTGCACCAGCAGGTTCAGGGTCTGGTGCTGGAGCACCACCACGCGGGTCACATGATCCGGTATGGTCACTTCACGGCCGAGCTGGTCGGTGACGGTACGTTCAGCAAAGGCATGGCTGGCAAACAGGCAGGCGCCGATCAGCGTCAGCCCCGGTAACAGACGGGAGAGAGTTGGCATGAGAAAGCTCGGTTGCGTAAGAAGAATCGCTGTGTATTAGAATATATAGCGATGCAGGAAGCAATTTTTTAGCGACCGATATAGCCGTTCAGAACAACTTTACTCGTAAAAAACTTCTTCTTCGGCCATCCGCGCCTCAATCTGGTTGGCGACGGTTTGCAGCGGGGCGAGATATTTCTGCGCGGCCTGCTCGATGGTCATCGCTTTGGCCATATACACCAGGTTCAGGCAGCCAATCACCCGTTGCTGGAGGCGGATCGGCACGGCGATGGAGGCGATTCTCTCCTCCTGTTGCCAGCCGCGGAAGTTCTCGCCGTAACCGTTGAGGCGCGTTCGTTCGAGGATCGCGGCTAGCCTGGCCGGCTCCCGCGCCAGCTGGTATTCCGCTTCCGGGCGGGTCGCGAGCAGCGCGATCATTGCCTGACGTTCGTGCTCCGGCGCAAAGGCCAGCCAGGTTAATCCCGAGGCGGTCAGCAGCAGCGGCAGGCGGCGCCCGACCATCGCCCGGTGAAAGGAGAGGCGGCTAAAACGGTGGGTGGTTTCGCGCACCACCATCGCATCGATGTCCAGCGTGGTGATGTCCGTCGGCCACAATACTTCCCGCAGCAGCTCGCCCAGCAGGGGCGTCGCGAGGGCAGAAATCCAATGCTCGTCACGAAATCCCTCACTCAACTGACGGATTTTGATGGTTAAACGGAAACTGTCATCCGAGCGGCTGCGGCGGACATAACCCTCCTCCTGCAGCGTCTCCAGCAACCGTCTGACGGTGGTGCGGTGCAGGCCGCTAAACTCCGCCAGGGTGCCGACCGTGGCCCCTCCGTCGAATTTATTTAACAAATTTAATAACAATAACCCGCGGGTTAAACCGCGCACCGTTTTGTAATCTGCAGCGCTATTTTCTCGCATATTTCCTCGATAAATATCCATATAAACAACGTTGTGCACCTGGTGCACATCAGGCGATGTTTTGATTGTAGCGCAAATCTCCCTGCCTATACTGGCCTCACTATAAAAATATATTCACATTTGATTAACAAATTGTGCAGCGTGCGGTTTCCGACGCGACGGCACTTTGTCTGAGTCGTGAGGTTCTGAAATGACAACATCAAATCCGGATATTCAACCTGCTGTACAGCACACCGCCCAGGTGGTCATCGCCGGCGCGGGTCCGGTCGGCCTGATGATGGCCAACTACCTTGGCCAGATGGGGGTCAGCGTGTTGGTGGTCGAAAAGCTCGACAAGCTGATTGATTACCCACGTGCCATCGGTATTGATGACGAATCGCTGCGGGCGATGCAGGGCATCGGGCTGGTGGAGAACGTGCTGCCGCATACCACCCCGTGGCACGCGATGCGCTTTCTGATGCCGAAAGGCCGCTGCTTCGCCGATATCCAGCCGATGACCGACGAGTTTGGCTGGCCGCGGCGTAACGCCTTTATTCAGCCGCAGGTCGATGCGGTGATGTACGAAGGGCTGCAACGCTTTCCCCACGTGCGCTGCCTGTTTTCCCGCGAAGTCGAAGCTTTCAGCCAGTCGGCGCAGGCGGTGACCTTAAATCTGAAAGGGCCGGAAGGCGAACGCGAAACGGTTCAGGCCGACTGGCTGGTGGCCTGCGACGGCGGCGGAAGCCTGATTCGCCGCACCTTAAATATCCCCTTTGAAGGCAAAACTGCCCCCAATCAGTGGATCGTCATTGATATTGCCAACGATCCGCTGGCGACGCCGCACGTCTATCTGTGCTGCGACCCGGTACGTCCGTATGTTTCTGCGGCATTGCCACACGGCGTGCGCCGCTTTGAATTTATGGTGATGCCGGGCGAAACCGAAGCGCAGCTGAGCGAACCGCAGAATATGCGCAACTTGCTGAGCAAAGTGCTGCCGGACCCGGACAACGTCGAACTGATCCGCCAGCGCGTCTACACCCATAACGCCCGGATTGCCGAACGCTTCCGGGTGGACCGTATCCTGCTGGCGGGCGATGCCGCGCACATCATGCCGGTGTGGCAGGGGCAGGGTTACAACAGCGGGATGCGCGATGCCTTTAACCTCGCCTGGAAACTGGCGTTGGTGGTCAACGGCAAGGCGGGGAGCGGCTTACTCGACAGTTATCAGCAGGAGCGACGCGACCATGCCAAAGCGATGATTGACCTCTCGGTCACCGCCGGCAACGTGCTGGCGCCGCCTAAACGCTGGCACGGCACCCTGCGCGATGGGATCACCTGGTTGCTGAATTACGTTCCGCCGGTGAAGCGTTACTTCCTTGAAATGCGTTTTAAGCCGATGCCGCAGTACCGCGACGGGGCGCTGCTGACGGAAGGCGCAAGCCAGACTTCGCCGGTGGGGAAAATGTTCATCCAGCCAAAAGTGACGCTGGAAGACGGTACGGTCACCTTGCTGGATGAGGTCCTCGGCGCCCGTTTTGCGATTATCGCCTGGGGCTGTAACCCGCAGTGGGGGTTGAATCGCGAGCAGATCGCCCAGTGGAATGCGGTCGGCGTGCGCTTTATCCAGGTGGTGCCGGACGTCCAGATTCGCCGCCAGCAGGATAATTTCGCCGGAGTGCTGCGCGTCGGCGACACGCAAAACCGCCTGAAAAGCTGGTTTGCTGAATACGACACCGCCATTGCGGTGGTGCGACCTGACCGCTTCGTGGCGACGGTGGCTATCCCGCAAACCCTCGGCGGCAAGCTGGACCGTCTGGCAAGCAAAATGAGTCTGGCGCCCGTCGGTGACGCCGCTGCTATCAACAAGGTGGCCTGATATGAATGCCTATTTGCACTGTCTCTCACACACCCCGCTGGTGGGCTATGTTGACCCGGAACCAGCGGTACTCGACGAAGTGAACGGCGTGATCGCCGCGGCCCGGGCGCGGATCGCCGCGTTCAACCCTGAACTGGTGGTGCTGTTTGCCCCCGACCACTACAACGGCTTTTTCTACGATGTGATGCCGCCGTTTTGTTTAGGGGTTGGTGCAACATCGATCGGCGATTTCTCCAGCGCCAGCGGGACCTTACCGGTGCCGGCGGCGCTGGCGGAGGCCTGCGCGCATTCAGTGATGAAAAGCGGCATCGACCTCGCGGTTTCCTACTGCATGCAGGTGGATCACGGCTTCGCACAGCCGCTGGAGTTCCTGCTCGGCGGACTCGATAACGTGCCGGTGCTGCCGGTATTTATTAACGGCGTTGCCACGCCGCTGCCGGGATTCCAGCGCACCCGCATGATGGGCGAGGCGATGGGGCAGTTCCTCACCACCCTCAACAAACGGGTGCTGATTCTGGGATCCGGCGGCCTGTCGCATCAGCCGCCAGTGCCGGAGCTGGCGAAGGCCGATGCCCATATGCGCGATCGCCTGCTCGGCAGCGGCAGGCAGCTGCCGCCGGAAGAGCGCGAGCGGCGCCAGCATCGGGTGATCAGCGCCGCGAAGCAGTTCGTTGACGACCAGAACTCGCTCTATCCGCTGAATCCGATCTGGGACAACCGCTTTATGAGCCTGCTGGAGCAGGGACGACTGACGGAGCTGGATGCCGTCAGCAATGACGAACTGTCGGCGATGGCCGGTAAATCAACCCACGAAATTAAAACCTGGGTGGCGGCCTTCGCGGCGCTGTCCGCGTTTGGCGACTGGCGCTGCGAAGGGCGCTACTACCGGCCAATACCGGAATGGATTGCCGGATTTGGCTCACTGAGCGCCACCCCCCGGAACTGAATCATCAGGAGAAAAATATGACTTATCAACCGCAGACCGAAGCCGCAACCAGCCGTTTTCTGACCGTCGAAGAAGGCGGAAGTACGCTGCGCGTTCACCTTAACGACTGTGGCCACGGCGCTGAAACCGTAGTGCTGCTGCACGGTTCAGGACCGGGCGCCACCGGCTGGGCTAACTTTAGCCGCAATATCGACCCGCTGGTGGCCGCAGGCTACCGCGTGCTGCTGCTGGACTGCCCCGGCTGGGGGAAAAGCGACACTATCGTCAACACCGGTTCCCGCTCTGACCTCAACGCGCGGATCCTCAAGCAGGTTGTCGATCAGTTAGGGATCGACAAAGTTCACCTGCTGGGGAACTCGATGGGCGGGCACAGCGCAGTGGCCTTCACCCTGAGCTGGCCGGAGCGCGTCGGCAAACTGGTGCTGATGGGCGGCGGAACCGGCGGCATGAGCCTGTTCACGCCGATGCCGACCGAAGGGATCAAGCTCCTGAACGCGCTGTATCGTGAACCGACTATCGAAAACCTGAAGCGCATGATGAACATTTTCGTCTTCGACACCCGCGACCTGACCGAAGGGCTGTTTGAAGCGCGGCTGAACAACATGCTGTCGCGCCGGGATCACCTCGAAAGCTTTGTGAAAAGCCTTGAGGCTAACCCGAAACAGTTCCCGGACTTTGGCCCACGGCTGGGCGAGATCGCCGCTCAGACCCTGATCGTCTGGGGGCGCAACGATCGCTTCGTCCCGATGGATGCCGCCCTGCGTCTGCTCTCCGGGATCAACGGTTCCGAATTGCATATCTATCGCGACTGCGGCCACTGGGCGCAGTGGGAACACGCCGACAGTTTCAACCAGCTGGTGCTGGATTTCCTGGCGCGCCAATAAGGAGCCGCAATGAGCACATTTTCTCTCGAACAACTGGCGCAACAACTGCGCGATGCCGAGGCCCACGGTCAGGCTATTGAGCCGCTGCGCGAGCTGATTGGCGTGGATAACGCCGACGCCGCCTACGCTATCCAGCGCCTCAACGTCGAGCACCACGTCGCCCACGGGCGGCGGATCGTCGGGCGCAAAGTGGGCCTGACCCACCCGAAAGTGCAGCAGCAGCTGGGGGTCGATCAGCCCGACTTCGGTACGCTGTTTGCCGATATGTGTTATGGCGATAACGCCCTGGTGCCATTTTCCCAGGTGCTTCAGCCGAAGGTGGAAGCGGAAATTGCGCTGGTGCTGAAACAGGATTTGCCCCACGTCGATACCACCTTCGATGAGCTGTATGCCGCCATTGAGTGGGTGCTTCCAGCGCTGGAAGTGGTCGGCAGCCGGATCCGCGACTGGTCGATAGGCTTTGTCGATACCGTGGCGGATAACGCCTCCTGCGGCGTGTATGTCCTCGGCGGTCCGGCCCAGCATCCGGCAGGGCTGGATCTGAAAAACTGCACCATGAGCCTGACCCGTAATCAGGAAGAGGTCTCGCGCGGACTCGGCAGTGAATGCCTCGGCCATCCGCTGAATGCCGCGGTGTGGCTGGCGCGCAAAATGGCCACTCTTGGGGAGCCGCTGCGCGCCGGTGATATCGTGCTGACCGGGGCGCTGGGGCCGATGGTGGCGATTAATGAAGGCGATCGCTTCGAGGCGCACATTGCGGGTATTGGTTCGGTTGCCGCCAGTTTTGTGGCGACCGACGCGGTAGATAAAGGAGGGGTGGCATGAGTAAGCGTAAAGTGGCGATCGTCGGTTCCGGCAATATCGGTACCGACCTGATGATTAAGATCCTGCGTCATGGGCAGCACCTCGAGATGGCGGTGATGGTCGGTATCGACCCGCAATCTGATGGCCTGGCACGGGCCCGCCGGATGGGCGTCGCGACCACCCACGAAGGCGTAGGTGGGTTAATGCAGATGGCGGAATTTGCCGATATCGATTTTGTCTTTGATGCCACCAGCGCCGGCGCGCACATCAAAAACGACGCCGCGCTGCGCGAGGCCAAACCGGGGATCCGCTGCATCGACCTGACCCCGGCGGCCATCGGCCCGTACTGCGTGCCGGTGGTTAACCTGGCGGACAACCTCGACCAGCACAACGTCAATATGGTGACCTGCGGCGGGCAGGCCACTATCCCGATGGTGGCGGCTGTCTCACGGGTGGCGAAGGTTCACTACGCGGAAATTATCGCCTCCATCGCCAGTAAATCGGCGGGGCCGGGCACCCGCGCCAACATCGACGAATTTACCGAAACCACCTCCCAGGCGATTGAACAAGTCGGCGGGGCGGCGAAGGGCAAGGCGATTATCGTCCTCAACCCGGCAGAGCCGCCGCTGATGATGCGCGACACGGTGTATGTCCTCAGCGAGGCGGCATCGCAGGACGCGATCGAAGCGTCGATCAACGACATGGCGGCAGCGGTGCAGGCCTACGTGCCAGGCTACCGCCTGAAGCAACGAGTGCAGTTTGAGGTGATTGCGGCAGACAACCCGGTCAACCTGCCGGGCATCGGCCGCTTCTCGGGCTTGAAAACCGCGGTCTATCTGGAGGTCGAAGGGGCCGCCCATTACCTGCCATCCTACGCCGGTAACCTCGATATTATGACCTCGGCGGCGCTGGCAACGGCGGAGAAAATGGCCCAGTCAATGAACGACGCGGCGGGAGACAACGCATGAACGGTAAGAAACTTTATATCTCGGACGTGACCTTACGCGACGGGATGCACGCCATCCGGCATCAGTATTCGCTGGATAACGTGCGCCAGATCGCTCGTGCGCTGGATCAGGCCGGCGTCGATTCTATCGAGGTGGCCCACGGCGATGGCCTGCAAGGGTCGAGCTTTAACTACGGCTTCGGCGCCCACAGCGATATCGAATGGATTGAGGCGGCGGCGGAATCGGTGTCGCAGGCCAAAATCGCCACGCTGTTGCTGCCGGGGATCGGCACCCTGCACGACCTGAAACAGGCCTATCAGGCGGGGGCGCGGGTAGTACGCGTCGCGACCCACTGTACGGAAGCCGATGTTTCCGCACAGCACATCGCCTTTGCCCGTGAGCTGGGCATGGATACCGTCGGCTTCTTGATGATGAGCCACATGACCAGCGCGGAACAACTGGCGCAGCAGGCGAAAAAGATGGAGTCCTACGGCGCCACCTGCATCTACGTCGTCGATTCCGGCGGGGCGATGAACATGAACGACATTGGCGATCGCTTCCGCGCCCTGAAGGCGGAGCTGAAGCCGGAAACTCTGACCGGGATCCACGCGCACCATAACCTGAGCCTCGGGGTGGCGAACTCGCTGGCCGCCGTGGAAGAGGGGTGCGACCGTATCGACGCCAGCCTCGCCGGGATGGGGGCCGGTGCCGGGAACGCGCCGTTAGAGGTCTTTATCGCCGTGGCGGACAAGCTCGGCTGGGATCACGGCACCGATCTTTACGCCCTGATGAACGCCGCCGATGAGCTGGTGCGCCCGCTGCAGGATCGCCCGGTGCGGGTCGATCGCGAAACCCTGGCACTGGGTTATGCCGGCGTCTACTCCAGTTTCCTGCGCCATAGCGAAGTGGCCGCGGCGCGTTACGGCCTCAGTGCGGTAGATATCCTCGTTGAGCTGGGCAAGCGGCGGATGGTGGGCGGTCAGGAGGATATGATCGTCGATGTGGCGTTGGATCTGCTGAACCGCGCGAAATAAAACGACAGGCGGCTGGCAACGTATCAGCCGCCATTCACCTGCTCTGTTACTCCTATCGCACAGGTACTCTTATGACCACAACGACCTCTGGATCGGCTTCACGCCTGGTGTTAACCATCGGGCTTTGTTTTATGGTAGCTCTGATGGAGGGGCTGGATTTGCAGGCCGCCGGGATTGCCGCCGTCGGCATGGCCCAGGCGTTCTCGCTGGATAAAATGCAGATGGGCTGGATTTTCAGCGCCGGGATCCTCGGCCTGCTGCCCGGCGCGCTGGTGGGCGGGATGCTCGCCGACCGCCATGGCCGCAAGCGGGTGCTGATTGTCTCGGTGATGCTGTTTGGCCTGTTTTCAATCGCTACCGCGCTGGCGTGGAGCTTCCCGACGCTGTTGCTGGCGCGCCTGATGACCGGCGTAGGGCTGGGGGCAGCGCTGCCGAACCTCATCGCCTTAACCTCTGAAGCCGCCGGGCCGCGTTTTCGCGGTACCGCCGTGAGCCTGATGTACTGCGGCGTACCGATTGGCGCCGCGCTGGCGGCGGCGCTGGGCTTCTCGGGTCTGGCGTCGGCCTGGCAGACGGTATTTTGGGTCGGCGGCGTTGTGCCGCTGCTGCTGGTGCCGATGCTGATGCGCTGGCTGCCGGAATCCGCCGTTTTTCACACCGGCGTGCAACCGGCACCGCTGCGCACGCTGCTGGCACCCGGCAACGCTTCGGCGACCTTACTGCTGTGGCTGTGCTATTTCTTCACCCTGCTGGTGGTCTACATGCTGATCAACTGGCTGCCGATGTTGCTGGTTGAGCAGGGGTTCAGCGGCAGCCAGGCGGCTGGCGTAATGTTTGTGCTGCAGCTGGGGGCGGCCTTCGGCACCTTGCTGCTGGGGGCGCTGATGGACAAGCTCAGCCCGCTACTGATGTCGTTGCTTATCTACAGCGGCATGCTGGCGTCGCTGCTGGCGCTCGGCAGCGCATCCACCCTGACCGCGATGCTTGCCTCCGGTTTTGTCGCCGGGCTGTTTGCCACCGGGGGACAAAGCGTGCTGTACGCCCTGGCGCCGCTGTTCTATCGTACTGAAATTCGCGCCACCGGTGTCGGCACGGCGGTGGCGGTCGGGCGGCTGGGGGCGATGAGCGGCCCGCTACTGGCCGGCAAAATGCTGGCCCTGGGGACCGGCACCGTGGGGGTGATGGCCGCCTCCGCGCCGGGGATCCTGCTGGCAGGTGTGGCGGTATTCTGGCTGATGAACCGCCAACGGCGTCAGTCGCTCGCCTGAGCAATCTACCCGGCCCGGCACCTGCTGTCGGGCCGGCATTACCCGGTTTGCGTCTTGCGCTGCGGCAGACTTTGACCTAGGGTAAATCATCCTCCATCGATACTCTCTGCCGCCATGTCCTTTCACTCCCGTTTACTGAGCGATATTCCCGGCATTCGCTATGCCTTCCTCGACGTCCATGAAACCGCCGCCTTTCCCTATCACGAGATGGCGCCGGTGAAGCTGGTGCATGGCAATGTGGTGCATCACTACCAGGTACCGCTGGCGGAACGTCCGCACGCCGATGCGGTCTTTACCGAATGCGCTGGGCAAAAGGTCGGGGTGGTGACGGCGGACTGCCTGCCGATGCTGATGGCCTCGCGCGACGGGCGCTTCGTCTGTAGCGTCCACGCCGGCTGGCGCGGCGCGGCAAACGGTATTATCGCCAATAGCCTTGCCTGCTTTGCGCAACATGGCGTGGCGCCGGAAGAGGTGGTGGTGGCGATCGGGCCGCACATTCGGGCCTGCTGCTATGAGGTGACTCCGGATTTTTATCCGCTGCTGCTGGCAACGCCGGCCGGTGAACTGGCCAGCCAGCACCGGGAGTGGCTGTTTGCGCCACGGGATGAGCTCGCCATTGGCGCGGCGCAAGCCCGGGCCACGGGGCCGGATAATCAGTGGTTCGATCTGCGGGCATTCGGCCAGCTGCTGCTCGACCACGCCGGAGTGCCCGAGCGCAACGTCGAATGGCTGGGGAGCTGCACCTACTGCACGCCGCAATCCCTGGGATCGTTCCGGCGTCGCACCCACTTTCCGGCCCAGAAAACCTTCCAGTACTCGTGGATTATGCGCGACGCCTGATGCCCCGGATGTTGGCTTAGATCACTGCAAACCCATGGGTGCCATCGCGTGCCAGCTGGTCGACGAGGCCATACTCCCACTCCAGATAGGCCGCCATCGCTTCGCGGGGATTATCCGTACCTTCATAGGGCCGACGATAGCGGTCGCGACGCGGGGTGGCGAGGCCGGTCTCACCCTGTTCCAGCGCGCGTCCGGCGGCAATCCACGCGCTGGTTCCGCCGCGCAGCACCTGCACCGGTTTGCCGGTCAACGCCGCCACCTCGGTGACAGCGTAACGTGCCAGCAGACTGCTGCCGCAGGTCAGCACGTAGCGACTGGCGGGCGGGATGGTCTCCAGCGCCTGTTTCAGCTGCGACCGTACCAGCCAGTAAGCACCCGGGATATGCCGTGCCACATAGTTGGCGCTGGTGGTGAAGTCGAGCACCACCGTACCCGGCGTCAGCAGCTGCGCCGCCAGCTGCTCGTCGTCGATTTCATCCGCCTGCGGCGCCGGTGGCACGCTGGCGGCCGGCACGCCGCGTTCACTAAAGTGGGCGGCGGTCAGGCCGTGCAGGACCGCAGTTTCCCAACCCATCTGCGCCAGCCACGAGGCGCTCATCGCGGCGCGCACGCCGTCATCATCCAGTAGCACAATCCGCGCCCCGCGTACGCTGGCGTGGTGATCGGTCTCCTGTACCAGCTGGCCGCCAGGGGCGCTGAGGCTGCCCGGCAGATGACCATCGGCATACTCCTGGGGGCTGCGGACGTCGAACAGGTAGGTGGTACGATCCGGCTGCTGCTGCCAGCGCTGGAGCGTCGGGAGATCGATGAAGGTCACACCGGCGCGTTGCGCCAGCTGGTTAGCCTGCTGCAGGCGGGCGCTTGAGGCCAGCGTTTCGTTGGCATAGCGGCGCTGCTGGTCGTGTTCGAGGGGCAGCCCGGCCAGGGTCCAGCCGATGGTGCCGTTACGCAGGGCGTAGACCGGGTTGCGCACGCCGGCGTTGATTAACGACTGGGCGCCGATAATGCTGCGGGTCCGGCCCGCGCAGTTGACCACGATCGGCGTGTGGGCTGAGTTCACCAGACCCTCAATGCGCAGCGCCAGCTCGCCCCCCGGAACGCTGATGCTGCCGGGAATGCTCATGGTGTGATACTCATCGAAGCGCCGGGCATCAACGATTAACAGCGGCTCCCTGGCATCGATCAGCGCGTTCAGCGCCTCGGCGGTGAGCGAAGGGGTGTGGCGCGTGCTCTCAACCAACTCGCCGAAGGCTTTACTGGCGGAGTTCACATCCTGGAACAGCTCGCCGCCGCTGCGCTGCCAGCCGCTCAGGCCGCCCTCCAGTAACGCCACGTTCTGATACCCCCACTCACGCAGGCGTTGGTACGCCGTCGCAGCAAGACCTTCGCCGTTATCGTAAACGGTGATCGGGGTAGTCAGGCGCGGCACCCGACGGTGGATCTCCAGCTCCAGCTTGCTCAGCGGCAGGTTGGCGGCGAACAGCGGGTGCGCCTCGGCGAAATCGGCCTCTTCACGCACATCAATCAACGCTACTTCGCTGTGGTCGAGCAGGGCCTGGCGCACTTCCGCGGCCTGGCGATACAGATAAACGGGCATATTAATTATCCTTCGAGAAATCCCAAAGATTGGGAAGGTGGCGATTGGAGTAACCAGAGATAAACGGTTTGACGAGGCCTTCCGGGGTGTACACGGCCCGCTTCACGGCGCCGATATTGCCGCCGTACACATGGATGCTGATGGACACCCCGTCGGCCAGGGCATTGCTGACCCGGTGAATATCTCCGTCCTGGGCAGAGACTTTTTCTACTTCGCCGGGGGAGAGGCGCGCGGCAATCCCGTCCGCCACCGGCAGCCCCACGTCATCCAGGCGATAGCGTTGATTTTCCTCGGCGCCGCGCAGCATGCCGATGGCGCCCCACACCCGGTGATCGTGAATCGGCGTTGACTGCCCCGGTCCCCAGACAAAACTGACGATCGAAAAGCGTTGCCCGGCGTCGGCGTAGAGCAGGTATTGTTGATAGTGGTGAGGATGCGGCAGGCTGTACTCTTCCGGTAGCCAGTCGTCGTGTTTTACCAGCAGCGCCAGACGCTGCGCCACCGCGTCGAGCAGCGGCGAGGGGTGGCTGAACTCGCGATGTAGAGCATCAACCTCTTGAATAAAATGGCGTAATTTTTCCAGTCGTGGTGCGGTCATGAGCGGTTCCTGTCAGAGGGACTGGTCATTACGCTAACAAAGGCGTTAATATTATTTAAATGCAATTTACGCATATATTAATATGCAAAAATCACATTAAGGATTCTATGCGCATCGACGACATTGACGCACTGCTGGCAACGGTCCAGTTTTCCTCCCTCAATCAGGCGGCGGACTATCTGGGGATCACCCAGTCGGCCATCACCCGTCGGCTGCAGCGTCTGGAGCAGACGCTGGACGTCACCTTGCTGGAGCGCCAGACCCGGCCGTTGACGCTGACCGCCACCGGCCATCGGGTCTACGAGCAGTGCCTGAGCATCAAGCGAGAGACCAAAAAACTGTACGGATTGCTCGACCCGGAGGCTGAGCCGCACGGTATTTTGCGCCTTGGGGTGCCGCAGAGCGTGGCGGAGATCGCGCTCCAGCCGGCGCTGATGGCGCTACGTCAGCAGTTTCCACAACTGCAACCCCAGGTCACCTGCGGCTGGAGCGGGCTGCTGCAAAAGCGGCTGGAGAGCGTCGAGCTCGACGGTATGCTGGCGATGGGCCCGACGCAGCAGACGTTTGCCGACGGCTACAGCGGGCGACTGCTGTGCCCGCTGGATATCGTGGTGATTGCCGCGAAAAGCCTGCGCCTGCGGGCGACGGAGCTGCGGGACTGTGCGGCCCAGGGCTGGGTGCTCAACCCCGATGGCTGCGGGCTGCGGGCGGGGCTGATCCGCGAACTGCAGGCCCAGGGGCTGCGGCTGCAGTTGAACGTCGAAACCGCGGGCGCCCGGCTGCAAATTGGCCTTGTTGCCCAGGGGCAGGGACTTGGTCTGGTGCCGCGGGCGGCGCTGGCAGCCAGCCCGTGGCGCGAAGAGGTGACGGTGTTGACGCTGGAAGATTTTCAGCCGGCGGTGTCGCTGTGGCAGGTCAACGCGCACAACCTGGTCAATCTGCAGCAGCCCTTCACTTTTTTTGCCGGAAAAGTGGCGCAGCAGCTACAGCTATCTAACTGAAAATATGCAGAAAAGAAGTTAAATGCCAGTTTTGCATATTAAGATATGATAAAAATGCATTTTGCTCATTGAATGCCGGTGTATAGGGTAACGACAGGTGCCGCCGCTGCGGCCAACCGTTTCCCGACACAAGGAGTTCAGTTATGAGCATTCAGTTTCTCGGCATGATTGGTCATCGCCTCTCATCCGAAACCATCGCCCCGGTCGGCCCCATCTTTGACCGCGATTATATCGTGCGCTTTGCGCAAACTCACGAAGCCGCCGGGTTCGATCGTCTGCTGGTCGGCCATTGGTCCGATCAACCAGACGGCTTCCTGGTGACCGCGCTGGCGGGCCTGTCGACGCAGAAGATTGGCTACCTGCTGGCCCACCGTCCGGGGTTTGTCTCGCCGACGGTCGCCGCCCGTAAATTTGCCACCCTCGAACACCTGCTTGGCGGGCGCCTGGCGGTGCATATCATCAGCGGCGGCAATGATGCCGAACAGCGCCGGGACGGCGACTATCTCGATCATGACCAGCGCTACGCCCGGACGGACGCCTTCCTCGAGACGGTGCGTCAAATCTGGACCGCCGAGCAGCCCGTAGATATCGCCAACGACTATTATCAGGCGCAGCAGGCGTGGTCAGCGATCCGCCCACTGCAGAAACCGCATATTCCCATCTATTTTGGCGGTTCCTCCGAGGCCGCGCTGCGGGTCGCCGGTAAGCACGCCAACGTCTTTGCCCTGTGGGGCGAGTCGTTAGCGCAAACGGAAGAGACAATCCGTCGGGTGCGGGCCGAAGCGGCCAGCCACCAGCGCGAAATTGATTTTAGCGTCTCTTTCCGACCGATCGTTGCCGATACTGAAGCCGAGGCCTGGGAGAAGGCCGAACACATTTTGCACGTCGCCACCCAGCAGGCGGCTCAGGCGGGCAACGGCTTTAAAGCCAAACCTGATAGCGTGGGGGCGCAACGTCTGCGGGCCACCGCAGCCCAGGGCAATGTCGTGGATACGCGGCTGTGGACCGGGATCGCGAAACTGGTCGGCGGCGGGCATAACTCGACGGCGCTGGTCGGCACCCCGGAGCAGGTCGCCGATGCGCTGCTGGAGTACTACGACCTCGGGGTCCGCAACTTCCTGATCCGCGGTTTCGACCCTCTCAATGATGCCCAGCAATATGGCAAAGCGTTGCTGCCGATTACCCGGGAGAAAGCTGCGCAGCGTGCCCTGCAGGAGCGCGCATCGTGACCATTGCAGGCCAATCGTCAGCACAGCCGACGAGCGACTGGGCGCAGCAGCTGACCACCATTCGCCAGCAGATAGCGGAGCAGGCGGCGGCCCTTGACCACAGCGGCGACTTTCCCGCGGGGCCGCTGGCACAGCTGCAGCAGGCCGGTTTTCTGAGCCTCGCGACGCCGGTGCAGTATGGCGGGGCGGGCGCTGATTTAGCGCGTTTGCAGCAGGCGATCGCCGCCATTGCGTGGGGCGAACCGGCGACCGCGTTGATTGTCTGCATGCAGTATATCCACCATCTGCGGCTGGCGGAAAACGACGGCTGGGCGGAACCGCTGCGCCGGCAGGTATATCGCGATGCGGTGGAACAGGGGGGGCTTATCAACAGCCTGCGGGTGGAGCCTGAACTAGGCTCGCCGGCACGCGGGGGACTGCCGCAAACCGTCGCCGAGCGTACCGCCGACGGCTGGCGGCTGAACGGACACAAACTGTATACCACCGGCATCGAAGGGCTGAGCTGGCTGGCTATCTGGGCGCGCAGCGACGATGCCGAGCCGCTGGTGGGCACCTGGCTGGTACCGAAGAATAGTGACGGTGTCACTATTATCAAAAGCTGGGACCACGCCGGCATGCGCGCCACCGGCAGCCATGAAGTGGTGCTCAAAGATGTGGTGATCCCCCGGGACCATGCGGTGGATATCTGGCCGCTAAGCGCACCCCCCGCCACGGATGCCGAAAGCGTCCGGCGGTTTGCCAACCGCCAGACCGCCTTACTGGCGGCCATCTATGACAGCGTGGCCCACGCGGCGCGCGACTGGCTGCTGGGCTGGCTGCGTTCGCGCACGCCGGCTAATCTCGGCAAGCCGCTCGCCACGCTGCCGAGAGTGCAGGAAAAAGTCGGCCAGATAGAGAGCGGGTTGCTGACCAACCGCTGCCTGCTTCAGCAAGCGGCCGGGCTGGCATTCACCACCAGCGAGGCCGGTCTGGCGAAGGTCACCATCACTGAAAACGCCATTCAGGCGGTCGCGCTGGCGCTGGAACTGACCGGCAATCATGGCCTGAGTCGACAACACCCTCTGGAACGTCACTATCGCAACGTGCTGTGCGCTCGCGTGCATACGCCGCAGAACGACAGCGCATGGCTGGCGGCAGGTCAACACGCTTTTCACTTATAAGGATAATGTCTATGGCCACACCCACTCTCACCCGCATCGCCGGGGCGTTGATGCTGCTGGCGCTCAGCGGCTACGCGGCGGCGCAGGAGCGCGTCACCTTGCGGATCGCCGATCAGAAAGGCGGTATGCGCTCGCAGCTTGAAGCGGCCAATGCGCTGCAAAACCTTAACTATGACATCAAATGGGCTGAGTTCCCGGCCGCCGCGCCGCTGGCGGAAGCCCTCAATGCCGGCGCGGTGGATGCCGGGATTATTGGTGATGCGCCGCTGCTGTTCGCCCTGGCCAACGGGGCGCCGGTAAAAGCCATTGCCGTGGATAAAAGCAACCCGGCGGGCACCGCCGTGCTGGTGTCTCCCGGCAGCCCGCTGAAGGACGCCGCGGCGTTAAAAGGCAAGCGCATTGCCACCGGCAAAGGGTCGATTGGCCATTTTGTGGCGTTGAAAGCGTTGCAGCAGGCCGGGATTTCGCCGAAGGACGTGCAGTGGGTCTTCCTCGGTCCGGTGGACGCCAAGGTGGCGCTCCTTAACGGGTCGGTGGACGCCTGGGCGACCTGGGAGCCCTATACCACCCAGTTGGTGAAAACCGGCGAGGGGCAGATTCTGGTAAGCGGCAAAGGGCTGCTGCCGGGCAATACCTTCCTGGCGGCCACCGACGAGAGCCTAAAGGACCCGGCGAAGCGGGCGGCGCTGCAGGATTATTTGACCCGTCTGGCCGGGGCGGAACGCTGGGCTTACGCCAACCTCGACAGCTATGGCAAAACGCTTGGGGAGATCATTCGTTTCCCGCCGGAAATTGCCCGGGCGCAGTTTGCCAACCGTCAGTCGCAGTGGCAGCGTCTGGACTCCCGCACCGTGGAACAGCAGCAGGCGACCGCCGATTTTTACCAGGCCAACGGCCTGATCCGCACGACGCTCGACGTCACCCCGACCTTTGACCTGACGTTTACGCTGCCGGACGTTCCCGCTGCCCAGGAGGCCACGCCATGAGCCAACACCTTCTTTCCCGCCGTCGTTTTTTACAACTGACCGGCGGCACCGCGCTGGCCGCAGCAGCGTTGCCGCTGTGGGCGCATGATATGGCGGCGATGGCCGACAGCGGTGAAAATCTCGCGCTGCGTCTGGCCCAGCCGTACAAGCTGAAGCTGGCGATCAACAAGAGTGCGGTGTGTCTTGCCCCGGTGGCGGTTGCCGAACAACAGAAGTTCTTCAGCAAATACAATCTGGACGTGGAGTTCGTCAACTTTGGCAACTCGACCGACGTACTGCTGGAGGCGATTGCCACCGGTAAAGCCGATGCCGGGGTCGGGATGGCGCTGCGCTGGCTGAAGGCGCTGGAGCAAGGGTTTGACGTCAAGCTGACCGCCGGCACCCACGGCGGATGCCTGAATCTGCTGACCGCCAAAAACTCGCCGTTCGGCGGCCTCGCGAGCCTGAAGGGACAAACCATCGGCGTCACCGATATGGCCGGGCCGGACAAAAACTTTTTCGCCATTTTGCTTAAGCGCCACGGCATTGACCCGATTAGCGACGTGCAGTGGAAAGTCTATCCGGCGGACCTGCTCAGCATTGCGCTGGATAAACAGGAGATTGCCGCCATCAGCGGCAGCGAACCGTTCAGCTACCGCCTGCTGCAAAGCGGCAAATATCAGCTGATCGCCAGCAACATGACCGGCGATTACGCCAATCTTAGCTGCTGTGTGCTGGGGGTTAGCGGGGCGCTGGCCCGCGACCACCGGCCGGTGGCTGCGGCGCTGACCCAGGCGATCCTCGAAGCGCACAGCTACGCGGCGGCTCATCCTCAAAGCGTGGCGCAGTCGTTTATGGCCCATGCCTTAAATACCGATGAAGCCGAAGTCTCGGGCATTATTCACGGCCAGGGCCATGGACATCACGCGGTCGGGGAGGCCTTTGTCAACGAGCTGACCCAGTACGTCACCGACCTGCAACGGGTGCAGGTGATCAAACCGGGGACCGATCCTCATCAGTTTGCGGAGAGTATCTATGCCAACGTATTCGCCTGAGCGGCGGCTGCCGCTGGCCGGGGCGCGTTATCCTCAATGGGGTGAAGGATGGCTGGCCGCCGCGCTGTGGCTGGCGGCAGGCGGTTTTACCCTCGCCTGGCCGGATGCCGGGCGACGCTGGCCCTACAGCGAGACCTGGGCGCTGATGCAGTTCAGCCTCGCCGGTGGGTTACTGGTGCTGGCGCTGAGCTACCGCTACTGGCGCCAGCGGGGCGCCCGATTGCTGCATGCCGGTAAATGGCTGGCGCTGCTGCCGCTGCTGTTTGTCCTGTGGGAGTGGCTGACCGCCAAAACGACGATTCTGCCGGTACCGTTTTTTGCCCCGCCGCAGGCGCTGATTGGTGTGCTGGTGGATGACTGGCCGCGTCTGCTGGAGAGCCTGCTGCACTCGCTGGGACTGCTGAGCCTTGGGGTGCTGCTCGGCACCACCTGCGGTTTTATCAGCGGGCTGGCGATTGGCTGGTCTCAGCGGATTGGCTACTGGCTGCATCCGGTGCTGCGCCTGCTGGGGCCGGTTCCGTCCACCGCGCTGCTGCCGCTGTGCCTGTTTATCTTCCCCTCAAGCTTTGGCGCCAGCGTGTTTCTGATTGCCCTCAGCACCTGGTTTCCGGTCACCGTGCTGACCTGGTCTGGAGTGGTGAGCATCGATAAAGCCTGGTATGACGTGGCGCGGACGCTGGGGGCCAGCCAGCGCTTTCTGATCCTGCGGGTGGCGATCCCCGCGGCGCTGCCGAACGTTTTCGTCGGGCTGTTTATGGGGCTGGGGGCATCGTTTTCGGTGCTGATCGTCGCCGAAATGGTGGGGGTGAAAGCGGGAATCGGCTTCTATCTGCAGTGGGCCCAGGGCTGGGCCGCCTATCCCAATATGTATGCTGCGCTGCTGGTGATGGCCTTGCTATGTTCTGGCCTGATCAGCGGCCTCTTTCTGGTGCGCGACCGACTGCTGAAATGGCAGCGAGGAGGAATGAAATGGTAGCGCTGGCACAGACCCGGACCGCGACAACATCTGGGGCGACGGTTGAGATCCATCATCTGCAGCATGCTTTTACGCTTGGCAAAGAGCCGGTACCGGTGCTGCAAAATATCAGCCTGCAGCTGCGTGCCGGGGAGAGCGTGGCGCTGCTCGGGCCTTCGGGCTGCGGGAAATCCACGTTGCTGCGGCTGCTGGCGGGGCTGGAGCCGTTGCAAGAGGGACAGATCCGCATCGATAACGCCCCAATGCCGGGACCGGGGCCGGAGCGGATTCTGGTGTTTCAGGACCCGACGCTCTACCCGTGGCTGACGGTGCGGCAAAACGTGCTGCTCGGGCCGCAGGCCCAGGGCAAAAAGGGCTGGGAAGCCCAGGCCGATGCGCTAATTGCCCGTATCGGCTTGCAGAGCTTCAGCGAGGCGTGGCCGCGACAGCTCTCCGGCGGCATGGCCCAGCGCGCCGCGCTGGCACGAGCGCTGCTCAACGAGCCTCGTCTGCTGCTGCTGGATGAGCCCCTCGGCAAGCTGGATTCGCTGACCCGCATCAGCATGCAGCGCGAGCTGATTGGCCTGTGGCAGCAGCAGGGCTACACCAGCCTGCTGGTGACCCACGACATCGAAGAGGCGCTGCTGCTGTGCGAACGGGTGCTGGTGATGTCGCCGCGACCGGGGCGAATCATCGCGGAGTTCACGCTGCCGCTGGCGTTTCCACGCCATCGCGATAACCCGCAACTGCTGGAATACCGGCAGAATATTTTGCGTATTCTCGGGCAGGAAGAGGACTGGTAGCTTCAGGTGGGCGGGGAAAAACGGCCCGGACAGGCCGTCGTTTACCATCAACAGTGGCACGGTCCGGGACAGGGTGACGGACTCAGAAGTCCATTTTCACCGTGAACTGCACTTCGCGCGGATCGCCAATCTGGTTGCCCAGGTTGTTGGTGGCGATGGAGGAGGTGTAGTAGGTCTTATCAAACAGGTTCTTCACGTTCACCTGCAGGGTGACCGGGTACTGTAGCTTCATCTTATAGGCGGCAAAGACATCGGCCACCGCGTAGCCCTGCAGATAATAATCCGCACCGTTGGTGCCGGAGCGCTTGCTGACCGCACGACCACCGCCGCCGACGGTCAGGGTGTTGCTGTCGTAGGCGTTATGGATGTCGTAGCTCAGGAACAGCGAACCGGTGTGTTTTGGCACATTAGGTAGCGGCTTACCGGCGTAGTCCGGATCGTCGAGCACCTTGGCGTCGGTGTAGCCGTAGCTGGCTATCACGCTCAGGTTGTCGGTGATCGAGCCGGCCAGATCCACCTCGACGCCGCGGGAGCGCACCTTGCCTGCGGTCTTGGCAACGGTCTCATCGCCGACGCTTTCGGTGTACATCACGTTGCGTTTATGAATATCAAACAGCGCGATATTGGCGGTAATGCCGTTTAACAGATCAAACTTCGCCCCGACCTCATAGGAGGTGGACTCTTCCGGCGGCAGGTTGCCGATGTAGCTGGCGATCGACGACTGCGGCATAAACGACTGAGCCACGTTACCGAACAGCGACACGTTTGGCGTCAGTTTATAGACCAGACCAAACTTCGGCGTCCATTTTTGATCGTTGCTGTCGGTGTTGACGTTAAACGGTCGACCCTTGCCCGCATACTGGGTGTAGTACTGATAGCGGACCCCGGCGACGGCAATCCAGTTATCGGTCAGATACAGCGCGTCCTGAACGTAGGCGGCGTAGCTTTCCTGCTGGATGGTCTGATCGCTATCGGACGCTGACACGGTGTTACAGGTACCGACCGTACCGTATACCGGGTTGTAGATATTGAACCCTTTGACGTTTTTACAGCGAATCATGTCGGTACGCAGCAGATCGTAATACTCATAGGCGACGCCGGTGAGCACTTCGTTATAAAAGCCGCCGACGACCACGTTGCCCTGCAGATCGGCTCGGGTCGAGTGCATTTTCTGCGTCGAGCCGTGGGTTGCATCGACGCGGCGGGTCAGATCGCCGGTGGCTGAATCGTAGGCCATGACCCGCGCCTGGTTATCGTTGTAGTGATCCTGGCTGTAGCTGTAGTCGAAGCGGGCGGTCCAGGCGTCGTTCAGACGGTATTCGGCATTCAACTGCGCCAGGTCGGAATAGCCGTCGGTAATGTTAAACGGTTCGTCAAAACGGGTTTTGCGATCGACGTTGACCGCGTGGCCGGTATTGAGATCGAAGATGGTTCCGCGATCGAACGGCGTATTGTAATCGCGGTGCGAGTAAGAGACGTTCACCGTCGCGTTGTCGCCAAACCAGGTCAGAGAAGGGGCGATAAAGCTGCTTTTCTCTTTGCCGAAGTTGCGCCAGTAATCTTCATTTTGATACTCACCGATAATGCGATAGGCCAGACGGGTCCCTTCTATAGGGCCGGTCACGTCGAACTGGCCGGTTCCGCCGCCGAAGCTGGTGGAGGTCGCGGAAATCGAACCGCCGAAGGTGCGTTCCGGGCGTTTCGTCACCACGTTAATTAATCCGCCGGGATCCAGAATACCGTATAGCGTTGACGCCGGTCCTTTCAGCACTTCGACGCGCTCGGTGGCGGCGGTAAAGCTGCGCGGCAGGACGGTACGCAGGCCGTTAGTCATGATCGAACCATCACGGTTGGCGCCAAAACCTCGGCGGGTAAAGGCATCCTGGGTGCCGCCCAGCGTATTGGTCTGAACGACGTTGGCGACGTTATACAAAGCCTCGTCGAGGGTGGTCACGTGCTGGTCTTCCAGCACCTTATCGCTGACGGTATTCACGACCTGCGGAATATCCATCAGCGGCATTGACGTTAGCGTCGCCGTTGAACTGGTCACTGGCTGATAGCCGTTGGTCGCCGGCTGCTGCGACTTGTCGGCCACCACGGTGATGGTTTCATCGGCGGTAGTTTTATCGCTGGTGGCGCTGTTTTCGGCTGCAACTAATCCCGGTGAGGCAAAGGAACCTAAAAATATCAGTGAAAAAAGTGCGCGCCCTTTCAGCGTAGTGAAAGGGATCGTTGATTGAGTCATTATCTGTTTCTCGCGAACGCATCTGTCCTTTGCGGACAGAAAAGCCAATTAAATCATTGCCCTTAACAATATTATCTGCCCGTTATTCGCGGTAATTTGCGCCCAGGCATGTAATTGAGAATCATTCAATCATGCGGGAATGTAGTAGTAAATGTTATGTAAGATAAAAAATCATCAATCCGCCACCACGCCCGTTTTGCCCGTTAATAGCGTCATGTCATTCAATTAATATATTGTTTATCAACGAATAAATAGATTGTCGTTGTCGAGGGCTATTCCGTAGTGATGACGGGTGCCGCCTGAAGCGTTGGGGTATTGACTACTACATTCATCCGCCGCATGATCAAAAGAGAATGAGATTTATTTTTGTTTGAGTGCGAACGTGCGGGCGCGATGCCACGCCGTTGCGGCGCAGGAGTGAGTTATGCCACAGCGGGTGATGCCTGCAGAGCAGGGGATCGTACTGGATGCCCTGTCGGCCGGATATGGCCAGACCCTGATTGTCGACGATATTCATCTGACGATCCCTCACGGTAAAATGACGGTGCTGGCCGGGGCCAACGGCTCGGGTAAATCCACGCTGCTGTCAACCATCGCCCGTATGCTGAAGCCGCTTGGCGGCAGCGTTCGTCTGGACGGGCAGTCCATTCACGAGATGCCGACCCGGGCGGTTTCACGCCAGTTAGGCATTCTGCCGCAGTCGCCTCTGACCCCGGAAGGGCTGACGGTGTTTGAACTGGTATCGCGCGGGCGCTATCCCTGGCAGGGGTTTATGCGCCAGTGGTCGGATGCCGACCAACAGGCGGTGGAAGAGGCGATGGCGCTCACCGGCACCACGGAATTTGCCCGTTTGCCGGTAGACAGCCTCTCCGGCGGCCAGCGGCAGCGCTGCTGGATAGCCATGGCGCTGGCCCAGCAAACGGCGACCATTCTGCTCGACGAACCCACCACCTGGCTCGATCTGCGCTACCAGGTCGATATCCTCGAACTGCTGCAAACCCTGACCCGTGAACACGGGCGTACGGTGGTCACGGTGCTGCACGACCTGAACTTCGCGGTCAACTACGCCGACCTGCTGGTGTTCCTTAAACAGGGGCGGATCGCTGGTGTAGTGGGGGAAGATGAATGCTGTACCCCGGCGCTGATCAAAACCGTGTTTGACGTTGAGGTCCAGATGTCTCTCAACCCGCAAACCGGCAAACCTTTCTTTATGCCTTTCCGCTCGCCGCAGGGGGCGGGACAATGAGTGCCACCGCGCTGGCGCTGCCGCACCGTCGTCAGTCGCGTCCGCTGCTGGCGTTGGTTCTGCTGATGCTGTTGCTGGCCGGGGCGTCAGTGATCCATTTGGGGCTTGGGGCGCGCTGGATTGCGCCGCAGACGATCCTGCAGGCGCTGACCCATTACGATCCGCGAAATTTTGACCACCGGATCATCGTCGATCTGCGGCTGGTCCGCCTGCTGGCGGCGCTGCTCACCGGGGCGGTGCTCGGCGTGGCCGGGCTGTTGCTGCAGACGGTGATTCGTAACCCGTTGGGAGAACCGCATATTCTCGGGCTGAACGCCGGCGCGTCGCTGGCGGTGGTGGGCACCTCTGCGTTGGGGCTGGGCGGGCTGGCGTGGGAGCGTCCGCTGATTGCCTCCTGCGGTGGAGCGTTGCTGTTCGGTGGGGTGATGCTGCTGGTGACCTCCGGGCGCGGCGGGGCGACGCCGCTGCGCATCACCCTGTGCGGCGTGGCGCTTTCGGCCTTTGCCTCTGCGGTCACCGCGGCCATCCTGATCCTTGATGAACAAACGCTGCTAGCGATGCGCACGTGGCTGGCGGGCGATCTTGCTGGTCTGAACGGTACCATCCTGCGTTCGGCGGCGGTGCCGGCGCTGGCGGGGGCGCTGCTGGCGCTGTTTATCGCGCCACGGCTGAATATCCTGGCGCTGGGCGATAACGTGGCGCTGGGGCTGGGGGTCAAGATCGCCCAGACCCGACTGCTTGGCCTGGCGGCAATTGCCCTGCTGTGCGGCTCGGCGGTGGCGGTGGCCGGGCCGATCGGCTTTGTCGGCCTCGTGGTCCCGCATATTGTTCGCCGGTTGATCAGCGAAGATTTGCGTCTGGCGCTGCCGCTGGCGGCCCCCGTCGGGGCGCTGGTGCTGGTAGTGGCCGACATTGCCGCGCGCACCCTCGTTGCGCCGCAGGAGCTGGCCACCGGGGCGATGACCGCGCTGGTGGGCGCCCCGGTGTTTATCTTTATTGCCGCGAGATTTTTTAAATGAAAGACGTTGCCACTCACGCCGGTTTTCGCCCGCTGCGGGTCGGGTCCTGCCAGCTGCTCATTCGCCCGGCGGCGCTGAAAATCGCCGGCGTGTTGATTGTCGCGATCCTGCTTCTGGCGTGCTTTGGCCTTGCGCGCGGCAGCTTCCCGCTGCCGACGGGCACCCTGGCCCGCGCGCTGTTCGCCCCGCAGGATCTGGCGGAGCAGCCGCGCTTTATCCTGTTAGATATCCGCCTGCCCCGGCTGCTGATGGCGCTGCTCTGTGGGGCGATGCTCGGCCTGGCGGGCGCGGCGATGCAGAGTATTACCCGCAACGGCCTGGCCGATCCGGGGCTGATTGGCGTCAAAGAGGGGGCCAGCGTGGTAGTGCTGGCGCTGATCCTGTTTTTCCCGGCGCTGGGGCTGGTCTGGCGACCGCTGGCGGGGATCCTCGGTGGGCTGCTGGTGGCATTGCTGGTGCTGGCGCTGGCCCGCGACTGCGCACGCCCGCGCTTTATTTTGATTGGTATCGGCGTCTCCTGGACGCTGGCGTCGGCGGTGGGCATTTTCATGACCACCGCCGATGTCCGCGATGTACAGACCGCCATGATCTGGCTGGCCGGAAGCCTGCATGCCGCAACCTGGCCGCTGCTGACGGTGGCCCTCATCTGGGCGCTTCCTGGTGCGCTGATTTTGCTACTCACCGCCAGGGCGGCGGACGTGGCGCTGCTTGGGGATCGCACCGCCGTCGGGCTGGGGGTGCGGTTGCAGAGCCTGACCCTGCTGCGCTTTTTCGCCCCGGTGCTGCTGACCTCGGCCAGCGTCTCCTGCGTCGGCAGTCTGGGGTTTGTCGGCCTGATGGCGCCGCATATGGCGCGCTTTGTGCTGCGCGGCGGCCAGGTGGCGCTGCTGTGCGGCAGCGCCTTGATCGGTGCGCTGCTGGTGCTGCTGACCGACACCATCGGCCGTCTGGCCTTTGCGCCATTGCAAATTCCGGCCGGGATCGTTATCGCTCTGGTCGGGTGTCCATTTTTTATCTTGCTGCTGTGGCGTCGTCGTGACGCCCTGTAACGTTGAAGGGTTGCTATGCGTTGGTTGATCTCTTTGCTGTTGGTGGTGGGCGCTGCTGCTGGTGCCGCCGAAGGTCAGACTCAAATATTTACCGACGATCTCGGTCGGGCGGTGACGGTGCCGCTGCATCCGCAGCGCATTGTCTCAATGCACGATCTCGATATCACGATCCCGCTGATTGAGCTTGGGGTGCCGCCGGTGGCCAGCCACGGGCGGACGCGCCCGGACGGCAGTCATTTTCTGCGCTCCAGCGCCCAGCTGACCGGCATCGATTTCGATAACAGCGCGATTCAGTTTATCGGCACGGCGGATATCGACCTCGAAGCGGTGGCGGCGGCAAAGCCGGATCTGATCATCACCGAACCGAGTCGTCACGTCTCCGTTGAGCAGCTACAGAAGATTGCACCGACGGTCAGCATCGACCATCTGCAGGGCAGCGCGCCGCGGATTTACAGCAAGCTGGCGCAGCTCACCGGCAGCGAAGTGCGGCTGGCGATCCTCGAACGGCGCTACCAGGCGCAGATCGCCCAGCTTAAAGCGATGGTCGACACCCAACATATCAGCGTGTCGGTGATTCAGGCCAATAACGGCAAAGTGACCGTGCACCACTCGTATCATGCCCTGGGACGGGTGCTGCGCGATGCCGGCTTCCGTTTCCCGCCGCTGATCGACAAGATCCCCGACGGCCAGCGCATTGACGTCAGTGCCGAACAGCTGCCGGAACTGGATGCGGACTTTGTTTTTGCCACCTGGCGCTCGGACACCGGCGGAAAACCGCAGGACGAGCTGCAGGCGATGGAGGCGGTGATGCCCGGCTGGTGCGACTTTATGCGCGCCTGTCGTACCGGGCGCTATATCCTGCTGCCGCGCGAAGAGGTTATCTCTAACTCCTTTGCCGCCCTGAGCCTGATGGTGGCGCAGGTGCAATCGCATATTGCCGGGCGGCCTTTGCCAGCGGGGCTGAAATGAAAACCGCGGTGAAAAAAGAGAAAGGGCGGGTCGACCTGTTTGGCGACCGTTTCCGCGCCCGGGCGCACCAGCTGTCGCCGCGTCTGCTGGCGGTGGTCAGCTATATCAACGAAAACCGCGAAGTGGTACTGGAGCGCACGGCGATGGAGATTGCCGCCGCGACCCAAACCTCAGACGCCACGGTGGTGCGGGCGATTCAGGCGCTGGGGTTTGCCGGTCTGCGCGAACTGAAGCAGACCATGGAGCGCTGGTTTGGCCCTTCGGTCACCTCGTCGGAGAAAATGCTCTCCACGGTCAACGCCCTCTCAAGCGACGTCAATTCGAGCATCGATTTTGTGCTTGAGGGGCATCAGCGCGCCTGCGAAGTGCTGTCCCGTCCCGCCAACCGGGCCGCCGTCGCCCAGGCGGTGGCGCTGCTCAGTGAGGCGCGGCAGGTGGCGATTTTCGGCATCGGGGCCTCGGGGATTCTGGCGGAGTATACCGGCCGACTGTTCAGCCGCATCGGCTTACCCTCCTACGTGATGAACCGGACCGGGTTCAGCCTGGCCGAGCAACTGATCAACCTGCAACGCGGGGACGTGATGATTATGATGGGGCAAAAATCGCCGCATCGTGAAGGGATGACCGCGCTGCGGGAGGCCCGGCGGCTGGGGATCCCGACGATTCTGCTGACTCAGGCGGTGGACTCGCGCTTTAGCCAGGAGGCGCAGGTGGTGATTGACGTCCCGCGCGGCGGCGATAATGGCCGGGTGCCGCTGCACGGTACGGTGCTGGTGTGTCTCGAGATGCTGGTGCTGTCGGTTGCGACCACCTCGCCGCAGCGAACCATCAAGTCGATGAAGCGCATTAACGAATTGCACAAGGCGATCGGCAAGTCCGGCGGCAAGCGCGGCTAAGCGGAGAACCCACCTGGCCGCCGGTGATTACGCGGTGGCTGGTTGCGCATCATCATCGTCATCGCTATCCTCATCGGCCGCCGCCAGCAGGGTCTGCTCCGTTTTCCCCAGACACTGAATCAGCAGGAACAACCCGCCGCTGGCCAGCAGGGTGATCAGTAACCCGTCATAGCCCGATACGCTGATCACCAGACTGCTGATGACCGGTCCGGCCACGCTGCCCGCCGACCAGAAGAATCCCAGCAGCGCATTTATCATGATTAGCTTTTGCCCGTTGAAGGTCTTGCCGGCTCGCACCAGCGAGAGGGTATACAGCGCCCCCGCCGCGGCGCCGAGCACCAGGCAGCCGATAATCAGCTGAACGGGCGATACCAGCAGGAACGGCAGCGCCAGCAGGGAGAGGCAGAACACCGCGGCGCAGCTGAGGTGCACCCGACGGATGCCGAAGCGGTCGGCCACCCAGCCCAGCGGTGCCTGGAACAGCGCATCGCCGGTTAAGACGATGGTCACCAGCAGCACCGCCATCGCTTCGTTCAGCCCTTTATCCATGCCGTACAGCGGCAGCAGCGCCAGGATGCTGGCGTCAAAGAAGGCAAAGCAGAATACCCCGGAGGCCAACACCGGTAAGAAGGCGCCGAGGCTCCGCCAGCTGGCGCGCTCTGACAGGGTTTCGCGGCTGCCGGTTGGCAGATGGCGCAGCATCAGCAGGCAGGCGGCGGTGAGGACGACGACCGCCACCAGCACCCAGATTTGATATTCGCTACCGGCGGAGATCAGCAGCGGCCCCGCCAGCTGGCAGCCGGTGAAGGCTGAGGCATAAATGCCGGTCAGCGTCGCGCGATTTTTGCCCGCCGCGCCGCCGGTGATCCAGCTTTCGCCGAGGACGATAATCACCCCGGACGCGATACCGGTCAGGAAACGAGGCAGCAGCAACTGCATCAGATCCACCGTCAGGCAGGAGGCTATCGTCGCCAGCGCCAACAGGATCAGGCTGGCGCTCAGCAGGTGGCCCATCTCAAAACGACGGCACAACGCAGGGGAGAGGAACGACGAGAGCATCATGCCCGCAGGCGGCAGCGCGGCCAGCAGACCGACGTAGACGGTGTCTGTCTGTTGCTGGGCAAGCTCGAGGCTGATTAACGGCACCGTATAACCGGTGATAAATCCCACTAATGACGCGGCCATGATCATCGCCAGCGTGGGGGCAAGGCGATTCTGGTCTTGGTTAAACATTTTATTCCCGATAACGGAAGTCAACAGGTGGATAATCCGGCGAATTGCCGACAGCTCTGTATATTAATTAATCGTATGGCGGATGTCACCGTTGAAATGACTACTATTATTGATACGTCAGTGCCAGCCGCCGGAAAAACAGCGGGTTTGTCCCTGCGGGGAGTGTTGTCAGCGCGCTGACGAAAGGATATAACCAATAGGGCACTCCGCGGGGGCGGAGGCGTGCTGGCGGGCATAACAATCGAGGCCCGCACTATTTTTCGATCGGCTATTCGTTCAGCTATGCGTTCAGCGTTGAAGCTGTGCAGGAAAGGAGCAAGACATGGCAGTATCGCCATCATCGATCGCTGAGGCCATTCGCTGGCGACGTGAATTTCATGCCTGCCCGGAGCTTGGCTATCAGGAACAGAACACCGCGCGCCGTGTCGCTGAATTACTGACCTCTTTTGGCCTGCAGGTGCATACCGGGCTGGCTGGGACCGGCGTGGTCGCCACCCTGGAGAACGGTCCGGGGCCGGTTATCGGACTACGGGCCGATATGGACGCGTTACCGATTACCGAATCCGGCGATCTCAGCTATAAATCGCGCAATCCTGGCGTGATGCACGCCTGCGGGCACGACGGCCATACCGCCATGCTGCTGGCGACGGCGTCGCATCTGGCGCAGACCCGCCGTTTTCGCGGCACGGTGCACTTTGTCTTCCAGCCGGCGGAAGAGAATCTCGGCGGCGCGCGCAAAATGGTCGAAGAGGGGCTGTTTGAACGCTTCCCGATGGACGCTATCTATGCGCTGCACAACTGGCCAGGTCTGCCGTTAGGCCACGTGGCGGTCAACGAAGGGGCGATGATGGCCTCGCTGGACGCCTTTGAAATCACCCTCACCGGCAAGAGCTGTCACGCGGCAATGCCGGAAAGCGGTGCTGACCCGATCGTCGCCGCGGCGCAGCTGATTATGGCGCTGCAGACCATCCCGTCACGCCGCCTGTCGCCGCAAGAGTCGGCGGTGGTCAGCATTACCCAAATTAACGGTGGCGAAGCGATTAACGTACTGCCGGATAAGGTCGTGCTGCGCGGGACGTTCCGCTGCCTGAGCAACCAGGTTCGCGCCCGGGTGAAAGGGCTGATCGCGCACTACGTCGCCACCCAGCCACAGGTTTCTGACGTGCAGGGAGAAATTGCCTGGTATCCCGGCTATCCGGTGACCAGGAACCATCCCGCACAGGCGCAGAAAGTGCGCGAGGTGGCGATAGCCGCGCTGGGCGAAGCGGCGGTGAACGGGCAGATTAACCCGTCGATGGCGTCAGAAGATTTTGCCTGCATGCTGGAAGCTTGTCCGGGCGCTTATTTCTGGATTGGCACCGATGGCGACATACCGTCAAAGCCGCTGCACAACGCTGGCTACGATTTTAACGACGATCTGATAGCCCCTGGCGTGGCGATATGGACGACCCTGGTGGAGTCGCTGCTGCCGGCTGGCTGAAACGCGCAGCGACGGGGTGAACAGGGAGAGGCGAGGCCTCTCCCTTTTTTACGTCAGCCGTACCGTCAGGCGCTGACCGCCGCCTTCAGACGGGCCTTCATGTCGCTGTAGGCGCGCCAGGCGTACTGCTCGGCCCACTGCTGGTCCTCGATGGCGTCGATTTTCACCGCGCAGTACTTGGTTTCCGGCGTTTTCGAGATCGGATCCAGGTTGTCCTGGGTCAGTTCATTACAGGCGCCGACCCACCATTGATAGGTCATATAGACGGCGCCGCGATTGATGCGGTCGCTGATGTCGGCGCGGGTGATCACTTTCCCGCGTCGCGAGCTGACCCACACCAGCTGCCGGTCGGCGATCCCCAACTGTTCGGCGTCGGCGCGGCTGATCTGCACCCGACCGGGTTCATCGGCAAGGGATTGCAACGCCGCGCAGTTGCCGGTCATGGAACGGCAGGAATAGTGGCCCACTTCGCGCACGGTGCAGAGCACCAGCGGATAGCTGGAATCCGGCGTCTCTGCCGGCGCTCGCCACGGGGCGGCAAACAGCTGGCCTTTGCCGGTCGGAGTATCGAAACGGTTCTCTTTATACAGCCACGGCGTGCCGGGGTGGTCGAGAGTCGGACACGGCCACTGAACGTGGTTCATATCACCCATTTTCTCGTAGGTGACGCCGTAGAACAGCGGGCAGAGTTCGCGCATTTCGTCCCAGATTTGCTGGTTGTTATCGTAATGCATTGGATAGCCCATCTCGGTCGCCAGCAGGCTGATGATCTCCCAGTCGCGTTTGACGTTCGCCGGTGCCGGGATCGCCTTCTCGAAACGCTGAAAACCGCGGTCGGCGCAGGTGAAGACGCCGCCGTGTTCGCCCCATGAGGTCGCCGGCAGCAGGACGTCGGCGATCTCTGCGGTTTTGGTCATGAAGATATCCTGCACCACCACAAAATCCAGCGCCTCGATACCTTTACGCACCAGCCCCAGATCGGCCTCGGTCTGCAGCGGATCTTCGCCCATGATGTAGTAGGCTTTGATCTCTCCCTCCATGGCTTTATGAGGCACTTCGGTGATGCGGGTGCCCACCTGGTCATCCATGAGAGCCGGGTCGATGCCCCAGGCGCTGGCGAATTTCGCGCGCACGGCGGGGTCGGTGACCTCCTGATAGCCCGGGAACAGGTTCGGCAGCACCCCCATATCGCAGGCGCCCTGAACGTTGTTTTGCCCACGCACTGGCCCGACGCCAACGTGTTCGCGCCCGAGGTTGCCGGTCAGCAGCGCCAGGCTGGCCAGCCCTTTAACCACGTCCACCGCCTGGCCGAACTGGGTGACGCCCATGCCCCACATGATGGTGGCTGACGGCGCGGCGGCAAACATTCTCACCGCCTGACGCACCTCCTGCGCCGGTACGCCGGTGACCGCTTCGACCGCTTCAGGCGAGTAGGCTTGTACCGCGTCGCGGTAGGCCTCCAGTCCTTCGGTAAAGCGGTCAACGTAGTCATGGTTGTAGAGATCTTCTTCCAGCAGGACGTGGCCGAAGGCATTTACCAGCGCCATATTGCTGCCGTTATTAAGCTGCAGGTGGCGGTCGGCGATGCGGGCGGTTTCGATGCGCCGCGGGTCGCAGACGATGATCTTCGCGCCGTTTTCACGGGCTTTAATCACCCGGCGGGCGACGATAGGGTGGGAGTCTGCGCAGTTATAGCCAAAGACCAGCAGACATTTGGAGTGTTCGATATCGCTGATGGAGTTACTCATCGCCCCGTTGCCGAGGGCCACCTGCAAGCCCGCCACCGAAGGGCCGTGACAGACGCGGGCGCAGCAGTCGACGTTATTGGTGTTCAACACCGCCCGGGCGAATTTTTGCATCACATAGTTGGTTTCATTGCCGGTACCACGGGACGAACCGGTGGTCATAATGGCGCGCGGGCCGTGCTGCGCTTTGATCTCCCGCAGCTTGTTGGCGGTGTAGCGAATGGCCTCTTCCCAGCTGACCGGGGTTAATTTGCCGCCTTTCTGGTAGCGAATCATCGGCTGCTTGAGGCGTGGCGTCAGGAGCTGGGTATCGTTGAGAAAATCCCAGCCGTAGTATCCCTTGAGGCACAGCTGATTCTGGTTGGTGACCCCATCGGCCGCTTCCGCGCGGATAATTTTATTGTTATCGACAACCAGCTTGAGTTTGCAACCCGCCCCGCAATAAGGGCAAACGCTTGTGACTTTTTTCATCAGTAACAGACCTGTTAACAGTGAATGAAGATCAATGGTCAGGCCGGGCCCGGCCCGCCATCGTCATGGAATCCTTGCGCCGCGATGCTGGCAGAAGGCCGAAGCGTTATGCAGGAGTCATGCCAAAAAATAATTGATTGATATATATAGTTATTTTAATGTCAGGAGCGGCAGGCGTCATGATGTCGTCACTAATGACGATGACGTAGCAGAACGCCCGGGAAGGGCGCTCTGCGGTGGGATCAGACCATTTTCTGCTGGAACTGCGCCAGGGTCTCGGGGGCCATACCGGCTTCGCGGGCCGCTTCGCAGATGGCCTGCCAGCTACCGGCATCCAGCGGGATCCCCTGCGCCAGGCGGGACTGACGATTGGCTTCTTCCCACTCTCCCGGCACCAGAATCGGGGTCTGTTGGTCGTGAGGTGACTGCTTACACCAGTCGATAAAGGCCTCGGTTTCGCCCTGCATATCCGGCGCGTCGAAGGTTTCCGGATTGAGAATAATGGTGGTCATGCAGTTGAAAATGGCGTCGACGCAGGTCTGCAGGCTCGACTGATGGGTCGTTTTGCCGCCGGAGACGGCGCCGCCGAGGATCTCGCACAGCGTCGCCAGGGCGTAGCCTTTATGCTGGGCGAAGGTGAGCAGGGCGCCTAACGGCGAAGTCTGCATGACCGCCGGGTCGGTGGTCGGCTCTCCGTGGGCGTCAATCAGTGAACCCGGCGCCACGGCTTCACCTTTGTGCCAGGCGACGCGGGTTTTGCCGAAGGCAATGGCACTGGTGGCGTAGTCGAGCAGCAGCGGAGGCTGGCCTTTGCGCGGGAACACGACGCACAGCGGGTTGGTGCCAAAACGGCTGTCTTTGCCACGAAACGGCGCGACCATCGGGTCACCCACGACGCTGACAAAGTGGATGGAGATAAACCCTGCTGCCGCGCATTGTTCGGCCCAGTAGCCGATGCGACCGATATGGTGCGCGTTGCGCAGGGCGATAGCCGCCATGCCGTGCTGCCGGGCCTTTTCAATGCCCGTTTGCATCGCCTCATGGGCGACCACCTGTCCAAAGCCGGCGTTGCCGTCGAGGGTTACCACCGCACCGGCATCCTTCATGATGCTGGCGTGCTGGTTAAGCTGCAGATGGCCCTCGGCGTGCGAACGCACGTAGCTCGGGATCATCCCGACACCGTGTGAATCATGCCCGGCAAGATTGGCCGCCACCAGATGGTCGGCGACGAGAGCAGCCTCGTCAGAGGTACTGCCCAGTTGATTGAACAGCGTGGTAACGAACTGATGCAGATCGGTAGCCTGAATACGATATCCGGTTGGCACTGATAAGCTCCTGTAGTTAGCTGATGGTGTTGTTTTTTTTGTTAAAAGCCTGACTCAGTAGGCTTTGTGTTTGCTCAGCCATGCTGCTACAGCATAGGGAGAAGATCAACGTTTGCGCGCGTAAGCGCGATGAGGGGCAAACAACAGGATTGAGGCCCGGGGTGCTGTTCGTGGAGGGCAGAATCATTATGATAAAAATGTAAGAATAATTGATAAAGAGAATATCAAAATGAATATCAGCACCCTGCTGTTAATTATCGTTGCCATCGCGCTGCTGGGGATCTCGGTCTATTGCTTACTGAGCTATATCAAAGAACGCAAAGCCACGCAGTTTAAATCGTTTCGCCACCGCTAAAATAGTAACCTGCGGCTCACTCGCCCGTTTATTGGTGATGGTTGTCGCGCCAGGCTTTTGGCGACGCATGATATTTTTCGCGAAAGCTTTTGCTGAATAACGGATGACTGGTGAAGCCGCAGCGCCAGGAGACTTGTTCAACCGCCAGCTGACGATCCTTTTCCAGCAGCTGGCGGGCCGCTTCCAGCCGAATCTCTTTGATTGCCACCATCACCGATGTACCTTGTTGGTGGAACGCCCGGTCGAGGCTGGCCCTGGAGCAGCGCAGCGCATGGCAAATCAGGTCGGGTGACAGCTGGTGCTGATGATAGTTAAGGGCGATAAACGCGCGCGCGCTGTCGACGAGGTGGCTTAATTTCCCTGTTGAACGCAGCCCGCTTTCTTCGGCCACATCGGCCAAAACCCGCAGTGCAATCTGGTGCAGACCGTCGACAATCACCGCCGTTTCTGGCTGAGATAAACGATCCGATTGCGCATCCAGCAATAACATATGTGATTTTAAAAACTGGGCTAAAGGGTGGTTTTCCAGTGAAACTATCGGGCTGGACAGTTTACCGCTGAATAATGTTTTGATTTTATCGCTATGCGGAATGATATATAGCTGTTTAACATCGTCACACTGATAATGGTAATAATCGCTGCGCTGGTGAACAACCAACATTCCGGCATCCACCTGGCCGCGGGTGGCGGGGGTTCTGCCGCTGATAACCTGTTTACCCTGGAGCAATAACGAAATATAAATCGACGATGAATCTACCTGATGCGGATCGAAGATCGTCTCGTTTTTAGAGCCCATAGCACTACAAAAATCGCCAGAAACTCCGGAGATAGTTTTATGGTTGGCAATTATCGCTTCCGGACGGCGGTTATTCACCACCTTAATACCGTAGCAGTTAAGATTTTGCGATATCCGTTGATAGCGCTCTTCCGGTGCAATATCGGCCGCGCTTAACACATGTGGAACGTACAGCGTCGAAGGTCTGGACATGTTTGTCTCTTATCCCGGGGTGACGGTAGCAGGTGGCTCTGTAGTGTGCTGACATTATAAGATTAATCCTATCACAAGCCAGCGTCCGGGCGATTTTTTACAATTCGGCCAGCGTGCAGAGTCATGGTGGTGCAAGGCTCAGGGGGACTAAAAATAATAATGACGCGGTCGTTTTTATATTAATTTGGCCGTTAGCGATGCGTCGGATTAAATAAAAATAAACAGCAGGTAGGCCAGGGAAATATATTATCAACGGAGGGTGACCTGAGCACCATCGCCAGCAGACCGGCCCAGAACGGGTCGTTGAGCACTATCGCCGTTGACGGCGCTGCCAGGTGTTATCGTGCAATAACACTATGCTGCCACTCTTCGCTGTGCGGCAATTAGTAAATTTTTGGTCTTTAATTTTAAAAAAACTAAACCGGCGGGGTTTCTGTCAGCCCCGGACGAGAATAGCTGGCCGCACAGGCGGGAAAATAAGCGCAAAGCCGTGGTTGGGCGCTGGAGCCGGGAGATGCGGTGGCCTTCCATTATCGCACGGTGCACGGTGCCAGCGGCAATCATACCCAGCGCGCGCGCCGGGTGTTCTCCGCCCGTTGGGTCGGCGATGACGCTACCTTTGTCGATCGCGGCGGGGTCACTTCACCGCCGTTCCCGGAACTGACCCTGCAAGATGGTGAGGCGCTGATCTCACCGCTGTTTCCGCAGGTCTGGCCGCGCGCTGTGGCGTAACATGTGCGATGGGTTCGACACACCGTCGGACCCAGTTTTACTGCGATAATGCCATTTAAGTTGCACAATAGATTTTTTCTCAGCCGTATTTCTGGTGCTTAACCTATTACGCAGTTAATAATGTTAATTGATTAGCGTTATTTGATTTCCATTTATTTTATAAGATAGAGCGTTTGCCTGCTTAATGTTGTCTTAATATTTGCACCCTTCCTGCAGTGCCGCCGAACGTCTGCCAATGCGGCTGTCTGATATTTAATTCCGCCAGCGTCACAAAAGCCGGAAAAAAACAAACCCTGCCATTGCAACCCTCAGCATGAGCGCTATAAGTTAATTTTACGTTAATTAAATGATAATAAAGGGTTGGATCTATGCATAGGAAAATGAGCGGTTTAGTGGTTTCACTGACAGCAGTCTTCTCCTGTTCTGTTCTGGCAGCATTACCTCAGGGTTACCCGGCAGATTATCAAAAAGTGATTAATGCCGCGCTGGAAGAGGGCAAAGTGGTTATCTATTCCACGACGGATATTAAAGCCTCGGGGCCGTTAATAAACGGGTTTGAGACCCAGTACCCTGGGGTGAGAGTGGAATATAACGATATGAACAGTACCGAGCTTTATAACCGCTTTATCAGCGAACTGGCCGCCGGTGGCGGCAGCGGTGATGTGGTCTGGAGCTCCTCGATGGACACGGCGCTGAAGCTGGCGACCGAGTACGCCGTGCCGTATGCCTCGCAGGAGCTGGACAAGCTGCCGAAGTGGGCGGTGTGGCAACAAAAAGCCTACGGAACCACCTACGAGCCGGTGGTTTTTATCTATAACAAGCGCCTGATCCCGCAAAATGAGGTCCCGGATTCACATACTGCGCTGGCGAAGCTGGTCGCCGCTCAGGCCGATAAGTTCAAAGGCAAAGTCACCACTTACGATATCGAAAAGTCCGGGCTGGGCTTTATGCTGGCGGTGCAGGACAGCAAAGCGGACGCTAATTATTTCGGCGATCTGGCCGGGATGGCGAAAGGTGGCCTGACCGTGCAGTCTTCCACCGGCACGATGATGGAAAGGGTCTCTTCGGGGGAAAACCTGCTGGGCTATAACATTCTCGGCTCCTATGCCGAAGCGCGGGCCAAAACGGACCCGTCATTAGGTATTTCGTATCCGAAAGATTATGTGCTGGTGTTATCGCGGGTCTCTTTTATTTCTCAGGAGGCCAAACATCCTAATGCCGCCAAATTGTGGTTCGATTATGTGCTGTCGAAACAAGGGCAAAGCATTCTGGCTAATCAGGCCGATATTCCTTCGATTCGCAACGATATTGACGGGGAAAATGATATCGACGGGATGACCAAAATGCTGGGTAATGCGCTGAAGCCGATTCCGGTCGATGAATCATTGCTGGAATATCTGGAACCGAAAAGCCGTCTGGAATTTATCAAACAATGGCGTAGCGCCGCCGCAAAATAATGTCCTGTCAGGCTGTGTGATTTGCCATGCAGCCTTTTTCGTGCCTGCGCTTTGCCCGTCTGGTTATGCAGTGCACCGGCTTAAAGGGATGGTATATGAATGTATCAGGCAGAAAGTTGCAGGGACTGCCGCGCGGCATCGTCGTCCTCATTACCGCATTAGTGATTTATGTCCCGCTGCTATTTATCGTGGTGCAAAGTTTTCTTTCGGCACCTTTTTTTGCGCGCTCGAAAGAAATCAGTCTGGAAGCCTTCGCGTTTATCTTCAGCGATCCCGATTTTTATCTCGCGCTGAAGTCCGGTTTTATTCTGGCGTTTGGCCTGGTGGCGATTGCTATCCCGCTTGGGGGGATCCTCGCATTTCTGATGGTGCGTACCGACTTGCCCGGTCGGCGGTTTATTGAGCCGCTGATCCTGGTCCCGGTGTTTGTCTCGCCGATGGTACTGGCCTTTGGCTATGTAGTGGCGGTGGGGCCGGTGGGCTTTCTCTCGCAATGGGCCGGGCAGCTGCTGGGATTTGTGCCGTGGAACATCTACTCGATGTTCAGCATCGTGGTGATTGCCGGGCTGACCCACGTTCCGCATGCCTACCTGTATATCTCTTCGGCATTGCGCAGCGTCGGCTCGGACGTCGAGGAAGCGGCGCGCACCGTCGGGGCATCGCCGCTGCAGATTATGACGTCGGTCAGCCTGCCGATGGTGCGCCCGTCGATCCTGTACGCCTGCGTGCTGTTGTTTTTTCTCGGTCTCGAAGTGTTCGGCCTGATGCTGGTGTTGGGCGACCCGGAAGGCAATATGGTGCTGGCTACCTACCTCTATAAGCTGACCAATAAACTCGGCACGCCGTCCTATCACCTGATGGCGGCGGTGGCGGTGGTACTTATCTGCATCACCATTCCGCTGGTGATGCTGCAGCGCCGCCTGATGCGTACCGCTAATCGCTTCGTCACCATGAAAGGCAAAGCCTCGCAGGCGCGGGCGCTGCCGTTGGGGAAATGGCGCTGGGTCGCCGGTGCGGTGGTGGTCTTGTGGCTGACGGTGACGATTGGCGTGCCGCTGCTGGGGGTGGCGCTACGGGCGTTTATCTCCAACTGGGGCGTTGGGGTGTCGATTTGGGACCAGCTCTCGCTGACCACCTTCCACAATATCTGGCAACAGCCGAATCTGTTGCGGGCCATTGTCAACTCGATGGCGATCGGGGTGTTTGGCGGCGCGCTGGCGGTGGTGTGTTATCTGTTTGTCGGCATTGCGATGCACCGCAAAGCGGATAATGTCACGCGTTTTCTCGACTACAGCGTGCTGGTTCCACGGGCGGTACCGGGTCTGCTGGCGGGGCTGGCGTTTTTGTGGGTGTTCTTGTTCCTGCCGATGTGGCTGGATCAGTCGCTTAAGAATGGCTGGCTGTCGGCGCTGCCGGTGGCAGACTGGCTGCGCGAACACCTGATTGTCCAGCTCCGGGCGCTGCGCAATACCATCTTCAGCGTCTGGCTGGCCTACACCGTGGTGTGGATGGCCTACGGCCTGCGCCTGATCTCTTCCACCCTGTTACAGGTCGCGCCGGAGCTTGAAGAGGCCGCCCGCAGCACCGGTGCGTCGCGTGGCCAGGTTACCCGCCACGTCACGGTGCCGCTGTCGCGCTACGGCTTGATTGGCTCCTGGCTGCTGATGTTCCTGATTTTTGAGCGCGAGTATTCCACCGGCGTCTATCTGCTATCGCCGGGCACGGAGACCATCGGTTCGATGCTGGTGTCGCTCTGGGCGGCCGGGGCTATCGATATTGTCGCCGCACTCTCGTTTATCAATATTCTGCTGGTGGTGGTTGGACTGGGGATCGCCCTGCGGTTTGGAGTGAAATTACATGATTGAATTATCGGTAGAAAACCTGCATCTGACCTATGGCGACAACCCGGTGTTGAAAGGGGTGTCGATGGATCTGAAACGTGGAGAAGTGGTGTCGCTGCTGGGGCCATCCGGCAGCGGGAAAACCACCTTGCTACGTGCCGTTGCCGGGCTGGAGAAACCCTCCGGCGGGCGCATTACCATTGGCAAACATCAGGTTTATGACGGCAACCCGCGCAGCGAGATCCCGGCGGAAGAGCGTAATCTTGGGCTGGTGTTTCAGTCCTACGCTTTGTGGCCGCACAAGACGGTGTTTGAAAATGTCGCTTACCCATTGCGGCTGCGTAAGGTGGCAACTGGTGAAATCAAGCAACGGGTGCAGGCGGTGCTCGATCAGTTAGGGCTGGGGCACCTTGGCGCCCGGCACCCGCATCAGCTGTCGGGCGGGCAGCAGCAGCGCGTCGCCATTGGCCGGGCGCTGGTCTACAACCCGCCGGTCATCTTGCTTGATGAACCGCTGTCAAACCTTGATGCCAAACTGCGCGAAGAGGCCCGGGTATTTTTGCGCGAGCTGATTATCACGCTGGGGCTATCGGCGCTGATGGTCACCCACGATCAGAACGAAGCGATGGCGATTTCTGACCGCATCCTGCTGCTGAATAATGGCGTGATTGAGCAACAGGGGACGCCGCAGGAGATGTACAGCACGCCGGCCACGCTGTTCGCCGCCGAGTTTATGGGCAGCAACAACCGCCTGCACGGGAAGATAACCGCGCTGGTTGACGGGCGGGCGCGGATCGAGGGGGCGAGCTGGGCGCTGTGGGGGATGGCGGGCGACCGGGTCAGCGTCGGGCAGGAGGCGACGGCGGTGATCCGCGTCGAGCGTCTGCAACTGGGCTCCACGCCGCAGGACAACATGCTGGAACTGCCGCTATTAACCAGCATGTACCTGGGGGACCGCTGGGAATATCTGTTCCGCACTCAAGGGGACGATTTTGCGATTCGCGCCTACGGCAACGCGCTTCGCGATGCGCAACATTGCCACCTGTCTTTCCCGGCCCATGACCTGTGGATTTTCCCCAAATCATAGCGCCGGTGCGGTTTCCCGGGCGGCGGCAATCGTTGATGCCGTCACCCGCGCGCGATGTCAAGGCAGGGCGCAGATTATGAAAGATAGACGTTGGCTGCCGTAGGGCCGCGCAAGCCGTTCACTCGACGAAATTCAACGCGAATACCTGGAGTAATTATTTCTGATTCGCCTGGGGATAATGCTGAAATATGGACCTGAACGTCTTTACGACCATCGGAGGGAATTATAAGGCCTTTGCCGGTTTTATTATCAAACGCTTTGACAATGCCTGTCATTTTTTGGAACAAATAAAATCCTTGTGAAAATAAATACCAGCATATTATACATTAAATAAATGATAAAGCCATCTGTTTTATTTTTTCACCGGCGCAGATTTCGATTTGTCCACAAAAGTAACAACCGATTGCACCAGGCATTCAAGGTGATCAGATAGCTCTAATCAAAATTGGATTTCGTGGAACAATCAGCGTCTGGTATCTGGCAATTAAGCAGCGGTTTTCGCTGTGGTCTGGAAGAGTTTGTGGCAGTAAGGGCAGATGAGCTGGGAGCCTTTTTGTACTCGGCTAAAGCTGTGTTCGGAATCTTGTGAGCAATGTGGGCAGGTGCATTTTACAAGGTAATTACGGCGGGTTTTGTTATTTTTTCGATCTGACATATGATTTCCTTCCTGATTTAATGGCCTGAAACCATACATCATTATCAAATGAATAGCTCGGAATGATTGTGTATCGGCAAAAATAAGCCAGGGCCGGGTCTGCGAGGGTAGCAGCAGTTTATCGCTCAGAAGGCGCCAGACGCCCCCCTCCTGAGCGACCACGATGATTTATTGTGCGACCCAACCCCCGTCCATGTTCCACGCCGCGCCGCGTACCTGTGCGGCACCGTCGCTGCAGAGAAACAGCGCCAGCTCCCCTAACTGTTCCGGGGTGACAAACTCGCCGGACGGCTGTTTTTCCGCCAGCAGCTGTTCACGGGCCTGTTCGGGTTCAGCGCCTTCGCTGATGCGCTTGTCTATCTGCTGTTGCACCAGCGGCGTTAATACCCAACCGGGGCAAATCGCGTTACAGGTCACGCCAGTTCTGGCGGTTTCCAGCGCCAGGGTTTTGGTCAGTCCCACGACGCCGTGCTTGGCGGCGACGTAGGCCGATTTATCCTTCGAGGCCACCAGCCCGTGCACCGAGGCAATATTGATAATGCGCCCCCAGTTACGCGCCCGCATGCCGGGCAGCGCCAGGCGGCTGGTGTGGAAGACGCTGGAGAGATTAATCGCAATAATATCGTTCCACTTCTCGACGGCGAAACTCTCCACCGGCGAGACATGTTGGATCCCGGCGTTATTGACCACGATATCGACGCCGCCGAACTCGGCGTTAGCGTAGGCCATCATGGCTTCAATCTGCTGCACATCGCGCAAGTCGGCATCGTGGTAGCCCGGCGTTTTCCCGACCTGAGCCACCGCCGCCCGCGCGGCTGCGCTGTCGCCAAAGCCGTTAAGGATCAGCTGCGCGCCGGCTTTCGCCAGCACGGTGGCAATCCCTAAACCGATGCCGCTCGTTGAACCGGTGACCAGCGCCACTTTTCCGTTCAGATTCATCATATTTTCCTTAGTGATTCGGTTAAACCGTGCCCGTCAGACAATACCGGTTAAGTAGAAGACAGCGATAACAAACAGCACCGCCAGACTTTTAATCAGGGTGATGGCAAAAATGCCGCCGTAGGCCTGACGATGGCTGAGGCCGGTGATCGCCAGCAGAGTGATCACCGCGCCGTTATGCGGCAACGTGTCCATTCCGCCGCTGGCCATCGACGCCACGCGGTGCAGCACCTCCAGCGGAATATCGGCGGCGTGGGCCGCGGCGATAAAGGTCTCTGACATCGCCGCCAGCGCGATGCTCATCCCGCCGGAGGCGGAACCGGTGATCCCCGCCAGAACCGTTACGCTGATCGCTTCATTGAGCAGCGGGTTAGGAATGGCGGTGAGCGCTTTGGATAACACCAGAAAACCCGGCAGGGCGGCGATTACCGCACCAAAACCATACTCCGATGCGGTGTTCATCGCCGCGAGGATCGCCCCGCTGACGGCGGTCCGGCTGCCTTCCGCGAGACGGCCACGAATGTTACGAAAACCGAACACCAGCACCATCAGGATGCCAGAAATCAGCGCCGCTTCCACGGCCCAGATCGCCGTGATTTTGCCCACTTCCGTCACGATGGGTTTCGCCAACCCCGGCAGAACCAGCTCGTGGCTGGTGCCGTACCACTGCGGGATCCAGCGGGTAAACAGCAGGTTCAGCACCCCAACCAGCAGCAGAGGGGCAATGGCAATCAGCGGATGGGGCAGGTTGATGTTATCCGGCGTATCCGGCTCATTTTGCAGATCCGTGCCGTAACCTTCGCCCTTAGCCTGCGCTTTGCGACGCTGACGCTCCAGCCACAACAGGCCAAAGGTGATGATAAACAGCGAACCGATAAGCCCGAGCCAGGGGGCGGCCCAGGCGTTGGTGCCGAAGAAGCTGGTGGGGATAATGTTCTGGATCTGCGGGGTACCGGGCAGGGCATCCATGGTGAAGGAGAAGGCCCCCAGCGCCACGGTGGCCGGGATCAGCCGTTTGGGAATGCCGCTCTGGCGGAACAGCTCGGCGGCAAACGGGTACACCGCAAAGGCCACCACAAACAGCGAGACGCCGCCGTAGGTCAGCAGGGCGCAGACCAGCACGATCACCGGAATGGCGTGGCGGCGGCCGAGAATGCGAATTGCCGCGGCGACGATGGAGCGCGAGAAACCCGACAGCTCAATCAGTTTGCCGAACACCGCCCCCAGCAGGAACACCGGGAAGTACAGTTTGACGAAGCCGACCATTTTTTCCATAAACAGACCGGTAAAGGTCGGGCCAACCGCGCCAGGGTCGGTGAGCAGCACCGCGCCGAGGGCGGCGATAGGGGCAAACAGGATAACGCTGTATCCGCGATAGGCTGCCAGCATCAGTAATGCCAGCGCGGCCAGGGCAATCAAAACACTCATCACGACACCTCACTCTCATTGTTATTGTTGGGTACAGTTCGCGAAGTTACGGTTTCAGGGCATAGCGCAGCAGGTGTTCCCGGCGCGACTGGATGCGGGCCGTCCGGGCGTTATCCCAGCAGTAAAAGCCTTGCCCGCTGCGGGTACCGGTATCGCCCCGGGCGACCTTCTCCGCCACCAGGTCCATCATTTGCGTCCCGCTCGCCAGCTCCGGCAGCAGGTGTTGACAGATATCCTGGACCGTCGCCAGCCCGGTCATATCTGCCGCTTCCAGCGGGCCGACCATTGCGTAACGGCGGCCGAGAGAGGCCCGCATAACCCGGTCAACCACCTCCGGAGAGGCGATGCCGCTATGGACGATATGCAGCGCTTCACGCAGCAGGGCAAACTGCAGGCGGTTGCCGACAAAGCCCGGCGCCGCGCGGTTCAGCACCACGGCTTCGAGAGCGGTGGTGGTAAAAAAGTCGCTGACCAGCGTCGGCAGTTCCGCCCGGGTAGCGCTCCCGGGCACCACTTCCACGAGCGGAATAAAGTGCGGCGGATGCCAGAAGTGGGCAATCAGCAGGCGATTCGGATGGGTCATGCCTTCGGCGAGACGATCCGGCGGCAGGCCGCTGGTGTTGCTGGCGATGATGGCGTCAGCGGCGATTAACGTTTCCAGCTGCGCGTACAAGGCATGCTTCAACGGCAGACGTTCAGGGATCGCCTCGATCAACAGCGTGCACTCCGCCAGCTCGTCGAGATGGCGGGTGCCGACCAGACGCGCCAGCACCGCGGGTTGCGCGGCGATGTCGAACTGTCCGCTGTCGCGCAATTCATGCAGAATGGCCGCGGCCACGGCGGGGACTTCGGCAAGGCGTGCCGGGTCGGTGTCGTAAAGCCGCACCCGATGGCCGTGGCGTGCAAAGTGGCAGGCGATGCCGATCCCCATAAGACCGGCACCCAGTACCGCCAGCGTTGGTTTATACATAGTGACTCCTGTTAGCGTGCAATCGTCATAGCGATACCCTGACCGCCGCCGACGCACAGTGTGGCAAGCCCTTTACTGGCGCGCCGACGCTGCATTTCATGCAGCAGGGTGACGAGGATCCGGCAGCCGGAGGCGCCGATAGGGTGGCCCAGCGCAATAGCGCCGCCGTTGACGTTGACCTTGCTGCCCTCCCAGCCGAGGGACTGGCCCACCGCCAGCGCCTGAACGGCAAAGGCTTCATTGGCCTCAATCAGCTCCACTTCATCCAGTTGCCAGCCGGCCCGTGCCAGCGCCATCTCGCAGGCGCTGACCGGCCCAATGCCCATCACCGCCGGATCGACCCCCGCCACGGCGGCGCTGACGATGCGGCCCAGCACCGGTAGCCCGAGCTCTCGGGCCTTATCGGCGCTCATCAGGAGCACCGCCGCCGCGCCATCGTTTAATGACGAGGCGTTGCCGGCGGTGACGGAACCGGTGTGCTGGCGGAATGCCGGGCGCAACTGCGCCAGCTGCGCCGGGGTGGTGTCCGGGCGCGGCTGCTCATCGCGGGTAATGGTCTGCGGCGGCTGTTTGCCCTGTTTGACGGTGACCGGAACGATCTCGTCGTCAAAGCGGCCCGCTTCGGTTGCCGCTGCCGCTTTAAGTTGGGATTGGGCGGCAAAGGCATCCTGCTGCTGGCGGTCGATGGAATAGCGGTCGGCCAGATTCTCCGCCGTCATCCCCATGTGGTAGTCATTGAAGGCATCCCACAGGCCGTCCTGGATCATGCTGTCCTGCATGCTGCTATGGCCTACCCGCAGCCCGGCCCGGGCGCCGTCAATCAGATAGGGGGCATTGCTCATGCTCTCCTGGCCGCCGGCGATCACCACCTGCGCGTCGCCGCTGCGGATTGCCTGCACCGCTTGCTGTACCGCCTTCAGACCGGAACCGCACACCAGATTGACCGTGACCGCCGGACAGCTGACCGGCAGACCGGCGCGTAATGCTGTCTGACGCGCCGGGTTTTGCCCGCAGCCGGCGGTCAGGACCTGGCCGAAAATCAGTTCATCGACTTCCTCGGCCGGTAACGCACAACGGGCCAGCAGGCTACGAACCACCTCGGCGCCCAGTTCAACGGCGGAAAGGGTTGAGAAGACACCGCGAAAACTGCCTATGGGCGTGCGGACGGCGCCGACTATCACGACTTGGTTCATTAGGTTTCCTCAGTTAAAACGCATTTCGCAGACGTCGTCCGGCACGATCAATCGTCCGGCAGTTTTGCTGGCAATCTCGTCGAGAGAGACGCCCGGGGCGTATTCGCGCAGCACGAAAGCGCCGTCGCGTATCTCCAGCAGGGCGAGGTCGGTCAGTACCCGCCGGATGCAGCCGACGCCGGTGAGCGGCAGGGTGCATTGCGCCAGCAGTTTCGATTCGCCGCTTTTCGAGGCGTGGGTCATCACCACGATGATGTTCTGCGCGCCGGCCACCAGATCCATCGCGCCGCCCATGCCTTTCACCATTTTTCCGGGGATCATCCACGAGGCGATATTGCCCGCCACGTCGACTTCGAAGGCCCCGAGGACGGTCAGGTCAACATGGCCGCCACGGATCATGGCGAAGGACTGCGCGGAGTCGAAAATCGCCGCGCCGCTGCGGGCGGTCACCGTCTGTTTCCCGGCGTTGATCATGTCCGCGTCGAGCTGCGCTTCATCCGGAAAGCCGCCCATGCCGAGCAGACCGTTTTCGGACTGCAGCATCACGTCTATGCCCGCCGGAATATAGTTGGCTACCAGCGTCGGGATCCCGATGCCGAGGTTGACGTAGTCGCCATCGCGCAGCTCTCTGGCGACGCGCATGGCCATTTGTTCGCGAGTCAGCATGATTAGCGGCTCCTTGTGTGCAGCGTGCGCTGCTCAATACGCTTTTCGAACTGACCGACAATCAGCCGATCGACATAGATGCCGGGGGTGTGTATCGCGGAAGGGGGGAGCTCACCGGGGGGCACGATCTCTTCAACCTCGACCACCGTAATCCGACCGGCGGTGGCCATCAGCGGGTTAAAGTTTTGTGCAGTATGGCGATAGATAACGTTGCCATACCAGTCGGCTTTCCAGCCTTTGACCAGTGCAAAATCACCGGTAATCGCCTCTTCAAGGATGTAGTGTTTACCGGCAAACTCGCGGACTTCTTTACCCTCAGCCACCGGAGTGCCGTAGCCGGTGGCGGTATAAAAACCGGGGATCCCAGCGCCGCCGGCGCGGATTTTCTCTGCCAGCGTACCTTGCGGCGTAAGCTCGACCTGCAGTTCGCCGCTGAGCGCCTGTTGCTCAAACAGGGCGTTTTCGCCAACGTAGGAGGCGACAACCTTGCGTACCTGGCGGCTCTCCAGCAGAATGCCGAGGCCAAAACCGTCGACGCCGCAGTTGTTGGAGACCACCGTCAGCCCCTGCACGTTCCGGCGCTGTACTTCGGCAATCAAATTTTCCGGGATACCGCACAGGCCAAAACCGCCGGCCAGCACCGTCATTCCATCCGTTAACCCTTCCAGCGCCGCTGCGTAGCAGTCGACGCGCTTATCCAGTCCTGCCATGATTCACCTCTGCTGGCTTGCGATGGGGCTATCATTGGGGGCGCGGACTGATTTGATAATTTTGAATTTGTGACCCACTCATTTGGTTTTCTTATTAATTTATTGTTAACTAAATTTTTTCAATCAGTTAACAGGATGAAAAATGAGAATGAGTGTCAAACAGTTACGCGCGTTTTTAGCGGTAGCTCACACTCTGAATTTTGCCCATGCCAGCGAGCGACTGAATCTTTCGCAGCCGGCGCTGAGTTTGACCATCAAGGGGCTGGAAGAGGTGCTCGGTGGGGCTTTACTGCAGCGAAGCACCCGCAAAGTGACGTTGACCCAGGAGGGGGAGATCTTCTTACCTATGGCCCGCCAGCTGCTGGCTGACTGGGACAATGCCGAGGAGGCGATGCGCCAGAGCTTTACGTTGCAGCGCGGTAAAATCTCGGTGGCGGCGATGCCCTCTTTTGCGGCCAACGTGCTGCCTGAGGTGTTGAAAACCTTCCGCGACCGCTACGCCGGCATCAACGTGACGGTGCATGACGTGATTAACGAGCAGGTGATTGAGATGGTCCGCGAGGGGCGGGTGGAGATGGGGATCGCCTTCGAACCAGCGCCGACCAATAATTTACTGTTTACGCCGCTCGGGGTTGACCGGTTTATCGCCATAGTGCCGAAAACCTCGCCGCTCGCCAGCAAGCATCGTCTCTGCTGGCGCGAACTACTGAGCCTCGATTTTATTACCCTGCAGCGGCCTTCGGCGGTTCGCCTGATGCTGGAAGAGGAGCTGGCGCGCAGCGGGCGTAAGCTGGATGTGGCGCTGGAGAGTCACCAGCTGGTAACGGTGGGCAGAATGGTGGCCAGCGGCCTCGGTGGCAGTGCCGTTCCGGCATTATGTCAGTCACAGATGCAGGCGCTGGGCGCGGTGTGTCTGCCGCTCGACAATCCGCCGATTGAGAAGTGCGTTGGGGTGATTCACGCCGGGCATATGCAGCTGTCAAAAGCGGCGCAGGCGCTACTGGAGACGCTGAAGGGAGCGTATTCGCCGGGCTGAGTCGGCTGAGGCCAAAAAAACCGGCGCAGAGCGCCGGTTCAGAAATCAGATTTTGCAGGCGTCGCCGCAATCATCATCGGCAACAATCGCCTGGGCTTTTTTGTCGGCGTCTTCGAGGCGTTCGGCATTACGCTCTTCCGCTTCTTCCAGACCACTGAATACCAGGTTGTCGAGATCAATTTCCATGAGTTACCTACTTTGCTTCTGTTTTGACTGTCGACAGATTATAGAGCAAAACCCGGAGGGGATGAACCCTGCGCCAGCGCCTACCGCACATAGCGATAATGCGCGGCCCCGATTGTCCGTTCACTCGCGCGCTGAGATCCTCACTAATAAGTATTGACGAGGGCTGGTTTTAATTATACAGCGCAGAAAAGATTGTTTCGCTATATATTAAATGAAACGACAACGAGTTGGTGATTCACCGTTGACTTGAGTTGATTATGATATTATGCCCGCGATTATGGTTGATTCTATGGTTCTTCAATAATGACTCAAACAACAATAGTTGCCATCAAAGAATGGCGAAAAAATAATAAGTTAATCTGTCACATTAAACTCGAATATAAAAAGGTCTTACGTAAATGCAGAGAAATATCGCTGCCAGGAGGAAAATATAAAGAATACCAGGCGTTGTGCGAACAATATGCCTGCGCCCGTTTAACCGCTGCCACCGAAGGACTGGTGAGTTTTCAGGATAAGCCGTTCAAAGCCTACCTCAATAAAACCCTGTCCAAAAGAAGCAAGCTGGATATTGCGCACGGTTCTTTGATTTTTATGGAGAAAACCTTCAGCAAGGCGGCGCTGGCGGAGCTGTATAACGTCCGCGAATTTGGCCTGACGCTGGCGGAGATCCCGCTAAAAGACGGCGCGCAGATCACGGTGAATCTTCTGGCATCACCTTTTCAGGAAGAGGGCGAACTGATGCTGTTAATGCTGCAGGGCGAACAACGTCTCTACAGTATCTGTTTTTCCTGTACGGCAGATGGTCGGGCTTATATTGGCGGTATTCAGGGCGGGAAGGATATTTCCTCTGAAGAGATCAAGCTATTGACTAAAGCATTGCACGGTACCCGGCCGAAAAATTTAATTATCTCTTTGCTGTATGGCTTTTTACAGCATAGCGATATTAACGCGCTGTATGCGGTCGATTCTGATTTCCACGTGAAAAGCGAGCAGGTAAAAACCAGCTATGCGGCACTGTGGCTGGAAGTCGGCGGAGAAAAACATCGTCGCGGTTGGTATAAATTACCGGCACAGGAGGTCAGGAAAAATATCGCCGAGGTGAAAAGTAAGCACCGCAGCCAGTTTATCAAACGCGAAGGTTTGAAGGAGCTGGCGCAGCTGGAGATGCTGACCGTCCTGCGGCAAATTAGCGGGTCTTTGCCCGTCAGTTAACCTGTCGTTAACAGATTACCGGGCCAGCAGGGGGCTGTTGGCCCGGTATCTTCCGCCAAATCACGCCACGATTTCAATCAGGTTTCCATCCGGGTCTTTGATGACCGCTTCGTAATAGCCATCCCCGGTGGTGCGTGGAGGGGAAACCAGAATGCCCTCGGCCTGTGCCTGTGCCGCCAGCGCATCAACCTGCTGCGCGCCGCCGACCGAAATGGCCAGATGTACCCAGCCGGTGTGGTTATTATCCGCCGCGCCCGGCTGTAATCCTGGTTTACTCATCAGTTCAATGGCGATGTCGTCGCCGATCTTCACAAAGTAAGACTCAAAACCGGGGTTGGTCTGGCTGCAGTATTTCTCGTTAATCTGGCCGTTAAAGAACCCGGTCCAGAAACGGGCCTGCTGCTCAAGCTGGTGGGTCCATAAGGCGATGTGGGCGACTTTCATGGTAGCTCTCCTGAGAAGACGGGTTGACAGAGCAAGGGCCAATGCATGATCATGCTCTTTATTGCTCGATTAAGGTTAATAAAGGAGTTTGCGTGCTCGATTATGCAGCTTTCCCACAGCAGCGACAAGCGCTTATTTGTCAGATCCTTCAGGAGAACGGGCGGGTGGTATGTGCGGAGCTGGCAACCCGCTTAAACGTCTCAGAGCACACTATTCGCCGGGATCTGCATGAACTGAGCAAAGATGGCTTTTGCAAAAAGGTCTACGGCGGTGCAGTTATGAACCTGCCGGAAGCCGGCGACTACAGCGATCGCAAAGATAAAAATACGGCAACAAAACTCAGGATCGCGCAGAAATGCGCAAGGCTGGTGAAACCCGGCGGCTGCATTTTTATCGATACCGGCACCACCAACCTGGCGATGGCCGAAGCGTTGCCGGCAGAACTGGCGCTGACGGTGGTAACTAACTCCCCGGAAATCGCCGCGGTGCTGTTGAAAAAGCCGCGCTATGACGTGGTGATGCTTGGCGGGCAGGTGCAGCGGGCCTCGGGCGGTTGCGTCGGCGCCTCGGCGGTGGCCCAGCTGCAGGGCGTGTTGTTTGATCAAGGGTTTATCGGCGGCTGTGCGATGGCGCCGGAGTCGGGCCTGACCGGGTTTGACTACGCCGATTGTGAGTTCAAAAAAGCGGTGATTAAACAGTGCAGCGAGATAATCGTCGGCCTGACCTCCGATAAAATCCCGGCGGTGGCCCGGTTTGTGGTGACCGAAAGCAGCGGGATCGATGTGCTGGTGGTGGAGGAGAACGTCAGCCGACAGTACCGCGATGCCTTCCGCGAGCACGATATCCGCATCTATACCGTCTGACCCTCCGGTCTTGGGTCGCTGGCAGCCGCACAGGCGACCTTTATTAAATTGAGAAATTTCCCTTTATCACTTTGATAATTTCGCCGCTTGCCCGCCGTTTTCCGGCCCGGCGAGCCGCCAATCCTCACGATTTTTCCCTGCGGCCGCTGCTTTTTGCGTTTGCAGTCACAAAAAGCAGCGCTAACTGCCTGCCCGCATAACTCTGGCACAGATATTGGATTTGTTGTCCCCGATGAGGCTTTACCCGTGGTGAATCAGGCCTGCGCCGGGTTTGCCAACAACGGTCAATAATAAGGGGAATGCTATGTGTGCTTTACGTTCAGCGTCGCCAGGACGTGTGGATGGTCAGGCGAAAGTCAAAGGAACGGCCATTTATGGCGATGATATCACCCTGCCGGGCATGCTCTTTGGGGTTTGTCGCTATGCGGATATCCCGGCGGGCAAAATTGAACAGCTCGATTTAGACGAGGCGCTGGCGGTTGACGGCGTCGTGAAGATCGCCACCTGGCAGGATATTCCCGGGGAGTCGGTGGTGGGCGTAATTGTGAAAGACTACCTGCCGATCATCAAAGATGAGGTGGTCTTTCACGGTGACGTCATCGCCGTTGTTGCCGCAACTACCTATGAAGCCGCCTGTAAAGCTGCCGATAAAATTCGTGTCCGCTATACGCCCTATACGCCGCTCACCGATATCGAACAGGCACTGGCGCCGGACGCCCGTCGGATACACCCCGAACGCAGCGACAACATCGCCGCGCATCATCACACCCTCAAAGGGGATATCGACAAGGGGTTTGCCGAAGCCCGCCACGTGCTGGAACGCGAGTATGAAGTCGGTTTTCAGGAGCACGCCTACATCGAACCGGAAGTGGTTCTCAGCTGGTTAGACCCGACCGACGGCAGCCTGATTATCTCGGGCTCGATTCAAAACCCGCATCGGGTACGCGGTTTTGTCGCGAAATTTATGGGCTGCCCGCAAAGCATGATTAACATTAAGCGTGCGGTGATGGGCGGCTCTTTTGGCGGTAAAGATGATGTGATTGACCATCTGGCCTGTCGCTCTGCGTTGCTTACCCGCTTAACCGGGCGACCGGTGAAATTTACCTACACCCGCGAGCAGTCAATCATCGAAAGCTGCAAGCGTCACCCTTACAAAATGAAGTACAAGGTGGGTCTCAACGAGGCGGGACATATTGTGGCGATGAAAGTCACCATTCTCGCCGACAGCGGTGGCTATGCCGCCTCTTCGCCATTTGTCACCTGGCGCTCCTCGGTGCAGGCCGCGGGGCCATATCGTATCCCCAATGTTCACATCGATGTGAAAGCGGTCTACACCAATAACAGCTACACCTCGGCGATGCGCGGCTTTGGCTCACCGCAGGTGGTGTATGCCCATGAATCGCTGATGGATGAGATTGCGGATTACCTCAACATGTCGCCGGTGACGCTGCGGGAAATCAACGCGCTGCGCCAGGGAGACACCTCAATCACCGGGCAGGTTTTTGATAAACACACCGTGTCGGCGATCGAGGTGCTGAAAAAAGCCAGCAGCTCGGCGGAGTTTATGGCCAAACGCCAGCGCTATCATCTGCTGAACCAGCAGGGCGGCGTCTGGCGCTACGGTATTGGTCTGGCGCTCAGCTATCGCGGCTGCTCCATCGGGGCGGAAGGGGTCGATACCTCAACGGCGCTGATTCAGGTTAACGAAGACGGCAGCGTCAATATCGCGACCTCGGTGTCGGAAAACGGCCAGGGGCTGCAGACCACCATGTCGCTGATTGCCGCGCAAGCTTTTGGTATCGACCTTGCGGAGATCCACTTCAGCGAGCCGCCAACCTCGGTGATTGGCGACGGCGGTTCAACGGCGGCCACGCGTGGAACCATGGTCGGCGGCGGGGCGATTCTTGATGCTGCAGAGAAGATCAAGCAGCGCATTCTCAGCGTGGTGGGCGACACCATCGGTACCGAGGAGCTTGCGGACACCCTGTGGCAGGACGGCCTGATTATCAACAAACATGATCCTCGCCAGCAGATGGCTTTCAAAACCGCGGTGAACAAAACCAAGTGGGCCAGCGTCAGCCTGACTGAATACGGCTGGTTTGTGCCGCCGCCGATCCACTGGGACGAAGAAAAAGGCTGCGGCAGCCCTTATTTCACCTGGGTTTATGGCTGCCAGGTGGCGGAAGTTCGGGTGAACACCAGCACCGGGAAAACCGACCTGCTGCACGTGACCGCCGCGCATGACGTCGGGCGGATCCTCAATCCGGTGGGTTTCGAAGGGCAGGTGTGCGGCGGTATCGCCCAGGGGTTTGGCTATGCGCTGCTGGAAGATTTCAATATCGAGCACGGCCAGGTGAAGTCAGAAAACTTCGACAGCTACCTGTTGCCCACCATCAAAGATATTCCGCGCATGACGGTGATTGGCGTTGAGAACCCGGATATTGCCGGGCCGATGGGGGCGAAGGGGATCGGCGAGCCGGCCACCGAACTGGCTGCTGCGGCGATCAACAACGCGGTCAGTTTCGCGCTGGGGACGCGGTTCAATAAGCTGCCGTTGACGCTGGAGCAGGTGATCCTCGGCTATAACCTGAAGAAACCGGCGCGTCAGAGTGAACTGATGATCGAGGCGGATAATAAAAAACAGGTGCTGCGGTTGACCGACGTAGAGGTGGTTCGTCCGCAAAGTCTGGAACAGGCGCTTACGCTGCTGGCCCAGGAGGGGGTGACGGCGATTGCGGGCGGGACGGATGTCATTGTGCAGGGACGGTTGCAAACCCGGCCGATGAAGCTGGTGGATATTTCCCGCCTGCCGGAACTGATCGGGATAACGGAAGATCCGCACACCCATGAGGTGATGATTGGCGCTGCTATGGCTTTCAATCGTATTACCGAGCATCCGCTGCTGCGCGAACGCTATCCGCTGCTGGTGCAGGCCTGTCATACGGTAGGCTCGCACCAGATCCGCAACCGCGCCACCATCGGCGGCAATATCGTCAACGCCGCGCCCTGCGGTGATTCGCTCCCGCCGGCCATTCTCTACGATGCCAGTATCGAACTGCGCTCGCTGCACGGCGTGCGGCGGATGGCGCTGAGTGAGTTTGTGCTCTCCGGCTACAAAACCCAACGCCAGGCGGATGAACTGCTGACTAAGGTGATCCTGCCGCCGCCGGCCAGGCCGCACGCCGCCGGTTTTTATCATCAACTGGGGCGCCGCAATGCGCTGAATATCACCCGCCAGAGCCTGAGCGCGCTGATGGAGTTCGATAGCGACGGTGCCGTCAGCTACTGCCGGCTAGTGGATGGTGCATTGTTTAGCAAGCCGCAGCGGCTGTTGGATGTCGAACGTTGTCTGACGGGCCATGTGCTGAATAGTGACACCGTGGAGAGCGCCTGCGAGGTGCTGGATAAGCTGATCTATGCCGCCATCGGCAAGCGTTGGTCTGCCGCCTACAAACAGCCGGTCTTTATCAGCATGTTCCGCGACATGATGGCGCAGGCGCAGCTGGCCCACGGGAAATAATTATTACAACCGGGGCGCGGCGTCGCCCTGTACAGGACTGAGCAATGAGCACAATTAACGTGAAGGTGAATGGCAAGCTGGTGAAGGCAAAGGTTGAGGGCCGCATGCGGCTGCTGGATTTGGTGCGGGATACCCTGCATTTGACCGCTACCAAAGAGGGCTGCTCCATCGGGGAGTGCGGGGCCTGTACGGTATTGATGGATGGCAATGCCGTCTGTTCCTGTATGATTCTGGCGGGGCAGTGTGACGGGGCGGAGATAACGACCCTCGAAGGGCTGAACGATAACCCGCTGACGCAGAAGCTTCAGCAGGCGTTTGTCGAAAAAGGGGGCGTGCAGTGCGGTTTTTGTACGCCGGGCGTGCTGGTGAGCACCACCGCGCTGTTGACCGCCGAACCGCACCCGACAGATGAGCAGCTCAAGGATGTGCTGGAAGGCAATATCTGCCGCTGCACCGGCTATCAACCGATCCTGGATTCAATCCACCATGCCTTAAAGTCGTAGCCGTGCAGCACCGGGGGCGACGGGTCGTGCAGTCCGGCCGCCTCCGGGGAGGCGGCTTTGTTAACCCATGGCGCTTTCGCGCAGGCGGGCTTTCAGCTTGCTGTACTCGTCAATCACATACTGCTCGGCGGCGCGTTGATCGGCGATGCGCTCAACGTTCACGGCGCAGTACTTGTACTCCGGCGTTTTGGTAATCGGGCTCAGGTTCTCGGTCACCAGCTCGTTACAGGCGCCAATCCACCACTGGTAGGTCATATAGACCGCCCCTTTATTCGGCCGGTCGCTGACCTGGGCACGGGTGATGATCCGCCCTTTGCGCGAATTGACCCACACCAGCGCTTTATCTTCAATCCCCAGACGCGCGGCGTCGGCGGTGTTGATTTGCGCATAGCCCGGTTCATCCGCCAGCGCGGCCAGCGCCGCACAGTTGCCGGTCATCGAACGACACGAATAGTGGCCTACTTCACGCACCGTTGAGAGCACCATCGGGTACTCGTCGGTCAGCTTGTCAATCGGCGCAACCCAGTCGCAGGTATAGAACTGCGCCAGACCGTTCGGGGTATCAAACTTCTCTTTAAACAGATAAGAGGTCCCCTGATCGGCATCGGACTCGTCGCGACACGGCCACATGATGTAGCCCAGCTCGCCCATTTTCTCGTAGGTGGCACCGTAGAAATCCGGGCACAGATGCCGCAACTCGTCCCAGATCTCCTGGGTGTTGTTGTAGTGCATCGGGTAGCCCATCCGGGTGGCGATTTCACTGATGATCTGCCAGTCGGTTTTCAGGTCCCACTTCGGCTCTACCGCTTTAAAGAAGCGCTGGAAGCCACGGTCGGCGGCGGTATAGACGCCTTCATGCTCGCCCCACGACGTTGACGGTAAAATCACATCCGCCGCCGACGCGGTTTTGGTCATAAAGATGTCCTGGACGATAACCAGTTCCAGCTCTTCAAAAGCTTTACGCACGGCGGACAGCTCGGCGTCGGTCTGGAGCGGATCTTCCCCCATGATGTAAGCCGCCCGCACTTCGCCATGTGCCGCGCGGTGCGGCAGCTCGCTGATGCGGTAGCCGGTGTGTTCCGGCAGGCTGTCGACGCCCCAGGCTCTGGCGAACTTCTCGCGGTTTTCCGGGAACTTCACATACTGGTAGCCCGGATAGGTATCCGGCAGCGCGCCCATATCGCAGGCACCCTGGACGTTGTTCTGCCCGCGCACCGGATTGACGCCGACGCTCGGTTTACCGAGGTTGCCGGTCATGATCGCCAGGCTGGTCAGCGAGCGGACGGTCTCCACCCCCTGATAGAACTGGGTGACGCCCATGCCCCACAGGATCGCGGCGGATTTGGCGCTGGCGTACATCCGGGCGCATTCGCGGATTTGCTGCGCGCTGACGCCGGTGATCGCTTCCACCGACTCCGGCGTGTAGCCTTCGACGATTTTGCGATACTCCTCGAAGCCCTCAGAACGGCTGGCCACGAAGGATTTATCGTAGAGATCTTCCTCGATGATGACATGCCCGATGGCGTTGAGCAGCGCGATGTTCGAGCCGTTTTTCAACGCGATGTGCATATCGGCAATGCGCGCGGTTTCAATTTTGCGCGGATCGCAGACGATAATTTTCGCCCCATTGCGTTTGGCGTTAATCACGTGATTCGCCACGATGGGGTGTGAATCTGCCGGGTTGTACCCGAAGATAAACACGAGATCGGTGTTATCAATCTCTGTGATGGCATTACTCATGGCGCCATTACCGACCGACTGGTGCAGACCTGCAACCGAAGGGCCGTGTCAGACGCGCGCGCAACAGTCGACGTTATTGGTACCAATAACGGCGCGTGCGAATTTTTGCATCACATAGTTGGTTTCATTGCCGGTGCCGCGGGATGAGCCGGTGGTCTGGATAGCATCCGGGCCGTACTTGGCTTTAATCTCGCTGAGGCGGGTGGCGACGTAGTCGAGGGCCTCTTCCCAGGAGACGGATTCCAGTTTGCCGCCACGCTGACGGCGGATCATCGGGGTTTTCAGACGCGGGGTGAGGATCTGGGTATCGTTAATAAAGTCCCAGCCATAGTAGCCTTTCAGGCACAGGGTTCCCTGGTTATTTTTCCCCATGGCGGCTTCAGCACAGAGAATGTTCCCCGCTTCGGTCACCAGCCTGATCTTACAGCCGGCGGCGCAGTAGGGGCATACGGTCATCACGTTTTTCATTATGATAATTATCCTCGTCAGAGCGAAACGCAGGCTCAGTGGTTAAAAAAAAGCCAAAAATTAAAGCGACTATTGAGGCAAAGATAAATGGCGTGCTGGACCACAGGCAGGCTCAGCAGGGCAATAACGGTGGCAGCACAAGCAACGCGTAATAGCATGGCAATGGCTCCTGAAGTGGCGCAGGACCTGCGCGGAAAAAGCGAGTGGCGCCAGAACCAGCTCCGGCGCCACGGCAGCGAGGGTTACTCTTCGTTCTGGTGTTCTTTAACTTTGCGCATCAGTAACCACATGCGCATGGTGCGTGGCTGACGTTTCGCGGCCTGGCTGTCGGGGATCAGGCCGGTATGTTTGTTGTAACCGTTGAAGAACAGGTTGAGCGTCACCGCGCTGAATGTGGCCAGCATGATGCCGCTGTGCAGCAACGGCTGCAGCACTTCCGGGAATTTTGAGAAAAAATCGTGCGACAGGGTTGGCGTCAGCCCCACGCCAAGGCTGATGGCAACGATATACAGGTTGTAGCGGTTGGTGGAATAGTTGATGCGCGCCAGGATACGGATGCCGGTCGCCAGCACCATACCGAACATCACCAGCCCCGCGCCGCCCAACACAAACTGCGGGATAGAGGCCACCAGTACCGCCATTTTTGGCACCATCCCGAACATGATCAGAATGGCTCCCGATGCGACGCAAACCCAGCGGCTGTGGACGCGAGTCACGCTGACCAGACCGACGTTCTGGGAAAATGAAGTATGCGGGAAACTATTGAACAGTCCACCAAACAGCGTGCCGATACCATCTACACGCAGCCCGCGCACGATATCCTGCGGCGTGAGTTTGCGACCGACAATTTCCCCGAGCGCCAGAAACATCCCCATCGACTCGATGAACACGATGATCACCACCGCGGTCATGGTGATAATTGAGATCGGGTCGAAGACCGGCGTCCCCAGCGCCATCGGCGTGACTATCGCAAACCAGCTGGCGTCATTCAGGCCGGTCAGGTTCACTTCATTCATCATCATCGACAGAAAAAAGCCGAACACGATCCCCAGCAGCACGGCGACGTTCGACATAAACCCTTTAGCAAAGCGGGTGACCAGCAGGATAAACAGCAGCACGGCGAAGGAAATGCACAGATAGACCGGGTTACCGTAATCGGGGTTGCCTTTACCGCCGGCGGCCCAGTCGATCCCGACCTGCATAATGCTCAGGCCGATAGAGGTGATAACGACCCCGGTGACCAGCGGGGGAAACAGCGGCATCAGCCGCCCGATAAGCGGCGCCAGCAGGGTGGTAATGATCCCGGCGCCGATTGTCGCCCCGAAAATCCCCAACAGGCCAATATCGGGGTGCATACCGATCGCCAGCATCGGCGTCACGGCGGCAAAGGTCACCGACATAATGACCGGCAGACGAATCCCCATAAAGCGGCCGATACCGATACATTGCAGCAGCGTGACCACGCCGCAGCAGAACAGGTCGGAGCTAATCAGGAGCGCGACCGTCTCCTTACTTAACCCCAGCCTGTCCCCGATCATCAACGGCACGGCGACGGCGCCGGCATACATAACCAGAACGTGCTGCAAACCCAAAACAACCAGCTTCCCCGGAGACAAGACACGATCCACCTCATCTGTTGTGTGGGGGCTGCCAGAGACCGATGGTGGCTGAGAATCAATGGCGCTCATACTGTTTTACTCCTTATTATCCGACGTGCCTCTCTAAGAGACGGGGGTCGGGAAGAGGGATAAATAACAATGACAAAGACCTGCAGGGAATATGCTTAGGGAGTGCCAGTTTTTGGCAAGTGCGGCAGAACGTTGCTGAAATGCGTCGATGGTCACAGAACGTACCGTTTGTGTGACGGTCATGCGGGGTCTTGTGGCGGGCGAGACGCTGAAACGTCTCATTATGATAGGAATCAAATCATTCTGAATCGCAAGATGATTCAGCGTGCCGTGGGCGGGTGTTGGCCCGGCCGGAGAGCGGGTGCTTGTTTCTTTGAGGCGGTTCGCAAAAATGAACCTGTCAGACAGCGGGGCGTAAAAAGCGCCTGATTATTGCATCGTGACCCTGGTACTTATTCAGAATAATAAAAGGGACGCACATGAATCGATTTATTGTCGCCGATGCCGCCCGCTGCATTGGTTGCCATGTTTGTGAGATAGCTTGTGTGACGGGACATCATCAGGATGCCTGGCCGACACAGCGTCGTGACTTTCTTCCGCGTATCCACGTTGTCTTCTACCATAAGCAGAGCAGTGCCACTACCTGTCACCACTGCAACGATGCCCCTTGCGTCACCTCGTGTCCGACGCAGGCACTGTATAGGGCGAATAACAGCATTCAGCTTAAGCAGGCAGATTGCATTGGTTGTAAAAACTGCGTGATCGCCTGTCCTTTTGGCGCCATTGAAATGGCCGCCGCCGGGGATGAGCAGCCGCTGCTGGCGCAGAAGTGCGATCTCTGTAGTGAACATCCCTCTGGTCAGCCGTCCTGTGTAGCCGCTTGCCCGACGCAGGCGCTGACGCTGATGGATGATGCCGCTATCGAGCGGCTGCGCCGTGAACGGCAAATTCGTGCTGCTCAGGGGCAGGAGTTTGCGCCTCGGCAACAGGACCGACGCGAAGCCTTGCTGAATAAGGTACCGCGCGTCGGCGCGAAAAAAGCCGACGCTGAGGCGCGTAAGGCCCACTTCGCCGAGATTTACCACGGGCTGGACGCCGACAAGGCGCAGTACGAGAGCGAGCGCTGCCTCTACTGTGCACAGAAAGCCTGGTGTAACTGGACCTGTCCGCTGCATAACCACATCCCGGACTTTATTCGTCTGGTTCAGGAGGGCGATGTGATGGCGGCGGCGGAGCTGTGTCATCAAAGCAGTTCCCTGCCGGAAATTTGCGGTCGGGTGTGCCCGCAAGATCGCCTGTGCGAGGGGGCCTGCACCCTGAAAAAGGGCAGCGGGGCGGTCGCCATCGGCAACCTTGAGCGCTATATCACCGATACCGCTCTGGCGATGGGCTGGCGGCCCGACGTCGGTAATATCACTGCGCGAAAAGAGCGGGTGGCGGTGGTCGGTGCTGGCCCGGCGGGCCTGGGGTGCGCGGATATCCTCGCCCGTGCGGGCGTACAGGTGGAGGTCTTTGACAAGCATCCGGAAATCGGCGGCCTGCTGACCTTCGGCATCCCGCCCTTTAAGCTGGACAAAAGCGTGCTGCAGGCCCGAAGGTCGATCTTCAGCGAGATGGGGATTACCTTCCATCTCAATCACGAAGTGGGGCGCGATGTCGCCTTTAGCGACCTGGTGGCAGGATATGACGCGGTGTTTCTCGGCGTCGGGACCTACGGCCTGATGGCGGCTGGCCTGGAAGGTGAAGATGCGCCGGGGGTGATTCAGGCGCTGCCGTTTTTGATTGCCAGCACCCGTGAGGTGATGGGGATTGAAGAGAGTCAGGAGTACCCGCTGACCGAGATTAATGGCAAACGGGTGGTGGTGCTAGGGGGCGGCGATACGGCGATGGACTGCCTGCGTACCGCGATCCGCCGTGGGGCAACCAGCGTAACCTGCGCCTACCGCCGCGATGAGCTCAGCATGCCGGGGTCGAAAAAAGAGGTGGTGAACGCCCGCGAAGAAGGGGTCGAGTTCCAGTTTAACGTTCAGCCGCAGTACATTCTGCGTAACCGCAAAGGTCAGGTCAGTGCGGTCGGGATGATCCGTACCGCAATGGGCGAGGCAGGGGCCGACGGACGTCGTCGACCGCAGCCGGTGCCGGGATCCGAATTTGAACTGCCGGCGGATGTGCTGGTGATGGCGTTTGGTTTCCAGGCGCACGAGATGCCGTGGCTGCGCGGGCAGGGCGTTCAGCTCGACCGCTGGGGGCAGATCTGCACCGGCGGCAAAGGGCGCGGCGTTACGCAGACCGGTAATGACAAAATTTTTGCCGGCGGAGATGCGGTGCACGGCGCTGACCTGGTGGTGACGGCGATGGTGGCCGGGCGTCAGGCGGCCAACGACATGCTGGCGTTGTTCAGGCACAAGGAGGAGGTATGACGCATTTTATTGTTGCCAGTCCGCAGTCCTGCATTGGCTGTCGCACCTGTGAGGTTGCCTGCGCGTTGTCGCATGTGGCCGAAGGCGCGGCGTTTCATCCGCGTCTGAAGGTGATGCGCCTCGATACCCTCAGCGTGCCGGTGATGTGCCATCAGTGTGAAAACGCCCCTTGCGTGACTGCTTGTCCGGTCGGGGTGCTCACGATGGGGAGCTTGCGGGTAGAGGCCGATGCCGGGCGCTGCATCGGGTGTCAGGGCTGCGTGGTGGCCTGCCCCTTTGGCGCTATCACCGTTGTGACCGCCGCCGAACATCCACCGGCGATCGTCAAATGCGATTTGTGCGAGGGGCGCGAGCGCGGGCCTGCCTGCATGGATGTTTGCCCGACCGCGGCGCTTAGCGTGATGACCGAAGAGACGCTGGCGGCATTACAAAAGCAGCGTAACGTTGCCACCGCTAGTCTGTTAACGCTGTAAAAAAACATGCTGGCCACCTCGGGTGACCAGCATGATATTCAGTACGGTTGTTGGAAAAACGGGGCCGCCTCAGGCCAGGGCGTCCATCCGCTGCCACATTTTCGCCGCCGCTTTGCGGGCTTCGGCAAAAATCGGCTCACAGTCAAAGGTAAACTGCCGGTCTTCGTACACCATCACCCCATTGACCATCACGCTATGCACGTGACTGCTTCCCATCCCGAAGGCGAGGTGGCCGGCAATATTCTCCGCCACAAACGGCGTCGGAGAGAGGTAATCGTAGAGGGTTAAATCGGCTTTGTACCCCGCGGCAACCCGGCCAAACCGGGCGTTAAAGTTGCGGCTGAGCAGTTCATTGCCGTTACTCAACGCGCGGGCAAAGCTGTCCGGCCACAGCGGTCCACCGGCGTCGCGGTGTTTGAAGAAGGCAAACTTGAGCTCCTCGAACATATCCGAGCCGATGCCGTCGGTGCCGAGAGCCAGGTTACGGAAGGCCGCCAGCCGTTGGTTATAGCCGACGTGATTGTTCATATTGGAGCGGGCGTTATGCACCAGGAAACCGTCCCGGGCATTCAGCAATTCAATGTCACGATCGGATAAATAGAGCCCATGAGCAACCAGGGTTTTGTGGTCGAGCAGGTCGAACTCCGCCAGTCGCACCAGCAGGTCTTTGGCGTAATGATGGTGGCTATGGCAGACATCATAGCGGTCTTCCGCCGCGTGAATATGAAGCCCGCGGCCGGTGGCTTTCAGGGCTTCCGCCAGCATTGCCAGGCCCTCATCCGGCACCGTGAACGGCGCGTGAGCGCCGATATGCGCTTCGACCAGATAGGGCGTGCTGCCCTGTTCCCGGGCGCTGTCGATTTCCCGCGCAAAGCGGATATTTTCCTCTACGCCGGCCTGCAGCTCTTTGGCGCCGCCGTTACGATCGGTGGTCTCAAAGCAGGTCATCCCGCGTAGCCCCACCTGCAAAAAAGCGCGCCGCAGCTGGCTTAGCGACCCGGCAATATAGCCAGGTGAAGCATGATGGTCGATAACCGCGGTACAGCCGCTGCGGATCGCCTCCAGCGCGCAGATGACGCCGCTGTAGTACAGCGACTCTTCATCCAGCGTGCGGTCCAGTCGCCACCACAGGTTTTTGAGCGTTGAGATAAAATCCGGGCACGGTGGGATAGTGGCCTGAATACCGCGCGATAACCCGGAATAAAAATGGTTGTGCGAGCAGACGTTGCCCGGCATCACCAGCCGACCCTGCATCGCTTTAACGGTGGCCTGCGGATAGCGCTGGCTCAGGTCAGGGCCAACCTCGAGGATGGTATCGTTGTCGATAACAATATCGACATTGTCTTGTACGCTCGCCGGGTGCAGCTGCGCGACGGTGGCGTTTTTCAGTATCAGAATGCTCATACTTCGACGGCTCCTAGCAGGTAACGGTGGTGGCGATGAACATGGCTGATGATCCGGCACATGTCGGTCAGCGGTGAGGGAACGTCATCAAACTGGCTGTTGTCATCGATAGTCAGCTGCCAGGTCTGCTGGTTCTGGCGGATGTGCACCTGGCGTGCATCAATCAGAAAACCGGGGTTGCTGCTGTGAGTGAAATCCTCGGCGAGGCTAAAGACGGTGATTTTGTCTTTATAGGGTTTACCCTGCCACGGACAGAACTGCGCGCAGTTGCCGCATTCATTACAGAAAGCGTCAAGGTGCAGGGTCTGATAACGGTTCTTAAAGCCCGGTACCGCGATGGAGACGTTGGCGCGGTTAGGACATACATCCACGCATTTACTGCAGACGTAGTTGCACTCCAGGCAGCGGGCCGCTTCCTGCGTCACGAACGCTTCGCGGTCGTCCGGGCTGACCTCGGCAACCGCAATGGCGCCCTTGCGGCGGTAGATCTCCGCCGGGTCGACGTTATTCCAGTGCTTATTACCATGGTGACTGAGGATATTTTCGCGCGCCAGAATGGCGTCCGTGGCCCGCCGGGCATTGCCGATGGCCGAGACGATGGACGAGGGGCCGCGCTGCACGTCGCCGATCAGGAAGACGTTGGGCTGGCGGGTTTCGCCGTCAGCAGCCACTTCCGGCCAGCCGTGCTCATCGAGCGGAATGCCCATCGCCGCCAGCGCGTCGCTGTCCTGCTGCTCGCCAATGGCGGTGATCAGCGTGTCCACCTGCAACGTGCAGGTTTCAGGGGTGTCTACGGGGCGGCGACGTCCTTTTTCGTCCGACTCGCCGAGGGTCATCACGCGTAGCGTCAGCGTCCCGTCGGCGTCGTATCGTTCCGGGTTGTTGAGAAAACGGAACACCACGCCATCGTGCTGTGCTTCTTCAAACTCTTCGCGCCAGGCCGGCATCTCCTGTTGCGAACGGCGGTAGACGATCGTCGCCTGCTCGACGCCAGGGACGCGCAGGGCCGCGCGGGCGCAGTCCATCGCCGTATTCCCCGCGCCAACAATAGCGACATGTTTCCCCAGCCGCAGGTTATCGCCGCGGTTATATGCCCGCAGAAACTGTAGCGATTTGCGCACGTTAGGGTTATCACCGCGCAGCGTCACGCCACTGTTTTTATCGGTCCCGGTGGCGACCAGCACGTACTGGAACCCTTTTTGCTGCAGCTGTTCAACGTTCAGATGCGGGTCGCAGCCGTAGACAATATCGACGCCGTGACGGACGACAAAATCGATATCCTGCTCAATGATCTCGGCTGGTATACGAAACTGCGGGATGATATTGCGCACCACGCCGCCGGCGTTGGCCTCACGCTCAAACAGCGTAACCGGATGGCCGGCACGAGCGAGGAAATAGCCGGCAGCCAACCCCGCCGGCCCGGCACCAATGACGGCCACCGGATGGCGGCTGCCGGAACCCGCCGGTTTATGCCAGCGGCGTTGATAGTCGTCCCAACCTTTTTCCAGGGCAATTTTTTTCAGCTCACGAATGTTAAGCGCGCTGTCGTAATCCAGGCGAGTGCAATTGTTCTGGCACTGGTGGTCGCAGATATGGCCGGTAATCGCCGGCAGCGCGTTGCGCTGATAAATCAGATCCAGCGCCTCGGCATAGCGACGTTCCCCCATCAGGCGGATATATTCCGGGATATCCTGTTTGATGGCGCAGGCGGTCACGCAGGGGGCAACGTAACAGTCGGTCAGCGGCAGCGCTTCCCCGACATCAATGCGCTCATCGGGTTTCCACTGTTTCTGGGTGTAGTCCATGGTGACGGCTTTTTCCGCCAGGGCGTTCAGCCGTTGTACATCGACCTGTTTCATGTGCCAGCCGTCGGACTGCTCCAGTTCGCGCATGCATTCGCTAAGCCGCAAATAGCCGCCGGGTTTGAGTAGATCCGTCGCCATGGTAATCGGGTGGATCCCGGTTTCGAAGATCTCGCGAATGTTGAGCTGGCTGGCACCACCGGAATAGGAGATGGGCAGTTTGCCGTCGAACGCCCGGGAGAGCAGGGCGGCGACGTTAATGGAGAGCGGGAACAGCGCTCGTCCGGACATGTACATTTCGTCTCCGGGCAGCGCGCCTTTGTTGTTGACGGTCCCGAGGGTGTTGGTCAGTTTTACGCCGAAGCCGAGGTCTCGCGCTTTTGCCAGCTGCATCAGGCGCGCCAGCATCTCCAGCGCCCGGTCAATTTTCAGATCATGCTCGAACGACGCTTCGTTGAGGCCAATATAGCCAAAGCCGCAGGTATCGAGTATTTCACGCACCCGCGAATAGCCCAGTAGCGTTGGGTTGAGCTTGACGAAGGTGTTGAGGTTTTTGTCTTCCAGCATATAGCGGCAGATAGCTTCAATCTCGTCGGGCGGGCAGCCGTGCATGGTCGAGAGCGTGACGCCCTGCACCAGGGTGGCGGGGATCCGCTGCGCCAGCGTCGCCAGCCGTGGGCGGATATCGTCGAGCTGGTGGCGAACCAGGAACGCGTCGTCATGCAGCCAGCGGTCGAGGATTTCGCGATAGCGGGCAAATTCCGGCTGGCTGGTGGCGTTGAGCATGGTGTGGATAAACTGCTGCATCGGCGGCTGCTTGATGCCGTCGAGGTTGTAGCCGACACTCATATTGAAAATAAACGATTTCCCCGCCTCCATCGGCGTCAGGGGCAGGATCTCTTCCAGCAGATGCAGGATAAACCAGGCTTTCAGATACTCGTCGCTGGCCTTCTTCAGGGTAAATTCGGTCGACCATTCGGTGTTGAAACACTCATCTTCGGCGTCGATACAGGGCTTTTCCAGCTCCAGCCGGTCAAGGATCTGCACGGTTTTCAGTTCGATAAACCGGCCGCCGGTAAGCCAGGAGGTAATAATATTTTGCGCCAGCTGGGTATGCGGCCCGGCGGCAGGCCCGACCGGGGTCGCGCACGGTTCGCCGAACACGGTGATCCGCTGCTGGCGGGTTGGTGAGTAAAACTGCTGTTCGGGAATACCAAATATGGAACGATGATGGTGGTATTCATCAAAGATGCGCGTCAATAATTCCTCAAATGGAACCGGACGCATAATATCTCCCATAACCCTCTCCTTAAATGAATCGGTGAATGCGCATGGCCCGCAGGGCAAACGCGCTGACGAATTAAGAGAGCAGGAGCAACAATCACACCAGTTATTAAATAATGAACAGGGCTTGGTATGAAATTGTGAGAGGGATCGGATATTAATCGTGGTTTATGAAATGCATCACATGACGGAAATGCGAATTAAAATCACTCAGTGAGCGGGGTTTTATTTATTTCTCAAAATTATCGTGAGGCTATCACAATGATAATTTTGCCGCCGTGAACATGGGCGACTGTGGGTCATTGCAACGTCGCGGTATATTGATGCAGGCGAGTAAAGTCGGCAGGGGTATCAACATCAAAAATAATCTCGGGATAATCGAGGGTCAGCTGGCGATGCGGGCCGCTCAGCAAGGACTGGCGAACAGAAGTCGCGGTGGCGCAGAGCAGGCGCTGTAGCAATATCTCTCGCGCAATAAGAATAGGATGACCCGGCGTACCCTGATAGCAGGGCAGGATTGCGCCCTGATGGCGTAAAGGCCAGAGAGTGTGAAATACCCGTGGGGTGAGACAAGGGAGATCGCCATGGGTGATAAAACAGTATTCGCTGTTCACGGCAAGGGCCCCGGAGCGCACCGATGAGAACAATCCCTGAGCATAACCGGCATTATAAACCAGCGTTATTCGCGGGTCGTCAGCGTAGCGTGCCGCGAGCTGTTCGGCCTGAAAACCGGTGACCAGAATAATACGCGAACAGAACTGCAGGGCGTTTTTAATACTTGCATCAAGAATTGTTCCATTGCGCCAGGGTAACATCAATTTCCATTGCCCCATCCGGGTGGATAATCCTGCGGCAGTAATAATGCAGTCGATGTGCTTCATAGGCCTCTTTATATAATGGAGTTGCAGCTGAAGAATGGAGAATATACCGCACGTTGCCGATCTGTTTTGTGATTCAGACGCGTTTGCCCGTCCGTTGCTTATTGCTGCGGTGGGCGCCGGCGGTAAAACCAGCACGTTATTGTGGCTGGCTGAACTGTTTTGTCGGGCCGGGCGGCGGGTGTTGCTAACCACCACCACCCAGATGTATCTGCCGAAGCAGATGCCGGTGATGTTCTGTCGCGATCCGGGAAAACTGCCGGATGCGGTGTGGCAGCGTCCGCTGCTGGCCTGTTTCTCCCGCTGGCTGCCGCAGGCGGGAAAAGTGAAAGGCTTTACCTCGGCGCAACTGGATGCGCTGTTGACCCAGGCAAAGGTCGACGTGGTGCTGGTCGAGGCTGACGGCGCTCACGGTTTTGCACTCAAAGCGCCAGATCAGCACGAACCTTGCATCCCGTTATCCTGTCGCTGCGTTATTGCCGTGACGGGCGCCGGGCTGCTCGGGCAGTGCATCGGGCCAGACAGCGTTCATCGCTGGCCCCTTTTTTCCGGTATCACCGGGGCTGAAGCGGGCGTGAGGCTGGACTGGCCGATGTTGCATCGTCTGATTCAACATCCCAAGGGGGCTTTTAAAGGCGCGCCGCGACAGGCTCGCCGGATCTGGCTGCTAAATCAGCTTTCTCAAAATGAGAATTTGCCCGTCGACGACCTGCTTAAGCAGGGCGATGTGGATGCCATCTGGGCCGGTGCCGTGCAGGAACGACCGGCAATCAGGCGCAGACGAGTGAGACCCGTGCCGGGATGAAAGGGATAGCCATTGAGGTCGTTATGAATATTTTCTCTGAAGCTGCAAAATTCGAAGCACAAAACCGGCCGTTCGCCCTGGCCCAGATCGTCGACAGCCGGGGCTCGACGCCACGGCACTCGGCCCAGATGCTGGTCTGCGAGGACGGCACTATCGTGGGGACCATCGGCGGCGGCATGGTCGAGCGAAAGGTGATCGATGAGGCGCAGGCGGCGCTGCGGGAAAAAGCATCGCGCATGTTTCATGGCCGGATGGCGCGCAGCGGTAACGATGCCGTCGGCTCTGACTGCGGGGGCGCTATGTCGGTCTATATCAGCGTCCACGGCCTGCGCCCGCGGCTGGTGCTGATCGGCGCCGGACACGTCAACCGCGCCGTGGCGCAGAGCGCCGCGCTGTTGGGGTTTGATATCGTCGTCACCGATATCTACCGGGAGAGCCTTAACCCGGAATACTTCCCTCCTGCCACACAACTGATACATGCCGAATCATTCAGCGCCGCCGTCGAGAAGCTGGCGATCCGCCCGGACAATTTCGTGCTTATTGCCACCAACAATAAAGACCGTGAAGCGCTGGATCGCCTGATTATGCAGCCGCTGGCCTGGCTTGGTCTGCTGGCCAGCCGCCGCAAGGTGCAGGTTTTCTTACGCCAGCTGCGGGAAAACGGCGTGGCGGAAGCACAGATCGCGCGCCTGCATGCGCCGGTGGGCTATAACATTGGCGCCGAGACGCCCAATGAGATTGCTATCAGCGTCCTGGCCGAGATCCTGCAGGTCAAAAATCATGCCCCGGGAGGGCTGATGATGGCGGCTGCACACCCTTCACGACATTCGCTGGTGGTGATCCGCGGCGCTGGCGATATCGCCACCGGCGTCGCGCTGCGCCTGTGGCACGCCGGGTTTAAGGTGGTGATGCTGGAGGTGGAAAAACCGACGGTGATCCGCCGCAGCGTGGCCTTTGCCCAGGCGATATTTGAGGGCGAGATGACCGTTGAAGGGGTGGTGGCGCGGCGAGTCTCATCGGTATCAGAGGCGCTGAGCATCGTTGAAAGTGGCGCGATCCCGCTGCTGGTTGACCCTCTCTGTGATTCCCTGGCCGAGCTCAAACCCGCCAGCGTGGTCGATGCGATTCTGGCAAAAGAGAACACCGGCACCCACAGCGGGATGGCTCCGGTAGTCATTGCCCTTGGCCCCGGATTCTGCGTCGGCAAAGCCTGTCATGCGGTGATAGAAACCAACCGTGGGCACTGGCTGGGGCAGGTGATTTATCAGGGCAGCGCCCAGGAAAATACCGGGATCCCGGGCAATATTCAGGGCCACACTTCCCGGCGTGTGATCCGCGCGCCGGCGGCGGGGGTAATGAATGGCAGGGTACAACTGGGGGATATCGTCAAGGAGGGCGAGATCATCGCAACCGTCGGGAATCACGATATTCTGGCCCCGCTGGGCGGTATGGTGCGCGGTTTACTGAACGACGGGCTGGTGGTCAACAGCGGTTTTAAAATCGGTGATATAGACCCACGCGGCGCCGAAGCTGACTATACCAGCGTATCGGACAAAGCCAGGGCAATCGGCGGCGGGGTGCTGGAAGCGCTGATGACGCTGATGTACCGGGGAGTGAAAGCAAAAGAGGTGGTACTGACGGTAGCCTGATATTCGTGAGTACGTGGAGTAGCAACACGCCCGGTGATGTGCCGGGCGTGTTGTTATCTGGCGGACAGAGTTAACTCATGATCACCGTGCCGGTTTTTCCTTCGATGCCCTCCTGGGCTTTGCTCAGCACCGTAATTAAGGCTTTGCGCCCCGGGCGGGAGCGGGCAAAAGAGACGGCGGCCTCGACCTTCGGCAGCATCGAGCCTTTGGCGAACTGGCCCTCCTGAATAAAGCGTTCGGCATCGCTGAGCGAGAGGGTATCCAGCCACTGTTGCTCCGGTTTGCCAAAATTGATCGCCACTTTCTCCACTGCGGTAAGGATAATTAACATGTCGGCGTCAATCATCGCCGCCAGTCGGGCGCTGGCCCAGTCTTTATCAATGACCGCGCTGGCACCGCGCAGATGCTGGCCTTCGCGAATCACCGGGATGCCGCCGCCGCCGACGGTAATCACCACGTGGCCGGCCTCCATCAGCGTTTTCACCGTCTCTTTCTCGATGATATCCACCGGCTGGGGCGATGCCACAACCCGCCGGTAGCCGCGTCCGGCATCCTCTTTCAGGGTATACCCCTGTTCGCTCAGGCGGTCTGCCTCCTCTTTGCTGAAGAAGGAACCGATGGGTTTGGTCGGATGCTGAAAGGCAGGATCGTCTGCGCTGACTTCGACCTGGGTAATCAGGGTAGCGACCGGTACCGACAGGCCGCGGCAGAGCAGCGCTTCGCGCAGGGCGTTTTGTAAATCGTAGCCAATGTAGCCCTGGCTCAGGGCTACGCAGACCGACATCGGCAGCATCGGGGTGTGGGCTTCGGTTTTCGCCGCGGCTTCGAAGGCGAGATTGATCATCCCGACCTGGGGGCCGTTGCCGTGGGTGACGACCACCTGATGCCCCTGGGCAATCAGCTCAACGATGGCCTGCGCGGTTTTCCTGACGGCCTGCATTTGCCCGGCCAGATCGTCGCCTAAGGCATTGCCTCCGAGGGCGAGAACAATTTTCTTACTCATGGATTCCTCACTTTACGATGCGTGCCCGCTGATGGGGCGTGCGCGGTGGAGAAGGGACTGCGGCGCAAAAAACGGCCCTGGCCTGCGGTGCCGGTAAAGTGACCGTTATCAAAGATCACTCTGCCACGAGACAGGGTCTGGCGGATCGCGCCCTGGCAGATGAATCCCTCCCAGGGCGAGTAGTCGGCGTTGTCGTGGAGCATCTCGTGGTGAATGGTGGTGGTCCGCCGCGGGTCGATGATCACCACATCGCCATCGGCGCCGGGCGCAAGCTGGCCTTTTTGCGGCCACAGGCCAAACAGCCTGGCGGGGGTCGTGCTGGTCAGCGCCACGAAGCGCTCCGGTGTGATACGCCCGGTCATCACCCCGTGTGAAAACATCAGCAGCAGGCGGTTTTCTACTCCCGGCAGACCGTTCGGACAGCGGCTGAAATCGCCGCCAGAAAGCTGCTGACGCTGGGCCATCGAGAAGGCGCAGTGGTCGGTAGCGACCACGTCAATGGCGCCATCGCTGATGCCGCACCACAGGGCATCATTGTGGCTGGCGTTGCGCAGCGGCGGGCTCAGAAGATACTGCAGGGCGTCTTCCCGCTCGTAGCAACGGTCGTCGAGCAACAGGTATTGCGGGCAGGTTTCGACCCAAACCGGCTGGCGGCGGGCCTGGGCCAGGCGCAAATAATCCAGCCCCAGGCCGTTGGAGAGATGGACGATGTACAGCGGAGCATTGCCTGCCAGCTGTGCCAGATTGATCATCCGGGCAATGGCTTCGGCTTCGCACTCCAGCGGTCGGCTTAACGCGTGATAGCGCGGCGCGGTTTTCCCGGCGGCGAGAAACTCGGCGCGTTTCTGGGCGATGGCGGCATCATTTTCCGGGTGCACGGTCGTTAAGGCACCGGCACGATGCAGATGGCGCAGCGCCTGCAGGACTTCATCATCATTGAGTTTGTACTGGTAGGTCAGGTAGATCTTGAAGCTGCTGATCCCTGCCTCGACCATCATCGGAATTTCATCGAGGATGGCGTGGTTAATATGCTGGATAACGCCATGAAAGCTGTAGTCGATCACCGCTTTATAGGCGGCGTAACCGTGATAGGCCTCCAACTGGTGATGTAACCGACAACCGGCCGGGCCGAAGCCCATATGGTCGATGATGGTTGTTGTACCGCCACACGCGGCGGCGCGGGTGCCGGTAAAAAAATCATCACAGCTGCGGGCGAGTCCGGTATCAATATTAAAGTGAGTGTGAACATCGATTCCGCCGGGCATCACGTAGCACCCTTCGGCATCGATGGTGTCGCAGGGCTGCTCAGGGGTTATCTGGTGGGCGATGCGGCTGACCCGACCGTTTTCGATAAGCAAGTCCTGCTGTGTCTGACCGTCGGCGTTAACGATGGTGCCGTTTTTAATCAGTACGCGCATAAAGCCTCCAGACCCCCGTCGCCAGGCGACGGGAGGAGATGCAGACAAGATTATTCAGTTGCCAGCCAGCTCAACGGGATGGCGGCATACATCGCAGCGCAGGTCACGAGGTGCGATTTCCAGGTTTTTTCATTCGGCGCGTGGGCTTCCGGCTCTTTGCCCGGCCCGAAACCGATTACCGGAATGCCGTGACGGCCCATGATAGAGACCCCGTTGGTGGAGAAGGTCCATTTGTCGACCACCGGGGCTTTGCCAAACAGCCCCTCGTAGGCGTTGCTCAGGGCGCGGACGGTGAAGTGGTTCTCCTCCACTTTCCAGGTCGGGAAGTAGCATTCGGTCGGATAGACCAGGCCGGTCCATGACGGGCGCTCGTAGTGGTACATCGACACCTCGGCTCCGGCCTGTTGCACCGCAGGCAGGGCGCGGATCTCATCCAGCGCCCTTTCCCAGGTTTCACCCCAGGTGAGGCGGCGGTCAATGGAGACCGCGCAGCTGTCGGCGACGGCGCAGCGGCTGGGGGAGGTGAAGAAGATTTCAGACACCGTCAGGGTGCCTTTGCCGAGAAACTCATCATCACCGAGACGCTGAGACAACCCCTGCAGTTCGTTGAGAATCGGCCCCATTTTGAAAATGGCGTTATCGCCGCGCTCCGGCGCGGAACCATGGCAGCTGATGCCCTGGACATCGACGCGAATCTCCATGCGCCCGCGCTGGCCGCGATAGATTTGGCAGTCCGTCGGTTCGGTGCTGACGACAAACTCCGGGCGAATACCGCTCTGCTCGATGATGTACTGCCAGCACAGACCGTCGCAGTCCTCTTCCTGAACGGTGCCGGTAATCAGCAGGGTATAGTCGTCTTCCAGACCAAGGTCTTTGATGATTTTGCCGGCATAGACCATCGAGGCCATTCCGCCTTCCTGGTCAGAGGTCCCGCGACCGCCGATCAGCTCATCGGTTTCCATGCCCTCATAGGGATCGAAGTTCCAGTTGTTGATGTTGCCGATGCCGACGGTATCGATGTGCGCATCCATCGCCACCAGTCGCGGGCCGTGGCCGATGTAGCCGAGCACGTTGCCCATCGGGTCGATGGTGACTTTGTCGAAGCCGACCTTTTCCATCTCTTCTTTAATGCGGTGGACAACGCGCTTCTCGTCGCAGCTTTCGCTGGGGATCGCCACCATATCGCGCAGAAAACGCGTCATGTCCTGCTGGTAGTGGTTCGCTTTTTCAACAATCAGTTTAAAGGGAATTTGCTTAGCCATGAATCAGGTCTCCAGTTCGTGTTTCCCGCATCGCGGGATGAAGTCATAGGGTTCAGAGAGGGGCGGGTGCCGCCGGATATTTACCTTCCCAGACGATTTCGCGGTAGTGCGTCACGTCGGTGTCGCCTTCGGTGCTGATGGTTAACACCACCGAGTCGCGGTCGAGGCCCAGTTTGCTCATCAGCGCGTCGCGCTGCGGATGAAAATGAATGGCGGAGAGAATGCCCAGACCGACGGCGCCGGACTCGCCAGATATCACCCGTGGGTCATCGCCGGTGGGGTTGCCGAGGACGCGCATCCCAAGGGCGGCGACCGCGTCCTGACAGGAGATAAACTGGGTGGCGCAGTTTCGTAGCACCTCCCAGCCCAGCGGGTTGGGCTCACCGCAGGCGAGGCCGGCCATAATCGTCGCCATGCTGCCGCCAACGTTGACGATGTGGCCTTTGACCCCAGATCGATACAGGCAGTCCGCCCGTTCTGGCTCGACGATCACCGAATGAAGCTGGCGGGCGCCAAATGTATCCACCAGATATCCCAGTACTCCCCCCGCCATCGCGCCGACCCCGGCCTGCAGGAATACGTGAGTCGGGCGGGCTATTCCCATCGCCGACATTTGCTCGACGGCCTCATCGGCGAGGGTGGCGTAACCCTGCATGATCCAGGTCGGGATTTTGCTGTAGCCTTCCCAGGCAGTGTCCTGCACCACTTCCCAGCCGTTTTTCTGCGCGGTCTGCATGGTGAAGCGGACGGTATCGTCATAGTTCATTTCGGTAACGATGCACTCGGCGCCAAGGCGCAGGATGGCGTCAACCCGCTCCTGAGCAGATCCTTTCGGCATATAAATCACCGCATTCTGCCCCAGTTGCCGCGCCGCCCACGCGACCCCTCGACCGTGGTTACCGTCGGTGGTGGTGGCGAAGGTCATCTTGTCTTTCATGCCGGAGCGGAAGGTCTCAAAAGAGAAATCGGCAATATCGAGATGGTATTTTTCACAGAGCAGCTGCGCGATGGCGTAGGCGCCGCCCAGCATTTTGAAGGCGTTAAGGCCAAAGCGCTGTGATTCGTCTTTGACCAAAATTGTTTTTACGCCGAACAGGGTCGCCAGTGATTTCAGAGAATACAGCGGCGTCGGTTGGTAACCGGCGATTTTTTGATGAAAGTGACGTGCCTGTTGCGCCTGCTGGCGCGAAAACAACGGCGATGTTTCAGCGGTGAAAAAGCGGTTATCGGCAATATCCATTTTCAGAGAGAAAGCAGACATACACTATCCTTATCCTGCATTACGGAGGCGGTTATACTGGCCCGCAGGCCAGCCTGGTCGGTTACTTGACGCGTTTTTGTGCTTCGGTGAGCAGTTGCTGGAGTAGCTGGCCGGGTCTGGCGTATTTGCGGCACAGAATCATGGCGGCGATGATGTAGGGCTTCCAACTGGCTTCTTTGTAGGTGGCGATACGGTATTTTTCGAAAACGGCCTCGGTCACTTCCCCTTCTTCACAGGAGACGCCGGTGATATCGGCAGGCAGGCAGTGCATATACAATGCGTCACCACCGCGGGTGAGCGTCATCATCTCTTCGGTACAGTGCCAGTCTTTGTGGTTGGCGTTCTGTGCCAGACAGGCTTGTTCCAGGGCTTTCAGTCCATCGTGGTCGCTGGCGCGCAGCAGTTCGGTGCGTTTCTCCATGACCTTATAAGGAGCCCACGACTTGGGATAGACGATGTCGGCGTCACGGAACGCTTCCGCCATATCGGTGACCTGACGGAAGCTGCCGCCGGAGGCTTCGGCGTTGTTTATGGCGACTTCGATAACATCGGGGATGAGGTCATAACCTTCCGGATGCGCCAGGGTGACGTCCATCCCAAAGCGGGTCATCAGGCCGATAATCCCCTGCGGGACCGAAAGCGGTTTGCCGTAGCTGGGGGAGTAGGCCCAGGTCATGGCGATTTTCTTGCCCTTCAGGTTTTCCAGCGAGCCAAAATGCTCGCGCAGCCAGGCAAGGTCAGCCATCGCCTGGGTCGGGTGGTCGATATCGCACTGCAGGTTGATCAGCGCCGGACGCTGCGGTAGCACACCTTGCTGGAAGCCGTCATCCAGCGCATCGCCGACCTCACGCATATAGGCGTTGCCGGCGCCGAGATACATGTCGTCGCGGATGCCGATGACATCGGCACAGAAGGAGATCATGTTGGCGGTTTCGCGCACGGTTTCACCGTGGGCAATCTGCGATTTACCTTCGTCGAGGTCCTGCTGCGCGAGGCCTAGAAGGTTGAGCGCCGAGGCATAAGAAAAGCGCGTGCGGGTCGAATTATCGCGAAACACGGAAATACCCAGACCGCTGGTAAAAGCCTGAGTGGCAATATTTTCGGCCCGTAGGGTTTTTAATGCATCGGCGACATCCAGTACCTGTCGCAGTTCGTCCGGAGACTGTTCCCACGTCAGCAGGAAGTCTTTGTCATGAAGGTTAGAGTTGAGCTTATTGATATCCTTAATCAGTTCGTTAACAGTTTTCATTTTGCGATCCTGGTAGTGAATGACGAGCGTAATGATTGCTGAGCGGTAGACAGCCAGCGCTGTATATTCACTAACAATAACTGTGCCAGTTCCTGCTAAAGAAAGCGGAGGGTCATGCGGTGGGCGTATATATGCGATTAAGATCACAAAACAGGTCATATACCAGTCCTGGGTTAAATAAGATTCATTTCTATTTTGCTTGCTGTCCGGGGTTTGTATTTGGTGCAGATGGTTTACGGGGGGCGAAATGGCGACGACTAACGTCAAATTGATAAAAAATAGCTGCGGATTCTCATATTGATATAAAAGTGTGATATCAATTACATATTTTCAGTCAAAGACGGTAAAGGATGATTTATCTGCATCAAATAGTTTCAACCCAGGAGTAGTATCGGTAGAGAAAGAATAAAATAAATTAATCGGTTAGTGAGCGTAAGGGTTTATTATGATTTCCTCTAACACCTTATCCGTTTTGATGAACATTCAGCCTGTTATTCAACGATTTGCCCGTATGCTCTCCAGCGTTCTCCAGCTTGAAGTGGAGATTGTGGATAATGCCTTGTGCCGCGTTGCCGGGACCGGTGCCTACGGAAAATCTCTTGGGCGCACCCTCAACGAAGATTCGCGACTATTACGTTACATTATTGAAACAAAAAAAGAGAAGGTGGTCACCCATTCGCGTTTTGACCCGCTGTGTAAAGGCTGTACGAATAAAGAGCAGTGTAAAGAAAAGGCCTTTCTGGGAACGCCGGTAATTTATCAGGGGCAGTGCGTCGGCGTTATTAGCCTGATTGCCCTCACGCGGGAACAGCAGGAGCGTATAAAAGATAATATCCATGAGTTCTCTGATTATGTTCGCCATGTCTCATCTATATTTGTCTCACGACTGCTGGAAGATCAGGGCAACAGCGATAATATTCACAAAATATTTCTAACGATGATCGATAATATGGACCAGGGTGTACTGGTGGTGAGTCTGGATCAGCGGATTAAATTCGCCAACCAGGCGGCATTAAAGATCCTTGGCGTCACGCAGGGTAATATGATTGGCAAAACCATTCATTTCCGGCCATTAACCTTTGAACATAATTTCGTGCGCGGCCATATGCAGCACGTCATCTCTTTCGATGATAAAAAAGAAATTATTATCGGCCAGCTGCATGCTATTCAGGACCAATGGCTGTTCTTAATGGCCTTCCATCAATCTCACGCCTCGGCCGATTTTAGTGCGGCGCCGGATGAGCCGCAGATCGAGCAGTTGATCGGTGAATGCCGCCCGATGCGACAGTTGAAAAAGCTGATTAGCCGCGTCGCCCGCGGCCCTTCCAGCGTGATGATTGCCGGCGAAAGCGGGACGGGCAAAGAGGTGGTTGCCCGTGCCATTCATCAACTGAGCGACCGGCAGGCAAAACCGTTTATCGCTATTAACTGTGCCGCTATTCCTGAACAGCTGCTGGAAAGCGAGCTGTTTGGCTACGTCAAAGGTGCCTTTACCGGGGCCTCCGCCAACGGTAAAACCGGGCTGATTCAGGCCGCGAATCACGGCACGCTATTTCTGGATGAGATTGGCGATATGCCGCTGACGCTGCAGGCCAAGCTGCTGCGAGCCATCGAATCGCGCGAGATCCAGCCGGTTGGCGCCAGCCATCCGGTGCCGGTCGATATCCGCATTATTTCCGCGACTAACCAGAACCTCGAGCAGTTTATCAGCGAAGGGAAATTCCGGGAGGATCTTTACTATCGGCTCAATGTTATTCCCCTGCGGCTGCCGCCACTGCGCGAGCGTCAGGAGGATATCGAACTGCTGGTGCACCATTTCCTGCAGCTGCACACCCGGCGCCTGGAGTTAGTCTATCCCGGTATTTCGCCGGAGGTGAGCGCCTTGTTTAAAAGCTACCGCTGGCCGGGGAACATCCGCGAGCTAAGCAACCTGATGGAGTACCTGGTGAACGTGGTGCCGTCCGGGGAGGTCATCGACACGTCGCTGCTTCCGCCGAATGTGAGTAACAGCGCGAAAGTCGCAGGACGGACCGCCAGTCCGGTTGAGGCGCTGGCCGAGAGCAAAGAAGAGGAGGGCGTGACGGCGCTGGAAGCGATGGAAAAACAGATGATTCGTGACGCCCTGACGCGCTACAGCAATAAGAAGCAGGCGGCAGATGAGCTGGGGATTGGTGTGGCGACGCTGTATCGCAAAATTAAAAAGTATGAATTGCTGGGCGTATGATTTTGTCTGATGGAGGGTTCGGGGAAGTGATGCCCCGGGCGCCAGCGTGTATTATCCAGAGATCGGCATTGTTACAAAAAGATTCCATTTGAATAACGATTCCTATTCTCCCCGTCGGTGATACACTGAAGAACTGTGATCTTTGTCATACCATAATTCATACCGAGAAAAGAGACACTGCTATGCAACATATCATTGAGGGCTTCCTCAACTTCCAGAAAGAGGTCTTTCCGCAACGTAAAGAGCTCTTCCGTAGCCTGGCCTCCAGCCAGAATCCCAAAGCGCTGTTCATCTCCTGTTCCGACAGCCGCCTTGTCCCGGAACTGGTTACTCAGCAGGAGCCAGGGCAGCTCTTTGTTATTCGCAACGCAGGTAACATCGTTCCCTCTTTCGGGCCGGAGCCGGGTGGTGTGTCAGCCACTATTGAGTATGCGGTTGTTGCGCTGGGCGTGACCGATATCGTGATTTGTGGCCACTCTAACTGTGGCGCGATGACCGCGGTAGCGACCTGTCAGTGCCTTGAGCCGATGCCGGCGGTGTCTCACTGGTTGCGCTACGCCGATGCCGCGAAAGCGGTGGTGGAAAAGGGCACCTGGAACAGCGAAATCGATAAAGTGAATGCGATGGTGCGGGAAAACGTGATCGCCCAGCTGAACAATATCAAAACTCACCCGTCAGTTGCGGTTGGCCTGCGTGATAAAGGGCTGCGTCTGCACGGATGGGTCTACGATATCGAAAGCGGCGATATTAGCGCGCTGGATAAGAACACCAAGAACTTCGTGTCGTTGTCAGATAATCCGGAAGTCTACTTCGAATAACGTGTCTTCTCAGGGCAGGGAAGCCCTGTAAGTGTATCAGCATCCTTCAGTCAGACCTCTCTCAGTACTTCACACCATACCAACCTGACTATTGCCGGAGATGGCAATACAAAGCAGGCCGACCGTAGGCGGACGGCCCGGGATTATCGCTTCGTACCGCTATTAGCGCTGCAGTACTTCGGCAAATTTTGCCAGCCATTGCGGATGCGCGGGCCAGGCGGGGGCGGTAACCAGATTGTCGTCAACGTAGGCCTGATCTATGGCAATATCGGCATAGTGCCCACCGCTGAGCCGGACTTCCGGCGCACAGGCCGGGTAGGCGCTACAGGTGCGATCTTTCAGGATGCCGGCGGCGGCCAGCAGCTGTGGACCATGACAAACGGCGGCGATGGGTTTACGCGCCCGGTCAAAGGCCTGCACCAGCTTGATGACCTCGTCATTGAGGCGCAGATATTCCGGCGCTCTGCCGCCAGGGATCAGCAGGGCATCATAATCCTGCTCGTTGACGGTGCTGAAATCGGCATTGAGGGTAAAACGGTGGCCCGGTTTTTCGCTGTAGGTCTGGGCGCCGTCGAAGTCATGAATGGCGGTGATAATGTAATCGCCTTTGACTTTGTCGGGGCAAACCGCATCGACCTGATGGCCAATCATCTGTAATGCCTGAAACGGCACCATGGTTTCGTAATCTTCGGCATAATCGCCAACCAACATCAGAATCTTTTTGCTCATTATTATCGCTCCTGTAGGGATCAAGATGCCTAAGGTATAGCCCAGCGATTGGGGGAATGCGAACCGGTAAACGAGAAGAAGTTATCAGGGAGAGAAAAGAGGAGAATACGAAAACACACGATTCACTTGCTGGCAAACGAAAGTCTGGGCAACAAAGAATGGTGCGTCCGAGTGGACTCGAACCACCGACCCCCACCATGTCAAGGTGGTGCTCTAACCAACTGAGCTACGGACGCATTATGGTGCGTTTAATTGGACTCGAACCAACGACCCCCACCATGTCAAGGTGGTGCTCTAACCAACTGAGCTATAAACGCATTATGGTGCGTTCAATTGGACTCGAACCAACGACCCCCACCATGTCAAGGTGGTGCTCTAACCAACTGAGCTATGAACGCAATGTTGTGGTGACAACGGGGACGCATATTAGCGATCGGGAGGGGTTGTGGCAAGAGGCAAACGTCACTTTTCTTTCAGAACGCACGCGATTGCGGAAGTTTTACCCATATTGCTTATATTTTACTGATGATAAAGGAGAATACGTAGCCTGTTGGCTGTTTTTTGCTTACATCGTCAGGGCGACAGGGCACCGCCGGTAGCGGCAGAGCAGGAGAAAAAAGAGGGTAGCTATTTGAACATTAAGCGAAGGGCGAAAAGTGCGCACAGAATTAGCAGGATCAGAATGAGCTCAAAACGATAACGCCGCAGCATAGTGACCTCCTGGAAATAAAACCGGCGCTGAAATAGCGCCGGTTTACCATGAAACAGACTGACCTGAAGAATTATGCAGCTGGCTGTGCAGCGGGTTTAGCGGCCTGATGCTTGGTGGTTTTGTGGTGTTTCTTAGCGGCCTGGGCTTTCTGCGCTACCGCAGGTTTAGCTTCGGCTTTTTTGTGTTTTTTGGCAGCCTGAGCTTTCTGCTCGGTAGCTGGTTTAGCCGCCGCTTTGTGGTGTTTTTTGTGGTGGGTGGTTTTGGCAGTGGTGCTGTGAGCAGCAGCCGGAACCTGAGTGGTGCTTACTGCATCAGCAGCGAAAGCAGCAGAAGACAGACCCATAGCAGCGGCAACGACCAGAGCTAATACTTTTTTCATTCTGATATCCTCGAATTTGTTTCTTCAGTGAACCCCACTGCGGGGCTGTTGAAATCACTATAGGCTTCTGGTCAGGTGGCTTCAGTGAGTGTTTGGTATCGGCGCGTAACCGAATGTACAACGGGGTATCGGTGGGAGCTGTCCGCGTCGCGGACAACAAAAAAGGCACCCCGGAACGAGGTGCCTTAAGCCGTTAGCGCGCTGCGCGCTGCAATATGATGTTGGCCGGCTGGCGCTGCAGGAAGCGCATACGCAGCATCATCAGAATTGCCGCGGAGGTTAATCCGATGATAAATCCGCACCAGAAGCCCGCCGGTCCCATCCGCGGAACAACGATATCGGTTAAGGCCAGCAGATATCCGCTTGGTAAGCCGAGTACCCAGTAGGCGGTGAAGGTAATAAAGAAGATCGACCGCGTGTCTTTGTAGCCACGCAGGATCCCGCTGCCGATAACCTGCACGGAGTCCGAGAGCTGATAGATAGCCGCCAGCAGCATCAGATGAGACGCCAGGGTAACGACCTCCGGATTGTCGTTATACAGCAGGGCAATCTGCTCGCGCATGGCGACGGTGAAAATCGCGGTGATCACGGCCATGCAGACCCCAACGCCGACCCCGGTTCTGGCGGAGACCTGAGCGTCCGGCGTTGAGCCTTGCCCAAGGCGGAAACCAACCCGGATAGTGACCGCCGCCGACAGTGACAACGGGAGCACAAACATCAGCGAGCTAAAGTTGAGGGCAATCTGGTGGCCGGCGACATCGACAATACCCAGCGGAGAGACCAGCAATGCGACTACCGCAAACAGCGTCACCTCGAAGAACAGCGCCAGTGCGATAGGCAGACCTAATTGCACCAGGCGCGTCAGGACGCTGAAGTCCGGTTTGCTGAACCCGGTTTGATTGCGAATGTCGCGCATTGAACGGGCGCGGCGCACCCAGGTAATCATGCAAATGAACATCACCCAGTACACAGCAGCCGTCGCCACGCCGCAGCCAACGCCGCCCAGCTCCGGCATGCCAAAATGGCCGTAGATAAAAATATAGTTAACGGGAATATTGACAAGCAGGCCGATAAATCCCATGACCATCCCCGGTTTGGTTTTCGCGAGGCCTTCGCACTGGTTACGCGCAACCTGGAAAAAGAGGTAGCCGGGAGCGCCCCACAGCAGAGCGCGAAGGTAGCCAACGGCTTTGTCGGCGAGGGCCGGATCGATATTGTGCATCGAGCTAATAATGTACCCGGCGTTCCACAGCACCACCATGACCAGCAGCGAGACGAACCCCGCCAGCCAGAACCCTTGACGCACCTGGTGCGCAATTCGGTCGCGACGCCCGGAGCCATTCATCTGCGCGACCACCGGCGTCAACGCCAGCAGCAGTCCGTGGCCGAAAAGAATGGCGGGAAGCCAGATGGATGTCCCGATTGCTACCGCTGCCATATCGGTGGCGCTATAGCCACCCGCCATCACGGTATCGACAAAGCCCATTGCTGTCTGAGCAACCTGCGCAATGATCACAGGAATAGCCAGTGCTAATAACTGACGCGCTTCAATAAAATACTTCTGCACGTGAACACCTTTATATTGTTGTTATTTTGAAACTGAAAAGCGGCCTTAAATGGCAGCAAGAAGAAAGAGCAGAGGGGTTTTCCAGTCTATTGTAGCGAGGATACGCTATTAAGCCAGTGAAAAAATGGTAGGGCACGAAGGGCGCTGGCAACCTGTTTTAGCACCTGTTATTGTTCCAGGCAGATATAACGGTAATGATACCGTCACCAAAGTCTACAGGAGCAAAGCATGTTTACTGGCATTGTGCAGGGGACCGCGAAAGTGGTGTCCATCGATGAAAAACCTAATTTTCGCACTCATGTCGTGGAATTACCTGAGCATATGCTCGAAGGCCTCGAGACCGGCGCATCAGTGGCGCATAACGGCTGCTGCCTGACGGTGACCGAAATCGACGGTCCGCTTGTCAGTTTTGATCTGATGAAAGAGACGCTGCGCATTACTAACCTCGGTGCGGTCAAAGAGGGTGATAATGTCAACGTTGAGCGCGCCGCGCGTTTTAGTGATGAAATTGGCGGCCATCTGATGTCGGGGCATATTATGACGACCGCCGACATCGTTAAGATTTTAACCTCCGAGAATAACCGTCAGATCTGGTTTAAGGTTCAGGACCCGGCGCTGATGAAATATATTCTTTATAAAGGTTATGTCGGAGTAGACGGCATTAGCCTGACGGTAGGAGAGGTCACGCCGACCCGTTTTTGCGTGCATCTGATTCCGGAAACGCTCACGCGCACCACCCTTGGGGTGAAAAAACTGGGCGATCGGGTGAATATCGAAATCGACCCGCAAACGCAGGCGGTGGTGGATACCGTAGAACGCGTACTGGCGGCGAAAGATGCGGCGCAGAACGCCGCTGAAGAGTAATATCCCCTTCATCCTTCAAGTTGCCTGGGTGTTGGCTGCACCCGTTCGCCCCAGTCACTTACCTGAGTAAGCTCCTGGGGATTTACGGCTTTGCCGCCTACAAGCAACTTGAATTATTTTGGGTATCAGACCATACGTAGTAAAAGCATATCCCCCGTCGTAACGGGGGATGATTTAACGAGCCACCCGCAGGCCGTTTTCGACCCCGCGTGAAAAGACCACCTGCCATAGCTGAATATCGCGCGCGCGAAAAGCCCCGGCGCAAGCGTTCAGATAATAACTGAACATACGTTTAAATCGTTCTGAGTAGTTATCCGCAATATCCGGCCAGGTGGCCAGGAAACGCTCACACCACGCCATCAGCGTCGTATCGTAGTCGGCCCCCATATTATGCCAGTCTTCCATCACGAAATGCGATTCGCTGGCCTGGGCAATCTGCCGAACCGACGGCAGACAGCCGTTCGGGAAGATATATTTATTGATCCATGGGTCAACGCTGTGGTCGGTTTTTTTCGAACCGATAGTATGTAATAAGAAGCGGCCATCGGCATTCAGATTACGGTCAACCACATTAAAATAGGTGGCGTAATTTTTCGGGCCGACGTGTTCAAACATACCGACGGAGACAATCCGGTCAAAGCTGTCCTCCAGGTCGCGATAATCCTGGAGCAAAATCGTGACGTCCAGTCCCTCGCAACGCTGCTGGGCCATTTTTTGTTGTTCGGCCGAAATGGTCACGCCAACTACGCTGACCTGATAATGCTTCGCCATGTAATAGGCCAGCCCACCCCAGCCGCAACCGATGTCCAGCACCCGCATACCCGGCTCCAGCTGCAGCTTGCGGCAGATAAGATCGAGTTTTGCCTGCTGAGCCTCTTCCAGCGATTGGGCGTCTTTCCAGTAGGCGCAGGAATATTGCATGAACGGATCGAGCATCCGGCTGAAAAGGTCATTACCAAGATCGTAATGTTCTTTCCCGACAATCCAGGAGCGCTTTTTACTTTGCAGATTAAACAGGCGAGCGCCGGCAATACGTAGCGTATCTTTAAGATGGTGCGGGAGCTGATTTTCCAGCCCAGCGCGCAGCACACGGTGGAAGAATATATCCAGCCGCTCACAATCCCACCAGCCGTCCATATAACTCTCACCGAGTCCGAGTGAACCTTCTTGCAAAACGCGTTTAAAGAAAAGCGGGTTTTTTATCTGCAAATCGGAGGGAGCGGAGCCATTAATTTCAATGCCCGCGCGGCCGAGTAACTCGGCTACAATTCGGTACCAGTCGTCGTTTGGTACGCTTACTTCTTCTATACACGATGAACTCATAGCTTCTCCATCACGCCCAAGTGATCAGAACCTTAAAACAGCGTAGACGCTTTTTTGGCTTTGTGAGAAATCTCACGGAATATCCGTGAAGCTGCTATCCGACGTAGAACAGAGGAAGGGCGATAACCCTTGCCGAAAGGCCATCCATGGTGAAACGGGACGCATCCTGCCCCCGTTAAATACAATAAAAGGTCTATTTATGTGATGCCGGATCCAGTATAGGCTGCTGAAATCCGGCTTTCAATAAAAACCTCTTAGCATGCTAATTACTGGGCCTTAGCATGCTTATAACAGATCAGGCGTGCGATGACCCGACCGTCAGGCAGGCGCTCTGGCGCTGCATAACGTAGCCAATCCCGGCCAGCACAATAGAAACCAGCATCACGCTGGTGGTGGTCAGCAGCGGCGTGGCGATCAGCGCGGATACCAGCAGGCTGGTCAGGAAGCACAGCCCGAGCTGCAGGGTGTTCTGCAACGCCGCGGCGCGCCCGGTAGCCTGTGGGAATGGCTTCAGCGCCTGGGCGACAACAATCGGGTAAATCCCACCGTTCACAATCGCCATCACGCAGAACGGGATCATCACGCCGACGATTGAGGCATTTTCAAGACGCCCGACCATCCAGGTAGCGGCAACGCTGACGGCAAAAACCACCAGCAGCCACGGCAGCAGCTGTTGACCCTGCCATTTCTGCAGCGCCGCACGGCAGCCATAACCGCCAATCAGGAAGGCGATGGTTTGCGGCACGTAGCTCAGCCCGATAGCCGTCGGACCATAACCCATATCATGCAGAATAAACGGCGAGCCGGTCAGCCAGGCGAAGAAGCTGGCAGAGCAGGCGGCGTAGATCAGCACGTTACCGCTGTATTCACGAGAACGCAGCAGCGTCAGGAAGGTCAGTTTCTTCTGCGCATCGCCGGCTGGTTTGTGCACTGGCTTCAGGCGCAGGGCCGGGACCATCAGCAGCAGGGCGATGGCGAAAAGGGTAGCAAAAATCGCCTGCCATTCCAGATGGTTGAGCAGCCAGCTGCCGAGCAGCGGCGCCAGCGCCGGGGATAAACCGACCAGCGGCATGATGGTGGCAAAAATACGGTTTGTTTTCTGCGCCGGATAATAGTCCGTGACCATCGCCTGCCAGGTGACCGCGGCTGCACAGACGCCGATGGCCTGAATAAAGCGCAGGACCAGCATCAGCGTCGCGTCGCGGACCCACAGCATTCCCAGACAGCTGACGGCGAAGATCGCCAGGCCGCTCAGCAGAATCGGTTTACGCCCGTAACGGTCAGAGAGCGGGCCCCAGAACAGCTGTCCGATGGCGAAACCGGCAAGGAACAGGCTCAGGCTGGCGCTGACCGAAGCCGCGGAGGTGTTGAGGTCGTGTTGGATCGCCGCGAAGGCCGGTAGATACATGTCGGTGGCCAGGAAACCCAGCACGCTAAGTCCCGCCAGCCAAACTAAAAATCCTTTCCCAGGTTGTTGCATAACATTCTCTTCTGCTGATGCCGGAATAATGCCGCAGAGTGTAGGGAGTGCATTCTGGCTTGTGAAACGCTAATATTTGCTACATGCATTCAAAAATTTTGTAGGCAGAATATGTGGTCTGAATACTCACTGGAAGTTGTTGATGCTGTCGCCCGCAACGGCAGCTTTAGCGCGGCGGCACAGGAGCTCCATCGCGTCCCTTCCGCTGTCAGCTACACCGTTCGTCAGCTGGAAGAGTGGCTGGCAGTTCCGCTGTTTGAACGTCGTCATCGGGATGTTGAATTAACCCCGGCCGGGGTCTGGTTTTTACAGGAAGGACGCTCTGTTATCAAAAAAATGCAGATCACCCGCCAGCAGTGCCAGCAGATAGCCAATGGCTGGCGCGGTCAGTTGTCAATTGCCGTCGATGACATCGTCAAACCGGCACGAATGCGCCAGATGATTGTCGATTTTTATCGTCACTTTTCGGACGTTGAGCTGATTGTCTTTCAGGAAGTGTTCAACGGCGTCTGGGATGCGCTGGCGGATGGCCGCGTGGAGCTGGCGATTGGAGCGACGCGTTCGATTCCGGTCGGGGGGCGCTACGCCTTTCGCGATATGGGCATGCTGAACTGGCACTGCGTAGTGGCCAGCCATCATCCACTGGCGCAGATGACCAGTCCGCTGAGTGATGACGAGTTGCGCAACTGGCCCTCATTGGTCAGAGAGGATACTTCCCGGTCTTTACCAAAACGAACGACCTGGCTGCTGGATAACCAAAAGCGTGTGGTGGTGCCCGACTGGGAATCCTCTGCCACCTGTCTGTCTGCCGGGCTTTGCGTGGGGATGGTACCGACGCACTTTGCCCGTCCGTGGATCGACCGGGGAGAATGGGTCGCCCTTGAACTGGAAAACCCGTTTCCGGATGCGGCGTGCTGCCTGACCTGGCAACAGAGCGACGCATCGCCTGCGCTGCTGTGGATGCTGGATTATCTTGGCGATAGTGAAACGTTAAACCGGGAATGGTTGCGGGCGCCGGATTAGCCGGCGCCGGGAAGGGGACTAACGGCGGTAATCGACAAACGGGCCGTCAACGACGGAACGACGCTCCACCAGGCGCGGGTGAACCTCGATAGACTGGGACTCTTCACGCTTGTTGACGATACGATCCATCAGCATATTAAACGCGGCTTCGCCGAGGGAGTCTTTCGGTTGATGAATCGTGGTCAGCGCCGGGCTGAAATAGCGGGCGTTGCGCACGTTGTCATAGCCGATCAGCGAAATGTCCTGCGGTACGCGCAGCCCCATTTCATCCGCCGCGCAAATAGCACCCATCGCCATGATGTCGCCGCCGCAGAAGACTGCCGTCGGGCGGTGGTGTTGGTTCAGGATATGCTGCATCGCGCGATAGCCGGACTCCGGTTCGAAGTCACCCTGTTCAATCCAGTTATCCGGTACGGAAATCTGCGCTTCTTCCATGGCTTTCATAAAGCCTGCCAGACGTCCGGCACCGGTGTTACGTTCCAGCGGGCCGGGGATCACGCCAATTTCGCGATGGCCGCGTTCCACCAGATAACGACCGGCCATATAGCCGCCTTCAAAGGCGTTATCGATGACAGAATCGGTAAAGTCGGCCTTGGCCTCGCCCCAGTCCATCACCACCATTGGAATATGGCGGTACTCTTCCAGCATGCTCAGCACCGATTCCGGATATTCGGAGCACATGACCAGCAGGCCGTCGACGCGCTTTTGCGCCATCATTGACAGGTAAGCCTGCTGCTTTTCGAGATCGTTCCATGCATTACCCAGAATCAGGGTATAGCCTTTTTGGAAGCAGCTTTTTTCAACGGCTTCGATAATTTCAGCAAAATAGGCCGCTTCGCTGCTGGTTGCCAGCAGACCAATAGATTTGGTGTGATTAACCTTCAGGCTGCGCGCGACAGCACTCGGTGAGTAGTGCAGTTCTTTAATGGCGGCCCAGACCGCATTGCGCGTCTCTTCCGCAACGAAACGGGTTTTGTTAATAACATGTGATACTGTTGTAGTGGAAACGTTTGCGCGCTTCGCTACATCTTTAATAGTTGCCATTACTTCTCACTCCAGACCTTGACCTGAACGTCTGATAATCGGTACGTAAACGTTTGCCTAAACACACCCTGAATACAATGTTCAACATTGCATCACGTCGGGAAAACGACACAGAACGACAGGAAGGGGTCAATGGCCGATACGCTTTCAAATTAGCGTGGGATTTTGTCCGATCTTGCGGCAAAGGGGAAGAGCAAAAATGTGTATCACCCTAAATCCTGGAAGATTTTTATGCGATATTGTGCAAAAATGAGCAAGCTCACTTTTCGTGTGGGAAAAACAGGGGGAAAAATTGATGGATACAGATTTAAAATTTTCGCTGACAACAACGATTATTGTTCTAGGTCTAATCGTTGCCGCCGGGCTGACCGCAGTTCTGCACTAATTTTCCCGGGGGAGAGGTCACTTTCCCCCCGTTCCCGCCATTATTATCATTTTCGCAAAAATCTTTTGCCATTTCGTTTACTTTTGTTTTTCTGTGATTGATGTCATGCTTTTGACTTCTGATGAGATACCGTCGCCGATGACGGTCTGCTGGAGTCATGCAATGAAAATCAACTTTCCCCTGCTCGCGCTGGCGATAGGCGCATTTGGTATTGGTACGACGGAGTTTTCCCCGATGGGATTACTGCCAGTCATTGCCAAAGGCGTCGACGTGTCTATTCCGGCTGCGGGAATGCTGATCAGCGCCTATGCGATAGGTGTGATGGTTGGTGCGCCGCTGATGACGCTGCTGCTTTCTCATCGTGCGCGAAGAAACGCGCTGATTTTCCTGATGGCGATCTTCACCCTCGGCAACGTTCTCTCTTCCATGGCTCCTGATTACACCACGCTGCTGATTTCACGCATTATCACCAGCCTTAACCATGGTGCTTTCTTTGGCCTCGGTTCGGTAGTGGCCGCCAGCGTCGTCCCGAAAGACAAACAGGCCAGCGCGGTTGCCACCATGTTTATGGGGCTGACGATCGCCAATATCGGCGGCGTGCCGGCGGCGACCTGGCTTGGCGAGACTATCGGCTGGCGGATGTCGTTCCTTGCTACCGCAGGGCTGGGAGTGGTGGCGATGATCAGCCTGTGGTTCTCTCTGCCTAAAGGCAGCGCCGGTGAGCGTCCGAATGTTAAACAGGAGCTGTCGGTGCTGGTGCGTCCGCAGGTGCTTTCCGCCCTGTTGACCACGGTGCTTGGGGCGGGGGCCATGTTCACCCTCTATACCTACATTTCTCCGGTGCTGCATACCATTACCCATGCTTCGCCGCTGTTTGTCACCGCGATGCTGGTGTTGATTGGCGTGGGCTTCTCGCTGGGCAACTACCTGGGCGGTAAATTCGCCGACCGCTCCGTCTCCGGGACGCTGAAGGGCTTTCTGCTGCTGTTGATGGTGATTATGCTGGCGATTCCGTTACTGGCGCAGACGCAGCTGGGGGCCGCTGTCAGTATGGTGGTTTGGGGTGCCGCGACCTTTGCGGTGGTGCCGCCGTTGCAGATGCGGGTGATGCGCGTCGCGCATGAAGCGCCGGGTCTCTCTTCGTCGGTCAACATCGGGGCGTTTAATCTGGGGAATGCGCTGGGGGCGGCCGCCGGTGGGGCGGTGATCTCGGGTGGTCTGGGTTACGCGTTTGTTCCGGTAATGGGGGCGATCATTGCCGGTCTGGCTCTGCTGCTGGTGGTGGTGGGCAGCCGTTCGCAGCCGGAAGAGGCGCTTGTCGGGCAGTGATGCTATTTGCAGAAGGGTTACCCCTTCTGCAATATCGTTTTATGCCGCCAGTCTTTCAGCAACAAACTTCCAGTTTACCAGCGCCCAGAAGTGCGCCAGATACTCAGGGCGGGCGTTACGGTAGTCGATGTAATAGGCATGTTCCCAGACATCCACCGTCAGCAGCGGGGTCGCGTCGCCAGTCAGCGGCGTGCCAGCGTTGCTGGTGGAGACAATGCTCAGGCTGCCATCGGTATTCTTGACCAGCCAGGTCCAACCGGCACCAAAGTTTTTCGCCGCGGCATCGGTAAACTTAGCTTTGAAATCAGCAAAGCTGCCGAAAGCGCTGTTGATGGCTGCCGCCAGCGCGCCTTCCGGTTCACCGCCAGCATTCGGTGCAAGACAGTTCCAGTAGAAGGTGTGGTTCCAGACCTGAGCGGCGTTGTTGAAGATGCCGCCTTCGGAAGTGCGGACGATCTCTTCTAACGATTTGCCCTCAAACCCGGTGCCTTTGATCAGATTATTAAGGTTAGTGACATAGGCCTGGTGATGTTTGCCGTAGTGGTATTCCAGGGTTTCAGCGGAAATGTGCGGCGCCAGGGCGTCTTTTGCATACGGTAATGCAGGTAATTCAAACGACATTGTTACTCTCCTTATAACTTCTTGATTTCTTCTCACATTTAAAGGACGTATGACCATCCGGATACAGCATGTACTGTGGATTGCCGTAGCGAATACCACAGGTTTTTATTGTGATCAGGATGCTAACACTTGCCGGAGAGAGTTAAAAGCCTTGCATTCATAAAGGGTATATTTAACAAACGCGATCGAAGAAACCGTGACCCGTCACGAGGAAAAAGAGGTCAGATAAACGAGGCTGAAGAGGGGGGAATGTGATGCTCATTGCGCGTAACCGGTAGCCTGCCGCTGATGCGGCAGGGGGTTAGCGAATGGTTTTCGGGGTCATGACCCGACGCGCGCCTACGTAGTGACGGATCCAGTAATCCTCGCTTAATGAGGTTATCTGAATATCGCGACCGGTACGCGGTGACTGGATAAATTTGCCGTTGCCGACATAGACGCCAACGTGGTCGGCGGTGCCGCGCCCACGGGTGCGGAAGAAGACCAGGTCGCCGCTTTGCAGCTCGCCGCGGTCAACCGGACGGGCATCGCGCAGGTGGTACATCTCATTGGCGGTACGTGGAATGCGAATTTTCACCAGATCTTTATAGGCGTAGTAGACCAGGCCGCTGCAATCGAAACCGGTGCGCGGTGAGGTTCCACCCCAGCGATACGGTTTGCCAATCTGGTCCATCAGCTTCGACATGGCGGTACTTTGCGCTTTCTGGACCCGGGCCTTATGGGCGTCCGCCAGCGTCAGCGGCTGCGCTTCAGTCACCGGTTTACAGCGTTTTTTATAGCCTTTACGCACCACACATTTAGTCTGCAGGCTGGCCATGACCGGTGCCGGCTCTGCGCTCGACGTCAGCGATTTGGCACACTGCTTTTTATACCCTTTACGCAGGACGCATTTTTTGCTGCTACCGACGGCCTGGCGGGTTAATGCCGTTTGGCTGGCGCTGGTGGTACGGGTAGGGTGTCTGCTGCGGGACGTGGTGGCGGTTTGCTTGTTGGTGGTTTTGGTGGTGGACCTGGATTTTTGACTGCTGGCTTTTTTCTTACGTTCTGTAGTGCCTTTGGCCGGGTGCGCTTTTGGCGTAGCAGAGCTGTGCGTATGCCCTGAAGCATGCGCCAGTGGTGTAAATGAGATCGATGTAAACAGTAATGCACAGAGCGAAATCGCGATTTTGTTTAGCCGCGCCACTGAGCAATCCCCTGATTAATGACAGATATATACATACCTGACGGTGAATGACAAAACTCAACGATTCTAAAGCATAAAAACCGGGATAGTTAATACTCTTTTGTATCTAAAGTGTGAGTGAGTATTTTTACCATATAATCAATACGTTGCAAGGTGTAATTCAAAATCATTCAAAACAAATTCATTACACTATTTCAATCATGTTCCACTCTCTCCCCCGATCATCACGATATTTTGCAGTCATGGCACCCGATCGATGCCTGGCGAGGTGAGTGGGCAGCAGAACAGAAGCGAAATAGCAACAAAAAATGACTTACCAATATTGGTAATGGCGCTTTTTTGCCCTCAATTCCATGTGTGATAGGATGTTTCCGATTGTAATCAAAGGAAATATGGAATGAAAAAAATATTGGCAGTAGCATTGGGTGCGCTTTTGTTGACGGGATGTACGGTTCGCGTGGCAGACTTAACTGTAGCGAGCACTAAAAACTATAACCTGAATGGTGGCAAGTTCTATAAAGGTAAGCGAGTAACCGCGGAAGATAGCTATCCGGTTATCATCTTCCCTACAGGGATTCCAAACGTTAAAACTGCTGCTGACCGCGCGATTGAAAAAGATCGCTGTGCAGTTGGTCTGTCTGACGTAGTTGTCACTCAGCTTAACCACGCTTTCCTGTTCGGTAAGATTGGTCTGCGTGTCGAGGGTAACCTAATCATCGACCGCAGCCTGCCAGGCTGCGAGAACGCTGGTTGATCTGTCTGGCCACCTTCGGGTGGCTTTTTGCTAATGGGGGATTAAGACGTGAAAAAAGTTACGCACACCGGTTCCCACCTGGATAATCTGGCTACCTATTTTCAGTACTTGACTGACCATTAGGTTAACCGGGACGCTGAACTGATTATCCCGCCAATCATAGGTAGATTCCGTATTTATTGACACAGAACTAGCGGTCGGCCAGGTGTGGCATTTGGTCAAATCACAAAGAATGATTTTATCTGCTCAGGGTGAGTATAAAAAATTAAATATGTAAAAGCAGCCTTGGCAAGCAATAGAAGCTTTTTACTCATTCTCATTCGCATCTGATAAATAGAGTAAGCACACAATTAAACGTAAATCAGAGAATATAATAAAATGCTATAAATGTTTTTTAGCAGCATCGAAAATCTCTTGTGAGGATAACTCCCTGTCAGAAGCCACGTAAACAACACAATTATCGCCGGTTAAGGAAGGAAAACCAGCGGACATAATCCGAAGATGTGTTTCTTCACCGCTTGGATATTCCTGTCTGATAGAGGATATACCATCCAGAACGGTCATGACTTTACAGGACTCGGCATTAAAGAAAACAAGGACTTTTATCATATGCCACCATGGTTCTGTTAGTCTTTTCCATCACCCTGTTTTCATCAGCGATGTTAACGGGTTAATGCCATTAAGGTAAAAGCAAGGACGTGATGTAATGCTTTCGGAGGCTGCTAAGGCGGTTGCTAACCTTGTTATTTAAAAGGTAGTTAACTTATTATTTCAAATTTTTCATTCAGCAGTCTTGCTCTTCATTACAGCGACCAGAATTCTAATACATACGCAAAAATATGCTGGCTGGATATCAAGGATAAAATACTTTATGGATCTGTCCACTCAGGAGAAACCCTTCATCGTTGTCGCAGATCCACAAAGTTTTATTTATCGCAAAGTATTACGTTTGCAGCAGCAGGGCCTTTGTCACCGCTGTGGATGGCGAATTCAACTTTCTGTCCTTCAAATAAAGTTTTAAAGTCGTCGCCGTTAAGTGCAGAGAAATGAACGAAAACATCTTTGCTGCCATCAAGAGGGGAGATGAAACCAAACCCTTTGTCATCGTTAAACCACTTTACCAGGCCTTTAATTCTTAAGGTCATACTGATTCCTGTTACACATGATTGTATTGATAATAAACGTATAGTATTAAACGTATGGACTCAAAAGGAGGGGGTATCAGCGATAACGCCTGGTAATGAGGACTGCCCGGAAAATGTTTAACGTTCGGTTGTACATTGAACTGATGAGGTTCATTAAGGCACGGAAAATCATAATAAGCAAATTATATTTTAGCCCTCCAGATGTCCTGCAATGAAATTAAAAGTGGCAGGGTACTATTTTCAATGTTTAGCCCTTGCATGTTTTCAATAAGGAATTAAGTTGTCCCATAAAATGACAAAAATTGTTAAAAGCATTGATATCCTCAGTGGTAAAAGCCTCATCCTCCAGATGGCCGAAAAGATGTTCTGCTTTACATTTCAACCACTAACTCCCGCGAATCAAAATTACTCATCCCAGGAAGTCGCATTGAAATTTGTCGGATAAACGGTCTTAGGGACTCTGTGGTTACGAACATTTATCTTTTCTGAATTTCAGTGCCTCAAAATAAATAGGTTAAAACTTAATCATACGTGATACGGTGAAGTTCATTCATTGAAAGGTTAATGGTTATGTCTATTATCAATTACGTAATGAAACTCTTCAGCAATGCATCTACCGCCACTGCCGTTTGCACTGTTTGTGGCTTAAAATCAGCGCAGCCGCTGTCAAAAATCCGGCGCAATCAGGCCATGCTTTGCCCCGGGTGTAAGGCTCTGTTTATCTCTCAACGCTAGCTCGCCAAAATCATTCTTGAAGGTTTGCAAACCGTTATGTTTATCAGCGGGGATAATTACCGACCGCGCGATTCACTGCCGCCCATGCTGTCATTACATCACGCTGACCCAAGGCCAGTGCCTGCCTTGCCTGGATATTACTGCGCTGCGCATCCAGAACATCAATGAAATTGCTCAGCCCGCCATCATAGCGTGCCTGAATTAGCGCCAATGCCTGCCCGGCACTGTCTGCGCGTGTCTGTTGTTCGACGAGTTTTTGCTGCGCCGAAGTATAACGGCTTAAAGCATCATCGATTTCCTGCCAGGCTTTCAAAACGGTTTTGTGATAATCGACGGCCGCCTGCTGCTGATCGGTTTCCCGTAACACCACCGTCGCTTTACGACGACCACGACCAAACAGGGGCAGATTCAAACTCGGCCCTACTGACCAGCTGCGGCTACCCCATTCAGTGAAGTTATCCGCGCTGTAGGTATCCATGCCAATTCGTGCGCCAAGTGTGATGCTCGGATAAAGTTCGGCCTCCGCGACGCCAATTCGTGCCGTTGCTGAATGCAACTTCGCTTCTGCCGCCCGGATATCAGGTCGGTTGAGCGCCACTTCGGACGGTATCCCCATTTGCAGCGCCGGCAGTTTGTCCGATTTCAGGTTTTCCGGGTGATATTGCAGTTGTTGTTGCAACGCACCAGGATGTTCGTCCAACAGCAGCAATAACTGGTTCATCGCCACACCTTCCTGTGCCTGGAGATCAATCAGGTTGGCTCGAGTGGCCGCCAGTTCGCTGCGTTGTCTTTCCTGACTGGTCTCATCCAGCGCCCCACCTTGCGTTCGCGCCTCGATCAGCGACAGCCGTTCATTCAGCGCTTTTTCGTCCTGTTTGGCGAGCTGGATTTGTTGCTGAATGCCTCGCAGATTGTAGTAGTTATTCACCACATCGCCGACGATACTGAGCCGGGCCAGTTCCAGCATTGCTTTCTGAGACTGGACATCGGCATCGGAGGCTTCCACGGCACGACGGACGTGCCCCCACAGGTCGATCTCCCATGAGAAATCCAGCCCACCCTGATACCAGTTTGATGGTGCCGCCATCAGGTCGATCAGCTCATCCGGATTCGGCAGTGCCTGTTTCAGGGCACGCGTTGAGGGCGCGTTTTCACTTTGTTGAGTTCGGGTGACGCTGCCGGTGGCGTTCACCGTCGGCGTTTGCTGCGAAGCGGTTATTTGTTGTTGCGCACGGGCACTGGCGAAACGCAGCGTCGCGCTGCGGATATCCGGACTCGCGGTTAGCGCTTTATCGACCAACTCGTTGAGCACCGGATCGTTGTAGCGTTTCCACCACTGGTTATCTGAGACAACATTGCCTCCCGGTAACGCGTGCAATGCGGCATCGCCACTGCGCCAGGTTGTCCAGTCGCTCGGCGCCTCGGCGGTTGGCTTTTTAAAGTCCGGGCCAACGGTACAACCGCTGATGAGGGTTATCGCCAGGACCGCCGCTACAGCGGATAAAGGGTGGCGAGTCAGAGTAGAAAAACAGTTATTCATCTTAATTCCTGCATCAGTACAGTCGGTTACGGAACAACCACGCGGCCAGCGGCATCGTGATGACAGTCAAAGCAATCATGGGGATAAAATCAAACGCGACGTCGCTCAGCCCGGCGCCTTCCATATAGACCCTGCGTACCAGATCAATGGCAAAGCGCAGGGGATTGGCATAGGTCAAAGTATCAAGGGCCGCAGGCATGGTTTGTACCGGCGTCAGCAACCCGGAAAGCAGCATCAGCGGCATGATAAGTAAGAAGGTGTACAACATCGCCTGCTGCATGTTGATGGATACGGCAGAAATCGACAGTCCCAATCCGACGGCAGCGATATTAAAACTGAGCAGCCCGAAATAAAGCACAAACAGTGAACCGTTCATCGGGATCTGGAACCACAGCAAAATAACCAACAGAATGATGGTGGATTGCACCAGCCCTACCAGCACCGGTGGAATGGCTTTACCAATCAACAACTGCATCGGCGTAAATGGCGTCACCAGAAGCTGGTCAAACGTTCCCTGCTCACGCTCTCTGGCAACCGAAAGCGCTGACAGCAATAGCGTCTGCAACATACTGATTGCCGCAATCAGTGTAGGCATGATCCCCCACCGTGATTCCAGGTTCGGGTTATACCAGGCTCTGACTTCCACATTCAGTCCGGGCCCGCTTCCTGATCTGCGCTGATTGAAATCACTCACCACCGCGTTGATATATCCCGCTGCCGCTCCCGCGGTTGATGAGTTACGGCCGTCGAGAATAACCTGCATCGGCGACGTTTGCCCCTGATTGAGTTTGTTCTCAAAATCAGGGGGGAATGTGAGCACCATCAGCGCTTTTCCATCCATGACGATCTGCTGAATCTGCGATGCTGACGTCAGCGTAGCGGTACGGTTGAATACACCGGTTCCGTCCAGGTGCGTGATGATTTGTGTTGAGGCTTGTCCACGGCTTTGATCCAGCACGGCGTAGTCAACGTGATTAACATCGTAGGTAGCCGCATAGCCAAACAATAAGGCCTGCATCAGCACAGGAGCAATCAGGATCACCCGGTTGGCGGGTTCTTTAACAATTGTCAAAATTTCTTTTCTGACCAGAAAGCTGATGTGCCGCAGCCATTGTTGGAGTTCGGATATCATGCGCTACCTCAACCGTTTGCGAAGGGAAAGCCGTGAGGCGTTAATCAGGATCACCGCGTAAAACAGCAGAATGCTGCACTGCTGGAAATACATTGGCCAGTCGTCGCCGCCAAGAAACAGGGTCTTCGTCAGCGACATAAAATGGGTAGCGGGTAAAATCTGGCTGACGACCTGAACCACTATCGGTAAGTTGCGAATATCAAAAACAAAACCCGAGAGCATCATCGCGGGCATAAAGCTCGCGATCAGCGCTATCTGGCTCGCCAGAAACTGACTGGGCGCGAAGCCCGAGATGGTCAGTCCCATTCCGAGCGAAACCAGCAGATACAGCAGCGAGGAGGTGATAATGGCAAAGAGAGAGCCTCTGATCGGGATCGCAAACAGATAGTGCGCAGCGAGCAGGCAAATAACGAGATCAACGGCTCCAATCACCATATACGGTGCAAGTTTTGCCAGCACCAGTTCCAGTGGCCGCACGGGGGTAACAAACAAGGCTTCCAGCGTCCCCCTTTCACGTTCACGGGCAATCAGCAATCCGGTCAGAAACGCCCCAATCAGCGTCAGGATCAGCACCAGGATCCCGGGCACAATAAACCAGGTACTGATCCCGGCTTCGTTAAACCACATTCTTTGCTCAATGGAGACCGCGCCAACTGTCGACGTGAGATTTTGCCGGTCAGAATCAATGGCGGCCTGCGTGCCCAATGCACCAGTGATATAGCTTTGTGCCGACGAGGCGACACTGGTGACGGCACCATTGAGTAATACCTGAATTTTTCCCTTTCCGGATGCGGCGTTTTCGGCATAGTCGGAAGGTATGCGAACGATGGCATCCGTTTCATCTTTCTGAAGTGCCGCCTGCGCCGCCGCGAAACTCGGGTACGCCTGCACGGCAAGATAAGGGCTGCTTTGCAACGCGGTCATCACCTGATGGCTTTGGGTTGTATGCTGTTCCTGCACTACCGCGACGCGCGCCGAATTCAGATCAAAAGACACGCCGTAACCAAACAGCAAAATCAGCACGATGGGCAGCAAAAATCCGACGGCAAGGTTACTTTTATCACGCACCAGTTGGCGGGTTTCTTTGCGGGTCAGCGAGATGAGACGGCGAAGGAACGTTGAGTCATTCATGGCTGTGCTCCTTCTTTGCTGCTTCTGCACGGGAATTTTCAACGATGGCAATAAACGCCGTGTTCATATCAGCAGTGTGATCCAGCCCTGCCTGTTGGCGGACTTCTTTCGGCGTACCTAGCGCTAAAAGTTTTCCTGCATCCTGAATCGCGATCCTGTCGCAATATTCGGCTTCTTCCATAAAGTGCGTGGTGACAATAATGGTGATGCCTTTGTTTGCCAGTTCACCAATGGTGTACCAGAACAGGCGACGGGCCAGCGGATCGATTCCGCTGGTGGGTTCATCAAGGAAAACGATTTCAGGTTCGTGCAACAGGGCGACGGCCATCGATAAACGCTGTTTGAATCCGCCCGGCAGCTCGCCGCTGATGGCGTCCGGACTCAGCTCAAATTGCTTTAGTGATGCTTCAATCTGGCTGTTCAGTTTTTCACCCGACAGACCATATGCCCCGCCGAAGAACGTCAGGTTATCCCGTACGCTGAGATTGCTGTAAAGCGCAAACTTCTGCGAAACATAGCCAATTCGCGCGCGTGCTTTGGCACGAGCAGTGCGCAGATTCATTCCGGCGACTTCCAGTTGCCCGCTGGTTGCAGGAAGTAATCCACACAGCATACGGAACGTGGTGGTTTTCCCCGCCCCGTTTGGCCCCAACAGGCCAAAAATTTCGCCACGCTTAACCTCAAATGAGGTACTGGCGACGGCGGTGAAATCACCAAATTTTCGTACCAGATCTTTTACGGCAATGACCGGTTTATCACTATCGGCGTTGTTGTCTTGTGTAGAGACCATTTCTGCTTTTACCGGGCCGGAAAGCGCTGTTGAATCTTGCTGCTGCGCCTGATGCAACAGCAGCATAAAACCGTCTTCCAGCTCAGCTTCCCGGGGAGTAGCATTCACTTCCTGCGGCGTGGTTTTGTCATCAGGTGACAGACAAATAAATCGAACCGCGTCGCCTTTGGGTACCGCGTCGGCAATGGTGTCGCGTTTTTCCAGTAGATGAGCCTGTAAAATGCGTGATTTTGTCCCTTGCGGTGGAACGGCGAGCCATGTTCTGCCCGCGGCTTTCTGACGTAACGTCTCCGGTTTGCCCTTGGCAAGGATTTTGCCGTGATTCATCACGTAGATTTGTGCGCAACGCTCGGCCTCGTCCATGTAGGCTGTGCTGATGATGACGCTCAGTTGTTCATCCTGAACCAGCTGTTCGATGATTTTCCACAGGTCACGACGGGAAAGTGGATCGACTCCGACGCTCGGCTCGTCAAGCAGCAGCAATTCCGGAGAACGAACCAGCGTGCAGGCCAGCCCCAATTTTTGCTTCATCCCGCCGGAGAGTTTCCCGGCAGGGCGGGCCGTAAAGCGGGCCAAATCGGTTATCGACAGCAACCGTTCAAAGCGCTCTTTCCTGACTTGCTCGGGGACGCCATGCAAATCGGCATACAAATCAAGATTTTCCTGAACGCTGAGATCTTCATACAACCCAAAGCGCTGAGGCATGTAGCTGATACGGTTTTGCACTGACTGCGGGTCGGCGGTCACATCGGTGCCCAATACGGTCAGGCTGCCAGACGTCGGTTCATAAAGTCCGGCAATCAGCCGCTGGAAGGTGGTTTTCCCCGCGCCATCCGGGCCAACCAGCGCCGTTAACTCGCCCGCCCGAATGTTGAGCGTCAGGCCGTCGAGCGCTCGCGTTTCCGGCGCATTTTTGGTAACACCTGGAAATAAGCGCACCAGATCACGGGCAATGACGACATCCTGATTTTCAGTTATCGGCATTACGTTGATTCTCTTGCTGGGTGTTGATGCTTACTGTGGCAGGCTGACCCATGCGCAGAACATTTTCCTGGTCATCAACGACAATGCGCACTTCAAATACCAGATTGGTTCGCAGGTCTTCCGTCTGAACGGATTTCGGTGTGAATTCCGCGACCGAAGAGATAAAACCGACTTTGCCTGTCACTGGTTTATCCGGGAATGAGTCAGTGGTGACCTGCGCAGACATGCCCGATTTCACGCGGCCTAAATCACTTTCATTCAGCCACACGCGGACCCATTTCGGCTGGCTCAGGGCCAGGGTATAAACCGATTTTTGCGGGCCAGTCATGTCACCAGGTTCCTGAAGTCGGGCCCGAACAATCGCGTCAACAGGTGAGCGCAATTCAGCCTGCGAGAGGTGATATTGCATCAACGCCAGTTGTGCCTCCGTAGCTTTAACCTGCGCCACGGATGCTTCACGTTGCTCTGAGCGCACCCCTTTTTCCATCAGAGTAAGACTGGCCTGCCGCTCTTTTACGCTGGCCTGGGCAATGCGAAGATTACTGCGAGCCGTGTCCATTTCCTGCTTACTGATGCCTTTCCCGCCTGTGCTGGCAGAAATGCGCTGAATACGGCTGATGTCTTCCGTTGCTTTCTGTAACTGTGCCTGAGCGGAGGCTAATTGAGCCCTGCTCTGAGCCACTTCTTCCGGTCGGGCGCCTGCCTGCTGCTCAAGCACAGTTTGCTTTTGCGCATCCAGTTGTGCCAGGGCCTGCTGTTCCTGAATCTTCAGCGCCCGCGTGTCCAGCGTGGCGATAACCTGTCCCGCATGAACCTGATCGCCTTCATCCACGGCAAGTGTGCTGATACGGCCGCTGTCTTCAAAAGCCAGCGAGACCTGGCGAATATCGACATTGCCATGCAGCGTTAACGTATTGTTGTCATTCCTATTTAGTCCGAACAACCAGATAGCTCCAGCGGTAATAATCAGAGCGGTAACGACAGCTCCAGCGATGATTTTTTTATTCATAGTATGATGCCCTGCTGTTCTTCGGATGCATTAGTTTAAATTCAATTTAAACTTTATTTATGCAATAATAAACCCTTATTCGTGAAATTACCTTATCCGGAATCTGTTGATTATGAGCCGAGCACGCAGAAGCGACGGGGATATCACCCGGGAAAGTATCCTTGAAGCCGCAGGAGAGCTGATTGCGGAAAAAGGATTTGCGCAGACCACCAACAAAGAGATTGCTAAAAAAGCCAAAGTTGACCTGGCTGCAATCAACTATCACTTTGGTGGTCGGGATGGACTCTATCTCGCGGTTCTTGTACTGGCTCACCACCATTATCTGGACGGAGAGCATCTTGCCCAACTCGCTGCGTCGGATCTCCCTGCAGAAGATAAGTTAGGTACTTTTCTGGAGATGTTTCTGACGAAACTGAGCAACCCTAACAACTGGCACGGGCGGGTATTTGCGCGTGAAATGCTGTCTCCTTCTGCGCAACTTGGTGATTTTCTAAATGCTGAAGGAGCGAAGAAAATTCAGTCTGTAAGACGGATTGTGGGTGAAGCGGCAGGGCTTACAGAAGATGATCCTCGTCTGCTCCCTTGTATGCTGAGTGTGGTGGCCCCATGCATGATGCTGATGGTAGCAGGTAGTCGTATGCCAGGGCCCATTCAGGAAGTTGTGGCAATGCAAACAAAAGCCCTGACCGCCCATTTTAAACTTTTTTCTCTTGCCGGATTAAAGGCTATACGTGAAACCAACCTTAGCTGAGTGACCCAGTTGCCGTTAATCGCGATAGGTTTGGCTTTGTGCCATAGATGTATCAGTTCAAGTCTGAGCTGATACACTAAATGTATATATCTTTCGGAAATTACTGCCAAACCTATTCACCTATTTTCACAGCTGCAAGGATCGCCTTGTCGGTTTCCTTGTGAAAATTTGGAGTAGCCAGCTCCCTACGTCCATTTTTTATGCGCCATCAGCTGGTAATCTACAATCAGACCCGGATCTCGAACGACTGCAAATATCAGCATTTCGGAGATGGTGACATTCACCATTATCGATGTGAGAGAGGTGCGGGGCCCTGTTTAGGTTGTTACATAGGTGGGGTAACTAAACGATACAGTAACGCTGCATTTGCGGTGCCAAAGTGATATTTCTAAAGCAACTTCTGGGCACAGAAGATAAACTGTCGCGAGTGAAAAAAATGTTATTATCCGTCCAGCGTCCAGGACGCTACAATGAAAATTACTGCCGTATAGAAGTTAAGGAAGCATGACAATGACCACGACTGTAGAAAAAATCCAACGTCAAATCGCTGAAAACCCGATCCTGCTGTACATGAAAGGGTCCCCGAAACTGCCAAGCTGCGGTTTTTCCGCCCAGGCAGTGCAGGCACTCTCTGCATGTGGCGAACGTTTTGCTTACGTTGATATCCTGCAGAACCCGGATATTCGCGCGGAAATGCCGAAATACGCGAACTGGCCGACCTTCCCGCAGCTGTGGGTGGATGGCGAGCTGGTTGGTGGTTGCGACATCGTGATTGAAATGTATCAGCGCGGCGAACTGCAGCAGCTGATCAAAGAAACGGCGGCTAAGTACAACAGCGAAACGCCGAAAGCAGAATAAACCTGCGAAAAGTAAAAAGCGACTTCCGTGGAAGTCGCTTTTTTTTGTCTTTTATTCTTGTCCGGCGAGTGGCAACGGCCAGCCGCCAAGGCGTTTCCAGCGATTGACGATTTCGCAAAACAGCTGGGCGGTCTGATCGGTATCGTACAGCGCCGAGTGCGCCTTGCTACCATCAAACGCCATCCCGGCGGCCAGACACGCTTTGGACAACACCGTCTGACCCAGCGCCAGTCCGCTCAGCGCGGCGGTATCAAAGGTCACAAAAGGGTGAAATGGATTACGTTTAAGCCCGGCGCGTTCGGCGGCAGCCATCGTAAAGGTGAGATCGAAGGTGGCGTTGTGCGCCACCATGATGGCACGATTACAATCGTTATCCTTAATCCCTTTACGCACCATTTTGAAAATGGCGTGCAGGGCGTCGTACTCGCTCACTGCGCCGCGCTCGGGGTCGTTCGGATTGATGCCGTTAAAGGCCAGCGCTTCAGGCTGAAGATTGGCGCCTTCGAAAGGTTCAACATGAAAATGCAACGTTTCGTCCGGCATCAACCAGCCTTGCTCATCCATTTTTAAGGTAATGGCGGCGATCTCAAGCAGGGCATCGGTTTTCGCATTAAATCCGGCGGTTTCTACATCAATAACCACGGGGTAGAAACCACGAAAACGGTCGCACAGACCATTAAGTTGAACGTTCTCGGACATCAGATTCTCTTCACTGGAAAAAAGTAGCGCGCATTATGGCAAATTTTGCCGTGCCTTGCAGCAGGAAGGGGGAGAAAACAGCGGGCGCCGGTGCGCCCGAAGCCGGTTAGTGACCGAGACCTTTGCCAGCGTCTTTCTCTTCAATCAGTTCGATTTTGTAACCATCAGGATCTTCAACGAAAGCGATAACCGTCGTGCCGCCTTTGACCGGGCCGGCTTCGCGAGTGACGTTGCCGCCGTTCTGGCGAATCAGCTCACAGGCCTCGGCTGCGTTCTCTACGCTCAGCGCGATATGGCCATACGCGTTACCGAGGTCATACTTGTCGACGCCCCAGTTGTAGGTCAGCTCGATGACGGCGGTATCGGTTTCTTCACCGTAACCGACGAAGGCCAGCGAGTATTTATACTCGGTGTTTTCGCTGGTGCGCAGCAGCTTCATGCCAAGCACGTTGGTGTAAAACTCGATAGAACGCTGCAGATCGCCAACGCGCAGCATGGTGTGAAGTAAGCGCATGATTTTATACTCCTTTATTACAGCTTTCAGACAGAAGCCGTATATACGATGGTCAGAATAGTGTCAGTAAACGGCCAGGACGTTTTCTGACACAGAGGCACTATAACGCAAAAAAGCCGCCATTTCAGGCGGCCCTGACAATCTCATCCCGATTAGCGCCCCGATGTGTACGCTGAGCGGGCAAAGGGGAGCATGGCGGCAGTAAACCGTCTCGCTAATCCGGGAGATTACAGCATCGGATAATCGGTATAACCTTCTGCGCCACCGCCGTAGAAGCTTTCCGGGCGCTGCGGGTTCAGCGGTGCTTTATGCTGCAAACGAGCCACCAGGTCCGGGTTGGCGATATAGTCGCGACCAAAGGCCACAGCGTCGATCAACCCTTTGCCGATCAGATCGTTGGCTTTTTCCACGGTGTAGGCACCGGCACCAATAATCGCACCAGGGAAACGGGCGCGAACTTTCTGACGGAACGCGTCGCTATACGGTTGACCACCGGCCCAGTCCGGCTCGGACATGTGCAGGTAGGCGATCCCGCGTTTGGCCAGCTCTTCAATCAGATACAGCGCATCTTCTTCTTCATTCGGACCGTTATCGACATTCTGGAAACTGCCAATCGGCGAGACGCGGATGCCGATACGATCGGCGCTCCACTCTTTGCTGACCGCATCAACCACTTCCAGCACCAGGCGCGCACGGTTTTCGACGCTGCCGCCATACTGGTCAGTACGGTGGTTGGAGGACGGGGAAAGGAACTGGTGCAGCAGGTAGCCGTGGGCCGAGTGCAGTTCAACAAGGTCAAAGCCGGCGTCGCGGGCGTTACCTACCGCCTGGCGGAAATCGTCAACGATACCCGGGATTTCGGCGGTTTCCAGCGCGCGCGGCATTGAGGTATCGACGCGGATCGCATGGCCGTTTTCATCACGCAGGGAAGTTCGGGTGCCTGCGCTCAGAGCGGAAGGCGCTACCGGCGCTTCGCCGCCAGGCTGCAGGGAGTTGTGGGAGATACGGCCGGTGTGCCACAGCTGAACGGCGATATGCCCCTCTTCAGCGTGAACGCCAGCGGTAATTTTCTGCCATGCGGCGATCTGTTCCGGACTGTGCAGACCTGGTGCACCGGCGTAGCCTTTCGCCTGGGCCGATATCTGCGTGGCTTCGGTGATAATCAGGCCGGAGCTGGCGCGTTGACGATAATACTCTGCCATCAGCGGGGTCGGGATATCGCCCGGCTCAATGCTGCGCAGACGCGTCAATGGAGCCATAAATACGCGGTTAGGTACGGTTACCGCACCGACTTTCAAGGGGGAAAACAGTTTTGATTCGGACATGATGACTCCTGAGTAGACCGGTCGTCTAGAAATTCGGTAAATAAAAACGCCTGTTAAACGTCAGGCGCAGCAATAATGTGTTTCGCATGGGCGAGGGCACTTTCCAGAGGCATCGCACTATGAGTAATCTTGGCCTGCAAATTGGCACCCAGCCACAGGGAGTACAGCACCTGGGAGAGGGTGAATGCATCGCCACTAAACTGCAGGCTGCCTTCCTGGCGTCCGTGCTCCAGCGCGTCACCCAGCAGATGAATAATCTGGCTGGCGCCTTTGTTCATTTCCTCACGCATCGATTCAGACAGGTCGCACACTTCCGCGGAAAGTTTCACCGTCAGGCAGCCGCTGATAATGCCCTGCTGGCAAAACTGCGTCAGGGTATGCTGATAGTACGCCAGCAGACGATCGCGATAGTTGCCTTCGCCGTGGGAAAAATGATCCACCAGCCGCTGAAGATAGCCGGCATAGTGATATTCCAGCAGCGCAACGCCGTAAGCTTCCTTGGAGCGAAAATAGTGGTAGAAAGAGCCTTTCGGCACTTCCGCTATTTTTAACAGTTCGCTCAGCCCCATGCCGGTGAAACCGCGGTGCATGCACAGCTGTTCTCCGGTAGCAAGGATGTGTTCGCGGGTATCGCATTCGCTATGTTTGTTCATGGGGCTCACTGTAATAGACCGATTGGTCTAATGCAAGAAAAAAGTAAAGTGCCGCCTGGCGCAGAGCCTGAAGAACAAAAGTTGCGTAGTCCGGTTGAAACGTCTTCAATAAACGATACAGATCAGCGACGGGGGCAGTGTGGTGGCAGAGCAACTGGAGTTTTTCCCGGTACAAAGTCCGTGCCGGGGAATTTGTCAGTCAGATGAGCGCGGTTTTTGCCGGGGCTGCTTTCGCAGTCGCGAGGAGCGCTTTCAATGGCAAACCATGAGTGATGTGCAAAAACAGGATGTCCTGCGCCTGTGCCGCCAGCGATTGCTGCGCAAATTACGCGCGAATAAACCCCAGGCCGCGGAAGAACCGCAGCAACCCTCACTGTTTTAATGACAAAATTGCGTATACTCGACCCACTTATTTGTTGAGGATGTCGTTATGGTTCAGCGTATTGCTATGGCTCCACAGGGGCCGGAATTCTCGCGTTTTGTTATGGGCTACTGGCGGTTGATGGACTGGAACATGTCCCCCAGCGCGCTGGTGAGTTTTATCGAGCAGCACCTGGATCTGGGCATTACGACCATCGATCATGCGGATATTTACGGTGATTATCAGTGTGAAGCGGCGTTTGGTGAAGCCCTTAAGCTGGCACCGCACCTGCGTAGCCGGATGGAGATTGTCAGCAAGTGCGGGATTGCCACCAAAGCCCGCGCCGAAAACACTATCGGCCACTATATTACCGACCGTGACCACATCGTTTTAAGCGCCGAACAGTCCCTGCGTAATCTGGCAACCGATCATCTGGATCTGCTGCTGATTCACCGCCCGGACCCGTTGATGAACGCGGACGAGGTGGCGGAAGCCTTCCTCGCGCTGCATCACAGCGGTAAAGTCCGTCACTTCGGCGTATCCAACTTTACGCCGGCGCAGTTTACCCTGCTGCAATCGCGCCTGCCGTTTACCCTGGCCACTAACCAGGTGGAAATCTCTCCGGTGCACCAGCCGCTGTTGCTGGATGGCACGCTGGACCAGCTCCAGCAGCTGCGCATCCGGCCGATGGCCTGGTCGTGCCTTGGCGGCGGCAGCCTGTTCAATGACGAGCGCTTCCAGACGCTGCGTGATGAACTGGCGCAGGTCGCTCATGAGCTGAATGCCGAGAGTATTGAGCAGGTGGTGTATGCGTGGATCCTGCGCCTGCCGTCCCAACCGTTGCCGATTATCGGCTCCGGTAAAATAGAGCGCGTGCGCTCGGCGGTGGTGGCGGAGAAACTGAACATGTCTCGCCAGCAGTGGTTCCGCATCCGTAAAGCGGCGTTAGGTTACGACGTCCCGTAAGCGTTATCCCGCCTCCGCGACGGCGGAGGCGTTCACTGCGTTTTTTTCTCCACCATCGCGCTTTCCGTTATCGTCCCGATAGCGGGCGCCTGCTCAAGCTGAGACAGGGCGCAATACAGCCGCCAGATCACCGCTGCCAGCTCTTTCGCCGCCGGTTGATGGTGATGGCTCAGGGTATCGCAAATATGCTGCAGCTCACGCAGCGTAGAGGCCAGCGGACGTTGCTGAACGCCACGTTCGCTCATCACATCGCGCAGCAGACTAATACACAAATCACGAACCTGCGACAGCGGATCCGAGCGGGTTTCCCATTCTCGCAGCTGCCAGACCACATGCGAACAGTTGAGCAGCACCACTCCCCAGCGCAGCAGCCAGCGGCGGGCCAGGGCATCCTGGCTGTGGCTTAACTGGCTGATATGGTGATACACCAGCGATTCAAACTCATGCTCGCTGTGCTGCGGGTGACGACTTAGCTGATCGACAAAGTGACGGCGTAACGTTTTGATATGACGCCGGCTCTTGCGCGCATCGGAACCCGGGCTTATTACCGCAAACGCCAGCCAGGCAAAGCCGACGCCGATGATTTTGCCGAGATTGTCGTTGAGGAAGGCGGCGAAGTCATACACCGGCGGGTTGGTTACCGAAATAAACGACCCCATAAACACAATCAGCTGTCCCCACAGACCGGCCAGCCTGGGCATCTGCAGCTTGAGCAACTGCATAGTGGTCAGCAGCGGGAACAGGAATAACAAAAACTGCCATAGATCGGTTATCTGTACCATCAGGCCGAACTTCACCGCAAAGCTGAACACCGACAGCAAAACCAGCGTACGCATTAGTAACGTTAATGATTTGAACGGCGATGGCGAGACGGAGTACAGCACGCAGCAGATCGCCGCCAGGGTCAGCGCCGCAGCGCTGGCCTGCCACTGGGTGCTGATGCCCCAGGCACCCACCGCCACCAGGGCGCAAAAGGTCCTGATACCGTTCCACAGCGCTTCAGCCTGATCGGTATGGCGCGCTAACGCCGGGGCGGACGGGACGTTAAATTCGGCGATCGCCGAGGCATTTTCCACCCGGCGGATCCAGCGACCGCTGTCGAGATACAAGCGACAAAAGTAGCGCAGGCGCTTCCACACGGCGAGGTGGCGGTAGTCGGCACCGGCGGGAGGTGCCAGCGGGGCGATAATCCGCGCGACGCTGTAAAAATCGGCCTGCGGACTGGCGAGAGCGACGAGCAGCGTCTCCAGCACCTGGCGGGTCTCTGCCGGGGCTGCCGGCCAGTTGATCAACATCCGGCGCAGGCTGGAGATAACACTGGTGAGGCGCAGCTGCTGGTGGAGTAAATAATTGAGCAGCGGATTCTGCCGACGAAAACGGTAGTGGCTCCAGAAGGCCTGAATGCGCAGCAGGTTCATGGTCAGAATTTGCCCGATCACGCTTTCGTGGGCGCTACGAATCGCATCGGTGGTTTCCGGCACCCACAGTAGACTGGCGTGTTCAAGCAGGCGCGCGTGCATGTTTTTCAACGCCGTCAGCAGCGTGGTACCGTCGGAGGTGCTGGGCATGATCATCATCATCAGCCCGCCGCAGAGGATCCCGACGATAACCTCGCACACTCGCGACTGCGCGATGGTCCACAGCTCATTGGCATCGGTAATGTTAATCACCGGGAAGGCGATAATCGCGCAGGTATAGCCGGCGAGCTGGAAGGCATAGGCCACGTTGTTGGTATACATCGCGCAGGCCCAGGTACAGAAGGCGATCCACGCCGAGATGCTGAGCAGGAACAGCCACGGGTCGTTGAGGGTATGCCCGGCGAGCAACAGCGCGGCGCAGGCTCCGAGCAGGCTGCCGGCGATGCGGCCAAAGCTTTTGCTGATCACCCCACCGACGGTCGGGAAGCTGACGACGGCGGCGGAGGTCATCGCCCAGTACGGCTCATCGAGGTTCAGCCAGTAGGCAATGCTCAGCGCCAGGCACATGGCGATGCCGTTGCGCAGCGCGTATCGCCACTGCGGCCGGCTGGCCTTAACCCATGGCAGCGCACGCCACGACAGGGCCTGCAGTTTCATCGTGGTGCGCCAATCGAGACGGTGCAGGTGGTACCGGAAACCAACGTGGTCTCTGGCGGCAGGGCATCAAACTCGATGCGCACCGGCACGCGTTGAGCCAGACGAACCCACGGGATATTGGGCTTGATGTTCGCCACCAGGCTGTTTCCCCCCTCGACGCTTTGGTCGACGATGGCACGGCCGATACTGCCCACGTGACCCTGTAACGTTTGTTTACTGCTGTAGAGGACGATCTGCGCGCTATCGCCGGCGCGGATATGGCGCAGCTTGGTCTCTTCAAAGTAACCGATGACATAGAACGAATGGCTGTCGACCAGGGCAAAGACCGGATGACCGACGGCGGCATAGTCCCCGACCCGGGTGCTCAGATTGGTGACCCAGCCGTCGACCGGGGATTTCACCTCGGTCTGGCCGAGCTGCCAGCGGGCGTGTTCCAGGCTGGCCTGCGCCACCCCGACAACCGCTTTGGCCGCCTCAAGGCCGGTGTTGGCGGTATTCAGCGCGGTATTGACGTTCTCCAGATCTTCGGCAGAAATCGCATCCTTCGTCAGGTGACGGCGGCGCTGGGCATCGTTCGCCGCTTTGCTCTGTTCTGCTTTGGCTTTCGCCACCTCCGCCTGAGCCTTAGCGAGCTGCGCCTGGGCGTTCAGGAGGGCGATGCGGTAAGGGGTATCATCGATGCGAAACAGCACGTCGCCAGCTTTCACGAGCTGATTATCGCGGACGTTGAGCTGAAGGATGCTGCCGGAAACCTGGGGCGTAATACTGACCTGCTCTGCGCGCACTTTGCCATCCCGGGTCCAGGGTGACTGGGTGTAGTAGTTCCACACCAGCCAGGCGGCAATGAGGGCGAGGGCGGCAACAAACAGGGTCGAGAGATATTTTAGTTTTTTCATGTCGTGAACATTACCAGGCAGTCAGTAAAACCAGAGCCAGACAAACGGAAAGCGCGAATAAGGACAGGTCCATCAGCAGGGGATGCCAGATATCACCGGCATACATCCAGTCGCGCAGCTGACGATGGATCACCAGCCAGACAAAAAATCCCAGCAGAACGGCTTTAAACAGAGGCGGAAAGTAGATGGACGCGCCAAAAATCAGGTCCTGGAGCGACAATCCTGACGTGTTAAGACTCAGTTTCACAAGCAAAAATCCTTTGCTATTGCAGGGAGTAAGTTCAGGGCATGCTACTATTACACAGTGTAAATCATTGTTTTGATGTTGGTGAATCAGGTAATTCATTTGTTTTGCTAATTTAAATACTGCAAACTATTCTAAAATCAGTATAATAACTTAGCAAGCTAATTATAAGGAGATGAAATTGGAATCGCCACTAGGTTCTGATCTGGCCCGTTTAGTCCGCGTCTGGCGCGCGCTGATCGACCATCGCCTGAAACCTCTGGAGTTAACGCAGACGCACTGGGTTACGCTGCACAATATTCATCAGCTGCCGCCTGAGCAGTCGCAAATTCAACTGGCGAAAGCAATTGGTATTGAGCAGCCTTCTTTGGTTCGCACCCTGGATCAGCTGGAGGAGAAAGGTCTTATTTCTCGCCAGACCTGTGCCAACGACAGACGCGCGAAACGCATCAGGTTGACGGAAAAAGCGGAACCACTGATCAACGAAATGGAAGAGGTGATCGGTAAGACACGCGATGAAATTCTGTCCGGCATTTCACCAGAAGAGGTGGAAACGCTGCTCCAATTGGTGCGTAAACTGGAACACAATATCCTCGATTTGCAGGCAAAAGACTAATCTATTCAGGGCCTTGATTTCTCAAGGCCTTTTTTGCTTATTCCTCCCACACCACCACGCGATTTCTGCCGCTATTTTTGGCCTGGTACATGGCCGCGTCGGCCCGCTTCACGCACTCTTCCGGACTCAGGCCACTGTCATAAACGGTGAAAATGCCTGCGCTGATGGTCATTTGCTCCGGCAGGTCTTCTTGTTTCTCGTTGACGGCCAGACGAATGCGCTCCGCCACCGCCTGAGCATCTTGCGGCCCGGTGTTGACCAGCAGCAGGGCAAACTCTTCCCCGCCGATGCGGGCGGCGGCGTCCTGGGTGCGGACATTCTTCTGCAGAACGCTGGCGGCGTACTGGATGACTTTGTCTCCCTGCACGTGGCCATAGTTATCGTTAATGCGTTTGAAGAAGTCGAGGTCGCAGACGATCACCGACAACGGCTGACAGGCGGACACCGTCGATAACTGTCTGGTCAGGGTGTCGTAAAAATGGCTGCGGTTGTACAGTCTGGTCAACGAGTCGCGAATCGAGTTTTGATACGAGGTCATATATTTCTGCTCGGATTTGCGGTACAGGCTGAATACATCGCATAACAGGATAAAAAACATAAATAAGGTACTGATAACTTCAAATATCCTGGCGTAATACCAGGCGTATTCGGTATTACCGCTGGTCAATAAAAGAAAAGTCAGTGTGAATATATAGGCGCTGCAGAAAAAGGCACCGCTGTACCAAAATACATTGCGAAGCTGGGTAACAGAAACCAGAAATAACAGGGTGATAAACCATCCGATCGCCATCAGGCAACCCAGAATATTATGCCAGAGCGCGGAGTGAGTTAAAGTGATATTGTCAATTAGTGTGATATAAAGTAATGGGTTGTGGCTTGAATACATCCACGATAACACACAGATGAACCCCGTAAATAAGATGCAAAATATTAAAATAAAGCTGTGCGCTTTGCGCGTGAGTTTCTCGCTATGACGGAAGTGGAATAAGGAGATGCTGAGAATAAACAACACCATCATCATGATATTGCGGAAGCTGTAAAAAATAAGCGCATCATTGGCGTTGGTCAGCAGCCCCGAGTCACACAGGAACCACGCCGGATAGCTGCTTAGCGTACCGAACATCAACAGTGACGAGCCCGCAAAGGCGCAGGCAATCGCGATCAGGTACAGACGTTTACGGTTACACCAGTACTTCATGACCATAAAACAGGAAATGGTCACATGAAGTATTAATAAGAAAATCGTCAATACGGGAAAGAGCAGTGGATTAAATGTCGGCATACGACTAATTAATGACTCGGAGAACAAATGTATCAGACCAATGGCAATAATGCCGATGGCCAGAAGGATTAATGTTCTTTTTACTAAATGATTACGCTCAATAAACATTAGTTACATCCATGCGATAGGTTGGGTTGCTGACTCGGATCTATTATGTTTGGAATGCGAATTTTCTCAATAATATACAGGGCTGTGACAGCAGAATATTGAGCGAACGCAAATGTTGGATGAGAAAGTGAAGGGCGGTGAGGGAAGGTCGTGCCTGAAAAGAAAGATACCGTGCGGAGATTAACCTGGCATATGAAAAAATAATGCGGCCCGAGCAGGCCGCATTATCGAAAAGATTAACGTGGGGACACCGTAACCTGGCTGCCGCTGCCAGCAATGGCAACACGCTGACCGACGGAGAACGGGGTTGTGCCCTGTTTCTGTACCACCAGAATGGTGTTACCGTCATCTTTACGGATTTCCAGCTCAACACCCTGGGTTTTGTTCATTGCGCCTTGCACGCCCTGGCCTGCTACGCCACCTGCGACGGCACCCGCGGCAGTTGCCAGTGAACGACCGGTACCACCACCGATGGTGTTACCCAGAAAACCACCAAGAACCGCACCACCGATAGCACCAATCGCATTGCTGTCGTCGCCGCTCTGAATCTGTACGGCGCGAGTATGCACGATAGTCCCGTAGGTGACGCTCTGCACTTGTTTGGCTTCTGATGCGGAGTAAACGTCTCCGGAGAGGCCACTGCTGCTGACGCAGCCGGCAAGTGATAAACCAATCATCGAGACAGCCAAAACACGTAAAATCATTGATGAATCTCCTTCACTAAATAGTGTTCTGTTGAACGTCCATGCGCTCAATTATATGGTATTTCATCGACGACGGGCATACCTGCAGCATGGAGTATGCAAAAAATAATAATCAGACGCTTCTCAACCTAACATAAACACAGGTGCTTTACGCTATGCGCAACCTTGTCGTTTTAGTGTTAATAAACATTATTACGCCATAGCAATGCCCGGTGCTTTATGATTGAGTGTGGCGTAAACGAATCATGGAATGAGGAAGGTGTATGAAATCAGGTCACTTTATTGGCGTCATGTCCGGTACCAGCCTTGATGGTATCGATGTTGTTCTGGCGGCAATCAATGAAAGCGTGGTGGCACAGCAGGCTAGCCTGTCATACCCCATTCCCATTGCCTTAAAAGAAGAGATCCTCGCCATCTGCCAGGGACAGCAGCTGACGCTGTCACAGTTCGGCCGTCTGGATACGCGTCTGGGGCGGCTGTTTGCCGATGCGGTGCTGGCGCTGATGCGTCAGGAGAAACTGCAGGCGGCGGATATCATTGCCATCGGCTGCCATGGGCAAACGGTATGGCATGAACCCACCGGCGAGGCGCCGCACACTCTGCAAATCGGCGATAACAATCAGATTGTGGCCAAGACCGGCGTGACCGTCGTCGGCGATTTTCGTCGCCGTGATATTGCCCTCGGCGGGCAGGGCGCGCCGCTGGTACCGGCTTTCCACCACGCGCTGCTGGCGCATCCGGTCGAGCGGCGGATCGTGCTCAATATCGGGGGGATTGCCAATCTGTCACTGTTAGCGCCGGGTGTGCCGGTGCGCGGGTATGATACTGGTCCGGGCAATATGCTGATGGATGCCTGGATCTGGCGTCAGTGCGGGAAACCGTACGATAAAGATGCGCAATGGGCCAGCGAAGGCAAAGTCCTGCTGCCGTTGCTGCAGAATATGCTTAGCGACCCGTGGTTTGCGCTGCCGGCGCCGAAAAGCACCGGACGCGAATATTTTAACTATGGCTGGCTGGAGCAGCATCTGGCGCGGTTCTCCGGGCTGCGCGCTCAGGATGTCCAGGCGACCCTGGTTGAGTTAACGGCGGTGACCATCGCCGAGCAGGTCATGCTGAGCGGCGGTTGTGAACGCCTGCTGGTATGCGGCGGCGGCGCTCGTAACCCGCTGTTGATGGCACGACTGGCGGCGCTGCTGCCGGGAACCGAGGTCTCGACTACCGACGCGGCGGGCATCAGCGGCGATGATATGGAAGCGCTGGCGTTTGCCTGGCTGGCATGGCGTACAATGTCCGGGCTGCCGGGCAATTTACCGTCGGTCACCGGTGCCTCCGAGGCGTCGATACTTGGGGCCATTTTCCCTGCCGGCCCGCGGCAAAATCAGAGTTAACTGAAATCTCTCTTATGGATTAACCGGTAAACTGGCTGAATTAACGGGGGGCGACAGGCTCCTCTGGACCGGGAAAGTCGAAGGCAAACGAATGAAAAAAATCCTTATTGTTGTTCTCCCTTTTATGCTTGCAGGATGTAGCTACTACAACCAGTTTGTGGACCGGATGCAGACCAATACGCTGGAATACCAGTGCGATCAGAAACCGCTGACGGTACATATCAACAACACGCGTCAGGTTGCCAGCTTCATTTATGACAATCAGCAGTTGAACCTGCAGCAGGGTATTTCGGCCTCCGGCGCGCGTTATACCGATGGTGTTTATGTCTTCTGGTCGAAAGGCGACAGCGCCACTGTCTACAAACGCGATCAGGTAGTGCTGGACAACTGCCAGCTGCAGACGGCCAAACGTTGAGATTTCTGTCCCGGGGGCGCACAATGACGCCACCCGATGACAACTTTCTTCAGTGCCATGTCTGATAACGATGATTTGCAGCAAATCGCGCATCTGCGCCGAGAGTACACCCGTGGTGGCCTGCGTCGCCACGATCTTCCCGCTGAACCGCTAACATTGTTTGAGCGTTGGCTTCGCCAGGCCTGTGACGCCCGACTGGCCGATCCGACGGCAATGGTTGTCGCCACCGTTGATGAAAACGGTCAACCCTGGCAGCGAATCGTGCTGCTTAAGCACTATGACGAAAAAGGGCTGGTGTTCTACACCAACCTTGGCAGCCGCAAAGCGCACCAGATTGAAAAAAATCCGCATGTCAGCTTGCTGTTCCCGTGGCATATGCTGGAGCGTCAGGTGATGGTGGTCGGCAAAGCCGAACGCCTGTCGACCCTCGAAGTGGTGAAATATTTCCACAGTCGCCCGCGCGACAGCCAGATCGGTGCCTGGGTTTCCCAGCAATCAAGCCGCATCTCGGCCCGCGGTATTCTTGAAAGCAAATTCCTCGAACTGAAGCAAAAATTCCAGCAGGGCGAAGTGCCGCTGCCGAGCTTCTGGGGAGGATTCCGCATCTCTATCGATCAGATGGAGTTCTGGCAGGGCGGTGAACACCGTCTGCACGATCGTTTTTTATACCAGCGCGACCATGACGCGTGGAAAATCGACCGCCTGGCTCCCTAATCCCGGAAATTTGTTGTGTTAAGCGCTGGTGCTCGATGGGCTGGCGCTTTATTCTATAGTCTTCATTTTTCGCGTCTGGCGAAAAGTCGTGTACCGGCAAAGGTGCAGTCGTTTTATACATGGAGAATTTGATGGCAAGCAGTAACTTGATTAAACAATTGCAAGAGCGGGGGCTGGTAGCCCAGGTGACGGACGAGGAAGCGTTAGCAGAGCGACTGGCGCAAGGCCCGATCGCGCTCTATTGCGGCTTCGATCCTACCGCTGACAGCTTGCATTTGGGGCATCTTGTTCCATTGTTATGCCTGAAACGCTTCCAGCAGGCAGGCCATAAACCCGTGGCCTTGGTGGGAGGCGCAACCGGTCTGATCGGTGACCCGAGCTTCAAAGCCGCCGAGCGTAAACTCAACACCGAAGATACCGTGCAGGAGTGGGTAGATAAAATCCGCAAGCAGGTCGCACCGTTCCTCGATTTTGATTGCGGTGATAACGCCGCGATTGCCGCGAATAACTACGACTGGTTCGGCGGCATGAACGTGCTGACCTTCCTGCGTGATATCGGCAAGCACTTCTCCGTCAACCAGATGATCAACAAAGAAGCGGTTAAGCAGCGTCTGAACCGTGACGATCAGGGCATCTCGTTTACCGAATTCTCCTATAACCTGTTGCAGGGTTATGACTTCGCGTGCCTGAATAAACTGCACGGCGTGGCGCTGCAGATTGGCGGTTCCGATCAGTGGGGTAACATCACCTCGGGTATCGATTTGACCCGTCGTCTGCACCAGAACCAGGTCTTTGGTCTGACCGTGCCGCTGATCACCAAAGCAGATGGTACCAAGTTCGGTAAAACGGAAGGTGGCGCAGTCTGGCTGGATCCGAAGAAAACCAGCCCGTACAAATTCTACCAGTTCTGGATTAACACCGCGGATGCCGATGTTTATCGCTTCCTCAAGTTCTTCACCTTTATGGACATGGCTGAGATTAATGCCCTGGAAGAAGAAGACAAGAACAGCGGCAAGGCGCCACGTGCGCAGTACGTGCTGGCCGAGCTGGTGACCCGCCTGGTGCATGGCGAAGAAGGCCTGATTGCCGCCAAACGCATTACTGAAAGCCTGTTCAACGGCAACCTGAGCGACCTGAGCGAAGCTGACTTCGAACAGCTGGCGCAGGATGGCGTACCGATGATTGAAATGGACAGCGGTGCCGATCTAATGCAGGCGCTGGTGGATTCCGAGCTGCAGCCATCTCGTGGCCAGGCGCGTAAAACTATCGCCTCCAATGCGGTCACCATCAACGGTGAAAAACAGTCCGACCCGGAATATGTCTTCACCGATAGCGACCGCCTGTTTGGCCGCTATACCTTACTGCGTCGCGGTAAGAAAAATTACTGTCTGGTCTGCTGGAAGTAATTGCGTAAAGGCAGGGGCGTGGGAAACCACGCCCCTTATTTTTTGCTGTCAGGTACCCAAGATGAAGAACATCCTCGCCATCCAGTCCCACGTTGTGTTTGGCCACGCCGGCAATAGTGCCGCAGAATTCCCGATGCGCCGCCTGGGCGCGAACGTCTGGCCCCTTAATACCGTACAATTTTCCAATCATACCCAGTACGGGAAATGGACCGGGTGTGTGATGCCGCCTGCGCATCTCACCGAGATCGTCCAGGGGATTGCGGATATCGATCAGCTGCAGCGTTGTGATGCGGTCCTCAGCGGTTATCTGGGCTCTGCCGAACAGGGTGAGCATATTCTCGGGATTGTGCGTCAGGTGAAGGCGGCCAATCCGGCGGCGAAATACTTCTGCGATCCGGTGATGGGTCATCCGGAGAAAGGCTGTATCGTGGCGCCTGGCGTGGCGGAATTTCATGTCCGTCATGCGCTGCCGGCAAGCGATATCATTGCGCCAAACCTGATTGAGCTGGAGATCCTGTGCGGTCATCCGGTAGCGAACGTCGCGCAAGCCGTGGCCGCCGCACGCGAACTGATCGCCCAGGGGCCGCAGGTGGTGTTAGTGAAACATCTCGCCCGCGCTGGCCGCAGCATGGATCGTTTTGAAATGCTGCTGGTGACGCACGACGAAGCATGGCATATCAGCCGCCCGCTGGTGGATTTTGGCCTGCGTCAGCCGGTAGGCGTGGGGGATGTGACCAGCGGACTGCTGCTGGTTAAGTTGCTGCAGGGTGCAACGCTGCGTGAAGCGCTGGAACATGTGACCGCCGCAGTCTATGAAATCATGCTGACGACCAAAAATATGCAGGAGTATGAACTGCAGGTCGTTGCCGCGCAGGATCGTATTGCGCTGCCGGAGCAGCACTTCAGCGCGACACCGCTGTAAACCTCGTTAACTGCCCGGTATTGCGCCGGGCAGTTCTTCTCGCCTTACTGAAGCCCTTCAGCCGCCAGTGCTGCGGCAACCGATGGACGCGCCGCCATGTGCTGCATCCAGACCGCAATATGCGGATAGCCTGTCATATCTAACTTCAGCGCATACGCCCAGCGCAGCACCGTAAACAGATAGCCGTCGGCAATGGTGAAACGGTGACCGTTCAGCCACTGCTTATCTGCAAGCGAGCCATCAATATACTGCAGCTTCTTCTCCAGCTGAGCACGTGCCGTCGGTTTATAGTCTTCCGGGGTGTCCGGGCGAAACAGCGGCGTGAAGCCTTTATGCAGTTCGGTTGCGACGTAGTTGAGCCATTCCAGCGTCTGGTAACGGGCAACGGAGCCAACCGGTGCCAGCAGCTGGCGGTCCGGGACCTGGTCTGCAATGTACTGCATGATGGCAACGCCTTCGGTGAGCAGAATATCGTCGTCAAGCAGCAGCGCCGGTACCTGGCCTTTGGGGTTGATCTGCAGATAATCATCACCGTTTTCCAGGCGTTTATGCATCAGATCAACGCCTTGCAAAGTGAAGTCCAGTCCACTTTCACGCAGGGCAATATGTGAGGCAAGAGAACACGCACCGGGTTTGTAGAACAGTTTCATCAGTAACTCCTCGTGGCTGCAGTTTTCTGTATGTTAGCCCAGGGGTAAAAAAAAAGCCGCTAACAAAACGTTAGCGGCCTAAATTTATTGGTTTTCCCGAAGCGCTTAGACGGTAGCCGTATCGCGAGCTTTAGCGACGGCGTCGTCATCCTGAGTCATGCGGTTCAGCTTCGGTGCGAAGGCAAACATCAGCACAGAGATAACGGCGGTCGTGATACCGATCTGCAGGAACACGTGACCATAGACGGCCAGGGACTGCAGCGGGTCGGTTACGTTTTCCGGTACCGCCATCAGGTTTGCTACTTTACCGGCGATGATTGCCGCGCCAGCGGTGGTCAGGAACCAGCTACCCATGATGAAGCCCATCAGACGCTGAGGAACCAGCTGAGCCACCATTGCCAGGCCGAGACCAGAAATCATCAGCTCACCGATACTCTGCAGCGCGTAGCTCAGAATCAGCCAGTTCACGGAGACGATACCGGCATCGGTCGCGAATTTCGCGCCCAGCGGCAGCACGAGGAACGCCAGCGAGCACAGCACCATACCGATAGCAAATTTGTGCGGCATCGGCAGACGGTCGCCCATCTTGTTATAGATAGCGGCCAGAATCGGGCTGCCGATCATAATCCAGAACGGGTTCAGCGCCTGGAACTGCTCCGGCTGGAAGCTGATACCCAGAATAGCGTGCTCAACGTTACGGATTGCGAAGAAGTTCAGGGAGGTCGGCATCTGGCTGTACAGCACGAAGAAGACGATCGCCTGAAGCATCAGAATAAAGGCCACAATCATTTTACGACGTGCAGCGCCTTGCATGCCCATGGCTTCTTTAGCAAAGATAATCACGATACCCAGCGCAACCACGCCCAGCACCATACGGGCAATACCCTGGTTGTGCAGCAGCCAGGTAGCAATCACCACAAGGATAACCACACCGACGATGGTTGCCAGCAGTTTGCCGTAGTGAACCGGTGCAAAGTCAGGTTTAGAACCGTAGTTTTTCACCCATTTTTTGCAGAACATAAAGTTCACGAGGGTGATCAGCATCCCGACGAAGCTCAGAGAGAAGGCGATGCTCCAGCCAAACTTTGCCGCCAGCCACGGAGTAGCCAGCATAGAGAAGAACGAACCGATGTTGATGGACATATAGTACATCGTAAATGCGCCATCGAGACGCGGGTCGTCTTTCTCATAACAGGTCGAGAGCAGGGAGGACGGGTTAGCCTTAAACAGGCCGTTACCGACGGCGATAGTCGCCATACCCATATACACGATTGCAGCATCATGACCGGAGTACGCGACCAGCGCGTAACCAATTGCCAGAACGATAGTGCCGAGCATGATGACACGTTTGGTGCCGAGGACTTTGTCACCCAGCCAGCCGCCGATAGCGACAAGGCCATAAACCAGTGCACTGAAGGAGGAGAAGAGTGTAATAGAATCCGCTTCTGACATACCCAGCTGTTTTACCAGGTAAACGGCCATGATCCCTTGCAGGCCGTAATAACCAAAACGCTCCCATAATTCGATCGAGAAGATCAGATAGAACGATTTCGGTTGTTTGAAAGCGTTCAAACTCACGCTTTCTGCTGGTTTATTGTTTGCAGTTGACACATATACCTCTTTTTTTACATCCCATATTAACGGGGGGTGTTCGGGGCGCAATCTGAGAAGACCGCCGCCTTTATAGTTATTCTGGAGGGAAAACGGGAAGTAATGTTCACTATCCTGACCATTCAGGCAAGGGGTTTGTAATACTCTGTTACATATATCTCAGGCGTTATAATACGCCAGTCATTTAAATGTTATACAGAGTTAAATTTCATCTTTTAGGTATTGTTGACATTTTTATCTGTCGCCTTACGAAAAACATTGGATAACGGCGATATGTTCTGCTGATAAGCCTTGAACCTAGTGATATAGCCCATAATCCTAAAAATAGGCGGGGTATTGTCCTGACTACTGGGGCTCTGGTATTGCAAATGCTGGATTTCATTATCATCAAAGAAACAAAAATTTAACATCAGGTTGCTAAGGTGATCTGGATCACAAATGTATAGAAATTTTTGCTACATAAAAAATGATTAACCTGGCTGTGCGTTATATAGCCGGTTAATTCTTCTGCAAAGTGGATGATTATTGGTGTTAAAGACAGGGCGGAGGCGTTAAGCGCAGAACCACATTATTTAATGGTCATGATTCTGCACTGGCGGTCAGGAATAGACTTTCTCTTTAAACTCGCATAAATCTTCGATCAGGCACGAGCCACAGCGCGGTTTGCGGGCAATACAGGTATAGCGGCCGTGCAGAATCAACCAGTGATGGCAGTCGACTTTAAACTCGGCAGGAACCACCTTTAGCAGTTTTTCCTCAACCTGTTCAACGTTCTTGCCCGGGGCAAATTGTGTCCGATTGCAAACGCGGAAAATATGCGTGTCTACCGCAATCGTCGGCCAGCCAAACGCGGTGTTCAGCACCACGTTGGCGGTTTTCCTGCCCACGCCGGGAAGGGCTTCCAGCGCCGCTCTGTCTTCAGGAACCTCGCCATGATGCTGTTCGAGCAGGGTCCGGCAGGTCTTAATGACATTTTCCGCTTTGCTGTTAAACAGGCCGATGGTCTTGATATACGATTTGACGCCATCGACGCCCAGTTCCAGCATCGCCGCCGGGGTGTTGGCCACTGGGTAGAGCTTTGCCGTGGCCTTGTTCACGCTGACGTCGGTGGCCTGGGCGGACAGCAGCACCGCAATCAGGAGCTCAAACGGGCTGGTGAAATTGAGTTCTGTGGTCGGGTGCGGGTCGTTATCCCGCAGCCGGGTGAGGATTTCCAGACGCTTGCTCTTGTTCATCCCAGACTTTCCGTGTGTGCATCCGCAGGAGCGGCAGGTGTCGCCGCAACCGCTTTGGCTTTACGCTGTTTAGTGCGCTCATCAATAAGGTATTTTACCGCCAGCATCATACCGAGGCCAATAAACGCCCCCGGTGGTAGCATCGCCAGCAGGAACGGCGTATCGGTGTGGAACACCTCAATACGCAGCACTTTAGCCCAGTTGCCCAGCAGGCTGTCTGCGCCGTCGAACAGGGTACCGTTACCGATAATCTCGCGCAGCGACCCCAGCACAAACATCGCGCAGGTGGCCCCCATCCCAATGGAGAAACCATCCAGCGCCGACAGAGCTGGCCCTTTTTTGGCAGCAAAGGCTTCCGCCCGGCCGACCACGATACAGTTGGTGACGATCAGCGGGATAAAAATCCCCAGAGACTGATACAGGCCAAAGGCGTAGGCGTTAATCAGCATCTGCACCACGCTTACCACCGAGGCAATGATCATCACGTAAATGGGGATACGGATCTCGGCCGGTGTCCAGCGGCGCAGGCTGGAGATAGCCAGGTTGGTCAGCGTCAATACCAGCGTCGTCGCCAGACCCAGTCCGAGCGCATTGGTGGCGGTTGACGTCACCGCAAGCAGGGGGCACATGCCGAGCAGCTGCACCAGGGCGGAGTTGTTTTTCCACAACCCTTGAACAATGACCTCTTTGACTTCGCTCATGGTCTACTCTCCGCAGGGGGTAAGTTCGGGAATCTGTGCCGGCAGCGTCTGGGCATACAAACCGGCGCGCTTCACGGCGTTAACTACCGCACGTGGGGTGATGGTGGCACCGGTGAATTGATCAAAATCGCCGCCGTCTTTTTTGACAGCAAAATGGCTGTCGCTCGCGCCGTGGATCACTTTACCAGCAAAGTGGGTGATCCAGTCCGACAGGCGTAACTCAATTTTATCCCCCAGGCCTGGGGTCTCATGATGCTCGGTCACGCGGGTACCGAGGATAGTACCTTTAAAATCGGCTGCGACCAGCAGCTGAATGGCGCCGGAGTAACCATCCGGCGCGGTGGCTTCCATTACGACTCCGACCGGAGCATCCTGGTTTTTAGCAATCCAGATCTTATGCTGGCCTTTGCCGAGCGACGGCTCCGCCACCAGAAAACAGCTTTGCAGTAGATCGTTAGTGTAGCGCTCGGCAGGCAGAACCTGATTGAATAACGCTTTCTGTTGCGTGGCCGCCTGCTCATCAATCGTCGATTTCGTCAGCGCATTGATGGCTGCGGTCAACCCGGTTGTACCGGCGGCAAACAGCGCCAGCGTGATCCCGTGTTTGCGCATGCTATTTAACATCATCAATCCTCAGCGGTGGCCATAAACGCGCGGGCGCGTGTAGTAATCAATCAACGGAACGGTGATATTTGCCAGCAATACGGCGAATGCCACGCCGTCCGGATACCCACCAAAACTGCGGATCAGCCACACCAGCAGGCCGGCGAGGGCGCCGAAAATCAGGCGGCCACGGTTGGTCGTGGAGGCGGTGACCGGATCCGTCAGAATAAAGAATGCCCCCAGCATGGTGGCGCCAGATAGCAGGTGAATCTGCGGCGCGGCGAGGCTTTGCGGGGAAAACAGCCAGCCGAGAGTGGCGCACAGGGTCAAACTGAGCAGGAAGCTGAGCGGAATATGCCAGCGGATGGTTTTCTGCCACAGCAGGAACAGGCCGCCGGCCAGATAGGCGAGATTAACCCACTGCCAGCCCGGCCCCACCAGTACGCCGCCGAAAATAGGGTACTGCATGATCTCTTTGACTTCATGTCCGGCACGAAGCGAGGTTTTAAAGGTGTCGAGTGGCGTGGCCTGGCTTATCCCGTCAATGCCCATTCGCAGGGTATTGATGTCGCCACCGCTGGCGGTATGGCCGGTAAAGATCACCTGCAGGGCGTCGGTGAAGCCCGGAATGGTTGCGGCAATGTCATGCGGCGGGAGCCACGAGGTCATCTGCACCGGGAATGAAATCAGCAGGACCACGTAACCAATCATCGCCGGGTTAAACGGGTTGTGACCCAGCCCGCCGTACAACTGCTTGGCGATAATAATGGCAAAGGCTGTGCCTAATACCACCATCCACCAGGGGGCCAGCGGCGGAATACTGATGGCTAACAGTAAGCCGGTCAGCAGCGCGGAGTTATCGGCGAGGGTGGTGGCAATATTCTGTTTGCGCAATTTGAGGATCGCGGCTTCCGTCCCCCAGGCCGTCAGGGCTGCCAGAATAAGCTGTATAGCGGTACCCCAACCAAAGAACCAGGTCTGGACCACCAGACCGGGAACGGTCGCGAGCAACACCAGCAGCATTATCCGTGAGGTCTGACGCTGGTTATGGGTATAAGGGGAGCTTGCGATTCTGAAAACCATTTATTCCTCGTTAACTGCCTGCCGGGATGTTTTCCTGGCCTGAACACGGGCGATTGCTTCGGCGACTGCGGCTTTGCGCGGATCGTCGTTGGCGGCTGGCGGATGTTGCTCTTGTTGCTGTTCGGCCTTACGGGCTTTAGCACGAGCGATAGCGGCTTCGACGGCGGCTTTGCGCGGGTCAACGGCGGCTTCAGTTACCGGTTGAGCGGCAGCCTGCGGTGCACTCTGCTGCCCGGCCTTGCGGGCTTTAGCGCGGGCAATTGCCGCTTCGACGGCGGCTTTGCGCGGGTCAACGGCGGCTTCTGCCTCCGGTTGAGCGACAGCCTGCGGTGCACTCTGCTGCTCCGCCTTGCGGGCTTTGGCGCGGGCAATTGCCGCTTCGACGGCGGCTTTGCGCGGGTCAACGGCGGCTTCTGCCACCGGTTGAGCGGCAGCCTGCGTTGCACTCTGCTGTTCGGCCTTGCGGGCTTTGGCACGAGCGATAGCGGCTTCGACGGCGGATTTACGCGGGTCAACGGCGGTTTCGGTCACCGGTTGAGCATCAGACTGCGGCGCGTTCTGCTGCTCGGCCTTGCGCGCGCGCGCCTCGGCTTTCCGTGCCTCGCGGGCAGCGATGGCGTCACTGTTATCTGGTTTTGTGCCGGCCTGGATGATAATCGGCTGTGCGGCATCGCGCTGTTTGTCACGTACCCGGGCCAGCGCGGCGTTAATGGCATCCTGATCTTTGGCTGCCGGTTGTACCGCGGACTGCTTGTGCCGTTCCTGGCGTGCGGCTTTATCACGCTCCAGTCGTGCCTGGCGTGCTTCAAATCGGGCTTTGGCTTCCGCTGCGCGTTTCTCTTCCTGAAAGATGGCGGTAATCTCCGCTTTTTCCTGGCGGAAGTATTGCACCAGCGGAATATTACTCGGGCAGACCCAGGCGCAGGCGCCGCACTCAATACAGTCGGCCAGGTTATGGCTCGTTGCCTTGTCGTGCTGTTGCCCTTTGCTGAACCAGTAAAGCTGCTGAGGCAGCAGGTCAGCGGGGCAGGCGTCGGCGCAGGCGCTACAGCGAATGCAGCCTTTCTCTTCTTCGGCCTGGCCCATTTCATCGACGGAGGGCGCCAGCAGGCAGTTGGTGATTTTAACTACCGGCACGTCCAGCCACGGCAGGGTGAACCCCATCAGCGGGCCGCCCATGATCACCATCTGATCGGCGCTCGGGCAAAAACCGGCATTTTCCAGCAGGTGGCGCACCGGCGTACCCAGTCGCGCCCAGACGTTGCCAGGACGGGTAACCGATTCACCGGTCAGGGTAACAACACGTTCGGTGAGCGGCTCGCCGTCAATCACCGCGCGTTTCACCGCGTAGGCTGTTCCGACGTTTTGCATCAGAATGCCGATGTCGGAGGAGCGCCCGCCGTGGGGAACCTGTTTCCCGGTGAGGATCTGCGTCAGCTGTTTGGCACCGCCTGACGGGTATTTGGTCGGAATGACCCGCAGCTCAATGCCGTGGGCATCGCATAACACTGCCCGCAGCATCGAAATGGCCTGCGGTTTATTATCTTCAATGCCGATCAGGACCTGGCGGGGCTGTAATATGTGGGCCAGGATGCGGATGCCGTCAATAATTTGTGCCGCACAGTCCTGCATCAGGCGATCGTCGGCGGTAATGTACGGCTCGCATTCGGCGGCGTTAATAATCAAGGTTTCAATGTTATCGCCGCCGCCGCGTAATTTTATGCCCGTCGGGAAGCCTGCACCGCCAAGACCTGCAACGCCGAACTGATGGATGCGCTCAATCAGCGCTTCACGGCTCTTATTCTGATAATCACTCCAGCCGTCGCGCTCGATCCAGCGGTCTTCGCCATCGGCATCGATAATCACGCTCATTTCCGCCAGCGCGGAGGGGTGGGCTGTAGAGTGCGGGGCAATGGCGCTCACCACGCCGGATGTCGGCGCATGCACCGGCAGCATTCGACCCCAGCCGCGGGTCAGCGGCTGGCCACGCAACACCCGATCGCCCGGTTTTACGCACAGCTCACCCTCGGCACCAATGTGCTGCTTAAGCGGGATGACAAATTGCTGTGGCAAGGGAACCTGGCGCAGTGGCGTTGCGTTAGACTGGCTTTTCATTTCAGGCGGATGAATGCCGCCATTGAAATCCCAGATTTTGTCTTTTCTGAATGCGGAGAATAACTTAAACATGTTGTTCCACAGGAATATTGCGTACCGGAATAGTGTGAAGATCCCATTTCCAGGTTTCAGTGGTCGTCGCGACCGGCACCATTTCAATACATTGCGTCGGACATGGCGCGACGCAGAGATTACAGCCGGTACACAGATCGCTCATCACGGTATGCATGGCGCGGGTGGCGCCAAGGATCGCATCGACAGGGCAGGCCTGGATGCATTTGGTACAGCCGATGCAGTTGTTCTCGTCGATAATCGCCAGCATGCGCACGGGTTCCTGCGCCAGCTCATCGCCATCAATGGGTTGCGGATCGACGTTTAACAAGGCCGCGATCTTCAGCATCACCGCTTCGCCGCCAGGGGCGCAACGGTTAATTTTCTCGCCCTGGGTACCGACGGCTTCGGCATAGGGGCGACAGCCCGGGTAGCCGCACTGACCGCACTGACTTTGCGGGAGCAGTTCATCGACTTTTTCAACCACCGGGTCATCTTCTACTTTGAAGCGGCGGGAGGCGTATCCCAGAATCAAGCCAAAAATCAGCCCCAGCAGGCTGATGGCGATCACCGCTATCCAGACAGCACTCATATTACAACTTCACCAAACCACTAAAGCCCATAAATGCCAGCGACATCAGGCCCGCTGTCACCAGGGCAATCGCATTACCACGAAACGGTGCGGGGACATCCGCCACCACCAGTCGCTCGCGAATTGCCGCAAACAACACCATCACCAATGAGAAGCCGACCGCGGCGGCAAAGCCGTACAGTGCGGACTGCAGGAAGTTATGGCCGAGGTTTATATTCAACAGTGCCACGCCGAGTACCGCACAGTTAGTGGTAATCAGCGGCAGGAAAATGCCTAACAGGCGATACAGCGCCGGGCTGGTTTTGCGAACCACCATTTCGGTAAATTGCACGACCACGGCGATGACCAGAATAAAGGCCAGCGTGCGCAGGTAAATCAGATTGAGCGGGATCAGGATCCAGGTATCAATCAACCAGGCACTGATGGAGGCCAGGGTCATCACAAACGTGGTGGCCAGCCCCATCCCCATCGCGGTTTCCAGTTTTTTGGAGACCCCCATAAACGGGCATAATCCAAGAAACTTCACCAGAACGAAGTTGTTAACGAGGACAGTACCAATAAAGAGCAGTAAATAATCAGCCATCAACTCGACCTGAAAACAGAAAAAGCCGCCTATTATCGAATAAATCGATACCGGCGACAACAGGTTAACTGTGTGGGTATTACGAATTCACGAAAGTTCGCTTAACCCGTTTGGAACGTTTGAAGTAAGGCACCAGCAGCGCCGCGGCAAGCAGCGGGAACACCAGCTGGCGCAGGGCCATCGCATCGGTGATCGGTGAAAAGGCAAACGCTTTTATCGCCAGCAGTAAAGAAACCAGCAGCCAGATAATGTAATGCTTTGGCACCAGCGCCCGTCGTTTGAAAAAGGCAAAGGTTAGCCACAGGGTGTAGTACCACATGCCAACGGCAAACAGCAGCGAGCCGACCCACAGCAGGAGGTGGCCTGTGCTCATTTCCGACAGCAGGGCAAAGGTCCGGGAGGACATCAGCGCGTTAGCAAATATCAACAGCGACAACGACGTGCTCAGCAATGCCACCAGTAGCCATGCCAGTGGGGCCAGCAGCCACCCGCCGATACGTTCAGCAGATTGAGAAGACATTATTTCTCCCGGTTTCGATGAAATGAAGGGCGGGAGTATAAGCAACTGGCATGGTTGAGAACAGGATTTATTGCACGTAACGCCAAACGGATTTAGGCACCTGGCCGATGTCGAACAATTTCCCACCAGAAACCAGCTCCGCCCGGCGATGATCGGCGGCACGATACATATTGACGATCTCCACGGTGTCGGTCAGGGAATAGTTAAGGTGGTCAAAAAGTTTTTCAAGGCTTTCAAGCGAACTGATTTTTCGAAATTTTAATAAGTAATCCTGAACGGTCATTTGCGTTTCCATTTTATAATCGGACTATACCCTTCTTCTTTCAAGTTGCTTGGGTGCTGGCTGCATCCGTGCACTCCAGTCACTTACCTGAGTAAGCTCCTGGTGATTTACGGCTTTGCCCCCTACAAGCAATTCGAATTATTTCGGTTGCCATGACGAAAAACAAGAACTGATTTCGTTCCGGAGGTAGCACAAAGATAATTAAGAGTTTTCCAGAGACAGAACAGGCGCCGGACGGCGCCTGGTGGGGAAGATTAACGCTGTTCGCCTTGGGTGGCAATCAGGTTTTGATACCAAAAGAAGCTCTTCTTACGTTTGCGGGCAAGGTTCTGTTGATGGTCAACATACACAAAGCCATATTGTTTTTGATAACCATTAAGCCAGCTCAGCAGATCAATAAAGGACCACGGATAATAACCGCGGACATCGGCACCGGCCTCGATGGCTTTTTCCAGCGCAGTAATGTGGCTGCTCAGATAGTCAATGCGCGGATCATCGACAATCTCGCCATCAATAATAGGGTCTTTGGCCCCTAAACCATTTTCGGTGATATAAATTGGAATATCGCCGTAGCGTTCCTTAATCATCATAATCCCGTCAGTTAGCCCCTGCGGCCAGATCTCCCAGCCCCATTCGGTATAGGTACTCTGCGGGTTACGCACGAAATGAAACAGCCCGTCCACGCCTGGTTCACCGCCGCTCAGGCCTTCCTGCGGCTCGGCCGAGACGGTTTCACGGCGATAGTAATTCAGCCCGATAAAGTCGCAGCGACTTTCGCGCAGCAGGGCATCATCCTCTGGCGCGAAGCGCGGCACGCCCCACAGCGCCTGGGTCTGTTGCAGCAGCTCCTCGGGATAGTGGCCTTTTAATACCGGGTCATATAACCAGTAGGTATGCACGGCATCGGCCATGGCGGTAGCCTGGCGATCGGCCTCGCTATCGGTGAGCGGAGTGTGCGGCTGGAGCACGTTAACGAAACCAATCTCACCGTTAATGCCGGATTCACGGAATGATTTTACCGCCAGGGCGTGGGCGATGAACACGTGATGGCACGCCTGGATAGCGCGGGCCGGGTCGCGTACGGCCGGCGGATGGCAGCCATTAATATAGCCATGTCCAATAAAGACAATGGTCTCGTTAAAGGTTGCCCACAGTTTTACCCGGGAGCCGTAGCGGGCGTAACACAGGCGGGCATACTCAGCGAACGCTTCGGCGGTACTGCGCGCCTCCCAGCCACCTTCATCCTGCAGCGCCTGCGGAAGATCCCAGTGATAGAGGGTGATCATAGGTTCGATATTGTGGGCCAGCAGCTCATCGATCAGATCGCTGTAGAACTGAACCCCCGCTTCATTGATCTCGCCACGTCCCTGAGGGAGCAGGCGCGGCCAGGAGATAGAAAAGCGGTAGCTTTGCAGGCCCATCTCTGCCATCAGCGCAACGTCTTCGCGAAAGCGGTGGTAGTGATCCACGGCGACGTCGCCGTTGGTGTTCTCAAACGTCGCTCCCGGCTGATGGGCGTAAATATCCCAGATTGACGGGCCTTTGCCGTCAGCGTCGTGGCCGCCTTCAACCTGATAGGCTGCGGTGGCGGCGCCCCAAAGGAACTGTTGCGGAAATGCGGACATGATAAAACTCCTTATCAAATGATAAAGAGAGTGTATGAATGTGCTCGCAGTTGTGCAACCGGTTTCAGAAACCGGTTGCACAACTGCGAAGTGGGTCACTGTTTCCCGTCAGCGGGGATGACGCACTAGTGAGGCTGAACGTTGGTGGTCACAACATTAGCCGGAGGCGGTGACTGGTAGTTATCAATGTGGTGCGCGATAACCAGAAGCAGGGCGGAAACCCCGAAAACAACCCATCCGATAAGTTCTACAATTCTGTTTAAAACGTTCGACATAATTCTAAAATTAAAAGTTAAAGCAGAGCTAAATGTTACTAAACGACGACAGCAACGCAAGAACTACCTGGGGGAATTGTCACGATTGTCGTAAAGATGAGCAGCGATAATACATTAGGAAAGCTAATAAATAAAATGCGTCTTATAGTTAACAGGCAGGGCGAAATCTACCGCTGAACGGGGGTGAAACGATGAGTGACAATATTCAGGTCGGTATCATAGGGTACGGGTACGCCAGTAAAACCTTTCATGCGCCATTAATCAGCGGCACGCCGGGAATGACCCTGGCCGCAGTCTCCAGCAGTGATGCAACGAAAGTGCATGCCGACTGGCCCACGCTGCGCGTTGTCGCCGATGCCGCTAGTTTACTGAGCGACCCTGATCTTGATCTGATCGTCATCCCAACCCCCAATGATAGCCATTTCCCGCTGGCTCAGGCCGCGTTGGCGGCGGGTAAGCATGTTGTCGTCGATAAACCGTTTACGGTGACACTGTCACAAGCGCGGGCATTAGAGGCGATGGCCAAAAGCGACGGCAGACTGCTGTCGGTATTTCATAATCGCCGCTGGGACAGCGACTTTCTGACGGTGAAGTCGCTGATTAATGAAGGACAGCTGGGCGAGGTGTGCTATTTCGAATCGCATTTTGACCGCTACCGCCCGCAGGTTCGCCAGCGCTGGCGTGAACAGGGTGGCCCCGGCAGCGGGATCTGGTACGATCTTGGGCCGCATCTTCTCGATCAGGTAGTCAATCTGTTTGGCCTGCCGGTCAGCATCCACGTTGATTTAGCACAGCTGCGCCCTGGCGCGCAGGCGACCGACTATTTTCATGCGACGCTCGCCTATCCCCAGCGCCGCGTGGTATTGCACGGTACGCTGCTGGCGGCAGCAGAAACCGCACGCTATATCGTCCACGGTTCCCGGGCGAGCTATGTGAAATACGGCCTGGATCCGCAGGAAGCGCGATTGAAAAACGGCGAGCGTCTACCCCAGGAGGATTGGGGCTACGATATGCGTGACGGCATTTTGACCCGCGCGGAAGGAGAAGAGCGTCATGAAGAGAGCTGGCTGACTTTACCGGGCAACTATCCGGCCTACTATGCGGCGATTCGTGATGCGCTGAACGGCAATGGTGAGAATCCGGTTTCCGCCAGTCAGGCGATTCAGATAATGGAATTAATTGAGCTGGGGCTGGAATCCGCAAAACACCGCGCCACATTGTCGCTGATTTAGCCCGGCAGGTGGTCTGCCGGGCTATCGGTTAAGCCCCTTTAACGCGCTCAATAAGCGCGATTTTTTCCTGAGGGCTCAGAAACGCCTGTTCCAGACCATTGATCTGCGCCTGGCGAATCTGCTCGCGGCTCAGGCCCGCAGCCGGCGCGGCGACGGTATATTCGTGAATAATATCGATGCCCTGTACCGCAGGATCGTCGGTATTGATCGATGCCAGCACGCCGTGCTCGAGGAAGGTTTTCAGCGGATGCTGCGCCAGGGAAGCCACGGTGCTGGTCTGAATGTTGGAGGTCAGACAGGACTCGATCCCAATGCGTTTCTCGGCGAGGTAGTCCATCAGCGCCGGATCCTGAACGGCTTTCACGCCATGACCGATACGTTCCGCGCCCAGCTCACGAATGGCCTGCCAGATGCTCTCGGGACCCGCAGCTTCACCCGCGTGGACCGTAATGCGCCAGCCGGCGTCGCGTGCGAGGGTGAAGTGACCCGTGAAACGCTCGCCGGGAAAGCCGAGTTCATCCCCGGCCAGGTCGAGTGCGGTAATGCCATCGCGATGGGCCAGCAGGGCGTCCAGCTCTTGCTGGCAGGCCGCTTCGCCGAAGGTGCGGCTGAGAATACCGATCAGACGGGCATCGACGTTAAAGTCGCGGCAGCCTTCGCGGACGCCGGCAATGACCGCTTCGACCACGCCGTCGACCGGCAGCTGGTGGGTCATCGCCATGTAGCGTGGCGAAAAACGCAATTCAACGTAGTGCAGGCCGTTGCGCGCTGCATCTTCGACGTTTTCATAGGCCACACGGCGGCAGGCTTCCAGCGAGGCGAGGACTTTTACGCCCCAGTCCAGTTTGGCGAGGAAACTCACGAGGTCAGGTTCATTGCTGGTGACCTGGACGTGGGGGATCAGGGTATCAAGTGAGGTTGCCGGAAGCGCGATATTGAACTGGCGGCCAAGATCGAGAATAGTTTGGGCACGGATATTGCCGTCAAGGTGGCGATGAATGTCGGTTAATGGCAAAGTTGAATCAATCATGGTCGCACTCATTTTTAGGTAAAGTGCACATCATTATACAACATCTGTTTAATCATTTAAAAGTATCAAAGAATCGACAGCGGCCATTCGTTTGATACTAACAGCGGCGTGCAAATGGCGATTAGCGGCGATAATGATATATATCACCATCGCCTGTGCCGTTCTGCTAATTCTTGCTGGCGAACCTTAGCGGTACTTGTCTCTTTTTTGTACATACAGCAGTTTGTCGGATTTTTTTATCGCCGTTTCCAGTGAATCGTCGGGATCCATCTGATGATTGCCGTGTGAAAAAGCCACCAGTTTGTCTGTATCGGTATGCTGTAAATGCGCTTTAATTCTGGCGATAATTTCCAGACTTTTAAGGTACGGGGTATCGATAAGGATCAGGATAAACTCATCGCCACCGAGGCGGATGCCGTAATCACTTTTACGAATAGATTGTTCGATGGCCTGGCCTAATAGCTGAATGACTTTGTCACCCACGTCATGCCCGCGAGTGTCATTGATATTTTTCAGACCGTCGCTGTCAATGGATACCACGGTCACCGGGATATTTTTACCGATCGCGGTCTCTATCTTGCGGTCCAGCGCATCGTTGAGCACTTTTCTGTTGTACAGGCCGGTCAGAGTATCGGTGACGTTAGCTTTTGACAGCATAGCGTGGCGGGCCATTTGTGTTTTGGTGTAGCGGCACAGCAGCCAGGTACTGAGGATGTAGAGGACCGCCAGCCACAGGTTATTGAGAACAAAATAAAGCAGATCCATTTTAATATTTAAAACATAGAACGGAGTCAGGTTCTCTTTATAATTTATGATATTGAGGGTTTTTATTGTCGAGCGATGGAAGTAAATGTCATCGCCGGTGGAGCGATCGGTGACGTACAGCGATAAAAAACGCCAGAGCACCGGTCGGTCAGCGGTATAAAACGAAGTGGTAAGATCGTCAATATTAACATCGGTCACGATAACCCCTTTGATTATACCGTTATGAAACACCGGGGTTAACATGCTGATAATATTTTTTTTAGTATAACCATCCTGATAAACATGCGAGGTGATATTTTCGCCATGCAGCAAATCATTGAGCGCGCTGGGGTCGATATTAATGGTATGGGCGCTGCGGGTGATATCGATCAGGTTATCATCGCGAACTAACCAGTTATCAAAGCGATACTGGTTGGTATCAATTATTTTGTTAATGTAAATATAGTTGTTGGCCAGATCGATATAATATTTGATGTTATGAAAAACATACCCCCGGTAATTCGAGAAGGTATATTTTGACGCCGACTGATTATAGTCGCTCTGGATGATAGAGAGGGCGGAAACGTCGCGCCCCCAGATATGGCAATCGGGATTGCGGGTTTGTAGGGTGCCGCTTAACCCCTTGAAGGTCTGGTGGGTCAGGTTGAGGCCAGATACTCCGTTCACCGATTCCAGATGCTCGCAAACCGCGCGGGTTTTATCATTTTGCCCGTCAGACATTAACGGGGCGGCAGAAAAGGCTCTCGAGAGCTGCAGCGCCATATGCTGGTTGATGTATTCGGCATGGGAAAGCGCGGACTCGCCGTTTTCCGCCACGTAGCCCATGTATCTTTGCAGATCGCGATATTCACGCATGATGAATCCAATAAATATCGCCGTCGTCAGAATGACGGTGAGCATATTGATATAGCGAGAACGCAGGGAAACCGTGGTGTGGTCCATATTAGATGACCTGTCCGCTAAAGAGGCTCATCAGGCGCCGGAACGCAGATAATGCGACATTTCCCTGCATGACTTCCCCCATCAACAGGTTAACAACGGAGCGAAAAGTAAACGGCATGGTAGCTTCTGTTCCTCATCCTTAAGGCGTATCGGGCGGTTGTCAATATCAGCATAGAAGTATTACTCCTAATGACAACGCCTGGATATTATCCTGAAGGTGAAATCTTAGGCTTCCATGATGTATATTTCCAGTTAATTAAACCGGTATTTTACTTTTATTGCAGAATATAGTGATGCGGAGGTGGCGAAAGGCAGGCCGGTTGCGGGCAGCGTCCGGCCCGGCCTGAATCAGGCTTATTTTTGGATCAAATAACGGATAGTTGGCCCGTCCTGCTGAATATCCAGAACCGTATAGCCGTAGTTCCGGGCATCCTGGGGAATGTTGTTGATCGACTGCGGGCAGTCGCTGACCACTTCCAGTATCTCTCCCTTTTTGAGCGAAGGCATCGCCTCAAGGGTTGCCACGGCCGGATAGGGGCAGGGCTCACCCACCATGTCGAGACGGTAATCGGGCACGATATTTTTCATGCGGCATCCTTAGCGTTAACGGTAGCAAGCGACTTCTGGCTGAAAAAGTGTTTCTCCCAGGCGATGACCAGCATCAGGGCGATAAACAGCAGCAGGTAGGTGACCAGCAGGCCGACAAACGGACCAAAGGTGGTCAGCAGGTTGACCTTATCCCAGTTTGTCGCCAGTGCAGGCGACAGGTCATCCCAGAAATAAGCCAGAATCGTTGAGCCAATCACATTGCCCAGCCCCACCCACCAGTAGTGGACCTGGCCTTCAACGGCGCGATACATCCAGCCGGTTTCGCAACCGCCGGCCAGCACGATGCCGAAACCAAACAGCAGTCCGCCGATAACCGCATTAGGGCCAGCCCACATGATTTTAGGCTCCATGCCCAGCTGGACGTAGCTGAAAATCCCAATCGCACTGGCGGCCATTCCGAAGATGATCGCTTTCGCCATATAGGTGCGCCCGGTGATCCACATATCGCGGAACGCTGAGGTAAAGCAGATCTGCGCGCGCTCAATCAGCAAACCGAACCCGACGCCAAACAGCATCGCGAGGCCCAGCTTTGGCCGGTCGATGGCGGTCAGCAGGCCCCAGGCGATCATCGCGAAGAACACCAGCATCCCGGCGCGGAACCGGAGTCGCGCCTGCGCGGGTTTTTGCGTTAACGGCGACGCCGCGCTAACTTTCTGCATCTTGACCGGAATGCGGAAAATGGGCAGCAGGGTAAAACGGGCGCCAAACCAGGTGCCGATCGCCGTGGCGATGGCAAAAAACCAGGCGTGCAGGGAAAACTGAGGGATACCGGTAAAAAAGGCAGCGAGATTACAGCCCATCGCCAGGCGCGCGCCAAACCCGGCAATGATCCCGCCGGCCACTGCCTGAAAAATACGGATGCGGCTGCGTGGCAGGCGCAGTTTGACGTTGTTGGCCCATAGCGCGGCGGCAAAACAGCCGCCGAACATGCCGAGGATCATCATGCCGTCGATGCGGGTTAGCGGCGTGCCTTCAAGGTGGATCAGCTGGTAATAGCCCCACTGTTCGGTATGGACGCCGACAAGCTGCAGTAACTGCCCGCCCCAACGGGTAAATTCACCGGTAACGGCCCAGAACGTGCCGGTAATGCCGAAATAGTAGGTGGAGAGAATACCGGCGGCGATCACCGCGGGAGCGGGCGCCCAGAACTTAACCAGGTAGGCCTGTTTGAATTGTTGCCATGTCATAAAAGATGCCTCTGAACTCAGAAGGTAAATCACCCCGGACGGGGTTGAAGAACGGCGATCATACGCCGCTCAGGACGTTAAAACGCTCGACGGGATCAAGGGGAACGGTATCGGTGACGACGTCTGGTGGGCTAATGTGCCATCCGCTGCCCCTGAGATGTCAGTCAGGTGTCCGTTTTATGAACAAATCATTACCCTTGCCTGGCTCTGAAAAATAGCGAAATATACCCATCATCCTTTGCTGCCTCGACGCATCTTGAATGATGGTGTGTACATGCTTTTATTCGCTCTGACAGTGCCAGATGAAATCCTGAGGGATATATGAGTCAAGATGTCGCCGGAAAGATGTTAAAACCCGATTTTGATCTGGAAGTCTCCGGACTGGTGCATGGATTCCTGTTTCGTGAAGGCCAGGTTCCACAGCAAATCAACTCCCACGAGGTCTGCGCCCGATATCAGCAACTGGACGGCGAGAATGACTTTGTCTGGCTCCACCTGAACCTCAATCACGCCACCGCTGAGAAATGGCTGACCAGCCATTTTCCCGTTGACGACTTTTTCTTTGAAGAGATCCGCGACGGTTCCCATACGACGCGGATTGAACGTCAGGATGAGATCCTGTTTGCCGTCCTCAACGATGTCATTTTTCACCCCAAAGAGGCGACGGCGGAAACCTCAACCCTGTGGCTTTACTGCAGCCAGACGCTGGTGGTGACGGCCCGCTATAAACCGCTGCGTTTTATTGAATGGATGCTGCCGCGACTGGCGACCTTAAAGGTGAACGCGTCTACCGGGCTGCTGGCGTTCTTGCTGGAAGAGCAGGAAGAGGTGCTGGAGCAGGTGGTCAGGCAGGCCAGCCGTCGCGTCGATGCTATTGAAGAGCGCCTGCTCAGCAACCATGTGCAGCGCAACCGGGCCGACCTCGCGCGCCTGCGGCGTATGCTGCTGCGCTTTCAGCGCCTGCTGGCACCTGAACCGGCGGCGATGTTCCGTCTGCTGAACCGCCCGCCGGCGTGGATCGATCGCGCCGTGGTGCAGGAGTTCCGCCAGTTCACCGAGGAGTTTACCGTGGTACTGAACGATCTCTCCGGGCTGACCGAGCGGATCAGCCTGCTGCAGGAGGAGATCAGCGCCCGACAGATGGAGCAAAGCAACCGCACGCTGTATACCCTGACGGTGATCACCGTGCTGGCGTTACCCATCAATATCGTGGCCGGTTTTTTTGGCATGAACGTCGGCGGAATACCGCTTTCGAGCAACCATCACGGCTTTATTCTGTTGGTGGTGATTGTCGGCGTGTTTACCCTCGGGGCCGGGTATCTGGCTTTCCGGCGGCGGGATGATTTGTAGGGGACGGCAGGGAAAACAGATGTCGCGCAGCCGAAACTGCGCGACAGGGCAACTACGATAAGGCGCGCAGGGCGGCAATCAGCCCGTTAACGCCTTTCTCCAGCTTTTCGCGAGGGCAACCAGCGTTGAGACGGAGGAAGCCGACACCCTCTTCGCCATAGGTATAGCCCGGCATAATGGCCACCTTTTGTTCCGCGATCAGCACTTTCTGCAGGGCGCGATCGTCGATACCCAGTGGGCGCAGATCGATCCACGCAAGATAGGTCGCCTGCGGCGACTGCCAGTTTAGCTGCGGGAACGCCTGATTGAGCGCCCCGGCGATGTAGCGCATATTGTCCTGCAAATAGGCCCGCAGCGCATCCAGCCAAGGGGCTCCTTCCCGGTAGGCGGCAACATGGGCAACCAGCGCCGGCACCGATGGCGAGGATAATCCGTCGCGACTCTTCAGGGCGGTGAGATACTGCTCGCGGGCGTGGGGATCGTCGATCAGACCGTAAGCGCCGGTAAAGGCCGGAATATTGAAGCTTTTGGAACCGGAGGTGAATAACGCCCACGGGCCACGGGCCACGTCGCACCACGGCGTATGCCGGTGTTCACCCCAGACCATATCCATATGGATCTCATCGCTGATCACCTTCACGCCGTGTTTTTCGCACAGCTTCGACATCGTCTCAAGCTCTTCGCGCTGCCAGACTTTACCGGTTGGGTTATGCGGGCTGCACAGCAGCAGCACGGTGTTGCGCGGTTGCGCCAGTGTCTGTTCGAGCAGGGCCATATCGCACTGCCACTGATTATCTTGCAGCGTCAGCGGGACCGGCGCGACCTGACGCTGGTTGCCCTCAATGGTTTTATAGAAGGCATCATAGGCGGGTGTGTGCACCACCACGCCATCGCCTGGGCTGGACCACTGGCGAATCATCTCCGCCACCATATAGATAACCGACGGGCCATATACGATGGCGTCGCGATCTATCTGGGAGTGAAAGCGGCTGGCGTACCAGTGGGTCACCGCGCCGAGAAACTCATCGTTTTTCCAGCGGCTATAGCCGAAGACGCCGTGAGCAAGGCGTTTGCTGACGGCGTCAAGAATGCAGGGAGCGGTGGCGAAATCCATATCGGAGATCGTAAAGGGGAGCAGGTCGGCTGCGCCGAAGCGGTCGGCAACGTAATCCCATTGCGTACACCAGGTACCGTGGCGGTCGACAGGCGTGGAAAAATCAAACATCTGAACTTCCTTTATCAACGCCCCCTCCAGACTCAGAGGGGGCTGGTATTTATGCCTGGACGGTATTCATCAATACGGCCATTTCATCTTTCACCGACTGAACCTGCGGGCCAATGACGACCTGCAAATTATGCTGGTTAAGCTGCACAACGCCGATGGCGCGGTTGGCTTTCAGCGCTGCACTGTCCACTTTACTCATGTCATGCACCGACAGGCGTAGACGGGTAATGCAGTTATCGAGAGAGACGATGTTATCTGCTCCGCCGAGGGCGGCCAGAATCGCCGGGACGTTGTAACCTGACTTGCCGGTCACGCCGGAGACGGCTTTCTCAAAGGCGGCGTTAGTTTCGATATCACGACCCGGCGTTTTGAGGTTAAAGCGGGTGATGGCGAAACGGAAGATGCCGTAATAGACCGCGAACCAGATGGCCGCCACTACCGGCACCAGATACCACTTGGTCGACAGGCCGTGCAGAATACCGAACACCACGAAGTCGATCACGTTGCCGTCGGTATTGCCGATGGTGACGCCGAGCACCGCCATAATGGTGAAGCCGAGGCCGGTCAGCAGCGCGTGAATAACATACAGCACCGGGGCCACGAACAGGAACAGGAACTCCAGCGGCTCGGTGGTTCCGCCGACCACGCAGGCAATGACCCCGGAAATCAGCAGACCTTTGATCTTATGACGATTCTCCGAACGGGCGCAGTGATACATTGCCAGTGCCGCACCCGGCAGGCCGCCGAGGAAGGCCGGCATTTTACCTTGCGACAGGAAACGGGTCGCGCTTTCAGAGAAACCGTGGGTTTCCGGGCAGCTCAGCTGCGCCTGGAAGATAGTCAATGCGCCGCTGACGCTATGACCGCAGACGTCCATGGTGCCGCCCGCCTCGGTAAAGCGGATCAGCGCAACCAGAATATGGTGCAGGCCGAACGGCAGCAGCAAGCGTTCACCGGTACCGAAGATCATCGGGCCGAAGTCACCGGCGCTGTTAATCATATGGCCCAGGGCGTTGATCCCCATGGCAAACACCGGCCACACCAGCGGGATCGCCAGGCCGACCAGCCCCAGCACCACGGTGGTGATAATCGGCACAAAGCGGGTGCCGCCAAAGAAGGCCAACGCATCCGGCAGGCGGATATTATGAAAACGTTCGTGCAGCATCCAGACGACGATCCCGGCGATCACGGCGCCGAGGATCCCGGTGTCGATGGACTGAATACCGATAATGTTCTGGATATTGTTGGCTTTCAGCACGGCGGCATCGGTGGTCGGCAGAATGCCTTTGGCGGTGAGCCAGAAGTTAACCGCCAGATTCATCACCGCGTAGCCGACAAAACCGGCGAAGGCGGCGACGCCTTTATTTTCGCGCGCCAGGCCCAGCGGGATGGCGATACAGAACATGACCGGCAGGAAGCTAAAGGCGAAAGAGCCGACTTTGCTCATCCAGATAAACACCGCCTGCAGCAGGGGAATATCGAGCCACGGCAGCAGGGTGAGCACATCATGACTGCTTAAGGAGCTGCCGATCCCCAGCATGATCCCGCAGAATGAAAGCAGGGCCACGGGCAACATAAACGTTTTTCCCAGCTGCTGGAAAAACTCCCACAAAGTAATTTTTGGTGTCGTTTTTGCCGTCATTAACACGAATCCTGTTTATTTTAAGTTATGGGTAAGGTGTAACGTGACGGAAAGATAAAACGTTTTATCATTTTTTAGTGCGATAAAAATCACATAATCAAGCGATGATAACGTTTATAAAGATAACCCATTGATAAAACGTTTTATCGACCGCCGAAGGGAGACGGTTGCAGAATATGGCCATCGCAAAAAAGATCACCATCAATGACGTCGCACTAGCCGCCGGGGTGTCGGTCAGCACGGTGTCGCTGGTTTTGACCGGCAAGGGCCGAATATCATCGGCCACCGGCGAGCGCGTCAATCAGGCGATTGAACAACTCGGCTTCGTGCGTAACCGCCAGGCGTCCTCGCTGCGCGGCGGACAGAGTGGGGTGATTGGGTTGATCGTCAGCGATCTGTCAAAACCCTTCTACGCCGAGCTGACCGCCGGGCTGACGGACGCGCTTGAGTCCGACGGGAAAATGGTCTTTCTGACCCAGGGCGGTCATCGTGGCGAGAAAATGCTGCAGCGCTTTGAAACCCTGATTTCGCAGGGGGTCGATGGGGTCATTATTGCCGGAGCGATCGATAAAGGCGGCGAACTGCGCGATCGTGCGGCGCAGGTCGGGATGCCGCTGGTGTTCGCCTCCCGCGCCAGCTATCTCGATGATATCGACCTTATCCGCCCGGATAATATGCAGGCGGCGCAACTGGTGACCGAGCATCTGATTCGCCGCGGTCATCAGCGTATCGCCTGGCTGGGGGGGCAAAGTGCCTCATTGACTCGCGCGGAGCGGGTGGGTGGCTACTGTGCGACCCTGCTGAAGTACGGCCTGCCGTTTCATAGCGAATGGGTGGTGGAGTGTGATTCCAGCCAGAAACTGGCGGCGGAAGCCATGATCACGCTGCTTCGCCAGAATCCGACCCTGACCGCAGTCCTGTGTTACAACAGCGTGATTGCCACCGGTGCGTGGTTTGGTCTGATGCGTGCCGGACGGCAGAGCGGTGAGGACAGCGTCGAAAGCTATTTTGAACAGCGGGTGGCGCTGGCCGCCTTTGCTGAGGTGCCCGAAAGCGCGCTGGATGATGTGCCCTTAACCTGGGTGACAACACCGGCAAGAGAGATGGGGCAAAGCCTGGCGGAGAGCATTCTGCGGCGGATTGATAACGGGCAACTCGGCACGCGAAATCAGATTATGCCCCCGCGACTGGTCACCCGAAAATAGCCCCTGAGCAGGGGCTATCCGGAGGATTACTGCTGCGGTACTGCTGGCGTCACCGGCGGCACAAGCTCTTGTGGCTGAGCGTCCTGCGGCGCGCTACCAGGTGCTGTCGGCAAAGCATAGCCAAACATGCTGGCAAACTCATCCAGCAGCATCTTCTGACCGTTCAGGGTAACCTGTCCGTCAGCGTACTGCAGGCTGGAGGTAATCGCGTTGTCTTCCATGGCGGTGATGCGGAACATCTGGCCCATTGCCGCCATCCCTTTCACCTGCTGGTCAGCCAGCTTCGCGGCGTCTGCCGGCTGATAGCCTTCAAGACCGGCAATCTGGGTCATAAAAGCGGTTGCCATATCGACCGGGATCACCAGTTTGCTATCGAGCGATTTCACGCTGCGGTCCACTTCATCCGCCAGGGTTTGCGGCTCGGTGGTGGTTTGTGCAGGGTCTTTCAGCAGGATTGACATGTTAAAGGTGCTTTCGCCCTTGGCATTGCGCCAGCTCAGCGGGGCTATCGTCACGGAAGGGTTGCCTTTCAGCAGAATCGGCAGCGCCTTAAAGAAGGTCTCGGTCAGCGCCTGCTGGTACAGCTCCGGATTCTGTGTTAGCTCAGGATTGGCCATCAGCGCCTGGGCTTCGGTGTTGTACTGCTGGCTGAACTGATGCCAGGCCTGGCCATCAAGGTTTGCCAGCTTCACGGTCAGCTTACCGCTACCGATATCCTGGTTTTGCAGTTTCAGGCTGTTGAGGGTGTAATCCAGCTGGCTGTTGATCCCTTTGCCATCGTCGGTCAGTGAAGACTGGCCGTCAATGTTCATACCTTCCAGCAGGGCCAGCTCTTTCCCTTCAACGCCGATCGACAGTTTTTCCAGCGCGATTTTTTGCTTACCGATGCGCTCGTTGAAGCTGGTCATCTCGGTTGCGCCGTCGGCCTTCAGGTTGCTGAAACTCAGCTGCACCTTCTGATTGTATTCATTCAGCGCGTTGATCTGGCCGCCGCTCGCATCGCCGGTGAGGCTGACGGATTTGCCTTCTGCATCAGCATTCAGCTGGAACTGACCGCCGCTGAAGGTGACTTTTTCATCGCCTTTGGTATAGTCCAGCGGTTTCAGCGTAATAGCCGAGCGGCTGTCGCCGCTGTAGGCGATGCGGGTATCGATAATGAACGGGGTTTCGCCTTTGGCAATCTCAAACAGCGCTTTGCTGGTGTCGTTATTCACCAGAGTGGTGTTAACGGAGGCCATCGCGGGCGCCAGCTGACCGGATTTCAGCGCGGCCAGCGGGAAGGGACCGTGATCGACCACTTCATCAAAGACCAGACTCTGTCCAGCGGCGAGCCAGCTGTGTTCTTTACCGGCTATCGGTTTCACTACCAGCTGCAGGCGGCTACTGAACAGGCCGCGCTGATAGTTCTGCGAGGCGAGTTCAACGCCGGCTTCCGGGGCGCTGTTCTGAAGCTGTGCATTCGCCTGTTTCACGACTTCGGCGAGATGATTTTCCAGCTGTTTCCCTGTGTACCAGGCGCCACCTGTCCAGATAACACCCAGAGCCACGATAATTCCTGCTGCGACCAGCGTTTTCTTCATAGCATTTGTCCATAAATAAAACCAGGCGGATCGGGCCGCCTGGTCATGTTGTCATGATGTGGGAAAGTCTAGCAAGCGCGGCTAAAAAGTTCAGTAACTTACTTGAGCTTATTGAAGACGCGCGCCACGCGACCGCTGCCGCTGACCTCTACCGGCGACTCGTTGCAGGCAATAAATGCCGATTCGCCAGGTTTCAGGGTCAGGCGCTGGTCGCCTTTGCACAACACCGCTTCACCTTCCACACAGAAGACGATCGCCGCGCTCTCCTGCGCAAGAGGGGCCGCCTGCTCTGACAGGTCGTGCAGGGAGAAGGCGAAATCATCAACCGGAATCGGGAAGTCCAGCTCTGTCGCCTGTTTGACCGGCTGAGTCAGTAGTTCACCCGCCGGTTTCGCCACGAATTGCACGTTGGCGACCAGTTCCGGAATATCGATATATTTCGGCGTCAGGCCCGCGCGCAGTACGTTATCCGAGTTAGCCATGACCTCCAGCGCCACCCCTTGCAGATACGCATGCGGGGTTTCGGCGAACAGGAACATAGCGTCACCGGGGTTCAGCTTGACGACATTGAGCAGTAAAGGAGAGAACAGGCCGCTGTCGTCCGGATAGAACTCGGCGATAAGCTTGATGGTCTGCCACGGTTCACCTTGCTGGCTGTCCAGCGCCGTTTGCAGGATACGCAGAGCCTGGGCTTTCTCTTCGCCCTGCATGTTCAGCAGGCCGGCGAACAGCTGGCTTAAATGTTGTGCATCCGGATGGCTGAGGAACTCGCCAATGGCCGGGTGGGCGCTGGCTACCGGCTGCAGCAGGGCGGCGATCTCGGCAAACTCACGGAAGGCGTTCATCGCCAGGAACGGCGTCAGCGCAAAGACCAGCTCCGGCTTGTGGTTCGGATCTTTATAGTTACGTTCTGCGGCATCAAGTGGAATACCGGCGGCATTCTCTTTGGCAAAGCCAATCTCGGAGGCCTGCTTGTTTGGGTGGACCTGGATAGACAGCGGCTGGGCGGCGCAGAGCACCTTAAACAGAAACGGCAGCTCGCCGAACCGCTGGGCGACCTTGTCACCGAGCAGCGCCGACTTGTCGCCGTCAATGACCTCACGCAGCGAGCGCGTGGTGCCGTTAGCATCGACAATCTTTGAGCTGCTCTTCGGATGCGCGCCCATCCACAGCTCCGCCATCGGCAGGTTGTCCGGATTCGCGATGCTGTACAGTTCGGTTAAGGCGGTATGACTTCCCCAGGCATAGTTCTGCACTGAGTTAATGAGCTTTTGCATTCTCAATCCCTGTTTCCACTTGATGATAATCGTTCTATTAAACCAGTAAACTGCTGATAAGCAACTGCTGAAAGAAAAAGTCGTCCTTGTCTCAGTTTTTGTTAAAAATTTGTGTAAAATTGATCGACTCGCTTTTCTACAGGCAAATGGAGTGTCTGCCTGAAATATAATCAGCCAAGCAGTAAGTGAGAGCACAATGTCGAATAAACCGTTTGTTTATCAGGATCCTTTTCCCCTCAAAAAGGATGACACCGAGTATTATCTCCTCAGTCGTGATTACGTCTCTGTCGCCGAGTTCGCCGGCCAGGAAATCCTCAAGGTAGAACCCCAGGCACTGACCCTTCTGGCACAACACGCCTTCCACGACGCCTCCTTTATGTTACGCCCGGCGCATCAGCAGCAGGTTGCCGATATTCTTAGCGACCCGGAAGCCAGCGAAAACGACAAATACGTCGCCCTGCAGTTCCTGCGCAACTCCGATATCGCGGCTAAAGGTATTTTACCGACCTGCCAGGATACCGGGACGGCGATCATCACCGGCAAAAAAGGTCAGCGCGTGTGGACCGGCGGCGGTGACGAAGCGGCGCTGGCGCAGGGGGTCTATAACACCTATATCCAGGATAACCTGCGCTATTCGCAGAATGCCCCGCTGGATATGTATAACGAGGTCAATACCGGCACCAACCTGCCGGCGCAGATCGACCTCTACGCCACCGATGGCGACGAGTACAAATTCCTGTGCATCGCCAAAGGCGGCGGCTCTGCCAACAAGACCTACCTGTACCAGGAAACCAAAGCGCTGATCACCCCGGCGAAGCTGAAAAACTACCTGGTTGAGAAGATGCGCACCCTCGGTACCGCGGCCTGCCCGCCGTACCATATCGCCTTCGTGATTGGCGGGACCTCGGCGGAATCGACTCTGAAAACCGTCAAGCTGGCCTCGACCCACTATTACGACGGCCTGCCGACCGAAGGGAACGAGCACGGTCAGGCCTTCCGCGACGTGCAGCTGGAGCAAGAGCTGCTGCTGGAAGCGCAGAACCTCGGCCTCGGCGCGCAGTTTGGTGGCAAATACTTTGCTCACGATATCCGCGTGGTGCGTCTGCCGCGCCACGGCGCCTCCTGCCCGGTGGGGATGGGGGTATCGTGCTCTGCGGACCGTAATATCAAAGGCAAGATCAATCGCGACGGTATCTGGCTGGAAAAACTGGAAAGCAATCCTGGGAAGTATATCCCGGAAGCGCTGCGCCAGGCCGGTGAAGGCGAAGCGGTGAAGGTCAACCTCAACCAGCCGATGAGCGAGATCCTGGCTCTGCTGTCGCAGTATCCGGTCTCGACGCGACTCTCCCTGAGCGGCACCATCATCGTGGCGCGCGATATTGCCCACGCCAAGCTGAAAGAGCTGCTGGATAACGGCGAAACGCTGCCGCAGTACGTTAAAGACCACCCGATCTACTACGCCGGTCCGGCGAAAACACCGGACGGGTACGCTTCCGGGTCGCTCGGTCCGACAACGGCAGGGCGGATGGACTCCTACGTCGACCTGCTGCAGTCCCACGGCGCCAGTAAGATCATGCTGGCGAAAGGCAACCGTAGCAAGCAGGTGACCGATGCCTGCCATCAGCATGGCGGTTTCTACCTCGGCAGTATCGGTGGTCCTGCAGCGGTGCTGGCGCAGCAGAGCATTCGCAGCCTGGAGTGCGTGGCTTATCCGGAGCTGGGAATGGAAGCTATCTGGAAAATCGAAGTGGAAGACTTCCCGGCGTTCATCCTGGTGGATGACAAAGGTAACGACTTCTTCCAGCAGATTCAGACCTCGCAATGCACACGCTGTGTGAAATAATCCTGGCCGCCCTTCGGGGCGGTTTTTTTATGTCGCTTAGCGGCACGAACCACCAATCCATAATTAAAAATCTGACCAATACTGTAGGTTTTAAAGCAGGTGAGCCTTGTCACAATGACTGACTTTGTATTCAAGGAGAAAGTAATGACAACGCATCGCAGTGAAAAAGACTCTATGGGCGCGATTGACGTGCCTGACGACAAACTCTGGGGCGCGCAGACCCAACGTTCGCTGGAACATTTCCGCATCTCGACGGAAAAAATGCCGGGCGAACTGATCTTTGCGCTGGCGCTGACCAAAAGGGCGGCGGCGCGGGTTAACCAGGATCTGGGCCTGCTGGAGGCAGAAAAGGCGGAAGCTATCATGAGCGCCGCCGATGAAGTGCTGGCGGGGCGCCATCCGGATGAATTTCCGTTGGCTATCTGGCAGACCGGCTCCGGTACCCAGAGCAATATGAACATGAATGAGGTGCTGGCAAACCGCGCCAGCGAACTGCTGGGCGGCGTGCGGGGGATGGAGCGTAAAGTGCATCCAAACGATGACGTGAATAAGAGCCAAAGCTCCAACGACGTTTTCCCGACCGCGATGCACGTGGCGGCAATTATCGCTCTGCGTGAAAAGCTTATTCCTCAGCTACTGACGCTGACCCAGACCCTCAACGACAAATCCACCGCGTTCAACGACATCGTCAAAATCGGCCGCACCCATCTGCAGGACGCCACGCCGCTAACGCTCGGACAGGAGTTCTCCGGCTGGGTGGCGATGCTGGAACATAATCTCCGTCATCTGGAGCTGTGCCTGCCGCACCTCAGCGAGCTGGCGCTGGGAGGCACGGCGGTGGGGACCGGGCTGAACACTCATCCGGAATATGCCGTTCGCGTTGCCGCAGAACTGGCAGCCCTCAGCGGCCAGCCATTTGTGACCGCGCCGAACAAGTTTGAAGCCCTCGCCACCTGCGATGCGCTGGTGCACGCCCACGGCGCGTTGAAAGGGCTGGCGGCCTCGTTGATGAAAATCGCCAACGATGTGCGCTGGCTGGCCTCCGGCCCGCGCTGCGGCATCGGTGAGATTGCGATCCCGGAAAATGAGCCCGGCTCGTCGATTATGCCCGGCAAGGTCAACCCGACGCAGTGTGAAGCGCTGACGATGCTCTGCTGTCAGGTGCTGGGGAACGATGTGGCGGTCAATATTGGCGGGGCTTCCGGTAACTTCGAGCTGAACGTCTACCGCCCGATGGTTATCCATAATTTCCTGCAGTCGGTCAGGCTGCTGGCTGACGGTATGGAGAGCTTCAACGAGCACTGCGCCGTCGGGATTGAACCCAACCGGGAGCGTATCAACCAGTTGCTCAACGAGTCCCTGATGCTGGTGACCGCGCTGAATACCCATATCGGCTACGACAAAGCGGCTGAAATCGCGAAAAAGGCCCATAAAGAGGGGCTCACGCTGAAAGCCGCCGCGCTGGCGCTGGGCTACCTGACGGAAGCTGAATTCGACAGCTGGGTGCGCCCGCAGGATATGGTCGGCAGCATGGCTACTCGTTAGCCAACCACAGGTGCAGTCGTGGGATCAGCAATTTCAGCGACTGTGCCTGGGGCTTATAACGGTATTGCACATTGTCACTGTCATAATTCAGCAGTTCTCCGAGATCCGGTACGCTCACTCCGCGCGTGCCGGATATCAGCGCAATCAGCGGGCCAGGGCAGGCGTGCTGCACCTGTTTTTGCGCATCCGCGTACCACACCCGGGCAATGGGCTGCACTTTCACCGGCCGTTTAATCTTGAGTTTCGCCCGCTGCGGCAGGGCGGCGATATCCTGATACTCCCGCTCCAGCTTGCTTTGCCACTGCTCACGCGTCCATGGCGGAACCGCCCGCGGTGATTGCAGGCTTTTTTCCAGCTGCATCAGTACGTCGTCGCGGGTGAGATTTTTAATCACGTGTTTATTGGCCCAACCAAATCGAATGGTGCTGGGATCGTTTAAAACCGTCAGGGTGCGGTAGGCGCTGAGGGTGATAAGCCCCGGCAGATGGCGGTGAACCCACTCAAAACGGGCGGTGGCCGGCAGGCCGGATTCAACGGTGACAATCTTTTCGAACGTCGCTTTCAGGGCGTTGATACGGACGATACTTTGTTGCAGCACCGCCTGTTGCTCACCATCAACCTGCAGGCAGATCGCGCCGGGCAGGCGCACCGCGGCCTTGCTGCTCCGGCGTTCCGATTGCTGCTGAATAAACAGATGGCTGTAATGGCGCAGACTCATCTCGAGGGCCGTTTGACCGAGGTGCTGGACCACCTGGATCGTCTCCAGCGGCAGGTGTTCCGTCTCCTTGCTGACGGCGGGCAGCTCAAAGACCCGGGCGGCCAGTAAACGGCAGTCGCGCAGGCGCAGTTGGAGCTGCTGCAGTTCACGTTCCAGTTGGCGAAAGGTGTCACTCAGACGTTCAACGAGGTCATAGTCAGCCATTACATTCACCTTAGTTACAACATACTGTTTAATTTATGACTATACGCAGGCAGCAGCTTCGGTGCAAGGACCGTCAGGCAGCGCTTAAATCGGGCAACTGGTGGTAGATGGGCCAGCTAAAACTAAAGCGGGCGCCACCGAGCGAACTGGCGTCGCAGCTGACGTCGCCGGACATCGCCTGGGCGATACTGTGCACGATCGCCAGTCCCAGCCCGCAGCCGCCGGTGGCGCGGTCGCGGCTTGGGTCGAGACGTACAAACGGCTCAAACACCCGCTCACGCTCTTCAGGCGCGATACCCGGCCCGTCATCTTCCACCTGCAGCGTCGCCCGGGAGCCCTGCAGCGTCAGGCTCACCTGAATACGCTGACTGCTGTAGCGCAGGGCGTTGTTCACCAGGTTATCCAGCACGCGCGCCATCAGGCGCATATCCAGCGCGCCGTAGTTGCCGTCGACGATATTATGCAGCGTCACGTCGCGCTGCGGGTTGACCAGTTGGATCTCATCGATGTGGGTTTCGATCCACGCCGGGAAATCAGGAGTGGTCAGGTTCAGCTCATTTTGCGGTCGGTCAAGCCGGGCGTAGGTCAGCAGCTCTTCGATTAACGCTTCCAGCTGGCCGATATCGCGGTTCAGCGCTTGCGATTCCGCCTCGGTCAGGTTTTCACTCATCTCCAGGCGATAGCGTAGACGTACCAGCGGGGTGCGTAACTCATGCGCGATCCCGTCAATCAGCTGTTTCTTACTGGCGATCAGCGCATTGATGTTGTCAGCCATCTGATTAAAGGCCACCCCCAGCCGTTCGAAGCTGGACATGCTGTCGAAATGAATGCGTTCGGTAAAATGCCCTTCACCGAAGCGCTGGGCAGCGGTCTCGAGGCGCAACATGTCCTGCCAGTGGGGGCGCATCCAGATAAACACAGGAAAGGCCAGGGAGATAGCGATGAAAGCCATCAACGCCACATCCAGCAGGCGCATTTCATGCAGAAAGTAGAGATAAGGCACCGGGCCCACCGATAAAACATAGTGGCTGCGCGGGATCCGCTGGATAAAGGTGTATTCGTCATCAAGGGCGACAATATCGCCGGCGCGCAGGTGCTGCATCGAGTTTTCTGAGAGCTTAAATTTGCTCAGCGGTTCGATATGCAGGTCAAATGACAGATTAAGGTCCAGCTCTTTCAGCGTTTTGCTCCAGTCCCGCGGCGGGATCTCCCGCAGTTCGCTGCGCATTAAATACAGCGAACTTTTCATCAGGTCATCCAGCGACTGCCGGCCAGCGCGCTCGGCGGTGAATTTATACACCAGCCCCACGAGCATCGTCATCACCAGGAAGCAGACGAACAGCAGAAGGTAGAACTGCACAAACAGCTTTTTCATAAAATCTCACCGCAATAGTCACGCTGAACGATACTGTGTTGATGTTGACCCGCGCAGGCCGCGCCCCGGCCAGGATGGGATAGCGTCCCTTGCCAGCGGCTGAGCCGTCAGTTATCCCAGGCGTGCGGGGCGAACAGATAGCCTTTATTGCGCACCGTCTTGATGCGATACGGTTCCGTTGCGCTATCGAGCAGTTTCTTACGCAGGCGAGAAATCGCCACATCGACGCTGCGGTCCATTCCGTCGTAGCTCACGCCGCGCAGGTTTTTCAGCAGGGCATCGCGATCCATAATCTGCCCGGCGTGGGTTGCCAGCTCCCACAGCAGCTCAAAATCGGCGGTGGACAGGGCGACGCTCTCGCCGCCGAGGAGCACCTGGCGATTGACCGGGTCGATCAGCAACGAGCCGAAGGTGATGGTTTTATGTTGGGTGAGCGCCGTCGGGGCGGCATTCACCGCCACGCTGACGTGCTGACGTAGATGCAGGCGCAGACGGGCCAGCAGCACGGCTGGCGGTGTGGTTTTCAGAATGTAATCGCTGGCACCCATTTCCAGGGACAAGATATGGTTCATATCGCTATCGAGCGAGGTGAGCAGCACAATTGGACCCTGCCACTGACCGCGAAGATCGCGGCACAGCGTCATGCCATCTTTGCCGGGCAGCATGATGTCCAGCAACACCAGGTCGGGTTTTTCCGCGGCGATGACCGCTTCCGCCCGGTCGCCGCGTGGTTCCACAACCACGTCCATATCGTGCTTTCCGAGATAGGCTGCAATCAGCGCGCCCACTTCCGGATCATCCTCAACAAAAACGATCTTATTCATATAATAGGTATTCAAGAAAAAGAATTAACATACACCGGCACTACAGTACCCGCCATTACTCTTTTATAAAAATCGATGTCACCCTACAAGCCTATTGTCGCGAAGGATATTGTGTATCTGTCTACTTCCGCTATGCTGCTTCATCTTGTTGTTAAAAGGTTAAGGTTTTGGGTATGGCGTTGTTGATAAAAGCGTTGCTAGGGGCGCTGGTGGTGGTTTTGATTGGGGTGCTGTCTAAAACCAAAAACTATTATATTGCCGGGTTAATTCCGCTGTTTCCGACGTTTGCCCTGATCGCGCATTATATTGTGGCCAGCGAGCGCGGTATTGAAGCACTGCGCACGACCATTGTTTTTGGTATGTGGTCGATTATTCCCTATTTCATTTATCTGCTGTCACTTTGGTACTTCACCGCAATGATGCGCCTGCCTTACGCGCTGGCGGGCGCTGTGGGATGCTGGAGCCTGTGCGCCTGGCTCCTGATTCTCGGCTGGAGCCGCTTCCACTAACGCAGGTGTCTGCCACCATCCACGGCGAAAGAACGCCCGGTCACTAAATGACTGGCAAACAGGTATTCGAGCAGGTCGATAATTTCCTGCTCACCGGCCACGCTTTTCATCAGCGATTTATCCAGCGCCTGCCGACGATATTCGGCATCATCGCCTTCATTAAACATGATCAGCGATGGGGCAACCGCGTTGACTTTGATTTCCGGCGCCAGCTTGCGGGCAAAGGAGCGGGTCATGTTATCCAGTGCGGCCTTGCTGGCGGCATAGGCGATATGCTTATCGCTACCGCGTTCCACTACGTAGTCCGTAATATGAATAATATCGCTGGCGGCATGGCCGTGGCCGCGGAGCAGGCCTTCCAGCGCATGGTTCAGGAGATAGGGGACATGGACGTGGATCTGCATCATGCTGGACAGTACGGTGCTCAACGGGACGCCCGGTTTTTCCGCCATCCAGTCGCTGGCATTATGGACAATGGCGCGCAGACCGTTGCCGGCATGCTGCTTCACCGCTTCGGCGAAGGTCATAATCGCGTCATCGCTGTTGAAATCGGCGGCGAGGCAAATGGCCCCGGCATCGCGCAGCGCGTCAATGGCTGGATAGTGGGTGCGATAACTGATGATAACCGGCTGCTGTTGACTCAGAAAATGGTGCGCCAGTGCGAGGCCAATACGGCGGCCTCCTCCGGTAATTAATATCGGGCGAGGCTGTCGGGTATCCATGGGTATCTCCATTGAGTTAAGCGGCAGGGCAACCGCTTACCCCACCAGCATCCACGTTGCCGGTACGGCGGCAACCAGTAAAAAAGCAATTAAGGCTAATTCACGGCGTTTAAGCATGCGATCGTGCTGGTGCGTACGGCGCGCGTACAGGAAAACCAGAAGACCCGGAGCGTAAAGTATCACTGACAATAATAAATGCACAGGGCCGGATGCATATAATAACCATAAGCCATAAATGCAGGCGCCGACACCCACTACCTTATGTACCGGGCGTACGGCAATCTTCAGCAGGAAGGCGCCAACCAGGAAGTAGGGGACCAGAATCATCTCGGAGGCGATGGTCAGCAGCGTATTGTAATCTGACTTAGTCAGCCAGATCAGCACCAGCGACAACTGGACGCTGATATTGGTCAGCCACAGGGATGACGATGGGGCATTATTTTTGTTCTGCCGGGCAAACATCCGCGGAAATGCTTTATGCGTGGCGGCCAGCCACGGGACTTCCGCGGCCATAATGGTCCAGCTCAGGTACGCGCCGCAGACGGAAACAATCAGCCCGGCGGCAATCACCACTTCGCCCCAGGAGCCCATCATTTTCACCATCAGTCCGGCCATCGACGGGTTGCGCATTTCGGCCAGTTCAGGTCGGGCGACCACGCCCAGCGACAGCAGCGTGACCAACAGGTATACCGCCAGCGCGGAGAGCACCGCCAGCAGCGTAGCCCGGCCGACATCCTGCTTGTTGCGGGCACGGGCGGAAACCACTACCGCGCCTTCGACGCCGATAAACACCCACAGGGTGATGAGCATGGTGTTTTTGACCTGTTCCCAGACCGGTACGCCGAGCGCTACGCCGCTGAAATCAAGCTTAAAGGTCTCGAGGCGAAAAGCCATGATAGCGAGGACCACAAAAGCACCGAGCGGGATCAGTTTGGCAAGCGTGGCAATCAGGTTAATTCCCGCCGCGGTTTGTACGCCGCGCAGCACCAGGAAGTGCACCACCCACAGCAGCAGCGAAGCGCCGACGATCGCCTGCCAGGTATTGCCGTTACCAAAAATAATATGGTCAGGGGTATCGGTGAAGAAGCTGAGTGCGGCAAAGACAATCACCAGATAAGAGACGTTGGCGATCACCGCACACAGCCAGTATCCCCACGCGGAACAGAAACCGATCAGTTCACCAAAGCCTTCGCGGGCATAGGTGAAAATACCGCCGTCCAGCTCGGGGCGAATGCGGGTCAGCAGCAGCATCGCAAAGGCGAGGAATAAAATGCCCATGCCGGTAATTGCCCAGCCGATCAGCAGGGCCGAGGGACTGGCAACGGCCGCCATATTTTGCGGCAGGCTGAACACGCCAGCGCCCAGCATGGAGCTCAGTACCAGGGCAGTCAAGGCGCTGAGGCCCAGTTTCTTTTCCATTGTATTCCCGAGGTGACAGCAGTGAATCAAGAATATTTATTTGGCGAAATCGCATAAAAATGGAGGATTGCGCTAAGGCGCGGGATTTTACGGAGTGTCTTGTGTGCATGCAATGGTGAGGGGTGAAAAAAAACAAAAAGGCGGCAGGGTGCCGCCTTTTTAGCCAGAACAGGTGCGATTATTTATACAAATCTGCGCTGATGGTGATGTTGCCACCACGTTCCTGCCACTGGCGGGTGATGTGGTAGTACTTGGCACCTTTCTTCGCGGCACGTTTCGCGGTCTGGTAGGAAATTTCGGTCATGTTGCCGTAGTTCCCAGTGAACTTAATGCTGTCGAATGGCGCCATCTGCGCCGCGGTGATCTTGTTCACTTCCTCGACTTTAGTACCGTCCGGCAGGGTGACAGTGTAACGTCCGCCTTTTGACGACTGGGTTTCGAAGAAGCGACCGACACCGGTACCAGCACCGACCGCAGCGGTGGTAGCAACGCCCGGGATTTCAACGTTTTTCGCAGCGCTCCCGCCTTCAGCCAGCGCAGCACGTCCGGCTTCAGAATCTGCCGGAATGGCATCCGGGCTCTGCAGCACGCGTTTTTTGGCGTCGGCTTTATAGATATAGGCGGTGATACGCTGGTTGCCGCCCTGGTTGGCATCAACCTGACGGACGATAAAGAAGGATGCTGCACCCTTGGCTTTTGCCGCTTTGGTGATCGCATCATTCACTTCTGGCTGGCTGCGATAGAAGCCCTGCACGGTTACGGTATCGAAAGGTTCCAGCTCAACCGCCTGGTCTTTCGGCAGCTCCATCACGCCGTTGATAACGCGGTTTTTAGGTGCATCGGCCTGCGGGGCATTGTCTTTGTAGAAATCGGCCGTGACGCGCCAGTTACCGCTGTTGCCATAATCAGAAGTGTCGACAACATAAAACGAGGCCGCGCCTTCTTTGTCCGCTTTGCGGGACATTGCTTTTACTGCATCGCCAATCGCCGTAAAACGACCCGTGATCACCACCCGATCGTAGGGTTTTAACGCCGTTGCCTGCTCCGGAGTCAGCTCGGTCGCTGCATGGGCTGACAATGCCGTCGTAGCCAGAAGAGCAGACGCCAGGAGTGAGTTCTTAAGCTTCATAAAAATAATCCTTTGCCTTGCGCAAACCATGTATTGGTATTGTTGTTGACTGATAACACTCGATTATTGCATTTAAAAGGCGCGACTGTCTGCGTCATTTTTTGTTGACCGCCCGAAAGGTGCGTCACAGAAACATAACAAATTGTGATATGTTGAAAAAACAGCCGCTTGACCAGCAAAATTGATAATAGATACCACTTTTATAAGTTAATGTAATGTTAATTCCTTGTTTAAGTCGGCGGTTAATGGTGTGTAAACGCTTCAGTTAAGCGAATTATCAGGCCTGGTTATAAAATTAAGGTAAATATTGCTGCCTGACACGGTTCACGGTGAGTTTTACCAATAAAATCAAAATTTCTGTTTTATCGCTGTAGATCACAATCGGTATTTTCAGTAGGTTATAAAAAGTTTGTTACTGTTTCATTTATCTATCGATGAGGTCGCCATGGCGTTGTTGTCATGACCCCTTATCGGTGAGAAGAAGAAAACCATCATCAAAAACCGATGGAAGGGAAAACTATGCGTATCGGGGTACCAAAAGAACGGTTTGCCAATGAAACCCGCGTAGCCGCCACGCCGAAAACGGTGGAGCAGCTACTGAAACTCGGGTTTACCGTCGCTGTTGAAAGCGGTGCGGGCCAGCTGGCAAGTTTCGATGACGACGCCTTTATTCAGGCGGGGGCTGAAGTGGTGGCGGGTGCCGAGGTCTGGCAGTCGCCCATTATTCTTAAGGTGAATGCACCTGAAGAACATGAAATTGCGTTGCTGAATCCAGGCACGACGCTGGTGAGCTTTATCTGGCCAGCACAAAATCCTGAATTAATGGCGAAGCTGGCTGAGCGCAATATTAACGTCATGGCGATGGATTCGGTGCCGCGTATTTCGCGTGCCCAGTCGCTGGATGCGTTAAGTTCAATGGCTAACATCGCCGGCTACCGGGCGATTGTGGAAGCGGCCCATGAATTTGGTCGTTTCTTTACCGGTCAGATCACCGCCGCGGGAAAAGTGCCGCCGGCCAAAGTGATGGTGATCGGCGCCGGCGTGGCCGGACTGGCAGCTATCGGTGCGGCGAATAGCCTCGGGGCGATCGTTCGTGCCTTCGATACCCGTCCGGAAGTGAAAGAACAAGTGCAGAGTATGGGCGCCGAGTTCCTTGAGCTGGACTTTAAGGAAGAGGCCGGCAGTGGCGATGGCTATGCCAAAGTCATGTCTGAAGCCTTTATCAAAGCGGAAATGGCGCTGTTTGCCGCCCAGGCAAAAGAAGTCGACATTATCGTCACTACCGCGTTAATCCCAGGCAAACCGGCTCCGAAGCTGATTACCCGCGAAATGGTCGACTCCATGACCGCCGGTAGCGTCGTGGTCGACCTGGCCTCGCAGAATGGCGGTAACTGTGAATACACCGTCCCTGGCGAAGTGGTCACCACCGCCAACGGCGTGAAGATCATCGGTTACACCGACCTGCCGGGCCGTCTGCCGACGCAGTCCTCCCAGCTGTACGGCACCAACCTGGTCAACCTGCTGAAACTGCTCTGCAAAGAGAAAGACGGCAACATCACCATCGACTTTGACGACGTCGTCGTCCGCGGCGTGACCGTCGTGCGTGAAGGCGAAGTGACCTGGCCGGCACCGCCGATTCAGGTTTCCGCTCAGCCGCAGGCTGCCGCGAAGACCGTAGAGGCGCCTAAAGAGCCAGAAAAGCCGGCTTCACCGTGGCGCAAATACGCGCTGATGGCGCTGGCGATTATTCTGTTCGGCTGGCTGGCTAACGTCGCACCGAAAGAGTTCCTCGGACACTTCACCGTGTTTGCGCTCTCCTGCGTGGTTGGCTATTACGTGGTATGGAACGTTTCCCATGCGCTGCATACGCCGCTGATGTCGGTCACTAACGCCATTTCAGGGATTATTGTTGTCGGGGCATTGTTGCAGATCGGCCACGGTGGCTGGGTCAGCTTCCTGAGTTTTATCGCGGTGCTGATCGCCAGCATTAATATTTTTGGTGGTTTCACCGTTACTCAGCGCATGCTGAAAATGTTCCGCAAAGGATAAGGGGTAACACATGTCTGGTGGATTAGTTACAGCTGCATACATTGTTGCCGCGATCCTCTTTATTTTTAGCCTGGCAGGGCTGTCCAAACACGAGTCATCTCAGCAGGGCAACTACTTCGGTGTTGCCGGGATGGCCATTGCGCTGATCGCCACCATTTTGGGGCCGGACAGCAGCAACGTCGGGTGGATCCTGCTGGCGATGGTTATCGGTGGCGCGATCGGTATCCGTCTGGCGAAGAAAGTCGAAATGACCGAAATGCCGGAGCTGGTGGCGGTTCTCCATAGTTTCGTCGGTCTGGCGGCGGTGCTGGTGGGCTTTAACAGCTACCTGCAGCATGAAACCGGTATGGAACAGATTCTGGTCAATATTCATCTGACCGAAGTGTTCCTTGGCATCTTCATCGGTGCGGTGACCTTCACCGGTTCGATCGTGGCGTTTGGCAAGCTGTGCGGCAAGATGTCTTCTAAACCGCTGATGCTGCCGAATCGCCATAAGCTGAACCTTGCGGCACTGGTGGTTTCCTTCCTGCTGCTGGTGGCCTTTGTCCGCACCGACAGCACCGCTACTCAGGTGCTGGCGCTGCTGGTGATGACCGTTATCGCTCTGGCCTTTGGCTGGCACCTGGTAGCCTCCATCGGTGGCGCAGATATGCCGGTAGTGGTGTCGATGCTGAACTCCTACTCTGGCTGGGCGGCAGCGGCGGCAGGCTTTATGCTGAGCAACGACCTGCTGATCGTCACCGGTGCGCTGGTGGGGTCGTCAGGGGCGATTCTCTCCTACATCATGTGTAAGGCGATGAACCGTTCGTTCTTCAGCGTTATTGCCGGTGGTTTTGGTACCGATGGTTCCTCAACCGGTAGCGATGAGGAAGTGGGTGAACACCGCGAAATCAGCGCCGAAGATACCGCTGAAATGCTGAAAAACTCGCACTCGGTGATCATCACCCCAGGCTACGGCATGGCGGTGGCGCAGGCGCAGTATCCGGTGGCTGAGATTACCGAACGACTGCGCGCTCGTGGCATCAAAGTTCGTTTTGGTATTCACCCGGTTGCCGGTCGTTTACCTGGACATATGAACGTGCTGCTGGCGGAAGCGAAAGTGCCGTACGACGTGGTGCTGGAAATGGATGAGATCAACGATGATTTCACCGACACCGACACCGTGCTGGTTATCGGCGCGAACGACACCGTTAACCCGGCGGCGCAGGACGATCCGAAGAGCCCGATTGCCGGCATGCCGGTACTGGAAGTGTGGAAAGCGCAGAATGTGGTGGTCTTTAAGCGTTCAATGAATACCGGCTATGCTGGTGTACAGAACCCGCTGTTCTTTAAAGATAATACCCATATGCTGTTCGGTGATGCGAAAGCCAGCGTGGATGCCATCCTCAAAGCACTGTAATCCATCATCGTCCTAAATACTCTTTAATTATGAAGCCGTCTCTGCTGAGACGGCTTTTTCATATATACAGCAAGGCCATTAATTGCTCATAAAACCATCACCCGGAGTGCTATACTAAACCTGTTTTTTCATCATACTGAGGATATTATGGATACCGAATTAACCCCCGCACAAATGGCCATCGAGTTCCTGCGTCGTGACCCAACGGCTTTAACCCCCGCACAGTACCTGAAAAAATTCAAACTACTCGAGCTGGAATTTGCCGATCTGATGTCTCTCTCCGCACTTGAACTGAAAGAAGAGATCGATCACGCGTGGCGTTTAGGTATTCATTAACAGCAGCATGGCTGTAGTATCGCGATGAACGGGGCCGGAAGGCCCTTTTTTTATGCCAGCAGGGTTGAGTGACGAAAAAAATATCCCCCGCCGGAGCAGGGGATACAGTGACGTACACCGGTAATTCAGCGGTGATATTAATCGTCGTCTTCGTCGTCAATTTCAACCGGGGTTTTATATTGTTCCGGCTTGAGTACCAGCAGATCGCAGCGTAGATGGTCGATCACCTGCTCGGCGGTATTGCCGAGAAACGCCGCCGATATCCCGGTACGCCCGACGGTACCTAACACGACAATCCCCGCCTGCAGATGCTCAGAGAGATCAGGGATCACCTCTTCAGGTAACCCTTTCTCAACGTGGGTGCGGTTTTCGTCAATGCCAAATTTTTGTCGCAGCGCTTTCATTGCCAGCAGATGCTGGCCGCGAATCGCGTCGTTGTAGATACTCGGGTCAAAATCGGGAAGTTCAATGGCGATGTTGATTGGGGTCACCGGATAGGCACCAACCAGATGGACTTCGGTATGGTTGACCTGGTCTGCCAGCTCCAGCGTCTCTTTGACTAACTTCTCGTTTAACGCGTCGTGATAGTTTTCTTCACTGGCAAGGTTCACCGCCACCAGCGCCTTGCCGCCTTCCGGCCACGGCTGATCCTTGACCATCCACACCGGGCAGGGACATTTGCGCAGCAGATGCCAGTCGGTAGGAGTGAAAATCACCGCCTCCAGCTTGTCATGCTGGTGCGCCATCTTCAGCAGTAAATCGTGTTTGTCGGTGAGGATCTCCTGGATAATGGCTTCGAAGGGTCGATTGTGCCACACCACTTTAATGTCGATCGGAATACCGGACTCAATATAAAACCGCGCCTGCTCTTTGATCCAGGCACTACGTTGACTGATGACACCCTGACGCATCGCCGTACGCTCGTCGGGCGATAGCAGCGTGGTCATCTCATAGGAAAAATCATAGATCGGCAAAAAGGCTTTGATGCGTCCACCAATCCGTTGGTGTAGATACACCGCACGCCGCAATGCAGGCTGGTCGTCCTGATTGGGGTCGATTACTACCAGCATGTTCTGATACTTCGCCATACAGGGTCTCCTTACAACTGTAACCACAGTCTGTAATTAAAAAGATAACCTATATGAATGAAATGAAACAGGGGATGACCCTTGCCAGATCAACAAATCAGAAAAAATTAGCGGTCTGGCAAGGGAAAAACGAAGGGTCAGGCGACGTTGCGGGCCTGGCCTGCGAGTTGCGCAAGCAGGTCGCTGTTCTCGATGGTGATGTATTTGCCTTTTACTGCCAGCATACCGCTTTTCTGGAAACGGCCCAGCAGACGGCTGATGGTCTCTACCGTCAGACCCAGGTAGTTACCGATATCGCCGCGGGTCATCGTCAGGCGGAACTCACGAGGCGAGAAACCGCGCTGCGCGAAACGACGGGACAGATTGTAGATAAAGGCCGCCAGGCGCTCTTCTGCATTCTTTTTGGAAAGCAGCAGAATCATATCCTGATCGCCCTTAATCTCGCCGCTCATCAGACGCATCATCTGCTGACGCAGGTTCGGCATTTTTCCGGAAAGATCGTCCAGCGTTTCGAAAGGAATTTCGCAGACCATTGAGGTTTCCAGCGCCTGCGCAAAGCTCGGGTGCAGTGCGGTGCCAATAGCATCAAAACCGACTAAATCGCCCGCCAGGTGGAAACCGGTAATCTGTTCGTCACCTTGTTCGGTGATCGTGTAGCTCTTGATGGTACCAGAACGGATCGCATACAGAGATTTCAGCTCATCACCAGCTTTGAACAGGGTCTGTCCTTTCTGGATAGGCTTTTTACGCTCGATGATATTATCCAGCTGATCAAGCTCGTGCTCGTTCAGAGTAAAAGGGATGCAAAGCTGGCTAATGCTGCAATCCTGACAATGGATTGCGCAACCGCCAGACTGAATGCGTCGAATAATTCTCTTTTCTGGGATCATAAGTCTGCTCAAGCCTTAATTGATATTGGTCAATTTTAACATCTTTTTGGTGAGCAGGTAAGTCTCGAACCGGTGAAACACGTAATATTAAAAGGGTAAATGCAATATTACTTTTATCTTATTGATAATAGGCAATATGTTTACCCTAAATTGATTGTAAAGTTGCCGGATGATTCCGATAAAAGGCACAGAGCGCTAAAGCAGCAAATACCCTTCATGGCGCAATAACCACTCTTTGCGCTGCACGCCACCGGCATAACCGGTCATGGTGCCGTTACGGCCTATTACCCGATGACAGGGCACGACGATACTGATCGGATTGGAGCCATTGGCGGCACCCACCGCGCGGGCAGCACCAGGGCGACCTAATGTTTCAGCCAGCTGACCATAATGCATGACGTGTCCGCAGGGGATAGTGCGCAGGGTTTGCCAGACTTCACGCTGAAACGGGGTGCCCGCCGTGGCCGTGGGTAAGGTGGCAATGACATCGAGGTCGCCGGCAAAGTAGGCGTCGAGCTTACGACTTAAGCCACCGGGGTCACGGGTTGATACACGTTGGTAGCTTTCGCCGCGATAGTGCAGATCCAGCAACTGCTCCATACGCTCACTATGCTCTTCCCATTCAACGGCGCGCAGGCGGAACTGCTCGTCACAGATAATCCATAATGGCCCCAGCGGGGTGTCAATTTTGTCCTGAAGCAGTACCAGCATCGTTTCTCCCGATCGTCTGTGCCGCATAATAATCGCGGCAGTATCACAACAAGATATCACGTCGTCTTTACCGGCAACTATACTCCTGAAAGAGAATCACCAGCACGGTGATGAAGGGCGTTACCTGGGGAAGAAAATGGCGCTATTTTTCAATCTTGAGTCGTCTTCGAAAACCGATTACTGGCACCATATATTCATGCCGGTGATGTTTATTTTTGTATTAATTACGCCGCGCGTAGGCAAAGGGTTTTTGTTACTTTTGCTTCGCGGCGAATTCCCCTGTGCGGAGGAGCGTCCTGTTCATTTTTCTCTGCAGTTTGTCATACGCACGCGAATTAGTGAGAACGGGCTAATTCACCGGGAGGCACCCGGCGCCGTCAATAAATATACAGGCATTCCTTGAGTCAATTATTTTGCCAACACCTCGGTGTTGGCATTTTTTTGCCAACCTAAAAGGTAACGATATGCAATACATTCTGACTGGGATTGTAATCTTAATTATCAGTGCGTTGTTGATTAACGCTGCCTCTATGATGGTCGAGTCTGTTTATAAGACGCTGAAAGGCATGCAGTTTAAGAAGAAGCATTTTTGATTCTGATGGTGGCCAGACGCTGGCCACCTCGTTCTTTCCGTTAGTGCAGACGCGGGTAAATGCCCGGACCAATCGGTAAACCCAGCCAGTACCACGCCACCAGCATCAGCAGCCAGACCGCGAGGAATATCAGCGGGTAGGGTAGCACCAGCGAATAGTAGGTCCCGAGTTTTGCATCCGCGCGATAGCGTTGCAGGAAGCCGAGAAACAGCGGGACGAACGGCGATACCGGCGCCAGAGGCAGCACCGAGGAGTCGGCGATGCGAAACAGAATCTGCGCAAAGGCCGGGTGAAAACCGAGCAGCATAAACATCGGCACAAAGATCGGCGCCAGAATGGACCAGATTGCCGAACCGCTGGCAATAAACATGCACAAAAACGCCGACAGCAGTGCCAGACCCACAAAAGCCGGAATGCCGTTTAATCCAGCGTGCTCCAGCAGGTCAGTCAGTCCCACCGCCATAAATTTCCCCATATTGCTCCAGTTGAAAATGGCAACAAACTGGGCCAGCGGGAACACCATCACGATAAATCCGGCCATCTCTTTCATCGGCTCGATCATTAACGGCGGTAAATCGGCCTGACGACGAATTTTCCCGGTGGCGATACCGTACGCCAGGGAGACGAAAAAGAAGAAAAAGATGATCAGCGGCACAATGCCTTTAATAAACGGTGAGGGCATGACCGTGTGGGCGACGGGATCGCGCAAAATGCCGCTCTCCGGCACCACCATAATGGCAATCAGGCCGATAAACACCAGCGCCGCAATCCCGGCGACCCGCAGGCCAAACCGTTGCTCCGGCGTCAGCGCCTGCAGGGCGTCCTCGCTGCGGCCTTCCCATTTCCCCAGCCGCGGCTCGATAAGCTTATCGGTGATCAGGCCACCCACCAGGGTCAGCACGATCACCGAACTGGCCATAAAGTACCAGTTATCGATTACGCTGACGTGCAGCGAGCCATCGAGGGTTTTTGCCGCCTCGGTGCTAATTCCGGACAGCAGCACGTCGGTGGTGACGATCAGCAAATTTGCGGTAAACCCGCAGCCGACGCCGGCAATCGCCGCCAGCAGTCCGGCGACCGGATGCCGGCCAACGGCCAGGAACATCAATGCCCCCAGCGGCGGCATAATCACCAGGGCGGCGTCAGACGAAATATGGCTGAAAAAGGCGATAAACAGCACCATATAGCTGGCATAGCGCGCGCTGACGTGGGAGGCCATTTTGACCATCAACGCCGGCAGCAGGCCCACCCGTTCGGCAAGCCCGGCGCCGAGCACCAGCGCGAGAATCGCTCCGAGAGGAGCAAAACCGCTGAAGTTCTTGATAACGTTAGGCAAAAACCAGTGCAGCCCTTCAATGCTCAGCAGGTTCTTCACCGCGACGGTGGAACCGTCCGTCGGGTTAATCACGCTGACATCAAAGGCCGAAAGTGCGGCGGTAGCCAGCGCCAACGCCACGATCAAATAGATAAACAGCAAAAAAGGGTGCGGGACCTTATTCCCGACCTTCTCAACCCAGCCATAGAGCTTCCCGGTGGGGGAAGGCGACGGTATGGATGACATACTCATGGGCATTCCTCAGTCGTCGTTGTGTTGGTTGTTATGTTGTTGTGTTGGTTATTGTTTTATTATTTTAAAGGTGACGGTGTCACACTTTGCGGGATCGGGCAGTGATAAGGCCGCTCCGCTAACTGCTGCGCCAGTTCTTGCTGACTGGCTTGTCGCAGCGCCGGGTCGCCGAGCAGGCGAATGGCCGTCGCCCCCAGCACTTTCCCCGCCAGCAGCATGCCCTTGTGGGCAATGGCGGTTCGCCCCTGGCTCACCAACTGCCAGCTGTGCAGCGGCGTCCCGATGGCAAAACAGGGGCTGAAGCACTGGGCGACCGGGGCTTTCCAGCTGACATCGCCCACGTCGGTTGATCCTGCCAGGATGTTGTCGGTTGCGTTCCAGGGGGCGACTTCGTCTGCCAGCAGGGCGTCGCGATGGCGGCGGGCAAAGTTTTTTCCCGCTTCACCGCCGGTAATAGCGATATTGTTCAGGCTGTTGGTGCGGTCGTTTTCGCGAAGGGTCGCGCGGATCTCGCTGGCGAAGGCGCGATCCTCCTCGCTCCATGACGGGGTGCCAAAGTGGCAGACCGCCTCATACATTGCCGCTTCCAGCGTGCGATTCGGCAGATATCCGGAGCAGGCTTTTTCGAAGCGGCAACTGACGGTGGTCTCGGTCATCAGCGCGGCGCCCTGAGCTATTTTTTCGATACGGGCGTAGATCTGCTGCACGTCCGCCATCTCCGGCGCGCGAATCAAATAGAGCACTTCTGCCTGCGCCTGTACCACGTTTGGCGAAATACCGCCGCTGTCGGTGATGGCGTAGTGGACGCGCGCTTTCTCAATGATGTGCTCGTTGAGGAAGTTAGTGCCGGTGGTCATCAGGGTGACGGCATCGAGGGCACTGCGGCCAAGATGCGGCGAATTAGCGGCATGAGCGGCGGTACCGCTGAAGCGCCAGGCCGCCTGAATATTGGCCAGCGTGCTGGTGCTGAACATGCCGGCCCAGGCTTCCGGATGCCACGTCAGGGCGGCATCGACATCGTCAAACAGCCCCTCGCGAACCATAAAGGTTTTGCCGGAACCGCCTTCTTCGCCAGGGCAGCCGTAGAAACGCAAGGTGCCGCTGCCGCCATGCTGTTGTAGCCAGTTTTTGCCGGCCACGGCGGCGGCAAAGGCGGCGGTGCCCAGCAGGTTATGTCCACAGCCGTGGCCATTTTCACCCGGCGTGTCACTGGTCTGATGCGCGCAGTGCGCCTGCTGGCTCAGTCCCGCCAGCGCATCATATTCTCCCAGCAGGGCGATAACCGGTTTGCCGTGACCGACGCTGGCAATAAAGGCGTTGGGGATCCCGCCGGCGTCAAGGGTAAGCTGAAAACCTTCGGCTTCGAGCGCCGCCGCCAGCCGCCCGGCGGACCAGAACTCTTCAAAGCGTGTTTCCGGGTGATCCCAGATCTCATCGGCGATGGCGCTAAACTCAGCCGCGCGTGCATCGATGGTCTCATCGACAAAGCGATAGATATTCTCCATTACACACCTCGCTGCCAGGGAAAATTAAGGGCGGTGAGCGCTAAGGTTTCAACGGCCATGGCCATAACGTTCTCATCGAAATCGAACCGCTCGTTGTGATGCCCGGCGCTGAGTTCGGTGCCAAAAATCATGTACGAGGCCTGGCCGTTCTGCTCCTGCACCCGGGCCATCATCAGGGTGGCATCTTCCGAGCCAGCCGGAGCGGCGATACGGTCGATGGCCTGTTCAACCCCCGGGACCTGGGCGGCCTGTTCGCGCAGATAGTTGACCCATGCCGGTGAAGGCGCGCTGGAGGTAGCGGCCCCCATCAGCCGGACGTTGACGCTGGCGCCGTACATCGCCGCGGCACCGTCGATCACCGCCTGTGCCCGCTCAAAGACATACTGGTTGATGGCTTCGGTTTCACCGCGGGTTTCGACTTTGAGCAGGGCGCCGGAAGGGACCACATTGCGGCCGGTACCCGCCTGCATCACCCCGACGTTGACCCTTGAGGCCCCCGCGCTGTGTGGGGCGATAGCGTGCAGACCAAGTGCTGCTTGGGCGGCGGCAAGCAGGGCGTTTCGACCGTCTTCCGGTTTGCCGCCCGCGTGCGCCGCGACGCCGGTGAACTCAACGTCGAATTTGGTGGTCGCCATGAAATTATCCCCGCCGCACACCACCGTGCCGACCGGTACGCCGGTGCCGATATGGATCGCGGTGAAGTAGTCGACGTTGTCGAGCACCCCCGCCGCGACCATTGCCCGCGCCCCGCGGGTGCCTTCTTCGGCTGGCTGGAAGATCAGTTTAATCACCCCGTTTAGCCGGTCGGCATAGTGCTTCAGCACGTGGGCCAGTCCGAGGCCAATTGCGGTGTGGCCGTCATGGCCGCAGGCGTGCATCATCCCCTGATTGCAGGAGGCAAAATGCTCGCGGTACGGGCGGTGATGGTCATCGGTCTGCTCGTTCAGATCGAGGGCGTCCATATCGACCCTAAAGGCCAGCGTCGGTCCGGAGCGCCCGGTATCCAGGGTCGCGACCACCCCGGCGAATCCGCCTTCAAAGGCGCTCAGCCACGGCTCCGGCGCACCCTGTTCACGGGCGCGTAAAAAGGCGCTGGCGAGGGTCGCCTCATCCGGCAATCCCATTCGGCTCCCGGCATCGATGACATCGCGGCCCAGCGCCAGGTCATAGCCCAGCCGATGTAAGATCTCAGCGACCTTGCTGGCGGTACGAAACTCGAGCCAGCCGGACTCGGCATAGTGGTGTAAATCGCGACGCCATTGCGTCATTTCCGGCACCAGCTGGCGGATGTATTCATTGAGTAGCGGCATAACCAGGTCCTGTCATATTTAAAAATGTGATGTTGTTCACGGTGTGATAGCTTTTACTTATCACTGGCGGGTTTTTCGTCAGCACATTCTTACGTTGCCACAACAGTTTGCATTACAGTAGATGCCATTTTCTTCTGTTTGATAAACAACGGTTATCACCACGACGATGTCTTTTCAGATTAAATTTCATCAAATTCGCGCCTTCGTTGAGGTCGCCCGCCAGGGCAGCATTCGCGGTGCCAGCCGCACCCTGGCGCTGTCGCAACCGGCGTTGACCAAGGCGATCAAAGAGCTGGAAGAGGGACTGTCGGCTCAGCTGTTCGTGCGCCGCAGCCAGGGGGTATCGCTGACGGAGAATGGCGAAAGCTTCTATCAGCATGCCAGCCTGATTATCGAGGAGTTGCGGGCAGCGCAGGAGGATCTGCTGCAACGCCAGGGGGCGCTGACCGGGCAGATTAATATTGGCCTGGGCGCCAGCGTCGCGCGTTCGCTGATGCCGTCGGTGATTTGCCGTTTCCATCAGCAGCATCCGCTGGTGAAGGTGCGGATCATGGAAGGCCAGCTGCTGTCGATGATCAATGAACTGCGTCAGGGCGAACTCGACTTCACCATCAATACCTACTATCCCGGCCCCTACGACCACGAATTTAGCTTTGAAAAGCTGTTTGAAAAGCCGTTTGCGGTTTTCGCCCGCACCGGGCACCCTGCGGCGCAGGCCACCTCCATCGATGCGCTGCTGGACTACAGCTGGACCATGCCGACGCCGCGCGGCAGCTACTTTAAACAGCTTCAGGATCTGTTCAGCCACCGGGCGCAGATCCCCCACGTCGGCATCGTGTGCGAAACCTTCTCCTCATGCATCAGCCTGGTGGTGCAGAGCGATTTTCTCAGCATTTTGCCGGTGGAGTTGGGAAGCGATCCGATGATTGCCGACAAGCTGGTGATGATTAACGTGCGCGAAACGTTGCCCAAAGCGACCTATTACCTGATCCAGCGGCGGGATATGCGCCAGACTCCGCTGACCGCATCGCTGATCACCCAGTTTCGTCGCCAGAGTCGTCACCAGTTTCCTGACTGAAGCGCCGGGGTTCACTTTGCCAGCGGTTGTCGACAAACGCATTGAGCCGCCAGGGCGCGGCGGCTATAGTAGCCCTCGGTAGTAGCCGGAGGAGTGCTCATGAATCTTGACGACAAATCGCTATTTCTTGGCGCCATGGAAGATGTCCAACCGCTGAAGCGCGGGAATGACGTGCGCTGGCATCCCGAGCGCAATAGCCGCCCGGTGCAGCGTCTGGATATCCTGCAGCTGGATAACATGCTCACCACCGGTTATCTCGATATTGTGCCGCTGGCGACGCCTCTGGAATTTAAACGCGAAGGGCTGCAAAACGGCGTGCTGGACAAGCTGCGGCTGGGGAAATATAGCCAGCAGGCCAGCCTGAATCTGCTGCGCCAGCCGGTCGAACAGTGCCGGCAGATGCTGTTTGCTTTTATCGTGCAGGCGCAAAAAGAGGCGTTGCGCAACGTGCTGATCGTCCATGGCAAAGGGCGGGAGGATGACGCCCACGCCAATATCATTCGCAGCTACCTGGCGCGCTGGCTGGTCGAACTGCCCGAAGTCCAGGCGTTCTGCGTGGCCTCAGCGCACCATGGCGGCAGCGGGGCGTGCTACGTGGCGTTGCGCAAATCCGCTGAGGCGAAGCAGGAAACCTGGGAACGTCACGCCAAACGCAGCCGCTAGCGCAGTAACAGCGTCAGCTCCCGGGCCGCTTTTTGCAGCTCGGGCAGCACACGTTCAACCATCTCCCGGGTAGACACCTGCCCGGCATGTACCCCGACGTTGAGCGCCGCCTGAACCTGACCCTGCGGGTTGAACAGCGGCACCGCCAGCGACCGCAGCCCCATCTCCAGCTCCTGATCGTTGAGCGCATAACCCTGCTGGTGCACGCGCTTGAGCTCGGCGCGCAGCTTATTCACCGAATCCACCGTCTGCGGGGTATAGCGAATCATCGTCACCCGCGCCAGCATATCGTTCAGCTTCTCTTCCGGCTGGTGGCTTAACAGCACCCGGCCCATCGAAGTAGCCCAGGCCGGCAGACGGCTGCCAATGTCGAGGTCGATGGTCATGATCCGCGAGCTGGAGGCGCGGGCAATGTACAGAATATCGTCGCCGTCGAGGGTGGCGATAGAGCAGGACTCGTTGAGCATCTCGCTCAGGTGCTTGAGCACCGGCTGCGCCGAGCGCGCCAGCGGCGTAGAGGCCAGCCACGCGTGACCGAGCGCCAGAATACGCGGGCGCAGCTGAAAATTCTTACCATCTTCCGCGTAGACAAAACCCAGCTTACCCAGGGTGTACAGGCAGCGACGCACCGCCGCACGCGGGATCCCGGTCTTCTGACTGATTTGCGAGATCGACAACACCGGGCGCTGCGGGGTAAAGGCCTGAATCACTTCCAGCCCGCGAGCCAGTGAGGCCATAAAGTTCGGATCGCCCTTAAACGGATCGCTATCGCCCGTCAGAACATCGTCTGGATGCTTCTCCATTTTCTTCTCCATATTTGCCATCGATCACATTCTTTCGTTAAAGATATACGATGTTCGATTATCGCACCATATTTCGATTATCGCCCTTGACCAACATCGTTAAGCGGGTCACATTTTGTGCGAACAACGCATATAAGTGCGATTACCGCACATAAAGGAGCGACCTGATGATTGATAAAAGCGTGTCGACGCTAAGCGATGCCATCGCCGGGATTCACGACGGCGCGACCATCATGATCGGCGGCTTTGGCCCCGCCGGCCAGCCAACGTATCTGATTGATGCCCTGATTGAACAGGGCGCCCGTGACCTCACCATTATTAACAACAATGCGGGAAACGGGGAAGTTGGCCTCGCGGCGCTGCTGAAGGCTGGACGGGTGAGAAAGATGGTGTGCTCTTTCCCGCGTCAGGTGGATTCACAGATTTTTGACGACCTGTACCGCCGCGGCAAAGTCGAGCTGGAGCTAGTCCCGCAGGGCAATCTGGCCGCACGGATTCAGGCCGCTGGCGCCGGGCTGGGGGCGATTTTCACCCCGACCGGGTACGGTACGCCGCTGGCGGAAGGCAAAGAGACCCGCGAAATTGATGGCCGCCACTACGTGCTGGAATATCCGATTAAGGCCGATTTTGCCCTGATCAAAGCCCATCAGGCGGACCGCTGGGGCAACCTGGTGTATCGCAAAGCGGCGCGTAATTTCGGGCCGATTATGGCGACCGCCGCCAAAACCACCATTGTGGAAGTCTCCGCGCTGGTAGGCCTTGGCGACCTTGATCCGGAAAACGTCATCACCCCGGGGATTTTTGTTCAGCGCGTCTTCTCGCTGGAAAACCTGAACGTTGCACTACGCGCCTGAGGAGCCAGACATGCAAAAACTAACCCGCGATGAAATGGCCCAGCGAGTCGCTCGCGATATCCCGGAAGGGGCCTATGTCAACCTCGGCATCGGTTTACCTACCCGCATCGCCAACTACCTGCCGAGCGATAAAGAAGTGTTCCTGCACAGCGAAAATGGCCTGCTGGGGATGGGCGCTCGTCCCGAACCTGGCGAAGAAGATCCGGAGCTGATTAACGCCGGTAAAGAGTACGTGACGCTGCTCAAAGGCGGCTGCTTCTTCCACCACGGCGACTCCTTCGCCATGATGCGCGGCGGCCATCTCGATATCTGCGTACTCGGCGCTTATCAGGTCTCTGCTTCCGGCGATCTCGCCAACTGGAGCACCGGTGCCCCGGATTCGATTCCGGCGGTGGGTGGGGCGATGGATCTGGCCATCGGCGCACGTCAGGTCTTCGTGATGATGGACCACCTGACCCGCGACGGCGAATGCAAACTGGTTGAACACTGCAGCTATCCGCTCACCGGCGTGGCCTGCGTCAGCCGGATTTACACCGACCTGGCGGTGATTGACATCACCCCGACCGGACCGGTCGTCCGGGAAATTTTTAACGGTCTCTCGTTTGAGGAACTGCAGCGCATCACGCCGGTGACGCTGACGTTCGAACTTCTGGCAGAAAGCGCGTAAGGAACCTATGATGAATCAGGCATTTATCTGTGATGCGGTGCGTACACCGTTCGGTCGTTTTGGTGGTACCCTGGCGCCGGTTCGCGCGGATGATTTAGGCGCTTTGCCGCTGAAAGCGCTGCTGGAACGCCATCCGGGACTGGATCCCGCGCGCATTGACGATGTGATCTACGGCTGTGCAAACCAGGCCGGGGAAGATAATCGCAACGTCGCGCGCATGGCGCTGCTGCTGGCCGGTTTTCCGCAAACGGTGCCTGGCAGCACCATCAACCGCCTGTGTGGCTCCAGCCTTGATGCGATCGGCGTCGCAGCGCGCGCCATTAAAAGCGGCGAAACTCAGCTGATGATTGCTGGCGGCGTAGAGAGCATGTCGCGGGCGCCTTTCGTGATGGGTAAGGCCGAGAACGCCTACAGCCGGAACATGCAGATTGAAGATACCACCATCGGCTGGCGTTTTATCAACGCCCGGATGAAAGCGCTGTACGGCGTGGATTCGATGCCGGAGACCGCCGAAAACGTGGCGACAGATTTTGGTATCTCGCGTGCCGATCAGGATGCTTTTGCGCTGCGCAGCCAGATGCGTACCGCTCAGGCGCAGGAAGCCGGGCGTTTCGACGATGAGCTGATAGCCGTCTCCATCCCCCAGCGGAAAGGTGAACCGCTGCTGTTTACCCGGGATGAGCATCCGCGCAGCACCTCCGCTGAGGCGCTGGCGAAACTCAAAGGGGTGGTGCGGCCGGACGGTTCGGTGACCGCCGGGAATGCCTCCGGCGTCAACGATGGCGCTTGTGCCTTGTTGCTGGCCAGCGAGCAGGCGCTCGCGGTCAACGACCTGCAACCGCTGGCGCGGGTAGTGGGTATTGCAACCGCAGGCGTGGCGCCGCGGATTATGGGGTTTGGCCCGGCTCCGGCTGTGCGTAAGGTACTGGCGCAGACCGGGCTGACGCTGGGCCAGATGGACGTGATTGAACTGAACGAAGCGTTCGCCGCTCAGGCACTGGCCGTTACCCGCGATCTGGGGCTGCCGGATGATGCGGCGCACGTCAATCCCAACGGCGGTGCGATTGCCCTCGGCCATCCTTTAGGGGCATCTGGCGGGCGCCTGGCCATGACCGCGGCCTACCAGCTGCGTCGCACCGGTGGCCGCTATGCGCTGTGCACCATGTGCATCGGCGTTGGTCAGGGGATTGCGCTGATTATTGAACGAGTTTAAGGAGCGCGAATGAGCTTGTTGACCCCAATGTTGCGCGGCAGTCCGCTGACCGACTGGTTTAGCGACGCGCAGCGGGTACAGGGGATGCTGGATTTTGAAGCGGCGCTGGTCCGCGCGCAGGCCGCCTGCGGCATCGTGCCGGCGGCGGCGGTTGCCCCGATCGTCAACGCCTGCCAGCAGGCGCAGATCGATTTTCCCGCTCTCGGGCTGGCGGCGGTCAACGCCGGCAATCTGGCGATCCCGCTGGTAAAACAGCTGACGGCCAGAGTCAAAGCGCACGACCCAGAGGCCGCGCGCTATGTTCACTGGGGAGCCACCAGCCAGGATGCCATCGACAGCGGCCTGGTGCTACAGCTGCGCGGCGCGCTAGACGACACCGATCAGCTGCTTCAGCGGCTGATCGACGCTTTCGCTCAGCAAGCAGAGCGCTATCAACACACCGTGATGCCGGGCCGGACCTGGATGCAGCACGCGCTGCCGGTGACCTTTGGCCTGAAGCTGGCGGGCACTCTGGATGCGCTGCTGCGCTGGCAGCAGCGGCTGCGGGAGATGCGCCCGCGGGTGCTGGTGCTGCAGTTTGGCGGCGCGGCGGGCACGCTGGATTCGCTAAAAGCGGATGGTCCGCCGGTGGCGGAACAGCTGGCAACCATGCTCCAGTTGGCGCTCCCGGACACGCCGTGGCACAGCCAGCGTGACCGGCTGCTGGAAGTCGGCGCCTGGTTCGCCGGACTGTGCGGCACTCTCGGCAAATTTGCCAACGATTTCTCGTTACTGATGCAAACCGAAGTGGCGGAAGTGGGCGAGCCGGTAGCAGAAGGGCGCGGCGGTTCCTCCACCATGCCGCACAAGCGCAACCCGATCGCTTGCAGCGCTATTTTAACGGCCTCCCAGCGCACGCCCGGTCTGGTGGCGACGCTGTACGCCAGCCAGATCCAACAGCATGAGCGTGCGCTCGGCGGCTGGCAAGCCGAATGGGAGACTCTGCCGGAGCTGCTGATGTTGGTCGGCGGCGCGCTGGCGCAGAGCGAGAGCCTGGTGCGCGACATGCAGGTCTTCCCACAGAAAATGCGGGCCGACCTCGATATCACCCACGGGTTGATTATGGCGGAAGCGGTGACCCTGGCGCTGGCGGCGTTTATCGGCAAAGCCGATGCCCACCACTGCATTGAGGCGCTGTGTCGGCGGGCAATCGACGAGTCCCGCCCGTTGCTGACGCTGCTGGAGAACGACCCGCAGGTCAGCCAACATCTCCCGACTTCCCGTTTAACGCAGCTGCTGGATCCGGCCACGGCCACCGGCAGCGCCGACTATTTTGTGCGCCAGGTGCTGGCGCGTTACAAGGAGCAACGGCATGAACCTTGATTATCAGCTGGACGGGCCGGAAGGCGCGCCGGTAATTGTGCTTTCGAACTCGCTGGGCACGACCCGCGAGATGTGGCAGCCGCAGCTCGCGGCCTTAACTCGCCAGTTCCGCGTGCTGCGTTACGATACCCACGGTCATGGTAAAACCAGTAAATCCGGCAAGGTGACGCTGGCGCAGCTTGGCGAAGATGTCATCGCGCTGCTCGACCAGCTCAATATTGCCAAAGCCTGGTTCTGCGGGATCTCCATGGGCGGCCTGACCGGGCTGTGGCTGGGCCGTTTTGCGCCCGAACGTTTTTACGGTATCGCGGTGGCTAACACCGCGGCGCGCATTGGCGATCAGGCCGGCTGGCTTTCCCGCGCCCGGGCCGTGCGTCAGGAAGGAATGGACGTGGTGGCGGCGGGGGCGGCGGACCGTTGGTTCACCGACCGCTTCCGGCAGCGCGCGCCGGAAGTGGTGGAGGCACTGTGTCATCAGCTGACCCACAGCAACGCCGAAGGCTACGCCGAGTGTTGTGAAGCCCTGGCGGGCGCTGACCTGCGGGCAGAAGTCGGGCAAATTAGTGTACCGACGCTGATTATCGCCGGGGAAAGTGACCCTGTCACTACCGTGGTGGATGCCAACTTCCTGCATCAACAGATCCCGGCATCACAGGTGGTGGTGGTCGCGGCATCGCACCTCTCCAGTATCGAATCGCCGGCCGAATTTAGCGCCGCGCTGCTAGGCTTCTTCCAGGGGGAACAGCATGGATGATAAGGCGCGTTATGAGCAGGGTATGAAGGTGCGTCGCAAAGTACTGGGCGATGCCCACGTTGACCGCACGCTGCACAATCTGACCCCGCTCAATGAAGAGTTTCAGGATTTTATTACCCGCTACGCGTGGGGCGAAACCTGGACCAGGCCGGGTCTGGACCATCACACCCGCAGCATGATCACCATCGCGATGCTGATTGCTCTCAACCGCGAGGCCGAGCTGAAAATGCATCTGCGGGCGGCGTTTAATAACGGCGTCACCCGCGATGAGCTGAAAGAGCTGATCATGCACTCGGCGCTCTACTGCGGCCTGCCGGCGGCCAATGCCACCCTGCATCTGGCGCAGCAGGTGTTCGATGAGCTGGACGGTAAAACGGCTTAATCCTGACGGTGCTGGCTGGTCGCAATGCGCGAGCCGGCCAGCAATGACGTTACACTGATTTCACATCATCTTGCTGCGGCGCCAGCGCCGGTTCGGCATACCAGTCCTCTTTCGCCACCACCACCGAGCCCTTCGGCTGCATCACAAAGTTCGGCGACATGATCTGGACGCCAAATTCATTGAAAACATCCTGAATATTGCTGTGCAGCGCGGTACGGGCGTCGGACAGTGAGGTTTCCGCCAGCAGCCTGACCTGCAGCTCGTAGGAGACATACCAGTCCATCAGGCCCAACTGGCGAACCAGCGGCGGCTGGCGATGGTCGATGCCTGGCGCACGGTGTGCCGCCAGTTCGAGCATGGCCTGCACCTGACGCCACGGGGTGTCATAGCCGATGGTCACGCCGGTAGTGAGGTTAATACCGTTGCCGCCGGTGTCGTTGTCTGGCACGCTGAGATTGGTGATTTTTCCGCTGACGACCACCGCATTTGGCACCGTCACCACGTAGTTTTCCCGGGTGATGATTTTGGTGGCCAGCATGCCGATTTCGCTGACTTTGCCCTCGTTATCGGCAATACGGATTACATCTCCTTTGTGCAACGCGCGGGAGTAAATCAGCACCAGCCCGCTCATTGCATGGTTCATGACGCCGGCGGAACCGAGGGTTAACATCAGGCCGAAGAAGACGCTAATCCCTTTAAACGCCAGCGAGTTGGCGCCGGGAAGGAACGGATAGGCCGCCGACAGGGCGAAGAGCCAGATTATCACCGAGATCAGCTTGCGGGTGGCGCCGACGGTTTCCGGATGCAGGCCGGGAATGTGCAGCCGTCCGGCCTCCACCTGGCTCAGCAGCAGTTTGACCAGGCGGATAAAAAACCAGGTGATCAACAGGATAATCAGCACGATCATCAGGCCTGGCAGGGCGGAGGCGATGGACAGCGCGATCTCCTGCAGGACGCCCACCGACCAGTCACCGAGCGATTCGCTCCACACCCGGGTCCACGGAAACAGGCCAAACGCCCAGCTCAGCCAGGCGTACAGCGCCAGGATGCCCAGCAGAATCATCAGCAGGGCATACAGTTTGGTTTCGATATTGCCAAGAAAACGTCGCCAGTTTTGCGGGATCCAGCTGCGCTTTTCAAGGATCCGCAGATGAAAGAAGCGGCGCACCCGGCGCCAGGAACGCCAGGCCGCGTAGTAGATCGCGGCCAGCACCAGCGTGCCGATGAGGACTTTAACGATTGCCAGTGCCAGATAGGTTTTGTTGTACTGTTCACGCAGCGAGCTGCGCTGTGTCTCCATTCTGGCCAGTACGCGCTGCGCCGCCTGGTCAAGGGTCAGATCATCACCTTCATCAAGGTCCGCCTGGCTCAACATCATAATCGGCTTGCCGTTCATCAGAAACAAACGGCCCGGCTGGTTATAACGCGTGACCGGAACTACCTGCAGCGGCTGGCTGATATCGGCTTCGGTAAAGGCCCGCAGCATATTGCGGATCCGCAGCACGCGCTCTTCGGGGGTGGTCTGCCCGAAAGTGGCCTGCAGCATCACAATCGGCTGGTGGAAGATTTTGACCGTACGGGCATCTTCGCGCGGAGTGGGCTGCTGGCGGGGTTCCGCCGCCGACAGCGGGAAGGCCAGGCACAGCGAAAGCCATGCCAACAATAACACCGGTATCCTGTTCATATGCTGCACCCAAAAATAAGGAATTATTGTTATTTTTCAGTCGCTCAACGCGACACGCTGAGCAGACTCTGATTTGAGCATAGACCAGCGATAAGCGAATACAAGCGCCGACAGAAAAGGGACCACAGGGGGGGGATTGCGCCTGGTATCGCGATCCGAGCGGGGCAGGCTGACAAAATGTGCGATCTTCTTGACGTTACGTTGACAAACAATTGCCTGGTCAGTAGTTTCATCTGTAATTACTGACCAGGCAAATATCATGAGTAATCATCCGGGTATTATTAACAATAAATTTCACTTAGGTTTGCTCATTCATCTGGCAAACCAATTCAAAGACCAGCTGATAAACCAGCACTTCTCCGGCATGGATATTACCGCCGCGCAGTTCAAAGTCCTGATCAGTATCTACAAAGGCTTCAACAGCCCGGTTGAGATCAGCAAAAACCTGGTGATGGACGCCGGCGCCATGAGCCGGATGGTCGATCGCATGGTCAAGCGCGATCTCATCAGCCGGAGCGTGAACCCGCAGGATAAACGCCAGGTCATTCTGGCCTTGACCGACAAAGGGCTGCTCATCTGCGAGCGCTTTGTCAATGAAGCGCTGGTGTCGATCATCAGCGACCTCACCGCCCGACTGACTCCCGATGAATCCCGCCAGCTGGTAGCGCTAATGACAAAAATGCTACCGGACGAGATCGTCGCCCCTCATCGCTAATGAATTAAAAAGGTCCAGACAGATGGAAACCACCGCAGCACAACAGGCCGAGCGCGGCAGTAAGCGCAAACGCAACTTTATTATTTTACTCATTATTCTGCTGCTGGCGGCAGGAGGAAGCCTGGCGTGGTATCTGCTGTATGCCCGTTACTATGAGTCCACCGATGATGCCTATGTTAATGGCAACCAGGTGACGCTGACGCCGCAAATTGGCGGGACCGTCACCCAGGTGACGGTAGACGAAGGCGACTTCGTGGAAAAAGGCCAACCGCTGGTGCTGCTCGACCCGAGTGATACCGCCATTGCGCTGCAGCAGGCCGAGGCCAATCTGGCAAATACGGTACGCCAGGTGCGCGGGCTGTACAGCACCGCCGATAACTACCGGGCGCAGGTGGCGGCGAAAAAAGTGGCCCTGCAGACGGCGCAAAACGACTACGCACGTCGGCAGAAAATCTTCCAGAGCGGGGCGATTGCCGCCGAGGACCTGTCGCACTACCGCGATGCGGTCACCAGCGCGCAGAGCGATCTGTTGGCTGCTCAAGAGGCCTTGCGTACCAATATCGCGATGGTCGATGACACCGTTATCGACAGCCATCCGGAAATTAAAAGCGCGGTGGCTACGCTGCGTCAGCGCTATCTGGATAATTCGCGCAGTACCATTGTTGCCCCCGTCAGCGGCTATGTGGCGAAGCGGGCGGTGCAGCTCGGGATGCGCGTCGATTCGGGGACCACGCTGATGGCTATCGTGCCGCTGAACGAAGTCTGGGTCGATGCCAACTTCAAAGAGAGCCAGATGAACGCGATGCGTCTGGGGCAGAAGGTGACCCTCAGCGCCGATCTGTACGGCGATGACGTGACCTACCACGGCACCATTGAAAGCCTGGGGATTGGTACCGGTAGCGCCTTCTCGCTGCTGCCGGCGCAGAACGCCAGCGGGAACTGGATCAAAATCGTCCAGCGTCTGCCGGTGCGCATCACCCTGGATCCTCATGATATGCAGAAACACCCGCTGCGCGTGGGCTTGTCGATGAACGTCAGCGTTGATATTCGCGATGACGCAGGGCATCTGCTGCCGCAGCAAACCGTTAGCACCCCGCGTTTCACCACGGATGTGTATCAAAACCCGCTGGAAGAAGCGGACCAACTGGTGGCTAAGATCCTTCATGACAACAGCAAAACGGTAGCCGCAGGCACCCGTTAAGAGAGACGTTATGCAAGATAAGGCCGCCTTTACACCGCCCAATATGTGGCTGGCGGTGCTCGCGCTGTCGCTGGCCACCTTTATGCAGGTACTGGACTCCACCATCGCCAACGTGGCGTTGCCGACCATTGCCGGTAACCTTGGCGTCAGCGCCGATCAGGGCACCTGGGTCATCACCTCGTTTGCGGTGTGCAACGCCATTGCGCTGCCGCTGACCGGGTGGTTTACGCGCCGTTTCGGCCAGCTAAAGCTGTTTCTCGGCTCGGTGATGATGTTTACCCTGACCTCGTTTCTGTGCGGCTTCGCCCACAGCATGACCGAGCTGATTATTTTCCGGGCGCTGCAGGGCTTCTTTGCCGGGCCGATGTTCCCGATGTGTCAGACGTTGCTGTTGGTGATTTTTCCGCCAAGCAAACGTAGTATGGCGCTGGCGCTGCTGTCGATGGTTACGGTGGTGGCGCCGATTGTCGGGCCGATCACCGGCGGCTGGATCACCGATAACTACTCCTGGCCGTGGATCTTCTATATCAACGTGCCCATCGGTATCTTCGCCACCATTGTGGTCTGGACCCAGCTGCGGGCTCGCGAAGAGACCACCAGCCATGCCCCAATCGATTACATCGGTATTGGGTTGCTGGTGCTGGGGGTTGGTCTGCTGCAGGTGGTGCTGGATAAGGGCAACGATCTCGACTGGTTCGCGTCTTCGCACATCATTGTCATGTCGACGATTTCGGCTATCTCGCTGGTCTCCTTTGTGATTTGGGAGCTGGGGGAGCGCCACCCGATCGTGAACCTGCGCCTGTTTAAAGACCGTAACTTCGCCGTCGGGACTCTGGCGCTGACCCTCGGGTACGCCGCCTTCTTTGCGATCAACATTATTCTGCCGCAGTGGCTGCAAACGCAGATGGGCTATACGGCGATTTGGGCCGGTCTGGCGGCGGCGCCGATGGGGATCCTGCCGCTGATGATGACCCCGATTATTGGCCGCTATGCTAACAAGTTCGATCTGCGGATTCTGGCTTCGCTGTCATTTTTGACCATGGGGGCATCCTGCCTCATTCGCGCGCAGTTCAATACCGATGTCGATTTCCGCACCATTGCCGAAGTGCAGCTGTTTATGGGGATCGGCGTGGCATTTTTCTTTATGCCGATTACCACTATCGTGCTGTCGAACCTTAACGGCGCACAAGTGGCGGAGGGGTCGGGTCTGGCGACGTTTTTCCGCGTGCTGGGCGGCTCTTTTGCCTCGTCACTGACCACCTGGATCTGGTCGCGGCGCGAGGTGTTTCACCATGCCAACCTGACCGAGAGCGTGTCGATCTATAATCCGGGAGCGGTGGAGTATGTTGAAAAGATGGGCGGGGCGACGCAGCAGCATATGGCGCTGATTGATAAAACTATTGAGCAGCAGGCCTACATGATGTCGACCATCGACTATTTCTGGGTGTTGGGCTGGGGCTTTATGGCGTTGATCGCGGTGATTTGGTTTGCGCGTCCACCGTTTAGCCGTGCCGGAGCGCCTGGGGCACCGTCTGCTGGTCACTAATCGCGAAGTCACCGGGTTAAGGGGAAGATTACCATCTTCCCCTTAATTTCCGCGTTAAGACGAATTTACGCCGTTAGCGCTGCGCGCAACCCGCGCACTGTTTGTTCTGAATCTGCTGGAAGAAGTCGTTACCTTTGTCATCCACCAGGATGAACGCCGGGAAGTTTTCTACTTCAATTTTCCAGATAGCTTCCATGCCCAGTTCCGGGTAGGCCACGCACTCCAGGCTCTTAATACTCTGCTGCGCCAGCACGGCAGCCGGGCCGCCGATGCTGCCGAGGTAGAAACCGCCGTGCTGGTGGCAGGCATCGGTCACCTGCTGGCTGCGGTTACCTTTCGCCAGCATCACCATGCTGGCACCGTGAGACTGCAGCAGATCGACGTAGGAATCCATCCGTCCTGCGGTGGTCGGGCCGAGAGAACCGGCAGCATATCCTTCCGGGGTTTTGGCCGGGCCGGCGTAGTAGATCGGATGGTCTTTAACGTACTGCGGCAGCGCTTCGCCGTTATCCAGCAGCTCTTTCAGCTTCGCATGCGCCATATCGCGCGCCACGATAATTGTCCCGTTGAGGGTCAGACGGGTAGAGACCGGATGGGCGGAAAGCTGAGCCAGAATGTCGCTCATCGGCTGATTGAGATTAATACTGACGACCTTGCCTTCACCTTGCTCACGCAGCGCTTCCGGAATGTACTGGCCCGGATTGCTCTCCAGTTTTTCAATCCAGATGCCGTCGCGGTTGATTTTCGCTTTGATATTGCGGTCCGCCGAGCAGGAGACGCCCATGCCGACGGGGCAGGAGGCGCCGTGACGCGGCAGGCGGATCACCCGGATATCGTGGGCGAAGTATTTACCACCAAACTGCGCACCGAGGCCAAGATTCTGCGCTTCCAGCAGCAGCTCTTGCTCCAGCTTAACGTCGCGGAACGCCTGACCGTGTTCGTTTCCTTCGGTCGGCAGACCGTCGTAGTAGCGGGTCGAGGCCAGCTTGACGGTTTTCAGGGTCGATTCCGCTGAGGTTCCGCCAATCACGAAGGCGATATGGTATGGCGGGCAGGCGGCGGTACCCAGGGTACGCATTTTCTCAACCAGGTAGTTTTTCAGCTTCGCCGGGGTGATCAGCGCTTTGGTTTCCTGATACAGATAGGTCTTGTTGGCAGAGCCGCCGCCTTTTGCCATGCACAGGAATTTATACTCATCGCCGTCAACGCTGTAGAGGTCGATCTGCGCCGGCAGGTTGGTGCCGGTATTGACCTCTTTGTACATATCCAGCGGGGCATTTTGCGAGTAGCGCAGGTTATCTTCGGTATAGGTGTTGTACACGCCGCGGGCCAGCGCCGCTTCATCACCGCCGCCGGTCCATACGCGCTGACCTTTTTTACCCATGATAATCGCGGTACCGGTATCCTGGCAGGTCGGCAGCACGCCCTTCGCGGCGATTTCCGAGTTGCGCAGGAACTGCAGGGCGACGTATTTATCGTTTTCGCTGGCCTGCGGGTCGAGCAGGATCGCCGCGACCTGGCGCTGGTGAGAGACGCGCAGCATAAAGGCCGCGTCATGGAACGCCTGCTGGGCCAGCAGGGTTAACGCTTCAGGTTCAACCTTGAGGATCTGTTGGCCTTCAAATTCGGCCAGTGAAACATGCTCTTTGCTCAGCAGATAATAGTCAGTGTCATCTTTCGCCAGTGGAAAGGCTTCCTGATAAACAAACGGTTTAGTCGACATTGCGTAGCTCCCTAAGAGTAAAACCGCCGGAGGTGAGCCCCCGGCGGTTATGAATCAGAACATCATGGACATCCACGGATAGCCAATCAGCAGCAGGGCGGCCAGGAAGATGGCGCCGAAGATGGTGCCGAGGCGCCAGTAATCTTTGGTCGGCAGATAGCCGCTGCCGTAGTAAATCGGGCTTGGGCCGGTACCGTACGGGGTGATGATACCCATTACACCCAACGAGGTGACCATCAGCAGGACAAACACCTGCATGTTCATGCCCGGAATTGTGGAGGCGATAGTCAGCATCGCCGGCAGCAGCGCCGTGGTGTGGGCGGTGGTACTGGCAAACAGGTAGTGCAGCAGATAGAACGCCAGCAGCAGTACAATCGTTGCCACCCCCGGCGAGATGCCGCTCATCAGCGCGCCGCCTTCTTTACCCAGCCAGGCGATAAACCCGGTAGAGGAGAGGCCGTCCGCCAGCGCCACCAGGGTGGCGAACCATACGAAGGTGTTCCACGCGGCTTTGTTATTGGTGATATCGCTCCAGGCCAGCACTCCGGTCCACAGCATCAGTACAATCACCAGCAGGGCGGCCAGCGCCGGTTCAATCCACTCGGCGGCGAAGATCCACATCGCCAGCGCGAAGCAGACGAACACCAGCAGCAGGATCTCATTGCGCGACAGTTTGCCCAGTTTTTCCAGTTCACGAGCGGCCCACAGCGGGACTTCGTTGTTGATTTTGACTTCTGGTGGGTAGAACCAGTAGGCCAGCAGCGGCATGGTCAGAATCAGCAGGATCCCCAGCGGCAGGAAGGCGATAAACCAGGTGCCCCAGGAGATATTGATGCCGACAATGCTTTTGACCAGCGCCAGGGCCAGCAGGTTTGGCGCCAGCGCGGACAGGAACATCGAGCTGGTGATACAGGCGGCGGTGATCGCCACCCACATCAGATAGGAGCCGATGCGGCGGGCGCTGGGGTCATTCGGTTTTGAACCATACAGCGGCGGCAGGTTCGCGATGATCGGGTAGATAGTCCCGCCGCTACGCGCGGTGTTGGACGGGGTAAACGGTGCCAGCAGCAGGTCTGCGAAGGTGATGGCATAACCCAGCGTCAGGCTGCGGCGGCCAAGATATTTCACCAGGATTAGCGCCAGACGGCGGCCGAACTGGGTCTTATCGTAGCCCGCAGCGAACATAAAGGCGCCGAAAATCAGCCACACCGTCGAGTTACCAAAGCCGCTCACTGCCCATTTAAACGAGGCGCCAGCGAGTTTGAATTTCGGGTCGGCCAGCTGCTCCGGGGCGAACAGCAGCCACTGGCTGCACAGGGCGATAACCACCACCCCGGTAATCCCAATCACTGCCCCTGGCAGCGGTTCAAAGATCAGACCGACGATAACGCCGACGAAGATAGCAAAGTAATGCCAGGCATACGGGGGTAAACCCTCAGGCACGGGAACGAAGAGTAGAAGGACTGCAACAATAATGGGCAGGGCCATCATCAGCAGACGGTTTTTATTTGCCGCTTTCGGACTGGCGGCACCGGCAGGCGGTATAGTTGTCTGTTTCTCTTTCATAATGAGTATCTGCGAGTAGTTGAAAATACGGTTGAGTCACGCCATAACCATTGATTTCTTTAATTTAAAAAGTTTCTTTAGTTATTAATTGTTGATTCTGGTTTGGCTTCTGACGGTTATTTAACGCATTTTGTTGGGCGTTAAATTTAATTTGTTGGTTATTTATATATTGCGCTTTGGCGTACCGTTGCAATTGATCGAGATCAACAAATGCTGTCTGAGGAGCTGTTTTTTTATTTTCATAATAACCCTGATGGGTGAGATGTTTATTTGTTTAAAATAACGCTTAATGTTAATTTTTTGCAGATGATAAAAAACGGTTGTCACCGTCTTTTTGTTTGTAAGCACATGATTTTATTGTTATTTAAATTGTTTTCGGTATGTTTTTATTTTTAACAAACGTGTCCATGGTGTTATCGGGTTTCTGTTTTTTGTGAATGTAATATTTGCAATTAATAATACGATGGAGGTAATGATGTTATTCTGGGTATTAAATAGTTTTTTAACTAACGTAATTAGTTTGGTAACTAAAAATAGCGCTATATTATTATCATGACAACAGGAATTAAAAAACAGAACCAAAAACAATTCCGTCACCCAATTCTGAATTATCAATATTTAAGATCTGGAGTATTAATATGACCAGTAACTCACGTATATTGCGTCCTTTTACCTTACCGAACGGGACTGAACTGAAAAACCGTTTGCTAATGGCACCGATGACCACCTGTACCGGATATTTTGACGGCAGCGTCACCAGCGAACTGGTGGAGTACTATCGTGCGCGTGCCGGCAGCATCGGGACCATTATCGTTGAGTGCTGCTTTATCGATAACTACGGCCTGGCTTTCCCGGGCGCGATTGGTATCGACAACGATGAGAAAATCGCCGGCCTGGCTAAAATTGCGCAGGCCATCCAGGCTGAAGGGTCAAAAGCGATTCTGCAGATCTATCACGGCGGGCGCATGGTCGACCCGCAGCTGATTGGCGGTCGTCAGCCGGTGGCGCCAAGCGCGCTCGCCGCACCGCGTGACGGCGCCGCAATGCCGCGTGCGCTGAGTGCAGACGAAGTCACCGGCATGATCGGCAAGTTTGGTGACGGCGTGCGTCGGGCAATTCTGGCCGGTTTTGATGGTGTGGAAATCCACGGCGCCAACACCTACCTGATTCAGCAATTCTATTCCCCGAACTCCAACCAGCGCGATGACGAGTGGGGCGGCAGCCGCGACAATCGCGCTCGTTTCCCGCTGGCGGTGCTCGATATCACCCGCAAAATGGCCAGCCAGTACGCCGACGATGCCTTTATTATCGGCTATCGCTTCTCGCCGGAAGAGCTCGAAGAGCCGGGCATCCGTTTTGACGACACCATGTACCTGCTGGAGAAACTGGCGGCACGCGGTCTCGACTACCTGCACTTCTCGGTGGGGGCGTCGCTGCGTCCGTCTATTGTCGACACCAGCGACCCAACGCCGCTGATTGAAAAATACTGCGCGCTACGCTCTGAAACCCTGGCGCAGATCCCGGTGATGGGCGTGGGCGGCGTGGTCAACGCGGCTGACGCCGAGCAGGGGCTGGATCACGGCTACGATCTGATCGCCGTGGGCCGCGCCTGCATCGCCTATCCGGACTGGGCGGCGCGGATTGCCGCCGACGAAAATCTCGAACTGTTTATCGACAGCACCCAGCGTGAAGCGCTGCATATTCCGGAACCGCTGTGGCGTTTCTCGCTGGTGGAAGCGATGATCCGCGATATGAGCATGGGAGACGCGAAATTTAAACCCGGCCTGTTCGTTGAAACCGTTCAGGACGATGCGAACGAGCTGGTGATCAACGTCAGCCTCGAAAACGACCGCATTGCCGATATTGCCCTGGCCGCCGGTCCGACGCAGACCGTTGAGTTCACCACCAGTTTCGAAGAAATCCGTGAACGTATTCTGACCGCCAACACCCCGCACGTGGACGCCATTTCCGGTGCCACCAGCCAGAGCGAAGCGGTGAAAAAAGCGGTATCGAAAGCGATGCTGAAATCCAGCAAAGCGCTGGCGCTGGAAGAAGGCGGTGAGGACCTGACCCCGAAAAGCTACGACGTGGTGGTCGTGGGCAGCGGCGGTGCCGGTCTGGCCGCGGCGATTCAGGCACACGATGAAGGCGCCAGCGTGCTGATCGTCGAAAAAATGCCGACCATCGGCGGGAATACCATCAAGGCCTCTGCCGGGATGAACGCCGCCGAGACTCGTTTCCAGCGGGTGAAAGGAATTGAAGACAGCAAAGAGCTGTTCTATCAGGAAACCTTAAAAGGTGGTCAGAACAAAAATAACCCGCAGCTGCTGCGTCGCTTTGTTGAAAATGCCCCGGAAGCCATCGAATGGCTGGCCCGTCGCGGGATTATGCTCAACGATATCACCACCACCGGCGGCATGAGCATCGACCGTACCCACCGTCCGCGTGACGGATCGGCGGTCGGCGGCTATCTGATCAGCGGCCTGGTGCGCAACATCAATAAACGCAGTATCGACGTGATGCTCGACACCGCGGTGGAAGAGATTCTGATGGATGGCCAGCAGGTCAGCGGCGTACGTCTGCTCAATGATGAGCAGGAACGCATCGTGGTGCAGACCCGGAGCATCGTGGTCGCCACCGGCGGCTTCAGCGCCAACAGCGCGATGGTGGTGAAATACCGCCCGGATCTCGCCGGCTTTGTCACCACCAACCACAAAGGGGCGACCGGCGGTGGTATCGCGCTGCTGGAGCGTATCGGTGCCGGTACCGTGGATATGGGCGAAATTCAGATTCACCCGACCGTTGAGCAGAATACCTCATACCTGATTTCCGAATCCATTCGCGGCGGCGGGGCGATTCTGGTCAATCAGCAGGGCAACCGCTTCTTCAACGAAATGTCGACCCGCGATAAAGTCTCCGCCGCGATCATCGCGCTGCCGGAACACTACGCCTACATTGTCTTCGACGAACATGTCCGGGCTAAAAACAAAGCGGCCGACGAATACATCGCCAAAGGGTTGGTGACCAGCGCCAGCTCGCCGCGTGAACTGGCGGAGAAACTGGGGATGGATTACCATGCCTTCCTCGCCACCCTTGAGCGCTACAATGGTTATGTTGAACAGCAGCATGATCAGGAGTTTGGCCGGACCACCGCACTACGCGCGCCGGTTAACGAAGGGCCATTCCACGCGATCCGTATCGCACCGGGGGTCCACCACACCATGGGCGGCGTGACCATTAACACCGACACCGCGGTACTGGACAGCGCGCATCAGCCGATTGCCGGGGCCTATGCGGCCGGTGAAGTGGTTGGCGGCATTCACGGTGGCAACCGTATCGGCGGCAACGCCGTGGCCGATATCATTATCTTTGGCACCCTGGCGGGCCACCAGGCGGCAAAACGCGCCAGAGGCTAACGCTCAGTGATGACAGGCCGGGTTCGCCCGGCATTTTCCCCCGGCGGCGCGCTGCCTGCCGGGTGACACAGAGGAGCTGCAACCATGTCAGGTGACCCGCGTATCTATAGCTACTCCGCCGTGCTGATGGGTTCTCCCATCCTGCTGAAACTCTTCTCCCACGATGAAGCCCTGGCCTCCCGCACTTTCCAGCTGATTAAACACTACGAAGATCTGTTCACCGTTAACCGCGCGTCGTCGCAGGTGATGGCGATTAACCATGCCGCCGGTCGTCAGCCGGTCAGCGTCAGCCGCCCGGTTTACCAGCTGATTAAATGCGCTAAAGCCGCCAGCATGGTGCAGGAGAGTGCGTTTAATCTGGCGATCGGTCCGCTGGTGAAGCTATGGCGGATTGGTTTTCAGGGCGATCGCGTGCCGGCGGCGGACAATATCGCAGCCCGGCTGCCGCTGACCCGCCCGCAGGATGTGATCCTTGATGATGCGGCCGGTAGCGTGTTTCTCGCCCGGCCCGGCATGGAGATTGACCTTGGCGCGATTGCCAAGGGCTATATCGCCGACCGCGTTCGCGACGATCTGCAGCGACAGGGCGTGCGCGCGGCGCTGATTAATCTCGGCGGCAATGTGCACACCCTCGGCGAGTGGTCGATTGGCCTGAAAAAGCCGTTTGCCCCGGCCGATACGCTGGTCGGCAGCCTCGACGTCAACGGTCAATCGGTGGTGACTTCCGGGACCTACGAACGCTACTTCGAGCAGGACGGGCGCCGCTGGCACCATATTCTTGACCCGCGCAACGGCTACCCGCTGGATAACGAACTGGAGAGCGTGACGATTATTTCGGACGACTCGCTCGACGGCGATATCTGGACCACCTTGATCTACGGCCTCGGGGTCGAGAAAGGCTGTGCGGCGCTGCGTCACCGTGACGATATCGAGGCGATTTTCGTCACCAAAAATCGCGAGGTGATCCTCTCATCGCAGCGCCGTTTTCGTTTCCACCTGCTGGACGACGGCTACCGACTTATTGACTGTACTGCTTGAGCAGACTGTACTGCTCGGCCACCAGCCGATAGCGGTAGACCGGACGCCCGGTGGCGCCGTAATGAATGCTGGTATACAGAATATTGATTTGCGCCAGCCAGATCAGGTACTTCCGGCAGGAGACGCGGGAAATATTGACCGCCACCGCCAGTTCATCGGTTGAAAACTCGGTGCCCGGATGGGCGTCAATCCACTGACACAGCGTGCGCAGCGTCTGGGCGGTCAGGCCCTTCGGCAGTTTCCGCGCATCGCTGGCTTCCGGCGTGCTGCCGTGCAGCAGGCGGTCCACATCGGCCTGTTCATAATAGGGCTGTCCGGTCATCAGTTTGCGTTTTTCACGCCACGCGGTGAGGGCCTCTTCAAAACGCGGGAACTGGAATGGTTTGATCAGATAATCGACCACCCCGTAGTGCATCGAGGTCTGCACGGTGGTGGCATCGGCGGCGGAGGTAATCATGATCACGTCGATAGGGCGGCCGGAAGCCCGAATGGTCGGCAGCAGATCCAGCCCACTGTCGTGCTGCATGTAGACGTCCAGCAGCACCAAATCGATCTCCTGTTCGCTATCGTTAACCATCTCCTGGGCTTTACTCAGCGTAGACGCCGTGCCACAGCAACGGAAGCCGGAAATTCTCGCCACATACAGGCGGTTCAGTTCGGCGACCATGGCATCATCGTCAACAATTAATACATTTATCACGTACGTTTCCTTTTACTATCCCAGGGAAGGTGAACAAAAAATTGGGTAAACACGCCAGGTTCTGACTCGACGGCAAGCGTACCGCCCAGCTCACGTAACTGCTGGCTGGCGAGAAACAGGCCGACGCCACGGTTCTCACCCTTGGTAGAAAATCCTTTGTTAAAGATGGCGTCAATATTCGCGGCCGGGATCCCCGGGCCGTCGTCGCTCACTTCGCCACTTAACCAGCCGTTCTGATAGTGCAGCAACAGACCCACTTCGCCCTCGCTCTGGCCGCTCATGGCGTCCAGCGCATTCTCAATGAGATTCCCCAGCACCGTGACCAGTACGGTGACCTGTTTTTCATTGGGGCAATCGGGCACCAGGCTCTCTTCCGCCAGATGCAGGCTGAAGCCGCGCTCTTTCGCTCGCTGAATTTTACCAATCAAAAAGCCTGCCACCACCGGTGATTTGATGCGGTGCTGAATTTCACCGATGTCCGCCTGATAAGTATGGGCGGTTTGCAGCACATATTCCTCCAGCTTGCCGTAGCTCTTCATATTGAGCAGTCCGAGGATCACATGCAGCTTATTCATAAATTCGTGGGACGTGGTGCGCAGCGCATCGACATAGTTCACCATCCCGTCGAGACGCTGCAGCAGTTGGCTCATCTCGGTTTTATCGCGGAAGGTGCTGATGGCACCGACGATGGCATTCTGACTGCGTACCGGCACGGTGTTGCTGATCAGCAGCAGGCCGTTGCAACCCAGCTCGCGGTCATAAATCGGCTCGCCGGTTTTCAGCACCGCCTGCAGATCGGCCAGCAGCGGGGTATGATCGATCGCCTGGTCCGGGCCGCTCAACAGGATCTTGCTGGCGGCGGGGTTGATCAAGTTGACCTGTCCTTCGGCATCGACCGCCACCACACCTTCTTTTAGCGAATGGAGCATGGCCTGGCGTTGCTGGAACTGGGTGGAGATCTCGTGCGGCTCGAGCCCCAGCAGCACCCGCTTAAGGCCGCGCACCAGGCTCCAGGTGCCAATCCCGCACACCAGGGCGCTGAACAGCACGGTCAGCAGGACGTCCCAGCGGCCTCGGGCAATCTGCTCATCCACTTTGCTAAGCGAAATGCCGACCACCACCACGCCGATTTGCTGCTGTTGGTCGTTGAATACCGGCGTAAACACGCGTAGCGCCTGCGCCAGCACGCCATGGTTGATAGCGACGTTCTCTTTGCCGGCAAAGGCGGGCTGAATATCCTCGCCGATAAAACGTTTGCCGATAAGCTGCGGGTTAGGGTGCGAATAGCGCACGCCGTGCATATCGGTCACCACGGCATACAGCAGGTCATTACGCTGGGTGATCGCCAGCGCCAGGGGCTGGATCAGCGCGCGCTCCTGCGGCTGGCTCAAGGCCTGCTTCACTTCCGGCATGTCGGAGAAGGTCCGCGCGACCGCCAGCGCCGTGTCTTTAACCCCGTCACGGGTGGTGTCACTGATCTGGATAAACCACAGAGCGTAAACCAGCAGCAGTACCGAACCGATGACGCTGCTGACCATCAGCGATACGGCGGTACTCAGTTTCATTCTCATCAGGCGTTTACGCACGGGTGGTATCTGGGCCGCTGAATCCTTCATGACATCCCCTGAAATAATCGGCAAGCACCTATTATCGCTGAAGGTAATCATTTCTTAAAGCAATGTAAAAAAGCCAAAAGCGGCGCGAAAGAACCGTGAAGCGTGACCCCACTCGCAGGACATTGTGGTAAATATCCTTATAGTGAATATGGAGTTTTTTAAAAGGAGGTTTTTATGAGCAGTAAGCCAACCGCTTCAATGATGGAACGATGCCATCCCGAAACCCACCAGATAGACCGTCTCGCCACCCTGGATATGCTGACAATGTTGCATAAGGACGATCGGCAGATTGCCGACGCCATCGGGGCCTGTTTACCGGAGATTGCCCGTCTGGTCGATAATGCCGCAGCCGCATTGAGCCGCGGAGGCCGGCTGGTGGTGGTGGGCGCCGGGTCATCCGGGCGCGTGGCATTGCAGATGGTCAGCGAGTTTGCCCCGGACGAGAAACATGCGCTGGTGGGGCTTATCGCCGGGGGGCCGGTGGCCGCGCTGCAGGAGATGGAAACCGCCGCGAACGATTATAATCTCGGTGCCCTGGAGTTACAGGCTATCGAGTTCAGCAGCAACGACATGCTGCTGGCATTGACGGTCAGCGGGCAAACCCCGTGGGTGTGGGGGGCGATGCGTCACGCCTGGTCCCTCGGCGCGCCTATTGCCGTGCTGACCCAACAGCAGAACAGTGAAGCCGCCCAGCTGGCGGATATCATTATTGCTCCACAAACCGGACCGGAAGCGGTGGCAGGGTATGGCAACCCGAAAGCGCAACTGGCGCAGCGGCAGATCCTCGCAATGTTAGCCACCGGGCTGGCGATCCGTTCAGGCCGGGTATACGGCAATCTGCGGGTCGACCTGCAGGCCACCAGTCCGCGCTGGGCCGAGCGGCAGATTGCCATCGTGATGACCGCGACCGGCTGTTCGCGTAGTGAGGCCAAAGCCGCGCTGGTCAGCTGTAACCAGCACTGCCGGACGGCCATCCTGATGATAATGACCGGGCTTGACGCCTGGCAGGCGCGGGACCTGCTGGCGGAAAATAACGACCGTCTGCGCCTCGCGCTCCAGCAAAGCCAGGCCGCTACCCTGAGCCCTGCCAGTTAATCTACGCTGGTCCACCTGAACCACGTCAATCCATAACGGTGCGCTAAAAATAGCGCGCCGTTATTGTTTGTGGGGATATTGGGCATTAGTAATTAAAGAAAGCGGTAGGGCTGACTTATTTTCTTTGTTTACCCGCCTGTTTTATTTTTCTGCGTCTGTTGCCAGACAATAAATACTTTTTTAACTTAAAAAATTATTTATTGTAAATTGATTAACTGTGCGGAAAATGTAAATGATATTTTAAAATATAATAGAAATGCGTTAACATGTTTGCACTTATTTCATTATGCTATGCGATAATTCTATTATGCCTGCAATTAAAAAATCGATTTTAACGATGACCGCTCTGGCGATGTTCGTCAGTTCCGCCTCTCACGCCAATACCGAATCCGCGCAAAAAACTGATTTTCTGCTGATTGGCGGCGGTATTATGAGCGCCTCTTTGGGAACCTGGCTGCAGGAATTACAGCCGGACTGGAAACAGGTGATGGTAGAGAAGCTGGACGGCGTCGCATTAGAATCGTCGAACGGCTGGAACAACGCCGGTACCGGCCACTCGGCGAATATGGAGCTGAACTACACTCCGGAGCGCCCGGATGGTTCGATTGATGTCAGTAAAGCGCTGGATATCAACGAGCAGTTTATGATCTCCCGCCAGTTCTGGACCGCCCAGGTCAAACGCGGCATTATGCACGACCCGCATACCTTTATTAATTCAACCCCGCATATGAGTTTCGTCTGGGGCGATAATGTTGACTACCTGCAAAAACGTTATAACGCACTGCAGCAAACCACGTTATTCCAGGGAATGAAATTCTCCACCGATCACGCGCAAATTAAACAATGGGCGCCGCTGGTGATGGAAGGGCGTGACCCGCAGCAAAAAGTGGCGGCCACCTGGACGCCGGTCGGTACCGATGTGAACTACGGCGAGATTACTCGTCAGCTGGTCGGTAGCCTGAAGAAAAATAGTAATTTCACGCTGCAGACCTCTGCTGAAGTCACCGAATTTAAACGCAATGCCGATAATTCCTGGCATGTGACCATTAAAAACGTCAATAGCGGCGAAGAGCAGGCGATTGATGCGAAATATGTGTTTATCGGTGCCGGCGGCGGCGCGCTGAAATTACTGCAAAAAACCGGTATTGCGGAAGCGGATAACTACGCAGGCTTCCCGGTGGGCGGCTCATTCCTGATGACCGAAAACCCGGCGGTAACCAAGCAGCACCTCGAGAAAGTGTATGGTCAGGCCTCCGTTGGCGCACCGCCGATGTCGGTTCCGCACCTGGACGCCCGTTACATTGATGGCAAACGCGTCGTACTGTTTGGGCCATTTGCCACCTTCTCGACTAAATTCCTCAAAAACGGTTCGTTTATGGACCTGCTGAGCACCACCACCACCGAGAACGTGCTGCCGATGACCCACGTGGGCCTCGATAACTTCGACCTGGTGAAATATCTGGTTAGCCAGGTGATGCTCAACGACGACGACCGTTTCGCCGCGCTGAAAGAGTACTACCCGGATGCCCGCAAAGAAGACTGGAAACTGATCCAGGCCGGTCAACGTGTGCAGATCATCAAGAAAGACGCCGATAAGGGCGGGGTGCTGAAGCTGGGTACCGAAGTGGTGGTCGATCAGCAAAAAACCATCTCCGCGCTGCTGGGCGCATCGCCTGGTGCTTCTACGGCAGCACCGATCACCCTCAACGTGATTAAGCAGATGTTCCCGGAACAGTTCGCTTCCCCGCAGTGGCAGAGCCGTATTCATGCCATCGTGCCGAGCTACGGTCAGAAGCTGAATGACAATGCCGCGCTGACCCAACAGGTGTGGGATGACACCGCCGCGACGCTGCAACTGGAGAAACCGCCGGTTATCGACATGAGCAAGCACGCTCCGACCGCAGCCAACGCCCAGCCTGCTGAACCGGCTCGTGCCGAGTCTGCTCAACACGATATGGCGCTGTAATCTGACAGCAGATCATCGTTAATACCCTCAGGCCAGCCGGTTAACCCCGACTGGCCTTTTTTATTATATCTTGCGGGCACCGCGCGATTTATGAATGGTGTTCATAAGCTTGATACGCTAACGGGGGATTATCGGTCGACACTTTACCGATAACATAACAGTCACTTGATCGCACGCTCCCCCGACGGATATCTCACATGACTTTGCCGCACAAACAGGCCGCCAGCGGGCCGCTGTTTATTTTGATTTTAAGCGGACTGATGGCGTTTACCTCCCTGTCCACCGACATCTACCTGCCGGCCATGCCGCTGATGGCGGAGGAACTGCAGGGCGATGCTGAACTGACCATCACCGGTTTTCTGATTGGTTTTGCCCTTGCCCAACTGGTGTGGGGGCCGATCAGCGACCGCCTTGGCCGCCGTACGCCGCTGCTGATTGGCATGGTGCTGTTTATTATTGGTTCCGCCGGCTGCGCGCTCTCGACCAGCATCGATCAGATCATCTTCTGGCGGGTATTTCAGGCCCTCGGCGCCTGCACCGGGCCGATGCTGGCACGGGCAATGGTACGCGATCTGTTTGCTCGTACCCGCGCCGCGCAGATGCTCTCAACCCTGACCATCGTGATGGCGATTGCGCCGATTATCGGGCCGCTGATGGGCGGGCAGATGATTAAAATCACCAGCTGGCATGCCATTTTCTGGCTGCTGGTGGTGATTGGCCTGTTGATGTTGCTGGCATTGCGCTGGTTGCCGGAAACGCTGCCGCCGGATCGTCGTCAGCAGGGATCGCCGCTGAAGGCCTTTCATCACTATGGACTGCTGCTGAAAAACCGTATTTTTATGCGCTATACCCTCAGCCTGACCAGCTATTACGTCGCCGCTTACGCTTTTATTACCGGTTCGCCCGATGTCTATATCCGTTATTTCGGCGTGGCGCCTCAGCACTATGGCTGGCTGTTCGCGGTGAATATTCTCGGCGTGATGGCGCTAAGCGTGGTGAACCGCCGATTGGTCCAGCGTCATCCGCTGGGTCATCTGCTCAAATCGGCGCTGCTCGTTGCCACCCTGGCGACGGTTGTGCTGGCGCTGAGCGTCAGAATGGATCTGGCGGGGATTGCCGGGATTGTGGCCTGCGTGTTTGTCTTTTTCTCAATGAATGGGGTGATCGCCGCGACCTCCACCGCCGCGGCGCTGGACGAAGCCGGGGCGTTCGCCGGTTCCGCATCGGCTTTTATCGGCTCGTTGCAGTACGGCAGCGGGATTATCTCTTCGCTGCTGCTGGCGTGGCTGAACGACGGCACGCCGTGGACCATGGCGTGGATCATGGCGGCGTTCACGCTGATTAGTCTGCTGCTGGCCTGGACGCGCTCCACGCCGCGGGGTGAGGAAGCCTGATGATCGAACAGGGCAACGCACGACGCGTTTTTGGCAAAACATGGCCGGATCCGCAAACCGTCGTCTCCCTCGCCGCCGTTTGCGCTTATACTGGCTTGAATTTATAAGAGAAAGCGAAGCCAACGGCGAAGAAGCGGGGCGCCAGCAATGAAAGACGATATCAACCAGGAGATTACCTTCCGCAAGCTGGCGGTATTTATGATGTTTATGGCAAAGGGAAATATCGCCAGAACCGCCGAAGCCATGCAGCTGAGCGGGGTGAGCGTTCACCGGGCGCTGCATACTCTCGAAGAGGGCGTGGGTTGCCCGCTGTTCGTGCATAAGGGGCGCAATTTACTGCCGCTACCGGCTGCCTGGACGCTGCTGGAATACTGTCAGGATGTGACAACGCTGATGACCCGCGGTCTGGAAGCGACGCGCAAAGTCGCCGGCGTGGGCCAGGGGCGGTTGCGGATCGGCACGCTCTATTCGCTGACGCTGGAAACCGTGCCGCGCATCATCATGGGGATGAAGCTCCGCCGCCCGGAGCTGGAGCTGGATCTGACCATGGGCTCCAACCAGATGCTGCTGAATATGCTGGAAGACGATGCTCTTGACGCTATTCTGATTGCCACCAATGAAGGCGAATTCAGCCAGTCGTCCTTCGATGTGGTACCGCTGTTTGAGGATGATATTTTCCTCGCGGCACCGGCCACGGAACGCCTCGACACCTCAACGCCCGCCGACCTGCGCGATTATGCCGACCGCAAATTTGTCTCGCTGGCGGAAGGGTTCGCCACCTACGCCGGATTTCAGGAAGCCTTCCAGGTGGCGGCCTTTGAGCCCGACATTGTTACCCGGGTCAACGATATCTTCTCGATGATTAGCCTGGTGCAGGCCGGGGTGGGGTTTGCGCTCCTGCCGGGGCGAATGAAGAAAGTCTATGAAAATGATGTGCAGCTGTTAAAGCTGGCGGAACCGTACCAGATGCGCCAGCTGATCTCGATTGTCTATTCGCACCATCGCGAACGCGACGCGGACCTGCTGGCGCTGGCGGCAGAAGGGCGGATGTACGCCCGCAGCCTTACCCGTTAAGCCGGCGCGCGAGGTGCCGAGCCACTTCAACGCTGTTGCGCTCCATGCAGATGGCCTCGCCCTGCCAGCCAGCGAGGTGCGTCAGCCCGGTCAACACGCTGCCGGGCGGCATCTCAAGCGCCAGCCCGGCATCGCGCTGATTGGCGGAAACCATGGCGTCCTGCCACTGTACGGTGCGCGCCATATTAAAGGCTAAGTCGTCGGCGATTTTCTGCGGCTCCCACAGCACCCGTCCCGTTGTCCCGCTCAGATAAGCACGCAGAGGGCGTGACAACGTCACTGATCTGAAGGCCTCGGCCAGTTCAGCGGCGGGCTTATCCAGCAGCGCGCAGTGCGACGGCACGCTCACCGCCAGCCGGGTGGCTTTGCTGGCTCCGGCCTCCAGCGCTTTACGCGCGACCACCGCCATATCCTCATCCCGTCCGGCAATCACAATCTGCGTTTCGGCATTCAGGTTGGCAATATAGGTGCCGCTGTCTGCCATCAGCTTTTCAACCTGATTCAGCCTCAGGCCGACAATGGCCGTCAGGCCGTAGCCGTGAGGATAGGCCTGCTCCATTAAATCACCGCGTAGCGCCACCAGCCGCAGGGCATCGCGGAAATCGAGCGCCCCGGCAATTACCGCCGCCGGATAGGCGCCAATCGACAGACCGCTGACGATATCAGGGGTCACACCGTTACGCATCAGCTCCCGCGCCCAGGCCACGCCGGCGATCAGCAGACACAGCTGCACCGCGCGGGTGTGTTGTAGCGCCTCTGGGGTGTCGAGCTTATCGGTTTCAGCACCGAGCGCGATGCGGACGTCGGCGAGAAGCGCCTCGCCGTCGGGCAGGTTGTGCAGCATCCCCGGACGTTGTGTGCCCTGGCCGGGAAAGGTAAAGAGGATTTTCATGATGGCTCCCTGTGCCACGGCGTAGCGGTGAGCGCAGGACCGGTGGCGGTTTTCAGCAGAACGCGTCCTTCGCGCAGCCATTCGTTCAGGGCAAACGCGCCGAAGGGCGTTTCAATCTGGGTATCGGCGCGGCACGGCAGCGTGTCGACCTGCGCCTGCCACTGGCGTAATTCATCGTTGGTCAGCGGCTGCGGGGCGCGAATCACTAAATCGAGATCGCTGTCGGCGTGCAGAACCGGAATTTCGGTGGCGAGCGCATAGCCGGTGCTGCCGGTGATGCCCCATAGCCACGGCCACGCAAAGGTGGTCAGCAAAATAGCCGCCTGAACCGGCGGCTGGGAAACAAAGGGTGAGTGCAGAAGGCGCTGGCGTTCGGCCAGATCTTCCGGCGTCACCACGCGGGAAACCGCCGCTGCCTTCACCCATCCGGCGGCGCGCTGTTCGCGCTTCATGCCGCGCACGCCTACCGGAATTTCATCGCTGTCATTCGCTTCGCGCCGCACTACTACCGGTAAACCCGGGTGCCACTGGCTGGTGACCCACGCCTCCTGAATATCCAGTAAGGCGTCGGCGTTGTTCAGCCATAGTAAGTCGTGCGGGTGCGGGGCGAATGTCATATCAAATACCTGAAGTCAGCGTAATAAACAGCGGTAACGACAGGATACACAGAACCGAGCTCAACAGCAGCACCGCTTCTGCATCCGGCGACTGCACGCCAAATCGGTTGCCGAACACCACCCCGAAGAAGCCAGCGGACAGGGCAATCATCAGGATCGCGGTAATTGCCACCGAACCGTGCAGACCGAAGGCCAGTACGATAGCCCAGGCGATAAACGGCTGGATCAGCAGCTTGGCGATTGTTGCAATGCCGACCATCGCGTTCAGCTTCAGCTTACGGGCAGAGAGGATCACCCCGGTCAGGAACAGGGCGGCAGCGGTGGCAGACAGGCCCAGCGGTTTGATGGACGCCAGTAGCAGGTCCGGCATTTTGATGCCAATCGCAGACAGGATCACCCCAAGCAGCGGGCCCATGACGATAGGCTTTTTCAGCGAGCGCCACATCAGCACCGGCAGCATCGCCAGGGTTGAACCGCTGTTTTCACCGGCGGCGCGGGCTTTTTCACGCTCAAGGATCAGCAGGCAGAACGGCGTCATCAGCACGGAACCGCAGGCAATGGAGACGGCCACGGAGAGCGAGGTCGCAGAACCTTCGCCCAGCACGCTGCCGAGAATCGGCAGGCCCAGCGCGGCATAGTTCGGCAGCGCAACGGTGAGGGTCAGCACCGCGGCATCCTGCGGGGATTTTTTAAACACGCCGGTGGCGAGGAAGTAGATCGCCGCATAGGTTACCCACATGGCGCCGGTCAGCACCACGATTAGCGGAGACTGGGCAACGATACCCGCCCATGGAGTCTGCACGGTGGCGCTGAACAGCGCGGCGGGCAGGGCAAAGTCCATTACGAAGATATTGAGTAGCGAGACGTTTTTATTGTCGACCATTCCGGCTTTGCCGGCCCAGAAGCCCAGCAGCATGATGATAAAAATCGGAGCAAGGGCATGAACAATTACGTAAGTCATAGATCACCTGTAGAAGATAATAAAATTAGCACTGACGCGATGGTTATAGTTTTCTAAAAGCGGCGTACCGTGGACGCTATGCTGCGCCCGACGGAGGCCGCTTTCGGCAGGTCTTTTTTTACGTACTTCTGATGCTGCTCGTTACCAGCTGGCGCGCATCCGTTCGCGTACCAGGGCAGAGCTACGGCGATTTTCCGCGCCGAGACGGTTTTTCAGCGTTGGATCTTGACGTGCATCCGCAATCGCCTTCTGCACGGTGATTTCCACCAGCGCGAGGTCCGCATCGGACGGCGCATCCGGGTTGCTGAGGTTCAGCAAATCCGAGAGCAGGCCGAGGGTGGCGTAGTTGCTGACGTCATAGGCCATCGGCGGGATGGTGGCCGCCAGTTTTTCCAGCGCTTCAACGGTACGCAGGGTGATACGCGCGGCGGACGCTTTGCCCATCGCATGCACCAGTACGCCTTTATCGTTGATGGCAATCAGGCGGTTGGCCTGGTAGCCGTGCGCCAGGAACGCCCCGGACATCGCCTTGCCGACAATCAGGCCGATCACCGGATGGCCAGCCAGGCGGGCTTTGGCGTAAGCACCTGCGGCACCGGCCAGCGCCTGGTGAATGCCGAACGCTTCTTCGCGGCGGCCGTAGGCCTGGCTCGGGACGTCGATCACCGCCACAATCGGGCGCTTCACGTCGCTATTTGCATCGGCGTCGATGGTTTCATTGACCACTTTCGCCAGCGTCCAGCCTTCCAGCAGGCCCACTTCGCCTTTGGCAGCGCGCGGGTAGTGGTTATGGGCATCCGGTACCACGGCGATAAAGCGCACGGGCTCATTGTTCAGTTCACCGTCAGCAACCTGAACAGAAGGGCACAGGCCGCTGAGACGCAGCGCATTCGGCGCCAGTTTTTCCAGCCATACGGCCCCACGGCTATTGGACTGAGTCATCATTTCACCTCCCGGGCAAAAAGCTGTTTGATCTGCGCGGTATCCGCCTGCTGGCGGGTATCGAAGTTGGTCAGACGGGTCAGGTAATCGGCATATTTATCGCTGCGATGCTGTGCAGGAACGCCTTTGGCAATGGCGTCGTTCATGGCGGTTTTCACCGCGTTGATGCCGTCACCAACCAGCGCATCGACCAGCCCGCTGTCGTAGCGGATTTCGCCGCCGGTCATGCTCCAGATAAACGGTCGGTCGCGGGAGTCGTACTCTTCGATCCCGGCCTCCTGCTCGATAACCTGCGGGCCGTTAAGGCCAAGACGCGCTTCGCGGGTGACGATCAGGTAGCTGCAAAGCGCGGCGGCAATGGACATCCCGCCGAAGCAGCCGACGGTGCCGGCGATAATGCCGACCACCGGGGTGTAGCGGCGCAGATCGACGATTGCCGCGTGGATGTCAGCAATGGCCGCGAGGCCGAGGTTGGCTTCCTGTAACCGCACGCCGCCGGTTTCGAGGCACAGAACCGCCTGGGTCGGAATACCGTTGCGGTTGTCTTCTGCCGCAAGTTCGAGCGCCGCCGCCATTTTGGCACCGGACACTTCGCCCATACTGCCGCCCTGGAAGGTGCCTTCGATGGCGATCACCACCGCCGACTGGCCGTTAATGGTGCCGCGAGCGACCACCATGCCGTCATCAGACTGCGGCACCACACCCTGTTGCGCGAGCCACGGCGACATAATGCCTTCGAACGGGTCGAGCAGTTCGCGGTAGCTGCCGTCGTCCAGCAGCGCGTGGGCGCGTTCACGGGCCCGTAATTCAATAAAGCTGCGGTCGTTACGCATGGGCAACCTCCTCAAAAACCTGTTCGATACGAATGCGCGCCACGCCGGGCGTCGCGCCGAAATCGTGAATAATCAGCGTGCCGGCAGGCAGGCCGTTGATCAGGTTCAGGCGGTCAAATAAGGCGTTCCAGCGACCGGTGCTGTTGTCCACCGAGGTGGTGATATCAATGCTGAGCGTGTCCCCGGCAGCTGCGGTGAACAGTACTTCCATATCACCGGAGCCGACGACGCCTGCCAGAGCTTTACCGTTGAAGGTATGGCTGGCAGGGAATGACAATGTAATGTGTTCCATAACATCCTCTTTAAATTGAGCAAGACGCGGGCGGGCATACCCTGTCGAGAAACAGCGTGGCGGCGAGCAGATCGGCGGCACCGCCGGGCGATGCGTTGAGCGCCAGCATCTGGGTGTCGAGTCTGGCGAGCGCTTTGCGCCCCTGAGCTGTGGCGCTGCCGCCGACGTTCAGCACCGCGCGGGCACCCAACTGCATCGCTTCGAGGCCGGGCATCCCGGCGCGGGAAAGTACGCAGGTATCGCTGAGCGAAGTCATGATCGCCATCAGCGCGTCAATGCGGGCTTCGCTTTCGCCAGCACCGTTTGCGCGGCTGTGTCGCAGTTGTGGCAGAGCCAGATTCATCACATGGGGAAACGCCTGTTGCGCCTCTTCACGTGCCCCCGGCACCCGATACTGATGGGTCGCTTTCAGCCCTTTGCTGAAGACCTTCGGCGCGGCGTTGTCCGGCAGGCGGGCAAGCAGGGCGGCGGTATCCGCTATCTGTTGCGCGCTGGCCTCAAGGCTTACCATCGCGCTGGCGCTGACCAGTAACCCCAGCGCCCAAATCGCGCCACGGTGGGTGTTCACGCCCTTGGTTGCCGCCATCATCTGCTGTTCGCCTTCGCGCCCTAAACGGCCAACGGTTTCCCGCAGGGCGATATCGGCCGGGCGTTGCCAGCTGTGCTGAGCCAGTTGCAGAAACGTCGGGGTCAGGCTGTGCGCTGAGCGCTCCATCAGGGCCAGCGAGAGGTCGTGATGGGCACCGTTTCCCCGGCTGTCCACCAGACCCGGCTTCGGGCTTAATCGCGCTTCGTCGATCAGGCAGTCGCGGGCGATGAACGCCAGCTTTTCGGCCTGTACCTCGGCATGAGTCTGTGACAGAAGTTTCATTACCAGCTCCGGAATTTCGCAGGTGGGTTGTACAGACCGTCGGACCATTCGACCAGGTCCGCCACGCTACCGGCGGCAAGCAGGGAACGGGTGGCGTCGCTGCGGCGAATACCGATATCTTCCGGATAGACCACTTTGCCGCTCTTACGCAGGTCGGCAACGCGCTTAGCATCCACGCCAAGGCCGATATCGGTGATCCCGGCAACCGCAGCCACCATTGCGCGACGCTCTTCGAGGTTTTCTGCCCGGTAGAGGTAGGCAATGCCTTCTTCGGTCAATACGTGGGTCACGTCATCGCCATAGATCATCACCGGCGCCAGCGGCATTCCGGAGGCTTTGGCGACTTCAACAGCATCGAGTTTTTCCACGAAGGTCGGTTTCGCGCCGGCCTGGAAGGTTTCTACCATCTGCACCACCAGCTTTTTGCCGCGCTGCATCGGGTCCGGTTCGGTGATCATATTCAGCCAGGCCGGAGTGGCGTGACGGCGACCGTGCGGATCGTGGCCCATGTTCGGCGCGCCGCCGAAACCGGAAAGACGCCCACGCGTGACGGTGGAGGAGTTAGCGAGGCCATCCACCTGTAGGGTCGAGCCGATAAACATATCGACCGCATACTGGCCTGCCAGTTGGCAGAAGGCGCGGTTGGAACGCATCGACCCGTCGGCGCCGGTGAAGAACACATCAGGACGGGCGCGGATATACTCTTCCATCCCCAGTTCGCCGCCGAAGCAGTGCACGCTTTCGACCCAGCCGCTTTCGATGGCCGGAATCAGCGTCGGGTGTGGGTTGAGGGTCCAGTGCTTACAGATTTTGCCCTTCAGGCCGAGCTGCTCGCCGTAGGTCGGCAGCAGCAGTTCGATGGCGGCGGTATTAAAGCCGATGCCGTGGTTCAGGGACTGCACCTGGTGCTCGGCGTAGATGCCTTTAATCGCCATCATCGCCATCAGGATATGCTCCTGCTTGATGAGGCGCGGGTCGCGGGTAAACAGCGGTTCAATAAAGAACGGCTTGTCGGCCACCACCACGTAATCAATCCACGAGCCCGGAATATCGACGCGCGGCAGGTCACACTCGTCGTCCACCAGTTCATTAACCTGTGCAATCACGATGCCGTCGTGGAAGGCGGCGGATTCAACCAGCGCCGGGGTATCTTCGGTGCTTGGCCCGGTATAAAGGTTGCCTTTGCGGTCTGCTTTATACCCGGCGATAAGCGCCACGTTTGGTGACAGATCGACGTACAGGCGGGAATAGAGCTCGATATAGGTATGAATTGCCCCGATCTCGAGCAGACCATCTTCCAGCAGCTGCGAAATGCGCAGGCTCTGGGTACCGGAGAACGAGAAATCAAGTTTGCGGGCGATACCTTTTTCAAACAGATCCAGGTGCTCGCTGCGCCCGACGCTGGGCATGATCATGTGCAGGTCGTGGATATTTTGCGGGTTCACTTCCGCCAGCATACGGGAGAGGAAATCGGCCTGCTTCTGGTTGTTACCCTCCAGCACCACGCGGTCGCCGGGGGCCAGCAGATGCTCCAGCGCATCGACCAGTTGGTCGGTGGGGATAACCTTACCGGAGACATTCGCGGCGGCCAGTCGGCGCTGCTTCTCCGTCCGGCGACGGTTCCAGACCCGTCCCGTCGTTTGTTCGCCATTCATTATTAACCTCCTGATTTGACAAATCGTTTTGATTGTCATGGTGTGGAAGTTAGTGTGCGACGAGCGGGGCAGTGCATCAATTAAGCCCGGGAACAGATCGTTAGCCTGAGAGTAATAATTTCCTGGGTAATTATGTGACGGCGATCGAAGCAGGAAGGCTGGGGGTGGACTACGGAGAGATGGTGTTGCTAAGAACAGTGGGTATCCGGCGAATGATCCGTGCAATGCAAAGGATGAACGACATGAGATGATTGCCGTTCATTGATTCTAAGAGGGGAAGTAAAACAAAAAAAGTCTGATACAGGCTTTGAGAGACTGCGTTAAATATCTTGCAGTTCACGCATCAGGCGCCCGCGTAATTTTTTGCGTAATAAGGTGGCAGAAGAGTGTTTTTTGCCGCTAGCAAGGCTGACTTTGATATCAACCAGGGTGGCCTGCGTATTGATAGCGCAGGATGCCGCTAATGCCTGGAACACCTTTTTCCCACCGGTATCAGCGGTGCAGAGCGTGCTGCGTTGCTGCTTAGTGTAATACGACATAGTTTGCTCTCCCCTGCGTAACGGTTTTGTAAGCCTTTAAATCCCCTGGTATCAGTGGGCGTGGGATCTTTTTGGGCAACCCAGTGCGTTGATTATAGCGTGGCTCACTTTTTAACCCAAGCATATAGTCATAGGTCTCTTCGAGGGGGGATACGGCGACCAATATCTACAATTCCGCCTGAGGCGGCCTGGAAAGCGAAGCCCCCGATATTAAATTTTTCATAGTGTGCGATTAAAGCCAGTGAGACCGATTGCAAAACGACAGCGCTTCCCAGTCCCTCAAATCTGACGTGGCGAAAATCGGCCAAATTAGCCATGCCGTCAATAATGTCGAAATAAACCTCTGCCATACCATTATCCGGAAATGGGATATCCAGTGGCATTTCGTAACCGATTCGGGTGAAGGTTCGTTCATCAACCATGCTGCCAATGATGACCGTGTAGATTTCGCTACCGGCCACAAAGATGTAGCTATGATGTACGCGGTGGTCGTAGACGAATTTTTTGCGCCGCATCCCATAATCATCCAGAAATACCTCTTCTTCGATGCGCATGGTTTGTCCCTGTGAGAGGCATTAACATTTTCGGTTTTCAAAAGTATTGCCTGTTAATTGATTTCTAATACCTTACCTTACTGGATGAATATCCAGCACCTTATGTTTTTGGTTAAAGTTTAAAACTGCGTGAACGCTTCTGGAATTAAATGTAAAGCCGCTGGCGGCATTGCACCGCCAGGGTGAACCCCGATACCCTGAATAATTCAGGCTGTATAACCGGTATCCCTACTTACTTAAATCACTCAGCAATACCGCGATGCTTTGTCCGCTGACGCTCTGCTCAAGCGCAATTTTCACAATGATGGTCAGCGGCACGGAGAGCAGCATGCCGACCGGTCCCAGCAGCCAGCCCCAGAAAATCAACGACAGAAACACCACCAGCGTCGAGAGTCCCAGGCCACGGCCCATGATCCGCGGTTCGAGGATATTGCCGAAGACGATGTTGATAACCAGGTATCCGGTGAGCACTACCAGCGCGTCATACAGACCGCCAAACACCATCACCTGCAAAATGGGCGGGATCGCCGCCAGAATCGAACCGATATTGGGAATGTAGTTCAGCGCAAACGCCAGCAGGCCCCACATAAAGGCGAATCGTACATCCAGCAGCGCCAGCATCGCCCAGACCACCAGCCCGGTGACCAGGCTGATGGCGGTTTTTAATACCAGATAGCGCGAGACGCTGTCGAGGGCGCGCTGAATGGCTCCCATACCTTCCACCGGTCTCGACATCAACTGCTGCAGCTTGGCGGGAAGCTGCGGGACTTCCAGCAGCATAAACACCACCGTCAACAGCAGCAGGAAGATCGACGACATGGCGTTGGATAGCTGAGTCAGCAGGCTGGTCACCATCGTCATGACCGCATTGGGATCGATATATTTATTCAGCTCCACCACCGACACGCTAAAACCAAAGCGCTGCAGCCATGGGGTAACGGTATGCACCGGCTCGGAAAGTGAGCTGCGGTATTGCGGCAGGGTACGCGCCAGTTCATTGAGCGACGTTGCGAGTGAAGCCAGCAGGACAACCGCCAGCATCACAATGGTGCCGATCAGCAGCACGATGGCCAGCACTCGCGGCACCCGACAACGCATCATCAGGCGCACCAGCGGGTTTAGCACCACCGCCAGAAACAGCGCCAGCACGAAAGGAACGATGATATCGGCCGCGAAGCGGATACCGGTAAGAATGATGACCAGCATGCCCAGCATGATGACAATCTTTAATCCATTAAGGGTGATGATGGGTTTGGCCATAGGTGTCCCTGAGAAGAAAACCGGTTTTTCTCACAGTGTAGCGTCGGATGCCGGACAAAAGGCAGCAAAAAGTCGCTAGCAGTAAAGTTTTATCGTGTAGAAAATAATCCGGTCATTAAAATAAAAATGAGCACACGCCATCATAATGACAATTGGCATCAGAAAAAGCTAATCTAAATCAAATGCCAGACGTAAAGAAGTGCAAAGGCTTTGAGCGTAAAAGGGCGTTATGGTACAAATTCAGGGTGTTTAACTCTCGAGGACAATATTCATCCGCAATGATGGGAAGCAATACCGCGGATAATTGTAATTTTATGGACAATCAGTTCACCCTGTTTATTTCAGTTTCTGTTTGCGAAACCCTTCCTGACAGCCGCTTCTACGGCGAGCAACACTGGCGCTCCGCGCTTTAGTCCTTCTCCTCTGCCTGAGCTGGCGCACTGCGCACGGCTAAATCTACGCCAGAATTTTTCGGTCTGCCCCGGTGGCAAGCCGTCATGGATTATATTCTCATGCAGGAGAACGGATGATGTTTTATTGGATTTTATTAGCTCTCGCTATTGTTGCTGAAATTATCGGCACACTCTCTATGAAATGGGCCAGCGTTAGCGGTGGTCACCTTGGTTTTATTTTGATGTTGGTGATGATCGCCGTTTCCTATATTTTCCTGGCCTTTGCGGTTAAAAAAATCGCCCTCGGGGTGGCTTATGCGTTATGGGAAGGTATCGGCATTTTGTTGATTACCTTATTCAGCGTGCTGCTGTTTGATGAGTCCCTGTCGCTGGTCAAAATTGCCGGTCTGACGACGCTGGTCGCCGGGATTGTGCTGATTAAATCCGGCACCCAAAAAGTCGAGAAACAGCCAGAGGAGTTAACGCATGCAACAGTTTGAATGGGTGCATGGCGCCTGGCTGGCGCTGGCTATCGTGCTGGAAATTGTCGCTAACGTCTTTTTGAAGTATTCCGACGGCTTTCGCCACAAAGTGTACGGTGTTCTCTCGCTGCTGGCGGTGCTTGGCGCCTTCAGCGCGCTCTCCCAGGCGGTCAAGGGGATTGACCTGTCGGTGGCTTATGCCTTGTGGGGCGGGTTCGGCATTGCCGCTACCCTCGCTGCGGGTTGGATCCTGTTTGGTCAGCGCCTGAATTATAAAGGCTGGCTCGGCGTGATCCTGCTGGTGAGCGGGATGGTATTAATTAAACTGGCGTAATGTGATGCCGCCTGCATATGCGGGCGGCAAAATTTGTTCTCTGTAGTATTCTTTAAAAAAAAGAGTGCTGGCGGCGGATTTACCTTTAGCCGTAAAAGAGGACTGATAATGGTAAATTTGCCTGGCTGGCGCAATCTCCCCTCTGCTAAAACCCTGTCGGTAATGATCTTCCTTGCCGGGATCGGCCTGATTGTCTCGATTATTTCACTGCTCTATTTTTCCCAACATCTGATCGGCATTAAAACCAACGAAATTGACAGGCATCGCTCGATCCTCTCTGTGGATGGCGCGGTGCAAACCTCGGTGACTCGCGTGCTGTCGTTGGTCCAGGATAATTCAATCTGGGATGACGCCGTGAGACAAACCTACGCCCCGGTGCTGGATACTACCTGGCTGTATGACTCCTGGGGTTCCGGATTCAAAATTGACGATCTCTACGATGGGATGTTCGTCCTCGACCAGCATTATCAGGTGATGTGGGGCTCGTTTCGCAGCAAGACGCTCAATGAAACCGATATTCGCTTCTTTGGCAGCGGCCTGCGGGCATTAATTACCAAACACGGCGAAGACTTGCGCAGCGGCAAGAGCGCTTATGCCGGCATTACCCGTACCCAGACGGGGATCGCCTTTATCGGCATCGGGCTGATACGCCCGTCGGTGGGGCGTTTACAAGTGCACGATGATACCCGCCGTTATCTGGTGGTCACCCGACATATCAATGCGGATATCCTCGAAAAACTCGGGAATACCTTTCAGATCCGTGGGTTGCATGCCACCGATCGCGGGGGTGAATACAGCGTCCCGTTACGCACCAGCGCCGGCGAGACGGTCGGTTATCTCAGTTGGCAGCCGCGATTGCCTGGCGCGGAGGCGGCGCATGCGGCGTCGACCGGTATTCGGCTTATCGCCTTACTGGCCGCCAGCCTGATCCTGCTGTTTATTCTGTTGAGCTGCCTCGGGCTGTATAAGCTGTCGTGCGGTGAGAAACTGGCGCGGCAGATAGCGATGACCGACTGGCTCAGCAAGTTACCCAACCGCCGGGCGCTGTTCGGGCGGCTCAATCAGATCTGCGAAAAGACGCAGCATGAAGTGCAGTGCGTGGTGTTTATCGACCTTGACGGTTTTAAAGATGTCAATGACAACTACGGCCATGAGGTGGGAGATGCGCTGATTGCGCATATTGCCCGGGAGCTTCAGGAGTGCGTCCCCTCCGACGGCCTGCTGGCGCGGATGGGTGGGGATGAGTTCGCCATGTCCGTCGGCGGAGAGCAGTCGATAGCGCAGGCGTCGGCCTTTGCATGGGCGGTGCTGGAGATGCTGAAGTCGCCGGTGGCGATTGGCGAGCGCAAAATTTACATCAGCGCCAGTATCGGCATTGCCAGCGGCACGCCGGCGACCTGTTCCAGCACCGAGCTGTTTCGCCGCGCTGATATAGCCATGTATCACTCGAAAAAATCGGGAAAAGGGCGCACTACCTGGTACGACGAGAGCCTCAACGATACCCGGCAGTATCAGCTCAATATTGAGAACGGCATCCGCCAGGGGCTGGAGAACGAGGAGTTTGATGTCTGGTATCAGCCGATCGTCAACGCCGATACGCTGGTGGTGGTTGGCGTAGAGGCGCTGCTCCGCTGGCCTCGCCGGCCGGAAGGTCCGCTGCCGCCGGATGCCTTTATCGGCATCGCGGAAAGCAGCGGGCTGATTTATGCCCTCGGCCAGTTTGCCCTGTATCGTGCCTGCAGCGATCTGCGCGCGCTGGACGATTTAATGCTGTCGGTGAATATCTCCCCGGCGCAGTTTCGCGACCCGGAGTTTGAGTCTCGGGTGGTTCAGGTTCTGGCCCGCTGCCACTTTCCGGCGCGTCGGTTACAAATTGAAGTGACCGAAAGCTATGTGATGGAGAATCCGGCCCGTGCGCTGGCGGCGATAGAGAATCTCAAGGCGCTGGGGACCTCGGTGGCGCTGGATGATTTTGGCATCGGTTATTCCAGCATTGGCTATCTGCGGAGCTTTCACTTCGATACCCTCAAAATTGATAAATCGCTGGCCGGCGTGGTTGATGTTGATGCGCAGGCCGCAGAACTGGTGCGCGGGACCGTGCGGATCGCCGGGGCGCTCGGGATGACGGTGGTTGCCGAAGGGGTCGAGAATCAGCAGCAGCTGGCGCTGCTGCGTCGGGCCGGATGCGACCGTTTACAGGGATTTTATTTTAGCGAACCGATGCCCATTGCCGCATTACGACAGCTGCGCCAGCAGCAGGGCTAGCGGTTATTCACCGGCCAGCGTTTCCAGTTTGTCACGAAAACCTGTCACCGAAATGGCGCGGTTATCCGCCCGCCAGCGATCTTTCGGCCCGGGTGCCGAGCTCTGTACGGCAATCACCTGCCAGCCGCTATCGGTTTTCAGCAGCAGCGGCGAACCGCTGTCGCCTGGCAGCGTATCGCACTGGTGCGACAGGACCGTGGTCTGCGCCCAGCCGGTGACGATGCAATCCTGGTGGGTATAGAGATTGTCGAGATGGTCTTCCGGGTAGCCCGATTGAGTGACTTTACGCTCCGCGACTTTCAGCGCGGCGGTCAGATCGGCCTTATCGCCGTTAAATAACGGGATCGGGGTGATGCCGGAAGGCGCATAGCGCAGGACAATCAGGCCGAAATCCCACGGGGCAGCAGACGAGGGGACAATCCAGCCGTCGCCATCCGCTTTCAGCCGTTTGCCCAGCGACGGGTCAACGCGCCCCTCGATACCGTGAATTTCATATACCCAGTCGCCTTTGCGCGAGATAAAGCGCAGGGCGACTGCCTTATCCGGTTTGCCTTTTGGCGGCGTCAGCAGGCAGTGGCCCGCCGTCAGCGCCAGATGAGGCGAAATCAGGGTGGCGGTACACAGATTACCGCTGGCCGTTTCTAACTGCCCAATGGCATCCCAGGGTTCTTCAGCAGGGTTGTTGACCGGTTTGCGATCGTCATGACCGAAAAAAAGCGTCTTGATATCTTTTGCGCTCATGCTGTCATCATCAGCGTGAGCAAACGGGGACAACAAACCAAAAGAACACAACAACAACAGTACGTCTTTGCGCATATGACTCTCTAAGGAGAAATTCTCTCTATACATCTCATCCTTCATCCTTCATCCCTCAGGCACTGGGCAGGATGAATTTGTGTATATTGACAGTAGCAGGAGATTTAAGTTTATGAAAGTTAACAGTAATTTTAATTAAGCGAAACGCGACTAAAATCCCGCCAGAATGCCGCATTTCCGTACAATTATTACGATAACTCAAATGGTTAGCGCATTTTTCTCACCTGGCTATTTCCGCAGAAACCGTGGCGGGAAGCAACATAAATCAGGTTACGGTACGTACCAAATGCGCCGGGTATGCTTCAGGTGCGTTTTGTAAAGTTGTTGGGCGGGGGATGACGATAAATCGACATAAATATGAATGCATTCATCGGATAACGCACATTTTTACAACTTCAGCAGTTACTTTCAAAGCGAAACATTTTCTCACGGCAATTATTGCTATTCCTGTTTTCCGTTGAACAAACAGAGACGTTGTCCCGGTGATGATAGCCCTGTTTCTTATCTCCGGTTTCGGGAGGATCTATGTCGAAAAAAGGTATTCGTGCGTTAGTGTATGTTTCTCTCGCCTCAATCTTTATCTGGGGTGCAGCAGGCTATCTGGTGGTGCAGGCGGTGCAGGTGATGTAAAGCGCCGCTCCTGATGTTATTTCGCCTCCTTTCCCCGGCGCTCGATACTGGCGGGAAAGGGGGCGGGAAGATGCTCTCGCAAAAACTGGTACAGTTGCTCTACCGCTTGCCCGTTGCGCGACTCCTTCGGCCAGACCAGGTAATAGCCGTCTCCGGTGGCGACCGCCTGAGCGAACGGCGCGACCAGCAGACCGCTGTCGATAGCCTCGAGGCTCAGCAAAAGATCCCCTACCGACACCCCATGTCCGCTCATCGCCGCCATATTTCCCTGATCCAGACTGTCAAAGACGATACCCCGGCTTATGTCTGTCGGTGCCCGCGGCTCTATCTCCTGCAACCAGCGTCGCCAGTCACGGCGATCGGGGGTGGGATGGATCAGCGGGCAGGTGGTTAAATCCACGCGCGCGGCCTCCACCATGGTCGGGGCGCATAGCGGAATCAGCCATTCGCTGAACAGCAGCGCGTGCCGGGTCTCGTCGCCAAAGTGGCCGTCGCCGAGCAGAATCGCGCAATCATAAGGTTCACGGGTAAAATCAACGCTGTCCCGGTCCATCCACACGCTACTCATCTCAATAACCGGCTTTTGATGCTGCTGGCGAAACTGTTGCAGCACCTTCAGCAGCCAGCGCATCGTTAAGGTGGACGGTGACTTCAGGCGGAGCTTTCCTGCCTGCTGACGCAAAGCCTGGCAGGCCCGATCGATGGCGGTGAAGTTTTCCTCCAGCGCGTTCGCCAGCTGGCGGCCGGCCTCGCTGAGCGTCACCTTCGGTCCCTGACGAATAAACAGCTGACAATCGAACCAGGCTTCGAGTGTGCTGATATGGCGGCTGACGGCGCCGGGAGTGACATGCAGCGTCGCGGCGGCCTGGCTGAAGGAGCCCAGCCGGGCGGCGGTAGCAAAAGCGCGCAGCGCATACAGCGGCGGCATCGACATCGCGATTCATCCTCAATGATGAGTAAAACTCACATTCAAGCTCAGCATGGGTCGTTTTTCAACTCTCAAATCAAGGGAGATAATAGGAAGGAGTGAAAAGAAGAGTGAGTTTATATCATGAATTATGTCTTGCTGATGGGGTACAGCCTGACGGTGCTGGCCCTCATTGCCGCGCCGGGGCCGGTAGTGGTGCTGGTGACCGGCGCGGCGACCCGTCATGGTTATCGATGTGCGTTACGTACCATGGCCGGGAGCAATATCGCCTCGTTGCTGCTGATTGCCGTCGCCGCCGCGATGTTGCGCGGGGTGGTGGCTATCCATCCGGATATGCTGACGCTGCTGGCGGCCGCCGGGTCCTGCTATATTGCATGGCTGGCGGTCGGAATGCTGCGGGGAGACAACTCGGCATCTGCGGCTTCGGCGCAACGCGGTGGCTGGTTGATGGGGTTTGTGACCGGGGTAAGTAATCCCAAGGACATTCTGTTTTTTGTCGCGTTTTTTCCGCTGTTTATTCCTGTCACCCCTACGCCTGGACTGAGCCTTATTGTATTGACCGTGATCTGGCTGATTATCGACCTCAGCGTGCTGTCGTTCTATATCTTCGCTATTCGCCGCTGGTTGAGCGCAGCGCATAGCGCTCGTGTCACCACCTTATCCGCCTGCTGTTTGTTGCTGTTCGCATTGTATGGTCTGGGCTACAACGGTTGGGCATGGCTAAGTCGATAGACGCGGCCCGGTAATGAAACAAAATGAGGAAAAGCGCGAGGGGATGCACAAAGTGACGGGTTAAGCGGTCGCCGGATCAGTACAGGAAAAAGCGGGTGGCAATCACTGCGCAGAGGATCAATAAGACCAGGATGAGCTCAAAACGATAGCGCCGCAGCATAGTGCCCTCCAGAAAAAAAACGGCGCTGAAGCAGCGCCGATTTATGATTCACCCGACGGAGCGGAAGAATTACGCAGCTGGCTGTGCAGCTGGTTTAGCGGCCTGGTGTTTGGTGGTTTTGTGGTGCTTTTTAGCCGCCTGCGCTTTCTGGGCTACAGCTGGTTTGGTCGCTGCTTTGTGGTGTTTCTTAGCGGCCTGGGCTTTCTGCGCTGCTGCAGGTTTAGCTGCTGCTTTGTGATGTTTTTTAGCGGCCTGGGCTTTCTGCGCTGCTGCAGGTTTAGCTTCGGCTTTTTTGTGTTTTTTGGCAGCCTGAGCTTTCTGCTCGGTAGCTGGTTTAGCCGCCACTTTGTGGTGTTTTTTGTGATGGGTAGTTTTGGCAGTGGTGCTGTGAGCAGCAGGAGCCTGAGTGGTGCTTACTGCGTCAGCAGCGAAAGCAGCAGAAGACAGACCCATAGCAGCGGCAACGACCAGAGCTAATACTTTTTTCATTCTGATATCCTCGAATTTGTTTCTTCAGTGAACCCCACTGCGGGGCCGTTGAAAGCACTATAGGCTTCTGGTCAGGTGGCTTCAGTGAGTGTTTGGTATCGGCGTGTAACCATATGTACAACGTGGTACTGCCAGAACGACAACGAGGATAACGTCGGAGTGATGGCGCCGGGGAACTCCCGGCGCCACAGGCTTACAGGTAACGTGAGGTCAGGTGCTGGCGGAAATAATCGCTGTTCAGGTCCTCGCCGGTGGCGTTGGTAATCAGCTGCGAGGTGGTAAACCGGCTGCCGTGCTGCCAGATATTCTGTTGCAGCCAGGCAAACAGCGTGGAGAAATCACCGTTGGCAATGCTGGCTTCCAGCTGCGGTAGCGCGCGTTTCGCCGCTGCCATCAGCTGCGCGGCATACATCGCACCGAGCGTGTATGAAGGGAAATAACCGAAACCGCCATCGGTCCAGTGGATATCCTGCATGCAGCCATTGCGGTAATTGCCGGTAGTGGAAAGTCCGAGCCAGCTTTGCATCTTTTCATCCCACAAGGCCGGGATATCGTCCACTTCAATCTCGCCATCAATCAGCGCGCGTTCAATTTCATAGCGCAGAATGACGTGCGCCGGATAGCTGACTTCATCGGCATCCACGCGGATAAATCCAGGTTTTACGCGCTGGTTCCAGGCAATGAAATTGTCACTGCTGAAGGCCGGCTGATCGCCGAAACGCTGGCGCATGACGGGCAACAGACGTTTCAGGAAGGCATCGCTGCGCCCGAGCTGCATTTCAAAAAACAGGCTCTGTGATTCGTGAATCGCCGTTGAACGGGCGAGGGCGACCGGCTGATCGAGCCATTTGCGCGGCAGGTTCTGCTCGTAGCGCGCATGGCCGGTTTCATGAATCACCCCGAACAAGGCGCTGAGCAGGTCGTCTTCGTTATAGCGGGTGGTGATTCGCACATCCTGCGGGACGCCGCCGCAGAACGGATGGGCGCTGATATCAAGACGTCCACTATCAAAATCGAAGCCGAGAATGCGCATTGCTTCAAGACCCAGTTCACGCTGTTCGGCCACCGGGAACGGCCCCTGCGGTGCGACGGGTGGTTGCTGCGCCTGCTTTTCGACGACGTCGGTCAGCAGGGCGGGTAACCAGGATTTGAGGTCGGCAAACAGCACATCCAGACGTGCGCTGGTCATGTCCGGTTCGAAAATATCCAGCAGGGCATCGTAGCGCGAACCCCCTCTGGCCGCCGCGCGGATGCTGGCCTCTTCCCGGCTCAGTTTCACCACGTCACGCAGGTTCTCGGAGAAACCTTCCCAGTCGTTGGCCGGGCGCTGGCTACGCCAGGCGTGCTCGCAGCGGCTGCCGGCGAGGGATTTGGCTTCCACCAGGCTTTCCGGCAGCAGCGCCGCCTGTTCATACTGGCGGGTCATTTCACGCAGGTTGGCCTGTTCAACGTCATTCAGATCTTCCTGCAGCGCGTTGCGCAGCGCCTGGGCCACGCTGCTGTCCGTCAGGATCTGATGCTGCAACACCCCCAGCTCTGCCAGTGCGGCGCCTCGTGCGGCGCTGCCGCCCGGTGGCATCATCGCGAACATATCCCAGCCGGCGATGGCGCCGAGATGCGAGAAGCGAGAAAGACGCTGGAAAGTGCGGGTAAGCTGCTGATAATTTTTGTTTTCAGTCATGTATATTCTGGCCTGTTGCGAATGAACGAAAGGCGTAGCCCGTATCGCTCTACACTATCCTGATCTGCGGCAATCTGCCAGACGGAGGGCACAGGTTGGTGCAGCACTATTTATTGTCAGGCGCCGGCAGGATCGAAATATTGTCACAAAGGTATGGTCAAGATAGCGGATTAATTTTTAACCAGCGGCTACACTCAATGATGCGCAGGCCGCTGATGTGGGGGGTACTATGAATCCGTTCACCATGCTGTTTATTGCACTACTCTCAATTGATGCCGTCAGAGAACTGATGGGGGCGTCGTCGGTATTGGGCATGTGGTGACAGACGTGGCCGATGAAGGCCACGTACAGAGCCGTTAACGCAGACGTTTGTGCAGACAAACGCCAGTAAGAAGTGCTGCTGTTAGCATTAGCGCGATAAAACCACCCACCCCATTCCAGCCATAGTTATGCCAGAAAATGCCGCCTAATGTCCCCGCGATGCTCGACCCCAGGTAGTAGCTGAACAGATACAACGATGAAGCCTGACCACGAGCGCGACGCGCACGCGGGCCAATCCAGCTGCTGGCGACCGAGTGGGCGGCGAAGAAGCCCGCCGAGAACAGCAGCATGCCGGCGAAAATCAACCACAGGGAGGAGAACAGGGTTAACATCAGCCCGGCCAGCATCACCCCGACAAACCCCAGCATCACCGGCCCGCGGCCAAAGCGCGCGGTCATGGCGCCGGCTTTTGGCGAGCTCCAGGTCCCGGTAAGATAGGCCACGGAGAGCAGGCCAACCACCGCCTGGTTCAGCGACCATGGCGACATCATCAGGCGATAGCCGATGTAGTTAAACAGGGTCACGAAGGCACCCATCAGCAGGAACCCTTCGAGGAACAGCAGCGGCAGGCCGCGATCGCGCCAGTGCAGGCGGAAGTTGATCAGCAGCGACTTTGGTCGCAGTGAGGTCGGGCGAAAGTGGCGAGATTCCGGGAGGATGCGCCAGAACATGATTGCCGCCGCAAGGGCAAAGCAACTGATCACCGCCAGCGCCACGCGCCAGCCAAAAAAGTCGGTAAATACCCCGGTCAGCAGTCGGCCGCTCATCCCGCCGATGGAGTTACCGCTGATGTACAGCCCCATGGAAAAGGCCACTACGCTGGGGTGGATCTCTTCACTCAGATAGGTCATCCCGACTGCCGCCACGCCGCTCAGCGACAGGCCAATCAGCGCCCGCATAATCAAGATCCCGTGCCAGCTGGACATCACGGTCGACAGCAGCGAACAGCAGGATGCCAGCACCAGCGCGGTGACCATCACCTGCTTACGACCGATCGCATCGGACAGCGGCCCGGTAAACAGCAGGCCGATGGCCAGCATAGCGGTAGAGATCGATAACGATATGCTGCTGCTGGCCGGCGTGACGCCAAACTCCGTCGACAGCACCGGCAGAATCGGCTGCACGCAGTAGAGCAAGGCGAAAGTGGCCAGACCGGCGGAGAACAGCGCCAGAGTGACGCGAATAAACTGGGGGGTACCGCGTTTAATAAACTGATTTGGCTGGGAAATAACATTGTCGATGACTTCGCTTGCCGGCACGTTGTCAACGGTAGTTGTACGACTCACGGAAAAATCCTTGCTGAGAACACAGAGTTATGTGATGTCACAGATCACACTTCTAAGGGTATGAAAAGGCGAATATTCTGTCTAATATATTAATAATCTCAAATAAGATGTTTAAGATATGAATATCGAACTGCGCCATCTCCGCTACTTTATTGCCGTCGCTGAAGAACTGCATTTTGGCCGGGCGGCAGCGCGGCTGAATATTTCACAACCGCCATTAAGCCAGCAGATTCAGATACTTGAGCAGCAGATTGGCGCGCGCCTGTTTGCCCGTACCAACCGCAGCGTCAGCCTGACGGCGGCGGGGCGTCAGTTTCTGATCGACAGTCGATACATTCTCACCCAGGTGGATGATGCCGCCGCGCGGGCGGGACGGCTGCATCACGGCGAAACCGGGGAACTGCACATCGGCTTTACCTCTTCCGCGCCGTTTATTAAACCGGTCTCCGACACGCTGTCGACATTTCGGCGCCGCTATCCGGACGTGCATATCCAGACCCGGGAAACCAACACCCGGGAGCAGATTGTGCCGCTGAATGAAGGGGCGCTCGATCTGGGGCTGATGCGCAACACCCAACTGCCGGAAACGCTGGTGTGGGAGAGGGTGTTGCGCGAGCCGTTGCTGGCGATGGTGCCGAGCGATCATCCGCTGGCCCGTCAGGAGGCGGTGAGCCTCGTGGAGCTGGCGCGCGAACCGTTCGTCTTTTTTGATCCGCACGTTGGCACCGGGTTGTATGACGACATTCTGGGGCTGATGCGGCGCTACGGATTAACGCCGACGATTGCCCAGGAAGTCGGGGAAGCGATGACGATTATCGGGCTGGTGGCGTCCGGGCTGGGCGTCTCTATTTTACCGGCGTCGTTTAAGCGGGTGCAGATTAATGAAATGCGCTGGCTGCCCATTAAAGAACAGGACGCGGTATCGGAAATGTGGCTGGTGTGGTCGAAGCACCATGAACAGAGTCAGGCGGCGCAACGCTTCCGCGAATACCTGCTTGCCGCCTCTGCGGTCATAAATTCAGACTAAATATTGTCAAAAATGTGCAGTAAATCACAAGGCTAAGTAAAAATTTGACGAGTGCCCTCGAAGTGCTTCACCATAGCAAAAAGTTTATTTCGAAGCGCGAAAATAAAGGGAGTCAACGGTGGTAGCGGATAGTCAGCCAGGCCATATCGATCAAATAAAGCAGACCAATGCCGGCGCCGTTTATCGTCTGATTGATCAGCTTGGCCCGGTGTCGCGTATCGATCTGTCGCGCTTTGCGCAACTGGCCCCCGCCAGCATTACTAAAATTGTGCGTGAAATGCTGGAAGCGCACCTGGTGCAGGAGACGGAAATTCAGGATCCAGGCAGCCGCGGGCGTCCGGCGGTTGGCCTGATGGTGGAAACCGAAGCCTGGCACTATCTCTCGGTTCGTATCAGCCGCGGTGAAATTCATCTGGCGCTGCGGGATCTAAGCAGCAAGCTGGTGGTGGAAGAGCAGCTCGAACTGGCGCTCGAACATCCGCAGCCTTTCCTGACGCGCGTTGTCGAGCACATCGACAAATTTTTTATTCGTCATCAAAAGAAGCTGGAGCGCCTGACGGCCATCGCCGTCACCATGCCGGGGATTATTGATACCGAAAATGGCGTTATCCACCGCATGCCGTTTTATGATGATGTCCGGGATCTACCGCTGGGCGAGGTCCTGGCCAGCCGCACCGGGGTTTCCGTTTATATTCAGCACGATATTAGCGCCTGGACCATGGCGGAATCGCTGTTTGGCGCGTCACGTGGCGCGCGTGATGTGATTCAGGTGGTGATCGATCATAACGTTGGCGCCGGGGTGATCACCGACGGTCGCCTGCTGCATGCCGGCAGCAGCAGTCTGGTGGAGATCGGCCATACCCAGGTCGACCCGTACGGTAAGCTGTGTTACTGCGGCAACCACGGCTGCCTTGAGACCATCGCCAGCGTCGAAAGCGTGCTGGAGCTGGCGCAAGTGCGGATGGCTAAATCCATGAGCTCAATGCTGCATCAGCAGCCGCTGAGCGTGGAGTGGCTCTGCGAGGCGGCCCTGCAGGGCGATCTGCTGGCGCGGGATATTATCAGCGGCGTCGGTCAGCACGTTGGACGCATTCTGGCGATCATGGTGAATCTGTTCAACCCGCAAAAAATCCTGATTGGCTCACCGTTTAGCCAGGCGGCGGATATCCTGTTTCCGGCAATATCTGACTGCATTCGGCAACAATCTCTCCCGGCCTACAGCCGTCACATTGCCGTCGAAAGTACCCAGTTCGCCAACCGGGGGACGATGGCCGGCGCAGCCCTGGTCAAAGATGCGCTCTATAACGGATCTCTGTTGATTCGACTGTTACAGGGTTAACATTTTCCCGTCGTCGCACCAAAAATTGCGCTATCTCAAGCTGATATTCCCCGGCTTCGCGTAGACTTTTCCCCACACTTTATTATTTTGTCTTTATAACCAACATAACCGTGGGGTTAATGATGTTTAAGCGTTTCTTTATAACAGGGACTGACACCGCCGTCGGCAAGACGGTGGTTTCCCGTGCGCTGTTGCAGGCACTTGCTGCCAGCGGCAAAAGCGTCGCGGGATACAAACCTGTGGCGAAGGGCAGCAAAGAGACGCCGGACGGATTGCGTAACAAAGATGCGCTGATTTTACAAAGCGTGTCGACGCTGGCGTTACCGTACGATGCTGTCAATCCCATCGCGTTAAGCGAAGATGAAAGCAGCGTGGCCCACAGCAGCCAGATCAACTACGGCCTGCTGACGAACGGCCTGCAGCGCCTGAGCGGGCAGGTGGATCACGTGGTGGTCGAAGGCACCGGCGGCTGGCGCAGCTTAATGAACGATCTGCGTCCTCTCTCCGAATGGGTGGTGCAGGAGCAACTGCCGGTACTGATGGTGGTCGGGATTCAGGAAGGCTGCATCAACCACGCGCTGCTGACTGCCCAGGCCATTGCTAACGACGGCCTGCCGCTGATTGGCTGGGTGGCCAACCGCATTAACCCGGGGCTGGCGCACTATGCGGAAATTATCGATGTGTTGAGCAAAAAGCTGCCGGGGCCGCTGATCGGCGAACTCCCGTATCTGCCGCGTGCCGAACAGCGCGAGCTAAGTCAGTATATTGATTTACCCATGCTCGGCAGCGTGATGACGGTAGATCGAATCCTCGCGTAAGGTTCTTGATAGCACCGATGCCAGCACGCTGGCAATCAGTAAACCGGGCAGTAACGTATACTGTCCGGTCATTTCACAAATCATCAAAGTTGACATGATTGGCGCGTGCGTCGTGGCCGCCAGAAAGGCTGCCATTCCGGTCAAACCCATCAGAATTACCATCCCCTGATCGTGATGCAGCCACAGCCCGCTAAGGTTGGCGAACAGCATCCCCATCGCCAGGCCGACGAACAAAGTCGGTGTGAAGACCCCGCCCGGCGCACCGGAGCCGCTGCTGGCAAATACCGCAATGAGTTTACACACAAAAACCAGCGCGATAGCGCTGAACAGCGGCGGAGACTGGAGATAATGTTGCACCGTGCTGTAACCATTGCCCCAGACCGCCGGTGTTATCAGCGACAGCAGGCCGACGATAAGCCCCCCCAGCGCCAGCTGAAAGGGCGGCGAGAGACCCGCGCGCAAAAAGCCACGGTGACTGGCGCTCATCATGGCGATAAACAGCGGGCCGCACACCCCTGCCAGCAGCCCGGTTGCCAGCATCAGCGCATAGTGCATGGCGGCAAGGGGTTCATTGAACACCACCTGATACAACGGCGACGGGCCGCCGTTCAGCAACTGGGTGACCAGCAGCGCGATCACCGCAGAAATAACTACCGGGCCGAGGGACGCCAGCATCAGGGTGCCGAACAAAATTTCGGCGATAAACAGGCTTCCGGCTAGCGGGGCGTGATAGGCGCTGGCCATCCCGGCGGCCGCGCCGCAGGCTACCCACAGTTTCCATTCCGCTTTCGGTGTAAAGCGCCGGGCAAACAGCGATGCTGCCAGCGCCGCCAGCAGAATCATCGCCCCTTCACGGCCAATGGCGCTGCCGGTGGTGACCACCAGTAGTGACGCCAGGGATTTGATCAGGCTGGCGGGCGTATCGAACTGACCATCGCCGGTCTCCAGCGCTTCCATATAGTCGGTGGGGGCGTGAGGACGCTGGCGGGTCTGGCGTTGCCAGAGCCACAGCAGGGTGCCCGCAGCCAGACCTCCCGCCGCAGGGGTTAGCAGCCGACGCCACCATGGCAGCGCCTCGGCGGCATTGACCAGGCTACCGCTATGATCGTTGAGGAAGACGCCTTCCAGCACGCCCATCGCCAGATGAAACAGGGCGACGGCGAACGCCGCCAGAATGCCCACCAGGGTGGCAATCAGCAGACGACGGAACATGACCGGGACATCGGGGTAATGATGAAGACGATGCATCAGCGGGTACGGGTAGCAATAATCATGCGCTTATTGTGATAGGAAATAAGCTTAGACGCAAAAGCGATAAATGCGCCTGGCGAGGTACAACCGAACCCGCATATAACAGAATTTATCAGGGCACTAAACAAAACGGCCACGACGGGGTTATCCGCATGGCCGACCGGTTAGCGATACAGCGGTTTTTCGGCGACGGGCACCGGCAACTGAGTCTGCCATTCGGCCAGCGTCGCCTGGGCCAGCTGGCCGAGGGTCTGGTAAAAAGGATGTTCCGCCCCGGCGACAAACTGCGCCAGAAAGCGCCCGGACCAGGGAAGCAGATGCCAGGCAAGCAGTTGATGATACGCCTCGTCCTGCCCGGACTCGCACAGCCAGGCCGCCAGCAACAGCAGGGTGCCAAAGTTATCTTCCGGCTCCTGACTCTGCGCCGCGTGAGCGATACCGTGGGCACGCATCCACTCGCGCAATGCCAGCGTCGAATCGCCGAACAACACATTCTCTTTATCCAGCCACACGGATCCCCACGGCGGTGCCGGCAGCGCCCACGGCCCGATAAACAACCGCTGCCAGGCTTCGGCGAGAGGTTCATCGCTCTCGCGGGCAAACCCGGCGACCGGTACCGCTGTCAACGGGAAGGGCCACTGCGACTGCCAGCTGCCGTCGCGCAGGGCGTTCACCAGCGCGGCGGCCTGCTCGCTATCCGGCGGGAATGAAAAGAGCGCACCCAGCGTGCGGGCGCTTAAGGCGACGGCGTCGCGATATTGTGGTTGCATCATGTTTCTGGTTCCTTACTGCGGCGCGGGCCCGTGACCCATGGCTCATCGCGCCGAACGGTGTTTCCGACCATCCGGGGGAGCCATCATACGCAAGGCGGGGAAGAAGGATATTATCCCGCGTCAACTCCGGGAGAATATCCTTCACCTGAAATGGGCAGGGTATTACTGGGCGTCGCTCTCGGCACCAGACGAACGGGTGTAGGTAATTTTGAAGGTGTCGTTGGCGCAGTGACCGACCACCTGGGTACCGGGCTGGTCAGGCTGGTCGTTCGGCACAATGGCTAAGCTAAAGCCAGACGCCGGCACGCCGTTGTTGACGATTTTTTGCTGGATATCGTTTTTCACGCGCTCGCAGGAATCGGGGGCAGCCAGCACGGAGGTTGAACCCAGCAGCAGAACCACACATAGCCAGGGTGAGCGTTTCATCATAGACTCCTTATATTCAATCCATCTGGTTTTAAGCATAGCAGAACTGGTGTAAACAATTGTATTTGCTACTATGATTGTAATCTCCACAAAAGGAATCTGGCGTGAACAAACGGTTTTTGCTGATATCGGCGGTAATGGTCCTGAGCGCCTGTGATAAGCCGGCGTCGCCGCAAGCATTTACGCCGGAAATGGCGAGTTTTTCCAATGAGTTTGAGTTCGATCCCTTGCGGGGGCCGGTGAAGGATTTCAGCCAGACCCTCTTCGACGAGCACAACGAGGTGGTGAAGCGGGTGAGCGCCCATATGTCCAGCGAAGGCTGTTTCGACCTGCTGGATTTTGAGGACCGGGAAAATAAAACCGGTGCGACGCTGCTGCTGGACGCCAATTTTTATCTCGATGCCAGAACCCGCGAGAAGAGCCTGCGTCTGCAGGGGAAATGCCAGCTTGCTGAGCTACCCTCTGCGGGCATTGTCTGGGACACGGACGATAACGGCTTTGTGATCGCTGCGCGGGGCAAAGAGACCACCGCTACCTACCACTATGACAGCGAAGGCTATCCGACCGGGAAAACCACGGTGGCGAAAGATGAGCGTTTTACGGTGCGCTCTACGCCGGTGTCTGACCCGCGTAAAAAACTGGATTACACGGCGACCAGCACCTTCAATGACCGGCAGTTGGGGAGCGTGCATCAAACCTGCGATTACGATCGCCACGATAACCCGGTGGAGTGTGAACTTCAGGTGATCGACGATAGCGTGCAGCCGCCATTAACCCGTCGATACACCATTAAAAACAACATCGAATATTACTGAGCCGTAGGCTTCAGCAGCGTCTGACCCTGATTACGGTGTTCGCTAATGTACTGATGCTGGAACAGACACATGCGGATGGTGTTGCGGTACTCGCCGTTGATGAAAAACTCATGAATCAGCTCGCCCTCGACCATAAACCCGAGTTTACGGTAGATGTGGATCGCTTTTTCATTTTCGCTGTCGACAATCAGATACAGTTTGTACAGATTGAGGACCGTAAAGCCGTAATCCATCGCCAGTTTCGCAGCCCGCGTCGCCAGCCCTTTGCCCTGATAATCGGGGGAAATGATGATCTGAAACTCGGCGCGGCGGTGGACGTGGTTAATTTCGACCAGCTCGACCAGCCCGGCTTTTTCGCCATCGCATTCAATCACAAAGCGGCGTTCGCTCTGATCGTGAATGTGTTTATCGTACAGATCGGACAGCTCCACGAAGGCTTCGTAAGGTTCTTCAAACCAGTAGCGCATCACGCTGGCGTTGTTATCAAGCTGATGGACAAAGCGTAGGTCTTCGCGCTCCAGCGGCCGCAGTTTAATGGTATGAGCGTCAGGCATGATGATTCCTGTAGATAAAAGCGAACAGGGCGCCCGCAGGCGCCGGACATGAAGGAAGGATTAAGGTGCGATAGTACGGCCGGTGCGGCGATCGAGGCAGCGCAGGGTGTTCGGTTCCCAGTACGCATTCACGTTCGCGCTTTTCTGGCAGTTATCCTGAGCATCGAAAGCGACGTCGGCCTTATCCCACTCCTTCTCGGTGCGCGTATTGACCTTCTGGCGCAGTGAACGGGTGTCGTTCCACTGCTCTTTTTCCATGGTGGCCTGCTGACGGCTTTGCGCGCTATCGCCGGACTCAATCACCAGCTTGTTGGTTTGCGCAAAAGACGACGCGGTAAACACCACGGCGCTGACGGCCAGCATCGCCGTCAGGCACCAGCGTTTTTTTTGTGTCATTTTCATCACGATTTCCTTTGAGTGATAGCCCTGCGGCCATCTTCAAGTTTACTACATCTCCTGTCGACGGCATACCCGACAAAAGAGTGCGGACAGCGGGGATTATCGCGTAACATGGGCTGACCACCCAATCTCTTTACCTGTCTTTATGTTCAAAACAACACTGCTTTTCTTCGCGACGGCGATCTGTGAAATCCTCGGGTGCTATTTACCCTGGCTGTGGCTAAAGCGTGGCGCGACACCGCTGCTGTTGATCCCCGCCGGCGTGGCGCTGGTGATGTTTGTCTGGCTGCTGACCCTTCATCCGGCCGCCAGCGGGCGAGTATACGCCGCCTATGGCGGGGTTTACGTCTGCACCGCGCTGCTGTGGCTGCGTTTTGTCGATGGCGTCAAACTCAGCCATTATGACTGGGCCGGGGCGCTGGTGGCCCTGTGCGGCATGCTGATCATCGTCGCCGGCTGGGGACGCGCCTGACCGTTGCTGAGGTTGACGGGGCGCGACCGGAACCTGCGGCAGGTGCCGGACAGCGTGCCGGTTAACCACGACCCAGGTGCTTGAACTTAGGTTTTAGTTATTTACGGTTATAATCTGAAAGGCGCTGTGCCGCAATGTGAGAACAGCGCCTTCCACTCTATTCTGCTATGTTATCGCGCAAGGTCGATACCCGGCACCAACAGACCAATATGGGAAGATAGATAAATATACCCAGTAGAATCCAGATATTGTCATTTTCCAGCAGAAAACCTATATGTATTAAAAATATTATAAATAGAGTGAAAAGGATAAAATAGTGAACTGCGTTATGTTTTTTAGAAAAAGTGGCATACCTATAAAGCATATGTTCTCCTCCAAAAAATGGGGCGAAAATATACCATAGTATCTATCGGTTTTAAAGGTTTGCCGAAATAAGTTATGTCGAAGCATGGTTTCTGTTATCAGTACTGCAAATCCCTAACGATATGGCCCACACTAATATACTCATTAATGCGGGCCATTTTAAAAGGGCTTTGCTTATTCAGGCTCGTCAGATAAACATCCTGACTGCACAATAAATAAGTAAAAGAGCCAGAATTCGATTAACTAACCGGCCATGCTTGCGAAACAGTGACTGGAACACATGGCCAGCAAAAGCCCAGACCAGATTCCCTAAACACCCTATGATGGCAAGCAAGATACTAATGGCAGTAACCCATATAACACTCTGTGTATAAGGTAAAACAAATGCTGACAGGGCGGTGATCCCATAAAGAATAATTTTTACGTTGGCAAACTGAAGCCAGAAACTAACCCAAAAACTGAGAGGCCTGGCGGTGTTATCAGAGGTGGAAGGTGAGCTATTCGCAATTTTCCATGCAAGCCAGAGGATATACGCAGCGCCAACCCAAACCAGCCAACGGGTGGCTGACGGCAACAGACTGATCAAACTATAGGTAAATACACCGCAGACCAGCATAAGCACCAAAAAACCGGCACTCATACCTGCGAGGGTGCGAAGGCTACGCCTGAAGCCATATTGATTGACTGAACCCAGGGCCAGAATATTGTTAGGTCCGGGTGTTAGCGCGGTAATTAGAGTGTATGTCAAAAAAGCACTGATGATTGTTGGTGTCACTTGTCTTCTCCTTGTTCCCGGCGCATATTAGCCACCTATATACATTCAAAAAAGCGAATGTTTTTGATGTCACAATTTCAATATATCGATGTTTATGTGTGAGGAGGTTTTATGGATCTGCGTCGTTTCATCACCTTTAAAACGGTGGTTGAAGAAGGTTCATTTGCTCAGGCCGCCCGCAAACTTTGCTGCACCCAGTCAACCGTTACTTTTCAGATTCAACAACTTGAACAGGAACTGTCGTACCAGGTTTTCGAAAAAGTGGGCAGGCGAATGGCGCTCACACCCGCAGGGAAATTGCTTCTGCCAAGAGTTCGGGAGCTGACGCGCATACTTGAAGGAATGCGTCAGATATCTACCAGTGAGGAAGAGATTGCCGGTGAATTACGTGTGATGGTCGGAGAAACACTACTTGCCTATAAAATGCCCGATGTTCTCCGATTATTCAGGATAAAAGCGCCCAAAGTTCGCCTGTCTCTGCAGTCGGTTAACTGTTATGCAATCAGAGACTCGTTGCTGAACGATAATACAGATCTGGGGGTTTTTTACCGCGTTGGTCATGATGACGCATTGCATATGGAATATTTCGGACAACAAGAACTGGTGCTGGTAGCATCCCCCCAGTTGGTGGATTTCGATTTTACGCAGGGCGAGCAGCATATCCCGGTAAGTTTCATTATCAATGAACCTCAATGTGTTTTCAGGCAGATTTTCGAATCCACTCTTCGTGAAAGAAAGATCACGTTAGAGAACACAATTGAACTCTGGAGTATTGAGAGCATAAAAAAATGCGTGGCAGGAAATCTTGGCATTTCATTTTTACCACGATTCAGCGTGTCGCGTGAGCTCGAATCAGGTGAACTGAAAGAGCTTCCTTTCTCTTCTATCCCATTGTCAATTACCGCACTTTGTGCTCACCATGCAGGCAGAACAATAAGCCCCGCGATGAAAGTATTCATTGACTGTATGCACGAATGTCTGAGTTAACAGACTCTATGAGTTTCTCAGTGCACCTGAAGTAACGCACTGTGGAAAGCATTATGTAAATGTGCTGATCTTTGGTATCGGCAGACAGATTGCCTGCCATGTTTTCTACCATCTGGCAGAGAGTCAAATCGTGCTACAAACAAGATTGTATCAATGTTCCCCGGTCACTGATTTGATACTTTTACCACACTGGGGTGAAACTAAGCTGACAGATAGTTAGCGTATGCGTATTTTTCACTGCACTTAAAAATTTTATTTCCATTTATGAAGAAAATATCATAAATTTATCATTAACCTGGCACCGCCCAGTTGCTTAGCTACGGCACCGCCCATCGCTATGCTATTGATTAACAACCACGAGGTTGATCATGCAGCATCCCGTTAGATTTGGTCGTATAGCAGCCGTAATACCAGTAAAAAACATCAAAATTTCCAGTGAGTTCTACGTCAATGGACTGAGTTTCAATGATGTTTTTGCAAATGGGGACCCTGTGGGCTTTATGATATTAAAGCGTGAAGACGCTGAGCTACATTTGACTCTTCAACCACAGCACAAAGCGCCTTCCTTTCCCGTCGCGCACCTTCTTGTAGATGACGCAAATGCATTTTATTCCCAATGTCAGAATATCGGTGCCAAAATTATCAAAGGCATACAAGATAAAGAATACGGCATTCGGGCATTTGTTTTCGCTGATCCGGATGGAAATCGAATAGACGTTGGACAGATTCTGAGGAAGTAACTCAGCAAAGTGCCCTGTATGCTTCGAATTACGGAGTATCTCGCCTGAAGATAATAACTCCAAATGACCCGCCTTTGAGCGGGTTTTTACTTTTCGGCGATACGACAGGGGTATTCGCGAGATGCATTGCATCAATACCCTTGTCACATCGTCGTAAGCAGGGGGGCTAATCGGTAGAGAAGCCTTTTACTTCGATAATTTCCTGATTGATCCACCCTGTGATAACCAGAAAGCTTTTCTGAAATGAATTTTTGCTAGCATGTGCCTCAAGAGTTTGATTTGTTGTACGGTAACGTTGCTATCGGGTAGGTTGACGTTTGGATTAATTTGCATCTGTCTGCATTATCCTCACCTGCATACAGGAGGATGTATTTTTGATTATCCGGAAAGAACAGCAGAGTATCCCCGTTAACGAAATGTGTTATCCGAAAAGGAATTTGGTTATCTGTCACATCTTTTTTCACACCAGAAGCAACAATAAAATGATCGTCCCATTTCATAGTTGAAAGTCCGTACCTGAACCGTGAAATGGTAACATCCTGCCGTTGCGGGCAGGATAATTCGATTGCGGTGTTCGCAACTGCAGGAAAGACAGAAACGTTTAATACAATGGCGCACATAATTTTTTTCATAAATACCCTTTTTGACCTAACCTGTTAATATATCACAGATTATAAGTATTTAAAAATGCATGGGTTTCTGTCGCTCGCATTGAGAACTGCAAATGTATGACTAATATTGAAGTGTCTTAATCAACGGGGAGCAGGTCAACGTAACCCCGAGACAATTACATTCGCAATTTCAATCACTCCTCCACCATCCACATGTCAGCCTCTTCAAACATCTCCTGGACAACCCGGCTGATCTGTTCCTTTTCGTGTTTGCTGGCATCGGTATTGATTGCTGGCAGCGTCATCATTGGCTTTACCCGGACATCTGCATCAGGAAAGATCTTGTTCATTCGCTTTGTCAGTTCGTTAAGTATGGACTCGCGAGCACCTACTAACCCCTCGAAATTACGCTTGTCATAAACGAGTTCTACAAACATCACAGAGTTCCTCTTTATTGGTTATGCATACAGTGCTTATACTGTGTTTTTATACAGTTATCAATAGAGGGCAACAAATTGGGGTTTCCTTCACCGACAAATGACTATGTAGAGAAACACCTTTCAGCAGACTTCCTGTGCTGCACGCCTATGATGGCCTGACCGATTTTGCGAAGGTCTTGGGGCGCGCTTTTTAAGCATTACAGCATCTATCCCTATAAAAACAGGTTTTGCCAACGGCGAAGTGGCATCAGTTTATTTAAGAGTTAAGTGAAAGGTCTTTTGTTTTGAAATATCTTTTTTGATCAAGAACATCTTTTAAATATAAGGGTTTGAGGATAAATTACGCATTCATTAATCATGAGTAAGGAATTATAAAAAACTCCAGTAGTTCAAAGTATTATGAACGTTTAAATCAAATGCGAAATCCATTTAGCATGGTCAAAAATTTGCGGTGAAACGCTAGTCACCGATATGAACGGTTATTTTCTTGAAGTGTACATTTTGATGTTAAAAGACTGATGCATAACACAATGGATGCCAGTTCAGTATATAATTAAAAAGGGATGAAATTATGACAACAAAATGTTTTTTTTTGATGGCATTGTTAGCCAATTCAGTGGCGTTTGTATTGGCTCCGTCCGTGCAGGCGACAATTTCACTCGATAGAACCCGTATTGTCTTTCCTGGCAATGTGCAATCGGTGACCCTGGATATGTTCAACAAGGATCTGGCAATCCCATATCAGGCCCAGGCGTGGCTAGAAGACGAACAGGGCGAAAAACTGCATAACAAGAGTGCGTTTGTCGTTCTACCGCCGGAGCAGAGCATTGAACCCAAAGGTCAGGTACAACTGAAAATACAGGCGATGCCAGCTGTCAACCAGTTGCCAAAGGACCGGGAAACGCTGTTCTACCTGAACCTGCTTGGAGTTCCTCCGGAAAGCGACAAAGAAAATGTTGTGCAAATCAAGTTACAGACTCGCATAAAGATGTTTTATCGCCCTGAAGTGATAGCTGTTAAACCGCAGGCTATGTCGTTTCAGGAGGGTCTTACTCTGACTAAAAATGGCACCTCATATATTGTTAATAATTCAACACCTTATTTTATAACTCTGGCAGCAGCAAATACGAAGAAAGGTGGGACTGTTTTACAGGGTTTTACTCCTGTGGTTATCTCTCCCAAAAGCAGTGCCAGCCTGGATGTTTCCATTTCCGCGTTGGGAGAGAAACCAGTGCTGGCTTATGTGAATGACTACGGCCACCAAATTGCGCTGACCTTCCATTGTACTGGCACGACTTGCAAGGTAGATGAGAGCAAATCGGGCGAGTAAAATGAGGGTGGCCGCTGCTGTGCAGTAGAATATTAAAATATGGCATATCACGAGTTTCCGGTGTGGCAACATTATTTCAGACGGACAGCCTTCCTTAGAATATAATTCAGGAAATAGCGATGGCGCTGTTTAATAAAATGCTACGTGATGATTTTTAATCAAAATCGATATCAATGATGAAAAATAAAAATATTACATTCACTGTTTTTCTGCTTACGATGTTACCGCTTATGAAGTCACTCCATGCTGAGCCAAGGCTTATAGTGATGGATGCCTTTATGATGGATAAACACGCTCTTCTGTCGAATCTGTCCGTGACGTGGTCCACAATAGATTCTAGTGCAAGTTACCCAACGGGTTTACACCCCTACGACGATGGGTATAAATATTATGGGCCTGCGGTGCAGGGTCGCGAATATGGTGATGCTCAAGAAACCTCTTATCGGGATTACTGGGATACAATGTATGGTGGTGGTAGAACCATGATAAGAATAAAACCAGAAGATACGTGGATAACTCTGGCAGAAGAATATGGTAAAACTGCTGGTGTAAATGGAACGGGAGTATGGGCGCATTATACACCAGCGGTTTATTATTCACTCGTAAGAGTATGTACCGTAGTGACACGCGTGAGTCTTTCTACGACCTTCACAGAAACCGATGTTATGCCAGATCCGTTATCTTGCAGTAATATTCCACAAATACCTGACCCAGCAAAATGCGACCTCGAAATCATGGGGGGAAATATACTAGATCATGGAACTCTACTTGATACAGAAGTTAACGGGCACACGAAAACGACTACCGTTACCCTACGATGCACAAAGCCAGCAGCAGTGAAATTCAGGCTCCTGAATCATCCTGTAGAGCTTGGTAATGGGATCACCTCAACGGTAACCATCGAAGGTAGTGAATCACCGGTTATTGCTGTTAACGATTTCAAGAGTGCGACTATTGCATCGAGGTTGTCAGCATCGAATCCAACAGCAGGCCGTTTTTCTGGAAATGTTGTTGTTATTGCAAATGTTCAGTAAAAAATAGATCCGGTAAACAGGTAGGGTTTCTTTCGTCATATCTCTCATCGGAACGGGGATCTGCACCTCCCTGATTGGTATTCTGCCGACCTATGCCCAGGTGGGTATTCTCGCGCCGGCACCATGCTGGCGGAATATGCGCCGAAGGGTAAACGCGACAAATCTTCTTGTATGGTAGTTGATGGAAATCAAAGATGTCATACCAATTGCATGAGATGGTTTACCTCACAGAGGCATTCTCCTCGAGAATGGTTGATTAGTAATCATAAAAATGAGAGTCACCATGGAAAACACGCTTTTAACAGCCAAGGCAACGCTTCCTTCTTACGACCGCAGCAAAATGGTGTCGCGCATCGTCCATCTGGGATTTGGCGCATTTCACCGGGCCCACCAGGCGGTCTACGCCGATATCCTGGCCGCGGAACATGGCAGCGATTGGGGTTACACCGAAGTGAACCTGATTGGCGGTGAGCAGCAGATTGCCGATCTGCAACATCAGGATCTGATGTACACCGTCGCCGAAATGTCAGCCGATGCCTGGACCGCGCGGGTGGTTGGCGTGGTTAAACAGGCGATGCACGCCGAGGTCGACGGTCTCGAAAGCGTGCTGGCGAAGCTGTGTGAACCTCAGGTGGCGATCGTCTCGCTCACCATTACCGAAAAAGGCTACTGCCACTCACCGGCCACCGGTGAACTGCAGTTGAATCATCCGCTTATTGCCGCAGATATTCGCAACCCGCATCAGCCACAATCGGCACCGGGCGTGGTGGTTGAAGCGCTGGCGCGGCGTAAAGCGGCAGGTTTGCCGGCCTTCAGCGTGATGTCCTGCGACAACATGCCGGAAAACGGCCACGTGATGCGCAATGTGGTCTGTGCACTGGCGGGGGCTATCGACGGTGAACTGGCGGCGTGGATTGCGGAAAATGTGACTTTCCCGTCCACCATGGTTGACCGCATTGTACCGGCCGTCACCGCCGATACCCTGGAGAAAATCGAACAGCTGACCGGCGTGCGCGATCCTGCCGGCGTAGCGTGCGAACCTTTCCGTCAGTGGGTCATTGAGGACAATTTCGTCGCAGGCCGTCCGCAATGGGAAAAGGCGGGGGCTGAGCTGGTCGCCGACGTGGTGCCTTTCGAAGAGATGAAGCTGCGCATGCTCAACGGCAGCCACTCCTTCCTGGCGTATCTCGGCTACCTGGCCGGATATCAGCACATCAATGACTGCATGCAGGATGAGCACTATCGCCGTGCAGCCCGGGCCTTAATGCTCAATGAGCAGGCGCCAACATTAAAAGTGCAGGGCGTTGACCTGCAGCGCTACGCCGGGCTGCTGATCGATCGCTACAGTAACCCGGCGCTGAAACACCGTACCTGGCAGATTGCCATGGACGGCAGCCAGAAACTGCCGCAGCGTATGCTGGATTCGGTTCGCTGGCATCTGGCGCAGGGCAGCGACTTTACTCTGCTGGCGATGGGTGTGGCGGGCTGGATGCGCTACGTCGGTGGTGTTGATGAGCAGGGGCAGGCGATTGAAATTTGCGATCCGCTGCTGCCGGTGATTCAGCAGGTTGTGCAGAACAGCGTTGAGGGGCCGGAACGTGTGAAAGCTCTGCTGGGAATTGACGCCATCTTTGGCTGCGATTTGCCGCAGGAAGGCCGTTTTGTCGATGCGGTGACCGATGCCTGGCTGTCGTTGCAAGCGCATGGCGCGAAAGAGACCGTCGCTGCCTGGGCTAAAGCACAGGCATAATCTCGTCTACCATGCCGCCAGTCCCTGGCGGCATGTTTATGTGGTGAGACTGCTATGACGCGCAATAATCCACTCCATCATCTTATTGTCTTAGTCCTGATAGTTTCCTTCAAATAGCTTCACACCTTTCGGTACACAATATTTTACTGTGCATCCGCGAAAATAATGATCGGGCGCATAGACTATACATATCTTTAACTATGTCGAGCTAACTATAAATAATTGATGTTTATTTTAACGATTCTGCCGGTCGTCGAGTGGCTTATTTGTGCTGCGTTTAAAATAAATGTGGCATGATGGCTGCAGTGAAAAATAAATATCCTCGGGATTAGGAGTGCCGACTATGTATAAAAGAATTTTATTACCTGTCGATGTGTTCGAAATGGATTTGAGTGATAAAGCGATACGTCACGCAGAGTTTTTAGCGCAGAGTGAAGGTGAAATTACCTTACTGAACGTGTTACCCAACAGCAGTCGTTCTATTCTGCGCGGTTTTTCCGCCGATATTAAAAAGTTCGAAACCTTTATGGAGGAGGAGTCGCAGAAGAAAATGAAGGCTCTGTCTCGTCTGTTTTCCATTCCCGCCTCGCGGATCCATTCCCGGGTGGTATTTGGCAACGTGCGCGATCAAATCGTGGCGATCGGCAATGCCGATGAGTTCGATGTGATTGTGGTGGGCTCACGCACGCCGGGGCTGTCTACCCATCTGCTTGGCTCGAACGCCGAGTCCATTTTGCGCTATGCCAGAATTCCGGTGCTGGTAGTACGTTAGGGATTGCCATTCGGAAACCGGCGGCAGCGGTGATATTGTCCCTGCTGCCACCAGAAGTGATTATTCTTCGCTAAACCAGTCGCTATTTTCCTGTCGAATTAACAACACCGATTCACTAATTTCGTGCAGGTGAATGTTCATTGCCTTGCCCACCGCCTCAACATCACGTTTTTCCAGCGCCTGGAATATTTCATGGTGCTGGCGCAGGAGCATATCCGGAGAGGTGACGTGATCGAGGCTCATATAACGCACGCGGTCAATCGTCGCCTTAATATTCTCTACCGTATCCCAGGCGAGCTGGCAGTCGGCAATCGTCGACAGCTTCTGATGAAATTCATCGTCCAGCTGGAAGAAATCATTTAATTGCTGACGTTCAACGGCGATACGCTGCTGGGTAAGATTTTGCTCAAGCTGGTAGATTTGCTCGGTGGTGATCATCCCGGCGGCGCGGCGGACTACCGCACATTCGATAGCCTGGCGGACAAAGCAACCGTTGCGAACCTGCGACAGCGAGATTTTATTGACGTAGCTACCGCGCTGCGGGCGGATCTGAATCAGGCCGTTTTCGGCCAGCTTGATAAACGCCTCGCGCACCGGCTGGCGTGAAACATTAAAGCGCACAGACACTTCTTTCTCAGACAGCGGGGTACCCGGAGGGATCAAACAGTGGACGATATCACTGCGAAGGATGCGGTAAATTTGCTGATTGACAGGTTGTGTCGGATTGAGTTGCGATTCTGCGGCCATTGATGGTTACTTTTAGTGGATTATAAGCGTTATTTTACGCGTATTTTATCGGTTAGCCCATACCCGGCCGTCAAGCGGCCGGGTGGCGAGATTTAACCTGCGCGATGAACGCTCAGACCGGCAAAGCTCTGGCTTACCGGCATCATTTCCAGGGTGTTGATGTTGACATGCGCCGGCAGGTTCGCGACCCACCATACAGCTTCGGTAACATCTTCCGGCGTCAGCGCCTGGGTGTTCTCGTAAGTTTTACCGGCTTTGCTGTCATCACCTTTAAAGCGCACGTTAGAAAACTCGGTGCCGCCAACCAGGCCTGGTTCAACATCGGTCACGCGGATCGCCGTGCCGTGCAGGTCGGTACGCAGGTTGAGGCTGAACTGGCGGACGAAGGCTTTGGTCGCCCCGTAGACGTTCCCGCCGGCATAAGGCCAGCTACCGGCAGTGGAGCCGATATTGATGATGTGACCGCGGTTACGCTCGACCATACCCGGTAAAACGGCACGGGTCATATAGACCAGCCCTTTGTTGTTGGTATCGATCATATCTTCCCAGTCTTCGACACTGGCTTTGTGCGCCGGCTCGAGACCAAGCGCCAGACCGGCGTTATTGACCAGTACATCGATGGCCTGCCACTCCGCCGGCAGCCCGGCAATCATCTCTTCGATGGCGGCGCGGTTGCGGACGTCCAACTGCACCGGATAAAGGTTGTCGCCGAGCTCATCTTTTAATGTTTTCAGTCGCTCTTCACGACGCCCGGTGGCGATCACTTTGTGGCCGTTGGCGATAAAACGGCGAGTCATACTTTCACCAAAACCTGCGGTTGCACCGGTAACCAGAATAATCATCATCGCTCCTGTCAATTTTCTCATTAAGCCCCGAACCACGCGCACAACTGTAGAGGGCTGGCAATATCATCAGCACTGTAGCGACAAAAGAAAACGGCGTCTACCTTCAGCACGTGAGCAATACGTTTCCAAAACAGGGTATTGCGATGACGGAAAAAGGTTGATAACGCCGGCGGCAGAGGGCCATTTTCGGGCGATTTTGTCGAAAAATAAACTGCGCGGCATTCATGGCATCAATTGATCATCGCGGCATTTTGCCGATTGCTATTCTGCGCGCCGCGCCCGTTGGGCTGCCATTTTTGGTGGGGATTCCCTATTACACCTGCCCGCTGTGGCGGGGCTTTTGATGACAGGAGATTGACAGATGAATGAATGGGACGAAGAAGAGAGCATTGCGACTCACGCGACCATAACCCGTACCGGACTCGATATTCTTGGCGTCACCGGCGCGGTGATGATCGCTTTTGTGCTCTATTTTGTGCTCTGAAGCTACGCTGACCGCCTGAACATCGCGACCGCAGGCGGAAATCATTGCGGTTAATCAACACGTTGCCTAATCTAACTGGATAACCGAGTCCAGGAGATGATGATGGCCGAAAACAACCCTTTCTTAAGCATGAGCCTGCTGCCTTATCAGGCACCGCGTTTTGATCTGATTGACGATACGCATTACCGTCCGGCCTTTGATGAAGGGGTACGGCGCCAGCGCGACGAGATCGCCGACATTGTGAATAATCCCGCGCCGGCAGATTTCGGCAATACGCTGGTGGCGCTTGAACAAAGCGGGCAGTTGCTGACGCGCGTCACCCGGGTCTTTTTTGCCATGGCCGGGGCGCATACTAACCCGACGCTGCAGGCGCTTGATGAGCAGTTCTCCGCCGAACTGGCCGGGCTGGGCAACGATATCTGGCTCAACGATGCGCTGTTCCAGCGTGTGCAGCAGATATGGCAGCAACGCGATACTCTGACCCTCGACGACGAATCCCGGCGGCTGCTGGAGGTGACGTGGCAACGCTTCACCCTGGCGGGCGCGACGCTGGCACCCGAGCAAAAAACCGCGCTGCGGGCCCTGAATACCCAGGCTGCGGCGCTGCAAAGCCAGTTCCAGCAGCGGCTGCTGGCGGCGGTAAAATCCGGGGGGCTGGTGCTGGATGACCGCGATCGGTTAGCGGGACTTAGCGACGATGAGATTGCCGAAGCCGCCGACGCAGCGCGCGATAAAGGACTGAATGACCGCTGGCTGCTGCCGTTGGTGAATACCACCCAACAGCCGGCGCTGCTGGCGTTACGCCAGCGCCAGACCCGTGAGAAGCTGTTTGCCGCCGGCTGGCAGCGAAACCAGAAGGGCGATGCCAACGATACCCGTGAGCTGGTGCTGCGTCTGGCGGAGATCCGCGCCCGCAAAGCAGAACTGCTGGGCGTGGCGGATTATGCCAGTTGGTCGATGGCCGATCAGATGGCGGGAACGCCGGAGGCCGCATTGGCCTTTATGCGCCGGATTGCCCCTGCCGCGCGGGCGAGAGCGGAGCAGGAGCTGGCGGATATCCAACAGATCATTGATCACCAAGAGGGCGGTTTTACCGCCGAGGCATGGGACTGGCATTACTACGCCGAGCAGGTGCGCCGCGCCCGTTTTGCCATCGATGAGTCACAGCTAAAACCCTATTTTGCGCTCGACCGCATCCTGCAGGATGGTGTGTTCTGGACCGCCTCGCAGCTCTTTGGCCTGCGCTTCGTCGAACGTTTTGATATCCCGGTGTATCACCCGGATGTGCGGGTCTGGGAAATCTTTGACGCCAACGGCGAAGGGATTGCGCTGTTCTATGGTGACTATTTTTCGCGGGATTCGAAAAGCGGCGGAGCGTGGATGGACGTTTTCGTCGAACAATCGACGCTGCTGGCCCAGCACCCGGTGATCTACAACGTCTGCAACTATCAGAAGCCCAAAGCCGGCCACAGCGCGTTGCTGTCATGGGATGATGTCATCACCTTGTTCCATGAGTTCGGCCACGCCCTGCACGGGCTGTTTGCCAGCCAGCGTTACGCCAGCCTGTCGGGCACCAATACGCCGCGCGATTTTGTCGAGTTTCCATCGCAGATCTTTGAACACTGGGCCAGCGAGCCGCAGGTGTTCGCCCGCTATGCCCGGCATTACCAGACCGGCGAGGCGATGCCGGATGCGCTACGTGAAAGCATGTTGCGGGCCGCGAAGTTTAACAAAGGCTATGACATGAGCGAACTGCTGGCGGCAGCGCTGCTGGATATGCACTGGCATCGCCTCGCGTCAACGAATGTGCCGCAGGATGTCGATGCCTTCGAAACACAGGCTTTAGGCGAGGAACATATGGATCTTGCCGCGGTGCCACCGCGCTATCGCAGCAGCTATTTCTCGCATATCTTCGGCGGCGGCTACGCGGCAGGCTATTACGCCTATCTGTGGACCCAGATGCTGGCCGATGACGGCTATCAGTGGTTTGTGGAGCACGGCGGTCTGACCCGCGAGAACGGCCAGCGCTTCCGCGAAGCTATTTTGTCCCGCGGCAACAGCACTGATTTAGCAGAACTTTATCGTCAGTGGCGCGGGCACGACCCTAGATTGAGCCGATGCTGGAGAATCGTGGGCTGAATGCTTAGAGTGATTGTCTAATAAAACAGAACCGGGCGCTAAGCCTGCCTAATGCTGGTTACTTAAGGTGGCCAGCATTTTTTACGGTTTATCGCAGGCCTGTGAACCAAGCGTCGGCCATCATTATCCAGTCGACAATTTGAGCGACTGACAACTTAATTTCCGGTGCCAAGTGGGGAAACTCGGAACATAAAACTTCAAGCTATACCTGTGACCGATGGCGAGAGCCACCGGCGATTTTTTGACCTCTCAGGAGGTGAAGGGTGATCTTACCATATGAAGGAATAAGGGGGATTTCGCTGCTACAAGGCCGTACCTGCGACTATATTTGGCACCCACCCACTGATACTCAAACCAGAGCGCTGATAGCTATATGCCGGACGGAAATGATGTAGTAGACCTGCTGCAAAGTAGTTCGGTATCGTCTCAGTTTCAGCAGGCGTTTGTGTTGAGTAGAAGGTTATGGGGATATTAGTATTAAATACATTTCTCTACAGGTGGTAGTTGGCGAGTGTCAAGTATATTGGTAAATGTTGTATTGGATTTATTAACATCCGACGGGTTAAAAATAAAGCAACTTTGGAATTGCTTCCTGACTAGTCGCATGAAAACTTTTTTTTCTTCCTTGTTTTCATTGAAATTTATAAACATGGTAGACCTGTAATTTATGTTTATATATTCTGGGCATAATAAAATTTTATCTCCGAGGTTGAATGGGGCTGTTGCACTGATGTAAAAATGGCTATTATCCTTTATTTTTTTAGTATTCCAGTGTTCAGCAGGGAAAATTTCGCTTGAGTATTTTGTCCCATTTACTCTGTAAGTGTTCACGCACCAGTCTGCAATACCTATTGATATCATGGTTTTTTCAATCGCATATGCGTTAACTTCTTTGATTAGAGACATTGGAACTATAAGGAGCATGAATGCCATAGCTAAAAGCTTTATATTGATGTGGTTGTTTTTAATACTCGAATAGATATATGTAATGGCAGGCGTGAAAATGCATAGTATATAAATAATAAATAGTATTGTGATTGGTATGAATGTGTTTTTTTGAGCGCCAACAATTTGTTCTAAAAGAGATTGAATGGTCCGGAATGAAATTTTCATTGATGTGCATATAATCACTATTAACGCCAGGATTTTTAGTTTTTCGTTAAATCCAATAATGAATTTAATAATGAGCGTTGTTAATACTACGTTTATTGCTAGCGTCGTCATTACATAATGACCGGGGCTGATTCCTTTCATGTTAAAAATAAATGCAATGGATGGTATTGATATTGCGAAAAGTGTAAATGCTAATAAAATAACTAGCGATAATCTGATTGGTAATTGTGTGTTGTCTTCTTCAGTGTTTTTTCTAAATAAAAAAGGCACTAGTAGTAATGGAATTGATGGGGTCAATAGTTTGAAAGTGTACAGGAAAAAAGATAAAATTACAGGGACTACATTGGCGATGTTTGTCATGCTAGGCATGAATAAATCTAGTCGGTAGATTCCCTTTAAATGAAGCCAAAGTAAAACGCAAGAAAGAAATATAAAAACAGGAATGAGTTGGATGGCGTTTTTTATGATGCTGCTCGAGGAATCAAATAGTTTGCTAATCATATTGCTTATTTCATTCATTTCTAATTCCCATGGGAGTTTGTTGTTTTTGGGGCTGCATGCATGACTTTTGACGGTCAGGTTAATTTCATATTAGCTGATGCATGGTTGTTTTCTAGCAATGAAGAAAAAACTTTATATAAGCTATGGAAATAAATGATTTTTATATGTGGGCTATAAATTTTTTCGGTAGGAGGCAGAGCGAAGCGATTTTATCCCGCGGCAACAGCACTGATTTAGCCGAACTTTATCGTCAGAGGCGCGGGCACGACCCTAAGATTGCGCCGATGCTGGAGAGCCGTGGGTTGAACGCGTAAGCCGTCATTTGAACAGGCCACCAGCCAGAAATGGCGGTGGCCTGGGCTGCTTTGCGAGTAATGAAAAGATAACTCTTTGTAATTAATCTTTTTTAGCTGTTTATTTTCGCCCGTTTAGACCAGAATATGGCCTTCGACAACGAAATGGCTGAGAAGGAACCGATATGTTAGATAAATACTTTCAGTTAGATGGTGATAGCGGCGATACGGCTATCGAAAAGCATAAGCGTCTTCTTGCTGTTCAGGCCGCATTGGAGATTTCGAAAGCAGCGGTCTCTTCGTCGACCGCCAATTCCGGTATTCGTAGCCAGATGGATTTGCGCAACGTGGCGCAGGAAGTCGCTTCGCTGGCGGACGCCATCCAGGATGCCCTCGAAGGTTACGAGGAAGACTAACCTCGCCGCCGCTGCCCGGACTGGCCTCGCATCGCGAGGCTTTTTTATGCCCGGACCACCTGCGGTCTGGCTGTCTGCTATGGCGTTGCGGACCAGTTCTCGACCAGCGTGGCGCCGATCCCTGCAATCTGCTGATTGCGCGCCGCCATGGTGGCGTCGGTGTCGGTGAGGTAGATCACCACGATGCGTGACGGTTTTCCGTCCGGGCCGAGGGCGGCGATGATACCGCGTGAGCCGCGCTGTCCGGCCCCGGTTTTATCGGCGATAAACCAGCCGGGCGGCAGCGACGCGCGCAGCAGCGGGCCAGCGACCTGATCATCGATCATCCAGCGCTGTAACTGCTGTTGCGATGAAGCGGAAAGCACGCCGCCGGTTAACAAACGGCGCAGGGTGGAGGCCATCGCCTGCGGGGTGGTGGTATCGCGCACGTCGCCCGGCACGGCAGCGTTTAGCTCCGGCTCCCAGCGGTCGAGCCGTGAGGTGTGATCGCCGCTGCGGCGTAGAAACGCGGTTAATCCCTGCGGGCCGCCGATGGCGGTCAGCAGCAGGTTTGCTGCGGTGTTATCGCTCAGCGTAATAGTGGCGGCGCAGAGTTCACCAACGGTAAGTCCGTCGTCGAGGTGCTTTTCGGTTTGCGGAGAATATTCCACCAGATCCTGCTGGCGGTAGTGGATCCGGCGATCGAGTTTTTCCTCGCCGCTGTCGACCCGGGCCAGCACCGCCCCGCAGAGCAACACCTTAAAGGTGCTCATCATTGGAAAGCGTTGGTCCGCACGGTAGCCCGCCAGTAAACGGCCGGTGGTTAAATCCAGCTCAGCATAGCCAACCCGGCCCTGAAGCTGGCTTTCGGCGGTTTTAACGCGGCTGATAGTGGCCTCATGGGCCCAGGCTGGCAGGGCCAGCGCGGCGAGTAACGGGAGCAGGGCAAAGCGACTATGGTGCATCTCGGGGGATTTCCTTGGGTCTTATTGTGAGTGTTCGCTGAGGATGAAGTGGCTGCGGCAGGGCAACGGAAATCATGATAAATAAGACTTATGAAGATTCACAATTTCTCTTTTTTCCTTCATCATTCGCCAGCTTTTACCAGCAATAATTAATGCTTAGCGCAGTATCACTTATCTGAGTAAGCGCCTGGGGGTTTACGGCCTTGCCGCCTGGAAGCACTCGAATTATTTAGGCTATAAAACGCAATTTTTTATTTCAGGCTGGTATGAACTATAAGAATATACTGAAGGTAGCGTAAATGCTCTACGATGTCGGCAATCACACATTACTTATTGACCCATCCAGGAGGAACATGGTGGACCCGTTAATTAAGGTCATGCTGGTGGGGGGAAGGGCTGATGGCCTGCTGGTCAGCGTCGCCGATAATGCGACGGAGCTGTCCGTTACTGCTGCACAGTATGGTGCAAAATCCGGCCAGCCGCTGAGCTATCGGATCGTCTCGCAAACGATTGATGACGAACGCTACTTTTTTGGTGTGTTCAGTGAGTCTCACGATGACGCGGACAAGCTCAAACGAGTGGCGCTGAGCAGAGGCATGAAAAAGTCGCTTTGCTGAGCACTGCAAGGCCAATCGGTCGGCCCGTTAATCGCAACGGGCCGCCGGTCTGCGACCTACGTCGCGTTGTTATAGCCGGTAGCCGGCAGCAAGGTTTTACTGCCTTTCAGGGTGAACAGCGAGAGCACCGTGAACCCTAACGTAATCGACCCCAGAATCAGGTATGCCTGATGGAATCCGACGGTATCGTACATCCGGCCCACCCACGCAGACAGCACCACGCCAGAGAGCTGCTTCGATAAGTTAAAGCCAATCAGGAATAGGGTGGCGGACAGTTTCGGGTTAAATGCAGACGAAATATATTTAAAGGTCCCGACCAGCAGGAACGGTACTTCAAACATATGCAGCATTTTTAATATCACCACTTCGATTGCCGAGGTGGCAAACGACGATCCGAGAATACGCACCGACATAATAATCCCGGCGGTCAGCAGCGCGTTTTTGGCCCCGATGCGGTTTACGATGGCGGGAGCGCAGAACATAATCAGCGCATTGAGCAGCTCCCCGCCGGTGGTGACAAAGCCAAACACTTCAGTGCCGCGCTGCGGGTCGGCGAAGAAGCCTTTAAAGAAGTTGGCAAACTGCTGGTCGAAGACGTCATAGACGCTGGCAACCCCTACCACATAGATAATAAATCCCCAGAAGCGCGGCATCCGCAGCAGCTCTGCCGCTACGCGCAAGGAAAAGGCCTGACGGTTGGCGCCTAAGGCATCCATTACCTGAGCGCTGTTGCTGCTCTCCGGACGGGAAAACCACAGCAATACCCCCAGCACCAGCGCAAAGCCGGAGGCAATCCAGAAGGTGATATTGGGGTCAATGCCGAACAGGATGCCGGTGATGGAAGCACAAAGCGCCCAGCCGACGCAGCCGGCGACCCGCACCTTGCCGTATTCAAAACGGTTGGCGCGACTGACGCGCTCGATGTAGGCCTCTACCGCACCGGAGCCGCTGGAGAAGACGATCCCCAGATAAAGTCCACCCACCAGCGACCCGGCGATAATATTCATCTGCAGCAGCGGCGAGAACACAAAGATAAAGAACGGCGCGAACAGAATTAATAACACCGTGATGGTCCACAGCAGGTGTTTGCGCAGGCCGAGCTTGTCCGAAATCAGGCCAAATATCGGTTGGCAGATAATGGCGAACAGCGAAATAGAGGAGAAGACAATCCCGGTCTCGGTCTTAGTTAAATGGTTAACGTCCGCCAGCCATACCGGAAAAAAGGGAAAGTAGGCCGACATAATGAAGTAGTAAAAGAAAAAGAACAGCAGGAAGTAGATATAATTATGCCGTTCTCGTGGCGCCAGTTCAGAGAATTTCATAGAGATGTTCCGTTGTTATTATACTCGTCATCATCATTCCAGCTACTGCGCCGTAGGCGTACAGTAACCCATCCGTCCCTGTGCTCTTAGCTGATTTCCGCCTAATACATCCTGAATGATGCCGGTATAACTGTTTTTATTATGGGGAGCCGAGGCCCCCCGTTGTTGTTTTACTGGAAATGAATCGCTAACTGATACTGCCATTGTGTCTCGAGCAGCAGCCACTGCTGCAGCACGCTCGGTGTCCAGGAATCATCCCCGCCGACGCCCATATGCTGGCCGTCGAGGGTGATCCAGACGCCGCTTTCTGGCGTCATCCGGTGCCAGTGGTCGGTCTCCATTAACTGGGTGGTGCTGTAAGGCTGAACCGAGAAGTGGAAGCGCTTGCCCGCAACGTGCCAGCGTCCCCAGTCCAGTGCTTTATTGTCACAACGCAGGCCGTTCTCCGTTGGGAAGATATACGGCGTGGTCATCTCCTCTAGCGGAAGCTGCCAGCGGGCGAAGCAGGCGCTGCTTTTGCGATCCGGGTAGTTTTCATGCGGCCCGTAGCCGAGCCACGAGACCGGCGTCTGTTGGTCGGCGACCTGGAAATGAAGGCCGATGCGCGGCAGCGGTGGCAGGGTACCTGCACGCTCGCCGCTCACCGAGAGCTGCAGTTGGCCGGTGCTGTCAAAAGTCATACGCCATTGGCTGACGATGACCACTTCATCGCCGCGCAGATAGTGCCAGCGGCTGTCGACGATCACCTCATGATCCAGACGGTGTGCCTCGCAGTACACGCAGCGTCTTTCCAACTGATACAGCCCGGCGCTTTTCCAGCGCTCAACCCAGGCGTTGGGATCGATGCGTTCCACTTCGCTGACGCCAATATCGTTGTCCAGCGGGGCGCGGACGAACTGATCGCTCAGCGGCGTCAGCAACTGCTCTTTGCCCTCGACCTGCCAGTGGCTTAACAGACCGCTCTGGCGATCGATAATCCACTGCTGGGAACCGTGGCTGACGGTAAAGGTCTGGTCAGCGATCGCCAGCTCAGGCGCCGGGCCGTTGGCGGTTGGCGCGGGTAAGACCAGCGGAGCGGCGAGGGCGAACTGCCCCCAGGCCACCCGGTGCCCGGCATCAGACCAGGCAGTCGCCTGCGGCTGGCGAACTTCCAGCATCAGCCACACCTCTTTCGCACCAGTCGGTAGCGTCAGCTGCTCGCAGAGGGTGAATTCGCCGTGGCCCTGTGGGGAAAGGTTCAGGGCCAGGCTTCCGCTGGCAACGCTTTCGCCAGCGCATTGCACCTGCCAGTGCAGCTGTTCATTGTCCGTCGCGCGGAACAGATATTCGCTCTCCACGCTGACCCGCAGTGGAGATTGCTCCAGCAGAGCGAACTGGAAATATTGCTGGGCATGTTGCGCTTCAATCAGCGAAGGGTGAGGGCGGCGATCCGGGAAGACCAGCCCGTTCATGCAGAACTGGCGATCGTTAGGCTTATCGCCAAAATCGCCGCCGTAGGCCCAGCCGGTGGTGCCGTCATCGAAGGTTTTTTCAATCGCCTGATCGGCCCAGTCCCAGATAAAACCGCCCTGCAGACGCGGGTAGTCGCGGAAGGCCTGCCAGTAATCGGCAAAGTTACCGAGGCTGTTGCCCATCGCGTGCGCATATTCGCAGAGGATCAGCGGGCGCTGTTCGCCGGGCAGGCTGATCCACTTTTTAATGCCCCATTTCGGCACCGCCGGGATCGGCTGATCATACTCAACACGGGCGTACATCGGGCAGATGATATCGGTGGTGGTGCTGTCGGCACCTCCGCCTTCGTACTGCACCGGGCGCGTCGGGTCCTGGCGCTTCAGCCAGTGGTACATTGCTTCATGATTTGACCCGCCGCCGGACTCATTGCCCAGCGACCAGATGATGATCGACGGATGATTGCGGTTACATTGCAGCATCCGGCTGACGCGGGCGCTGAAGGCCGGGAGCCACGCCGGATCGTCGGAGAGGCGGTTCATCGGCACCATGCCGTGGGTTTCGATATTGGCTTCATCTACCACGTACAGGCCGTAGCGGTTGCAAAGCTCGTACCAGCGCGAGGCGTTGGGATAGTGTGAGCAGCGCACGGCGTTAAAGTTATGCTGCTTCATCAGCAGAATGTCCTGCAGCATATCCGCTTCGGTGACCACCTGGCCGCGTTGGTGATGATGCTCGTGGCGGTTGACCCCGCGGATCAGCAGCGGTTTGCCGTTAAGCAGCAACAGGCCGTTGTTGATCTCCACCTTGCGAAAACCGATATCCCAGGCTTCGGCTTCCAGCAGCTCGTCGCCGCGCCACAGCGCCACCACCGCGCGATAGCAGTGCGGCGTTTCGGCGCTCCACAGGGCCGGGCGATCGACCGCCAGGCGCAGCTGGGCGCGCTCAGCATAATTGCCGCGCTCATCGATCGCCGGTGAACCCGGCTGCTGACGCGCGCTGGCGACCTGCTGCTCGCCGTCCCACAGGCTGACCTCGGCCACCAGTTGGTCCAGAGTGCCTGCAGGGGCGCTCATGGTCAGATTAACCAGCAGCTCACCCTCGCGGTACAGGGCATCCAGCTGCGGGGTGAGCTGGACGTCGCTCAGATGCTGCTGCGGTTTGTTGAGCAGCCAGACCGAGCGGAAGATCCCGCTCATCCGCCACATATCCTGATCTTCCAGCCAGGTCCCGGCGCTCCAGCGCAGAACCATCACGCACAGACGGTTATTGCCCGCCTTCAGATAAGGAGTCAGGTCGAACGCGGCGGGCAGACGGCTATCCTGGGAGTAGCCCACCCATTCGCCGTTGCACCACAGGTGAAATGCCGAGTTAACGCCGTCGAAAATCACCTGGGTCTGACCTTCGGCCTGCCACTGCGGGTCGAGGGTAAAATTCAGGGAGTAGCAGCCGGTCGGGTTCTCTTCCGGGACCCGTGGCGGAGTGGTGTCGATAGGGTAGCGAACGTTGGTGTAGATCGGCGCGTCGTAACCTTCCATCTGCCAGTTTGACGGCACCGGCGTGCTACGGCTATCCGCCAGATCCTGCTCGATCCAGTGAGGATCGACAGCAAACGGGCTGTGGGCGTAGGAGAACTGCCACTGGCCATCGAGCAGATGACGGCGCCCGGAAGCACGGTTGTCCCGCGCGTCGGCAACCGTGCGCCAGCTGGCAAAGGTCGGGTGGGCCGTTAAGCGATTCAGGTGGGTAATGGTCTGGTTTTGCCAGTCTTCGCGGGCCAGAACGTCGTGAAACGTCAATGAGCGAACCGCGCTTGAGTCATGTTGTTGCATACGCATACCTGACGGATAAGTGAGAGAAATGTCATTCGCTAGACAAGAATGATGTCGTTATCAGATATTTTTTCTGGTGCCGCAATATTGGCGAAAACGAAACCGACCTTCGATCACGAAACACCCAAAAAAGCGCAGATTTTTGTCGTCAATAAGACATAAAATGTTAGCGGACGACAATGATAGTAAAACCCCTCAGTCTGACCCGAAAGGAGAGCACCATGCAGCGGCGTACGGCAACGTTAGAGGATGTGGCGAGTGAAGCCGGGGTGTCCCAGCAGACCGTCTCCCGGGTGCTGAATAATCCGCAGATCGTCTCCGCGCGGACCAGGGAAAAGGTAGTCCGCGCGATGCAGGCGCTGCACTATGTGCCCAACCGTTCCGCGCAGCTGCTGGCAGGGAAGGCGGCGCCTTCCATCGGGCTGATTACCGCCTCATTGACGCTGCACGCGCCTTCGCAAATCGCGGCGGCGGTAAAAAATCATGCGGGCATCCATCAGCTTGAAGTCTCGATTGCTATGCCGGAGCGCAGCGATTACGCCGCTTTGCAGGCGCGACTGGATGAGTTTCGTGCGCAACATATTCGCGGGGCGATAGTCAGTCTGCCGCTGGAGAGCAGTACGGCGGAGCGGCTGGTGAAGGAAAATCCCGATATTGCCTGCCTGTTTCTCGATGTCTCGCCGGAAACGGAGGTCTCCTGCGTGCGCTTTGATCATCGCGACGGCTGCGGCGCCTGCGTGCGGCTGCTGTGGGAATTAGGCCACCGGGAGTTTGGCCTGCTGGCAGGCCCGGAAAGCTCGATCTCTGCGCGTATGCGCCTTGGTAGCTGGCGCGAGGCGTTGCATCGCCAGGGCGTCAGCCATGCCCAGACCGTTTTCGGCGACTGGAGCGCCGCCAGCGGCTGGCACAAAACCTTTGAACTGCTCCATCTCCAGCCGCGTATCAGCGCGATTGTGGTGGCCAACGACCAGATGGCCTTAGGGGTGCTGAGCGCCCTGGCACAGCTCAACCGCAGCGGCAGCCGTGCGGTGTCGGTCACCGGCTATGACGACACTGCCGATAGCCTCTACTTCCAGCCGCCGCTTACCACCGTCGCCCAGGATTTCGATCTGCTGGGCAAAAGGGCTGTGGAACAGCTGGTTCAGCTGATGGTGACGCCCCAGATGCGGATCCGTGAACTGCTGCCCACTCGCCTGATTGTCCGCCAGTCTACATGGCCGTTTGACAGAGAACAGCAACAGGAGCAGTGGGTCGCTCAGCTTAAAGCGCTGGTTGAGAAGCTGTAACCGGCGTTGGTTTACCCTTCATTGAAGATGAATGTGCTAGCGTAGCCGCAATCATAAAGGGCGATGGACATCGCCTTTATGTAAAATGTAAAACACAATCTATCCATGCAAGCATTGATTCACCGCCAGACCGCTGGCGGTTTTTTTTTGCCTGTCCGCAGGCAAAACCCCGTCCGCCATTTTATTTAACTCTGCCATGCGGTGATAATTAACGCGCTTACCAGCATAAACACGCTGTTTTTCCGGTGAGTGGTGTCAAAACCTTCCGGGGTGAGAGTTTTGGACCCAGCATAAAATGCTGATGGCAGAAGGGCGATCTAGCCGCCGATGAAGCAGGCGACGGTCGCCACGGAAAATTGTCCAAATTTAAATTTAACCCTTTGTTACAGATGGGATTTATTTGGAGATCAATACTTAAGGCTCTGATTATGGATATTAAGGATAATTGATTGTGAATAAACTCTTCCGTAACACCCTGATTGCTGTCGCGCTGAGCGCAGGTTTCTCCGTTGCTGCACAAGCGGCCAGCACCACTGATGTTCCGCCGGTATCTCAGGATCCCGTGGTACAACATCTGAAGCTGAGCAACGATCAGGTGAGCAAAATTCAGACCCTGCGTACAGAATTTGAGACCAACGTTAACAATATTAAAATCGACGGCTTCAAAGACGGCGCGCTGGTGGATGTTATCCATTCCGGCAAATGGGATGATGCGAAAGTGAAGCAGCAGCTGGCGGCCTTTGGGCAGTTAGATCAGCAAGTGCGTTACTACCGCGTGAAATACTATTTTGGCGTGAACCAGGTGCTGACGCCTGAACAGCGTACTCAGGTGAAAAACGATCTCGTTGAAGCCCTGAACTGATTTCCGACCCGCCAGCAATGGCGGGGTTATCCTGCCGCAGGCGCTCATCGCCCGCGCGAAAACCTAAAAATGAGACATTATGAAGAGACTTGCATTCATCGCTCTCAGCTTCCTCGCATTGACCAGCCTGTCTGCTGTTGCCGGTACCAAAACCGTGGTGGACTATGGTGTGGTACAGCAAAGCCAGATCATCAGTAATCAGAGCCACTCGCGGCCGCTGCGCACTCTTGCTGCCGGTGCTGTCGGCGGCGTAGTCGGGCACCAGTTTGGTAATGGTAAAGGGCAGACCGCCATGACCGTTGCCGGTGCCGCTGCCGGGGCCAGTGCCTCCCACTATCGCCAGTCACAGCGCCAGGCCATGCAGGAAGTCCAGTTGACCATCAAGACCCAGTCTGGTCAGATAATCCAGGTGCTCCAGCAGTACGATGGCCGAATGAGCTTTAACCAGGGCGACAAGGTGCGCATCCTGACCTCCGGCTCGAACACCAGCGTGGATAAAGCTGTCTGATGCTGACCTGACCGCCTGCGAATGACGCAAGCGGTCTTCCGTTGTGCCATTTCCCTCCGCGTTATCTCTCCCGGAAACGGGAAAAAATCATCATTAAGCGCAATTCCGTGATACTATTGATAATTATTATCAATAAGGATGTGATGATGAAACGCAAATACGCGCTGTTTTTAGCCGTCGGTTTCCTGCTGTCGGCCTGCAGTAGCCCGGTCAGGCAAGACGAGCCGAAGCTGCTTCACCTTGTCCAGCCAGTTTATCCCTACTATGCAGCGGCTAATAATATTCGCGGTGAAGTGAAGATTCGCTTTGATATTGGCGCCGACGGGAAAGTCGAAAAGTTATGGATCCTGTCGTCTGAACCGCAGCACCTGTTTGATGACGCGGTGATTAGCGCGGTTGCAAAATGGCGTTTCGAACCCAACAAACCCTTTAAAAACATGACCAAAACCATTCGGTTTAAGCTGCAGCCCACGCTGTAGTAGCGATGAGACGTCTTCTCTGTGGATGTCCGCCGGACTGGCACAAGCTCCATTTCTTGATCTAACTCGCAACTTTAAACCTATACTCTCTCAGCGATCGGATGGCGATCGCTGGCGGCTCGGTGCGTGGCTCTATGGTTCCCGTCACGGCATGGCAACAGGCCACCTCAGCGCCATACGCAAGACCTGCTTCAACCTTCGATAGCTAACGGTATTCAGGAGAAGAGACATGGGTTACGTAACGACGAGCGATGGTGTTGAGATTTTTTATAAAGACTGGGGACCAAAAGAGGGCAAGGTGATTTTCTTCCACCACGGCTGGCCGCTCTCCAGCGATGACTGGGATGCGCAGATGCTGTTCTTCGTAAATAAGGGCTTCCGGGTGGTGGCGCACGACAGGCGGGGGCATGGCCGTTCCAGCCAGGTGTGCAGCGGTCACGATATGGATCACTACGCGGATGATGTCGCTGCGGTGGTTCAGCATTTGGGTGTACAGGGGGCAATGCATGTCGGCCACTCGACCGGCGGCGGTGAGGTGGTGCGCTATGTGGTGCGCCACGCGGAGGATAAGGTCTCAAAAGCGGTGTTGATCAGCGCCGTTCCGCCGTTGATGGTAAAAACCGACAGCAATCCGCAGGGTACGCCGCTTGAGGTATTTGAGTCCTTCCAGGCGCAGCTCGCGGCCAACCGGCAGCAGTTCTATTATGACGTGCCGGCCGGGCCGTTCTATGGCTACAATCGTCCCGGTGCGACACCGTTACCGGGCGTTATCTGGAACTGGTGGCGACAGGGGATGATGGGCGGAGCAAAGGCGCATTATGACGGGATCGTGGCCTTCTCGCAGACGGATTTCACCGAGGATCTCAAGCAAATCGCCATCCCGGTACTGGTGATTCATGGCGATGATGACCAGGTTGTGCCTTATCATGATTCCGCAGTGCTTTCGGTCGACCTGGTACAGAACGGAACCCTGAATACCTATAAAGGAGCGCCGCACGGGATCCCCACCACCCACGCGGATCAGATCAACGCCGACCTGCTGGCGTTTGTGAACAGCTGACGATGCACCAGTTGCGAATTGCTGGCTGCGGCTTTCGCTAATACCCGCTCCACCAGGCAGTCCGTTCGTCCGCGTTTCGGCGCCAGAGGCGGGCTGCCTGTTTTTTTACGCAGACATTATTTTGCTATTTCTTATTGTTTATTGTCCTATTAAGAATTATCTCACCTCGATTCTTCTCGTTCTGAAAAATTAACATCACGCTTGTCGTTATGATAATGGCTGTATTATCCTGTCAGCACAATACAGTAACGGATTATTAAGGGCGTCATTGTGAGTGGTATCGTCTACATTATTGTCGCTGCAATACTATTACTCGTTTCTGTCTGGAGTTTGATCTCCTATATTAATGACAGAAAGAAAAATCAGCTGCCATTCAGAAGAAATGGTATTGGAAGAAATGAACGTTATTTTCGCAAGCATGGGCTTTGACCGTCATTACGAATGATTACGCTAATAAAACGGTTAAGCTCCTGTTTATTGGCGATCTCAAAGGATTTCATAATATTACTTTTATGACTGAAGATGGTTTTATAATGCACTTGCAGATGATCGGCGATGGTCATGCTATTCATACCGATCCAGAGCGCCTGAGCCACCTTTAACTGCGTCGGGGTTAACGATTTTCGCGGGCATTTGATACATTTAAATCGTGGGTTATCGGGGCGCGAAACCGAGCGGCGTAAACCAGCCATAGCGCTGAGCTTCCGGCGCAGTATCGCCGAAAATTCCGTAACCGATACCTGACGATGAATGAAAGTCGCATCATGAATGCAGGTAGGCAGCTGGTGGCCGGGCGTGGTCGCGGTTCTCGGCTGGATAATAAAAACCGCTGACGCTGCCTTGCGGTTTACCAGCGCTTTTTGACATAACAGATGTTCACCCATCGTCATTTCGGTAATGATCACCTCGGCATCCGCAATATTGCTTATGTCAGTAATGACCAACGGATTATTCCGGCCCTTGTCACTGATAATCTCAGTGACAAGATGCGTTATTGCCTGGCGCAGGAAAATATCTGAAGTATTAATTAATATCGTCGTCATGGTCGGGTTTCCGTACCTTATGGCTGATGAGTTAATAAAACGTTCGGCATTTTTATAATTTATTGTTTTTCCGGTTGCAAGCGCGAATATTTATCTTGCACGAAAAGCTTAGTTTTGCGCAGGGTTATTTGCTAGAATAAATGCATTGGACAGGGTGTCTGGTTAGGGTGTAATGGATGAGGAATATAGTTTTTGAAGCAACGCTTCACTGGGTTGAAGAAAATATATATCGGAACCCTTCCGTCGAGGAGTTGGTCAGCCACGTTGGCTACTCCCGGCGATTTATTTATAGCGTGTTTCAGGAATTTACCGGGCAGCCCATTGGTTACTATATTCGCATGCGTCGAATGACGCTGGCGGCAGGTAAATTAAAACTGACCCGGCAGTCTATCGCCGCCATTGCCCATCGGTTTCACTATGACTCCCATCAAACCTTTTCCCGTGAGTTCAAGAAAACCTTCGGCGTATCGCCGCGGGCCTACAGGAACAACCCGCTGTGGGATACGACCTTGCTACATTACAAAATCAGCTCTGCGTTTCAGTCACTGGCGCCGCCGGTAGTGGTGACCCTTGCGGAGCAAGACTTCGCAGGGCACAGGTTTAATTATGAGGTGCTGCCGCAGGATAACCACCGGCCTGAAAAAATAGCCAGTAAGAAACAACTCGACCGCTATCGCCTGGCAACCGATGACGATATCTACATCCTTTCTCGTTTTCATCCCGGGGCCGATAATCAGCAGATGATTGCCGTGGAGGCGTTTATCGGGGTGAAAAGTCCGCACCTGGCTTCTGCAGTCACGCATACCGTGGCCGCCGCCGGGCGCTATTTGATGGTCTCGTTTACCGGCAGTTGGCAGGAGTATGCCAGCCTGTCTAATTATATCTATATCAATGTGTTGCCACGTTATGGCCTGTGTCGTCGGCAGGGGGATGACATCGAGTGTTTTAGCAGAGATGATCGCCAGTGCGCGCAGACGGGGCAGGATCTTTATACGCTGACTTACTATGTCCCGGTCATGAACCTGTAGCCCACGCCATCATGCGCTGGTGCACTTTTGCGCGGGCATAAAAAAGCCCCATTGTGCATGGGGCTGAGCAGGGCTCTGGTGCGGTTATTTGACCTGTTCGATTTTAGGCGGCTGCCAGGAACCATCAAGAATCGCTTGCTCGCCCCAGTAGGCGCGAATGTACAGCGACAACGTCCCCTGTGGTGCCGGGAGCCAGTTGTTGGTTTTATCGCCACCCGGATCCTTCTGGCTGATGTACAGCGTCAGAGAACCATCGTCGTTATATTTCAAATCCTTATTTTTGGTACCCAGCGAATAACGATTGAGCTCGTTCGGGCTGAACAGATGCTTGCTGTTATAAAGGGTCAACGACCAGAAGCCTTTCACCGGCGGGAGACCGCCTTTCAGGAAGGTGACGGTATAATCATGATCCCCGGAGAGCTGAGCCCCTGTCGCATCATTATCGCTATAGAAATACTGGGTTTCATCCGGCTTGTTATCGAACATGTTCGATTTGGCCGTACCGGTGCGGTTGTAATAATCGACGCCGAATTGCGCATTGTTTTTCGAGCGGTTCCAGCCATTGCCCGCCGGTACGCCGTTATTTTTCCATTTAAAGAACTCGGCAATGACGTTTTTGTCGGTATCGATCGCCGCTTCATCCATCCATTTACGGATCTGCGGGTCTTTCTTCCCGGCTTCCACCAGATGACGATACTGGGCGTACATTGCTTCTTCACCCGGGAGCGGCGGAACCTTATTCAGTACGTTGGCAAACTGGTCGAAGAATTTCTCCGGGATAACCCAGCGGGTTTCGCCGCTGCTGGCATCCGGCGCGTCGCCAATGGACGGGATTTTGGCATATTCAAACGATTTCATCTTGCCGGTGAATTCGCTCAGCGGGTAGGTCATCACCTCTTTGATAGGCGCCTGGATAGCCGCACGGTCTTCTTTGGTATCGTCCATCTGGATACGCGGGATAATGTTGGCCATTTCGGTGGAGGAGCGGATCACGCCATTAAAGCCTTTTGGCGTTTCGCCTTTCCAGTTCGGCCCGACCAGCAGATAGAAACCGGGCTTAGTGCCGTACGGTTTGCCGACGTTACCGATTTGGTTGGTACGGGTGTCGTAGATGGCGTAGACCCAGAAGCGCTTGCCGAAATCCGGTACCTGAATGACGATGGGGCTTTTATCCAGCTCGAAGAAACCGAGACCGTATGCCACATCCTGGTTCGGACAGGTGACAAACGTCTCCTGCGGTTTGATGTAGTCCGTCAACATGCTCAGCTGGCCCATCGGCGCCACCGGCACCATCCCTCCGTTGAGCGCCGGATAAGGCGCTTTTGTGATGGTCTCACGACGGTTGAACTGGTTTACCATCGGCCATCCCCAGAGGTAAGCCTGTTGGGCTACCGCTTTGACATACGCTTCCGGCATGGTGACTTCGGCCGGGGTGGTCGCCAGCTGATCAAACTTACTGGGGTGCGGAATGGTCAGGGGGGCAGATTGCGCCGCCGCACCCGCGCTGAAGGCGAAGAGGGTTAACAACGCCAGGTATTTAAGTTTCATTGCTGATTCCTTGCTGATTAATGCGTCTGGACCAGGTCATCTGGCACCCAGGTCTGATCGTAGAAGCCGTCTTCAGTGCCATACAGGCGCAGTGCGACCAGGAAGTTGCGATCGGGAACGGTTTTGATAAAGGCGCTGTCCGCGACGCCGTCAGGTTTATTCGGACCAAACCAGATATCGATGGAGCCATCGCTGTTTTTGGGCAGGTTGTAATAGCCATTGGTGGAAGGCAGCAGCTGATCGGTTTCAGGCATCGTGCCGTCGGTAATGTTATAGGCGGTTACCGCCCAGAACAGCGCCGCTGGCGGGTTTGGCGGCAGATGCAATTTATAGGTGTTGCCGCCGTTGAGGAATTTACCGGTGTTATCTTTGGTGGCGAACGGATATTTCGATCCTGCACCGGTGGTGTGCATCACCATCGCCGCCGCACTGGAATAGGCTATCTGGAAGAAGGCCGCGCGCTGATTTTCATCGAGAGTACCGTACTGCATCCACTCTGCGGTCGCCCCGGCCCAGGAAGTTTCCCACTGGCGGTCTTTATAGTAAAGCTGGCGCTGATCGTCGCGGCCTACCTGACGACGGGCGAGGATCATCCGCGGTGCGGTTTCCACCGCTTTTTTCAGCAGCTCTTGCTGTTTTTCCGTAGGGGTGAAGGGTTTGCCTTTGACGATGCCGATGCTGAGCAGCGCGCTGCGGGTGGCATCCGGGATGGCGGTCAGCGGTTCATAATCGACGAAGTCCTTCAGCTTTTTCCAGTAACTGCTGTCGGTGGGATACATCATATTGATGCGTTTGCCGCTGGCGTCCGGGAACTGCATCGGCTTGGCCTCTTTTTCCACATCCCAGAGTGGGTAAATGCGCGTGGTTTCAGCATTTTTTACTGCCGGGGCCGGGTCGGGTTTGCCATCGCCTTTGCCCATAATGGTGCGGAAGAACAGGAAGACGTTGTAGGTCGGGGATTTAAAGGTGTAGTAACCCTGTGGAACCGGGCCGTCATAATCAGGCGGTAACAGCAGGTACAGGCCGCCACGCGCACGGTCCGGTCCGATCGCACCGACGTCGGTGATGGTCTTCTGGAAGAAATCAGTAAACATGCCAATCACGTTTGCCGGGGCCTTGATAACCAACGGGCCGGTTTCTTTGAGATCCAGATAGCTCATGGAATAAATAACGTCGCCGTTAGGAGTGGGCACCACGGCGCGGCTGTCCATGCGCTCTTTCCAGATCGGCAGGACATTGTAGTCTTTGCCAAACGCTGCTTCCGAACCGTCACGTAGGCCGATGGTGTTTAATAAAGGCAGCGTTTGAATATAGGCATGAATAGCATCTTGATAATAAAGTTCATCGCTCAGCGATTGCGCCTCTTGCTGAGGGAGCCAGTTACCGTTATTTAATTGTTTCATTAGCGGCGACAGCGGGGCGCTGGTGGTTGAGGCAAAAGCATTACTGCAACCGAGGCAGGCAAGCAAAACCGCGCTCGCCGCAAAGCGTAACGCCGGGACTTTTATTTTCATCATAACTCCATCAACAGAACAGCGGTTTGTAAAATGTAGCACATAGAATTTCGTTGATATCAAAATAGAAACTCAGGAAACACTCTTTTTGGCAGGTAATTGAATCTACTTCCGTATCAATCGGAAATAACGCGATGAGTGTCGGCTTAACATCGGGATTAGTTAGATTTTAATCCTTGTTGAATTTCAAAAAAGTCCCTGTGGAGACCTTTTGCAAAAAAGTGACGGCAGAAGATTGATACCCTGCGTCCAGGATGCCATAGTTTGCTGCACAAAGAGGATGAAAAATGAAACTAGTGTTTGAAAATATTCATGAATTTTACCGACAGCAGAATTTCAGTCGCCATCGTGACGACGTCATCGCGGTGGCTGAGCGTTTTGAAATGAAAGCCAATGCGCCGCTGCATCTCGATAAAGGCTTTATTTACTATGTCGATACCGGGGTGCTGTCCATCGCCGTGGATAATGACCCCAGAATTATCGGGACTACCATTGAGTATATGCCCATTGGCCTTCTGGAACGGTTTTGTCCGATTGCCGATTTTAAATATTCGGCGCTCACCACCACAAGCATGCTTAAAATTGCGATGGCGGATTTTGATAATATATTCTTCGGGGAATCTAAAGAATATACGAAAGAGCTGGCGGCAGTGCTTTCGTATATGCTGATTTTTATTTTAGATGTGCATGTTGAACGCAGAACCGACTCCGGTTATCACACCATTAAAGCCATGCTGCATCGTTATCTGTATCGCCGGAGCGTAAATACCGATGAAAAAGAGGGCATCGCTAACTTTATTATCCGCCGGACCAATCTTTCCCGCAGCTACGTTTTCCGGGTGCTGGCCGAGCTAAAAGAAGGGCAATATATTACCGTCAGTAAAGGCAAGCTCATCTCGATAGACCGAAAGCTGCCGAGCGACTATTAGCCCGCAGATCCACGGGATAGCAGTGAGTTTTCCCGCACGGGCGCTGTGTCGTTTCTCTTTTACGGTCATTCCAGGATATATTGGGAACACTATCGTCATTATCCCTTTGCAACAGGTAACATCGGCCATGGCTCTGATCCCTAAAAACTATGCGCGGCTGGAAAGCGGCTATCGTGAGAAAGCGTTAAAAATCTACCCGTGGGTGTGTGGGCGCTGTGCCCGCGAGTTTGTCTACTCCAACCTCCGCGAATTAACGGTTCACCATATCGACCACGATCACACCAACAACCCGGAAGATGGCAGCAACTGGGAGCTGTTGTGCCTGTATTGCCACGATCACGAGCACTCGAAATACACCGAAGCGGATCAGTACGGCACAACCGTAGTGGCGGGTGAGGACGCGCAAAAAGACGTGGGCGAAGCAACCTACAACCCCTTTGCCGATTTAAAGTCGATGCTCAATAAGAAGAAATAATCGTCGCCCTGACGATCGCCTGGTCGGGTAACAGACGCAGCCCGCCAGGCACCAGCCGCAATATAAGATGGTCGTATTCTTCAGACAATTGACTTCATTTGTAATACAATTACGCCCGTAATGAATATGAGGTCTAATTGTATGAATATTTACCAAGCCCAGCCCCAGGATATCGATACCGTCCTGCCTTTATATCTTGGCTATCGCCGTTTCTACCAGGTTGAAGAAAACGCCCCGCAGGCCAGGGATTTTATCCTCAAACGTCTACAGCTCAATGAGTCCGTTATTTTCTACGCCGAGATCGACGGCAAAGCGGTCGGTTTTACTCAGCTGTATCCGCTGTTCTGTTCGCTGGAAATGAAACGCATCTGGTTGCTTTACGATCTGTTCGTCGTTGAGTCCGCCCGCCAGCAGGGCGTCGCGCAACAGCTTATTGCCCGCGCAGAACAGCTCGCGAAAGAGAGTGATTCAGCGTTTATCATGCTGAGTACCGCCACGGATAACACCCAGGCGCAAGCGTTGTACGAGCACAATGGCTTTGTGCGCGATAACGATTTCTACGTTTACAATAAGCTGCTGCAGTAAACGAGAGATGTTGGCTGGTATGCAGCTCACTTAATATCCGGCGCTGAAAAAGCCCCAGAAGGTGAAATGGGGCTTTTCGTGTTATCAACAAGGTTGAAAAAACGCTTACTGAGCCTTCAACTGACTCCCCTCAGCAACATACGTTTTCTGATTATCCGGGCCGATAAATTCACTGGCTGGCTGTCCGACCACGAGGTTGGCATACGCTGTCGATTTCACCGCAATATAATTCTCCGCGTTATCTGGCGATCCTGAACCGGTATATTTGGCAATATACGGATAAGGAAATACCGGGCGGGTCATTTTCAAGGTTGGCATTTCGGCAGCCACCGGCGAGCTTGCGCGCTGTACGCCGTGGAAATGAGCTTCTGCATCCTGATCCCTTTTCGGTTTATTCCCCAGGGCTGGAATCGCCGGTTTTTCCTGCGCATTCGCGGACGACTTACCTGCAATCAGTGCCTTTGGTGCAATATGTTGCTCGGTCCATTTTATCAGTGGCGACAGTAGGTCGAGCTGGTCTAAGCCTTCGCCTCCGCCACAATGGCCGACACCGGGCAACAGGAACAAACGAACAAACTGCTCGGTAGATTGCTCACCGAGATATGCCTCAACGCCACGGTTGTGGATAAGCCACCCGAGGGTGGCTTTTTAATAATCACAGCAGCAACAGGCTTTACCACATTAACGAAGGCCAGGCCCATGAGAGTACCCGCCACCAGGGCCGCCTGGGCCTCCACCGTGACCTCCCGGAGGGAGGATACACCCGGATAGTGACATCGCTCCGCAGAGCACAAAAACTAAACAGATTATTTTTTTCATGATGACTCCTGAACTGGGAGTGTTAATTCAAAAACATAAATGTGAATATTTTATGGAGAGCATGGTGTGATCCGCGCTATCGCACATTAACCAGGATTAATCCAGAATAAAACCTGAGTTTACTGCCCCAAAAGAGGGGTTTAACCACGGATAAAGAACAGGTACTTAGGGACAGGGACTTATTATAAATAAGAGTTTGGGCGATGGTTTCAGCAAAACGTAAATCCCAAAATATTCATAATTGGTTGTCGGTTTAAAAATTGAAAACGCTAAATCATCCTACCGACATTAATTTTCGCGATGATGAAAACATTCAGATGAAAAGCCTGAAAGCAGAAAGCCCCCTGGCGCGATTGCAGCAGGGGGCTTTTACGGGTGGGGATTATCGTCGTTCATCAGTCATCCCATTTGTGGCTTAGATACGCAGCAAGAAATCCGAAGAACAGAATGGTTCCTAGTACTGCCATAAATACATGCATATTTCCCAGCATGATTAACCTCCATCAGTGTGTCGTGTGCGCTAAGTTGTCCTTTTTGAACGTGGTGTACGGTTGTTGAATGAATCATAGCCTGGCTAATCTAAACAAATAATTAACCAGGTATACAATTTCGTGATGAAACAAATTAACGTGTAGCGATCACAGTGGGCGTTCAAGCACGAACAGATAGGCCTCTCGCGACCAAAACAGCCCGGTTCTGCGGCGCTCCACGGACATGGTTTTGACTTCCCAGCCCTGCATCGTGAACTCATTGAGGAAACGGCTCATCTTCTCCGGGTCGGCTTTGGCTTCACCAAAAAACAGACTTCCGAGAATTCCTTCTTTATAGATAACAACGCGACACTCTTTTTTCATCAGACAGGCTCCTTGCACAATCTCATCAATGTGAACGCCATTGTGACTGGCTATGTCGATTTTTCCACTGCTGCAGGCGAAAATTTCTGACGATAGCGGGAAGGGCTGATGGCGAACTGTTGGCGAAAATGGTGGCGCAAGGTGCTGGCATCGGCAAAACCGCTGAGTTCGGCGATTTTCTCAATGCTCAGACGGGTATGGGTAAGATGCTGCTGCGCGCGCTGCAAACGCTCCTCCAGCAGCCAGCGGGCCGGGGTTTTCCCAGTGGCGGCCTGGAAACGGCGTAAAAAGGTCCGCGGACTCATGCCCGCCTGCTGCGCCAGCGAGCCGACGGTGTGGCTGGCGGCGAGATGCTGATGAAGAAAATCGAACACCAGCCCCAGCCGCTGGCTTTCTCGCGCCTGGGCGACCGGGCGCACCACCTGCTGAGCCTGCGCGCCATCACGATGCGGAGAGACCACCAGCCGTCTCGCCACCGTGTTGGCGGCCTCAATGCCGAAATCTTCACGCACAAGATGCAGGCACAGGTCGATACCGGCGGCGCTGCCGGCGGAGGTCATCACGCCATCGGCGCCGACATACAGCACATCTGCCACTACCTCAATCAGCGGAAAACGTTCGCGCAGGATCTCGGTATAGCGCCAGTGGGTGGTGGCGCTTCGACCGTTGAGCAGCCCCGCGGCGGCCAGGACAAACACCCCGGAACAGATGGATATAATCCGACAGCCCCGCGCATGGGCAGCGGTTAAGGCCTCGCACAGTACCGCAGGCACCGGAGCATCAATGCCGCGCCAGCCGGGAACCACGATGGTATCGGCCTCGCTGAGCAACGCCATGCCGCCATCGGTCATCAGCCGGATCCCGCCTGTCGCCCGCAGCTCGCCGTCATCTACCGCGGCCACTGCAAAATGGTACCAGCGTTCGCCCATCTCCGGGCGGGGAAGGCCGAACAGTTCGACGGCAATACCAAACTCAAAGGTACATAAGCCATCGTAGGCCAGTGCCACAACCCGATGGCGTGACGGCGTGGAGGGGGAATTTGTCAGGATTTCAGCGTTTTCTGTCATCGTTAGCGGCGGACGGGAAGTGGAGAGGCTCGATAAAGTAGTGGTACCACAGAGAAGGAGAATAAGCCATGAGTGTTGTTACCGCCTTTACCCCAGCCACTTCCAGCGACGCCGTAGCCTGGTTTCGCCACAAGCTGAGCCTTGAAACCGACTGCGCAGATGTCCATAGCGCCATGCGTGATGGCGAGGGTGACTTTGTCCTGCTGCATGTCGTCGGCAGCGCCGAAGCCTTTGCCCGTCGTCATCTGCCGGGGGCACTGCATTTGCCGCACCGGCAGATCGATGCTGAACGGATGCAGGCCTGGCCGCGAGAGACGCTGTTCGTAGTCTACTGCGCTGGCCCGCACTGCAACGGCGCCGATATCGCCGCCCTCAAACTGGCGGAGCTGGGGCGACCGGTGAAAATGATGCTGGGAGGGATCACCGGCTGGCAGGATGAAGGTTTCGCGTTCGCGCAATAGTGTCGATGGCCGGTGGCGTAAGGTCGTCGGCCGCAACATGAATTTAATTCATCTCCCATGAAATATTCTCGTTTGCTGCTGACGGCAGTGCATGCCAGTATTTGGACATATAGCCATCCAGAAGTCTATAAATTCAAATAGTGAACTATCACGGCAGGCAACTAACTCTGCTCACCGCTAAGGAGACACCATGCAACGTCAACAGGCCCCGTTCCGCGCTGATATCGTCGGCAGTTTTTTACGTCCGGACGCAATAAAACTCGCCCGTCAGCAGCTCGCCGAAGGCGCCATTGATGCTCAGCATCTGCGCCAGATCGAAAACGAGGCCATCCGTCAGCTGGTACAGCAGCAGTGCGACTGCGGCCTGCATGTGGTGACCGATGGTGAATTCCGCCGTGCCTGGTGGCACTTCGATTTCTTTGACGGCTTACAGGGTGTTGAGCGCTACGATTCCGACAAGGGGATCCAGTTCAACGGTATTCAGACCAAAGCGCACGGGGTACGAGTCACCGGCAAACTGGGGTTTGGCGATCACCCGATGCTGGAGGATTTCCGTTTTCTGAAAAGCATCAGCGGCGATGCCCAGCCGAAAATGACCATTCCGAGCCCGAGCGTGCTGCACTTCCGCGGCGGGCGTAAAGATATCGACGCCACCGTCTACCCGGATCTCGCCGACTACTTCGACGATCTGGCGACCACCTGGCGCGATGCGATCCGCGCGTTTTATGACGCCGGCTGCCGCTATCTTCAACTCGACGACACCGTCTGGGCCTATTTATGCTCCGATGCGCAGCGTCAGCAGGTTCGCGAACGCGGTGATAACCATGACGAGCTGGCGCAGACCTACGCCCGGGTGCTGAATAAGGCCCTGGAAGGTAAGCCGGAAGATTTAACCATCGGCCTGCACGTCTGTCGCGGTAACTTCCGTTCGACCTGGATCTCCGAAGGCGGCTACGAGCCGGTGGCGGAGGTGCTGTTTGGCGGCGTTAATGTCGATGCCTTCTTCCTCGAGTATGACAATGACCGCTCCGGCGATTTTGCGCCGCTGCGCTTTATCCGCCCGGGCAAGCAGCAGGTGGTGCTGGGGTTAATCACCACCAAGAACGGCGAACTGGAAAATCCGCAAGGGGTGAAAGCCCGCCTTGAAGAAGCCTCACAGTTCGTGTCGTTACAGCAGATTTGCCTCAGCCCGCAGTGTGGTTTTGCCTCGACCGAAGAGGGTAACGCCCTGACCGAGTCCCAGCAGTGGGATAAGGTCCGCCTGGTTACCGGGATCGCCGCGCAGGTCTGGTAAGCGCTCGTCATAGCGCAGCGTTGCACCGTTTTGAAGCAACGCTGCCGCTTTTTTCCCTTCCCCCCGCGCTACATCGCGCTTTCTGATTGCCAGACAACCTGGCACCATTTTTGCCTTATCACTTCCGGTTAGTCGTTAATTCATTTTTTGTCTTTGCGCTATTCAGGAGTGAATCATGCAGCGTCGAACATTATTAAAAGCTTTTGCACTCTCCGCCTCTGTGATCAGCATGGGCTACTCATTCCAGGTTTACGCCGCCGACACCATTAAAGTCGGGATTATGCACTCGCTTTCCGGGACGATGGCGATTTCCGAAACGCCATTAAAAGACGTGGCGCTGATGGCGATCGACGACATTAACGCCAAAGGCGGGGTACTGGGAAAAAAACTCGAGCCGGTGATAGTGGACCCCGCCTCAAACTGGCCGCTGTTCGCTGAAAAGGCCCGCCAGTTGCTGACTCAGGATAAAGTCGCGGCGGTGTTTGGCTGCTGGACATCGGTATCGCGCAAATCGGTGCTGCCGGTGTTTGAAGAGCTGAACGGCCTGCTGTTCTATCCGGTGCAGTACGAAGGTGAAGAGATGTCGCCTAACGTTTTCTACACCGGCGCGGCGCCTAACCAGCAGGCGATCCCGGCGGTGGAATACCTGCTGAGTGAAGATGGCGGCGGGGCGAAGCGCTTCTTCCTGCTGGGGACGGACTACGTCTATCCGCGTACCACCAACAAAATCCTGCGCGCCTTCCTGCATGCCAAAGGGATTCAGGATAAAGACATCGAAGAGGTCTACACCCCGTTCGGCTACAGCGATTATCAGACCATCGTGGCCAACATCAAGAAATTCTCTGCCGGTGGCAAAACGGCGGTGGTGTCCACCATCAACGGAGACTCCAACGTTCCGTTCTATAAAGAGCTGGCAAACCAGGGTCTGAAAGCCACCGACGTGCCGGTGGTGGCCTTCTCGGTGGGTGAAGAAGAGTTGCGCGGCATCGATACCAAACCGCTGGTAGGGAACCTCGCGGCCTGGAACTACTTTGAGTCCGTGGATAACCCGACCAACAAACAGTTCGTCGCCGATTATCGCGCCTATGCCAAAGCCCATAAGCTGCCGAACGCCGATACCGTAGTCACCAACGACCCGATGGAAGCCACCTGGGTCGGGATGCACATGTGGGCGCAGGCGGTGACCAAAGCTGGTACGACAGATGTTGATAAGGTGCGGGCGGCGATGGCCGGACAAACCTTTAAAGCGCCGTCGGGTTTCACGCTGACCATGGATGCCACCAACCATCACCTGCATAAACCGGTGATGATCGGGGAAATCGAAGCCAACGGCCAGTTTAACGTGGTCTGGCAGACCGAGGAGCCGGTTCGCGCCCAGCCGTGGAGCCCGTGGATCGCTGGTAACGATAAGAAGCCCGATCACCCGGTAAAAACCGCCGCGAATTAATCCTGTCCACCCGGGCCTGGCCCGGGATATTTCACCGTAGCCCCGGCATGCGTTGCTATGTCCGGGGATACCCGTAACGGGTGATAGCACAAGGAGACGATCATGAACGCATGGCGCATCATGAGTTACGGTTTTGCTTTGCTGATAATGCTGCTGCCGTGGCAGACCCAGGCCGCGGAAGCCGACGATTTTGTCGTGGCAACCCGCAGCCAGCAGGCGCAGCTGCTGGAGCAGTGGGCCGCCGCGCCCCATGCGCAACGACTGCCGCTGCTGCGGGCGTTAAAGGCGGAAACGCTGACGGTAGATGGCAGCGGTCATGCCTTCAGTCAGCAACAGCCGCTGGGTGCAGCGCAGACGCCGCAAGGGGCGACAAAACCGGTTCGCCTCACCAACCGCCTACGTAATCTGGTCGCCGGGGCGCTGGCGACGCATTTGCTGGTAAGTGACAACGTCACTGAAAGGCTCTCCGCCGTCAAAACCCTGCAGCGGGAGGCGACGCCGGAAATGGCTGGCCTGCTCGAGCAGCGTATGGCGCAGGAGACTGATGACGGAGTGAAAGCGCAGCTGGAGATTGCGCTGGCCCGGCTGCAGCTGGCCAGCCCCGACAGCGCCCGCCGCTTAGCCGCCGTTGAGCGGCTCGGCCACGCCGTTGACCCGGACACCCAGGCGCTGTTAATTCCCTTTACCGATGCCCAGCATGAGCCGGACACTCAGGTCCGTCAGGCCGCGGCCCGCAGTCTCAGTCAGATTAAACAGCGTCTGATGCTGGGCGACATTCTTGGGCAGGCCTTTATGGGACTGTCGCTGGGGTCGGTACTGCTGCTGGCGGCGCTGGGACTGGCGATCACCTACGGTCTGCTGGGCGTTATCAATATGGCCCACGGCGAAATGCTGATGCTCGGCGCCTACAGCTGCTGGCTGGTTCAGCAAGCGCTGGCGCAATTCGCACCGCAGTGGCTGGCGTTTTATCCGCTGATTGCGCTGCCGGTGGCATTTATGATCACCGGCGGTATCGGGATGGCGCTGGAACGCACCATTATCCGCCATCTGTATGGCCGGCCGCTGGAAACGTTACTGGCGACCTGGGGGATCAGCCTGATGCTGATCCAACTGGTGCGCATGCTGTTCGGCGCGCAGAACCTCGAAGTGGCAAACCCGGCCTGGCTTTCCGGCGGTTTGCAGGTGTTGCCGAACCTGATCCTGCCGTGGAACCGACTGGCGGTGCTGGGCTTTGTGCTGCTGGTCCTGTTCTTTACCTGGCTTATCCTCAACAAAACCCGTTTGGGCATGAACGTGCGGGCGGTAACGCAGAACCGGGCGATGGCGGCCTGCTGCGGCGTACCAACCGGGCGGGTTGATATGCTGGCTTTTGGTCTCGGTTCGGGGATCGCCGGGCTGGGCGGGGTGGCGCTGTCGCAGCTTGGTAACGTCGGTCCGGAGCTGGGCCAGGGCTACATCATCGACTCGTTCCTGGTGGTGGTGCTCGGTGGCGTAGGCCAGCTGGCGGGAAGCGTGGTGGCGGCCTTTGGTCTGGGTATCTTCAATAAAATTCTTGAGCCGCAGCTCGGCGCGGTACTGGGCAAGATCCTGATCCTGGTACTGATTATTCTGTTTATCCAGAAACGTCCGCAGGGACTGTTCGCACTGAAAGGCAGGGTGATTGACTGATGAGCCAACCGATAACACTGACGCTGGCGCGTAAAGCGCCGCGACCTTTGCAGTGGCTCGGGCTGCTGCTGATTCTGGGACTGGTGAGCATGCCGTTTCTGGCGCTGCTTCCCCAGTCGCATCCACTGGCGGTCTCGACCTGGCTGCTGACGCTCACCGGAAAAATCCTGTGCTACGCCATTGTGGCGGTCGCGTTGGATCTGGTGTGGGGCTACGCCGGGATGCTGTCGCTGGGCCACGGCATCTTCTTCGCGCTTGGCGGTTATGCGATGGGGATGTACCTGATGCGCCAGGCGGCAGGTGACGGTCTGCCGGCATTTATGTCGTTTTTGTCGTGGAGTGAACTGCCGTGGTTCTGGTGGGGAACGCAACATTTTGCCTGGGCGATGCTGCTGGTGGTGCTGGTGCCGGGTGTGCTGGCGCTGGTATTCGGCTGGTTTGCCTTCCGCTCGAAAATCAAAGGCGTCTACTTCTCGATCATGACCCAGGCGCTGACCTATGCCGGGATGCTGCTGTTCTTCCGTAACGAAACCGGCTTTGGCGGGAATAACGGCTTTACCGGGTTCACCACGCTGCTGGGCTTTTCCGTCACCGCGACCAGCACGCGGGCGGCGCTGTTCTTAGCGACGGTTCTGCTGCTGTTATTGACGCTATGGATCGGCTATCTGCTGGCGCAAAGCAAGTTTGGCCGCATCCTGACCGCGGTACGCGATGCCGAAAACCGCCTGATGTTCTGCGGCTACGATCCGCGTGGATTTAAGCTGCTGGTGTGGACGCTGTCAGCGGTGTTGTGCGGACTGGCGGGGGCGCTTTACGTCCCGCAGGTCGGAATTATCAACCCCAGCGAAATGTCGCCGACCAACTCCATCGAAGCCGCCATTTGGGTGGCGCTGGGCGGGCGCGGCACCTTGATTGGACCGGTGCTGGGGGCCGGACTGGTGAACGGCGCCAGGAGCCTGTTTACCGTGGCGATGCCGGAGTACTGGCAGCTGTTCCTCGGTCTGATTTTTATTATCGTGACCCTGTTTTTACCGCGCGGGGTCATTGGCCTGTTGCGTAAAGGAGATCGCTGATGCAACCAGATGATGGTTTATTTACCCGTCAGCAACCGACGGACCGCTTTCGCGAACAGACCGACCCGGTGCTGCAGCTGGAAAAAATTAACGTCAACTTTGATGGTTTCCAGGCGCTGACCGACCTCTCCCTGCAGATTGGCGTCGGGGAATTGCGCTGCGTCATCGGGCCCAACGGCGCCGGGAAAACCACGCTGATGGATGTGATCACCGGCAAAACCCGGCCGCAAAGCGGCAAGGCGCTGTATGACCAGTCGATCGATTTGATGACTCTCGATCCTATCGCGATCGCTCGTCAGGGAATTGGCCGCAAATTCCAGAAACCCACGGTGTTTGAAGCGTTAACCGTCGCGGAAAACCTCGAGCTGGCGCTGAAGGGCGATAAGTCTGTGTGGGCCAGCCTGCGGGCGCGGCTCAACGGCGAGCAGGAGGACCGCATCAGCGAAATCCTGCGCCTGCTGCGTCTCGAGGCTGAACGCGGGCGTGCGGCGGGGCTGCTCTCCCACGGGCAAAAGCAGTTTCTCGAGATCGGCATGCTACTGGTGCAGGAACCGCATCTGTTGCTGCTCGATGAACCGGCGGCCGGGATGACCGATGCCGAAACTGAGTATACCGCCGAGCTGTTTCGTACCCTGGCCGGGCAGCACTCGCTGATGGTGGTGGAGCACGACATGGGGTTTGTCGAAACCATCGCCGACCGGGTAACGGTACTGCATCAGGGGCAGGTGCTGGCGGAAGGGTCGCTGCGCGAAGTGCAGGACAACGAACAGGTGATTGAAGTTTATCTCGGACGTTAAGGAGCGCGGATGCTACAGGTTAACCAGTTACATCAATACTATGGCGGCAGTCATATTCTGCGCGGCGTAAATTTTGAGGCCCGTCAGGGCGAAATCACCTGCCTGCTGGGGCGCAATGGCGTGGGCAAAACCACGTTGCTGAAATGCCTGATGGGGCTGATTCCGGCCCGCAGCGGCGACGTTATCTGGCAGGAAAAGCCCATCACCCAGCGCAAGCCGCACCAGCGGGTGCAGGCCGGGATTGCCTATGTGCCGCAGGGGCGCGAAATCTTTCCCCGTCTGACGGTGGAAGAGAACCTGCTGATGGGACTGTCGCGCTTTCCCGCCAGGGAGGCCAGCCAGGTGCCGGAGGAGATTTATCAGCTGTTTCCGGTACTGAAAACCATGAAGCAGCGGCGCGGTGGTGACCTCTCCGGCGGTCAGCAGCAGCAGCTGGCTATCGGACGTGCGCTGGCCAGCCGCCCGCAGTTACTGATCCTCGATGAACCCACAGAGGGCATTCAGCCGTCGGTGATCAAAGAGATAGGAGAGGTGATCCGCCAACTGGCTAACCGTGGCGACATGGCAATCCTGCTGGTGGAGCAGTTTTATGATTTCGCCGCGGCGCTGGCGGATCGCTATCTGGTGATGTCTCGCGGTGCGATTATTCAGCAGGGCAATGGCGCGGATATGGAAGCCGAAGGGGTACGCGGCATGGTGACCATTTAACCTCCCCGGCCCGGCGGGGCCGAGGGTTGTCTGCACCGACGCTATTTACGCAGCAGTCGTTGCAGGCGTGCCTGACGCCAGTTGCGGATGAGCCCGCCGAAGACAAACAGGCGCAATCCGCGCACCAGCAGTAGTGCACCCCAGATCGCGGCCACCCAGGCAGACCAGTAATAGTCCGGATGAGTAAAGCGGTTTAGCAGCACCAGCAGCACGCATACCACCAGCGCCGTCGACAGCGATCGCAAAAAGCGGCTCTCCTGATGCAGGCGCGCTTTTGCCTCTTCAATACGTTGGTCCAGCGACGTCTCGTTGCCCGCTGGCGCATCAGCGGTTATGTCGGCGACGTTGACCTCAAACACCGCTGCCAGGGCACTGAGGGTTTCGAGCGCCGGACGATCGCCATTTTCGATGCGCTGAATGGTCCGCACGCTAACGCCGGTGAGTTCGGCTAACTGCTCCTGGGACCAGGCGCGTTGCAGACGTAATTGTTTAACCTGATTGCTGCTGTTCATGTTGTCTATCTCCGGGTGAAAACCTGAGATGGAGTGTGTGACAGGGCGTGAACGGGCACCACGATCCGCACCCGACAGCCACCCGACAGTAACCTGACAGCCGCATGACACGTGGCTCAGGCGCTGGCGGTCGCGCAGCCGCCGCTGTGCCACGGGCGCGCTTTCATGCCGCGTAAAATCATTATCCAGGCGACGATTATCGCCACCATCAACACCACAAACAGCGACCAGTGTGGCATATGAGTCAGGATAGCGCCGGTCATCATTGGGTTAAAGGCCGCACCCAGCCAGCCCAGCGACTGGGCGGAAAAGTAGCTGGCTTTCATCCCCGGCGGGGCAATGTTATCAATCAGCATGTATTCGCCTGGGGCATAGATAATCTCGCCGAGGGTAAATACCGCGGCAGACAGACCCCACATCAGCAAGCTGCTGTCAGAGATCATAAAACCGCCCAGCCCAAGGATGAAACAGACCGTACCGAAGGTCATCAGCGGGCGGATGTTTCTGGCGCTGAGTCGCCGACCGACGGCGTACTGCAGGGAGACAACCACCGCGGCGTTCACCGGCAGCACTACCGCCACTACCTTTTCGGCAAAGCTGCTATCGGCAACCACCAGCACATACTGGGAAATACAGGACGCGAAGGAGCCGCCAACAAACGAGGCCAGCAGGCCGGAAAAGGTAAACCAGAGTAGGGCCCGGTCGCGTAGCAGCACCGACGGCGACCACTGCACCGCGTTATCCTGGGCGACCGCCGCCGCTGTGCGCTGGACGAAAAGCTGAATAAACACCAGCGGTACCGACGCGCAGGCCGCTGCCAGCCAGAATGGCAGGTTGATGCTGTGCATCACCAGCAGCGTGCCGATGGGCGGCCCGACGGTCCAGCCAATATTGAGAATGGTATAGTTGAGGGAAAAAATCCGCGCTTTTTTCTCCGGCGACAGCATATCGGCAAACCAGGCCTTCAGCACGGTGGCGAAGACGGAATAGGCGCAGTTGATCAGGGCGAAGAAGAACACCACCAGCGTCACGCTATTGACCAGCGGAATGGCAATAAAGCCGCCGATAAAAGCCAGTATCGCAATCAGCATATAGCGTTTTTTATCAAACTTATCCGCCAGGATGCCAAACCCCATGCTGAACACCACGCCAATCGTCAGGGCGATGGACAGCGCATAGCCAATGTGATCCACCGCCAGATGGTACTGACGGGTGAGAAAGATGGTCATAAAGGGGAGCGTGGCGCCGCGACCGATAGTCAGCAACAGCGAGGACGCCAGCAACGCAATGGTCGAGCGCCTGATGGTCGGTATCATTTTTCTGCCTGATGAAATGTTATTTTTATGTTGTACCCTTCAGAAATATCATGCTCTTACTAGCTTGTATAGCCTTGCCAGGTGTCCGGAGGTGCTTTCCGACCCTGCCAAAAATAATGATCTATCCGCCGGGGCAGTTTTTCGGTACTTTGATTTAGTTCACAAAAATTTACATAACAACAGAGGCAGGGTATGACACGTAAAGACGGGCTGCTGGCGCTGCTGGTGGTCGTGGTATGGGGGCTTAATTTTGTCGTGATTAAGCTCGGTCTTCATAATATGCCGCCACTGATGCTGGCCGGACTGCGTTTTTTACTGGTGGCCTTTCCGGCGCTGTTGTTTGTCGCCCGGCCGAAAATTCCGCTGCGCTTGCTGCTGGGCTATGGGCTGACCATCAGCTTTGGTCAGTTCGCCTTTTTATTCTGTGCCATCTCTTTAGGCATGCCCGCCGGACTGGCGTCGCTGGTCCTGCAGGCGCAGGCGTTCTTCACCATTATTCTCGGCGTTTTTGCCTTTGGCGAACGGTTGCAGGGCAAGCAGCTGGCGGGGATTGCGCTGGCCATTTTTGGCGTGCTGGTGCTGGTTGAGGCGAGCCTCGGCGGCCAGCATGTGCCGGCGATTGGCTTTATGCTGACCCTGGCCGCCGCGCTGAGCTGGGCCACGGGTAATATCTTTAATAAGAAAATCATGTCCCATGCCGAGAGGCCGCAGATTATGTCGCTGGTGGTGTGGAGCGCCTTGATTCCTGTCCTGCCGTTTATGCTGGCGTCATTGTTTATTGATGGTCCGCAGGTGATGGCCGACAGTCTGCGCCACATTGATATGCTGACCGTGTTCTCGCTGCTGTATCTGGCGTTTATTGCCACTATCGTCGGTTACGGTATCTGGGGTTCGCTGCTCGGGCGCTATGAAACCTGGCGGGTGGCGCCGCTGTCGCTGCTGGTACCGGTGGTGGGAATGGCCAGTGCGGCGCTGCTGCTCGGCGAAACCCTGAACGGATTGCAGATGCTGGGGGCCGTGTTGATCATGGGCGGGCTGTATATCAACGTGTTCGGTCTGCGGGTGCGTCGGGCTGGTGCGGTGCCGAGATAAACCCAGGCGTTTGCGCTGATTTCACCGGCGCAAGCGCGGATTTTCATAAAGAAAACACGCTAAAAGGAATTTCAATGATTACGCTGTGCCCCATGCGCGAGGATCAATATCCGGGCTATCTGGATTACTTTATTGCCGATTACGCGCAAGAAATTGCGGCAAACTACCGGCTTTCGGCTGAGGAATCACTGGCCAGGGCAAAGCAGGAGATCGCGCGCGACCTTCCTGAGGGCGTTAATACGCCCGGTCAGGTCCTGCTGTGTTTAATGACCCGACAGGATAATAACGACAGGCTGGTCGGTTACCTGTGGTACAAACCCGATGCCGACCAGCGTCGGGTCTTCATCTATGATTTTTATATTCTCAGCGCCTGCCAGGGAATGGGGCTGGGTAAGCAGGCCATGCAGGTGTTTGAAGATGCGATGCGGGAGCAGGGGTTTGAGCAGATCGGGCTTCGCGTCGCGGGCGACAATGCGCGCGCCCGGCACGTTTATGAGGCCAGCGGTTTTCATGTCACCGGTATTAATATGAGCAAACGTCTGCAAGGGTAAACAGCGGCTTTCGGCAGGCAAAAAAAAGCCCCGTAAACGGGGCGAAATGCTCGGGTAGTGCAATTAGTTATAATAGGGTACGCCTAACTCATCCGATTTATCGCTACCGGCGGCCATATGATTGAAATCAAACGGCGAGTCGTTGTGCTCGGACGGCATAATCATGGCGTCGTGCTGATTGTGGCGTACCGGCGTGGTGGTTTGCTCCGCGAAGCTCTGGCTGGAGACCAGCGCGAGCAGGACAAAAGCAGCGGCAGCGAATAGTTTCATGATTTCCTCAATACGTCTTTTTGCAGGCGGTTAACAGCAGTTGTTCAGTGGCATCAGATAGCGGGAATCACCCGGTATATTGGTCATGCGATATTTATGCGGCGGAACGTCGAAATAGTTTTTAAAGGTTCTCGTCAGCGTCTGTTGCGATTCGAAACCGTAGCGCTCAGCCAGGTACAGAATCGGCTCGTTGCTCTGCTTGAGTTTTTGCGCGATTTCCGTCAGCTTGCGGCTGCGGATGTACTGGCCTAAGGAGTGACCGGTCTCTTTCTTAAACATTCTTTGCAGGTGCCATTTGGAGTAACCAGAACGCTCGGACACTTTTTCCAGCGACAGGGGCGATTCCAGGTTATCTTCGATCCACGACAAAATACTATGGATAGTGATGGCGTCATTATTGCGTCTGGACATCATCTTACCTCTTCTTATTACGGCAGGACTTTCTTGAGTAGATGCTCAAGGGTGACGATTTCGTCCGCCGACAGATTTTTTGTTAATTCCTGGTGCAACTTCTGACCCACAACCTGATGACACTGCTCACATAGCGCCGCACCGTCTGATGTCAATTGCACCAGTACACCGCGTTTGTCAGTAGGGTTGGGTAACCGTTCAATCCAGCCTTTGCAGACCAGGCGATCGAGCATGCGCGTCATTGCGCCAGGATCGACCGAAAGCACGGTTTTCAACTCAACGGGGGTAATGCATACCTCGCAACGAATGGAACAGAGCACCCGGAACTGGGTGGAAGTGATATCCATCGGGGAGAGATATTCGTTGAGCAGGCGATCTTTTTTCTGGTTAACCATTTGAATCAAGCGACCAAGAGGGATCATTTCGTTAAACAGATCACTGGTGTTTTTCACAATGGTTGCCCAGGCAATTAGTTAGTTGCTGTGGATATTATTGCCCAGGCAATCATAAGTCAACCTGACCGATTGCTGATGACACGATTTGCTAAAGTGAGCCATGCAGGAAGCAGGTGGTACCCGAGAAGCGGGTGCTGATGCTGGTATGATAACGCTGACAAAAGTTATACTGCCCCAGCAAAACGGTGATGAATGAAATATTAACGGGGCTTTAATTAATATGATTGAACTTTTTAAAGCGATTGGCCTGGGGCTGGTGGTCATTTTACCACTGGCAAATCCACTGACGACCGTGGCGCTGTTCCTCGGGCTCGCAGGCAACATGAATAATGAAGAACGTAACAAACAGTCGCTGATGGCGTCGGTGTACGTGTTCGTTATTCTGATGGTCGCCTGGTACGCCGGTCAGGTGGTGATGAGCACCTTCGGGATCTCTATTCCCGGCCTGCGTATTGCGGGCGGCCTGATTGTCGCTTTTATCGGTTTCCGCATGCTCTTCCCGCAGCAGAAATCGCATGACTCCATGGAAGCCAAGATGAAGTCGGAAGAGCTGAAGGATGAGCCTACCGCCAATATCGCCTTTGTGCCGCTGGCGATGCCCAGCACCGCCGGACCGGGGACGATCGCGATGCTGATCAGTACCGCCTCAACGGTGAAACACGGCGTTGATTTTCCCGACTGGGTGGTGCTGGTGGCGCCGCCGATCATCTTCGGCCTGGTGGGGATTATTCTGTGGGGTTGTTTGCGCAGCTCCGGGGCAATTATGCGCCTGGTGGGTAAGGGTGGCATCGAAGCGATTTCCCGCCTGATGGGCTTCCTGCTGGTCTGTATGGGCGTGCAGTTTATCATCAACGGCGTGCTGGAGATTATCACCACCTACCACGCCTGATGTAGTCTGTTCGTTAGATCGTAAAAAAGCCCGCGCGGGGAATAAACCGGGCGGGCTTTTGTTTATCTGTACTTGCTGAAATCAGCGATCAGGAGTGATGCGGTCGCTCTTCCAGCGACACCGGCCAGCGGCGGAATATCATCACCGCCCATACCAGCGCCACCAGTGCCGGAATGGCGCCAACGTAGCCGATAGAGGCCATCGACAGATGGGTACTGACCTGGCTACCCACCAGCGCACCGGCGCCGATACCGATATTAAAGATCCCCGAGAACAGCGACATTGCCACGTCGGTGGCATCGGGCGCCAGCGCCAGCACTTTCACCTGCATCCCGAGGCCGATAATCATAATGGCGATGCCCCAGAAGACGCTCAATATCATCAGGTAGTTCGCATTCTGCGAAGCCGGCAGCAGCAGCAGCAGACTGGCCAGCAGCAATCCAATGGCGATGTTGATAAGGCCGGACGCGTGCTGGTTACCCAGTTTGCCAAACAGAATGCTGCCGAAGATCCCCGCGCCACCCAGGGTCAGCAGCAGGACGGTGGCAAAATTACCGCTCAGCCCGGCGACGGTCTGGACAAAGGGTTCGATGTAGCTATAGGCGGTATAGTGCGCGGTGACCACAATCGCGGTCAGCAGATAGATGCTCAGCAGCGCCGGACGGCGGAACAGCAGTGGCAGACTTTTCAGTGAACCGGAATGCTCGCTCGGCAGTTTTGGCAGCAGCTTGAACAGACACACTAAGGTGACCAGCGCCCCCATACCAATGACCAGGAAGGTGGTTCGCCAGCCGAAATACTGCCCGACGATACGGCCAATCGGAATACCAAAGACCATCGCCAGCGCGGTGCCGGTGGCGATCAGGCTCAGGGCCTGTGCGCGTTTACCCGGTGGGGCAAGGCGAATGGCCAACGCTGAGGTGATCGACCAGAACACCGCATGAGCGAAGGCGATGCCGATGCGGCTAATCACCAGCACGTTAAAGTTCCAGGCAAAAAACGACAGCACGTGACTGGCAATAAACAGAATAAACAGGCCGATCAGCAGGCGACGGCGCTCCATCTGGCTGGTCAGCAGCATAAACGGCAACGACATCAACGCCACCACCCACGCGTAGATGGTCAGCATCATGCCCACCTGCGCGGTCTCCATGCCAAAGCTGTCGGCGATATCGGACAGCAGACCGACCGGCGCGAATTCGGTGGTATTAAAAATGAACGCGGCGATAGCAAGCGTGACGACCCGAAGCCACGCGACCCTGCGTGAAACCGTATTTGTGATCATAGATTCTGAGCTGATTACTGAAGAGAAGAGAGGCGTCGATCTTAAAACGAACGGTGGTGAAAATACAATCACTTTGTGATCTGGATCTCATTATTTCATTGGCAGACATTCCAGCGTTAACGGATTCATTTTTATATAGATAGTGTGCATGATTCGCTTTTATGTCATGTTGATGAGATGTAAAAACAGGAAGGATTGTAGGATGAAGGAAATTGATTTTTACCTCGTGGATGCCTTCAGCGACCGCAATTTTGGCGGCAATGCGGCGGCGGTGTGTCCACTTACCGAATGGTTACCGGATGACGTGCTGTTGAGCATGGCGCAGCAGCATAATCAGTCGGAGACGGCGTTTTTCGTGCGCAGCGATGAAGGGTATGAACTGCGCTGGTTCACCACCCAGTATGAGATCAACCTCTGCGGCCACGCGACGCTGGCTTCGGCACATATTATTTTCGAATATCTCGATCATCCTTCCGCCACCATCGTGTTCAGCACCCGCTTTGTCGGAGAGCTGCGGGTGACCCGCAACGGCGACTGGCTGACCCTCGATTTCCCGGCATGGCAGACCACACCGGTGGTGACGCCGCCGCCGGCGCTGTTATCCGGACTGGGGCTGAGTGAGGCGATTGAGGTGCGCGAAGGGCGCGACTATCTGGTGGTTCTCGAAAACCGCCAGCAGGTGGAAGCCGTCAGGCCAGATATGCAGCAGCTCGAGCAGCTTGGCAAAATGGTCTGTATCAGCGCCGCCTCTGATGATGTGTATGACTTTGTCAGCCGCTTCTTCTGCCCGGGCGAATCGGTCGCCGAAGACCCGGTCACCGGCTCCGCGCACAGTATGCTGATCCCGTACTGGGGCGATAAGCTGGCTAAAACGACGATGCTTGCCCGTCAGGTGTCGGCCCGTGGCGGCGATCTGCGCTGCCAGTGGCAGGGCGATCGGGTGCTGATCGGCGGCCAGGCAACCACCTACATGACCGGGTCGATTACCCTACGCTAAGGAGAAGCCGTGAAAGCGATTCCGATGTATCTGGTCTCCGCGTTCAGCGACAGCCCGTTTTCCGGCAACCCGGCGGCGGTCTGCCTGCTGGAGGAGTGGCTGGCGGATGACGTACTGCTGAAAATGGCCCAGGAACATAACCAGTCTGAAACCGCCTTCGTGGTACGGGAAGGCGAGACGTTTAGCCTGCGCTGGTTCACCACCCGCAATGAGGTCAATCTTTGCGGTCATGCGACGCTCGCCAGCGCCCATGTCATTTTCCATCATCTTGACTATCCCCAGGCATCGGTGGCGTTCGCAACTGCCTCCGGTCGCCTGACGGTGAGCCGTGAAGGTGACTGGTTGACGCTGGATTTTCCGGCCGGCGCCACCGAAGAGTGCGTGCCGCCTGCGGTATTGCTGGCCGGACTGGGCATCGACCGTTACGTCAGCGCCCGGCGCGGCCGGGCATGGCTTATCGAACTGGCGACTCGCGCAGAGGTTGAAGCGGTCCGCCCGGCAATTGCCATGCTGACGCCCGGTGAACATAAAGTGACGATCACCGCACCTGGTGACGGTGAATATGACTTTGTCAGCCGCTTTTTCTCTCCGGGAGAAGCGGTCTGGGAGGATCCGGTTACCGGATCGGCCCACACCATGCTGATCCCGTTCTGGAGCGCGAAGCTGGGGAAAAACACCTTGCTGGCGCGTCAGGTGTCAGCCCGCGGCGGCGATATGCGCTGTGAGCTGAAGGGCGATCGGGTGCTGATGTCCGGGCAGGCGGTAACCTGGCTGCAGGGGAAAATTCTGCTGCGCGACGCCTGAGGCGTCAGACGGATTGAGATCGTTGACCACGCCCGCGTTCTGCGGGCGTGTCATTGTGCACTGTCAGGCGGGAAGGCGGGCGATATTGGCTTTAATCACCGCGACCGATTGGGCGAATTTCTCGCGCTCGTCCGCGGCTAACTGCAGCTCGATAATCTGCTGAACGCCGCTCTGCGCCAGTACCGCCGGCACGCCAACCGCCACGTTTTTCTCGCCATACTCACCATCAAGAATGCATGAAATCGCCAGTGCGCGATGGCTACCGGTAAAGATATTGCGGCAGATCTCGGCGATGGTGCCGGCGACGCCGTATTCCGTACATCCTTTCCCGGCGTAAATTTCAAACCCCAGGGTGCGTACCTTCCCGGCAATCTGCTGGCAGTCGAGTTCCTGCCCGGTATGTTTGCGGTACACATCGGCAATTGGCGACCCGTAGACCGACGAGTGCGACCACACCGGAAACTGCGTATCGCCGTGTTCGCCGAGAATAAACGCGTCAATGCTCTGGGCGCCGATATCAAGGGCCTGCGCGAGCACCCGGCGCAAGCGGGTGGTATCCAGCCAGACGCCGGTGCCGATCACCTGGCTGCGCGGCAGTCCGGAGAGTTTCCATACCTGCCAGGTAATAATGTCGCAGGGGTTGGTGGCGACGAGGAAAATACCGTTGAAGCCGTTGGCCATCATCTGCGGCACGATGCTGTTGACGATGCCGGCCGTCGCGGTGAGTTCGTCAAGCCGTGTCTGGCCCTGCTTCAGGGCGCCGCCGGAGACGGTGATCACCGCGATGTCGACGTCGGCGCAGTCGCTGACGTCACGCGCTGAAATGGTCATCATGCCCGACATATAGGCCGCGGCATCGCTGAGATCCTGAACGTGGGCCTGCGCCCGGGCGGTATTCAAATCCACGAGGATCAATTCCTCACAGATATTTTGATTTAACAAGGCGTAGGCGGCCGACGTGCCGACGTTGCCGGCACCAATAATCATCACCTTACGTGCTTTGGTATTCATGGTTCTGTCCCGCTATCAAAGGTCATCTTATAAAATTACCGCCGCTCAATGGCTTAGCGCAAGCGCAGGACGGAGGTATAAGTTAACGCTATGAGGGCCAGGTGTACGCGCTGCGCTACAGTGGTCAAAAAAGGAGCTTACCTATGTACACCATCGCCCCCACCACGCTTGCCCACCCCGACTTGACGGCCCTGATTGCCCAACTGGATGCCTACCAGGAGTCCCTTTATCCAGCCGAAAGCAACCATCTGGTGGATTTGAGCCAGCTGGCGGCGGAGTCGGTGATCGTGCTGCTAATCCGCGACGCGCAACAGCAGGCGGTCGGCTGCGGGGCGATTGTGCTGGATAAGCAGGGCTTTGGTGAAATGAAGCGGGTCTATATCGATCCTACCCATCGTGGACAGATGCTGGGGGAGAGGCTGCTGGAAGCGCTGGAAAGCGAAGCTCTGCGCCGGGACTGCCATACCGTGCGTCTGGAGACCGGGATCCATCAGCACGCGGCGGTAAAACTCTATACCCGCAGCGGATATCAAACCCGCTGCGCCTTTGCGCCCTATAAGCCCGACCCGCTGAGCCTGTTTATGGAGAAACTGCTCGTTGCCGATCTTCGTTCAGCAGCGCTATAAACGCCTCCAGCTGGCGGTTTTTGGCGCCGCGGCGCCACACCAGCCAGGTGGTTAACCAGCGCCACTCTTCGGCCAGCGGCCAGGCGGAAACCTGTTGGTGCCCAGGCATGCTTTCGAGCATGCTGCGCGGGATCAGCGCCAGCCCGGCTCCGGCAATCACGCAGGCCAGCATGCCGTGATAGGACTCCATTTCGTGGATCCGTCCCGGCGTTGCGCGGTCGGCATGGAACCAGCTTTCGAAATGGCGGCGGTAGGAGCAGTTGGCGCGAAAGGCGTACACCTCGCTGCCGTTGACTTCGCTGGCCCTTGTGACCGGCGCATGGCCAACCGGCGCGACGATCATCATCTCTTCCGGGAACACCGGCAAGCCCTCAAGACCGGGATGCACCAGCGGCCCGTCAACGAATGCCGCACTTAAGGTGCCCTCCAGCACGCCGTCAATCATGGTACCGGACGGGCCGGTCGAGAGCGCCAGATGGATTTTGGGATAGCGCTGGTTATACAGTGCCAGCGTCGACGGAATACGCACCGCCGCGGTGCTCTCCAGCGAGCCCAGCGAAAACAGGCCCTGGGGCTCATCTCCGGCGACCACCATCCGCGCTTCATCAACCAGCGCGAGGATCTGCTGGCTATAGCGTAAAAAACTATGCCCGGCGGGCGACAGGCGCAGGCGCTGGTTCTCACGAATAAACAACTCAACGCCAAGGTCAGCTTCCAGCTGACGAATGCGGGTCGTCAGGTTAGAGGGAACCCGGTGCACCTTCTGCGCGGCCTGGGTAATGCTGCCGGTGCTGGCGACGGCGTTAAACATCTCAAGCTGGGTCAGGTCCATAGCGTTCTTCTTTTGTGAATGGGTTACTTAATATTATTCATTTTCAATGAAAGGAAGGGTACGCCAGAATGAGGTCAATTCGCAATCAACAGAGAGAGCAATACGATGACTTTATCGACAACGCACGCGGTTTCCATCAACCCGACCACGGGAGAAATGGTGTCGTCTCTTCCCTGGGCGACTGAACAACAAGTGGATTCGGCGATTGCGCTGGCTGAGCAGGGCTATCGCCAATGGCGCACCGTCAGTGTCGCCGAGCGTGCCGATGCACTCCGTCGTGTCGGCAGCGCGCTGCGTGCCCGCGCCGAAGAGATGGCGCAGATGATCAGCCTTGAAATGGGCAAACCGATCGCCCAGGCCCGTGGCGAAGTGACTAAATCCGCCAACCTCTGCGACTGGTACGCAGAGCATGGCCCGGCGATGCTGGCGACCGAAGCCACCGCGGTGGAAAATAACAATGCGGTGATTGAATACCGTCCACTGGGGGCGATCCTCGCAATTATGCCGTGGAACTTCCCGCTGTGGCAGGTATTGCGCGGGGCGGTACCGATCCTGCTGGCGGGTAACAGCTACCTGCTGAAACACGCGCCGAATGTGATGGGCAGCGCGGCGCTGATTGGCGAGATCTTTGACGCGGCGGGACTGCCGGATGGCGTCTTCGGTTGGGTGAATGCCACCAACGACGGCGTGTCGCAGGCGATTAACGACTCACGTATTGCCGCGGTGACCCTGACCGGGAGCATGCGTGCCGGTAAGGCTATCGGCGCCCAGGCCGGTGCTGCGTTGAAGAAATGCGTCCTTGAACTGGGCGGTTCCGATCCGTTTATCGTCCTCAATGATGCTGACCTTGATGAAGCGGTTAAAGCGGCGGTGATTGGTCGCTATCAAAATAGCGGGCAGGTGTGTGCCGCTTCGAAGCGCTTTATCGTTGAAGCCGGTATTGCCGAGGCCTTTACCAGCCGCTTTGTCGCCGCCGTCGACGCCCTGAAGATGGGGGACCCGCGTGATGAAGCCAACTACATCGGGCCAATGGCGCGCTTCGATCTGCGTGATGAGCTGCATCAGCAGGTGACCGCGACCCTGGCGGAAGGGGCAACCTTGCTGCTTGGGGCCGAGAAAATGGCCGGGGCGGGCAACTACTATGCGCCAACGGTGCTGGGCAACGTCACACCAGAAATGACCGGATTCCGCCAGGAGCTGTTTGGCCCGGTAGCCACCATCAGCGTGGCGCGCGATGCCGATCACGCGCTGGCCCTGGCCAACGATAGTGAATTTGGCCTGTCGGCCACCGTCTATACCACCAGCGTCGATGAAGCGCAGCGTTTTTCCCGCGAGCTGGAGTGCGGCGGCGTCTTTATTAACGGTTACAGCGCCAGCGATGCCCGCGTCGCGTTTGGTGGCGTGAAAAAGAGTGGCTTTGGTCGCGAACTGTCCCATTTCGGCCTGCATGAGTTCTGTAATGTGCAAACCGTATGGAAAGACCGCCGCTAACCGACGTCCCGCCTGACGACCGTCGCCGCACTCTGCTATACTCCCAGCCCGAATTTGACGGCGGGCAAGGAGCCGGGTGTGGCGACGGTCATCAATAATGCAATGCTGGAGACCATTCTGGCAGAAATCAGGCCGCTGATTGGCCGCGGAAAGGTGGCGGATTACATTCCGGCGCTGGCCAGCGTAAGCGGTAATAAACTCGGGGTGGCAATTTGTACGGTAGACGGTCAGCACTATGCTGCCGGCGATGCCCACGAGCGTTTTTCCATTCAATCTATCTCCAAAGTGCTGAGTCTGGTGGTGGCGATGAACCACTATCCGGAAGAAGAAATCTGGCAACGGGTGGGGAAAGATCCATCCGGGCAACCATTCAACTCGCTGTTACAGCTGGAAATTGAGCAGGGCAAACCGCGCAATCCCTTTATTAATGCCGGGGCGCTGGTGGTCTGCGATATGCTGCAAAGCCGACTGAGCGCGCCGCGCCAGAGAATGCTGGAGATTGTGCGTCGCCTGAGCGGCGTCAGTGATATTGCCTACGACCCGGTGGTCGCACGTTCAGAGTTTGACCACTCGGCGCGCAATGCTGCGATTGCCTGGCTGATGAAATCGTTTGGTAATTTCCATAACGATGTCGCCACGGTGCTGCACAACTATTTTCATTACTGCTCGCTGGAAATGAGCTGCGTCGAGCTGGCGCGAACCTTTCTGTTTCTCGCGGATCGCGGTGTCGCGCCACATCTCGATGCGCCGGTGATTGCCCCGATCCAGTCGCGGCAGGTGAACGCTTTGATGATGACCAGCGGCATGTACCAGAACGCCGGCGAGTTTGCCTGGCGCGTCGGCCTGCCGGCAAAATCAGGCGTCGGCGGGGGGATTGTGGCGATCGTGCCGCAGGAGATGGCGATAGCGGTGTGGAGCCCGGAGCTCGATGAGGCCGGTAACTCGCTGGCGGGAACGGCGGTGCTGGAGAAACTCACTCAACAGCTGGGGCGATCGGTATTCTGATGCGCTCAATCGATATGCTTTTTACTCGTCTGCAGGGTTCCGCTTTTCGCTCGCGCTTTCGGCTTGGCATCAAAGAGCGGCAATATTGCCTGGATAAAGGGGCGGAGGTAATAGACCAGCATGCGGCGGACTTTATCGCTCATCGCCTGGCCCCGGCTTATATTGCCAATGATGGTAAACAGACCCCAATGCGCGGCCATCCGGTGTTTATTGCCCAGCATGCCACCGCCACCTGCTGTCGTGGCTGTCTGGCCAAATGGCACGCCATTCCTGCCGGGCGCGAGCTCAGTGCCGACGAGCAGCGCTATGTGGTGCAGGTTATCCATCACTGGTTAGTGATACAGATGAATTCCCCACAGCGTTAGTCACAACCTACACCATAAGTTGTGATGTTCATTTATCAGGCATGTATATGCCTGATAAATATTCTCATGCTATGATAATCCGCTAACTAATTATTAACATAATAATTGCCTGAAACAATTAGACGGATAATTACTGAATGTCTTCACTGTCGATTCGGTCATTCACTGCGTTTCGTGAGGAACAGCCCGTGCGTGATGCACTGGTGTTATTCACAATCACTTTATTGCTCCACTTTCTCGGCGCGATGCTGCGTCTGGTACAGGAACTCTCTTTCTTCTGGCCGCTGAATGCCGTGCTGGCAGGGATCTTCGCGCGTTATGTCTGGCTAAATCGTAGCTACTTTTACGCCGTCTGTTTTGGGGCGATGCTGGTTTACGATGGCTTAACCTCGCGTTGGGGAATGGGCTATGCCTCGCTGCTGATTAACTTCTCGAATATTGTCTTTATTGTCACCCTGGCGCAGCTGGTGTTGTGGGATAAACGCCGCACCGATTCGATGCCCGGGCCGATAAATGTCCTCAATCTGTTCTGCTACTGTCTGCTGGCGGCGCTGCTCAGCGCGGCCGTTGGGGCGCTGGGCTCCGTGGATGTGGAACGAGAGACCTTTATTTCGCTGTTGGCGGACTGGTTTAGCGAACAGTTCTCTACCGCGGTGCTGATCCTGCCGTTTATCCTGACGGTGTCGATCCCCTCCGGAGTGAGCGGTTTCCGCTGGAATCAGTTGCTGCCGGTTATCGTGCTGGTGCTATCGGTTATTCTTGGGGTCGTCGTGGGGGGCGCCGGAAGCATCACCTTCCCGCTGCCGGCTCTGATCTGGTGTGCTATTCGCTATCCGCTGCCGCTGACCTGTCTGCTGACTTTTCTGACCGGCATCGGGGAGATCCTGCTGGTGGCTAACGCCCTGATTCACCTTTCTCCTGATACCCACCTGCAGCCGTGGCAGCTGTTTTCAACCCGTCTCGGGATTGCGGCGATGTTGATTAGTCCGGTGATTGTGGCGTCCAGCGTGGAGGCGATCAACAACCTGGTCAAACAGCTGGCGCTGCGGGCCGATTTTGATTTCCAGACCCGGGTGTATTCGCGTTCGGGATTAAGCGAGTCGCTGAAGCGCCAGCCGCTGTCCGAAGCGCAAGTGTTAACGGTGATGGTGCTCGACATCGATGGCTTCAAGCGAGTCAATGACCAGTGGGGCCATGAGTGCGGCGATTGCGTGCTGGCGCAGCTGGCCCAGCGGGTGCGGGAGCTGGCCGGCGAACAGGGAATGGTGGCGCGTATCGGTGGGGAAGAATTTGCGGTGGCCAGCCTGGGCGCGACGCCGCAGGCCGGGCTGCAGCTGGCGGAGAAAATTCGACAGGGCGTCGAGGCGCAAACCTTTGTCTGGGGGCAACAGCAGATCAAGCTGACCATCAGCATGGGCCTTGAGTGTCGCCCGATTGGTTCCGGGCGGATCACCGAACTCTTTAATCAGCTGCTGATGGTGGCCGACGATTATCTTATTAGCGCCAAAAAAGCAGGGTGCAATCGTATTTTCACGCCGACGCTGGCGGAGAATGGGCAATAAGAAAATGCGATGATAAAGCCGCTTGTGTTAAATATTAGTTAAAATCATAGTGATGTGGTTAATTTCAGGGAGCGACCCATGACCACATCCTTTTCTTTCCGTACCCTTTCGCACGACGATATTCTCGCCAATCTTTCCCGACTCAGCGATATTCTGGCCGACAGCGTCAATGGCGGCGCGTCGGTGAGCTTTATGCTGCCGTTCGACCCGCAGACGGCCGAGGCGTTCTGGAGCCGCACTGCACGCAGCGTCGACGCTGGCGAACGACTGGTGCTGGTGGCTGAACAGGCCGGGCTGATTGTCGGAACGGTACAGCTGATTACCGATCAACCAGAGAACCAACCGCACCGCGCCGACGTAGCCAAACTTTTGGTTCACCAAAATGCCCGCCGTCAGGGGGTAGCAAATGCGCTGATGGCATATCTGGAGCAGGAGGCGCGCCAGCAGGGCAAATCGGTGCTGGTACTCGATACCGCCACAGGCAGCGGTGCAGAACGCTTCTACGTCCAGTGTGGCTGGGAAAAAGCCGGGGAAATTCCGCGCTATGCCTTGATGCCAGACGGAAAGTTGACCGCCACCTCACTGTTCTATAAGTTCCTGCAATAACAGAGGCAGGTTTGATCAAAACACGGTTTTATTCTTAGAAAAGCTGATAAGTTATTACACCAATTACTCAGGTTGTATGACTACTCTAAGAGGGAACCTATTGTGAAAACATTAAATCGTCGTGATTTCCCCGGCGCGCAGTACCCTGAACGTATCATTCAGTTTGGCGAAGGTAACTTCCTTCGCGCCTTTGTCGACTGGCAGCTGGATCTGCTGAATGAACATACCGACCTGAATGCCGGGGTGGTCATCGTGCGTCCGATTGAGAGTGCGTTCCCGCCTTCACTCAGCACTCAGGACGGGCTGTACACCACCATTATTCGCGGGCTGAACGAGCAGGGCGAAGCGGTCAGCGACGCGCGCCTGATTCGTTCGGTCAACCGGGAGATCAGCGTCTACACGGATTACGACGAGTTCCTGCGTCTGGCCCATAATCCGGACATGCGCTTTGTGTTTTCTAATACCACCGAAGCCGGTATCAGCTACCACGCGGGCGATCGTTTCGACGATGCGCCGGCGGTGAGCTATCCGGCGAAGCTGACTCGTCTGCTGTATGAACGCTACAGCCACTTTGCGGGCGCGGCGGATAAAGGCTGGATCATCATTCCTTGCGAACTGATTGACTACAACGGGGAAGCGCTGCGTGAACTGGTGCTGCGCTATGCTCACGAGTGGGCGCTGCCGTCAGCCTTTATCACCTGGTTACAAGATGCGAATGCCTTCTGCTCTACGCTGGTGGACCGCATTGTGACTGGCTACCCGCGCGATGAAGCCGAAGCGATTGAAGCCCAACTGGGCTATAAAGACGGTTTCCTGGCGACCGCCGAACACTTCTACCTGTTTGTTATTCAGGGGCCGAAGTCGCTGGCAGCCGAGCTGCGTCTCGATAAACTCCCACTTAACGTCCTGATTGTTGACGATATCAAGCCGTACAAAGAGCGCAAGGTGGCGATCCTCAACGGCGCGCACACCGCGCTGGTACCGGTGGCCTTCCAGGCCGGTCTGGATACCGTGGGTGAAGCCATGAATGACCAGCAGATCTGCGCTTTCGTCGAGAAGGCCATTTATGAAGAGATCATTCCGGTGCTGGATCTGCCGCGTGACGAGCTGGAGTCGTTTGCCAGCGCCGTGACCGGGCGTTTCCGCAACCCGTACATTAAGCATCAGCTGCTGTCTATCGCCCTCAACGGCATGACCAAATACCGCACGCGTATTCTGCCGCAGCTGCTGGCAGGGCAGGCAAAATCGGGCAAACTCCCGGCCCGTCTGACGTTCGCGCTGGCGGCACTGATTGCGTTTTATCGGGGAGAGCGCGATGGCGAAAGCTATCCGGTGCAGGACGATGCCGAATGGATGACCCGTTTCCAGACCCTCTGGGCGCAGCATCGTGATGCGCAGCTCTGCACCAGTGAACTGGTCAAAGCCGTGCTGTCGGTGACCTCTCATTGGGAGCAGGACCTGACGCAGATCCCGGGTATGGTAGAGCAGGTGAGCCTGGACCTGGACGCTATTCTGCTGCGTGGCATGCGTGAAGCCGTCAAACCGCTGTGCTGATACTTATGATGTCGTGATGTGATGAGAACCCGGCCATATTGCTGCCGGGTTTTTTATCATCTGATAGTAGTTACAACATACTTATTTATTTTATGAATACCTGGCCCGAGCAGGTCTGAGATATCGAAAAATGTTCGCTTAGCAGGGCTGCCTGGCAACGTCCAGATAAAGCCGAATAGCGGCAAATCGTGCCCTCGGTGCTTGAACTAATTTTCTGACCGGAAAATAATGGCTTATCGTACATTCCGGGTGGGCTTACATCGCGCACGTTCGTGCAGACATCGCCTGATGGATGAAACGCCAAAGAGGATAGCCCATGGCTGTAGAGATTCGTGATATTCATCAACATGATAAATCACAGTGGTTGCTGCTGTGGGAAGGTTACACCGGTTTTTACGGCAGTCCGCAACCTGCGGAAGTGACCGAATTTACCTGGCAACGTCTGCTCGATGACGCCTCGCCGGTGGTGGGTCGTGTCGCGGTAGTGGACGATCGCGTGGTGGGTTTTGCGATCTGCGTTTTGCATGAGGGCACATGGGTGAAAACCCCGATATGCTATCTGGAAGATCTGTTTGTTGAACCGCAGATGCGCGGCCGGGGCATCGCCAGGCAGCTCCTGCAGGCCCTGCACGCCGAGGGCAAAGCTCAGGGCTGGTCGCGCCTGTACTGGCATACCCGCAGCGATAATCCCGCCCGCCGGTTGTATGACGAGTTTACTCCCGCCGATGATTACGTACGTTATCGCGTGACGCTGTAACGTTTATAAGCAGTAGGATGTGGTTTCACTCAGCCTGTCTGACCGCTGAAAACGACTCAGGAGAAGGAAAAATGGAAAAACGTATTGAGACCGCCATTAACCTGATTGTGTTTCTGTCACTGCTGGCCACCGCGTGGGATCTCTCACTGGTGCATCATCTTTCCTGGTAAACCTGCCATTCGGCGCCATCCCGGCGCCGTTGTTACGTTCTTTTGTCAGACGCTGTGCTTGCGGGCCACGATAAACAGGCGCGGGAATAACAGCAGCACCCTGGCGTTACACTGTAACGGATAGTGCTGTTGCAGCAACGTCAGATAACGCTGGAGAAAGGCTTCTCGTTGTTCGGCATCCAGCGCTTGCAGATACGGGCGTAATCCGGTCGATTGCAGCCAGTCGATTATCGCCTGGTGAGATGCCAGAGGGTGATAATAGGTGGTGCGCCATATATCAACCTCGCAGCCGCTGCGGGTCAGAATATCGTAGTAGGCCTGAGCCGACGGCAGCGGATGGCGTCCGCTCTCTGCAAACCCCAGCTCCTGTGCCGTCTGACGCATCAGCGTATGGGACGGTTCCTGCCAGTTATCCGGCATCTGCACCGCCAGCAGGCCATGCGGTGCAAGCTGGCTGACCAACTGCGGGAACAGCGTTTCATGGTCAGTCAACCACTGCAGTGACGCGTTGGCATAGATAAGGTCGGCCGGACGTTCAGGTTGATACTCGCGAATATCGGCGGTGACAAAGCGGCAGGACGGCAGGGCCTGCGCCGCTTCTTCCAGCATCGCCGGTGAGTTATCGACCCCTACAATGGTGGCTTCTGGCCAGGCATGATGCAGCAAGGCGGTGCTGTTCCCCGGTCCACAGCCTAAATCAACGGCAAACGTCACCGGCTGGTCTGCAATGCGGGCCACTAATTCTGCCGCAGGGCGAGTACGTTCGGCACCAAACTTCAGATATAACGAGGGATTCCAGTCTGCCATGCATATCTCCGGATACAATTAAGCTCGTTCATCAGCATAGTGGGTAATGCTCGAAGGTAAAACACATCATCCCGCTGACGGCGAGAGAAGCCGGAGAGCCCGGCTTTGACGGGGATTATTCGCTGTCTTTAAGGGTTTCGGCCCGTTTTGCCGTGGCGTAGACAAAATCCAGCATCGGCTCCAGGTCAGTGTCATAACCGGCCTGAATGATTTTTCCGCGCAGCCACTCGATTTCGCTGGTGATATCCGGGTGGAAAATGTTGTTGTCCTGGGCTTTACGTAACCACTTCAGCAGAAAGTTATTCTTCCCCCTGACGCCACCTGATTTTTTTGATTTTCCATGTATTTTCAGCGCGACCAGAATGCAGTAGTAGAAATGAACACGCTGATTAAAACTTTGATGCATTTGCGTATTTCCCGCCAGACTCAGGGACTCACTGTACAGGCCAGTGATTCGGATTGGGCTACGTAGCGGGCCTGGATCGTTGTCCTGCGATCTCTGTTATTTCACCCGTTACGCCAGTACATCTGTTACCAGATGTGACAGGGATGTTGGCACGGATGCAGAATCCCCGTCAATGAGTGATTATTTTTTTGCCTGTACAGTGCCTCGGCGGTGACCAAATCACGTACTTTATGCAGGGTCTAAACTGGCACGTTGTTGTCGGTAAACGCGAAAAATCAGAATAAATGCCAGCACCACGACCGCTGCGGCCAGAAGATAAATGGTATCCAGCGCGTAATACCCGGCTACCCATCCGGCCAGCGGCCCGGTCAGCCCCAGCGCCAAATCGAGAAAGGCCGAATAGGTGCCCAGCGCGGTGCCCTGGTTTTGCTCTTCAACCTGGCGTACCGCTTCAACCCCCAGCGCCGGAAACACCAGCGAAAAGCCGGAGCCGGTCAACAGGGCGCCGAAGCCGGCAATCCATGCGGAAGGGGCCAGCCAGATGATCACCAGCCCAACACACTCCACGGCAAAACAGACCAGCGAGACGCGCACGCCGCCATAACGGGTGATCATATTGCCGGCGACCAGCCGAATGCAGATAAACCCGACGCTGAATAGCGACAGCGTAAAGGCCGCACCTTGCCACTGATGGGCAGAAAAGTAGAGCGTAATAAAGGTCGCGATAACCCCGAATCCGACCGTGCCCAGCGCCAGGCCCAGGCCGTAGGGCCAGATTTTACGGACCACCACATGGAACGGCGCACGCACGCCCGCCGTCACGCTGACATCCTGGCGTGTACGGGCAAAGAGCAGGCCAACAAACGCTACCGCTACCACAACCACCGCAAAGCCGCTGATGCCAAAATAGCTGTTCAGCAGTACGCCCAGCGGCGCACCTACCGCCATCGCGACATAGGTTGCCACGCCGTTCCACGAGATAACGCGCGCGGTATGGATAGCCCCAACGGTTTTAATTCCCCACAGCGTTGCTCCGGTGGCGGTAAAGCTTTCGCCGACGCCGAGAAACACGCGGCCAATCAGCAATGCGCCAATCGCCAGCAGAGGCGTCGACTGCAACCCTACGGCAATCAGCGTAAACAGCCCGCTCAGCAGGCAGCAGACGATCCCGAAGCTGACCACTTTTTTGGGGCCCCAGATATCCGTATAGCGCCCGGCGTGCGGACGACTGAACAGGGTTGAAATGTACTGCAGGCTGATGACCACCCCGGCAATAAGCGTGCTGTAGCCCAGTTGATAGTGGATATAGCCGGGCAGCACGGCGAGGGGAAGTCCGATCGACAGATAGCAGATGCAGGTGAAGACGACGATCGAAATGATGCGCAGATTAAGCTGAGTATTACTGACTGAAGAGGTCATAACGCCATGGCAGTGAAAACAAACGGGCGCTCAGCATAGCGCAGTCCCACCCGCCGGGACGAGTAAAGGATGCGTTTTCAGCCGAACCCACCAAAATTCGCATTGCGACAAGACGAATCTGTGCAAGTCCGGGTTTTCACTGTATATATTTTCTCTCTGCCTCATCGGCTTGCTCATTATCCAGGAGGGAATATGACTGAAGATTTAGCACATAGCGAAGTGCTGTTTGTGGCGGGGTTTGGCCCCATTACGCAGAACACCGCTGACAGCCACTCGTTTTATTGCTCGGCGCTGGGGCTTCCCCTGAAGCCGATGCCCGGCAATCCCGACTACCTGCTGACTGATAAGGATGCGCTGCCTGGGGTGAAACATTTTGCCCTCTGGCCGCTGGCCCAGGCGGCGACGTCCTGCTTTGGTCAGGAACAGTGGCCCGCCGAAGTCGCGGTACCCCAGGCGTGGATTGAGTTCGAAGTGCGCGACATTGCGCTCGCCACCGATCAGCTACTCGCTAAAGGTTATCAACTGCTGATAGCCAATCGGGTAGAGCCATGGGGACAGACGGTTACGCGGCTGCTCAGCCCGGAAGGGCTGCTGACCGGCCTGACGATCACGCCCTGGCTGCGCGGGGCGGTATCATGAATGCTCTCCGGTTTACCACCGACAGTTAACGAGTAAAAGACAATGTCAAGAGTTGCTGACGCAGGCCGTTTTCCATAGAATCATCGCTTTCGGAGAATAGAGTAGATGTCCGTCGCCGATGCCCTTCTGGCTTATTCCTTAGCCGCCTTGCTGTTGACCCTTACCCCTGGCCTTGATACCGCGCTGATTCTTCGCACCTCCAGCGTTGAAGGCGGTAAGAAAGCGTTTCAGGCCGCACTGGGTATTGATACCGGTTGTTTTATCTGGGGCGCGATTGTCGCGTTTGGACTGGGGGCGCTCCTCGCCGCCTCTGAGATGGCCTATAACCTGCTGAAGTGGTGCGGTGCGGCCTACCTGTGTTGGTTAGGGATCCAGCTTTTGCTTCGCCCGCGCCAGAGCTTTGATACTCAGCCCGGCACGTCGGCGACAACCAGCAACTGGTTTGTCAAAGGGATGCTCGGCAATGTGCTGAACCCCAAAATGGGGGTCTTCTACGTCTCCTTTTTGCCGCAGTTTATACCGAGCGGCCATTCGCCAGTGATCTGGACTTTCCTGCTGGTCGCGATCCATGTGCTGATAGGCACGTTGTGGTCATTAACCCTGATTCTGGCGACGCGCTACGCTTCCGGTGTGTTAAAAAAACCACCCGTTGTTCGCTGGATGGATCGCGTCACCGGCGGGGTGTTTATGCTCTTTGCCGCCCGTCTGGCATTAAGCAGCCGCTGATCGGGTTACCTTGCCGCCATATTTCGCCCTGCAACGAAGTGTTTTTGTGGGGCTCCGCTACAGTTGGGTTTTCACATCACAGAGACAGGGTATGAATGTGCGTAAACCTCGGGCGGAACCTCAGGCTTTTCTGCTAGCGCTGGCCGCTTCAGCGGTGCTGATTATCGGGATGGGATTCGGGCGTTTTGCCTATACCGGTATTCTTCCGGTCATGCTCAGTGAGCAGATCGTCTCGCTCAGCCAGGGAAACCTGGCGGCATCGGTCAACTACGCGGGCTATCTTCTGGGGGCGCTGCTGCTCTCAAAAGCCCGGCCGGCTGACAGCACGCGGCTAAGCCTGGTCTCGGTCGGGCTCACCCTGGTGTGTCTGGCGCTGCTGGCCTGGGTCACCACACCGCTGGCAATTATCGTGGTCCGTGGTATCGCCGGGATACTCAGCGCGGTGACGTTGATTGCCGCCTCGCTGTGGCTGCTCCAGCATATGAAGCAGCACCACGGCGCGCCGGTGCTCTATTCCGGCGTCGGGATGGGGATTTTCTTATCCGCCGAAATTATCGCCCTTGCTAAAGCGTGGGCGCTCTCCAGCCCGCAGATATGGCTTATTTGCGCGGTCAGCGCAACGATCCTGTTGCTGCTGGTCGTGCGTCTGCTATTAACGCCAGCCTCCGAAACGCCGCACACGTCAGTGCAGGCGGAAAGCGTATTAACAGCAGGGCAAGGGCAAACCGCCGGGGCCTGGACATTACTGCTGGTGTACGGTCTTGCGGGATTTGGCTACATCATTACCGCGACCTATCTGCCGTTGTTTTTGTCAGGCTCGCTGGGCGGGGTGGATCCGGTGCAGATATGGGCGCTGTTTGGCCTTGCGGCGGTGCCGTCATGCTTTATCTGGCACAAACTGGTGGTGAAGTTCGGTTATCGTCGGGCATTGACCGGTAATCTGCTGGTTCAGGCAACGGGCGTCATTCTGCCAGCCTGGCAGCCGTCGTTAGGGTTGTGTTTGCTGAGCGCGCTGCTGGTTGGCTTTACCTTTATGGGGACGGTGACCATCGCGCTGCCGCAGGCCAGACGCCTGAGCCACCTGGTCAGCTTCAATATGATCGCCGCCATGACGGCGTTGTATGGGGTCGGGCAGATTGTCGGGCCTCTGGTGGCCGGTACGCTCCATCGACTGAGTGGTTCCTTTAGCTTGTCGCTGGTTGCGGCGGCCGCGGCGCTGTTTCTGGCGGCGGGCCTGGTCGTATTACCGCCATCGCCTCGTCGCGGTTAATGTGCGTCAACCAGCAGTGGCAGGGGTCATGACGCGGCGTAATTCAGTCAGCGCAGGGGAGCCGTAGCCCCGCCGCCAGATCAACTGGGTGCGCGCCGGCCGTATGGCTTGCAGTTGGCTGCCCTGCGGCAACGTCATCCGTTCGATAACGCTTTGCGGCAGGATCCCGGCATAGCCGCCGGAGGCTACGCAGGCGATCATCGCCTGATACGAGCCGACATCCTGAATATCGACCTTCCCGTCTGCGGCAAAATGGGCTTCGGCGATCGCCCGGTAGCTGCAGCCGCGCGGGAAGGCCGCCAGCCGGATGTTACCTGGCTTTTCCGTGGTGACCAGCATCAATTGTTCGACATAGAGCTCCGCAAATTCGATCTCTGCCGGACACGCGGGCTCATCTTCGGCCGTCAGCGGTAAACAGACCAGCGCGCAGTCGAGGGTGGCGTTCAGCACTTGCTCGATTAACGGCTGGGTCGGCATGACCTGCAGCGTCAGTTCAACCTCCGGGCACGCCGCCCGGAACGCCGGGAGCCGCGGCATCAGCCGACTGATTGCCGCCGCTTCCATCGAGCCCAACCGCAGGCTTCCCGCCGGTGTCGCCGGGTGCAGTGCCTGTTTCGCCTCGTCCGCCAGGCTCAGGATCCGCCGGGCGTAATCGAGGAAGCAGTTGCCGGCAGCGGAGAGCACCATTTTTTTATTCCCCCGCACGAACAGCTCGACCCCGAGCTCCTCTTCCAGCTGTTGGATCCGGGTGGTGATGTTCGATTGCGCACGGCCTAACTTTTTCGCCGCCAGGGTAATACTTTGCTCCTGGGCCACCATTTTAAATATCTGCAACGTGGCGTGGTTCATATTTTTGATTCTTAAAATGGAAATGATATTGATCTTAACATCTCAAAAAGAGAAGTTAAGTATCCGCTATCACATCTTCAGACAGGATTCCCGGCATGAATCGCCTCAGCCAGCTTATTGATACTGCATACCCCATTATCCAGGCGCCGATGGCCGGTGTCTCAACCCCGGCGCTGGCCGCCGCGGTCAGTAACGCCGGTGGCCTGGGCTCGCTGGGATTAGGTGCTTCGACGGTGGAGCAGGCGGAAGCGCTGATCAACGCCACCCGCCAGCAGACCTCGCAACCCTTTAACGTCAATCTGTTTTCTCATGCGCCGGCGCAGCGGGACCCACAACTGGATGCCCGGTGGATTGCGGCGCTCCGGCCGTATTTTGCCCGTTTTGGCTGCGAGCCGCCGGAAACGCTGACAGAAATCTATGACAGCTTTCTCGGGCATCAACGGATGGCCGAACTGCTGCTCGATCTCGCACCTGCAGTGGTCAGTTTTCACTTCGGCGTGGCGGACAAGACCCTGGTTCGCCGTCTGCAGGAGAAAGGCGTGGTGACCATGGCCAGCGCCACCAGCGTCGCGGAGGCGCAGCAGATTGCCGCCCAGGGGATTGATATCGTGATTGCTCAGGGCTATGAGGCGGGGGGGCATCGCGGGATCTTCGACCCATTGGCCGACGATCGCCAGCTGCCAACGGATACGCTGGTTCAGGCCATTAACCGCACCGTATCGCTGCCGGTGGTGGCCGCTGGCGGAATAATGGATGGCGCCGGTATTCATCACATGATGCAGCTAGGTGCGCAAGGCGCTCAGTTGGGCACCGCATTCCTGCTCTGTCCGGAATCCTCGGCGGATGCTGGATATCGTCAGGCGCTGACTCGCCAGCCCGCGCCGTCAACGGTGCTGACCAGCGCGATTTCCGGTCGTCCCGCCCGCTGCATTGATAACGCATTTTGCGAGCTCGGACGCCAGCATGCCGCGTCAGACGTCCCCGCGTATCCAGTGGCTTACGATGCGGGTAAAGCGCTGGCCAGCGCGGCAAAAGCGACGGGCGAGCAGGGCTTTGGCGCCCACTGGGCTGGGGAGAACGTCGGGATGATCCGCGCGCTGTCGGCCGCGGAACTGATGCACACGTTAATTGCGGAGTGCGGTTTTTCGGCAGCAAAAACTAGTCGCATTACCCGAGCTGGCGCATCTGTCCGATAAACTCCGCCATATTTCTGGCCGCCATTTTCTCCATCACTCTGGAGCGATGCACCTCGACCGTGCGCACGGCGATATGCATGTGCGTGGCGATATCTTTGTTCATCAGACCGGCAACCACACAGCGGGCGACCTCTTGCTCTTTGGCGGTCAGTGTGTCGAAGCGTCGCTTCAGCGTCTGCATGGCCGTCAGCCGTGCAGAGTGCTCGTAGCCTTTGCTGATGGCCGCCTGCAGCGCAGGCGTAGCCACGGGCTTTTCGAGAAAATCCACCGCCCCGAGCTGGATCTCTTTAACCGCCATCGGCACGTCGCCGTGTCCGGTGAGGAAAATAACCGCCAGCGTGCTGTCGGCCTCGCGCATCGCCTGAAACAAGCTGTGGCCGTCCATTACCGGCATCCGCATGTCCAGCAGCGCAATACCGGTGGTGGTCAGCGGCGCTTCCTGTAAAAACTGCTCGCTGTGATTCCAGCACTGTACGGTGTAGCCCATGCTTTCTAGCAAAAAGCAGCATGAGCGGGTGACGGCATCATCGTCATCGACCAAATGGATCATTGTCTGTTCTCGTTATCTGTCCCGGTAGGCCCAGTGGGAGCGAATCTGCAAAATGCGACATTTAAAAAAATGAGCGAGTTCAGAAACCGAAGGTATAAAAAAGGATCTCAAGAAGATCCTTTTTATTCGGTACATATATCACCTATTTCATTGACAGTAACTTGTCATAATCCGGGTAAATATCAGGTACATATTCACGATTGCCATCAGGATAGAGTGCATTGATATTTCCCGGTGGCGGATTAGGACTTTCAAGTATGACTGGCTTATTGATATGCACTAATGGATGCAGATAAATACCATCGGTATCAGATAAGCGATAACGTCTGCCCCATTTATCGTAATTAGTATCCCCTCCAAAAAATTTCAGCGTTGTTTTTTTGAACATATGATTTATAAACACCACAGGGAATAAATCTGTTTTCAGTTCCAGATACTTCCCACTGAACGCTTTAGCCCGCCCGGTCCCGTAGCCGTCACTGAGACCATAGTTCCCAAAATCGAAAATATAACTGGTATCGATAACCTCTTTTCCCTTTACCAGTGCAATATTGTCCGCAATTCTGAAGCTCACCTTAAGTGAGTTCAGTTGCCACTGGCACGAACCGCCACCGTCCACGGCGACCCGCAGACGGCGGATATTATCACCATCAGACACACCGAATGGCCGCTCAATATCGTTGTAGCCCGGTATATCATGCGGTTCATTGCTCGAGTTGTAGCGGACAGATTTGCACTGCGCCGAACGGTACAGCAGCTCGGCTGGCTGCAGTGTTATCCCCTCAGGGACCCGGAAAGTGACGTCCACCCACTTTGCATCCGCCGGAGGGGAAAGTGTCTTGTCAGGCCGGTTATCACACCCGGAAAGCACCGTTGCAACCGACACGACAACAGCGGTTTTACTGAGAAAGTTCAACTTCTTCCTCCGTTACCGCCGCAAAGCGGAGCAGGGCATTTTTCCCGGAGTCCTCTGCCTGTGTCAGCCTCAGCGCCACCGGCAGCATGTCCTGAAGGGCCAAAAACTTGCGGTTGCGTTCAACCTCATCCGGGTTACTGAAGTTTGCCTTTTGTTCAACGCCCTCCCGGAACAGGGCACGCATGGCTTTCCGGTCCATATCCCGCGCCGGATCGGCAAGCTCCAGCACCTGATTATGAATATAGGGCAGGTAGCGATGCGCCATCGAGTGGTTTGATGGCTTACTGAACCAGCCGGCTGATGCCGTATTTTCCCCCTTAGGGAACTGCTTCGCCAGCTCGCCCGGCGCCAGGCATTGTATGAATGCCGCCTGATGCTCTCCGGTGGATGTCAGGCATTCTTCATTCAGGGCAGGAACAAGATACAGTTTAACCGCCGCCTTCTCCGTATAGCTTACCGTTCCGCCCCCTATCCACAGCGCGTTTCGTTCACCGGACTTCATGACGCTCTGTTCCGCACGCAAAAATAAAACTGTCTTACCATGATGCCAGTAGGTGTCTCTTTCCTGTGTAATGCCCATATCCACGCCCGCATTTCCCCCGAAGGTTCGCGGTAAAAGACCGATTGCTGACGTGGTCACCCAGTCAAAGCCCAGTTTGTCACCCAGCCACCCCAGTTTCTCGTAAAGCTCGCTGTCCAGATCCACCTCCGGCGGTATCTGTGTCACCGTGTCATTATCATTGGCGTGGCGGTAGTGGATGATATCCCTCTGCAGGTACGCAGCAAGACGGCTGAACGTTCGCGGCATCCCGTAGGTGTACAGAACAGGCTGACTGGCTTTCATCTCGGCGGCATACAGCAGCGCCAGCGCCCCACCCAGACTGTGACCACAGATAAATAGTTTTTTACCACCTTTAGCCAACGATTCTTGGATACCACTTAATTTATCCCCAAACATCCGTTTAGCCAGCTGATAGGCTTCCAGAAAACCGCCGTGCACATTCCCCATCCCGCCCAGTTCTGCAGGGCACCGTTTCGGTCCAAAGGACACATCGGTCTGGACATTCAGCAGACTGTCGGTACCGCACCAGGCAACCAGAACGTGCGAGGCACACTCCACCGTAAACAGGCGGGTATCACCTTCTCCCGTGTCCCCGTCCCCGGTATTCATGTAGACAGGTGGCAAATAGCGGTCGCGGAACGGCACATCCACCGCCAGAGTGTGAAAATAATTCGGGTATTCCGCAAGCTGCGGCAGCCAGGACAGATCCTGACACTTCTGCCGGAAAAAATAATCGATGGTCGGATTATTCGCTTCGGCGGCATACACCAGATCGGCCATGATGCCGAGGTTCAGCGCGTTCGCCAGGTCATAGTCCTTCGTGTCGTGCAGGGGCAGCACCCACGCCCTGAACGGGCAAATTTCGATAACGTGGCGCTGCTCCAGAGCATCCCGACTGATTTCCGTCCCTTTCAGCGTTTTTCCCGGCGGAAAATGGAACACCGGAGGCTCAGGCGTATCCCAGCCCGGCATCTCCGGCAGTCGGTCGCACAGCTCCCCTATGGTCACATAGTGATGCCGGTACCCGGCGGTCTCCACCTTCTCCTGCACGTCCGTGCGCCAGTTTTTGTCCCACGTCTCCCGGCGAAAGGCGTTTCCGCTCACCGGCTGGCTGTTCGGATTACGCCGGATGCCCAGCGGACGCTGTTCCATGATGTCGGCCAGCTGCTGCCCGTCCGTTTTTACGTCTACCGCTATCCAGTACAGGTCATCGAACCGTACCAGTCCCTGACTGTCGGTAATGCTGGCGGGTGGATTCGGTGGCGGTGTGGGATCAAACTGCGTGTGACCGCCCCTGGCCCACAGCGCCAGCTCCGCCGCCGTGGCAAGCGGATGGTATTCCAGCTGCACCTTCAGGCCGGAAACCGGGTTGTTGTTCTCATCCATAAACTGCAGCTCCAGCCAATGCATCCGCTGCTTACCACAGGCGACCTCTTTGTACTTCATTTTGTGGCTCAGGCAGGTCACTGTTGTATTGTCCTTCGCATCCGTCATGCATTTAAATCCTTTTAGTTTCTCTGGTTAAATATCGGTCCATCATACACCGGAGGTATTTTATCGCCGTTGCCGGAGGGACAAACAAAAGTAAGATTTTATTCGGCTGTAGCGCAACACTATCGAGACATTTTAGCTGGGCGATGACGCTCCAGACTGGGTCTTCCGGGGTCAGCTTTGAGGCCACTGAAGGTGACTTCGTTTATTCTGGCAGTGCCCGGCTCTTCGGCTGACAGTAAGTGATTGATGGCAACCTTGCTGTCGAGTGAGAGTCGGGTAAATATAGTGTTTTGTTGCTTTGTTTCGAACTGGTATACGGTTGATCGTATAATCCGATCCAGATGCTCGGCGGCGGGGCGTTCAATCTGCTGCTCCTGACACCAGTCACTAACAAGTTCGCTGCCGTGTACAGCCTGCGGGTTTAACGGGAGGATAAATTCAGTTAACCAGGCGCTGAGCCTTGCTATATCAGTTTTATCATGGAGCCTGACACCCAGATATCGACGAATATTCGGGCGGTGCCGTTGAGCCTGCCGTCTCTGAAGAGGGTAGTTTTCAAGGGATACCGAAGTGCATCCGATCTGCTCAGCGATAGCATGCACAATACCTGAAGGGAAATCGTTTAATGATTCAGGGTAATAGCCTTGTACCTGTCGGAATTTTAGTTGAATAGCAAATCCCTGGCGCCCTGTATCGGTCATTCCAGGTAACAGGGAAAGCTCGTCAGCAAGCAAACGCCACTCGTCCCTGTCATCAAAAGTCTGCTCCGGTGACAACATCCCAACTCCCTGATTCATCAATGGGTAATCGCTATGTCAACCATTTCACAGGTGAGTGATCTTTACTCAGATCCAGTTCAAAAAAGTCAGATGTCGCATTTTGCAGCTTCGCTCCCACTGGGCCCGGTAGCGAAGGTCAGGGTGACCCGTACCCCACGCCGGCCATCCGGAGCAGGGTGATTATCAACGCGGATCTCACCGTTGACGCGGCGCAGCAGGCGCTGGCAGATGACCAGTCCAAGCCCCATGCCCGTTTTTTTACTGGAGTGGAAAGGGCGGAACAGGTTGATCTGCTGCTCCGAAGTGAGGCCGCCGGCGTTGTCCTGAATGACGATCGTGGGCGATGCGCCAGCAGCGCTTGTGGTGACCCAGAGGTCGCGGGCACCCGCCTGAACGGCATTGAGCAGAATATTTGCCAGCACCTGCTCCAGTAAAATCGGCGGAAGCCACAATCCGGCCGTTGGCGTGGCGTCATTGTGCACGCGGATATTCTCCAGTTGCAAAAGCCGCAGCACATGCCCGATCGTGTGGGCGACATCGCAGCGAATATCCGGCTCCGTCGCGTTTGCAGGCTCGGATTCGGACGCCGCCCAGCTGCGTAAATGTTTGATGATCATCCCGCAGCGCTCGGCCTGAGAGTCTATATGGCTGAGGGCGGTCATCAGGGCCTGCTGATTATCGGGCCGCGAGAGATGATTTAACCCGCCTTGCGCATACATCCGTATGGCCGACAGCGGCTGATTCAGCTCATGAGCAAAGCCGGAGGCCATTTCCCCCAGCACGCTCATTTGCCTGGCCTGTTCCAGGGTCTGCTGTTGCTCACGTAAGCGCTTGTTGGCCTGCTCCAGCGCTTTACCGCGCCGCTGGACCAGCACCATCACCCAGCCATAGTTGGCGATAAAAAGCACCAGCAATAATAATATCACCCCGATCATCAATTTATGCTGGTCCAGCCAGCCGAGTAGCGTCTGCGCCATGCGCTGCTGCTCGGGATGGCGATGCAGCTCGCGAAGCAGGGCCTCGGTGTCGCTGGTTGAGGCAGGTGCGCCCCAGCGCCAGCCGTCACTTTGCGCCGAGTTGAGCAAGGATCTGGCGACGGCATCGGCGATCCGATCGCCAACGCCAGGCAGAGCGGCAAAAGACCAGTCGGGATACAGTGCGGTGCTGGTCACGCAGGGAAAATCGCTGGTTTTTTGCAGCAGCGGGCGAAAGGCGCGTTTGTCGATAAGCCCTTCTTTATCCATGTTCTCCAGCAAGCACACCGGGACAATCGCCGCCTGGATGGCGTTCTCACGCAGCAGGTACAGGAGCGCATCCGCAGGAAAACCCATGTAACGTACCGTCAGACGGTCGTCCACCTGTAAACCGGCCTTCTGCAATTCGCGATAGCCCAGCAAATACCCACCAAACGCCTGCGCATCGACCGCGCCCAGGGTTTTCCCTGCCAGATCCGCTGGCTGTTGGATCGGGCTGTCACGGCGAACCAGGATGGCGCTGCCGGTCGCCATACTCTCCGCCGTGGCCCCGTCCCCCGAACGCAGCGAGGTCAGCCAGCGCAAATGATAGTGGCTGTTTAACTGGACGAATTGCGCCTGATTGGTCAGCACGAACTGGACGCGGCCGGTGTTCACCGCCTCGCGCATCTCGTTAAGGTCGAGGGGAAGGAGTCGAAAATGGGCATCGGCGACGCTGCGGTTTAACCCATCGATCAGCGGTTGCCAGTGCTGGCGGGTGGCTGCATCGCCGCGCAATGCCAGGATACCGATGGTCCAGTCGGCCGCGAAAACGGGGGAGGTCAGCGCGGTAACGATGAGCACCATAAGGAATGTTGTGATGCGCTCCATGCAACAAATGACCCCTTTCTTTTGCGCCAGATCAAGCCCGCCTCGTTTATGTGGTTAACCACAATAGAGCCAGACCCGGCAGGATTTTTAGACTGTAACTAATCACATTTGGTTAGGTAATACCATCCCTAATCCTTTCCCTCGCCGCGCACTGGGTGGAGAACAACATGGACATCAGTAAGCGACATTTTTTGAAGAAACTGGGCGTGGTCACCGCCGGCGCCTCTCTGGTGCCGTTGGCGCAAGCGGGCACCACCTTTCAGCCGCAACGCCATGGCGGCTCAGAGGCGCACCGTTACGCGATGCTGATCGATCTGCGCCGCTGCATTGGCTGCCAGTCGTGCACTGTGAGTTGCACCATCGAAAATCAGACCCCGCAGGGGGCGTTTCGCACCACCGTCAATCAATACCAGGTGACGCTGGAGCATCGCGATGAGGTGACCAACGTCTTGCTGCCCCGGCTGTGTAACCATTGCGATAATCCGCCATGCGTACCGGTCTGCCCGGTACAAGCCACCTTTCAACGTAAAGACGGCATCGTGGTGATCGACAACACCCGCTGCGTCGGCTGCGCCTACTGTGTGCAGGCCTGCCCGTACGATGCCCGTTTCATTAACCATGCCACCCAGACGGCGGACAAATGCACGTTCTGCGCCCACCGGCTTGAAGCCGGGCTGCTGCCTGCCTGTGTCGAATCCTGCGTGGGCGGGGCCAGAATCATCGGTGATTTAAAAGATGCCAGCAGTACGATCAGCACGCTGCTGGCGGCGCACCGGGATGAGATCAAGGTGCTTAAGCCGGAGAACGGCACCGCGCCTCACGTCTTTTATCTTGGGCTCGACGAGGCGTTTGTCTCACCGCTTCAGGGCCGCGCTCAGCCTGCACTGTGGCAGGAGGTCGAATATGAACATCTCTGAAATTGTCGCGCAGCCGCAGCCGATCACCTGGCTACCCTGGGCCGTGCAGTACTTCTTTTTTATTGGCGTATCGACCTGCGCGGTACTGGTGGCCTGCGGGGTGCGCTGGGTGCAGCCTGCCTGGCGTGAGCGAATCGAAGGCACTTGTCTATTCCTGGCGTTGACCTGCGGCATCACCGCGCCGCTGGCGCTGACCGCCGACCTGCATCAGACCGCGCGGTTCTGGCATTTTTATGCCTGGCCAACGCCGTGGTCGTGGATGCCGTGGGGAGCGCTGTTGCTGCCGTTGTTCACCCTGCTGGTTGGGGTGTGGTTTGTTCTTTTTCATCTGCGCAACCTGACCGGGCGCGAGACGCCGTGGCGGCGCTGGATTGCTGTGGCCAGCGCCATCGCCGCCATCGGCTTGCTGCTGTATACCGGGCGGGAAGTCTCGGTGGTGCGCGCCAGACCGCTGTGGTTCAGCTACTGGTTTCCGCTGGTAATGTTCATCAGCGCCATGTGCGCGCTGCTGGCGATGCTGGCGCTGATTTTTCGGCGGCACAGCGGCTTGATTCGCCCGCTGGCACAAGGGCAACTGGCGATGCTCGCGCTGCTGGGCGGATGCCTGCTGGCGTGGTACCACGGCGAAACGTTATCTGGTGCCGCGCTGCGCCAACAGTGGCACCTCGCCAGCACAATTCGCAGCGATCTGACCGTCGGCATCCTGCTATGGGCCTCGGCGATGGCGATCGCGATGTATAGCTGCTGCCGCGTACCGCCGCGTGTCCTGCTGCTGATCAACGTGGTTATTGTGGCCGGGCTGTGCTGGCTCCTGCGCTGGACATGGCTGATCGGCGGGCAGGAAATACCGAAATACAACGCCCTCAGCAATGACTACCAGTTGCCGATGGGAACCGATGGCCTGCTGGCCATAATCGGGACATTCGGCCTGTGGCTGGCGCTGATGATCGTGATTGGGGAGTGCGTTAATTGGTTTTCAAGGAGAGTTCAGCATGGCTAAGTTAACCCGTCGTCAATGGTTGAAAATAGGTGTCGCCGCCGGTGGCTTTGCGGCGTTTGGCCTGAGCTATCGCGATGTCGCGAAACGGGCGGTCGAGGGGCTGGTTAACGGGACCTCAGGTAAGGTGACGCGCGATCATATTTACGGCAACGCCCTGGTTCCGGAAGGCGCGGCGCAGAATGGCTGGCAGGGTAACTCCGGACAGGCGGTTTCCATGACCCAATGTTTTGGCTGCTGGACGTTGTGCGGGATCCGCGCGCGGGTGGACAAACAGACGAATACGGTATTGCGGATCGCCGGCAATCCCTGGCATCCGCTGTCCCATGAGCAACCGTTCGACAGCATGATGCCTTTCGCCGAGGCGATGAATAAAATGGCCGGTGAAAGCGGCCTGGCGTCGCGATCCACCGCCTGTGCACGGGGCGCCACGCTGTTGGAAAGTCTCACCAGCCCGCTGCGCCTGCTCACGCCGATGAAGCGGTCCGGCAAGCGTGGGGAAGGGAAATGGCAGCACATCAGTTTTGAACAGTTGATTGAAGAGGTGGTGGAAGGCGGCAACCTGTTCGGTGAAGGCCATGTTGAGGGGCTGAGGGCGATTCGTGACCTGACCACCCCGGTCGATCCGCGTCACCCGGCCTATGGTCCGAAAGCCAATCAGCTACTGGCCACCAATACCAGCGATGAAGGTCGGGACGGCTTTTTCCGCCGTTTCGCCCAACACAGCTTCGGCAGCAAGAATTTTGGCGCCCACGGCGCGTACTGCGGCCTGGCGTATCGCGCCGGTTCCGGGGCGCTGTTGGGCGATCTCGATAAGAATCCCCATGTTAAACCGGACTGGGAGCAGGTGGAGTTCGCGCTGTTTATGGGAACTTCGCCTGCGCAGTCGGGCAATCCCTTTAAACGCCAGGCCCGTCAGTTGGCCAGCGCCCGCGTGCGTCGCGACTTCAACTATGTGGTGGTGGCCCCGGCATTGCCGTTAACCACGGTACTCGCCGACGACCATGGTCACTGGCTACCGGTGCTGCCGGGCACCGATTCGGCCCTCGCGATGGCGATGATCCGCTGGATTATCGATAACCAGCGCTATATGGCTGAGTATCTGACTCTGACCAGTCGTGATGCGATGCAGCGTGCCGGGGAGAAAAGCTGGACCAATGCCAGCTGGCTGGTGATCGCCGACGCCCAGCATCCGCTGGCAGGGCAGCACCTGAGCGCATCGGCGCTGAGCGGTGAAACCCGTGAGAACGATGAGCCTCTGGTGGTTAACCCGCAGGGCAAGGTGGTTCCGGCGAGCCAGTGCGATCGCGGTGAACTGTTGGTTGATCGGACCGTGACTCTACACGACGGCTCCCTGGTGGCGGTAAAAAGCAGCTTTCAGTGCCTGAAAGCGTCCGCCGACCGCTTCACCCTCGCCGAATACAGTCAGCTGTGCGGGGTGGCGGAAAAACAGATTATGGCGCTGGCGAAGGCCTTTACCAGTCACGGGCGTAAAGCCGCGGTGGTAACGCACGGCGGCATGATGTCCGGCAACGGCTTTTATAACGCCTGGTCGGTGATGATGCTGAACGTGTTGCTGGGCAATATGAGCCTCAGCGGCGGGGTGTTTGTCGGCGGCGGGAAATTTAACGGCGAAGCCAGCGGGCCGCGTTACGACCTTGCGCAGTTCCCCGGTAAAGTGGCGCCAAAAGGCCTCAATATCGCGCGCAGCAAAGCCGATTATGCGCAGTCGGATGAGTATCGCGAGAAACTCGCCGGACAGCATTCCCCGTGGCCGGCAAAAGCGCCGTGGTATCCCTTTGCCGCCGGGCAGTTGACCGAGATCTTACCTTCGGCGCTGGCGGGCTATCCGTATCCGCTTAAGGCGTGGATCTCCAATATGGCGAACCCGCTGTACGGCGTACCGGGACTGCGCAGCGTGATCGAGCAACGCCTGCGCGATCCGCAGCATCTGCCGCTGTTTATCGCCATCGATGCCTTTATGAACGAGACGACGGCATTTGCCGATTATATCGTTCCGGATACGCATAATTTCGAGAGTTGGGGATTCAGCGCCCCCTGGGGCGGCGTAGCCACTAAAACCTCAACCGCCCGCTGGCCGGTGGTGTCGCCAGCCACGGTGAAAACGGCGCAGGGGGAACCGGTATCGATGGAGGCCTTCTGCATTGCGGTGGCTAAGCGCATGGGGCTCCCCGGTTTTGGCGATCGGGCAATACCCGATGCCCAGGGCGTAATGCAGGGGCTACACCGCGCCGAAGATTATTACCTGCGGGTGGCCGCCAATATCGCCTTTGCCGGGCAAAAACCGCTGCCGCCTGCCGGAGCCCAGGATATCGCGCTGTCGGGGGTTGAACGTATTTATCCGGACATCCGCAGTACCTTAAAGCCCGATGAGGCCTTGCCCGTGGCGTTTCTCTACAGCCGGGGTGGTCGCTTTGCACCGCAGGCCTCCGGCCGTCGCGGCGATACGCTCGGGGTGGAGTGGCAAAAGCCACTGCAAATCTGGAATCCACAGGTGGCGGGATACCACCATGCGATGACCGGCGAGCGTTACAGCGGCTGTCCGACCTGGTATCCGGCCCGTCTGGCTGATGGCCAGGCGCTGGAGGCGGTCTACCCGCTATCGCAATGGCCGCTGAAACTGATGTCGTTTAAATCGAATGTTATGAGCAGTTCGTCCACCGTGATTGAGCGCCTGCATCACGTGAAACCAAGCGGACTGGTGGCAATCCATCCTGACGACGGCAAGCGTTATGGCCTGCAGCATGGCGATATCGCGCGTATCAGCACGCCCGGCGGCAGCGTTGAGGTGCAGGTCAGCGTGCTTTCCGGGGTAATGCCGGGGGTGATCGCCATGGAGCACGGGTACGGGCATAAGGAGATGGGGGCGCGGCAGCACTGGCTGGACGGTGTGCCCATGGCGCAAAAAAAACATATTGCCTCGGGCGTCAATCTTAATGATCTTGGCTTTGCCGACCCGACCCGGAAAGTGCCAGGGCCGTGGCTGGACTGGGTCACGGGCGCTTCCGTGCGCCAGGGACTACCGGCGCAGATTGTTAAAGTGGAACGCGGGTAGCGGAAAGGGCTTAAGAAGAGGCAAAAGCGATGCCCTCCCTTGCGCCGGGCGGGCGTAGCCAGTATGGTGTGCGGCATTTCCACGGTATCAGGAACACACATCGCAATGCAGCCTTCGAAAGATCCTCTTCACGGCGTCACCCTTGAGGCCCTGCTGAATGCCCTGGTGGCAAAATACGGCTGGGCCGAACTGGCAAAACGGATCAACATCAACTGTTTTAAGAGCGACCCGAGCATCAAATCGAGCCTCAAGTTTCTGCGCCGCACGCCATGGGCGCGCAAAGAAGTCGAAGCGCTCTATATTGATTCGCTGGATGAGCCGGACTCTGAGCCAGCCGCGCAGCCGGCAGATAGTCCGTGGGCCAACTGGCAGAATAAGAAATAAAGGCGGGAAACGCCTACTGTGCCGTTTCACCGCGTAGCGCGCCTGGGGCTTTGCCGGTAATGCGCTTAAAGGCCCGGCTGAAGGCCGCCAGCGAGCTGTAACCCAGCCTGAAGGCCACTTTCTCCAGCGCCTGGCCTTCCTGGGAAATATACTGCACCGCCAGCCGCATCCGCAGCTCCGTCAGATAGCGCGCCGGGGTGGTGCCGGTGGCGGCAAGGAAGCGTTCGGCGAAAACGGATCTCGAGGTTCCGGCCTCGCGGGCAAGGGCTTCAACCTTCCAGTTGACGCCGGGCTGCTGATGCATGGCGTAGATCGCCCTGGCCAGTCGGGGATCGCGCAGCACCTGCACCCAGCCGGTGGCGTTGCCGCAGCCGCATTCGACCCAACCGCGGACGATCAGTGCCGCCACCACATCGGCCAGACGCGCCAGAATCCCGGCATAACCCGCCTGACGGGTGAGTGACTCTCGCTCCATCGCCAGCAGCAGCGGGTGAATTTCAGGCCAGGTTTTCAACAGCCGGCTCACCAGCATCACTTCCGGCATCGCCTTGACCAGCGGCTGCATTCCCCCCAGTTCAAAATCCATACATCCGCTGAAGATAACCGTGTTGTCCGCCGTTTTGCAGGCGCTATCGCCTTTCACGCAGCAGACGGTGTTGCACACCGGCTCGCTGGCGAGCTGCATCACGTCAATCACCGGCGCCTGCGCATCGGACATAAAGGTATGGCTCTCGCCGTTGGGAATAAACAGCGCGTCGCCGCTCTCCAGCGTTAGCTGCTGGCCGCTGGCCATCTGCAGCTGCACCGGGCCACGGCTGACGAAGTGGAACTGGGCTCTGCCGGGGACCGCGTTAAACGCGACGCCGAATGGAGAACCAAGTTCGATACGGCGGTAATGGACGCCGGAGAGGCGCATGCCGCGCAAGAGTTCACTGGTGAGATCGATAGGCTGGCGTGTCATCAAAACAATCCCGGACGAATTATCAATAATTGCAGAGTATGCATCATAGATCGTCCGAACGGAAACCCCTACGCTTGTCGCAATGTTAATTATTCTGGAGAGATGTATATGAGTTCCTGCATAACTGCCGAAGCGGAGATGGCTACGGCCAAACCCGCGTGGCGCGCCGTCTATGCTCTGGCATTGGGCGTTTTCGGCCTGATCGTTGCAGAGTTTCTTCCCGCCAGTTTGTTAACCCCGATGGCCGCCAGCCTGCGGGTGAGTGAAGGGATGGCGGGGCAGGCGGTCACCGCCACGGCCCTGGTGGCGCTGGTGACCGGGCTGCTGATCACCCCGGCGACTAAAAATATCGACCGCCGCTGGGTGCTGATGTTCTTTTCGCTGTTGCAGATCGTCTCCAGCCTGATGGTGGCTTTCGCCAGCTCGCTGGAGTTTCTGTTGCTGGGACGCCTGCTGCTCGGGGTGGCCATCGGCGGATTCTGGTCGATGTCCACCGCTACGGCGATGCGTCTGGTGCCTTCGGCCTTCGTGCCAAAAGCGCTGGCGGTGATCTTCTCCGCCGTGTCGATTGCGACCGTGGTGGCCGCGCCGCTGGGCAGCTATTTAGGCGGGCTGATTGGCTGGCGCAACGTGTTTATTCTGTGCACGGTGCCGAGCCTGGTGGCGCTGCTGTGGCAGCTGTGGGTTCTGCCATCGATGCGCCCGGAAAGCACCGGTAGTTTTGCCACGCTGCTTAAGGTCCTGCGTCGTCCCGGCATGGTGGGCGGGCTGTTGGCGACCATTTTAATCTTCAGCGGACACTTTGCCTTTTTCACCTATCTGCGTCCGTTCCTTGAAACCGTGGCTCAGGCCAGCGTGGAAGGGGTGTCGCTGATCCTGCTGGGCTTTGGGGTGGCGAACTTCGTCGGGACCTCCATCGCCGGGCATCTGCTGAGCCGCAGCCTGCGCCTGACGCTGGCGCTGGTGCCGCTAGTGATGGGGCTGCTGGCACTGATGATGGTCACCTTCGGTCATATCGCGATGGTAGACGGACTGCTGGTCGCCCTGTGGGGCTTTGCCTTCGGCCTGGTGCCGGTCGGCTGGTCCACCTGGCTGGCGACCACGGTGCCGGACGAGGCGGAAAGCGCGGGCGGCTTACTGGTGGCATCAATTCAGCTAGCGATCAGCGCCGGTGCGGCCGGTGGCGGGGCGGTGTTCGACCTCACCGGTGCCAGCGGGGTCTTTGCCGGCAGCGGGCTGCTGCTGATCAGCGCCATGGTGATGGTTTTTGCCAGCGTCCGGGTGACCTCGACCATCGCCAGCCGCTAGCCCGACACCTTCTTTCTTTGCTCCTTTAATCATGCGCCTGCGGGCGCATTTTTCGTTGGGCAGTCACCTCTGCGCTGCACGTCGCGGGAACAACGGGCCGCACTTCGTCGGTGCAACGCGAGCCGTTTTGACCTCCAGAATGCTGAAATCCAATCTAACCCATTGATAAAAATCAACTGTTCAACGTGGCACGCTTAATGCTTAGCAGTGTAAGTATTGCTGTGAACCGGGAAAGGCCGTGTTTTCGAGGAATTCAAACACTGGATGCAGGAGTGCACCGCGGCTGGGGTTTTTATACGTTGCTAACGGATTGTTGGAGCTTGCTTATGACCGTTCTTAGAGAATCTTTGGCTGTCGCCAAATCTGGCAAATGGACACAACTCACGCTGGGCCTGATCTGTATGGCATCGATTTCCAGTCCACAATATGTCTGGACGCTGCTGACCCGCCCGTTAACCGAAAAACTCGGCGTAGGGCTGGCGGAATTACAGGTCACCTTTTCGCTGCTGATTATCCTGCAGACCTTTTTCTCACCGTTCCAGGGGCGACTGGTTGAGCGATTTGGCCCCCGTCTGCTTATCTCCATCGGCACGGTGATGGCCGGGCTGAGCTGGGTACTCTCCGCCCACGTCAGCGGCCTGGCTGCGCTGTACCTGGTTTACGGTTGCATCGGCGGGCTCGGTACCGGGATTGTCTATATTGGCGTGGTCGGTTTAATGGTGCGCTGGTTTCCGCGCAACCGCGGGTTTGCCGCCGGTGCCGTCGCTGCGGGGTATGGCATGGGGGCGATCATGACCACCTTCCCGATCTCCGTCTCGCTGGGCAGCTACGGGCTTGAACAGACCATGACGGTGTTCGGGCTGATTTTCGCCGTGGTGGGTTTGATCGCCAGCCAGGGGCTGAAGCTACCGCCCGAGCGCGAGGCGATGCCGGTCAGCCAGACCGTCGCGCAGAATACCCGTCAGTTTACCTCTCGTGAAATGCTGCGCCAGCCGCTGTTCTGGCTGATGTTTGCCATGATGGCGATGATGTCGACCTCGGGGTTAATGGTGACCTCGCAAATGGCGGTCTTCGCGGAAGATTTTGGCATCAGTAAAGCGGTGGTCTTCGGCATGGCGGCACTTCCGCTGGCGCTGACCATCGACCGTTTTACCAATGGCCTGACGCGCCCGCTGTTTGGCTTTATCTCCGATCGCTATGGCCGGGAAAACACGATGTTTATCGCCTTCGCCCTCGAAGGGGTGGCGATGAGCTTGTGGCTGGCGTGCCGGGAAGATCCGCTGCTGTTCGTGTTGCTGTCCGGGGTGGTGTTCTTCGGCTGGGGAGAAATTTTCTCACTCTTCCCCTCGACGCTGACCGATACCTTTGGCAGCGAGTACGCGAGTTCAAACTATGGCTGGCTGTATATCTCGCAGGGTATCGGCTCGATTTTCGGCGGCCCGCTGGCGGCGCTGCTGTATCAGCACACTCACGGCTGGCACGTGGTCTTCAGCTGCGCCATCGGGCTGGATTTCATCACCGCCGCGCTGGCGATTATCGTACTGAAACCCTGGCGCGCGCGGTTTATCCGCCAGCATAGCGCCACCGCGTCCCGATAACTCTCGCCTTGTTCAGCACCGGGCGGATGCGTCCGGCGCTGGACCCCTTACTTACTCCGCCGTCATCGCCGGTTGCGGCAGGCCCGCCAGCGCGTTCTGCCGGTCCTGCTCGCCGATCGGCCGCAGCACCCGGCAGGGCACGCCTGCGGCCACCACGTCAGCCGGGATATCTTTGGTCACCACGCTACCGGCGCCGATGACGCTGTTGCGACCGATGGTCACCCCGGGATTAATTACCGCGCCGCTGCCGATCCAGACGTTGTCTTCCAGCGTGACGGTCTGCGAAAACTGCTGGCCGGTGATGCGCACGCTAGGGTCGATCGGATGGCCGGTGGTTGAGATGGTGACGTTCGGGGCAATCATGACGTTATTGCCGATAATCACTTTACCGTCGTCAACCACTACAAGATTGAAATTGGCATAGAAGTTGTCACCGAGGGTGATCTGATTGCCGTAGGCGACATGCAGCGGAGGTTCAATCCACACGTTTTTACCGACGCTGCCCATTAGCTGGCGGATCAGCGCCACGCGTTTTTCCGGTTCCGCTGGCGAGGTGTGGTTAAATTCAAAGGTCAGCGTCTTCCCGCGCAGGCGCTCCTCGGGCATGCCTTCCCCCATGTCGGTATATAAATATCCACCAGCGAGCCGTTCCCTTTGTGTCATCATCGTAGCAACCTTATTGTTGTTGGTATTGCCGACGGCAGCTGGCGCGGTTAAGGATGTAGGGCCATGTCCAGCAGGTTAGTCACAAAATGCCGTCGGTCGCAGAATTAACATGGCGATATATATCATAGGATTATATTTCGAGTCGATGGCCGAACCCGCCACAGCGGTCGCGGAAAAACGCTGCCGCGTCAACGGGTCTGGCAAAGAAATAGCCCTGAAAATGCGACACCCCCAGTGCCGCCAGCGTCTCCATCTGGCTTGCGGTTTCTACCCCTTCGGCGATGGTCATGCACTGCATTTCTCTGGCGATAGCGATGATGTTGCGCACAATCGCGGCTTTTGCCGTATCGTTTTCGATATCGGCGGTAAACAGCTTATCTATCTTGATGTAGCGAGGGCGGAAACGCATCAGGTGGTGATAATTGGCATTGCCGGTACCAAAATCATCAATCGACAGCGGTATACCGAGCGCATCCAGACGCGCGCACAGGGCATTCACCGCCGCGGTATCTTCAACACTGTCACGTTCTGTCATTTCGAGGCCAATACGTAAGCGCGTTTTTTCGGTCTGCTGCAGGAAGCGCTGGCAGCTCTCGAGGATCTGCTGGCTTTTAAAGTCGTCGGCCGACACGTTAAAAAACAGCATCGTATCCCCTTGCTCATTCAGCCCTGAAGCGGCAGCAATGCTGGCGACAGACTGCAGACAGAACGTCGTGATGCGGGTAATGAGTCCGTGCTGCTCTGCCAGGGGAATAAACCGGTCCGGCGCGATGGGGCCGAGCCGCGGGTGCACCCAGCGCAGCAGCACTTCCCCGGCCACCACTTTCCCGGATCGAGCCTCAACGATCGGCTGAATAAACGGCGTGAGCTGCTGCTTATCGAGCGCCTGACCTAGCATGAACAGCAGGGTGGTCCGCCGTTGCAGATAACGATAGCTGACCATCGCCAACCCGGCCGCCAGCAGCAGAATGCACGCTGCTGCCAGGTGTTCCTGTGGCGTCAGGCTGTGCCAGCTCAGGGTAACCGCTGGGATCGCGCTGAGGCGGTAGCCAAACTGCGGTGATGCGACTGCGATCCGTTGTTCATCGCGCCAGGCGTGGAGGATTTCGCCCCGGGCATTGACGGCCAACGTGCCGACGATCATGTTCACTTCTGCGGCAAGCTTTACCTCTCCGAGTGCCTGCTGCAGGGCATAATCATCGATGCCAATCAGCACGCTTTTCCCGTGTTGTTCAGCACGATACATAAGCAATGAGCGGGTGGTATCGTCGCTAATGTGCGGGCGCAGGAACAGGGCGCCGGCCGCTGTTTGCGGCAAGGCAATCGCGAAGCGGTTTTTACCGAACACCGAGGAGCAATGAACCCGGTTATCCCGGGCCAGATTAAGGGTTCTGATATCGGGCGTGGAAGCAACGATTTTACGCATCGCCATCTGCGTGGCGTTGCTGCAGCCGTTCCCCGGCAGGGTCACCGCGCTTTCTCCCGCCAGAGCGGCGTGGCTGATGATGCGATCGAGATTATCGCCAAGGGTGACCAGGCTATGGATGATGGCGCTGTTATTTTTATTTTTTATTTTCTCCAGCAGCAACATCCCGCCACAGGCAGCGATGACCAGAAACACCAGAAACGATAAAGATAGCGGGTAGAGACGAGACATGTGACACCGATAATTTAATTTAACCAGGCTATTTTAAAATTCATTTCTTCAATGCAAAATAAACACCAGGACAATGCTGATTAAATTCAGAGTAAAGCTACAGGTGTAGTCCCTGACGTTCATAAAAATAATCCATGGCTTATTTTCTTATGCTTTATAGCGGGTATGCTTTCTATTAATGTATCTAAGCTATTATTTCGCGCAGGGTCATTATCCTGTATCGCGAATGCTTTCCAATGAGGGCAATATGGAATTATTTGACGCTATCATTTCTGATGATTATTTTTTCAGGCTAGGCCTGAGCGCACTGCTGTCTAAAAAGTTTGTGGCAAAGGGCAGCTTCTTTATCGATATGCGCACCGCCAATCACGCTAAAATAAGGGCGTGTTCGTCGCATGCTGAAAAAATATTCGTCTTTATCTCCAGCGATCTCGACTATTACGCGTTAAGAAATCTCGATAACGTGACGGTGATCGACCGCGGTAGTGAGGTGCAGGATATTGTCAGTTGTGTGCTGCGTGATGAGTCAAACTTTGAAAGACACTCCAGACATTATATCTCGGAACGAGACGATGAGATCCTCACCTACCTGCACCAGGGGCTGGATACCCATGAAATCGTCGAGAAGCTGAGCGTCAGCACCAAGGCTTTTTATTCACACCGCGCGCGGTTAATTAACAAGCTCAATATCCGCAACCGCATCTCGTTATACCGAAATATATCCCGATACAAAGCCATTAGTCAGAAATAACGGACTGGCAGATGCTGGATATCGTCAAATTTTAATACTGTCTGCGTGTCATCATGTGGACAGGCAACAAAACTAATCAGGAGTCATTATGCCAAATACGACCAGTCGGGCAGTAATGAAGTTTATAAAAAGCTCAAAACTCAGCGCGGAAGCCTTAGAGGACCCAATGATTATTTATGAAACGAAGGACCCGGAAAACAGCCCGCAAGAGGACATCCTGAACTGTATGCGCGCGCGGGCAGGCCTGACCCAGGCGGAAGTGGCGAAAAGGTTGGGTCTGACGCCGCCGGCGGTGAGTCGTCTGGAAAAAAGATTTACCCACGCCAGTTTCAAAACCTTAAAACGCTACGCCGAGGCGTGCGGGTTCGATTTACGTTTTTACTATAAATGATACCGCATTATTCAAGCTAAGTTGCCCGATGCGCATTCGCATGTAATTTCTGCCTGAGGCCTGACGATAAGCGTCAGGCCTCAGGTGTATCCTGCTGCAGGCCATGGCTGGCGTCGGCCAGTAAGGTCACGGTTGAGGCAATGCCCGGGCGTAGCGGGTAGCGGCTCATCTGCAGAGGGTTCAAGGCGATGCGAACGAAGACGCGCGGTATCGTGCGATTCCAGTTGTTTTCCCCATTCAGATACGACAGCGCAGAAAGATCGAGATTCAGCCCGTCGACTTTTCCTTCCAACACCACCTGACTGCCGTACAGATCGGTCATGACCGAGACTTTCTGCCCAATCAGGATCCCGGAGAGTTGCGTCACTTTAAAACTGGCGGTGAGCCAGATTTGTTCGGCGGGGACAATGGCAAATAGTAACGCGCCGGAGCTGACATTCTCTCCCGGACGGACATAGCGCTGCACCACATAGCCGGTGCTCGGGCTGCGGACTTCAGTCTGATCCAGCGCCAGTGACGCGTCCTGAAACTCCGACGTGACCTTACGCATGATCCGTCGTTCGGCCAGATCGGCCGCCTGGGTGTGCCGCTGATTCTGGCGATATTGTTTGATAGCGCTGTCCAGCACCACTTTGCTGCTGCTGACCGCCTCGAGCGACTGTTGCAACTCCTTTTTGGATATCACCGAGGTGCTTTTAGATTGCACTGAATGATTATATTCACTGAGCGCCTGCTGGTAGCGCATCTGCGCCTTGATCATATTGGTATGATTGGTTTCATCGGTCACAAAGCGATCTTTGGTTTTTTGCAGCAGATTAATGATTTTGTTGCTGGCGAGCTGATATCTTGCCAGCGCCTGGGTATTATCCATGCGCAGCAGTACATCGCCTTTATTAACAAAATCCGCATGGGTTGAATCGACAAACACCACGCGCCCGCCGATCGGCGAAAAAATATTTAGTGCATTACCTTGAATATAAACATCCTGGGTGTCGGGCAGGCGATATTTAAACGGGATAGTGTCAGTGGGCAGTAATAAACAGGATGCGATGAAAAATGCCTTGAAAGAAAATCGAGGTTTCGGGCGTGAGGTTGTAGGGTGGTTAGCATTATTCATTAATGCACCATGACGTAATTTCATGATAAATCAGAACCCATCATCCAATAGGAGCAAAAGCTTCACGCGCTGGAAACTTGTTAATCGTTGAAAAGATAATATTGTTGAACAGAGAATGACGAAGATCATTACGCTGATAAAACATGGAATAAGGATAAGCTTTGACGCATATAAAACATAGCGGACACATCGGAAAATTATGCAGGCGATATCCTACGCGTGAAGTCCATAACAGATTAACAGGTAATAATTGACTGTTTTAAGGAATTAATGGAAATTGTGTCTGGAGAATGTAAGCTTAATGATGTTCCTGGCTAAAACAGAACGTGATAACGTGAATCGAATAAGGTAAAACTTAACTGTCTCGCGAAAGGGTATTGCTGCAGTCCATGAGGGAAAGCGTTTCTGGGTCTGTTAACGCGTTAACAATCGTACTCGATGTAGAATTGTAGTGAGATGAGAAAATGATAAAAAACAAAAAGTTAAGTGCAGTTATTGTTGACGATCACCCGCTGGCCCGTATGGCCATTAAAAATTTGCTGGAGAGCGAAGGCATTACCATCGTGGGCGAGGCGGGCGACGGCGCCCAGGCGTTGCAGATGGTTGAGCAAGAGTTTCCCAATTTGGTGATCGTTGACGTTGATATCCCGGTGATGAGCGGGATTGAAGTGGTTGAGAAACTGAGAAAAAAGGGCTTTGGGCATATTATTATTGTGGTCTCTGCTAAAAATGACCTGTTTTATGGCAAACGCAGTGCCGATGCCGGGGCGAATGCCTTTATCAGTAAAAAAGAGGGGATGACCAATATCATCGCGGCGATCCATGCCTCGTTGAACGGCTACAGCTATTTTCCGTTATCGCTGCATAGTTTTATGGGTAGTCTGTCTTCAGAGCAGGAGATGCTGCAATCGCTCTCAAGCCAGGAGATTAAAGTCATGCGCTATATTCTGAATGGCGCTGAAAATATGAAAATTGCCTCGGAGATGTGTATCAGTAATAAAACCGTGAGCACTTATAAAAGCCGTTTGATGGAAAAGCTGAATTGTAAATCGTTAATCGATCTTTTTTCTTTTGCCCAGAGAAACAAAATTGGCTAGATGCGCGTTATCCAGAATTTTCGGGTTGTTGTTTATGTTGATGACGGCGATCTTTCCGGTGCATGCGGCGGACAGCGAACCGGCAACCCTGACCCTTGCCAGCGATTACGAGGTGTTTACGCCTGCACTGCCATTAAGCCACTATGATCTGCTGTGGCTCGCCGCAAAGCGCACCCTGACCATTGGCGTTTACGGTGCCGAGACGCCGCCGCTGAACATGAGTGTAACTACCGGGCGCTATCGCGGGATGAACGCGGACTACCTGCTGCTGCTGAAAAATGCGCTGCAGGTCAGCCTGGTGATCAAACATTATGCCGATAAGCCGCTGGCGCTCGATGCGCTCAGGGAGGGTAAAATCGACATGGTACTGACCACGCCAACCGGCGAGGAGACGGTACAGCCGCCGTTTACCGTGTCGTTGCCGCTGGTTCGCTCATTCCCGACGCTGGTCACCACCCAGTCCGATGTGATGAATCCACTGTTTAATAATAAAGATGTGGTGCGGGTGGCGATTAAACGCGGGTATCCGTCGGCGCAGTTTATTAAAATCGTCTTCCCCAAAGCCGAGGTGACTGAGTACGCTGACAACTATCAGGCACTGGCATCCGTAGACAACAAAGAGAATGACTACTTCTTTGGCAGCAATCTGACCACCAGCTTTATTATTGCCCGCGACTTCTATCAGTCGCTCGATATGGTGAAATTCTGGCGTGAACCGCAGATCGGCAACCATTTTGTGGTGCTGGAGAGCCAGAAACAGCTGCTGGATATCATCGATACCTTTATTAGTTCACTGAGCGAGCAGACCCATAAGCAGGTCGCGCAATCCTGGGTGGATGCCGGCAATATTTCATTCCTGAACAAAGCGATGAAGTTTACGACCCGGGAAGAGCGCTGGATAGCCAAACATCCGGTGCTCAAGGTGTTGATCAACCCGTACTACGCGCCGCTGAGTATGCTGGACGATAACAATGAAATACGCGGTGTGCTGGGGGATATCCTCAATCTGATCCAGCTCCAGACGGGCTTTACCTTTCAGCCGATTATCGCCAATTCTAACGCTGAGATGGTCAGCACCATGCGTAACGGCGGCTGGGATCTGGTGGCGACGGCCACCTATAGCGCCGAGCGGGAAGAGGATATGCTATTTACCCACCCGTTTATTGCGACCCCGTTTGTTTTTGTCACCCGCGCCATGCATTCGCCCGAAGAGATATTAGTTCCTGGCTCGAAAGTGGCAATTCCGGCCTACCATAGCCTGAGCGATAAGCTGAAAAAGAAATACCCGGAGATCACCTGGGTTATCGCGGAAAATACCAGTACCGCGCTCAGCAAACTGATGCTGGGCGAGGTGGATGCGGTGGTGTCGACCCAGCTCGCCTCGCGCTTTATTATCGACCACTATTATCCTGGCAAAATGACCTATATCCGCATCCCGGATGAACCCTCGGCGCAAATTGCCTTTGCCATCCCGCGCGGCTCGTTAGAGTTGCAAAGTATATTAAACCAGGCGCTGGATGATATACCGCCGAAAGAGATCCTTAATCTCGCGGGGAAATGGGTCAAAGCGCCGGATGTGAAAATCGGCACCTGGAACCTGTATAACCGACCGTTTTACCTGGTTGTCGGGCTGGCGGCGCTATTGGTGATCAGCAGTCTGCTGTGGGGAGTTTATCTCCTGCGGGCCATCAGTAAAGGCAAGGCGTCGCAGAAGGCGCTGAGCTACCAGCTGATCTTTCGCCAGACCTTATCCAATGCCATGCCGGTTCCGGTGTACGTGATCACCCCCGATGGCGAACTGGACAGCTACAACAACGCCTTCGGCGACTTTTTCACCCCGGAACGCCGCGATGCCATGCATTATTCGCTGTTTGACCGTCGCAGCCCGCTGGCGGACATATTCCCCGAGCTGCAGCAGCAAATTCAGCAAGGGCTGGCGCCCGATGCGGTCATCACCCATCAGCTGATGCTGAATAATGGCGAAGAAGACCGTCTGATTCTCCACTGGCTGACCTCATGCCAGATGCCGGAAAATATGCCGGCGACGCTGATTTGCGGCTGGCAGGATATCACCGAATCCCGGCAGTTAATGAAAGCGCTGCAGGTGGAGAAAGACAAAGCGATCGATGCCAACCAGGCGAAAAGCCGTTTTCTTGCCAGTATGAGCCACGAGATCCGCACGCCCGTCAGCTCCATCATGGGCTTCCTTGAACTGTTGACCACCCATAAACAAAGCCCTGAAGAGGCCAAAGAGGCCATTCAGCTGGCATACAGCACCGCCCAGACGCTGATCGCGCTGATTGGTGACGTGCTGGATATGGAAAAAATCGAGTCGGGTAATTTCACCCTGGTGCAGGAGTGGGTCGATCTCGAATCCCTGATTAAGGCCACGGTGGCGAATTTTGAAGGGGTGGCCCGGCAAAAAAATCTCAGGCTCACCGTCCACTGCCAGCTTGAGGAAGGGAAAGCGCTGTGGCTCGATCCGCAGGCGATGAAACAGGTGCTCTCCAACCTGCTGAGCAACGCGGTGAAGTTCACCACCGAAGGGGGCGTCGAGGTGCTGGCGCAAACCCAGACCCTGGGAGATGAGCGGGTTTATCTGTCGCTCAGCGTCAGAGACACCGGCGCCGGGATCAGCGTGCAGGAACAGCAGCAGCTGTTTAAACCCTTCAGCCAGACCAGCGTGGGCAAACGGAGCCTCGGATCCGGGCTGGGGCTGGTGATCTGCCGGGAAATGGTTGAGCACATGTCCGGGCAGATTAGCATGACCAGCCAGCCGGGCCTGGGCACCACCATGATGGTGACGCTGATGACCCGGGTGTCGAATAAGAGCCCGACGGGGTTATTAATTGCCGAGCAGGAAGCGCCTCTGCCTGTGACCCTGAAGATCATGATCGCCGAAGATAACCCCACCAACCGTTTCTTACTGCGTCGTCAACTGGATACTTTTGGCTACCACGTTGAAGAGGCGGAAGACGGGCTACAGGCGCTTAATCTGATCAAAAAAATGGAGTACGACCTGCTGATCACCGATCTCAATATGCCGCAGATGGACGGGATTACCCTGACCCAGCGGGTCAGGGAGTTCAACTCGCAGATTATGATTTGGGGATTAACCGCCAATGCCCAGACCGACGAGAAAGAGCGCTGCCTGGAAGCGGGTATGGATCTGTGTTTGTTTAAGCCGGTCAGCCTGCAGCAGTTAAAAGTCGCCTTAAGCGGCATGAACCTCAATATGCCGGCCCAGCGCTTCCCGCTGGAGGCATTCGTCGATATGCGGACTTTAGAGGCGCACAGCCTGGGCGACAACGCCTTGATGTGTCAGATGCTGGAGCAATCCCGGGTGGAGAACGACCGGGATATTGCCGCGGCGTTGCAGGCGCTGGAACAGCAGGACTGGAACCTCGTGCAGCACCATTTGCATCGCATCAACGGCACGATGCAGATCCTCGGGGCGAAGAAACTGCACCTGATGGCCGAAGAGCAGGAAAATGCGCTGGCGGCAGGGGAAACCGGTGAGGTGATTAAGGAGGGGATCGGCCAGCTTGAGCAGCAGGTCGGGATGTTCAGCGCGGCCATTGACGCCTACATTCGTAGCAGCAAGTCGTAACCGCAAGTCGTAACCCACTCCTGATCGTTATTCACCGCCAGCGCGTGCGGTGAATAACGGTGTTGCTCTCCGGATTCAATGACATTGCGCGGTTATCGTCTGCGTGCTGTCTGACGGCTTCGCTAGCTGATAACTTGCCTGGCAACGTCCTCCCGTCCAGTTGATCTCGACGGTGCCTTTTTCCGGGGCGCCGTTGAGCCAGACTCGTTTACGTTCATCAACGATCCCTTCCGGAACGTTATCGTGATGTTTAATGCTGGCGGTCGCGCCGAAAGGGATCTCCTTTCCGCTTAACTGCAGCATGATTTTGTAGCCCGTGACGGTCGGGTAATCCGCCAGTACCAGCGCCCCTTTGGTGGGGACCACCGTCCGGGTGTCGTTCAGCACATCGGTGTTTTTATTCAACGATGCGGTGTCCAGCGATACATTGTTCTGACGATAAGGGGTGACATAGGGCACCACCGCAAAACCTTTGTCGTCAGTGTAAATACCGCTGTTGTTGATCACTTTCACATCCGCGGCGTTGTCGGCTTTCACCAACGCCATGGTCTCGCCAAGCGGCTGGGTGGCGGAGACACCGTAGGGATGCACCACGATGCCGCCCATCGCCCCGGCGGAGATCTGGCGGTTATCGCGGGAGTAGTGATAGCCAAGCTGATACTGTCCGTGGCTGCCTTTGTAATCCACCGCCGCGCTGCCCATGACGTCCGCGCCTTTGCTGTTGTAACCCTGCTGTACGTTCCAGTTCAGGTTACGCTCCTGCAACGCCGACCCGGACAGGCCAACCTGCGAGGTACTGTCACCTTTTTTATTGCTGTTGACCGATGCGGTCATCCAGCTATCCGGCAAAAAGCGCGAGAAGGGGATCTGCATCGTCAGGGAAACGATATGGTCGTTCTCGGTATGCCACGGGCCACGGGAATAGCTGTAGTTCAGGCCATAGTTGATATCTTTGATACTGGTGTTGTAGCCCACGTTCAGGTTCTGCTCTTTATCGCCTCCCCAGTAATCCTGCTGCCAGGCCGAGAGGTTGAGATTTCCCCATCCGCCAAGCCGCTGGTTAAGCGCTACCTGTGCCTTGCTACGTTTGTTGCGCTCGTAGCGCCAGTCGTTGCCTTCCATCTGGATATCGCTGCCCTGGCGGTAGATGTTCACATCGCCGTTTGCTTCCTGGAAATCGCGGAACCCGGACGAGGAGTAGCGGTAGCCCATCAAACTGAATGAGGTGCCCGTCGAGGCGAAATCTTTACCGTACTGCGCACGAAACGACACGCCGTTCTCGGTCTTGTCCGGCATCTGGCTATGCGCAAAAGTGGTATCGAAAGAGAGCGAACCAAAATCGCCAAACCCTTTGCCAATACCCAACGCGCCGGACTGGTACTCGCCCGATGTCAGGGTGCCGCCGTAGATCGTCGTATCCCACGGCAGGCCGTAGCTCATCGTCGCCTGTACAAACTCCGGCTCTTTATCCTTGCTGTTCGCCGCACGATATTTCCCCGCGGCCAGCGCATATTTAAACTGGCCTTCGCGCTGCATCACCGGCACCGCCGAAAAGGGCTGGATAAACTGGTGCACAGAGCCATCCGCTTCACGGACCGCCACTTCGAGGTCACCGCTGGCGGCGGTGGGGTAGAGATCGTCAATCACAAACGGTCCTGGTGGAACGTAGGATTGCCAGATAATGTTCCCGCCCTGACGGATCGTGACCTGGGCGTTGCTCTGGGCAATCCCGCGTACCACCGGCGCAAAGCCACGCACGCTTTCCGGCAGCATGGCATCATCGGAATAGAGCTGCGCACCGCGGAAATTCACGCTGTCGAACACCCCGGACTGGGTGTAACCGTCGCCAATTCGCAACTGGCTTTTCAGGGTTTTAATATCCCGCTCCAGCGAGGTGGAAATTGTGTTCCAGCGCTCTGCGCCATCGTTGTTGCTGTAGGTCGAGTAGTTGCGTAAGCGCCACGGGCCAACGTTAATGCCGCTGCGAAGGTTCAGGTAACTGTCGGTTCGTGAATCACCGCTGCCGTGACTGTTGGCGGCAGAAAAGGTGTAGTTCAGGAACATCATGTTTAGCCCGTCGTCCCAGCGGTCCGGCGATACCGAACCACGAGGATCGCGCTGCAGATACTCCTGCGGAATCGACAGATCCAGTTTCATCTCATCAAACAGGAAACTGACCCGACTGCCGGGCAGCAGATCGCCGATATTATCGATCGTCGATTCATCCGTCATGGTCATCCAGCCCGGTTGAGCGCTGGGTTTGACGCCCCATTTAACGTACTCAGCATGGGTCAACACCGGCGCCAGGTCGCTGTCATTGCCGATAAACGAGATATCGCGGGACTCAATGTAATTGCCGTTTAAATAGACATTAACATGATAGTTTCCGGGTACCTGGCCATTCGTTTTGCTAAAGCGCGAGATATCAATATCACGCGGGATATCTCTACGGGTTTCAATAAAGTCTGGCGAGAAATAATCCTCAGCCAGGGCCGCAGGCATATGGGTGCACAAATAAACAAAGACAGATAACTGCGTTAATTTAGCAAAACCTGACACAGCGTTGGCATGGCGCATAGAAGTCAAACCTACATTTTAAATTTATAATCAGCCGTTATGCCTCCAAAGTCATTAATCGCACTCCACGATATTTCATCACCTTTGGCGACGGACTGAGGCAAGGTTACCGTTTGGAAAGGTAAAACCATTGGCGGTTTAGCTAACGGCTTTCCATTCACCTTTACTTTGTAAAGCGACACGCTAAAGGGCGATGGATTATGAACAGTTAACTTATTTCCCTGCTGCGCGAAAGTTAACTGTTGATATGCCAGCGAAGGATCGCCTTTTAATCCTGCCGGACGGTAAAATAATTTCATTTTACTTTTTACCGCGATTAATAATTCATTCTTCGCATCCGGCGATGAAGACGGTATGGCTTTTATATTCAGCCAGTAAACACTTTCCCGGTCCTGAGGGACTGAATTGTTGGTCAGGGTCACGCGCACCGAATTTTGGGTGTGCGGGTTGAGCTTAAATAACGGCGGGGTGGTGGAGAACTCGCTGTCACCTTCGTCGCTGTTTTCATTTTTACTGACCCACGACTGGATCAGGTACGGTTTATTATCCGGGTTGTTCACGCTAATAGATGCCTGGCTGGCATTGCCGTTATACACCAGGCGGGTGCCGCCAATTTCAACGCCGCTGAAGGCGAATGAGGAAGCTAACAGCGAGCCAAGCGCGGCGGTTTTAAATACGGTTGCAAACATAAATTATCCTGAAAGAAGAATTCAGGGCCACGAATGGCCCTTTATTGATTACTGATAGATAACGGTAAAGGCCGTTGAGGAGTTCGCAGTACCGGCACCGACGGTACCGGTTGCCATGTATTTTGCGAAGTAGGTCAGGGTGTTATCGATATCTTCCTGCAGCGCGACGCTGGCGGAGGAAGAGCCAACCGGGATCAGCGTGGTGCTGTCTTGCTCATACAGGGCAACGCCAACGTTGGTGGCAGTCTGACCATTGCTCAGCGCCAGGATAGAGGTGTTGGCGCTGTCGGTGACGCCATCAAAACGGATGCTGGCGCTGGAAATGCTTTCCGGGCAAGAGGTCAGAACGATGTTAAAACGCTTAGCCGCAGCAGTGGTACCGGTGCCGCCAGCGAACGCGCTGGTAGATACGGTGCCCAGGTCAACCGGCTGCGCAATTGTCGAAGGATCGACAACACAAGCTGTGCCGGTAATATTACCGGTGAAGTTAATTACGCCATCGGCAGCATTGGCGGCCTGCAGTGCGCTGAAAGACAGAATAGTGGTAATCGCGGAGATCAAAGCAATCTTTTTCATATATAAATCCAATAATAAGTTAATGTTAAATGTGATTTTGATGAGTTAACGACATTCATTAATGTTTTCATCATCTCCGCAAACCAACCAGACCTGACAGCCTGTTGATTGCGGCAAAGTCTATGCAGGAATTTTTGTTTATTCCTGCTTGCACTATGTTTTGACAAACAGATTCACACTCGGCCTGTTTCTTCTTTATATAAAGAAAAAGAGACTGGCGTGAATGTTCCGTCCGGCGCATTCATTCAAACAAACCAGATTTACGACGAGGCATTTTTGCTCCCTTCATCGTAATGACTTGATGTAGACCTGATATATACTGAGAATTATTGACATACAGGTAGGGTAGAATTTCGCTAACCGACATCGCTTATCAACAACATAAAAATGCATATATTCTTTAGTACATTAAATCCAGTTCGTTGGAACAGGACTAATTCTACCTGGTTCACAGGATAGCAACATCAGTGATACCTTATTCTTCTGTGGGGATGGGACTACACGTATAGGACGAGGCTTAAAAATGGCGACTCGCAGGGGGGGAGGGTTGTTGCACAGGGAATAACTAATTTTATAGCGACAAGACCCGTTGCCAGGTAGTAGAAACCTGCCAACAAAGATCCCGCTATTATCAACGCGGGGTTGCATATATGAATCGCCCCTCTAGCCAAACTGTCCCCAGTAGGCACCACTTTTCGGCAGGATATGTTCCTGAAGCACCTTGAGTACGTTCTCGATATCGAGATCCTGGATAGCCTGAATCAGCGCAACATGTTGCTGGTGAGAGCGGTGCATATGCTCGTCATTGCTGCCCAGAAAGTTACGAATTGTCGCCATCTGTGCGGAAATCAGCACGTAGGATTGCTGTAAATAGGCATTGCCGCAGTAGGTGAATAAGGCCTCATGAAACAGATTGTCGAGGCGGATGTATTCATGTGTGGAATTAGTCTCAAGACAGACCGTCATGTGATCGAGATAGGAGGATAATGCTTGTACCAACTGGCGTTGATTGCGTTGTAGTGACAGTTTTACAGCTTTTGCTTCGACGAAATAGCGGTATTCCAGCAGTTCGTTAAACTCAATATCGCTCAGATTGAATACAAAAGTACCACTTTTAGGCCGAATATGTACCAACCCTTCGCCTTGTAGTCGTCTTAACGCATCACGCACCGGTGCTTTCGTTGACGCTAAGCGGGTTGCCAGCGCGGATTCTGATATTTTTCCGCCCATCGGCAAAGTGCCGTTAATGATCATATCTTTGATACGACGATAAATAACGTCTTTGAGTAGGTTACTTGTCATAGCGATCGAAAATTCCACAATACTGAGTTGGTGAGCGGCCATCTATGGCCAGCAATAGAAGTGACTGTATAACAGATTTACAGAGATGGGAAAATGATATGTGGCAACAAGTTGCAGTTGCTTATTGGAAATAAAGTGCCGCGCAACCAGGCGCGGCGGAGGTTATTGTGGCTGTGTCTGTCGGAGCAACATGTCAACCTGCTGCTGACAGGGAATGGGTGCTACGGCGCCATACCCCGTTGTAGTGAGTGCCGCGGCGGCATTGGCATAACGCAGAGCATCTTCCGGCGAATCGCCTTTGATCGTGCGGTAAAGGAAAGCACCCGAAAAGCAATCTCCGGCACCGGTCGCATCCACCGTTGCCACTTTATGGCCGGAATAGACAATGCGGCGATTCTGGTTGGCAAACATCGCGCCTTCTGCCCCCATTTTTAACACCACGTTCTTTGCTCCGAGTTGAAGGTAAATGTCCGTAATCTCATCCGCATGGTGTTTTCCGGTTAACAGGCGGGCTTCATCGAGGCTCGGCATGCAGTAATCTACATAACGGATTGTTTCATGAATGATGGCGCGGGCGCGGGCCAATGGCCACAGCTTAAGCCGTAGATTGGTGTCAAATGAAATCAGGGTCTGGTGTTGTTTACATAACTCAATCGCGTGAAAAAGCGCGTCGCTGACATTGTTGCCTATTGCATGTGTGATGGCCGAACTGTGAAACAGGCGGGCGGCGGCAATCGCTGAATCATCGATATCATCGATGGTGATAGTAGAGGCAGCGGATCCTTTGCGATAGAAGGTGAAGTGGTGGCCTTGCTGATTGTGTGAAATAAAATAGATGCCGGTGGCGGCTGTTTTGTGCACAGATACCCATTGGTGGTCGACGTTTTCTTCGTCCCACAATCTTCTAAAGTTCTGGCCAAATACATCATCGCCGAGTCGGGTTAACATGGCAACCTGAGCACCTTGTCTTGCCGCGCTAATGGCGAAATTCGACGTATCACCGCCATATCCACTGAGATAATGCTGCTCAGCCTCTTCGGCAGGAAGCTGATTAAATTCATAAAGAGGCTCACCGAAAGAAAGAATATCGAACTGCTTCATTGCATTCTCCATGTGATTTTTCAAAACGCCATCAACCAGGCTGGCTGATGGCGTGAGATGGGTCAGATGCGGCCGTATTTAGCAAGGCCTTCACGCAAAGAGCCGGACTGAATAATCAGTTTCGCCTGTTCCAGTTCACGGCTGTCAATTGATTGCGCCAGTGCTAATACTTCTTCTGCAATTTCCTGCGGTACGCATACAACACCGTCAATATCCCCGACAATTAAGTCCCCTGGATTTACGGTCACATCACCAATGGTGACAGGTTGGTTGGCGAAAATCGTTTTAAAACGACCCAGTGTTGTGCCTGGCGTCACCGTTTTAGCGTATACCGGAAAATCGTAATCGCGGCGGATCTCCGCCAGATCACGGACACCACCGTTTAATACCGCAGCTTCATGCTTATTGGCGACAGCCCCTGCCGTCATCAATCCGCCCCAGACAGCCACAGTCTCCAGCGATGGATTGCCGGTAATCACGATGACTGACCCGCTGGCGGATTCATCAATAGCGTCCAGCGCATGCTGTGGCGGTACTTTTTCATCGGTGACGTCTTCATAAATGGTGACCGCAGGCCCAACGATTTTCTTGTCATTAATACGGTTTTTAATTTCAAAAGGCAGGAACATGGTTTTGCCAAGTATCTGATCGCAGGCATCAGCAACAGAAGCCGTTGAATAAATAGCGCGAAAACCGTCGATAATTTGTTTGCTGTACATAGCTATTCCTCTCTTTATTAGCAATTACGGATTAATCCAGTTAAGTGGCTGCTGATCTTTAAATACCCGCCGCACTTCATATGCGGCTTTGCTTTGCAATTCGGTTACTGATTCTTCGGTAAACCAGGCGGTGTGGTCCGTGCATAAGGTGTTGTCCATTTGCAGCAATGGGCTTTTTGCACTGAGGGGTTCGGATTCAAATACATCGAGCCCGGCGACGAAAATACGTTGTTGTAATAAGGCGTTAATCAGCGCCTGTTCATCAATTAGCCCGCCGCGTGAGGTATTTATCAGAATGACGCTGGGTTTCATTTGCGCCAGTTCGGCCTCACCAATAAGGTGATGAGTTTCTGCCGTTAAGGGGGCGTGAAGGGAGATGAAGTCAGCTTCCCGGCATAACGTATCGAGGTCGACACGTGTCACACCAGTTTGTGCCGCTTGTTCATCAGTGAGAAGAGGGTCTACAACCAGAATGCGTTTAAAGCCGATCCCTGATGCTTTTTGTACAAAACAGCGGGAAATCCGACCAAAACCGACGACGCCCAGTACTTTCCCTGCCAGGCGAAACATGGGTTCCCGCTGGCCTATGCCCCATTGGCCCTCACGAACATCGCGGTTGCGGGTTGCAATGCGACGCGTGGCAGCAAAAAGCAGGGCCAGGGCGTGTTCGGCGACATCTTCTGAGCCATAGTCAGGCACATTAGCGACATAGATGCCTTTATCTCTGGCAGCCAGGCTATCGATATTATCCACGCCAACACCGTAGCGCACGATAATGCGGCACTGTTGCATCGCTTCAATCATGGTGCGATCGACGACGGCCTCGCGGACCATAACGGCATCAGCATTGCGGATCTGTTGTAATTTATCTTCAAGGGTGGCATTTATCGGTACGACAACAAACTCCGGGTCCCAATCGTGTAAAATACCTTCTTCAGCGGAATAATTTAAATATCCCGGTTCAATAATGACGATTTTTTTCATAATATTTACCGTTAATGCTTATTAAGCAATGATTTTTCTATGTTGATACAACACTATGCAATAATGTGTTTAATACAGAGTTAATTTAATGTGGTGTTATATAGTTAGAGCGCGACTGGATTTACATCCTTAACTGCAACGTTTTTTAGTTTTCGTATAATTAAAATGGTTATGATTCCGCCAATTAGCATAACGATACTTAAATATAACATCGGTGCCGCATCATTTTTTTCTAAATCACGCACAAGGGGAATCGTGTTTTGTGCGAAAAAGCCACCAAGGTTTGCCAGTGAGTTAATAATGGCGATACCAGCTGCTGCCGTTGTTCCTGAAAGGAACTTAGTCAAGTTCCAAAAGCAGGGCTGAATAGCAAACACAGACAAGACCACACCACAAATACAGATAAAGCTAACGACCGGTTGTGTGAAGGTCCATACCGAAAGCAACAGGCATATCGCAGCAGTGAACATAGGCAGTGCGACATTAATATAAGGGTTCTCGGTGCGTTCCGGTTTACTGGTGATCCAGCGCAACATCACGATGACCATCGCCCATGGGATCATATTCACCAGGCCATTCATCATATCCGTGGCACCGAATGTTTTAACAATGGTTGGCATCCAGTAACTGATACCATAGGCGCCGAAGCAGATGAAACCATATACCAGTGCGAGAGACAGTACCCGCCAGTCTGTCAGAGACTTACCTAAGCTATTAACTGATTTATCGGTATTCGCATGCTGTTCGGCATCGAGCTTGTTTATCAACCAACGCTTTTCTTCGTTATTTAAGAAACGCGCCTGCTCGGGACCTTGCGGAAACCATAGTAACACTGGAGCAATGAGCAGAATGGCAAGCAACCCGGTAGCCAGAAATAACCATTGCCATCCTTCAAGGCCCATAAATCCATGCATGCTAAGCAGTGAACCATTAATAGGGGCGCCAATCATATTCGCCACCATACTTGCCGTGACTAAAAAACCAACGATCCGTGGGCGATATTTTAAAGGAAACCACTTAGTAGAGTAATAAATTAGCCCTGGATAAAAACTGGCCTCGGCAATGCCAAGGATGAAGCGTAACGCATAAAACGTCGACATATTCTCAGTCCACGCCAGCGCCATGGTAATAACTCCCCAGGACAACAGACTAAGGGTAAACCAGAGTCTTGCGCCTACCTTTGACAAAATCAAGTTGCCGGGGACGCTAAAAATTAAGTAACCAATAAAAAATAGTGATGCGCCAAGGCCAAATGCAGCTTCGCTCCAGCCCAGGCTGTCCACCATTTGTAGTTTGGCAAAGCTAATATTTTGCCGATCGATATAAGCGACGATGTACATCAAAACCATTAATGGAACTAGTTTACTAGTCGTTTTTGTTACGATAGTTTTTTCTAAATCACTTTTTCTATCCAGGGACTGTTGTTGTATTGAGTCACTCATAACACCTATTTCCCGTAAAAAGTATAAAGTGGGATACGCACTATCACGTCATGAGAGCAGAGTACGTGCGTATCGTCCTGGAGAAATTTCCTCTTTAGGTTAGTCAGAATCTCCTGCAAATCTGACATGTCACAAATGTACCAGCCATTTTTTGTTTTGCGATTGAGTATGTCACCAACTGTGATCTTCATGGCGTAAAAAGGCTATAGTTAGCCCATTTCATGAGATATTCATCACATTTAATTTTCTAGAATCTACGAAACTGAAATGTCAGATTTGGACTGGAATCTATTGGATGTTGATCCAGGCAGTCGAGGGACATAACAAATCAGGGATGACATGCTGATATTCAACTTCGGCAGTAACAAAGCGGAATAGTGGCCGTGAGACGAGCCCATCGATTTGAGTTGCTTTACCGCGGCAGATTAATGAACCACGTTCATAAGGGCATGCCCCTGCGCCTACTTACCGCCTCCTGCGCTAGCCGCTATGCTGAACACATCGACAGCGCCAGAGGCCGACTCTTCGGCCACTGGCGGTCTGGTTACCGCAATTTCCTTGGTATCAGGAGTGAAGATGAAAGACGTGATTGTTGTTATCGGCAGCGGCGCCATCGCGCAGGCGATTGCCCGTCGTGTGAGCGTGGGTAAACATATTCTACTGGCGGACATTCAGGTCGGGAACGCGCAGCAGGCAGAAAATACCCTGTCCCGTTCCGGGTTTGAGGTCAGTCTTACCACGGTAGATGTCCGTTCACGCCAGTCGATACAAGAGCTGGTGAAAACCGCCTGCGCGCTGGGGGAGGTCAAAGGGATTATTCACACCGCCGGATTATCGCCTTCCCAGGCCACAGCACAGGATCTGCTGCGGGTGGATTTATACGGGAGTGCCGTGCTGTTTGAGGAGTTTGGTCAGGTAATTGCGCCAGGTGGTTCCGCGGTGGTGATTGGTTCGCAGTCCAGCCATCGCCTGGCCGTTGATGCTCTGACGCAGGCGCAGGCCGACGATCTGGCGGCTTTGCCGCCAGAGGCGCTGCTCGAGATGCCGCTGGTCAAAGCGATCGACGACAGCCTCTATGCATACCAGATATCTAAACGCGGTAATGCGCTGCGCGTGATGGCGGAAGCGGTGAAGTGGGGCAAGCGCGGGGCGCGCATTAACTGTATCAGCGCTGGTATCGTCTTTACGCCGCTGGCCTATGACGAACTTAACAGCCCGGAAAGGGGCGCCTTCTATCGCGATATGCTGGCAAAATCCCCGGCTGGCCGTGGGGGCACGCCGGATGAAATCGCCGCCCTGGCGGAATTTCTTTTTGGGCCAAATGGCACCTACGTCACCGGCAGCGATCTGCTGATAGACGGTGGCGCCACGGCGGCTTACAAGTACGGTGAATTGCGCCCTCAGTAAGTTTACGGATCAACCTCATATTGATTCAGCTCTGGCCATGCCCGGAGCTGGGTTAACCCCGCATATCAAAGCGCGTTTTTTTAAAATCGCGATACACCTCCGGATTAGTAAAGCTCGGGTATGTAGCTTTTCTGGCTGCAGATTTTAGCGCTTCACAATAGGTTTTATTACCGTCGCTGGTTGAGATGCTTAAAGCCGTACCATCTTTAGCAAATTCAATATGCAACCAGCACTTTTTCCCTTTCCAGCGTTGCGGGTCTTCCAGCTGGGCATCAATGGCTGCTTTGATGGCTCGCGCCTGGGCCCCCCATTCATCTTGATCATCCCAGCGTCCTGAACTGCAGCTACCTGTTGCCGTAGTTTTATGGCACCCGGAAGGATGCAATGGCGCGCATCCCGTTGCCAGACTGACCAGAATAGCCAGCAGTAAGACTTTTTTAACCATATCACCGCTCCCTGTATGTGCATTGTTCCTGGACTACAACCGTTTGAGGTCCCGCAAGTTTACTCTCATTCGCGCTGCTTCTACTGCCAATAAATACTCTCCGCAACCTAAAAGTGAGGGGGAGCATTCAGGCCGTCGGTCAGAACTCACAGCACTGTCTTATTTTGGTGCCCCACTGAAATTTCCCTGCATCATGATGATGCAGTCCGTCTGCGAATAAGACGGCGACACTGTTTTTATATCATTGATAGTAAACAGAATAATCAATGGCATGCTTTATGCTTATCTTTGTAAGAGTGACGATAACGGTTTTCACTATTTCAGGCAAATGAAAGGGGGCGGGTTTCGTGTAGGTGAAGTAACTATTGCCACGATCGGCTATTTAACAAGGAACAATGCTGATGCATAAACTCATAAAAAACTACGAAGCCGATGTCTATTTCGACGAGCTGATCGACCATGAGGGTAATCCCCGCCTTTCCGCACAGCGATTGATCCAATGCCTTGATTCACTGCCGCCGGACGAACTGGAGAAGCGTCGTCTGACGGCAGAGGCGACAATTCAGGAAATGGGCATCAGTTTTACGGTGTATACCGATAAAGGCAATATCGACAGGATCTGGCCATTCGATATTATTCCGCGCACCATTGATGCCAAAGACTGGGCGGTAGCTGAAACCGGCCTCAAGCAGCGTCTTACCGCCCTGAACCGCTTTATCAATGACCTCTACAACGAACAGCTGTGCATCAAAGACGGCATCATTCCCGAATATATCATTAAGGAATCGAAAAATTTCCGCCCCGAATGTGTCGGTATGTCGCCGCCGTATGGCGTATGGGCGCATATTTGCGGCACCGATTTAGTCCGGGATGAAACCGGGCAGTTCTACGTCCTGGAAGACAACCTGCGGGTTCCCTCCGGTGTCTCCTATATGCTGGAAAACCGCGCCATTACCAAGCGCGTCCTGCCGGAACTGTTTGAAAGTGACGATATCAAACCGATTGACGCCTATCCGGCACAGCTGCTGGAAACGCTGACGGCCCTGTCGCCGCGGCAGATTGAACGTCCGGAAATCGTGGTGCTGACGCCGGGGATTTATAATTCCGCCTACTTCGAGCATGCCTTCCTGGCCCAGCAAATGGGGGTTGAACTTGTAGAGGGCGCCGATCTGTTTGTCGGCGACGACGACTGCGTCTACACCAAAACGATCTACGGCCCGGAGCGGGTAGACGTTATTTACCGCCGCATTGACGATATGTTCCTCGACCCGGAAGTCTTCCATCCTGAGTCGGTCCTCGGCGTGCCTGGCCTGATGCGGGCCTGGAAAGCCGGAAACGTGGCCCTGGCTAACGCGCCTGGCGCCGGGGTGGCGGATGACAAGGTGGTCTATGCGTATGTCCCGGCCCTGATCCGTTACTATCTCGACGAAGAGCCGATTCTCCCGAATGTCGAAACCTTCCTCTGCCAGAATGATGACCACCGCGAGTACGTTCTGCAGAATCTGGATAAGCTGGTGGTCAAACCGGCCAACGAATCTGGCGGTTACGGCATGCTGGTCGGGCCGCACTCGACCAAAAAAGAGCAGCAGATGTTTGCCGAACTGATCCAGCAAAATCCGCGAAATTATATTGCTCAGCCGACGCTGAAGCTTTCCACCGCACCGGCGCTCATCGCCAAAGATTATCTCGAGCCGCGCCACCTTGATTTACGCCCGTTTATTTTGCAAAGCAAAGAGACCTACGTGACGACCGGCGGCCTGACGCGGGTAGCGATGAAAAAAGGCTCATTAGTGGTGAACTCATCGCAGGGCGGTGGCAGTAAGGATACCTGGATCGTGGAGAGCAAACGCAAATGAACATGCTATCAAGAGTTGCGGCGCGCCTGTACTGGAGCGCGCGTTATCTGGAACGCGTGGAGAATATCGCGCGGTTAGTCAGTGTGTATGACGACCTGCTTTACGATCTGCCACGCGATATCGCCGTTTCCTGGTATAACCTGATCGAAATTAACAGCGGCGTCGCCTTGTTCAGCCAGCGCTATAAGATTAAAGACGAACGTAATGTGCTGAAGTTTCTGCTGGCCGACGAGAGCAACCCCGATTCGCTGCTGTCGTCATTAAAAATGGTGCGTGAAAATATCCGAACCAGCCGCGATGTGGTGCCGGGCGAAATGTGGGAGCTGATTAATGAACTGGATCTCTATGCCAGACAGAACATCCGCCTGGGGATCAATCGCTCTGAACGGCATACCTATCTTAATACCGTGATTGAAGGCTGCCAGAAAATTATCGGCCTGCTGACCGGGTCGATGAGCCGCGATGCCGGCTGGCATTTTCTCAATATGGGGCGCTATCTGGAGCGCGCCGATATGAACACCCGCATTCTGGACGCCGCGAACTCGCTGATGATGCAGGCGCGTGAAGAAGAGAGCATCAAGCTAGGCCAGGTGGTGTGGTCTAAGGTGCTCAAATCGCAAAGCGCCTATCTCAGCTTTCGCCGGGTGATGCGCTGTTCGATTAAAGGCTCGCTGGTGGTCACGCTGCTGCTCACCGATGGGCATTTCCCCCGTTCGCAGCGCTATTGCCTGCAGCAAATCAAGCTGGCCGCCGCTGAACTGCCGCGGGCGTCGGCCGTTTCCGATCACATCGACAGTCTTCTGCTTGCAACCCGCGGCGTCGATAATTCACACGATCTGAACCGCGAATTCAGCCTGTATCTCAATGAGGTTCAGCTTAGCCTGATCGCGCTTCATCACCTGATTACCGATAACTGGTTTCATTTCCTGCAAGGAGATGCCGTATGACCATCCGGGTTGCGATTCAACATACTACGACGTACGAGTTCGATCGCTTGATCAACGTGGCACCGCATATTTTGCGCCTGCGGCCAGCGCCTCATTCACGTACCCATATTCATGGCTACTCGCTGAAAGTGACGCCCGAAGACCACTTTATTAACTGGCAGCAGGATCCGTTCGGTAACTATCAGGCGCGGCTGGTGTTTCCTGAAAAAATGAAACGCCTGGAGTTTGCGGTGGAGGTGATCGCGGACATGACCGTGATTAACCCGTTCGACTTCTTTATCGAAGAGTATGCCGAGCATTTTCCCTTTGCGTATGATGCCCTGATGCAGGAAGAGCTTGCGCCGTATCTGAAGATAACCGAACAGAGTCCTGAACTGGACGCGTGGCTGGACAGCGTGGATTGCGAGGAAATGGTGCCCATCGTGACCTTCCTGGTACAGCTCAACAGTCGGCTGGCTAACGAAATTGACTATGGCATTCGCCTGGAGCCGGGGGTGCAGAGCTGTCAGGAAACCCTGATGTTGCAAAAAGGCTCGTGCAGGGATACCTCGTGGCTGCTGGTGCAGATACTGCGTCATCTGGGACTGGCAGCGCGCTTTGCCTCCGGCTATCTGGTGCAGCTGACCGCCGATGTCAAAGCGCTCGACGGTCCGTCAGGCCCGGAACAGGATTTCACCGATCTGCACGCCTGGTGTGAAGTCTATCTTCCCGGCGCCGGCTGGGTGGGATTGGATCCAACCAGCGGCCTGTTCGCTGGCGAAGGGCATATTCCTCTAGCCTGTACGGCCGACCCGCAGTCTGCGGCCCCGATTACCGGCGCAACCGACCCGTGCGAATGTGAATTCAGCTATACCAACATTGTTACGCGCATTCATGAAGATCCGCGAGTCACGCGGCCTTACAGCGAAGATGAGTGGCAGAACATTAATGCGCTGGGACGCGCCGTTGACGTTGAGCTGCAGACCAACGATGTGCGCCTGACCATGGGGGGCGAGCCGACATTTATCTCCATCGACGATATGGATTCTGCGCAGTGGAATACCGAGGCGCTGGGTAAGGACAAATTACGTCTCGCCAAAGATCTGCTGCTGCGGCTAAAAGCGCAGTTCAGTCACGGGGGACTGCTGCACTACGGTCAGGGCAAGTGGTATCCGGGGGAGGAAGTCCCGCGCTGGGCATTGGGATGCTTCTGGCGCACCGACGGCGAGGCGCTGTGGCACGACCCGGAACTGCTGGCCCGCGTCGATCAAGATTACGGTCACGACATCGCTGATGCGCAGCGCTTTGGTCAGGCGCTGTGTCGGCAGCTAGGCGTTGATAACGGCTATCTGCAACCCGCCTATGAAGATACGCTCTACTATCTGTGGCTGGAGCGCGGGCTGCCGGAAGGAGCCGACCCGAGGAAGGCCAGGCTCGATGATGACCTTGAACGGCGACGGCTCGCCAGTTTACTGAGCCGCGGTATAGAAAGCGCGACGGGCTACATTCTGCCCGTTGCGTTTGCGGATCAGCAGTGGCGGAGTAGCGCCTGGCCAATGCGCGGCGGGCTGATTACGCTGATCCCCGGAGACAGCGCCATGGGCTACCGTCTGCCGCTCAATTCACTGCCGGCACTTACCGAAGATGAACGGGTTATCGACCGCGATCCGTTCGAGCCGCGCGAACCGCTGCCGGTCTGTGCGCAGGGGGATGCATCGGCCACCCCCGTTGTCCGACAGGCTCTACAGCAACAAAAATCGACGGCTAATGGCAGCCAGAGCGTGGTCCGCACCGCGCTGTGCCTCGAGCCGCGCGAGGGCAAGCTCCATCTGTTCCTGCCGCCAGTCACTCATCTGGAGAATTATGTCGCCCTGATCCACGCCGTCGAGGCGACGGCCAGCGCGTTGCAGCTCCCGGTGGTGATTGAAGGTTATGAGCCACCGAAAGATCCCCGCTTGCAGAAGCTGCTGTTGACGCCCGATCCCGGGGTTATCGAGGTCAATATTCACCCGGCCAGCCACTGGGATGAGCTGGTTCATAATATCGAAACGCTGTACGAGCAGGCGCACCAGACCCGCCTGGGAGCCGAGAAGTTTATGCTGGATGGGCGCCACACCGGTACCGGAGGCGGTAACCACGTGACCCTGGGTGGCGTGACCCCGGCCGACAGCCCGGTGCTACGGCGTCCCGATCTGCTGCGCAGCCTGGTGACCTACTGGCAACATCATCCCGGCCTGTCGTACTTATTTTCCGGGATGTTTATTGGCCCCACCAGCCAGGCGCCGCGTCCTGATGAAGGGCGCGACGAAGTGCTCTATGAAATGGAGATCGCCTTCCAGAATATGCCGGAAGGGCTGGTTGATACGCCATGGCTGGTGGACCGACTGATGCGCAACTTGCTGGTGGACGTCACCGGGAATACCCATCGCTCAGAGTTTTGCATCGACAAACTGTACGCCGCGGGCAGCAGTAGCGGCCGTCTGGGGCTGCTGGAGTTCCGTGGCTTCGAAATGCCGCCGCACGCCCGTATGTCGCTGGTGCAATTGCTGCTGCTTCGCTGTCTGGTGGCGCGTTTCTGGAACGAGCCGTATCACAAGCCGCTGGTCCGTTGGGGCACCCAACTGCACGATAAGTTTATGCTGCCGCATTACGTCTGGCAGGACGTCAAAGAGGTGGTGGATGACCTGCAGCGGCATGGCTATCCGTTTAAACTGGCGTGGCTGCTGCCGTTTGAAGAGTTCCGTTTTCCGCATTATGGGCGCCAGCAAATTGATGATATCGAGCTGGAGCTTCGCTGGGCCATCGAGCCGTGGCACGTGCTGGGCGAGGAAGTGACGCTGTCCGGAACCTCGCGCTATGTGGATTCCTCCGTCGAACGCATTCAGGTACGCCTGTCGGGGTTGACCGAAGGCCGCTACGTGCTGGCGTGCAATGGCCGCCGCGTGCCGCTGCGGGCGACCGGCAGGCAAGGGGAGATGGTGGGGGCGGTTCGTTATCGCGCCTGGGCGCCGCAGTCGGCGCTGCATCCTACGCTGGGGGTTAATACGCCGCTGGTGTTTGATTTGATCGATACCTGGAACGGGCTTTCCATTGGCGGTTGTAGCTATCGCGTCAGCCATCCTGGCGGGCGTAACTACGACACGCGACCGGTTAACAGCAATGAAGCCGAGGCCCGGCGGGTCAATCGCTTTTGGGATCATGGCTTCACCCAGGGGGCGTTGATCCCTCCGCCGGCCTTCAGCGCGCTCAGGACATTCTATGAGCACGAACAGGTTCCGCGCCCGATGGCTCCGCCTGCGGAAGAGCCTGGCGACGAATACCCGCATACGTTGGACCTTCGCAGGAAGTCTACTAGGATTTAGTTTTGAGCCGGGTAATCAGCATACATGACAGCTTCTTTTTCTGAATCAAGCGCGCCGGCCTGTGAGCCGGCCTCTTTCTCTGTCGGGAATGTGCCGACAGCCATCTATAACGAAGCCTGCGATCTGACGAACACCTTCCGCCCGCACTGGGCGGAGGTGATCAACAGCGTCAGCGAGATGGGTGTGGAGGGGATGGAAAACCGTCTTCGCCAGGCCCAGCGTATTTTGCGCGATGATGGCGCGACCTATAACCTCAATGGCGACCCGCTGTCGCCGAACGTCTGGGCGCTGGATATCATCCCGACGCTGCTGGCGGAAGAGGAGTGGTCCTGCGTGGAGCGCGGACTGGCACAGCGTTCACGGCTGTTCGATCTGATGCTGAAAGATCTCTATGGTGAACAGCGGTTGCTGAAAGACGGGATTATCCCGTCGGAAATTATCTTTTCTCACCCCGGCTTTCTGCGCCAGTGCCATGGCATCCGCCTGCCAGGGGCGCATAATTTGATTTTCCACGCGGTCGATGTGGTGCGCGGTGGCGATGGTCAGTTTGTGGCCATTGGCGATCGCACCCAGGCACCGAGCGGCACCGGCTACGTTCTGGAAAACCGTATCGCCGTTTCCCGCGTGCTGCCCTCGCTGTTTCGCACCAGCCATGTGCGGCGGCTGTCCGGGTTCTTTCATGCGCTACGCCATACCCTGGCGAGCCTCGCCAGCCATAAAACCGATACCCCGCGCATTGTGGTTCTGACGCCCGGCGCCTACAGCAGCACCTATTTTGAACATGCCTATCTGGCGAACTATCTCGGTTTCCAGTTGGTGCAGGGCGGCGACCTGACGGTGCGTAACGGCAGAGTCTGGCTGAAGTCCCTGAATGGCCTGTCGGAAGTCGATGTGATTTTGCGCCGGATGGATGATGCTTACTGCGACCAGACGGAACTGCGCGCCGATTCGCGACTGGGGGTGCCGGGGCTGCTTGAAGTGGTGCGCAACGGCAATGTGGTGCTGGCAAACCCGTTGGGCTCGGGAGTGCTTGAAGCACCGGCCCTGCTGGCGTTCCTTGCGGACATCAGCCAGTATCTGCTTGGTGAACCGCTATCGATCCCCACGGTGCAAACCTGGTGGTGCGGACGGGCGGAAGACCGCGATTTTGTGATTAGCCACCTTGAGCAGCTGATCATCAAACCGGCTTACCGCAGTTTTGACAGCAAAAGTATCTACGGCCATTGCCTCGATACGGATAGCCGCCAGCAGATTATTCAGCAGATCTCTGCCCGCCCGCACGATTACGTGGCTCAGGCCTATGTTCCGGGATCGCACGTTCCGGTCTGGGATAATCAGCGCATTGAGTATCGCCCGACGATTTTCCGCGCATTTACCGTCGCCACCGAGGAAGGGTACTGCGTGATGCCCGGAACCCTGTCGCGGGTCGCCGAGTCAGCGGAGGCGTTTATCGTCAGCGATCTGTCCGGCGCGCGCAGTAAAGATACGTGGATACTCGGGGAAAACGTCGATACCGCGCAGCCGACGCTGACGGACTCTCTGCCTCGCGATGAGGGGAATCTGCCAAGCCGGGTGATCGAAAACCTGTTCTGGTTTGGCCGCTATGCGGAACGCGCGGAGATGAGCCTGCGTCTGATCCGTATCCTGTTCAAGCAGCTCAACGGCGTTGAGTATTTTATGCCTGAAAGCCGCGACATTCTGTTGGGGGCGCTATCTGCGCTTACCGGAACGTTGCCAGAAAGCGACGCCCCCGACGACCTCAATCATGAACTCGCGTCGCTGGTTTGCGATGGTCAACGCACCGGCTCCATCAAGTTTAATATCCTCAATATGCTGGCCTGCGGCGAGCAGGTCAAAGAGATGCTCTCGGCCGATACGCGGATCATTATCAATGAATTACGCGATTATATTCGCACCGTAGAGGTTGCCTATCAGGACGGGTTGCCGGAGCTGCCGGAAGAGTCGCTGGATAATCTGGTGACCTCATTGCTGGCGTTATCTGGGCTGAATCACGAAAGCATGCTGCGCGGGATGGACTGGCGGTTCCAGGAGATTGGCCGTCGTGCCGAGCGGGCGCGCCTGACCGCCATTCTGCTGAAGCACACGCTGACCCCTGCGGTGCCGGGTCTACAGCAACAGCAAATTCTGGAATCGGTGCTGATGAGCGTTGAGGCGCTGATTTCTTTCCGGCGTCGCTATCGGGGGCAGATGAATATCATTTCTGGCCTGGATTTATTAATGCTGGACGGGACGAACCCGCGTTCGTTGATTTATCAGATCGATCGTCTGCGCAAATATCTCCTCGATCTGCCGCGCCAGGAGGCCCAGACCTCCAGTCTGACGTCAGATCTGCGGCCGATCATTAAATCCCTGACGGATATTCAGCTGGCTGAAGTGGAAGTGCTGGCACAGGTCGATGAAAGCAGCGGTGAGCGTTTGCAACTGGATGCCCTGATGACCCAGATAATCAGCCAACTGGAGCAATTCACAACCTTGTTGAGCGACAAGTATTTCGATCACGCCGACGGGCCGCAGCAACTGATTAACGCGCAGTGGAAGACTGATCTATGAAATATCGGGTACGACACCTTACCAGGTACCAGTACAATTCGCCGGTGACGTTATGCTACAACATGACGCACCTGTTGCCGCGTAATACCGCCAGCCAGCGCTGTTTACAGCGGCGGATCACCGTCACGCCGATGCCGGTTTATCAGAACGAGGGGTGTGATTATTTCGGCAACCAGACCTTTTATTTCTCGATTCAGGTGCCGCACGACACGCTGACCATTGAGATGGAAAGTGAGTTTGAGATTGACGAAATCCACCACGCGGATCTGCTGCAGAGCCACGCGCTGACCTGCGGTGAATATCGATACCTGCTGCATGCCAGCCCAACGGCGGACCTGCGCATGGCGAAAGAGTATGTACTGGATTCCGGGTTAATCCGTCATTCAGAACGGCTGGCCAGCTATGCGGCTGATCTGTTCCACGACGATGCCCCGGTGCTGCAGGCCGCAATGGCATTGACCCATCGCATTTTTACCGAGTTTACCTTCGACCCAGTGGCGACCAGCGTTACCACGCCGCCCGAACAGGTCTTAGAGGAGAAGCGCGGCGTCTGCCAGGATTTTGCTCATCTGGCGATCGCCTGCCTGCGTTCCGTCGGCTTACCCGCGCGTTATATCAGCGGCTATATTGAAACCCTGCCGCCAGAGGGGCAGGAAAAATTGGTCGGGACCGATGCGTCACATGCCTGGTTTGCCATTTTTATCCCTGACAGCGGCTGGCTGGAGTTTGATCCGACCAACGATCTCATGCCTCAGGGGCAGCATATCGTGACCGCGTGGGGCCGGGATTATGCCGATGTCACGCCGCTACAAGGGGTGATTTTCGATGGCGGGGCAACGCTGGCGCTGGAGGTGGCGGTAGATGTCCAGCGTCAGGAGTTTTCTGGCTGAATGAAACTGCCCCTCTGTACAGAGGGGCGAGTTGCGAGCTGGTTTAGTGTATTACCTGCGACAGGAACGCCCGGGTACGTTCTGATTTCGGGTTGGAGAAGAACTCCTGCGGTGGTGCCTGTTCGACAATTTCGCCGCGGTCCATAAAGATCACTCGATCCGCCACCGTGCGGGCAAAGCCCATTTCATGAGTGACGCACAGCATCGTCATGCCATCTTCTGCCAGGCCAATCATGGTATCGAGCACCTCTTTGACCATCTCCGGATCCAGCGCGGAGGTTGGCTCATCAAACAACATGATCTTAGGCTTCATGCACAGGGAGCGGGCAATCGCCACGCGCTGCTGTTGGCCCCCGGAGAGCTGCCCTGGGAATTTATGCGCATGTTCGGCGATTCGGACGCGCTGCAGATAGTGCATGGCCAGAGCTTCTGCTTCTTTGGTCGGCATCTTGCGTACCCAGGTCGGCGCCAGGGTGCAGTTCTGCAGCACGGTCAGGTGAGGGAAAAGGTTAAAATGCTGGAATACCATGCCGACTTCGGTACGAACGCGCTCAATGTTGCGGACATCATCGTTGAGATGAATGCCATCAACGACGATACGCCCTTGCTGGTGTTCTTCCAGGTGGTTGATGCAGCGGATGGTGGTCGATTTACCCGAGCCTGAAGGCCCGCAAAGCACAATGCGTTCGCGCGGCTTCACTTGCAGATTGATATCTTTTAATACGTGAAACTGGCCGTACCATTTATTCACATTTTCGAGCGAAATCATCATTGCGTCAGCAGAATTAGTCATTGTGTGTGTCATGTAAAACCTCAGTGCGATTTACGCCCGGTGTGAAAGCGCTTTTCCAGATACTGGCTATAGCGCGACATGCTAAAACAGAAAATCCAGTAGACCAGGGCGGCAAAAACATAGCCCTCTGTCGACATCCCCAACCAGGTGGGGTCAACTGTGGCCTGCTGTACGCTACTGAACAGGTCGAACAGGCCGATGATGATCACCAGGCTGGTATCTTTGAACAGCGCAATAATGGTGTTGACCAGCCCGGGGATGGTGAGCTTCAGCGCCTGGGGGAGGATGACCAGCATCTGGGTTTTCCAGTAGCCCAGCGCCAGCGATTCCGCCGCCTCATATTGTCCTTTAGGGAGCGCCTGCAGGCCGCCGCGCACCACTTCGGCAACATAGGCCGACTGGAACAGGATCACCCCGACCAGGGCACGCACCAGCTTATCGATGGTGGTTCCTTCGGCCATAAACAGCGGCAGCATTACCGATGACATAAACAGCACGGTGATCAGCGGCACGCCTCGCCAGAATTCAATAAAAATCACCGACAGGGTGCGCACCACCGGCATGGTTGAGCGTCGCCCCAGCGCCAGCAGGATCCCCAGCGGCAGCGCCCCGGCAATCCCGACAGAGGCGATAATCAGCGTCAGCGTCAGGCCGCCCCACTGGCGGGTCTCGACGCGCTCAAGGCCGAAAAAGCCGCCGTACATCAGGAACCAGACCACCAGCGGATAGGCCACCGCCCAGCAGGCGATATAGCGGCCCCGACGCGGCATCGATTTGATGAACATCGGAATGATGGACAGCAGACCAATGACCAGTGCGAGGTTGATGCGCCAGCGCAGTTCATGCGGATACAGGCCATACATAAACTGGCCAAAGCGGGCGTGGACAAACACCCAGCAGGCGCCTTCTTTGGTACAGTCGGCGCGGGTGGTTCCCAGCCAGTTGGCCTGGAAGACCAGCCAGTTCAGTGCGGGTGGAATAACGCTCCAGATAATCCACAGGCACAGCAGGGTTAGCAGGGTGTTGGTCCAGCTGGAGAGCAGATTTTTACGTGCCCAGGCCCAGGCTCTACTCGCCGGGTTGGTCGGCACTGGCGGTGTTTCATGTGAGGTCACAGACATAGTCATTACGTTCTCTTAACGCTCAACCAGCGCGATTTTGCGGTTGTAGAGGTTCATCAGCAGCGAAATTAGCAGACTGATAATCAGGTACACCGCCATGGTGATGGCAATGGTTTCGATTGCCTGACCGGTCTGATTCAGTACCGTACCGGCAAACAGTGAGACCATATCCGGGTAGCCGATTGCCGCCGCCAGTGAGGAGTTTTTCACAATGTTGAGGTACTGACTGGTCAGCGGCGGAATGATGACCCGCATCGCCTGCGGGATGATCACCTGACGCATGGTCACGGGGTTCGGCAAGCCTAACGAACGGGCCGCTTCACTTTGCCCGTGAGGGACCGACTGAATGCCGGAACGGATCACTTCGGCAATAAACGACGAGGTGTAGATCGATAGCGCCAGCGTCAGCGACGCCAGCTCCGGGATCATCACGAAACCGCCGCGGAAGTTGAAGCCGCGCAGCTGCGGGACATCCCAGTGGGTGGCGGCACCAAACAGCAGGTGGGCGACCAGCGGGAAGACGATGATCATCCCGGTGGCCAGCGGCCAGGTCCGGCGCATCTGGCCGGTCTTCAACTGATGTTGGCGGTTGTAATGGCGCAGGCCAATGCTGCCAGCGATCGCCAATCCAAGGGCAATCACGAACGGCCAGCTGCCGGGCGCCCAGGTGGGCCAGGGGATATACAGCCCGCGGTTGCTGACAAAGGCCAGGTCGAAGGCGCTCAGTGCTTCTCGCGGGCCGGGTAAATTACGCAGCACCGCGAAATACCAGAAGAATATTTGCAGCAACGGCGGGATATTACGGAAGGTTTCAATATAGATAGTCGAGAGCTTGCGCAGCAGCCAGTTATCTGACAGCCGTGCCAGGCCGATAAAGAACCCGAGTACGGAGGCAAAAACAATACACAGCGCGGAAACCAGCAGGGTGTTGGTTAACCCCACGAGGAACACGCGCGCGTAGGTATCACCTTCCGAGTAATCAATCAGATGCTGGACGATGCCGAACCCGGCACTACGATCAAGAAAACCAAAGCCGGAGGTAATACCGCGGTTGGCCAGGTTGATCACCGTGTTATGGATCAGATACCCCACGACAACAAAGACGGCCACAATGGCGGCTATCTGGTAAAGCCAGGCGCGAACCGTAGGATTACCGAACGAAAAATCCCTTTTTACGGTTGGGCGTTGAGACATGATGAAACCTCAATCAAAAAAGCGCATTGGGTACCGCAGGGTGCGGTACCCGACTGGAAACAGAATTAACGTACCGGCGGGGCGTACTGGATGCCGCCCTGGTTCCAGAGCGCATTCTGGCCACGTGCGATTTTCAGCGCGCTGTCTTTACCCACGTTGCGGTCAAAACTTTCCTGGTAGTTACCGACTTGTTTGATAATGTTGAACGCCCATTTGTTGTCGAGCTTGAGGTCTTTGCCGAAGTCACCTTCCGCGCCCAGCAGGTGCGCGATGTCCGGGTTGGACGGTTTCGCCGCAATCTGCTCGACGTTTGCCGAGGTAATACCCATTTCTTCGGCGTTCAGCATGGCGTACAGCGACCATTTGACGATGGTGAACCAGTCGTCATCACCACGGCGTACCACCGGGCCCAGCGGTTCTTTCGAAATCACTTCCGGCAGGACGATAAACTCATCCGGTTTGCCGAGCTTAATACGCAGCGCATACAACTGAGACTGGTCGGAAGCCAGCGTATCGCAACGGCCGCTGTCGAGGGCTTTCGCGGATTCGTCAGAGCGATCGAAGGTCACCGGGGTGTATTGCATTTTGTTGGCTTTGAAGTAGTCCGCCACGTTCAGCTCGGTATCCGTCCCGGCCTGAATGCAGACGGTGGCACCATCCAGCTCTTTCGCGCTTTTGAGGCCGGCTTTTTGGTGGGTCAGGAAACCGATCCCGTCATAATAGTTGACCCCGGCGAACAAGAATCCCATCCCGCCATCACGTGACGACGTCCAGGTGGTATTGCGGGACAGAATGTCCACTTCGCCGGATTGCAGGGCGGTGAAGCGCTCTTTGGCCGTCAGCGGGGTGTATTTGACCTTGCTGGCGTCGCCAAACACCGCGGCGGCCGTCGCCCGGCAGAGATCCACATCAATACCGGTGAATTTGCCGCTTGCATCGGCATAAGAGAAGCCCGGCAAACCATCACTGATACCGCACTGAACAAACCCTTTTTTCTTAATTGCATCCAACGTGGTGCCAGCATGCGCTTGCTGCGCGACAGCGAACAGAGACGCGGCGGCAACCAGAGTGGAGAGCATCATTTTTTTCATAAAGCATCCTGTATGGAGAAATCGTGTTGTTATGTGGTTGTGTGTGCATTTAATCGTACGTTTTTTTTACTGTGTCGGTCTGCCACGTCGATAAAGGCAATTTTGATGCCATCTTTTTATCTTGATGAAACATATGGAAATATTTATTTATCGACTGAAGTACCCAGAAAGTGACGGATATTCCCGAGCACCAAAAAGGAACAATACGAGCCGTTAGCGTCAAAAAAGGTGCAAGAGTTTCACAAAAACAAAGCACGGCGTTCATCCAGGCTGAGTAGCTACTGAAATGTTGTATTGACGATCGCTACGGCGTTGGAGCCTGGCTGTTGCGGCCTTGAGCGCTATCTGTTTGCGGGAATAGGGAAGGGATCGCCCACGGGCGGAAGAGATGCAAAGGAAAAACCACATATTATGTGATGCAACTATCGCCAGCATGATGACGACAACTGTTTCATCCGGGCATCATTAGATTTCTGTATTTTGGTAGAAAAAATAAAACAGAGTAATGTTGAGCGGGTTTAAAAATACTATTTCGCTGTTTATTTTGCACCGCCGAGGGAGTGCATTTATGCCTGTAAACGTGGGGATCTATATTTTCGATAATGTTGAAGTGCTCGATTTTGCCGGGCCTTATGAGGTCTTTACCTGTGCCTCCCGGGTACATCGGGGAGAACCGGCGCGGTTTAACGTCTTTACGATCGGCGAAACGCAGGACACCATCCATGCACGCGCCGGCCTGAAGCTAACCCCGGAAGTGACAATCGACAACCACCCGCCAATCGACTGCCTGATAATTCCCGGAGGCGTTGTTGATGCAGAGCTGAAAAAGGACGCGGTCATTGCCTGGATCCGTCAGCAGTCCTTAACCACGACGATAACCGCTTCCGTGTGCACGGGAGCGTTTTTACTCGCGAAGGCCGGTATGTTGACTGATAAATCGGCCACCACCCATTGGGAAGATATCGCCGATTTGCGTGCCATGTTCCCGCAGCTAGCCGTAAAAGAGGGCCTGCGTTGGGTTGATGAGGGGTCGATTGTCTCTTCAGCGGGTATCTCGGCGGGTATTGATATGTGTCTGCATTTAGTTGAACGCCTGGCTGACAGAGCACTGGCGGAACGGACCGCGAAACAGCTGGCGTTTGACTGGACCGAGAATACAGCAGGGAGCTGAGGTGTTGAAGAGAACGAAAGATGCGCCCGCAGGCGCATCTTTCGTTCTATGCCCCTTGGCGATAGCGAACAGTCATTACAGTTATTTTCTGGAAATTTCACTTTTTGCCATTTCGTTAAAAAGCATAATATTCTTAAAAATAAAAGCGTGCAGTTTTAATGATCGAATAAATAAATATTTTAAGACATTCATCCATATCGTGTGAATTGCTCGCTGTAATGTTTTAGCGTTATCTCCATAATAATCATTGATTTGATTTTTGAATGTTAAGTCAACCTCGGCACTAACATTTGAAGATTACCTGGATTAGTTGATTGATAAAATACGGGCAGAATATAAGCTAGTAAAACATCAAATTTGCAGCTCGCCAGATATTCTGGCTCGATCACCATTGCAACCAGCAATGTAAGTTACTTGTCTGTCTTCATACTGCGCGTTTGATGTTAACTCATTGTCTATTAATATGTAATCAACCACAAGGCAATCACTTGCTTTGCCCGTATCATTGTATGGTGATTGCAATTATTTAATATTCCCTGGAGATAAGTCATGCGTTCTGAAGATATTAAAGAAAAAACACTTGCCTGGTTTAACTACATTACCGGGCCTGCAAACAATGACGATGTATTTATGAGGAGCTCACAGGATATACTTGTTATGAATCCTGCGATAGCAGCTGCAACGCAAGAGTATATTGATGGAAATATTCACGATAGTAAGCTATTCAACACACCATCATCAGCCCCCCAAACCATTAGATCGCGAAAGCTACACGCTGAACAATAATAGCGACAGTAAATTTGCTAATTGGGTGGCGTATAAAATAACTAAAGCCAGCCAGGCAAGCGGACGGCCAAGAGACTGGAAACAGGATCCTGCATTACCTACAACTGATACGTTACCCCCAGATGCCTATATAAATGCAAATGCACTTCTTGGGGTAGATCGCGGACACCAGGCACCATTGGCTGGATTGGGGGGCGCGTCAGACTGGCAATCCCTTAATTATCTGTCGAATATTACACCACAAAAAGCGGACCTCAATCAGGGAGCCTGGGTAAGGTTAGAAACCAAAGAACGCGAATTGGCCAACCGAAGTGATGTTACTGCAGTTTATTCAGTAACGGGGCCGCTTTTCGAAAGGCATATTGCGACGTTACCTGCGGATCCTTTGGTTGAGATTCCTAGTGCTTACTGGAAGATTATTTTTATCGGCGTCAGTCCTGATAAAGGGCAGTATGCGGCTTTTTTGATGGATCAAACCACGCCGAAAAGCGCCAACTTTTGTGATTACCAGGTTACCGTAGATCTGATTGAGAGCAAAACAAATCCGAAACTGACTATTTGGTCCTCGCTACCAGCAAAAGTCTCAGCCTTGATCAAAGCGACGAAAGGAACTTTAGCTAACGAGATGGGGTGTTCCGTAAGCACATCAATCTGAATAATGTTTATCAGGCAATGTCCGCCTGTCTATAGGTACCGACTGCACGACGCAGGGAAGATACCGGTCGATAGATCCGGAGTCGGTACATATCGAGTCGAGAATCGAGAGAAATTCCGGTGCGGTGTTCATCCTACAAAAGTATTGAGCAAGAGATTGTAGCTCAATAAAGCCATGGTGATTGTCCTGTGGAAATCGTGCATTTTGGCTATAGGTCCATTGGTGCGCATAATGTATATTATGTTAAATAGGCTGTAAAGGTTAATGAAGCACCCTTTATACAGGCGATTTCTCAATGCCCTTGCTAGCATCCAATTCATCGCCTTCATGCAGTGGCAAAAATGATTAGCGCTTCCCTTCCCTGTAGCCACTGCAAATCTGGCCACAGCACAGCAATCACGTTCTGATGAAATTATCGCGCATCCTGCTCGTTTCAATGTTCGCCGGTATAATCGCTCACGGAATCGTTGTCACGTTTACTAAGGTTCCGGACAACCGCAGCAAAAATACCTGGAAGACACATCCCCAGTAAAATAAGGCTCCCGCCCAGTAAGACCCTGGCAGGCAATATCTCGTGTAGTAACCAGACGGCAAAAATGGCTGAAAACACTGGCTCAAGATTGTAAATCAGTATTGCGCGTGTCGGCGTGGTGAAACGTTGGTAGCGAGTCTGAACCCAGAACGCTAGCACTGTTGAGAAGATTGACGTCACCACAAGTGTAAATATCAACCCTCGATCCCACGTGGCTGGTATTGGCGGCTCACTCCTGCCAAACTGAATAAATATGATTAATACCGCCATCGTGGCAATTTGCAAAAAAGTCAGTGATAAGTTGTCGTGATGGGCACTAAATCTGTCGAGAGCCAGAATATGTATCGCAGTGAATACCGAGCCGATCACCACCAGTGTATCTCCCCACTGAAGTTGCCAGCCGTTAATATCAGACATTATATACAAGCCAGCTACCCCAAAAAGTGTCGCCAGTACGGCTTCATATGAAGGTAACTTTCCCGTTAATGGCCCGGATAATAACAGCACCCATATGACACTCAGACCCGCCAGAAATCCGGTGTTAGATGCAGTAGTCATCTGTAGCCCGAAAATCAGGAAGAGGAATGCCGCACCCAGTAGCATGCCTAAAAGAATCCCAACCACGAGCGTTTTTCCTGACATCGATCTCATTCTTCTGATGCTAAAAGGCAGTATCAGCAATGCTGAAAGTAGAAAACGTAATCCCAGTACCATCAATACCGGATGCTCGTTAACGGCTTGTTTCATCGCAGGAAAACCTATTCCCCACCCTGCCGCAACGCAAGCCAGCCACAACTCTGCAACCCTGCGCTTATTAAAGAATGTATCCATGCCCTTCCCCTTAAACTTTGAGCGACAGAAACCACATTTCCTTTCACTCAGAGAGTGATGCACCCCAGCCTGTCCGACTGGGGTGACATCGTTAAGCTGTTGCTAAATATTCTTATCGAAGAAAACGTCTAACTTTTGCACTGCCTGATCAACGTATTTAGGCACCCAGTAGGTCTCAATATGGGTGGCGCCATCGATCAGGAACAGCTCTTTGTCCTTCGTTCCGGTCGCTTTCGCGAACGCCTCTTCGGTCATATACAATGTATCCGCTTTTGTGCCGGCAATCATCAGCAGTGGTTTATTGATGAGATTGATATGATCGGTCACGTCAAAGTTCATCAAGTCCAACAAGCTGCTGGTAGTGTATTTAAACGTTGAATTCGGGTGTGCGTGCGTTTTCCAGTAGTACTCATAGCCCTGCCGATATAAGGCAAAGGGCAATTTGGCGATCTGTTCGTCTGTCAGGTTTGCATCGCCGGAATAAAGCACTTCGCCGCCGGCAACTTCCTGAGCGCGGGCATCAGAAGCCTGCTGAAGCCGCTGCTGGATAGTATCCAGCTGTGAATCCTGCATGCCATTGCGCCGTACCAGACCTGAGTTAAACATGCTGATGGTTGCAATCGATTTGAATCGTTTATCCGTCTCGGCGGCCACCAGTGAATACCCGCCGCCTCCGCAGATACCCAGCAGACCGATGCGGGAAGTATCAACGCCCGGATACTGGCTAATGTAATCAGCCATGCCGTGAACATCCTCAATGCGATTAGCCGGTTTATCCACACTGCGAGGTATCCCCCCGCTTGCACCCTGATAAGCCGCGTCGGCGGTAATCGTGATGTACCCCTGCCCGGCGAGGCGCTGGGCATATAAACCCGCGACCTGCTCTTTTACGCCACCATTAGGATGTGCAACCACCACGGCAGGGTATTTTTTGACAGGATCGTAATTCGCAGGTGTATAGACATTCGCCGCAATCTGGATGCCGTGCAGATCGTATTTCACCGGATGGATGTTGACCTTGCCTTTGACGTTCTCAGTGATGGCACCGTCATAGACCAGTGTGAAGGGATTTTTCTTGTAATCAGCCGCATTGACTGACGTCACTCCGGCTATTGCCGTGAGCAGTATTGCACTTAAAAGACTGAACTTCATTGTATCTCCCGTTAATTGTCAGCCTGGCCATGCATGCCAGCAGAATTAAATTTGCCGACTCAGGTTAGGGATATAGCGCTGTCAGCAACGTGACAGTGAAATAACATTTTTGTCAGGAAACAAGCTGGGACGAATGGGTATTCCTGACAACGTTGTCAGGTCACTGTCAGCATTATGCTGGCAATCAAGCGGCAGAATGGCCCTGGTTAAATGACATTCCTGTTCAATTCTCTGATAAAAGGAGCGAGCAATGAAAAATCAAAACATCCATTGTCGTTTTATTTTCGTTAATTACCCGATTCTTGCTTTGGTGTCTTATTTTCAGAAAATTCAAAGCCGTGTCACCGCAATAACCGTTAACTGACAGAATTGTCAGGGTGGCGTCAGCCTGACGACATCACACCCTTATTAGAATTATTACAGGTCATCCTCACCATCGTAGATAAGGACGCTTTGTAATGAACAGACATTTACGTTACCTCGGGCTGTTATTGCCTCTCTTTACCGTTTCATCCTGGGCTGCAGAGCAACCCTCCGCGGTCCAGATCGCGCCTTCCGGAAGCCAGAACGCAGTGAATGGGCCAGCAGAGAACTTTACCGGTCGCGTGCGGGTTGATCCCTTGTTCAAACCGGATAACGAGATTCAGGTTTCCGGCGCGTATGTCACCTTTGAACCTGGTGCCCGCTCCGCCTGGCATACGCATCCGGCAGGTCAGCGACTGGTTGTGACCTCCGGCATCGGGCTCACCCAGCAGGAAGGCCAACCGGTGCAGGTCATACGGGCTGGCGACGTTGTCTCTTGCCCGGCAGGCGTCAAACACTGGCATGGCGCTGCGCCTGGCAGCGCCATGACGCACCTGGCGATAACCGGGGTTGTAGAGGGTAAAAGCGTTGACTGGATGGAGAAAGTGACAGATGAACAATACCACGCCCATTAAGACCTTAACGGCAGCAGCACTGCTAACCTTTAGTTTCGCTCTCACGGCAAATGCTGCGCCAGTTAATACAGGAACCGCAGAAATGAACCAGGCACAAACGGTTTCAGATACGCTGACCGCTCGTCAGCAGGCTATCCCTTTGATTGCCGCATCGATGGCCAGCAGTCAGATGGATAAATTAAATGCTGCCCTGAATCAGGGGCTTGATGCCGGTCTCACCATCAACGAAAGCAAAGAAATTCTGGTCCAGCTCTACGCTTATACGGGCTTCCCCCGTAGCCTGAATGCCCTGAGTGAACTGATGAAGGTCGTCGAAGCGCGTCAACAACGGGGCATTGAAGACGTCGTGGGTAAAGAGCCGGTCGCCCCCGTCCCCGTCGGGGATGAGCTGCGTCGTGTCGGTACCGCGAACCAGACCACCATCTCAGGCGCTCCCGTCCGCGGCCCTCTGTTTGATTTTGCGCCGGTCATTAATCAATTTCTGCAAACGCATCTGTTCGGCGACATTTTTGCCCGCGATAACCTCGACTGGCAAAGCCGCGAGCTGGCAACGGTTGGCGCATTAGCAGCCACACCAGGCGTTGAAGCACAGCTGCTATCGCACACGCGAGCGAGTATGCGGGTCGGTCTGACGGCAGCCCAGTTGCGTCAGCTGGCGCAGGTGCTGCATGAACATGGCGAAAAGGATGCAGCAATACGAGCTGAAAAGGCGCTGCAGCAGGCGCTCGCGAGCAAATAGAGAGCGTTAATTATGGCGCATGATCCCACCCGTAGAATGCTGATTACCGCACCCGCAGCGGCAACGTTAGAGGCAATACGCGGATAATTGTGCGCATTGATGAGGCAGCTCAATAAGGGCAATCAAGGGTGCTAAATAATTAACGCCGCTAACTCAGATATGATTGAACGGCAAACATAACAGAGGATGTCATCTTGAAGACAATAGTAAAAACGCTGGCCATCGGCGTGATGGCAGGTGGCCTGGTGGCGCAGTCGGTCTATGCCGAGCCACTGGTCATTCAGGAACAAGGGAGCTTTGCTGCTGGTGGCACCATTATCACGGCACCAGGCACATTTGACGCGAAAAAGCCGCTGGACTCTGCCGGTCAAACTTATCATGGCGATCATGCATCGGTGTTCTACCAAATCCCGGAAAATCCGCATAAATACCCTATCGTCATGCTGCACGGTGCCGGTCAGTTCTCCCGTACCTGGGAAAGCACCCCGGATGGCCGCGAAGGGTTCCAGAACATATTTCTGCGTCGCGGGTTCTCAACTTATCTTGTCGATCAGCCACGTCGGGGCAGTGCCGGGCGCACAGCCGTAGAAGGGACGGTAACGCCAAAACCGGATGAGCAGTTGTGGTTTAATCAGTTCCGTGTTGGCGTGTGGCCAGACTATTTTAAAGGCGTCCAGTTCTCTCACGATAAAGAAACGCTGAATCAGTATTTCCGTCAGATGACCCCGAATACCGGGCCGTTTGATATCAATGTTATCTCGGATGCGATGTCCGCCGTCGTGGATAAATCCGGCCCGGCGATCCTCTTCACCCACTCGCAAGGTGGTGGACCTGGCTGGTATACGGCGATGAAAAACGACAAGGTTAAAGCCATTGTCGCCTTCGAGCCTGGCAGCAGCTTTGTCTTTCCGCAGAAAGAGCTCCCTGCCCCGATGCCAAGCGCGTTCGACACGCTGAAGGGTGAGCCGGTGCCGATGGAACAGTTTATGGCGCTGACTAAAATCCCGATTCTGATTATTTATGGCGATAACATACCGGATAAGCCTGTAACTATGCCCGCGCAAGACAGCTGGCGCGTGCGTCTGGCAATGGCTCGCGAGTGGCGTGACGTGGTGAACAAGCACGGCGGGGATGTGACGGTGACGCATTTGCCTGAGGTCGGTATTAAAGGGAATACCCACTTCCCGTTCTCTGACCTCAATAATGTGCAGATTGCCGATTTAGTCAGCCAGTTCATTCATGATAAAAAACTCGATTAACTGCCCATCAGAGGCCTGGTCGTGAAACAAACCAGGCCTCTGATACACATTATCGGCTAGTCCGGATTTCTGCCTGCGAACACCTCTTTAAATACCGGTAACGCCGAGAAGATATTTGGCCAACCCGAAACAAAGGCTAACTGAGTCAATATCTCTGAGGCCTGAATCTCGGTCAGGCCATTATCCATTGCCCGGTTCAGATGATAAGGCACCTGGGCCACCTGTCCGGCAGTCACCAGTGCGCTTACTGTTATCAGACTTCTGTCGCGCGGCGCCAGGTCAGGCCGCAACCACAGGTCGAGGAATAGCGCCTGCGTCGTGTACTTCACCACGCCCGGCGAAACCTTACCAAAGTTTGACTCGACCAGGGTGGCACGTTTGTTTTCCGTCTCTTCATCCAGAGGGAGAAAGTCCACTTTCTCACCCGGCAATGACGCCATATCAATATGGCGTTGCACAAAAATGTTATGTGCAACCAACGCCGCAGCGGTGGCATTAGGCCAGCCGGCGTAAAAGGCTAAGTGGGTAATCGTCTCCGCGATTTCCGCTGGTTTCACGCCACTGTCCAGCGCAACGTTAAAGTAATGGGGAAGTTCAGCCGTGTCGTGACGGCTGATAAGCGCCGCAACCGTCACTAAACTGCGGTCACGACGGGACAATTCCGGACGATTCCAGAGATCCTTTTGAATAAATCGTTCAGCATACGCAGCCATCGCAGGGGCGACGTCGGCAACAACGCTATGCGTATTATCTTCTGGTTTCATTGTTGAACTCCTGTTTGGCGTGGTCTATGAAGCGTATCCACGCAATAATTGCCCAGGGAAGACCCCAGGCATTCTTAGATATAAACAGATCAATTTAAATCAATCGTGAATTTTTACGCCAAGGCAGCCACGAACAAACTCAGGGTTAAAGTGTTTTACCGATTCACCAACATAGCCTAAATCAAGAGTGCTAATTTGCTCCATTTCACCTTCTGTCAATGAAAAATCCCAGATGGCGATATTTTCTTCAATACGCTGCTGATGAGTAGATTTTGGGATAACCGTAACGCCGCGTTGGATATTCCAGCGCAATATAACCTGAGAAATTGATTTTTGATGAGCGTCAGCAATATGCTGGAGCATTTTATTCTCAAACGGGTTATGTCTTCCACCGCCTAATGGTGCCCAGGCCTCTGGCTGAACACCATAGTATTTCATCGTTTCCAGGGCCTCGGGTTGTGCAAAGTAAGGATGCAGTTCAACCTGGTTCACCATCGGTTTGATTCTGACGGTCTCACAAAAGTTTGTTAACACGTGAGCATAAAAATTGGATACGCCAATGGCCTTAAGCTTACCTTCGTCGTAAGCATCTTCTAATGCACGCCACGCGCTAAAATAGTCGCGCATCGCCTGGTGCAATAAGTAGAGGTCAAAGTATTCAAGACCCGATTTAGCTAACGACGCCGCGATACCTTTTCTGGCCGTATCGTAGTCAGCCATGTCCTGAACCCATAGTTTTGAGGTAATAAATAACTCTTCACGTGTACATAAGCCACCAGCAATCGCCTGACGAACTGCGTCACCAACCGCGTCTTCATTGCCATATACTGCAGCAGTATCAATAAGGCGATAACCGGCACGGATGGCAGTTAACACAGACTGTTTGCACTCGTCTTTGTTGGTGACCTGAAAAACGCCAAAACCCGCCATCGGCATTTTAATGTTATTGCTTAATACTGAAAATTCCACTGTGAGTACCTCCACCCTGTAAGAGCCTTCATTTTAAGATAAAAATCCAACCACGATTAGTCTGTGAATTGCGAATGCATTAGTGCAAAAAATTCATTAATGAACCGATTCATTCTGGAGGTGAACACTTCCATCGCTGATGTTCTACAGAACTTGTGTACTTTTGGGGCAAAGCTATGGTTCAGAGAGTGCCTTCAGTACGACATTCAAACGCGTTTACGGCTGTTCGCCACTGGAACATCGGCGGCAGGCTTAAAATGGGCCGTCCCCCGCCGCTTATCAGCAATCCGCGCAAAATCGAGGATCGCGTCCTTTTAAAGTTTTTCAGTAAGCTCGTGCTTGTAATCATTTAACACAGACAGTATTTCATGCAAATAAACGTCTTCATTACCTTTCTGCCAGGCAATGCTGAGTGGTAAGCCTTTGATTGTTACTGGAAGCGCTAACGGTATGTATTTAATATTTTCTCTGTTCATCGTGTTATAGGATGAAGGCACCACCGCCAGACCTAAACCTGCCGCAACCAGGCTCAATATAGTCTGTTTCTCTTCAGCAAACTGGGCGATATGCGGTGTCAGACCCGCATGTTTATACAAACTCATGGTGAGATCATGGCTATGCGGCCGGGTCCGACGATCGGGAATAATGATCGGTTCATGTTTAAAATCTTCGATTGTAACTGCTGATCTATCGACTAAAGAATGATTCAGCGGCACCGCCAGAACACAGCTTTCCTGAGTAATAAACTTGACATCAATCGACGCATCTATAATTTGCGGTGCGCGAATGATAATGATATCCAGCCAGCCCGATTTTAATTTTGGCAGCAGGTTGATGGTTTTATCTTCGATGATATGAATGTCGCTGGTTGGGTGTTTTGGCAAAAAACGGTTGAGTAACGCCGGAACTAATCCGTGTGCTGCGCTATCAATCGCACCAATACGAAATGTTCGTCGCTCGTCTTTCGCTCTTTTTTTAAAACTCATCGCCAATGCATCAAATTGATCGATAACTTTACAGGCCTCATCGATAAATAAAGCCCCTTCTGAGGTTAACGAAACGTTACGTGTTGAGCGATTTAACAACCGCACGCCGAGGTCTTCTTCAAGCAGGCGAATGAAGCGAGAAAGTGACGCAGGCATCATTTCCATTCTTTGGGCCGCCCGACCAAAATGGAGTTCTTTACCCACAATCACAAAGCAACGTAGTTGATTTATATCCATTTTTATCTCGGAGAAGCATTATTCATATAGTTTATATAATCTACTTCGGCTGATCTGACAAGCTAAAACTGCATACTGGAGTTGATAACAAAAAACCAACACAACCCTACACAATCTGGAGCAGGTTAATATGAACTCTCAACTCGAAAAAAGGGTAATGCGTAAAATAACGCTGCGCATTATTCCCTTTATCATGCTGCTGTACTTCATCGCATTTCTCGACAGAGTCAATATTGGCTTTGCCGCATTAACTATGAATCAGGACTTGGGATTCTCGCCGACAATATTTGGTTTTGGGGCAGGTATTTTCTTCCTCGGTTATTTTCTCTTTGAAGTACCATCGAATTTAATATTGCATAAAGTCGGTGCTCGTATCTGGATCGCCCGAGTGATGATCACCTGGGGATTAGTTTCTGGATGTATGGCATTCGTGCAAGGCACCACCAGCTTCTACACGCTGCGTTTCCTGCTCGGCGTGGCTGAAGCCGGTTTCTTCCCTGGCATCATCCTTTATCTCAGCTATTGGTTCCCTGCTGCAAAACGCGCTCAAGTGACCGCGATCTTTATGGCCGCCGCGCCACTGTCTACTGCATTAGGGTCCCCTGTTTCTGCTGCCTTACTGGAGATGCATGGTCTGCTCGGCTACGCGGGCTGGCAATGGATGTTTATCCTTGAAGCGATTCCAGCTGTCGTGCTCGGTGTCGTCGTACTTTTCTTCCTGACTGACCGTCCGGCTAAAGCCAAATGGCTGACGGACGAAGAGCGCGAGTGGTTAGAAAACACCATGCAGGCGGAACAGATGGCTACGGCGGCAAAACAAAGCCATACCAGTGCATGGCGTGGCCTGGCCGATATGCGGGTACTGGCGCTGGCGCTGGTCTATTTCGGCACCTCTGCAGGGTTATACACACTGGGGATCTGGTCACCTCAAATCATTAAAAGCTTCGGCGCGTCGTCATTGGAGATCGGCTTCCTCAATGCTTTCCCGGCAATATTCGGCGTCATTGGCATGATTCTGTGGGCTCGCCACTCAGATCGCACTAAAGAACGCAGCTGGCATGTAATTGGTGCCTGCTTACTGGCGGTAGCAGGACTGGTTTACGCTGGCAGCGCAGGCTCCCTGTTCACCGTGATCGTCGCGCTGACGCTCGTCACCGTTGGGATTAGCGCATCCAAACCACCGTTATGGAGCATGCCAACGGTATTCCTTAGCGGCCCTGCTGCTGCGGCAGGGATAGCAACCATTAACTCCATCGGTAATCTCGGCGGTTTTGTTGGCCCAATGATGATTGGTGTCATTCGCCAGCAAACCAACAGCTATACCTGGGGACTCTACTTTGTTGCCGGGCTGCTGACGCTCTCAGCCATGATTGTTCTGATTCTTTCTATTAAGGGGAATAAACCGAAAATGGTAGATATTCCCCATCCACATACCCATAGCCATTGATCGGAGAAATACCTATGCGTAACTACAAAATTGCGGCCATTCCTGCTGACGGCATCGGCCCGGAAGTCATCTCAGCCGGTGTTGAAGTACTGCAGGCGCTTACCCGGCACGATCCGCAGCTGAAGTTTGATATACAGACCTTCGACTGGGGCTCTGACTATTACAAAAAACATGGTGTGATGATGCCGGAAGATGGATTAAGCACGCTGAAAAAATTCGATGCGATTTACTTCGGTGCGGTGGGTGCACCAGATGTACCTGACCACATCACGCTGTGGGGGCTGCGACTCCCTATTTGTCAGGGCTTTGATCAGTACGCTAACGTGCGCCCGACTAAAATTTTGCCGGGCGTTACTTCGCCCCTGCGCAACCGGGGCCCTGGCGATCTTGATTGGGTTATCGTGCGTGAGAACTCTGAAGGCGAGTATTCCGGTAATGGCGGCCGGGCGCACCGCGGTTTACCGGAAGAAGTCGGTACTGAGGTGGCGATTTTCACACGTGTCGGTGTCACGCGAATTATGCGCTATGCATTCAAATTGGCGCAGTCTCGTCCGCGTAAGCTCCTTACCGTAGTGACGAAATCTAACGCCCAGCGTCACGGTATGGTGATGTGGGATGAGATCGCGGCTGAAGTGGCTCAGGAGTTCCCGGATGTACAGTGGGATAAAATGCTGGTTGATGCCATGACGCACCGCATGACTCTGCATCCCAGCACGCTGGATACCATCGTCGCAACCAACCTACATGCCGATATCTTGTCTGACCTTGCCGGCGCGCTGGCGGGCAGTTTAGGTGTCGCTCCGACCGCCAATATCGATCCCGAGCGCCGTTTCCCATCGATGTTCGAACCGATACATGGTTCAGCATTTGATATCACAGGAAAAGGTATTGCGAATCCGATAGCGACGTTCTGGACAGCAGTTCAGATGCTTGAGCACCTGGGCGAACGTGATGCAGCAGCGCTTATCATGGAAGGCATCGAGTACGTATGCGAGAACGGAATTTTGACGCCAGATGTCGGTGGAACTGCCAATACCGCTGATGTTACACACGCTTTGGTGCATTTTATCGAAGCTAAAGTACACCTATCTGAGACCGCGTAATCATGAGAAATGAACAGGCTGCAGAGATCCTGCGGGATATTTTTCAACAGGCCATTGATAGTGCCCGTCCGGGGCCAATCATACCGCCCTATCTGCCAGAAAAACCCAAAGGTCGATGTGTGGTCATCGGTGCAGGTAAAGCATCTGCTGCCATGGCCGCGGCAGTGGATGCAGCCTGGCCGGATGTGGAGGTTAGTGGCGTAGTCGTAACACGTTACGGCCACGCCGTACCCGCCGGCAGGATCCGAATACTAGAAGCGGCTCATCCGGTATCGGATTCGATGAGCCAAACGGCGGCCATGCTGATAGCCCAGGCTATTTCAGATTTGTCCGCCGACGATCTGGTCATCGCTCTGATTTCAGGGGGCGGCTCAGCGCTGATGGCTTTACCTGTGCCGGGTATTACCCTTGCTGACAAGCAGGAAATTACCCGTGCTTTGTTGCATAGCGGCGCCAATATCAAAGAGATGAATTTAGTCAGACGTCATCTTTCTGCGGTTAAAGGCGGTAAGCTCGCATTACTTGCCCAACCTGCACGCCTGGTGTCATTGATCATCAGTGATGTCCCCGGCGATAACCCCACAGATGTGGCTTCCGGGCCGACGATTGCGGATAACAGTACGCCCGCCGATGCTCTCAACGTGCTCGAACGGTATCGTATCTCTGTTAGCGAGGCGGTGCGGAAGGTTCTGTTGCGCTCCTGCGACCAACCTTCCTTTCCCCATGGCCAGGTGAAAATGATTGCCACACCTTCAATGGCGTTGCAGGCGGCGGCAGAATCAGCCCGGCAACATGGCATTACGCCACTGATATTAGGAGATGCCATTGAAGGTGAAAGCCGTGAGGTCGCCATCGTGATGGCGGGAATTGCGCAGTCAGTGAAGGCATATGGTCATCCCGTTAAAAGGCCTGCCATTTTGCTTTCAGGGGGTGAGACAACCGTTACTGTAGGCGCGGGCAAAGGCGGAAAAGGCGGGCGTAATACGGAATTTCTGCTTAGCCTCGCCTGTTCCTTACAGGGTGAAGCTGACATCTGGGCCGTTGCTGGTGACAGTGACGGTATTGATGGTACTGAAGACGCTGCCGGAGCAATGATTTATCCCGATACACTGTCACGAGGAAACCATCATGGTCTCAATGCCAGGGAATATCTGGATGCACACGATAGCTATAGCTACTTTCACTCAACGAATGACCTGATTATCACGGGGCCAACGTTAACCAACGTCAATGATATTAGAGGGATATTAATTGCCTGAATGATCTGCTCTCTCTCTGGGAGAGCAGATCTGTTAGTTTTATAGTAGCGTTTAAAAGGCGCAGCGGCGCCTTTTGTTTTTCTGCCGCATTAGCCCAGACGTGATATCCGCGCCCGCGCCTCGTCAAGGTGGCCACGTAACGCCGCCAGGCATGGGGCGAACTGCGGGGAGAAACGACGACACTCGCTGACTAACGTGAAGAAGTTCTCAGCCAGCGCCAGGGCTTCGCGCCAGATCTCCCCGTCGATCGCCTCAAGCAGCGTCGCAGGCCGCAGGGTATTCACCATTGCGCCACCGGATTTAGGGGCAAACCCCATGGGCAGAATGTCGTAGGCTGGCGCAAGGTGGTACGGGCGGCCATGGCTGCTGAGGAACGACAGATTACCGTGGTGCATGTCGGTATTACCGATCAGCATCCCAAACGCCCAGAGCCGTGCCGTCCCCATGGCAGCATCTGGGTGAATCAGTTGCTGCTTCACCAGTTCATTTACCAGAACGGGCCAGCAGTCTCTCGCCCGACCAACAAACTCCGCCTCCAGCGCCCGTAAAGAAAACAGACCGATACGGCCCAGCGGCCCGGTGCGATCGAACCGGGGGATCTCCAGAAAGCGCTGTCCGCCAAAATCAAACACCTCGGTGTTAACTCCCAGCACTTTCAAGGCGAGATGCTCGGCCAGCAGCAGGTCGCGCCAGCGTTCGCTGACGGGGTTATCGTCCAGCGCGGTGAATTTCACCAGCACGTGACCGCGGTCGGTATAGGTACAGAATTTTGGCTGCTCGCCGCCAGCAGATGACCCCGGAACCTCCCCGGAGCTTACCGCCAGCGCCAGCGTGGGATAGGTCGTGGCGCGATCCACTGCTCCAGGCTCCGCCATTTCCAGGAACTGGGTTCTGGCTCGCTCCCCGATCAGAAGGTTCCCTACCGCATCATGCCCATGCGTCAGCAGCGCGCTAATCACCTCGGCGTCCGTCCACTCTTCCGGATTCGGCGACAACCCCAGCGCGGTTGAATGCGCGGAGGCATATGCCCGGCCAAGGTACCCCTGCGGTCGCATGTCGAACAACCACCACGGCAGCCCGTCGCTATGCAGACAGACGTTATCGGTCTGCTCCATGACATACCCGCCGGGGTGAACCGGAATGAGTTTCCCGAGGGGTTTGATTTGCCCCTCTTCAGTGATGCGGTAAATGGGGACGGAACTGAAGCCGCGAAACGCGTCACGCAAGGCATATTGAATAGATGGTCCGGCACCAATTCGCACGACCTCATCGCCCAGCGCTTTTAACGTACGGGAAACCGTGGGCTGACTTATACCCATAATATCAGTAAGTTGCCTTACAGGCGTTGGGCCCTGGCGTAGCAACTGGCGGATGGTGTCAGAACGGTTTGTCATGGCGATGAATCACTTTATGAATAGATGAGTGAATAGATTTTTGAATAGATAACTTATCAGCTATTTGCTCACCTGTCATCTACGCCGGCGGTCTGTCTCTATATGGAGACTTAGCGCATCGTCAGCACCATGCGAAACTTAACGTCTCCTGACTGTGATATTTTATTACAAGGACAGTCAACGTCTTTTGGAAATGGAGAGTGCGGATGAGCGTTAAAAAAATCGTTCTCATTGATAAATCATCGCCAGCGTTAGGTCGTTCCCCTCAGCACGGCACAGGCGGCGGTCTTTTTGGCTGGTATCGATCCGGTGATTACCTGTTAAGATTAAACAACAGGTTGGCCGCAGAGGGGACCGACTGGCACGCCGAGCTTGATACTACCGAATCCGATATAGAAAAACTCATCGCGCAGAACGCCACGCTACTGGTTTGTGTGCCGGGATTACGTTTTCAGTTTTACCACGCGGGGTTTGATAAAAACCATATTGTTTATTTAACGACGATGGAATATGCCTACGGTGATGTTATGCCGGTAATAAGAAAAATCAGGGAAATAAAAAATAAATTCGAGGCGTAAGCGGTGTGAAAATACCAACGGAGCGGTCATAGCATGAAGATATACTGGACGCGGAAAAGCATTCCTGAACTAGCAGGACTATCGCCACCTGCTGGCTAGAGGCGCAAATCGCGATAATGAAAGTGAATCCGACCGCATGATATGTGAAGCTGACGCCACAGAATATGCGCAGTGGCGGCCAGTTCGTCGCGGTATTGTTATCATTTTGGTTATTGCCGGGCTGTATCTTTTGGTTCGTTGATCATCACGACAGGATAGCCAGCGAAGGCACTGACTTTTTGAAAAACAAGAGGTTTACATTTAGTAATAAAATAACAAATATTACAATATCTGGCCGGCGAATCCCACTCACTACACTTATTTCTTGTGTGACTGTTTTATCTTCATTTCCATTGTATTTTCGCAATGGGAAAGAACCGACCTGCGCCAAATAACGTGAAGTATTAAGAAGATAAATACCCAAGACTGAGGTGGACTATGAGTGTTAACGTAAGTCTCGCACAAGTTTTGAAACTCGCGCCAAACTGCCGATCCAGCTACCGCCAGGCATTCGAACAGTGTCAACCTGTCCTCGATCGTTTTGGTATCTCGGCAAACGCCCTGCGGGTCGCGCATTTTATGGCGCAGGTACTGCATGAAAGCGGCGGTCTGACGATTCAGTTTGAAAACCTGAATTACAGCCCTGAACGTTTACCCATTGTCTGGCCCGGGCGTTTCAAGCCTAAAGGGCTATTGGATCCCAAGGCTTACGCGCACAACCCGCAAAAACTGGCCAACGAGGTCTACGGTGGGCGTTTGGGGAATACCGCCCCTAATGATGATGGATACACCTATCGTGGACGCGGTTTACTCCAGTTGACGGGCAAGGAGAGCTATAAGGATGCGACGAAAGACGTGCAAAAATGGCTGCCGACAGCCCCCGATTTCACCCAACGGCCAGATGACGTTTTCAGTGCCCAATGGTGTCTGATTGTCGCGGTAACCAAGTGGGAACAAAAAAAGTGTAACCTCTTGGCGGACGTGGACAGTATCAGGAAGGTCACCCTGGCTATCAATGGCGGATTAACGGGGCTGGCTGAACGTATAGAGTGGTTAAAGAGAACCAAAAAAGTATGGTAAACGCGGATACGACAACGGCGATTGATAGCACATCATATCAGCCCGCTTAGTGCCCCACCGGCAATTTGTGCAGAAATACCCTCCCCGACCATGCAAAACGGCCGGGGAGTTGGGTCCTTAATAATCGGCCCATCACTGGTACTCCAGTGCAAAGGTCGCCGTTGCCGTAAAGGGCCCCTGCTGCAACGTTCTGTTGGACAGCGCCGTCGGCTCCCCCTGGACAAACGCCTGGAGCGCAATATCCATATCGCCTGGCGTCAGAAGGGTCAGCGCTCCCTGAACGTTCAGCGGTAAAAGCTGACCACCGGAGGTTTCGATGCCTACCGCCACGCCTCGTGCCACACTCGACGCGTCCAGCGCCAGTAATCCCGGCAACGCCGGGTTCTCGGTACCGCTGAACGTCAGTTTCACGCCGGTGAGTACCGCCGTATCACAGTCATCGAGATACAGGTGGAACGGTCTGCTTGGGGTACGCGTTTCGCGATACAACGACTTATCGATAACCGTCCCGAAAGGCAGTTCAAAATCTTCACTTCCCGATCGTAGCGTACAGGGCGCATTCACCAGCGTGCCGCGAAAAATCAGATTCTCTACGGCCTGGACGGGTGCTGATATCAGCAACGCCCAGCCCATGCACAGCACGCCTTGCCATCGATTCATCAGGCACTCTCCTATTCATACTCGGCCAGTAAAGTGGCACGTGCCGTAAAGGCTCCCGGACCCGGCTTCTGCGCGGGATTGGCAACCGGCACCGCCGTCAAGGTGGGTGGGTTCACTGGATCCACGACCACGGGGGTATTTAAGGCAAACGCATTGCCTGCCAGCTCAAGGCGAATGCCCAGTCCGGTCTTGTCGGTCTGTACCGCGGCGCTATCAAAGCTCACCGGATTTCCCTGAACGCTCAGCTTAACGGTACCTGAGCCGCTACAAACCAGCCGGTACTGAATCGGTTCCCGGTAACGCATGCCATCCAGATTGCGGATGATCAGGTTGTTGCCAAAATCAACCTCAATCAGCTGACCATCATTGACAACACAGGGCAACGATTCGACCAGACCACCCTCAAAGGTGACCTGAACGGCATACGCTGACGGCACGCTGGCTGCTAACCACAGGGCCAGGACAAGGGGTCTTCCTTTCATTGCGATTTCCTTACTGATAATCCACCACTAACGTAGAGGCTGCCGTAAAGGCTCCCCCTGTCAGACTCCCACCCGTTTCCCTTACCGGCACTACGGTCAGTACCGGGCGTGCCGGGTCGTTAAACTTAAGCCACGTATTCACCGGCAGTTTGGCTCCGCCGCTGCGCAACTCCAGTCCCAGCCCGGTTTTACTGGTGCCCAGCACGCTGGCATTAAATCCTGCCCCGCCCCCCTGAAACTGCAGCCGCAATGTGGCATGGGTCGCCCCCGTGCAGTTCAGCGTGTAGGGGATGCTTTTCTCGTAATTCACGCCGTTGATCTGGCCCACCAACATGTCATTGGCAAACTTCACCGCAATATCATTGCCGCTGTTGATGACGCAGGGTGGCGGAACCACCAGGGTGCCGATGAACGTGACGTCCACCGCCTGTGTGGGGAGCACATAGCCCAGCGTCAGCATCAGACCCAGAGCCCAGCCCGGTCTCCTGTTCAGGCTCATATCACCTCCACCAGTAGTGTTGCCGTACTCGTAAACGCCCCGCCGGGTAAAATGGCGCCAGGGCGTTTCACCGGAACCGCCTTAATGGCGGGCGGCGTGGCGGAATAGCTAAAACTGAACCACTCCCCTTTCTCCAGCGTGTTGCCGTTCGGTTTCAGTAACCTGATCCCCAGATCCGCGATATTGGTGGCCAGTACCGTGCTATCAAAGGTGCTCCCGGTCCCCTGAACACTCAGGCGTAAGGTCGAGGGATTGTTACGGCAGCTGAGGGTAAACGGCACCGGCGTAATGTAATGGCTGCCATCGATACTGGTGGTTTCCAGCGCGACGCCACCATTAAATTCCACCGTGATGTCGCTGTTTCCATTCACGGTACAGCCCGGGGTGCTCATCACTACACCGGTAATAGTGAGCACCTCATAGTTGGCGGCCAACACCGCAGGCTGGCACAACATCAGCCCCCCGATAACCGCCGACAGGCTACGCCAACCCGTTGAGGCTGCGAGGGTTTTCAGGCGGCAGAACAGCATGTTGTTATTCATAGTTCAACCTGAAATTGACCTGGGCCAGATAGGCGCCTGCCTGCAAGGGCGCACCGGTACGCTCCGGTACGATGTAATAGGTCAACACGTTGTTGCCGGGGGTCATTAACTGCGGCTGTCCAGGCAGACCGGGCATGACGTTGCGATGTGAGACGTCCGTCAGGCGAATACCCATGCCGCTCACGCCGCGGGCCAGAAACAGCTGCGGATTCCAGGTATCCTGCGCCCCGGTAAAGGTCAGCGAGACCGCCGGCTGGTTAGCGCTCCAGACCAGGTTGCCTTGCAGATCGCGATTACTGGCTGCGTTACGCAGGCAGTCCTGCAGATGTAGCCTCACCGCCACCGGCGTGCCTCGATCCCCGACCCGATGTAAACGTGCGGTATCGACGTTCCCCAACGACACCGCCTGGTCGGCGCTGCTCATTTCGAGATGGCAAGGGCTCTCGGTTAACGCCCCTGTTACGCGCAGTACCCCGTGGAGACCGTCAATCGTCCCCGACGCGGCCTGCGCCATCGTAGGCAGAAAAATAACCAGCATCCCGCCGATCAAACCGTGGTTCCAGGCGGCTTTGCCGGGCAGTATTGTCTTTTCCATGAGGGGTCCTCTCACTCTTCCGTCACTCTTTATGCCCGCTGGACATCGCCGATCCCTTGTGTCAGCCACCCGGGATTATTTATCGCGTTTGCTTTCATCGACCTGGCAGGTATTGCTGGCACAACGAAACGATAAGGTGGGCTGACCGCCATAGTCGTTCACGTAGACCAGCACCGGCGACGCTCCTAACGCCGCGGCGCTACCGCCCAGCCGGGCACTGCTTTTCGGGGCGATCATCAGCGGTTCAAATCCTGTAACCACCGCACCACCTTTCTTAGCGCTCGCACCCAGCAAGGTGATAAAATATGGCGTTGGGTTATTGACGGTGTAGCTGTCGCCGTTTTTCGTCAGCGTCAACTGTTCCTGAAAAGGCGTTGCCTGCTGCTTCGCCGCCGCTTCCGCCAGGGCCACCGGGCGATAGAACATCTTGATGCGCGTCTGCAGCGCGATCTGCAGGACGTTGGCCTTATCGCTCTTCGGCGGAATTTCACGCAGGTTGAAATAGAACAGCGATTCACGATCCTGCGGCAAGGCGTTCGCGCCCGGCATCGCCTGGATTTTTACCTGAGTCTGCCCCTTAGGTTCCACGCGCTGCACCGGTGGCAGCACCGTAAAGGCGCTCTGTCCTTCCAGCTTGGTCCCCTGCGCATCTTCCAGCCAGCCCTGCGCCAGATATGGCAGCTCCTGGTTCTGGTTACGCACGGTCAGGCTGACCGATTTCTCATTACCTGGGAACACCACGCGGGTGCGATCCAGGGAGATGGCCGCCTGCGCGGAGGTCATCGCAACCGTCAGCGTAGAGACGGCCAACAGCGATGTTAAAAACGTATTTCTTGTGGTCATGACCTTGCTCTCTTTCTCGTAAACTGGCTTATGTGGCGTTGTGTACAGACCCATTCCTGCTCGTAGGCACGGGAACGGTTAACTCTTGATGCATGGCAACAGCAGGCTGCTCACCATGCCGGACGGGATTGCCGGCGGCAGCGTCAGTCGGCACTGCTCCTGGTTGTTCCAGTGCACGGTAAGGATCTCGCCGGCCTGCAGACCGCTCAGGTAGACGTTGCCCGCGTCAGATACCATGCCGGCTTCCTGCTGTCGGGCGTTGAGGACCGTGGAGCCGAATGGCGGGACAGACCCATCTGCAAGGCGGATCACCGCCATGGCTTTATCACCGGCGATAACCTCAAAGTGGCGGTAACCAATAGCCCCTTCGGTCAGCGTGCCCTGCACAACCGAACGGGTGGCCTGGGCGTTATCGGCCAGTTTATCGACATCGATACGGATGCTGTTGCGGTAATAGCTGGTCACATCGGAGACCACTGCTTTACCAAACAGGTTGGAGTTCACCGTGCTGCCATAACCGCCAACCGGGACGCCGGATACGCCATCGGTATCGACCAGCATACGGGTTCCCCCCAATAGGCCGACGCGATGCAGTGCGCCCCCTTCGGTGGTGAGCGTGGCGCCCCCCATCAACGACATGCCGAACTGGCTGTACTGCCCGGCACGATAGCTCGCCATACCATCAACCTGCGCCAGCGTTCCGCGGTGCGAGTAATAGCCGTTGAGATCGGCCTTACTGTCGGTTAACCCGGCGCGTAAGGTGTAGTTATCCGTATCACCCAGGCGGCTGGAATAGCTCACCGCATTGGTATTAGCGCTGGAGGCATACGAGCCGGAATAGCTCACCATGCCGGCATCGCCCCATGGCATCGACAACGCCAGGTACATGCCATCGTCGCTGGTATTGTTGAAGTTGTTGCGATAGGCCGTCAGCGACAGGTTAATGTTGCGGAAACGACCAATATCAAAGTAATGGGCAATCGTCAGGTTATAGCGGTCGTTGGTCGCCTGATCCCAGTAGGTCTGATGGCTGTAGTTCAGATAGGCGCTTAACCCCAGCGACTGCAGCTGCTGGTTGAAGGTAATGGTGTACATTTCCTTGCCACGCCCGACGGGCGTGCCGCTGACATTGTTGCGCGCGCTCAGGAAATCACCCATCGACATAAAGCGGTTGTCAGAGAACCGGTAGCCGGCAAAGGTCACCTGGCTATTGGTCTGATCAAAACGCTTCGAGTAGCTCAGACGGTACGATCCCCCTTGCTGCGTGTCCTGCTGCGGTAAGCGGGCACGCGACTGGGTGATATCCGCCGACAGCGCGCCGAAGGCCATCAGGTCGCGCCCGAGGCCAATCGACAGCGCAGAGTAATCATCGCCCGCCAGCCCGCCGCCATACAGCGACCAGCCGTTACTGACCCCCCAGGAGAATTCCCCGGTGGCGAATACCGGCCCGTTGACCTGATGCTGCCAGTCAGAAGGTCTGCCGGCCGCGACTTTAAAGCGCAGCCGCCCCGGACGGGTGAGATACGGGATAGTGGCGGTATCGACCTGGAAATTCTGCACGCTACCGTCGGCCTCTTCGACCCGCACATCCAACGCCCCGGACACCGCGCTGTCGAGATCCTGAATACGGAACGGTCCGGAAGGCACCAGCACCTCTTTGATGACCCGCTGCTGCTGGCTGATCACCACTTTGGCGTTGCCGCGCGCCACGCCGCTCACTTCCGGCGCATAGCCGCGCAGGTTCGGTGGCAGCATATTGTCGTCGGAAACCAGGCTGCCGCCGGTAAAGCGGAAGCTGTCGAAAATATCGGAGTTAAGAAAATCTTCCCCCAGCGTCAGCCGGGCGCGCAGAGGTGTCACCGCCCGCCAGGCGGTGTATTGCGTCCAGTCGAAGCTCTGATCGGTCGGCTTACCCGTTCCGGTCTGGTGATTAATTCGCGTCTGCCAGCTGGCACGTAAGCGCCATGGACCAAGGTTGGCACCGGTCACCCCGTTGCCGCTGAGGTTGTAGCCCTGGATGCCGGTCTGGCTCTGGCGTTGCGTTTGCGCATTGAAGTTGTAGTCCAGCAGGATCCCGGGGACCCCTTCTTCCCAACGCGCGGGCGGGTCCCAGTTGGCATCGCTGTAGACCAGATAGGCTTGCGGCACGCTGAGGTACAGGGTGTTGGTCGCCAGATCGGCGCGAATGTCCATGCCCTTCAGGCTACTGGCGTCCAGGCACTGCTCCTGGTGCCACCAGGTCAGTCCCTTCATCGCTTCATCAGTCAGGCCGAGGCGCTCGACCATGGTCGGCGTCAGACACGCGAGGCTGCCTTTGGGGTCGTTTTCTGGTGCGTAAAAGCTGATTTGCTGCGCCGGCATTCCCTGACTATTGAGGTTAATCCCCAACTCGTAGGTTCCGGGCAGAATAAAACCTTTGCGGCTGAACTGGCTTAAATCGATGTTGCTGCGATCTTTAAGATCGAGAATATCGGTGTTGAATTGAATATCATCCGCCTGCGCCACACTTACCGCCCCAAGCAATAGGCAACTCCTCAAACTTGCCTGACATAAGACGGCAAGGAGAGAGCGGGAAAAATAACGCGCCATGAAGAAATTCCCTTTAGTAATAATCGATTCTGAAGCGTATTGCCGAACGGTAATTCCCTACGTGCAGCGTTTGCTGATTACCCACCAGGCTCAGAGTGAAACGTAACAGCATCTCTTCTGGGATGAGGGATCTAGCCGGTAGGGCTTCTCCAGGAATGGCTCTGACGCCAGTGACATCGTGTATCATCAACGCCACCCCACGAGCCTCGCCTGTTAAGCCGAAATGACCACGGTCGGTATCACCGTCAAAAGTCACCATAAAGCGCTGCCAGCTGGGCAGCGTCGGGCTGATACGAGTCAGAACACAATTCACCAGGCGGATAGAAAAAATTTTTTTTGGCCCGTAGCCATCCCGAATCAACTGGCTTAGCGGTATTGTGCCCATGGACAGACTCTGATCACGCCCCCCGACGTCAATCGCGCATGGCGTCTCTACGATGGCGCCTTCCATGCTGACACGCCCTTCTCCCGCCAAGGCGGCAGAGCATATAGAGGAAGAAAAAATCGCGGCGCAGCAAATCAGTAATGAGGGTGCAGCACGCCTTGAAGCGTCATGAATCCATTGCATCGTCCTACTCCATGGATAATCAAAGGAACCTGCGGCATCGGCGCCGCAGGTTGACTAACACAGGATCAGGATTAGTTGTAATTCAGCATGAAATTGGTAGGAACACTGAAGCTACCCGGAACGATAGTCGCGGTGCTACCACCACCTTTCAGCGCCGCTGTAAAGGCCAGTGAGTTGCTGCCATTTTTCAGCTTTTGGCCGCTGGTTGGCGTGTTCAGTTTGACCTTAGCGCCATCGGCGTGAGCCATCAGAATATATGCCCCTTCGGCAGAACCGATCAGCGCCAGGCTCTCTGTATCATAGGAAGATGCTGCACCGGTAAAGGTCACATTGACTTTGTCGCGGGTACCTGGTGTGGTAATCACGCAATCGACCAGCTCAATGCTGAACGGTTTCGGTGTGGAAATACCGGTATTACCATTAGCAGCCAGAGCGACGTTAGAAATAGCGCCTAAAGGAATAGTCTGGTCAGTAGAACCTGCAGTAATAGAACACGGTGCATCAATAATTGAACCTGTGAAAGTAATTTTCCCTTCACCTTCATTTGCTGCATTTGCCACTGATGCCATACCCAACCCCATGGTCATAACGGTAGCCAATACAATTTTATTCAGTTTCATCTTTTTTCCTTAAGTCCTTAAAAACGCTAATTTAAGTTAATATAACGAGTCGCTCTGAATAGTATCCGCTCAGGCCAGTAATCCTCTGTTGCCGTTAACGCATATAAAGGGCTACTGGAAAAAACAGATCCGTTCAGTTTGCATCCTTTCATTTTTATAAAAAGGATCCTGGTAAAACAGGCAGAAGAATGTGTCTGCATCAAATTTAAACTCGTATATAACAGGAGTCTTATTTGCGCCAGGACAATCGAATTTATTAAATTCCAGGTCATTTTTATCATGCCTGATGATGCTAAGGCATTGAATAAAATGATGTTTATGATTTATTTTCCGCCGTGTTTTGGTGTGGATAAATTATCGCTAAATTTATTTTTTTAAAAGATGTTTTTGATCAAAAAATGCATTTCAAAACAAAATCACAACCACTTAATTCGTCGCTAAACCTGGCAATCTTTACGATGGGCGCAACTCCCTTTTGCGGGGTTAAATCCTGAAAATGCCAGTTTGGCGATCAATTTGCTCAAAAAGACGCTGATTGATAGCATATGAAACCACCACAAAACGTTGCCGTTCGCTATATCTCGGCACATTTAAGCCTGTAATACGCTGCTTTATAAGAATCTTCTTGCAGGTGAATAGCGAAATCTTAAAAACCACGGAGTGTAAGGGCATACGAATTTTCTTATTAGTCGAAGATAAATCTTAAAGACAATCGGAAAGGTTAATTGGAATTGACTGTTTTTCGTCAGGTTATAAAGAATACAACCCGCTGCTATCTCGATTAGATGTCTTGATTAGCGATAACTGCAGCTTCTAATTTCAGTAAGAAAAATAATTCAAAGGACGTATCGATTTTGTGCTGCCAGAAAGTGCATATTCAAGGAGATACAATGAAAACATCTATCGCAATTGCTCTGCATGACACTAATATTTTCTTTTTACAAGGCATGCGGCATATTTTAGATGACTACTTTCTTGCAAAAGGAATGAGCGTCAGATTTACACCTGCAAATAGCGGTCACCGGGCGAACCTGATTGTGAATAGTGCCTTCCCGTGGGGGGGTGAGAAAAAAATGATTAAAATCACGGTAATACACGATAATTTTTGGGGGGATTGTATTTATCTTCAGGGGATAATCAACCGTAATGAGAAACCGGCGGCGATAGTCAGTTTGTTGGATAAACTGCTGACCCCTTCGGGTACAAATACTTTCCGTGGGGACACAACCCTCATTCGTTTTACGTCCCGCGAACAAGAAGTGCTGTTAAAAATATCGGCGCAGCTACCGATGAGCCAAATCGCCCGTAAAATGCAGCTCAGCGTGAAGACCGTCAGCTCGCATAAACACTCGGCAATGCGCAAATTAAAACTCACCAGCAATCAGGAACTGTATGACTGGATGTTGCAGAGCGGCATGATCATCCAGCATAGAAATCATGCCTGGTGGTCAGCATCAAGCGAAGAGTCACAGCTTTCATAAGGAATACCACGCCGATGCAACAGGGCGAGAAGCCTGCCACGCTTCCCGCCCTTTCGATCAGTGACCTGTTTACCGGCTGCTATTTTTTGCCGTTGGGTTTTAACTGCTCCCCGGTTTTCAGGGCGAACAGCTCTTCGTCGCGGGTTGAAATACGCACGCTGCCGTCGGCTACCCGATATGCGCCTTCGGTAAATCCTGAACCGTTGAGAAACTGAGGGACGGCATCCGCTTTATTTTGCAGCGCGGCTTCGAGAGCTAACAGCGCATAGGGATCGATGTTATCGATATTGGCGTACTGGATATTTTGCTGGTCAACAAAAAAACCGTTCAGGCGGTGCTGCTGCAGGATGTTATCCGCCACCTTCTGGGCCAGCTGCAGATAATTTTGCTGGCTGGTGGCCTGCCACAGATCGATGAGGGCAAAAATAGCGTACGGATCGCTGTTTTTGCTGCCCATATTGAGCTGTGCCTTTATGCCGTCTGGCTCGCCGATATCCCCCAGCCCTTCGCTGCTGGCAATCCCGCGGGCAACCTTCCACAGTTCGCTATCTTTGGCCAGGGTATAGGCTCTGGCATAGGACAACAGAAATTCACTGCCGGCCGGATAAGGTTTCAGTACGCTGCCTTTTTTACCGTAGTAGCCATCACGCGGTAAGGTGTAATTCGACAGGTCGGTACCATTGGCCAGCATCGGGCGGAAGGTATTATTGCTGGCATCATAGGCGTAATGGGCAAAGGCTTTCAGTCCGTCGACCGTCCATTTCTGAATATCGGCGCCGTTGCTGCCCAATGATTTCGCTAGCGCCAGTTGCATCAGCGCATTTTCTGAATACAGCGTACTGGTCCGCCCCTTCAGCAGCATATTGCCTTCCAGCGCCGTCGGGCCAAACTCCGGGCCAAACTGGCGCTGGGCGCGATCGCCATATTTCGAATTGGTATCGCTGTCGTCGTTGGTTTCCGCCCGCTTGAGCGGCTGTGTAAATTGATAGACGCCAAGGCCGGTTTGCTTATCGCGCGGTAAAACGTACTGCTCCGCCAGGCGCTTGGCCCACACCAGTGCTCCCGGCTCGTTATTGTATTTGTACAGCATCGACGCGGAGTAAATCAGGTCATTACCGGCATTGAGGAAGCTCAGCCCCTTGGTGGCAAAAAATGGCGGCTGTTGGGTAAAACTACTGTCCCACAGTTTACCCATTTTCTTGTCATACTGGCCGTGACGACTGGTTTCGATCACCTCCCAGTCGTAGACATGCGCGTTCCAGAAACCGCGAATAAACCGCACCGTTGCCGGTTTATCCACGGCAAACATCAGCTCATAATAGGGATAGGCATTTTTTAATTCATGAACCAGTTCTTTCTCACTGGGGCCTTCGGGTTGCAGGGTTTTCAGATCAATAAAGCGGTGGCCGCCCCAGATCAGTAATCCGCTGTTGTCCTGATAATGCTTGAAATAATAGCGCACGGTCTCTTCGGCGCGTTTTTTGTATTTCTCGTCACCGGTGAGATTGCTCAGACCAACCAATACCCGCATCAGATTTTGCTGCGCTGAAAAGTTTGACAGCACCGCGCTGCGGCCATCAGGAAAGACCCACATCATCTGTTCGCCGGTTCTCGGGTCGACGCCGCTGGCAAGCAGTGGCGACGGGCTGCTGCCATGGTATTTATCCCCGGCTTTATCCAGCACGGTATCGGCGAAGATTTTCACGGCGTCTAAACGTGAATTATCGGCATACGCCGTGGAGCAAGACAAAAGCAATAAACTGCTGGAGACAGCGATTAAACGGAAATTCATTGAAACCCCTTATTCTAATAATAAGCCTGCTGCTCGGAGAAATGTATCTTTGCGGCGCTGAAGTGGTCCTAAACTATTCGCCCATATACATCTCCCGATAAGAAAATACGTATTTATCATGCACGCCGGACAGGAACCGCGCAGCACATCACAAAACATCGTTTCATTTTAATTGAAATGACTAGCGGTTTAGGATCTGGAGATGTTTATGCTTGTCGGAACCGTCCTCTCAGCAGCTATCGTTCATCAGATTCGTCTTAATTTGTGGCCAAATGGGTAACAGCATGGCGAGGATGGGAATCCGCGCTTTTTTTATCTACGTCATCTGGAGCCAGGCACATTTTTTTGTGTCGAGAACGGTGTATAAAACACAAACAAACTCGATAATTATGTTTATAAAATGTTATTAACACAGGCCAGGCCTGATAGTTGACTGACGGTATCGTCAGGGTTTCGCGCGGAGGCGTATTACCATATAACACGCTGTTATATAAAGCCTTTCCAAAAGTTTACAATTAAATATTTTTGTAACCATTTCCTTGCTGAATGTAAAACATTGGTTATATTTATGGGTAGATGTGTAATTCGAATATCCGAACACACCTTCCGTTTGGATGTGTAAACCGACGAGGAATTTAATGAAACTGACACCCATAATGAAGGGAATGGTATTAGCCGGTGTGCTATCTACCATTGCGCTTCCTGCCCTGGCGGACGTCACGCCAAAAGAAGCGACGGCGGAAACTAAGAAGACCAACGACGCGCTGTATAACCAACTCCCCTTCTCCGATAACACCGATTTCACCAACGCCCACAAAGGTTTTATTGCCGCACTGCCTACCGAAGTGATCAAAGGCGAGCAAGGCAACGTCATCTGGAACCCTGAGCAGTACTCCTTCATTAAGGAAGGCGAAAAAGCACCAGATACCGTTAACCCAAGCCTGTGGCGCCAGTCCCAGCTGATCAACATCAGCGGCCTGTTTGAAGTTACCGACGGCGTGTATCAGATCCGTAACCTTGACCTTTCCAACATGACCATCATTGAAGGGAAAGAAGGGATTACCGTCGTTGACCCGCTGGTTTCTGCTGAAACTGCGAAAGTCGGGATGGATCTGTACTACAAAAACCGCGGTAAAAAACCGGTGGTTGCTGTCATTTATACCCATAGCCACGTTGACCACTATGGCGGCGTGCGCGGCGTGATTGACGAAGCCGATGTGAAATCCGGCAAGGTCAAAGTCTATGCACCGTCTGGCTTTATGGAAGCGGCCGTAGCGGAAAACATCATGGCCGGTAACGTCATGAGCCGCCGCGCCAGCTACATGTACGGCAACCTGCTGAAGCCTGATACCAAAGGCCAGGTGGGCGCCGGTCTGGGGACCACCACCTCTGCCGGTACGGTGACCCTGATTGCCCCGACCAACATCATCGAAAAAGACGGCCAGAAAGAAGTGATCGACGGCCTGACTTACGACTTTATGCTGGCCCCGGGCTCCGAAGCCCCGTCTGAAATGCTGTGGTTTATCGAAGAGAAGAAACTCATCGAAGCCGCGGAAGATGTGACCCACACCCTGCATAACACCTACTCCCTGCGCGGCGCGAAGATCCGTGAACCGCTGCCATGGTCGAAATATATCAACGAAGCGATTGTGCGCTGGGGTGATAAAGCTGAGATCATCATGGCTCAGCACCACTGGCCGACCTGGGGCAACGAGAACGTCGTTAAGCTGCTGAAAAGCCAGCGTGACCTCTATCGTTACATCAACGACCAGACTCTGCGCATGGCCAACGAAGGCCTGACCCGTGACGAAATCGCCGCCAAATTCAAACTGCCGGACAGTCTGGCGCATACCTGGGCTAACCGCGGTTACTACGGTTCCGTCAGCCATGACGTGAAGGCTACCTACGTGCTGTACCTTGGCTGGTTCGACGGCAACCCGGCAACCCTCGACGAACTGCCGCCGGAAGAAGCGGCGAAGAAATTCGTTGAGTACATGGGCGGCGCCGATGCCATCATGAATAAAGCCAAAGAAGACTACTCGCAGGGTAACTACCGTTGGGTAGCGCAGGTTGTCAGCAAGATTGTCTTCGCTGACCCGAAAAACCAGGACGCGCGTAATCTGGAAGCGGATGCGCTGGAGCAGTTGGGCTATCAGGCTGAATCTGGCCCGTGGCGTAACTTCTACCTGACCGGTGCGCAGGAATTGCGTAACGGCGTGGTGAAAGGACCAACACCAAATACCGCCAGCCCGGATACCGTTCGAGCCATGACCCCGGAAATGTTCTTCGACTATCTGGCGGTACATATTAACGGTGAAAAAGCCGGTAATGCCAAAGCGGTGTTTAACATCGACCTTGGCAACGACGGCGGCAAATATAAGCTGGAGCTGGAAAACGGCGTGCTGAACCACACCGCCAATGCCGAAGCAAAAGACGCCGATGCGACCATCGTGCTTGACCGTGCGACGCTCAACAAAATCATCCTGAAAGAAGAAACGCTGAAACAGGCTGAAGATAAGGGCGAAGTCAAAATCACCGGCAACGGTGACAAGCTCAACGAGATGCTGGGCTATATGGACAAGTTCGAGTTCTGGTTCAACATCGTTACGCCGTAAGCCATCGCGACGTCATCACCATCAGGCCCGGGAAATATTCCGGGCTTTTTTATTTTTAAATAATATTTCTGAATGCGCGCCGAAAGGGAAACCATCGCCACCGAACGCACGGCCGAAGGTAACCGCCAGGCAGCAGAAATTCGTTCCAGAGCCGACCGCGATGCGCGGATCACCGTCGCCGACGCCTCGGTTAAAGCGGCGACCATTACCGCACAGGCGCAGAAAGACTCGGCGGCGATTTATGCCAAAGCCTATGCGCTTGACCCGCAGCTCTACAATTTGCTGCGCTCGCTCGACACCCTGAATGATGTCGTCAACAAGAGCACCCGTATTGTTCTGAGTACCGATTCCGCGCCGTTTACCTCGCTGGTACAAAAACCCAACGATGTCGCTAAGGCTGCGCCATGAAAAAACAATCCATCGGTAACAGCGCCTGGGGGCAATCCTACCGCATCGCGTTTTTTGACCTGTATGGCAGCCACGCTGCTGCTGGTGCTAATGATTTTCGGTCACATCCTTGAAGAGCGCAGCGTGATGGGCACCCGCCAGGCGATCGCCGGGCTAACGCAACTGACCCGCAGCAAGGCCCGTCGTGTGAAAGCCGATGGTTCGCTTGAGGAAATCGACAGCCAGTCTATTCGCCAGGGTGATGTGGTTGAAATTCGTGCCGGGGATAAAGTACCGGCCGACGGTAAGATATTGGGGTTCTACGCCGGAAACGCCGAAATTTCCGGCACGAGATTTTTAGTGATCTTTCGGCACGTCAATGACTCCATCTGCGATGCCTTGCGCCAACCTTTCCATCCATTTTGCAAAGCGAAAATATCCAGGGTATTGCAGACAAATGTAGTCCATCTGAACTTTTTGAAGAGCTGTCCATTACCCGCTTTAAAGCATCCATATAGTCATAACAACCCTGCAATAACTGAGCATCGCCATTTTCTGTCAGAGGGAACCGGCAGGCATAATCATGAACTATTTTCGCCAGCTGTTCGGCGGTTAAGTCGATCATTTTATCTCCTAGTTAGAGCCAAAGGAGGCAATTACCCCCTTTGGTTCTCCTCCTCATCAGGCACAACAACGATCGTTCCATGAGTCTCTATAGATAATATTACCCTCTGTATACTTCCAGGTAATTGCCTCATAACGCAATTCGAGAGTTTCCAGATGGGTGCTGCTCATGCCAGTAGGGGCAAGGTAAGGGGAAACTGTCGTGATTTTGACATTTTCCAGGATGATATTGAAATATTCAGACTCAATGCCCGATTCCAGTATTCGGTACATCTTGATCGTTGCTTTTTTCAATATGCGGCCTTCACATACGGCGCGATACAAAATAGGTGTCGTTTGGTCAAATTCTTTCACTATCGTGATCGGGCTATGGACGCGCGTTCCGGTAAGTTTTCCCCAACTGGGATCTACCGGGATGGTTACACCATGCGAAAATGATTTCAATTCGATGGAACCCAAACGCAGGGGCATTAAACAACTACCAACAATAGGCGATCCGTTTTCATCTTCAAGCCACAAATGAGCGGGGGTAGACATATAATTTCCTTATCAGTGATAATTTAAATAACTGTGATATTCACGCTGTCACCATTTACAGTAACGCGTAAAAATAACAATCATAACTATGGCGAATACGCCTATAGGCCAGACAGGGCTGTCAGGGAAAAAATACCCCTGAAGCAGTGCGAAAATAACCGTGAAAATCACAGGCCCGTAAAGCGATGATAGAAACCTGAGTTGCCACAGTAGAAATTTCTTTAGTGATTGAATCATGGTTATCTGATCATCCGGGTGATGATATTTGCTATGTCGGAATCAGATGACCATTGCGCTTCAAGTGCGCCCGCGCGCTCGAATACCGGGTCAATCAGGAAATACATCATTTCCAGTTGTTGCATGTAAAGAGCGGAGTAATAGACTGGATATTGGACGTGTAAACGATGGGCACTATCCGCCGCTTTCTGAACCAGGCCATATGTAGCCACAACCCCCGCAACCGTACCCGCTGCACGTCCTGTAAGGGCACTGAGTTGCATACTTAGATTCAATCCAATACGAACGCTGGTAGCGACCGCTAAAGCGTACCCTGCACCCGTAAGGGTGCTGGCAGCGATATGGACATTCACTGCCATAAGCGCTTTTTTTATATGCTCTAATTGAGCGTTAGTTTTGTATTTGAATATTACCTCAAAGTAGATCCGAAGCATTTCATAGACAACGTCACCATGTTGGATAATGCGAATAACAGCATTCCTGAAGCGCAGATCTTCCGTCTTTTGCTGTTGGCAAACATCGTTATATTCATCGGTGAAACAGGATGTGTAATACAGCAGGCGGGTCGCCCCCTTCCCTAATGTATCAACCTGGTTTCTGACCTGTTCGCCAACGGCAGAAATAGAATGATCGAGCTTCAGTGCAAGAATCTTGTTGGCCTTTAGGTAACTGATAACTTCATTGTTGTTGTACATAACTGCTCCATGCTAATTTTCATTAAATCCCGTTTTCCATTATTTTCCACGAGAAAGCGTCCGATAGACCGTGGGGCGAGAGACGGAGAATAATTCAGCCAGATCGCTGATAGAATACTCGCCGCTTCCGTGCATCCTGCAAAGCTCTTTCTGCTGTTTATCTGATAACTTCGGCTGCTTCCCCCGCAGTTTTCCTTTCGCCCGGGCAATAGCCATACCTTCTCGGACCTTCAAACTCGGCAAATGTCGCCAGCACATTGAAGAACATTTTCCCCATAGGGTCTGCCGGATCGTAGAGGCTGTTACCCAGAGCAAGCTTCACGCCACGGGCCTGAAGGGCATCAGCAATATCTCTTGCATCCGGAACTGAACGGGCCAGCCTGTCCAGTTTTGGTACGACCAGCGTGTCTCCCTGGCGAACTATTGACCTGGATACGCTGGTTGCAGGGCTGAAATTGGGGTAACGGAAATTTCGGCGGTTCCGGCGTAGAACCCCATATTGAGCGGCTATGCCAGCCTGGATGTGGCCTCCATTACCGGCGAGCAATCAACGCTGGGCATTTCCCGGCAAACGTCAGGTCGTCGGCTGCCCGGCGAGCCAGGCATACACTGACGCGAGATCCTGTTCGGCAAACCCGTCACCGACGGCCTCATCCCAACAGTCGGCAATTTTGGCCAGGATCGGTAATTCGGTATCCTCCGCGGCATCAAGCGCCAGCTTCGCGTCTTTCAAGGCATGACTCAGTTGCATCTGCGGTGTGAAGTCATTCCCGGCGATCATATCCAGTTTGCCTTTGATATAAGGCGCGGCCAGCGGGCCACCATCCAGTGCGCCCCACAACGCCTGCGGCGTAAAGCCTAACTTCGCTGCCAGCAGCGTGCTCTCCGCCACCCCTTCCATCATAGTGATCAGCCACGCGTTGAGCACCAGCTTCATCTTCTGGCTGTCCCCGGCTTCGGCATACCATTGTGTACCGCGGGCGATCGCAGCAAATACCGTTTCGGCATCTGCGCTGCGCTGGCGGTCGCCGCTGGCCAGCACCAGAATCTGGGCGTTCTCGGCGGGCTTTTTGGTGCCGGACACCGGCGCATCAAGGTAAACCATGGTCGGGCGCAGGGATTCCAGCAGGCCGATGGCATCGCGGGTACTCTCTACGCCAATGGTGCCCATCTGGCAAAAAATGGCCGAGGCCTGCGCAGTCGGGGCGATCTCGCGGATCGTCTGTAGGGTCGCTTCGCCATCGGTCAGCACCGACAGGATCACACTTGCCTGCGCCACGGCCTGCTGCGGCGTGTCATGGCGAACAAGCCCGTGCGCGAGTAAATCTTCACCCCGCTCTGGGGAACGGTTCCAGCCGTGAACGGTGAAGCCTTTTTTTAACAGATTACTGGCAAATGCATGCCCCATCGCACCCAGTCCCAGAACGGCGACAACCGGTAAACTCATGACATTTTCTCCCGCGTGTAGGTTTATTTCCTCCTGCCGTGACCTGAAAGTCCATCACAGCGGCGGAGTATAAGGTCATCCAGTATGCCTGTTTCTGCCATCGAGGCCACTACCATTCAGCGCGGATAGTTTTACCCACGGCACGGTTCAGAGATTGTTGCCATGCTTCCCGGCTCGAGCGGACGCTTGTGGAAATCGTCACGCTCGCTTGCAAACCGTATTTTCGGCATTGACCGTGCAGCAGGCAACTTTTTACGTGACACTGTCACTCATTAAGTCACCCCAAGATAAGCATTTCTGACCTCAGGGTTGTTTAACAGCTCCCTGCCCGTCCCGCTCAGTTGGATCTGGCCGTTAACCATCACATAGGCGCGATCGGAGAGCTTCAGCGCGTGATGCGCATTTTGCTCCACCAGGAACAGCGTCATGCCCTGCTGCGTCAACTCACGCAGGATCTGGAAAATCTGCTTCACCACCAGCGGCGCCAGTCCGAGGCTGGGTTCATCCAGCAGCAACAGTTTGGGGCGGCTCATTAACGCGCGGGCAATCGCCAGCATCTGCTGTTCGCCACCGGAGAGCGTCATGGCTCGCTGGGAGCGGCGTTCCTCAAGACGGGGAAACAGCTGGTACATCCGCGCCTTATCCTCGTTTTGATAGCGGTTGCCGATGGGGATGGTCCCCATCAACAGATTTTCCTCAACGGTCATGTCGGCAAAGATCCGCCGCCCCTCCGGGGCCTGGGCAATTCCGTTGCTGGCGATAAAGTGGGTAGACTGACGGCTGATATCTTCCCCGCGATAGCGAATTTGCCCCTCGGCGATGCGTGGTTGGCCGAAAATAGACATCAGCAGCGTCGATTTACCGGCGCCGTTGGCGCCGATCAGTGCCACCGTCTCTCCTTCATTGACCGTTAACGAGACCTGCTTCAGCGCCTGAATCTGGCCGTAAAACACGTCAACCTGACGAAACTCGAGCAACGGCTGGTTCATTCGGCGATCTCCTCTTCATCCGTGCCCAGATAGGCCGCAATTACGCTGGTGTTCGACTGGATTTCCTTCGGTTCGCCGCGGGCGATCACATCGCCATGATCGAGGACGATGACATGATCGGAAATCTCCATCACCATCCCCATATCATGCTCAATCAGCAGCACCGTGACGCCGTGATGCTGGCGCAGGAAGCGGATAATCTTGCTCAGGGTCTGCGTTTCCACCGGGTTAAGACCAGCGGCGGGTTCATCCAGACAGATCATCTCCGGCCCGGTACACATTGCCCGGGCGATCTCCAGCCGCCGCTGTTGACCATAGGAGAGCGTGCCCGCCAGCAGGTTTGCGCAATCCACCATGCCGACCACCTCCAGCCAGTAAAAGGCCCGGTCCAGCGCCTGGTTCTCCGCCTGGCGATAGCCGCGGGTATTTAAAATACCCGCCAGCAAATTCCGATTGACCTGCATATGCTGGGCCACCAGTAGGTTTTCAATCACCGACATGTCGCGAAACAGACGGATATTCTGGAAGGTCCGCGCCAGCCCCGCCCGGTTCACCAGATGGGTCCCGCCAAACATCTTGTAATAGAGACGGGTGCCCAGCGCCGACGGATGGAGAAAATCGGCCGGATGGATCTTTTGCCCGAGCACCTGAATTACATCGGTCATTTTGGTCCGGGCATGCAAGCGGATGGCCCCGCCGGTGGCGCGATAAAAGCCGGTCAGACAGTTAAACACCGTGGTTTTCCCGGCGCCGTTTGGGCCAATCAGCGCGGTAATTGACCCTCTCTTTACCTCAAGGTTGACGTCATTCAGGGCTTTAATTCCGCCAAAATGCATCATCAGATGCTCAACCTGCAAAATGTTGTCACTCATGGCGCCACTCCCTTACGTACCGCCACCCCGGTGCGGCTGGTGCGTACCAGCCCCCGAGGCCGCCAGATCATCATCAGCACCATTAATACGCCAAACAGCAGCACCCGATACTCATCAAAACCACGCAACAACTCCGGTGCCACCGTCAGCACGAAGGCCGCCAATACCACCCCAAGGGTCGAGCCCATGCCGCCCAGCACCACGATCGCCAGAATCAGCGCCGACTCGAAGAAGGTAAACGACGTCGGGTTGACGAACCCCTGATAGGTGGCAAAAAAGACCCCGGCAATCCCGGCCGTCGACGCCCCCAGCATAAATGCCGAGAGTTTCACCAGCACATGGTTCAGCCCCATCGCCCGACAGGCGATCTCATCTTCGCGCAGCGCCTCCCAGGCACGGCCGATGGGCATCCGCGTCAGGCGATGTTTAATGAACAGCACCAGCAGCACCACCAGGCAGAGCACGCCGTAAATAAAGATAAACTTGAGGTTAGGGTTATAGTTGATGTGCAAAAATTCGTGGATCGGCACCCCGCCGTCTTTTGCCCGCCGGCCAAATTCGAGGCCAAACAGCGTCGGCGCCGGAACTGAAACCCCATTAGGCCCGCCGGTAAAGCTGACCCAGTTGTTGAGTACCAGGCGGATAATCTCGCCAAAGCCGAGGGTGACGATCGCCAGATAGTCGCCATGCATACGCAGTACCGGGAACCCCAGCAACGCCCCCGCCAGCGCGGCCATAATGGCGCCAATCGGCAGCATCGCCCAGAACCCCAGCCCGAGATACTGATAGCCGAGCGCCAGGCCATAGGCGCCAATGGCATAGAACGCCACGTAACCAAGATCCAGCAGCCCCGCCAGACCGACCACAATATTTAACCCCAGACCGAGCAGCACGTAGATAAGCCCGAGGATCGCCACCGTCAGCAGGTATTTCGTGGCGATGAACGGAAAGGCAAACGCCACCACCATCAGCAGAGGCAGGATCCAACGCAGACGTGAACGATAGCCAACCGGACGCACGTACACACCATCATCCGCCCCTTCAAAGCGGGCGAGAAACTGACGTCCGCGACGGCTTTGCAACAGCAGGCTTAGCGCCAGCCGCCCGACCATCACAATCCCGACCAGTACCGCCACGCGATGCGTCGACATGTTGAAACTGTAACCCTTGAGAACAATGCCCACTATCGGGCCAAAGACAACCAGCGCACACAATCCGGCCAGGACGCTATCAATCAGACTACGCCTGATGTCGAGCCCTGGCTGACGGGATACTTCAGCCATGTTTTACCCCTTAAACCTTGGCAACCATTGGACGACCGAGCAGCCCCTGCGGGCGGAAAATCAGGATCGCCACCAGCAGAGCGAAGGAAAACACATCTTTGTAATCAGAGTTCACCAGTCCGGCAAACTGCGCCTCGGCAACGCCCAGCAGCAAACCGCCCAGCATCGCGCCCGGTAACGAACCAATTCCCCCCAGCACCGCGGCGGTAAAGGCCTTGATCCCGATAATGAAGCCGATATAAAAATCGAAGGTGCCATAGTTCATGGTGACCAGCACGCCGGCCAGCCCGGCCATCGCCGCGCCAATCACAAAGACCAGTGAGATAACCCGGTCGGTGTTAATCCCGAGGATCGCCGCCATACGCCGGTCCTGCTGTGTCGCCCGGCAGATCCGCCCGAGACGGGTGTACTGAATCACCCAGGTCAGGACGATCATCCCGACCAGCGCCGCCGCGAGGATAAACAGCTTGGTCCAGGTGATTTGCACAATGCCGTCGCCCACGTCAAAACGCAGAACGCCGGTGATAAGGGTCGGGATCCCCTGCTGATTAGGGCCCTGACTGATTTGCACATAGTTTTGCAGAATAAGGGACATGCCGATGGCTGAGATCAGCGGAGCCAGTCGGGTGGAGTTACGCAGCGGCCGGTAGGCAATGCGTTCAATGGTCCAGCCATAAACGCCGGTCACGACAATGGTGAACACCAGGGTGCCGAAGATCAGTAAAGGGAACGAGTGGATGCCAAAATAAGAGAGTAATGCCAGCCCGATAGCGCACAGGTAGGCTGAGACCATATACACCTCGCCGTGGGCGAAGTTAATCATACCGATGATGCCATAAACCATGGTGTAGCCAATCGCTATCAGACCGTATACGGCCCCCAGCGTCAGCCCATTGATCAGTTGTTGCAGAAAAAACGCTTCCATAGACACCATCCTGCCGGTAAACAGGCAGCGACGGCGCATCCCGCCATACGCTGCCTTTTTTACGAGTCACACCCTTTGTTACTCCAGGGCCTGAAAAGTCAGCTAGCCGTTAAAGCTGATGATATTTGCCTTTGTCATCCCACTGATAAACGACGTAATCCGACACTTTCAGGTCGCCTTTACCATCCCAGGCTTTTTTACCCATGACGGTATCGACGCTATTGGTTTTCAGCCATTCGCTGGCTTTGGTGTTATCGGTCCCGACAGCGTTATAAGCGGCGGCAATTGCCTGAATCGAGGCATAGGCATACAGGGTGTAGCCTTCCGGTTCAAAACCGCTGGCGCGGAATTTTTCGATCACCGTTTTCCCTTCAGGGATCGTGCGCGGGTCTTTACCGAAGGTCATGAGCACCCCGTTGGTGAACTGTGGACCACCGGCGGCAGTGACCAGCTCTTCCGTGACCACACAGTCGCCGGAGAAGAATTTGGCCTGAACGCCCTGTTCTCTCATCTGGCGAACCAGCGGACCGGCTTCCGGATGACATCCGCCGAAAAAGACCACGTCAGGCTTGAGCGCACCAATCTTGGTGACCAGCGCGTTGAAGTCCTTTTCGCCACGGGATAAGCCTTCGTACAGCACCTCTTTGGTGCCACGCTTCGCCAACGCGGCACGGGTGGCATCCGCCAGCCCCTGGCCGTAGGTGTCTTTATCATGGATCACGGCGATTTTTTTGGCCTTCAGCACATCCAGCATATAATTCGCCGCAATGGCCCCTTGCTGATCGTCACGACCGCACATGCGGAACATGTCCTTCATGCCGCGCTCGGTGATTAACGGGTTAGTCGAGCCTGGGGTGATGGTCAGAATACCGGCCTCGTCATACACCTCTGATGCAGGCATGGTCGAGGAAGAACAGAAGTGACCCACCACCGCAGAAACTCCAGACTCATCGACCAGACGGTTGGCCACCGCCACGGCCTGTTTCGGTTCGCAGGCATCGTCGCCCTGAACCAGAACAATTTTCTCGCCTTTGATTCCTCCTGCCGCATTAATATCCGCGACCGCCTGCGATGCCCCTTTCCAGTACTGGGCGCCATAGGTGGCGTTGGGGCCGGTGAACGGTCCTGCGACGCCTATTTTCACATCCGCCTGTGCGTAAAATGCCACGCTCATACAACCCGCAATCGCAAAATGAAGAGCTAACTTTTTAAGTTTCAGAGACATTCGATATTCCTCAGCGATCTATAGCCTGGCGCCATGAAATGGCGCGGAAAATATCATTTACTGTTTGGTATGTACTGTATACACCCTAAATAATTCGAGTTGCCTGTAGGCTGCAAGACCGTAAATCCCTCAGGTAAGTGACTGGGTGAACGGGTGCAGCCAACACCCGGGCAGCTTGAAGAATGACGGGTATAGCCGGGGTGGAAGAAGCAATAATCCCGCCAGGGAGAAATGACAAGCCAGATCGCTTACTGATGGATAGAGGTAACGCGTGATCGCCACGCTTACCGCCTCCGGCTAATGTGCATTTCAGTACAAGTCAGGAGGTCTGTTGCCATCACGTGGCGAGTCGGGAACTGAGGCGTCCATATTGACCAGCGAGCTAAACATAGCTGCTCTTTTTCGCCGTTGCGCACTGGCCTGGTGCAAAAGTGCGAAAATGATCATGAGAGTGAATAATTTTGTTGCAGTAGTGTGAACAAACTAACAAGAAGTTAATAGAAATCAAGGCGTGCCTCACCGGGCGCTGGCGGAAACGGAAATTTCACGCTATGTGCGCCGACGGGATCGCCGGGATACCGTCGCGCTGATTGACTTAGCGGCGCATCATAGGACAATGTCCCTTTTGCAACTCTTTCACGAGCTGGCGTATATGATCCACTGCTCTCGTAGCGCGCGTGTTGTCTCTAAAATCACTCTTGCCGGCCTGGCCGTCGCCGGCGCATTGTTGCTGGTCCATTGCACCAGCAAGCCGCCGGTATCTCTGGTAACCCCGCTGCCGTCGCCGATTAAACAGCCCGGTCTGCCCCGCAGCAATGAACCGGTACGCGGCGTCTGGCTGACCACGGTATCCCGCCTCGACTGGCCGCCGGTGGAGTCCGTTACCCTCAGCGATCCGCAGATGCGCATCCGCCAGCAGCAGAACGCTTTGACCGCCAAACTGGATAAGCTGAAAAGCCTCGGGATCAACACCGTGTTTTTCCAGGTTAAACCGGATGGTACCGCCCTGTGGCCGTCAAAGATCCTGCCCTGGTCGGATATGCTGACCGGTAAAATTGGTCAGGATCCGGGCTACGATCCGCTGAAGTTTATGCTGGATGAGGCCCACAAACGCGGGATGCGGGTACACGCCTGGTTTAATCCCTATCGCGTTTCCGTGAATACCCGGCCTCGTACCGTCAGCGAGCTTATCGCCACGCTGTCGCAAACCCCCGCCAGCGTCTTCGTGCTGCATCGTGACTGGATCCGAACTTCCGGCGACCGCTTTGTCCTCGACCCCGGTATTCCGGAAGTCCGCGACTGGATCACCAGCATCGTTGCCGAAGTGGTGGAGCACTACCCGGTGGATGGCGTCCAGTTTGATGACTACTTCTATACCGAAACGCCGGGCTCTACCCTGAATGACAATCAGACCTACCGCACCTACGGTCAGGGATATGCCTCAAAGGCGGACTGGCGGCGGCATAACACCCAACAGCTGATTGCCCAGGTCTCAAAGGCTATCAAGCAGCAGAATCCCACGATTGAATTTGGCGTCAGCCCCGCTGGCGTCTGGCGTAACCGCTCCCACGATCCGACGGGGTCTGATACCCGCGGCGCGGCGGCCTACGATGAGTCTTTTGCCGATACCCGCAGCTGGGTGCAGCAAGGGCTACTCGACTACATCGCCCCGCAGATTTACTGGCCTTTCGCCCGCGATGCGGCGCGATATGATGTGCTGGCAAAATGGTGGGCAGACGTAGTGAAGCCGACCGGAACCCGACTGTATATTGGTATTGCGCTCTATAAGGTTGGCGAACCGTCCAAAAATGAGCCTGACTGGATGGTCAACGGCGGCGTGCCGGAGCTGAAAAAACAGCTGGACCTAAACGAATCGACGCCGCAAATCCAGGGCACCATTCTGTTCCGGGAGAACTATCTCAACCAGCCGCAAACCCAGCAGGCGGTCAACTATCTGAAAAGCCGCTGGGGTGACGGTCAGAAGCCGGTGACGCCAGCGCAGTCCGCAAGCGTGAATGGCGTTTTTGCAGGTGAGAAGTAATGGCGTGATAGACCGACGGTGAGAAATCAGGCGGTAAAGTACGCGTTACCGCCTCAATCGCTTGGGGAATGTGGTCGGAAAAATAGTGCAAAATCTCCAGCATCTGCTCCTGAGCAAATCCCACCTCTTTGGCGGTGGCTAAAAAATGACGTGGATAGAGCGTACTAATCTCCGTTTTTCGGCCTTTAGTGGCCTTCATGCTCATCGAGAGTTTGAGATCGCTCAGATGCAGTCCCGTACCCCCCAGCAGCGGATACGCCGAAATAATGTCGTAGAACGGCGTCAGCCGGTAACTGCCTCCGGGCTGAAGGAACACTGAGAAATTCTTTGCATGGCCATCCGTGGCGCCCATTAGCCACTGGAAAACAATAAATTTCATAAAGTCATAACGATCTTTCAGCGCATCACTTGAGCCCAGCAGAAAGGCCATAACCTGACGAATCCCCGGCCCGCCATCTGACTCATACTTCATCGATGAAGGGAGGCCAAACGCCTGGCACAAATCTTCTTGTGGCAGACGCAGTAGCACCGTGTTGTCCAGCGCCCAGCGTCGGTCAAATCGCGCGACTGCCAACGCCCTGATGTTCCTGGTCTGAATAATTCCGGCGTCCGGCACCGTAAAATCCAGCGCCCGGGCCAGCGCTAAACACAAGAATTCATTGTCTACGCTCTCGCTCAGATCGAGCACCGCGTCGGGCTGGCGTATTTCACCGATCGGCAGCTTAATGATATGGGTGGTGGGGGTGGTTCCGGTAGGAATGCACCACTGATTGCCGATTTTCAGCAGCGCGGTTTTTTCCTGCGCGCCAGCCACTGAAATGCGAAAGTCATCATGCTCATTGACCATACCGAGTGGAATATCGGCCTGATAGGCGGTCAGCAGCGCGTCTAGCGCGTTGTCATCCAGCGTCTTCCAGCGCAACGTCCTCTGTCCGTTGTTTTCACCTGGCGGAAGCAATGTCACTGCCCCGACGCTGTCCCGACCAATTTCGGCCAGCAGATCAAAGGGCTGTTTTGACCGTGCCTGATAGCGTTTGACGATCCGGTCCCGAATCACGGGGCTGTCTGGCAGCAAATTATCGAAGTAATTAAATACTGCGTCACTGGTGATGTTACCGTACTGCAACGGCAGCGACAGGGAGAGTGGTCTGGCACGAGGGTTACGCATCCAGGCATCGTCATAGCGGAAAATATGCGCCCCGTTAGCTTGTTTAACTAACTCGCCAACTCGTTCGTTGTTCATCCATGTTTCCAGAGTTGCCATTACCAGTTCAGATCCTCTGTGTTGTCGTCATGCTCAGTGTTGTTGTCGCCGTTTTTCGCCTTTATGACCATCGACATTTCCAGCGACTGGAGAATTTTGAATAACGTGGTTAGCGACGTTTTATCTGGATGATTTTCAAAGTTAGAAATGGTGGCCTGCTTGATCCCTATCCGCCGGGCCAGATCGTTTTGCGTCCACTGATTTTTCTGGCGCATTAACTTAAGGTAGTTCGCCAACTGGACCGGACTGTATATCATCGGTAAATCACTCACGCCCTCTCCTTATCCTCTTGTGGGGATAAAGCATTATTTATACCCTGATAGGGATAAAGTCAACCAATAAAATATCCCCTTGTGGGGATAATGGCGATGATATCCCCACAAGGGGATAAACAAGAGAATGCGGTACTCAGTCGGCAGGAATTAAAAACTCATCGCCAGGCCGATGCCATAACCTCGGGTGTTATCCCCGAACATATAGCGCGCCACCAGACGGGTGCGGCTGATGAACACGGGATACTTGCTGCTGTCCAGCTCCAGCCCGACGCCAAGGGACGTGAGTCCGTTAAACCCCAGGGTTCCGCGTTGATCGCCGAGATACTCGGTGTGCGCCCCTTCCAGCACGTAGCGCACCGGACTTTTCAGCAGCGTCCAGTCGGAGACAGGCGCCCGTCGACGCAGGTACAGTCCAAGGTTTTCCGCGCTGGAGTGTCCGCTGACGGCTTCCGGCGTGCTGCCGAACGTTTGCAGGCTCATACCGGAATAGCGTAATTCGACATCGATATCCTGAACCTCAGAGAACAGCTCGTAGTCGAGCATCAGCGAACCGCCAAGCCCGTAGGCATTCAGCCGGCCACCGTCAAGAAACTTGAAATCCGCATCCCGGCGATGTTCGACCACCCTGCTGCCAATCCGCACATCGCTGGCCATCGTCCCGAGCATAAAATTGAAAATCGGTCGCAGCACCAGCGTGCCGCCCGATTTATCAGTGTACAGTTTGAAGTCCCAGCCAATGCCGCCGGTGCCGGTCAGACTGTTCCATTTAGTCGGCACTTTGCGACTTTGATCACCATCGCTCACCACAAATTGCGGATCATAGCGGCTGTAACCCAGAGTGCCTTCCAGATAAATGGGAAATTGCTGGCTTAAGGTGGCCCCGCCGCCAAACTGGGTAATCGACAGCTGGTTTTTCTCGTTTGTGCCGGACCCAATATTCAGGTCGCTGGCGGTGACATCCGGCACGACGGTGTAGCTCATCAGCATCAGCACGGCATTTGAGCGTTGTTTTAACTGACTGCCGTCAAGGGCGAAACTGGCCGGACACACCAGCAATAAGACGCTAAACAGCGTGGAAGTACGGCGCAAAGAGCCCCTCATTTCGTCGTTGAAACCTCAGCCATGGAGCAGAAGATGGGATGTTCAATCGCGTCTGATCATACAAACAAAACAGACAGTTGCCATTATCACTGAGTATAGCGGCAGTTTCACATTCCTCCTCTCACGGCCTCACCCGCGCGCGCAAGGCAGACGACCGATCAGGGGCGTTTAACGGCCAGCCAGATCGTCCGCCCGCCACAGTGCGGGTCTTCAACTACGTGTTGGAGAACATCAAAGCCGTGGGTGTCCAGCAGCTGGCGATACTCCTGCGGCGCCAGGCTGGCATGATACAGCGCATCCCCTTCAAACTGGCCAATCGCCTCACCGTTACCGGTGCCGCTGGTAAACATCAGCGGCGCATGGGGATTGGCGTGGGCCGCGAACCGCTGAAACAACGCCCGCTGCGCATCCCGGGTTTGGTGAAAAAAGCTGTCCCAGGCCAGCAGGCCATCAAACCGTCTTGCCAACGCCAGGCTCCGCATATCCGCGACCTGCCACTGCTGGCCGGGATAGTCACGACGACAGCGGGCAATCATCGCGGCAGAGCTGTCCACCCCGCTGACGGAAAACCCCTGCCGTAGCAGATACCCCGCGATCGGCGTGCCGTTGCCGCAGCCGATATCCAGAATGTCACCGCCGGGTCTGACCTGTGCCAGAAATGCGTCCAGCCAGGACTGCTCAAACAAGCTGGTCGGGCGCAACACGGCCCAACGATCCGCGTATCGCTCATACAGATCGATAATATCCTCGGCGCACGGATGATCTGGAATGCCGTTCTCATTGGATGACATAGTACGCTTCCCTTCAGGTTCAGTATTTTTCCACCAGATAGAGCTTCACTTTATTGCGCCCCTCTTTCTTGGCAGCATACAACGCCTTATCAACACGGTTAAATAACTGATCGATCTGCTCGCTCTGTTGATGCTCGGCGACGCCAATGCTGACGGTGATACTCGCCCCCTGTTCTGGAATGTGGAAATGACTCACCGCCAGACGAATCGCTTCGGCCATCTCCAGCGCCCGGTCGATGGCGGTGGCCGGGAGAAACAACAAAAACTCCTCGCCGCCCCAGCGATAAATTTTGTCCTGTGGCTTGCCGGCGGCTTCAAGAATGCGCGAAATCGCCAGCAACACCTCATCACCTTTCTGATGACCGTGGTTATCATTGATGGCTTTGAAATTATCGACATCAACCAGCAGCAGGCAAAAACCTTCCATTTTAAATAATGACGAATCCACAATGCGATAAAACTCACGGCGGTTGAGCAGCCCGGTTAACGGGTCGTGGGTCGCCGCAAATTCCAGCTCCTTTTTCAGGTGCACCTCTTCGGTTATGTCATGAATAATGCACAGCATCAGGCGAATGTTGTGCAGCACCACCGGCCCGGCGTAGGTCTGAACGTAGCGCAGCGATCCATCGGAGAGCACATGGGTAAAATTGAGCGGCTTATGCCCGCCCGGCAGGTTCGCCACGCTATGCATCACCGGCAGCACATCCCGGCCCATCGAGTTAATCTGCCAGGTATGGCGGGTACGCATCTCCTCGGCGGTGTAATTATAAAAACGCAGGGCGGCAATATTCGCATCAATAATTCGGCCATCTTGTGCCGGATCGATTAACAACATGGGCGCTGAGCTGGTCATAAAAAAACGGGCAAAAAAGCGATTACTGCGTCGCTTGTAATGTTGAGAGGCCGCAACGCTTAACGATTCATTCTTTTGCAGAATCTTCACGGCTTCAAACAGAATTAAGGTGTCATATTCTGCTGATTTAATTAACGTGGTTTTACAATAGACCGAAATCAGACCTTCGGTCGCTTTTATTGTCCAGACTTCGAATACTTCAACAATATTTTTGAAATAGTAAAGGTAGTTCTGCAGGCTGAGCTCCGGGCAGCTCGAGACGCTACCTTTGCGCATCTCGTCCAGCGACATCTCCCCACTGAGCGTTCTGGAGGCAGGGTTGGCATAGACGATGGTTTCTTTAAAAGGATGAACTACCCATACAGGAGTACTTAATAAATCAAAAATCGTTAGTTCTTTTAATAACATGCAGCCCTCCATCTGACAGGCACCACGCATCAAAATAATAACCTGTCGCCAATACCCCTCCATGGGATAAAGGAAATTGGAGGATTCAGGGAATGTCGATACATGATGAAGACGGGGGAAGTATAGTTCTTTTTTTATGCATTAATACAAGGCACAACAACAAACTTTGCCATGCCATTACGTAAACCGGGAAAATACCCGGTTTATCGTATTTTATTATTTCTCTATGCGTTCAAGCTGGGTTTTATCCGCCTTCTGCGCGCGGTCGGCCAGCCCCTGGAACTGCTCCGGGGTATAGAAGCCATCGGGCATCGGCAACGAGCGCATATCATGTCCCGGATGAATTTGCAGTTGCCCAAGCTGAGCAAGCGTAAAGCCATCCACCGACACCGGCAGCGTAAGCTGGTATGGAATGGCGTTTTCGAACGGCACCGGCGTCGGCAACCGCGTATCGCTCAGCGCATAGTTCCGTTTAAGCACCAGGAATTTATCCGGCACCCGCCGCTTGCTGTTCCACCAGTCGCCATCGAGCTTGCGGAACATCGCTTCGGTTTCGTTGCGTGGCGCCACCGTTAATTTAACCAGCACCTGCTTCAGCGCGCTCTCCATGGCCTGATTATACTCGTCGACGGAGTCAACATGGCCTTGCAGAATAACGTTGATCGCAAGCCTGGCGCCCAGCAGATTCGAATAGAGATCTTCTGGTGAAAATGCCGAGATCTCTTCCGAAAAACCCGGTACCGACTGGAAACCATACCACTGAGCAATCTCGTGCCACTGCGCCAGCTCATAGGCCAGATAGCCTGCCAGCCAGGCGGCAATTTCATAGCGCTGGTGCATAGAAGCCGGCGGCGTAAAGGCATTCAGCTGAATTCGCCGTACCCCCAGTTCTTCGCTGTAGAACACCCGCCCGCTTTGCCCCAGATTAGGGAAAATGCGGCTAAACAGATAAAAGGTGTTGTCTGCCGTATCGCGCACGTGGGCAATATCAATAAACCCACCGCGCCGGGTATAGATCAGGCCATTTTTCTCTTCGCTCAGCCCCACCAGATTTTTGACCGCCCCTAACGCGCTGTCGTTGTAATGATGCCGCCCCAGCGTATCGAGGGTTAAGACGTTGCCAATCTGATAAACCGGAATCGGCACCCCGATAGCCCTGACATGCAGGTCGTAACCAAAAGCACAGCACGGACGCAGCGATTCCGGCGCCGTCAGATGACTGACCACCGGTGTCACATGAGAAACGGGAACGATCGGCAATACCGGGTCCTGGGCACAGACCGAAAAAGCGGCCGCCAATAATACAAACAAGCCATTGCGCATTAACATTGTCTCCAGGACAGAAAATTATGCATCACAAACAGCGCCTGTGATGTTAAAAACGGTACTCTCCGGCGACAAAGAAACTGTTACGTTCGTTAAAGCCAATCTCGGTTAACACGTTAAAATTCTGCGTAATTTCATATTGCGCCCCGATCAGCATATTCCACGGCGAAGAGAGACGCTGCTTCACATCGAACTTGCCCTGATCGTCTTTATTGACGGCGGCGATTAACGGCTGAAGCTCCGGCGGCATGTGCAAATCAGAGAGGTTGCCTTTGAACTCCTGCTGCACGTTCTGGTACATGCTGCCCACCCAGATGCTTAAGTTCGACGGCCCGGCAATGCCCTGCAGATTAAAGCGGTAGCCGACCCGCGGTGACACGGTAGTGGCGGAGATTTTACCGTCGAGGATATCGAAATCGGTGCGGGTATAGTTGGTATCCACCAGACCAAACCAGTTGCCATAGCCCCCGGCGAGGGTAAAGCCGGTGCCCCAGGTGGTCCCTTTAAAATCCAGCGCGAAGTCGATATTTTGCAGCTGGCCGCTTTCATACAAACGATGCACCGACCCGGCAATCACCCGGTCCAGACCGCGGTATTTTGACGGGTCGGCGTCAACGGAGACTTTTGACAACGAGGAGCCACGAGTGTGGCCGACGATGCCGTAGACATTAAGAAAAGGAAACACCCACATATCCAGACGCAGGTTTTCAGTTTTGCTTTTCTGCCGCGTATGACCGGCGTCAATGGCAAACATATCGCTGGGTATGGCGTGGTTGCCAAGCGCCAGACCGGAAAAAGAGATACTGTCGACCAGGATATCCTGGCGAATGTTCATGTAACTTAAATTGACCCCGAACGGCAGCGGAATGGAATATCCACGCGCTCTTGCTTCATCACCCCAGATAGGGAAATAGCTGTCGTTACTGCTGCCGGTACTGTCGGCAGTGGTGGCCCCCCAGGCGGTACCCGACGTTAACAACAACGTAATTACGGTTTTAGTCCATCGCATTTTCTTTTATCTGACCTTAAAGTCCGGAACCTACATTAAAATAGACCGCCTGTTCATGCTCGCTGAAGGCGATATCTATCCCCGTATGTAATCCATACTGGCGCGCTATCAGGTAACGAAAACCTGTCCCCCACGCCACTTCTGTCTGGTCCCACAATGCATGCGCCTCATCGGCAGCGCTGCCAACGCCAACAAATCCTTGCAGGATCCAGCGCGGCGTAAACTCCCAGGCAAGCTGGGTTTGTGCGGTCGTCACGTAATCGCCCTGATAGCGGTAACGAGAGATGCCGCGTAATTCGATATAAGGACGCGCCATTGGCGTCAGGCGATTATCGTGATGGGTTAATGACTGGTAGTTACCGGCGACGGCGAGCGTTAACGTGCGGCTCAGCGGAAAAAAGTATTTCCCGTCTAAAGAGAACTGGTTGTAGTGATAATCGCCGCCTAACAATGAGCGGTAGAACCGGTACTCTCCCTGCACCGATAACCCTTTCTTAGGATAGAAAAAATTATCCGTCGTGTCATATTCAGCCACCATCCCTAAAGCCGACGACGTGCTCTCCTGACCAAATACCTGCTGCCAGACCCGATTGACCACCGGGTTTTCGGCTGAAATATCGGTTTTCGCGTACACCTGAGAAGCCCCGACAAACACCGGCGAATCGCCAACGCGGAACAGCAGTTTCTGTAACCCACCATAGCCTTTGGTTTGTGAGTGAATGGCCTTGTTTTGATCAAAATGACTTAAGCCGTCGCCGTAGATATCGAGTTTGATATTGGCGTAGCCCATCATCACCAGGTAACGAATGTGGTCGTCATTCCAGGTATGGCGATGGCCGCCGCCGACAAACCAGGTGCCGTTCTGCGTCGCGCCGCCGCCAAAAGCGGTCATCGGTGGGGGAATAAAATTATCCCCTTTGTGGGTGCCTTTACCGTGCAAAAAGAGACCAAACAGACCGCCGCCGTAGCCCACCGCCGGCTCGGTAATGACCATCGGCACCGGAAGAAATCCGTACTGGTTGTCCTGCAGGTAGTGGCTCATGTCCACCATGCCATCTTCAGGATCAAACAGACTGCTCGCTGTAGCAGAAGTAGAAAGCGGCCCGATAAGCGCTAGCAGTAAGGTTGAAAGCGGAAACTTCATGCACTCTCCGGGGATAAGATGGATTCTGAACACCCAGGTAACTGAAGAATAATGGGTTTCAGATAGCAAAAATATATCCTATGGCGCCCTGAACTACCAATTTTCGGTAACAGGTTTTCTTTAATTTTGGACAAAATAAGGAGATTTAGCACACAAATTGCTAACAAAAGTTAACGTGAATATGCAACGAGCGAGGCGGATTGCCGTTGCCAGAAGGTGTGACGTTGTCACTTATTCTGTCGCTTTTCAGCGATGAACCAGGGGATTGTAATCAAAAAGTGAATGCCGTATAACATGGCGCAACCGAGGGGTGTCCCGTGAGGGCTGAGATGGCGTAAGCCGAACCCTTTGAACCTGATCTGGGTCATGCCAGCGAAGGGACGGGTCGGCAATTTTGCCACGCTACCGCCATTGCCTGTTCATACTTCCGCACGCCCGGATCTCCCCTTACTCAGGAGGTCCTGTGATTCTTCCCCTCTTCACCCAGGGTATTTATGGTCGTCTGCGCCAGCAGGCAGGAGACGACTGGACGCACTACGTCGCCCACCCTTTTGTTCGCCAGCTTGCTGACGGCTCCCTGCCCGAACCGGCCTTCCGCCGCTATCTTACCCAGGACTATCTGTTCCTGATCCACTTTGCCCGCAGCTATGCCCTGCTGGTCAGCAAACTGCGCACCCTGCCGGAGATGCGCGCCGCGTCCGCCTCACTGAACGCTATTTTGGGCGAACTGCCGCTGCATGTCGGCTATTGCGCCGGCTGGGGGTTGGACGAAGCGCTGATGGCTGCCGAGCGCGAAGCCCCTGAAACGGTGAACTACACCCGCTACGTGCTGGATATTGGCCATTCCGGCGATACGCTGGATCTGCTGGTGGCGCTGATGCCCTGCGTCGCCGGCTACGCGGAGATTGGCCTCGGGTTGCTGCACGACCCGGAAACCCGCTTTACCGATAACCCCTACGCATCGTGGATCCGCAACTACGGCGACGCCGGCTATCTCGAGGGCGTCACTGCCGCCATTGGTCTGCTGGAAACCCTGTGGCAACAGCGCGGCGCCGAATCGCGCTTCGCGGATCTCAGTGAAATCTTCGCCACCGCAACGCGGCTGGAAGCAAACTTCTGGCAAATGGGGCTGAATGCCGCCACGGAGGCTACGGCGTGACAGCCCCGACCCTTCATGTCCGGGAGCTGAGCCTGCAGTTTGGCTCGCGGATGATTTTCGCCAATCTGTCGTTCGATCTTCCTGGCGGGCAGTGGACCTCGTTGCTGGGGGCCAGCGGCGTGGGTAAAACCAGCCTGCTGCGGATTATCGCCGGACTGGCCTCGCCAACTCACGGGCGGGTTTACGCCAGCGACGGCGAGCCGCTCGGCCACCGTCTGGCGTGGATGGGGCAAAAAGATCTGTTGTATCCCTGGTTGAGCGTGCGTGAGAACGTCGCGTTAGGGGCCAGGCTACGCGGAGAGCGCACCGACACGCCGCGCGTGAACCGCCTGTTAGAACAGGTTGGGCTCAGCCACTGCGCCGACGATCGTCCCGCCGCGCTCTCCGGCGGCATGCGTCAGCGGGCGGCGCTGGCACGCACCTTATACGAAGACCGCCCGCTGGTGCTGATGGATGAACCCTTTTCCGCGCTGGATACCATTACCCGCACGCGCATCCAGACGCTGGCGGCGGAGCTGCTGGTTGATCGCACCGTAGTGCTGATTACGCACGATCCGATGGAAGCCTGCCGGCTGAGCCATCGGCTGCTGGTGCTCTCGCTCGCGGCGGGCGGCATGGACGATTCACACCATCTGGCGGGAGTCCCGCCCCGTGCGCCGGACGATCCGCTGTTGCTGACCAGCCAGGCCGAACTGCTGCAACAGCTGATGAGGGCCAATGGATGAGCGGCAAACTGTTTCGCGGCGGCGTGGTGTTCTGTGGCCTGCTGCTGCTGTGGTGGCTGGCAAGCCGCAGCGGTATCCCGGCGTTCCTGCTGCCGTCACCGGCGGCGGTGGCCGAAGCCCTGTGGGTTAATCGCAGCTGGCTGAGCTGGCACACCCTGGTCACCCTCAGCGAGATCCTCAGCGGTCTGGCGCTTGGCGTGCTGCTCGGGGTGGTGCTGGCCCTGTGTATGATCGTCTCGCCACGGCTGCAGCGCTGGCTGATGCCGCTGGTGCTGACCAGCCAGGCTATTCCGGTGTTCGCCCTCGCCCCCCTGCTGGTGCTGTGGTTTGGCTTCGGGATGAGCGCCAAAGTCATGATGGCGGTGCTGGTGATCTTCTTCCCTGTGACCTCGGCATTTTTTGATGGCCTGCGGCGGGTCAATCACGACTATCTCGATCTGGCCCGCACCATGGGCGCTTCTTTCGGCGCGCAGCTGCGTCACGTACGCCTGATGGCGGCGCTACCGGCGCTCGGCTCTGGTCTGCGGATGGCCGCCGCCGTCGCGCCAATCGGCGCGATCATCGGTGAATGGGTCGGGTCGGCGGAAGGCCTCGGCTACGTGATGCTCAACGCCAATGCGCGCATGCAGACCGACGTCTGTTTTGCCGCCCTGTTTATTTTAGTGCTGCTGACGGTCCTGCTGTGGCTGGCGGTAGATGCCTTTTTACACCGGCTGATTAACTGGTCGCCGGAATAATGACCGACACGGAAACAAGGAATAGCCATGAAAAAATCGATGTTCGCCGGATTGACCTTCAGCGCCCTGCTCAGCGGGCAGGCCGTCGCTAACGAAAAGCTGACGCTGGTGCTGGACTGGTACATCAACCCGGACCACGCCCCGATTATGGTGGCAGAGCAGATTGGCGCGTTCAAAGCCCAGGGGCTGGACGTCAAGATCGTTCCGCCGTCCGATCCGGCGCTGCCGCCGCGTCTGGTGGCCGCAGGCCAGGCGGACCTGGCGATAACCTATCAGCCGCAGGTGCACTTCTTCGCCGATGAAGGGCTGCCGCTGGTCCGGGTCGGCACGCTGATTGACTCGCCGTTAAACACGGTGATCGCCCTCGATAAAAGCATCAAAACCCCGGCCGACCTGAAGGGCAAAAAGGTCGGGTATTCGGTGAGCGGTATCGAGCAGGCGACGCTGGCGACCATGGCGCAGAACGCCCATATCGACCCGAAAAGTATCAGCCTGATCAATGTTAACTTCCAGCTGACCAGCGCCCTGCTGGCGGGCCAGGTTGATGCGGTGATTGGCGGCTACCGTAATATAGAAGCGCTGGAGCTGAAACTGCAGGGCAAAGCGCCGCAGGTGATGAACGTCGAAGATTTCGGCGTCCCGGCCTATGACGAACTGGTGATTGTCGCCAATCGCGACCAGCTGCACGCGGCGAAAATCAAAAAGTTCCTCGTGGCGCTACAACAGGGTGTGAGCTATCTGCGCGCCCATCCGCAGGAGACCTGGCAGACCTTTGCCGCCGCCCACCCGGAGCTCAACACCGAACTGAACAAGCAGGCCTGGATACAAACGGTGCCGCTGTTTGCCGATCATCCGGCGGCGCTGGATAAGTCGCGCTATGAAGCTTACGAACAGTTTTTATATAACAACAAGTTGCTCAAAAAAATCACACCTTTGAGCAATTATGCGGTTGAACTGCAGTGAGTAACCCTACCGCTGACGGAACTTTTTCCGTCAGCAAACCCAGCGAAGCGGTAATTACCAACCGCTGATTTACTTACCAGAAATTACACTTTTATTGCTGTTAATGCGTTAAAAATAAACCATGAAAATCAGGTGGTTATCATTGATTTTGGCAATGTAAAATTAACGTAAAAATACCTCAATAAATAAAACGTTGAATGCAGATTTAAAAAGCCATATATTGTGCGCGCTTTATGAATGGCGATTCATTTTCTTAAACCAATTATTCAACCAGAACTCAACCGTAGCGCTGGTTGTGGGAGTGATATGATGACGGATAAAGTCCGTATTGATACTTTAAGTGCAGATTTATTGGACGCTAACAACGAAACCTTTTTGGCCCGTCAGGCTGAATTCGAATCGAACGTCAGGAGTTACCCACGTAAGCTGCCGCTGGCGATTGCTAAAGCGGAAGGTGTGTGGTTAACCGATGCGGATAACAAACAGTACCTGGATTGTCTTGCCGGTGCTGGGACCCTGGCCCTTGGCCACAACCACCCTGATGTGCTGCAAAGCATCCAAAGTGTCATTACCAGCGGCTTGCCGTTACATACTCTCGATCTGACCACCCCGTTAAAAGATCGCTTCTCCGAATACCTGCTCTCTTTGCTGCCTGGCGAAGGGAAAGAATATTGCCTGCAGTTCACCGGCCCGTCCGGCGCTGACGCCGTGGAAGCGGCCCTGAAGCTGGCGAAAAAATACACCGGTCGTTCTTCCGTTATCAGCTTCTCCGGCGGCTATCACGGGATGACCCACGGTGCGCTGTCGGTGACCGGTAACCTGTCACCGAAAGAAGCCGTTAACGGCATGATGCCGGAAGTGCAGTTTATGCCGTATCCGCACCAGTACCGCTGCCCGCTGGGTATCGGCGGTGAGGCTGGCGTCAAAGCCCTGACCTACTACTTCGAAAACCTGATTAACGACGTGGAAAGCGGCGTGCGTAAACCGGCGGCGGTGATCCTTGAAGCCGTTCAGGGTGAAGGCGGCGTAAACCCGGCTCCGGTCGAGTGGCTGCAGCGCATCCGTAAAGTGACTCAGGAACACGGCATTCTGCTGATCATCGACGAAGTTCAGGCTGGCTTTGCCCGTACCGGTAAACTGTTTGCCTTCGAACACGCCGGCATCGAGCCGGACATTATTGTGATGTCAAAAGCCGTCGGCGGCGGTCTGCCGCTGGCCGTTCTGGGTATCAAGAAACAGTTTGATGCCTGGGAACCAGGTCACCACACCGGCACCTTCCGCGGCAACCAGCTGGCGATGGCAACCGGCCTGACCACCCTGCGTCACCTGAAAGATAACAACATTGCTGGCAAAGTTGCGGCACAGGGCGAGTGGCTGAAAGGCAAACTGGCCGAGATGCAAAAACGCTACCCGGTGATGGGCCACATTCGCGGTCTGGGCCTGATGATCGGTATTGAGATCGTTAACCCGAACGACGCACAGGATCACATGGGTTGCTACCCGGCTGACGGCGCGCTGTCTGCCCTGCTGCAGAAGAAATGCTTCGAAGCGGGCCTGATCCTTGAGCGCGGCGGTCGCGGTGGCTGCGTACTGCGCCTGCTGCCGTCCCTGCTGATCAGCGATGCTGAGCTCGGGATTTTCCTCGACAAATTTGAACAGGCCATGCTGGCCGCCGGTGTAAAACCGGTCTGAATGGAGCGAATGACCGCAATGTCCAAATTGAATCCGATCCTTGCCGGTTCGCCGCAAAGTATTGAGGCCTACCAGCAGGTTATCAACCAGACCAGCCAGGCCGTCGCGCAGTGGCTGCAGCAGCCTGAGATGTACCAAGGGAAAAGCGTCGCCGAACTACGCGAGCGCATTACTCTTGAGTTCACCGAGCAGGGTCTGGGTAACCAGGCGGCGATTGAACGTGCGATCGAGTACTTCCTGAAAGACAGCCTGTCGGTACACCACCCGCAGTGCGTGGCGCACCTGCATTGCCCAAGCCTGGTGGTAAGCCAGGCGGCGGAAGTGCTGATCAACGCCACCAACCAGAGCATGGACTCCTGGGACCAAAGCCCGTCGGCCACCATCATCGAGATGAAGCTGATCGAATGGCTGCGTGTCCGGGTGGGTTACCAGCCAGGCGACGCCGGTGTATTCACCAGCGGCGGCACCCAGAGCAACCTGATGGGCCTGATGCTGGCGCGCGATGCGTTCTTTGCACGTCAGGGTCACTCAATCCAGCAGGATGGTCTGCCGGGCGATATTCGTAAGTACAAAGTGCTGTGCTCTGAAAACGCCCACTTCTCGGTGCAGAAGAACATGGCGCTGATGGGCCTCGGCTACCGTTCCGTCACGCTGGTCAAAACTGACCGCTTTGCGCGCATGGATGTCGAAGACCTGAAAGCGAAAATCGCTGAGGCGCAGGCCAACGGTGAGCAGATCATGGCTATCGTGGCAACGGCCGGTACTACCGACGCCGGTGCTATCGACCCGCTGCGCACCATTGCCGGTATTGCGGCAGAGCATCAGATCTGGCTGCACGTCGATGCGGCATGGGGCGGCGCGCTGCTGCTGTCCGAGCAGTATCGCGATTATCTGGACGGCATTGAGTGCGTGGATTCCATTACCCTGGACTTCCACAAGCAGTTCTTCCAGACCATCAGCTGTGGCGCGTTCCTGTTAAAAGATCCGCGTCACTACGAGCTGATGCGCTACCAGGCGGCCTATCTGAACTCCGAGTTCGATGAAGAGCATGGCGTGCCGAATCTGGTCTCCAAATCGCTGCAGACTACCCGCCGCTTCGATGCCCTGAAGCTGTGGATGGGCCTGGAAGCGCTGGGTCAGAAACAGTATGCCGAAATCATCGATCATGGTGTCACCATGGCGAAGCGCGTTGCGGAGTACGTCACGGCACAGCCTACGCTGGAGCTGGTGATGGAACCGCAGCTGGCAAGCGTACTGTTCCGTTCACGTCCACAGCAGATGGCCGGCAGCGATGCCGTAGCCATTGCCCTGCTGAACCAACGTGTCGGCGACGCGCTGCTCGATTCCGGCCGGGCCAACGTCGGCGTGACCGAGCATAACGGCGTGACCTGTCTGAAGCTGACGCTGCTGAACCCGATTGTCACCCTGGATGACGTGAAGGTACTGCTGGATCTGGTTGAGCGTACCGCGCAGGAGCTGCTGGCGAAATAAGGCGTCACCGAATGCCTGGCATTCGGGCCTGTTGTTGCAGCAGCGTACAAAAAGCCGATAACTGTGGTTATCGGCTTTTTTATGCCTGAAACAAAACGTGACAGCGTCACATGTTTTCAGCTTCTGGCCTCCTGCAACAGCTGCTGGATAACCTGCTCCTGCCGGGCATAATCCCCCTCGCCAAACGCGGTGTAACGCAGCTGACCGTGAGCATCAAACAGATAATGGGCCGGCCAGTACTGATTACCGAAGGCATTCCAGATGGCATAGCCGTTATCCGCCACCACCGGATAGGTAATTTTCCATTGCGCGACCGCCTGACGCAGCGCCGGCAGCGAACGTTCCCACGGGTATTCCGGCGTATGCACCCCAACCACCACCAGGCCCTCGGTGCGATATTTGTTGGCCCACTCGCCTACGTGCGGCAGCGTGTGCTGACAGTTAATACAGTCCCGGGTCCAGAAGTCGATCAGCACCACCTTCCCTTTCAGGTCTTCCGGGCGCAGCGGCGGACTGTTGATCCACCCGCTTCCTCCGGCCAGCGACGGTAACGCGCTGGAAGGCGGCGGTGCCACGGGTTGTAGTACCGCCGCCGGCTGAACCATCGGCAGACCCGCGCTCAGCCGCTGCTCCAGCGCCTGAGTCAGGCCGCTGGCCCCTTGCAGGTAACGATCTGCCCCGCTGGCAATTAGCGTCACCGAAGCGAGGATCGCCGCCCCCGCCACCTGGCGCAGCCGCTGGCTGAACGCCAGTCCGCGTTGCAGACGCGCCACCAGTCGCGAACCAAACCACCCCAGTAGCGCCAGCATCAGCGCACAGCCGCTGCCGTATGCCGCCAGCAGGACCCCGGTGGTGACCGAACTGCCGCTGAGAAAACCAACGCTGAGGATCGCCCCCAGCACCGGGCCGGCACAGGGCGCCCACAGCAGGCCGATGGCCAACCCTGCCAGCAGGGCCGAGGCACCACCCGCCTGGCGATAGCTGCGATCGTTTATTCGATTACCCAACGCCACTAGCGGCGCGCTCAGGCGCTGGGCGATACCGGTCGACAGCAGACTCAGGCCGACCAACGCCAGGAACAGCAACGCCAGCCAGCGCCCCACCACGGTCAGGGTCACCACCCAACTGCTGGTGACGGTCACCAGCAGCGACACGCCGGTAAACATCAGCACCATACCGCCGAGGGTCAGCAGCAGATGCCCGCGTTTCCCGCGCAGGCTGGCAAAAATAAGCGGAATGACCGGTAAGGTACAGGGACTCAGCAGCGTCAGCATGCCGCCAAAAAAAGCGATTAGCACAGACATCATCTTCACCTCATCATCAACGCGTGGCCGGAAGTGGCTACAGGCCCATTACAGCAGGCGGATGTCGTGGCAATGTGTCTGACATCGTGGGGTATTGTCAGCTCAGGTATCGCTTTCCACGGGAGATACAGAAGGATACAAAGCGGCGGCGTCGAGGCGCAGGCTGACCTCAAGCCCGCCCTGCTCACGGTTGCGCAGTTTAAGGGTACCCTGCATCTGGCTCGCCAGATGCGCGGCAATCGCCAGCCCTAACCCGGTACCGCCGGTATCGCGGTTGCGCGAGTTTTCCAGGCGATAAAACGGCTGCAGCACAGCATCGAGATACGCCTCCGGGATCCCCGGACCATTATCACAAACCGCAATAATCGCGTCGCCGTTGTCGCTATATTCCAGGGTAATCGCGACAGATTCACCGAACTTTAAGCCATTATCGATCAGGTTAGTCATAATCCGCCGCAGCGCCTGCGGCGCAACCCGTACCGGTGCATCGCCCGCAGCAGGCGTAAAGGTCACCGGCCTGCCGACGTCGGCATAGTCCAGCGCAATGCTGTCCAGGAATGCATTCAGGCTCAGGTTCTGACGCTTCTCTTCCAGCGGCTGCGCCGAACGGGCAAAGGCGATGCCTTCCCTGACCAGGCGGCTCATATTATCAAGATCCTGCAGCAGCTTATCGCGCAGCTCCGGCGCGTCGGCCATCTCGACCCGCAGCTTCATGCGGGTAATCGGGGTCTGGAGATCGTGGGAGATAGCCGCGAGGATCCGTGCCCGCTCCTGAAGATGGTCGTGGATCCGCGTCTGCATCGCATTAAACGCCCGGGCGGCGTGCTGCACTTCCAGCGGTCCCTGCTCCGCCATCATTCCCGGAGTGCTGTCCGCCGGTTCAAGGGCATCAATCGCCCGGGTAAAACGGGTCATCGGGCTGACCACCTGGCGCACGGCATACCACGCGCAGGCCAGCAGCAGCACAAACTGAGCGAACAGCACCGCCGGGAGCCAGCGGGCGATGGCCGGTAAGCGCGGCCACAGATCGATGCTCAACGGCGTGCCGTCGTGGAGGATGACGTGCGCCTGAATGTGCTCTCGCGGACCGGGCAGCGCCACAATACTAAGCGGATAGTGTCCGCTGAGCGCCTCCTGTAACGAACGCACCGCATCGCGGGAACGCCAGCTGGTGGGATATTCTCCGCTCGAACCGGCAGAGAGCTGATACCGGTAGTTACCCCGCGCCAGCCGTGCCAGCCAGTGCGGGCGCTCGGCGGCGGGCAGCCGGTCAAGGATCGCCACGCTGGTGGCCACATCGTATTCGAGGTTGCCCAGCATCACGCTACGGGCGCTGCTCATCCGCTCATACAGCAGCAGCGACAGCGTCAGGGCGTTAGTCAGGATCAGGGCGAGGAAAATCATCACCATCAGCCGGGCGCGCAGCGAGGCGGGCCACAGTTTCATTCCCGCGCCTCACGGATGGCCACCGGCACCGACAGCACATAGCCTTCGCTGCGCACGGTTTTGATGTAGGCCGGTTCGCGGGCATCTTCGCGCAGCCGCTGTCGCAAGCGGCTGACCAGCAAATCGATCGACCGCTCAAACAGCTCCGCATCGCGTCCCTGGGTCAGATTCAGCAATTGATCGCGGTTGAGCACCCGCTGCGGATGGTCGAGAAAAACCCGCAGCAGACGATACTCCGCCCCGCTGAGGGCCACAATGATACCGTCGTGATCCAGCAGATGACGTGCCGAGGTATCCAGCTGCCAGTCGCCGAAGGCGATCAGCCTGCCCGCCTCGGTAATTTGCAGATTGGGCGGCAGCGCGCGGGTTCGCCGCAGGATGGCTTTAATGCGCGCCAGCAGTTCACGGGCGACAAAGGGTTTAACCAGATAGTCATCGGCACCCATCTCCAGTCCCAGAATACGATCGCTGTCGTCGGCACGCGCGGTCAGCATCAGCACCGGGATATTGTGCTGACCGTCGTTGCGCAGCTGGCGGCAGAGGGTCAGGCCGTCGTCGCCGGGCAGCATAATATCCAGCACGATCAAATCCACATGCTGGCTGTGCAATACCGACCACATTGCCTTGCCGCTGGCGGCTCCGGTGGCGCGATAGCCTGACTTTTGCAAATAGTCGCTGAGCAGTTCGCGAATATCGCGGTCGTCATCGACAACTAAAATGTGGTCAATATGTTCCAATGCCGGCTCCATTCAGAATGAGTACAACTCAAAAAGAATATGCGTTGTTGCCGGAAGCGCAACCCCACGCCCCCGGCGCAGGGGCTACAAACGGTCGGCATCAATCACCGCTTGCGCAAAGTGCAGCGGATCTTCCTGAGGCGGGTTGTGGCCGATGTTGCCGGTTAAGGTACGGTGCTGATATTTTCCGGTAAATTTCGCCCGATAGCTTTCCGGTTTCGGATGTGGCGCGCCGTTGTTGTCACCTTCAAGGGTGATGGTCGGCACGCTAATCGGCGGCAGCTGCGCCAGCTTTTGCTCATAGGCAGCATAGCGCGGTTCGCTTTTATCGATCCCCAACCGCCAGCGATAGTTACTCACCGTCACCGCGACATGGTCCGGGTTATCCAGCGCTTTGGCACTGCGGGCAAATTCGGCGTTGCTGAATGTCCAGCCCGGCGAGGCCTGATGCCAGATCAGCTGCGCGAAGTCGTGGGTGTTCTGGCGATAGCCCGCCTCACCGCGCGCGGTGGCGAAATAGAACTGATACCACCATGACAGTTCCGCCTGCGGCGGCAGCGGTTTTTCACCCACCTGCTGGCTGCTAATCAGATACCCGCTCACCGAAACCAGCGATTTCACCCGTTCCGGCCACAGCGCCGCCACGATGTCCGCCGTCCGCGCACCCCAGTCAAACCCGGCGAAATCGGCCTGTTTAATCTGCAGGGCATCCATCAGCTGGACAATATCTTCCGCCAGGGCCGAAGGCTGACCGTTACGTGGCGTGCTGGTGGAGAGAAACTGTGTGCTGCCATAGCCGCGCAGGTAAGGAACGATCACCCGAAACCCTTTTTGCGCTAACGCCGGTGCCACCTTCTCGTAGCTATGGATATCATATGGCCAGCCGTGCAGCAGGAATACCGGCTGACCATCGCGCGGGCCAATATCGACATAGCCGACGTTCAGGTCACCGGCCTTTATGTGTTGAATATGATTGAAGGCCTCGGCATCTTCCGCCGCACACACGCCAGCCGACCACAGCGCCGATAACGCCAGCATCAGCGCGCTACTTTTACGAAACAGAGATAATGTGTTCATCAGCAACCCCACTTGTTAACGGAGAAATAAGAGAGTACGCCAACAGTTAAGCAGGGTTTTGTATATGGCATATGGTGGAACAGGCGGGTTTTTGTATCACTGTGTAGAGCGCGGTACGCCAGATACAATGTGGTACAAAGCAGCTCTGAATCTATACCGAAGAGTGCCCGGCCAGAAGCTGGCCGGGTGTTAGCGGGTTATTGCGCGTCGACGCTGTCCACCTGCGGAACGTTAGGATCGGCCGCTGTATCATCGTTCGGCGCATTGGCCGGATCAAAGATGTGGTCGAGGATAGCGCGCGCCGTCGGCCCGGCCACCACGCCATCGCCGCCGCCGTTCTCCAGAATCAGCGCCATCGCCACCTTTGGATGCTGATACGGCGCAAACAAGGTGTAGAAAATATGGTCGCGCAGGCGCACCGGGATCATTTTGGCGTTGTAGGTCTGATTCTCTTTCAGGCTAAAGACCTGCGAGGTCCCGGATTTCGCCGCAATCTGATAGGGCGCGGTATGGAACAGTTTATAGCCAGTGCCGTTCGGCAGGTTCGCCATCCCGTACATTCCGTTGCGCACGATGCCCCAGTACGGCGATTTCGGGTCGCCGACCTGCGGGGTATTCTCCGGCGGCTGGTAGCGTTCGACTTTATTGCCCTGCTTCATCGAATAGAGCAGATGGGGATTTTTCACCTTACCGTTGTTAATAAGCGTGGTCAGCGCTTTCACCATCTGGATCGGCGTGGCTACCCAGTACCCCTGGCCAATCCCCACCGAAATGGTATCCCCTTGATACCAGGGCTTCTTGTGGACCCGCTGTTTCCATTCACGGCTCGGCAGCACGCCAGCATACTCTTCATTCAAATCGATACCGGTGGACTGGCCGTAACCAAACTTGCTCAACCAGCTATGGATCCGGTCGATACCCATTTCAAAGGCCACCTGATAGAAGAAGGTGTCGGCGGACTCTTCAATCGCTTTGGTCACGTTCAGCATCCCGTGGCCGCTTTTCAGCCAGTCACGATAGCGGCGTTGGGTGCCGGGCAGCGTCCAGGTTGGCGCGCCAAAGAAGCTGGTGTTGGGGGTAATCACCCCGGCGGAGAGCGCCGAGAGCGCCATATAAGGTTTTACCGTTGACGCCGGGGGATACAGCCCCTGGGTGACGCGGTTGATCAATGGCCGATCCTGGTTATCGAGCAGCGAACGATAGGCTTTAAAACCAATGCCTTTAACAAAAGGATTCGGGTCGTAGCTGGGGCTGGAGACCATCGCCAGAACGCCGCCATCGCGCGGGTCGACGGCAACCACCGCCGCACGCTGGCCTTTCAGCACCCCTTCGATGTACTGCTGCAAATGCAGATCCAGCGTCAGATAGATATTCTTCCCGGCGACCGGCGGCACCTCTTTGAGCAGGCGCACGACGCGACCGTGGTTATCCACCTCCACTTCCTGATAGCCGGTGGTGCCGTGCAGCTGCTGCTCGTAATAGCCTTCAATGCCTTGCTTGCCGATGTTGTGGTCCGCGGCATAGTTCTCTGACTCGCCGTTTTTCGCCAGCCGCTGCAGGTCGCTGTCGTTGATTTTCGAGACATAGCCCACCACGTGGGCCAGCTGCGCGCCATAGGGATAATCGCGTTGCTGGTAGTTCTCTACCGTAACGCCGGGAAAATGAAACTCGTTCACCGCAAAACGGGCCACTTCGACGTCGCTGAGATCCGACTTCAGGGTCACCGGCTTGTAGCGGCTGTTATGGTGCATATCGTCGCGGAAGCTGGCGATATCGTCCGGGGTTAAATCGACGATCGGCGTTAAGGCGCTCAGCAGCGCGGTCATATCCGGGATTTTGCTGGGGATCACCTCTAAGCGATACAGGGTGATGTTCTGGACCAACGGGATACCGTTACGGTCGAAAATAAGCCCGCGGCTCGGCGCGATAGGCACCATTTTGATGTCATTCTGGTTCGATCGGGTCTGGTAAAAGTCATGCTGCTCAACCTGCAGGTGGTAGAGGTTAAAAATCAGCACGCCAAAACAGACCACAACCAGTAGAAATGCGACCACGGCTCGACGAATAAACAGCATCTCTTCTGCTGAGTGATCGCGTATTTCATCTCTCAATTGGCTCATTAACGGCAATTCACTTGAGTTTCAATGGAAGGCTAAAAAAAGAAAAAGCGCAGCAGGATAGCCTTATCAAGGCGTTAGCCCTACAGAAAGGTTGCTAATGATTTAGGAGAAATGTTTCAGCATGTTAAGCAGGCAGGATAATGGTGCCATGTAAGTGTGACGCCGTCACGTTTGAGCCTCTGCCCGATGCAGGCAGAGGCTTCAGGGATTACTGGTGATTCAGCCAGGCGCGCCAGCCGCCAAAGTCGGTGATATCGGTGGCACCTTGCAGGCCATAAGCCTCACAGATAAACCCGCTCAGCCAGCGGCCATCTGCCAGTTCCACCTTCCCCAGCCCCAATGGCGCGGGAATGGCCGCCAGCAGCGAACCCAGCTCCGAAGAGGGGAGATCCCAGACTTCCACGGCAATCGCCGCGCCACGGTCGTTATCCCGGACCATACCCGGACGTTTGCCGTCAGCCAGAGCGTACAGCCGGTAATGGGCGGCGCTTTGCAGCGCCGTCAGCAGCCGTCCGCCCCGCTCCCGCAGCTGGCCATTCAGCGCCAGCCCGTCAAGATGAGCGCCGCACACCACCAGGGACAGGCGATCGTGGCTGGCCTGGGGGAGCGGCAACGTGTCGGGAATCAGGTGACCGCCAACCAGCGGTAGCGGCTGGATCCGCTGGAAAGCATCCGCCAGCCCGAGCAGGTACTGGTCGGTAAAGACCCGGCCAAACAGGGTCACGCCGGAGGGCAAGCCGTTATCCATAAAGCCGACCGGCACGTTGACCGCCGCGTAATCCAGCAGGTTCATAAAGTTAGTGTAGTAACCGAGGTCGGCATTGCGCTTCACCGGTTCGGCCTCCAGCTCCGCCAGGGTGACCGGGCGAGGATAGGTCGGCGTCAGCACGCAGTCCAGTCCCTCCAGCAGCGCATCGCACTGCGCCTTATAAGCCTGCAACTGGTACATCGCTTCGAAGGTTGCCACCGCGTCGGTCTGCGGCGCTTTTGCCAGCACGTCGCGGATCACCGGCAGCACCGCCTCCGGCTGCTGCTCAATCAACGACCCCACCACCGCATAGCGTTCCGCTACCCACGGCCCCTCATACAACAGTCGGGCGGCGTCGAGGAACGGCGTCATATCGAGACTGACCGGCACCCCGCCGAGGGCCATCAGCCGCGCTTTGGCCTGTATAAACAGCGCTTCGCTCTGCGAGCAGCCGAGGAAGTTCAGCGTCTGCGGAACCCCGAAGCGGAAATGTGCCGGCGGTGCACCAAACGCCTGACGACCGTTCCACTGCGGGTTACGGCGGCTGTAGGCATCCCGCGGGTCATATTTCGCGGTCAGCGCCAGCAGCTGGCTGGCCTCTTCTGCGGTAGCGGTCAGGAAGGTGGTGCAGTCCAGCGTCCGGCAGGCCGGGACCACCCCGGCGGTGGAGATCAACCCCTTGCTGGCCTTCAGGCCAACCAGATTGTTCAGCGAAGCCGGTACCCGCCCGCTGCCCGCGGTGTCGGTGCCGAGGGCAAAACTGGCGACGCCCAGCGCCACCGCCAGCGCCGACCCGGAGCTTGAACCACCGGACGGATAGTCCGCATGATAGGCATTGCGGCAGCGTCCGTACGGCGAGCGGGTGCCGTTCAGGCCGGTAGCAAATTGGTCGAGGTTAGTTTTTCCGACCGGTATCGCGCCGAGGGCAATCAGCTGCGCCACAATGGTGGCATCCTCGGAGGCGGTGCGTGACCACGCCGGACAGGCGGCGGTGGTGGCGATCCCGGCCAGATCGATATTATCTTTGATGGCGAACGGCACGCCGTACAGCGGCAGCGTGTGCGGATCAACGCCGTCGAGCGCCGACAGCCACGGCTCCTGCTCCTCGGCCGTCAGAATATGGATAAACAGCTGGTATTCCGGGTTCAGCGCCTGCGCCCGCTGGCGCAGGTCGGCCAGCAGCTCGCGCGGCGTGAAATCCCCGCGTTGCCAGGCCTGCGCCAGACTGCTCAGGCGTAAATCAAAGGTCCGCAGGCTCATACTTTTTCCTCCAGAATCACCGCCACACGTTGCCCGGCGCGAACCGACGCACCGGGTTGAACATTCACCTGCTGGATCACGCCATCGCATGGCGCCAGCAGCGGGATCTCCATCTTCATCGATTCCAGCACCAGCAGCACATCACCGGCGCGAACCCGACTGCCCGCCACGGTCTGCACCTGCCAGAGGTTGCCGGAGATCGGGCTTTCCACCCCCTGCTGTCCACCCTGCAGCGGCGCGTCGTCGCCCTCTTCGCTCAGTACTTCCTGGCTGTCGAAATGCGCCTGCCCGCTGGCGATCCAGCGATCGCGTTCGTCATTAAAGGCGCGCTGCTGATGCTCACGAAACGCCTCAATGCTTGTCGCCTCACGGGCCAGGAACTGCTGGTACTCCGCCAGACGCAGCGTGCTGTGTTCGATGCGCAGCGGATAGCGGCCCAGCGGGAAATCGCGGCGGATCTGCAGCAGTTCGTCGGCGGAGACCGGGTAAAAACGCAGCTGATCGAAGAAGCGCAGCAGCCACGGCTTACCGGCAAATTCGGCCACCTCGTGATAGCGATTCCACATTTGCAGCGTACGGCCAACAAACTGGTAGCCGCCGGGGCCTTCCATACCGTAGACGCACAGATAAGCCCCGCCGATACCGACCGAGTTTTCCGCAGTCCAGGTGCGCGCCGGGTTGTATTTGGTGGTCACCAGCCGGTGACGCGGGTCGAGCGGCGTCGCCACCGGCGCGCCAAGATAGACATCCCCCAGCCCCATCACCAGATAGCTGGCGTCGAATACCGTCTGCCACACCGCCTGCTCATCCGGCAGATCGTTAATCCGGCGGATAAATTCGAGGTTGCTCGGGCACCACGGCGCATCCCGGCGCACGGTGGTCATGTATTTGTCGATGGCCTTGCGACAGGCCGGGTCATCCCATGACAGCGGCAGATGCACCACCCGCGTCGGCACCTGCAGATCGTCGCTGACGCACACCGTGGCCCATTCACTCGCCACCCACGCCAGCAACGCATCGAGGGTCAGGGTTTCCGGCTGGAAGTGCACCTGCAACGAGCGTATTCCCGGCGTCAGGTCGATCACCCCAGGGCGGGACTGGCCCTCCAGGGCCTGCATCAGGGCGTGAATACGAAAACGCAGCACCAGATCCAGCTCCGGCTCCCCCGCCTCCAGCAGCAGATGGGTATCGCCGGACAACCGCGCCACCAGGCGTTTATCCGCCTCGCCGCAGCTCATCACAATCGGCGAACTCAGCGGCGCGGGTTGCCAGGCGACGTCGGCGATCTCAAGGGTAGCCAGCTCCGCGTGGTAGCCCGCCGCCAGCTGACGGGCGGTAGGCAGATCCACCGCCACAAAGCGGACTTTATCGCCGGCTTTCAGCTGGCCGAGCTGCCACAGGTCGGCCTCAATGACCGTCACCGGGCAGACAAACCCACCGAGACTTGGTCCGTCTGGCCCGAGGATCACCGGCATATCGCCGGTGAAATCCACCGCACCGACGGCATAGGGGTTATCGTGAATATTCGACGGATGTAGCCCCGCTTCGCCGCCGCTATCGCGCGCCCACAGCGGTTTCGGGCCAATCAGCCGCACCCCGGTGCGGCTGGAGTTAAAATGCACTTCCCAGTCGGTGGCGAAAAAGGTGTCGATATAGTCGGCGGCAAAAAACTCCGGCGCGCCGTGCGGGCCGTAGATAACCCGCAGCGTGCGGGTCCCGGCGAGAGGATGCGCCAGCGCCGCAGGCAGCGTGGCGTCCGGTACCGCCGGTGCATCCGCTGCGAGATGCAGCACATCCCCGCTGCGAAGCGCGCGCCCGGCATGGCCGCCGAACTGCCCCAGCGTAAAGGTGCTTTTGCTGCCGAGATACTCGGGTACCTGCAGCCCGCCGCGCAGGCAGAGATAGCTGCGCACGCCGGCGTCGGCCACGGCGCCAATTTTCAAGGTCGCCCCGGCGGGAATGGTGAAGACCTGGTGCATCGCCTGGGCGACACCGTCCAGCGTCACCGCGATCTCTGCCCCGCTGACCACCGCCTGCGTCTGGCAGTTAAATTTCAGCGTTGGCCCGTTAAGGGTGATCTCCAGCGCCGCTTCGCCTTGCGGATTGCCCAGCAGACGGTTGCCCAGACGCAACGCCCGGTCGTCCATCGGCCCGGATGGCGGGACGCCTACCGCCCAGTACCCCAGGCGACCGGGATAATCCTGCACGCTGGTCTGCGTTCCGGCACTGAGGACCTCGACGGTCGTGGCCCGGTAGTGCAGCTGATCCAGACAACGCGTCCAGGGCTCGCCATCGGCAAACGGCGCGAACGCCAGAATGTGCTGCAGGTACAGCCGGTTAGTTTCGACGCCGTACAGACGGGTCGCCGCCAGCGCCTGCGCCAGTTCAGCTATCGCCGTATCGCGGTCATCCGCACAGGCGATCACTTTTGCCAGCATCGGATCAAAAAATGCCGGGACTTCACACCCGGCTTCCACCCAGCGGTCGATACGCAGGGTCTTACCATCCGCCGGCGGGAACACCACTTCGGTCAGCAGCCCCGGCGACGGCTGGAACTGACGGCCCGGATCTTCGGCGTACACTCGCGCCTGAATCGCGTGGCCGCGTGGTTTCAACCCGTCAAGCAACGTGGACAGCGGCGGTAAATCACCGGCGGCGAGGGCAATCATCCAGCCCACCAGGTCAACGCCCCAGACCTGCTCGGTGACGCCATGCTCCACCTGCAGGCGGGTGTTCACTTCGAGAAAATAGAAACGCTGCGCCGCGCTGTCGTAGACAAACTCCACCGTCCCGGCGCTGCGGTAGCTGACCGCTTTACCGAGGGCAACCGCCGCATCACAGAGGGCCTGCGCCATGCCAGCCGGTAAGCCGGGCGCCGGGGTTTCTTCGATCACTTTCTGATTACGCCGCTGGATCGAACAGTCACGTACTCCGAGGGCGATCACCTCGCCGTGGCCGTCGCCAAAGATCTGCACTTCCAGATGACGGGCGCGTTCAATGTATTTTTCGACGAAGACGCCAGCATCGCTAAAGTTGTTCTTGCCGAGGCGCTGGACGGTTTCAAAGGCTTCCGTCAGTTCGGTGGCGTCATAGCACACCCGCATCCCGATCCCGCCGCCGCCGGCGGTGCTTTTCAACATCACCGGATAGCCGATGGTTTGTGCCGCACGGCAGGCTTCATCGCTGTCGGCCAGCAGGCCGGTACCTTCCAGCATCGGCACGCCCTGCGCTTTTGCCAGCGCCCGGGCGGTGTGTTTCAGGCCAAAGGTTCGCAGCTGCTCCGGGGTCGGGCCGACAAACACCAGCCCGGCGGCTTCGCAGGCTTCGGCAAAGGCGGCGTTTTCCGACAAAAAGCCGTAGCCGGGATGAATCGCCTCGGCCCCGCTGTCGCGCGCGGCGGCAATGATCTTGTCGGTCACGAGATAGGTTTGCGCCGCCGGGCCGTCGCCAAGGCTAATGGCCTGATCGGCTTCGCGAATGTGCAGACTGCTCAGGTCCGCATCAGAATAGACCGCCACGCCTTTCACCTGCATGGCGCGTAAGGTGCGCAGAATGCGGCAGGCAATGGCGCCACGGTTAGCAATTAATAAGGTCTTGAACATACACGGGACTCACATCGTGGCGGGTCGTCCCGCAGCAAAAGAATCAGCCTCCCCAGGGTCGTCCCCGGGGCGCGCAAGGAGTCAGGGCTTACGCGTAGGTGTAGTTGTCAGACGTTCGGCGCGCACGGCAAACAGGCGGTAGGCCAGCAGGCGCCAGCGTTGCCAGCGGTTCAGTTCCATACCAGCACCTCCGCCGGCGTTGGGTTCCAGCCGTTGCAGGGGTTATTCAGCTGCGGGCAGTTGGAGATCAGCACGATGATGTTGCATTCGGCGCGCAGCTCAACGTACTTCCCGGCGCCTGAGATCCCGTCTTCGAAGGTCAGGCCGCCCGCTTCGGTCACTGGCACGTTCATAAAGAAGTTAATGTTGGCGGCGATATCGCGCTTATGCAGCCGGCCGTCATGCAGACAGGCGCACAGAAAGTTGTCCCGGCAGCTGTGCATGTAGCGTTTGTCCAGGGCATAGCGCACGGTGTTGCTCTCCTGGGCGCAGGCGCCGCCAAGGGTATCGTGACGCCCGCAGGTATCGGCCACGATGGTCAGCAACGGGTTGCCGAGATTGGAGTACAGCACGCTGCCGGTCGTCAGGTAGACATTGCCCTGACGGCGCAAGGTGCGCTGTGCATCGTACCGTTCGCGCGGGTTATCGGCATGGTAAAACAGGGTATCGACCGCCTGATTGCCTTCAAGATCGAGCAGGCGCAGGGTCTGGCCTTGTTTGATTTCGAACATCCACGGTTCGCCCGCCGGGATCTCGTGGCGATAGACGGCATCGGCCGGGTTACGGGTACTGGTGACAAGGTTCATCGCAGACTCCTTATAAGGCGAACAGCTGGGTGTTGGTAAAGGCGCGCTGGTTCTCATCGCGGGTAAACAGCGATTCCACCGTCGCCTGCTCGTCGTCGGCCTGGTACCAGCTCAGTTGAACCGGGCGTGGCGCGTAGTCGGTAGCGGGATCCAGCGGATGCGGCATCGCGGTCATGACCATCAACACGTCCATCGGGGCGAACAGCTCCACGTAACTTCCCGGCGCGGAGTGCGCGGTGCAAAACGCAAAACGCCCCGCACTGTCAACGGTCACTTTGCTGAAGAAGTTGACCACCATCAGCAGGTCTTCGAGGCCGAGATCCCATTTGCCCATTTCAACCAGCAGGTTGTCGGTGCCGTTGCGATGAAAAGCGTTGCGCAGCTCCTGGTAGCGTCCGGTACCATATTTTTCTGCCGTCTCCTGAGCATTGAGCACGCCACCGAACGGGTCGTGCCAGCCGCAGCTGTCGGCGACGATACCGGCCAGCACCCGTCCCATATCGGAGTAGAAACAGTGACCGCGGGTCAGACGCGCGGTGTGTTGCCCTTTGAGGGTGTCCGGCAGGTTCAGTCGTTCGCTCTTTTCGTGGGGGTTGAGCATCATCATGCTGAGGTTAGCGCCGCCGTCGAGGTCGGTGAGACGCAGGATCTGTCCGCGACGCAGAATGAACGAGGTCTGTCCCCCGCCCGGCAGACGCTCTTCGCGCAGGCTCGGTGAAGTGTGTAAAGGCGTGGTCATCAGGCTATCTCCTTAAGGTGTAGACGTTGTCATGGGTGCCGGTACCGAGCATGTGTGACATCCGGGTCTCGTTGAGCGGAATATCGTAGGTAATGCGCGCCCCGAAGGCGTTGGGGGCCTGCGGGTCGTGGCGCACTTTGTCGAACACCAGCAGACGGGTGCCGAGGTTGAACCCTTCGGCCAGATCGTGGGTGACCATAAAGACCGTCATTCGCGTCTCGCTCCACAACTGGAGCAGCAGCGCGTGCATATCTTTGCGAATACCGGGGTCGAGCGCGCCGAACGGTTCGTCGAGCAGCAGCACCCGCGGCTGCATCACAAACGCCTGGGCGATCGCCAGCCGCTGCTGCATCCCGCCGGAAAGCTGCGCCGGGTAGCGATCCAGCGCATGGGAAAGGCCGACCTTGTCCAGCATCTGCACCGCCTGTTCACGGGCCGCGCGTTTGCGGGCGCCAAACAGACGACCAAAGCACGGGGATGCCGGCAGCTCCAGACCGACCGCGACGTTATCCAGCACATTGAGGTGCGGAAAAACGGAGTAGCGCTGAAACACCACGCCGCGGCTGCGATCCGGCTCAGGGGCCAGCGGCTGGCCGTCAAGGGTGATCTGCCCCCGGGTCGGCCTCTCCTGGCCCAACAGCAGACGTAAGAACGTCGATTTGCCGCAGCCGGAGGCCCCAACCATCGAGCAAAACTCCCCTTCTTTCACCGTTAAATTGATGCGTTCCAGCACCACGTGGTCGCCGTACTCCTGCCAGATATTCTTGATGGTGATAAAACTCATGCCCGGCCTCCTTCGGCCCACGGGAAGCAGACTTTGTGCAACTGGCGCAGCGCCAGATCCATCAGCCAGGCCAGCAGGGTTATCCAGATGACGTAGGGAATAATCACGTCCATCGCCATGTAGCGGCGGACGAGGAAAATGCGGTACCCCAGCCCGGCGGTGGCGGAAATGGCCTCCGCCGAAATCAGGAACAGCCAGGCCGAGCCGAGCAGCAGGCGCAGCGAGGTGATTAAGCGTGAGAGCAGTTGCGGCAGCACCACCCGCAGCACCACCGTCCAGCTGTTGGCGCCGAGGGTCTGCGCCTTGATAAACAGCTCCGCCGGGATTTCCCGCGCCCGTTGCTCAAGGTCGCGGGCGAGCATCGGGGTAATGCCGATTACAATCAGCATCACCTTCGACAGTTCGTCGAGGCCAAAGACAATAAACAGCACCGGCAGGATCGCCAGCGGCGGAACCATCGACACCACGGTCATCAGCGGTGACAACGCGGCACGGTAGACCGGAAACACTCCGGCGACGATGCCGATGCTCAGGCCAATCAGCGCCGACACCGCCAGCCCAATCAGCAGGCGGGTCAGGCTAATCACGGTGTCGGCCCACAGCAGGTATTCGCCACTGCGCTTGTCCGGCATAAACGCCATCCGTTCGACCGCAGAGGCCATCTGTGACAGCCCCGGCAGCAGCTTGTCCTGGGGGTTTGCCTCAAGACGAATGGCAGAACCAAAACACCAGGCGGCAATCAGTAACACAAAGGGCAACAGCATCAGCATCAGCCGCATGCCCTGCTGTGGATGGCGGTTAATTTGTCGCATGGCGATCACTCCCGTGGTCAATGATCAGAGCTGGCCTGCGGCGGCCATTTTCAGGTAGCTGTCGTCAAAGCGCAGGCGGACGTTGCCGCTGTCGCCGACGGTGACGTTGCCCGGGAAGCCCATGCCGATGAAGTCGGCGCTTTGCGCCCCCTCGCCGAGCAGCCCTTTATCAAAGGAGAACTGCGCCACTCGCTGCATGGTTTTCGCCAGCTCCGGGTCGCTGATAAAGGCCAGGGTCTCAGCCGGGGTCCAGAACAGATGGGTCGTTTTCAGCTGTGCCTGGTAACCGGCAAGATCGGTTCCGGAATCCGCCGCCATCGCATTCAGCGCGGGTGTATCGCCGGCGTGCATTTTGCTCATCATTTCAAACCAGGCGCCGGTCAAGGCTTTACCCAGCGCCGGGTTATCTTTCAGGGTTTGGGTGTTGACCACCATCATGTCGATAAGCTCGCCAGGCACCTGGGCAGAGCTAAAGACTTCAGTGGTTTGCGGGGTCTTTTTGATGGCCGACAGCTGCGGGTTCCACGCCACGGTGGCGCGGACACTGTTGGTGCCGAAGGCCGAGACAATATCGGCGTCGGAGGTATTCACCACTTTGACATCTTTTTCCTGCAGACCCGCCTTCTCAAGGCCGCGAACCAGCAGATAGTGCGATACCGACAGTTCCGGGAGATACACCTGCATCCCTTTCAGATCGCCAAGCTTTTTATCCACGCCTTTCAGCACGATGCCGTCATTGCCGTCGGAATAGCTGCCGGTGATCAGCGCGGTGGTGTCAACGCCACCCGCCGCAGGAATGGTCAACGCATCCATGTTGGTCATGGTGCAGCCATCAAACTGGCCGGCGGTGTACTGGTTAATCGACTCGATGTAGTCGTTGAGCTGAACGATATTGATTTTGATGCCGTACTTAGCGGCCCATTTATCAATGATTTTTTCGTTACTGATGGCGCCCCAGGGCATCCAGCCGGCATAGATAGTCCAGCAGACGTTGAACTCTTTTTTGACGGCGGCGAAGGAAGGAGTGCTGGCCAGCAGCGCCAGCGATAACACAACACTACGGATGACGCGGGATCTCTTCATGATGAACCTCTGGTTGGCACAAAAATAACAGGAGCAGCGCGACACCTGACGGTGCTGCTGTCTCCCGGGCTTTTGTCCCGCCGTGTAACCTCGCAGAGGTCGCCAGCTCTCGGACCAGACGTTCATTTATATGAACCGGAACCCTAGCCAGCTATTGGTCATCTCAATGGTATGTTGCGCTGCCTTCTGCAAGAGTAAAAGCAAAGTGCATGCCAAAAATTAAAGTGTGTAAATTCAGGCTGATACCTGATGATTGCGGGGAATGACACTACAATGGGGAGTCGTTTTGGGGCAATGCGTCTAATTGGTGCAGAGCGCCTGCCCCGCAAAATAACCGTCGGGCTATACGATGGAATAAACGCGATAAATCAGGCCCACCGGCAGGTTATTTCTCCTTTTCTGCCTCTGTGAGCAGTAACTCACCGGAATTCACATGCTTAGCTTTTATGTAAGTGCTGCTTTTATCGCCAGACGAGTCGCGGCAGTGTCCTATACTGATTAGCTAATGAGAATGTCCGTATGAGTCTTCTAAGTCGCTTTACGTATTTTGCGCTTACCCACAACTATTATATGGATTTCTTTATCGCCCATTGTTAAAAGGATATAACTATTAATTCCGTAGATTCATTCGAGTATCAGTTATTGGAAGCAATGTATATCGTAATGGCATTCACAAAAGCAAACGGAGCCTGATATGAGCACGTCGAACGATCCATCGAACAACGCATCCGCCGGGAAGTGCCCTTTTCACACAGGGACGCCCACACAAAGTGCCGGTGGCGGCACCAGCAACCGCGACTGGTGGCCGAATCAACTGCGCGTTGATCTGCTGAGCCAGCATTCCAACCGCTCAAACCCATTGGGTGAGAATTTTAACTACCGTGAAGAGTTTAAGAAACTCGACTACGCCGCGCTGAAAGCCGACCTGCGCGCGCTGCTTACCGACTCCCAGGAGTGGTGGCCGGCAGACTGGGGTAGCTATATCGGGCTGTTTATTCGTATGGCCTGGCACGGCGCCGGTACCTATCGTACCGTTGACGGACGTGGCGGCGCGGGTCGCGGCCAGCAGCGTTTTGCGCCACTGAACTCCTGGCCGGACAACGTCAGCCTCGATAAAGCCCGCCGCCTGCTGTGGCCGGTGAAACAAAAGTATGGCCAGAAAATTTCCTGGGCCGACCTGTATATGCTGGCCGGTAACGTGGCGCTGGAAAACGCCGGTTTCCGCACCTTTGGTTTCGGCGCCGGTCGTGAAGATGTCTGGGAACCGGATCTCGACGTTGACTGGGGTAATGAGAAAGCCTGGCTCGAACACCGTCACCCGGAAAGCCTGACCCAGCAGCCGCTGGGAGCTACCGAGATGGGTCTGATCTACGTCAACCCGGAAGGCCCGAACGCCAGCGGTGACCCGCTCTCCGCCGCCGCCGCTATCCGTGCCACCTTCGGCAACATGGCGATGGATGATGAAGAGATCGTTGCCCTGATCGCCGGCGGTCATACCCTGGGTAAAACCCACGGTGCCGCAGTTACCAGCCACGTGGGCGCGGAACCAGAAGCGGCACCGATTGAGGCTCAAGGTCTCGGATGGACCAGCAGCTTCGGCAGCGGCGCTGGTGCCGATGCCATCACGTCGGGTCTTGAAGTGGTCTGGACCCAGACCCCGACCCAGTGGAGCAACTACTTCTTCGAGAACCTGTTCAAATATGAGTGGGTCCAGACCCGTAGCCCGGCTGGCGCCATTCAGTTCGAGGCCAAAGACGCAGAGGATGTGATCCCCGATCCGTTCGATCCGGAGAAAAAACGTAAGCCGACGATGCTGGTCACCGACCTGACGCTGCGCTTCGACCCGGAATTTGGCAAAATTTCCCGCCGTTTCCTGAACGATCCGCAGGCCTTCAATGAAGCCTTTGCCCGCGCCTGGTTCAAACTGATCCACCGTGATATGGGGCCAAAATCCCGTTACCTCGGCCCGGAAGTCCCGAAAGAAGATCTGATTTGGCAGGACCCGTTACCGGCAGCCAGCCATAACCCAACCCCGGCGGATATTGCGACGCTGAAAACCGCTATCGCTGATGCTGGCCTGCCAGTTAGCGAGCTGGTCTCGGTGGCCTGGGCCTCCGCGTCCACCTTCCGTGGCGGTGACAAACGTGGCGGCGCCAACGGTGCGCGTCTGGCGCTGGCTCCGCAAAAAGACTGGCCGGTCAACGCCATTGCAGCGAAGGTTCTGCCAACGCTGCAGGCGATTCAGAAAGCTTCAGGCAAAGCGTCGCTGGCGGATATCATCGTGCTGGCCGGTGTGGTGGGTGTTGAACAAGCCGCGGCAGCCGCCGGGGTGCAGGTCAGCGTACCTTTTGCAGCGGGTCGCGTAGATGCTCGTCAGGATCAGACCGATATCGAAGCGTTCGATCTGCTGGAGCCGCTGGCGGATGGTTTCCGTAACTATCGCCGCATTGAAGGTGGCGTATCGACCGAAACCTTACTGCTGGATAAAGCGCAGCAGTTAACCCTGACCGCGCCGGAAATGACGGTGCTGGTCGGCGGCCTGCGGGTGCTGGGCGCCAACTATGACGGCAGTCAGCACGGGGTCTTTACCGACCGCGTCGGCGTTCTGAGCAACGATTTCTTCGTCAACTTACTCAGCATGTCCACCGTCTGGAACGCCACCGACGAACAGGGTGAACTGTTTGAAGGTCGCGATCGTAAGAGCGGCGAGAGTAAGTACACCGCGACCCGTGCCGATCTGGTCTTCGGCTCGAACTCGGTACTGCGCGCCCTGGCGGAAGTTTACGCCTGCCAGGATGCACAGCAGAAACTGGTGGAAGACTTTGTTGCCGCCTGGACCAAAGTCATGAACCTCGACCGTTACGATCTGTAATCTCCCTCCCCGGCTGGCGCCTTGCCCGCCGGGTTTTTTCCCTTGCTGGTAACCCCCCACCAACGCGCCGCTTAAACAAACTGCTGGCATAAATCACATATAAACTCACCGCTATATATTGACATATACAGCGATATTCTTTATTTTTTTGTCATACAAATAAAAACCGTACCCTTCAGACTGAGGCGAGGTTTTCCCCGCCTTACTCCGCTTTCATTCGTCTGAACTTAAAATTAATGCGCTCATATAAACTCGTTTTATTAACCGGGATGATTCCCTGTTCGCCCGTTTTGCTGGCGACCCCTGCATATGCGGCAGAAACCATGATTGTTACCGCAGAACCGCAAACGCAATCCCTTGATGATGTCACGCCTGCCGCTGAACAACAGGCCACGTTGGGCAACCTCGGTAAGCAGAAACTGATTAACGTTCCGTGGTCCGTGCAGACGCTGTCTGACTCTCTGACTCGTCAGGTGCAGGCCAGCAGCGTCAAAGATATCTATCGTTATCTGCCCTCCGTCCAGGGCGACGGCGTTCGACCGCAGACCCGCGGCATGCAGGGTAGCGTCGTCCAGAACAACATGATTGATGGTCTGAACGCGGTATCGACCACCGAGTACCCCGCCGAACAGTTTCAGCGTATCGAAGTGCTGAACGGCATGGCCGGTGCGCTGTATGGCCCGGCGAACCCGGCCGGGATGTTTAATCTGGTATCAAAACGGCCCACCGATGTGCCGCTGCGCAGGGTGACCGTAGGCGGTGGGACCGCTTCCGGCGCGAATGCGGCGCTGGATCTCAGCGGCCCGCTGGATGCGGGAGACAGATTGAAATACCGCCTGAACCTGATGGATCAGGACGGCAGCAGCTATACTCACGGCAGCCGCCAGCGCAACCAGTATGCCGGTCTGGCGCTCGATTTCCAGCTGACCGATCAGACGGTGCTGGAGAGCAATTTCAGCTACTACCACTTCTATCAAAAAGGACTTCCCGGCTCCTTTGCCCTGGCAAAAGGCACCCACTTCCCGTCGCCGCTGGACCCGACCAAAAGCAAATATGGTCAGTACTATGCCGGTAACGATGACACCACCACCACCGCAAGCCTGCATATTAAGCATGATTTTGACGGTAACTGGCTGCTGGACGTCGGCGTGCTGCGCCAGATTGCCGACCGTGAATCCACCACTGTGACCAATACGCTCACCGATAATCACGGCCATTACACCACTACAACGGCAAACTCTGCCGCCAGTCGATTTACCATCAACAGCTACCTTGCCAATCTTACCGGCAGCGTGGAGACCGGCTGGCTACAACATGACCTGGCGGTGGGGATGCGCGGATTCGTATGGAAAAACTATAATCCGCGCGATGGTGGTACCCAAACGCTGGGACACTCATCGCTGGACGAGTCGCCGGATTACGCCCGTCCTGCATACCCTGACTTTACCGACCGCTATCATTCAGCGACCACCACGCAGCACGTTTTTTTACTGAGCGATACTCTGACCTTCAATCCACAGTGGAGCCTGTTGCTCTCGGGTAGCGAAAACCTGTTTACCGTCGACAACTACAATAAAAGCGGCAATCGCAGCAGTAATCATAATGACCGGGGCGCCAGCGGTTCCGCCAGCCTGATGTATAAACCAGGTGAGAATGTGACGTTCTATACGACCTGGGCCAACAGCATGCAACAGGGCGACACGGCCCCTGCCGGGGCGAAAAATGCCGGAGATGTCCTCGACCCGTATCGTAGTCATCAGGTAGAGGTCGGCGCGAAATATGCGCCACACCGCGACCTGCTCTTAACCGCCGCGCTTTTCCAGGCCGAACGTCCGTTTGCCTACACCAACGACAGTGGTGATTTTGCTGAAGACGGTACGCAAAAGAACCGTGGTCTGGAGTTGATGGCCGATGGCCGCGTCACTCGTAACCTGCGGCTACTCGGCGGCGGAACCTGGCTCGACCCACGTCTGCATAACACCGCCAGCGCCGACGCGGATGATAAGCAGGTAGTCGGTCTGCCGCGCTTTACCGCCAATATGCTGGCGATTTACAGCCTCGATTCGCTGCCGGGACTCGACGTCAACGGCAATATCCACTACGTCGGGCGTCGCGCCACCGATAATGCCAACGACAGTTGGGTCAGCAGCTATACCACCGTTGATATCGGCAGCAATTATCGCACTCGCGTGTTCGGCACCGACACGACCTTCAGGTTAGCAGTCACTAACATCACCAACCGTCACTACTGGACCAATATCGTGCCTGGTGCGCTGACAGGCTATACCGGCGCCGGTTATGCCAGCGCCCAGCTCGGTGCACCGCGTGAAGCGACGGCTTCGGTTCAGTTTGATTTCTGAGGAAAAGCATGAAAAAAATCGCCGCTGGCCTGTTGATGTTGTTGTTGGCCTTCCCCGCGCTGGCCGAACACCAGGTGACGGACGACGCCGGTAACCGGGTGATCCTACCGGATCGGGTGACTCAGGTGGCAGAAGGCTGGTATGCGCACCACTCGCTGCTGATGACGCTTGGCGTCGGGGACCGCATCGTAGCGACGGTTAATCGTCCGGATAGCCGTCCGTGGATGTTCTATCTCGATCCCCGGCTCACTCAGGCGCTGATAAGCCGCGGCCCGCACTTCACCAGCGAGGCACTGCTGGCGAGGGGTGCTCAGGTGGTGTTTGTCGCGCAGGGCAACGCCGATGCCGACGCTTACCGTCAGGCAGGATTAGCGGTGATGGAAATGCGCTTTACCGACTACCCGTCGCTGGCCCATGCCGTGGCAACAACCGCTGAGGTCTTCGGCACGCCCGAGGCGCAGGCCAGAGCGCGGGCCTACAACCAGTATCTGCAGCAGGTTCTCTCCCATGTCGGGGAGCGGACTCGGGATTTGCCCCCTAACGAACGGCCACGCGTACTGCATATCCAGTCGCTGAAACCACTCAAGGTCGACGGCAGCAATACGCTGATCGATACCTGGATTCAGCTGGCCGGTGGGCAAAACGCCGCCAGCGGGATCGTCGGCAATATGCAGGAGATCTCCCCGGAGAAAGTCCTCGCCTGGCAGCCAGATGCGATCATCCTCGGCCCCGGATGCGGCGATTTGGCGCACTCGGCTTATGGTCAACTCTTCTCGACGCTGCAGGCGGTGAAAAAGGGCAAAGTCTGGCAGAATCCGGCGGGGGTTTTCCCCTGGGATCGCTACGGTACGGAAAGCGCATTACAGATTCAATGGGCCGCAAAACAGCTGCAACCGCAGCGCTTCGCCGACCTCGATATGACGGCCATCACCCGCGATTTTTATCAGCGTTTCTTTGATTACCCGCTGACTGAGTCACAAGCTAAGCGGATATTGCAGGCGTTGCCACCGGAGGGAAAATAATCGCTACCGTCTACCCGAGTGGCCCCGGTAAAGCGGGGCCAGTTGGTTTCGGTGCACCGTCCCCTCTCATCCTGCCTGTTTACCTCTGGCAGTAAGTCATATCCTTCAAATTCACCGGTTCAACCTGACGTAAACCAGTTCACCCCACTGCCACATTCCTCTATGACCAGATTTTTCGCTGAAGAATGTTAATGAGAAGAGCAATTAAAAATTTAAAACCATTAACAATCCAATAACATTAGCAGGCAAACATTTTATCTGAGGAAAATAATAATATGTCTACCACCCAGGTTCTGGGGGATGCGCCTTTTGCATCCCTAGGACACTCCCACTCCAGCTTAACCCAGCGTATTGATGCCCTGCCGGCCTCATTCGGCCTGTGGTCGTTTATTACGCTCCTGGCGCTGGGCGGCTTCTTTGAACTCTACGATCTTTTCCAGACCGGCTATATCAGTACCGGTCTGCTGGCCGAAAACATCTTTCATACCGGCCAGCAGGGGATTTTTGGCATCTCGGATCAGGCCGCGTTTGCCTCTGCCACCTTCTTCGGATTGTTTATCGGCGCCAGCCTGCTGGCACCGCTGGCGGACAAGCTGGGCCGCCGCCTGACGTTCATGTTTGCGCTGGCGTGGTACGGCGTGTTTTCGCTGCTGATGGCCTTTCAGAACAGCGCCGAAGGGGTGATCTTCTGCCGCTTCCTGGTGGGCATCGGGCTGGGCATTGAGCTGGTGACCATCGATACCTACCTGAGCGAATGGGTGCCGACGCACCTGCGCAACAAAGCCTTTGCCTTCGCTTTCTTTATTCAGTTTCTGTCGGTGCCCGCCGTGGCGCTGATGTCGTGGATGCTGGTGCCGATCACCCTCTTCGGCCTCACCGGCTGGCGCTGGGTGATTATTTTCGGCGCCCTGTGTTCGCTGATCATCTGGGTGATTCGTAAAAAACTGCCGGAGTCAGCCCGCTGGCTGGAAGTAAAAGGCCGTCATCAGGACGCCCACGCGGTAATGAGCGAGATGGAACAGCGCTGCGGTATTGCCCCTTCGGCACCACATCAGCCCGACACCAGCCAGGCCCAGCGCAAAACCGGCTCGTTTAAAGCCATCTGGGCGCCGGAGTATCGCCGCCGCACGATCATGCTGATGGTGATGAACTTCTTCCAGGCAATTGGCTTCTTTGGTTTCGGCAACTGGCTGCCGGCGCTGCTGTCCGGCCAGGGCGCCAGCATTACCCACAGCCTGCTGTACGCCTTTTTCATTACCCTCGCCTACCCGATTGGCTGCCTGTTCTGCACCCGTTTTGTTCACCGCTTTGAGAACAAATGGCAAATCGTGCTTTCGGCGCTGATGACGGTGGTGTTCGGTACCCTGTTTGCGCTGCAGAACAACCCGGTGATGCTGGTGATCTGCGGCTTTATGATCACCTGGTCCAACGCCTGGTTGACCATCAGCTACCACGCCTATCAGGCCGAGGTGTTCCCGACCCATATTCGCGCCCGCGCGGTTGGCTTCTGCTACTCCTTCAGCCGCCTGTCGACGGCGATAACCAGTATTCTGATCGGTATTATTCTGCAATACGCCGGGGCGCCGGGCGTGATTAGCTTTATCGTGGTTAGTATGCTGATGGTGATGCTGTCGGTGGGTATTTTTGGCCCGAAAACCCGTGGTATTCAGCTGGAAGATATCTGATAAACACGCGCCGCGCCGCCGGGAAATGTCTGGCGGCGCGATCCCAGAAACCACAGCGGTTACTCGTTAAATATCCGCTGAGCATCTGCAAAGCATTTTTCCGCCAGCGACGACACCGGCTCTTTATTCCGCATAATCAGCGCCAGCATGGAATCCACTTCGGTTTCGGCGATGGGAATAATGTCGAGATTATCGCTTAACACTTCCAGACCATTGTTGAGCGGCATGATCGCGCAGCAGATCCCGGCCTGTACTGCCTGGATTATCTGGAAGGTCGAGTCGCTTTCAAACACCGTTTTCGGCGTCAGCCCTTTGCCCTTAAAGCTCATCTCGATAGATTCGCGGTAGTACATGCCTTTGGTGAGAAAACCGAGCGGCAAGGCGGCCAGCGTCTCCCAGTCCGGGGTTCCCTGGGCAAACTGAAAATGGCGTTTATCGTGCAGCAGCCCCATCCGCGTGGTCGGCAGCCACTGCACGTGGAAAAGCTGGCTGTCGACATGGTGCAGATAACAGATCCCGAGATCGAGCTGGTTGCGGCTTACGCCGTCGATAATCTGTTCAGAAGTCAGCGAAAGCAGGCTGAACTGCAGCTCGGGGTATTTCTCGCTGAGCGGTTTAATCAACTGCATCGGGTTCAGGCTGGCCAGCGGCACCATTCCGACCCGCAGCTGCCCCACCATCTGACCGCGGCAAATCGCCGCTTCCGCTTCCAGCCCGTCATGGGCCGCCAGCAGCGCCCGCGCCCACGCCAGAATGCGCTCGCCCTCCGCAGTAAAGCCCTCGAAGCGCTGTCCACGCTGGATCAACACCAGATTCAGCTCCTCTTCCAGACTACGGATACGCATGGATAAAGTGGGCTGGGTAATATGGCAAAGCGCCGCAGCCTGACCAAAGTGACGGGTTTGATCGAGGGCGATCAGGTATTTGAGTTGTTTGATATCCATGGTTGACCCGGTGTAGAACCGTCCGCTAATGACGAACCTCGCGACGATGCAGACCTCGTTCGTCGCGGAAAAAAAACTTGTTAGCTAAATGTTACGTTCCGCATCGGCCAAATACAAGCCGCGCCGGGAATACGCAGGCGATACCGTGCTGTTCAGTACCGGTGATTGGGGGATGTAAATGGTGATCGTCCGACCGCCAGTGGGTACCGGCAGCCGGACGGGAGGGATTAGCGTACTCCTGCGAGCGGCAGGATCTCTTTTGAACGCAGGGTCAGACGAATCGGCACCGATTTATACGACGGCGTACCGCTCTCTTGATCGATATAGTCCAGCGGAACCAGCACGTTAGCTTCCGGATAGTAGGCGCCGACGGTGCCGGCAGCGATGCTGTAGGCCACCAGGGTAATATCCTCCAGCCGCAGGTCGCTGTCCGGCAAGGCGGTGGTGATATCCACCCGGTCGCCATGCTCCAGCCCCTGCTTCGCCATATCCTCCTCGTTCATAAACAGCACGTCGCGGCGGCCAAAAATGCCGCGGTAGCGGTCATCCATGGCGTAAATAGTGGTGTTGTACTGATCGTGGCTGCGCAAGGTCACCAGGCGCATCACCTCGTCGCCTTCGACCTGCACATTTTCATGAACCCCGTTGAACACTGAGAACATCGCTTTACCGCTCGGGGTCGGCCAGATACGCTCCGTCGGCGGCAGCGGCATCCGGAAACCGCCAGGGTGGCGAATGCGCTGGTTGTAGTTGTCAAAACCGGGAATGGTGCGCTCGATCAGATCGCGGATACGATCGTAGTCCGCCACCAACGAAAGCCAGTCGATTTTAGTGGCGGGCAGCGCCGCCATCGCCATACCAGCTACAATCGCCGGCTCCGAACGCAGCTGCGGCGAGGCCGGTTTCAGCTTGCCTGACGAGGCGTGAACCATCGACATCGAATCTTCCACGGTGATCGACTGGCGCCCGGTCTCCTGCTCATCCAGCTCGGTACGCCCCAGGCACGGCAGAATAAAGGTCTCTTTTGCCACCAGCAGATGCGAGCGGTTAAGTTTGGTACCGACATGCACGCTGAGATCCAGCCCGCGCATCGCCGGGAAGGCCCGCTCATGATCGGGCATCGCCACCGCAAAGTTACCGCCGAGGCACAAAAGCACCTTCGATTTACCCTCGATCATCGCCTGCAGCGCTTTTACCGCATCATGACCATGCTCCTGCGGCGGCGCGAAACCAAATTCCGCCTGCAACTTCGCAAGGAAGCTGGCGCTCGGTTTCTCGGTGATGCCGACGGTGCGGTTTCCCTGAACGTTTGAGTGACCGCGCAACGGGCAGATCCCGGCGCCGGGTTTACCGATATTGCCGCGCATCAGCAGCAGGTCGGCGATCAGCCGGACGTTCGAGGTCCCTTTATTGTGCTGGGTGATCCCCATGCCGTAGGTAACGATCGTCGCCTTCGATGCCGCATAGGCTTGCGCCACCCGCTGCAGGTCCGCGCGGGTCAGGCCGGATTCACGTTCGATATCCTGCCACTGGGTGGCGAGTAAATCGTCGGCGAAGGCCTGAAAATTCTGGGTATGCTCGGCGATAAACTGCCGGTCGAGAACGTTACCCTGCGCCTCTTCCATCTCCAGCAGCGCCCGGGCAATCCCCTTCAGTGCCGCCGCGTCACCGCCCGCCTTGACCTGGAAATAGGTTGAGGCGATATCCGTGGAGCCGTAGGTCGCCATCTCGATAACGTTTTGCGGATCGGCAAAGCGCTCCAGCGCGCGTTCTTTCAACGGGTTAAAGACGATAATCGGCACCCCACGACGCGACAGCTCATGCAGCGTGCCCATCATTCGCGGATGGTTGGTGCCGGGGTTATGGCCGATAGAAATCACCAGTTCGGTGGTGTCAAAGTCATCCAGAGAAACCGTGCCCTTGCCAATCCCGATCGACTGCGGCAGCCCGACGCTGGTCGATTCATGGCACATATTGGAGCAATCCGGGAAGTTGTTGGTGCCCAGTTCACGCGCAAACAGCTGGAACAGATAAGCCGCTTCGTTGGAGGCACGACCGGAGGTATAAAATTCCACTTCGTCCGGCGCCATAGTGCTGACCACCTCGCCGATACGCGCAAAAGCCTGTTCCCATGAGGTCGGACGCAGCGTGTCGCTGTCCCGATCGTAGACCAGCGGCGTGGTGATACGCCCGTAGCCTTCCAGTTCAAAATCGCTTTTTGCCAGTAGCGAGCTGACCGTGTTGGCCGCCAGAAATGCCGGGGTCACGCGCTTGCTGGTCGCTTCCCAGGTCACCGCTTTGGCACCGTTTTCACAAAACTGGAAGGTCGACTTGTGCTCTTTGTCCGGCCACGCGCAGCCGGGGCAGTCAAAACCATCCGGTTGGTTGGTGCGAAGCAGAGTTTGCGGCGCAACGAGGGCATCCATTTGGGTACGCACAGCGATAGCGGTCGCTTTCAGTGCGCCCCAGCCGCCGGCCGGACCGTCATAGGGATGCACGCCAGGCACTGCACGTCTTTTCATGTTCATATCTGCTCCTGAATGCCCGTCGAACGGCGGGTCGACGTAAAAACGATACGTCCGCCGTGATAACCTCAGGCGGACGTTTTGTTAACGAAAGCATAACAATCAGGTGCGGAACTGTATAATCAATGTTATCTATCACACGTTAGATTTAACTTATTTAACAGTCGTGCCCGGCAGTCGATCAGGTCAGGTTGTAGTAGCGGTCGGGGCGTAGCGGCTCCGGCAGCGGGTGCTGGCCGGTCATATCCAGCAGGTTGCGCTCAATGGTGTTGCACATGGCGTTGAGGGGTAAATCGTTCGCCGCGGTGCCAAACGGATCTTCCAGCTCTTCCGCCAGCGAATCCCAGGACAAAAAGGTGTACGAGATAAACACCGAGACAAACGGGGTCATGTAGTGCAGATCCCCCACCAGGGCAAACGGCAGCAACGAGCAGAACAGATAGACGGTACGCTGCAAAATCAGGGTATAAGCAAACGGCACCGGCGTGCCAGCCAGCCGCTCGCAGCCGCCGAGCACATGGGCCAGCTCGTCGAGTTTATTGTCCATCAGGCCGTAGGTGATATCGCTCACCTTGCCGTCGACCCGCAGCTGTCCCAACTCGTTGCCCACCAGCACCAGGATGCGGTTAGTCGGCATCGCGCTGCGGAGGATCTCCGCCACCGTTTCTGCGGGTAACAGCCGGTTGAGGTCGGCCTGGGGATCGGTTTTTCGCAGCTGGTGTTTCAGGCTCCAGCCAAAGGCGACCAGATAGCTGGCGATTTTTTGATGGGTGTGATGCTCTGCCGGCAGGATGTTTTTCAGCTGCCGCATCAGGGTGCGCTCGGCAATCAGCACCGTGCCCCAGAGATTGCGCGCTTCGACAAAACGGTTGTAGCTGGCGCTGTTACGAAAGCCAAGGAAAATCGCGATGGCAATCCCCAGCAAGCTAAACGGCGCGACGGTCAGGTGGATCCCCAGCTGTTCATACCACTGATAGCTGATGATGGCGGTAACCGACATCAGGACATTCAACAGCAGGCGAAAAACGATTTTTGACAGCACGGAGCCGTGCCAGTCAAACAGGCGAAGAAACCAGTGTTGTTCTGGTCGAATGATCATGATCTAACTTCCTGAATGCCGATTCTGGCAATAGCGTAACGCTATTAACCGATTGGCTTATTGTATTGAACAAATCCCCGGCATACTGCAAGTGTACGCGCGTTGGTGAATAACCATAAACCAGCGATGGAATAATGGCGGATCAAGTATGGTCCCTTTTTTGCGTTCAGGCAATCCTCCACCTGCGGAGCGTGGAACCAGCTATCATGCGGCATCAAACTCCGTAATGGCGATAAGCAGGAAATAGCGGTCGTTTTCTCCCCGGCGCGAAAAATAACATCGACGCGCGTTGCGGTTCCCGAAATAATACACCGTGCGCGGGCAAAATATATGCTAATCAAATAAAGTATGGTACCGGGAAAATAGCATTATCATGGTGCGAACCGCGCCAGAAAATAATGCTCTACGAACGATAAACATGTTCATTTATATATGTTAATTAATGCTCGTTCATACGGCGCATCGCACAATGATAAGCCCCATTACGCACCGAAGCGCGCAGCACTCTGGCCACCCCATGCACCGCCAGCCTCGCGGTATGTCGCTGCACAGGATGTTGTCGCAGCGACAGCATTTCCTGCGCCCAGGGCGGCAACAGATCTACCCCGGCACGCATCAGCAACTGCCCCACCGGCTGGCTCAGGCGGCTGGGTAATCGGGTGTTGAGCAACACATCGGCCACCTCCCGCGTACGTTCATCGCAGCGCAGCGACGGCCGCATATCCTGCAGATACTCCGCCACCTGGCGCGGAGTCAGCGGAATATCCCGGGCGCCCAGACGGCGGGCAATTTCCGCCGCTTCATGAAAATATTGCGTCTGCTGGGCTTCGCTGACTACGGTGCGCTTGTAGCGCAGGTGCGACGCCATAAAGCTGCTGCATTCCGCCACATGCACCCAGGTCAACAGCGCCGGGTCGCTGGCTTCATATGCGGTACCGTCTTTATCCCAGCCGCTGACCCGCAGGTGAATCCCGCGCACTTTGGCAATCAGGCGCTCGGCATCAGGAGTGGTGCCAAAAGTGGTGGCAGAAATAAACTGGCTGGTGCGCCGCAGGCGACCAAAGATATCGTCACGAAAGTTGGAGTGATCCGAGACGCCGGCCAGCGCCAGCGGGTGCAGCATCTGTAACAGCAAGGCGCTGATGCCACCGCACAGCATCGAAGTAAAATCGCCGTGTACCTGCCAGATGGCGGAGGACGGGCCAAACAGCCCCGGTTCCCCTTTCGGCTGCTCAAAATCAATCTCTTTTAATGCCATACCGGTGAGACCCAGAACCTGGGCCTCGATCGCTTCTCGTATGCGGGTCATTGCTGTGCCTGATGCTGTCGTGACGGCAAAAGATACCACTATCTGGCGCAAAACTGCGCCCGAAATTTAACCCGAATGAAGATATTCCACGTAACGCGGTGAAGAGAGTGCCCGCGGCAAGCGGGCACAGGAGGCTAAAGGATCAAGGATTTAGCTGGTAGTCGAGACTAATTTCGGCGTTGAGCACCTGCGATACCGGGCAGCCGGCTTTCGCTTTTTGAATAATGCCATCAAAGGCCGCCGCATCAATGCCCGGCAGGACTATCTGGCTCTGCAACGCCACCTGAGTAATGGCAAAACCGCCGGCGGATTTATCCAGAGTCACCACGGCAACCGTGTCAATCGACGTGGCCGTGTACCCCTCTTCGCTCAGCATCAGCGACAGCGCCATCGAGAAACAGGCGGCATGCGCCGCGCCAATCAACTCTTCGGGGTTGGTCCCCTTCACCCCTTCAAAGCGGGTATTGAAACCGTAGGGCTGCTGGTGTAACGCGCCGCTTTCGGTCGATACCGTCCCCTTCCCGCTTTTCAAATCCCCTTCCCAGTGCGCCTGACCTTTCTTATGGATTGCCATCGATTCGCTCCTGTTGAGATGTCGAATCATGAGTATAGATGGCGTGAACGAACCCGGGTCCCGATTCGGATAATTCTATCGAAAACAAAATGTTAACGCAGCGCACGCCGCATACCAGTTTTTAACATCTTAATGACAATGATTAACATTCGCGCAACAGATCACATTTTCATCATTGCGGGATAGCGAATTTTTTCGGCTCATCTACTATCAGTTCATTGCACGATATATCGTAATAAAAGATATATCTCAATTGAGCATTGTCTTGATCAGCACAGGCGACCGCAGAGTCGCCACGTATCCGATACCTGAAGTGATGACTGAAAGAGAGAACCCTACAATGCAGCACATAAATGAGATCGTCGGCCAGCCCCCCTTCAACGTGACGCGGGCCAGCCATGTGGTTCTGAACGTACGGGACCTGGAGGCAAGTAAACATTTCTATTGCGAGCTGGTTGGCCTGATCGTCAGCGATGAAGATGCATCCACCGTCTGGTTACGTGGCCTGGAAGAGCGAGGTCACCACAGTCTGGTGCTGCGTAAAAGTACGCAACCGGGCTGCGCGCGTATCGGCATGCGGGTCCACAGCGATGAGGACATCCTGCAGGCGCTGGCGTACTTCAACGACCAGGGCATTGATGCCCGACTGGTGGATGTTCCCTGGCAGGGATTAACCCTGCACGTCAATGACAGTATCGGCGTACCGCTGGAATTATGCGCCAGCATGGAGCCGTGTGAGCGGATGTTCAAGCAGTACGATCGTTATCGCGGCGCCTGCGCCCAGCGTCTTGACCACTACCAGCTGCAGGCCAGCAACGTGCGTTCCGCCTTCGACTTCTATCAGCGCCTGGGCTTTCGCACCAGCGAATACACCTGGTCCGAACTGGAAGGTGAAACGCAGCTGTGGGGCGTGTGGATGCAGCGCAAAGGCAACCCGCACGACATCGTCTTTACCAACGGCGTCGGCCCGCGCCTGCACCACTTTGCCTACACCATCCCGGACAGCAACGACATGATCCGCGCCTGTGATGTGGCCGGCGCGCTGGGCTATGCCCCGCAGCTGGAGCGCGGCCCAGGACGCCACGGGATCAGCGGTGCGCTGTTCATCTATTTCCGTGACCCCGACGGGCATCGCATCGAGCTGTTCAACACCCATTACCAGCACATCGATCCGGAACCGGCGATCGGCTGGGATCTCGCCGACCCGAAACGGGCCGACCAGTGGGGTCTGCCGGCACAGAACAAGTGGTTTACCGAAGCCACCACCTTCGTCGGGGTCACGCCGCAGCCGCCGCGTCTGCGGGTGGATCCGCCGGATTTGGAACGCTTCCTGGCCATGGCCAACGACGCCTGATTTTGCACATCGTCACACGCTGTACCTCATCGCTCCCGGCGTCGCACGCGACCTGAGAGCAAACTTAACAGCATCCAGGAGTACGATTGTGGCTACATTTTTTCAAAATGCTTACCTCAGAATTCTGGTGACCTACGCCCTCGGCGTGATGGCGGCAATGACCGTCAGCGAGGCGGTGACCGAGCTGGGCGCCATTGCCAGAGAGTTTCAAATTAACGGGCACGGTCAGGTGGGGCTGATCATGTCGCTCCCTTCCCTGATGGTCGCCCTCGGCGCGCTGCTGGCGGGCTACACCGTCGACCGCTTCGGCGACCGGGTGGTGCTGCTGATTGGCGCGCTGGCGATCGTCACCGGCGATCTGCTGGTGATTGCTTCTCCGACCTTCAAGCTGCTGCTTATCTGCCGCGCGATTACCGGCGTCGGCTACGTTCTGACGGCGGTGGCCGCGGTGACGCTGCTGATCCGCATCACCACCGGTAAACAGCGAACGATGGCGATGGCGTTGTGGTCGACCTTTGTCCCCGCCAGTTTTCTGCTGCCGTTCCTGACCGCCGGCCTGGCGGAGCACTTTGCCGACTGGCGGGCGGCGTTCCTGGCCCACTCGATCCTGACGCTACTGCTGGTGGTGCTGGCGCAACTGTGCCTGCCGCGGCGCAGTGCGGAAGAAAAGGTAATGTTCTCTCGAACCAGGGGTCTGCGCGATGTCCTGAAAAGCCCGCTGCCGTGGCTGCTGGGGATCTCCTTCGGTGCTGATGCATTTTTGCAGACCGGCGTGATCACCACCCTCGCACCGTGGCTGGCCAAAAGTTATGGCGTGGATGTGCTGGCGGTCTCGCGCTGGAACGTGGTGGCGATGGTCTGTAACGGCATCGGCTGTCTGATGGTCGGCGCCCTGCTCAACCGCGGGGTCCGGGCGACGCTGATTGGGGCGATGGGGATCGTGCTTACGGGTCTTCCGGCGCTGATGATCTTCAGCCTGCAGTTGGGGCTGTGGCCTTCGCTGGTGGCGTCGTGGGTCTTTACCTTCGGCAGCGGTCTGCTGGTGGGCATGTGGGCGCTGGCGCCGGTGGTGGCCCCTTCGCGGGACAGCATTGGCGCAACCAGCGGGCTTATTACGCAGTTGACGTTGATCGGCGTGTTTCTCGGCCCGCCGCTGTTCTTCAATGCGTTGCACAACCATACCGGTCACTCGCTTTCGCTACTGGTGATGGGAGGACTGGCGGTGTGCCTGGTCGGTATCCCTGTGTGGTTACGCGATCCGAACCATAAACCGACCGTTGAACATCGCGCCACCGAGAGCGCAGGCATTAACAAATCGTCCGTGAACTAACTGTTTGTGAATTAACGATGGCAGGCCATCAGGCCTGCCGATAAAACACACTGAGGAAGTCATTATGTTGGATATCGTCATTATTGGTGCCGGTCCGGCAGGGCTGGCTGCAGCCCTGCGCTTACACCAGCAGGGGTTTACCCCACGTTTATTTGAAGCCGTACCGGAAATTAAACCGCTGGGCGTCGGCGTGGATATCAAACCTTACGCGGTGAAAGAGTTAACAGAACTGGGGCTTTACGAGGAGTTTTGCGCAATCTCCGTCGAGGCTCAGGAGTCCATCTTCTATACCGGCTATGGCCAACAGATTTTCGGCGAACAGTGTGGTCGCCATATGGGGTATGAGCATGACCAGCGCTTTGTACACCGCGGTCATTTGCAGATGATGCTCTACCGCGCCGTGCAGGAACGTCTGGGCCCCGATGCCATTACTCTCGGCTGCCGCTGTGTGGATTTCACTCAGGATGAGCACGGGGTGACCGTGACCTTCGATAACAGCAGCAACCCCGCCGCACCGCAGCAGGTACGCGCCGACGTGGTAATTGGCGTCGACGGCATTCGTTCCGCGGTACGCAGCCAGCTGCTGCCGGCGTCTGAGCGCAGCCACTTTTCCGGCCTGACGCTGTATCGAGGCGTCACCGTGATGCCGCCGATCAAGACCGGCGGCTCGATTTTGCACATCGGCGACCCGATTCGTCAGGGCACCCTGATCGTCTACCCCATCCAGGACAACGTCGATGGCCAGGGCAATCAACTGGTCAACTGGGTGATTGAACAGGCGGAAAAACCGCAAAGTGAAGAGGACTGGAACCAGCAGACCGGCGTGAAAGAGATCGAGCATGTGTTCGACGACTGCCAGCTCGGTTTTCTCAACGTCAGCGAGATGATCCGCCAGGCCCGTGAATGCTACCTGTTCCCGCTGATCGATCATGACCCGCTTCCCCAATGGTCGTTTGGCCGGATCACCCTGCTCGGCGACGCCGCCCATGCCATGTACCCACGCGGCGGCAACAGCGTGTGCCAGGCGTTCGTTGACGCCCGGGTGCTGGCGGAAAAACTGAGCGCCATCAACGACCCGGTCGCCGCACTGCAGGCCTACGAAGAAGAGCGCCGCGAAAAGGTGAACTGGCTGGTGCTGGCGTCCCGTGGCGAAGGCCCGGAAGTGGTGCGCCGGATTGTCGAGGAGCGCAGCGGCGGTAAGCCGTTTGACGATATCGAAGCTATCTTCCCTCATGAAGAGGCGCTGGCGATTTTTAGCGAATATCACGCCAAAGCCGGGATGCGGATCCCAGGACAAAAAGAGAACGCGGCGCCCGGAAAATATCAGTCCGTTTTTGCTACAGAACAGAAATAACAACACCCCAACGTCATATCAAAAACAAAAGGAAAGTACAGATGAGTAAAATTATCGATGCCAACATGCACTGGCTGCCAGGCGACCTGTTTTCTGACCAGAAACTGCTGAACGCGTTTCTCGACTGCGTGCCGAAACAGTACGGCGTGCACACCCGGGTTGAGCAGATTGAAGGTAAACCGCTGCGCCAGTTGATCATCGAACAGCCCAAAGGCTACGTGAACCTTAACTACGCCGAAGGCCAGTACACTCTTGAAAGCCAGTTGGCGGACATGGAAAAAGCGGGCATTGACCATGCTATCTTCCGTCTGCCGGTATGGCAGGAGTGGCTGGATCTTGAGACCTGCAAAAAGGTCAACGACCGGATGGCCGAGTATGTGAAGCGCAGCGGCGGCAAGATGTCGGCGCTGGCGGTGGTACCGCCATGGGGTACCGAAGATTGCCTGCGTGAAGTGGATCGTTGCCTGAATGAACTGGGTTTTCGCGGGGCGCAGATTGTCGCGCACTACGGGCAAATCTACCTTGACGATCCGGCGTTCCGCCCTTACCTGCGCTACCTGAACTCACTGGAGGTGCCGGTGGTGGTTCACCATACGCCGCTGCCGGTGGACTACAACTCGGTGCTGCCGTACACCAACCAGCGTCGCCAGTTTGGTCGCTGTATCGACCAGGCCACCGCCGTCGGACGCGAGCTGTTCAGCGGTATGTTTGATGAACTGCCGAACCTGCGCTTTATCCATTCCATGCTGGGTGGCGCGTTCTACGCCTTCGCCGATATGCTGGTGCCGCCGCAGCATCAGTTCAATGATGCGGTGGATCGTTTCCAGACCGGGACCGGCAATCTGCGCGCGCAGTTAAGCAACAATATCTTCTTTGATACTTCCGGGGCACCGCAATGGGGTAAAGCGCAGTTGGAAGCCGCAGTGAAGGTGATCGGTGGCAAAAATATCATCTACGGTAGCTCCTACCCGATTCGTAAAGACTGGTTCTTCCAGGGGGTAGATACGATTCAGAGCCTGGATATCTCAGCGGAAGATAAAGCCAATATCCTCGGCGGAAATGCGGCGCGGATGTTCCATCTCGACTAATCCGTTGGCAAACATGCAGCCAGCTTCACGGGACGTTTTTTCACCAACGGGCTGGCAGTGAGGAGGGACGGAACATCCCACAGACCGTCCTGAATCCGCCATTTTCAACCAAACCATCTACACCATAAAAAAAGGGTTCATAAACAACATGAACCCTTTTTCGTGCGCCACCCTCAGAGCTACATCACCAACATCAGCTCCGCTGCCAGCGAATATCTAAGGTCTCGCGAACCGCCGCCTCTGCCAGATGGCGTTCCAGAATGGTTTCCATCTCCGCAAGATCGTCGGTCTCCGACGCGGTCAGCGTAATCTGTAGCGCGTTATCCAGCACATCCAGCCGCACATCGCCGATGCTCAGGCGAAACTGCCCGCTGATCTCATCGCTGACCACCGGGGTACGATGTTGAAAATGACTGCACAGCCGGCGCATAAAGCGCGGCGCATTTGGCGTCGTGATATGGGCAATACTCGAATGCAGCCCTTCAGCGGGTACCGGGGTAGTCAGCAGATGCTCAATCCGCTCGGCGGCCAGATGAATCGCCTGCGCCAGGCTATCAATCATCCCGGCGGGCAGCGGCTCATACTTAATCCGCAGGCTCAGCGCCCGCTTCAGATGATCCATCGCCTCGACCATCACCTGCGGTGACTCCCGGCTGGCCTGCGGCGCCACCCGCGACTTAAGCATATCCATCACCGACTGATTCGCCGTCAGCCAGGCCTGACCTTCCTCGGTAATGCTGTAGCGTTTGCGACCGCCCTTTTCCAGTTCAATCACCGCATAGTTACGGTCGTACAGCCAGGTCAGGGTCGGATAGATAACCCCTGGACTTGGTTTATACAACCCGCCGAAGCGTTCTTTAATGTCATGAATGAGTTCATACCCATGGCTCGGCTGTTCAGACAGCATTGCCAGGAGCAGCACGCGTAGCTCACCGTAATCGAATACCCGCCCACGACGCCCGGTCTGCCCCGCATTCTGCGGGACAGCCGAGGTTTTCGTGTCGGCGGACTTTTTTCCGGAGCGTTGTGTTTGTTCCATCGTCGACTCCATTTTTTCGTCCATTGCAACATAACTAGACTTTAAATATATCGTAAAGCGATGATGTCGATCTGAATTTTATTCGCGTGAGGAATAAGAGTGGGTCCTGCGGAGAAAACGTTGGTGAAATGGCGGTTAAAGTACGGCGATAAAATCACACTGTACGCGAATATTGCCGCTGAGTACCGCATCAATGGCGTAGCGGGCCGGGCGCGATGCCGGATCGGGGAAATAACGCAGCCAGTGAGGGTTGACCCGCTCCCGTTCGCTTTTATCTGCCATCCATAGTGTCAACCGGGCGATATTATCCAGCGAGCCTCCGGCATCCTCAATCACGGTTTTGAGATTCGCGAACATTAACGCGCACTGGGCATCGATATCATCCGGGACGACCCCGCTTAGCGGCTCGCGGCCATATATCACGCCGGAAAACACCATATTGCCAATCCGACAGGCCGCCGGCACGGGGTTACTGTGGACAAAGCCCTGACTATAAATACTGCTTCGATCACTCATGTTTATGCTCCTGTCGGGATCTGCCGCTACGGCAGATCCCGTTGACAATTAATAATCGTTATCCGGCATCATCGCGCCAAATTTATAGACCAGGCGCAGACGTTCGGCATGATAATCACCGGTAACCGGCGACGGTGAGTCAATATAATCAAATTCAAATTCGGCATGTAACCGTGGCGTCAGGTTATAGCCTAAGATCATAAACCCGGCATTAATATCTTTGGCGGCAATCGGATAATAAATACCGCTGGAGTCTTTTAAATCCAGCCGCGTATAGCCGATAACCGCCAGCGCGTTTTGATTATGATAAACATAGCGCACTGCCAACGCGTCGCCGGGCTGATTACTGGTAATCATCGACGCCAGCGGCTGCCCGGCCTCAATGGGGGTCGTGTCATAAATACCGAAGTTATATGGCGCAAAATAGGCACCATTTAAAAATGCATCATCTTTACTCGGCACATGGGTGGCAATTACCGAGAAACTGTGTTGCCGCGAACGAATACCAATGCGTGCGGAATAGAGATCGGTATCGATATTTTTATACGGCCAGGATTGATCGGAAGTATCCCATTCATGCAGATATTGCGCGCCAAAAAATGGCGTCCAGTCACCGATGCTCAACCCCCAAACCGGCAGTTCAGTCCCGGCAAAAGCCATCTGCGCCCGCTTATCGAAATGATAATACCAGGCTTCCGCCTGAGCATCGTACAGATGACCATAGCGCAGCCCGAAGGTGGTGAAACCATCGCTGTCCACCGACGGGATAGTGGTGTCGTCCACTTCAGGCGCACCGGTATCGCCTTTGCCAAAGGTATCAGAACTAAAGGGCTTGAAGCGATATATCCGGTAGCCGTACAGCTTCAGCTGCTGCTTATCCAGCAGGCTGTAGTCGCCGCCAAAACCTTCATACAACGCCGGGATCATCGTCCGGCCTTCACCGCCGTTGGCAAAAGGCGTATCCAGCGCGATACGCCCGCCCTGCAGGTTAAAACCATATCCGCGGTAGCGCAGATAGGCTTTACCCAGCACATTGATATTATCCGCCGGCAGATAGCCTTCGGTTTTTTCACTATTATCAGGATTCAGTCCCAGGTTCCATGAACCATATTCCGCGACGCCAAAGCTAAAACCATAAAATTCGGGGCTGACATATTGAATATCACCGCCGAAGGCGTGGGTTTGTTTATCGGCGACGGTGCCACTGTACTCCTTAAAAAATTGCATCGTTTTGACTTCGCCATAGATATTACCTTGCGCCAGCCAGTCGTTAAATGAATCAGAATCATTGCCAATGGGGGCTGTATTGGCGTAAGCGCTACTGCATAATAACGCCAACGGAAATAATGCCCGCGTCGGGACTCTGAATGAACCGTTTAATTCCATTGCCAGATAACCTCATTACAGGGGACAGAGATATTTTTTATTTACCGCTTATTACCGCTAAGTGAGTGGCGCGTCAGTGCGCCCACCCGCGCCGTGAATAAGAGCCACGGCGACAGGTGATATTGACAGAAATGAACTGCACAGCTTACGGCTGAATCTGTTTCAATAACGCTTTACCATAATCGTTGCCATTAGGAATACGCGTAATCGTATGAATATGAAAACGCGCCGGCTGTTCGTTGGTCAGCCACATCCCGCTATGGTGGTCGAACTCCAGCATCACCACCGGGCTCTGGATGCGGTAATAAAAGACGTCGTCATCGCCGCAGCCGCCGATCCAACACCACCAGGTGTCCGCCAGGTGCTGCTCGATTAATGCCAGCCGGTGCTGTCGCGGAGCATCGGGTAGAAAATCCAGAAAACAGGCCACCGTCGCCATTAGTAGCGCCCGCTGTGACGGAGTAAATTCCGCCACACAAATGCCTTCATAGGGAATAATACGGTTATCCTGGAATGCGCCGCCGAGATGACGCTGGTCGGCAAAATTAAAGCGTTCCGCTGGCATCGCCGGGTCTTCCATGTGCTGGAAAATCGTCGCCCGTGTCTGCTGGTCTGGCGTCAGCGCCTGCATTAATTCAAGGCCGCAGCGCTCCTCTTCGGTAAACAACGCCCCGTCACTGTCATCGCCACGGTCGATAACGTTCGGCTCCACGCCCATAAAGGTCGGGGCGATGCTCAGCTGGCGACCGACGATAAAGCAGCAAAAGGCGACGTGGTGACCGTAGATATTCCAGCCCCAGGGTCTGTCGACGGATGGCTCGCCAAACAGCATGAAGTGAAAGCTCCAGCGATTCATGATGTTGTTAAGGTCATACAGCTCGCCGAGAAAATGGTTGGCGTCCATCAGCCGGGTGACTTTGTTAAACCCGCTGTCGCTGGTACAGGTCCGCAGCAGGCCGAGAAACGCCTCGCGCGTCGCCGGGCCGGTATCTTCGAGGCGCACGCCATAGTCATTGAACGGGATTTCCGGGTTATACCAGGCCCGCCACTGCGGGGCGTCAATGGGCTGACAGACGTGTTGTCGGGCGCTGGGGTCCAGCGTCTCCAGCAGCACCGTGGCAGCGGCAACCGCCTCTTCAACGGCAAAACCTTCATCCGCTAACGGGAACAGTCCGTGGCGAACCGCCCCGTCAGTGGTGATCCCGCAAAACGTCTCATCCAGTTTCGCCTGCCACTGGGCCTGCAGATCGCGGGCTTTGTCCGTCGCCAGCATCCTCGCGCCGTAGGTGGCGACGTCAACATTGCGGGCCGCCAGAATTCGTGGCGCGTCGGCGGGCAGCAGATAGTCGCGAAACAGGTGTCGGCTCATCTTGCTTCTCCTGTCGCAGCGTCAGCGTCTTCGTCGGCAATTACGCGGTGGGTCATCGACCCCAGGCCATCGATAGTCAGCTGCATCACATCTCCCGGCTGCAGGAAGCAACCGCGCGGCGCGCCAATGCCTGAAGGAGTTCCGGTGGCAAGCACGTCGCCCGGCTCCAGCGTCATCACCGAGGAAAGATATTCAATTTGTTGATAGATGTCGTAAATCATATCGCCGGTGGCCGCCTGCTGGCGGCATTCGCCGTTTACCGTCAGCGTCATGTTCAGCGCCATCGGGTCGGCGATCTCATCGCTGGTGGTCAGCCACGGACCCAGCGGCCCGTGCGTATCGAAGGATTTCCCCAGCGTGAAGGTCGGCGATTTTTTCAGCCAGTCCCGGGCAGAGAGATCGTTGACGATCAGGTAGCCGGCAATCACCCCTTGCGCCTCACTGGCGCGGACGTGGCGACAGCGGCGGCCGATAACCACCCCGAGCTCAATTTCATAATCCATCTGCTCGCTCAGACGCGGCTTCACCACCGGGTCGAACGGGCCGTTGATGCAGGACACCTGCTTGTTAAACCACAGTTGCGACGACGGGATCGCGATGCCCGCCTTCCGCGCCTCCTCAGCATGCTTGCGGTAGTTCATGCCGATGCCGAGAAATTTTTGCGGATCGATAATCGGCGCCTCAAGGTGGACATCCTCCAGCGCCACCGCCGGGCCGGTCGCCTGTTCGAGCCGTACACGGAGCGCCGGCAGGTCGTTGAGCAACAGGCGCATCGAATGCTCGATGCCGGCAACTTCGGACAGATCGATAATCGTGGAACCGACAACTTTTCCGAGACGCATTCGTCCCTGGTGGGTATAGCGCACGAGCTTCATATCACTCCTTTTTATGCCGCGAAGGGCGTCATTTGTGACAGCACAATCTGCCAGCCCTGCGGGGTACGACGCAGCACCAGCGTGGAATAACCGTGGCGAACCTGTTCAGTACCATCGCTCAGCAAACGCACGACATTGCAGATTTCGCCGCTGATAATGGCAATATCGCCCAGCAGCCGGATCTCCGGCGTTGACCGCTCAATAGCGACAAAACCTCCCATTTTGAGCACATGTTCGAGGAAAGCGTCTTTACTGTGCGCCATACCGGTACTGTGAATATGCAGCAGATCGTCTGCCAGCAGCGGCGCGAGGCGCCGGCGGTCACCGGCAACCAACGCCAGCTGGCGTTCATTCTCCAGCGCCAGCAATGCCTGGATATCGGCGTTCATAGCAGCCCCTCGTAGGACCCACCGTCGAGCTGCAGGTTTTGCCCGGAAATGTAGGAGGCCTGATAGCTACACAGAAAAGCGCAGGCGGCGGCAAACTCGTCCGGGCGGCCAAAACGACCGGCGGCGATGGTGGCTTCATTGCGGCGGCGCGCTTCTTCCAGGCTAATGCTCTCTTTGGCCATCAGTCGCTCCAGCATAAATGCCTGGCGCGGCGTATCGATGCGCTCCGGCAGCAGGTTATTGATGGTCACGTTGTCGGCGACCACCTCGCGGCTAATGGCTTTACAGATCGCCGTCAGCGCGGTGCGGGCCGAGGTGGAAAGCCCCATCATGTAGTGCGGCGCCTTGACCATAGCCGAAGTGATATTGACGATCCGCCCGAAGTGCCGTTGCTGCATGCCCGGCAGCCAGGCCCGAATCAGCTGCACTGCCGGAATGAAATTGGCCGCCATCGCCGACAGCAGAGCCTCTTCATGCCAGTCGGCGAGCGCCCCGGGTTGCGGACCGGCGTTGTTGGTGACCAGAATGTCGATCTGCGGGTAAGCTGCGAGGATCGCCGCCCTGCCTTCCTGCAGTGTCAGGTCGGCCACCATCGTCGCCACCGCAATGTGCGGAAAACGCGCGCTCAGGGCCGCCGCGGCCTGTACCAGCTTCTCTTCATGACGCCCGTTGAGGACGACGTTTACCCCTTCAGCCGCTAGCGCCGTCGCGCAGGCCAGGCCCAGCCCCTGCGATGATGCGCAGACGAACGCCTGCTTGCCGGCAATCCCCAGATCCATTCTCCGCTCCTGAATGTTAATCATTGGTAAAATAATGTACATATATTGATATATCTCAAATTGCGATATGTCTAGATATGCTCAGAGGATTAGAATGAAAGTCGGAGATGGCTCACGAAAGAGAACCATCCACAAAATATCCGTGGCGCCAGATTGCAGACAGGAACAGACCTGCAGACCGCGTGATGCGGGTTCTGCAGGGTATCTTCAGGATCGGGCTGCGGGAGACAGTATCGTTAACTGATTTGCGCCAGCTGCTGCTGGATTTCGTCGAGGAACAGCGGCAACGCGCTGGGCTGGTAATCCCGGGAGAGATAAATGCCGTAGACGCTCAGCGCTTTCGGGGTCCAGGCGGGCAGCACCGGCTTGAGTGCCCCGCTGTTCAGAGCGCGCTGTGCCTCCAGCACCGGCAGCATCGCAATACCGCATCCGGCCACCGCCGCGTCGAGCAGCAATGAGGAGATCCCGGCACTGAGGTTGCCGGAGACCGCCACCGACACCGCTTCCCCCTCGGGATCGGTAAACTGCCACTGCGGGGCGGCAAAATGGCTGTAATGCAGGCAGTTGTGCTGGCTCAACTCTGCCAGAGTCTGCGGCTGGCCGTGCAGCTGTAGCCAGCGCGGAGAAGCACACAGCACCGAGCGACAAACGCCAAGGCGGCGGGCGATGGCGCCAGGCTCCGGGTTGTCGGTAATACGAATCGCCACGTCGATGCGTTCGCCAATCAGGCTCACCGGATGGTTATTGATATCCAGCTCAAGGCGAAGCTGCGGGTAACGGGCGAGAAAATCTGGCAACAGCGGCGAAATCAGCTGCATTGCCGTGAAATGGGCGCAGGCAACACGCAGCGTCCCGCTGGGTACCGCCCGTTCGGTTTGACCGGCAATTTCGTCCGAAAGCTGGGTCAGGCTGCGGGTTTTTTGCAGCACTTTCTCACCGGCGGCGGTTAAAGTGAGTTTACGGGTCGAACGGTGGATCAGTCGGGTTCCGGCCCAGTGCTCCATTTGTTCCAGGTAGCGACTGACCATTGGCCGCGACATGCCCAGCGCGCGGGCGGCAGCGCTCAGGCTTCCCAGTTCGCAGATCCGCATGTAGACCTGCGCGGCGATAATTCTGTCCATCTCTCACTTCCATCTGCACGTTTTATGAAACTCAGCATCTCTTTTTTCAGGAATTTTCGCAAATAAGGAAATCCGTAAAATAGCGTCATTCACCTGATACTGAGAAAAACACCATGAAATTATCTGCCCTTGCTATTGCCACCGCCCTGTTCAGCAGCGCCGCGCTTGCCGCGCCCTTAACCCTCGAGACCTATAACCCGCAGGATAAAGGGATATTTGCCGTTAACTCGACTCTGGTCTCAGGCCCCCATGAAGCGGTGCTGTTTGATGCGCAATTTAGCGTGAAAGACGGTGACAAGCTGGTTGAGATGATCCGTAACAACGGCAAACCGTTGACCCGTATCGTGATAACGTCCGGCGACCCGGATTTTTATTTCGGACTGGAGCCGCTGGTAAAGGCCTTCCCGCAGGCGAAAGTGGTCGCCACCGCCGAGGTAGTGAAGCATATTAACGCCACCAAAACGGCGAAGCTCGCCTGGTGGGGCCCGCAGATGAAAGATGGCGCGCCGAAGCAGCTGTACACTCCGCAGGTAATCGACGCCACCACCTTCACCATTGACGGTGAAAAAGTGGAGATCCGCCAGCCGCAACACTATGCCGCCTTCGTCTGGATCCCGGGCAATAAAACCCTGCTCGGTGGAACCGGCGTCGCCTGGGGGATGCACGTATGGACCGCCGATACCCAAAGCGCAGAAAGCCGCCAGCAATGGCGTGAGACCCTCAATGATATGGCCGCCCTGCACCCGCAGCGGGTGATCCCCGGTCACTACCTTGGGACGTTACCGGCTGGAGACCGCGCGATTACCTTCACCCGCGACTATCTGCAGCAGTTTGAGCAGGCGCTGAAGACGCATCACGATTCCGCTGGTGTGATCGGCGAGATGAAACAGCGCTGGCCAGGGCTGGCGGAAGAGAGCTCGCTAGAGCTGAGCGCGAAGGTTAATACCGGCGAGATGAAGTGGTAGCAAACAGTAATGTGGTCATTCGACACGCTCTGTCGACCGAGTTAAAAAGCGACTTAAAGCAAGAAGGCGATCGTGGAGATCGCCTTCTTCGGATCGGTTAACCGTGATGGCCAACGTGATGCGGGATTATTTCGCCAACAGTTCTTTGCGGATAATCTCAGCGCCGGCGCTTAATGCCTGCAGCTTGCCTCTGGCAACCTGACGCGATATCGGTGCCATGCCGCAGTTGGTTGACGGGTAGAGCTTGTCGGCATCAACAAACTGCAGCGCTTTGCGCAGGGTGTTGGCCACTTCGTCCGCCGTTTCAATGGTGTTGGTTGCCACGTCGATTGCCCCGACCATCACTTTTTTACCGCGAATCAATTCCAACAGGTCCATCGGAACTCGTGAGTTATGGCACTCCAGCGAGATAATATCGATTTTCGAGGTTTGCAGTTTCGGGAACGCTTCTTCATATTGTCGCCATTCGGAACCCAGCGTCTTTTTCCAGTCGGTGTTGGCCTTGATGCCGTATCCGTAGCAGATATGTACCGCGGTTTCGCATTTCAGCCCTTCGACCGCTCTTTCCAGCGCGGCGATACCCCAGTCATTAACCTCATCGAAAAACACATTAAATGCCGGCTCATCAAACTGGATAATATCCACCCCGGCCGCTTCTAACTCTTTGGCTTCCTGATTGAGGATCTTCGCAAATTCCCATGCCAGTTTTTCGCGGCTTTTATAGTGGTTATCATACAGCGTATCGATCATCGTCATCGGCCCCGGCAAGGCCCATTTAATCGGCTGGTTGGTGAGCTGACGTAAATATCGCGCATCGTCGACAAAGACCGGCTTTTTACGGGCAACTTCACCCACCACGCTCGGCACGCTCGCCTCATAGCGATTACGAATTTTCACCACCTGGCGGTTCTCAAAATCCACGCCGTCGAGATGTTCAATAAAGGTGGTGACAAAGTGCTGGCGCGTTTGTTCGCCATCGCTGACGATATCAATCCCCGCCAGCTGTTGTTCCTGAAGAGACAAACGCAGGGCATCCTGTTTGCCTTCAGCTAAGATTTCATCCTGCAATTTCCACGGCGACCACAGCGTCTCCGGCTGCGCAAGCCACGAAGGTTTCGGTAAACTGCCCGCTGTCGACGTCGGTAATAATATTTTCATAATAGAAGACCTTTTAATGTGTTAATTACAGCGCGCAGCTAGCGGACCATTGTTCGAGAATATGTTTATAGGGTTGGATGAAGTTCTGTTCCGTAAATTTACCCTGCTCAATCGCCAGATGACTCCGCTCTTCACGGTCGTAAACAATTTTTGTCAACGAGTGATCCTGGTTGCTGAGGTTCGGCTGATAGTATTGCCCGGCGGCGGCGTTGGCATTGTAAATTTCCGGGCGGTAAATTTTCTGGAAAGTCTCCATGGTGCTGATGGTACCGATCAGCTCCAGGCTGGTGTAATCACTCAGCAAATCACCGGCGCAAAAGAAAGCCAAAGGCGCGACGCTGTTTTTAGGCATGAAGTAACGCACCTGCAGGCCCATTTTCTTAAAATACTGCTCAGTCAGCGAAGAGTCCTGCTGCTGGTACTCATCCCCCAGCACCGGATGCTGATTCCCAGTGCGGTGATAGACATCTTTGCTGGACACACTCAGACAGATCACTGGCGATTTGCTAAAGTGCTGGTGGTATTCATTTGAATTGACGAAATGCTTGAAAATATTGCCGTGTAATTCGCCAAAGTTTTCAGGAATACTAAAGTTAGTCTGATTTTTATTGTGTTCCAGCAGCAACACGCTGAAGTCATAGTCACGGACATAAGACGAGAAGTTATTGCCGACGATACCTTCAATACGCTCGTTGGTTTTTTTATCAATGATATTAGTTTTCAGGATTTCAATGACCGGGAACGCATCGCCCTGCGCTTCGACGTTCATCTCAACAGAAATGATTTCCAGCTCAACGGAATAACGGTCACCTTTAAGATTATCCCAGTACGCCAGGGTATTAAAACGATTGTTAATCATCACCAGGGTGTTACGCAGGTTCTCCTGACGGTTCTCTCCCCGGGCCAAGTTGGCGAAGTTAGTGGTAATACGCGTATTGTCCGAAGGGTTATAATTCTCATCGAAACAACTGCTTTTAATGGTGAAGGTGAAGTCTTTGCTCATGATGTCTTGTACCTGCGTTCTGCGATGAAAGCTGAATTTATTGCCTGAACAACCGCAATAACCACTAATTAAATGTGGCTTTCATTTTGGCTACCGTTAATGAGATATATTTTATGCCAGAGCCTTTAGAGCAGAGAAAGCGACTTAATTTCATCACAACATGAGCCATTTTCATGGTCGGGGAATAATGCTAACAGCGGAGGGTTGCGCAAACGGAGGGGCTAAAGGAATTGGTCTGAAAAATCTAAGGTTATTCTGGTGTTGGATGAATATGAGACCATAATGTTATTATGGTTAATTAAGGCAGATCCGGCTCATTTAATTGATATTTAAAAACGCGGCAATAATTAATGACAATAATTAAATCGGACTATAAAGTAAAATTTCACTGAAACTGAAAGATGATAACCATCCATTCGTTTTACGCCCTTTTCGCACACTCGATAAAGAAGAAGATGTCTTCTGGCAACCTCTTTCGCAAACTCAATAAAACCGGCGGGATGGTGTTCATGTGTTTTGCTGCAGGACTCCTGATTTCCGCCCTGCATCCGTATATCTGAGCCGCTGTTTGCCTTCAGGCGGTTGGTGCCCACATTCAGACTGATGAGGTTGCCATTGCCGACAAAATAGACCACGATAGATAGCACGGTATCCATCGGGTGCCGTTCTTAGGGTTACATTTCGTCCGGCGACGCCGGGCTTGTCCTTGAAACAGAAGTGGATTAAGGAGTAAGAATGAAATCGAACCACCATGCACGTCATCTTCTCGGTCTGAACTATAAGCTCTCCCAGCAGAAAAAAGTGGTGCTGGACGGCGAGAGTGAAACCACCATTAACCATGCTCATGCCACCGGCCGCAAACGCCGCGCTGGCTAATTCTTCAGCTGAGTGATGATAAAAACACCGTCCTTTCGTCAGGATGGTGTTTTTTTAACACAATTCCCCCTCTTTGATAGCATCTGCTCTATAATCTGCCCCGCTGCTTTCCCTGCCAGCCCGCACGCTTATCGCCGCGCCCGGTCTGAAGTGAACATCAAGGAGTTAGTGCGATGCAATTCACCCATAAGAAAAACCGTTCTCTGTATATCCCTTACGCCGGCCCCGTTCTGCTCGAATTCCCCCTTCTCAACAAAGGTAGCGCCTTCAGCATCGAAGAGCGCAGCAGCTTTAACCTGCTGGGCCTGCTGCCAGAAGTCGTTGAGACCATCGAAGAGCAAGCAGAACGCGCCTGGATCCAGTACCAGGGATTTAAAACTGAGATCGATAAACACATTTACCTGCGCAACATCCAGGACACCAACGAAACTCTGTTTTACCGCCTGATCGGCAACCATCTCGACGAGATGATGCCGGTTATCTATACCCCGACCGTCGGCGCGGCCTGTGAACGTTTCTCCGAGATCTACCGCCGCTCACGCGGGGTTTTCATCTCCTATCAGAACCGCCACAACCTGGACGATATCCTGCAAAACGTCCCGAACCACAACGTCAAAGTTATCGTCGTCACCGACGGTGAACGTATTCTCGGTCTTGGTGACCAGGGTATTGGCGGGATGGGGATCCCGATCGGCAAACTGTCGCTGTATACCACCTGCGGCGGTATCAGCCCGGCCTATACGCTGCCGATCGTGCTGGATGTCGGCACCAACAACCAGCAGCTGCTCGACGATCCTCTGTATATGGGCTGGCGTCATCCGCGTATTACCGATGACGACTATTACCAGTTTGTCGATGACGTGATCCAGGCGATTAAACACCGCTGGCCGGACGTTCTGCTGCAGTTCGAAGATTTCGCGCAGAAAAACGCCATGCCGCTGCTTAACCGCTATCGCAATGAAATCTGCTCATTCAACGACGATATTCAGGGTACCGCTTCGGTTACCGTCGGTACGCTAATTGCCGCCAGCCGCGGTGCGGGAAGCCAACTGAGCGAACAGAAAATTGTCTTCCTCGGCGCCGGTTCTGCCGGTTGCGGTATCGCCGAGCAGATCATCGCGCAGATCCAGCGTGAAGGACTGAGTGAAGAAGAAGCACGCCAGCGCGTCTTTATGGTTGACCGTTTCGGCCTGCTGACCGACGCCATGCCTAATCTGCTGCCGTTCCAGAGCAAGCTGGTGCAGAAGCGCGACAACCTGCAGCAGTGGGACACTACCAACGAAGTTCTGTCCCTGCTCGACGTGGTGCGTAACGTCAAACCGAATATTCTGATCGGCGTGTCTGGCCAACCGGGCCTGTTCACCGAAGAGATTATTCGCGAGATGCATAAACACTGCCCGCGTCCGATCGTGATGCCGCTGTCGAACCCGACCTCACGAGTGGAAGCGACGCCGCAGAACATCCTGAGCTGGACCGACGGCGAAGCGCTGGTTGCCACCGGCAGCCCGTTTGCGCCGGTCACCCTCAAAGGCAAGCAGTACGTGATTGCCCAGTGCAACAACTCCTATATCTTCCCGGGTATCGGTCTTGGGGTTATTGCCTCTGGCGCTTCCAGAGTCACGGAAGACATGCTGATGGCCGCCAGCGAAACCCTGGCAAAACACTCGCCACTGGTAAACAACGGCGAAGGCCCGGTGCTGCCAGAGCTGAAAGATATCCAGACCGTTTCGCGCGCCATTGCCTTTGCGGTCGGGAAAGTCGCCCAGGAGCAAGGTGTCGCGGTCAAGACTTCGGCCGAAGCGCTGCTGCAATCAATCAGCGATAACTTCTGGCTGCCGGAGTACCGCAACTACCGCCGGACCTCGATCTGATTGTTCGCCGTACTCGTTCGATAAGCTTAACGGGCCTGCTTGCAGGCCCGTTTTTTGTGCCCCGCCCCCACCATCTTTTGTCGCTAGCCAAACCCCGGCCGGAGTTCTACACTGCCTCTACCCATTAACCCACTGGATAAAATAAGGAGGACCCCATGCTGTTACGTGAAATATCGACTTTTTCACTGACATTTGGTCATCGTACCCGCTCAAGCGTTATCGATATCGTGCTGCGATAACTTCGGCTTGAGCGAAGACACCAGAGACTAACTCCCTTCCCTCGGGCTTACCGGGTTATCGTCAGCGATGTTTGACGAGGCATTTCTATGCCTGTAACTCTTGAGTAAGTTCACGATGAGTACATTATTTACCGCACAATCCCTGCATGTTGAAACAGCATTCGGGCCGCTTTTCATCGACCTCTCTTTTACGCTGAAAAAAGGCGACCGTATTGGCCTGATAGGCCACAACGGTTGTGGCAAAAGCACCCTGCTACAGGTGCTGGACGGCACGTTGACGCCGAATTTCGGCAGCGTGGCGCGGGCAAACCATTGCCTGCTGGCGAGGGTTGAACAGCATATCGCCACAGATTTGCTGCAGCATCCTCTGGTTGAGGTGGTGCTGGCACGCCTGCCCGCCGCCGAACGCGAACGCCAGCGCTGGCAGGCTGAACGGCTGCTGGCGGAGATGGGGTTTATCGCCACGGAATTCAGCCAGCGCGCCGCGACGCTTAGCGGTGGTCAGCATACCCGCCTGCTGCTGGCCCGGGCGTTGATTCAACAGCCGGACCTGTTACTGCTGGACGAGCCGGGCAACCATCTCGATCTCCCGACCTTGTTGTGGCTGGAAAGCTTCTTGCAAAACTGGCAGGGGAGTTTCGTTGTGGTGTCGCATGATAACCTCTTACTGGATGCTGTAACTAATACCAGTTGGATCCTGCGCGACAACACCCTGCACGCCTTCTCTCTGCCCTGCACCGCCGCCCGGCAAGCGCTGGCGGAACGGGATGAAAGTGACGCGCTGCGTCATAAGGCTGAACAGCGAGAAATTGACCGCGTCAGCGCCAGCGCCAGACGGCTGGCGACCTGGGGACAGGTTTATGACAACGAAGATCTCTCGCGCAAAGCCAAGCAGATGGAAAAGCAGGTTACCCGCCTGAAGGTGAGCCAGACCGAACTGACCAACGGCACCCCGTGGCGACTGGTGTTAAACGGCGATGCGCTGCGCGCTGACCGGTTGCTTGAAATCTCGCAGCTCCCGGTCGCTCCAGCCCCAGGCCTGCCTGCCCTGTTCACCGCCGAACATGCGCGCCTGCGCAGCGGCGATCGGGTGGCAATCATGGGGCGTAACGGCGGCGGCAAATCGTCGCTGCTGCGCCTGCTGTGGCGGCAGATGCAGGAGACGGTTGCGGTTGACGGACTCAGCCTGCATCCCCGGCTGAAGCCCGGCTACTATGACCAGTCTTTGCATCAGTTGCCGGATAACGCCACTTTGCTGGAGGCGCTGGAACCTTTTGAACCCGCCGCGGAATCCCGCAAACGGTCGCTTATCGGCGCCGGTTTTGGCTGGAGTCGTCACGGACAAAAGGTCAGTACCCTCAGCGGCGGCGAGCGCTCGCGGCTGCTGTTTGTCGGCCTGTCGCTGGCTCGCTACAGTCTGCTGTTGCTGGATGAACCGACCAACCATCTGGATATGGAAGGTAAAGAGGCGCTGGCAGGCTGCCTGCGGGACTATCCCGGCGGCCTGCTGTTGGTCAGTCACGATCGCCAGCTGATCGACCAGAGCTGTAACCGCTTCTGGTTGATTGACGACAACGGACTGAGCGAGTGGTACAGCGCGGACGAGATTTACGCGCGGCTACGCGAGACGACGCGCCCGCCCGCCATGCACGTTGATAGCGCGGCAGCACCCGCAGCGCCTGCTGAAGATGAGGACGTTCTGCTGGAACAGCTGATTGTGCTGGAGCAACGGCTGGCGGAAGATCTGTCCCGCAAGCCGAAGCACCAGAAACCTCAGCTTCAGGCGCAATGGCGAGAGGCTATCGCTGCGCTTCATGCCAGACTGCAATAATCCTGCACGACCGCCGGTTAAGGTCACCCCTTAACCGGCTTTTCATCACCAACGGCTGAGGGGATTATTCTGCTGAACTGCTGTTCGGTCATCATCATCCCCCACTGATCGCCCTGCCACTCTTTAGACAGCGTAAATCCGAAGGATTCATACAGCTTGCGCGCGGCGTTCAGACCGCTGAAGGTCCACAGTTGCACCCCCGCAAAGGCGTGGCGATCGCAGAAGGCCATTGCCTCCGCCAACAGGCGCCGTCCGATGCCGCTGCCCCGGCAGCTATCATCAAGGATAAACCAGCGCAGATGGGCCTGGTTATCGCCAAGGTCTTCACCATCGATGGCCACCGAGCCGACAATAGTGCCGTTGTGTATCGCCAGCCAGATTTGATTGCGCCCGGCGCTAAGCCGTGGGGAAAACTCCGCCACGCCGCTGGCGACTTTGCCCTCAAAAAAATGACCAAAATTATAGTTCCGGGCATAGTATTCGCCGTGCATCTGCGCGATACGGCCAATCATCCCAGGATGATAGCCGGTGACGATCTCAATGCGCTTTCCGGTCTCTTGCAGCGGCTGGTCGCGGCATTGTGCCAGCGCCTGCGCGTAGGCGTTAAGCCCCTGCGCCACGCTGATCTGCTGTTCGGCGTCGAGATGCGCCAACGCGTCAACCACCCGCATCGCGCCGTATTCGTTGATCCTTACCACCGTTGCCCGGCCCTTGTCCGTCAGCTCAAGCTGCTTAAAGCGGGCGTCGTTCTCGGCGGTTTTCTCCTCGATTTCCCCCGCCGCCAGCAGCCGCGACAGCATGCGGCTGACGCTCGATTTCTCAAGACCCAGAATCTGTACCAGCTGCGCGGCGGTTATCGCCCCGTGTCCGGCGATCTCCAGCAGTGTATGGACGGCGGAGGGTGAATACTCGGTTGCCGCAAGGGTGGAATTCATAAAGCCGAGTTCGCGAACCATCAGGCGGGAGGCGCGGCGGATATCATTGATCAGCGGTGTATTAGTCATTGGCGTAGTGGCAAGGTTATTTATAGTTGTACAATACAACCATTATTCATATTGCCCTGTCAACCGGCGTGGCTGGCGGCACCCGGCCCAGTACTGGTGGGATATTCTGGCTTATCGCCAACGAGTCAGAAGAAAAAATGGCAGGCGGTAGCCTTTGCAGATTGAGTGGTTAACAGGCGCCGTCAGACGCCTGTTTTTATCTTATTGCGGTTTTTTGGCTTTCCAGGCATCCCAGGCCTGTTTGATTTCCTGCTTCGCCGCGTCGGCATCATTAAAACCGTTCAGCTCCACTTTTTTGCGGCCATCCGGTAACTGCTTATAGACGCGGAAAAAGGCCTGCAGGCGTTCCTGCTCAATTTTCGGCAGGTCGCTGATGTTTTTGATGTCGTCATAGGTCGGGTCGATTTTGCTGGCCGGGACCGCAACTATCTTATCGTCCTTCTCCCCACCATCGATCATTTTCAGCACGCCGATGGCCCGCAGTTTGATCAGCGTCCCCGGTGCCATCGGTGCGCGGGTGTAGAACACCACGTCCAGCGGATCGCCATCCCCCGCCAGCGACTGGGTCAGTGAACCATAGTTGGCCGGATAGGCCACCGGCATTGACTGGAAACGGTCGGCAATAATAAAGCCGGTTTTGGCGTCGGTCTCATACTTGATAATCCCACCGGTCGGGATCTCGGTGACCGCGTAGAACTCTTCCGGATTGTTCTCCGGCTGTGGAAAATCAAGGATGTTGTCAGCCTGAACGGCAGCAGACAGGAAAAGTGCAGCGCTGAAGATGGTTTTTACCAGATGCATTGTTGTATCACTCTGTCGTTATAAGAAATTTGTCGCTGACAGCGTGCCGATAAGCCATGAAAGAATAATGACATTTGTGTTTCATCATTATTAACAGTCATGCGAGCGGGAGATAACCATCTTTTTCACTATCCGTGCTGACAAAACCCACACATTTGACTACTGCGCTTGCATTCCCTGCCATATGGGGTAATCCTTAATGAGTATTATTCCTAAGTAATACCACTATTTTTTCCTCAAATTTCAAGGAGTAGATATGAAGGCAGCCGTTGTCACCCAGGATCATCAGGTCAATGTAACGGAAAAAACACTGCGCCCTCTGCAACACGGAGAGGCTTTGCTGAAAATGGAGTGCTGTGGCGTGTGCCACACCGACCTGCACGTGAAAAACGGCGATTTTGGCGACACCACCGGGATCATTCTCGGCCATGAAGGTGTCGGTGTGGTTCAGCAGGTAGGCCCAGGCGTCACATCTCTGAAACCAGGCGACCGTGCCAGCGTGGCATGGTTCTTTGAAGGCTGTGGCCACTGCGATTATTGTAACAGCGGCAACGAAACGCTGTGTCGCTCGGTCAAAAATGCCGGTTATAGCGTTGATGGCGGGATGGCTGAAGAGTGCATCGTCACCGCCAACTACGCGGTAAAAGTACCGGACGGGCTGGACTCCGCTGCTGCCAGCAGCATCACCTGTGCCGGGGTTACCACCTATAAAGCGGTGAAAGTGTCGCATGTCAAACCGGGTCAATGGATTGCAATCTACGGCCTCGGCGGCCTCGGCAACCTGGCGCTGCAGTATGCGAAAAACGTCTTTAATGCCAAAGTCATCGCCATCGACGTCAACGATGCGCAACTGGCGCTGGCAAGCGAAATGGGCGCTGACCTGACCATTAACTCCCGCACCGAAGACGCGGCGAAAGTGATTCAGGAAAAAACCGGTGGCGCACAGGCAGCGGTGGTTACCGCCGTCGCCAAAGCGGCGTTTAACTCTGCCGTTGACGCGGTACGTGCCGGTGGCCGCGTGGTGGCCGTCGGCCTGCCGCCGGAAGCCATGAGCCTGAATATTCCGCGCCTGGTGCTGGATGGTATTGAAGTGGTTGGTTCGCTGGTCGGCACCCGTCAGGATCTGACCGAAGCCTTCCAGTTCGCCGCCGAAGGCAAAGTGGTACCGAAAGTGACCCTGCGCCCGCTGGGCGATATCAACGCTATCTTTAAAGAGATGGAACAGGGACAGATTCGCGGCCGTATGGTTATCGACTTCCGCCGCTAATCCTCGCGCCTCTCCCGCCCGGGAGAGGCCGTTTTACCCCACTGCGTTGTTCGCTGCCCGCAGCAGATATTCCCCCAACGCGGCAAATGCCTTTTCCGCAAATGCTTAGCGCAATTCCTTGGTTCCTTTGTTTTTAGCCGCACCCGATGATGGCAAGACAATAGATAACAAAGGAATTCACCATGCAAAGCCGTGTTCGCCTGCCCGCGTTGGCAGCCCTCATTTTTTCCGCTGCTTGTTCCGCCTGGGGCGCTGCCACGCCGGTCAAAGGGGGCACATTAGTCTATCTGGAGCAACAACCGCATACCAATCTCTATCCGCCAGCCGGGGGCTTCTACCCCAACGGCGGGATCCTTAACCAGATCACCGATAAGCTGACCTGGCAAAACCCGAAGACCCTGGATGTCGAACCGTGGATTGCACAAAGCTGGGTCACCAACGCCGACAAAACCGAATACACCTTTACCCTGCGTCCCGGCGTGACCTTCTCCGACGGCACGCCGCTGGATGCTAACGCGGTCGCCAAAAATTTCGATACCTACGGCCTCGGCAATAAGGCCCAGCGTCTGCCGGTCTCGGAAGTCATCAATAATTACGACCACAGCGAAGTTATCGATCCGCTGACGGTCAGGTTCTACTTTAAAAAACCATCTCCAGGCTTCCTGCAGGGCACCGCCACCATCGGCTCCGGGCTGGTTTCCCTCAGCACCCTGCAGCGTAATTTCGACGAGCTTGGCGATGCGCGCCATATTATCGGATCCGGGCCCTTCGTGGTCAAAGATGAAAAGCCGGGTCGCGAACTGACCCTGGTCGCCCGCAAGGATTACCAGTGGGGGCCGAAAAACCTGGCGCAACAGGGGCCGGCCAATCTCGACGGGATCACCATTATCGTCACGCCGGAAGATAGCGTCCGTATCGGCGCATTGCTGGCGGGTCAGGCCGGATTTATCCGTCAGGTTCAGGCCTATGATGAGAAACAGACCACCGATCAGGGCCTGCGGGTATATGCCGCGCCGACCCGTGGGGTCAACGACAGCCTGAGCTTCCGCCCCGATAACCCGCTGGTTGCTGACCTGCGCGTGCGTCAGGCGTTACTGCACGCCACCAACGCCAGACAGGTGGTCGAAACCCTGTTCTCCGCTAACTATCCGCAGGCCACGTCGGTGCTCGCCAGCACGGCGGCGGGCTACGTTAATCTCAGCGACAAGCTGACCTTCGATCAGACCAAATCCCGTCAGCTGCTCGATGAGGCCGGCTGGAAACCGGCCGCCGACGGCATCCGGGAGAAAGCCGGCCAGCGCCTGGCGCTGACGGTCTATGAATCTCTGCCGCAGCCGCAAAACAAAGAGGTGCTGCAGCTGATTGCCCAGCAGTGGCGCCAGGTCGGCGTCGCGCTGAGCGTGAAAGCCGGCGACGCCGGCAGTCGGGTTATCGATAATCTTGACCCGCTGAAGACCCCGCTGACGGTGTCGGAAGTCGGCCGTGCGGACCCGGACGTGGTGAAAAGCATGTTCTTCCCGGCCAACCGCGACGCCCTGCTGCAACGGGGTGGCTCCAGTGACAAGGTGCAGCAGTTCCGTGACGACAAGCTCAACGATCTGCTGACCGCCATTTCCGCCGAAGTCGATACGCCAAAGCGGCTGCAGCTGACCAGAGAGGCCCAACGCTATCTGCTGGATAACGCCTACGTGATCCCGATCTTTGAAGAGCCGCAGGTCTTTGCCGGCGCACCCTGGGTGCAAGGCGTCAGTTTCGAAGCCGTAGGCCGCCCGTCGTTCTACGGCGCGTGGCTGGAAAAGCACTAAGGAGCCTCGAATGAGCCACCACCTTCTGCGACGTCTCGGCTCCGGTTTACTGGTGCTGTGGGCGGCCTTCACCCTCTCCTTCGTGCTGCTGCAGGTGCTGCCGGGAGATGCGGTGTTGATCAAATTCCAGAATCCGGATCTCGGCCTCAGTCCGGCACAAATCGCCGAAATGCGCCTTGCCTACGGGGCCGATAGCCCGCTCTGGCGCCAGTATTTTCACACCTTAGCGGCGATGTTGCAGGGGGATTTCGGCTATTCGTTACAGGCGGGGATCGCGGTCAGCACCCTGCTTGCCAGCAACCTGCCGGATACGCTGAGCCTGGCGGTCCCGGCGTTTATCCTCGCCATCGCGCTGGCGTTCAGCCTGGCCTTTGCCGCCCGCCTGCCGGGCCTGCGCTGGCTGAGCAATGCCCTGCAATCCTTACCGGTGCTGTTTATTTCGTTGCCGACCTTCTGGTTAGGCATCGCGTTGATTCAGCTCTTCTCCTTCCAGCTACGCTGGATCCCGGTGATCAACCCGGGGCCGTTACAGGGGTTGATTCTGCCGGTTATTGCCGTCGCGGTGCCCATTTCCGCTCCGCTGGCGCAGATTCTGATGCGCAGTATGGACCAGGTAGCCGCCCAGCCGTTTGTCGCCGTCGCCCGCGCCAAAGGAATGAGCGAAACCGCCGTCCTGTGGCGACACGTCACCGGTAATGCCCTGCTGCCGGTGTTAAATATTGCCGGATTGCTGCTGGGAGAGCTGATTGCCGGCGCCTTAATCACCGAAACCGTGTTTGGCCGCGGCGGCCTGGGTCAACTGACCCAGCAGGCGGTCAACAATCAGGATATCGCGGTGTTACAGGCGGTGGTGATGATCTCCGCCCTCGCCTTTGTGTTGATTAACCTGTTGGTGGATCTGCTGATGCCGTTGCTCGATCCTCGGCTGAACACCGTCGCCGGAGGAGTAGTATGAGCCTTGTTGATTACGCCACTGCCGTCCGTCGACGGGCGCCGCTGCGCCAGCCGCTACGCTGGCGTCCGGGATTATGGCTGGCCTGGAGCGTGATGATCCTCGCGCTGTTGATGGCGCTGGCGCCACAGTGGTTCAGCGCCGGAGATCCGCTGGAGGGCATCGCTGGCGCCCAGCGTCTGCCACCGCAGGCGGCGCACTGGCTGGGCACTGACCAGCTCGGGCGCGACCTGTGGACACGGATCGTCTATGGCGCGGTACATTCCCTTTCCGCGGCGATGGCGGCGGTCGCCATTGGGCTGCTGGTCGGCACTACCCTCGGCACCCTGGCCGGTGCTGCTGCCGGACGCGTCGAATCGCTGGTGATGCGGCTGGTTGATGTACTACTGGCAATTCCGTCGCTGCTGCTGTCATTAACGGTGATCATTCTGCTCGGTTTCGGCACCGTCAACGCGGCGGTTGCCGTCGGGGCCGCCTCCGTGGCCAGTTTTGCCCGTCTGGCGCGTGCGGAAGTGGTCCGCGTGCGCCACAGCGACTACGTCGAGGCGGCCTTCGGCAGCGGCGGCACCTTCTTCGCCGTGTTCTGGCGGCATATTTTGCCCAACTCTCTGACCGCCGTGCTGGCCTTCGCCACGTTGCAGTTTGGTCAGGCGATCCTCGCCCTCTCCACCCTGAGCTTTCTCGGCTACGGCACCCCGCCGCCGGTGCCGGAATGGGGGCTGCTGATTGCCGAAGGACGGAACTATCTGTCGACCGCATGGTGGCTGACCACCTTCCCCGGCGTAGCGGTGATCGCCGTGGTGCTGGCGGCAAACCGCATCAGCCGTCAATTTACCGGAGAGCGCTCATGAACGTATTACGCGTGGAGAATCTGCGCATCAGCTACCGCTCGCATCAGCGCTGGCAGGAAGTGGTGCATAACGTCAGCTTCACCCTCAACCCCGGCGAAATGCTGGCCCTGGTCGGCGAATCCGGTTCCGGAAAAACCACCACCGCCCAGGCCATTATCGGCCTGCTGGCAGATAACGCCCGGCGCGACAGCGGATGCATTGAAATCAACGGCGAGGATATCAGCCGCTGGTCAGGTAAGCGGCTCGATAGCCTGCGCGGCTCGCGCATTAGCCTGATCCCGCAGGACCCCGGTAATGCCCTGAACCCGGTGCAAACCATCGGGACTCAGGTCGCAGAAATTCTCAGCCTGCATCAGAAAACCAGTGCCTCCGAGCGCAAACAGCAGGTGCTGACGCTGTTAACCAAAGTCGGTCTCAGCCACCCCGAACAGCGCTTCAATCAGTATCCGCACCAGCTCTCCGGCGGCATGAAACAGCGGGTATTAATCGCCATCGCCGTGGCCCTTAAACCGGATTTGATTATTGCCGACGAACCGACCAGCGCCCTGGATGTCACCGTGCAAAAGCGCATTCTCGACCTGCTTGATGCCCTACGCCAGGAGTCTGGAACGGCGGTGCTGTTTGTCACCCACGATCTGGCGCTGGCGGCCCAGCGTGCCGACCGACTGCTGGTCTTTCGCCACGGAGAAATTCAGGAACAGGGTCTGACGGCGGACGTAGTGCGCACCCCGCAGCACGCCTATACCCGCCAGCTGCTGAGCGATCTGCAAGGCGAGCGGCTGAACGCCGGCGTGAAGGGCCGGCATACGCTGAGCACCCCGGCGATCCGCGCCGTCGATATCAGTAAGCGTTTTGCCCTCGGGAACGGGCAGCTGCAGGCCCTGGACGCGGTCAGCTTTGAAGTCAGACGCGGCACGACTCACGCCCTGGTGGGCGAATCCGGTTCGGGCAAAACCACGCTGGCGCGGATCCTGTTGGGTTTTGAGCGCGCCGACGGCGGGCACATCGCCATTGACGGAATCGACGCTGGTCATTTAAGCCGCGAGGCACAGCGCCAGCTCCGGCGCAAAATTCAGTTCGTCTATCAGAATCCGTTCGCCTCCCTCGACCCGCGCCAGACGCTGTTTGCGATTATCGAAGAGCCGCTGAAGAATTTTGAGCCGCTGCCTCCGGCCCTTCGCCGCGCCCGGGTTGAGGCGGTTGCCGCCCGGGTCGCGCTGGCTCCAGAACTGCTGACGCGAACCGCCCGCGAGCTCTCCGGCGGCCAGCGTCAGCGGGTGGCTATTGCCCGGGCGCTGGTGCTCGAACCGACGATTCTGGTCCTCGATGAAGCCACCTCGGCGCTGGACGTTACGGTGCAGGCGCAGATCCTCGCTCTGCTTCAGCAGCTGCAACAGCAGTTGGGGCTGAGCTATCTGTTTATTACCCACGACCTGGCGACGGTACGCCGCATCGCCCAGAGCGTCACGGTGCTGCGCGCCGGTCAGGTGGTGGAGTCCGGCGAGGTCAGCCGCCTGTTCAGCCAGCCCCAGCACGACTATACCCGCGAGCTCATCGCCGCCATCCCTCACGTATCCACCCTCAGCAAGGAGATCGCATGACGCGTAAACGCCTGGGCTTTTTCACCCGCCTGCTGGACCATGCCACCCCGCAAGCGCGCTACCGGCTGGCAACCGAGCAGATTCGTCACGCCGAGCGCCTCGGCTTCGACAGCGCATGGGTGGCGCAACACCACTTCCACGAACAGGAAGGCGGCCTGCCTTCACCGCTGGTTTTTCTTGCCCATGTTGCAGCGCAGACCGAGCGGATCCGTCTCGGTACCGCCATTATTACGCTGCCGATGGAAAATGCGCTGCGGGTCGCCGAGGACGCAGCGGTGCTGGATTTATTAGCCGACGGGCGGCTTGAGATTGGTTTTGGTTCCGGCGGTACGCCAACCTCATTTCTGCCGTTTGGTTTAACCAGCGAGCAGCGCGGGGCGGCCTTCGCCGACAATCTGCATCTGATCCGCAGCGCCTGGCGCGGCGATTCCCTCGCCCATCCAGACAATCATCTTTATCCTCCCGCGCCGCAGCTGGCACAACGGATCTGGATCGCGACCTTTTCCATAGACGGCGCCGTTCGCGCCGGCCAGGCCGGTCACGGTTTAATGCTCTCCCGGACCCAGCCGCGCCCGCCCGGACAGCCGGACTTAACGCTGGATGCGATCCAGAATCCGCTGATCGATGCCTATCTCGCGGCGCTGCCCACCGGTATCGCCCCGCGGATCCTTGCCTCGCGCACCGCCTTTGTGGCCGACAGTCAGGCCTACGCCCTGCAGGTCGCCGAACCGGGGTTACGCCAACAGGCGGCGGCCCATCACGCTGCCGGCCATCAGGTGATCGGTGACACTGTCACAGAGCATCTGTCACAGTTCGACGCCCACGTCGGTGATATCGACCATGTCCAGGCATCGCTGGCGCAGGACAGCGTCCTCGCCCGCGTCACCGATATTTCGTTCCAGGTGCACTCCGTTGAGCCATTGCACCGCGACACCCTGCGTTCCATTGAGCTGATCGCTCAGCATATCGCCCCGCAACTAAGGTAGGAGTCACCATGACATTGAGTCAGGATATTTTGGCCGAACTGGCAGAGATCGCCCCGCATTCACCATTGGCCGAGGCGCGTGCCGTGCGCGAGGCAGCAACCCGCCATGCCCAGGGCAGCTATGAAGTGTTATTCAGCCAGCAGGACGAGGACTTTGCGCCGGATGAGCGTTTCGCCATTGCCGCCAAAGTGGCGAAGCTGCATCAGGCCGACGCGCTGGCCGCCCACTATGCCGGATTTGGCCTCGCCGATCCCACCTCGGCGCGGCTGACGCCGGCGCTGGCGTTTGCCCGCCTGCTCACCTTCACGCCGGTGGAAGCCACGCCTGCGGCGATACAGGCGTTGAGCCGCGCCGGCTGGACCTCGCGGGGCATCGTCACCCTCGCCCAGCTAATTGCGTTCGTCAGTTTCCAGAGCCGGCTGCTTAACGGCCTGCGCTTGCTAAACGGCAAAACCAGCGCCAGCGCCGCAACCCCGGTGGCCGCCGGTTTCTGGCACACCACGCCGCACACGCTCAGCGGCAAGCCAGCCCCGGTGCATTTCACCCGCGAGGAGCTGAACTGGGAACCCTGGCTGGATGCCAAACCGTTGGCGGAGTTCAGCGATACCGAACAGCAGACGCTGGCGAAATTTGGCCACACGGACTCCCCATATTTTCGTCTGCTGGCGCGCAATCAGCCGGTGCTGGAGCAGCGCACCCTGACCGACAAAGGCATCTTCTATACACCCGGCGGCCTGCCGCGCGCGGAGCGAGAGCTGGCCGCCACGGTCGCCAGTAAGGTGAACGGCTGTATTTATTGCGCGTCGGTGCATGCCCGTAAGGCGGCGCAGCTGGCAAAAGAGGAGACCGCTGTTGATACCCTGCTGGCAGTAACGCCGGGGGAACGGTTGAGCGACGGTCAGTCGCCGCGCTGGCAGCCGCAAATCGAGTTCGCCGCCGCCCTGTCCGTGACGCCGCCAGCCCTGAACGCCGCGCATCTTGCGGGGCTTGAGCAGCAGGGTCTGGATACCCTGGCTCAGTTGGATTTACTGCAATCGGCGGCGTTCTTCGCCTGGGCCAACCGGTTGATGCTGACCCTAGGCGAACCGTGGAAAATTGCTTAACTGACCACGCCCGCCGCGAGGCGTACCCGCTGGTAGCGGGCGTATATCAGCAACGAGGTCATCGCCAGGAAGGAGAGCAAGGCCGCCGGGAGCGTCACCGCGTTCCAGCCGTAGCCGTAGGTGATCATCATTCCACCGCAGAAGGCGCCGATGGCGCTACCGAGATTAAAAGCGATTTGTCCGCCGGCGGCGCCAAGCATTTCGCCGCCGCGCGCGTTTTGCAGCAGTAAGATTTGCAGCGGCGCGGCGAGCGCAAACAGCCCGGCGCAGCACAGGAAGGCCAGCAGCAGCGAGGCGGTTTTCACGCCGCCGAACAGGAAGATCAGCAACAGCAGTAACACAATGCCGCCGTCGGTGACGGTGGCAATCTGCAGCGGGCTGAAGCGGCCGGATATTTTACCGCTCAGCAGGTTGCCGATGACCATCCCCAGCCCCACCAGCATCATGATGGCGATCATCGCGTTTTCAGAGAACCCGGAGACGTTGATCATAAACGGCTTGATATAGCTGAACCACGCGAATACCCCGGCGTTGCCAAACATGGTTGCGGCAAAAATCAGCCACGGTGCCGGTGATTTAAGAAAGTGAAATTGTTCCCGCAGACGCGCCGTCGAGCGGTCGAAAAGGGTCGGAACCCACCAGAGGATCGACACCAGCACCGCCACGTTAAACAGGGCGATGGCCATAAAGGTATAGCGCCAGCTGAACTGATGCCCGAGCCAGGTCCCGGCGGGCACGCCAATAAGGTTGGCAACCGTCATCCCGGCAATCATCCCGGCGACCGCCGCGGTCACTTTTCCCGGCGGCGCGACCTTCGACAGAATAATCGCCCCGACGCCAAAAAAGGCCCCATGCGGGAAGCCGGACACCAGACGACCCAGCGCCAGCATCGGATAGCTGGAGGAGAAGGTAAACAGGGTATTCCCGAGAATACAGAGCGCGGCGAGGAACAGCATGACCGACTTTAAGGAGTAACGGCTGGAAAACAGCGCCATCACCGGGGCGCCAATAACCACGCCAAACGCATAATACGAAATCATATTCCCGGCGGCGGGAATCGAGATCCCGACATCATGGGCAATTTCCGGCAGCACGCCCATAATGCCAAATTCCGCCATCCCCAGGCCAAAGGTGCCCAGCGCCAGCGAAAAAATCGTCTTTTTCATTCAGGTCATCACATGTTTTTGGATTTGCGACCGGCATTATTGACCATCGCGTAGTGGCAGACCAGACAAAAACACGAGGTGACCCGATTGTCCATAAAATAGCCCAATACCTGCATGCCCGTAAGGGGCCAGCCCGCCGGCACCGGCGGCGGCGCCACCGGCCGTTTTGTCCATAGTGCTGCCGTTGACATCCGGCATTCGGGCTAAGCGGTGGAAATCTAATAAAGTCCGCGCAAACCGCCGTTGCTGCTTACACTTTACACAGTACCTGTCCCATTCCCTCACCTGATGGAGCGATAACCATGGGAAACAAAAAGAAGACCAAGGGCGTTGCCGGCGCCAGCAACATGAAGCCTCTCGACGACAAAACCTATGAAAAGGCGCTGCGAAAGCTTCACGTTGAACTGGTCAAATTACAGCAATGGGTGGTCAGCCAGGGCCTCAAGGTCTGCATCGTCTTTGAAGGCCGCGACGGCGCCGGTAAAGGCGGCACCATCAAGGCGATCACCGAGCGGGTCAGCCCGCGAGTGTTCCGGGTGGTGGCACTTCCGGCGCCAACCGACAAAGAAAAAACCCAGCTCTATTTCCAACGTTATATTCCGCACCTGCCGGCGGCCGGGGAAATCGTGATTTTCGACCGCAGTTGGTATAACCGGGCGGGCGTCGAGCGGGTGATGGGATTTTGTACCGATGATGAAGTGGAGAAGTTTCTGCAGGGCGCGCCGCTGGTAGAACGCTCGATGGTGGAATCGGGGATTATCCTGCTGAAGTACTGGCTGGAAGTGACCCCGGAAGAGCAGGAGCGCAGGCTACGGGATCGCATCAATGACGGGCGTAAAATCTGGAAACTGTCGCCGATGGATATCAAGTCGTTTAACCGCTGGGATGAGTACACCCTCGCCCGGGATGCGATGTTTGCCGCCACCGACACCGCCTGGGCGCCGTGGTTTGTCGCCCGCTCGGAAGATAAAAAGCGCGTCCGGCTGAATATCATTACCCATATGCTGTCGCACATTCCTTACAAGAGCCTGCATCCGGAACCGGTCAAATTACCGAAACGCAAAATCGGCAAAGTGAAAACCGCCGACTATCCGTTCCGTTTTATTCGCGAGGATTTTTGACGGCTCCCGCGACGGCGTCCCGCCTCAAGGTTAACGCCTGAGGCGGGACGCGCGGCGTGAAGGCCGTAAATAACGATCAGGAACGCCGGGAGGCGATCCCTTCACTGCTCTCTTTTTTCGCTTCCAGACGTTCGACGTCACGGTACCAGCGCGGATGGTGTTTCTGCGCCCAGCGACGGCTCACCTTCCCTTCGACCATCCCTTTAATCGACCCTTTGACCCAGAACGCCATATACATATGGATCAGGATGGCGTGAATCAAAATAATCGCCGAGGTCGCATGGATCAGCAGGCTGTAGCGGACCAGTTGGATCGGGAAGTAGGAGGCAAAATAAGGCCGCCAGATAATCACCCCGGTCACCAGCAACACAAAAATCATGCTCATAATGGTCCAGAACATCATCTTCTGCCCGGCGTTATATTTCCCGACGCGGGCTACCTTATGCTCATTGCCCTTCAGCACCTCGACGATACCTTTAAGCCACGGGATATCCTGCTTGTCCGGGATGTTATGCTTCACAAAGCGCACGAACATCAGCATCAGCGCCAGGAAGATCGCCACCCCGAAGAAGGGATGCAAAATGCGCCCCATCTGCGGCGTTCCAAAAGTTTCCGTCAGCCACTGAAGCGTCGGGAAGAAGAACGAAATCCCCGACAGCGCCACCAGAAAGAAGCAGATCACCACCGTCCAGTGACAGGCGCGGTCAATAAACCTGGTGCGCACTATCATTTTCGATTTATGCATCATGTTCCTCCTCGTCGTCATCCACTTCCTTGTTGGGGCCAATGCCGATGTAGTGATAAATAAGCCCGGCGAAGGTGGCAATAAAGCCCGCCGCCGACAGCGGTTTCAGCGCCCCTTTCCACAGGTTAATGCTGGTATCAATCTGCGGATCTTTCGGCAGGTTGTGATACAGCTCCGGCTGGTCGGCATGGTGCAGCACATACATCACGTGGGTACCGCCGACCCCTGGCGGGTTGTACAGCCCCGCCTGTAGATAGCCGCGTTTTTTTAGCTTGTCGACCCGCGCCTGGGCCACCTCCAGCATCTCTTTCTTGCTGCCGAAATGAATGGCACCGGTCGGGCAGGTTTTCACGCAGGCTGGCTCCTGGCCGACGCTGACGCGATCCACGCAGAGGGTGCATTTATAAACCCGGTTATCGGCCTTATTCAGGCGCGGCACGTTGAACGGACAGCCGGCAATGCAGTAGCCGCAGCCGATACAGTTGTCCTGCTGAAAGTCGACAATACCGTTGGCGTACTGCACGATTGCTCCGGCGGACGGACAGGCTTTCAGGCAGCCCGGATCCTCGCAGTGCATACAGCCGTCTTTGCGGATCAGCCACTCCAGCTTGCCGTTCTGCTCGGTTTCGCTAAAGCGCATCACCGTCCAGGATTTGGCGCTCAGATCGGCGGGGTTATCGTACACCCCGACGCAGTGCCCCACTTCGTCGCGGATATCGTTCCACTCGGAGCAGGCCACCTGGCAGGCTTTACAGCCCACGCAGGAGGTCACATCGATAAGCTTGGCCACTTCCGCTTTATCGTCCCGCGCACGAGGCGCGGGGGTTATCGGGTTGGTGGCGGAGCGTTTGAGAATGTCTTGTGTTTCCATCGCCATAAAGTCGCTCCTTACGCTTTCTCGATGTTGACCAGGAACGCCTTATACTCCGGCGTTTGCGAGTTGGCATCGCCGACGTTTGGCGTCAGGGTATTGGCGATATAGCCTTTTTGCGCCACCCCTTCATAACCCCAGTGCAGCGGGATACCGACGGTTTCGACCTCCTGACCGTGGACCTGCAGCGTACGCAGACGCCGGGTCACCACCGCCACCGCGCGGATAAAGCCACGCTGGCTGCTGACCGTCACGCGATCGCCATTGGCAATACCTTTCGCTTTCGCCAGGCCTTCGCTGATTTCCACGAACTGCTGCGGCTGGGCAATGGCGTTAAGCCGCGCATGCTTGGTCCAGGTGTGGAAGTGCTCGGTCAGGCGATAGGTGGTCCCGACATACGGGAAACGATCCTTCTTGCCTAAACGGCGGGCATCTTCCTCGTACAGTCGCACCACCGGACTGGAGACCACCTGCGGATGCAGCGGGTTGGTACCCAGCGGCGTTTCCATCGGCTCGTAGTGTTCCGGGAACGGCCCTTCCGCAAGTTTATCGAGGGCAAACAGACGCCCCAGCCCTTCCGGCTGCATGATAAACGGCCCGGTATTGCTGCCCGGCGCGGCGTTATTGAAGTCCGGAATGTCGTTGCCGCTCCAGCGGCTGCCGTCCCACTGGATCAGCATCCGTTTGGCGTCCCACGGCTTGCCGTGGATATCCGCCGAAGCGCGGTTGTAGAGCACCCGACGGTTGAGCGGCCAGGCCCAGGCCCAGCCCAGGGTGTTGCCCAGCCCCGATGGGTCGGCGTTATCGCGGTTCGCCATCTGGTTGCCTTGCGCCGTCCAGCTGCCGCTGTAAATCCAGCACGAAGACGCGGTGGTGCCGTCGTCACGCAGCAGCGCGAAGCTGTTCAGCAACTGGCCTTTTTTCGCCAGCAGCGTGCCGTTGCTGTCGTAGAGGTCTGCCAGCGCGTAGCCGTTGTTCTCTTTCGCCACCTCTTCCGATTGCGGATGATCCGGCTGATGATAGTCCCAGCTCATCTTCAGCAGCGGTTCGGCGCCCTTGCCACCTTCGCGGCGATACATCTCGCGCAGACGGTGGTAAATGCCGGCCAGAATCTCGCCGTCGTTGCGTGCTTCCCCCGGCGCGTCCTGACCTTTCCAGTGCCACTGCAACCAGCGCCCGGAGTTGGCAATCGAACCGTCCTCTTCGGCAAAACAGGTGGAAGGCAGACGGAACACTTCGGTCTGAATCGCCGCCGGATCCACATCGTTCATCTCACCGTGGTTGTGCCAGAAGGTGGAGGTTTCGGTGACCAGCGGGTCGATAACCACCATGTACTTCAGCTTGCTGAGGCTACGCACGACCTTGTTTTTATCCGGGAAGGAGGCCACCGGGTTAAATCCCTGACAGATATATCCCGAGACCTTGCCGTTATCCATCATGTTGAAATACTTGATAACGTCGTAGGCCTGGTCCCATTTTGGCAGCCAGTTAAAGCCCCAGTCGTTGTCTTTCTGCGCCGCGTCGCCGTAGAACGATTTCATCAGGCTGACCGCAAACTTCGGATAGTTGCTCCAGTAGTTGACCTGATCGGGCCGGGTTGCCGTCGGGGTATTGGCCGCCAGCCAGCTGTGCAGATCGGTCTGTTTTTCCGACGGCAGCGTCAGGTAGCCCGGCAGGCTGGTCGACAGCAGACCGAGGTCGGTTAAACCCTGGATATTGGAGTGTCCGCGCAGGGCATTGACGCCGCCCCCCGCCATCCCCATGTTGCCGAGCAGCAGCTGGATCATCGCCATGGTGCGGATGTTCTGCGCCCCGACGGTATGCTGGGTCCAGCCAAGGGCATACAGGAAGGTGGTCGTCCGGTCCGCCGCACTGGTGGAGGCCAGCACTTCACACACCTTAAGGAAGTCGGCTTTCGGCGTGCCGCAGATGTTTTCCACTACATCCGGCGTATAGCGGGAAACGTGCTGTTTCAGCAGGTTCCACACGCAGCGCGGGTGGTTCAGGGTGTCATCACGTCTGGCGTAGCCGTTCTCATCGAACTGGTAGTTCCACGAGGATTTATCGTACTGGCGTTTTTCCGCGTCATAACCGCTGAACAGGCCATCGTCGAAGGTAAAGTCATCGCGCACCAGCAGGCTGGCGTTGGTGTAGTGCCTGACGTATTCGGCATTGATGGCGTTATTTTCAATCAGGTACAGCAGCACCCCCGACAGGAACGTAATGTCGGTGCCGGAGCGAATCGGCGCATAGATATCGGCTACCGATGCGGTACGGGTGAAACGAGGGTCAACGACGATAAGCGTCGCATCGTTATTGTTTTTTGCCTCCATCGCCCAGCGGAATCCCACCGGATGGGCCTCAGCGGCGTTGCCGCCCATCACCATTACGACGTTAGCGTTTTTGATATCAACCCAGTGGTTGGTCATCGCACCGCGACCAAATGTTGGAGCAAGACTTGCTACCGTTGGTCCGTGTCAGACGCGCGCCTGGTTATCCACCGCCAGCATGCCGAGGGATCGCACAAACTTCTGCGTCAGCATGCCGGTTTCATTGCTGGCCGCCGAGGCGCACAGCATCCCGGTAGACAGCCAGCGGTTGACCGTCACGCCCTGCTCGTTGGTCTCGATAAAGTGGGCATCGCGGTCGGCTTTCATCAGTCTGGCGATGCGGCTGAAGGCCTCATCCCAGGAGAGGCGCTGCCATTTATCCGATCCTGGCGCGCGGTATTCCGGGTAACGCAGACGGTTTTCACTGTGCACATAATCGAGCAGCCCCGCGCCTTTCGGACAGAGCGCGCCCCGGCTCACCGGATGATCCGGGTCCCCTTCGATATGGTAAATTGCTTCTTTAGCGTTCTTCGCGCCGTCGCCCAGGCTATACATTAATAGCCCGCAGCCCACGGAGCAGTATGTGCAGGTGTTGCGGATCTCTTTGGCGCGCAATAATTTATAATTTCGCGCCTGAGCCAGTGCCATTTTGGGTGCAAATCCCAGCGCAGCAGCAGTGGTTCCGGCCATACCGCCTGCGCAGATTTTGAAAAACCTTCTGCGGCTGACGTCCATTGGTTTTCTCCCTTCAGGATGCATGTTTATCGCCAGGGAAATTAACAGCAATGTCGGCGTTTTTTTTGCGTCAAATCAATGTCGAAAAGCGACGCCCCCTTAATAGTCAGGGGCGCCGGAGTTGCTTACTCCCTAGGTATTACGCCGAATGGAAAATAGGGGCCACAGCGAATAAAAAAATGTTATAAATCGACTCTTGATAAATATTGCTGTCTGGTTGGACATGGAAAAGAAAAAAGCAACGCTGATCGGCCTGGCCGCCATTGTGCTATGGAGTACGATGGTTGGTTTAATTCGTGGGGTCAGCGAAGGGTTAGGCCCGGTGGGCGGCGCGGCAATGATTTATACGCTCAGCGGGTTATTGCTGCTGGTGACCGTCGGTTTTCCCCGGCTGCGGCAGATCCCGCGCCCCTATCTGCTGGCCGGCAGCGTACTGTTCGTCTGCTATGAGCTGTGTCTGGCGCTGTCTCTGGGCTTTGCCGGCAGCCGCCAGCAGGCCATTGAAGTCGGCATGGTGAATTATCTCTGGCCCAGCCTGACCATTTTATTTGCCATTTTGTTTAATCGCCAAAAAACAAACTGGCTGATTATTCCCGGCTTGCTGCTGGCGCTACTTGGGGTCGTCTGGGTATTAGGCGGTGAGCACGGTCTGAATGTTGATGAAATTTCCCGCAACGTCATTTCCAGCCCCCTGAGCTATATTCTGGCGTTTATTGGCGCCTTTATCTGGGCGACCTATTGCACGGTCACCGCCAAATATGCGAAAGGCCACAACGGCATTACCCTGTTTGTCTTATTAACCGCCCTGACCCTGTGGCTGAAATTCCTGTTCAGCGAGCAACCGCCGATGCTGTTCAGTTGGCCGGTGGTGATTAAGCTGGTGATGTGTGCGGTGGCGTTAGGTTTTGGCTATGCCGCCTGGAACGTCGGGATCCTTAATGGCAACGTCAGCCTGCTGGCCGCCGCCTCTTATTTTACCCCGGTTCTCTCGTCGGCGCTGGCGGCAGTGCTGCTCAGTGCGGCGTTATCCTGGTCATTCTGGCAGGGAGCCGGCATGGTCTGCGCCGGCTCCCTGCTCTGCTGGTCCGCCACCCGGCGCTAGCCGAGGTCGCCGCCGGCCACCGGTAGCGTCACCCCGGTGATATAGCTGGCCTCATCGCTGGCGAGAAACAGGATCGCGTTCGCCTGTTCCGCCAGCGTCCCGTAGCGATGCATCAGGCTGCTGTCGACGGTCTGATCGACCACCTGCTGATACCATGCCTGCTCCTGCGCCGTCGGCGTTTCGCTGTTGCGCGGCGTCACCCGCGCCGGAGCATCGGTACCGCCCGGCGCCACGGCGTTGATGCGGATCCCACTGTGGCTGTACTCCATGGCAATGGAGCGGGTCAGGGCATTGACCCCGCCTTTCGCCGCAGAGTACGGCACCCGGTTAACTCCCGCCGTGGCGACAGACGAGACGTTCACAATGCTGCCTTTCCCCTGTTTCAGCATCCACGGCAGCGCCGCCCGACAGCCCCACAGAGTCGGAAACAGTGAGCGACGGATCTCTTTTTCGATCTGGTCCGGCTGATACTCAGCAAACGGTCGCGCCCAAATCGTGCCGCCGATGTTATTGATCACCACATCGAGGCGACCGAAATGGGCAACGCCGGCGGCAAACGCCTGCTCGGTGCTATCCCACTGTTCAAGATCCGCCTCAAGTGCCAGCACTTCGCTGCCCTGCTGCACCAGCGTGGCCGCCAGCTCGTGAACATAGCTCGAGCGGTCAATCAGCAACAGCGTCGCCCCTTCGCGCGCGGCCTGCTCGGCGGTCTGGCGCCCAATGCCCTGCGCAGCGCCGGTGATCGCCACCACTTTATGTTGAAAACGCATACCCACTCCTTATGCCGCCGCACTCTGGCTGGCGTTAAATTTCTCATACCAGAAACCGGCAGGGTTAATTCCCCGTTCACGTAGCGCGGTGGATACCGCGTTAACCATCGGCGGCGGGCCGCACAGGTAAATGTCCACATCGCCGTCGTTGAGGATCGCCTCATCAAGATGCTCGGTAACGAAGCCGCGCTGCGGACAGGCGCTGTGCTCATCGGCCACCACCGGCAGCCAGCGATAGCCCGGCAGCTGGCCAACAAAGGCCTCCAGCGCCTCGGTTTTCACCAGGTCACAATCCCGGGTCACACCGTACAGCAGCGTCACCGGACGGGTATTGCCTTGCCGCACCAGGGTGTGCAGCATCGACAGCAGCGGCGCCAGGCCGGTACCGCCCGCCAGCAACAGCAGCGGACGTTCGCCGTTGCGCAGGTAGAAACTGCCCATCGGGCCGCTCAGGGTCAGGCGATCGCCCGGCTGCGCCTTTTGGATCAGCCACTGGCTCATCATGCCGCCGGGGACGTTGCGGATCAGGAAGCGCCCTTCACGCTCGCCGGCCAGCGAACTGAAGGAATAGGCGCGGCTGTGGGGGGTTCCCGGCACCTGAATCGACACGTATTGCCCCGGTAAAAAGGCCAGCGCCTCGTCCAGCTGCACCACCAGTTCAATGGCGGTATCCGACAGCAGAGTGACCTCCATGACCTCTGCGCCGATGCTGCTCAGGGCGGTTTTGCACTGCGCCGCCGCGACCGGGACATCAATGATGCAGTCGCTGGTGGGCACCATCTGGCAGGTCAGCACCTGACGGGCCTCGGCCTCGTCCTCGCTCAGCGCCTCCTCCAGATAGTCATCCCCCATGCCGTACTCGCCGCTGGCGCAGTGGCATTTACAGGTGCCGCAGACCCCGTCCGAGCAGTCCATCGGCAGATTAACCTTCTGGCGATAGGCGGCATCCAGCACCTTCTCCCCGGCATTGCAGTGAATAAACCGAGTGATGCCATCTTCAAAATTGAGCGCGATAGTAAACATAACCACCTCTTAAATATGGTAAACGTCAATCACCTGGCGGATGTAGTCGTTATTGAGACGCACCGTTTTGCGCAGGATTTGCGGTTTGCCGTCCACTTCCGTCAGGGTGCAGCAGGTCGAGCCAAAATAGGCATCGGTGTGCTGGTAGCGGTGGCTGTAGGTGACCCAGTTGTAGCGCACTTCGATGCCCTGCGGGTTCTCGCCGAGAAGCTCCACATTGCTGATCATATGGGTGGTCCGCGGTTCCGGCGTGCTGGCGCCGGAGCGCTCGGTTTTAATCCGGTATACGCGGTCTTCCAGCCCGTCACGGTTCGGGTAGTAGATCAGCGAGATTTCGCGCTGCGGGTCGCGGGTCAACTTGTCGTCGTCGCCCCAGGCCGGCATCCAGAACACCACTTTCGGGCTGTAGCAGGTCAGCCACTCGTCCCACTGACGGTCGTCCAGCAGGCGGGCTTCGTAATAGAGGAACTGGCGAACTTGTTCGAGGCTCAGCATCACACCACCTCCACGCGTTGGGTAATGGATTGCTCGTAGCGCTGCTGCTCTTTGTCCAGCGCCGCCAGCATCACGTTTTGCCAGTGGTGGTGATGAGCGATATACAGCGCTTCATCCTCCGACTTGACGCCGCTCAGCAGCGGGGTAAATCCGGCGTGCTGCGCGTGCTCATCCGGGCCATCGACCCAGTGCAGCGCCCCGCGGCTGAGGTCGCTCCATGCCAGATTCTCGCCAAGATAGCCGCGCTGGCAGGCGCTGAACTCTTCGAGGTCGTCCGGCGTCCCCATGCCGCTGACGTTGAAGAAATCTTCGTACTGGCGGATACGCAGCGCCCGCGCCTGGTCCGACTCCCCTTTGGGGGCGAAACACCAGATGGTGACTTCGGTTTTATCGACGGCAATCGGGCGGATCACGCGGATCTGCGTCGAGAACTGATCCATTAAATAGACGTTGGGATAGAGGCACAGGTTGCGGGTTTCGTTGACCATCTGGTCGGCACGAAGCTCGCCAAACTCGGCCTGCAGGCGGGCCTGATGAGCAAACACCGGGCGCACTTCCGGGTTCAGCGCCCGGGTCCACAGCAGCATATGGCCGTTTTCAAAACCGTAACCGCCGCCGAGGCTCTTCGACCAGCCGTTGGCATCGACGGAATGGGTGCCTTCGGCCTCGTAGTTGCGGCGCGACATGGTGGACGCGTAGTTCCAGTGCACCACGCTGACGTGGTAACCGTCGGCGCCGTTTTCCGCTCCCAGCTTCCAGTTACCCTCGTAGACATAGCTCGAGGAGCCTTTCAGGACCTCCAGCCCTTCTGCGGCCTGGTCGACCATCAGATCGATAATTTTGCAGGTTTCGCCGAGATACTGTTCCAGCGGCTGTACGTCATCGCTGAGACTACCGAATAAGAAACCACGATACGACTGGAAGCGCGGCAAAGCTTTAAGATCGTGCGATCCTTCATGTTTAAAGCTGTCGGGATAGCCGCCGGTATTTTCATCTTTGGCTTTCAGCAGTTTGCCGTTATTGCTGAAGGTCCAGCCGTGGAACGGACAGGTAAACGAGTTTTTATTGCCGGTTTTGCGCCGACATAACATCGCACCACGGTGGGCGCAGCTGTTAATTAAAGCATGCAGCTGATCTTTTTTATCGCGGGTAATAATCACCGGCTGACGCCCCAGCGTCAGAGTAAAATAATCGCCCGCTTCCGGGATCTGGCTTTCATGAGCGAGGAATACCCAGTTACCTTCAAATATATGCTTCATTTCAAAATCAAATAACTGCTCGTCGGTGAAGATCGAACGGTGGCAGCGATATATATGATTCTGGCGATCAACAATTAAGGCATTGCTGATTTTATCTTTTAACAGGGTGAATGTTTTTTGCATGAGCTTAGCCCTCCTGCAGAATTCAGGAATCAATGAGTTCAGAAAGAATAATTAATTCGGGAATATCCCCGGCCGCGCAATACGGGCCGGGCGATAACAAGATTCACCAGCCCGGACGCAGCGGTCCGGGGGTGTACCGGCAGTTACTCCTGCGCGCGCAGGCGGCTGATGCGCTGTTCCTGATCGGCGTTTTGCGCCTTGCACAGCGTAAAGTCGAAGCACACTTCGGTATGCTCGCCGTCAAGTTTACGCTGAGCAATCAGCTCGCGGTCGGTGATTTTCACCGGGTCGGCAATCAGGCCATCGCGGGTCGCAAAAGCGAAGTCGTCCCACAGGTACTTATCGCCGCTGAGGTTAATCTGACTGGTTAAATGCTTGTGGCCCGGTGCGGAGACGAAGAAATGAATATGTGCCGGACGGTTACCGTGGCGGCCCAACTGGTCGAGCAGTTTCTGAGTCGGGCCGTCCGGCGGGCAGCCGTAGCCGGAAGGCATAATGCTGCGCACGCTATAGCGGCCATCGGCGCCGGTGCGGATCCGCCGGCGCAGGTTATATTCGCCCTGGCTTTGGTCGAAGAACGAGTAGTTGCCGAGGGTGTTGGCGTGCCAGATATCGACGATCGCATTGGCGAGCGGACGACCCTGGGTATCACGTACCTGGCCGTGGAGCCACATCACTTCGCCAGCATCGGTGCCGTCATCCATTCGCGTGTGTCCGTCGGCCAGTGGCACATTGGCGACATACAGCGGGCCTTCGATGGTACGCGGCGTGCCGGTTTCCTGATGCGCGGCGGCGTCAATGGCATCCTGGCGCAGATCGAGGAAATGTTCGAGACCGAGACCCGCCGCCAGCAGTGCGGCCTCCTGACGTCCACCCAGTTCATGCAGATAATTCACCGCATGCCAGAACTCTTCCTGGGTCACATTATAATCGTCGATCAGGCTGCACATATCTTCCAGCACCCGATGCACAATGGCTTTAAAGCGCTCATTACCACCAGGCACATTTAACCCGGCACTTTCACGTAATAATTTCTGCACGGCGTCTTGTTGTACGAAAGAATTTTTCATTGTGATTCTCACTTATTGCTTGCAGGTTGCTTGTAGGGTGTACGCCGGAATAACCGGCGTGAGGTTTCTTATTATTTATTAGCTATCGTCTTCGCGTACTGAGGAGGGATGGCGACACAATGCCTCGACGCGTATTTCCATAAACGGGTATAACGGCAACCCCATTAAAATTTGATGTAATTCTTCGGCGTCACGCACATCGAATATACTGACGTTGGCGTACAACCCTGCCACCCGCCAGATATGGCGCCATTTGCCTTCGCGCTGTAATTGCTGCGAATAGGCTTTTTCACGTTGCTTAATGTCGTCAATTTCGTCCGCCGGATAGCCCAGCGGAATATTGACGGTCATATCCACTTTAAACAGCATCGGTTTTCTCCTGTGATGCGCTACGCTTTGCGAGCGTAGAACTGCAATTTATCTTCATCCAGCGTGACGCCCAGACCTGGGGTCTGCGGCAGCTCGACCTGCCCGTCCACAAAGGAGAGCGGTACGCTGACGATGTCGTCTTTCAGCAGCAGCGGGCCAAACATTTCGGTGCCCCACTGCAGCGGCAGCGTCGACCAGGCGTGAAGCGAGGCCACCGTGCCGATGGTCCCTTCCAGCATGGTGCCGCCGTACAGGCCGATACCCGCCGCTTGCGCCACGCGTGCCAGCGCTAATACGCTGGCCGGGCCGCCCGCTTTGGCGATTTTCAATGCATAGGCACCGCTAAAGCCCTGCTGAGCCAGCTGATAACCATCGTAATGGGTCGCCACCGCTTCATCCGCGAGGATCGCCGTTTCAATGTTGTGGCTGAGGCGCACCAGCGCGGCGTTGTCCTGGGCGCTGACCGGCTGCTCAATTAAATCGATACCCATGGCCGCCAGCTCACGACAGCCTTTCGCCGCCGCGGTGGCGTCCCAGGCCTGATTGACATCGACGCGGATGCTGGCACGGTCGCCCAGTGCTTCGACGATCGCCCGGGTATGACGCAGGTCAGTAGCTAACTCGCGGGCGCCAATCTTTAACTTAAATGCCTGGTGGCGGCGCTCGGCCAGCAGCCTTTCACCTTCGGCGATATCGTTATCGGTATTGCCGCTCGCCAGGGTCCACAGCACCGGCAGCGAGGTCTGCAGCGCACCGCCTAACAACGCCGACACCGGCAGCCCCAGCGCCTTACCCTGAGCATCCAGCAGCGCGGTCTCAATGGCTGATTTAGCGAAGGTGTTGCCTTTGATGGCGGCGTTCATGCGCTGGGTCAGGGCGTTGAGGTTATCCGCCGGTTGGCCCTTGAGCAGCGGCGTCAGGTAATGGGTGATGGCCGAAGCGATACCTTCGGGGCTTTCCACGCCGTAGCTCAGACCACCGATGGTGGTCGCTTCGCCGATCCCGCAAATGCCGTCCGAGCGCGTAATGCGGACAATCACCAGCGTCTGGCAGCCCATGGTCGTCATGGAGAGTTTGTGCGGACGAATAGTCGGCAGGTCAACCAGCCAGCTTTCAATGCGTTCTACAGTCGCGGTCATGTTCTGTTCCTGAAGGTTAAATACATAACTTTTTGTACCCCCATTCATAACGAGGGGTGACGATGCCTTTGACAATAGGGGCGAGCCGGGGAAATGGTCAACGGCGATAATCGAAATGTTGTGCGATTATCGACGCGCTTGTTAAATTGAGGTTAATAATGTGATCCGAGTGGTAAAACAGGCACATTCCATCACCGCCATTTTTACGCGCGGTATAGTGGTGCCCCGTGAGCTTTTGTCTTCGAATGGAGAGGAATTCAATGAGCGCAACACCGCCAACCACCCTCAGCGCCAGGCAGGCCGAACATGACCCCAATTTTATGCTGTCGCTGGCGCGCGGGCTGGAAGTTCTCAATGCCTTTACTCCCCAGCGGCAGCGGCTGACCATCTCGCAGCTCAGCCAGAAAACGCAAATTTCCCGTGCCGCCGTTCGCCGCTGTCTGTACACCCTGGCAGCCCTGGGAATGGTGCACAGCCCGGACGGGCGCAGCTATGAACTGCTGCCGCGAGTGCTGGCGGTGGGTCACGCCTATCTGGCCGGTACACCGCTGGCAAAGGTCGCGCAAACCGCGCTGGATAATCTCGGCAAATCGCTGGGAGAATCCTGCTCTGCGGCGACCCTCGACGGGGATAACGTGCTGTATATCGCCCGAGCAGCGGTCAACAATCTGCTCAGCGTCGACATCGGGCGCGGCAGTCGTCTTCCTGCGTGGGCCACCTCGATGGGGCGCGTGCTGCTCAGCGCCCTGCCGGAAGATCAACTGGAAGTGACATTGTCACGCGCGAATTTAATACGCTATACCCCGCATACCGTATGTGATCTACCGGGATTGCGCGAGGAGATAGCCAGGGTCAGGATGCAGGGCTATGCCCTCGCCGACCGGCAAATTGAGGTCGGGCTGTGTTCGCTGGCGGTCCCGTTGCTGTCGCGCAGCGGTCAGGTGGTGGCGGCGCTGAACGTTGGCGCCCCCGCCCCCGCGATGAGCGCCGCCGCTCTGCGGGAAAAAGCGCTGGCCCCGCTGCGGCGGGCGGCGATGGAGCTGTCACTCCAGCTGTAGACTTATTGCATCTCCGGCGCTTTTGCCAGGCTGCGCCAGATACCGGTCGCCAGCACAAGCAGCAGCACCCCGGCGGTCAGCAGCACCACGCTGTGGGCGCTGATAAAGGCGGTTTTGGCGGCGTCGATCAGCGAATGGGCCGGAATAGCGGGCAGCGATTGAGCCAGCGCAATGGCCTCGCTGATGGACGACGCGGCCTGGGTTGCCGCCTGGCCTTCCACACCGGCGGGCAGCACAATCGACGAGCTGTAGCTGCGGGTCAGGATCAGGCCGAACAACGCGATCCCCAGACCGGCCCCCAGTTCATATGCCATGGTTTCAATGGCCCCCGCCGCCGCCGCTTTCTCTTTCGGCGCTGCCGCCATAATCGCCGCTCCGGACGCCAGCAGCGCGCTGGCAACGCTAAAGCCCAGCAGGATCATCAGCCCCCACGCCTGCCACTGTTGGGTGCTGAAATCGGTCACCGACAGGCCCAGGAAACTGAAGGCGCTTAACAGCATGCCGCCGGTTGCCACCTGCCTAAGCCCAAGGCGCGACACCATCACCCCGGCAATTGGCCCGCTAAACCCGCTCGCCAGCATCAGCGGCAACATAAACAGCCCGGCTTCAAACGGCGTTTTACCGTGAACAAACTGCAGCTCCTGGGCCATCAACAGTTCAAAGCCCACCAGGGTGATCAGCGCGGTCATCGCCATCATTACGCCACTTAAGATAATGCGGTGGGTAAACAGCCGCATATCGACCATCGGGTTGCTGCTGGAGAGCTGCTGGCGCACGAACCAGGTCAGCAACGCCGCACCCGCCAGCGCCACCAGCCCGGTCATCCACAGCGCCATCTGGCCTTTCAGCGCCGATTTAGCACTGAAGATCAGCATCAGGATCGCCGCAATCAGCATTAACGCCTGGGTAATATTGAGCTTCTGTTCGCGCCGCGCGGGCTGCGATGGCACCATCCGGGCGCAGAAGGCGATCACCGCCAGCACGATAGGCACATTGATCAGGAACACCGACCCCCAGTAGAAATGCTCCAGCAGGATCCCCCCCACCAGCGGGCCAAAGGCGGCGCCGCCGGAACCAATAGCCGCCCACAGGCCGAGCGCCATATTACGATGACGCGCCTCAGAAAAGGTGTTACGGATACCGGCCAGGGTCGCCGGGACGATCATCGCCGCGCCGATCGCCAGCAGCGCCCTGGCGGCAATCAGCGCCGGGGCATTGGGTGCAAACGCCGCCGCCAGCGATGACACGCCAAAAATAGCGCTGCCGAGCAGCAACAGGCGTTTAAAGCCGATTTTGTCGCCAAGCGCCCCCATCGGCAGCACCATGCCGGCCATCACCAGCGAGTAAATATCAATGATCCACAGCAGCTCATTGCTGCTGGTGCCCAGCGACATGCTGAGCGTAGGCGCAGCGACATGCAGCACGGTGGCATCGATCGCCACCGGCAGATAAACCAACAGAATCGCCACGAGCGTTAACCATTGCCGGGACATCTCTTTATTCCTCACATTTATAAATTGAACAGGTGTTCAGGAATGCGATCCTGCCGGATTGTTGAACGACTGTCCAACTTTTTGTTACTATCCATCAACACCACGGTTCAGCGGGGAAATATGCATTATTTAAATCGGGAAGCACGCCGCGAAGTGATCATGCTGGCGGCCATGCGCGTGGCGCTGCAGGGCGGACTGGCGGCGATGACAGTGCGACAGATCGCCGCAGAAGCGCAGGTCTCCACCGGGCAACTGCACCACCATTTCAGCTCCACCGGCGAACTGAAAGCCCAGGTTTTTGTCCGGCTGATCCGCGAGATGATGGATATTCAGCTGGTATCCCCACAGAGCAGCTGCCAGGAGCGGTTGTTCGCGGTGCTCGGGAGCGAAGATCGCCGGCTGGAACCCTATATCCGCCTGTGGCGCGAGGGCCAACTGCTCGCCGGCAGCGATAGCGATATCAAAGCGGCCTACCTGCTGACCATGTCGATGTGGCACACGGAAACCGTGAATATTATTCGCGACGGCGTCAACAGCGGTGAATTTCACCCCGCCGATAGCCCTGAAGATATTGCCTGGCGCTTAATTTCGCTGGTCTGCGGTCTGGACGGGATCTATGTGTTGGGGATGGACGTTATTGACGATAGCACCTTCACACGTTATATAAATAATAATATAGCGATGGAGCTGTTACGCTCCTGACCAGGTCAGTGTCCCCGCGCGGCAGATCCCTGCTCAGGCCCCATCTGTCGGGCCCTGAGCTGTCATAGACCGCAGCGCATTGCTGGTGGTTTTCCCTGCTAAAATTTACATTTAGTAACAAATAATAAAACCCTATTCGCAGCGGGCATTCTGCCACGGTCTTTTTTTTATCTATTCTTCAATCACGACAATAATAAGATCTGCCATCCTGAATCACCTCTTCTGATTAATTTGCTGTTTTCTCAAATTTAATTTTCCTTTGGTTACTGGGTATTCGAGGGCAATATGTCGAGAGAAAATGAGAAAGATAATCATTACCTTTTAAAAGACTGGCGACCAGAAAATCCGGCATTCTGGGAAAATAAAGGAAAGGCAATTGCACGGAGGAATCTTTGTATTTCAGTCAGTTGCCTGCTACTGGCCTTCTGCGTCTGGATGTTATTCAGCGCCGTTGCGGTCAATCTGAATAAAGTCGGTTTTAATTTCACTACCGACCAGCTGTTTTTATTAACCGCGCTCCCTTCGCTGTCTGGCGCAATATTGCGGGTGCCCTATTCGTTTATGGTACCGATATTTGGCGGGCGCTACTGGACGGTAATCAGCACGGTGATATTAGTGGTCCCGTGCTTGTGGCTGGGGATTGCGGTACAGAATCCGGCAACGCCGTTCTGGATGTTTATCATCATCGCCCTGCTCTGCGGTTTTGCCGGGGCTAACTTCGCCTCCAGCATGGGCAACATCAGCTTTTTCTACCCCAAAGCGAAGCAAGGCAGCGCCCTGGGCGTCAACGGCGGCCTGGGTAACCTCGGCGTCAGCGTGATGCAGCTGCTGTCGCCGGTGGTGATCTTTTTGCCGATCTTCACCTTCCTCGGCGTGCGCGGCGTCGATCAAGGGGATGGTTCGACCCTGTGGTTAGGTAACTCGCCGCTGATCTGGGTGCCGCTGTTGCTGGCGGCCACCGTGGCCGCGTGGTTCGGCATGAACGATATCGCCGGCTCCAAAACGGCGATCCGCGATCAGCTGCCGGTCTTAAAACGCCCGCATATGTGGCTGCTGAGTCTGCTCTATCTTGCCACCTTCGGCTCTTTTATCGGTTTCTCCGCCGGCTTCGCAATGCTGGCGAAGACCCAGTTTCCCGACGTTAACATCCTCAAGCTAGCTTTCTTCGGGCCGTTTATCGGCGCCCTGGCACGCTCATTCGGCGGCATCATTTCCGACCGGCTGGGCGGCGTGAAGGTCACCCTGGTGAACTTTATCCTGATGGCGCTATTTACCGGCCTGCTGTTTCTGACCCTGCCGGGCTCCGGTTCCGGCAGCTTTCTCGCTTTCTACATCGTGTTTATGGGGCTGTTCCTCACCGCCGGTCTCGGCAGCGGCTCCACCTTCCAGATGATTGCCGTCATCTTCCGTCAGATAACCATCGACAGCGTCAAGAAACACGGCGGTAGCGATGAGCAGGCCCAGCATGAAGCGGTCACCGATACCGCCGCCGCGCTCGGGTTTATCTCCGCCATCGGCGCGGTCGGCGGCTTTTTCATCCCTAAAGCCTTCGGCACGTCACTCGCCATGACCGGCTCACCGGTCGGCGCCATGAAGGTGTTCTTCGTCTTTTATGTTGTCTGCGTACTGGTGACCTGGCTGGTCTACGGCCGTCGCAAGCCCGCCACAAAATAATCACAGCCATGCTGAGCACGGTAACCACGGAGGCGTCTGCCTCCGTCAGGAGATAATGTCATGAGCAAACTACTGGATCGCTTTCGCTACTTTAAGCAGAAACGCGAGACCTTTGCCAACGGCCACGGCCAGCTACTGGATACCAACCGTGACTGGGAAGATAGCTACCGGCAGCGCTGGCAGTTTGACAAGATCGTCCGCTCCACCCATGGGGTCAACTGCACCGGCTCCTGCAGCTGGAAAATTTACGTTAAAAACGGCCTGGTCACCTGGGAAACCCAGCAGACGGACTACCCGCGCACCCGCCCGGATCTGCCCAACCACGAACCGCGAGGCTGCCCGCGCGGCGCCAGCTACTCGTGGTATCTCTACAGCGCCAACCGCCTGAAATACCCGCTGGCGCGCAAGCGCTTAATTGAACTGTGGCGCGAAGCGCTGGCGCTGCATCCGGACCCGGTCGATGCCTGGGACAGCATCATGCAGGACCGCCAGAAGTGCCTCAGCTACAAACAGATGCGCGGCAAAGGCGGCTTTATTCGCTCGACCTGGAAAGAGCTGAACCAGCTGATTGCCGCCGCCAACGTCTGGACCATCAAACAGTATGGCCCGGACCGCATTGTGGGCTTCTCGCCGATCCCGGCGATGTCGATGGTCTCCTATGCTGCCGGCACCCGCTATCTGTCGCTGATTGGCGGCACCTGCCTGAGCTTCTACGACTGGTACTGCGACCTGCCGCCGGCCTCGCCGATGACCTGGGGCGAGCAGACCGATGTCCCGGAATCCGCCGACTGGTATAACTCAAGCTACATTATCGCCTGGGGGTCGAACGTGCCGCAGACCCGCACCCCGGACGCCCACTTTTTTACCGAGGTCCGTTACAAAGGCACCAAAACCATCGCCATTACGCCGGACTATTCGGAAGTGGCAAAATTGTGCGACCAGTGGCTGGCGCCGAAACAGGGCACCGACAGCGCGCTGGCTATGGCCATGGGCCACGTGATTTTAAAGCGTTTCCATCTCGACAGCCCGAGCGACTACTTCCTCAACTACTGCCGCCACTATACCGACATGCCGATGCTGGTGATGCTCGAAGAGCGCGCTGACGGCGGCCTGGTGCCGGGCCGGATGGTCCGCGCCTCCGACCTGCTGGACGGGCTGGGCGAAAGCAACAACCCGGAGTGGAAAACCGTGGCGTTCAGCAGCGCCGGCGAACTGGTGGCTCCCAACGGCTCCATTGGTTTTCGCTGGGGTGAAAAAGGCAAATGGAACCTCGAACCGCTGGCTGCCGGAAAAGAGACCGAACTGGCGCTCTCCCTGCTGCCCTTTAACGACGCCGTGGTCCCCGTGGGTTTCCCCTACTTTGGCGGCAACGAGAACCCCCACTTTCGCAGCGTGGCCCAGCAACCGGTGATCGTTCACCAGCTACCGGCAAAACGCCTGACGCTGGCTAACGGCGACAGTGCCCTGGTGGTCAGCGTCTATGACCTGGTGCTGGCCAACTACGGCCTCGACCGCGGTCTTGATGACAGCAATGCGGCCAGCGATTTTAGCGAAATCAAAGCCTATACCCCGGCCTGGGCCGAGCAGATCACCGGCGTCCCGCGCCAACACATTGAGCAAATTGCCTGGGAGTTTGCCGACACCGCGCATAAAACCCATGGCCGGTCGATGATCATCCTCGGCGCCGGGGTGAACCACTGGTATCACATGGACATGAACTACCGCGGGATGATCAATATGCTGGTCTTCTGCGGCTGCGTCGGCCAGAGCGGCGGCGGCTGGTCGCACTATGTCGGCCAGGAGAAGCTGCGCCCGCAGACCGGCTGGCTGCCGCTGGCCTTTGCCACCGACTGGAACCGCCCGCCGCGGCAGATGAACAGCACCTCCTATTTTTACAACCACTCCAGCCAGTGGCGTTACGAGAAGCTCACCGCCCAGGAACTGCTCTCACCGCTGGCGGATGCCAGCCGCTATACCGGCCACCTGATTGATTTTAACGTCCGGGCGGAACGGATGGGCTGGCTGCCTTCCGCGCCGCAGCTGAACCTCAACCCGCTGACCATCAAACAGCAGGCCGATGCCGCCGGGTTGTCACCAGCGGACTACACCGTCCAGGCGCTGAAATCCGGTGCGATCCGCTTTGCCTGCGAGCAGCCGGACAGCGGCACAAACCACCCGCGCAATATGTTTATCTGGCGTTCTAATCTGCTGGGTTCTTCCGGCAAAGGCCATGAGTACATGCTCAAATATCTGCTGGGTACCGACAGCGGCATTCAGGGCGATGAACTTGGAGCCACGGACGAGGTGAAACCCGAAGAGGTCGAGTGGCAGACCGCCGCCATCGAAGGCAAACTCGATCTGCTGGTCACTCTCGATTTCCGGATGTCGAGCACCTGTCTGTTCTCCGATATCGTCCTGCCGACCGCCACCTGGTATGAAAAAGACGATATGAACACCTCGGATATGCACCCGTTTATCCACCCGCTCTCCGCCGCGGTCGACCCGGCCTGGGAAGCCAAAAGCGACTGGGAAATCTATAAAGAGATTGCCCGGGTCTTTTCGACGGTCTGCGTGGGGCATCTCGATACTGAAACGGATGTGGTGCTTCTGCCGCTGCAGCACGATTCGGCGGGTGAGCTATCCCAGCCGTTTGAGGTGAAGGACTGGCATAAAGGCGAATGCGATCTGATCCCCGGAAAAACCGCGCCAACCATCGCGGTGGTGGAACGTGATTATCCGGCGACCTACGAGCGCTTTACCTCGCTGGGGCCGTTGCTGGATAAGCTCGGCAACGGGAGCAAGGGCATCACCTGGAAAACCCTGGATGAGGTCGAATTCCTCGGCAAACTCAATTACGTCAAGCTCGACGGCCCGGCCAAAGGCCGACCGCGCATCGACAGCGCCATCGACGCCACCGAGGTGATCCTCAGCCTGGCGCCGGAGACCAACGGTCAGGTCGCGGTCAAAGCCTGGCAAGCGCTCGGCGAGTTTACCGGGCGCGATCACACCCATCTGGCAATCAACAAAGAAGACGAGAAGATTCGTTTTCGCGATATCCAGGCGCAGCCGCGAAAAATCATCTCCAGCCCGACGTGGTCCGGCCTCGAAAGCGAGCATGTTTCTTACAACGCCGGCTACACCAACGTCCACGAGCTGATCCCATGGCGCACCCTCTCCGGCCGCCAGCAGCTGTATCAGGACCATCCGTGGATGCGCGACTTCGGCGAAAGCCTGGTGGTCTACCGTCCGCCGATTGATACCCGCAGCGTCAGCCACATGCGCGAGATCCCGCCCAACGGCTTCCCGGAAAAGGCGCTCAACTTCCTCACGCCGCATCAGAAATGGGGGATTCACTCCACCTACAGTGAAAACCTGCTGATGCTGACCCTGTCGCGCGGCGGGCCGATCGTCTGGCTTAGCGAAACCGACGCCAAAGAGTTAGGCATTGAAGATAACGACTGGATCGAAGCCTTCAACGCCAACGGCGCCCTTACCGCCCGCGCGGTGGTGAGCCAGCGCATCCCACCGGGGATGACCATGATGTACCACGCGCAGGAACGCATCATGAATATTCCCGGCTCCGAAGTGACCGGCCGTCGCGGCGGGATCCATAACTCCGTGACCCGTATTTGCCCCAAACCTACCCATATGATTGGCGGCTATGCGCAACTGGCCTATGGCTTTAACTATTACGGTACCGTCGGCTCCAACCGCGATGAATTCATCATGATTCGTAAAATGAAAAACATCAGCTGGCTGGATAACGAAGGTCGCGATCAGGTACAGGAGGCGAAAAAATGAAAATACGCTCACAGGTCGGGATGGTGCTGAATCTCGACAAATGCATTGGCTGCCACACCTGTTCGGTCACCTGTAAGAACGTCTGGACCGGGCGCGAAGGGATGGAATACGCCTGGTTTAATAACGTTGAAACCAAACCCGGCATCGGCTACCCGAAAAACTGGGAAGACCAGGAAGAGTGGCAAGGCGGCTGGATCCGGGGGATCACCGGCAAGCTGACCCCGCGCCTCGGCAACCGGGTGGGCGTGCTATCGAAAATCTTCGCCAACCCGCAGCTGCCGGGCATCGACGACTATTACGAACCCTTCACCTTCGATTATCAGCATCTGCATACCGCGCCGGAGAGTGAGCATCTGCCGACCGCCCGCCCACGCTCGCTGATCAGCGGTAAACGAATGGACAAAATCAGCTGGGGGCCAAACTGGGAGGAGCTGCTGGGCGGCGAGTTTGAAAAACGCGCCCATGACCGCAACTTCGAGGCGATGCAGAAAGAGATGTACGGCCAGTTTGAAAACACCTTCATGATGTATCTGCCGCGCCTGTGCGAACACTGCCTTAACCCGAGCTGCGTCGCCACCTGCCCGAGCGGCGCCATCTATAAGCGTGAAGAAGATGGCATTGTGCTGATCGATCAGGATAAATGCCGAGGCTGGCGCATGTGCATCAGCGGCTGTCCGTACAAGAAAATCTACTTTAACTGGAAAAGCGGCAAATCTGAGAAGTGCATCTTCTGCTATCCGCGTATCGAATCCGGCCAGCCGACGGTCTGCTCAGAAACCTGCGTCGGGCGCATTCGCTACCTCGGCGTCCTGTTGTATGACGCCGACCGGATTGAGGAAGCGGCCAGCACCGAGCATGAAACCGATCTCTATGAACGTCAGTGCGATGTGTTCCTCGACCCGCACGATCCGGCGGTGATTGAAGAAGCGCTGAAACAGGGCATTGCGCATAACGTGATCGAAGCGGCGCAGAAGTCTCCGGTGTATAAACTGGCGATGGACTGGAAGCTGGCGCTGCCGCTGCACCCGGAATACCGCACCCTGCCAATGGTCTGGTACGTGCCGCCGCTGTCGCCGATCCAGTCGGTCGCTGATGCCGGCGGTCTGCCGAATAAAGGCACGATTCTGCCGGCGGTGGAAAGCCTGCGTATTCCGGTGCAGTACCTGGCGAACCTGCTGAGCGCCGGCGACACCGGCCCGGTGCTGCGCGCCCTGAAACGCATGATGGCGATGCGCCACTATAAACGCTCCCAGACCGTCGAAGGGGTTACCGATACCAGGGCTATCGAAGAAGTGGGGTTAAGCGTCGAGCAGGTTGAAGATATGTACCGCTATCTGGCTATCGCCAACTATGAAGACCGGTTTGTGATCCCCACCAGCCACCGTGAAATGGCGGAAGATGCCTTCCCGGAACGTAACGGCTGCGGTTTTACCTTCGGTGACGGTTGCCACGGCTCGGATACCAAATTCAACCTGTTCAACAGCCAGCGTATTGATGCGATCAACATTGGGGAGAAAGACTAATGCGGATCCTCAACGTCATCGGGCTGCTGCTGGAGTACCCGGACGCCCTGCTGTGGGACAACCGCGAGGAGGCGCTGGCGTTGGTCGGCGCCGATGCGCCGGCGCTGCTGCCGTTTGCCGCCCCGTTGCTGGCCGCTCCGCTGCTCGACCGCCAGGCCGAATGGTGCGAGGTGTTCGAGCGCGGGCGCGCCACCTCACTGCTGCTGTTCGAACATGTGCATGCGGAATCCCGCGATCGCGGCCAGGCGATGGTCAATCTGATGAACCAGTACGAGCAGGCCGGACTGCAGCTCGACTGCCGGGAGCTGCCGGACCATCTGCCGCTCTATCTCGAGTATCTCAGCACGCTCGAGGCGGACCCGGCCAGAGAGGGACTGCAAAACGTCGCGCCGATCCTTGCCCTGCTGGGCGGCCGTCTGAAACAACGACAATGCGATTACTATCAACTGTTTGACACGCTGCTGGCACTTGCCGGCAGCCCCCTCGATAGTGACAGTGTCACGAAACAGGTGGCAGGCGAGCAACGCGATGACACCCGCCAGGCGCTGGATGCCGTGTGGGAAGAGGAGCAGGTGAAGTTTATCGAAGATAACGCCACCGCCTGCGACAGCTCGCCGATGCAACATTATCAACGACGCTTTAGCCAGGACGTCGCGCCGCAGTACGTTGACGTCCGTGCCGGAGGCCCGAAATGATACAGTACCTGAACCTCTTCTTTTACGACATCTACCCCTACGTGTGCGGGACGGTGTTTCTCATCGGCAGCTGGCTGCGCTATGACTACGGGCAGTACAGCTGGCGCGCCTCCTCCAGCCAGATGCTCGACAAGCGCGGGATGGTGCTGTGGTCGAATCTGTTCCATATCGGCATTCTGGGGATATTCTTCGGTCATCTCTTTGGCATGCTGACCCCGCACTGGGTCTATTCGTGGTTCCTGCCGATGTCGCAGAAACAGCTGATGGCGATGATCCTCGGCGGCGTCTGCGGCGTGCTGACGCTGGTGGGCGGCGCGGGGCTGTTGATTCGTCGGCTGACCAACCCGCGCATTCGCGCCACTTCATCGACGGCGGACATTGTGATCCTCAGCATTTTGCTGATTCAGTGCATTCTGGGGTTAACCACCATTCCCTTCTCGGCCCAGCACCCTGACGGCAGCGAGATGTTAAAGCTGGTGGACTGGGCCCAGGCGGTAGTGACCTTCCACGGCGGCGCCTCGGCGCATCTTGATGGCGTGGCGTTTATCTACCGCATTCACCTGGTGCTCGGGATGACCATTTTCCTGATCTTCCCGTTCACCCGCCTGGTGCACGTCTGGAGCGCACCGATCGAATATTTAACCCGCCGCTATCAGCTGGTGCGATCCCGGCGCTGAGGGGGGAAATACCCAAGGCCTGTCGTCGGCAGGCCCTGGCAGTTCCCATGGAAAACTGCAGCACCACGCCGTAGTAAGCCCATAGTTATAATAACTAAGAGATTTGAGCGGAACCGGGTTATCAATATCCGTTCTGCACGACCGTCACTGCTATCTGTACACAAGTTACAACAGAAATTACATGGTTATTGTGACCTCACATCTTTATCCTGACCGTATAAACTCCCTGATAGAAACCGCTGGCAACCTGGCTGTTGTGGTTCGCACGTAGTCTGAGAATAGTATGGTAAATCAATGGACCCCCTCATTCTGGGGTCGTCAATTCACGCGGTCGTCTAAGTGGTGCCTCAACTTGCAGGGTTTCATCCTGTCGCTTTCTATTGATGGTTTGATTCATCATATTGATATCAAAGAGCAAAAAAATTGTTCTGTCCATAAAGGGCTGTTCTGGACTGATATCATTCTCAACGACAAAAATTCACAAATAATTACCATCGATGGACTACCTAACGCACAGGCGACGATATTTCTGCAGGTACTCAATGAAATATATGTGACGGCTCGACTGCAGGGCGAGATCACCTTCATCAACCAGACCGTTGATACCATCAATGACTGGCTGGCGTACAAAACACAGCAAGAAGATAAAGCGAGGCAACAACGGCGTTGGATCACCCATGAAATGCAGTTGAGTATTGAAGCTATCAGACCGGATATCGACAATCGCCGCATGGTAATACTTCTTAGACATCCACAGATTATTGCCTTATTAGCGTCTAATGCTCAGGCTGTGATTCATACTCTCGAGCAATGGGGGATGGATCATCGCTTGCACTGGGACACCATGAATGCCGAACATACTGCACGGGAGCTTATAGCAAGTAAGGCCATATTTGACGGAGTAGAACGACAACCGCTTACCGTTGAGCAAGCAAAAGCGGTTATCTGTTTCGACAATCGGGTGCAGGTGATTGCCTCTGCCGGTTCCGGAAAGACATCCACAATGGTTGCCAAAGCTGTCTATGCCATTGAGCGAAATATAGCCAAAGCAGAAGGCATTGTTTTACTCGCGTTCAATAAACAGGCAGCTGAAGAACTTAGTAACCGCTGCTGCGAATCCTTTGGCCGCCTGGGATTTCAGGGCGTCAATGTAGAAGCGACGACTTTTCATGCGTTGGGTTTACGCATTGTTGCTAAGGTAACCGGCAAAAAACCAAATGTCCCTGTCTGGGCAATCGACCAAATGGCAGGCATTCACAAACTACGAAATATTGCAGAACGATTAACGACAGAATCAATCCAGTTCTTCGTTCAATGGCACCTGTTTCGTTTCGTTTTTGGCGGTGATTTACCTGAATTTGGAGCAAGTGATGATGCAAATACGTGGGATGCTCAAGGAAATGGTTTCATCCTCACTATAGACAGTCACCGTGTACGCAGTCAGGAAGAAGCCACTCTCTGCAATTGGCTCTTTCTGAATGGCGTTAATTATTGCTACGAACCCGCCTATGAACACGATACTGCTGATGAGCACCATCACCAGTACCATCCTGATTTTTACTATCCCGATATTGGCCTTTATCACGAGCACTTCGCTCTTGATGCTGAAGGGAATCCACCTGAACATTTCACGGATTATCTGGCTGGTGTTGAGTGGAAACGACACTTACACAAAACATACGGAACCGAGATGATGGAAACAACGTCGGATCAGTTACGTTCCGGCGATGCATTCCGACATTTGGCACATGAACTGACCTCACGTGGCATCGAACTCAAACCCGACCCTAATCGCAAAGCACCCGCGAACGGTGAAGTGCCGATGAAACAAGATGAACTACTCAACTTAATGAGGATCTTTATCAATCATGCCAAGAGCAACAATCTGAGTATTGAGGCTATTCGCCAGCGTTTCAGTCCAGGTAAGGTCTTCACATTTCCCTATCGCTATCAGCTATTCCTGAACCTGATCGAACCGGTTCTACGTGAATGGGATACCGAACTGGCTCAGGAGAACGGTATTGATTTTGAAGACATGCTGAATGTCGCAGCAGAATATCTGGAGACAGGACGGTATACCTCTCCTTACAGGTTGGTCATGGCTGATGAATTTCAGGATGCTTCACGCGCCAGAGCACGTCTATGTCGTGCATTAACGCAAAAACCAGGTCATTTTTTATTTACTGTCGGCGACGACTGGCAGTCGATAAATCGCTTTGCCGGTGCCGATCAGTCAGTCATGACTGCCTTTCGCGAATGGTTTGGTCAAGGACAAGTCCTCAAGCTGGAACAAACCTTTCGCTGTCCACAATCCTTATGTGATATCTCAAGTCGGTTTATCTCGCAAAACCCCAATCAGATTAGTAAAAACGTGCACTCAGCGACACCGACGCTCGGTGCCGCAGTGCAAGCCTTTCAGGTCACGAAAAGAGACCATCTTGCCAGCGCCATTGATAACTTCATTATAAAGCTCGCTAATGATGCCAAAAACGGTGATATCCCTGAGGGCCGAAAGGGAAAAATCTCGGTATTTGTGCTGGGCCGCTATAACAGTGACAGGCAGTATCTGCCTGACCGTGTATCACGCTTTAATGAATGGCTTGATGTTTCTTTTTTAACTATTCATCGCTCCAAGGGCAGCGAAGCTGATTACGTTATCCTACCTGAGATGGTGACGACTCACAGAGGTCGCAGCTTCCCAAATTCACGTAGCGACGACCCACTGCTTTCACTGGCTATGCCAGAAAGTGACAATTTCCCCCACAGTGAGGAACGTCGGCTATTTTATGTCGCATTGACACGAGCGCGGCGCAGCGTGGCAATGTTTACGGTGAAAGGTCAATGTTCAGTTTTCGTGGAGGAATTACGACGTGCGGGTGCTCTGTCCATTACCGATACAGCAGGAAATGACATCGAAGAAGCCCTCTGTCCTGCCTGTCAACAGGGTGTGATTATATTGCGACATGGCCCCTACGGAAACTTTCATGCGTGTTCAAATTACCCGGACTGTTGTTATAAACCGCCAAAATGGGCATCGACACAAAACGGCACGGCGACCAGAATTATTCCCCAGGCGGCAGATGCAGCGCAAAGCAGTCAATAATGGTATCAAGCAGCAGCTTTGCCGGTGCAGTAAGGCGACGTTCATCGCCATATAGCCCGACGCCAATATCTCCCGCGTCGGGCAGCGTTGTGGCCTGGATGACCTGCAGCGTCGCCGGTATGCCGATGGTGGTACGTAGCGCGACCCCTAACCCGGCAGAGGCGGCGGCCCAGATACCGTTCAGGCTGCGGCTGGTAAACGCAATACGCCACGGAATACCGGCGTTGTCTAATGCCGTCGTGGCGGCGGTACGCATCAAACAGGGCGCTTCAAACGCCAGCAGCGGCAGCGGCTGGTTTTTGGCGAGATACGTGGCGATTTCGAACTCTGGCGCCGCGATCCAGCGCAGCGGCACCCTTCCCAGAACCCGGTCAAAAGCCGGTTGCTCGCGCCCTTCCCAGCTCAGCGCCAGGTCAAGCTCCTGATGCAGCATCGCCACTCGCAGCGGCGCGTTGCGGGTCACGGTCACGGCAATTTCAACCTCCGGGCAGGCCCGGGCAAACTGCCCGAGGATCGCCGGCAGGAGCACCTCGCCAAAATCCTCCTGCAGCCCGAGGCGCACCTCGCCGCTCACCCCTCTGGCCTGCAACGCGGCACAGGCTTCGTCATTCAGACTAAGCATGCGTCGCGCGTAACCCAGCATGATTTCACCTTCAGGCGTCAATGCCAGATGACGGCCCGCCTTCTGCACCAGCGCCATGCCGGTCTGCTGCTCCAGTTTTTTCAGCTGCGCGCTGACTGCCGAGGTTGAACGTCCGAGGCGCTCCGCCGCCAGGGCAAAGTTCCCCAGCTCCATCCCGGTGACAAAAGCACGCAGCGCATCGGCATCCAGGGTCAGTGGTCTTCTGGTCATTATCAATCATCCCGCTTTTCAGGACTGTTGGTCATGAATTATATGATTATCGAAACAATCATAACCGGATATCGTCTCTGTGACACCCCACTGGATTTCACAATAAGGGCAAAAACATGAGTAACGGTCATCTGACACGGGAAAACCTGGCGCAACTGGCGCCAAAACTGGCCTCGCTGAGCGAAGAGGTGTTGTTTAACGATATCTGGCAGCGTCCGGCGCTCTCTGCGCGCGACAGAAGTTTGATCACCCTTAGCGCGCTGGTTTCCTTGTATCGCCCGGAACAGCTCGGCTGGCACCTGCAGTTCGCTGAAAAAAACGGCGTCACCCAAAGCGAAATCACCGAGCTGATGACCCACCTGGCGTTTTATGCCGGCTGGCCTGCTGCGGTGTCGGCGTTAAACGTATTGCACCAGCTCAACGCGGAATAAGGGGACGACGATGCCCGTGACCCGCATTGCGATTTCTGAGCAACATTTCGCCCCCTGGCACGCCGCGATTAGCACCGCGTTACAGCAGGCGCTGGAAGACCATTTTTCGGTCCCGGCCGGTGACTGCTTTCAGCTTTTCGATTGCTACAGCCCAGGGCAGCGGATAGTTAACCCGCACTACCTCTGTACGGCTGAAGCCGGGCGCAGCGATGATTTCCTGCTGTTTCAGATAACCGCCGGTAAGCCGCGCAGCCATCTGCAAAAGCAGCGTTTTTATCAGGATTTAGTGACGCGACTTGTGCAGTCGCTGGGCATCAGCCCGCACGAGGTGATGGTGGTGATCGGCTTTACCGAGCCGGAAGACTGGTCATTCAGCGGCGGCAAGATGTTCTGTTTAACGGATATCCCGGTTACGCAGTGACGGCGGATACGGGCCGGAGAACGTCGTTTCCGGCCCTTTAGCGCCCTACTTACCGGCTTCCGGATGGGTATCAAACGCCGCCATCACCGCCGCCAGCTCCGCTTCACTGAAGCCATATTTGGCATCATCGACGCCGAGGCCGAAACGGGACTGCAGCGCGGCATACAGCGCCGGGACGTCCGGGAAATCAACCTTCTCGACCACATGGTGCTTATCCCAGTGGGTGAAGTGGAAGTTGGTTAAAGTCATTTTGCCGCCGTCCGGCAGATGGCGGCACATCAGCAGATGGTGGCGGAAATGCGACTGCGGCCAGTGGGCCGACCAGAAATTGCCCATCACATAGTCGGAGGCGTACTGGTGACCGAGGTCAAAGTGGTACATCGACTGCCAGTGGCCGTGGTGGCTGAACTGCAGCGTCCAGATCTCTCCCTCACACAGCAGACGATACTCACCGTGCGGGGTAGCTTGCTCAACATCCGCCAGCAGCCGGATCGGCGCGGTCAGCGTCTGCCCGCCGAAACCGACATCGGCAATCCAGCGTTCGCCTTCCACTTCTACCAGCAGCAAACGGTGGGTGCGCGGCGGCATCTGCGGCGGATTCGCCAGCACCACTCTTCCCAACAGGCTGCGGACTTTAAAGCCCAGCTCGCGCAGCGCTCTTTCCAGCAGACCGTTTTGCTCGAAGCAGTAACCGCCACGCCTACCGTTCACCAGCTTCTCTTCCAGCGTGCGATCGTCAAGGTGGATCTCCCGGGGCAACAGCACATCCAGATTTTCAAACGGGATGGCGCTGTTGTGGTGAATATGCAGGTCGCGCAAGGTGTCGATCGAAACATCAGGGGTTCCCGTCCAACCCAGACGGGAAAAATAGGCGCTTAAAAATGGACTCATCAATGCCTCCAGCAATCGGTGTCCGACATTTATAGCCTATTTTTGCCGTTTGGCCGTCTATTTTGTGCGGTCGTTTTTATTCGCGTGTGCTCCGCTGCATTAACGCCAGCGCGCTGAGCATCACTAGCAGCCCGGTCAACAGCGTCAGTGAGGCCATTGCCATTCCCTGCCCGACCGAGCCCTGCTCAAACTGGCGCCAGATAAACACCGCTACGGTCTGGGTACCGGCCGGTGCCAGCAGCAGCGAGGTCACCAGCTCGCGCGAGGCCACAGCAAACACCATCAGCATGGCGGCCAGCAGCGCCGGAAACACCAGCGGCAGGACGATTAAACGCAGCGCCTGCAGAGGCGTGGCGCCGTGTACCCGCGCCGCCGGTTCGAGGTTGGTGCCGAGCTGGCGCAGCGCGCTGCCGACATAGCGCACCGGCCACGGCATCAGCAGGCAACAATAGGAGAGCAGCAGCATAAACCAACTGTTATAGGGCGAAACCGGCCAGAACGGCTGGTTCCACAGCAGAATCAACCCCACGCCCACCACCACACCCGGGAGCGCCGCCGGCATCAACGATAAGGCATCGACCAGCGCGCTGCCCTTGATTTTCTGCACCAGCACCAGCCAGGCCGCCAGCAGTCCGATTAGCCCGACAATCAATGCTGACGCCAGCGCCAGCGACAGGCTGGTCCCCAGCGCCGACAGCGCATCGCCCTGCTGGGCGAACAGCGCGGTAAAATGACGCAAGGTCAAATTATCGCTGTGAATACCGCCGGATAATGTGCCCATCAGGCTGGTCAGCACCATCGAGGCCCCCGGTAGTACCACCGCCAGTCCACCGACACCGGTCATCAGCAGCACCGCAGGCGCCGCCAGCCAGCCGAGGCTGGCACCGCTGTTCTCTCCCGGCTTGCCGGTCACGCTGGTGACCTCTGTATCGCCAGTGAGCCGCTTTTGCAGCCACCAGGCCAGCAGCGCCACCGCGATCAGCAGCAGCGACAGCAGTGAAGCGCCGGGTAAATCAATCGGCCAGTCGGCGAGTTTTTTCTCGATACCGACGGTGAGCATCGTCAGCCCGGCCCGCGAGCCCAGCGCCGCCGGAACACCGTACTCTTCAATTGCCAGAGTAAACGCCAGCAGCATCCCCGCCGCCAGCGCCGGCGAGAGCATCGGCAGCGTGATATGCCAGAAGGCCCGCCACGCGCTGGCGCCGTGCACACGCGCCACCATCGCCAGCCGCTGACCGCTCGCCAGCAGGCTGCGGGAAACGGCGAAATAGACCACCGGGAAGATGTTAAAGGTCATCACCAGCACGATCCCGCTGCGGCTGAACAGCAGATCGTTAAGATCCCAGCCCGTGAGCTGTTGCAGATAGCCGTTGCTTTGCAGCACCAGCATCCACGACAGGGCCGAAATATAGGGCGGCGTCAGAAACGGGATCAGGAACAACAGATCCCACAAGCGCGGCATCGGCAGCGTAAACAGACCACGCAATACCCCCAGCGGCAGGCCAATCAGCACGCTCATCAGCGCCACGCCAGCGGCGATCCACAGGGTGCCGCCGAGCATCGACAGCAGCTGCGGTTCTTTGACCAGCGTCGAGACGCCGCTCAATGCCCCGTCCAGCGAACCGGCGCTTAAGTGCGGAAATATCGCCTGCAGAACAATAAATAACAACGGTAACGCCACCAGCACCAGCAGCGCGGTCAGCGTAAACCCGGATATCAGCGTTTGTTTCACGGCATATACCTGGAAAAATAATCGCCCGCAATCTACCGGCGGTCCTGTATCCCGGACAGGCGCATCAGCGCCACCTCCGGGAAAAGTGCCAGGCCTGATCCCCCGGATACGTTGGGGAAACATCGGGTTACTGCGCGAACAGCGTATTGAAGCGGAACAGCACCGCGCTACGTTCACTGCTGCCATCGTTGGTGGTCGGCAGGATCTTCAGCTCATTGAGCAGCGGGCGCCTGGCCTGGACATCGCTGCGCGCCGGCATCAGCCAGGCATCGGCAACCAGCGCCTGGCCTTCCGGTGACAGGACATAATCAACGAAGGCTTTGGCATCGTCAGCATGCTGGCTGGTTTTGAGGATCATCATCGGACGCGGCGCAATCACCGTGCCGCTGGCGGGGAAAATCACCTTCAGGGATTCGCCCTGATGGATGTTGCCATAGGAGACATAATCCACCGCGCCGAATACCGCCGCTTTCGCCCCCTGCATCACCGGGGTAACCGCCTGCGCGTTCGGCCCGCTGACCACCATGCCGTTGCGCTTCAGATCGTCAAACAGCCCCCAGGCTTTATCGCCCATGCCATTTTGTAACCCGATCAGCAAATCCAACGATGCACCAGAAAGCGCCGGGTCCGGCGTGGTCACTTTGTCTTTGAACGCCGCTTCGGTCAGGTCTCGCCACTCTTTCGGCTCCGGGGTTCCGCTTTTGGTATTCCAGACGATGCCCAGCGCCGAGATCCCCTGCGCGACATAATCCGCCGTTTTCAGGTTCGCCGGCACCTTATCGGCGTTGGCGCTCTGGTACGGCAGCAGCCAGCCGCGGTGATGTAAATCCTCGGCGGTGTCCCAGGAGGCAGAGATAAGCACATCCGCCTGCGGGTTGGCCTGCTCGGCTTCCAGACGGGCCATTACCTTGCCGGTGGTAGCCTGGAAAATATTGACCTTCACTCCGGTTTTCTTCTCATAGCCGCTGGCAAGGCTCTTCGCCAGCGAGCCGGGACCGGCGGTATATACGGTCAGCGCATGGGCGCTGGACATCATAGTGGCGGACAACAGCATCGCGAGCGCAGCTCCTTTCTTAATGGTCATAACGGTTTTCATGCAAGTTCCCCTGAGGATGAAGTAACGGTGCGAACGGCGGCGATGGCGCCCGCCGAGAGATGAACAATTCTGTCGGCCAGCAGCTCGGCTTCGCGGCGATCGTGAGTGACGTACACGGCGGTGATCCCCAGCTGTCGCAGGAGACGGCTCATCTCCACGCACAGTGATTCCCGCAGTTCGCTATCGAGATTGGAGAGCGGCTCATCAAACAGCAGGACCCGAGGTTCAGCGACGATGGCGCGAGCCAGGGCCACGCGCTGCTGCTGCCCGCCGGACAGCCCGGAAGGTTTACGCCCGGCGAAACCGCTGAGGCCCACCAGCGCCAGCGCTTCAGCGACCCGTTTTTGTCGGTCATGGCACGATACGCCGCGCATCCGCAGCGGAAAGGCAACGTTCTGCGCCGCCGTCATATGCGGCCACAGGGCGTAATCCTGAAACACCATGCCGATGTCGCGCTGCTCCGGCGGCATTGCCCAATTGCGTTTTGCTACCAGCCGGTCGCCGAAACGAATTTCGCCGCTGGCGGGCACGGTAAGTCCCGCCAGCAGACGCAGCAAGGTGCTTTTGCCGCAGCCCGACGGCCCTAAAAGCGCCACGATACTGCCCGCGTCGATCTGCAGGTCGATTTGATGAAGAACGGTCTGGGGGCCGAAGGCGAATGAGACGCCATCGAGTGTGATGCTGGTCAGCGCGCGCATTCTCGCCCTCCCCGTTGGGAAAGCGATGCTCTGCCCGCGGTTAACACCTGACGGGCCGCGCTCACCTGTGATAAAGACAGGAGAGCTTCCATGTTGTGATCCTCTTTGGGATTTAGTGGTGCCGACTATAGGGAGCCTGTATGACGTATTGATTACGTTTTCATTGCGGATTAACGTGTTGTCTGGCATCAGACCCATTTACCAAGGAACGCTTATGAGCCGTTTTCGCCACGTGGAACTCCAGTACGCCAGTCGCCTGCTTAATCATGGCCCGACCATTCTGATCACCAGTTATGACGCCCAAACGCAACGCCGCAATGTGATGGCCGCCGCATGGTCAATGCCCGTCGAATTCGCGCCGCCCCGGCTGGCGATCGTGGTGGACAAAAGCGCCTGGACGCGGGAAATTATCGAGCGCAACGGCACCTTCGGTATCGTGGTTCCCGGGGTGGCAGCGGCCAGCTGGACCTATGCCGTCGGCAGCATCAGCGGGCGGGACGAGGATAAATTCAACGCCTACGGTATTCCGGTGGTCAACGGCCCGGTTCTGGGACTGCCGTTAATCGAAGAGAAGTGTCTGGCGTGGATGGAGTGCCGCCTGCTCCCGTCAGGCTCAGCCCAGGAGCAGTACGATACCCTGTTTGGCGAGGTGGTTTCCGCTGCCGCCGATGAGCGGGCGTTTGCTACCGGTCGCTGGCAGTTCGACGACGATAAGCTCAATACCCTGCACCATCTCGGCACCGGTAATTTTGTCGCCAGCGGCCGCCACGTGCAGGCCAATATGCCGGAAGAGTAACCTTTCTTTACCGAGGCAGGCTCTGAGCCTGCCTTCTCCCCGCGACACTCTCTTTTTTAGCAGGTTGATCGTTCATTGATTCAGACATATAGTTAGGCACCATACTATCTGACGGAGGCCACTATGGAGCTCGAACAAAAATACCTATCGCTACTGCAGGAAGCCGAACGTCATCAGCTTGCCGATGTGGACAATATCCGCCTCTGTTTTCAGACCCTGTCGTTAGCTGCCGCCATCGACCGCGATTGCGCGACGCTGCTGGCACCCTGGGGGCTATCCGAGGGGCGCTTCGTGCTGCTGTTTTTGCTTGATGCCGCGCCTGAGGGCCTCGCCCCCAACGTGCTGGCAGAAAGAGCCGGCGTCACCCGGGCGACGATCACCGGTCTGCTGAACGGTCTTGAGCGCGACCAGTTGATTGAACGTCATGCCGACCCTCTTGATGGCCGGGCGATGCGTATTGCATTAACCCCTGAAGGCAAGCAGCTGATCGGCAAGGTTTTTGCCCAACACAGCCGCTGGATTGCCGGTTTGTTCAGCCATCTCTCGGCGCCGGAGCGCAGCCAGCTGGCTGGCCTGCTGGCGAAAGTCGCCGCCGGAACGCTGGCGGGAAAAGCCGCATCTGATTCGTGTTAAAACACAACGTAAAGGAGCAGCAAACATGTCTCATTATTTGGTTGAACTCTACACTCCCAACGCCGCCTGGCACGCGCTGTCAGAGGCGCAACGTAGCGCGTTTATTCAGGGCATTCAGTCCGGGATGAGCGGTCTTGCACAATGGGGGGTTGAACTGCTGACGCTAGCGGAAACCGATACAGCCATCGACAACGCGGCTCCGCACCGCTTTTTGGGGATCTGGCGTTTTCCTGACGCCCAGGCCCGCGATGCCCTGCTGGCCGGTATCGCTGCCAGCGGCTGGTATGGCTATTTTGATCACATCAATGCCGCCGCGGTGACCGGTAATATGCAGCAGCACCTGCAGGCGCTGGCGGGATAATATCCTGCGGCCAACTCCCCGGTGGCGCTGCGCTGACCGGGCTACACACCGCACCATACCGTAGCCCGGATTAGGCGCGTCGCGCCGCCATCCGGGATTCCCGGTGGCGCTACGCTGACCGGGCTACACACCGCACCATATCGTAGCCCGGATTAGGCGCATCGCGCCGCCATCCGGGGTCCTCGATGATTACATGCTGTAGCCGGGCTTTTTAATCAGCTGCTCCATCTGCGGGGCAATTTCGCTGTCCCAGACCTGCTGCCAGTCGCCGGGTTCAACCTGGTTCAGGGCAACGCTCACCGCGCTGTCCTTGCTGCTGAGGTGGCGAATCAGCACGTCGGTGATGTCGTTCGCCAGCGCGGTTTTTTGTTCGTCGGACAGTTCACGGGGAAAACATTTAATATCAACATGTGGCATAGCAGGCTCCTTAGTGTCAGTGCGATAAATTAGCATAGCCCCGAGGTATCGGTTCGCTATTTGTGCCTTAAATCAACCCGTTGTCACGCAGCACCGGCTGAAGCTCAGGCCGTTGATAGACCTTTTCCGCCACCGCAGCCAACTTCGGCGTATGCCCGTCAAACCACGCCTGCCGCGGCCCCCATGAATACATCGCCGCGATATAGCAATCCAGCAGGGTTATCTCCGCCCCTAGCGCGTACGGTGCGGCGGCCAGCTGCTGCTCCAGCCACAGATAGAGTGATTGTCGATACTGAATACAGTTTTCCCGCAGCTGCTCGGGCGCATCTGCGGCCCAGCGCTGCGGATAGTCCGCATAGGTAAACGTGGGATAGACGTTGGCCACCAGCCAGATAAGCAGGCGATGAAACTGATGACGCTGGGGCGTACCCGGGTCGGGCGCCAGATCCGGACGCTGGTCGAGGATCATCAGGGCGATCGCTGCGGACTCGGTCATCACGCTACCGTCATCCAGCGTCAGGGTCGGCACCTGACACAGCGGGTTTAGCTGTTTGAGGCGTTCGCGCTGCGGACCAGGTTGGTCAAAGCCCGCGACGTTAACAAAGTGGTAAGGCATCCCGGCCAGCGTCAGCATCAGCTCGCTAATCGCCGAGCCCCAGCCGGGTGCGCCATAAACGGTGATCATATTCGGCCTCCACGTTAAACGCTAAGTGTAGGCAGAAACCGGCGGTTCTGGCGTAATTCCCCGGTGGCGCTACGCTGATCCGTCTACGCCGACTCGCGCGCCACCAGCTGAAAACCGATATCAATAATCACCTCGCCTTCCCCGCGGCCTTCGATGCGGTCGGCAAGCAGCGTTGCCGCCTGTTCGCCAATGGCGTGGCGGTCGACGCTGACGGTGGTGATCGCCGGGCGATTGCTGGCGGCAAAATCCAGATCGCCAAAGCCAATCACCGCCAGGTCTTGCGGCACGCGCAGGCCACGGCTTTCGGCTTCCATGATCGCCCCCTGCGCCAGAGTGTCCGAGCTGCAGACGATGACATCAAACGAGGCGGAATCCAGCAGCTGCACCAGGCCCTGGCGTCCCAACGCCAGTGACGCCGGCAGCGGGACTTCAATCTGCGGTGCGGCGGATATGCCGTTTTTGCTGAGCGCGGCGCGCAGCCCCTGCTTACGCAGCGCCGCGCGCGCGTCTGGGGCCCACAGCAGTCCCGGACGACGGTAGCCCTTGTGCAGTAGAAACTCGCCGATGGTTTCGCCGACTTTCTCATGCGAAAAACCCACCAGCATATCCAGCGGCGTAGGGGTCAGGTCCCAGATTTCCACCACCGGAATGGCGGCGTTAAGAATGGTTTTTTTCAGCGCTGCAGCGTGCTGAATACCGGTCAACACCACGCCATCCGGGCGGCGTGAGAGTAAGGTCGCCACCAGCTCGGCTTCGGTCTGCCGACTGTAGCCAGCCACGCACAACAGCATATGATAACCGCGCGCCGCCAGGGTATCGCTGAGCGTCTGGATGGTATCGACAAACATATTGTTGTTGATCTGCGGCACCACCACCGCGATCAGTTTGCTTCGCCGCGACGCCAGTCCGCCCGCCAGCGCATTGGGGATATAGCCGGTAGCCTGCACCGCCTGCATCACTTTCTCCACCGTTTTCGGGCGCACCAGCTGCGGGGTATTTAGCGCCCGGCTGACCGTCATCGATGACAACCCGGCGCTACGAGCGACATCATCCAGCGTCGGCGCCCGCGACGGTTTTCTGCTTTTCACGACAAAGCCCCTGTGTTGAGTCGTTTTCCTGTGGGCATTATTGATGATGCCCCACGCAATTGCCAGCCTCTGCCGGTCTCAGCCCGATACTATCAGCGTTGTGGCCCATTAAATGTTATCGCTATCATTTATGATTGTGACTTTTCACAAATCTGTTTAGATCGTGATGTCGCCTGCATAATTTCACCCTAAATTATCGCCAGTTGTGATCGTTTGTACAATTTAAAGCCAATGCAATGGCGCATGACGGCGTTCAGGATTAGAAATGTTAGCGCAAACATTTTATAACCTGAAAGGAACCTACCATGACCTTTAGCGCAAATTCCGAGTCCGTGAGCTACGCCAAAACCCTCGGAGCCAGAACCGCGGCTGAAACCGGCGACCGCATTGCTCACGTCAAACTGTCGCTGGCCTTTTTACCACTGGCAACGCCGGTCAGCGATGCCAAGGTGCTCACTGGTCGGCAAAAACCGCTGACCGAAGTGGCGATTATCGTTGCCGAAATCCGCTCCCGAGATGGTTATGAAGGCGTCGGCTTTAGCTACTCGAAACGGGCCGGCGGCCAGGGGATCTACGCCCACGCCAAAGAGATTGCCGATAACCTGCTCGGCGAAGATCCGAATGATATCGATAAGATCTACACCAAACTGCTGTGGGCCGGGGCTTCCGTGGGCCGCAGCGGCATGGCGGTACAGGCTATCTCCCCTATCGATATCGCGCTGTGGGATATGAAAGCCAAACGCGCCGGGCTGCCGTTAGCCAAACTCCTCGGCGCCCACCGCGATTCCGTGCAGTGCTACAACACCTCGGGCGGGTTCCTGCATACCCCGCTGGATCAGGTGCTGAAGAACGTGGCTATCTCGCGGGAAAACGGCATCGGCGGGATCAAACTCAAAGTCGGCCAGCCCAACACCGCCGAAGACATTCGTCGCCTGACGGCGGTGCGGGAAGTTCTTGGGGATGATTTCCCGCTGATGGTCGACGCCAATCAGCAGTGGGATCGTGAAACCGCCATCCGCATGGGGCGCAAAATGGAAGGGTTTAATCTGGTGTGGATTGAAGAGCCGCTGGACGCCTACGATGTCGAAGGCCACGCCCAGCTTGCCGCCGCGCTGGACACCCCTATCGCCACCGGTGAAATGCTGACCAGCTTCCGTGAACATGAACAGCTGATCCTCGGCAACGCCAGCGACGTGGTTCAGCCTGACGCCCCGCGCGTGGGCGGCATCTCGCCGTTCCTCAAAATTATGGATCTCGCCGCGAAACATGGCCGCAAGCTGGCACCGCATTTTGCCATGGAAGTCCACCTGCATCTGGCCGCCGCCTACCCGCTGGAGCCGTGGCTGGAACATTTCGAGTGGCTGAACCCGCTGTTTAACGAACAGCTGGAGCTGCGCGACGGGCGGATGTGGGTGTCTGAACGCCATGGTCTGGGCTTCACCCTCAGCGAACAGGCCCGCCGCTGGACCCAGCACAGCTGCGAGTTTGGTCAGCGCCCTTAATCGATTTCCCCGGAAACGGCTGAAAACCCGTAGTCCGGGGGAAGTTCCTCTTACCCGCTGTCCCCACAACACAACCCTGCAAAGGAGTTGAATAACATGACAACGTCAATAAAACCCAGCAATGTCCGTTATGGTATTTTGATATTTCTGTTTCTCGCCACCGTGTTTAATTATGCCGATCGGGCAACTTTGTCCGTCGTTGCCCCGATGATGAGCAAAGAGTTAGGTTTCGATCCCGAAGTCATGGGGCTGGCTTTTTCGGTATTCGGGATTTCGTATGTGGTGATGCAGATCCCCGGCGGCTGGCTGCTGGATAAATATGGCTCCCGCCTGGTCTACGGCTTTGCATTAATTGGCTGGTCGGTCGTCACCATGTTTCAGGGCACCATCTATCTGTACGCCAGCCCGCTGATCGTGTTGATTATTCTGCGCCTGATGATGGGGGCTATAGAAGCGCCGGCGTTTCCCGCCAATAGCCGCCTCAGCGTCCAGTGGTTCCCGAATAAAGAACGAGGATTCGTCACCTCGGTTTACCAGGCGGCACAATATATCTCTCTGGGGATTATTACGCCGTTGATGACCATTATTTTGCATAACTTAAGCTGGCATTACGTCTTTTATTATATTGGCGCCATCGGGGTGCTCCTGGGGATATTCTGGCTAATTAAAGTCAGAGATCCGCTACAGCACCCAGGCATCAATCAACAGGAAATTGATTATATCCGCGACGGCGGCGGTGAGCCGGAGTTGGGTAGTCGTAAAATGCAGCAGAAACTCACCCTCGCGCAGGTCAAAAGCGTCTGCGTCAACCGGATGATGATCGGCGTTTATATCGGCCAGTTCTGCGTGACGTCAATTACCTGGTTCTTCCTGACCTGGTTTCCCACCTATCTGTATCAGGCCAAGGGAATGTCTATCCTGAAGGTGGGCTTCGTCGCCAGTATCCCGGCGATCGCCGGATTTATCGGCGGACTGTTGGGAGGCGTCTTTTCCGACTGGCTGCTGAAACAGGGCTACTGCCTGACCACCGCCCGTAAACTGCCGGTGATCTGCGGCATGCTGCTCTCCTGCGTGATTATCGTGGCTAACTATACCAGTTCGGAAGTGGTCGTCATCGCCGCCATGAGCCTGGCCTTCTTCGCCAAAGGTTTTGGCAACCTTGGCTGGTGCATTCTCAGCGATACCTCGCCGAAGGAGATGCTCGGCATTGCCGGCGGCGTGTTTAACATGTGCGGTAACCTGGCGAGCATCATCACCCCGCTGGTGATTGGGGTGATCCTCGCTAACACCCAGTCGTTTGATTACGCCATTTTGTATGTCGGCTCCATGGGCGTACTGGGCCTGTTCTCCTACCTGTTTGTGGTCGGCCCGCTGGACCGGATAACCCTCACCCCACGCCTTGCCTGAAGTTAAATCCCTGGCGAATATCGCCCCCGCTGTTTCGCAACACACTCCTGCGAAACAGCGTTTTTTTTAGTAGGTAATACCAGGCGGATTCACCGTCGATTGCGCCACCGCCTCGCCCTGCTCTCCCCAACGCGCCAGCACCTGCTGATACTCCCCGCGCGCGATGGCGCCGTCCAGCGCCGCCTGCAGCGCATACACCAGGCCGTTGCCCTTTTTGGTGGTGGTCGCCACCCACGCTTTCTTCGGCCCCAGCCCCACCACTTTGGTGGTGCCGCTCAGCGCCGCTTTGTAAGCCGCCGTTGACTGCGGGCCAAAGAAGACGTCGGCGCGCCCGGACTGGATGTACAGGTTGCCGGAAGCGTCATCGGTCAGATAGACCGGTAGCGCCGGCGGACGTCCTGCCGTTTTATTTTCCTCGTTCCAGCCCAGTAAAATACGCTCCTGATTGGTGCCGGAACCGACGATCACCTTGCGCCCCGACAGGTCCGCCGGTCCGCTGATTTGCGCAATGTTGCTGGTCGATTTCACGGAAAACGCCAGCGAATCGACGCGGTAGGTGGCGAAGTCGAACTTTGTTTTACGCTGCTCGGTGACGGCGATATTGACCAGCGCCACGTCATAGCGCCCGGAGGTGATCCCCAGCGGCCAGTCTTCCCACGCCGTGGGCACCAGCTTAAGCTTGAGCCCTAAACTTCCCGCCAGCAGACGGGCGATATCCGGATCGCTGCCGATGCGCGTGCGGTTGTCGCTTGCCAGCAGCGCCAGCGGCGGCGAGTTCAGCGCCGAAATGGCCACCGTCAACGTGCCGGGCTCAACAAAACGGTAGTTGGCCGGGATCCTGGCGATTGCCGCGTGATCCGCCGTCACCGAGAGCGGCGTTTCGTTAGCCTTCAGGTCGATGTCCGCCTGCACGTCGGTTGCCATCACCGTTGAAATGGCGGCAAGCGCAACCACACTTATCCTTGTTTTCATGCCAGCACCTTCGATAAAAATTGCCGCGTTCGCGGATGTTGCGGATGGTTGAGCACCTCGTCGCTGCTGCCCTGCTCGATGATTTTGCCCTCCACCATAAACACCACTTTGTCGGCCACTTCGCGGGCGAAGCCGATTTCGTGGGTTACCACCACCAGCGTGGTGCCGGATCGCGCCAGCTTTTTAATCACGTCGAGCACTTCGCCCACCAGCTCAGGATCGAGCGCCGAGGTCGGTTCATCAAACAGGATCACCCTCGGCTTAAGGGCCAGCGCCCGGGCAATGGCGATGCGCTGCTGCTGCCCACCGGAGAGATGCCGCGACCAGGCATCGGCCTTGTGGCGCAGGCCCACCACATCGAGCAGGTCATAGGCGCGGGCTATCGCCTCTTTGCGGGTCGCCTGCTTGTGAGCAATCGGCGCTTCAATCAGGTTTTCAAGCACCGTCAGGTGCGGGAACAGGTTGAAGTTCTGGAAGACATAGCCGACGTTGACGCGCTGACGCAGAATCGCTTTCTCTTTCAGTTCATACAGCTTGTCGCCCTCGCGACGGTAGCCAATATAGTCCCCGTCAATCTGGATAAACCCTTCATCTACCCGCTCCAGATGGTTAATGGTGCGCAGCAGCGTGGACTTGCCCGACCCGGACGGACCGAGGATCACCGTGACGGTGCCGGGAGGGATCTCCAGCGACACATCGTCCAGCGCCTTGTGGCGACCGAAGTACTTGCTGACCCCGGTAATCGAAATATGGCCGTTAAGAGAGTTGGGCATGAATGGCCTCCTGCGGTTTCTGCTGCGGCTGCGGGGCGGTTTCCTGAAGCTGACGACGACGCGGCGAGTTTACCGCCGAGCGGCGTTCGCTACGGGCCAGAGCGCGTTCCACCAGATACTGAATAACTGACAGCACGCTGGTGATCACCAGGTACCAGACGGCGCCGACCATCAACAGCGGGATCACCTCCTGGGTTCGGTTGTAGATCATCTGAATGGTGTAAAACAGCTCCGGCATCGCCAGCACGTAGACCATCGCCGTGCCTTTGGCGAGGCTGATAATTTCGTTAAAGCCGGCGGGTAAAATTGTCCGTAGCGCCTGCGGCAGAATAATCCGCAACGTGCGGCGCCATGCCGGCAGCCCCAGCGCCGCAGCGGCTTCATACTGCCCGTGATCAACCCCGAGGAAACCGCCGCGAATAATCTCAGCGGTGTAGGCGCTCTGCACCAGGGTCAGCCCGACCACTGCCGTCGAAAATTGCCCCAGCACGTTGATGGTCTGGTAGCTCCCCCAGCTAAAGGCGGTAAACGGGATGCCAATCGACAGCGTGTCGTACAGATAGGAAAAGTTGTAGAGAATGATCAGCACCACAATCAGCGGCAGCGAACGGAACAGCCAGATATAGCCCCAGGCAAGGCTGCTCAACAACCAGGAGGAAGAGAGCCGGGCCAGCGCCAGCACGCCGCCGAACAGCACGCTGAGGACAGTGCCGATCAGCGTCAACAGCAGGGTCTGCCCCAGCCCTTCAAGGATCACCGGGTCGAAGAACCAGCGGGCGAACACCGCCCACTCCCATCGCGGGTTAAAGGCCACCGACTGCACCACGCCCGCCAGCACCAGTAGCGCCAGCAGCGCCCCGACGGCGCGCAGCGGGTAGCGCGCCGGAACCACTTTTATCGTTTCCGAATGCGTCATGTGGCCTCCTCAGGCACTTTGGCTCAGGGCGCTGACCGCCAGCGCTTTGCTGAAGCGCAGCCGTCCGTCAAACGGCGGCTGGCTGTACTCTTCCGGGTTGCGCGTCAGGTCAAACTGCGCGTCGTATCCCTGGCTCAGATAGAGTTTCACCGCTTCCGGCTGGCGAAAGCCGGTTGTCAGATAAATGTGGCTGTAACCCGCCAGCACGGCCCGCCGCTCCAGCTCCTGCACGACTTTTGCCGCCAGCCCCTGCTGGCGCAGGCGGTGGTGGGTCCAGATACGTTTGATCTCCGCGGTGTGGGCATCTTTCGGTTTATAGGCCCCGGTGGCGATGATCTCGCCGTCGCGTTCAAGGACGATGAACAGCCCCTGCGGCGCCAGATACCATTCGGTCAGCTCAACCTCCGCGTCACGGGAAAAGTAATCGCCATAGCGCGCGGCATATTCAGCGAACAGGCCGTTAATAATCGGCTGAAGTTCCGGTGCTTCGGGGGAGATATCGCGGAATGCGTCGCTCATGTTGCCTCCTGTTAGTCGCCCAAACCGGCCGGGTTAATTTCTGATTGCGGGATGCTCTCGACCCCTTCGCCCCAGCGGTTCAGCACTTTGGCATAGTCGCCGTTGCTAATGACGCCGTTTAACGCCGTCTGCACCGGTTCCACCAGGCCGCCGCCCTTTTTCAGGGTGACCGCGATATGCGCCGCTTTCGGCCAGCCGCCATCCACGCTACCCACCAGCTTAGTTTTGCCGGTCAGCGCCGCTTTCCATGCGCCAATCACGTTGGGGCCAAAGAAAGCGTCAGCGCGGCCGGACTGGATCGCCAGCGTCTGGGCGGCATCGTCTTTGGTGTAGACCGGGGTAAAGGGTTTCAGCCCTTTCTTCAGGTTTTCAGCGTTCCACGCCAGCAGTATGGCCTCCTGGTTAGTCCCGGAGCCGACGATAATGCGCAGCCCGGCAATATCTTCCGCTTTGTCGATATGCTGCAGCGGGCTGGTGCTTTTGACATAAAAGCCCAACGAGTCCTTACGGTAGGTGGCAAAATCGAACTTCTCTTTGCGCTCTTTGGTGACGGTGATATTGCTGATCGCGGCATCATATTTGCCGGAGGCCACCCCCAGCGGCCAGTCTTCCCAGGAGGTCGGGACGACGTTCAGCTCCAGCCCCAGGCTGTCGGCCACCAGGCGGGCGATATCCACCTCGCTGCCTAGCAGGGTTTTGTTATCGTCGGAAAACACCGTCAGCGGCGGAGAGTTCAGCGCCGCCACCGCCACGGTCAGTTTCCCCGGCACCGCGAAGTGATAATTCGCCGGCAGCTGCGCAATGGCCTGCGGGTTTTTCGCCGTGTTGATCGGCGCTTTATTGGCGGCCAGGCTCACGCCGGTGCCGTTGATGTTCACGTCCTGTGCCCATGACGGGGCGCTAAAGGCCAGCGCAAGCGCCAGTAAAAGTGACTTTTTCTGCATAGCGGTGTTCTCTGTTTTTATTGTTGGAATTGGTTCACGGGCTGCGCCAGCCCCAGACTGTCGCGCAGGGTCGTGCCGGGATATTCATCACGGAACAGCCCACGTGCCTGCAGCACTGGCACCACCCGGTCAACAAACCGCGGGAAGGTGTCCGGCGTGCCGCCCTGGATGATAAAACCGTCCGCCGCATGCTGTTCAAACCACTGCTGCAGACCGTCGGCGACCTCTTCTGGCGTACCAGAAAACAGCGGGCGCGGGCTGGCGGCCTCCAGCGCCACCTGGCGCAGGGTCAAATGCCGTTCACGGGCGTTACGTTTGATCTCATCGGTGGTGCTGCGGAAGCTGTTTTTGCCCAGTTCGCCAATATCCGGGAACGCTTCATCCAACGGATACTGACTAAAGTCATGGTGTTCGAAATAGCGCCCGAGGTAGTTCAGAGCATCGTCGATCGACACCAGCGCGGCGGTGGTCTGGTATTGCTGTTCCACGTCAGCGGCATCGTCGCCGACAATCACGCTGACGCCCTGGAAGATGTGCAGCTGATCCGCCTGCCGCCCTTGTTCCGCCAGCTGGCGTTTAACATCGCGATAAAATACCTGAGCTTCCGCCAGGGTGGCCTGATGGGTGAAGATGGCATCGGCGTGACTTGCCGCCAGTTTTTTCCCGTCATCCGAAGCGCCTGCCTGAAAGATAATCGGACGTCCCTGCGGCGTGCGGGCAATATTTAACGGACCGGCGACCTGGAAAAAATCACCGTGATGGTCAAGGGTGTGCAGTTTGGTGTTATCAAAAAACTGGCCGGTGGCTTTATTGCGGATAAAAGCGTCCTGTTCCCAGGAGTCCCAGAGCCCTTTAACTACTCGTAAATATTCATCGGCGATACGATAGCGCAGCGCATGGTCAGGATGCTGCGCACGGGAGAAGTTCTTTGCCGAGCCTTCCAGCGGCGAGGTCACCACGTTCCAGCCGGCACGTCCCTGGCTCAAATGGTCGAGACTGGCAAACTGCCGCGCGGTGGTGAAGGGCTCGCTGTAGGAGGTCGATAAGGTACCGACCAGCCCGAGGTGGCGGGTCACCGCCGCCAGCGTCGATAATACCGTCAGGGGTTCGAAACGGTTTAAAAAATGCGGGATAGATTTTTCATTAATATATAAACCGTCGGCGACAAATATAAAGTCCAGCTTTCCCTCTTCCGCTTTTAATGCCGTTTGTTTGACGAAGTCAAAATTAATACTGGCATCGGCCTGAGCGGCCGGATGACGCCACGCGGACATATTTCCTGATGCGCCGTGTAATATGGTTCCCAGGCGCAATTGCCGTTTTTCAGACATAACAACCCCTTTTTTTGAATTTACCGGTCATGTTTCAAATTGCATGAGCCCTGGCTAAATACCCCTGACAGGGCGCGGTATACAACGTTTAACTCTGCTGGAGCGCCCGTTGTGCCAACGCCGCGAAATAACGGGCCGCCGGGGCAATTAAGCGGTCATCCGGGTTATAGGCCGGATGATGAAGTCCATATTCACTGGCGCTGCCGATGCTGACAAAGGCGCCTGGAATATGCTGCAAATAGACGGCGAAATCTTCGCCCCCCATATGCAAATCGGCTTCATGAGTGCGGTAGCCGGTTTCTGCGGCAACCTCGCTGGCAAACGCCGCCCAGCGGTCATCATTGACCAGCGCCGTCGGGCCGGCATACCAGAACACATCAATCTGGGCGCCAAAGGCGCTGGCAAACCCGGCGGCTATCTCGCTGACCCGCGCCTTCACGCGCTGCTGTACCTCGCTGCTGTGGGTCCGTAAGGTACCCTCCAGCTCAACGCTTTCCGGCAGCACGTTCCAGGTATTTCCGCCCTGAATGCGCGTCACGCTGAGCACCACCGAATCGAGGGTATTCACCTCGCGGCTGGCGACGCTTTGCAGCACGGTGACCAGTTGGCTTGCCAGCAAAATCGCGTCTTTGCCTTCATGGGGACGCGCAGCGTGCGCACCTTTGCCGGTCACCTTAAACACAAAACGATCGACGTTGGCGTAGAAGGCGCCGCCGCGGGTGGCAAACTCGCCCAGCGGCAGACCGGGTTCATTGTGCATGCCAAAAATCGCCCGCACGCCTTCCAGCGCTCCGGCACGAATCAGCGTTTTCGCGCCGCCGAAGTTCTCCTCTGCGGGCTGAAACAGGATCCGCACCCGACCTGGCAGCTGCGCTTCTGCCTCTTTCAGCAGAAGCGCGGCGCCGAGCATCACGCTGGTGTGAATGTCGTGGCCGCAGGCGTGCATCACCCCTTCGTGCTGCGAGCGGTAAGGCAACCCGGTGTTCTCCTCAATGGGCAGAGCGTCGATATCGGCCCGCAGGGCAATGATGTTGTCGCCGCTGCCCACCTCCACCACCAGTCCGGTTTTCAGTTCGTAGGGCAGCACCCGCAGGCCGCCGCTTTCCAGCCAGTCGCGAATACGGGCGGTGGTTGCCACCTCTTGCAGCGAGAGTTCCGGGAACTGATGCAGTTCGCGGCGCCAGCCAATCAGTTGTTGTTCAAAACTCATGACAGCACCTCCGCGCGATGGTGGACCTGAGCCAGCAAGCGTAACGAATCCAGTCGCGCCTGCCCTTCACTCACTGGGGTATCGATAATAAATTCGTCGATCTGCCAGGCGGCGTGCAGCGCATCGAGCTGGGCTTTCACCTCGTCGGCGGTGCCGGCCAGCAGCGATGATTCCCGACGGGCAATGTGCGTCGGCGGGCTTCCGGCCTGGCGGGCAAAAGCCAGCGCCTGGGCCTCGCTCCCGACGGTCACCCGTTGGCCGTTTTCCAGCTCCACGCCCCACACTTCAACCTGTTTTGCCAGCGTCAGGGCCGTGGTCCGGTCTGCGGCAACGATCGCCTGCACCGCCACGATAGTCTGGCGACGGCTCAGGGCCCGCCAGCGGGTCAGTACATCGCGCAGCAAGGTTTTATCGCCGTTCAGGTGGGCGGCAAACACGAAATGCCAGTCCAGCCGGGCGGCCAGTTCCGCGCTTTCGAGGCTGGCGCCCAGCAGAAAGCCGTCTGCGCGGCGTGGGGGAACCGGCGTCGCACGCAGGCTCTCTTCGCCGGTGTCCTCCGTCAGCGACAGCCAGTTATCCAGTTGGGCGAGGCTGTCGGCAAAGGTCCCTTTCTCTTCGGCGTGAACGCCTTGCTGCAACGCCCGGGTTGACAGCGGCAGGCCGCCCGGCGCTTTACCCACCCCCAGATCCACACGACCCGGAGCAAGCGAAGCCAGCAGATTAAAGTTTTCCGCTACTTTATACGGGCTGTAGTGTTGCAGCATGACGCCGCCGGATCCGACGCGAATCTGCCGGGTCTGGCCGAGGATCCAGGCGATCACCACTTCCGGTGACGGGCTGGCAAGTTGATCGGTGTTGTGATGTTCGGCAACCCAGAAGCGGTGATAGCCCCAGGTTTCGGCCTGTTGCGCCAACGTTAATGTACGCGTCAGCGCCTGTACGGCAGTTTCCCCCGCCGCCAGCGGACTTTTATCCAGAATACTGATTCGATAAGACATTTCGCAGGCTCGTATTAACTAACATGCCTGCATTATTAGAATCAGCTGCGGTCGTTGAGAAACAATTTATTTACATGTGCTCTGCCGGAAAATAGATATACAGGCTTTGCGCCTGTCTCTGTCGGCCTGTCAGTCTGGCGCCAAGTGCGCGGCAACCTGCTGTTGCAGCTGACGCACGAAGGCCTCGGTCTGCTGCTGGTTGCGCAGACGAATAAAGCGGATGTGCTGCCAGGTCGGGTCGGCCATATCCATTTGATAACGCAGGCGGTTCTTTTTCCAGGTGGTGATGGTCCACCAGAGAATGGATTCGCGGCTAAAAAAGGAGCGGCGGAAGCTTTCGCGGTTGCCGGTACCCGGCCACAGCTCCTGCTGTGAGCGCGCGCGGGAAATGGCGCGGAAAACGGCCTGCCAGAGGGTCCGCCAGAAACCGTAGTCAACCCAGATGACCATGTCGACGTCACGCCACTTCACCGGACGACTGCGGTTGTAGTTGCCGTCCAGCACCCAGTCGGGGCGGTCGATGGCCGCCGCCAGTTTGTCAAAGAAAGCGTCATCCGGCGTGCCCTGCCAGTGCGGCTGCCAGTACAGGGTGTCCATCTCAATACAGGGAACCGATAGCGTCTGCGCCAACCGGCGCGCCAGGGTCGATTTGCCCGAGCCGCTGGTACCCACTATGTTGATTTTCATGGCTGTCTCCCGGCCATTTTTGGGGCCGAATATCTTAGCCTGGAAGGGAAATGCGCGCTATCAGCTCGCCCGCAAAAATGTCGTGCTGGCAGGCCTTCATCGGGCCTTTTCAGGATGCAGAGAGCCGCTGCGAGTAATCTTCATCATCGTTTCTCTCAACATGAGCTGTGTGTTGCAAGTAGCGAAAAACCACGGCGCTGATTAGACTACAAAATAAGAGAGCAACCATGAGCAGAATTCATTAATCTGGAAAACCGATGTTAAAAGATAACGTTAACGACCTGCTGTCGTTTATGGTGGTGGCCCGCGAGCGCAGTTTTACCCGCGCGGCTGCCCAGCTTGGGATATCTCAGTCGGCCCTCAGCCACGCGATGCGCAATCTCGAATCCCGCCTCGACGTGCGTTTGCTGTCCCGAACGACCCGCAGCGTCGCCCCGACGGAAGCGGGAGAAAGGCTGTTCCAGCGTCTGAGCCCGCATCTGATGGAGATTGAGCAGGAACTGGCCACCCTGCGCGATACCCGTGACCAGCCTGCGGGTAACATTCGCCTGACCGCCGGCGAGCATGCCACCAGCGCCCTGCTGTGGCCGGCGCTGAAAACCTTCATGCTGCAATACCCGGATATCAATATCGAAATTACCGTGGATAACGGCCTGACCGATATCGTTGATGGCCGCTTTGACGCCGGGGTTCGCCTCGGCGAACAGGTGGCCAAAGATATGATTGCCGTGCGTATCGCCCCCGATATGCGCATGGCGGTGATCGGCTCCGCGGACTATTTGCAGCGCTATGGTACCCCGCAGACCCCTCACGATCTCGAACAGCATCGCTGCATCAATATGCGTCTGCCGACCCTCGGCGGGCTTTATGCCTGGGAGTTTGAACAGGATGGCCGCGAAGTGCGCGTGCGCGTAGAGGGGCAAATCATCTTAAACAGCCTCCCGCAGCGTATCGACGCCGCTGAATCCGGGCTGGGTCTGGCCTACGTTCCTGAGGATAGCGTCGAGGAGGCGCTGGCGAAGGGACGGCTGGTGCGGGTGCTGGAAAACTGGACCCCGTCTTTCTCCGGATATCACCTCTATTACCCTGGGCGTCGGCAGCATACCACTGCCTTTAGCCTGCTGTTAGCACACCTTCGTCGTTGAACTCATTGATATTTAAGCAAGTGCGGTGCAGTGATGTTTTACGTGCGTGACTATCTCGTTACGTGTAGGATGCTGCGCCATGCTCTGCTTATCTCCTACGTCAGAATGATGGGAAAGCCAGCATAACGCACTGCGTCTACGCAGTGCGCAGAACCACTCATGGACATTGACAGGAAAATGGGTACTACAATGAATACTAAGCACAACACAACGGCGGAACATCACGCCGCCAAGCGTCACTGGCTAAACTCTCAGGAAGCGGGTTATCACAAAGCGATGGGTAACCGTCAGGTACAGATGATCGCCATCGGCGGGGCTATCGGTACCGGTCTGTTTCTCGGCGCTGGTGCGCGTTTACAGATGGCCGGGCCAGCCCTGGCGCTGGTTTATCTGGTCTGCGGCCTGTTCTCATTCTTTATCTTACGCGCCCTCGGCGAGCTGGTATTGCATCGCCCCTCCAGCGGCAGTTTCGTCTCCTATGCCCGCGAATTCTTAGGTGAAAAAGCGGCCTACGTGGCGGGATGGATGTACTTCGTTAACTGGGCGATGACCGGGATTGTCGATATCACCGCCGTGGCGCTGTATATGCACTACTGGGGTGCCTTCGGTGATGTCCCGCAGTGGGTCTTCGCCCTCGGCGCGCTGGCAATCGTCGGCACCATGAACATGATCGGCGTGAAGTGGTTCGCCGAAATGGAGTTCTGGTTTGCGCTGGTCAAAGTGCTGGCGATTGTCGCTTTCCTGGTGGTGGGGACGGTGTTCCTCGGCAGCGGTAAGCCGCTGGACGGCAACGCCACGGGTTTCCATCTGATCACCGATAACGGCGGCCTGTTCCCGCACGGCCTGATGCCGGCGCTGGTGCTGGTTCAGGGCGTGGTGTTCGCCTTTGCCTCTATCGAACTGGTGGGCACCGCCGCTGGTGAGTGTAAAGATCCGCAGACCGTGGTGCCGCGCGCAATCAACAGCGTGATCTGGCGTATCGGCTTGTTCTACGTCGGTTCAGTCGTGCTGCTGGTGCTGCTGCTGCCGTGGAATGCCTATCAGGCCGGACAAAGTCCGTTCGTTACCTTCTTCACTAAGCTGGGCGTGCCGTATATCGGTAGCGTGATGAACATCGTGGTGCTGACCGCCGCGCTGTCCAGCCTGAACTCCGGCCTGTACTGCACCGGGCGTATTCTGCGTTCGATGTCGATGGGCGGTTCTGCACCGAAGTTCATGTCGAAGATGAGCCGTCATCACGTGCCGTACGCCGGGATTCTGGCGACGCTGGTGGTGTATGTCTTCGGGGTGTTTCTGAACTATCTGGTGCCGTCGCAGGTGTTTGAGATCGTGCTGAACGTGGCATCGCTGGGGATTATCGCCTCATGGGCCTTTATCGTGGTGTGCCAGATGAAACTGCGTCAGGCGATTAAGCAAGGGAAAGCGGCGGATGTGAGCTTTAAAATGCCGGGTGCGCCGTTTACCTCCTGGCTGACCCTGCTGTTCCTACTCAGCGTACTGGTACTGATGGCTTTCGATTACCCGAACGGTACCTATACCATCGGTTCGATTCCACTGATTGCGGTATTGCTGGTAGCTGGCTGGTTTGGCGTGCGCAAACGCGTTCATGCTATTCATAGCGAAGCGCCTGGCGTGCAGACGTTACAGAAGTAAACCGGTTGTGGTTTGCCCGGAAACGGGCAAACCACCTGCTGTCACTTAATTATCTTCCACCAGCTGCGATACCTCGCTGCTGTTAATCTGGCGATGGTTGCCAGATTCATCGACATAGCTGGTCATACCGGTGTCTTTATCCAGGCGCGGCTTGCCCTGAGTCACAATGGTCTGCCCACTTTTCGTTGTCATGACGTAGTTTGAACTACAACCTGCGAGCAGTGCCAGCATCGCGCCAGCGCACAGCACCATAAATGGCTTATTCATACTTCCTCCTGAATGATAACCATTGCCCCGCAGCGGCGGGGAAAGTATTGATTGTAATGTCATTACATTCTTCAGGCCAATCGGTGTTTGTAACAGAGGGTGATTCAGGCGGGTGGGAGGGGTTGCCCCCTCCTCAAAAACGATTTACAGCGCAATACGGATAACGTCATCCGGCTGGGTGGCTTCTTTCTGACGGCTGGATTCCTGCTTCACGCTGACGTACAGCGTTTTACCGTCGGCGGAGAGCGCCAGGCTATTCGGGTGAGTCGGGGTTTTAAAGGTTTTGACGACTTTGTAGGTTTTGCCGTCAATCACGCTCACTTCACCGGCTTTACGATGGGTCACATAGGCTTCGTTACGCGTCGGGTTGAACAGCACCGCCAGCGATTCCGGCGCGGCAATTTTCTGCAGCACTTTGCCATCGCGGATATCGACCACCAGAACTTCCGGCTGTTTGCCGTCGGTGATAAAGGCGCGATGACCGGCGGTATCCAGGCTCAGGTTCAGATAGAAGTGCTCTTTGCCGTCATCCTGCAGCTTTTTACGGCTGATGATTTTGTTGCTGTCGCTGTCGATGGTCAGCAGTTCGCCATCGGCATTGGTGGTGTAAATACGCTTGGCATCAGCATCTACCGCCAGGCCAGTAGCCATAGCGCCGGTATTGCTGATGGTATCTTTCAGGGTCAGCTTGTCGCCGTCCACAACCCAGATAACACTCTCTTTACCCAGACCAGTGATGTAGACGGTGTTGGTTTTTTCATTGACCGCCAGTTCACGGGGCGCCAGCGGGCGCACGGTTTCGCTGCGTTTGCGGTCGTCAAGCACCAGACGGCCTTTCACGGCGCCGGTCTTCGCATCAATTGCGGTGACGGTGCTGTCGGTGGTGTTACCAAACCACAGCGTTTGCGTGGTGGTGTTGATGGTCGCGCCGAACGGCTTCAGATCGTTATGAATGATCTGGGTAACTTCGAGGGTGGTGGGATCCAGACGGTAAACAATCCCGCCTTTATCCAGCGCGCGGCTTTGTGACGTAGCGACCCACAGTGCATTTTCCTGCTGGCTGTAAGCCATTTCGTATGCGCCCTTACCCACAGCCTTGCGCAGCATTTCGTCTGCCGCATGAGCGCTAAAGCTCCCCGCCAGCAGTAAAGAGGTTAACAACAGTGAACGGCGCAGACGCGGCGCGGACAGATGACGTAATGACATGACGACTCCCTTTGATAAAACAACTATATGCCTGCTCAACATGGCTTCCGTGATGCAAAGTCATGGCTTTGCGTTATTTTCAAATGCGAATAGTAATCATTATTTGAGGTAAAGTGGAGCGCTATTCTGCATCCACGACGCGAAAATAGCCATTCGGTGCCATTATTTAACTAAAATGCTGTTAATAATTTTCAAATAATTACAAAAGGATTAACATGTGCGTATATGTTCCGTTTGGTTCGTTTTACGAGTAGCTGTCATGAAAACCCTTTCCGTGCGCACGGTTGCGCTTCCTGCCCTCCTGTTACCTCTCTTTGCCCTGGCCGAGAGCGACGAGCAAACCATGGTCGTCACCGCCGCACCGACCACGGTGTCCGAACTTGATACCCCCGCCGCCGTCAGCGTGGTTAACGGGGATGAAATGCGTCAGGCCGCCCCGCGGGTGAACCTTTCCGAGTCGCTGGGTGCGGTGCCGGGGCTGCAGGTGCAGAACCGACAGAACTACGCCCAGGATCTGCAATTATCGATTCGCGGTTTTGGTTCCCGCTCAACCTACGGCGTGCGCGGACTGCGTATCTACGTTGACGGCATTCCGGCCACCATGCCCGACGGCCAGGGGCAAACCTCGAATATTGATATTGGCAGCGTGGAGAGCCTTGAGGTCCTGCGCGGTCCCTTCTCTGCCCTGTACGGGAACTCCTCCGGCGGGGTGATCAATGTGTCGACCCAGACCGGCAGCCAACCGCCGACCATCGAAGCCAGCAGCTATTACGGCAGTTTCGGGACCTGGCACTACGGCCTGAAGGCGACCGGTTCCGTCGGCGACGGAACCCACGCCGGTGACGTCGATTACACCGTCTCGACCAACCGCTTCACCACCCACGGCTATCGCGACCACAGCGGTGCCCGTAAAAACCTGGCCAACGCCAGGCTCGGCGTGCGCATCAATGATGTCAGTAAGCTGACCCTGCTGTTTAACAGCGTGGATATCAAAGCCAATGATGCCGGCGGGCTGAGCTACGATGAGTGGCAGAGTAATCCGCGCCAGTCGCCTCGCGGTGACCAGTACAATACCCGTAAATCGACAAAACAGACCCAGGCGGGGCTGCGCTACGAAAGAGCGCTCAGCGAGCAGGATGACCTGAGCGTCATGATGTACGCCGGGGAACGTGAGACCACGCAATATCAGTCAATTCCCCGGGCGCCACAGCTCAACCCAACCCATGCCGGCGGGGTTATCGATCTGACGCGCCATTATCAGGGCATTGATACCCGCTGGACCCACCGCGGCGAACTGCTGGTGCCGGTCACCTTTACCACCGGGCTCGACTATGAAAACATGAGCGAGCGCCGTAAAGGCTATGAAAACTATGTGATGGTCAACGGCGCGCCGCAGTACGGTGAAGAAGCCAGCCTGCGTCGCAATGAACGTAACCTGATGTGGAACCTCGATCCCTATCTGCAGACCCAGTGGCAGTTGACGGAGAAGCTCTCCCTCGATGCCGGGGTACGCTACAGTTCAGTATGGTTCGACTCCAACGATCAATACATTACGACTGGCAATGGCGATGACAGCGGCGAGGCCAGCTACCACAAATGGCTGCCGGCAGGCTCGTTGAAGTACGCGGTGACCGATGCCTGGAACGTCTATCTCTCCGCCGGTCGCGGCTTTGAAACGCCGACCATTAACGAGTTATCTTACCGTTCGGATAATCAGAGCGGCCTGAACTTCGGCCTGCAACCATCGACCAACGAAACGGTCGAGATCGGCAGCAAGACGCGGATCGGCAACGGCCTGTTTACCGCGGCCCTGTTCCAGACCAATACCGATAACGAGATTGTGGTGGATGCCAGCAGCGGCGGGCGTACCAGCTATAAGAACGCCGGTAAGACGCGCCGTCAGGGGCTGGAGCTGGGGCTGGATCAGCAGTTTGCTGAGAACTGGCGCCTGAAAGCCGCGTGGACGTGGCTGGATGCAACCTACCGCACCAACGTCTGTGACGACAGCAACTGCAATGGTAATCGTATTCCGGGCATCGCGCGCAATATGGGGTACGCCTCATTCGGCTATCAGCCGGACCGCGGCTGGTACGCCGGCAGCGATATCCGCTATATGAGCGATATTATGGCCAACGATGAGAACACCGCCAAAGCGCCATCGTGGACGGTGGTCGGTCTCACCACCGGGTATAAATGGAGCTACGGCAAGATGGATATGGATCTGTTCGGCCGCATCGACAACCTGTTTGACCGCAGTTACGTCGGTTCGGTTATCGTCAACGAGTCCAACGGCCGCTATTACGAGCCAGCACCAGGGCGTAACTACGGCGTCGGCCTGAACCTCGCCTGGCGGTTCGAGTAACGCTTTTGCCATCCCGGTAAGCGCAGGCCACCGGGGAATAACACAAAAAACCCGGATAGCTGGCGTTATCCGGGTTTTCTTATCATCGTTTTGCGAAGCGTGGCGCGAAGTTAATCGTCGGGCGAAACGCGGACCACCACTTTACCGAAGTTCTTGCCCTTCAGCAGGCCGATCAACGCCTCGGGCGCACGCTCCAGCTCATCGATCAGCTGCTCGCGATATTTGATTTTACCTTCCTGCACCCAGCGGCCCATTTCAGCCTGGAACTCGGCAATACGATGGCCGTAGTCCTGGCCGATGATAAAACCCTGCATACGGATGCGTTTTTTCAGCAGCGTCCCCATCAGCAGCGGCAGACGATCCGGCCCTTCCGGCAGGCTGGTGTCGTTATAGCCGCTGACTAAGCCACAGACCGGCACGCGCGCCGAGGTATTGAGCAGCGGCAGAACGGCATCAAACACCTTACCACCGACATTTTCATAATAGATATCAATCCCCTGCGGGCAGGCCGCAGCCAGCTGGGCGGCAAAATCTTGCGCATGGTGATCGAGACAAACATCAAACCCGAGCGTCTCCACCGCGTAGCGACATTTTTCACTGCCCCCGGCGATCCCCACCGTACGGCAGCCTTTGAGCTTAGCAATCTGCCCGACCGTGGCGCCTACTGGCCCGGTCGCGGCAGCCACCACCAGCGTTTCACCGGCCTTCGGCTGACCGATATCCAGTAGCCCCATATAGGCGGTAAACCCAGGCATGCCGAGTACCCCTAGCGCCCAGGAAGGATGCTGCGGGTCGGTGCCCAGTTTTACCAGCCCGCTCCCGTCGGAGAGTTCATAGTCCTGCCAGCCGCTGTAGCCCAGTACCCATTCACCAGCTTTAAAATCAGCGTGATGGGAGACTTCAACACGGCTCACCGTACCGCCGACCATCACCGCGCCAATTTCCACTGGTGGCGAATAGGATGGCGCATCGCTCATACGGCCACGCATATAGGGATCCAATGAGAGATAGACCGTGCGCAACAGCAGCTGACCTGGGCCTGGGGTCGGCACATCGCCCTCTTCCAGACGGAAATTATCCCCGGTCGGTTCACCGTGCGGGCGGGAAGCCAGCACCAGTCGACGATGACGCTGTGGATGAAAAGCCATAGCAAACTCCTCCAGTTAAAAGCCTGTACCAAGGCTAGTCGCAATTGACGCCGCGCACATTGGCATTATGAGGCAGATTGATTTAACCGCACCACCAGGTAGGTACAGGATGCGTTGGATTCATTGATAAACCGGCAGTCGTTTGGCGGCCCCAGTTCGAGGCAGTCGCCGGCCCGCATCTCGTGCCGGGTGGCACCCTCGACAAAAACCAGCTCCCCCTGCTGCAGCCAGATAAGCTGACGCGCCAGCGCATATGACGCCGCCGGCATCGGGACATCGCTGCCGGCCGGCAGCTCCACCTGCACCAGATCGATCGGCAGATCGCTGCGCGGAGAGACGTGACGCCGCAGATAGTGGCTTTGCGGATCGCGCCAGACCGGCTGCTGGGCAAAACGCAGCAGTTTCCCTTCCTGCATTTCCGCTCTGGCAATCAGGGTGGACATACTGATGCCAAAGGCGCCTGAAAGCCGCCCGAGCATCGAGGCCGTCGGGCTGCTTTCGCCGCGTTCGATCTTGTGGATCATCGCGCGGGAGGCTCCGGCGCGCTCGGCCAGGTCGCTAAGCGACCAGCCGCGAGATTCACGTTCGATGCGTATGCGTGCGCTAATGCGCTGATTCATATTGTCTTCAGTCGTGTTCATAGCGTAGTACTATAGTGTATGAATTGACCCGCAACAAGATGATGCCCTACGAAATCCTTAGCCTGTCCCATTGCACGAAAGCCTTTACACTAGCCGGGATGAGAAATTTTTCGCTAAAACAGATGACAGCGTTACGTACAGTATTGTAATAATATCGTACTACTATAGTGTACAGTCACTGAGGTCTGCTATGTCCATTCGTTACGCTGGCAAAGAAGATTGCGCTGCGATCGCCGAAATCTACAACCACGCGGTCCTGCACACCGCCGCTATCTGGAACGACAAAACCGTCGATACCCATAACCGCCTTGCGTGGTTTGAAGCCCGGCAGCTGGCCGGTTTTCCGGTGCTGGTCAGTGAAGAAGATGGCGTGGTTACCGGCTACTCCTCATTTGGCGACTGGCGCGCTTTTGACGGTTTTCGTCATACCGTCGAGCATTCGGTCTATGTACACCCCGACCATCAGGGTAAAGGGCTGGGACGCGCCCTGCTGGTAGCGCTGATCGACGAAGCCCGTCGGCTTAATAAACACGTGATGGTGGCCGGGATCGAAGCGCAAAATCAGGCCTCGCTGCATCTCCATGAAACGCTGGGTTTTGTCACAACCGGGCAGATGCCGCAGGTGGGGACTAAATTTGGTCGCTGGCTGGATCTGACCTTTATGCAGCTACAGCTTGACGATCGCCGCGATCCGGACGGCAGTGCATGAACCAGTCGTTGACCCTCGCCTGCCTGATTGCCGCGGGTATCGGGCTGGTGGTGCAGAATACCCTGATGGTACGCATCACCCAGTCTGCATCCACTATCCTGATCGCCATGCTGCTTAACTCGCTGGTCGGGATTGTTATTTTCGTGACGATCCTGATGCTGCGCCACGGGGCAGCAGGATTTCAGGAGCTGGCGGTCAGCATTAAATGGTGGACCTTGATCCCGGGCCTGCTGGGGTCGTTTTTTGTCTTCGCCAGTATCAGCGGCTATCAAAACGTCGGCGCGGCCACCACCATTGCGGTGCTGATTGCCAGCCAGCTGGTAGGTGGATTAGTCATTGATATTATCCGAGCGCACGGGGTGCCATGGCGGGCGTTGCTGGGGCCGCTGTGCGGCGCGGTGATGCTGGTAGCAGGCGCCTGGCTGGTAGCCAGACGCCAGTTCTGAGGCGGTCGGTCAGAGAATGGCGCCACCCTTATTTAACTGCTCGCGGCGCGCCTCCTGCTCTTCATGGTGCTGACGCCCATGATGTGCAATGGTGGTGCGCAACCGCTGCTGCTGGGTAAAGCGCTCGTCGCGGCTCAGCTCAGCGTCATCGCTAAGAGCGATCAACAGTTCATTCATATGGGTGATGACCCCTTCGGCAATCGCCGCGTCCACGCGGGCGATAACGTCATCCAGATGCGCCATTCTGTTCTCCTTTCGCTTTAATTCAGTTTTACTTTAGAAAAATCGCTGCCCATCAGGCTCACGCTATAGCCCGTGACGTTGCTGCGCGTGGCGTAGAAGGTTTTGCCTGTTGCCAGAGTGATCCATGGTGCCTGCTGGTAAAAGATCTCCTGCGCTTGGCCATACAGTGCGGCTCGCTGCTGCGGGTCGCTGACCAGAATCGCTTTTTTCACCAGCGCGTCGTAGGACTTATCACACCAGCGGGCAACGTTAGAGCCGGTCTTAATATTATCACAGCTCAACAGGGTGCCGGCAAAGTTGTCCGGGTCGCCGTTGTCCGACATCCAGCCAAACAGCGCGCTATCGTGCTCCCCTTTGCGCATGCCGGAAAGGTATTCACCCCATTCATAAGTCACGATGTTGGCCTTGATGCCCACTTTGCTCCAGTCACTCTGGATCATTTCAGCAATGCGCCGCGAATTGGGGTTGTACGGCCGTTGCACCGGCATTGACCACAGGGTCACCTCAGCCCCTTTCTCCAGCCCCGCCTGTTTCAGCAGTGCTTTAGCCTTTTGCGGATCGTAATCGTAATCCGGCAGATCTTTCTTATAGCCGAGCATGTTTGCCGGCAGCGGCGATTTGGCGACGGCGCCAGAATCTAAAAATACCGCGCGGACGATCGCCTGTTTGTCGGTGGCGTAATTCAGTGCCTGACGCACCAGCACGTTATCAAACGGTTTTTTCTCGGTATTAAATGCCAGATAGCCGACGTTCAGTGCTTCAACCGAATGTAGCGCCAGATCCTTATTCCCTTTGATGACCGGGAACTGTACCGGCGACGGCGCCGGGATAATCTGGCATTCGTTGGTTTGCAGCTTCGCCAGACGCGTCTCGACGTTCGGGGTAATAGAGAAGATCAGGTGTTTTGTCGGCACCTCACCGTCCCAGTAATGCGGGTTGGCAATATAACGAATCAGCGAGTCGACTTTATATTGCTGTAACGCGTAAGGCCCGGTGCCAATTGGCCAGGTATCGACGTACTCCGGCGTGCCTTTTTTCAGCATGGCTTCGCCATATTCCGCCGAGAGAATTGAGGCAAAATCCATCCCCCAGTCGGCGAGGAAGGCAGCATTCGGCTCCGCCAGCACAAACTGGACGTGGTAGTCGTCGACCTTTTTCACCTCTTTGATCAGCTTATCCAGCCCGACGTCGTGGAAATACTCGTACTGCCCCTGCGACACGTTGTGGTACGGATGTTTGGCATCCTGCTGGCGCAGCACGGAGAACAGCACGTCATCGGCGTTAAAATCGCGGGTCGGCGTAAAGTATTTGTTGCTGTTGAACTTAACGCCTTGACGCAGGGTGAAGGTCCAGGTTTTGCCATCCGGGGAAACAGTCCACGCGGTCGCCAGCGACGGGACCGGCGTGTTTTTCAGCGGATCGAAGGTAATCAGGCGGTTATACAGCACCTGTGAGCTGGCAACAAAAGAGGGACCGGAGCTGGCAATTTGCGGGTTAAAAGATTCCGGTGAAGCTTCGGAGCAATAAACCAGCGTGTCGTTACCGGCCGCCCACGCGGCACCCGCCGGCAGTAATGCGCTTAACGCCAGCGCAAGTAACGTTTTCCCTGTAGACATGGTTATAAACCTTTTCGATTTGTTATATGTGCTCTAATAACAGCACAGCAGAATCCAACCGGCAAATAATCAATTGGCATCAGGTTATGCGGAAAGCGGTGTTTTCGTTGATTAATTCAGCACCCCGTCCCCCCGGTTCGCAGAAGTTGTGAACTGCCTACAAAACCAGGAAAAAAACGTGCGATAACCGCCCTGCTTTTACCGCACGCTTGCGCCACCCGGTACACTCGGGAAATCGCAGACCAGTGAGGCTTCCCATGACAATTACCTGCACGTTATACACCAACGGCCAATGGCACGATGCCGAAGGTCAGGCCACCTTCAGCCGCCATCATCCGCTAAGCGAAGAGACAGCTTCTGTCGCCTCAGCGGCCAGCCTTGCCGATGCCCGATGCAGCGTCGAGGCCGCAGCGGCGGCCTTCCCGCAATGGCGTGACACGGCGCCAGTTGAGCGACGCCGTCTGCTGTTGGAGGCGGCGGAACAGCTGCTGCTACGTGAGGCGAAGTTTATCGCCGCCATGGCGGCAGAAACCGGCGCCACGGCCCACTGGGCCGGTTTTAACGTCCATCTGGCGGCCGATATTCTGCGTGAAGCCGCCGCCCTCACCACCCAGATCGAGGGCCAGGTCATTGCCTCGAACGTGCCGGACAATCTGGCGATGGCGGTGCGTCAGGGCGCTGGCGTGGTGCTGGGCATGGCGCCGTGGAATGCGCCGTTGATCCTCGCCACCCGCGCTATTGCCACGCCGCTGGCCTGCGGAAACACGGTGATCCTTAAAGGCGCAGAAATATCGCCTGCCAGCCAGGCGCTGATCGTCGACGCGCTGGCGGCGGCTGGGTTACCGGACGGCGTGGTGAACTATCTGACCTGCGCTCCGGCAGATGCCCCGGCGCTGGTCGAAGCGTTGATTGCCCACCCGGCGGTGCGTCGTGTCAACTTCACCGGATCCACTCCCGTAGGCCGTATTATTGCCCGAACCTGCGGTCAGTATCTGAAGCCGGCGGTGCTTGAACTGGGCGGCAAAGCCCCGCTGCTGGTGCTCGACGATGCCGACCTCGACCAGGCGGCGGCCGGGGCAATATTCGGAGCCTTTGCCAATGCCGGGCAGATCTGTATGTCGACCGAGCGGATCATCGTCGATGAGTCTATTGCCGAGGCGTTTATCGCGCGATTAAGTCACCGGGCGGCAACCCTGCCTGCCGGACTGATAGGCCCGGTTGTCGATATGAAAACCGTGGCGCGATGTAATGCACTGATTGACGATGCGCTGGCAAAAGGCGCGCGGCTGTTAACCGGCGGTAAAGCCGACTCTCCACAGATGCAGGCCACCCTGCTTGATGGCGTCACCCGCGAGATGCGCATCTGGCAGGAGGAATCCTTCGGGCCGGTGAAAGCGATAATTCGCGTCAGGAGTGAACAAGAGGCGTTGGATGTTGCTAACGAAAGCGAATACGGGCTCTCCTCTGCAGTCTACAGCCGTGACAGCGCCCGGGCGTGGAACGTGGCTCAGGCACTGCAAACCGGAATCTGCCACATTAACGGCCCCACCGTGCACGATGAGGCCCAGATGCCGTTTGGCGGCTGTAAAGCTTCGGGCTACGGGCGCTTCGGCGGTCGGGCAGGCATTGCTGAGTTTACCGAACTGCGCTGGATAACTCTGCAGACCCGCCCGCGCGAACTGCCGTTTTAATCATTCCGGCTGAGTGTGGTTAGCAAATTCCCATAGGCGGTTATAGGCCACATCATTCAGCTGACGTACTGCGGCGGTATTGCCGCGGAACGGTCGCGATGTGGTTGCGGCAGCACCCCACGGTGCAAGCTTATCGTAGCTGCCGTCAATGGTGCTGTGCGCAATCACCAGTTGGCCATTGGCGGTGTTGCCCGGCAGATAACCGGTCTTCCCTGCACCCTGATCCCAGGCTCGCCCCAGCTTCGCTTTGAACGACCCCTGATAGCCGCTATCGCCGGTAAAGCGGCTGTTCAGCACCAGGAAACCGTAAGGGTTGTCCGGTAAGGTGTTGGGCGCCAGCACATAGGCTTCCGGCGAGTGACGCGTAGAGACGGTATGGAAATGCACCTGATCAAACACCACATTCGCCCGACCAAAAACATAATCAACATCCCCTTCGACGTAGCTGTCTTTGATATAGACCCGGCTGATCCGGTCGGTGACGGCGGCGTTACGTTGATCGCTGGTATTCAGGTAGAGGGTATCCTGACGCCCCAGCAGGCGGACGTTCTGCAGTTGGACCCGGTCGCCATCAGTGCGTAATGCCACTCCCTGGTGGGTTCCACCATCGACGTTGTCGAGCAGGCTGTTCACGATGCTGATATTCGCCAGCTGAAAATCGGCGCTTTGCGCCCACATCACCGCCGCGCAGTTGGTGCCAATCATCGGGGTGGTCCGCTCGGCGCACAGCGCGTACTGGTACCAGGCAGGATCTCCCGGACCGTATTGCTGTTGCGCGTTAACCACCTGACGATAGCGTTGTGGCGAGAATTGTGAATCCAGCGGCAGTTCGATTCTCACCGCTTCGGGAGCGGCCCCGCTGCCGTAGATGGTGACCGGCGGAGCGTCGGCCGGGATATAGACCGTTTCCTGGTAGACGCCCGGCTCCACCCGAATGGTAATGCGCTGGCGATCTCCCGCCTGCTGGCGGAGCGCGGCATTTAACGCCTGCTGAACGCTGGTGTATGGGGCGCCGCTGTGGGCCACCCGCCACGGCGTGTCCTGTGCTTTCAGAACCTCCGGCGACGGCGTCCACGGGCCGTCAGGAGATGCCAATAAGCCGCCGCGCGCAAAATAGTTCGCCTGGGTAAAGGCGCTCGCTTCTGCGGCGGTGAGTAACGGACGCGTTTCACTTCCACGCTCACTTCCGCCAGGCGTCGGGGTTGAACATCCTTGCATAACGAAGGACATGCTAATCAACAGGGAGAGCGCAGGCATCGGGATCTTCGGCATTTATCGGGCACCATATATTATTGGAATGAGTGACCAATATTAATGAAATACCGTTTCTATAATCATGCCAGGATCACGCTTTACGCTTCTGCTTCCACCCGTGCGCAAAAACTGGCAACCCTGTCAGCCAACGCGGCGGGGTTTTCCCAGGCCATCGAATGTCCGGCATCCGGCACCGTCAGCAAGGCAATACCCTCGGCCTGGGCGTCATCGGCTTCCTGCGCGGGTAATGACAGCTCGCCGTAAATCAGGGCCTTACGGCAGGTCAACTGTTGAAAACGGTTGAACCATGACGGCGCCACGCCGGCTACCAGACTGCTGGCCCCCCGCCATACCGCCCAGGGTGCGCTGTTTTGCAGGCACCCGGCCCAGGGAGAGGTCTCTGCTGCCAGCATGTCGGCATAGCCGCTGGCGACAAATTCAGCTTCCGGTTGTGCGGCGATAACCCGGCTGAACATTCCGCCTCCGGCATACAGATTAGGCTCCGCCACCAGCAGGGCCAGAATGCGATCGCCGAGTTGCTCAGCCACTTCAATGGCAATACTGCCGCCCATACTGTGGCCGTACAGATAGCAGCGGCTCAGTTGAAGATGATCGAGTAGCTCCACCACCACCTGCGCCTGCTGATGGGTACTGTAGCCAAACTGCGCGGGCTTATCGCTATAGCCATACCCCGGCAGATCGATAAGCAACGCCCGTCGCCCATGAAACGCCGGGTCGGTCACCACGCGGGGGTAATCGTAGGAAGACGCGCAGCCCAGGCCATGAATAAAGACCACTGGTTCGCCGCGCCCAGGGAGATCGAGCCAGCGCACGGTCGCGCCAGCCAGGGAGGAGAAAAAGCCGTTCATCATATCACTCCATCAGTATAAACTGTATTTTTATACAGTTTATACCCGGCATACTTCAAGCTGCATGAGCGTTGACAATACTCGGCCATCCATGGGCCTCACCACTTCGGGGCCAGCGCAAGCGCTGTTCAATTCGGCTTCGCCTCTTGTCCTGCAACTCGAATTATTTAGGGTATAGATATACCGATTGCCAGCGGCTTTATAAGATCAGAACAGTGATACCATCAGCGCCATTGGGAAACTAAATGGCCATGTTGCACCGATCAACAAGGCCGCCAGCAGGCGGATAAATCGGCTTTCTTTGGTTAAAAACCAGCTTATTATTGCGCAGATACATCCCATAACTGCGTAAAAGACCAGCATTTTCTGGTATAGGGTCATTCTTATTCCTTCCCTGACAAGCGCCATAAAGGTACATACTTTATATACTCAAGCGGTACCAGACTATTCACAACACCACATAAATATTACGGTATTTCACGCCCAATTCATCCTTGTCTGATAGCACTTCCTTTCACCTCGTACTATACCTGTAGAGGCTTACTCATAAAGGTGGCGTTATGGATGTTTCCAGCAAAACCGTAATTCTGATTAATGTCGGTGCAGCGTTTGCGCTTATCAGCCTGTTATCTGTTCGTTTTGGTTGGTTTTACTGATTTACTCAGCAAAGAAACCTAAAAAAGCAGCCTCCATGGGCTGCTTTTTTACGATTTTATCGCGGCTGTTTTATCAACACTGGTCTGAGACTGGGCCTGTTGCACAGCAATAACCCGGTTATAATCAGGGTCATATTTCGGTAGCAAATTAACTTTTTCGCTATCCCACTCCGCTGCAACGCAAACGGCTTCACTGGCCCCTTGCTGTTCACAACCCCGAATATGCTGTGCCGGTAAATGACCGTATAGCAGTGCCGTGGCGCAGGCCACCGACAGGAGAAACACTATCTTTTTCAAAACAAGTTCAACGTTAAAGTAACAAATTATGATAAATGTTCGCATGCGGGTGTGTGCAAAGTCAAACTTCAAACGCTCTCTTTTCCGTGCAGTATCGGACTCGCGAGATATTTTTTAACATTTTCTCTACATTTTCTTTTTTGGACAATGCGCAATCGTCGCCACTATTTCCTGTCGGCTAACCATTTCCGTTTAATTATGAAATGCGAATAATCTGTAAGCCTGAATAAAATTGTGCACAATTGATTCTTTTAGTTTAAAAGCAACAGAGTCAACATCATGCAATATAAAAATGGTTATGTCGCTTCGAAAAACGCCCCATTAAAGCCATGGACGTTGGCAAAAAAACAATAACAATGACAATTGCGTGGGTTATTTTGCGTTCATAATCCCTTGTAACTCATGTTGTTGATGTCGTGACATAAACCAGCACAAAAATCGATGTGGCGCCACGAGTTAGCACTACCTTGTTAATAAACTGTTGTAATAAAAATAGCGAAAAATAGTATTTGCCTTATTCGGCTTGTAAATTTATATTCAGGTGCGATTTTTTTCACTTTTTTATTGTTCATTTAATTTTCGAGGTGGTTCATGTCCGGAACTATTGTGCTGGTTGTGGCGCTAATATTGCTGGTCCTTGCAGTATACAATCTTTATTCATACATTCGCGAACGTCGTCACTCTACCCTGCCGACTAAAAAGAACAAACGCTAGCCTGAAATACCCACAACGTCATCATTGTCTCCCCAGGCTCAATAATATTGCCACGTTCCTTTTATCCATAATGAATCAGACAGTTACCCGGAAAAGTCATTTAATTGCTAGCATCAGCGCCCCCTCAGGGTACGCTAACTCTGTAAAACGAGCTTCCGATAGAGTAAAAAAAACCCTGCAGAATATGCAGGGTTCTTATACAGGTTGCAGCTCTGGCAACCTCAAATTGGGTTACGCGCCCCACCCGGCGCTTATCTCCGGCACTCACTCTGGCTTAGCTCTTGAAGGGGCATAAGAATCATCTCATATCTCTTCATATTTGTTTTAGCAATAACTGCCATTGTGATTATTAGCAAGCTAATGAGCATGATGCGTGATAGTCTCACCCATGACAAGATGTTGGCCCGGAAGACTGTTGTGCGCCTTCAGCACCATTGCTATCCCCTTTTTCGTGGTTTCAGTGACTTTGCTGGTTCTGGGTGCTTTCAGAAGAGAACGAACATGCCTTATCATAGGCAGTGTATTGATGGCTTCTGACGTTGTTAACACGGTCATTGGCCTCTCGCTGTAGCGCGGACCCGGCAGCATAAGCCGTCTGCGAACCATGGATAGTTAAGGTAATTAAATGAGTTTTGTCTGGTATATGACGCTGATCTGTATTCTGATGGCCTACCTGATGATGAGCGTCCTGCCGATGTAAGCCTGTCTCGCCCGCAGGTATGTCGCCCCCTTCCTGCTCAAACACGTTAAAACCAGAACAGGGGTATCACCGGAACCGACGGGTAAAAGTATGACTCGTCGGCCGATACCGCTTACAACCTTTACGCCAAAATCCTGCAACAGCTCTGGCCCTATTAAGTTTTAGGGGCACCAGCAGTGAACTTTCATAGGCATCTAACGTCTGACCGATGAACTCAAGCCAAGCAGGTTTAATCACATGAGATTTATTTTCCCGGTTCTTGCCATGATAGGCATCTCTGGTTGCGATGATGCCAGACAATCCCCGCCGCCGTTTCCAAACGAACAGCACAGTAAATTCGAAAATCAAACAGGCACATGGCAACTCATTGATAAAAAGAAAGGCCCTGGCGGAGATGTCATCGAGGTTCTTTTATTTAATACCGCTGATGGTGAGGTGTGTAAAATAACCACAACATCTGATAAAGACAGGCCATCAGATACATCACCGGTCCGTTGCTACTCTGTAAATGACCATGAAACAGACCGCACACCACCCGCAGAGGATGACGATATCAATAATGACAAGGATCAGTAAGTAAACATAATTAGCCCCCCACTGCACACAAGCCCAGCAACAGACTAACGATCATCGATAAAAATGGCCCGCTAATGCGAGCCATTATAAGTCCTGCTATTCACTTATCTGAATGCCGTGTTAACAGGAACTTCCGCATCAGGTTCATGCGTAATTCTGTTTCGGAGATCCCGACGGATTATCTCAATCGACCAGAACCAAACTAAGTGGCCCAGTATCTCAGAAACGTTTTCATACCATGGAAGGTCGAAAAGAGGTGGAGTTAAGCCCATCAGCGGGAATGAAATCATATGAACGAATAATTGAGCGAGTGCACCGGCTAGTAGCCCCTGCCATAACTTAATTTTAGGGAATACTTCAGCAACAACACAATATCCAACGGCGAACACAATGGAAAATATGATGTGTGTTACGCCCACCCAGTTGAACACATGCCCTGCGAAGGTATAGACCGCTGCGTTAGGATCTGCCAGCCCCAGCCAATCACGTAGAAAAATATATGGCGGGTTGAGAAAGTTCCTGGAGCAGTCAATTTGTCCGGCAGCCCGAATTAATGATTCTGGCCCACACGCACTGGTAAACATGTCCACAGGACTACGCGGAGGAAGAGGTACTTCAGCACCCCATTTTACGAATGCCGATACCACCCCTGAGATAAGCCCAACAAACAATGCAACACCATAACGCCGTCTGCGAGGTTCAGTCTGTACAAAAAAGTCTCTTAACGCCATAAACCCACCACTCATAAGGAATATTTACAGTTCCTTAATCTTCCTTAAGTTGGATGCGTATCATTTTGATTTAGATCACTGTTTGCATTCCACTCCACAAAATTTGTTTTCATAGGCAAAAAACCCGCCAGATGGCTGACAGGTGCACTTCCCGGTTGAACGAGGGATGCGAATTGAGCTTTACTCACCCACTCATACCCCACATAAAACGGCTGAAATATGAATACATCACATTACAGCCGCTTACTTATCGATTAGTGTTTGATCATCACGTGGCGCACCACCGTATAGTCTTCCAGACCATACATCGACATATCCTTGCCGTAGCCGGAGAGTTTCTGCCCGCCATGCGGCATCTCGCTCACCAGCATAAAGTGGGTGTTTACCCAGGTGCAGCCGTACTGTAAACGCGCGCTCAGTCGGTGAGCTCTTCCCACATCCTGAGTCCACACCGATGAGGCCAGGCCATACTGCGAATCATTGGCCCATGCCAGAACCTGATCTTCATCGCTGAACGAGGTCACGCTGACCACCGGGCCAAACACTTCCCGCTGGACGATCGCATCTTCCTGTTTTGCCCCTGCCAGCAGCGTCGGTTGATAGAAGTAGCCTTTGCCATCCACCTTGCTACCGCCCGTGACCACGTTGATGTGTGCCAGGCCACGCGCGGCCTCGACGGCAGCGCTGACCCGCTCCAGATGGGCCTGGGAGCTGAGCGGCCCCAGTTCGGTTGCCGGGTCGTCCGGTTGGCCGACCTTGAGGCTGGCCACCGCGGCGCCCAGTTTCTCGACCAGGCGATCGTAAATCCCCTGCTGGGCGTAAATCCGGCAGGCGGCCGTACAGTCCTGCCCGGCGTTATAGAAGCCAAAGGTGCGAACCCCTTCCACAACCGCGTCGATATCCGCGTCATCGAAGACAATCACCGGTGCTTTGCCGCCCAGCTCCATATGAGTGCGTTTTATCGAGGCAGCGGTATGCCCGATAATATGCGCCCCGGTAGCGATCGAGCCGGTCAACGACACCATGCGCACCTTCGGGTGCGCGGTTAACGGGTCGCCCACGGTTTGTCCGCGGCCGAACAACACGTTCAGCACGCCGGGCGGCAGAATATCTTTCGTCAGCTCGGCCAGCTTCAGCGCCGTTAATGGCGTGATTTCTGAAGGTTTGATCACCACGCAGTTGCCAGCGGCCAGCGCAGGCGCCAGCTTCCACGCCGCCATCATCAGCGGGTAGTTCCACGGTGCGATAGAAGCGACAACGCCAACCGGGTCGCGGCGGATCATTGAGGTATGCCCTTCGAGATATTCCCCGGCCGCCATCCCCGGCAGGCAGCGGGCTGCCCCGGCAAAAAAGCGGAACACATCGGAGACAGCGGGCAGCTCGTCGTTAATCACGCAGTGCAGCGGTTTGCCGCAGTTTAAGGATTCCAGTTTCGCAAGAGTCTCGGCATGGTCGTCGATGGTATCCGCCAGCTTCAGCAGATATTCCGACCGGCTCTTCGGCGTGGTCTGGCTCCAGCTGTCAAAAGCCCGGTCCGCCGCCTCAACCGCTGCATTGACTTGCGCTTCAGTGGCTTCGGCGATCTCGAGGATGGCCTCACCGTTGGCAGGATTGAATACCGGCACCATTTCGCCTTCACCTGCCACTAACTCACCGTTAATCAAAAGGTTATGTTGCATAGTATTATCCTGTACATGAGAATTATTTGCCGTTTTCAGCATTCGTGTCGCCGTCACGGGTGAGCCACCAGGCGCCCAATATAGGGATCATCGTCACCAGCATGACCAACAGCGCAACCACGTTGGTGATCGGTACATCGCGCGGGCGCCCTAGTTGATTGAGCAGCCACAGCGGCAACGTGCGCTCGTGTCCGGCGGTAAAGGTGGTGACGATAATTTCATCAAACGATAAGGCAAACGCCAGCATGCCGCCCGCCAGCAGCGCCGACCCCAGATTGGGGAGCACCACATAGCGAAAGGTCTGCCAGCCCGTAGCGCCTAAATCCATTGACGCCTCCACCAGGCTCCAGGAGGTCCGGCGAAAGCGGGCAATCACATTGTTGAACACCACCACCACGCAGAACGTGGCGTGCCCCACCACGATAGTCAGCAGGCCGGGTTCCAGATTAACGGCCTTAAACGCCGTCAGCAGCGCAAGCCCGGTGATAATGCCCGGTAGCGCAATCGGCAACAGTAGCAACAGCGACACGGCGTTCTTACCAAAAAAGGTGCTGCGCCACAGTGCTCCTGCAGCCAACGTGCCAAGTACCAGCGCAATAGCGGTAGACAGCGCTGCAATTTTTAGTGACAACGTCACCGATTCGATAATATCGCTGCGTCCTGCGGCCTCGCTGAACCAGCGTAGCGTCAGCCCCTGCGGGGGAAAACTAAAGGCCGCATCTTCGGTATTGAAGGCATACAGGGCGATTATCAGCAGCGGGAAATGAAGGAAGATCACCCCGCCCCAGGTGGCTATTTTCAGAAACAACGGTGCGCGTTCAGAGTGCATCAAATGCTCCCAGGCGTTTCACGAACGCCAGATACAGAGCAATCAACACAATTGGTACGAGGGTAAAGGCGGCGGCCATTGGCATATTGCCTATCGCCCCTTGCTGCGAATAGACCATGTTGCCGATGAAGAAGCCCGGCGGCCCCACCAGCTGCGGCACGATAAAGTCCCCCAGCGTCAGCGAGAAGGTAAAAATCGAACCGGCGGCGATGCCGGGGATCGCCAGCGGCAGCACCACGTAACGGAAGGTCTGGCGCGGGCGGGCACCAAGATCGGCGGAGGCCTGCAACAAAGACGGCGGTAAACGCTCCAGCGCCGCCTGTACCGGCAGGATCATAAACGGCAGCCAGATATAGACGAACACCAGGAAACGCCCCAGACCGGAGGTCGATAGCGTATTGCCACCGACTGCCGGGATCGTCAGCACCAGGTTCAGCAGCCCTTCCAGCCCCAGATGCCCGAGAAACCACTGCGCCACGCCATCTTTCGCCAGCAGCAACGTCCAGGCGTAGGCTTTAACAATGTAACTCGCCCACATCGGCAGCATCACCGCGATGTAAAAGAAGGCTTTCATTTTGCCGTGGGTATAGCGGGCCATATACCACGACATCGGCAACGCCAGCACGGCGCTGGCAACGGTCACAGACAGAGCCATCACCAGAGTACGGATAATGATGTCGTAGTTTGCCGGGTTAAATAATGCCTTGAGGTTCGCGAGAGTCAGGTCGCTGGTCACCGACATGGTGAAATCGTCAAAGGTATAGAAGCTTTGCCACAACAGCGTCAACAACGATCCCAGATAGACAATCCCGAACCACATCAGCGGTGCCAGCAGCAGCAAAAACAGGCCGAGCGACGGCTTGCGCCAGAACAGCCCGGAAAGGCGCCCGGACGAGGGGCGCGGAATGACCATCGTCATATCAGCCTCCCCGTTCCAGCGGCACCATCGCCGCCCGCGACCACGAGGCCAGCACCGTTTGCCCGGCCTGCGGAGCGCTGAGCGCCATGCCGCTATCGCTGTTCGCCTGGCTGACCAACAGCTTGCCGCCGCCCGCCAGTTTCAGTTCGATCCGCGTGGCGGCGCCCTGGTACTGCACCGCCTGCACGGTACCCTCCACCTGCACTTCTCCTTCCCGGTTAAGGCAGATATGTTCCGGGCGCAGAGACCAGACGCCATGCATCCCGCACAGGCGTGAAGCCAGATCGCTATCAAACACGTTGGCAGTGCCGACGAAACCGGCAACAAAAGCGGTTTTGGGACGTAGATAAAGGTCGTGCGGGGCATCCACCTGCTCGATGCGCCCGTTATTGAAAACCGCCACCCGGTCAGACATCGACAGCGCTTCGCCCTGATCGTGGGTGACAAAAATAAAGGTAATCCCCAGCGCCTGCTGGAGCTTTTTCAGCTCCAGCTGCATCTGTTCACGCAGTTTTAAATCCAGCGCCCCTAGCGGTTCATCAAGCAGCAGAACCCGTGGTTCGTTGACCAGTGCCCGGGCAATCGCCACCCGCTGGCGCTGGCCGCCGGAGAGTTGTGACGGCTTGCGGGTATGGACGAATCCCAGGGCGACCTTTTCAAGCGCTTCCTGCGCACGAAAATGGCGCTCTTTTTTGCCGATCCCTTTCACCATCAGCCCGTAGGCGACGTTATCGAGGATGGTCATATGGGGAAACAGCGCATAGTCCTGGAAGACGGTATTCACATCGCGCTGCCACGGCGGCAGTTCGCTGGCCTTGTGGCCAAAGATTGAAATCTCCCCGCCGGAGAGCTGTTCGAAACCGGCGATCAGCCGCAGGCAGGTGGTTTTGCCGGAGCCTGACGGCCCCAGCATTGAGAAAAACTCGCCATCACGGATCCCCATGCTGACGCCATCCACCGCGCGGACATCGCCGTAGAAACGCGAGACGTTATGAAACTCTACTGCATAGGTCATGCTCAGCCTCCGGCCAGTCAAATACCGCCCATAATGGCGATATAATCCTGTGTCCAGCGGCTGTAAGGTACGAATTTGCCCCCTTCGGCAACCGGTGTTTTCCAGAAGGCGATTTTCGAAAACTCATTGTAGCCATTGGTTTCACAGCCTTTATCCCCCAATAGCGTGCTGGCTTTGCAGCCCTGCGGCACCACCGGCAGCGAACCAAACCAGGCCGCTACGTCACCCTGCACCTTCGGTGTCAGCGACCAGTTCATCCATTTATAGGCGCACACCGGGTGTTTGGCCTCGCTGTGCAACATGGTGGTATCGGCCCAGCCGGTGACCCCCTCTTTCGGGAAAACGGTGGCGATCGGCTGGCCTTCGCTTTTTAACCCGTTGGCCTGGTACGGCCAGGCGCTAGAGGCAACCACGCCTTCGTTTTTGAAGTCGCTCATCTGCACGGTGGTGTCGTGCCAGTAGCGGTGGATCAGTTTGCGTTGATCGCGCAGAACCTTGAGCACCGCCTGATACTGCGCTTCGGTTAACTGGTAGGGATCGCTGATACCCAGCTGCGGCTGCGTCGCTTTGACGAACAGCGCCGCATCGGCGATATAGATCGGGCCGTCATAGGCCTGAATGCGCCCGCTGTTGCTTTTACCGTCAGAGAGATCCTGTTTGACAAAGACCACGTTCCAGCTGTCCGGCGGGGTCGGGAAGACCCGGGTGTTGTACATCAGCAGGTTCGGCCCCCACTGGTACGGCGTGCCGTAAACTTTTCCGTCGACGTTAAACCAGGCGCCTTTTTCGACTCGCGGGTCGAGGGTGTGCCAGTTAGCGATAAGCGCGGTATTAATCGGCTGCACTCGCTTGCCCATAATCAGGCGCAGGGAGGCGTCACCAGAGGCGGTGACCAGGTCATAACCCCCTTTCGCCATCAGGCTGACCATTTCATCAGAGGTCGCGGCGGTTTTCACATTCACCTGGCAGCCGCTCTCTTTTTCAAACTGGGTCACCCAGTCATAGTTTTTGTCGGTCTGGCCGCGTTCGATATAGCCCGGCCAGGCAATAATATCGAGCCGACCTTCTCCTTTATCCAGCGACGTTGGCGGTTGCGCGGCCTGCACGGTCAGGCAGGCCATACCCAGTGCATAGAGGCTGCCACGGGCTATTTTTTTGCTCATTGGGTGTTACTCCTGTCACAATAAAATTAGCGGCAGCCATGCCGTAAAAATATCTCCCTTAAAAAGGGTAGACGGCGCCCTGTTACCTCCTGGAGAAATTTATTCAGGTTGTGACAAGGGGCGCATTCCGCAAACCCTGGGGAACAATATGGATTATAGACAAGGAGTTAGAGGCTGAATATGACTATGCATATTTCCTATGGCCGGTGCCGGTAAAATATTTACCGACAGGCTTTGATAATAATATTTATACCCGTCGTCTTTCAAAATTCAGGGATGTTGGCTGGGATTCAGCTCAGCAGCTCGCGAATAAGTTCACCGAGCCGTTTCACCCCTTGTTCTTCTCTTTCTCCCCAACCCCACGCGGTATTAAAGCGGAAAAATGAGGCCCAGTTGGCGGTAGTGGAGAACATTTTACCCGGCGCGATGCTGATATTATCCTGCAGCGCACGGGCGCTCAGTTCGCCAGCATCAGCGCCTTCCGGCAGCTCCAGCCACAGAAAATAGCCGCTATCACTATGATGGATTTTGACCTCGGCGGGTAAATGGCGCAGCAGCGCCTGCCAGGCCAGCTGTTTGCGTTCGGCAAGCTGGCGGCGCAGACGGCGAAGATGCGCGTCATAACGCCGGGTAGAGAGATAATCCACCAGCGCCAGCTGCATCGGCGAGCTGGTCGAGAGGGTACTCATGAGCTGCAACTGCTGAATCCGTCGGGCGTGTTTACCTGCCGCCACCCAGCCAATGCGAAAGCCCGGCACCAGACATTTTGAAAATGAGCTGCAGTGCAGCGTCATCTCATTGTGATCCCAGTATTTCGCCGGCAGCGGCTTTTCCCGGCCAAAATAGAGCTCGCTGTAGACATCGTCTTCGATCAGCACCACGTTATAACGCGTCAGCAGCTCCACCAGCCGGGCTTTTTTCTCGGCGCTGAGGGTAAAGCCGAGCGGGTTTTGCCCGTTGGTCATCAGCCAGCAGGCTTTGACCGGGTAGTTCTGTAGCGCCTGCTCCAGGGCGTCTAAATCAATCCCCTCTTTGACGTCTGTCGCCACCGACAGTGCTTTTAAGCGCAATCGCTCCAGCGCCTGCAATGCGCCGTAGAAACAGGGATTCTCCACCACCACCCAGTCGCCCGGTTCGGTCACCGCCTGCAGGCTGAGATTCAGCGCCTCCAGGGCGCCGGCGGTGATCACAATATCATCCGGCGAGATATTCATCCCCTGCAGGGCATAGCGACGGGCGATCGCGTGGCGCAGTTCGCTATTTCCCGGCGGGAGGTTTTCAATGACGCTCATCGCCGTCGCCGTTTTACTCACCTGCGCCAGCGAGCGGTTTAGCTGCTGGAGCGGGAACAGGCGCGGGTCGGGAAAGGCCGAGGCAAACGGCAGCATCGAGGCCCGGCGGCTGGCCTGCAGCACCTCAAAGATGTAGGTATTGATATCCACCGCTTCATCGCGTGTCACCTGCGCGGGCGGTGCCGGCTGGCGTAGCTTGACCGGCTTCGGCGCCACATAGTAACCGGACTGCGGCCGGGCAATAATCCGCCCCTGACTTTCCAGCAACTGGTAAGCATGGCTGACGGTCATAAAACTCATCCCGCTGCTGACCACCTGTTCACGCAGCGACGGCAGGCGGTCGCCGGGTTGCCAGACGCCAAGCGCCATCTGTTCGGTTAACTGCTGCGCAAGCTGCTGGTATTTTTTCATGGCACGATCCGGGAGAGCTGAGATGCCTGACAGTATATCAGCCATAAAAAAATAGTCGTTTATAAAAACTGTTATAGCTCTGACCGTCTCAGCCGCTTCAGCGCCGGGGCCCGGTCTGAAACCATGGCCGCCATTCTCAGCGGGTCATCTGCCAATATGCGCTGGACTATCTCCTGATGCGTCATTATTTTCCCTGGTTAAAAATTCGCTTCCGCCTGCTGAGAGTAACCTGTCGGTATCCTGGCGCCACAATGTCACCAGGCGACCAACAACACGTAGGGTCTGACAAAATAACGCCCTTACACCCGAAAATCATTGGCCTTTTATATAGTTAAGTACCTGAGCGATGGTCGACCTGGCGGGACGATTTATCTCGCCCAAATGTAGCCGCGATAAAGCCGTTATCATCCCAACACCGCCCATTCATCAAAAGACCATGAAGCATGATGACTAAGGGGCCTTCCCCTTCTGCACGATAGAACAACGGTGGCATTCCTGGCACTTCCGACATAGCTGCTCCTGCAAGATTTTATGTGGATGTAAAGCATACATCTCCCAGGTCATCGTACTCAAGATGACCTGGGAGATTCAGACTGCCTTGCCACCAGCGATCGTTCCTGCCGGGTCTTTCTTTTCCACGAGGCTTTTAATTAAGGTTGCAATCATTGAATGATATTGGTAATTATTATCATTTGCATTAATGAGTTATCTGGTACGGTATACTGGCATCGCAGGGGAACACAACATGGCCGGAACGACGATACCACCAGCAGAAAAGGAATAATCATCAGATGTATGCCCGTGAGTATCGTGCAACACGCCCGAGCAAGGCGTTGTTTTCTCTTGTTTCTTGTTTGACCTTAATCGTCAGCACGCAGAGTCTGGCGAGACCGGATATGCAGCCGCTGGGACCAAGCATCGCGGATAAGGGCTCCGCGCTTTACCACTTCAGCGTTAATCAGTTCGATTCTGCCGACGGCTCCCGCCATTACAGGGTCTGGACCGCCGTCCCGAATAAAGCCGCGCCGGCTTCGGGCTACCCGGTGTTGTATATGCTTGACGGCAATGCGGTCATGGACCGGCTGGATGAAGCCCTGCTCCGGCAGCTGGCAGACAAATCACCGCCGGTGATCGTGGCGGTCGGATATCAGACCAACCTCCCCTTCGATCTCAATGCCCGCGCCTATGACTATACGCCAGCAGGCGTACAAAGCGGCAAAGCCAGTACCAGCGGTGAGCGCGCTAATCGTAAAAGCGGCGGTAGCAACGATTTCCGCCAGTTACTCGAAACGCGCATAGCCGTCAAGGCCGAGCAAGGGCTGAACATCGATCCCCAGCGCCGCGGCCTGTGGGGGCACTCCTTCGGCGGTCTGTTCGTCCTGGATGCCTGGCTGTCGTCCTCCCTGTTTCAGCGGTACTACAGCGCCAGCCCGTCATTGGGCAGAGGCAATGACGCACTGCTGAGCCGTATTACGGCGGTCAATCCGTCACAATACTGCGCAAAACACCTGTCGATCATGGAAGGATCGGCGATGCCGAACGATAACCGTGAAAAGCACCTCGACGGGATACTGACGAAAATTCACACCTCGCTCACCACCCTGAAAGAGAAAGGCGTCAATACCGCCTACCGGGATTTCCCCGGTCTGGGCCATGGCCCGATGTTCACTGCCTCTTTCCGCAGCGCGCTGGTGGATATCAGCGATGAGAACATGGTGGGTAGCGCTGGCTGTCAATAATCCAGCGGTTAAATACTGCCCGCAATGTCGCGGGCAGTCGCGTCAACGGCGGTGTTAATTCAACTCTCGCAGAAGCGTATTCTGTTGCCAAACGGATCGTACACCTCGAGAATTTTGCCCCACTCTTGCTGGCCGATTTCGGGCCCGCCATAGCCGTATTGTTTAAGATTTAACTCATCCCTGAATAACGAGAGGTAACTGCTGAGATATTATTTGTGCAGAGCGATCCCTTTTATCACCTTATCGACCTCTTTTTTGGGGCCACGCAGACCAATTCCCACCAGATCCAGATTATCGCCATCTGCCGCGCGGAATACTTCCCGATTAGCCTCATCATGGCCGGTGGAAAACATCGCATGAATGTAAGGAATAAGGGTTACGCCCCGCTCAAGCGCTTTGCGATGCACCGTTTTCAGCTTGTCGAGATTCGCCTCAAATATCAGCATCGGCTGCCCGGACATATTGCCGTAGGTCCGTCCCAGAGAATCAATATAGGGTTGACCCATTATCTCTGGCGCCGCAGATGCGATCCCGGTGGCCAGAAAAGCGACCACATTAAGACGCTGCCAGGTTGGCAAATCGTCGCGCAGAATATAGGCAATCTTGGTATCAAACATGTTTAAAAAGTCCCGTCTGTCATACGAAAAAATATCTTCGCTCAGGGACCGGTGATCAGTATAGAACGTTTGTGCAGTTGCTCTGGAAGGTGGCCGGAGTGATCCGGTAGGCGCGTTTAAACCAGCGTCCCAAATGGCTCTGATCGGCAAAACCGGTTTGCGAGGCAACCAGCACCGGGGAGAGACCGCTCGCTAACAGTTGGCGGGCAGTACGCAAGCGTAGCCGGACGAGATAGGCATGGGGCGATTGACCGAAAGCGGCCTTAAACTGCCTGCTGAGCCGGAAGCGATCGATACCGCTGATGTGGGTCAGTTCATCAAGCCCCGGGTTCCAGGCGAGATGTTCATGCAGATAGTCCCGCACCCGGTTCATCTTCAGCAATGATTCGGTGAGCGCTATGGCCGGTTTCCGTTCGACATGCGGCATAAGGTGCGCCATCAGGCGATCCAGCCCTTCATCACGAGCGAGTCGGCCTTCATTGTGGTGAATGGCGTCAAACGCCTGCGAGATGGCGACGATCAGCTCGCGATCTTCGGTCAGCGTGTGGCGAAATGCGGCCTGAATGACCGAGATATCCCCCATTCCGTATCGGCTCAGACTATCGGCGACGTAGTTCTGGGGGATATACAGCATGGCATAGGTAAACCCTGTCGGCTGTGCCGCATAACCATCATGCACAGCACCCGGCTCAATCAGAATGGCTTTACCGGGGGTACTGGTATGGACGGCCCGATGGCAACTGAATCTTTGCGCTCCCTGCAGCGTCACCCCCAGAAGCAGTTCTTCGTGATCGTGGTCATCGTACGCATGCCCTTTGAAATGGGCGTTGACGCTCTCAATCCCGGTCTCCGAATCACGACGAAAATCTATCCAGTCGCCAGACATCGGGGATTCAGCTATTCCTGACATATTTACTCTCAGACCCATTCATCGAAACCATCACCTGAATAGTATACATTTTCGGGTATAAAGGGATAACCCGGGTAATTCTGTCAGACAGGCCAACGTCACCGCCTCGCCAGAATCGGGTATACTGGCCCTCTTTCACTTCGGTCCATGTTGTTCCGCCCTATGAATCTCAATCGCTTCTGTTATCTTCTGCTGGGCCTCGCGGCGGCTGGCAGCCTGTTCCTGCCCCACCCGCTCATCATGTGGTTCCTGCTGGTCAATATTCTGACGCTGGCGCTCTACGGGATGGATAAAACCGCTGCCCGCAAAGCATGGCGACGCGTCCCTGAATCCACGCTGCTGGTATTTGGCTTCGTCGGTGGATGGCCCGGCGCAATAGTGGGTCAGCAGTGTTTTCGCCATAAAACCCAAAAACAGCCCTTTAAAACCTACTTTATGATCAGCGTGATACTGAACATTATCGTGCTGGCGGGCGGATACTGGCTGTATGCCTGGGGCACCGTCGCGGTGTGATCCCCGACACTCGCTCACGCCCGTCGCGATGTCAATCGCTGACCTGGCGCGGGCGCTGTTCCACCGTTAGCACACGCGTAAAATCATAACAGTCACACAACTGTTATCATAAAAAAGCCCGCTTCTGCCTCTGCAACCTCCTGCTGCCGCCCTTTAAAATTGCGCTGAATCAATTTTCTTGCGGAGTACTGCATGTTCGGTCTTGATGCATTCCACCTTGCGCGAATCCAGTTCGCCTTTACCGTCTCTTTTCACATCATCTTTCCCGCCATCACCATTGGGCTGGCCAGCTATCTGGCGGTGCTGGAAGGATTATGGTTAAAAACCAAAAATCCGGTCTGGCGCTCGCTGTACCACTTCTGGTCGAAGATTTTCGCCGTCAACTTTGGCATGGGCGTGGTGTCAGGCCTCGTGATGGCCTATCAGTTCGGCACCAACTGGAGCGGTTTCTCTGAATTTGCCGGCAGTATTACTGGCCCGCTGCTGACCTATGAAGTCCTGACCGCCTTCTTCCTCGAAGCCGGCTTCCTCGGCGTCATGCTGTTCGGCTGGAACCGGGTCAGCCCCGGAATGCACTTCTTCGCCACCTGCATGGTGGCCCTCGGGACGATCATTTCAACCTTCTGGATCCTCGCCTCTAACAGCTGGATGCAAACCCCCCAGGGCTTCGAGATCGTCAACGGTCAGGTGGTCCCGGTCGACTGGTTTAAGGTTATCTTTAACCCGTCGTTCCCTTATCGCCTTCTGCACATGACGGTCGCCGCCTTTCTCAGCAGCGCGCTTTTTGTCGGCGCCTCGGCGGCGTGGCACCTGCTGCGCGGCAATAACATCCCGGCGATCCGCGCGATGTTCTCCATGGCCCTGTGGATGACGCTTATCGTCGCCCCCATTCAGGCGATGATTGGCGACATGCACGGCCTGAACACCCTGAAGCATCAGCCGGCGAAAATTGCGGCCATCGAAGGCCACTGGGAAAACCGTCCGGGAGAACCCACTCCGCTGCTGCTGTTTGGCCTGCCGGACATGGAGCAGGAACGTACCCGTTACGGCCTGGAAATACCGGCGCTCGGCAGCCTGATCCTGACCCACAGTCTCGATAAACAGGTACCCGCCTTGAAAGAGTTTGCGCCGGAGGATCGCCCGAACTCAACCATCGTCTTCTGGTCATTTCGTCTGATGGCCGGCCTCGGCATGCTGATGATCCTGCTCGGGGTAATAGCACTGTGGCTGCGCTACCGCCATCGTCTGTACCAGTCCAGGCCGTTCCTGCGCTTCGCACTCTGGATGGGGCCATCCGGGCTGATCGCGATTCTGGCCGGCTGGGTCACCACCGAAGTGGGCCGTCAGCCCTGGGTGGTCTATGGCGTACAGCGAACCGCTGATGCCGTCTCCGCTCACGGCGACCTGCATATGACCGTCAGCCTGCTGACCTTTTTCGTGGTCTACAGCGCGGTGTTCGGCGTCGGCTACAGCTATATGTTGCGCCTGATCCGCAAAGGTCCGCAGGCGGTCAATCCACCGCATTCCGGCACCCCTGCTCGCCCGCTCTCCGCCGCAACAGAAGGTTTTCAGCATAAGGAGTCCCGCTAATGGGGATCGATTTATCGGTTATCTGGTTTGTGATCATCGTCTTCGCCACCCTGATGTATATCGTGATGGATGGTTTTGACTTAGGGATCGGCATCCTGTTCAGCACCACCCGTGACGGTGAAGACCGTGACGTGATGGTCAATAGCGTCGCCCCGGTTTGGGACGGCAACGAAACCTGGCTGGTGCTCGGTGGCGCCGCGCTGTTCGGGGCATTTCCGCTGGCCTACGCGGTGATTATCGACGCGCTGGCGATCCCGCTGACGCTGATGCTGATTGGCCTGATTTTCCGCGGCGTGGCGTTTGAGTTTCGCTTCCAGGCCACGCCATCACACCGCCCGTTCTGGGATTCGGCGTTCCTTGGCGGCTCGCTGCTGGCCACCTTTACCCAGGGCATCGTTGTCGGGGCAGTGATCAACGGCTTTTCGGTGAGCGGACGCGCCTTCAGCGGCGGGATGTTCGACTGGCTGACGCCTTTTACCCTGTTCTGCGGCCTGGGGCTGACGGTGGCCTATGCGCTGCTCGGCGCCACGTGGCTGGTGATGAAAAGCGAGAACCCGCTACAGGATAAGATGCGTCGCACCTCGCGCGGCCTGCTGCTGACGCTGCTGGCAACGATCGCCATTATCAGCCTGTGGACCCCGCTGGCGCAGCCGGCCATTGCCGCCCGCTGGTTCAGCCTGCCGGATCTGTTCTTCCTGCTGCCCGTTCCCCTGCTGGTGGCGGTCATCGGATTCTGGTTATGGCAAGTCCTGGGCAACCGCAATAGCCACGCGCGGCCCTTTATCCTGACCCTCGGGCTGGTGTTCCTTGGCTTCAGCGGTCTGGGGATCAGCATCTGGCCCTATATTATTCCACCCAATATTACACTGTGGCAGGCCGCCGCTCCGCCGCAGAGCCAGGGCTTTATGCTGGTGGGCGCCCTGCTTATTATCCCGGTGATCCTTGGCTACACCTTCTGGAGTTATTACGTCTTTCGCGGCAAAGTCCAACATGGTGAGGGGTATCATTGATGAATCAATCCAGGCTCAAACAGTTATTGTGGATGGTCGCGTTGTGGGGAGGGAGCGTGCTGGCGCTGGCGGCAATCAGTATGCTTTTTCGACTGCTGATGACGGCGGCGGGACTGAAAGTTTAATCCTGTACGGATAAGACTATTCTGAATAACAGAACCTCCATTTTGTCTCCACACTTTTTTGCTGAAATCTAAAGGCACATAAAAATAAAGGATGTAGTGATGAAAAAAATTGTTTTGTTATCTGCCGCGATGACGTTTGCGCTCTCTTCTTTTGCGTTTGCGGCCAATAACCCGCCACCACCGCCGGCAAACGCGGCTAACAGTCAGCACCATGACGGTAAGCAACCACCAAAAGACAGCCAGCACAACGGCAAACAGCCACAAAACGGCGGTCAGCACGACGGCAAACAGCCACAAAAAAACGGTCAGCACGACGGCAAGCAGCCACAAAAAAGTGGTCAGCACGACGGCAAGCAGCCACCAAAAGATGGCCAGCATAACGGCAAGCAGCCGTCAAAAGACAACCAGCAGAACGGCAAACCGTTACCGCCGAAAAAATAACGGCCTCAGCCCGGCGATTCATACCGCCGGGCTTTTTTTCGCCTTTCGTCAGGACAACCTGACACAATCTTTGCCCTTCTTTGATAACGCCACAATAAAGCTAAAAAAATCAGAGGCATAGTAGCCTCACTCACCTGCCACTGGTACAGGATATGCTTAAGAGATGCGTTTCGACGTTGGTACTGATGTGCGCGTTATTTTCCGGCCACCTGCTGGCCCGGCAACAGGGACACGAATACTTTCCGGTGCAGAGCCTCGAACAGCAATTGCTGCACGAGGCCGATAGTGATGAGTTGCGCAGCCAGTGTGACGAGGCCGCTGCCGATCTCCGTGAACGTCACCACTGGCAGAACGCGCGAAAGCCGCAAACGTTCTTTCGCCAGTAGCGATCGTCGGCGATCAGGCGCCTTTGCGCTTAGGTAAGGTCTTCAGCAGTTCATCCGGACTGACGGAGGCCACAATGCTTCCCGGCAGCGGCATCTTCAGGATGTGGTTTTTCATCTTGCCGATCACGTGCATTTCGCAAGGACGGCAGTCAAATTTCAGCGTCAGTACTTCATCGCCATGAATTAACTGCATCGGCGTGGCTTTCCAGCTCTTAATCGAACCTTTTGCCTGTTTAGGGCACAGATTGAAGGCGAAACGCAGGCAGTGCTTGGTGATCATCACCGGCACGTCACCCTTCTCTTCATGTGCTTCATAGGCCGCATCGATCAGCTTCACGCCGTAGCGCTGATAGAATTCACGCGCTTTATGGTTATAGACGTTGGCAAGGAACGACAGATGAGTCTCAGGGTACACCGGCGGCGGTACGCAAACCGCTTTACGCTGGCCACGCGGAGCGGCGCTGAGACGCGCTTCGTCGAGCAATTCTACCGTTTCCCGGCGCAGTTGGTTCAACAGGCTGTTTGGCACAAACAGCGCACCAGGCAGATTGACCTGCACATCGCGGGCAAAATAGATGGTCTGCCCCAGCTTCGCAATACCGTCGCGCAGGTTCGCCAGCGCTTTGTCGGCCTGAGTCGCCTCGGCAAACTCGCCGTCCAGGGTGTGGGTCGCGCTGACGCCGTCCTCACAGGTCATGGTCAGCACCAGCTGCTCCTGCCAGCCGCTGAGCGTAATGTCCACCGCAATCCGGCGTTCGCTGGAGGTTTTTTGCAGCGCCTGCTGCCAGTTATGGTCGAGGTTACGGTTCAGCACCTGATGCGGACGCACTTTATACAGATCTGCCGGCATCTCATTCGGCCACACGCGGTAGCGATTTTGACCGGTTTTTTCTACCGTATTGGCGCGGAAACCGACGATTTCGCGCTTAATCATTACGTTCAGGCCATCGCCGTTGGTCAGCGCTTCGCTGACTTCAACGTCGAGATGGTCTTTGCCCACTTTCAACACTTCCCCCACCGGCAGGCCGATAAATTTCGGCGAGTCAAAAGCGCCGATGTCGTCTTTGCGCGCATTGACGAAATAGTCGGTGCTGCCGCGATGGAAGGTCTTATCGGTGGAAGGCACGAAGAAGTGTTCGGTACGCCCGGCAGACGAACGCACCAGATCACCGCGATCTTCAATAATGGCATCGAGCATCTGGCGATAGTGCGCGGTGATATTTTTCACGTAGCTCATATCTTTGTAGCGCCCTTCAATTTTGAAGGAGCGCACTCCGGCGTCAATCAGTTGTGCCAGGTTGGCCGTCTGGTCGTTATCTTTCATCGACAACAGATGTTTTTCATAGGCCACTACCCGCCCCTGATCGTCTTTCAGGGTGTATGGCAAACGACAGGCCTGAGAGCAATCGCCGCGGTTGGCGCTGCGCCCGGTCTGCGCGTGCGAGATATTGCACTGGCCGGAATAGGCCACGCACAACGCGCCGTGAATAAAGAACTCGATGGTCGCATCGGTGTTGTCGTAAATCGCTTTGATCTGCTGCAGATTCAGCTCGCGCGCCAGCACGATCTGGCTGAATCCCACGTCGGAGAGAAACTTCGCTTTCTCCACACTGCGGATATCGCACTGGGTACTGGCATGAAGCTCAATCGGTGGAATATCCAGCTCCATCACCCCCATATCCTGCACGATCAGCGCATCAACGCCGGTTTCATACAGGTCGGTAATCAGGCGCTGCGCCGGTTCCAGTTCATCATCGTGAAGGATCGTGTTCAGGGTCACAAAGATCTTCGCGCCATAGCGATGGGCGAAAGGCACCAGCGCCGCGATATCGCTGAGGCTGTTGCTGGCATTGTGACGCGCGCCGAAGCCTGGCCCGCCGATATAGACCGCGTCCGCACCGTGTAAAATCGCTTCACGGGCGATCCCGACGTCGCGGGCTGGGCTAAGAAGTTCAAGATGATGGTTTTGCAGGCGCATACGCTCGTTGTTATCCGTTATAGGGGGTCGAAATGGCGGCTATTGTAGTCAGAAGTGGCCGGAGACGAAAACATTTTCCACCACCCGCAGTGGGTGAATTTTCACTTCCCGGCAAAGCATTGAAGAAAAAGGTATTTCCCTCTTAAGACTACTGGCGTTACTCTCATCACGTATTCCGGATTTTCCTCGTCACGTTGTGAGTGGTTATTATCGATCGTTTTGATTGGCCGCAGGTTAAACCCCTGCGGCTTTTTCTTTTGGGTAATGGATCAGCGAATGAAAATGAGCGGTTTGCCCACCGCTGTTGCGGTAGGCATGCGCCAGATCCCCGGCAAACCGACGCCCCTCTCCCGGCGCTAAGACGTGCCATTCGCCCTGCAGACACAGATCCAGCACCCCGTCGATCACCACCACGTGTTCAATGACCCCTTTTTCGTGCGGCGTCGATTCGCTCAGCGCGCCGGGGGCGAGGGTTATCGAGAAATGGTCAAAACGTAGCTCCGGGTCCCATGGGAAAACCGGGGTCACCACCATAGCCTGCTGTTGCGGGTCAAAGGCTGACGGCGTGGTTGATGCGTCCGCCACAATAAAGGTCGAGAACGGCACATTCAGGCCGGTGGCGATTTTCCACAACGTGGCGACCGTCGGGCTGGACTCATTCCGCTCTATCTGTCCCAGCATCGCTTTCGATACGCCGGTCTCTTCCGCCAACCGCGACAGGCTCCAGCCGCGCTGTTGGCGCAGTGATTTCAGGGTTGTCGCCAGATGTTGCGCAATATTCATTCCACCTCCAGATTATCTCAGGGGAAATTATACGCGCATTGATATGATTCTACAGGGCATTTAATTGCGAAAACCGTTTGCGGTATTCGCGAGGCCCGACGCCAAACTGCTGATTAAATAAACGTGAAAAATAGAGCGCATCGTCATATCCCACCAGTTGGGCGATGTGCGCTATCGTCAGTTGCGCATGCTGTAAAAGCAGCGAGGCGCGGTTCATTCGCTGTTTTTCCCGCCACGCGAAAATCGTCATGCCGGTCTCCTGGCGGAACAGATGCGCCAACCGGGAAGGCGACAGAAACGCCCGTGCCGCCAGCGTATCAATGGTGATTTTCTCTTCAAGATGCTCATCAAGAAACTGACAGATAGCGATGATCCGCGGGTCGAGCGAGAGGCAGTTACTTCCCGGCTGCAATTTAAAGCAGTGCAGCAGGATCCGCTCCAGGCAATTTACCGCCAGAATGGCATCCAGACGGTCTGACGACGAGTACAGGCGAATGACCTCTTTGAAGTCAGCCTTTAAGCGTTGCAAAAAATCCTCGTCGACGCTTTGCGTTATCCCCACATCATGCCACTGTCGATCCCACTTCAGCCAGTCAATCCAGTAAGGCCGGGGCATAAAATAGATCCACAGATGCTGCCAACTATCGCTCGTAGGCTCGCGGCCATAATGATGAGGGCAGCCTGGAGGAAACAGCAGGACATCGTTGGGGCGACAAATAAAGGTCTCATTATTACGATGCACTACGCCGGCGCCACGGAGCGTAATATTAATGATGTACCCTTTCATGCCCAGCTCTCTCTGGATAAAGGTATCCAGTTTATTGCCCTGTACGATCGGCGTATAGCCTGCCACCAGCCAGGCGTTAAAGGTAAAACTGCGCATCAGCGGCGAATAGATCACCAGATCATCATCCGCCATTTCGCTATTCATTGTCGGCAACCACATTGCTTTCTAGACCATTCTGCCATTTTGCCTGGTTGAGTGGATGGCGCAACCCCAGGATTGCGCCCGCCGGTTATTGCGCCAGCTTCCCTTGAGAAAGATCTTCAGAGACCTGCTCGTACATCGCGTCCAGCCGGTAGAAATACATGATGACCATGTTGATGAGCGCCAGTGCAAAGGGAAAGGCGATAAACAAAAACTCAATCATAGTGATCACCTGCGGTGACTGAACCGCATTGCCGCCGCTGACAAATCCGGCAGCGCCCAGCATCCAGCCAACGCTTGCGCTGCCCAGCCCCATTCCCAGAGTCTGCCCCAGGGTACCCGCGCTAAACAGGATCCCTTCAATCCGCAGACCGGTTTTCCACTCCCCGTAATCGATGGTATCCGCGAGGAAGGCAAACATCGTCGCGCCGATGCCGCAGAAACCGACGCTGCGCACCGCCGTCGCCAGAATGATATACAGCGAGTTGGTTTTATCGAGTAGCGGCAGCAAATAGGCGATGCTGCACACCGTCAGCCCCAGCAACGCCAGGTTACGTTTGCCCAGCCGTCTGATAAGCCACGGGATAATCAACAGCGTGATCAAGCCCGGGGTGTATTGCGCCAGACTGATCCACGACATCAGAGAGACGTCCTGCAGGATATAGCGTGAGTAGTAGACGCTTACCGTGGAAAGCGCGGTCAGGCTGGTAAAGGTGATCAGCAGATAGAAGAAGATCATCAACCAGTACCGATTGCCGACGATCGAGCGGATCACTTCCCGGGTCTGAATATGGTGGCGGTTTTCCTGATTAACCGGCTTGATACGTTCGCGGGTCCAGGCGCCGGTGAGCAACAGACACAGGGCGGTGAAGAAGCCAAAAATAGCGAAGACAATGATCCACGCCGTCTGGCCGTTGCCCAATGCCGCCACCATCGGCAGCGTAAAGACGCCAACGGTCAACGAACCACAGGTCGATAACCCTTTGCGAAAGACGCTGAGCACCCCACGCTGCCAGGTATCACGGGTGATCAGTGCCAGTAATGAGCCATAGGCAATATTGTTGGCGGTGAAGAAAATATTCGCCAGCAGGTAGGTCACGCAGACATAGATTATTTTGCCATTGTCGCCAATGCCAGGAACCGTCGCCATCAAAAACGCCGATAAGCCAAATGGCACCGCCGTCCACAGCACCCACGGCCGCGCTTTACCCAGCCGGGTATCGGTTTTATCAATGCGGATCCCGACAAACACGCAGATCACGCCGTCCACGACGCGAGCAAAAAACATTAACGAGCCGATCAGGGCGGCCGAGATACCGACAATATCGGTATAAAACCAGGCCAGGAATGTCACCATCATGGTATAGGTCAGGTTGGTACCGTAATCCCCTAAACCAAATGCCAACCGTTCACGAAAACCGGGCTGTTCGTTGGTCGACTGCGCCTGCGCTATTGATAAGGAACTCATGCTCTGTTCTCCAGAAGAATAATTTGCACATCCCAATCACTTAAGAGAATGTCATCTCCGGCATGAACCGCATCGCCAGTAAAGAGCATTCGCCCGTGAGGCTGGTTAAAGGTAACGCGTTGTGGTTCGGCACTATAATTAAAGAAATAGATCAGCCCCTTATTATTCTCATCAACGCCATGACGCATAATAATGGGGAAGGTGATATTGTCATCTGGTACTGCCGCTGGCAGCGTTTCTTGCAGTATATAGCGCATCATTTCACGTAATACCTCAGTAGATAAATGACAGCCGATATACGTCGCACTACCCTGCTGATAACGGTTAAATGTGGCAGCAGCATATTTATTCCAGTAAGGATGTTGGTAGCGAGCCAGTACTGTCGCGTTATCTTCTGGCACCAATAATTCCATCCAGTCGTTAACGGCGGTATCCAGTCCGGATAACGATAAACACTCTGAGGTCAGGGTCGTGCGATCCGGTTCAACAAATAATTGATAACTCGCCCCAACGGCCGCGGAGATAATACCTGGCTGCTCGCAGGTTCGCACCTTCATATTTTCATCCGAAAATGCCGATTTAAAGGAGAAGATGGCATGGCCGCCCGCTTTAATATAATCATTAATCTGCTGTAGAATCTCATCGCAGACCGTATAAAGCAGCGGGCAGATCAGCATTTCATAGCTGAATATCCGCGGATCGTCGACCGCCAGAATATCCACTTCGATATTCATGCGATACAGCGTGTCATAATAGAGACGGAAAATATCATTATATTGATGCAGGGTATCCCGGCTAAATTGATGCCCACGCCAGGGATGCCAGTCAATCGCCGTAAGACATTCATTACAGACCACCAGGGCGATACGACTTTTGCGCGCATAGGCCATCACCTGCGGGGCGAAGTCACGTAGCTCTGCCCCTGTCTGGCACACCTCCTGATAAATCGGATTGGGTTTCAGGTCATGGCTCAGAATCCCTTTCCAGTAGGTTTCATACGAATTATGCAGAGAGTGCCAGTGCCAGTACCCCAGCAGGCAGGCGCCGCTGGCGACGTGGCTCCAGGCCTGTAGCCGCAGCTGGCCGGGGAACGGCGTCCAGTCCTTAAATGCCTGAGCCTGAGTTTCCAGCACCATATAACGGCGGTCTTTTGTCACCCGCGCGATATCGCCGCTAAAGGCAATTTCCGCACCCGTCAGGTGAAACTGGCTGGGATGATAAACATCCACGCCGGTAATATCGACCACCGCCGAGGTTTTAAAATGGTCGACTTCTGCGCGGATCCCGTACGACCAGTTGCGCCAGTCAAAATCAAAGTTATGCGTAATAAACTGTTGGTCGTTTTTATATTCTCTGACCAGTTCAGCCTGCCAGCTAAGAAAACGCGTCACCAGCGACCGCTGGAACGTTTTAAAGGCGCTCCCGAGGCTGGCGTTGATGGTGCCGTTCATCGACGGAAAATCTTCCCATGCGCCAATGCGGTTACTCCAGTAATCAAGGCCGAAAGCGGAGTTAAGTTCATCAAGATTATTGTTAAAACGTTTCTTTAATGATTGCACAAATTCAATTTGTACATTCTCCGAGCAGGTATCGTAGTATTTTGTTTCATTATCAATTTGAAAGCCAATAACGGCCGGATGCTGTGCTGTCGCCTGTAATAGCTGGCGTATAATGCGCTCGGCATACCATAAATAAGTCGGGTGGGTGATATCCATCTTTTGTCTGTGGCCATACAGATTTTTTCCCTGCGGGGTCGTGGCCATCACTTCAGGATATTTTTTAGCAAGCCAGGCGGGGATCGCATAGGTCGGCGTACCGATAATCACCGCAATATTATTGTGGTACATTGCATCCAGTACCGTAGTTACCGAACTAAAATCGAACTCGCCTTCCTGCGGTTCAAAGGTGCTCCAGGTACTTTCCGCGATACGCACATAGTTAATACCCGCCTCTTTCATTAAGGCAATATCTTCCTGCAGCCGCTCTTCCGCTAAATATTCTCGATAATACGCAGCACCATACCAAAATTGATTCATTATTCGCTCCTTTGTGTTACCGGAAACATAACGCAGAATCATCGGGAACGGATGAAATTAGCTGCTAGCAACATAGAGCAATCTGCTATCGCCGTGGGGAGTCGATAGCGATCACATTTTTCAGCGGGCCGTATCAGGGTAAGCACAGCCGGCGGAAGACGATTGTGCGTTATAACGGCCAGTGCTACAGTGTGGCGGATGTTATAACGCACAAGAGGTCACTATGCGCTCGTTTTCACTCCCCCTGCCGACGCTGCTCGCCGGATTTATCGCCGTGCTGGTGGGCTATGCCAGCTCTGCCGCCATTATCTGGCAAGCCGCCGCCGCGGCCGGGGCCAACGCACAGCAGATAGCCGGCTGGATGACGGCGCTGGGGCTGGGCATGGGGATCAGCACTCTGGCCCTGACCTTGTGGCGCAAAGTGCCGATCCTCACCGCCTGGTCGACGCCCGGCGCGGCGTTGCTGGTCAGCGGGCTGCAAGGGGTCACGCTGAACCAGGCGGTTGGCGTCTTTATCTTTGCCAATGCTTTGATTGTGCTGTGCGGGGTCACCGGTCTGTTTGCCCGGCTGATGAAAATCATCCCGCATTCGCTGGCGGCAGCGATGCTGGCAGGGATCCTCTTGCGCTTTGGTCTTCAGGCTTTCGCCACCCTCGAGGGACACCTGCTGCTGTGCGGCGGGATGCTCGCCGCCTGGCTGCTGTGTAAAGCCTGCTACCCGCGCTTCGCGGTGATTGCGGCGCTGCTGGTTGGCGGGGCTATCGCCGGGATGTCCGGTGAGATCGTCGGCGGTCATATCACGCAACTGCTGGTCATGCCGGAGTATATCGCGCCGCAGTTTACCCCTTCTCTGCTACTCAGCGTCGGGCTGCCCTTCTTCCTGGTGACTATGGCCTCACAAAACGCCCCCGGTTTCGCCACCATGCAGGCTTCCGGCTATCGGGTGCCGACGTCGGCGCTGATTGTCGCCACCGGCGCGCTGGCGCTGATTCTGTCGCCGTTTGGGGTCTATTCGATCTGTATTGCCGCTATTACCGCGGCCATCTGCCAAAGTCCGGAAGCGCATCCCGATCCGCAGCGGCGCTGGCTGGCTGCGGCGGCGGCAGGCGGTTTTTATCTCCTCGCCGGGCTGTTCGGCGGTTCGATCACCGCGTTGATGGCGGCGCTGCCGACGGCGTGGATCCAGATGCTTGCCGGGCTGGCGCTGCTCGGCACCATTGGCGGGAGCCTGTTTCAGGCATTGAATCAGGAAAATGAACGGGATGCGGCGGTGGTGACGTTTCTGGTGACCGCCAGCGGTATCACCTTAGCAGGGATTGGTTCTGCCTTCTGGGGGCTGGTGCTGGGGGGATTGAGCTTCGCGTTGCTGTCAACGCTGCGCCGCACGTAGCTGCGACGGTGTCAGACCCGTGGCGCTCTTCACCCGATTGCTAAAATGGCTGGCGGAGCTGAACCCACAGGCCATGGCGATATCGGTCAACGACTGAGTGCTGCGGCAGATCAGCTCCTGGGCCTTAATCATTCGCCGCTGCATCACATACTGATGCGGCGCCATATTCATCGACTGGCGGAACATGCGCGCGAAGTGATACTCGCTGAGTGCCGCTTCCTGCGCCAGGTCCGCCAGGGTGAGCGGTTGATCCAACTGCTCTTCAATCCGCGCCAGCAGATTACGCAGCACGTGCGGTGCCAGGCCGCCGGAAACCGTGGGTAAACGCCACTGCACGTTTGAATAGTGCTGAATCAGATGGGTTAGCAGCAGCGTGCTGGCGGAACTTAACGTCAGTTGGTTAGCCTGCTGCTGCCAGTCGTAATCGAGCAGGAACTGGCGATATACAGCGGTAATTTTATCATCCTGGGAGAAGGTCTGTTCCTGCAGGCTGAACGACGCCGGGCTGCGATCCCAGATCTGCTCCCCGACCTTGCGCAGGTGCTCGTCGGTGCAATAGAGATGGACGAAAGAGAGGTCGCCGCGAATATCCCAGGTGCTCTCCGCCCCTTTTGGCATCAGGCAGAAACGATCCGGACCGCCGCCGTTTTTCCAGCCCTGCGGCGTTTTTTGATAGCTTTCGTAGCCGTCGGCCACGTACAGGCTCAGAGTGTGATGGTTGCTGCGAACGGTCACCGTATCGAGATTGTTATACCACGCCGCCAGCTGGATACCGGAGTTCAGCTCCACCGTTTCCCGCAGGACCGCGTTTTGTCGACGTAATGTTTCGAAAGTCCCGTAAGCCATAGCCTTTACACATCCGATTCCGTAAACCCCTAGTCTATGAAGAGTCGGCGCCGGATACCAGATCTCTCCCGCCCCTGGGCAAAAATAAGCGCAAGAATTTGCAAGTTGTGCCCCGGCAGATGACAGCGCCGATGCTCAACCGGTGACACACTACCCGCAGGCGTGTTTACGGGAGAGAGAAGTTGAACGCATTACTGTACGGACTGGTCGTGATTATCTGGGGCACCACGTGGATTGCCATCTTTTTACAACAGGGGCCGGTCGCTGCCCCGGTGTCCATTTTCTGGCGCTTTGCCGTCGCGAGCGTCACGATGCTGGCGATTCTGCTGGTCACCCACCGCCTGCGTCCGCTGGCGCTGCGCGATCATCTGTTCTGTGTGCTGCAGGGCTGTTGCGTGTTCTGCTTCAACTTCTGGTGTTTTTACACCGCGGCGGCGCACATCAATACCGGCCTCGAGTCAGTCATTTTTTCCATGGCGGTGCTGTTTAACGCTATTAACGGTTTTATTTTCTTCCGTCAGCAGCCCCCGGCACGTTTCTGGCTCGCCGCCGCTCTCGGCCTGGCCGGAATTGTAACCCTGTTCTGGGACGATCTCCTGAGTAACGGGCTCAACGCATCGCTGCTGTGGGGTATCGGCCTGAGCGCGTTGGGGACCTACGGCTTTTCGCTGGGGAATATGCTCAGTATGCGCCACCAGCGTCGCGGTCTGGAAACCCTGACCACCAACAGCTGGGCGATGCTGTACGGCACGCTGGTAATGGGCGCTATCGCCCTGCTGCGTGGCGATGATTTTACCCCGCAGTGGACGCTGAGCTATATGGGGGCGCTGCTGTATTTGGCTCTGTTCGGCTCGGTGATTGCTTTTGGTGCGTATTTCACCCTGGTGGGCCGTATCGGCGCCGGCAAGGCCGCCTACAGCACGCTGCTGTTCCCGCTGGTGGCCCTGACCATCTCGACCTTTTACGAAGGCTATGTCTGGCACAGTAACGCAGTTGCCGGCCTGGCGCTGATTCTGGTGGGTAACCTGGTGATGTTTGCCCGCCCCGGGCAATGGTTCCTGCGCCGCAGACTGGCGTAACGCCGCGATGGCTGGCTAACAGAAAAAAGGCGCCCCGAAAGGCACCTTTTTTTGTCAAACAATGAGTGCTACTTCTGGGTCGGATCGAATTTGACGGCGTCGATCGCCATCTCGTCAATCACCTGCTTCAGGGTATCGGCGGTCAGCTGCGTATTTTCGTTCGCCAGATTTTTGCCCTCGCCTTTACGGACCACTTTCATCACCGGCTTGTTGGTCGCCGCGTCGATCAGCTCCGCTTCAAAGTACAGATTGGTGTTCATGGTGCGATGCCCGGTGGCCATTTGCGTGCCTGCCACCACCATCGCCACCGGAATCACTTCATAGAACTGCAGCCCTTCTTTGCTCGAATCCACACCGGTGATAGCACCGCGGAAAATCAGGCTGCGCGGACCAGGGGTTGCCGCCAGCGGTTTGCGCTCGCCAATTGCCTGTTTCAGCTGTTGGTTGGTGTAATTGAGAATATTGTCCAGCGCTTTTTCACCCACCTGAGTCGTCGGTTTTGGCACTGGATAATAGATAACCGGGTTATAAACCACGTTATCGTAATTTTTCGGGTTATAGTCCGCTGAAATCCAGCGCAGTTCCGGTTTTCCCGATGCCGAGGTGGTTTCTTTTAATTTGGAATAATCTTTTAAAAATCCAGAATACTTTTCTGGTGAAGCAATTTTTGAGGCGCAACCCGCGAGTGCTAACAGACCAGCAAGTGCCGCCACTTTAAAAATGAAATGAGTACGCATGAGTGAAACCCTGTAAATTGTAAATGCAGTTGTCGGCGCGATTTATAGCAAACTACCTGACTAAGTTTTGTGACAAAAAATGGGGTTCGTCAAACGTTTGCAAAAATAAATCCGCCACGGTGGGCGGATTCACATTTCAAGATTATTTTATATCGACCTGATAGAAAATATGCTTGCCAAAAGGATCGATTTCGTAGTCAGAAACCGTATTGCGAACGGGTTCAAAAATAGTTGAATGGGCAATCATTACCGCCGGCATTTGATCATGCATCATTTGCTGTGCCTGTTTATACAGCGCCTCTCGTTTCTGCCGATCGGTAATCGATTTTGCTTCGGCAATAATATGGTCAAATGGCGGATAACACCATTTTGCTGAATTCGATCCGCCGTTCGCCGACTGGCAGGTAAACAACGGCCCGAAGAAGTTATCCGGATCGCCGGTAGCGGTGGTCCAGCCCATCAGCGCCGCCTGGTGTTCACCGTCTTTGACACGCTTGAGGTATTCACCCCACTCATAGGTTGTGATTTTGGTCTGCACGCCAATCTTAGCCCAGTCGGCCTGAATCATCTCGGCCATACGTTTGGCGTTGGGGTTATAAGGACGCTGCACCGGCATCGCCCACAGGTCAATGGTGACAGGCCCGGTGAGGCCCGCTTCCTGCAACAGCGCTTTCGCTTTTTGCGGATCGTAATCGTAATCTTTTAACTCGCTGTCGGCGCTCCACACCCCCGGCGGCAGCAGATTTTTCGCGGCGCTGCCGGTACCGTGGAATACCGCTTCAATTATCGCCGGTTTATTAATCGCCAGAGCCAACGCCTGACGAACTTTGACATTATCCAGCGGCGGCTTTTGGGTATTAAACGCCAGGAAACCGGTATTCAGACCCGGCTTACTCATCAAGGTAATGTCTTTGTTTTCTTTCATTCTCGGCAAATCTGCCGGGTTCGGGAACGGCATCACCTGGCATTCGTTCTTCTCCAGTTTGGCGTAACGCACCGATGCATCCGGGGTAATGCTAAATATCAGGCGATCAATTTTTGCTTTCCCCTGCCAGTACTGCGGAAAAGCCGTAAATAAAATTCGGGAATCTTTCTGGTATTGCGCCAGTTTAAACGGCCCGGTGCCAATGGGGTCGGAATCGACACGCTGCGGCGTTCCGGCTTTTAACATTGCGTCAGCATATTCCGCTGACAAAATAGAGGCGAAATACCATGCCAGGTCGGCGACAAACGGCGCTTCGGGACGGGCTAAGGTAAAGCGCACGGTATATTCATCAGGCTTATCAATTGCGGTAATTAACTGACCAAACTCGAGGCTTTCGAAATTCGAGTAGTTACCGTTGGAGACATTATGATAAGGGTGCTGCGGATCTTTTTGCCGCATAAAAGAGAAGATCACGTCATCGGCATTAAAATCGCGAGTGGGCGTGAAATATTTATTGCTTTGAAACTTCACCCCCTTACGCAAATGGAAAGTGTAGACCTTGCCGTCTTCACTCACCTCCCAGCTTTCTGCAAGGCTCGGCTGCAGTTCGGTGGTGCCTACCTTAAAGTCGACCAGGCGGTTATAAACCGGCACCGCACTGGCATCGACGCTGGTTCCGGAGGTATAGAGTTGTGGATTGAAATTCTCCGGCGATCCTTCAGAGCAGTAAACCAGCGTCTTTGCGCTCACGCTGGAACCGAACGTGAGCGCCGTTAATGTCAGAGCAAGCGTGGTGAGTTTGCGTTGCATAACGTTTCCTTTTTTAATTTGCCAGCTAATGAATAGCTTGTTGTTTTCCATCCCATACATAACACTAAAGCCAGATTGCAAACACCTGAAAATATAAATAAAGAAGGAATCACTATGTCATCACCTCTCGCCAGCCAACTGACCCAGCGCTTCTTCCGCTATCTCGCCATCAGCAGCCAGAGCGACGCGCGCGCCACCACGCTGCCCACCACGCCGGGACAGCATGACATGGCACGTGAACTGGCCGATGAGCTTCAGCGTCTCGGCCTGGACGATATCGTGATCGATGAACATGCCACCGTTACGGCGGTGAAAAAAGGCAATGTTCCGGGCGCGCCACGGATTGGTTTTATTACCCATATCGACACCGTTGACGTCGGCCTGTCTCCGGATATTCATCCGCAAATTTTGCGCTTTAGCGGGGAAGACCTGTGCCTGAACAGCGAAAAAGATATCTGGCTGCGCGTGAGTGAACACCCGGAAATCCTCGCCTACCCGAATGAAGAGATTATTTTCAGCGACGGCACCAGCGTGCTGGGCGCCGACAATAAGTCAGCGGTGACGGTGGTAATGACAGTGCTGGAAAACCTGACGGCGGACCATCGCCACGGCGATATTGTGGTGGCCTTTGTACCCGATGAGGAAGTCGGGCTGCGCGGGGCGAAAGCGCTGGATCTCAGCCGCTTTGCCGTCGATTTTGCCTGGACCATCGACTGCTGCGAGCTGGGGGAAATTGTCTATGAAAACTTCAACGCCGCAGCGGCGGAGATCCGCTTTACCGGCGTGACCGCCCATCCGATGTCGGCGAAAGGCGTGCTGGTGAATCCGCTGCTGATGGCCGCCGATTACATCAGCCATTTTGACCGTCAGCAAACGCCGGAGCATACGGCCGGGCGCGAGGGCTACGTGTGGTTCAATGGAATACAGGGCGACCAAAACCGCACCCTGCTACAGGCCAGCATTCGTGATTTCGACCGCGACAGTTTTTTACGCCGCAAACAGCAGATCGGCGAGGTCGCAGAAATCATTGCCGCCCGCTACCCGACCGCCAACGTCGAATTCTCCATCAGCGACACCTACAGCAATATCAGCAACGCCATTGGTGACGACCGCCGGGCCATTGACTTGATGTTTGAAGCGATGGAGAGCATTGGCGTTACGCCGAAGCCAACGCCGATGCGCGGCGGGACCGACGGGGCAGCGTTATCTGCCAAAGGCCTGCTCACGCCAAACTTTTTCACCGGCGCGCATAACTTCCACTCAAAATTTGAGTTTCTGCCGCTGCGCGCCTTTGAAGCGTCATACCAGACCGCGATGCAGCTGTGCCTGCTGGCGGCCCGTTAAGCCGGTTTTTGCGCCAGCATGGTGGCAAACCGCAGTTTGATGCGGTTGCCATCGGCGTCGGTGCGGTGCAGTTCGCCCACCTCTTCGTTATATCTTAGGAACGTCCAGCCAGCGTAATAGCGCCGCAGTTCCTCAGATTTAAAGGCAAACGGGAAGCCAACGGTGCAGGGATAATCCTCAGTATCCATCGCCGCGACGATCAGGTTGTAGCCCCCCGGTTTGGTACAGCGTTGCATGTTGGCGATCAGGCCAGGGATGGTTTCCGCCTGAAGGAACATCAGCACCACGGTGGAGAGAATAAAATCATACTCGCCGTCAAAACTGAGGGTATTAAGATCCTGCACCGCGGTCTGTAAATTGCTCAGCCCTTCCGCCTCGCGGATCCCCTCCAGCGTGCTGATGCTCATGGCGTTTTTATCCCACGCGGTCACGTCGTAGCCGTTAGCCGCCAGGTACAGGCTATTGCGCCCGTTGCCACAGCCCAGATCCAGCGTCTTTCCTGGCGCAACCTGGGTGGCGGCATACAGCACTTCAGAGTGGGTGCGGGTCAGCCCGTATTTGTCAGTAAAGTAGTTTTCGTCACGGATAATCATAATGAGTCCTTGTTTTTTAATAAGGTCGCCCGGTCGACGTAAATCAGCAGTTTACCCTGCACCAGCAGCAGAACGGTGCGAATGATCAGCAGCCCAATCACCAGATTGGTGAAAACAAACAACGGGATCGCCAGGTAATGGAAAAAGCCGTCCGGATGACTATGCCCGAGATGCAGCCCGGTGCTGGCCAGCGCGGAAATACCGAATGAGAAGCTCCAGAAGGAGGCGTTAAACGGCTGTCGGATATACCACGGGATCAACCGCAGCATAAACAGCAACTGCAGCAGGCCGTAACCGAACAACAGTTTGGCGAAGGTATCCGCCTCCCCGCCGTTGACGCTTAGCCAGGCGCTACATGCCACCAGCGCCGGGGCCAGCTGAATACCCAACGAGGTCCGCAGCGCGGCGGGAAGTTCGTTGTGGCTACGCAGTCGTTGCAGGATAACCGGCTCCAGACTGAGCCATGAGAAAACGCCGGCGCCAAGAAAAACCAGCCCGGCGTCGGTAAAGCCCAGCGCGCCGCAGGCCATGGCACTGATGAAATTGTTGGCGACCGTCGGTAAATAGAGTCCTGGCGTCGTCGCCTCTGCCGGGTGCTTGCCCCGCCACAACCCGGCGCTTTGCCAGGCGGCATATCCCAGTTGCAGCACCACGCCGATGGCGAACAGCGCCAGCGAGAGCGGGCGCAACCACGGCACCAAGCCGATCGCCACCAGCATGGTGGTGGCCGGGAACAGGCTGACGAAACTGCCGGCGATAGGGTGCCTGGCCTCCTGCAGGACGCTCCACGGATAGCGGATCGCGCGCAGGATAAACGCCAGCGCCAGTAGCGCCCATATCGTCGCCGCCAGCAGCACCAGCCCGTCGCCAATGCTGCGGCTTACCGGCCACAGGGTGCTGGCGTAACGCCAGGCGAAGCCCATCCCGATAAGACCCAGGACCATCCCGAAATAGCCCGCAGGTAAATTCAGGGCCTGCTGCCCCTGCTGTTTATTATTCATTTTGTTTAATTTTTCAATTTATCTTTAAGGTGTATTTTAAAAGAACCTTATAAAACGCGCTACGGCATTTTTTGCTATGTTTATGTTAACCAAAAGTAAAGAGAAACCTTGATGAACAAATATCGTCTCAGCGAGCACGTTCGCCTGTTTCACTATCAAGAGGACGGGATTAAACATAGCGTAAATCTGCGGCAAATTGTGGCCTTACGTGATTTTGCTGACGTGCAGGCCGGAAGCGAAGGCGGCTGGCTGGACGAAGAGTCGGCGCTCAGCCATGAAGGCGACTGCTGGATCTATGACCCCAACAGCGCGGTATTTGCCGGGGCGCAGGTGGAAGATAACGCGCGGCTCACCGGCACCTGTATCGTCAGCCATGGCGCACGGATCCGCGGCGAGGCCTGGGTCGATAGCGCCGAAGTGAGTCACCACGCTGAAATACGTGACAACGTCACTGTCGAGCACTCCCATATCCGTGGCTACTGCCGTCTGGCAGATCGCGCGCGTATTCTCCCCCACTGCCTGATCGTTGCCGCCCAGGGACTGACCGCCGATCGCGACAAATATCTGCAAATTTATCAGCGGGCCACCGTCAGCGCCTCGCGTATCGTGCATCAGGTGCAAATCTACGGGGATGCCTTCATCGAGCACGCTTTTGTCGAACATCGGGCTGAGATCTTTGACCATGCGCGGTTGGAGGGAAACGAAGACAATGATGTCTGGGTCTGCGATAACGCCCGGGTATACGACCATGCGCGGATCGTCGCCGGACGTGGCGAAGATGCTATCCCGACCCTGCGCTACAGTTCGCAGGTGGCGGAGAACGCGGTGGTCGAGGGAAACTGCGTGCTCAAACATCGGGTGATGGTAGGCGGTCACGCGAGGCTCTGCGGTGGCCCGATCCTGTTGGATGACGAGGTGCTGATTCAGGGCCACGCCTGCATCAGCGGCGATGTGGTGATCGAACACCAGGTTGAAATTGGCGACAGCGCCCACATCGACGCCCGCCATGGCGATGCCATCCATCTGCGCGGCCGCAAGGTGATCAACGGCAACTGCCACATTACCCGCACGCCGCTGCTGGGCTCGCTATAGTCCACGTTCGCATCCCGGCCAAGGCGGAACGCCAATTACCGGGGGGAACCGCCCTCACTCCCCGGCGCTGTCGATAATCCGCCCGTAGATATTCTGGTCGTCATAGCTGCCGTTCAGGTACTCTGCCTGCTTCAGGCACCCTTCCAGGCTGAAACCGTTGCGCAGCGCCACCTGATTGCTCTTGTGGTTCGCCACCCGGCACTTAATCACAAAGCGTCGCACTTCACCGCTGCGCGCATAATGCTGGATAAAGGCCTCTAGCGCCTGCGAAAGCAGTCCCTGACCCTGGTGATGTTCATCAATCCAGTAGCCGATATAGCCGGTCTTATTCAGCGGTTCGATCTGGTTGAACGACAGCACGCCGACCATCTCATCCCCGACAAACAGCAAGAACATTTTGGCGTAGCCGCGCTGATGCAGCATGACGTTCCCCTGCACATGACGGCGGGTTTCATCCTCACTGCTCACCGCCGCCGGCCAGCTTAAGGTGTGCTGTAACCAGTGCTTATTTTTTTCAACCAGCTGATGTAATTCGCTGACGTAGCGTTCATCCACCGCGCGCAGCGTCAACTGGTCAGTTACCGGGATTGCTTCAGGGACGGGAGGGGTTTGGTCAGACATAGCACTCTCTCACGGCAAGGTTCCTCCGCGACGGCATCGCGCCGCCGCGGAGGAATCAGCGATTATTTCATGACCCGGTCATCAACGTAGCGTCGTTCATCCGGCGCCGGCGGGAAATACTGATACAGCCAGGTCTCACTGATCGCCGCGCCCTGACAGCGCAGGAACATGCGCATTTCCACCGGATCGGTGGAATCATTGGTGGGGTACCAGTCAAACTGGATGCGATAGCCGTCGAACGGCTCAACGTACAGAATCTCGACCTGCTTCGCTTCACCGTTAGAGAGGGTAATCACCGGCTCAATGCCACGTGGGGCCGCGGCTTTCAGATCGCCGCCGACAAAGTCGATGGCAAAACGACGCGCCCACTTGTCCGGGTAATGCTCGCCCGGTGCCCAGCCTTCCGGGAAACCGCCCATGCCGGTACGGGTTGCCATCACGCGGGCCAGCGGTGAACGCACCGGCGGCTGCGCGCTCCAGTACAGGCGGTAGCTAAAGTCCAGCTCGTCGCCGGCTTTGATGGCTTTTTCCGGCTGCCAGAAGCAGACGATGTTATCCAGGGTTTCACCAGTGGTCGGGATCTCCATCAGACAAACGGCCCCTTTGCCCCACTGGTTACGCGGCTCGACCCACAGGCTCGGGCGTTTGTTGTACCAGCCCATGATGTCCTGATAATGCGTGAAATCACGGTCAAGCTGCAGCAGACCAAAGCCGCGCGGGTTTTTGTCCTGGAAGGCGTTGAACTGCAGCTTTTGCGGGTTGTTCAGCGGACGACAGACCCACTCGCCGTTGCCACGCCACATCGCGAGGCGATCGGAGTCGTGGATCTGCGGGTGGATGGTGTCGCACATCCGGCGCTCGTTGTTGCCGCAGCTGAACATACTGGTCATCGGCGAAATGCCCAGCTGTTTGATATCTTTGCGGGCGTAGATGTGGTTTTCCACATCCATAATCACCTGTGTTTCCTGGCAGTTGATCACAAACTTATAGGCCCCGGTGACGCTCGGGCTGTCGAGCAGCGCGTAAACGGTAAACACCGTGGCGCCCGGCTTAACCGTTTCGAACCAGAAGGAGGTAAAGTCCGGGAACTCTTCCGGGGTGTCGGTGAAGGTATCAACCGCCAGACCACGCGCGGACAGCCCGTACTGGTAGGTACTGTCAACTGCACGGAAGTAGCTCGCCCCCAGGAAGGCGACGATGTCACGACGCGCCAGCTCCGGCGCTTTAAAGGCACGGAACCCGGCAAAGCCGAGGTCGGTCTGCCCCACCAGCTGCGAGGTATCGACGCCGGCGTCGTTATAGTTAAACAGTTCCGGACGGAAGTGAATTTCCCGCGCCTGTTGGGTCTGCGTATCTAACGAGAACATGCGCACGCGGCGGCGGAAACCCATGCCGACGTGGAAAAACTGGATGTCCAGTTTGCGTTCGTCAATATTGTTCCACAACGAATGTCCCGCATCGTACTGGATGCTGTTGTAAGCCTGCGGGGTCAGGTTCGCCAGAGTCGGCGGCAGCGCGCGCGGCGCACCTCCCCACGGCTGACGAGAGAGATCGTGCGCCATTGATTGCAAAACGGAAAAGTCAAAACGGCGCGTCATCCCATCAGCAATGCCCGAATCTTCGGCAAGCGCGGCGTTAGAGAAAAGTGATGCGACTCCTGACGTGCTGCATACGGCGGCAACAGCCATGGAAGATTTGAGAAAACGTCTGCGATTCATGCCTGAGAAAGCGTCCTTCTGTTATGTCAATTGATACGCAACGCGACAAACAGATGCGTCGTGAATTTCGCCCACTCTAGACAAAAACGATTGATAATCCAATTGTTGTAAGTATAAAAATGATGAATATTTTAACTGACAAAGCCCCCGATGCTTTTACGCCGCGGGGGCTCACGGGTTATTTGACGCTGACGTCAATACCCGGGAAATATTTGGCCGCCAGGCGGGTGATGGTGCCATCGGCGCGCACCTTATCGATCGCCGCATCCAGCTGCTTTTTGGTGACCTCATCACCTTTACGCAAACCGTAGCCAATCCCGCTGCCGAGAATGGTATCGTCAGCCACCGGCTCGCCAATGAAACCGAACCCTTTGCCCTGTGGCTTGCTGAGGAAACCGGCCTGCCCGGCGGCGGACATCACCAGCGAGGCGTCAATACGGCCGTTCAGCAGATCCGCCCACGCCATGTTCTGATCTTTGTACGACACCACCGCCACGCCGTGCTTTTCCCAGTGCTCTTTGGCGAAGGTTTCCTGAATCGACCCCTGCAGAACGCCGATGGTTTTGCCTTTCAGCCCTTCCGGCGTCGCCTGCATGCCGCTATCCGCTTTGCCTACCAGTTGCGAAGGGATACGGTAAATCGGCTGGGTGAAGTCGATGCTTTTGCGCCGCTGCTCGGTGATATTCATCGCCGAGTTAATGGCGTCGAATTTTTTCGCCACCAGCCCCGGGATCAGCGCATCAAACGAGGTCTCTTCCCAGCGGCATTTCAGCCCGGCCGCCTGGCAAATCGCATTCCCGAGCTCAATATCAAAACCGACCAGCTCCCCTGCGGTGTTGCGGCTTTCAAACGGCGGGTATTCAGCTTCCACTCCGTAGCGCAGCTCGCTGGCCGCCAGCGAAGAGAAGGTACAGAACATCCCCAGTGCAAGGGTGAGGGCTTTCAATTTCATCGTGGGGCTCCTTAACGCGGCTTAACGTGACACAGTGCCTGGGCACCGGCCAGCAATGTGGCTTCATCTTTAGCAAAAGAGAGGCGAATCAGTTTGTTATCAGTGCCATCAGTATAAAACGCTGACAGGGGGATCGTCGCCACCCCATAATCGGTGATCAGTCGCTTGACCATCTCGCTGTCGCTTTCATCGCTGAAGTGGCTGTAGTCGGCGAGCATGAAGAACGAGCCCGCGCTCGGCAGCAGGCGGAATGGCGAATCGGCCAGCAGTCGCTGGAGGAGATCACGTTTCTGCTGATAGAACGCCGCCAGCGACAGCCAGCTTTGCGGGTCGGTCATATGCCCGGCAAAAGCGTACTGCATCGGCGTGTCGGCGGAGAACATCAGGAACTGGTGGACTTTGCAGATCTCGTCCATTAGCGCGGCGGGCGCCACGCAGTACCCTACGCGCCAGCCGGTTACGTGGTAGGTTTTGCCAAACGACGAGATGATGACGCTGCGCTCTGCCAGCTGCGGATGGGTCGCCATACCGTGATGTTGCTCGCCGTCAAAGACCACATGTTCGTACACTTCATCGGACAAAATCACGATATCGGTGTTGCGCGTCAGGGCCGCCAGCTGGTTCAAATCCTCCCTGGAGAACACCTGCCCACTGGGGTTATGCGGCGTGTTGACGATAATCATCCGCGTACGCGGGGTGATGGCGGCGCGGACTTCATCCCAGTTGACGCTAAAATCCGGCACCGTCAGCTTGATGGCGACCGGCGTGGCTCCCTGCAGACGAACAATGGGTGCATAGCTGTCAAATGAGGGTTCGAAGTAGATAACCTCATCGCCCGGGTGCACCAGTCCGCCAATCGCCGAGTAGATCCCCTGGCTGGCGCTGGCGGTAATCAACACTTCACTGTCGACATCGTAGCGGGTGCCGTACAGCGTCGCGATTTTTTCGGCAATGCGCTCTTTGAGCACCGGCAGGCCGGTCATCGGCGCATACTGGTTGTGCCCGGCTTCCATCGCCTGGGTGACGCCGGCGATCAGCCCGGTATCACAGGCAAAATTGGGGGCGCCCTGAGAAAGGTTAATGGCCTTATGTTGGGCGGAAAGTTGACCGATTACGGTAAAAATCGTGGTGCCGACATCCGGTAATTTGGAGCGGGTTGTCACCGGGGAGGTAAGACTCATAGTTAATCCTTTCTCATTTTAATTGCATAACCATTCAATCCAAAGCGCTACCCGGCGACAAACGAATTGTTGTCATAGTAGCCATGCATTCTGATCATGCCTTGAGAAAAGAGACGGCCAGCAGAGGCTGGCCGGAGGGGGAAATTACTTGCTGGTTAAGGTGTTAAAGCTGGTCATCAGGTTGCGGTAGTCCGGAATATGGTTGGAGAACAGCGTCCCCAGCCCTTCCACATCATTGCGCCAGTCGCGATGTAGCTCACAGGCGGCACCAAACCATGACATCAGCTGCACCCCGGCCTGCGACATACGATCCCAGGCGGCATCGCGAGTAATCGGGTTAAAAGTGCCGGACGCATCGGTGATAACGAAGACCTCATATCCCTCTTCTATCGCCGACAACGCCGGGAATGCCACGCAAACCTCGGTGACCACCCCGGCGATAATCAACTGTTTCTTGCCGGTGGCTTTTACGGCTTTGACGAAATCTTCGTTATCCCAGGCGTTAATATTCCCCGGACGGGCAATATAGGGGGCATCCGGGAACTGGGCTTTCAGTTCCGGCACCAGCGGACCATTGGGGCCGTTTTCAAAACTGGTGGTCAGGATGGTCGGCAGGCCAAAGTATTTCGCCATGTCCCCCAGCGCCAGCACGTTATTTTTGAATTTATCCGGGTCGATATCGCGCACTAACGATAATAGTCCGGCCTGATGATCCACCAGCAGGACAGCTGCATCATTTTTATCCAGACGAACGTAGGGTTTAGCCATGATCTCTTCCTCATTTAACTATCAGGTTATCCCCGCCAGCGCTCCTGCGCGGACAGATGCTTACAACTCATGGCAAATCATAGTTCAGTTACTGGCGGAGGATTAGCCGTCGAAAGTAGAACGCATTGTCCCATTCTCTGAACGAAGCTGGCATACTGCCTATGATCAAATTGCATAGCTGGAGCAACGATGTCGCGAAGCGCCCTGCCTTTTCATGCCGTGGAAACCTTTCTGGTGACCGCCCGGCATCTTAATTTGACCCATGCCGCGCGTGAGCTGTGCCTGACCCAGGGTGCGGTCAGCCGCCAGATCGCCGCGCTGGAGGCCTGGTTTGGTTTTGCGCTTTTTGCCCGCCACGCCCGCGGGCTGCATCTGACTCCGCAGGCCAGTGCCCTCTACCCGGAACTGCAGTCGGCATTCGGCCAGCTGGTGGCGGTGGCGGAACAGGCGCGTCAGCAGCAGACCGTGGTGCGCCTGAAGGCCCCGACCTGCGCCATTCGCTGGCTGGTTCCCCGGCTGGTGGCTATCGAGCAGCGCCATCCGGAGCTTCAGATTGCGCTCACCACCACCACGGAACATAGCGTGAACTTCAGAACTGAACCCTACGATGCGGCGATTGTATTCGGTAGCCAGCACAGCGCCGGCGATCTGCTGTTTGAAGAGGCGCTGACGCCGGTGAGCAACGGCAGCCTCGCCTGCGACGACACCCTCAGCGACGTCACCTTTTTGCACCCGACGCGGGATAAGACCGACTGGTCGCTGTGGCTGACCACCTTTTCACCGGACACGCCGCTGGCGATGCGTAAAAATCAGCACTTTGACACCATGGATCTGGCGATCACCGCCGCCATGCAGGGGCTGGGGATCGCCATGGCGGATGCCACGCTGGTGGCGGAAGATGTGCGGGCGGGTCGCCTGGCGCGCCCCTTCCCCTTAAGCGTGAAAACCGGCGCCAGCTACCGGCTGGTGCTGCGCCATGTGCCGAGCAAGGCCGAGGGGCTGACGCGCTTTCGCGAAGAGCTGCTTAATCCAGCGTAACGTGGTGGCGCATCACCCGGCGAAATAGCGCCAGCCGCGCGCGCATAAAGCGGTTTTCCAGTTTAAAACCGGCCTGCTTATGCAGCCCAATGCGCAGCAGTCGGTCCCGCCCACGTAGACAGGCCGGCCAGCGCACGACACCCGGTAGTTCGCGGCAGTGGTGCCCCGCCAGGCGCGCAAAACTGACCCAGTAGTTGGCGACTTCGGCGGCAAAGGCGTTATCATCATCGCTGGCATAGGTGCGCACTGGTTCGGAAAGCCTGAGGGTATCAAATACATACGGCACTTCATCGCCGTGCCACGCCCCGTGCGGGCTGGTCTCCTCAGCACCCTGCGGTACATAGTCAAACCAGTAGCGCCAGCACGGTTGTCCCACGCGCTGCTGGGCCTGCATCACCACATAGCCGAGGGTGGTAAACGCCATATCGCGGCACACTTCACGTCCGAGGTTTTCGTCCCCTTTAACCCCCGGATAGAGCAGCTTAATCAGCCCTAATCCCAGGCGCCGTTCGCGACGCAGCTTTTGGATCTGCCCGGCGATATCAACACCGAACACCGCCATCACGCTGGCTTCATCGCTGTTCGAGCCAATCATCACCGGTAGCGGATGCTGACGACCGGCAAAAAAGGCCTCCAGCATCGGCTGGGGCAGCACCGCGTCCCCGGCGATCGGCGCCGGGCCGATGGTCAACGGCGCGGTCAGCGACCAGAAGGCCTCCGCCGGGATCGCCCGCAGCTGTTCCGCGCTGGCTTCAGGGAGCGAAAAGTGTTCGGCTAACCGTTGCCCCTTCTCCAGCGCCTTCTCGCGCGGCAGGTCCGGCAGCGTATAGCCGCTCTGAATAATGGCTTTATGGAACAGACCGCGGGATTTTGGCGACACCATCAGCGACAGCACGCTGCGCGCACCGGCTGATTCACCAAACAGGGTCACGTTGGTGGCGTCGCCGCCGAAGGCATGAATGTTCTCCTGCACCCACTGCAGCGCCGCGATTTGATCAAGCAAGGCAAAATTATAGACGCGCTCGCCATCTTCCCCTTCCAGCGCCGGGTGGGCAAAGAACCCCAGATGGCCAAGCCGGTAGTTAACGGTCACCACCACCACGTCGCGCCCCGCCAGCGCGGCACCATCGTACGGCGGCAGGCTGCCGGCACCGATCGTAAAACCGCCGCCGTGTAGCCAGACCATTACCGGCAGCGGCTGAGAACGCGTCGCCGGCGCCCAGACGTTCAGGTACAGGCAATCTTCTGAGAAACGGCCAGGATCGCCGCCGCCCAGCTCGCGGCAGTATTCAATATCCTGCCAGCTGGCAGCGGAAAAGGTGGTGGCATCGCGCACGCCCTGCCAGCGCGCGGGAGGCTGCGGGGCGCGCCAGCGGAGTGCGCCGACCGGCGGCGCGGCAAAGGGGATCCCGCGCCAGATGTGGATCCCCTGTTCGGTGGTTCCGGATAACGTCCCTTGCCGGGTGGTAACCAGCGGAGTCGACAACGTCTGCATGACCTGATTCCTTTTGCGGTCGTCAATGGTTCATGTCAGCAGAGTACCGGTTTCAGAGCAGACCGCAACGGCGTTTGCTGCGCTCCTCCGCCTGTTGGTATAGGGTGAACTCATCCAGCACCGGGCAACCGAGCGCCGTTTCGAAGGCCTCGCGGCTGGCATTGCCGTGGCTGCGGGCCTGGGTTTGATTGCCGAGATTCGACTGAAAAATCCCGGCGGCGCTCACCGGTAAAAAATCTTCATAAATAATCGGTTGGGCGATAAGCCAGCCACGTTCGATGAGCGGCTGCGGATCGTCGCCGTGACCGAATGCCTGACGGTGGGCTTCCCCCGCCGGTGTCAGACGGTAGCGGAACCACGCCAGCCCCTGCTGACGCAGCAGGAATTCGCTGTCCGGGAACTGGCTGAAGACCTCCTGCAGATGGCGCTGGTGGTTCAGGTTATCTTTGCCAACCCCGGCTTCGTTCAGCAGACGGTCATACAGCGCGCGGCCCTTCGGAGTTAAGGCGATCCCGCGCTGCTCGATTTCGCCAAAGCGCGCGGTGTGGGTGCCTTGCTGCTCCCCGTTAAACTTCACCGGCTCTTCGAGGGCTTTAAAACTGGTCTGCCGCAGTAAAATCGGCACCTCGCGGCGCGGCGGCCCTTCGATTAACGCTTTCGGGACGATCCCGCACTCGGGCATCAGGGACTGTACCCGGTCGATATCGAGAGTACGCGGCGTCAGGTGGTTAATATGGCAGCCGGGGAAGCACACCACATCGGCAATCAGCCGGTGTTCGTTACTCAGCGCGTGATAGCTGTCGGCGTCGACCGTCGCATGGCTGTGCCAGCGGAAGGTCTCCAGCGCCTCGCGGACAAACTCCCGGGCCTCGGCGGGGCTAAAGCTGCCCTGCTCTTCATGCCGGGCGATCAGCTCGCGGCAACGCGGTGTGAAGATGTCGCGTCGGGCCAGGATCTCCGCCGCCCGCTGGCGCAGTTCAGCGCTGGCAATCAGCTCCAGGCGCAGCAGCGAGGTAAAGATACGGAACGGATTACGCGCCAGCGCCGCGTCATCAATCGGGCGAAACGCCGTGGAATGCACCGGCACACCCGCCTGCGATAAATCGTAATAGCTCACGGGGAACATCCCCATGATGGCAAACATCCGGCGCAACGTCGCCAGCTCCTCCGCCGTGCCGACGCGAATTGCGCCGTGGCGCTCCACATTCAGCCGTGATAGCTCGTCCGCATTAGCCAGTTGTTCATGGAGTTTCGGATGCTGCTCCAGCACCGCCAGATTTACGTCCGCCACCAGCTCCAGTAACGTCCCGTACTGTGGAACTTCCTGCTGGTACATCGCCGACATTGCCTGCGAAAAGTGTTCCCGAATCTCATCAGCCGTGATGGTGTTCGCCATGATGCCTTACCTCCAGTGGATACTTCCTGGAGTGTAGAAAAGGCCGATGGAGGCGGCGGGAAGAATTTACAAATTGTGATGAGGATAACCTGCCTCCCGCTTTTCGTCCGTTTGTGACATAACGGAAAGTTATAGAAAACACCCTTTAATTTCACTTTAAATTAACAATGCATTTACACACACTGTTTCTGGCGATAACACAATAAGAAGCCCCTCTACCGATAGATACGGAGTCCGTACCCTATGAACGATAAATGGTCACCGCGCGAGGTTATTCATCGCGACTACAATAACCATCCCCCGGCTTACGCACCGGGCTACAAAACCAGCGTGCTGCGCTCGCCGCGCAATGCCCTGATCTCGCTGCAAAATTCGCTGTCTGAAATCACCGGCCCGGTCTTCAGCCATGACGATCTTGGACCTCTGGATAATGACCTGATCCTCAACTATGCCAAAGAAGGTCTGCCAATTGGCGAGCGTATAATCGTCCATGGCTACGTCCGCGACGGCTTTGGTCGACCGATGAAAAACACCCTGGTGGAGGTCTGGCAGGCGAACGCCGGCGGCCGCTACCGGCATAAAAAAGATCAGTATCTGGCCCCCATCGACCCCAACTTTGGCGGCTGCGGGCGCGTACTGACGGATGAAAACGGTTATTACTGTTTCCGGACCATCAAGCCCGGCCCCTATCCGTGGCGTAACCAGGTCAGCGACTGGCGTCCGGCCCATATCCACTTTTCCCTCTCCGGGGATGCGTGGGCGCAGCGCTTGATTACCCAGATGTACTTTGAAGGCGACCCGCTGATTAAGCAGTGCCCGATCGTCAAAACCATTAATAACGATGACGCGGTGCGCACGCTGATTGCCGAACTCGATACTCATGCCGCAGTGCCGTTGGATTGCCTGGCCTATCGCTTCGACCTTGTGCTGCGCGGCCATCGCGCCACGCTGTTTGAAAACCGTACTCAGGGGGCTGCCCGATGAAAGACTATTTAGCCGAAACCGCCTCGCAGACCGCCGGACCGTACGTGCATATTGGCCTGGCCCCCGAGGCCGCCGGATTCCATATCTTTGAAAAGAACTTCGGCCCGGACCTCACCACCGCCGATACCGAAGGCGAGCGTATTACGCTTGAAGGTCGTGTGATCGACGGTTCCGGAACCCCGGTACGTGACGTGCTGCTGGAGATCTGGCAGGCCAACGCCGCCGGGCGCTATCACCACCCCGACGATCGCCAGCAGAGCAAAAAGGTCGACCCGGCCTTTCGCGGCTGGGGCCGCAGCTGCTCCGACTTCGCCACCGGGATCTGGCGTTTTGAAACCATCAAACCCGGTGCCGTGGTCGGTCGCGATGGCCGCATGATGGCACCCCATATCAATGTCTGGGTGGTGGCGCGCGGGATCAACATCGGTCTCAACACGCGGCTGTACTTCTCTGACGAGCAGGACGCCAACCTCAATGATCCGGTACTCAATCTGATTGAATGGGAAGTACGGCGCCAGACCTTGATTGCCCAGCGCGAAGTGCGCGGCAACGATATCGTCTACCGGTTTGATATTCACCTGCAGGGTGACAACGAAACCGTCTTCTTTGATCTTTGAGTGCTTTCTCGCCTGATTTGCCCCGACCTGGCTCGGGGCGTCTGTTTTTTGTACAAAATGAAAAAACTTGTAATACATTAAGATGAAATGTTAATAATATTTTGCTATCAGGTTATCAAAATTCAATAACTTCGCTTGTCACCTATGCAGCTCTGTTTTTAACATTGAATATGGAAAAAAATGGTCTTTTCAGTCAGCGCATTCGCTTGCGCCATTTACACACCTTCGTGGCCGTCGCTCAACAGGGAACTCTGGGGCGTGCGGCTGAAACCCTCAATCTCAGCCAGCCTGCGTTATCTAAAACGCTCAATGAACTGGAACAGCTGACCGGCACGCGACTGTTTGAACGCGGACGCCTCGGGGCTCAGCTGACGCTGGTCGGCGAACAGTTCCTCACTCATGCGGTAAAAGTCCTCGACGCGCTCAATACGGCGGGCCAGGCGCTCAACCGTAAAGAGGGGTTGAATAATGACGTGGTGCGCATCGGCGCGCTGCCCACCGCCGCGCTGGGGATCCTCCCCACGGTCATTGGCCAGTTCCACCAACAACAAAAAGATATCACTCTGCAGGTCGCCACCATGAATAACACCATGCTGCTGGCGGGCCTGAAATCCGGTGAAATCGACATCGGTATCGGGCGAATGTCTGATCCGGAGCTGATGAGCGGCCTGAACTATGAGTTGCTATTCCTCGAATCCCTGAAGCTGGTGGTTCGTCCCGGACACCCTTTATTGCAGGAGACCGTCACCCTCAGTCGGGTGATGGAGTGGCCGGTGGTGGTGTCACCAAAAGGCACTATCCCGCGCCAGAATGCCGAGACCCTGCTGCAAAGTCAGGGGTGTAAAATCCCTGCCGGCTGTATCGAGACGCTTTCCGCTTCCTTATCGCGCCAGCTGACCGTCAACTATGACTACATCTGGTTCGTTCCGTCCGGTGCGGTTAAAGACGATCTGCGCCGGGGCTTGCTGGCTACCCTCCCGATCCCGACCGAGGGCGCGGGGGAGCCGATTGGTATTCTGACCCGCGTGGACGCGACCTTCTCTTCCGGCGCGCAAACGTTACTGAGCGCCATTCGCAAATCGATGCCTGCCTGACGATCGCCGGATAACGCGCCCTGCGCCTTATCCGGGTTTCTCTTACCCTGACCTTGGGTCTTCCTTACCGCGCCTGACCTCACTCTTCAGCCATGAGCGCGAGTGATGGCGAAACCATCAAAATAATCAATTAATGCGCAATTATTTTTTAACAATTGCATCAAGTTCATTAACAGTCATATCATTGCTTTTATTTCACCATATGGTTCATGCACAATTCAAAAATCATTTCATTAACTGCAACAACGAAGGTTTTACCACCTTCACTCAAAACATAATATTTTATTAATTGATTCATTTGGTTCACATCTGACAACAGATGGTTAAGGAGACAAAATGGCAACTTTCGCTGTACCACGCGGATTCCCCCGGATCCTGCTGTGGCTGCTCGCCGGGCTGATGCTGATCATCGGTCTGGCTATCGGTATTCTTGGGGTTAAACTGGCGACGCTCGGCGGTACGTTCTATTTCGCCATTATGGGGCTGGTGATGGTCATCGCCTCGGTACTGATTTTCCGCCATCGTCGGATCGGGATTGTGCTGTACGCCATCGCTTTCATCGCCTCCATTTTCTGGGCGATCTCTGACGCTGGCTGGACCTACTGGCCGCTGTTCTCGCGCCTGTTCGCTCTCGGCGCGCTGGCCTGCCTTTCGGCGCTGGTCTGGCCCTATCTCTCGCCCCAGCCGGCGAAGAAAGGCCCGGCCTTTGCGCTGGCCGCGGTCCTCGCCGTGGTGCTGGCCGCCAGCTTCGGCTGGATGTTCAAATCACAGCCGCTGGTGAGCGCCACCGAAGCGGTGCCGGTCAAACCGGTCGCCCCTGGCGAGCAGCAGAAGAACTGGGAGCACTGGGGTAACACCACCCACGGCGATCGTTTTGCCGCCCTCGACCAGATTAACAAGCAGAATATCAACCAGCTGCAGGTTGCCTGGGTCGCCCATACCGGCGATATCCCGCAAAGCAACGGCTCCGGCGCGGAAGACCAGAACACCCCGCTACAGATCGGCGATACCCTGTACGTTTGTACGCCATACAGCAAAGTGCTGGCGCTGGATGTCGACAGCGGTAAAGAAAAATGGCGTTACGATCCCAAAGCCACCGCGCCAAACTGGCAGCGCTGCCGGGGTCTGGGCTATGCCGAAGACAGCCTGCAGGCCGCAGCAACCACTGGTGCTCAGCCCGCCGCCTGCGCCCGCCGTCTGTTCCTGCCGACCACCGATGCTCGCCTGATCGCCATCGACGCCGACACCGGTAAAGCCTGTGAAGACTTCGGTGACCACGGTACCGTCGACCTGAGCGTCGGGATGGGTGAAATCAAACCGGGCTACTACCAGCAGACCTCGACACCGTTGGTGGCTGGCAACGTCGTCGTCGTCGGCGGCCGCGTGGCGGATAACTTCTCCACCGGCGAGCCTCCGGGCGTCGTGCGTGCCTATGATGTGCATACCGGCAAGCTGGCATGGGCCTGGGATCCTGGCAACCCTGCGTTGACCGGTCTGCCGCCAGAAGGCCAGACCTATACCCGCGGGACGCCGAACGTCTGGTCTGCCATGTCCTATGACGCCAGGCTTAACCTGATCTATCTGCCAACCGGCAACGCCACCCCGGACTTCTTCGGTGGGGAACGTACCGCGCTGGATGATAAATACAGCTCGTCGATCGTCGCCGTTGACGCCACCACAGGACAGGTGCGCTGGCACTTCCAGACCACCCATCACGATCTGTGGGACTTCGACCTGCCATCACAACCGCTGCTGTATGACCTTCCTGATGGTAAAGGCGGCACCACGCCGGTACTGGTGCAGACCAGTAAACAGGGCATGATCTTTATGCTCAACCGCGCCACCGGGGAACCGGTCGCCAAAGTGGAAGAACGTCCGGTCCCTGCCGGTAATATTAAAGGCGAGCGCTACTCTCCGACGCAGCCTTACTCCGTCGGTATGCCGATGATCGGCAACGATACGCTGAAAGAGTCGGATATGTGGGGCGCCACGCCGGTGGACCTGCTGATGTGCCGGATTGCCTTTAAAGCCATGCGCCATCAGGGCGTCTTCACCCCGCCGGGCGAAGACCGTTCACTGCAATATCCTGGCTCGCTGGGCGGTATGAACTGGGGCAGCGTCTCGGTCGATCCGAACAACAGCCTGATGTTCGTCAACGATATGCGCCTGGGACTGGCGAACTATATGGTTCCGCGCGAAAAAGTGGCCAAAAATGCCAGCGGCATTGAGATGGGGATTGTCCCGATGGAAGGGACACCGTTTGGCGCGATGCGCGAGCGCTTCCTGTCGCCGCTGGGTATTCCGTGCCAGAAACCGCCGTTCGGCACCATGTCCGCGGTGGATCTGAAAACCGGTAAGCTGGTGTGGCAGGTGCCGGTGGGAACCGTGGAAGACACCGGGCCGCTGGGGATCCGTATGCATATGCCAATCCCTATCGGTATGCCAACCCTCGGCGCGTCGCTGTCGACCCAGTCCGGCCTGCTGTTCTTCGCCGGTACTCAGGATTTCTACCTGCGCGCGTTTGATACGGCTAACGGCAAAGAGATCTGGAAATCACGTTTGCCGGTTGGCAGCCAGTCTGGCCCGATGACCTATGTTTCGCCGAAAACCGGCAAACAGTACATTATCATCAACGCCGGTGGCGCCCGTCAGTCTCCGGACCGTGGCGACTACATCATCGCCTACGCCCTGCCTGACCAGAAGTAAAAAAAACCAGCGCAACCTGTAAGAGGGTTGCGCTGGTTTTTGCTCAGCAGGATTGATAACGGTGCTCATCTGCCTGACGGCACTGAGCACCTGTCGCTCACTGGTCGCCGAAGTGGATCACGGTGCGGATGGATTTACCGTCGTGCATCAGATCAAAGGCTTCGTTGATCTGCTCCAGCGGCATGCGGTGAGTGATAAACGGATCGAGGTCAATTTTACCGGCCATCGCATCTTCAACCATCCCCGGCAGCTGGGTACGCCCTTTCACGCCGCCAAACGCCGACCCGCGCCAGACGCGGCCGGTCACCAGCTGGAATGGCCGAGTTTTAATCTCCTGCCCGGCACCAGCAACACCGATAATCACGCTTTCACCCCAGCCTTTATGGCAGCACTCCAGCGCAGCGCGCATGACGTTGACGTTGCCGATACATTCAAAGCTGAAGTCCACGCCGCCGTCGGTCAGTTCGACGATCACATCCTGCACTGGCTTATCGTAATCTTTCGGGTTGATAAAATCGGTCGCGCCCATCTCTTTCGCGAGGGTGAATTTTTCCGGGTTGGTATCAATCGCCAGGATGCGCCCGGCTTTCGCCTGTACCGCGCCCTGAATTACCGCCAGACCAATGCCGCCCAGGCCGAAGACCGCAACGGTATCGCCCTCTTTGACTTTCGCGGTGTTGTGAACGGCACCGATACCGGTCGTCACGCCGCAGCCCAGCAGGCAGACTTTATCCAGCGGCGCCTGCGGGTTGACCTTCGCCAGAGAAATCTCGGCGCACACGGTGTATTCGCTGAAGGTACTGGTACCCATGTAGTGATAGATCGGCTCGCCGTTATAGGAGAAACGGGTGGTGCCGTCCGGCATCAGGCCTTTCCCCTGAGTGGCGCGTACCGCCTGGCACAGGTTGGTTTTGCCGGATTTACAGAATTTGCACTCGCGACACTCGGCGGTGTACAGCGGGATCACGTGGTCACCCGGCTGCAGGCTGGTCACGCCTTCGCCGACTTCCACCACGATACCGCCGCCTTCGTGACCCAGCACCGCCGGGAACACGCCTTCCGGATCGTCACCGGAGAGCGTAAACGCATCCGTATGGCAGACGCCGGTGTGGGTAATTTTGACCAGCACTTCGCCTTTTTTCGGCGGCGCGACATCAATCTCAACAATCTTCAGCGGCTGGCCTGGGCCAAACGCGACAGCTGCACGTGATTTCATAACCGTCTCTTCCTTCATGATGATTTATTTTAAGTAGGATCGTAGCAGATGGCCCACTTCCGCCATTCTGACCGCGCGCTGGTCCGGGGTGGTTTCGCCGTTGACCAGCTCATCCTGGAGATGGATTTCCACCATCTCCCCCATCAGGCCGTTAGTGGCGCCGCGGATAGAAGCAATCTGCTGCAGTATCGACATGCAGGATTCGCCGGACTCCAGCGCCCTTTCCAGGGCTTCAACCTGCCCGCGAATACGACGTACGCGACTTAGCGCGCGTTTTTTGTCTTCAGGTGAATGTGGCACATTGTCGCCCTCGATATCGTATAGGGGGGTATACTATATTTTATTGACCAATGAGGCAAACTGAAACGTCGTCTGACGCCGCGATAAAGCGTCCAGTCACTGAGTTTAGTCGAGCTCCAGCGCCATCTCCACACAACGCAGATCCGCTTGCGCCAGTTTTGACGGCAGCAGCTTTTCGCGCACCGCCACAAAGCCGTGGCGCAGATAAAAACCGGCGGCGTTTGGTGTAGCCTCCAGCGTAATCACCCGAAATTTGCGCCGTCGCGCTTCGGCAATCACTGCATTGATGATCATTCCGGCGCAGCCTTTCCCGCCCCATTCAGGCAGCGTAAAAATGGCTTCGACGCTGGCGGTGTGGATATCGAGATAGCCGGTGGCGACCGGTTTCCCGCCCTCGTCTTCCACCACATAAAAAGGATTGTCCTGCACCGCCTCACGATAACCTTCAGGCATCCGATCCGGCGTCCAGGCATCCACCACGGTGGCACCGTAGCTCTCGCGACAGCCGCTGCGGATGGCCTGATTACGGATGACCCACAGCGCGGGGGCTTCATCGGGTATGGCAAGTCTGATATTCATTGGCGCTCCTTGGGTATCAGTCCATACCAGATGTACCACAGCCCGTGATAAAAGCGATAAAAAAACCCCGCCATGTGGCGGGGTCTGTGCAGCATGAGTGCCGGGGTTAGCGCTTGCGCGGCATCATCCGTAGCAAGGTATTGTCCTTCCACAGATAGTGGTGCAGCAGCGCGGCCAGGGCATGCAAGCCAATAAGAAAGTAACCGGTATTCGCCAGCAGGCCGTGGACGCCCTTCAGGGTATCGACTAGCTCAAAATTGCTTTCCGGAGCAAACGGCATGGTCAGGCCGAAGGCTATCCACGGGTTGCCCCGGTTATACATCATCACCAGGCCGATAATCGGCTGGGCAATAAACAGCAGATAGATAGCCAGGTGCCCGAGGTGGGCAAAGCCGGTCATCATCGGCGAAGGCTTCGGGACAATCGGCGGCGCCGGATATTTCAGCCGCACCAGCAGGCGCGCCACCATCAGCACCAGAATTGAGATGCCGCAGGAGACGTGGATCATGTTGATGAGCGGCCGGTCGCTGCGTGGGAAGAAGCCTTTTAGCTCCATGGTGGCATAGGCGCCAATAACCAATAAAAAGACCAGCCAGTGGATGCCGATTTGCAGGCCAGTGTATTTATCGCGCATGATAAACCCTTAATAAAACTGTGATGTCGACAACATAACGACCTTTTATTAAAAAATCATTAACTTTTACGTACTTATAACAAACAACTACGGCAGGCTGAGTAACAATGTTGACGTCAAACTAATTTTGTCCTGAGGACTCTGATATGACCACCTTTTATCAACTTACCGCCACCAGCCTGCAGGGCCAGCTTATCTCTATGGCCGACTATGCTGGCAAACTGGTCCTGGTAGTGAATACCGCCAGCCATTGTGGCTTCACGCCACAATATGCCGGCCTTGAGGCACTCTACAAGAAGTACGCCGCCCAGGGGCTGGTGGTGCTCGGTTTCCCCTGTAACCAGTTTGGCAAGCAGGAACCCGGCGGTACCGAGGAAATCGCGCAGACCTGTCATATCAACTACGGCGTGAGCTTCCCGATGTTCGAGAAAGTCGAGGTCAACGGCGCTGCTGCCCACCCGCTGTTTCGTTACCTGAAAGACGAATTGCCCGGCGTGCTGGGTGGACGAATCAAATGGAACTTCACGAAGTTCCTGGTCGGACGCGATGGCAGACCGCTTAAGCGGTTCGCACCGTTCACCACCCCAGAGAAAATGGAAACCGCCATCCTTGCTGCACTGAAACTCTAACTGTTCCGCTCATTTGAGCGGTCCAGGCGCGCCTGACGATGGGTACCAGCGCCAACGCAATTCCGCCCTGCAAGGCATGGAACCCGGCTTTTTTATGCCAGCAAAAATAGCACAGAGCACCGAGACCACCGCCTCGGGAGCTAACATTTGCGGTTACTGTGCCAGCCCGACCCTCGGTTGAAGCTGGTACACCCACGCGGTCACCTGCTCGCCTGTCGTGGTGGTCACCGTAGCCTCCACGCGATCGTAGCCCGCTTCGAACGCATCCAGCATCGGCCAGTGCGCCGGGAGTTTATCGGAGAAAAACAGATAGCCGTCAACGGGGGCACCGTCAGGATCGAGCACGATACCGGGGAAATCCGCCGCCTCGCCCCATCCGCGCGCGTAAAAGGTACCCTTCACCTGGCCCGGCAGCCATTCACCGCCGATATTCTCCAGAATAAAGGCATTCTCATGACCCGGACGCAGGGTCCCGTAGACAAATAAACGTTCCATGATCCCTCTTCACCACCACCATCAATGCCGCAAGCGGCCGGAAAGAGTCAAAATACGGGGGAAGCGGGCACTTAGCAAGGCACGCGGCCTCACCCCCGTGACCATCGCCAATATGCGGGCGGCAACTAAAATTTTTTTCCGCCCCGCGACATGGCCTGTTTCCCTGAAAATTCAGCCACTTTTGCCTCACCTGCTTGCCAGCGCTTTGCCAGCCGGGTTGCCGATTCGTCATTCCTGGCGTATGCCTGGTGTGTCTTGTATACCCTCAACCTCACACTCCATCCTGTCAGGAGGCTTTACATGAGCAAACTTGGGATTAATGGCTTTGGTCGTATTGGACGTCTGGTATTGCGCCGTTTGCTGGAAGTTGACAGCCAGCTGGAGGTGGTGGCGATCAACGATCTCACCTCACCGAAAGTGCTGGCCTATTTGTTAAAGCATGATTCGAACTACGGCCCGTTCCCGTGGAGCGTTGATTTTACGGATAACACGCTGATTGTGAACGGCAAAACCATCAATGTCTATGCGGAAAAAGAGGCCAAAAATATTCCGTGGAAAACGGTAGGCGCAGAGCTGATTGTCGAATGCACCGGCTTCTACACCTCGACCGAAAAAGCCCAGGCTCACCTCGACGCGGGTGCCAAAAAAGTGCTGATCTCCGCGCCGGCCGGCGACATGAAAACCATCGTCTTTAACGTCAACGACGACACCATGACCGCCGATGACACCATTATCTCCGTCGCCTCCTGCACCACCAACTGCCTGGCGCCGATGGCTAAAGTGCTCCACGACGCCTTCGGTATCAAGCTCGGCACCATGACCACGATCCACGCCTATACCGGCACCCAGTCTCTGGTGGATGGCCCACGCGGTAAGGATTTACGCGCCTCACGCGCGGCGGCGGAAAACATCATTCCGCACACCACCGGGGCGGCAAAAGCGATTGGCCTGGTGATCCCTGCACTCAGCGGCAAGCTCAAGGGCCACGCCCAGCGCGTACCGACTAAAACCGGTTCGGTCACTGAACTGGTCTCCATCCTTGAGAAAAAAGTCACCGCCGAAGAGGTCAATCAGGCCATGAAGAACGCGGCCGAGAACAACGACGCTTTCGGCTACACCGAAGAAGAGATTGTCTCGTCCGATATTATCGGCAGCCATTTCGGCTCGATCTATGACGCCACCCAACTGGAAATCGCCGAAGCCGGCGACGTCCAGTTGGTTAAAACCGTTGCCTGGTACGATAACGAATACGGTTTTGTCACCCAGTTGATTCGCGTGCTGGATAAATTTGCCCGCTAGCGACGCCCTGAAAGCAAAAAGCGGACAGCCTGGCTGTCCGCTTTTCTTTCCCCACACGGCAATGCTTACGATTGCAGGTAGACCACCTGAGTTTGCAGGTATTCGTTGAGACCATGACGCCCGTCAGCGCCGCCGATCCCCGATTTACGCCAGCCCGCATGGAAGCCCTGCATCGCTTCAAAGTTTTCGCGGTTGATGTAGGTTTCGCCGAATTTCAGCCCTTTAATCGCTTTCATGGCGACATTCAGATCCCGGGTATAAATGGATGAGGTCAGTCCATAATCACTATCATTGGCCATGGTCAGCGCCTCTTCCAGGGTCTCAAACGCTACCACCGGCAGCACCGGGCCAAAGGTCTCCTCGTGAATAATGTCCATCTCCTGGCGTACATCCAGCAGCAGAGTCGGCGGGTAGAAGTAGCCTTGCCCCGCCACCGCTTTACCGCCCAGCGCCAGACGCGCCCCCTGTGACAGGGCTTTCGCCACTTTCTGCTCGACGCGCTCCAGCGCGGCGGCATTGATCAACGGTCCCATCGCGATATCGTTGCGCACGCTCGGGTCGCCAAACGCCACCGCTTTGAGCGCCTCGCCCAGACGATTAACGAAACGATCGTAAATGCCTTTTTGTACATACACCCGCTCAACGCAGTTGCACACCTGCCCGCTGTTAATCACCCGCGAATCGACCACCGCTTTTACCGCCAGCTCAAGGTCGGCGTCATCCATCACGATAGCCGGAGCTTTACCGCCCAGCTCCAGGCATACTTTAGTGATGTTTTTCGCCGCCGCAGCCATGATTTTTTCACCGGCGCCGACGCTGCCGGTCATGCTGACCATCGCCACTTTCGGATTGGCAGCCAGTTCCTGACCAACGGTCTCCCCGCGGCCCAGCACCAGGTTAAAGACCCCTTTCGGCAGGCCGATCTGATCGACAATCTGCGCAAAAGCGATGGCGTTATTGGGGGTAAATTCACTTGGTTTAATGACGATGGTGTTGCCGGTGATCAGCGCCGGCGCCAGCTTGCGGGCAATCAGGAAAAACGGGAAGTTCCACGGCAAAATTCCGGTAGTGACTCCCAATGCGCGTTTGAATACGAGGATGTTTTCACCCGGACGGTCGCTCTGGACTATCTCGCCTTCATAGCGGCGCGCCCACTCTGCCATATACTCAAGGTAATCGGCGGTAAACGACACTTCCACCGCCGCCAGCTGCTGGATTTTGCCCCCTTCCGCGACGATCAGCCCGGCAATGTCGTCGGCGCGTTCACGGATCCCGGCGGCAATTTTACGCAACCAGCCCGCACGCTCAATCGCCGGCAGCGCTTCCCAGGCCGGCTGTGCGCGTTCAGCTGCGTCAATTGCCCGGCGCGCATCGTCAGCCGTGCCGTCAGGGATGCGCGACAGCAGTGTTTCAGTCGCCGGATTGTGCACATCGATCCAGGCGTCGCCGCGCCCGGCAACAAACTGACCATCAATATACATCTGATGCTGAACGGGTGCTGTCATGGCCTGCTCCTGTAGATTTAGTGTTTTTAACAAGTAATTGTTTTGTTAAAAATTTATCCACAAAGCGTAATAAACCCAGCACCTGCGCGCGGTTTTGTGAATCAGTTCATGAAAAATAGCGTTGATCACTGCTGAAAAGTTACATTCTGGCAACAAGAGCTGCCCGTTTGCGAAAAAATGCTCGCAAACGGGCAGTCATCACGCCAGCGTACGCGCCTGCAGAGCTTCCGTCAGCAGGCTGTCTGCGCGCAGACGTTCCCCGGCAGCAACGATCTGCGCCGGGATATCGACGTGAACGATAAAGCCTTTACCACGAGGGCCATAGCCTTGCGGGTTATCCTGCAGGCGCGGCAGCTCTCCGAGGATCAGCGACAAATAGCGCCCGACCGGCCACACGCCGTCAGCCTCATGCCTAAACGCAACCCCCTGCGGCGTGTTGTACAGGCACGGCGTAAAGCCCGGCGTACCGAACCACCGCGGAGCCGTCGCTGCGCCTTGCCAGATGCGGGCAAAAGTCGCCATGGTGCGTCGCTGCATGGTCGGGTCCTGAATCACCACGCCGCAACGAGGCACCATACCGCGCGCCTCGAGGGTCTGACGGGTAAATAGCGCGTTCTCACCGCAGTTGCTGGAACGGTCCTCTACCACCAGCTGTTCCCGGGGTATTTGCCAGAACTGATGGGCGATATCGGCGAGGATATGCGCTTCCGGGCGACCTTCCACCGGCAGCTCGCGATAGCGCGGATCCTGCTGTACTGCCTGATAGAGAAAAGATGTTGAATGGCCGATCCCCCCGCTGATCAGCAGCGGCGCCCCGCTCTGTATCGCTAAGAGACAGGCGGTATCTATCGTTGGGATCACCGCATTACCTGCGAGAACCACTACATCTATAGCGGGCTGCGGTTGCTGCACACTGAAATCGTCCAGCGCCAGCCATTGTCCCACCAGGTTTGCCGCCGCCAGTGTCTCATCCGCGAGGGTTGGAAAATGCTCTGTCATACTCACTCCTTTTTATGACTACTCATCGGGTCACGACGTTTCATCACATCATAACCTCTGCCTGGGGCCATCGTTATATTGACGGCAATTTGTAACAAAAAAGAAATAACAAGAAACATCTAAAAATCATTGGGTTGCACCTGAATAAATCACCATGATAACGCCATTAATCAGCGCAAATGCGTACAGAATATGATAAATGCCGTGTGATATAGGGCGTAATACCGCTGTTTTCACTCAATTAACTCGTCTGATGACTTGCCAAAAATAACACACCACCCTAAGTTGCTTAACAATTACACAACCTTTTCTTGTGCCAGGTTGCACCTCAATCACCACAGGTGCTACCTGGAACGTTATGACCATGGCGGAGTCGAGTGAATAATGACGATACACGATAGTAGTACCACATCCATCCTCAAGAAAAACAAGAAGGTGCTGATTGCCAGCCTTACTGGTAGCGCCATTGAATGGTTCGACTATTTTCTCTACGGCACCGCGGCCGCGCTGGTGTTCAACAAGATCTTCTTTCCGATGGTCGACCCGGTCATCGGGCTAATCCTCTCCTGGCTCTCGTTTTCATTAACCTTTTTTATTCGCCCTATAGGAGGGGTGCTGTTCGCCCACATTGGTGACCGGATTGGGCGTAAAAAAACGCTGGTACTGACGCTGTCATTGATGGGCGGCGCTACGGTGGCCATCGGACTGCTGCCCACCTATGAGATGATCGGCCTGTGGGCGCCGGCGCTGCTGATTACCCTGCGTATCGTCCAGGGGATGGGGATCGGTGGCGAATGGGGCGGCGCGCTGCTGCTGGCTTACGAATATGCCCCGGAAAAGCGCAAAGGCTTTTTCGGCAGTATTCCGCAGGCTGGCGTCACCATCGGCATGCTGATGGCGACCTTTATCGTTTCCCTGATGACGCTGTTTAGCGAAGAGCAGTTCCTCTCCTGGGGCTGGCGTATTCCGTTCCTGTTAAGCTCGGTGTTGGTGCTGCTGGGCCTGTGGATCCGTAAAGATATCGATGAAACACCGGCCTTTAAGCAGGTCAAAAAATCTGGTCAGGTGGCGAAAGCGCCGCTGCGCGATACCCTCAGGTTCCACTGGCGCGAAGTGCTGATTGCCGCCGGTTTGAAAGTTGTCGAAACCGCCCCGTTCTATATCTTCTCGACCTTTATTGTCAGCTATGCCACCAACACCCTGACCTATCAAAAATCTCAGGCGCTGGAGGCCGTGACCCTTGGCGCGCTGGTGGCCACGGTGATGATCCCGCTGATGGGGCTGCTTTCCGATAAAATCGGCCGCCAGAAAATGTATTCCATTAGCGTGTTGCTGCTCGGGTTGTTTATCGTTCCGTGGTTCATGCTGCTGGATACCCAAACCACCTGGGGCATTGTGTTAGCCACGGTGGTTGCTTTCGGCGTGCTGTGGGCACCGGTAACCGCCGTACTGGGAACCCTGTGTTCGGAAATTTTCAGCGCCAACGTACGCTACACCGGGATCACGCTGGGCTATCAGCTTGGCGCGGCACTGGCGGGCGGGACGGCTCCGCTTATCGCCACCGGACTGCTGGCGAAATATGACGGTGACTGGGTGCCGGTGGCGTGGTATCTGAGCGGTACGGTGGTGATTTCGCTGATCGCTATCTTCTGCGCCAGCCGTCTGAAGCAGACCCCGGCAACCCCGGTTGCCGAGGCCGGTCAGCTGTAAAAAATCGATAATCAATAAAACAAACGCCGACAACAGTCCTGCTGTTGTCGGCGTTGTGTTAGGCGTTGAGCCTCTCCAGCTGGCGTTGCCCTTCCCGCTTATTCTTGATCTTCCAGCACAGCCACAACGCGATAAACCACAACGGCGTCGCCAGCAGCGCTTTCAGCGTATCCGGGTCGAAAATCATGATGAAGATGGCGAAGGCGAAAAACAGCAGACTCACCCAGCTCATCACCACGCCCGCCGGCATCTTAAAGGTCGACTGCTGATGCAGATCCGGGCGCTTGTGGCGATACACCAGATAGGCCACCAGAATCATTCCCCAACTGAACACCACCATAATCGCCGCCAGCGTCGACACAATGGTGAACAGGGTCATCACGTTCGGCACCAGGAACAGCAGCAGCGTACCGCTGAGCATGCAGAAGCAGGAGAACAGCAGGCTGCGCACCGGGATCCGCGTGGAACGAGACAGAATGCGGAACTGACCATGGGCATGCTTTTCCACCGACAGACCGTACAGCATGCGGGTACTGGAGTAGACCCCGCTGTTGGCCGACGACATCGCTGAGGTTAGCGCCACAAAGTTGATCACCGCCGCCGCTGCCGGCAGCCCGGCGTTGGCAAACAACGTCACGAAGGGGCTGGCATCCGGCGAGACGCCCGGCCAGGAGGCCACGGCAATAATCACCACCATCGACAGCAGATAAAAAATGATAATGCGCAGCGGCAGCGCGTTGATCGCCTTCGGTAAAATCTTCTGCGGGTCACGGGTTTCGGCGGTCATAGTGCCGAGCAGTTCAATCCCGGTGAAGGAGAAAATGGCTATCTGGAAACCGGCAAAGAACCCGGTGACGCCGTGCGGCATAAACACCGCCGGGTCAGTGATATGGTTCAGCGAGGCTTTCACTCCGTCCGGCGAGGTCCAGCCAATAGCGATCATCCACGCCCCGGTGATAATCAGCGCAATAATCGTAATCACCTTGATCAGCGCAAACCAGAACTCGGCCTCGCCAAACATTTTCACCGACAGCAGGTTAAACAGGAACAGGATCCCAAGGGTACTGAGCGCCGGCATCCAGGCCGACATCTCGGGAAACCAGTACTGCATGTAGCTGCCGCAGACCACCACGTCGGCGATACAGGTCACTACCCAGCTCAGCCAGTAGGTCCAGCCCAGATAGAAGCTGGCCTGCGGACCGAGGTACTCGCCGACGAAATCGGCGAAGGAGCGATAGTCCAGCCGGGTGAGCAGCACCTCGCCCATCGCCCGCATCACCATATAGGTAAAGAAGCCCACCAGCACATAGATGACGAGGATCGACGTCCCCGCTACGGCAATATTTCTTCCCGCGCCCATAAACAGGCCGGTCCCGATAGCCCCGCCCAGCGCAATCATCTGAATGTGCCGGGCGCCAAGGCCGCGTTTGAGCTGCGACGGGCGCTCCCCCTCGATGGCAGACGTGGTCTGCCCCTCGCGTTGATGTTGAGTCATGTCGATTCCTTCAGGCAGGCAAAGAAAGGCATGGCGCGGCAGACTTCAGTAACAAACCGGCACGTTGACCGGTTGCCACTCCCGCATTGGGAAATAAGATGTACGGCGCGTGCGCCTGAACCACCCACGTTTTTTCCGGCTGGCAGGCTATCTCATACCCGGCGGGCAGCGCGGTGAAGTTTTCAATTTTCGGATCCAGGTTGAGCGTGAAATCGCGATCGCTCTTGATGATGCTCTCCTGTACCAGAAAATAGTCCGCCGGCGCTTTCGCCCTCGCAGGCAGCGGTGCATCGGCAATCAGCGCACAGATCGCCGCCTCGGTTGCGGCAAAGAGCGCGAGGTCGTTCTCCCCGAACGGCATGACTTTACCCAGTTCCAGCGTGGCGCTCTGCGCGCCAAAGACCTCGCTGGTGAAATGGGTAAAGGTGCCTCCCGGTTCGGTATGGCGCACAATGGCGTCCATCCCGCTGGCCTGCAACAGCTGGTAAAACTCAGCACTGTAGTCGCCGTCGTGAGCCGGCAGCAGCGCAAACTGCCGGTAGCGTGAGCCGCGAATGGCGGTATGCAAATCCAGATGCCGGCGCGGGACCGCGCCCTGGCTGTCCGCCGTGTTAAAGAAGGCCTCCACGACGGTTTCCAGCTCCTGCGCGCGCCGCGACTCGTTACCCGGCGCCACGGCACGGTGCCGCCCGCCAAACAGGCGGTTCAGGTCGTAATGCCAGTAGCGACGGCTGGCGCGCACCGCCGGCAGATTGCCGAAGATCAGCAGCAGCGCATGCTGTAGCGGCTGCTGGCCTTCGCTCAGGCCGTGCATCACCTGCAGCAGGATCTCAATCGGTGCGGTTTCGTTACCGTGGATCCCCGCCGACACCACCGTGGCCTGGCTCCACGGCTTCACCGGTAGCAGCTGAAGCACGCCATCCGCCAGCCAGCGCGCCTCGATATCCGGCGGAAACGGCCAGCTCGACAGGCGACAGTGATGTAAATCGTTCACCCACGTTTCCATTGCAGGCCCCTTAGCGCTGGAAGTCATAGACCGACCCCAGACCTAAAATTTGCGTCAGTTCATCGAGGGCCTGATACACCTCACCCAGCAGTTGCGGGTCGCCAAGGTCGCGAGCGTGCAGCCGGTCACGGTAGTGTTTTTCAACCCAGCGGGTCAGCTGTTGATAACGCTCATCATTCATCAGGCTCTGGGGGTTAACCGCCGCCAGTTCGCGATGGTTGAGCACCACCCGCAGACGCAAACACGCCGGGCCACCGCCGTTACGCATACTTTCGCGCAGGTCGAATACCGCCACTTCATTAATAGGTGAAGCGCTGTCGCTGACCAGCCCGGTCAGATACTGCCAGACGTTGCTGCGCTGGCGGCACTCTTCCGGCACCACGATCAACATTTTGCCGTCCGCCTTACTGAGGAGCTGGCTATTGAACAGGTAGGAGGCCACGGTATCGTCAAGGCTGACCTGCGCCTGCGGCACTTCAACGCTGGTAAACGGAATATCCAGCTGCGCCGTTTTCTCCCGCAGCTGATCCAGCACCGCCTGCTGATTTAAAAAGGCATGCTGGTGGTGGAACAGCACGTGACGGTTGCTGACCGCGATGACGTCGTTATGGAATACGCCGCGGTCGATAGCCGCCGGGTCCTGCTGGGCGAAAACGGTATAGTCCGGGTTCAACTGATGCAGCCGGGCGATGGCCTGGCTGGCCTCCAGGGTTTGGCGGGCCGGATATTTCACCGGCGCCACGCCGCCGCTGGCGCGCTTACCGTAGACAAAAAACTGGACGCCCTGACGGTCATAGTCGCGGCAAAAACGGTTGTGGTTGGCCGCCCCTTCATCACCCAGATACTCATGCTGCGGCAGAGCGCCGTGGTGGCTGAAGCAGGTTTCATCGGCAAAGGTGGCACGCAGAATTGCAGCGGTGGTCGGCGCTTCCTGTGAGCGATGCAGTTTGTTGTTCAGGTTAGCGACCGTAAAATGCAGCTTGCCGTCGGCGCTGTCGGCGGAAGGCGATACCGTCGCGGCGTTGGCGGTCCACATCGATGACGCAGAGCTAAACGCCGACAGCAGCTGCGGCGCTTGTGCCGCAGCGCTCTGGATAACCTGGGCGTCGCTGCCCTGGAAACCCAGACCGCGCAGCGCGGTCATATTCGGTCGCGGCTGCGGCGGTAAAATCCCCTGAATGAAGCCCTTATCCGCCAGGGTTTTCATTTTAAACAGCCCCTGCAACGCCGCTTTTTTCGGGTTCGACTCCCCGTCACGGTTGTTTTGCGAGGCTTCATTACCGACCGACAGCCCGGCGTAGTGGTGCGTTGGCCCGACCAGGCCATCAAAATTAGCTTCAAAACCAGACATAGTGTCCTCTCAGGATCCGTTATCAGAATGGCAGGCCAGGCGAAGTGGTCGCCGGCAGCGTCAGCGTGTCACTGACCAACGAGGCCATCGGCCAGGCGCAATAATCGGCGGCATACCACGCCGAGGCACGATGGTTGCCCGAGGCGCCCACGCCGCCAAACGGTGCTTTACTGGAGGCACCGGTCAGCGGCTTGTTCCAGTTGACGATCCCGGCCCGCGCCTCATCAGCAAAGCGCTCAAACAGCGCCGGGTCGGCAGAGATCAGCCCCGCCGCCAGCCCGTATCGGGTAGCGTTGGCAATGCGTATCGCCTCATCAAACGCGTCGTAGCGGATAACGGTCAGCAGTGGACCGAAGTACTCTTCATCGGGAACATCAATCCCGGTGACGTCGATAATGCCCGGCGTTAATGCTGTCGATTGCGGATCCGGCTGCTGCATCCGCAGTAACACCGTCCCCCCCAACCCGGCCAGCTTGTCCTGCGCCGCCAGCATCCCCTGCGCTGCGGTCAGCGAGATCACCCCGCCCATAAACGGCTGCGGCTCAGCATCCCATTTGCCAGCCCGGATACGGGCGCTGGCCTCAACCAACCGCTGCAGCAGTGCATCACCCTCGGCACCTCGCGGGACCAGCAGCCGACGCGCGCAGGTGCAGCGCTGCCCGGCAGAGATAAAGGCCGACTGAATAATCACATTCAGCGCCGCGTCGCTGTCGGCCACGTCGGCGACGATCAGCGCGTTATTGCCGCCCATCTCCAGCGCCAGCATTTTCTCCGGCTGGCCGCCGAGGTAACGGTGGAAATGGAACCCGACCGAAGCGCTACCGGTAAACAGCACGCCGTCGATATCCCGGTTTTCCAGCAGCGCCTGGCCGGTCTCTTTGCCACCCTGAATCAGGTTGATCACCCCGTCCGGGATCCCGGCCTGCTGCCACAACTGCACCGTCAGTTCTGCGGTAGCCGGTGTCAGTTCGCTCGGCTTGAAGACCACGGTATTGCCGGCAATCAGCGCCGGAATAATGTGACCGTTTGGCAGATGGCCGGGGAAGTTATAGGGGCCAAACACCGCCATCACGCCGTGCGGTTTATGGCGCAGCAGCGCTTTGCCGTCCGGCATCGCCGTTTCACGTTGGCCGGTACGTTCGTGGTAGGCCTCAATCGAGATTCCGGCCTTGCCGATCATCGCCTGCACTTCGGTGCGGGTTTCCCACAGCGGTTTGCTGGTTTCACGGGAAATCAGCGTCGCCAGCCGCTCTTTTTCGCTCTCCAGCAGTGCCGCAAAGCGCTGAACACAGGCAATACGTTCAGTCACCTGCCGGTGGGACCAGGCGTAAAAGGCACCGCGGGCGGCACTGCAGGCGGCCTGAACATCCGCCGCACCCGCGCTGGTGGCCTGCCACAACAGCGACTGGTCTTCTGGCGCCAGTTTCGTCAGCAGCGCGCCGGCGCCCTGCAACCATTGTCCTGCGATAAACTGTGCATTTAGCGCCATGATGTTCTTGCCTCCGGGAGTAAAGTCACCGCATGGACCCGCTCGGAATCATTGACCGCCAGCGCATCCAGCATGGATTGGTTAAGTTCAGGTTGGTCTTCCGGCGATAGCAGCACCGCGCGGAACTGGGCAAACTGGTTATTGGCGACAATCAGCGGCGACGACCCCGAAGCCTTCAGCTGCAGCGCCGGAATAAACTGGCTCTCGCTGACCGCTCTGATGGCGTCGGTTTCCGCCTCCAGCACCGGGCCGGCATCGAAAATATCCACCGATCCGCGCCAGCTGAATCCCTCTTTTTCCAGAATCGCCCGCGCCGGTGAGGTGTTGGCATGCACTTCACCAATCACCGCCCGGGCGTTTTCCGGCAGCAGCGACACGTAGATCGGGTACGCCGGCATTAGCTCGGCAATAAAGGTCTTCATGCCGGTGCCGGTCAGACGGTCGGCGTCGGCGAACGGAATGTCGAAAAAATGGTGCCCCAGTGCATCCCAGAAGGGCGAGTTACCCTGCTCGTCGCTGCGCCCGCGCAACTCAGCAAACAGATGAGGTGAAAACAGTTCGCGGAAGGCGGCGATAAATAAGAAGCGCGCCTTGGATAAGAACAGCCCATTACGGTTTTTCTGATATTCCGGATCGAGGAACAGCGTACACAGTTCGCTATGACCGGTATGGTCATAGCTAAGGTTGAGCAGCTCCTGGTTTTTATAGACCCCCAGCTCTTTCGAGGCACGTACGGTGCGCTGCAGGCGGAAATTGTAAAACGGCTCATCTAGCCCCACCGCCACTTCGATAGCGCTGACGCCCACCACCCGGCCGGCGTGGGTATCTTCCAGCACAAACAGAAAACCCTGCTGGCCCCGCGACAGCTTGCCGTCAAAGGTTTCCACGCTGCGCTGGATCCGTGCGGCCAGGCGCACGGGATCGTTGGGTAACGAGGTCATACCGACACCCGCCCGCGACGCGAGGCGGATAATATCGTCGAGGTCATTTTCCCGAACGGGACGAAATAGCATCATAAACCGTCTCCCGGATCAGGCTGTCAGGCGGGCGACGGCACGCTCAAGGCGCACAAAAGCCTCCTCAATATCCGCCAGAGGGATATTGAGCGCCGGTGCAAAGCGCAGCACGTCCGGCCCGGCGATCAGCGCAATCAGCCCCTCTTCCGCCGCGAGGTTAGTCAGCGTTTTGGCCTGACCACGCAGGTGGCTGGCAAGCTCGGCACCAATCAACAGCCCCATTCCGCGCACCGCGCTGAAGAGATCGTAACGCGCGTTCAGGGCATTCAGTTTTTCGACGATGAGATCGTGACGAACGCTGACCCCGGCCAGCAGTTCGCCATCCATCTGTGCCAGCACGCCGTTGGCGACCGTTGCCGCCAGCGGGTTACCGCCAAAGGTGGTGCCGTGAGTGCCCGGCTGGAAAACCTGCGCCCACGCCTCTTTGGTCAGCATCGCGCCAATCGGGAAGCCGCCGCCAAGCCCTTTCGCGCTGGTGAGAATATCCGGGATCACATTGTAGTGCTGGTAGGCATAGAGCGACCCGGTACGTCCGGCGCCGGTCTGTACCTCATCAAAAATCAGCGTGACGTCGTGCTGGTCGCACAGCTCGCGCAGCGCCTGCAGGAATGCCGGGTCAGCCGGTCTCACGCCGCCTTCCCCGATAATCGGCTCGACGATCACCGCGCAGGTGCGGTCCGAGATCGCGGCTTTCACGGCGGCAATGTCGTTATACGGCAGATGGGTAATGTCCTGCGGCAGCGGCGCGTAATCACAGGAGTATTTTGGCTGACCGCCGACCGTCACGGTAAACAGGGTGCGGCCATGGAAGGCATTCTGGAAGGCGATGATTTCACTTTTATCGGCGCCAAATTTATCGTGGGCGTATTTACGCGCCAGCTTCAGCGCCGCTTCGTTGGCTTCCGCACCGGAGTTGCAGAAGAACACTTTGTCGGCAAAGGTGGATTCCACCAGCGTTTTGGCCAGCTGCAGTACCGGCTCGTTGGTGTAGCCGTTACCGACGTGCCACAGGTTATCAAGCTGCGACTTCAGCGCCGCCACCAGCGACGGGTTAGCATGACCGAGTGAGTTCACGGCAATCCCGCCCGCCAAATCGATATAGTCTTTCCCCTGCTGATCCCAGACGGTTGAACCCGCCGCCTTCACCGGAATAAAAGGAGCTGGGGCAAAACAGGGCACCATATACGCATTAAAATCTTCACGAGTCATACAGCCTGACATAACAATTCTCCGGAACGATGACTGGCCTGAATTCATTTACCAGTCAGGGGTGGTCGACATTAACAATTCCCCGGCCCTGATTTGATGACGAGCGCGCCCGTTACGATGAATGTAAATTCACCGCAATCAAATAAAGCCTTTATATATTTATGGGTATTTGTTAATTCACAGTTAACACCTTGTGTGTTGCGTGTTCTCATGCTGGACCGGGACACACAATAAAGTCAATACGCCCACCCGCATTTTATTCACTTTTTGATAGCTATCAAGATAATGATAAATATGGAAAAATTATTTGTCCATTCACTTAACTGCATAAAATATGCATATAAATGCACGGCATGGTGGTACTTTCCCGTGCTTATTTATGCAATCAAAAAACCAAAATTCTAACAAAAATGTAAAATTCGCAACGGCGGTCAAATACCGGTTTATAAAATTGGTGATAAGATTCATTGCACAGAGTTTACTGCTGTATGTATTCCACGGTTTTACACGACATATACTCAAAAGAATTCGCGTTGCGTGTAGGCGACAAGGCCGTAAATCCCCAGGAGCTTACTCAGGTAAGTGACTGGGGTGAGCGGGTGCAGCCAATATCCAGGCAACTTGAAGGATGAAGGGTATAAATAACACTAAGAACAGGATTCTTATGGAAAAGTTATCTTACGCATCTGAAAGTACTACATCTCCATGGACAACCTACCTGCGCCAAATCGACCGCGTCGCGCCTTACCTGGGCGATCTCGCCTACTGGGTTGAAACCCTGCGCCACCCGAAACGCGCGCTGATCGTCGATATCCCGGTGCAGATGGATGATGGCTCCATCCGCCATTTCGAAGGTTACCGTGTACAGCACAATCTATCGCGTGGACCGGGTAAAGGTGGTGTTCGCTACCATCCAGATGTAGACCTGAATGAAGTGATGGCACTTTCTGCCTGGATGACCATCAAGTGTGCCGCAGTCAATATTCCGTATGGCGGAGCCAAAGGCGGCGTGCGCGTTGACCCGTTCAGCCTGTCCGAAGGCGAGCTGGAACGCCTGACCCGCCGCTATACCAGCGAGATCGGTTTGATTATCGGGCCGCAGAAAGATATCCCGGCGCCGGACGTCGGCACCAACGGTAAAGTGATGGCGTGGATGATGGACACCTACTCCATGAATCATGGCACCACGATTACCGGCGTGGTCACCGGCAAGCCGATTCACCTCGGTGGTTCGCTGGGTCGTGAAAAAGCCACCGGCCGCGGCGTCTTTATTAGCGGTCGTGAAGTGGCTGGTCGTTTCGGGATTGAAATCGAAGGCGCGAAAGTAGCCCTGCAGGGCTTCGGTAACGTCGGTAGCGAAGCAGCCCGTCTGTTTGCCGGCGTCGGCGCGCGTATCGTTGTGATTCAGGACCATACCGCCACCCTGTATAACGAAGGCGGCATTGATATGGCGGCCCTGACAGCATGGCAGGCCGAGAAGAAACAGATTGCCGGATTCCCGGGCGCCCGTGAAATCGATAAAGATGATTTCTGGACCACCCAGATGGATATTCTTATCCCTGCCGCACTGGAAGGCCAGATCACGCGCGAACGTGCCGAGAAGCTGACCTGTAAGCTGGTGCTGGAAGGGGCAAACGGCCCGACCTATCCGGAAGCCGATGATGTGCTGGCCGAGCGCGGCGTGGTCGTGGTGCCGGACGTTATCTGCAACGCCGGCGGCGTGACCGTCAGCTACTTCGAGTGGGTGCAGGACATGGCGAGCTTCTTCTGGAGCGAAGAAGAGATCAACGCCAAAATGGACCGTATCATGACCGATGCGACCATCCACGTGTGCGAAAAAGCGTCTGAAAAAGAGTGTTCTCTTCGTACGGCGGCCTATATCGTGGCCTGTGAGCGCATCCTGATGGCGCGTAAAGATCGCGGTATCTATCCGGGTTAAGTTCTCCCGTTGATTATCGCCCGGGCCATGGCCCGGGCTTTTTTTTGCCCGCTGTCGTTGTGTATTCCTCTTGCTAAACACACAACGTTAACCATTTTTTAGCATCTCCCTTGAATTTCTCTTTCTATCAGGAATAGAATCATTAGAGCTCTAACTATTTTACAATTACCTGATGTCAAGAAACTATGGATAACCGGCAGCTTACCTTTTCCCATCTCCTGTATCTCACGGCCCACCACTGGCGGCTGGCGGTCAATCGTCGCTTAAAAGACCTCGGTATGAGCCAGGCGAGCTGGGTCGCGGTTGCGGCCATTGCCCGCAACGCAGATCCGCTCTCGCAAATTGAGCTTGCCCAGGAGCTTGGCGTAGAAAGCGCCACAGTGGTCCCGCTGGTCAATCGCCTTGTCGAGCAGGGGCTGGTCGAGCGCGTCATCACCGATCGCGATAAACGCAAGCGTCTGCTGGTCGCCACGGAAAAAGGACTTGAGGTCTATCTCCAGGTCAAGGCCGTTGCGGACGAGTTGCGCGAAGAGATCCTCAGCACCATCACCGCCGAGGAGCGCGAGCAAACCCAGCAGGTGCTGGAAAAACTGCTGCGCGAGGTGGAGAAAAAGTAATGCCACGTCGCAAAAGTAACCCCTATGAGCCTCACGAGTGGGCAGCGCACGAAAAACCCGCCCTGCTCGGTTCGCCGTCAACGCCCGTTCACAGCCCTCCAAAACGTGTTGCCTACGGTATTGTCGGGCTGCTGGTCTGCCTGACCGGCGCGCTAGGTAATGCGGTGGTCACCGCTAACCTGCAAAATCTGCAGGGTACTTTCGCCGCCTGGTCGACGGAAATAGCCTGGCTGCCAGCCGTTTACGTTATGACTAACGTATCGATCAACCTGCTGCTGGTGAAATTTCGCCAGCAGTTCGGCCTGCGCGCCTTTACTGAAGGCTTCCTGGTGCTGTATGTCCTGGTGACCTTTTTCCACCTTTTCGTTAACGATCTCAGCTCGGCTATTATGGTCCGGGCTGCCCACGGCATGGTGGCAGCGGCGCTTAGTTCTTTGGGTATCTACTATCAGGTCCAGGCCTGGCCCGCCCGCCACCGTCTGAAGGCGCTGACCATTGGCATTACCGGATCGTCGCTGGCCATTCCTATTGCTCGCCTGTTCTCCACCGAGTTGCTACAGATCGATGAATGGCGCGGGCTCTACTTTTTTGAGCTGGGGCTGGCGCTGATCTCGCTTGCCTGCGTGATCGCCCTGAAGCTGCCGCCCAGCGATCGCCAAAAAGTGTTTGAGAAAAAGGATTTCATCACCTTTATTCTCCTGGCACCCGGCATGGCACTGGTCTGCGCCGTACTCTCGCTGGGACGACTTGACTGGTGGTTTGAAGCCCCGTGGATTGGCTGGTCGTTAGCCGGCGCGATGGTGCTCATTGTTTCGGCTATCGTCTTTGAGCACAACCGAAGCAACCCACTGCTTAACACACACTGGCTTTCCAGCGGCAGTATCCTGCGCCTGGGGCTGATTATGCTGTTGATCCGTATTGTGCTTGCGGAGCAAAACACCGGGGTTATCGGTTGGCTACAGTATGCAGGCCTGCAAAACGAGCAGATGAACACCCTCGCGTGGTCGATTTTCGCCGGTATTCTCAGTGGGATTGTTGCCAGCTGCCTGACCCTGAATCCGCAGCGGCTCTACTGGCCTATCGCCACCGCGCTGGCGTTTATCATGGTCGCCTCGCTGCTCGACAGCCAGTCCACTATTCTGACACGCCCGGAGCAGCTGATGTTCAGCCAGTTCTTGCTCGGCTTCGGCAGCGCCTTTTTCCTCGCCCCGGCGATGCTGGCGGGGATCGGCGGCGTCATTGCCGACCCGCGTAACCTGGTGAGTTTTTCGGTGCTGTTTGGGATGAGCCAGAACATCGGCGGACTGCTCGGTTCGGCAATACTTGGGACCTTTCAGACCTGGCGGGAGAAATTTCACTCCAGTCAGTTGGCCGACCAGTTGACCACGCTGAACCCGTTGATTACCGAGCGTCTGCAGCAATATAGCCAGCTGTATCAAAACCAGATTGGCGACAGCACCTTGTTGAGCGTACAGGCCAGCACGCTGCTGCAAAATGCCTCAACGCTGCAGGCTAATATTCTTGCCTACAATGATACCTATCTTCTGACCGCGGCGATTTCCGCCGGAACGCTTATCTGGGTGTTCTGGCGGTTGATAAGACTGCGTATTACCGCCCGTATCGCGCTGAAACGCGCAACGGGAAGCAAATAACACTGATAATTTTTACTCTGGAGTCGTTATGAGTCAGCAGGATGCGGCCAGGCAACAGGCCAACACCCGCAACAATATCCGCGTAGTATCCATTTTTACCGCCGCCGCCATCGGCCTCATCGGCGTACTAGTGATTTTATACGCCTGGCAGCTGCCGCCGTTTACCCGGCACAGTCAGTTTACCGATAACGCCTATGTTCGCGGGCAGACTACCTTTATCAGCCCTCAGGTCAGCGGCTATGTGACGGCTGTTAACGTGCAGGATTTTGATTACGTTAAGCCGGGACAGGTACTGTTCCAGATTGATGACCGGATCTACAAACAGCGCGTTCATCAGGCGCAGGCGACGCTGGCGATGAAAGAGGCAGCGTTGAACAACAACCTTCAGCAACGCAAAAGTGCCGAGGCGGTCATTCAGCGCAACGAAGCCGCGCTGCAAAATGCCCGTGCGCAGAACCAGAAAAACCAGGCGGACTTAAAGCGCGTCCAGGATTTGACTGCCGACGGATCGTTATCCATTCGCGAACGCGATTCCGCCAGGGCCAGCGCGGCGCAGGGTACCGCCGATATCGAACAGGCAAAGGCGACGCTGGAGATGTCGCGCCAGGATCGGCAATCGACTATCGTTAACCGCGATGCGCTGGAGGCCGATGTTGCCAGCGCTCATGCCGCGCTGGAACTGGCGGAGATCGACCTGAACAATACCCGGATCGTCGCGCCCACCGCCGGCCAGCTCGGCCAGATTTCAGTGCGCCTCGGCGCCTACGTCAGCTCCGGCACCCACTTAACCTCGCTGGTGCCGCCGCAGCACTGGGTGATTGCTAATCTGAAAGAGACTCAACTGGCGCAAATTCGCATCGGCCAGGCCGCGACCTTTAGCGTTGATGCGCTAAACGGCGAAACTTTCAACGGCACCGTCCAGAGCATCTCCCCGGCGACCGGGGTTGAATTCAGTGCGATTTCCCCGGATAACGCCACCGGTAACTTCGTCAAAATCGCGCAGCGCATTCCGGTGCGTATCGCCGTGAATGAGGGGCAGAAAAACAGCACCCGGCTGCGTCCAGGGATGTCGGTGCAGGTCACTATTGATACTCGTGAGGGAGCGCAGCCATGATTCGCCCGCTCACTCTTGTGCTGGCGCTCACTCTGGTCGGCTGTCAATCAGCGGACGTTCAGCGTGCCGAGCCGTCATTGCAGATCCCGGCCGCCTGGCGCGCTGATATCGGGCCAGCCAGTACGGTTGAAGGTGTGTGGTGGCGCAACTTTCACGACAGCCAGCTTAACCACTATGTTGATCAGGCGCTGCGCTACAACAGCGATGTCCTGATCGCCCGCGAACGGGTCAACGAGTATCAGGCCCGGGCCTATGCCGCCGACAGCTCGCTGTTTCCGTCGCTGGATGCCGGACTGACCGGCACTCGCGCACGCACGCAGTCTGCGGTAACCGGCCTGCCCATACACAGTACGGTCTATAAAGGTGGATTAACCGCCAGCTATGATGTGGATCTCTGGGGGGCTAACCGCAGCGCCGCCAGCGCCGCACAGGCGAGCCTTGAGGCGCAAAAAGCCGCCGCTGCGGCCGCCGATCTCACCGTCGCCACCTCGGTGGCCGTGGGATATCTGACCCTGCTATCGCTGGACGATCAGCTGCAGGTGACGCAGCAGACGCTGAAATCGCGTGAAGATGCCTACAAGCTGGCCAAACGCCAGTTTGAGACCGGCTATACGTCGCGGCTGGAATTGATGCAGGCCGACTCGGAACTGCGTTCGACACGCTCGCAGATCCCGCCGCTACAGCATCAGATTGCGCAACAGGAGAATGCGCTGAGCGTGCTGATCGGCAGTAACCCCGGCAACATTAAGCGGCAAGCGTTCGCCCAACTGACGCCCCTCGTCCTGCCATCGCAGCTGCCGTCTACGCTACTGAACCGTCGACCGGATATCGTCCAGGCCCAGCGGCAGCTGATTGCCGCCGATGCTACGCTCGCCTCATCACAGGCGCAGCTACTGCCGTCGCTCAATTTGACCGCCACCGGGAGCCTGCAGGACCGGACGTTGCCAGACCTGCTCGATAATCCGCTCCGGCTCTGGAGCGTCGGCGGCAGTATTCTCGCCCCGCTGCTCAACCGACAGGCGCTGAATGCGCAGGTTGATGTTTCGATGGCGCAGCGCAACCAGGCACTGTACGGTTATGAGAAAACGGTGCGCGGTGCCTTTCGGGAAGTGAATGACAGCCTTGATGCCATCACCCGCTATGGCGAGCAGTTATCCGAATTGCTCAGCCAGCAGGAGGTCGCGCAGGAAACGCTACGTATCGCGCAGAACCGCTACCGCAACGGCTACTCCTCATATCTTGACGTACTGGACGCCCAGCGGACGCTGTTCGCCACACAGATTAGCGTTGTGCAGGTGAAGAACAACCTGCTGTTGGCGCAGGTGGATTTGTACCGGGCACTGGGAGGTGGCTGGTCTGACTCATCAGGGATGTAACGCAGGAAATCGTTCATGCAACAAAAATGGTCTGCTGTAGATAGCTATCTTGTTAATGCATTAATTCCTGACGACCCGGTGCTCGCTCAGGTGCTGGAAAACAACCAACGCGCCGGACTGCCCGCTTTCGACGTCGCCGCCAACCAGGGACAATTTCTGGCGCTGTTGATCCGTATGGTACGTGCCCGTCGGGTCCTGGAAATTGGTACGCTCGGCGGTTACAGCACCATCTGGATGGCCCGCGAGCTGCCTGAAGATGGCACCTTGCTGACGCTGGAGGCCGATCCACATCATGCGGCGGTGGCGCGGGAAAACCTCCGTCTGGCAGGCGTGGCCGACCGGGTCACGCTGCGGGAAGGTCCGGCGCTGCAAACCCTGGAAGCCCTCGGCGACTGTCCTGCGTTCGATGTGATTTTTATCGATGCGGATAAACCCAGTAACCCCGATTATCTGTGCTGGGCCCTGCACTATTCCCGGCCGGGAACGCTGATTATCGGCGATAACGTGGTGCGTGATGGTGAGGTGGTGAACCCCCACAGCGACGACGATCGCGTGCAGGGGGTACGGCGTTTTATCGAGATGATGGCCAACGACCCGCGCCTGACGGTCACGGCGCTGCAAACCGTCGGCAGCAAAGGCTGGGACGGCTTCACGCTGGCGTGGGTGAACGCGTAGTCCGTTCAGCGCAGCGCCACCGGGGAAAGTGCGCAGGTTTCTGGTACCGCTTACGCGACAATCTGCTCCATCGCCTGCAGCACTCGCTTATCGGAAATCGGATACGGTGTACCGAGCTGTTGGGCGAAGAAGCTGACGCGCAACTCCTCGATCATCCAGCGTATCTCCTGCACATCCTCATCACCACGACGCCCCGGCGGCAGCTTATTCAGCCACTGCTGCCAGGCCTGCTGGACGCTCTCGACTTTCAGCATCTGCGCCCGGTCGCGGTGCGGGTCAATCGCCATTTTCTCCAGCCGCTTTTCAATAGCCTGGAGATAACGCAGAGTATCACCGAGCCGACGGAAACCGTTGCCGGTAACGAAGCCGCGATACACCAGCCCGCTCATCTGCGCTTTAACATCCGACAGCCCCAGCGCCATGCTCATATCCACGCGCCCTTTCAGGCGTTTATTGATGTTGAACACCGCGGTCAGGATCTGCTCGACCTGTTTGGCAATCTCCACCACCGTGTCGTTCAGCTCGGCGCGTACTTTGTCGTGCAGCTTAGCGAACTCTTCTTCGCTCCACACCGGGCCACCCGCTTCGTCAATAAGCTTATCCACGCCGCAGGAGATACAGTCATCAATCAGATCCAGCACTTTGCCATAAGGGTTAAAGTAGAGTCCCAGCTTGGCTTTGTTCGGCAACTTCTCGTGCAGGTACTTGATCGGTGAAGGAATATTCAACAGCAGCAGTCGTCGCAGCCCCTGCCACATCGCCTGCTGCTGCTCCAGCGGATTATCAAACAGCTTGATCGCGACACTGTCACGTTCATCCACCAGCGCCGGCCAGGCCTTCACTTTATAGTTGCCACGTTTCTGCTCATAGCTTTCCGGCAGCTGCCCGAAGCTCCAGATATGCAGCCCGCTCTGCTCGATGCCGTCATCGGCGACCGCCGACAGCGTCTCCTGCACCTTGCCTTTCAGCGAGGCTTTTAACTCCGCCAGCGAACCGCCTTCGGCCAGCTTCTTATTCTTGTCGTCCACCACCCGGAAGGTGATTTTCAGGTGATCGGGCACCTGATCCCAGTGCCAAGCTTCGCGGTCGATGGTCACGCCGCTCATCCGCCGCAGCTCGCGCTCCAGCGAATCCAGCAACGGCATCTCCAGCGGCGTCACGCGGCCTAAAAATGCCTCGGCGTAGTTCGGCGCCGGCACAAAGTTACGGCGCACCGGCTTCGGCAGCGACTTAATCAGCGCGATGATCAGCTCCCGGCGCAGGCCGGGGATCTGCCACTCGAACCCGGCCTCTTCCACCTGATTCAGCAGCGGCAGCGGAATATGCACCGTCACCCCATCGGCGTCGGCGCCCGGTTCAAACTGATAGCTCAGCCGCAGCTTCAGGTTGCCCTGATGCCAGAAGTTCGGGTAGTCCAGCTTGCTAACCTGCTCTGCGCCCTCTTTGATCAACATACTCTTTTCAAAGTTGAGCAGATCCGGGGTCTCGCGGCTGGCCTGTTTCCACCACTTATCGAAGTGGCGCGCCGAGATCACCTCATGGCTGATGCGCTGGTCGTAGAACTCAAACATCGTGTCGTCATCGACGAGAATGTCGCGGCGGCGCGATTTGTGCTCCAGCTCTTCGATTTCCGTGCGCAGCTTGAGGTTGTCGCGGAAGAAGGCATGCCGGGTCTGCCAGTCACCTTCCACCAGCGCGTGGCGGATAAACAGCTCGCGGCACAGCGCCGGGTCAATCTGGCTGTAGTTCACTTTACGGGCGGCGACGATTGGCAAGCCATAAACCGTCACTTTCTCCGTGGCCATGACCGCGCCCTGCGCCCGCTCCCAGTGCGGCTCACTGTAGGAACGTTTGATCAGATGCTGCGCCACCGGCTCGACCCATTCCGGGTCGATACGTGCGGCAATACGTCCCCACAGGCGGCTGGTTTCCACCAGCTCGGCGACCATCGTCCACTTCGGCGGTTTCTTGAACAAACCGGAACCCGGGAAGATCGAGAAACGCGCATTGCGCGCCCCGGTAAACTCCTGCTTGTCGGTATCTTTCATGCCGATATGCGACAGCAGCCCGGTCAGCAGCGCGGTATGGATCTCGCGATACTCCGCCGGTTCGCTGTTAATCGGCAGCCCGAGCTCTTTCACCACCTGGCGCAGCTGGGTGTAGATGTCCTGCCATTCGCGTACCCGCAAATAGTTGAGGAAATCGGTACGGCACTGGCGGCGGAACTGGTTCGATGACAGCGCTTTTTGCTGCTCGCCGAGGTAGTTCCACAGGTTCACAAACGCCAGGAAGTCCGACTCTTTATCGTGGAAGCGGCGGTGTTTCTCGTCGGAAGCCTGCTGTTTGTCCATCGGACGCTCACGCGGATCCTGAATCGACAGCGCCGAGGTGATAATCATCGCTTCGCGCACGCAGCCATGTTTTTGCGCTTCCAGCACCATTCGGGCCAGACGCGGATCCACCGGGAGCTGGCTCAGTTGGCGGCCCATCGGCGTCAGCTTGTAGGCGGTTTGCTGTTCATCGGTGGTGATGGCACCGAGCTCTTCCAGCAGCCGCACGCCGTCCTGGATATTGCGCTTGTCCGGCGCTTCGACAAACGGAAACGCGGCGATGTCGCCCAGCCCCAGGGCGGTCATCTGCAAAATGACCGACGCCAGGTTGGTGCGCAGAATTTCCGGGTCGGTGAATTCCGGCCGTGACAGGAAATCATCTTCGGAATAGAGGCGAATACAGATCCCTTCCGACACGCGGCCGCAGCGGCCTTTACGCTGGTTGGCAGAGGCCTGAGACACCGGCTCAATCGGCAGGCGCTGGACTTTGGTACGGAAGCTGTAGCGGCTGATACGCGCGGTACCGGGGTCGATAACGTACTTGATGCCCGGCACGGTCAGTGAGGTTTCGGCGACGTTGGTCGCCAGCACGATGCGCCGCCCGCTATGGGACTGGAAAACGCGGTTTTGCTCGCTGTTCGACAGCCGGGCATACAGCGGCAGCACTTCGGTATGACGCAGATTGAGCTTATTGAGCGCGTCGGCGGTGTCGCGAATTTCGCGCTCGCCGCTCATAAAGATCAGGATATCGCCCGGGCTTTCACGACCCAGCTCATCCACCGCGTCAAAAATTGCCTGCAGCTGATCGCGGTCGGTATCGTCCGCCTCTTCGACAATCGGCCGGTAGCGAACTTCCACCGGATAGGTCCGCCCGGAGACTTCGATAATCGGCGCATTGTTAAAGTGGCGCGAGAAGCGTTCCGGGTCGATGGTCGCCGAGGTGATGATCACTTTCAGATCCGGGCGACGCGGCAGCAGTTCCCGCAGGTAGCCGAGCAGGAAGTCGATATTGAGGCTGCGTTCGTGCGCTTCATCGATGATGATGGTGTCGTACTGCATCAGCATCCGGTCCTGCTGGATTTCCGCCAGCAAAATACCGTCGGTCATCAGCTTCACCATGGTGTTGTCGCTGACGTGATCGCTAAAGCGGACTTTATAGCCGATGCAGCCGCCCGGCTCGCTTTGCAGCTCTTCGGCAATACGGTTGGCGACGGTACGCGCCGCCAGACGACGCGGCTGGGTATGGCCAATCAGCCCTTTTACCCCGCGCCCCAGCTCCATGCAGATTTTCGGCAACTGGGTGGTTTTACCGGAACCGGTCTCCCCGGCAACAATCACCACCTGATGGTCGCGAACCGCCTGCAGGATCTCCTGTTTTTTCTGGCTGACCGGCAGGTTTTCCGGGTAGGTAATCGCCGGACGCGACGCTTCGCGCAGCAGGACTCTCCCTGTGGCTTGTTCAATCTCTTGCGCCATCTCCTGAAGAATGGCCTGTTGGGATTCAGGATTTTTAACCTTTTTCACGCCGTGCAGGCGACGGGAGAAGCGTGATCTGTCACGCAGCATCAGGCCATCAAGCTGCTGGAATAGCTGAGAGAAGGTGAACTTTTGTCGTTCTGTCATAGCGTTATCGGGCAGTGCACTGCCGGGCAAAATCTCTTTTGATGTATTGCTGTATATTACCACATCTGTCATTCCCATGCCTTGTTCAAAAAAACTGAATACAGGGTTCGATTTATTGCGCTATCTCTGTGGCATGATTGTGAATAAAGTGTCAGCAAGCACCAGGGCATTGACCCGTCAATCTCATATAAGGAAACACCCATGAGCAAAGTACTCGTTCTGAAATCCAGTATTCTGGCAGGCTACTCGCAATCTGGTCAGCTGTCCGACTATTTTGTTGAACAATGGCGTGAACAGCACGCTGATGACGTTATCACCGTGCGTGACCTGGCAGCGAACCCAATCCCGGTACTGGATGGCGAACTGGTTGGTGCGCTGCGTCCGAGCGACACCCCGCTGACCCCGCGTCAGCAGGAAGCGCTGACGCTGTCTGACGAGTTGATTGCTGAACTGCAGGCAAATGACGTGATCGTGATTGCCGCCCCGATGTACAACTTCAACATCCCGACGCAGCTGAAAAACTACTTCGACCTGGTAGCGCGCGCTGGTGTGACCTTCCGCTACACCGAAAAAGGGCCGGAAGGTCTGGTGACCGGTAAACGTGCAGTGGTTCTGACCAGCCGCGGCGGTATCCATAAAGATACCCCGACCGACCTGGTGACCCCGTACCTGTCTACCTTCCTCGGCTTCATCGGCATCACCGACGTGAACTTTGTCTTCGCAGAAGGCATCGCGTACGGTCCGGACGTGGCAGCGAAAGCCCAGACCGACGCCAAAGCAGCAATCGACAGCGTCGTTGCCGCATAAGATTTCACTCCCACCGCCCGGTGGGAGTTTTTTTATCCGGCCGGAATGCTAATCCCGGCTGGCGTGTTGCTTCGCCGGGCTACAGGGCGATATGACAAGACGGGCTTAGTGCATTAACTCTGTGATTTCGGCCGCAGGTTATCGTCAAATTCCAGCCGTTTGCGGTCTGGCTCCGCCTGTTTTAACGGCTCCACCTGATGCATTGTCTGCTGGCAGCGTTCCACCAGCACCTGATACTCCCGGGTCCCCTGCTTTTTCCACGCGATTTCCTGCTCGCTCAGGGTACGAATGGCTTTGGCCGGGCTGCCGACAATCAGATGGTTCGCCGGCATTTCCGCGCGGGCTTTGACAAACGCCGACGCGCCGACAATGCTGTTTTCGCCGATCGTCGCCCCGTCGATAATTACTGCGCTCATGCCGACCAACGCATTGCGGCCAATCACGCAGCCGTGAAGAATCGCCCCGTGGCCGATATGCCCGTCCTCTTCGACGATCGTATCCTGACCGGGGAAGCCGTGCATCACGCAGTTATCCTGAATGTTGGCGCCATCTTTAACCACGATACGGCCAAAATCACCGCGCAGGCTGGCATTCGGACCGATGTAAACCCCTTTACCGAGGATCACATCGCCAATCAGAACCGCCGTGGGATGGACATAGCTCTCATCCGGTACGACAGGGGTCATACCGTCAATCTGATAAATCGGCATTGAGCCTCCTTAGGCGCCTGGCAAACCGCCAAAACGCTGAAAATAGAGCGGTCCCGGCGCGGGCAGTTCCCCCACCGAGCTTTCACCTTTTTCGCCGACGAAAGTCAGCGCCCCCGGCGCAACCCGCTGATAAATATTGATACACAGCTGACGGGCGGTTTGCCCGGCCCAGTGGGCAGGCAGCAGCTCTTCCGGCAGCAGCGGATCTTTCAGCACCACCCGGCGATAGAAATGAATGAGCAGCAGTTGGATCTGGAAACAGCGCGCTGGCGTCAGCTCTTCGGCATCGGCCTCACGCAGCAGCGGCAATAGCGGACGGAACAGCGCAATAAAGGTCTCATACATCGCGTTTTGTTCGGTTAAGTGCCAGCACTCTTCGACCCGGGCGCGCAGCGCCGCCTGGGAGAGCGCCAGCGGTGAATGAGCCTCAAAGCAAATCACATTCTCCGCCACGCCGGCTTCGTGTAACAACGACTGTACATCGGCCATTTTTTGCGATGGAGACGCCAGCAGGCTCGGCGCCAGTGCGCCAAAGCCTTGCCACAGCAGCTGTTTTTTGACTTCCGCCAGCTGGGTTTTCTCCAGCCCTTCCGACAGCAACAACAGCCAGGTGCCGTCCCATTCCGGGGCGCTAGCGCGATAAATTTTATGTTCCGCCCGGCGCGTCAGGCGCAGCCCTTTGTCGCTCAGCCGGTAGAAGCTACGGCGGCCGATGCGCACCACATCCAGCCACTCCTCTTTGTTCAGGCGAAACAATGCGGTACGCACAAAGCGTTCGCCAAAACCCAGCCCCTCCAGCAACGTTGCCAGGCTCCCCAGCCACACTTCGCCCCCGCGTTGCAGCAGCGAATCCCCGTACAGCGAGGCAATCAGCGAGGTTCCGCTAATCGGCATCGCCGTCACCGCCTGTTGAATAAAGGTGTCGAGTTTACTCATCTGATTCATTCTGTTGTTGTTTTTGTCCTTTTCGAATCATAGCACAGGAAATCCCGGAGGCGGTGCTCCGCACCTGACCGGGCTACCGCGAACCTGTAGCCCGGTCAGCGAAGCGCCACAAGGAACAACGCTGCAAACCGGGGTAAAATATTAACCGTTGGCGGCCACCTTACGCAGATCGAAGACACGGCAGGCTTTGCCTTCTGAGCGCGGAATGCTGCCGCAGTTGACGATGCTGATGTCGGTCGAGATCCCTACCATCGACTTAATGCGGTGGCGCAGATGATGGCAGATCTGACAGCGTTGCTCGTGGCTCAGCGATAAGCTGCTCTCTTTTAGCTCAACGCGCACCGAAAGCGAATCAAGATGACCACGACGATTGACCTCCAGCTGATAATGCGGCGACAGATGCTCCACTTTGAGGATCTCTTCTTCCAGCTGTGACGGGAAGACGTTGACCCCGCGGATAATCAGCATATCGTCGCTGCGACCGCTGATGCGATCCATCCGGCGCATGGTGCGCGCGGTCCCCGGCAGCAGACGGGTCAGGTCGCGGGTGCGGTAGCGGATCACCGGCAGCGCCTCTTTGGTCAGAGTGGTAAAAAGCAGCTCTCCGTGTTGCCCGTCCGCTAGCGGCGTGCCGTCGTTCGGGTTCACCACTTCCGGGAAGAAGTGATCTTCCCAGATAGTCGGGCCATCGGCGGTTTCCAGACACTCCATCGCCACCCCCGGCCCCATCACTTCCGACAGGCCGTAGATATCCAGCGCGGAGATCCCCAGACGACGCTCGATCTCCGCCCGCATTGCCAGCGTCCACGGCTCGGCACCAAACACGCCCACCCGCAGGGAGCAGCCGCTGGCGTCACCGCCCATCTGGCGCTCGAGCTCTTCAATCAGATTGAGGCAGTAAGACGGCGTTACCATAATCATATCTGGCTTAAAATCACGGATCAGCTGGGCCTGTTTCTCCGTCTGGCCGCCGGACATCGGGATCACCGTCGCCCCCAGACGCTCCGCGCCGTAGTGCGCCCCAAGGCCGCCGGTGAACAGGCCGTAGCCGTAGGCAACGTGAATTTTATCTTTTGCCGTCCCGCCTGCGGCACGCAGGGAACGGGCAACAATATTGGCCCAGGTGTCGATATCATTTTGCGTGTAGCCCACCACCGTCGGTTTACCGGTGGTACCCGAGGAGGCGTGGATACGCACAATTTGCTCCATCGGCACCGCAAAGGTATCAAACGGATAGTTATCGCGCAGATCCTGCTTGGTGGTGCACGGGAACTTGCTCAGGTCGCTCAGTTCACGAAAATCGTCGGGGTGAACACCCGTCGCATCAAATTTACGGCGGTACATTGGCACATTGTCGTAGGCGTGTTTCAGCGTCCACTTCAGACGCTGGGTCTGCAGAGCCTGTAATTCGTCACGAGAAGCAGTTTCAATCGGATCTAATTTTGTAGTAGTTATCATTTTAGGGTACTCGCAGGTAAATTAGCTCACACTCGCTCGAGGATCATGGCAATGCCCTGACCCACGCCAATACACATCGTACACAGCGCGTAGCGCCCGTTGCGACGCTGCAACTCCAGAGTGGCGCTCAGCGCCAGCCGCGCACCGCTCATGCCCAACGGATGGCCTAAGGCGATGGCGCCGCCGTTGGGGTTAACATGCGAGGCATCGTCCGCCACGCCCAGCTGCCTGAGCACGCCCAACGCCTGGGCCGCAAAGGCTTCATTCAGTTCGATGACGTCCATATCGTTGATGTTCAGACCCGCGCGCTCCAGCACTTTACGTACCGCAGGCACCGGCCCAAGCCCCATGTACTTCGGCTCAACACCTGCAGTCGCCATCGCCACAATGCGTGCCCGCGGGGTTAACCCCTGGGCCTCGGCCTGCTGCTGGCTGGCGATAATCAGCGCCGCCGCGCCGTCGTTCACCCCGGAGGCGTTACCGGCGGTCACCACCCCGCCTTTACGAAAAGGCGTCTTGAGCTGCGACAGTTGCTCCAGGGTGGTCTCCGCGCGCGGGTGCTCGTCGTCGCGCACCGCGCTTACCATCCCCTTCTTGCCGATAATCTGCACCGGGACGATCTCCTGCGCCAGGATCCCCGCCCGCTGCGCTTTCGCCGTCAGCTGCTGGCTGCGCAGGGCAAAGGCATCCTGATCGGCCCGGCTTACATTTAACAATTCAGCTACATTCTCTGCTGTTTCCGGCATGCTGTCAGTGCCAAATTGTTGCTGCATGAGCGGGTTCACAAAACGCCAGCCAATAGTGGTATCAAACAGTTCAGCCTGACGCTGGAACGGCGTGCTGGCTTTGCCCATCACAAACGGCGCCCGCGACATCGATTCGACACCGCCGGCGATCATCAGGTCGGCATCGCCGGCTTTGATGGCCCGTGCGGCAAAGCCAATCGCATCGAGGCCGGACCCGCACAGTCGGTTGATGGTGGTCCCGGAGACCGACGTCGGGTATCCCGCCAGCAAGGTCGCCATATGCGCGACATTGCGATTATCTTCCCCGGCCTGGTTAGCACAGCCGAATATCACGTCATCGATGCACGATGGATCCAGCCCCGGGTTACGGCTCAGCAACTCACGCAGCGGGATGGCGGCTAGGTCGTCGGCACGCACGCTGGCGAGTGCCCCGCCGTAGCGGCCAATCGGGGTACGAATCCCATCACAGATAAAGGCGTCACGCATCAGACTTCTCCCGTGATTGTGCCGCCGATGCGGTGCGATTTGCCGCGAAACAGGGCCACAATCTTTTGTTGTTGGTTAACGATTTCAATGTCGTAGACGCCGGTCAGTTTCCCCTGCTGCTTGACCCTTGCGGTCGCGACCAGACGGTCACCGGCGAAAGCCGGGCGCAGGAAGTCGATGCTGGCCCCTGACGCGACCGCCGCCAGCCCCTGGCTGTTGCAGGCGTAGGCGAAGGCGGTATCGGCCAGCGAGAACAGCTGCCCGCCGTGGCAGGTCTGATGCCCGTTGAGCATCGCTGGCGACACGGTCATGCTCATCTGCGCGTAGCCGTCATCCATCTCGATAATCTCGATGCCAAGGGTTCTGGCACAGCTGTCGTGTTCATACATCGCGCGCGCATTGCGCCAGGCCTCATTGCTCATGAGCACTCTCCAGCGCCTTCTGGCGCAGCAAGGAACAGGGGCGATAACGCTCTTCGCCATAATGCTGTTGCAGGTTCTCCAGCAGGCGCAGCACGCGCGGCCAGCCTAGTGTTTTGCCCCACGCCAACGGGCCATGCGGGTAGTTGACCCCGAGACGCATTGCGGTATCGATATCTGCCGCACTGGCGACCCCTTTCTGTACCGCGTCCAACGCTTCATTGACCAGCATGGCGACGGTGCGCCAGACCAGCAGACCGGGATAGTCGGCAATCTGCAGCACGTTCTTGCCTTGCAGCTGGAAATAGCGTACTGCTTTGTCGGTAGCCGATGACGGGTTGGTGGCCGCCGCGGCCAGCACCACCGTCTCGCCGGCACAGTAGTCGTAAACCACCACCGGGCAGCCATGCTGTACGCTCAGGGCCTGGGCGGTCGCGCCGGTGGTTTCCACCAGCCGCAGGTCGTCAAGCTCAATGAGCACTTCACCAGTGACACTGTCACCTTTCGTGCATATCGTCTGCGCCCCGGATGCGGCGGGTACGGCGGCCAGCGCCACGTCTGACTGGGGTTCAACGGGCCAGCGATAAACGCCCTGCCCGCTCTTTTTACCCAGCCGTCCGGCCAGCGCCAGCTCCTGCTGAAGCAGTGACGGCAGATAGCGCCGATCCTGCCAGAATGCGTTAAACACGGAGCAGGTCACGGCAAAGTTGACGTCCTGACCAATCAGGTCAGTCAGGGCCAGCGGCCCCATCGGAAAACCGCCGCCGTCGCGCAGCGCCGCGTCAATTACCGTGGCGCTCGCCACCTGCTCTTCCAGCGCTCGCCACGCCTCGGCGTAGAACGGACGCGCCACCCGGTTGACGATAAAGCCCGGCGTTGACCGGCAGCGTACCGGCTGTTTGCCCCAGGCGCTGACGCACTGGCACAGTTGTTCAACCACCTCCGGCGAGGTGGCCAGCCCGCTGACCACCTCCACCAGTTTCATCACCGGCGCCGGGTTAAAGAAATGCAGTCCGGCCACGCGCTCAGGATGTTTCACATCGGCGGCAATGGCGGTAATCGAGATCGACGAGGTGTTGCTGGTCAGCAGCGTCGACGGGGAGCAGATCTCCGCCAGCTGGCTGAACAGCGCTTTTTTGACGTCCGGACGTTCCGACGCGGCTTCGATCACCAGCCAGGCGTCAGACAGCGCCGTTAAGGACGTTACCGGCACAATCCGCGCGATCAACGCCTCGGCCTGCTCCGACGCCAGCTTGCCGCGTGCCACCCGGGACGCCAGGCGCTGGCGAATACCGTCAACGGCGCGGGTCAGCGCTTCGGTGGCGATATCGTAGAGCAGAACCTGATGTCCGGCGGCTGCAGCCACTTCCGCAATCCCCGCCCCCATCGTGCCGCCGCCAATCACGGCGACGGTGTGCTGTGCGTTTCCCATAATTTATTTCCCGCTGAACTGTGGTGGACGTTTGGCGAGGAAGGCGCTGACCCCTTCGCGATAATCATCGCTGCGTCCCGCCAGGCGCTGATAATCGCGTTCCAGGTCCAGCTGCGCATCAAGACCTTGCGTTTCCGATGCCAGCAACGCTTTCTTGATAAGCCCGAGGCCAAAGGTAGGCTGCGTCGCCAGATGGCGCGCCAGCTGACGGCTGGTGTCTGCCAGTTCGGCATCTTCCACCAGCTGCCAGATCATCCCCCATTGCGCGGCCTGTTCGGCACTGAGCTTTTCGCCCAGCAGCGCCAGCCCCATTGCCCGGGCGCGCCCGGCCACCCGCGGCAGGAACCAGCTACCGCCGCAGTCGGGCACCAGCCCCAGTTTGCTGAAGGCCATCACAAAGTTGGCCGAGCGGGCGGCGAGTACCAGATCGCACCCCAGCGCCAGCGTCGCCCCCGCCCCGGCCGCTACCCCGTTCACGGCGGCAATAACCGGCTTCGGCAGCGCCGTCAGACGGCGCACCAGCGGGTTATAGAAACGCTCAACGGAGAGACCGAGATCCGGCGCCGGCCCGCTGGGGTCGACGTTGCGGTCATTGAGATCCTGACCGGCGCAAAAACCGCGTCCGGCACCGGTAATCAGCAGGCAGCGCACGGCATCGTCGCGCTCGGCCTGAGTCAGACAGGCCGCCAGTTGCTGATGCATCAGGTCGTTAAAGCTATTCAGACGATCCGGGCGGTTAAGGGTAATCGTCATCACACCCTGTTCAACTTCGCTGAGAATAAATGCGTCCACGATTAGCGTCCTTTAAATTCCGGGGTTCGTTTTTGTAAGAAGGCGGCGATCCCTTCGCGGCGGTCGTCAGTGGCGCTCAGCAGCGTAAACAGCTGGCGTTCTTGCTGAAGTCCGGCCTGAAGGCTCACTTCCAGGGCCTGCCGCAGTGCCTGTTTGGCGGCACGCAGCGCCAGCGGTGCATGGTTCGCCATTGTCGTTGCCAGCGTCAGGGCGTATTCGTCGGTTAACAGCGCTGGCGTGATGTCACTCACCAGACCGGCCTGCTGCGCCCGTTGGGCATCAATACTTTCGCCGCTCAGCACCATGCGGTTAGCCAGCGCTTTGCCGACGCTGCGGATCAGTCGCTGGGTGCCACCGGCTCCCGGCATCAGCCCGAGGGTGATTTCCGGCAGGCCGAAACGGGCGTTATCTCCCGCCACGACGACATCGCACAGCAGAGCCAGTTCGCAGCCCGCGCCGAGGGCATAGCCGTTAACGGCGGCAATCAGCGGCTTCGGGAAGGCATCGATGCGCGCCCACAGACGAGGGCGAATATCGTCCAGCGTGGCGGGGAGATCTTTCTCCGCCATTTCGTTAAGATCGGCGCCCGCGGCAAAGAAACGCGTGTTGCCGCTGATTACGCAGGCGTTGATCTGCGGATCAACGGCCGCCGCGTCCAGCGCATCGGCAATCTGGGTAAGCAGTGCGTTATTCAGGGCATTACGCGCCTGTGGACGGTTAAGAGTCAGGTGCAACACCTGCTTGTGGCGGGCTATCAGCAGATCGCTCATGCCATCCCCCTCGCGTCAAAATCGACCACCACATCGCCGCTGGTGGGCAGCGCCTGGCAGCTCAGCACATACCCGGCCGCCAGTTCGTCGGCTTCAAGGCTGTAGTTCGCCGCCATCGCCACTTCACCGCGCAGCACTTTGCATTTGCAGGTAGCGCAGACGCCGCCTTTGCAGGCGAAGGGTAAATCCGCTCCCTGGCGCAGCGCCGCATCGAGAATGCTGTCATCATCCGCCCCGAGGGAAATCAGCCGGTCGCGGCCGTCCTGACGAATCGTCACCGTGCGGCCTTCGGCCTGTACGCCGGTAGCACGCTTAACGCTGCTCCCCGGAGTGTTAAAGCGTTCGAGGTGGATATGGTCATCCGCCATTCCCAGCGCGCGCAGCGCGGCTTCCGCCTCGTCCATCATCACCGCCGGACCGCAAATAAATGCTTCGTCGAAGCGGCTGAAGTCGAGCAGTTTTGCTGAGAGCGCGTGCAGCTTGTCGCCGTCGATCCGCCCCTGCAGCAGATCGCTGTCCATCGACTCCTGGCTGAACAGGTGCACCACCTGCAGCCGCTGCGGATAGCGGTCTTTCAGGTCCGCCAGCGCCTGGCGAAACATCATGCTGCTACTGCTGCGGTTGCCGTAGATCAGGGTGAAGCGGCTGTGCGCTTCGGTGGCGAGGGTAGCGGCAATAATCGCCATCATTGGCGTAATCCCGGAACCAGCGGCAATCGCCAGGTAGTCGGCTTCGCGCCCGGCCTGCGGCTGGTAGCCGAAGTGTCCCTGCGGCACCATCACCTCCAGCGCCATCCCCTGGCAGATATCGCTCTGCGCATACCGGGAGAATCGTCCGCCGTCGATGGCTTTGACCGCCACGCTGATTTCCGCCGGCGAGCGGCTGCGGCATATGGAGTAGCAACGTCTGAGCTCTTCCCCGCCGAGGCGGGTTTTAACCGTCAGATGCTGGCCCGGACGGAAGGCATACGCGGCCTGCAGCGCGTCGGGGATCGCGAAGGTAATGGTCACCGCATCGCGGGTTTCCGGCTCCACTTTCGCCACGGTAAGCGAATGAAACGTCGTCATGGCAACCTCAAATACATTTAAAGTAATCAAAAGGTTCACGGCAGTTGTCGCAGCGATAGAGCGCTTTGCAGGCCGTTGAACCGAATTCACTGATCGGCGTGGTGTGGACGCTGCCGCAACGGGGGCAAACCACCTCACCCGGCAGCCCGGCATGGCAGGCGTGTCCCTGAGGCGGGCTGATGCCGTACTGGCGCAGACGCTCACGCGCGTCCTGATTCATCCAGTCGGTGGTCCACGGCGGATCCAGCTGAAGGACGATATGCACCGGGGTGTAGCCATGTCGGGTCATCGCCGCGCGGATCTCCCCCAGCAGATGCTCGGTCGCCGGGCAGCCTGAGTAGGTCGGCGTGAAGCCGATAACCCAGCCTTCCCCCTGCGGCGTAACGTTGCGCACCATGCCAAGGTCGGTAATGGTCAGCACCGGTACTTCCGGGTCGGGGATCTCACTGAGCAACGCCCAAATCGCATGGACTTCGGCGGGAGCAATATCGGCGAGACGTTGCATAGTCACCTCCAGTTACCACTGCTGACCGGGATACGCGCGCTGCAGATACTGCATTTCTGCCAGCAGCGGCCCGAGATGTTCGCTGTGCAACCCCTGCTTGCCGCCGTGACGAAACGCAGCTTCCTGCGGGATCTGCAGACCAGCTTCGAGCAGCGCGGTGTGGATCGTGCTTTGCCACTCTTCCTGCAGGTCGCGCGGGTCAACGGCAATGCCTTGTTCAACCAGCGCCAGCTCTAACTCATCGGCATGGAACAGTTCGCCGGTAAAGCGCCACAGGTCATCCACCGCCTGCTGCATTTTCTGCGCCGATACCGCCGTACCGTTGCCCAGACGCTCCAGCCAGCCGCGGCTAAAGCGCAAGTGATAGCGCACCTCTTTCAGCCCTTTGGCGGCAATGGCGCCCAGTTGTACATCGCGACTCGCCGTCAGACGGCTAAACAGCGCCACGTGCCAGGCATCGATAAAGCACTGTCGGGCAATGGTGTCGGCGAAGTTGCCGTTGGGTTGTTCCACCAGCAGCAGATTGTGGTATTGCCGTTCATCACGACCGAAGGCCAGGGTGTCTTCGTCACCGCTGCCCGCCAGCTCCGCCGCATAGCTGAGGAAATTGCGGGACTGACCCAGCAGGTCGAGGCCGATATTAGCCAGCGCGAGGTCGATTTCCAGCTCCGGCGCATGACCACACCACGCACCTAAGCGCTGGGCCAGCACCAGGCCGTTATCGCCGAGACGTAGGGCATAAGTTGCAACAGGATTCAGCTTATTCATCGTTGCCTCACATATGTTCCATGCCGTCCGGCACGTTGTAGAAAGTAGGATGGCGGTAGACTTTGCTCTCCGCCGGGTCAAAAAACTCGCCGCTCTCGTCCGGCTGGGAGGCGATGATCTGGCTGGCTTTCACCACCCACAGCGAGCAGCCTTCGCTGCGACGGGTGTACACGTCGCGGGCGTTTTCCAGCGCCATCCGATCGTCGGCGGCATGCAGGCTGCCCACGTGACGGTGGGATAACCCCTGTTTGCTGCGGACAAATACTTCATATAACGGCCAGTAAACGTTGCTCATCATGCTTCTCCTTATGCCGCGTCGCGGGAGTGTTGTTTTTGGGCATGCGCCAGCGCGGCTTCGCGCACCCATGCGCCCTCTTCCCAGGCTTTACGCTTGGCGGCCAGACGTTCGTGGTTACAGATACCACGCCCGTTAATCACTTCATTGAGTTCCTGCCAGTTGATAGCGCCAAAGCGGTAGTGCCCGGTGGCCTCATCAAGCTGTAAATCGGCATCCGGCACGGTCATGCCGAGGATCGCGACCTGCGGTACGGTGTTATCGACAAAGCGCTGACGCAGTTCGTCGTTGGAGTGCAGTTTGATTTTCCACGCCATGCTGCGGGCGCTGTTCGGCGAGTTATCGTCGCTCGGGCCAAACATCATCAGCGCCGGCCACCAGAAACGGTTGATGGCATCCTGCAGCATCTGGCGTTGCGCCTCGCTGCCCTCGGCCAGCGCCATGCAGGCTTCAAAACCCTGGCGCTGATGGAAGCTCTCTTCTTTGCAGATTTTGACCATCGCCCGGGCGTAGGGGCCGTAGGAGGTGCGGCACAGCGCGACCTGATTGACGATCGCCGCGCCGTCGACCAGCCAGCCGATCACCCCGATATCGGCCCAGCTCAGGGTCGGGTAGTTAAAGATCGAGGAGTACTTCATCTGGCCATCCAGCATTTTCTGATACAGATCTTCCCGGGCACAGCCGAGGGTTTCCGCCGCGCTGTAGAGATACAGGCCATGCCCGGCCTCATCCTGCACCTTGGCCAGCAGAATGGCCTTACGGCGCAGCGTTGGCGCACGGGTAATCCAGTTGCCTTCTGGCAGCATGCCGACAATTTCAGAGTGCGCGTGCTGGCCAATCTGGCGGATCAGCGTTTTACGGTAGGCCTCCGGCATCCAGTCCTGCGGCTCGATGGCCGTATCCTGCGCGATGCGCTGGTCAAAGCATTGTTCTTGTGTCACGCCATCACCTTTATGATTCCGATAAATTCAACAAATCATCATTTGTGAATCACTTCGTTTTATAAAAGTTACATGTAGGTTAAATAAAACCACAAATTTTGTTTGTTCTTTTTGTGATAGCCACCGCAAAATATTGCGTAAACTCGCCGAAACACAACGACATAGCGCCACACCGTCTCGCGCACACGATCACAATGTTAATAAATTATTAAATATAAGCTTGCGTTTTATGATTCATAAAATAACTATTTATAGAGATTTCACGTAACACATTGGAGAGTCGCAATGCAGCAGTTAGCCAGCTTCTTATCCGGCACCTGGCAGACCGGCCGGGGCCGCGCCCGCACTATTCGCCACGCCATCAGCGGTGACGCGCTTTGGGAAGTCACCAGCGACGGGCTGGATATGGCGCAGGCGCGCCGGTTTGCCATCGACCGCGGCGGCAAGGCGTTGCAGGCCATGACCTTTATCGAACGCAGCGCGATGCTGAAAGCGGTGGCGAGACACCTGCTGGAAGAGAAAGCGTCCTTCTATGCGATTTCGGCGCAGACCGGGGCGACCAAGGCCGATAGCTGGGTGGATATCGAGGGCGGGATTGGTACGCTGTTCACCTACGCCAGCCTCGGCAGCCGCGAGCTGCCGGACGACACTCTGTGGCCGGAAGATGAACTGATCCCCCTGTCGAAACAGGGTGGCTTCGCGGCCCGTCACCTGCTGACGTCAAAATCCGGCGTCGCGGTACACATCAACGCCTTTAACTTCCCCTGCTGGGGGATGCTGGAAAAACTGGCGCCCACCTGGCTTGCGGGTATGCCGGCGATCGTCAAGCCGGGCACCGCCACGGCCCAACTGACCCAGGCGATGGTCAAATCCATTGTCGACAGCGGGCTGGTACCGCCGGGCGCCATCAGCCTGATTTGCGGCGGCGCGGGGGATCTGCTCGAACAGCTTGATAGCCAGGACGTGGTGACTTTTACCGGTTCGGCACAAACCGGCCAGCAGCTGCGCGTACACCCGAATCTGGTGGCAAAATCGATCCCCTTCACCATGGAGGCGGACTCACTAAACTGCTGCGTGCTCGGGGATGACATCACCCCGGAACAACCGGAGTTTGCACTGTTTATCCGCGAGGTCGTGCGCGAAATGACCACCAAAGCGGGACAGAAATGTACCGCTATCCGCCGGATTATCGTGCCACAAGCTCAGGTGAAAGCCGTCAGCGAGGCGCTGATCTCCCGTCTGCAAAAAGTGGTGGTCGGCGACCCGGCGCAGGAAGGGGTCAAGATGGGCGCGCTGGTCAGCCACGACCAGCGACAGGACGTTCAGGACAAGGTCAACACCCTGGTTCAGGCCGGGTGCGAAGTCCTGCTTGGCGGTCAGGCCGATCTCAACGCCAGCGGCGCATTTTTCCCACCGACCCTGCTGTATTGCCCGCAGCCGGATGAAACCCCGGCGGTGCATGCCGTCGAAGCGTTTGGCCCGGTGGCAACCCTGATGCCCTATCAGCATCGCGACCACGCGCTGGCGCTGGCCCGCGCCGGTGAAGGCAGTCTGGTCGGCACGCTGGTCACCGCCAGCGGTGAACTGGCGCGGGAATTTATTCTCGGGGCCGCCCGTTGTCACGGCCGTATCCAGGTCCTCGACCAGGTGTCAGCGGTGGAGTCCACCGGCCACGGCTCACCGCTTCCGCAACTGGTCCATGGCGGACCGGGCCGCGCCGGCGGCGGTGAAGAGCTGGGAGGGCTACGCGCGGTGAAGCACTACATGCAGCGCACCGCGGTCCAGGGCAGCCCGACGATGCTGGCGACCATAGGTCAACAGTGGGTGCGCGGCGCTCAGGTGAGCGAAGACCGGGTCCACCCGTTCCGCAAATATTTCGAAGAGATCCAGCCCGGCGATAGCCTGTTGACGCCGCGCCGGACCCTGACCGAAGCGGATATCGTCAACTTTGCCTGTCTGAGCGGGGATCACTTCTACGCCCACATGGATAAAATTGCCGCCGCCGAGTCGATCTTCGGCGAACGCGTGGTGCATGGTTATTTCCTGATCTCTGCCGCCGCCGGGCTGTTTGTCGATGCAGGTGTCGGGCCGGTCATCGCCAACTACGGCATGGAAAATCTGCGCTTTATCGAACCGGTCAAACCGGGCGATACCATCCAGGTTCGCCTGACCTGTAAACGCAAGACGGTGAAGCGTCAGCGCAACGCCGATGAGAAAGCGACCGGCGTCGTGGAGTGGGCGGTTGAGATTGCGAACCAGCATCAGCAGCCGGTAGCGCTCTACTCGATTCTGACGCTGGTAGCCCGTCAGCACGGTGATTTCCCGGCCTAAGACTCGCCGATACAGCCATGATCCACAGCACCACAATGCCTCTGCGGAGGCATTTTTTATAACTGGCAAAACTGACAAACAACCTGGCATACGCAGGCAAACACCTGGTCATCGCACACTGCTAGGTTAACGATACACAAGCCGACTTTCGCAGCGGCAAAGCACAACACAACAATTAGGTGAGGTCACAATGGCGATTCGTTCCCCCCGCAAAACGGCTCTGGCGCTGGCTGTTGCCCTGTTCTGCGCCTGGCAAAGCCCGGTTTCCGCCCATGGCGGTGAAGCGCATATGGTTCCGATGGATAAAACGCTGCAGGAATTTGGTGCCGATGTGCAGTGGGATGATTATGCCCAGATGTTTACCCTGATGAAGGACGGGGCCTACGTCAAAGTGAAGCCCGGCGCTAAAACCGCAATCGTCAACGGCAAAACGTTGAATCTGCAGGTGCCGGTGGTGATGAAAAACGGCAAGGCGTGGGTCTCCGAGACCTTTATCAACGATGTCTTCCAGTCCGGGCTTGACCAGACCTTCCAGGTCGAGAAGCGCCCGCACCCGCTCAACTCCTTAACCGCGGCGGAAATCAGCGAAGCCGTCACCATCGTCAAAGCGTCGCCAGAGTTCCGCCCCAATACCCGCTTCACCGAAATCTCGCTGCACGAGCCGGATAAAGCAGCGGTGTGGGCCTTTGCGTTGCAGGGCACCGCCGTGTCTGCCCCGCGCACCGCTGACGTCATCATGCTCGATGGCAAGCACGTTATTGAAAGCGTGGTCGACTTACAGAACAAAAAAATCCTCTCCTGGCAGCCGATTAAAGATGCCCACGGCATGGTACTGATTGACGATTTCGTCAGCGTGCAGAACATCATTAACGCCAGCGACGAATTTGCCGCGGTCCTCAAAAAGCACGGCATCACCGATACCAAAAAGGTGATCACCACCCCGCTGACCGTGGGCTACTTCGACGGCAAAGATGGCCTGAAGCAGGACTCGCGCCTGCTGAAAGTGGTGAGCTATCTGGATACCGGCGACGGCAACTACTGGGCGCACCCAATTGAAAACCTGGTGGCGGTGGTCGACCTTGAGCAGAAGAAGATCATCAAAATTGAAGAAGGCCCGGTGATCCCGGTGCCGATGGAAGCGCGCCCGTATGATGGCCGCGACCGCGTCGCCTCCGCGGTGAAACCGCTGGATATCACCGAGCCGGAAGGCAAAAACTACACCATCACCGGCGACACCATTCACTGGCAGAACTGGGATTTCCACCTGCGTCTTAACTCCCGCGTCGGGCCGATCCTCTCGACGGTCACCTACAACGACAACGGGAAGAAACGCCAGGTGATGTATGAAGGTTCGCTGGGCGGCATGATCGTGCCTTACGGTGACCCGGACGTGGGCTGGTACTTTAAAGCCTATCTCGACTCCGGCGATTACGGTATGGGAACCCTGACCTCGCCTATCGTGCGCGGCAAAGATGCGCCAGCGAACTCGGTGCTGCTGGATGAAACCATCGCCGATTACACCGGTAAACCCACCACGATCCCGCACGCGATTGCAATTTTTGAACGCTACGCCGGACCGGAGTACAAACACCAGGAAATGGGGCAGCCGAACGTCAGCACCGAGCGCCGCGAACTGGTGGTCCGCTGGATCAGTACCGTAGGCAACTACGACTATATCTTTGACTGGGTATTCCACGAGAACGGCACCATCGGCATCGATGCTGGTGCCACCGGGATTGAAGCGGTGAAAGGCGTGATGGCGAAAACCATGCACGATCCGAGCGCCAAAGATGATACCCGCTACGGGACGTTGATCGACCATAACATCGTCGGCACCACCCACCAGCACATCTACAACTTCCGTCTGGATCTTGATGTCGATGGCGAGAACAACAGCCTGGTGGCTATGGACCCGGAAGTGAAGCCCAACACCGCCGGTGGCCCGCGGACCAGCACCATGCAGGTGAATCAGTACACCATCGACAATGAGCAGAAGGCGGCGCAGAAGTTCGACCCAGGCACCATTCGCCTGTTGAGCAACACCACCAAAGAGAACCGGATGGGCAACCCGGTGTCGTATCAGATAATCCCGTATGCTGGCGGGACTCACCCGGCAGCAACCGGTGCCAAGTTCGCCCCGGATGAGTGGATCTACCACCGTCTGAGCTTTATGGATAAGCAGCTGTGGGTCACCCGCTATCATCAGGAAGAGCGCTATCCTGAAGGCAAGTACCCGAACCGTTCAGTCCATGACACCGGTCTCGGCGCCTATGCCAAGGATAACGAGTCGCTGAACAACCACGATGACGTCGTGTGGATCACTACCGGCACCACCCACGTGGCCCGTGCCGAAGAGTGGCCGATTATGCCGACCGAATGGGCGCACGCGCTGTTGAAGCCGTGGAACTTCTTTGACGAAACGCCGACCCTCGGCGAGAAGAAAAAGTAGTCCACGTTTCAGACCGACAACCTGGCCTGCCCGGGTTACGGTGTAAGATGATGGTGTTGTGAGTGAGCGCCACCGAGGGTAATCCGTCGCGTGGCGCTCACGTTTTCACGAGGCGTCGTTCCAGCTTTGCACCACAAAGCGCAACCGCCCCGAAATGCCCGGTACCGAAGGGCGTTTTTTGCCGTTGGCATCCAGCGTGACGCTGTCTACCGGGATGGTGACCTCACAGGCCTTACCGGCTATTTCCTTCGGTTGCAGAACGATATCGGCGCTGGAGAATCCGGCGTCCTGCCAGGCATATTTTATCTTCCAGAGCGTGTTATCGTTGGTCGGCGGGACAATCTCGAGGATCAGCGAGTTGCGGAACAGATACCCTCCTTCATAGTGTTCGTTGAACCAGAATCGCTTCTCGATTTCATAATCCGGCATTTTGACCCCGAGTATCAGGCTGTAGGCCAGCGAGCGCCGGTTTTTATTGACGCGCGCGCTCTTCGACAAGAACACGCTGGAGAGGTACTGCGACGCACGTTTTTTCTCCGACCACTCTTTTTGCGTCAGACAGGCAACGGAGTCTTCTTCCGAGACGCGACGGGTTAGCGACCACGGCTTGCCGCGAGGCGAGGCGATCGCCTCTATCTGATAGATGGCGTCAATTTTCGACGCATTGCCCCCCGCCGCTTTGATTGCCGCCTCCGGCAGGCGAATGTCATCAATATCCAGCCAGATATCCACCCGCACATCGCCAAACAGAAAACGAGCCAGGTTCTGGAAGGCCTCTTCGCTGTTCACAATGCCAAAATAGCCAGAGTGTGAGCGATAGGTGAAGGCTTTCGCACAGGGGGTGCCAAGAGAGCCATCGGCATTCAGACCGGTTAACGTGGCATTCTCGATTTTGACCAGACCATCGCTGCCGTTGCCGACAAAGGTTCGCGATAGCGCGGCGGCGGCATCATAATCGAGGCGGTTGGTGCCGACCATGGTGAAAATCCGCGAGGACGGCAGGCAGGATTCCGGTATCACATCGACCCGGTTATGGCGTTGGTAGGCCTGTTGCAGGTTCAGGTAATCCGCCATCCGCTCGCGGTTAAAATTGCTGACGCTGCTTTGCCACGGCAGGTCCGGAACGTTGAGCCCCGCGAACTCAATCCCGTTATGGGGCGTCGCATAGGTGAAAAATTTATCAACACTGGCCACCATCATGCCCGGATCGAGCTGCGGATTTTGCAGCAACGCCCGGCATACCAGCCCGCCCATCGAGTGCGCCACCAGATAGCAACGAAAATCGCCAGCCACCTTCACGCCACTGTTGGGATTCGCCAGCAGTAACGTCCGCACCTTGAGCAGTAGCTTCGATAGCCCGATGGCGGCGTCCTCGATTGACGGCGTCTTACCGGACCCGAGCAGTGTCGAGGCGTCATCATAATAGCGATAGACGATCACCGATTTATCATCCAGTACATTGCCGGTGGGTTTCCCCTCCGGATCGGTCTCCCAGCCCTCATCCATGATATCCAGCCCCTGCTCGAACACATCGCTATAGCCAAACTCCGTGGCCAGGCGAATTACCGGGGATTCGAAAAAAAACTTCCTGGGGCGATCTTTCTGGCTCGCCGATGCACGCAGCATCGTTGAGCCAAGATTAAAACCATTAAACGGATCTGCTGTAGTCTCATTAACGTCGCGTTGCGTCATCGCATAACCACGAACGTAAATAATAGGGAAAAAAGGCACTTTATTATTAGCCATTTTTATTTTCCTGAGAATTATTATGCTTATACCCAACAAATTTCAAGATGCAGCCAACGCTCCTGCATGTTGAAAACAACGGGTATATTATGGGTGGCGAGACACGCCATACAGCCCTTTGTATTTATCATTGGTTGCAGAGGCGACTAACACTGACCACGAATAATGAAAGATATTCACTTTCGAGGGATAAGCACCGCGGTTACCTTCGATAGTCCACAAAATACCGTCAGCGTAGCGTTGAACAATGCCGACATGGCCCTGCCAGGCGCTCTCCTTTGGTTTTTTCGGGTCAACTCTCAGCCAGCAGATAATATCGCCCGGTTGCGGTGGGTTACTTAATGACGGGGTATAGGCATAGCCCAATGATTTCATTTTATTATGCAGCGCCTGGGCGGAGGTTTGATAACCAAATACCGCCGGTGATGCCTGGTTAAAACAGTAGCTGACAAAAGCGGCACACCAGCTTTGCCCCTGTGAACCGTGCCCGGAAAAGTACTTCTTAATATCCGGCCCGTGGTTGTCGGAGCCCTGCTCACCGTGGCCAAGTTCACCCTGCGCTATCTTGAGCGCCGCCTGGCCTGCGGGACTGCCGCCTTTGACGTTCACCAACGGAGGCGCAGCCGGCACCTGCACAACCGGCTGCCTGCCTAATGCCACATCCAGCGCCCAGCGGGTATGCGGGCCGACTTTACCATCAACCACCAGCGGTTGGCCTGAGGCATCAAGGTTGGCTACCTGAAATGCTTCTACCGACTTTTTAACCACCTGGTCAAATTTATTACCTGGCGCCAGGCCAAAAGATAATTCCCGTAAATCATTTATTAGCTGCGCGACTGCGCTGCCTTCATCACCGAGTTTAAGCATATCGTCCCCGTCATATTCACGTTGGTTAATAAAGAAATAATTCGCATGATAAATGTAATGCTAAACACCACAGACTATTACAGATAAAAAAATAACATCACCTCCCGAGAACCAGGAATGTTAGCTCGCTATTTTAAACGCGAAATAGTTCTCTTATAAAAAATCATCATAAAAGAATTATCATATTATACCCCGATCAATTGCATGATAAATATCAGGCTTTGAGCCTGGCGGAAAATAGCGATAGAGAATAACCACCATCAATATGGCGCTGGGCCAGTTTGGTCACCGACAGGCTCTTATTTAGCGTAGTTATCTCGTGCAAGAGATCAAGTGGCGGGCCGACCGCCCTTTTAGCCGCCACCTGGATTGCGGCGTAAGCGCCTGATCCGGGCTACAGGGTGGTGAAATCGAGAAGGTATTTACCGTGGCTGCTGGCGCGGATCGCCTCCTGCCAGCGATGCAGCGGCACCACCTCCACCGGCGGCAACGTTGTCGTCGGCAGCAGACGCCAGATCCCGGCAAACGCCGCCTGCCATTGCGCGTCCGAAAGGGTCGTCAGCGCCTCGCGCAGATGGAATTTGTGCACCCGCGGAAGCGACCGGGTCTGGGTCAGCGCCTGGCCGGATAACAGCCCGTAGGAGATCAGTCCGGTGCGATCCGCCAGTACCGACAGCAGGGTGTTCGCCAGCTCCCCGCCCACCGCATCAAATACCCAATCGGCATTCTGCCCGACCTGCTCCAGCATCAACCGGTCCGCTTCCAGCAACGGGTAGACCCCCTGCTGCTCCAGCCGGGGAATATGCTGCGGCGAACGGATAACCCCACTCACCGATCGCGCCCCTTTATGCAGCGCCCACTGCGCCAGCAGGCTGGCACAGCTGGAACCCGCCGCGGTCAGCACGATATTGCACCCGGCTACCGGCCAGCGGTTGAGCATCAGCAGCGCGGTTAACGGGTTGATATAGGCACGGGCGGCCAGCAGATCGTCGATGGCGTCAGGTACCGGCACCAGCCAGCGCTCGGGGATATCCAGATAACGCTGCCAGGTACCATCGCCACGCAGGGGCAACACCCGCTGTCCGGGGGCAACTCTGGCACCGGACGGCGCCTCCACAACGACTCCAACGCCTTCGTAACCCGCCGTCGCCGGCAGCCGGGTACGGTGGCTGTAGCCCCCAGTGATGGGGATCAGATCCGAGGGATTGACCGGCGCATAGCGCATCGCAACCCGCACCTTACCCGCCGCCAGCGGCAGCATGGGAGTAGTACGCAGCGTAAGCGCCGCGGCCGGCGCCCCGTAAGTGTCATAGCAAAGCGCGTGGTTCAGCATAGCGTGGGAGTTACCACCCTCCGGCAAAACAGAGGCGCAATAATAGCAGGATTCGGCGGGACATTTCCCGCCAAAGACGGGGCCATTAGCCCGGACCATCGCTGGCGGCAGCCAGCAGCGGGACGATCAGATCGCTCATCGGCGTCGGAATACCATGGCGACGGCCTCGCCGCGGTATCACGGCGTTGCGGATCTCCCACTCCAGCGGATGCCCGGCTTCACGGTCAATCAGAATCGAGGTGCTGAGGTCGGGCGGCGCACGGTGGAAGCCGTCGAGGATCTCCTGCGGGACGCCGTCGCTCAGCGACGCGCCCTCGGCGCGGGCGACGGTCAGGCATTCACGCAAATAGGCCAGGGCAACCTCACTGATATCAGCGCGGGAGAACATACCGGCCCGACGCCCGGTCAACACCATCAGCCCGGCGACGGCATTTTGCAGCAGCTTACGCCATGCCACAGAGGTAAAATCGGCGGCCAGATCCACCGCACAGCGGGTTTCCCGCAGCGCGTGTTGTACCCGTTGGGCTTGCGGCACATCCGGTAGCGTCAGGCGTGGCGCGGCCCGTAGCCACACCGAGGTTTCCGATTCGCGCAGCGCAGGAAACCACACCACCGAGGGCAACACCGGGGAACCGGCAACCCACGGGGCAAACTGCTCCTGCTGTTCTACGCCGTTTTGCAGGACGCACACTACCGTATTGTCATCGCATAATACGGCCAGCCAGGGCGCAATCGCACGGATCTGGGTGGTCTTCACCGCCACAAAAACCACATCGACCGGCCGGGCTATCGTCGCCGGATCGCTCAACAGCGGTCCGGGCACGGTAATCTGGCCGCCGTCAAAGCGCAGCGACAGTTGCGGATGGGGCGTGCGGGCGCAAATTAGCGGCGTACGCCCGGCTTCATGCAGCGCCGCCGCGATGGTGGTACCAATGGCGCCGGGCCCAATCAGGGCAACGCTTGGCTCTTGCGATCTCATTTCTGCCTCCTGAGGATGATCTCCGCCCGATGGCGGGCAGTAATCAACAGTAGCGAGAAAGGATAGCGTTGAGCAAGCCCGGCGGTCCGGGCGCCGTCAGCGGGTTATCGTCAGGGAGACACTAAAAACGCTCAGGATTGACAGATTAAAAATAGCGGACTGTAATCGAAGCAGGAGTTCAAACGAAAAAACGCGCGTAATACCCGGCATCGCCTGATGCTGGTGGGCACTCGTGGAACTTTTTTGGCTAACGCCATAATTAAGAGTCTATCCCAGTAGGCGTAGATTGATGTAGCCAGTTTGGTCACGAACAGCGCGGACCACCCGAGCGTACACGCAGAATGTGAGGATGGTGAGCACCGCCCAGGACCAAAGTGGCAAATAAAACAGCCTTATGGGATAGGCTCTAAGTCAATGTTATTGCGGGGATCATCATGGTAACCGATACGCACTACCACCTGGCTCTCAACGAGTTGGCTAAATTACACTCATTACCCCCAGAACAAAAGCTGAGCACTATTTTTCGCATAACTACCATGTACGAACAAAATATTACCAATTGGTATAAAAATGAGGTCAAGAAAAAACGCAGACTCTCTTTATTACTGCTATCAGTAATATTAATTATTATGGTGGCCATCGGTTACATTCAGATCCTTAAGCTTCCTTTTATTAATGATGTCGATAATAAGCTGTGGTTTACCCAAATATCCCTCGGACTACTAACGCTTGCCGTACTGCTATTTACTGCCGACAGAGCATTTCGTATTACTGGTGGATGGATGAATTACATTAATACTATGATGGTCATCGAGACACGCCATGCGGAATTTATTGCGGAATGGATAAAAAACGATGGCACCCACCATCAACAACCAACTGAGCACTATCGTCAAGCGACCGACATTGCGGCTGCGTTTATTAATGCGCTCCACCTTGCACAGTTACAAGAAACTCAATCATGGTCAACCCAGCTAACGGAGTCCATTAAGCAGCTAGATTCCTTGATGATTAAAAAACAGAAGGAAAAAAACGGTAATTAATGAGCCAAAAAGTGAGAGCAGCGCCCGGTACTGCATGACCAGGCGCTGGGTTTAACGATTAATAACGTACGCAGACCGATTTGGTCTCGCACCAGTCGTCCAGCCAGTCCGGGCCGAAGTCGCGCCCGGTACCGGACTGCTTCATGCCGCCGAACGGCAGGTTGGCATCGATAAGCGTATGGCTGTTGATCCATACCGTGCCCGCCTGCAGGCGTTCGGTATAGCTCAGCGCCTGGGTCAGATCGCCGGTCCAGACGCTGGCGGTTAAGCCAAAGTCGCTGTCGTTGGCAAGGCGCAGCGCTTCTTCGCCATCGGCGACGCGCACCAGATTCACCACCGGCCCAAACACTTCCTCGCGGCTCAGACGCAGTCCGGCAGCCGGGTTAATCACCAGGGTTGGCGCAATGTAGTAGCCCTGGCTATCTGGCCCGAGCTGTCCGCTGATCAGTTCAGCATTGTGCTGGCGGGCATCATCAAGATAGGCCGCCACTTTGGCGCAGTGGGCCTTCGAGACCACCGGGTTAATATGGGTGGTTTCCAGCATTCCCGGCCCGACCTGCAGGGATTTCACCGCCTGCTCAAACCCGCTCACCAGAGTGTCGAACAGCGGTGCTTCAATGTAGATCCGCGAGCTGGCGGCGCACACCTGGCCCTGGTTGAGGAAGCTTCCGGTCATCAGGCCTTCAATCACCCATTCCGGGTTAGCATCTTTGAGGACGATCGCCGGGTTTTTCCCACCCAGCTCCAGCGTCACCCGGGTCAGGCGATCGGCAGCCACCCGCGCAATGTGCTTGCCCGTGGCGGTGGAGCCGGTAAAGCTCACCTTCGCCACCTGCGGATGTGCCGTTAGCGCCGCCCCGCACTCGCTTCCGCTACCGGTCACCACGTTAAACACCCCGTCCGGGATCCCGGCTTCGGTCGCCAGCTCGGCAACGCGCAGCAGGGTCAGCGGGGTAGTTTCCGACGGCTTAATCACGATAGAACACCCGGCCGCCAGCGCCGGCATCACCTTCCACATGCCAATCATCAGCGGGAAGTTCCACGGGACGATCCCGGCGACAACCCCCACTGGCTCTTTCTTCGTCCACGCCTGGTAACGTGCACCTTGCGGGAACGGAATCGACACATCGAGCGTGCGCCCGCTGATTTTGGTCGTCAGTCCGGCGGTGTAGCGCATCCAGTTCAGCGTGCAGCCCACTTCAAAAGTGCGGGAAATATTGATGGATTTGCCCTGTTCCAGGGTTTCCAGCTGCGCCAGCTCTTCACCATGCTGTTCGACCAGGTCGGCAAAACGCAGCAGGATCCGCTCACGATCGGCAGGGGTACGCCCCACCCAGCTACGGGCGACAAATGCCCGCCATGCCGACATCACCGCACGATCGACATCAGCGGCATTGGCATCCGCCGTGCTGGCAATAGCCTGGCCAGTCGCCGGGTTCCAGACGGTGAGCCGCTGTTCGCTTTGCGATTCCTGCTGGCTACCATCGATATACAAACCATGCTGTCGGTCTAAAAACTGCTGTACGCTGGCGAGCAGCGCAACCTGTGCTGTGGACATATCGCTTCCTTATTCCTCTCGGGTCGTGAATTGAGTCTACGACGAGGTCGGCATCCGCGCTTTTTTCTCTGTGACATTCGTTTGTGCCGCTGTGACAGGCTCCGCAATTAAGCATTTTGCGTACCCAGAAGTGTGCCGCAGGTAATAGTTCTTTCATATACTCCGGCTCCCGCTCTTGTATGCCGCAACGTAAATGCAACAATGCAGAAACATTATATCGATAAGAGAAACATTATGGCGACGGCGGAGCACGGACAGGATTACCAACGCTGGTTGGCGAAAATCAATCAGGTCTGCGGCCATTTTGCCGCCCGTCCGCTGGAGGGGAACTTTCACGGCGAGATTGACGCCAGCTACGCGGGGAATCTGAAAGTCAGCACCGTCACCGCCTGCGGGGTGAATTTGTTCCGCACCCGCAACGAGATCAAACGCAGCAACGACGACTGGTTTTATACCGTGTTCCAGCTCGCCGGCCAGGCGGCTATTGAGCAGGACGATCGCCAGGTGGTGCTGGAAGCCGGCGATATCACGCTGATTGACGCCTCGCGCCCCTGCTCTATCTTCTGGCAGCAGACCTCGCGCCAGGCCTCGCTGCTGCTGCCCCGGCAGCTTATCGAACACCAGCTGCGCGGCAGCGAAATCAGCATTGCCTCGCGCCTGCAAAAATCGCTGCCGATGGTTCAGCTCAGCCAGCGCCTGCTACAGGAAAGCATGAACAGCCCGGAACTGTCGGACAGCGAAAGCGAAGCGGCGCTGGAGGCCATCGTCTGCCTGCTGCGCCCGATGCTGCACCAGCAGGAAGCCCAGCCGTCTCGCCGGGAGAAGCAGTTCCAGAGAATTATTGAGTTAATCGATGCGTCGATTCAGGCAGAACATCTGCGCCCGGAATGGCTGGCGAACGAAACCGGGATGTCATTGCGCAGCCTGTACCGGCTGTTTGCTGACAAGGGTCTGGTGGTCGCTCAGTATATTAAGAACCGCCGGCTCGACCTCTGCGCCCGGGCGCTGCGCAGCGCCCATGACGATGAGAAGCTGGCGGGGATTGGCTACAGCTGGGGATTCAGCGACCACAGCCACTTCTCCACCGCGTTCAAGCAGCGTTTTGGCGTGTCGCCGGGAGAGTACCGCAAGCGCTGCCGCTAATTATTTGCGTAGCCATTTGCCGTTCAGCCCCTGGACATACTCCCCAGGCTGCGCCCGGTTGACCAGCTTCTGCCCGGCCATTTTGGCCACTTCATCCACCGGCAGATTATTTTCATCCGCCAGCTGCTGGTAGCTTTCACTGCGCGCCGTATTGATCCGTGCGACCAGCGCCAGAGTTTCCTGATCCTGACGCAATGGCGCCAGATAGCCCTTCAGCGTTTCGCCGACCCGCCCCTGTTCCCGGGCTTCGCTCAGCGTCAGCGCCAGCGCCGGCGTACTGAGGAGTAGCAGCGTCAGCGCCGCGATTGTCAGTCGTTTTCTCATCGCCACCTCAGAATAGATCGCTGCGCGACTTCAGTAACGCTTCAACATCCTTATCCACTTTGATACGAATCTCGTGCTCAATTTTGACATTCATATTGATGGTGATCGGTTCCTTTGATGCCGCGATTTCAATGCGCGGCGTACAGCCCGCCAGCAGCATCGGCACCAGCACCGCCGTTAGCAATTTCATCATTGTTGTTCCTTACACTTTTTACTGTCCGTACAGCTGCGCACGGGGAGCACGGCATTCTGCTCAAACCATGCCTGTAAATTGTCGCCAAAACGTAAACTGCGCCACAGGTCAAAAATATTCTCTTGATGAGAATAGTTTAAATGCACCGTATTACTCTGATCCCCGACGCGGCTGGTGCCGCTGATGGTCGCTTTCAGGGTCAACATCCCGAGGTTATCGAGGTCGATGCGCGTCCATGAGCGGGAGATCTCCATATAGCGCAACCAGTTAATTGCCGCGCCGACGGAGATATTATCGTTCACCATCGCGTCCGCCATGTCCTTATCGAGACGCAGCGTCATCGGGCCGGGGTTGCCCAGCCAGCCGTCTTTGATGATCCATTTCTCGTTGTTCAGCCACAGCGGCAGCGCCCCGTTGAAGGCGCCGGACATGGCAAACTGTTTGATATTAACCGCGCTCACCAGCTCGCTGCTGGAGATATGCTGCAGCCGCAGCAGCGCCGGGTCATGCTGTGGCATCCGCAGCTGCTGCATGGTCACCTGGCCCCCGAGAACATCCACGCTGACGTTGCTCAGCTGTAGCGGCTGGCTCTCGCTCCACGGCCAGGCTCCCTGCAGGTCTGCGGTCAGGTTTTTCGCCGTCACCTGGTTGACGATCTCGCCGATGCGCAGCGATACCGGACGGCGGGTCCCCAACTGCCAGACCCCCTCGCTAAAGCGGAACGGCAGGACAAAATCGACGCCATTGATCTGGTTGTCCGGCATCCAGGCGCTACCGCCTTTCAGCACGCCGTGCCCCCCGGCTTCGAATCCCTGTTCGGCTGCCGCCGAGAAAGCCACCTGGGCGTACAGCATCCCTTCGCGCAGGTTCATTTTCCACTCCGGTGGTACCAGCGGCTGAAACACAGTCAGCGACTGTTTCGGCCACCATGCCTTACCGCGCAGGCGTTCACCATCCCAGCGCCCGATGACCCGAACCGGACCGATTTTGTTGGCATGAAGCGTGCCGTTAAACTGAAACCAGGTCGGGTCGCGACCATCAATGGTGAATTTTAACGTTGAAGGTGGCAGCACGCTGCCGTGACTAAAGCTGGTGGTCCCCGCATCCAGCGACAGTGCGCCGGTCAGTTTCGGGTGCTGCTCATTACGCAACCAGTGGATCGGTTGATCCAGCGTCAGGCGCGGCGCGCTCACCAGCATGGTGCCATATTGCAGTTTATCAAAGCCCGTCGACAGGCTGTTCAGGACAATCGAGCTGTCGACCCATGCTCCTGCCCCTTTGACGTCCCACCGCGCCTGCATCGGGGTGAAGTGACCGTCGCCCCAGTAACGCCACTGCCAGCGACCGCTGTCAGGCATAAAATTGTCGGCCTGGCCGTCAAGATGCAGCGTGAAGTCTCCCATCTGCTGTTCATGGGCGCGCAGAATCGCCTGCAGACGGCCGTCCACGCCCTGCTGGGTCACCTTGACCCCCGCCAGCGGCAGACGGACTTCATCAATATTCAATGAATCGACCACCCGCCCGCGGGAACGCAGCAGCGCGCCGGGGTTGAAGGCCAATGCCGGAGTGGTCAACGGGCCGCTGAGCCTGGCCGGCAGTACGGCATAAACAATCAGATCTCCCAGCTTCGCCTCGCCGGTCAGCTGTAACGGCATGTCGCTGTTGTCCATGCTCAGTTTGCCGGGGCCGATGTTCAGCACGGCGTTGCCTTTACCGGCTTTGCCCTGGGTCAGGACGTTGAGCCTACCGCTCACCTCCATCTGCTCGGTGCCTTCCTGCCAGTTGCCCACCGACAACGCCAGACGACCACTTAATGGGTAGCCGGCATAGTTGGTGCTCCAGCGACCATCGCTGATGACGATGCGCTCGGGGGTCACTTCCCAGGGAAGATCGAGTATCGGCTGCACTTCACCGCGCGGCGTCACTACCAGTTGGCCGCGGTTTTTCTGCCACTCCAGCTCGGCGTCAACCAGCCCGCCGGTTTGCGGAAATTCAAAGGTGGTCAGCAGTTGGCCATCGACCGGCAGGCCGTCCGGAACCAGCGGCATATGAAACTCGCCGGCCAGCTTCACCGGCGGTTGCTCGTCGACCAGCTGGGCGGAAAAATGGCTGACGGTAAGCGCCTGTCCGCGCAGGCGCGCCTGCAAGGTCAGCTCTTTGCCGCTGTAGCCAATATCCTGCTGCTGCGGAGTCAACGACATCACCAGTCGCCCCTGCCATTTTTCCCACGGCGAGAGGCGCAGGTTTTCAATGGTCAGCCAGCTGTAAGGCAGCATCGACTGCCACTCCGCCAGGGTACGCGGCGCGCCCACCGTCGGTTCGCTTTCGGGCAGTTTGCTCAGACAGGCGCTATTGATATCGAGTTCGTCGAGGTGCAGCCGCCAGCGGCTGGGATGAGAAAGTTGGGCATTGGTCACCCGGGCCAGCTCACAATCGCCGACCAGATAGCGCAATTCGGGAATGCGTAAAGCAGAACGCGTCAGTCGTGGGCTGTCGGAAAAAGCGATGCGGGTCCCCTCTGGCAGCCAGATCCCTGCAAGCGTTGGCACCCAATGGGTAAGCGTCGACAACATGGCCAGCGGTAGCAGAATAAGTGCTAACAATAGCGCGATGGCGGCTTTATATTTACCCTTCATGGGCAGTAATATCCTGATTAAACAAAAGTAAAAGCCGAAAGAAGTGCGTATTGTGGCACGTTCGACTAGCGAGTTAAAGGATCTATCCAGCTTAAGAATAGCTGGTACACAACACCACCACCGTGAATTTATGCCTTTCGCCCGTTAAGCCGCCATTTAATCGTCCCCTGTCACACTCGACGTCTTCGTTCCCGTCGCCGGAGGATCCCGTGGACTTTTTTGTTTTGCTTATCGAACACGCCCAGCGCCACTATTCATGGCTCTTGATGGTGGTGTTTATGCTGACTCTGGCTAAATCCTGCGCCCTGATTTCACTGCTGGTGCCGGGCACCTCCGGGTTGCTGTTGCTCGGCCCGCTGGCCTCCGGCAGTCTTAACCATTTCTTATTAATGTGGCTCAGTGCCAGCCTCGGGGCAATCGGCGGATTCTGGCTCTCCTGGTGGCTGGGACGGCGCAACCGGCATCGCCTGACGAGCATACGCTGGCTGCGCGGCCAGCGATTGACCCGCAGCCTGGTATTTCTGCAACGTCACGGGGCATGGGCGGTATTTTTTGGCCGTTTTCTGTCGCCGCTTCGCGCCACTCTTCCGCTGGCCAGCGGCGCCAGCGGGACCGCGTTCTGGCCATTTCAGCTGGCCAACGTCGGTTCCGGGCTGCTGTGGCCACTGATGCTGCTGGCTCCCGGAGCCTTTAGCCTCAGTTTTTGGTAAAACACATTGTGTTTTAAAGAGATACCTCAACACCGCGATATGCTCTAGAATTATCTGTATCACCGTTAAGGCAAACTTATTTTTAATATTTGTATGATTATTTTAAATATGCTACCGTGCCGGTATAATCACTGGAGAAAAGTCTTATGAAAATCGCTGTGTATAGTACAAAGCAGTACGATAAAAAGTACCTTCAGCATGTTAATGATGCATATGGCTTTGAACTTGAATTTTTCGACTTTCTGTTAACCGAGAAAACGGCGAAAACCGCCAACGGCTGTGAAGCAGTGTGCATCTTCGTCAACGACGACGGAAGCCGCCCGGTGCTGGAAGAGTTAAAATCGCACGGCGTGAAGTACATCGCCCTGCGCTGTGCCGGCTTTAACAACGTCGACCTCGAGGCGGCAAAAGAGCTGGGTCTGCGCGTTGTGCGTGTCCCGGCCTATTCGCCGGAAGCCGTTGCAGAACATGCTATCGGCATGATGATGTCGTTAAACCGCCGCATTCACCGCGCCTATCAACGCACCCGTGATGCTAACTTCTCCCTCGAAGGGTTAACCGGCTTCACCATGCACGGTAAAACCGCCGGGGTGATCGGTACCGGGAAAATCGGTGTGGCGACGCTGCGTATTCTGAAAGGATTTGGCATGCGCCTGCTGGCGTTTGATCCCTATCCGAGCGCAGCGGCGCTGGATCTCGGGGTCGAGTATGTCGACCTGCCGACACTGTACGCGCAGTCTGACGTGATCTCCCTGCACTGCCCGCTGACCGATGAGAACTACCATCTGCTGAACCATGCGGCGTTCGACCAGATGAAAGATGGCGTGATGGTGATCAACACCAGTCGCGGCGCGTTGATTGACTCTCAGGCGGCAATTGATGCCCTGAAACACCAGAAAATTGGCGCCCTGGGAATGGACGTCTACGAGAACGAGCGCGACCTGTTCTTTGAAGACAAATCCAACGACGTGATTCAGGATGACGTATTCCGTCGTCTCTCCGCCTGTCACAACGTGTTGTTCACCGGACACCAGGCGTTCCTGACCGCCGAAGCGCTGATCAGCATTTCGCAAACCACGCTGGACAACCTGCGCCAGGTGGATGCCGGCGACACCTGTCCGAACGCACTGGTCTGATTTCTTTTTCCTTTTGTGCCCTCCTGCTACGGGGGGCACTTTCAGATAACCCCCACAGAAAAAGTCCGCAGTAAAGTTAACAATCGCTTATGCCATTCATCGTTCAGGTTGCCTGGGAATTGACGGCCCTGCCGCCTGCAAGCAGCCCGAATAATATTGGCTAAATCTGATAAACGTAATGAATGATTTGGGGGAGTAATGAATAAGTTTGCTGTACTGCTGGCGACGGGAATGCTGTTATCGGGTTGTGTGTATAACAGCAAGGTATCAACTGGCGCCGAGCAACTTCAGCACCATCGCTTTGTTCTGACCAGCGTCAACGGCCAGGCGCTGAATACGCAAGGAAAGCCGCTGGAGCTGAGTTTTGGTGAAGATATGTATGTCTCAGGCAATATGTGTAACGGCTTTAGCGGCAAAGGCAGCATCAGCGGCGGCGAGCTGAAGGTCAAAGCGCTGGCCATGACCCGTATGATGTGCAGCGATTCGCAGCTCAATACGCTGGATCATACGCTGGGCACGATGCTACGTGATGGCGCGCAGGTCGACCTGACGGAAAATCAGTTAACGCTGGCTACCGCCGATCAAACGCTGGTCTATAAACTTGCGGATCTGGTGAACTAGTAGTTACCGCAGCTGCCGCCCGCTAACGCTTGCTCGCTGCAACGCTTACCGTTGGGTAATGCGCACATCCCGATCGCTGATCCATCAAGCTGCCGTGCCACCGATAATGAGCCGCCAATCATCGCGCAGTTCGCCTGCCCGGTGCTGCTCATTGCGGCACGCATGCCAGGCGGCACATGTGCCGCTGTCGCCTGTTGAACCGGTTCACTACTACAGGCCGACAATAATAACGCGGCACACCCCACTAAAAACGCAGCTCGCATCGATTTCCCCTCAGCAATATCTAAAAATAAGCAAACCCAAGAATAATAGGCAGCGCAGCCGTGAACGTCGAGAGGCGAAATACGTATTTATGCGCCCCATTAACATTTCTTAGCAAAATATCTGGTGTAACCTTGATCTCGACAGGGTTTGTCATGCATCTCAGGGCCTGAATCCCCTACAGCTCAACGATACCGCCATGATGACGCCCCCCGGATGATGACCGGCAGACCGCAGCAAGTCCGGTTTAAGATCATAGCGATATCCTCCGCCATCCCCGCCGCCGCGCCTGTCTTTCATGGATCAATTTGTGCACTCGAAAGCCTCATAACTTCAAGGGTATAGATAATACTCTTATACTAACGACTATAATTACAGGACCTGTGGCCGTTTGTCGGGTCCCTTCTTTTGCGCAATGTTAGGGTGTCTTCTTATGATTACTATCGACGGTAATGGCGCGGCCGCTTCAGTCGCGTTTCGCACCAGTGAGGTTATCGCCATCTACCCGATTACGCCCAGTTCAACCATGGCGGAACAGGCGGATGCCTGGGCGGGAAACGGGCTGAAAAATGTATGGGGCGACGTGCCTCGGGTGGTAGAAATGCAGTCGGAAGCCGGGGCCATCGGGGCCGTACACGGTGCGCTGCAAACCGGCGCCCTGTCGACCTCGTTTACCTCATCGCAGGGCTTACTGCTGATGATCCCGACACTGTACAAACTGGCCGGGCAGCTGATGCCGTTTGTCCTGCACGTCGCCGCCCGTACCGTAGCGACCCATGCGCTCTCTATTTTCGGTGACCATTCGGATGTGATGGCCGTGCGCCAGACCGGCTGCGCCATGCTGTGCGCTAGCAGCGTGCAGGAAGCGCAGGACTTTGCGCTGATCTCCCATATTGCGACCCTGAAAAGTCGGGTGCCGTTTATTCACTTCTTCGATGGTTTCCGGACCTCGCACGAAATTAATAAAATCATCCCGCTGGCGGACGACACCGTGCGCAGCCTGCTGCCGCAGGCCGACATCGACGCGCACCGTCTGCGCGCGCTGAATCCGGAACATCCGGTGATCCGTGGGACCTCGGCGAACCCGGATACCTATTTCCAGTCCCGCGAAGCGACCAACCCGTGGTACGACGCGGTCTACGACCATGTCGAAACAACGATGGACGATTTCGCCAGCGCCACCGGACGCCAGTACAAGCCGTTTGAGTTCTACGGCCATCCGCAGGCGGAACGGGTGATTGTGATCATGGGCTCGGCCATCGGCACCTGTGAAGAGGTGGTGGACGAGCTGCTCAGCCGGGGTGAAAAAGTCGGGGTTCTGAAAGTTCGCCTCTATCGCCCCTTCTCCGCCATGCATCTGCTGGCGGTGCTGCCGGAGAGCGCCCGTGCCATCGCGGTGCTGGATCGCACCAAAGAGCCGGGTGCCCAGGCGGAACCACTGTATCTCGATGTGATGAGCGCGCTGGCGGAAGCCTTTAACCGCGGCGAGCGCGAAACCCTGCCGCGCACCATCGGCGGGCGCTATGGCCTGTCGTCAAAAGAGTTCGGCCCGGAGTGCGTGCTGGCTATTTTCAATGAGCTGAACGAAGCCCGCCCTAAACCGCGTTTTACCGTCGGCATTTATGATGATGTGACCAACCTTTCTCTGCCGTTGGTTGAGAACACCTTGCCGTCGCAAGCCAAGCTTGAAGCCCTGTTTTATGGCCTTGGCAGCGACGGCAGCGTCTCGGCTACCAAAAACAATATCAAGATTATCGGTAACTCCACCCCGTGGTTCTCGCAGGGCTATTTCGTCTATGACTCGAAAAAAGCCGGGGGGCTGACCGTCTCGCACCTGCGGGTAAGTGAAAAACCGATTCGCTCCTCCTATCTGATCTCCCAGGCGGATTTTGTCGGCTGCCATCAGCTGCAGTTTATTGATAAGTATCAGATGGTCGAGCGGCTCAAACCGGGCGGCATTTTCCTGCTCAATACGCCCTATGCGGTAGATGAAGCCTGGTCACGCCTGCCGCAGGAAGTCCAGGCAGCACTGAACCAGAAAAAAGCGCACTTTTATATTATCAACGCGGCGAAAATTGCCCGCGAATGCAGCCTGGGCGCGCGCATCAACACCGTGATGCAGATGGCGTTTTTCCACTTAACGCATATTTTGCCGGGCGACAGCGCGCTGAGCGAACTGCAGGGGGCGATTGCCAAAAGCTACAGCAGCAAAGGTCATGAGCTGGTTGAGCGCAACTGGCAGGCGCTGGCGCTGGCCCGAGAGTCCCTGGCTGAAGTGCCGCTACAGCCAGTCGATGCCACCAGCCCAAACCGTCCGCCGGTGGTGTCCGACGCCGCCCCGGACTTCGTGAAAACCGTCACCGCCGCGATGCTGGCCGGACTTGGCGATGCGCTCCCGGTTTCTGCGCTGCCGCCGGACGGCACCTGGCCGATGGGCACCACCCGCTGGGAAAAACGCAATATCGCCGAAGCGATCCCTATCTGGAAAGAGTCGTTGTGTACTCAGTGCAACCACTGCGTCGCGGCCTGTCCGCATTCGGCAATCCGTGCCAAAGTGGTTTCCCCGGAAGCGATGGCCGACGCCCCTGCCAGTCTGCACGCCCTTGACGTGAAATCCCGCGATATGCGCGGGCAGAAATATGTGTTGCAGGTCGCGCCGGAAGATTGCACCGGCTGTAACCTGTGCGTCGAAGTGTGCCCGGCAAAAGACCGCCAGGATCCGCAGATCAAGGCCATCAACATGATGTCGCGCCTTGAACACGTCGAAGAAGAAAAAGTGAATTACGACTTCTTCCTCAACCTGCCGGAAATTGACCGTAGCAAACTGGAACGCATTGATATTCGCACCTCGCAACTGATTAGCCCGCTGTTTGAATATTCCGGAGCCTGCTCCGGCTGCGGCGAAACGCCGTATATCAAGCTGCTGACTCAGCTGTACGGCGACCGGATGCTGATCGCCAACGCCACCGGCTGTTCGTCGATTTATGGCGGCAACCTGCCGTCTACCCCTTACACCACCGACGCCAACGGCCGCGGTCCGGCGTGGGCAAACTCATTGTTTGAAGATAACGCCGAATTCGGTCTCGGCTTCCGGCTCTCTGTCGATCAGCATCGTCAGCGGGTAATGCGCCTGCTGAGCCAGTTTGCCGATAAGATCCCGGCGGCGCTGAACGAGGCGCTACAGGCACAAGCCACTCCAGAGCTACGCCGCGAGCAGGTTACGGCGCTACGTCTGGCGCTGGCTGACGTTGAGGGCGCCGAGGAGCTGCTCACCGATGCCGATGCGCTGGTGGAGAAATCCATCTGGCTTATCGGTGGCGATGGCTGGGCCTATGACATTGGTTTTGGCGGGCTCGACCATGTGCTGAGCCTGACCGAGAACGTCAATATTCTGGTTCTCGATACTCAGTGTTACTCCAACACCGGCGGTCAGGCATCGAAAGCCACGCCGCTTGGGGCGGTGACCAAGTTCGGTGAGCATGGCAAGCGTAAAGCGCGCAAGGATCTCGGCGTCAGCATGATGATGTACGGGCATGTGTATGTGGCGCAAATCTCGTTGGGCGCGCAGTTCAATCAGACGGTGAAAGCGATTCAGGAGGCGGAGGCCTATCCGGGTCCGTCGCTGATCATCGCCTACAGCCCGTGTGAGGAGCATGGCTACGACCTGGCGCTGAGTCACGATCAGATGCGTCAGCTCACCGCTACCGGCTTCTGGCCGCTGTATCGCTTTGACCCGCGTCGTGAGGATGAAGGGAAATTGCCGCTGGCGCTGGACTCACGCCCGCCGTCAGACGCGCTGGCAGAAACGCTGCTGAACGAGCAACGCTTCCGTCGTCTCAACGCTCAGCAGCCGGAGGTCGCGGAGCAGTTATGGAAAGATGCAGCGGCGGATCTGCAAAAACGCTACGACTTCCTGGCACAGATGGCCGGCAAGGCAGAGAAAACGGGCAGTGAAAGTTAGGATACAAGCCGAGTAATGCCATAAAGAAAAAAGCCCGAATATCCATTCGGGCTTGTCACCTCTACCGCCAGAACATATCGTGCAGAAATATCTGACGGTAATAAACCGTACCAGCGACAATAAAGTACATATAACAGGAGAATAGTACGCCAACGGTTTCTCTATGTATAATTTTTATTTTATACATATTCACGCAATACATTCACGAGAATTATCACCGCAACCATCAAATTACTTATTTTAGATTTTATTTATATCGTAACAATTGATTCTTATCTGATCTTAACCCCCTCCTTTAGCAGGTGACCACTTTTTCATCGGAAGTTAAAAAATAAAAACATTCAAAGGAATATCTCAATGAAAAGACGTTACTCCAGCATTATTAGCCGCTGGTGCGGCGCACCCTGCTGAATTTATAATAAAGACGGCAATAAATTAGATCTCTATGGCAAGGTTGACGGTCTGCACTATTTTTCTGATGATGCCTCAAAAGATGGCGACCAATCTTACGTTCGTCCTGGCTTCGTTGTTACCCCTGGTGGTTTACCAGTTCTGATGTCCCGGCCCGTCGGCAACGGCGGGCATTATCAACGCACCTTAAACAGCGGCCATCTCAGCAAAACAATAAATCTTCTGTATTAAAATAGTCACCCGATGAATGATATATTACCGGTAAAGCCTGTCGTTGAGGACGCCTGTCATGCACCATCATCCTGTGAGATCATCCCGAATTGCCTCCGTCGCCTATGACGATGCCTCTGGCACCCTCGAAATCCGTTTTCGCGACCACTCCACGTTGCAGTACGAGAATGTGCCGGAACGTTTGTTCCAAAATTTTCTGCAGGTCGTCTCTAAAGGACGTTTTTATGATGGCGTGATCAAAGGAAAATTTACCGAACGTCGCGGGAACTAACCCCAAAGTGTGACCCGGTCATAAGACAAACCTCCCCGTAATGGCATATACTTTAAGCGGTTACTTAAACAGGAGGTTTTATGGCCAGAATAATTCTTGTACCCATTGATATTTCAGATAAAGAATTAACTCAACGCGTTATTTGCCACGTTGAGGCAGAAGCACGCATTGATGATGCCGAAGTGCATTTTCTGACCGTGATCCCATCCCTTCCCTATTACGCTTCGTTGGGGATGGCCTATACCACCGAACTGCCGCCGATGGATGAGTTCAAGGCGGAGTCGGAAACGCGTCTGAAAGAGATCGTGGCGCAGTTTTCCATTCCGGAAGACCGGGTGCGACTCCATGTTAAAGAGGGCTCGCCGAAGGATAATATTCTGGAGCTGGCGAAAACGCTGCCGGCGGATCTGGTTATCATCGCCTCTCACCGCCCGGACATCACCACCTATCTGCTTGGCTCTAACGCTGCTGCCGTGGTACGGCACGCCGACTGCTCGGTGCTGGTCGTGCGTTAATGCTTTGGCCCGCCGCCCCGGCGGGCCTTTTTATCTGCATCACCGGCAGGCTAAACGCCGGAAATGTGCTGACATCCCCTCCGTGAATCCGTACCATACACGCCACAGACTTACACCCTTCATCCTTCAAGTTGCCTGGGTGTTGGCTGCACCCGTTCACCCCAGTCACTTACCTGAGTAAGCTCCAGGGGATTTACGGCCTTGCCGCCTACACGCAACTCGAATTATTCAGGGTATAAACTCATCAATGTCAGACATCATTAATTGCGCCCACACGCCGCGCCGCAAGCACCGTGCGTGGGTCACACTATGAATTGAGCCACTATTAAATGCTGCAAAATCAAGATATTAGCAAAAAAGAAAAGTACAACATCGATAAACTGCAAAAGCGCCTGCGCCGTAACGTGGGCGAAGCGATTGCCGACTTCAACATGATTGAGGACGGCGACCGGATTATGGTGTGCCTTTCCGGCGGCAAAGACAGCTACACCATGCTGGAAATTTTGCGCAATCTGCAGAAAAGTGCGCCCATTTCATTCTCGCTGGTGGCGGTCAACCTCGACCAGAAACAGCCGGGCTTCCCCGAGCATATTCTGCCGGAATATCTGGAGCAGCTGGGCGTCGAGTACAAGATTGTTGAAGAGAATACCTACGGGATTGTGAAAGAGAAAATTCCAGAAGGCAAAACCACCTGCTCACTGTGTTCTCGCCTGCGTCGCGGGATCCTCTACCGTACCGCCAGCGAACTGGGCGCGACGAAGATTGCCCTCGGCCACCACCGCGACGACATTTTGCAGACCCTGTTCCTCAACATGTTCTACGGCGGCAAGATGAAAGGTATGCCGCCGAAGCTGATGAGCGATGACGGGAAACACATCGTGATTCGCCCGTTGGCCTACTGCCGCGAAAAAGACATCGAGCGTTTCGCTCAGGCGAAAGGCTACCCGATTATTCCGTGCAATCTGTGCGGTTCGCAGCCGAACCTCCAGCGTCAGGTTATTGCCGATATGCTGCGCGACTGGGATAAACGTTACCCAGGGCGGATCGAGACCATGTTCAGCGCCATGCAAAATGTGGTGCCGTCTCATCTGAGCGACATTAATCTGTTCGACTTTAAAGGGATTAACCACCAGTCTGCGGTGGTGGACGGCGGCGATTTGGCCTTTGACCGGGAAGATATTCCGTTACAGCCTGCGGGCTGGCAGCCGGAAGAAGACGCTGCGCCACTGGAAGAGCTGCGTCTGGACGTGGTGGAAGTGAAGTAACAAACCTGCGTCTCAGCTTTGTGGCTGGGACGCGTTTTGATACCCGTCATACTTCAGGCTGCAGGTGCGTTGGCTTTCCTCGTTATTGGGCTCATCCATAAGCCTCGCCCTTGCCGCTTGTATGCAACTCGAATTATGTTGGGTATACCGTTTACTTCAGCAGACGGACCCGGCAGTTTTTGCCTTTGATCTTGCCGTTTAGCAATTGCTTATAGGCTTTCTGCGCCACGCCCTGACGAATTGCCACATACACATGCGCCGGATGGACGTTAATCTTGCCAATGTCGGCACCATCAAAGCCCATATCCCCGGTCAACGCTCCCAGCACATCGCCAGCACGCATTTTGGCCTTCTTGCCGCCATCAATACACAGCGTCGCCATTTCTGCATGCAGCGGAGCGATATTGTCGCCTGCCGGTGGGTTCATCCAGTTGAGCTTGAGCTGCAGCATTTCGGACAGAATATTCGCGCGCTGCGCCTCTTCCGGAGCACACAGGCTGATCGCCAGACCGCTCTCGCCCGCACGGGCGGTACGGCCAATACGGTGTACGTGAACTTCCGGATCCCACGCCAGCTCATAGTTAATCACCAGCTCCAGCGATTTAATATCGAGGCCACGGGCGGCGACGTCAGTGGCCACCAGCACCCGCGAGCTACCGTTGGCAAAACGCACCAGCGTCTGATCGCGATCGCGCTGCTCAAGGTCGCCATGCAACGACAGCGCACTCTGCCCGGCGGCGTTCAGCGAATCACACACGGACTGGCAATCCTTTTTGGTGTTACAGAACACCACGCAGGACGCCGGTTGATGCTGGCTGAGCAGCTTTTGCAGCAGCGGGATTTTGCCGCGTTGAGAAGTTTCAAAGAACTGCTGCTCAATGGCTGGCAGCGCATCGACGGAGTCGATCTCAATGGCAAGCGGATCGCGTTGCACACGGCCGCTAATCGCCGCGATGGCTGGTGGCCAGGTGGCAGAAAACAGCAGCGTCTGGCGATCGGCCGGTGCAAAACGGATCACCTCATCGATGGCGTCGCTAAAGCCCATATCGAGCATACGGTCGGCTTCGTCCATCACCAGCGTCTGCAGGGCATCCAACGACACGGTGCCTTTTTGCAGGTGGTCCAACAGGCGGCCCGGCGTGGCGACAATAATATGCGGCGCATGCTGGAGTGAATCACGCTGGGCACCGAAGGGTTGCCCGCCGCACAGCGTTAAAATCTTGGTATTCGGCAGAAAGCGTGCCAGACGGCGCAACTCGCCCGCGACCTGTTCGGCCAGTTCGCGGGTCGGGCACAGCACCAGAGATTGTGTCTGGAACAGAGTCGCTTCAATATGCTGAAGCAACCCCAGACCAAATGCCGCTGTTTTACCACTGCCGGTTTTTGCCTGCACGCGTACATCTTTGCCCGCCAGAATAGTGGGCAAGGCCGCAGCCTGAACAGGCGTCATCGCGAGATAACCCAGTTCAGTAAGATTAGCGAGCTGGGCGGCAGGTAAAGCATTCAATGTAGAAAAAGCGGTCACAATGGTTTCTCGATTTAACGGGCACATAAAGGGCAGGCGCGTATCCTCGCAGATCTGCGGCTCTGATGCGACAATTTAATCGGTTCATCATCCGGCGGCGGGTCTGGCAGTGGATGCGGGCGTGGGCGCGGATCGGGCTGCGGTGTCGGGTCGTTCGGTTCAGGTGAAATCGGTATTGATGTCAGGGGTTGGTATGGCATGTCGACTCTCCCGGTTGTGTGCGGGTGTACCCATTAAGCGTAGAAGCTGGCAACCAGAGAGCAAAAAAAAGCCGACTTAATCAAGTCGGCGTCGTACGAATCAATTGTGCTATGCAGTAATTCAAAAAAGGAAGTAAGACAATATGGAGCGCAACGCCCATCGCTTGACGTTGCATTCACCTGCGAGAGAGATATTGCCCCGAATGGGTAGATGGTTTATTGATTTCGCTCAAACATTACCGGATTTTCACGTTCAGGCAGGCGATGAAACACGATTATTTACAGCCATTTACTACGATGCAACCACCATGTAACACCGCCAATGAGAACGACTAACATTATGCAGAATAGAGAAAAGCCCAAATGCCACTCGTTGCCGGGGATCCCGCCAAGGTTGACGCCAAACAGGCCGGTCAAAAAGGTGCTGGGCAGAAACACCATCGCCATCAATGACATGGTATAGGTACGGCGCGACAGCGCCTCCTGCATAATCTGCGCGATTTCATCGCTCATGATTGCCGTCCGCGAAATGCAGCTGTCGATTTCGTCCAGCCCTCTCCCCAACCGGTCGGCAATATCCTGCATCCGCCGGCGATGATCGTCATTCATCCACGGCAGGCGTTCGCTGGCAAGGCGGGCGTACACATCGCGCTGCGGGGCCATGTAGCGGCGCATCACGATCAGCTGTTTGCGCAGCAGCGCCAGGAAACCGCGCGGCGGCACCTGCTGGTCCAGCAGATTGTCTTCGAGATCGATAATCCGGTCGTGCAGCTGCTCGATAAATTCACTGGCGTGGTCAGTTAGCGCATCGCAGATCTCCACCAGCCAGCTACCGCAATCCACCGGCCCGGTGCCCTCCCGCAGATCGCCGAGCACATCATCCAGCGCCAGCACCCGCCGCTGGCGGGTCGAGACGATTAAGCGTTCGTCCATGTACAGGCGCATAGCCACCAGCTGATCGGGCCGCTCATCGGTGCTGCCATTGATGCAACGCAGCGTGATAAGAGTCCCGTCACCGACCCGGGTCACCCGCGGGCGGGTACTCTCGCCGGCTAAGGCATCCCGGACGCTGTTGGGCAACAGCGGTGTGGATGTCAGCCACTGTGCGCTATCGGCGTGGGTATAGTTCAGATGCAACCAGCAAGGGTGATCCTTATTAATCTCGTCACTGTCAGTCAGCGGTTTAACGCCGCCCTGCCCGTCGAATTGCCATGCAAAAACGGCATCCGGTACGTTCAATTCCGATCCCTTAATGGCGTCCACCCGACCTCCGTCAGTTATTGCGTATTTTTGCTAGTCTAGCCTGGCACCTCGGTTAATCAAGCGCTAATGGCAGCAGGGTGCTGAATTTGCTGATGAAAAAGCAATCTGGGGAGGGAGCAACAGAAGGGGAAATAAAGAACCCGCCGGCGGCGGGTCATGGGTGTGCTTAACGATGATGCGTCCAACCCGCCGGATTAACCACCGCCAGAAACTATGCTGGCGGACAGGCAGGCTGGCAGGAGCCGTTCATTTTTTCTCTTGTGCGTACTGACGCGCGTAGTCGTGCAGATGGGTACACATGTTTATTTCCTCCATTGTGATAAGCAGGGTAAGCGTAGACCGTCCCGGCTGTTTTGCAAACCCGGATTAAAATAGCGTTCGCCCCACTTCTGCCCGACCTGTCCCGCGGTTTCACGCCGTTAACCTGCGTAACGCACGGTTCCCTTTGCTGCTAATTGCTGTATTATGCTGTTTGTTGCAATATTTTGCTGGATTCGCACATCATGCACAAAACCGCCAGACAAAAATACCTACTTGATATTATTAGTGAAAATGGACAGGTTAGCATCAGCGAGCTGGTGGCGAAGCTGCAGGTTTCCGCGGACACCATCCGTCGCGACCTCGGCGACCTCGAAAAACAGGGCCTGGCGCAAAAGAACCACGGCGGCGCGATTGCCCTCGATCTATCCGCGATGAACCGTCAGGGTAGAAACGCCCTGCTGTCGGAAACCAAGCAGCGTCTGGGCCGCCTGGTCGCCGACAAAATCCCGGCGGGTTCGACGCTTTTTTTAGACGCCGGCAGTACGATTCTGGCCGTCGCCAGCCAGATTACGGTGCCGGTGACGGTGATCACCACCTCTTTGGATATTGCGTCACATTTCAGCGCGCGCCCTGATATCCAGCTGATCCTGCTGGGGGGAACCTGGGACAGCCAACAACGACTGTTTGCCGGCAGCGCCACCCTGGCGCTGTTAGCTCGCTATCGCGCCGATATCGCTATTCTTGGCGCCTGTGCGATTCATGCGCAGCTGGGCTTAAGCGCCAGCCAGGAAGCAGATGCGGAAATTAAACGCGCGATGCTCGCTGCCAGTACCGAACACTGGCTGGTGGCCGATCATATGAAGCTAAACCACTGTGAACCGCATCTGGTGGCCGGGTTAGCCGACATCGATCAACTCTTTTTGGACAGACCCTGGGAAGAACTGGGGGACAACAACGCACTGCAGGTCAATATTGCTGGCGCACAACAACGTGGAGAAGGTAATGAATAAAGTCATCGCTCGTGGGGGTAAAGAGATCAATATCGCGTTGATCGGATATGGCTTCGTCGGCAAAACGTTTCATGCCCCACTCATCCAGTCGGTCGACGGGCTGAAGCTGGCGATAGTCGCCTCCGGCAATGAAGAGAAGGTTAAGCAGGATCTGCCGGATGTGACGGTCATCGCTTCACCAGAACAGGCTATTCAGCACCCGGATGTTGATGTGGTGGTGATCGCCTCGCCGAACGCAACCCATGCGCCGTTAGCCAAACTGGCGCTGAATGCCGGTAAACATGTGGTCGTGGATAAACCTTTTACTCTGGATATGCAGGAAGCCCGCGAGCTGATCGCCCTGGCGAAGGAAAAACAGCTGCTGCTGTCGGTGTTCCATAACCGCCGCTGGGACAGTGATTTCCTCGGCATTAAGCAGGTTATCGAGCAGGGGCAGCTCGGCAAGGTTAAGCACTTTGAATCGCATTTTGACCGCTTCCGCCCGGAAGTTCGCGTCCGCTGGAGAGAGCAAAACGTCCCTGGTAGCGGTTTATGGTTTGATCTCGGGCCGCATATGATCGACCAGGCGCTGCAGCTTTTCGGCCTGCCACAGTCGGTCCAGGGCAATATCGCCACCCTGCGTGAAGGCGCAGAGATCAACGACTGGGCACACGTGGTCCTCAATTACCCGCAGCACAAAGTGATTCTGCATTGCAGCATGCTGGTGGCCGGCGGCGTTTCACGCTTTACCGTGCACGGCGATAAAGGCAGCGTCGTCAAACAAAGAGCCGATCAGCAGGAAGCGCAACTGCTGGCAGGCGTGATCCCAGGCAGCGAAAGCTGGGGCCACGACGACGACAAGATGGTGATGTTTGATGCCGCGGGACAGACTCAACAGCATGAGACGCCGCGCGGCGATCAGCGTCAGTACTATATTAACGTGCGCGATGCCTTAACCGGGGCGATTGACAACCCAGTATCGCCGCTGCAGGCACTGGCGGTGATGGCGGTATTAGAAGCGGCGGTCCAGTCAGCGGAATCTGGTACGGTGCAAACCGTCGCCCTGACCGCCGACGAGCGGGCTGCGCTGTAATCACCCTTCTCTTAATAACATGGCCTGCCTGGCTCGCAGGCCATGCGTTATTGTCTTTTCTCCCCGCTTTAGCTCGCCTTTAGCCACTGCCATACTGAGCATAAACGTAATGTCCACACCGATCCTGGCATGAGTAATAAAGCATCATCGCACCAGCGACATCTCTGGATATTTCCGCTATTTGGGAGGAGGATGGACTGGTAAACCTGCGCGTTATAGGTTATTGCTATTACGATGGCTGTTTTTCCGAGAGACTGAACTGGAGATGTTTATGTACTACACGTTAGGAGATACCACCCTCCACTTTTATCGTTATCAATGTCGCTTCTACGTCGCCCACTGGGATGGCGGTAACGTGATGACCGATAAATTCAAACAGTTCATTGAAATGATTGCCGACAAGACTGGTCTCGAGCCAAAGGGCGTCGAGACGGTTGCCCGGGATTACTTCAACAACGTGGATTAACGCCCGGCAAATCTATCCTGCTTTTGCCGCACCATCTGGTGCTTTACCCAGAAAATAATCGAAGCCCCTTGGCATCATCTGCGCAAACGGCGCGCGTATTGTGCTACTGAATACGTCTTACAGAGGGGCTTATCGCATCTGCCATTCTCTCGTTTTAGCCCCACATTCAGGTGTTCAACGATTCTGCAATTTATATTTATTTTTTAGACATATACGCAACCTGCCTGCATACTTATCGTGCGACACTGATCCTGTTTAAAGCCGAGTTAGCCCGGAATTTTTAAGTGAAAAATCCATCTGTCGTATCCATAACATGCTATACCCCTTATTGGTTATTGGCATTTCTCGCCAAAAAAATCACTTACGCAGCATAAAAACGCATTTCTATAAACAAGCCAAAATATTTAATTAGGATTTTTCTTAACCCTGGAGTAGATTGCATTTGATAAAAGCAAGAATATCCATGAACGTCCCGGGGAATAAAAAATGGCAAACTTACTGTTTTTAGTTCTGGCAATAATACTGCTTCTTGTCGCTGTTTTTTCTCTCGTTTCTTATATCAGAGACAGAAAAAAACAACAGTTTACGTTCAAGAAGCGTCGTTAACCACAACGTTTAGCTAACAGGAAAAACTTTACTTACCACTAACACGCCTAAGCATAAGAAAGACTAATACATAATATAGCAATCATATTAACCATTTAATAACATAATGGGACTGCCACCTCATGCACCTTCGAGACGTTATGACGCGTTGAGTAGAGTATATTCTGTCAGTCCAAATTATATTATTTTCAATTATCAGGTAGCTAATAAAATGAATCAGGTCATACGCTAGCGTATCTTTATATCCAGAAGACAGCGATGACCTGATGTCTGCAAGCGCAACTCCTTCATCAGTTCAGCATCGCCTGTAACTGTGGTGACCAGTAATAAGGAATGACCTTTTTGGCCGTTATTCCATCGAAATCCGGGATTGCCCGCCATGACGGCTCATTATTAGCTCTATACACTACGGTTCCTTGCAGATTGATACCAATAAGCCCGCCGCTGTTATCCACAGCGTAAGATGATACCCCTTTCGGATACACCACCTTTTTAAATTCAAACGCCGAATTGAAGTTTTTCTCTTTGCTGGTAAATAATACTGAGCCCGGGATATTATAAATCTTCCCGTCTTCACTCATTATGCGCATCAGAAAGTACTGACTCATATCCGGCTCGTCAAAAAACACCACCGGGGTAATGCCGTCGAATACAAAGTGGGTAAATCCTTCTTTCTGCACGCAGGCTATCTTAACCCGCAGCAGATAGCACTGTTCTTTATTGCCAAAGTAAGCGTCGCGAATGACTGCGCGATCCTCCGGCGAAAGCCGCTGGTAATGACTGACTATTGGCCCTTTTATCGGGTCCCATGCGGGTAAAAAAGTATAGGCTTCGACTTTGCCATTTTCATGAAAAACAACCGGGTAGCCATTATAGTTGGCCAGTGCCACGATGTTATCCTCGAACGCTTTAATCAGCGTCAATTGCTGCCCGTCAAAAAACAGCACTCTGTTTTGGCTGTCTAAAATCAGGCCTCCTTTCTTCAGGCCAAAGGGGGCATCGTTGAAGGCATATTCTACGGTGTGGACGATCAGCATCCGTACTTTAAATTTGTCGCCTTCGTTTTTTAATATTTTATGTAGCTTCAATAAATAGGAAAGCTGAAAGGCATGACTCCCCTGCTCTTCAAATGACCTATCGCACTCGGGATAGGATAACGACATAAAGATCCCATGGGTACATTTCACATGCTTAAACCCATCCATATGGCGGGCTTCGTGAACGAGGGTCATGGCAAGACCTGAGACCGACGCCTCGCCATTTAACATACACAGGCGCATGGTTTTGTCTGCTTTCTCGCTATCCAACACCACGCCCCCTTCCTGAAACCCGCAAATGTTCGCGTTGTGGGGTAACAGAATAATATTTTTGATCCTGCTGGTAATATATTCAAACGACTGTGCTTTGCCGGAATCGGACCGTTCTTTTGACGGGACTTTTATTTTTGAAACGGTTTTAATTTGCTCAAGTGCGAGGATGAGTTTAGTAAAATCGCCATTATCACAATGATCCTTAACGCTGTATTGCCGCACCTCTTTGCCATCTTCATCCTGCGCACTGACCTTAAAGTGAGCGAGCATCGCTTTAACCCGCTGGGGCTCGAGACATTTAGCCGGTTCTGTCCCGGCAGCCTGGGAAAATGAACTGAGTAGCAACAAGGTCGCAATAACCAACACCGGGGAAAGCGATCTCACTGCGTTCATGCGGATCCCTCTTAACACTTTAAAAAGCCGAGAGAACGGGTATCAGTAACAGGAAAGAATGGCAGGCACTTTTAAGCGTAGCCCACCGGCAGATGGCGCGATAGCTACCGCCATCACTTTGTGACGTTTCAGGAGAGACACAGCCAGTACCGGCGTAAAAAATGGCGCGAATTATCGCGCCATGGTGATATTCCGGAGTTAACTCTAGCTTAATGCTTTTCGATATACATCGTGCGGCTATAGGCCACGTCTTCCGGGTTATTGATCGGGTAGCCTTTCAGCCACGGTTTAATTAACCGGCCGTTGGTGTACTGGTAGATTGGCGCAATCGGCGCTTTGCTCATGATGATTTTTTCTGCCGCGTTGTAATCATCATTTCGCGCTTTCTCCGAAGTTTCCAGCGCCGCCTGATTCAGAATTTTGTCATAGGCCGGGTCGTTAAAGCGGGAAATATTGCCGCTATGGGTCGACGTCAGCAGCGACAGGAAAGTCGAAGGTTCATTGTAATCCCCCACCCACGACGCGCGGATCACATCAAAATTACCGGTGTTGCGGCTATCGATGTAGGTTTTCCACTCCTGGTTCTGCAGCTTCACGTCCACGCCGAGATTCTTCTTCCACATCGACGCCACCGCTATCGCAATTTTCTGGTGGTTTTCTGAGGTGTTATAGAGCAGCGTCAGTTGTAAAGGACGGCCCGGACCATAGCCTGCCGCCTGCAGCAGCGCTTTCGCCTGGGCGTTCAGCTCGGCCTGGCTCATGCTTTCCATCTGCGAAGGCTGCGGGGTAAACCCGGCTGTCACGTCCGGGGTAAAGTGCCAGGCCGGTTTTTCACCGGTCCCCAGTACCTTCTCGGCCATGATACGCCGGTCGATGGTCATACTCAGCGCCAGACGCACGCGCTCATCGGCGGTCGGCCCTTTTTGGGTATTGAAGGCGTAATAGTAGGTTCCCAGCTGTGGCGGGGTGTACACCTGACCAGGAATATCTTTTAGCAATTTCTGATACATGTTTTTCGGGAAGGACTCAGTGATATCAATATCACCGGCCAGATAACGCTTGGTCGCCGACGACTCCTGGTTGATCGGCACGAAGGTCACCTGCTGGATCACCGTTTTGGCGTTATCCCAATAGTGGCTGTTCGGCACGACCACCAGCTTTTCGTTCACCACCCGGTCCTTTAAGACATACGCGCCGTTACCGATCAGGCTGCCCGGACGGGTCCAGTTGGCTCCGCTTTCAACATTCGCTTTCTGAACCGGATAGAAGGCAAAGCTGGCGGTCAGATTACTGAACCACGGCAGCGGTTTATCGAGCTGTACGCGCAGGGTGCGCGCATCCACGGCGGTGACGCCCAGGGTATCTGGCGCGGCCTTGCCGTCGATAATATTCTGGGCATTGCTGATCCCCGCCAGCGCGGCGAACCAGGCAAATGGCGATGTGGTTTTCGGATCGACCAGTCGCTGCCAGCTGTAGACAAAATCTTGTGCGGTGACCGGCGAGCCATCGGACCAACGCGCATTATCGCGCAGGGTAAAGGTCCAGACGCGGTTGTCGTTGCTCTGCCAGCGGGTTGCAACGCCAGGGATAATATTGCCTTTTGCGTCCTGGTTGACTAAACCTTCAAACAGATCGCGAATGACCTGGATTTCCGGCAGACCAACGGCTTTGGCGGGATCTAACGACGCTGGCTCATCTTTAATGTGCCGTACCAGCACCTGCTTTTCCGCTAATACGGTGCCCTGAGGGACATCCGCCGCCCAGGCAAGAGAAGAAACGCTGGCTAACCACAGCGCGCCGCATGTCAATGTGACAGGATACTTCATGAGATCCCCTTTAAAATAAAAGAACCAAAGCTGGCAGAACGATAATTATTTGTTTCATCATCGAAAATTGCAAACGGCTTATGAGAGAAAATTGACCTCTCTTGTGTTTTAACGGCGACAGGAAACTATTTGATTCCGGGGCGCTTTTACACAACACTGCTGGAAATAACCTGCTAACAGGATGCCCTATGCCTCTTTCTCGTCCTCGCCCACTGCGCGGCGCCTTTCCGCCCGGCACACAACGCTATGGTCAGTCCCATCTTGGGGCGCCGCTGCTCTGGTTCCCCGCTCCGCTGGCGGAAAGCCACAGCGGGCTGATCCTTGCCGGGACCCATGGTGATGAAAACTCTTCGGTCGTCACGCTCTCCTGCGCGCTGCGCACGCTCAAGCCAGAATTACGGCGTCATCATGTGGTGCTGGCGGTGAACCCTGACGGCTGTCAGTTGGGGCTGCGGGCCAACGCCCGGGGCGTCGATCTGAACCGTAACTTCCCGGCGGCAAACTGGAAAGAAGGGGAAACGGTGTATCGCTGGAATAGCGCCGCGGAGCAGCGTGACGTAGTACTGCTGACCGGAGAAAAGCCCGGTTCGGAACCCGAAACCCAGGCGCTGTGCCAGCTGATCCACCAGATCCACCCGGCGTGGGTGGTCTCGTTTCACGATCCGCTGGCCTGCATTGAAGACCGCGGCCACAGTGAGCTGGGGCAATGGCTGGCAGATGCCTTTACGCTGCCGCTGGTCAGTAGCGTGGGTTACGAGACGCCGGGCTCTTTTGGCAGCTGGTGCGCCGATATCGGCCTGCCCTGCATTACCGCCGAGTTCCCGCCCGTTTCAGCTGACGAAGCGACAGAAAAGTATCTGTCGGCGATGACTGACCTGCTGCACTGGCACCCTCAGAGATGAAGCACGCCGGTGCTGAAATGCAGCGCCGGTTCAACATCCACCGCCAGCCAGGTAGGACCGTCCAGATCGGCAAAGCGCGCCAGCGGTGCCAGCGGTAGCGCCGCAGAGATGGCCCGCGACGTGCAGAGCATGCAGCCGAGCATCCGTTCAAACCCAAGCTCCTCAGCCTCCTGAGCCAGAAACAGCGCTTCGGTCAGACCGCCAGTTTTATCCAGCTTGATATTCACCATCTCATAGCGCCCGCGCAGCTTCGGCAGGCTGGAACGGGTATGGCAGCTTTCATCGGCACAGATCGGCAACGGATGAATAAAATTCTCCAGCGCGGCATCATCGTCCGCCGGTAGCGGCTGCTCGAGCATCGCCACGCCAATATCTGCCAGCAGCTGACAACGTGCCGCCAGCCCGTCGCTGTGCCAGGATTCATTGGCGTCGACAATCAGCGTGGCCTGCGGCACCGCGTTACGGATGGCAATCAGTCGTTCGCTGATCAGATGATCGTCCAGCTTCACCTTCAGGAGCCGGGCGCCGTTTTCCCACAGCGCTGCGGCACTGGCCGCCATCTGCTCCGGGGTGCCAATCACCACGGTTTGCGCCGTGACCACCCGATTCGGCAGCCCCACCCCCAGCAGTTGCGGGATCGTTTTCCCGACGCTTCTGGCCTGCAAATCCCACAAAGCGCAATCCACGGCATTACGCGCCGCGCCGGCCGGCAATAGCTGCTGCAGCTGTTCGCGGGTAACGCCGCTCTCCAGTTGCTCGCCAATGGCGAGGATCTGCGCCATCACCGAAGCGATGCTCTCGCCATAGCGTGGATAGGGGGTACACTCCCCGACGCCTTTCACGCCGTTCTCTTCCACTTCGACCACCACCACTTTTGCCTCGCTGCGGCTGCCGCGGGCAATCACAAAGGGGGTATGTAAGGGCCAGGCTTCTTCATACACTCGCAGATTTCGCATTCCCAGGTTCCTCCAGGGGAAACAGTAAATAGGATTTGCCGTGCCGATAACGGATGTCATACACTACCGGTGACGTTAACTATATGTAAACAGGAAGATAAACATGTCACAAACCGTGCATTTCCAGGGCAACCCCGTTTCTGTTCAGGGCACCATTCCTCAGGCAGGCGCCGCAGCGCAGCCGTTTACGCTGGTCGCCAAAGATCTCTCTGACGTCGCGCTGAGCCAGTTCGCCGGCAAACGTAAAGTACTGAATATTTTCCCGAGCATCGATACCGGCGTGTGCGCGGCATCGGTACGTAAATTCAACCAACTGGCATCCGAGCTGGATAACACCGTTGTGTTATGCATCTCTGCCGACCTGCCGTTCGCCCAGTCTCGTTTCTGCGGCGCGGAAGGCCTGAACAATGTCGTCACCCTCTCCACCCTGCGCGCTCCGCAGTTCCTGGCTGATTACGGCGTAGCTATTGCAGCCGGTCCGCTGGCGGGTCTGGCAGCACGTGCTGTGGTCGTTGTTGATGAAAATGACCAGGTTGTATACAGCCAGCTGGTGAATGAAATCACCGAAGAGCCGGACTACGATGCAGCCCTGGCTTCGCTGAAAGGCTAAGATAGCCCGCGAAACACAAGCCTCCGGTGACGGGGGCTTTTTTATTTCTGCGGCGCTATTTCTGCGGCGCATAGCGCGAAATAAAGCGCGCGATCGCCGGGCCGGTCAGCAAAATAGTAAACAACCGCAAGGTCTGCATCGCCATGATAAACGACATATCAGCCCGCGTGCCGGCGGCGATAATCGCCACCGTATCCAGTCCACCGGGGCTGGTCGCCAGATAGGCGGTCATAAAATCAAGCGGCAGTACCTGAGTCACCCCCAGCGCCATCAACGCGCAGACCACAATCAGGCCGATAATCGAGGCGATAATCTGCGGCAGCGTCTTGAGGGCCAGCAAAAAGATGGCCTTATTAAACTTTAGACCAACGCTCCAGCCAACAGCGGCATAAGCCAGTGCCAATAACCATTCCGGCAGCTCCAGCATCAGCCAGCCCTCGCCTTGCACCAGCGCGCCGGCTAGCATCGGAAAGAGCATGACGCCGGAAGGAAAACGCGTTTTCAGCCCCAGCCATCCTGCGGCGGCGGTCAGCAGCAATGTACAGGGCAATTGCCAGGTTACGGGCGGAAACCAGACTATCTGCTGGCTCATCTCCTGGGCTTCGCCACCGAGGGTAAAGCGCACCACCAGCGCCGCGGCCCCGGCCACAAAAAGCACCCGCAGGTACTGCATCAACGCCACCAGCCGCACGTCAGCACCGTAATCCTGCGCCATCACCACCATCGCCGAGGCGCCGCCGGGCGAGCTGCCCCACGCCCCGGTCGCGCCGGGGAGCGAGCTATAGCGAACCAACAACCAACCGGTCAGGGCGCTGACGGCAAGAGTGGAGAGCAGAATGAACAGCACCAGCGGCCAGTGCTCGATGAGCACGCCAAAAATCGAGGGGGTCAGCGTGCGGGCGATCATGCAGCCGATAATGGCCTGGGCGGCAATAAAAAAGGGACGGGGTACCCGGATGTTGGCCCCGCGCAGGCTCAGGGCGATCCCGGCGATCATCGGCCCCAGCAGCAGCGCCGCCGGCAGATGAAGCCAGAACAGCAGCCATGAGAGTCCGGCAGAGAGAGCCAGCAGTTTCATCCACTGAAGCAGATGACCCGGCGAAGTCGACATCCGTATTCCTGGGAGAATGAGTAAAACCTGAGTATATACAGAACGGTGCGAAAGACAGCCCCTTCGTCATAATCAACCGGCTGCGGGCAGCCGGTGACAGACTTACTCCTCGCCTTTTTTCTGGCTGAGGCCGTATTCGCGCAGCTTATTGGCGATCGCCGTATGCGATACCCCAAGACGTTTCGCCAGTTTGCGGGTGCTCGGGAAACTACGGTACAGCTGGGTCAGCACCGAGCGCTCAAAACGACGGGTAATATCGTCCAGCGATCCCTCCATGGCCTCTTCGCCTACCGGAAGAGAGGCCGCATCGTGGTCCGGCAGCAAAATATCCTGCGGACGCATCTCGTAACCATCCAACTGAGTTAACGCGCGGTAGACCGCATTCTTCAGCTGACGAACGTTGCCAGGCCAGCTGTAGCGGGTCAGGACGGTACTGAGATCGGCAGAGAGTTTCGGCCGCGGGATCCCCTGCTCGTCGGCAAAACGGGCGACAAACAGTTCGGTCAGCGGAATGATGTCCTGCGGACAGTCGCGCAGCGGCGGCAGATTCAGGGTCAGTACATTCAGACGATAGTAGAGATCTTCGCGGAATAACCCCTTCTGCACCAGCTCCACCAGATTCTTCTGGGTGGCGCAGATAACCCGGACATCGACATGAACTTCGTGATCTTCCCCGACCCGACGGAAGGTGCCGTCATTGAGAAAACGCAGCAGTTTAGTCTGCATCCGCGGCGACATTTCGCCGATTTCATCCAGCAGCACCGAGCCGCCGTTGGCCTGCTCAAAGAAGCCTTTTTTGCCCTGAATGGCGTCGCCGAACAGCTCGCTCTCCACCGCATCTTCCGGAATCGAGCCGCAGTTCAGTGCCAGATAGGGTTTAGCCGCCCGCGGACTCGCCAGATGGCAGGCATGCGCCAGTAAATCTTTGCCCGTGCCGGTATCGCCGACAATCAGCAGCGGCGCGCTCAGCATCGCCAGCTTACGGGCCTGCTCAACGACATGACGCATTTTCGGCCCGACGGCCAGAATCTGGCTGAAGGCGCTGGTGTCCTGGGTGGTCATGGTTTGCAGTTGACGCCCCATACGCACGGTCGAACGCAACATCGCGACCGCACCGGTCAGGACCCGTTCACCGTGCTCACCTTCCAGGTACACCGGGGTGATTTCCAGCACGAAGTTCTGTCCGTTCACCACCACATGTTCGCTCAGCGACTCCTGCGGGCTGCTTTCCAGCCAGCGCTGAACGTTAAAATCGGTAATTAACTGCGCGACCGGATGATTACGCAGCCGCTCCGGGCTTTGCGCAAACAGCTGGCAGCTGGCGGGGTTCGCCAGTTCAACCTTGCCTTTGGTATCCAGCGACAGCACCGGCTCCGGCATCGCCACCAGCAGCGCGCTCAGCGCCAGGTGTTCACGCTCCGACGGCATCCATGGCACGGTACGCACGTCGGTCACGCCGGAAATACGGCGGATTTCCGCCATCAGGCTGCTGAAGTTGGCAAACTCCAGCTCGGCAAAATTGAGGTAAATTCGGCCAATAGGATCGATGTCAATGCCGCGTAAATCGATACCGCGTAGCACCAGCAAATCCAATAATTCACGGGTCAGACCAAGACGGTCTTCACAAAAGACTTCAAGACGCATGGGAGTTTTCACCCTAAAAAGGCCAATGACGGATGAATAATAGGACAGTTATTTGCTGGCGTGAAGATAGCTGTCAACAAATATTGACAGCATGGCGGAAAAAGCGCCGTTGTGGCGTAAAGATATCCGCTCACTGGCGCTGTGCCCGGCGCGCGGAAACAAAAAAGCCGCCGGTTAGCCGACGGCCCTGATGATTGACGTCGCTATCAGGCCTGAGGTTTACCCTTCTGCAACGTATCCTTGAGCTGGCCTATCAGTTCGCGGCGGAAATCACCCAGCCGCGGTTTATCGTCGGCGATCCACGGCAGCGGACGGCACAGCTCCATGGCCTTAATCCCCAGACGGGCGGTCAGCAACCCGGCACCGATCCCCTGGGCCGCGCGCGCCGATAAGCGCGCCGCCAGATCCTGCGACATCCAGTCCATACCTACTTCGCGCACCAGTTCACTGGCCCCGGCGAAGGCGATATTCAGCAGCACCAGGCGGAACAGACGCAGGCGGCTGTAATAGCCCAGTTCGATACCGTACAGCGTGGCGATGCGGTTAATCAGCCGCAGATTACGCCAGGCGATAAACGCCATATCCACCAGCGCCAGCGGACTGACGGCGATCATCAGCGTCGATTCCGCCGCCGAACGGCTAATTTCTCGGCGCGCCTGGGCATCGAGAACCGGCTGCACCAGTTGCGCGTACAGACTGACCACTTCGCGGTCATTTTGCGTTTCGTGGATGGCCGCATACCAGCGTTGTAACGCCGGGTGCGCCTGATCCAGTCCAGCCTGCTGGGCCAGCTTCTCGCAAAATGCGCGCCCTTTGCCGACCGCATGGCTGTGCATCAGATCCCGGGCCTCATCGCGCTCATGAGCGCGCTGGCGCAGACGCCACAAGCGACGCCATTCGGTCGCCACCGAGCCGACGCCGGCGCCGACAATCAGCGCCCCGGCGACGCAGCCGCCGAGGGAGATCCAGTCCTGCGTCTGCCAGGCGGTCATGGTCCACTGTACCCCTTGCGCCACCACGCTGACGCCAAAGATCGCCAGCCCGGTGCTTACCATCCGCCGCCACAGGCTGCGTTTTGGCCGCAGCACCGACTCCACCACCGCCTCTGCTGCGCCCTCTTCTTCTTCCAGCGCGTCGAGGCGGGCCGGGGCAAATTTCTCCGCCTCGACGCCATCAAAGGCTCGGGCCGATTTCAGGGCATCTATTTTCTCCGCTTCCAGCGGCCCGTCGAAGTCGATACGCGGTTTTATCGGTTCGCTCATCGCAATTTATCTCCGATCAAAAATTCAAGCGCTGCGTCCATGCGGATATGCGGCAGCGGCTTATCAACGTCCATCACCTGCGGACGGAAATTCTCAAACTGGAACCCCTGCTGTTGCCAGAACGCCTGGCCCGGCAGACGGGCCGGTACTTCACCCGGATAGACCGTCAGGGGCTGACCATCGCTCAGGCGAGCCCCGCGCAGTGCGGGAATTTTCTCGCCGTTAACCTCGATTAACCCGCTCTGCGTCGCCTGAATCGACGCCAGGCCCAGGCAGTCCATGCTGATACCTTCGAAGGCGGCATTTTGCCAGGCATCCTGAATCAACTGCTGCAGCAGAGAGACCATATTGCCGTGCTGATCGACGGTGACGTGGTCAGCTTTGGTAGCGGCAAACAGCAGTTTGTCGATCACCGGGGAAAACAGGCGGCGGAACAGGGTCCGCTGGCCATAATGAAAACTCTGCATCAACTGGGTCAGCGCCAGGCGCATATCGTTAAAGGCCTGCGGCCCGCTGTTCAACGGCTGCAGACAGTCCACCAGCACGATCTGGCGGTCAAAGCGCAGGAAATGATCCTTGTAAAAGCCCTTCACTACTTTTTCGCAGTAGTACTTAAAGCGCTCGCGCAACATGCCGACATTGCTGTGTCTGTCGGCCTGCGTCAGCCTGGCTTCCCCGATCGCGTCGACATCCGGCCACGGGAAAAACTGTAGCGCGGGCGCCCCGGCCATGTCGCCGGGCAGCACAAAGCGGCCTGGCTGAATAAAGTGCAGCCCTTCACGCTTGCAGGCGTGCAGATAGTCGGTCCACGCGGCGGCAATCTCCGCCAGGCGGTTTTCATCCGCCGGCGCCAGCGGGTCCAGCCCTTCGCACAGCTGACGCCAGCGAGCTGACCACTCCGCACGATCCCCTTGCAACAGGCCGGTCATCTGCCGTGACCAGCTCAGGTAATCCTGGGCCAGCATCGGTAAATCGAGCAGCCATTCACCTGGGTAATCGACGATTTCCAGATACAGCGTGGAGGTTTCTTTAAAGTGACGCAGCAGCGATTCGCTGGAGCGGTAGCGTAGCGCCAGGCGAATTTCACTGACCCCGCGGGTCGGCGTCGGCCACACCGGCGGCGAACCATACAGCTGCGCCAGTCCTTCATCATAGGTAAAACGAGGAATGCCGAAATCACGTTGCGGCACGCGTTTGACGCCAAGCAGGCGCTCTTCACGGACCGCGCTGAGCAGCGGCAGGCGCGCGCCGGAGTGAATATTCAGCAGTTGGTTTACCAGGGCGGTGATAAAGGCGGTTTTACCACTTCGGCTAAGGCCGGTCACCGCCAGACGTAAATGCCGGTCAACCCCGCGGTTGACCAGCGCATTGAATTCTGTTTTGAGTCGCTTCATTGCCATCCTGTAGTGCGCTGAAGGAAAGTGCTTTTATTATAAGCTATTAGGTGAAGATAAGCAGAAAGTTCTCCTGCCTGCGCCGCAGACGCCAGGCACGCCTGCCCGGCCTCTTATTTCATCCCGCGGGCAAAGCGCTGGGCCAGGCGACTGAGCACCGGCTCAAGGGCAACGGCCAGCAGCATTTTTAACGGTCGACGCGCTACCGACTTCACCGCCCAGCCAGCAACCCCGGCTGGCCCGTAGCGTAACGCCGTCAGCAGCACCAGCTTGCCCACGATTTTCAGACCGGGCTTCATCTTTTGTCCTGTTTGCTGCCATTTGATATTCATGCGTGACCTCGTCGTTAGGCTACAGCTGGCGGAACCGGCTGCGCAGCGTAAAAGTATCTGACGTGACGTAACGCTCCATTTCCCGCAGACGGCGTTCACTGGCCGCCAGCTCCTTGTCCGCCGCGGCTAACAGTTCGCCGCTGGAGGGCATTTTCTCGCCATGCAGTTCGCTATCCGGCATCGGGTCGAGTACAAAGGTCAGGATGATGTACGCCACCACCACAAAGAAAAACAGGCCAAATATCATCGCCAGCACGGTAATCAAGCGCACCAGTTTGACCGGTACATCCAGGTACTGCGCAATACCGGCGCAGACCCCTTTGACCATGCCAAGCTGCGGCACGCGCCAGAGTTTTTTATTCAGGTCCAGTCCGCCCATTATTTTTCTCTCCAGTTCGGATGTTCGGCATCAAGAATGTCTTCCAGCGTCTGGATACGTTCGCGCATGCGCTTCGCATCATCGGTCAGCTGCAATAAACGCTGCTGTTCGTTCTGCGATAAACTGCCGCTGGCGCTGCGGTTGTTGTAGTGCAGCCACAACCAGACCGGTAATACGAACAGCACGAACAGCGTCAGGGGTATGGCAATAAAAAGCGTACTCATGTGTACTCCTTACAGTGAGTGAACGGCGGCGCATCACCGCGCCGCAACACCTGCGCCTTCAGTCTGCCGGAACTGCACAGCATGTGCCGAAGGCGTGGGTGTATTCCATTAGTTATTTTGGTTCATTTTACTTTTTAAGGCCGCCAGCTGTTCGCTGATTTCGTCGTCCGCTTTCAGGTCGGCAAACTGTTGGTCCAGGGTTTTCTGTTTGCCAAAACCATGGCTCTCTGCTTCCGCTTCCATATGGTCGATACGACGTTCAAAAGATTCAAAACGCGCCATCGCTTCATCAATTTTGCCACTGTCCAGCTGACGACGTACGTCGCGAGAGGAGCTGGCTGCCTGATGACGTAAGGTTAACGCCTGCTGGCGAGCGCGGGTTTCGCTCAGTTTGTTTTCCAGCTCGCCAATCTCTTTTTTCATGCGCGTCAGGGTTTCATCGATCATCTGCGCTTCATTTTCGAGGCTGGCAATAAGGTCGGTCAGTTTTTGTTTTTCGATCAGTGCCGCACGGGCCAGATCTTCTTTATCCTTGCGCAGCGCCAGTTCGGCTTTTTCCTGCCACTCTGCCTGCTGGGCAAGGGCTTGTTCGATACGGCGGCTCAGCTGTTTCTTTTCGGCCAGCGCGCGAGCCGAGGTGGAACGTACTTCCACCAGAGTGTCTTCCATTTCCTGAATCATCAGGCGAACCAGCTTCTGCGGGTCTTCCGCTTTCTCCAGCAGGGAGTTGATGTTGGCGTTCACGATGTCGGCAAAACGAGAAAAAATACCCATAATAATAATCCTCATAGTTCTGATATCAGGCGGTGGCCTGTGGCAATACTGAGAGTATTAATACAAGTTACGTGCCAAGTTTTTATCTTATTGATTTAAAAGGAAGTGATTGTTATCTGCACAACGGGTTGCTAGAGTAACCTGGTGAATCACACGATTAAATGGCGAATTTCATCATGGCGGACTACAAGGATAACCTGCTCGGCGAAGCCAACAGCTTTATCGAGGTACTGGAACAGGTTTCGCGGCTGGCACCGCTCGATAAACCGGTGCTGGTCATTGGCGAGCGCGGTACTGGTAAAGAATTGATCGCTAACCGTCTGCACTTTCTCTCTTCCCGCTGGCAGGGGCCGTTTATCTCCCTCAACTGCGCGGCATTAAATGAAAACCTGCTGGATAGCGAACTGTTCGGCCATGAGGCCGGGGCTTTTACCGGCGCCAGCAAACGTCATCCCGGCCGTTTTGAACGCGCCGATGGCGGAACGCTGTTTCTGGATGAGCTGGCCACGGCGCCGATGCTGGTACAGGAAAAGCTGCTGCGGGTGATTGAATATGGTGAGCTGGAGCGCGTCGGCGGCAGCCAGCCGTTACAGGTCAACGTGCGGCTGGTGTGCGCCACCAATGCCGACCTGCCTGCAATGGTTGAATCCGGCCATTTTCGTGCCGACCTTCTCGACCGTCTGGCCTTTGATGTGGTGCAGTTGCCGCCGCTGCGCGAACGGCAAAGCGACATCATGCTGCTGGCAAATCAGTTTGCCATTCAGATGTGCCGCGAACTGGGGCTGCCGCTGTTTCCGGGCTTCAGCGAAAACGCCTGCGACACGCTGCTGGGCTACCGCTGGCCGGGGAATATTCGTGAGCTGAAAAACGTGGTGGAGCGTTCGGTCTATCGCCATGGCACCAGCGACAGCGAACTCGACAACATCATCATCAACCCTTTTCATCAGCAGCAATCGCCACTGCCGTCACATCAGCGCGCCGATGCCGACCTGCAAACCGCCGGGCCTGCGCTACCGTTGGATCTACGAAGCTTCCAGCATGAGCAAGAAAAAAACCTGCTGCAGGCAAGCCTACAGCAGGCGAAGTTCAATCAGAAACAGGCGGCGCAGTTGCTCGGCTTAACCTACCACCAGCTACGGGCGCTGCTGAAAAAGCATCAGCTGTGAGACAGCCGCGGCAGCATCAGGGCGCTGACTACCGTCGCGCCCAGACACATCGCTGCGTTGAACCACAGGGCATACTGCGCGGCGCTGGCCATGCCAAGCGGTAACAGCAGCGCGAAAAGTGACGCTGTCACGGCAATCCCCATCGCCCCGCCCAACGAACTGCCCATCTTGTAAATCCCAGAAGCGACACCGACTTTATTTTCCGGGGCGTTCACCACCGCGGTGTCGGTGGACGGCGTGGCGTAGCAGCCCAGCCCAAGGCCAAACAACACGTTACTGAGAAAGACCGTAACGATATAGACGGATTTATCGAGGAAGGTGCAGGAGATAAGCAGGATTGCCACCGCGGTAAAGACCGGCCCGGTCATCATCGGCAGCCTGGCCCCGTAGCGCTGCAGCAGCTTTTCACCGACGCGGATCATCGCCAGCACGGTGACCAGATAGCCCAGCGTCATTCCGCCGGTTTCCAGCGGGCTCAGGTTGTGCCCTTTCTGCAGCCAGATGCTGGTGATCATCATCGTGCCGACGGCGCCATTGAGCATAAAGTTTGACAGTACCGCCGCGCTGTAGGCCCGGTTGCGAAACAGCGCAAAATCAATCAGCGCCGATTCCCCTTTACGCAGTCCGCTGCGGATGAAATACCCGCCCGACACCAGTGAACCGGCGAGCATCGCCAGCGACAGGCCGCTGCTCCAGCCCCAGCTGTGGCCTTTGCTGATAAACAGATTAAACAGCACCAGCGAGACGATCAGGCTCAACAAACCGCTGATATCCAGCTTGTGCTCCTGCGCGCTGGCGCTACGGCTCTCCGGCGTGCCGCGCAACAGCAGCAAGGCCACCAGCGCCACGGCAATGGAAAAGACAAAGATCCAGCGCCAGCCCAGCCCGGTCGCGATAGCCCCGCCGACAAACGAGCATAAGCCGCTACCGCCCCACGAGCCGATGACCCAGAAGCTCACCGCCCGCTGACGCGCTTTGCCTTCGTACCAGGTTTTTATCAGCGCCAGGGTGGCCGGCATAATGCAGGCCGCCGATAACCCCTGCAGGGCGCGCCCGGCCAGAAACAGCCACGGCCCCTGCGCCAGCACCAGCAGAGCACTGCCGCCAATACTCAGCATCAGGCCGATATGGGTCATGCGCATCCGGCCAAATTTATCCGCCAGCCCGCCGCTGGCCACCACAAAGCAACCGCTGAACAACGCGCTGAGGCTCACCGCCAGCGTCAACGTTTCAAGGGAGATATCAAGACTGTTTTTCATTGCCGGTACGACGTTAATCACCGACTGGGCAAACAGCCAGAAGGTCAACACGCTCAACACAATGCCCGTCAGCAGACGGTCGGTACCAACAAAAGGTGCTTCGGTCAGAGATACGGAACTCATAAGTGGGTCCTCCCCATCGTGAGTGGTTAACGCAGATAATGTTCCGTCAGACCGCACCACAGCGCCGCGCCCTTGAGCAGGATCTCATCGTTGAAGTCGTAGCCAGGGTTATGCACCATACAGCGGTCGGCTTCGTCCCCGGCACCGATGATGAAGTAGCTTCCGTGCGGGTTATGCTCCAGCATAAAGGCGAAATCTTCGCTGCCCATAAAGGGCTTCACTTCGCCGACCAGCGCTTCGCCAAACAGCGAGGTTGCCACCGTGCGCACCATCTCATTGGCGGCAGGATCGTTTTGCAGCACCGGGCTGCCGTTGATATGGCTCAAGGTGGCAGTAGCGTTAAAGCTTTCCGCCTGGGCAACGGCAATGTCGTGGATCCGCTTGAGGACCGTTTCGCGCACCTGTTCGTTGAGGGTACGTACCGTCAACTTCATCAGTACTTTGTCGTTGATAATATTGGGCGCATGCCCGGCCTGGATACTGCCCACGGTCACCACCGCCGGTTCAAAGGGGGTGATATTGCGCGACACAATAGATTGCAGCGCGAGGGTGATATGACAGGCGACCAGCGTCGCGTCGACGGTGTGTTCCGGTACTGCCCCATGCCCGCCGACCCCTTTCACTTCAATGTGCAGCGTATCGGAAGAGGCCATCATCGCGCCGTCGCGCAGGCCAATTTTGCCCAGCGCCTGCCCCGGCATGTTGTGCAGGCCAAACAGGATGTCGCAGGGGAATTTATCGAACAGACCATCTTCGACCATCACCCGCCCGCCATACAGCAGCTCTTCCGCCGGCTGGAAAATCAAATGCAGCGTGCCGTCGAACTGCCGGGTACGCGCCAGATATTCGGCGGCGTAGAGTAGCGTGGCGGTATGTCCGTCATGGCCGCAGCCGTGAAACCGGCCATCGGTCTGGCTGGCCCAGGCCTTGCCGCTGGCCTCCTGCATCGGCAATGCGTCCATGTCTGCCCGCAGGCCCAGACGACGCTCGCCGTTGCCCACCTTCAGGGTTCCGACCACTCCGGTCCCTCCCAGACCACGGTGTACCTCATAACCCCACTCCGTCAGCAGACGAGCCACCTCATCGCTGGTTTTATGTTCTTCGAAGCCAATTTCCGGTTGTTGATGGAATCGACGGCGCAGCTCAATAAACGATGCTTCTTTAACCTGTAATGCCTCAATAAGCGGATGTGTCATTTTTGTTATTCCTTGATTGTGTTTGCGCGACACTTTCGAGTTTATGCTGTCCGATTAGCATTAAAGTGCTGTTTTTTTTGTTTTATATTGACGGATTATTCATGAGTGTTTTTCATACAGATCGGTTATGACAAAAAATAACCTGTTATTTTTTGTCCTTGAGAAGAGGTGACGGTGGAGCATCATTCAGGCGATTTTAGCGTCGCAGTCCGCGATATTCGGCAGTTCAATCAGCCGGAGAGTGAGCTGTTAACCCTGATCTGGGTGCTGGAAGGTCACGTAGAGCTGCATGACGGTGACGGGCAGCAGATACTGCACCCTGACGAGCTGGCCATCGTGAACCGCAACCGTCGGTGGCACCTGCACGCGGCGGCCGGTAACGCAGTGATGCTCCTGACCTTGTCCTGCAGCTGGCTGACACGCCTCGATAGCGAGTTCTTTGCCGTGGGCTACCAGGTCAGCGACGAAACGCGCGACGCCGATGATAATCTGCGCCGGTTAATGCGCCAGTTGCTGGTGATAGAGCTGGTGAATCATCAGGCCCGCTACCGGCTTGAAGCCAACCGCTGGCTGAGCGAGATTGCCCTGCTGCTCTCCACCCGCTTCTCCCGCCCACTGACTTCCAGCCCCAAACGCGGGGCAGATAAGTGGAGCCGGCGCATTGAGCGGGTGGTGGCGCGTATCGATGCAAACTACCAGCGTCGGCTTTCGCTCCACGATGTTGCCGCCGCCGAGTTTGTCTCTGAAGCCTGGCTGTCGCGCCTGTTTCGCAAGGAAGTGGGCATGAGTTTCATGCAATACATGACTGCCCTGCGTCTCAATAAGGCGGCGGAGCAGCTGATCGCCACCCGCAAACCGGTCCAGCAGATTGCCCAGGAGCAAGGTTTCGCCAGCACCCGCATCATGAGCGATCTGTTTAAACGCCTGCATGGGGTGACGCCGCGTCAGTTTCGCCAGCAGCACCCGCAAACCAGCGGCGAATCCGCGCGCCCACGTACCGGGCTGGTGGATATCTGGCAGCCGGTGGCCGTCGAGCGTCTCTATGCCCGTCTCAATGAGCCGGAACAAAATGGCTGGGACAACCCGCCGCCGCTGCTCAACCCGCAGCAAACCCGGCAGATCGATCTGCGCCAGCTGCCGACCCGCGTCGCCACATTACGCCACACCCGCATGGTGGTCACCGTCAGGGAACTGGATGATTTACTGCGTGAGGATGTACGCCGTGAGCTGGAGCAGCTACACCGCAGCCTGCCGGTCTACGCGATTGATATTAACGATCCTTTTCTCAGCAGCCAGTTGTTTGCCACCGGCTGGGACGATCCGCAAATGGCTGGCTACGCCTGCTGGTATAACCTGCAACAAATTTTTAGCTGGCTGGCGAAAATGGGCTGGGGGGTGATTTTACATACCGGGCTGACCACCCGCTGTGATTTGCTACAGCGCTTTTTGCGCCTCGCCGCCAACCATTTCCCGGCGACAACCCTCGCCAGCTGGCGTTTTGTCTGGCACTGGTCTCCCCAGGCCACCGAAGCGGCCCGCCAGCATGCCTGGCAGCAGCAGCGCGAGACCTTACAGGCCTATCTGTCGCAGCCGCAGCTGGGGGTCTGGCACCGCTTCCCTGAGCTTGCCATTAGCGATGATCCGCTGCTGCAGTCGCCCATTCTCAGCGAAGCCAGCTTTCTCGCCTGCCAGGCCGACGCCAATGAACTGCTGGATCTGGCCCAGTTGGATAGCAGCAGGCTGGCCTCGAGCGAATACTATCCGGTGCATAAGCTGCGGCAGATCCACAGCGCCCTGCGCCAGCGTCAGCTGTCGCTGCCGGTCTGGCTGTTGTCCTGGAACACCTTAACCGGCAATACCCGCGACACCAACGGTCGGTTTTTCCGCGGCGCATTGCTGATGGATAACCTGCTGGGGCTGGCGGAGCAGGTATGGCTGGCGGGCTTCTGGCTCAACTCTGGCCTGCAAGGGGAATCGAGCGTTACCGGCAAGCTGGATACCTCCAGCCTGGCGCTGCACTATCTCCATGGCCTGCCCCGTCCGGTTTACTGGGTGCTGTGGTTATGGCGACGGCTGCGCGGAGACGTACTGGTTAACGACAAAAAAATGTTGCTGTTACGTCACGGCAATCAGTATCAGCTTCTGCTGCGCAATACGGTGGTGTTCAACCCCTGGCTCTCCAGCGAAGAGGCCTTTATCCAGCGCTTTCGTCAGCCCTACAGCGTGCGTTTGTCCGGGCTTGAGGGGCGCTGGCGGGTGAAACAGCATCTGTTCGATCAGAATCACGGCGCATTATTCCCGCTGTTTGAAGACTTTCGCAGCCACAGCGGCCCGGACGATGAGGATTATCAGTGGCTGATGCACCAGGCCCGCCCGGCGCTGAGCGTTTCGGAAGAGGCACCGGAGAGCGGCTGGCATATTGTCGACTCCCTGGACAGCAACGCGCTGGTGCTTTATGAGTTCACCCCGTTAGGTGATTAACCAGACAATTTTCTGCACTAATTGATGCACTGCGCATTTTCATCAACCACAGCGGCATAATGTAGACACGGGACTCCATCGAGGATCACACCGTGAAAAAACTACTGATATGTTGCTTGTTCGGGGAAACCGCGAACCTCTTAGCGAAGAAAATGCAAAAAATCGCGGATACTCAGGGGATGAATATGCTGATTAGCGCCGTCGGTCTGGAGAATGTCTTTAGCGTGGCTCCCGCCTACCACGCGGTTTTAGTGGCGCCGCATATTCAATATAAGACCGATGAGATCGCCGCCGTGTTGCTGGATAACCAGCAGATTGCGGTGATTGAAAGTCTGCCCTACGCCGCTTTTGACGGCGAAAAAGTACTGCAGTTTGCCATGACCAGGCTGGCCCATTCGCTCACCTGATAGCGCCTGATTCCGGCCTTCGCGATGCCATGCGGGTCGCTCGCAGCGCAGCAGCCCGCATTTTACCCGCCGTCGCCTGCCGGGCCAGATTGCCCTGTGTTTTCAGCGCCCTGGGGTTAAATATTTGTAACTGGCAAGATGTGTCAATGTGAATTATAGTCTGCGCCATCATCGTTCAATGGACTGAAAACGCACATGATTCCGGTTAATATTCATACTCTTAGTCGCTATGCGGCCCACGTCAGCTTAACCCACACCATGAAGCATCATCATTCACCGGCGCTGTCGCTGATGATGATTTTCTCGGACCTGTGCATTCGTTCGACTCTTGATGCCTATCGCCAGCAAGGCTGGGAAATTAGCGAGAAACGCAGCGGGATGGTATTGCGGTCTTTCGTGGCCACCCATCGTGAAGGCTCAGAAATTGAAATCACACCCAAGGAGTATATCGGGCGTTATAACCGCCTGCTTCCGCTGTAATCACCAAGCTTACTGGAGAATTCAGCCATAAAAAGATACCATGTTTCATTATCCCCCATACAACGCATGAATATGCTGAGAAGCGCTTAAAAGAGCACCATACCCTCAGGTTTTTGATGAATATCAACCCGTCACCTCCTTGGACGCATCACGATCGGCGCGGCTTGCGCCCTCGCGGGTTTTACGCGTTTATTCAGGGAAATGGCAGATAAAAACGCCGGATGGGTTTACGAGGTATACTCGAAGGAGTGGTGCTCTCGCACAATGACGCAGCGACTGACTAAATGGTTCCTGTGAGCGTTTAAGGTGATGGAATATGTCATTGAACATTAATAAAACAGAGCTCTGCTCTATAACCAAAAAAATATTATGCGCCTGAAACTCTCCTCCCTGCTGGCGGCGCTATCGCTGCTGTGTACGCAGGCAATGGCCGCGCCCACGCTGCCGGCAAATGCCGACATCCGCGACAGCGGTTTTGTTTACTGTGTAAGCGGTCAGGTCAATACCTTTAACCCGCAGAAAGTCAGCAGCGGGCTGATTGTCGATACCTTAGCGGCTCAACTCTACGACCGCCTGCTGGATGTCGACCCTTATACCTACCGGCTGGTGCCGCAGCTGGCGGAAAGCTGGGAAGTACTGGATAACGGTGCCACGTACCGCTTCCATCTACGTCCTCACGTCGCTTTCCAGTCGACCTCCTGGTTTAAGCCCTCTCGCGCTTTTAATGCAGACGATGTGATTTTCACCTTCAATCGCATTTTTAAGCGCGACGATCCGTGGCACAACGTCAACGGCAGCAGCTTCCCCTATTTCGATAGTCTGCAGTTTGCCGACAGCGTAGAGAGCGTGCGCAAGCTGGATAATCAAACCGTCGAATTTCGTCTGAAGCAGCCGGATGCCTCGTTCCTCTGGCATCTGGCGACCCACTATGCCTCGGTGATGTCGGCGGAATATGGCGCACAGCTGGCCAAAGTCGATCGCCAGGAACAGCTCGATCGCCAGCCGGTCGGCACCGGTCCGTTCCAGCTTGAAGAGTATCGCGCGGGGCAGTATGTACGCCTGCAGCGCCATCCTGGCTACTGGCGCGGTAAGCCGCTGATGCCGCAGGTGGTGGTCGATCTCGGCTCTGGCGGCACGGGGCGTTTGTCAAAACTGTTAACCGGTGAGTGCGACGTGCTGGCCTGGCCGGCTGCCAGCCAGTTAACGATCCTCCGTGACGATCCGCGCCTGCGCCTGACGCTGCGCCCGGGCATGAACATCGCGTGGCTGGCGTTCAATACCGCCAGGCCGCCGCTGGATAAACCCGAAGTTCGCCACGCGCTGGCGCTGGCCATTAATAACCAGCGTCTGATGCAGTCCATTTATTACGGTACCGCCGAAACCGCCGCGTCGATGCTGCCGCGCGCCTCGTGGGCCTACGATAACGACGCAAAAATCACGGAATACAACCCGAAGGAAGCCCGGGCCCAGCTTAAAGCGCTAGGTCTGGAAAAGCTGACGCTGAAGCTCTGGGTCCCGACCAGCTCGCAGGCCTGGAACCCCAGCCCGCTGAAAACCGCGGAACTTATCCAGGCGGACATGGCGCAAATTGGCGTGAAGGTTATTATCGTGCCGGTGGAAGGCCGATTCCAGGAAGCCAGATTGATGGACATGAACCACGATCTGACCCTTTCCGGTTGGGCTACCGACAGTAATGACCCGGACAGTTTTTTCCGTCCACTGCTGAGCTGCGCGGCCATTGCCTCGCAGACCAACTTTGCCCACTGGTGCAATCGCGAATTCGATGAGGTGCTGCAAAAAGCGCTACGCTCACAGCAGCTGGCTTCGCGTATTGAGGCCTATAAAGAAGCGCAGCATATCCTGGCTCGCGACCTGCCGGTGCTGCCGCTGGCTTCATCGCTGCGCCTGCAGGCCTACCGCTATGATATGAAAGGTCTGATCCTGAGTCCGTTCGGTAACGCCTCCTTTGCGGGCGTCTCGCGGGAGAAAAAAGACGAGGTGAAAAAACCATGATTATTTTTACCCTGCGCCGCCTGCTGCTCCTGCTGGTGACGCTCTTTTTCCTGACCTTCGTGGGCTTCAGCCTGAGCTACTTTACGCCCCATGCCCCGCTGCAGGGCGCCTCGTTGTGGAATGCCTGGCAGTTCTGGTTCACGGGACTGCTGCACTGGGACTTTGGCGTCTCCAGCATTAACGGCCAGCTGATTTCAGAGCAGTTGAAAGAGGTGTTCCCGGCGACCATGGAGCTGTGCATCCTCGCGTTTGGCTTTGCGCTGTTAATCGGTATCCCGGTGGGCATGCTGGCGGGCATCATGCGCAATAAGTGGCCGGATACCCTGATCAGCGCCCTCGCGCTGGTGGGATTTTCGATTCCGGTGTTCTGGCTGGCGCTATTGCTGACGCTGTTTTTCTCCCTGACGCTTGGCTGGTTCCCGGTTTCCGGGCGCTTTGACTTGCTCTATGAAGTGAAAACCGTCACCGGCTTTGCGCTGATTGACGCCTGGCTTTCCGATTCGCCGTGGCGCCATGAGATGATCGTTAGCGCCGCGCGCCATATGGTTTTGCCGGTCCTCACGCTGGCGGTGGCGCCTACCACCGAAGTGATCCGTCTGATGCGCATCAGCACCAGCGACGTGTACGACACCAACTACGTTAAGGCCGCCGCCACCCGCGGCGTTTCGCGACGCACGATTTTACATCGCCACGTGCTGCACAACGCCCTGCCGCCGGTGATCCCGCGTCTTGGCCTGCAGTTTTCAACCATGCTGACCCTGGCGATGATCACCGAAATGGTCTTTAGCTGGCCGGGCCTGGGCCGCTGGCTGATAAATGCCATCCGCCAGCAGGATTACGCCGCGATTTCGGCAGGCGTGATGGTGATTGGCGCGCTGGTGATTACCGTCAACGTGATATCAGACATTCTGGGAGCAATGGCTAACCCTCTGAAACATAAGGAATGGTATGCCTTACGATAGCGTCTATCTGGAAAAGCGCCCACCTGGCGCGCTGCGTACCGTATGGCGGAAATTCTACGGCGATACCACCGCCATGATCGGCCTGTACGGCTGTGCCGCTCTGATCCTGCTGTGTGTTTTCGGCGGCTGGTTTGCCCCCTACGGTATCGATCAGCAGTTCCTCGGCTATCAGCTGCTGCCGCCATCATGGTCGCGCTATGGTGAAGTGTCGTTTTTCCTCGGCACCGACGATCTCGGTCGCGATGTGCTGAGTCGGCTGTTAAGCGGTGCGGCTCCCACCGTGGGCGGTGCTTTTGTGGTGACCTTCGCGGCCACCCTGTTCGGCCTGGTGCTTGGGGTTATCGCCGGTTCGACCCACGGCCTGCTGTCGGCAATGCTGAACCACATCCTCGATACCCTGCTGTCGATTCCGTCGCTGCTGCTGGCGATTATCGTCGTCGCCTTTGCCGGGCCGCATCTGAGCCATGCGATGTTTGCCGTGTGGCTGGCGTTGCTGCCGCGCATCGTCCGCTCGGTCTACAGCATGGTGCATGACGAACTGGAAAAAGAGTACGTCATTGCCGCCCGTCTCGACGGGGCCTCTACCCTCAATATTTTATGGTTTGCGGTGCTGCCCAATATCGCCTCCGGGCTGGTGACGGAGATCACCCGCGCCCTGTCGATGGCCATTCTGGATATTGCCGCCCTCGGTTTTCTCGACCTTGGTGCCCAGCTCCCCTCGCCGGAATGGGGCGCGATGCTTGGCGACGCGCTGGAGCTTATCTACGTGGCCCCGTGGACGGTCATGCTGCCCGGTGCGGCGATCATGATTAGCGTGCTGTTGGTCAATCTGCTGGGCGACGGTATCCGCCGTGCCATTATCGCCGGGGTGGAATAATGCCGTTACTCGATATTCGCAATTTAACCATTGAGTTCAAAACCAACGAAGGCTGGGTCAAAGCCGTCGACCGCGTCAGCCTGACCCTCGCGGAAGGGGAAATTCGTGGCCTGGTGGGAGAATCCGGCTCCGGTAAAAGCCTGATCGCCAAAGCGATCTGCGGGGTGACCAAAGATAACTGGCGGGTTACCGCGGACCGCATGCGCTTCGATGATATCGACCTGCTGCGTCTCTCCAACCGTGAACGCCGCAAGCTTATCGGCCACAACGTGTCGATGATTTTCCAGGAGCCGCAATCCTGTCTGGATCCGTCTGAACGCATCGGTCTGCAGTTGATGCAGAATATCCCCGGCTGGACCTTTAAAGGTCATTGGTGGCAGCGTATAGGCTGGCGTAAACGTCGGGCCATCGAGCTGCTCCATCGCGTCGGGATTAAAGACCACAAAGACGCGATGCGCAGTTTTCCCTACGAATTAACCGACGGGGAGTGTCAGAAGGTGATGATTGCCATCGCCCTCGCTAACCAGCCGCGTCTGCTGATCGCCGATGAGCCGACCAACGCCATGGAGCCGACGACCCAGGCGCAGATCATCCGTCTGCTCACCCGCCTGAACCAGAACAATAACACCACGATTTTGCTGATCAGCCACGATATGCAGATGCTCAGCAAGTGGGCGGATAAAATCAATGTGATGTACTGCGGGCAAACTGTGGAAACGGCACTCAGCGAAGAGCTGGTGAACACGCCCCATCACCCGTACACCCAGGCATTGATCCGCGCGATCCCCGATTTCGGTAGCGCCTTGCCGCATAAAAGCCGTCTTAATACCCTGTCGGGCGCGATTCCCCTGCTTGAGCAACTGCCGATCGGCTGTCGGCTGGGGCCGCGCTGCCCGTACGCGCAACGAGAATGCATTGAGACGCCGCGCCTGGTCGGAGCCAGAACGCATCTGTACGCCTGTCATTTCCCGTTGAACATGGAGAAAGAGTGAAATGGTCGAAACATTGCTCGAAGTCCGCAATCTGAGTAAGACCTTTCGCTACCGTACCGGTTGGTTTCGGCGTCAGACTGTGGAAGCGGTCAAACCGCTGAGTTTTACCCTGCGCGAGCGTCAGACTCTGGCGATCATTGGTGAGAACGGCTCGGGGAAATCAACCCTGGCGAAAATGCTGGCCGGGATGATTGAACCGACCTCCGGCGACCTGCTGATCGACGATCATCCTCTGGCGTTTGGCGATTACTCGTTCCGTAGCCAGCGGATTCGCATGATCTTCCAGGATCCCTCAACTTCGCTTAACCCGCGGCAGCGGATTTCGCAGATCCTCGACTTTCCGCTGCGCCTGAATACCGACCTCGAACCCGAGGCCCGGGAGAAGCAGATCATTGAAACGCTGCGAATGGTCGGCCTGTTGCCGGATCACGTCAGCTACTATCCCCATATGCTGGCTCCGGGACAGAAACAGCGTCTGGGTCTGGCCCGAGCGCTGATCCTGCGCCCGAAGGTGATCATCTGCGATGAAGCCCTCGCGTCGCTGGATATGTCGATGCGCTCGCAGCTGATTAACCTGATGCTGGAGCTTCAGGAAAAACAGGGAATTTCATATATCTATGTCACCCAGCATCTCGGCATGATGAAGCATATCAGCGATCAGGTGCTGGTGATGCACCAGGGGGAAGTGGTCGAGCGCGGCAGCACCGCCGACGTACTGGCTTCGCCGCTGCACGATTTAACCAGACGCCTGATTGCCGGACACTTCGGTGAAGCGCTCACCGCCGATGCCTGGCGTAAAGACGGGAAATAACCGTCTGTATACTATTCCGGCGGCGCTGCCGTCGGGATACTGCATTTTTCGCTAGCGCCCGCACCTGCTTTTTATTTTGCCACCTTCCGCCAACAGCACTTGTCTATACAAGCATTGACAAATCCCTCATCGCTCACAATGATGACGCAGCGTTACACAACCAAAAAACTGACCTGATGGTGAAACTGCGATGCTGACTTCCTTTACCTTCTCCGCTTTGCCGATAACGCCGTGGAAAAACGGCGGCGGTACGACACGTGAAATCCTCTGCGTTCCGTCACCCGATCCCGATGCGCCGTTTCTCTGGCGCGCCAGCATCGCCACGCTGCAAAACGACGGCCCGTTCTCCCGGTTTACCGGCATCGATCGGGTGATTATGCTGCTGGAAGGCGAACCGCTGTGGCTGCGGGGCGACGGAATTAATCATCAGCTGAGATACCCGCAGCCGTGGGCATTTCCCGGCGAATGGGCGCTCAGGAGCGAAGGCATCACCGCTCCGGGGCTGGATTTTAATATTATGACCCAGCGCAGCCGGGCCAGTGCCAGCGTCAGCGTTGTCTCCGACCAGCAACTGCCCGGCAGCGAAGGGATTGCCTGGGTGCTGCAGGGACGCTGGCAGCTGGCTGGCGCTAGCTATGATGCCCGCTCGGGGATCGGCTGGCAGGGGGAGTCGCCTGGCATCATGACGCCGGACTCTGTCGATGCTCTGTTATTGCTGGCACAAATTACCCGTCACCGGAGTGAAATTGACCGGGTGAATGACGTCAAACGGGGCTGATATCCGGTGATATACTGGAGGGTGTCCGGTCGTCATTACGTGTGAAGACACGAAAATAGCGTGACACAAGGGGTCGTCAGTGGGATATAATTCTCGGCTAAATTTGAGTTATTTTGAAATAACAACCTTAACCCCATGATTGTTAAAGTAAAAATAAGCAATAACGATAAGGATTAAAGCTATGGGTTTTCTTTCCGGTAAGCGCATTCTGGTGACTGGCGTTGCCAGCAAACTGTCCATCGCCTACGGTATTGCGCAAGCAATGCACCGTGAAGGGGCTGAACTGGCGTTCACCTATCAGAACGAAAAACTGAAAGGTCGTGTGGAAGAATTTGCTGCGGCACTGGGTTCAAACATTGTACTGCCGTGCGACGTGGCTGAAGATGAGAGCATCGAGTCTCTGTTCACTGAACTGACCAAAGTGTGGCCGAAGTTTGACGGTTTCGTTCACTCCATCGGTTTCGCACCGGCGGATCAACTGGACGGCGATTACGTTAACGCGGTTACCCGTGAAGGCTTCAAAATTGCCCACGACATCAGCGCTTACAGCTTCGTGGCGATGGCCAAAGCCTGCCGCGGCATGCTGAACCCGGGTTCTGCCCTGCTGACCCTGTCCTACCTGGGCGCAGAGCGCGCTATCCCGAACTACAACGTAATGGGTCTGGCGAAAGCATCCCTGGAAGCTAACGTACGCTATATGGCGAACGCGATGGGTCCGGAAGGCGTGCGCGTCAACGCTATCTCTGCGGGTCCAATCCGTACTCTGGCAGCATCCGGGATCAAAGATTTCCGTAAAATGCTGGCCCACTGCGAAGCGGTTACCCCGATTCGTCGCACCGTCACTACCGAAGACGTCGGCAACAGCGCAGCCTTCCTGTGCTCTGACCTGTCTGCCGGTATCTCCGGTGAAGTCGTTCATGTCGATGGTGGCTTTAGCATCGCGGCAATGAATGAGCTGGAACTGAAATAAGTTCCTTCCCCTCCTCGGGTCTCTGAGGAGGGGTCTCCCCCGCCAGTTCCCCTTTCTGTTATTCCAATCCGCTATTTGTTAGTACGGATCAATATTTTCTACTGCCTCAGGGTTACGCCAGGATAGTTATGCATATATGGCCCACAAAAGTGCGGCTAGTCATATACCTATCAAGGAACGCCCATGGAGCAACGCCGCGTTTATGGCAAAAATCACTGGTATCATGAAACCCAGTCAACCATCTGCCCGGTCGATGTACTGCCACTCGTCCCTGAAGCCGCCGATGTCGAAGACCGCTTTTTACTCGATCTGACGTTGCCGGAAGCCTGGAGCCAGGCGCATGCAGGCTGGCTGCTGCCGGCCAGGCGGCTGGCGGATGCCTTTTTCCCTGCCACCGTGATGGTCAACCGATTACATACGTTGAGCGCCTACGATCGCCTGAGCACCGCCCTGACCGTCGCCCAGGTGTATGGCGTCCAGCGCCTGTGTAATCACTATGCCGCGCGCCTCGCACCGCTGTCCGGCCCGGACTCTTCCCGGGAAAGCAACCGCCGGCTGGCACAAATTACGCAGTATGCCCGCCAGTTAGCCAGTTCCCCGTCGGTGATTACCGCGCTGTCCCGCAGCCAGCTCGATGAGGTGGGCTTAACCCCGCGCGATATCATCCTCATCAATCAAATTATTGGTTTTATCGGCTTTCAGGCGCGGACCATTGCCACGTTTCACGCGCTAATGGGCTTCCCGGTGCGCTGGATGCCGGGTATGCCGCAGCAAGACGATGCGCCGGCAGAGCTGTTTTCGCCAGATCCCGTCAGCTGGCAGCCCGATGTGAACGAAACCGAATGGCGCTATGCGGATGATGAGCGCCAGGCTCTGCTGGCAAGCTGTCAGCCACACTCGGGATTTTCCGCGCTGGCGCCGCTACTGGCGACCCACGAAGCCATCTTCAAAACCCAGAATACCCTGCTGGGCCGCTTACATGACCTTCAGCCCCATGCCGAGTCGATGGCGCTGCTGTCCGCCCGCATCAACGGCAGCGCCAGCTGTTTTAACGCCTGGGTGCAGGCGGACGCAGAAAGCGACGCGCTGTCCACATTGCTGCGTTACGACGATAACGCCCTGGCGCACTGGGGAAAAAACCATCCCGATGAGTACGCGTTGCTGCAGGCGGCACAACTTTTAACCCGCGCTCCCGCCCGGTTAAGCGCCGCGCAATTAACCCCGTTGATCGAGCAGGGGCTTTCGCCGCGAGAGATTATCGATATTCTGGCGTGGTGCGGTTTGTGTGGCTGGATTAATCGTCTGAAAATCGCCCTCGGGAATGTGAGTCAGCAGACCTAAAATGCCAAACATCGCTTGCTGCAACAGGCATTATCGCGTAAAAATGTCAGCCGCTCTTTTAGCCACGAAAATACCTAATTATGTTTCAGGACAACCCGCTGCTCGCGCAGCTTAAACAGCAACTGCATTCTCAGACTCCTCGTGTTGAAGGGGTCGTAAAGGGTACAGAAAAAGGCTTTGGCTTCCTCGAAGTTGATGCGCAGAAAAGCTACTTTATTCCGCCGCCGCAAATGAAAAAAGTGATGCATGGCGACCGTATCAGCGCCGTGATCCACACTGAAAAAGAGCGCGAAAGCGCTGAGCCGGAAACATTGATTGAGCCTTTCCTGACGCGTTTCGTCGGTAAAGTGCATAAGAAAGATGACCGCCTGTCGATTGTTCCCGATCATCCGCTGCTGAAAGACGCTATCCCTTGCCGCGCCGATCGGAGCGTGAACCATGATTTTCAACAGGGTGACTGGGCCGTTGCAGAAATGCGCCGTCATCCGCTGAAAGGCGACCGTGGTTTTTATGCGGAATTAACCCAGTTCATTACCTTCAGTGACGATCATTTCGTTCCCTGGTGGGTTACGCTGGCACGCCATAATCTGGAAAAAGAAGCCCCGGATGGTGTCGCCACCGAGATGCAGGATGAAGGTCTGGAACGTCGCGATTTAACGGCGCTGGACTTCGTCACCATCGACAGCGCCAGCACCGAAGATATGGATGATGCGCTGTATGTCGAGACAGCCGAAGACGGTAAACTGCACCTGACCGTCGCGATTGCCGACCCGACCGCCTGGATTGCTGAAGGTAGCAAGCTGGATCAGACCGCGAAAATCCGCGCGTTCACCAACTATCTGCCGGGCTTCAATATCCCAATGCTGCCGCGTGAACTGTCTGACGACCTGTGCTCGCTGCGTCCCCAGGTTGTGCGCCCGGTTCTGGCCTGCCGCATGACGCTGGCCGCCGACGGTACAATTGAAGACGATATCGAATTCTTCGCCGCTACCATCGAGTCAAAAGCGAAGCTGGCTTATGACAACGTCTCCGACTGGCTGGAAAAAACCGGCAGCTGGCAGCCTGAAAACGACGCTATCGCACAGCAGATTAACCTGCTGCAGGATGTTTGCCTGCGCCGCAGCCAATGGCGTCAGACCCATGCGCTGGTGTTCAAAGACCGCCCGGACTACCGTTTCGTGCTGGGTGAAAAAGGCGAAGTGCTGGATATCGTGGCCGAACCGCGCCGCATCGCCAACCGCATCGTCGAAGAGTCAATGATTGCCGCCAACATCTGTGCCGCTCGCGTCCTGCGCGACAAGCTGGGCTTTGGTGTTTATAACGTTCACACCGGTTTTGATCCGGCGAACACCGAGCAGTTGGCAGCACTGCTGAAAACGCATGACGTGCATGTTGATCCGGTCGAAGTCCTGACCCTCGACGGCTTCTGCAAACTGCGTCGCGAACTGGATGCTCAGCCATCAGGTTTCCTCGACAGCCGCATTCGTCGTTTCCAGTCCTACGCAGAGATCAGCACTGAGCCTGGTCCTCACTTCGGCCTTGGCCTGGAAGCCTATGCCACCTGGACTTCACCGATTCGTAAGTATGGCGACATGATTAACCATCGTCTGCTGAAAGCGATTATCAAAGGTGAAAACGCCTCTCGTCCGCAGGATGAAGTTGCCGTTCAGATGGCCGAGCGTCGTCGCCTGAACCGCATGGCCGAGCGCGATGTCGGTGACTGGCTGTATGCCCGTTATCTGAATCCGCAGGCGGGCACCGATACCCGTTTTGCCGCTGAAATCATTGATATCAGCCGTGGCGGTATGCGCGTGCGTCTGGTGGATAACGGTGCCGTCGCCTTTATCCCGGCGCCGTTCCTGCACGCCGTCCGCGATGAGCTGGTCTGTAGCCAGGAAAACGGCACCGTCCAGATCAAAGGTGAGACCGTCTACAAGGTGACTGACGTTATCGACGTCAAGATTGCTGAAGTTCGCATGGAAACCCGTAGCGTCATCGCGCGTCCGTTCGCCTGATAGCACGCCTCAGCGGCTCCTGATCCCAGGGGCCGCTCTCTTTATCACCTCATTTGACCGCATTTCTCCGCTATTTATGCTCGAATGATTTATGTTGTGCTATTTTTTCACTTCTCTTTTTCATCCGTTTTTTGCATCATTGATTTCATTCGTTTTTGTCACCAGGATAATGCTATGTCTGAATTGAATGCCCGCCTGCTCGCCCAACGCATCGATACCGTGCTGGATATTCTGGTTGCCGGAGATTATCACTCTGCGATCCACAATCTGGAGATCCTGAAAGCGGAACTTCAGGCGCTCACTGACGATCAAGCGGAAACAAAGCCCGGCCAGCCAAAAGCACCCTGGGAAATCTGAACGTCCATCTCGCCACAATCGCCCGCTGGAGTCGATTGTCGGCAAAATAGCCCTCTAACTGCGATGTTGCTATGAACGCCCGACAACAAAGTATTTTGCAAATGGTCATCGATAAAGGCCGCATGAGCGTGGCCGATCTCGCCAAAATGACCGGTGTTTCTGAAGTTACGATTCGCCAGGATTTAAATTTACTGGAAAAGCAGAGCTATCTGCGCCGGACCCACGGTTTCGCCGTTCCGTTGGACAGTGAAGATGTCGAAACCCGCATGATGACCTACTTCTCTATCAAGCGAGAGCTCGCCAGCCGGGCCGCCAGCCTGGTCAATGCCGGAGAGACGGTGTTTATCGAAAACGGCAGCTGTAACGCTCTGCTGGCCCGTACGCTGGCTGAGCGCGGCGATATCACCATCATTACCGTTAGCAGCTATATTGCCCATCTGCTGAAGGAGACCCCTGGTGAGGTAATTCTGCTCGGCGGGCTGTACCAGAAACGCAGCGAAAGCATGGTCGGCCCCTTGACCCGGCAATTTATCCAGCAGGTGCATTTCAGCAAGGCCTTTATCGGTATTGATGGCTGGCAGCCGGAGACCGGTTTTACCGGGAAAGATATGATGCGCGCCGATGTGGTCAACGCCGTGCTGGCAAAAGGATGTGAAGCCATCGTGTTGAGCGACAGTTCGAAGTTCAGCGTGGTGCATCCGTATCCGCTCGGCCCGACGACGCTCTTTAGCCGTCTTATTACCGATGAAAACCTTAGTGACGATGCACGCCAGCAGCTGGCGGACAATGGTTTAACCGTTGATATCGTCAGCTGCAGCTGATTTCACCCCAGTCATCCCCTTCTCCATTCGCTTCTCCTTCCGCCGCCCACCTTCGTGGGCGCAGGCGCCACGCGGCCTATCTGAGAGTTTTCCGAGCCGGCAATTAAGAGTTTTTACCTGCCGGTAAAATTTAAAAAAAGTAGAATTAATGTTAGCGATATAACAGGAAGTGACTATCACCCGCGTGATTAAAGTAACACCTGCGCAACTTAAGTTTCATGGAATAGCCCTTAAAGCTGAGCATCACGCTATGATTTAAGGGAAGTTGGATCCATGAATAGATTATTCAGGAGAAAAATTATGATGACTTCAACGAGCAAAAAAATGGCTGCCGCAGTACTGGCTATCACTGTCGCAATGTCTCTGAGCGCTTGTTCTAACTGGTCTAAACGCGATCGTAATACCGCTATCGGTGCGGGTGCGGGTGCAATTGGTGGCGCAGTATTAACCGATGGTAGCACCCTGGGTACTCTGGGTGGCGCGGCCGTCGGTGGGATTATCGGCCACCAGGTTGGCAAATAAGTTTTAAACTAAACAACCAATAAAAATAATTTACTTCATCAGACTTACGCACCTGAAAGTATCAAGGCCACGGGATTTACCGTGGCCTTGTCATATTAGCCGCCCGCCAGTTTTACTTTCAAGCCTTTGGCTTCCAGCAGCGATTTCAGCAGATCCCGCTTATCTCCCTGAATCTCAATAATACCGTCCTTAACTGAACCGCCGCAGCCGCATTTCTTTTTCAGCTCAGCGGCCAGTTTCGCCAGCGCATCATCGTCGAGGTCGATTCCGGTGATCAGGCATACGCCCTTACCTTTACGGCCGCTGGTCTGGCGCTGAATGCGCACCACGCCGTCGCCTTTCGGACGCTCTACCACCGTCTTGGGTTCATCGATGCGGCCGCTGTCGGTCGAATAGACCAGCCGACTATTAGAATCGCTCATTATGCCCCCTTGTGCAGTGATGCATTGATGCTGCGTAAGGTCGCTGCCGGATCTGCAGACTGGGTGACTGGACGACCGATAACCATATAGTCAACGCCGGCTTCCTGTGCCTGTTCCGGGGTCATAATACGACGCTGATCGCCCGCGTCGCTGCCCTGCGGACGGATACCCGGCGTGACCAGCTTGAATGCCTGGCCCAGTTCCTGCTTGAAGCGCACCGCTTCTTGCGCCGAGCATACCACGCCATCCAGACCACAGCGCTGGGTTAATGCCGCCAGCTTCGCTGCATGATCGGCAGGCGATAGCGTGATCCCGAGATCCTGCAGGTCGCTGGCTTCCATGCTGGTCAGCACGGTTACGGCAATCAGCAACGGCGCATCGTTACCAAACGGCAGCAGTGCTTCACGCGCCGCGGTCATCATCCGCGCGCCGCCGGAGGCATGTACGTTGACCATCCAGACGCCAAGCTCTGCCGCCGCCGCCACGGCACGGGCCGTAGTGTTCGGGATGTCATGGAATTTCAGATCGAGGAACACCTCGAAGCCACGCTGATGCAGATCGCGTACAAACTGCGGCCCCAGCAGTGTAAACATCTCTTTGCCCACCTTCAGGCGGCAATCGCGCGGGTCGATAAGGTCAACAAATGCCAGCGCTTTGTCGCGGTTATCATAATCGAGCGCAACAACAACCGGAGAGGATGTAACAACGCGAGGAGAAGAGGTAGCAGTAGACATCGTGACCAGACCTTAATTGTTGATAGGCGCCGTCTGGCGCAAAAAAGGTAAACGGGCAGCATTCTACCTGCGATATCGGCAAATTGACAGGCTGCTTTTATCCCCTGCCAGACGAGGCTGTCTACGGAGCTGAGGTGGTGAAACGCTATAAATTCATTAGTATGTTGTAACTAAAATGCGATTTTTTTAGACCTTGCGTCGGTTATTGTCCGTCGAGGCCGCGAATCGGTTTAATGGTTGACCATGAGCGGCAGGACGGGCAGTGCCAGTAGAGCGTATGCGCCGTGAAACCACATTTCTGGCAGCGATAGCGCGGTTTACTGCGTACCTGTTCACCCACCATATTGCGCAGCACGCCGAGGCTCTCTTTCGCGCGTCCCTCTTCGGCTTCATTGAGGTGATAGTCCATCAGCTTATGGAACACCCGCATAGTCGGATGACGCTCCAGCTGACGGGTCACATAGTTTTGCGCAGACTCGATCCCTTCCCGCTGCTCAAGGATTTGCGCCAGCATCAGCTCTGCGGTGGCACCGGTGTTTTCATCGGCACAGCGGCGTAAGAACTGCTCCCACTCGTCGAGCTTCCCCAGCTGCTGGTAGCAGGTCTGCAGCATGTCGAGGGTTTCCCCCACCAGCTCTTTATCCTGATTGATGACCCGCTCGAGGCTCTCTACCGCTTTCGCGTAGTCGCCCTTCTCCATCCACACCCGGCCCATCATTATCGATACCCGGGCGCTGTTGCGGTCCGCCGCTGCGCCTTTCTTCAGCAGCGTCATGGCTTTGTCCATCTCGCTGTTCGCCATCTGCTGCAGCGCCAGCTCACACCAGAAGTTGGCGATATCGCCCCGGTGTTTTTCTTTACCGAGCTTAACCAGCCGTTCGGCGACATCAATAGCAGACTGCCAGTCGCTGGTGGCCTGATAGATTTGCAGCAGTTGCTGCAACGCGCTGAGGCGAAAATCGGTCTCGTCTACCAGCTGCTTGAACATATCTTCCGCGCGGTCGTAGAGGCCGGCGGCCATGTAGTCGCGACCAAGCTGCTGAACGGCCAGCAGTCGCTGGTCGTAGGTCAGCGAGGCGCTTTCCATCAGGCTCTGGTGAATACGAATGGCCCGGTCAACCTCGCCGCGGGAGCGGAACAGGTTACCCAGCGTCAGGTGGGCCTCAACGGTGCCGGTGTCCTCTTTCAGCATGTCGAGGAACAGATCCACGGCTTTATCCTGCTGATTGCTCAACAGGAAGTTCACCCCGGTCACGTAATCACGTGACAGGCGGCTCGCATCGTCCTGTTTGGACTGTTGTGCACTTCTGCGCCCCATATACCATCCATAAGCAGCGGCAACGGGCAAAAGCAGAAACAACAACTCCAGCATAAATGATTATTCCTTCAGCGCAGGAACGGCTGCACCAGCCGGCGTGGTGCTGGCAGGAGCAATTTGATGTTCGAGACGCTTAATTTTACGTTCAGCACGAACCAGGGAAACGCGTACCCGCAGCCAGAAAAGGCCGCAAATCAGCCAGCCAATCGCAAAACCTGCGGCGAAAAGGACCGCCAGCAACGTTGAAATACGGAATTCACCCTGCGCAAGCAGATAGTTGAAGGTGACCTGTTGATCATTTTGCGCGCCCAGCGTCACCGAGATGACGAAGATGGCGAGTACCAGTAAGAAAATAAGTAAATATTTCACACTACTTCCCGTTTTGTGGGTTGAGCGAAAAAATCCCGCATTCAGCCCTATAAAGTATCATTTTCGCTGCAGTGGTGAAATGGAAAAGCATGACACCCTGTCAGGATATGTGTCCGGCTGGCGCGAAAATCAACGCTATTCCTGTTTTATGGCCCGTTTCTTAATATCCTGGGCCTCTTCGCCCGGTGGCGTAAGCGGACCGCACAGCCGCTGCGTGAGCCAGGTCGCCAGCGTCACCAGCAACCACGAGATAAGCGTTGCAACAATCAGGTCCTGCGGCCAGTGCATACCCAGCGCCAGGCGGCTGCCCATCACCGCCGTTGCCCACGTCAGCAGAGCGGCCATGGTCAACCAACGCCGACGCGGCCACAGCAGCCCCACGCCGAGCAGCGCCCAGCTGGCGGCAAACATGGTGTGGCCGGAAGGGAACGCAAACCCGGTTTCTTTTTGCCAGTGCTTACGCAGGAATTTAGGAATATCCTGCTGCTGCGCCAGCTGTTCATGCACCAGTTTAGCGCGTTCTTTGCGTTTTAACGCGTAGAATTGCTCGACGGGCACCTGTTGGCTCTTTTCTAACCAGACCACATACGGGCGCGGTTCCTGCGCCTGCTCTTTAATCCAGGATTTAATGCCCTGCCCCAGCAATATTGCCGCCGCCAGTATCATAAACAGCACCACGGCCGCGCGCAGGCGAAAACGCAGACACCACAGGAACCAGGCGCATAACAGCGTATGGGTGATAATCCCCCACGGCTGGGTCACGCTCTCGGTCACCCAGTACAGCATTTTGAGCTCGGCACCATGCAGTCCGGGCTGCCACTTCCATCCGGATATCCAGACCACGGCGGGCATAACAATGAGCAGTGTCGCCGCAACGGCAGTTCGTCTGGCTATCGACAGCATCTTATCTCCTTATTTCATCTCCCGACTATCATAACGGAAAGTGGTTCGTTTGTGCGCTTTACGCGCAGGCAGCCGTGCGTAATTAGGAGAACGTCACGGCATTGTGGCAAAATAGCGGCAAACAGAAAGCACATTCAGGTGCTGACAAAATCTGGAGAATCACATGCAGCTTAAACGTGTGGCAGAAGCCAAACTGCCAACCCCCTGGGGCGATTTCCTGATGGTGGGATTTGAAGAACTGGCAACCGGGCAGGATCATGTCGCACTGGTATTCGGCGACATTTCGGGCCAGCAGCCCGTCCTGGCTCGCGTACACTCTGAGTGCTTAACGGGCGATGCCCTTTTTAGTCTGCGTTGTGATTGTGGTTTTCAGCTGGAAGCGGCCCTGTCGCATATTGCCGAAGAGGGACGCGGCATTCTGCTGTACCATCGTCAGGAAGGCCGTAATATCGGTCTGCTGAATAAGATCCGCGCCTATGCGTTACAGGATCAGGGCTACGACACCGTAGAAGCGAACCATCAGCTGGGTTTTGCCGCCGATGAGCGCGATTTCACGCTATGTGCCGATATGTTCAAACTTCTGCATGTTGACCAGGTTCGTCTGCTGACCAACAACCCTAAGAAGGTCGAAATCCTGACCGAAGCCGGAATCAATATCGTCGAGCGCGTGCCGCTGATTGTGGGCCGCAATCCGAAGAATGCCCATTATCTGGATACGAAAGCCGCGAAAATGGGTCACCTGCTGAATAAGTAAGGCGTCGGAAAAGATTCAGGGCCAGCAATTGCTGGCCCTTTTTTTACAACATTTACAGCATATTGCGGATCACATAATGCAGAATGCCGTCATTCTGATAGTAGGTGAGCTCTGTGGCGGTATCGATGCGGCAGCGGCAGTCAAGCACCTCCTGCCTGCCGTCCGCGCGCGTTAAGAGCACCTCAACCGTTGCACCAGGCTGTAGCGCCTGAAGATTGCCGATGTCGATCTGCTCTTCACCGCTGAGGCCCAGCGTTTTGCGCGTGACGCCCTGCGGGAACTCCAGCGGCAGGATCCCCATCCCAATCAGGTTAGAACGGTGAATACGCTCGAAGGATTCGGCAATCACCACCCGTACGCCCAGCAGGCGCGGCCCCTTAGCTGCCCAGTCGCGGCTGGAGCCAGAACCGTACTCTTTCCCGGCGACCACCGCCAGCGGTACGCCCTCGCGTTTATACTGCATCGCAGCGTCATAGATAGCGATCGGTTCGCTGCCCGGCAGGTGGCGGGTCATCCCCCCCTCAACGCCCGGTACCATTTCGTTGCGAATGCGGATGTTGGCAAAAGTACCGCGCATCATCACTTCGTGGTTACCGCGACGGGATCCGTAGGAGTTAAAGTCCGCGCGCGCCACACCGTGCTCTTGCAAATAGCGCCCGGCCGGGCTGTCGGCTTTGATACTCCCGGCGGGGGAAATATGGTCGGTAGTGACCGAGTCTCCGAGCATCGCCAGAATGCGCGCCCCGTGAATATCCTCCACCGGCTTCGGCTGTACCCCCATGTCATCAAAAAATGGCGACAGGCGAATGTAGGTGGAGTCTTCCTGCCAGTCATAGGTGTCGGAGCGTTCGACCTCAATCGCTTTCCACTCCGCCGTGCCTTCAAACACCTCAGCGTACTCTTTGTGGAACATCTCGGTCGAGACCTGCTCCACCGCCCGAGCAATCTCATGGCCGCTCGGCCAGATATCTTTCAGATAGACCGGCTGCCCCTCTTTGCTGGTGCCCAGCGGGTCGCTCGTCAGGTTGATGTTCATATTCCCGGCCAGCGCATAGGCCACCACCAGCGGCGGCGACGCCAGCCAGTTGGTTTTCACCAGCGGATGAATGCGCCCTTCAAAGTTGCGGTTACCCGACAGCACCGCGCCGACGGTTAAATCACCTTTTTTGATGGCCTCTTCGATCGGTTCCGGCAGCGGCCCGGAGTTACCGATGCAGGTGGTGCAACCATAACCTACGAGGTTAAAACCAAGCGCATCGAGGTACGGCGTCAGCCCGGCATGCGCCAGGTAATCAGAGACCACTTTGGAACCCGGTGCCAGCGATGCTTTAACCCACGGCTGTGGTTTAAGGCCCAGCTCCACCGCTTTTTTCGCCAGCAGACCGGCAGCCATCAGGACGCTGGGGTTGGAGGTGTTGGTGCACGACGTAATGGCGGCAATCGCCACCGCGCCGTCTGGTAATGCGTAATGGTGTCCGTTCAGCGTATAGTCTACCGGCTGACGGGCGTTCTGTGCCCGATTGACTTCCAGCTCGCTGCTGGCGGCGAATGCCTTAGGTACATCGCCCAGCGCCACGCGATCCTGCGGCCGCTTCGGCCCTGCCAGGCTGGCTTCCACCGAAGCCATATCCAACGCCAGCATGCTGGTAAAGACCGGCTCATCCCCGGTCTGGCGCCACATGCCCTGCGCTTTGGCGTAGGCTTCCACCAGCGCCACCTGCTCGTCGCTGCGGCCACTCAGGCGCATGTAGCTCAGGGTGACGGCGTCGATCGGGAAGAAACCGCAGGTCGCCCCGTATTCAGGCGCCATATTGGCGATGGTAGCGCGGTCCGCCAGCGGTAGTGAATCCAGACCATCACCATAGAATTCGACAAACTTACCAACCACGCCATGCTGGCGCAGCATCTGGGTTACCGTCAGCACCAGGTCGGTGGCGGTGATCCCTTCACGCAGTTTACCGCTGAGCTTAAAGCCCACCACATCCGGGATCAGCATTGAGACCGGCTGTCCTAACATCGCGGCTTCCGCTTCAATACCGCCGACGCCCCAGCCGAGCACCCCCAGCCCGTTGATCATCGTGGTATGCGAGTCGGTTCCCACCAGGGTGTCAGGCCAGGCAAGCCACTCGCCGTTTTGTTCTTCGCTCCAGACCGCTTTACCGAGGTATTCGAGGTTAACCTGGTGGCAAATACCGGTGCCCGGCGGCACGACGCTGAAGCGGCTGAAGGCCTGCTGACCCCAGCGCAGGAACACATATCGTTCATGGTTGCGCTCCATTTCAAGGCGGACGTTTTCTTCGAACGCCGACTGATGGCCAAAGCGGTCGACCGTCACCGAGTGGTCAATCACCAGATCAACGGGCGACAGCGGATTAACCTTCGCCGTATCTCCGCCCAACCGTTTTACCGCTTCACGCATGGCGGCTAAATCGACCACTGCCGGGACGCCGGTAAAATCTTGCATCAACACGCGCGCCGGACGATAGGCAATTTCCCGGTCAGCATGCGCATGTTCAAGCCAGCCCGCGAGGGCCTGAATGTCTTCGGCGGTCACGGAGTCACCGTCCTGCCAGCGCAGCAGGTTTTCCAGCAGTACTTTGAGCGATTTGGGTAGACGGGTCAGATCGCCCAGTTGTTTAGCGGCCAGCGGTAAGCTGTAGTAATGGTAGGTTTTATTTTTGACCTGTAGCGTATCCTTACTGGCTGCTCGTAGGGTTGACGACATAGCTCCTCCTTTATTGCAGGGATGGCATGCCCTGAATCTCCTCAGGGTTAATAATAAAGATAACACATCCCAGCCATAACACTTTGATAACAACCCAAATTGCTAAAATCGGCAAAAGCGCCAAAAACAAAAATCCTGAATAAAGACAGGGTATATTGTCGAATGAAATTGATAGAAAAGAATATATCTGAGGGAATCGTATTAGTACATGAGTACAGAAAGAACTAATCGCCAGGTATCTGACGATTAGTTCAACAGAAGGGATGATTGTTTAAAACTTGTGGTCGCGAAATATATCCTCCTTGTCGCCGCGGGTTATTAACTAAAATAATTTCTCACGATTTCGCTGTCATAAAAATGAAACATACCGCCTTCCAGAAAATGTACGCTCAGCTGATGATCCAAACGTTACAGACGACGAGCGCGATGATACTCCAGAACATCGCTAACCCGATGAGTACGGCACTCCAGGCCCGACTCCTCAACACAGGATCAATCTCCGTTTTGTCACTTTCCTGTGACATCGCCAACTTCATATAATCGATATCACTAATCATTTTATCACCACCAATCGCTAAAATTATCAGGTACAGTTAAAGCTTAATTAGAGATAATAAATTAATCCAGTGAATTCTGATTTCTCCTATTATCTTTGATTATTATTTTGACCCCACCGGGTATATTTGCATTCGTGTTAATAGAAATAATGATTTTTGTGATTCAGACGACGTTTACAAATGTAATTAAGGGCCATTATAGGATTTGGCATCCCACTAGGGGATGCCCCATATGCAGTGCTATCACTTTTCCGGCAGTTTAATATCTTTAAACATCGCCTCAATGTCTTCATTCGAACGTAAAGCCACCGCCGTATCAACCACATCACGCGTCAAATGCGGCGCAAAACGTTGAATAAAATCATACATATAGCTACGCAGGAAGGTGCTGCGGCGGAAGCCTATTTTGGTGGTGCTGTGGCTGAAGATGCCGTTAGCATCCAGCTTGACGAGATCCGGATCGGAGACTGGATCGACCGCCATGCTGGCAATCACCCCGACGCCAAGGCCCAGACGCACATAGGTTTTGATGACATCGGCATCGGTGGCGGTGAAGACGATACGCGGTGTCAGCCCGGCACGGTTAAACGCGGTATCCAGTTCGGAGCGGCCGGTAAAGCCAAAGGTGTAGGTCACCAGCGGGTATTGCGCCAGCTCTTCGATCGTCACCGAGCCTCGGGAGGCCAAAGGATGTTCCGGCGTCACCACGATCGAGCGATTCCAGTGGTAGCACGGTAGCATCACCAGGTCATCGTAGAGATGCAGCGCTTCAGTGGCGATGGCGAAATCGGCATTGCCCTTTGAGACCGCTTCAGCAATCTGCGTCGGCGAGCCCTGGTGCATATGCAGGGAGACACGAGGATAACGTTCAATAAAGCCCTTAATCACGCCAGGGAGCGCATAGCGGGCCTGGGTGTGGGTGGTGGCAACGTACAATGAGCCTTTGTCGGGCCAGGTATGTTCGCCGGCCACCGATTTAATCGCATCAACCTTGGACAGCACTTCGCGTGCAATACGAATGATCTCCTGGCCTGCAGGAGTGACCTGAGTTAAATGTTTGCCGCTACGGGCAAAAATCTGAATGCCAAGTTCATCTTCCAGCATCCGAACCTGCTTACTGATGCCGGGCTGCGAGGTATACAGGCCTTCGGCAGTAGAAGAGACGTTCAGATTATGGTTAACCACCTCAACGATGTAGCGGAGCTGCTGTAATTTCATGGCTGATATCCGTTAACGCGTAAAATGAGCCAGCTTGATACATGAACGTTTCAATCGATTGAGGTCTGTTGCACACCAGGACGATCCCTGCGGGTTGCAGTGATATCGCCATCAGGCACGCTGAAACGATGATGTATAAGACGATTTAATAATAAAAAAGAGATTAACTATAACCACTATATCATTTATACCTTCAGTGTATAGACACTAACAAAAAATAATAAGCCGGTTATAAGGCAGCGTTCAGGCGGGGAATAAAAGCCATTTTAGCTGAAAAATCAGCAAGAAAAAGGGCCGCTATGCGGCCCTTTCAGGAGAGTCATGTGCTTACTTTTTCGCTTCAGTCCATTTGCCATCAATATAGAAGGCTGACCAGCCGGTCGCTTTGCCATCTTTCTCTGAGGCCACGTACTGCTGCTTGGTCTTACGGCTAAAACGCACCAGCGTTTTGTTGCCTTCAGGATCCTGCTGCGGTGCATCGGCGAGATAACGCAGTTTCTCGGCCAGACGATCGCGGAAGCGATACAGTTCTTCAACTAATGGTGCACGTGTTTCACGTGATTTCGGGAAGGTGTTAGCCGCGAGGAAGACCCCTGCAGCACCATCACGCAGCACAAAATAGGCATCCGATTTTTCGCAAGGCAGTTCCGGTAATGGAACCGGATCTTCCTTCGGCGGAGCCACTTCGCCATTACGCAGAATTTTACGCGTATTCTTACATTCGTCGTTGGTGCAGGCCATGTATTTGCCGAAACGTCCCATTTTCAGGTGCATTTCAGAACCACATTTCTCGCACTCAACGACCGGGCCGTCATAGCCCTTGATGCGGAATTCGCCCTCTTCAATCTCGTAGCCGTCGCAGGTCGGGTTGTTACCACAGACATGCAGCTTGCGCTTCGGATCGATCAGGTAGCTGTCCATCGCCGTGCCGCATTTCTGGCAACGACGTTTGGCACGCAGCGCGTTGGTTTCGGCGTCATCACCTTCCAGCACGTTGAGTACTTCGTTTTCCGGTACCAGGTTAATGGTGGTTTTGCAGCGTTCTTTTGGCGGCAGCGCGTAGCCTGAGCAGCCGAGGAACACGCCGGTGCTGGCGGTACGAATACCCATCTTGCGGCCACAGGTCGGACAGTCGATGCTGGTCAGCACCATCGGGTTCGGCTGCATGCCGCCCTCTTCCGGATCCTTCTCAGCCTTTTCCAACTGGGTGGTGAAGTCGCCAAAGAAGTGGTCCAGCACCTTACGCCACTCGGCCTGGTGGTTAGCCACCTGGTCAAGACGGTCTTCCATCTGCGCGGTGAAATCGTAGTTCATCAGATCGCGGAAGTTCTCTTCGAGGCGATCGGTGACAATCTCACCCATTTTTTCTGCATAGAAGCGACGGTTTTCTACCCGCACGTACCCGCGATCCTGAATGGTCGAGATGATCGACGCATAGGTAGACGGACGGCCGATACCGCGTTTCTCCAGCTCTTTTACCAGCGACGCTTCACTAAAGCGCGCAGGCGGCTTGGTGAAGTGCTGCGCTGGCATCAGCTCAACCAGGGTCAGGCTCTCGCCCTGATTGACCACCGGTAAGGTGCGATCTTCATCGCCTTTACGCAGCGCCGGCATCACTTTGGTCCAACCGTCAAAGCGCAGCGTACGGCCACGCGCTTTCAGTTTGAAGTCACCGGCTTTCACGGTCAGCGTGGTGGAGTCGTACTGCGCCGGTGTCATCTGACAGGCGACAAACTGGCGCCAGATCAGCTGATACAATTTCAGCGCGTCCGCTTCCATCCCTTTCAGGTCTTCAGCCATCACGCTCACATCAGAAGGACGAATCGCTTCGTGCGCTTCCTGCGAGTTTTCTTTGCTGGTGTACTGGTTGGCGTTTTCCGGCAGATACTTTTTACCAAAGTTATCGTCGATATATCCGCGAACCATGCTGAGCGCATCCTGGCTCAGGTTGGTGGAGTCGGTACGCATGTAGGTGATGTAGCCCGCCTCATAGAGACGCTGCGCCATCATCATGGTTTTCTTAACCCCAAAGCCCAGACGCGTACTGGCGGCCTGCTGCAACGTCGAGGTGATAAACGGCGCACCCGGCTTGCTGCTGGTCGGTTTATCTTCACGCTCGAGGACGCTGTAGCTGGCTTTTTCCAGCAACGCCACCGCGGCCATGGTTTCGTCACGGTTAACCGGACGGAATGGCTTGTCGTGCTTGTGCGTGACTTCCAGCGGCAGGGCATCGCCCCCCGGCGTGGTGGTACTGGCGTCGATTTCCCAGAACTCTTCCGGGACGAAGGCTTTAATTTCGCGTTCGCGTTCAACCACCAGACGTACAGCAACGGACTGGACGCGGCCGGCAGACAGGCCACGCGCAATTTTTTTCCACAGCAGCGGAGAAACCATATAGCCCACAACGCGGTCCATAAAGCGACGCGCCTGCTGGGCGTTAACACGATCGATATTCAGCTCGCCAGGCTTATCAAATGCCTGACGGATCGCGTTTTTAGTGATTTCATTGAACACCACGCGGCTATAGCGTTTTTCATCTCCACCGATAACTTCCCGCAGGTGCCATGCAATGGCTTCCCCTTCGCGGTCAAGGTCAGTTGCGAGATAGATATGGTCGGCTTTTTCAGCCAACTGTTTGAGTTCTGAAACTACCTTTTCTTTACCCGGAAGTACTTCGTACTGTGCATCCCAGTCATGCCATGGGTCGACGCCCATACGATTGACCAGAGCGCTACGTTCATCCTTTTTAGGCTTTTTAGCCCCTTTGGTGGAGGTAGAGTCGGCGCTCTTTTTGGAAGCTGAGCCACTGGTCGGCAAATCGCGGATATGACCGACGCTGGATTTCACCACGTAGTCATTACCCAGATACTTATTGATCGTTTTGGCTTTTGCCGGGGACTCAACGATAACGAGAGCTTTACCCATATTCACCTTTACCTAATTTGATTCATCCAGGAATAGATCGCACATGTTGATTCACCATCCATGGACGGCGTACGTCAAATGTTGCGACGCCGTCGATGGATATCAACCCTTTGCACGTCTGGTTTCACATCCATAAAACCAGATAGCTGAGTTTACTGACGTTTGCCCGTCAGGTGACATAGCACGAAGAATTTTTGGCCGAATGTCAAGCAAATCTGTTGCCAGATCGCCGAAAGCGTCACACTGTACCTGATAAAATTCGTTACGCAACTTTATTAGCATGCAAATGCAAATCCTGCCAGTAAAGTCATGTTTCTTAGACCCTTGCCATTATCCATGTATTCTAAATGGAAAATTTGCCCCTGCTCGCCACGCGGCGTAAACTATCGCAGGAAGAAACACAGGAGTCCGTTATGCAAGATACAACCCAACCTATCGATCGCCAGACACTACTTGAAGTAGCGAACAAACTCATTCGTGAACATGAAGACACGCTCGCCGGAATCGAAGCGACCGACGTTGTTCAACGTAATGGCGTACTGGTTTTCAGCGGCGAGTTTTATCTTGATGAGCAAGGCCTGCCAACGCCCAAGAGCACCGCGGTATTTAATATGTTCAAATATCTGGCGCATACGTTGTCAGACAAATACCACCTGGCAGATTAGGCTTTGTAATTTATCCAAAGCCCATAATGTCAACGCGAGGCATTTGCCTCGCGTTGTTGTTTGATAAGCCAGTTACATCAGCGGTTTTTGTCCCCGCTGCCACCAGCGGAGCAGTAACCGGTCGGCACTTTCCGCGGCGCTCCCGGTAAAACGGTCGAGCATTTTTTTACGCTGCTGGTAACGCACGGCAATCACGTCATGATTGTCAATCAGACCCAGAAGCAGTTCGTCACTGGTTTTCACCGCGTCCACCAGTCCCTTCTCCAGCGCCTGCACGCCATACCAGTGTTCACCGGTTGCCACTTGCTCGATATCCAGTGTGGGTCGCATTTCATGGACAAAATCTTTGAACAACTGATGGGTCTCGTTCAGGTCTTCGCGGAACTTGCGGCGGCCTTCATCCGTGTTCTCACCCAGCAGTGTTAAGGTCCGTTTGTACTGCCCGGCGGTATGCAGTTCAATATCGATCTCTTTGCTCTTCAGGAAACGGTGAAGGTTTGGGATCTGCGCCACCACCCCGATAGAGCCGAGGATGGCAAAGGGAGCGGCAACAATGTTGTTCGCCACACAGGCCATCATATAGCCACCGCTGGCCGCGACTTTATCGACCGCGACGGTGAGTGGAATTTGTTTGTCACGCAGACGCTGCAGTTGCGAGGCTGCCAGGCCATAACCGTGGACCACGCCACCGGGGCTTTCCAGACGCAGAATAACCTGGTCGCGGGGGTTTACCGCCGCCAGCACTGCGGTGATCTCTTCGCGCAGGCTACCGACTTCGTGTGCATCCATACTGCCTTTAAAATCCAGCACCCAGGCACGCGGTTTGCTGTCCGGCTCCGCGGAGCCCATCTTGGCCCGCGCTTTGGCGGCTTTCGCCTCCTGCTTGAGCTTTTTCTTTTGCGCTTTATGCCAGAGCTTTTGCTGCGGGCCATCGAGCAGCGCTACCGCCAGCTCTTCCCGCATATCCTTGTATTGCTCGCTAAGATTAGTCACCCGTAGCTCTCCGCGCTGTTTCTTGCGCAGAGCCTGGTTAACGATAATTGCGGCAATAACCGCAATCGCGACAACCACTGTCACGATTTTGGCCAAAAACAGGCCATATTGAGCAAGTAATTCCACGTTTTCACCTTGTGTAAACCACTGACGTTGAAGCACAGTGTACATCAGCCGCCTTCAGGAAGTCTCTGCGCTTTGTGTGCGGTACGACGGTCGTTCCTCTTTTTTTAGCGACGATGAAAACGTTGCAAGATATTCATTTCGATACGTGTTTCCCCCTTCGCCGATTGCAATAGCCGCCTGTTTCAGGCATAAAACGCAAAAGTGAGATACCGAATACACCGTGCGATCGTCTGAAGATTGCTCAAGGAGTCGCCGTGCACTATCAGCCGCAGAGTCATTTATTAAAAGATCGCATCATTCTGGTTACCGGCGCCAGCGATGGGATCGGTCGTGAAGCCGCGCTAACCTACGCGCGCTACAACGCCAGCGTTATCCTGGTCGGACGTAACGAAGAGAAGCTGAAAAGCGTCTCGCATGAGATTCAACAAACCGGCGGGATCCCCGCGCCGTGGTTTACGCTGGATCTACTCACCTGTACTCCTCAGGCGTGTCAGCAGCTGGCGCAACAGATAAGCATCCACTACCCGCGCCTCGATGGCGTGCTGCATAACGCAGGCCTGCTGGGTGACGTGTGTCCGATGGACCAGCAAAAACCGGACGTCTGGCAGCAGGTTATGCAGGTTAACGTCAACGGCACCTTTATGCTGACCCAGGCCCTGCTTCCTTTATTACTGAAGTCCGAGTCCGGCTCATTGGTCTTCACCTCCTCCAGCGTTGGCCGTCAGGGACGCGCCAACTGGGGCGCATACGCCGCCTCCAAGTTTGCGACTGAAGGCATGATGCAGGTGCTGGCCGAAGAGTATCAGAGCCGTCACCTGCGAGTGAACTGCATTAATCCAGGTGGCACGCGCACCAAAATGCGCGCCAATGCCTTCCCGACGGAAGATCCGCAAAAACTGAAAACTCCCGCCGATATCATGCCGGTCTATTTATGGTTGATGGGCGATGACAGCCGTCGTAAGACGGGAATGACCTTCGATGCCCAACCCGGGCGCAAACCAGGAATTGCACAATGAGTGATGAACGCTACCGTGAACGCCAGCAGCGGGTAAAAGATAAAGTCGACGCCCGGGTGGCGGCAGCGCAGGAAGAGCGCGGCATTGTTATCGTGTTCACCGGTAACGGGAAAGGGAAAACCACCGCCGGTTTTGGCACCGTCACCCGTGCCATCGGGCATGGTAAAAAAGCCGGCGTCATCCAGTTTATTAAAGGTACCTGGCCCAATGGCGAGCGCAACCTGCTGGAGCCACACGGGGTTGAATTTCAGGTGATGGCCACCGGTTTTACCTGGAATACTCAGGATCGGGAAAGCGACACAGCCGCCTGCCTCGCCGTCTGGGAGCATGCGCGGCGGATGCTGGCTGACCCGACGCTGGACATGGTTCTGCTTGATGAACTGACCTACATGGTGGCCTACGACTATCTGCCGCTAGAAGAGGTACTGTCTGCCCTGCGTAACCGCCCAGCCCAGCAAACGGTGATTATCACCGGGCGCGGCTGTCATCGTGAAATCATCGAGCTGGCCGATACCGTCAGCGAACTGCGGCCGGTGAAGCACGCCTTCGATGCCGGTATCAAAGCGCAGATGGGAATTGATTACTAAGCGCCAGGCGCTCAAGCAGCACCTGATTAAGCGGTAAACACAGGCAGTCCTCACCCAATGCCAGTGCGCTTTCCATCCTGTTTTGCTTTGAGACAAAACGCTTGCGGTATTCCGTCGGCGTCAGACCACAGTATTTATTAAAGGCGGCAATCAGGTATTTGTGTTCCTGAAAGCCGCAGCTGTGGCTGATGTCGGTGATTGGCGTACGGGTATCGCGCAGCAGCATTCTGGCCTTATTCAGCCGAACCAGCGTGAGATACTCCTTAAAATTATGCCGGCTGACCTTCTTGAACAGCCGCGAAAACCACGAATAGCTCATACCGCTATGGTTCGCCACCTCGCTCAGCGTCAGCGGCTGATCGAAGTGCTGGTTAATAAAATCGATTCCTTTTTTGATCATCGCCTCTTCACGCAATGAGCTTTCCACGTGCGGGGCCGGCTCTCCTGCCTGTACCAGCGCATCGAGCAGCAGGTAAGTCATCGCAATACGTTGGAACGGCGTCTGGTTATCAATCAGCTGTGCTAACAGTTCACTGAGCCGCCGGTACACCTGCTGGTCCGTAACGGTTTTACTGCGCCCCTGGGTACACCAATGGAGTACCGGCGCGGTGTGCAGTTCATCAAACAGGCCGGGAGAGAACTGGACGGTCACCAACGAACTGCCCTGCTCTTCGGCACACAGTGAATGTACCGCCTCGGCATTGATATACACCATGTCTCCCTGTACCAATTCCACGTTCTGCTGGCCAACGACGATCGAAAACCGCCCGCTCATAACGGTGATTAACTCTGGCGCCGGGTGCCAGTGAGGTTCGCAATAGCGCACCTCGGCGGCAAAGACATTTAGCTTATCGGCATCAAAAGCAATCAGCTCATAGCCGCTGTTTACCGTATGCCGCCCGGCCTCTGGAGCCGGGCGTGGATGAGTAACGGAAAATGGAAACACGCATCATCTCCTGTGCCGGGACGATTATTCACGCCCGGCAAGTACATCATTGAGCTCGTCGCGGTCGATATCCAGTGCTAAAAACTCGGTCAACGCGATCAGCAATCCACAGAACAGATCGGGAGCCAGTTGGATCAACCGTTCGCGGATTTGCGCCGGTGGCAGCTGGCTTTTACGGGCAATCAGGGCCACAACCCGTTCGAGCGCTTCCGGCTGCTGAATCAACTGCTGCAGCGAGTTATCGTCACGTAGCGGGACGCAGCGCGGCGGGCAATCTACCTCGACCTCAGCATGCAGCGCCAGATCGCGGGAAGAACTCCCCACCCGAATCTGCCAGCATCCCGGCGTGATAACCCAGTCGGCCAGCCCTGGATGATAACAGGCCAGCTCCGCGATGGGCAGTTGCAGGCTTACGTGGCGGGTTTCGCCTGCGGCCAGCGACACTTTGCTAAACGCCTTAAGCGCCCGGACTTCGCGGATAAGCTCTCCGGCCGGCGCGCTGACGTACAGTTGAACGACTTCTTTCCCTGCGCAATCGCCAGCATTAGTGAGTGCGAAAGAGACGGTCAGCGTCTCGTCGGCGCCCACGCGCGGCGCGGAAAGCTGGATATCACGATAGACAAAACGAGTATAGCTCAGGCCAAAACCGAACGGGAATTGCGGCGCCAGGCGGCGTTTATCATAGTAACGGTAGCCGACAAACAGCCCTTCGCCGTAATGATGACGCAGGTTTTCCCCTGGATAGTGAAGCCAGGCTGGAGTCTCTTCAAGGGTATTCGGTACCGTCACGGTCAATTTACCGCACGGGTTGCGCTTACCGAACAGAATCTCCGCTACCGCCCGCCCCATGCCCTGCCCGGCAAAGAAGGTCTCCAGAAGGGCTTTACAATCCGTAAGCCAGGGCATCACCACCGCATCGCTGTTAGCCAGCACGACCACCACATTAGGCTGAACGGCTGCTACTTCCCGAATCAGCTGCTCATGTACCGCCAGAATATTCAGATCATGACGATCGCCATTCTCCCCATCTTCACCAACGGCGGTGCTGACAAAGATAATGGCCACGTCCGCCGCCTGAGCTACGTCTCGGGCTTCAGCCAGCGCCTGCGGATCGCTGCACAGATCGTCCGGCGCTCCAACGGCCCAGGAGACACTGAAATCATCCCCGGCAAGGTCAAAAATTTCGTCGAGCGGGCGATCCAGCAGCCAGGGAACTGTGGTCGCACAGCCAGAACCTTGAATCACTGGCTCCTGCGCTGGCTTACCAAGCACCGCAATCCGTGGCGTACGTTCCGCCCGCAGCGGCAGCAGATTATCCTCGTTTTTCAGCAGCACGATAGATTCAGCCGCCAACTGCTGCGCCAGCACGTGGTGCCCCGGGAAATCAGCCTGAGTCAGTGGGAGACGGTGGCGCTGAACTTTATCCAGCAGCGCCAGCATCCGCTGACAGGCGCGATCGACCACCGCCATAGGCACCTCGCCGGCGTTAATTGCTGCCAGCAGCGTCTGTTTGTCGCGACGGGTTTCCGGCATGGCCAGATCGTTTCCCGCCAGCAACGAGGCCGGACGGTCCTTGATGCCATACCAGTCGGACATCACCAGCCCGTCGTAGCCCCACTCCTCACGCAGAACCTGAGTCAGTAAAAAGGGGTCCTGCGAGGTCTGAACGCCATTAAGCCGGTTGTAGGATGACATCACGGTCCACGGCTGAGATTTAGCGATCGCCCGCTGGAAACCGGCAAGATAGATTTCACGCAGCGCCCGCTCATCAATGATCGAGTCCATCTCCGTGCGGCGGTATTCTGAATTATTCGCCGCAAAATGTTTCAGACTGGCGCCTACCCCCTCCTGCTGCAACCCGTTAATTAACGCGGCGGCAATGTCCCCGCTGACCACCGGGTCCTCGGCGTAATATTCATAACCCCGTCCGGCCAGCGGCGTACGACGGATATTGATCCCTGGCCCCAACAGAATACCAACCCCCATCTGCTGACATTCACGCCCCAGCGCCTGCCCCATTAGGAATACCAACTCCACATCCCAGCTACAGGCGAGGCTGGAGCCGTTGGGAAAGCAGGTTGCCGGCAGCGAGGCGCTGAACAGGGCTTCACTGCCACCTTTCGCCACCGGCTCTTCCACCGCAGCCCGGTCAGCCGTCTGGGTGATAACCGAGATGAAGTCGTCCATGCTCCACTTTTCGTGGCCATCGATTTGCGCACTGCTGTAGCGCACTCCGTAGGTACCATCGGTCATCACGATATCGCTGATCCCATGTTGCGCTAGCGAGGCCGTTCGCCACAGACCATTTCCGGTCAACAACGCCACTTTCTCTTCTGCGCTCATCGCGGCAATTAAAGTATTAAATTCAGTATTCATCTCTGACTCCCTGAGGCTAAAGCGCATTCTGTTTACGCAGGCTAATTTTCTGAACAATCTCACGATAGGTTTTTTCATCCAGCGAATAACAGGCCACAAATATTGCGCTAATCGTGAACATGGTCCCTGGGAATAACGTCATCAAAATATTAATCCCGTTAGTTGCGCTGGCCGTAATATTAGCCGCGTCATAATGATAGTAATCCAGCATCCAGCCCGCACAGCCGCCACCAATCGCCATCGCAATTTTGGTGATAAAATTAAAGAAGCCATAAATTGCACCTTCCGTGCGCACGCCGTGATGCCATTCGGCATACTCCACCGTATCGGCAATCATTGACCACATGGCAACAAACCCCATCCCCAGAGTAATACTATAGAGACACACGCCGGTCATAATGAGCCATAGATTATTCGCCGCCACAAAGTACTGCATCAGCACCCCCAGGACACCAATCAGCAGCGCTACCAGCGCCATTCTCTTTTTGCCCATCAGGGCGATCGCCTTTTCTGAAATAACGGTCCCGACAATATATGCAGCAGACTGAATCAGGAAAAATGTTGCGGTATAACCTTCACTGCCAATAATGTATTTAATAAAGTAGATCGCAATTGCCATCCATACGGTGTAGGCGATATAGAAGAAGACCGTAAACAGCGACAGATTAAGCAGCGGCGCATTCCCCATCACCGCCCGCAGCATTTCTCGCAGCGTTGGTGCCGGGGCCTCCTCTTCTTCGCCCACTCGCTCTTTGGTCATCTCAAAGCAGGCAAGGAACAGAAACGTCGCCAGCAGTGCAAAGCATGAGACGGCAAAAACATAGCCTGACTGCTTATCCGTAAACGGCGAGATCAGCATATCGGCGGTAGTTGGAACGATTAAATAGCCCACAATCGCCAGCACAAATCGATATACTGACAACGATGACCGGGAAGCTTCGTGCTGCGTTAGACGATTAGTTAACGCCGAATATGGAGTATTAACTGCGGTATAAGCCAGGCAGTAAATGGTATAAGAGAGCAAGGCAAAATAAAACTTCGCCTCACCGCCAAACGGCACAAAGCACAATACAGTTAAAAAACCTAATGGCACTGCCCCATATAATAACCAGGGGCGTAGCTTCCCATATTTGCTGTGAGTTTTATCGATAGCAAAACCGATAATAATATTAAAGACAGCATCAACCACCCGCGCAATGACAAATATCAGACTAGCCTGCACGGCGCTGATACCATAAATATTGGTATAAAAGAACAGTAAAAAAAGAGAAACAAAACCGAATGATAAGTTGGACGCAAAGTCACCGAAACCGTAACCTATTTTCTCTTTCACGCCGATAACCACATAGCTTGCCGATAATTTTCCTGCTGTATCCATTTTTGGCTACCTGTTATTGTAATCAGTATCGACAGTATATGGCGTTAGCAGCAAAGGTACTTTGCGTTATTTGTCCGGGTATTTCCTGTTTTTTGTCTTTATACAGAAGTGTGAAAGGCGTCACATGAGGGAGAAGCGTGGGAACAGCGTCCGGCGGGAGCCCGCCGGACAGCATCAGATTAGCCGTTGTTACGGCTGCCGCCAGAACGGCGATTGCTGCTGTTGCCCACCTGGCTATGGCGTTTCACCGCGCGACGAATCTGATTCGCCTTCACACGACGACGATCTTTCTCTACCGCTACTTTAGTGGTGGTTTCTGCCGGCAGCTCCACCAGCTCACGCAGGTAGTTGGTCTGCGCCAGATCCAGCTCGGTATAGCCGCCGCGAGGCAGGCCTTTTGGCAGCGGGATATCACCGTAGCGAACGCGGATCAGACGGCTGACCTGAACACCGACGGCCTCCCACAGGCGACGGACTTCACGGTTACGCCCTTCGGTCAGCGTCACGTTGTACCACTGGTTGATCCCTTCACCGCCGGCAAACTTGATAGTTTTAAAGGCCGCCGGGCCATCTTCCAGTTGCACACCGCGAGACAGCTGACGCAGTTTGTCTTCGTCAACCTGACCAAACACGCGCACGGCGTATTCACGTTCGACTTCACGGCTTGGGTGCATCAGTCGGTTTGCCAGTTCACCATCGGTGGTAAACAGCAGCAGACCGCAGGTGTTGACGTCCAGACGCCCCACCGCGATCCAGCGTGCGCCACGCAGTTTTGGTAAACGGTCAAACACCGTCGGACGGCCTTCCGGATCGTTACGGGTACAGAGTTCACCTTCCGGTTTGTAGTACGCCAGAACGCGGCAAATCTGCTCAGCAGACTCTTTCACCGAGATCACATGACCATCGATACGAATTTTCATACCCTGTACAACTTCAACGCGATCGCCGAGGGTGGCGATTTTGCCATCGACGCTGACGCGGCCAGCTTCGATTTTAGATTCAATCTCACGGCGGGAGCCGTGGCCGGCGCGGGCCAGCACTTTCTGTAGTTTCTCGCTCATTGAGCTTCCTTAAGGTGTCGCCTTCCCAGGCGTCTGGTATACTTTATAAAACAACCGGATAGCTATATAACCAGTTGTTTTGTAGATGCTTTCTACATCAAAGGGGGGCGTTATCTTCAGCTGAAGCCGGGCCCGCCCGTCTACGTGGGCGGCTATTCTACACTAACTAAAAAATGAATGCTGCTTTGCGTTGCATTCGCCTGCTACGCCGGTCTACAGGCACCATGGATTATGCGTCAGATTGCCGCCGTTATCCTCCCTGTTGCGCACAATTTCACGCCTGTTCACCCTTTTTTTCATCGTCAGCGGGACTCTCAGTCTGGTAATAGAACGCCCCGGTTTCACAGCGGAAGCTGGAAAAGGCCGCCGGGTGATGGAAATAGTATCCCTGCGCCTTCTGACAGCCCAGCTTCTGCAGCTGCTGCTTCACGCCCTCATCTTCTATCCCTTCAGCAATCAGCGGCACTTTAAATCCGCGAGCCAGCACGATCAGCGAGTTAATCACCGATGTCGCTTTCTCATCATCCAGATAATTACTGATAAACTGCTGGTCGATTTTAATACTGTCGAACGGCAGCGTATGCAAATAGGACAGGCTGGAGAAATTGGCGCCAAAGTCATCGAGCGAGACGGATATACCGTGGCGACGCAGGTAGCTCAACATCTTACCAATCCGCTCAACGTTATTGGCCAGCACGCGTTCGGTTATCTCGATACAGACGTTGGCATTTGATAGCCCATTGCGACGAATGGAATCCATTAAGTGCCAGGCAAAATCCTGCTGCAGGATCTGGATCGCCGAGACATTAATATAGATAACGAAATCTTCCGGCGCGCCGCGGGCAATCATCGCGGCCAGCTCACGGCACGCCTCTTCTATGATCCATTTCCCCAACGGAATGATAAGCCCGGTTTCTTCGGCCAGCGGAATAAAACGGTCAGGAGGGACGTCACCCAGCACCTCAGAATGCCAGCGGATCAGACACTCCCCTTCACGGCAGTGTTCCTCATCGCCCTGATCGATAATGGGCTGCAGGACCAGATGAAACTCCTGACGATGAATCGCATCGCTCAGGTGCTCATGCAGGCGGATATTAAACAGTTCGCGATCGCGCATTTCGCTGGAGAACAGCGCAACCACACCATTGCCCTGCTTTTGCGCCTGCTTCAACGTAATCCATGCTTCCTGCAGTACCTGGGTCACGTTCTGCGCGGTGATCTCGCTGAAAACCATCCCGACATTACCGGTATAGACATACTTTTTATCTGACGGATAGTGCTCCAGCTCTTCGCTGATAAACAGGGACGATAAAATCTCGCGGTAGCGTTGATAATCCTTTTGCTGATTCATCCCCGGAAAAACAATAATAATTTTATCGTCTTTATCGCGGGCGAGCAGCGTGTCCGTCGGCAACAATGTCTGCAGACGACGGATAAACTCATTAATAAAGGTGTTGCCGTACTCCGCCCCTAACGAGTTAATAATGGTGTTCATGTTGCTGATACTCACCAGCCCCAGCAGGTTGCGGCGACTGTACAGCGCATCTTGTTGCAGAAGACCCGCCCGGGTAAACAGCCCCGTGCTTTCATCCTCTTCAATTTTCCGCCGCTGGCTTTCGAAACTTTCCGCCAGCTTGTACGACAGCGCCATAAAGGTGGTTTCGAGGGAGACAATCTCCGGGAAATGTCGCTTATTATCCGGCGGGGTCCAGCGATGTGTCGCCAGTTGGTCGGACTTACGCACGATATCCTGCAGCGGTTTCGCCACCCGTTTCAACACCCAGAACACCACCAGCAGGCCAGTTATCAGCACCAGACACAACACCGCCATCGTCATCATCGAATACTTCACCACCGTGTGGGTAATGGTTTTCGCCGGGCTGATGATCATCCCCTGCCATTGCAGTAATGACTCGCGGTCTCGTACCGGGAAGGCATCGACGTAATAATCTTTGCCCTGCACCGTCATCGCTTGCAGGCCCGGCTGCCGCGCCTGTTTTACCGCCTCGTTCGCCGCGACGATAACCGGGTTGTCGAGGGCGTCAAGATTTTGCAGCGTGAGCGCGCTCTGCCCCTCTTTTTTCAGCATGCCGTGCGCCAGCGTCGGGAGGGATGAGGCGATTAATTGCTGCTGCTCGTTGACGAGCAACAGCACGCTGCCCGGAAAGGGTTTAAGTTTTTCCAGTTGCTGATTCAGTTCTTCGAGATGCATTTCGCTGGCCACCACGCCGACAAATTTCCCCTGACGGTTAAACGCCGGGGAACTGTACGCGACCGCGATTTCCTGACGATGCTCATCGTTCTGAAAAGGGGCTGTCCAGCCAGCATTCTGGCTGTGTGCGACAGGCTTAAACCACGCGCTCTGTAAAACATCTACATTGTCGATCGTTTTATCGACGCTGGCGTTCACGCTGAGATGGTTGTAGACCGTCAGTTGATGCTGAGTTTGCGCATCCTTGAGCGAGAGATAGTCATTATCCGAATGCGTTTTATCATGTGCCACCTGAACCAGGTCGCCATTTACGCTACCAAACTCAATGGTGCTCAGATCCTGCTTGTTGATAAATACGTTGTTGAGGGTATTGGCGATATCGCTGACCAGATGACGAACCTCGATGGTATCACCCACTTCGCGCCCAATGGCATGAACAATAATGGCATTCGACTGGATCGGGACATCGATATAGTCATGAATAGCCTCTTCGATGGCGATTCGCCTGGCGCTGAGAATGCTCTGGCTGACTTCATCAATAAAAGCCGATCCCTGGAAGTAGAGAAAAGTATAAACGATCAGCAAAACCGCGATAACGGTGGTAAGCATCGTTAACGGAATCATATGCGCCAGCGACAGCGGATAGCTCTTGATAGAAAACTGTTTCTTGAGAATTTGCATAGAGTCTCCCGAAGGCGCCGCCGTTATTCCGGCTCGACAAACAAAATGCCGTTTTCCGGTGTGAATTGATCGAAGGCCTTCGGTCGGGAGTAGTAATAACCCTGAGCGAGATCACATCCCATCTCCTTGAGCCTGGCCGCCATTTCTACGGTCTCGACCCCTTCGGCAACCAGCGGAACTTCAAAGCTTTGTGCCAGCATCAGTACGGAGGCGATCACCGCCTCACTCTTCTTGTCATCCAGCACGTTTTTCACGAACCCGCGATCGATTTTCAGGCAGTCAAACGGCAATGAATGCAGGTATGAGAGGCTGGAATAACCAGAGCCAAAATCATCAATCGCCACCGATACGCCCAGACGGCGTAAATAGGCGAGGATCTTCACCACCCGGTGGGTATCGTGCAGCAGGACGCTTTCCGTAATTTCGATGCAAATATTGCTGTTCATCAGCTCATAGCGCTGGATGGCAGCCAGTAAATGGGTCGAGAAATCAGGTTGTTGTATCTGCACCGCAGAAATATTCACATGCAGCTTAAAGTCCTGCGGCGCACCGTTGGCAATAAATGCCGCCAGTTCACGACAGGCGGTTTCGACAATCCACTTACCGAGCGGCACAATCATGCCGGTATGCTCGGCCAGACCAATAAATTTGTCCGGCGGCACAAAGCCCAGCACGTTGGACTGCCAGCGGATCAGGCATTCACCCTCTTTGCAGTGGCTGCCTTCTTCAAAGGAGACGATGGGCTGCAACACCAGATGGAAACCTTCGGTCTGCAGGTCATCGCACAGGGCCTGGTGCAGACGCAGGTTATTGACCTCTTCTTCGCGCATTTGCGAGGTAAACAACTCGCTGGCTCCGCTGCGTTGGAGTTGCGCATGCTGTAAGGCAATACTGACGTTCATCAGGCATTCGCTGATGTTCTCCTGCGACAGGGTGTCCTGGACCATCCCGACGTGGCCGGTGAAAATATGCGCATCACCGGATGACTCCGGCGTCGCCAGGCGGAATATAGAGGAGAGCAATGAGCTGTAATAGGCCACATCTTTGCTTTCATAGGTTCCGGCAAACGCGATGATAAACAGATCTTCACGATCGCGGCAGCACAGCGCCCCTTCCGGCAGGATCTCGCGGATACGCAGGGCAAACTGGCGGATAAACTGGCGTGCCAGCTCATTGCCCAGCACGTTCTTCACCGAGTTGTAGTTGCTGACATGCACCATCGCTAACAGGTTGCGGTTGTGATACAGCGACTCGGTCAGCAGCAGGCCGTTGCGGTTTAAAAATCCGGTTTCCGGATCCTCTTCTAACTTTTTACGCTTATTTTCGAAAGCCCCTGGCAGGGTCTGCGAGACGTTATTCAGCGCCTCATCGAGGTTAGCGATCTCCGGGAACAGCCGTTTAGGCTGTTTGGTCCACGGCATCAGGCCTGGGCGCACTTTATCCGCCACCTCTTTCAGCGTGCCAGTAAAGTGAGAAATAATAAGCGCCACAACGACCATCAGTGCAAAGATGAACAGCATATTGCTGAAGGTCATCATCAACCGCTGCTGGTTCATCGCGGTATTCGCCTGCTTATAAGGCGCGATCATTAGCGCCTTCCACTTCAACGCCCGATCGCGATCCTGGACATCAAAGACGGTAGCCAGATACTCACGGCCCTCAATATTAAAGGACGTGACATCCTGCGGACGGCTGGTCTTCAGGATCTCGCGAATCACCGGCTGGCTTTGTTGCAGCGCCGCAGTGACGCCAGAGGAGGCGACGATATGGTTGCTTTCATCGCTTATCAACAGCGCTGAGCGGGTGCCCGGAAGAATACTTTGCAAATATCCCTTCATATCGGCCGGCATCGTCCCGCTGGAGATCAGCCCGCAGAACATCCCCTGCTTATTGAATACCGGCAGATGATAGATGATGGTCGGGCTCCCGGTGAGGCGCTCGATACTCCAAAAAGGTTGTTTCTTTTGTAGCGCCTTAACAAACCACGGCTGCCCGGTAACGTTGAAATGCTCGTTAACTTTGACAATCGTCGAATCTTTGGTGATGCCGCTATAGCTCACCAGACGCTGCGGCTCGCTAGCCAGCGTGCGTTGTAAATAGATTTGGTTGCTGTGATCGTTTCGCACCACGGAATAGTAGCGACCGCTGGTTTCAGCCCAGGAAAGGCTTTTAAATGCCGGGGTGGAATTCAGAGCATGAGCGGTTAAATAGACTAACTCCGGCACCAGTTGCTGTTCCGGGATATTATTGTCACTGCCCTGAATATATTGCTGCAACAGATTACTGACCTGCCGTGGGCGCTCGAAGAAATCTTCCAGCTTATGTTGCACCAGTTGACTATTACTGAGCAGCAATTGCTTACTGACCACCTCTTCCACCTGATGAGACTGATAATTAAATAATCCAGTCAGGCAAACGATAATGACAATCAATAAGAGCAGAGAAACCAGAAGCACACTTTTTAATAAAGTGAACGGATACGTTTTATAAGAAAATTTGGTCATAGGACACGTTATGTTAATCATACCCATGTGGGTGAAATCGTTTAATAAATATCACCCCACAATGACGCATCAAGGGCAATCAGAATGAAGCTATCGGCTAGCGAATTGCCAATACGGACGGTGCGCTGGTACGATTGCGCCCCGTTTTTTTCGATTGGTATAAATAGCCATCTGCTTCTGATAGCAGCTTGTCAAAGATATCGACAATATTCTGCCGCATCGCTGTTCCGTAGCTCAGTCCAATACTGACAGTCAGTGACAGCTTTTTACTGCCCCATTCGACTTCCATCTCCTCAACGGCCTGACGGATCTCTTCCGCCAGTTGTAAACCCGCGTCACCGGGCTTGCCGGCCATAATGACCGCAAACTCTTCGCCCCCCAGACGGGCGACGATACCGAGCTTACCGACGACGCTCTTCACCCGGCCCGCAAAGGCGGTAAGCACGCGATCGCCGCAGTCATGTCCCCAGGTATCGTTAATATTCTTGAAATGGTCGATATCAAGAATCAACACGTTAAGCGGGGTGGCATTGCCGGTATCATCCAACTCTTTTAGCCGTTCATAGAGACCAAAACGCGAATAGACCCGAGTCAAATAGTCATACCTGACCTGATGTGAGAGCTGCGTAACGAGGGTATTAACCGCCTCAACGCTGACCGCCACAATCAGCGGGCTGAGCGCAACGGCTGCGATACCTAATCGCGCCGAAATGATCGGCGGGATCGGCCCCATCAGATGAATTCCGGAGACTTTTTGGTCCACCATCAGCACTTCAACAACGCCGGCCAGCAAGGTCAGTAAGCAGGTGGTCGGCAACGAGTAGACAATTGCACACCAGATTAACGCAGGCAGGATCATCGACAGCGTCCCCATACTTTCCAGGGTACCGGTGGTGATGGAAACCGTCAGCGACAGCACCAGCAGGACCAACGGTAATGGTCGACTCAGCGTTATGCGTCGCGGCGTGCGATCTGCTCTGCGAATTAAGATGACCGGTAATACCAGCACGCTGGTGGTAAACTCTTCACTCAGCCAGGCCGGGTAGATTTGCCAGAAGTCGTTCTGATGCATCTGCGCATAAAAATAACTGCCAGGAATAGCGCACAGTAACCCGGTAAACAAACAGTAGCTGTACAGTCGAAATATGGTTATTTTTAAATGAGGTTCGGCGGGCTGGCGTTCTCTTAATATCAACCCGCTTAATATTGCCACGAAAGCAATATCAGACATGTTCATCAGTATGCCGGTCAGGTCGTAGTTATCGAGCACCAAGCCGGAAAACAAAACCGCCAGGATAAAAATCACAAAATAGTAAGGCTGGCGCAGAGACTGGTGACGAATAAATAATCCTGCCACTACTGCATTCATTGGCCAGAATAGCGCCGTACCGTGATGGCCAATAAATTGCCCAACGGCATACAGCGCCACCGTCAGACTAAAAAGAACAACGGTGTTCAACAGGGGTTTATCCTTCTTAAAACCAGCAGAAGGATAAATTGTCAGCTTATGCATAATATTCAGATTCTATTAAAACGCTGTCTTCAGCAGACATCGTAAGCGCAATAATAGTAGCGAGGTTAAAAAACAGCCGCAACGCGAATGTTATCTTAAAATAAACTATGGCAGGAACAGCATACCGGGCGGTCAGCAATATACCGCCCGGTGTGGATATTTACTGGAACGGTTTTACATCGCCAACGCCTTCACGCAGCACCACCGGTGAATCTTCGGTCAGATCGATTACGGTTGTCGGCTGTTGCCCCAGATAACCCCCGTGAATAATCAAATCCACCAGCTTCTCCAGCCGGTCTTTGATCTCTTCCGGATCGGACTCGGTGAATTCGCTGCCGGGGAGCATCAGCGAGGTCGACAGCATCGGCTCACCCAGCGTCTCCAGCAGCATCTGGGCTATCGGGTTTGACGGGACACGCATCCCGATGGTCTTACGTTTTTCCTGCAACAGACGGCGCGGCACCTCTTTGGTCCCTTTGAGGATAAACGTGTAGTTGCCCGGCGTGTTGTTTTTAATCAGTCGGAAGGCCACGTTATCGACAAACGCGTAAGTCGACAGCTCAGACAGATCGCGACACATTAGGGTGAAGTTGTGACCATCTGGTAGCTGACGAATGCGGCAAATACGCTCCATGGCGCCTTTATCTTCGATCTTACACCCCAGCGCGTAACCGGAATCTGTGGGATAGACAATCACCCCACCCTTACGCACAATTTCCACCGCCTGGTTAATCAACCGAGCCTGCGGGTTGTCCGGATGAATATAAAAAAACTGGCTCATATTTCCCTCTCAATTTTATTCTGCGGCCGTTTCCCAGCTGTGCCAGATCCCTTCTACGCCTGCGGGTAGCCAGAGCTTGCGGCCCAGCTCAATCCACGGGCAAGGCTGATGAAAATCAGAACCTTGCGAGCCGAGCAGGCCAAATTGTGCAGCGTACGCGGCAAGCTGCGTACGTTCGTGGGGTGCCTGCTGACATTGCGCCAGCTCCATCGCATCGCCACCCTGCTCACTGAAGTGGGCCAACAGCCGTTTCAGCCACTTGGCGGAGAGGTCGTAACGCCCGGGATGGGCGATAACCGCTTTGCCGCCAGAATGATGAATGACATCAATCGCTTGTTTTATTGTACACCACTGCGGGGGAACGTAACCGGTTTTCCCACGTGCGAGATATTTTTTGAAAACGTCGGCCATATTGCTGGCGTGACCGGCTTCGACCAGGAAGCGCGCGAAATGACCGCGGGTAACCGCCCCGCCGTCGGCGAGCGCCAGCGCTCCTTCCCAGGCGCCGGGGATCCGCGCTTTGTCCAGCCGTTCAGCAATTAACTGCGCCCGCAGCATACGGCGGGCTTTCTGTTCCTCTAACAGGCTGGTCATTGCCGGATGGGCAATATCAATATTGAGACCCACGATGTGAATTTCATGGTTTTCCCACAGAGTGGAAATCTCAACGCCGGTCACCAGCGTCAGCGGCAGGCCGGAGCGGGTAATTTCGGCCTGGGCCGCGGGGATCGCCGCCACGGTATCATGGTCGGTGATTGCCAGCGTCCCGACCCGCATCTGGTGCGCGCGATGAACCAGTTCTTCTGGAGTCAACCGCCCGTCAGAGGCGGTGGTATGGCTGTGCAGATCGTAAATGACTGCGTATTGACTGTCGCTCAAAGAGACTCCTGCTGGACATAGACTTAAATTAGCGCATTATCATACCGACTCGCGGAGAAAATCTGCAAACAAGGGTTGACTTTATTCCTCTGGACTAGTTAACTAGTACGCAAGTTCACATGAAGGGGTATCACGATGAAAACGCAATCTATCACTCTGCACGGCTGGTGGCGCACCTCCTGATATCGGGCGGCGTAATCGCGTTTTGCACTCAGCATACAGATACCCGGCCCGCCAATGAGCGGGCTTTTTATTGGACAAAATATTATACCGAAAGGCGAGAATAATAATGCAAACAACAAAACCGGCACTCGAGCTTCTCACCAGCGACGCCATCTACCGCGAAAACCCGACGGCGTTGTTCCACCAGCTGTGCGGCGCGCGTCCCGCCACGCTGCTGCTGGAATCTGCAGACATTGACAGTAAAGATGATTTAAAGAGCCTGCTGCTGGTTGATAGCGCGTTGCGTATTACCGCATTAAGTGACACCGTCACTATCCAGGCACTCTCCGCCAACGGCGCGGCCCTGCTGGAGCTACTGGATAACGTGCTGCCGGCGGGCATCGACAATCAGCGCCAGCCAAACATCAGAACCCTGACGTTTCCACCGATCAGCGCCCTGCTGGATGAAGACGCTCGCCTGTGCTCTTTATCGGTCTTCGATGCCTTCCGCCTGCTGCAGGAACTGGTAACCGTTCCGCAAGATGAGCGTGAAGCGATGTTCTTCGGTGGCCTCTTTGCCTATGACCTGGTAGCCGGATTTGAAAACCTGCCGCCGCTGGAGAGCGATACCGCCTGCCCGGATTACTGCTTCTACCTGGCGGAAACCCTGCTGGTTATCGATCACCAGACCAAAAACACCCGCATTCAGTCCAGCCTGTTCACCCCGCTGGAGAGCGAAAAACAGCGCCTGACGCAGCGCATCGCCCAACTGCGCCAGCAGCTTAACGAACCGCCGGCGCCGCTGCCGGTCACTAAAGTCGAAGCGATGACCTGCGACTGCGATCAGACCGACGAAGAGTACGGCGCCGTAGTGCGCAAAATGCAGCGCGCCATCCGGGCCGGTGAGATTTTCCAGGTGGTGCCATCGCGCCGCTTCTCGCTGCCCTGCCCATCGGCACTGGCGGCCTACGATGTGCTGAAGAAGAGCAACCCTAGCCCGTACATGTTCTTTATGCAGGATAACGATTTCTCGCTGTTCGGCGCCTCGCCGGAAAGCTCGCTGAAGTATGACGCGCTGAGCCGCCAGATCGAGATCTACCCGATTGCCGGTACCCGTCCTCGCGGCCGCCGTGCCGACGGGTCGCTGGACCGCGATCTCGACAGCCGTATCGAACTGGAAATGCGTACCGACCATAAAGAGATGTCCGAGCACCTGATGCTGGTCGACCTGGCGCGTAACGATCTGGCACGCATTTGTACGCCAGGCAGTCGCTACGTCGCCGATCTCACCAAAGTTGACCGCTACTCTTTCGTCATGCACCTGGTTTCCCGCGTGGTCGGTGAACTACGCAGCGACCTTGACGTCCTGCACGCCTACCGCGCCTGTATGAATATGGGCACCCTCAGCGGAGCGCCAAAAGTGCGCGCCATGCAGCTCATCGCCGCTGCCGAAGGTAAGCGTCGCGGCAGCTACGGCGGTGCCGTCGGCTACTTTACCGCCCACGGCGACCTCGATACCTGCATCGTCATTCGTTCTGCCTATGTCCAGGATGGCATTGCCACTGTTCAGGCCGGTGCCGGTATCGTTCTGGATTCCGTGCCTCAGTCCGAAGCGGATGAAACCCGCAATAAAGCTCGCGCGGTGCTGCGCGCAATCGCCCAGGCCCACCACGCTAAGGAGACTTTCTGATGGCCGACATTCTGCTGCTCGATAATATCGATTCTTTTACCTATAACCTGGCAGACCAGCTGCGCGCTAACGGCCATAACGTGGTGATTTACCGTAACTCCGTCCCGGCACAGACCTTGATTGAGCGTATCGGCACCATGGACAACCCGGTACTGATGCTCTCCCCAGGCCCTGGCACCCCCAGCGAAGCGGGCTGCATGCCTGAGTTGCTGACCCGGATGCGCGGCAAGCTGCCGATCATCGGCATCTGCCTCGGTCACCAGGCGATTGTCGAAGCCTACGGCGGCTATGTCGGCCAGGCTGGTGAGATCCTGCACGGTAAAGCCTCCAGCATTGAACATGACGGCCAGGCGATGTTTGCCGGACTGACTAATCCGCTGCCGGTTGCCCGCTACCACTCACTGGTCGGCAGCAATATTCCCGCCGGGCTGACTATCAACGCCAACTTTAACGGCATGGTAATGGCAGTACGTCATGATGCGGATCGCGTTTGCGGCTTCCAGTTCCATCCGGAATCTATTCTCACCACCCAGGGCGCGCGCCTGTTGGAACAAACGCTGGCGTGGGCGCTGCAGAAACTGGAGCAAACCAACACCATCCAGCCGATTCTGGAAAAACTGTATCAGGCCGAAACCCTGAGCCAGCAGGAGAGTCATCAGCTGTTCTCTGCGGTCGTGCGGGGTGAAGTCAAGCCCGAGCAGCTGGCTGCCGCACTGGTCAGCATGAAAGTGCGTGGCGAGCAGCCGCAGGAAATTGCCGGTGCCGCCACCGCGCTGCTGGAAAATGCCGCGCCGTTCCCACGCCCGGATTACCTGTTTGCCGATATCGTTGGCACCGGCGGCGACGGCAGCAACAGCATCAATATTTCCACCGCCAGCGCCTTTGTTGCCGCGGCCTGTGGCCTGAAGGTGGCGAAACACGGTAACCGTAGCGTCTCCAGCAAATCGGGGTCTTCCGACCTGCTGGCCGCCTTCGGTATCAACCTGGACATGAATGCCGATAAATCCCGCGCCGCGCTGGATGAACTGGGGGTGTGCTTCCTGTTCGCACCGAAGTATCACACCGGTTTCCGTCACGCGATGCCGGTCCGTCAGCAGTTGAAAACCCGCACGCTGTTTAACGTGCTCGGGCCGTTGATCAACCCGGCGCATCCGCCGCTGGCGCTGATTGGCGTCTACAGCCCGGAACTGGTGCTGCCGATTGCTGAAACTCTGCGAGTGCTGGGTTATCAACGTGCGGCGGTGGTGCATAGCGGCGGGATGGATGAAGTGTCGCTGCATGCGCCGACGGTGGTTGCCGAGCTGCACAACGGTGAAATCAAAAGCTACCAGCTGACGGCAACGGACTTCGGTCTGACCCCTTACCATCAGGAGCAACTGGCCGGCGGCACGCCGGAAGAAAACCGTGACATTCTTACGCGCTTGCTACAAGGTAAAGGTGAAGCCGCTCATGAAGCCGCTGTCGCCGCTAACGTCGCGATGCTGATGCGTTTACACGGGCATGAAGACCTGAAAGCCAACGCTGAGCAGGTGATCAACGTGCTGCGCAGTGGAGCGGCCTATGACAGAGTGACCGCATTAGCGGCAAGAGGGTAAATAATGCAGACCGTTTTAGCAAAAATCGTTGCCGACAAAGCGATTTGGGTAGAAGCCCGCAAACAACAGCAACCGTTAGCCAGTTTTCTGAATGAGGTCGTCCCGACACAGCGTCATTTTTACGATGCGCTTGCCGGAACCCGCACCGCGTTTATTCTGGAATGCAAAAAAGCGTCTCCGTCGAAAGGACTGATTCGCCAGGATTTTGACCCGGCCGCTATCGCCGGCGTCTATAAAAACTACGCCTCAGCCATCTCCGTACTGTGTGATGAGAAATATTTCCAGGGCAGCTTCGACTTTCTGCCGATCGTCAGCGCCATCGCGCCGCAGCCGATACTGTGCAAGGATTTCACCATCGATCCTTACCAGATATACCTGGCGCGTTATTACCAGGCCGATGCTTGCCTGCTGATGCTGTCGGTGCTGGATGACGAGCAGTATCGTCAGTTGGCCGCCGTCGCCCACAGCCTGAATATGGGCGTGCTGACCGAAGTCAGCAACGAAGAAGAGCTGGAGCGCGCGATTGCGCTGGAAGCCAAAGTGGTCGGGATTAACAACCGCGACCTGCGCGATATGTCGATCGACCTGAACCGCACTCGTCAGCTGGCGCCACGTCTGGGCCATGATGTCACGGTGATCAGCGAATCCGGTATTCATACCTACGCCGAGGTGCGCGAGCTTAGCCATTTTGCCAACGGCTTCCTGATCGGCTCCGCGCTGATGGAACATGCCGACCTCGATGGCGCCGTGAAGCGCGTGCTGCTCGGGGAAAACAAAGTCTGCGGCCTGACCCGTCCACAAGATGCGCAGATTGCCTGCGAATCCGGCGCGATTTATGGCGGTCTGATTTTCGTCCCTACCTCGCCACGCGTGGTGAACGAGACTCAGGCAAAAGAGATTATCCAGGCGGCGCCGCTGCGTTACGTTGGCGTGTTCCGCGATGCACCCGTCGCCGAAGTAGCGGCACGGGCAGAGCATCTGCAGCTGGCGGCCATTCAACTGCATGGCAACGAAGATCAGGCCTACATCGACGCCCTACGCGCGGCGCTGGCGGATAGCGTTGAGATCTGGAAAGCCCTGAGCGTCAGCGATACGCTGCCGCCGCGCGATCTCAACCACGTCGACAAGTATCTTTTCGATAATGGCCAGGGCGGTAGCGGTCAGCGTTTCGACTGGACACTGCTGCAAGGCCAGGACCTGCGTAACGTCATACTGGCGGGTGGACTGGGTGCCGATAACTGTGTAGACGCCGCCAAAAGCGGTTGTGCCGGACTCGATTTTAATTCAGGCGTTGAGTCGCAGCCGGGGATTAAAGATGCCAGCAAGCTGGCCTCGGTTTTCCAGACGCTGCGCGCATATTAAGGAGCAATGCAATAATGAGTACTTTACTGAACCCCTATTTTGGTGAATTCGGCGGTATGTACGTCCCGCAGATCCTGATGCCTGCCCTGCGCCAGCTGGAAGAAGCGTTCGTCAGCGCGCAGAAAGATCCTGCGTTTCAGGCCGAATTTAGCGATCTGCTGAAAAACTACGCTGGTCGCCCGACGGCGCTGACCAAATGCCGTAACCTGACCGAAGGTACCCGCACCACGCTGTACCTCAAGCGTGAAGATCTGCTGCACGGCGGTGCGCACAAAACTAACCAGGTTCTGGGTCAGGCGCTGCTGGCTAAGCGCATGGGCAAAACCGAAATTATCGCTGAAACCGGCGCCGGTCAGCACGGCGTGGCCTCGGCGCTCGCCAGCGCCCTGCTCGGCCTGAAATGCCGCATCTATATGGGAGCAAAAGACGTTGAGCGTCAGTCGCCGAACGTCTTCCGTATGCGTTTAATGGGCGCTGAGGTAATTCCGGTGCACAGCGGTTCCGCCACCCTGAAAGATGCCTGTAACGAAGCGCTGCGCGACTGGTCTGGCAGCTACGAAACCGCGCACTACATGCTCGGCACCGCCGCGGGTCCGCACCCGTTCCCGACCATCGTGCGTGAGTTCCAGCGGATGATTGGCGAAGAGACCAAAGCGCAGATTCTGGACAGAGAAGGACGTCTGCCGGATGCGGTTATCGCCTGCGTCGGCGGTGGTTCCAACGCCATCGGGATGTTTGCTGACTTTATCGACGAAACCAACGTCGGACTGATCGGCGTCGAGCCTGCAGGCCACGGGATTGAAACCGGGGAACACGGCGCGCCGCTGAAACACGGCCGCGTTGGCATCTACTTCGGCATGAAGTCACCGATGATGCAGACCGCAGACGGCCAGATTGAAGAGTCCTACTCCATTTCGGCCGGTCTAGATTTCCCGTCGGTTGGCCCGCAGCACGCCTTCCTCAACAGTACCGGGCGCGCCGATTACGTCTCGATTACCGATAACGAAGCGCTGGACGCCTTTAAAGCCCTCTCCCGTCATGAAGGGATTATTCCGGCCCTCGAGTCCTCCCATGCGCTGGCCCACGCGTTGAAAATGATGCGTGAGAACCCGGAAAAAGAGCAGTTGCTGGTGGTTAACCTGTCCGGTCGCGGCGATAAAGACATCTTCACCGTACACGACATTCTGAAAGCGCGAGGGGAAATCTGATGGAACGTTATGAGACGCTGTTTGCACAACTGAAAAGCCGCCAGGAAGGCGCATTTGTTCCTTTCGTCACCCTCGGCGACCCGACCCCGGAACTGTCGTTAAAAATCATTGATACGCTGATTGAAGCCGGCGCCGATGCGCTGGAGCTGGGGATCCCCTTCTCCGACCCGCTGGCGGACGGCCCGACCATTCAGGGTGCCACCCTGCGCGCCTTTGCCGCCGGTGTTAACCCGGCGCAATGTTTTGAGATGCTGGCGGCGATCCGCCAAAAGCACCCGACGATCCCGATTGGCCTGCTGATGTACGCGAATCTGGTGTTCAGCCCGGGGATCGACGCGTTCTACGCCGAATGCCAGCGCGTGGGTGTCGATTCGGTGTTGGTCGCCGACGTTCCGATTGAAGAGTCCGCGCCGTTCCGTCAGGCCGCGCTGCGCCATAACATCGCGCCGATCTTCATCTGCCCACCGAACGCAGATGACGAACTGCTGCGCCAGATAGCCTCCTGGGGACGCGGCTATACCTACCTGCTGTCGCGCGCCGGGGTAACCGGAGCGGAAAATCGCGCCGCGCTGCCGCTGCACCATCTGGTGGCAAAACTGGCCGAATACAACGCCGCGCCACCGCTGCAGGGCTTTGGTATCTCCGCGCCGGATCAGGTCACTGCCGCGCTTGACGCTGGCGCCGCCGGGGCCATTTCCGGCTCGGCGATCGTCAAAATCATCGAGCGCAATTTGAACGATCCGCAGGCCATGCTGGCCGAGCTGAAAACCTTCGTCCAGAGCCTGAAAGCTGCCACCAAAGCGGCATAACGGCACCCACCGCCTGGCACCATGCCAGGCGGTTATTTTTGCTGAAGGCTATTGGCATATTGCCGCGTCAGACGAAATAACGCCCGCACATCCGCTTCATCCCACCCCGCCAGCGCCTGGCCGCAGGATAACAGTCAGAAACGCACCGTTTTTATGATCGATTAAAAAAATCGCTTCCGCACAAAAGTTGGGGTTGATATATTAGATGAGAACTATTATCTTTCTCATTACCGAATAGTTGAGCAAAACACTCAGGTATTCGGTACGACATTGCTCACATTGCTTCCAGTATTTTTCGCCCGCACTTGTGCGGGCTTTTTTTTGGCCTCATGCCACCTGCTGCCTAAGCCGGGCGTGCCCCGTAGCTCAGGAACAGCAAAGCTGGTCATACTGCAACCAGCTTCACTCAGACAGCGCAGACGCGTTTAGAACCGATAACCCGCAGAGAACATAAACACCCACGGATCCAGGCGGGTACTGACTTTCTGGTCCACGCCGCCGGCTTTGAATTTCACGTCGGTGTCGATATCCATGTACCACACCGACATGTTCAGCAGCCAGTCGCGGTTGATCAGATAGTCCAGCCCCACCTGGCCTGCCGCCCCCCACGAATCCTTCAGGCTTAGATCCGACAGCCCGGCGTCTTTGCCGGTATCGTTAAAATCTTCATTAAAGAAGGTGGTGTAGTTGATACCGGCACCGATATAGGGACGGACTTTGCTCTGCGCGTCGCCGAAGTACCATTGAGCCATTAAGGTTGGCGGGAGCAGGTTTACGGTAGCGATGTTGCCCGTCGGGCCGGTGCCGACTTTATGGCGGAACGGCGTGGCGGCCAGCAGCTCAACGCCAATGTTGTCCGTCGCCATATAGGTGAAGGTTAACCCCAACTGCGTATTATTGTTGACGTTGAACCCGCCCAGACTTCCCAACACGTTATCCGAGCCTTCCGTCGGGCGGACGGTCGCCGTACCTGCACGGATAAAGAACTCCCCGGCTTCATGCGCCCAGACGCCGCCAGAAAGGGTACTTAAAATAATGCCAGCCACTGCTAATTTTTTCATATCCACTTCCTCATTATGGTTATTGCGCGGTGAATATACCCATAATGAGTTATGTTTGATCCAACATAGATCACACTAAGTCATGAGATGTAACATTTATTGATCCAGATTAATTTTCTGTAAATGACTGTAATTGAATCATGGTCGATTACATCAGTTTTACCCCGGATGCGCTAATACTGGCGACTTACTCCCCGAACAGCCGTGAAAAACGGTGTCCGCGAGTGATTGTTGTCTTCATCCGTCTTTACAAAGATATACTTAGCCTGATGTGAGCAGAGCGTGCTACGCCGAAGGGATTTGCGGTACAATCGCCGGCTAGCTAACACCAGCAATACTCAAGGAGAGTGCATGTCTATCACGGCGAAGTCCGTCTACCGTGACACGGGAAATTTCTTTCGTAATCAGTTCGTCACCATTTTGCTGATTGCGTTGTTGTGCGCATTAATTACGGTAGTCCTTGGCCATGCTTTTTCACCCAGTGAAGAGCAGCTCTCAATACTTAGCGAAGGCGACAATCTGGCGGGTAGCGCCGGGCTGTTTGAACTGGTACAGAACATGACCCCTGAGCAACAGCAGATCCTGCTGCGTGCCTCGGCGGCCTCAACTTTTTCCGGTCTGGTCGGGAATGCGATTCTCGCCGGCGGCATGCTGCTGTTGATTCAGCTGGTTTCCGCAGGTCAGCGGGTCAGCGCCCTGCGCGCGATTGGTGCTTCTGCGCCGGTCATGCCAAAGCTGCTGTTGCTGATCCTGTTCACCACTTTTGTGGTGCAGATGGGAATGATGCTGGTTCTGGTGCCGGGCGTACTGCTGGCGATCGTGCTGTCCTTTGCCCCTATCATGCTGGTGCAGGATAAGCTGGGGATCTTCAACGCCATGCGTAGCAGTATCCGTCTGGCGTGGGCCAATTTACGTCTGGTGGCACCGGTGATCCTCGGCTGGCTGCTTGCGAAAACCCTGCTGCTGCTGTTTGCATCGAGCTTCGCGGTACTGACGCCAAACGTCGGCGCAGTGGTCATCAATACGATCAGCAACCTGATTTCCGCCCTGCTGCTGATCTATCTGTTCCGCTTGTATATGCTTATTCGCCACTAAATTTAACCCTGGCCGGTAATCATTCCGGCCATATCTGAACAACGGATCCAATGTATGAAGCAGTTTCTGGATTTTTTACCGCTGGTAGTCTTCTTCGCATTCTACAAGCTCTATGATATCTACGCCGCGACCACCGCGCTGATTGTCGCTACCGCAATCGTGTTGATCTACACCTGGGTACGCTATCGCAAAGTTGAAAAAATGGCGCTGATCACCTTTGTGCTGGTGGCCGTCTTTGGTGGTCTGACGATTTTCTTCCATAACGATGAGTTTATTAAATGGAAGGTCACGGTCATCTATGTGCTGTTCGCCGGTGCGCTGCTGTTCAGCCAGTGGGTGATGAAAAAGCCGCTGATCCAGCGCATGCTGGGTAAAGAGCTGACCCTGCCGCAACAGGTCTGGTCGCGCCTGAACCTTGCCTGGGCGCTGTTCTTTATTCTTTGCGGGCTGGCCAATATCTACATCGCGTTCTGGTTACCGCAGAATATCTGGGTCAACTTCAAGGTCTTCGGCCTGACGGCGCTGACGCTGGTCTTCACCCTGCTGAGCGGCGTGTATATCTACCGCCACATGCCGCAGGACGATAACCACTAATCCCTGCTCTGGCGACACGCACCGCTTTCTGCGTGTCGCTTTTCTCCCCGCCATTTTCATAGTAGCATCGCGCTGATCTTCATTGACCAGCACAGAGTACAGAATGACAACAACAGATCTCGCGCCGAAGGGCGAAATGGTTTTACGCACCCTGGCGATGCCGGCGGACACGAACGCCAATGGCGATATTTTTGGTGGATGGTTGATGTCGCAAATGGATATTGGCGGCGCCATTATGGCCAAGGAGATCGCCCATGGTCGCGTGGTGACCGTGCGCGTAGACGGCATGACCTTTTTACGACCGGTCGCCGTGGGTGACGTGGTGTGCTGTTATGCGCGCTGCGTGAAGCGTGGCAACACCTCTATCACCATCAACATCGAAGTATGGGTGAAGAAGGTCTCTTCAGAACCGATTGGTCAGCGCTATAAAGCTACAGAAGCACTTTTTATCTACGTCGCGGTCGACAATCAAGGTAAACCGCGCGCCATTCCTGGCGAGTAACACGAAAAATGGCCCGGTTTACCGGGCCATTTTTGTTACAGGAAGCCGAGCAGAGAGAAGAAGATATAGCCGAGGACAATCACGATCACCGGCAGGATATACAGCGGAAAGTATTGCACCAGTATGGTATGACGCGGCACCACGATACTCCCCGCAATTTGCTCACGGGTGCGCCCTTCTGGCCCTTTAGCCTGTTCCAGCAGCAGCTGATCTTCCACCCCTTCGCGCAGGAACTTCGCCTGACGACTCATCCGCGCACCCGAGGCCTGTAACGCCATGCCGACAAACACCAGGATATAAATAATCCAGAAGCCGATATTCAGGCTGTGTCGAAAATCCGGCAGCGGCGAGTTGTACCAGAAAAAGTTAAGAAATGGCGTATTGAAACGCATCATTTCAATCATGACGTGCGCAAAGTCCATCAGCACCGCATCAATGCCCGGCTTCTTTTCGCTGTGCTCGTACATAAACTTCAGTACCGAAATCAGCGTCGAAATCACCGCGGGAATAAAAATCACCCACCCTAAAATGCGTTTAAGCACTGCAATGCGTCCAGCTTGTTGATACGTCATCGATTCCCCTTAATTAAGACGCCTTAACCACTTGCTAAGTCTACCTTCAGTGGCGAATTTCGCCCAATAATGCGCGGTATGATATACCATGAGGAGATATTCATACTACTTACGCTACTGGAGAGGGACTTATGTCAGCAAAGCGACACATTCATGCCGCTATTTTTGATATGGATGGATTACTGATTGACTCCGAGCCGCTATGGGATCAGGCGGAACTGGAGGTTATTGCAAGCCTTGGCGTCGATATCAGCCGCCGCGATGAGCTGCCGGACATGCTGGGACTGCGCATCGATTTAGTAGTGGACCTGTGGTTTGCCCAGCAACCGTGGCAAGGCCCGGACCGCGCCGAGGTCACCGCGCTAATTATCAACCGTGCGATTCAACTGGTTGAAGCCTCCCAGCCGTTACTGCCGGGCGCCCGTGAAGCCGTTGCCCTGTGCAAAGCCCAGGGGCTGAAGATTGGCCTCGCCTCCGCCTCGCCGTTACGTATGCTGGAAAAAGTGCTCGCCATGTTTGATCTACGCGACCAGTTCGATGCCCTTTCCTCCGCCGAATCGCTGCCCTACAGCAAGCCCCATCCGCAGGTGTACCTTAACTGCGCCGCCAGCCTGGGGGTCGACCCCATGGCCTGCGTGGCGCTGGAAGACTCCGTCAACGGTATGATCGCCAGCAAAGCCGCCCGAATGCGCTCGATCGTCGTGCCTGCCGAGGAAAACCGCAACGACCCACGTTTTGTGCTGGCTGACGTCCGCCTCACAACCCTGTCCTCGCTGACCGCCGCTGAACTCGGCCTCTGATTTTACCTCCTGTTGTGATGTGCGGGTGACAATCCGCTCATCACAAAATAAAACAGCGTTTCATTTTTAATTGTTTTTTCCTGCCTCAGCCTCTATGCTTGAACATAACGGTGATGTTTAACGTATATATCAATCGGCATACAGAGGTGAATATGGTACTTAACGCCTTCGACCTGACGGGTAAGGTCGCGATCGTGACGGGATGTGACAAGGGACTGGGTCAAGGGATGACGCTGGGCCTTGCGCAGGCCGGGTGTGATATCGTCGGCGTCAATCGGAAGATCCCCCACGAAACGGCCGCCAAAGTCGAGGCGCTGGGCCGCCGGTTCACCGCCATTCAGGCCGACCTCAGCCGTCAGGATGATATTAGCGAGATCGTCGCCAAAGCGGTCTCCGCCATGGGCCATATCGATATTCTGGTTAATAACGCCGGCACCATTCGTCGTGCGGACGCCCTGACGTTTACGGAGCAGGACTGGGACGATGTGCTGAACCTCAACCTCAAGTCGGTGTTCTTTTTATCGCAGGCGGTTGCCAGGCAGTTTATTCAGCAAGGGCGCGGCGGCAAGATCATTAACATCGCCTCGATGCTCTCTTTCCAGGGCGGCATCCGCGTCCCCTCGTATACCGCGTCCAAGAGCGGCGTGCTGGGCCTGACCCGCCTGATGGCCAACGAATGGGCGGGACACCAGATTAACGTCAACGCCATTGCGCCAGGCTACATGGCCACCAATAACACCCAACAACTGCGCGATGATGCTGAACGCAGCAAAGAGATCCTTGACCGTATTCCTGCCGGTCGCTGGGGCGTTGCCGATGACCTGCAAGGCCCGGTGGTATTCCTGGCTTCCGGCGCGGCGGATTACGTGAATGGTTATACCCTTGCGGTGGATGGCGGCTGGCTGGCACGGTGATATTTTTGTGACATAGAGTTACACCGTCACCTCTTCCGTGTACTGTATAAAAACCCTATACTGTATGAATTGACAGTTTAGGGTTTTTATCATGACGGCGGAAGGCCATCTCCTCTTTTCTATCGCCTGTGCGGTATTTGCGAAAAACGCAGAGTTAACTCCCGTGCTGGCACAGGGTGACTGGTGGCATATTGTCCCCTCCGCTGTGCTGACCTGCCTGCTGCCGGATATCGATCATCCTAAGTCGTTTCTCGGGCAGCGATTAAGCTGGATAGCCAAACCAGTTGCCCGGGCCTTTGGCCATCGGGGGTTTACCCATAGCCTGCTGGCAGTCTTCGGCGCCATGACGCTGTTTTATCTGAAAGTACCGGAAAGCTGGATTGTGCCCGCCGACGCGGTACAGGGACTGGTGCTGGGTTATCTGAGCCATATTCTTGCCGATATGCTGACGCCAGCGGGGGTTCCGCTGCTGTGGCCCTGCCGCTGGCGTTTTCGCCTGCCGATCCTCGCGCCACGTAAAGGCAACCAGCTGGAGCGCGCGCTCTGTATGGCGCTGTTTGTTTATGCCGTGTGGATGCCGCAAACCTTCGCCGAAAACAGCGCCGTTCGCTGGTCATCGGGGATGATTAACTCACTGCAGATCACCTTTAATCGCTTTATTAGTCATCAGGGCGGACGATAAACAGGCGGAAAATGCAGATTAGTTATAATCAATTCCATTTGAATATAAGTAATGAATTCCGCTTCTGCTAACCTTGCGCCCATAGCGCTGGTAACAGACCAGCCAGATAAAAAACAAATCAGGAGAACGGGGATGAATTTTCCATTAATAGCGAACGTTATCGTGTTCGCGGTTTTACTGTTTGCGCTGGGGCAAACGCGGCATAAACAGTGGAGCCTCGCCAAAAAAGTCCTGGTCGGCCTCGTGGTCGGCGTGGTATTCGGCCTGGCGCTGCAGCTGATCTACGGTTCTGACAGCCAGGTGCTGAAAGACTCCATTCAGTGGTTCAACATCGTCGGCAATGGCTACGTCCAACTGCTGCAAATGATCGTGATGCCGCTGGTATTTGCCTCGATTCTGAGTGCGGTTGCGCGTCTGCATAACGCTTCTCAGTTGGGCAAAATCAGCTTCCTGAGCATCGGTACACTGCTGTTCACCACCCTGATCGCCGCGCTGGTCGGCGTACTGGTGACCAACCTGTTTGGTCTGACCGCCGAAGGTCTGGTGCAGGGCACAGCGGAAACCGCCCGCCTCAACGCCATTCAGAGCAATTACGTTGGCAAAGTTGCCGACCTCAGCGTCCCGCAACTGATCCTCTCTTTCATTCCGAAAAACCCGTTTGCTGACCTGACCGGCGCCAACCCGACCTCAATCATCAGCATCGTTATCTTCTCCGCGTTCCTCGGCGTCGCGGCGCTGAAGCTGCTGAAAGACGACGTCGCCAAGGGCCAACGCGTGCTGACCGCCATCGACACCCTGCAGGGCTGGGTGATGAAGCTGGTACGTCTGGTAATGCAGTTAACGCCGTACGGCGTGCTGGCGCTGATGACCAAAGTTGTGGCCGGTTCCAATCTGCAGGACATCGTTAAGCTGGGCAGCTTTGTGGTGGCTTCTTATCTTGGGCTCGGCATCATGTTTGTGGTGCACGGTCTGCTGCTGGCGATCAACGGCGTGAGCCCGCTGAAATACTTCCGTAAGGTGTGGCCGGTTCTGACCTTTGCCTTTACCAGCCGTTCCAGCGCCGCTTCTATTCCGCTGAACGTCGAAGCGCAAACCCGTCGTCTGGGCGTACCGGAATCTATCGCCAGCTTCTCAGCTTCCTTCGGGGCGACTATCGGCCAGAACGGCTGTGCGGGCCTGTACCCGGCGATGCTGGCAGTCATGGTCGCACCAACCGTCGGTATCAACCCGCTTGACCCGCTGTGGATCGCCACCCTGGTCGGCATGGTTACCGTCAGCTCTGCCGGCGTTGCTGGCGTCGGTGGCGGCGCGACCTTTGCGGCGCTGATCGTGCTGCCGGCGATGGGGCTGCCGGTGACGCTGGTCGCTCTGCTGATCTCCGTTGAACCGCTGATCGATATGGGCCGTACCGCCCTCAACGTCAGCGGCTCAATGACCGCCGGCACCCTGACCAGCCAGTGGCTGCGCCAGACCGACAAAACGATTCTCGACAGCGAAGAAGACGCCGAACTGGCGCATCGCTAACCGCCCTTTCCGGCAGGCATAAAAAAACCGCAGAGGGTTAACTCTGCGGTTTTTTTTATGGTTCACTGGGCTATCAGGAAGCGATATCGCCTTCCTGACGGGTCTGCATGGCCCAGCGTTGTGCCGCCTCTGGCAGAGTAAACGGCGGTGAACGCCGGAAGTTCTCGCCCATCAGCACGAACGCGACATATTTACCCCGCAGCAGCCACACATCGCGAAAACCGTCCATTTTGACGGCGTGTTCCGGCGGGGCTGGCTCCACTCGAGGCACGTAGCTAATGACAGGGCGATTTTGTTGGCGAAGTGTTTTCATAACCGATAGATTCACTAAACAAAGCGGGAAACATAATCAGCTATGATAGCCGATTGCAGCCCCTTTCGTCGCCCCTAACGTTGTACGTTCAGTGCGGCTGGCGGAATATCAGAGAGTGGGTTGAGATGAAATCAGGGGAGGACAAGCCTCCCCTGCGTGCTTCAGATTACACGTCGCGATAGGTTCCTAAACGATAACCGCGTTCAGCAATCGCATACTTCAGCGATGCCGACGTCAGCACCTCCAGCTCCGCCAGGCGCGGGTAGCAATAGGCGCTCCCCATGATGGTGTTATCAACAAATGCCGGGTGACACATCACTTCCAGCGATGTTTCATCACGTTGAATGGAATCATCGAGGGTTTGCAAAAACAGCGCTTCAGAAATGGCCTCGCCGTAAAACTCGCTGGTAAAGCCGTCGCTGCTGCGCGCCGCGTCCTGCGCCAGGCCATCCCGCTGGGCGAGCTGGCGGTCAATACGCAGCGCCACCCCTTTTTCGCGGGCAAACGCGGCCACAATCGGGTAAATCCCGGCGATCATATGCACATGATGATGGCTGTCGATGTGCGTCGGTTCGCAGCCAAACAGCTCGACAAACCGGCGATACTGGCACTCCAGCTCATGCGCGATTTCGTCCAGCGGCAGGCTGTCTTCTTCCGCCATCTGCCAGATCCACTTGCCTAACCGTCCCTCGCGGGTCAGCCCCGGCATGGCCGATAACGGCTCGCCCAGCGTCAGGACAAAATGCATCCCGATGCCCAGCTCCGGGACGCTGCGGCTCAGCTGGGCGGCGTGACCAATAGCCGCCCCGTTGACCAGCGCCGTTGTCGACGTGACAAGTCCATTTTTGCAGGCTTCAATAATCCCGTAGTTCTGGCCTTTACTCAGGCCAAAATCGTCGGCATTAACGATTAACACGCGTTCCATCGGCCGCTCCTGTTAGTGTTTCAGTTTTTCAATGGTCGCCGCAAAGTTTGGTAGCCACTTTTCGTGCGCCAGGATCATTTCACGCGCCAGCAGTTCGGCATCGCGGTCAGAATGGATCAGCGGGCTTAAATTCAGCGCCAGCAGCACATCGTTAAGCTCTCCGCTGATCGCCGCCTGGCTGGCCGCTACTTCAAACCCTTTGATGGTATAAATCAGCCCCAGCACTTTCTCATCGAAATGAGTAATACGTGGCGTCGGGGTTGCCCCGTCACGGCCCAGCGTACAGGTCATTTCCACCGCCCAGTCGGCCGGGATGTTATCGATATGGCCATGGTGTGGAATGTTGACGTAGTGCTCGGTCTGCTTGTCATTGTAGATGGCGTTGATGACTTCGCAGGCCGCATCGGAGTAATAGGCCCCGCCGCGCAGCTCCAGCTCTTTCGGTTTGACGTTGAGATCCGGATTTTTATACAGCTCGAACAGCTGTTTCTCGACTTTCTGCACCACCTGGGCACGGGCGCCGCCTTTGTAATACTCTCCCATTTCGATAGCCAGCATCTCTTTTGGCTTGAAGTAGTACAGCAGATAGGAGCACGGAATCAGGCGCAGAGAGCGAATCAGCCCCTCGCTGAACGGCAGATCGAAGATGTTTTTTACCGAGTTGGCGCTCAGGGTGCCGGCTGCGACACCATCCAGCAGCTCGTCGAAACGAGACACGCCGTTAACCAGCACATCGCGCACGAACACCAGGTGGTTCAGACCAAACAGATCGATAGACAGCTCATCGCTCGGGCTCAGCTGCAGCACGTCGGTGATGAACATTTTCATGCCGATAGGAATATTGCAGACGCCGATGAAACGTTTGAAGCCGGTGTGACGATAGACCGCTTCGGTAACCATCCCGGCCGGGTTGGTAAAGTTGATGATCCAGGCATCCGGGCAGATTTCCTGCACGTCTTTGACGATATCAAAAATTACCGGAATGGTACGCAGGCCTTTAAACAACCCACCTGCACCGTTGGTTTCCTGACCAAGATAGCCGTGGCTGAGCGGAATGCGCTCGTCTTTTTCTCGGGCCTTAAGCTGGCCGACGCGCAACTGGGTGGTAACGAAGTGAGCACCTTCGAGGGCGGCACGGCGATCCAGCGTTTTGTAGACCTTGATCGGCACGCCGGCTTTTTCCACCATGCGCTCGCACAGTGCATGAATAATATCGAGTTTTTCCTGGCCTTCCGCCACGTCCACCAGCCACAGTTCCGTTATCGGCAGCTCGTGATAACGTTTCAGGAACCCTTCCAGTAATTCTGGGGTGTAGCTGCTTCCGCCGCCGATCGTGACAACTTTTAATTTCTGGCTCATTTTACTCTCCCTTTTGGCATCGCGAATTGCACGTAGCCTACCCTCCGCATCTACACGGACAGTAACTTGAATAGTGTCTGAGGCGGAACATTCCGCCCCGGATTAATTAATGCTGGTCAGCTTTTTACGATAATTGCTCGGGGTAAAAGAGGTCAGCCGTTTGAATGTTTTAATAAACAGACTTGGGCTACTGTATCCCGACTCATAGGCAATATCAGTGACCGAATAGTTGGTGATTTCCAGCTGTTTTTTCGCGAAATTGATGCGAATATCATTAATAATCTGCATCGGCGTCTTACCATAATAGCGCTGGGTCGCCCGGGTTAAATATTCCTGAGTTTTCCCGGAACGCTCAATCATATTCTCAAGCGCCCCTTCGCCAAACTTCAGTTTATCGTGCATATCCTCGACGGTATTTTTCAGCCATTGCGGAATGACATCCTGCACCGGCTCCTCGCGGTAATGCCGTAAACGGTTAATGGTATAAAACGACACCAGTTCAATAAATTCGTCAAATTCGGTATCGCGAAAATTCAGCGAAGCAATCACCGACTCGATATAACTAAGAAAGGTGCTTTTGACAGCGTAGACCTGTGAAGCGACCAGTCCAAACGGCAGCAGCGGTAAATAGTGTTTCTCAAAGAAACGCTTGCTGATACCCACGTTAAGAATGCGTGTCGCGCCAAAAGCATAAAAGCTCTGATGATGCGACCCCATTGGGATAAAGACAAAATCCCCGCGCTCCAGCAGCACCCGTTTACCGTTGATTTCCTGGTAATAACGCCCGGTTAAAACGATGGTGTACTCGTAATAATCATGCTGGTGAAGCCCGCTTACGCTTTCCGTTTTGTTGTAAATAACCACATGAAAATCTTTGCCGTTGAAAAGCTGCTGTTCTCTGGCGGTACTGATCTCGGTGGTTATCATCTTTGGCTGCCTCATCGTGTAGATGGCCTATTGTACCTTCTCGTGCAGCTCAATCAATTCGGCAACCAGTTCACGTGCCAGCATTGAGGTCATCAAATGATCTTGCGCATGAACCAGCACCAGGCTGACCTTCATTTTACCTTCACCTTCATCGCTTTCAATCAGTTGGGTCTGTACACGATGTGCTTCACTCAGCGCCAGGCGCGACTGCTCCATCATGTTTTTAGCGGCGGCGAAGTCGCCCTGCTTTGCCTGCTTCAGTGCAGCATAGGCCAGGCTGCGGGCCTGTCCGGAGTTGATAATCAGCCCCATCACAACCTCTTCGAGGTCGTTCTCAGGTGCAGCAACTGCGTCGATATGGTCCAGATCAAACATAATTATTCCCTCGTTTCTCAGGCGGTACGGGAGTGCTCCCGTACCGCTCGACATCAGAATTTCAGTGCGTTAGCGATATCTTCTTCGCTTTCCTGCTCTTCAATCACCGCCTGCGCCTTATTGGAGACCGCCACGAACGGCAGGTAAACCAGCACCGACACACCCAGGTTGAACAGCGCCACGAAGAGTGCAGCGATACTGCCGTTACTGTTAAAGAACGCGCCGAGGCCGGTAGGCATGGTCCACGGTGCCAGGTTGGTCACCGGTGGGATAATCCCCATCGAGTAGGCAGCAAGCGTAATCGCCGCCAGAATCGGCTGAATCAGGACGAACGGGATGAACATCACCGGGTTCATGATGATCGGCAGACCAAACAGAATCGGCTCGTTAATCTGGAAGATGCCTGACGGCAGCGCCAGCTTAGCCACCTGACGGTGATCCGCACGGCGTGAACCGATGAAGATGGCGATAATCAGGCCGAGCGTTGCCCCGGAACCACCCAGCAGAATGTAGGAATCCAGCATCGGCTTAGCCCAGAAGTGGAACTCTTTACCCGCGGCGATAGCAGCTTCAACAGAACCGTACTGGTTGTACAGCGCGATGTTTTCCAGCGCCCATGGGGTCATGATGCCGTTATCCAGCGCGGTCAGCGCCAGTGAACCGTGTACACCAAAGAACCACAGCAGGGAGTTGAAGATAACGTAAGCCCAGCCCACCACGCTGCCCATTGACGCCAGCGGTTTGGAGATGGAGTCCATGATAATCTGGTGGAAGTTGCTGCCATGGTTCGCCAACAGCCACGAGATAATGCCGAATACGGACAGGATCAGGAAACCCGGAATCAACGCTGAGAATGAACGCGATACCGAGGCCGGTACGCTATCCGGCAGGGTGATAACCCAGTTGCGACGGATAACAAAGGTGAACATTTCTGCCACCAGCAGGCCGATGATCATGCCCGAGATAATGTTCGCCCCACCCAGCCAGTTGGCACCGACCGCATAGGCTTCGCCCACGCTGTAGGGAGTCACGGTCATAAATGCCGCAACCGACAGCAGACCTGCCGCCAGCGGATCGACTTTTCGCTCTTCAGCCAGCGCCATGCCGATAAAGAATGGCGCCATCAGCGACATAATGCCTAACGTACCGTTATAAACGTTTCCGCCGATGGCTTTAAAGCCGTTTAATGTTTCAATGGTTGAGCCATCCAGGCGAATACCCATTGAATAGAAGAAAGAACCTTCACCAAAGCTCAAAAATACGTTGTTGATTAATACGAACATGGCCCCCGCAAGGGTCAGCGGCATTAATTTAATAAAGCCGTTTTTAATCGCATTGATGTGCGGTTGCTTTCCTATTTTAACAGCAAAAGGAAGGAGTACCTTTTCAAGCGAGTCAATCACTTTACTCATATCAAATACCCTTTAAAGCCGTAATCGAATAATTACGGCATGATGTATGAAATTACTCTTTGACGGGAAATAAACTCTCACCTTTCACTTTTTCGCCAGTTCCATATTACCGCTGTGGACAATTTCCCCAGCGAAATCACGAAAAGATATCGAGTTTTAAAATAAAATTATTGTGCAGCAGCTTTCTTAATGGCCGCAACGGCCGCTTTCAGGACACCTAAACCATCGACTTTGCCATACAGCGTCGAGTCGATAACTTCCACCGGCTTATTCGACAACAGCCGCTGAATTTCTGGAAGCATATACGCAATTTGTGGGCCTAATAATACGACATCAGCTTGCGGGCCTTTTTCTCCAGCCAGGGTTTCCGGATAGGCTTCAATGATGACCGGCACTTCATATTTTTCTGCCTGCGCCCGCATTTTTGAGACCAGTAGTGATGTAGACATTCCAGCCGAACAGAATAAATAGATGTGTTTCTTTTCCATGAGCGCTTCCTCAATTTGTAAGACCTGGCGGCTTCAGAATCACCTTAAGTCTGAAAGCCGGCTAAGGCGTGTCGTCATTTCGATTAATATTGTTTATGCATTGAGTATACGGCATCGCTCGGGACCTGGATAATTCCTGGTTAATCAAAATTGTCTCTCATTGACCTCGCGTTTTGACAACCTTCACATTTCCCTCAAATAATTCGCGCAATTAAATAAGCATCAGTGCTCATGAAAAAGCCCGACCGGTGGTCGGGCTTTCGTAGATCTAAGCGTGATGAACTACTTAGTCGTGCGCGGGTCGGTATCGTATTCGGCACAGGTCTGGTAGCCAGAGTTCATGACGTGCCCGGTCTCATCGAGGGCGACAAAGTAGGTCTCCATTTTACCATCTCGTTGACCCAGGATGTAGGTCTGGCAGGTTCCGCGAGCGTGGATCATGGTGACCTCAGATGCCGGTTTACCCGCGATCTGCAGGACCTGTGAACGGGTCATGCCTTTTTTCACATCTTTAACTACCGGCTGCGTGAACTGGTCAGCGGTACGATCGTAGGCAGTACAACCAGCCAGAATGGTCAATACTGCTGCTGCGCCTAAAAATCCTGCAAAATGCTTGTTCATATTCCGTCCTCTTTTATTCGTGTGTTAATAAGCCTGGAATAAAAACCGTTATTTTTCAAGCTGAAGGTCCAAATCGGCTAAATTTAAGATCTTTCTAATAAAAAATATCTATACCCTAAATAATTCGAGTTGCTTGTAGGCGGCAAAGCCGTAAATCCCCAGGAGCTTACTCAGGTAAGTGACTGGGGTGCGCGGGTGCAGCCAACACCCAGGCAACTTGAAGTATGACGGGTATATGTCGTTGATTGCCTTCTTTTGCATCAGTCAAAACTGTGATCCTTGTCGTTTTACCGTCAAAGAGGTAGCTTAAACCCTAACTGGCAGCCAAACAGATTCACTTCCCGGAGGGCGCGATGACGCTACAACACGAAATTATTCAGGCGCTGGGTGCTAAGCCCCAGATTGATGCTGAAGGCGAGATCCGCCGCAGCGTGGATTTCTTGAAATCCTATTTGCAGACCTATCCTTTTATACAGTCACTGGTGTTGGGCATCAGCGGCGGCCAGGACTCAACGTTGACCGGGAAACTGTGCCAGCAGGCTATCAATGAACTGCGTGCGGAAACCGGGAAGACGGAGCTGCAGTTTATCGCCGTGCGCCTGCCCTACGGCGTTCAGGCAGATGAGCAGGACTGTCAGGACGCCATCGCCTTTATTCAGCCCGATCGCGTGCTGACGGTGAATATTAAAGGTGCCGTGCTGGCCAGCGAGCAGGCCCTACGTGAAGCCGGCATCGAGCTCAGCGACTTTGTTCGCGGCAATGAGAAAGCCCGTGAACGCATGAAAGCGCAGTACAGCATTGCCGGCATGACCCACGGTGTGGTGGTCGGCACCGACCACGCCGCAGAGGCGATTACCGGCTTTTTCACCAAATACGGTGACGGCGGTACGGACATCAACCCGATCTTCCGCCTCAATAAACGCCAGGGCAAACAGCTGCTGGCGCAATTAGGCTGCCCGGAGCATCTCTATAAGAAGCTCCCGACCGCCGATCTGGAAGACAACCGCCCGTCCCTGCCGGATGAAGTGGCACTTGGTGTGACCTACGAAAATATCGACGACTATCTGGAAGGCAAAACGCTGGATGCCAAAACCGCGGGCATCATTGAAGGCTGGTATCTGAAAACCGAGCATAAGCGCCGCCCGCCGATCACCGTCTTCGACGATTTCTGGAAAAAATAGCGCCTGCCCTGCTGACGACACAACCCCGGCCTCTGCCGGGGTTATTTTTTGCAGCGAAGAACAAAAAACCTGTACCGCACAAACGAAAAAACCGCCGGTCCTGCCCAATGCCATACGGCAAGTGTTGGGCAAGACCGGCGGTCTTCATTCAGTGCGCTGAATTACTCAGCTGATGCAGGCATTTTACCTTCTGGCGCTTTGCGATCTGTCAGATGCTTCTCAAAATTCGCATTGAACTGTTTTTTCTGTTCCGGCGTCAGGATGTTGTAGATCTTGTTCTGGGTTTCCATACGGGAAAGCGCCATTGCTTTGTGCTGGGCTTCCATCTTGTCAATCTGCGCTTCTGCCTTCGCTTTATCGAAGGTATCGCTGGCGATCAGGTTATGCATCGCGCGGCGCTCGTCCAGTGACGGACGTTTCATGTTGTCGCGCTGGCCTTTCATGATGTCGCGGACCTGCTGTTTTTGCGCATCGGTCAGATTCAGACCTTTGAACATCATCTCGTGCGGGCCGCCGTGCATCCCTTTATGGTGCATCATCGGTTTGCTTTCGGTTTGTGTTGCAGTGGTATCAGCAGCGTGGGCCAGGTTAGCAGCGCCCAGGGCCAGGGTAGAGGCAACAAACAGAGCAGTAATCTTCTTCATAATCAGTCCTTACTTTACGTTATTCTTACGGCGATTTGCCGTGTTGACGAGATAAACTTTACGACGTTTATCGTCAATTAGTCAGAGCAAGAGTAAAACAATGAAAGTGTAATAAACAGTTTCTCACCAATTATGGAGAAAATAAGGAATGGAGGAAAATAATTGCAACAAATGTTATTTAACAGGCTGTTTTTAATGACATTAACCAAAACTATAAAGCAACACAGATTAAAAACAAAGCATTTATCCAGGAATAATCCGCAATCAAATCTCAAAGCACGAAAAAATAAGAACGGAACTAAAAAATGGCGGTGAAAAATTAACGATGCCGCCCGCATGAGCGGCGAAGATATTCAGGGGATGCGCTCCAGCATCAGCCCGGCGCGCAGGCCCGTCGCCACCGAAGGGTTAGGAAACAGCACGTACTCCTGCGCCTTCTCCACCGTGTAACGTGTCTCGCCATCTTCTGCCAGCAGGGTACCGGCGGTGAAGGCGGTAAAGTTGAGGGTCTGCGCCGACATATGCAGCTGGAAATTATCACTCTTGCGGATGATCTGCTGCACCACCCGGTAGCGCAGCGGCGCCGCGTCGCTGTCAACCACCGTCAGATCTCCCACCAGCAGACGCATTAAGGCCTTGCGGGTGACAGCGAATTGCGCAAGGTCATTCTCCCCAAACGGTAGCGCCTTACCCAACTCAAGAGTGCAGGAGAGCGCGTCAAAATGTTCACTGCTGTAATGACTGAAGGTTCCCGCCGGCTGCTGATGAAACACCAGCGCCTCCAGCCCGGCTCCTGCGAGCCAGTGTAAGAATCCCTCGTCCCACGGCGTTTCCCGCGCCGGAAGCACGCCGAAGCGCGTATGTCGCGACCCGCGGATGGCGGTATGTAAATCCAGGTGCCAGCGCAGTCCCGTAGAGGCGGCATAAAACCGGGTCAGCGTCTTTTCCAGCAGACGCGCTCTGCGGGTCTCCTCACCGGCGGGAAACTGCTGCCAGCACCCACCAAACATCCGGTTAATATCGCTATCGAGGTAGCGTTTATCCGCGCGTAACGCGCCAGGGTTGCCAAAAACCACCAGCAGCCGCCAGCGCAGCGGTAGCTCGCCGGTAAACAGTTGCTGGAGCAGATCATGCACCATTTCCACCGGCGCGGTTTCATTGCCGTGCAGACCTGATGAGAGCACCAGCGAGCGCTCACAGCGGGCGTGCGGAGTCAGTTGCAGCACCCCGCAATCCAGCCAGTGCCAGCGAAAATGGGCGGTTTCGCCATGAAAATGGTGGGGCAAGCGCCCCGCCAGAGTTAATGCCAGAAAGTCGTCCACGACGCCTCCTTGAAAAGATAAACACGACCGCAGCTAGTGCTGGAACGGGTAGACGGAACCGAGCTGCAGGATTTGCGTCAGCCGGTCGAGAGCCTCGCGGCCTTCGCTTAGCAACTGCGGGTCAGCCAGATCCGCCTGGGTCAGACGGTCGCGATAGTAGCGTTCGACCCAGTCATTGAGGGTGGCAAATAGTGCATCGTTCATCATCACCGCCGGGTTGACAGCCCGAAGCTCCTCTTCGCGCACCACCACTCGCAAGCGCAGACAGGCCGGACCGCCGCCGTTGGCCATGCTTTCGCGCAGGTCGTACACCTGCAGTTCATCAATTGGGTTAGCTTCCGCCAGCAGCTGGTTCAGATAGCGCCAGACCCCGGCATGCTCCCGCGCCTCCTGAGGCAAAATCAAACGCATCGCGCCATCGGATTTACTCAGCAGCTGGCTGTTGAACAGATAGGTCGCCACCGCATCTTCTACGCTGACGGCGCGGGTCGGCACCACGACCGGCGTAAAACCGGCGACCTGCCCGGCCAGTTGCTGCATCAGCTGAGACTGATCGACAAACGCCTGCTCATGGCAAAACAGCACCTGCTGATTGCTGACCGCAATCACATCGTTATGAAACACGCCTTTGTCGATGATCGCCGGGTTCTGCTGGGCAAAAATCACCTGCCGCGGGTTAACCAGGTTCAGGCGCGCGACCGCTTCACTGGCTTCGCGGGTCTGTCGCGCCGGATAACGCTGCGGCCGCTCATCATTACCGCCCTGCTGACGGCCATAGACAAAGAGCTGCAGACCGGGAGCGCCATACTCCGCGCCCAGCCGGTTATGGTTGGCCGCCCCTTCATCGCCGAACAGCGCCACCTGTGGGAGCGCCGAATGGACCGCAAAATGTTGCGGGTCGGGAAAGATCGCCCGCAGCAATGCCTCCGTGGTCGGCGCTTCGCTGGCACGATGGAATTTATCGTTAAGATTGGCAACGGTCAGGTGGACCCGACCGTCGAGCGAATCGACAGAGGGCGACACCGTAGCCGCGTTAGCTACCCACATCGACGAAGCCGAACTGACCGCCGACAGCAGATCCGGTGCCTGACGGGCCGCCTTCTCGATGACCTGCGGGTCGCTGCCGCTGAAGCCCAACTGGCGCAACAGCGGCACATTCGGGCGCTCCTGCGGCGGCATCACCGCCTGCGGATACCCGGCATCCGCCAGCGCTTTCATCTTCTTGAGCCCCTGCTGTGCCGCCAGCAGCGGGCTGGAGACCCGGTAGCGGTGGCGGGTCGAGGCCTCATTGCCAAAAGAAAGCCCGGCGTAGTGATGGGTCAGGCCAGGAAGCCCGTCAAGATTCAGCTCCCAGGCTTTCATTGTGACCCACCCCGCCAAAAGTCGAGACCAGGGCTGAGGGTTTCCGGCATGCTCAGCGTTGGCGTTTCGAGGCTTGCCATCGGCCAGGCGCAATAATCCGCGGCGTACCACGCCCCTGGGCGATGGTTACCGGAGGCACCGGTCCCGCCAAAGGGTGCAGTACTGGCCGCGCCGGTCAGCGGTTTATTCCAGTTGACGATCCCGGCGCGCGCCTCCAGCAGCAGGCGGTCGAATTTCTCCCGGTCGGGCGAGATCAGCCCGCATGAGAGGCCGAAGCGGGTGGCGTTCGCCAGCGCTATCGCCTGATCAAAATCGTCATAACGCCAGACCCCAAGCAGCGGCCCGAAGACCTCTTCATCCGCGACCCCGGCTACTTCCGTCAGCTCGATAATCCCCGGCGTCAGCAGCGAGGTACCGGCCTGCAGCAGCCGCGGCTCCAGCAGCGTGGTGCCACCGCTGGCAACCAGTTTGAGCCAGGCCTGATGGACCTTGTGCGCCGCCTGGGCAGAGATCAATCCTCCCATGAACGGCTGGGGGGAAGCATCCCAGGTGCCGGGAATCACGTTTTGTGACACCGTCACTAATCGGTCAAGAAAACGATCGCCGGTTTCGCCCCGCTTCACCAGCAGCCGACGCGCGCAGGTGCAGCGCTGCCCGGCGGTGATAAAGGCCGACTGAATAGTCAGATGCACCGCCGCATCAATATCCTGCGGTTCATCAACGATCAGCGGGTTATTGCCTCCCATTTCGAGCGCCAGAATTTTTTCTGGCTGCCCGGCCAGCTGGCGATGCAGCTGAAAGCCGGTCGCCGAACTGCCGGTGAACAACAGCCCGTCAATATCCGGCCGGGCGCTCAGCATTTCGCCGGTTTCCCGTCCGCCCTGGAGCAGGTTCAACACCCCCGGCGGCAGACCCGCCTCGGCCCACAGTTTCACCACCGCCTCGCCGCTGTTGGGCGTCAGTTCGCTGGGCTTGAACACCAGCGTATTTCCGGCCAGCAGCGCCGGCACGATATGGCCGTTAGGCAGATGCCCGGGGAAATTGTAGGGACCAAATACCGCCAGCACCCCGTGAGGCCGGTGGCGCAGCGTTGCCGCACCATCGCTCATGGTGGTCTGTGCTTCACCGGTACGGCTATGGTAGGCTTTCAGCGAGATCGCAATCTTGTTGATCATCGCGCCGATTTCCGTGGCGGCCTCCCATTGCGGCTTGCCGGTTTCCGCCGCGATAATCGCCGTCAGCGCGGCTTTGTGCGTCTCCAGCAGCACGGCAAATTTTTCGACGATCGTCTGCCGGGCGCTGAATGGCTGCCTGGCCCACGCCGGGAACGCCTGGCGCGCGGCCTTCACCGCCAGGGCAACCTGCCCGGCGTCGGCGTCGTTGCCCTGCCACAGCAGCACCTGGCTGACCGGGTCGGTTTTAGTGCGGGCCGGGCCGCGTCCGCTCTGCCAGTCGCCGTTAATCCACAAACTCATGATTTTTTCTCCTCAGGGATCAGCTGAACCAACCGCAGCGAGTCGCCAGCGTGGCATTTCAGGACATCCAGTTCGCGGGGGCTTAACAGCAGGCGATCGGTCTGCGGATCGGCCGCAACCAGCATGGCGCGAAACTGCTGATACTGTTCATTGGCCACCAGGCAAAGCGGCCATTCCCCCGGCGCAGGCTGTCCTTCAGCCACGGTGACCATCCGGCTTTTCCGAATCGCCCGCACCCGGTCAATGTCACACTCCAGCGTCGGCCCGCCGTCGAAGATGTCGATATAGTTGCGATAACGGAACCCTTCTTTCTCCAGCACCGCACGAGCCGGCGCGGTTTGCGGGTGTACCTCGCCGATCACCGCACGCGCTTCGTCGGATAAAAAGTCGATATACAGCGGATGCTTGGGCATTAAGGCAGCAATAAAAGCTTTTTGCCCGGTGCCGCACAGGTAGTCAGCGCGGGAAAACTCCATAGCGAAAAAGCGTTTCCCGAGGCTTTCCCAGAACGGCGAGTAGCCATTCTCGTCAATCACGCCGCGCATCTCCGCCACCACTTTTTCATTAAAGTGCTCGCGAAACGCGGCCATAAACATAAAGCGCGATTTCGACAGCAGGTAGCCGTTGCCCTCTTTACGCCAGGCGGGGTCGAGAAACAGCGTGCACAGCTCGCTGCTGCCGGTGTGATCGTTGCTGAGAAACAGCGTCGGCAGTGCGTTGTAGACATTAAGCTCTTTCGAGGCATGCACCTGCGTCCCCACGCGGTAGTTGTACCAGGGATCGTTCAGCCCTACCGCCACTTCAATGGCACAAATCCCCACCACCTTGCCGCTGACGCTGTCTTCCAGCACGAACACGTAACCCTGTTCGCTTTTTGGCAGCTCTCCACGCCAGGTCTTCATTGAGCGCTCAATGCGTGCCGCCAGCGTCGCTTCATCCGCCGGCAACGACGTCAGCCCGCCGCCGGTTTCCCCGGCAAGGATCATCAGACCGGCCAGATCGTCTGGCGCAACCGGACGGATCACCATCATGATGATGCTCCCGCGAGGAAGTGGCGGCAGGCCAGCTCAAAGCGATCCAGCCCGGTGTTCACCTCTTCCTCACTCACAATCAGCGCCGGGGCGAAACGCACCACGTTGGCCCCGGCAATCAAAATCATCAGCCCGTCTTCCGCAGCCTGTGTACTAATGGCTTTCGCCTTGCCGGCCCAGGCATCGTTCAGCACGCAGCCGATCAGCAACCCCATGCCACGGATCTCCTTGAACAGGCCGTAACGGGCGTTAATGGCGTTCAGTCGTTCGCTAAACCACTGATGACGTTGCTTAACGCCGTTCAGCACCGCCGGCGTATTGACGATGGACAGCACTTCACCCGCCACCGCACAGGCCAGCGGGTTCCCACCATAGGTGGTCCCGTGGGTCCCTACCGTCATGACGCTGGCACAAGTTTCGCTCGCCAGCAGCGCGCCAATCGGGAAACCGCCGCCCAGCGCTTTCGCCGTCGACAGCAGATCCGGTATCACGCCATAGCGCATGTAGGCGTACAACTCGCCGGTACGCCCCACGCCGGTCTGGACTTCATCAAAAATCAGCAGCGCCTGATGGGTATCGCAGAGTTCACGCAGGCCGCGCAGAAACGCCGGGTCGGCGGGCACTACGCCACCTTCACCCTGCATCGGCTCCACAATCACCGCACAGGTGTTGTCATCGATCAGCGCGCGGGCGGCGTCGAGATCGTTATAGGCGGCATGCTGGATCTGCGGCGGCAGCGGCGCAAAATCCTGAGAATAAGCCGGTTGTCCGCCGGCGGAGACGGTAAACAAGGTGCGCCCGTGGAAAGCGTTGTTGAACGCCACGATGCCGCTTTTCTGGCTACCGAAGCGATCGTGGGCGTATTTGCGCGCCAGCTTCAGCGCCGCCTCGTTGGCCTCCGCGCCGGAGTTACAGAAGAACACCCGGTCGGCGAAGGTGGCGTCGATAAGCTGTTTCGCGAGACGCAGGACCGGCTCATTGGTGTAACCGTTGCCGGTGTGCCAGAATTTTCCGGCTTGTTCCGTCAGCGCCTTAACCAGTCGCGGGTGAGCATGACCAAGCGCGTTAACCGCGATACCGCCAGCAAAGTCGATGTACTCTTTGCCCTGCTGATCCCACAGGCGCGACCCTTCACCACGTACCGGAATAAAAGCCGCCGGCGCGTAGACCGGCATCATCCATTCATCAAAGTTGCTACGCGTAATTGACTGAGACATATCGACCTCTTCAGGTAAATAAAAAGTATTAATAATGTTAAATATTATGAGTTGTTACGCTGTAAATGTAGATTGCACACTTCGTGCCAGCCAGCAGTAAAAGTGCATAAACCGGGGTCAATAACGGAATATCAAGGAGTTACAAAAGTAGATTATTCACATCTAATGCATAATTAGTGAATAACTATCTTATTTTGCGCCACAGGCAGTGAATAAAACAGCTGTGTTATGCATGAGTAAGATATAATTCTGCATTTGTGATCGTATGCGAAATTTATCGTAAAAATTCGCCCTTTTTTGGCGCAACTTGCGCCAGCATGGTGCGCAATAGCAATCCTCGCCGCGCCTATAACACTAACAGGCACAATAAAATGCCTTCCGGCAGCCAGCTCGACGAAATTCTGCTACCATCCCTGCACTATTCACCTTGCACAGTGGCAGCGACTATGAAATTTGTCTCTTTTAATATCAACGGCCTGCGTGCCCGTCCTCACCAGCTGGCCGCCATCGTCGACAAGCACCAGCCCGACGTGATCGGCTTACAAGAAACCAAAGTGCACGACGACATGTTTCCTCTCGAAGAGGTCGCAAAGCTCGGCTACAACGTGTTCTACCACGGACAAAAAGGCCACTATGGCGTGGCGCTGCTGACCAAAGAGACGCCGGTCTCGGTGCGTCGCGGGTTCCCTGATGATGGCGAAGAGGCCCAGCGCCGCATCATCATGGCGGAGATTCCCTCGGCATTTGGTAACGTGACGGTCATTAACGGCTACTTCCCGCAGGGGGAAAGCCGCGATCACGAAACCAAATTCCCGGCCAAAGCCGCGTTTTACCAGAACCTGCAAAACTACCTTGAGAGCGCGCTGAATAAAGACAATCCGGTGCTGATCATGGGCGATATGAACATCAGCGCAACCGATCTGGACATCGGCATCGGCGAAGAGAACCGCAAGCGCTGGCTGCGCACCGGCAAGTGCTCGTTCCTGCCGGAAGAGCGTGAGTGGATGGATCGCCTGATGGGCTGGGGGCTGGTCGATACCTGGCGCCGCGCCAACCCACAAACTAACGATCGTTTCTCGTGGTTCGATTACCGCTCTAAAGGCTTCGACGATAACCGCGGGCTGCGTATTGACCTGCTGCTGGCCAGCGAACCATTGGCCCAGCGCTGCGTTGAAACCGGCATCGATTACGAGATCCGTGGCATGGAAAAACCGTCGGACCATGCGCCGATCTGGGCCACCTTTAAACCGTAACGCCGTCGCGCTATCGACTCTCCCGACCCTCGCGGTCGTGGAGAGTCACCTTTTTCTGAGCAACATCAATAAATCAGCGGTAAGACATTGTTGTGATTCGTCATTTGTAATACTGTCTCGCCCACTTTTCCCGGTGGGAAAGCGCGCGCGACACAGGGTTGATACAGGAGACTCCGCAATGCAAAAGAAGCCGTTACCCGGCAGAATATAAGCTGCTGATTATTATCGCCCTGCTCTCTGTTCTGGCCGTCGTTATCACCCTTTCCGGCTTCGCCGACCTGATTACGCATTTTCATCATCTGCAGACCCTCATCCGCCAAAGCGGTGCCCTGGGCTGGACGTTGTACATCGCCCTGTTTATCGTCGCCACCCTGTGCCTGTTCCCGGGCAGTATCCTGGTGATGGTCGGCGGTGTGGTCTTTGGCCCACTGTGGGGAACGATACTCTCGCTGTGCGCGGCGACGATGGCCTCGGCGCTCTCTTTCCTGCTGGCCCGCTGGCTGGGGCGCGATCTGCTGCTGAAATATGCCGGCCATACCGCCACCTTTCAGGCGATTGAACGCGGTATAGCCCGCAGCGGCAGCGACTTTTTAATTTTGACCCGCCTGGTTCCCCTGTTTCCCTACAATATCCAGAACTACGCTTATGGCCTGACGGCTATTCCATTCTGGTCATTCACGCTGATCTCGGCGCTGACCACTCTGCCGGGGCTGTTCATCTACACCCTGATGGCCAGCGAGCTTGTCCGGGAGGGGATCACCCTGGGCTTCGTGCTGAAGCTGAGCCTCGCTGGTCTGGTCTTGTTTGGCATCATTCAGGGGGCAAAAATCTTTGCCCGCCAGCGGCAGATTTCTGCCGACGGGTGGCAGGTGAACGATGGCGAAAAATAGCGGGTCTTTAGTCTGGTACTGGCGGGGCGTGCTTATCGTCGCGGGGATAAGCGCGCTGCTTGCCTGGTGGCTGATCCCCGGCGTCAACGCCTTCATTGAACACAGCCTGGCGGCGTTTTCCGCCTTAGATCAGCAGGCTATTGAGCGTTTTATTGACTCTTATGGCGCTCAGGCGGCGCTGGTCTCCTTCGCCTTAATGCTGTTACAGGCGGTGGTAGCCCCGCTGCCCGCCTTTCTGATCACCTTTGCCAACGCCTCGTTATTTGGCGCCTTCTGGGGCGGGCTGCTCTCCTGGACCAGCGCCATGGCCGGCGCGGCGCTGTGTTTTTACATCGCCAGAATTCTCGGTCGCGAAGCGGTGGAAAAACTGACCGGCAAAACGGTACTGCATGGGATGGACAGTTTTTTTGAGCGTTACGGCAAGCATACGATTTTAATCTGCCGGCTTTTGCCGTTCGTCCCCTTTGACCCCATCAGCTACGCGGCCGGCCTGACCTCGATTCGCTTTCGCCAGTTTATGCTCGCCACCGGCATCGGCCAGTTGCCTGCGACTATCATATACTCCTGGGCTGGCAGTATGCTGACCGGAGGCACCTTCTGGCTGGTCACTACATTATCGATTCTGTTTGCTTTGGCGTTGATTATCTTTATCGCCAAAGCCTGTTATCTCGAACGACATAAGAGGAAGTCCTGATGCGACTGCCGCCGCTCGACACGATCCCCCTGATCCTTCGCCCGCAGGCGTGGCTCCATCGTCGCCACTACGGCGAGGTGCTCAGCCCTATTCGCTGGTGGGGGCGTATCCCGTTTGTGTTTTACCTGGTGTCGATGTTCGTCGGTTACCTGGAACGTAAACGCTCGCCCCTCGACCCGGTGCTGCGCGCGCTGGTCAGCGCCCGTATTGCCCAGATGTGCCTGTGTGAATTCTGCGAGGATATCACCAGCATGAAGCTGGCGGAACGCACCGGTAGCGTCGATAAATTACAAGCGGTAGCCGACTGGCGTAATAGCCCACTGTTTAACGAGCAGGAGCGGCTGGCGCTGAGCTACGCCGAGGCCGCCAGCCTCACGCCGCCCACCGTTGACGATGCGCTGCGCGCCCGACTGGCCGACAGCTTCGACCCTCAGGCCCTGACCGAACTGACGGCGCTGATCGGTTTACAAAATCTCTCCGCCCGCTTTAACTCCGCCATGGCGATCCCGGCGCAAGGTTTGTGTCAGATCCCCACGGCCACCTCTTCCGACATCAGATCATAAGGATATGGGTATGCGCTATTGTTTACTCTGGCTGGCGGCGCTGTGGTTCACGCCAACCATCGCCAACGCCGGTGAAAGCTGGCAGCTCATCAAAGAGCAGGCTCGCGGCCAAACGGTGTGGTTTAACGCCTGGGGCGGTGACCCGGCGGTGAATCGCTACCTCGACTGGGTCAGCGACGAAGTAAAACGCGACTATGCCGTCGATCTACGGATCGTGCATATCGCCGATGCGGCCGATACCGTCAAACGCCTGAAAAGCGAGGCCCGGGCCGGGCGAAAGCATAATGGCTCGGTGGATCTGCTGTGGGTCAATGGCGAGAACTTCCATAATCTGAAGGCCGCCAGGCTGCTGCAAACCGGCTGGGCAGAGTCGCTGCCTAACTGGCGTTACGTCGATACCCGTCTGCCGGTCCGGGAAGATTTCTCCGTCCCCACCGATGGCGCTGAATCACCATGGGGCGGCGCGCAGCTCACCTTTATTGCCCGCCGCGCACAGACCCCGATGCCGCCCAGCGATCCGCAGGCCCTGCTGGACTTTGCCACCGCGCATCCAGGCACCATCACCTACCCGCGCCCGCCCGACTTCACCGGGACCGCTTTTCTCGAGCAGTTGCTGATTAACCTGACGGAACGGCCAGAGGCCCTGCGTCAGCCGCCGAACGCCAAAAGCTATGCCGCCGTGACCGCGCCGCTATGGCACTATCTCGATCAGCTCCATCCTCAGCTATGGCGCGCAGGACGAGACTTCCCGGCGTCCCCCTCCCGGATGGATGCGATGCTGACCAACGGCACCCTCGCGTTATCAATGACCTTTAACCCATTGCACGCCTTGCAGAAAGCTGCCAGCGGTGAACTGCCGTCTGACAGCTACAGCTTTGGCTTCAAACGCGGCATGCTCGGCAACGTCCACTTCGTAGCGATCCCGGCCAGCGCCCGCGCCTCTGCCGGGGCCAAAGTGGTGGCCAATTTCCTGCTCTCGCCCGCGGCACAGTTGCGTAAAGCCGATCCGGCCATCTGGGGCGATCCGAGCGTGTTAAATCCGGAATCGCTCTCCACCCAGCAGCAGCAAGCGCTACAGGTGCTGATGCCGCAAAACAGACCGCCGGTGCTGGCGGAACCACACGCTGCCTGGGTTGATGCGTTGGAGCAGGAATGGCTGCGCCGCTACGGTACGCACTGATCCTGCTGGCCTGGGGAAGCATGGTGCTGATTTATCTGCCCGTGCTCCCCGGCATCGCGTTGATGATCGCCCCGGCGCTTCAGCTTTCCAGCTGGCAGGCGCTGTTTGCCGACCCGCAACTGTGGCAGGCGCTGGCCGCCACCCTGGTTTCAACGCTGCTGGCGGTGGCGGTTGCGGCACTGATCACTCTGACGATCGTTAGCGCGCTGTGGCCCTCTCGCGGCTGGCAGCGGCTGGCGTCACGTCTGCCGCTGCTGCTGGCGGTGCCCCATGTTGCTTTCGCTACCGCGGCGCTGCTGCTCTTTGCCGAAGGCGGCTGGCTCTATCGTGTCTGTACCCTGTGTACCCCCTTCGCCGACCGTTACGGCATCGGCCTGGGGCTAACCCTCGCCGTCAAGGAGAGCGGTTTCTTGTTATGGGTGGTATATGGCCTGCTGGGAGAAAAACGGCTGGCGGAGCAGGTCACGGTGATGAAAAGCCTCGGCTACGGCCGCTGGCAGTGCCTGAAATGGCTTATTCTGCCGACGCTGCTGCCAGCGATGACGCTGGTGCTGATCGCCACCACCGCGTGGAGCCTGTCGGTGGTCGATGTTGCGCTGGTGATCGGTCCGGGAAACCCGCCGACCCTGGCGGTGCTGGCCTGGCAATGGTTAAACCAGGGCGATGAACTCCAGCAGGCAAAAGGGGCCCTCGCCAGTCTGCTCCTGCTGCTGATCCTCGCGGGTCTGGTCGCTGGCGGCTGGGGCCTGTGGCGTCTCTGGCAGCGGCAGCCTGCGGATCTGCGCGGCATTCGTCGCCCGCAGTCGAAAGCGCGATCCGGTCGACTGCTGGCAGGACTTCTGCCGTTCTGCGGCCTGGGCTGCGCGCTGTTTCTGACCTGGCTGGCATACGGCACCGCGCCGGTCAGCGGCAGCCTCGCCACCAGCCTGACGCTGGCGCTGCTGGCCGCGTTGATCGGCGCTGCGCTGTGCCTGCTGTGGCTGGAGTGTGGCCCGTCCCGTGGTGATAGCTGGGTCTGGCTGCCGTTGGTATTACCCGCGCTCCCGCTGGCTGACGGACAGTATCAGTTGGCGCTGTACGCCTGGCTGGACGGCCAGATGATGACCGTATTGTGGGGCCATCTGCTGTGGGTGATCCCGTGGATGTTATTTATTTTGCGTCCGGCCTGGCGGCAGCGCGATCCGCGTATGGCGCTGGTCGCCCGCACCCTTGGCTGGGGACGCGGCAAGATATTCTTCCGGGTCACGCTGCCGCTAATGCTGCGTCCGCTGCTGGCGGCGCTGGCGGTCGGTTTTTCGGTGAGTATCGCGCAATATCTGCCTACACTGTGGTTAGGGGCCGGGCGGATGAACACCCTCACCAGCGAAGCCGTGGCGCTCAGCGCCGGCGGCGATACGCAAACCCTTGCCGCGCAGGCCTTATGGCAACTGCTGCTGCCGGCGTTCTGTTTTAGTCTGACTGCCCTGCTGGCCTGTGTGGCTGGCCGCTATCGCCGAGGATTACGCTAGTGCTCACCGTCAAGAATCTGACCCTGACACAACACCACCAGCCGCTGCTGCGCGAGGTCGGGTTTTCCGTGCGTGCCGGAGAAGTATTGACGCTGATGGGCCCTTCCGGTAGCGGGAAATCCACGCTGTTTGCCTGGATGGTAGGAGCGCTGGCGGAACATTTTCAGGCCACGGGCGAACTGTGGCTGGCCGACAGCCGCTGCGATACGCTGCCCACCGAACGGCGTCGGATCGGGATTTTATTTCAGGATGCGCTGCTGTTTGACCACTTCAGCGTCGGGCACAATCTGCTGCTGGCGCTGCCGGCTGAAGTGCGCGGTGGTGAACGCAAAAATCAGGTGCAACAGGCGCTGGAGCGGGCCGGACTGACCGGGTTCTACTCCCGCGATCCGGCGACCCTCTCCGGCGGCCAGCGTGCGCGAGTGAGCCTGCTGCGGGCGCTGCTGGCACGACCGTTAGCGCTACTGCTGGACGAGCCTTTTAACCGCCTGGATGCCGAACTGCGCGCTGATTTTCGCCAGTGGGTTTTCGATGAACTGGCGCGGCTGGCGATCCCCGCCGTGCTGGTGACTCACGACAGCCACGATATCCCCGACCGCGGTCGTTGTCTGAAAATGAGCGACTGGCAATGAAACCCCGGCTAACCTGCGTTACCGCAAAGAATTTGCCCGCGTCGCAGTGGAGAATGTGCGCTCAATTTTCTCTTGTCGGGCATTTCGATGAAACGTGTTTCTCAATTGACCGCACTCGCCCTGCTGATCGGGCTTGCTGCTACTACCACCTCCGCCGCTGAAACCATGCCAACGCTGACGCTCTCCGCTTTGCAGCAACAGCACGGTGTCGCTATCGATACCCGTCTGAGCGCGTTCTACAACGGCTGGCCCCAGTCCGCTAACGGTCCCCAGGGCCATGAACCGCAGGCGCTAAACCTCTCCGCCAGCTGGCTCAGCGCCATGAGCGACGATCGGCTTAGCACCTGGGCGAAACAGCACCAGTTGCAGGCCACCTCGCCGCTGGCGCTGTACGGTAGCGAGGCGGACAACCGCAAAGTGGCAGCGCGTCTGCAGGCCGCAGGGTTTACCCATCTCAACACCCTGAGCGATGCGCTCACCCAGACCGACCGACTGCAAAAACTGCCGCATTTTGAACAGCTGGTTTACCCGCAGTGGCTGCACGATCTCCAGCAAGGCAAAGCGGTGACCGCCGCGCCGGCCGGAGAGTGGAAAGTACTGGAAGCCGCCTGGGGCGCGCCGAAATTTTATCTGCTGAACCATATTCCCGGCGCCGGCTACATCGACACCAACGAGGTGGAGAGCGAACCGCTGTGGAACAAGGTCTCTGACGACAAGCTGAAGGCACTGCTGGCAAAACAGGGGATTCGCCATGACACCACGGTGATCCTCTACGGCCGTGACGTGTATGCGGCGGCCCGCGTGGCGCAGATTCTGCTGTATGCCGGGGTGAAAGACGTTCGTCTGCTCGATGGCGGCTGGAAAACCTGGTCCGATGCGGGCCTGCCAGTAGAACGAGGGACGCCGTCGGAGCCGAAACCGGCGCCAGACTTCGGCGCCCCGATCCCCGGTCAACCGCAGCTGATGCTCAATGAAGAGCAGGCGCGCGGACTGCTGCACCGTCAGGACGCGTCGCTGGTCAGCATTCGTTCCTGGCCTGAGTTTGTCGGCACCACCAGCGGCTACAGCTATATCAAGCCCAAAGGTGAGATCGCCGGCGCCCGCTGGGGACACGCCGGAAGCGACTCAACCCACATGGAAGACTTCCATAACCCGGACGGCACCATGCGCAGCGCCGACGATATTGCTACCATGTGGCAACAGTGGAACATCCGCCCGGATCAGCAGGTGGCGTTCTACTGCGGTACCGGCTGGCGCGCTTCTGAAACCTTCATGTATGCCCGGGCCATGGGCTGGAAAAATGTCTCGGTGTATGACGGCGGCTGGTACGAGTGGAGCAGCAATCCGAAAAACCCGGTACAGCGCGGCGAACGCGGCCCCCAGAGTAGCCTGTAATTCTCTACGCCTGACGCTGAAGCTGCTTCAGCGTCAGGTAGCCACTGTAAATCCGGGTAGCGGTCGTCAGCCAGCACAGCGTGCCGAAAAGCCAGGCCAGCCACGCAAAGTGCGCCGGAAACAGGCAGCAGAGCACAAACAGCAGGATAGTTTCACTCCCCTCCGTCAGCCCGCCCAGATAGTAAAAAGATTTGTGGGCGTAGCCCGGGTTATCAATCTGATGCTTTGCCGCCAGCGCCGCAAAGGCGAGGAAACTGCTGCCGGTGCCGATAAAGGCAAACAGCAGCCAGCCGCCGGCCACCGCGTTCTGTGCCGGATCGGCGAGGATAAAACCAAACGGTACCAGCGCATAAAACAGAAAATCGAGCGCGATATCGAGAAACCCGCCCGCATCCGTCAATCCCCGACGACGTGCCAGCGCGCCATCCAGGCCGTCCAGCAGGCGGTTCAGCACAATCGCCACCAGCGCCGCGCCGTACCAGCCTAACGCCAGAAACGGTAACGTCAGTACGCCAATAGCGAAGCCGGTCAGCGTGACGCCATCGGCGGTCATGCCGATGCGCTCCAGACGTGCGGCGCAGACATTGAGTAACGGTTTCAGGCGGGGATGCAGATGACGATCGAGCACGACATATCTCCAGCGGGCTAAAGGTTGTCTGGTACAGACAAAGACGGTGATAATAGGCCATTATCCTGCAAGGAACGATGATTCAGATGCAAAAAACGCTTGATGTAGTGGCCGCCGTCATTGAACAGGACGGCAACATTCTGCTGGCGCAGCGCCCTGCCCACGCCGATCAGCCAGGCATGTGGGAGTTTGCCGGTGGCAAAGTCGAGCCTGGCGAAAGCCAGCCCCAGGCGCTTATCCGCGAACTGCAGGAAGAGCTCGGTATCACCGCCGAGGTGGAACGCTACATCGCCAGCCATCAGCGCGAGGTTTCCGGCCGCCTGATTCACCTGCACGCCTGGTGGGTGCCGCGTTTTAGCGGGCTGCTCGCCGCCCGCTACCACCAGCAACTGCACTGGTGTACCCCGCAGGAGGCGTTAACCTTCAATCTCGCCCCGGCGGATATTCCGCTGCTGCATGCCTTTATCGCCCAACGGGCGACCGACCTTCCCCGCTAGCCCTTTCATCTGGCGTCATCGTTTTTAGTTATGACAGACGCCAGATTATAAATTTTCCTGTCAGGTTAATTTTTCCTTGCTTGCCTAACGATTCCCGGTGTTATAGTCGGAAAACCGGCCTTTTCAAGGGCCACATAATAAAAAAACAGACCAAAAATCATTCAGATTACCGCGCGACCGCCGCTAACACGCTTTTGACGCTGGCGACGAGGCAATCTGAGATGTGACGCGAATACATGCAACCACAACCATAAGGGGAAATTATATCTATGGATCAGATGTGCACTCTGGAAAGCTTTCTCACCCGCGTTCAACAGCGCGATCCTCAGCAAACCGAATTTGCTCAAGCCGTCCGCGAGGTCATGACCACGCTGTGGCCGTTCCTTGAGGAAAATCCGCGCTATCGCCAGCTCTCGCTGCTGGAACGTCTGGTTGAACCAGAACGTGCTATTCAGTTCCGTGTGGTTTGGGTCGACGACCGCAATCAGGTTCAGGTCAACCGCGCCTGGCGCGTGCAGTTCAACTCCGCCATTGGTCCGTACAAAGGCGGGATGCGCTTCCACCCGTCGGTTAACCTGTCGATCCTCAAGTTCCTCGGCTTTGAACAGACCTTCAAAAATGCCCTCACCACGCTGCCAATGGGCGGCGGCAAAGGCGGTAGCGACTTCGATCCTAAAGGTAAAAGCGATGGCGAAGTGATGCGCTTCTGTCAGGCGCTGATGACAGAGCTGTATCGTCATTTAGGCCCGGATACCGACGTTCCGGCGGGCGATATCGGCGTTGGCGGTCGTGAAGTCGGCTTTATGGCCGGGATGATGCGTAAGCTCTCCAACAACAGCGCCTGCGTCTTCACCGGTAAAGGACTCTCCTTCGGCGGCAGCCTGATCCGTCCGGAAGCGACCGGTTACGGCCTGGTCTACTTCACCGACGCGATGCTCAAGCGTCACGGTCTGGGCTTTGAAGGGATGCGCGTTGCGGTGTCCGGTTCCGGCAACGTGGCGCAGTACGCCATCGAAAAAGCGATGGAGCTGGGGGCGCGCGTCATCACCGCTTCCGACTCCAGCGGCACCGTGGTCGATGAAGCCGGCTTCACGCCGGAAAAACTGGCCCGTCTGTGCGAAATCAAAGCCAGCCGCGACGGCCGGGTTGCCGATTACGCGCGTGAATATGGCCTGGTTTACCTCGAAGGCCAGCAGCCGTGGTCCGTGCCGGTTGATATCGCGCTGCCATGCGCCACCCAGAACGAACTGGATACCGATGCCGCACGCGTGCTGATTGCAAACGGCGTGAAGGCTGTTGCGGAAGGCGCCAATATGCCGACCACGATCGCCGCCACAGACCTGTTCCTCGAAGCGGGCGTCCTGTTCGCACCGGGCAAAGCGGCCAACGCCGGCGGCGTTGCCACCTCGGGCCTCGAAATGGCGCAGAACGCCGCGCGCATGAGCTGGAAAGCAGAGAAAGTCGACGCGCGTCTGCATCACATCATGCTCGACATTCACCACGCCTGTGTTGAATACGGCGGCGAAGCTCAGCAGACCAACTATGTTCGTGGCGCCAACATCGCCGGGTTCGTCAAAGTGGCTGACGCCATGCTGGCGCAGGGCGTTATCTAAGCTCAGCATCCGTTGCAAAAAGAGCCGCGAACAACGCATCAAAAACCAACGAACGGTGGCCGCCTCATTGCGAGGCGGCCATGTGTTTATAGTTGTCCGACATTGAGTTGCAGGTTGTCCTGAGGCCTGTTTTTAAGGCTTTGCCAGAAAAATCCGTACATACCAATCAGCACAAAGCAGAACAGAGGCATAACGAAACCAACGAACATTGACCAGATGTCGGCAATTGCCCCCATTGCCATTGGCATGACGGCCCCCCCGACAATCGCCATAACGATATACGATGAGGCTTTTTTGGTTTTTTCCCCCAGTCCCGAAATCCCCAGAGCGAAAATAGTCGGGAACATAATCGACATAAAATAGAAGCTCAATATCAGAGCGAGCACGCCCGCCCAACTTGATGAGAACATGGTAATAAGCATCAGCAGACAGTTGATGATTGAGAAGACATACAGGATTTTGTGCGACGCATATTTGCTCAGCAATAACCCTCCAGTGAAACGGCCAATCATAAAGAGCCCGAATCCTCCGAAGGCCAGTAGCTGAGATGCGCCGCGCTCCGTAATCTTCCAGCCTTCGGAAGTGTTCCAGCTCCAGCTTTCAGGTAACCACTGCGCAGTGGCAAGGGAAAACAACGGTGAATGGTCCACGACGTAGTTAATAAAAAAGCTGAAAATACCGGTCTGCCCTGCCACGTAGAAGAACTGCGCGACAATGGCAAAGACGAAATGCGGCTTTTTCCAGAGGCTGTCAGTGCCTGTCGACTGCCCGGAGACGGTAGTCTCTTCTTCTGGCGTGATGTCGGGCATTTTTTTGAACAAGAACAGTGCGGCCAGTAGCAGTACCGCCACGCCTATACCCAGATAGGGAACAAACAGGGATTCGTTGCTGGTGGAGACTTCACCGGTAGATGACAGAATAAAATGACCGCCAATCAATGGCCCCAATATGAGACCAATTCCGGTGACTGACTGCGAAAGATTAAGCCTTGCAGCACCTTTATCGGGCGGCCCCATCACTGCGGCATAGGGATTGGCGATAGTTTCAATACAAGTCAAACCGGTTGCCAGAATAAACAGCCCGACCAGAAACGCCCAGAACTCTTCACTGCGTGTGGCGAGGATAAAACAAAAAGCGCCGCAGGCAATCAGCGCCAGGCCAGCGAAGATGCCGCCTTTATAGCCAAATCGCTGAGCCAGAATCCCTGCGGGGATCGCCATAAAAAAATAACCAATATAATTAGCAAACTGTACTAGCGCAGACTCTGCTTTACTCACATTCAACGTATTTTGGAAATGTTTATTTAATACATCTATCAGCCCGGTACTAAATCCTAAGACCAAGAAAAGACAGGTTAATAATAAAAACGAAGCAAGATGATTTTTGCCATCAGGGGTGCTGAACATTTTATTAATTCCCATGATGTGTTCTTCCTGTATAGGTAGGGTAAGTTTAGTCTCCGCGCTGCGTATCCCTGGCGTTATTCAGCCCACAAAAATCCCTCGCCATTACCAGGATGACGATAACACTTCTGTTTTTTAATATAACGGAGACGTTTTTTCACATATTAAATAGCGGCGATTATTTGTTCTTTGGTTGGTGGATTCGCGCCCTTTTCACGACAATTGAGGGCCGCGGCGATACAGCCCATTTTTAATGCTTCGCTCAGAATCACTTCATTGGCGTTGAGTTGGTACCGGTCATCAATGTAATCCACGATGACCGACAAGAATCCCGCGGTAAAGGTGTCTCCGGCGCCGATAGTATCCACGACATCAATACTCATTGCAGGCTGGTGCAATACGTGATCGCGGGTGTAAACCCAGGCGCCATCACTCCCGGAGGTAATCGCAACGACCTGAATGCCACGTGAAATCATGTGAGTACAAAACGATTCAACAGATTCATTCGGAGCCAACCATTGCATATCAGCAAGACTTAAGCGTAGCAGTTGTATGCCTGAGGTAATTCGCTCAAAACGGGCCAGATAATCGTCACGGCAAGGAATCAAAGCTGGTCGGATATTAGGGTCAAAAGAGATAAATCCATCTAAATTATGAATGTATTTTTCCCAGAATGTCCCGCATGGTTCCTGCATTAATGAAATAGATCCAAAATGATGTAATCTGGCTGTCGACTGTGAAAAAGAACTTGTATTATCCAGTATCACATCTGCGGCACCAATAGAATAAAAAGCATATTCTGGCTCGGCATTTTCTGGTGTTGATACAAAGGCCAGCGTGCTGGGTGAATCGCTACGAATAATATTATCAACGCCTACATGATTCTTGTGCAGATAATCATAAAGCTGTTTACCAAACATGTCCGTGCTGAGCTGAGAACAAAATTCAACGGAGCACTCCAGACGACCCAGGGCTATCGCCACGTTGTAAGGTGAACCACCCGGATGGGGAACAAAAGTACCGCCTTCTTGAGTAAAGTCGATAAGTCCTTCGCCATAACAAGCAACTGCGCTCATGCTACTGCCTCCTTACTCGCAGGTTGCTCTATTTCTCTTTTACAGACGTCCAAAACGTCAATATCCGGCCCGGAATCTTTTCCTGACAGCAAAAGATAGGTCGCCTGGCCATGCAAGGCATAGGGAGCAAAATGCCACGTGTCCCGGTGAAGCTGGATGCCACAGCTGCCATCAAGATGAATAGCCACTAGCTCGTCTTCCCTTAGCGCACCCGGTTTGCCTAAGACCATGACACTTTCCCCCGTTAAAGGAATAAAGGTCTCTTCTGTCTGGCGGTGACGTTCAATTTTTTCCAGCACCAGTGGGCGTGGGTAAGATACTAAGTAGCTGGTGACCGGATGGTCGGTAAAGTCATTTGAATCTGCAACGTGGTGGTAATAGTCAATATCACCTCTGGCGAGCGTGGGTGTTGATGTGGGCTTGCCGAGCAGGTGCCCATAGGGGGCAATATTTTCTGCTGTTATCTCAATTAAGGGAATCGTGTTGAGGTACATAGGTCAGTCTCCTTCTGGCTGGTTGGATAAACGCGGCCGGGTAGTAGAGCCGCGAACAATAAGCTCAGGCGTAAAACGCCATGTAGCGGGCATTTCCGTCAGTTCCCCACGCAGCCTCTGAAAGAGCTGTCTGGCGGCAAACTGGCCCATTTCGTATACGGGCTGGCGGATTGTCGTTATCGGACAAGGGAAAAATTCGGCCCATTCAGGATCGTCAAAAGCAAGAAATGAGATATCGTCAGGCATCGACAAACCTTGCTGAAAGGCGGCTTTCATGATGCCGGTGGCAATGTCGTTATTGGCGGCGATGATCGCGGTGGGTCTTGTTGCTGCCTGTTGCGCGAAGATCTGACTGGCTGCTTCAAACGCCTGTGAATACAGTGCTGTAATGCCCGGAAGTTCAACTATCTGGTGGGTAATGGCCGAACCACAGGCTTTCTCGAAGCCCTCCAGACGTTCGCGGAAGGTTTCCGCTTGAATGCTGCCACCAATGTAAGCCACATGGGTATGGCCAAGATGGGCCAGATGTTGCGTGGCAATCCTCATACCTTCTTCGTTATCCAGACGCACAATGTCACTTTGCGGACGTCCGGAATAACGGTCGATTTCAATCACCGGGATGGTGTCGAAGTTGCTCAGATTGTTAAGGGCATTGACGGTAGGAATGATCAGTAATCCCTGCAACTGGTGACTTCGCAGCTGCGCGATAATATTTTCCTCTTTCGCGGCATCTTCATCCGAACTGCCCACCATCAGGGTAAACCCCTCACGATATACAACGTCCTGGATGGATTTCACAATGACCGCATGAAAGGGGTTAAGGATATCGGATACCACCAGTCCAATGGTGCGCGATCCGCCCTGACGCAGGTTACGGGCAAAGATATTGGTTTCATAACCCAGATCTTTAATTGCCGTCATGATTCTTTGTCGTGTACTTTCAGCAACTTTTTCGGGTTTGGACAATGCCCGGGATACTGTGGAAGGCGAAAGCCCGGTTTTCTTCGCAATATCAATAATATTCGCCATGCTTGCCTCAATGACAACGTTTGCATTTTGGGTTAAAAATAAATAGCAATAAAAAAGTTTCACAAAGAAATTAAATGACAACGTTTGCATTGCTATGGAGGACATTTTATAGACAAAATGTGGCGAAAGACTTTAACCCGCCTCACAGATCTCTGGTGCAGAAAATTTATTTTAGGGAAGTGTGAAGAGGCGTGAGTTTTTTTGTCGTTGTTCATCCGGCTTTGGCGTAATGCCGATCAGTAAATGAACGGCATTGCGCCAAAGCGGTTTTCTATTAAGGATTGTCAGACGCGGGATCTGCCGCCGGCTTACGCGCTTTCGGTTTGGTTTTAGCCTTGCCTTTGCTGAAGTTCTTTTTGCCATCACCGGGGGCGACGATTCCGCGGAACTGGCGCACCGGCGTGCTGCGGGCCTGGTCAATCAGCTGGTACAGCGTGCCGACCAGCGGCTGCATAAAGTCCTGATAGCGGCACTGCTTTTCGCTGATTTGCGTCAGCACCGACTCCCAGTGGGCGGTCATATCCGGGCGGGCCGCCATTTCCGGCAGCGAGTGGATCAACGCCCGTCCCGCGTCGGAAGAGTGAATATAGCGCCCCTTTTTAACCAGAAAACCGCGCTTAAACAGCAGCTCGATGATCCCGGCGCGGGTCGCCTCCGTTCCCAGGCCGTCGGTCGCGCGCAGGATTTTCTTCAGATCTTTATCCTGCACAAAGCGGGCGATCCCGGTCATCGCCGACAGCAGCGTCGCATCGGTGAAGTAGCGCGGCGGCTGGGTCTGGCGTTCAACAACCTCGCCCTTTTCACACAGCAGTTCATCGTCCTTCGCCACCACCGGCAGCGGCGTCCCGTCGTTCTCTTCGTCGCGCTCTTTATTGCCGAGCAGCGTCCGCCAGCCGGCTTCCGCCAGGAAGCGCGCTTTGGCAACAAATTTACCGTTGGCGATGTCGAGATCGATCTGACATTTACGGAATACCGCGTCCGGACAGAACTGCATCAGATACTGACGGGCAATCAGGCCATAGACCTTCTCTTCGTTATCCGAGAGTTTCACCTTGCTGCTGCGGGCGGTCGGGATGATCGCATGGTGAGCATCGACCTTTTTGTCATCCCAGCAGCGGTTGCGGATTTCCGGGTCAACCACCGGCTGCGGCAGCAGATCCGCAGCATGCACAGTAATGGCGTTCAGCACCGAATGGCGACCGGCGAAATGCTCCTCCGGCAGGTAGCGGCTGTCTGAACGCGGATAGGTGATCAGCTTGTGGGTTTCATACAACTTCTGGCAGATATCCAGCACGTTCTGCGCACTAAAGCCGAAGCGTTTCGCGGCCTCAATCTGCAGCGCCGAGAGTGAAAACGGCAGCGGTGCCGGCTCGGAATCCCGCTTATCGTTATAAGCGGTCACCAGCGCTGGCTTACCTTCAATGCGCGCCACCACGTGCTCAGCCAACGGGCGATGCAGCAAGCGGCCCTCTTCATCCTGATAGGGTTCGCAGGCATCGCTTGGCTGCCAGGTGGCGACGAAACGTTCCTCTTTCGGCGTCACAATATGCGCTTTGACGTCAAAGAAATCTTTGGCCACGAAGTTCTCGATCTCTTCGTCACGCCGCACCACCAGCCCCAGTACCGGCGTCTGGACACGTCCTACCGATAGCACGCCCTGATAGCCGGCATTGCGGCCCAGCAGCGTATAGGCGCGGGTCATGTTGATGCCATACAGCCAGTCGGCACGGGCGCGCGCCAGGGCCGACACGCAGAGCGGAATAAATTCGCTGTTGGCGCGCAGACGCGTAATCGCCCGCTCTACCGCCTGCGGGTTAAGGTCGTTAATCAGGCAGCGCTGCACCTGCTGACGCTTTTCCGGCGCCAGTTGCAGATAGTCGAGCACTTCATCCACCAGCAGCTGCCCCTCTCTGTCGGGGTCACCTGCGTGAATCACCTCCTGCGCGTCGCCAAGCAGACGCTTGATCACGTTGAGCTGTTTGGTGACCGACGGTTTTGGCTGCAGCTGCCATTTTTCCGGCACGATAGGCAGGTCAAGCAGGTTCCAGCGCGCATAGCGGCCATCATAGACGTCCGGCTGGGCCTGCTCCAGCAGATGGCCGATACACCAGGTGACCACCTGCCCGTTGCCACACTCGATATAGCCATCACCTTTCCGGTGCGGTTTGGGTAGCACTTCAGCGATGGCACGCCCGAGGCTGGGTTTTTCCGCTATAAACAACCGCATGTAATCAACGAATCTCGATCATCGGGCGTCCGCCCCGGGCGGTTACCAGCTCGCCGATGGCGGCCAGTTGAATGCCGAACTCTTGCGCAGCGGCATAGATCTCGTCCTGCGCATCCGGCGTCACCGCCAGCAGCAGACCGCCGGAGGTTTGCGGATCGCACAGCAGATCGCGCCACTCTGCCGGCATCTCGCCCATCAGGTGACCGTAGCTGGCAAAGTTACGCCCGGTACCGCCAGGCACCGCGCCCGCCGCGATATACGCTTCCACACCAGGCAGTTTCGGGATATCGGCATAGTTGAGCAGCGCCTGCACGCCGGCACCGCGGCACACTTCACTCAGGTGGCCCAACAGACCAAAACCGGTGACGTCGGTCATCGCTTTGACCCCTTCAATATTGGCGAAAGCCGCCCCGGCGAGGTTCATCTGGCACATGGTTTCCGTTGCCAGTCCCTGATGCTCTGCTTTGAGCAGCGATTTTTTCTCTGCCGTGGTCAACACGCCAATCCCGAGAGGTTTGGTGAGGAAGAGCTTGCAGCCCGCCTGGGCGGTACTGTTTTTCTTGATTCGCTCCGTCGGCACGACGCCGGTCACCGCGAGGCCAAAAATGGGCTCCGGGGCGTCAATGGAGTGGCCACCAGCCAGCGAGATACCGGCCTGCTGACAGGCAAAGCGCCCGCCATCAACCACTTCGCGGGCAATCTCCGGCGCCAGGGTATTGATCGGCCAGCCCAGAATGGCAATCGCCATGATCGGTTTTCCACCCATCGCGAAGATGTCGCTGATGGCGTTGGTAGCGGCGATACGCCCAAAGTCGAATGGATTATCGACAATCGGCATAAAAAAGTCGGTGGTGCTGATAATGGACGTGCCGTTGCCCAGGTCGTAGACCGCAGCATCATCGCTGGTCTCATTGCCGACCAGCAGGTTTGGGTCGATAAACTTGGCCCGATCGCTCTTGAGGATCGTTTCCAGCACTTTAGGGGAAATTTTACAACCACAACCGGCTCCGTGGCTGTATTGCGTTAAACGAATAGCTTGCTCGCTCATGGACATCTCCTGTCATTGCAATCCCGCTATGGTAGCGCTCAAACGCCAAGGTAGTAAGTCCGTCAGTCTTAAATCGCGAGTGGTTGCTCATTAAGCAGACAAAAGTCCGCTTTTAGCGGTGGAGGGGGTGACAAATACAAATTCTGCTGCATTTACCGCAAGGGGCACGTTTCCGGGCAGATTCAAAAGAGAGCGTTTCCACACTAGCCCGGCATGTTATGCCTGCCGGGCTATCCGATGGCGATCAGAAACGGATCACAAACGGTGAGGTGTCAGGCACTGAAATGGTGGTTGAGGCTTTCAGCTGCGGCGTACCGAGGTAGAGAAAACCGACGATTTTATCCTGCTCACGACAGGCAAAGCCGTCACGAACCACCGGGTTTTCGGTCAGGGCGCCGCTGCGCCAGATGCCGTTAAAGCCTTGCGCGACCGCCGCCATCTGCATGGCCATTACCGCACATCCCGCCGACATCTCCTGCTCCCACTTCGGCACCTTCGGATGATCTTCGCAGCGGGCGACGACGGTAATGATCAACGGCGCACGGAACGGCGCGCTACGTGCTTTTTCGATCCCTTTTTCATCCTGCCCGGCGGCAATCGCCCCTTTCTCCAGCAGTTGGCTGAAGCGTTCGCGGCCGTCATCAGCAATAATATAAAAGCGCCACGGCTGCAGCGTGCCATGGTCCGGCGCGCGCAGGCCAGCGCGAAGAATGTTTTCCAGCTGTTCGCCAGCCGGTGCCGGATCGGCCAGGCGCGAGGCGCTACGGCGATTAACCAGTAGTTCGAGAGCATCCATCTGTATAACTCCTGTGATGTCATTTTTCATAAAATTAACATGCACGAGAATTTTGTTACAGCACGACCGGTGATTCCTGCTGACAACCGCCAGTGGTCTCTTTAGGATAACCAGACGCGGCAACCCCTGCGGTTAGCCCATTTTTAATAATGTTAGGGAGAATACATGCGAACTCTTTGGCGGCTGCTCGCCGGATTTTTTAAATGGACATGGCGGGTGCTCAATTTTATTCGCCAGCTCGCACTGAACCTGGTATTCCTGCTGCTGGTCCTGGTGTGTGTCGGTATCTGGGCGCAGTTCAGCAGCACCACGCCGGAACATGCGGCACGCGGCGCGTTGCTGATGGATATCACCGGCGTGGTGGTGGATAAACCGTCCGCCAGCAGCAAGCTCGGGGTTATCGGTCGCCAGCTTTTTGGTGCCAGCTCCGACCGCCTGCAGGAAAACTCGCTGTTTGATATCGTCCAGACCATTCGTCAGGCCAAAGATGACCGGAACATCACCGGTATCGTGCTGGATCTGAAAAATTTTGCCGGTGGCGATCAGCCGTCGATGCAGTACATCGGTAAAGCCCTGCGCGAATTCCGCGACAGCGGTAAGCCGGTTTATGCCGTTGGCAGCAGCTACAGCCAGGGGCAGTATTATCTGGCGAGCTTCGCCAATAAAATCTGGTTGTCACCACAGGGTGAAGTCGACCTGCACGGTTTTGCCACCAACGGGCTGTACTACAAGTCGCTGCTCGATAAGCTGAAAGTTTCTACCCATGTCTTCCGCGTCGGCACCTATAAATCGGCGGTTGAGCCGTTTATCCGCGACGATATGTCACCGGCCGCCCGTGAAGCCGATAGCCGCTGGATTGGCGAACTGTGGCAGAACTACCTCAATACCATCGCGGCTAACCGTCAAATCACGGCGCAGCAGCTGTTCCCAGGCGCTCAGGGCCTGTTGGACGGACTGCGTAAAGTGGATGGCGATACCGCACAATACGCGCTGAATAATAAACTGGTTGATGAGCTGGGTACCTCCACCGACGTAGAGAAAGCGCTCACCAAACAGTTTGGCTGGAGCAAAGCGGATAATAACTATCGCGCCATCAGCTATTACGATTACAACGTCAAAACGCCGGCCGACCAGGGTGCCTCTATTGCGGTGATCTTTGCTAACGGCGCGATCATGGATGGCGAAGAGACCCCTGGCAACGTCGGCGGTGACACCACCGCGGCACAGGTCCGCGACGCCCGTCTCGATCCAAAAGTGAAAGCGATCGTCCTGCGCGTAAACAGCCCTGGCGGCAGCGTCAGCGCATCGGAAATCATTCGTGAAGAGCTGGCGGCGGCGAAAGCAGCCGGTAAACCGGTGGTGGTCTCCATGGGTGGAATGGCCGCGTCTGGCGGTTACTGGATCTCCACGCCGGCTAACTACATCGTGGCGAACCCGAGCACTCTCACCGGCTCCATCGGTATTTTCGGGGTGATTAACACCGTTGAAAATACGCTGGATTCGATTGGCGTGCATACCGATGGCGTGGCGACCTCCGTGCTGGCGGATGTGTCTACCACCAAATCCCTGCCGCCTGAAGTGCAGCAGCTGATGCAGTTGAGCATCGAGAACGGCTACAAGCGCTTTATCACGCTGGTGGCTAACTCACGTAACAGCACGCCGGAGAAAATCGATCAGATTGCTCAGGGCCACGTCTGGACGGGTGAAGATGCGAAGGCCAACGGGCTGGTCGATAGCCTTGGCGATTTTGACGATGCGGTGGCAAAAGCCGCTGAACTGGCGAAGCTGAAGCAGTGGCATATCGATTACTACCAGGAAGATCCGACCTTCTTCTCAATGGTGGTTGATAGCCTGACCGGTTCGGTGCGTGCTTCGCTGCCGGCCGCGATACAGGCCTGGCTGCCGGCGCCTGTCGCCGCTGCCGCCAATGTGGTCAAAGCGGAGAGCGATAAGCTTGCCGCGTTTAACGATCCACAAAACCGTTACGCCTTCTGCCTGACCTGCGCCAACATTCGTTAATCCTTTCCCGGCAGATACGCCCCGCTGACGTTGTTATTGATGTCAGCGGGGCGAAACCACGCCAGCAATCTTAGTCAGAACTCCCCCGGTCAACGCTGCTGTGACCTGAAGTATGTGTAATTTTCGATACGTCACTTTATACTGCGCCTGTCTACGTACAACCTAAGCGATGATATGCAAAAGAAATCGATTTACGTTGCCTACACCGGTGGGACCATCGGTATGCAGCGCTCTGAACACGGTTATATCCCCGTTTCCGGCCACCTGCAGCGCCAGCTTGCGCTGATGCCTGAGTTCCACCGTCCGGAGATGCCGGATTTTACGATTCATGAATATGAGCCGCTGATGGACTCTTCCGATATGACACCGGAAGACTGGCAGCATATTGCTGACGACATTCGCGCCCATTATGACGAGTACGACGGTTTCGTGATTCTGCACGGCACCGACACCATGGCGTTCACCGCGTCGGCGCTGTCGTTCATGCTGGAGCATCTGGGGAAACCGGTTATTGTGACAGGGTCACAAATTCCGCTGGCCGAGCTGCGTTCCGACGGGCAAATCAACCTGCTGAATGCCCTCTACGTTGCCGCCAATTATCCCATCAATGAAGTGTCGCTGTTTTTCAACAACCGACTGTATCGCGGCAACCGTACCACCAAAGCCCATGCCGACGGTTTCAATGCTTTCGCCTCGCCGAACCTGGCCCCGCTGCTGGAAGCCGGGATCCACATTCGACGCCTCGGTACGCCGCCTGCGCCACAGGGCAACGGTGAGCTGATTGTCCACCCGATTACCCCGCAGCCCATTGGCGTAGTGACGATCTACCCGGGGATTTCCGCCGATGTGGTGCGTAACTTCCTGCGCCAGCCGGTCAAAGCGCTGATCCTGCGCTCTTACGGCGTCGGTAACGCCCCGCAAAACGGTGAGTTTATCGAGGTGCTGGCGGAAGCCAGTCAACGGGGGATCGTGGTGATCAACCTGACCCAATGCATGTCGGGTAAAGTCAATATGGGGGGCTACGCCACCGGTAACGCCCTCGCCCAGGCCGGTGTTATCAGCGGTTTCGATATGACCGTCGAAGCGACGCTGACCAAGCTACACTACCTGCTGAGCCAGAATCTCAGCGTCGAGGCCATCCGCCAGCTGATGCAGGAAAATCTGCGCGGTGAGTTGACCCCTGACGAGTAAGGAGAACCGATGACCCATCGCGCACTTTTGTTGGTCGATTTACAGAATGATTTTTGCGCCGGCGGCGCGCTGGCCGTACCGGAGGGTGACAGCACCATTGATGTCGCCAACCGACTAATCGACATGTGCCAGGCCCGGGGTGAGCCCGTTGTCGCCAGCCAGGACTGGCACCCGGCGGATCATGGCAGCTTCGCCAGCCAGCATCAGGTTGAACCCTACTCCCAGGGTCAGCTTGATGGCCTGGCGCAGACGTTCTGGCCGGATCACTGCGTGCAGAATAGCGAAGGTGCGGCGCTGCATCCGCTGCTGAAGCAGCAGGCTATCAGCGAGGTGTTTCATAAAGGCGAAAACCCGGCGATCGACAGCTACAGCGCCTTTTTTGATAACGGACATCGCCAGAAAACCCGGCTGGATGCGTGGCTGCGGGAACGCGACATCAGCGAACTCATCGTCCTGGGTCTGGCGACCGATTACTGTGTCAAATTTACCGTACTGGACGCGCTGGCGCTGGGCTATGTCGTGAACGTGATCACCGACGGCTGCTGCGGGGTCAACCTTCAGCCTCAGGATAGCGCCCACGCCTTTATGGACATGGCCGCCGCTGGCGCCACGCTGTATACCGCTGACGACTGGCAGGAAACGCAGCCTTAATCCTGCCGTGAAGTACTCTCATCAGCTCACTCCCCGATCGCACATTGCTTGCCGGGGGGATGGGCTGGTGCTAACCGTTCCCGGTTGTCCGGGCGGTTACTGCAGTTTAAACGTGGAGATCGGCTTGGGTGCGATACCGAAATCTTCTTTCAACTGCTGCTTGCTCTTCATCACCATCTGGCCATTGGTATCGATGGTCATATGCTGAGCATCGCTGTTATGCCGCGCCTGATAGAGCATCACCAGCTGCAGGCTGTTCTCTTTCTGGGCCTCGGTTAACGCCACGCCATCCGGCCATTTTCCCAGCTCCACCGCGGTCACCAGACGCTGGTAAACTTCGGGGGTCATGCTGTCTATCATTTGCTCGATTTCCATGGTCCGCTCGACTCCACGTTGGAATAATTTGCTGAATCGTTTCTCTAACCTTTAATTTGCTCGCCGTTATCGTCGTCGTTGAAGCTTAATGACGCCGAATTTACGCAAAAACGCTCGCCGGTAGGTTGCGGGCCGTCGGGGAACACATGCCCGAGGTGGGCATCGCAATTTCCGCAGCGAATTTCGGTGCGCTGCATGCCGTGCGAGTAGTCATTCAGATAACGAATTGCTTCGTCACTGACCGGCTCGTAGAAGCTCGGCCAACCGCAACCTGAGTCATACTTCGAATCAGAGCGAAACAGCGCCGCATCGCATACCAGGCAGTGGTAGATGCCGTCGCGCTTGTTGTGGAGCAGTCGTCCGGTGAACGGCGGCTCAGTACCGTGATTCTGCGTCACGTAAAACTGCATCTCACTCAAGTTTTTTTTGAGTTCGTCTGAGGAGGGTTTATTCGCCATGTGCATGCTTCTCACTGTGAAAGGACAACGTTACCGGCCGATTCTAACAAAACATTAACAATGAAGCGTGGACTTTTGTTCTAAACTTATTCGATGCCAAAAGGCAGCCCAGATAATTGTGATTTACATCACATTTTTATCTTTACCGACCTTTAAAATTCCGGGCGCAGCCCCAATATGGAATTGGGCTCAAAGGGAGAGTGAGGCAGATCAATGGTGCGAAGGTATGCTCAGTATTGATTTGTCGCAATGATTGACACGATTCCGCTTGACGCTGCGTAAGGTTTTTGTAATTTTACAGGCAACCTTTTATTCACTAACAAATAGCTGGTGGAATATATGACTATCAAAGTAGGTATCAACGGTTTTGGCCGTATCGGTCGCATTGTTTTCCGTGCTGCTCAGGAACGTTCTGACATCGAGATCGTTGCAATCAACGACCTGTTAGACGCTGACTACATGGCATACATGCTGAAGTATGACTCCACTCACGGCCGTTTCAACGGTACCGTTGAAGTGAAAGACGGTCATCTGATCGTTAACGGTAAAAAAATCCGTGTTACCGCTGAACGTGATCCGGCTAACCTGAAGTGGAACGAAGCAGGTGTTGACGTTGTTGCAGAAGCAACTGGTCTGTTCCTGACTGACGAAACCGCTCGTAAACACATCACTGCTGGCGCGAAAAAAGTCGTTCTGACTGGCCCGTCCAAAGACAACACTCCGATGTTTGTTAAAGGCGCTAACTTTGACAAATACGAAGGCCAGGACATCGTTTCTAACGCATCCTGCACCACCAACTGCCTGGCACCGCTGGCTAAAGTTATCAACGACAACTTCGGCATCATCGAAGGTCTGATGACTACTGTTCACGCGACCACCGCAACTCAGAAAACCGTTGATGGCCCGTCTCACAAAGACTGGCGCGGCGGCCGCGGCGCAGCTCAGAACATCATCCCGTCCTCTACCGGTGCTGCTAAAGCAGTAGGTAAAGTACTGCCAGAACTGAATGGCAAACTGACTGGTATGGCGTTCCGCGTTCCTACTCCGAACGTATCCGTTGTTGACCTGACCGTTCGTCTGGAAAAAGCTGCTTCTTATGAAGAAATTAAGAAAGCAATCAAAGCTGCTTCCGAAGGCGCAATGAAAGGCGTTCTGGGCTACACCGAAGACGACGTTGTATCTACCGATTTCAACGGTGAAGTTTGCACTTCCGTGTTCGATGCTAAAGCTGGTATCGCACTGAACGACAACTTCGTGAAACTGGTTTCCTGGTACGACAACGAAACTGGTTACTCCAACAAAGTTCTGGACCTGATCGCTCACATCTCTAAATAAGTTGAGATGAGAATCTGATCCAAAAAGGCGACTTCGGTCGCCTTTTTTTATGTACACGCCACCCCGCATGCTGCCTGTGCACTGGCTGCCTTTTGGGGGATGGAGGTGTCACGCCAACGAAGGATTGCACCATGATTAATAAAATTTTTGCTCTCCCGGTTATTGAAGAAATCTCGCCTGTCCTGTCCCGCCGTCAGCTCGATGAGCTGGAGCTGATCGTTGTTGACCATCCGCAGGTCAAAGCCTCCGTCGCCTTCCAGGGCGCCCACCTGCTGTCGTGGAAACCTGCCGGCGAGGAAGAAGTCCTGTGGCTGAGCGGGAACACGCCATTCAAAACCGGCGTTGCGCTGCGCGGCGGCGTACCGGTGTGCTGGCCGTGGTTCGGCCCGTCGGCACAGCAAGGTCTGCCTTCCCACGGCTTCGCCCGTAACCTGCCGTGGACGCTGAAAGGCCATGATGAAGACGACAGCGGCGTGATGCTGACCTTCGAACTGCAAAGCAGCGAGGAGACCCGTCAATACTGGCCGCATGACTTCACCCTCTATGCGCGCTTCAAACTGGGTAAAACCTGCGAGATCGAACTGGAAGCGCACGGCGAGTTTGAAACCACCTCCGCGCTGCACACCTACTTCAACGTCGGCGATATCGCTGCCGTTAAAGTCAGCGGCCTGGGCGATCGCTACATCGATAAAGTCAAAAATGCCGAAGAAGGCGTGCTGAGCGACGGCGTACAGACCTTCCCGGACCGTACCGACCGCGTATACCTCAATGCCGAAGCCTGCAGCGTGATCCACGACGATGCGCTGAACCGCAATATCGACGTTGTCCATCATCATCACAGCAACGTGGTCGGCTGGAACCCTGGCCCGGCGCTGTCCGTGAGCATGGGCGATATGCCGGATGATGGTTACAAGACCTTCGTTTGTGTGGAAACCTGCTGCGTTACCGAACCGCAGAAAACCAGCGAAGAGAAGCCTTCTCGCCTGGCGCAAACTATTCGCGTCGTGAAACGCGGATAATCCCCGCCCTCCCGCGATGCGGGACACGCCGGATCAAAAACAGGGCGATATCGCCCTGTTTTTATGGCTGACAAACGTCCGTTACCAGAATCCCACCAGCTTCATCCACGCACCGCCCAATACCAACCAGATAGCAATAGACGCCAGTGAAACCACAAAGCTGACGCTCCACCACTGCCCTGTGGTGTTATAGCCCGAACCAAACAGCGCCGGCCCCGGGCCCCCCGAGTATTGCGTCAGCCCCATCGACAGATTAGAGGTATATCCGAGCACCAGCGCGGCGAAAAGCGGCGGTACGCCGACGGAAACCGCCACCGCCAGGAAAGCCAGATACATCGCGGAAATATGCGCCATCGCCGAGGCGAAGAAATAGCGGGTATAGAAATAGACCACCACCAGCAGTAAAAACACGGTGATCCATTCAAAGTGCCCGACATAACCGACAATGCGCTCCGATATCCATTTGATCATGCCATATTTGTTAAGCGCGTTGGCCATCATCACCAGCACCGCGAACCAGAACATAGTGTCCCAGGCGGTTTTTTCTTCAATGATGTTTTTCCACGACATGATGTTGCTGATCAGCAGCACCATCAGCCCAATAAACGCCGAGAGCGTGGCGGGAATGGAAAAGAAGATATCCCCGACGGTCCAGAGCAAGATCAGCAGCACAAAATCAAAGGCGAGGATTTTCTCTGCCAGCGACATCGGCCCCATTTTGCGCAGCTCTTCGCGGGCAATAGCCGGGATTTCCGGCGTTTTCTTCAACTGCGGCGGATAAATCGCGTAGATCACCAGCGGCAGCAGGATCAGCGAGGCAATCCCCGGTACGATGGCCCCGACAAACCACGTCGTCCAGGTGATCTCGATTCCCTGACTTCTCGCCAGCTCAGCCACCAGCGGATTGCCGGCCATGGCCGTTAAAAACATCGTACAGACGATGGCATCGATCTGCGACACGCAGATCATCAAGAACGCCCCGGCTTTTCTCGCCGTCGCCCCCGGTTCGGACTGGTAGGCGGTGGCAATGGATTGGGTAATCGGATACATAATTCCGCCGCCCCGCGCGGACGCCGAGGGGATCCCTGGCCCGAGAACCACGTCCGACAAGGCCAGGCCGTAGGCCACGCCCAACATGCTGGATCCGCACTTAGAGATAAACCACAGCGCCACCCGCTTGCCCAGCCCGGTTTTGATCACCGCCCGGGAGATGAACATCGCGATACCAATCAGCCAGATGGTGCCGTTGGCAAACCCGGATAGCGCCGCGACTTTGTCGCTCTTACCCGGCGAGAGAGGCGTCACTCCCAAAAAGGCGGAGACGATCAACGCAATCATCGTCACCGCGCCCATCGGCAGCACTTTCAGGATAATGGCGAAGATGGTGGCGGCAAAAATGGCAAACATCTGCCAGGCGTGGAGGGTGAGCCCATCGGGTGGTGGAGTAAACCAGATAATCACGCCGAAGAGTATTGTCAGAACGGCTTTCCACAGCGGGAAAGCCAGCTTCACATCCAGAGGCTGAGTAGGTTCAGTCATATGTATCTCCTTTTTCTTGTATCTTTAAGGGGATACTCACGACTGAGCCATGATTCTCATCAACAAAGCGCCAACGTTTTTTGGCTGAATAGTTCTCTTTTACACCATATCCAGCGGCGTTTTGTGGCCCGGGGCCGGAAAGGCCTGCTCCATTAGCGCGATATCGTGCTCATCCAGCACCACCTCAAGCGCGGCGGCGTTCTCTTCGACGTGGTCCACACTTCCCGCTTTTGGAATCGCGATCACACCCCGGTGGCTGATGACCCACGCTAATAACAGTTGGGCCACGGTAATGCCTTTTTGCATCGCCAGTTTGCTCAGTGCAGGATGATTCATTAAGCCATTGCGCAAGCGCCCCGCCTGAGCCAGCGGGCTGTAGGCCATTACCGGCAGCGACTGTTGCTGGCACCACGGCAGCAGGTCATGCTCAATGCCCCGTGACGCGAGGTGATAGAGCACCTGATTGGTGGCCGTCAGCCACCTGCCACAGCGCCTGCATCTCGTCTATGTCGAGGTTTGATACGCCCCAGCGGCGAATTTTGCCCTGCGCGACCAGCTTCTCCATTGCCTCAACGGTCTCGGCAAAGGTGAACTCACCGCCCCAGTGCAGCAGATACATATCAAGATAGTCGGTACGCAAACGGCGCAGGCTAGCCTCGCAGGCGGTCACCATTTTTTGCCCGCCGGCATTCCACGGATAGACCTTGGACACCAGTATCACCCGGTCACGCAGGCCGCAAATCGCCTCGCCCACCACCTCTTCTGCCCCGCCGTCGGCGTACATTTCGGCGGTATCGATAAGCGTCAGCCCTCGTTCAACGCCCGCACGTAGTGCAGCGACCTCCTGCGAGCGCCGGGCGCTATTTTCGCCCATAAACCAGGTGCCTTGCCCGATAGCCGGAACCGCCGCCCCCTCGCCAAAACGCACTGTTTTTCCCATCATCGACTCCTCGGGGTAGATTGTTGCACCACCGTAATGCAAAACGGGGCGTAACGCCCCGTTATGATGCATGAAATTCTTGGTTATGGTGCACAACGGCTGCCAATCAGAAGGTATAGGTGATCCCGGTGGAGATCAGGCCGCTCCAGGATTTATCCACCATCGGGCTATCGGTGATTTCATCGGCCAGGCGGGTGTAGCGCGCGACGCCATAGACGCTCCAGTCACCGAGGAAACGATAGTTTGCCGACAGCTCAAGATAAGGGTTCCAGCTGCTGTCCGGGTCATAGCTACGCATACCGCTACGATTTGACTCATGCTGTGACACACCGTAGTAGTATTCGTTCTGATTGTCGCTGTTCCACTCGAGGCCAATGCCCGGCGTCACGGTCAGGTTGCCGTTGGTGTAGCGATACAACCAGGCCGCATCCCAGGTGATACCATTGCTCTGATCCAGCGTATCGCCCGCGAGAGTGGTGCGCAGAAAGCCATATTGTGTGTTGTGGATATAGGTCAGCCCGGCCATCATGGTGGTTTTACGACGGTCCAGCTTGCGCATTTGCTCGCTGTCACTGTCGCCCGGCTTGAAGTACATCGGCGACCAGTAAGCGGTAATAGACAGTTTGTCGCTGTTGTCATTCCATAAATAGTAACCGCCACCTAAGCCGTGAAACCAAAAACTGTCGCTTTCATAGCTGATGGCCGGGACCGGATAGACATCGACATCATATTGTTTATACGGGCTTTCGACGATACCCACGCCGGCCCCTAACGTAAATTTCCCTTCAGCGTGGGCCGCTGAAACAGATGCTGCAAGGCACACACTGAGTGCCAGCGGTTTGATCTTATTCACAATCCATTTTCCCGTTTGTCAAATAATACGCCCCGGCAGTTTAACGTCGTAGACCTCATGCCTCAAATTCTTTACCCGTCATTACATAAAACCATTCAATCTGGCATCAACCTGTGACCATTCGCTTGCAGGGAAATGACACCACGATGACAGCACCTGACAATTGATGCGAAATAGCCGCTCTTTTCCGGATGAGTTATTGATATGTCATTGAAATTGTATTTTGGCGCCATGCAAGTTTTCTAAATGCATCTACGCTTTAATTTAGAAGACGTCTTTCTGCCGCACGCGATCTTTACCCCCCCAACAACCTGGCATAAGGGTTGCTGGAGAATCAGTGAACGTCGTGCAGTTTACCTCTTCCGGGAGCTCCCACTATTCATATGAACGGCTCTCAACTTGTGCTAAAAACGAAAGGACGGCATGCCATGAATATATTCGATCACTATCGCCAGCGTTATGAAGCTGCCAAGGACGAAGAGTTCACACTGCAGGAATTTCTTACCATCTGCCGGCAAGATCGCAGTGCTTATGCCAACGCGGCAGAACGGCTACTGATGGCTATTGGTGAACCAGTTATGGTCGATACGGCCCTGGAGCCACGGCTGTCCCGTCTCTTTTCAAACCGGGTAGTCGCACGCTATCCGGCATTTGAAGAGTTTTACGGTATGGAAGATGCTATTGAGCAGATCGTTTCTTACCTGAAACATGCCGCGCAAGGCCTGGAAGAGAAGAAACAGATCCTGTATCTGCTGGGGCCGGTCGGCGGGGGTAAATCATCGCTGGCCGAACGTCTGAAGTCCCTAATGCAGCGCGTACCGATTTACGTACTCAGCGCTAACGGTGAGCGTAGCCCGGTCAATGACCATCCGCTGTGCCTGTTTAACCCGCAGGAAGATGCCCAGATTCTGGATAAAGAGTATGGCGTACCGACCCGCTACCTCGGCACCATTATGTCGCCGTGGGCGGCAAAACGTCTGCATGAGTTCGGCGGCGACATCACCAAATTCCGCGTCATCAAAGTCTGGCCCTCCATCCTTGAGCAGATTGCCATCGCCAAAACGGAACCCGGTGATGAAAACAACCAGGATATCTCGGCGCTGGTTGGTAAAGTGGACATTCGTAAACTGGAGCACTATGCCCAGAACGATCCGGACGCCTATGGCTACTCCGGCGCCCTGTGCCGCGCCAACCAGGGGATTATGGAATTCGTCGAGATGTTTAAAGCACCAATTAAGGTGCTGCATCCGCTGCTGACGGCCACCCAGGAAGGGAACTATAACGGTACCGAGGGAATTTCCGCCCTGCCGTTCAACGGCATTATTCTCGCCCACTCGAACGAATCGGAATGGGTGACATTCCGTAATAACAAAAACAATGAGGCCTTCCTCGACCGTGTGTATATCGTCAAGGTGCCTTATTGCCTGCGCATTTCCGAAGAGATGCGTATTTACGAAAAACTGCTCAATAACAGTGAGCTGACCCACGCGCCTTGCGCGCCCGGCACCCTTGAGACGCTGTCCCGCTTCTCTATTCTCTCACGCCTGAAAGAGCCGGAAAACTCGAGCATTTACTCTAAAATGCGCGTTTATGACGGTGAAAGTCTGAAAGACACCGACCCGAAAGCGAAATCCTACCAGGAGTATCGCGATTACGCCGGCGTTGATGAAGGCATGAATGGTCTGTCCACCCGCTTCGCCTTCAAAATATTGTCACGCGTGTTTAACTTTGACCACGTCGAGGTCGCCGCCAACCCGGTGCATCTGTTCTACGTGCTGGAGCAGCAAATCGAGCGTGAGCAGTTCCCGCAGGAGCAAGCGGAACGCTATCTGGAATTCCTCAAAGGCTATCTGATCCCGAAATACGCCGAGTTTATCGGCAAAGAGATCCAGACCGCCTACCTGGAATCCTACTCCGAATACGGGCAGAACATTTTCGACCGTTATGTCACCTATGCGGACTTTTGGATCCAGGATCAGGAGTATCGTGACCCGGATACCGGTCAGTTGTTTGACCGTGAGTCCCTGAATGGGGAGCTGGAAAAAATTGAGAAGCCTGCCGGGATCAGCAACCCGAAAGACTTCCGTAACGAGATCGTCAACTTCGTGCTGCGTGCAAGGGCCAACAACAACGGCCGCAATCCAAACTGGACCAGCTACGAAAAACTGCGCACGGTTATCGAGAAGAAAATGTTCTCGAATACCGAAGAGCTGTTGCCGGTCATTTCGTTCAACGCCAAAACCTCAACCGACGAGCAGAAAAAGCACGACGATTTTGTCGACCGTATGATGGAGAAAGGCTATACCCGCAAGCAGGTCCGTCTGCTGTGCGAATGGTATCTGCGTGTACGTAAATCGTCCTGACGGAGCAGCCCGGCAGTGACGTCACTGCCGGGTATATAACAACTGCGTATGCCCGTAATCAATCGGCGATGGGCGTGGGAAGCGCCCAGGGTCAGCGGCCCGGAAAGCGGACCGCCGAGGCTTGAGTGATGAACGGCAGAGTTGGCAATTGCGGTACAGGAGGGCATATGACCTGGTTCATAGACCGGCGCCTGAACGGGAAAAATAAAAGTGCGGTGAACCGCCAGCGCTTTTTGCGCCGTTATAAGGCGCAGATAAAACAGTCGATCTCCGAGGCAATTAACAAGCGCTCGGTGACCGATATTGACAGTGGAGAGTCCGTCTCCATCCCAACGGATGATATCAACGAACCGATGTTTCATCAGGGTCGCGGTGGGCTGCGCAATCGCGTCCATCCCGGCAACGATCACTTCGTCCAGAACGACCGCATCGAACGACCCCAGGGCGGCGGAGGCGGCGGCGGGAGCGGACAGGGGCAAGCCAGCGCCGATGGCGAAGGCCAGGACGGGTTTGTCTTTCAGATTTCCAAAGACGAGTACCTTGATCTGCTGTTTGAGGATCTCGCCCTGCCGAATCTGAAGAAAAACCAGCAACGTCAGCTCACCGAGTTTAAAACCCACCGCGCGGGCTTCACTGCCAACGGGGTGCCAGCCAACATTAGCGTTGTCCGCTCGCTACAGAATTCGCTGGCGCGGCGTACCGCTATGACCGCTGGCAAACGCCGCGAACTGCGGGCGCTGGAGGAGGACCTCGATACCATCAGCAAAAGTGAGCCAGCGCAATTGCTGGAGGAAGAACGTCTACGCCAGGAGATCGCCGAGCTACGGGCAAAAATCGACCGGGTACCGTTTATTGATACCTTTGATTTGCGTTACAAGAACTATGAAAAGCGGCCTGAGCCTTCCAGCCAGGCGGTGATGTTCTGTCTGATGGACGTGTCGGGATCCATGGATCAGGTGACGAAGGATATGGCTAAACGTTTTTACATCCTGCTGTATCTGTTCCTCAGCCGGACCTATAAAAACGTCGAAGTGGTCTATATTCGCCACCATACCCAGGCCAAAGAGGTCGACGAGCATGAGTTCTTCTATTCGCAGGAGACCGGCGGCACGATCGTTTCGAGCGCCCTGAAGCTGATGGATGAAGTGGTGAAAGCGCGCTATGACCCGTCGCAGTGGAATATCTATGCGGCGCAGGCCTCGGATGGTGATAACTGGGCCGATGACTCACCGCTGTGTCACGAACTGCTGGCGAAAAACATCCTGCCGGTGGTGCGTTACTACAGCTACATCGAGATAACCCGCCGGGCGCACCAGACGCTGTGGCGTGAATACGAGCATCTGCAGGAGAAGTTCGACAACTTCGCCATGCAGCATATCCGCGATCAGGAAGATATCTACCCGGTCTTCCGTGAACTGTTCCATAAGCAGGGTACAGAAGTGAAAAACTAACCCGCAGATCGGCCAGCGACGCGACGTTTCTGGCTGATTTTTTGCCTTCCCCTTCCACCGGCAACATGCACCTTTGATGAACGCCCCATGGCCTGCACCGACAGACCATAGGGCTTAAGGCCGTTGAAACGGCACTCCGCATCAGAAGTTGTATTTCACACCGACGCGATAACGCGTTTGCCGCTCATCCGTCACTTTACTGCCTGAGATGTTGCCGATAGCCATATACGGCGACCAGTTCTTGTCGATTTTGTAGGTCAGTTTGAAATCATGAGTCCACTCATAGCTCTCATTATCTGACAGAATCACCCCGGCAGAGTTGGCTTTTTTATAGTCAAACTCATAGTCCAGTTGATAATCATTGAAGAATTTCCACGACAGGACGCTGGTCAGGTTATAGCCGTTTTCTGAGGTGTCCTTTTGGGTACCGATGTTGGTGGAGTTACGCTTGAAGTACGGGCGATAACGCAGCGTGGCGCTGACATCCTTGCTCAGGTTGACCTTACCACGCAGATAGGGGCGATAGTTATTTGAGGTTGAGCTACTATCCAGTGAAAAACCCGGTTCAACCTGAAAGGTATCATTGATTTTATAGACATAGCTGGCGATCGCTTCCGTACCGTTACTGACGGTCTCATTCCAGGCTTTATCTTTCTTCTGTGACCCCTTCCATTTGCCTTCCAGCGACAGACCAAAACCATTAGCAAAGCGATGCGACATTAACAACCGGTCTTTATGGTTATTACCGCCGCTGTCGTTAATCTCGTGACGATAGTCAAAAGTCACCGCATGAACCGAAATACTTAAAAGTGAAGCGCTAAGTAATAAAAGCGGACGCAACATATAACCCTCTATGTTTTTATATTCCAAAGGTAAGGGAAATCCCCTGCGCATTGGCAGGTGAATGAATAAAATCATTTTAATAATGGGGTGTGTGGTGCCGGGTGCCTCCCGGTGAATTGGGCGCTGAAACACCAATCCGTCCATAAAATAGAAACGTCATCAGAGGATACTCTCATGTCAGCATGACCCCTCCGCATAGGGGGATTCACCACACATAATTCTTTTACCTGTATGAGAAACATCAGGCAATGACCATATGATTTTATGGCCTACACTTTCACATAAATTGAAATATTGTTTTGAGATCGTGATCCAATTATTTATCAGTAAATTAAAATTAATTAAGATACTTTTAATAAAGATAATCCTAAGAATGCAAATCAATAAATACAAAGAGTTACGTAAAATCACCAGAAACTGGTCATTTAATTATCTGAAAAATTAAGAACGAGCATTTAAAAAAAGTAAAAATCATCCTGGCTAACAGAGAAGATGCGAACAATAAAATGCCGTAAGCTTGCCGGGTAACTTTAGGGCTGACAGACGCTGCAGGCTAAACGAAAGACAAACCATCTTACTGTCAGGATTGATTTGTTGAGGCAACAACACAACACTCAGGGAAACATCTGCGGAAACGCAGAGAATAACCGCACCACGACCGCTGGAGTCTCACTATGACTATCTATGGAAAGGACAGTTTTTACCTCTATGGGATAGAGAAAATTCTGAAAGAGTTACATCCTGAAGGAAGTAAATACGCTAATAACGAACAACCATATGTATATGTCACCTGCGGCATGGAGGTGCATGAAATATACTCTTTGTTATTTTCCAGGCCGCCAGTGCACCACTCTGTATTTATAACTTCAGAGCGTTATTTTGATACGATCAACCGGCTGTTCCCGGGATTAATAAAATTATATCTGCCGGAAAGGCTGGGCGTCGACGCGTTACGGCAGGCGCTGTGGGTGATGCGCTTGTTATCCGAGCAGAACAAAACGGCGGGCTACCTACCCCATACCTTCAAATTCACCACCGCGGAACAACAGATCATGAGGCTGCTGATACGCGGGCACTCGTTGGGAGATATTGCCCGCATCCGGGGCGTCAGCCCGACGACGGTGAGCGTCCAACGCAATGGCCTGATGAAACGCACGGGAACGAAAAGCCTGCAGGAGCTCTGCTCGCTCTATAGCGCTCTGAGCCCCTATTAACAAAAACGGCCGGCGGTATAATGCCGCGAGCCGTTGACGATTATGTCCAGGCCGCCAGCAAGGTCGCCGGCCGTCAGGCCGTTTCAATGCTGGCGCGTTCTGGCAGCACCCCGCCCTTCATCTCCGCCATAACCAGGCTGGCAATGTCGGCATGCTGATGCACCTTGCCGCACTGCAGAATAATCTGCCGCGCATTATCGTAGCCCGGCGCCCACAGCCGGTTATTCATCAACACGTCTTTATAGATGGCAATCAGCGGCTTCTTCCACGCCGCGGCCATATGCACGACCGAGGTGTCCGGCGAGATAATCAGGTCGGCACCGGCAATTAACGCCATCGCGTGATGCAGGGTCTTAAACGGGTTGATGCTCACCCCTTCCGGCAACGGGAGGCGGATTTCATTTCGGTGATCGAGCAAAATAATGTGCAGGTCAGGGTAGGCTTCGCGCAGCCTGTCGATGATGACCGACAGCTGCTCCTGCGACAAACTGCGGTCGGCATGGCCGGCAAAAATATTAATAACCACCTTTCTCCCGGCTAAACCGTCGAGATAAGCGCGGACTTGCTGACTAATATCCGCAGGGATATGCAGGTCATATCTCTCAAGGTGGCTGGCATCAAGATGCAGATAGTCGGCAATAAAGGTAAAGGTTTTGCTGACGTGCCAGTTTTCACAGTCAAAGGCAAAAGATTTGGTGTAATGGTTAATCGATGCCCATTTATTAAAGCCCAGTACCGATTTGGCTTTTATTTGGCGTAGTAACAGCATGCGGTGTATGGGCATATCGAATAACGAAGGGTCGATAACAATATCGTACTTATTATTCGCCAGCTCATTAATAACAGACTTAGGAACGTTATGGGTAAATTTGCGCAGAAAATCGCTTGAGGACACATTTTCAGCCTCATAGATCCGGCGGATGCCGGGATGATTTTTCATGACCAGGCTGTTCGATTTGGTCAGCAGAAAATCGACGATATAGCCCGATTCATGCAGGCATTTCACCAGCGCCGAATCTACAACGACATCGCCTATCGCCCCTTCATTGCGCATCAGTAACACCGTTTTCGCCGGTGATAATGCGGAATCATTGCGCTTGTGGTTGTCCCATAATGTTTTCGCAATATAAACACGCATAACATTGCGGACTTTCTTAGTAAAATAATTACGGCGCCTGTTCAGCTCCCTTATTTTTTTGAATTTTCGGGGGGATACGCGCACCGCGGTGTTTGCTTTCATCATAACCTCGTAACCACAATCAATAACATTCCTGCTGGTTTTGTTAAGGACTAAATAAAATGAGAAAAGTTCGATTGCGTAATATAAATCCTTACGCCAGCAGCATTCCAGCATTTTCCTTTGGAGACAAAATGAGTAAATTATGAATTAATTACGAATAATACCGCAGGTTATTAACGTTACCCCGCTCGGATGGCGATTGCCGCCGCCAGAGGTTTTCATCTGTTAAGAAGAAGTTTATGCTGATGGTTTTGCCAGGGTGGACGTCACAAAATGAACGCGCCAGAAAAACAGGATACCCATCGCCAGTTGCTCGCATTGCTTGATAACAATCAGGCGCACTATCGGGTGGTAGAACATGATGCCGTGGGCAAGTGCGAAGCCGTGTCAGAAATTCGCGGTACCGCGCTGGGCCAGGGCGCAAAAGCGCTGGTCTGCAAAGTTAAAGGCAACGGCGTGAATCAACACGTGCTGGCGATCCTCCCCGCCGACCAGCAGGCCGACCTGTCGCGTCTGGCGCAGCATCTTGGCGCGCGCAAAGCCTCACTGGCCAGCCCGGCCGAGGTCGATACCCTTACAGCCTGCGTTTTTGGCGCCATTCCGCCTTTCAGCTTCCATCCTGCGCTGCGGCTGATCGCCGATCCGCTACTGTTCGACCGCTACGGTGAAATCGCTTTTAATGCCGGCCTGCTGGAGAAATCAATCATCCTCAATACCGCCGACTATCTGCGCATTGCCCGTCCGGAGCTGCTGGCGTTTCGTCGCGAAGCCTGACGCTGATTCTGGCGTGCCGCTGGTGATTGTTATGCAGATGCATGAATACGCGGCCAGAAAGTAAAAAAAGCCTGTTTACTCACGCTATTACGCGTAAAGTAGACAGGCTTATTCTGTTGGCAAGGATCCCTTTTTATGTTCGATACCACCCTGTTTATTCTTCTGGGGCTGGCCGCGTTGGGTTTTGTTAGCCATAACACCACCGTCGCCATTTCTATCCTCGTGTTAATTATCGTCCGCGTGACCCCGCTCAACGTCTTTTTCCCGTGGATTGAAAAACAGGGGCTGACGATCGGCATTATCATTTTGACCATCGGCGTGATGGCGCCGATTGCCAGCGGCACCCTGCCGCCGTCAACGCTCCTCCACTCATTCGTGAACTGGAAGTCGCTGCTTGCCATTGCCGTCGGGGTGTTTGTCTCGTGGCTCGGCGGGCGCGGCGTGGCGCTGATGGGCTCGCAGCCGCAACTGGTGGCCGGGCTGCTGGTCGGCACGGTGCTGGGGGTGGCGCTGTTCCGCGGCGTACCGGTTGGCCCGCTGATTGCCGCCGGGATTATCTCGCTGTTTATCGGGAAGTCGTAGTCAGGCTCGCCAGGTAGCGTCCTGGGGTCTGCCCCAGCCCCTTTTTGAACATCGTAATAAAGGCGGTGGTCGAGTCGTAGCCGAGGGTTTGCGCCGTTTGCTGCACCGTCTGGCCGCGAATCAACATTTGCAGGGCCAGGATCAGCTGCAGCTGATGGCGCCAGCGACGAAAGCTCAGCCCGGTCTCCCGCACCACCAGTCGCGCCAGGTTGCGTTCGCTCATGGCAAACTCTGCGGCCCACTGCCCCAGTGTCTGCCAGCGCGCCGGATCAACCGCCATAACCTCCGCCATTTGCCGGATCCGCGGATGGGCGGAAACCGGCAGCTGAAGATGTTCCTGTGGTTGCTGCGGCAGCTCGTCGAATAACACCTGAACCAGCCGCTGGGTTGTCGGATGGGTTAACTCCGCCCCACTCCGACCGGCAAGCGCCAGAATCAACTCACGAACCAGCGGCGAAATTTTTAGCGTACAGCAGTGCTGCGGCATCGCTGCCGCCTCAGGTTCTATAAACAGAAAGCTGATTTGCGCCCCGGGCGTGGCGCGATTGCTGTGGGGCATCAGCCCGGGAACCCACACCGCATACTGCGGTGGCACCATCAACATGGCGTTTTCCACCTCGCAGGTGAGCGCACCGTGCAGCGCGAGAATCAGTTGGCCTTTCCGGTGCTGATGCTGCGCAATATATTGCTCATCTTCCACCACCTGTATGCGAAACGCGAGGGCCGCTTCGTGACCGCTGTCGGGGTCGTAGCCGTCGAGGCCGAGTCCAATCATCATTTTGTCCGATATTAGCGATAATCTGTCATTTTAGCTTGATTTAAACAGCGAGCAAACGCGCTATGGTAAGCGCCCTGTTTACTCGTCAGAGAACGTTATGAGTTCTGTTTTATCTTCTGCTACCGGCCGCCGCAATCTGCTGCTGATTACCGGTATTTTATTGATTGCCGCCACGCTGCGGGTCACCTTTACCGGCACCGCCCCGCTGCTGGATGCCATTCGCGCTGAATATGCGCTGACTACTGCACAAACCGGGATGCTTACCACGCTGCCGCTGCTGGCCTTTGGCCTAATCTCGCCGCTGGCGGCGGGTGTCGCCCGACGCTTCGGCATCGAACGTAGCCTGCTGGTCGCGTTGATACTGATTTGCCTCGGTATCGGCCTGCGTTCGCTGCCTTCAACCTTCCTGCTGTTTGGCGGGACGGCGATCATCGGCTGCGGTATTGCCCTGGGCAACGTTCTGCTGCCGGGCTTAATCAAGCGCGATTTCTCGCAGCACGTTGCCCGAATGACCGGGGCCTATTCGCTCACCATGGGCGGTGCGGCGGCGCTGGGTTCGGCGATGGTGGTCCCGCTGGCCATGGCCGGCTATGGCTGGCGCGGCGCGCTTCTGATGTTGATGGTCTTCCCGCTGCTGGCAGTGTTGTTCTGGCTGCCGCAATCGCGTAAGCCGTCGGTCGCACCGTTGACCGGCTCCGGCGCGATGCATAATCGCGGGATCTGGCGCTCGGCGCTGGCGTGGCAGGTGACGCTATTCCTCGGCATCAACTCGCTGGTGTATTACGTGATTATTGGCTGGCTGCCCGCTATCCTGCAGAGCCTCGGCTACAGCGAAGCGCAGGCAGGCTCCCTGCACGGCTTGCTGCAACTGGCAACCGCCGTACCGGGCCTGGCGATTCCGCTGATCCTCCATCGGTTGAAAGATCAGCGCGGGATTGCGATTCTGGTGGCTTTACTGTGCGCCATCAGCGCCTGCGGCCTGTGGTTCTGGCCCGGGCAGGCGGTATTGTGGACGCTGATCTTTGGGTTTGGTTCCGGTGCAACAATGATCCTCGGACTGACCTTTATTGGTCTGCGCGCCAGTTCCGCTCATCAGGCGGCGGCGCTGTCGGGTATGGCACAGGCGGTCGGCTATCTGCTGGCAGCCTGCGGGCCACCGTTGATGGGGAGAATACATGATGCCAATGGCAGCTGGCAGATTCCACTGCTCGCCGTGGCGCTGATTTCAGTGGTGATGGCGGTGTTTGGTGCCCTCGCCGGTCGTAACCGGGAGATCGCCGGATAACCCGCCACTGTCCTGCTAAGCCGCCAGCATGCTGGCGGCATCTTCACGTCGGATGGCGATGTTAATGGCTCGCCGCATGTAACAGCGCCTGCACCAGCGGCGACGGGCGGCCCTCCAGGGCGTTACGCTCATGCTGGAACAAGGTCGCCACAAAGAACGGATGGGTGACCAGTTCCACCGCGCGGATTTCCCCTTCGTCATCCCAGCCGGTAACCCGCAGATCGCCCTGCTCCAGTTCAGCCGCAAAGCTCTCAGAGATACCGTAATTGCAGTGGTAGCCCTCTTCGATATTATCGCGGCCATAGGCGCGCGCAATCAGGGTGTTGGCACGCAGTTCAATCGTGTCCGTTTTTTCCACCAGCGAGCAGCTTAATGGCGCAATGACCATCCGCCCTTCGGTGTCGGTTTCCGCATGCGCCGCATCCTGCCAGCCCAGCACATTGCGGGCATACTCGATAATCGCGTGCTGAAAACCACCGCAGGTTCCAAGGAACGGCACGCTGTTTTCACGGGCATAGCGAATGGCGGTAAACGCACCTTCGGCATGTTGGTACGGGCTGGCGGGCACCACCCAAATCGCATCGTAGTCGGCGAGCGCATCGGCATCGTGGATATCGCGGGTTGCCAGCCAGTCATAGCGTACTGGCAGTTCCATGACGGCGGCAGCATCATCGATAGCAAGGGGGATCGCTTTATGGGCAACCACGTCAGGATTGTAGTCACCAACCAGGGCAATACGCAGGGGGGAGTTCATAGCAGGTTCCTTATGTCATAGCGATTTTCGGGCAACACAAGGACGCTCAGGTTAGCGATCTCCGCTGCAGAACACAATCCCTATTTTTGCGCGGACCTCCTGCCATTTTTGGGGCGCTTTCCTGCGGGTAATTTTCATCTGAAGGCGTTATGGTATAGCGCAGAACAACACCGGCGGACGAAATATGAAGAGCAAGATTCTGGTCAGCGCCTGTTTGATGGGGTTTCAGGTGCGTTATAACGGCAGTGAAAAAGCGCAGCTTGCCGGGATGCTGGCGCGCTGGCAGCAGGATAACCGGCTGGTGATCCACTGCCCGGAACTGGCCGCCGGGCTGCCGATTCCGCGACTTCCCGCCGAGATTGTCAGCGCCCAGGGAGCAGAGGTGATGCAGGGTCGGGCGCAGATTGTTGAAAGCAACGGTCAGGACGTCACGGCACACTATCAGTTGGCCGCCTGGCTGGCGTTGCGGGCCGCCCAGGAATCCGGTTGCGATGCCGCGTTATTAACCGACGGTAGCCCAACCTGCGGCAGTCAGTTTATCTATGATGGCACCTTCAGCGGACAGCGAAAGCCGGGCTCAGGCGTCGCCGCAGCCCTGCTGCGCGAGCACGGTATTACGGTGTTTTCCGACGGGCAGGTACCGCAACTCCTCGCCTGGATGGCGGCAAGAGAGAACAACGATGATCCATTGTAAACGAGTATACGATCCGGCAGATCCCAGCGATGGTTATCGTGTCCTGGTGGACCGACTCTGGCCCCGCGGGATCAAAAAAGAGGCCCTGCTGCACGATGAGTGGTGTAAAACGCTCACCCCGTCCACGGCGCTACGTCAAGCGCTGCACGGCGGGGTGATCGATTTTAACCATTTCAGTCAGCAATATCGCGACGAACTCGACGCCCACCGTGACGAGGGATTGCGCCTCGCCACGCTGGCTCACCAGCAGCCGTTAACCTTGCTGTATGGTGCCAAAGATACCCGGCAAAACCATGCGCTGGTGCTGGCCCAGTGGCTGGAGACGCTGGCCTGATAGCGGTTCATCAGGATTTGGTAGGGTGGTCGCGACGCCAGAGCGCCCATTCGTCGATCGTTTCGCCACTCGGCAGTTTACAGTCCGAACGCGCACCCTGCGGAGTTTGTACCGGGATCAGCGTTCCCCCTTTCTGCGTACAGTAAACGGCAGCCGGGTTGGCCATGCCAATCTGTTGCGGCGGTGGCGGCGCATCCTGTTGCTGAGCACAGCCGGCAAGGGCCAGCGGCAGCATAATCGTCATCCACTTCATGTCGGTTCCCTTTTTGTACAGAGCGTGTATTCGCCCTGATTCTTCATGGTTTCTCCATTTTACCTACACTTTTGCCCGGTAGAGTAGCCTTGTTCTCGAACTGACCAGAGAACAGATCATTCCATAATCAATGAGTTTTTCCCCGTCGCCCCCGACGGGGCTTTTTTTTGGGCGTTAACAAAGTGAAATAAAAGGATTTATTTCAGTGATTGTCCACACTTCGACCACATTGACCACATTTACAAGAATAGCCCCCTCTTCAGGGGGCTATTTTTATACCGCGAGAGTAAGTTGGCTGTTCCCGTAGTGAGAAGCCGGGAAAGCATCGCCAGGAATGAAGCCTGGTGGCAAGGGTTCTGAACTGGTCGAACGCTTAGTCACTCTGCGCTCTACGGTGTTCAGCGTCGTGAATGACTCGCTGCATTCGAGATTCTGGCATTGATGGTATTGCCGGATGGTGAACTCGCTTAACCGGCGGCTAGTGCGGGTGCGGGCATTGGCGCCGCAGTATGGGCAAACAAACATGATGATCTCCCATAGGGAGTTGAACTCATGCCTATTATGAACGTTACTGTTCAGTTTCTGCAATCCAGTCGCTTATTTTCGCCTCAAGCTCCATTTGTGTCGTAAACCCGTTATCACCGATGTCATGTTCTGCCCTGGCAATAATCCAGTCCTGTGAGTCTATTTCTGCCTTAAAACCCGACACGGTCAGATGCATCCCCGGATATAAATCAGCGCGTCCACGCGCCAGGGTAATTGAAAACTGTGCAGCCCCTTTCTGCAGCTGTATCCACTTCGCTGCCGCTGCGCGCTTAGCGGCTGTTTCGTTCTGGTAGGTTTTACGCAGTACGTACACATTGCCCTCTGCGCCTTCCATATAATCCCCTTCCGGGCGACTGCTTTTCTCCTGCGTTTTTTCCCTGGCGGCGCTGGTTTTGCGTCGGGTCACCTTAACCGGCTTTTTCTTCCCAAAGTTAAGATCCAGCCAGTACGCCCGCACACCAGTGTAAGCATCTCGATCGGCAATGCGGAAACGGTGGCGATCTCCGCTGGCGCGGGTGATGTCAGCAGAGGGCAGCGCTCTGCCAGATGCACTGAAACCACCTCCGGGCAGGATAAACAACAGACAGCCATTTTTCACGGTGGCAATTGCCCCCAGCATGTCGGCCATACGGGTTAAAAAGGACATGTCGCTTTCTTCGGTCTGATCTGCATGGTCGATCTCAATGTCGATCAGGGCCTCGCTGATCATCGGTTTCAGGGTGTAGCGCCGGGCAATGGCCGACACGACACGCTCTACCGTCACGTCATGCCAGGACACTTCACGCCTTACGTTCATCTCTTCGCGAAAATCAGCGCTGTGCGCAGTAATGTCGATAACATCCGGCGGCCCGCTATGTCCCACCTCATCAACGGTGTACAGGCCTTTGTAGATCAACGCCTCTCCCATCCAGCCGATAGATACCGCAAGCTCTGCGCCACGGGGCGGCAGCTCCGTCATCCCGTCAGCGTCATCGATTGACAGCGTTAACTGGTCAGCATCAAAACCGTTGTTATCCGTGATGGTGAGCGCCGTAATGCGCCCGGCCAGCTCGGTGAGCACAACCCCACCCAGCGTGATACTAAAATCAGGCTTTTTTACTGCATCACGTAACGTTTCTGCATACGTCTCCGCCGCTGTTTTTAGTGTGTCTGCAATCGCCATAACACCCCCGTTTTTTGCTGATGATTCCACGCCCGCGCGCGGGGCTGAATCCCTTTTTGTTGTCAGCGAACGGGCAGACCGGTAAGCACGCGACGGCGACGGGCCGAACGTTGAATATTGCCCTGAACTCAAAGAGCAACATGATGGTGAACATATGTCTGAAACTCGTTTTCATGGCGTCCGCTCACGCGAAACTACTGACCTGCAGCGGGCAATCAATGACATTGATTCCAGCGTGATCGGTATTGTCGCGATTGCTGATGACGCCGATCCCGACACTTTCCCACTGAATACACCAGTTTTACTGACGCGGGTGCGAAATGCGTTAGGTAAAGCCGGGCAGACCGGCTCCCTCTACAAAACCCTTAAAGCCATTTCCGATCAGTGCAGCCCGCGCGTCGTGGTAGTCCGGGTGAAAGAGGCTGCCGGTAACGGCGCCGGCCAGTCTCAGGCCATTATTGGCGGGACGGATGGTGACAGCTATACCGGCATGTATGCCCTGCTGACGGCGGAAGCTAAAACCGGCTATCGTCCGCGCATCCTGGCGGTACCGGACTATGACACTGCAGAGGTGACAGCACAGCTTTGCGTGATTGCCCAGAATCTGCGTGCTTTTGTTTATGCCAGTTGTCAGGGATGCAACACCGTGGCAGAAGCTAAAGCCTATCGGACAACTTTTGCTTATCGCGAACTCATGCTGATCTGGCCGGACTGGATCGCCTACAACCCGGTGACCGATGACAATGAAACGTTTCCCGCACCGGCTTATGCCTGTGGGTTACGTGCAGCCATCGATAACAGCCAGGGCTGGCATAAATCACTGTCGAACGTAGTAGTGAATAACGTACTGGGTATTTCGAAGGATGTTTTCTGGGCATTACAGGCAGAAGACAGTGACGCCAACGAGCTGAACAATAATGAGATCACGACGCTTATCAAGCGCGACGGATTCCGTTTCTGGGGTAACCGTACCACCGACACCGAAATCTACACCTTCGAGGTGTTTACCCGTACCGCACAGATCCTGGCGGACAGTATTGCAGAAGCCCAGTTTACCTCTGTTGATGATCCACTGACTCCAGCCAACGTGAAAGACGTAGTAAGTGGCATCCGCGCAGCACTCAACAAAAAAGTCACTGCAGGCCAGCTTATCGGCGCTGACTGCTGGTATGACACGCTGGACAACGGCACCACGGATTTACGTCAGGGTAAGCTGATTGTTCGCTACAGCTATAGCCCGGTCCCGCCGCTCGAAGATCTGACGCTCTACCAGACATTTACCGATGATTTTTACGAACCGGCGTTCGCGTCGCTTGGGGGTGAATAATGGCAGTTCCTCATAAACTGCGGCTTTTTAGCTGCTTCGTTAATGGTGATAACTACCTGGGCAAAGTGACCTCCTTCACCCGGCCCAAACTGTCACGAAAAATCGAGGATTATCAGGGCGGCGGCATGCTGGGTGCGGTCGGGGTTGATCTCGGTTTTGATGCGGGTGCGCTGGACTCCACGATTGTTTTTGGTGGTGTTATCAAGGCTCTGTTTCTTGAATACGGTGCGGAAATTGACGGCACGCGGCTGCGCTTTGCGGGCGAATACTACACGGATGGTGAGAGCCAGCTTGTGGAGGTTGAACTACGCGGGCGGTTTACTGAACTCGACGGCGGAGATTCGAAACAGGGGGAAGATACGGAGGAAAGCTACACGTTTAAATCCACCTATTACAAGTTCTCGATTGATGATCAACCCATCATCGAAATCGACCTGCTGAACTTCATCTACAAAAAGAACGGTCAGAACATGATCCCGGACCGCATCACTTCCGCCCTGGGCATGGGCAATTAATCACCTTTCAGGGGCGGCGATAATGCCGTCCGGAGATATCAGAGATGACAAAAAAAGCGAAAAATATTTTCACGCTGACTCAGCCAGTAGTGCGTAAAGACAGTGAGATTAACCAGGTAGAAATCACCGGTGCGATCAGCCAGGCCGGCTCGTTGCGTGGTCTGAACCTTATCCGGGTTGCCAATATGGATGCAGACTCCATCGCAACGCTGTTAACACGAGTCACCGCCCCTGCGCTGACGCAAAAAGAGATTAACGAGATGCACACCCTGGACTTTATCGGGCTGGCGGAGTTACTGATCCCTTTCTTGAATCCGCCGGAGCCTGGGGCGTCGAACGGGGCGGAGACGGAGAACGCGTAATCACCGTTGCATTTGACCAGATTGACGATCTGGTTGCGGATATTGCCGTTATTTTTAACTGGCCGCCCTCTGAGGTTTTCGGCATGGATCTTGGCGAGGTGATAGCCTGGCGCAAGCGGGCGGCGCTTCGAAGTGGTGCCAGTGATGAAGAATCTTGATATTCGCGTCGCCTTCAGCGCGATCGACAGATTTACCCGCCCCGTTAACGCTGCCCGCCAGAGTGCGGGCGGTCTTTCCAACTCCCTCAGAACAACCCAGTCCACTCTAAAGGGCCTCGATAAAAGCAGCGCCACCTTTCAGCGCATGGCCGCTGCCGTCGGCAAAACCGATCGCTCCATCTCACGTGCGCGCACTCGTTTCGAGGGACTGTCTGAAGCGCAACGCAAAAACGGAACGCTGACGGAAAAACAGCAGGTACTGATGACCCGGCTGGGTGAACGTCTCGAGCGACTGACCGCAAAACGAGTGACGGAAGTCGCCCGTCTTCGAGAGAGCGCATCGGCGTTACGTCAACATGGCGTGATGCTTTCCGGCAGTAGCGCCACTATCGGGAATGCGATACGCCGTACCGATCAGCTCAGTCAGTCGCTTGAACGGGAAAAGCACCAGCTGGCTGCGGTGACCCTGGCCCGCAAACGCTATGAAGGCGCGCAGCAGACCGCCGGTAAGTTGCGATCCGGTGGGGCGATGGCAGTCGCTACGGCTACAGCGGCCGGGTACGGTGCCGGGCGTTTTCTGTCGCCGGCAGTGGGTTTCGATGAGGAAATGTCAAACGTTCAGGCTCTGACGCGGCTTGATAAGGGTGATTCACAGCTGGCCGCCCTGCGCGATCAGGCCAAAAAACTCGGTGCAGAAACCGCCTTCACGACCCGCGATGCAGCCAGCGGCCAGGCCTTCCTGGCAATGGCTGGCTTCCCCCCTGAAGCTATTCGTGACGCCCTGCCAGGCGTGCTTAACATGGCACTGGCGGGCAGCATGGAGCTGGGGGAAACGGCAGATATTGGTTCAAATATTCTCTCTCAGTTCGCCCTCAACGCCGGAGAAATGGACCGTGTCAGCGATGTACTGACAGGCACATTCACCCGAACTAACACCACACTAAGCAGCCTCGGCGAAACCATGAAAGTTGTCGGGCCGGTGGCTGCTGGTCTTGGGATCAGCCTGGAAGAAGCTGCAGCCATGACCGGTACACTGGCTCGAGTGGGCATCCGCGGTAGTGAAGCCGGTACGGCAATGCGTCGTTCACTCTCCCGACTGGCCTCCCCCACAACGGCAGCAAAGAAGGCGCTTAAGGAACTGGGAGTAGCAACAGCCGACGCAAGCGGCAAAATGCGTCGCCCGTTCGATATCCTTCTGGATCTACAAAAACGCGTCTCCCGCTTCGGCGATGTGGATCAAATTTCTTTTTTCAAAGATATCGCCGGAGAGGAAGGCTTTGCCAGCCTTCAGTCACTGGTTAACGGTGCAGGAGATGGTTATCTCCAGTCACTCTATGAGCAAATCGCGGAAGCACATAAGAACCAGGAAGCGCTTGCCGTCGCCAACAAGAAGAAAGACAACCTTGGCGGTGATCTGAAAGAGCTGGACAGCGCCTGGGAGGCGTTTCGCATCGCTGTGGCAGAGACTGTGGACGGTCCATTACGCAGTCTGACACAGGGGCTTAGCCGCGTTATTGGCAATATTAAAAGCTGGGTAGAAGAAAATCCCCGACTCACACGGACATTGTTACTGGCCGGCGGTACCGCGCTGGCGTTGACTGCCGCCATTGGTGGGTTGTCACTGGCTGCAGGCCTGCTTATTGGGCCAATTGCAAAACTCAGGCTGGGCTTTGCGCTGCTGTCGGGTGGGAGTGGCATTGGCGGGGTCGTTTCGGCGTTCCGATTACTGACCACGGTGGGCGGCAGCTCTCTGACAAAGCTCAGTGGCTGGGGTGTTTTTCTCAATGGTCTGGCTGGGCGCGTCAGCATTTTAACAGGAGTGATGGCACCCCTGCGTGGTGCATTGCTGGGTGCGTTTGCCTCTCCGGGTGCTGCAATAGGTTCCCTGCTAAAAGGGATTTCGGGGCTGGCACTGCGACTGACCGGTCTGCCCGCTCTGTTTGGCGTGATTAAAGTGGGGATCACTGCGCTGGGTGGCGGATTGTCATTGTTGCTGAGTCCGATCGGTCTGCTGGGTGCTGCGTTCGTGGCGGCTGGGGTACTGATCTGGAAATACTGGGGACCGATTAAAGCTTTCTTTAGCGGCTTTTTTACCGGTGTGGTCCAGGGACTGGCACCCGTACGAGTTGCATTTTCCCGGCTGTCTCCCGTTTTCGGCGTCATTGGAGACGGTGTCCAAAAGGTCTGGGACTGGTTCAGGAAATTACTGACCCCCGTTGAAGAGAGTCGCGAAACACTCAATAAGTGCGCCAGCGCGGGTGAGACCTTTGGCAAGGTGCTGGGAACAGCTCTTAGCGTGCTGCTGTGGCCGCTTCAGAAATTAATGGAAGGTGTCGGCTGGCTGCTGGAGAAACTCGATCTTATCCCTGATGGCATTGAAAGAGCCAGGCTGGAAGCGGCCAGGATCCGGGCTATCCCGGTCATGTGGGTGTGGGATGAAAAATCCGGACGCATGGTTAAAAAGGAATGGACGTGGTCACCCGAAAAGCCAGTGGGAAAAACTGAGAATCCTGCGCCTAATATTCTGGGAGGTGAATCAGGAACAGAGCGACGTCTGGGCCAGATTGCAGATAACACAAAAGGCCTTCTGGATGAGGAAAAACGCAAGCGCGTCGGACCTGGGGATATCGTATTCAAAAACCTGCCCCCCGCTCTGGCAGTACGAGGTGAGTGGCAGGAATCGCGACTTGTCCAGCAACCTGTTAGTGCTCGCCCGGTTATTGCTGCCGGAGAGCCATTGATTAAGCAGGTCCCCGCCAGGCAGCCAGTCCGCCGAAATGAAATCAGGCGCCCGGCAGCTGCAGTGCCGGCTGATGGTTTTTCCGGTGAGATTCACGTCCATTTGCACGGCATCAAGAATGACAATCCGCGCGAACTGGCTCTACTTGTCGGCGAGGCGGTCCGCACTGAGTTAGATAAACAGCAACGTGCTACCCGGGGTTCATTCCGGGACCATGATTAACAGGAGTTATAGCTATGATGATGGTATTCGGACTTTTTGTTTTTGAACTCAGGACATTGCCCTATCAGCAATTGCAGCTATCCCGCAACTGGCGGCACGTCAAGAATGATCGCGTGGGCCGTAGCGCAAAATGGCAGTACGTTGGCGCCGGTGAGAACCAGCTGACGCTGGGCGGGTTGCTGTATCCCGAAATTACCGGCGGAAATCTGTCGTTAGGCGCTGTCTCCACTATGGCATACACCGGGCTTGCCTGGCCGCTGATCGATGGTGTCGGCTCCATCTACGGGATGTATGTCATTACGGGATTGCAGGAAACGCATCAGGAGTTTGATCGCTATGGTAAAGCGAGAAAAATTGAGTTCACACTCTCGCTGCAGCGGGTCGATGAAGATATCCGGGAGCGGCTGCAAAGTTCCTCTGTTAGTGAACTGATAGCAACCCTTAGAGAGGACACTGAAATTGCTTTAAATACAGCACGCGATACGCTCGTTTAAGGATAGATTTGCAGAGATTCGTTGAACTCACAAAGAAGAAGACAATGTCACTGATACCTATTCATCTGTGTCATAGCTTCAACAGATTTAGTAGATACTCCTGGGAAATATGCCGACGATGGACATCATCATGGCACACATTGCAGAGAGTAATTAAGTTATCCAGGGTATTTTCACCGCCGTCTGCATGATGCTCGATGTGATGTAGTTCGAGGAAAGTTCTTGGGTCATTTGCTGTTTTACGCGCATGGGACCACCCACAGTTTCTGCAGGCATGATGATCACGTTCAAGCACAGCTACACGGACCGGATCAGGGATTTTGCGGTCATGTACCTCAGCCTGTCGATCTTCTTCCAATAAATAGGCACCTACTTCCAGCTCTGGTCTACCTGAGTTTTTGGTCGCAATTGGCCAACCATCTTCAGTACGAAGCTCACGTGTACGCCGGGCCCATTCCTTACTGTCATTGGCCAGATATCGTAGCTCTTCACCCGTAACAGGACGACCGACATTCTTACGCAGATGAGAGAGAATTTTATCTTTTGTGGAGATTTTACTGCGCCTAAGAACATTAGCTTCATTCCAACGCCACGCAGCCTCTTTGTCCTGCTCCGTGGTCATCAGCGCATAAACATCAGTTTTAAGAACGCTCAATGAGTCGGCCTGAAGTTCCTCCAGCGTCACTTCCTGTTGTTCAATCATTTCCCTGAGAGTGGTTCCACTCAGCACGGACCAGCCGAACTGAACACGTAGTTCCCTGATTCTACGGGCATATTCACTGATGCCCGCGACCACCATGAGCTCGTCACCATGGATGACGATGCCGGGATATTTAAGCAAATACGCCATGATCCGATCACGGGCAGAATTACAGTTCTCCTCATTAAGCAGGGAACTGCCTAAATCACGTAATAAATGATTGGCAGGAACAAGCGTCAGTACTTGTTCCCTGAGAGAGTCGTCCGTGAGCTTATGCTCAAAGTCCGTAATTAACTCCAGAAGCTGTTTACGCAGCGTTTCCGGTTCGCTCTTCTTCGATCTTCTCGCCATTTTTAATCAAATATTCCATTAAATTAAGAACATAGGATGCAATTTTTTGTGCAAACAACGGAGGAACTGCGTTACCAATCTGCCTAGCGATTTCAGTTTTTGTCCCTACAAAAGTAAAGTCATCCGGAAAACTCATCAGCCGAGCGGCTTCACGATGAGTTATGGGACGATGCTCTTCCGGATGAAGATAACGTCCCTTCTCGGGCTTAAAGAACTCTGTACGGATAGTAACCGAAGGGCGCTCCCACCATAACCGGCCAAACAGATCTGTCCCACCTGAAGTTTTTTTGATCCAGCATGCTGGTGTGATATCAGGTCTATTCTTTTGCAAATCAAATCTATTACCCCCTACCGGTACCGCGCGATAACGTTCCTGGGAAATGGGGGTCGGGTTCCTGCCAAAGTGCAGATCCAGTGGAGAAGGAACGTCTCTGATATCTGTTCCTACTGGTTCAGGTAAATCACCAATAAAATCTCGGACCGTCAGCCACGCTGGCAACGTTCCTTCCTTGTCCGGGTTCCGGTGCGAAGGCGCAGGCGGGAATGCAGGAATATCATCCAGCAGGAAGCGATCCTTTTTAATACCAATCGCAATGGCTCGTTTCCGAGTCTGAGGGGCTCCATAATCGGCGGTATTTAGGACTGAAGGGTTTAGAAGAAGAAATCCCATACCCTCGGCACGATCGCGAATGTCCTGAAATTCATCACTCGATAAAAGACCAGGTACGTTCTCCATTACGAATACTGATGCCGAAGACCGCTCAATAATATCCATATATGGTTCCCACAGAGCTCGTCGGTGGTCACCTTCTCGATTCTTATTGAGTAAGCTGAATCCCTGGCACGGCGGTCCACCGATGACAAGATCCGCCTCAGGAATGGTGTTTTCAGCAATCCACTCTTCAATGTTTGCTACGACACCATGTTCACCAAAGTTCGCATTGTATGTCCTGATGGCAGCCTTATCATTATCAAGGGCCAAGACGCTTTCGAAATGAGCGCCATTTTCACCTTTCATGAAACCGCACGATAACCCGCCAGCGCCACAAAACAGGTCAATGACCTTTAACTTATTGATTCTACTCATTCAAATTCAATCCCAACTCCGAATTTAATATCATTAGATAAGTGTACCATAAAGATAATCTGTATGTATTTACAGTGTAATATTATCCTGTCTTGTAGCCATTGATTCAAGAATGGGTATAGCCCGTACGTACTACATACTCTGCAAACCAGACGTACCCGTGACCATGTATGCCATCAGGGTCCCAGGCTGCACCCGGTGACCTGTCACCAGAACGGTGCCAGTGCGGCGGCAGGTTATCAGCCTCAATTTTCACGTTGTTGCTGCCGCTAGCCACACAGTGTTGAGAGCCAACCCGTACAACCCTATCGCTTAAATCAACCCATGTCTGCCAAGGGAACTGAGTCGCTGGGCTTTGTTCACCAGAGATGATGATCCCGACGTAAAAAATAGCATCAACAATGGCCTTGCATCCAGCTCTATAGCTGTCCAGCCCAAGCGATTTCAGCGCCTCAGATGGATTGCTCAGATCGAACATTTTTTCTCTTTTTGCAGTGCGTCAGTAATGCGTGAATTATCCCCTGCAGCTAAAGTGCCTCTGTGTGCGATCTGATGACAGCCTTAACGGATGGGATTGAAACCACATTAAAAACAGCTCCGTACATATTTACTAACTTTACATTCCGAATTTAGCCTTACACATCACCAGATATTCCGAAGTATGGATGCATAATACTACTGACATATTGTATGTTAAAAAAATACGTCAACATCTATAGTTCAAAAGTAAAAAATCTCATACTCCACTGTAGATAATAAGTCTTTGAAGCAGAACCATATCAATATTTATAATATATATCCCACACACTTCACTTCAACAAAGACAGCAAGTATGATCCTTGCTGTCTTTACTATTTGACTGCATTTAATCAAATCAAACCTTCATTTCGTGCCATCAACTCGATTTCAGTGCGTACGGGTCTTACAAATTCGAGCCATTCCGGTGTTGTAGCAAATAATTCTATAACGTCTTTAATAATCACTTCCGTTGATTCAGGGTAGTGTGGCTGAATAGCGTTAACATAATCATGCGAATTTAACACAGCTTGTACACGATCAAGAGAATTGTAAATATCTAATTGAATCCCGTTTAATTCCGCAGGATTCAATCGCAAAATGCAATTTCGTACAAATTGCTCAGGTTTTTCACCTGCTGGAAGTTCATATTGCTGTATTCTTGAAAATAAATCACCCCGCCACTCGCGAGATCTTGCGTCTGTACCGTTTATAACTTTGGCAATTTGGTCCTGTTTCTCTAATGAAGTGCTGTACACATCCCCATCTATTATGGATAATATCATGTCTTTATCTTTCCCAGTCATGATAAGCCCAGCAGTCAAGCTGAACGCATTTTGCGCAGTTCCAAACTCACTAATATCGACATATCTCACAACACCTAGCTGCTGACATATTTTTTTTATTATCCTGGCAGAGAAATCATCCTCAACAAATAGAGACAACGGCCTTTCGAGGATACCAGTGAGGGCTAGCATTGCATCATGCGTAATCTGCTGCATACATAAAGTTTGCGCACCTGTCTTATATATATAGCGTATATTTATTCTATCCGATTTTTTTAACACACCCTCTCTGTGAGTAGTGAATATTACTTGCAAGTTTCGCGATCTAGAAATATCAACCACTACCTGTAATAGCCGCTGAAACGCATCCTCATGCAATAATAAATCTAGCTCATCAATAAGTATTAGGGAATATTCTGGCGCCTCATATAAAACCTTAAGCATTTTAATTATTCGTTGTTCACCAGCTCCCATGCTTACTTGTGAATATGTAACACCATTGATACCTAATCCATATACAACTTCATTCCATTTTTGAATAGTGTGCTTGTATATTTCAGTATAAGCTCGATTGAAAACAAACCCTGTTTTATTTCTAATATTGATGCTATCGGCATCTGTCAATAAGGTTGTAACATACTTCACCTGTTGTGAACCTGTCCGACTTTTATTTTTAATATAATTGATATATTCAAGAGTAGGGGTGGATGTATAGATACCTATAAAGAAAACACTGCGATAAGGTTTAGATTCTTGTCGAGGAGACCAGCGAGTACTTCTTTTTTCACTCACTGCATCGGTTACAACCACCTCAGCATCAAGATTATTTCTTTCTACATAAGAGTAAGTCAGGTAGAACCTTGTACCTGACCATAAAGCATGGGGATTAGGTTTGAAATACTCGCTCATCTTATGTGTTTCTGATAAATCGTTACGATCAGGTCGAAAACTTGACGCTAAAGCATGAAGTAAACTTGATTTGCCGACACAATTGGCACCGAGAATTGCAGTCACTTGATGAGGAGTAAAAGTAAGACTATCTAAATTATCAATGTTTTTAAGCTTATCGATTTTTATCGATACTAATTTCTGCCTTGTATGCCTACCCATTCCAACTCCTTAAATCATAGGTATAGAATTCGTTTCGTACACCCATCGCACTTTGATGATTAAAACACTTCCAATCATACTCCCCGGTTATTAGTTTGGGAATTGCGATTTTATGATTGACATATCATTTAGTAATCTCGTCCAGTTTAACACTCACCTTGATTAACCAGTGAGAATTCAATTATTCGATGCAACTACTGCAAGTATTGCCCTACTTAAAATTAAAATTTTACCTAAGAAATGTGACTACATCAGTTGACTTTTTTTAGTTTTCAATCCATCGAACTTTCATTCCAAAAAATTAATATATACAATAATGTGTTACCTATGCTGTGCGTTTCCACATAACCAGTGAGACATACTCGTTGGTCACATCTATCGCTTTGTTGCTGGATTCCTTCAGGCCTGCTGCATCAGTGTATGTTCCCTCAGTCAGCGCAAGCGGACCGTTTTTCTGGTTATCCGTGCCATGTGTAGCATCTGGGTCCCAGGCCGCACCCGGTGACCTGTCACCAGAGCGGTGCCAGTGCGGTGGCAGGTTATCAGCCTCAATTTTCACCTTGTTGCTGCCGCCGGTCACGCCGTATTGAGAGCCTATCCGCACAACCCTGTCAGCAAAGGTTTCGCTTAAATCAGCCCATGTCTGCCAGGGGAAGCGAGTCGCCGGGCTTTTCTCACCAGAGATGACGATCCCAACGTAAAAAATGGCGTCAACAATGGCCTTGTATCCGGCGCCCTCGCTGTCCAACCCCAGCGACTTTAGCGCCTCTGATGGATTGCTCAGATCGGACAGGTTTTGCTCTTTTTGCAGTGCGCCAGTAATGCGTGAATCATCCCCCGCCGCTACCGTTCCTGCAGCGGTTCCAACATCCCGCGTGGCTGAATCCCCCAGTCCCAGATTATCCCTGGCCTCTTCTTTGTCCGTTAAATCAGAAAGGTTGTCATCTTTCTGCAGTGCGCCAGTCATGCGGGAATCATCCCCTGCCGCTACCGTTCCCGCCGTGGTACCGACGTCCCGCGTGGCTGAATCGCCCAGTTCAAGATTATCCCGCGCCTTTTCTGCATCTGACAGATCCGACAGATTCAGCGACCGGCGAAGATAACGTTTATCGCCTGACTCCTGGGTTATGGTGGCAAGCGTCGGATCGATAACGAGCTGCACGCTGGCGGTGTGTGTGAGAGTCAGCACCAGAGTCAGGATGATCTCTTTGATGATAGAATCAGATTGCGCCGGCAGGTAGGTCGCCGGGTATGCGCCGTAAGCGATGAGCGTCCCCTTAGCACTGACCAGCCCCACCTCTTTGAGAGTTTTATCAGGATAATCCCGACAGTTGATGACGATCTGACCGCTGATAAACCCCTCATAGCTGGAATCAGAGTCAAAACTTTCACGGCCAAACTGACCAAAAAGGGCCGTTACTGCCGCCAGGTCATCGGGATCGGTTGGCAAAATCGCCCCTCCGCCATCCCCAATCAAGACGGACGTAATGTGAACGACTTCGCCGGCCTGATACGCGGCCTCAATTTCGGCGGCGCCTGCCGTTGTGAGTGTCAGTCCTGTTGCCATAACGTATCCTCAGTTTGCTGTTCTGGTTCAATGCCATACACACTGGCAAGGCAATCGTAAAAATCCTCGCTGATGTTTTTGCCATCAGCATCAATATCGCCGTCATTCACATGAATCACCCCCGCCGCCTGCAACATCTGCAGATACTCAAGGAAAAATTCATCGGTCTGGCAAAATCCGATCAGTGTTTTGATTTGATTGAATGTTTTCATAATTGGCTCGCTATCCAGTTACCCGGTAATGCGTCGTAATCATCCAGGCTGGCGCAGTTGGAAAACGTGTAATAGTGCGCGGTAACATTCGGCACTTTGCCCATAAATACCAGCCCCTTACCAGTGATCTCGGCACATCCACGGAATGTGGCGGTGGTGGTGACAATGTCCGGGTAGCTGCTGAGATCAAAGATTGCGTTAATGTCTGTACGCAGCAGAGCACAACCGTCGAACAGGTAACCAACTGTCGTGGCCGGCGTGCTATTCAGCAGGCCAGCACCGACCTCTGTCAGTGCAACACAGCCGGCGAACGTATTGGCCATGGTGGTCGCTTTGATACTGGTGGCGAACAGACCGGCAGGCACTGAACGGAGATTTTTACATCCACTAAAGGTCTGCACATAGGCGGTGACGTTGGGGTTGCCGCTGAACAGGCTTTCGGGTATTTCCACCACGCCGGTATTCTGGAACGTTGCATTAAACGCGGTGATCAGAGGGCATGATGTGAATAATGCTGCCGGAATGCCTGCGAGTGAGGTGCAGCCGTAGAACGTTGAATCGACACTGGTCACCAGCGTGTTATGCCTCAACAGGTCAGCGGGTAATGCTGACAGTGCAGTACAGCCCGAAAACGTCATGGTTAATGAGGTGATATTGACGCAACCCGCAAACAGACCGGATGGCACCGCTACCAGCGCGGTACAGTCCAGAAAAATCGTACCCAGCGCCTTCAGAGAGAGCATGTCGCTGAACAGTGTTTCAGGTACCGTGGCAAGCTGGCTGCATTTATTAAACAGGTGGGTCAGACTGGTGACCTTAATGCACCCGGCAAAGATATCACCGGCCAGCGACACCAGCGACGTACAGCCCATGAACATGTACTGTATGTTGGTCAGAGCGCTACAATCGCGGAACGCCCCGGCCCCAATACTCGCCAGTGAGGTGCACTGAGCAAATGCCTCGTAGAACGTCGTGACTAACGACATACCCGCAAAGGCCTCAGCTCTGATAACTGTCAGGCTTCTGCAACTGTAGAACGCATCACTAAAGGTTGTTGCCTTGCGACAGTCAGCAAACGACGGGAGGCCGGTTAATGCCTGGCAACCAGAGAAGACACTGGAAAATGAGGTCGCACTGATACAACCCCGGAAAATGTCGTCCCCTACTGACTCCATGATGCGACAGTTATAAAACGCGGATGAAAATGTCTGTGCCCCGATACAGCCCGAGAAAACAGCACTGCCAACGGTGACCAGTGAAGAGCAGCCATAGAAAACCGTGCCAAAGTACGTGACTAATGGCAAATCTTTAAAGAACTCATCAGGCACTGAGGCCAGTTGTGAACATCCGCTGAATGCCCCGCCAAAGTGAGTTGCCTCCAGACAGTTGCGGAACAAGCGTGAGGGTAACGCCTCCAGAGCGATACAGTTCTGGAAAATTGCGGTGAACAGCCCGCCCGGTACATCGCTGAATAAATCACCTGACAGGGTTTTAAGCGCACGGCACCCGTTAAATGCGGAGCCAAAGTGATACCCGCTACTGCACCCGGCAAAAACACCGGTCCCCGAATCAGTCAGAGATATGCACCTCGAAAACGCGCTGAGGAATTGTGTTGCGGAAGCGCAGCCCCGGAAGGTGTTGTTGCCTGTACTGCGCAACAGCGTGCAGTTTCCAAAGACCGATTCAAACGAGATAACATGAGATAACCCGCTGAACAGCCCGTCAGGAATAACGGTCAATGCGGTGCAGCCGTAGAATGCCATAGTGAAGTCTGTGGCACCCTGCAGGCCAGAGAAAAGGCCCTCCGGCAATTCAACCAGTGAGGTGCAATTCCTGAAAATGAAACGGCACTGCTGGATATTGGGCAGATCGGCAAAGGCCCCTTTGTGAACCATGGTCAAACTGGTTGCACCTTCCGCGAAATAATCCAGGCCGTCCCTCTCTCCTGTCACGCAGATAATCTCCCGCACGGGGTTTAATGCCATGCCGATGGCACCCTCCACGCGCTGGAGAGTGGCGCTCTCCGTATTCTTAACCGTTATCGTATATTCCCGGCCCACTTCCAGTGGGCGAGTGGTGGCAACCCATCCCCAGACCGCGCCGGGGTTAACAAACTGGTAATCCCGGCTGTCGATGCCATCGCCGTAATCAATCGTAAAATCCTCATCCAGACGCACATAAAAAAGCGGACTGGCGAGGTTATCAATACGCGACACAAACTTAAGCACCGCAACCACTTTCACCGTAATGGCCGCACTGACGCCGTTGGCGGTTGTCACTGTGACGGAGCAGCTTCCCCGCTTCACGCCAGTGACCACAATGGCGCCGTTACCGATCCGGGCAGTCGCTATGGTGCTGTCAGACGCGGTCACCGTAAATGTCTTGTCTTCTGCATATTCTGGCAGAATGGTCACCGTGACGGTTTCAGCATCGCCGGGGGCCAGGTTCAGGGTGTAGCGGGATAAAGCCACCTGCAGCGGGACAAAGTGCGGCATGATTTTCTCCGTGGCGTACATGTACCCGGCGGCATATGAGGCGCCCTGAAGCCGGCCAAATACGTGAACAGAAAACCAGCTGCGCAGGTTTCTGGCACGCAGCACTGCGATTTTCAGATCCTGCTGGTCGTATTCCGTCACCGGCAAATCATTCTGATGTACGTTCAGGCGGAAGGTGTACGGATCCCCCTTCGGATTCTGGTTGAACCATTCGACAATGTCCGTACCGAAAGGGCTGTCCACCAGGGCATGGCGGACGGAGGCAACCGTACCGCGATGGCGGTGAATGTAGTGCGCACGCTTTATCGCATCGCGTTTCTTTTGCTCTGACCAGTTGATATTCCAGGTATCAACCTGATATTCCCATGCCAGCCAGGGCAGAAGCGCCAGCGGGCAACTGTCAGGATCTTTAACCCAGCGGATCAGATGCACAGGCAGGCTTACCAGTGCGGCAGCGCTGGCCCTGTCAATGGCACGCTCTACGGCGGTGGCGTTGGGTGGCAGGATACTGACGGGATAATTAGCGGTCATAATCCATCACCACGAGATTAATGTTAACGGAAGTGCAGTACGGCGCCTCCCCCATGCCCGCCACGACGTCGGCGGCAGGTGAATGCAAATCGACGGTAACAACCCCGTCCTGATGCAGAGCGCCATCAATGCCGGACCGCGCGGCGGTGGCATTTATGAGGTGCGCTGAAATGGTGTAATCGTTCAGTGCGGCAGTGGCTTTTTCCAGCACCATTTCAGTGTCCACCCCGTACGGGACGTAAATGTCGGCGACCACCGTATAGTTCACAATCACAGCAGAGCGGACATAATCGGCGACATAATCTGTAATCGGGCGCACGTCCTCCGGGTTCACGGCGTCGAGAACCTTATCCAGCAGTGTCTGGGGTGCCGTGCCGTCCCCGATACGCGACAACACGTAGAGAAACACCCGCCCTTCCTGATCGTGTGTTTCCGGGCCATAGGCGCGTACATCAAGTACATCCGCGTCGGCTCCCCGCGCAAAATAGTGATAGGCATTCCGGGCGCCCGCCGTACTCAGGCGTGCCCATGAGAGCAATGTCCGCGCGCGCAGTGCTTCGTCGCTTTCGTATACGGCGTCCGTCTCGTCAGTGGCTTCAGCAATCAGCAGGCGTTCCGTGTCAAAATTACCCGCGACCTGATCGAGATCCGCTTTCAGTGCGCTGGACAGTAGTACGGCGCGAACGGCTTCATTGATACGTTGCAACAGGTGGATCTCGCGATAGGTGAACGCCTGCGCCAGTGCGGCCATCGGTTCAGACTCCAGCTGCAGCGCAGCAGATACCGATGCCTGTTGCTGTGCAGGCATTGCCGCGACAATGAGCGCCTGAACATCGGCCAGCACGGTTTCATAATCCGGCACCTCGACAATGTCAGGCTGTGGGATCTGGGATAAATCGACGGACGTCTGCACGCTAACTCCTTAACCTGATGGTGTTGCCGGTTTCGGTCATGGTTTCGGTGATCGTGCCGGCCAGTTCAGCGGTGACGGCGCCTGTTTCCGAAAACACCATATTGACCGTGGTCAGACTGATCCGCGGCTCCCACTGCGCCAGTGCAATGGCAGTGGCGCCCATCAGCTGCATACGGGTGACGGTGTTCTGCGGCGCATCGAGTAAGTCAGGCACCGCACTACCGAAATCCCGACGCATCACGCGGGAGCCTGTTGGCGTGGTCAGGATTTTCGTCACGGACTGCCAGAGCTGATCATGGTCGGTCAACGTGCCGGTGCCTTCCGGGTTCATCCCCGTGTAACTGGCTGTCATCGCGTTCCCTCCGTCCAGCTTCCGCCTGTCTGCACCTTGCCATGTCCATGGTCGTCGACCTGAACACCATTGGACGTCAACGCGCCTTTGCTGTGGGTCACATCACCGGCCATCGTCCCGCCATGGGTCAGCTCGAAGGTCCGTGTTTTGAGGTGACGGGTACACTCCACCTCCGGCGTGTCCAGCGTGACGCGGGTTTCTGCCTGGATAAACGCGGTTTTAATGCCAGTCACGGTGAGCGCTCCGATGTCGTCGGCGGCGTTGTAATGCAGGCACGCACCATCCGGCGCGGTAATGCTGATTTCCAGCAGGCTACTGCCCGCAGCCGGGTTGTCCTCGCTGTACGCAGATCCGAGAACAAACGCACTCTCCGGGTTACCGCCAGGGCAACCGATCCACACCTGCTCTCCGATCGAGGGCGGGAGCCAGATGCTGAAGGCCCCGGCTCGGGTGACGTTCCAGCGGATCCAGGTGGTCAGCAGCCTGCCGGAGCGAACGCGCACGGCTTTAGCATCCGCACTGATTTGCTCAACCACCCCCAGACGCAGAATGTTTTCCAGCAGGCGATATAAATCGGTATTCATGACGCACCGCCTAGGCTGCCGATCACGGCGTTTTCCGTTGCGATCATATCGGCTGGCGTCATGCCCAGCAGCTCACGTGCGGGGTACTGCGCGTAAGCGCCAGGACCAACTTCATCTTTGAGGCCGTACTGATGAATACGGGCAATACGCGCGGCGATGCCGTCAAATCCCACCGTAACGCCGTCCGCGTCCGGTCTGACTTTCATAAAGCGCAGGGCGCGCAGGCGGGTAAACATCGGCGTTTTTTTGGTTGCTGTCTGCGTCGTTGTCTGGGTTTTAATTTCCAGATAGCGCTCAATATCAGCCCGGTAAAATGTGCGAATATCGCGGCGCTTCTCATCAAAACCGGTGATCGTCCGGCCATATTTACCGCGTCCGCTACGCCAGTTTTTCAGTGCCCGGACCTCGTTATTCCAGAAGAACTTAATCCCCTGCTGAGTGCGATAAACTTTTCGGCGACGTGCGGCATAGCCGCTGCCGTCCGGGTTTTTCTGTGACGCGATGCGGCGCTGCTGACTGCGGCGCACTGCCAGGCCAATTTTGTGCGCGGTACGGGTACGCTCCGCCGGGCTGACGCCGTCGAGGATCTCCTGAAAAACCCGATCCAGTTCGCTGAACATACGATCGCTCACGTCCCGGCCTCCTGTAACATGCCTTCAAACACCAGGCCCCAGCTGGCAACATGAGGGGTCAGCACACGAGGGCGCGGCTCCGGCAAATGCTCCGCATGCGGCGCACCGTTGTCATCCAGCTGCACCAGTACCCGCTGGCGAACCGGCAGCTCAAACATCAGATCGGCGGTATCGTCGCTGTTGATCAGCGTGGTGAATTTTATCTGCTGGTTTTTATCCGGGTTCAGCAACAGATCGGGCTGGTTGAACCACAGCCAGGCCATCAGCGGTAAGGTGAAATCATCAATGTTCCCGGTGTAGTTCATCACGAACAACACCAGGGAATAGCGATACATGAAAGACGGCGTTTCGCCTGTCGTTTCAATGCTGCCCTCTTCCACAAATACCGTCCAGGCTTCCGGGTTCGCCCGGCACCAGGTGTTTGCCTTCTCAATTGCGGCGCGCAGTGTGTTTATCTTCAGCATTTATGGCTCCTTACGGGGGATCTGGCGCAGCGTGTCCCACTGGCGGATCGCGGCTTTATCGGCATTGCAGGAATCAAGCGCATCAAGCAGCCGATCGCTGAATATTGCTACCGCGCCCCATGTCACCGGCTCATCCAGCGCCGGGGTCGGCGTCTCGTCGGTCAGGCTCTCCGGTACGGGTTCACGGAGCAACTGTATGACCGGTACGGGTGGCGCGGTTTTGCAGGCTGTGGCTGACAGCGTCAGGCACAGGAGAAACAGCGCATGTATCACCGCTGATCGCTGTTCGCATCTCTTCACGTCGGCGCTCTCCTTCGTCGTTACGCTGCTGATCGCGGGCTTTTAGTTCCGCCAGTAATTTATGGGTCTGTAAGGTGGTCGCCTTCACTTCCTCAATAACCTGGCCGTACCCGGTTGCTGTTTCGGTCAGCAGTTTGTTGCGGGTGCGGACCTCGCTCAGGCTGTCGGTCTGCCACCAGACGATGACAAGAAGAACAAGCACGACAACGGCATAAGCGGCCTTCATGGCAAGGCACCCGCACCCAGCAGGCACCAGGCTGTAAAATCAGTACGTCGGTTAACCAGGCCTGGGGAGCGTTTACCCCCGACATTGACGAAATCATTCAGCCTGCCGCACATCAGCGGCCACTGTCTGGCCTGCGCGTGCTTCCAGATTGTCGTTCTCTGTTTGCGACCGTTTTTATCGGTAAACCACATCAGCCCGGAACACCCCAGATTGAGCGCGGCATCCGTCATGGCTTCAAAGGTGAACTGCGGCATATCGGCACCATGAAAATTGTTATTGATGCAGTTTTCTGCCCGCTGCAGATCGTTTATCCAGCGTCGGGCAATCTCCTGGCTGGTGTACTCGCGATTTTCCACGCCGCCGGTGGAGCCAATGCCAATAGTCAGCACCCCTGCCGTACAGTAGTAAGGCGTGCTGCGGCAGTCCTCCCAGGCAGCGATTTTCTGCTGACCTTCCGGCGACGTTCTGACGCTGCCGGGCGCCAGCGAAACGCTCAGCGCCACAATCACCGCAATCGAACATTTTTTGATGATGCTCTTCATGCAGAGCGATCCTCCCGAAGCTGCTCCAGCTTCTGCCGCTCGGCCTCCAGAAGATCCCGCCTCTCCGCCAGGCGTAATATCTGCTCAATCAGATCATTACGGCGACGACTGGCCTGCTCAATACGGTGGCGGTGAATCGCCAGCCGGGCGGCAGAAACCAGCCCCAGAAGAAGGCCAGCCAGTGCCAGCTTTTCGCTGACGGTCATCACACCCACGCCGGTCACCACACCTGATGCCAGAAAGGTGATGTATTCGTTAATGCGATCCAGAGTCATTCCCATAACTGGACGGTTGCCCGTTCCACCTCACTGGTTACATCGGGCATGTCGATCTCCTGCCCGGCGTTCAGGAATATCTGGTTGCTCAGTCCCGGATTGGCTTCAAGCACTTTCTCCGTGACACCGGCTGTTTTGCCGTAATGCCGCCAGCAGAGCTGATCAACCGTGTCGTTTTGTAGCGCCCGGACTTTCATCAGAACAACTCCGCATAAATACGGGCTTCTTCCCGAATGTCAGCGATGCTCCAGCGCCCGTCTCGCCAGAGATCATCTATCTGCCGGTCCAGGGCTTCTGCATCCTTGTCACCCTTTGGCGTGGTGCTAACGTCCCTGTATCCCTCCAGCACGCTGGCGCGCGTAAAGGAGTAAACGGCCCGCCGGAAGCGGTAAACTTTTGCGCTTTCACCGTTAATCAGCTCGACGGGGTCACCGGCAGATGTGAGCAGGACAGAGGCCAGTGATTCAGCACCTTCCGCCTCCCGTTGCCTACGCCAGTCTTTCAGCTGATCCGCAACATGCAGCGCGGCCTCAGTTGCCATGTGCATCAGTCGTGAGGTGGTAATATCCCCGGCGATGCGGGCAGCCAGGCGCAGATCGTGGAGTTTCACCGTCGGCCAGAAAGTACTGACGGTGATCTGCGCGCCGCCGTCATCCACGTCCGTCACATCACTGTCGGCGGGTCTGACGGGACGCTGTGCGATAAAGCTCATCGACGTTTCTCCGGTAGATCAGGCGGTGGGCGTCCGGTAAAAAGACCGCATAACGGGCAGATCGCCGGGCGCGCCGCCTGTGGCGCGGGGCCAGTTCGTTACATTCAGACGTTTTCTCTGGCGGCGGCTTTCGTGGTCTTCTTTGCCGCCGTTGTGCGGGTGGCTTTTCTGGTGCCGGTCGCCGCTTTCGTCTGCCTGCGTGTTCGTGTTGTTTTTTCTGCAGCGGGTGGTTCAGCTGCCGGCGCCTCAACTGCAGCGGCCTCGCTGAATACAGCGCTGGTCTGCGGTACCTTTTTCAGGGCGATGACCAGGGAGGCGATCTCCCGCTTAACGCCTGCACCAGGGTTCAGGCTCATGGCTTCACGGAAGAGTTTTAACGCCTCGCCTTTCGTCTCTGCGTCTTCGGTAGCGCGTCGGCAAAATGCCTGAACCTTACACAGCTTCGCGCGGACCTCATCGGGCATATCGCTGGCACCCACGATCCCGGCCAACTCATCAAGCATGGTGATATACCCGGACAGATCAGCTTCGGCGTCCGTCGTAGCGAGGTTCAGAATGGGATTACAGATTTCTTCTGCCAGCACCGTGGCGGCCGATCGGCGGTAGTTGTCCTCCGGCATGCTCAGGCCATGCTTAACGACATAACGCCCGATACGCAGTGCCAGCGCATAATCAAAGCAGTCCGCGGCCCACACCATCAGCGTGGAGATAACCGGATCCACGCGTCCACTGTCACCTTCGATTGTTCCGTCAATCCACCCCTGAAATTCCGGGAGAATGCTGGCTTTAACAGCAGCTTTCGCCTGTCTGGACTGAATCTGACTCAGCGAGGATTTATGCATGCGCAGGCGAAAGAGGATCTGCTCATGCGCGGTGCGCGTCTCTGCATCCCGCTGATCGCTGCCGCCCCGTCGTTCTGCCATCACCTTCTGGAAGTGTTTTTGTGCCGGTGTAAGCATTCGTTAGCTCCTGGCGGGCGCGTTGCCCGCCTGGTTGTGGTTATTATCAGGCGAATGTCACGCCGTCGATCATGGCAATCATGCCGTACTCTTCAATGACATAGTCGTCATTGCTGGACTGGTAAGTCGCAATACGGTTGTAGTGCGGTTCTTCCCGGATAGAGCGACGCAGGGAGCCTTTCTGGTAGTACACAGAGAGGTTTTTCAGGTTGGTGATTAACACCACGTCTTCCGGGATCCCCGGCACAAACACCGTCGGCAGGCCGCCAATCTTTTCCTGACTGACAATCAGCTGCGCGGCCAGCAATTCGGTATTCGGGTTGGTCTGACTGAGTGCGTTGACTTTTGGCAGGTTCACTTTCAGCAGCAGATCGGAAGAGAGCACGGTGACCAGACCAGGGGTACGGCGGAACCATGGATCCATGAGACTGTGACGTGCATCGAGCACGGCGGCGTCAATATTGCCGTAGGTGCCTGATGCAATTACCGCGTTGTTCTCATCGCGGGAGGTCAGCGTGATGCCTGGCATAATGCGCTGCGGTGCTTCATCGCGGATCTTTTGCAGCCAGCCCACGCCGCAATCCTGCAATAACGGATACGCAGTGCGATCGGAGTTTTCGGAGTAGTGCGTACCATTGAAGCCAACCATCTGGCGGTCCAGCCCCAGCTGGCGGGCCATGGCATTGCTAATCAGTGACTGAAACTCAGGGTGACCGGCCCACGCATCCAGTTCCGCATAGGAAAGTGCATAATCATAGTTGGTTTTGCGGCAGTGATAGTTCTGCGGCTCTTTGTTATGGTTCGGCGCCGGGTTGCGGCGGTTGGTGCCGTCCGAGCTATTATTGGTGCTCGCCATCGGCCCTTTACTGCCGATCTTCACTTTCTGGCCTTCCTGCTCCTTAACCCCAAAGTGGTTAACCTGCTTCATAAAGTCGTCCGACTCCATGGCGGCCTGTTCCAGCTTTTGCTGAATGGTCGGATCAACGCTAAAGCGGTTGGCAACGGCTGAAGGTGAAACGCCATTCAGTTGCGCCTGACGCACAATATAATTATCAAATAGTTCGCGGGTCTGGTTTTCCATGATTACCTCTTAAAATTCTGCAAGCTGGGTGCTGCAGGCACCGGTAGCCGCCGGCCGCGCGCTGTAATTCTCTGCTGGCTGGAGCTGAAGTTGACTACGCAAGGCGTTGAGTTCACTGGTCAGTTGCTGAATAGTGGTTTTGTCCTGCTGGCGTTCCTGCTCCAGGGCACTGAACCGGTCAATCTGATCGGCCTGAGATTGCGCCACGGCTTCAACAACCTGATGCAGTTGACTGAAGCGCTGATCGTCAGTCTTCTGGCCCTTATTCAGAATGCCCATCATGCGGTTGAACCAGTTGGCGCCCTCTTCACTGCGCTGGGCGGCCAGCTCGACCACTTCGGCCTCCAGCGCATCAGAGAACAACGGCGCCTCTGCCTGTTGGTTATTGAAGGCCATCACCTGAGCACGCTGCTGGGAGGCAAATTTGAGGCGCTCAGTCCCCAGGCTTGCCGGCGTGTCTGTCATCGCGAGGCCAACCACGTACGCCTTACCGTTAAGAGCAAATTGCGGATGCAGCTCAATGCTGGAGTAGACTTTTTTCCCGTCATCAGTGAGCTGCTTCATACGCGTTGATGCGTCGATTTCGGCATACAGCGCAGTGCGACCAGAAAGCGGACCGTCAGTGATATCTTCAACGCTTAATGCCGCCACATCCCCCATGGCGCCAAAGTCACTGCCCGGATAAGGGGAAAGGTAGTGCTCGACATTCACACGGGCGCCGTAAACATCGGGGTTGTAGTTAGCCGCAGCGTCGCGAAGGTGTTCCGGGCGGATCTCGCGACCGTCAACCGTCGCGCCAGAAACCGCAACACGGAACTTTTTACGGGCTGGTTTAGTGGTGCTGGCCATGTCGTTTATCCTGTTGGTTTGTGTCAGTCGCAGCATCATGGCATTGCGTAAAAGCCCCGCGCCACGCGGTTTTGTTGTCGGAGAACGCCCAGACCTGAAACCCCGCGCCGCCGTGATCGCGCGCGGGTAATCTCCCTGCTCAAAAGGGGGTGTGAATGATTCAGGATGCGTTTATTCGGTTGCGAGCCAAGCAGCTCTACTGGCAGGGGTATCCGCCCGCCGAAATATCCCGGTTGATGGGTATCAACTCCAATACGGTGTATTCGTGGAAAAAGCGTGATGAGTGGGACGAGACGACACCGATCAAACGGGTCACGCAATCCATTGACACCCGTCTCTGCCAGTTAAGTGCAAAGGACAATAAAACCGGTGGTGATTTCAAAGAGATCGATCTGTTAACCCGGCAGTTAAAAAAGCTGGATACCGGGCAGAGCATCACCCTCTCTGGCGTTAATAAAACCAGTCGTCGCAAGAAGAAAAACCATTTCACCGACGAGCAAATAGAAGCGCTGCGCACAAAAATCATTGACTCACTTGCCTGGCATCAGCGCGGTTGGTACGAGCAACGAGATCAGCGTAACCGGATGATCCTCAAATCGCGCCAGATTGGGGCGACCTGGTACTTTGCCCGCGAGGCACTGCTGGGCGCATTGAGGACTGATGTTAAACATGACTATCAGCGCAACCAAATCTTCCTTTCAGCATCCCGTAAACAGGCGCTTCAGTTCCGAAACTTTATCCGTAAAGCGGCAGAAGAGGTGGATGTTGAACTCAAGGGCGGTGAGCAAATCACTCTGTCAAACGGCGCAGAGCTGCACTTTCTCGGGACGTCAGCGGCAACCGCGCAGTCTTACACCGGCCACCTGCGATTTGATGAGTTTTTCTGGACCGGTAACTTTATCAACCTGCGTAAGGTCGCCGGGGCCATGGCGACGCTAAAGGGATTAACGCGCACCTACTTCTCCACGCCCTCCAGCGAAAGCCATGAAGCCTATCAGTTCTGGACCGGAGATCGTTGGAATGCAAAGCGGCCTAAAGCGCAGCGCGTTGATTTCGATGTGACCTGGAAGAAAACCCATAGCGGCGTGCTGTACCCGGACAAAACATGGCGGCAGATCGTTACTATTCAGGATGCCATCAACAACGGCTGGGACTATACCGACATTGACGAGATCAGGGATGAAAACAGCCCTGATGAATTTGAAAACCTCTACATGTGCGAGTTCGTCAAAGACGGTGAAAGCGCGTTCAACCTGAGTCAGTTGTTGGGATGCGGCGTTGACGGATACGACGACTGGCCGGACTGGAAACCTTTCGCAGGTCGCCCTATGGGCCTGCGTGAGGTCTGGCTGGGTTATGACGCCAACGGCGGCAGTGGCAATGGCGATGCCGGCGCACTGTCCGTCACCGTCCCTCCCCTGGTGGCAGGAGGGCGGTTCCGCACGATTGAGATTCAGCAGCTGCGAGGCCTTGAATTTGAGCAGCAGGCGGCAGTGATCAAGGAGGCGGCAGAACGCTACAACGTCACCCATATTGCCATTGACGGGCAAGGCATCGGCGAGGCGGTCTGGCAGATTGTTAAAAACTGGTTCCCGGCGGCTATCTGCTACCAGATGAGCCTCTCATCCAAGCGCGCCCTAGTCCTTAAAATGCTGCAGGTGATACGCGCCGGACGCTGGGAATACGACCGAAGCGAGCAAGGCCTGGTCAGAGCCTTTAACGCCGTCCGCAAAGTCGTTACGCCCGGCGGTTTCATGACATACGAGACGGACCGGTCACGCGGCGTGAGCCATGGTGATATGGCGTGGGCGACCATGCTTTCGATTATTAATGAACCGCTGGGCCAAGAAAGTGGCGGCGGTGGTTTCGCGATGGGGTGGTAACAGTGAAAAAGAAATACAGTAAAAAACCGGTAACCAGCACCTCCGGTTCTGACATTGCGGAGTCACTGAAGGCCGATCCTGAGTTAACAGCATTCAGCTTTGACGGGCCTTATCCGGTGCGTGATATGGCCGACCTGCTGGACAATCTCTATTGCCTGGATAACGGGCGATACTATGAAACACCGGTAGATTTTTATGGTCTGGCTAAAGCGCCACGCCAGAGCGCCTGGCATGAGTCTGCCCTGTACTTCAAACGGAATGTGCTGACCGGCTGCTTTATCCCGCACAAGCTGCTCAATCGCCAGACCTTTTCCGCGTTTGCGCTGGACTGGTTCACGTTTGGCAATGCCTACCTTGAACTGCCGCGCAATCGCCTGGGCGGACCGCTTCCTTTCAGGCATTCACTGGCAAAGTACACCCGGCGTGGAAGTGCAGACCTTGATCAGTACTGGTTCATCCGGCGCTGGAAAGAGGAACACTCGTTTAAACCGGGTTCAGTGTGTCATGTTCTGAATCCGGACATTAATCAGGAGGTCTACGGCATGCCGGAATATATGGCAGCGCTGCTGGCGGCCAGTCTGGCTCACTCCGCTGACATGTTCCGCAAGCTGTACTACGACAACGGGTCCCACGCGGGCTGTATTGTCTACATCGGTGCGGGACAGGTAGACGATAAAAGCATGAAGGCGGTCAAGGAGACACTGACCGGAGCGCGCGGTCAAGGCGCGTTTAAAAACCTGTTGCTGCATGCGCCAGGCGGCGGCAAGGATGGTGTCCAGATCCTGCCGTTTCAACAGATCACCGCGAAAGATGAGTTTATCAACATCAAGAATGCCACGCGGGACGACATACTTGCGGCACACCGTATTCCGCCGCAGCTGATGGGCGCCATGCCAGCAGGAAATGGATCATTTGGGGATATTGAGAAGGCCGCCAGGGTCTATGCCATCAACGAGCTGACTCCGGTGATGGAGGCGCTGAAGGTAGTCAACGAGTGGCTCGGAGAAGAAGTGATCCGCTTTAACCCTTATGCGTTGCTTTCCCCTGAGAAATAACCGCCAGAAAATTCAGTTTCTTTAAACAACATCAGTCAGTTATAACAGGCCAGCGCTGTCGCTGGCCCATCTTTTCTGCTTTAAAAATTCCACATCAGCGCCCCTCTACGCGTCACTGCTTTTTCCCTGCGTAGGGCATGCCTCCACCCAAAACGACCGCTTACCGTGACGCAGAATCCGTGAAAATGCGCATTCTGCCACCTTCCCTGCCCTGACCCACTTGCGGGGGCTTGCCCCCCGTCACCTGCGCGCAACTATCCTTTCATTTTTCATGCATGCACCAACCTGGCCTCAGACCGCGCCCCACATGGGCTTAAAAGGGATAAAGTGCATCAAAAAAATTGTGCAAAACTGCGCACTATTGCGCATCGTGATAACGATGAACAAGCAGAGGAAATATAGGGCTAATAGTGATCTTATGTTGACAATATAGGGTTAAACCCCTATATTTAAATCATCCCAATCGTGGGAGTGCTCTTTGACAATTTGGCATGCTGAGGAAATGTCTATGGCTAAGATACTCTGGACAGGTAGAGCCGTTAAGGATCTGATTAAACTACCTGCAAGAGATCAGGAGTCAGTGCGCGAAAAGGTAAACTCCATGCAGTCGTATCCCAATATTGACTCGCTGGACGTTAAAAAACTGACCGATCAAAAAGGTCAGTACCGCCTAAGAGTTAAAAGTTACCGCGTTCTCTTTCAGTTTATTGATGGAGAGGCGCAGATAATTGAGATTCAAAGAGTTTTGCGCCGTACTTCGTCGACATATTGATCCAATGTGTTTACTCATGGCGGGGCAACCCGCCTTTTCCTTTGCATGCTGATTGATTTTTGGGCGAGACACACACAGCAAGAAGTAAATTAAATATATAAATTTATTAAATAATTAAAGGCGAATTATGAGCATTCAGTACATCACCGACAGCCGCGGCCAGAGAGTCTCCGTTGTGGTGCCAATTGACCTTTTCGAAAAGTTAGTTGACGCCAGCGATCTCGATGAGCTGTACGAAGCTGTGCAGGATGAACCGGGCGCATCAGATAACATTCGTTATCCAAATGAGGTCGTGAATATCCTGTCACAAAAAGGGTGCACCATGCAGGCAGCCTGGCGTATTTACAGAGGCATGACGCAAAAACAAGTGGCTGATTCCTTGGGTATCAAACAAGCCACTGTCTCTGAATTTGAGAAATCTGAACGACCACGTAAAGATAATATTGAACGACTAGCCAAGCTCTACGACTGTTTACCAGAACAGCTCACTCTTGAGTAAAGAAAAAGCCCCGCTATGCGGGGCTTTTTTACACGGCGTACGCGCACCGTGTTAGCTTAGGAAGTGAGGTGTATAGGTGGTTGGTATCTTAAGGTTTTGTCCTATTTCCTCGATGAGTTTGGACAAACCCTCCCTGCTACCACCTACAAGCACTGATACTATCATATTCAGGTTTCTCGCTGATTCAAGCACTTCAACTGGTGTGGGGACACACCTCATCCCAATATAACTTTTCTTGAGGAAGCACGACAAAGCTGAATACTTCGCTATTAACTGAGCCGCAGCATCTTTCAGATCGTGAATTGTTACAGCATCAGCATTAAAGCTCGTAATTTTAGCTTGCTCACGCAACAATAATGCTGAAATACGTCCTAACTGTTCCTTGAACGATACATAAGGTTCAATGACTCTTTTGGCTATGAGTTGACCGGCGACAAAAACAGCAACACCAGTGAGAACTGTAACGGCGACAGAAGTACTCATAATTGTGCCAAGATAATTAATCATGAAAATTATCCTATCTGCTTGATAAGCGTCTGTCCACTGGCTGTCAGATACAATACCTAGCACCAAATACCAATGCTAATCGCACTGTAGGACGTAGGCACGAAACACGGCGCGACTCTACGATCATACACCTTTCCGTTTCGACAATTTGCAGGCCTCGCATACTCTTCAGCCATAACTTATCGCCTGGCTCCGGTACTGATGGCAGATCCAGGACTATCTCAGGGCAAGTGCTCTTTTTAAGCTGGGCAACGATATATTCATTAATTTCTACAGTAAACATGGTCATGATTTCTTCCTGATAGCCCTTTGGCAGCGATCAAGCAGCTCACTTTTTCTGGTCAATGATTCCGGTGCATGGTTGGCGTGTTTAAACAACCGGCGCTCCACTATTAACACCCCTTCTCTGATGGCAAATTCCATTTCACCACGCGACAGAATGCAGCCACCAACTAACAATCTAACCTCCCAGTCACTGAGAACGATATTACGTCTATTCAGTTCGGCGATCGCGTGGTCAGGCACTTTTTGCGAGATCCCGCGAATGCCTTGCTGCGGTAAGTTTCGCCCTTGACCGTTCACTGCCTTGCCGTTCTGTTGAAGTAATTCTACCTCTGACTTTTTCTTTTGGTATTCCGAAGCCGCAGCGGCATAGTTATCTGCCCGTCGTTTCGCTTCGAGCTGTAACTGCTCGCGCCAGCGCTGCTCTGCCTCTTCCGGCATCAGGCTCATATCTTTCGCAGCGGTGACTTTTGGCCCCCACGCCAGCGCGGCTTCGTCATCAATCGACATGCGCAGGCTGCGCGCGGTACGTGTGAAGGCTTGCTCTGAGTTTTCGCGATCGGATTTTCTTAGCCTGCTGGTGATCTCCTGCCTTTGCTGGCGTGAATATTGGCGTAAATTTTCGATATTCAGCGGAAGTTCTGTCACTGGACTGCTGTCTGGCGCAGTTTTATCCGCTGGCACCGTTGTTTCTGACGGTGGTTTTTCATCCGAAACGGAGCGCCCCGTACAGTTATTGACAGAACTCCAAGGGGCCGCGTCGCGGCCTTCTAAGGTCAAATTCTCGACCGACGATAGCTTACGCTTCGGTACGATTTTGTAATCATTGGTACGGGTATAAATGACCGAATCACTGAACGTAAACGGACAATAGACGCCGCTGATTTTGGCGACTGTGTCACCATAATCATTGCCGTTTTCGGTGTATTCATAATTGAGACGAACACGCAAACAATCGCGAGTTACAAACGGGCCGCCTTGGGCGTTGACGTATCCCGGCCAATCAGGCGCATCAGCCGCAGCGCGGGCAGCTTCAAGTTCCGGGTGCAAGACAAGCTCACGACTTCCTAGGCGCCTTAGCTCGCGCCAGGTGGATACGGGCGCGCCGCCAATCTGCTGAAACTGGCGAATACTCCAGCGTGAAGCCCACGCCCGCACGCGCTTTGCCATCTCTTTAACGGGTTTGCCTGACTCGTGATCAAACTCGCCATCCATTCCATAACCGTCGATATTTTTTGAGATGTACTTTGCGATGTATCCCGTTGCCGATCCAAACTCTTCATCAATTGGTTTGGCAGTAAAACGATACTGAGCCGCGCCGGGTTCGCCTCCATCCACTTGGAGGGCGTACTCATGAAAAATTTCAGTGGCAAGCTCCACCTCTTCAGGGTGGAGAAATAACAGCAGGTGCCAGTGCGGCGTTCCGTCGTGATGTGGTTCGGCTACACGAAAACCAAATGTGCGGATGCCTTCCCTTCCCCATTTGGCGCGTACACGTGACCAGACGTTGCAAAGGTACTTTTGAGTTTTGCGTGGGCTGGCATTGCAGTATTTATCGTTGCGCTTGCCGGAATGCACATGCGTGGCGTGATAACGTGACGGTGCGGTCAACGTGTAGAACATGCCAACCAGTCCCATCTCGTTAGCCATATCCTCAAAACCGCGCATGCGCACCATCAATTCATGACGGGCGATCTTCGGGTTGGAAACGCTGCCCATGACCTTATCGAGCAAGGAGGTACGCTCGCCAGTGTCCTGGTCTTCCAGTTCCATCGCCTGAAGGTATTCAAAGTTGGCTTTTTTTTGAGCTACCCACTCCCTGAGGCAAGGTTCAGAGCAATAAGGGGATGCCACTTTGCTGACGTAGCTAGTGGCGATCATGAGGTGCTCACGCCAGCGGTCATGAATTTTGCGGAGCTTAACTAGCCACCACTTTTCCTTTTGAAGTCTGGCAATAACACGCAATGCATCTTCTGCTGTCAGTACTTCATCGCAATACTGTTTCCAGCCAGGGATCGCAATGTTGAGTGAGGTCGCTTTGCTGGCAATGGCGCCGTAAGCGTAGATCGTGGAAAACTCCACATCTGCCGTTTTCTCGTACCGAAAATCAAACTCGCGCATAAACTCGCTTTTCATCAGATTGGCGAGCCTATAGGCCAGTCGTCTCAGGCGCTTTTTATCTGCCCATGGCAGCAGATGAAAATCATCACGTAGCGGAAAGAGAATTGCAGGCAGATTACTTTGCGGCAGATATTGTGCGTTTACCGCATCAACACGACGCAATACATGGCGCTCGAACGTGTTGAATAACCAGCGTACAGCCTCTTTCGGGTTCCTACGGTCCAGAGTTTCCAGGTGCATTGAAAAGCGCTTGCGGATAAACGCAGGGAGAGCCTGGACGCGGCGCCGCAGATGACGCGCCAGTCTTGCTCGATCAAATGCCCTGCGCGCCACCTCATCACGAGGGCGCAACGGTACCCGATAAACAACATCAACAAGTTCGCTATAGGCAAGCGCCTTACGCTCGCCTTTGGGGGTGAGATACTCAATTGCAGGCTCTTCGGCGTCGCTTGGATTAATAGCCCGCCGTGGGGCATTCCAGCTCCATGCCAGGGCTGTGGAATCAGGCATAGCTCACCGTCGTTATCTTATTTTGCCAGGTCAACGCCTCAACAAGCTGGCGCAGCAAACACTTCGGCATATGTCGCATCGCCCATCACCGCCCCACAGTCCGGACAACCTCCACTACCAGAACGACCGCAACCACCACACACACGAAGCACGCCAATCACTTCACCGGCTATATCGCGGGTTTTGGCGCTAACGGAACGGCGAACTCTGAAGGCGTGGAGATTGAAAGCGGAGTAGATCTGGCGTGTTTCTGATGTGTCGCTATTCGAGATGACCGAGCGCGTTCCATGCTGGCGATTAATGTCCAGCAGCGCCGTAACCAAAGCGCGGTGATCATCCAGGGTAAATGGCTTGCCGTAAGCGGTGAAATTGGCTGTTTTGCTAGTCGGGATGTACGGCGGATCGCAGTAAATCACGGAGTCCAGGCGGTTCTTCGCAACATACGGAATGGAAGTACGAAAATCATTACAAAGAAAGAGCGCGTGAGTATCCTGCGCCTTTTCGGCAAACAGGCGCATTTCGGCTTCTGGAAAATAGGGAGCCTTATAGCTGCCAAACGGGACATTGAAACCGCCATCCCTGTTGGTGCGATACAGCCCGTTAAAGCAGTGGCGGTTCAGGTATAAAAATGACGCCGCCCAGCGTACAACGTAATCATCTGTACACTCGTCATCCCACGACAGGTGGTTGAACAGCTTGCGCTCTTCGTAATAGCTATCCTCGTTGTTGCCATTTCTAAATAAGTTCCTGGCGATCTGAGTCAATCTTTCTGGGCTATCCCTGAGTGCGCGGAGGAAATTGATCAGTGCGCGATTGCTGTCACAAAGCACATACCGGCGGTAATCCGTATTCATAAATACGGTACCGCTACCGGCAAAAGGCTCAATCAGGCAATCAGCTTTCGGCAGGTGCTTCAGCAACTCCGGCATCACACGGGCTTTACCGCCTGCCCATTTAATCGGTGACTTAATCATTTGCGGTATTCCTGGTTGTAGGTTTCGTGGGTCATGAGTTGCCACTGCTGGCCGCCGTTTTTACTAAGCAGGCGCCAGCGACGACCAATGCGGATCACGAGATAGGAATGCGGCTTTACACAGGAGAAATTATGCTTCCCGTGAGAAAAGCATTTAAGAGCAGCCAGCGCCCTGGTACAGACGGGTAGCGGTGCGTTGCATACGATGGAGAGACGCGAATGCATAGCAGCCCTCACAGCGATTCAATATATGGATTTGTCAGCCGCCGCCAGATCTCGCAGACCTGCCCCGCTTGATAGAGCGCATCAGTGAGTGTGTAACGCACCATCTCGTTTCGCGCGTGTGGTGCATAACCCGTGCATGCGGCAAGATCGAGAAGAGAGCGGATACAGCGGAATTTTGTACCTTCAGGGAAAATGCCAGACACCTCTGAGCGATCCGCGGCATAGCGCAGCGAAACCAACTTTTCCGGGGTATCTTTGAACCAGACAAATAGCGCTGCATTCTGGGGCTGGGTGTTATCAGCAATGAAACCTGCAAGGTCGCAAAGCACCCCCTCTTCAGCTGCGGTGGCACTCATCACTTCTGCGCGCCAGTGAGGATCTTTTTTCATCCAATCAAACGCAGTCTGAATACTGAGACGCCCTTTCAGGCTCTGCGCTTTACGGATATCGATTGAGGAATAAAACGTCTTCCCAATCTGACCAGTTGACGGTTCAAAGAACACAGCTTCGATTGCACACAGAGGGGAAGACTGTTTCTCGTAGACATTAATCAAATCAATCATTAAATGGTTCATTGTTTTGAGTCCTTGATGGGTGGGGCTATTTCACGGTTGATGATCCACAGCTCTACAGCTGCATGAATTTCATCTGCGGCAACGTTTTCCTTTTCGAGGTGGGCCATAAGGATGCGAAGAAGCCCCAGTAAATGAATACGCTCTTGCCTACGCGCATTTGTGCTAATTTCTACAAACTGTGGGTCACTTATTCCGCCCTCTAGCTTTATCGACGTAACCGACATACAACCTCCTGAAAAAGGCAAAGCGGATCCCCGGCAAAGTGAATGCCGTTATTTTTAACGCTGGTTAATTAGTGGTTAGGTCGCGGTTTTCTTTTTATCTGCTTGAATAACCTTTCATGCCAGTAATACATGAAATCAATAAAGGTCATTCGCGCGCGTTCGTGATTACCACGAATTTCTTTTTCCAGACCGTAAATAATGAGTTCAATTGACGGGCTGTTTGCTGGCACACCAATGACACAACCATTCTTAAGATGGACAGTAAAACCCTGCGCGGCGTTTTCTACCGCCTCGCGGATCACCATTTCCTGTGCCCAGGAGGTCTTCTCTTCGGTGAACATGCTCATATGGCATGCTCTAGTACAATTGGTGGCGGTATCTCACCATTCATGATGGCGGTAATGGATGGGCGAAGTTCACAGAGGGTGTCATCATCATTCATGCAGAAAGCGGCACCGTAGACATGCTGGACACCGCTGGCTAATACGCCGTAATGAGACTCGCGACCCTGCGGGTTATTTTCAAGGTTGAAATAATAATCTTCCAACATCTTATTAATCTGATCAGCATAAAGGCGTTTCATTTACTCGCTCTCCTTTAGTGAATAATAAAGAGGTCCGCATTAATAATTCGGTCTATCGTTCTGCACGCTTCCGCTAACGCGAAGTCGATGCCGTAATAATGGCCTTCATGCGTAATTTGATAACGCTGGCGGTTGTACGGTTTTTTGCGTGGGAGTCTCAGAATAGTAAAGCCACAGTAAAGGCTGGTTTTGCTGTTGAGATGTAATACCGCCCCGCGTGCTCCTCTCTTCATGTGTTATCTCCTGAAATCTGGGATCAACTGGGTTAACCCAGTCCCAACCACATTAACCACCCTTCCCTGATTTCTTTTGGGCGACTTTCGTAGGCCAGTTTCATGCCGTTGTTCCAGGCCGGAAGGTAAACCCAATATTCCCCAGCACGGCCAGAGGTAGATTGAGGATCTGTCATCTCAATCACCGGTAACTTCCCTTTCTCGATCATGCCCTTCACAGCTGCAGGGGTTTTTCCAATGAGCCTGGCGAACTCCTGATAAGGCAGAGCATCAGTACTGCTTACAAGCTGCTTATTCATCTGTTACGATTCTCCGTTAGTGCAATTAATTGCTCTGAATGGGTTTTAATTGCTCCTATAGGGAAAATTTACCATAAGTAATTTATTCCACTATAGGAGAATAATCATCTTATGGAGAACTTATGTCAACCCCGGTACATGAAAAAATCAAGCTCATTAGAGAGTCAGAGAGGCTAAACAGAAAGGAAATCAGTGAATTAACTGGCATTGCCTACGGTTCATTTTGTGGCTATGAGGCCGGTGATAAAAAACCAGGAGTGGAAGCAATCATGAGGCTACTACAGCACCCTAGGTTCACTAAATACACCATGTGGTTTATGGCCGACCAGGTAGCACCTGAGTCCGGTCAGATAGCACCGGCTCTCGCACACTTTGGGCAAGGCTCGGAAAAATCTCAGTCCTCAGACCAAAAGACTGGCTGACGGTTTATCGACACTACATGCATTACAAGTGCATGCAGCTAGTCGCGAAACACCCACCACCCAGGCATAGAGAATCAAGTAGAAGTAAGAAGCGAACCAATCGGAGGGATTTCTTATGACAATTAAGAAACTCGATGATGGTCGATATGAAGTGGACATCAGGCCTGCAGGGCGCAACGGAAAGCGCATCCGCAGGAGATTTGACAAGAAGAGTGAAGCGGTAGCATTTGAGAAGCACACGCAGTTTAACCACCACACCAAAGAGTGGTTATCAAAACCGACAGATAAGCGGCATCTGTCTGAGTTAATACAGCTCTGGTGGAATTTGAAGGGAAAACACGAGGAGCATGGACGGATAAATCGCAACAAGATTGAGACGTTCTGCAGGATGACTAACGATCCTTGTGCATTTCAGATTACAAAAGCACTGATAAGTCGGTACTACTCGGCAAGAAGAAGCCAGGGCATTAAAGCTTCGACCATAAACCGCGACCTCAATAGCACCAGTGGCATGTTCACTGCACTAATTGAGGCTGAATTGTTCTCCGGCGAGCATCCAATTCGGGGCAGGAAAAAGCTGAAAGAAGAAGTACCTGAAACCGGATATCTGACCGAAGGAGAGATAGCCCTGTTGCTCTCCAAGCTCGTTGGCGACAACAAGAAGATCGCAATTCTCTGTTTAAGCACCGGTGCCCGTTGGGGTGAAGCAGCACGACTTAAGGCGGAAAACATCATACAGAATCGCGTAACGTTTGTTAAAACCAAGAGCAACAAGCTGCGCACTGTTCCAGTATCCGCAGAAGTCGCGAAATTCATAGCCGGTGGTAAGCGCGGTTTGTTGTTCACCAGTGCGTCATATACCGACTTCAGGCAGACACTTCGGGAAGTAAAACCGGATCTCCCGACTGGTCAGTCTACGCATGCCTTAAGACACAGTTTCGCGACGCACTTTATGATTAATGGGGGAAGCATCATAACGTTACAAAGGATCCTCGGACACGCAAGAATTGAGCAAACAATGGCCTATGCTCACTTTGCGCCTGAGTACTTACAGGATGCCATTTTGCTTAACCCGTTAAGGGGTGGCATTGATGCGGAGAACGTCCACATTTTGTCCACACTTAGGCAGTAAAATATAGCTTTCGATGGTGTTGGGTGCCGCGCAACCCGCATTCCACTGTCGAAAGCCACAACTACCGGTTCTGGGTAATGCACCCGACGGGGCTTTTTCCCCCCCCGCTGCGATCGCAAGTATTCCTCGAATTAATGTGTTAAATTTGATGTATCTATGTTTACTTTTCGTGGGTAGCCGTCGCCAGCTGGATCTGCTGGCTGTCTTCACTCGCGATCGGGAGCCGTACATTCATGTCAGATTTTATTCTTGCTCGTGTTTCGCAAACACTCGCCAACGAACATTCCCTGGAATTATTAGTTCGGCAGTTGCTTGAGATGCTGGAGCTGGTGACCAGAATGGAGTCGACGTATCTGACTCGTATTGATTTTGAAGCACAGCGTCAGCTTATTATGTATGCACATAACAGCAGCGTTATGCAGATCCCGGAAGGGTTTTCCGTGCCCTGGAATGATTCATTATGCAAACGAGCCATCGACGAGAACTGCCAGTTTAGCAATGATGTCAACCATCGCTGGCGCTCGTGCATTGCCGCTCAAGAGCTGGGGATCATGACCTTCTTCAGCATCCCCGTGCGCCTCGCCGACGGCTCGCTGTATGGCACGCTGTGCGCCACCAGCCGCGATAAGCAGCCCTTCAACCTTGAGGGCGAGCAGGTCATGGGGCTGTTTGCGAATTTAATCTCTCACTATATTGAGAAAGAGACGCTGGTTGACCAACTGCGCGAGGCCAACGTCGCGTTAGAGATGCACTCTTATACCGATGAACTCACCGGGCTGGCGAACCGTCGGGCGTTGTTTAAACACCTGACGTCGATATTTCCCCGTGCGCGTGAGCAGCAGCGCAATATCCTGATGGCCTTTATTGACCTTGACGATTTTAAAGCGATTAACGATCGCTTCGGTCACCAGTGCGGCGACAGCTTCTTAATTCAGATTGGCGAACGCTTAACTGCCCACCTTGAACCTGGCGATCTGGTGGGACGACTGGGTGGCGATGAGTTTTTAGTGGTTGGCGCCGAACGGGATGCCGCACAGCAGCAAGCCTTTGTCGCCACGCTGCGCCAGGCCTTAAGCGGGGTGTATCATCTCGCCGGCCACCGGATCGATTATCCTGGGGCCAGCTTTGGCGTTATTGACGTTAATCCTCATAACCAGGATGTTGAAGGCGCTTTACGTGCCGCCGATGATGCCATGTATCAGGATAAAAAATCCCGTCGCAAACAAACCTTCCTGTATCTTGATTAAGGTATGATAGCGCGGCTTAATGGACTCTTATATTGCGGGCACGATGTCTGGCCCCAGAGGTAACACAATGAGATTGGGTATTCTTTTCCCGGTGGCCATCTTTATCGTCGCCGTTATTTTTCTCGGTTGGTTTTTTGTCGGCGGTTACGCGTCGCCGGGAGGCGCGTGATGAAAAAAAGCACCATTATTATGCTCATCGTCGCCATTATTGCGCTGGCAGGCGTGCAGTTCGGCTGGTGGTAATCGCATTTTTTATCAGGCTGAAATTGCAGAGTTGTCTTATCCACTCAATAACTTAACGCTATACACTCACTTCATCAGCCGATTCCGCAGGCCCTTTGCCCGCGGACGGTGGACCAGCGGAGAAGTGAGAAATGAAAAAACCGATCGTGTTAACGTTGCTACTTACGCTATGCACGCTGTTATCGGGTTGTATCGTGCATGATGGCTATCATCACGGGCGCCACCACCATCATTATGACGGTCGCGGTTGGTAATTGAGGGATTAGTGAGCGAAGCATCAAGCAGGGCGAACGTCGGTTCGCCCCGTTTTATAGAGACTGGCAATCAGTCCTGACGATCGGAACCTAAAAAGAAGAACCCCAGCGGAATAGAGAACAGCAGCGTGAACACGGTGCTGTAAACGGTCACCATCGCCCCTTGCAGGAAGAACATCGACACCGTCCACTCCGAATACGGCATATTGTATTCGCTTACCACGCCGCCGAACGTCGCACGCCCAACCACGGTAAGCGCGATGGCAAACACAATCCCTATCGACAAGAAGAATTTCTTGCTGTTTTTATTGCTGATGAGTTTTTGCAGAATCATCCGGGTTCCCTTTTGACTGACCGATAATCGGCTGTATATGTAACATCAATGCAATAAAAATTGAAGGGTTTTTGTTACAACGTAGTGATTACCACTGCCTGGCCGGGATGGTTACCGGCCTGCAGGTCAGGATTGCAGCGTTGCCAGTCGCGCGGCAAAGCCGACGAAAACAAGGCCAATCAGGCTGTTACCGATTTTTGCCAGCTTGGTTTTCGTTTTCACATAGCGCGTCACGAACGAACCGGAGAGGATCAGGAAGCTCATATACATAAAGCTAATGATCTCCAGCGTCAGCGCCAGAATAAAGAATGCCAGTCCCGGCGTTTTCGCGCTCACGTCAATAAACTGCACGAAAAACGAGACATAGAAGAGGATGGCTTTCGGATTGGTCAGGCTCAACGTCAGCGAGCGTTTCAGGATCGCGCTCCCCGGCTCGGCACTGGCATCGGCATGCCCGTCCCGCTGGGTCAGCACAGCGTACAGCATTTTGCCACCAAGCCACAGCAGGTAAATCGCCCCCAGATAGCGAACGATATTAAATAACACCGGCGTGGTCTTAATCAGCGTCGCGACACCGGCAAAAGCCAGCATCATCAGTACGGCATCACCAATGAACACCCCGGCCGCCGCCAGATAGCCTTTCTTTACGCCGTGAGCAATCCCGGTTTTCAGAACAAAAAAAGTATTAGGGCCGGGAACCAGGATGATAAAAATAGCCCCGACCAGGTAGGTCAAATAATTCAGTACACCAAACTCAGCGAACACGCTGCACTCCTTCGCTTTCAACAAAAAACATGATCGCGCTCACGTTAACGCAACTGCTGCGATTTTGAAAGCGCTTACGGTGCTTGTTGAATTAGTAGAGTGAACCTTCACCCAGCGGACGCGTTTTGAAACGGCGATGCACCCACAAATATTGCTCCGGTGCGCGCAGAATCTCTTTTTCGATCACTTTATTGATATAGCTGGCGGCATCCTGTTTATCCTCACCAGGATAATCGTTCAGCACATCGCTGATATATAAGGTGTAGCCTTTTCTGTCGGCTTTGCGCACCATGCTGATGCTCAGCATCTTCGCCCCTGACAGGCGAGAGAGCACATAGGTACCGTTAGTGGTCGCCGCCTGCGGAACAGAGAAGAACGGCGCAAACACGCTGCCTTTCGGGCCGTAGTCCTGATCCGGGGCAAACCACACTGCTTCGCCGGCTTTCAGCGCATGCACCAGGCCAGACAAATTACGACGATCGATCATCGCTTTATTTGAACGCAGTCGTCCGCGGGTCTGTACCCACTCCATCAACGGGCTGTTGTGCGGACGATAGGTCGCCATCATTGGCCGACACAGGCCCATAGTACGACCGCCAAGCTCCAGCGACATAAAGTGCACGCCTACCACCATCACGCCCTGCCCGGCACTCAGCGCTTTGCTGAGATTATCGAAGCCTTCAACGTCAAACCATTTTTTGACCCGCTCGTCGCTCCAGAACCAGGCCATACCCGTTTCGATAAGCCCCATACCCAGCGACATGAAGTTCTGTTCAATCATTTTTTCTCGCGCTTCGGCGGACATGTCCGGGAAGCACAGTTCAAGATTACGTCGGGCGATATGTTCCCGGCGCTTGAGAAAACGGCGTGAGGCCTTACCCGCGCTGGTACCAATAGTATGGAGAAGTGGATAGGGTAATTGCACTATTAACCAGAGTATGGCGAGGCCAAACCAGGTCCCCCAGTTGCGAGGGTGAAGTAGACTTTTATTAAAAGCGCAAGGCATGATTTTTCCTGTAAACGTCTATAAATGGGGTAACGCTTAAGGAAAAAACGAAGTCCCTTCATCAGTCGTTAGGCGGTACGTATAGCAACTATGACAATAGTAATCCGGCTAAATTCACTCGGGCAAGTAAAAAACGCCGCTGGTGTGAAAAAAGCATAATAACGCCACAACTGTAACAGAATGTAAAATAAAAAAGAAGCGTTGATTACAATTATTTACCGTGCCAATACTTTATTCGCTAATTATGTCGTTAATCTGATTGCACATTATTAAACCAACTTGCAACTTCTGCGATCGTCCACTACCGCAGGCCCCGCTATGACTAGGCTAACGGTTGAGACCGCCCGCCCTCACCGTTGTCGATGCGCCAGATCATTAAAACAATAAAGGGTGGTCATAAAATAGCTGCGGAATATAGCTACTGATTATTGTCGCCGCAATTTCATTTGAAAATTTCAGGGAGTGGATATTTTCATTCCTTTTTTATCTATGAAATAAGAATCCCCTCAATTTTATAAATTATGCTAATGCTTTTTACTCTTACAAAATAAACGATCCTTTACTCAATTATAACGAATAATTATCGTTCTTTACCCTAAACCAGCGAGGATGCCCTGCTGGCGGCGCACTTCATGGTCTGATACACCGAATGCAGATCAATTCATCAATCGCAACAATCACTTATTGATATTATTGCCCGTTAGCGCCTTTTTAGCCGCATTTCAATTGAAATGAGAACCATTCTCATATTAACATAAACCTTATTGATAACTTGCTTCGAACCCGGTCATGTCTCAGCTTTCCGCCACCAGCACACCTTTGACGCTTGCGTCGCTTTACCAGGCCCATCACGGTTGGCTGAAAACGTGGCTTACCCGGAAGCTGCAATCTGCCCATGACGCTGACGACGTTGCCCAGGATACATTCTTACGGTTAATGAGTGGCGAGGCGTTAGCCACCATTCGCGATCCGAAATCCTTTCTCTGCACCGTGGCAAAACGGGTGATGATCGATCTGTTCCGCCGTAACGCCCTGGAACGTGCCTGGCTGGAAATGATGGCCCAGCTCCCCGAAGAACTTGCCCCTTCTCCGGAATTACAGCAAAGCCAGCTCGAAACATTACAGCAGATCGATGCCATGCTTGATGGCCTGAGCCGCAAGGCCCGCGAGGCCTTTTTGCTGTCGCAGCTTGAAGGCCTGACCTACGCCGAGATTGCCGTTCGACTGGGAGTCTCCGTCAGCTCTATCAAAAAATATATCGCCAAAGCCACCGAACACTGCCTGCTGTTCCGCCTGGAGAACGGCCTGTGAACACATCATTAAGCGAGTCCCGTCGTCAGGCGCTACGTTCTGCTTCGCACTGGTACGCGGTATTGAGCGACGGCCGGGCTAATCCGCAGCAGGAGGCGCGCTGGCAGCAATGGTATGAACAGGATCGCGACCACCAATGGGCGTGGCAACAGGTGGAGAATCTGCGCCAGCAGATGGGGCAACTCCCCGGCACGCTTGCCAGCCGCACCCTCAACGACAACCGCCTGACCCGCCGCCAGGTCCTGAAAGGGGTGATGCTGCTGATTGTCGGCGGCAGCGGCTGGCAGATCTGGAACAGCGAACTGGCCAGCGGGTACCGTGCCGATTACCGTACGGCGAAAGGCATGCCGCTGCGCCATACCCTCGATGATGGCACCCTGCTCACGCTGAATACCGACAGCGCCGCCGATGTCCGCTTTGATGCCCGCCAGCGGTTGGTCAAGTTGCGCTACGGCGAGATTGCCATTACCACCGCGCGCGATAAACAGCAGCGACCGTTTCGCGTGCAGACTCGCGACGGTTTACTCACCGCGCTGGGGACCGAGTTTATCGTCCGTCAGTGTGCCACTGAGACACGCCTGACGGTGCTACAGCACGCGGTAGAAGCCGTATTGCCCAACGGCCTGAACGCCATTATTCACGCCGGTGAAAGCCAGCGCTTTACCCGCGAGAGTTTCTCCCCTCTGCAGCCGGTAAACCACAGCGAAGAGAGCTGGACCGAAGGGGTGCTCAGCTTCCGCGATCGGCCGCTGCGCGAGGTCATCGCGACCCTCTCTCGCTATCGGCCCGGCATTCTGCGCTGCGATCCTGCGGCCGGCGATTTACGGCTGAGCGGCACCTTCCCGCTGGGCAATACCGACGCGATTTTACACATCATCGCCCAAACGCTGCCGGTGAAACTGCAGTTCGCCACCCGCTACTGGGTCACCGTTATCGCCGCCTGAGAAAAAAATACCAAAAATTCTCATTCTCCATTGTCCCTTTTCATCTTCTCGTTCGACTTAACAGATGAAGACAACCAAAAACGATCATGGAGAACACATGACGCCTTTCCGCGTTTTACGCAAACCGATGCCTCTGGTGATGGCCATCCGTTTAAGCCTGCTGCCGCTCGCGGCGCTGACCGTGACACCGGTATTTGCCGCTGCCCAGTTTGACATTGCTGCCGGGGATTTAGACAACGCACTGAACCAATACGCCGCGCGGAGTGGCATCGCCTTATCGGCGGATGCCAGCCTGACGCGAGGAAAACACAGCAACGGGCTGCACGGCAGCTATGACGTTGAAGAGGGTCTGCAAACCCTGCTCGACGGCAGCGGCCTGCAGCAGAAATCGTTGGGCAATAATGCCTGGACCCTCGAGTCCACGCCGCTCAGCACGGAATCGACGCTGACGGTGGTCGGAGACTGGCTGGGCGACGCCCGGGAAAACGATGTGTTTGAACACGCCGGCGCCCGCGATGTTATCCGTCGGGATGATTTCGCCAAAACCGGGGCCACCACCATGCGCGAGGTGCTGAACCGTATCCCAGGCGTTAACGCCCCGGAGAACAACGGGACCGGCAGCCACGATCTGGCGATGAACTTCGGTATTCGCGGCCTCAACCCGCGTCTTGCCAGCCGCTCCACGGTACTGATGGACGGCATTCCGGTGCCGTTCGCCCCTTACGGCCAGCCGCAGCTGTCGCTGGCCCCGGTGTCGCTCGGCAACATGGATGCTATCGATGTGGTACGCGGCGGCGGCGCGGTGCGCTATGGGCCGCAGAGCGTCGGCGGCGTGGTGAACTTCGTGACCCGCGCTATTCCGCAGGATTTTGGTATGGAGGCCGGTGTTGAAGGTCAGCTCAGCCCGACCTCTTCGCAAAACAATCCGAAAGAGACGCATAACCTGATGATCGGCGGCACCGCGGACAACGGTTTCGGCAGCGCCCTGCTTTATTCCGGTACCCGCGGCAGCGACTGGCGCAAACACAGCGCCACCCGTATCGATGACGTAATGCTGAAAAGCAAATATGCGCCAAACGAGGTACATACCTTTAACAGCCTGCTGCAATATTACGACGGTGAAGCGGACATGCCCGGCGGCCTCTCACGCGCCGACTATAACGCCGACCGCTGGCAGTCTGCCCGCCCTAACGACCGCTTCTGGGGACGCCGCCAGCTCGCCAGTCTCGGCTATCAGTATCAGCCGGATGCCCAGCATAAATTCAACATTCAGGGTTTCTACACTCACACCCTGCGCAGCGGCTATCTGGATCAAGGAAAACGTACCACCCTCTCCCCGCGCGAATACTGGGTACGCGGCATCGAACCGCGCTACAGCCAGAGCTTTATGATTGGCCCTTCCGCTCATGAAGTCGGCGTCGGTTACCGCTACGTGAATGAAGCCACTCACGAAATGCGCTACTACACCACCACCGCCAGCGGCGAGCTACCGACCACCGCCAGCCCGTACGATCGCGATACACGCTCTGGCACCGAAGCGCACGCCTGGTACATCGACGATCGTATTGATATTGGCGACTGGACCATCACCCCCGGAATGCGGTTTGAACACATCGAATCCTACCAGGACAATAACCTGAAAGGCACCCACGAGCAGGTCAGCTACAACGCACCGCTGCCGGCCTTGAACGTGCTGTATCACCTCAACGACAGCTGGAATCTTTATGCCAACACCGAAGGATCGTTCGGAACCGTACAGTACAGCCAAATTGGCAAGGCTGTGCAAAGCGGCAATGTGGAGCCGGAAAAAGCCCGAACCTGGGAGTTCGGTACCCGCTACGACAACGGCGCGTTAAGCGCCGAAATGGGGCTGTTCCTGATTAACTTTAATAATCAGTACGACTCCAACCAGACCAACGATACCGTGACCGCCCGCGGTAAAACCCGGCACAGCGGCCTGGAAACCCAGACGCGCTACGATCTTGGGGATCTCACCCCGCGCCTGGAAAACCTGTCGGTCTACGCCAGCTACGCCTACGTCAACGCTGTTATTCGGGAAAAAGGCGACACCTACGGCAACCAGGTACCGTTTTCACCGAAGCATAAAGGAACCCTTGGCGTGGACTACAAGCCAGGCCAGTGGACCTTTAACCTCAACAGTGATTTCCAGTCCAGCCAGTTTGCTGATAACGCCAATACCGTGGAAGAGAGCGCCGACGGCAGCACCGGGCGGATCCCCGGCTATATGCTGTGGGGCGCGCGCGTCGGCTACGATTTTGGCCCGCAGATGGCAAATCTCAACCTCGCGCTGGGGGTGAAGAATATCTTCGACCACGACTATTACACCCGCTCTTACGACGATAACAACAAAGGTCTTTATGCCGGTCAGCCGCGTACGGTGTATCTGCAAGGATCAATGAAGTTCTGATCCACCACCCGCAGCGCCGTAGTATCGCGGCGCTGCGGGGTGTTTTTGCTTGCCCGGCATCTGCCGGGCCTTGTCATTTACAGGAGCACGTATGCCGTCCGTTTTACGTCTTTTCATCACTATGCTGCTGGTGTTCAGCGGCCCGGTTTTCGCCGTCACGGTCCAGGATGAATACGGAACCGTAACCTTCGAGAACACTCCTCAGCGTATCGTAGTGCTGGAGCTGTCCTTCGCCGATGCGCTGGCGGCGGTAGACGTCTCGCCCGTTGGGATTGCCGACGATAACGACCCGTCGCGTATTTTGCCGGAAGTCCGCGCGCACCTGAAACCGTGGCAGTCGGTCGGCACCCGCGCGCAGCCCTCGCTGGAAGCCATCAGCGCCCTGCACCCGGACCTGATCATTGCCGACAGTAGCCGCCACCGCGGTATCTATGGCGCGCTGCGGCAGATTGCCCCGGTGCTGTTGCTGAAATCCCGCAACGAAACCTACCAGGAAAACCTGCATTCAGCGGCCATTATCGGCAAGGTGATTGGCCAGGAAACCGCCATGGCGCAGCGTCTGGCGCGGCATCATCAGCGGATGGCCGATTTTGCCCGTCAGCTCCCGGCGGGGGCAAACGTCCTGTTTGGCACCTCCCGCGAGCAGCAGTTTACGCTCCACTCCCGCGACACCTATACCGGCAGCGTGTTGGTTGCGCTGGGGCTAACGGTGCCGCAGGCCATCAACGGCGCGCCGATGGCGACTATCAACCTCGAGCAGCTGCTGGCGATGAACCCGCAGTGGCTGTTGGTGGCCCACTACCGGGCGGAAAGCATCGTGCGCAAATGGCAGCAGGACCCGCTATGGCAGATGCTGCAGGCGCAGCAACAGCATCAGGTCGTCGCCGTGGACAGCAACAGCTGGGCGCGGATGCGCGGTATTTTTGCCGCCGAACGCATTGCCAGCGACATGGTAAAAATGGTTCACCACCAGGCGGTTGACGTGCCGCAATGAAGCCTTCTCGTGGTGTCCTGTTGCGCTGGTTTGCGCCGCTATTGATGCTGGCCGGTCTGTTCTGGCTGAGCCTGTTTTGCTATTCCGCGATCCCGATTACGCCGCTGGATGCGCTGCGCGCGTTGCTCGCCCCCGACTCGCCGTCTCTGCCCCAGGCGCTGGTGCTGAATATTCGTCTGCCGCGCAGCCTGGTGGCGCTGCTGCTGGGCGCCAGCCTGGCGCTGTGCGGAACCTTGCTGCAAACGCTGACCCATAATCCACTGGCCTCGCCGTCGCTGCTCGGTATTAACAGCGGCGCGGCGCTGGCAATGTCCCTCACCAGCGCGTTCAGCCCGGCACCGTTGGCCGGCTATTCGTTGGCGTTTATCGCGGCCTGCGGCGGAGGTATCAGCTGGCTGCTGGTGATGACCGCCGGCGGCGGCTGGCGCCATGAGCTGGATCGCAACCGCCTGATTCTGGCCGGGATCGCGCTGTCGGCGCTGTGCATGGCGCTCACCCGCATTACCCTGCTGCTGACGGAAGATCACGCCTACGGCATTTTATACTGGCTGGCCGGGGGCGTATCACATGTGCGCTGGGCACAATTCTGGCAGCTGTTTCCCTTTACGCTGTTGATTATTCCGCTGGTCTGCCTCTTCGCCCATTCATTGAACTTGCTCAACGTCAGCGATACCGCCGCCCATTCGCTGGGCATAAACCTGCCGCGTCTGCGGCTGCTGATTCACGCAGCGGTGCTGCTGTTAACCGGCGCCTGCGTGAGCGTCGCCGGTCCAGTGGCATTTATCGGCCTGCTGATGCCGCACCTGGCCCGTCTGTGGGTCGGTCACGATCACCGGCTCCTGCTCCCGATGAGCGTGGTGCTCGGGGCGATGTTTATGCTGCTGGCCGATGTGATCGCTCGTGCCCTGGCCTGGCCCGGCGAACTGCCGACCGGGGTGGTGCTGGCGCTGGCTGGCGCCCCGTGCTTTGTCTGGCTGGTCAGGAGGCGGGGATGAAATGTCGGCTGTTCAGCCTGCTGCTGTTGCTGGTTATCTTATCCGTGTTGTCGCTGCGGATGGGGGTGATTACCCTGCCCTGGCATGCCCTGCTCGAGGGCTGGCGCAGCGGCAGCGAATATCATTATGTCCTCACGCAATATCGCCTGCCGCGCGTGGTGCTGGCGCTGATGATCGGCGCGGCGTTGGCCGTCTCCGGGGTGTTGATTCAGGGGATCGTCCGTAATCCGCTGGCCTCGCCGGATATTCTTGGCATCAATCACGCGGCCAGCCTGACCTCGGTTGCGACACTCGCTTTCCTGCCGTCGCTACCGCTGCTATGGCTGCCGGTGCTGGCCTTTATCGGCGGCATGGCGGCAATGCTGATGCTGATCGCCCTGTCAGGTTTCACTCGCCCGATGCGCCTGGCGCTAACCGGGGTTGCGCTCTCTGCGTGCTGGGCCAGCATCGCTGATTACCTGCTGCTGTCGCAGCCTCAGGATATCAACAACGCGCTGTTATGGCTGACGGGCAGCCTGTGGGCGCGTGACAGCGCCTTCGTCATGGTGGCCCTGCCGGTTCTGGCGCTGTTGCTGCCGCTGAGCCTGCTGTTCAGTCGTGACCTCGACCTGCTGGCGCTGGGCAACGAACGTGCCGGAACCCTGGGAGTTAATATCAGCAGGCTCAACGGCTACGGCCTGGCGCTGGCAGTGGCGCTGGCGTCGGTAAGCGTCGCGGTGTGTGGCCCGATAGCCTTTGTCAGCCTGGTGGTGCCGCATCTGGTCCGCCGCCTGACCGGGGGAAGCCATCGCTATGTGCTGCCCTTCTCTGCCCTGGTGGGTGGGCTGGTTCTGCTGCTGGCGGATCTGCTGGCACGGACGATCCATCCTCCAATGGAGCTGCCGGCCGGTGTGTTAACCGCCATTATCGGCGCCCCGTGGTTTATCTGGTTACTTGTGAGAATGCGCTAAATGGAACTAAGAACGGAAAATCTGTATGCCGGATATGGCGCCAAACAGATCCTGAGCGGGCTCAATCTGACGCTTCCTTCCGGGAAAATCACCGCCCTGCTGGGGCCGAACGGCTGCGGTAAATCGACGTTGCTGAAGTGTTTTTCGCGCTTACTGGCCCCTACGACAGGCGAGATCTGGCTGGGTGAACGGCCGCTGTCGGCCTTGAGCGCCCGGCAGCTGGCTCGCCATCTGGCGCTACTGCCCCAGCAGCATCTGACACCTGAGGGGATCACCGTCCGTGAGCTGGTCGGCTATGGCCGCAGCCCGTGGCTACCGCTGTGGGGACGGCTCCCGGAGAGCGATCGGCGACTTGTCAGCGACGCCCTTGAGCGAACCGGCATGGCGTCATTTGCAGAACAGCAGCTCAGCGCATTGTCAGGGGGCCAGCGACAGCGGGCGTTTCTGGCGCTGATCCTTGCCCAGGATACTCCACTGGTATTGCTGGATGAGCCAACCACCTGGCTGGACATCAACCATCAGGTGGAACTGATGAAGCTGATGCGCCAGTTGCAGCAGGCTGGCAAAACGGTCGTCACCGTGTTGCATGACCTGAACCAGGCCAGCCGTTACTGCGATCATCTGGTGGTACTGAACAGCGGCAAAGTGCAAGCCCAGGGTTCGCCCGAGAGTGTCCTGACGCCCGCTATGCTGCGCGACGTTTTCAGTCTGGATGCCGAAGTTCACCCCGACCCGATTTCTCAGCACCCGATGTGCGTGGTGAAATAACCAGCAGGTGTCGCCCGGTAACGTTAATTATCCGTGCGAAACACGAAGAATCTGAAATGGCTATTCTCTGTGCAGCGATCGCCAGTTCTGTTCTAAAATAACTAAGGGCTTATCGCGAAAATAGATATGTATCAAAGTGACGCTAAATTAATACCGTGGCCTTCCGCTGTTTATTTTCTTTTTATGGACAAAATGATTAACTAGCGGCCATTACAGATTTTTTCGCTATGACACGCGTTTTGGCACAATGCGTGTCGGTATTAGGCGTGGGTGAAAATGTACACACTCTGGTATTCACTCATCTGCCATTTTATCCTGCACGACAGCGACGTTATCAAGATACCGACAACCAGAATAAAGTTATTTCTCCGGGGCTCGCGAAGGGAGCAAAACGATGCGTCTCGCCTTAAAATCAGCGTTAATACTTACTACGCGCGTTATCCAGGTTATCAACCCGGTATTGCAACTGCATATGCAACGCACGGCCTTAATTGCCCTCGAACTGTCGCTGGCCTTAAAGCTGCCGCGTCCGCAGCAGCAGACGATCTTCTGTGCCGCATTGCTTCACGATATTGGTGTGCTCGGCGACAAGCGGGTCGTCACCACCCTCAATGATATTGATAATATTGAAGATCCCCACCAGCACCGGGGGGCGGAAATGCTTGAGGGGTTATCCTCCCTCGCGCCGCTGCTGCCGATCATTCGCCACCACCATTTTAGCCCTGACTATAAAGGGAGCCAGGAAGAGCACATCGTCTTTTTTGCCGATGCGTTTGAACGTCTGTTATCCACCAGCAATATCACCACCGAGCGGCAATCGGGGGCAATCGTCGAGGCGTTTCGCGCGCTGTATTATCAGATTGACCCCACGCTCTGTCAGACCCTGTGTCAACTCGCAGAGAAAGAGCATTTCTGGTTGCACCTTCATCCCGGACATATCCAGCGCATGCTGGAAATCATCGGTCCGATTAACGACCTGTACATCGATATTGATGGCCTGAAAGATTTTTGCTTATTAATTGCCAAAATTGTCGATACCTACAGCAGTTTCACCGCCAGCCACAGCATTATGGTTGGGGAAATATCCCGCCAGCTCGCCACCTGTATGCAGCTGCCGGAAATCGAGTGTAAAAAAATCGAAGTGGCGGGCTATCTGCACGATATCGGTAAAATTTATACCCCGCTGGCGATTCTGGAAAAACAGGGCGAGTTAACCCGCGATGAGCTCCTGCAAGTTCGCGAACATAGCTACATGACCGGGGCGATGCTCAGCGCTTTCAGCGAACTCGGCGAAATTATTAACTGGGCCTCAAACCATCATGAAAAACTGGATGGCAGTGGCTATCCCCTGCACCTGAATGAGGATTATCTGCATCTGCCTGACCGCATCATCGCCATTGCCGATATTTTCACTGCCCTGACGGAAGACCGTCCCTACCGCATCGCCATGAGCTACCAGGATGCATTACAGCTGATCGAAAATGATGTTATAAAGGGCACGCTGGATAAGGATGTCTACTGCACCTTACGCCAGCATGCAGCGGATCTGCATCGCGATATCATCAGGAAACAGCGCCGCTAATCCCCTGCCCGCGAGTTGACGGGTCGGGGGTCTATAATAAGCAATAACATCATTTTTTATTCATCTGCACGCAAGGAATATTCCGGTGAGAATCGCCACCATGACCAACTGGGCGTACGGGATCACCGTGTGTCTGACTATTACCTCCGGCATTGCCATGCTGATGGCTTCCAACGCAGAAAAAAGTGAACGCCAGGCCGTTCAACAGATGCAACAATTCGATCGCTTAACCGAAGCGGTGGAAACCGACACCTGGGCCCTCTCCGACCTCGCTCGCACGTTCGTTATCAACAAAGACCCGGAAGTGCTGCAGGAGTATCGCCAGAAAGCGCGGGAGCTTGCCCCCATCGAGCAGCGCCTGACGAAACTGAAAGATCAGGGCGCCACCGCCCAGGAGCTGGTGCTGTTGCGCGACGGGCTACAGATTGCCGATGAGCTTCGGGACGAGGAACAAAGCGCTCTCGCCAGCATCGACCGGGGTGCAGATAAAGAGGCCGTCAACCTGCTCTACGGCGACACCTTTGAACAGGAACTGGAGCGGGTTCAGACCCAGCTCGACCACTTTCGTTTGATGCTCGAAGGTCGGGCCAACAACGCTATCGCCGAAGCGACGGAAAAATCGCATACCTGGCGCACTCTATCAGAGGTGATGGTCGCCCTGACGGCATTGATGTTTCTGTTTGTGCTTGGGTTTATCCTGCAGCGGCGGGTGTTGTATCCGGTCGTTCGCTTAAGCGATGTGGTGCAGCGGCTTGCCTCGCAGGATTATGCCGTCGAAGCGCCCCAGTTTTCTCAGATCGATGAGATTGGCGATATGGCGCAGGCGATCCGCATCTTCCGTGAAAACGGTCTGGCGCGTCAGCGTCTGGAGCAAGAGCGCGATGCCGACTGGGCCATCAGGGAGCTGCTGGCGCGGATGACGCAACGTCTGCAGGGCTGCGAGTCCTTCGATGATGTGGTTAAGGTCGCGGAGCTGTTTGCCCCTAACGTGGCACCAGGCATTCCGGGACGACTGTATATCCTGGAGACCGATCCCTGGCAGCTGCGCTGTGCCGCGCAGTGGCTCTCTCCACCGGATGAACCCGAGGTATTTTATCCCGACAACTGCTGGGCGGTGCGGCGTGGACAGAGCCATCCGCCGGTGAACGGCGAGCCTGATGTCGCCTGCGACCACCTGCATGCGTCGTCTGTCGGCCAGTCGCTGTGCGTCCCGTTGATTGCCCAGGGGGAAGCCATCGGCCTGCTGACGTTTAGCAAAGTGACCGCTGAATCCGCCCCGTCTCGCGCCTATCTGGAACTGATGGCCGAAGCGCTGGGCCTGGCCCTGGCGAACCAGCGCTTGCGCAGCGCGCTGCTGGAAAAGGCGCTGTTCGACTCGCTCACCGGGCTGCGCAACCGCCACCATCTGGATGATGCCTTGCATACACAAATCAGCCTCGCGGTGAATAACCATACCCCATTGAGTTGCCTGATGATCGATATCGATCATTTCAAAGCGATCAACGATCAATACGGCCATGAAGCCGGCGATCTGGTGATCAAAAACGTGGCCGCGATTATTCAGCGCGAAGTCCGTGATATCGGTATGGCGTTCCGCTACGGCGGAGAAGAGTTTCTGGTGCTGCTGGGCGGCAGCAATGAAGAGTCAGCCCGGGCCTGCGCGCAGGAAATTTATAACCACGTGCACAACCTGACGTTGCGCTATGGTCCGACCGATCTTGGTCAGGTGGACGTCTCCATTGGCATTGCCAGCTTCCCCCAGCATGCCCAGAGCGATAGCCTGCTGCGGGCCGCCGATGCGGCGCTGTACCGGGCCAAAGAACAGGGCCGCTCCCGCATCGTCAGCTTCGGCATGTTGGAAGCGGGATAACGGCCAGACGGTGATAACCTGTTTATCGCTGTTTTAGCAGATGGGTGGCGATGCCCCATTTCACCAGTGAGAGCTTCCCTTCGGCATAGTCGAGGATCGAGTAGCTACCGTTGGGATGGGCATAGCGTTGAAAGCGTTCGGGGCCCGCGTGATTCAGGCACGAGATAACCGCCTGAATCACATGTCCGTGGGACACCACACAGACGCAGCGTTCGGCCGACGCGCCGATCGCCAGCAGCGCCGCCAGGGTTCTGCTGGCCGCTGCTGCGAGCGACTCGCCGTGCAGCGGCGTCACTTCAGGATCCGCGGAATAGATACGGTCAAACAGCCGTTGCTCGTCCGGGTTTAACTGGGAGTAAATCTTCCCCTCCAACACGCCAAATCCCCGTTCATTCAACCGGGCATCGAGGCGCGTCTGGCAGGAAAAGTGAGTAGCGAGCTGTCTGGCCGCCGCCACCGCACGGCCAGAGGGGGATGAGATAATACGCTCTATCTTTTCATCACCCAGTGCGCCGACCAGAGCCGCGATTTGAGCGCGCCCGCGCTCGGTTACCGGGCTATCAAGCTGGCCCTGGAGGCGATTGACGCGGTTCCATGCCGTTTCGCCATGTCTGACCAACAGGATTTTCATTGGCTACGCTGATGTGGCCCGTTAACGGCTACTCATTGCCCCACTGATTGAGGAAATTCGCGATATCATCGATACGCCCGGCGTCAACGGTCGCTTCAAGGGCCATTTCATGCTGCGCTGCCTCGTCGATCTCTTCGTTATTCGTCAGCCGGGTGATCAGCAACTGAAAATAACGCGCCAGGGAGTCACGTTCCGCCTCACTGACCGGGTTGGCGGTCTCCGTCGAATACTCGTCGACGATGTCATAATATTTGAGTGGTATTTCATTCTTCATAACTAACCCCTGGTTTAATGCCGGTGTGCATAACAGCCTCTATTATCAGCCGTCGATAATAGCATTCTTGTCTCTTTTTTTCTGTGCTCTCTGCAAGCCAGGCCTGCACACGCTGACGCTTCAGACGTCAAACAGCCTTTGAGCCTGGCTGACGACAACGGTATTTCGCCCCTTGCGCTTGGCTTCATACAGGGCGAGATCCGCTTTACGCAGGACAGCGTAAACGTCATTGCCGTTGTCATTGAATCCAGCGACGCCGAGCGAAATAGTGACCTTTTCGCCATGCGGGAAGTCGGCATTTTCGATGGCGGCGCGGATATGTTCGGCCACCACGGCCGCCTCGGCCACTGCGGTTTCCGGCAGTAACACGATAAACTCCTCGCCCCCAAAGCGGCTGATAATCTGACCGCGGGTAGAGAGCCGGCGTAAGGTCTCAGCGAATGTCACCAGTACCGCGTCGCCGCCATCGTGCCCATACCGGTCATTAATGGTTTTGAAATGGTCGATATCAATGGCGATGATGCACTGCTCCGTCGACGGGTCGTACTGTTTAATCAGCGCGTTAAAACCCCGGCGGTTATACAACCCGGTCAGCGGGTCAGTCATGGTTTCATCGCTGAGGGCATTGACCCTGCGGGTCATGGTCTGCAAATGCAGGCTAAGGGCCTCTTTAAGACGTTCCGCCTCTTTGTACCACACGCTGATGTGCGCCAGTTTTTTCAGAGTAGCTTCACTGTCGTTGGTTTGGGTAAACTCTGCCAGTTTTTCAAGTGGGGAGGAGATGCGGGCAGCAAACAGCGTCACCACCGTGATCGTTAGCAGGACGATAGCCAGGGTAAACCAGAAGGCATTGACCACCGTCTGCATCAGGATACGCGACACGCTTTCCGAGGCGCCCGAAATGACGACCTTCCAGTCGGCCTGCTTCAGGCTGGCATAGCCCACCAAGCTGCCGCCGCGTTTATCATCGCCAAAAAAGTGTCCGCTCTGTTCCCTGACCACCTGTTCCTGCAGTCCGGAGACCGACTGATAGCCACCCCCGACTAATTTCGGGTCACGATTGAAGATGATCTTACCGTCATTATTAATCACGCTGACATCGGTGGATTTGTCATAAAAATGCATGCTGAGGATATCGCTGAGCATGCTTTCTTTTTGCAGATAGATACTGCCGCCAATAAATCCGAGGTACTCGCCGGCCTGATTAAATAAGGGCTGAGAAACAAACACCACATAGTTGCCGGCAGCCGAGATGAACGGCTCAGAGATAAAGAGTTTCTTTTCCGCAATGGCTTTCAGGCTGGCATTCGAATGGAGTTTCACCCCTATCAGACCGAGGCTTTCAGGGGATGCGGCGGCGATCACCGCGTGGGCGTTCACAATCACCACCGAGTTGAAAAAACCGGACTGCAAGCGCAGTCGGTCGACTTCGTCTCTCAGGTATTGCGTATCGGTGAGGCCTTTTATCTGACTCGCGCTGTAGCCCAGTTCGCGTTGCGCGGTCACCAGGTAGCGGTCCGTGGTGTCGGCCAACTTGCGGGCGTATGCTAGGTTATTCTCGAGCAACCGGTCTTCGATGTTACCTTTCTGGAAAAGCGTCAAGGCACTGAGCAGCAGCAGAGAAGTAAGCAGGATCCCTCCGACTGACAATATCAACATCAGAGTGCGCAGACGCAATTTTTTCCTGAGCATAAGCCTTCACAGTCGTAGAAGTTTTCCTTATTTTATCAGCTTTTGCGCCGGGAAGATAAACCGATCTTATCTGCCCTCAGCGGCGAATAGCACGAACCGGTCATCGCGTTCACATTGTCCCTGTCGGATCACAGATTTCAGCGAAACCGCCGAGAACGGGCGATAATCGCACATATTTTCGATTATCGCCATTGACCACCGCTCTCCCGCCCTCCTATTGTCAGAAGCGGTTGTGAGCCCATTACCCTACAGGTTAACGCCGGGCTCTGCGCTCAGGCGCCAGTCCGCGTCAGTCACCCTCTCTCTGAAAATGCATGACTGACGTCATCGCACGTGGACTCATCGCGACCGCAACTCGAAACACAACAAGAAATGCCATGCGCACTGCCAGCCAGGCTGCTATCCGACAGACCTGCCTGGCAGATAAAAACATCTGACATTGCAAGGAGCCTCCGGGTAATCCGGTAAATACACATGAGTAAAATCACCCACTTTTTCACAGAACTGATGCGCCGCTATCTGCCCGATCCTTTTGTCTTTGCCATTCTGTTAACCCTGCTGACCATGGCGCTGGCTTTTGTGATCGAGGGCCGTTCGCCCTTGCAGACCACCATGGACTGGGGCAACGGTTTCTGGCAGTTATTAAGTTTCACCACGCAAATGGCGGTGATTCTGGCGATGGGTTATGTTTTAGCCGCCGCCCCGCTGGTGGACCGTTTTCTTAACCGGATCGTCAGCCATGTTCATACTCCGCGTACGGCGATTATTGTTGCTACCCTGGTTGGCTCCATCGGTAGCTATCTGAACTGGGGATTCGGGCTGGTGATTGGCAGCATTATTGCCAAAAAGCTGGCCCGCAGTATTCCGGGCGTCCATTACCCATTGATTATTGCGGCGGCATACAGTGGATTCACTTTTTATGGCCTGGGATTTTCCGCCACTATCCCGCTGCTGATATCGACGCAGAATCACGCCCTGGAAGCGCAAATGGGCATCATTTCATTGAGTGAAACGATATTTTCACTGCCGATGCTGCTGACCACCACCGTGCTGCTCGTGACCCTACCCCTGCTCAATGCGTCACTCCATCCGCGCAAAGGGGAAAAGACCGCCGAATACCATGAGCCAGAAGCACCAGTCGCCCCCACAAGCAGTGGGCATGACGATCTGGCGGGTCACGCCACTTTCGCGGCGAAACTGAACCACAGCAAGCTCACCAGCTATACCATCGGCACGGTAGGGATGGTGTATGTGGTCGGGCATTTTGTCAGCGGCGGCGTGCTGGACCTGAACATTATCAATTACTTTATTCTTTTCCTCGGCGTGATCTTGCTGGGGACACCACTCAATTATGTCGAGAAGCTCAACGAAGGTATCCGCACGATTGGCGGCATTATTCTGCAGTTCCCGTTTTATGCCGGGATCATGGCGATTATGGCGGCCTCAGGGCTGGTAAAAACCATTGCGGAACTGTTTGTCCAGATTTCAACACCGGAGACATTGCCGTTCTGGGGACTGATCAGCTCCTTCTTTATTAATTTCTTTGCCCCTTCCGGCGGCGGCCACTGGGTGGTGCAAGGGCCCTTTATGATCGACGCGGCGCAATCGATGCAGGCATCTCTGGCCCAGACATCGATGTCCGTGATGTTGGGTAATGCCTGGAATGATCTGGTTCAACCGTTCTGGCTCCTGCCAGCCCTGGCCATTTCCAGACTGAAATTACAGAGCATTATGGGCTACACCGTGGTCATGATGATGTGGGTGGGCGTCGTTTATATGGCGGCCATATTGCTCTGGCCCCATCTGGGCTAACAACGGCGAAACCGGTAGTCATCCGGTAGTCATAATGAGCAGCAAACACGAGCGTCGCACCGCGCGTTGGTGTTTGTTGTTTGCGGCTAACTACTCATGAAGGCTTTTTACTTCCCAAAAATACGCTGTATTATATTGCGCAATAAAAACACAGGCGAATATAACGCGCTATTCACACGGAATGACATGACGAATACACTCAGTGGCTACGTCTATATCCTCGAAGTTGCGGATATTGACTTACCGGTCTGCAAAATTGGCATGACCACCCGAGATCCCGTTGCCCGCTGCCAGGAAATAAATAAAAGCTCCACCGGCGATTTTATTTGGTCGGTGGCCTATTCGTTCGCGGTTAATGATTGCCAGAAATTTGAGAGCCTGATTCATCACAAGCTCACGCCATTACGCCAGAAGAGAAGAGAGTTTTTTAATCTCGGTGCTGACGATGCTTGTAAAGCCATCGTGTCAATCCTTGAGTCGCAGCAAGACATAAAAACCATCACTCCCGCCGACGTAGCTCCCTCTGCAATGCAGAGTCCTGAGCTGAAAACCAAAAAGACAAAAAGGCCACAACACACTTTCACCACCCGGCATGATGCCGCCGAATACAGCGCTTTGCTGCAGTCTTTTTGCACTATCCTGGGAATAAAAGGCCGGCCTTTTGGTCAACTGAATAAGCCGTTTTTTGGCATGAGCGATGGCCATGAAGGCGTCCAGTGGAATATATCATTGCGGCCTCAGGAAAACGTTGCCCGGGTCGGCGTGAATCTTGAAGGGCTAATGTACAAGAGCTGGCCAATCTCGCGGCTTATCCAGTCAGAATTATCAACGCCCAGGTTGTTAAACGTTATCCAGGAACTGGACCCGGCAAACGAAGTGTCGTTGACATTTGCCCGGGATGCCTGGCAGGTTGCATCGAGACCTGACATCAAAGAGAAGTATATCGGCGGCAAATCCTTTACGTTGAGTGAATTAACCGCCGGGCAATGGCAACACATATTAAAAGAAGCGCTGGAGTGCCTGGATAAAACTCATCATTATCAAAAGCGCAACCAGCAAGAGGTCACCGTTATCAAAAAAGATGGTGACCACCAGCTGCGGACCATGCAAGTGTCGCCTCATTTAACCATCTGGTCATCATTTGCCTTAAATAACGCTGATGAACAGACGCTCCGCGCCAGGATTAATCAACTGGATGCGATTTATCGCTGGATGAACCAGGTAAGCTAACGCCTCCCCACGTTACCCCAGCAGCTTGTCGATGGCTGGCCGAAGCGCGCGGATTAGCTCAGCAGGCGAAACCGGTTCTGACTGCCGATCCCAGGCATTCTGAAACTCGGCAATTTCCACGCCGACCACCTCGGACTCTGCCAGCACCGCGCAGGCCTGTTGCAGATCGCTAAGCCCCATGCCGCCCGGATGGTTATAGTCGGTCGGCACAATACCCGGCTCGAGAACGTCGCAATCGAGATGCATATAAACCGGACGCTGGTTAATGGCCGCGCGCAATCGCTCGAGGTAACCGTCGGCGAAGGGAATACAGGTGATAGCCTGCTCAGCGATCAGTTGTTTTTCAAAGGGATCAAGATCGCGCTGCCCGACCAAAATAATCGACCCCAGCGCCAGACCAGCACCGAGCCCGGACTGCCACAGGCCAGCCGGGCCTGATAACGCTAATCCCCCCAGATATCCCGACGCGCTGGACGCCGGCGTGTTGAGGTCGGCATGAGCATCAAACCATACCACGCAGGCCTCGGGATGATGCTGTGCCACCACCGGCAAAGTCGCCAGCGAAACCGCACAGCGACTGGTCGCGGCGAGCGAACGCCCACCAGCGGCGTAGATGTCCGCCATATGGTTTTGCATCTCTTTTAATGCCGGTAAAGCCGCCTGGAGTTCAGTTGACCAGTCGCGGTTCAGCGCCGGCTCCGGTTCAGCAATCCTGACCGGCGGTAAATACGTGATGCGGGAAAGATAATCTGCCAGCGAACGGGCGCCCGGCATCGCCAGATCGTTATGGTCGCCCGCCCGTCCCTGAAAACAAGTAAGTGTTGTCGTCATTATGCCGTCCTGTATTGTCAGATATTCACCGCAGACAGGTTGATGAATATTTAAAAGTAAGGCAAATTAATTAAAATCACGATACGTAAGTTTTACTTAATATGAAATTAAACTACTCGTTCTTAGAAACGTTTATGGAAATCATCCGCGGCGGCAGTTTTGATATGGCGTCCAGAAAGTTGCATATCACCCCTTCCGCCGTGAGCCAGAGAATTCGAGCGCTTGAGGAAGAGATTGGCCAGGTGCTTATCGTCAGAGGCAGCCCGTGTCGGCCAACGCAATCGGGGAGAGAACTTTATCGCTATGCGGAAAAAATAGAGTTTCTGGAAAATGACTTTTTCTCCGTTCAGGAGAAAAAACATCAGGGCAAAGCCGTGGTAGCGGTGAACGCCGATTCCGTTGACGGCTGGTTTTTAACCGCCATCTCCAGCGCTTTTCGCGAATATGGCATCGTGGTGGATGTCCGCATCGAAGATCAGGATTTTTCCGCCACATTGCTCCAGAGCGGTGAAGTGATGGCTGCGGTGAGCGCCGATGACGCCCTGCTTCAGGGATGCAAAGTGGAGTATCTCGGCACCATGAAATATAAAGCCTATGCCTCGCCCGAGTATTATCAGACCTATTTTCGCGACGGCGTCAGCGAAACCGCGTTAAGAGATGCGCCGGTGATTATGTTTAATCATAAGGATGACCTGCAGAACAAATTTATTCAGCGTTTGTTCTCCTCGGATATTACGCCGCCTTCGCAATTTATCCCTTCGACCTCCGCCTATCTTCTCGCCGTTTCACGCGGACTGGGATGGGGAATGCTCCCCGAACATCTCTCGGCCCCGTTGTGTGAACAGGGCCGCCTGGTCGACATCGCCGCGGATCATTGCGTCGATACTCGACTGTACTGGCATCGCTGGAGCCTGAAACTCACGTTATTAGAACAGCTGAGCGAGTGCGTCCACGCCGCTGCGCGGCAGGAACTTTATGTCTAGATCTCGTCAGGCCTGAGTAAGTTCACGCAGTACCCTGAGTAAGTGCTGCGTAGATTGTTCGTTGTCGCTCTGCCGATAAGCCAGGCCTAATTCTCGCCATAGCGCCGGTTTTAAGGCGCGGGTGACGATACGGCCATCCGCTGAGGCAGGCGTCCCCGATTCCAGCGGTAACAGGGTCGCGCCATACCCTGCCCCCACCAGACTTTTGATCGCATCGTTGTAGTCGAGGGTAATCCGCGGCGTTGGCCGATGACCCGCGTCGGCAAACCAGTTCCCGGTCAGCTGTGATAAATGGGTGCCCGAACCGTTCAAAACCAGGGGCTTTTCGCTCAACCACTCCGGCGTCACCACCTCCGGCGCCGGCCAGTTTTGCGGCAGGAAAGCGACAACCGGATCCCGGCGCCAGGCCTCAATATTCAGACCGGCGCAGCGCGGTTGCGGCAGCGCCACAATACCGATATCAAGCGCCCCGGATTTCAGTTGCTCAAGGGTCTGCTGCGACGTGAGCACAGCGATGTGGACATCGATACCGGGGTGCGACTGCGCCAGTTTTTCAATCGCCCGCGGCAACAGATTGGCGATCGCGCCGGTCGACGCACCAAATCTGACGCGCCCGGTCAACCCTTTGGCCTGGCGTGAGATATCGTCGAGCACATAGGCGGCATCCGCCAGCAGGCGGCGCGCATGGGCGACCAGATTTTCCCCAATGGCCGTGGGCCTGACATTCCCGCGGGCACGGGACAGCAGTTTCGCCCCCACCCGCTGTTCCAGTTCAGAGATATGCAGGCTGACCGTCGGCGGCGACAGGTGCAGCCGTTGGGCGGCCTCGTTGAACGAGCCGGTCTCGGCGATGGTCATCAGGGTGCGGAGCTGATCGAGGTTGATCTCACGCATACACGTACCTCAGAAAAACTGAATTTGACATTAGAGTAATTCAACTTTACCGATTCTGAAAGCTGGCACAACATCATGGTTTTCACCGACGACCCGATCACAGGAGAGAACGATGACCCACCTGTTTATTGATGGCGAGCAGGGTACTACAGGCTTGCAAATCCACGATCGTCTGCGCCACCGGTCAGACATCACCCTCATGACGCTGCCGGTTGCGCAGCGTAAAGACAAGCGCCTGCGGGCTGAGATGTTGAACAGCTGCGATATTGCGATCCTGTGTCTGCCGGATGAGGCGGCGCGCGAGTCGGTGGCGATGATTGAGAACCCGCATGTCCGGGTGATCGATGCCAGTTCAGCGCACCGGGTTACCCCCGGCTGGACCTATGGTTTTCCGGAGTTGAGCGCCGACCAGCCGGATCGTATCAGGGCGTCAAAACGGGTGACCAATCCCGGCTGTTATCCTACCGGTGCGATTGGTCTGCTGTTCCCGCTGGTAAACGCCGGACTGCTACCCGCTGATTACCCGGTCAGCATTCATGCGGTTTCCGGATATTCCGGCGGTGGCCGGGCGGCGGTGGATAGTTACGAGAGCGAGGACGCTGCCGGGCCAGCGTTTCAGGTGTATGGCCTGGGCCTGAAGCATAAACACGTGCCGGAAATCGCGCGTTACGCCGGGCTTTCTGCCCCGCCCTTCTTCATGCCCGCCTACGGCGCCTATCGCCAGGGGATCGTCCTGAGTGTGCCGTTACAACAGCACCTGCTGGCGAAAAACGCCGATGCCGCCACGATACATGCCTGCCTCACGCAGCATTACCGCGAGAGCCGCCACGTCAAGGTATTAGAATCCCTCAGCGCTAACGACGCGCAGCGCCTCAATCCTGAACGATTGAATGGCACCAACGACATGGAGTTAGGTATTTTTTCAAACCCCGACAACGGGCAAATACTGCTGACCGCGGTCTTCGATAACCTGGGCAAAGGGGCCTCCGGCGCCGCCGTGCAGAATCTGGATCTGATGATTGAGGCTGGCTAATAACGCAGTGAGAGTGCCATGAGCGAGAATGTCCGCGCCATGCCTGGGGCGGACGCAACACGCTATTCATCCACTCAATGTGATAAACACCGGCATTCCAGTATGTGTTTCCAGCACAGCGATGTTCTTTCCAGCCTTTCGAAATACAGTCTCAGCACCCATAAGATTCAGTCAGGAGAAGGCCCACGTTCTAAAAAGGTAGAGAGTGCAATATAACTTCGCACCGATCGCACCCCATCCACGCTTTGAATTTCCATCAGAAAATTCTCCAGCGATTCGGTATCTGCAGCACGAACCTTAATCAGTACGCATCCGTCACCTGCTACGGTATGCAGCTCTTCAACTTCCCTTCGGTTGGTAAATTGCAGCAGCGCGCGCGTCGCCTGGTAGCTGCTGGTATCCACCACAAGAAACGTCAGCAATGTTCTGCCAAGTCGACAGCCGTCGAGTATCGCCACCGTCCTTTTTATGACGCCATCACGCTTTAAACGCTTTACGCGATCGTGCACCGCCGGTGCCGATAGGTTAACAATCTCACTCAGTTCGGAGTAACTGCGACCGGCATCCTCTGCCAGAGCACCTAATATTTTTCGGTCAATCGCGTCGAGTTCAGCAGGTTTATGTCTTGCCTGCCTGATACCATCTTTTTCTTTATCAAATACGCTCACAAGCCTTTCCTTACTGAATAAAAGTATGAATATAATTTATTTCACCTAATTAAATTCAGCAAGAACAGCAACTGGAGTTTCAATGCCCATCGCACTTTTAGCACTCGCCGTCGGCGCATTCGGTATCGGTCTGACCGAATTCGTTATCGCCGGAATTCTCCCCCAATTAGCAGATGATTTCGCAGTCAGTATCCCATCAGCCGGTACCATGGCCACGTCCTATGCGCTGGGTGTTTTTGTCGGCGCACCGCTTATGACGGTGTTAGGCGCGCGAATACCTCGCAAGACCATGCTGATAACACTGGCGATAATTTTTACCCTCGGTAACCTTGTTACCGCGACAGCACCGTCACTGGCTGTTGCCGTTACAGGCCGTATCATCACCTCCTTTAATCACGGCGCCTTCTTCGGTATCGGCTCCATTATCGCGGCCTCGCTGGTTGCACCAGGTCGCCAGGCCAGCGCCATTGCCTTCATGTTTTCCGGACTGACGCTGGCCAATCTGGTTGGCGTACCCGCAGGAACCTGGCTCGCTCAGGCCTTCAACTGGCGGTTTGTTTTCTGGGTTATTGCCGGTATAGGACTGCTTACGATCGCCGCTATCGCCCTGCTTGTTCCACCTATCGAAAAGGGAAAATCCATAGCGTTACGGACGGAGCTCCGAGCTTTTGTTGACCCTCAGGTTCTGTTGGTTATGGGCATTACGGTCTTTGGTCCGGCGGCATTTTTTACCTCAATCACCTACATCGCGCCGATGATGACCAGGCTGGCAGGTTTCTCAGATGCGGGTATTGCGTGGTTAATGGTTCTTTTTGGCCTGGGGCTGGCAGTCGGCAACTGGATTGGCGGACACTTCGCAGATCGCTCGCTGTTTGGCACCCTGTTCGTCACGCTGGCTGCACAAGGGATTGTCCTGCTCGTCTTCTGGGCTGGCGTTGAAAACCCGTTCATTGCCGGCGCGTCGGTATTCCTGATGGCCGCATTCGGTTTTGCGACCGTTTCACCTATCCAGAAACTGGTCATGGATCGCGCCAGCCATGCCGGAGCCCCTACGATGGCCGCTTCCGTTAATATCGGCATGTTTAATCTGGGAAATGCCTTAGGTGCATGGGCTGGCGGAGCCACTATTGCTGCCGGTTTTGGTCTGGTTTCGCCAAACTGGGCGGGGGCAATACTGTCATTTATCGCGCTCGGATTAGCGTTTCTCGCATGGCTAAGTGCCCGTAAGGGATTTACTCTGAGAGCGAGTTCATGCTGATGACTGAATGGCGACACCTGATTTAAAAGCTGTCTGGTAAAACAAGATGTCCGCTGCGTGCCAAAAGCGGACATTTCACACTTCTGCTTATGTGGCCAAAATGGGTATGCCACTACAGAGAGCCTCTCAATACCGAATCATCGTGAAAGAACTTTGATGATTCGCGAGACACATTCATCGCTGGATAAACGGTATGAGTCTAAAATGAGGTGTTCTCTGTTCCATGGTTCATAAGTCACACCTGTGACATATTTCCAATCAGGCAAGGTTAAACCCTCTACTTCAGAGACCCTGGTTTCGACTCGTTTACGATGTTCGCTCTCATCGGAACATACAACCTCAATTTCTAAAAAGTCGGTTCTTGCGGATAAAGCGATTTCTCGATAGGCATCACGGGTTAACGCCAGTGGGTTCACTGAGTCCGTGATTACTGTTGCTCCCAGTTGCAGATTATCCTTGGCGAGTGAGTAAGCGACAAAATAACCAACAGGGCCAACTTGACGGTCATCTTCTTCGGCTTTGAGTATGGCTTGCTCAATCGTGTCGATTCGCAAGTAAAAAGCGTTTAACTGCTTTGCCAAAGCCTGAGCGATAGTGCTCTTCCCGCTTCCAGGCAAACCACTGAAGATGATTAGCATAACTTGTCCTTTAAATGATGAAACCTAACAGTATTAAATCACACCGGGCCTTGAGTTGTGGGAGTTCTCGCCGTTTTTAAGACTAGTGATATGACCAAAGTCGAAGAGCATTTCTACTCGTGTTAACACTTGGCATGTCCGCTCCTCGCTCACAGCGGACATTATACTCCTGGGGCTATCTGCTCCGCGCCAAAAACGGGCACAATCTTGCAAGAAACCTCTGGACTGGCCCCTATAAAGTTGACGACCTTTTAAGTAACATTTATTTACACTAATCTCTCAGGCATTCTCTTTACATTGACACTAGTGTCAATGTTGTAGATTGAGTCCACAGCGAGAGGAAAAGTATGCGTCCATCCGATTTGGCAAAACTAACCGGAGTAAGCACCAGGGTGCTTCGTCATTATGAACTGAAAGGGCTGATCGTTTCACGACGACTGGATAACGGTTACCGTGATTTTGATGCCGGAGAAGTGGAAAAAGTGAGGTGGATAACCTCTCTTATCAAATGTGGATTCAGTACCCGACAAATTGCTGAGTTGGAGAAATTTTCTCAGGTCAGTGATATAGATGATGAACGTTTTATTATGTGTCTGGCCCAGCATCGGGATAAATTACATGCGCTGGACGTGTTGATTGATTTATTAAATGAACGCCGAAATGCCCTTGCTGTACGTATTCAGTCTTGGGAGTGAAAAATATCTGTTATCGCAAGTGAGATAAAATATGAAACTGTTAGAAAATAAGGTTGCCTTAATTACCGGCGGCAGCAGCGGTATCGGCCTGGCAACAGCTAAAAGATTTGTTGATGAAGGCGCAAAAGTCATTATTACCGGCAGAAATAAAGAAGCTCTGGACCAGGCCATACATCAGCTCGGTAACGACAATACTATCGCTATCCAGTCAGACGTCAGTGATTTAAATAATCAGGATGAACTTTTCTCAGCAATTGAAAAAAGATACGGCAAGTTGGATATTGTCTTCGCTAACGCGGGTGTTATTTTACTTTCTAATTTCACCGGGGCCACTGAGCACGATTTCGATCGCCAGTTTGAAATAAATGTGAAAGGGACTTTCTTTACTGTACAAAAGGCGATACCGCTGATGTCGCAAGGTGGTTCCATCATCCTGACATCATCTATTGCGCACTATAAGGGCCTGGACGGACACAATATCTATGCCGCGACCAAAGCCGCACTGCGTTCTTTCGCTCGCAGCTGGACGACAGATCTTAAAGACAGAGGCATTCGCGTGAACTGCCTGAGCCCCGGTCCTGTCGCCACGCCGATCATCAGCAAAATGGGCGTTTCAGAGGCAGAGCGCGAACTGTTTGATATGAAGGTGGCAAGCCAGATACCGGTAGGTCGACTAGGCCTGCCGGAGGAAGTTGCCGCCGCTGCGCTTTTCCTTGCATCTGCTGAAAGTAGCTTTATTTCTGGTATCGATCTCTGTGTGGATGGTGGTATGGGACAGATTTAAGAGGATATTTACTCTGCAGACAAAAATAAAATCAAAATCGATTAAATTCTGTCAATTTTGATGAAGTCTTAGCTGACTTATTCCTCTATGTTTATTGCGGCGTCATACACATCATTATCCGATTTCTATTACAGGTATCTATATGAAAAAACGTATTATTGTGGCTGGTGCTGGTTTCGCAGGTATGTGGGCAGCTATATCAGCGGCCAGGCTGGTGCATTTAAAAAATGCCGATGACCAGATTGATATATTTCTTGTTTCACCTGAGCCGAAATTAACAATACGCCCGAGGCTGTATGAGGCTGTCCTTGAAAGTATGGATCCTTCTATTTTTGAAGTGCTTCAGGCGGCGAATGTGAAATATATTCGGGGGCGAATTACTGATATTGACACCAAAAATAAAAAAATTACCGTCAGCAAGCCTGATGAACAGACGCAGGTCAATTTTGACAGCTTTGTGCTGGCTGCGGGAAGTCAGGTTTTCCATCCTGACCTTGAGGGATTAAAGGAATACAGTTTTGATGTCAACTCGCTAGAAAAAGCCCAGGAGCTTGAGCAACATTTACAGGATCTTGCCAAAGAGCCTGATTCGCAGGCGAGGAATACCGTTGTGGTTGCCGGGGGAGGATTAACGGGTCTGGAGACGGCGACGGAAATGCCGGAACGCCTTAAGTGTTTGTTTGGCGCGGAGTGTAAACCGCAGGTCATCATCGTTGATAACGCGGCCAGAATTGGCCAGGCAATGGGCGAAACAGCCTGCGATATTATCAATCAGGCGCTGACCAGCAGTGGCATCTCGGTGCGTACCGGGGTGAGGGTCTCCTCCATTGAAGCCAATGGCGTCACGCTGTCCGACGGCGAATTTATTCCTAGCAAAACCGTCATCTGGACCGCCGGTATGCGAGCCAGTCCATTAACCCGTTTCATTCCCGGTGAACACGATTCACTGGGCCGCGTGATCGGAGATTCCTGTTTACGGGCCCCCGAAGCCACTGGCGTTTATGTAACCGGTGATACGGTAAAAGTGCCGACTGACAACGACGGTAACTACAACGTCATGTCCTGTCAGCATGCTATGAGCCTGGGCCGCGTGGCCGGACACAACGCGGCGGCTGAACTACTGGGGCTGACGCTGCATCCTTACAGCCAGCCGAAGTACGTTACCTGCCTCGATCTGGGCAAATGGGGAGCTGTTTATACCGAAGGCTGGGATCATCAGGTTGTGTATCAGGGCGATGAAGCCAAAAAAATTAAGCAGGAAATTAATACCCTATGGATTTACCCACCCGAACCCGATCGAGAAAAAATGTTCTCTGTCGCCAACCCTGACTACATCATTGTGCCGTAATGCTCAACGCCTGTGAGTAACACATCACGGGCTTCTATTTTGTGGCGCTGTACTTTTTGCGCCACTGGCTGGGGGTTAATCCAGTCATTTTTTTGAAAGCACTGGTAAAGGCATTTTGCGAACCGTAGCCGCTTTCAAATGCAATATCAGCAACCTGTTTGTGAGGGGATTGTAACTGCAAAAATGCGCGTTCCATTACGCGCTGTTTGAGCCAGCCGTAGGGCGTCAGGCCGGTGCTGTTTTTAAATGCGCGGCAAAAATGGGCAGATGAGATACCCAGTTCTGTCGCCAGAGCCTGAATAGAGACTTCCCCGACAGGGCTGCTGTCCAGGACTTCCAGTGAGTTTTTAAGTGCACGCGCAGATAAAACAGCGTTCGTCTGCTGAACAAACGTAGTGGTAGAGGAGTGGTTTTGCATCAGTTGGAGTATCAGCGCCAGCATTAAGTGTTCGCAAAGCAACTGACCGATCCGGTTGTTATCGGCCAGTGTGTCGCTGATGGCTGAGATGATTTGGGCTGTGGATTTATCATGGTGCGCCGTGCGGAGCAAAAGTTCCCCGGGAGGCACGTCTGCCTGCAGTAACAGCGCTTCAAACGTCTGGTTTGGGATATAAAAATGAATAACGTCGACGGTGCCCGCCATATCCCAACGTGAAGTGCTGCCGAGGGGAATGGTCGAGATTGTGCCTTCTCTGATGGTCTCTTTAACAAGCTGCGTTCCTGTTCTTCGTTCAACGCGCTGCATATTACCGAAGTGGGCGATGATCACATGTTGGTCCATCGGAGCGATGGTTTCATGCAGTGGCCCATGCGGCCAACGATAACAGCTTCCTGATGGGAGGTTGCTGCTATAAGAACTTAATTCTGGTTGATTTTTCAGAACTCTGGTCATCTCTTTGACGGTATCGTTGAGTGCAATTTGATGATTTTTCATGACAATCTTCGCCATGCTGAAACAGGAGGAGTTCAGAGTATAGGTGAATTTTTATATGGCTATAAATCTATTATCTGGAGGTATTATGGAATCGTCTAAAACCGCTGTAGATCCGATGAACCCCGATTATCTTACACATGCCAATGAACCTGCCCCTGAATTCGTTCCGTCACGTTACCCTCTGAAGATTGGTGATATTGATGTCATCGTCGTCAGTGATGGAGTTCTGCCGCTGCCAGGGCAGATGCTGGGTCATAATGCCGACCCGGCCATCAGAACAGCCTGGTTTGAGGATAAGTTTCTGCCGTCCGATGAACTGGAGTGGGCGCTTAATGTTATTGTGGTAAAAAGCGGTCAGCAAACACTTCTTATCGATGCAGGAATGGGGGCGGCTTTCCCTGATTTACCGCGCGCTGGGCGGACAGTCCAGCGCCTTGAAGACGCAGGGATCGATATTGCATCCATTACTGATGTCGTGATCACTCATCTGCATATGGATCATATCGGGGGACTGCTTATCGACGGCGTGAAGGCGCGCTTACGCCCGGACATACGTATTCACGTTGCGGACGCTGAAGTTAAATTCTGGGAGTCACCCGATTTCTCCCAGGTTTCGATGCCGCCGGGTTTTCCCGATGCGCTTCGGCAAACCGCCTCGCGTTTCTTACAGGAATACCGCAGTCAACTGCATACTTTTGAGGATCGTTATGAGGTCGCGCCGGGCGTTCTCGTCACGCGCATTGGTGGCCATACGCCTGGGCACAGTGTGGTGCGTCTGTCCTCCCATGGTGAACGCTTAACCTTTGCTGGCGATGCGGTATTCCAGGTCGGATTCGATCATCCTGACTGGTATAACGGCTTCGACCACGATCCCGAAGAAGCTGCGCGGGTAAGGGTTCAGCTTTTGCAGGAGTTGGCCGCCAGTCGGGAATCTCTGGTGGCAACACATCTCTCATTTCCATCCGTGTGTCATGTTGCTGTCGACGGCAATGCCTTCCGTTGGGTTCCGGGTCCCTGGGAGTATTAAAAAAGTGGTACGACGCGGACCAGCTTTGTCGGGTGGGACTTAAAAATCACAAGCCCTGCAGTTGAGCGTCACCGGGCAAAGGAGGGCAATACGGACTGATGCCCTCCACACAAGTAGAATATGCAAACTTCCGCTCCTCGCTCACAGCTGATCTTCAGAGTCGTCACTTCCGTCAGCCCTGTGCCAGGAGCGCACCAGTTACCCTGGCACGGGTACAGACTGGCCTTCATTCATAAATTCTCAGTGTATCGATAACCGCTCGCAGACCGGGAGACACATTGCGGTGCGGATAATAGAGAAATGAGCCTTCCAGGCGTTGGCTGTAGCGTTGTAAAACTCTGATGAGCGAACCCTGCTCTAAATCATCGGACACCAGTTCTTCCGGAACATAAGCCAGCCCCAGTCCCAGTCTGGCGGCTTTGGCTTCCATATAACTGTCAGCGAAAGCCCATTGTCCCTGTGGCTGATGAGTTATTTTTTTACCATCCTGTTGAAGTTCCCATGTATAGAGGCTTCCATCGCCAAATTGATAAGCGATGCACGGATGAACCGCTAAATCTGCCGGGACTTGTGGAAAGCCATAGCGGCGAAAGTGTTCTGGCGTACCGACAATGGCCATCTCCATGTCGGGGGATATACGGACCGCTATCATGCCACCGCCAACTTCCGGCCCGAGACGTACACCGGCATCGAATCTTTCCGCAATAATATCGACAAACCGGCTTTCGCTGATGAGTTCCAGCCGGATGTCAGGGTAACGTTGCTTAAACACCGCAAGCTTTGGCAGGAGTAGTTTATCAATCGCGTGCTGGCTGGCATTAATCCGTACCGTACCTGATGGGGACTGGCGATAATGGGCCAGCGTGGCGAGCCCCATATCTAAAGCGTCGAATCCTGACTCAATGCTCCGGTAGAGTTGTTCGCCGGCTTGGGTGAGCGATAGCCTGCGCGTAGTGCGTGCCAGAAGCTGAACGCGCAGTCTTTCTTCAAGTTCGCGTACAGAACGGCTTATACCTGATTGTGCCAGGCCGAGTCGTTGCGCCGCAGCAGTAAAACTCCCTTCCCGCACCACCTGCATGAACAGGTATAAATCATTATAGTTTTCCCGTTTCGCCATCACGTTTCCTTCGCTATCGCATCACCATTTAGAACAATATGGTATTAATTCTAGCAATTTTAACCCTCTAATAAGCACTATTTCTGCTCACTATAATGCTCGCATTGCAACAAAGCACAGCAGTGTTGTCCGTATGAAACCTGTATCTATCACGCTTTATGAGGGGATTTTGATGACTGCCTTCACCAAAAAACTGACAGCCGCGATACCAGCCATGCTGCTCTGCGCATCATTAAGTGGAGTCACAACGATGAGCTATGCCAATACAACTAATCCGAACGCGCCGGTTTCACTGGTCGAGAAATGGGATAAAACCTTCGCTGAAAGTACGAAAGTTAATCATCGTAAAGTGACCTTTCAGAACCGCTTCGGGATCACCCTGGTCGGTGATCTCTACATTCCAAAGGATCGCGGCGAGCGCAAACTGGCGGCCATTGCCGTCAGCGGGCCTTTCGGCGCGGTGAAAGAGCAGTCCAGCGGTCTGTATGCGCAGACGTTGGCTGAGCAGGGATTTGTTACCCTGGCTTTTGACCCTTCATATACGGGGGAAAGCGGTGGCTATCCGCGTAACGTTGCCTCTCCGGATATCAACACCGAGGATTTCAGCGCGGCTGTTGATTTCCTGGGCCTGCAAAAAGAGGTCGATCGAAATCGTATCGGGTTACTGGGTATCTGCGGCTGGGGCGGAATGGCCTTAAACGACGCCGCGATGGATACCCGCGTGAAAGCGGTGGCGACCAGCGTGATGTATGACATGAGCCGTGCGATGGGGCATGGCGTGGGTGATGGTAAAGACCGTTATACCACTGCGGATCGTCGCACCGTATTACAGTATCTGAACGCACAGCGCTGGGAAGATGCGAAGAACGGAGCTTTCGCGCCCGGCGGGCATGACATTTATGTTGATGAAAAGGGGAACGTCAGTACGTCGAAACGTATTCTGCCAGAAACGTTACCCGCCAATCCCAATCCGGTTCTGAAAGAATTCTTTGATTATTATCGCATGCCGCGTGGTTTCCATGCGCGTTCGGTCAACTCAACCGGAGCCTGGAATGCGACGATGCCGCTGTCATTTATGAATATGCCGCTGCTGAGTTACGCCAATGAAGTCACTATCCCTACGCTTATCGTGACCGGCGAAAAAGCCCATTCACGCTATTTTGCTGAAGATGCCTTTAAGGCGATCGGCAGCAACGAGAAAGAGCTGGTGATTGTCCCGGGGGCAAATCATGTTGATCTGTATGACAACGTTGCGGGTAAGATTCCGTTTACTAAATTTGAGCAGTTTTTCAAAACCAACCTAAGATAATCGTCCCAAGCCGCCTGATATGTGCAGGCGGCTGTAAATCCCCTGCACATCATTTTCACCCATGTTTTGACGTGATTCCCTGAATGACGTCTGTCCGGACTGCGCCTGAATCTTGCCGATTTGATATTAAGGGATCTGATAATGTCCACATTAAGACTAAAACCGCCTTACGAAAAAAACCATGCGCAGTGGGGAGGCGTGTTTGCCATGACGCTTTGCGTGTTTGTGCTGATCGCTTCCGAGTTTATGCCGGTCAGCCTGCTTACGCTTATTGCCAGTGATTTACACATTACCGAAGGGCTGGCTGGCCAGGGAATTGCAATCTCTGGCGCACTGGCGGTCATGACCAGCCTGACTATCTCCCATATTGCCGGAAATCTGAACCGAAAATATCTCCTGCAGGGGCTGACGGTTTTAATGGCCATATCGGGGATAGTCATCGCCCTGGCCCCCAGCTATCCGGTTTATATGCTGGGGAGGGCCCTGATTGGGGTGGTCATTGGTGGATTCTGGTCCATGTCGGCTGCAACCGCCATTCGGCTCGTTCCGCAGCGTCAGGTTCCCCGTGCGCTGGCGATTTTTAACGGTGGGAACGCGCTGGCTACCGTTGTAGCGGCACCATTTGGCAGCTATCTGGGCACGACCCTGGGCTGGCGAGGGGCTTTTTTATGCCTCGTTCCCCTGGCTATAGCCGCGTTCATCTGGCTGTGGGTCAGCCTGCCATCGATGGAAAGCGATAAAAAACAAAAATCCCAGAGATCTCTGCATCGTCTGTTCCGCATCACCATTGTCCCTACGGGACTTCTGGCCTGCGGGCTCTTCTTCATAGGGCAGTTTGCCTTATTTACCTACGTGCGCCCCTTTCTTGAAACCGTGACCCGCGTAGGTCCTTCTGGTCTCTCTCTTATTTTGCTCGCAATAGGCGTGGCGGGTTTTGTCGGCACACTGGCCGTTTCAATATTCCTGAACGCAAGGTTTTATCAGACCTTAATCATGATACCCCTGCTTATGGCAGCGACTGCCGGGGCGTTACTGCTGGTTGGACACAGCATCTGGGCTGTTGCCGTATTGCTGAGCCTGTGGGGACTACTAGCAACGGCTGCGCCAACGGGATGGTGGACATGGATAGCGCGGGCGCTACCCGAAGATGCAGAGGCAGGTGGTGGCCTAATGGTTGCGGTGATCCAGCTCTCGATTGCACTGGGTTCAACGGCAGGAGGGTTAGTATTCGACACTCTGGGATGGCGCAGTGCTTTTGGCTTGAGTGGTTTCTTACTCCTGGGGGCGGCAGCGATGACGATTGTCACATCCCGTCAAAACAGTAAAGCGAACTAGAGCTACCCATTCTTTTCTGGCGTGCTCTCTGTCATGACAAACGGCAGAGAGCCGAATGTCTGCTCCTCGCTCTGAGCCGCCCTCAAGCCCTGCTTCCGGGCAGCACCCAGCCACGAACGGTCCTTCACAAGGTTTGCACCATACAGCCTGTAGAATCGCTGTGTCAGATCAACATCGCTCGCCCATCCAGAGCTTTCAACTGCACATGGACATCCCACAGTGAAAAACATCCCATATGACCGCCGAACGACTATTTATTTAAGAATGACTCAACCGCGCCAGAGAACCGTTCAGGCTGATCAAGCATAACAAAGTGAAAACTATCATCGATTCGCGTGTAATGGATATCTGGTACTGAGTCATAAGCTTGACGGTACATCGCATCCACTCTGGCTGCGGGGATCCCAAACAAGGCGTCATAGGCGTACACGATCTCAACTGACGCCCTAATACGGGTAAGCTCGGGACGCAAATCGGTTACCATCAATTCATACACGGCATCAGCAACGGTCTTACGATCAGAATTGATCCCCGCCGCCACCAGTGCTGGTTTCACCGCCTCAGTCTTCACCAAACGGGCTATGGAGGTTTTCTGATACTCTGCGCTTTGCCCGGACGACAACCCCAGTAGCCATTCACGCGTGGTAGTGGCCTGTCGGGCAGTATTTTCACTGGTCGCGGCAGGGTTGAACATCAACGAATAGAACGGCAAAGCATCAACAATCATCAACCGACCGACCTGGTCGGGATGGCGAGCGCCAAGCATCAATGCAATTTCTCCACCAAGAGAATGGCCAATAATCACCGGTGCTTTAATATGCTGGGTGTGAATGTATTCAGCGATGGCGTCAACTGCCGGAGCGATGACCTTCCCCTCTGGATTAGCAATGGCTGGCGTACTCGCAAAACCCGCAAGTTCGACAAGATGAATACGGTGGTTCATCTGTAAATTTGAGACTAAACCAGCCCAAACATCACGCGAGGAAGCCAGCCCGGGAATCAATATAATATCTGCTCCTGAGTCTTTGCCCTGCGTCTGTACAGAGATACGCTGCGAGCTGGGATATTCTGAATGTATGGTTACGGACGCCGGGACTAAGGCTGACATCAATAAAAGAGTCACGCCAATCATTGTACGGATATTTGCGGTATTCATTAGACCTCCCTTTCTTTAGCTGCGCACTGTTCGCAAAGCCAGTTATGCTTTTCATCCATTAGAAGATCGTGAAGCAATATAACTAATGGACCTTTCCATCAGCACGCTATGACAACTGAGTTTTCCCCGATGTTACCAGCATCCCCCTCTCCAACACTTTCCGTGGGAACAGAACGCATACACGTCACTATACAGTGATCCTCAACGAGCAATGGTATGGACTCCGTGTATCGCTCACAGCGGGTAGTTACTTTTCAGGAAAAGGTGCGTTGTTAATTAGGAAATTCTCAATAGATTCGATTAAACCTGGTGCTAAGGGAAGTGTGGGCTCCGCATATGAAGTGATATTTGCCTTGAGATCGTCCGACGTTACCTCTTTCATAACATGGTTCATGTTGGGCAATATGACCAGGGACGCTTGAGGATTAGCTGTTTGAAGCCTTTTTGCATCCATTTCGTCTACCTGGAGGTCGCGTTGCCCTTGTAGCACTAACACGGGTTTGGAAATGGTAGAAATGAGTTGGCTCGGATTATATGAAAACGCATCAATCAAAAATCCCTGAATATCCGGATTAAAGATATTTTGCAGTGCTGGATGTATATTCGTTGTATCGACTCGCCGCCGATGCTCCAGAGCATCGATTATCGGCAATGCTTCATTTAATAAAAGTGCGTTTGCCGGATTAGCCTTAAATTGTCCTCTCAACACCTCGCCCAACGGCCTCCCGGGCGTTGCAATAAGAACCACTCCGCACACATCCTCTTCCAGAGCCGAGGCAAGTGCGATAATACCTCCTTCGCTGTGCCCTATAATCCAAACACAGGGGGTTTGGGTCTCACGTTTCAGCACTTTTATCCAAGCTCGAACGTCGTCAACATAGTCAGCAATCGTCACCGCATTGGGATTATCTACAGCCGATGCGCTAGCGAACATTCCTCGTTTGTCGATACGAAGCGTTGCAAAGCCTTTCGAAGCCAGGCCTTCGGCAAGAAGTCGGTAAGGTGATGCATTCACACCAAGCGGGTTGTTACCATCCCGATCTGTAGGCCCGGAGCCAGGAATGATAAGAGCAACTGAAGTTGGTTTTGAATATAGAGTTAGTAACGTACCTTTCAAAGGGCCTTTTGGTCCAGGAGCTTCCAGGAATATTTCGGAAAAGGTCAGCGGCTTCGACATCTGACTCACAAATGGACATGCGCTCAAAAGAGCAATGCAGGCTGTCATACTCACCGGTTATTTTCCTGTAAAAACTAAGCGCAGATGACAATTTATATGATAAATATGTTCTGCTATCCATTAATTAATACATTAGTGATAGTAGTCAAGTTCACCTCCGTAAATTCAGAAGCGCAATACTACCCCCCTCACCCTTTACCCAGCTTCGACAGCATGTCCGGGCGCATAAACTTATGGATGACCAGCATAAACAACAGCGACGGCACCAGCAGAATCAGGGCCGTAATGGACGACACCTGATAATTCCCCGACATACTGGCGTTGTACAGCAGCAGCGGCAGTGTGCTGATGTCCGGCGCGCCAACGAAAAACGTACCGGTAAATTCATCCAGCGATTCGAGGAAGACAAAAATACTGGCGGCAATAATTCCCGGCGAGGCCTGCGGCAGCACAATATGCCAGAAGGTGTAAATCGGCCCGGCACCGAGGTTACGCGATGCCCTCGCCAGCAACGGGTCTACGGCGGAAAAGGCCGCCACGCAGATCCATACTGAGTACATCAGGCCGTGCATGCTGTGTACCAGCACGACGCCGGCAATCGTACCGTTTAGCCCCCACTGATAGAAAAGTCGGGCAATATTCATGTACACCGTCAGATTCGGAAACGCCTGCGGAATCAAAAACAGCAGCATGAACAGCACCCGCAGCGGCATCCCCCGCCGTGAAAGCGCATAACCTGCCGGCACTGAAATCAACAGACACACCACCACGGAAAGCAGCGCAATGAGCACACTGGTCAGCATCGAGCCAGAAACATCACTGTAGGGGCTGAACACCTGATACCAGTATTTCAACCCCCATTGGCTCGGCAAAGCATGGGGGAAAAACCAGCTCTCTGCTACCGTCCAGATAAGCAAGTTCAGCAGCGGGCCAAACATCGCCAGCAGCATAAAAATCAACAGCAGCGTCTGTAGCGGCAGACTGGCGCTCAGTTTTCGGCGCCCTTTCGCCAGCCATGTGTTCGGCAAAGTCATACTCACCTCTTTCATAAATCGCCCCCCTTCTGTTGCAGGCTGTGACGCAGGTAGAACCACGACAGAGCGCCACAAATCAGCAGTGACACCACGCCCAGCGCATTGGCCACCGCGTAGTCGCCGTAAGAGTTGACGCGAAACGCCATGTCCACGGTCATCATCGTCGGCGTGCCGACGCCAATCATCAACGGCACGGACAGCACCGACATCATGGTCACGGTGGAGAGCACCAGCGCCACACCGATAGCAGGCAGCACCTGCGGCAGAATAATGTCGAACAGAATGCCCGGGCGCGAGGCCCCGAGGTTTCGTGCGGCCAGGATTTGCGACTGCTCCAGCGCCGCCATTGCGCCGCAGATAAGCAGCGTGGCGAACGCCAGTTGTTTCCAGACAAAGGTAATGATGATCCCTTTCCAGCCCAGCCAGGAAATCGTCTCCATCGGCGTAAACAGATCGGTTGCCACCAGCGCATTGTTCATCAGGCCGTTTTTGGCCAGAAAGGTGCGCATCATCTGTGCTGCCACAATAAACGGGATAAACAGCGGCAGGCGGTACAAGAACCCCAGCACGCGCACAATTGGCCGACAAGGTGACAACGTGATGACCGCCGAGAGCGTGATGGAAATAGCGGCCAGCAGCACCACGGAGATCAGCACAATCACCACCGTAAAGGCGATGTCGCTGGAATAGAGGGTATAAACCTTAGTGAAATGGGCCAGGGTCAGTTGCCCCGCATCGTTGGTAAACGCGGCAATCAGTGAGAACCCAAGCGGGTACAAAAAGAGTACGGCGATCATCAGCGCGGCGGGGACTACCAGTAACAGATATTTCAACGAACGGCGCATAGCAAACCTGACATCAGAAAAAAACGCTCAGGACGGCGTCATGCTGAACCTGAGCATTAGCGATAATTAATTGGCGACCTGGCTTTCGTAGCCTTCTTTTATGTCGTCAAAGTAAGGGGCGATCGGGAAGCTTTTGCCGTGGTCTGCCAGCGCTTGCGGGGATATTTCCGCGAACAGCTTCTGCCAGGTTGCCGGATCCAGCTTCGGCTTCACGTGCTCCGCATCAATACCTGGATACCAGTTAAACTGTTTTACGATCCCCTGAGCCTGTACGTCCGGGCTGGTTGCCAGCTCGATAAACTCACGCGCCAGCTGCGGGTTTGCCGCCTTCGCCGGGATCACGTAGTACATCGGTTGTCCAGGCATACCCGGCGACAGCAGCGCCAGTTTGATTGACGGCGGCAGCTTGCCCTGGTCTTTCCAGCTGTAGAACATATCCACCCACACCGGCCCCATGGTGATCTCCCCGCGACTGAGCATATCGAGCGTACCGGCATTGCCTGGCGTAAAGGTCACGTTCTTATTGAAGGCCTTAAGCTTCTCGTACGCCTGGCTCCAGTTTTTCTCCACGCCTTTGTCGTAAGGCAGCGCAGACAGACGCCGGGCGTCCGTACCGTAGGCGTACATCCAGCCCACCACGAAGCTCACTCCGGACATGCCGTTTTTGATGCCGTTATAGCCGAAAGCCTGCGGGTTTTTCTGCGCCCAGCTGACCAGCTCGTCATAAGACGCCGGAGGCGTTTTGATGGCTTCGCTGTTCCAGGCGATGGCGGTCTGGCTTAAGAACATCGGCATCACGTAGCCGTCGACATTCACGCCGAGGGCATTTTTCGCGTTATCCGCGCTCACCATGCTGCCGGTGCTAATCTGCTGGCGATATTTCTCCAGCAGTCTCTTTTCCACGAGTTCACCACCGGCTTTCTGGTGAACGACCGCCACATCTATATCCCAGGTCTTCGCACCACTCTCTTTTTGCGCACTCAGTTTCTCGATGATTTTATTCGAGCCAGCATCTCCAGGACCCGTGCCCACCACCTGTACTTTCACGCCTGGATGCGCCGCTTCAAACTTCGGCCCCAACCAGGTTTTCACGTAATCCACCATATTCTGATCGCCTGCTGTGGCAACGTTCAGAATGGTATCGGCCTGCACGCCGTAGCTCATAAACAATGCCGTCACTACCGCAGCTTTCGTTTTAGTAAACATGGTCTATCCCCAAAATGAACACGATGAAGTCAACTTGCTTGAGACGATGGAAAAATATGTAAAGCAGCAGCCGGAACGTGCAGTCGCACGGATGACTGCGCCGGCCAGCACTGGGTTGAATCTGCCAGCAATACGCGCTCGCAACAGCGCACGCTGTGGCGGTATAAATTGCCGAGAAAAGCACTTTGCTCGACCACGCCATTAAGGGTTATCCCCTCCTCCGGAGCGCGGTCGGTTAATGCACAAAGTGCTGCGTCGGCGCTACGAAAATAAAGGGTACAGTCGCGGAAATCATCGATATAAGATTCCTCTTGCGCGCTCGGGGAAATATTCTCTTTCGCGAAGAAGTCGTTAACGTTGATTTTATTGTCCGCGCCCATGAAATCAGCAACGAATGGCGTTGCTGGTCGCTGGTAAATATCTTCCGGCGTCCCTATTTGCTCTATGCGGCCATTATTTAACACCGCAATACGGTCGGCCATAACCAGTGCTTCCTGCTGATCGTGGGTCACAATTAATGAGGTAAACCCGAGGCGCTTTTGCAGGGATTTGATTTCATGGCGCACGTTGAGGCGCACTTTGGCATCAAGGTTCGACAGGGGTTCATCCAGCACCAGCACGTCCGGCTCAATGGCCAGCGCCCGTGCCAGCGCAACACGTTGCCGCTGCCCGCCGGAAAGCTCGGTGACCTTCACATCTGCCAGACCGGTCAGATTAACGATGCTGAGCAGTTCCGCAACGCGGCGGTCAATATCGTCACGACGCCATTTGCGCAGTTTCAACCCATAGCCAATATTGCGCGCGACCGTCAGATGCGGCCACAGTGCATAGCTTTGAAATACCATGGTGATATTGCGCTGCTCCGGCGCACTATGGGTAATATCACGGCCGGCAACGGTAATCTCCCCGTGTTTTACCGCAATAAACCCGCAAAGCGCATTGAGAAGCGTTGTTTTTCCGCAGCCGGACGGTCCCAAAAGGGCAATCATCTCGCCTTTCTCGACATGCAGATCGATATTATGCAACACCACCTTTTCGCCATAGCTAATTTTAAGCCCGGCTATCCGTAAATAACTCATTTTTATTACCCAAAAATCGCTGCGTTGACTTTTTTTACTGCAATGAACACGTGTTCATTTGAATGTAAAAAAAATGCAATGTTGACTCGACATTATGTGAGCCTACTTTGTCGGGTATTTGTGACAATTTAATTAAGCGTCAAACATTTTTGGTGAGAGAACATGAAAATAGATGTGCTTGGGTGCGGTAGCGCCTTCTCCCGCGAACAAAATACCTCTGCGCTGCGGATAATCGATGAGATGAACCGACAATGGTTAATTGACTGCGGCCCCACTATTCCACGGGCATTGTGGCAGCGTGGAGGCGACGTCAATGATATCGACGCCGTCTATTTTACCCACGTCCACCCGGACCACTGTACCGGGCTGACGGCGCTGCTGAATCACTGGCACAGCTTCTCGCGCCAGAAAGCGTTGATTATTTACAGTCAGCCGCAGCAGCGCCCCGTGCTGATGCAGCTGGCCGCTCTCGCCAACTGGCCACAGACCACGCTGTGTTTTGATCTCCACTGGCGCGACACCACCGACGCATGGACGTGGCACGACTGGCATATCCAGACCGCTGAAACCCGCCATGAACTCGCCAACCGTGCCATTCGTATCACCCAGGGTGAGCAGACGGTGTTTTACAGCGGCGACGGTCGCCCAACGCCGGAATCTGTGGCACTAATGGAGGGGGCCAGTCTCGCTTTCCAGGAGTGCGCATCACTGGCGGCACTCAGCGATGATGCGTCCCACGGTGATTTTCCCTCCTGTCTGGCGCTGTTTCAGCACCTGAATCTCCCGGCACTGGGGCTCTATCATTGTAACGACGCGATATTGCATGACCTCAAGCGCGCTTGCCAGCCCAGGAACGGGTTGTTCGTCAGCTATGACGGTCTACAATGCACGCTTAACACACCCGTGATTTCCAGCGAGGAACGCCCGGCATGAGTTCCGTCTCCCGTAAACAGAGCGTTACCGCGCAGGATGTCGCCTACCGGGCGGGCGTTTCACGGGCGGTGGTCTCACGTGCACTGAGCAACAACGGCAGTATCTCTCCCGCCACCCGGGAGCGAGTCCTGCGCGCAGCAACGGAGCTCGGTTATCAGGTCAACTTTCTCGCGCAAGGGCTAAACCGTCGCCGCAGTCATCTGGTCGGCGTGATTGTCTCGCGCATTAGCGACCCGTTTCGCAGTAGCCTGCTGGATGCCCTACTGAGCGAGATCCAGCGGTGTGGTTTTCAGGCGCTGGTGAGTGAAATTCACAGCGAAAAGGATCTGGCCCACACGCTGCGTCGTTTTGCCCAGTTTCGGGTGTCCGGGGCGATCGTGACCTCGGGTCAGCCCCCGGAATCACTGGTGAACGAGTGCGTGTCGCAGCAGATCCCGGTGGTAGGTATCAACCGCCAGCCGGATATCCCCTTCGTGGATTACGTCAGTTCGGACAACGTCTACGGCGCAACCCTCGCCGCCGGGCAACTGGTGCGCAACGGCTGTCGTCGTTTTGGCTGGCTCAATACCGCGCACTCCACCTGGGCCGGTCGCATGCGCGGCGATGCCTTTTATCAGGCGCTACAGACCTTAGGTGTCGACACCGCCCACAATCTGCAATCGATTATCGCCCCCACCGAAGGCTACGACGGTGGGTTTCAGGCCGCCGTCGGGGCGGATGAGACTCTTGAAGGCATCTTCTGTGCCAATGCGCAGCTCGCCTGCGGTTTTCTTGACGGGATGCGCCAGCGCGGCAGACACAGTCCGGACGATTTTCAGCTCATCGGTTTTGATAATACGCCGCAAACGGCACAATATAGTTACCAGCTCACCACCCTGCATCAGGACGTTGAGGAGATTTCCCGTCAGGCATTAACCCGCCTGCTGGAACGCGCCGACGATCCGTTACAACCCTCGCGGACCACCTGGGTGGATGTACAACTCATTTCCCGGCGCACGTCGCCATTACCTCAATAAGAGCAGGCTATGACCGAACAACAGCAACAGTCACTATGCGCATTGATTCGCCAGTTGGGTGCAGAAGCACAGACGTTACGTAATGCCGGATTACAGGTGGATAAAAAAGCGCGTCAGGATTTTGTTTCACACGCCGATCTGTATGTGGAACAAGAGATCAAACACTGGCTGAACGCCCACTGTCCAAAGGATGGTTTTCTCGGGGAAGAGAGCGGTCTGCAGACCGGTGAGCGCGGTACCTGGGTGCTGGATCCTATAGACGGGACGACCAATTATATTCAGGGGATGGATTACTGGTGCATCTCACTGGCTTACGTTCGCGAGAACACAACGGAGCTGGGAATTATCTACGCCCCGGATCGTCATGAATTTTTCTTCGCCCGCCGTGGTGAAGGGGCGTTTCTTAACGACCAGCGCCTGACGCTCCGCGAGCCGGATCCAGAAACGGTAGTTATCGGTATGGGCCGCTCCAGCCGCGCGCCGGTCGAAAACTATACCCGCACCCTGGCCCATGTGCTCAATGCCGGCATGGAGTATCGCCGCTTTGGTGCCGGGGCGCTGATGCTCGCTCACGTTGCTACCGGGCAGGTGCATGCCTATTACGAGGAGCACATGAACAGCTGGGACGCGCTGGCGGGAATGTTGATCATTGTTGAAGCGGGCGGTGCCAGCAATGCCTTTCTTGCCGATAATGGCCTGGTAAACGGCAATCTGGTGCTGGCCGGGTGTGCCGAGGTTCAGGCGCGTCTTTTCGCCCTGCTGGCGAGCCACTAAACGCTCGCGTCAGACAGCCGTCAATCTGCAAGGCCAGTCATGTCTGCTCAGTGCCAGGAAGTGGACATAGCTTGAAACTGGCCTGAAAAAATGACTTTGTTCCTTTTAATTAACTTAACGTGCCGTGCTGCTTGCGAAAGAACGATGATTGCACAAAAATGAATGAACGTTCATTCACTATCGGATTGTGATTCACTCAAATCAGTCCGTTGTCAAAACAAGCAAAGGCAAACTATGACCAGTAAAACGCTCAGACTTTTATTTCCTCAATGGCAAGGTGGCAATAATCCCCCCTATCACCTTGGGTCGCTTCTCCTCTCGTATCTTTCCCCTGAATCAGATGGCCCTGTTGAGTCTGTTGCGGTTGATGAGCCCACAACGGAGCCACAGGCCGAAGTGGATGGCATTACCGCTAAACCTCAAATTATCAGGCAGCTCAATGATGCAGCCACTCTGATTGAGAAACATGATCCCGATTCCATTGTCGTTTTTGGTGGCGATTGCCTGGTGTCACTGGCTCCGTTTTCACATCTGCTCAATAAATACGGAGATAAACTGGGTGTACTCTGGATCGACACTCACCCTGACGTGCAGACTGCTGAACAATATCCAAACGCTCATGCCCATGTTCTTGGAGCACTAATTGGAACGGGTGATAAAGACTTAGTTGCTCACGTCACCACCAGGCTCAGTCCCTCAAAAATACTGATTGCAGGTATTCACGATCCATTGGCTTATGAAGCTGAATACCTTGCTCGTCATAACATTGCGACTATCAGTCCTGAACAAGTCAAAAAAGACGGGAAAGACGTTATGGAGTGGATTGACAGGGAAAGTATTGAGTATCTGGCGATACACCTGGATCTGGACGTTCTCGATCCGTCACTTTTCCGTTCTGTTCTTTTCGCCAGGCCTGGCAGAGGAGAGCACGACTTTGGTGAGGTGGCAGAAGGCAAACTGACTATTGAAGAGGTACTCAATCTGATAGCTCAGGCTACTTCAAAAGCCGCACCGGTCGGCCTTACGATTGCTGAACATCTGCCGTGGGATATGCTGAACCTCAAGAATATGCTCAGTGCGCTACCGCTGATGAAGTAACATCTGATTCCAGGAGCCAGACTACAGAGTTCAACTCTGGCTCCTGGAAGAAAACAGCGTTAAAGTCCGGGCACAGGATTAAACATCATAGACGACATGTTAAAGAAAACCGAAACCTACCATAAGCTGATTACCGCTGCTGCTGCCTGCTTTGCAGAAAAAGGCTTTAGTGCGACAAGCGTGCGTGAAATTTCTACCCGTGCTGGGATCAGTCAGGGAGCGATGTATACGTATTTCAAAAGTAAGGATGACCTTATCAAAGCTATCGTTCTTGAAGAGCAGAGTTCTGCGTTAACAGCCCATAATGCTCCATCTGACGGCACTTATTTCGCCCGCCTTTGCGAGCAGATTACGTCGTGCATAAGCGATGTAGGATACCCAGTCACGCATCAATTGTGGGTTGAAATTATGGCGGAGTCTGCGCGGAACCCTGAATTGCAAAAAACGTATATTTCCAGTGATACCATCATGCGGCAAAGTATTGCAGGGATTATCGCAGAAGGTATTGCTGCGGGAGAGTTTCGCCGGGACATTAACCTGGAGGAAACCACGATTATACTTTTTGCCTTTATCGATGGTTTAATCGCCCGCAAAGCTATAAACGCGTCCTTCTCTTTTAGCCGTGACCTGCCTATGTTTTTTGAGCTAATGTCAAAATTATTGAAATAATGCCAAACAGGTTTAGGCATCGCAAATGCCTGCTTCTCGCACGCAGTGGACATGGACCTGCTCACAAGTTCGCTTTGTGCCAGCAGCGGACATTATGTACAACAAGGAATGCATAACCGCTTTAATATAATAGAAAATTTATCTGTTTTGTTTCAGAACTGCTTCAATAAATGGCATTTTATGCGCTAAATACTCTTTTATACCCGAGGTATTTTCAGCCTCGAGTTTAAATTTTAGTGCCTGATAGCGTGACTTGAGTTCAACATCCTGCCTTAGAATGTCACGAAAACTGAGCATACTGGAAATATCTTTATGCCCGGATTCACATACATGCACTTTATGTGTTCTGATCCCATCAATGTCTTTACGATAAAAATGGTGGCCTGCAGAAAGGTCACAGCCTCTGATATAGCCGAATCCACCCATTAATGTATCAACCCTGGCTGCGTTAGTGAAGATGGATACTTCAACCAGCAAATCAATTTCAGGTTTTGCGGCTAGTCCAGGTATAGCAGTGCTTCCAACATGATGAATAGCAACGAGATGATCGCCAAAAATGAATGCAATTCTATTTCTCTCAGCTACAAACATACCCGGCCAGTTAGGGTTATAAAGTGTTATTTTGCTGGTAAGTGTCATCAGTTTTCTCCTTAAGCAAACATAACCATTCCCTCTTTTAGCTCTGTTCAATATGACCCTGGACAGTAAGCTACGAGGCTGCGATCTGGTCAAACTCAAAGTATCTGATGTTGCATATGGTAGCTCTGTTTCAAGCAGAGCAACGGTGTTGCAACAGAAAACCGGTAGCCCTGTGCAATTTGCATGGTTATCAGGGCTGCAACAGCAGCCCCGTTCCTGGAGCGGACATTGTTAACATCAGGGATCATGGCTCCAGGGGAGTTGGTCAAAGTATGAAATCCATTCTTTAATTCAAATGAATATCCAGTTCCTTCTGACTCCCTCCAAACTCTTTGGCATCAGTTGAGAGCTTGTCCATGGTCGAAGCCTTACCTTCAGGTGTTACGAAAGTCACTGTATCGCCAGAATCCAGCATCATTTTAACTGGCTGCATCAATTCATTTAGATAAAAACCCGTTGCGTGGGTTTTGCCGTCTCGAAGTTGCAGACTATTACTATCCGACAACACTACCAGGATATTGGCTGCATTAGCCCAGGAACTCACTGCCATCAGTGCGGGTACTAGCAGCGCAAGTGTTAACTTTTTTTCATCACCCAACCTAAGGTTAATATGCCAAAAGTTTATCGCGAATAGCCTCACCAACCCCTGCAGCGGACTGAGGGTTCTGGCCGGTGATCAGATTGCCATCAGTGACCACTTTGGTATTCCAGTCAGGCGCTCCTTCGTGAATAGCACCGTGCGCTTTAAGTGTGCTTTCCAGCAGGAATGGCACTACATCAGCCATACCTACCGCGCGTTCTTCTGAATCAGTAAATGCAGCGATGTGCTTACCTTTCACCAACCAGTCACCATTACTAAGTTTGACGTTAACGAGTGCCGCTGGGCCATGACATACTGCGGCAACAATCTGACCGTTTTCATACATTTCACGATTAAGTCGCTGCACGCTGCTATCCAGAGGGAAATCCCACATAGTTCCGTGGCCACCAACATACATAACGGCGCTATATTGCGAACTATCTATGTCAGCCAGTGCCGGGGTATGATTCAGCCGTTGCGGGAAATCGCTGTTATTCCAGTAATGCGCATTAATAGGATCATCCAATTCAACGCCATACACGGGTGGCAGGCCGCCCTTGATTGAGGCCAGCATAGTTGGAATACCAGCCTCATCCAGAACATGAAGAGGATGCGTCAGTTCTGGTAAATAAAATCCGGTATCCCCCTCTCCTTCATAGCTGGTGAGCACGAACAAGACTGGCTTTAATGAAGATGGCAACTTAGACATATTTAAACCTCTGCAACAAGTTTTCCGACGAAATCACGGCGCTCTAAGCGCAGAAGATAGTCAGCGAGATCGATAAATTTAAAGGTAATGATCTTTTCACCGGTTAATGAGCCAGCCTCCATCTGCTCCAATAACCGCTCACCATCAGCGGTAAGCCGATCCCAGGCACGGACATCGCCGTAGATGTGTAATGCACCAAGTGCAACTTCATGTAGCGAGAAGGTGCGGGTAAAGGGTTTGCAAGGCCAACTTTCCGGGCGGCCAAGAATGGCAACGAAGTGACCATTGGCAACCAGCCCACGACATAGCCAGAGATAGCTTTCAGAACTGGAAGAATCAATAATTACATCGTAACGTGCTGGTGAGACCCAGTTGTCGGTATCATCTGGCGTCGTGTAACAATGGCTGGCTCCCAGAGCCGTAAGACGTGCGTGATGGCGTGGATGGCTCAAAACATCAACCTCAAAACCACGCTGATGTGCCAGCTGAACCAGGAAGCCGCCTACTGACCCACCGGCACCGCCGATAAGTATCCGGTCACCAGTACGGGATGGCACTTTCTCTAACGCCTGCCATGCGGTTAATCCAGGGCAGGGAAACGCTGCGGCCGTTACGGTATCCAGCCCATTTGGGATTCTCATCACGACTTCAACATTAAGCACGGTGAATTCAGCAAAACTACCGGGTTTTTCCAGACTTTGATGCCATGCGACTCGCTGGCCTACCCAGTGTTCCGAAACGCCGGAGCCAACGGCAACCACAACACCTGCACCATCTACTCCAGGAATTTTATCTTGCTTAATATTCAACAACTTCCAGTCTACAGGGTTCAGCCCAATGGCCTGATTTTGCACCAATACCTGGCCCGCTTGCGGACATGGTAGAGGCATCGTTTCCAATTGAAGTCCGGTTGGCAATGCTCCGCCGTGCCAGACCCAGGCGCTATAATTTATTGGTAACAAAATAGAATTCCTGTATCAGATATTCAAACAGTGGTGTAAATCGCATCAGCGAAGAATATACAGATTATTTGATTAGTGGATGACCACTATAAGGAGCATAGTCAGTATAGCCATGCTCATCGCCGCCGTAGTATAAGGAGTGATCCGGCTCGCTAACTGGCCAGCCGTGACGGTAGCGTTCAACCAGGTCTGGATTGGCGATATATTTCGCACCGAATGCGGCAAGATCGATAACACCACGGCCTAACAGTTCGTTCGCTTTCTCGAGAGTCATACCACCCGCCAGGATTAACGTACCGGTATAAGCTGCACGGAATTTTTCGAGGAACCCTTCCGGCATTGCAGGCGCACCACGGCTTGCCTGATCCATGATATGAACGAAGGCGACTTTACGTTGGCTCAATTCACGGGCCAGCGTCAGAAAGGTATCTTCTTCTCCATCAAAATCACCCAGCTCGTGCAGGCGACCAAACGGTGACAGACGAATTCCCACTCGGCTGGCACCGATGCGGGCAATACAGGCGTCAACCACTTCCAGTGTGAAACGCAGGCGATGTTCTGTCGTATCACCACCGTATTGGTCGTGACGATCGTTCACAGCACCATTAATAAATTGCTCAATCAGATAACCATTTGCACCATGGATTTCCACACCGTCAAAACCAGCTTCAGCCGCGTTTTCCGCTGCCTGAGCAAAGTCTTCAACCACTCGGTGAATCTCCGAAACTGTAAGAGCATGGGGTCTGCTGGCGGTGACAAATCCAGGTTTACCATTTTCGTCATACCCAAAAGCTGAGCTTTGTGCTGCCTGTGTTGACGTAGAGCTCACCGGCGCTTTGCCGTCTGGCTGCAAAGATACATGACTGATGCGACCAACGTGCCAGATCTGAGTAACAATAGCACTACCTAGATCGTGGACACGGTCAGTCACTTTTTTCCATGCTTCAATCTGCTGAGCATTCCAGATCCCTGGGCAGTCGACAAACCCACATCCTTCCTGGCTGATAGGCGTACCTTCTGTCACGATAAGTCCTGCGCCAGCCCGCTGGCCATAATAACGAGCGGTTAATTCATTCGGAATATGCCCAGGAGCACGAGCACGGGTCATTGGTGCAACAACCGAACGGTTTTTAAGTACTAAATTACTAAGATTGTACTCCTCAAAAAGCAGGGGCATGATTTTTCCTAATTGTTTAAGTAAAACAAGGCCCCATGTTAGACCAATTGGTCTATATACATAATATCGTTTTGCTTATGTGCATTATCACCAAAAGTGATATCAGATAGTCCCTTCTAACGAGGGCATTATCGACAATGTATGGTAAGGCTGTTAGCAGCTACTGAGAGGGAATATTAGCTAGTGAGCTAGTGTGATGTTACCCGGCAATGGCGGACACGTGGGCACAATGAAAAACCTCAGGCATCCCCGGAGGATGTTCATTGTTTAATGATGTCTTATGGTATGTGGCAAAACGAACTTCTGCTTCTCGCTCTGAGCGGACCTTCAGTCCAGTTAGCTTGTCCGCTCTGTGCCATGAGCAGATGTTATTGGCGTCGTATCATGTTATTACCCGTGAGCAGTTCATGGGGTATGTGGTTCGCGCAATGAGGGAGTGGTCTAACTGGCGTGCCGCAGGCCTTTTCCCCCAAAGCTTCGGGAGACCAGTGCTGCGCAGCTGGCTGACTATGAGCTGATCCCGCGTGGCATTCACTGAGACGCGCTGAACGAAGACCTGTCACTTGCAGCTTGATGAGCCTGGAAGCCTTTCAGGCCTGAAATATCAGTTGGTTTCGCCCTGCAGTCGGTGCCGATAATGTTTCAGGACAACGTGTGTAACGATCTGCCCGTAAATAAAGCCTCCCAGCCCAGCAAGTATTACTGTGCCGGCCATACCGCCAAAGTGCGCTCCCGCGCCGCTGAAGGCCCCGCAGAGGACGAGGCCCCCCCAGGTCTGCCAGTGCCGGAAGGCCGATTTATACGCATTCCGCCACCGTCTTCCGCGCTCCCAAAAAGATAGGTCTTTTAGTTCAGTAATACTTTTTAGGGTCCAGTAGATTTTCACGGTGTTTTCCTTGTTCCGTTGCCTAAGCCAAGGAAAACATAAAACGCTGGGCCAGGAAAGGATTACTCAATGTCAGCTCTTCGCACAACGGACCTTCAACTCGATAACTTGTCCGCTCCGTGCAAGAAACAGAAATTCACGGCTTTACTCAAGCAATCATAATTCCTACCTTTTAGCCCGCAATCATGACAAGTCCACTTAAAACTCATATCAGTCAGTATTTGAGCACTGGCGAAAGCATACCTTAACCCGCCTCCCCAAAGTACGCGAGTTGACGATATGCCGTAAAGAGGTATAACGATGTAGGCATAGCAGTAGTACTCATAGCGAGCACTCTGACCTTTGTGGTTTCGTGGTCTTTTTTTTGTGATGTGACGTTCGAAAACCGCCCTACTTTTCCAAGTAGTACATTAAAGGATTTTAGATATGGAAATTATATATACTTTCAGCTTCAAGGACTTAATCGCCTTTGCTGTGCCGATAATCATCACTGCTTTATTTTTCAAAAGAAGAAGGAAACGAAAAAGCATAAGAGTTAACTGCTCATTTTTATTTATTGTTTTATCTGTCGGATCTGCACTCGAAATTTGGGGTAATATCTACGAAACGTTCTCTTACAGGAACAACCATCTATATAACAATGACAAGTTCACCACGGTGTTCAATTACGATCTTCCTAAAATCGTATTTTTTTCCATTATCATAGTGGCGTCCATTACGCTTTTCATCCAGGAAGTTCGTATCAGGAAAACTCTTATGTGAAATTAAATATTTGTACTTATCAGCAAGGCGGGCCAACAAACTGCCTCAGCCCCGGGATAAAACATTCTCCTGCAGTAACGGTCAGATCAAGGACGTTACAGTCAAATAGACCCAGAGCTGGCAAGAAAAGCCTCGGAATCAGGATAATGTGTTCTGAGGCTGATTTGCCCTGAGTTGAATCGCTACGACTTAACTAGTCATCTGGCCGCGGTCAACTTCTGCTCCTCGCTCTCAACGGACCTTCAGTCCAGTTAGCTTGTCCGCTCTGTGCCAGGAGCGGACGTTAGTACTGATTTAATATTGAGCGCAAGGATAGCCACGATGTATAGATTTTAATGGCTTAGCATTGCCAGGAGTACCAGGCACAGTAGGAGTACATAGATTCGTGCGTGCCATATATCAGGTACAACAGGTATAGCCCGGCGGCTAAAAACTATCCCGGCCCAGCCCGTCAGTACCAACAGACCTAAAATTTTCAGGCTGATAAAACCGAGAAATCCGCTCACCGGAATACTTTGCCAACCAATGACTGCATATGTCACGCTACCACACAGCGCAACAGGCAAAGAAAGCGGGTTAGAAGCGCTAACACACTCGTGCATTGCATAGCCGTGTCGCCGCAACATTGGCACCGTCATAACGCTGCCGCCCACGCCAAGCAATGCGGCTATCATACCGATGATTACACCGCCTCCCGTTACCATAGGAAGTGACAAAGGACGCGGAGAACTAACGCAAAAGAAACCCTTACGCAACAAACAATCGCTGATTGTTACCAGCATGTAGAGAATGAACAGAGCCCGAACGATATTCTCGCTAAACATTCCCGCCAGACAGGAACCCACAACAGCCCCGATGGCGATAAACCATAACAATGGAAACAACGTCTGGGCTGAAAGCTTGCCGCCGCGCCAGTTTTGATAGCTGACCCAGCTAGCGTTAAATATCATCACCGCCGTTGACGTAGCAATCGCGATATGCATGGCATTTCCTGTAAGTTCAGGCTGCCGCAGCATCAGTTGATAAACAAATGGTACCACGACAAAACCGCCCCCAAAGCCAAAAAGTACAGTGGTAATACCGGTAGTAAAACCTGCCAGTGCAATAATTACGATATCGTTCAAGAGAATATCCCCGACCTGAAAATGAGCCAGCAGCTTATACCGGTAGCACACTGCTTCCCATTTGCGCAGCGCTCAATTACCTTTGTAAATCGGTCAAACGGAGACGGGTATGCGCAACGTAAAAATTGAAGATGTCGATTCGCTCGATCGTGATGTGGTGGCGTTAGGCAATGACTATGAGCAGGGATTTATACTGCCACAACACCAACATCGCCGCGCGCAGCTACTGTATGGCGCTACCGGATTGATGTATGTAACAACTCAGGACGGAGAGTGGGTTGTTCCTCCACAACATGCTGTGTGGATCCCCCCCGAAACAATGCACGCCGTCAGATTTGTGGGGGTGACCACACGTAGCGTGTATATTGAACCAGATTGCGTGAGAGCTTTGGTTAAACATCGTCGCTGTGAAGTGATCAGCATATCGCGATTGTTACGTCAGTTATTACTTGAGGCAGTGGATCTGCCGCCGCTGTATAACAGCGCACGCGACTGTGTTCTGATAAATCTGATGTTACTGGAACTGGCGGCAATGCCGGCTCGCGAATTCAATATTCCGCTGCCACAGCATCCGGCGCTACGGGCACTTTGTCAGGCGTTTTTACTCACCCCCTCTATCCATGATCCTGCTGAGCGCTGGGCCAGTGCGCTTTTTATGAGCGCCAGTACCTTTCGCCGTCATTTTCTGCAGCAAATGGGCCTGTCGTTTTCAGCCTGGCGCCAGCGAGCCTGTGTGGTTAGTGCGCTAGCATTGCTGATAACAGGCAAACCCGTGAACGAAGTGGCTTTGTCCCTTGGATACGATAATGCATCCTCTTTCGCAACCATGTTCCGCCGCGTTACAGGGTTGTCGCCTTCATATTATCACCCTGCTTGATTTCAAAAATTCTAACGGGGAACGGACATCGCGGCAGCTTCGCGCCAGGAGCGGACGTTTCGTGCATATGAAAACAAGGGGAAATGCCTATGGCAATCCCCTTAGCATTGAGAAGAGTAAATTAGCTTTGACAGAAGCGCAGCCGATTACCAAACGGGTCATACACTTCCAAAGTATCTCCCCAGTCTTGCTTCACTATTTCCGGGCGACCGTAGCCATATTGTTTTCCATGTAGTTCGTTTCTGAACAACTCAATATTCTGCATAGGTATAAATATCGTTGCTCCCGGGCTGGCGTCACCGTGATGTTCAGACAGGTGCAACTGCAAACCCTCCCGGACAATGCCCAGATACAAAGGTAAGTTGGGCTCGAACCGATGTTCAAATTCAACGCTGAATGACAGAAACCCGAGATAGAACTCCCGCGCTTTTCGCTCATCGAACATTCGTAAGATGGGGATAGGCTTAATGAAATGAATTTGAGACTGAGGAATTTGTGGACGTAACGCTGCCGCAGCTGTGTTCCAGTCCTTGTAGCCTAGCTGGTGTGAAACAGTTTCGAGTGCAGCGGAATAAGAAATCTTATGATCGCGCAACTCAAGAGAGTTTTTTAACTTTGCAGCCATCTGCCTGGCCTGCTCGATTGATAACATACTTTCTCCTGTCGTCAGGAATTAATGGTGCTCGCATTACCAAATCCCGACCGTCAAGAGTAGTAAAATCAATGAGGTTGAGGACGAACATGCTTTCACCTTTTCCACCTAGGAAGCGAGCGGCAGGCAGCACGGACCCAAGATGAGAATATACAGGCCGGGGCAATTGCACAAGTGTTCAGGTTTGAATGAGTCCAGGCTCAAGGCGCTAAATTTTTACGGCCATCAGACGTCAAATACAATGCGTCCAACTTCCGCTCCTTGCAACGGACAGCTGTGCGCCAAAAGCAGAGGTCACAATGTTCGCCTCTACGTCAGAGGTTCTTGCCCTACGGACTAACATTTTGCACTACTCTCTTACAATAATTCTTTTCAAAAGAATTAGTTACGATAAATGTCTGGTCGATTGACCTGCCAGACAAAATCTGTCCTGTTCAATGGGCTATACCCTAGCTTCTGGTATAACCAGGGCGCGCTGTCGGTTACCAGCATTATCCGTCGCAAACGTGACATCAATGGGTGAGCATGACAGCATTCAATCAGCCAACGGCCAAGGCCACCCTTTTGATAATCGTTCAGCACATAGACGTCACACAGATAGCCAAAAGTGGCATAGTCCGTGACCAGACGGGCGAAACCGATTTGTCTGGTTCCATCCAGAAGCGCAAAACAAAGGCTGTTCTGGACTGATAACCTGACCGTATCGATATCAATCCCAGGAGCCCAGGAGGATTGCGAGAGATAATCTTGAATGGCTTCCAACTGGAAAAAAGAGGGATCGGTTGTGACAGTAAATTTATCTTTTGTAAAACTCAGATGCTGATTATTCACTGAAAATATCCTTCTGGGCTTGCTTGTGATGAGACAGCCCTACTGGCTAGGGCTGAACGCTATATTGGGTAACACTCAGGACGCCTTTTCATTTACTGTCATGATGAAAACCAATGGGCTCTCCCCTCGGTTTTCATAGAAATGAGGAACATCCGTTCTGGCCGTTGCCGAACAACCGGTCTTCACCAGATACAGGTGATCCTGAACACCAAGTGTGAGCGTGCCCGTTTGTACGTAAAATAATTCAAGCGTCCCTTCCGTGTGGCCGGGTGAAGCAAATTTTTCCCCTGGTTGCATTTCCCACATCCAGAGCTCTGTCATATCGGGACCACCAGACCCTGCGAGCAGCCTTGCTCTCCCGCCTTTTTCGCCTTTCCACAATTCAGGGATCTCATCTTCAGCAATGAGATGCACTGTCGGTTTTGAACTGACATCCACAAAATCAGCCACTGAAACCCCCATTGCAGCAGCCAGGCGGCATAACAGAGCAATGCTGGGGTTCGCCCGGCACCCCTCAATCTCAACCAGCGCTCCCTTGCTGACGCCCGCCCTACGGGACAGTTCATCGAGTGATATTTTCTTTTGCTTACGATACAACTTTATCCGCTGAGACACCGCTTCATTCACGGTGCTGACAATCGAATCAGCCTCGGTCATTAAATTGACTTTTTTGGTCATCGGTCATTATCATGTATTAAATTGGTCATTACAGGATTATCCCGTGTTAACAGTATCTCCGTCAATTGCCCCAGAAATTTATCGTATCGCCCCCGGCTTCCGGGCACTCAGTATCTCCGTCAAAGCCGCGCCGGTGCAGAACCCTGATACTGGAGAAACAGCGTTGCGGGAAGCATGTGAAGCCGTTCTGGCCGATGAACCTGAATGGGCGGAATCTCATCTGGCCGCATGGGCTGAGGTTTTCCAACAGTTTGGAGCTAAACCCAAACGCACTCCTTGTTCAGCTGATGCGTTACGTAAGCGCGTATTACGCGACGGTACAATGCCAGCGCTCGATCCAATCGTTGATCTTTATAACGCTGTTAGCCTCCGCTACGCCGTTCCGGTTGGCGGCGAAAACATTGCAGCCTATCAAGGGTCACCACGCCTGGTTGTGGCAAAAGGCACTGAGCCTTTTGATACGGTAAAAGCGGGTGAAACCGCCGTTGAATATCCTTCACAAGATGAAGTTATCTGGTGCGATGATGCAGGCGTCACCTGCCGTCGCTGGAACTGGCGACAGGGAATCAGAACTCGCTTAAGTATGGAAGCTCAGCAAATGTGGTTCATTCTGGAGAGTCTGCCACAGATGCCGCTGGAGAAGCTTCACGAAGCCGGGATGATGCTGACCGACGGCCTGGAAAAAATGATGCCAGGTCTGTGGTTTGAAGTTGCGCTCATCGAAGATCAACACCGGTAATATCGTTCAGGATAAACACGATGTTTACCGGCTTGTGTGCGTTCCCATTTTGAGACCGTTACCTGGAGTATGGATTTTCAGGGTTGCTTCAGCAACCCTGTTAGCGCATAACCCATTGTTTTATCAATGAGGTAAAGGCTATACCTCAAGCCCTGCTCTGTATTGTCCCCATTTCAGCACCGAATTGACGCCAATCGACAAAAACGGCTCCGGCGGCGTTTTATTTGGCCCTGGAGATGACTTGAGAAAATGAATTAATTCATTGTTTTCGCCCGCAATCATATCCGCCAGCAGTTTGCCCGTGGCCGTGCCGCGCGTGATCCCCAGGCCGTTACAGCACAGTGCGCCGTAGACGTTGTGGGCCAGCTGGCCAAAGAAGCCTTCATGATTTTCTGACAGACAAATGGCCCCGCTCCAGGAGTATTCAAAATCGACCTGATTAAGCGTGGGGAAGCGCCGCTCAAAGGATTTACGGTGCCGGGCAATAAAATTCTTCAGATGATGCTCCCGCGGGCGGCCATCCGGGTGGAAGCTAAAGCTATTACGCATCAGAATTCGGTTATCCATCGTGCGGCGCACGGTGCTGCCAAACGGATGAGCCGGGATCACGCCCCACACTGGCTTGCCGCCCAGCAAGGATTGCTCGTCGGTCGTCAGCGGACGGGTCAGGCTGCCGTACAGGAAGGTGGGCAACAGTCGTCCGCGCAGGAAGCCAAAGTGCGATGCAAAGGCGTTATTCGCCAGGATCAGCTTATCTGCCGTGATGCTGCCGTTATCATGCACCAGCGTGATCTTATCGCCGTAATCAATGGAAGCGATCGGCGTATGTTCGTAGAGCGTCACGTTCGAAGGCAGACTGTTTGCCAGCCCTTTTACCAGCGCAGACGGCTGGAGCAGAATGGTCCCCGGAATATAGAGCGCCTGTTTATAGTACGAGGTACCGATATGTTCCGGGAGATCTCTGCCTGCAATCATCTGCGTTTCACGGCCAATCTTCTCCAGTCCACGGCGATAGGCCTCCAGAATCGCCACGCCCTGCTCGCCCACCGCTGCCTGGTATTTTCCGGACTCGGACATCTGACAGGCGATCCCCTGCTCCTTCACGATAGCGCGCAGGTAGTCCTGCCCCAGGGTGTTGAGCTTGAGTATCAGGTTGGCGGTTTTCACATCACCAATGTAGTCCTTCGCGCCAATGTCATGCGGCACGTCGATAGCAAAACCCGCGTTACGCCCGGAAGGACCAAACCCCACCTCCTGCGCTTCAATCAACACGATTTCATCATCAGGGAAGTTAAGCGCCATCTGACGCGCCGCAGCAAGCCCGGTTAACCCGGCACCAACGATTGCCCAACGCGCATGCTTTTGCCCAACATGGGCAGGACGCGGGGTGCGCGATGGACTGGTGTGATACCACCCTGGCAGGGCGTCATCGGCAGGAAGAGAGGTGATCTTTTGCACGTTAATTACTCCGGTACGCTGTCATGTTTGCTTGTTCGCTTGAAATGCGAGGCTGAGATTATGTTAGCCAGGCTAAAAAAATGAATACGTGATGTATATCTCATGTATACAACAAGTATAAATTTAGTTAAATCAAGGTGAATTCAGACGTGCGAAAGCCCCCGTACGTGCGGCGATATAGCTGTTTCTGGTACCGTTAAATCCCACAGGCGGATGCCTGCAGGCTGGTCTTTACGTGGGGTTACTCAGGGGACTGCACACGCTCATCGGCTTTCAATCCCTGAGGGGCAATAAACATCTCCATGTTTTCCCGCGACAGCTCCCAGTGTTCAAACACTAAATCCACCACGGCCTGCTCATCGCGCGCCTCCAGTGCGGTAATAAAAGCATCGTGATGATCGGCAGAAAGCTGCAGACGTCGCTCCATATCCTCATTCCGCGGTCGGAAAAAAGTATGACCTATGCGGCAATGGTCAATCAGCAAACGCCCAAGGCTCGGCTGCAGATAGGGGTTGGCCGCCATCTCGCCCATGATTTCGTGAAAGCGGTTGTTCTCCAGCGCCAGCGCTTCTGCATCATGGCTGTGTACCGCTTTGCGAAAGCGCTTTTGCGTCTCTTTCAGCGCCTTTAACTGCGCCGGCTTGTAGTGTTGTACCGCAAGACGTCCGGTGGCCGCGTAGATCATCGGCGCCACCAGGAAAAAGTTACGCAGCGTCGCATGGCTCATGGGGATAACGCGAACGCCGCGCTTTTCGACAATCTCAAGATAGCCTTCACCCGCCAGGCGCTGAAATACTTCGCGCACCGGCGTGCGTGACAGGCCGTATTGCGCGGTCAGGCTGGCTTCATCCAGCAGCTCATCCGGATCGAGTTCCATCGTTAAGATGTGCCGCTTGAGATCCTCATACAGCGCTGCCTTCCCCGTTCCCATTCCCGCCTCCTGAATATCAACCTGTTATGCTGCTTAACCTACAGATAAAGGGGCGTTACAGCAAAAATTATCCACCGCCGGGATCACGTTCTGCCTATTTCACTGCAGGCACGCGGGTGAAAAAAGGCGGCGTTCTGCCGGTGAGAGAAGATGCGTCCCTGCGTTCTCTTAAGGCTAGCCGCCACCAGAAGACAGAATCAGAAAGGCATTCTCGCTTCCAGGCCGTTTAATAGGGCTTCAGGCGTCGTTTTCTGCAACATCAATCCAGATGGTCTTCAGTTCGGTGTACTGATCGAGGGCAAACACCGATTTATCACGCCCACCAAAGCCGGACTGCTTATAGCCGCCAAAAGGCGTGGTGGCATCCCCTTCACCAAAGCAGTTCACGGTTACCGTTCCGGCGCGAATCGCACGGGATACGCGGATCGCGCGATTGAGCTTGCTGGTATAGACCGACGCAGCCAGGCCATACGGCGTGTCATTCGCCAGCGCAATGGCTTCGGCTTCGGTTTTAAAGGTGGTCACACACAGCACCGGTCCAAAAATCTCCTCCCTGAACAGAGCGCTTTCAGGGGTTACACCGTCGATTACCGTCGGCTGCACGTAAGCACCCTGCTCCGTGTCACCGCCATGCAGTACGCGCAAGCCTTCCTGACGCGCCGTGTCGAGGTAACTGCTCACCTTACTGAAGTGTTCCGGGGAGACCATCGTGCCAAGCCGGTTGTGCGGATCGAGCGGGTTGCCCATCGTCCAGCCGCCTATCTGCTTCGCCATCTCCGCCAGCAGCGCATCTTTTATCTCTTCCTGTACCAGCAGGCGCGAGGTGGCAGAACAGTTCTCGCCCATGTTCCAGAATGCGCCGTTAAGCACGTGTCCGGCTACCGCAGCAATATCATCGGCATCATTAAAGACCAGCGCCGGGTTTTTGCCACCGCACTCCAGCACCACCTTTTTAAGATTGGACTCCGCCGCATAATGCAGGAAACGACGTCCGGTTGCCGTGGAGCCGGTAAAGCTCACCATATCGATATCGGCATGCAAACCTATCGGCTCGCCCACCGCTTGCCCGGTACCGGTGACAATATTCAGCACGCCCGCCGGCACGCCTGCCTCAAACGCCAGCTCCGCCACCCTCAGCGAGGTCAGAGAGGTCTGCTCAGCCGGTTTCACCACCACCGAACAGCCTGCCGCCAGCGCCGGACCAATTTTCCAGGCAAGCATCAACAGCGGGAAGTTCCAGGGCAGGACGCAGCCCACCACGCCGATTGGCTCACGCACCACCAGCGCCATGGCGTTACCGGCCGGCGCCGTGTGATCGTAAAGCTTGTCGATCGCTTCCGCATGCCACTTCAGCACATGGATAGTCTCCGGCACGTCCACGGCCAGACACTCGCTAACCGGTTTACCGCTGTCGAGGCTTTCCAGCACCGCCAGCGACTCAAGCTCCTGTTCCATCAGCGCAGCCAGCTTAAGCAGCACGGACTTACGCTCGCCCGGCGCCAGCTTGCTCCAGCTACCGGCCTCAAAGGTCGTTCTTGCGGCGCTTACCGCCGCGTTAACGTCGTCAATATCACAGGCTGCAATATTGACGATGGCCTCACCGGTCGCCGGATTGTGCGTCGTCAGCGTGTTACCGGAACGCGCGGCGGCAAAACGGCCGTTGATAAACGCCTTGTCTGGAAGCGGAAGATCATGCGCAAGGCGCGTGACGTCATTAAGGGTCTGAAGCTGTTTCATTCTGCCCCCTTACACCACCGTGACCGCAGCCACGTTCCGTTTCACATCGGCAATCACCGCTTTCAGCTGCGCTTTCTCGTCTTCATCGAGGTTTTGCAGCGGGGCGCGGACCTGACCGGAATTCAGGCCGTTCAGCTCGCAGCCGTAACGGATGGACTGCACAAACTTGCCCCCGTCGAGGAAGTTCATCAGCGGCATCATGGCAGCCATGATCTTGCGCCCTTTTTCGAAGTCTTTTTCCACCACGCAAGCTTCATACAGCGCCACGTGTTCACGTGGAATAAAGTTGGAGCCGGCACATACCCAACTGCGCGCGCCCCATGCAAAGAACTCCAGCGCCTGGTCGTCCCAGCCGCAGGAGAGCGCAATGTTCGGGAATTTGCAGGCCAGCAGGTGCAGGTTATTGAAATCCCCTGAGCTCTCTTTGATGGCCACGATGTTGGACGAGCGGCTCACTTCGCGGAAGTAGGTCTCCCCCATGGTGATGCCCATGCGGCCCGGGTAGTTGTACAGCATGATCGGCAGCTGCGCGGCTTTATCGACCGTCAGCGCATGATGGGCGTTTTCCAGTTCGGTCGGCAACGCGTAGGGCGGAGAGGTAACCAGAATCGCATCGGCTTTAATTTCCCGGGCATGCTTTGCGTAATCCACCGCATCTTCGGTGCGGATGGCGCCGGTGCCGACAATCAGCGGCAGACGGTTGCCAATGACCTGACGTGCGTGCTCGGCCAGCGCCTTACGCTCTGCCGGGCTCTGAGCGTAGTATTCACCGGTCGAACCACCAATGATGATGCCGTGTACGCGGCCTTCAATCAGCGACTCCAGTACCTCGGAAAAACGAGTGAAATCAATGCTGCCATCGGCTGCGTAAGGGGTAATTGCCGGGGTGTAGATACCTTCAAATGTCAACACGATAACCTCCAGGGGGAATTCACGACCATGACAGTCTGTTCAGCAGCCCACCAGGCTGCGTTTGTTAAAAATTTGCACGTGGTTGTGAAAGAGGTCAATGGTTGAATATTTTTTGTATACATAGAAAATACAACGTAAATACCAAAAAGTAGGATGTTTATACGAGAGATATAATTTTAATTGTTATTTATCAATGAATTATAAATATATTTTCACCGTAGTTATTTTCTACATGATTTCAGATAGCGATCACATTCCGGTATTATTGCTCATCAGAACGTATTTACAGCGTTCATCTGGAGGCATAGTTTTAAGGCAGGATTTAACCGGCCATTAACAGAACTCCACATCGGACGACCCGGTTGTGAAGCTAATGTAAACAGAGGTACAGGGTATGCCCCAGAAGAAAGCGACGCTCACCGGACTCATAGCTGTCCTCCTGTGGAGCGCGATCGTTGGGTTGATTAAAAGTGTGAGCGAGGGTTTTGGCCCGGTGGGAGGCGCGGCGTTGATCTACACCTGTAGCGCCATTCTGCTGCTGTTCACCATTGGCTTTCCGAAACTGCGGCAGTTTCCGCCACTCTACCTGATCGTCGGCAGCATCCTGTTTGTGTGCTACGAGCTCTGTCTGTCGCTCTCGCTGGGCTTCACCCACTCGGGCCGCCAGGCCATCGAGGTCGGAATGGTTAACTATCTCTGGCCGAGCATGACCATTTTACTGGCGGTTATCGTGAATCGCCAAAAGACCAGCCCGCTCATTATTCTGGGGGTTATTTTAGCTGTTGCCGGAATATGCCTGGTATTGGGCGGCGATAAAGGCTTCGCGTTCAGTGAAATGACCAGCAACATTATGGAAAACCCGCTCAGCTACGGCCTGGCCTTTAGCGGCGCGATTATTTGGGCAATATATTGTGTGGTAACCAAAATTATCGCCAACGGTAATAACGGCATTACCCTGTTCTTTATTTTAACCGCCCTGACATTATGGCTGAAATATCTGTTATCACCGCAACCGGAGTTTGTGCTTTCCTGGCACGCGGGGCTTAGCCTGGTGCTGGCCGCCATCGCGATGGGCTTTGGTTACGCGGCCTGGAACGTCGGGATTTTACACGGAAATGTGACCGTGCTGGCTGCCGCCTCGTACTTCATCCCGATCATCTCGGCGGTACTGGCCGCATTTATGCTGAATTCACAGCTGACCCTCGCGTTCTGGCAGGGCACCGCCATGGTGAGCCTGGGCTCGTTAATCTGCTGGTGGTCTACCCGCAGCGTGGCGCCAAAAAATGAACCTGTAGTAACTGAAAGTAAGTAAGCACCCGATAATAAAAAACATCTTATCCGACTATCCTGCACCGGAGGAGTATTTGCCATGAATTGCCAGAAATGACTATTTATTGATTTATCCAAATCGCTATCTCTGCGCTGGATAACATTTTAACTTTTTTACCTGACCTACATTTATTCTGCGATCGTTTGATTAACGGCACCGGTTTCGCGTGTCTGTAATACGCCTCCATCGTAAATAAGGCTTGTTACCACAGTTAATTCAACGTCATCGGGGAAAGACAGGAGTAACCATGTCAAATACTATTTCTGTAGAAGACGTTCCACTTAACCGCTTCCATCGGTTGCTGACCGTGCGTTCAGGCGGGGGATCCTTTGTTGATGGCTATGTGCTGAGCATCATCGGCATTGCGATGATGAAAGTCTCCCCTGCCCTAGGCCTCAACGCTTTCTGGGAAGGTCTGATTGCCGCTTCGGCGTTGATCGGCATCTTCTTTGGTGGCTTTATTGGCGGCGCTCTGACTGACCGCCTTGGACGCCGCGTTCTCTATTTCGTTGGCCCGACGCTGTTCGTCGTCTGCTCCGTGGCACAATACTGGGTACAAAGTGGCGAAATGCTGTTTGCCCTGCGCTTTATGAACGGGGTTGCCGTGGGGATTGAATACCCGGTCGCCACCGCCTTCCTGGTAGAGTTTCTGCCGAAGAAAAATCGCGGGCCGTGTCTCGCTACGCTGACCATCTTATGGTTCGCAGGTGCAGCCGCAGCTTATCTGATCGGTGAAGCGCTGCTGAATTTTGGCGGCCCTGATGCCTGGCGCCTGACCCTGGCCAGCACTGCCATCATTGGTGCCCTGCTGTTCATTGTGCGCATGGGCACCCCGGAGTCCCCTCGCTGGCTGATAAGCAAAGGCCGGCACGCCGAGGCCGAAGCGGTTATTCGCCGCGTTTATGGCCCTGAGTTTGGCCTGGACAACTTACCAGCGCAGGCTGAAAGCAAGAATCTCTCTTTCGCCAACCTGCTCCACTCCGGCTACGGCAAGCGTATGGCGTTCGTCACAATCTTCTGGACCTGCTCCGTCATTCCGGTGTTTGCCGTCTACGCGTTTGCACCAAAGGTTCTGGATGCACTGCACCTGACCGGCGGCTGGGCCTCCTACGGGTCGGTGGCCATCACCCTGCTGTTCGTGGTGGGCTGCATCATTGCCACCCGCCTGGTGAATACTCTGGGGCGTCGTAAACTCTTGCTGCATAGCTTCCTGTGGTCGGGGCTGGCGCTGCTGCTGTTAGGTTTGCTGCGCGATGGGCCGTCTGCGGCGATCCTGCTGATGTTCGGGCTGTACGCGCTGTTTATTGGCGGCGCACAGGTGTTGCAGCTGGTCTATCCAAACGAAATTTTCCCCACGGAAATACGCGCTGGCGCGGTGGGCGTCGGCACATCGCTGTCGCGAATTGGTGCGGCGGTCGGTACCTGGCTGGTGCCGGTTTCTCTGCAAAGTATTGGCATCGGCCCGACGATGTATATCGCCGCGGCAATCACCTTCTTTGGCCTGGTGGTGTCGTGGTTCCTCGCGCCGGAGACCAACGCCCGCAGCCTGGAAGATGCTTCCTCGCTGGACGACGATCGTCCGCGTGAAAAGATGACTATGCAGGCCACGATGCCAAAACGACAGAGTCTCTGAGACGCCAAGGGCTGCACGATGCAGCCCTTTTCTATTTCTTCACCAGTTTTTCAACTTCCCTGCGCCGCTTGCGGAATGCGCTCGGCGTTTCGCCATACTGTTTACGGAACCATGAAATCAGATGTGAAGCGTCCGAAAATCCGGTAGCGGTCGCGATGGCATTGATGCTGTTACTCGAATCCGCCATCAGCTTACGCGCATGTTCGAGGCGCATGCTGCGCCAGTACACCGCTGCCGAATGGCCGGTACAGCGGGTAAACATCAGGTTTAGCTGGCGGAAGGTGATACCCGCGAAATCCGCGACCTCTCCCAGCGGGATCGGCGAATCAAGGTGATGCTGCATAAACCCAATCACCTTGCCGATCAGCTCGTTTTCATAGACGTCCGGCGCGTTGAGCGGGGCGTTGTGCCGGGTCCTGGCGGTCGACTGCGTGGCGTTATCGACCAGCAGATATTTAAGCACTTTTTGGGAGCGCACCACCCCACAGTGCTGACGGATGAGATCCGCCGCGAGGTCAATGGCCGTGCCGCCGGGACAAGAGATAATCCCGCCGTCTTTGATGTAAGTCTTATCGATCACCGGAATAGCTTTGGGAAAGCGCATCCGGAATTCATCGCGGGTCGTGAAGTGAATAGCGCAGCGACGCCCGTCCAGCAGGCCCGCGTTTCCCGCCACAAACGCCCCGCTGCACAGGGTAATGATAGGTATGTTTCGCACATGCAGTTCGCGCAGCGCCTGCAATAACCACTCTGGTGAATTACGCGTCTCTTCGAGCAACCCACCCGCCACCACGAAGTAGTCCCACGCTTTAGTGAAATCCAGCTTTGCCGTCGGCGAGACAGGCAGTCCGCAGCTGGCCGTTACCGGCCCATCGTCGCAGGTCATCCACTCCCAGCGACAAAAAATCTGTCGGCTGGAGAAGGATTCATCCGCTGCAAAACGCAAAGACTCCACCAGCCCGGCAACGGATGCCAGGGTAAACTGACGCATCAGCAAAAAGCCGATGGTCAAATCTGGTTTCGGCTCAACGTGGGTCAAAGGCATTCATCATGCTCCTTCAGTCCACCCAGCTTGCTCAGCAGGCGTTTCAGATCGCTGATATCCTGCGCATCCAGCCCTGCTGTAATCATCTTTTCCGCGCTTTTCGCCTGCTCAATCATCTGTGCGAGCATCGCTTCGCCGCTCGCGGTCATCCTCACCAGCTTGCGGCGGCGATTTTGCGGATCGATCTGGACATCCAGCAACCCGCTTTTGGTCATACGGTCGATCACATAGGTGCCGGTCGCTTTATCAAACCCCGCCCGGTTGCCCAGCGTTTGCTGATCGCAGGTGGCCTCTTCGGCTAATACCACCAGTATGGCGTACTGCACCGCAGATAACCCGGTATCGACGCACTGTGTCCAGCACATCGATGAGTGCTGCCCTGCCCGACGCATCAAATGCATTAGCGAACTGTCTCCGTGTGGCCAGAGCGGCGCGGCAACAATGAGATCGTGATTTTCTGACATCGGCTGTATTGACTCCTGAAAACGATAAAACTATAGTTCGAACACAAACAGTTTGAACTCAAACTATAACTCAAAGGTTCGATTAAAAGAAACCCTCATGAAGCTTGTCGTAGGCATGACTGGCGCTACCGGCGCTGCAATTGGTATTCGCGTTCTGGCCGCGCTCAAGGAGCTCGACGTTGAAACGCATCTGATCATTTCCAAATGGGCACGTGCCACGATTCAACTTGAAACGCCCTACAGTGTACAGGACGTTATCGCTCTCGCCTCGAAGACTTACAGTGAACACGATCAGGCGGCTGCCATCTCCAGCGGCTCTTTTCGCGTCGATGGCATGATTGTGGTCCCCTGCAGCATGAAAACGCTGGCCGCCATCCGTTGCGGCTACGGCGACGGACTGATTGCCCGGGCAGCGGACGTCACGCTCAAAGAGCAACGCAAGCTGGTGCTGGTTCCGCGCGAATCGCCGCTTAACGCCATCCATCTGGAGAACATGCTTGCCCTGACGCGCATGGGCGCCATGATGCTGCCGCCGATGCCCGCCTTTTACAACAAACCAGCCACCACTGATGACATCATCAATCACTGCGTGTCGCGCATTCTGGATCAGTTTGGCCTCGATAACGATTTAACAAAACGCTGGGGCCAGCCCCACTCGTCTTCCCTTTCGGCCTGAGGAGTGCCGCATGAAGTATTATGATGATTTAAGAAGTTTTATTGATGCGCTTGATGACCTGGGCGACATCATGCATGTCACCCGCGAAGTTGACGGCGATTTCGAACCCAGTGCCATCACCCGCCGCAGTTATGAAATCCAGTCTCCGGCGCCCCTATTCCATAAAGTGGCCGGCGTTGCTCCCGGTTTTCGCCTGTTTGGCGCCCCGGCCAGTCTCTCCTCACGTGCCGATATGCCTTATGCCCGCGTCGCCATGTCTTTGGGGTTGGCTCCGGGATCCACCGGGCCAGAAATTATTGAGGCGCTCTCGACGGCACGCAGCCAGCCTGGCATCCCGCCCGTGCGGGTTGATTCTGCTGCCGCGCCTTGCCAGCAAAACATCTTGCGCGGAGATAATGCCACGCTGGATAGCTTCCCCATCCCCTTTGCCCATGATAAAGACGGCGGTCGCTATGCCAACACCTGGGGCACGCTGATTGTTAAATCGCTGGACGGCAAGTGGATTAACTGGTCGATCGCGCGGGTGATGAAGGTTGACGGCAAGCGCATGGTGGGGTTGATTGTTCCCAGCCAGCATATTGGGCAGATCTGGACCGAGTGGGTAAACGCAGGCAAACCAATGCCATATGCGCTGGTTCAGGGGCCTGCTCCGGCCATCTCCTGCGTCTCGGGCATTCCGATCCCGGCGCATGCTGATGAAGCCGATTACATCGGCACGCTGGCTGGCGCACCGGTTCCCGTCGTGAAAGCCGTCAGTATTGACCTGGACGTGCCTGCCACGGCGGAAATCGTTATCGAAGGGCACGTCTCCATCCACCGGGATTGTCAGGAAGGCCCTTATGGTGAATATGGCGGTTATCTGGGCGAAGGATCTTCGGCGCAGCCAACCTTCCACGTGGAGACCATTACCCATAGGGACGATCCCATCTGGCCAATGTCCATTACCGGCCGCCCGACGGATGAGTCTCATACCCTGTGGGCGATGGGGCTTGCCGCCGACGCGTTAACACATCTGCGTGACGCCGGGCTACCGATAAAAACCGCATGGATCCCGGAAGACTCCACGGTGCACTGGTTGCTGGTGGTGGTGCCGCAGGACTGGCATGAACGCTTGCCTGGGGTCACCAGTCACGAACTGTCCCAGCGCATCGGCGACGTGCTGTTCCGTACCGACGCGATGGTCTTTATTCCAAAAGTCTACGTGGTGGATGATGATTTCGACCCGACCAACCTCCGGGAAGTGGTATGGGCGCTCTCAACCCGCGTCCACCCGGTTGGGCGCCGCGTGGTGTTCGATGATCAACGCGTCATTCGTCTGCCACAGTGCTATGAAGAAGCAGAGTATGTCGCAGGTAAAGGGGCCAAAGTGGTGTTCGATACACTCCAGGCCACCCGGCATCTGCATGCATCATTTGAGCAAGGTTATCCAGAAGACGTTCGCCGGCGAGTGCTGGAAAACTGGTAATATCAACTCAATCAACGACCCCTGAGACGAAACCAGGGGTACGACCGCAGTTTTAGCGCAAGCAGCGCAATTCAATGCGCTGCTACGCTCAGTCGCACTTACTTAAGTGCAATACGCGCCACGCTATCTTTGCCCTGTGTGGAGCTATCTTCATTAAATGCCTGCTTCAGCGAGACATACAGCGTTTGACCATCCGCCGAGACCAGCAAGCTGTTCGGATTGGTGTCGAATGACCAGCTGTTTTTCACGGCATAGGTGGTAGCATCAAGCTGCAGTACTTTCTTAGACTCGCGCTGAGATATATAGATCTCATTACGTTTACTGTTGAACTTAATACCCAGTGCATCGCCCGGAAGACGTTTGATTACTTTGCCAGTGTGCTCGTCGAAGACCAGAGAGGCCTTGCCTTTAGAGTCGTCGGTGACGAACAGGCGACCCGTGGACGGATCTTCCGCCATATTCAGGAACAGATATTCCTTTCCATCGCCCGCCGTCCAGCGCTGTTCAATTTTGTAGGTCCGTGGGTTAATGACTAAAATTTCACCCGCACCATTAGCGGCATAAACGCGTTCGGTTACCGGGGAGTAAATCAAGCCCGTCACCCATTTACCGGCATTCTTGATGGTCGTTTTCAAGGTGAACGTTTTGGTATCCACCACCGAGATAAATCCAGGATCGGCTACGCGACCCACGAATAATTCGTCCCCCTGTAGCAACATTTCACGTGCACCTGGCACATCGCCATCTTTGTCTTTCTTGCCCCCCAGCATCAGACGTTTCTGCACCTTGCCGCTCTGCGCGTCAACTTGCGACACGCCGCCGTCCAGCGAATTGGTGGTGTAGAAGATGCGACCGTCGTCTGTCATCGCCATACCAAAGTTTTTCAGATCGGTGTGGGTTTCAGCCTGAGTCTCCAGAGTCACGGGATCGAGGCGGTAAATCATACCGCCATTGACGTTTTTAAAGCCCTGAGCACTGGCTACATACAACGCCTTCTCCGCAGGAGAATAGGCCAGTTCATACAGGCCATCCCCCAGTACACGCTGAGTCAACTGCGTATTGACTGGCTTCACTACGGCGGCAGGCACTTCTGCTTTTTTGGCCGGTGCCTGGCAAGCCGTCAGGCTTATGGCGGCGATGATCGCCGCGGCAAGGGGCACCTGACGCGGGCTGAAAAACAATTTCATTCTTAACTCCATCGATGGATAAAGGGATCCCGGTAGATGACTGCCTTAACCGGAGGACCGAAGAGAGAATGAGAATAATACGCATTAACCAAAATGACGCAAATGTGCGGAAAACCACAGATTCCTGTGCCCTGCCAATTCATAGCATAAACACGTTTTTTTAAGCTGAAAACGGCGAAATTTGGCAATGAATTCACGGCGATAAAAGTCTGAACATCGACAACCAACGTTCCGATTTCACCGCTATATATTGATTTACAGTAATTTACATAACTAGTTACACAATTAAATGAGACATTTTTAGTTTTTTTAAAGCAAATGATTATCATTGGCTTTCTCAACAAGTGCGGTTCTTAGCATTAAATGCCGCTGCATCGTGCGTAATACTAAAATGTTTGGGCACATGCCGTCGCTGTGACATCCCCCCGCAAAACTTGCGTGAGAAATCGCGCCGCTACGAAACCGCTCTCCGCTGACGCGTTCATTCGGTTGGCCAGACGAGAACGCGTAGCGCTGCACTTAAAAATAAGAATTAACACAACAACACTCTTTTTGGCGGGAAATACTATGTTTTTGGATCGCAGGGAAATCTGTGCGGGTACGGGCGAGCCACGCATCCGTAAAACCTTCACCATCTCATTTCTGACACTGGCGATACATGCCTTCCTCAACCCGGCCCTGGCGGCAGAGGAAACGCAAACGCCGGAAGTCATGGTCGTGAATGCCAATGCTGATAGCGACGCCACGGCATCTCAGGACAAGACAGATTACCAGGTTAAAACCACGCGTGCGGGGACCAGGCTGCTGCTGACACCGCGTGATGTCCCGCAGTCCGTCAGCGTGATCACTCAGCAACGTATGCAGGATCAGCAACTGCAGACGGTGAATGATGTTCTCAATAACACCACAGGCATCACCAGTAATTTGATTGACAGTGAGCGTACTTACTACTTCTCGCGTGGGTTTCAACTGAGCAACTTTACTTTTGACGGTATTCCTACCTCGGTGGGTGATGCCTGGAACTATGGCGATGCGGCTTCAGACACGGCAATTTATGACCGTATCGAGGTGGTTCGTGGCGCAACGGGCCTGATGACCGGGGCGGGTAGTCCGGCAGCCTCCGTCAATATGGTGCGTAAGCATGCTGACAGCAAAGAGTTTACCAGTACATTCAACGCCAGTTACGGCAGTTGGAATAAACAGCGTTATGTCGCCGATGTGTCCACCCCATTAAATGCATCAGGATCGGTGCGCGGCCGCGTCATTGCCGGTTACCAGAATCAGGACAGCTGGCTGGATCGGTATAGTAAAAACACCAAATTCTTCTATGGCGTGGTAGATGCGGATATTACCGATAACACCACGTTATCGCTTGGCTACGATTATCAGGATGCCGATACCAACGATCCCACCTGGGGTGGCAACCCGGTGTTCTACAGCAATGGCGCCCTGACCCATTACTCGCGCAACCTGAATTCTGCCGCCGACTGGACCTACTATCATACAACCGCTCGCAAAGTGTATGCCGACCTGACACATAACTTTGATAACGGCTGGACGTTCCGCCTGAACGGTACCCATGCTGAAAACACCTTCAGCGATAAGCTACTTTATGTGGGCTATTTGTCATACCCGGATCAGGACACCGGCGAAGGTGCCGATGGTTTTGGCAGTATGGACCGGGGCAAGCGTGAACTGACCTCCGTGGATGGTTACGCCAGCGGTCCGTTTGAGCTCTTCGGGCGTGAGCATCAGTTGATGGCGGGTATGAGCTACAGCCGTCAGCATAATGTGACCAACAGTAGCAACGGCATCACGGATGAGGATGCCGGTGATATTGCCGCTAGCGATATCGGTATCTTCAACAATCACTGGAATGGCAATATCGCCGAGCCCACATGGGGTGACTGGTATCAGAACGCGGATGACGTAGTGCGCCAGAAATCGGCCTACACCGCGGCGCGTTTCTCTCTTAGCGATCCACTGTCGCTCATTGTCGGTGCACGTTATACCAAGTACAGCACCGATGGGACGAGCGGCAATATGGAAAAAAACAACATTACACCCTACGCTGGCGCGGTGTATGACATCAATGACACCTGGTCTGCTTATGCCAGCTACACCTCTATCTTCCAACCGCAGACCTATCGCGACAGCAGTGGAAAATATCTGGCCCCCGTCACGGGAAAAAGCTATGAAACTGGTCTGAAATCCGCCTGGTTTGATGGCCGCCTCACCGCAACCATGGCGGTCTTCCGCATAGAACAAAATAATGTTGGTCAGGCCGTGGATGGCAGTTTTGTCAATAACAGCAGCGAGCAGGCATACGCGCCAACCAAAGGGGCCCGCAGCAAAGGAGCCGAGTTTGAGTTGAACGGCGCACTCACCGATAACCTGCAAATGACCTTTGGCGCAACCCGCTATGTCGCGCGTGATTCTGAGGGGCGCTATAACCCGGATCAGCCTCAGACTGACCTGAAATTGTTTACCCGTTATCGCCTGCCGATGCTCCAGGCGCTGACCATTGGCGGGGGAATCAACTGGCAAAACCGTGTGTTTGAGGATGTTACCGCACCCGATGGCAGCACCCAGCGTGTTTACCAGGGTAGTTATCCACTGGCTAGCCTGTTTGCCCAATATCAGGTTAATAAGCAGGTCTCGGTACAGGCTAACGTGAATAACCTGTTTGACCGGACGTACTACACCTATATGAGTGGCTACGTCTACGGTGAGCCGCGTAATGTTTCAGTCACCGTTGCGTATCAATTCTGATAAAAGAAACCTGCAGCGAGGAGTCGTTAGAACAACTAATGTTTGCTCCTCGCGCATAGCAGCATTGAAACTTGGTTTATGGGCAGCAACGCGGCCTGACCGGCGCCACACTCACTACAGATAACATGGCCGCCTTTAATACCAAATTTTACGCAGCGTTAGGTTTTTATATTATTGACATTCATTAGAATTGAATCACAGACCCGTATCGGTAAGCCAGCAGGCAACAAGCTGTGCCAGTTCCGCTGGCTGTTCCATAGGAATAAGGTGACCACTGCCGTCAATGCAATCAAGACGAGCTCCGGTCAGTGCAGCCAGCTCTTCGGCTTCCGTCAATGAGCGAAGCTGATCCTGCTTTGCCGCAATGACATATACCGGGCAAGTAACCGGTTTTATGGTAATGCGTTCGCGGTTCAACCCTGACTGGGCTTTGAATACCTCAACTCCCAGCCGCTTTCCCATCTTCCTGATTTTTTCAATGATCGCAGCATCAGAGGCAGAGTCAGCATGAAGGGATTTTCTGATAGCCGTTGCGCTCAGTCCCCTGAATTCCTTTGCTGAAGTGGCACTCGAGGCAGCGATGCGGGACTCTTTCTGTCTGGGCGAATCTTCTCTCAGCGAGGTGGCGATCAGGATCATAGCGGCTGTACGGTCAGGAAAAGCATCATATATGGCTCTGGCAACATAGCCCCCCAGAGAAAAACCGGCCAGGATAAAGCGTTCAGGTAACGTCTTTGCTATGTTCGTGGCTATCTCATCAATGGTGGTTCCCTGCGCCAGGCTTACCGGAATGAAATACCGCTTGCCGGGATACTGCGCGATAAAATCGTCCCATAATGTTTCATCAAGCATAAAGCCAGGGATAAGAACCACGGGTAAATTATTTTCGTTCACTGTTCAGAACCTTCTGCCTGACTATAGAGTTATTGTTATTTTGCAGCGCTTAGTTACGTTCGTCATTCCTGTTTCACAAACGCTACCCGGACCGTTTATCCATTCCTGTAATCAAGGTAATCAATAAACTGTTTTACCGCCCGGGAGAGGGTTTTCCTGTTTCTAAAGGCCAGGCCGATGTTACGGTATGGTGATATGTCTATTTTTCTGGTCACGATATCTTCGGCAACCGCTGGGATCTGTACCAAAACAAGCAAAACTAAAGTGCCTACTCTTTCACTCATCGCCAGACCTGCAATGCATTCGAGGATTGATTTCTGTTCAGCCCTATTAAGGAACCCATTATGAATAAGGTGATTCGCAAAAATTATCCTGAATTAGGTGAGGTAAAAGCCCCCTACGTTCACTCCGTGAGACATGGCGACACGCTCTATATTTCAGGGCTAACCGCATTCGGCACGCCCGCGCAGCAATCAGGTATCGCTGAACAGGCTGAGGAAATATTCAGTCAGATTCGGAAAATCGTCAGCGCCGAGGGAGCTGATTTCTCGTCCCTGATTAAAGGGACCATTTTCATTACCTCTTTTGAAGAGATCAATGCGCTGCGCGAGGTGCTCTACCGACATTACGGCGATCACTTGCCTGCCAGTTCGCTGGTGGAAATCAGCCGCCTCTTTTCACCCGACCTCAAGATTGAGATCGAAACGGTATTTGCCCTCTGATTCATGGCTTATCAGTCATGCCAAATCAGCCTTATAGCCTAATGGGCCAGGCGCTTAATGCGATGAAATAAATACCGACGCTTGCTGGGCTGGCGGAACAGCGAAATAACGCTGCATGCGTTTTATCTCCTCCGCCGGCGGCAGGCCAAATAAGCGTTTAAACTCGCGATTAAATTGAGACGGACTTTCATAGCCGACGGCGTAACTGGCGGCGCTGGCAGTGATCCGCTGGCGCACCATCAACATCCGCGCCTGGTGCAGGCGGACCGACTTCACATACTGCATCGGCGGCATCCGGGTTATCGCTTTGAAATGGCTATGGAACGTCGGCACACTCATGCCGGCTTCCATCGCCAGCTGCGTTAACGTTAACGGCTCAGCGTAGAGGGCATGGATGCGCTGTAGCACTTTACCGATTTTGCCGAACTGCCCCTGCAAGGCCAACGCGGCACGCATCGCATTGCCCTGCTCGCCCGTCAGGACGCGGAAATAGAGTTCGCGCACCCGCGCAGGACCGAGGATCGCTGCCTCAAGCGGGTTGTTCAGAACTTCAAGCAAGCGCAGAACCGCCGTTTTTACCGCATCGTCCATCGGGCTCGACATCATGCTTTGCGGCACAGCGGAGGGCTGCGGGGCGCCATGTTGTTCAATTTGCAACATCAGTTCAGCAGCAAGCTGAAAATTAAGATGCATATAAATCGCCAGCAACGGATGTTCCGCCGAGGCGTCAGTTTCCATCACAAACGGCACCGGCACCGAAACCGCCAGGTAGTGCTGCTCATCATATAGATAGGTCTGCTGGCCGAAATAACCACGTTTGCTGCCCTGGCAGACAATCACGATCCCCGGATCGTAGAGCACAGGGGTTCTGGCAAGCGGCCGGTCGGCACGCAAGATCCGCACATCAGGCAACGCAGTCAGGTTGTACCCCTCCTGCACGGCCAGTGCTTTCATCAAGGTCATCATCCCGGACATCACAGCACCTCATAAAATCAGGCAATAAAAAGAGAAGATTCGGCCTCAAAGTACGGCAATACAGAGAATACCATGCAACATTAACTGTTCATGGGAGTTCTTTTTATGCCATCTGTAAAAACGATTTTAATCACCGGTGTCAGCAGCGGCTTTGGCCTGGCACTGGCGCAGGAAGCACTCGCCGCGGGTCATCGGGTCATCGGGACCGTGCGTAACCACAACGCAAAGCAGGCTTTCGAGGCGCTCGATGCGCATCGGGCTTTTGGCCGCTTACTGGATGTTACGGACGCTGAGCGTATTGCTGAGGTGGTCGCGGAAGTTGAGTCAACCGTTGGTCCGGTTGATGTGCTGGTGAACAATGCCGGTTACGGCCATGAAGGCATCATGGAAGAGTCCTCGCTCGCAGAGATGCGCCAGCAGTTTGAAGTGAATGTGTTTGGCGCAGTAGCGATGATCAAAGCCGTATTACCGGGCATGCGCCAGCGCCGTCGCGGGCATATTATTAATATCACCTCGATGGGCAGTTTTATTACCCTGCCCGGCATCAGCTATTATTGCGGCAGCAAATTTGCGCTGGAAGGCATATCAGAGACGTTAAGCAAAGAGCTGGCTCCGTTCAATATCCACGTGACCGCCGTGGCGCCAGGCTCGTTTCGCACCGACTGGGCCGGGCGCTCAATGGTACGCAGCGCTCGCAGCATCCCGGACTACGATGCCCTGTTCGAACCCATTCGGCAGGCGCGGATGGAAAAAAGCGGCAAGCAGTTGGGCGATCCCGTGAAGGCCGCCCGCGCCATGCTGGCGAACATTGAGAGCCACAACCCACCCACACATTTATTGTTAGGCAGCGATGCATTGAGTTTAGTGCGGCAAAAACTCGCGGCGTTAGAGAAAGAAATTGAACAATGGGAAACACTGACACGTTCAACGGATAGCGATTCTCAGGCTTAGACAGAGAGTACTTGAGATAGCCCGTCATGCCCGGTGACTCGCATCACCGGGCATGACGTTATTCTTGAACTGCTTTGTAATGTACTTCCAGCTTATTCAGGAAACCAAAAAGCGCCTGATTCATTTCATTGTAATCGTGCGCCCGGAGTTCCTCTGGAGTATTAACGAAACGGTATTCTGTGGCATGACTCAGCTCTTTTTCAGAATTGGCGATCAGCAGTTCAACAACGTCCAATGTAAGCTCCATGTGGCACTGAAAACCAAAGACCCGCTCCGAGTATGAAACGATCTGGCGCGGACAACCTTCGCTATAAGCGATAATTTTTGCTTCCGGTGTCAGACCTGGCATGTCGTTATGCCAGTGACCGACTTCAAGCGTTTTCGTAAAATGAGAGAACATCGCATCCTTGCAGCCATCTTCAGTCAGGGTGATCGGGAATTTACCAATCTCTTTTTCAGGGCTGTGAGCGAATGGCGCACCCAGCGCTTCACCGATGAGCTGTGAGCCGAGGCAGATACCGATCACGGCCTTTCCCGTTTGAATTGCAGAAGCAATCAACGCCTGTTCACCTTTGGAATCAAAGTGCGGGCATTCTTCCAGGGTAGTAACTGGATCTTGCGGACCGCCCATGACGATAAGGAAATCGATGCCTTCGGCGTTTGCTGGCAGTAGGTCACCTGCGTACACACGTGAGTACGTCACATCATGACCTTGATTTCTTGCCCATGTTTCATAAGCCCCTGGTGCTTCGAAACTTTCATGTACGATAAAGTGGACTCGCATTATGATATGTTCCTGTAATATCTATGATAATTTGAATTATAAATCACTCATCCATCCATTAAGGCTATACTGCGGGTGATTCCAACTTCGATCATAATTGCAGGGGCTAAATCTGAAATGCCAGGTAGTATAGATAAGGCGCCAAGACATGATGCAGCAACAGGTTGGTCAAGCACAGCGATAAGCTATCAACGTGGAGAGGCGGATCCTCCACATCATCATGTTGAGGGACAGCTACTGTTTGCCACCAGAGGTGTGATGCTGGTTGAAACAGAGAGTGACCGCTGGGTAATACCTCCTCAGCGTGCATTATGGCTACCGCCTCTTCAAATCCATAGCTATCACCTGCTTTCACAAACCGACCTACGGGCCATCTATTTCAGCAGCAGCCTCATCGAAGAATGCTCGAACTTTATGAAGAGTCATCAGGTGCATGTGATTACAGCTACGGCACTGGTGAAAGAGCTGATTGCCGGGCTATTCAGCGAGGACTACAACAGACCGAGTCAACGGAAAATGGCGCTGTTGCTTCTGGAAATTCTCAGCGAGGCTCCCCCCTTAACTACAGAGCTTCCAATGCCGCATGATGAGAGATTATTCAGTGCAGCGAGAGAGTTACTGGTTAATCAGCGCTGGGATGCATCGCTGGGTGAGCTTGCTTATATCGCGGCTGTGTCTGAACGTACATTTTCGCGATTGTTTATTAAAGATACTGGCTTTAGTTACAGAGCATGGAAGCAGAGAGCCAGAATTTGTGCCTCGTTAGATCTTCTGGCGAATGGCATCCCAATCAAACAGGTTGCTTACCAGCTAGGTTTCTCATGCCCAGCCGCATTTACTGCTGCTTTTCGCTCCATTTTAGATTCAACGCCGCGCGATTTTACTCACCCAGTTACCCTAAAGAGAGAACCATGAGCAACAATCAAGATATTTGCATTGCAGCTGCCATTATTACTGACGAGTCCGGGCGTTGTCTGCTGGTCAGGAAGCGTGGCACGACCCATTTTATTCAGCCAGGCGGAAAAATGGAACCGAATGAATCCCCCGTCGCAGCCCTAACGAGAGAGTTGCAAGAGGAGCTGAATCTTAACCTGACTGGCCAGGACTTTAGCTACGTTGGGCGTTTCACGGACAAGGCGATAAACGAGCCAGGACGCGTCGTTATTGCTGAAATTTATCACAATGTCCTGACTGCCAGCGATATTCAGCCAGCGGCGGAGATAGAAGAAGTTATCTGGTATCCCACTGACGGTTCGAAATCTCTGTTACTGGCACCCCTGACAGAAAATCATCTGATGCCTCTGGTGGCAATGCTGCACCAGAATTATTCAGAATCGCTTAGGGAAAGTAACAGAGGCAGCTAATCAGCAATAAATGTTCATTCAAACTAAATGTGAAGGTCCGTTCTTCGTGCATAGCGGACCTTTAGCTCATTTAGCCAGTTTTTTTTGCAGTGCCATGACCATCAGGGGAAACCCAATTGCAGTTAATGCACAGACGACCAGTAATCTGTCTAAATTCTGTGTTGTTATGCCGTGGTCGGACAGTAATAAGGACGACAAAAAGAATGCAAGAGTTGTTATCAGGGACATTATCGCAGCCTGTAACGAAGAAAAACTGGCTCGTTGCTCATCCGCTGGATATTGGATCGTAACCGAAGACGATGAAACCAGCCGGCTATACGATGCAGCAAGAAATAAGATAATAAATAGAACCGCATTATGATAGCCGATTGCAGGGATCAGTAAACTGAGTACAAAAAGGAGCGTTGAGATTGTAGCCAGCATCAGAGCGGAAAAACGTGATGTCAGAACTCCTGTTATTTTTGTAGATAGATAACCGGCAATCCCTCCGCTTAAGAACAGCAAAGGCAGTTGGTCTTGCTGTGCCCCTAAATGATGGGTCATTAATGGGGTCAAAATGGGGATAATCAGCATCGGGCTAAACTGGACCAGCGCATTACAAGAAGCGAAAAGCAGGGTTTGAGCATCAATAGATAGCTTGTTCTTAGCGCGTGATTGAGCTGCATTCTTGGGAATAAAACAGGCTATAAGTGGTAAAGACAGCAGACAAAGAAAACTGATTGCCCACAGAGAAATATGCCAATCATAGTGTGTGCAAAAAAATAATGTCACTGGCATACCAACGATACTAACTATTGAAAATGATGCAATGACCGTTGCCAGCATTTTCCCACGCATGTTAACGGGAGAATAATTTATCAAGATGCTCGTCCCCACCCCCATCGTTGTACCACCAACCAATCCTGCGCAAAATCGTAGAGCCAATAGCGCGTCAAAATTTGTTGTAAATGTAGACATAAACGTTAGTGAACCCAACAGCAACATGTTCTGCATTAAGAAACGTTTTTTATCAAATCGGTCTATCCAATAAAAAGCAGCAACACCGGAAAGAACTGCACCTAATGTGTACATCCCGGAAACATATCCAGAAAATGAAACTGGAACCGAAAACGCTTCCGCCATAAAAGAAAAAACAGGCGTTAACGCCATATATTCCAGCGCATTAGTAAACTGGATAAAGGCAATTATGATGGCTATCCGCATTAGCGTTTTATGATTAAACATCTGAGTAACCTGTGGCATTACAAGCAACCGATAAGTGAAGGATGCCAAAAGCTTATCTGCTATCAATAATCAGGATAAGATGGTAAAAACGGCATATATTGTTATCAAATATGGGATTTACTATGCGTCCGACTCTCGACTTTATTACCCTGAAAGTATTCATTGCCGTGGTTGATAGAGAAAGCTTCGTTGGAGCATCCAAAGCCCTTGATATGCCGACATCAAACGTAAGTCGTTGTATTTCTAAGTTAGAAGAAAAACTGAATCTTCAGCTTATCGAGCGCAGTACACGTCATATGAAGCTCACCCAGGCGGGGCAACTGCTCTACGCGCGAGCAAGACCGCTACTTGAAGCACTTGAACAAACTGAGTCTGAATTAGCACAGGGGCAGGTTCAGCTCAAAGGCCCATTACGTATCTGTATTCCCAATGAAATAGGTCCTGCATTGCTGGGTTCGGTGATTGCCGATTTCGCCTGTCAGTATCCAGATGTGGAGATCAGCTGTGTCACTAATTTGTCAGGCTTCGACTCTCTGCGAGATGATCTTGATTTGGCTGTCATTGTTAGCCGTGGTCAGATGGATGACAGTGACTACATCGCCCGTCATCTGGTCACTATCCCTTGTACCATAGTTGCATCTCCCTCCATCATTCAGCGTTATGGCACCCCTTCTCATATCCAGCAATTTGAAGAATTACCCTGCATTACAACGGTAAGCGCACTGAAAGGGACCCCCTGGCAATTTGTCAGTGCAAAAGGTAGGTTCGAGACAATTGCAGTTAAAGAGCATTATCGGGTAAACAGCGGAGAGATGGCAGGACGAGCTGCGGTAGCAGGTGTCGGTTTTGCCATTCTCTCGAAACAAGCCTGCCAACCCTATATCAACAATGGGCGACTCATCGAGATTGAGTTTGAACAGTCGGCAGCCCCATTGCACCTGTTTGCGCTTTATTCCAATCGACGCTACTTGCCCGCGAAAACACGAGCACTGATTGATTTTATGCATGAGAAGTTGGGTCATCTCCCCCTTGTAACGTAAGGCCGTATTGAAGAACCACAACAAATTGAACATCCATTCCTCGCTCAAAGCAGACCTTCGCAGCGGTCAGTTAAATGCCAGACGCAGACGTAGAAAACAGTAATGGCACTGTTGCGTTATGAAACAGATGACGACCGATAGCTATCTTCGTAAGGTAAGTGATGATTCGAAAGACACAGACGGGGTAATCATGAGCAGATTTCAGGGTAAACGCGTACTTATCACAGGCGGTACCAGCGGCATGGGATTCGCAGGTGCGCAGCGTATTGTCAGTGAGGGCGGTCATGTGGCCGTCACTGGGCTTAATGAAGAACGGCTTGAACATGCCCGCAGCCTACTACCTGAGACATCACTTATCCTCAAAAGTGATGCTGCCAGCGAAGCGGATATAAATAAGCTGCAAACAGAGATCAGCCGTTGGGGCTCGCTTGACGGGCTATGGCTTAATGCCGGCTTCGCGGAGGTCGGTTCTCCGGAATCGGTGACGGCTGATGCTTTCAACAATATGATGAATACTAACGTCCGTGGTCCCATGCTGCAGCTGGCCGCTCTCTCCGGCTCACTCAATTCAGGAGCATCTGTTCTTGTAACCTCATCTTCTTCGGTTTATGAAGGTGCCGCAATGACAAGCCTCTATGCAGCAACTAAAGGCGCCGTTGTCGCAATGGTTAAAAGCTGGGCCGCTGCGCTGGCCGTACGCGGTATTCGAGCCAATACTCTGGTACCCGGCCCGATTGAAACGAACTTCAGACATTTTATGCCGGAAGAGTCACGCCAGCAGTTTGAGGATTTTGTTGTCAGCCAGGTCCCTCTTGGCAGGGCAGGAACAGCAAAAGAAGCCGCTGCTGTTGCACTCTTTCTGCTTTCTGATGATGCATCCTATGTAACCGGCAGCCAGTACGCCGTAGATGGCGGACTTGTGCATTACTAGAGAGCTACCTCTCCCCGGACGCGGTACGTTTTTAGAGACGACAGGGAATATTTTATGACCATCCAGGAAGCAATAACGAATAACGGCGAGCTCGCATACTGGCTGGAGCGCTGGAAACTCATCCCGGATGGCCCGCCGCTTGCCACGCATACATCCCAGCTTCTCCCGGTAAAAATGGCGGCTGATGGCATGAAGGCCATGCTCAAAATCACCCACGACGAGTCTGAACAGCTCGGCTGTGCGCTTATGGCGTGGTGTGGGCTTTCTGCCACATGGTCACTCGAAATTAACGCCCCCATTTCAATTCAATACCACGTCGCAGAGCTGGCTCTTGTTGAGCAGGACAGGTAAACCCCGCCCCACTGCACTCACCGCCCATCGCGAGCCCGCCAGGCGACATTGCGCCAAAAGGGCGTGAAAACGCCTCGTGCGTTTCCTTTCGCTCGCTGCAGCAGCCTGCCCGATATTCACCCTACTCTTTCAAGAAAAAGGTGATTTCAAACTCATCACATATGATTTACCATATGTGAAACATAAAGGAACGGAGTGAGAAATGCTACAACCTGTTCAGCTTTTCAAAATTCTGGCCGATGAAACACGTCTGGCTATTGTCATGCTTCTCCGGGAATCCGGAGAGCTTTGTGTCTGCGACATCTGCGCGGTCACTGCCGAGTCACAACCCAAAATTTCGCGACACATGGCGATCCTTCGTGAATCCGGGCTGGTGCTCGACCGTCGGGAAGGTAAATGGATCCACTATCGCCTGTCCCCCCACATGCCGGCATGGGCGGCGGAGGTGATCGCAACCTCCTGGCAATGCCTGCGGGAGGATGTGCGCGAGCGGTTGGCGACATCGGCCTGTAGCTCCTGCTAATCACGTCAATCATATACATATAATCATATATATTGGAGCCCGACATGTTTTTGGCCGCAAGCCTCTTTTTACTAACTCTGGTGCTGGTTATCTGGCAACCAAGAGGCCTCAGTATCGGCTGGAGTGCAAGTATTGGAGCCGCGCTGGCGTTGGCCACCGGGGTCATCCACGTTGGGGATATCCCCATCGTCTGGAATATCGTCTGGAACGCGACGGCTGCATTTATCGCGGTGATCATTATCAGCCTGCTGCTTGATGAGTCCGGTTTCTTCGAATGGGCCGCGCTGCACGTCGCCCGCTGGGGAAACGGGCGAGGCCGGTTGTTGTTTACCTGGATAGTGCTGCTCGGTGCTGCCGTTGCTGCGCTGTTTGCCAATGACGGTGCGGCGTTGATCCTGACGCCGATTGTCATCGCCATGCTGCTCGCGCTGGGATTCAGCACAAGGACCACGCTGGCCTTTGTTATCGCGGCGGGCTTTATCGCAGACACCGCCAGTTTGCCGCTGATTGTCTCTAACCTCGTGAATATCGTCTCGGCGGATTTCTTCAATCTGGGCTTCACCCGGTATGCCTCCGTGATGGTCCCGGTGAACCTGGCCGCCATTGCCGCCACGCTGATCATGCTGCATCTGTTCTTTCGCAAGGATATCCCAGCAACATATGACGTTACGCTGCTGAAAACGCCGGCCAGTGCGATCAAGGATCCGGCAACGTTCAGGGCGGGCTGGGTAGTACTGTTATTCCTGTTGGTGGGCTTCTTTATTCTGGAACCGCTGGGGATCCCCGTCAGCGCAATAGCAGCCACTGGCGCGGCAGTGCTTATGGTGGTGGCGAAGAAAGGCCATGTCATTAATACCGGGAAAGTCCTGCGGGGAGCCCCCTGGCAGATCGTGGTTTTCTCGCTGGGCATGTACCTGGTGGTATACGGACTTCGCAATGCCGGGCTGACGGAGCATCTGTCCTGGGTGCTGAATCAGCTGGCCGGCAAGGGGTTATGGGCCGCAACGCTCGGCACCGGTTTCCTTACCGCGCTGATGTCGTCGGTGATGAATAATATGCCGACGGTTCTGATTGGCGCGCTGTCGATTGACGGCAGCACGGCGACGGGGGTCATCAAAGACGCGATGATTTTTGCCAATATCGTCGGCTGCGATTTAGGCCCGAAAATTACCCCGATTGGCAGCCTTGCCACCCTGCTGTGGCTGCATGTTCTGGCACAGAAAAATATGACTATCACCTGGGGATATTACTTCCGCACCGGCATCATCATGACCCTGCCGGTACTGTTTGTTACCCTGTCCGCGCTGGCATGGCGGCTCTCAGCCACTTTGTCGTGAGATACTGAAATGAGCAATATTATTATCTATCACAACCCGGCCTGTGGTACCTCGCGTAACACATTGGCATTAATCCGCAACAGCGGCGTGGAGCCGGAAGTGATCCTGTACCTTGAAACGCCGCCAACACGCAACGAGTTGGTTACGCTGATTGCCGATATGGGTATCACCGCACGGGAGCTGCTGCGTAAGAATGTCGAGCCTTATGAACAGCTGGGGCTTGATGAAGACCAGTTTTCCGAAGCGCAGCTGATCGATTTTATGCTTCAGCACCCGATACTGATGAATCGCCCTGTGGTTGTCACTCCCCTTGGCACCCGCCTTTGCCGTCCTTCGGAAATGGTGCTGGATATTCTTCCCGAAGGCCAGCAAGGCGCGTTTGTCAAAGAGGATGGCGAAGCCGTGGTGGACCACACGGGGAAGCGGGTTAAATAATCGCTCCAGGCGTCCTCCCCCGCACCAGCCCCCTCAATCTGACAGTATGGTTCGGGGGCGGAGGATGCTGTTCACTGACTCCGGCGTTGACTGAGGAAGTGGTCAAGCCACGGCAGCAACTGCTTCTTCCGGCTGACCATGCCCGGTTGGTCACATGAACCCACGTTGTTCCCTTCAGGCCCGGCAAAATAGAGTGTGGAGCTGCATTCACGAATATCGGTCACCATCAGTACGATCAGCCCGGCGCCGGTGGTTACCGCCATCTGCGCCATCGCGCTTTGCAGCTCTCCCAGTAAAGGAGCGACCTGCTCGGGTGAACCCACCTCCAGTTGCGCAATCCGCACATCGGTACCGGCGAGCGAAAACGCCTTGAGGTCCTTATTGAGCAACTGTCCGGCAGACTGTCCGCTGATATCTGTTTTGGCGGCCAGCAGCTGGTGAACAAACGACTCACGCTCCACTCCCGCCAGGGCGCAGAGCTCAGTGGCGATACGGATGTCATCTTCGGTGGTCGTGGGTGAGCGCAGATTGACGGTGTCGCTGAGCAGCGCGCCAAGCAGCAGGATCACATACGCCGGGCGCATCGTGCGGTGCATCTCTGCGTCCATCAGCAGCCAGAGAACCGTTGCGCTGCTCCCTACCGGTTTAACCCACACCTCCGGCGGCAGCTGCGTGACCAGCCCACCCAGGCGGTGATGGTCGATAACGCCGATAATATTGCTCTGCTGAAGATCTGCAGGCCCCTGCGCCGGTTCGGTAAAATCCACCAGCCATACCGGTTCATCAATCAGGGGAATATCAAGGAGAGGTGGCAGGGCCAACCCGGCCGCGTCAAAAATAAAGCGCGTTTCAGGGTTCGCCTCTCCGGGTCGCCAGGCACGAGCCGGACGACCGCAGCGGTTCAGCCAGTCCGCCGTCACGGTGGCAGTGCAGATAGCATCGCTGTCTGGGTTAAGGTGACCAAATACATTAATCAATGGTGTATCCCCGCTTAAGGGAAGTACACAGGCCGGAAAGGATTTTCAACGGCCTGACATACCTCCTGGAAATCAAGAGTCATATCAGGCGTCATCAGCCCCGAACGGGGCGGTTGGGAAAGGTGGAACGCCATCACCTTGCAGGCAAGTATAGGTAAGAAAAACCGGCCTGTCAGCCGCCATGTTGGCTGGAAGCAGATCACATTTTTCCCCTCTCAAATACACCTGTAAAAAATGTGTGTTACTATTCATCACGTAAATACCTTTCAACTCAACCCGAGGCTTTGATGCTGGAGAATGTCATCATCTGATAATCAGCTCCCCCGACCTTTTCAGGCCGGACTGATTATCACTGCGCTGAAATCGAATGCGGACACCGCTGTGTGTTTGCACGTTTTGCACATGATGATGAAACAGGTTTTCCAGTATGAATTTATCCCGTCAGGAACAACGTACCTTACACGTACTCGCCAAAGGTGGACGTATTACGCACGTCCGCGATGTATCTGGCCGCGTCACTTCCGTTGAATGCTACAGCCGCGAAGGGCTGTTGCTCTCCGACTGCACGCTCGCCGTCTTCAAAAAACTCAGAACCAAAAAGCTGATTAAGTCCGTGAATGGTCAGCCCTACCGCATCAATACCACCGGATTGAGCCAGGTTCGCGCTCAGCCCGATAACCGTTAAGGAGAGGATAATGGATATCCCACGTATTTTTACCGTTAGTGAAAGTGAACACCGGATCCATAACCCTTTCACGCCAGAAAAGTACGCCACGCTGGGTCGCGTATTACGCATGCCGCCGGATGCACGAATTCTCGATCTCGGCAGCGGCTCGGGCGAGATGCTCTGCACCTGGGCGCGCGATCATGGTATTCACGGCATCGGCATCGACCTGAGCCCCCTCTTCACCGCCCAGGCAAAGCAGCGCGCGGAGGAACTTGGCGTCAGCGGACAGGTGCATTTTATCCATCACGACGCCGCCGGTTACGTTGCTGATGAGAAATGTGATGTGGCGGCCTGCATCGGCGCGACCTGGATTGCTAACGGCGTCGCCGGGACGATTGAACTGCTGTCAAAGAGCCTCAAATCCGGCGGGATCCTGCTTATTGGTGAGCCTTACTGGCGACAGCTCCCCGCGACAGAAGCGATCGCTAAAGCCTGTGGGGTCAGCGCCGTGGCCGATTTTCTGCCCCTTCCCGAACTTGTCGCCACGTTTGACGAGCAGGGTTATGACCTGGTAGAGATGGTGCTGGCAGATCAGGAAGGCTGGGACCGATACGAAGCAGCCAAATGGCTCACGATGCGCCGCTGGCTGGAGCAACATCCAGAAGATGACTTTGCACCGGAGGTGCGTTCGACCTTAACGACCGCGCCGGAGCGTCATGTACACTGGACGAGGGAGTATTTCGGCTGGGGTGTTTTTGCCTTAATGCAGCGGTAATCTCAGATGGCGTGATAGTGCTCAAAAACTAAGCCCCGCAACCGCGGGGCTTATCGCAATGTGGCTGGCTTAATCGAAAACACCGTTGATGATTGAGGTCACAATGGCGGTGCTCAACGCAATCAGCACCAGGTCATCGCCAACGGCGCGCCATTCGTAGCCCGGATAATAAGGCAAATCGTTGATCATCGACGCTGGTAAGGTTTTTTTGGCAATTCCCGGAGGTAACGGCTTACCGCGTACCAGATTTTTTGCGATACCCGGCGGCAGCGTTTTATATCCGACGAGGCCGTAATTCACCGCAAGCGAGCGCGCGCGGGTGAAGCTGATATCGGAGTCAACGTGGTCCGGTTTGCCATAGTTTTTACGGCTACCGTGGTCGGCATTCGACTTGCCCTTCTCCTGGCCGTTATTGGCATTGTTACCATTATTGCCGTGATTACCGCTGTTGCCACTATTACCGTGCCCATTGCCGTTACCGTTGCCAGGGTTTGCATAAACCGGCGCGGCCAGCACGGCGAGGGATATCATGGCCGCAAGCGCGGTTTTGAGGGTTCGACGCTTTAGCATTCTGTTTATTCCGTGAGGTGAAGTACACAATGAGAATATAGGATAAGGCAATACCCTTAACAATCTCATGCTTTCTGAATATTAAACACTTCGCGGATATTGATAGCCGGGATAGCCTGGGCAGGCTCCCGGCCAGTAGATTCACTGTGATATTGCGAATTCGATAGCCTGGTGGAGTGTGACAACCTGCGCCCGGGTGCACTCCTGCGGCGTAGTTGATGCGCTGTCGGGATAGACTTCCGTGGTGGTGGTAAAGGGCGCGTTGGTCATGCTGGCGCATAAATGCCAGGCGCCGTTGTCATACTCAACCACCCCGTGAGCCACCACCGGATAGCCCAGCATGCTGCCTTTCTGGTCTGCCGGGGCAATATGCGTCACCGTTTCCACGGCGGAGATAATTGCGCTCTGGAAGTCCAGCCTGGAGTTGCGTGTATCGCTGACCAGGTAATAACCATCCGGCACGCATTCTGGCTCGTACTGTCGGCCATCTCTGGCGGCCAGTGCCGGACTGAACTCGCTTTCATCGCTGTCCGTCGTTTCATGCAAATCGACGTGCACCAGGAAGCTTTCTGGTATCTGCGCGATAAATGCCATCAACGTTAACGACTCTTCCGCTTTACCTTCCGGGTAAAACTGCCGGTTGGGATCCACCGCATGGTAGTTCCAGCGGGCAACACGCTCGTACGCCCAGGGGCTGACACAGGGGATAACCAGCAGATTAACCGCGCTGGCATAGTCGTTCTGATAGTGGGATAAAAATTCCAGCGCGCCCAGTACGCCGCTGGTTTCATAACCGTGGACACCGCCGGTAATCAGCGCCACAGGCAGGCTGGGATCCCACGCTTTAGACCTGGCCGCCATTAACGGATAGTGGTCATCGCCGTAGTGTAGCTCGCCATACTGAACAAGATCGTAGCGGTCATTGAGCGAGTGCAGGACGTCAAGGACATCATTTTTATAGTATCTGACGCGGGTCTGGCGCTCTCGCCACAACTGCTTTTCAGTCTCGGACCAGGGCTGCCCAGGCGTACCGATGGGATAAAACGGTTCAGTTGTCATATTTCTCTCTACAGAAGAATTAATTAGTTAAGCCGCGACGACGCGCCGGCAACCAGACGGATAATACCGACGCGCCAATAATTAACACCGCTCCCATCAGGGTTTGCCCGCCCGGTTGCTGATGTAAGAAAATCCAGGCCAGAAGCACAGCATACACCGGCTCCAGCACAATCATCATCGATACGGTACTCGCCTGCAGCGTGCGCAAGCCCCAGGTCAGCATCCAGTATGCCAGGCCAGTACACAGAATGCCCAGTAAACCAATGAAAACCAGATCGTGGCCGCTGCTGTGAACCAGGCCCGCGACCCCGCCAGGAAGCGTTACCAGCGCGCAGCCCGCACACTGCCACCAGGAGGACTGTATCGCTGATGCCCGAATGCGCAGGTAGCGATTAAAAATGATCACCAGCGCATGGATAAACCCCGATCCCAGCGCCCAGAGTAGCCCCGTCAGGCTGCCGGCATTTTCAGTCCGCATCGGCGCGAGTATATAGACACCAGCAACGATCATCGCCACCAATAACATATCGAAAAGCGCCGGTTTCTTATGCGACAGCACCGCCTCAATCATAATGACAAAAGCGGGGAATGTCGCAAAACCGAGCGTGCCGATCGCCACGCCCCCGGCTTTGACGCCCATAAAAAAGCAAAACCAGTGGCCGGCCAGCAATGCACCATTCAGCAGCAGCTTGCTTTTATCGCGCCAGGGGATGTCTGTGCGCGATCTGTCAAACAGGCACAGCAACGCGCCGAGAAAAAGCAGCGCGAACACCCCTCTTCCCAATACCACCGCCGTAATATCACTCTGGATTTGCTCCCCCATCAGCGCCGATAAACCGAATAAAACCGTGCATGCCTGGATGGCGAGATAAGCTCTGACGTTGCCCATATTTCACCTCAATTAGCCGTAAGGCGAATTTACCCGGCACACGATTACCCGTAAAATGAATAATACACTGCATTAGCATTCGATAATCGGATAGGTGATATGACCGAACCCCATCTGGAAATTAGCTGGCTAAAGACCTTTATTACCGTGGCCCGCACGGGTTCGATGACGGAAGCCACCTCGTCGCTGTACCGTTCTCAATCGGCAATCAGTATGCACATCAAAAAAATCGAGGAGACGCTGGGCCGCAAGGTGTTCAATCGCGAGGTCAGACGGCTTACTTTGACGCCCGCAGGTCAGGAGTTGCTGCTCCATGCCCAGCGCCTGCTGGGGGTATATTCCGAAGCCATGCAGAGCCTGACGGGGTCGAACGTGCAGGGAAAAATCAGCCTCGGGATCCCCGATGACTACGCCGTGCGCTACCTGCCCCAGGTGCTAAAGGCCTTCGGGGAAAAATACCCGGCGATTGAGATATCGCTTTTCTGCGAGCCTTCCCTGACCCTCATTCCGAAAATCGAGTCCGGGATGCTGGATGTGGCGATTGTCACCCGGGATATCTCCGGGCGCGGCGAGCTGCTATTCAGCGAACAGCTAGTATGGACGGGGATAAAAAGCACGGTCATCAAGGAGGATCACCCCTTGCCTGTTGCCGTTTATGAATATGGCAGCGAAGCGCGGAAAAAGGTGCTGGCCGCGCTTGAACAGCTACCTTCGGGGTACCGAATCGCCTACAGCAGTCCCTATGTTGCTGGTCAGATTGCCGTTGTCGAAAGTGGAATGGCGGTCGCGGTACTGACGCGCTGCAGCGTCCCGGAACATTTGCACATCATCCATTCGGAGAAACTCCCGGCGTTACCGTCGCTGGAGGTAGTAGTGATCTCCCGGGAAAATGCGGCCAGCGCAACGCTCAATCCGCTGCTGGTCAATGAGATAAAGCTTCAGCTGCAACGGTAGACGGGTGAATATCTGAAACCTGTGCTATCAGCATAAACCCCTGTTACCCCGCGGCAATGTTCGCTGTGTCAAACCAGACTGTCTTGTAAAGTGGCGGCAATCTGGCGAAATGCCCGGTTACAGATGGCTTCGTTATACGCCATCTTTCCGGGTACATCGGCTTTCGGGTAGGTAAAAGCGTCTACGGCATCAGCATAGTTGACCAGCTGGAAATTAGCGCCAACGGTGGTCATTTCCTTCACAAAGCTGACGGCATCGGCCTGAGAGGTTCAGGACTTCATGAAGGTTTCAAACGCCGCTTTCCAGTCGGGATGCCAGCGAGACAGCGCGGGCCGGTTTTGAATAATATCCTGATAGGCCCAGGTAATGCGCTTCGCGTCTATTTCCGACGTTACTGCCGCATCCGGACAGATAATATAAAAATCACCGTCAGAGAAATGTTCGACAAAATAGTCAATGACTTGCTCAGAGGTCCACGTGCCGGTTGGCTGAATATCGGTATTCTCGTTCATCCCGGGGAAATTCATCGGTGTCCAGGTATAGCCCGGTACCAGCAGATGCGCCGAAATCCTGTTTCCGCACTCTTTTAATAAGTCATGCGCAAGCTGCTCGGTAACAATTTTGACGCCGGCTTTTGAGACGTTATAAGCATTGTTGCCTGGCGGCGTCGTGATGCCTTGTTTAGAGCCAAGATTAACGATCGCACTACGTTTATTTAGCGATAACATCACCGGCACGAAGATATGCTGAACATTAATAACAGAGAGCAGATTGCCTTCGAGTTGGATCCGCCAGTCATCAGGATCGCCCCACGGTCCACCAGAGTGCGAAATTCCGGCATTGTTAATCAACAAGGCAATATCAGCGAACTCGCGCAAGGTGATATTAAGCAGCTTTTGAATATCCTCGGGATTTCTGACATCCCCGGAGACCTGGCGGACTTCCGTTTCCAGCGTGTTGGATAATGCCTGCAATGCCTGCTCATCTCGATCGAAAAGACACAGGTTCATCCCTTCCCGGGATAATCGTTTTGCTGCTGCTGCGCCAATTCCTTTTGCTGCACCAGTTATCACGGCCGTACGCCCTTTTGCGATCACAGGATTCGTCATTTTTCACCTCCAGGCGATATTAATTTCCCCAACTGTTCGGAGAACCTTGTTTATTCAAGGTTATCTGAACTATAACCGAAAACAGGCATAACTTTGTTTACGTCAGCCAGATGCCTTATTGAATTAAATTCATCCTTCTGAATGTAATGTCAGCAATGTTATTTCCGATGGTTTGCCTAATCTTAACGGGAAGCCATTCCAGAGCCCGGTTCCGTTACTCACATATAAAGACATCGCTTTGACCTGATAATACCCGGAGACGTAGCCGTTATTAGCGGGCGCAATCATCTTATCGAGGCCGTAGATCATCCCCCCGTGAGTATGACCTGACAATTGCAATGACACCCCGGCGTCGGCGCTGTCCTGGGCATTTCCTGGGCGGTGACTCATCAGTATGATTTTATCGGATGGGCCGGTCCCAGAAAGGGCTGAAGATAAATCCGGCGGAGCGCTGCCATATTCTGTGGCCACATCGTCAGTAATCCCCGCAATAACTAATCGCGTACCGTTTCGTGAAAGCACGACGTGTTGATTATTCAGAAAATGCAAACCCAGACGGGTAAATTCAGTGGTCCATGCGTCAGCACCAAAATAATATTCGTGATTACCGGTAACGGCATATACACCATCATGAGCGTTCAGCAGAGCAAGCGAGCTGACATCATTTTTTCTGTTGGTCACGGAGCCGTCAATTATATCTCCGGTAAGCAATATCAGGTCAGCGTTTAAGGCATTCGTTTTCTCAACAACCTGACGCAACCACGCCCCTGTCAGGAGACGGCTAACATGGAGATCGGTAAGCTGGACAACGCGATAGCCGTCATACTCTTTCGACAACCCCGGAATAACGACCTTTACTTCACGAACGTCAGGCACTTTTAACGATTCGTACACCCCAATGCCGGAGAGCAATGCCGCGATAATGACCAGCGCCCCATCGACTTTCAAAGATGAATATCGATGCCGCGTTATCAGATAATGAACAAGGATCAAAACATCACGAACAATCAGCAGAACGAACAGGATAACGATGCAACCGAAGCCCCAGCCTAAAAACGTCATCACCAATTGCGGCAGCTCCGGTGAAAACATCGTGCCGAATATCATCCTGCTGAGAAGATGAAAATCTGAAACCATGGCAAGCGCGATAAAGATCAGGCATCTCAATAGCCACGAGATCCGACGAGGGTAAACCAGCCTGATCCCAATATAGAGTGCCGGGAGGAAAGTCCAAAGATGAAACACGCAAAGCATTCCTTATGTGATGAACATTGAAGGCTTCTCATCAGTCAAATCGGATGTGACACCGGCCGTAGACAAGATTGTTGAATTACATTAAAAATAACACTTAATTATGGCAGTAATTGTTGAGTTTAATGCAATGTTGCAATGAGCTATATTCACGGTTGATGAGAATTTCGTATGCCTGTAAGACCTATAGCAAAACTATCACGCAGTGACCTCGCTGATCTAAATGCCTTCAGAACGGTTGAGAGGTTGCGAAGTTTTACCCAAGCCGCCGTTGAACTGGGCATCACTACCTCCGCGCTTAGCCATTCGGTGCGTAATCTTGAAGCCAGGTTGGGCGTGCGTCTGCTCAACCGAACAAGCAGAACGGTTGCCCCAACCGATGCGGGTGCTAATCTCGCCAGACGCTTAGAGATTGGGTTCAATGAAATTGGTGAGGCACTGGATGAAATCAACCTGATGCGTGACCGGCCCGTTGGCAGATTACGTATCAACGTGCTGGCTGACGGCGCAAGGCTAATCGTGTCACGGCTTTTACCAAAATTTGTCCAGAGCTATCCAGACGTCGAAGTTGAAGTAGCGGTCGATGACAAAATGGTCGATATCGTCTCGGCGGGCTTTGATGCCGGGATTCGCTTTGGCGGCACGGTACCCGAGGATTTCGTTGCCGTTAAATTAGGGCCAGAGCTCAGGTGGGTTGCGGTCGCCTCACCCCGTTATCTTTACCGAAAACAGACGCCGGTGATACCTGAAGATTTGAAATCGCATAACTGCATTCAAATTCGAACCGGGCAAGGGGTTATTTATCGCTGGGATTTTGAAAAAGGTGATGACCACAGGACGATCGAAGTACCAGGGCAGGTCTGTGTCAATGAAACCACCCTCGGTATCGAGTTGGCATTAAAAGATGTTGGTATTATGTATTGTCTGGAAGAACGGGTCGCCGAATATATTAAGAGGGGTGAACTGCACATTGTGCTGCCTGACTGGTCACCGATGGAACCTGCTCTGCATCTGTATTATCCTGGACACCGCCAGGTGCCTCAAGGACTGAAGGAATTTATCGAAGTGTTGAGATCGGCGTACAACGATCTCACATAACACGGGTTTGAGGTGGGCCACCTGCCCCACCTCATCATCTCTTAATATAGTCCCTTGGTTGCTATTTATCACTTTAGCAACGCGTATAATATTACATCGCAGCACAACTTCGTATTTCATTATTCACGGCAGTTAGCCATCATGATTAAACACGTCATAAACGTTTAATTCAGTTATTACTCTTTAATAAAATAAGACCATAGCAATAATCACGTTTATTTTTTATTCGTCACTCTGACGGATAAAAACATAAGAACCAGACCGATGAGTGAAAAACAAACCCCGACCCAGCCTGTCGATACCCAGGATCCTCCGCATGAAATCGCAAGCGCGCCGAATGCGGCACCTAGTGCATTTGAAATATTAAATGCGCTATGTGTTAAGGATGAAGCCAGGGTTTGCGCTTCTCCGGCAATGTTCATCATGTGGGCCTGCAGCGCCGGAACCAGGGCAAAGCCATTGCCAAGCAGAAAAATGGTAATTAAAGCCGAAACTTTCCATTGTGCGACAACGGCAAATACCGCAAGGAAGACGATATTCCAGATAATCATGCCATAGATCGATGGAATCAGAGCCCGGTCAGCCAGTCTCCCTCCCACAATATTGCCGGTTACCATGCCTAAACCCCATAGCACAAGTATCCAGGGAACCTGTTTGAGATCGAAGCCGCTCACTTCGGTAAGCGCTGGCGTAATAAAGCTGTAGACCGCAAACATGCCGGCGAACCCCACCGAGGCCACCCCAAACGCCATTAAAACCTGCGGGCTGCGCAGCGCGCTTAATTCTTTAAGAGGGGATGCACTTTTCTCTGGTGGGATTTTGGGAATAAATGCCGATACCATCAGCCCTGTGAGCACAATCCCAATACAGACGAAGATGAATGACATCCGCCACCCAAGCTCCTGCCCGGCCCAAGTGACCAGAGGGACCCCGGCAACATTCGCCACCCCGAGGCCAAGCATCACATAGGCGATATATTGTGCTTTCTGGTTTTCTGGCACCATTGAGGCCGCAACCAAAGCCGCGACACCATACCAGGCACCGTGTGGCAGACCGGAGATAAACCGCGCCACCATCAAAGAGGAATAATTCCATGCCACCGCGCTTAATGCGTAACCTGCTACCGCGATGATTAATAAAATGATCAGCAGGGTTTTGCGCGGCCAGCGCGCGGCCATCACCGCGAGTAAAGGCGCACCAATCACCACGCCGGCGGCATAGGAACTGATGTATGCGCCAGCTGCCGGTATCGACACTGAGGTACCCGCAGCCAAATCAGGCAAAAGGCTCATCGGAGCAAATTCACCGGTACCGATACAGAGTCCACCAGCGCCTAGCGCGAGCATTGCGGGCAACAGACCCGATGGGGGAATAACTTTTGCTTCGTTAATATTTTCAGTCTGACAGTTCATTGCTGAAACATCTCCCGTGTATAAAACATAGAGTGAATTGCGCGATTGCTCATCACGACCCATCCTGACATCGCTGTGCCAGTAGATATGAAGATCATTGATGATAATGTTGAGTGGAATTAAACTATACACGACAAACTGACCGTAATTGTTTAGCCACAACAGATGCTTCATTGAATTTAATTCAATTGAAACATACGAATAAAGGCGTTGTTGCTGTTCGGTGGGTTATGTATTTCGGGCCAGGATAAACTATGCCATCAACAGGCTATTTCAGATATCCCGGGATGAATGTGAACAACCGGAAGGTTTACTCCTGGCAAGCTACTGACTTCCTGCCTGTGCGCCCTTTTCCAGCGCCTGACGTGTCGGGGCATTCGCCAGCACATTGTCACCTCGCTGTACAAAGGCCTGAGCGATAGCAAAATTAATACCACTTGATGCACCGGTGACGACGACGGTTTTCGTTTTCATTATAGTTTCCTGGGTTAGTTATGACTTCAGGGAAACTATAATAGCGGTATACAGGAGGTTGTACGGCTGCGGAATGACATCAGTAATGACATCATGGAATAAATGAGAGAAGCGAAGGATTCCGTACATTTACTGCATAAATAATCACAATTCCTTTCGATAACGGGGCGAAAATACGCATCGCCCAGTTAAAGGGATTAGCTCTAAAACAGGAAAGCTATTACTTTGGCTGTTCGATGTTCTCTGCAATACGGCGCAGATACTCATTATTCTTGAAAGCAATCATGATGAGTTCAAAAGTGACCCGACAACCAATCAAACTGAAAATCGTGCCAAAAAAGCCTGCGATAAACTGCCCATTAAACATCGAAAAAACGCCGCCGACGATGATAAGGACCATTAATAGCCAATACAAAAACACCAGCACTTTAGGGGTAATTAAATGGTCAAAACCCAAAAGATCTTTCATTTTAACTCCTGTAAAAAATAAACTTCATCCAAAAGAAAAGTGAATATACGAAACACATTTCAAAATGTAAATATTTATTATTTGAACAATGAGTTTTCAGAAGTGAGACGGTGTGCATCTACCGGCAGGCCACAATTTGAAGGCAAAAAAATGGGAGCCCAATCGGCTCCCATTATTGTTTAACCCAGAGGCTGGATTACATGTTCGCGATGATTGCGTCGCCAAACTCTGAACATTTCAGCAGTTTAGCGCCTTCCATCAGACGTTCGAAGTCATAGGTCACGGTCTTAGCAGCGATAGCGCCTTCGGTGCCTTTAACGATCAGGTCTGCGGCTTCGAACCACTGCATGTGGCGCAGCAGTAGTTAAAGGGATACATCATTACCTTATGATTTAAATGAAAAAAGTAGGATTTCACTAGTGTAGACAAGTTTTTTAACCGTCTTGCTAACCCATTGATATTCAATAACCGATTTTGGGTTTTGATAACCATTTTTTAAGACAGATGCCGGGATAGACACACATTCATAGCACCAGCAAGTCATCCTCCCGCACGTTGATGAGCGCATGTGCCACACCTCCACAAACTTCCACATCATCCATTACCTCTTTTTTCCATGGTTATGCAATCAATGGATAGCTACAGTGCCATTGGGGCGCCAGGGGGTCTGCGCAGAGGTGGAGGTTAAAATCATCTCATACCGATTAAAACGCCTCGAGAAACTGGCCTCTTATGGCTGGTTTTTTGTACGGGAAGTTAATGGTGTGAAACCACCGTCAAAAACTGATCGTAGGCAATGATCCGGCCCCTCTGAACGTACAGTATTGATTAGAAAAATTCCGACTCCCTTCATCCCCGCCTCATTCAGAGCCTCACCTTCTATTGCCTCCCCATCTTTTGTTACAGATGATCGTCCACGGATCTTGGCAAATGCTACCTTCCCTTCACTTCTGATCAAGACCATGTTTTCCTGTTTATCTTTCATAGGCAAATCGATAACTGCATACCCACAGTCTGTAACTATTGTACGAGTGTTAGCATCTAAACCCGGGAAGAACGACCATTGACCTCAGGTAATTCACATGGTGACAGAAACCTCCAGCGCTTTTTCTCTTTGCCGACACGTCGTTGCTGGCATAATGCGCTAATCAGCGCAAAACGATTCGGGAACTCACCACCTGACTGGCTGTATGCCGCCACAGCCCATTGACTGAAGACAGCAGCATCAGCGCTTTTCTGATCTATATGCGTGGCCTGCCAACTCTGGTAGCGCTGGCGCACCGACCCACGCTCTGCCCCTGCGAGCATGATATGCAGACAGAGCAACAGGAACTTCGTGCGGGGTGAACGTTTTATCCTGTTTGCCCAATGCCGTAGCCTGATACTCAGAGTGTGAGACAGGTGTTTACGAAAGACGGTAAGCATCAACAGCAGGACGATGCCCGATACAATGAACCACCACGTCTTCGCTGAGAGCATCGACAGGCGTTCACCCACCGATAAAGAGATGGCAGGCTGTGCCACCTCGGTACTTTCACTCTTCAGAGTGAGGCCATCGACGCTGGTCGTCCGGAAACGCTGATGCTGCGTGTCATACCAGCGGATCTTCAACGGGTTTAACGTCAGCGTGCCGGATGACTGAGGAGCGTAAAACCAGCGTTCGGTGCGGGTGCCGCCGATAAACTCATCGTAGTTCAGCGTATCTGTTGTCTCAGCTTCATGTTGTGCCACCTGCGGATCAACAGACAGTTCTGGAATAAGCTTCCCTTGAACGCCCTGTGCTTCGATCAGGATCTGTCGTTCTATCAGTTGACCATTTTTCAGAGTGACCTTTTTCAGCGCATCGGCATCCAGCGTCTGCTCTTGCTTATCTGCGGTTAATAAAGAGAACGACTGCCTGATTTTCACCTCGGTTGCGGGGAGAAAATGCGCTATATCGCCAGCCCCTTCCGGCATAGCCACCTCAACGCTCACCGCAGGCAGCGGCAGCGTCGGGGAGTCTTGTCGATCGGGATAAAGCGTAAGAGAGGTGGGCGACAGCGCCAGCGTTCCTTCACTGAGCGGCGTTAACAGATAGTTCTGGGTCGCCCCCCGTTGGGTAAAGTTGCTCTGCGGACGCTCAAGGGAAGGCGACAGCATAAACAGCGGCACCACCGTCGCCCCCGGCATATCCCATTGCGGATACTGAGGAAACCAGTTCACTTTTTCCGGCATCCACACGGTGGCGGTGAGCTGGATGCTCTGTTTCGGAACCAGAGTGGTGGGTGGCGTTTTATGCAAATCCTGAATGGTGCTCAGGTTCAGCGTTGCTTCCCAGCCTTCGCTGTTCTGCTGGGCAAAAACGGAGCTCGCGCACAACAGACTGAGTGCAATACCACGCTTAAGCATTTAGCGATCCCCCTGCGACTGCAAAATAAATAGCGACTTGAGCATCTCTTTCGGCGAGGTATTCACCTCTTTCATCCAGCTGTTCAGCTCGCTGTCGTTCATGTTTTTTGCCGCACCGGGCTTCTCTGTGTTGCTCTTTGCATGCTGTTGTTCAATCTTCATAAAGCTGAAGTTAGTGTGATTATCCGCTTTCTGCCGGGTTCCCTGCTTTTTACGCATTTCTTCCAGCATCGCCCTTACGGTTCGGGCATTAGTTTCGGCTTCTTTCATCGATGGGTCGAGAGATAAAGCTTGCTGATAATAATGCAGTGCAGCCTGAAACTGCTGCATCTGAACCAGGCTGTTCGCCAGGTAAAAGTTGCCCTGCGCAGTGTTCACATTCCGGAATGCTGCAGCGGCAGCCTGGTACTCCTTAGCCTGATAGAGCGCCCGTCCTTTGCGGTAGTTGTCCTGGTAGAGGTTTCCAGCGGCGAGATACTCTTTCTTATCCAGCGCCTTTTGCCCCAGTTGGTCAGGCGTCCACCACAGATGGTTCCAGTCAGCTTTGGCCGGTGGCATCCAGAGCGATGCTCCCAGCACCAGCGGTAATAACACGGCGGCGACGGAAAGATGACGGAATAGCACTAATGCAAGCGGCAGCATCAACATCAGTAGCCAGTAGCCGGAATCCTGCCAGCGCCAGCGGCTGCTCTCATTTTGCGCCTGCTGGATGTTGTTGCGGATTTGCCCAACCAGCCAGGTCAAATCGCCTTCATCCGGGGTCATGCTCAGCACAGGAATACCGGCTTGCTTGAGGGCTTCAAAGCGGGCAAAGGGTACTGCGGTAGTGGCGGGCTGATTGATGTTGTAGGGAGCAAAACGCAGTGCGCCGCCATCAGGCGTACCAGTGACCAGCACTTCTAGCGCCGGGAACTGCTGGTGAAACAGGCGCATCGCCGCATCATCCAGCGTCGATAAGGTATCGGTCACCACCACGATATTGATCGGCAGACCGCTATTTTTGGTGCTTTCCTCGGCCAGCGAAAGCGCGGCCTTCAGTGCTGATTCAGGACGCGAGGCCGTTGGCATGATGTCAGGCTCCAGCGCTGGCAGAAACAGGCTGAAGAAGTCGGCGTTTTGCGTGAGCGGGATCACCAGATGGGCGGTATTGGCCCAAGCGATCACCCCGAAGGAAGACTGCGGAAGTCGCGCCCGCAGCGCGTCGATTTTCGCCTTTGCCGCCCAGTTGCGATTTGGCACCGCGTCTCCGGCATACATTGACGGGCCGTTAGAGAGAACGATCATCACTGCCGCCTTGTCGCGTAAACCTTCCGGCATCTGCTTGTGCCAGCTTGGCCCTGCCAGCGCCACAATACCGACAGCCAGTATCAGCCACAGCACATTAATCGCGCTCCACACTAACTGTCCTCGATGCTGCTTAATTAACGAACCGGCCAGCTTAGAATCGATAACCTTGAACCATTCAGAACCGCCTTGCTGACGACGATGGGCAATTAGCGCAGCTATCGCCACCAGAACAATCCCCACCAGCCACCAGGGCCGCAAAAAATGCAGATCGCTCATGATTGCATCCTCCTGGTACACAAACAAAACGCCATGATGATAAGTCCGGCAAGCGCTGCTCCCAGCGGCCAAACAAATAGCGCCTGGCGATAAGACCAGCCGAGTTTTTTCAGTTTATGCGGCGTCAGGCTGTTGATGGCCTGGTAAACCTCACTCAGATCTACCGCTCGCCCATCGACCTTGTGGAAGGTGCCACCGGTTTCACGGGCAATTTTTTGCAGCAGCGGCAGGTTAATGCTCTCTTCATTGCCGCCCGCCAGCGCAATGGTATGAATAATCAAGTGTTCTCGTTTTGCCAGTCTTAAGGCCACATCCGGCGGTAGGGTCGAGGCTGTATCTTTGCCGTCGGTCAGCAGAACCACCATCCGTTCGTTGCCTGCGTTCTCATCGTTTGTGCTGCTAAGGCTGCTGTACATTTTGATGGTGCTGCCGATGGCATCGCCAATGCTGGTCTGCGGCCCGGCCATCGCAGGACGCAGATCGTTGATGCGCTGCAGCAGGACCTGATGATCTGCACTCAGTGGGGCAAATGGATAGGCTTTACTGCCGAAAACCACCAGCCCGATATTGTCTTCCTTACGGTCGGAAATAAACTCGCGCACCGCATTTTGCATCGCCACCGCCCGGCTCAGGGTTTTGCCCTGGCTGTCCTTCATATCCTCCGTGGCCATCGAGCCGGATACGTCCAGCACCAGCACGATGTCTCGCGTCGATCGCTCTTCAAATTGCAGAGGCGTCACCCACTGCGGACGCGTCGCCGCAAAGACCAGGCACAGCCAGATAAACGACCACAGCAACAGCAGCGCACACCTCCCCCGCGCCGTTGAACGCCCGACTACCGGCGCACCTACCAGCAGATTCGGCAGATTTGGCACTCGCACGCTGTAATGATGAGAGGCTTTCGGTGTGGGTAGAAACTGAAGTAGCGAAGGCAGCGGAAGCGCCAGCCAGAGCCATACCCACTGAAATTCCAGCCGCTGTATAAGAGAAAGTGCAGTGTCAAACATCGGATAGTTCCTTCAGCCAGCGGCGGAACGCGTCTGCCACATCGGCGTTGTCCTGCGACGACAGCGTCCTTTCACGGCGGTAATGCTGGCGTAGGAGCGCCTGTCGGGCATCCTCAGCAAGATCGGGCAACTGCATCAACAGTTGGCTATCGCTAAGGGAGAGGAACTCGTCAGCAGCGAGATGCAAACGCGTTACGCGCTTGATGAGAACAAACCACTCGTCCGCCGCACCGCTAAGCTCCGCTTCGCTCGCTAGCTCCTGGGCCTGACGACGCCAGAGTCGGCGCTGGTACCGGTGCCAGTAATAGAAGCTCACGGCCAGAGCAAGCAGCAAAAGTGTCAGCACCAGCAACTTCCACGCCAGCGTTTCCGGAAACATGCTGACGGATGTGGGCAGCGGTAGTTCTGCCAGGTCCGGCATATCGATGCCGGAGAAGGTATTCAGTTGCGGGTTACTCACCTTACTTTTGCCCGTTCAGTAACAGCGCGTCCTGAAGCTGTTCATTAGCCAACTCCCAGGTCGTCAAAGGGTGGGTTGCGATGCCAATTTTCGACAGGCGTTGCTGCAAGACGGAAAGATTCTCCTGCGCGCGATCGGCAATGTGCTGGCGCTGCTGTCGGGAAGAGAACTGGAGTTCTGCGACCAGCCCTCCCCAGGTCGATAAAAACTCCCCGTGAGTCGGCCAGGCGTGCATGATGCCGTCATATACTGGCAGTGCCACCGTTTGTGCCAGGGCGGCAATATCGCTCATTTGCTGCCATGTAGCTTCGCTGACGTGGTTAAAGTCGCTGATCATCGCCACCAGCGCGTTGGTAGACATCTGGCGACGAAGATGACGAACGGCCGTCAAAAATTCGGCTTCCGCACGGGTCTCGTTGGCCTCAGAAGAGAGGCGCTGATTTGCCTGAACCAGCTCAGTGAGCAGGCGAATAAGGTGCCCACGATGGTGGCGCGGAGTGAAAACCTGAGCCTGCTGCTCGGTCAAGATGATCAGCCCGTAAGGCTGTTTTTTATGGTGTGACATCCACAGCAACTGCGCGGCCACCCGTACGGCAAGCACCGATTTAAGCTGGCGCTGGGTGCCAAAGAACATATCGTTGGTTTGATCAACCAGCACAAAGAAGGGACGCTCACGTTCTTCGTTGAAGACACGAATGAACGGAACACCACGCATCCTTGCCGTCACGTTCCAGTCGATATCACGCACGTCATCACCCTGCTGGTAGTGGCGTATCTGATCGAACGCGCCGCCGCGCCCGTTGATGCGCGAAGGGCGATTCCCCTGCAATAACTGGCTGGAGATACGGGTAAATGAGCTGGCCATCTGGCGGGTAGTCGCTCCATAACCCACCAGTTCATCAAGCGTGACGTAAATACCTTCCTGCAGGTTCATGATTTTAGCCCGCCACCGTCAGTTGCAGGATCCGGGCGATCGCCTGCTCAACTTTGACACAAGAAGCCGCCGCCTGGAAAGAGAGCACCAGACGGTGCCTCAATACGTCACAGGCAATCGCCTGCACGTCGCCGGGCTCGACAAAATCACGGCCGGCAAGCCAGGCATGAGCACGCGCGGCGCGCTCCAGCCCCAGCGTGGCTCGCGGGCTGCCGCCAACACTCAGCCACTGAGCCAGCTCTTCGTCATACTCAGCCGGATGACGGCTGGCGTTGATAATGCCGACGATGTAGTCCTTCACCACCTCACTGACGTGGATCTCAGCCACTTCGCGCCAGGCCTGGTAGATCACCTCTTTGGCGAGTTTATCATCCGCTTTATCAGCCGATTTTACTGCCGCGCTATCGCTGTAACAGCTCAGTTGCTCTCTGCGAACCAGATCGAGAATCGTTTTCTCACTTTCCGGCGAAGGGTAATCCACCTCTACTTTCATCAGGAAGCGATCGAGCTGCGCCTCGGGCAGATTGTAGGTCCCTTCCTGCTCCACCGGGTTTTGCGTGGCCAGAGCCATAAACAGCTTCGGCAGCGCGTAGGTTTTCCCTGCTACCGTAATTTGCCGCTCTTCCATGGCCTCAAGCAGCGCTGACTGCACTTTTGCAGGCGCACGGTTGATTTCATCGACCAGAACCAGATTGCCAAACACCGGGCCTTCACGAAACTGAAAAGACTCATTCACTGAGGCGGCATCCGGCATATAGATTTCGGATCCGGTGATATCTGCAGGCAGCAGATCCGGCGTGAACTGAATACGGCGGAATGTGGCGTCAAGATTTTCGGCAAGACTACGAATGGCTCGGGTTTTTGCCAAGCCCGGCATCCCCTCCAGCAGCAGGTTTGAGTCGCAAAGCAGGCAAATAATGATACTGCGCACCACCTTTTCCTGACCGATAATGGCATGCCCCATTTTTTCTTCGAGGGCAAGCACATGGGAAAGGGTATTCATGATTTGAGCTACTCCTGGCGTAAACGATACGCCTGAAAGCAAATCACCCTGGCTTGCAGGATGATTCACTAGATTCAACAACTACTTATCAACGCGCTCGAAGTCGGTCAGCGCCCAGCTCTTATCGAAGAATTTCTCCGTTGGACCGTAGAAGCGGAAGTAGTTAAACCAACCTTCGCCAGGCTTAGTCTGTACCCAGTTCTGCTCGTAGCCTTTCACCGGTTTTGGTCCGAAATAGAGGTCAACAGAACCATCGTCGTTCACCTTCAACCCCTGTTTATTGGAAGAGACGTCCGGTGAGTGTTCATCGTTAATGATCAGCTGACGCTCTTTTTCGTCATACACGGTTGCGGACCAGAACTGCTTCACCGGCACATTGGCAGGAACGTGCAGCTTATAGGTATGCTCACCAGTCAGCCAGTTACCGTCTTTATCCTGGTAAGCCACGATATAACGCTGGCCCACACCCGGGGTCTGCGTCAGCATCGCTTTCGAGACTGAAACGGCCTCGTAGAACCAGGAAGCTCGTTCGTCGAACTGATCCCAGTTAGGCATACGCTGATCGACGGAAACTGTCAGAGCGTGTTTCCAGTGGGTACCCTTCCAGAAGGCTGGCTCCCAGCGCTTTCCGTAATTGTTGGCTTTTGCCATGGCCTGACCCACGACAGAAGCCTCTTCCAGTAGCTTTTTCTGCTCCGGAGTTGGATTAAATGGTTTGCCTTTTTCAATACCCAGGAAGCGCAGATGTTCCAACATGAAGCGGTCGCGATCTTTTACGGTTTCAGTCTGAACCAACTGATCGACCAGCTTCCAGTACTCCATGCCTGTAGCCGGGGTTTGGCTCCATTTTTTCACTGGCGCAGGCACTACGTGGATTGCTTCACCCTCTTTACCGTCTTTCCAGAACGAGGTGGTAATGTCCGGAACAATGCGTTTCACGGCTTCAGCTTTATCTTTATCCAGCAGACGTACGCCGAAGAAGACCACGTTACTTGGTGAATGAATCACGTTGTAACCTTCAGGTGGCGTTGATGTGTCACCTGGTGGCAGTATCAGGTATTTTCCGCCTTTACCTGCATCCGGGCCGACAACGCCCAAATCGCTCAGTACGCGCTGATCAACGTCCATCACCATCCCGGCCATCAGACCCTGAGGTAGCGTCAGAACCATTGGGCCTGTTTTAGACAGATCCGCCAGGGTCAGGATGTACGGCGTAGTGTAGTTCGGCGTCAGAATCCCCTGCTTCTGCTCCTGAGAAACATAGGAAGCCATATGCCCGTCAGGGATACCGAGAATGTCGGTCTGCGCATTTTTCCACTCGATGATACCGATGGCAGGCAGGCCCCACATATAGGCCTGCGTGGCGCGCATAAAGTCCATCTCATTTGTAAGCTTCGCCATGGTCGACGCGGTTGGGTAACCGCCATCAAACTCCAGTTTTCCAATACGGGTGTCCTGGGTTTCCATGGTGCCTGCGAAGGCCTGAGCACTCAGCGCCAGCAGGCTACCGCTGATCAGGGAGACAAGAAGTTTCTTCTGTAATGTCATGTTCAATTACCTTAAAGGATTTGATGTTTAGTTGATTTCTTCAATATCACCCGGTACCCAGGAGCCTTTCAGGGCCGCTTCTTCAGGGGCATACAGGCGAAGAATGGAGAAGAAACCGCGTCCAGGCGCCGTCGCCAACCAGTTTTTCTCTTTTCCTTCCGGGGCTTTTGGCCCGATATAGAGATCGGTGCTGCCATCTGCGTTTTGTACCGGCCCGTTAAGCTTACCGAGTGACGGGAATGGCTGGCTGGTCGCCAGACCAGAAGCATTTTCCGCTTCATAAAGGGTCAACGACCAGAAAAGACGAGCAGGAATATTCGCTGGCAAATGGAGTTTGTAGGACTTGTCGCCGTCAAGCGGCTTACCCGCTTTGTCGTTGAAGCCGATCATGTAGTAAGCCCCTTTACCCGGCGTCATGGTGACCATGCCTGGGCTCAGGGAGAAGTAGTTGGTGAAGAACCAGGTACGGGCATCAATGTCGAGGAAGCCCCCCTGTTTTGCTTTCCAGGTGAGATCCGCCGGCTGATTTGGCCAGTGGGAGGTCATGTTGTTCACCGGGTTCAGCCACTGACGATCTTTATAGACGTGGAAATCGACTCCGTTAATGCCGTTCTGGAAGCTGATTGCGCGGCTGGTTTTGTAGGCCGTTTTAGCGGCATTATCCAGAATATCGTGGTTACGCTGAGAAGGTTTGAAAGGCTGGCCCTGAGTGATACCAATGCCTGCCAACATGCCTAATGAGTCCGGTCCAGCAAGGTTCGAGCCTTCCTCGTCCACAATACGTTTCAGCTCTTCAAAGGCGCTGAAATCGCTGCGTGGTAGCATGTTCAGATCATGTTCGGAAGCATCCGGGAACTCCATCTTCTTCGCATCGTCTTTGTGGCCGAGCGGGTAGAACACAGATTGCTCAAGAAGTTTTACCGGTGGCGAAATGTCATCCAGACTTTTGTAGAAGGCGCGCAGGAAAACGAAAATATTGTTGGTCGTCGAACGGTAAACGTAGTATCCCTTCGGTACTTCTTTTTTATAACCCGGTGGTAGGATCAGGAATTTCCCGCCTTTGCCACCGTCAGGACCCGGCAGGCCGACATCCCCCTGATACTCCATGCCGTCCACTGGCATTGGGCGCTGCCAGAAATCGAGCAGGATCCCTTGCAGGCCAGGAGGCGCCTCAAACACCAGTGGTCCGGTTTTAGCCAGATTTTCAAACATCACGCCATAAATCAGGTCGGAGTTGGGTGTGGTGATCTTGGTTTTCGCATCCAGACGTTTTTTCCAGATTGGCATGATGTTGTAACCGGTGCCAAACGCCTGCTCAGCGCCATCGCGCATGCCTGCTGTATTCAGCAGTGGCATTGCCCACAGGTAGGACTGCGATGCACGCTGGAAGGTCAGTTCCTGCATCAGCGTGTCGGCGGTCGAAACCGTTGGGCGGTTTTTTTCCATCGGCAGGTTGGCAAGGTCCTGAAAACGATCGGCCATGGCCGACGTAGAGAAAAGTATAGCCGCCATTACGCTGGTGCAGGCGGCTAACTTGAAGCGAGTTGTCATTCTATTTTCTCCGGAGAAGGAATGATGATTTTAGCGGTTAACTAAATCGATCAGTTGTTGTTTTTTCAGCACAAAAGGCCAGAAATCATTAAGTTAAAGCCTAGGATACGATGTTGAAAACGCAACACGAATTTTGCTTTCTTCGCCGTTTCTCTTCGATGAATGAAGTGCATCTGCTCTGTTAAAATGAGTAGTACTCATCCCCCCCAATAGATTCTTTGTTCTGAAATGAGAAAGGGGTAATAAGTTTTAATTGAGGCCATTGGCGTCATACGAAGTGTGTGTACTGTAATTTAATTTGGTGAAAATAAAAGTCCACACAGAGACTTTTATAATAAATCCAGCTCCACACACATCGATTCAGACAAAAAAATTAGCATTGAAATCAAAAAAAATGGAATTATTGGTGATGGGTGTTTTTAGATGTGAAATTTATCGTAAAAATTAAATACACCACATTATGTCGACAGCATTAATAACAACAACGCTCGCTAGCCATTTAATAATTGAGCTAATTTTCAGCTGTAACCAGATAAGCAGAATTATTTTCTATTTTTTATTTTTAAAATAAGCAACAACTACAAATGATATACCGAAAATATGTCTTTTGGGAATTTAGAGTGACCTCACCCATTTTTACTCTTTAACATCTCTGTAGTCAAACCAATCTAGTTTCCGTAATTCCATGAACTCTATATACTATATTGCCCCAGTAGATAAATCGCCACCTGCATTATGGCTTGATAAATTCGGCTACTCACAGTTCTTATCGAGCTCACACTGCTGCAGAGCTAAGTAATTGGTCACAAATCCGTTATCTTCCGTAGGGCGAGTTATTACGAAACTATCGTGGTGGGCAAGATGACCACCAGCCGACTTAAATTAGTTATGTAATTTCTCTTCCAATGCTGATACTCGTGCCTCCAGTTCCTTGTTATGTGCCAGCAGTAGACCAATCGCCGCCAGTGGATCGATGGACTTAGTATCATCGCTCATCGTCTGGATAAGGTCTGGAATAACCTTCTCCGCCTCCTGTGCCAGAATCCCGAAGCTGTATGTCTTACCGACTGAGTATTCCGTATTTTTGAACTTGTAAGATACCGGTCGCAGTTGCTTTATCACGTTGGCGGCCGCACCAGGAACCGCATCACTTATATCTTCCTTCAGACGAATGTCTGAGTTGAAGAAGTTCACACCACGCGCCGACCCGTCAACGTAGATCTCAAGATAGTTCGCTTCGATAACTGCCAAGAGTTTAACTCTATGGTGATGTGCCTCATATAGATCTACTTTCATTTATCGCCCCGTTGTTTAATCTCAAATTTATATTGAACAAGTGGAGAGATCAAAAAATATCGCTATATAACAATCTGTTACTGGCGCCGGCGTCAATATGACGAGCATTGGCATTATGCCGATTTAGCTTCTATGCAAGCGTCCATCGAGAACCGTATTGACGAAGATTACGCCGCAAGTAGATCGATACCCTCTCATCTCAGTGACCTGAAAAGAAGAACAGCCAGATGTTTTGTCTTCGATGCTTCATTCCATTTTTATTCCGGTCGAAGTGACCAGATTGGTATGTGCATGCCATGAATTTTCGACTGGCATATGCTTCAGCCGATGTTCGAACACGGTTCCATTATCAGGACTATTCTGGCTTGAAAAGAAGGTTCCCTCCTCGGGTTTACATTTAAACCCAAATTAACTCACGACCCCATTAATATTTGACTATTCTTTTCAGTAAGTTCGTCTAATTATACTGGAAATATTATGAAGAAAATTCTTTGCGTTAGTGTCCTTGCTTTGTTCGTCAGTAACGCTTGGGCGGCTGCGCCTCTCAGTCTGGATAAAGCCCGTGAACTGGAAACCTCATTGCCAGGCAAAACAAATGTGAGTGTCACACCAGAAAACTATGCGTTCGCTGAACTTGATATGTCGATGAATGCGGAAGTAAAGCATGGTGCAACCAACACCTTCTACCATCACAGAATGCCGATGGAAATCGACAAGCAACCTGCTGTGTTGATGAATCGTGACACACTGTATTCTTTTGCCATTATCGATGCTTCCCACGGTGCAACAGTACATGTTCCGAAGGGGGATGGCCGCTACATCTCGTTGCACATCATGGATCACGACCATACGACCGAGCATGTCTACTATGGTGCGGGTGACTACAAGATCGATCCTGCTAGGGCGACTAATTTCGTTGTACTGAATATCCGTACTCAGGTTAACCCTAACGATCCAAAAGACATCGAAAAAGCGCATCAAATCCAGGACCAGTACAAAGTCACCTTCCCTGATGGTTACACACCAAAGGCATTTAAAGCGACTGACTGGAACAAAGCTGAACTGAAAAAACTGCAAACGCACTATCGTCAGTTGGCGGATAAACGTGGTGTAAGCAAAACAATGGGCGCACGTGGTAAATATCCGCAAGAAGATGTAAATATCGGAGCCGCAGTCGCCACGGGTTTATTGCCTGATAATGCAGCCTGGTATTCCTTTAACACCTATAAAGTCAGTAAGGATGTTTGTTACACCGCGACCTATGCAGTGCCGGGTATGGCAAAGCCTGACCTCGGATTCTACTCGATGACTATCTACGGTGATGATCTTTATCTGCACACAGAGAAAGGTTCAAGCTTGTCCAATAAAGAGCTGAAGCTAAATCCAGATGGAAAGACGTTCACGATGCATTACGGTACAGCGGAGACCTGCGGGAATAATGCGGAAAACCTGTTAATTGCTCCAACGGATAACTGGACGCTGGCATTGCGCGTTTACTTCCCGACGCAGGGCATTCAGGACAACACCTATAACCTGCCTGAACCAAAACCCGTTAAATAACGTTCAGTATTAACCCCAAGGCGGCGATTGCCACCTTATTAAACAGGGAAAAACAGATGAAAAAATTAGCATGCTCTTTTGCGATTGCGGCAGCACTTCTGACCAGTACATGTGTATTTGCTGTAGATACGGGTGTGAAACCGGATGGTGATGCCACCGCGACTAACCCATCATTTACCGCTAAAGATGGCGTCAAAGTTACCATGGATAACGTTATCCGTGCAGAAACGGCGAAATATTTTGCAGCGGAAACCCTTGATTCGGGCGGGAATAAGTTTCGTCATGAACGAAAAGGGATCGATCTGAAAAATCAAACTGTCATTCGTTCAAACTTTGATCTGGTTTATTCATATGGTGTCTTCGACACCAAAGAAGGTTTAACCGTTTCGGTTCCACCTTATGACCTTTATCAAAGTGTTCATATCTTCGATGAAGACCATTTCACTATTGCTGTGGTTTATCCGGGCCAGACGGTGACTATCAAACCTTCTGATTTGACGTATGGTCGATTTGTTTATCTCTTCATGCGTACACAACCGCGCAGCCTTGATGAGAAGGGCATTGCGGAAATGAACAAACGCCAGGACTCGGTAAAAGTCAGTTTTGGTGGAACCCCGGAACCCTACAAAAGTAAAGTGAAGTATGATGTTGATTCATTCAACAAACTGCGCACTGAACTGGTAAAACGTGGTCCGAAAGAAGCCGTTATCTACAAAGGTTTTGTCTCTAAAGGGGACAAGCCAATCACTCCGCAATATCAACTGGTGAATATCGGTGGATGGGGCGGGTTGCCAGCAAAACATGCATTTTATTGGGTTGTCGCTCCGGCAGATGAAGGCGCGAAGAACGCACAGTGCAGCTCCACCACCATTAAACCGTTACCTGTCCAGTATGACAAAAATGGTTACTGGTCGTTGACGGTCTACAATGCCGAAGGCTGGGTAAAAACCGATCATTTTGTGATTAACTCGCACAATGCAGAAGCAAACAAAGATGGAAGTTACACCCTGCATTTCAACTGCGGAGATAATGCGATAAATAATTTCCAGACCACTAAAAACTGGAATGCCCTGATGCGTGCTTATTTACCTGATTCAGTAGATTCGATCTTGAAGTATTCGCAGAATATGCAGAAAAACCATCCAGTGGTATCACAACCGGAATAAAACTTAGCACATGAAGGAGGATCAGTCTGCGTGATTGATTCTCCTTATCTGTCAGCAGTACAAGAAATCTGACAACATCTATTGCCATTTTTTTGGCTGTTGATGTTCAGGATTATTAAAAATAATGACTACTTCTTGGATTAATATGAAGAAAATACTTGGTTTTGGCGCATTAGCTCTACTTGCAAGCAATACCTGGGCAGCTGATGGTGGTGGAAATGTCGCACAGGCCAACAACCCGCTTGCTAACATGACTGCGTTTAACATGCAGAACTACTATATTGGCAATGTGAGCGGAACCGATAAGGATGCCAACCAGTTCTGGTTCCGGTATGCGACACCGTTTTCATTAGGCGAAAGCAAATGGCTTCTGCGTGCATCATTGCCAATTAATACCTATCCAGCCCCACCAACTGGAAGCCATCAGACAGGTGTCGGTGATCTAAATCTCTTTGCTTCCTGGCTTATTGACACTGGAAACCCGGCTGTAAGTTTTGGTTTTGGCCCACAGGTAACACTACCCACCGCATCAGAAGATGCACTCGGTACGGGTAAAACCTCCGCAGGGCTGGTCAACGTCCTGTTTGACGCCAGTAATCCAAAGTTCCAGTATGGTTATCTCGCATCATGGCAACATAGCGTAGGGGGTGAGGGTGATCGCGCGGATGTAAATCTGGCGACATTCCAGCCGTTTATGTTCTATCAGTTGGGTGGCGGCACCTATTTACGTTCAGCCCCAATTTGGGCCTATAACCTCCAAAACGACGATTACAGCGTTCCGCTGGGGCTTGGTATCGGTCAGGTGATTAAAGATCAAAAAACAGTGTATAACTTCTTTATCGAACCTCAGGGGAGTATTGCAGATCGTGGCCCAGGACAACCTCGCTGGCAAATTTTCGCTGGACTTAACCTGCAATTCCTCAACTAGCATATAAGACTGTTATTTGGGGAAATACGTCCAAATTTTCCTCTACAACACAACAGCAGGCAAAGTCGGCGCTAACGATGTGTGCTATTCAGCAGGTAGCGTAATGCTCCATGGCAGCAATTCGCTGACCCAATTGACCGGCCTGTCAGCGCATCGCTTTCCGTCTGAAGCCGGTTAAGCTCGGCTTCCATCCGTGCGATACGCCGGGATACTTTTTCTGAGCGACAGCCAAAATTCATCCGGCGAAGCTTATCCACCTGTGCCGGGGTAAGGAACACTTTGCCATCACGGGCCGATGGCCAGGCAAAGCGTCCACGCTCCAGCCGTTTTGTCAGCAGGCACAACCCGTCGCCGGAGGACCAGAGCAGTTTGACTTGGCTGCCGCTGCGGCCCCGGAAGATGAAGACGTGGCCGGACATCGGATCATCTTTCAACGCTTTCTGCACCCTGGCGGCCAGCCTATTGAAGTCGTTGCGCATGTCGGTAATACCGGCAACCAGCCAGATTTTGGTTCCTGAAGGTAGCGGGATCATCGCTTCAGTTCCTGTATCAGCAGAGTCAGAAGATTTTCGCTGACAGCGCCGTTGAGGCGGAGCGTTCCATGCCGGAAGGTCACCTCGCAGGTTATATCAAGGACTTCATGTACCGATATGGGTTTTAACGATGCTCATCTGGCTGCTCCTACATTCTTCCGATAGTCAAATCTGCATAGGTCAAAATCGATGACCGCGCGCTGGTCACGAAACAACCCCAGGCTCCCATAGCGAATAACTTTTCCGGTTTTGGCAGCTGATCGGAAATACTTTCCAACCACATCCCGACACATGTGCAACTCGCCGCAGGCCTCTTTGACCGTCAACCGGCCCTTCTCCCGGGTCAACTCAATAGTTTTCCGGACACTAACCTGTTGTTGCTCGCGTGATTTATTAGCCATGATCAGCACCTCGCCGCGTTGCGGAGACAGCGGTTGCGCAAGCGTGCGATATTCCACAACTCGCTAGCATTGCTGACCATTCCTAGAATGGCTGTGTAAGTCGTCGCCGCGCGGCGGTATAGCCCTTTTTCTTCAAGTTGGCGGGCCAGAATGATGGCATCGTTCACCTGCTGAGCTTTCTCCGACGTAGTTTTGATGGCCGGCTCAGGCAATTTAACGTTTGGGATCTCAGTGCCTACAGGCACCCGATAAACATACTGAGTGCCGTTGTGTATGCGCCGTAATTTGCCAGCAGCATGGAGTCGGCGTAGAAGATTACCCGCGGAGCTCGAGGGTAAATCCAGTACATCGCAAACATCCTGCAGGACGCATTCCGGCGTTCTGTGCACGATGGCGATTACCATCTGTACTTGTGTAACTCGTTCTTTAGATTTTTTGGTCATGGTCAAAACTCGCTTACTTGGTTAAACCTGCCGCTTTGCGGCGTTTGTACTCTTCTATCAAAATCTGTGCGGGTGTCGGCCCGGGTGGATGCCGTGGTGCTTCAAGCTGCCGGTGGATCGGTGGAATGGTGAATCCGTTGGCAACATGCTTTGTCCACTTCGTCAGTAGTTTCTCTGCCAGTTTTTGCAGCTCCTTCTCTGTCATCTGGCGCTCTACACCAGCTCGCCGCATCTCAACGCAAATGTGATACAGCACGTCTTGTGTCCACGGATATTTATCACTGCCAGCGTAGCGGTAGGATTCGTTACGCCAGCGTTTGTACTCGGTCATGACCGTTTCGGAGGTCAGATTGAACGGATTTGCCCCGCTCTCTGAAACCAACGCTACAAACTCAGCCAGATCTGGCGGCCAGGTGTTCCCCATAGCGCACCGCTCCATGCACTGACGACAAACCAGCGTGATCTGCGCATCAGTCATCGACCCAATCTGGGCAATCCACATATCCGACGGCGCCGCCCCGTTCTTCTGGGTCCAGCGGTTCGAAAATATTTCCCCCATGACCGTCCAGAGCCTCCATGCCATGTCCGCCTCCAGTAAGCCCGTTTTCCTGCTCCCAGCGCTCTCTGGCTGCCTGAATTTCCTGGACTGCCCGGGATGCGGTGTTAACTGGTTGAAGTCCTGCATGGCCGTTACCTCCGGTTACTGGTTGTGGTCTGGATTTAGCTCTGGCGTTCACGACGCTACGGGCGAATTTTTGTTCCCACTGGACCTGTGTGAATACCTTCCGTTCTGATTCCCAGTAGGCGGTAAACTCAGCCAGTTCAGTCGGCAGGTAAGCCGGTTCAGGAAGCGATATTCCCCACGTGGCTGCCAGACGTGGCCAGTCCTGCGATGGTCGCCAGTTTTCATGCATCGTGAATTTACCGATGGGGATATCCATGCCTGCGAGAAATTGCGGCTCCTGAACATCTGGAATTTCGCTCCCGCGTAGAGAGGGGGTTTTCTTTTAGATCTGTATCTATATCTGGATCTTTATTAGTTGGATTGCCGTTGCCATCCTGTTCAAACGGATTATCAACGCCCGTTGAACGGTCGTTACCTTCTCGTTGCTCTGTCGTTGATTTTTTGGCCTTTCTTGCTTTTGCTGAGGCTTTACCGGCATCAGATTTCTGACGTTGAGAGGAACGAACCATCTCAAGATCTCTTTCAATGCGCTCATGAACCCATTCGGTACCGTTGTCGTTAAAAAACTCCTTTAACGAGGATTCAACGGAAGACCAACGGTCGTTGCTTAGCCGTGCTATTTTCGATAACCGACTTTTAGGGATCGCCCTCCCCGTTTGCCAGTAATTGAACATCAGCAGCAGGTAGCAAGATAGCCATTCCTCTGGCATTGCGATGCAACGCGATAAACTGGAGCCTTCGCGACGTAATAGGTCGTTGCCGGGATTATGCGGTGAGTCCATTTTTGGTGCATTTTTTCAGAACAACATCTCAGGCAGAACGTGGCGCTCAGGTTAAAGCCAGAACGCTGACGATGAATTTTAGCAAGGCAAGGGATTGTGCAAATATCGACTGGGGTGAAGGTACGCCGGCAACGTTCCATGAGCAAAGATCACTTTCCGAACGACTTTATAAAGCACAGGGCATAAACACAAAAGATTTACTGGGGCATAAGACTCAACAACAAACGGACAGATACCATGATGACCGTGGGAAAGGATGGACCAAGGTGGCTATTTGAGGTTTTTGTGGAGGGGGTTTTGATAACTTGTTTTGATAATGTTTTGATAACCATTCGAAAGCCAATAATTAAAAACGGGAACTGTTAAGCTCCCGTTATTGTTTAACCCAGAGACTGGATTACATGTTCGCGATGATCGCGTCGCCAAACTCACTACATTTCAGCAGTTTAGCGCCTTCCATCAGACGTTCGAAGTCATAGGTCACGGTCTTAGCAGCGATAGCGCCTTCGGTGCCTTTAACGATCAGGTCTGCGGCTTCGAACCACTGCATGTGGCGCAGCATCATCTCAGCGGACAGAATAATAGAACCTGGGTTCACCTTATCCTGACCTGCATATTTCGGTGCAGTACCGTGGGTCGCTTCGAACAGTGCACATTCGTCACCAATGTTTGCGCCCGGAGCGATACCGATACCACCAACCTGTGCCGCCAGGGCATCAGAGATGTAGTCACCGTTCAGGTTCATACATGCAATGACATCGTACTCAGCCGGACGCAGCAGGATCTGCTGCAGGAAGGCGTCAGCGATAACGTCTTTGATGATGATTTCTTTACCGGTGTTCGGGTTTTTGATCTTCTGCCACGGGCCGCCGTCAATCAGTTCGCCACCGAACTCTTCGCGAATCAGCTGGTAACCCCAGTCTTTGAACGCGCCTTCGGTGAACTTCATGATGTTGCCTTTGTGTACCAGAGTCAGCGAATCGCGATCGTTAGTGATAGCGTATTCGATAGCCGCACGAACCAGGCGCTTGGTGCCTTCTTCAGAGCACGGCTTGATACCGATACCGCAATGTTCCGGGAAGCGAATTTTCTTCACACCCATCTCATCACGCAGGAATTTGATAACTTTTTCAGCGTCAGCAGAGTCTGCTTTCCACTCGATACCTGCATAGATATCTTCGGAGTTTTCACGGAAGATAACCATGTCGGTCAGTTCAGGATGTTTAACCGGGCTCGGGGTGCCCTGGTAGTAACGTACTGGACGCAGGCAGACGTAGAGGTCCAGTTCCTGGCGCAGCGCAACGTTCAGAGAACGAATACCGCCGCCAACTGGCGTCGTCAGAGGGCCTTTGATAGCAACACGATAGTCACGAATCAGATCAAGAGTTTCGGCAGGCAGCCAGACGTCCTGGCCATAAACCTGGGTCGATTTTTCGCCGGTGTAAATTTCCATCCAGGAAATTTTACGCTCGCCTTTATAGGCTTTCTCAACGGCGGCATCCACCACTTTCAGCATCGCTGGGGTCACATCAACACCGATACCATCACCCTCGATAAACGGGATGATCGGGTTGTTAGGAACATTCAGTTTGCCATCTTGCAGGGTGATTTTCTGACCTTCCGCCGGAACTACTACTTTGCTTTCCATTAACCTCTCCTTCGAGCGCTTCTGGTTCTGCTCTTCCTTTTCACACTAACCGAGCGTTGGCTTTATCCGCCCACTCCCGCCACCGGGTCATCCCGCTAACCGGAGATTCGCGTCCGTGCCGCCTTCTAGTAGCGCGAATCAGTTTGAGCAATATTTTTGTTAAAAAATTGTGATGAGCATGTCAATACTACCTGAATGTTTGCGTCCATGAAAGGCATTCGTAATTAGGCTATAATGCGGCAATTGCCAGGATCTGAAAATACCATGCAGAAAACTTCATTTAGAAAACATCGCGTTGAGCGATTCAGCTCACAACAAAGTGCCAGACAACGTAAAGAACACCAGCCAAAACGCGTCATCTTGTTTAATAAACCCTACGATGTGTTGCCGCAATTTACAGACGAAGCCGGACGCAGCACCCTAAAAGATTTTGTTCCGGTCGCCGGCGTCTATGCCGCGGGTCGTCTTGACCGCGACAGCGAGGGGCTACTGGTGCTGACCAACGACGGCGCGCTGCAGGCGCAACTGACCCAGCCGGGCAAACGCACCGGCAAAATTTACTATGTCCAGGTTGAGGGCCTGCCAACAGACCAGGCCCTGAGCGCGCTGCGCGATGGCGTCCCCCTCAACGATGGCCCCACCCTGCCCGCCGGTATCGAACGGGTGGCGGAACCCGCCTGGCTATGGGCGCGAAACCCGCCCATCCGCGAACGTAAAGCGATTCCCACCAGCTGGCTGAAAATCACCCTCTATGAAGGGCGCAACCGTCAGGTTCGCCGCATGACCGCTCACGTGGGATATCCCACGCTGCGCCTGATTCGTTACGCCATGGGTGGCTACACGCTCGATGGTATTGCTAACGGTGAGTGGCGCCAGGTTGAGTAATCACAAAAGGAACCCACCGCATGTTTAAACCGCACGTCACCGTCGCCTGCATCGTCCACGCGCAGGACAAATTTCTAATCGTTGAGGAAACCATCAACGGTAAAGCGCTGTGGAACCAGCCCGCCGGTCACCTCGAAGCCGATGAAACTTTGGTCCAGGCCGCCGAACGCGAGTTGTGGGAAGAGACCGGCATTCGCGCGACGCCGCAGCACTTTATCCGCATGCATCAGTGGATAGCCCCCGACAAAACGCCGTTTTTGCGCTTTCTGTTCGCCATTGAACTTAACGATATGTGCGCCACTGAACCTCACGACAGCGATATCGACCGCTGCCTGTGGCTGAGCGCGGAGGAGATCCTCAACGCGCCAAATCTACGCTCCCAACTGGTTGCCGAGAGCATCCGCAGCTATCAACAGGACCCGCGCCAGCCGCTGTCACTGATTGGTGCGTTTAACTGGCCGCTCCTGGGGGGTGCCTGAGCCGCTAGTGCGTGCTAGAATATGCCGCCTTGAAGTTCAATGTGGTGAATATTCCAATGTCAGAAAGCCAAAAAAAAGTGATCGTCGGCATGTCCGGCGGCGTCGATTCCTCTGTTTCTGCCTGGTTGCTGCTTCAGCAAGGTTATAAGGTAGAAGGCCTGTTCATGAAGAACTGGGAGGAAGACGATGGTGAGGAATACTGCACCGCCGCTGCCGATCTCGCCGACGCGCAAGCCGTCTGCGATAAGCTCGGGATTGAGCTTCATACCGTAAACTTTGCCGCAGAATACTGGGACAACGTGTTTGAACTGTTCCTGGCCGAATATAAAGCCGGGCGCACGCCGAACCCGGATATTCTGTGCAACAAAGAGATCAAATTTAAAGCCTTCCTGGAGTTTGCTGCCGAAGATCTCGGCGCCGACTATATCGCCACCGGCCACTACGTGCGCCGTGCCGATGTCAACGGCAAAAGCCAGCTGCTGCGCGGCCTGGATGGCAATAAAGATCAGAGTTACTTCCTCTACACCCTCGGCCACGAGCAGATCGCCCAAAGCCTGTTCCCGGTGGGTGAGCTGGAAAAGCCGCAGGTGCGTAAAATCGCCGAAGATCTTGACCTTATCACCGCGAAGAAAAAAGACTCCACCGGGATCTGCTTTATCGGTGAACGTAAATTCCGCGAGTTCCTCGGCCGCTACCTCCCGGCCCAGCCAGGCAAAATCGTCACCGTTGATGGCGACGAAATCGGCGAGCACCAGGGTCTGATGTACCATACCCTGGGGCAGCGTAAAGGCCTCGGTATCGGCGGGACCAAAGAAGGCAGCGAAGATCCGTGGTACGTTGTCGATAAAGACGTCGAAAACAATATTCTGGTGGTGGCACAAGGCCACGACCACCCGCGTCTGATGTCAAAAGGTCTGATAGCTCAACAGCTGCACTGGGTTGACCGTCAGCCGGTTACCGGTACCCTGCGCTGCACGGTGAAAACCCGTTATCGTCAGACCGACATCCCCTGCACGGTGAATGCTCTGGATGACGAGCGCATTGAAGTTATCTTTGACGAGCCGGTTGCGGCCGTTACGCCTGGCCAGTCTGCGGTCTTCTATCGTGGTGAAGTGTGCCTCGGTGGTGGCGTGATCGAGCAGCGTCTGCCGCTGCAGTCCTGACAGACCGTTTTTACCGCCGGTGCGGCAGAGTCCGTCGCCGACGGTTTACAAGGAGTATGTGTGGCGAAGAATTATTATGACATCACATTGGCGCTAGCCGGTATTTGCCAGGCCGCCCGTCTGGTACAGCAGCTGGCACATCAGGGCCATTGCGACAGCGATGCCCTGCACGTTTCACTGAACAGCATTATCGATCTCAACCCGAACTCCACGCTGGCAGTGTACGGTGGCAGTGAAGCTAATCTTCGCCTCGGGCTGGAAACCATGCTCGGCGTACTCAATAGCGGCAGTCGTCAGGGCCTCAATGCAGAACTGACCCGCTACACATTGAGCCTGATGGTGCTGGAGCGTAAGCTTGACGGTAGCAAAGGGGCGATGGACACCCTTGGCAACCGCATCTCCGGCCTGCGCCGCCAGCTGGAACATTTCGACCTGCAGTCTGAAACGTTACTCAGCGCCATGGCCGGGATTTATGTTGATGTGATCAGTCCGTTAGGCCCACGTATTCAGGTAACCGGCTCACCGGCCGTGTTGCAAAGCCCGCAGGTTCAGGCGAAAGTTCGCGCCTCTCTGCTGGCAGGCATTCGCGCCGCCGTGCTCTGGCATCAGGTCGGCGGTGGCCGCATGCAGCTTATGTTTTCTCGTAATCGTCTGGTTAACCAGGCAAAACAAATTCTTGCTCATTTAACCCCGGAGTTGTGATCTATGGAATTATCCTCACTGACCGCCGTTTCCCCTGTCGATGGACGCTACGGCGATAAAGTCAGCGCGCTGCGCGGAATTTTCAGCGAATTCGGTTTGCTGAAATTTCGTGTACAGGTTGAAGTACGTTGGCTGCAGAAGTTAGCCGCGCACGCAGCGATCAAGGAAGTTCCTGCTTTTGCTGCCGACGCAAACGGTTACCTTGATAAAATCGTTGCCGACTTCAGCGTGGAAGATGCTCAGCGCATCAAAACCATCGAACGCACCACTAACCATGATGTGAAAGCCGTCGAATATTTCCTCAAGGAAAAAGTGGCCGATATCGCTGAACTGCACGCGGTGTCCGAGTTCATCCACTTCGCCTGCACCTCCGAAGACATTAACAACCTCTCCCATGCGCTGATGCTGAAAACCGCGCGTGACGAAGTGGTGCTGCCTTACTGGCGCCAGCTGATCGACGCGATTAAAGCGCTGGCGGTTCAGTACCGCGACGTCCCGCTGCTGTCCCGTACTCACGGTCAGCCGGCAACGCCGTCTACCATGGGTAAAGAGATGGCGAACGTCGCTTACCGCATGGAGCGCCAGTATCGCCAGCTGAATCAGGTGGAAATCCTGGGCAAAATCAACGGTGCGGTCGGTAACTATAACGCCCACATCGCCGCCTATCCGGAAGTTGACTGGCACCAGTTCAGCGAAGAGTTTGTCACTTCGCTGGGCATCGAATGGAACCCGTACACCACCCAGATCGAGCCGCACGATTACATTGCCGAACTGTTTGACTGCATCGCACGTTTCAACACTATTCTGATCGATTTCGATCGTGATGTGTGGGGTTACATCGCCCTGAACCACTTCAAACAGAAAACCATCGCCGGCGAAATCGGTTCTTCCACCATGCCGCACAAAGTTAACCCGATCGACTTCGAAAACTCCGAAGGTAACCTCGGTCTGGCTAACGCCATGATGCAGCACCTGGCCAGCAAACTGCCGGTCTCTCGCTGGCAGCGTGACCTGACGGACTCCACCGTACTGCGTAATCTCGGTGTGGGTATCGGCTATGCGCTGATTGCCTACCAGTCCACCCTGAAAGGCGTTAGCAAGCTGGAGCTGAACGGCGATCGTCTGCTGGACGAACTGGATCACAACTGGGAAGTTCTGGCCGAGCCGATCCAGACCGTGATGCGCCGCTACGGGATCGAAAAACCGTACGAGAAACTGAAAGAGCTGACCCGTGGCAAACGCGTTGATGCCGAAGGGATGCAGCAGTTCATCGACAGCCTGCCGCTGCCGGACGCGGAAAAAGTGCGTCTGAAAGCGATGACCCCGGCCAACTACATCGGCCGCGCTACCACTATGGTTGACGAGCTGAAGTAAGCCCCACAACCCTCTTTCCGCAAGGGAAGAGGGTTTTCCGAATTCACCCGGCACCAGCGCCCCCCGACATCCGAATGGATCGCTTTCCCCAGTTTTTCTATAGCACGCCTGCCTGTTTATTTGCCAGACGCCACGCGGCGGGTTGCAAACCAGAATATGAGCGCCAGCAGGCTGACGACAGCCCCCAGCACGCACACCCCTTGCCATCCGGCGACGGCGTAAACCGCCGTCGTACCGGCAGCCCCCAGTCCGCTGCCAACAGCATAAAACAACATATAGAGTCCTACGAGCCGGCTGTGTGCTTCGGGTCGGGTACGAAAAATCATACTCTGGTTAGTCACATGCAGCGCCTGTCCCCCCAAATCCAGCAGCACGATCCCGATCAGCAACGCTACCGGCGACCACGCCATCAGCGATAGCGGCCACCAGGCAAGTAGCAGTATCACCAATGCCGCGGCGCTGGTACGTTGCCCGTAGCCCCTGTCGGTCCACTTTCCGGCATGCCCGGCAGCCAGTGCCCCGATAACCCCAACCAACCCCAAAGCACCGATAGCCGTGTGGGAAAAACCATAAGGCGGCGCACTCAGCGGCAGCACCAGCGCACACCAGAAAATATTGAAGGCGGCGAACATCAGCAGCGCCAGCACGCCGCGAACCTGAAGGATTTTCTCCTGACGCAGCAGAGTCAGCATCGATGCCAGCAGTTGCGGATAGCTCAGCGTACTCTTTGCTACCGTGAGCACCGGCAACCGTCGCCACAGCGGAAATGCGATGCTCAGCATCAGCAGGGCGGCGAACAGATAGACCCCGCGCCAGCCGAAGAGGTCGCTAATGCCACCGGAAAATACCCGAGCCAGCAACAGCCCGATAAATACGCCGCTCTGCGCGGCACCGACCACCCGCCCCTGCTCGTGCGGTCTGGCTGCGCTGGCGGCATAGGCGATCAGGCCCTGCGTCATTGCGGTGCCCAGTAGTCCCACCGCCAGCATGCTGCCCAGCAGCATAACCGCAGAAGATGCTGCGCTTACCGTAATCAGCGCGCCGATCAACAGGATAAGCTGCGTGCCCATCAGCCGACGGCGATTCAGGCGATCGCCAAGCGGCACCAGCAGCAGTAGCGCCAGAGCGCAGCCGATCTGAGTTGCCGTTACCACGCCTCCGACGGAGGCGTCGCTGATAGCAAACTCCCGTGCCAGCCCATCAAGCAACGGTTGGGCGTAATAGACGTTTGCTACACTGAGGCCACTGGCGATCGCGAACAACCATACCAGGCCAGTGGACATAGCCACTACCGGGCCGGAAGGTGAAAGCGATACGATGGATGTTTTCATGATTCTCTGCCCCGGCAACCTGGTTTCAAAATAAAACTAGTTGAAGGCTAGAGCATGTGGTTTTAAAATGCAACTGGATTCATAACCGCGAGGATCGCGCATTGTGCCGAGTAAAATAATGAAAAACGAACCCTGTCCCGTCGCCCGCAGCGTGGATATTATCGGCGACCGTTGGTCGCTGCTGATCGTGCGCGACGCTTTTGATGGCATGAGCCGCTTCAGCGACTTTCAGCGCAGCCTGGGAATGGCGCGCAATATTCTCTCCGACCGCCTGCATAAGCTGGTTGATGCCGGCATCCTCAGGACCCAGGCCGCCTCGGATGGCAGCGCTTATCAGGAGTACGTCCTGACAGCAAAAGGAGAATGCCTGTTTCCCCTCGTGGTCGCACTGCGCCAGTGGGGAGAGCACTATCTTTTCGCCAGCGGCGAGCCTCATTCTGTGCTGATCGATAAGCGCACCCGGCAGGCGATTCCGCTAATGTCGCCGGTTGCTGAGGACGGCACTCCGCTACTGCCTTCGGCAACCAAAGTATGCAAGGTGCAGGCGGACGGATGACGGTCTACACCACGTGTTTCAGTATTCTGCCAGCATATCAATGACCTGGTAGCAAAATGACGTTTCAGCGGGGAAACACGCGAAGCGTTAATTGAAATTCGTTATTTAACAGCTGTTTATATTCAACGTGTATAATTAGCGCTAAACTATTCAAATCAAAAATGAAAGGGAGAACTGGCATGCGCGTACTCGTGGTTGAGGATAACGCTCTGCTGCGCCATCACCTGAAAGTTCAGCTGCAGGAGCTGGGACACCAGGTGGATGCCGCGGAAGATGCAAAAGAAGCAGACTATTATCTCGGCGAACATGTGCCGGATATCGCCATCGTCGACCTTGGCCTTCCGGATGAAGACGGTCTGTCCCTGATTCGCCGCTGGCGGAGCCATGATGTATCGGTGCCGGTGCTGGTGCTCACCGCCCGCGAAGGCTGGCAGGATAAGGTAGAGGTGCTGAGCGCCGGGGCGGATGATTACGTCACCAAGCCATTCCACATTGAAGAAGTTGCCGCGCGCATGCAGGCGCTGCTGCGCCGTAACAGCGGCCTGGCATCGCAGCTCATCTCTCTGCCGCCTTTCCAGGTCGATCTGTCGCGTCGCGAACTGTCGATTAACGATCAGCCGATCAAACTGACTGCGTTTGAATACACCATTATGGAAACGCTGATCCGCAACCGCGGAAAAGTGGTCAGCAAAGATTCCCTGATGCTCCAGCTCTATCCCGACGCCGAACTGCGCGAAAGCCACACCATCGATGTCCTGATGGGACGACTACGGAAAAAAATCCAGGCGCAACACCCGAATGATGTGATTACGACGGTACGCGGCCAGGGTTATTTATTCGAACTCCGCGGATGAAAGGCCCGCTACGGCATATTTTGCCGCTGTCTTTACGCGTTCGCTTTTTACTGGCGACAGCTGCCGTGGTGCTGGTGCTCTCACTGGCTTACGGTATGGTCGCGCTGGTGGGCTACAGCGTCAGCTTCGATAAAACCACCTTCCGCCTGCTGCGCGGGGAAAGCAACCTGTTCTATATGCTGGCGAAGTGGGAAGACGGTCACATCGATGTTGATATCCCCGAAAATCTCAACATGCAGAGCCCGACGGTCACGTTAATTTATGACGTTAAAGGCAACCTGCTGTGGATGCAGCGCGATGTCGGATGGCTGGCCAAGCGCATCCAGCCCGAATGGCTCAAAAGCAACGGCTTCCACGAAATCGAATCCGACGTCGACAGCAGCAGCAAGTTGCTGCGTAATAATCAGGAAGTCCAGGAGCAGCTGGATGAGCTGCGCCAGCAGGACGACGAATCAGAAATGACCCACTCGGTGGCGATCAATATCTATCCGGCTACCGATAAGATGCCGCAGCTGAGTATCGTAGTGGTCGATACCATCCCGGTCGAACTGAAGCGCTCCTACATGGTGTGGAGCTGGTTTATCTACGTGCTGGTCGCCAACCTGCTGCTGGTGATCCCGCTGCTGTGGGTGGCCGCCTGGTGGAGCCTGCGGCCGATTGAGTCGCTGGCAAAAGAGGTGCGTGAACTCGAAGAGCACCACCGCGAGATGCTCAACCCGAACACGACTCGCGAACTGACCCGCCTGGTCAGCAACCTTAACCGGTTGCTGAAAAGTGAGCGCGACCGTTATGACAAATATCGCACCACCTTAACCGACCTCACCCACAGCCTGAAAACGCCGTTGGCGGTGCTGCAAAGCACGCTACGCTCCCTGCGCAGCCAGAAGCTGGATGTCACAGAGGCAGAGCCGGTGATGCTCGAACAGATCAGCCGTATCTCGCAGCAAATTGGTTACTATCTCCATCGCGCCAGCATGCGCAGCGACAGTACGCTCCTGAGCCGTGAACTGCACCCGGTGGCCCCGCTGCTCGACAAGCTGACATCGGCCCTCAATAAGGTTTATCAGCGTAAAGGGGTCAATATCACCCTCGATATCTCGCCGGAAACCAGCTTCGTCGGCGAACAGAATGACTTTATGGAAGTGATGGGCAACGTGCTGGATAACGCCTGTAAATATTGTCTGGAGTTTGTCGAGGTGTCCGTGCGTCAGACCAACGACCATCATCTGCATATTCTGGTGGAAGATGACGGCCCCGGCATCCCGATGAGCCTGCGGGATAGCGTGTTTGACAGGGGCCAGCGCGCCGATACGCTGCGGCCTGGACAAGGGGTCGGACTCTCCGTGGCCCGTGATATTGTCCTGCAGTACGACGGCGAGATTATTGCCAGTGAGAGCCTGCTCGGCGGCGCCTGTATGGAAGTGATTTTTGGTCGCCAACTGCCGGACGATAGCCAAAGTTAACCCGCTGTGCAGCAGAGGTCACTGAACTCTGTGACTGCACAGGACAATCGCCGTCAACAAAGAGGCAGTTTGAAGGATGGCGTGTATAATCCCAAACAAACACCTGCTGTGGAATAAATAAAATGGATTATCAATTAACGCTTAACTGGCCTGATTTTATCGAACGCTACTGGCAAAAGCGCCCGGTGGTACTAAAACGCGGGTTTGCCAATTTTATCGATCCGATTAGCCCGGACGAACTGGCCGGTCTGGCGATGGAAAGCGAAGTCGACAGCCGCCTGGTCAGCCATCAGGACGGAAAATGGCAGGTCAGCCATGGTCCCTTCGAAAGCTACGATCATCTGAGCGAAAACAACTGGTCGCTGCTGGTTCAGGCGGTGAACAACTGGCATGAACCTACGGCTGCGCTGATGCATCCGTTCCGCGCCCTGCCCGACTGGCGGATCGACGATCTGATGATCTCGTTCTCCGTTCCCGGCGGTGGCGTAGGCCCGCACCTCGATCAGTACGATGTGTTTATCATCCAGGGAACCGGACGTCGTCGCTGGCGCGTGGGCGAGAAGGTGCCGATGAAGCAGCACTGCCCGCATCCGGACCTGCTGCAGGTCGATCCTTTCGACGCCATCATCGATGAAGAGATGGAGCCGGGTGATATTCTCTATATCCCGCCAGGATTCCCGCACGAAGGCTATTCGCTGGAAAACTCGCTCAACTATTCCGTAGGTTACCGCTCGCCTAACGCCCGTGAGCTGTTCAGCGGTTTTGCCGATTATATTCTGCAGCGTGAACTGGGCAGCCAGCGTTACGCAGACCCGGACGTGCCGGCACGCGATCATCCTGCGGATATTCTGCCGTCAGAGCTGGATCGTTTGCGGGACATGATGCTGGGTCTGATCAACCAGCCGGAACATTTCAAACAGTGGTTTGGCGAGTTTATTACCCAGTCACGTCATGAACTGGACGTCGCCCCTGCAGAACCACCGTATCAGCCGGATGAGATTTACGACGCGCTGCAGCAAGGCGATCGTCTGGCGCGCCTTGGCGGGCTGCGGGTGCTGCGCATTGATGGCGAGGTCTTCGTCAACGGCGAGAAAATTAACTCTCCGCACCGCCCGGCGCTGGACGCTCTGGCGACTCACTTGTCGTTGAGTGCGCAGCATTTTGGCGATGCGCTGGAAGATCCGTCCTTCCTCGCCATGTTGGCCGCGCTGGTCAACAGCGGATACTGGTTCTTCGAAGACTAAATCAGCTACATCCCCGTCCCGGCTGGCGGCGCGTTGCGCCCTGGCCGGGTTACAGACGGGTATTGGTAGCGGGTAGCCCGGATAAACTCAGCGCTATCCGGGAGTTCTGCGCAGATCAGGCGCCGCGTTTTGCCGTCAGCTCGGCAATACGAACAATCACCTGCACCGCTTTCTCCATGCCTTCCAGGGTCACGAACTCATGCTTACCGTGGTAGTTGTAGCCACCGGTGAACAGATTCGGGCAAGGTAACCCCATAAACGACAGCTGGGCGCCGTCGGTGCCGCCGCGAATCGGCTTCATCTGTGGCGCAATATTGCAATCTACCATCGCCTGACGAGCAATTTCGACCACATGCGGATGGGCAATCACTTTTTCATGCATATTGTAGTAGCTGTCTTCAATCACCAGCTCAATATAGCAATCCGGGTGCAGCCCCTTGCCGACCTTCTTGGCAATTTCCATCATCTTGCGTTTGCGGGCTTCAAACTGCTTGCGGTCAAAATCACGGATGATGTAATGCATCTCCGCACGGTCAACCGTGCCTTTGATATTCGCCAGGTGGTAAAACCCTTCATAACCTTCGGTGGTTTCGGGGGCCTCATCGGCCGGGACTTCAGCATGGATGCGGGCCGCCAGCGACAGCGCATTCACCATCACCCCTTTTGCGGTTCCCGGATGAACATTGTTGCCCACAATCTTGATGGTCACCGACGCTGCGTTGAAGTTTTCACACTCCAGTTCGCCCACGCCGCCGCCGTCGACGGTATAGGCCCAGCGGGCATCAAAGGCCGCAACGTCAAAGTGCTTTGCCCCTTTGCCAACCTCTTCGTCAGGCGTAAAGGCCACACGGATGTCGCCGTGCGGGATCTGTTTGGCCTGTAACGTAGCCAAAGCCGTCATAATTTCGGCAATGCCGGCTTTGTCGTCGGCACCAAGTAACGTTTTACCATCGGTGGTAATCAGCGTGTGCCCCAGCAGCTGATGCAGCACCGGGAACATCACCGGCGACAGCACTTCATCGCCAATCCCCAGCGCGATGTCGCCGCCGCGGTAGTTTTCGACGATCTGTGGGTTCACATTCTTGCCGCTGAAATCAGGAGCCGTATCAACGTGAGAAATAAAGCCGATGGCCGGAATATCGCCGGCTACGTTTGCCGGAAGCGTTCCCATTACCGTCCCTTTGTCACTCAGCGTTACGTTGGCCAGTCCCATCTCTTCCAGCTGCTTCTGTAGCAGGCGTAACAGTTTCCACTGCCCTTCCGTACTTGGTACCTGACGCACACCAGGCTTCGACTGTGTGTCCAGAGAAACGTATTGTAAAAAACGCTCAAGCAATTTATCCATGTAGCCACCCTCTTCTTTTGTGACAACATTATTCATAAGCCCGAAAATACAAATATTGCGTCAGGTCATTTTTAGCCCGGCAAATAAGAATTTAATACATTAACCGGCGTAATGTTGTAAAGGTCATGCTTCTGTATGCGACAAGGTTTGGCTATCGTAAGCGTTTGCCGTAGAATGTTGGCCCTTAAATAATCATGTGCAGCGCCAAAGGTGGTTAACCACAAACCCCGCAACGACCCGTTTTTCGTTGCGTCTACATGGGACAGAGTCAAAAATTGAATATACAACCGCGTTCGCTTTCTCCGCTAGTACAGCTGGCGGGAATTGGCAAAAGCTTTGATGGAAAAATGGTCATCGCCGATCTCAACCTGACCATCAATAATGGTGAATTTCTCACCCTGCTTGGCCCGTCTGGCTGCGGTAAAACCACCGTTCTTCGTCTTATCGCCGGGTTGGAAAATGTCGACACCGGGCGAATTCACCTCGAAGACCAGGATATCACCCATGTTCCGGCGGAAGACCGCCACGTCAATACCGTCTTTCAAAGCTACGCCCTGTTTCCCCACATGAGCGTCTTCGAAAACGTCGCCTTTGGTCTGCGTATGCAGAAAACGCCGGCGGCGGACATCCCCCCTCGCGTCATCGAGGCGCTGCGGATGGTGCAGCTCGAAGAATTTGCCCAACGTAAACCCCATCAGCTCTCCGGCGGCCAGCAGCAGCGTGTCGCTATCGCCCGCGCCGTCGTCAATAAACCGCGCCTGTTGCTGCTCGATGAGTCACTGTCGGCGCTGGATTACAAACTGCGCAAGCAGATGCAAAACGAGCTGAAAGCGCTCCAACGTAAGCTCGGTATCACCTTCGTGTTTGTCACCCACGATCAGGAAGAGGCATTGACCATGTCCGACCGCATCGTGGTCATGCGCGACGGGAAGATAGAACAGGACGGCTCGCCGCGTGAAATTTACGAAGAGCCGAAAAACCTGTTCGTTGCCAGCTTCATCGGCGAAATCAACCTCTTCAACGCCACGGTTATTGAACGCCTTGACGCGCAACGTGTGCGTGCCAGCGTCGAAGGCCGGGAATGCAACATCTACGTCAATTTCCCCGTCGAGAAGGGCCAGCGGCTCAACGTCCTGCTGCGACCGGAAGACCTGCGGGTCGATGAAGTTCACGACAGCAACGATGCCGACGGCTTGATCGGCTATATCCGCGAGCGCAACTACAAAGGGATGACCCTGGAATCGGTCGTCGAACTGGAAAATGGCAAAATGGTGATGGTCAGCGAATTCTTTAATGAAGACGACCCCGATTTTGACCACCCGCTGGACCAGAAAATGGCCATTAACTGGGTAGAGAGCTGGGAGGTTGTGCTGGCCGATGAAGAACACCAGTAAATTCCAGAATGTGGTGATCGCCACGATCGTGGGCTGGCTGGTGCTGTTTGTCTTCCTGCCCAACCTGATGATCATCGCCACCAGCTTCCTGACCCGCGACGACGCCAGTTTCGTCAAAATGGTCTTTACGCTGGATAACTATACGCGCCTGCTGGACCCGCTCTATTACGATGTGCTGCTGCACTCGCTGAATATGGCGCTGCTGGCGACGCTGGCCTGCCTGGCGCTGGGCTATCCCTTCGCCTGGTTTCTGGCCCGACTGCCGGAGAAGGTGCGTCCGCTGCTGCTGTTTCTGCTGATTGTGCCGTTCTGGACCAACTCACTGATCCGCATCTACGGGCTGAAAATCTTCCTCAGCACCAAAGGCTATCTCAACGAGTTCCTGCTGTGGCTGGGGGTCATCGATACGCCGCTGCGCATCATGTACACCCCGTCGGCCGTTATCATCGGCCTGGTCTACATTCTGCTGCCGTTTATGGTAATGCCGCTCTACTCCAGCATTGAGAAGCTGGATCGCCCGCTGCTGGAAGCGGCGAAAGATCTCGGCGCCAGCAAGCTGCAAACCTTTATCCGCATTATCATTCCGCTGACCATGCCGGGTATTATTGCCGGCTGCCTGCTGGTGATGCTGCCGGCAATGGGGCTGTTCTACGTCTCGGACCTGATGGGGGGCGCGAAGAACCTGCTGATCGGTAACGTCATCAAGAGCCAGTTCCTGAATATTCGCGACTGGCCGTTTGGTGCCGCCACCAGCATTACGCTGACCCTGGTGATGGGCCTGATGCTACTGGTTTACTGGCGGGCAGCAAGCCTGTTGAATAAGAAGGTGGAACTCGAATGATCGGTCGACTGCTGCGCGGCGGCTTTATGACCGCCATCTATGCTTATCTTTATATTCCGATCATTATTCTGATCGTCAATTCGTTTAACAGTTCACGTTTCGGCATCAACTGGCAGGGCTTCACCAGCAAATGGTACGGCCTGCTGATGAACAACGATAGCCTGTTGCAGGCGGCCCAGCACTCGCTGACCATGGCGGTGCTGTCGGCGACCTTTGCGACGCTTATCGGCGCATTAACCGCCGTGGCGCTGTATCGCTATCGCTTTCGCGGCAAGCCGTTCGTCAGCGGGATGCTGTTTGTGGTGATGATGTCGCCAGATATTGTCATGGCGATCTCGCTGCTGGTGCTGTTTATGCTGATCGGCATTCAGCTTGGCTTCTGGTCGCTACTGTTCTCGCACATCACCTTCTGCCTGCCTTTCGTGGTGGTGACGGTCTATTCGCGCCTCAAAGGCTTTGACGTGCGGATGCTGGAAGCGGCGAAAGATCTCGGCGCCAGTGAGCTGACGATCCTGCGCAAAATCATTCTGCCGCTGGCGATGCCGGCGGTGGCGGCGGGCTGGCTGCTCAGCTTTACGCTGTCGATGGATGACGTAGTGGTCTCTTCGTTCGTTACCGGGCCGGGCTATGAAATTCTGCCGCTCAAGATTTACTCGATGGTCAAAGTAGGCGTCTCACCGGAGGTGAACGCGTTGGCGACCATTCTGTTACTGCTTTCTCTGGTTATGGTAGTTGCCAGCCAGATTGTTGCTCGTGATAAAACGAAATCTCAGGGGACATCGAAATGAAAAAAATGCTCGCCGCCGCGGCGCTGGTGCTCGGAATGGGTGCTGCGCACGCCGATGACAGCAAAACGCTCTACTTCTACAACTGGACCGAATACGTGCCGCCGGGACTGCTGGAACAGTTCACTAAAGAGACCGGGATCAAGGTTATCTATTCGACCTACGAGTCGAATGAAACCATGTACGCCAAGCTCAAAACCTACAAAGACGGCGCTTACGACCTGGTGGTCCCGTCCACCTATTTCGTCGATAAGATGCGTAAAGAGGGCATGCTGCAGAAGATCGACAAGAGCAAGCTGAGCAACTTCGGCAATCTCGACCCTGAAATGCTCAATAAACCGTTCGATCCAGGCAACGATTACTCGATTCCCTACATCTGGGGCGCCACCGCTATTGGTGTCAACAGCGATGCCATCGACCCGAAAACCGTCACCAGCTGGGCCGACCTGTGGAAGCCGGATTACAAAAGCAGCCTGCTGCTGACCGATGATGCGCGTGAAGTATTCCAGATTGCCCTGCGCAAACTGGGCTATTCCGGCAACACCACCGACCCGAAAGAGATTGAAGCGGCCTACCAGGAGCTGAAAAAGCTGATGCCTAACGTCGCGGCGTTCAACTCCGATAATCCGGCCAACCCGTATATGGAAGGCGAAGTGAATCTCGGGATGGTGTGGAACGGCTCAGCCTGGGTGGCTCGTCAGGCCGGCACGCCGCTGGAAGTGGTCTGGCCGAAAGAAGGCGGGATCTTCTGGATGGATAGCCTGGCTATTCCGGCCAATGCGAAAAACGTCGACGGCGCGCTGAAGCTGATCAACTTCCTGCTGCGCCCGGAAGTGGCTAAACAGGTCGCGGAGACCATCGGCTACCCGACGCCTAACCTGGCGGCGCGCAAGATGCTGAGCCCGGAAGTCGCCAACGACAAATCGCTGTATCCGGATGCCGAAACCATCGCCAAAGGCGAATGGCAGAATGATGTCGGTAGCGCCAGCACGCTGTATGAAGAGTATTACCAGAAGCTGAAAGCGGGCCGTTAATCCGCCGCCGCAACGCCGCCCCGGCCTGAACGCCGGGGCGTTTTTATTTATGCTTCGTCGCCCATCAGAATCTGGCCGAACTCGGCCCGCAGCTGGTTCTTCAGTACCTTACCGGTAGCGCTGACCGGCAGACTGTCGATAAACAGAATCCGGTCCGGGAGCTGCCATTTCGGTATTCGCTGCTGATACCAGGCCAGCAGCTCATGCTCTTCGATCTCGCCGCCCTCCTCCCTGACGCACAGCACTACCGGTCGCTCATCCCAACGTGGATGCTGCGCCGCAATCGCCGCCGCGCTGCGAATCGCCGGGTGAGCGATGGCAATGTTCTCCAGCTCTACCGTGGAGATCCACTCGCCGCCGGATTTAATAATATCTTTCGCCCGATCCTGAATCACCAGATAGCCATTTTGATTGAGGGTGCCAATGTCGCCGGTATCGAACCAGCCGTCCGGGGTCATGGCACTCTCCGGGCGACCATAATAACTGGCGACCACCCAGTGTCCGCGCACCTGCAGATATCCCTGAGTCTCACCGTCGTCGGGCAGCGGCTGACCGTCCACATCCACCACCCGCAGTTCGATGCCAAAGATCGCCCGCCCCTGGCCGTGACCCAGTTTATCCTGCACCGCCTGGGGCAACGCCTTGTGTTTGCTTAACGGCGTGTTGATCGTGCCGATCGGCGAGGTTTCCGTCATTCCCCAGGCGTGGATCAGCTCAATATCATAATCGCGGCGGAACGCCTCAATCATCGACGGCGGTAAGGCCGAGCCGCCAACAAAAGAGCGTTTAAAATGCGGCAAGCGGATCTCTGATTTGCGCAGCGCCGCCAGCAGGCCGGCCCAGATCACCGGGACGCCGAACGCCACGCTGACCTGCTCTTCACTCAGCAACCGCAGCAGACTTTCGCCATCAAGATTCGGCCCCGGCAGCACCAGTCGCGCCCCCACCATGGCGGCGATAAACGGCGTTCCCCAGGCATTGACGTGAAACATCGGCACCACCGGCAACAGCGAATCCCGCGCCGAAATACCGGCGGCATCGGGCTGATTGCCGCTGAGGGCATGCAGCACCAGCGAACGATGGGTGTTCAGCACCCCTTTCGGCTTTCCCGTCGTTCCCGAGGTGTAGCACAGCGAGGCGGGCGACTGCTCGCTGAGATCGGGCCAGCGATACTGTGGGTCAGCCTCGGCGAGCAGGTCATCAAAGAACAGCAGCGACTCCACGGTGGCAAGCGCCTCTTCGTTGCGCGGTTCCAGCACAACAAAATGTTTCACCGTCGGTAAGTGTGGGCGCAGCGCGGCGATCAGCGGCAGGAAGGTATAGTCAAAAAACAGGACCTCGTCGGCAGCATCATTGATGATAAACACCAGATGCTCAACGGACAGACGCGGGTTGATGGTGTGCGTCACCCACCCGCCGGAGCTGATGCCAAAATAGATTTCCAGATGCCGGCGATTATTCCACGCCAGCGTGCCGCAGCGGGCACCTTGCGTTATCCCCAGGCGCTGCATGGCACAGGCCAGACGCCGCGCATTCTCCGCCACCTGCCCCCAGCTGCTGTACTCCCGTCCTGCTAACGTCCCGACCGAGACAATACCGGTATCGGTGTGATAGCGCGCGGCATGTTCGATTAGCGCTCGGGTCGTTAAATCCTGATACATCATCGATGGATGCATGAATGATACTCCGCGACTGGCTGATTATGTTGTGTGTTGGGCTACCACTAAATCTGGCAACAACCCGCAGAACCGACCAAAAGAGATGTGCAAAATTTAGCGTTGACGCACAACAATCGCCCTCTGGCGGTGGGGAATGTGATGGAAGCTGGTTTTTTACAACAGCTTACGACTGGCAACCGGTCGGGCACCGGATAAGTTTCCGGCAGGAATTATCACAATTAATTTAAGGTTTTGTGATACATCGGGGACCACTTTTGAGCCACACTGTTTTTAACGCACCGACCGGGAATATAACAATGAACACGCCAACGTTTCAGGTTAAGCCCGCGACCATTCATCCTTTATGGTTAAGAATATGTCACTGGGTGAATGCCCTCGCGATATTAATAATGATCACCAGCGGCTGGCGCATTTATAACGCATCGCCGATATTTGCTTTCGATATTCCGGATATTATTACCCTCGGCGGCTGGCTCGGCGGGGCATTACAATGGCATTTCTTCGCTATGTGGTTATTTGCGGTGAATGGCCTGGCGTATTTGGTACTGAATATCTGCAGCGGGCGATTAACACGCCAGTTTTGGCCGCTGTCGCCGCGAGGGCTGGTACAGGATTTACTTTCGGCCCTGCGCGGTAAGCTGGCCCATGACCATGCAGGACAATATAACCACGTCCAGAAACTGGCTTATCTGTTTGTGATGGTCGATAGCATTATTCTGACGCTATCGGGCCTGGTTATCTGGAAATCGGTGCAGTTTCCCCTGCTAAGAGAATTACTCGGCGGTTATGATAACGCCCGCGTTATCCACTTTCTGGCGATGTCGGCGCTAGTGGGTTTTGTGGTGATTCATCTGATCATGGTGCTGTTAGTACCGAAAACATTACTCGCCATGCTCCGTGGACGATAAGGGGTCTCTGATGAGCCAACGTGATAAATCACTGCCGACTGCCGATAAGAATATCATTATCCAGGACGCCAGTCGGGAAATAAATAAACATCTTCCTGCCGAAGGCCGTCGTCGTTTTTTAAAACAGGGCTTAACCCTCGGTGGTTTAATGATGTTGACCGGCTGCGACATCAGTAATAACAGTTCGATCGAGAATACCCTGAGCCGTATTTCCCGATTTAACGATCGTGTTCAGCAATGGTTATTTAACCCTGATGATCTCGCGCCGGTATATCCCGAAAGCATGATAACGCGCCCCTTCCCGTTTAATGCGTTTTATAGCGAGGATCGGGCGCCGACGATCGATGGCAGCGATTATCGGCTGGAGGTTACCGGGCGCGTGAGCGATAGGCGTGCATGGCGCCTTGCCGAACTGCATAACATGGCGCAGGTCAGCCAGGTTACGCGGCATATTTGTGTGGAAGGATGGAGTGCCATCGGTAAATGGGGCGGTGTACCCTTTGCCCTGTTTCTCAAAACGATCGGTGCGGACCTGAATGCCAGCTACGTCAGCTTCCGCTGCGCGGATGATTACTACACCAGTATTGATATGGCAACCGCCCTCCACCCGCAGACCCTGATGGCATTAACCTACGACGGTCAGATTTTGCCTCGGCAATATGGCTTCCCGATGAAGATAAGGATCCCAACCAAGCTGGGCTATAAAAACCCCAAACATATTTTGGCTATTGAAATCACCAATCGCTACCCCGGCGGTTACTGGGAGGACCAGGGCTATAACTGGTTCGGCGGTAGCTAATTCACTGTGGTCATCATCTGTGATTGATCCAGAACGTATACACTCATGAAGGAATGACGAAATGAAAAAGCTCAATACCCTGCTGATGTGCTCTGCTTTGCTGTTTGGAATGGCCGGCGCCAACGCGGCTGACAATATGGCCAAGGACAATATGGCGAAAGACAGTATGGCCAAAATGTCCCATGACTGTACCAAAGACAGCATGAAAAAAGAGTGTATGTCGAAGGATGGCATGGCCAAAGACGGGATGAAGAAAGATGGCATGGCCAAAGATTCAATGTCGAAAGACAAAATGGCCAAAGACGCGATGGGCCACTAATTCTCGTCGCGCCCGACGCCAGGGTCAAAGCGATTGCCCGCCCAGGCAATCGCTTTTTATTATCGGGTAAGGCCCCGACGCTTACAGATCCTTTAACAGCTGCTCAATGAATGCCGGAACCACTTCACTCGCCAGCCCGTAGTGTTTTTCAGCAAATTCGCTGCCCACCTGGCTCGGTTCAAGGTTTAGCTCCACCGTATGCGCTCCCTGCAGACGGGCTTCGTGAACGAAACCGGCCGCCGGATAGACATGCCCGGAGGTGCCGATGGCAATAAAAATATCGGCATCGGCCAGCGCGCTGTAGATGTCATCCATCCCCAGCGGCATCTCGCCAAACCAGACCACGTGCGGGCGCAGCGGTGCCGGGAACTGACAACAGTGGCACTTGTCCTCTGCGGTGACGTCCCCGGTCCACTCCAGCACCTGCCCGCTCCACGAACAGCGGACTTTGAGTAATTCACCATGCATGTGGATCACCCGCTGATTCCCAGCGCGCTCGTGCAGGTTATCAATGTTCTGCGTCACCAGCAGGAAGTTGTCGCCCAACGCCGATTCCAGTTGCGCCAACGCCTGATGCGCCGCATTTGGAACAATATCGGGGCCTTGCAGTTGTCGGCGACGGGCGTTGTAAAACGCCTGCACCAGCGCGGGGTCACGGGCGAAACCTTCCGGCGTCGCCACATCCTCAACCCGGTGCTCTTCCCACAAACCATCGGCAGCACGGAAGGTTTTTATACCGGATTCTGCAGAAATCCCAGCGCCTGTCAGCACCACAACCTTAGGTTTATCCATTGTATCCACCGCCGTCTTATCCTCTCTAAAGAAAATCCGCTGGCGCAGACGTTCACGCAAGCGACGTTTGTTACGGCGAAAACGGCTCAATCGGTGTAAGCGGCGCGACAACATAGCTCCCCCTGTGGTTAACGAGTCAAATGAAGGAAGGCCGCACCGCGCATACCCCCAGCATCACCATGACGCGCGCGTTCAATTCGCGGCACCCTGGCAACCGGCAGTAAATGACGCGGCAGGCGCTGCGCCAGCCCTTCGCTTATTGCTGTAAAGTTAGACAACCCACCGCCAAGCACCAGCAGATCCGGGTCGACAATGGTTAAAATATTCCCCAGACAGACCGCCAGCAAGTCAAGATAGCGCTCGACGTGCGCACGCGCACGCGCCTCGCCCTGTTGCCATTGGGCGACGATCTCGGGGGAAGTTAAGGTGTGTTGATAAAAGTGTTCATACAGCCACGCGAAACCGCGGCCGGAAAGATAATTTTCAATGCAGCCCAGTTGGCCGCAGCCGCAACGGGTGAGCGGGAAATCACGTCCCACCACCTCGAGGGCATCAACCGGCAGGCGGATATGGCCAAACTCGCCGGTGATATAACTATGTCCGGTAATCGATTTACCGTTGAGTACCAGTCCACCGCCAACGCCGGTGCCGAGGATCAGCCCCATCACCAGCGGATATTGCGTGAACTCGTCGTCCCAGGCTTCTGAGAGGGCAAAACAGTTAGCGTCGTTGTCCAGACGAACCTCGCGCCCGAGACGGGCGCTGAGGTCGGCACGAAGCGGCTGGCCGCTGGCGGCGGGAACGTTGGCGGCGTACAGCGTGCCGTCCGCCGTTTCCGGCATTCCCGGAATACCAATGCCCACCGTTCCCTCACAGTCAAAACGGCTGTCCGCTTCACGTACCAGCGACTCCACCGCCTGCTGAAAATCCTCATAACCTGTTTTTGGTGTGGCAACGCGCTTTTCCCAACGCAGTCGCCGCTCCTGATCGAAGACACCCAGTGCTATCTTGCTGCCGCCAATGTCAAATCCGTAGTACATTCAGCAATTCCTCTTGTTAACCAGCAAAGCCGGTTATGACGATAAATTACTGGCCACTCAGCACCCTCGCCGGGTCAATGCGGCTGGCGCGGCGGGCAGGATACCAGCTGGCCAGCAAACTCAGCAACAGTGCCGTCACCAGCACGTAAACGACGTCCAGCCAGTGCAGTTCAGACGGCAGGAAGTCAATAAAATAGATGTCGCCAGACAGGAATTTGTGCCCAATCAGATATTCGATCCCGTTAATCACCGATGTCAGCTTCAGCGCGCCAACCACGCCGATCGCTACCCCAATCAGGCTCCCGACCGAACCGGCAAGCAAACCATACCAGACAAAAATGGCGCGGATCAGGCCGTCTTTGGCCCCCAGCGTGCGCAGGACCGCAATATCACTGCTTTTATCTTTCACCGCCATCACCAGGGTCGAGACGATGTTAAAGCAGGCCACGCCGATCACCAGCACCATCGCGAGGTACATAATGGCGCGGATCATCTGAATATCACGATACATATAGCCGTACGTCCCGATCCAGCTCTTGATGTAGACGTAGCTGTTGGTCACTTCCCCCGCGTCACGCACCAGCGTGTTGGCGTGGAAGACATCGGTGACTTTAATCGCAATCCCGGTGACGCTGCTACCCATATCCAGGTACTGTTGGGCATCGCTCATCGGGATCATCGCAAAACTGTGATCGAGCTGACCGCTTAACTGCAAAATCCCGGTCACATGCAAGCGGACGCGTTTAGGTTGCAGGAGCTGATGTTCAGAGTCGGAATTGGGGATCATAATCGACACCCAGTCGCCCTGCTTCACGTGCAGCGCATCCGCAACCCCTTTGCCCAGAATCACCTGCTGCTCGCCGGCTTTAAAGCTGGCCCAGGCGTTATTCTGGATATATTGCGGCAGCGAACTCAGGCGGCTCTCCTGCTGCGGGTCGACGCCCTTCACCTGGATCGCGCGCATGTTGCTGCCGCTCTCCACCAGCCCGGTAAAGTTGATGTAAGGGGCGGCGGCAACGATGCCCTTCACCTTCTCAACTTTCGCCAGCGCCTCGTTCCAGTTGGTCCAGGGCTGTTTGACCGGCTCAATTTCGCCATGAGGCACCACCGCCAGAATGCGGTTATTCAGCTCACGTTCAAAGCCGTTCATCGCGCTGAGGCCGACGATTAATACCGCCACCCCGAGAGCAATGCCGATGGTCGAAATCACCGAAATCAGCGACACCATGCCGCCACGTCGCCGACCGCGACTAAAACGCAGGGCAATCAATAACGATAATGGAGCAGTCATTACCTGGCTCCCATCAGGGTCAGTTCCGCGTTCAGGCGCCCGTCACGCATCTCCAACTGGCGGTTCATACGCTGTGCCAGTTGCAGATCGTGGGTCACCACCAGGAACGCGGTGCGCTGGGCAACGTTCAGTTCTCCCAGCAGTTGGAAAATACTATCAGCATTGCGCGCATCGAGGTTACCGGTCGGTTCATCCGCCAGCACCAGCCGCGGTTTGTTCACCAGCGCACGGGCGATGGCCACGCGCTGACGTTCGCCGCCGGAAAGCTCGGACGGACGGTGGTGGCTACGGTGTTCCAGCCCTACCGCGTGCAGCATCGCTTTTGCCTGGCGCTCGATATCCGAAGCCTTCTGCTTGCCGATCAGCAGCGGCATCGCCACGTTTTCGAGGGCGGTGAAATCAGGTAACAGATGGTGGAACTGGTAGATAAAGCCCAGCTCGCGGTTACGCAGGTCGGCACGGGCGGCGGCTGAAAGCTGGTTCATCGACTGCCCGGAGAACACTACGTCGCCAGAGGTTGGGGTATCCAGCCCGCCGAGCAGATGCAGCAAGGTACTTTTGCCGGAGCCCGAAGTCCCGACAATCGCCATCATCTCCCCTTCATTAATGCTGAAGCTGACATTGTGCAATACGTCCGTTTGCACGTTGCCTTCCTGATAGCGTTTGCACAGATTGTCGCATTGCAGCAGGATATTATTCATAACGTAAAGCCTCAGCGGGTTGAGTGGCGGCAGCGCGCCAGGAAGGATACAACGTAGACAACAATGCCAGCACCATGGCGACCAGGGCGATAATCGTGACCTGTAACGGTTCGATAGCCACCGGCAGCGCCGCGCCATCCAGGAACGCGCCGATCACCGGCATTAAATTATTTAACTGACTGGCAAGCAGCACGCCGAGGATTGCTCCCAGCAGCGCGCCGACGATCCCGGCGCTGGCGCCCTGGACCATAAAGACCACCATGATCTGCCGCGGCGTCAGCCCCAGCGTTTGCAGGATCGCCACTTCGCTTTGTTTTTCCATCACCATCATCCCCAAAGAGGTGATGATGTTAAACGCCGCCACGGCAACGATCAGGCTCAGCAGCAGCCCCATCATGTTTTTTTCCATGCGCACGGCCTGGAACAGCTCGCCTTTACGCTCGCGCCAGTCCTGCCACTTAGTTCCCTGCGGCAGCGTCTGCTGGCTGAGGGTATCGACCTGCAACGGCTGGCTGAGCCACAGGCGCCAGCCGGTAATATTCCCCAGCGGATAACGCATCAGGCGCGAGGCATCGTCGATATTGGTCAGCATCTGGTAGCCATCCACTTCGCTATTGGCGGCGAAGGTTCCGATGACGTTAAACAGTCGCTGGCTGGGCACCCGTCCCATCGGCGTAAACTGGCTGGCAGAAGGCACCATCACGCGGATCTGGTCGCCGCGATTCACCCCGAGCTGGCCCGCCAGCTGTTCGCCGAGGATCACGTTATATTTCCCGGCGGTGAGATCGCTTTGCTTGACGTTAACGAGGAACGGGGTGAGCGGATCTTTTTGTGCCGGGTCGATACCCAGCATCACGCCCACCGCTACGCTGCGGGCACTTTGCAGCACCACATCGCCGGTGGTGATCGGCGCCACGCGGGTAACGCCCTGTAATTTGACAGCGCTTTCCGGCAGTTGCTGAGGATTCACCGAGCCCTGTTGGGCGCTGAGGATGGCCTGCGGCATCAGCCCCAGGATGTTGTTCTGCAGTTCGCGCTCAAAGCCGTTCATAACCGATAGCACGGTGACCAGCGCCATCACACCGAGCGTGATGCCGATGGTGGATAGCCAGGAGACGAAACGACCGAAGCGGTCGGCTGCACGGCCGCGCATGTAGCGCAGGCCAATAAATAGTGCGGCAGGTTGGTACATGTAATCCATCTGGTTGCTGATAGCCGATGCACGAGTATATATGTCATCACCCAACGCGTAAATCACTGAAACGGTAAGTTTTTGTCGCAGATAGAAGAAAAAACAATGAAAAATCAACTGGATATTTGATTCCTCAGCGCTTATCTATCAGAATCTTTCCCCTGGATACCCTCGCCTGCCGTCAATCGGGTTGGCGAATGCGGGTCAATCACGGATAATCATCTTCATTGAATGTACGGTATTCACATAGAGCGAATCACGAAGGGATCCTGATAACAGCTATGTCTCAACACTATCGATACGCACTGCCGGTGAAGCCCGGCGATCAGCGGCACCTCGGCGAATTAACCGGTGCGGCCTGCGCCACTCTGGTGGCGGAAATGGCCGAACGCCACGCCGGACCGGTGATACTCGTCGCCCCGGATATGCAAAATGCCCTGCGTCTGAATGATGAAATCCGCCAGTTTACCGACAGCATGGTGATCGGCCTGGCGGATTGGGAAACCCTCCCGTACGACAGCTTCTCGCCGCATCAGGATATTATCTCTTCCCGCCTCGCCACCCTTTACCAGTTACCCACTATGCAACGCGGCGTGCTGATCGTGCCGGTCAGCACGCTGATGCAGCGCGTCTGTCCGCATAGCTTCCTGCACGGGCATGCGCTGGTGATGAAAAAGGGCCAGCGTCTGTCGCGCGATGGCCTGCGTACCCAGCTAGACAGCGCCGGCTACCGCCATGTGGATCAGGTGATGGAGCACGGCGAGTATGCTACTCGTGGCGCCCTGCTTGACCTGTTCCCGATGGGTAGCGAACAGCCCTATCGTCTCGACTTCTTCGATGATGAAATTGACAGCCTGCGCCTGTTCGACGTCGACAGCCAGCGCACGCTGGAAGAAGTGCAGGCCATCAATCTGCTGCCTGCCCACGAATTCCCGACCGATCAGACCGCCATCGAGCTGTTTCGCAGCCAGTGGCGCGATCGTTTTGAAGTGAAACGCGATGCCGAACATATCTATCAGCAGGTCAGCAAAGGCACGCTGCCAACCGGGATCGAATACTGGCAGCCGCTATTTTTCAATGAACCGCTGCCGCCGCTGTTTAGCTACTTCCCGGCGAACGCCCTGGTGGTCAACACCGGCGATCTGGAAGCCAGCGCCGAGCGTTTTCAAAATGAAACCCGCGCGCGCTTCGAGAGCCGCGGCGTTGATCCTATGCGCCCGTTGCTGCCGCCAGAACTACTGTGGCTGCGGGTCGATGAGCTGTTTAGCGAGCTGAAAAAGTGGCCGCGCGTGCAGCTCAAAACTGAGCGCCTGGCCGAGAAAGCCGCCAACACCAACCTCGGCTATCAGACGCTGCCGGATCTCTCCATCCAGGCGCAGAGCAAAGCGCCGCTGGATAATCTGCGCCGCTTCCTCGAATCTTTTGCTGGCCCGGTGATCTTCTCGGTAGAAAGTGAAGGCCGCCGTGAAGCCCTTGGTGAAGTGCTGGCTCGCATCAAAATCGCCCCGAAACATATTCTGCGGTTGGAAGAGGCAAGCGGTAACGGTCGCTATCTGATGATTGGCGCGGCTGAGCACGGTTTTATCGACGGGCAACATTCGCTGGCGCTGATTTGCGAAAGCGACCTGCTGGGCGAGCGCGTGGCGCGTCGCCGTCAGGATTCCCGGCGCACCATCAACCCCGATACCTTAATCCGCAACCTGGCAGAGCTGCGTGAAGGCCAGCCGGTGGTGCATCTGGAGCACGGCGTCGGCCGCTATGCCGGGATGACCACCCTGGAAGCAGGCGGCATCACTGCTGAGTATCTGATGCTCGTCTATGCCAATGATGCCAAGCTGTACGTGCCGGTCTCTTCCCTGCACCTGATCAGCCGTTACGCCGGCGGCGCGGAAGAGAACGCACCGCTGCATAAACTCGGCGGCGATGCCTGGACCCGTGCGCGACAGAAAGCGGCGGAAAAAGTCCGCGATGTGGCGGCAGAACTGCTCGATATTTACGCCCAGCGTGCCGCAAAATCCGGCTTTGCCTTCAAACACGATCGCGAACAGTATCAGCTGTTTTGCGATGGTTTCCCCTTTGAAACCACCCCGGACCAGGCGCAGGCCATCAACGCCGTGCTCAGCGATATGTGCCAGCCGCTGGCCATGGATCGCCTGGTGTGCGGCGACGTTGGCTTCGGTAAAACCGAAGTGGCGATGCGCGCCGCCTTCCTGGCGGTTGAGAACCACAAGCAGGTCGCGGTGCTGGTGCCGACCACCCTGCTCGCTCAGCAGCACTTCGATAACTTCTGCGACCGTTTCGCCAACTGGCCGGTTCGCATTGAAATGCTGTCGCGTTTTCGTAGCGCAAAAGAGCAGGCGCAGATCCTGGAACAGGCGGCGGAAGGCAAAATCGATATTCTTATCGGAACGCACAAGCTGCTGCAAAATGAGGTCAAACTGCGCGATCTTGGACTGCTGATCGTCGATGAAGAGCACCGCTTCGGGGTCCGTCACAAGGAGCGCATAAAAGCCATGCGCGCCGATGTCGATATCCTGACCCTGACCGCCACGCCAATTCCGCGAACCCTGAATATGGCGATGAGCGGAATGCGCGATCTTTCCATTATCGCCACTCCGCCGGCCCGTCGCCTGGCGGTGAAGACCTTCGTGCGTGAGTACGACTCGCTGGTGGTGCGCGAGGCGATCCTGCGTGAAGTGCTGCGCGGCGGCCAGGTGTACTACCTCTACAATGACGTGGAAAACATTCAGAAAGCCGCCGACCGTCTGGCGGAGCTGGTGCCGGAAGCGCGCATTGCCATCGGTCACGGGCAGATGCGCGAGCGCGAGCTGGAGCGCGTCATGAACGATTTCCACCACCAGCGGTTCAACGTGCTGGTGTGTACCACCATTATCGAAACCGGGATCGATATCCCGACCGCCAACACCATTATCATTGAGCGGGCTGACCACTTCGGTCTGGCACAGCTGCACCAGCTGCGTGGGCGCGTCGGGCGTTCGCATCACCAGGCCTACGCCTGGCTGCTGACGCCGCATCCGAAAGCCATGACCACCGATGCGCAAAAGCGCCTCGAAGCCATCGCCTCGCTGGAAGATCTCGGGGCCGGCTTCGCGCTGGCCACCCATGACCTCGAGATCCGCGGGGCCGGGGAACTGCTGGGCGAAGATCAGAGTGGACAGATGACCACCATCGGCTTCTCGCTGTATATGGAGCTGCTGGAAAATGCCGTCGATGCGCTGAAAGCCGGGCGTGAGCCTTCCCTTGAGGATCTCACCAGCCAGCAGACCGAAGTAGAGCTGCGGATGCCGGCCTTGCTGCCGGATGATTTTATTCCTGACGTCAACACCCGCCTGTCGTTCTACAAGCGGATTGCCAGCGCCAAGCACGAGCACGATCTGGAAGAGATAAAAGTCGAGCTGATCGACCGTTTTGGCCTGCTGCCGGATGCGGCGAGAAACCTGCTGGACATCGCCCGCCTGCGACAACAGGCGCAGAAACTCGGCATTCGTAAGCTGGAAGGCAACGAGAAAGGCGGCGTGATTGAGTTCAATGAAAAGAACAACGTCAACCCGGTATGGCTGATTGGGCTGTTGCAGAAGCAGCCGCAGCATTTCCGCCTCGACGGGCCGACCCGCCTGAAATTTATGCAGGAGCTGGGCGAACGTAAAACCCGAATGGAGTGGGTGCGTCAGTTTATGCGCCAGCTCGAAGAGAACGCCGCAGCATAAGCCTAATCACCTCAGGGATACGGTAACGCACGCCGTATCCCTGCCCTCTGGCCGCTGGTTTCTGTCACTCCCGGCAACCTTTACAAATGTTTTGCAATACACCAGGGTTTCCCCACATTCACCCGCGCGATAATCCCCGTCTGTTTCTGCATAAAAATAACCGCTTATTTATTATGACTATTTCCGTATCGCGTTTATCTCTCTGGCTGGCAGCGATGGCCATCGCCGTCGTCATGGCGCTGCCCGCCCGCGCCAACACCTGGCCGCTACCGCCGGCGGGCAGCCGCGTCGTGGGGCAGAACCAGTTTCACGTCGTGCAGAATAACGGCGGTTCACTGGAGGCTATCGCCAAGCGCTATAACGTCGGCTTCCTGGCCTTGCTGCAGGCCAATCCTGGCGTCGACCCTTTTGTGCCGCGGGCCGGGAGCGTCCTGACCATTCCGCTACAGACCCTGTTACCCGATGCGCCGCGTGAAGGGCTGGTGATCAATCTCGCCGAGCTGCGCCTTTATTATTACCCGCCGGGTAAAAACGAGGTTACCGTCTACCCTATCGGTATCGGCCAACTGGGGGGCGATACGATTACGCCCACCATGGTCACCACCGTCTCCGACAAGCGCGCCAACCCGACCTGGACGCCAACCGCCAACATTCGGGCCCGCTATAAAGCAATGGGGATAGACCTCCCTGCCGTGGTGCCTGCCGGGCCAGAAAACCCGATGGGTCATCACGCCATTCGCCTCGCGGCCTACGGCGGTGTCTACTTGCTGCATGGTACCAATGCTGATTTTGGTATTGGCATGCGCGTCAGCTCCGGCTGCATTCGTCTGCGCGATGATGACATCAAAACGCTGTTTGACAAGATTACCCCAGGCACCAGAGTCAACATCATCAACACGCCGATTAAGGCCTCCGTTGAGCCGGACGGAACGCGTCTGGTGGAGATCCATCAGCCGCTGTCCAAACATCTGGATGACGATCCGCAAACCCTGCCGATCGTTATGAACAGCACGATGGAGAGCTTTAAGCAGTCACCGGCGACCAACCAGGACGTAATGAACCACGCCATTGAACTGCGTTCAGGCATGCCGGTTAACGTGACCCGCCACCATGTGGCGCACGAGCAAGCAATGTAAAGAAATCGGTCGGACTACCGACATAAAAAAAACCGCCTGCAGGTAACCTGACAGGCGGTTTTTTTATGGATATCTAACAAACAAGATAACGCGAAAGGTCGACATTCAGCGGTCTCATAAAGGGGTGAAGACCGCCTCACATCTGTGGCATAGCAAGGAACATCTTACAGCGAACTGCTCGCGAGCTGATAAAGGGGTCAGGCTCGCGTGTTGTCAGTGGCATGACAGGGGTAAAACAAACTTATTTATAGATAACTGCTGTCCCGTGCAGGGTGTTCGGACCCGTGACGGAAGTGATACGGAAAGAGGTCGCGCCCATTTCTTCCGCTTTTTGTGCCAGCTGTTCTTCCAGAGAACCTAAGTTGGTGCCGGCGGTCGCGGAAACGGTACCAATTTTGTGTTGGTTAGCTGGAGTGGATTGCACTTCAACAGCAGCAAAACTGGCGAAAGAGAGAGAGCTCAGCACAGCGGCCAGCGTCAGAGTTTTGATGGTTTTCATGATTATTATACCTATGCAGATGATTTTAGTAGGGTCGCAAGAATTAACTTAACGATCGATAGGTAAATATTAATGTGATCTATATCACGCGTCAAATCATTTTTATAACGATCGTTTATTTATTTATAAACAACTTAAAATTCATATATATATGAATTATTTATTTTTGCGGGTTCGGCGCTGGTAGGTTGCGGCGTTTATTTTTATAATGCCCACTCAACAAACCAACATAGGTACAGCGGCACCATGACAACTGACGTTCAAAGTTGCACAAAAAAAAGCCGTGGCCGACCAAAAGTGTTCGACAGGGAAGCGGCGCTGGATAAGGCCATGGCACTTTTCTGGCAGCACGGCTACGAGGCAACTTCTCTTGCCGATCTTGTAGAAGCGACCGGGGCAAAGGCGCCGACGCTATATGCGGAGTTCGTCAACAAAGAAGGGTTATTCCTGGCGGTACTCGATCGCTACATTTCGCGTTTCGCCGCCCGGCACGAAGCGATGCTGTTTGACGAGGATAAATCCGTCGACCAGGCGCTGCGCGACTACTTCACCGCTATCGCGACCTGCTTTACCAGCAAAGATACGCCGGCGGGCTGTTTTATGATCAACACCTCTGCGGCGCTGGCGGCCTCATCAACCGATATCGCCAACACCATCAAATCGCGCCATGCGAAGCAGGAGCAGACCCTGGCCCAGTTTCTGCAGCAGCGTCAGCTGCGCGGCGAGCTACCGGAAAAGGGCGACGTCCAGCAGCTGGCGCAGTTTTTGAACTGTGTTTTACAAGGGATGTCTATCAGCGCACGCGAAGGCGCAGACTTCGAGAAACTGATGCGCATCGCCGACACCACGCTGCGGCTGTGGCCACAAATCCTTCAGCACTAATCTGCGCTGCCACCCGGTGACACTCGCCACCGGGCCTTCACGTTCTACCCCCCAGCTTTAACCTTATTTTTATTAATGTTTTCATATTATTAAGTCGTTATTTTGTTGTAAATGATATTGATAACGATAATCAATGTGTGCAAAATTCGCATTTGCTTTTCAAAATATTTCAGTCTGTAACCACCGGCGCGTCTGCCCCGGAATAACAAAAACAACGCTGTAATTACTCATAAAAGGAATGCGAATGAACACGCGTCTCTGGGTGCTTAACCCACTGCTGCTGGCTACTGCCCTGCCCGCGTTTGCCGCTCAGGTCGATGAAGAAAACATTATCGTGAGTGCCAACCGAACCCATCGCACCGTCGCCGAAATGGCGCAAACCACCTGGGTTATCGAAGGTCAGGAAATTGAACAGCAGGTGCAGGGCGGCAAAGAGTTTAAAGACGTTCTGGCCCAACTGATCCCCGGCATTGACGTCAGCAGCCTGGGACGCACCAACTACGGCATGAACATGCGTGGCCGGGCCATCGTGGTACTGATTGACGGCGTGCGCCTCAATTCATCCCGTACCGACAGCCGCCAGCTGGATTCTATCGACCCGTTCAATATTGAACACATTGAAGTGATTTCTGGCGCCACCTCTCTGTACGGCGGCGGCAGTACCGGCGGCCTGATCAATATCGTCACCAAAAAAGGCCAGCAGGAGCGCCAGGTGGACCTGGAGCTCGGCGGTAAAACCGGTTTTGCCAACAGTAACGACCATGACGAGCGGGTAGCGGCGGCGGTCAGCGGCGGAACCGAGCACGCTTCCGGGCGTTTATCGGTCGCCTATCAGCGCTTCGGTGGCTGGTATGACGGCAACAACGATGCGCTGATCCTCGATAACACCCAGACCGGCCTGCAGCATTCTGACCGCCTGGATGTCATGGGCACCGGGACGATTAACATCGACGAAAACCGCCAGCTGCAGCTGGTAACGCAATACTACAGAAGCCAGGGCGACGATTACGGCCTCTATCTTGGCAAAAATATGTCGGCGGTCACCGGCGACGGGAAGGCCTACACCACTAACGGGCTGGACTCCGACCGTGTTCCCGGTACCGAACGTCATCTGATTAGCCTGCAATACTCCGACGCCGATTTCTACGGCCAGAACCTGGTCAGCCAGATCTACTACCGCGACGAGTCGCTGAGCTTCTACCCCTTCCCGACCCTTAGCAAAGGCCAGGTCAGCAGTTTCTCCTCCTCAAAACAGGATACCGATCAGTACGGGGCGAAAATCACCCTCAACAGCCAACCGCTTGACGGCTGGGACCTGACCTGGGGGCTGGATGCCGACCACGAGACCTTCAACGCCAACCAGATGTTCTTCGACCTCAACACCTCAATGGCATCCGGCGGCCTGCACAACGACGCGATTTACACCACCGGCCGCTATCCGGGCTACAGCATCACCAACCTGGCGCCGTTCCTGCAAAGCAGTTATGACCTTAATGAGATCTTCACCCTGAGCGGCGGCGTGCGCTACCAGTGGACGGAGAACCGGGTCAACGATTTTGTCGGCTATGCCCAGCAACAGGACGTTGCCAACGGCAAAGTCAACTCGGCCGATGCCATCCCCGGCGGCAAGACCGATTACGATAACTTCCTGTTTAACGCCGGGATTGTTGCCCACCTCACCGACCGCCAGCAGACCTGGTTTAATTTCTCGCAAGGGGTCGAGCTTCCGGATCCGGGGAAATACTACGGAATCGGTAAATATGGCGCGGCGGTAAACGGCAACTACCCGCTGCTGTCGAGCGTCAACGTCGGCGACTCGCCGCTGCAGGGGATCAAGGTCAACTCCTACGAGCTGGGCTGGCGCTACACCGGCGATAACCTGCGCACGCAGCTGGCGGCGTATTATTCCACCTCAGACAAAACCATCGTCGTTAACCGCACCGATATGACCATCGACGTGCAGTCTGATAAGCGACGCATTTACGGGGTGGAAGGCGCGGTCGACTACGCCTTCCCGCAGAGCGACTGGAGTACCGGTGCAAACTTCAACGTCCTGAAATCACAGGTGAAGACGGACGGCAGCTGGGAGAAATGGGATGTCACCCTCGCCTCACCATCAAAAGCCACCGCCTGGGTCGGCTGGGCGCCGGATCCGTGGTCACTGCGCGTACAGACTCAGCAGGTCTTCGATCTGAGTGACGCCAGCGGCAACAAGCTGGAAGGCTACAATACCGTCGACTTTATCGGCAGCTATGAACTGCCGCTGGGCAAGCTGACCTTCAGCATTGAGAACCTGCTGAATGAGGATTATGTCACCATCTGGGGTCAACGAGCGCCGCTGCTGTATAGCCCGACCTACGGCAGCAGTTCACTGTATGAGTACAAAGGACGCGGACGCACCTTTGGTTTGAACTACGCCCTGAGCTTCTGATAAAAAAAAGCCCCCCAGCCTGAACGGGTGGGGGGCTTATGGTGAATGGCATCTTTTTTACGCTTTATTGTTCAGAATTAACTGGCCGTTGTTGTCCAACGGAATTTGCGTGCCGGGATCGCGATCCATCCGGATTTTGCCCTGCTGACCGCCAATTTTATAAGTGACGTCGTAACCAAGCATTTTATCCGACTTATCGTACACCGTTTTGCAGCGTTGCTGCGTCGTGGTGTAAGTATCGCCTTCCTGCATCGCGCCCTGGATCTGGTTGCCGGCATAGCCGCCACCCAGCGCGCCCGCGACGGTCGCCACGCTACGACCGCGACCGCCACCAAACTGGTGACCGATAACACCACCTGCCACGGCGCCCAGCACCGAACCGGCAATGCGGTTTTCATCCTGCACCGGACGACGATGGGTCACGGTGACGTTACGGCACTCCTGACGTGGGGTTTTCACCGTCTCTTTAATGGGGCTGCTGGAAACCACCTGGGCATATTGCGGGCCGCGATCTAACACGTTCAGACCAGCGACGGCTGCTACGCCCAGCGCGGCAGCGACGCCAATCCCTATACCCGCCAACATTGATTTATTCACGGGACATCCTCCCTTGTTGCTGATAACCCTAATTTTGCGATCGAGCAGGGAACCTTGCAAATGAGAAAGCGGATGAAAAATGCGAGAAGCAGCGGCAAATAGCGTGGATTCAGAGGAGTCTGAGACGATATGGCGAGCAAAGCAGATAGATATTCTGGAAATAACCCGGCGCGTCGACGCTTCGCCGGGTTATCGCTCCGGACAGGCCTGTGGGCCTGCACCGGATGCGGAGACTTCAGGACATTAGTGCAGTTTCAGGCGCGGGCGAATAATACGGTTGATACGCCCTACCAGCATCATCAGCCCGGTTTTGCAGTACCCGTGCAGCGCAATCTGGTGCATGCGGTACAGCGAGATGTAGACGAAGCGCGCGATACGCCCTTCCACCATCATCGAACCGCGCATCAGGTTACCCATCAGGCTGCCGACCGTCGAATAGTTGGAGAGCGACACCAGGGAACCATGGTCTTTATAGACGTAGGATTTCAGCGGTTTGTCTTTCATCTGCGCCAGAATATTATTCAGCGCGCAGGTAGCCATCTGATGCGCAGCCTGCGCACGTGGAGGCACAAATCCACCTTCCGGGCGCTCGCAGGAGGCACAGTCGCCGATAGCATAGATATCCGGATCCAGCGTGGTCTGCAGGGTTGGCTGCACCACCAGTTGGTTAATACGGTTGGTTTCCAGACCACCGATCTCTTTCATAAAATCAGGCGCTTTGATCCCCGCAGCCCAGACCATCAGGTCGGCATTGATAAACTCACCATCTTTGGTGTGCAGACCGTTGGCGTCGGCGCTGGTTACCATAGTTTTGGTCAGCACGCGCACGCCAATCTTGGTCAGCTCGCTATGCGCCGCGCCGGAAATACGCGGCGGCAACGCTGGCAGAATACGCTCACCGGCTTCCACCAGCGTCACGTTCAGCGCTTCGTTGGTCAGCCCTTTGTAACCGTAGCTGTGCAGCTGTTTCACCGCATTATGCAGCTCAGCGGACAGCTCAACGCCGGTCGCCCCGCCGCCAACGATAGCGATATTCACTTTGCCGTTAGCACCCAGGTTGGCCGAGTACTTCAGGAACAGGTTCAGCATCTCCTGATGGAAACGACGCGCCTGGTGCGGGTTATCAAGGAAAATGCAGTTTTCTTTGACGCCCGGAGTGTTGAAATCGTTGGAGGTACTGCCCAGCGCCATCACCAGGGTGTCATACGGCAGCTTACGTTCCGCCACCAGCAGATCGCCCTTCTCGTCACGTAATTCCGACAGGGTAATGGTTTTGGCTTCACGATTGATATCCGCCACCGAACCCAGCTGGAACTGGAAGCCGTGATTGCGGGCATGAGCCAGGTAGCTCAGCGCATCGACACCTTCATCGAGTGAACCAGTCGCTACTTCATGCAGCAACGGCTTCCATAAATGGCTATGGTTACGATCGACCAGCGTGATTTTCGCTTTTTTATGACGTCCCAGCTTTCTCCCCAGCTGAGTCGCCAGTTCCAGCCCGCCAGCGCCGCCACCTACGATGACGATTCTTTTCAATGGTGTAGTCACGAGACCCCCTAAAATTATTAACCAATTGTTAATTAAAAGTTATAAAAATAGCTCTTATTTAACAACAGGTTACAGCAGTGAAACCATTCAGCGATATTGAGAATACCATGAACGGGTCATTGGTCATACCAAAATTGATATGCATCAAGTTTTACCGCATGTTTTTTGAGCGGGCAATAAAGATGGCATAAAAAAACCCGCTGTATGGTCATACAACGGGTTGTGGGGAGGGGTCAGCCGAGGGTCTTAAAGGCTTTTATACGCTGCAGATGCGGTGAGATGTTTTTGAATTTATGGGTCTGCTCGTTATCCCAGATGATCTCATAGTAGTGATGCAGCAGGTCGGCGGAACGCTGGCTGTCCAGCGCCTCATCCTGACGAGAGAGAATCACCAGGCAACGGTCACGATTTTTTTCGCGAAAGTTGTTCACGCATTTGGTGCCGATATCCGCGTACTCTTCAGGCCGGTCAATCTTGCCTTCCATGTTTTCAGCCGGAAACAGATTAGGGTTGAAAACCGCCTGACGGATATCGCACAGAAAGCCGATCCGCTCAGCCCAGTAACCGCCCAACCCCACACCGCAAATCAGCGGCCGGTCGTCGGTATTGAGCTGCAGCATCTTGTCGACCTCTTTTAACAAATGCTGCATATCATGTTTCGGGTGCCGCGTGCTGTAACTTATCAGGCGCACATCGGGGTCGATAAACTGCAGCTGGAGCACCTTTTCATGGTTGCCGGGGCTGTTTGAGTCAAAACCATGTAAATAGATAATCATCGCATCCTCACCAGACTTCAGGTCAATTACGCAGACTTCGCCTCTTGCCAACGCGCGTGGAGCTGTTCCAGCTGCGCATTAACCGTCTTCCAACGGGCAGAATCCCTTAACTCCTGACGGGTAAATGAACCTTTATGATACAATTCCGTAACACGCTCTGCTTTGATCGGCGACAGGTTATCCAGCACGCTGACCGCACCCTTACGATTATTGCAGACCAGGATCATATCGCAACCGGCATCCAGAGAAGCCTGCCCGCGTTCAGCATAGCTGCCCATGATCGCCGCCCCTTCCATCGACAGGTCGTCGGAGAAAATCACCCCGTCAAAACCCAGCTCGCCGCGCAGCACCGTCTTCAGCCAGTGTGCCGATCCGCTGGCCGGGCGAGGGTCGACGTCGCTGTAGATAACGTGTGCCGGCATAATGGCATCGAGGCGGTGTTCCTCCACCAGGGTACGAAATACCGCCATATCTTTAGCTCGGATCTCAGCTTCAGCGCGCGGGTCACGCGGCGTCTCTTTATGGGAATCGGCGGTCACCGCGCCGTGTCCCGGGAAGTGTTTGCCGGTGGTTTTCATGCCCGCGTCGTGCATCCCGTCAATAAAGTGACGGGCAATGGCCAACGCTTTCTGCGGATCTTCATGATAGGACCGCTCACCAATGGCGGCGCTGATATGCCCGACGTCCAGCACCGGCGCAAAGCTGATATCAATGTCCATAGCAATCATTTCGCTGGCCATTAACCAACCGGCCTCGGCCGCCAGGGCGCCACCTGCTTCCATCCCCAGCAGTGCGGCAAAAGATTGCGCGGCAGGCAGACGGGTAAAGCCTTCACGAAAGCGCTGAACGCGGCCCCCTTCCTGATCGACCGCTACCACCAGATGGTTGCGTGAAGCCTCGCGGATCTGGCGCACCAGTTCCCGCAGCTGCGCCGGATCGTGGTAGTTGCGGGTGAATAAAATCAAGCCGCCTACCAGAGGATGCGCCAGAATCTCGCGCTCTTCTGCATCCAGTTCAAACCCTTCGACATCCAACATTACCGGACCCACACTGACCTCTCTTATCCGTTTATTCTTTGTCTAACTGACACCATGTTTCATCTGCCAGCGTGATAAATTGCCGGTCGCCGGTCTGCTGCCAACGACGCTCATACCAGCCCGCCATCAATAAGATGACCCACGGGCGCCAACGTTGAACCTGTCGCCACAGCTGACGCTCATCAATATGCGCCAGCCGGACATAATTGCTCACCAGTTGGCGATGTACCTCAGGGGCGATCCATACCGCCGCCAGCTCCAGCGCGATATCGCCATCGCCTGCATATTCCCAGTCGATCAGCCGCAAGGTCGTTCCGGCGTGGACGATATTGCCGGCGTGTACGTCCATATGTAACGGCGCCAGACGCAGAGGACGAGGCTCACCGCGCCGCAGCAAACGCCGGTACCAGCGCAGCCATAATGGCGTCCGCCGCGCGCTATCGCTCTGCTGCCAGTAGCGCGTAAGCAGTGGCGCCAGCGCAATGCGCCAGCCCAGACGCGGCTGCTGGTGCAGATGATACAGTAATCCTGCCAGCTGCGGACTGCCCGGCAGCGCGCTTTTTATCTCGCCCGTGCAATAATCCACCACCATCCAGTTCGGTGAATAAAAACGCGGCGCGGGGACGATGGTCTCCGGCAGGCGAGACAGCGTGCGGTACTGACGAAGGAAGTCACTGGCGGGGGCTTCGGGGTCATGCGGCTGGCGAAGCACCAGCCGTTTAACGCCATCGCTGATAATACAGCTGCCGCCGCTCAGGCCTTGCTGGCCCGGGTCGGCGACAGGTGAATAGCGGGGAAAATAGCGCGACAGTACCTCGTCGCGCGTTAGTTTACTGTTGCTGAACTGCACCTTTACCTGACCAAATAATCTCGCCAGTTTGCACCAGCATCAGCTGCATTTTCAGCTCCGGCGAATTGACGTTGCCGGTGGCGTTAGAATACAGCACGTACTGCGCGCCGACGGTGCGGGCAATGCCCATCGCTTTACTGCGGCTGCCAAGGCTATCCTGCGGCGACAGACCAAGCTGCTGCTTTGCCACGTTCAACTGCTGCGCGGAGACCAGGGTAAATTTGCCATTGCCGCTCAGGGCATTGCGCAGTGCGCTGGTGGCGTCGGCGGCGTTGAGGGAACCGTTGGTGCGGTTATTCACGCTGTCGACCAGCAGAATGCTCCCGGCATTGACGCCACCGGCCTGCAACATTTGCCCCGCCAGCGGTTGAACCGCGGCATTCCAGTCGTAATGACGCACCCGCGGTGCCGGCTGTGCCGGTTGCTGCTCGTGTTCAATCGGCCCCGGCTGTTCAGGAATAGTCGGCACGGACGGTACCGTCGGAACAGTCGGCTGAGGCTGAGCGGGTTGCTCAGGCTTCGGCTGCGCCTCCTCGACGGGTGCGGGCTCTTGACGTTGCCCTACGCACCCAGCAAGGAATATCGCCAGTGCTGTGATTAACGCATAGCGACACATTTTAATCATTACAATTACCCCTTACAGATAAAGATAAAGGCGGGCTTTGTGCGCCCCCAGAAGATTTGCGCTGCCGTATAAGGTGACGGAAGAGCGTGCTGGCACCGTAATGCTGCGAGCCGGCTCCAGCGGATGCATTTCCAGCCCTCGTGCGTCATACCAGAAGAAGCGGTAATGCACGACGATCGGCTCCGACCGTTCATTAAACAGCCGGGATGTGGCGGTGGCCTGAATCTCTGACGCGGTGACCGACGGTGGATCGGCGCTGATGCCCGCCGCCAGCACGTTGGATTCCATCACCAGCGTCTGCTGTTCACCTACCGGGATTTCCGCATGTGAACCGCACCCGGCCAGGAGTACCGCCGCCAGAAGTGTGCCGAAATGAGCTGCGCGCATCGATTAACCTTTGTGTGCCAGCATCGGGCCCAGTGGGCGACCGCCCAGCAGGTGCATGTGGATATGGTAAACTTCCTGACCGCCGTGGCGGTTGCAGTTGACGATCAGGCGATAACCGTCGTCGGCCAGACCTTCGTCACGCGCAATTTTCGCGGCAACGGTCATCATGCGGCCCAGCGCCAGTTCATGTTCAGTGGTCACATCGTTGACGGTCGGAATCAGGATATTGGGGATGATCAGAATGTGGGTTGGCGCCTGAGGGGAAATATCGCGAAATGCGGTCACCAGTTCGTCCTGATAAACCATATCCGACGGGATCTCCCGGCGAATGATTTTGCTAAAAATCGTTTCTTCTGCCATGACTGATTCCTTATAAATTTTTATACCGTGCTCTGGCCTGCCTCTGCAGATAAACGCGGATGCACAGGATTCGCCTAAGAGTATGAGCGAGTTACTCCCTCTCTTTCAACCTGATTGCGCTTTTTCTTATGCCACAACGCCGCTGGCTGCTGGCGGATTAAGCATATCGCGGGTGATGACCTTTCAGCTGACGTGCTGATGCGCGTTGTTGAGAACTTTTCTTACGCTTGTTTACACATTAAATACTAATGCGTATATTTCTCATTTGTATTCATTAAGAATGCAGTGCGCTTTAACACAACGATGACCGTGGCCGCAGAGCCCCGGCGCATAACAATAACCATTCTATTAAGGGTTCATGATGTCTCCCACTATCCATTCCGGGGAATGGCGCCTCGCGCCTTCCCTGCTGGCTGTCGGCATTGCGCTGGCGCTGCATCCCTCCCTCAGTTCCGCCGCCGACAACACTGAAGATACTATTATTGTAGAAGGCACAGCGGACACCGGCGTTGAGGCGCAGCAGCAGGATTACAGCGTCAAAACCACCACTACCGGCACCAAACTGCTGTTAGTGCCGCGGGATATCCCGCAATCCGTCAGCGTCATCAGCCAGCAACGCATGGAAGATCAAAACCTGCAGACCATCGGCCAGGTGCTGAGCAACACCACCGGGATCACGCAGCAGGTACAGGATAGCGACCGTACGGTCTTTTATTCCCGCGGTTTTTTCGTCAGTAACTACGCCTACGACGACCTCCCGACCTCCATCAGCGAAGTATGGAACTTTGGTGATACCACCACCGATACCGCGATTTATGACCGTATCGAAGTGGTGCGCGGTGCCACCGGCCTGATGAGCGGCTCCGGCAACCCATCGGCCTACGTCAATATGGTGCGTAAACACGCCGATAGCCGTGAGTTCAAAGGGAATGTCTCCGCCAGCTACGGCAGCTGGGACAAGCAGCGCTATGTGCTGGATCTGCAGGCGCCGCTGGTCGAATCAGGCAACGTGCGTGGACGCATGATTGCCGGCTACCAGGATAACGATTCCTGGGTCGACAACTATCACTACCGCAAGAAATTCCTCTACGGCGTGGTAGATGCCGACCTCACCGACAGCACCACCCTGTCGCTGGGCTATGAGTATCAGGAAAGCACCACCGAAGACCCAACCTGGGGCGGCCTGCCGACCTGGTACAGCGATGGCAGCAAAACCCATTACAACCGTAGCAATACCGTTGCGCCGAACTGGGCTTACTCCGATAAAGACAGCAAAAAGGTGTTCGCTAACTTCACCCAGCGCTTCGATAACGGCTGGGAAGCGCACATTAACGGTATGCACACCGATACTAACTTCGATACCAAAATGATGTACATGTACGGTTACCCGGATAAGGACACCGGAAATGGCATGGTGGGATACGGCGGCTGGAACCGCGGCGAACGTAAACAGGACGCGGTTGATGCCTTCCTGCGCGGGGGATTTGACCTGTTTGGCCGCCAGCACGAAATGATGATCGGCGGCAGCCTCAGCCGTCAGCGCAACCACTACGATAACTCGCTCCCGGATTCGCTGTACGGGATGGTCGATGTCGGCAGCTTCCGTAACTGGAACAGCAATATTGCCGACCCGCAGTGGACCGACTGGCAGCTGTACAGCAAGGACGACATTCGTCAGTCATCGGCCTATACCTCGGCCCGCTTCTCGCTGGCCGACCCGCTGCACCTTATCCTTGGCGCCCGCTATACCAGCTACAACATTCGTTATAACCCTGCTGGTTCGCCGCAGACGCGTCTCGAAAGCACCAAAGATGACGTGACCCCATATGCCGGCGTGGTGTATGACATCAACGACGCCTGGTCGGCCTATGCGAGCTACACTTCGATTTTCCAGCCGCAGGATAAGCGTGATGCCAACGGTCGTTATCTCGACCCGACAACCGGGAAAAGCTACGAAGCCGGCGTCAAAGCCGACTGGTTTAACACCCGCCTGACCACCTCGCTGGCTATCTTCCGCATCGAGCAGGATAACGTGGCCAACAATACCTATACCTACCTGCCGAGCGGCGAGTCTATCTATGAGTCTCTGGATGGCGTGGTCAGTAAAGGGGTGGAATTTGAGTTGAACGGCGCGCTGACCGATAACTGGCAGCTCACCTTTGGCGCGACCCGCTATGTCGCCGAAGACAAGAGTGGTAATGCGGTGAGTTCCGACCAGCCGCGTACCACCATGAAGCTGTTCACCCGTTATCAGTTGCCGATGATGCCGGAGCTGACCGTCGGCGGTGGGGTTAACTGGCAAAGCAAAATCTGGAATGACGTGAGCGGCGGGCCAAACGGTCGTGATTACATTGATCAAGGCAGCTACGGTCTGGTGAATCTCTTCAGCCGTTATCAGGTGACTAAAGACTTTGCTCTGCAGGCGAATATCAACAACCTGTTTGATAAAGAGTACTACGACTATGTCGGCTCCTACGTGGTGTACGGTGCCCCGTTGAACGTCTCGGTGTCAGCCAGCTACGACTTCTAACCTTCCCTCTCCCGGGCCGACATCGCGCCCGGATCTCCACTTTATTTCAGGCATTAAAAAAGGCAGCCATTCGGCTGCCTTAGTCTCCCCACATCACCACTTAGTTGCCGCGGATGTACTCATCCATTTCAGTTTTCAGGTTATCGGATTTAGTCCCGAAGATAGCCTGAACACCTGAACCTGCAACAACCACACCTGCAGCACCCAGTTTTTTCAGGCCAGCCTGATCAACTTTTGCTACGTCAGCAACGCTGACACGCAGACGGGTAATACATGCGTCGAGGTTAGTAATGTTTTCTTTACCGCCGAAGGCTGCAATCAGTGCTGGCGCCATTTCGCTGGTCGCACCGACTTTGCTGTCTTCAGTCGAATCTTCACGGCCCGGCGTTTTCAGATCCAGTGCTTTAATCAGCACGCGGAAGACAACGTAGTAAACGATGGCGTAGCAGATACCGACGATTGGGAACAGCCACAGTTTGCTGCTGTTACCGGACAGAACGATGAAGTCGATCAGACCGTGCGAGAACGATGTACCGTCACGCATACCCAGCAGGATACAGATCGGGAATGCCAGACCTGCAAGAATTGCGTGGATGACGTACAGGATCGGCGCAACGAACATGAAGGAGAACTCGATCGGCTCGGTGATACCGGTCAGGAACGAGGTCAGCGCTGCGGAGATCATGATACCGCCCACTTTCGCGCGGTTTTCCGGTTTAGCGGAGTGCCAGATAGCGATAGCAGCAGCCGGCAGACCGTACATTTTGAACAGGAAGCCGCCAGACAGTTTACCTGCAGTCGGGTCACCTGCCATGTAACGCGGGATATCGCCGTGGAAGACCTGGCCTGCGGCGTTGGTGTATTCACCAATCTGCATCTGGAAAGGAACGTTCCAGATGTGGTGCAGACCAAACGGTACCAGGCAACGTTCGATGAAGCCGTAGATACCGAATGCCACAACCGGGTTCTGATACGCAGCCCACTGAGAGAAGGTCTGAATAGCAGTACCGATCGGTGGCCAAATGAAGGAGAGGATCACGCCAGTGAAAATAGCGGCCAGACCGGAGATAATCGGAACAAAACGCTTGCCCGCAAAGAAGCCCAGATACTCTGGCAGCTTGATGCGATAGAAGCGGTTGAACATGTAGGCTGCAATAGCACCAGAGATAATACCGCCAAGTACACCAGTATCTGCCAGGTGTTTGGCCGCAATTTCTTCAGCAGGTAAATGCAGAACCAGAGGTGCAACGACCGCCATGGTTTTCACCATGATGCCGTAAGCCACAACGGAAGCCAGGGCAGAAACGCCGTCGTTATTGGTGAAGCCAAGCGCCACACCGATAGCGAAGATCAACGGCATATTAGCGAAGACTGAACCGCCCGCTTCTGCCATGACGTGAGAAACAACGGCTGGCAGCCAGCTGAAGTTTGCGGAACCGACGCCCAGCAGGATACCTGCGATAGGCAGCACGGAGACCGGCAGCATCAGCGATTTACCGACCTTCTGCAGGTTAGCAAATGCATTCTTAAACATAATTGAGAGTGCTCCTGAGTATTTGGTACTTTTTTACGCTTTCACGCATTGGCCCGGGGGGAGAACCGTGCCGTGGACAGGACATCTAAGCGCCCTTTATTTATTACACAGAGTAAAATAATTACCGAAAAGATTGTTTGACGGCTATCACGTTTCAATCAGTCAGCGCTGAAAAATTTACACCATCTTACATAAGCTGTATCTGGATGTTGCAAAAAGCCATTCACCGCCTGTTTTGTGGCGGTGAACTTTACTCGCTTTGCGTATTAATTACGAGCCTTAAAATAATAGAAAGATCGACAGGTTACAGCCGGGAGGGGTCAATGTGGAACAGGCTGGCAAAGTTCTCTGTGGTCTGTTGTGCCAGCTGTTCGAGCGAAACGCCCTTCAGCACCGCCATGTACTCCGCAACGTCGCGTACCATGGCCGGCTGGTTCTCTTTGCCACGATGCGGAACCGGTGCCAGATACGGCGAATCGGTTTCCACCAGCAGGCGATCGAGCGGCACATAGCGCGCAGCATCGCGTAGCTGCTCGGCATTACGGAACGTCACGATGCCGGAAAACGAGATATAGAAGCCCATATCCAGCAATTTACCCGCAGTCTCCCTGTCCTCAGTGAAACAGTGTAGTACGCCACCGCAATCCGTCACCTTTTCTTCCTGCAAAATAGCCAGGGTATCGGCACGGGCGTCACGGGTATGCACGATGACCGGCTTGTTGAGCTCGCGGCCGATGCGGATATGGTCGCGGAAAGAGGTCTGCTGGCGGGGTTTCGTTTCCGGCGTGTAAAAATAATCCAGCCCGGTCTCCCCCATCGCGACAACGCCCTCTTCCGCCGCCAGCTGACGCAGTTCGTCGACGTCGTACTCCTCGTCCTGATTAAGCGGGTGAACGCCACAGGAGAAAACCACATTGTCACGCGGCCCGACCAGCTCACGCATGCCGCGGTAGCCCGGCAGGGTCGTGGCCACGGCAAGGAAAAACTTCACGTCACGCGCGGCGGCTTTTGCCAGCACATCGTCCACGTCTTTATGCAGCGTTTGATAATCCAGACCATCCAGATGGCAGTGGGAGTCGACTAAAAACATAATGTCTCGCTCAGAGGTGGGATACGGGCAGTACCGTCCCGGGTTGCAGGTAATGTTCCCAGCGCAGAAGGCGCTCGGTAAGCAGCAGTTCGCGGTTGACGCCGACGACGTTCAACAGCCGATCGCGGCAGGTACTGACATCGCGCGCAATGGCCTGTAAACGGGCGGCAGGCAGCGTCTGGGCCAGTTGGTTGACCAGCGCCCAGGCATCAGGGTTGCTCACCTGAGTGATGCCCTGTTGCCGTTTTTGTGCATCCAGCAGCAGCGATGCCAGCCAGTGCAGACGAACTGCAGCCTGTTCGTGATTCAGGATAGACAGCAGCGACAGCCAGTCGCCGCTGGTTAAGACATTTTCCAGGGCTGCGATCAGCTGCTGGCGGGCAGCCCAGTGGCTCTCCTGCAGCAGATCCAGCGCGGCGGCGGGCGCATTGGCGCTCAGGCGCAGCGCCGAAAGCAGCGCCTCCTGCGGCAAGGACACCTCACGCTCCAGCCACGCCAGCCCATAGGACTCCGCCGGCGGCATCAGGTGATACAGACGACAGCGGCTACGCAGCGTCGCCAGCAGGCGCGCGGGCTCCTGGCTGAACAGGAAAAACCAGGTATTTTCCGGCGGCTCTTCCAGGGTTTTCAACAAGGCGTTAGCCGCCGCATCGGTTAACTGCGCGGCGTCAGCGATCCACACCACCTTGGCACCGCCCAGGCGTGAACGCTCATACAGCTTTTCGTTGACGTCACGCACGGCGTCAATCCCGAGGGCGCTTTTGCCCTTTTCCGGCGCCAGGGTGTAGTAATCGGGGTGCGTGCCCGCCTGCATCAGCTGGCAGCTATGGCAATGTCCGCAGCTTTTGTTCCCTTCCGGCTGTCGGCACATCAGATAACGACACAGCGCGTAGATCAGCGCATCGCCTCCCATGCCAGGCAGTGCCTGAAGCAGTAACGCATGGTGACCCCGTCCAGCCTGATAGCTGGCGACTAGTTGCTCAAATGACGGGCGTAACCACGGGTACCATTTCATGCGCGTTGCTCCGCAACCCACTGGCTGATGAGCGCATGGATATCACGGGCGACAGCGTCCAGCGGCTGCGTGGCGTCAATGGTGCGGATCGTCGGGTCCTGCGCCGCCAGCTCGAGATAACGCGCCCGGGTACGGTTGAAGAAATCCAGCGACTCCTGTTCGATACGGTCGAGGTCGCCGCGGGCACGCGCGCGTTTCAACCCGACTTCCGGCGTCACATCCAGGTACAGCGTCAGGTTCGGACGGAAATCCCCCAGCACTGCATCACGCAGAGTGGCGAGCATGGTCTGGTCAATACCACGACCACCGCCCTGATAGGCCTGAGTCGACAGATCGTGACGGTCGCCAATCACCCACTGTCCGCTGGCCAGCGCTGGCTTAATCACCGTCTCGACCAGTTGAACGCGGGCGGCATAAAACATCAGCACTTCGGCTTTGTCATTAATGACTTCATCGCCGGTTGACTGGATATCCAGTACCAGGCTGCGCAGTTTTTCAGCGAGAATGGTCCCGCCCGGTTCCCGGGTAAACACCAGATCGCTGATGCCCGATTGTTGCAGCGCCTCCACGACCAGATTGCGTGCCGTGGTCTTTCCCGCGCCTTCCAGGCCCTCGATGACAATATAATTACTGCGCATTTTTTTCCTTAAGTACTTTCAGATAATCCTGTACCGAGCGGTTGTGGCTGGCCAGATTAGTATTAAACGTATGCCCACCTTTGCCGTCGGCAACAAAATAGAGATACGGCGACTTCGCCGGGTGGGCCGCTGCGTTCAGCGATGCCTCTCCCGGTGCGGCGATAGGCCCTGGCGGCATGCCGGCGATCACATAGGTATTGTAAGCCGTCGGCGTCTCAAGATCTTTGCGGCTCAGCTTGCCATTATAGCTCTCACCCATCCCGTAGATCACCGTCGGGTCGGTCTGCAACCGCATGCCAATCCGCAGACGATTAATAAACACCGACGCCACGCGGTCACGCTCTTCCGCAACCGCCGTCTCTTTCTCAATGATCGATGCCATCGTCAGCAGCTGATTCTGATCTTTGTACGGCAGGTTATCCATCCGCCCTTCCCAGGCCTTATTGACCTGAGTGACCATTTTCTGATGCGCACGTTTGAGGATCGCTACATCGCTGGTATTGGCGGTATACATCCAGGTGTCCGGCCAGAACCAGCCTTCAACCCAGTCCTCATGTTCAAGATCCAGAGCTTTGGCGACCGTCGCGTAGCTGTCGTCGGCCAGCGTATGTTTGACATAAGGCGCATCGCGAAGCTGGCGTAGATAGTCACTGACCCGCATCCCCTCAACGAAACGCAGCGGGAACTGTGCCTCTTTGCCGCTGCCCAACAGCTGCAGCATCTCGCGCACCGTCATCGACGGCGTGAGGCGGTAAGTACCGGCTTTAAAGTGGGATAGTTCGGGCTCCAGGCGCAGCAACCATTGGAACACACGTGGTCGGTTGATCACCTTGTCGCTATAGAGCTGTTCCCCTAACGCCATGCGTCCGGTGCCGGCCTCCAGGGTGAAGATGGTCTCTTCTTTAATCAACAGCGTGCTGCTCGCCAACTGGCGAACTTTCCAGATGCCCGCGCCAGCAGCGATGCCCAGCACCACCAACAACAACAGGATAAAACGTAACATTTTCTTCATGACTAACCAGACAGCTCACACAGTGGGGCTAAAAAATGATAAAGCTCTCGCGAGGACCAACATGTGTCGTCCCAGCTGCGAACCGGTACCAGCGGCATCAGCGCGTTGCAAATCAGCACTTCGTCAGCCTCCCGCAACGCATCAGGCTCCGCTGTGACTTCGACAACGCGAAACGGAGATTGTGCCAGCTGCGCCATACAGTGTTGACGCATAATGCCATCGACTCCCGCCTGATCGAGGCGCGGAGTAAAGACCGTCGTCCCCTTGCGCCAGAACAGATTCGCGGCACAGCATTCCGTAAGCCACCCGTCGCTGTCAAGAACCAGCGCCTCATCGGCTTCCGTCTGCTCAAGATGAGACCGGATCAGCACCTGCTCCAGCCGGTTCAGGTGCTTTAGCCCGGCCAGCGCCGGATTACGTCCCAGCCGAATCGGGCTAAGTGCCAGGGTAATGCCGGTCTCTTGCCAGCGGGAATAGTGTGCCGGGTAAGGCGAAACGCTCAGAATACGCGTCGGCGCCTGGCATGCCGTACCGCTATAGCCGCGACCACCGGCACCACGGGTCAGAATGACTTTCAGCACGCCGCTTTGCTGCCCACGGGCGAGTTGCTGCATTTCCGCTTCCAGCGTTTGCCATTGCGTGTAGGGGATCAGCAGTTTTTCACAGGCCTGCTGTAAACGTCGCAGATGAGCGGGCAGCATGTACACCTGATTCCCGACAATACGCGCGGTGGTAAAGCAGCCGTCGCCAAACTGTACGGCCCGGTCACTGGCGGCCAGGGTGTCCTGTTCAATGCCATTAATCAAGAACATAGCGGCTCCTTATCGATGGCCTGTCAGTGTCTCAGGATGAATGTCGTGGGACAAGCAGAGAAAGCTGAAGAAAAAAGAAGGCCTGCATAAAATGCAGGCCTGAGAGAGGTCAGCGGGGTAAGCGAGACGCTTAGACCTTTTTAAAGATCAGCGACCCGTTAGTACCACCAAAACCGAAGGAGTTACACAGAGTGTATTCCATGCCGGCAACCTGACGCGCTTCGTGCGGCACGAAGTCCAGGTCACAACCGTCATCCGGATTATCCAGGTTGATGGTCGGCGGAACCACGCCATCGCGCAGCGCCAGAATGGAGTAGATAGATTCTACTGCCCCGGCGGCGCCCAGCAGGTGCCCGGTCATTGATTTGGTTGAGCTGACCATCACACGGCTTGCTGCATCGCCGAAGACCGACTTAACAGCCTGCGCTTCTGCTTTATCGCCAGCCGGCGTGGAGGTACCGTGTGCATTGACGTAAGCGATTTGACCCGCTTCAATCCCGGCATCGCGGATAGCGTTAACCATCGCCAGCGCGGCACCCGCGCCGTTCTCCGGCGGAGAGGTCATATGGTAAGCATCGCTGCTCATGCCAAAACCGACGATTTCTGCGTAGATTTTCGCGCCGCGTTTTTTCGCGTGCTCGTACTCTTCCAGCACCACCATACCCGCGCCATCGCCCAGTACAAAACCGTCGCGATCTTTGTCCCACGGACGGCTCGCAGCCTGCGGGTTTTCGTTGTGGGTAGAGAGCGCACGTGCAGCACCAAAGCCACCCACGCCAAGCGGGGTACTGGCTTTTTCTGCACCACCGGCCACCATTGCGTCAGCGTCGCCATACGCAATGATACGCGCGGCCTGACCAATGTTGTGTACGCCTGAAGTACAAGCTGTCGCGATAGAGATACTTGGTCCACGCAGACCAAACATGATGGTCAGATGCCCGGCCACCATGTTAACAATTGTAGACGGTACAAAGAACGGGCTAATCTTACGAGGGCCACCGTTCGTTAAAGAACTATGGTTTTCTTCGATCAGGCCGAGGCCGCCAATACCGGAACCAATAGCGGCACCGATGCGGTTTGCGTTCTCTTCCGTTACTTCAAGACCAGAATCCTGCATGGCCTGAACGCCAGCGACAATTCCATATTGAATGAAGGCATCCATCTTGCGCTGTTCTTTGCGCGAGATAATGTCATCACAGTTAAAATCCTTTACTAAGCCAGCAAATTTTGTTGCATAGGCGCTAGTATCGAAATGGTCGATCAGGCTGATGCCACTCTGACCGGCAAGGAGAGCTTTCCAGGTAGACTCTACGGTATTGCCGACAGGAGACAACATGCCCAGTCCGGTCACAACTACACGACGCTTAGACACGGTTGTCCTCCAGGGAGGGAAAATAGATTCTTGTGGGACAAAAAGATAAAACTCAGGCGGTCGAATGACCGCCTGGAGATGTTCACTTACGCCTGGTGACCGTTGATGTAATCAATGGCAGCCTGAACAGTGGTGATTTTCTCAGCTTCTTCGTCCGGAATCTCAGTATCAAACTCTTCTTCCAGAGCCATTACCAGCTCAACGGTGTCAAGAGAATCAGCGCCCAGGTCTTCAACGAAGGAAGCATTGTTGGTAACTTCTTCCTGCTTAACGCCCAGCTGTTCGCCGATAATTTTCTTAACGCGTTCTTCGATAGTGCTCATACTCTTAAATTTCCTATCAAAACTCGCTTTCGCGATGGTTTTCGTAGTGTATAAAATGTTGAAAAATTTGCAACTAAATCCCGGCAGGTCTTACCACGATTTTACGCTATTTTGAGGCCGTTTGCCCTCAGAACGCAAATCATTTTGCACAAAACAGTATGAGGGATCGCACAGACTGCGCGGTTCCTGAACGTTTTGTGCAAATCTCGGTCAGACCATGTACATTCCGCCGTTGACGTGCAGGGTTTCACCAGAGATGTAACCTGCTTCGTCAGAAGCTAAGAATGCAACCGCACTGGCGATTTCTTTTGCATCGCCGAGGCGACCCGCCGGAACTTGCGCCAGAATACCCGCACGCTGATCATCAGACAGCGCACGCGTCATGTCCGTTTCAATAAAGCCCGGAGCAACAACGTTAACCGTAATACCGCGGGACGCGACTTCACGTGCCAGCGATTTACTAAAACCAATCAGACCCGCTTTCGCCGCAGCGTAGTTGGCCTGACCAGCATTTCCCATGGTACCGACCACAGAACCGATAGTAATAATGCGACCATGACGCTTTTTCATCATAGCGCGCATTACTGCTTTTGACAGACGGAAAACTGATGACAGGTTGGTTTCGATAATATCGTTCCACTCGTCATCTTTCATCCGCATTAACAGGTTATCACGAGTAATACCGGCATTGTTAACCAGGATATCAACTTCACCAAACTCTGCGCGAATATTTCCCAGAACAGATTCGATAGATGCTGGATCGGTCACATTCAACAGCAGACCTTTACCATTCGCACCTAAATAATCGCTGATTGCCTGCGCACCGCTCTCGCTGGTGGCAGTGCCAATCACTTTCGCGCCACGGGCGACGAGGGTCTCTGCGATTGCGCGGCCAATACCGCGACTTGCACCGGTAACCAGCGCGACTTTTCCTTCAAAACTCATGGTATTCCTCTTTTATTGCTCAAGCGCCGCAGACATCGCTGCAGGCTCGTTAAGCGCGGAAGCGGTCAGGGTGTCAACAATACGTTTAGTCAGACCGGTGAGGACTTTACCCGGACCGACTTCATACAGGTGCTCTACGCCCTGGGATGCCATAAACTCAACGGTTTTGGTCCACTGAACCGGGCTGTACAGCTGGCGAATCAAAGCGTCGCGAATCGCATCAGGTGCCGTTTCACATTTCACATCAACGTTGTTCACAACGGAAATAACCGGTGCGTTGAAGGTGATTTTCTGTAGTTCAAGCGCCAGTTTCTCTGCCGCTGGTTTCATCAGCGCACAGTGAGAAGGCACGCTCACCGGCAGCGGCAGCGCACGTTTAGCGCCCGCCGCTTTACAGGCGGCGCCAGCACGCTCAACGGCTTCTTTGTTGCCGGCAATGACCACCTGACCCGGAGAGTTGAAGTTTACAGGAGAAACCACCTGCCCTTCAGCAGACTCTTCACAGGCTTTCGCAATGGACGCATCGTCAAGGCCGATAATGGCGGACATCGCGCCAGTGCCTTCCGGTACCGCTTCCTGCATGAATTTACCGCGCAGCTCAACCAGACGCACGGCATCAGCAAAATCAATCACCCCGGCGCAAACCAGCGCGGAGTATTCACCGAGGCTGTGACCAGCCAGCAGTGCCGGGGCTTTGCCACCCTGCTGCTGCCAGGCACGATACAGCGCCACGGAAGCGGTCAACAGTGCAGGCTGAGTCTGCCAGGTTTTGTTCAGTTCTTCTGCCGGGCCCTGCTGAACCAGCGCCCACAGATCGTAGCCCAACGCCGCAGAGGCTTCGCGGAATGTCTCTTCGATAACCGGAGAGGTTGCTGCCATGTCAGACAACATACCGACGGTCTGAGAACCCTGTCCCGGGAACACAAAAGCAAATTGCGTCATGTCTAAATCCTTATACTAAAAACGAACCAGCGCGGAACCCCAGGTGAAACCGCCACCAAAGGCTTCCAGCAGAATCAGCTGACCACGTTGAATGCGGCCATCGCGTACCGCTTCATCCAGCGCACAAGGAACGGAAGCCGCTGAGGTGTTGCCATGACGGTCAAGCGTCACAACCACATTATCGATCGACATTCCCAGTTTTTTCGCCGTCGCGCTGATGATGCGCAGGTTCGCCTGATGCGGCACCAGCCAGTCCAGCGCGGAGCGTTCAAGATTGTTCGCTGCCAGCGTCTCATCAACAATGCGCGCCAGCTCGGTCACTGCCACTTTAAATACTTCGTTGCCAGCCATGGTCAGATAGATCGGGTTTTCCGGATCCACGCGATCGGCGTTTGGCAGCGTCAACAGCTGACCGTAGCGACCATCTGCATGCAGATGAGTAGAGATAATGCCCGGCTCTTCAGACGCGCCCAGCACTACGGCACCCGCACCATCACCAAAGATGATGATCGTCCCGCGATCGGTTGGATCGCAGGTACGTGCCAGAACGTCAGCGCCAATCACCAGCGCGTAATCGACTGAGCCGTTTTTGACGTATTGATCGGCAATGCTCAGCGCATAGGTAAACCCTGCGCAGGCCGCTGCAACGTCGAAGGCCGGGCAACCATTAATACCCAGCATAGACTGAATCTGACAGGCTGAACTTGGAAACGCGTGAGTCCCGGAGGTGGTCGCAACAATGATCAGACCAATTTGCTCCGGCGAAACGCCCGCCATCTCCAGCGCATTTTTTGCCGCTTCAAAACCCAGCGTAGCAACGGTTTCATTCGGTGCAGCAATACGACGTTCACGGATACCCGTACGGGTGACAATCCACTCGTCAGACGTATCTACCATTTTCTCCAGGTCGGCGTTAGTACGCACTTGCTCGGGCAGATAGCTGCCGGTACCAATAATCTTCGTATACATGTACGCTCAGTCACTCTAGGGTAATATACCCGCCTTGTCCGAACCGCTGGCGCGTCAGTCTCGCGGGTTCGTCCCGTTTTGCTGTCGGGAGTTGCCGTTGCTGTCGCCCGTAGGCAGTTCAAAACCAGCTGGGTATAAAGATTCCAGGCGAGCGGCAATCCGCTGAGGAATCTGCCGCTGCACCGCCTGCACTGCCTGCTCTATCGCCACGCTGAAGGCGCGCTGATTGGCAGCACCATGACTCTTAATCACGGAACCGCGCAATCCTAACAGACAGGCGCCATTATACTGGTCGGGGTTGAGGTGACTGAATCGCCTGGCCAGGCTCTTTTGTAACCAACGCTTCAATAACAGCAGCCACCACGACCGTTTTTTGCCCTCACCCTGCGATTTCAGCAGCGAAAGGAACATTCTGACAACACCTTCCATAGTTTTTAATGTGACGTTGCCCGTGAATCCATCACAAACCAGTACATCGGTTTTGCCCGTCAATAATTCGTTAGCTTCAAGATAGCCGATATAGTTAAGTGACGGCAGCGTTTTCAAAACTGCGGCAGCATCGCGGATGCTGCTGAGCCCTTTCATCTCTTCTTCGCCGATATTCAGCAGCGCGACGCGAGGATTCTCAATACCGACCACTTCTTCTGCCAGCACCGCCCCCATCACCGCAAACTGCACCAGCATCGTGCTATCACAATCGACGTTAGCGCCTAAATCAAGCACCACCGTCTTGCCCTTCTGCTGATGCGGCAGAACCGTTACCAGCGCCGGACGCTCAATCCCCTCAATGGGCTTGAGTAATAATTTTGCCAATCCCATCAGCGCACCGGTATTTCCCGCGCTGACACAGGCTTGCGCCCGGCCTTCTTTTACTAACTCCAGCGCCACGCGCATTGAGCTTCCGCGACTGCTGCGGATCGCTTGTGCGGGCCGCGCATCACTAGCAATAACTGACTGCGCAGGGATGACCTGCAGTCGCGAACGTTGTTCGAAATCAGCTTTGGCAAGTAATGGCGTGATGGTGTCGGGATCGCCGACTAAAAGAAGTGTGAGTTGCGAATTAGAGTTCAGTGCCTGCAGTGCTGCAGGCACTGTCACGGTGGGGCCAAAATCGCCCCCCATGACATCTAACGCCAGGGTTAGACGTGTCAAGGTATCGTCGCTGCCCGCTTCGGTTATTCCCCAGTTGCCTGGGGATATCCTCGCTAAGCTTCATCACGCTTTTACTCTTTGTCTTTTACACGACAAGTCGCTTGCGCTTTCTTGTCACGAAAATCCATGGAGTAGTGCGTGATTACTTAGCGATGACCTTGCGACCGCGGTAGAAACCGTCGGCAGTGATGTGGTGACGCAGGTGTTTCTCACCAGAAGTTTTGTCTACAGACAGGCTGGTGACTGCGGTCAGAGCGTCATGGGAACGACGCATGCCACGTTTGGAACGGGTTGGTTTATTCTGTTGTACGGCCATGGACCTTACTCCTCAATTACTTATGCTTTAAGCTGGCTAATACGGCAAATGGATTTGGTTTTTGTGCCTCTTCAGGCAGTTCACCAAACACCATGTCCGCGTCGGACACTTCACAGTGTTCAGAATCATGCACCGGAACTACAGGCAAGGAGAGAATGATTTCATCCTCGACCATCGCTTGCAGGTCGATTTCACCGAATTCGTTAACCTCAATCGGCTCATACGCTTCCGGGAGTGCCTCAGCCTGCTCATCATTTTTGATCGGGCTGAAACAATACGTTATGTGGACATGACGGGGGAACGGTTTCCCGCAACGCTGACATTCGAGGGTTACTGACACCTTTGCATCACCGGTAATAACGGCAAGGCGCTGATTATCAATAGCGAACGACATGCTGCATTCCACATCGCTGTCCACGCTGACTACAGAATCGGCTACACGTTCAACCTGATCACGGGCATAAATACCTTCGTAATCGAGGCGTTTTTGAGCCGTGCGGACCGGATCAAGAGTCAGGGGTAATTTTACCTTTTGCATAGGGCGCGCATATTAACTTTGTAATGTCATAGAGTCAAAGAAAAAGGCAGCCTCAGGTTGCCTTTCGCCATTTATTCGCACACATTGCGGCCCATAGTTTAAAATGATGCTCTTCGAAGCGCTATATGTGGATGAAAAAATATGTCTGAGATTATCCTGGCGTCGACATCGCCCTGGCGGCGCATGCTGATGGAAAAGCTGGCGATGCCGTTTGACTGCGCGGCGCCTGATGTCGATGAAACCCCACATCCCGGCGAACCTGCTCGCCAGTTGGTGGTTCGTCTGGCACAGGCGAAAGCCCAGGCTCTGGCCGCACGTTACACGAATCACTTAATTATAGGCTCTGACCAGGTCTGCGTTCTGGACGGTGAGATCGCCGGCAAACCCCACACCGAGGAGAATGCCAGACGCCAGCTGCGTGCCGCGAGCGGGACGATTGTTACCTTCTATACCGGGCTGGCACTCTATAATTCAGCGAACGGCCATTTACAGACCGAGTGCGAACCCTTTGATGTCCATTTTCGCCATTTAAGCGATCAGGAGATCGACCATTACGTCCGCAAAGAGAACCCCCTGCACTGTGCCGGAAGTTTTAAAAGTGAAGGACTCGGTATTACGCTGTTTGAACGCCTTGAGGGGCGCGATCCCAATACCCTCGTGGGTCTGCCGCTGATTGCGCTGTGCCAGATGCTGCGTCGGGAAGGCTGTAACCCGCTGTTAAGCTAGCGCCTTGCCTTTTATCGGGCCGGAGTCACCGCTCTGGCCCTGCTGCCGGTCATCACTTTTTCGTCATAGCTTTTTCAGCACGCTGCCAGTACTCTCCATTTATTCCCCCTTTGCCGACCAAAACTCATCGTGGACTCACTTTCAGCAAAACCTGCCGCCGCCAGGATGTGGCTACCTATTGCGCTCGCCAGCCTGATATTACTCATCACCATGGGCATTCGTCAGACCGTCGGCCTGTTCGTCCATCCGCTGATGGGCGAAACCACCATGAATATCGCCGAAATCAGTATGGCGCTGGCGATTGGTCAACTGATGTGGGGCGCATTCCAGCCACTGTTTGGCGCCTGGGCCGACAAACGCGGCGCGCTGGGCGTGTTGGTGATCGGCGCTCTGCTGATAGCCCTCGGGCAGGTGGCGACGCTGTGGGCGACCTCCTTCTCCTCGTTGACCCTGGCCCAGGGCCTGCTCAGCCCGGCGGGTGCGGCCGCAGGCAGCTTTTCCGTCCTGATCGGTATCGTCGCCGGGCGTTTGCCGACCGATAAAGGTTCGATGGCCAGCGGGCTGATTAACGCCGGCGGCTCAATGGGGCAATTTATTTTTGCGCCGCTGGTGCAGCTGATCGTCAGCCTGCGCGGCATGGCTTCCGGGCTGATCTTTCTGGCGATTGCCGCGCTGGCGACGCTGTTCCCCTCGTGGTTGCTTTGCCGGGATAGCGTGAAAAAGACCGATACTTCGCACGCCTGCGTACCTGAACAAGGGCTGAAGCAGCAGATCCATGCGGCGTTTCGCAATCGTAGCTACCTGCTGTTGCATACCGGATTTCTCACCTGCGGCTTCCATGTTGCCTTTTTGACCACCCATCTCCCAGGTGAAGTCACGCTGTGTGGACACGAAGCCTCGGTCTCGGCGGTCAGCCTGTCGCTGATTGGTCTATGTAATATTGCCGGCAGTATCTTCGCGGGCTATCTCGGCAAGCATTTTCCGATGAAATATATCCTCGCCGTGCTGTATGCCTCACGTGCGGTGCTGATTGGTCTGTTCCTGGTTTCCGACAAAAGCGTACTCGACTTTTATATTTTCGCCGCGGCGATCGGCTTTACCTGGCTTGCCACCGTCCCACCGACCGCCGGGATCATCGGGAAGCTGTTCGGCACTCGCTATCTGGCGACCCTGTTCGGCTTCACCCTGTTCAGCCATCAGATTGGCGCTTTTTTCGGTGCATGGCTTGGCGGACTGGCGATGGAGCACAACGGTAATCTGGATTGGGTGTGGTATGCGGATATCGCTCTGGCCCTGCTGGCGGCGCTGGTGAACTTACCGATTAAAGAGAAGAGCGTCGCCGTTAGTCTTAACGAAACGACGCCGTAGCCTGCAGCGGCGGACCGACGGCCCGCCGGGAGAATTACTTGGTTTTACGCAGCACCTGCAGACAGCGCTTCAGCTGGCCATCAAGCGGGGCCTCGACGCGCATTTCCTCACCCGTTCCCGGATGGGTAAACTTCAGCGCGGCGGCGTGCAGGAACAGACGGTTGAGGCCGGTACCCGCTAACTGCTTATCGAACTCACGGTCACCATAGCGATCGTCAAAGGCGATGGGGTGGCCCGCGTACTGCGTATGCACACGGATCTGGTGGGTACGCCCGGTCACCGGGCTACAACGTACCAGCGTCGCATGGGTATAGCGCTCTTCGATCTTAAAGCGGGTCTCTGACGGCTTACCTTCCTGGCTGACGCGGACAATACGTTCGCCGCTTTGCAGGATATTTTTCAGCAGCGGCGCCTGCACCACTTTGGTGTGGGACTGCCACTCCCCGCGCACCAGCGCCAGGTAATCTTTTTGCATGCCTTTTTCGCGCAGCTGTTCATGCAGCGAACGCAGTGCAGAACGTTTCTTCGCCACCAGCAGCACGCCGGAGGTATCGCGGTCAAGGCGATGCACCAGCTCAAGGAAGCGCGCTTCCGGACGCAGGGCTCGCAGGCCTTCAATCACGCCGAAGCTCAGACCGCTGCCGCCGTGTACCGCGGTTCCGGAGGGCTTATTGAGCACCAGAATATGGTCATCTTCATACAGAATCACGTCCGCCAGCGCGGCGACCTTCTGCAGATGCGGAGAGATCGCCTCGTCTTCACGCTCGGCGACCCGAACCGGTGGGACCCGAACCTCGTCGCCCGCTTCCAGTTTGTATTCCGGCTTAACGCGTTTTTTGTTCACCCGCACCTCGCCTTTACGCAAGATGCGATAAATCATGCTCTTCGGTACGCCCTTCAGCTGCGTACGCAAAAAGTTATCGATACGTTGCCCCGCTTCATCGGCGGTAATGGCAATCATTTTTACGCTTGGAGTCTCAGTTTTCATGGTGCGCGATTCTAAATAGCCCGACGCATTAGCGCCACTCATTTTTATATGCTTATATTTATCATTATCCGGTTTCGAGTGGATGCTTCATCGCCGTTTTGTTTGTTATTAGAACAATCTCAATGAGCTGGTGAAAAAACTGTGAGTAACCGGGTGATAAAAGGTAAAAGTCAACTTGCTATAACAAGCTTAGCAATGGAATAATGATGCTGTTTTCCGTGTTGAATCTTGTTAGAACAAGAAATTAGCGGAATGACCAATTTTGTCTGACCGATCATCCACGCAGCAATGGCGTAAGACGTATTGATCTTTCAGACAGTTAGCGGGCTGCGGGTTGCAGTCCTTACCGGTACAGGCCTCTATGGATTTCACGTCGCAGGAAGGCGTCGACTCCGGGTATTCCCGGGTGCTCTTCTCAGTCCACTGATTGAGATGAGCGGGTTAAGCCACTACCTCTGCAACGTGAAAGACGACGAGATATACGCAACGTGATTCAGGATGCGTCAAGGCGGCGAAAGAAGAGAAACCCCGATACTGACCTCGTCAGTGGCAGGGGTGAACGAGCATAGCCGACGCAGAAGCAACCTGAAAAGTGACGCGTATAAATGGAATCTTCTCTGGTGATACATCCCAGGCTGTTCCCCTGCTAATTGCGCTGTGTTTCCGTTTGAAATACAGGCGACCGACACTCTGCGCCTCTTAAGCGCGCGACAACCGTGAGGTTGGCGACGTGAAACAGACACGAGGCCATCGGTTTTCCCCGGCAAGGCAATACTCTGCCCGCAGCTTAGTCGTCAATGTAAGAATAATGAGTAAGTTACGATGAAAAGAATGTTAATCAACGCAACTCAGCAGGAAGAGTTGCGCGTCGCCCTTGTTGATGGGCAGCGCCTGTACGACCTGGATATCGAAAGCCCCGGGCACGAACAGAAAAAAGCGAACATCTACAAAGGCAAAATTACCCGTATTGAACCTAGCCTTGAAGCGGCATTTGTCGATTACGGTGCCGAGCGTCATGGTTTCCTCCCCCTCAAAGAAATCGCCCGCGAATACTTCCCTGCCAATTACAATTCTCATGGTCGTCCGAACATCAAGGATGTGCTGCGTGAAGGTCAGGAAGTTATTGTTCAGATAGATAAAGAAGAACGTGGCAACAAAGGTGCTGCGCTCACTACCTTTATCAGCCTGGCGGGAAGCTATCTGGTTCTGATGCCAAATAACCCACGCGCTGGCGGTATCTCACGCCGTATCGAGGGTGATGACCGTACTGAACTGAAAGAAGCGCTGGCCAGCCTTGAGCTGCCAGACGGGATGGGGCTTATCGTGCGTACCGCAGGCGTCGGCAAATCAGCCGAAGCCCTGCAGTGGGACCTGAGCTTCCGTCTGAAACACTGGGAAGCTATCCAGAAAGCCGCAGAAAGCCGCCCGGCGCCGTTCCTGATCCATCAGGAAAGCAACGTCATCGTGCGCGCATTCCGTGACTACCTGCGCCAGGATATCGGCGAAATCCTGATCGATAACCCGAAAGTGCTTGAGCTGGCTCGCCAGCACATTGCCGCGCTGGGTCGTCCGGATTTCAGCAGCAAAATTAAACTGTACACCGGTGAAATCCCGCTGTTCAGCCATTATCAGATCGAATCGCAGATCGAATCCGCTTTCCAGCGTGAAGTCCGTCTGCCTTCCGGCGGCTCTATCGTTATCGACAGCACCGAAGCATTGACCGCTATCGATATCAACTCCGCTCGCGCCACCCGCGGCGGCGACATCGAAGAGACGGCGTTTAACACCAACCTGGAAGCGGCCGATGAGATTGCCCGTCAGTTGCGTCTGCGTGACCTCGGCGGTCTGATCGTTATCGACTTTATCGACATGACCCCGGTTCGCCACCAGCGTGCGGTTGAAAACCGTTTGCGTGAAGCCGTCCGCCAGGACCGTGCGCGCATTCAGATCAGCCACATTTCACGCTTCGGTCTGCTGGAGATGTCGCGTCAGCGTCTGAGCCCGTCACTGGGTGAGTCCAGCCACCACGTCTGCCCGCGTTGTAGCGGTACCGGTACCGTGCGTGACAACGAATCGCTGTCGCTCTCTATCCTGCGTCTGATTGAAGAAGAAGCGCTGAAAGAGAATACCCAGGAAGTTCACGCTATCGTGCCGGTGCCGATTGCGTCCTACCTGCTGAACGAAAAGCGTGCCGCTGTGAGCGCCATCGAAACCCGTCAGGGCGACGTTCGCGTGATCATCGTGCCGAACGATCAGATGGAAACGCCGCACTACTCTGTTCTGCGCGTCCGTAAAGGCGAAGAGACCTCAACCCTGAGCTATCTGCTGCCGAAACTGCACGAAGAAGAGATGGCGTTGCCGGCCGATGAAGAACCGGCAGAGCGTAAACGTCCTGAGCAACCGGCCCTGGCTACCTTCGTGATGCCAGACGTCCCGCCAGCGCCAGAACCAGCAGCGCCTGTTGATGCTCCGGTTGCTGCAAAAGCTACCGTCGCGTCTGCTACCGTTGCCGCACCAGCTCAGCCTGGCCTGCTCTCGCGTTTCTTCGGCGCCCTGAAAAACATCTTCTCCGGCTCGGAAGAAGCCAAACCGGCTGAACCGCAGCAGGTTGAGAAGAAAGCCGAAGAGAAACCAGAACGTCAGCAGGAACGCCGTAAACCGCGTTCCAACAACCGCCGCGATCGCAACGATCGTCGTGATAACCGCGATAATCGTGATAATCGGGACAACCGTGATAACCGGGACAACCGCGCGGAAAATGGCGAAGGTCGTGAGCCGCGTGAATCCCGCGAGGAAAACCGCCGTAACCGTCGCGAGAAACCGCAGCAGAACGTCGAGCAGCGTGAATCTCGTGCAGCGACGACCGACGATGCTGATAAAGGCAAAACCCGCGATGAGCAGCAACCGCGTCGCGAGCGTAACCGTCGTCGTAACGACGATAAGCGTCAGGTATCCCAGGAAGCGAAAGCGCAAACCCGTGACGAGCCGGTTGTTCAGCCGGAAACCGAGCAGGAAGAGCGTGTTCAGACCCTGACACGTCGTAAACCGCGTCAGCTAGCCCAGAAGGTTCGCATTGAGTCTGCTGCGGCTGAAACGGTTGAACAAGTTGTTGAAATCGCTGCCGTTGCCCAACCGGAAGTCGCTGCTCCGCGCACCGCTCTGGCGAAAGTCGACCTGCCAGCCGTTGTCGAAAACCACGCAGAGCATGACGATAGCAACGAAGCACGTGAATCCAACGGGATGCCGCGTCGCTCACGTCGTTCGCCGCGCCATCTGCGCGTCAGCGGCCAGCGTCGTCGCCGTTACCGCGATGAGCGTTACCCGACCCAGTCAGCGATGCCGCTGACCGTTGCCTGCGCATCCCCGGAAATGGCTTCAGGTAAAGTGTGGATCCGTTACCCGGTGGTTCGCCCTCAGGATCAGCAGGAAGAGCAGCAGGTTGCTGAAGTCGTTGCACAGGCCATCGCCCCTGTCGCAGCCGCTGAGCCGGTCATCGCACAAGCGACGCCGGTTGTTGAAGCAGCTCCGATTGTTGAAGCAGCTCCGGTTGTTGAAGCAGCTCCGGTTGTTGAAGCAGCTCCGGTTGTTGAAGCAGCCCCGGTTGTCGAAGCAGCCCCGGTTGTCGAAGCAGCCCCGGTTGTCGAAGCAGCCCCGGTTGTCGAAGCAGCCCCGGTTGTCGAAGCAACTCCGGTTGTCGAAGCAGCTCCGGTTGTTGAAGCAGTTCCGGTTGTTGAAGCAGCTCCGGTTGTTGAAGCAGCTCCGGTTGTTGAAGCAACTCCGGTTGTCGAAGCAGCTCCGGTTGTTGAAGCAGCTCCGGTTGTTGAAGCAGCCCCGGTCGCCTCCGTGGCGAGCGTTGCCAACCACCATGCTACGGCACCGATGACCCGCGCACCGGCTCCGGCGTATGAGCCAGAAGCACCGCGTCACAGCGACTGGGTTCGCCCGTCCTTTGACTTCGGTGGCAAAGGTGCCGCAGGTGGTCACAGCGCGACCCATCAGGCAACGGCGGAACCAACCCGTCCACAGCCTGTCGAGTAAGCGCGACATCACCTGTAAAACCGGCCTTAGGGCCGGTTTTTTTTGAGCCTACCCTACAGGCTATTTTATTTGCCATTATTCTCCTTCTGGCCGTTTCATTCCGGCCACCTGCGGCATCACCTCCCGCATCAGATCGAGAAATTTCCGCAGGCGGGTTGGATAATAACGTGCCCACGGATAGACCAGATGTACCGGCAATGAAGCCGCCCGCCACGATGTAAACGGCTCAACCAGCCGCCCGGCGGCAATATCCTCGGCCACCGCCCAGCTCGATACGATTGCTACCCCCAACCCCGCCAGCGCGGTATTGCGCGCCACATAGACGCTATCGGTACTCAGACAGGGGACAATGCTAAACGTCAACTCCTGGCCATCCTCCTGCTGCAGCTTCACTTCATGCTGGTAGAACGTACTGATGGCAACCCACGGCAGTTGCGACAGATCCTCGGGCCGGGTTAATGCCGGATAACGCGCCAGCAGCGCGGGCGAAACCACCAGACTACGCGGGACTTCTGCTAACAACACCGACACCGTCGCCGGGTCAACTTCCGCACCCACGCGAATCGCGCAATCGATATTGTCACTGAGGAAGTCGACGGTTTTGTCGTTGAGCATCCACTCCACCGCCAGCTGCGGGTAGCGTTGCAAAAAGCTAACCAACGGATCTAATAGTTGCTGCTGGCCGAAGGCATGAGGCGCTCGCACCCGCAAGATGCCCACCGGCCGGTCGTCCGCAATACTCAAATCATCTTCCAGAGCCAGCCACGCATCCATCACCTGCCGCGCGTGCTGGTAGCAACGTTCACCATCTTCGGTCAGTTTCATCGCGTGGGTGGTGCGCAGGATCAGCTTGCTGCCGAGCATCCCTTCCAGCGACTGCAGGCGGCGGCTCACCGTCGCCTGAGTCGTCTCCAGCAGCAGCGCCGCTGCGGAAAGCGAACCGGCCTCAACAATGCGAATAAAGGTCCGCATCAGTTCAATCCGATCTATACGCTCAGGCTTTTTCATTGTCTTTTCTCTATACGTTCTACGTATAACCGTTTTACCACCACGCTATCTACCGCGCCAGCCGTATTCAGGGAACAATAGCGCCATCTCATCTACGAGGACTTCATCATGACTCCAACACCGTTATCCTCCCGCGAGGCAGGCTGGATTATTTTTATACTCGCCCTTGGCGCTGGCTTTAGCGTCGCTTCCATTTATTACGCTCAACCCCTGCTGCCCTTAATGGGAGCCAATCTGCATCTCAGCGTTGAAGGGATGGGGCTGGTCCCGACCCTGACTCAGGCTGGCTACGCGCTGGGCATTCTGTTCCTGCTGCCGCTCGGCGACCGTCACGATCGACGGACGCTGATCCTGATGAAAAGCGCGGCGCTGGCGGTATTGCTACTGCTGTGCAGCCTGACGGGCCAACTGACCTCACTGCTGGTGGTCAGCCTGCTGATCGGTATGGCCGCAACGATGGCGCAGGATATTGTCCCGGCCGCGGCGATTCTGGCGCCGGCGGGGAAACAGGGGAAAATGGTTGGCACGGTGATGACCGGCCTGCTGCTGGGGATTTTACTCTCAAGGACCGTCAGTGGACTCGTCGGCGCGCTGTTTGGCTGGCGCGTGATGTATCAGGCCGCAGCGGTAAGCATCGCGCTTATTGGGTTGCTGATGTGGCGCATTCTGCCCCGCTTTGCGATCCACTCTACCCTGAGCTATCCGCAACTGATGGCATCGATGGCACACCTCTGGCGACGCTATCCCGCCCTGCGTCGCGCCGCCATGGCGCAAGGCTTTTTATCTATCGCCTTTAGCGCCTTCTGGTCAACCCTGGCGGTGATGCTGCTCGAACATTATCAGATGGGCAGCGCCGTCGCCGGAGGATTCGGTATCGCCGGAGCCGCCGGGGCGTTAGCCGCACCGCTGGCGGGCGGGCTGGCCGATAAATATGGCGCCGGCAGAGTGACTCAGCTGGGTGCCGGGCTGGTGACCGTCTCGTTTGCCCTGATGCTCCTGATGCCGGCATTGCCGCCGCATGGCCAGCTGATATTGATCGGGCTTTCGGCTATCGGTTTTGACCTTGGACTGCAGTCCAGCCTGGTGGCGCACCAGAACCTGGTGTACAGCCTGGAACCACAGGCTCGCGGCCGACTGAACGCCCTGCTGTTCACCGGCGTATTTATCGGCATGTCGCTCGGTTCAGTCCTTGGCAGTAAGCTGTATGTGGTGGCTGGCTGGAACGGCGTGGTGATTCTGGCCGTGGTAACCGGCGCCATCGCCCTCGCCATCCGTCTGCGTGAAAGCGCCAGCCTGGCTGCCGCTCAGCGGGTAAACCCATAAAAAAACCCGCTCCGCAAAGCGGAACGGGTCTCTTTCAGTCTGACGCATCGTTTCAGGCGGTGCGTCGGGCAAACTCTTTGATTCTGAAGCCCAGCAGCAGCAAGGTGGCGAAATAGGCCACCACGCCCACCACCACCACTGCCATCAGACGCAGCAGGCGGTACGGCATTGACCCTAGCGACCATTCAGGCATCAGATACATCATGCCGAGCAGCGCCGCGGACATCACCAGCACCGCCACCACCAGACGCAGCAGGAACGAGAACCAGCCCGGCTGCGGGGTGAAAATCTTTTGCTTACGCAGTTGCCAGTAAAGCAAACCAGCGTTAAGACAGGCCGCCAGGCCGATAGACAGCGACAGACCCGCATGCTTTAACGGCCCGATAAAGATCAGGTTCATCACCTGGGTCATTATCAGCGTTACGATGGCGATCTTCACCGGGGTTTTGATGTCCTGACGCGAGTAGAACCCCGGCGCCAGAACCTTAACAACGATCAATCCCATCAGCCCGACGGAGTAAGCCACCAGCGCGCGCTGGGTCATCGCGGCATCAAAGGCGCTGAATTTCCCGTACTGGAACAGCGCCACGGTCAACGGCTTGGCGAGGATCCCCAGCGCCACCGCGCTCGGCAAAGCCAGCAGGAAACACAGGCGCAGGCCCCAGTCCATCAGGCGGCAATATTCATCATGGTTACCGCTGGCGAAGCTTTTTGACAGCGACGGCAGCAGGATCGTCCCCAGTGCCACGCCCAGCACTCCGGACGGGAACTCCATCAGACGGTCGGCGTAATACATCCACGAGACGGAGCCCGACACCAGGAATGAAGCAAAAATGGTGTTAATAATTAAAGAAATCTGGCTGACAGAGACGCCGAGGATCGCCGGCCCCATCTGTTTTACCACTCGTATTGCCCCCGCATCTTTTAGGCTAATACGCGGCAGGACCAGCATGCCGATTTTTTTCAGGTGCGGCAGCTGATAAGCCAGCTGCAGCACACCGCCTACCGTCACCGCCCAGGCCATCGCCAGCATTGGTGGATGGAAATACGGGGCGGCGAACAGCGCAAAGCCAATCATGCTGACGTTGAGGAACGTCGGGGCAAACGCCGGAACGGAAAAACGGTTCCAGGTATTGAGGATCGCCCCAGCCAACGAGGCCAGTGAAATCAGCAGAATATACGGGAACGTGATCCGCAGTAGTTGGGTGGTCAATGCAAATTTATCAGGACTGTCGGCAAAGCCCGGCGCGGTCACGGTGATGACCCAGGGCGCAGCCAACATACCCAGCACGGTCACTACCGCCAGCACTAGCGTCAGCAGGCCAGAAACATAGGCCACAAACACCCGGGTCGCATCCTCGCCCTGCTTGCTCTTATACTCCGCCAGAATCGGGACAAATGCCTGAGAGAACGCCCCTTCTGCAAAAATACGCCGCAGTAAATTGGGTAATTTGAACGCCACGAAAAAGGCATCCGTCGCCATCCCGGCGCCAAAAATTCGGGCGACGATCGCATCACGCGCAAACCCGAGAACGCGCGAGAACATCGTCATCGAACTGACTGCCGCCAGTGATTTTAATAGGTTCATTAACGTGTTATTCCACAACCCTGAAGTAAAACGCCCGCAATGGCGGGCGCTGGAAAGTGGCGATAGTCTACCGGGTTCGTGGTGAATTACTACTCCCAGTTGTTACAACCAATTATTCACTCATCGCCTCGCGCCAGAGTTTTTCAACGATGCGCTGGGCCAGCAAAGCCTGTTCACCCGAGGTTTCGGGAACCGTCTGATTTTGCACGCATTCGATAAAATGCCGGGCGCAGCCGACAAAACCGCGTTGCTCCAGCGTGGTCTGCCAGCCCGGCACCGGGCGCTGCACCACACCCTGTCCGCGCTCTTCCTGCCATTCACGCATATCGCGGACTTCATACAACCCGCCATCGGTAACGGCCTGCACCCACTCCCGCTGGCTACCGGCACGCCGGTGCATGCTGGTAGTCACTTCGAGCTGTCCGGCGCTGAAATGGTGCTCGGCATAGAGCATCTCACCCTGGGCCGTCGTCTGCAGTGTACCGCCGCTCAGGCGCGCGTTGCCGCCCGCCAGCCACAGCGCGGTATCCACCACATGCAGATAATCATCCAGCAGTGTGAAACGCAGATCGTGGCCCACGCTGTCGGCGCGATGTTTATCCATCCGCAGCGATGCGCCGTTGCCCAGCTGCGCTTTCAGTTCGCGATAGAGTGGTGCGAAACGGCGGTTAAAACCCACCATCAGCGTCAGCTTACGACGCGCGGCAAGCTCAACTAACGACTCGGCCTCGTTCAGTTTATCGGCCAGCGGTTTATCGACACAGACATGCACTCCGGCGTTCAGCAGACGACTGACCACCTCAAAATGTGAGGCTGTCGAAGTGTGGACAAAGACCGCATCACACTGCGCCGCCAGTTGATCCAGCGATTGCGCATAAGGGATCCGCCAGGTGTCGCAGACACGCAGCGCCTTTTCTTTGCCTGGCGACCAGGCGGCCTGCAGCGTCCAGCCATCCGCGGCGCCGAGCACTGGTAGCCAGGCCTTCTGCGCAATGCCTCCCAGCCCCACCACGCCAACACGTAATGTCGTCACGATTAATCTCCCAGGTGTGCCAGCAATGAGTCCAGCCGGGCTTTGAGTTCAGCCACTTCATCTTCCAGTGCCGCCACTCTGCTGACCAGATCGTCCGCCGGTGGCGAGACGGCCTCCACGGCAGTAATCAGCGAGTCCATGTCGTCACAGAACAGGTGCATATAGCGGGATTCACGCTTCCCTGGCTCACGGGGCAGGCGCGCCACGAAAGGGCCGTCGTCGCGGTTAGCCAGCGTCTCAAGCACCCCTTCAACTTCAGCCATATCGCTAAAGTCGTGCATCCGCTGGGCGCGGCTGCGCAGCTCGCCCGGCGTTTGTGCACCGCGCAGCAGCAACGTTGTGACCACCGCCACTTCCGCCGACGTCAGCTTCAGATCGCCAAATTCAGAATTGCAGAAGCGCTGTTCATATTTAGTGACCCGATTGCCAAATCCGCTGACCGTGCGCAGATAGTGGCGTTTCACTAAGGTATCCAGCAGATCCTGAATTTCACTTTCACTGAGCGACATCACCGGTTCACGGTTGGTTTTCTGATTACAGGCGGTCACCACCGCGTTTACTGACAGCGGGTACTGCTCTGGCGTGGTCACCTGCTTTTCCAGCAAACACCCAATCACGCGCGCTTCATGTGCGGTTAACTGATATTTCATGCTTTCTCCTTAGCGACCCGGAGTCCAGTCCGGTGTCGTTAACGCCGTCAGTACATGGTCACGCCACTGCCCATCAATGAGCAGGTAATTTTTGGCATAACCCTCTTTTTCAAAACCGAGACGCGCCAGTAAACCGCCGCTGCGCTGATTATGCGGCATGTAGTTGGCCATAATGCGATGGATATGCTGCGTGCGTTGCATATAACGAATCGCCGAGGTCAATGCTTCAAACATCAGCCCCTGCCCCTGCCATTTCTCGCCAATCGAGTAGCCGAGGTAGCAGGCATGAAACGACCCGCGAACCACATTGGAAAAATTCGCTACGCCGATAATCTCTTTTTCTTCCGGATCGAGCAGCGCAAAATAGAAGGCTGTCCCCTGCTTGTGAAACTCAGAGATCATCGACAAGCGCGCCTGCCAGCCAGAGGGGTAGCAGTGGCTGTCATCGCGCACTGGCTCCCAGGGTTTTAAGAACCCTTTATTCTCCGCGTAATAATCGGCCAGACGCCAGGCGTCACGATCGTATACCAGCCGCACTACCAGCCTGTCCGTCGTCAAACGCACCTTTGGCACGTTACTGCGATAGCCAAACATTCCCTTCTCCTGTTCCCCTGACTGATTACCCTGCTCCCTTCACTATACCTGTCCTGAACGATTGTGTGAAAACAGCAACATACCATTTTCTGCACCATCTCCACTTTTCGATTAATAGACTCTATCGATCTTGCATTTTGATAAAAAAATATTGTCACAAGGAAGCTGGGAAAGTCTGCCGCTTCCCCGCACACTATCCGGGCAACTCTTTATTTTCCCAGGAGGGGAAATGTCCCGCGTATCGCAGGCAAGGAACCTGGGTAAATATTTCCTGTTAGTCGACAATATGCTGGTGGTGCTTGGCTTTTTTGTCGTCTTTCCACTCATTTCCATTCGCTTTGTCGATCAGATGGGCTGGGCCGCGTTGATGGTCGGCATTGCCCTCGGTTTGCGCCAGCTAGTCCAACAGGGACTGGGCATTTTTGGTGGGGCGGTCGCCGATCGCTTTGGTGCCAAACCGATGATCGTCACCGGCATGCTGATGCGCGCGGCCGGCTTCGCAGCGATGGCCGTAGCCCATGAACCGTGGGTGCTGTGGCTCTCCTGTATTCTCTCCGGCCTGGGCGGCACCCTGTTCGATCCGCCGCGTGCGGCGCTGGTGGTCAAGCTGGTACGACCGCATCAGCGCGGGCGGTTCTTCTCCATCCTGATGATGCAGGACAGCGCCGGGGCGGTGATCGGTGCCCTGCTCGGCAGCTGGCTGTTGCAATACGACTTCCGCCTGGTGTGTAGCGTGGGAGCGGCAATGTTTATTGCCTGCGCCGCCTTCAACGCCTGGTATCTCCCGGCGTGGAAACTGTCGACGGTGAAAACGCCGGTACGCGAAGGGCTCGGCCGGGTGCTGCGCGATAAACGCTTTGTGACCTACGTGCTGACGCTCACCGGGTACTACATGCTGGCCGTCCAGGTAATGCTGATGCTGCCGATTATGGTCAATGATATCGCCGGCTCGCCTACCGCGGTGAAATGGATGTATGCCATTGAAGCGGCGATATCGCTGACTCTGCTCTACCCCATCGCCCGCTGGAGCGAACAGCGTTTTCGCCTGGAGCACCGGCTGATGGCCGGATTGCTGGTGATGACCGCCGCCATGCTGCCGATTGGCCTGACCAACAATTTACAACAGCTGTTTACCCTGATTTGCCTGTTCTATATTGGCTCGATCATCGCAGAGCCGGCTCGTGAGACCCTCGGGGCATCGCTGGCTGACGCCCGAGCGCGCGGCAGCTATATGGGGTTTAGCCGGCTGGGGCTGGCCTTCGGCGGCGCCTTTGGTTACGCCGGCGGCGGCTGGCTGTTCGATTCCGGCAAAGCGCTGAATCAACCGGAACTGCCATGGTTGATGCTGGGGATTATCGGCTTTATTACCTTCATTGCCTTGTGGTGGCAGTTCAGCCAGAAACGCTCCACATCCGGTATGCTGGAGCCCCGGACCTGACCGGCATACAGGCTGAAGCGCATTTTCAGCCTGTTCTGCTGTTCCTTTCGGCACTGGCAGGCCATGCTGCTTTATGTCAGGATAAGTGCATGGCACGACCGTTAAGGAACCCAATGAAAAAGATGTTTATCGTGGCCGCGCTCATGGTTAGCGGCCTTCTGAGCGGCTGTAATCAGCTCACGCAGTACTCGGTGAGCGAGCAGGAAATTAACCAGGCGCTGCAGAAACGTAACCACTTCGCCAAGGATATCGGCCTGCCCGGCGTGGCGGATGCACACATTGAACTACACAATCTGACCAGCGCCATCGGCCGTGAAGAACCCAATAAGATCACCCTGAGCGGTATCGCCAATCTGGATCTGAACTCATTGTTTGGCAACCAGAAGGCCACCATCGACCTGAAACTGAAAGCGCTGCCGGTCTTTAATAAAGAGAAAGGGGCTATCTTCCTGCAGGAGATGGAAGTGGTTGATGCCAAAGTATCGCCCGACAAGCTGCAGTCCGTGGTGCAGACGCTGATCCCCTATCTGAATCAATCTCTGCGCAGCTACTTTAACCAGCAACCAGCCTACGTCCTGCGCGAAGATGCCAGCACCGGCGAGGCGCTGGCGAAAAAATACGCCAAAGGCATAGAAGTGAAGCCAGGGGAAATTATCATCCCGTTCACCAATTAACACTCCGGGCGCATTGGCGCCCGTTTTTTTACAGAAATTGATGCAAAGGGAAACGTTTACGCTTATCCTTAGTGCCCGGCAAAAACAGCCCTGATGACTGACCCTATTAGCCGGAGCTCTCCATGACAGCACAACCCCAGGTATTGAAAATCCGCCGCCCTGACGACTGGCATATTCATCTGCGCGATGACGATATGCTGAAGACCGTCGTGCCTTACACCAGTGAGTTTTATGGCCGGGCGATCGTGATGCCGAATCTGGTGCCGCCTGTCACCACCGTCGAGGCCGCCATCAGCTATCGCCAGCGCATCCTTGATGCGGTACCGGCCGGGCACGATTTCACGCCGCTGATGACCTGCTACCTCACCGATACGCTCGACCCGGCAGAGCTGGAGCGCGGCTTCCACGCAGGCGTGTTCACCGCAGCCAAGCTTTACCCGGCCAATGCCACCACCAACTCCAGCCACGGCGTCACCAGCATCGATGCGATTATGCCGGTGCTTGAGCGCATGGAAAAACTGGGCATGCCGCTGCTGGTTCACGGTGAAGTGACCCACGCGGAGATCGATATTTTCGATCGCGAAGCGCGCTTTATCGAAACGGTGATGGAACCTCTGCGCCAGCGCTTACCGGGCCTTAAAGTGGTGTTTGAACACATCACCACTAAGGATGCCGCCGAGTACGTTCGGGATGGCAATGACCTGCTGGCCGCCACCATTACCCCGCAGCACCTGATGTTCAACCGTAACCACATGCTGGTTGGCGGCGTGCGTCCGCATCTTTACTGCCTGCCCATTCTGAAACGTAATATTCACCAGCAGGCGCTGCGTGAGCTGGTCGCCAGCGGCTTTACCCGCGCATTCCTCGGCACGGATTCGGCGCCACACGCCCGTCATCGTAAAGAAGCCAGCTGCGGCTGTGCCGGTTGCTTCAATGCCCCGACGGCTCTGGGCAGCTACGCTACGGTATTTGAAGAGATGAATGCCCTGCAGCACTTTGAGGCATTCTGTTCGCTGAATGGCCCGCGCTTCTACGGCCTGCCGGTCAATGAGACCTTCGTTGAACTGGAGCGCGAAGAGAGCACCGTCGTCGAGAGCATCGCGCTTGCGGACGATACGCTGGTGCCGTTCCTTGCCGGTGAAACCGTGCGCTGGACAATGAAAAAATAAAAACGGTACCCCCTGTTGTAAACGCCAAATACATACTGTATAAATAAACAGTATATTACACAGGGGGCAATCATGCGCATTGAAGTGTCTATCGCCAAAACTACAGCCTTACCCAACGGCGCCTTAGAAGCGCTAAACAATGAACTCTCCCGACGCATTGAACAACAATTCCCGACTAACCCAAGCCAGGTTACCGTGCGCTTTGCCACCAGCAACAGTCTGTCTGTGATTGGTGGCCTCAAAGAAGATAAAGACCGGATAAGCGAAATCCTGCAAGAGACCTGGGAAAGCGCCGATGACTGGTTTATCCATGACGTATCCTGACGCCCTTTCGGCTACCCGAAGCCGCATACGCGTTTCACGCGCGTGCTCAGCGTGAGTTAATCTCGTGCTCGTACCAGGGTTGCCTGAAGTGTGACAGGTACAGCAAATAACATTTGCTCCCTCATTGTGCTTTTTTTGCCGGGTCGCCCCGGCTTTTTTATCCCGGTAAAATTCAGACTTTTCATTCCTCTCATGATTATTTCCTGTAAAAATAACCCTTCACGACACTATATTTGTGCAAAAAAGCGGCAAACAGAGGAGTGTTCGCTCTGTTTACGTTAATTTCTCGAGTTTATTCTTAACTCCTGATATAATTAACTTGCTTCAAAAAACATGCATTAAACCTCGAGAATTGTTGTCTTTTAACATGTGAATAAGGGGTTATGATGGAAAAGAATAATGAAGTCATCCAGACCCATCCCCTCGTCGGATGGGACATCAGCACCGTTGATAGCTACGATGCCATGATGTTGCGCCTGCACTACCAAAACCCCACTCAAGAAAGCAGTCACGAAGCTGAAATTGGCCAGACGCTATGGCTCACCACGGAAGTCGCACGTCAATTTATCTCTATTCTGGAAGCAGGTATTGCCAAGATTGAATCAGGTGAATACCAGGCAAACGAGTACCGCAGGCATTAAAGATTATGCCGCACGCAATATACACTCACTAAACAGGCACCCGTCGGGTGCCTGATTTATTTTCGCGCTTGTATAAGTGCAAACGGTTAATTACCCTGCTTATTAAAACAAAAAACGGAACATATCATGCAATACGACCTCATCATTATCGGCAGCGGCTCAACAGGTGCTGCCGCTGGCTATTATGCCCGCCAGGCGGGACTTAACGTGCTGATGACCGACGCGCACCAGCCGCCGCACCAGGAAGGCAGCCACCATGGTAATACGCGCCTTATCCGTCACGCCTATGGCGAAGGTGAAAGATATGTCCCGTTGGTCCTGCGCGCCCAGACATTGTGGGATGAGTTCGCCGCCAGCAGCGGCGAAGCGGTGTTCGAACGCACCGGGGTCATTAACCTGGGCCCGGCAGACTCGACGTTCCTCGCTAACGCCGCCCACAGCGCCCGTACCTTTCAGTTGGAGACCGAAGAACTCGATGCCCAGGCGATCATGGCCCGCTGGCCTGAAATTCGCGTACCGCAAGATTACCGCGGCATCTTCGAACCCGCCTCCGGTGTGTTACGTAGCGAGCTGGCGATCAAAACCTGGATCCGCCTGGCGCGTGAAGCCGGCTGCGCACAGCTGTTCAACTGCCCGGTAACCGCCATCCATCACCATGCAGATGGCGTCTCTATCGAGACCGCTGACGGCACCTACCACGGTAAGAAGCTGCTGGTTAGCGCCGGGACCTGGGTAACTCGTCTGCTACCAAACCTGCCGATCCAGCCGGTGCGTAAAATCTTTGCCTGGTTCCAGGCTGACGGGCGCTACAGCAGCAAAAACAACTTCCCGGCCTTTACCGGCGAGCTGCCAAACGGCGATCAGTTCTATGGTTTCCCGGCGGAAGATAATGAACTGAAGATTGGCAAGCACAACGGCGGCCAACCGATCGCTGCGCCAGAAGAGCGTACACCGTTTGGCGCCGTGGCCACCGATGGCTCTGAATCGTTTAATTTCCTGCGAAATGTCCTGCCCGGCATTGGCGGCTGCCTGCACGGCGCCTCCTGCACGTACGACAATACAGTAGATGAAGATTTTATTATTGATACCCTGCCCGGCCACCCGGATACCCTGCTGATTAGCGGGCTAAGCGGCCACGGTTTCAAATTTGCGCCGGTGTTGGGTGAGATTGCCACCCAGTTTGCCCGTGGAGAGACGCCGGCCTTTGATCTGGCGCCCTTCTCATTGTCACGCTTTTAGTCATACTGCAGGCTTTTCAGGCCGCCTAAACGCGGCCTGGACATCACAGATAAAAAAACGGCCTCAACAGAGGCCATAGAATACCGAGAGAGATTATGCGTCGCCTGTATGAATTACTGGTCAACAACGTCCGCGAGCACTTTATGATTTACCTCGCGCTGTGGCTTCTGCTGGCGATCATCGATCTCATCTGGTTATGGTTTTTCTGACAGGTCAGGGTCCGGGATCCCCAGCTTGGTATTCAGACGACCGCGTGATTTATTGAAAATCTTGTTGCCATTTTCCCGCCCGGCGCGCAGCTGACGCTGCTCTTCTTCCGGGAGCTTATGCTCTTCCATGCACGCCTCGCTACAGCAGCCGGCAAATTTTTCGGCACAGCTCGGGCACTGGATAAACAGCAGATGGCAGCCGTCGTTCAGACAGTTAGTATGGCTGTCGCACGGTGTGCCGCACTGGTGGCAGTGCGCAATCACATCATCGGAGATGCGCTCACCCATACGTTCGTCAAATACAAAGTTTTTGCCAATAAAACGGACCGGCAACCCCTGCTCGCGGGCGCGGCGTGCATATTCAATGATCCCGCCTTCGATATGCCAGACTTTGCTGAAGCCGTTATGCTTCATCCAGGCACTGGCTTTTTCGCAACGAATCCCGCCGGTGCAGTACATCACGATCTTTTTATCTTTATGGTCCTGCATCATCTCAACCGCTTTTGGCAGTTGATCGCGGAAGGTGTCCGCCGGAATTTCAAGCGCCTGCTCAAAATGACCGACTTCATACTCGTAATGGTTCCGCATATCGATAAAGACCGCGTCAGGATCGTCCAGCATCGCATTCACTTCCGCGGCCTTCAGATAATCGCCCACGTCTGAGGCATCGAACGTCGGATCGTCGATACCATCCGCCACAATGCGGTCACGGACTTTCAGCCGCAGCACCCAGAAGGATTTACCGTCGTCGTCCAGAGCAATGTTCATCCGCAGGCCATCCAGCGCCGGGTCGAAGGCGTAGAGAAACTCACGCAGGGCATTCACCTGGCTTTCCGGCACGCTAATTTGGGCGTTGATCCCTTCATGGGCCAGATAGATGCGGCCAAAGACGTTTAATCGGGTGAGGGCAAGCCACAAAGCATCGCGCGTCGCTTTCGGATCCACGATGGTGAAATATTTATAAAACGAGATCGTCGTACGCGGTTCGCTCTCGGCTAACATCTGCGCTTTTAACGTCTCATTTGAAATGCGGTTGTGTAACACTGGCATGGTGTACCTGCTCGGCATAGGAAATGAGTAAAATAAACGGCCGGCATCATATAGCAAACAACGTAAATTTACATCCCCTCATTTTGCGCTACATTTCCCTCACGCCCCTGGATTGTCGTTTAACAATAAATGCCACCCGGGACAGTCGTTTTGGCTGATGCACTAAATAATGCGATAATAGAACGAGTTGCTTACTTGAACAGGTATGAGATGACCCATTTACCTAAATTCTCTGTGGCGTTGCTGCATCCGCGTTACTGGCCACTGTGGTCAGGTATTGGTCTGCTGTGGTTGGTTGTCCAACTGCCCTATCCGCTGATTTACCGCCTTGGCACCGCTATTGGCCGCCTGGCACTGCGCTTTATGAAACGTCGCGCTAAAATCGCCTACCGCAACCTGGAACTCTGCTTCCCGGACAAAACGCAAGAAGAACGTCACCAGATGGTGGTGCAAAACTTTGAATCTGTCGGCATGGGATTAATGGAAACCGGGATGGCCTGGTTCTGGCCGGCCCACCGTATCGCCCGCTGGACCGACTCTATCGGGGTCGAGCATATCAGAGCGGTACAGGCCCAGCATCGCGGAATTCTGCTGATCGGCATCCACTTCCTGACCCTGGAAATGGGGGCCCGAATGTTTGGCATGAACGAGCCCGGCATCGGCGTCTACCGGCCGAATGACAACCCGGTCATCGACTGGCTACAAACCTGGGGACGCCTGCGTTCCAACAAAGACATGATCGACCGTAAAGATCTGAAAGGCATGATCCGTTCGCTGAAGAAAGGTGACGTCATCTGGTATGCCCCCGATCACGACTACGGCCCTAGCGCCAGCGTCTTTGTACCGTTTTTCGCCGTCGATCAGGCCGCTACCACCTCCGGGACCTGGATGCTGGCGAAAATGTCGAAAGCCTGCATCGTGCCTTTCGTTCCGCGCCGGAAGCCCAATGGCCAGGGTTATGAACTGATTATCCTGCCGCCGGAATGCGACCCGCCGTTGGATGACGCAGAGACCACCGCTGCGTGGATGAACCATATCATCGAAAAGTGCATTCTGATGGCGCCGGAGCAGTATATGTGGCTGCATCGCCGCTTTAAAACTCGTCCGCCTGATATGCCTTCACGCTACTAAGTTGCTCTCCCTCCGGTGGCATCAGCCTGCCGGAGGAGCTACCCTTTCCCCCGCTTTTAATCGCTCGCCTTTATTGCGATGATCATTTCTCAGGCGCATAATTAGCAGGCTCATATTTCCACTTTTTCTGACCTGCCCCGCAGGCCACCGGAAGCCTATGTTGTCTGCAGATACCCCGATTAACTGGAAGCGAAATCTCACTGTTACCTGGTTTGGCTGTTTCTTGACTGGCGCCGCCTTCAGCCTGGTCATGCCCTTTCTCCCGCTCTATGTCGAGCAGCTCGGCGTCACCGGCCACAGTGCCCTGAATATGTGGTCCGGATTAGTGTTCAGCATTACGTTCTTATTCTCAGCCGTCGCGTCCCCCTTCTGGGGCGGACTGGCCGACCGCAAAGGACGTAAAATCATGCTGCTGCGCTCGGCCCTGGGGATGGCTATCGTCATGATGTTAATGGGGCTGGCGCAAAATATCTGGCAGTTTATGGTGCTACGGGCCTTGCTGGGGCTGCTGGGTGGGTTTATTCCGAATGCCAATGCGCTTATCGCCACCCAAATTCCCCGTCAGAAAAGCGGCTGGGCGCTGGGCACGCTTTCAACTGGTGCAGTCAGTGGCGCCCTGCTCGGCCCACTGGCGGGCGGATTTCTCGCGGACCATTGGGGTCTGCGTATGGTCTTTTTCCTCACCGCCAGCGTGTTACTCATCTGCTTTATCCTGACGCTGCTGCTGATCCGCGAACAGTTTGTACCGGTGGCAAAAAAAGAGATGCTCAACGCCCGAGCGGTGTTCTCCTCCCTGAAGAGCCCAAAGCTGGTCCTCAGCCTGTTCGTGACCACCATGATTATTCAGGTTGCCACCGGGTCAATTGCGCCGATTCTGACGCTCTACGTGCGAGACCTGGCGGGGGATGTTGGCAATATTGCCTTTATCAGCGGCATGATCGCCTCCGTGCCCGGCGTTGCGGCACTGATCAGCGCGCCCAGGCTCGGCAAGCTCGGCGATCGTATCGGTCCGGAAAAAATCCTCATCGTTGCTTTACTGGTCTCTGTACTGCTGCTGATCCCGATGTCGTTCGTCCAGACGCCGCTACAGCTCGGGATATTGCGCTTCCTGCTGGGTGCCGCCGACGGTGCGCTGCTACCCGCGGTGCAGACGCTGCTGGTCTACAACTCCACCAGCCAGATCGCCGGGCGGATCTTCAGTTATAACCAGTCGTTCCGCGATATTGGCAACGTTACCGGCCCGTTAATCGGCGCCTCGGTCTCCGCCAGCTACGGTTTCCGCTCGGTATTCCTGGTGACGGCCGCCGTGGTGCTGTTCAATGCTCTTTATTCCACCTTCAGCTTGCGACGTCCCAACCGCGATAACTCGGCGCCACGTACCGATACCCGCGACAGTTCGGTAAATTAAGTTCAACATGGGGCCTTCCCCTTGACGCATTGCTGACTGCCTTCTATAGATTGAATCGTGTCCATTTTTCATTCTTCTTAGGGGGTTAGCCATGCCAAAGGATTCGATTTTCTACGCCACGCTCGAAGAAGCTATCGATGCGGCCCGTGAAGAGTTCCTTGTCAATAATCCGGATAGCGACGAGGAGAGTGCCAACGTTGAGCAGCTAAATATTCAGAAATACGTTTTGCAGGATGGCGATATCGCCTGGCAGGCTGAATTTTTTGCCGACGAAGATGAAGAAGGTGAATGCCTGCCCATGTTAAGCGGCGAGGCGGCACAGAGCGTGTTTGACGGTGATTATGACGAGATAGAGCTGCGTCAGGAGTGGCTGGAAGAGAATACACTGCATGAATGGGATGAAGGCGAATTCCAGCTGGAACCCTCTCTGGACACCGAAGAGGGTCAGACAGCCGCGGACGAATGGGACGAGCGCTGATCAGTTATACGGGCCGTGACTGGCATCCAGTGGCAACAGCAGCGTATCGAAGACCAGCGAAAACGGCAGGTCGAGAATGGTGATATAGCGCCATGATGAATCACGGACGTCCCATTGCACGCCGGGGTAATACTGATTTCCGTGCCCCTGTCCTGGCACCGTACGGCTAATAATGCTGCCGCAACCGCTAAGCAGCAACGTCATGGCGACAATCAGTAACACTCTCATCTCTACCCTCAATTCTCAGATAAAAAAATACCGGCACTATTGCCGGTATTTTTCCTTAACAAACGGCTTACTTGCTCTTCAACGCCAGCGGGTTGAGTGTCGTTTGCTGATACGCGCTCACCCACGAAGAGTATTTCTCCGGTGCTGCCCACACGCGATAGTGTAGACGAGACAGAGTGACCGGGTCGCTCAGCAACACCAGACGGCGATCGCGATTGAGCTTATCCGGCGTTTCGTTCAACGCCTGCTCAACGTGACGCTCACGAGCGATATCCAGAATATGTCCGTGACGGTGACGTGCCGTTGCCATCGCTGTCGCCAGCGCGTTAAACGATGGGTTAAACACGGCATGCATAAAGCCATCATCCAGCGAACGCTGACGGTTCAGGGTCAGGTAAGCGTCGGTATCTTTCAGCACCTGCGGCGGCGAATACTCTTCCGGGATCAGGAACAGCTTCCAGCGTTTGGTACGCAGGCCCACGGTCGCCCGGCTGGAGATCACCGAGACAAACGGCGACAGGATCAGCGAGAAGACAATCGGTGCCAGCCAGAACAGGAAACGCAGATCCAGCCAGGCCATACCAACCGCCCACACCAGACCCAGCAGTAGCTGAGAACCATGGCGCATGAAGGCTTCACCCCACGGCGTGGAGTCATCATCACGCTGCGGAGAGTTCCAGACCACTTCCCAGCCAAGGAACGCGCTGACCACAAACACGGTGTGGAACAGCATACGCACCGGCGCCAGCAGCACGGAGAAGAGCACTTCCAGAAGCAGAGAAAGGGTCACGCGGAAAAATCCGCCATACTCTTTCGAGCCTTTGCACCACACCAGAATAATGCTCAGCAGTTTCGGCAGGAACAGCAGCACCATCGTCGAGGCAAACAACGCAATCGCCAGTTCCGGACGCCACTGAGGCCAGACCGGGAACAGCTGACGCGGCTGCAGGAAGTACTGCGGCTCCGTCAATGCATGTACGACCTGCAGCGCGGTGGACAAAGCAAGGAACATGAACCACAGCGGTGCCGACAGATAGGACATTACGCCGGTCAGGAACACCGCACGGTGTACCGGGTGCATACCTTTCACCAGGAACAGGCGGAAGTTCATCAGGTTACCGTGACACCAGCGGCGGTCACGCTTCAGTTCATCCAGCAGGTTTGGCGGCAGCTCTTCATAAGAACCCGGCAGATCGTAAGCAATCCACACGCCCCAGCCGGCACGACGCATCAGCGCCGCTTCGACGAAGTCATGCGACAGAATCGACCCGGCAAAGGAGCCTTCGCCCGGCAGCGGCGCCAGCGCGCAGTGCTCGATAAACGGCTTCACGCGGATAATGGCGTTGTGACCCCAGTAGTGCGATTCACCCAACTGCCAGAAATGCAGCCCTGCGGTAAACAGCGGACCGTAGACGCGGGTCGCAAACTGCTGGCAACGCGCATACAGGGTGTCCATTCCGGAGGCGCGCGGCGAGGACTGGATGATCCCGGCATTCGGGTTCGCTTCCATCAAACGCACCAGCCCGGTCAGACACTCACCGGTCATCACCGAGTCAGCGTCCAGCACTACCATGTAGCTGTACTGGCTGCCCCAGCGGCGGCAGAAGTCATCAATGTTCCCGCTTTTGCGCTTCACACGACGACGACGGCGGCGGTAGAAAATCTGCCCTTCGCCCTGCACTTCGGCAATCAGTTCCATCCACGCTTTCTGCTCAGCAACACAGATGTCCGGGTTGTAGCTATCGCTGAGGATATAGACGTCAAAGTGCTGCTGTTGGCCCGTGGCCTTCACCGATTCCCAGGTCGCACGCAGCCCGGCGAAGACGCGATCGACGTCTTCGTTACAGATAGGCATGATCAGCGCGGTGCGATGTTCTGGATTCAGCGGCTCATCACCGACGGTAGAGGCGGAAATACTGTATTTATCTCGCCCCATCAGCAGCTGCAGGAAGCCCATCAACGCCGTCCAGAAGCCTGCCGAAACCCAGCAGAACAGCACGGCGAAGAGGATCAGAATCCCGGTCTGCAGCATGTATGGCAACAGCTGCATAAAGGAGACCCACAGGTTCTGCCCGACCATATCTGCCGGGTTGATTAACGCCCAGCCCTGATACGGCAGAATGGTTTTCATATACCAGGTCGCGACGACGGTCTGCGCCAGGGTCAGCAGCAGCAGAGTATAACGACGAAGGGTGCCGACGGTACGCCACTTCTGTTCGCTCTCCTGCTCTTCCTTGGTCAAGCGAGAGAGATAGCGCGGAGTCACGTCGCGGCCACGCAGACGATCCCAGAAGCGGCCCACCGGGTTGGTGCGCCACGGGTCCGGGAACATCGAGGAGCGCTTAGCTTTCGGCATTGCCTGTAACTGCGTGCGGCCTTCATCATCTTTTATCAACTGGTCAGCGGCCACGGAGTCTGGCCAGCTGTGTTCCAGGCGTGATTTAACGGACCCCAGCGGGGAATCGTCTTCACGAGCAAAAGTATGATGCTCCGCATCCAGCGCCTGGTGTACCGCCTGCAGGCTGGTATCCGGAAGCGCCGCTTTTTCAGCATCGGACAGCGGCAATGCGTCAATGTACTTCGTTATCTTATTCATTGGCAGGCAGCTGATAGCTCCAGGTTTCGCTCAGCGGCTGATCGGCATTGACCAGTGCAGCGCGCATTTCCGTGGTTTTCTTCGGATCTTTGACTTTTACGCGCAGAATCATACGCCAGCCTTTAGTCACCGGGTTGTAACGCACGGTATTCTCAACGATCTCAGCGTTATCACCGATGCTCGCCTGCGCCGTTACCGGCGTGTCTGACGGCATTTTTTTCATGTCAGCGCCGGTGAAATCGACGATAAACGCAATGGTACCATCCGGCTGACGGATCAGGTTTGACTGCTTCACATCGCCGGTGGAACGGCGAGTCTGCATCACGTAGGCGTTATCCGGCGCATGCAATTTGTCTTCATCGCGACTGAAGGTAATCGAGTATTTGAAGTTCATCTCTTTACCCGGCTCCGGCAGCTGATCCGGCGTCCAGTAGGTCACGATGTTATCGTTGGTTTCGTCATTGGTCGGGATTTCAACCAGCTCGATTTTCCCTTTGCCCCAGTCGCCTTTCGGGGTGATCCACGCGCTCGGGCGGAGATCGTAACGATCGTCAAGGTCTTCAAAGCGGGAGAACTGGCGGCCACGCTGCAGCAGACCAAAGCCCTGCGGGTTTTCCATCGCATAGCTGCTGACAGCCAGATGTTTTGGATTATTCAGCGGACGCCAGATCCATTCGCCGTTGCCGGCAAGAATCGACAGACCGTTGGAATCGTGCAGCTCCGGACGGAAGTTAGACGCAGCAGAAGGCTGGTTCGGGCCAAACAGGAACATACTGGTCAGCGGTGCCACACCCAGTTTGCCAACCTTGTCGCGCAGGTACACCTTGGACTGCACGTCAACCACGGTGTCGCGGCCCGGCATGATCACAAAGCGGTAGGCGCCGGTGGCTCGCGGAGAGTCCAGCAGTGCATAAATCGTCAGGCGCTTATCGGTAGCTTTTGGACGTTCAATCCAGAACTCACGGAAACGCGGGAATTCTTCGCCGGAAGGCAGCGCGGTATCGATAGCCAGACCGCGAGCGGATAATCCATACACCTGGCCCTGACCGAGAACGCGGAAGTAACTGGCGCCGAGCATGCTGACAATTTCGTCGTTCTTATCTTTGCTGTTGATCGGGTACAGTACTTTGAAGCCGGCGAAGCCGAGGTCTTTCACCGTATCTTTATCATGCTGGACGCTGCCAAAATTGAAGTAATCCGGGCTATATTTAATCTTACGCACGCTGTTCACGGTGACTTCGTTGATGGTCACCGGCGTGTCGAAGTACATACCCTGATGATAAAACTCAAGCTTGAACGGCGTCTTTTGATTGTTCCAGTAAGCCTTGTCGTGATTAAACTGAATTTGCTGATAGTCCGCGTATTTCATATCGCGGAAAACGGAGGGCAGGTTGCTCTTAGGGGCTTCATAGCCTTTCCCGGCTAACGCTTTGGCCTCTTTTGCAACGTCATCAATGCTAAACGCCCATGCAGATGAAGTACACAGGGACAACATTACGGCTGCGCTTAACCAGCGCATTTTCATCATCTGTGGTTTAAGTTTCATATAAGTAAGCACTTCCCCCTTTGTGTGCTTAAATCGATCCGATCTATTTTAATGGTAATTCAGGCAATCCGACAACATAATCCCTGCTTTGTTCATCTCAGCGGTGCAGGTAACAGACTGTTAACTCCACTTTTGTACTTTGCGTACTTATCCTGGAGACAGATACCCTGAGTTGATGTAGGGTTGCTGGGAATTTAAACGTTATCACCTTGAGTGGTAAGACGAATTGTCTGAGAATGTAGTGATATTGTATGAATAACGCGCCAGCACAACGTGAATACTTCTTCGATAGCATCCGCGCATGGCTGATGCTGCTGGGGATCCCTTTTCATATATCGCTGATTTACTCCAGCCACAGCTGGCATGTGAATAGCGTAGAGCCTTCCTGGTGGCTGACGCTGTTCAACGACTTTATCCATGCGTTTCGCATGCAGGTCTTCTTTGTCATTTCCGGCTATTTCTCCTACATGCTGTTCCTGCGCTATCCGCTCAAGAAATGGTGGAAAGTGCGTGTCGAACGCGTCGGCATCCCGATGCTCACGGCGATTCCGCTGCTGACGCTCCCGCAGTTCATCATGTTGCAGTACGTGAACGGCAAGGCCGACAACTGGCATACGCTTTCGGGCTATGACAAGTTTAATACCCTGGCGTGGGAACTGATCTCGCACCTGTGGTTCTTGCTGGTGCTGGTGGTCCTGACAACTCTCGGGGTGGTGCTGTTTAAATGGCTGACTGGCCGTCGTTCCGGGGATGGCCACACCTTTGGTGACACTGTCACATTAAGCCAGCTGTCGATGATTTTCCTCGCGCTCGGCGTGCTTTATGCCCTGATCCGCCGCACCCTGCTGGTGGTCTACGCGCCGGTGCTGAGCAATGGCCTGTTTAACTTTATCGTTATGCAGACCCTGTTTTATCTGCCGTTCTTTATTCTTGGCGCCCAGGTGTTTATCAATGCGCGCTTAAAAGCGATGTTCACCACCCCATCGCCGTGGTGCTTCGTGGGTGCTGTGCTGGGCTTTATTGCCTATCGCCTGAATCAGCAATATGGCTCCGGTGACGGCTGGATGTACGAAGTCGAATATGTCATCACCATGGTGCTGGGGTTGTGGATGGTCAACGTGGTGTTTTCACTTGGCCACCGCCTGCTGAACTTCCAGTCGGCACGAGTGACCTATTTTGTGAATGCCTCACTGTTCATTTATCTGGTGCACCATCCGCTGACCCTGCTCTACGGCGCCTGGATAGCCCCGGCGATAAAATCGAACGCGCTCGGCTTTGTGACTGGCTTAATCTTTGTGGTGGGTATTGCCGTGGTGCTGTATGAAATTCACCTGCGCATCCCCCTGCTACGCTTTCTCTTCTCGGGGAAGTTCCAGGCCAAACCCGCTAAACCACAGGTTTCTGCCAGCTAACTCAACGCGCATGCCCGCTCGTTCACCTGCTTATATCTGGCGCTGAACGAGCGGCACTCCCCTTTCGCCATGATTACTGCGGCTGCAATAACCGACGGTAAATTTCCGCGGTTTCATCGTCAAAGCAGACGAAAAAGACCCGCTCCAGCGGGTTATAACGAACCAGAAAGGCATTCACCGTCTGCACCGCAATTTCCGCCGCGGCCTGTTTCGGATAACCGTACACCCCGGTACCGATCGCCGGGAAAGCAATCGACCGATAGCTGTTGGCTGATGCCAGCAGCAGGCTGTTGCGGTAAGCATCGGCGAGGATCTGCGCCTCATGCTGTTCGCCACCGTGCCAGACCGGCCCGACCGCATGAATAACCGCGCTGGCTGGCAGCTGACCCGCCGTAGTAATCACCGCGTGACCCGGGGGACACTCCCCTTGCTGTTGGCGGACCACCTTGCAGGCGGCAAGAAGTTCAGGCCCGGCAGCGCGATGAATGGCGCCATCGACGCCCCCACCACCCAGCAGTGAAGGGTTAGCGGCATTGACGATAACATCGACCTCCAGCGTGGTGATATCACCGAGAATCACCTCAGGTTTAACCGTCATTTTGCCTCCTGTCGGCTTATGTCTTTACATAATGCATTGTGGCTAATATGGCACGATAGTCCCCAGGACGAAAGTCTGTGTATACGACTACGGGCAATCGACCCGCGCAGCACGGCAAGAGAATGAGGCGGACTGACCGAACGGCAAAAGGGATAAACGTGTAGAAAGCAAAACAGGACCTGAGGTCCTGTTTGGGTATTGCGGGTCGTTAAGATCGCGCCCGGTCGGGCGTTTCATTCACTAAAGGGGCTTTATTCTTCTGCGCTCGCGCAGCCAGCCACAGCCCACAATTTTTCATCGCGTAGCCAAAGACCAGTCCCAGAGCCAGAGAAGGCACCACCACTCTCCAGTCACCGTTGCCGGCAAAAGTGGCACAAGCGCCAATAAAGGTGCCGGGGACAAAAGAGAGCAGCAGCTTGCGCGCCTGAATACACATCAGGAAGGCGACAACGCCGGTCATCATATAGCCCAGGATCTCAAGATGCGGCGCCAGCGCGCTGCCGTAGATGATGACCAGCGCCCACACCACCCCGCTCATCACCGTACAGGTAGAGATCAGCAGTCCTTTCAGACCGCCCTGCGGGCAGGCGAAATAGGCCGTGCAGCCCAGGAAACCCGCCCAGCTCAGCAGGCCAAGCGCGACCGCCACCCATCCCCAGAGACCGGAGAGAATGCCTGTCGTTATTGCAATTGCGAGAAGTATGTTCATGGTGCGTATCATACCAGATACGCACCGCTCAAATGAGATCTGAAGCACGTTATATGCAAGCATGCATTTTCACTTGCACTTAATATGTGACTTAAGTCACATGTTATTCTTCAGTTTCTTCTTCTAACTCATCCCACATCGCAGAGATCGCTTCGCGCGTCAGCAGGGCCATGGTGCGCCAGAACGGCGTCTCCGCATGGGCTTCGACTTTTCCGAGGAAGGTCCCGCACCACGGCAGAATGTAGTCTGCGAACAGGGTTTCCAGGACTTCGCTTTCGTCTTCAGTTGCATGATCTTCCAGCCAGGATGCAGCCAGCAGCAGGGAACCGATATGGTCGGCTTTGCCTTCTCCGGTCGGGATGCCGTGAGCGTTCAGGAAACCACGCACTTCGGCTTCACTCGCCCCTTCAACCCAGGCGCTACGGTACGGGGGAACGCTGCATTCGTCCCCGATAAACAACGCGTTATAGTCCGCGGCCAGCGGTTGTACATCGCAGCTTTTTTGCAGGCGTTCCAGCAGTTCATCCTGTTCCAGCGGCCAGCTTGCCGCCAGTTTCCCTTCACGAATCAGGGTAAACAGCGGCACCAGCAGCGGATCCTGAGGTTGGCGATAGTACAAAGAGCCCAGTACGCGGCAGAGGATTGAAAACTCGTTCATTCAATTATTCCAGTTATTCACATTAAAGGTCGGCAAATTCAGGGATTGCCGGCATCCCGCGAGACTCAAGGAAATTCAGCAGCCGACGTGGAGAAACGTTAAGGATCCGATCCTCAGGGAAGCCCACTTCATCAAGGATCTTACGACACGCGGAAAATTCGCCGAGGGTAAAGGCGGTGTGCGAATCAGAACCCAGCGCCACCCAGCCGCCAGCATCGCGGACCGCGGCGGCAATGGCCCGGCAGTTATCTTCACTGCCCACCCGCGAGGAGACAAAGGATGAGTTATTGATTTCCAGCGCCACCTGATATTTTGCCGCAGCCGCGGCGATGGCCGGGATATCGACGGGGAATTTCGGGTTACCCGGATGGCTGATAATGTGTACCGCGCCGCTGGCCATGGTAGCGATCATCGCTTCGGTATGGGTCGCTTTATCCTGCGGCGGGAACACCGGTTCATGAAAACCGGCGATGAACAGATCCAGCGACGACAGCATCGGCCCGGTGCAGTCGATTTCGCCCTGGGTATTTTTAATGTTGGCTTCAATGCCGCGTAAAATGCCGACGCCGTCCACCATCCGCGGCCAAATGCGCATATTGACGAAATGCCAGTAGTGCGGCGCGTCGGCCATGTCCGGACCGTGGTCGGTAATGGCGAAAAGTTTGATCCCCTTGCGCTTTGCTTCAGCAATATAATCGTGCAGGGTACTGTAGGCGTGGGTACTGGCGACGGTATGCATGTGCAGGTCAACAGGATACATCACATTCTCCTTCTCTGTTTGTGGCAAGGATAGCAGGAATCAGGGCCTATGATTAGCAAAAACCCCGCCGCAGCGGGGTTATGTCTTAGTATCCGCGCTGACGATCGACCTGCCCGCTTACCGTTTCACCTCGCTCCAGCTGGCCGATGGTGCCAGCAATATAGGTAATGGCTTCCAGCGGACGCGTGACCGCGGCCACGTGCGGGGTCATGGCTACCCGAGGGTGCGCCCACAGCGGGCTTGTTGCCGGTAACGGTTCACGGCTAAAGACATCCAGCATCGCCCCTTTGAGCTTATCGCTATTCAGCGCCGCTAACAGGTCATCTTCAACAACGTGAACGCCACGCGCCAGATTGAGAACATAGCTGTTATCCGGAAGCTGCGCCAACAGCTGCTGGTTAATAATCCCGGCGGTTTCCGCCGTGTTCGGCAGCAGGTTGATCAACACCCGTGTTTCGCCGAGAAACGCCCCTAGTTCTTCTGCCCCGGCAAAACTTTGCACCTGCGGCCAGGCTTTGCGGCTGCGACTCCAGCTACGCAGCGGGAAGCCCCATACCTGCAGCGCTTCGGCGACTTTCGCGCCGAGAACGCCCGCGCCCATAATCCCGATAGTAAAGGTATCTCGCGGATAGTCGTCCAGCGGTTGCCAGCGCGCTTGTTGCTTTAAGTCCTGATAGTCATCAAAGCGACGGAACCAGTGCAATACCTGGCTGACCGCGTACTCCTGCATCTGCTGACCCATTCCGGTGTCTTCGAGGCGGAAAAGCGGGATCGACATTGGCAGCATTTCCGGGTGCTCGCGCAGTTTGCTGAGGATCGAGTCGACACCCGCCCCAAGGGCGAAGACGGCTTTTAGATCCCGACCTTTAAGCATTTCTACCGGCGGGTGCCAGACCAGCGCGTAATCGGCATGCTGGTTGTCGCCGGATTTCCATTCGCGGACGCGCGCGCCTGGCAGCTGTTTTTCCAGCTCTGCAATCCAGTAAGCGGTATCAAATGTCGGGTGATAATAAATAATGTCCATCGTGGCTCCTGATAGCTGACGCGTCGTGTTTTATTTGTTGTTTTCTATTGGTTTGTCAGCATAACAAATTTCATTTTTCTATCGAGTAAAAAGAGAGTGGTGACAAAAAAATCGATTGTCGCGCATTTAAAACGCAAGTTGCGCGAAGTTTGGCTAAACGCGCGTTTTTTTGAAAAAGTTGATTGACGAGAGATACGTATTTCCCTAAATTAGCGCCCGTTCCCAGCAGCAACGGGAACGACAATATGGTGAGGTGTCCGAGTGGCTGAAGGAGCACGCCTGGAAAGTGTGTATACGGCAACGTATCGGGGGTTCGAATCCCCCCCTCACCGCCATATTTTAAGAAGAGCTCGTACGCAAGTACGGGCTTTTTTTTCGCATGTTGCACCCCACCAGGGGGGATGAGAACCCCCGACCGGGGTTCGACAACTGGCAACGCCAGTTGGACAGACCGCGAGCCTGTGAGCGGGCTGCCCGCACAAAAATGCCGGGAGCATTTTTGAACAACGCTTGCGTTGGCCCCGAAGGGGCGAGGCCCAGGGATGGGCCGAGTAACGGCGAGCGAAGCGAGTCAATCCCCCCCTCACCGCCATATTTTAAGAAGAGCTCGTACGTAAGTACGGGCTTTTTTTTCGCATATTGCACCCCACCAGGGGGGATGAGAACCCCCGACCGGGGTTCGACAACTGGCAACGCCAGTTGGACAGACCGCGAGCCTGTGAGCGGGCTGCCCGCACAAAAATGCCGGGAGCATTTTTGAACAACGCCTGCGTTGGCCCCGAAGGGGCGAGGCCCAGGGATGGGCCGAGTAACGGCGAGCGAAGCGAGTCAATCCCCCCCTCACCGCCATATTTTAAGAAGAGCTAGTACGCAAGTACGGGCTTTTTTTTCGCATGTGACCCGTCCTGAATAGCGTTGACACGTTCCTGACTTAAATCCGGAGAACGTGATGATGACTGAGTTCAAACGCACCCAACGTGATTATCCTCTATCCTTTAAAATAGCCGTTGTCGGGCAGGTCGAAAAAGGCGAGATGACCTACAAGCAGGCCCAGCAGCGGTATGGCATTCAGGGGCGCTCCACCGTGCTTGTCTGGCTGCGTAAATATGGCCGGCTTGACTGGAGCCCCGGTCTTCCTGACCTGGTGAAGAGGAAACTGCCTGTGGCTCAGACGACTGTCCCGCTTACACCCGAGCAAAGAATCAGGGAACTTGAAGAACAGCTTAAGCTGGCAAACCAGAAAGCTGAGTTTTTGAATCGGTTATCAATGTTCTGAAAAATGATTACGGGGTGAGCATCGTAAAAAAGCGGCCCGGCAAGTCCTCTCGCAAAGTCCGGCCCAAAAATAACCGTTACACGCGTATGCCAGTTCCTGGGGCACAGCAGACAGGCATGGTATCAGGACAACACAAGGCGCAGAAAACAACAGGAACATCATGCTCAGGTTCTTGATTTTGTTGCCCGCGTCAGGTGCCGTCAGCCGCGAATCGGTACGCGTAAACTGCACTATCTGCTGAACACTCAGGCCGATAAAACGCTGAATATCGGACGGGACCGTCTGTTTAACCTGCTGGATGAATACCGACTTCTGGTGCCAGTGAAACGGGCATATCACAAAACCACCAACAGCCATCATCGCTTTTACCGGCATCCTAATCTGCTGAAACCCGGCCCTGAACAGGTTACCGCCCTTGGGCCAGAGCAGGTCTGGGCCGCTGATATAACTTATCTTCCTCTGCGCAGCGGCACGGCTTATCTGAGTCTGGTCACTGATGCCTGCTCCAGAAAAATCGTGGGCTACCATGTCGGGGAAAACCTGCAGACAGAAAATGTGGTAAAAGCGTTCAGACAGGCACTGAGGCAGAGAAAAACGACAGGTCCGCTGGTACACCACTCTGACAGAGGACTGCAATACTGCTCGGTACTTTATCAGTCAGTTCATGAAAGAAACGGAATAACCTGTTCAATGACCGATGGTTATGACTGCTACCAGAATGCGCTGGCTGAGCGGGTAAACGGGATCCTAAAAAATGAATTTTTACTCTCGCGTCCTGCAGACCTGGCGCAGGCCCGGGAAATGGTAAAAGAATCCGTGGCAATCTATAACCATGAGCGGCCACACCTGGCCCTGAAATACAAAACGCCCGATGATGTTCATCAGGCGTTTTACAGACAGAAAACTGTCAACCTATATCAGGACTAGTCAATGTTGCACCTGCCATTTTGTCAGCACAGTTATCGCAACCATCGCTCCCCTCGCTGTTGCATCCCCACACTGCCATCCACTCTCTGGCAGATTACGCAATATTTGTTAACAAAACGTTACTGCATCTGCTGGTGCAATGAATAGCCTGATGACATTTGCGTAGTCTGAAATTGCATTTTCGGATGATACTGAATGTAAATATTTGTATTGCTAATAACACCATTTCTCCTTATTTTTCGCTACTACAGGAGTTGTGTTTACAGCCAGACCGTGAGCACAAAAAATAACCACATCATTAAAAGGTGTTACAAGTCATATTTATCAATACGTTATAAATAACAGCGTGCCAGATCACATTCCCCTCAGCCCCTGTATCCCTGATGGAAAATTTTTACATCCTCTTACATAAAAACGAAAAATTGACGAACAATGTAGAAAAAAAGGAGAAACGCCGCACCCAATATACAATGATAATCAATCTCATTATCATCCGCATCTGCGCCTTATTCCTGCATATTATGGAGATAATGAAAATGAATGTTACTTTTTATGGTAGAAAGCGCCCGATAACGCTGCTTTTTGCCAGCTTACTGTCCACTCCTGCTTTGGCTGCCGAACCGACAGAAAATCTCGCTGATGATGAAGTCATGCTGGTCACGGCTGAACAGGAGCTAAAACAGCAACCAGGCGTCTCGATCATCACGGCAGAAGACATTCAAAAAAGCCCTCCGGTGAACGATCTTTCTGACATCATCCGTAAAATGCCCGGCGTCAACCTGACCGGCAACGGTGCCAGCGGCAGCCGCGGTAACAACCGCCAAATCGATATTCGCGGCATGGGGCCGGAAAACACCCTGGTACTGATCGATGGTGTGCCGGTGAGTTCTCGTAACTCCGTTCGCTACAGCTGGCGTGGCGAACGTGATTCTCGCGGCGATACCAACTGGGTGCCGGCGGAAATGGTGGAACGTATTGAAGTGATTCGCGGCCCGGCAGCCGCACGTTATGGTTCAGGTGCAGCCGGTGGTGTGGTGAATATCATCACCAGGCGCCCTACCAACGATTGGCACGGTTCACTCTCTCTCTACACCAACCAGCCAGAAAACAGCAAAGAAGGCGACACCCGTCGCGCTAACTTCAACCTCAGTGGCCCGTTGGCAGGCGACGCACTGACGATGCGTCTGTACGGCAACCTCAACCGCACCGATGCCGATGCCTTTGACATCAATACCGCACAAAACGGCTCCTATGCCGCGGGCCGTGAAGGCGTGCGCAATAAAGACATCAGCGGTGTGCTGTCCTGGAAAGTGACGCCAACCCAGATCGTTGATTTCTCCTATGACTACAGCCGTCAGGGAAATATCTACGCTGGTGATACTCAAAACAGCAATAGTAATAGCAGCGCGAACGGTCTGGTTGAATCGTTATATGGCAGCGAAACAAACCGCTTATACCGTCAAAACTACGGTATCACCCATAACGGTATCTGGGACTGGGGGACGTCCAGGCTTAACTTTAACTATGAAAAAACCAATAACACGCGCTTAAAAGAAGGTACCGGCGGCAGTACCGAAGGCATGATTAATAGCGATGAGAATTCGACCAGCCGCCTGGAAAGTTATCGCGCGGGCGGGGAAATAAACTTCCCTCTGCAACTGCTGGTTGATCAAACGGTAACCCTCGGGGCGGAATGGAACCGTGATGAGCTCAACGATCCCGCCTCCATGCAATCCGCAAACACAAACTTATATTTGCCGGGTAGCTCAGGCGATCCTTCCCAACGCAGCAGTAAAAACTCCGCCACCATCAGCTCACTCTATTTCGAAGATAATATTGCGGCAACCGACAGCACCGAGGTTATTCCGGGCCTGCGCTTTGATTATCACGATCAATTCGGTGCTAACTGGAGCCCCAGCCTGAATATGTCGCAAGGGCTGGGCGAATATTTCGTCTTGAAAGCTGGTATCGCGCGCGCATTTAAAGCTCCCAACCTTTATCAGTCAACGCCTGGCTATCTCCTGTCCACCCGTGGCAACGGCTGCCCGATTGGTCTGAGCCAGTGCTATTTACTCGGTAACGATAACCTCGATCCTGAAATTAGCGTCAACAAAGAAGTGGGAATAGAATTCAGCCATGCAGGCTACACTGCCGGTATTACCTACTTCCGTAATGATTATAAAAATAAAATCGTGTCAGGGACGTCTGCTATTTATAGCAATGGCACCTATAACGTATTGCAGTGGGAGAACGGCGGTAAAGCCATCGTTGAAGGGCTCGAAGGTAACCTGGCCATTCCTCTGATTGCCGATACGCTGGAATGGCGCACCAACGCGACCTACATGTTCCGTTCTGAAAGCAAAAAAACGGGTAATCCGCTATCCGTCATCCCGGAATTTACCATCAACTCCCAACTGGAATGGCAAGTAACTCAGGACCTGAGTACCGACATTAACTGGACGCAATATGGTCGCCAGAAACCGCGCCAGTATGCTGAAACCACCCTTGAAAGCAGGAATGGACTTTCCCAGAAAGAGATTAGTCCTTACTCCATCGTGGGTTTAAACGTCAATTATGACATCACAAAAAGTCTGCGCGCCAATGCCGGTATCAACAACCTGTTTGATAAACGTGTTTACCGCGAGGATGAAGGTGCTTCTACCTATAATGAACCGGGCCGTGCTTATTACGCTGGGGTCACCATGTCGTTTTAATTGAGGTCATTTCCGTGCCCCACCGGGCACGGAAACATCAGTCCTCTTCCATCCGCTGATATTCTTCACTGAGAAAATCCACCAGCGCCCTTACCGACGGCAGCAGGCCACGGCGCGAGGCAAAAACCGCATGAATGACTTCCCGCTGCGGCTGCCACGCATCCAGCACCACCTCCAGCGTTCCGGCCGCCAGCTGATCGCGCACCATTAATAAAGGAAGCTGAACCACCCCCACGCCGGCTATCGCCGCTTCGCGCAATGCCAGCATATCCGTCGTGACCATCCGCGGCGCAAAATAGACTTCCGCCCTTGCCCCCTCGGGCCCGCTCAGCTGCCATTTATGCTGATGTTTTCCGGCATCGAGACTCAGTCCCGGCCACGTGCTCAGTTGCGATGGCGCCTGCGGCCGCCCCATTCGCGCAATACACGCCGGACTGGCGACCAGCCGTTGCCCGCGGTCGGCCAGCACCCGCATCACCAGATCGCTATCGTCAAACGGGCGCGGACGCACGCGGATCGCCACATCAATTCCTTCGCCGACTACGTCAACCCGCCGGTTGGTGGCCTCCAGCTGCACATTGACGCCGGGGTAGCGCAGCATAAATCGCGCCAGCATAGGCCCGACGTGGGCATGGAGTAAGGTCACCGGACAAGTGAGTTTGACGCTGCCGCGAGGCTCTGAACGCAGCGTTTCCACCGCCTGCTGCGCCGCTTCAGCCTCTATCAGCATCGCTTTGCAGTGCTGATAGAAGGTCTGACCCACTTCAGTGACCACGAACTGGCGGGTCGTACGATGAATCAGCCGTACGCCAAGCCGCTCTTCCAGCTGCGCGATCCGACGGCTTAATTTTGATTTCGGCTGATCGAGCGCCCTGCCCGCCGCGGCGAATCCTTCATGATCGACGACCTGGACAAACCAGGCTAAGTCATTGAGATCCAGCATCCTTCCTCCATTGTTCCATTTTCAGAACAGTATAGGTTATTTTTGCTATCTACCGGTTTATTGCCCGCGCATATAAGCTTATGGTCATCAGAAATCGCGACACAGGAGAGCATCATGAAACAGATTACAGGCGTCTACACCGCACCGGCCCAGCATTGGGTGGGGGATGGCTTCCCGGTCCGCTCGCTGTTCTCTTACCAGACTCATGGCGAACCGTTAAGCCCGTTCCTGCTGCTGGACTATGCTGGTCCGCACCACTTCCCGGCGGGAACTGGCAGACGTGGGGTTGGCGAGCATCCGCACCGTGGGTTTGAAACCGTCACCATCGTCTATGCCGGTGAAGTTGAGCACCGTGACTCAACGGGTAAAGGTGGGGTCATTGGCCCGGGCGATGTGCAGTGGATGACCGCGGGTGCCGGCATTCTGCATGAAGAGTTTCATTCGGCGGAGTTTACCCGCACCGGCGGCGAACTGAAGATGATCCAGCTGTGGGTCAATCTGCCAGCCAAAGACAAGATGGCTCATCCAGGCTATCAGAGCATTACCGCGGATGTCATCCCTGACGTCGCCCTGCCGGACGGCGCGGGAAATATCCGGGTTATCGCCGGCAGCTATGGCGAAGTGTCTGGTCCTGCGCATACCTTCTCGCCGCTGAACGTCTGGGATATGCAGCTGAATCATGGCCATGACATTACGCTCCGTCAACCTGATGGCTGGAGCAGCGCGTTAGTGGTCCTTGAAGGTGAGATCGCGGTCAACGGTGCCGAGCAAGCGCGTGAAGGACAGCTGGTCGTATTGAGCCAGCAGGGAGAAGCGATTCATCTCCACGCAACGGCGAATGCCAAAGTGCTGCTGCTGGCCGGTGAGCCGTTACAGGAGCCCATTGTGGGTTACGGTCCGTTTGTGATGAATACCCGGCAGCAGATCGCCGAAGCCATTAGCGATTTTAACAGCGGGCGCTTCGGCCAGATCTGACATCAGCGCCTTACTGGCCTGCCAGCGTAGCGTTAAAGCATGGCAAACCGCTTGATTCTCTGCGTTAAAATCACTGCCCCGCTGGTTTTCAGTGGGGCAGTGTTCATTGCTTGACCGAACGGTAAAGAAAGAATAAATACTGCTTGACCGTTTTAGCGCAACTCCCTATAGTAGCGCCCCGTTGCCCACCCAAGGTGAGCAGCAAAACAATATGGTGAGGTGTCCGAGTGGCTGAAGGAGCACGCCTGGAAAGTGTGTATACGGCAACGTATCGGGGGTTCGAATCCCCCCCTCACCGCCATATTTTAAGAAGAGCTCGTACGCAAGTACGGGCTTTTTTTTCGCATGTTGCACCCCACCAGGGGGGATGAGAACCCCCGACCGGGGTTCGACAACTGGCAACGCCAGTTGGACAGACCGCGAGCCTGTGAGCGGGCTGCCCGTAGGGCGAGCGAAGCGAGTCAATCCCCCCCCTCACCGCCATATTTTAAGAAGAGCTCGTACGCAAGTACGGGCTTTTTTTTCGCATGTTGCACCCCACCAGGGGGGATGAGAACCCCCGACCGGGGTTCGACAACTGGCAACGCCAGTTGGACAGACCGCGAGCCTGTGAGCGGGCTGCCCGCACAAAAATGCCGGGAGCATTTTTGAACAACGCCTGCGTTGGCCCCGAAGGGGCGAGGCCCAGGGATGGGCCGAGTAACGGTGAGCGAAGCGAGTCAATCCCCCCCTCACCGCCATATTTTAAGAAGAGCTCGTACGCAAGTACGGGCTTTTTTTTGCATGTTGCACCCCACCAGGGGGGATGAGAACCCCCGACCGGGGTTCGACAACTGGCAACGCCAGTTGGACAGACCGCGAGCCTGTGAGCGGGCTGCCCGCACAAAAATGCCGGGAGCATTTTTGAACAACGCCTGCGTTGGCCCCGAAGGGGCGAGGCCCAGGGATGGGCCGAGTAACGGCGAGCGAAGCGAGTCAATCCCCCCCTCACCGCCCTCACCGCCCTCACCGCCCTCACCGCCCTCACCGCCCTCACCGCCCTCACCGCCCTCACCGCCATATTTTAAGAAGAGCTCGTACGCAGTCACGGGCTTTTTTTCGCATGTTGCACCCCACCAGGGGGATGAGAAGCCCCGCCCCTAAGAACCGTGCATGCAAGTTTTAGCGGAAAGATCGCTGGGCCAGTTCGAAGATGTGTAGATACTTACGCCCAGTGTGAGGGGGTGAGGGGCGCACTCCACCCCACACTTCCCCAAACATCTGAAACCGGTTTTATTTCTGTACAAATCCAAGGGAGATCACACTTCTTTGCATTCCGCTTTGCACCTCACCAAGTGTTTCTATAAAAGAAACGATAACAACAATGATATGACGCCTCGTACCTTTTAAAACCTTAAAATGATGAGAACACCTCTATGTCAGAACAACCGATAACAGAATCTGCTGCCCGCTCGACCGGACGGGTACGCTTCTTTGTGCTAGGTCTGGTGTTTATTAATATTATTATCAACTATATGGACCGAACTAACCTCTCAGTCGCCGCCACGCAGATGTCCGGCGAGCTGCAGTTTACCCCGCTACAAATGGGGCTGATTTTCTCGGCATTCGGCTGGATCTACGCCGCGCTGCAGATCCCCGGCGGCTTCCTGATTGACCGTCTCGGCTCACGTCTGGTGTACGGCGTGGGGCTGTTTGTCTGGTCGCTGATTACCGCGCTGCACGCCATCGCCAACAGTTTTGGCGCGCTGGTTGGCCTGCGTCTGGGCGTCGGCGCGTTTGAAGCCCCGGTAATGCCATCGAACAACCGCGTGATCTCCAGCTGGTTCCCGGAACAAGAGCGTGCGACGGCCATCGGCATTTACTCTTCCGCGCAGTTTGTCGGCATGGCACTGATGACGCCGGTACTGTTCCATGTACAGGATCTCTTCGGCTGGCGCGGTCTGTTTCTGATTACCGGCGTAGTGGGGATGATTTGGGGCGTGCTGTGGTACTGCGTGTACCGCGATCCGCTGGATCATAAAACAGTATCGAAAGCCGAACTGGATCACCTGCGTGAAGGCGGTGCAGTGATGGAAAGCCGCGAGAGCGCCGCCAGGCGCGCGTTCAGCTGGCAGGACCTGGGGCTGATGTTCAAAAGCCGTAAGCTGATTGGCATCTACTTCGGCCAGTTCACCATCTCGGCCACCTTCTGGTTCTTCCTGACCTGGTTCCCGACCTACCTGGTGCAGTATCGCCATATGGACTTTATTAAGTCCGGCTACGTTGCCTCAGTCCCTTACCTTGCCGCCTTCGTTGGCGTGCTGCTGGCGGGCTTTGTATCGGATCGCCTTATTCGTCGCGGCGTCTCCACCAGCTTTGCGCGTAAAGCGCCGGTGATCCTCGGCATGGCGCTGACGCTGTTTATCCTTGGTGCCAACTACACCGATGACCCGACGCTAATCATCCTGTTTATGTCGATCGCCTTCTTCGGCAATGGTCTGGCGACGATTACCTGGGTGTTTGTGACCGCACTGGCACCGCGTCATCTGATTGGCCTGGCGGGCGGCGTGTTCAACTTTACCGGCGCGCTCTCCTCCATCGTGGTGCCGATTGCCATCGGCGCGCTGATCGACGGCCACAACTTCGCCCCCGCGCTCGGTTTCATCGCCGTACTGGCCTGTCTGGGGATCTGCTCTTATCTGTTTGTGGTCGGCAAGATTGACCTTGACGGCGATAACGCTACGCCGTCAGCCGGTCGCAAAGCGTAATCAGCTCGGCCAGCCGGGTGGACGTCTGTTCCGGGGTGGCGTTATACATCCCGGCGAAGGCCAGCGCCGCCTTGTGCGAACCGAACTGTATCGGCTGAGCGAGGGAGAGTTCGCCGTCTTCATGCGGCCAGACCACGTGGCCAAGCTGGCGCTGCTGCAGAAGGAACGGCGCAATACGCGCCATCTCTTCCGCGCTAAAGCGCTGGGCCAGCACCTCTTCCTCCTCGGCGGCGAGCAGCGCAATACCAATGACCGACTGACAAGCAGGCATCATATGAAAACCCGCCAGCGCCTGGCTGATATGGCTGCCGGGGCGGGAGTGGAAGATGTAGATAACCTGGTCCTCCCACAATACACCCATCGCCACCACGATATCTTTCGGGGCGTAGGTTTCCAGCAGCGGGAGGGCTTTTGAGAACAGCGTTGAACCGCGGATCGCCTGCGCGGCCAGCGCGTGAATACCGGGGCCTGGCAGGTAGCGGCGCTGCTCGTCCTGGGTGGTCAGGCCAATGGCCGCCATGGTCATTAGCAGACGGTTCACGCGGGTGGGGTTAATGCCCATCAGGCGCGCCAGTTCGCGACAACCAATAGCCCGATCGCTTGACACCAGATACTGGAGACAGCGAATACCGTCGATAAGACTTTGATTAGGTTGAGACGACATAGCGGGATCCCGATTTTTTAAAGACTGTTATTTTATCGCCAGAAAGGCAGGAATTACAATTTATGCAAATTTTCCAGCAAACCCATGAACGAGATTTCCCCCACCAGACCCTGCGCACCGATCTGCTGGTCGCGGGCGGAGGGCTGGCCGGCCTGTGCGCCGCGCTGGCCGCCGCCCGCGACGGTCTGCAGGTGGTGCTGGTGCAGGACCGTCCGGTGCTCGGCGGTAATGCCTCCAGCGAAGTACGCCTGTGGGCCAACGGCGCCACCTCGCATATGGGCAACAACAACCGCTGGTCGCGCGAAGGCGGGATTATGGGCGAAATCCTCGAAGAGAACCTGTGGCGTAATAAAGAAGGCAATCCGATGATGTTCGACCTGCTGCTGCTGGATCTGGCGCAGCGCGAAAAGAACCTCACCGTGCTGCTGAACACCGCCATTTATGCCGTTGAGCGCGAAGGCCAGCGCATTACCGAGGCCACCGGCTTTAACGCGGTTAATGAAACCTTCTACCATATTCAGGCCGCGCAGTTCTGCGATGCCACCGGCGACGGCGTGCTCGGGCATCTGGCGGGCGCGGAGTACCGCATCGGCGCAGAAGACGCGGAAGAGCTGGGCGAGAAAATGGCCCCCGGCGATAACTTCGGCCACAAGCTCGGCCACTCGATCTATTTCTATACCCGTAAAAGCAGCGGGCCGGTGAAGTTTGTGCCGCCCTCTTTTGCGTTGCAGGATATTGAAGCTATCCCGCGCTATAAGCGCCTGACCTCCACGCTCAACGGCTGCGATCTGTGGTGGCTGGAATGGGGCGGCCGCCTCGACACCATCCACGACAGCGAGCAGATCAAATGGGAGCTGTGGAAAATCGTCTGGGGCGTGTGGAACTACATTAAAAATTCCGGCGAATTCCCAGAGGCCGAGAACCTGACCATCGAATGGGTAGGCTCCATTCCCGGCAAGCGCGAGAGCCGCCGCTTTATCGGTGACCATCTGCTGTGCCAGCAGGATATCATCGGGCAGCGCGACCATTACGACGCGGTGGGCTACGGCGGTTGGTCTATCGACCTGCACCCGGCGGATGGCGTCTACAGCCAGCACGACGGCTGTCGCCAGTTCCATAGCAAAGGCACCTACACCATTCCGTACCGCAGCCTCTACAGCCGCTCGCTGGACAACCTGTTCCTGACCGGGCGTCTGATTTCCGCGTCTCACGTCGCCTTCGGTAGCGCCCGCGTCATGTGTACCTGCGGCCTGCTGGGTGAGGTGGTAGGCCGCGCGGCTGCCCTGTGCCAGCAGCATCAGCTCAGCGCGCCGCAACTGGCGGAAGCCAAAAACATCGACAAATTACAGCAGCATCTCCAGCAAACCGGCTGCTACATTCCACGCCAGCAGCTGCGTGACCCGGCACGCGGTGCGCGGGTGAGCGCCAGCAGCGAACTGGTACTCACCGCTCTGCCCGCTAGTGGTCGCTGGATGGTGTTAGAAGATCGCATGGCGCTGCTGCTGCCGGTGAAAGCGGGCGAATCGCTGCCAGCCCTGCGCTTTACCCTGCGCGCCGCCAGCGCACAGCCGGTGCACATCAGCCTGTTGAGCAGCCAGAAGGCCGCCAACTACTGCGCCGACACGCTGCTCGACAAGCGGACGTTAACGGTGCAGGAAGCCGGGGAATATCTTGTAGAATTTAACTGGCAGAGCGATGCCGACCGCTATCTGTTTATCGCCTTCGAGCGCAACAGCGAGGTGGAAATTGCGCTGAGCGATATCGCCTTACCAGGGATCATGACGGTATTTAATAGTCAGAACGCCCGCGTGGCGAAGCATCCACGCCAGGTGGTGGACGGTGATTACGGCGTGGAAGCGTTCGATTTCTGGGTGCCGCGCCGCCGCCCGCACCAGATTATGCCAGCTATTCAGCTCGCCACGCCGCTGCTCTGCTATGACGTGCAGAACCTGCTCAACGGCCGCCTGCGCCCGGAACAACAGATTAACGGCTGGGCGCCCGCGCTGGATGACGTGACGCCACACCTGACCTGGCAGTGGGAAGTGCCGCAGACCATACAGTCGCTGACGCTGATGCTGGACAACGACTTTGATAACGCGATGGAAACCGTGCAGATGGGCCACGCGGAATCGGTCACACCGCATTGCACAACCCACTACCGCCTGTGGGCCGACGATGCGCTGATTGCCGAGGTGAGCGACAACCGTCACTCTGTGTGCCAGCACACGCTGGAAGCACCGCGTGCAGTGTCAAAAATCACGCTTGAGCTGGTGAAATCGGCTGGGGGAGTGCCTGCTGTCTATTCGCTGAACGTGAAGTAACTGCGCCATCAATGTAAAAGGAACTATTGACGAAAACCAGTTTATGAAACATCGTTTCATAAACTGGTTTTATTTGTTACGCTCAACCAACATGGTTTTCATTGCTAATTTAATGGAGAGAGTATGACTAAGAACGTCGCCGTTCTGCTGGCACCAGGCTTTGAAGAAGCAGAAGCTGTTATAGTGATAGATATCCTGCACCGTATGAAGATCGATGTGAAAACGCTGTCCTGTCAGGATATGCTGGAAGTGCGTAGCTACCACAATATACGCATGCTTGCAGATACGCTGTTGGAAAATAGCATGGATAAATTTTTCGATGCTGTGGTCATACCCGGCGGCTTGCAGGGCACGCTGAGTCTGGCCGCGAATCCGCTAGTAGTCGAATTTATCCGCCGGCATGATGACGCAGGAAAACTGATATGTCCTATCTGTTCCGCCGCAGCACGCGTGCTCGGAGGTAATAAACTACTTAAAGGCCGCCGCTACGTCTGTTCAGGAGACCTCTGGAAAAATGTAACAGACGGGGTCTATGTCGATCGGGAAGTGATAAAAGATGGTAACCTGATCAGTGGCAAAGGATTGGGAGTGGCTTTCAACTTCGCTGGCACGATTGCCTACTGCCTGACCGGGGATAAGGAAGACACCAATCTCCAGATTGAGCATATCTATTACGACCACTGGCGCGTATAGCTTTGACGCCCCACCCCGAAAGGAAGTCTAGAACTAAAGCAGGTGTACTTACAGCCGTAGAATGATTTCCGTTTTGCATGCGGCCTGCAGGAGGACCAATTGGGTCAGGGTCAAGTCACGGGCTTTTTTTTCGCATGTTGCACCAGCCATTCTGTCAGCACGCGGCCCCCTTCTCCCGAGGGTCGGCATAAATGCCTCGCCCGGGCTACCAGCAACCCCCAGCCCTGCGAAGCAAAAATCCAACAATCGCCGTTTTTTATCGTCAGCATATTACGTCATCGCTATTTACCCAAGGAGCATGACCGCTAATACTTAAAACAAAACCCCAGTCATTTACTCCATCATTACCATAAAAACATCCAGTTAATGCCATCCACACCGCCCACAATGCCCCCTTTGCCGTGTAGATCGCATTCGTTGACAAATCTATACTTGCCGCCAAATTGACTGCCAAAGGCCTGAACATGACGTTCTCTTCTCCACAAACTAAACGCGGCGTTACCCCGGCAAAAGCCATGGTCGCCGCCATCAGCGGCTATGCAATGGACGGCTTTGATCTGCTGATCCTCGGTTTTATGTTACCGGCCATCAGCGTTTCACTCGCCCTCAGTACCTCGCAGGCCGGCTCCCTGGTAACCTGGACGCTGATCGGGGCGGTGCTGGGCGGGATTATCTTCGGCCACCTGAGCGACCGTCTCGGCCGTATTCGCGTCCTGACCTTCACCATTCTGATGTTCTCGGTCTTTACCGGCCTGTGCGCCGTCGCCCAGGGCTACTGGGATCTGCTAGCCTATCGCACGCTGGCGGGAATGGGGTTAGGCGGTGAATTCGGCATTGGCATGGCGCTGATCGCTGAAGTCTGGCCGGCCCACAAACGCAACCGGGCCTCGGCCTGGGTGGGCATCGGCTGGCAATTGGGGGTTCTGCTTGCCGCCTTTATCACCCCGCTGCTGCTGGATATTATCGGCTGGCGCGGGATGTTCCTCGTCGGCTTGCTGCCGGCGCTGGTGTCATTTGCCATCCGCCGTGGCATGGGCGAACCGGAAGCGTTTACCAAAGATATCGATACCACCCAACAGCTCTCATTCTCGTCGCGGATCAAAATGTTGTTCTCCGACCGCGCCACCTCGAAGGCCAGCCTCGGCATCTTTATTCTCTGCTCGGTCCAGAACTTTGGTTACTACGGCCTGATGATCTGGATGCCGAGCTATCTGTCGTCCAACTTTGGTTTTTCGCTGACCAAATCAGGCGTTTGGACCGCCGTCACCGTGGTGGGGATGACTTTCGGCATCTGGTTGTTTGGCGTGCTGGCGGACCGTTTCGCACGCTGGAAAATCTTCCTGATTTATCAGGCCGGGGCGGTAGTGATGGTGATTATCTACGCCCAACTGCGTGACCCTACCATTATGCTGTTTACTGGGGCGTTAATGGGCATGTTCGTCAACGGGATGATCGGCGGTTACGGCGCGCTGATCTCGGATACCTACCCGCTGCAGGTCCGCGCTACGGCGCAGAACGTCCTGTTTAACCTCGGTCGGGGCGTCGGTGGTTTTGGTCCTCTGGTGATTGGTCTGTTCGTCAGCCACTGGTCATTTACCGCCGCCATCACCCTGCTGGCCCTGCTGTACCTGCTGGATATTTTCGCCACCCTGTTCCTGTTACCGAAAAGCCAGGGGAATGACGATGCGCTGGGCGCCATTGGCTAACCCACGATACTGAGCAAAAGGTGGTTCACGCGGACCGCAAAATAACAAAGCCCGGGTTTCCCCGGGCTTTGCACACTAATTAGCCGCTAGTAGTAAGCTTTCAGCGTTCGCTGGCAGAGCATCGAACGGACGCAATCATCGGCGGTAAAGCGCACGACACCGATCATCTCGTCTTCCTCAAAACGTGCCAGCGCATCGACCAGGCCAGACTTCACACCAGACGGTAAATCACACTGGGTAATGTCGCCATTGACGATGACCGTGACGTTCTCCCCGAGGCGGGTCAAAAACATTTTCATTTGCGCAGCCGTCACGTTCTGGGCCTCGTCCAGAATCACCACGGCATTTTCAAATGTACGTCCGCGCATATAGGCGAACGGCGCGATTTCCACCTTACCAATTTCCGGTCGCAGGCAGTACTGCATAAAGGAAGCGCCCAATCTCCTCACCAGAACGTCATAAACCGGACGGAAATAGGGAGCAAACTTCTCGGCGATATCTCCCGGTAAGAAGCCGAGGTCTTCGTCGGCCTGCAGAACGGGACGGGTAACAATAATCCTGTCCACATCTTTGTGGACCAGGGCTTCGGCTGCTTTCGCGGCGCTAATCCAGGTCTTACCGCACCCGGCTTCGCCCGTGGCAAAAATCAGCTGTTTATTGTCTATGGCATTCAAATAATGCGCCTGAGCATCATTGCGTGCTTCAATTGGGGAAGTATCACGGCTATCCCGCGCCATGCCAATTGCTTCTACGCCACTCATGTGCACCAGCGATGTGACCGATTCTTCTTCGCGTTGCTTATGACTGCGTGAATCGCGTCTCAGCACACGTTTTGCTTCACGACGAGCTTTGGTCACTGCTTTTTGTCTTCCCATGGATAGCACCTTGCGTTGTTGGTTTACATCACACGCGTCACCATCGACGCGACTATGCGCACAAACGATTGAGGTTTGGCTTCCTTTTAAGCCATTGCTTGCCTGTTGAATTGACGATGAGTCACGGCTACGCGCACCGCGTACCCTGTCAGGGTTCGGATGTTCTGTCGTGGTGGAAAGGGGTGAATTTACGGTGACGAAGTCGCTGCCGGAGGTTTTCCCTCCGCGCTGAAGAGTACGGTGTGTTGTTTTGCTTTGTCCGGTACGGGACCCTACCATTCGCGATCTCCATAGTGAAACGACATCACTGCCGGGAACTACCGCGTCTGTAATAATTACATCAAAAAACATCTAAGATGCAACTATTTTTTTACACAAACGCAACAAACAATTCCCCGAACAGCTGAAGAGAGTTTCCGTCATTTAGATTACAGAAAAATAACACAAGGCAGGAAATACAAAAAAAGAATGGAAAAACAGCAGAAACGCCCTGCCCCTACGGGCAGAGCGGTCAGGCTTCAAGCAGAGATTGCCCCAGGTAGTGCTGGCTGTCGATAACCCCCGGCAACACAAAGAAATAGCCGCCGCCAATCGGTTTGACGTACTCCTCCAGCGCCTCACCATTCAGGCGTTTTTGCACCGTCAGGAATCCCTTTTCGAGGTCGTGCTGATAGCAGACAAACAGCAGCCCCATATCCAGCTGACCGGAGTTGGTCACCCCTAATGAATAGCTGTAGCCGCGGCGCATCATCAGGCTCGACTGCGTTTGCGGCGTGCGCGGATTTGCCAGTCGAATATGGCTATCCAGGGCGATGGTATCGCCGTTCGGATCCTTGCTGTAATCCGGCACATCGTGCTCGTGCTGCATCCCCAGCGGCGCGCCGCTGTGCTTGTCCCGGCCGAAAATGGTCTGCTGCTCCTTCAGCGGAGTACGATCCCAGAACTCCACATGGAACTGGATGATACGCGCCGCCTGATAGCTGCCGCCGGTGGCCCACGCGGGCTCACCCTGGCCGGCGGTGACCCACACCACTTCATCCATCAGCGCCTTATCGGTGCTAACCGGGTTTGCGGTGCCGTCTTTAAAGCCCAGCAGGTTTACCGGCGTCTCTTTGCCTTTACTCTGCGCGGCGCTACTGGAGATAAACCCTTCACGCTTCCAGCGCACGCTCAGCAGATCCGGGGTGTGCTTAATCACATCGCGCAGCGCGTGGATCACCGTATCCTGAGTATTGGCACAGATTTGCAGCAGCAGATCGCCGTGACAGAGCGCGGCGTCCAGCGAATCGTTGGGGAAACGCGTCATCGGTTGCAGCTTTTTCGGCGCGTGGTTCGCCAGCCCGTAACGCTGGTCAAACAGCGAATAGCCCAGCGACACGGTCACCGTCAGGTTGTCCGGCGAGATCCACGGTCCGAGGATCCCCGAGTCCATCGGCGGCAGACGCGGATTCGGCGTATCCGGCGCCGGGCCACCTTTGGTCAGAAAGGCAATGCGCTGGGTCAGCAGACGAAACAGCCGTTCAAGGTCTGCTTTATCGCTGGCCAGTACATCAAAGGCCACCAGCATCATCGAGGCCTGCTGCGGCGTCAGTACGCCCGCCTGGTGCTGCCCGTAAAAAGGCTGCACCTCGGCCCGCGCGTCAGGAGAGAGCACGCCCGGCGCGCTGCCGCCCTTCGCCGCGTGCGCCACCGGACAGCCACCGGCAATGGCCAGCGCGCCACCCAGCGCGCCGATCCCTTTTAATAATTGACGACGTGAAGGTTCATCCACGTCGAATTGCTTCTGTTCTGCCATCGACTTAGTCCAGACCGAGGATCCCACGCAGCTGCGCCAGATCTTCCGCCAGAGTGGTGATCGGCCCTTTCAGCGCATTACGGTCCGCATCGGTCAGCTTGTCATAGGTTTCAAAGCCGTCTTTGGTGCGGTATTTGCTGAGAATGCCGTCAACTTTCTTGAAGTTAGCGTCAATTTTCGCCAGCAGCGTACTGTTCTCTTTTTGCAGTTGCGGACGCAGCAGGTCAACAATCTTCTGCGCGCCGTCGATGTTGGCCTGGAAGTCCCACAGGTCGGTGTGGCTGTAGCGATCTTCTTCCCCGCTGATTTTGCTGGCCGCCACTTCTTCGATCAGGCCAGCCGCGCCGCCCACCACTTTAGACGGCGGGAACGCCAGCTCGCTGATGCGTTTTTGCAGCTCCAGCACATCGTCGTTCAGCTGGGTGGCATACTGCTCCATCCCTTTGACGCTGTTGTCGCCAAACAGCGCTTTTTCCAGACGGTGGAAGCCGGTAAATTTCGGATCTTCCGCCTTCTTCTCATAATCGTCTTCACGGGCATCAATGCTGCCGTCAAGGTCGGAGAACAGCTCGGCGATAGGCTCGATGCGCTCGTAATGCTGGCGGGTCGGCGCATACAGCGCTTTGGCTTTTTCGATATCGCCCGCTTTCACCGCATCGGTAAAGGCTTTGGTGCCGCTGACCAGCGCAGCGGTTTCGGCGGTGACATAGGCTTTATAGGCGGTGATCGCCTCGCCCAGGCTCAGGACCGCATCGGCTTTAGCCGCGTCTTTAGTGGCCTCGCCGGTAACAATCAGCTTGCCTTTCGGGTTCGTCAGCAGGCCGCAGGTCATGTCATATTCGCCCGGCTGCAGGTTTGCCGTCAGCTTTTGGGTGAAGCCCGGCGCAATGTTCTCGCGCTCTTCCACCACCATCACGCCCTTGAGGATCTCCCACTCCAGCGCTTTCTGGCTGTGGTTCTGAATAATGAACTGTGTTTTACCCGCTTTCACGGTCACGTTCATTGGCTCACACTGTTTATCATTAACGGTGACTTTTACCTGCGGAATATCCGCAGCCTGAGCGTAAAAGGCAGAGCTGAACAACGCTGCGACGGCAAGCTGCAGCGCACTACGGCGAAAATGAATCATGATGATCATCCCTTTCGGTAAGTAGGTGTAACCCAATATCCTGCGGAGCTCTATTTAAGGGGAGCCGTGCGCGAGGTTGCTGTATTGCTACGCGGCGGCAGGGCAAACAGCACCAACGCCGGAATCAAATAGATAAAGTACACCGCCACTTCGCTGACGGTCGGCGTCTCCTGGTATCCGAAGATCCCTTCGAGTAGCGTACCGAACAGGGTGTGCGTCGACAGCACGCCGCTCAGATCGAACGCGACGTCCTGGAAATGGTTCCACAGCCCGGCTTCATGGAAAGCGCGAATCGCCCCGGCAGCCAGACCCGCCGCCACCAGCAGAATAAACAGGCTGGTCCACTTGAAGAACGCGCCGAGATTAAGGCGAATGCCGCCCCAGTACAGCAGAAAACCGAGGACAATGGCGGTCGCCAGTCCGAGCATCGCCCCGATCGGCGGCCAAATCCCGACATCCTGCTGAAAGGCTGCCAGCAGGAAGAACACCGACTCCAGCCCTTCCCGCGCCACGGCGAAAAAGACCATCATGACCAGCGCCCAGCCGTGGTTATTGCCGCGCTGCAGCGCATTATCCACCGCCTGCTCCAGCTGTTGCTTAACGTTGCGCGACACCTTGCGCATCCAGAACACCATCCAGGTCAGGATGCACACCGCCACCAGCGCGACGATGCCTTCGAACAGCTCCTGTTCACGCTGCGGAAATTCGCCGGTGGTTTCGTTGATAAAGATGCCGAGGCCCAGACAGAGTGCTGCGGCGAGGATAACGCCGATCCACATCACGCCAATCCAGTTACCGCGCTGGGTGCGTTTGAGATAGCTGGCAATCAGGCTGACAATCAGCGCCGCTTCCAGCCCTTCGCGTAACATAATGAGAAATGGGACAAACATGCCGACACCTTAAATGTGAATCGCCGTCAGAAGATGCAAAGATAGGTAAATATTTCTGATAGTGATTATCATTACAATAAGCAGAAACACAAGCAAAATGTAGAGCGAATGGTATCGAGTTGTAAATTAATCGCTACAAAATAATTACTTATGGGATTATTTGTCTGCGCCAACAGCACACCATCGTCATGGTGGATTTTTCCGGTTAGATATTTACCGGGCGTAACGGCTGTGGCTAAATAGCGGCCTTATTGACCTGCGAAATGAATAACATGACACAATTTTTGCACTTCCTGCTGGCGCTGGTGGTTATCCTTGGCCTTGCCTGGCTGGTCAGCTATGACCGACAAAAAATCCGCATCCGCTATATTATCCAGTTAATTATCATTGAAATTGCCCTGGCATTCTTTTTCCTCCACGCCGAAAGCGGCCTGTGGATAGTGAAAAATATTTCCAGCTTCTTCACCTCTTTACTCGGCTTTGCCGCCGAGGGCACCAACTTTGTATTTGGCGGCATGAGCGAAAAAGGAATGGCCTTTATTTTCCTCGGCGTGCTGTGTCCGATTGTCTTTATTTCTGCGCTGATCGGCATCCTCCAGCACTGGCGCATCTTGCCAATCTTTATTCGCCTGATTGGCACCCTGCTGTCGAAAGTTAACGGCATGGGGAAACTCGAATCCTTTAACGCCGTCAGCTCACTGATCCTCGGGCAGTCCGAGAATTTCATCGCCTACAAAGGCGTGCTGGGCGACCTCTCCTCGCGCCGGTTGTTTACCATGGCCGCCACCGCGATGTCGACAGTGTCGCTTTCCATCGTCGGCGCGTATATGAGCATGCTCGATGCGAAATATGTGGTCGCCGCGCTGATCCTGAATATGTTCAGCACCTTTATTGTTCTGTCGATTATTAACCCGACGCGTCCGGGCAGCGAAGAAGAAATTAAGCTCGAGAAGCTGCACGAATCACAAAGCTTCTTTGAAATGCTCGGAGAATATATTCTTGCGGGCTTCAAAGTGGCGATGATTATTCTGGCCATGCTGATTGGCTTTATTGCCATCATCAGCGCCATTAATGCCCTGTTTGCCACGCTGTTTGGTCTTAGCTTCCAGCAGATCCTCGGCTATGTCTTTTATCCGCTGGCCTGGCTTATCGGTATTCCGCTGAGCGATGCGCTGAACGCCGGCAGTATTATGGCAACCAAACTGGTGGCCAATGAGTTCGTGGCGATGATTGAGCTGCAAAAAATTGCCGCCAGCATGACGCCGCGCGGGCTGGGGATCCTTTCGGTGTTCCTGGTCTCGTTCGCCAATTTTGCCTCCATTGGCATCATTGCTGGCGCCATTAAGGGGCTGAACGAGCAGCAAGGGAATATTGTTTCCCGCTTCGGCCTGCGTCTGGTGTACGGCGCCACCCTGGTGAGCCTGCTGTCCGCCAGCTTTGCCGGACTGGTGCTGTAAGCACCTGAACTCAAACCGAATCCCGGCTAAGCGCAACGCCAGCCGGGATTATCCCTCACGCTATCAGAAGTGAACGCAGACCGGCTGGTCGACCCGCATCACCGACTCCTGAGCAAAGCGTGATTTATAGAGGTTACGCAGCGCTTCAATCCCCTCTTCGCTCTTGCCGTCTTTACCGTGAATCAGCATCAGCGCTTTGCTCTGCTCGCGGGCCACGCTACCGTCATTACCCAGCCACTGGCCACGGGCATCAAACACCGTTAAGCCGTCACGAAAGCGCGGCGTTACGTCCCGGTCAACAAACTGCTGCCACTCCTGGGCGGTAATATCTTTCCCCGCCGGACGACTTAAACCGAAATAGAGCGTGGTCTGCACCATGGCATTATCCGCCGGGCAGGCCGCGCTGGCCGGAACCGGTGCACTGTTCTTCGCCGGAGCCACACAGCCGCCAAGCAGCCCTACCATCACCAGCACCATCGCACCCTGTCTGAACGTCATTTTGCTATCCTCATTGTTTTTTTGTGCCACGATATCAGCGTATTTTCAGCGAATTAGCAAGAGGAAGACGCCGCTCACACGTAGGCAGCAACAGGATCAAAAAAGCCCGCTGGACGCGGGCTTGAAGAGAAAGCGGGGTTTACTCTGCGACGGTACCTGTCGGCGGCGCGGAGTGATAATGCGCATCCGCTTCGGCAAAACGCTTCTGCATCGACGCCGAAGGCGCTTTATCCAGCAGGCTGAAGAGGACAATCCCGATGCTACCGAAGATAAAGCCAGGAATGATTTCATACAGCCCCAGCCAGCCGAACTGTTTCCAGACAATCACGGTCAGCGCGCCGATCACCATCCCGGCCAGAGCACCGTTACGCGTCATACGTGACCACATCACCGAGAACAGGACCACCGGACCAAACGCCGCCCCGAAGCCTGCCCATGCATAGCTCACCAGACCCAGGACGCGGTTGTTCGGGTTCGCAGCCAGCGCGATAGCGATCAGCGCCACCACCAGCACCATGGTCCGTCCAACCCATACCAGCTCTTTCTGACCGGCGTTTTTACGCAGGAACGCTTTATACAGATCTTCCGTAATCGCGCTGGAGCACACCAGCAGCTGGCAGCTCAGGGTCGACATTACCGCCGCCAGAATGGCTGACAACAGGATCCCGGCAATCCACGGGTTAAACAGCAGCTGTGCCAGTTCAATGAACACGCGCTCGGAGTTCTGGTTGACCGCCCCTGCCAGCGCCGGGTTGTTGTTGAACCAGGCAATACCGAAGAAACCGACCGCAACCGCACCCGCCAGACACAGGATCATCCAGGTCATACTGATACGACGTGCGTGGACGATACTGTGGTGGGAATCCGCCGCCATAAAGCGCGCCAGAATATGCGGCTGGCCGAAATAGCCCAGACCCCAGCCCATCAGCGAGATAATCGCCACAAAGTTCAACCCTTTGAGCATATCGACGTTTTCAATGCTCTTCTGCTTAATCACTTCCAGCGAGGTGTCGAAACCGCCAACGGAAATAATCACCATCACCGGCGTCAGGATCAGCGCGAAAATCATCAGGCTCGCCTGCACGGTATCGGTCCAGCTCACCGCAAGGAAGCCACCGACAAAGGTATAAATAATGGTGGCGGCCGCACCGGCCCACAGCGCCGTTTCATAGCTCATACCGAAAGTGCTTTCGAACAGACGGGCACCAGCCACAATCCCGGAGGCACAATAGATGGTGAAGAACAGCAGAATAACCAGCGCGGAAATAATACGCAGCACCCGGCTTTTATCTTCAAAACGACCGGTGAAATAATCCGGTAAGGTCAGCGCGTTATTATTCACTTCGGTGTGAACACGCAGGCGACCGGCAACCAGCTTCCAGTTAATCCACGCGCCGAGGGTCAGGCCGATGGCAATCCAGCTTTCGGAAATACCGGAGAGAAATATCGCCCCCGGCAGACCCATCAGCAGCCAGCCGCTCATATCAGAGGCACCGGCAGACAGCGCGGTCACGAATGGACCAAGACTACGGCCACCGAGAATATAATCATCAAAGTTTTTCGTCGAACGCCAGGCAATAAAACCGATAAGTACCATGCCGCAAATATAAATAATAAAAGTCACCAACATGGGGGTGCTGATAGCCATGTAAAATCTCCAGTTTTTTTGTCGACAACGTCCTGCTTTGTCATTTTATTCCACTACCGGAACGGGGTAATGGCACATTGGTTGTATTGGCGACCGTATCCTGACGGAAGCAACTGCATTTCACAAACGATTTAACACAGCATTTACACTAATTTTTATCGTGACCAAACTTCATTTCGCCATAGGTTGCACTCTCTCACATTTTTATTGGTTGCACCTGGTGAAACTGTTAACTCACGCATATAAATCCCCTATTGGACAAATGTTAATTCTTGGCAATATGCACCATTATATTTAACAACCAGCCCATTTTTCGCCGTGCGACACAAATCACGATTAACAAGGTTGCACAAAGTTGCAACATGGTAGATATTTTCGCGTAACCGAGAAAAGAACAACGATTCATTACAGGAGTGATAAGCATGGGCACCACCACCATGGGTGTTAAGCTTGACGACGCGACGCGCGAACGCATTAAGTTTGCCGCAAGCCGTATTGACCGCACGCCGCACTGGCTGATTAAGCAGGCCATCTTCAATTACCTGGAAAAACTGGAAAACGACGAGACGCTGCCTGAGTTACCGGCGCTGCTCTCCGGTGCCGCCAATGAAAGCGACGAAGCCGGCAGCCCGGCGGATGAGCCTTATCAGCCGTTCCTGGAATTTGCCGAACAGATCCTGCCGCAATCCGTCTCCCGGGCGTCGATCACCGCCGCGTATCGCTGGGCAGAAACCGACGCCGTACCGATGCTGTTAGAGCAGGCCCGTCTGCCACAGCCTCTGGGCGAGCAGGCGCACAAGCTGGCGTACCAGCTGGCGGAAAAACTGCGCAATCAGAAAACGGCCAGCGGCCGCGCGGGGATGGTGCAAAGCCTGCTGCAGGAGTTCTCCCTCTCTTCACAGGAAGGGGTCGCGCTGATGTGTCTGGCGGAAGCACTGCTGCGTATTCCGGATAAAGCCACCCGTGACGCCCTGATCCGCGACAAAATCAGCAACGGTAACTGGCAGTCGCATATCGGCCGCAGCCCGTCGCTGTTCGTCAACGCCGCCACCTGGGGTCTGCTGTTTACCGGCAAGCTGGTCTCTACCCACAATGAAACCAGCCTCTCGCGCTCGCTGAACCGGATTATCGGTAAAAGCGGCGAACCGCTGATTCGCAAAGGCGTCGATATGGCGATGCGCCTGATGGGCGAGCAGTTCGTCACCGGCGAAACCATTGCCGAAGCGCTGGCCAACGCCCGTAAGCTGGAAGAGAAAGGGTTCCGTTACTCCTACGATATGCTGGGTGAAGCGGCGCTCACCGCCGCCGATGCGCAAGCCTACATGGTCTCCTACCAGCAGGCGATCCACGCAATTGGTAAAGCCTCCAACGGTCGGGGCATTTATGAAGGCCCGGGGATTTCCATCAAGCTTTCCGCACTGCATCCACGCTACAGCCGCGCGCAGTACGACCGGGTGATGGACGAACTCTACCCGCGTCTGAAATCACTGACCCTGCTGGCCCGCCAGTACGACATCGGGATCAACATCGATGCCGAGGAAGCGGATCGTCTGGAGATCTCGCTCGATCTGCTGGAAAAACTGTGCTTTGAACCGGAACTGGCCGGCTGGAACGGCATCGGCTTCGTGATTCAGGCCTATCAGAAACGCAGCCCGTTTGTCATCGATTCGCTGATCGACCTCGCTACCCGCAGCCGCCGTCGCCTGATGATCCGTCTGGTGAAAGGGGCTTACTGGGACAGCGAAATCAAACGTGCGCAGATGGACGGCCTCGAAGGCTACCCGGTCTATACTCGCAAAGTGTATACCGACGTCTCCTACCTCGCCTGCGCCAAAAAGCTGCTGGCGGTCCCGAGCCTGATCTACCCGCAGTTCGCCACCCATAACGCCCATACCCTGGCGGCTATCTACCAGCTGGCGGGACAAAACTACTACCCGGGTCAGTATGAGTTCCAGTGCCTGCACGGCATGGGTGAACCGCTGTATGAGCAGGTGGTTGGTAAAGTGGCCGACGGCAAACTGAACCGTCCGTGCCGTATTTATGCTCCGGTTGGCACCCATGAGACGCTGCTGGCGTACCTGGTGCGTCGTCTGCTGGAAAACGGCGCCAACACCTCTTTCGTCAACCGCATCGCCGACACCACCCTGCCGCTCGATGAGCTGGTTGCTGACCCGGTCAGCGCGGTGGAGAAACTGGCGCAGCAAGAGGGCCAGACCGGCCTGCCGCACCCGAAAATCCCGCTGCCGCGCGATCTCTACGGCAAAGGCCGCATCAACTCCGCTGGTCTCGATCTGGCGAACGAACACCGCCTGGCCTCCCTCTCCTCTTCACTGCTGAACAGCGCGCTGCACAAGTGGCAGGCCCTGCCGGCGCTGGAGCATCCGGTGATTGAAGGCGAACTGCAGCCTGTGGTGAACCCAGCCGAGCCGAAAGATATCGTCGGTCACGTGCGTGAAACCCGTCCGGAAGAGGTCGAGCTGGCGCTCACCAGCGCGGTCAATAACGCGCCGATCTGGTTTGCGACACCGCCGCAAGAACGTGCCGCGATCCTCGAACGCGCAGCGATCCTGATGGAAGGACAGACCCAGACGCTGATCGGCATTCTGGTCCGTGAAGCAGGTAAAACCTTCAGTAACGCCATCGCCGAAGTACGCGAAGCGGTCGACTTCCTGCACTACTACGCCGGTCAGGTTCGTGACGATTTTGACAATGAAACCCACCGTCCGCTGGGCCCGGTGGTCTGTATCAGCCCGTGGAACTTCCCGCTGGCCATTTTCACCGGCCAGATTGCAGCCGCTCTGGCAGCAGGTAACAGCGTGCTGGCCAAACCGGCCGAACAGACGCCGCTGATTGCCGCTCAAGGCGTGGCGATCCTGCTGGAAGCCGGCGTGCCGCCGGGCGTCATTCAGCTGCTGCCGGGCCGCGGGGAAACCGTCGGCGCCGCGCTGACCAGCGATGAGCGCGTGCGTGGCGTGATGTTTACCGGCTCCACCGAAGTCGCCACCCTGCTACAGCGCAACATCGCCAGCCGCCTCGATGCTCAGGGCCGCCCGACGCCGCTGATTGCCGAAACCGGCGGGATGAACGCCATGATCGTCGACTCCTCCGCCCTGACCGAGCAGGTGGTGGTCGATGTGCTGGCCTCGGCATTTGATAGCGCCGGACAGCGTTGCTCCGCCCTGCGTATCCTCTGCCTGCAAGAAGAGATCGCCGACCATACCCTGACCATGCTGCGCGGCGCGATGGGCGAGTGCCGGATGGGCAACCCAGGCCGTCTGACCACCGACATTGGCCCGGTGATTGATGCCGAAGCCAAAGAGAATATTGAACGTCATATTCAGGCCCTGCGCGCCAAAGGGCGTACCGTCTTCCAGGCGGTGCGTGAGAACAGCGACGATGCGCAGGAGTGGCAAAGCGGGACCTTTATCCAGCCGACGCTGATCGAGCTGGACAGCTTTGATGAGCTGAAAAAAGAGGTCTTTGGCCCGGTGCTGCACGTGGTTCGCTACAACCGTAATGAACTGGATAAGCTGGTCGAGCAGATTAACGCCTCGAACTACGGTCTGACCCTCGGTGTACATACCCGTATCGACGAGACCATTGCCCAGGTCACCGGCAGTGCGAAAGTAGGCAACCTGTACGTCAACCGCAACATGGTTGGCGCGGTGGTTGGCGTCCAGCCGTTCGGGGGCGAAGGTCTGTCGGGAACCGGTCCTAAAGCCGGCGGCCCGCTGTATCTGTATCGTCTGCTCTCCAGCCGTCCGCAAAACGCAGTAGGGACCACCCTCGCCCGTCAGGATGCTGAACGTCCGCTGGATGCGCAGCTGAAAACCCTGCTGGAAAAACCGCTGACCGCCCTGCAGCAGTGGGCAGCCGGTCGTCCGGAACTGCAGGCCTTGTGCCAGCAGTACAGCGAGCTGGCGCAGGCCGGGACCCAGCGTCTGCTGCCGGGTCCAACCGGCGAGCGCAATACCCTGACCTTTATCCCGCGCGACCGCGTGTTGTGCATCGCGGATAACGAGCAGGATGCGCTGATTCAGCTGGCGGCGGTCACCGCCGTGGGGTCTGAAATCCTGTGGCCGGATAGCGCCCTGCAGCGTGAGCTGGTGAAGAAGCTGCCGCGTGACGTCAGCGAGCGCATCCATTTTGCCAAACCAGAGACGCTGACCACCCAGGCCTTCGACGCGGTGATCTACCACGGCGATTCCGACCAGTTGCGCGAGCTGTGCGAACAGGTGGCGGCGCGCGATGGCGCCATCATCTCGGTGCAGGGCTTTGCCCGCGGTGAAACCAACCTGCTGCTGGAACGCCTCTATATTGAACGCTCGCTGAGCGTCAATACCGCCGCGGCAGGCGGTAACGCCAGCCTGATGACGATTGGCTAAGCCTGTTTCCGCACCTGTCCGGGCTACGTAGCCCGGACAGCGCAGCACCACCGGGGAAGCCCGCGACAGATAATGACACCAGCCCAAAGCTGTGCTTAATTAAAGCTCCCCGACGGGAGCTTTTTTATGGGAGAAAACCAATGAAACGTACTGTAATTGCCCTTGCCGCCCTGCTGGTAAGCGGACAGGCGCTGGCGGACGAATGCGCCAGTGCCAGCACGCAAGCTGAAATGAACCAGTGTACGGCGGCGCAGTATCAGGCAGACGATCAAAAACTCAATCAAACCTATCAGGAAGCGCTGAAGCGGGCCTCAGGCAAGCAGCAGGAGATGTTGAAAAAAGCACAGCTGGCCTGGATTGCGCTGCGCAACGACGACTGCGCGTTCCTCGTCTCCGCAGCGGATGGCGGCAGCGTCCAGCCGATGTTGCTCAATCAATGCATGGCGGATAAAACCGTCGAGCGCGAATCGTTCCTCGCCTCGCTCCTGCAGTGCGAAGATGGCGATCAGAGCTGCCCGCTGCCCCCGGCCAATTAACGTACCCGGATCCCTTCAATGATCATCCGCTGAACGTTATCCACGGTTTGTTGAAAAAAGGCCTCGTCGCGTAACGTTGCGCCGGTTACCGCCTCGATCTGAGTGGCAAAATCGGCGTAATGCTGCGTGGTGGCCCAGATCATAAAGATCAGGTGCTGCGGATCCACCGGCGCCAGTTTGCCGCTCTCAACCCAGCCAGAGACAATCGCCGACTTTTCATCCACCAGGGTTTTCAGATCCCCGGTCAGCTCGCCCATCAGCAACGGCGCGCCCTGCAACATCTCCAGACAGAACAACCGCGAGGCCTGCGGATAATCGCGGGAAACCTCCAGCTTCAGGCGGATGTACTCACGGATCGCCACCAGCGGACTGATATCCTCACGAAACGCCCGCAGCGGCGCGAGCCAGATAGTCAGAATCTGTTGCAGCACCGCGACATACAGCGCCTCTTTCGACGGGTAGTAATAGAGCAGATTGGTCTTTGATACCCCCGCCAGGTCAGCCACCTGCTCAAGCCGCGTCCCGTGAATACCAAATTGTGAAAAGGCGTCCAGTGCTGCGGCCAGGATCGCCTCTTTTTTGGCGTTCACCGCCTGTACCCGCTTGCCGGTTTTTTTCACAGCGCCCTGCGCCATACGTCATCTCCTGTAATCAACGCCCTCAGCATAGCAAAAGCCCAACGCCGACACGACGTTATGCACCCCAATTGCGCATGACTGCCGTTTTTTCGTGCACTCTTTTTGACCATTCAGTCCACTTTTTCAATCGACACACTCAGCAACCAACGTGCAACACATTAATAACATTAGTTTTTGAAAAACTGGCATCGAGTTTGCTTTATCTTTCAGGCGAGGTGACCAGGGAGATGCAGGATGCAGCACCACGCGCCTTCTTCTTCCCCGACTGCAGAGAGGTACGTATGAAAATTGGTGTCTTCGTTCCGATTGGTAATAACGGCTGGCTGATCTCCACTCACGCTCCGCAGTACATGCCGACCTTTGAGCTGAATAAAGCGATCGTTCAGAAAGCCGAGCACTACCACTTTGATTTCGCACTGTCGATGATCAAGCTGCGCGGCTTCGGCGGCAAAACTGAATTCTGGGATCACAACCTCGAATCCTTCACCTTAATGGCCGGACTGGCGGCGGTGACCTCGCGGATCCAGATCTATGCCACCGCCGCCACCCTTACCCTGCCCCCGGCGATCGTTGCGCGCATGGCCTCCACCATCGATTCCATCTCCGGCGGACGCTTCGGGGTCAATCTGGTGACCGGCTGGCAAAAACCGGAATACGATCAGATGGGCATCTGGCCCGGCGACGAATACTTCTCTCGTCGCTATGAGTATCTCACCGAATATGTTCAGGTGCTGCGCGACCTCTGGGGCACCGGGTACAGCGACTTTAAAGGTGACTACTTCACCATGAACGACTGCCGGGTCAGCCCGCAGCCGTCGCAGCCGATGAAGGTGATCTGCGCCGGACAGAGCGACGCGGGCATGGCCTTCTCCGCGCAATACGCCGACTACAACTTCTGCTTCGGCAAAGGGGTGAACACCCCCACCGCCTTTGCCCCTACCGCGGCACGCATGATGCAGGCGGCAGAAAAAACCGGTCGCGACGTCGGCTCGTACGTGCTGTTTATGATTATCGCCGACGAAACCGACGAGGCGGCGCGCGCCAAATGGGAACACTACAAAGCCGGTGCCGATGACGACGCTCTGGCCTGGCTCACCGAACAGAGCCAGAAAGACACCCGTTCCGGCAGCGACACCAACGTGCGCCAGATGGCGGACCCGACCTCGGCGGTCAATATCAACATGGGCACGCTGGTCGGCTCCTACGCCAATGTCGCCCGCATGCTCGACGAGGTGGCGACGGTGCCGGGCACCGACGGCGTGCTGCTCACCTTTGACGATTTCCTGCTCGGCATTGAAGCCTTTGGCGAGCGTATCCAGCCGCTGATGCGTTGCCGCGACGCTGTTTCCACCGTTACCCGCGAGGTTGCCTGATGATTACCCTTCCCGCCCGTCCGGAATCCCTGACTTTCCCGGCGCAGAACAGCGCGCTGATCGTCGTCGATATGCAAAACGCCTATGCCAGCCAGGGCGGCTACCTCGACCTCGCCGGGTTTGACGTCTCCGCCACCCGGCCGGTGATCGACAATATCAATACCGCCGTTGCCGCAGCCCGCGCCGCCGGCATGCTGATTATCTGGTTCCAGAACGGCTGGGACGAACAGTACGTCGAAGCCGGCGGCCCCGGTTCGCCGAATTACCATAAATCGAACGCCCTGAAGACCATGCGTAACCGCCCGGAGCTGCAGGGCAAACTGCTGGCGAAAGGCGGCTGGGACTACCAGCTGGTCGATCAACTGCAACCGCAGCCCGGCGATGTGGTGCTGCCGAAACCGCGCTACAGCGGCTTTTTCAACACCCCGCTCGACAGCATCCTGCGCAGCCGCGGCATTCGCCACCTGGTGTTTACCGGGATTGCCACCAACGTCTGCGTGGAATCGACCCTGCGCGACGGCTTCTTCCTTGAGTATTTCGGCATCGTGCTGGAAGACGCCACCCACCAGGCTGGCCCGGCCTTCGCCCAGCAGGCCGCATTGTTCAATATCGAAACCTTTTTCGGCTGGGTCAGCGATGTCGCCAGCTTCTGCGAGGCGCTGGAGCCCGCCGCCCCGCTCTCATTCCCGGAGGAGAAACGTTATGCCTAAACAGGTCATTATACCGCCCGGCACCACCACGCCGATTGCCCCTTTTGTTCCCGGCACCCTGGCCGACGGGGTGGTCTATGTCTCCGGCACGCTGCCGTTTGATAAACAAAATAATGTGGTTTATCCCGGCGACCCAAAGGCGCAAACCCGCCACGTCCTCGATACCATCAAAACGGTGATCGAAACGGCGGGTGGCAGTATGGAGGATGTGACGTTCAACAGCATCTTTATCACCGACTGGAAAAACTACGCCGCGATTAACGAAGTCTATGCTGAGTTTTTCCCCGGTGATAAACCGGCGCGTTTTTGTATCCAGTGCGGGCTGGTCAAGCCTGAGGCGCTGGTCGAAATCGCTACCGTCGCCCACATCGGGAAACCAGCCTTATGAAACTGAATATCTCCCCAGCCCCTTTCGATGGCGCACCGGTGGTGGTGCTAAGCGCGGGTTTAGGCGGCGCGGGCAGCTACTGGCTCCCGCAGCGCGCGGTGCTGGTGGAGCGGTATCAACTGGTGAGTTATGACCAGAACGGCACCGGTGAAAATGCCGGCCCGCTGCCCGCCGGTTACAGCATGGCGGCGATGGCGCTGGAGCTTAAGCAAGCGCTGCAGGCGGCGAGCATCACCCGCTTTGCCTTCGTCGGCCACGCCCTGGGCGGCCTGATTGGGCTCCAGCTGGCGCTCGACTTTCCGCAGGCGGTCAGCGCGCTGGTGCTGGTTAACGCCTGGCTGAGCCTCTCGCCGCATACCCGCCGCTGTTTCCAGGTGCGCGAACGCCTGCTGCACGCCGGCGGCGCCCAGGCGTGGGTCGAAGCCCAGCCGCTGTTCCTCTACCCGGCAGAATGGATGGCCGCCCGCATGCCGAGGCTGGAAGCGGAAGATGCGCTGGCCCTCAGCCACTTCCAGGGTAAAGACAACCTGCTGAAGCGCCTGCATGCGCTGAAAGAGGCCGATTTTTCACGCCGGGCGGCCCAGCTTGCCTGCCCGACGCTGATCGTCAGCGCCAATGACGATTTGCTGGTTCCCGCCTCCTGTTCCCGTAGCCTGGCGACAGCGATACCGAACAGCCAGCAGGTGGAGATGGCCTGGGGAGGACACGCCTGTAACGTGACCGATGCCGGGACCTTCAACCCCATTTTATGCGACGGACTGGCCGCGATGCTGGCCCCGTAATTAAGGAAAATCTATGAGCGAAAGCATTAGCCAGAACGCGCGGGACACCCTGTTCACTCACGCCAGAACCCATAACAGCTGGCTGGATCAACCGGTCACTGATGAGGTACTGCGCGACATTTACGACCTGATGAAAATGGGGCCAACCTCCGCCAACTGCTCCCCGGCGCGGATCCTGTTTGTCCGCACCCCGGAAGGCAAAGCGCTGCTGCGCCCGACGCTCTCCAGCGGTAACCTCGAAAAAACCATGACCGCCCCGGTGACAGCGGTCGTCGCCTGGGATAGCGCCTTCTACGATCGCCTGCCCGAGCTGTTTCCCCACGGCGACGCCCGCAGCTGGTTCACCTCCAGCCCGCAGCTGGCGGAGGAGACCGCCTTTCGCAACAGCTCGCTGCAGGCGGCGTATCTGATTTTCGCCTGCCGCGCCCTCGGGCTGGATACCGGCCCGATGTCGGGATTCGATCGCCAGAAGGTCGATGCGGCGTTCTTCGCCGACAGCGGCTGGCAGAGCAACCTGCTGATCAATATCGGCTATGGCGACGCCGGCAAGCTGTATGGCCGCCTGCCGCGTCTTTCGTTTGATGATGCCTGCCAGCTGGCGTAAGGAGCCCCCATGTCCGTAGCGGATAAACAGCATTTTCGTGACGCCATGGCGCAGGTCGGCGCGGCGGTCAACATTATCACCACCGACGGTCCGGCGGGACGCGCCGGGTTTACCGCCAGTGCGGTCTGCAGCGTCACCGATACGCCGCCGACCCTGCTGGTGTGCCTGAACCGCTCGGCCTCGGTGTGGCCGACCTTCAATCAGCATCAGGCGCTGTGCGTCAATACGCTGGCGGCCGGGCAGGAGTCGTTATCTAACGTCTTTGGCGGCAAAACCCCGATGGCGGAGCGCTTTGCCGCCGCCGCATGGCAAACCGGTCTTACCGGCTGTCCACGGCTGGTCGATGCGCTGGTCAGCTTCGACTGCCGTATCAGCCAGATAGTCAGCGTCGGCACCCACGATATTTTGTTCTGTGAAGTCGCCGATATTGTCAGACACCCAGAGCCGCGCGGGCTGATGTGGTTCGACCGCGGCTACCACACGCTCATGCGTCCAGCCTGTTAACCTCAAACCCGGGATATCATCATGGCACTTTTCGATTTTCCTCGCTGGCAGTTGACCTCCCCCTCCGCCGCGTCCGGCGTTGTGGCCCCCGATGAACGGCTTTCCTTCGGGCAGACGATGGTGATGGGCGTCCAGCACGCGGTGGCAATGTTTGGCGCCACGGTGCTGATGCCGATTCTGATGGGGCTGGATCCGAACCTCGCGATTTTGCTCTCCGGCGTCGGGACCCTGCTGTTTTTTGTGGTCACCGGCGGCCGGGTGCCCAGCTATCTTGGCTCCAGCGCCGCTTTCATCGGAGTGGTGATCGCCGTCACCGGCTTTAACGGCCAGGGGCTGAACCCGAATCTTAGCGTCGCGCTCGGCGGGATCATCGCCTGCGGCCTGGTGTATACCCTGATTGGCCTGGTGGTGATGAAAGTCGGCACCCGCTGGATCGAACGGCTAATGCCGCCGGTGGTGACCGGCGCGGTGGTGATGGCTATCGGCCTGAACCTCGCGCCTATCGCCGTGCGCAGCGTCTCGGCCACGGCCTTCGATGGCTGGATGGCGGTGCTGACCGTACTGTGCATTGGACTGGTGGCGGTGTTTACCCGCGGAATGGTGCAGCGACTGCTGATCCTCGTCGGCCTGATCGTTGCCTGTGCGCTGTACGCGCTGCTGGCGAACGTGTTCGGACTGGGTAAGCCGCTCGATTTTAGCCTGCTGGAACAGGCCGCGTGGTTCGGCATGCCGCACTTCACCGCCCCGACCTTTAGCGGTCCGGCGATGATGCTAATTGCCCCGGTGGCGGTGATCCTGGTGGCGGAAAACCTCGGGCACCTGAAGGCGGTCGCCGGTATGACCGGGCGCAATATGGACCCGTACATGGGGCGGGCGTTCGTCGGTGACGGGCTGGCAACCATGCTCTCCGGCGCGGTTGGCGGCAGCGGGGTGACCACCTACGCGGAAAATATCGGGGTGATGGCGGTGACCAAAGTCTACTCCACGCTGGTGTTCGTGGCGGCGGCGGTGATTGCGATACTGCTCGGCTTCTCGCCGAAGTTTGGCGCCCTGATCCACACCATTCCCGGACCGGTGATCGGCGGAGCATCGATCGTGGTGTTCGGCCTGATTGCGGTGGCCGGTGCGCGTATCTGGATCCAGCACCGGGTGGATTTGAGCCTGAACAGCAACCTGATTATGGTGGCGGTCACGCTGGTGCTCGGCGCCGGCGATTTTGCCCTCTCCCTCGGCGGCTTTACCCTCGGCGGTATCGGGACAGCCACCTTTGGCGCCATCCTGCTCCACGCCCTGCTTAACCGTCGTGCACCGGAAACGGCGCAGTCCAACGTGCCCGTGTAACTCCCTTCTGTGCGCCGGGGCGACGGTACCCACCGTGCCGTTCGCCCGGCATACAGGCATAAAAAAACCGCCGGTAGAGACCGGCGGCGGGGAGGATATGGCGGGTGCCCAGGAGATTAACGCCACATCACAAACAGTCAGCCTGCTCGTCAGCTATGACGGTTGCCGTGACTGTTTTTCCCTCCTTTTTTGCCAGCTTCCGACGCGCGTTGAGGATCGTTTTTGAAGTTCCCCCCGCTATGCTGGCCACCTTTGCGACCTGCTTCTGATGCTCTTTCACGGTCCTCGGCAAAGTTGCCGGAACCGCCACGATGGTTTGCCATCACTGACCTCCACTTGGTTAGACATCATCTTGCGTTACCGGCAGCGCCTGGCCCTGCAGCGCAGCATAGGGCATGGCCATTGTGGTGCTGCGTACTGTTAAGCGTAGTGAATGAAACGCATTCACCTGGCGAATAGAAACATTTTGCAATACCTGTCGGGGTAAAACAGCCCCTCCCTCGCCCGCGTCACGCTAAGCGTTTCTTATGGCTCACGAAAAGCCGTCTGGTAAAGATGTTTCTTTTTGCGACAGCGCCACTTTTTGCAATTTTGTTATAAATCAAATAAATGATTGTTAGATTTGCACTCTTAGCCAGACGCCTTATCTTTAAAGGTAGCCAGTCGATTGGCTGGTCTCAAACGCAACCGAGGAGTGATGCAAATGGCTAAAATTCTGGTGCTTTATTATTCAATGTATGGACACATCGAAACCATGGCTCATGCCGTCGCCGAAGGGGCGAACAAAGTCGATGGCGTTGACGTGGTCGTGAAGCGCGTGCCGGAAACTATGCAAGCAGAGGCGTTTGCCAAAGCAGGCGGGAAAACGCAGAATGCGCCCGTCGCCACGCCGCAGGAACTGGCAGAGTACGACGCCATCATCTTTGGTACCCCAACACGTTTCGGCAATATGTCCGGACAGATGCGCACCTTCCTCGATCAGACCGGTGGCCTGTGGGCATCGGGTGCACTGTACGGCAAACTGGCCAGCGTCTTCTGCTCCACCGGTACCGGTGGCGGGCAAGAACAAACCATTACCTCCACCTGGACGACCCTGGCCCATCACGGGATGGTGATTGTGCCAATCGGCTACGGCGCGCAGGAACTCTTTGATGTGTCGGCGGTTCGCGGCGGTACGCCGTATGGCGCGACCACCATCGCCGGCGGCGACGGTTCACGTCAGCCAAGTCAGGAAGAGCTGGCGATTGCCCGCTATCAAGGTGAACACGTCGCAGGACTGGCAGTTAAATTACACGGCTAACCTTCAGCAGGAGGATGTGCATGCCAACTCAAGAAGCGAAGACCCACCATGTGGGCGAATGGGCAAGTTTACGTAATACCTCTATCGAGATCGCCGAGGCGATTTTCGAATTAGCCAAATACGATGAAAAGCTAGCAGAAAAAATCTGGGAAGAAGGCAGCGACGAAGTGCTCTCTTTGGCCTTCGCCAAAACGGACAAAGACGCGCTGTTCTGGGGCGAACAAACCATCGAGCGTAAAAACGTCTGACGCAAAACGCCCCGGTATCGCTACCGGGACGCCAGTACTGAGAACCGGAGCGGCCAGCAGGCCGTCCGGTTTTTTTATGCCTATTTTGCCGCTTCGTTCATCACCTGCTTAAAGGTTGCCATCGGGCAGAAACCGTCGGCATCCACCGGGCAGCCATTAAGCGCCAGGGTCACCCGCTGCGGTGGCGATTGCAGGGTTAATGGTTCAGCATTGCGCAGCTGTGAGGTGCTTTGATAGACGTACTCAATTTTCATCAGCTCGCGATTGCTGCCGCTGTCATGCCAGCGCTGGAAGACGATTTTGCCGCCGATGGGGGTACGCTCATACTGGTTATGCAGCTGATAAGGCTTGAAGTCCAGCGCGGTCAGCAAAGAGGCGATATTGGAATCGTGCCCCACCAGCAGCGTCACTTTGGCCGCCTGCTGCTCATCGCTGACCAGCGCCTTATCGATATATTTCACCAACGGTTTAGCCACGTTGCGCGCCACCTCTGGCGAGGTAAACAAGCTGTCCTGATAGCCGTTTTTCAGCTTCGACAGCACCTGCCACTGCTTATCGCTTTTGATCTCTCCCCACGCCACCTGGTCCAGCGGGAAACCTTCGTAATACTGCAACGTGAAGGCGTCGACCAGCGAGTTGCCCACTTTCAGCGGCCCGGAAACCCCCGGCTCCTGTTGGTATTTGGCGCTAAAAGTATCTTTCGCGGCGCTTAACTCACACACCTGCTTCTCTTTGCAGGAGGGTGAATTTTGGTAATCCGTCATTTCCTCGAGCAGCTTGTAGCTGTCGGTCAGCTGCATGCCCTGACGCTCTTTGGTCATCGCCTGCACCGCTTTTTCGCTGAAGGCGGCGGAATCTTCGGTGATCACCGGGTTAAACGTCGGGTCCATGGTGCCCATTTGCGGCTGGTGATGAACCGTCACGCCGCAGCCGGGAAAGGCGCCGGTGATAAAGAACTGGGCGGTGGCGACGGTCCGTTGCAGGCTGTTGGCGTAAGCGTAAACCGCGTTGTCCGGCGGGCACTCACCGCTGGTCACCAGTCCCTGCTGGGCCAGCCATTCACGCATATAGTGCCCCATGTACACTTCGAGCACCCCGCCTTTGGTGGTCAGTTGACCGCCGGGAACATCCCACTCCGGCCACGATTTTGGCGTCGATTGTTCCAGTACGCTGCCGTTATTGGCCAGCGGCGCGCGCAGGTTGTGGCGGCTCATGATCAACACCTGCTGCAGCTGATAACCCTGCGGTGCCACCGCGTCCTGCGCCTGGGCTGCGGCGGATAGCACCAGCGCCTGGACCACGATACCTGCGAGTAGACTCTTTCTCATCCCTTTATCCTCAGTCATTTTCATCGCTTCTATTGTGGCAAATTAATGACATTTTTCCGCCTCGGCGCTCGCAAACTGAGGCACCGGGAGTAATTTTTATCCACCCGCTTTAACGCCTGAGCAGATGACCGTGCTGGCTCATCCACTCCGCCAGCGGCTGTAACGCGCTGCGCATCGACAGCCCCAGCTCGGTTATCTGATATTCCACCCGAGGGGGGATTTCTGCATAGACGCAGCGCGACACCAGCCCGCGCTGCTCGAACAAGCGGAGCTGACGGGTCAGCTCTTTTTGCGTGATGGGCGCCGCCGCCCGCAGCAGTTCGCCGAAGCGCACCGGCGCATTGAGGACGATCAGCCGGTAGAGGATCGGGATCGCCCACTTCCCGGCAATCAGATTAACAAAGTCGGTCATCGGGCAAGATGAGTGCCCCAAATTTTTTTCATCGACGCTCACCGCGGTCTTCGCCATAGCACACCTTTTGCCTCGTTAGTATCCAATTGGTACCTGGTATCCTTTGGATACTAAAGCTTTTATAGTCCCATTTCCAGAGACCCAATCAGGAGCATCATCATGGGACGTTTAACAGGAAAATATACGCTGATTACCGGGGGCACCAGCGGCATCGGCCTCGCCACCGCGCAGGAGTTTATTGCCGAAGGGGCGCAGGTAGCGGTTACCGGCCGCCAGCATGCGGCGCGCGAACAGGCGCAGGCGCTGCTGGGAGAAAACGCATGGGTTATTGCGGCTGATGCCGGTGACGCCGCCGGGCAGCACCAGCTGGCGGAGACCCTGAGCGCACGCTGGCCGCGGCTGGATGCGGTGTTTATCAACGCCGGTGACGTGACCCACGGCGCCTTTGGTGAATGGCGCGAGGAGGAGTGGGATCGGCTGATGAACATTAACCTCAAAGGACCGTTCTTCTTGCTGCAGGCCCTGCTGCCGCTGCTTGCCAACCCCGCGTCGGTGATTCTGTGCGGATCGGTCAGCGCTCATATCGGCTTGCCGACCAGCAGCGCCTACGCCGCCAGTAAATCCGGGCTGCTATCGCTGGCGCGTACCCTGTCGGCGGAGCTGCTGACGCGCGGCATTCGCGTGAATGGCCTGAGCCCCGGCCCGGTTCGCACCCCGGCGCTGGATAAGCTGGGCCTCAGCGCGCAGGCCATGAGCGCCCTGCAGGAGGAGATCAAGAACCTGGTGCCGGTCGGACGCATGGGCACGCCGCAGGAGCTGGCCAAAGCCGCGCTGTACCTGGCATCGGATGAGTCCAGCTACGTTGTTGGCAGCGAGCTCCTGGTGGATGGCGGGACGAAAAATCTCTGATCCCTTGATGGCGGCGGGCGTTACTCCGGCAGCGGGACCGCCGCCAGGGTGCAGATGGCTTCATGCTGTCCGCCGCGGCGATCGAGCATCACCACTTTGTCGCCGGCTTTTTTGCCTTCACAGGGCTTTAATACCTGGTCCATAACCCGTTCGCGGGTTTGCTGGCTCTCTGACTCCGCCACAGTGGTAAAAGAGGTCAGGATCAAGGTCAGCCCAAGCAGGCTGACGATAGATTTATTACACATGCATTGTTCTCAGATAATTCTCAATCAGGTACAGGGTAACAGCCTGAAGGTCTTACGTCTGTAAAATCAGTTAACGGATTGTTTCTCAGCGATAAAATTGGCTGGCATGCTAGTCACAAAAACCATATCACCCTGATTTACGTCGAATTTATCACTGCAACATGTCACATTTCAGACACATCCTGATGCTATCGTGGCGGCAAATTTATAGAGTTCGTGTTTTCCACTCAAGCCCAGGATCGCTTATGTCCGGTATTATTCTCATTGTTGTCGCGGTCATTTTGCTGGGGGTTGCACTTTACAGTCTGGTGTCATACATCAAAGAACGCCGCGCCAGTCAGCTCCCTTTCCATAAAAAGAAAAAGTAGCCCCGCTCAGTTGGTCACAACGTATAAAAAAAGGCTGGACACCTTAGTGACCAGCCTCAGACGCTATGTTGGTTGTTACTCCCGCTCAGCCTGAACGACTACGATTCCCACGCCCGCTCCGCTTTCGCCGCATCAAACTGCGGCGGCGGCTGACGGAAACGCCGGGTTAAATAGGTCAAATACAGCAGCCCCACCGCGCCCCAAACCAGCCCCAGCGTTAACGATGTCGCCTCGAGGTTGATCCACAGCACCGCCACCGTCGCGGCGCCGATCAGCGGCAGAATCAGATAGTGCAGGCGATCCTTCCACGTTTTGTTATAGCCCTTGCGCCGCCAGAAGTGGTTGAACACCGACAGGTTAACGAAGGTAAAGGCCACCAGCGCGCCGAAGTTGATCAGCGCCGTGGCGGTGACCAGGTCGAAGAACAACGCTGACAGCGCCACTACCCCAACCATCAGCACGTTCAGCGCCGGCGTCCGCCACTTCGGATGCACATAGCCGAAAATACGTTCCGGGAAGACGTTATCCCGCCCCATGACGTACAGCAGACGCGACACGCTGGCATGCGATGCCAGGCCCGACGCCAGGGTATTCACGAAGGTGGTGCACAGGAAAATTGACTGGAACAGCTTGCCGCCGACATACAGCGCAATTTCCGGCAGCGCCGCATCCGGGTCCTTAAAGCGGCTGATATCAGGGAAAAAGAGCTGCATAAAGAACGAGGCGACGATAAAGATAATCCCGCCGTACACCGCCGTCAGGAAAATCGCTTTCGGGATTGTCCGCGCGGCGTCCGGGGTCTCTTCTGACAGCGTCGTCACTGCGTCAAAGCCAAGGAACGAGAAGCAGACGATCGTCGCCCCGGTAATAATCGGGATCAGATGCGCGTTCTGGCTGATAAACGGCTGCAACGACCATACGGTGCCAACCCCTTCCCCTTTGTGCAGCCCCTGCACCACCAGGAAGATAAACACCACCATGATCGCAATCTGCACCAGCACAAACAGGGTATTAAAGTTCGCCACCAGGTTAACGCTTTTAAGATTCGCCGCCGTCAGAATCACGACAAACCCCACCACCCAGATCCACGGCGGCACTTCCGGGAACAGCGCCGACAGATAGATCTTCGCCAGTAAGACGTTAATCATCGGTAAGAACAGGTAATCGAGCAGCGATGACCAACCCACCATAAAGCCGACGTGAGGACTGATCGACTTCTGCGCGTAGGTGTACGCTGACCCGGCCTCCGGGAACTGCCGCACCAGCTTACCGTAACTGATCGCGGTAAACAGCACCCCGGCCAGCGCCAGAAGATAGGAAGCGGGCACGTGGCCGTTGCTGATGCCGGACACAATCCCGAAGGTATCAAATACCGACATCGGGGTGAGATAGGCCAGCCCCATCACCACCACTTGCCACAGCTTGAGCGACTTGCGCAGGCCGGGTTTGCCAGCGGTAGACGACACATCGAGCGAGGAGTTAGCAACCATGAGCATCCCCCCCCATGCAAACGTCGGTTTGTGCGCACAATGATCGGGTGACAAACCTGCTTAACAGGGGGGTAAAGCATAAAAAATCGTTCAGGACAGACCGACGAGCGGCGGTTGATTCGGACATCTTGCGGCCTTCATGGCCCCCTTCTCCCTGCGGATATTTGAACATCGGCATCATCTCTTTCCTCGTCACACACTGTGTCGTTAACTGAAGCCCGGTATCGCCTGCGCTCCTTTACGCGACATCCGGGAAATCGCTGGACTACCAGCAAAAACGTCCGACCAGGCTCCGCTCAGGCCGTATGATGCAACTTTATCGCTCGACGGTAGTGGCCCCTTACGGGGCAACCATCAGGCGTTTTTCAACATCCACTCAATTTCGGTTTCGGTGATAAGCCGTTCAAACTGCATTAATTCATCATTCTTACAGGCGTGATAAACGTGGCAGAAGCGCTCACCCAGGCGCGCGCGCAGGCTATCGTTTTGCATAAACTCCCACAGTGCATCGCTTTGACGGATCGGGAACGGCAGCCCTTCCTGTTCCAGGCCGTTGCCTTCCACTTCTTCCTGCAGCGGCAGCGTATTGTCCAGCCCGTGCAATATGCCGGCGAAAATCGCCGCCATCACCAGATACGGGTTGGCATCCGCCCCCGCCACGCGATACTCCACGCGGTGGTTCTGACGATCGCCACACGGGATCCGCAGCGCTACGGTGCGGTTGTTATGCCCCCAGGAGGCCTGGGTCGGGACATACATCCCCGGCTGGAAACGACGCCACGAGTTAACGTTCGGCGCCAGCAGCGCCATCGACGACGGCATCAGGTCAATCATCCCGGCCAGCGCGCGTTTCAGCAGCGCAGAATCCTCGCCGTCGGCGTCCGCCAGCACGTTTTCGCCCCGGTGGTTTTGCATGCTGATATGGATGTGCATCCCGCTGCCAGCGTGCTCTTCATAGGGCTTGGCCATAAAAGTGGCATGCATCTTATGCTTCTCGGCCATCAAACGCACGAGGCGTTTTAACGCCAGCGCATCATCGCAGGCATCGAGCACGTTATCGGTATGGTGAAGGTTGATTTCAAACTGACCCGGAGAGGCTTCAGCCACCGCGCCATCGGCCGGAATCAGCTGCAGCTGGGCCAGTTCATCGATGTCATTGAGCACGTCGGCGAAGTGGTTAAGGTTGTCCACCGAGTAGACCTGGCTCTGGGTGTTGCGATCGCCGGTGCCCGGCGCGCAAGGCGGCTGTAGATAACCTTCGGCATCACGTTTACGATCCAGTAAATAGAACTCCAGCTCTACCGCTACCACGGGGAACAATCCGCGCTGGCGCAGCTGCTGCCAGAGGCGGTTAAGCACGTTCCGCGGCTCAACGTCAAAGGGAGCGCCATCTTCATCCACCATCGTCAGCTGTACCTGAGCGATAGATTGCGGATCGGCAGCCGACGGGGTTAAGGTCCCCGGCACCGGAATGCAGGAACGATCCGGTTCGCCCATATCCTGGCCAAGACCGGCCTCTTCCACCACATTGCCAAGAATATCCATGGCAAAAACCGACGCCGGGAAGTAGCAGCCTTTTTCCAGTTTGCTCAGGCTGGAGACCGGAATACGTTTGCCACGGAAGCAGCCGTTCAGGTCGGTCAGCAACACATCGACATACTGCGTCTCAGGATAACGCTCAAGGTAGCGCTTCACCTCATGAGTGAATGCGCTGCCCCGTCTCTCTTCTGACTGCTGAACAAAATTCTCAACTTCTACAATATTGGTTTCCATCATTCACCGCCGTTGTGTTGGTTTCGGACCGCTGGCTATCTTGCCGTTAAATATAATGTCCACCACTCGAATGTGTATGCAAACAAAATGTTTGTCAAATGTTAAATTAAGTTTGCAAACGGCTATTTGCGCTGCTAGATTGAGAAAATATTGAACGATATGGCCATTTGGCACGCTAAACGGTCATTATTTAGTCCACTTTGTGAGGGCGATCATGGAAAATATAATGTACAGACCAGTTATTGGTGTCGTGATGTGCAGGAACAGGCTGAAGGGTCACCAGACCCAGACTCTGCAAGAAAAGTACCTGAATGCCATTATTAACGCCGGAGGGTTGCCGATTGCCCTGCCGCACGCGCTGGCCGAGCCGGAAATGCTTGCCGCGTTGTTACCGAAACTGGATGGCATCTACCTGCCAGGCAGCCCTAGCAATGTGCAGCCGCACCTTTATGGTGAAAACGGCGATGAGCCTGACGCCGATCCCGGGCGTGATCTTCTGAGCATGGCATTGATTAACGCCGCGCTCGAAAGGCGCATCCCCATTTTCGCCATCTGCCGTGGGTTACAGGAACTGGTTGTCGCCACCGGAGGGACTCTGTATCGTCGTCTTTTCGAACAGCCGGAACTCCTTGAGCATCGCGAAGATCCGGAGCTGCCGGTTGAGCAACAATATGCCCCCTCTCACGAAGTACTGGTTCAGGAAGGAGGATTACTTTCTCAGTTAATACCGGGCTGCAACACGTTTTGGGTAAACTCGCTACATGGGCAGGGAGCACGCACCGTAAGCTCACGTCTGCGCGTCGAAGCTCGTTCTTCGGATGGGCTGGCTGAGGCGGTCAGCGTCACCGACCACCCTTTCGCGCTGGGCGTGCAATGGCACCCAGAATGGAACAGTAGCGAATACGCCCTCTCGCGTTTGTTGTTTGAAGGTTTTATCACCGCCTGTCAGAACCACATGGCTGAAAAGCAGCGGCTCTGACCATTACAGTTAAGGAAATGCAAATATGAGCGATGACGGCCTGGCGCCAGGAAAACGTCTGTCAGCGATCCGCCAACAGCTGGGTCTCTCACAACGTCGTGCCGCCGAACTGTCTGGGTTAACACATAGTGCCATCAGCACCATAGAACAGGACAAAGTCAGTCCTGCCATCAGTACGCTGCAAAAGCTGCTGAAAGTTTATGGGCTGTCGCTCTCGGAATTCTTTTCTGAACCAGAAAAACCTGATGAACCCCAGGTGGTGATTAATCAGGATGACCTTATCGAAATCGGCAGTCAGGGGGTTTCGATGAAGCTGGTCCACAATGGAAATCCGAACCGTACGCTGGCGATGATTTTTGAAACTTACCAGCCTGGAACCACGACCGGGGAGAGGATCAAACATCAGGGTGAGGAAATAGGCACCATACTGGAAGGTGAAGTCGTACTGGAGATGAACGGCCAGTCGTATCATCTGGTGGCTGGACAGAGCTATGCCATTAATACCGGCATACCGCACAGTTTCAGCAATACCTCGGCAGGCGTCTGCCGAATTATCAGTGCCCATACTCCCACCACATTCTGATTTTTTAGCCTGAGACTATCTCAGGCTTTCTTCAGGCCAGCGCCGTCGGAAGTCCTTTTTCCCGCGGCGCGAAGAACACGCAAATATGCTGCTGCGCAACGATTCTGCTGCGTCGTGCGGCGGCTTATTTCCTGCGGGCCAGACTAATACATAGGCGCAAATAAAACGCGCAATAACGGTATCTGACCCCGGGGACGCCCTACGCCCTGCACGGTCCGGCATGCCTACAATTCGATTATGTGATTAAGGAGTCTTATATGGATTTCAAACATCTGGCCTGGTGGCAGGATAAAGCGAAAAGCATGGAGATTGAAACGCGGTTATTTATTAATGGCGACTATTGCTCTGCTGTCGATAATACCACGTTTGAAACCATCGACCCCGCCGCACAGCAGACCCTGGCGCACGTTGCCCGGGGCAAAAAGGCCGACGTCGAACTCGCCGTGCAGGCCGCCCGTCGCGTGTTCGATCGCGGTGACTGGTCCCAGGCCTCGCCGGCGCAGCGCAAAGCCGTGCTCAACAAGCTGGCGGACCTGATGGAGCTTCATCGTGAAGAGCTGGCGCTGCTGGAAACCCTCGATACCGGGAAGCCGATCCGCCACAGCCTGCGCGACGATATTCCAGGCGCCGCCCGCGCCATCCGCTGGTACGCCGAAGCCATCGACAAAGTGTATGGCGAAGTGGCCCCCACTGGCGCTAATGAACTGGCGATGATCGTCCGCGAACCGGTTGGCGTCATTGCCGCCGTGGTGCCGTGGAACTTCCCTCTGCTGCTGGCCTGCTGGAAGCTTGGGCCGGCGCTGGCAACCGGCAACAGCGTGATCCTCAAACCGTCAGAAAAATCCCCGCTGACCGCCCTGCGTCTGGCCGGACTGGCGAAAGAGGCCGGCCTGCCGGATGGCGTGCTGAACGTGATCAGCGGCTACGGCCACGAAGCGGGTCAGGCCCTGTCGCTGCATCCCGACGTCGAAGTGCTGACCTTTACCGGCTCCACCCGGACCGGCAAACAGCTATTAAAAGATGCCGGCGACAGCAACATGAAACGCGTCTGGCTGGAAGCGGGCGGCAAGAGCGCCAACATCGTCTTTGCCGACTGCCCGGACCTGCAAAAAGCGGTTAACGCCACCGCAGGCGGCATCTTCTACAACCAGGGCCAGGTCTGCATCGCCGGCACCCGTCTGCTGGTCGAAGCGAGCATCGCCGACGAGTTCCTGCGCCGCCTGCAGGAGCAGGCGCGCCTCTGGCAGCCGGGCAACCCGCTGGATCCCGAGACCACCATGGGGATGCTGATCGATAACACCCATGCCGACAGCGTGCACAGCTTCATCCGCGTCGGAGAAAGTCACAGCACCTTGCTGCTCGACGGGCGCAAAAATCCGTGGCCCGCCGCCGTCGGCCCGACGATTTTCGTCGACGTTGACCCGGCTTCCCCGCTGAGCCGCGAGGAGATTTTTGGCCCGGTGCTGGTGGTAACCCGCTTCACCTCGGAAGAGGAAGCCCTGCGCCTCGCCAATGACAGCGATTACGGCCTGGGCGCCGCGGTCTGGACCCGCGATCTTTCCCGCGCCCACCGGATGAGCCGTCGTCTGAAAGCCGGCTCCGTGTTTGTGAACAACTATAACGATGGTGACATGACCGTGCCGTTTGGCGGGTATAAGCAGAGCGGCAACGGACGAGATAAGTCGCTGCACGCGCTGGAAAAATTCACCGAACTGAAAACGATATGGATGACTCTGGAGTCTTAATCATGACCGAACATACCACCAGTTATTACGCCGCCAGCGCCAACAGCTACGAACCCTTTCCGACGCTGAGCGAATCCATCAGCTGCGATGTCTGCGTTGTCGGCGGCGGCTATACCGGCCTCTCTTCGGCCCTGCATCTGGCCGAAATGGGCTACGACGTGGTACTGCTGGAAAGCGCGCGCATTGGCTTCGGCGCCAGCGGGCGCAACGGCGGCCAGTTGGTCAACTCCTACAGCCGCGATATCGACGTGATTGAAAAAACCTACGGCCCCGACGCGGCACGCATGCTCGGCAGCATGATGTTCGAAGGCGGCAATATTATTCGCGAGCGCATCCAACGCTATCAGATCCAGTGCGACTACCGCCCCGGCGGCCTGTTTGTGGCGATGAACCACAAACAGCTGGAAACCCTGGAAGAGCAGAAAGCGAACTGGGAACGCTACGGTAACCAGCAGTTGGAGCTGCTGGACGCCAGCGCCATCCGCCAGGAAGTCAACAGCGACCGCTACACCGGCGCCCTGCTCGACCATAGCGGCGGGCATATTCATCCGCTGAACCTGGCTATCGGCGAAGCGGATGCCATTCGCCTTAACGGCGGCCGGGTGTACGAGCAGTCGCCGGTCACCCGCATCCAGCACACCAGCCCGGCGGTGGTGACCACCGCCAAAGGCCAGGTCACCGCCCGCTACGTGATCGTCGCCGGCAACGCCTACCTTGGCGATAAAGTCGAGCCAGAACTGGCCAAACGCAGCATGCCGTGCGGCACCCAGGTCGTCACCACCGAACCGCTTTCGGAGGAAGTAGCGCGCTCGCTGATCCCGAAAAACTACTGCGTGGAAGATTGTAACTACCTGCTGGATTACTACCGTCTGACCGGCGACAACCGCCTGCTGTACGGCGGCGGCGTGGTCTACGGCGCCCGTGACCCGGACGACGTCGAGCGCCTGATTATGCCGAAGCTGCTGAAAACCTTCCCGCAGCTGCAAGGGGTGAAAATTGACTATCGCTGGACCGGCAACTTCCTGCTGACGCTCTCGAGGATGCCGCAGTTTGGCCGCCTCGATAACAACATCTATTACATGCAGGGCTACAGCGGGCACGGCGTGACCTGTACCCACCTCGCCGGACGGCTGATCTCCGAGCTGCTGCGCGGGGATGCCGAACGCTTCGACGCCTTTGCCAACCTGCCGCACTATCCGTTCCCCGGTGGTCGCAGCTTGCGCATTCCGTTTACCGCTATGGGCGCGGCCTACTACAGCCTGCGCGATCGGCTGGGCGTTTAATCCCCTCTGCCGACGGCGCCCGCCGTCGGCAACCTTGCCTCACTCTCCTGTTCTGGCAGGCTCTGGGGGAAATGCTGCTGAAAGTAGTGGCGCAAAAACTCCACGCAGATGCGAATTTTCGCCGAGGTCGCCAGCCGCGACACGTACACCGCCCAGATGCTGGCGGGCTGATAATACTCCGGCAGCAGATGCAGCAGATTGCCGCTGGCGATATTCTCCCTGACGTCCCACCACGATCGCAGCGCGATCCCCTGGCCCCCCAGACACCACTGGTGGACGATTTCGCCGTGGTTCGACGACAGCGGCCCGGTCACTTTAATCGCGTGTTCCCCTTCTTTATCGTGCAGCTGCCAGACGCCAAACGGCCGGTCGCGCTCTTTGATCACCAGGCAAGGTAGCGCGGCAAGGTCACTCAGCTGCTTTGGCCGGGAGTGACGGGCCGCAAACTCCGGCGAGGCGCAGAGAATACGGTGATTGGTAGCCAGCTTGCGGGCAATCAGATGGGGAGCGATATCGTCCCCCACGCGGATATCCAGATCGACCCCCTCATTGGCTAAATCCACCAGCCGGTCGGCGACATCAAAACGGATCTCCAGTTGCGGATAGCACTGGGCCAACTCAGACAACGCCGGAGCGACCACCCGGCGACCAAAGCCAAAACTGCTGATAATCCGCAGCGTCCCCTGCGGCACCTGCCGTACGTCTGAGAGCTCATCCATCATCTGGTCGACATCCTGCAAAATGCGCTGCCCCCACTCGTAGATACGCTCTCCCTCTTCGGTGATGGCGACCCGGCGGGTGGTGCGGTGCAGCAGCTGGACATTGAGCGTTTGCTCCAGCAACGATACCCGCTTGCTGACAAACGCCGGCGAAACGCCCAGCTCTTCGGCGGCGGCGGCAAAACCGGCGCGACGGGCAACCAGCATAAAGACGCGTAAATCGTTCAGCAGCGGCAGATTATTCATGATTCGTGTTTTATGTTTCACCAGTTGACGGGATTAATTATGAATCAGTCAATTATAGGATAGCGGTGAAGTCAATTTTCCTTACCGCAAACTGAGAACAACGATGAATAAAACCCTACGTATTGCCGCCATCCCCGGCGATGGCATCGGTAAAGAAGTGCTGCCTGAGGGCATTCGCGTACTGCAGGCCGCCGCCGAACGCTGGGGGCTGGCGTTAAGCTTCGAGCACATTGAATGGGCCAGCTGCGATTATTACGCCCGGCACGGAAAAATGATGCCCGACGACTGGCAGGCGCAGCTAAAACCGTTCGATGCTATCTATTTCGGCGCGGTCGGCTGGCCTGATATTGTGCCGGATCACATCTCCCTGTGGGGTTCGTTGCTGAAGTTCCGCCGCGAGTTCGACCAGTACGTCAACCTGCGCCCGGTGCGCCTGTTCCCTGGGGTTCCCTGCCCGCTGGCAGGTAAGCAGCCCGGCGATATCGATTTTTACGTGGTGCGCGAGAATACCGAAGGTGAATATTCCGCCCTCGGTGGGCATGTTAATCCTGGGACCGAGCATGAAGTGGTGATTCAGGAGTCGGTGTTTACCCGCCGCGGCGTGGACCGGATCCTGCGCTACGCCTTTGAGCTGGCGCAAAGTCGCCCGCGCAAGACGTTAACGTCGGCGACCAAATCCAACGGCCTCGCCATCAGCATGCCGTTTTGGGACTCGCGGGTTGAAACCATGGCTCAGCACTATCCGCAGGTACAGTGGGATAAGCAGCATATTGATATTCTGTGCGCCCGTTTTGTGCTGCAGCCGGAGCGTTTTGACGTGGTGGTCGCCTCAAACCTGTTCGGCGATATCCTCTCCGACCTCGGCCCGGCCTGCACCGGCACCATCGGGATCGCCCCGTCGGCAAACCTCAATCCAGATCGCACCTTCCCGTCGCTGTTTGAAGCGGTCCACGGCTCGGCGCCGGATATCTACGGTAAAAATATCGCCAACCCCATCGCCACCATCTGGGCCGGGGCGATGATGCTCGATTTCCTCGGCAACGGAGATGCGCGTTATCGGGCCGCCCATAACGGCATTCTGGCAGCGATTGAGCAGACCATCGCCAGCGGCCCGAAAACGCCGGATATGCAGGGCAGCGCCTCCACCCAACAGGTGGGCGCGGCAATTTGCCAGGCGCTCGGCCCCCCGGTGGCGCTGCGCTGACCGGGGAGGACGTCCGGGTTACAGCTCCAGCTCCCGCTGCAGTAGCGCGGCAATCGCCTCGCTGCTTTCGGCGGTCACCAGCGATTGCCGGAACGCTTCGTGCATAATGCGTCGCGCCAGCCGCGAGAAGATCCGCATATGCTGGTCGCCGGCGGAATGCTTGTTGAGGGTCAGCATAATCACAAACTGCGCCTCGTCATCACCCCACACCACCGGCTGCGCCAGACGCGCCACGCTAATGGTCGACTGCTCGATATGCTCTGACTTGCTGTGCGGGATGGCAAAACTAAAACCTAAACCGGTGGAAAATACCGCCTCGCGGGCCCACAGGTCGGCCTCCAGCTTGCGCGGGTAACGGCAGCGCCCGGCCAACAGCAAGTTATCGGTCATGCCTTTGATCACCTCTTCTTTACTGCGCCAGTCGCTGTTCAGCGTAATGCACTGGGCGGTAATCAGCGGCGCATCCTGCTGGGTCATGCGGAACTGGGCCAGCAGATGCTCCACCTCCAGCGAGGTGCGACACCGCATCGCCTGATTCAGCAACTGCCGACAGGCGCGGCTATCGAGCTGTGCCAGACGCGCTTTGGTGGCCGGGATCGACGGCGCGCTCATGCTCAGCTCGTCCAGCCCCAGCCCCACCAGCAGCGGCAACACCGACCCTTTGGCCCCCAGCTCGCCGCACAGGCCGATCCATTTCCCCTGCCGATGCACCGCCTGAACCGCATAATCCAGCGCGCGTAAAAATGCCGGATTAAGGCTGTTATAGTGACGCGTCACCCTGGCGTTATCGCGATCCACCGCCAGCAGATACTGGGTCAGGTCGTTGCTGCCGATGCTAAAGAAATCAATCTCTTCACAGCACTGGTCGATGATAAACATCACCGACGGCACTTCAAGCATAATCCCGAACGGGATCGTCTCATCAAACGGAATGTGTTCGCTGCGTAGCGACTGTTTGGCATCCGCCAGTTGCTCCTTCACCCATAAAATCTCCTCCATTGAGGAAATCATCGGGATCATGATCTTCAGCGAACCATGCGCCGACGCGCGCAAAATAGCCCGCAGTTGGGTACGGAACAGCGCCTGATACTCTTCATAGATCCGCACCGCCCGGTAGCCGAGGAACGGGTTGTTCTCCGCCGGAATATTAAGGTAGGACACGGGCTTATCGCCGCCGATATCCATGGTGCGAATGATAATGCTGCGTCCGTTGGCCGGCTCCAGCGCCTGGCAAAAAATATTGTAGAGCTCGTTTTCCGACGGCGCGCTCGGGCGATCCATATACAGCATTTCGGTGCGGAACAGCCCCACCGCCTGCGCGCCGTGACCGAACGCCGCCGCGGCCTCAACAGAGTGCGCGATATTCGCCGCCACTTCTACGCGAATGCCGTCTTCGGTGCGGCCCGCTTTATCCAGCCAGGCCTGCTGCTGCTGGTGTATCTGCTCCTGCACCCAGGCTTCCTGCCGATAGTAACGCGCCACCGCCTCGTCCGGCTGCACCACCACCAGACCGGCGTTGCCGTCGATCTGCACCGGCCGATCAACCCACGGCAACAGCGCCGCCATATCCACCCCCACCAGGGTCGGAATATTGAACGACCGCGCGAGGATCACCGTATGTGAAGTGGTGCCGCCGCTGCGCAGCAGCAGGCCTTTGAGCAGCGTTTTATCCAGCTCCAGAAACTGGCTGGGGGTTAACTCATCGGCAAGGCACACGGAGGCTTGCGTCAGTTTGCCCGGCGCCGGAAAGCGCGATTCGCCATAGATGTGCTGCAGCAGCTGGAAGCAGACATCGCGAACGTCCAGCACCCGCTCCTGCAAATAAGCGTTCCCGGAGGCGCTGAACTGCGTGCAAAAATGTTCGCCAGTGGCGACGATCGCCTCGGCACAGCTCAGGCCGGTCAACAGCCCGCCCAGCAGGTGCTGGCGCAGGGAGGCGTCGGTCGCCAGAGAGCGATGCGCGTCGAGGATCGCGCTGGCGGTACCGTCGTTGTCCAGCAGCCGAAACTCGATATTTTTGACCAGCAGCGTCAGGCCGTTATCCAGCAACGCCTGCTCCTGCTCGATGCTCCCCGCTGCGGGCAGCGTCCCGGTGTCGCGCAGATCCAGCGATTTCAGGTGCGTGAGCACGCCCCCGGCGCTGCCCGCGCAGACCGGTAACGCGTGGAACAGGGTCGGATTAAGACCGGACAGCGATTGCGGCACCGGCTGGATATCCACCTTGTCCGCCGTCGGCAGCGGCGTATCGCAGTGCGGAAATTCATCACGCATAAACGTCGACAGCGCATCGAACGCCTGCTGCTGGTCCTGACCCTCAATAAGCAACTGGCAGCCATCCCCTTTGATGGTATTCGTGCCAATAATCGCCAGCGCGCTTTTAGCATTACCGCGCCCGTCGCTGCGGGTATTGACCCATTCGACCGAAGACGAAAACCGGTTGCACAGCGTTTCAACCAGACTTGCCGGTCGCGCATGGACGCCATTGGGCAAATCACAAATGAATTCAATTACCAGAGCCATCGCCTTCCTCCTGAGCAATGCGTGAGTTATTCAAAAGGTAAAGAATGTCTTTGCCAGTCACTACACGACAAAACTGGCAATTACTGGACAATTGTATGCTTCGTTCGTTTTTATGCCCGCCATCACAAATCGCGTATCAAAATGATTCAATGCCCCAGCAAGACTAAGATTTGAGGTGGATCGCAATTTTCCGCTCACCTTACAAATATCCAGTAAATGCACTTTTTCTCTACTGTTTTAAGCGTCGTCCTTTTTCTAAGGTTGATGCATCAACTCAGCCACGGGCCACACAGCGCTCAGGAGAAAAATGATGAACGAACTGGTGCAAATACTAAAAAATACACGCCAGCACCTGATGACCGGGGTCTCGCACATGATCCCATTTGTCGTGTCCGGGGGGATCCTGCTGGCGGTCTCCGTGATGTTGTATGGCAAGGGGGCGGTGCCCGACGCGGTCTCCGACCCTAACCTCAAAAAACTGTTTGATATCGGCGTGGCCGGCCTGACGCTGATGGTGCCGTTTCTGGCGGCCTACATCGGCTACTCCATCGCCGACCGCGCGGCGCTGGCCCCCTGCGCCATCGGCGCCTGGGTCGGCAACAGCTTTGGCGCCGGTTTCTTCGGCGCGCTGATTGCCGGGCTGATTGGCGGCCTGGTGGTCTACTACCTGAAAAAAATCCCGGTGCACAAAGTGCTGCGCTCGGTGATGCCAATCTTCGTTATTCCGATTATCGGCACCTTTATTACCGCCGGGATCATGATGTGGGGCCTCGGTGAGCCGATTGGCGCGCTGACCGCCAGCCTGACCGGATGGCTGCAGGGGATGCGCGAAGGCAGCATCATCGTGCTGGCCGTCATTATGGGACTAATGCTGGCCTTCGACATGGGCGGCCCGGTTAACAAAGTGGCTTACGCCTTCATGCTGATCTGCGTCTCGCAGGGCGTCTACAGCGTGGTCGCCATCGCCGCCGTCGGTATCGCCGTGCCGCCGCTGGGTATGGGTCTGGCGACGCTGATTGGCCGCAAATACTTCTCCGCTGAAGAACGCGAAACCGGTAAAGCCGCGCTGGTGATGGGATGCGTGGGCGTCACCGAAGGCGCCATTCCTTTTGCCGCCGCTGACCCGCTGCGGGTGATCCCCGCCAATATGATTGGTGCCGCCGCAGGCTGCGTGACCGCGGCGCTGCTCGGCGCACAGTGTTACGCCGGCTGGGGTGGGCTGATTGTCCTGCCGGTGGTGCAGGGCAAAGGCGGCTTTATTGCGGGCCTGCTGGTAGGGGCCGTAGTCAGCGCAGGCTGCGTCATCCTGCTCAAAGCCCTCGCCAGAAAGAAAGCGTCCGCCGTGAAAGCCGACGACGAGATAGATCTTGATTTCGAAATTAACTGATACACGGGAAGGAATATTGTATGACCAAAATTATCGCCGTTACCGCTTGCCCGTCTGGCGTTGCCCATACCTATATGGCCGCCGAGTCGCTGGAAAGCGCCGCCAAAACCAAGGGCTGGCAGGTCAAAGTCGAAACGCAGGGCTCTATCGGGATTGAGAACGAACTGACCAACGAAGACGTCGCCAGCGCCGATATCGTGATCCTCACCAAAGATATCGGTATCAAGCTCGAAGAGCGCTTCGCTGGCAAAACCATCGTGCGCGTCAACATCAGCGACGCGGTGAAACGGGCCGACGCCATTATGAACAAAATCGACAGCCATCTTGCCCAGAAAGCCTGAATGAAACACGCGGGGCACGGTTTGTGCCCCGCCTGAATAACATGGAGTTTGTCATGACCAATCGCACTCAACGCCTGAAAGACCGTCTGTTCGCCCAGCCGCGGGAGATCTCCCTCGAGCGCGCCCTGCTCTATACCGCCAGCCATCAGCAAACGGAAGGACAACCGGTGATGATCCGCCGGGCCAAAGCGACCGCCTGGATCCTCGACCATGTGCAGATTTCGATTCGTGATGATGAACTGATCGCCGGTAACCGCACCGTGAAACCGCGCGCCGGCATTATCTCTCCGGAGATGGACCCCTACTGGCTGCTCAACGAGCTGGATAGTTTTCCGACCCGTCCGCAGGACCGCTTCAACATCAGTGAAGAAGACCAGCGCATCTACCGGGAAACGCTGTTCCCCTACTGGGAAAAGCGCTCAATGAAGGACTTTATCAACCAGCAGATGACCGATGAGGTTAAACGCGCCATCAGCACGCAGATTTTTAGCGTGAACCAGACCGATAAAGGCCAGGGACATATCATCATCGACTACCCGCGCCTGCTGGACAATGGCCTTGCCGCGCTGGTGGCGGAGATTGACGCGCTCCACACTCAGCAGCCGCAGAACCGGTTTTACGAGGCGGTGCTGATCCTGCTGCAGGCCGCCCAGCGCCATATCCTGCGCTATGCGATCCTGGCTGACGAGATGGCCGCCACCTGCGTTGACCCGGTGCGGCGCAAAGAGCTGGAAACCATTGCCACTATTTCCCGCCATAACGCCCTGCACCGCCCGGAAGATTTCCCCCAGGCCTGCCAGCTGTTCTGGTATATGAACATCATTTTGCAGTACGAATCTAACGCCAGCTCGATTTCCCTGGGGCGCTTTGACCAGTACATGCTGCCCTATTATCAGGCATCGCTGAATCGCGGCCAGGACCCGCAGTGCCTGCAGGAGCTGCTGGAGTCACTGTGGGTGAAATGCAACGATATCGTCCTGCTGCGATCCACCAGCAGCGCGCGTTATTTCGCCGGCTTCCCCACCGGCTATACCGCCCTGCTCGGCGGCCTCACCGAAACCGGGCGCAGCGCGGTGAATATCCTCTCCTTTTTGTCCCTCGACGCCTATCAGAACGTTCGTCTGCCGCAGCCGAACCTCGGTGTGCGGGTCAACGAGCTGATTGACCGTCCTTTCCTGCGCAAAACTGCCGAGACCATCCGTCTGGGCACCGGTATTCCGCAAATCTTCAACGATGAAGTGGTGATCCCGGCGTTCCTCAACCGTGGCGTGTCGCTGGAGGACGCGCGGGATTACGCGGTGGTCGGCTGCGTGGAGCTGTCGATCCCCGGACGGACGTACGGCCTACACGATATCGCGATGTTCAACCTGCTGAAGGTGATGGAAATCGTGATGCTGGAAAACGAAAGCAATCCGGACGTCACCCGTGACGGGCTGATGACGCAGATCCGCGACAAGATCCGCTACTACATCAAGCTAATGGTCGAAGGCAGCAATATCTGCGATATCGGCCACCGCGACTGGGCACCGGTACCGCTGCTCTCCTCGTTCGTCGAGGATTGCGTGCCGCATGGCAAAGACATAACCGAAGGCGGCGCGCGCTATAACTTCTCCGGCGTGCAGGGTATCGGCATTGCCAACCTGAGCGACTCGCTGCACGCCCTCAACGGGATGGTGTTTGAGCAAAAACGCCTGAGCTTCGCCGATCTAGTAGCGGTGCTGAAAGCCAACTTCCAGACGCCGGAGGGCGACAAAATTCGCGCCCGGCTGATCAACCGCTTTGAAAAGTACGGGAACGATATCGACGAGGTAGACAACATCAGCGCCGATCTGCTGCGTTTTTACTGTAAAGAAGTTGAACGCTATGAGAACCCGCGCGGCGGCCGCTTTACCCCCGGTTCCTACACCGTCTCTGCCCACGTGCCGTTGGGCTCGGTAGTTGGTGCAACGCCGGACGGACGCCTGGCCGGGGAACAACTGGCGGACGGCGGACTGTCGCCGATGGTCGGTCAGGATGCCCTCGGGCCGACGGCGGTGCTGAAATCGGTAAGCAAGCTGGATAACACCCTGCTCTCCAACGGGACGCTGCTGAACGTTAAGTTCACCCCGGCGACGCTGGCCGGAGATAGCGGGCTCAACAAGCTGGCGGATTTTTTACAGGCCTTCACCCGGCTCAAGCTGCAGCATATTCAGTTCAACGTGGTCAACGCCGATACGCTGCGCGAAGCCCAGCAGCGGCCGCAGGATTTTGCCGGTCTGGTGGTGCGCGTTGCGGGCTACAGCGCCTTTTTTGTCGAGCTGTCGCAGGAGATTCAGGATGACATTATCCGTCGCACCGCGCATCAGCTGTGAGGTGATGGCCACGCGCGCCGACAGGGCGCGCATTTTTAACATCCAGCGCTACTCGCTGAACGACGGTCAGGGGATCCGTACCGTCGTATTCTTCAAGGGCTGTCCGCACGCCTGCCCGTGGTGCGCCAACCCGGAGTCGATCTCGCCCAAAATCCAGACCGTGCGCCGGGAGAGCAAGTGCCTGCACTGCGCCCATTGCCAGCAGGATGTGGTCGAATGCCCCACCGGCGCCTGGGAGCAGATTGGCCGCGACGTCACCCTGGATAATCTGCTTAAGGAGGTGCTGAAAGATGAGGTCTTCTTCCGCGCCTCCGGCGGCGGCGTGACTCTGTCGGGCGGCGAAGTGCTGATGCAGGCTGAATTTGCCACGCGTCTGCTGCGCCAACTGCGCGAATGGGGGATCCACACCGCCATTGAAACCGCGGGCGACGCCGCATTCAGCCGTTTTTTCCCGCTGGCGCAAACCTGCGATGAAGTGCTGTTCGATCTGAAAATTATGGATGACGTCCAGGCTCAAACGGTACTGCAGATAAACATGTCGCGGGTACGGGATAATTTCACCCGACTGGTCGCGGCGAATATTCAGGTTATTCCCCGGGTGCCGTTAATTCCGGGCTATACCCTCAACAAAGCCAATTTCCGCCAGATTCTGGCGTTTCTGGCCCCCTTTAAGCTGCCGGAAATTCATCTTCTGCCGTTCCATCAATACGGCGAAGCCAAATACCAGTTACTGGGAAAAATCGGGGCACTGTCGCAGGTTCGCGTCCCCGAAGAGTCTGAGATCCACCCCTTCAGGGTGCTGGCTGAACAGTCCGGTTTTCAGGTGACCATCGGCGGATAACGCCAGGAGGATACGATGGATGTCAATATCGTTGCCGTAACGGCCTGCGTCAGCGGCGTCGCGCACACCTACATGGCGGCCGAGCGTCTGGAAAAGGTGGGTCACCTTGAAAAGTGGCATATCAAAATCGAGACCCAGGGCGCGTTAGGGGTAGAGAACAAAATCACGGCTGACGATATCGCCCATGTCGATGTCGTCCTGCTGGTGACGGATATTGAGATCGACGACGCAAAGCGTTTTCACGGCATCCGCACCATTAAGACCAGCATCAAAACCTTCCTGCTGCAGCCGCAGCTGATTATCGAGGCGGTGAAGTGCATTATGAAAAAGCCGGTGGTCTATATCGACATCCCCTGACCGCGGGTGAGTCCTTCTTCGTGCATCTTCGGTTTCCCCCGGAGGCGTTGCTACGTAACCTGTAGCCCGGACAGGCGCGTTAAGCGCCGCCTCCGGGAACCACACGGGCAACTACGTCAAATTTACTCTACGCCCAGCAGCCATTTTTGCGCCGGCGTCAGGCGGCTCGCGGTCTGCGGCGTTAGCCAGCGCTGCTGATCCTGCTGCGCGGTATCTTCCCGGTCGATGTACAACCCGTGCAACACCCGGCGTCGGCTGCCGACCCGGTTGCGGGTCCCGCCATGCCAGGCGTGGGCGTTATAAATCATCACGCTGCCCGCCGGGGCGGCAAACACCACCTCGTCAGGGTGCGTTAACTCCGGATCGTCCAGCACCTCTTCCGGTAGTTCCGGACGGTGATGCGTGCCGGGAATAATGCGCGGTGCGCCATTTTCCGCACTTAAATCATCGATAGCCCAGATGGTGTTCACCAGATGCACTTTCGGAAAATCCGGGCGAGGCTTCTTCCAGTCCGCATGCAGCGGCTGGTGGCCGCCGTTAAACAACGCTTCCCGGGCGTTCAGGCTGGAGACTTTAAAATCACCCTGAAAAACATACTGGCAGGCGGAGAGGATCAGCGGATGCGACCAGACTTTTTCCCAAATAACCCCTTTGTTAATCAGGTTGGCAATGCGCGTCGCCGTCGCCTCCTGATGATGCTCGATCGCCAGATTGTCGCCCTCTTTCTCGACGATGGTATCAATCAACTCGCGCATCGCCGCCAGCCACTCCGGGTCCGCGACGTTATGCACCACGGTATAGCCCAGGGTATCCAGCTCTTCTTTCATCTTCGGGGACAGCTCGATGTTCGCCCCCAGCGCATTCAGATAAACCGCAGATTGTTGTTCCATATTTACATTCCTTAACGTATCGATAACACAGAACCAACTTTAAGCTGCGGCGGGGCGGAAAACATGAAGGCAAAACTACGAAAAACTGGACACGCGTACGCGGCAGGGAAAAGTGTGACGCGCCTCAAAATCTATCACCCGGACCGCCCTACGCGGTGCGATCCATGATGTAAATAGCGCATCGTGCTCGTTCAGCTGTTATAAAATAGATGATAATCAACGAGATAATTGCACCTTGCTAAGGCCTAGAGGATGATTGACGATCTGGCAGATATTTTAAATCGTTTGGTAAATCAGAAAGATAATCTGCATGCCCGCTTCCCCGACCCGGATATCTCCGAGCCGGCGCTGGCGCTGAAAGTCCCCTTTCCGCGGCTGGAAATTGTGCTCGAGGGTGAGCTAAAGGAGAACGGACTGCCGCTGTCGGAATCGATGCTCTCCGCCTCGCAGGTTCTGTATGTGCAGGCCGGGAAATGGACGCTGCCGGAATGGAGCGGACCGGCATCGACGCTCAGCATTCTGTTTGGCCGCCAGAAGCTGGGATTCTGTCTGCAGCACTGGGACGGCAAACAGTTGCGAACGGAAAAGCAGAACGTCGCTCGTCTGGGGCCGCGGGTCGGCTCCTATCTGCTGCTATCGCTTAATGAAATCTGCCTGCAACCGGACCCGGTGACGGCCAGGCTGGTGATCTCGGCGCTGTTGAGCCACTGCCTTGAGCAACTGGTGGGGCTGGAGATGCGGGTCAGCCGCAGTCGCGACCTGTTTATGGCGGTGCAGGATTATCTTGAAGAGCACCTCAGCCAGCCTTTAACCCGCGAATCGGTCGCAAAGCGCTTTCATATTACGCCTAACTACCTGTCGCATATTTTCCAGAAATCAGGTTCCGTCGGCTTCAATGAATTCCTCACCAGCGTGCGCCTGGAAAAGGCGAAAAAGCTGCTGCGCGGTTACGATCTCAAGGTCAAAGAGATTGCCCATAACTGCGGATTTGTCGACAGCAACTATTTCTGCCGGGTATTCAAGCGCTACACCGAGCGCTCGCCGTCGGAATACCGCCGCCACTGCCGCAGCGCACAGCAGGGGTAAGGCAAGGCCATTTTAAGAGGCCCACTCTACCCGGCCACGCCCGTTGTGCTTCGCGGCGTACAGCGCCTCATCCACTTTCTTAATAAACGCATCCTGGGGTTCATCTTTTTCACGCATCCCGACGCCAATGCTCACCGACAGCGGATAATCGTGATTAATCAGAATGGATCGGACATTGAGCAGAATGGACTCTGCGAGCTGGCCCACCTCATCGGCGGGCATGCCGTCAACGATAATGGCAAACTCCTCGCCGCCGATCCTCGCCGGCAGCACCGAGTCGCTGGTGAGCTTCGACAGCTGCTTACCCAGCGCGAACAGCACCTCATCGCCCACCAGATGGCCGTAGGTGTCGTTAATTTTCTTGAAGAAATCGATATCGAGGATCATCAAAGCCACCGGGCTGTGGCTCTGCTTTTCGCGGATCGTATCGATAAAGAAACGTCGGTTCGGCAGTTGGGTCAGCTCATCTTTTAATGACTGGGAGCGCGCATCGACGTACAGAACGTTAATCCGTTCGATGATTTTGTAGATGCCAATCGTGGTCAATAACATCCCCGACAACCGCAGCAGATCTTCGCAGTAGTAGCCCATCCACCGCGGCTGAACGAACATTTCATCCATTAAATCAAAGGTACCCCCGGCTATCCACAGCAGCAGCCCGTAGCGCACCCAGTTCACCGCCACATGACTCATTCTGACTTTCGACGAGATCCACAACATAAAGACCAAAAACAGCAGCGCCAACAAATCGATATACAACCCGGCTTTGGCAAAAATCATGTCCCAGGGCCCTAATGGGGCCGAAATAGTCATACATAACGCGGCAACGGCGACGATCACCAGTAACGCCGGGAGAAGGTTGGCGTAGTGGCTTACTTGCTGGGTTTTTATATTGATATTCTTTTCTGAGTTCAACATCGACATGTCTCTCGGCGGTATCAAAATTTTTCAACAGGTAGCATAGCAGCCCGGTGATATCCGTCGAATAAAAATGATAATTTTCTGAGGGTTAAAGAAAAATTCGGTTTGATTTCAAGGGATCATAAGGATGTGACGAAGAGAACAGACTGACCCCGCGGAATTTTTCCAAAGTGCTACCAATCCATGGCGACGAGGTCAGTGCGGCGGATGGTATAGAGTTCGCCCCCCGCATTTTTAGCATTTTGTGCTAACTTTTACTGAAAAGCGCCAACGGCGCGGCTCCCCACCCTGTCAGACCTGCCAGCGCGTTACTCCCCTACAGCCAGTCGCCACACCGCGCGATGCAATGCCTCGATGGCGAGCGCAACGTCCGGCAGCATCACCGACTCCGCCGGATGGTGGCTGACGCCGCCTTTACAGCGCACAAACAGCATCCCCACCGGCCAGCGCTCGCCGATGGCGATCGCGTCGTGTCCGGCGCCGCTCGGCAGGGAGAGCGAGATCCCCTGCACCTCATGCACCGCCGTCGCCAGCACCGCCTGTAAGTGCCGGTCGCAGGCGGTGGCCGCGATGCGGTAAAACTCGTCGGCGCTGAATTGCAGTTGGCGCCGGGTGGCAATCGCCTGGGCTTCCTCCAGCAGCGCATTGAGCAGCGCATCCAGTGGGCCATCCTGCGGTCCGCGAATATCCAGCGTCAGGATCACCTCGCCGGGGATCACGTTCACCGCGCCGGGTGCGCAGCGTAGCGTCCCGACCGTCGCCACCAGGTTGCCGGCCTGCTGCCGGGTCATGGTTTCTATCAGCACCATCCACTCGGCGGCGGCGGCCAGCGCATCCCGCCGATGGAGCATCGGTACCGTACCCGCGTGGCCTGCCTCACCGGTAAAGCGGCAGTTCAGACGGCGGGCGCCGTTGATGGCCTCCACCACGCCGAGCGCCAGCCCGGCCTGTTCCAGGCAGGGGCCTTGCTCAATATGCAGCTCAAGATAAGCGCTAATGTCTCCGGCCGGACGTTCGGCCTGGCGGATGCGGGCCGGGTCGAGACCGGCCTGAACCATCGCCTGCGTCACGCTGATGCCATCCACATCGCACTGTGCCAGCCAGCCCTCCGGCCACGTCCCGGTCAGGCCACGGCTACCGAGCAGCGTGATGCCAAAGCGTGTCCCCTCTTCATCGCCGAAGCCGACAATCTCAATGGCTTTCGCCAGCCGCTGTCCCTGCCGGTGCAGGTCTTCCACCACGGCGATCGCCGTCAGCACCCCCAGCATGCCATCATAGCGCCCGGCATTACGCACCGTGTCCAGATGCGACCCCAGCAGGATCGCCGGCGCCCCTTCCTGCGCCCCTTCGTAACGCCCGCAAATGTTGCCGACGCTGTCCTGCCAGACGGTCATTCCCGCCTGCGTCATCCAGCGGGCCACCAGCTGATTGGCCTGCAGATGCTCCGGGGAGAGATACACCCGGGTCAGCCCCTGCGCGGTGGCGCTGATCGCCGCCAGTTCATCGGCGCGGGCCATCACCCGCACCGCCGCTTCCGTCATCTCCGCCTGCTGGCGTGGCAATGGACTCATAGCGCACTCTCGCGGCGATAGTGATCCCACGCGGCCTGCATGGCGGCGCCCTGGGTGGTGGCGAATTTCAGGTGGTTCAGCACCGACTCCAGCGCGCTGAGCGTGGTCATCACGCAATCTTTGCGCGCGTTGTAGCCCATGGTGCCGATGCGCCATACTTTGCCATGCAGCGGGCCGAACGAGGTGCCAATCTCAATACCAAAGTCTTCCAGCATCAGCTTACGGACCTGGTCGCCGTTGATGCCGTGGGGGATAACCACCCCGAGCACGTTGTTCATTTTATGTTTCAGGTCGCCGAAGGTGTCGAGCCCCATTGCCTGAATGCCCTTGAGCAACGCATCGCCGTGGAGCTTGTGGCGGGCAATGCCGTTATCCAGCCCTTCCTGCAGGATCAGCCGCGCGCACTCCCGGGCGGCAAACAGCGCCGAGGTCGCCTCGGTGTGATGGTTCAGGCGCTCCGGCCCCCAGTAATCCATCACCATGCCAAGGTCGAAGTAGTTGGAATACACCATCTCGTCGACACCATCCTGATGGGCATCGGTACGAATACCCGCTTCAACGCATTTGCGGCGGCGGATTGCCTCTTCCATACGCTCGCTCAGGGTGATCGGCGAGGTGCCGGACGGCCCGCCGAGGCATTTCTGCATCCCGGCCGAGACCGCATCCAAACCCCAGGCGTCGCTCTCGAGGGGGTTGCCCCCCAGCGAGGCGGTGGCGTCGGTGTAAAACAGCACGTCATAACGGCGGCAAATCGCCCCCAGTTCGGCCAACGGCTGGAGCATGGTGGTGGAGGTGTCGCCCTGCACCGTCAGCAGCAGACGCGGACGAACGCGCTTGATCGCCTCTTCAACCTGATCCGGGGTAAAGACCTCACCCCACGGCACCTCAATGGTGTGCACTTCGGCGCGGCAGCGGCGGGCAATTTCGCACAGCAGATGACCAAAGCGACCGAATACCGGCACCAGCACCTTGTCGCCGGGGCGGATCGCCGAAACCAGGATCGCCTCGATCCCCGCGCGGGAGGTGCCGTCCACCAGCATCGTCCAGCGGTTTTCGGTACGAAAGACTCCGCGATAGAGCGCCATCACTTCATTCATATAGTGGGTCATCGCCGGGTCATACTGGCCGATCAGCTGGCTTGCCATCGCGCGCAGCACCCGCGGGTCGGCGTTGATTGGTCCCGGCCCCATCAGCAGGCGTGACGGCGGGTTGATTTGCGAAAACTGAGTGATATCCATCTTTTAGTCCTTATTAATTGAGACCGCGCACGGAGGAGATAAACTGCTTCAGCTCGCTGGTCTGCGGGTTGGCAAACAGCGTCTTGCTGTCGCCCTGCTCCCAGACGCGCCCCTGATGCATAAACACCACGCGGTCACCCACTTCACGGGCGAAATTCATTTCATGGGTAACGAGAATCAGCGTCATGCCTTCCGCCGCCAGCTGCTCCAGAACTTTGAGCACTTCGCCCACCAGTTCCGGGTCCAGCGCTGAGGTAATCTCGTCACAGAGTAAAACTTTGGGCGACATAGCCAGCGCCCGTGCAATCGCCACGCGCTGCTGCTGGCCGCCGGAGAGGCTGGAGGGGTAATAGTCGATCCGGTCACCCAGCCCCACTTTCTCCAGCATCCGCTGCGCCAGTTCCCGGCATTCGGCGGCGCTTTTCTTCAGCACCCGCCGCGGCGCCAGCATCACGTTTTCGAGGGCGGTCATGTGCGGGAACAGGTTAAAATTCTGGAAGACCATCCCGACGGAGCGGCTGATCTCCCGCGCCTGCGAGTCACGATCGGTGATGGTCATACCGCCGAGCTTAATGCTGCCTTCCTGGTACCCTTCCAGCCCGTTGATGCAGCGCAGCAGCGTGCTTTTCCCCGAGCCGCTGCGGCCGATAATCGAAATCACCTCGCCCATATCAATGTCCAGATCGACACCTTTCAGCACGTGGTTGTCACCGTAGTACTTCTGCATCTGATTAATGGTGATGAGAGGCATTGAATTTATTCTCCAGATAGCGGCTGTAACGGGACAGCGGGTAACACAGAACGAAATAGCCCAGCGCCACCAGCGCAAAGACTTTAAACGGCTGATAAGTGACGTTAGTCAGCATGGTGCCGGCTTTGGTCAGTTCGACAAAACCGATAATCGACGCCAGCGCGGTGCCCTTCACCACCTGCACCGCAAAGCCGACGGTCGGGGCAATCGCAATCCGTAACGCCTGGGGCGCCACGACGCGAAACAGGGTCTGGCCAAAACTGAGGCCCAGGCAGCGCGATGCTTCCCACTGGCCTTTCGGCAATGCGCGAATGCTGCCGTACCAGATATCGAGCAAAAAAGCGCTGGTGTAAAACGTCAGGGCCAGCGAGGCAGCGGTCCACGGCGATACGTCAATACCGAACAGCGCCACGCCGAAGAAGGCCAGAAACAGCTGCATCAGCAGCGGGGTGCCCTGAAACAGCTCGATATAGCCGCGGATCAGGCGCTTCACCTGACGCCCGCCGCTCAGGCGCAGCAGCAGCAGCGGCAGAGTCACCAGCGCGCCGCCGATAAACGCCACCAGCGACAGCAGCACCGTCCAGCGTCCTGCCAGCAACAGGTTACGGATAATGTCCCAGTCGGTAAAAGTGGTCATCATGCCTCTACCCTCAGCCATTTTCGCCCCGCTGCCATTAGCAGCTGACGCATTGTTATCGACAACACTAAGTAGATCCCCGTGGTCACCAGATAGACCTCAAAGCTCAGGAACGTCCGCGACTGAATCAGGTTGGCGGCAAAGGTCAGCTCCTCATAAGAGACCTGCGACACCACCGACGATCCCAGCATCACGATAATGCACTGGCTCACCAGCGCCGGATAAATGCGCTGCAACGCCGGGGGCAGCACCACGCGGATAAAGGTCTGGGTGCGGCTCAGCCCGAGCACTCGCCCTGCCTCCCACTGCCCTTTTGGCGTCACCTGAATACCAGCACGCACGATCTCAGTACTGTAGGCGCCAAGGTTGACAATCATCGCCAGCAGCGCCGCTTCGCCTGCGGTCATCTTGAGCCCAAGATTCGGCAGCCCGAAGACAATAAAGAACAGCTGAACCACAAACGGCGTATTGCGAATCAGCTCCACATAGCCGCCCCAGATCCGGCTGAACCATGATGGGCGTCCGCTCCGAATAGCGGCGCCAAAGATACCGATGGTCAGGCCGCCGGCGGTAGCCAGCACCGTCAGCTGAATGGTCACCCACAGTCCGGCCAGCAGCTCCGGCCAGTGCGGCCAGAGCTCAGAAAAATGAAGTTGTTCCGTCATGCACAGACCTTATGCAGCAAAGTCGGCGGGCAGCGGAGCTTTCAGCCACTGTTGAGAGAGGGTATTCAGGGTGCCGTCCTTCACGCCTTGCTCAATCAAGGCGTTCACTTTCTCTTTCAGCGCCGGTTCATTCTTTTTCAGGCCAATCACGCACGGTGAATCTTTCAGCATAAAGCTCGCTACCGGTGCTTTTGCCGGGTTTTGGCGGGTGATCGCCGCCACCACAAGGTTGCCGGTCGCTACGTACTGCACCTGCCCGGAGAGATATGCCGACAGCGTGGTGTTGTTGTCTTCGTAGCGTTTAATCTGCACCTCTTTCGGGGCGATGCCGGTCAGCACCATATCTTCCACCGCGCCACGGGTCACGCCGATGGTTTTGCCGCTCAGCGCCGCCACATCTTTCACTTCCGCCCCTTTCGGGCCAAACACGCCGAGGAAGAACGGCGCGTAGGCGCGGCTGAAATCAATCACCTTCTCACGCTCGGCGTTTTTCCCGAGGCTGGAGATAACCAGATCCACTTTATCAGTTTGCAGATACGGCACCCGGTTGGCGCTGGTCACCGGCACCAGCTGCAGCTTGAGCTTCATCTGCTTTGCCAGATAACGCGCCATATCGATGTCATAGCCCTGCGGTTGCAGATCGGTCCCCACCGAACCGAACGGCGGGAAATCCTGCGGAACCGCAATGCGGATCACCCCGCGTTTTTCGATATCCTGCAGCTGGTCGGCTTTCGCCGCGGTGATGTTGGTGAACAGACAAGCGGCCCCAGCCAGGGCGATCAGCAGTTTTTTCATGGTGTTTACCCGTTACGTTAGTATGAAACAAAAGATTCTTTAAATAAACTTTTGCAACTAATGTGCCAGGTACAACAAACCGTAGCCTTGCCGCGCCAGGCGGAATAAAAGAGAGCATAAACAAGAGATAGCGAAAAACGGTGATAAAAGCGCTGTTATTTTCTCACCGTTTTATTGCACTAAAAAAAGGCAAAGCACCAGCCTGAGGCCCCATTATCGTTGCTCAAGCTCATCCAGCTGCTGATACAGAGTGGCAATATCGTGGATCCGCGGACGGCCCTTATCGAGAATTTCATGCAGAAAAGCATTCGCCAGTAGGTTGATTAAACTGTTCACCGCCCCGTAGCTGTCATAGGCCGACACGCTGTCCAGCGGCGCGCACAGCTGCCAGTTGGACAGCGGGAACAGGCTGTAGGCCTGCGGTTCGCACATCAGCAGCAGCGGAATACCGCGCTGCTGCAACTGTTGTAGCAGCGGGCGAATGATGCGCGGGCGGCGGCGAAAGGCCACCATCACCACTAGATCGTCCGGCGACAGATCCACCAACTCCTCGCTTAAGCTCTGCCCCGGCTGCGGCAGCACCTGCACCTGCCCACGCGCCTGAAGCAGCTGCTGGCGCAGGTGCAGCGCCACCGGCCAGGAGTTGCGCATCCCGATGATGATAATCCGCCGGGCGTTGACCATCGCGCTTATCGCCTCGGCAAACTGCTGCGCGTCGAGGGTGTTGACCCACTGGGTCAGGTTGGCCATCTCCTGCTTATAATGCCGCGCCAGCAAGGTGTTACCCTGCACCGCGTCGCGCTGGTCGGTCAGCGGCATACCGCTCTGGCGCAGGGTGCGCAGCTCGTCGCGCATATCCTTATATTTTTCGTAGCCCAGCCGCTTAAACAGGCGACTGACCGTAGCCTTTGAGACCCCGCTCAGCTGCGCCAGCTCGGCGCTGTTATAGCTGATCAGGTCGTCAAAATGGTCGAAGATAAAATCGGCGACCCGCTGTTCCTGAGGCGACAGTGACGCATATTGTCCCTTCAGGCGTTCATCTAGTTGCTCCATAAAGCCTCTGTAACTTTTGTTTCATCAAACTATACATGTAAGCCCTTTCACAATGCATGCCAGTTTACTAAAAATAGGGGTTTCCCGGGACGCTGAAACTTTACGCTCAAAGTGGAACAGCTTTTGCAAACCTGACCTTACGATTCGATTACGAGGAAAACCCATGCAGAGTCATGTATCCGCTCACGGGATGGCGGTTGCCCCCCATCATCTGGCCAGCCAAAGCGCGGTTGCCGTCCTGCGCGAAGGCGGAAGCGCAATAGAGGCAATGGTTGCCGCTGCCGCCACCATTGCGGTGGTCTACCCGCATATGAACGGGCTGGGCGGCGATGGATTCTGGCTGATCGTACCGCCGGACGGCGAACCGATCGCCATTGACGCCAGCGGCGCGGCAGGGTCGCTGGCGACGCAGGAGGCCTACGCCGGACTGGCGCATATTCCGCACCGCGGGCCGCAGGCGGCGCTGACCGTTGCCGGCACCGTCAGCGGCTGGGACGAAGCGCTGAAGGTGTCGCAGTCCCTGACCGGTGGCGCGCTGCCGCTGGCTCGTCTGCTGGCGGATGCCATCGGCTATGCCGCAGACGGCACGCCGGTGACCGCTTCGCAGGCCAGCGCCACCGCCAGCAAACTAGCCGAGCTTCAGCACCTGCCGGGGTTTGCGGAGACCTTTCTGGTCAACGGTCAGCCGCCGGAAACCGGCAGCCGCTTTCGTCAGCCCGCGCTGGCGGCGACGTTACAGCAGCTGGTCGATGACGGCCTCGATAGCTTTTACCGTGGCCCTCTGGCAACCCGTCTGGCCCAGGGCATGACGCAACATGGTCTGCCCATCACCCTTGGCGATTTACAGCAGCACCGCGCCCGCCGCCCGGCGCCGCTGAAACTGTCGCATCAGCAGGGCGAACTGTGGAATCTGGCACCGCCGACGCAGGGGCTGGTCTCTCTGGCGATCCTCGGGATCACCGACCAACTGGCGATGAGCGACGCCGACGACGCGCAGACCGTCCACCGGATTGTCGAAGCGACCAAGCTGGCCTTTGGCCTGCGCGATGCCCATATCACCGACCCGCGCCATCTGGACGTGGATATCCAGAGCCTGCTTGCGCCCCAGGCGCTGCAGCAGCTGGCGGCGAAGGTTGACGACCAGCGGGCCGCCCCCTGGGGGGCTGGCAAAGGCCCCGGCGATACCGTCTGGATGGGGGTTATCGACAGCAGCGGGTTAGCGGTCTCCTTTATTCAGAGTCTCTATCACGAGTTTGGCAGCGGCGTGGTGCTGCCGGAGAGCGGGATCGTCTGGCAAAACCGCGGCGCCTCGTTTAGTCTCGACCCCGCGCACCTGCTGGCGCTGGCGCCCGGCAAACAGCCGTTCCATACCCTCAATCCCGCCGCCGCCCGCCTCAACGATGGCCGGGTGATGGTCTATGGCTCCATGGGCGGAGACGGGCAGCCGCAAACCCAGGCCGCTATCTTCACCCGCTACATTCTGCAGGGAGTACCGTTGCAGGAGAGTATTTCACGCCCGCGCTGGCTGCTGGGCCGCACCTGGGGGCAGACCTCTGACTCGCTGAAGCTGGAGGGCCGCTTCTCCCCTGACACCATCAACCGCCTGCGGGCGCTGGGCCACGAGGTTGACGTGCTGGCCGATTACAGCGAAGCCATGGGCCATGCGGGCGCCATCGTGCGTCATCCCAACGGCCTGTTTGAAGGGGCATCCGATCCCCGCAGCAACGGCTCCGCCGCCGGTTATTAGGAGAAACCCATGCCGCAACCCATTACTGACTGGAGCGCCTGGCTGGCGCAGATGGAACAGATCCTCGGCCTCGAACTGGATGCGCAACGCCGCGACGAGCTGCAACTGCAGTTCAGCCGCATTGCCGCGATGGCCGAACCGCTGATGGCCTACCCGCTGGCAGAGCGCCAGGAAATTGCCGGAGTGTACAAAGCATGAAGCTCAATCAGATGACCATTGCCGGAATCCAGCGCGCGCTGGCCGCGGGCGAACTGAGCGCCAGAGAAATTGCCCGCAGCAGCCTCGACGATATTGCGCGGGTGAACCCACAGATCAACGCCTGGACGCAGGTCACCGAAAGCCGGATGCTCGCCGAAGCCGACCGTATTGACGCCCTGCGCCGGGACAAGCAGCCGCTGCCGGCGCTGGCCGGTATTCCCTACGCGGTCAAAAACCTGTTTGATGTCGCCGGCGAAACCACCCTGGCCGGTGCGCAGCTGTTCAGCGACCGTCCGGCGGCCAGCGCCGACGGCTGGGCGGTGCGCCAGATCCAGGCGGCTGGCGGCCTGCTCAGCGGTATGGTCAATATGGACGCCTACGCCTACGGTTTTACCACCGAAAACAGCCACTACGGCGCCACCCATAACCCCCACGATCTGCAGCGCATCGCCGGCGGCTCATCCGGCGGTTCAGCGGCGGCGGTGGCCGCCGGGCTGGTCCACTTTGCGCTGGGCAGCGACACTAATGGCTCAATCCGCGTTCCCGCCTCGTTGTGCGGGATCTTTGGCCTGAAGCCGACCTTCGGCCGCCTGTCGCGGGCGGGCAGCCATCCGTTTGTCGCCAGCCTCGATCACATCGGCCCGTTTGCCCGTCATGTCGGCGATCTGGCGGCGGTGTATGACGCTTTACAGGGGTTGGATCCTGACGATGATGCCCAGGCCGATCGCGCCGTGGCGCCCGCCAGTCCGTTGCTCGAACGTGGGCTGGACGGGCTGCGCTGCGCGGTGCTCGGCGGCTATTTCACCACCTGGTGCGACAGCGACGCCCGCGCCGCCGTGGCTCAGGTGGCGCAGGCCCTCGGCGCGGATCGGGAGCTGCAGTTCTCTGAGGCCGAGCTTTCCCGCTCCGCGGCTTTTATTATCAGCGCCAGTGAAGGGGGTAATCAGTATCTCCCCGCCCTGCGCCGCGAGCCGGCACGCTTTGAGCCGCACTCCCGGGAGCGGCTACTGGCCGGGGCGATGATCCCTTCCGCCTGGTATCTTCAGGCACAGCGTTTTCGTCGTCATGCCCGGGAGGCGATGGCCGCGCTGTTCGATCACGCCGAGGTGCTCATCGCCCCGGCAACCCCGTGCAGCGCGACCCTGATCGGTCAGCAAACCATGGCGATCAATAGCCAGTCGCTGCCGGTGCGCGCCAGTATGGGCATGCTCACCCAGCCGATTTCGTTCCTCGGCCTGCCGGTGGTGACGGTGCCGTTGCGCACGACCAGCGGACAGCCCATTGGCGTGCAGTTGATTGCCGCGCCGTTTAACGAGCAGGCTTGCCTGCGCGCGGCGCGTGTTCTGGAAGCGATGGGCCTTACCGAAGCCCAACCTGCGGAGATAGCAGCATGATGAATCAGGATAATATTAACCGCCCGCTGGTGCTGGCCGAGGTCACGGCGGCGTTTTATCGTTATGAAGAGGCGCTGGTCAGCAACAATATTGCGGTGCTGGATGAGCTGTTCTGGCATGACAAACGCACGGTGCGCCTGGGGGCTGGGGAGAATCTTTACGGCATCGACGAGATCCGCGCCTTTCGCGCCGCGCGCCCGTCGGCGGGGTTACAGCGAGAATTGCACCACACCGAGATCGTGACCTTCGGCGAGGATTACGCGGTGTGCAGCACCGAGTTTACCCGCGACGGTAGCGAGCGTATCGGCCGCCAGCAGCAGACCTGGGTGCGCTTTCCTTTCGGCTGGCGGATTGTCGCCGCCCAGGTCAGCCTGATGAGTTAACGCCACCGTCCACCGCGATGGTGTAGCCCCGGGCTACACGCCGATGTTATAGCCCGGGAACCGTCGACTATGGCTGGTACGGGTGCACGTCGCGCCAGTGATCGGCGATCTGCTGGCGGGTGCACACCCACACCCGATCGTGCTGCTGCACGTAATCGAGGAAACGCTGCAACGCCCGGAAGCGCCCCGGCCGGCCTAACAGGCGGCAATGCATCCCCACCGACATCATCTTCGGCGCCTGTTCCCCCTCTTCGTACAGCACATCAAAACTGTCTTTCAGGTAGGTATAAAACTGCTCGGCGGTATTAAACCCCTGGGCGGTGGCGAAGCGCATATCGTTGGCATCGAGGGTATAGGGCACGATCAGGTGCGGCTTGTGTGAACCATCGCTGCAGGCCACCTCGCTCCAGAACGGCAAATCATCGCCATAATAATCGCTGTCGTAAGCAAAACCGCCGTGCTCCACCACCAGCTGACGGGTGTTGGGGCTGTCGCGCCCGGTATACCATCCCGTCGGCGGTTTGCCGAACAGGTCGGTCAGCACATGCACCGCTTTGTGCAGATGCTCGCGTTCGCTGTCGATATCCATATGCTGGTAGTGGATCCAGCGCCAGCCGTGGCTCACCACGTCATAATCGGCGGCTTTGATGGCGGCGACGATCTCGGGGTGACGCGCGAGGGCCATTGCCACGCCAAACACCGTCAACGGCAGCCCGCGGCGGCTGAACTCCTGGTGAATGCGCCAGAACCCGGCGCGGCTGCCGTACTCGTACAGCGAGTCCATCGACATATGGCGATCGGGATAGCTGGCGGCCCCGATAATATCGGAGAGAAACTGCTCGGAACCGGCGTCGCCATGCAGCACATGGTTCTCCGCCCCTTCCTCATAATTGAGCACGAACTGCACCGCAATCCGCGCCTGTCCCGGCCACTGCGCATGCGGCGGCTGCCCGGCGTAACCCCGCAGATCCCGCGGGTAATGCTGATCGGAAAACGTCATCTCCACCCCTTACCGTTAAAACGAATTGAATACCTGAAATGGCCCACTCAGCGTTTTGGCTTCCGGAAACGCCAGGTCGCCCCGCTTGCTGGTCGATAGCCCAAGCGATACCAGCGACTCCACCATCTTCACCGCCGCGCTGACGCCGTCAATCACCGGAACCTGCAGTTCGTGCGTCAGTTCCTGGGCCAGCGTCGCCATGCCGCCGCAGCCCAGCACGATCGCGCCGCAGCCGTCTTCCCGTAGCGCCTGAATACAGCGCTGGCGCACTTTTTCCTGCGCCAGACCGCTGCCGTCCTCCAGCGCCAGGACCGGCAGGTCGATGGCGTGTAGTCCGGCACAGTGGTCGTAAAAGCCATATTGATGCAGCAGGTGACGGGCAATAATCAGCGTTCGCGGCAGCGTGGTGACGATGGAAAAGCGCGTGGCGACCAGCGTCGCCATATGCATCGCCGCTTCGGCAATGCCGATCACCGGCCCCTGCGCCAGTTCGCGGGCCGCCAGCAGCCCCGGATCGCCGAAACAGGCGATAACGTGCCCCGAAACCCCCTGCTGGCGGCCAGCCTGAATCTGTTCCAGCACGCCGATGGCGGCAATGGCCTCATCAAAGTGCCCCTCGATCGATGCCACCCCTTCCCGCGACGACACCGCCAGGATTTCGGTTCCCGGTGCCGCCACGGCTCTGGCCGCGCGGGCGATGGTTTCCGTCATCCCGGCGTTGGTGTTGGGGTTAATCACTTGTATACAGATAGCGCTCATGACAGCTCCTTGTTGCCGGCGAAGAGTCGGGCGAAATCCGGCAGCGACTCGCCATCGCGCTCAAAGCACAGGCTGGCGACAATATGTTCAAAATGGTGCGTTAGCGCGTCGCTCAGGGGCGCCAACGCCTTCTCCCGCAGCAGCTGAATGATCCGCTCGTGATCGTTGCACCGACACCCCTGGCGCCACGGCGCCCCCCATGTGGCGATCGCTAATGAAGAGCGCTGGCTCAGGCGAGTCACCATCTCGGTGAGCACCGGGTTGCCGGAAATCGCCTGCAGCTGAATATGAAACTCGGCGGAGTAACGGATTGCCGCCGGGCCGTCGTAGGCGTCATGTGCCTGCTGCTCCTGCAACGTGATGGCCTCCAGCGCCGCCAGATGCGGCGGCTGGCAGTGGGCGATCACGTCCGGCAGGTTAGCGACCTCCAGCAGCATGCGGGTACGGAAGATGGCCTGGGCCTCTTCGACCGTCGGACTGGCGACCTGTGCACCACGTTTGGGCGTGATGGTGACCATTTGCACAGTGGCGAGTCGTTGCAGCACTTTACGGATCCCGGTCCGGCTCACGCCGAAGACCTCCGCCAGCGCCTCTTCCGGCAATTTACTGCCCGGCGGTAGCTGATGTTCCACAATCGCGGTCATCAGGGACTGATAGATGGTTTCGTCCTTGTCATGCAGCGCTGCCGCGGCCTGCTGACGATGTTCATTACGCATTCACCCGCTCCAAATTTACCTTTCGATATCTAATCGTATACATGAAATAAAAGTCTTGTATACAAAATTAACCATTCTGGCCTGGATCCTGCAACAGCATCCTCAACACCCTAATCAGGGGTTTCATTCACAGGAGCAGGTTTCATGCCAAACAATCAACATACCCAACAGAATACGGCCGCTGATTCCACCGCCGGCTACAGTCCACGGCTTTGTAATGAGGATCTGGCGCCAACCCGCGACCAGAACTGGAGCTGGTACAACATATTTTCGTTCTGGATGTCGGACGTCCATAGCATGGGAGGCTACGTCGTGGCGGCGAGCTTCTTTACGCTCGGGCTGGCAAGCTGGCAGGTGCTGCTGTGCCTGCTGGTAGGGATTTGCATTGTACAGCTGTGTGCCAACCTGGTGGCCAGGCCAAGCCAGATGGCCGGCGTGCCCTATGCGGTGATCTGCCGCCAGGCCTTTGGCGTCTTTGGCGCCAATATTCCAGCGGTGATCCGCGGCCTGATCGCCTTCGCCTGGTACGGCATTCAGACCTATCTGGCAGCCAACGCGCTGATGCTGGTCATGCTTAAGTTCTGGCCCGGCCTGGCGAGCTTAACCGAGGCCTCCTTCCTTGGCCTGTCGCACCTCGGCTGGCTCTGTTTCGCCACCATGTGGCTGCTGCAGGCGATGGTGTTCTGGCACGGGATGAGCGCCATCAAGCGCTTTATCGATATCGCCGGGCCGGCGGTCTACGTCGTGATGCTGGCGCTGGCGGGTTGGATTGTATACAAGACCGGTTTTGACGGGATCTCCTTTACCCTCGCCAGCAAATCGCTGACCACCGGGGAGCAGACCTGGCAGATGATCACCGCCACCGCGCTGGTGGTCTCCTACTTCTCCGGTCCGCTGCTTAACTTCGGCGACTTTTCGCGCTACGGTAAAAGCATGGGCGAGATCCGCCGCGGTAACCGCTGGGGCCTGCCGTTTAACTTTCTGCTGTTTTCGCTCGTCACCGTGGTGATTGTCTCCGGCACCCAGTCGCTGTTTGGCCGCATGATCACCGACCCGATTGAAACCGTCAGCCGCGTCGGTAACGATCTGGCGGTGGCCATTGGCCTGCTGACGATGATTACCGCCACCATCGGCATCAATATTGTCGCTAACTTCGTCTCCCCGGCGTTCGATTTCTCCAACTGCTCGCCGCAGAAAATCAGCTTCCGCACCGGGGGGATGATCGCCGCGGTCGGCTCGATTCTGCTGACCCCGTGGAACCTGTTCAACTCACCGGAGCTTATCCACTACACCCTCGATGTCTTAGGGGCGTTTATTGGCCCGCTGTTCGGCATCCTGATTGTCGACTTCTATTTGATCAAACGCGGGCAGGTTTCCGTCGACGATCTGTTCAACGCGACGCCGAGTGGCCGCTACTGGTATAGCAACGGCTTTAACCCCAAGGCCATTGCCGCCCTGCTCCCGTCCGTGGCGATCGGCCTCGTGATCAGCTTTATCCCGGCGCTGCATGAAGTGGCCAACTTCAGCTGGTTTATCGGCGTGCTGCTGAGCGGTTCGGCCTATCGCTGGATTGCCCGCGAGGATCGCGTGAATGTGTCCTCGCACCTGACCGCTCGCCCGCTGGCCCAGAAAGAGTAACCCTCCACCGTTGCCGCGGCTGTACGCCGCGGCACTTCCTGACCAGCAAACTGGCATCGATTTTGCTCAACAATCCTGCCCCTCTATTGTGGATAAAGGAAAAGTTGTCTTTATGATTGAATACCACTCCGCCGTGCGCGGCGCTTTTTTCGACATCGCCCAACCCGCCGACAGCGCCGACGACATCGCGCGCCATGGGCGTTATCTTGATGATGGTGTCCTGTTTATCCACGAGGGCAAAATTCAGGCCCTGCTGCCCTGGCAGGAGGGGGAAGCTCACCTCGACGGGCAAAAAGGCTACCTCGACCTGCGCGGACAACTGCTGCTGCCCGGTTTTGTCGATGCCCACGTGCACTACCCGCAAACCGAGATGATTGGCGCGTTCGGCGAACAGCTGCTGGAGTGGCTGACCACCTACACCTTCCCGGTCGAGAGCCAGTTCAGCGACGAGGAGTACGCCGCCGACATCGCGCAGTTTTTTATCAACCAGCTGCTGAGCCACGGCACCACCACCGCGCTGGTGTTTTGTACGCTGCATCCTGAGTCGGTCGATGCGCTGTTCACTGAAGCCCTGCGGTTGAATATGCGCCTGCTGGCCGGGAAAGTGATGATGGACCGCCATGCGCCAGATTATCTGAGCGAAACGGCGGAGCAGAGCTACCGGCAAACCCGCGAGCTGATCCAGCGCTGGCACCATCGCGGCCGCCTCGGTTACGCCATCACCCCGCGCTTTGCGCCAACCTCAACCCCGGAGCTGCTGGCGGCGGTTCAGCAGCTGCGCGAAGAGTTCCCGGATACCTGGCTGCATACCCACCTTAGCGAAAACCTCACGGAAGTGGCATGGGTGAACAGCCTGTGGCCGGAGCACGAGCACTATCTGGACGTCTACCATCACTACGGCCTGACCGGTGAGCGCAGCGTCTTTGCTCACGGGATCCATCTGGCGGAAAAAGAGTGGCAGTGCCTGCACGACACCGGCTCGGCGGTGGCCTTTTGCCCGACCTCCAACCTGTTTCTCGGCAGCGGCCTGTTCCGCTTACCCGCCAGCTGGCAGCACAAGGTGCGTATCGGCATCGGCAGCGATGTGGGCGCCGGCACCACCTTCAGCATGCTGCGAACCCTGGGCGAGGCCTACAAAGTGGCGCAGCTGCAAAGCTATCGCCTGCGCTCGTGCGAAGCCTTTTACCACGCGACGCTGGGAGGCGCCCGGGCGCTGCGTCTCGACGACAAGATTGGTAACTTCCAGTCGGGCAAAGAGGCGGATTTTGTGGCGATCGACCTGACGGTGACCCCGCTGCAGCGGCTGAGAATGTCCCGCTGCCAGGATATTTACGAACGGCTGTTCGTGCTGATGACGCTGGGCGATGAGCGCAACATTCGCCAGACCTGGGTCAATGGCGAGTGCGTCTGGCGCAGCGAGACGTAGAGAGATAGCCAGCCCGGCAGCGCTACCGGGCTGCTCGGGCTTAGCTTCCCCGGTAGGTGGACCAACCGCCCGGGGCAATCACGAACGGTAAATGGAAATGCGTGTCCGACCCGGCGCTAATTGCAAAGTCAATCTGCGCCCGCAGATACAGCGTTTCCCGGCCGCTGTGGGTAAACCAGTCGCCAATTTCCGCCACCAGCCGATAGCGCCCGGCCACCAGCATACCGGGGGCCAGCGTCGCAATGCGGCCATTTTCGTCGGTTATCCCGCTAGCAATAGATTGCCCGCCGAGCATCAGATGCACCGCCACCCCTTGTGCCGATTGTCCGGTAGAGATATCCAGAATATGGGTACTTAACGTATTCATTGGCCGATGACTCCCGTCAGTCTTAAGAGCGTAATCTCACGCAGCTGCGCCAGCGCAACCTGCACTTCCTCTGCCTCGCTGTGGGTCAGGCGCTGCGTGAGCGCCTGCAGGATCGCCTCGCCGCTGCGGCCCTTCGCGCGGATCAGGAAGACCCGACCGAAGCGCGCTTCATAGCGGGCATTTCCTGCTTTCAAGGCCTCGGCCAGCGTAGCGTCATTGTCGTTCACCGCCGCCTGCTCCTGCCGGGACAGCGCGGCATGCGCGCGCTCCCCGGCGGGCTTCTCGCCGATGCGCGGATGGGCGCTCAGCGCCTGGTCCAGTTCCGCTTCCCCCCACTGCGCGGCCTGCTGTTCGGCCATCGCCTGCAGCGCCGGGAGATCGGCATAGGGTCGGGCCTGTACCAGCGCCGTCACCCAGGCGTCGAGTGCGACGCAGGGAGCCAGCAGGCTCCCTGCGTCCTGCGGCGAAAGTTGATTAAAATGGTGAAGCGCAATCATCGTGACTCCTTAACCGCCGCCACAGCGAGCAGTCATTATTATTATCGGACATGATCATTCCAGCGGGTTGTTTAAAACGCCGTCTGCACAGTGCACAAAGCAGGCCAGAGTCGCGCCCTCGCCGCCGCTCAGCTTCCCGCACGGCATTACTTTCCAATTATCAACACCATAGCGATAAATATAGCGCAAAATTCGTTCGCACTACCGTGCCTGACGATGAAACATTCGATACCGCCAGCGACAATCAGAAATTTTTGATTCAAAAAATGGCAATTGCCACGCAACAACGCACCAGCGAAGTGCACTGGCTGGGTCAATCCCTCTTCCGCACCGGCCCGCGCGGGTTCGTCAAGCTGGTACGCAATTTGCTCACCTCCTTTACGACGCAATAAATGGAGAAGAGCATGAAAGCATTAGTCATCGGCGCCGGTATTGGCGGCCTGAGCGCGGCCGTCGCGCTGAAGAACGCGGGAATTGAGTGCGAGGTGTTTGAAGCGGTCAAAGAGATTAAACCGGTCGGGGCAGCAATCTCTATCTGGCCCAACGGCGTGAAGTGTATGCAAAGCCTGGGCATGGGGGACATCATCGATACCTACGGCGGCCCGATGCACTATTTAGCCTATAACGCCTGTCGCGACGGCGAAACCCTGACCCGCTTTAGCCTTGCGCCGCTGGTGGAGCGCACCGGCGGTCGCCCCAGCCCGATCGCCCGCAGCGAACTGCAAGGGGAGATGCTCGACTTCTGGGGGCGTGACGCCGTGCAGTTCGGGAAACGGGTCATCCGGGCAGAGGAAGACGCCAGCGGGGTAACGGTCTGGTTTACCGACGGCACCACGGCCCACGGCGATTTCCTGGTCGCCGCCGATGGTAGCCACTCGGCGCTGCGTCCGTACGTGCTGGGCTATACCCCCGAGCGCCGCTATGCCGGCTATGTGAACTGGAATGGCCTGGTGACGATCGATGAGCAGATTGCCCCGGCCAATCAGTGGACCACCTTCGTCGGCGAAGGCAAACGCGTGTCGTTGATGCCGGTGGCAAACGGTCGCTTCTATTTCTTCTTTGATGTGCCGCTGCCGCTGGGTCTGGCGGAAGACCGCGACACCCTGCGCGGCGATCTCTCTCGCTACTTCGACGGCTGGGCGCCGCCGGTGCAGCGGCTGATTGCGGCGCTGGATCCGCACACCACCAACCGCATTGAAATCCATGATATTGAGCCTTTCGACCGCCTGGTGCACGGCAAGGTGGCGCTGCTCGGCGATGCCGCTCACAGCACCACGCCGGATATTGGTCAGGGCGGCTGCGCGGCGATGGAGGACGCGGTGGTGCTTGGCGACATGTTCCGCACGCACCAGGATATTACCGTGGCGCTTCAGCAGTACGAAGCCCTGCGCTGCGAGCGGGTGCGCGACCTGGTACTGAAAGCGCGCAAGCGCTGCGACATCACCCACGGCAAAGATATGGCCCTGACCCAGGCGTGGTATCAGGAGCTGAAAGAGGAGACCGGCGAGCGGATCATCAACGGTCTGTGCGACACCATTCAGGGCGGCCCGCTGGGCTAGACGCTCTGCATCTCCTCCATCACCGCCGTCAATTTTTGAATCGCCATTTGTGCCGGGCGCGACAGCTGGCGCGATGGCGCCGAACACAGCGCCAGCGTCAGGGGACGCAGCAGCTTATTGCGCAGCGGAATAAACTTCAGCTGGCCGTTTCTCACCTCGTCCAGCACATCCAACCGGCTCAGCACCGTCACCCCGCTGCCTTTAAGCACCAGCGACTTAATCAGCCGGATGTCGTTACAGCTGATGCCGTTCGCCGGAATAAAATCGTAGTGGCGGTACAGCATCCCGACGCGCTCGTGCACAATCAACGGCGCGCCGGGCACGATATGGCGCTCCTGGCTGAGCTCGCCTAAGGACAGTGCCGCCGCCCCGGCCAGCGGATGGTCCGGGCGCATCACAACCCCCATCTCCAGTTCGACAAACGCCAGAACGCTGAGCCCCGCCTGCCCTTCCGGATCCAGAATCAGGCCAAAATCGAGGTCGGCCTGGCGCACCTTCTCGCTGACCGTATGGCTGTCGGCCACCTGCAACACCAGCTCCAGCCACGCCCAGTTGCTGATGATATCGGCCAGCGCCGCGGCAAAGCTCCCCTCGGCCAGCGCCTGTACCATGCCGACGCTGACCGTGCCGCGCTTCAGCCCCTGTAGTTCATCAAACTTTTGCCGGGTCAGATGAAACTCTTTTTGCCAGCGCAGCAGGTTGTCATACAGCAATTCGCCGGCGGTGGTCATCCGCAGCCCTTCCGGCAGGCGCTCAAACAACGGGGTGCCGAAGGCCTCCTCCGCCTGCAGGATCTGGCGATTAATCGCCGATGCCGAGATGTGCAATTTTTCAGCCGCCCGCCGCAGGCTGCCGCTGCGGGCCACCTCGGCAAAATAGAGTGCAAACCGCGAAAATGGACTCATGTCTCACCTGTACACTTTTTTGCAACGCATTAGTGAATTAATGCTGATGGATGTCAACACCCTAATATGACAACAATTAACTCACAACAATTAAACAATTCTATTTTTGTGAGCAGGAAGGACAACCATGAACAGACCGACGCCGACCCCACCCGCCCATTGCTCGTTTGACCCGCAAGACTGGCTGCACCTCGCCCGATGCTGGCACCCGGTGGCCCGCGCCGAGGATATTGGCGCCGCGCCGGTAAAAGCCATCCTGCTGGACGAACAGTTGGTTATCTACCGTATCAAGGGCCAGGTCGTGGTGGCCCGCGACGTCTGTCCGCACCGCGGCGTGCCGCTGACCCTCGGCTTCCATGATGAAGAAGGGATTGTCTGCCCCTACCACGGTCTGCGCTTTGGCGAAGACGGGCGCTGCAACCGCATTCCTTCCAGCCCCGACCAGCCGATCCCGGCCAAGCTCCATCTCACCAGCTACGCGGTGGAAGAGCGCTACGGCCTTATCTGGACCTGCCTGGCCTTCGACCCGGAAAACCCGATGCCGCTGCCAACGATGCCCCACTGGCACGACGAGGGCTTTCAGCAGATCACCTGCCCGGCCTTCGAGGTCAACGGCTTCGCCGGGCGTCAGGTCGAGGGGTTTCTTGACGTCGCCCACTTCGCCTGGATCCACACCGACACCTTTGCGGACCCGGATAATCAGGTGGTGCCGACCTACAACCCGCAGGAGACGCCGTTTGGCTTTATTGCCGATTACTGGAGCTCCGTCGGCAACTACCCGGCCAGCTCTGAGTTTCGCGCACCGGATGGCTTCCAGTGGCTGCGCCATTTCGAGATGCACCTGCCGTTTACCGCCACCCTGACGATCCACTTCCCCGGCGATGCCCGGCTGGTGATCATGAATGCCGCCTCGCCGGTATCGTCGCGGGTAACCCGGATGTTCGCGCCGATTGCGCGCAATTTTGACCTGCATGTACCGGTCGCCGATGTCCATGCCTTCAACCTACGGGTGTTCGAGGAAGACCGATTGATGGTCGAGACCCAGCGCCCGGAAAGGCTGCCGCTGGACCTGACGCTGGAGGCGCATATTCCTGCCGATCGCAGTTCCATCGCCTACCGCCGCGGCCTGAAGAAAATGGGCTTTGGTGAGTTTTTCCTGGTGTAAGTGGAGGAGCATCATGAGTGACGTCCTGAAGATGGTGGTGGATGGCCTGTGGCGCCAGGGGGAGAAAAGCCTCGCCGTCAGGCTGGTGGCGCAGAACCGTCTGCCGCTTCCCGGCTGGCAGCCTGGGGCGCATATCGATGTGCATCTGCCCTGCGGGATAATCCGCCAGTACTCGCTGACCGGTGCGCATAGCGATGGCGCATGCGACAGCTATCTGATCTGCGTGGCGCAGGATCGCGCTTCTCGCGGTGGGTCGAGTTATATCCATGAGACCCTGCGTCCGGGCCAGACGCTGCTGATCTCGCCGCCGCGCAACCTGTTTGCCCTGCAGCCCGCAGGCCGGGTGACGCTCCTGGCGGCGGGGATTGGCATCACCCCGCTGTATACCATGGCGCTGCATCTGCACGCGGCGGATATCCCTTTTGCACTGCATTACTTCGTGAAAAGTCGCGATCATGCAGCATTTATGACAGAAATGACGGCAAATTTCGGTGATGAGCACTGTACTATTCACTGCTCAGACGAGGGAGGCAGCCCGCGGACCCGCCTCAGCAATACCTTCGGCGAAGGCCACGCCGACCACCATCTGTATCTCTGTGGCCCGGCGGGCTTTATGGCTGCCGCCCGCCAGTGTGCGATGGAAAAAAACTGGCCAGAGGCGCAGATCCACAGCGAAGCCTTCCAGCCGCCGCAGCCCGTCGCCGGAGCCGACGGCGACGATACCTTCACCATCACCCTGGCCTCCTCCGGGGAAACATGGCCGGTGCCGGGACATAAAACTATCGCCCGGGTATTGCAGGACAACGGCGTGGCCGTCCCGCTTTCGTGCGAGATGGGCCTGTGCGGCGCCTGCCTGACGCCGGTAGTGGCGGGCCTGATCGATCATCGCGATACGGTGCAGTCGGACGCGGAGAAATCCGCCAGCGCGCAGCATATTGCCCTGTGCTGCTCCCGCAGTCGCTCGGCAAATTTAGTGATTGATTTATAACCGATGTTACAGCCCCTGCTTCCCCACTGCCTGATTACACCGCAGAAAAGTGTCTCAGGCAGCGCCCGAACTGCGTATAAACCCACGTAAAATCAACGTCATACAAAAACATTCCATTTATTCATGATTAATATAAAAATTATTCATTTCATTTCTAATTCTGTTACCATCATATTTGTATGACAAATTAATCCTCACTACACAGGCCGGTGTCATCATGATGATAAGTAGAGCACAAGAGATGCAGGTTCAGGCTCAGCGCCTGCAGGAACAGGGATTATTACGGCGCGCGCTGGCGTTGTGGGCCGACATGGCGCGATGCGATGACCACGAGGTCGCCCGCCAGGCCAGGCAAAAGCAGCAGGAGATCGTCGCCTTATTGCAGCAGAAAAAAGACCAGCAAGCGGCCTCGCGCTATAACTGCCGGGCTCATGTTGCGGCCGACCGGGAATTGATCATTGCCTATTTACGCAATGGCATGAAACCGCGGGAGATTGAGGCACTGACTCAGCGTTCCAGCGCCTTTATTTACCACTGTAAAAAGCTGCTGCCCGAAGAATAACGGCGGCAATGCCGCCTCACTGACCAGCTTTCTGGATATTGCCGTGCGTGCCGCAGTATCCAGAAAGGTGTTCAGGCACAACGCTGAACATCAACCATAAAATGTATTTCTATCCGAGTATTTGCCAGCCATAACGGCTGGCTTTTTTTGGTTCATCGCGCAACTCACCTGCGGGGCAATTTGTCATTCAGCAGCGCTTCGATTCTGACCCGGTTCTCTTCGAGGATGGCTTTAAAATCAAGGCGGCTTTTGGGGTCCATTTTCGCCAGGGTCGCATCCAGCTCCTGCTGACGGCGAATGCTCTCCTGCACCCCTTTCATAGCCGCTTCCATCGCAATCAGCTCGGACGACAGCTCTCGTTCCAGCATCGAGCGATACAGAAACTCCCGGGCGATGACCCCGAGGGCATTGTTGGCCTGATTGACCGCGTTGTGCGTCTGCTTAAGTGATTCGGCCACGGCGGCCAGAATTTTATTTTCACTCATCGGGCGTCTCTCCTTTCACCACTAACGCCAGGTTTTCCGCCAGGCTGCGGTTGAACATCTCGCGCTGTGCCACGGTCATGGCATCCAGCTGTTTTTTCACCGCCGCCATGCGTTCAAAGTAGTCCTGCATCACCTCGTCACGGATCGCCCGTTTACGTTCATCGGGGATGTCGGCAAAGGTATCCGCCGCGGTCGGTGCCGGCAGGTTGCTGTCGCCGGCGGGTAGTCGCCTTACCATAATCTCTCCCGGTCTTAGAAAAGACGCATATTGCGCAGATCGCCGTCGCTGGTGTTGTAGATAGTGAACTGTTCAAGCAGTTCGATAAACGCATCGCGCGCCGGGATCGTCGTGGCCAACATCTTGCGTTGACGCAGCGCACACCAGAGCGCGACGGAATAGGCCTGACAGTTCACCGACTTCTCGGGATTAAATTCGATATCGGTAAAAGCCGTGTATTCCAGTACCTGTTCTTTGCAGGGGGAATGCTGTAGCGCGTTGAGATACAGCCAGTCGTAAAAGGCGGTTTTCGGTTCTAACGGCCAGATGATAGCCTCGCGTGCTTCATTCGGCTGAAATGAAAAGTGATCCAGCCGGCCCGATGTTTTTAGCACTTCCGCGCGCTTAGCCTCTTTCGGCGACTGGCGCATCAACTCGCGAAACGGCCCGCGAAACGTGCCGTTATCGGTAAACACTTTTGATGACTGGAACAGTGATTCGACGCTGATGAACTGCCCGCCGTTACTTTGGACACCCATGTTAAAGGCGCTGAGCTGCACGCCCAGCGTCTCTGGCGATTTGCTGGAGACCTCAAGGATTCTGGCTTCCGGGTGGTCCATGCGATAGCCTTCATGCAGCGCGGCGATGGATTTTTGTTTTTGGCTGACCGCAAGGCCTGGCGACCAGCTGAAATCCACATTGACGATCTCCACCAGAGCCGCCCCTGTTGAGGTCGGGATAAATACGGGGCGCACGGCCATAAAGTCACCTAAAAAGCAAAATGGGAAGGGTCAACCACGATCTTCACCGGACCATCGCGTAACCATGAGGGGATATTCTCCGCAGAGTAGAAAATAACCTCGCTAATAAACCACACCGGGATCGCCCCACAATACAAAATTTCCGCCTGAATATCATAGGGCCGATCGCCAGAATCGTCGTTATTGTTGCCGCTAAACATCGCCTGAAAGGCCTGATGTTTCTGGCGCTGCTCCACGCTTATCGACCTCACCCCGCTTGAAGCCGCATTACTGTGGCAAAAAACGGTTTGGTTAAGCAATGTCTGATGGTCGAAAGAGGGTTGGGTTGGTCCGCTAATTAACTCTTTTTTGATCTTCAGAATAACCCAGTTGCGATCCCGCAGCGCCTGGGAATATTTGTAGAGCATTTTTTTATTCACCTGACCTAACGACAGGGAAATAGAATTACGCATCCCTTCCAGCCGTAATTCGTCGTTATAATGAAAACTATTTTGCCCTTCATCAAGCTGCTGTCGGGTCATTATGCCTGACTGAAATATATTTTTTAGATTCGTCAGATGACTAAAGTGATAAAGCGCGGCAATATTCCGCCGTTTTACCCCACTGAAATCAATCGCCCTCGCCCAGTTAAATGCCTGAATCGCATAAAATGGTTTATTCGCCACCTGCTGCATAAATTCATTATGCAGATCCGAGGTATAGGCTGGTGCCAGATGGGTTTCGCCGGTTATCGCATAGCGCGTGAGCATATATTCTTTAAAGCCGTTGATATGCATAATCATATTCAACGCGTCGGTCATTGTAATACAGGGGGCAGCATGATTAACACCGCTGATTAACGGGCGTGGCGGCTGCGGTTCCCGGGGGCGATTATCAAACAGCGACGGCGGCGCGACCGGCGGTATGACGCGTTCAAGCTGGCGGCTATGGGCTTTTCTCTTTTCAACATCAACGATCGGTTCTACCGTCCGACTACCTGATTTAGTAGCTGGCGGTTCTTTTTTCTTGATTAAATTACCGATAAACGCGAGGACTAAAAAAATGCCAATTACAGTCCACATATGAACCCCTACAGTAGCGCCTGTTCCATTAGACTATTTATTGTGTGTAATAGCATCACGCCCCTCAGTTATGAGGGTAAATGAGTATTGTCTTATTGGTTTTGTTGTTATACCCATCATACTTCAAGTTGCCTGGGTGTTGGCTACTCCCGTTCACCCCAGTCACTTATCTGACGAATTATTTAGGGTATATTCAGCAGTCCGGACGGACTGGGCGGCGAATGAATGGCCGGTTCCCCACGATAATCTATCCCCTCAGGGAACTCAAGCGCTGGCACCTGTCACAGACGCCCTGACACAGGATGAGAATCGCGCTTTTTAATCCATAAATAGCGCCTTTCGGCGCCATTACGACATAAAACAATATCAATCATTTACCCGATGAGCATCGGCAGAATAATTAACCTAAGAAAAATCCTAACATTATCCGTTTATGAATACCCGTCCTTTACCGGTGACCTCGATGCGTACCCGGCAGCCCGGTATCCATTCGGCACGACTGACGGTTTTCAACTGTAGCATCTCAGACTGCTGCGCGACCGCCAGCGTCAGGATCGACAGCTGTCCGGAAAAATCGACGTCGAGAATGCGGATGTCGCTTTCATGCATCTGGCAAGGCGTCATAACCAGCTGTTCCGGACGTAGCATGACCCGCCCTGTCCCTCTGGCCATCTCATTATCGGTACGCAGTTCACCAATGACGCACCGCGCCCGCCCGTTGTAAAGCTCCGCCGGCAGTATCACCGCATCGCCGAGAAACAGCGCTGTAGCTTCATCGGCGGGCCGGGAATAGACCTCAAACGGGCTGCCAACCTGGGTAAAGCGCCCCTGACGCATCACCGCAACCTGGCTGGCAAACGACAGGGCTTCATTCTGATCGTGCGTCACCAGGATCGCGGCGACGCCCGCCTCGGCGAGTAAATCCGCCGTCGCCTTACGGGTGGTAGCGCGCAGCCCGGTATCCAGCGCGGAAAAAGGTTCATCCAACAACATCAGCGATGGCTGCTGCGCCAGCGCCCGGGCCAGCGCAACACGCTGCTGCTGGCCGCCGGAGATGTGATGCGGCCAGTGGGTTGCCAGCTGGGCGTCCAACGACACCATCTCCATCAGGGTCGCCACCCGACGGCGCTTTTCCTGCCGGCTGCAGTCCAGCCCCCAGGCAATGTTGTCCGCGACATTAAGATGAGGGAACAACGCCCCTTCCTGCGGCACAAACCCGATCCCGCGCTGGTGCGCGGGAACAAAGACCCCGTCGCCAGAGAGCGTTCTCCCCTGCATCACGATACGTCCGGAATCAGGTGTTTCAAACCCGGCAAGGATCCGCAGTAGCGTGGTTTTTCCGGATCCCGAAGGGCCCACGATGGCGGTGCGGCTTCCGGCGGCCACCGTCAGGAAAAGGTTATCCAGCACTTGCGCATCGGCAAAAGATTTTGAGACAGCGGTTAATTCCAGCATGTTACAGACCTGCCATTTTTTTCGACTGGTGATAGAGGAGAGCGGTCAACGGCAGAGAAATCGCAATCATCAGCAGGGCATAGGGTGCCGCCGCGACATAATCGATCTCGCTGGTTAACGCCCAAAACCCAGTGGAGAGCGTGCGGGTTCCCAACGGGGAAAGCAGCAGCGTGGCGGTCAGTTCATTACTGACGCCGAGGAATACCAACGCCGCCCCGACCGTCGCTCCCGGCGCAGCGAGACGCAGCGTGATGCTCCATAGCGCTCGGGCGGGACTTCTTCCAAGGCTGCGCGCCACATTTTCCAGCTCCACCGGCGCCTGGGCGATCCCGGCACGGAGGTTAATCAGCGCCCGGGGCATAAACATCAGCAGGTAGGCCAGAAACAGCGTGACTTCGGTTTGATAGATCGGTCGCGCATAGTGGATGGTGATGGTCACCAACGCCAGAGCGGTGACAATGCCGGGTAGCGAGCTGGTCAGGTAATTGCAGCCTTCCAGCAGGCGAAACACCCGGCGTGGATAGCGGATCCCCAGCCAGGCAATCGGGATCCCGCAGGCGGTGGTCAGAAGCGCCCCGCTGGCGCCGAGCATCAGCGTCTGGCGGAAGGAAGACCACAGGTCGGCGTTCATCCAGTTGGCAATGCCTCCCAGCCACAGCCAGCGCCCCAGCACGATCAGCGGTACGCCGAGCGCCAGCAGGACCAACGCCAGCAGCAGCGCCTGTGCGGCAACGGCGGTCGCCAGGTTCAGTTTTTTGCGTTTCTGCTCCCGCGCGGCCCCGGCGCCAATCCGGGCATAACGCGCTTTTCCTCTGGCGGCACTTTCCAGCATTAAAAACGCCAGGCAGCACAGCGCCAGCACGCCGGCCAGCATATTCGCCGCCGGACCGCTGAAGGTGGACTGGAACTGGTCATAAATCGCGGTCGTAAAGGTATCGAAGCGGATCATCGCGTAGAGGCCGTATTCCGCCAGCAGATGTAGCGCCACCAGCAGAGCGCCGCCACAAATCGCCAGTTTAAGCTGGGGTAACACCACCCGGAAAAAGACCTTCCACGGCGGCGTGCCCAGCGAGGCCGCGACATCTTCCAGCGTCGGGTCCAGACGGCGAAGCACCGCCGCCACCGGCATATAAATAAAAGGATAGTAGGCCAGCACCGAGAGGAACACGCCGGAGGAAAGACCATGCAGCGACGGCACCGCGCTGATCCAGGCGTAGCTCTGGACAAACGCCGGGATCGCCAGCGGTGCCACCGCCAGCGCCGACCATGTCTGCCGACCTGCCAGGGTCGTGCGTTCGGTCAGCCAGGCCAGCGTGACGCCTAGCGCAATGCAGGTCGGGACGGTTAAGACACTCAGCCACAGCGTATTGCCGAGCAGCTCCCCCACTCGCGGGCGAAAGACCAGCGCCTTGATGGTGTCCCAGCCGGTATCCATGCCCACGGCGATAACAAAACCTAACGGCAGGAGCGACAACAATGAAATCAGGATAGCTAATGCAACCATCGGAAACGCAGGACGCCTGCGCTCAGGCAGGCGTCGAACTTTCTTTCCGAGTGTAAGACTCAGACCAGACATAAGGTATTCACTTCACCGGGGGATTACAGCAGGCCAGCTTGCGTCATCAGGTCGATAACTTTTTTACTGTTCAGCGAAGAAGGTTCAACTTTCGGCGCATCCAGCGCGTTCAGCGGCGTCAGTTTCGGGTTCGATGCGGCATTTACGCCCACGGCATATTCAAATGCGTTGTTGGTTCTCAGCTCATCCTGACCCTGCTTACCGGTGATCCATTTAATAAAGGCCTGGGCCTGCTCTTTATGTTTACTGGACGCCAGGACACCGCCGCCGGAGATGCTGACAAAGGCGCCCGGATCCTGATGTTTGAAGTAATACAGTTTGGTGTTTTTGCTGTTTTCACCGGTTTTTGCCTGATCGACAAAGCGGTAATAGTGGTAGATCATGCCACCATCAATCTGCCCGGCGTTGACGGCTTTCATGACCGTGCTGTTGCCTTTATAGGCCACGAAATTCGCTTTCATCGCTTTGAGCCAGTTGAGCGTGGCTTGCTCGCCTTTCAGCGCGAGCATCGCGCTGACGATGGCCTGGAAGTCGGCACCTGACGGGGATGCGGCCCAGCGCCCTTTCCATTCTGGTTTCGCCAGATCCATCAGCGAATGAGGCAGCTGAGACTCACTGATTTTTTCCGGGTTATAGACAAAAACGGTACTGCGTGCCGCGATGCCAATCCAGCGGCCATGCTCAGGACGATATTCCGGCGCGACCTGTTTTAAGGTGTCGGCATCAAGAGGAGCAAACAATTTCGCGTTATCGACCAGCACCATCGACGGGGAGTTTTCCGTCAGGAAAACATCGGCCGGCGACGCGCTGCCTTCCTGCACCAGCTGATTCCCGAGCTCGCTGTCGCCACCGTTACGCAGGGTCACTTTGATGCCGGTCTCTTTGGTGAAACCATCCACCCACGACTTGACCAGGTTTTCATGCTGGGCGTTATACACCACGATGCCTTCAGCGCTGTCAGCCGCCATGGCCTGAGGGGCAAGATATAACGATGAGGCGACAAGCGCGACGGAGCAGTAGGACGACAGGCGAAAATTCATATGCTAATCCTTAGTATGTTTGAATAAATGGCCGCCGATAGCCTGGCCGAAAAGGATTAAAACACAGTGAAATGGGAATGATAATGAAAACAATTCCCATAAAAAGAAAACAGTTAAATATACCGCGCTAAATAATTTGATTATCTGAAAATGCTTTATTTAAAAATAAGAAAAAGGAAAGATTAAAATAACCTTAAGGCTTTCTTATTTATGCTCACCAAAATGGAAAAATATGATCGCGATAACAATTATCGCTGTGCATGCGCAATTTTGAACCGTCCCGTCACCCAGGGACATGGAAGCGATCGACAGGCCTGGCAGGCAGCCACCGCGCAGGTTCGTGGGCTGGAACCTGTTACAGTCGTCAAAATTGCAGGTATAATCCCCTGCATTATTCAACGGGTTCAGAAACGACGATGACAAAACTTACTTTACAAGAACAGATGCTCAAAGCGGGATTAGTCACCAGTAAGAAGGCGGCTAAGGTCCAGAGAACGGCGAAGAAATCACGCGTTCAGGCCCGAGAGGCCCGTGCGGCGGTCGCTGAAAATAAGCAGTCGCAGCAGGAGCGCGACAAGCTGCTGAGTGAACAACAAAAGCAGGCGACGTTATCGAAAGAGTATAAAGCGCAGGTAAAACAGCTTATTGAAATGAACCGCATCACCATTTCAAAGGGCAATATTACGTTTAACTTCACCGACGGTAACTTAATCAAGCAGATGACGGTGGACAAGCTGACCCAGGCACAGCTCACCAATGGCCGGCTTGCTATCGCGCGCCTGACCACTGACGCCAATGGCGATAACGTATACGCGATTATCCCTGCCAGCGTGGCCGATAAGATTGCCCAGCGTGACGCCAGCAGCATTGTGTTCAATAGCGACCTGACTCAGGAAGCGCAGGACGAAGACGATCCGTACGCTGATTTTAAAATTCCTGATGATTTGATGTGGTAACAGGCGATGGCTGTGCGCTCTGCCAGCCATATAGCAAACCCGGCGGGTCAAAATCCACAATACAACGGCTGGCGGCCCCACTCTTCGCCGTTAGCCACTCGCGCAGCACAAATTTATCGTCCAGACTTAAGCCAAAGGCGTGGTCTGCGCAGGCATTGTGCTTTACACTGCGCGCTGCAAAAACTGAGTAGATAAACGATTAAGTAGGCGATAATGGCGATGAATGGCACGATCACAACCTGGTTTAAAGATAAAGGTTTTGGATTTATCAAAGATGAAAACGGTGATAACCGTTATTTTCATGTGATTAAGGTCGCCAACCCTGACCTGATTAAGAAAGACGCGGCGGTGACCTTTGAACCTACCACCAATAATAAAGGCTTGTCCGCTTATGCAGTGAAGGTCGTCCCGGAGAGCAAAAATCTCTATATTGCTGGCGAGCGCCTGAAGATCACCTCGATCAAATCTTACCTCGTGTACAGCGAAGAAGTTCCGGCAGATGCCTCCGTTGATAAAGAGAATGCGGTGCTGTCGGTAGGGATGCTGATGGGAAATATCAGACCGAAATCCGCCGCGAAACCGGGCGAGATGCGCTCGCTGAAAAAACTGGCGATCACCACCTTCCAGGGCACTACTCTTATCTTCTCGGAAGATGAGATTGACATCGAAGAGACCGTCAAGCTGCTCAAAAACTTAAACCGTTAACGGTTTCTGTGCCGCCATCCCGGGCGCGCCCTGCGCCGGATGGCGACATCACGAGTCTTCAGACACCGCGCCCCCTCTCCGCCACCATCACAGCACAGCCCTATCAGCGCACCCGCAGCAGATCGCTGTAGCGGGTCGTGTAGCGCGGGGAAAGCATATCGCGTTTCATCTGCCATCCGGTCTGTATCCCCTGCCCGGCAAAATAGAGCGCGCCTCTTCCGTTCTTCGCATTCAGATCGTCCAGCACCGCCATTAGTTTCTCGCTGTTCTTGCGTGGCGCGTTGTCGTCGAAAAGATTGAGCTGGGCAACCCCCTGGCTGTAAAAATCCCCCAGCATAACCCCGGCTTTCTGGTAGCGATGCCCCTCCTTCCAGACCGCATCCAGCGAGCGGATGGCCGCCGCAATAATATCCCGGCTGTCCTGCGTCGGCGTGAGCAGCTTCACCGACGCGCCGTTGCTGTAATAGGGGCTGTTGCGCGCAAAGGGGCTGGTTTTGATAAACACCGAAATAAACCGGCAGTACTGATGCTCGGCGCGCAGCTTCTCGGCGGCACGCGCGGCGTAGCTGCATATCGCCTGGTGCATCTCGGGATACGCCGTAATATAACTGCTAAACGATCGGCTGCAGATAATCTCCTGCTTAAGCGGCACAAACTCTTCCAGTGCCAGGCAAGGCTCACCGCGCAGCTCTCTCACCGTCCGTTCCAGGATCACGTTGAAATGTTTGCGGATAAAACGAATATCGGTATCTGCAAGCTGCAGGACGCTTTTGATCCCCATGGTCTCGAGCTTTGTGCTGATACGGCGGCCGACGCCCCACACTTCCCCGACGGGCAGGCGGGCCATCAGCTTTCGCTGCCGCTCCCGGTTCGATAGATCCACCACGCCGCCCGTTTGCTGCTGCCACTGTTTTGCCGCATGGTTGGCCAGCTTGGCCAGGGTTTTGGTCTGGGCAATGCCGACGCCGACGGTGAGATGGGTTCTGCGCCCTATCGTTTCGCGAATTTCCCGGCCAAAGTCACTCAGATCTCGGCAGTTACGCACCCCGGTCAGATCGCAGAAGGCCTCATCGATGCTGTAAATTTCACAGCGCGGAGATAGCTCTTCCAGCGTGGTCATGACCCGATTCGACATGTCCGCGTAGAGCTCGTAATTGCTGCTAAAGCAGATCACGCCGTGCCGGCGGAGCTGCTCTTTTTGTTTAAAGTACGGCTCACCCATCTTCACAAACGGCTTCGCTTCGGCCGATCGGGCGATCACGCAGCCGTCGTTATTCGACAATACCACCACCGGTCGGCCGCTTAAGTCCGGCCTGAAGGCCGTCTCGCAGCTGGCATAAAACGCGTTAACATCACAGAGCGCAAACATATTCAGCCTGCAGATTTAATGATGTAGGTGACGACGCCAAAGACATTGAGGGTCTCTTCGCTGCCAACAAGGATCGGGGAATAGGCGCTGTTCATCGGATTAAGCTGTACCAGCGGCCACAGCTGCAGCTTTTTGACCGTAAACTCTCCGTCGACCGCGGCGATCACAATGTCACCGTGCGCGGCCTTGCGTGAACTGTCGACGATCAGCAGATCGCCCTCCCCGATGCCCCCGTCGATCATGCTGTCCCCGGCGGCTTTCACGAAATAGGTCGCGCTGGGGTGGCTAATCAACAGATCGTTTAAGTCGATGCGTTTTTCGACATAATCCTGCGCCGGGCTGGGAAAGCCACACTGCACAACGTCACTGAATAAGGGGAGCGGAGCCATCTGGTGTAACTCGGCTGGCGTGTAAAACTTCATGATAAACCCACCACATAAATACTGATTATATATACAGTAGTTTTATCAGGTCGGCAGGTCAATATAGGCTGCGGCTATCAATTATCCAGACAGACGTAACATACTGATGCTATTGGCGAGAAAATTCTTAATGCTGCGCGGGTGTCTGACTGACTGCTGAGGAAGTAAGCGACGGGGCCGCCAACCCGAATCATCCTGCTAGCCGGGTTAGCAGGATTATCGTTATGGTATCGCCTCATCATCACGGAACTGGATCGATCCGTGCCCTGTATTCACGCTGCGCCATCCCCCTTAAACAGCGTCAGTATCGTTCACGACCAGAAATGATCCCGGGATTCCTGATCTGCCGTCGGTCGCGTCAGCCACGCCAGAAAACCGATCGCCGCCCCCAAAATAAATAGCACCACCGTAATCACTGGCACGATAGAACGCTCTGTTGAAAACATTTCAATTGACACACCATTATTCATTCCACTAAAAAAGAATACCCCTTCATCCAGGGTGAAATAGATAAACCAGATACAAAATGCAATAAACAGCCATAGAAATATTTTCCCGAGAAGCGTTCTTTTTATCTTCAGTTCCTCAGACATGATATTTTCTCAATATACTCGTGATCGTTCGAGTATAAATACTCACGTTAGATACACTGCCGGGATAGCACATCCCTGCGTCATCATTCTTTTTATTGCATAAAATCTACGGCCTGCTGCTGATACATCCCGGTAATATTGACATCGAGATCGTGCACAATATCCTCCGCGACCTCGCGTCTGGCGTTGTGCTTATGGTTATCCGCATCCTGATACTGGTGATAGGCGTGCCCGACATGGCACGTCCCGTTCGCTTCACTGACTTGAGTACATCCTGAACGTTCCAGCTGTGCGCGATAAGCTTCGCTGATCGCAAATACCGGCTGAAACAATGAACCGGCGACCAGCGCGACACCGATAATATATTTCGCTTTCATCTACTGACCCTTTCTACGGTACCAACAACGTGAGCCATTATCGTCCTGGCTGGCATCAGGTAAGGTTTCGCAATCCGGCAAAGAACCCCCATCACTGCTATTGCTCTCTTTTTCATTTTTAACCCTGTCTTATTTTTAACCTGACCGATGCCATTGCAAACCTGGAAAATTTATTCAACAGTCCGTATTGGACAACCGCATCTTATTTGACATAGCAAAACAAGAAAAGAGGCCAGCCCTGGATGAAAACTCTGCTTTAACTCATTATTTTAAAAACAATTAAAATTGGTGGCGCATTTTTGTTATTAACTTGATAATATTCCATCGCTTATTTTGTTATTTTTATTTTAATGCTTTAAATATCTTTTGACGCTGAGCGTTGGAATCATTACATTTCCTTAATAATCCCCGCTAAAAAAGCTTTTCACCGTATTTATTTAAGATAAATCCTATAAGTGCAAGGTATTTACCACGCTAATTAAATGCAGCCTATTATTAATCACCGCCACGATCGCTATTCAGGTTATTGATGAAGGTTAAAATAAATGCTGCGCCCAATGGGCGCAGCCAAAGCCATTACTCAGCAGTCACGGCAATAGATTGAATAAACATATAGCCCCAGTCGCCAGAAAACTTACCGAAGCTCACCACGTTTTCACCGGCCTTCAGGGTGACGGGCACGACGACCTGCTGGCCTTTTTCATCCGTCTGCGGGAATTCAATGCCGATCGGCGAGCCGTCGTTAACCACGAAGGAGTTTTTCTTACCGCCCCACTTCCCATTGAACTTCACATGCAGGGCGTATTTGCCCTCCCAGGGAGCATTCACCTTCCACGTCACCTTATCGCCATCATTGGCAAAAGGTCCCAGGAAGCCATCGTCAGCAATAGCCAGCTGGTTTTCACTGCTTTTCACAACGTTCAGCTCACCCTGCTTAACATCCAACACCTCGCCGCTGAATTTGCAATAATCGGCAGGCAGCTTGCCGGCAGGCTCGGCGACCGACACCTTCACCGTTTTACTCGCTTTCAGCAGGCCATCGTTGGCGGTAAAGGTCAGGTCATACTCTCCTGGGGCTGAGAACCAGGCCCGGGTTTCTGCTTTGCCGCTGTCACACACGTGTGCCTTGTCGTTGCCACCGGTACTCCACGCCACCGTGACGTGACGCGCGGGGAGCTCGTCGTCAGTCCATGTGGCAACGAGCGGCACCCCTTTATCCTGAGTGGTGGTCAGGGCAGCGCCCAGCGTCACTACCGGCGCAAGGTTTTCCTGGGTGTGCTTGATGCTGATGACGTTAGAAGGCGCTGACGCACCGCTTTCGTTCTTCGCAATGACGCGGTAGTAGTAAGTTTTCCCTAATTGCAGGCTGCTGTAGTCATCGCGGAAGAGCGCCATTTTTGACGGATCCCACTCATTGACGCCGTCAGAGACATCCTTGCCGACTACCTTCCACGGCCCTTTCGCGCTGGTGGCTCGTTCGATATCGTAATAACGACCGACCGGCGCCCCCATCCAGTTGATGGCAAAAGGCGAATCCGTGGTTCTCAGCTTCGGTGCTTCCGGAACGGGAAGCGCAGGCGCTGTGCTCAGGCCAGCCATCTGCGCGGACGCATTGCGAACCAGATTGACCACCTCCATTTCCTGGTTGGCTTTGCCTTCTACCGGGAAGCCCGGCAGATGGTAGCTATAGTGGCCGGTATACTCTTTGTGCCAGTAGAATCCGCCGTCATGACGATGGCCACGGAACCCCCAGATAAAGCCACCAGCCGCCTGCGCCCCGTTAACATCGGTATGCACAATAGACTGCATGATGTTGTTCAGCTCTTTGTGGTCCAGCAGACCAAACTCGCCGACCAGGTAAACCTTTTTACCGCCGATAGCCTCCAGATCTTTGCGTACCTGGTCGGGATGGTTGTTACCCGCGTTGGTGTAGTAGTGGTTACTGACAATGTCGACGTTAGGATCGTTAATGGAAAAATCATTAATCTTTTTATAGGTCCCGTCGACAATCAGCTGATGCGGAGCCCATTTGCGGATCCAGGCCGCGGTCTCTTTAAGGAAGCTTGCATTGGTGTCTTCCAGTTCGTTACCCGTTTCCCAGGCCATAATGGCTTTTTCATCGTAATAGTGACGGCCCGTAATGCTGTTAACGCGCGTGATCACCTGACGGATGATGTCCTGATATGCTTTATAGGTTTTGCTGTCGGTACGGTAAAAATCTTCTGGTTTTTCATGATAAAACGCCGCCAGCTGTTCACGTCCGCCCCACCACCACCAGTGGTCGATAAACGGCAGAATCAGCCTTAAGCCCTGCTTGTCCGCCTCGGCGATCATGTTGTCGTACACTTTCATCGCCGTTTCGTTCAGCCGTGGCATACCGTCAGGCGTTTCGGGCGCGAGGATATGCGTTTCGCGATCGCAGGCTTTGTCATTTTCCTGCTGCACGGAGAGCACATAAACCCGTTGTGCCTTCGCGCCCGTTTTCACCATCGCCTTGATCCAGTTTTCCTGCTCTTCAGCGGTGGGCCACTTAAAGTACTGCCCCCATCCCCGGGGGTCAGCTTTACAGGTTCCGCGCGCATCATCTTCGATGCGATGCAGTTCCGGGGCATGGATCCCGGCAAAGCGGAAGACGTTATTGCCATCCTTCAGTTGCGCCCCATCACGGGTGATGAAGTGCTCAAAATGGGACTGTTCCGCCGCCATTGCGCCAGCACATCCCAGCGCTGACAGCAGTGAAACCAACAGGATTTTTTTTACGGGGATAAACATCGTTCTTCTCCTTAGAACCAGACTTCAGCCTGAATACCGAAATTCAGGGTGTCAGAACTCCCCGAGCGGGTATAACTGCCCGAGGTGATGCTGCCGGTGCTCCAGTCGTAGCTACCATCAAGGGCATCAGATACGCCCTTATCCCACTTGGCATAAGTAACGAAGAAGCGCAGTTGCGGACGCGCCCAGAACCCGGAATCAAAGGTCAGCGTTGGCGCGATGGTCACTTTGGTCAGCCCGCCCTTACCTTTGCCATCGACCCCCATGTAGTTTTTGTCGTCGAGATACTCATAACCCAACTCGTACTGCATGGCGAAGTTCCTGGTGATCTGGTGATAAGGTCGAATCCCGGCGACCCACATCGAGCGACCCCAGCCATTTTCATCGCTGGTCCACCAGCGGTAATTCTTGTCTTTCTGGTAGAACGCGAAGGTGGAGATTTCCAGATCGCCCATCGTCGCCAGGTTATCAAGCACCACACGCCAGGATTGGGTATCTTCAAGGTTCGCCCAGCCCCAGCCGTTTTTACCCAGCGAGTCAGCGGCGGCAAGCCCTTTACCGTACTGGAAGGCAATGCGGGAATACCCACCGGTCAGGCCATAGAAACCATCAAAGTTGTACACGCCGGTAAAGCCGTAGCCTTTTTCTGCCGCCGTCGAATGGTTTTCGTTGCGGTTCATATGGTGGCCGATAAATTCGAGGTCCAGACCGGTGCCGCCAATTTTCTTGAACCACAGGTTGAGGGAGTAATCGTCCGGGTAGCCCTTGTCACCTTGATCAACCGGATAGGCATCGGTTTCATCCGTTGGCGAGAAGGCATAGACCCCGGCATCAAAACGGGCGAACCCGAGGTCCATATTGTCAAAACCACCGCCGGTCCCGTTGTACTGGATGTACTCCCAGTCAAACTGGTGGCTGGAAGTGTTAGAGCTGCTGTAGCGCTTACCGGCCCAGAAGGTGATATCCGGAGCAAAATCGAGGTTGCTGAGTTCAGCAAAACCCTCACGGAACTGAACGTCATGGTCGTCGTCATCGCGACAGTTCCAGTCGGCGGTACATTTGGTCTGGTGCGTCAGGTTGGCCTGAATACGGGCCACCGCACCGGTATCTGACTTCAGCGTCACCGTCGGAATCAGTTCAATTTTGGTGTCTTCTTCGTTACCAAGACGCCATTTGCCATCCGGCATTAACCCCACGGAGTTGGAACGGTTTCCGTCGCTGTTAGCCAGAATCCCGGAACGCATGTAACCGTGCAGTTGAAAATCGTATTTATCATCTGCGCTGGCGTAGCTGCTCATTACCGTTACGGCGATCAAGGACAGAGGTATTGATTTAATTAGCTTTCTCATATGATCCCTTTGTTTATTATTTGCACTGCTTAACGTTGCAGTGGAAATGTACGGATCAAAAAAGGAAATGTATATCCCATAACGGAAAGCGCTTTCCATATTTACCGGATCAAATCACAAATCTGAGATAAAAAAGGATGTTTTAGTGATTTAAATCACACAAATATGCTTGAAGAGGTTATGGATAACATCGAAATAGCAGATTCAAGGGGCCAGAGATGGCACAGACCGAATGGCAATGGAAACGACGCATCCAACGATGAGTTCTCCGTCCCCCTCCCAGATATCCGTATCATATTGTCGGTAATTGATTATTTCTGGTGATCCTAATCACAATTAACCCATCCATAAATGGAAAGCGCTTTCCGTTACGTTAGGTAATAGCTATAGTCCAGACCAGCAAGCGAAAGGCGTTGTTGTTGCAGAGCGTGGTCACACGTTCTGGTCAGAAGTCGTCACGCCACCATAAAAGCAGATATCCCCTTACACGATGATTATGCAGAAGATCTCAAGATGAGATTGACCTCAGGAGAAAACCGATGAAACGAATGTTAGCCGTGCCAACCCTCGCTTTCATTGCGGCGATGTCATGCAATGCCATTGCTCAGGACGTTATTTTGCCACTCAAGGAAGAAGTCCAGACCGATGAGGGTAAAATTTGCATCTATGGAACCGACACGCAAAATGAAAAAGTCATCATGCAGGGCACCGACAGCTGTCCGCCAACGAAAACGGCTAAACAGCAAAAATGATGAACATGCCATGTGACAGAGACTGTCGCTGGGGTTACCGCGCGCTGGACTATAACGTGGTGCGGTTGCCGCTATTATCCTGCTCGAAGATTTTATGCTGGATAAGCCGATCCCGTAGCCAGTGCAGCGATTTGCCCACCCGTTTGTGCTTCGACCACAGCAAATCGACCCCGACCACCCAGTCGGTGTGGGGATACTCCTGCTGTCGCAGCTCAACCAGTTGGCCTTCGTTTAGCTCTTTTTCGACAAACAACCGCGGGAGGGAGGCCCAGCCGAGTCCCGCGCTGGCGGCGGCGATCATCGCGTTATAGCTTTCGACGCGCCACAGCATTGGGCTGCCGAGATATTCGGTGGTGGCAATGTGTTGTTCCTGGGGACCAAAGGTAATATGGCGCCAGCGATGCAGATCGGCGAAAGAGACCGGGCCCTGGCTCGCCAGCGGGTGCGAGGCGCTGACCACGTGCACCATAATAACCTTGCCTAACTGCACGAACTGCAGCCGATCGCCGTCAATTCTGCGGGAAATCACGATCCCGGCGTCCACCTCGCCTCTGCTCACCAGTCCCGTCACATCCCCCTGATGTGGCTCGCGGATATGGATATCAACCTGAGGAAAAGTCATAGCAAATTCATATAAAACCGGGGCGATAGTCGGGTAAGGCACCTCGATCGCCAGGGTCAGGCTGGCTTCGGTCTGCACATTGTAGGCACCGACCCGCTGCTCCAGCACGTTGCACTGTTCGAGCACGGTTTTGATGTATTCGCGTAGCACCGCGCCCTCCCCGGTCAGCGTGACCTGGCGCGGCGAGCGCTCGAATAAGCGGACATTAAATTCGTCTTCAAGATTACTCATCGCCATATTCACCGACGACTGCGATCGCTTCAGTACCCGTGCGGCAGCAGAAAACGAGCCGGAGCGGGCAACCTGCTCGAAGACCATAAGTTGCTCCAATGAATAGCGCATTTTGCCCCCCAGATTTCAATAAAACTGAAAACAGCTGACTAACTTATATCACGTTTCCACACATATAGTGGCGACCTCTTCCTTCGCGTATTTTCAGGGGATTACCATGGCTACCGTTTTAGAAAACCACAGCACCACCCACTCGCTTAGCGTAAAACGCATTGCCTCTCTTGGACTCCAGCACGTCCTGGTGATGTATGCCGGCACCGTCACCGTCCCGCTGATTCTGGCGGCCGTGTTGAAGCTGAGCAGTAGCGAAACGATTACCCTGATCAATGCCTGCCTGCTGACCTCGGGGCTGGCCACGCTTTTGCAGGCGATAGGGATTGGCCGTTTCGGCAGTCGCTTGCCGCTGATCCAGGGATGCTCTTTTATCGTGCTGGCGCCGATGTTGATGATCGGGCAGCAGTACGGCATCGCCACTATTTTCGGTTCGGTGATCGCCTGCGGTCTGTTCACGCTGCTGGTGGCCCCGGTATTTAGCCGCCTGGTGCATTTTTTCCCGCCGCTGGTGATTGGCTGCGTGATCGCACTGATTGGTATTTCACTGATGCCCGCCGCGGCAATCTGGTTGGGAGGCGGGATCCCGGATGCGCCCGATTTTGCCCAGCCGCGTAATTTGCTGCTCGGTTTTGCCACCCTCGTCGTGACCCTGCTGTTTTACTGCAATACCCGCGGCGTGATGCGTAACTTCAGTATCCTGTTCGGGCTGCTGATCGGCACGCTGGGGGCCTGGCTGTGCGGATTAAGCCATTTCGACGCCGTGACGCAGGCCTCCTGGGTCGGCTTCAGCCTGCCGTTCGCCTTTGGGATGCCGCAGTTTTCGCTCGCGCCGATTGTGGTGCTGTGCCTGTCGATGTTGATCGTAATGACCGAGACCACGGGCAACATCCTGCTGATCGATAAGCTGATTGGCCAGCCCACCACCTCCCGGCGTCTGGCTGACGCGATCCGCGCCGACGGGCTATCGACCCTGGTCGGCGGATGCCTGAACAGCTTCCCCTACAACGCCTTCTCACAAAATGCCGGTCTGCTGATGCTGACCAAAGTCACCAGCCGCAGCGTCCTGATCGCCGCGGGGCTGATTCTGGTGGCCCTGGGCCTGTTTCCCAAGCTCGGTGCCATCGTGGCGATCATTCCCAGTCCGGTGCTCGGCGGCGTGGCGGTGCTGATGTTTGGAATGACCCTGGCGGCCGGCGTACGGGAGTTAAAAACCGTCGATTTTAACGATGAGAAAAATGTCCTTATCGTTTCGGTATCCATAGCGGTTGGCGTGCTGCCTGTAGCCTTCCCGGCCCTGTTCCAGCACCTTCCCCCCTCGGTAAAACTGTTTATGGATAGCGGGATTTTTATCGGTGGTTTCACCGCCGTCCTGCTGAATGCCTTACTTCATCGCCGCACATCTGACACGGAGACAGCACTTTGATTACCCCTGGTGATATTCAGTTTCTCAGACTTTCCAACGAGGTGGGCCGCCGGGCCATTGCTCTCGGCAGACACCCTTTCGGCGCGGTACTGGTGGCGCCGGATGGCCACACCGTGCTGCTGACCCAGTGCAACATTGATACCGTTAACCATGCGGAGTCGACGCTGGCGCGCATCGCCGCCAGCAACTACCCGGCGGAATATCTCTGGCAATGCACGCTCTACACGGCGGTCGAACCCTGCTGCATGTGCGCGGGTACCATTTACTGGGCCAATATTGGCAGGGTGGTTTACGGCATGAGCGAAGAACAGCTGCTGGCCTGCACCGGCAGCCACCAGGAAAACCCGACGATGAGCGTTCCGGCCTCCTGGGTCTTCAGCCACGGGCAGAAAGCGATTTCGCTGCTCGGGCCGGTGGCGGAGATCGAAGAAGAGACCCTGGCCTTACAACGCGAGTTCTGGCTGACGCGCTAAAGCTGCGGCGAGTGTTGGGAGCGGGCGGCGTGCTTTGAATGACAACCGGGGCATATCAGAAGGTGACGGGGGTGTTGACCCACAGAACTTTCGCCACCACGCTGCCCACGTTACGGTACCCGTGGGGAACCTGGCTTGGAAAATAGAAGGAATCCCCCTGCGTCAGGCGCCATACGTCGTCGCCGAGCCGCAGCTCCACTTCACCTTCCAGCACGTAGCCCATCTCTTCGCCATGGTGCTCAATCAGGCCATCGCTCTCCACGCCGGGCTCAATAATATGAATATTGCCCTGCAGCAGCCCGCCTTTGTGGTGCCAGGTGAGGTTTTCCAGCTCAATGCCGCCCTTTTTGTTACGTTGCAGGAAGCGCTTACGCTGGCGCTGTTCGGGCTTCAGGATCGGCGCATCAGCCACCCAGTCTTCCGCCATCAGGTCGGCAATGCTGGTGTCCAGCGCTTTGGCTAACCGATGCAGCATCGCCAGCGACGGGCTTGCCGCTTCATTCTCAAGCTTCGACAGCAAACTTTCCGAGCACCCCACCTTCTGCGCCAGCTGCTTAAGCGTCATTTCCTGCACCAGCCTGGCATGGCGCAAGCGCATGCCGAGACGCGTTCCCGAAGATTTCAGTTCAGTCGTATTTTTCATGTATGAGTTTCATTCAATCCAGCAACAGGCCCGCTTGCGGCGGGCCCGGACATTATCCATCACGCCATCACGATGAACTGGACCTCTTGCGGCGAACAGCCGTTGATCGGCACGATATCCTGAGGGCACGCCGACATCACCGCCACGCAGTCCAGTTCAGCACGAATCTCTACATAATCACCCGCTTTACTGACCGTAGGCAACCAGGAAATGGTGTAGTCCGGATTGACCGGCGTATTCATCCACAGGTTCAGCGGCTGGGGCACTTCGCGGGCGCGCAGCCCAATCGCCTGCAGCGCCATCCGCAGGTTGTCGGCGCAGCTATCGTGGTACTCCGTGATCCCCATATTGCTGTAACGGTAGAGGTCGCAGGCGGCGATCATCGTGTCATGCACTCCCGGCGAGGTATCGGTCAGCAGCGTGGCGATGGCCCGGCGGTGGTTGGTCGCCAGCACATCGCCCGGCTGGGGGATGATTTTGTCGATGAACGCGCGGGTGTGCTCCATCGAGGCAAACTCGCTCAGATCGGCGTGATTGAAAAACCAGGTATCGCACACCTGGCTCCCCGGGGTGTTGATGATGCGGATCACCTGGCCTTTTTTCAGCAGCACCGCACGACCGCAGCGCGGTGGGATGGTGTAGAGTTCGTTAATCACCGGCGCGCCATCCGGCGAGATCGGGGTGGTCGCCGTCGGGTTCACGCCGAGGGCGTCGCCATTGTCGTGGTCACAGCAAGCGGGATAATGGGTCGTCGTGGTCATGGTAAAACTCCTTCAAAAGTAGCGGAAAGCTCGGTCAGGGCGCAGGCTAATGTACGAGCGCCTGCGGCCAACGAGCGTGGTTCGGTAAATTCAGCCGGGTTATGGCTAATGCCTTGATGGCTGGGGACAAATAACATGCTGGTGGGACAGTGCTCCGCCAGATACATCGCGTCATGAAAGGCTCCGGACAGCAGCGCCATATGGGCAATATCCAGCGCATTTGCGGCGTTGGTTAACACCTGATTCATTGACGCCTCAAAAGCCACCGGCGCTTTGGCTAACAGCGTATCGACGGTCACCCGTTCGCTGCTCAGCCCGGCCATCAGGGCATCGAGCCGGAGCAGGGTCTCATCCGCGGGATGGCGGAAATCCAGGGTAAAGCTCACCTGCGAGGGAATGGTGTTGATGGCGTTAGGGGTGACCTGCCAGCGGCCGAAGGTCATGCGCAACTGCGCATCGTCGGTATCGCCCATCGTCCGTTCAATGTGGTTCACTAACTCCCGCGCAAGGTTCATTGCGTCCTGACGCAAGCCCATCGGCGTCGTTCCTGCATGGGCCGATACGCCCTGACAGGTCACCTGATACCAGCGCACGCCCTGGATACCCTGCACCACCGCCAGCGACAAATCATGAGCCTCCAGAACCGGCCCCTGTTCGATATGTAATTCGACAAAGCAGGCCAGATCACGATCTGGCCGCGGCGGTATCTCTGGGAAACGCTGCCGATGGCGCGCTAACGCCTCGTTAAAGGGCACGCCATCTTCCCCAATAGCCGCCAGATAGCCGGCAAGCCGCGCAGGTTCGACAAAAGCACTGGATCCCATCGCGCCGGGCGCGAAGCGGGTTCCCTCTTCGTTGGTCCAGATAACCACCTCGACCGGGCGTTCGGTGACCACCTGGGCGTCATTCAGCGCTTTCAGGCATGCCAGCCCGGCGATCACCCCGTAGCAACCATCGTAGTTGCCGCCGCAGGGTTGGGTATCGATATGGCTGCCGGTGCCGACCGGTGGCAACGCCCGGCGTCCGGGGCGGCGGAAAAACAGGTTTGCCGCCGCGTCGCAGTAGACTTCGCAGCCGAGTTCACGCGCGAGGCCGATAAGCCAGGCCCGTGCATCAAGTTCTACGTCGCTCAGCGCCTGGCGGTCCACGCCGCCGTTGGCCAGTTTGCCAAACCCGGCGAGCTCCGCCAGCTGCTGTTGCAGCCATGCGTCATCGAGGTGCTGAGCGACCTGTAAGCTGGCTTCCATCATGCTAATTTCTCCAGCTCTTCGGTTTGTAAGGGACGGCGAAACAGTGGCGCAAGGAAGCTGCGCAACCGCTCACTTTCGGGGCGGGTGAACATCTGCCGCGGTGTCCCGCTTTCGATAATCTGTCCGTCGGCCATAAACACCAGCCGCGAAGAGATATGCGCTGCGAAGGCCATTTCATGGGTCACCATCACCATGGTCATCCCCTGCCCGGCGAGGTCGCGGATCACATCCAGCACCTCTTCGACGCGTTCCGGATCAAGCGCCGAGGTAGGCTCATCCAGCAGCAGCAGTTCCGGGTTCAGCGCCAGCGCGCGGGCAATGCCAACCCGCTGCTGCTGCCCACCGGACAGACGTACCGGCCAGTCGCCGGCTTTTTGCGCCATCCCCACCCGGGCAAGCGCGGCTAAGGCTGCCTGCTTTGCCTCATGGCGGGGCATTTTTTTCCCCAGTACCAACGGCGCGCTGACGTTCTCCAGCACCGTCATATGTGGCCAGAGATTGAACTGCTGAAAGACCATGGCCAGCGGCTTACGGACTTCCGCAATCAGGCTGGCGCTGTCAATGCAGGACGGGCCTCGCTGGGTGCCGGAATAGCCAAGGAGCTGCCCTTTGATCAGCACCTCACCGCGATCGTAGGCTTCGAGAAAATTCATACAGCGCAGGGCGGTCGTCTTGCCGGATCCCGAGGGGCCGATCAGCGTGACGATCTCCCCATGGTGGACGCTCAGATTGAAATCATGCAGAACCACATGGTCGGCGAATGACTTACCTACATGTCGCATTTCAAGTACAGGTGCGGATGTATTGCTCACGTTATTCTCCGGTTCTCAGGACGTGGCTTAGTGTTCTGACACTCAGGCTTACCCCCTGGGCCAGCAGCCAGTAGCTGATAATCAGCAGGGTATAAGGCAGAACGTAGCTATAGGTGTTGGCGACAATCTGACTCGTGGTCATGGTCAATTCCGGTACCGTAATGACCGAGGCGATCGCGCTCTCTTTGATGGTCAAAATAAACTGGTTACCGAGCAGCGGCAGGGCAAAGCGCAGGGCCTGCGGCGTCTGGATATGCCAGAAGCAGCGGAACGAAGAGATATTGTTCGCCAGCGCCGCTTCCCGCTGTCCGGACGGGATGCTGTTCCACGCCGCCCGAAAGATTTCGCTAAAGTAGGCTGCGCTATAGAGCATCAGCGAGAGGATCGTCGCCTCGACGGCGCTGAGCATGATGCCGACCGACGGCAGCCCAAAATAGATAACCGCCAGCTGCGCCAGGAACGGCGTACCGCGTATGACCCAGACATAGGTGCGCCACAGACGAAAGGCCACCGCGTGGTGACGGCACAGGCTGTGCATCATAAACCCGACCACCATGCCGCCGCAGGCGGCGCACAGGCTCAGCCATAACGTGACGCCGAGGGCCTGCAGATACTCGGGCAGATACTGCATCAATTCACTCATCGTTGTTCCCTCTGCCAGTGACGCTCCGCCTGACGCCCGAGCAGGGCCAGCAAGCTGGTAAGCAGCAGATAGACCAGCGCGACGGCGAGGTACACCTGCAGCGGCTGGTAGGTCGAAGAAGCCAGCTGCTGCCCCACGCGCATCAGGTCAGTCAAGGCAATAACCGACACCACCGCCGAGGCCTTCACCACATCAATCAGTTCAGAGATCAATGAGGGCAACGTGGTGCGCACCACCTGCGGTATCTGAATGCGCCATAAAATTTGCGCCGGCGTGAGGCCGCAGATAGCCGCCGCCTCCAGCTGGCCTGGTGCCAGGCTGGCAAAGCCGCTTTTGAGGATCTGCGACTGGTAGGCGGCCGTATTGAGCGTCAGGGCAAGCGCCGCCGCCACAAAACCGGGAATATCCAGCCCGAACCAGGAAGGCAGATAAAAGCACAGCAACAGCTGAGCCAGCACCGGCGTGCCGCGGAACAGGCTGACCCAGACATGGGCCACAAAGCGATACAGCCGTAGCGGACTTATCGACAGGCGCCAGACGCCCGTCCCCACTAAAAATCCGGCCGCCATCGCCGTCAGGCACAGCGTTGCCGTCGTTAATGCCCCCTCCAGCAGTACCGGGAGCCAGCGGACAAAGCTGGTGATGAAATCCGTCATCGTCAACGACTCACAGCGCCGGGGCAGGCATGTCGCTTGCCGGAATGGTCATGGTGAAGCCGAACCATTTTTGCTGCAGCGCTTTCATCGTGCCGTCGCGGTTAGCCTCGACGATCCCGTCGCTGATCACTTTCACCAGCGAGGCGCTATCCGCGTCTTTGCGCCCTACCCAGCCGAAGTAGGTCTGTGGACCGATCATCTCCGGTAAGGTGGCGAAGACCCCAGGGCGCGTTTTGATCAGCGGCCCAAGATTTGAGAGGGACTGGGCGACGCCGTCCAGACGATGAGACGCAAGGTCAGCGTAAGCTTCATCAAAAGCGACGTACTGTTTGATCTCTTTAATACCTGGTTTGCCTTTCGCCCGCAGCGCGTTGTCGAAGGACTGCAACACCTGGAGTTGGCCCGAACCAGCCTGGGAGCCAATCACTTTGCCACTGAGGTCTGCCGGGGTCTTAATGGCGCTATCATCTGCCCGTTTCAGCAGCGCAACCGTGGATTCCGCAATCGGGGCCGTAAAGGCGAAATGCGCCATCCGTTGCTTGTTCACGGTCACCGCCGTGACGACAAAATCGAACTTCCCGGCATCCAGCCCCGGGAGAATGCCCTGGAAAGGCAGATCCAGCTGTTTAACCTTCACCCCAGGCAGCGACTTTTCGAGGATATGGTTCATCAAATCCACGTCGTACCCGACGATTTTGCCGTTATCAACATATTCAAACGGGGCATATCGCGCTTCGGTCGCCACGGTGATGACTTTCGCCTCCTTCACGCGTTGCAGAAGATCGGCGCTAAAGGCCGCAGACGAATACAGGCTGGCGGATAGCAACATTGCCCCACAGGCAGATACGGAAAAACGGGTCGGTTTCATGGTTCGCTCTCTGAAAGTTGTTTGAACGTTAGTCAAGTAACTTGAACAGAATGATAAGAGCATGAAACATGCCAATGAGGGCCATTGGTCGGTTAAAAAAATAACGGTTTGATAATCAACAATAAAAATGAGGAAGAACTGGGACGGGAAGACCAGCGCAAGGCAAAGCTCTGCACGCATTCAATGCTGAGACTGCACGTTAACGGTGCAGTTGCACAGACGTAAACCGCCGGCGAGGATCGGCTCAATGCCCTCCGAAAGCGCGCACGGCCTTAGCCCCGGGCGCTTTTGATCCCCTGAATGCGCGGATATCAGCGGTGCTGGCAGGCCGGGTTTGCATCGGCGGCGGCCAGATTACGGCGCCAGACGCCCGGCGCCTGGCCGTACTGGCGCTTGAAGCTGCGGTTGAAGGACTGCTGGGAATCAAAGCCCAGAGCGATGGCCACGTTGAGGATTGGCTCGTCGCTGTCGGTTAAGCGCTCCAGTGATTTTTGCAGCTTGCGGGCACGGATGTATTCGCCAATGGCGTGGCCGGTGTGCGCTTTGAAGATCCGCTGCAGGTGCCATTTTGAATACCCTGCCCGCCTGGAGACCGTGTCAATATCGAGGCGGCTTTCAAGGTGGTTATCAATCCAGTCGAGTAAATCATGCATAAAAGTGCCGGTGCTCATGTTGGGTCCCCCTGTGCACAGCATAAAAGTATTTCTATTTATTGCATTTAAAAGTGGCTGTTTTTTGTATTAATTGCAAGTTTTATTGTTGCACTAAAATCCCCAGTCTGCAGATGTGTGACAAACCTGACAGCGTCGGCAAAAAAACAGCACTTAAAGTGAAACAATTATTATTGCACTTAGTCTGTCACCTTCCTACAATCGCCGTGATAGTGTATTCGTAACTGTTACAGTTTTGTGGCGATGAACGGCACAAATGACCTCAGGCCGACCGGACACAGGAAGTGGCGTAGCGTGCTTCGCTGCGTCTTGCCCGGCGGCAATAATCACCGGAATAAAAATAATGAGCCTGCAAAAATACTGGGTTAACTTTCCTCTGCGCTTAACAGGGGGCGCATTCATCGCGCTGCTGCTTGCCAGCTGCGACAACAGCGTCGCGCAGAACGCCGCTCCTGCGGCCCCTGTAGTCAGCGCCGCTGACGTGGTGGTGAAATCCATTAGCCAATGGGATAGTTTTAACGGGCGGATTGAAGCAGTGGAGAGCGTGCAGCTCCGCCCGCGCGTCTCCGGCTACATAGAGAAAGTGAACTACACCGACGGCCAGGAAGTGAAAAAAGGTGAAGTGCTGTTCACTATCGATGACCGCACCTATCGCGCCGCGCTGGAGCAGGCGCAGGCCACGCTGGCCAGAGCCAAAACCCAGGCCAGCCTGGCGCGCAGCGAGGCCAATCGCACCGATAAACTCATCAATACCAATGTGGTATCCCGCGAAGAGTGGGAGCAGCGCCGTGCGGCCGCCACCCAGGCTCAGGCCGATATTCGCGCCGCGCAGGCGGCGGTAGATGCCGCCCAGTTGAACCAGGACTTCACCAAGGTGACCGCCCCCATCGATGGCCGGGCCAGCCGGGCGCTGATCACCAGCGGTAACCTGGTGACGGCGGGCGACAGCGCCAGCGTACTCACCACCGTGGTCTCGCAGAAGACGGTCTACGTCTACTTTGACGTGGACGAGTCGACCTATCTTCACTATCAAAACCTCGCCCGCAGCGGCCAGGGTGCCGCCAGCAACCACCAGGCACTGCCGGTGGAGATTGGCCTGGTTGGCGAGGACGGTTACCCCCATCAGGGGAAAGTCGACTTTCTCGATAATCAGTTAACGCCGAGCACCGGCACGATCCGCATGCGCGCGCTGCTGGATAACGCCCAGCGGCTGTTTACGCCGGGATTATTTGCCCGCGTGCGTCTGCCGGGCAGCGCCGAATTCAAAGCCACGCTGATAGACGACAAAGCGGTGCTCACCGATCAGGACCGCAAATACGTTTACATCGTGGATAAAGAGGGCAAAGCGCAGCGCCGCGATATCAAGCCGGGCCGCCTGGCTGCCGGGTTACGCATCGTCCAGCAGGGGTTGAACCCGGGCGATAAAGTCATCGTCGACGGTTTACAAAAAGTGTTTATGCCGGGCATGCCGGTAGACGCGAAAACCGTCGCAATGACTACCAGCCCTGCCCTTAACTGATCCCTTACCAGAGAATCCAACGCATGGACTTTTCCCGCTTTTTTATCGACAGGCCGATTTTCGCCGCGGTGCTGTCGATTTTGATTTTTATTACCGGGCTCATTTCTATTCCACTGCTGCCGGTCAGTGAATACCCTGACGTCGTGCCGCCGAGCGTGCAGGTGCGCGCCGAGTACCCCGGCGCCAACCCGAAAGTGATCGCCGAAACCGTGGCAACGCCGCTGGAAGAGGCAATCAACGGCGTCGAAAACATGATGTACATGAAATCCGTCGCCGGCTCCGATGGCGTGCTGGTCACCACCGTCACCTTCCGTCCGGGTACCGACCCTGACCAGGCGCAGGTTCAGGTGCAGAACCGGGTATCGCAGGCCGAAGCGCGCCTGCCGGAAGACGTGCGCCGTCTGGGGATCACCACCCAGAAACAGTCGCCGACGCTGACCCTGGTGGTCCATCTGTTCTCGCCAAACGGCAAGTACGACTCGCTGTATATGCGCAACTACGCCACGCTGAAAGTGAAAGATGAGCTGGCGCGCCTGCCTGGCGTCGGACAAATCCAGATTTTCGGCTCCGGCGAATACGCCATGCGCGTGTGGTTAGATCCCAATAAAGTGGCGGCGCGCGGGCTGACCGCCTCGGACGTGGTCACCGCGATGCAGGAGCAAAACGTCCAGGTATCCGCCGGACAGTTGGGCGCCGAGCCGTTGCCGAAAGAGAGCGATTTCCTGATCTCGATTAATGCCCAGGGCCGTCTGCATACCGAAGAAGAGTTCGGCAATATCATTCTTAAAACGGCCCAGGACGGTTCGCTGGTGCGTCTGCGCGATGTCGCGCGCATCGAAATGGGATCGGGCAGCTACGCCCTGCGCTCCCAACTGAATAATAAAGACGCGGTCGGGATCGGTATCTTCCAGTCGCCGGGGGCCAACGCCATCGACTTGTCTAATGCGGTACGCGCCAAAATGGACGAGCTGTCCACGCGCTTCCCGGAAGATATGAAATGGGCCGCTCCGTATGACCCGACGGTATTTGTCCGCGACTCGATTCGCGCGGTGGTGCAAACCCTGCTCGAAGCGGTGGTGCTGGTGGTGCTGGTGGTTATCTTATTCCTGCAGACCTGGCGCGCCTCGATCATCCCGCTGATTGCGGTACCGGTGTCGGTGGTCGGGACGTTCAGCGTGCTCTATCTGCTTGGCTTCTCGCTGAATACCCTGAGCCTGTTTGGCCTGGTCCTCGCCATTGGGATCGTGGTGGACGATGCGATTGTGGTAGTGGAAAACGTCGAGCGTAATATCGAAGAGGGGCTGGCCCCGCTGCAGGCGGCGCACCAGGCGATGCGTGAGGTCTCCGGGCCGATTATCGCCATCGCGCTGGTGCTGTGCGCGGTGTTCGTGCCGATGGCGTTTCTCTCCGGCGTTACCGGGCAGTTCTATAAGCAGTTTGCGGTGACCATCGCCATTTCGACGGTGATCTCTGCCATCAACTCGCTGACGCTCTCCCCGGCGCTGGCCGCCCTGCTGCTGAAACCGCACGGGGCGCCGAAGGACCTCCCTACCCGGCTGATCGACCGTCTGCTCGGCTGGCTGTTCCGCCCGTTCAACCGCTTCTTCCTGCGCAGTTCGCACGGCTACCAGGCGCTGGTGGGTAAAACTTTGGGACGTCGTGGCGCGGTGTTTGTCGTGTATGTGCTATTGCTGTGCGCCGCCGGCGTGATGTTTAAAGCCGTCCCCGGTGGTTTTATTCCGACCCAGGATAAGCTGTACCTGATCGGCGGTGTCAAAATGCCGGAAGGCTCGTCGCTGTCGCGCACCGATGCGGTGATCCGCCAGATGAGCGAAATCGGGATGAATACCGAAGGCGTGGATTACGCGGTGGCGTTTCCCGGGCTGAACGCGCTGCAGTTCACCAACACCCCGAACACCGGCACGGTATTTTTTGGCCTGAAACCGTTCGATCAGCGCAAGCATACGGCCGCGGAAATTAACGCCGAGATCAACGCCAAAATCGCGCAGATCCAGCAGGGCTTCGGCTTCTCGATCCTGCCGCCGCCGATTCTCGGGTTAGGCCAGGGTTCCGGCTACTCGCTGTATATTCAGGACCGCGGTGGCTTAGGCTACGGCACCCTGCAAACGGCGGTGAATACTCTGTCCGGGGCAATCATGCAGACCCCGGGAATGCACTTCCCGATCTCGACCTATCAGGCCAACGTGCCGCAGCTGGAGGTGCAGGTCGATCGTGATAAGGCCAAAGCCCAGGGGGTGTCGCTGACCGATCTGTTCGGCACGCTGCAAACCTATCTGGGATCGTCCTATGTGAACGACTTTAACCAGTTTGGCCGCACCTGGCGCGTGATGGCGCAGGCCGACGGGCCGTTCCGCGACAGCGTGGAAGATATTGCGAATCTGCGCACGCGCAATAGCCAGGGCGAAATGGTGCCGATTGGCAGCATGGTCAATATCAGCACCACCTACGGGCCGGACCCGGTGATCCGCTATAACGGCTATCCGGCGGCGGATCTGATTGGTGATGCCGATCCCCGCGTGCTCTCCTCGGCCCAGGCGATGACGCAGGTGGCCGAGATGTCGAAACAACTGCTGCCAAACGGGATGAATATTGAATGGACCGACCTGAGCTTCCAGCAGGCAACTCAGGGGAATACCGCGCTGATTGTCTTCCCGGTGGCGGTACTGCTGGCCTTCCTGGTGCTGGCGGCGCTGTATGAGAGCTGGACCCTGCCGCTGGCGGTGATCCTCATCGTGCCGATGACCCTGCTCTCTGCCCTGTTTGGCGTGTGGCTAACCGGGGGCGATAATAACGTCTTCGTGCAGGTCGGGCTGGTGGTGTTGATGGGGCTGGCCTGTAAAAACGCGATTCTGATCGTTGAGTTTGCGCGTGAGCTGGAAATCCAGGGGAAAGGCATTATGGAGTCGGCGCTGGAAGCTTGTCGCCTGCGTTTGCGCCCGATTGTGATGACCTCTATCGCCTTTATTGCCGGGACCATCCCGCTGATCCTCGGCCACGGCGCCGGAGCCGAAGTGCGCGGCGTGACCGGGATCACGGTGTTCTCCGGGATGCTTGGCGTGACGTTGTTTGGTCTGTTCCTGACCCCGGTGTTTTACGTCGCGCTGCGTAAGCTTGTCGCGCGTAGAAAACCCGATGCCGGGATTTTGCCGGGTTAACCCCCGCAGGCAATAAAAAACCGCCTTCAGACATGCGCTGAAGGCGGTTTTTTTTAGGCTAAAGTCACGCTAGCGGGCTTTTTTATCGCGGGTATCCAGTTCCGGCACCGCGACGCATCCGCTGGTATCGCCCTTTTTGACTTTTGCCAGCGCGCTGGCCACGGTATGACGGGCCAGCACATCCAGCGAGGCCTGCTCGGCTTCATCGGCAATGGATTTGAAATACCAGCAGGCGTTGGCGCTCACCACGCAACGTGCCGGCACATCGGGCCGGGATGCCCACAGTTTTTTATCTTCGATAACCGAGATGTAGATATCACGCAGGGTGATGCTTTCTGCCGGGCGGCCAAGATGGATGGAACCGTTGCGCCCCAGCGTGGAGACAATAATTCCGTCACGGGTCAGCGGTACCATGAGTTTGCGGATTAAGCTCGGGTTGGCTTCCAGGCCGTAGGCCAGAATCGAACTCGTCGAACGTTCACCCATCTCCTCCGCCATCGCTACGCTAAGAACCATCTGCAAAGCTGTCGGGAAGCGGTAATCTAACATGTTGTCTTCCTGGGTCGCGGTGAATCTTGTTCTTTTTGGCACCGCAGAGGTGAATAATCAATAAGCAACAATATAACAAACATGGTCATTATTTTGAAGCTATCTACTGCGCACATGAGGCGTAAAATAAGCTTTCCGTGCCATATTTGTGACCGGACCTGGCCATGCATGAATGCTGCATGAGCCATCGTCATTTCCCCTCGACGGTCAGGATGCCACCAGCACAGCTGCCTGCGAGTTTATACCGTCGCCTGGAGGCGATTGTGGTGTTGATGGCAATGCACCGCGGCCAGGACCCCGCCCAGTAACAGCAGAATGGCGGCACTTTCCAGCAGATCCGGAAAACGCCGGAGATAGATGAAGCCGTATAACAGCGCGAAAAGGGTTTCAAAGACCACCATCTGCCCCGTCAACGATACCGGAAGGCGCCGGGAACAGAGATTCCAGGCCAGATATCCCAGCCACGAAGAGACCACGGCCAGCACCACGTTCATTGCCCAAAACAGCGTTTGCGCATCCTCTGGTAACGATAAATCCACGGCGGAAAACCCACAGAGACTGGCAATGAGCCACAGCAGTAGCGAGATACCTCCCGTACACAAGCCAATCAACAGCGACCACTGATTGCTGTTGTAAGGGAGCGTTTTCAGAGTGCGGGAGTTATCGACAGCGTAACGGCTCCAGCACAGCAATGCGGCGAAGGCGCAAAGCATCCCCAGCATCGGCTGTTTTCCCCCCGCAGTTGGGTACGCGGACGACTGCTGCGCATGCAGATTAATCAGCACCACTCCGCCGACGATCGCTGCCATCGGCAACACTAATTGCCTGAACGGCGGCGCATGCTGGTCTCTGTGACCAAGCAACGGAACCATCACCGGTATTAAGCCAATCACTAACGAGGTTGCGGCGATGCCGATCTGCTGCACGGCCGCCGCGACTAGCAGAAAATAAAGCACATTGCTCAGCAGTGAAAGACGGATCAGCGTCAGCAGATCGCGATGATGCCAGACGCGGGTAATGCTGCGCCATTGTGGAATCAGTAAAATTGCCGCCAGGACGCCATAGGTTGCAAAACGCCCGCAGGTTAACAGCAGCGGTGAGACCTCGGGTAACAACATCGGTGGCAGGAAGATGAATCCCCAGCAGGCACCCGCCAGCGCGCCAAAAGCAATTCCCTGCTTCATGCTGACGCCCGCAGCGCCGTTTCAGGCAGTGTCGCCCCCGACTGGCGTTCACTCCATGAGGATAAAAAGTATTGCAGCCGTGGGCTTCTCGGCTGATGAAACAGTTGCGCCGGCGGCCCCTGCTCTTCAATACAGCCATCGGCAAGAAACAGCACCCGATCGGAGACTTTAGCGGCAAACCCCATCTCATGGGTCACAATCATCATGGTCATACCATCATTAGCAAGGTTGCGGATGACTTTTAGCACCTCCCCGACCAGTTCCGGGTCAAGCGCTGAAGTCGGTTCATCGAACAGCATAATGCCGGGTTTCATGGTCAATGCCCGGGCGATGGCAACACGCTGCTGCTGACCACCGGATAACATCGCAGGCCAGCTATCGGCTTTGTCTGCCAGACCAACCCGCGCCAGCTGCGTTTTCGCCTCGGCGTAGGCTGCTTCACGGGAGACCTTTTTAACCCGCCGTAGCGGTGTGGCGACGTTATCGAGTACCGTCATATGCGGCCACAGATTAAACTGCTGAAAGACCATACAGACGTCGCGTAAAGCCTGACGGTTTTCTCTGTCGCTTAATCGCCGGCGTTTCTCGCCGCCGAGTGGTTCATAGCCGACGCATTCGCCATTAACCACAATCCCGCCGGAGCTATAATCCTCTAAAAAGTTTATGCAGCGTAACAACGTGGATTTACCCGACCCTGAGCCGCCAATGACGCAAATAACTTCTCCGGAAGTAATGCTGACATCGATGCCACGTAAAACGTGGTTTTCGCCATAGTGTTTATTGAGGCTATTAATCTCAATAGCATAATCACGCATAATATTAACCTCGGCTTAATTGAGAATAAGAATAATGGCGCTCTATTTTATTACCCAGACGGGAAATACCGATCGCGATCCCCCAATAGACAATGGCCATTAAGGAGTAGATTTCAACCATCGCATAGGTCTGGTTGGCTATGGTCATGGCGGTATTGGTGAGTTCACCGACCGTAATAATCGATAGCACCGACGACTCTTTCACCAGAATGATGCTCTGGCCAATCAACGGCTGGATAATACGCGCGAGCATTTGCGGCCAGACAATGAAAGTAAATATTTTCCATGAACTTAAACCAAGGTCTGCCGCCGCTTCAACTTGCCCATCAGAGACAGCATTGCGACCCGCGCGGAATATTTCGGCAAAATAGGCGGAACCATACCCTCCCAGGCACAGTACGCCGACCTGTTGGGCTTCGAGGTTAATACCAATATAGGGGCCACCATAAAAGACCAGAAAGAGTTGTACCAGTAACGGCGTGCCGCGAAAAACATTAACCCACGTGTGATATATCACATTGAATAACGCTGGTTTCTGTCTTTCGAGGAGAAACAAACAGAGACCGATCGCCAGTCCCAGCAGGATACCGCCGAGACTCATTTTTAAGGTCATTAAAATACCGGCGGCGATGGCATCTTTATAGGTAAAAAGTATCTCAAGATTCATTGTGCTAATACCCTTTGGGCCGAAGATGAGCGACTTTTCTCTAACCTGGCGCCAACGATACTCAGCCCCCACGAGGTCAGGAAATAAAGGAGCCCGCATGCCGTATAAAACTCCAGCGGCCGATAGGTGGTTGAGGCCAGCGTTTGGGTAACTCTCATCAACTCATGGACCGCCACCACCGAAACTAATGCCGAATTTTTAATGATATCGATGGTTTCATTAATCAATGCCGGCATCATGGTGCGCAAAACCTGCGGCATCTGAATATAAAACAGGGTTTGCGTCGCTGAGAAACCAAAATCTCGTGCCGCCTCCAGTTGACCTTTGGGCAACATTTTAAAACCGGCCCGAAGAATTTCCCCTTGGAAGGCGGCGGTATTTAATGAGAGGGCCACAACCGCCGCCAGCCATGGCGAAAGGGTGATCCCCACGGCCGGCAAAGCATAAAATATTAATATCAACTGGACCAGCAACGGTGTGCCACGGTAAAAACTGACATAGGTTTTGCAAAAACAGCGCACAAAACGCCGCGGAGAGTTTAACCCCAGGCAAATTAACCAACCGAGGATCAATCCTATGACAATCGCGCTCAGCGATACAGCCAAAGTACTGAGCACGCCGATTAATAGTTGAGGGAAATAGGGAAACACCACTGAAATATCAAACATATTGCCCTCCAGTATCCATCAAATTAGTTAGCCGGGGTCGGTACTTGTTCAGGAACGGCCATCGAAAAACCCAGCCACTTCGTTTGTAGCTGTGCCAGTTTTCCCGATTTATTCAACTGAACAATACCGTCGCTGATAAATTTGACCAGTGAGGCGCTATCCGCGTCTTTTCTTCCGGCCCATGCATACCAGGTGGCCGGGCCAAACGGCGGGCGTACAATTTCAAACGTATCACCACGGGTCTTCACCAACGGTGCGAGATTCGGCAGTGATTGCACAACCGCATCAACACGGTGCGCCGCTAATGCCGCATAGGCTTCGTTATAATCAATAAAGGCTTTAATTTCTTTAACGCCGTGACCGGTGGTGGGTTTAAGTACCGATGCTTCATACTCCTTTAGCACAGCGATTTGCGGCGCTCCGGCCTGACTGGCAACAATCATGCCCTGCAGATCTTTGGCGCTATTAATGCGGCTATCCCCTTTGCGTTTCAGAATGGCCACGCTGGCGTCAGAAAAAGGAGCGGTAAAGGCGAATTTTGCTTCACGATCGCGGGTAATGGTTAAAGAGGTTGCCACAAAGTCGAATCGTTTGCTTTCCAGACCGGGGAGAATTCCCTGAAATGGAATATCCAACTGAACCACTCTCACCCCGGGAAATCCTTTCATGACTTCCGTGAGAATATCTTTTCCCAGACCGACGATTTTACCATCCTCAAGCATTTCAAAAGGGGCATAGCGCGCTTCGGTGGCAATCACTATTTCTTTTTTTTGCTTAATATCATCCAGTAAATCAGCCTGAGCCGTGGATATCAATAATGGCGAAAGTTGTAATACAGACATTGACAGTAACAGCCACAGTTTATTTTTCATGAGGTTTCTCCGCGAATTTAAATGACGCTGATAATATTTATTCATTCGCTGAGCGGCGACAAACGGTGGTTTCTAACTGATAACTATTAGCACCGCTAATGGTGCCTTTGGCATGAATAGTGCTTATTGCAGGTTATTTAGCAACAGGGTAACCGATGATGCAACGTAAACCAGGTTTACCGTCCCTCGACGGTTTGCGCTACTTTGATGCCGCGGCGCGTAATCTCAGCTTTACCCGTGCCGCGCAGGATCTTTTTCTTACTCAGAGTGCCGTAAGTCAGAAAATTCAATCACTTGAACAGCAACTTGGCTACCTGGTCTTTCATCGGACTCCCGCCGGGCTACGCTTAACCCCGCAGGGTGAACAGCTGTTTATCGGGGTGCGTCAGGCCTTCGCCATCCTCGAAACCACGCTGCACCAAACCGGTGAAGAAACCCTTGAGGGCACCATAAAGATTCGGGTGATGCCGTCCTTTGCCACCAAATGGCTGCTTCCCCGACTGCATCAGTTTTATGAGCAGTACCCTATTAGCCTGGAAATTGATGCCGATATGACGCCCGCCAATTTTAAATCTGACGTGGTCGATATCGCCATTACCCCATTTTGGGTGGACGATAAAAATTTAATTCAACGACATCTGTTCAATGATGTTATCTATCCCGTAATCAGCCCGGAGTTGATGAAAACCCGGCCTCTGCAAAGTTACAACGAACTCTGCGGCTTACGCTTACTGCATGATTCCATGCCGCAAAATGCCTATAGCACCCATTGGCGCTCTTATTTTGCTCGCCTCGGGCTGTATGACCTGAATGTCGAGGCTGGAACCGGCTTTTCCCGTGCCGACCTCGTGCTCCAGGCCGCCTGTGCCGGACAAGGGATAGCCTTAAGTCGTCACTCTTTGTGTGCGACGGAAGTGCGCAATGGCGCACTGATACGCCCTTTTACCGATATCGTCGAAGACGGACAGGTGTGGTTAACCTGCCCGCGTAATAATGAGAAACGGCCACGCGTTCAGGCGTTGATTAACTGGCTGACAGAGGAAACCGCGCATCATATTGCAGAACGAACGCAAATTCTCGGTGAATATACGCTGCATAAGGCCGGCTAATGACCGCAAATTAATAATCTCCGTTTGTCGCGAGATATCGTTTTCCAGATGATGGCAACACGCCATTATCAACGACGGAGTTTATTATGAGCATGCCAGACATTATTGAAATAGCGAATGGACAAAAAGTTAAAGGAACGTTCAGCACCCATGAAATGCAGCGCCGGCTGTCGGGATTACGCGCCATCATGGAAGCAGACAGTATTGATGCTGTTATTTTAACCTCGATCCATAATATTAATTATTACGGCGACTTTTTATATTGTAGTTTTGGTCGCCAGTATGCTCTGGTGGTGACGCCGAGCCAGTCATTTTTAATTACTACCAATATCGACGGAGGTCAGGGATGGCGCCGTAGCTACGGTGCAAATATCGTTTACACAGACTGGCAGCGTGATAATTACTACCGGGCAGTGCGTAAAGTGATTCCTGATGATAGCCAGCGGATTGCTCTGGAAGGCGATCATGTGACGATCGAACAGCGTGCTAAATTCTGCCATTACTTATCCCAGGAGCAGTTTATTGATATTGCCCCGGCGACGATGCGTATGCGCATGATTAAGTCCGCCGAAGAGATCGCGCTGATTAAAATTGGTGCTCAGGTCGCCGACCTTGGCGGCGCGGCATGCGTCGAGGCGATTGGCGAGGATGTTCCGGAGTATGAAGTTGCCCTTGCGGCCACCTCGGCAATGACCCGGGAAATTGCGAAACGCCTGCCGCATGTTGAATTGCGCGATACCTGGACGTGGTTTCAGTCTGGCCTGAATACCGACGGCGCCCACCATCCGGTGACCACCCGCCGTCTGAAGCAAGGGGATATTTTATCGCTGAACTGTTTTCCGATGATTGCCGGCTATTATACCGCGCTGGAACGAACACTGTTCCTCGGTGAGCCCAGCGACGAGCAGTTGCGTCACTGGGAGATCAACTGTGAGGTGCACCGCCGTGGGCAAGCTCTCATCCGCCCTGGCGCACGTTGTTGCGATATCGCCGCTTCGCTCAATGAAATTTATCGCGAGCACGACCTGCTGCAGTATCGGACTTTTGGCTACGGCCACTCCTTCGGCGTACTGAGCCACTATTATGGTCGCGAAGCCGGTTTAGAATTACGCGAGGATATTGAAACCGTTTTAGCACCGGGAATGGTTGTCTCAATGGAGCCGATGATCATGCTGCCAGAGAGCATGCCGGGACACGGCGGTTATCGTGAACACGATATCCTGGTTGTTAACGAATCAACTGCAGAGAACATCACCCATTTCCCCTATGGCCCAGAGCACAATATTATCGCCGTCAATCAATAAACATGCCGGTTAACACCTGCGCCGCCCCTTAATAAGAAAAATTAAGGGGCGGCTGTTTCTTAACGATGCTGGTTAATCAACATTCACAATGTGCAGCGACGGCAGGCGACTAGCGTCTGCGTGATGATTCGCCCCGCCATTCAGAGCAGAGCCCCTTCCCCTCCATGTTCATTCCAGACGGAATAGTTTCAGCAAACAATTAAGTTGACACGCTTATGCATGCGATCAAAACTAAACCGTACAGTTCACATAACAGTGAACATCATGGTGTCTATTGCGGGCTTGCCGGTACGCGCGGCCCTTAACCACAACGAAAGGATCTGCACATGAAGACGTTAAGGCTAATCGGTGGGCTGGCGGCTATCGCTGTTCCCCTGCTGTTGGTGGGGTGTGCTGGAAAAGAACCGGTGCGTTATAGCGGCATCGATTCGTCGTCAAAGCTGACCGCGAATAGCGATGATAATGCCGATCGCATGCCCTATCGTTATTCACCTCTCGTCGACTGGCGCAAGTACGACAGCATTATTATTGACCCGGTAAAAATTTATCAGGGCCACGATGGACAGTTTGATGATATGGCGCAGGCCGATCGCCAGCTGCTCGCCAACCACATGCAGGAGCAGTTCAGCAAAGTATTAAGCCCTCGCTTTAAAGAGGTCTCCGCCCCTGCTGCGAACACCCTGCGGCTGAAGCTGACCCTGACGGGCGCGGATACCACACCTCAGGTGGTGGGTACCTTTACTAAATTCGATCTGGCGGGCGGGCCTTATAACATCGTGCAATCGATACGCGGAGGCCAGGGACTGATGAGCGGTTCGGTGGATTATGCCGTCGAAATTTATGACGCCAACAGCCACGATCTATTGAAAGCGTACGTCGCCCGGCAGTATCCGAATGCCATGAACGTCTCTGCCAGCATCGGCTCGCTGAGCGCCGCTGAAGTAGGTATTGAAAAAGGGGCGGAAGAGCTGGCGGAGTTGCTCAGGTAGCCTCACAGACAGCAGGTGCAGCCGGAAACGCTCAAGCGATACCGGCTGTCATTTTCCCTATCAGTCATCTCCTGGCGACCCGGTGCTATGAAGACATTCCCGCATCTGACTATCTGCCCGCATTGCGATAGCGTCTACCAGACATTGCCCTGCGTATCGGGCGAAATTGCCCTCTGCCAGCGTTGTCACGCCGTGCTCTGGCGTGATCGCCGGCATGTGCCTGGCCATCTGCTGCCGCTGATGATAACGGCGGCCGTGGCTTTAGCGATCGCCGCGCTTTTTCCGGTGCTCTCGGTCGGGTTTCACGGGATGGTGAACGATGCCACGTTGTGGAATGTGGCCTGGGCACTGACTGCCGGTGACAGTTATCCCGTAATGGCTATCGGTAGCGTTTTTCTGCTGCTGATCGCGCCCTTCTTACAGGTAATTCTAATGGCATGGCTGCTGAGCTTTGCCCATTTCGCCCGCCCGGCACCGGCGTTTATCGGCACCATGCGGGTGCTCAAATGGCTGCATCCCTGGAGCATGGTGGAAGTTGGCATGCTGGGATTTCTGATTGCCGGGATCAAGCTGTCGTCACTGCTGGACGTCTCCATAGGTCCTGGCGGTTGGGCGCTGGCCCTCTCCTGTATGCTGGTGGTCTTCATCAACAGTCACGATCTGCATCCGCTGTGGGATCTGCTGTCGTACGAGGAGCAAAACTATGACCAATAAGGCTCCTTTTGCCCGCCAGATGCAACTGTGTCGCTGCACGCTCTGTGGGCTGGTGTGTGCTGACGACACGGCGTCCGGCGATGACCGAAAATGTCCTCGCTGTCAGACGACGCTGCCCCACCGCCGGTCTGGACGCCGACACCTGAGCTGGGCGCTGCTGTTAACCTCTGTGATCCTGTATCTGCCCGCCAATATTTTGCCGGTGATGTACACCACTCTGCTCGGCCATGGCAGCGAAAGCACCATCCTTTCCGGAATTGTGGCCTTCTGGCACAGCGGGTCATGGGGTATCGCGGCGATCATCTTTATTGCCAGCGTCATGGTGCCGTGTCTGAAATTTTTGTCATTAGGGGTCCTGCTGATCTCCGCGTCCCGCCAGAGTTGCTGGGCCAGATGTGAACGGACCCGGCTTTACCGGCTGACCGAGTGGATTGGTTGCTGGTCAATGCTGGACGTGGTTGTCGTTGCCGTGGTGTGTTGCCTGCTACGGTTTCGTCCGCTGAGTGAAGCCGAACCTCGTATCGGGATCCTGTTTTTCGCCCTGGTGGTCGTCCTGACCATGCTGTGTGCGCTGAGTTTTGAACCAAAAACGCTATGGGAAGACAAGCAATGAAGCGTCCTGTTTCAGGTACTCCTCTTTTTTATTACGGGCGCTGGCGCAATGCCCTGATCTGGTTGCTCCCCGTTATCGCGTTTGTTGTCGCGATGTCGATGGTTATCCAGGCGCGCTTAACCATCGGGCCTGAAGTGGTGATTGCCTTTCGTAGCGCCGCCGGCCTCGAAGCCGGTAAAACCGCGGTGAAATATAAAGATGTCACCGTCGGGATAGTTAAGGAGATAGCCCTCAGCCCCGATAACAGCCAGGTACTGGTGCGGGTCACTCTTGCCCGAAACGCGCAGAATCTGGCGCGCGCCGACACCCGATTCTGGGTGGTGAGGCCACGGGTCGGAATAAGCGGCGTGAGCGGCATTGATACCCTGTTGTCCGGGGCTTACATCGGCGCGGACCGGGGGAAATCCGAGGAGAACAGATACCGGTTCACCGGTATGGAAACGCCGCCGGCTATCGTCAACGACATGGCCGGCAGCCAGTTTATGCTGGAAGCCGACGACCTTGGCTCGCTGGATATTAACGCGCCGGTCTACTATCGCCGCATTCCTGTCGGGCGGATTACCTCTTACCAGCTGCGTAAAGACGGCAAAGGGATCGATCTCAACGTTTTTATTGATGCCCCCTATGACCGCCTGGTCACCGCGGATTCGCGATTCTGGAATGCCAGCGGAGTGGATCTGTCGGTCGGCAGCGATGGTTTCCAGCTTAAAACCCAGACCGTTGCCGCCATTATGGCCGGGGGCATCGCCTTTTCCAGCCCGGAGAACCCCACCCAGGGCGTGCTTCACAAGCAGACCCGTTACAAACTGGCAGCGGATGAACAAACCGCGATGGCGCCTGCTGACGGGCCGCCGGTGCGTTTTCAGCTGCGTTTTGAACACACCTTGCATGGCCTGAACGTGGGCGCCCCGGTTGAGTTTTCCAGCGTGCGGATCGGACGTGTCGCCTCCGTTGAGCTCGACTATAACCCCGAGGGATACCGCTTTCCGACCATCGTGGATATTGAGGTCTATCCTTCGCGGATGGGCCGCGTGCTCGAGAAACTCCCCGAACCAACGGGCGACACCGACCTCAATACGGTCATTTTCACCCGCGAAATGATCGCGCATGGGCTGCGGGCGCAGGCCACCTCCAGCAGTCTGCTGACGGGGCAACTTTATATCTCACTTGATTTCATACCGGATGCGCCGAAAGTGAAATTTGACGCCACAAAGCGCCCGGTTGAACTGCCTACCGTCAATGGCGGACTGACCATCCTGCAGGATCAGCTCACCGATATCGCCAGAAAAATCAACAAAATGCCGCTGGATCAGATCGGAAATAACATGAACAACACGCTGCTAGAACTGAATAAAACGTTGCGCATGGTGAACAGCCAGTCTCTGCCAGCCGCCAACCACCTGATGCAACAAACGCAGCGAACGACGCAAGACGTGCACAACCTGCTGGCGGAAGATTCCCCCCTGATGATTAACCTGTTGCAGTCCTTACAGGAAACCACGCGAACGCTACGGGCGTTACGCAGCCTGACAAACCAGCTGGACCGTCGCCCGGAGTCGTTATTGCAAGGCCGCGCAGCAGACGCGGCGCTGGAGGATCCCCGTTCACGTAAAGCAGGAGTGCAGCCATGAGAACGGTTTTGTGTCTGATCATCGGCGCCGCATGTGCGCTGGCTGGCTGTTCATCTCCCCAGGTGCGTTACCACACCCTGGTCAGCCCTGACCCCGTTTCCCGGGTCGTCGACCCGCCAGGGTTTGTGATTGCGCTGCTGCCCGTCGGGGTTCCGGCCCAGTTGGATAGCCAACAAGTGGTGGTCCGCCAGAGCGACAGTCGCATGGTGATTCTGGACAACGATCGCTGGTTAAGTCCGTTGGGCGATGAGCTACAGACGGTGCTGTCCCTCGCGATGACGCAGCAGCTCAACACCGAGGATGTGGCAGGGATCGCGCGCGATGACAGCAAACCGGTGGTGCGGGTGCTGTTGCAGATTCGCCGTTTTGACAGCTGGCCCGGCAAAGCCGTCAGTCTGGATGCTGACTGGAGCTTATCGACATCGCAAGGGAATGAAAATCGCCGGCTGGTGTGCCGAAGCCACCTTTCGCAAAGCGTCTCCGGCAATCCGGCCCAGATGTTTGCCGCCTGGCAACACGTGGTTGAGCGCCTGGCAGCCCAGACCGCAGAGACCGCAGCCCAGTGGATGGCGACCGGCAGCGCCGCGTGTCGCCGGGGCTAGATGGTGTAAACCGGGTTCGCGGCCGTGAACCCGGTCGGCATATGCCGGTCACTCCGGCTTTTTAACGGCGCCATCAAGAAACATCCGCACGCCATTCATGACCATATCATTGACTTTTTCCTGCGTGAAATCAGGCATCTGACGCATGAAAAACAGGATCTCGCTTTCCGCTTTAATCAGTGAAGTAAACTGAATAGCGCGCAGCATCGGGTCCGATGGCGCCAGTTCACCTCGTTCCATTGCCGCTTTCATTTCCTGAGCCAGCGCCTCCATGCTTTGGCGGATGCCGGATTCCAGAAACAGCTGACCGATATCGGAATGCGCGGCTTCGCCCAGCACGACGCGATAGATTTGCAGGGCCTGATTATCGCACGTCACTACCCGCAGCATATCTTGACCAAAGCGGATGAGTTTCTGTTCCAGAGATAAGTGCTGGTTTTCCGGTTGAGCGAGCCCGTTTGCCGCTTCGGTAAGAAAGCGGGCGCTGCAGTTGCGCACGACCGTTTCAAATAACGCCTCTTTTGAAGCGAAGTATTTATAGAGCGTGGCCTTGGAGCCACCGGCACGTCTGGCCACTTCATCCATGGAAGCACGTTCGTAGCCTATCTCCGTAAACACCTCCGCGGCGGCGGCCACGATCCCCTGGCGACGCGCCTGCGTCAGTACCTTCATGTTGAACCCTTAGCTGGTTTTAAAGCGATGCTTAAACATAACTACACCGTACAGTATGGGTTATTATGCCATGCCGGGGCGTTAAATGCCCCGTTCGGGAGCCCGGAGTGTGACCTGTAGACAGGCAATGATGTGTCTGGATGTGAACGGATCTACACCTGGCTGATGATCTGCTGGCAACCCATTCCCAACAATGAAAGCAAGGGGTTGCGATTGTACTTTCTAACTCTCACTTACCGTACGACTCTTTAACAGGTCTTCAACCAACCCAGGGCCAACCGGCTGCCATCCCAGGCGTTCTCTGGTCAGGGTGCTGGAGGCCGACATATCATGTTCGATCAGCATACTCATCCAGCCAAAATGCGCACTGGCGTCCTGAGCGGCGATACGCTTAACGGGCACATTCAGAATATAGCCAATCACTTCCGCGATGGTGCGCATTGGGATCCCTTCTTCTGCCACCGCGTGATAACGGGCGTTGGGGATATTGTTCTCCAGCGCGCGCAAATAGACCTGCGCCACATCGCTTACGGACACCGCTGACCAGCGGTTTTGCCCGTCCTCCACATACCCGGAAACCCCCTTCTGGCGGGCCAGTTCGATCAGCGGCGTGATTAAGCCTTGTTTCTTTGTGTCATGAACCTGCGGCAGGCGCACCACCGAGACGCTGACGCCACGTTGGGCAACGGCAAGTCCCGCCAGCTCTGAGGCCCGGCGTGGGTTAGGATTTTCTGGATTAAAGAACGCTTCTGTCGCCACGGCATGATGGCCGGTGGAGCCCATCGCAACGCCGGAGGTGATAATCAACGGCTTCTGCGTGCCTGCCAGCGCCGCGCCCATGGCCTCGATCACCCGTTGGTCATTTTCGCAGTTGGCGACAAAGGTAGAAAAATCATGATTAAAGGCAGTATGAATCACAGCATCTGCCAGACTGGCTCCACGCTGCAGGCTCGCCAGATCGTCTATGTTGCCAAAATGCGCCTCGGCACCGGCGGCCACCAGCCGTTTAGCCCCTTCCGCGCTTCTTGTTAAACCCAGCACCTGATGCCCTGCCGCCATAAGCTCACGGGCAATGTTTGCGCCAATAAATCCGGTCGCGCCGGTAAGAAAAATACGCATAGGTAAACACCTCAGATCAGTGAAGGCTTCGCGCCGATTGACAACGACTATAGGGCCCGGCGTTAATACGATCTATGCTTGAAAGTCGCTATTAATCGTCCGATCGTCTCGAGGTAGTATGGACCCGCTCTCAGAACTCTTATCGTTGCTCAAACCCCAGAGCTACGCTTCAGGCGGGCTGGCGCTGACCCAAAACATGGCCATTGCCTGGCCGTATCATGAGGGAATCAAGTGCTATACCGTGGTGTCCGGTCAGTGCTGGCTGTCCGTCGAGGGCGTCGCTGACAATGTGCTGCTCACCGCCGGTGATTGCTATCTTTTGCCTCCTGGCCCTGCTTTTACCCTCGCCACCAGCCTGGCGGTTGAGCCTGTCAACTTTGCCACTATTGTCGCGGAAAAGCGGCTGGGTAACCCGGCTGATGGCGGCGGGCAGGACGGGTGTTTTATCGTTGGCGGCCATTTTGTTCTTGGCGGCCATCATGCCAGCATGCTGCTGGGGGCGCTGCCGCCGATTGTGCATATTAAAAAAGACGCCGATAAAGCGGCGATGCGCTGGTCGCTGGAGCACATGGCGACAGAGGTGCTTAACCCGCAGCCCGGTAGCGCGTTGATCGTCCAGCAGATGGCGTACACCATGTTGATACAGGCGCTGCGTTTACATCTTTATGATGAAAACAGCGACAAAGTCGGCTGGCTTTTTGTGCTGGCGGACAAGTCATTGAGCACCGCCATCAGCTGTATGCACAACGATCCGAGCCATCCCTGGACGCTGCAAATGCTTGCCGAAAAGGTCGGTATGTCGCGCTCAACCTTTGCCCGGCACTTCAAAGATAAAGTGGGCAGTGCGCCGATGGAATACCTTACCCACTGGCGGATGTTGCTGGCCTGCGATCGCCTGAAAAATACCAAAGATTCGCTCACGCAGATTGCCAACGCGCTGGGCTACGAGTCTGAAAGCGCTTTTGGTAAAGCCTTTAAACGCGTGATGGGCTGCTCTCCCAGACAGCATCGTTAAAAAAATTATTTTTCCCGACAATATTTCCGCGCCTCATTCGTCTACCTCAGCAGAAGCTATTTTTTAGTGATTCACTGAGGAGTGAAAACCATGAGAGATTTTGATATGCGTAGACAGGGTTGGGGACACGGTCGCGGGTTTGGCGGGCGCAGTATGGCGAAGCCGATCGTGATTGGCGTGGTGCTGGTGGTGGCGCTGGGGCTACTGGTGATGTCCCTGTGGAACTCGGTGCTTCCCGCGCTGATTGGCGTAAAGAGTATTGGTTTCTGGCAGGCGCTGGGTCTGCTGGTGCTGTGCCGGATCTTATTTGGCGGGCTGGGCATGCGCCCGGGAATGTTTGGTGCCCGTCGGCGGATGCATGAACGCTGGATGCAGATGACTCCGGAGCAGCGCGAGCAGTTTATGCAGCATCGTCGCGCCGGCGGCTGTCATCATGAGCACCGCTGGCACGGCTTCGCCCGTCATCGCGACGGACAGTGCCCACGGGACGACCAGCGCGAGTCTCAGGACGCTAAACCCACCGCCCAGCCGCAACCGGACGAGACAAATCAGCAGAAACCCGCGGGCACCGAGTAAGCGGTATGAGCGCTGAAAAAGCGAAAAACTCCCCGCTGGTCACGGCCCTTGTCGCCTGCAGAGCTAAGTTATCGGCGTTTATTCGCGGCCGGACGGCGGTGCGCGATGATGCGGACGATATCCTGCAGGAAGTCACATATCAGCTGATGAAAGTGGAACAGCCGGTGGAGAACGTAGCCGCCTGGCTGTTCCGCGCCGCGCGCAATGAGATGACCGACCGGTCGCGGAAAAAACGTGAACTCCCGCTGTCGACCTGGTTTACCGATGGCGAAGACGATGAGTCGTTTCCCGAAGACGAACTGGCGGAGACCCTGTTTGGGGTCCCGCAGTCGCCGGAAGAGGCCCGGCTGAGCGAAATGATTTGGGCAGAACTGGATCAGGCGCTATCGGAACTGCCCGCAGCCCAACGCGAGGTGTTCGAGAAAACCGAGCTTGAAGGCTACAGCTTTAAAGCGCTGGCGGAGGAAACCGGCGTTAGCGTTCAGGCGCTGCTGTCGCGTAAACACAAGGCCGTGCTCTACCTGCGCACTCGCCTGCGTACGCTTTATGATGAGCTCATTGGGGAGTAAATCCCGGGCCACGCCGGCACCCGCCATCAAGGAATAACCCGCGCGGCCCTCAGTTGCGCAAACAGCTCAAAGAACATCTCGTCGGTGGCCTGCATTCGGGTGAAGCCCGCCCGACGCAGCTTGCTGCCGTCGCCGAACATGTCGTAATGCCAGCCAAAGACAAAATCAGCAAAGGTCCCGTCGCTCAACCGCAGGATATCCGCTTCCACCAGCCCCCCTTCCCCGGCAAGCTCGCGCCATTCTGCCCGGTAGTCGCGAAACAACTGCTGAAATGACAGCCTGACCGGCGGCGCACACTCAAGCTCAAACCAGCGGGCGATGAGCGGCCACAGCTCGCTCCAGCGCCACAGATCGCCGTTATTGACGTTAAAGGCCTGATTCTCAGCGCTGTGCGCGGTAGCCGCCCACAGCGTCGCCTCGGCCAGCAACCCACCATCCGTATAATCAACAATGCTGTGCCAGGTGTGTTCCGCGCCGGGAAAGCGCAGCGGTAGCCCCCGCGCTTTACACAGCGAGGCGTACAGGGCAATGCTCAGCGCGAGATTCATGGTATTGCCCGGTACCGCGCTGCCGACAACACCCGGCCTGATGGCATTCCAGTGCCAGGTTTTTCCCCGCTGAAACTCGCTGAGCCAGCTGAGCTGAGCGGCGTTAAATTCCGCACCGGGGACGCCGGGATCGCTTTCACGCGCCGGCGTTTTGAACGGCCCCAGATGGGCGCCATAGACTTTGTAACCCTGCATTAAGCTTACCGTCTGCAGCGGCGAGGTTTGTTCTATATTGCTGACCAGATTGCGCAGCATAGTGACGTTCGGTTCCACCATTTCGGTCCAGTTGGCGGCGTTCAGCCAGGCGCTGTAAAAAATATGGCTGACATTCTTCAGTGGTTGCAGCATCTGCGCGCTGTGCTGGGCATCCAGCAAATCGACGTTAACCAACGGAATATTATCGGGATGGGAGGATACATGGCGGCTCAGGCCGATAACCTGCCACTGATTGCGCAGCAGCGTGGTGACCAACTGTCGTCCGACAATTCCGCTGGCACCGGCAACCAGCGCGACGTTTTGTGGCAGCATCTTATTCATGGTGACTCTCCATAAAAGGTGACAGACACAGTGTGATCTATTATTTTTTCTACACATATCCCATGAAACTAATGGCACTTATAAGCAGAATCATTAAATGAATAATAAGCTCAACGCCATTGCCACTTTCTTACGCGTTGCCGAAGCGGGCTCCTTCTCTGCCGCCGCCCGCCAGAGTGGTATCAAGCAGTCTGCCGTCAGTCAGCAAATCGCCGCGCTTGAGGAGGAGCTGGGCGTGGTCCTGCTGCACCGAACCACGCGGGCGATGGCGCTGACGGCGCAAGGGGAAATCTATCGCCGCGATATGACCTTGCTACTGGACGCCATGCGGGAAGCAGAAAGACGCCTGAACCCTGCCGACCCACAATGGCAAGGCACGGTGCACCTGCAGCTCCCCAGCGGCCTCGGCCAGATCGTGCTGCCGCACCTACTGACGCTGCAGCAGATGCACCCGAACTTACACCTGACGCTTTCACTGGATGACCGCATCGCCGATCTGGTCACCGAAGGGGTTGATGTCGCGCTGCGGCTCAGCCATGAGCCTCCGCAAACGCATGCGGCACGGGCGCTGGCAAGGATTGAAACCCCGCTTTATGCCGCCCCCGGTTTTAAACCGCTTCATTCGGTCAGCGAACTGGCGGTACATCCACACGTGCGCTTCAGCGGCATCGCGCAGGAGGCGCCGCTGCGGTTAGTGTCGGGCGATGAAATCCTCGAAGTGAAGGTGAATACCGTGTTTCGGGCCAACACCAGCGATGCGCTGCTACAGGCGATTGAGTCCGGCATCGGTATCGGCGGCATGCAGCGGCCTCTCGCCGCCAGGGCGTTGCAGGCCGGCAGGTTGGTTCCGGTTCTTCCCGCCTACCGGCTACCCGATCGTTTCCTCTACGCGGTCTATCCCGACGCCCGCTTCATTCCCCAGAGAGTCAGGAGCATTATCAGTGTGATTGAAGGCGTGCTGGCTAGCATAACGGAAAGCCGCTGAGGTTCCCGCATGGCGTGCTTCCCGAGCGCAATGCGCTCACCGACGACGACACAACGAAAGTGTGCTTAACTCATCATTCATCGTCGGGCAGACCACACAGGAGGTCAGCTTGCAGGTTGAAACAACGCGCTTGTCTCTGCGCCCTATCGCACAAATGGCGACGCAACCCGACAGCCCTGGATCAGCTGCAGGGACTGCTGGTGAAACCGCAGGGCTACTTATGCCGTTCATCACCTTTTGTAGGATATAACTATGATAACTGTAGAAAAATCAGATCCCCTTTCTTCCGAATCCCATCGATTAATTGAAATGCTATCAGCAGAACTGGCCATGATTACGGGTGATAACGGCAAAAGTCATTTCACCATTGATGCCATGAATGATGATAACGCGTTATGGATACTGGCAAAGAATGCGCATGGCGATGCGATAGGATGCGGCGCTATCCGGCCATTCGCGCAAAATATAGCCGAGGTGAAAAGAATGTTTTCCGACCGAAGTGTGCCGGGCGTGGGGAACGCCTTGCTCACTTACCTCGAAGCCGCCGCCACAGAAATGGGATATCGCGAGCTGAGGCTGGAAACCCGGCATATCAACCTGCGGGCGGTACAGTTTTACGAGAAAAATGGCTATGTCCGTATTGAGAATTATGGTCCGTACGTGGGCAGAGAAGAGGCAGTTTGTTTCTCAAAGGCGTTGTGTTAATCGCATTAAGGGGGAGCCTGGTGACAGAAAAACGTTGTCATGCTTGCGACTGGGTTGTTCTTTAAAGCATTGAGACGGTACGGACTTGGCAAAGTCAGATCCAGGTACGAAGAAATACATGACGTCCGCAATGAGTGAGGAGCAGAAGTTGACCGCGGCCAGATGACTAGCTAAGTCGTAGCGATTCAACTCAGGGCAAATCAGCCTCATAACACATTATCCTTATTCCGAGGCTTTTCTTGCCAGCTCTGGGTCTATTTGACTGTAACGTCCTTGATCTGACCGTTACTGCAGGAGAATGTTTTATCCCGGGGCTGAGGCAGTTTGTTGGCCCGCCTTGCTGATAAGTACAAATATTTAATTTCACAGAAGAGTTTTCCTGATACGAACTTCCTGGATGAAAAGCGTAATGGACGCCACTATGATAATGGAAAAAAATACGATTTTAGGAAGATCGTAATTGAACACCGTGGTGAACTTGTCATTGTTATATAGATGATTGTTCCTGTAAGAGAACGTTTCGTAGATATTACCCCAAATTTCGAGTGCAGACCCGACAGATAAAACAATAAATAAAAATGAGCAGTTAACTCTTATGCTTTTTCGTTTCCTTCTTCTTTTGAAAAATAAGGCAGTGATGATTATCGGCACAGCAAAGGCGATTAACTCCTTGAAGCTGAAAGTATATATAATTTCCATATCTGAAATCCTTTAATGTACTACTTGGAAAAGTAGGGCGGTTTTCGAACGTCACATCACAAAAAAAAGACCACGAAACCACAAAGGTCAGAGTGCTCGCTATGAGTACTCCTGCTATGCCTACATCGTTATACCTCTTTACGGCATATCGTCAACCCGCGTACTTTGGGGAGGCGGGTTAAGGTCTGCTTTCGCCAGTGCTCAAATACTGACTGATATGAGTTTTAAGTGGACTTGTCATGATTGCGGGCTAAAAGGTAGGAATTATGATTGCTTGAGTAAAGCCGTGAATTTCTGTTTCTTGCACGGAGCGGACAAGCTATCGAGTTGAAGGTCCGCTGTGAGCGAGGAGCGGAAGTTACTTTTGAACACAAATAAGCTTAAATAGGGGGATCTAAAAGGATTTCTACAAAAGTTATGGGGGTTCAGTGGAGTAATGCACCGTATAAATTCACCGTTTCTGGCTTAGTTCGATGATATTATTCCGCTTAAACAGTAGAACAAGTCTTAAAAACGACGTTGGCGGCGTTAGCAAACGCCGCCTTTGGACTGGTACCAGAACCGTTGGTGTTAACTTTTCCATTCAGCCATCGTGTATGGCTGCGTCAGATGTAAAATTTATCTGTTACTGGGATGTCTGATCTCTGACAGAATTACAGTAAGTTGTTCAAGTGACAGTGGTCGTCCCATATTGCTTTCAAAAGCCTTATTAAATACTTTAAGCATTCTGTCGTACCCATCCACGCTTGGGGCGTGGGAGTTTAAATATCGCCCTTTGAACTCTTGAAAACGATCCAGTTTATTGATGATAAATTCCGCAGCGACTAGCAGTTCGGATTCATTATTTCCATCAAAACCTCTGAAACGCGGATCGTCACCAAAAGGTGCAGCATCGCGCTGAAGTATGGTTTTTTCCTCTTCACTTAGCTCAGAGTAGCTGTATTCGATAATGCTCCACATTTGCAGTATATCCAATACATACTTGACCTCTGGAGGTGTTTCCTGATCTTTAAATGGTATACCTGAAAATTTCCAAGGAATAGCCCAAGTTTGTTGATCAAAAATAGCTTCCCGGATAAAGTCGTGATCTATATCGCCTTCAACACTATTCTTGTCGTACAAATCACATAGCATAAGAAGAATAAGTTTTTCACTGTCTCTGATCTGCATATTCAGTCACCTTTAGGATTGTATGTGAAATCATCGGCCACACGGCATATTTCTGGTTGAAGGGATGACAATTTTGTATAAATTATGCGACTTTCTCTGAGTTTTTCTCCAGGCGTAATAGCATCTGATAAAGCTGAAATATGTGTTCTGATTTCTGCTGTAAATACATCAACAGGCACATTAATTTTTTCAGCAAGGGCTGAACCGGAGAAAGTTGTCTGGAACTGCTCAAGGAACTGTTCAGTTTCATCAATGATAGGTTCCATTGTTATGCCAACGATTTTTTCTGCATTGCAGCCTGGGCCAACCGTTCGAAGCAATTTTATTGCGCTATTCAATGATGTCTGAACAGTGCCTGCTAGCCTAACATGTCGTTGATGATGGATTTGTTGCACAGCCGTTTGCGCTTCTGTGGCGGCCCGGCGCGAGTACCACCATCCCACAATCGAACCAATAGCACAGAGAATAGTGACGCCAGTTCCTATTCGGGACAGCAAGATGTCATCGAATTCCATAAGCCCCCCTAATTTATATACCAACCGCAATATGATAATTGAAAGCACAACTTTGTCATCTAAAAGTTCCCTACCATGCACTGATTAACACAGGCCAGAGACTGTTTCTGGGCAGGGGGCCTGATGTACTGAAGGTCTTTGATGAGCGAAAAGCGGATATTACACCCGCTTTCTAGAACTAGCACTTTACGTACAATATACACTATTTTTGAGCTTCTATGTTTTAAATACTAATCATTATTTCTATCAGGAGCATAACTTATAAAGGGCCCCATACCCATAATCAGTCTGTTCATAAAATGATATGTTGCTAAAGCATAGTCATGCGTCTTGTAATCGATAACACTCATTTTCTTACCTGCATATTTCTCAAAACCAGGGTATTTACTAAACTGAGCATCTACAACATAAAGATGTTTTATCTTATTGTTAACAACTCTAATTTCATCAATCATAGAGTATGAAGGTATTTTTTCTAAATTTATCCCATTACTTAAAGATAATTTTTTAAGTTCTGGCCATTTGAAAGGCATATCTTCATCTTTCCCACCAATGATCATCATAGCTCGTTTAACAAATTGTTCAATCGTTGCCCATAAATGAATAATCAAACCTTCATTAGCAATTTTCCTAGCTGATAAAATTTCACAAGCCAAATTGAAGTTCGGGAAACCTATTCGAGCAAAATCAATTTTCTCTTCGTCGTGTTCATTATAGATCTGACTAAACATTCCATTATGCTGCTCATCATAGTCTTTGAGTAAAGGGGATACTTTATCGGCATTAAAATTGTAGTGTTTTAAAGCATATCTGTTAAGGATGATTATATCATCAATTCGTTTATTGAAGCTGTTTAACAGGGAATACCTTTTACTGGATTTACTTTTTTCATATTCACTCTGAATATCATCTGAGCCAGGGAAATCGGAAAAGTCATCAACCTTTAATTTTATTTCTGAGTCAGAACTACTGAGGTTAACATGTACATATTCATTTAAAGTTGGGATGAAGTTTGCTAAAGGTAGTTCCATGTTTGTCTTATCCATATTATTTTGCCAAGGTTTTGAATCTCGTAATTCTGAGAAACCATTATGTATCAACATATCACATGAAAGAAATTTTTCAATCATAATGAAAATCAGTGAAAGCCGTTTACGTGGTAAGTTGCATTTATCGTATTTTGCGGTATTTACTTGCTGGTTAAAGATTAGGCACCCAGTTTACTTTCCATATTAATAAACTATTATTAGCCAATACTAGCTATTCAATTCTTGTTTCCCGTTGCACTGCTTTCGGAGAGTGTGGCTTTTTATGTGTTTTCCCGAAAGTAAACATCATAACACAAGAAAGTAAAGCTAAAAAAAAAGCTAAAAATATATCCTGATATTTTTAACGATTCATTAAAAATAACACCAATAATATTAAAAGAGTTGTAAGATGAGAAGGCTGCTAATAGCAACCAAATTACAGCTATAAAAAAACAGACCCACTGATTAATTTTTGAAACAGATACACTCATTGGGCCAGTAATAAATTTATCTACGAGGTTTTCGTAGTCGGGTCTCTCAAGTAAGGTTTTATATAATGGCCCAGTTATTCCGTCTTCTAACAAATCAAGGTGATTCTCCCAATTCTCTTGCCAATATTTACTTCCTCTACTTGATAGAAACCATGCAAAAGTAAATACAAAACCAATGCAAGAAACCACAAATGACAGGAAGAATTTACTTGGCATATTTTCGGATGATAAAATAGAAAAGTATCCAGCAAATGCTACAGCTATTAATGCCCAGAAGTAAGTAGCTCTTTTCCAGTAGAGCTCAATCTCAAACTTTCTAATATCAGATACCTGACCAAATGCGTCCCTGAGAATATTTGAGTCTTTCCCGTTAATTCCAAATTTTATATTGTATTCATCTTGATTCATGTATAGAGCCTATGTTTAGCTTGTAATAAATAGGATTACTGAAACGTGCTAATTAAAATTAGCAAATTTTAATTATAAAATGTCACACTTAAAATGCTAGTGTTTTTTTGTCCGCAGAATTCATTTTAGTTTCCATATGAAATTTTAAACGGTACATTAATTAAATGCCCGAGTATCCGCTTCTGGCACAGGGCTGCTGTTGCAGCCCTGACAATCTTAGACTTCAATCGATTCAGGGATCTCTAACGCATCATCGACTTCAATGCCCAGATAACGGACTGTGCTTTCCAGTTTCTTATGACCCAACAGAAGTTGGATCACCCTGAGATTCTTGGTTTTCTTGTAGATCAGGTAAGGTTTTGTTCTTCTCATGGAATGTGTGCTGTACAGCGAATTTTCGAGACCAAGCTTTCCTACCCACCCATGAAAAATACGGTTGTATTGCCGGGTTGAAATGTGTTGGCAAGAACCGACTCTAGATTGGAATAAGTAGTCTTTACTGTGCAGATTGCCCAGCTTTATTAGCGCTGCAACTGCTTCTCTTGTCCCTTTGGTTATCTCAAATTGGACGAGGCTACCGGTTTTCTGTTGTAACACCGTTGCTCTACTCGAAACAGAACTGCCATATGCAACATCTGATACTTTGAGTTTTACTAGATCACAGCCCCGAAGTTTACTGTCTAAAGCCATGTTGAACAGGGCTAAATCGCGCGTTTTACCTTCCAGTTCAAGCCGGATTCGGATCCCCCAGATATGAGATATCTGAAGTAGTCTTTTTTGGCCGATGATACGGTCTTTGTTCCACGGTGACGTGTTCATACTCAAATCTCCTGCAATGTGGGAGATTTGAGTATGGTTGTCCCTTATGAGCGATGAGCGGACACTATGACTGCATGCAATAGTGATGCGTGAAAATACTATTATTAGAGTGCCTTGAAGATCAGTGGCGATTCAGTTTAGCGGCAGAGGTCCGACTCAGCAGCAAAGTGAGCCCCAATGGATTTAGATGATGATATTAATTTTGTGCCGGTCGGCCTCTCCTACCACCCCAATCATACTATTTACTGTACTTAACTAATCGAAGACTCACCCATAAGTTATACCGGCGAGCCTCAACTTTCACTCTTCTATATTATCGAACCCACCTTCGATATACCATTTTTCTGCCAAGAGTTTTTTGTAAAGAGCATATTCCCATGAATCTGGTCTACGATGAACAGTTTCAAACATATGTTCAACTTCTTCTTTAACAGAAACCCAATCTTTAGTTGTCAGGAAACTGGAGAATGTATTTTTTAAATCTCCCAATTTTACCAATGCGTTGGAAGAGTAAAGCTCATTCAGTTTTAGCTTTGTAAAATGGCTATGAAGCTTTAGCCTTACTTTTTCATCATATTGTTTATTTGGTAGGCAAATGAAATCTATTTCTATTGGGTCTTTACTTAGAAATATCATTTCAAACCATGTTTCTTTCGAGAAGTCGTCATAATATGGATGTATAAATTGCTTTTTAAGCGAGTTAGGCATCGTATTTTTTTTAGCTTCATTACACCTAGAGCAAATTGGGACAAGATTTTTTGTAAATACAGAAAAAGCATAATAAGTTTGCTTTGGGGCGTGATGGTCAATCGCTGTCACTATGCTTTCTGAGCACATAGGGCATTTTTTATATGGTGAAGATGCTAGCAGTTTATCATAATAATCTCTACAAATAGCACCTCTACCTACCAAATGCTCAGAGTATAACGACTTCATTAACGCATCATTGAATTTACCCAAAGCATTCGATCTTTGCAGTTTTACAATGTCACCACTTTGAAGAAGAGTATGATAGTCATTATACAAATCCTTTATTAATGGCATTACCGCGTTGTAGTCATATAATGTGATTTTTTCATGTGCAATTGCGCATTTTTTAAAAATATCCAGATCATCAAATGCTGGAAGAGTTAAATGTATCATTGTTAACTCTCACTCTTTTTAATTCGAATCAGTGAGCGAGCTAGGGCCCTTGCTTCTCCGCCTAACTTCTCATCAAAATGCTTATTCAACGCATCGAAATCACTATAAGCCTCAGATGCATCAGTAATCATCTTATAAAAACCTGTATTTACTACTTCGTGACTGAACACTTCCCTTGTTAAGGTACCAACATTCTCTCCGAAAGTTTCAATCTGTGGTCTATTTGCGCTTACATACTTACCCGTCCTGTTTAAAATCCAGGCACAATCTGAACGAACCTCCTGAAGTACAACGGGTGAGTGTGTCGCTACAATCGCTACACCATTCCTTTCACTCATCAAATGTGAAATTGCACGAATATATGCAGATATAAGAGGTGGGTGCAAGTGAGCTTCAAGCTCATCAATAAGAGTTAAAGAACGATCTTCGGTAACTTCGATTAACTTAGTGATACTGATTAATGTTACTAAATGTCCAGAGCTAAATTTATTTAGAAATCCACGTACCTTATCGCTCCAATCCTGAGCTGTATCATCTATGATAAGCTCTGCGAGGTTAGATATTCCAATTTCCTTAAAAAGAGGATCATTTTCTAAAATTATAAGACAGTCCTTCCATCTTTTTCTTCTCGCGCCTACGAGACATTCTCGCATACTTTCACAGAAATCTTTATGTAAGGTATCGAACGATTTTGGTATTAGTTTTCCATTAACTCGTTCCATCAGACCAATATATTCATACTTTAAGCCGCTGGGTATTTCGCTCGGGGCCACAGGACCAAATTTATCGAAGGGACTATAGGAAAGAAGAGTTAGTGATGTAAAATATTCCGGTTTACTAATCCATTCATCAATATCGTTAGGCACTTGCAGAAGTCCGACGTATTTATCCTCCAGCGCCTTATTTCTTATAACGCCTTTTATAAATCCAGAAAATAAAGTTGTTTTACCAACTCCATTTCTTCCTATTATTGCATGTATATTGCTCGGTGGCATTGTATTCGGAACAACACCAAAACTTAAACGAACTTCTTTGTCTTCATGGTCAGTAAAGGGGAATAAGTATGAAAATCTGAATTCGTTATTATTTTCGTGCCCTTTTGCAAGATTATGCAAACTATCAAATATATGTCTTTCGCTTATTTCTCTAAGAACAGAATGAATCATAGCAGGGTGGGCTCTGAACTTACGATAAATATTCAAGTCATAAGAAACATCTCTCATCCCCTTGAGAATGGCCTTTTTAACACCGGGAGATAATAAGTTTAGAGTTTCATAATAGTTTTCAGTTTGACCTAATGAAAAATAATCATCAGAGAATCCTTCAGAAACATCATCAACTATCGGTTTACAATACGAAATTTTTTCTTCGCTCGATACACACTCTGATTCTGGCTTCATTCGATCTTGGCCAATTTTCACCTCTCCTATTGTGTTATAACGCCCTTGATTATCACTGTAAAGAAGAAGGTATTTAGTTTCCCAATAATACCAATCATTCCAACTACTTTTCATTAAATAAACTGTATTACCAAGACCAACTTGAGGTAGTATATCAGCTTTTATAAATTTCAATTTTTTACCTCCCCCCCATCAATATATTTTGAAAAAATAAATTATACAAAAATACATGATTTTCCGCTACCAACAATTTATGTAGAGTTAAAATTTTTAATTTTTTGACTACAAAGCGGGCTTTCTCGTTAGTTGACCATAAAATCATCGCTCAGCTCATAACCAAAATTATCATCGTCTTCGTCACCGCCCTCAATAGATGGCCATTTCACATACCACCCGGCAAGCTCGGCACTGCGAAGAACAAAATAGCTGTCTGCTTCGACGGTGTTAACGGTTCCGGTTGCTGAATCTTGGCGCAAACTACGTATAGTTTCCGCTACCTCATCCAGCTTGACGTCGTCGGTAACATTGAGGACCAGACCGTTATCCGGTTCCACTTACCCTCCAGACCGTCAGGGGGAGTGATCTTAATGGTTTTCATCATGCAACTCCTTTAGGGGTCAGTTTGGATATCGGAAATTTTTGTACGTTAAGCGCAATATTTAACCAATGGTGGTGCGTAAGCGATTGATTTAACGCCAGTGGCTATCGCTTTTAGGTTCTCGCTCTTACATAAGTTATACGATTAGACAAAATCGATGGAAAACTGTTAACTGTTAATTGTGCGGGAGTAAACCTCATTGCTATATATAAGCCTGTTCGAAAGACAGGCTTGCCGTACAACAATTTCCGATATCCAAATTGCCCCCTGTAAAACTCAGCTTACCTGTAAATTTATCTTATAAATAAGGACTGCTCTCCAAAGATTAATACATCAGCGGCGTTAGAAAAGTCCGCTTCTGGCTGTGAGTTCAATGGGTTCAAAGTCCACGGTGAGCAATGAGCGGACGCCAGTTATACAAGATAGCTGAGCAGAGTGCCAAAGCCGCTAATGACTTTAATTATTCAGAGTAACAGTGCTCCGGAGCCGGGAATTTTGGCGTCTTGCCGGTGATGCTCAGGCCAAGCATGTCGTGCAGCTCCAGCTTCTTCAAACTTTTTCGCGGTTTCGATCAGGACGGCGGCTTGCTGACTGTTTCGGCCCTGCAGGATCATCCCCAGGGTATCGCCGATGAGACGTATCTCAACGCCCGCGGTACTCAGTTCGTGCACAAACGTTGCGTCATAGCAGGTGAGCATGATGAGCTCAGATAAACTGTTCTGCCAGCAGCAGTACTGCGATGAGGATCATCAGGCCGCCGGAAATCCGGCTGATATTCAGCGCCGCGCGTGGTCGCGTCCTCAGTACCGTGCCTGAGCCGTATCCCACGAGCAGGTAAACCACACCGCAGCTGACGACATGCACAAGCCCCAGCGCAGCCATCTGCAGCGGAAGCGGCCAGACAGCGTGGACATCAGTGAACTGTGGCAGCAGGGCTAAAAACAGCAAAAAAACCTTTGGATTAAGACCGCTGATGCAGAACCCCTTAAGCGCCCACTTTAACCCCGACCCCGCATCCTCATTCTGGCCCGCCGCCGGTGCCGACGGATGGCGCAGCATGCCGATGCCAAGCCAAAGAAGATAACCCGCCCCGGCAACGGTTAGGGTGGAAAGGACGCCCGGAGCCCCCGCAATAACCGAACCGACGCCGGTTGCGACGATGAGCGTAGCGACAAGATGGCCGCTCAACATGCCAGCAACCGCTGGTATGACGCGGCGTCCCTTGATGCCGGCTGAAATGGCATAAGCCCAGTCGGCGCCTGGCGTGAAAATGAACAATACGGAAACAGCCCAGAACGCGGCAAACATATTCAGTGACATGCTACGTTATCCTCCTCAAACCCATTGTTCGCCAGGCATTTTCGGCGTCTGAAGCCTGCAAATACGGACACCGTCACCTGGCTGACATATTTATAAGTCGAGAAAGAATATTGCATTTCAGGTGGGATGTGATTTCATTTTAATCTTAATAACCGATGAAAAACGGGAGGTATTCACAAATGGACAGAACAGATTGCAATATTCTTGCAGAGCTTCAGCGGGACGGCAGACTTTCGCTGACTGACCTTGCGGAACGAGTGGGGATCAGCCTGTCATCATGCCAGCGGCGGGTCAAGGCTCTGGAACATGAGGGTGTGATCAGCGGTTACCGGGCGTATCTTGACCCCGCCAGGTTCGGGCTAAATTTTTCAGCCATAGTCTTCGTCACTCTGCGGGAAGGCGACCGGCATGCAGTCAATGCTTTCGAGGAGGCAGTAAAAGAGATACCACAAATCATTCAGGCCCAGCGCCTGTTTGGCGATCCGGATTATCTGCTTTACGTTATCACTCGTGACCTGCCGGCTTTTCAGGTGCTTTACGATGAAAAACTTTCTGCTCTGGCGGGAGTACAGCGGCTTACCTCAACGCTGATTATGAAAACGGTGGTAAAAGATCGTGCACTGCCAGTCTGACAGTACACCGTGTTCATATGCGTAAAAATGACGGGCTAAGGGATACATTGTTTGGGCAAGGAATAATATCTACTGAAACCTCAGACAGATACCTCGCAAACCAAGAGCATACTATTCCTGTTTATTACCAGATATACCGAATGCCAGACACGATTCTTCACTCGCCCCAAGGTAACTTTCGCCAGGAAAACCCGATGGCAGCGCATCAGGGAGATCAAACGTTGAGCTGATGGCTTTAAATGTTCGGCTCTCACCACTAGCAACAATACTATGCAGTATTTCCAACGCATGGTAAGCCATTTCCATACTTGCTCTATGTGGTTCAGATTTTCGTAAGGACCATGCCATTTCCGCCGCTCCCAGGCCACGGCTTTCCGTACTGAAACCGTGGGCTTGCTGCATTACAAACGGTTCGCTGTTACCTTTGAGGATGACCTTAACATCGCCGCCAAATTTATTCGGATCTGCCATATAAACAACCCCCTTCGTACCATAGAGGGTCAGTACTGGCCTTTCCGGTTTAATCTGGATGGACTCAGAATCAAAGTGCAACGAACCCACGCAGTCATTTTCAAACAGCATCGTTCCAGATAACAACGTTTCGCATGCCATTTCATAAGGCTCCCCCAACTTGTCGAGGAAATAATGTTTCCGCTGTTTATTGCGGGTACGCGAATAACCACTCACCTCATGAACTGGGCCCAGTATGCTCAGCAGAGCAGTGACATAATAAATCCCGACGTCAAAACCAATTCCGCCACCCGCCTTGCTGGTGAAGGGAAAGATCTCGGCAAACAGTGCCGAATCGCGATTCAGCGCGCAATGGCAGGAGGTCACCTCACCAATCATGCCGCTATCAACAATCGCTTTTGCTGTTTGTACACTCGCCCCCAAAAAGGTATCTGGCGCACATCCAAGACGGCAGTTGTTCACCTGCGCCAGCGCGAGTAGCTCACCAGATTGCGCCAGGTCTATGGTCAGAATTTTTTCGCTATAGACATGCTTACCTGCATTCAGCAATGCCTTGATGACATCGTAATGCGCCTGTGGGGGGGTAAGATTGATCACCATTTCTATGGTGGGGTCGTCGATAATCTGCTCCCAGCTCAGCACAGCAATATCGTAACGCTGCGCGGTGGCCTGGCATTTATCGAGGTTTCGGTCGTAGCATCCCGCAATCTCGATAATGGAGAATTTGGCCTGTAGGCTTTCGATGTAAGACCTACTGATAACGCCGCACCCGACAATAGCCGTGCGGACTTTTTTAACCAATGGCATGATTTACCCTCTACTTTAAGGCGTAGGAAACAAAAGCCAGGCGACGGCTATCCGGAGCCCAGGCATTAACATTGATGGTGCCCTGCCCGCCAAAAAGCTCGGCGAAGACTTCAGGCTCTCCTCCCTCAGTCGGCATCCGCATGAGTTGGACATGTTTATTCGCCGGATGATCGTGTGCCGCCACATCGGCTGCAGAATAGGCAATGCACACCAGCGTTTTACCATCCGGCGAGATATGTGGAAACCAGTGGTTCGCCTGCCCCCAGGTCAGTTGCTGCGGGTTCGAGCCATCGGCGTCCATTCGCCATATTTGCATCAGGCCGGATTGGGTTGAATTAAAATAGATGTAGCGACCGCACGGTGAAAACTCGGGCCCATCGTTATGGCCAAAATCTCTGGTTAGAGCGTTCTCCACCCCACCCGTTGAAGGGATAGTATAAATGTCATAGTGGCCGTTACGTTCCGCGCAGTAGGCAAGCGTTTTTCCGTCCGGCGACCAGCTGTGCAAATAGCTGGGGCCAATGGGTGTCAGTAAGTTCGGTATCCCGCCGCTAAGCGGCAGTTGATAGATACGTGACAGCCCGTCCTCATGCACATTGTGGCTAATAGCAATCTTCTTCTGACATGGGGAAATGACGTGATCGTTATTGCAGTTGGTCGCAAACCCGGTATCTAACCGAGAAACTATGCCGGTTATAAGATGCAGCGAATAGATGGCCCCCAGAGAATTAAAATAAATCTGCTGACTGTCGCGTGTCCATTCCGGGGCTTCAATCAGATAATCGAAAGTCTTAATACTTTCTCGCACTCCAGTGACCATATCAATAATCTCAAGCGTGCTGGTGACATTGCGGTATTTCTGGGTGAAAAGTGCATTGAGTATTTTCATAGAAAGATCCTTTAATATTCGCCCGGATACACTAGCCCCCAGGTTTGACGAATTTTGTCCATGACTAAAAGGACATCGCGGGTATCGCTGAGTGTTCTTTTCGGATTCTCTTTTAAGTTATTTACCAGACAGCGCTCAATGTCCTTAATTTCATAATAATAGCCAGTGCCAATGTTCTTATTATCGATGACCTGTTCCCGCCCGTCATGAAAGGTGAAGGTGGCTTTATCCGGCATCCAGAAATTATTGATGGTGATGTAACCTGTTTCACCATATATCATCGCGCTATTCACAGTTTTCGTGACAATTGAGGATGAGAGCATGGCCAGTTGTTTATCGCCATAGCGCAACAGATAACTACCGGTCCCGTCCACTCCTGTCGGCACCATAATCGCCTGCGTCATGATCTCCTGCGGAAGGCACTGATAGACCATTTGTGCGAGTGTCAGGACATAAATACCGGTATCCAACAGGCTGCCGCCGCCGAGGTTAGGGTCGTATAAACGGTCAGCAAAATCCTCCCGGGCTTTAAAGCCAAAATTGGCCTGCACCAGAGTGACCTTGCCTATTTTTCCCTCGGAAATGGCAGCAAGGACCTGTTCCATCACAGGGAAAAAGCGTGTCCACATCGCCTCCATAAAGAAAACGTGATGCTCGGTCGCAGCCTGTTGAATTTCCGAGAAATCGCTAGCCGATAGAGTCACCGGTTTTTCGCAAAGCACGGCCTTACCCGCCCTGATGCAGGATAATGCCTGCTCCTTATGGAACACATGAGGGGAGGCAATATAGACAATATCGCAGTCGCTTTTTTGTAACAGCGAATCATAATCATCGTACACCTCAGAAATGGAATAGGTTTTGGCGAATTCATCAGCGCGTTGCTTATTTCTTGAGGCTACCGCAACGATATCGCTGCCATCGGAAAGCAATAGATCGCTAGCAAACGTACTAGCGATGCGGCCGGGGGCGATAATGCCCCACTTAATTTTCCTCGCCGGGCATGCAGAACTGTCCATACTCGTTCCTCTCTTATTGTTGGCTAACGTCAAGATGTTGAGCGATGGCATTGACCACCAGGTTGTGATCGTCAATGTCTGTCAAACCGGAAACGGTGATGGTGCCAATTGGGCCGGTATTTTTAATATAAATGGGAAAACATCCCCCGCTCAGCGTATAGCTGCTGTCAAGGGTGACACCGTTGGTATGGAAGGAGTCCGGGTTGTAATGCTTAAATTTAAGGCGTATTAGCATAGAGCAATGACCAAATCGGTTGGTCAGTTTTTTTTTGCGTGAAACCCACTCTTCGTTATCCGGAGATGAACCCGTATTGGCGAAATAATAAAGATTCTGCCCGTGGCGACAGATATCTATAACTACTGGATAGTTATTTATTATCGCCTGTTGGGTAATTATCGTCCCAATAGCAAGTGCGTCTGTGTTGCTGAATGCAGAGAATTGCAATTGCGACTCCTGCTCAAGTAATTTTTGCATCATATCATCGCTGTCATTCATTGCACTCTTCTCCTTGCAATATCATCACCATCATGTCGTTTAGTATAAGGACGTCGACCTACGATAAATATATGAGCAGATGGGTAAAATATAAATTTATTGCGTCAGCTAAGTTACCGGGATCACATTATCACGCAGGATATACAGGTGTGAATTCTTCACCTCTGTGAGGTGAAGATCCGTTTCATTTATGTTGCATTGTCGGCGCGTACACATTAATCAATAAGGCGCGTTTCATCAGCCTCATAGCGTAAAAAATCAAAATGGGCTTCATGTTGATGGAGCATGGTATCTACGCACGCCAGCCCGAAGAATGCCCCGGTAAATTCCCCATACTGGCTATATTCATCAGAAAATGCCGTCGTATCGTAGCGCTCTCCAATCGGCTGATAATCCCCGTCGCGCAGTGACCAGTAACACCGAATATCCCGCCCCTCAATGCGCATCTGCAGGAAAACAGGCTCACGACCTGCCCGGACAGGCTGGGCAGTATCATACCGCTGTCCGTTATCCATATGGATGACCGACAACACGGGTTCCTCCAGTGATACATCCCAGGTTTGCAGCAGGTAGAGATAGTTCATGTTGTCGTAATAGAGCACCAGACCTGCGCTATGCTGATACACCTGTGGGGAAAAAGCGAGTTTGGTGGTGATCGTGCAATAAACCGAGGTCAGCTTTTTCGCCAACAGGCTTACCTTGTTGGTCGAGCTTAGCGACTCCTGTCCCCGTAGCGTGACATGACTGTCACGTTTGTTTAGCACAGCGAAACGGCGAAAATCGATGCGCGGCGCGTAATACGTTTTACTCAATTGCACCTGATCAAAATGATCCGTCGGCGCATCCGGCGTAAATGGATTTGGCTTCAGGGACGGCTCGTTGACCTCATGGCGGGCTATGTTGCCCCCTCCTTTGAGCCTTAGCCAGTTGTCCGTCGTCCAGTACATCTCCTGGATAGCCGTTTCTCTGCCAAGCGTGCAGCGCAGTTCATCACGAAACGGTCGGCTACACAGATGTACCAACCAGACTTCCCCCTGCGGGGTTTCAACGTAGCTACCGTGCCCGGCTTTCTGCAGATAGGTCTCAGGGTTGAAGTACTGAGGTTTAAGATGGTTCGCATCGTGCCGTTCATTAAAGTTTTCAGCGTACGACGTTAAAATCGGATTCTGCGGGTCGCTCTCATATGGCCCCCAGACACTTTTCGCCCGTCCCATCGCGACGGCATGCCCGTATCCGGTGCCGCCCTCCGCGGTCATAATATAGTAGTGATCCCCGCGTTTCGTCAGATGAGGCGCTTCGATGCACCCCCGATCTGTACCGCCGGACCAGATGCGCTGAGGAAAACCGACAATGGCTTTCTGCGTCGGAGAGTACTCTACCAGGCAAATGGCGCCGGGTTTTTCGTAGCCAGGGCGTGTTTCCCACTCCAGAGAGACGATCCATTTTCGCCCGTCGGTGTCATGCAACATTGATGCATCAAAACCGGCGGAGTGGAGATAGACAGGCTCGCTCCAGGGGCCGGTTATCTCTTTGGCGGTAATCAGGTAGTTGTCGACATCAAAATAGCGGGCATTCATAGAGTTCATCACGCCATAGATGACATAGAACATTTGTTCTTCCTCGCACCAGGTCAGGCAAGGTGCCCAGATTCCTTTGGCGGAGGGAAGTTTACGCAAGTCGGGAGCATTGTCATCTTGCAAAACATGCGTCAGCAACTGCCAGTTTTTTAAATCCCGCGAATGGTAAATCGGGATCCCCGGAAACCATTCAAATGAGGAAACGGCAACATAATAATCATCGCCACGGCGGCAAATACAGGGGTCAGGATTAAAACCTTTGAATATGGGATTCTGAATCATAAATAATCACTCTTTATCCGTTATTAGCGTATTTTGTTATCCCTGATTTTACCGGCCATATTTATTTCCAGGTATATGAAACGCCCTCGTAAATATAAGAAGTGTCTTCGAGTAGGTGATCCTATTCACAAAAATAAAAAGCGCCATTATCGCAATGGCGCAGACAGAAAAAACACAGGCAGTGCTATCAACGATTAGTATGGTTCTGCCGAATAAGAGAAATAATCGAAGTCCGCATAAGCTTGTTGGCCAGTAAAATCCTGGCAACACATCCCCACAAAGGCCCCTGTAAAACGCTCGATACTGCGTTCTTTAAAGTACTCGTCGGACAGTTTGCTGTATTCCACATACCCGCCGACGGGGAACCACTCAGTTTCATCCAGTGAATAATAAAACCATGCCGCATCCCCCTTCACCTGTACTTTGAGATGCACCACCCCTTCACTGGCTATACGAATGCCGTCGCCGGCCACCATAGTGAATTTGTTCAGATCGTTGACCATCAGGTTGACCGTCCGCTGCCCTTCCTCATCGCAGGAGATATTCAGGTACAGATAGTTTGTCGTGTCATAAAAACAGACCAGCCCAGCCATTTGCTGGAATGAACGTGGGGAAAAATCCACGCAGGTTTGCGCGGTATAGGCAAAATCCGTCTGACGCCGGGCTTGCAGGCTCTGGTAATGGCGAGAACTGAGCGATTCACGACCACGTAGACGCAACCAGCCTTTCCGTTCTACAAGCGAACACATTTCTTCGCTGAGCGGAATGCGCAGCGATTGATAATGCAGCGGCAGCATTGGGGCATCAAAATCATCTTTAGCCGGCAGCACGGGCCAGGGGCGATCTTCCAAAAGGGTATGAACCACGTTTTCCGGCGTTGTCCTCTCATTGATAAGCCGTAACCAGCCCTCTTCATTCCAGTACACTCGTTGAATAGCTGTTTCGCGCCCCATCGGGCTACGTCCTTTTGTCGGCAGCGGCCTGCCGCACAGGTGCACAATGAACATTTCGCCGAATGTATTTTCAAACAGATCAGCATGCCCCACGCGCTGTAGTGGTAAACGGCAGTCGTATCGGGACGTCATCATCTGGCCGATAGGATCCGTTTCGTACGGCCCGAAGAGATTGCGCGAACGAGCCATGGTCACACCATGGTTATAGAAAGTGCCACCTTCTGCAGTCAGAAGATAAAACCAGCCTTCGCGTTGGTATATATGCGGTCCTTCGGTAGTCCCCAGCGCGCTTCCCGCGTAGATTTTCCGGCACTCGCCCACCAACCTGTTTTCCTGCGCGTCATACTGCTGAATGATGATACCGTTCCACTTAGGAAAGCCTGGCTTCCCGCCTTCCAGGTGACTCATTTCCATACTCACCAGCCATTTCGTCCCGTCGCTATGGTGGAAAAGTGACGGGTCAATGCCCCGGCTGTGAAGGTAGGTAGGTTCTGACCACTCCCCTTCGATATCGTCGGTGGTAACCAGGTAATTGTTCGCATCCCAGAAGCGCCCGGCGACATTTTTAACATCACTAAAAATCAGGTAAAAGCGCCCATCTTGAAAACTCAGGCACGGGGCATACACGCCGCCTGAATCCGGGTTACCAATCATGTCGAGCTGGCTTCTACGGTTTAACGGATAAGCTATCCGCTGCCAGTTTTTCAGATCGAGAGATTTGTACAGGCTCACCCCCGGAAACCATTCGAATGTCGAGGTAGCCATATAATACACCTCGCCAACGCGAATAATTGATGGGTCTGGGTTAAAGCCAGGAATAATAGGGTTAGTGATAGCGGCCATAATAGCGACTCCTTGTTAGCGTCCGTAATAAACCGTTAGTGTCTGGCGGGCTCGTTTTGTGCCGCGATCGCCGTAACGGCGTTATCGGACTCTTCACTGTTGCGGTATTTTTTCAGAATTAAAATCAGGCTCAGGATCAGCATCGCCGGAATCACCGTGAAAATGAGTCTGACGACAAGGGTCGCCGATTCAGTCTGTACGGGCGCGTTACCCACATAGCCCCCCATCGTCAGCAGCCAACCGATAATGGCCCCACCGATGGCAATACCAATCTTAATGGCAAAAATGTTGGTGGAAAAAACCAGGCCACTGAGGGATTTGCCTGATTTTTTCTCCACATTATCAATAATGTCGCTAAGCAGGCTCCATTGCAGTGGCGTGGCTGTGGAGTTGATAAAGTGAATAATACCCACCACCACGCAGGTCAGGACAATGTAATCAGCAGGCACAAAGAACAGCGCAATCATCACCGCCGCCTGTACCGTCATTGCCAATTTGTAAGCCCATAAGCGGTCGAGTTTTCCGTACAATGTGGTGGTAAACATCGAACCGATAAACTTCGCACCGAGGATAATAGAAAGCACCACGCTGACCAGGTCCGGGCGATGCAAATAATAATTCACGAAGTACATGGCCCCGCCGGTTTTTAATATTCCGGCAATCAGGTTGACCACATTGAGGCTAAAGATACAGCGCCAGTTCTGGTCTTTCAGCAGGATATTGAGGTCTTTATAGATACCGCTAAATTTCTGGGTTTTATCAACCTCTTTGATATAACGCTCTTTGGTCATCGCAAAGCACATCATGAACATGATCGTACTCAACATACCCATCAGGATCATGCCGTAGAAATACCCCTTTTGCAGATCGCCATTGCCCAACACTTTGGTCAGGGGTAGCGCCACGGCAGAAACGATAATCCCGCCCAATGCGGCAAAGGCGAAGCGGTATGACTGCATTGATACCCTTTCCTTCGTGTCCCTGGAGAGGTTATTGATCATTGCACAGTAGGGCACGTTAACCAGAGAGTAAAAAATCGACAGCGTGGTATAGGAAACGTATGCATAGATAATTTTTCCAGTTTCCCCGAAATCCGGAGTATAAAACGTCAACGCTCCAAAAATGCCAAACGGTAAGGAAAACCAGAGCAGGTAGGGGCGAAACTGGCCGTATTTTGTTTGTGTATGGTCAGCTAAATAACCAGCATAAACATCAGCAAATGCGTCAAAAACACGAACCACGAGAAACATAGTTCCCATATGAAAAGCACTGAGGCCATACACATCAGTGTAAAAATAGGCCATAAATAACATGATGGTTTGCCAGATGATATTAGAGGCACCATCACCCAGACCATAGCCTACTTTTTCTTTAAACCCTGTCTTATTCATAACAATACCTTTATTTTTCAAGGGATAGTCAGCATAGCGAAACAAGCGCCGTATTCATGCTATGAAAAGTAGGCTTAATTTAGGGCAAAAAATGTATTCTTTGATGGAGTTTATATGATTTTTTTGCGCGACCAGGGAAACGCCGATCACACTCAGAAAAATCAGTCTGTTTTTAACATTTATCGTTACAGCTGCAGTCCGCTACCGACATCAGTAGTGGTTCTGACTTTATCCCTGAATGATAGTGGGGTATCGTTCATCATTTCCCTGAATTTAAGGCAAAAGTAAGCACTGTCGGTGAAGCCAGCGCGTTGGGAAATCTCACTGATACGTAGATCGGTATTCGTCAGTAAATTAATGGCAATATTTAACTTTCGCAACAGAATAAATTTTTTAAAGCTGAGACCAAAGGTAATTTTAAATACTTTGGAAAACCATGACTTAGACCAGTTACAGGTTCGCGCTGCTTCTTCTGTTGTTATTTCATAATTTTCAGTGGCATCAATAGATTTCAGTAATTTGATAAGCTCTCCGAGATAGGCGTTATTTTCCCTTTCTGTAATATGCACGGCTGCTTTCAGATTTTTAAATGCATGCAGCAGAATACTGCGGATTAGTGAGCGGAAAAGCGTGTCGGTAAAATCGCTAAACTCGCCACACCAGTTAAATAGCATTTCCAGCCGGTCGGCGTCTTCTGCGCCAAGAATAGCCATCGCACCACAATGCAATGCATCGGATGCCAATGCGTGCTCATCAAGCCACTCTTTTTCGAATTGCAGGAGATAGCGCACATGATTCGCCTGCGCCGGGATAACCATCTCATGAATCATCAATGCCGGAACAAAAATCAACGTATTGTTTTCTATTACTAATTTTTCATTTCCGATAGTGAAACTGCCCGTTGATTGTCGAAACCACATCATCTCGTGCATCATATGATAATGCGGTACCACCTCTATCCCCTGGAAGCCTCTGATAGCGTCGACCCGGAAGGTGAACAAGTCCCCGGCGCGGACGGGAATTTTCTCGAAAACGGGAGATTCATCACTCATACAGTACACTCTTCTTATATTTGTCAGGATTGTTTATACATATCAGAAACTAGAATAGCAATAACTTAATAACGTCTACTTAAGCAAATCCGTACTTTTATCCAATGGGGTCTGTATGAACAGTTCGCTAATAAGCGTAAAAGAAAAAATAAGTTATGGGCTAGGCGACACCGGTTGCAATTTAGTCTGGCAGACCGTAATGCTATTTATGGCCTATTTTTATACCGATATTTTTGGTTTGAATCCAGCACATATGGGCACCATGTTTCTGGCGGTGCGTTTAATTGATGCGGTAACTGATGTATTAATGGGTGCAGTGGCCGACAGAACAAAGTCAAAGTATGGTCAGTTTCGCCCCTACTTATTATGGTTCGCGATTCCGTTTGGCGTGCTGTGCTGCTTAACGTTTTATACCCCAGATCTATCGTACGGTGGAAAACTGATCTACGCGTACGTTTCTTATACATTACTGTCGCTGGTCTACACCGCCATTAATGTCCCCTACTGCGCGATGATCAATAATATTTCAAATGACTCCAGAGAACGAGTGTCATTACAATCCTGGCGATTTGCTCTTAGTACTCTGGGTGGCTTGATTGTCGCCCTGACGGCCCTACCGCTGGTGGCTTATCTGGGGAAAGGTAATCTGCAGAACGGCTATTTTTACACCATGATGGTAATGGGTACGCTGAGCATTATTCTCTTTTTCATCTGCTTTGGTCTGACTAAAGAGCGTTTTTCATCAGATGTCGAATTAACCAAAAAGTACAGTATCCTCGACGATCTCAAAACGCTACTTTCCAATAAAGACTGGCGCATTCTTTTTGCACTCAATGTGGTGAATCTGGTCGCCGTGCTTTTTAAAGGTGGCACCACACTTTATTTTGTAAATAGTATTATGAATCGTCCTGATCTCGGCAGCCTGTTACTAACCGCGACTCTGGCATCGGGTGTATTAGGGGCAATGATCTCGCCTACCGTATTTAAAAACATCGATAAAGTAAAAGGATTTAAAGCGGCAATGTTACTCGAAGCCGCACTGCTGCTGGGTATGTATTTTATTCCCGGCAGCAACGTCATCGCCATTTTCTCGCTGGTGATTATCATTAATATTATCCAGCTTGCCGCAACCCCGTTACAGTGGAGCATGCTGTCAGACATTATTGATGCTGAGGAGCAAAAGAGTGGCAAGAAACTCAGCGGTATTGTCTTCTCCACCAATTTATTCGCCATTAAGTTAGGGATTGCCATCGGTGGTGCGCTGGTGGGATATCTGCTAGCCTGGGGTGATTATGTCGGTGGGGCAACAACGCAAACGGCGTCGGCGCTGGAAACTATCCGACTGCTGTTCACCGTGTTACCGGCTATCCTTGTAGCCTCGCTGGTGCTCATCATGCGCAAATACAGCCTTAACGATAAAGCGCTGATGTCCATGACGCAGAAAAACTCAGCGGCGTAAATACACAACAGTGACCGGTATCCCCGGTCACTTATTCTTTTGCGTTATGCTGACGGTAGATCGCCGGCGTGATATTCATCTGGCGTGTAAAGAAGTTATAAAAGTAGGTAATGGAGGGAAACCCGACCAGAGCGGGGATATCCGCAATCGGAATGTTTTTGTTCTCCAGCAGTATCCGGCAGCGAATGAGTTTTTCTTTCAGGATCACCACATGAACCTTACACCCAAGCTCTTTTTGAAATTTGCTGTCAATGAGCGTACGGGAAAGCCCCAGGTAGTTGATTACGTGAATTACTTTCAGCGGCTTATGAATGTTCTCGCTGATAAATGACAGCGCGCGCCTCACCAGCGGGTCATGGGTCTGTTTTACATCCGTCGACATGCGTTCTTTGATACCTATCGGAGGAACGACAATACGACACCGGGCTTTCTGGTCTTCTGATGAAAGATGTGCATGTAAGAGTCGGGCAGCCTGAAAACCTATTTGACGGGTACCTTGCACCACCGTTGTTAAGGAGATACGCGACAGATAGTTGACCAGGTCTTCATCATCGATCCCAATGATAGCGATCTCATCAGGCACCTTTACACCTGCGATTGCACATGCCTGTAACAGATGGCGGGCGCGGGAGTCGGTGACGGCGATAATACCGCTTTGAGGTACAAGCGAACGGATCCACGATATCAGCGCGCACATCGAGATATCCCGCTGTTGGATCGCGGCATCGTAATCCTGGAACAATTCAGGAACGTAAAAATGCGTTTTCGCCAACTGCAAATAGGCATTTTCACGCTCTGTTGCCCATCGTTTTTCACTGGCATTCGGTAGGCCAAAAAACACGATGCGCTGAATGCCCTTATTCATCAGATGCTCAAATGCCAACTTAACCAACTCATAATTGTCCGTCGCTACATAATCACACTGTGGGTAGTTGTCTTCCAGGGCAAAAGATCCGCCGACGCCAACATAAGGCTTTACGGACCCAGCTAATATTTTAACCATATCTCGATCGTCAAAATCAGCGATAATGCCATCTGCTGATGCCATAATGGTGTTCACTTTATTTGTGCAAAATGACTCTTCGATATAAATATCCCAGTTGCATTCTGAGATAGCAAAATACTCACCAATACCCTCAATAACCTGACGGTCCCAGGCTTTATTGGCATTAAATAGTAACCCTACGTGATACTGGCACATATGTATATTCTTCGTGTTTAGGTCGGTAAGGTAATGAACTTATTATATTTTATCATGCTTCGTGGATAACTGTTTTGTTGAGCGACTGTTAGTTCTGAATTTCTTCGGCGTCACACCAACAATTTTTTTAAACTGAAAACAGTAATAGGCACTATCGGTAAACTCACATTGATAAGCAATATCCGTCACATTCAAATCGGTATTCGTCAGCAGGTTAGCAGACTGGGATATTTTCTTTCTGACAAGATACTCTTTGAAACTGACCTGCATAATTTTTTTAAAAGTACGCGAAAAATGGCTCGACGACAGACCAACAGTTTCCGCAGCCTCATTCAGAGTAATATTAAATGAAGTGCGAGTCTCCATATCAATAATAAAGTTTATGATACTTTCAAAGGAGCTATTACCTTCCCCTTCTGGCGATATTTGTTCTGCCTGGGTGGCGTGGTGGAATACCGTGTTAAGCAGTAGAATCATCAATGGGTTTATCTCATGGACTGAATGCGCTGCCTCATGTATTTCCGTAAACCATCTGAACAAGAATTGTAGCTTTCCGGCGTCCTGTTCATTGAGTTGCGTGACAATGCCGGCATGGGGTTTCAACGCCGGGAATGGATATTTTAACCGACTAAGAACAGCATTATCATATTGTAAAAGAAAACGTTCATGATCGTTGGTAAACGCCAGCTCCATATCATGCAATACCAGAGGACTGACGTAGATTAAAGTGTTATTTTTCAGACTAAACTTTTCGCTTCCAATAGTGTAACTGCCCTCCACTTTATGAAACCACATAATTTCATGCTCCAGATGCATATGTGGTCGGATGTATACCCCTTTCTCCGGAACGCCTTCCCGAGCGCGTAACATGTAGTCGACACCGATGGTTGTGTCGATTTTTTCAAAAAAGTGATCTGCATTCCACATGGTCAGCATAAAAATTATATAAACCTCAATAAAAACTACATCTTTAAGACGTATATGAGCGAAAAATTACATATAACAGTAGTGCAATTTTTTAGTGATGTATAGGGAAATTAATTTTTACTTAAAGTTAGGGTTATTTATTTAATCTTCGAATAAGTTTCAATTGATTAATTCATGCTAATTTAGATGCTACATAGGCCAGGCAGAAAGGTATTATGATGAAAACATTAATTTTAAAGCTTGATGGAATACCTGAAAATCTTGAGCAACATTTAAAAAATGAGTATATGCTGATTGATGTTCACGAAGCAGTATCTCAATCTCAACAAGAAAATATCAATTCCGCTACCGTTGGCGTTGCCAATGGGGAGAGTAAACTCGATGCCGATTTCCTGAAGAATTTCCCGTCATTGAAACTAATTGCTATTTTCGGTGTAGGGTTTGATGGGATCGACATGCAGTATGCGCGACAGAATAATATTATCGTCACCAACACTCCGGGGGTATTAACAGAAGATGTCGCGGACCTCGCCCTTGCCTTTTGTCTGGCGCTCACCCGTGAAATTATGCCTGCCATTGATTTTGTGCGACAGGGGCACTGGAACCATTCGCGCTATCCGCTAACTACGAAGTTCAGTCGGTGCAAGGTGGGAATATTTGGCATGGGGCGCGTAGGTCAGGCGATTTACCGTCGGTTGTCGGCGTTTGATTGTGATATCTATTACACGGATTGCAATCAGGTGGATATTACAGCCAGACGGATTGAAACCATACAACAACTGGCAAGTGAGGTGGATGTACTTATTTTATCAGCTAATTTATCCGCACAAACCCACAATATTATTGACCTGACAGTGCTAACTGCATTAGGTAAATCTGGTTACCTGGTGAATGTGTCACGCGGCAGTCTGGTAAATCAGGACGATCTTATAACCGCACTTGAAAAAAATCTGATTGCAGGTGCGGCACTTGATGTACTGGTACATGAACCTGAAATACCGATTGGCCTGCAACGTGCCAATGTCATTATTACACCTCACTACGCAAGTGGCACGAATGAGACCCGTAATTCGATGAAGAATCTAGTATGTGAAAATATTCGTTTATATTTGCATTCAGATAGTGTGCTTACCCCCGTTAAATAATTATTCACGCCAGGAGTACTCTTTAGTACTCCGGCATCAATGGCTCGCTCCGAGACTTCGGTGAAGGATAAGCTTATCAAGTCAGTGCGGCTAATATTAATCGGCACTAATCTGCACTAAGGGCAATAATTCATCTGGATTCTGTACTCAGACGTTCACGTAGGAATTCGAGAAAGCGCTGTGTCTTAGCAGGCAGCAGGCGGGTTTCAGTCATTGCATAAACCTGCATGGGTGAGCCTTGCCAGGCTGGCATGATCGGTTGCAGCACGCCAGTTAACAACTCATCGGCGACGATTTCCTGCGGCATCAGAATGATGCCCATATCAAGCGTTGCCAGACGGCGAATCATTCCGACACTGTTGATCGAGAATCGACTGCTGATGGGCACAGTATGAGTCTGCCTGCCCCGGCGCAATGTCCACGAACTACCTTTCATAATATTCATGCATTCATGTCTTTCAAGATCGGCCGGTGCATTCGGATGCCCCGAACGTTCAAGGTATCCGGGTGAGGCGTAGAGATGCGGTGTGAGTGAAGCCAAGGGTCGCGCAATCAGTTGTGAGTTTTCGGATTCGCCGATACGAATTGCCACGTCGAACGGTTCGGTAACCAGATCTACCCTGCGCGGGTTAAGATCGAAATCGAACGAGATGCCAGGGTAGAGGTCAGCGAACTCAGCAATCAAGCGTGCAAGATAGGTCACGGCGAAATCAACTGGAAGTGAGACCCGCAGAACTCCGCTCGGCTGTGCAAGCATCTCGCCAAGTTGTTCATGTACCAGGCGAGCTTCATCCACGATGCGCTTGCATCGTTCAAAATAAATCTGGCCGGCCTCGGTCAGTTCGACCTTTCTGGTGGTTCGGTGTAGCAGGCGCAGCCCGATCGCTTTCTCAAGCGCACTGATTCTCCGGGAAAGCGTGGAATTTGGAATTCCGACCGCGGCTGCCGCGCCACGAAAGCCCCTTGCCTTCACGACCTCGACGAACAGAGCCATATCTTTGAGGTAATTATCCATATTGACGACACCTTGTGACGATCTTTAGGACAACGCCGTATCCAGCTGCTCCCGGCCTGTTAAGCGACTGATGGCACCTTAACAATTGCTTCATTTATGGAACAATGTTATCCAAAAAACGCTATTTATTCCAGTTTATGTAAAGGGGATGATGATCGCGATGAAATAATTGAGGACTTATGAGTGCACCGATCCTGTCGTCGTCAGGACTGAGCAATGAGTACATTCATAAATTCATGGCTGCTTCAGATTCTTTAATAGAGCGGGCAGCCAGTAATTCAAATACTGACTCTACCAACCAGTCTATTGATTCATTCACTACCGAGGATCTTTCCATGAGCAAATTGTTCGAGCCTGTCCAGGTTGGGCATTACAGCCTACCAAATCGCCTGGTCATGGCCCCCATGACCCGTTCACGCGCTCAGTATGACGGCACGCCGGGTGAACTCGCCGCCGAATATTATGCGCAACGTGCCGATGTCGGTCTGATTGTTACCGAAGGCACCCAGCCTTCCGACGACGGTCAGGGTTATCTCACCACCCCTGGCATCTACACCGATGCCCATGTTGCCGGTTGGAAGAAGACCACCGATGCTGTGCATGCTCAGGGTGGGCACATCTTCATTCAGCTCATGCATGCTGGTCGCATGTCGCATCCCGACAACACGCCGCATCATCGTCAGGGTGTCGCGCCATCTGCGATCGCGCCGGGCACAGGCATGTTCACCGCCACCGGCATGCAGGATATCCCGACGCCGCGCGCGCTGACCAAAGAGGAGATGCAGCAGACAGTCAGGGACTTCGCATATGCCGCAAAGCGTGCGATCGAATCCGGTGCCGATGGCGTTGAGATCCATGGCGCCAACGCCTATCTCATTCAGCAATTCTTCGCCCCGAATGCCAACTCCCGCACCGATGAATATGGCGGCGCTATCGAAAACCGCGCTCGTTTCGCCATCGAGGTAGCCGTCGCTGTAGCTGAGGAAATCGGTGCCGCTCGCACTGCCATTCGCCTGTCGCCCGGCACTACGATGTGGGGCATTGAAGAAGGCGAAAACGGACCGGACTTATATCGTTACCTCGTTGCGGAACTCGACAAGCTCGGACTGGCTTATCTGCACATCATGCACCAGGGAAACGACCCGCTACTGGCCGATATCCGCAAAGCCTGGTCGGGCAAGTTGATCCTTAACCGCCCGGGTCGCCCGCGTGAACAGTTTGGAGCCGATGTCGTTTCAGGTCTCGCTGACCTCGAAGCTTACGGCGCAGCAGTTCTCGCCAACCCGGACTTCACTAAACGAGTGAAAACCGGAGCCCCGTTCAACAACGCTGACCCTACCACTTTCTTCGGCGGTAACGACAAGGGTTATACTGACTACCCAACCATGAGTGACGCCCCTGGGGCATAGGAATATCATCATGGTTTACATCGCTTCGCTGCAAGGACGAACCATGGCAGCCATTTCCAGGACTCTGGCCTGGGTGGCGAGCCAGGCTGTTCGGGCCAACTTTCCGCCACGCCTCATCAGCGCTCAGTCATTCCCTTCCCCTCTACGCACTGACAAACCTGGGGGGATCGAAGGCGGTCACCGGTGGCAGCGCCTCGCGCCACGGTTCAATCTCCACCCAGCAGCTTTGCGCACTACAGCCCTGACCCAGGCGCGAACTGCCGCGATCTTCGGTTAATACGTTGGGGTTACCATGTTTATCCAGCGACCCCTTTTCATTGGGGTCCAGAGGATCGTACCAGGCGCCGGTCGACATCTGAACCACGCCCGGCAAAATCTGTTCGCTCAGGTGCACGCCGGCCAGGATCGCGCCGCGCGCGTTATACACTTTCACCACGCTGCCTTCGCCGATCTCCCTCGCCTGCGCATCCTGCGGGTGCATCCATAGCGGCTCGCGGCCGTGGATTTTGGTTGCCCGGCTGACGCTGCCGTGATCGTACTGGCTATGCAGCCGGGTACGCGGCTGGCTGGAGAGCAGATGCAGCGGCCAGCGCGCCGCTTCCTGCCGTTGCCAGGCCGCTTCCTGCTCGTCCCACCACGGGTGGCCGGGGCATTCACGATAGCCAAAGCCGGCAATCGTTTCGGAGAACAGCTCGATCTTGCCGGACGGTGTGGAAAGCGGATAGCGCTGCGGATCGGCCCGGAAGTCCGCCAGAAATATCTGCGGCTTCTCCGGCGCGCTGTACTCCAGCACCCCTTGCTGCCAGAACGCCTCAAACGACGGCAGTTCAATCCTCTCTTCCCGCGCTCGCGGTCGCGACTCTTCGTAGATCTGCCGCAGCCACTGCCCGACATCACGCCCTTCGCTAAAACTCTCGCCGCAGCCCAACCGCCCGGCCAGGTCGCAGAAGATAGCGTAATCATCGCGCGCTTCGCCCACCGGCGGAATTTGCGCGCTCATGGCAATCATAAACCCGTCGTGGCCGCCGCTGCCGATATCTTCCCGCTCCAGCGAGGTAGTAACCGGCAGAACAATATCGGAAAATTTGGCCTGCGCGGTCCAGTACTGCTCGTGCACCACCACCGTTTCCGGCCGCCGCCAGGCTTCACACAGGCGGTTGATATCCTGATGGTGATGAAACGCATTGCCGCCGGCCCAGTAGACCAGGCGAATATCAGGATAGCGCAGATGCTGGCCGTCAAACTCATAGGCTTCCCCCGGATGCAGCAGCATATCGGACAGCCTCGCCACCGGAATGACGCTGTTCACCGCGTTTTTACCGGCAGGCAGCCGCGGCCCGGAAAAGGTCTTGCGCGCCGCCCCCGCCAGATTGGTACAGGCATAGCCAAACCCTAACCCGCCGCCCGGCGTACCGATTTGCCCCAGCAGCGCGGTGAGCGCCACCGTCGCCCAGTAGGCCTGCTCGCCTTGGCGCGCACGCTGTATCGACCACGAAATATTCACCATCGTGCGCTGGCTGGCCATCTCACGCGCCAGCGCGGTAATCTGCTGCGCATCAATGCCGATGATCGCTGCCGCCCACTCCGGCGTTTTTGCCACACCGTCGCTCTCCCCCATCAGGTAGGCGCGATACGCGGCAAAACCCACCGTGTGGCTGGCGACAAAACCGCTGTCGTACAGGGATTCGTTAATCAGAACGTAACAGAGCGCCAGCAGCAGCGCGGTATCCGTCCCCGGACGCACGGCAAGCCACTCGGCGCTCACGACGGCGCTCAGGTCATTGCGCACCGGGCTAATATTCACAAAGCGCGTCCCCTGCTCCTGCATCTTCTCCAGCCAGTATTTCAGCATGTGGTCGTTGGCACCGCCGCCGCTGACCTGCGAATTACGCAGCGGCAGGCCGCCAATCGCCACAAACAGCTGGCACTCCCGCGCCAGCTCGGAGAAATGGGTATGCTGACGATGCAGCGGACTTAACGGCCCGAGGACATGCGGAAGAATACGCTCGCCCGCCGCACTGCTGTAGGTGTTGGTACTGGCGGTGTAGCCGCCAAAGGATTTGAGAAAACGGTGCAGCTGGCTTTGGGCATGGTGAAAACGCCCGGCGCTGGCCCAGCCGTAGGAGCCACCGAAAATCGCCTCGTTGCCGCAGCGCGTTTTGACCGAGTTCAGCTCGCGGGCCAGCAGGTCGAGCGCCACCTCCCAGCTTACTTCAACAAACGGCTCTTTGCCGCGCCCTTCCCGCGACGCCGGGCCATGCTGTAAATAGCCAGCACGTACCGCCGGACGGCGAATTCGCGTCTTGCTGGTGACCGCATCGGGGAGCGACTGACCGATGCGTGAGGGGTTTTTATCCCACGGCACCGGGGTCACTGCGTCAATTTTGCCGTCGCGGGCCTCGACCTGCCAGGTTCCCCAGTGCATTACGGTCAGATTGTGTTGTTTTCTCATAGCGCCTGTTTTCTTTTCTCGCCCGATAACCATCGCCATAATAAAGGGTGATAATAATGGGATTCACCCACGCATCACCCTATAATCTGCTACACAAGAAGGATTGCCCACGCAGAACAACTCTGTATTATTCCTGAGTACGATATATTACAGCGACGAAATAATTAAAATTAAGCCACAATCTTTATTTGAATTAATAAGGCTTGCAAGCAATTTAAACCCACAAAATAAAAATGGGTTAACTCTCATCATGAAATATTTTCAGGTTGCAGGTGATAAATTTAAGTTTTCCTTAGACAAATCTGCGATATAACATTGTTGATATAGCTTATATATTTTTTGTATTTGAGGTTGCGTGGCTGTTATTGTCATGCTACTGCTCCGCAGCCACCTCCATCACAGGACCATAATAAGAATGTCGCAGAAAATGAAATTATTGCCCATCGCGCTGGGTCTGCTCTCGCTCGCCTCCGCAAACGCCCTGGCGGCAGAAGCCTTATCACTTCAGGGAAAAACCATCGGCGTCGCCGTTGTCGGCACCCAGCACTTCTGGGATCGTGAAGCCTATAAAGGCGCTAGCGAAGAAGTCGAGAAACTGGGTGGCAAAGTGATCGGCGTCGACGGCGGCCGTGATAACCAGGTTCATGCCAACAACCACGATATTTTACTGTCGCGTAAAGTCGATGCGGTAATTAGCATCCTGGGCGATAGCGCCGTTGAGCCGAAATTCAAAGCGCTGCGCGACGCGGGTATTCCGGTATTTACCGTTGACCATGTGTCAAAATACTCCGTCAATAACACCACCTCCGATAACTACACCCTTGGGTCAACCATTGGTCGTTATATGGCCGATGAGTTAGGCGGCAAAGGTAACGTTGCGGTATTTAACGCGTTCTCCAGTTCCCTGCGTATTTGCGGCATTCGTTACGACCAGTGGAAATATGTCCTTAAGGATTACCCGGACATTCATATTATTCAACCGGAGCTGGCGGAACAATTTGCCAACTCGCCGGAAGATGCGCGTAAGAAAACCCTCGAACTGCTGAGCCAGTACCCGAAAGGTAAACTTGACGCCATCCACGTTGCCTGCTGGGATCAGCCAGCTATCGGTATCGTCCAGGCGCTGGAAGAGACCGGGCGCGATAAAGACGTTAAGGTCACCGCCATTGATGCCGGCCCGGAAACGTTGGAAATCATGGCCGAGCCGGGTAGCCCGTTCGTCGCCAACGTCGCCCAGCAGCCGCATCTGATTGGCCAGACCTCCGCCGATAACGTCGCCCGCTACTTCGACAAACAGAAGCTGCCGGTGCAGACCTTTATTCCGGTGGTTCCGGTGAAAGGTCCGCAGGAGGCGAAAGCGGTCTACAAACAGCTGGGATATGGCGAACTGCAGTGATAAATCAATCCTCCGGCGGGGTCCATCCCGCCGCTGGTCTGGCGATGAACCAGATCAGCAAAACCTTCGCCAACGTGACTGCATTAAATGCGGTCACGCTGCTTCTGAAACCCGGTGAAATTCACGGCCTGATCGGCGAGAATGGCGCGGGAAAATCCACCCTCATTAAGATTCTCGCCGGTGTATACCAGGCCGACAGCGGCAACGCCACCCTCGACGGCGTGCCGCTGCCGCTCGGTAATCCTGCGGCGATTGAAGCACTGGGCATCCGCGTCATTCACCAGGAGCTTAACCTGATCCCGCACTTTACCGTCGCGGAATCGGTGTTTCTCGGTCAGGAATACCGCACCCGCTGGGGTTCGCTGGACCGGCGGCGCATGAATGCCGCCACCGAAGCGTTCTTCCGCGACAGCTGGCAGCTGGACATTAACCCGCGTCGCCTGATCCGTGACCTCAGCCTCGCCGAACGCAAGCTGGTGCAGATAGCCAGGGCGTTGATCGATGGCGCCGCAAAGCTGGTGGTGTTCGATGAGCCTACCGCCCCGCTGGAAGCGCAGGAGGCCAGCCTGGTCTCCTCGGCGATCCTGCGTCTGCGGGAACAGGGGATCGCAATCCTCTATATTTCTCACTATCTCAACGAAATCGCCGCCCTGTGCGATCGCGGCACGGTGCTGCGTAATGGCGAGGTCGTCGGCTATCCTGACCGGGAACTGCTGCAAAATACCGACGCGCTGATAAAAATGATGGTCGGTCGCGATATCGAGCAGCTGTATACCCCGCGCCAGAGCAGCGCTCAGGAAGTCGATGCTGTCGCACCGGTGCTTGCGGTACGCCACCTTAGCGACGGCCAGCAATTAAACGATATTACCTTTGATATTCAGCCGGGCGAGATTGTCGGCGTCGCCGGACTGCTGGGCGCTGGGCGCGACGTGCTGGTCGATCTCCTTTACGGACTGCGCCGTCCCCGTAGCGGCACAATCAGCATCGACGGTCAGCTGAAACGGCTGCGTACGCCGTATCAGGCCACCCGTGCCGGGCTGGCGCTGGTCCCGCGCGACCGCCGTCATCAGGGGCTGATCCTCCCCTTCTCCACCGCCGATAATATTAATCTTGCCTCGCTGCCTGACACCGCCACCTTCGGCTGGGAACGTCGAGGCCGAGCGCTGGAAAAAGCGCGCAGCTGGATTGACCAGCTCTCCATCCGCCCAGGCCGCCCGGAACTGCCGGTACGCTTGATGAGCGGCGGCAACCAGCAAAAGGCGATTCTCGCCCGCTGGTTGGGCACCGACGCGCGGCTGTTCATTCTCGATGAGCCTACCCTCGGGGTGGATATCGGGGCGCGCAGCGATATTTATCAACGTACCCGCGAGCTGGCGGACCGCGGTCGCGGCGTACTGGTCTCTTCCAGCGACGCACCGGAGCTGCTGGGCCTGTGCGACCGCATCCTGGTGATGTGGCGCGGCGAGCTGGTAGCCAATCTCCCGACCCAGGGACTGACGCTGGACGCGTTACTGGTGACGATTAACGGTGGACAGGAACAACAGGTATGAGTGCAGGTATCCAGCGTCGCCCCCTTGCGGGCCTCACGACGCTTATCGAAAAATTCCCCCTGATTCTCTTTTTTGCGCTGCTGGTGTGGCTCAGCCTCCAGTCGCCCTTCTTTTTAAGTTGGCAGAATATCAGCATGATGCTGGTACAGAGCGTGCCGCTGGCGATCCTCTGCTTCGGCCTGGTGTGCGTGATAGCGGTCGGCGGCGATGATGTGGTTTCCGGCGGGATTGACCTGTCGCTGCCCGCCATTGCGGTGCTCGGCGTGGCGCTGCTTAGCCTTGGCATGGCGGAGTGGAACACCCCCTACCTGCTGCTGTTTTTACTGCTTATTGCCGTCAGTCTGGCCTGCGGCGCGGTCAACGCCACGCTGGTGCTGGTGGCGGGTCTGCCACCGCTGCTGGCGACCCTGTCGACCTCGGTGGCCTTCACCGGGCTGACCGACCTGCTGACCGGCCAGCGGCGTATCGCGGTCAGTGATCCGCTGATGGTGGCTTTTCGCGATAACGATCTGTTCGGCATCCCGTGGCCGCTGATCTACCTGCTGGCGGTCTTCGCGCTGTTTCAGTTTCTGCTGCATCACTCCCGCTTCGGCCAGCATTTACAGGCCGTTGGCGGCAACCGCGATATGGCACAGATGAGCGGGCTCAACGTGCGCCGCTTGACCATTATTGTCTGGCTGCTGGCGGGGATCGCCGCCGGACTGGCGATCATGCCGCTGCTCAGCCAGGGTTCTGGCAGCTCCAGCGGCACGGCGACGCCATTGCTGCTGGAAACCGTCCTCGCCACCTTTATCGGCGCGGCGTTCTCGCGCCGTCGGGTGGTCACCATCTGGGGCGCGCTGCTCGGTGCGGTGCTGGTCAACGCACTCTCCAACGGTCTGGGTCTGCTGGGGGTGAATATTTTCTGGATGGGGGCTATCAAAGGCGGCCTGATCCTCGTAGTGCTGGCGGCGTCGGCGGTCAGACATAAAGGAGGCAACTGATGAGCCAGTTGACGCTCAAGACCCCATCAACGGGGCAAACTGCCAGCAGCCCGCTGGCGTGGCTGTCGCGGGCAGGATTCGGCGTCATTACCCTGCTGGCGATTGCCCTGTTCGGCTGGGCCAACCCGGTATTTTTGACCTTCGATAACTGGGCCAACCTGCTGCAGGGCAGCGCCATTTTGCTGATCGTGGCGATGGCGATGACCCTTATCGTCAGCGCCGGGGCGATTGACCTCTCCGTCGGCGTGGCGCTGGATTTCGGCGCGGCCTTTGCGCTGGTGGCGCTCAAAACCTGGCACCTGCCATGGCAAGCGGCAGTGGGTTGCGCGCTGCTCGGCGGGGTGATTATCGGCCTGCTGAACGCCTTCCTGATCCTTATCTGCCAGATTCGTCCGTTCCTCGCCACTCTCGGCACCTGGTTTATCGCCAGCAGCGCCGAGCGTATTTATACCGACGGCGGCGGCTCCATCTCTTACCGTCGGATGGCGCCGGAGTATCACGATCTGGCAGTCGGCACTATCGCCGGTATTCCCACCCCGGTGGTGATTGTGCTGGTGCTGTGGCTGGCGGCCTGGCTGATTACCGAACGTACGCTGTTCGGCAAATACGTTCGCGCGATCGGCCAGAACGGCGAAGCGGCGCGTATCGCCGGGATCCGCGACCGCCGGACCATGCTATGGGTGCTGGTGGCAGCCTCCGCGCTGTGCGCCGTCGGCGGCGTGATCCTCTCCGCCAACCTGCGCCAGTTTACACCGCTGGCCGGCCAGGCCTACCTGATGGACGCTATTGCCGCAGTATTTATCGGCACCGCCTTTAACCGGCTGGGCCGGGTCAGCATCGCCGGCACCCTCGGCGGCGTACTGTTCCTCGCGATTATTGATAACGGCCTGAACCTGATGGGGCTGAACTACCTGGTGAAAGATGCGCTGGTGGGCGTGATTCTGGTGGTGGCGCTGGCCCTCTCCTTCTGGCAGGCACGTCTGCGTCAAACGCATCGTTAAGTGGAGCACATATGGCAACTTTTGACGCCGTCTTTGTCGGCCTGACTATTCTTGATATCGCCGGACGCCCGGTTAGCGACATCCCGCCGCGCGGCGGGGTGGCTTTTATCGAACAGATCCGCCTGAACCCCGCCGGCACCGCCGCCGGAGCCAATATTAACGCGGCAAAGCTGGGGATTCGCACCGCCGCGGTGGCCTGCCTGGGCGAAGACGAAAAAGCCGATTTTATCCTCGCCAGCTATGCCCGGCTGGGTATCGACTGCTCGCTGATCCAGCGCACCGCGCTGAAGGAAACCTCAGCGACGATCCTGCCCATCCGCCCCAACGGTGAGCGCCCGGCGCTGCACTGCCGGGGGGCTTCCGATATCCTTTTCGTCAGTGAAGAGCAGTTCGCCGATGTTCTTGATTGTCGCTTCCTGCACCACGGCGGCACCGGCCTGCTGGCGGCGATGGACAACGGGCAAAGCGCACTTCTGCTACAGGCGGCGAAAGCCCGCGGCGTAACCACCAGCTTCGATCTCATTGCCCCCGATGAGCACACCCTGGATCTGCTGCGCCCGCTGCTGCCATCGGTGGACTACTTTATGCCTTCCCTTGAAGAAGCCGCGTATCTTTCCGGGCAGACACAGCCGGAAGCGATCGCCCGTTTCTTCTTCGGGCTTGGCGTCGGAACCTGCATTCTGAAAGATGGCGAGAACGGCTCCTGGCTGCTGACCCGCGATGGTGCCATTGAACATATTGCGCCATTCCGGGTCGATGCTGTCGACACCACCGGCTGCGGCGACAGCTACTGCGGCGGCTTTATTGCCGCCCTGGCCCGTGGGTTAAGCGTCAAAGCGGCGTGTGAGGTGGCTTCTGCCGTCGCCGCGCTGGTGGCGACCGGGATGGGTTCAGATGCGGGAGTCGTTGACTGGGAGCAAATTCAGGCGTTTATGGCGGCAAACCGCCGCTGATAGCAGCATCGCCGCCGCATCTCGCGGCGGCAAAAGCGGCTTAGCGCCACTGGTAAAGCAGCGGCTCCCCGGCAACATAGCGCTGGAGGTCGGCGGCAATCATCGCGGTATGCTTCGCGATGCTCTCCCGCGTCGCCCCGGCAATATGCGGGGTGATAATCACGTTATCAAACTCGGTGACAAACGGATGGTCGCGCCACAGCGGTTCCCGGTGGTACACATCCAGCCCCGCGCCACCCAGCGGACCGTGGCGTAGCGCCTGAATCAACGCCTCTTCATCTACCACCGCGGCGCGAGAGGTATTAATCAGCAGCGCCCCCGTCTTCATGCTCTTGAGCAATGGCGCGTTGACCAGGCCATCGCTGTGCGGGCCGCTGCTCAGATGCAGGCTGACGATGTCGGCCTCACGGAACAGCGCCTCAAGCGTCGTTTTCTGTAATCCCGGCTCGTTGATATCCTCGGCGGCGACAAACGGATCCACCACCAGCACCGCCATACCAAAGGCGCGGGCAATGCGCGCCACCCGACGGCCAATATTGCCGTAACCGATCAGCCCCAGGGTTTTATTGCGCAGCTCGCTGCCTTTAAACACTTCATAAGGACTTTCCGGGCTGACATCCCACACCACATCGCGGCGCAGCCCGCTCTGGGTGGCCTGTGCGGCGTTCTCGGCGTTAGTAAACTCACCGCGCTTCAGTGCCGCGTGCGATTGCGGAATGTGTCGCGCCAGGCTCAGCATTAGCCCCAGCGTCAGTTCTGCGGCAGCGTCGGCATTCCGGCCCGGCGTATAGAGCACCCGGATATCCCGCGCCTGGGCGGCTTTGGTATCGATATTCACCGGATTGGCACGGGTACAGGCGATGACCTTCAAACGGGGGCAGGCGGCGATCACCTCTTCCGTCACATCATCGTAGCTGGTCACCAGCACGTCAGCGTCGTGAGCCAGCTCGATCAGTTGGCCGGGGCTTAGCTTCGGCTTGCCCAGCGCCCATCCTTCAACCCGCAGTTCGCCAAGTTGCTGAAATGCGCTGAGATCGCCGGCGTGTTCGGCGGTAAATACAATTTTCATATGCGTTGTTCCTGAGAAAGAGCGTGAAGCGCCTCGTGGCGGGCCTGCCAGACCGGGAGCATCTGCTCGCGCAGCAGGCGATAAACCGGGTAGAGCGCGGCGTAACGGCGATGCGCCTGCCCATTGGGCTGATAGCGGGTCTGCTCCAGCACCGGGTAATGGCTCAGGGCATCGACGCTGCGCGCAGCCAGAATCGCCGCGCCGCGCGCGCTCAGCTCGTTGAACGTGCTGGAGACCACCGTTCTGCCGGTGCAGTCGGCAATGATTTGCAGCCAGGTGGCGGAAGCCGCACCGCCGCCGGTCAGGTACAGTTCACCGCCCTGCGGATAGCCCTGAAGCGAGTCGACGATGGCGTATGCCAGCCCTTCAAACACCGCCCGCTGTAGCTCTGCGCGAGTGGTGTGCTGGCTGATACCGAAATAACCGGCCCGCGCCTCGGGGCTAAAGAATGGCGCGCGTTCGCCGTTGAGATAGGGCTGCCAGAATACCCCGCCGCTGCCCGGCTCAACGCTGGCGATGCTCTGTTCCAGTTGCTGTAAATCCGGATTCAGCGAAATCTGCTGCTGGAGCCAGTCGATGTTCGGCGTCCCGGCCTGCATCGGAAACAGATTAATGAACCGGCCTGCTTCGGTATGGGTGACATAACGCGTCCCCTCATTGACCGTCTGACGACCGTGGCAGACGATACCAGTGCAGCAGGTGGTGCCAAGAATGGTGTAGATATCACCGTCGTTCACCGCGCCGCAGCCCAGCGCCGCGCTGCATACGTCGAGCGCACCAGCCGCCACCGGGGTGGCAACGGGAAGCCCGGTCAGCAAGGCGACCTCTTCACGCAGCGTACCGGCCAGGGCATCCGGCGCCAGCAGCGGCGGGAACAGATGCGCTAAATCCGCGAGGCCCATGTCATTCAGCACCACCGTGGATAACGTCCCGCTCTGCTGATTGAGCAAAGAGGTGCTGGCGTCGGTGAGATCCAGCGCCGCGACGCCGGTGAGGCGAAAGCGGATCCAGTCTTTAGCGAAAAACAGATAACGGGCCGCCGCCAGCCGCTCCGGCTGATGATGTTTAAGCCAGCACAGCTGCATACTGGTGTTGCAGGGCTGCAGGTGGGTACCGGTATCGTCGAAGAAACGGCGATCAAAACCGGGGCGACTGAGCAGTTCGCTCATCAGCTCGCGGCTGCGGGTATCACTCCACAAAATTCCCGGCCCGACCGGTTCGCCTTCGGCGTCGCTGAGCCAGACGCCTTCACCCTGCCCGGCCAGGCCAATCGCGCGTAAACGCCCGTTTTGCAGCGCCGGATGCTGGGCTATGTCACGCAGGATCGTCACCACCGACAGCCACAGCTGGGCCATGTCCTGCTCGGCGTAGCCGTTGGCCGATAGCCGTGGACCGGTATTCTGCGCCGCGCTGGCGCACGCCTGAAAATATTCATCAAACAGCACCGCTTTAACGCGCGAGGTGCCGATATCGATTCCGAGATAAAAATCCATGCCTGACCCGTTGGTGGAGGGAGATTTATAGCCTAATAGTGCTGGCTCTGGTCACGCTCGTAGCGGCGACGCATCAGCTCGCACTCGAACAAAAACTCCAGCCCTTCCAACTGGCGACGGGCCTCGTTAATATCTTTGCCCCAGCAGGTCAAACCGTGGCCGCGCAGCAGGAAACCGTAACGCAGCGGGTTGGTCTGGGCGTAATCTTCAATGCGCGCCGCCAGGGCGTCAATGTCCTGGTCGTTATCGAAAATTGCCACCGGTACGGTATCGAGATGGCTGTGCTGGCCGGTCAGGGTTTTCTGCATTTCATAGCCCTGCAGCGCCAGGGTGCCGCTTTTTTCAATGCGCGACAGTACGGTGGCGTTGACGGTATGCACGTGCAGCACAACGTTGGCCTCCGGGAACAGGCGATACACCAGGGTATGCAGGCCGGTTTCCGCGGAAGGTTTGCGCCCGGAAGGCGCGGTATTGCTGGCGATCTCAACCTGGAGGAAATCTTCCGTCGTCAGGCTGCCCTTATCGCGTCCTGACTCGCTGAGCCAGCACCAGGTCTCATCCTGACGCACCGACATATTGCCGCCGGTGGCCGGTGCCCAGCCTTTCGCGCCGATCCAATGACAGGTGGTGACCAGTTGCGCGAGTCTTTCTTGCCACATAGCAGTTCCTTAGTTTAGCGATGTTGATTTGAGAACCTTTACGGCCAGGCGTTATCGTTGCAGGCAGTGTGGTCGCGGACAGCACGCAACACCTGGAGCGTACAGGTCGTACGTGCGGAGCGTGAGCGCAGCCCAGGTCCAGAATGGCCTATGAAATAGCCTGACGAAAAGTTCTTTAGCCGTCTAAATGGCTATTCACCCGATACTAACACCGCTCGCTGGCGCGAACAATATTTCAGGAAAGACCGACATTGATAATGGTTATATCAGAAATGCATATGAAATTAGCGATTTCAACAACGATACAACCTGGTGCATTCAAAAAACCAACATTACCCGCTATGGGCTGCCGGTAACATGGAGGATCGTTCTGCAAGAAAGAAACAGGATGCGCCCGTAGAAATCGGGCGCAGTGGCGGTTAGAGCGCCGTGGCGGCTATATCAATCACAAAGCGGTATTTCACCTCTCCCTTCAGCATCCGGCTGAACGCCGCTTCAACCTCCTCGCCGCGAATCATCTCGATATCAGCGGTAATGTTGTGCTGGCCGCAGAAATCCAGCATCTGCTGGGTCTCCTGAATGCTGCCGATGGAGGTGCCACTGATGCTCAGGCGACGGAACACCAGCGGCGTGACATCCGGTGCTGGGTGAGGACTGTCGGGGATCCCCACCAGCACCAGCCGGCCGTTGGTTTTCAGGGTCACCAGATAGGGGTCCAGGTCGTGCGGGGCGGCAACGCAATCAAGAATGATATCGAGGCTGGCGACACAGGCCGCCATCTGTGTGCTATCGCGGGAAATCACCACCCGGCTTGCCCCCAGACGCCGCGCGTCTTCGCCTTTTTCCGGCGAAGTGGTAAACAGCGTGACCTCCGCCCCCAGCGCGCTGGCCAACTTGACCGCCATATGCCCCAGACCGCCAAGACCGATCACCCCGACCCGGTCTCCTGGCTTGACGTCGAAGTAGCGCAGCGGCGACCACACGGTAACGCCGGCACACAGCAGCGGCGCGACACCGGCCGGGTCAAGGTTCTCCGGCACGCTCACCACAAAGCGCTGATCAACGACGATATTCTGCGCATAGCCGCCGCGAGTCAATTCGCCGGTATAGCGGTCTGTGCCGTTATAGGTCGGCGTAAAGCCGCTGTCGCAATATTGCTCTTCATGCTGCTGGCAAAAGGCGCACTGACCGCAAGAGTCGACCATGACGCCCACCCCCACCAGCTGGCCCGGCGTAAAGCGGGTTGCCGCCTTGCCGCTCTGGCGAACCCGACCCACAATCTCGTGGCCCGGGACCAGCGGGTACTGGCTGACGCCCCATTCATTGCGCGCCATATGCAGATCGGAGTGGCACACGCCGCAGTAGAGAATATCGATCAGCACATCGTTATCCTGAACGTCGCGCAGGGACATTTCCCCCACCCGCAGCGGCTGGTCGGCAGCGGTGGCCATCATTCCACGAATCTTCATCTTTACCTCAGGTCTGGCTGTAAAAAGGCCGCACACTATAGACATGAGGTTTCCATATTGGTAGTAGTTACCATTTGGTGACCATACAAAGAGAGGAGCAAAAATGCCGGTTATCGTCGAGGGGAAACTCTATTTCTATGCCGATTCCGCCCCGCGCAGGTTGATGGATCTTTTTTCGCTAAAGTGGTCCTCCATGGTGCTGCACGCGCTGTGGCACTGGCCGAACCATCGCTGCCGCACCGCTGAACTGCAGCGCAGCCTGCAAGGGATCTCAAAAAAGATGCTGATCCAGACCCTGCGCGAGCTGGAGATGCGCGGTTTGATTAGTCGCCATGTGTATCCGGTGGTGCCGCCAAAGGTGGAATATGCGCTGACCGAGTTGGGCAAAACCTTCGCCCAGCCGATTGAACAGATGTATCAGTGGGGACTGGAGAATCAGGCTGCGCTGGATCAGATGGAAGCGCATTACCGGGCGGCTGCGGAAAAAAGCACATCGTCATGAAAATACACCTCCGGCACTGCTCCACGGCGGTGCAAAACCTTGCACTGTGCACACTATTCTGGCAAACGCCTGCGGATTAATGGTTTTTTATGTGCATAGTGCACAGAATATTGTGTTAACCCTGCCCCGATTTTATTGGCATACCTCTTGCTACCCCTCTGCATCGCCATTCGGATAGCCACTCAGAGGTTCCACTATGTCAAACAGCAATGATTTTCCGCTCGTCGAAGCGCCTGCGGCCGGGCGCAAGGGCGTATTTTCGATCTCCATGGTTCTGTTCAGCTTCACCTTTTTTACCGGCACGATGTTCGCAGGCGGCAAGCTTGGCGTCTCTTTTTCCATCGTAAACCTGCTGTGGATTGCGGTTATCGGTAACTTTCTGCTGGCCCTGTACGCCGCATCGCTCGGCTGGATTGCCGCTCGGAGCGGGCTGAATACCGTGCTAATGGGGCGTTTTTGCTTCGGAGAAATCGGCAGCAAGCTCGCTGATTTTATTCTCGGCTTCGCCGAACTGGGCTGGTACGCCTGGGGGACGGCAACGGTCGCTATCTCGCTGGTCAAAATCCTCGCCCTGCCCGAGGTCGCGACCATTCCGCTGATGATCCTGTTCGGGATCCTGTTCTGCGTGACCGCGCTGGTAGGCTATAAGGGGCTGGACGCGCTGTCGCGTATTTCGGTGCCGCTGATGTTTATTCTGCTGGTGGTGTCGATGTACCTTGCCGCCCATCACGCTGGTGGCTGGCAGGCGATGACCCAAATAGAACCGAGCGAAACCATGACCTGGTCGGCCGCCATCACCATGGTGTTCGGCACCTTCGCCAGCGGCGCGACCCAGGCGACGAACTGGACCCGGCTGGCCAATTCCAGCCGCACCGCCATCATCGCCAGCATGAGCAGCTTCCTCGTCGGTAACGGGCTGATGATTGTCGCCGGGGCCTGGTGCGCCATCGTCTATCAGCAGGCCGATATCGTCGAAGTGCTGATTTTGCAGGGGCTTTCCGTCGCTGCGGTGGTGATGTTGTGCCTCAACCTGCTGACGATTCAAGGCCCGACAATCTATAACGTTTCTGCCGCCGCCTGCCACCTGCTGCGCAGCGAGCGCCGCCGTACGCTGACCGTCGCCGCCGCTGGCGTCGGTATTCTGCTGGCCATTGGCGGTATGTACGAAATGCTGATCCCTTTCCTGGTCCTGCTGGGCAGCATTATTCCGCCTATCGGCGGCGTGATCCTCGCCGACTATTGGTTTTATCGCGGTGGCCGCTACCCTCTGCTGCACAGCGCCCGTTTGCCGCGCTTTAACTGGCTGGGGCTTGGCGCCTACGCCGTGGGCGCGGTGGTGGCTTATCTGTCACCGTGGATTGCGCCGCTGGTGGGCATTACCGTTTCTGCGCTGGTCTACATCGCCCTGACTCGCCTGAGCAAGCGTCAGCCCGCCGCTGATTCCGTTGCGGAGCAGTAATCATGAGCCTGACGGTCAGCGAAATCCTCGCCCTTGACGGCCTCTCCGCCATGCGTCTGCGGGCGGGCAAACAGGGGCTACAGCTGGCGGTTCGCTGGTACTACGTGGCGGAAAATGAAAATATCGCCGAGTGGATTATGGGCGGGGAGCTGGTGTTTATCACCGGGATCAACCATCCCCGCGATGAGGACAACCTGATCCATTTGCTGATGGAGGGTAAACAGCGCGGGATCGCCGGGATGGTGATCCTCACCGGTGATGCCTATATTCAGGCGATCCCGCCGCGCCTGATTACCCTCGCCGATGAACTCGGTATACCGCTGATCGAACAGCCCTATCTGCTGAAGATGGTGATCGTGACGGAACGCATCGGCACCGCGTTGGTACGAAGCGAAAATGCCCTGCAATCACAGCGCGATATTCTGATGCAGTTGCTCACTGGCGATTATCCCGACTTGCAGATCCTGCATCAGCGCGCGCTCCATCAGCAGCTGGATTTTACCCGTCCGCTGCGGGTCGCGGCGCTGCGCCTGGAGGGAATACAGCGGCTGTTTCGTCAGTCGCCGCCTGAGCAGGCCGAAGCCTGGCTACAGCAGGCCCGCCGCACCGTGCGCCAACGATTGCAGCAGCAGCTCAATCAGCAGGGAAACCCTTTCCCGCTGGTGGAGCGCAGCAATATGTTTCTGTTCCTGTTGCCAGATGAGGAAGGTGAGTTTTATCAGCAGAAAAAATGGTTAGAACAGTGGCTGCTCACGCTGGCGCAAGGCAACGACGGGTTGTCGCTGCTGTGCGGCCTTTCCGCGCCGGTGCAGCAGCTCCAGGGATACCAGCGCGCACTCTCGCAGGCGCGTCAGGCGCTGGATCTCAGCGATAACCTGCGCCCGGCCCAGCGCATCAGCGACTATCAGCAACTGGGCTTTATCAAACTGCTTTCCGCCGTCAGCGATCCTACGCTGCTGAGCGATTTTATGCATGACACCCTCGGCTGCCTGATCGAACCCGACCGCAAAAGCCCGTGGCTGCTACTGGAGACGCTGGAAACGTTGCTTCAGGAGAACGGCAACGTGGTCAGGGCCGCCGAGCGCCTGGGGATTCACCGCAACACGTTGCATCAGCGCATCCAACGCATTGAAAAACTGACCCGCTATCCGGTCAGTCATCCGCAATTTCATCTCAACGCCTCTGTCGCCTTAGCGATCTGGCGTATGTCGCAAAACCATTTACGGGAACAACCATGAAAATTATCAACGCGCGCCTGCGCCATAAAGCAGCGCTGTATACCCTTGATTTACAAGATGGTGTGATTAAGAGCATCGTGGCGCAAACCGCAGCCCAGGCGGCTGACGCCAGCGATATCGACGCCCAGCAAAAGCTGGTTATCCCGCCGTTCGTCGAGCCGCATATCCATCTCGATGCCACCCTGACGGCGGGAGAACCGGAGTGGAATATGAGCGGTACGCTGTTTGAGGGCATTACCCGCTGGAGCCAGCGTAAAGCGAGCGTCACGGTGGAAGATACGCGCCAGCGCGCGCTCAAGACGATCGGCATGCTGCGCGATAATGGCGTACAGCATGTGCGCACTCATATTGATGTCACCGATCCGTCGCTGACGGCCCTTGAAGCGATGCTGCAGGTGAAAAAAGAGGCGGCCCATCTTATCGACCTGCAAATCGTGGCTTTCCCGCAGGAGGGCATCGAATCCTTCCCCGGCGGGCGCGAGCTGATGACCCGCGCTATAGAGATGGGCGCCGACGTGGTGGGCGGCATTCCGCATTACGAAAACACCCGCGATAAGGGAGTCAGCTCGCTGGTCTTTCTGATGGACCTGGCCCAGCGCCACGGCTGCCTGGTGGATGTCCACTGCGATGAAATCGACGACCCGCAGTCGCGCTTCCTGGAAGTACTGGCAGAAGAGGCCAGGGTTCGCGGCATGGGCGCGCAGGTTACCGCCAGCCATACCTGCGCCATGGGCTCCTACGATAATGCATACTGCTCGAAGCTGTTCCGCCTGTTAAAGGCGTCGGGCATCAACTTTATCTCCTGCCCAACCGAAAGCATTCACCTGCAGGGGCGCTTCGATACCTGGCCAAAACGTCGCGGCGTGACGCGGGTGGCGGAGCTGGATCGCGCCGGGATCAACGTCTGCTTTGCGCAGGACTCCATTCAGGATCCGTGGTACCCGCTGGGCAACGGCAACATTATGCGCATCCTGGATGCCGGGCTGCATATCTGCCATATGCTGGGGTATGAAGATTTGCAACGCTGTCTCGACCTTATTACCGATAACAGCGCCCGGGCGCTGTGCCTCGGCGATAACTACGGTATTGCCGAGGGGCGTCCGGCGAACCTGCTGATCCTCGATGCAGAAAATGATTATGATGCGCTATGCCGCCAGGCTAAAGTGCTGACCTCCATTCGTCACGGCAACATCATTATGCAGCGCCAGCCGGAGCAGGTTTGCTATTCAAACTGATGAAAGTTTAGCGGATCCGCTGATGCTCTTTTCAACAAGCCGCCCATGGCGGCTTTTTACACCTGCAGCAAGATTAAACTCCCTCAGTAGAATTTCAGGCCCTGTTATTGCAAATCTTCGCGCGTTGGCCCCTGGAAGTAGATGGTACTAATATGGCAGCGACGAGGTTACGTCAGCACAAAACGAATCGTTTCCCAGACAGAACGGCCATTCATTAGACCCTCACCCATTCTGCATTGCTCATCGACAAGCGCATCCAGTCCGGTCAGCTCAAAATCCGGTGGATACAAGCCGGTTACCCGGATGTTTTCTTTGGATAATTGTTTCGACAGCGTCGTTGTAAAGCCGCTAAGCCCGTTTTTGCTGGCAAAAAAAACAGACCTCGACCCCTTCTCGCGCCAATCACACGCACAGCGCCTGACCAATTCCCCCGCCCCCACCAGTGATAACAGCTCTTTTACCCTTCAGCATGGTTTGCTCCCTTTTTCGCGATCTGTATCTGCGAGGGATATATAGCATGGGGCGGTGGGGTAACATCTTCCCGTTAGTGCCTGTCTGTACGACTTGTATCGTGTTCCTGGGGATGAGCAATGTCTGCTTCTGGCTGTTAGCTCAATGGGTCGATGCAACGTTATCTCGAAACGAGAGACCGCTCATTCTTTCGATCTTTCTGTATAAGCGATGAGAAATTCAATGAGGGCCTTCACTCTTTTCATTTTGCCTGCGCTTTTCGGGTAATAGAGATAAACCGGCGGATACGTTTTCCAGTAACGCTCCATAACGGGAAGAAACGTCTCTCTGTCTGGCTGTAATTGGTGAATGGGTTCAAATAAGCGGCCAATCCCCAGCCCGTTCCGGATACCGTCGGCCATGACGTCAATATCGTTGCTGATAAGCTGGCCGGGCATTTCAACGGTCAGTTGCTCTCCGTTGTCATTCAGGATCAAAGGGAGGATGCGGTTATTGGTGATGAAGCGATAGCCGATAAGCCGGTGCTGGCGGAGATCGGCCGGCACCACAGGCATGCCATATTCGGCAAGATAGGCTGCCGAAGCATACAGTCCTTCACGAAACGGTTTCATTAAAGGACGCGCCACCACCCCGCCTTCCAGAATATCGCCAAAGCGAATCCCCAGATCAAAACGGTCGTCGATGATGTTCACGGTGCCATCGTAGACCGAAACCTCAAGCTGAATACCTGGGTATTCACGGCAGAATGCAGCCATCGCGGGCTTTAAAATCAACAGATAGGCGAAACGCGAGAGCGTAATCCGCACCAGTCCCGAAGGTTCCTGATTCTGGTCGCGGATACTTTCCAGCGACTTTTCCAGCGAATCCACCGCCGCTGCGGTTTGCTCCAGCAACTGTTGCCCGGTTTCTGTCAGCTCAATGCGCCGGGTAGTGCGCAGGAAAAGAGGATGCCCGATGTGCTGTTCTAAAAGCTTGAGGGCATTGCTGACCGATGGCGGAGTAATTTCAAGTTTCCTGGCCGCCGCCGAGATACTGCCTTCACGCGCAATACTTTGAAAGATACGTATCTGATTATAAATGGCGTTATTCATAGGATCATCCTTAAGCAATGCCTTAATCAATTGTTAGCCACAGGCTAAAAGTGATTAAGGCATTACTGCTCTAAAAAATACAATGTCGTCGCCCTATACTGGATCCAAGATTAACAACGGCTAATTAACACATTGAAAATGAAAAATATCCTGATCGTTTCCGGGCATCCAGACCTGAACCACTCCGTGGCGAATGCCACCATTCTGGACGAGGTGGCGACTGCCCTGCCTGACGCTGAAATACGCCGGCTGGACTGGTTATATCCTGACGGCAGAATCAACATCAGCGCGGAGCAGGAAAGCCTGCTGAAAGCAGATGTGATTGTCTGGCAGTTCCCTTTTTCCTGGTATGGGCTCCCTGGGCTCATGAAATGCTGGCTGGACGAGGTTTTTGTTCATGGTTTTGCGCATGGCTCAACGGCAAAACTGGGTGGTAAAAAACTGATCCTGTCATTCACGACAGGCGCGCCACAAGCACTGTATTCAGCAGATGGCTTCTTTGAACATAACGTCGAGGATTATCTCGTGCCATTTGAAACGACAGCCAGACTTTGCAATCTGCAATGGCAGAAACCAGTTTATACCTGCGGTATCAGCTATGCCGACAGGGATACAGCTAAAATCGCCCAACAGAAAGCCCTTGCTCAAGACCACGCCTCTCGCCTGGTCGCAATGCTGAGAACCTTATCTGTTGACACGAATGTGGCCGGTTAAGGAGAACAAGACAATGTTTATCATCACCATTACGGTCAGCGATGCACTCTCGCCAGAACAGCATCATTCGTTGTTCCCCGGGCATGTGCAGTGGTTCCAACATCATTTCTCGACCGGTGAATTTGTGATCGTCGGGCCTTATATCGACCGCGAAAGATCGGGGGTCATTATAGCCAACACGGAGAGTCGCGGTGCCCTGATGGCGATCCTGGAAGAGGATCCCTATTACCCCGACCTGGCGACGTATGACATCCGGGAGTTTGTGCCCGCAATGGTTGCGGAAAACCTGCATCAGCTTCAGCAATCATAAGCACATTCCTGAACCGGATAAGACGGAGTAAAAGACAATGCAATATACCCGGCTTGGTAAAAGTGACTTAACGGTATCCCGTATTTGTATGGGGTGCATGGGGTTTGGCGACCCGTCGACGGGCCAGCATCGCTGGACGTTGGGCGAAGCAGAAAGCCGCGACATTATTCGCTATGGTCTTGAGCGAGGCATCAATTTCTACGATACCGCCATTGCCTATCAAAACGGCTCCAGCGAGCGGTACGTGGGCAAGGCGCTGCGTGACATGGCAAAACGTGAAGACGTGGTGGTCGCCACTAAGTTTCTGCCCCGTACGTCCGAACAGATTGCTAACGGCGTCAGCGGTAAACAGGCCATTGCACAGTCGCTTAATCAGAGCCTGCGCAATCTCGGCATGGACTATATCGATCTCTATATCTATCACATCTGGGATTACAACACGCCGGTTATTGAAGTGCTCGAAGCGCTGCATGAGGCCATTAGCGCCGGTAAGATCCGCGCCATTGGTATATCCAACTGCTATGCGTGGCAGTTGGCTAAAGCAAATGCCCTTGCCGCACACCATGGACTGACCCCGTTTGTTTCCGTACAGAGCCACTACAACCTGATTATGCGTGAAGATGAACGGGAGCTTTTCGGCTTATGCGCTGAGGACGGTATTGCGATGACGCCTTACAGTGCGCTGGCCAGTGGTCGTCTTGCCCGTCAGACTGAGACTCAAACCGTACGAGCCGCTGAGGATGATTATGCCAAAGGGAAGTACGACGCAACGGCGGATCTGGATCGCAAGATCATTGACCGTGTCGCTGAACTTGCCGAACGATATCAGGTTTCGATGACCGCTGTTTCTCTCGCATGGCTGCTGACAAAAGTGACTGCGCCGGTCGTCGGTGCGACCCGAAAACAGCACATTGACGGCGCGACAGACGCGGTCGTTCTGCAGCTGAGTCCTGAGGATATCCAGTATCTGGAAGCGTGCTACCAACCGCATGCGTTGACCGGGATCATGGCGCAAAACACTCTGCAAACCAAAGACGCAAAACAGGTGTGGACGCGCAGTACGTGAGGATTGTGAGCACTGCCCAGGGCCAAAATGGCAAATAAAATAGCCTAATGGGATAGGTTCTTAGGCGACTCCGGTAGATGGCAATGGCATGCAGGAAACGGCAGAAATGAAAAAACCCCAGGATATTGACTATCCTGGGGTTTTATATTTGGCGGAAGCGTAGAGATTCGAACTCTAGAACCCTTTCGGGTCGCCGGTTTTCAAGACCGGTGCCTTCAACCGCTCGGCCACGCTTCCGGTATGGGGCGCACTATAAACACCTCTGCGTAGGCTGTAAAGCCCGATTTTGTTCAACTGCCGTAAAAACAAACAAAAATATGTTATTCGTCTGAAATATAGGCATATTGCATAAAAAAACGACGTCAATCGGGCCAGCTACGGTCAATGTTTTTTGATGTACATATCTTTCGTGAAGTAGTACCCCAGCTTATCCGGTGTAAATCCGCCCACCCACGGCTTCACCAGGTGCGTTCTGACATAGTGGTAGACCGGGATTGCGGGCACATCTTTCCCCAGCAAATCCTCTGCCTGCTGATAGTACTTGCCTCGGGCGACAACATCCGGCGCTTTGGCGGCGTTCTTCAACGCTTCATCATAGGCAGGATTGCTGTACTGGCTGGTATTTTCACTGTCGCCAGTACGGAAGTTATTCAGGAAGGTAGCCGCATCATCGTAATCGGCAATCCACGCGTAGCGCACCGCATCAAAAGTATGCGTGTGCATGGTGTCGAGCATCGTCTTCCACTCCTGGTTTTGCAGCTTCGCTTCCACGCCGAGGTTTTTCTTCCACATCGAACTGGCGGCAATCGCCACCCGCTGGTGCGATTCAGACGTGTTATACAGCAGATTAAACACCAGCGGATGCGATTCACTGTACCCGGCCTCACTCAGCAGCTTTTTAGCCTCGGCAATCCGTTTATCCCGCGGCCAGCTGGCGTAATCCGGGTTTTGCAGTTTTACGCCTCCAATATCAGGCTGGCTGATCACCCAGGCCGGGCGCTGTCCCTGCCCCAGCACTTTTTCCGCGATGATGTCTTTATCCAGCGACATATTCAGCGCCAGACGCACACGCGGATCGTTGAACGGCGCTTTGGTCGTATTGAACTCGTAGTAATAGGTCGCCAGCTGCGGCGAAACGTCCAACTGATCGCCCATGGTTTTTTTAAGCTGGGCAAACTGGTTGATCGGCACCGTATAGACAATGTCGATTTCACCGGCTTTATAACGGTTAACGTCAGCCGCTTCCGAATGAATCGGCAGATAGGTCACTTTGTTGATTACGGTATGCGCGTTATCCCAATAGCGCGGGTTACGCTCAGCGACGATGCGCTCGTTGACCACCCACGCGGACAGCTTATAGGGACCGCTGGTCACCATATGCTGCGGTTTGGTCCACTGCTCGCCAAAACGGTTCACCAGCACTTTATCAATTGGAACCAGCGAAGGGTGCGCCAGCATCGCCAGAAACGCGGCGTTAGGCTGCGTCAACGTCACTTCAAAGGTGGCATCATCAATCGCTTTCACGCCCAGCGTTTCCGGCGCTTTTTTCCCCTCGGCAATCTCCTGCGCATTCACGATGTGCATATTGCCGGGATAGCTGGCGTACGGCGACGCGGTCAGCGGCGACACCAGACGTTGCCAGCTCCAGACAATATCCTGCGCGGTGATGGCGGTGCCGTCAGACCAGGTGATGCCAGGGCGCAAATGGAAGGTCCAGACGGTGTTATCTTTATTATCCCACTTCTCCGCCAGACGAGGCTGGATCTCACCTTGCGGCGAGACGCTGACCAGCCCCTCAAACAGATCGCTGATGATATTAAACTCAACATCGCTTTCGACTTTATGCGGATCCAGCGATGCCGGCTCGCTGCCGTTATTTCTGACCAGCTCCTGCTTTTCTGCCAGCACCGTACCCGGTGGCACCTGGGCGGCGAAAGCCGTTGCCGTCGAGCAGAGTAAACCGATAGCCAGTAATGCTTGTGTGATGTGATTGTATTTTTGTGATTTCATATCCCTTGCCTTTATTACGCTTCGTTTGTACCCTCTCCACACTTAGCCACAGAATGGCAATAACGCAATATTTTTCAGTAACCTATCAGATTCCGATCTAGTTCCTGATACCAAACGCACAAACGCACCGCTTTAGCATCATTTGTTAGAATAAAATGCTATGACATTGCGCTGTGAGATAAAGTAAAGATGGGTAAAAGCACTATGGCTTCTGGCGTGGTTTTTTTATGCTTCGTTATTAATTACATCTGTCATAAGAGAGTGACTCATGGATCGTATAATTACGTCGTCGCGTGACCGTTCATCGCTGCTCAGCACGCACAAAGTTCTGCGGAACACCTATTTCCTCCTCAGTCTGACACTGGCATTTTCCGCTATCACAGCGACGGCCAGTACGGTACTGATGTTGCCCTCTCCGGGGCTGATTCTGACGCTGGTCGGGATGTATGGTCTGATGTTCCTGACCTATAAACTGGCCAACAAACCGACCGGGATTCTGGCGGCGTTCGCCTTTACCGGCTTCCTGGGATATATCCTTGGCCCGATGCTGAATGCCTATCTGTCCGCGGGCATGGGCGATCTGATCGGCCTGGCGCTGGGTGGTACCGCACTGGTGTTCTTCTGCTGCTCGGCCTACGTGCTGACCACGCGGAAAGACATGTCTTTCCTCGGCGGTATGCTGATGGCAGGCGTGGTGGTGGTGCTTATCGGGATGGTGGCAAACATCTTCCTGCAGTTGCCGGCTCTGCACCTGGCGATCAGCGCGGTGTTTATCCTGATTTCTTCAGGTGCAATCCTGTTTGAAACCAGCAACATCATCCGCGGCGGCGAGACCAACTATATCCGCGCTACCGTGAGCCTTTACGTGTCGCTGTACAACATCTTCATCAGCCTGCTGAGCATCCTTGGCTTCGCAAGCAGAGACTAACCTCTCCTGCCGTAGTTCACAGGCCCTGCTTATGCGGGGCCTTATTTTTTGGTAAACTACCGCCAGTCTGAACGGTATGTGAAGAATTATGTTTATCTTTGAAGGCAATGAAATAGAGACTGATAGCGAAGGCTATCTGAAAGATACCACGCAGTGGAATGAGGCAATGGCGGTGGTTATCGCCGAACAAGAGGGCATTACCCTCTCCGTCGAACACTGGGAAGTGGTGCGCTTCGTGCGTGATTTTTATCTGGAATTCAACACCTCGCCCGCTATCCGCATGTTGGTGAAGGCGATGGCCAATAAGTTTGGCGAAGAGAAAGGCAACAGCCGCTATCTCTACCGTCTGTTCCCGAAAGGCCCGGCCAAACAGGCGACTAAAGTTGCCGGCCTGCCTAAACCGGTGAAATGCATCTAATACAGAATGGCAAACTTTTGCCATTCTCTGGTGGGTTGATGAGGTTCCGTATTCACCCTGTCAACCCGCGCACTACGCGGCCCGCCCGCCCGTAGCCACGTAATTAACGCAGCCACCTGTTCCTCTTCGCCGCAGGCCAGTACTTCCACGCTGCCATCGTCAAGATTACGCGCGTAACCCGTTAGCCCTAAGCGTAGTGCTTCCCGCTGCGTCGAGTAGCGAAACCCCACGCCCTGAACGGAACCATAGACCCACGCCATGGTGCAGATTGTCGCCATGATTGCTCTCCTTTTGTGGCTACCCTTGATGCTGAGAATAGCAAACTTTTGCTAACGCACATGCTTCGGCAACAGGCCGTAATGCTGACGAAAGCGTGCGGTAAAACGAGAACCAGACTGATAGCCACTGTTGCGAGCGATCTCGCCGATGGGCAGCGAGGTCGATTGCAGCTGGCCTAATGCGAAAGCCATACGCACCTCCTCAACAATCAGGCGAAAGCTTTGCGACTCCAGCTGTAAACGGCGGCGTAGCGTCGATTCACCGAGAAACAGCATCTTCGCCACCCGAGGCACGCTCCACTCGTCCGCCGGTGACAGCATAATAATTTGCCGCACCTGGCCCGTCAGATCCTGCTGCCGCTCATGCAGTAACGGCCCGGCGTACCCCGCCTGCTGCAACGCCAGCAGCAGCCCCATCGCCTGGTGATGTTGCAGCTCCGTCGATAATCCCTCGCGAACCGCCTGCAGGACGTTCTGCCACATAAACAATAATTCCGGCGTGACCGGCGCGCACAGGGACGTCAGTCGACCGGGTGGCAGCTCGCTCATATATCGCGCTTTAAAATCGGCCAACAGCTCAGGCGTCAAAGAGAGCAAATCGGAACAAAATAAGCCATTCTCCGGCTGATTAATCACTGCGAGTTCGATGTCAGCGGGCAGGATGATCAGCTGCTGCGGCGTCGCCAGCATCTGGCTGGCGCCCTGCACGATGATCTTGCTCCCACGATTCACCCGACACAGCGCCGGCGAGAATAGCCTGACGCGGTGCAGTTTATAGAGCCGACGGGAGGTAATTTCCGCCGCCGACAATGCATTATGCTGAAAGTGAATATTGCGCATCTGGACTCTCTGTATCTCGCTTTCTGTCGTTTAGCGCCCCGACATTGCCGTCAGCTGCGCGCTGGCAATAACATGGCTGCGTACCATAAACCCGACTAATGCGCCGCTGGCCTGTGCATCAATGGGTAACGCTGGCGTGTCCAGAGCCCACACCGTAAAACGGTAACGGTGAGGTTTATCACCAGCCGGCGGGCAAGCGCCGCCAAACCCGGCGTAACCAAAGTCATTTCGTCCCTGTACCGCACCAGCAGGCAGTTTAGCGTTATTTTTATCTCCGGCGCCAGCAGACAGGTGGGAAACCGCCGCGGGGATATTCACCACCGTCCAGTGCCACCAGCCGCTGCCGCTTGGCGCATCCGGGTCGTAGGCGGTTATTGCGAAACTGCGGGTGCCTGAGGGCGCATTTTCCCAGGCCAACTGGGGCGAAATATTGCCACCTGAACAGCCAAAGCCCTGAAACAACTGTGTTGCCGCCAGGCTATCGCCCTCCCGCATATCGCTGCTGGTGACGCGAAATGGTGCTGCCGCTGCGCTGGTACTGATAACCGCTATCAACATTGCTGCGAACCGGGATCCTGTTTTCATCGTATTGTCCTCCATTGGGTGAGGAAACACTGTAAGATCGACCGCGGTTTTTTATTGTGCCGAAGCGTCTGCATTTTGTGCCGAAATGCTCAGTTGTCGCCACCGCTGGAAAGATGCTTGCGCCAGCCACTTGTGCTAACCTACGCGCCATTTTTCGGTGCCGACATTCCCGTTGCTTAAAGGTAGCCCCATGACAGATTCCATTTTCCCCCGCTTAGTGTTATCCAAAGGACGCGAGAAATCCCTGCTGCGTCGCCATCCCTGGGTGTTCTCCGGCGCCATTGCCCGTATGGAAGGTAAAGCCCGTTCCGGCGAAACCATCGACATCGTCGACTCGCAGGGAAAATGGCTGGCCCGTGGCGCCTGGTCGCCGTCATCGCAAATTCGCGCGCGCGTCTGGAGTTTCGATCGCCAGGAAACGATTGATACCGCCTTTTTCGAACGTCGCCTGCAGCAAGCGCAAACCTGGCGTGAATGGCTGGCCGCCCGCGACGGCCTCGACAGCTACCGCCTGATCGCCGGCGAGTCTGACGGACTGCCGGGCGTCACGATTGACCGTTTCGGTAACTTTTTTGTCCTGCAGCTGTTAAGTGCCGGTGCCGAATATCAGCGCGCCGCCATCGTTAGCGCACTGCAAACCCTGTTCCCGGACTGCTCAATTTACGATCGTAGCGATGTCGCGGTGCGTAAAAAAGAAGGTCTGGAACTGGCGCAGGGTCTGGTCACCGGTGACCTGCCACCGGCGTTACTGCCGATCACCGAGCACGGCATGCAGCTGCTGGTCGATATTCAGGGCGGCCACAAAACCGGCTACTACCTCGATCAGCGCGACAGCCGACTGGCAACCCGTCGCTACGTCGCCGATAAACGCGTGCTGAACTGCTTCTCTTATACCGGTGGTTTCGCCGTCTCCGCGCTGATGGGCGGCTGCCGTCAGGTGATTAGCGTTGACACCTCCCAGGAGGCGCTGGACGTTGCGAAGCAAAACGTTGAGCTCAATAAACTGGACCTTGCCAAAGCCGAATTTGTCCGCGACGACGTATTTAAACTGCTGCGTAAATATCGCGATCAGGGTGAGAAGTTTGACGTGATTGTCATGGACCCGCCAAAGTTCGTCGAGAACAAAAACCAGCTGATGGGCGCCTGCCGTGGCTATAAAGATATCAACATGTTGGCGATTCAACTGTTGAACCCCGGCGGCATTCTGCTGACCTTTTCCTGTTCCGGTTTGATGGCGACCGATTTATTTCAGAAAATCATCGCCGATGCCGCAATTGACGCCGGACGTGATGTACAATTTATAGAACAGTTCCGTCAGGCTGCCGATCACCCGGTGATTGCAACCTACCCGGAAGGGCTGTATCTGAAAGGGTTTGCCTGTCGCGTCATGTAACTTGAAAAGTGAAACCTTGCCCGCATATAGCAGGTAATGACGTTTCCCAGGAGGTGCTTATGATTGCCAGCAAATTCGGTATCGGGCAACAGGTCCGCCATACGCTATTGGGCTATCTTGGCGTGGTGGTTGATATCGATCCACAATACTCGCTCTCCGAGCCTGAAGAGGACGAAATTGCCGCCAATGACGAACTGCGCGCATCTCCCTGGTATCATGTGGTGATGGAAGATGAGGACGGACAGCCGATCCACACTTATCTTGCGGAAGCGCAGCTGAGCAGCGAAACCAGCGATGAGCATCCGGAGCAGCCGTCCATGGACGAACTGGCTAGAACGATTCGCCAGCAGCTGCAGGCGCCGCGGCTACGTAACTAAGACATCGCTAACATGAAAAAACCCCGCAAGTGCGGGGTTTTTATTTACTTCGTTTCACTATCTGTCCCCTGCAGCGCCTGGCAAATGACAGAATTAAATTGTGGGGCCCGCTGCGTTTTTTCCGGCCACCGGGTATTAGCCAGATTCACCTTTTGCGAAGCCTTAACGCTAGTCAGGGACAACTGATGAAAAAATGGCCGTAGCATTGCTCCGCCGGGCAGCATGTTGATTTTGAATACAGGGCTGCCGTCCTGATAATGATACTTCTGCTGCATCTCTCCTATCCTCTTCGGATTAAAAGCAGACTGAGCATAGCTTGCCCAATAGTTTGCGGCGCCATAACCACGAGAGTATTGACTTTCGCACGTAGGCAGGACAGTCATTTTTTTTGTTCTTTTCTCACCAGGCTTAAACGTATCCTCCATCCAGCGGGCCATTCCTTCGAGATACCATTGCTGTTTAAATACTGCATAGCCATACTGATATAAATGAAAAAGCTCATGCGCAGGAGTAATATTTTGCGCAGGTTTTAAGGCTGCGTTAAGCACTATTTTTAAACCACAAGGAATCTGTTTGCCATCGCTCATGGTTTCGGTTGCTACACGATCGAAAGCCAGCCCATTACCCTTCGGCAACGTAAGTAGATAAACATTTATCTGTCGGGCCCGGGAAAATATTTTTTGTTGTAAAGGGAATTGAAGACCTAACACTGAAGAGTAGAGATATTTTGCGGCCTGTAACTGAACAGCGATATCTTTGATAGTGTCGGGAACCCCGTCGCCATTACTGTCCTGTAGATAAATTAGTGCATCCTTACTATCCAGGCTATAAAAAATATGAAAGTCATCTGCAACAAACTCTTTTTCCAGTCTACGCTCCAACAACAATGATCCCTTCACACAGCCTGATACTTGTAGCACTTCACTGGCATAAACAGGAGTGGATAGTAACAACATTAATATATAGATTCCTGGTGAAGTCCCCCCTTTATGCCATTTCGCAAGACTCATCAGTATTTGCTCCGAACGGTATCTCACCTCTGCTGTAATCCAGCAGAGGTGAGATACTAACTATTCAATGTTAACCGCTAAATTTAACTTCTTTAGCTGGTCCAGTCCTGTTACTTTTCCAGACGCCGGGACAATCAATTGTTCGCAATTCTGTAGCCAGATATCCCACTGTTTTGCAATAGTTGCACCGTAGAAGCGCTGTGCATTATGAATCGCGGCGCAGTGCATCTTTTGTTGTAAAGTCTTATCTGAGATGACTTTTATTAAGGCTTCCGACAGTGCAACTTCGTCGCCGGATGGCACCAGAATGCCAGCTTGCATATCCTGTAAAATATCGCGTGGCCCATATTTTATGGCAAAGCTGATTAATGGAGTGCCGTAAGCCATCGCTTCTACTGCAGAAATTGACTGCCCCTCCTGGGTAGAGCACAGCACCGTGCAGCAGGCAGCCTTATGGGCAGCCGCCACATCTGAAGTAAAATCATTGATTTTTATCGAATTTTCAAGACCCCATTCTTTAACCTGGGCGGTTAAACTTCGTCTTAGAGGGCCCACTCCGTAGGTATGTAACTGAGCAGAAGGTATTGCAGCAATGACATTGCGAAAAGCACGTAGCAACAATGCATGCTGCTTCTCTTCAGAGTAACGAGCCAGATAGAGAACTGTCTCCGAAGGTACCTTCTGCAGGTTGGCTGGTATTTTACTTTCATCCATATGATTTGGAATCACTGCCATCCGTAATTCAGGGAAGCCCTCTTCACGCAAATCCTGCCACTGCTCCTGCGTTAAAATAATCAGTTTGTCGACGAGTTCGGGTTGCTCAAGGATATGTCGATACGAACTCTTCGTCATTCCGTTAAGTAGTTTGTGATGGGAATGAACAATTGCGCTCACGGAACAGTTCATTCTTTCCGCAGGTCGGGAGCTCACAAAATTTTTCCATGCTTTATTTTTATCTACAATAAAATGCCATGAGCCACAATCTTTTAGCATCGTTTCCAGCATCCAGGAGAAAAATGCTTCCTCCTGGGTGAAGTGTTTTATCTCTCCACTACCGAGCGCTAGTTCTATATGACTTAATTGTAGATTTGCTTTCTTCTCATCATAAAACTTACGTAAAACAATATTTCCATCGCTATCAATGTAGTCCTCAACAATTCTCCCTCCTGGACGAACCAGATAATTGTGTTTACCAATTGGGACATTCAGATCGGGTTCTATTGTCTGTCTCAGCGCAATATCACCACTGAGCGGAACCATAGAGGTGATTATTTTCGCGTGCAGGCAGTCTTTCAACCAGTAGTAGATGTTATAAACAGGTACATCTTTCGGTAAAGCTCCACGTAATCGCAATTTTTCTACGGTACTTGCCAGTTCCCGATTCCATGATGATGTGATAATCCATGGTATGATGCGTAAACTTTCGCTAAACAGTTTTGCCCGCTGTACCGCAGCAACTTCAATCCCATTTCCGACATCGCGTAAGTTTTCCAATAAAAAAACTGGAGTACCGTTGTGCGCAGACTCTTTCACTGCCTTTTCAGGCGATATTTTTTTTGCAGCAAGGTGGTACTTCTGATAAGCAATGTAACCCGAGAGATAGTGCTCGACATCATCGATACGCACACGGTAACTATGGTGACGAATGAAAAAACTATTGACTATCCGACCTGGATTTTTAAAGAACATCGCCAGTTCAGGCCAGAAAAAGCCGTTTAATAGATAACGGGCTCGGTACTCCAGCGCCTGATAGAACTTTTCTATGTCAAAATCATTTAGCAAATGTCGATGCTCAGGCGACCCGTCCAATCGGGCAACCATCTCAGACGCCGCCATCATTAATTCCAGTAAAGTAGGATAGGTCGTCACACGAAGGAGAACAAAATCCAGGTGATCGCGAACGTTGTTCAAGCCAAACTGAAAGTATTTTTCTTCCGGCCGGAAACGGGTTAATTCATTAACACAGTAGCTCAACCAATGATCATGATGCTGCCAGTGTTTATTTTTGATGAAATAAGTAAAGGCTTTCTCCACCATCTCAAGCCATTGAGGTTCTTTTGTCAGACTGTACAGGCGCATTAATGCAAAAGCCGCTTCACCATCATAGTAGATGATGCGGAATTTCGTTTTAATAGCGAGATCTTTACTATGCAGGACATGGACAAAAGTGCCATTGATAGGATCCTGCATATAAGCGATCCCCACAGCCAGTTGCCTCATCAATTCCAGATACTGCCGATCTCCCGTTACTTCAGTGTATTTCACCAACGCGAGAATACTTACGGCGTTACCACCAAGTTTAATTTCATCATCAACATCACATAAAAACGCCGCCTGTTGCCCGTCAGGCAAAGTGCGGATTTCTATTAGACGCGTTACCAGCAGATTAATCGCCCGGTCTATCGATTGGCGAACCGTGGACTGTCGAGTGACTTCCCAACCTTCAATAAGTGCGTAGGTAGAACTCGCGTGACGCAGCGCATTATATGAACGCACAGGTCGATCGAAACAAGGAAACCAGCCATAGTGATACAAGCCATCTTTCTTAACCTGACGCGCTAAATAGTCAGTTCCTTTCTTAATAACGTCTGCCAGACATTCATCCTGCCAGTTTTCACTAATCGCACGATAGCCAGAATTACGCCCGGCATGCTCAACAATCCGAGCCCCGGAGCGGTCACAAAATACCGCTCGGGTTTTAAAGCGCCAAAGAGGCTGCTGTGGTTCGGTGGGCCAGGAGAGGGAGTGATTAAAACGACGCTGACCGTAGTTTTCCAGATTAACGTCATTGGGTGCAACGACACCGTTATCACCATCATAAAGTAATGCATTCGCCGCAATTTCTTGTTCAAGCATTGAGCATGTGAACTGTGGATCAAAAGAGAGGCCGAAGCGAAAATAATTTCGTTTAGTGATGATGAATTTTTCATTTATCGTCTGCCAGGATAGTTTTTCAACGCTATCAACCAGATCGATACGTAGCCATTGCGGCTCATTATCCTGCTTTTTACGCCATTCCTGCAGGGCTCGCGCGCCAGCCAGCCATGCCAGGTCGAAACTCTTTCCCGTGGCCACATGAATATGCGCGCGCGCTTTACTGTCACTGACGCTAAAAAAGATAACCCACGCAGGATAATCAGAAGGCAGTCCGGCAGACTTTAAATTTCTGGCCTCGAAACAGGCTTGTTGTAACAAATCACTTAATGCCATCTCAAATCTCCATTTGCCTTAAAATGCGTTGAAAATTTTAAAAAACATTAATACCAGTTCTTTCTACCCTTGAATGCTTGTTCGGTATCAAGGTAGGTATGACGAAACATGGCATACTAACGTTTGCCAATATTTTATCTTTCCCTGAGTGCTTCTTTAGCACGGTTAAATGGTTTAACCATATAATCCATTACCGTTTTTTGACCCGTTTTAATATCAACCGTTGCAATCATCCCCGGGCCAATGGAAAAACGTTTCCCCTTTTTATTCTCCAGAAAATCATGGTCGGTCCTGATAAATACACGATAGTAGTAAACATCCGGTTTTGCTTCATCCTGTGTGGTGTCCGGGGATATTGTCTCTACCACCCCATCGAGTGCACCATAGATCGCATAGTCATAGGCGGTAATTTTTACTAACGCTGGCTGATCGGGATGAATGAAGGCAATATCACGCGGTGAAATACGCGCTTCGATAAGTAAACGACCATCGACAGGAACGATTTCCATCAATTCGCCGTTTGGCGCAATAACCCCACCGATAGTATTGACCTTAATATTTTTGACAATACCCTGGACTGGCGAACGTACGGTTAAGCGAGTTACCGAATCGGCACGCCCTTTGATTACTTCGGCAAGGCTGGCAACATCCGCATTCGCTTTTGAAAGTTGCTCACGGGCATCGACATAGTAGCGGGTATTGAGATCGATCTTTTTCAGTCCAATATCAGCCGCTTGCTGACGCAAACGGAGAACCTCAACATTACTTGCCGCCCCTGTTTTAGCTAATCTTTCGGTGATAGCCAGCTCGCTATTGACCAACGCCAGTGACTCTTCAAGTTGTCGAGATGATTTTGTCAGCTGTTCTCGACGACTATGATAGAGACGAGTCTCCTCAGCCAATAATGCAGGCCAGGGTTTGAGGGTGTCAGGAAAGACCAAAGGCTGATTATTGACCTCAGCCGTCAGACGAATACTTGCCGCTAATGAAGCCCGATATTTCGCCTGACTTTCCCCAACATTAGATTCACTGCGAGTGGGATCCAGGCGGGCAACGATTTGCCCTGCCGTCACCTTGCTCCCTTCCTGCACGTTCAGTTCCGTCAGAATACCGCCATCCAGCGTCTGTATTACCTGCTCACGAGAACCAGGGATAACTTTTCCGGTTCCGGTAGAGACTTCGTCCAGTACGGCAAACCATGCCCAGATACTGCTGACAAGTAACATAATTGCCAGCATAATAATCAGACGACGCGATTTGACTATCTGCACTTCATCCTCTTCACTATCTTGCATCAGCAAGACAGGATCGGCATCTTTCATAATATGCAAAACATCTTCGCCAGGTTTATTCATATATTCACCACCTGACCACGCGCTTTTTCTTGTTCAAAGACGGTCGTTTTTGGCTTATCGAGCACCAACTGTCCATCCTGGATGACCAGGATCCTATCAACAATATTCAGAACGGCCGCTTTGTGCGTGGCGATAACCATCGTCCTTTCGCCGGCCCATTTCGCTAGTTGTTCAACAAATGCTTTTTCTGTGCGCTCATCAAAGAACGAAGTGGGTTCATCAAGAAGGATGATATTAGGATCGCGTAGCAGCGTTCTGGCCAACAACAACGATTGCCGCTGCCCCCCGGACAGGCCTCCCCCGCCCTCCATAATAATGTGCTCCAACCCAAGAGGAAGCTTGCGAACGAAGTCCAGTGCTCCACATAGCGTCAGGACCGAAACGATTTCATCATCCGTTGCTGTTGGGTGCCCAAGGGTCAGATTTTCTCGCAACGTTCCATGAAATAAGCGCGCCTCCTGGGTAAGCAGACTCGCATTACGCCGTATATCCGCCAGATCGATTTGCGGTAGGCTCAGATCGTCCAGACGTAGTTCACCGCTGGTCAGTTCCACATTTCCCATCATGGCCTGTAACAGGGTAGATTTTCCGGCACCAATGCGACCCAGAATAGCGATCTTCTCCCCAGCTTTAATTGACAGCTGATGAATGCGTAAGGGAATAGCACCATCATTGGGTCCATAACGAAATTCAGCCTGACGAAACTCATAACTGCCGTTAAGAACGGCACGATGAATTCTGGGCTCGTCCTGCCCCCCCTCGACGGGGAGTGCCATCAAATTATCCAGACTGGCTTTCGCCGCTTTCACCTGCTGCCAACGGGCAAGGACACCACACAGAGCCGTCATTGGTGCAACCATCCGGGTAGAAAGCATTGACGCCGCAACCATCGCCCCGGTCGTGATATCTCCACTAATCACTAACGGCGCGCCAATCACCACCACCGTGGCATACAATAGATTTTGTACCGACATTCCCCAACTGACTAACCCATGTGTCAGCTTGCGTGTTTTTACTCCGGATTCTGCAGTGATCGCGATATAACTATTCCACTGATGCAAAAAACGACTTTCCGCCTGCATCATTTTGATATCCTGTAAACCCTGGATACTTTCAACCAAAATCGCATTACGTAATGTATTTTCATGTTGGTTTTTATTGGCTAAAGCAGAGAGTTTTCGCTGTAACAACAGCCCAGGGAGAATCATTATGATCGTTGCTACAGGGGCAATCCAACTTAGCCATGGTGAAACAATAAAAAGCACTAGCTGGAACAAAATAAAAAATGGCAAATCCGAGATAATCGTCATCACGGTGGAGGTCATCATTTCGCGGACCTGTTCCAGCTCACGAATTTGAGAGATAAAACTCCCGGTAGAACGTGGTATTGCCGTGTTTTTAAGGCGAAGCGCGTGGCCAAACACCCGGTCCGAAACGCGTATATCGCTACGTTTACCCAGCAAATCTGTTACATGCCCACGAGTTATCTTCAAAATAAAACTAAATACCGCCGCGAGGACGACTCCACTGAACAGCACATATAATGTTGGGAAGGATTGTGCCGGAATAACCCGATCATAAACTTGCATCGAGAAAAGGATTCCTGCCAACGCTAAGATATTAATAACCAACGATGCCAACATCACATGCGTGTAGGGGCGAAGATCTTTCAGGATAATTTTACGCAGCCAGTCTGGCTGAAAGCGAGCCAAATAGCTTTCTGTACGGATGTCTTTTTCCGGTGCTGCGGGACGAAAAGCAACCGTATGTTCAATTTCGGGCAGCAGGTTTTCCAAGGGACAATGGCTAAGCAAAGATATCTCTTTGATAAAGCGCACCCCGACCGCGTTGTTCATGTCAAAACTTTCAATCACGCCAATTTGACCGTCCCTAAGTTGAATAACTAAGGGCAAGCGCCAGGCCGACATACGCTGATCGGTTGACGATAAAAACTGACAGTTCAGTCCGGCATGACGAGCAAGATGCCTCAACGCGGCGGGGAGTTTTTTTTGGGTCGTCCATTCCGCAGCAGCATGCAAAGTGCCGGGCGAAAAACTTTGCCGATAATGATTGGCGATAAAAGCGATGGCATTCGTCCAATCGAGTAAATGTGGGATCTCTTCTCGTTCATTCTGGATCGTCATGGGCGGATCTCCACGCCCTGGATATTGTGATTTTCTAACGCGAACACGGTACGCATCTTACCGGTACTGAACAGGCAATCCAGTTCAAGGGAACGTAACTGAGATTCGGTCAGAACCTGGCTAAATCGTGCCTGATAAATCTCCTGATCGACGTTGAGTAAATCCAGTAACGGGCGCGACCCCAGTTCCAGATATTGAGCCTGATATAATTCCCGAGTTTGCTCGCCCAGCAGTTGTTGACGACGCTGAATTCCCAAAGATTGCGCCAGATTGACCGCCTCATCGCGGGAAGCATTCAGTTTTTGGCTGGCATCCAACTGCGCTGTTTTTATTGCCGCATTTGCAGCCGCCAGAGTTTGCTGGGCAGCATCACGAGAAGCCGTCATTGCCCCCCCCTGATAAATCGGCATTTCTACCCGAACCCAGGCAGAGTATTGCGTTTTGTTAAGTACCGCACTATTTACATAATTATCATTAAGATAGTGCGTAACTTCAGGTTCAAGAGAGATGGTTGGTAGCATTTGTGCGTTAGCATTATCTACCTGCGCCTGCGCCTGCCCGGCTTGAGCCAGCGCCGCCAGTACCGCGGGCACGGAGCGATAATCTATTTTTGTTACTGCGCATGCGGCATCCATCCCCGACGGCACATCATCCGTCACGGTCGCAATACTGCCGATACCGATGTAAGTTGCCAACGTAGCTTTCCAACGCTGAAGAGCGGCCTGGTATTGCAGCAGCGTCGACTGCGCACCTTCAATACGCGTATCCGTTTGCACGACATCTGATAAAGAAGACGCCCCGGCATCATTTCGTTGACGAATAAGATCCCCAATCTTTTTCAACGAATCGACCTGTAATTTCGCTATGTCTACCAGTTTTTGATAGCCCTGTACCTGCACCACAGCACCGGCGGTATCATGAGCGACCTGATCAATGCTGAGCATAACCGTGGCCTGTTGCTGCGCGACGCCTGAATCTGCTGCTCTGACAGAACTGGACACTTTGCCAAAGTCATACAACATTTGTGATACCGACACGACTAATGAAGGCGTATATCCGGCATCAGCATAGGTATTACTGTACCCATTATTCATACCCGCACTAACCTGAGGGTAATATTTTGCTTTTGCCACATCCACTTTTTGCGCCTGTTCTTGTAATTTACTTACCTCCTGAGTAATAGATGGGTGCCAATTAACGGCATTTTTAACCGCTGTTTTAATATCGAGTGGACCCGATATTCTACTCTGGTTATTAATTACCTCGTCGCTATAGCCTGCTATCTGTTGGTTATCGGTTAAACGCTGACTACTAATATCATTCGGCATAAAATACGAGCTTTCTGCATTAACCAGAAATGCAGGGCAGGAAAAGAGAAAAATCGCGGTAGACCCGCAGGTTCTGATCATCCTTTTTTGTTTAAACAGACGCATCAAATTCACCCTTCAGAAAGCACACTGAAAAAACGGATATGATGATTTCCGCATCCTTATTTTTATTTAACAATCCCCGTCATCTCCGGGTTAGCTTCTGGAATACCCTCTTCTCTGATAGTGCCATTCAGGCAGCACATCCCTGTGCTACCAGCAGCAACATGTTAATTAATGTGAATTGTTGGTATCAATCAATTCATCAAGTGTATTGATATGCACCCCTTGCAGCGTAATCAGCGTCGCTTGTTGATGATCTGCACCAGCCGAACCATCCCTGTCGATTGATACAACCGTATCCCCCCCTGCTGTATACGACAGGGAGATATAATTCCCTAACGTGTCGCTTGAACCATCCCAACCAACCAACAGAGCAGAAACATCAATATGATCTCCTTGTGCGACCGAGAAATCCTTCCAGGTATCGCTACCGTTACCTCCGGTATTGTCATCAGCCAGCAGGTTGTAAACCAACGTATCGGCTCCGATGTTCATCGTGAAGGTATCGTCGTAAGCAGTACTATGAATGTCTTCACTATTAATACTGCCGTTGATTTGCGGATGCAGATCAATCGTCAATGTCGCGTTTGACGAAACATTGTTTGAGTCATTCACCGAGTACGAGAAGATTTCTTTCTCAGTGATTGACGACACATCCAAGCCTGCTTTCAGACTGTAGGTATAAGAACCATCATTTGCCATTACCAGGGTGCCATAATCACCGTAAATTGTGACGGCAGTTCCACTTACACTCCCTCCGCTACTGGTTGTAATGCTGCCATTGCTATGGAAGGTCCAGGATTCAGCACCTCCGGAGAGAGTATGACCCGAGACGCTAAAGGACGAGAACAGTGGCCCGTGAGTATCTTCAGTACCGGCTGAATTCAAGCCACTCTGAATGTTCCCGCTAACGCTCCCCGCTACGGTGTAATGAGTTGCGGTGTTGATTAATGTTCCTGAAACGTCTCCGGTAAGGCTGAATGTAGCTGCCGTTGTTGAGTTCACATTGGTCAGCACGGTCAGTTGATAATTACCTGCCGCCAGATCAACGTTGCTCAGAGTGAAAGTCATGGAGTCAGAATCATTTGCCCCAAGAATGGCAGACAACGCTTTCACATCCGAACCACTCCATACCAGGACACTCGTGGTTGTACCATCACCATTATCGACCAGATGGTAGAGCGACAATGAACTCACAACATTCATCGTCAACCCACCCAGAGTCGCATTTGGATCTCCAGTAAAGTTCAGACCAATTTTCGCGTTATCCAGCACATGATCAGCACTGACGGTAAAGTTCATTGTCTTGCTTACAGGAACAGTCGCTCCAGCGCCCACCGCTACCGGTGTCGTCGTCGACAGCGCTGCAGCATTATAACTTTCCGCTACCGATGCACTGTATGCCGTCGCAACATTCAACGAGACCTCGTCATTCACTGCAACAGAAGGTGAAGCTCCAGTTGAGACGCTCAGCGTTGCTGTTGCTGTCGCACCGTGACTATCGATGATTGTGTAGGTGAATATGTCTGTCTTACCTATATCCCCTGCACTTCCCGAGCTTTGGTAACTGTAGCTGCCATCGGAATGGATTGTTAACTGACCATACGCCCCATTGATAGTAATGCCCGCTTCTGTCACCCCCACCGGAGCGGATCCAGATACCGAAGTCGCTACCACCTGGCTGACCGTAATACCTTCACCAGTATCCCCTACATCACCAGACGTCGTGGTTTCCAGCACATTACCGCTGACCGCTCCCGCAGCAAATCCTACGGAGTCGGTGATCGATACATCTACGGCTGTCGCAACATTCAACGAGGCCAGCAGATTGAGAACCGAAGCCAACGGACTGGTGGTTGTTGGCGATGAGAGCACCACCGTATAGTTCCCGGCTGGCAAATCTTCAAACGCTACGCTGCCACTGTAGTTCACACCCAGAAGAGTCGAAGTCAGGGTTACGGCATTTTGCGCAACCGCAGCAACCTCACCAGTTGCGGTATTAACCACCAACAGATCTGCGGTCAAAGAGCTACCGCTGGCCAGGAGTGCCAGCAAGGATACCAGCCCTGCTGCCGATACAGGCGACGATCCCGAAATACCCAAGGTGACATTTTCTGTAGTACCCGCAGCCACAGTAAAGTCGAAAGTATTACCACTAAGCAGAGATACGTTAACCGTATTCAGTAATGACAACCCAACCAGTTGCGTAACCACACCAGACTCATTCAGATTGTCGTAGTCGGCCGTAACCAAGGTCGTGTGCACATCATTATTTGCTATCAATTCAATATCTGCATCGCTGTCAGAATCCGAATCACTGTCAGAGTCAGAATCGCTGTCAGAATCAGAGTCGCTGTCCGAGTCAGAGTCACTGTCAGAATCCGAGTCGCTGTCGGAATCCGAGTCGCTGTCGGAATCAGAGTCGCTGTCAGAATCCGAGTCGCTGTCAGAGTCCGAGTCGCTGTCAGAATCCGAGTCGCTGTCAGAATCCGAATCGCTGTCAGAATCCGAGTCGCTGTCGGAGTCAGAGTCGCTGTCAGAATCCGAGTCGCTGTCAGAGTCAGAGTCGCTGTCAGAATCCGAGTCGCTGTCAGAGTCCGAATCGCTGTCAGAGTCAGAATCACTGTCGGAGTCGGAATCACTGTCGGAGTCTGCATCGCTGTCTGAACCACCACCTTCATCCGCCGCCACAACATTGATAGTCAGCGTTGCTGTCGCCGTATCTCCATCTGCATCCGTGATCGTGTAGGTAAACACCTCCGTCTGACCGATGGAATCTGCATCTCCTGTCGCTTTATATGAGTAGCTACCGTCGGCATGGATCGTCAGTTGTCCGTAGGCACCATTAATGACGATACCGCCATCCACCATGACTACCGGCTGTGCTCCGGCGACCGAACTCGCCACGACCTGGGTTACCGTTATTGTGTCGCCGGTATCGCCGACATCACCGGTTCCGTCTGTTTCCAGCACATTGCCGCTGATAACACCCGAGACATATTCCGCTGAATCCGTTACCGCTATATCCACTGCCGTGGCCACATTCAGCGAAGCCAACAGGTTAATCACAGAAGCCAGCGTGCTGCTTGTCGTCGGAGAAGAAAGCACCACGGTGTAGCTGCCAGCAGGCAGGTCTTCAAACGCTGCACCGCCGCTGTAGTTCACGCCCAGCAGGGTTGACGTCAGGGTGACCGCATTAGGTGCAATCGCAACCACTTCACCGGTGATATTGTTCACCACCGACAGGTCCGCAACTACCGAGCTGCCATTGGCCAGCAGCGCCAGCAACGTAATCAGCCCACTGGCAGACACTAATGAAGAACCGGAGACTGCGAGAGTCAGATCCTGCGTTTCCCCTTCGTTCACCGTAAAGTTAAAGCTGTTATTAGTCAGCAGTGACACGTTAACCGTACTCAGTAACGTCAGTCCGACCAATTGGGTCACCGTGCCTGTGTCGCCGGTAATGTTGTCCTCAACTGTAGTGATAGCTGCAGTGTTTGTATCGTTGTTTGCCTGAGGCTCTGTATCCGCATCGCTGTCAGAATCCGAGTCGCTGTCGGAGTCGGAATCGCTGTCGGAATCAGAGTCACTGTCAGAATCGGAGTCACTGTCAGAGTCCGAGTCGCTGTCAGAATCCGAATCGCTGTCGGAGTCGGAATCACTATCCGAGTCAGAGTCACTGTCAGAATCCGAGTCGCTGTCAGAATCCGAGTCACTGTCAGAGTCCGAGTCGCTGTCAGAATCCGAATCACTGTCTGAATCCGAGTCGCTGTCAGAATCAGAATCGCTGTCAGAATCCGAGTCGCTGTCCGAGTCAGAGTCGCTGTCGGAATCCGAGTCGCTGTCCGAGTCAGAATCGCTGTCGGAGTCTGAATCACTGTCGGAATCCGAGTCGCTGTCAGAATCCGAATCACTGTCAGAATCCGAATCACTGTCAGAATCCGAATCACTGTCAGAATCCGCATCGCTGTCGGAATCAGAGTCGCTGTCAGAATCCGAGTCGCTGTCAGAATCCGAATCGCTGTCGGAGTCGGAATCGCTGTCGGAATCAGAGTCACTGTCAGAATCCGAGTCACTGTCAGAATCCGAGTCGCTGTCGGAGTCAGAGTCGCTGTCAGAGTCCGAGTCGCTGTCAGAGTCCGAGTCGCTGTCAGAATCCGAGTCGCTGTCAGAGTCCGAGTCGCTGTCAGAATCCGAATCACTGTCAGAATCCGCATCGCTGTCGGAATCCGAGTCGCTGTCAGAATCCGAGTCGCTGTCAGAATCCGAATCGCTGTCGGAGTCGGAATCGCTGTCGGAATCAGAGTCACTGTCAGAATCCGAGTCACTGTCAGAATCCGAGTCGCTGTCGGAGTCAGAGTCGCTGTCAGAGTCCGAGTCGCTGTCAGAATCCGAGTCGCTGTCAGAGTCCGAGTCGCTGTCAGAATCCGAGTCGCTGTCAGAGTCAGAATCACTGTCGGAGTCGGAATCACTGTCGGAGTCTGCATCGCTGTCTGAACCACCACCTTCATCCGCCGCCACAACATTGATAGTCAGCGTTGCTGTCGCCGTATCGCCATCTGCATCCGTGATCGTGTAGGTAAACACCTCCGTCTGACCGATGGAATCTGCATCTCCTGTCGCTTTATATGAGTAGCTACCGTCGGCATGGATCGTCAGTTGTCCGTAGGCACCATTAATGACGATACCGCCATCCACCATGACTACCGGCTGTGCTCCGGCGACCGAACTCGCCACGACCTGGGTTACCGTTATTGTGTCGCCGGTATCGCCGACATCACCGGCTCCGTCTGTTTCCAGCACATTGCCGCTGATAACACCCGAGACATATTCCGCTGAATCCGTTACCGCTATATCCACTGCCGTGGCAACATTCAGCGAAGCCAACAGGTTAATCACAGAAGCCAGCGTGCTGCTTGTCGTCGGAGAAGAAAGCACCACGGTGTAGCTGCCAGCAGGCAGGTCTTCAAACGCTGCACCGCCGCTGTAGTTCACGCCCAGCAGGGTTGACGTCAGGGTGACCGCATTAGGTGCAATCGCAACCACTTCACCGGTGATATTGTTCACCACCGACAGGTCCGCAACTACCGAGCTGCCATTGGCCAGCAGCGCCAGCAACGTAATCAGCCCACTGGCAGACACTAATGAAGAACCGGAGACTGCGAGAGTCAGATCCTGCGTTTCCCCTTCGTTCACCGTAAAGTTAAAGCTGTTATTAGTCAGCAGTGACACGTTAACCGTACTCAGTAACGTCAGTCCGACCAATTGGGTCACCGTGCCTGTGTCGCCGGTAATGTTGTCCTCAACTGTAGTGATAGCTGCAGTGTTTGTATCGTTGTTTGCCTGAGGCTCTGTATCCGCATCGCTGTCAGAATCCGAGTCGCTGTCGGAATCAGAATCGCTGTCAGAATCCGAGTCGCTGTCGGAGTCGGAATCACTATCCGAGTCAGAGTCACTGTCAGAATCCGAGTCACTGTCAGAATCCGAGTCGCTGTCAGAATCCGAGTCACTGTCAGAGTCCGAGTCGCTATCGCTGTCCGAGTCGCTGTCCGAGTCGCTGTCAGAATCGGAGTCACTGTCAGAGTCAGAATCGCTGTCGGAGTCAGAGTCGCTATCGCTGTCCGAGTCGCTGTCAGAGTCAGAATCACTGTCAGAGTCAGAGTCGCTATCGCTGTCCGAGTCGCTGTCAGAATCAGAGTCACTGTCAGAATCCGAGTCACTGTCGGAGTCGGAATCACTGTCAGAGTCCGAGTCGCTGTCGGAGTCAGAATCACTGTCGGAGTCCGAATCGCTGTCGGAGTCACTGTCAGAATCGGAGTCGCTGTCGGAATCCGAGTCAGAGTCAGAATCCGAATCGCTGTCAGAGTCAGAATCCGAATCGCTGTCAGAATCGGAATCACTGTCAGAATCCGAATCGCTGTCGCTATCCGCATCGCTGTCCGAGTCAGAGTCACTGTCAGAGTCCGAGTCGCTGTCAGAGTCCGAATCGCTGTCAGAATCAGAGTCGCTGTCGGAATCCGAGTCACTATCCGAGTCAGAGTCACTGTCAGAGTCAGAATCGCTGTCGCTATCCGAGTCACTGTCGGAGTCGGAATCACTGTCAGAATCCGAGTCACTGTCAGAATCAGAGTCACTGTCAGAGTCCGAATCGCTGTCGGAGTCGGAATCACTATCCGAGTCAGAGTCACTGTCAGAATCCGAATCACTGTCAGAATCCGCATCGCTGTCAGAATCCGAGTCACTGTCGGAGTCAGAATCGCTGTCAGAGTCAGAATCACTGTCAGAATCCGAGTCGCTGTCAGAATCCGCATCGCTGTCAGAGTCGGAATCACTGTCGGAGTCTGAATCGGAGTCGCTGTCGGAATCCGAGTCGCTGTCAGAATCAGAGTCGCTGTCAGAGTCCGAGTCGCTGTCGGAGTCGGAATCACTGTCCGAGTCAGAATCGCTGTCAGAATCCGAGTCACTGTCAGAGTCCGAGTCGCTGTCAGAGTCAGAATCACTATCCGAGTCCGAATCGCTGTCGGAGTCGGAATCGCTGTCGGAGTCACTGTCAGAATCGGAGTCGCTGTCGGAATCCGAGTCGCTGTCAGAATCAGAGTCGCTGTCCGAGTCGGAATCACTGTCAGAGTCCGAGTCGCTGTCAGAATCAGAGTCGCTATCGCTGTCCGAGTCGCTGTCAGAGTCGGAATCACTGTCGGAGTCCGAATCGCTGTCGGAGTCGGAATCACTGTCGGAGTCTGAATCGGAGTCGCTGTCGGAATCCGAGTCGCTGTCAGAATCAGAGTCGCTGTCAGAGTCCGAGTCGCTGTCGGAGTCGGAATCACTGTCAGAGTCCGAGTCACTGTCAGAATCGGAGTCGCTGTCAGAGTCCGAGTCGCTGTCGGAATCAGAGTCGCTGTCCGAGTCGGAATCACTGTCAGAGTCCGAGTCGCTGTCAGAATCAGAGTCGCTATCGGAGTCCGAGTCGCTGTCAGAGTCGGAATCGCTGTCAGAGTCGCTGTCAGAGTCCGAGTCACTGTCAGAGTCCGAGTCACTGTCAGAGTCCGAGTCGCTGTCAGAATCCGAATCACTGTCAGAATCCGAATCGCTGTCAGAATCCGCATCGCTGTCGGAGTCGGAATCGCTGTCAGAATCCGCATCGCTGTCAGAATCCGCATCGCTGTCAGAATCCGAGTCGCTGTCGGAATCCGGAGTCACTATCCGAGTCAGAGTCACTGTCAGAGTCAGAATCGCTGTCGCTATCCGAGTCACTATCCGAGTCAGAGTCACTGTCAGAGTCAGAATCGCTGTCGCTATCCGAGTCACTGTCGGAGTCGGAATCACTGTCAGAATCCGAGTCACTGTCAGAATCAGAGTCACTGTCAGAGTCCGAATCGCTGTCGGAGTCGGAATCACTATCCGAGTCAGAGTCACTGTCAGAATCCGAATCACTGTCAGAATCCGCATCGCTGTCAGAATCCGAGTCACTGTCGGAGTCAGAATCGCTGTCAGAGTCAGAATCACTGTCAGAATCCGAGTCGCTGTCAGAATCCGCATCGCTGTCAGAGTCGGAATCACTGTCGGAGTCTGAATCGGAGTCGCTGTCGGAATCCGAGTCGCTGTCAGAATCCGAATCGCTGTCGGAGTCGGAGTCGGAGTCGCTGTCCGAGTCAGAATCGCTGTCCGAGTCAGAGTCGCTGTCAGAGTCGGAATCACTGTCAGAGTCCGAGTCGCTGTCGGAATCCGAGTCGCTGTCGGAGTCAGAATCGCTGTCGGAGTCTGCATCGCTGTCAGAATCACTGTCGCTATCCGAGTCACTGTCGGAATCAGAGTCGCTGTCAGAGTCCGAATCACTGTCAGAGTCCGAGTCGCTGTCAGAGTCAGAATCACTATCCGAGTCAGAGTCGCTGTCAGAGTCAGAATCACTGTCGGAGTCCGAATCGCTGTCGGAGTCGGAATCACTGTCGGAGTCTGAATCGGAGTCGCTGTCGGAATCCGAGTCGCTGTCAGAATCAGAGTCGCTGTCAGAATCCGAGTCGCTGTCAGAATCCGCATCGCTGTCAGAGTCGGAATCACTGTCGGAGTCTGAATCGGAGTCGCTGTCGGAATCCGAGTCGCTGTCAGAATCCGAATCGCTGTCGGAGTCGGAGTCGGAGTCGCTGTCCGAGTCAGAATCGCTGTCCGAGTCAGAATCGCTGTCAGAATCCGAGTCACTGTCAGAGTCCGAGTCGCTGTCAGAGTCAGAATCACTATCCGAGTCCGAATCGCTGTCGGAGTCGGAATCGCTGTCGGAGTCCGAATCGCTGTCGGAGTCGGAATCGCTGTCGGAGTCACTGTCAGAATCGGAGTCGCTGTCGGAATCCGAGTCGCTGTCAGAATCAGAGTCGCTGTCCGAGTCGGAATCACTGTCAGAGTCCGAGTCGCTGTCAGAATCAGAGTCGCTATCGCTGTCCGAGTCGCTGTCAGAGTCGGAATCACTGTCGGAGTCCGAATCGCTGTCGGAGTCGGAATCACTGTCGGAGTCTGAATCGGAGTCGCTGTCGGAATCCGAGTCGCTGTCAGAATCAGAGTCGCTGTCAGAGTCCGAGTCGCTGTCGGAGTCGGAATCACTGTCAGAGTCCGAGTCACTGTCAGAATCGGAGTCGCTGTCAGAGTCCGAGTCGCTGTCGGAATCAGAGTCGCTGTCCGAGTCGGAATCACTGTCAGAGTCCGAGTCGCTGTCAGAATCAGAGTCGCTATCGCTGTCCGAGTCGCTGTCAGAGTCGGAATCGCTGTCAGAGTCGCTGTCAGAGTCCGAGTCACTGTCAGAGTCCGAGTCACTGTCAGAGTCCGAGTCGCTGTCAGAATCCGAATCACTGTCAGAATCCGAATCGCTGTCAGAATCCGCATCGCTGTCGGAGTCGGAATCGCTGTCAGAATCCGCATCGCTGTCAGAATCCGCATCGCTGTCAGAATCCGAGTCGCTGTCGGAATCCGAGTCACTATCCGAGTCAGAGTCACTGTCAGAGTCAGAATCGCTGTCGCTATCCGAGTCACTATCCGAGTCAGAGTCACTGTCAGAGTCAGAATCGCTGTCGCTATCCGAGTCACTGTCGGAGTCGGAATCACTGTCAGAATCCGAGTCACTGTCAGAATCAGAGTCACTGTCAGAGTCGGAATCACTATCCGAGTCAGAGTCACTGTCAGAATCCGAATCACTGTCAGAATCCGCATCGCTGTCAGAATCCGAGTCACTGTCGGAGTCAGAATCGCTGTCAGAGTCAGAATCACTGTCAGAATCCGAGTCGCTGTCAGAATCCGCATCGCTGTCAGAGTCGGAATCACTGTCGGAGTCTGAATCGGAGTCGCTGTCGGAATCCGAGTCGCTGTCAGAATCCGAATCGCTGTCGGAGTCGGAGTCGGAGTCGCTGTCCGAGTCAGAATCGCTGTCCGAGTCAGAGTCGCTGTCAGAGTCGGAATCACTGTCAGAGTCCGAGTCGCTGTCGGAATCCGAGTCGCTGTCGGAGTCAGAATCGCTGTCGGAGTCTGCATCGCTGTCAGAATCACTGTCGCTATCCGAGTCACTGTCGGAATCAGAGTCGCTGTCAGAGTCCGAATCACTGTCAGAGTCCGAGTCGCTGTCAGAGTCAGAATCACTATCCGAGTCAGAGTCGCTGTCAGAGTCAGAATCACTGTCGGAGTCCGAATCGCTGTCGGAGTCGGAATCACTGTCGGAGTCTGAATCGGAGTCGCTGTCGGAATCCGAGTCGCTGTCAGAATCAGAGTCGCTGTCAGAATCCGAGTCGCTGTCAGAATCCGCATCGCTGTCAGAGTCGGAATCACTGTCGGAGTCTGAATCGGAGTCGCTGTCGGAATCCGAGTCGCTGTCAGAATCCGAATCGCTGTCGGAGTCGGAGTCGGAGTCGCTGTCCGAGTCAGAATCGCTGTCCGAGTCAGAGTCGCTGTCAGAGTCGGAATCACTGTCAGAGTCCGAGTCGCTGTCGGAATCCGAGTCGCTGTCGGAGTCAGAATCGCTGTCGGAGTCTGCATCGCTGTCAGAATCACTGTCGCTATCCGAGTCACTGTCGGAATCAGAGTCGCTGTCAGAGTCCGAATCACTGTCAGAGTCCGAGTCGCTGTCAGAGTCAGAATCACTATCCGAGTCAGAGTCGCTGTCAGAGTCAGAATCACTGTCGGAGTCCGAATCGCTGTCGGAGTCGGAATCACTGTCGGAGTCTGAATCGGAGTCGCTGTCGGAATCCGAGTCGCTGTCAGAATCAGAGTCGCTGTCAGAGTCCGAGTCGCTGTCGGAGTCGGAATCACTGTCAGAGTCCGAGTCACTGTCAGAATCGGAGTCGCTGTCAGAGTCCGAGTCGCTGTCGGAATCAGAGTCGCTGTCCGAGTCGGAATCACTGTCAGAGTCCGAGTCGCTGTCAGAGTCCGAATCGCTGTCAGAGTCCGAATCGCTGTCAGAGTCCGAATCGCTGTCGGAATCTGAATCACTGTCAGAATCCGAGTCACTGTCAGAATCGGAGTCACTGTCAGAATCCGAGTCACTGTCAGAATCCGAGTCACTGTCAGAATCCGAGTCACTGTCAGAATCCGAGTCACTGTCAGAATCCGAGTCACTGTCAGAATCCGAGTCACTGTCAGAATCCGAATCACTGTCAGAGTCCGAGTCTGCATCGCTGTCAGAGTCGGAGTCACTGTCAGAATCCGCATCGCTGTCAGAATCCGAATCACTGTCAGAATCCGAATCACTGTCAGAGTCGGAATCGCTGTCAGAGTCGCTGTCGGAGTCGGAGTCGGAGTCGGAGTCGCTGTCCGAGTCAGAGTCACTGTCAGAATCCGAGTCGCTGTCGGAGTCGGAATCGCTGTCGGAGTCGGAATCGCTGTCAGAATCGGAATCACTGTCAGAGTCCGAGTCGCTGTCAGAATCCGAGTCACTGTCAGAGTCCGCATCGCTGTCAGAATCCGAGTCACTGTCGGAGTCGGAATCACTGTCAGAATCCGAGTCACTGTCAGAATCAGAGTCACTGTCAGAGTCCGAGTCACTGTCAGAGTCCGAGTCACTGTCAGAGTCCGAGTCGCTGTCAGAATCCGAATCACTGTCAGAATCCGAATCGCTGTCAGAATCCGCATCGCTGTCAGAATCCGCATCGCTGTCGGAGTCGGAATCGCTGTCAGAATCCGAGTCGCTGTCGGAATCCGAGTCACTATCCGAGTCAGAGTCACTGTCAGAGTCAGAATCGCTGTCGCTATCCGAGTCACTGTCGGAGTCGGAATCACTGTCAGAATCCGAGTCACTGTCGGAGTCAGAATCGCTGTCAGAGTCAGAATCACTGTCAGAATCCGAGTCGCTGTCAGAGTCCGAGTCGCTGTCAGAATCCGAATCACTGTCAGAATCCGAGTCGCTGTCAGAGTCCGAGTCACTGTCGGAATCCGAGTCACTGTCAGAGTCGGAGTCGGAATCACTGTCGGAATCCGAGTCACTGTCAGAATCCGAGTCACTGTCAGAGTCGGAGTCGGAATCACTGTCGGAATCCGAGTCGCTGTCGGAATCCGAGTCACTATCCGAGTCAGAGTCACTGTCAGAATCCGAGTCGCTGTCAGAATCCGAATCGCTGTCCGAGTCAGAATCGCTGTCGGAGTCTGAATCACTGTCAGAATCCGAGTCGCTGTCAGAGTCCGAGTCACTGTCAGAGTCGGAATCGCTGTCAGAATCCGAGTCGCTGTCAGAATCCGAATCGCTGTCGGAGTCGGAATCACTATCCGAGTCAGAGTCACTGTCAGAATCCGAGTCACTGTCCGAGTCCGAGTCACTGTCGGAATCCGAGTCGCTGTCGGAATCCGCATCGCTGTCCGAGTCGGAATCGCTGTCAGAATCGGAATCACTGTCAGAATCCGAATCGCTGTCGGAGTCGGAATCACTGTCAGAATCCGAGTCACTGTCGGAGTCGGAATCACTGTCAGAATCCGAGTCGCTGTCGGAGTCTGCATCGCTGTCAGAGTCCGAGTCACTGTCGGAGTCTGCATCGCTGTCAGAGTCGGAGTCACTGTCAGAATCCGCATCGCTGTCGGAATCGGAGTCGCTGTCAGAATCCGAGTCACTGTCGGAATCCGCATCGCTGTCAGAATCAGAATCGCTGTCCGAATCGGAGTCGCTGTCGCTATCCGCATCGCTGTCAGAGTCCGAATCACTGTCAGAATCGGAGTCGCTGTCGCTATCCGCATCGCTGTCGGAGTCCGAATCGCTGTCAGAATCGGAATCACTGTCAGAGTCCGAGTCACTGTCAGAATCCGCATCGCTGTCAGAATCCGAGTCACTGTCAGAGTCGGAATCGCTGTCAGAGTCGGAATCGCTGTCAGAATCCGAGTCGCTGTCAGAGTCCGAGTCACTGTCAGAGTCGGAATCGCTGTCGGAGTCCGAGTCGCTGTCAGAGTCCGAGTCACTGTCAGAGTCGGAATCGCTGTCAGAGTCGGAATCGCTGTCGGAGTCCGAGTCGCTGTCGGAATCCGAATCACTGTCAGAATCGGAGTCGCTGTCGGAATCCGCATCGCTGTCGGAGTCAGAATCACTGTCAGAGTCAGAATCGCTGTCAGAATCGGAGTCGCTGTCGGAATCTGCATCGCTGTCGGAGTCAGAATCACTGTCAGAATCCGAGTCACTGTCAGAATCGGAGTCGCTGTCAGAATCGGAGTCGCTGTCAGAATCCGAGTCACTGTCGGAATCCGAGTCGCTGTCAGAGTCCGAATCGCTGTCAGAGTCCGAATCGCTGTCAGAGTCCGAATCGCTGTCGGAATCTGAATCACTGTCAGAATCCGAGTCACTGTCAGAATCGGAGTCACTGTCAGAATCCGAGTCACTGTCAGAATCCGAGTCACTGTCAGAATCCGAGTCACTGTCAGAATCCGAGTCACTGTCAGAATCCGAATCACTGTCAGAGTCCGAGTCTGCATCGCTGTCAGAGTCGGAGTCACTGTCAGAATCCGCATCGCTGTCAGAATCCGAATCACTGTCAGAATCCGAATCACTGTCAGAGTCGGAATCGCTGTCAGAGTCGCTGTCGGAGTCGGAGTCGGAGTCGCTGTCCGAGTCAGAGTCACTGTCAGAATCCGAGTCGCTGTCGGAGTCGGAATCGCTGTCGGAGTCGGAATCGCTGTCAGAATCGGAATCACTGTCAGAGTCCGAGTCGCTGTCAGAATCCGAGTCACTGTCAGAGTCCGCATCGCTGTCAGAATCCGAGTCACTGTCGGAGTCGGAATCACTGTCAGAATCGGAGTCGCTGTCGGAATCCGCATCGCTGTCGGAGTCGGAGTCGCTGTCCGAGTCAGAATCGCTGTCAGAATCGGAGTCGCTGTCGGAGTCAGAATCACTGTCAGAGTCAGAATCACTGTCGGAATCCGAGTCGCTGTCAGAATCCGAATCGCTGTCGGAATCCGCATCCCCTTCTTTTACACCACCATCTGTATCCGAGTCAGCATCTGAGTCACTGTCCGAATCAGAATCAGAATCATCAGGAAATGAAGCTGCCGAATGATGATCTTTGTCAGATGCACCCGCAAACATCGCAGCAATACCAAGTAACGCAGCCCCAGCCATTACCCAACCAGAAATACTGTTTCCAGCACTCCCCGCAGCTAAAACTTCAGAAAGATCACTAATTAGTGAGTAATGGGCCTCATTAGTACCAGCCCCCTCCAGCCACCATAACGCCCCAGTATCATCCTGAAGAACTAAATCACTGTGTAATCCATGCTCGTCAACGACGAAAAAATTTTTGATAGTTAAAGTATTACCATCATTAAATTTCAGAACAAGATCATTACCTTCGCGGGTGTAAGAACTAACATCCTCTCGCTTAATGTGCAAAAGCACTACTGACTGCGAATTTAAACTCACTTGATTGCCATCGACGGTGTATTTAACACCTGTATCTTTCACTGTCACATTTATGTTTTTCATCAAGAGGCACCCTTGAGATGAGTCGCAGCCAGAGATGTAAGATAATTCTTAGTTATGCATCTTATTAGATATACCAGAACATGCAGGCTCGCAAGAATGAATTGACACAAAATAGTCACACTTGCAAATAAATACAACTAATTGATTTTAATAAAAATAAAATAAAAATGTTACATTTTGATATGTTTATTATTTTAACAAAAACATTCCAAGGTAATAAATCAAGTCAAAATCTAAAAATCATGAATCATTAGATTTTCATATTACAATTATGATAATTTTCATTAAAATTATAATATCCGTGATATTCATCATAAAAATCACATCAAAAAACACATATTTTATTTTATTATTTAAAAAATTCTTTAATGCCAGTATTACGCACTATATGTGTGGATATAAAATGTTAAATATATTCATTGGCGATTTTTTTTGCTGCTATACAAAAAATGGTAGGTATTCTATTACAGGCATATATCCACACCAGGCACATGGGTAAAAACATTGTTTACCCTCGCCTGTTGATTTATCTATAGGAAAAAATGAGGAAACATTTCACCAGACATGAAATGCGAAATGCGATGGGAGAGACAATAAAACAGCTCTTAGTCAATAAAACTTCAAACTGAGTAAGAGCTGTATGGCAGGATGCGACTCTTTTATTTACCTCGACAGACCCAGGCGCGGTATTTCAATCGCCGGGCAGCGATCCATCACCACGTTTAGTCCCGCCTCACGCGCCAGCACGGCAGCCTGCTCGTTAATGACGCCCAGCTGTAACCACAGGGTTTTGGCGCCAATAGCGATGGCCTCTTGCGCGACGCCCAAGGCAGCATCGGAGTTACGGAATACATCAACCATATCCACCTTCTCCGGCACGTCGCCGAGCGTGGCATAGCCTTGCTGTCCCAGCAGCGTGGTGCCCGCGACTTTAGGTGAAACAGGGATCACGTGATACCCCTGCTCCAGAAGGTATTTCATCACCCTATAGCTGGGCCGGTCGGGTTTGTTACTCGCTCCCACCAGCGCAATCGTCTGTGTTGAGTTCAGAATGGCTGCGATATCGTTCTCTTTCATTTTATCCTCCCGCTATTTAGCCCAAGTGTAAGCTAATCCAGGCGAACGGGCCATCCATCCTAACTTACGGATGCGTCAAAATTTTTCACCCAGACGCTTGCAGCAGCAGTCACTTCCAGTAATCTGTCTGCAGGTCAAAATGTGGAATAAAATTATGGAACTGACGACACGTACGTTACCGGCACGCAAACATATCGCGCTGGTTGCTCACGATCACTGTAAAGATATGCTGATGAAATGGGTTACGCGCCACCAGCCACTGCTGGCCCAGCACGAACTCTATGCAACCGGCACCACCGGTAACCTTATTTCCCGGGCGACCGGGCTTGAGGTGAACGCGATGCTGAGCGGCCCGATGGGCGGCGATCAGCAGGTTGGTGCGCTGATCTCGGAAGGGAAAATCGATGTGCTGATTTTCTTCTGGGACCCGCTCAACGCGGTACCGCACGATCCAGACGTGAAAGCGCTGCTGCGCCTGGCGACGGTCTGGAACATCCCCGTCGCTACCAATGCGTCAACGGCCGACTTTATTATTCTGTCACCGACCTTCAATGAGCCGCTCGATATCCTGATCCCGGATTATCAACGTTACCTCGCCGAACGTCTTAAGTAAGTCCGGCTGGCGGCGAGTCCGCCAGCTTCTTACGGTTTTCTCGCCACCGGCACATCAAGCGCTTCTAACATTTCGACGAAAGGCGAAGGCTGAGCTTTGTTGAACAGCAGCCAGACGCGCAGCCGCGCGCGCGTCATCGCGACATACAGCAGACGTCGTTCTTCAGCATCGGGGAAATCCTCCGGCTGCGGCAACAACGCCTGTTCCATGATCGATTCGCGGGCTGGCGCCGGGAACGCATCGTCGCCCTCCTGAAGTCCCAGAATAATTACGTAATCCGCCTGCTGGCCTTTGCTGGCATGAATAGTCATGAAATCAAGCTGCAGATGCGGCCAGCGCGTGGCAGCTTTTTCCAATGCCTCTGGCTTCAGGTGATGATAACGGGCCAATAATAGGATCCGCTGTTCCGGCTTCGCATAGCCGCTGAGCTTATCCAGCAGATCGTCAAGCTTGTCGTCTGCCAGCAGGGTCACCGCCTTTTTGTCTCCGGCAGTCAGGCTGTTCAACGGTTTGCTCATCTGGTGCGGGTTTTGTTGGATAAAGCCGTTCGCCACCTCGCCAATGCGACCATTAAATCGGTAGGTGGTATCCAGCGCGCAGCAATCCCCCTCACCAAAATAGTGGTTGAAGGCCGTTGTCAGAGAAAGCTGCGCTCCGCTAAAGCGGTAAATGGCCTGCCAGTCGTCGCCAACGGCAAACAGTGTAGTCTGGGCATTCTGACGGCGTAAAGCCGCAAGCAGCGCGGCACGCTGGGGCGAGATATCCTGAAACTCATCCACCAGGATATGCTTCCACGGACTGACAAACCGACCTTTATCCAGAATATTCACCGCCTGGTGTATCAGCCCGGAAAAGTCGACCGCATTTTCCTCTTTCAGCGCCGTTTTCCACGCTTTCAGCAGCGGAGCCATCAGCTTAACGCGCTTGCCGAACAGATCGCGCACCGCTTCCGGTGCGCCGGCGATCATCTCGGCTTGCGAACCTCCGTGCATGCGCATCAAACTGACCCAGCGATCGAGGCGGCTGGCCATCCGCCGCTGTATTTTCTTGTCCTGCCAGAATTCGCCGTCCGGCACCTGCCAGTCCATCTCTTCTTCCAGCCACTGGCGCCAACCTTTTGCCTGTGCTTTTTTCTCCTGGCACTGCAGACGCCAGTTTTTCAGCAACAGGGCCTGACGCGCGGAGCTATCGCTCTCCAGCTTGCTGATGGCGGGCACTTTTTTGCTGCCTTGCTGAATAATATGCAGCGCCAGCGAGTGAAAGGTGCGTGCCGTAATATCGTCAGAGCTCAACCGCTCGCGGATGCGCTCGTCCATCTCCTGGGCGGCCTGGCGACCAAACGCCAGCAGCAGGATCTGGTCGGGAGCGGCTTCGCCTCGCGTCAGCAACCAACCGGCGCGGGCAACCAGGACCGACGTTTTTCCGCTTCCGGCACCGGCCAGTACCAACAGCGAGCGCTCGCCGTTTACCACCGCTCTCGCCTGCGCCGGGTTAAGCGGTGAGGATTCTATCCCGGCAAAAAAGCCGCTGTACTGTTCCAGCATCGCCCGAGTAAACGCCTGGTTATGGGCAAGGCGCGCGGTTTCGGTATCAGCCAGCCAGCCCTGGCACTCCTGCCACAGCTCACGACAGTTCTCAAAAGCATCAAGGCGGCTGGTCGGCATCGGCAGCCCGGCGAGCGCCCGACGAATTTTCCCCTGTACTTCAGTGACCTGTTGACGGGTCAGCCATTTGCCTTCTGCGCTGGCGCGACCCGCATCCACCAGCAGCTGGCGGAGAACATCGGCGGAAATGTTGCTCATTTCCGTACTCCACTGCAGCCAGAGCGTATTCAGATGATGAAAGAAACGTTGCGTCTCATTCCATTCGGTACCGTGCAAACGCACCACTTTGCTGTCCGGCAGAACAAACTCCAGCTCGCCCCACACCAGGCCTCGCTTGCAATGAACCGACAATAACTGATTGAAAGGTATGATATATTCATGGTTATCACCAGATACCTTTACTCCGGCGTTGAGCAGTTGCACCCTGTCGTAAGGATGCTGTGCCATGCGCTTGCCTAATGTTGTCGCTTTAAGTTCCATATAATGCCGAATATCAATCAGGTTGGATGTTTTCAAGTTTAACCGCCTGCGACCAGGTGCTCCAGCGTAAAAAACGTTACAATGGTCGGGTCTTATACCCGGCATACTGCAAGTTGCAGCACAGCGGCAGGTGGGCGAACCCCGATGAGCGTACTCAGGTCAGTCGTTCCGGTGAGCGAACATCGCCAGCGTACAGGCAACCTGAAGTATGACGGAGATATTATCTCCAGAACTGAACTGAGGGTTTATGCGTACCATTCTGAATATTCTGAACTTTATCCTTGGTGGTTTCGCAACCACCTTGGGCTGGCTGCTGGCAACACTGGTCAGCATCATTCTGATCTTCACGCTGCCGTTAACCCGTTCCTGCTGGGAAATTACCCGACTGTCGCTTCTGCCTTATGGCAATGAAGCGATTCATGTTGATGAACTGGAACCGCAAAGAAAAAGTGCGCTGCTCAACACCGGCGGTACGCTTTTAAATATTCTGTGGTTTATCTTCTTTGGCTGGTGGCTTTGCCTGATGCATATCTTTAGCGGCATCGCACAATGTGTGACCATCATCGGGATCCCGGTTGGTATCGCCAATTTTAAAATCGCCGCCATTGCACTGTGGCCGGTAGGACGCAGAGTAGTTTCCGTCGAAACTGCCCGCGCTGCGCGTGAAGCCAATGCGCGCCGTCGCTTTCAGTAACCGGACGGAAGAAAACCATGCTTAGCCCCTTGCTACGTCGTTATACATGGAACAGCACCTGGCTATATAACGCCAGGATTTTTATCGCACTTTGCGGCACAACCGCCGTTCCGTGGTGGCTTGGCGAAGTTAAACTCACCATTCCTCTGACACTGGGTGTGGTTGCAGCAGCCCTGACTGACCTCGACGACCGCTTGACCGGCCGACTACGCAACCTGGCCATCACGCTGGTGTGCTTTTTTATTGCATCTGCGTCGGTAGAACTGCTTTTTCCGTGGCCGTGGCTGTTTGCGCTCGGCTTAACGGTCTCGACGACAGGATTTATTCTGCTCGGCGGCCTGGGGCAGCGTTACGCCACCATCGCATTTGGCGCGTTGCTGATTGCCATCTATACCATGCTGGGGACCACGCTCTACGACCGCTGGTACCTGCAGCCGCTGTTTTTGTTGACCGGTGCAGTCTGGTACAACGTGCTGACGCTCGCCGGACATATTATTTTCCCGATTCGTCCTCTCCAGGACAATCTGGCACGTAGCTATGAGCAACTGGCGCGCTATCTGGAACTCAAATCTCGCCTGTTTGACCCGGATATCGAAGATGAAAGTCAGGCTCCGTTATACGATTTAGCCATTGCGAATGGCCAACTGGTCACCACCCTTAATCAGACCAAAGCCTCGCTGCTGACTCGTCTACGGGGCGACCGTGGCCAACGCGGCACTCGCCGGACGTTGCAGTATTACTTCGTGGCCCAGGATATTCACGAACGTGCCAGCTCCTCCCATATTCAGTATCAAACGCTGCGCGACCATTTCCGCTATAGCGATGTGATGTTCCGCTTTCAGCGAATGCTGTCGATGCAGGCACAGGCGTGTCAGAAATTATCCCGCGCTATTTTGTTACGTGAGCCCTATCAGCACGATGCCCATTTCGAACGGGCCTTTATGCATCTTGATTCCGCCCTCGATCGCGTACGTGCCAGTGGCGCCCCGGCCGAGCAAATCAAGGCCCTGGGCTTTCTGCTTAATAATTTACGGGCGATCGACGCCCAACTGGCGACCATTGAGTCAGCACAAACCATCGCACCTTCCAACAGCAATACCGAAAGTTTGCTGCTGGACGACAGGCTAAGCGGCTTCAGCGATATCTGGCTGCGTCTGCGTCGTAATATGTCGCCTGAATCCGCGTTGTTCCGCCACGCGGTGCGAATGTCGCTGGTGCTCTGTGCAGGCTATGCGTTTATTCAGTTTACCGGACTGAATCACGGCTACTGGATACTTCTGACCAGCCTGTTTGTCTGTCAGCCAAACTATAATGCCACGCGACACCGGCTCGCCCTGCGGATTATCGGCACCCTGATTGGCGTCGCCATCGGACTGCCCTTATTACTGCTGGTGCCCTCCGTGGAAGGACAACTGCTGTTGATTGTCCTGACTGGTGTACTGTTCTTCGCTTTTCGCAATGTGCAGTATGCCCACGCAACGATGTTTATCACCCTGCTGGTCCTGCTCTGTTTTAATCTGTTGGGCGAAGGATTCGAAGTCGCGTTACCGCGTATCTTCGATACGTTGATGGGCTGTGCTATCGCCTGGGCGGCAGTGAGCTTTATCTGGCCTGACTGGAAGTTCCGTAATCTGCCACGCGTGCTGGCTCAGGCGATCAACGCCAACTGCCGCTACCTGGATGCCATTCTTGAGCAGTATCACCAAGGACGCGACAATCGTCTGGCATATCGTGTCGCGCGCCGCGATGCCCATAGCCGGGATGGCGAACTTGCCTCAGTGGTATCGAACCTGTCCACAGAGCCAAAGGCTGACGCCGCACTGCGCGAAACCGCATTCCGTCTGCTGTGCCTGAACCATACATTCACCAGCTATATTTCCGCACTGGGCGCACACCGGGAGAAACTTACTACACCGGATATTCTGGCGCTGCTTGATGATGCCGTCTGTTACGTTGATGATGCGCTGCACCACAGGCCTTCCGACGAACATCGGGTGCAGCAAGCGCTCAATAGTTTGCAGACTCGGATCCAGCATCTCGACCCCCAACCTGACAGTAAAGAACCGCTGGTGCTCCAGCAAATTGGCCTGCTACTGGCGCTGTTACCGGAAATATGCCGCTTACAAAAACAGGTTGCGGTTCAACCGGAGTAGCCTTCGATATCACGGTGCTGACCACCAGCCCATTCTGCAAGCTCCCGCCGACGTTGCGTCGGGAGCGCTGCAGCATGCACACCGACAATCGCGCCCTCTAATGCATAAAGAAAATTCAGCGAGAGCGCTTTATTTGACTCTCGCAATTTTGACCAGACGTCCTGAGCCCCCAAATTCCGCAACGTCTGCTCATCGGTTACGCCGACATGAATTAACATTAACTCCATATGGAAACTTATATTTGGCAGGTCTTTCAACCGTCCTGTTGCGCGCAGCTGTTTTTTTTCATTTCGCGCGGTTTGCAATGAAAACACGGATAGTTTGAGCAACATTTTACTGTCACGCCAAAGCGCTTCATCAATTTGATAATATTTCAATAAAACCGGGCGACCGTTTTTTCGCATAATCAAAAGAGGGGCAGCCTTTACAACATGATAGCCCGCGCTTTGCTCACAGAGTTTGAGGTAGACTTCACCCTCTGTTGCCATGGCAAAAACAGTATTTTCTATCGCCAGACTATAACCACCAAAAAGCGGCCGGCAATGTATTTTCCCGAGTGATGATAAACATTCCTGAAATTGATGGAACCGTTGATGTGTGATTTTCTTCATGATTATTCCTTTGTTAATCATGTGAACGGAATTTATTTTTAACGGAACCGTTAATACTGAAAATAAGTGACTTCGTTTATTGCAGCAAGATGATTTTTAGATTCTTGCCAATTAACGTATCGTTTTGCGAGGGGCTTTCAGAAAATTATCGCCAAAAATAGAATATACCATGAAGGATCTCCCGTTCCCTGAGTCCTGCATCGCCCGGTAAGATCGCGTCAGGACACATGTACGATTTTCAACCACAAAAATGATAAATGAGGTTGATCTTTTCCCCAGGTAGATATACTGTACATTCATACAGTAACTCACAGGCGGGATAGACTATGTTCACTTCAGCTTACGCAAACCGTTCATCACTGACTTCTGCTTCCGTACGTCGCCATTCGCAAGACGTCACCGAACAACCAGCCAGCGGGCTGATTAGTGAAATTGTCTACCGCGAAGATCAGCCTATGATGACGCAGCTACTCCTGCTACCTTTATTACAGCAGTTGGGGCAACAGTCTCGTTGGCAGCTCTGGCTAACACCGAAACAGAAACTGAGCCGCGAATGGGTGCAGTCTGCTGGTTTACCGTTAACCAAGGTAATGCAGATCAGCCAACTGTCGCCGTGCAACACCGTAGAATCGATGATCCGCGCGCTCCGTACCGGCAATTACAGTGTCGTTATTGGCTGGTTGTCAGATGAACTTACTGCAGACGAACACGACCGTCTGGTCATCGCAGCAGAGGAAGGTCATGCCATGGGCTTCATCATGCGCCCTGTTGGAAATATGAACCAGGGTGGCAGACAACTCAGCGGCCTAAAAATTCACTCTAATTTGTATCATTAAGCTAAATTAGGATGAATCCTAGAATTTTTTTTGATCACACCAATTCCATATTTTTAACAGGGCCATTTTTGCCGAAATGCCTGTCTGATGCGGTTTCGCAGCTTTTTTTGCCGAACGAAAATCAACCATATTTGTTAAATATTGTGTATACAACCCTTTTTTTTCATATGCCTGACGGAGTTCACACTTGTAAGTTTCGAACTAAGTTGTAGACTTTACATCGCCAGGGGTGATCGGCTTACGCTGCATGTATCAGCATAGTTAACAACAAGTCACGCCCCGGGTGAAGGATTTAACCGTGAGGTCTTTTGTACCTTCATGGCGAATTTTGGATGATAATGAGGCGCAAAAAATGAAAAAGACAGCTATCGCGATTGCAGTGGCACTGGCTGGCTTCGCTACCGTAGCGCAGGCCGCACCGAAAGATAACACCTGGTATGCAGGTGGTAAACTGGGTTGGTCCCAGTTTCACGATACCGGTTTCTACGGTAACGGTTTCCAGGGCAACAATGGTCCTACCCATAACAGCCAGCTTGGTGCTGGTGCGTTCGGTGGTTACCAGGTTAACCCGTACCTCGGTTTTGAAATGGGTTATGACTGGCTGGGTCGCGTTGCATACAAAGGCAGCGTAGACAACGGCGCATTCAAAGCTCAGGGCGTTCAGCTGACCGCTAAACTGGGTTACCCGATCACTGACGATCTGGATATCTATACCCGTCTGGGTGGTATGGTTTGGCGTGCAGACGCTGATGGCAACTACGGTTCTACCGGCGTTTCCCGCAGCGAACACGACACTGGCGTATCCCCGGTATTTGCTGGTGGTTTAGAGTGGGCTGTTACTCGTGACATCGCTACTCGTCTGGAATACCAGTGGGTTAACAACATCGGTGATGCAGGTACCGTTGGCGCGCGTCCGGATAACGGCATGCTGAGCCTGGGTGTTTCCTACCGTTTCGGTCAGGACGATGTAGCTCCAGTTGTAGCTCCGGCTCCGGCTCCGGCTCCAGAAGTTACTACCAAGCACTTCACCCTGAAGTCTGACGTACTGTTCAACTTCAACAAATCTACCCTGAAACCGGAAGGTCAGCAGGCTCTGGATCAGCTGTACACCCAGCTGAGCAACATGGATCCGAAAGACGGTTCTGCAGTGGTTCTGGGCTATACCGACCGTATCGGTTCTGACGCTTACAACCAGCAGCTGTCCGAGAAACGTGCTCAGTCTGTTGTTGATTACCTGGTTTCTAAAGGTATCCCGGCTGGCAAAATCTCCGCACGTGGCATGGGTGAATCCAACCCGGTTACCGGCAATACCTGTGACAACGTGAAAGCTCGCGCTGCACTGATCGACTGCCTGGGCCCAGATCGTCGCGTAGAGATCGAAGTTAAAGGTTACAAAGACGTAGTATCTCAGCCGCAGGCTTAAGATTACTACCTATAAAAAACCCCGCTGATGCGGGGTTTTTTTTACGCTAAATTCAGATACCGAAGTAAACGGCCACTCGCCACGACACGAGCTCCCCCTACCCTTAACATCACTCTTTACCGAGCAATACCTGCAAATCGTGCTTCAGGCTGGACATTTTGCTGGCATATTTCTCTTTATGCTCCGCGTCCTCGATCAACTGCACGATGGTTTCTGACAATGTTTTGCCACGTCGATGCGCCAACCCAGCCAGACGCTGCCAGACGATAAACTCCAGGTCGATCGACTTTTTGCGCGTATGCTGATGCTCTGCGTTAAAGTGACGCTTGCGACGCGCCCGGATAGTCTGCTTCATGCGGTTGGTTAATTCCGGATTCATATGCTGCTCAATCCAAGTATGCACCAGAACCGGTTCATTTTCGAGCGTCAGTAAGACATCGACCGCGGCTTTTGCTGCGCTGGCTTCAATATGGCGGGTAATCAGCTCACCTTCCCGGTGCTTCTTTACCAGATAATTCCATTTCCAGCCGCTTTCAAGATTTTCCAGTTGTTGATATTTCATTGCGATCTCAATGTGACCGTGTAACTCATTTCAGGATATCAGTTTTTTCCCGATGTGCTGAGAATAAATCATCATTCGTGATGCAGGTAACCCGCTTATCATCACTGCACATGTAATCCTCCGTGTGCTCGGACGCAGCATAAGGTATAATCGCGCGCTTTACATCTGACTAAAAACAGCGACTTTGACCATTACGAAACTGACCCGAAAAGACCTTGCTCCTGATACGGAAAGTTATCAGGCGCTGTTTGCACAAGCTGATTTAGCCCATGCTGAGGAATCCCTCGCAGGCGAGCTGCAGCCCCGTTTATTCTATGGTCTGGAACAACTTCTTGTGACCCCGACCATCTCGCCATTCATGCTGGTTAAAGCCCCTGAAGAAGCGGAATACCTGCAATGGCTGGCGACAGAAACCCGCACGCTGTTTGAACCGACGGACCCGCTGTACGGCGTTCGCTACCAGGTCAACGGCGGAAACGTCACCCTGACACCGGCAACGCACGCTGACGATAATTTTGCCAGCACCGCCCCGGTTGAAACTGCCGATTGGGTCGAAGCAGAACAGCTCTTTGGCTGCGTACGGCAATTTAACGGCGAAATCTCGCTGCAACCGGGCCTTGTGCATCGCACAAATGGTGGCGTCTTAATTATTTCTCTGCGTGCATTACTGGCACAGCCACTGCTGTGGATGCGCCTGAAAAGCATGATTATTCGCCAGCGCTTTGACTGGCTGTCCATTGACGAGTCCCGTCCTCTGCCGGTCAGCATTCCCTCGATGCCGCTCAACCTGAAGGTCATTCTGGTCGGCGAGCGTGAGTCACTGGCGGATTTCCAGGAGATGGAACCCGAGCTCTCTGCGCAGGCGATTTACAGCGAGTACGAAGACAATCTGCAGATTGCTGATGAAGACACCCTGAAGCAATGGTGTCAGTGGGTCTGGAAAAATGCGCAGCAGCTCGAGCTGCCTGGCCTGGCGGCGGACGCCTGGCACCTGCTGATTCAGGAAGCGGCCCGCTATACCGGTGACCAGGAGATGCTGCCACTGTGTCCGCAATGGATCGCTCGTCAGCTGCGTGAGGCCGCCGCCTTCTGCGAAGGTGAACAGATCACCGCCGAAGAGATGCAAACCATGCTGGCTCGCCGTGAGTGGCGTGAAGGCTATCTTGCCGAGCGTATCCAGGATGAAATCCTGCAGGAACAGATCCTGATTGAAACCGAAGGCGAATGCATTGGTCAGATCAACGCCCTGTCGGTCATCGAATTCCCGGGTCATCCTCGCGCATTTGGTGAGCCATCGCGCATTAGCTGCGTCGTACACATCGGTGACGGTGAGTTTATCGACGTGGAGCGCAAGGCGGAGCTGGGCGGTAACATTCACGCCAAAGGCATGATGATCATGCAGGCGTTTCTGATGTCCGAGCTGGAGCTCGAACAGCAGCTGCCTTTCAGCGCCTCACTGACCTTCGAGCAATCCTACAGTGAAGTGGACGGCGACAGTGCCTCGATGGCCGAGCTGTGCGCCTTAATCAGCGCGCTGGCAGGAGTCCCCATCAATCAAAGCATCGCCATCACCGGTTCCGTAGACCAGTTTGGTCGCGTACAGCCGGTTGGCGGGCTCAATGAAAAAGTCGAAGGCTTCTTTTCCATTTGCCAGCAGCGCGAGCTGACCGGCAAACAGGGCGTGATCATTCCTGCAGCGAACGTCCGCCATCTGAGCCTGTCCGCAGAGCTCCAGCAGGCCGTCGCCGATGAGCAGTTTTTCATCTGGGCAGTCGAAGATGTCACTGAAGCGATACCCATTTTGACCCAGTTGCTATGGGATGGCGAAGGGCAAACGTTACGGCAAACCATTCAGGAACGGATTGCACAGGCGACGCAGCAAGAGAGTCGCCACCGTTTTCCGTGGCCGCTACGCTGGTTAGGCGGTTCAGGTTCGAACTGATCGGACTTGTTCAGCGTACACGTGTTAGCTATCCTGCGTCCCGAACTCAAAATAAGGCTTACTGAAAACATGGTAGATAAACGCGAATCCTATACAAAAGAAGATCTTCTTGCCTCTGGCCGTGGTGAACTGTTTGGCGCGAAAGGCCCGCAGTTACCAGCGCCAAATATGCTGATGATGGACCGCGTCATCAAAATGACCGAAACCGGTGGTAACTACGATAAAGGTTTTGTTGAGGCAGAACTCGATATCAACCCGGACCTGTGGTTCTTCGGTTGCCACTTTATTGGCGATCCGGTGATGCCTGGCTGTCTCGGTCTGGATGCCATGTGGCAGCTGGTTGGTTTTTATCTGGGCTGGCTCGGCGGCGAAGGCAAAGGCCGTGCGCTGGGCGTAGGCGAAGTCAAATTCACCGGCCAGGTTCTGCCAACGGCGAAGAAAGTGACCTACCGTATTCACTTCAAACGTGTTGTTAACCGTCGTCTGATCATGGGCCTGGCGGATGGCGAAGTGCTGGTTGATGGTCGTCTGATCTACACCGCGAACGATCTGAAAGTGGGCCTGTTCCAGGACACGTCTGCGTTCTGATAAGCAGAGATAAGTATAAAAGGCGAAGCCCCCGCTCGGCGGAGGCTTCTTTTTTTAAAGAGACAGTCAGGCAGTTTGTACCCTGTCCTCCATGGCTTCTCGCCAGCCTCCTAGCCAGTAGGACCTTTGGTTCAAGGTCTGGTAGGGACACATTTCTTTCGATCTACCGGTGATGCCGGCCTGATATCCACGTTGATGTGCCCGTTCCAGGCGATCTCGTTTTTGTCTCTTCATGCCTCGTTTCCCTCATTATTTGATCTGGTGGAAAAGAAAACAGTGGTCACTAAATATGCAACCACGGTTAACGAATACCGCGAATCAGAGGTAACGTCAATGCGCAAAATTCACGCCATTGTCATAATTGTGAGCTATATGAAAGTTCATTTGTACAAAAAATGTGAACCGGCACAAGTAACGGCCTGACGAGGCAAATAAAAAAGCCGCGGGTGTTTTTCGACCTCCGCGGCTTTAAATCTGTATTCATTTTACTTATGGCAAGCGATTCAGCTCACTGGCAATTGCCGTCGCTTCCTGAGACCAGGCCTGCGCCATCGTCTTCACCATCGCGTCATAACCGTCCTGCTGCTGCTTCAGTTCGATATTGAACGGACGCTTGATCAGCTGTCCCTGATGCTTCAGCAACCACTCCCCGCTGACAATCACCCGTCCATCGTAACGCCCGTGGAAACCATTTACTGCCACGTTGAGGGTATCCTGGTCGCTGCCCAGAGGCTGTGAAGAAACCACCCAACCCGGCAGTTGATTACTCAAATTGGCCACCAGCGTGGTTCGCAGCTGCTGATCGAGCGGACTCGCCCACAGATTATTGCTCGCAATCACATACTGCACGTCAGTCGTCTGATAGACCACGCCGTTGCCCGCCAGATAATCCGGGATGCTCACCTGCTCAACCCACAACAGTTTTTTGCTTTGGTGAGCGGCGCTTTGCGCGCCGCCCTGTGCAACCGGAAGCTGATAGTAGGTTTTATTTTCCCCACTGCTGCTGCACGCCGCCAGCGCACATACCGCGGCAACCACTAACCATTTTTTCATTATTTCGCTCCCTTCGGCTGAGGATCTTTTTTATCCTTGGCCTCAAATACCAGCGCGTTGCTCTTATCATTGAGCGTTTTCAGTACTGGTTGCAGTTCGCGAAGAACCTGATCCAGTCGCTGCATATCCGCAACCATCTTGTTGTATGCCGCAGAACCAGGCTGGAAGCCCTGCATACTACGGTTGAGTTCACGCAACGTATTCTGCATATCTCCTGGCAGCTGCTGCATTGACGGGCTTGCCGCAATCTTATTCAGGCTATCCAGTGTCGTCTGAACACGCTGCATGGTTTTTTCACTCTGCGCCAGCGTGCTGGTCGCTTGCTCCAGCAGCGGGTTAATCGGCAGATTGTTAATCTTATCCAGAGCCTCCATCAGGCGCTGCTGGATCTGTGCCAGACCACCGCTAACGGTAGGAATAATCGGATAACCGCCAAACTCCAGAATCTTGCCACGCGGCGGCGCTTTCTGATAGAAATCGAGATCGATGTACAGTGCGCCGGTCACCAGGTTACCGGTTTTCAGCGATCCGCGTAATCCGCGATTGATCAGTTCGTCAATATGAGTGCGAATGTTAGGATCCCCGCCCAGTTGATTGATCAGGCGCTGCGGTTCAATTCGAATTTCCACCGGAATGCGATAGTCATCATTCAGACGCTGATGTAAGCCCGGAATAAAGAACGGAACTTTACCGACGGTACCTAAACGTATCCCACGGAACTCTACAGGTGCGCCAGGTTGCAGACCGCGTACGGAGTCTTTAAAGAACATCACGTAATCGATGTGCTGGGTATAGATCGAATCCTGAATGCTCTTTTGATCGTCAAAAAGATGATAGCCAGTTTTATTGGCCGCCGGCTCACCCAGGTCGAGACCTTCCGGGATATCAAAGCTGACGCCGCCGCCAAACAGGGTTGCTAATGACCCCATTTCTACCCGCATCCCCGCCGAGGTTAAGTCGACCGCAATGCCGCTGTCTTTCCAGAAGCGCACGTTGGTCGTCACCAGACGATCGTTAGGTGCGTTGATAAACAGCTGATAGGTGATGCTGCGTTTTTGCGGGTCGAAGGTGCTGGTTTCCACCGAACCGACGCGATAGCCACGGAACAGCACCGGGTCGCCCGGAGAGAGCTGTCCGGCTTTATCGCTTTCCAGCAGTACCCGAATACCTTTCGCATCCGGCGACGCCAGCGGTGGAGAATCCAGCAGCGGATATTGCGCGGAATCGCCGCCTTTGGTGCCCGGTTGAAGCTCAATATAGGCACCGGAAAGTAAGGTCCCCAGGCCGCTGATCCCTTCACGCCCAACCTGCGGCTTCACGACCCAAAAGACCGAATCTGTATGCAGGAGCTTTTTCATGCCGGAATTGAGGCGCGCCTTAATCTCAACGTGCGTCAGGTCATCCGTCAGGATAGCGCTTTCCACCACCCCGACGTCCACGCTACGGCTTTTAATCCGGGTTTTGCCCCCTTCAATACCTTCCGCGTTGGTGGTGATCAGCGTCACTTCCGGCCCTTGATGGCTGTAGTGATAAAAAAGGATCCACGCGCCGATTAGCACAGTGACGATGGGGAAGATCCACACGGGTGACCAGTTCTTCACCTTTTGCACCTTTGCTTCTCCGCTCTTATTTTCCATGCTGCTGCATTTCCTCATGGCTTGAATCTGGTTCACGGTCCCACAACAAACGAGGGTCAAAGGTCATGGCTGAGAACATTGTCATGACAACAACGAGCGCAAACATCACCGCCCCGATCGCAGGATAGATACTCATCAATCCTCCCATGCGCACCAGCGCCGAGAGTACCGCGATGACAAAAACATCAATCATTGACCAACGGCCAACAAACTCCACTACTTCATAAATCAGGTGCATGCGCTCTGAGTCACGTTGGCCGTTGCCATTAGCGTTCCAACAGAGCCAGGCAATCGCTATCATTTTTAGCGTCGGGACCATAATACTGGCAATAAAAATCACCAATGCCACCGGATAGGACCCTTCGCTCCAGAGCAGTATCACCCCAGCCATAATCGTGGAAGGTAGTTTATCCCCGAGCAAATCGGTGATCATGATTGGCAGGATATTCGCGGGAAGATAAAGGACTACAGAGGTCAGAAGCAAAGCCATGGTCCACTGCAGACTATGCTTACGCCGGGCCGTCCCTTTAGTCTGACAGCGCGGACAAACCGCCTCATCAGCAGGCAAAATGGCCGTACAGCACGAACAGGAACGCAGACCCTGGCGGATCCCCGTCTGGCCAATTTTCAGCGGCTGTCTGAGGGCGGGCATCGGTGCAATGTCATCCCATAGCCAGCGCCGGTCGACGCATTGCAGCGCCCGCAGCTGGAGCATACAGAACAAACACCAGGGCACAAAACTTAGCCCCACGCCGATATCGCCATAGGCCATCAGTTTGACAAAGCTCACCAGTACGCCGGCGAGGAAAATCTCTGCCATTCCCCAGGTCTTAAGATGGAACAGAATCCGCGCCAGAAACTCCTTGAGCCGCGCCGGCAGATGCACCCGGTTGACCAGTAACAGAATCGTCACCAGACAAAACGCCGGCACCAGTTGCACAAAGAGGAGAAAGAAGGTGCCCAGGCTGGCGTAATCTTCGCTGAACAGAACGTCAGGAATTTCCAGCAGTTTAATCTCACTGCGCAGACCGCCAACGCTCATATCGACGAAGGGAAACAGGTTCGCCAGCAGCAGCATAAACAGCGCCACCAGCGCATAGGCCGTGGGACGCTGCCGAGGCGCGTCCCACGTGGTTGTCAGCGTCGTACCGCAACGCGGACACGCGGCTTTCTGGCGATGCTCCAGCTGCGGCAAAGCCACCAGCAAATCACATTGTGGGCACAGGATATGCCGCGCAGCATGATGATGATCGCACATGAAAACTCCTCAGCTCAGGCGCCGTTTTTTAATCCTTCGAGATATTCCCAGCGTTCAAAGGCCGTTTCCAGCGCCTGTTCCGCTTCGGCCAACTGAGCCAGCACTTGCTGCGTATGGTCATGGGACTGGCCAAAGAAAGAAGGATCGGCAACCTGCTCCTGCAGACTCTGCAGTTGGGTTTCCAGTTCTTCAAGTCGTTGTGGCAACTGTTCCAGTTCGCGCTGCAGGTTATAGCTTAGTTTGTTAGGCGCACGTTTGACACTTTCTGCTTTCGATTGAGCAACTTCTGCAGATTTTTTAGCAGCAGTCTGTTTTAGCGCCAGATGCTGTGATTGTTGACCGCGCGCATCATGATATCCGCCGACATACTGACCAATTTTTCCGCCGCCTTCGAAGATCCAGCACTCGGTAACGGTGTTATCGACAAACTGACGGTCGTGGCTGACCAGCATGACGCTGCCCTGATAGCCATCGACTAGCTCTTCCAGCAGTTCCAGCGTTTCCACATCCAGATCGTTTGTCGGTTCATCGAGAATCAACAGGTTGCTTGGCTTGAGGAACAGACGTGCCAGCAGCAGTCGGTTACGCTCCCCGCCAGACAGCGCCCGGACCGGCGTCATTGCGCGTTTAGGATGGAACAGGAAGTCCTGCAAATAGCCCAGCACATGGCGCGGCTTACCGTTCACCAGCACTTCCTGTTTGCCTTCGGCCAGGTTATCCATCACGGTTTTATCCGGATCCAGCTCGGCGCGGTGCTGATCGAAGTAGGCCACTTCCAGCTTGGTGCCGACATGAACCCGCCCGCTATCAGCCTTCAGCTGACCGAGCATCAGTTTCAACAGCGTGGTTTTCCCACAACCGTTAGGACCGATCAGCGCGATTTTGTCACCGCGCTGGATTTGCGCCGTGAAATCTTTGACCAGCACCTTACCGTCAATCTGGTAGTTAACATCTTCCATTTCGAAGACGATTTTGCCTGAACGTGCCGCCTCTTCGACCTGCATCTTCGCGCTGCCCATCACTTCGCGACGCTCGCCACGTTCACGACGCATCGCTTTCAAGGCGCGAACGCGACCTTCGTTACGGGTACGACGCGCTTTAATGCCCTGGCGAATCCACACTTCTTCCTGGGCCAGCTTGCGGTCAAACTCGGCGTTTTGCAGCTCTTCAACACGCAGGGCTTCTTCTTTCTCCAGCAGATACTGATCGTAGCTGCCCGGATAGGTCACCAGCTTACCGCGATCGAGATCGACGATACGGGTGGCCATATTGCGAATAAAGGAACGGTCGTGCGAGATGAAAATGATGGTCCCTTTGAAGGTCTTGAGGAAGCCTTCCAGCCAGTCAATGGTTTCGATATCCAGGTGGTTGGTCGGTTCATCCAGCAGCAGCACGCGCGGGCCGCTGACCAGCGCACGCCCGAGAGCTGCTTTACGTAACCAGCCGCCGGAAAGAGACGCCAGCTCGGCGTTCGCATCCAGACCCAGCTGTTCCAGCACCTCGTTAATACGGTTTTCAAGCTGCCACAACCCCAGGTTATCCAGCAGATCCTGCAGGCGCGCCAGCTCGTTTAAATTTTTGGTGCTCGGATCGGTCATCACCAGGCGAGAGACATCATGGTATCCCTTCAGATAAGCCGCCTGCTCGGCGATCCCTTCCGCCACAAAGTCGTATACCGTACCGGCAATATTGCGCGGCGGATCCTGTTGCAAACGGGCCACAACCAGATCCTGCTCATAGATGATCCGTCCATCGTCCAGCCCCTGCTCCCGGTTGAGGATCTTCATCAGGGTGGATTTGCCCGCACCGTTGCGCCCGACCAGACAGACGCGCTCGTTATCTTCGATATGCAACTCGGCGTTATCCAGCAGCGGTGAGTCGCTAAAGGAGAGCCAGGCACCATGCATACTAATTAATGACATTCTTTATTCCTTTCAGGCTGCGGTAATCAGCCAGCAGTTGTGAATCTGACGGTTACGGGCGAAATCCTGAGACAGCGTTTTTTGCGTAATTTCTTGCGCCTTCAGCCCCAGCTGTGCCAGTCCGTCATGATCCATACGGAAACCGCGTTTGTTGTTCGAGAACATAATGGTGCCGCCTTTGCGCAGCAGACGTTTAAGATCCGTCATCAGACGCAGGTGATCGCGCTGCACGTCGAAGGCATCATCCATGCGTTTGGAGTTGGAGAACGTCGGCGGATCGATAAAGATCAGATCGAACTGTTCATCGCTTTCACGCAGCCAGCCCAGCACGTCGGCCTGCATCAGACGATGCGCACGCCCGGTCAGCCCGTTGAGGCGCAAGTTGCGCTCGGCCCATTCAAGATAGGTGCGGGACATATCCACGGTGGTGGTGGAACGTGCGCCGCCGAGGCCGGCGTGGACGCTGGCGCTGCCGGTGTAGGCGAAGAGGTTCAGGAAGTCTTTCCCTTTGCTCATCTGGCCCAGCAGGCGACGGGCGATACGGTGGTCAAGGAACAGGCCGGTATCGAGATAATCCGTCAGGTTGACCCACAGACGGGCGTTATACTCCTGAACTTCCAGGAAATCGCCCTTCTCGGCCATTTTCTGGTACTGATTCTTGCCTTTCTGCCGTTCACGGGTTTTCAGCACCAGTTTGTTCGGCGCAATGCCCAACACGGAGATCGTCGCCGCGATGATGTCAAACAAACGCTGGCGCGCCTTGTGCGCATCAACCGTTTTCGGTGGCGCGTATTCCTGCACCACCACCCAATCGCCGTAGCGGTCGATCGCCACGTTGTATTCCGGCAGATCGGCATCATACAGGCGGTAGCATTCGATCCCTTCCTGACGCGCCCATTTCTCAAATTTCTTCAGGTTTTTACGCAGGCGGTTGGCGAAATCATCCGCCATGGATGCCACGCTGCTGCCATCGGTTTCCGCCAGATGGTAGTTTTTCTGCACGCAGTCCAACGGGCCGTTTTTCGCTTTAAACTGTTTGTCCGCACGCAACTGCAGGCAGCTAAGCAACTCCGGCGAGGCGCTGAACAGTGACAGATTCCAGCCGCCAAACTGCGTTTTCATCGCCCGACCAAGCAGGCTGTGCAGGGCAATCAGCGCCGGCTCGCTTTCCAGACGTTCGCCGTATGGCGGGTTGCTGATAACGGTCCCGTAAGGGCCTTTCGGCAGCGGATTGCTTAACTGGGCCACATCTTTGGCTTCGAAAGCGATCAGCTCGCCTACCCCGGCGCGACGGGCGTTGCTGCGCGCACGCTCAATCACACGAGCATCCACGTCAGAGCCGTAAAAACGTGACTCGTAGGCAGCCAACCCTTTGCGGGCACGGGTCTGTGCTTCGGCTTTGACCTCTTTCCACACCGCGTCATCGTGCTGCAACCAGCCATTAAAGCCCCAGTGTCCACGATGCAGACCCGGCGCGCGGTCGGTGGCCAGCATCGCGGCTTCAATCAGCAGCGTACCGGAACCACACATCGGATCGAGCAGCGGCGTTCCCTGTACCCAGCCAGAGCGCATAACAATCGCCGCCGCCAGGGTTTCTTTGATCGGCGCCATGCCGGTGCCATCGCGGTAGCCGCGAAGATGCAGGCCTTCTCCGCTGAGATCCAGCGAGATGTGCGCGGTCTCTTTATTCAGCCAGACGTTAATGCGCAGATCGGGTTGTTCACGATCGACGTTTGGACGCGGCAGATTTTTACGCGTGAAGCTGTCAACGATCGCATCTTTGACCTTTAACGCGCCGTACTGGCTGTTACGAATCTCGTCGTTCAGCCCGCTAAAATGGACGGCAAAAGTGGCGTCTGGGGTGAAAATCTCCGTCCATGGAATGGACTGCACGCCGAGGTACAGATCCAAATCGCTGTACACGCTACACTGGCCCAGCGGCATCATGATGCGCGAAGCCAGCCGGCTCCACATCAGGCTTTGATAGCGTACTCGCGTATCTCCCTGAAAATGGACACCGCCCTGGACTACCTGGCAGTCCAGCGCGCCAAGCCCTTCCAGTTCAGTTTTTAACAGCTCTTCAAGGCCACGAGCCGTACTGGCAAACAGAGAATTCATATCGTCACTTTTACTAAAAGAAAATTGTTGCGCATTATAGCCAATATGCGCCCCATGTCATAAAGTTAAAGGCTTATTTTTAAGCCTGGAGGCAGCGCATGCTAACGCTATCGCGACTTTTTATTCATCCCGTCAAATCCATGCGTGGAATTGGCCTGACGCACGCGTTTGCCGATATCAGCGGTCTGGCCTTCGATCGTGCCTTCATGGTGACGGAAACCGATGGCACCTTTATTACTGCCCGCCAGTTTCCTCAGATGGTCAAGTTTACCCCCTCGCCGTTGCACGACGGTATTCACCTGACGGCGGTCGACGGCAGCAGCGCGATTATCCGCTTTGCGGATTTTGCACCTCAGGGCGAGCCGACCGAAGTGTGGGGGAACCACTTCACCGCGCTGATCGCGCCCGCCTCGGTGAACCAATGGCTCAGCGGCTTCTTTAATCGTGACGTGCAGCTCCGCTGGTTAGGGCCACAGTTGACCCGACGGGTGAAGCGCCATGACGCGGTTCCCCTGACCTTCGCCGATGGCTTTCCCTATTTATTAACCAATGAAGCCTCATTGCGCGATCTGCAAAGCCGCTGCCCGGCAAGCGTGCGCATGGAACAGTTTCGCCCCAATCTGGTGGTGACCGGCGCCGCGGCCTGGGAAGAAGACAGCTGGAAAGTGATTCGTATCGGCGAGGTAGTGTTTGAGGTGGCAAAGCCCTGCAGCCGCTGCGTGCTGACCACCGTCAGCCCGGAACGTGGGCAAAAACATCCCTCCGGCGAACCGCTGGCCACCCTGCAGCGCTTCCGTACCGCGCTGGATAACGGCGATGTCGATTTCGGTCAGAACCTGATCGCCCGCAACAGCGGCGTCGTGCGGGTTGGCGATGAAGTGGAAGTGTTAACGCGTGGTCCGGCAAAAGCCTACGGCGCAGGCGAGAGCGACGAGACGCTGGCGGTAGATTCACAGCAGGATTCCGTGGTGGAGATCGCGTGGCAGGGACAGAGTTTTAACGGCAATACGCAGCAGGTCCTGCTGGAGCAGCTGGAGCAAAAAGGCATTCGCATTCCCTACTCCTGTCGGGCCGGCATCTGTGGCAGCTGCCGTATCCGGCTGGAAGAAGGTGAAGTCAGCCCGCTGAAGAAAAACGCGGTGGCGGCAGATGGCACCATTCTGTGCTGTAGCTGCGTACCTAAAACTGCTTTACGGCTGGCTCCTTAGCCAACGTGGTGTTTACACCGCCTGACCCAGACTGTAGCTGGCGGCACCTGATGCCGGTTGCAGTCGGTCGTTCATAATTTTAATCACGTCACCAAGCTGCAAAATACGTCCTGCGACCGTCACTCCCGGCTGGGCCAGCAAACACAGGGCCGCATTTTCCCCGGGTTCAACCACCAGCAAATTCACCTGTTGTCCGGTATCGCTGAGCCAGGCGCTGGCGGCATCACCGCTCACCGGCTGCCAGCTGGCGTCATGAGAAGTGAAATGCCAGCTTTTTGGCATTTGTGGTTTCAGGAAGCGAATCGCGACCAGCGCATTAAGGACTAATTCCGCGCGCTGCTCTTTCGATAATTCTATATCGCGACATTTCTCTTCGAAGGAAAAATAAAGCGCAGCATCGTCAACGCAAAATCCGGATGGCGCGAAGGCGTCCGGGGTTAACATCCGACGCGCAAAACGCGAACGGAACAACATACCATTGGCCAAATCGAGCATCATACGATCGTGCTCTTCATCGTAATACCAACGCCAGTTATCGTCAGGTTTAATTCGCATCGTCTACTCGCCCTCTTTTGCGTCCAGCCTTAATTACAATGGCATCCTGCAACAAAATTATTTCCAAAATTAAGAAAAGACTAAAATGTCTAAATAAGCAACAATGAAGGAATATAAAACAACCAGGGCCGGAAATAAAGCCCTGGGTGGGATCAGAGGGGGAAAAGATTAGATATGGGTAACAATTTCTTTAATCAGGGGCGGCCCTTTAAAAATAAACCCGGAATAAATCTGGACCAGACTCGCCCCCGCGGCCATTTTTTCTCGCGCGGCGATCACCGAATCAATCCCGCCAACACCGATAATAGGTAACCGACCATTTAATTCCGCCGCCAGCATACGGATAATTTCTGTACTCTTCAGCTGCAGCGGACGACCGCTAAGACCACCGGTTTCATCACAGAATTTCATTCCCTGTACCAGCGAACGATCGAGGGTGGTATTGGTCGCGATGACGCCATCAATATTATGACGAACTAAACTATCGGCGACCTGGATCAATTCTTCGAGAGAAAGATCCGGCGCGATCTTCACCGCTACTGGAACATATTTTTGATGCTTCTGCTGAAGCTCCAGTTGCTTATTTTTAATACCGGAAAGCAGATCGTCGAGGGCCTCACCATATTGTAAGGTACGCAGCCCTGGCGTATTCGGCGAGGAGATATTAATGGCGATATAACCGGCATAGGGATAGATTTTTTCCATACAAATCAGATAATCATCTTTACCCTGCTCGACCGGCGTATCTTTATTCTTGCCGATATTAATGCCGAGGATACCGTCAAAATGCGCCTTTTTGACGTTCTCAACCAGGTTATCAACGCCGTGGTTATTAAAGCCCATGCGGTTGATCAAACCTTCCGCATCGACCAGACGGAAGATCCTCGGCTTGTCGTTGCCCGGCTGCGGGCGTGGCGTCACGGTGCCAATTTCAATAGAGCCGAACCCCATGGCGCCGAGCGCGTCGATGCACTCGCCATTCTTATCCAGCCCTGCGGCCAGACCCAGCGGATTCTTAAATGTGAGACCCATGCAGGTAACCGGTTTGGTCGGCACCTTCTGGCGAACCAGCATTTCCAGCGGCGTACCTGATACTCGGCGTAATTGTTGAAAAGTAACTTCATGAGCGCGCTCAGGATCGAGCTGAAAAAGGGCTTTACGAACGAAGGGGTAGTACATGAACTCTCCTGGATTCCCGGTGGCAAACCGGGGGCGTATTATGTTCGATCGGCGCCAGAAAGGGAATTGACCTACAACAAAAAATCTCGCATCCGACGCAAACGTTTTCTTCTCTTCCCTTCCATTATGCAAATTCTGACAAAACAAGGGTGGAAAAATCATTTAGGGAAATAAATCGCCTCTGTCACACTGCACGCAAATGTTATCAATTATAGATAAATGCAAACATTTAGTTATAAGGAGAGAGACGATGCGTGTCATTACACTTGCGGGCAGCCCGCGCTATCCTTCCCGTTCCAGTGCGCTTCTGGAATATGCCAGAGCAACACTCTCCGCGGTTGATGTTGAAGTTTGCCACTGGCACCTGCAAAACTTTGCCCCGGAAGACCTGCTTTATGCCCGTTTCGATAGCCCGGCGCTGCAGACCCTCAACGAACAACTGTCCGGCGCTGACGGGTTGATTATCGCCACCCCGGTCTATAAAGCGTCGTTTTCCGGTGCCCTGAAGACCCTGCTCGACCTGCTGCCGGAGCGGGCGCTGGAGGGGAAAATCGTCCTGCCGCTGGCCACCGGCGGCACTATCGCCCATATGCTGGCGGTGGATTATGCCCTGAAGCCGGTTCTCAACGCCCTGAAAGCCCAGGAGATCCTCCACGGCGTCTTTGCTGACGATAGCCAGATAACCGACTATCAGCACAAGCCGCAGTTTACGCCAAACCTGCAGGGCCGCCTCGATCAGGCGCTGGAAACGTTCTGGCAAGCGCTGCACCGCACCGCCAGCCGGGCCCCTGGCCTCAAGACCATTCGCGGGGTGGAGCATGCGTAATATCCTGCGAACCTTGACCCTCAGCGGGTTACTGACATTTTCTGCCCTGAGCCACGCGGCGGAAACCACGCCTGACGCGCTGCGCATCGGCTACCAAAAAGGCAGCGTCAGCATGGTGCTGGCCAAAAGCCACCAGCTGCTGGAAAAACGCTATCCACATACCACCATCTCCTGGGTGGAGTTCCCGGCGGGACCGCAGATGCTCGAAGCGTTAAATGTCGGCAGCATCGATCTGGGCAGTACCGGTGACATTCCGCCGATATTTGCCCAGGCCGCCGGGGCCGATCTGGTTTACGTCGGTGCCGAACCGCCGAAGCCCAAAGCGGAAGTGATTCTGGTGGCCCAGGACAGCCCGATAAAAAGCGTGGCGGAACTCAAGGGACGTAAAGTCGCGTTCCAGAAAGGTTCCAGCTCCCACAACCTGCTGCTGCGGGCCCTACAGCAAGCTGGCCTGAAAATCAGCGATATTCAACCGGTCTATCTGGCCCCTGCCGACGCTCGTGCGGCGTTCCAGCAGGGCAACGTGGATGCCTGGGCTATCTGGGATCCGTACTACTCTGCGGCGCTGCAGCAAACCCACGCCCGGGTGCTGAAAGATGGCAGCGACCTGAAACAAACCGGCTCTTTCTATCTCGCAGCGCGCCCCTATGCCGACAAAAACCCGGCCTTTATTACCGGCGTACTGGAAACATTCAGCCAGGCGGATGCCCTGACCCTGAGCCAGCGCCCGCAAAGCATTACCTTACTGGCGAAAACCATGGGTGTCCCAGAAGCGGTGATCGCCAGCTATCTTGACCATCGCCCGCCCACCACCATTACCCCGGTCAGTGCCGAAACGGCCGCTCGCCAGCAGCAAACCGCCGACCTGTTCTATGAGAACAAACTGGTACCGAAAAAAGTCGATATCCGCACCCGAATCTGGCAGCCCGCCGTGGCACAAGGAGCAAAATCATGAGTTTAAATATGTTCTGGTTTTTACCGACCCACGGCGATGGCCGCTACCTTGGTACTGACGAAGGCGCTCGTCCGGTGGATCATGGCTATCTGCAACAGATCGCACAAACCGCCGACCGTCTTGGGTTTACCGGCGTGCTGATCCCGACCGGCCGCTCCTGCGAAGATGCCTGGCTGGTTGCCGCCTCGATGATCCCAGTGACGCAACGGCTGAAGTTTCTCGTGGCCCTGCGCCCCAGCGTGATGTCTCCGACGGTTGCCGCTCGCCAGGCCGCAACGCTCGACCGCCTGTCCAACGGCCGGGCGTTGTTTAACCTGGTAACCGGTAGCGATCCGCAGGAACTGGCCGGCGACGGAGTATTCCTCGACCATACCGAGCGCTACGAAGCCTCCGCGGAATTTACCCATATCTGGCGCCGCCTGATGGAGGGAGAAACGGTCACATATAACGGTAAACACCAGCGGGTTCGCGGCGCGAAGCTGCTGTTCCCACCGATCCAGCAGCCGCGGCCACCGCTCTACTTCGGCGGATCCTCTGACGTCGCGCAGGATCTGGCGGCGGAACAGGTCGACCTCTATCTGACCTGGGGAGAACCGCCGGAACAGGTGGCAGAAAAAATTGCCCAGGTGCGGGAAAAAGCCGCGCGTCATGGTCGCCAGGTCCGCTTTGGGATCCGTCTGCATGTGATTGTCCGGGAAACCAATGAAGAGGCCTGGCAGGCGGCTGACAGCCTCATTTCACACCTTGATGATGAGACCATTGCCCGCGCGCAGGCGGCCTTCGCCAAAACCGACTCGGTCGGCCAACAGCGGATGGCGGCGCTGCATAACGGTCAGCGTGACAAGCTCGAAATCAGTCCCAACCTGTGGGCTGGCGTCGGGCTGGCACGTGGCGGCGCCGGCACCGCGCTGGTGGGCGATGCGGCCACCGTGGCCGAGCGCATCAATGAATACGCGGCACTGGGTATCGATAGCTTTATCTTCTCCGGCTACCCGCATCTTGAAGAAGCTTATCGCGTCGGGGAGCTGCTGTTCCCGCTGCTGGATGTCAATATTCCGTCGGTTCCGCAGCCGCAGAGCCTGCGCCAGCAGGGCGAGGCGGTCGCCAATGAGTTTATCCCGCGTAAAGTCGCGCAAAGCTAAGGAGCACACATCATGGCAAGGTCTGCGCAAAAACTGCTGATGCGGGTTGCTCCCTGGCTGCTGCCGGTGGGAACCGTCATCATCTGGCAACTCGCGTCGTCGGTCGGCTGGTTATCCACCCGCATTCTCCCCTCTCCGGAGGGGGTACTGAAAGCCTTCTGGACGCTCTCCGCCAGCGGCGAGCTGTGGCAGCATCTGGCCATCAGCTCATGGCGTGCGCTGCTGGGCTTTGCCATCGGCGGCTCTATCGGGCTGGTGCTCGGGCTGATCAGCGGCCTCTCGCGCTGGGGCGAACGTCTGCTGGATACCTCGATTCAGATGCTGCGCAATGTGCCGCATCTGGCCCTGATTCCGCTGGTGATTTTATGGTTCGGCATTGACGAAAGCGCCAAAATTTTCCTCGTCGCGCTGGGGACCATGTTCCCTATTTACATCAACACCTGGCATGGCATTCGTAACATCGACCGCGGGCTGTTGGAGATGGCGCGGAGCTACGGCTTATCCGGCTTTGCCCTCTTCCGCCATGTGATTCTGCCCGGCGCCCTGCCCTCCATCATGGTCGGGATCCGCTTCGCCCTTGGCCTGATGTGGCTGACGCTGATCGTGGCCGAAACCATCTCCGCCAACGCCGGCATTGGTTATCTGGCCATGAACGCCCGCGAGTTTTTACAAACCGATGTGGTGGTGGTAGCCATCATTCTTTACGCCATTCTTGGCAAACTGGCCGACGTCAGCGCACAGCTGCTGGAGCGCGTGTGGTTACGCTGGAACCCGGCTTATCATCTTCAGGAGGCCAACGCATGACCACTGCCCGTCTCAACCCAGGGATCCCGCTGTTACTGAACGGCGTAAGTAAGCGCTACGGCGACAATACCATTCTGAACGCGCTGGATTTACATATTCCTACCGGGCAATTTGTCGCGGTAGTCGGGCGCAGCGGCGGCGGAAAAAGCACCCTTCTGCGTCTGCTCGCCGGGTTGGAAAAGCCCAACGACGGCGAGCTGCTGGCCGGTGCCACCCCGCTGGCGCAGATCCAGGACGATACGCGAATGATGTTTCAGGATGCGCGATTGCTGCCATGGAAAACGGTGATCGACAACGTCGGCCTGGGCCTGAAAGGCGCCTGGCACGACGCGGCCCGCCAGGCATTGGCCAGCGTGGGTCTGGAAAGCCGTGCCGGCGACTGGCCGGCGGCGCTCTCCGGCGGGCAAAAGCAGCGTGTGGCGTTGGCCCGCGCGTTAATTCACCGCCCCGGCCTGCTGCTGCTCGACGAACCACTGGGGGCGCTGGATGCGTTAACCCGCCTGGAAATGCAGGATCTGATTGTGTCGTTGTGGGAACAACATGGGTTCACCGTGCTGCTGGTCACGCATGACGTCAGTGAAGCGGTGGCAATGGCCGACCGGGTGCTGTTGATTGAAGACGGTAAAATTGGGCTGGATTTAGTGGTGGATATTCCACGTCCACGGCGGACCGGTTCGGCGCGCCTGGCCGAGCTGGAAGCCGAGGTGCTGGACCGGGTTATGCAGCGCGGCAAGAGCGAGTCTGCGCCGCGCTTATTGAATCACGGTTAACCACCGTTCTGGATCTCCCCGGTCGCGCTGCGCGTACCGGGGATCCACTGACCGTTATGCCAGAGCTTTACTGATTTTTTCGAACAGATCCCCGGAGAGATTCTCCAGACCTTTCAGCTGCTCCAGCGCCCCACGCATCAGCGCCTGACGTTTGGCATCGTAACGTTTCAGACGAATCAACGGCTCAATCAGGCGAGACGCCACCTGCGGGTTACGGCTGTTGAGTTCGGTCAGCATTTCAACCAGGAACTGATAGCCGCTGCCGTCTTCCGCATGGAACGCCGCCGGGTTGCTGCCGGCAAAGGCGCCAATCAGCGAACGAACGCGGTTCGGGTTGCTGATGCTGAAGGAGCGGTGATTCAGCAGGCCGCGCACCGTTTCCACGACATTCGCCGCCGGGCTGGTGGACTGCAGAATAAACCATTTATCCATCACCAGACCGTCCTGATGCCACTTATCGTCATACTCCTGCATCAGCGCATCGCGGCACGGCAGTTCCGCCGCCACCGCCGCTGACAGTGCCGCCAGCGCGTCGGTCATATTGTCCGCCTGATGATACTGCGCGACGACCAGTTTGTTTGCCAGCTCAACGTCGCCGAACGCCAGGTAACGCAGGCAGGTATTGCGCAGTGAACGTTTGCCGATATCGGCATGTTCCACGCGATAGCTCGCGAGCTTGTTGGCGTTGTAGATTGCCAGGAACTCGTCCGCCAACTCTTTCGCCAGCGTGCGGGTCAGCGCTTCCCGTACCGTCGCAATGGCGATCGGGTCGATGATGGCAAACAATTCAGCGATTTCGTTGGCGGAAGGCAGCGTCAGAATTTCTGCCGCCAGCGCCGGGTCAATCTTCTCATCCAGCAGGATCGCGCGGAACGCGTCGGCCACATGAATCGGCAGCGACAGCGGCTGGCCCTGCTGATGGCGATTGACGTTCAGCTTGATGTAGGTTGCCAGCAGGCTCTGCGCAGCATCCCAGCGAGAGAAGTCGTTACGCGCATGGCGCATCAGGAACGTCAGCTGCTGATCGCTCCATTTATACTCCAGCTTCACCGGAGCGGAAAATTCGCACAGCAGCGCCGGTACCGGCTGGAAGTAGACGTTGTCGAACACAAACGTCTGCTCGGCCTGGGTCACGTTCAGCACATGATGCACCGGATGACCGCCCTTCTGCAGCGGGATCACCTTGCCTTCGTTGTCATACAGTTCGATATCGAACGGAATGTGCAGCGGCTGTTTTTCCGGTTGTTCCGCGGTCGGCGGAGTACGCTGGCTGATGGTCAAGGTATACTGTTCGGTTTCCGGGTTGTAGTCATCATGGACGCTCACCACCGGCGTACCGGACTGGCTGTACCAGCGACGGAAATGGGACAGGTCGACATTGGAAGCATCTTCCATCGCCTGGACAAAGTCGTCGCAGGTGGCGGCGCTGCCGTCATGACGTTCGAAGTACAGCTGCATCCCTTTCTGGAAGTTGGCTTCACCCAACAGGGTGTGCAGCATGCGGATCACTTCGGCCCCTTTTTCATATACCGTCAGGGTGTAGAAGTTGTTCATCTCAATGACCATATCCGGGCGGATAGGATGGGCCATCGGGCTGGCATCTTCAGCGAACTGCATGCCGCGCATGGTGCGAACGTTGCTAATCCGGTTGACCGCACGTGAACCGAGGTCGGAGCTGAACTCCTGATCGCGGAAGACGGTCAGCCCCTCTTTGAGGCTCAACTGGAACCAGTCGCGACAGGTGACGCGGTTACCGGTCCAGTTATGGAAATATTCGTGGCCAATCACCCGTTCGATATCGAGGTAGTCTTTATCGGTCGCGGTATCGGTACGGGCCAGCACGTATTTGGAGTTAAAGACGTTCAGTCCTTTGTTCTCCATGGCGCCCATATTGAAGAAGTCGACGGCGACAATCATATAGATGTCGAGGTCGTACTCGAGGCCGAAACGAGTTTCGTCCCATTTCATGGAGTTTTTCAGCGACGTCATCGCCCACGGTGCACGATCGAGGTTGCCGCGGTCAACGAACAGCTCCAGCGCCACTTCACGCCCGGAGCGGGTTTTGAAGGTATCGCGCAGCACATCGAAATCACCGGCCACCAGCGCAAACAGATAGCACGGTTTCGGGAACGGATCCTGCCACTGGATCCAGTGACGCCCCTGCTCCAGTTCCCCCTGCGCAACGCGGTTACCGTTGGAGAGCAGGTACGGATACTTCGCTTTATCGGCGATAATTTTGGTGGTGAAACGCGCCAGAACATCCGGGCGGTCCAGGTACCAGGTAATATGTCGGAACCCTTCGGCTTCACATTGGGTGCACAGCGCTTCGCCGGACTGATACAGGCCTTCGAGCGCGGTATTGGCCGCCGGGCTGATTTCATTGACGATAGTCAGGGTGAAATGTTCCGGTAATCCTTCGATCACCAGCTGGTTATTTTCTTCTTTATAGTGGCTCCACGGCTGGCCATCCACGTTCAGGGAGACCAGCGTCAGGTCTTCGCCATCCAGACGCAACGGCACGTCAGACGCCGCCGCGTGACGGGAGACTTTACTCTCTGCCGTAACAACGGTTTTCTCGGCATCCAGGTCAAAGGTCAAATCGATATCGCTAATCAGATAATCCGGCGCACGGTAATCGTGGCGGTATTTGGCTTGGGGCTGTTGTGTCATAAAAAACCTTTAGCATGTTCCATAAAGTGTCGAACCCAGTCTATTCCTGTTGCGTAGATCGCGCTACGCAGAATCTTCATCTTTTCAATGCCAAACACGAAAATTGCTACATATCGATAACATTAGAGGCACGAAATGCACTCGACCCGCTATAAAGCTTGTGGTGTGATCCCTGTTCAATATATTAAACTAGGCCTCGCAAATGACCGCCAGCGTCGCCATCGATCGCCACTGCGGGACAGAGTCGGGTAATAAAGGTATACTCCGCCTCCTTTTTTCTGCTTCGGTTTTGATGGAAACGCTCCAGTGAGAGGACGCTACTGCGCACCATGACACAATTCACTTCTCCTGTACTGCACTCGCTGCTTGATACGGATGCCTACAAGCTGCATATGCAGCAGGCTGTCTTCCACCGCTACGAAGATGTGTACGTTGCGGCGGAGTTCCGCTGCCGCGGCGACGATCTGCTCGGTATCTATGCCGATGCGATCCGCGAGCAGGTTGAGACCATGCGTGACCTGACGCTGCAGGACGATGAATATCACTGGTTGTCTACCCTGCCGTTCTTTTCTCAGGATTACCTCGACTGGCTGCGTGACTTCCGCTACGACCCGAGCCAGGTCAGCGTCAGCAACGACAACGGCAAGTTGAATATTCGCCTGTCCGGCCCGTGGCGTGAAGTGATCATGTGGGAAGTCCCGCTGCTGGCAGTGATCAGCGAGCTGGTTCACCATTATCGCTCGCCGGAAATCAGCGTCGATTTGGCGTTAGACACGCTCGAACACAAGCTGACCGATTTCAGGCAGATGACCGCCGACCTCGATCTCAGTGACTTCCGCCTGATGGACTTCGGCACCCGCCGCCGTTTCTCGCGTGAGGTGCAGCAGGCTATCGTTGAACGCCTGCAGCAGGAGCCGTGGTTTGTCGGCACCAGCAACTACGATCTGGCCCGCCGTCTGAATCTGACGCCTATGGGCACCCAGGCACACGAATGGTTCCAGGCGCATCAGCAAATTAGCCCTAACCTCGCCAGCAGCCAGCGCGCGGCACTGGCAGCATGGCTGGAAGAGTATCCCGACCAGTTAGGGATCGCCCTAACCGACTGCATTACCATGGATGCGTTCCTGCGAGATTTCGGCCCGGAGTTTGCCACCCGCTATCAGGGCCTGCGCCATGATTCCGGCGATCCGGTTGAGTGGGGAGAGAAAGCCATCGCGCACTACCACAAGCTGGGGATCGACCCGCTGAGTAAAGTGCTGGTGTTCTCCGATAATCTCGATCTGGCCAAAGCGGTGGATTTATATCGCCACTTCGCGTCACGGGTTAATCTCAGTTTCGGGATTGGTACGCGCTTAACCTGCGATATTCCTCAGGTGAAACCGCTAAATATCGTCATCAAACTCGTGGAGTGTAACGGTAAACCCGTCGCTAAACTCTCTGACAGCCCCGGTAAAACCATCTGCCACGATAAAGCCTTTGTCCGGGCGCTGCGTAAAGCCTTCGATCTACCGCCGGTGAAAAAGGCCAGTTAATCATCATAAGGAGCCGTTCTGGCTCCTTTCCTTTATTTATTTCCGAATTCTCCCCTTCGCGGTGCGAAATCTACTTGTCTGATGGAAGATGACAGGTAACATAGATATCCCCCCATCACCGGGGGATACAGATTTTTTTTATTGGACTACGAATAGAGAGACTATTATGAGCGTTGTGCCTGTAGCCGACGTACTCCAGGGCCGTGTTGCCGTTGACAGCGAAGTCACCGTGCGCGGATGGGTGCGTACTCGCCGAGATTCAAAAGCTGGCTTTTCCTTCCTGGCCGTCTATGACGGTTCCTGCTTTGATCCTGTACAGGCCGTCATTAGTAATTCTCTGCCCAATTACAATCAGGAAGTGCTGCGTCTGACTACCGGCTGTTCGGTCATCGTCACCGGTAAAGTCGTGGCATCTCAGGGCCAGGGCCAGAGCTTCGAAATTCAGGCCAGCAGCGTAGAAGTGACCGGCTGGGTCGAAGATCCGGATACCTATCCGATGGCCGCCAAGCGCCACAGCATTGAGTACCTGCGTGAAGTCGCGCACCTGCGCCCGCGTACCAACCTGATTGGCGCCGTTGCCCGTGTTCGTCATACCCTGGCGCAAGCACTGCATCGTTTCTTTGACGAGCAAGGTTTCTTCTGGGTATCGACGCCGCTGATCACCGCATCCGATACCGAAGGTGCCGGCGAAATGTTCCGCGTCTCCACCCTGGATCTGGAAAACCTGCCGCGCAACGATCAGGGCAAAGTGGATTTCGATAAAGACTTCTTCGGCAAAGAGTCGTTCCTGACCGTATCCGGCCAGCTGAACGGTGAAACGTATGCCTGCGCGCTGTCCAAAATCTACACCTTCGGCCCGACTTTCCGCGCCGAAAACTCCAATACCAGCCGCCACCTTGCGGAGTTCTGGATGCTGGAGCCGGAAGTGGCCTTCGCTAACCTGAACGACGTTGCCGGCCTGGCGGAAGCCATGCTGAAGTATGTCTTCAAAGCGGTGCTGGAAGAGCGTGCCGACGATATGAAATTCTTCGCCGAGCGCGTAGATAAAGAAGCCGTATCGCGTTTGGAACGCTTTATTGATGCCGATTTCGCCCAGGTCGATTACACCGATGCCGTCACCATTCTGGAAAACTGCGGCAAGCAGTTTGAAAACCCGGTGTACTGGGGCGTAGACCTCTCTTCCGAGCATGAGCGCTATCTGGCAGAAGAGCACTTCAAAGCACCGGTCGTCGTCAAAAACTACCCGAAAGACATCAAGGCGTTCTATATGCGCCTTAACGAAGACGGTAAAACCGTCGCGGCAATGGATGTTCTGGCACCAGGTATCGGCGAAATCATCGGCGGTTCTCAGCGTGAAGAGCGTCTGGACGTGCTGGATGCCCGCATGGCAGAAATGGGTCTGAATAAAGAAGACTACTGGTGGTACCGCGATCTGCGTCGTTATGGCACCGTTCCGCACTCTGGCTTCGGCCTGGGCTTTGAGCGTCTGATCGCCTATGTCACCGGCGTACAGAACGTGCGTGATGTGATTGCGTTCCCGCGGACCCCGCGTAGCGCCACATTCTGATTGTTTTTCCTTATTACCCGAAAGGCCAGCGTATGCTGGCCTTTTTTTATGTCAAGATTTGTTAACGAATATTAATTAATCTAAACATCAACCCTTCCGCGCAACATTTGTGTTACTCACTATTACGACTCCCTGAGTAAGGATAAATCGCACCTTATGTTCATTTCTCAGTGAAACACCTGATAATTTTGTTCATTTTTTAACCTCTCGCAGCACGAGATGCAAAGACAAACGCTGAGCGAAAAAAAAGCGAAATGCAGCCATAAAATGCACAATCGCGGCTTTATCTAAATTAATCATAATTAATTCATATAGATATATATAGCCAGGTGATTTAATGAGCAAAGTGGAACGGAATTTTGATTGAGTTCACAAAGTTCCCTAAAAAACACATTTTGTTACATACTCTTTCTTATTGTTACTCATATGCGACATTGGTAGCATTTTCCGGCTAGCGAAACGCTGGCGCGGATGGAAAGATGCCTTCAGACACCAAACTATCATCAATGGTTCTGTAAGTTTTTATTGACAGAATGTATTGGCGGCAGTGGCAAGTGTTCATATAAAAATATTAATGAGGGTAATAAATAATGATGAAGCGCAATATTCTGGCAGTGGTAATTCCTGCCCTGCTGGTAGCCGGCGCAGCGAATGCTGCAGAAATCTATAACAAAAACGGCAACAAACTGGATTTCTACGGCAAAATGGTTGGCGAGCACGTCTGGACCACCAACGGTGACACCAGCAGCGAAGACACCACCTACGCTCGTATCGGCCTGAAAGGCGAAACCCAGATCAACGACCAACTGACCGGTTACGGCCAGTGGGAATACAACATGGACGCGTCCAACGTTGAAGGTTCTCAGGGGACTAAAACTCGTCTGGCATTCGCTGGTCTGAAAGCGGGTGAATACGGTTCATTCGACTACGGTCGTAACTACGGTGCGATCTACGACGTTGAAGCTGCAACCGATATGCTGGTTGAGTGGGGCGGCGACGGCTGGAACTACACCGACAACTTCATGACTGGCCGTACCAACGGCGTTGCAACCTACCGTAACTCTGACTTCTTCGGTCTGGTTGACGGCCTGAGCTTCGCGCTGCAGTACCAGGGCAAAAACGACGCAAGCACTCGTAACGTTCACAAACAGAACGGCGACGGCGTCAGCACCTCCGCAACCTACGCGTTTGACAACGGTATCGCGCTGTCTGCTGGCTACTCCAGCTCTAACCGTAGCGTAGATCAGAAAGCTGATGGCAACGGCGACAAAGCTGAAGCATGGGCAACTTCTGCGAAGTATGATGCGAACAACGTCTACGCTGCAGTGATGTACTCCCAGACCTACAACATGACCCCGGAAAACCAGGGTAACTACTTCGCCGGCAAAACTCAGAACTTTGAAGCCGTTGCTCAGTACCAGTTCGACTTCGGTCTGCGTCCGTCCGTTGGCTACGTACAGACCAAAGGTAAAGACCTGCAGGGCCGTGCTGGCTTCTCCGGCGGCGATGCTGACCTGGTTAAATACGTTGAACTGGGTACCTGGTACTACTTCAACAAGAACATGAACGTCTACGCAGCATACAAATTCAACCTGCTGGACGACAACGATTACACCAAAACTGCGGGCGTTGCTACCGACGACCAGGCAGCTGTTGGTATCGTTTACCAGTTCTAATCTGCAGTACACCCCTTCGTGATATGCCTAAAAAGCAGGACTTCGGTCCTGCTTTTCTCATTTAGTAAGATAAAGATCGTAACTTTCGAAAACCTTCTCGCTTTTTGTCGCAAACGGTTGGCAATTTGTAAATCTCCCGTTACCCTGATAGCGAAATTCCCTCAGTAATCACAATGGAACCTCGTCATGTTTGAGAACATTACTGCCGCCCCTGCTGACCCCATTTTAGGCCTGGCCGATCTGTTTCGTGCCGATGACCGTCCGACTAAAATTAACCTCGGAATTGGTGTTTACAAAGACGAAACGGGTAAAACCCCGGTCCTGACCAGTGTCAAAAAAGCAGAGCAATACCTGCTGGAAAATGAAACCACGAAAAACTATCTGGGTATCGACGGTATTCCGGAGTTTGGCCGCTGCACTCAGGAGCTGCTGTTTGGTAAAGGTAGCCCGATCGTTAGCGATAAGCGCGCACGTACCGCTCAGACTCCAGGTGGCACCGGCGCGCTGCGCGTTGCCGCAGACTTCCTGGCAAAAAATACCTCAGCGAAACGCGTCTGGGTAAGCAACCCAAGCTGGCCGAACCACAAGAGCGTGTTCAACTCCGCAGGCCTCGAAGTATGTGAATACACCTATTACGATGCGGCCAACCACGCGCTGGATTTTGACGGCCTGCTGGCAAGCCTCAGTGAAGCTCAGGCGGGTGACGTGGTTCTGTTCCACGGTTGCTGCCATAACCCAACCGGTATCGACCCGACGCTGGATCAGTGGCAACAGCTGGCACAAATGTCCGTCGAAAAAGGCTGGCTGCCGCTGTTCGATTTCGCCTACCAGGGCTTTGCCCGTGGTCTGGAAGAAGATGCTGAAGGTCTGCGTGCATTCGTTGCGCTGCATAAAGAGCTGCTGGTTGCCAGCTCCTACTCGAAGAACTTCGGTCTGTATAACGAGCGTGTGGGTGCCTGTACGCTGGTGGCCGCCGATGCCGATACCGTTGACCGCGCTTTCAGCCAGATGAAGTCGGTGATCCGCGCCAACTACTCCAACCCGCCGGCTCACGGTGCTTCGGTGGTCGCTACGATCCTCAGCAATGACGCACTGCGTGCAATCTGGGAACAAGAGCTGACCGATATGCGCCAGCGCATTCAGCGCATGCGTCTGCTGTTTGTTAATACGCTGCAGGAAAAAGGCGCCAGCCGTGACTTCTCTTTCATCATCAAGCAAAACGGGATGTTCTCGTTTAGCGGCCTGACCAAAGAGCAGGTGCTGCGTCTGCGTGAAGAGTTCGGCATCTACGCCGTGGCGTCCGGGCGTATCAACGTGGCGGGCATGACGCCAGATAACATGGCGCCGCTGTGTGAAGCGATCGTCGCCGTGCTGTAATCTCGCCCAGAAAAAATAAAGGCCGCTAACGCGGCCTTTATTACATTCCCCACACGATAAATTACCAGACCGGCATTTCATCCTGCAGGAAGGGGTTGTGCAGACGCTCATAGCCCAGCGTCGATATCGGACCGTGACCGGGAATAAACGTCACATCATCACCTAACGGCAATAATTTACGTTTAATCGCATCAATCAGCTGCCCATGATCGCCGCGCGGGAAATCGCTGCGCCCGACTCCCCCTTTAAAAATCACATCGCCGGAAATCAGCAAGCGTGAAGCATCATCAAAAAAGACAACGTGTCCAGGCGTATGCCCCGGGCAGTGCAGTACCTGCAGAGAGACATTCCCTACGCTGACCACGTCGCCTTCATTGAGCCAGCGGTCCGGCTGCAGCGGCTGGCAATCTTCCAGACCGAACATCCGGCTTTGCGCTGGCAGCCCTTCCAGCCAGAACTCATCTTCTTTTTCCGGACCGATAACCGGCACACCATAATGCTGTGCCAGTTCAGCCGCCGCACCAACGTGGTCGAGATGACCGTGGGTGAGCAAAATCTGCATCAGGCTGACGCCCGCTGCGGTCACTTCCTGTTTGATTCGCTCGGCGTCGCCGCCCGGATCGACCAGTGCGGCGAGCCGGGTTTGTTCACACCAGATTAAAGAACAGTTCTGAGCGAACGCGGTGACCGGAATAATACGATAGTTCATGATGCTCCTTTCGTTACCAGTGCCTGACCGGACCGGTATCAATATGCACAAAATTGCTACGTGGGTAGTATCCTACACCACCTGCGCCCATAGATAACGCCGCTTTGCGAACATTGCTTAACGAAATGCCTTCAATATGAAAATCCATGGCCTGTCCCTTGGTGTGATAGCTGTGTTTAGCCACACCACGGCTTCGTGCGCGAAGCTCGTCATTGGTATCGAGTGAACGATAGCCAGAGATGAGCTGGACAGGTTTATTCGTGCCAAGTAATCCCTGCAGACGATAGAGGTGATCAAACAAACTCGGATCGATAGTCTTAATTTTATTCGCGCGGAAATCGCGGAAGAAATGATTAAGTCTTGCTAATTCATCCTGAATATAGCCTCTGCCATCGAAAAACTCCGCCTTGAGTGATTCACCAGTATGCAGGTTATTCAACGTCAGAATACGCGGTCGGGGGGTCGAGAGGGTGGCAAATGCCGGCGCAGGCAGGATGGCTGCAGCACCGAGCGCAACCCCGCCTAACGCCAGCAGTTTGCGGCGATTAGCGTCAAATTTGTCCATGATAATCAGGTCTACAAGTAAATGAATCGAATATATGCACTTCTGGCGCACGAAAGGCACCTTACCGGGCATTATTGCCAACGTCAAGGTAGCCTAACCCCAGCAAATACAGGCCCTGCAGACACACAGAGCCTGTTTTTACCACGTAATAGGACAACAAATTTGGCTGAACTACTTCATTTACCTGATTAATTGTTCCGCTTTTGGCAGAATTTGTGCGCCAGATCGCGCGGTGAGATCGTAATTGTAAATATCTGTACGATATTGCATGCGGCCATCGGACCCGACGAACGCGGTTAAATAGTAAAGATTGACCGGAATATTTTGACGGATATTCACATAACGGGTGTCGCCCTGCTTCAGCGCATCGGAAATCCGCGTATCGTTCCAGCCCGCATCCTGCAGCAGCATATTCGCCAGTTCAGAGGCTTTATTCACCCGCACGCAGCCGGAGCTTAACGCCCGGACATCTTTCTGGAACAGGTTATGGTTCGGTGTATCGTGCAGATAGATGGCATCGGAGCTTGGCATGTTGAACTTATAGCGGCCCAGTGAATTACGCGCGCCTGGCGCCTGCTGGAAGCGGAACGGCAGATTTTTTTCGGTGATCGTCGACCAGTCAACCCGGTACGGATCGATCGCCTCTTTGCTGTTCCAGCCGCGCATTACGGTATAACCGTGCTGTTCAAGATAACCGGGGTCGTTACGCACCTTCGGCAGAATATCTTTGCGCGCCAGCGTCGGCGGGACGTTCCATGGCGGATTAACCACCACGTTATTCAGCGCGCTGCTCATCATCGGCGTTTTACGATCCGGACGACCGACGATAACCCGCGATGCCAGAACCTGGCTGCCATCCTGGTAGTAGACCAGGGAGAATGCCGGGATATTCACCATGATACCGGTCGACAGTTTGCCCGGCAGCAAGCGTAAGCGTTGAATATTTAACGCCAGCACCCCGGCGCGTTGCGCCGCCGAGACGTTCAGCCAGTCGCGTGTGGATTGACCAATAACGCCATCGGCACCCAGTCCCTGCCAGGTCTGAAAACGCTTCACCGCGTCGACAAGCTGGCGGTCATAGACCCCGCGCGTCGCGGCTTTCCCCTTCTTCACCGCCGACGGGCTTACGACATCCCCCGGCAGGGCAATGTTAGCGGCATCGTCGAGCATGCCGTTGCGCTGTAAGATTTCACGCAGCGCGCCAATATCGTTGCTCCACTCGCCCGGTCGCAACGAGGTCGTGCTGGTCAACTGCGGCCACGGACGCGAATCCGCCACCAGCGACAGCAGCGCGCGGTGCATCGCCTCATATTGCGGGTGCGTTGGCGTCAGTCCGGCAATAAACGGCACCAGCGCGCCGTTATCCAGCGCCAGCTGCCACTGATTAATCACCGACAGCGGCGGCGTCGCCATCGTGTACGGTTTGGTGCCATACAGCCAGCGATTCCCCTGCACCGGAATGCCGCTGATAAAATGCAGGTAGCCCATCATGGCGTCAGACAGCACGATATCGCGTGCCATACCGTTGACTGCCGGATCGGTCAGCAGGCTCACCCAGGTGGTGAACTGCGGTTGAAACCCGGCGATGGCGACCTCGGCCAGCTGTTGCTGGAAGGCCTGAACCGCCTCGCGGTTCTCCCACATCGGTTTCATGTCCCTGGCCGCATACAGCGCCACCAGCGGATTCATAAACACCGGCTGGTAGCCCGCCGGCAGCAGGGCTGTGATATCGGCGCGACTTTTCTCTACAGCTCCGGCAGCCTGAGGCTGCTCACCGGCCATTTTGGCCACCGCCGCCGACTGGCCGACGCTCTGGCTTAGCGCAGAAGACAGCTCTCCTAAGGTCGCGGAGCTGTCCGTTGGTACAACTTCAGGCTCTTCGGCCTGGGCATTGAACAGTGGAGCAAATGCCAGTGCCAGGCTCAAACTCAGCGCTGACAATGAACAACCATACCGTTTCTTTAGCAACATCCCTTGCCCCCTGTTGACACATTGCTGCCCACAAATTAGGGCTTACTCTCAGTATATGAAGGCGAAAGCGCTTTTGCCTTCCCAAATGTAAAGAAGTTTAAAGATTATACAACGTTACGGTAGCAGATCCGACAACAAAAAGGGCGACATCATGTCGCCCTTCTATCTATCAATCATCCCTCTCAGGAAGCATCCGCCGTTCCCGGCAGCGTTTCCGGAAGTTGGGCGGCAAAACCGCGCAGCCCGACCACGTGGACGTGTTCGTGATTATTAAACACTTTACGCACGAGTTTGTAGGTGGTGCCTTTTTCCGGACTGATGTTTTCCGGCGCCGCAATGATCAGCTGCATCTCGAGGCGTTCGCACAGCTCAAACAGCGTGGCAATAGAGCGGGCATCGAGACGCGCCGCTTCATCGAGGAACAGCAGGCGGCATGGCGACAGGTCTTTTCCGCGCAGGCGGCGAGACTCGTCTTCCCAGCTCTGCACAACCATTACCAGAATTGACATCCCGGTACCGATCGCTTCCCCGGTCGACAGCGCGCCGGATTCCGCACGCAGCCAGCCGTCGGAACCACGGTTGACTTCCACTTCCATCTCCAGATAGTTGCGGTAGTCGAGCAGCTCTTCGCCGATGGTCTGCGGCGTGCGCTGCCCCATATCAATCTGCGGGTTCAGGCGTTGATACAGTTTCGCCAGCGCTTCGGAGAAGGTCAGACGGTTGCTGTTAAACAAATCCTGATGCTGTTCATGCTGTTCAGACAACACATCAAGCAGCGTCGAGTGGGTTTCCCGCACGTTGACATTCAGCCGCACGCTGTTGACCTGCCCGAAGGAGACGCTCTGCAGACCCTGGTTGAGCATACGGATACGGTTCTGCTCGCGCTGGATGGTCTTACGAATGATGTTGGCGACGCTGCGGGAGCTAATAGCCAGCTTCTGTTCGCGGTTAGTCAGCTCTTCGGTCAGACGGTTAAGCTCGATCTCCATCTGTTCAATCGCTTCAACCGGGTCATCGGTACGAATAATATCCTGACGGATACGCTCGCGCAGATGCTGATAAACGGCGACAAAGAACTGAATTTTACGCTCAGGACGTTTTGGATCTTCCGAGACGCGCAGCACATCGCGCAGGTGTTCGTTATCCGACACCGCCAGACGCAGCGCACCGAGGGCTTTATCCGACATCGAACGCAGTTCATCAGCAGAGAGATAGGCCAGCTCGCGACGGTGCAGGCGACGTTCGACGCCGTTGTCTTTCACCAGGCGCATGACCGCACACCAGCCCGCTTTGGCGCTCACCACCTGCTCACGCATTTCGCAGTAGTCACGCTCAAGCTTACGCAGCTTGCGGGTCAGGTTGTCCATTTCCGCTTCGCAGAAGGTCAACGCTTTCTCCAGCTGATTACGGCGGGCGCGGTTGTTGCTTAACTGCGTATGCAGCTCATCGCGACGCGAACGGGCGCGTTCTTCCGCCCCGCTATCGGCACGAACGCCGATCTCCTGCAGCTCTTTATACAGATCGCCCAGCAGCTCTTTTTTGGTGTCATAAGAGCTTTTCAGCGAGGCCAGTACCTGATTGTACTGGTTCAGCTGCGCAGAATGGCTGCGCATTGCCTCACGGGCGCGGCTACGTTCCGTTTCGGCGTGCTCCAGACGCTGGCGCAGTTTTTCGTTCAGATCGCTGTTGCCGCTCAGCATTTCCGCCGAGTCTGAGTAGCTGAAGTGGGCGCGACGCTGCACAACTTCGCTCAGCGCAAACGCCTGCTGACGCGCATCACGCTGCGTCTGCTGCGAATAGAGATAGTCTTCTTTCAGCTGTTCAAACTGTTCCGGATCGCTTTGCAGTACCGAAACGATCGGCTCCAGCTTCGCCAGCTGATTACCGTGCTGCTGAATAAAGCGCGCGGCTTCCTGGGCTTCATCCAGACGTTCCTGAATTTCGTCCACCCGGTCAGCCAGGGTATCGTCCGCCAGCAGGCTAAGACGCGGCAGCAGACGGTTAAGGGCCGAGACGCCCTCTTTCGCCTGTTCAAATTGTACCCGGTTCTGCTGGTTATCACTTTCGTGCGTCGTCAGCGCGCGCTCCAGCTCGCCACGGCGGCTGTTGAGCTTGCGGATTTCTTCTTCCGGATCGTCTTCAAAGGCTACCGCCAGATGGCTACCGATAAAGCGGCTGAAGGCCTGATGCTGACGCTGCGTTTTCTGAACATCAAAAGAGAGGGTCGCAAAACGCTCGGACAAATCTTCACGTTCAGCGTGCAGGCTCTCGATGCGACTTTCACGTGCGGCGCGGCCGAACAGCGGCAGCGTCGGGAAGCGTGAATAACGCCATTGACGATCGGCGACCTTCACCACCACCGCTTTTTCCATCTCATCGACGCTAAATACGCTGTCATCGAATGACTGCGGATCGCCCTCGATCAGATAGAGATCTTCCGGGCAATCTTCCAGCCCTTCAAGATGTTCGGTGATCTGCGACAGATCCGGTACCACGATCGCATGACGCGACGGGCCGTACAGCGCGGAGAAGTACGGGGCATCTTCGAGGCTGACATCGTCATAGATTTCCGACAACAGCACACCGCCAAAACGTTCCGCCAGCGCATTAAGACGCGGGTCTTCAGAACCACCCGGCTGACTGAGACGTTCGATCTCTTCGTCAATGGCCCGTTTACGTGCGCCAACTTCGTCACGCTCAACAATCGCTTCGCGCTCGCGCTCCAGCAGCTGCTGCAGATATTCGGTGACGTCCTGGCTCGATTCAAACTGTTCGCCGCTCTGCTCGCAGAGCTGGTTGAGGCTGTTCTGTGCCGCCAGCCAGACCGGCGCACGACGCAGCAGAGACTGGGTGCGCGACTGCAGCTGTTCCAGCTCCTGGCGCAGGTTCATGCGCTGTTCGCTGGCGGAAGAGACGCTATCGGACAACGACGCAATACGCGCTTCCAGCTCCTGATGCAGTGCTTCCAGTTCGTCGAAGTCGTAGCGTTTACCCTGGCGCTTGCAGAAATCGCTCAGTTGACGTTCGGCATCCTGCTGTTCGCGCAGGCGCTGTTCCAGTTCGGTCAGGCGGCTCCGTAGCCCTTGCGCTTGCTCGGCATGATGTCGCTGATTCACGCCATCACGCAGCAGTTCGCGCGCGATGTCCCAGGCTTCATTACGCGCCAGTGGGCCGTTAATCGCCGCTACCAGCTGATAAGCCTGTTCAAACTGACCGTGCGCCGTTTGCGCGACGCTCATTTTTTGTTCCAGCGACAGCATTTTCTCCGTCGCTTCTTGCTCTTTCGCCTGGAAGGTTTCGAGCCATTCGCCAGCGCTTTCCGGAGTTAAATCCGGCAAATGGCACAGCGCTTTCGCACGCTCCAGCGCCTGCAGCGCCTGGTTGTACTGAATGGCCCGGGTCTGCTGCACGTCCAGCGCCTGCTGATAGTCGGCGAGCTGGCTTTTCAGCTCATCCACTTCCAGTTCAGCGGCTTCTGCGCGGGCTTCGTTTTCTTCCTGCAGATCGGTCGCCTCTGCGACCACTTCGTTCTGCTCTTCAAGACGAATCTGCAGCTCTTCGAGGTCCGCTTCATAGCGCTCGATTTTTTCCTGCTGACGCAGTGCGGTTTGCACCAGATTCAGATGGTCGCTGGCCGCCTGATAATCGGCTTCCAGATCGCCCTCTGCGCCGTTATGCTCCTGAAGTTCGCGGGCCATATCGACGTGCTTATACTGCTCTGCTGCCAGCTGCGCCCGTGAGGTAAACAGGTCGCGACGGTACTCCAGCGCTTTGTCCAGATGCACCCGACGTTCGTTGGCGTGACGCATGTAGTCCGCCGCCACGTAGTTCGTCGCTTCGCTGATCAGGTGCTTAAACAGGTCACGATCGGACTGCGTCACCCGGATCGCTTCAAGGGTCATGCGGTTTTCACGCAGCGCGGCTTCCATGTCCTGGAACGCCTTACGCACGCCGCTGTTTTCCGGCAACAGATAGTCGCGCAGCGAGCGGGTAATGGTGTTGGAGATGCCGCCATACAGCGAGGCTTCAATCAGGCGATAGTATTTACTACGATCCGAGGCCGAGCGTAAACGACGGGCGACGACGCCCAGATCGAACATCAGCGAGTGATAATCGGTGATCGAGTTGAACTGTTTGAACTGCACCCCTTCCATCGCTTCGAGCTTTTCTTTCAGCTCATTGAGGCTCAGAACACGAGCCTGGCGTTCGTTCAGGGTCTCGGTCAGCAGCTGGGTCGGCTGAATCGCCATCGGCAGCCCCTGGATCGCGAAGGGCTTGATATCCACTTTACGATCGCGACCGGCGATCTGCTGCAGGCGCACGCCCACGACCACGCGCTGATGATGGGAGTTGATAACGTCCAGCACCGAATAACAGACCCCGGCTCGCAGCTTACCGTGCAGGCCTTTATCGCGCGAACCGCTGGTGGCGCCAGCCTCGGTGGTGTTACGGAAGTGCAGCAGGGTCAGGTCAGGGATCAACGCCGTGACGAAGGCCGCCATGGTGGTTGATTTCCCTGCCCCGTTACCGCCGGAGAGGGTCGTGACCAGCTCATCCAGATCGAAGGTTCGGGCAAAAAAGCCGTTCCAGTTAACCAGCGTTAGCGAGCGAAATTTACCGCGTTCAATCATTACTCTTCCTCCCCGCTATCCGGCTGATGCTCTTCATTTTCGTCATGAAGCTGCAGATGATTTTCCAGCGCCATCGCTTCGCCGTCGCGAATCATGCGCAGCTGCGCTTCGCGCGGATCGTCGCCCACGCGCACGTCAGCGCCAAAGCGGAACACCGATTCGGTAATGCGGAATTTGCTGCTGTCATGGCCCATAAACCAGACCATGCCCAGACGGCGCAGACGGTTAAGCGAGGCGCGGACTTTTTCCTGCAGCTTCTGGCGGTCGAGATCCGACCCGGTGGAGCGGTTGTTCACCAGCTTCAGCAGCTTGGCTTCGTCGGCCAGGCTCAGCAGCTCATCGTACAGCTCCTGTTGGGTAAAGATCCCTTCATTGGCCAGACGTTCCGGGCTGAGGTAGAGATAGCAAAGAATTTTGCCCACCATCATATCCAGCTCGGACAGCACCGAACGCGGGATCAGCGTGGTGGAACGCGGGCGCAGATAGAAAAACCCTTCCGGCGCGCGAATCAACTCAACGTTATAGCGAGCGTAAAATTCTTCCAGGTAGTCCTGGAAATCCATCAAAAATGCGTGATTATCCAGCTCGTCCAGACCCACATGGCGGCCTGCACGCAAGGCGCTATCCAGCGCCGGAAATAACGGATTGCCCAACGCCTGCGCCAGTTTAACTGGCATCACTTGTTCAATATTTGTCGATGACATGCGCCTGTACCTTGGCTCCGTAATCATTAATCGGCTGCCATTTTGCCGGCAGTCCGGTGAAATCTGCTTGTGCGACGCCCAGGCGAACGGCCTGGTCAACAACGATTCGCGCCACATCAAAATGGCGAGCCCGCGGATACTGTGCCAGATATTCGCGCACCACCAGACCCAGGTCCAGCGGCACACCTTTGTCTTTATAGACCACCAGCTGCGCTTCAATCAGCGCGGCAAGCTGTTCGCGAATTTCGTTAAACTCTTCGTACTCCAGATCGGCCGGAAGTTCCCCGGTAACCTCTTCGTCGCGCAGCGCCATCTCTTCATCACGCATATCCAGCAGACGATCGGCGCTGGCGTGGGTCAATGCCCACGGTGCATCAAAGTAGGTTTGAATCGACTGGCGCAGACGCTGGGCGAACACGCGGTTTTTATCCATATCGATGGCGGTACGGATAAATTTGTGGACGTGGCGATCGTAGCCAATCCACAGGTCGATAGCCTGTTGGCCCCAGCTGACGATGCGGTCGAGTTTGCTTTGCAGATCGAAAACCAGACGGTCAACAAAATGCAAATCATCGCGCGCGATTGTCGCGTCCTGAATCCTCAACAGGTTTGCCTGAAGCTTATCGCCCGCGGCATCCAGCGTATCCTGCAGCTCACGCAGCGTGCCTGAGGTTTCTGACAGCAGCAGTTCACAGCTGGAGATCGCCGCACGCCAGTCTTTATTCAGCAGCTGAGCGATATCATCTTTGACCAGCTGCTGCTGCTCATCCATGATGCGCTGCGTCAGGTCGATACTGTCGAAAATCTCAGCCACCGAGTATTTCAGCGGCGCAAAGACGTTGCGATGCCAATGAAACTCATCGCCGCCCTCTTCAGCCGAATCAGCGGCGCGCTTAAGCTCACCGGCAACGATCGACAGCTGCATCGACAGGCGCAGAGTAGAAAATTCGCGTTGGCGAATATAGTAGTCGGTAATGCCGATACCCAACGGCGTCAGGCGATAAATCGCATTACCTTCCGTAATTTCGCTGGTAAAGCGGTTCAGCAGACGCTGGCGCACCATATCGTTGATCGCGTTATTGGCGCGCTGGCTGATGGTTTCGCTGGTCTGCTCAAACGCATCACTGACGTGGCGGAACGCATCCACCAGTTCTCCCTCAGTCATTTCCCCTTCGAGCCGCTCGCCGTTCAGCGTAGCAACCGCCAGCAGAAAAGAGAGTCTGTCCACCGGCAGCGAAATAGAAAAATCATTTTTTCTGGCCCAGGCAACCAGTTCGGGGACTGTCTGGGAAAATTCACTCATAGTTTATCCTTGCATCTGCGGCTTAAGCGCTGTGACATGAATGTAGCGACCCAGGCTGATATACGGCTCCTGGCGACAGTAGCGCGTCTCCAGCTCCAGCAGCGCCGCAAAATCGTCGCGCTGTTTGCGTTTTTCACGCAGATAATCATGAAACACCCGCACGCCGGTTTTCCCGGTAATGTGCCAGCCCTGCTCTTCCAGCCAGCCATAAACCTGCTGCGGTGAGCGCGGATAGTCCGGCGACAACGTGCGTTTTTTCTTTTTCGGCATGCCAAGCTGTACGTAGTCGAAGTTTCCGACCACCATATTGTGCATCAGCAGACCGTTAGCATTGTAGAACATTAGCGACAATGCACCGCCGGGTCTGATAACGGACCACAGCGTGCGCAGCATCTCCTGCGGTTCAGCCACCCACTCCAGTACCGCATGAAACAGTACCAGATCGACCGGGGTTTCCAAATGCTGCGCAATATCCTGAGCAGCGCATTGTACAAAATGCATGTTGTCGATCACACCTTTATCGGCAGCCGCCTGCCGGGCGCGAGCCACCATTTCGCCAGAGAGATCGCATAACGTCACATGATGACCCATTTCCGCCACTTTGACCGCCGTCTGGCCTTCCCCGCCGCCCGCATCGAGCACCCGAAGCGGCCCAGGGCCAAGCTGGCTCAGTAACGGGTGGAGATCCTGCCAGAGGATCGCCTGACGCAGTTCGCCCTTGGTGGTACCGTAGATATTGCGCGAAAACTTTTCAGCCATGTCATCGAAATTACGATCCTTCACCGGCGACTCCACCTGCCAAAACAAAACCGCTATTTTGTCATACCCACGCGGAGAATGTAGCGATCTGTTATAAGATCCGGGCATAACTTTGGTTATATGGTTAAAAAAGGAACCACCTGGCATGCTTTTTACTCTGAAAAAGTATTTAGGCGGCATGATGCTGCCGCTTCCCTTGTTGCTGTTGCTGATTGCCGCAGGCATCGCCCTGCTGTGGTTCAGCCGTTTCCAGCGAACCGGTAAAGTGTGCGTCAGCGTTGGCTGGCTGCTGTTGGTTGCGCTCAGCCTGCAACCGGTGGCCGATGGTTTACTCAAACCTATTGAGGACAAGTACCCAACATGGCAAGGCAGCGAACGGGTTCAGTATGTGGTGGTACTCGGTGGCGGATATACCTGGAATCCGGACTGGGCGCCCAGCTCTAACCTGATCAACAACAGCCTGCCGCGCCTGGCTGAAGGGATCCGGCTGTGGCAGGAGAATCCGGGGGCGAAGATGATCTTTACCGGCGCCGCGGCGAAAACCAACCCGGTCAGCACCGCTGAGGCTGGCGCCCGGGTGGCGCAAAGCCTTGGCGTCCCGCGCAGCGAAATAATGGTTCTCGATAGCCCGAAAGATACGGAAGAGGAAGCCGCTGCGGTCAAACAGGCCATCGGTGATGCCCCTTTCCTGCTGGTGACCTCCGCGTCGCATCTGCCCAGAGCGATGATTTTCTTCCGACATGCCGGGCTTAATCCACTGCCGGCGCCGGCTAATCAGCTGGCGATTGAATCGCCGCTTAACCCGTGGGAGCGCGCGATCCCGTCGCCGGTATGGCTGATGCACAGCGATCGCGTCGGTTACGAAACGCTGGGGCGCCTCTGGCAGTGGCTAAAAGGAGTGTCAGGCGAGCCAGGGCAGGAGTGATTTAGCGGCCAGATCAAACCGGGTGCGGTCAAAGCGCCCGGTATTGACCAGGTTGTCCACTTCATCCCACAGCAGATACAGCCAGCGCCGCCAGACGAATGACTCCGACACCGGCGCGCGGCGCAGATAGTGCCACAGCAGCTGCTCCCCTTGCCCGCCGTCCGACAGTCGGAACAGTTCGTATTCTCGGGGCGCCCAGAGCATCATGCCCGGCCCGACCATTGCCAGCAGCTGATCGCTACGCGCGTCTTTCAACATACTGCGCAGCGTGAAGCTCCCGTGCACCAGCACGCAGTTATCGCTGAAATCTTCAAATAGCGCCGGGAGGCACTCCCGGGAGCGGAACAGGATCCGTTTGTCCTGCATCGTCAGGCCGGTGTCCTGATACAGGTTTAGCGTACTCCACAGCATCTCTACCCGTTGACGATACCAGTTCGACCACAGGTTTTCCTGGGTGCTGTCGACCATGCCAACACAGCCGCCGCTGTCATGCCGATGCCAGGCCAGCAGGGCTTCAACGATCTGCTCCTGCAGCTGTTCCCAACGTTGCGGCGTCCGGGTTGGCGCCTCCACGGAAACACCGCGCAGTCGTTCAATCAACAGCACATCAGGCCCGGGATGTTCCTCATGAGTTAACACGCCGTACACCACCGGCATCCGCGCGGTGCCGCTGCGCGCAAGCATCGAGATTTTCCAGGCCAGCTGACGGGCAATTCCGGGGGTGGTGAAACTCCTCGCCAGCAGCGGTAACGGATTTCCTTGTGCATCATAGAGCGACCACAGCGCCGACAAGGGCTTCTCGCTGACACACTCCACGCGGCTGAGTTTTTCACCCAGCAGGTGGCTCAGTTCGGTTCGCAACTGTTCCATTCAGATTACCCCTGTGAATACTACTGGTTTCATAATGAGCGCCAGCCGCAGGGATGTCATCGGGTAAGATCAAATTTGGGGCAAATAGTATGGAAAAACAGCGTGAGGATATCCCCTCGCGATGGAGGGGATGGGGAGATTATCGCAGCTCTGCGCGAACGCGAGCCAGATCTTCCGGCGTATCGACACCGGTGCCGGGAACCACTTCGGCTACCGCAACATGGATTTTTTCGCCGTACCACAGCACCCGCAGCTGCTCCAGCATTTCGATCTGTTCCAGCGGGCCTGGCGCCCAGCTGACATAGCGACGGATAAAGCCCGCGCGATACCCGTAAATCCCGATATGACGAAGCAGTGAATCGCCGATGGTTTCGCGGGACTGCGCAAAACGATCGCGATCCCATGGGATCGTGGCGCGGGAGAAATAGAGCGCGTAGCCCTGCGCGTCCATCACCACCTTCACTGCATTAGGGTTAAAAGCTTCTTCGGCATCATGAATCGGCACCGCCAGCGTCGCCATACCGCAGGTATTAGCCGCCAGATTCGCCGCCACCTGGCGCACAATCGCCGGCGGGATCATCGGCTCATCACCCTGAATATTGACGATGATGGTGTCATCACTGAAGCCGCATTTTTCAACGACTTCGGCCAGACGTTCAGTGCCGGACTGATGGTCAGCGCGCGTCATGCACACTTCGCCACCGGCTGCTTCTACCGCACGCGCCACTTCATCATGGTCCGTCGCGACGATAATACGGTCGGCCCCGGACTCACGCGCGCGTTCGAGCACATGCACGATCATCGGCTTACCGTTAATGTCCTGTAACGGTTTTCCGGGCAAACGTGTGGAGGCAAAACGGGCAGGAATAATGACCACGAAACTCATGAGTGGCTCTCTCCGACGGCTAATGCGCGGGCTTCGGTTTCCAGCAAAACGGGAATGCCGTCACGCAGCGGGAAGGCCAGGCTGTCAATTTTACAGATCAGCTCTTGCTTATCCTGGCTGTAGTAGAGTTTACCGTTGCAGACAGGACAGGCGATGATTTCTAATAAACGGTGATCCATAATTCCTCCTGATGGACCGAATAGATTCCGCAGCAGCATATCACATGATGACAAGCTCAGGGATCCGTTTGCGGCAATGGCTACGCGAGCCATCGCCAGGGGGTCAGGCTGAGGCGATTTCCCAGCCCTGAGGCCGGTCTGCAAACAGCCCCGGCGGCAGACGACCCAGAGTGATATGCTGCACCGACTGCCAGAGGGCAAAGGCTTCTATTGCACGTATCAGCCCTTTTTCCAGCCCGCCGCTAACCTTAATCCCCTCTTCCAGCCACAGCGAGATAATTTCCAGTACCCCGGTTTTACGATGCACTTTGCTGTCCATTCTGCCCACCAGTTTGCCCTGATGCAGCAGCGGTAGTACAAAGTAGCCATACTGACGTTTAGGCGCCGGGGTATAGCACTCAAGGCGGTAGCTGAAATTGAATAGCTGTTCGGCGCGTTTACGGTCCCAGACCACCGGGTCAAACGGTGAGAGCACGGCGCTATGGCTGGCGGTAAGTTTGCCTGCAGGCGCGGATTCAAGCTGCGCTCGCGCTTCGTGATGCAGCCACATTTCACCGAGCTCTTCAACGTTCACCGGCGTCACCAGCCCATCGTCCTGCCAGCGCTTGAGCAGCGCCGGCAACGATGGTTGACGCAGCCGGTAGTAATCGGCCAGCCACTGGGGACGGAAGATACCGAGGCTGCGGGCGCTATTACGCAGCATCAGGGCTTCAGCGTCGGCTTGCGACAGCGCGTCGCGCTCATCATCCCAGTGCGGCATCACCCGATGCGTCAGATCGTACACCCGCTGGAAATTACGTCGTTCGACAACCATGACTTTTCCGGCGGTAAACAGCCCTTCCAGATGACGTTTATGCGGTTTCCACTCCCACCAGCCGCTGGTACCTTTGCGCGGGTGTTCAAAATCGGCGGAACGTACCGGGCCATTCTGGGCAATATGCTCCAGCAGCTGTTGAATATCAGTGGCGTGTTCAGCCATCCATCCTTTGTGGTACTTCCAGCCCATATTATCCGGCGTCAGCATGCGGTGGCGTACCAGGGCAAAGTCACTGCGGGGTAAAAAGCAGGCTTCATGGGCCCAGTACTCCATCAGCTCGCCGCTGCGCAGCGCCTCTTCCAGCCAGGCTGGCGAATAGCTACCGAGACGACTAAAAAGCACCAGATAGGGGCTGCGGGCGACGACGTTGATGGTATCGATTTGCAGCAGTGACATCTGCTGGATGGTGGGAAGAATATCGCTGGCGCGAGCACGGCGCCGGGGCGTTTTCAGTAACCCCTGCGCCGCAAGATGGAGATGGCGGGCGTCTTTAAGTGAAAGTTGTAATACCGACATGCAGGTTCTCCGTGAAGGACTCCGGCACAGCGTTATTGAGGCTTACGTTGCGCCAGCGCGACCAGTTCCGTCAGCAGCTGCTGAGCGCGTTCATCCGCCATTATGGCGTCGACGGGCAAATACCACCAGTTCGCGTCGGCAAAACCGCGGCATTTCACCGCGTCTTTTTCAGTCATCAGCAGCGTTTGCTGTGCCGTCACGAGAGCGGAAACGCTGGCCTGGGTCAGCGCCTGATGATCTGCCAGCGCCACGGTGTTCACCGGCTGTACGCCGCAGCTTTCCAGGGTGGCGAAGAACCGCGGAGGATGGCCGATTCCGGCCATGGCGACAACATTGTCGAATGAGGCCACATCACGCCGTTCACCGCTGAGTAAATTCACCGCCTGCCCCGGACGCAACTGCATCGGGATCTCACCCGTTCGCGCCACGCCGCCGTTCACGATGATGGCGTCGACGCTCTGAAGGCGTGACGCGCGTTCGCGCATCGGCCCGGCCGGTAGCCACCAGCCATTGCCAAAACGACGCACGCCGTCAATCACCACGATTTCCTTGTCCCGCGCCAGCTTATAGTGTTGCAGGCCGTCATCGGTAACAATGATCTGGAGGTCGTGGGCCGCAAGCAGAGTGCGTACCGCATCGCTGCGCACCGGCGAGACGGCAACCGGTGCTCCGGTACGTTGGAAAATCAGCACCGGTTCGTCACCGGCTTCGGCGGTACTGGTGCTGGCGCCCAGCAGCAACGGATAGCTTGCCGCCTTCCCGCCATAGCCGCGAGACACCACACCAACGCGAATGCCGCGCTGCTGGAGTTGTTCCACCAGCCAGATAACCACCGGGGTCTTACCGTTACCCCCGGCGGTCAGGTTACCGACAACCACCACTGGAACCGGCGCGCGCCAGGCTTTCTTCAGCCCCAGCCGGTAGCTGAGGCGAATCAGCCCACTCACCAGGCCATAAAGCCAGGAGAGCGGGAGCAACAGCCGCCATAACGGCGACTCACCAGACCAGATTCGGGCAATCATTGGCCAAACTGCATCTTATGCAGTTGGGCATAGACGCCACGATGCTCCAGCAGATCGGCATGGCTGCCACGTTCTACGATGCGACCATCTTCTACCACGACGATTTCGTCGGCTTGCTCGATGGTAGACAGACGGTGCGCAATCACCAACGAAGTGCGGTTTTTTTGCAGTTCGTCCAGTGCCGCCTGGATGGCGCGTTCAGATTCGGTATCCAGCGCCGAGGTTGCTTCGTCGAGGATCAGAATCGGGCTGTTACGCAGCAGCGCTCGCGCGATAGCAATACGCTGGCGCTGACCGCCGGAGAGCAGGACGCCATTCTCACCAATAACGGTATCAAGGCCGTTATCCATTTTGCTGATAAAGTCCATCGCATAGGCCATCCGCGCGGCTTCTTCAATCTGCTCGCGGCTGTACTCGTCCGTACGGGCGTAGGCGATGTTGTTCGCCACGGTATCGTTGAACAGATGGACATTTTGCGACACCAGCGCCACCTGATTACGCAGAGAGGCCAGGGTATATTCACGCAGATCGTGACCATCCAGCTTAATCTGGCCTTCATCGATATCATAAAAGCGGGTAATCAGGCTGGCGATGGTCGATTTGCCCGACCCGGAACGCCCGACCAGAGCAACCGTTTTACCTTCCTGAATGTTCAGGTCGATATTGCGCAGAGCCGGCGTTTCGCGCCCTGGGTAGGTGAAGGTGACATTGTTGAACTCAAGGTTGCCCTTCGCACGCTCAATCACCAGCTTACCTTCGTCTTTTTCCTGCTCGGAATCGAGGATAGCAAACAGCGTCTGACAGGCCGCCATACCGCGCTGGAACTGGGCGTTGACGTTAGTCAGTGATTTCAGCGGACGCATCAGGGCAATCATCGAAGAGAACACCACGGTGATCGTACCGGCGGTCAACGTTTCCATCACGCTTGGGAAACTCGCCGCATAGAGGACAAACGCCAGCGCCAGCGAGGCAATCAGCTGAATGATGGGATCAGAGATTGACGAGGCGGAGACCATTTTCATCCCCTGCAAACGCATCTTGTTGCTGACCTTATCAAAACGCTTGGTTTCTACGCCCTGGCCGCCAAACATCAGCACTTCTTTATGGCCTTTCAGCATCTGCTCAGCGCTGGTTGTCACCTGCCCCATCGTATTCTGCATATTTTTACTGATATTACGAAAACGCTTGGAGACCACACGAATCGCGATGGAGACGATAGGCGCCAGCACGATCAGGATCAGCGACAGCTGCCAGCTGTAGTAGAACATCATCACAAACAGACCGATGATCGAGGCACCTTCACGCACCACGGTAATCAACGCGCTGGAAGAGGACGACGCCACCTGTTCGGAGTCATAGGTAATACGTGACAGCAACGTCCCCGTGGACTGCTTATCAAAGAACGAGACCGGCATTCCCATCATATGGCTGAACAGACGACGACGCATCGTCATAACCACTTTCCCGGAAACCCAGGAAATACAATAGCTTGAAATGTAGCTGGTGACACCACGCAGCACCATCAGGCCGATCACCACCAGCGGCATCCATAGCAGCACTGAGCGATCCGTTTTACCAAAACCATCATCCAATAACGGTTTAAGAAGCGATAACATGAAAGTATCACTAGCTGCGTTAAAGACTAACGCAACTGCCGCGACGATCAGTCCGGGTTTAAATGGCGCTATAATCGGCCAGAGTCGGCGGAAGGTCTGCCACGTGGAGAGATCTTTATCGTTCTGCATTCAATAAACCAGCTTATGTTGAAATAGCCGCATATTCTACCCGTTATCCACGGTCTCGCCAAACCACTGATGATACCAACGCGGTAAAAGTTGATCTCGTAAGCTGTGGATTTGCCAGCTTTCTGCGGAAAAAATAACCGTTATTTGCCCCTGATGGGGCGTATCGAACCACCGGTAACCTTGCTGCCGGTAGCGCTGCACAACCTTATCCGCTGGCATGCGCCAGGCATTGTATCGCGACACCGACGCCAGCGCCGCCGCCCCGCCCACCCGCTGCAACAGCGCGAGGGAAGATGACGTATTGCTGCCATGATGCGGGACCTGGATAAGTGTAGACGCAAGATGCTGCCAGTAGTGACTCATCATCGCGCGTTCTGCTGGAATTTCAATATCTCCGGTTAACAGAATGCTGTGTTTGCCATCGTCAATGCGCACCACGCAGGAGCGATTATTGCCCGTCGTGTTTGCCTCCGGGAGCGGCCAGAGTGCGCGGAAGGTCAATCCCTGCCAGCGCCAGCTTTCGCCTCGCCGGCACGGGAGATGCCCCTGCCAGCCAAGCGGACTACGGACCCACAGGCCGGGCCAGGCCTGCAACAACGAATTCAGACCACCGCGATGATCGAGGTGTTCATGACTCAAAATAATCCCCTCAGGACGCAGGTTATGCCAGCGCAACCACGGGATAATAATCTGCTGCCCGCTATCGCCACCGGGCCAGGCCAGCCCGGTATCATAGAGAATCGCCGCCCCTTCACGCTCAATAACCAGCGCCAGCCCCTGCCCGACATCAAGCATCGTGACCCGCCACTCCCCCTGCGGCAACGGGCGCCATAACGGCCAGCTCAACAGCACGGTGCTGCTGAGACACAGCGCCGGGAGCGAACGCCAGGCATGAAAGCGCCAGATAAGGAGCCACAGCCAGGGCAACAGGCTCACCCCGGCCCAGCGGAAATCCAGGCTCAGCCACCCTGACGGTAACAGCCGTAAAAACCAGAATAATCCGGCCAGCAGACGGTCAGCCAGCAGCCACAACGCCATCTCAATAAGCGTGGGACCACTGAGATGCAGCAACATGGCCAACAGAATGCAGGGAACGATAGCAAAGGTGACCAGCGGCACGGCAATAAGATTAGCCAGCCAGGAGGTCAGGCTGATGCCATGGAAAATAACAATCTGAATGGGCAGCAGTAAAAACATCAGGCCCAACTGCAGGTGACTTAATGCCAGTATCTGCCGCAGAGGCCAACGCCAGTTGTGCAACGACACGGGCACAATCTGATACCAGAAAATCAGCGTTGCGACGGCAAATACCGAAAGCCACAGGCTATCCGATAACACCGCCAGCGGGTCGGCAAGCAGCATCGCTCCAATACAGCATAACCACACCTGCCAGGGCGACCAGCGCTTGCCGGATAATCGCAAAGCGACCGCCGTGCCCAGCGCAATACAGGTCCGCAGGGCCGGCGGCTGCATACCGGTCAACCAGGCGTAACCGAGGGCACAGATCAGGCCCGCGAGTAACGGCGTTTTCCAGTTGATCCATCGGCAGGGAAAAAAGAACTGCAGGCCACGTACTGCCAGTCCACCCAACAGCGCACCTAGCGCGATATGCAAACCAGAGATCGCCATCAGATGAGAGGTTCCGGTCTCTTGCATCAGGCGTTTGATATCCCCGGGAATCACCAGGCGCTCCCCCATCCCGAGGCCGAGGATAACTGGCTGCCAGGGGAATGCCGCGAGGGTATGACCCAGCGAGGCCAGAAAGCGCGCCCGATAGCTGCATTCAGGGTCGAGCGCTTGTGCAGAGGTAAAGCGGCCGCTCAGAGAACGATGTTGCGATAGCGCATAGCGCTGGCTGTCAAAGCCTCCGACGTTAAGCTGGCTATGGACCGGACGAAGCCGGACCGCCATCTTCCAGCGCTGCCCGGCACAAGGCGCAATGGGAAGAGGATTGCCATACAGCGTAATCCCCGGGGCCGGAAACAGCCGCTGCCCGTTCAGGTGGGTGATAACCCCCTGATGGGTTGTCTCGGCGTCAGTCGCGGTCAGCGTTATCTCAACCGACGAGTGGCTACCGGTTAATGCGCGGGTTGGCCAGAGTGCCTGATGGGCGCTCAGCACGCCCCAGGCAAAAAAGAGGATGGTCAGCGCCAGGTAGCGTAAGACGACATAGCGGGAAAAAGAGAGCGCGATGGCCCCGAGAATGCATCCTTGAATGGTGCTCAGCGTCGGCAGCACCGGCAGTACCAGCAGCGGAAATATTCCGGTAATGACGCACCCTGCTAGCTGTGATAAACGCATGGTGACCTCCCTGTTAGCGGGAAGTATTACGCGAATGCGGGAGAGCGTCAGCTGTCGTCCGTCGGCTATGGATTGCGGTTTCTACAGAATTGGTCGGAGTACTGCAAAGCGGAGAATAAACTGCGAGGAGCAGCAAATTGCGGGCATAAAAAAAGCACCAGTGAGGTGCTTTTTTTATCTTCGGAGTACGTAGTCACCATCTGGCGAGACTTACTCTTCGTAAATATTGGCGCGGTCGCGTAGTTCTTTCCCAGGCTTAAAGTGCGGAACGTACTTACCTTCCAGTTCGACTTTATCGCCAGTTTTCGGGTTACGCCCGGTGCGAGGTGCTCGATAGTGCAAAGAGAAGCTGCCGAAACCGCGGATTTCAATGCGCTCACCTTGAGCAAGCGTTGAGGCCATATGCTCCAGCATCTCTTTAACAGCATCTTCAACCGCTTTCGCAGGAATGTGAGATTGCTGGCTGGCAAGTCGTTCTATCAATTCGGACTTGGTCATTATTCCTCCGGTTTCCTTCAAGGCAAATTAGCTAACTGCTTTAAACAAGGGCGGCCGTAGCCGCCCTTTGTGCATGATTACAGGACGAATCCTGCAATCTGTCAAGTAAACTCGTCATAATTCAGGTTGTTGTAACCTGAATGACTAAGATTACTCGCCTTTAGCTGCTTTGAAAGCTTCAGCCATTGCGTTGTTAGAGAAGTTTGCATCTTCCTGTTTGTTAACAGTTGCGATTGCATCTTTCTCATCAGCTTCGTCTTTAGCACGAACAGACAGGCTGATTGCGCGGTTTTTACGATCAACGCCGGTGAACTTAGCTTCAACATCGTCGCCAACGCTCAGAACCAGAGTTGCATCTTCAACGCGGTCGCGGGAAGCTTCAGAAGCGCGCAGGTAACCTTCAACGCCGTCAGCCAGTTCTACGGTTGCGCCTTTAGCGTCAACTGCAGTGACTTTACCGTTTACGATTGCGCCTTTCTTGTTCAGTGCAACCCAGTTGTTGAACGGATCTTCTGCGAGCTGTTTAACGCCCAGAGAGATACGCTCACGCTCTGCGTCAACCTGCAGAACAACTGCTGCGATTTCGTCGCCTTTTTTGTATTCACGTACTGCTTCTTCGCCTGCAACGTTCCAGGAGATGTCAGACAGGTGAACCAGGCCGTCGATGCCGCCGTCCAGGCCGATGAAGATACCGAAGTCAGTGATAGACTTGATTTTACCTTCAACACGGTCGCCCTTGTTGTGGGTTTCCGCAAACTGCTGCCACGGGTTGTTTTTGCACTGCTTCAGACCCAGGGAGATACGACGACGTTCTTCGTCGATATCCAGAACCATAACTTCCACTACGTCGCCAACGTTAACAACTTTGGACGGGTGGATGTTTTTGTTGGTCCAATCCATTTCGGATACGTGAACCAGGCCTTCAACGCCTTCTTCGATTTCAACGAAGCAGCCGTAGTCGGTCAGGTTGGTCACGCGACCGGTCAGTTTGGTACCTTCCGGATAACGCTTAGCGATAGCTACCCACGGATCTTCGCCCAGCTGTTTCAGGCCCAGAGATACACGAGTACGCTCGCGGTCGAACTTCAGCACTTTAACAGTGATTTCGTCGCCAACGTTTACGATTTCGCTCGGGTGCTTAACGCGTTTCCACGCCATGTCGGTGATGTGCAGCAGGCCGTCAACGCCGCCCAGATCAACGAATGCGCCGTAGTCAGTGAGGTTCTTAACGATACCTTTGACTTCCATGCCTTCCTGCAGGTTTTCCAGCAGCTGATCGCGTTCTGCACTGTTTTCGGATTCGATAACAGCACGACGGGAAACAACAACGTTGTTACGCTTCTGATCCAGCTTGATTACTTTGAACTCAAGCTCTTTGCCTTCCAGGTGCAGCGTGTCGCGAACTGGACGAACGTCAACCAGGGAACCTGGCAGGAACGCGCGAATACCATTCAGCTCAACAGTGAAGCCACCTTTAACTTTGCCGTTGATGACACCGACTACAGTTTCAGCTTCTTCGTAAGCTTTTTCCAGCGTGATCCAAGCTTCGTGACGTTTAGCTTTCTCACGGGACAGCAGGGTTTCACCGAAGCCGTCTTCTACTGCATCCAGAGCAACGTCAACTTCGTCACCAACCTGGATTTCCAGCTCGCCCTGGGCGTTTTTGAACTGCTCTGCCGGAATGGCAGACTCAGATTTCAGACCGGCGTCAACCAGTACGATATCTTTGTCGATAGCAACAACAACACCACGAACGATGGAACCCGGACGGGTTTCGATTGTTTTTAAGGATTCTTCAAATAGTTGAGCAAAAGATTCAGTCATGTTTAATCTTCAGGTTTCATATTTAACGTCCACCTGGCTCCGTGCCGGATGGGGTTGTTTAACATACCCGCTAACACTCCATTGCTGCGGGGGTACTGCTATAATTCGGAGGCCGTGTCGCTTAACGATCAGGCGACTGCCAGTTTTTCGCGCGCATAGTGTAGCGCTTTTTCAATTACTTGCTCAATGTTTAGTTCAGTAGAATCGAGAACTAACGCATCAGCAGCCGGGACAAGCGGCGCCACGCTGCGATTACGGTCGCGATCGTCACGCTCTTTTATCTCGGACAAAAGACGTTCAAAGTTAACACTAAAGCCCTTATCCTGCAACTGCAGCATGCGCCGATGGGCGCGCTCTTCAGCGGATGCATCGAGGAAAATTTTCACTGGCGCATCGGGAAATACCACGGTTCCCATGTCGCGTCCGTCGGCAATCAGGCCCGGCAATTCGCGGAACGCACGCTGGCGACGCAATAAGGCTTCGCGCACGCGTGGAAACGCCGCCACTTTCGAGGCGGTATTGGCGACTTCCTGAGTACGGATCTCGGCGCTGACGTCTTCACCTTCAAGCACCACTTCGAGGCTGCCGTCAGTAGAGATAAAACGCACGTCCAGATGCGCGGCCAGCGGCACCAGCGCCTCTTCAGATTCAACATCTACATGGTGATGCAGCGCGGCGAGTGCCAGCACGCGATAGATGGCACCGGAATCCAGCAGATGCCAGCCCAGCGCTTCTGCCATTGCCTTGCACAATGTGCCCTTACCCGCACCGCCAGGCCCATCAATGGTGATTACCGGAATCGTTGCCGTCATCTTTTTCTCCTTCAGCAAGGCACATAGAATGTAAACGCCGCGCATTATACGCATCTATACGCTGGAAAGTGAGCATTGCTTGCAAATTACGGGCTACCAGAAAAGGATCGCAGAAGAATTGCGCAATTATAGCGGGCTGATGGAATATCAGCCCGGGAGATGACAATGTTTTACTTTTTGTTTTACGTCTTACCGAAGCGCATTACGCCAGGGTGCTGATTCGCGCCAGCTGCTCGAAGTAATCCGGGAAGGTTTTCGCCGTACACTTCGGGTCGAGAATCGTCACCGGCGTATCGGAAAGCGCCACCAGCGAGAAGCACATTGCCATACGGTGATCGTTATAGGTGCCGATCTCCGCAAACTGCAGCGTCAGCGGAGGCGTAATGCGGATGTAATCCTCGCCCTCTTCCACTTCAGCGCCCACTTTACGCAGCTCGGTTGCCATCGCAAACAGACGGTCGGTCTCTTTGACGCGCCAGTTATAGATATTACGCAGCGTGGTGGTCCCTTTTGCGAACAGTGCCGCGGTGGCGATGGTCATTGCCGCATCCGGGATATGGTTCATATCCATATCGATGGCGTTTAGTTCGCCGTGGGTACAGGCAATAAAATCATCGCCCCAGGTAACGGTAGCGCCCATTTTTTCCAGCACGTCAGCAAAACGAATATCGCCCTGAACGCTGTTACGGCCAATACCGGTCACTTTCACCGTGCCGCCTTTAATCGCGCCTGCAGCGAGGAAGTACGACGCCGATGAGGCATCCCCTTCAACCAGGTAATCACCAGGCGACTGGTACTGCTGATTGCCCTTAACCACGAAACGCTGGTAGGCCTGGTTTTCGACCTCAACACCGAAGGTTTTCATCAGATGCAGCGTGATATCGATATACGGTTTGGACACCAGCTCGCCTTTAATGGCGATAACAGTATCCTGCGGCGCCAGCGGAGCCGCCATCAGCAGCGCGGTCAGGAACTGGCTGGAGACGCTGCCGTCCACTTCCACCTGGCCGCCGGAAAAGCCGCCGCGCAGACGCAGAGGCGGGTAGTTTTCCTGCTCCAGATAATCAATTTGTGCTCCGCCCTGGCGAAGGGCATCCACCAGGTGACCAATCGGGCGTTCTTTCATGCGCGGTTCGCCGGTCAGCACGATATCGTTGCTGCCCAGACACAGCGCCGCCGCCAGCGGACGCATGGCGGTTCCGGCGTTACCGAGGAACAGCTCGAGGGCATTACCGGCCTGCAGCGGACCCGCGTTACCGACAACTTCACAACGGGTACGGTCAGAAGACAGGGTGTAATGAACTCCCAGAGCGCTCAGGGCATTCAGCATGTGGCGTACATCGTCGCTGTCCAGCAGGTTGGTCAGCACCGTGGTGCCACGGGCTAATGCCGCCAGCAGCAAAGCGCGGTTAGAGACACTTTTTGACCCAGGCAGGTTTACGGTGCCATCCACTCGCGCAATGGGTTGTAACGTCAGGGATTCCATCAAACTCAACTCTCAAACAAACAGAATAAAAACCCCGCAGACCGGCTGCGGGGATGAAAAGCAGAACGGTGATCAGCCGTGGCGGCGTTCAAAGTCCTGCATAAAGTCGGTCAGTGCCTTCACGCCCGCCAGCGGCATCGCGTTATAGATAGAAGCACGCATCCCGCCAACCACACGGTGGCCTTTCAGCGCATGCAGACCCGCCGCGAAGGACTCTTCAAGGAACAGCTTATCCAGCGCGCTGTCAGCCAACTGGAACGGCACGTTCATCCGCGAGCGGTTAGCCGCGGCGACGTCGTTACGATAGAAGCCGCTGTTATCGATGACACCGTAGAGTAAATCAGCTTTTTGCTGGTTGATGTTGTCCATAACGGCAACACCGCCCTGCTCTTTCAGCCACTTGAATACCAGACCGGCCAGGTACCAGGCAAAGGTCGGCGGGGTGTTGAACATCGAGTCGTTGGCATCCAGCACGGAGTAGTCAAGGATCGAAGGACACGCGATGCTGGCTTTACCCAGCAGATCTTCACGCACAATCACCAGCGTCAGGCCTGCCGGACCGATGTTTTTCTGCGCGCCCGCGTAGATCACGCCGTAGCGGCTGACATCGATAGGGGAAGACAGAATGGTGGAGGAGAAGTCCGCCGCAACAACCACGTCGTCGGCAAAATTCGGCGTTTCATTAATCGCGATGCCGTCGATGGTTTCGTTCGGGCAATAGTGCAGGTAGGCTGCCCCCGGCGTCAGTTGCCATTCGCTCATCGGTTTCACCGCGCGCAGGCCATCAACCGTCACTTTGGCGTCAATGCTGTTCGGTGAACAATATTTCTTCGCTTCTTTGATTGCGCTGGCGGCCCAGTAGCCGGCATCAACATAGTCAGCGGTGGTTTTATCACCGAGCAGGTTCAGCGGAACACCGGCGAACTGCCCGCGACCGCCGCCGTGGCAGAATAAAACTTTATAGTTGGAAGGGATATTGAGCAGATCGCGAAAATCCTGTTCCGCCGTCTCGGCCACCTGGATAAACTCTTTACCACGGTGGCTGATCTCCATCACCGACGTACCCAGCCCCTGCCAGTTGCACAGTTCTTGCTGCGCCAGTTTGAGAACTTCCGCCGGCAGCATTGCCGGGCCCGAACTAAAGTTATAGACCTGAGCCATTTCCCCTCACCACGTTGCTATGTTATTTGCTCGCGAACCGCCGCGGGCTATCAGTAATCCCTGTATCGGTGCACCACATCTATTCCACACACGTCAAGATGACAGGTCCGGGCGTGACCAGGCGCTGAGAGTAGCAACCAAGGTAAGCAGACTGAGCCAGCAAAGAGGCGGTTGGAAAGAGGATGTATATATCGGTTTTATCATTCAGTGACACGCACCGCAATGGGTAAAACTGGCCGGGGGTGAAATGCGTTCCCCGTCACACAAAAGAATCTGCCATCTTGACGTCATAAAACCGACATAATTGCTGCCATTGCGCTGGAATTACCGCCTCTGCCTTCAACCCTGCTGCATTTATCCTTCCCCTGGAAATTGAGCCGATCGAACGATAAGAAAGCAGTGATGCATTCCCCTGCGCAACGAGATAGCGCCTGTCATCTAAAAGCCGTATCATTGCGCGCTTTACGTACGATAAAAGTGATCGCCATGACTCAAACATTTATACCCGGCAAAGACGCCGCCCTGGAAGACTCCATCGCGCGCTTCCAGCAAAAGTTGCTCGACCTCGGATTTGATATTGAAGAGGCCTCATGGCTGAATCCGGTACCGCACGTGTGGTCCGTCCATATCCGCGATAAAGCCTGCTCGCTGTGCTTCACCAACGGCAAAGGGGCAACTAAAAAAGCGGCGCTGGCCTCAGCGCTGGGCGAATATTTTGAACGCCTGTCCACCAACTACTTTTTCGCTGACTTCTGGTTAGGCGAAACCATCGCCAACGGGCCGTTCGTCCACTATCCGAATGAAAAATGGTTCCCGCTGACCGAAGATGACGAAGTGCCGGAAGGCCTGCTGGATCCGCGCCTGCGCGCCTTCTACGATCCTGACGATCAACTGACAGCCAGCATGCTGGTCGACCTGCAGTCCGGTAACGACGATCGCGGCGTGTGCGGTCTGCCGTTCACCCGCCAGTCCGATGGCGAAACCGTCTATATTCCAATGAATATCGTCGGCAACCTGTATGTGTCAAACGGGATGTCAGCGGGCAACACCGCGAATGAAGCCCGCGTCCAGGCGCTGTCAGAAGTCTTCGAGCGTCACATTAAAAACCGCATCATTGCCGAAAGCATCAGCCTGCCGGAAATCCCTGCCGACGTGATGGCGCGCTATCCGGGCGTGGTGGAGTCAATCAACAAACTCGAAGCCGAAGGTTTCCCTATCTTTGCTTACGATGGCTCGCTGGGCGGCAAATATCCGGTTATCTGCGTGGTGCTGTTTAACCCGGCTAACGGCACCTGCTTCGCCTCTTTCGGCGCTCACCCGGACTTCGGCGTCGCCCTGGAGCGTACCGTTACCGAGCTGCTGCAAGGCCGCAGCCTGAAAGACCTCGACGTCTTCACGCCGCCAACCTTCGATGACGAAGAAGTGGCCGAACATGCCAACCTTGAAACCCACTTCATTGATTCCAGCGGTTTGATCTCCTGGGATATGTTCAAGCAGGATGCCGACTATCCGTTTGTCGACTGGAGCTTCTCCGGTACGACAGAGCAAGAGTTCGCCACCCTGATGGCCATCTTCAAAGAAGAAGATAAAGACGTGTATATCGCCGACTACGAGCACCTGAGCGTCTACGCCTGCCGTATCATCGTGCCGGGAATGTCCGACATTTATCCGGCAGAAGACCTGTGGCTGGCGAATAACAGCATGGGCAGCCATCTGCGCGACACGATCCTTTCGCTACCAGGCAGTGAGTGGGAAAAAGAAGATTATCTGGCGCTGATCGAGCAGCTGGACGATGAGGGGAACGATGACTTTACCCGCGTACGCGAGCTGCTAGGCCTGGCAACGGGTAAAGACAACGGCTGGTACACCTTACGTATTGGTGAACTGAAAGCCATGCTGGCACTGGCCGGCGGCGATCTGGACCAGGCGTTAATCTGGACCGAATGGACCATTGAATTCAATGCCTCCATCTTCAGTGCAGAGCGCGCCAACTACTACCGCTGCCTGCAGACGCTGTTGTTGCTCAGTCAGGAAGACGAGCGCCAACCTCTGCAGTACCTGAATGCCTTTGTGCGCATGTACGGGGCTGACGCAGTTGAAGCTGCCAGCGCGGCGCTGAGCGGTGAAGCACCGTTCTACGGCCTGCAGCCGGTCGATAGCGATCTCAAGGCCTTCCCGGCCCATCAGTCTTTACTGCAGGCATACGAAAAACTGCAGCGCGCAAAAGCGGCCTTCTGGCATAAATAAACGCTAGCGTGCAGGACATCAGCGGGGCCGTAAATGGCCCCGTTTTTACAGCTTCACAGGCAATCGCGCAGAATTGTGGACGCAACGTTAATTTGTCGTAAATTTTTTTCACGCTTTAAATTACGGTTGTTAATTTTAATAAAAATACCCCATTTTAATTAACCGTCACCTGCCCCCAAAAATGAAAAAAATCAACATAAGTTGTAAATTTTAAAATTTATTTTTTCAATAAAAATCAGATAGTTAATATCAATAAATCACAAAACCATACATATAAAGGGCTTATAGTTCCGGTAGGATATGATCTACATCAAATTCCCTTCTATAATGCTTTGTTAGTATCTCACCGCCAACTTTTATAAAGAGAGAGTTAGTGTGAAAGCTGACAACCCTTTTGATCTTTTACTCCCTGCTGCCATGGCGAAAGTTGCCGAAGAAGCAGGTGTCTATAAAGCGACAAAGCACCCGATGAAGACGTTTTATCTGGCGATTACCGCTGGTGTGTTCATCTCAATCGCTTTTGTCTTCTATATCACTGCGACAACCGGCACAGCCGCAATGCCTTTCGGGATTGCCAAGTTGATCGGTGGGGTCTGTTTCTCCCTGGGCCTGATTCTTTGTGTTATTTGCGGTGCTGACCTGTTTACCTCTACCGTACTTATCGTCGTGGCAAAAGCCAGCGGACGAATTACCTGGGGTCAACTGGCAAGAAACTGGCTCAACGTCTATGTTGGTAACCTGATAGGCGCATTGTTGTTTGTATTGCTCATGTGGTTGTCTGGCGAGTATATGGCCGCCAACGGTGGATGGGGCCTCAACGTCCTGCAAACCGCTGACCATAAAATGCATCATACATTTATTGAAGCCGTGTGCCTGGGTATCCTGGCGAACCTGATGGTCTGTCTGGCGGTGTGGATGAGCTACTCCGGTCGCAGCCTGATGGATAAAGCCATGATTATGGTATTACCCGTCGCCATGTTCGTTGCCAGCGGCTTTGAGCACAGTATCGCTAATATGTTTATGATCCCGATGGGTATCGTAATCCGCGACTTTGCAAGCCCGGAATTTTGGACCGCTATCGGTTCAGCTCCGGAAAATTTCTCTCACCTGACCGTCATGAACTTCATTACTGATAACCTGATTCCGGTAACTATCGGGAACATTATCGGCGGTGGTCTGCTGGTTGGGTTGACATACTGGGTCATTTACCTGCGTGGCGACGACCATCACTAAGGGTCGTTTCAGGCAGTAAATAAAAAATCCACTTAAGAAGGTAGGTGTTACATGTCCGAGCTTAATGAAAAGTTAGCCACAGCCTGGGAAGGTTTTGCGAAAGGTGACTGGCAGAAAGAAGTCAACGTACGTGACTTTATCCAGAAAAACTACACCCCGTATGAAGGTGACGAGTCCTTCCTGGCTGGCGCAACTGACGCGACAACCAAGCTGTGGGACAATGTAATGGAAGGTGTTAAACAGGAAAACCGCACTCACGCGCCTGTTGATTTCGACACTTCCCTTGCATCCACCATCACTTCTCATGACGCTGGCTACATTGAAAAAGCCCTCGAGAAAATCGTTGGTCTGCAAACTGAAGCTCCGCTGAAACGTGCGATTATCCCGTTCGGTGGCATCAAAATGGTTGAAGGTTCCTGCAAAGCGTACAATCGCGAGCTGGACCCGATGCTGAAAAAAATCTTTACTGAATACCGTAAAACTCACAACCAGGGCGTTTTTGATGTTTACACCAAAGACATCCTGAACTGCCGTAAATCCGGTGTTCTGACCGGTCTGCCAGATGCGTATGGCCGTGGCCGTATCATCGGTGACTACCGTCGCGTTGCGCTGTACGGTATCGACTTCCTGATGAAAGACAAATACGCTCAGTTCCTGTCTCTGCAAGAAAGACTGGAAAATGGCGAAGATCTGGAAGCAACCATCCGTCTGCGTGAAGAGATCTCCGAGCAGTATCGTGCTCTGGGTCAGATCAAAGAAATGGCAGCAAAATATGGTTGCGATATCTCTGCTCCGGCAAAAACTGCACAAGAAGCAATCCAGTGGACCTACTTCGGTTACCTGGCTGCCGTTAAATCTCAGAACGGCGCGGCAATGTCCTTCGGTCGTACTTCCAGCTTCCTGGATATCTTCATCGAACGTGACCTGAAAGCCGGTAAAATCACCGAGCAAGACGCTCAGGAAATGATTGACCACCTGGTCATGAAACTGCGTATGGTTCGTTTCCTGCGTACTCCTGAATATGATGAACTGTTCTCCGGTGACCCGATTTGGGCAACTGAATCTATCGGTGGTATGGGCGTTGATGGCCGTACTCTGGTTACCAAAAACAGCTTCCGCTTCCTGAACACCCTGTACACCATGGGGCCGTCTCCGGAACCGAACATCACTATTCTGTGGTCTGAAAAACTGCCACTGAGCTTCAAAAAATTCGCCGCGAAAGTGTCCATCGATACCTCTTCTCTGCAGTATGAGAACGATGACCTGATGCGTCCGGACTTCAACAACGACGACTATGCTATCGCTTGCTGCGTAAGCCCGATGGTTGTTGGTAAGCAAATGCAGTTCTTCGGTGCGCGTGCAAACCTCGCGAAAACCATGCTGTACGCTATCAACGGCGGCGTTGATGAAAAACTGAAAATGCAGGTTGGTCCTAAATCTGAACCGATCAAAGGCGACGTCCTGAACTTCGACGAAGTTATGGATCGCATGGATCACTTCATGGACTGGCTGGCTAAACAGTACGTCACCGCGCTGAACATCATCCACTACATGCATGACAAGTACAGCTACGAAGCTTCCCTGATGGCACTGCATGACCGTGATGTTGTTCGCACCATGGCATGCGGTATCGCAGGTCTGTCCGTTGCGGCTGACTCCCTGTCTGCTATCAAATATGCGAAAGTTAAACCGATTCGTGACGAAGACGGTCTGGCGATTGACTTCGAAATCGAAGGCGAATACCCGCAGTTTGGTAACAACGACTCTCGCGTTGATGACATGGCTGTTGACCTGGTTGAACGTTTCATGAAGAAAATTCAGAAACTGACCACCTATCGCAACGCTATCCCGACTCAGTCCGTTCTGACCATCACCTCTAACGTGGTTTATGGTAAGAAAACTGGTAACACCCCAGATGGTCGTCGCGCTGGCGCACCGTTCGGACCAGGTGCTAACCCGATGCACGGCCGTGACCAGAAAGGTGCTGTTGCCTCTCTGACCTCCGTTGCTAAACTGCCGTTTGCTTACGCAAAAGATGGTATTTCTTATACCTTCTCTATCGTTCCGAACGCACTGGGTAAAGACGACGAAGTTCGTAAAACCAACCTGGCTGGCCTGATGGATGGTTACTTCCACCACGAAGCGTCAATCGAAGGCGGTCAGCACCTGAACGTCAACGTTATGAACCGCGAAATGCTGCTCGACGCGATGGAAAACCCGGAAAAATATCCGCAGCTGACCATCCGTGTATCTGGCTACGCAGTACGTTTTAACTCCCTGACTAAAGAACAGCAGCAGGACGTTATTACCCGTACCTTCACTCAGACCATGTAATTGGTTTTGACTGAAATCGCGAAGTAAAAAGCGTACAATAAAGGCTCCACGTCAGTGGGGCCTTTTTAGCACCTACCCCTGTCTCTTTTGTCCGTTATCTATACTCAATGGATAACCGCCAAAACAGACTTAACACAGCCGGTTTGAGCTGTGCATCACAGGCCCCGGACGGGCCGAATCTGGAGATATCACCGCAATGTCAACTATTGGCCGTATTCACTCCTTTGAATCCTGTGGCACCGTCGATGGCCCAGGGATCCGCTTTATTACCTTCTTCCAGGGCTGCCTGATGCGCTGCCTGTATTGCCATAACCGTGACACCTGGGATACCCACGGCGGTAGCGAAGTCACCGTCGAAAGCCTGATGAAAGAGGTGGTGACCTATCGTCACTTTATGAATGCCTCCGGCGGCGGCGTCACGGCATCCGGCGGTGAAGCCATTCTGCAGGCCGAGTTTGTGCGCGACTGGTTCCGCGCCTGTCAGAAAGAAGGCATTCATACCTGTCTTGATACTAACGGCTTCGTCCGCCGCTACGATCCGGTCATTGATGAGCTGCTGGAAGTCACCGACCTGGTCATGCTCGACCTCAAGCAGATGAACGATGAGATCCACCAGAATCTGGTTGGCGTGTCGAACCATCGTACCCTGGAATTTGCCCGCTACCTGTCGAACAAAAATGTCAAAGTCTGGATCCGCTACGTCGTGGTTCCAGGCTGGTCAGATGATGATGACTCTGCCCATCGCCTTGGTGAGTTTACCCGCGATATGGGCAACGTCGAAAAAATCGAGCTGCTGCCTTATCACGAGTTGGGCAAACATAAATGGGTCGCGATGGGTGAAGAATACAAGCTTGATGGCGTGCATCCGCCGAAGAAAGAGACGATGGATCGGGTGAAAGGCATTCTGGAGCAGTATGGCCACAAGGTGATGTACTAACTCCCCTGCCGTTTTAGCCATTTCCGGGGCTGCATCAGCGTTGCCCCGGAAGCGCCCCTCTTCTTCCTTCTACTCTTGCCAGCAAACGTATAACGCCCACCGGCAATATTTCAGCTGTAATCAGGCGTGAGCCACCGGCGTCGGATGATGCCCGGCTTTACGCAGCAGAGTCAGCAGATAAATAAACGACACGCTGGCAATCATAATAAACAGCAGATTGTCGGAGAAGCTCTGCATCAGCATCGCGGTGAGGGTTGGCCCAAGCAGGCTCCCGATGGTATAGCTCATCAGCAACGCCTGGTTCATCGCCACCAACTGATGGCGTTCGACTTTTTCACAGGCCCATGCCATCGCCACCGGATAGAGCGTGAAGCCCGAGGCACCAAGAATGAATAACGCCGGCGCCATCGCGGCACCGCTCAACATTGCCAGGCAGCCCAGAATGACGATAAAGACCTGCACCCGCAGCACCAGCAAACGGCCGTAGCGGTCAGCCATGCGGCCAATTGGCCATTGACCAAGGATCCCTGCGCTAACCATTACCGCCATCCAGAAACCAATCCCGGCGTCACTCACGCCCTGATGGTTCAACCACAACGGCATCAGGCCATACAGCGACCCCAGCACGATCCCCGAGATAATGCAGCCATTAACGCCATGGCGCGCCTGACGCAGTCTGAGCATCGGCCAGATACGAGCGGGCTCATGCAGTTCATCGCTTTGATTGACCACTCGGGTAAACAGCAGAGGCAGGATCGCCGCCAGTGCCATCGCGGTCACCCACGGCAGTACGCTCATCAGGTCCGTAGGCAGTTTGCTGACCATCAGCTGTCCCAGCACGGTCCCCACGTAGTAAACCATCATATAGGCGGCGAGCAGACGGCCGCGGCTACGCGACGTTCCGCTACACACCAGCGCACTTTCCACCACCACCCAAATCATCGCGCAGCCAACGCCGGCGATAAAACGCCAGCTTAGCCAGGTCCAGAAACCGATAGTGATCCCCAGCCCCACGCAGCCCACCGCAAAAATCAGGGAAGCCAGATAATAGCTCCGGTTAAACCCAAGACGCTTAATCACCCATCCAGCCAGCAGCGTACCGACCAGGTTACCGGTGAAATAGGATGAACCGACCATGCCAACCTGCCATGTCGGCATATTTTCATGGGCGAGCCAAAGCGGGACGAGGGTGTTTAAAACCGCTATCGCCAGCGTCAAAAGAAGCAGGCCGCAGAGCAACATTTGCACCGGCCGGGTGTAGATGGACATGGGTATAACCGTGAGGAAGTTTAGATTTCGTGCGCATCATGCCACTGCAAAAAACATTGTCAATCCGCCAGAAATCAGGCGGGACGCGGTTTCACGAGCAACGATAGAAGTTTTTTATCCAGCGGAACGGCAACAGAATTATTCTTTATATTATTCCATTGTTTTTATTAATTTATTGGAAAATAACGGCGGGAATATCAGTAGAAAAATTTCATGAATCAATCGCACTTTTTAATTACGCCAGAGCAGGACGCCCTGGCGTAATAGCAATATCAGCTGGCGATCGCCATACCGACGGTCATATGCAGACCATAGAACACACCACGCCCGAGCATCTCACCGACCAGCACCAGTACCAATGCCAGACTTAACAGCGGCACCGCCGGTTGATAGCCTTTAAGCAGCGGGATTATCCAGCATGCCAGAGCCAGCGCTAACGCGACCACACGCCAGGCCATCAGTGAGCCGTAATCCGGTACCAGCGCCGAAGCCTGCTGAATGGAACTGTGGATCGTCGACAGCTCGCTGCCTTGCATCAGGGCGACGATGACGCTCGCCACCAGCGCCAGCAAGCTGATAACCGGCAGCAGACGCATTGCCCAGCCGTCAACGCCAGCGACGCGCAGCAGCAAATGCCCAAGCAGCGGCCCCCCGATTAACAGCGTCAGGAAGAAGCTCAGCGGCGTCCAGACGCTATACCAGGTCGGGACGGTATCAATGGTGTTGTACACCCGCACCATCATCCAGACGAAGATAACGCCCAGCACCATCGTCGCCACCAGCCAGAGGTTACGCAAGCCGACCGGCAGCTTTTTCATCACTGCCAGCAACCAGCCAATACCGCCTACGGCGAAGAAGAGCGCACCGCTCGCAATTTCGTTACTCAATGACGAGGCACCGATGCGGTTAAGCGAGTTAAAGGCCCGCATGGGCGATCCCAGATGCATTGTGGAGGCGATAAAGCCAATCCCCATCAGCACCCATAAACCGAACATGCTCAGTACCACACGCTGTTGCTGCTCGCGCGATAAATCACCTTTCATCAACGCCAGTGCCAGGACAATAAAGCCCCCGGCGACGCACTGTCCAAAGACCGTGAAGATCATCAGCGGCCATTCATGCCATCCACTTCCCATCTCACACCTCCTTCGGGTTGGCCAGATAGCCGGTTGTATCACCACACGGACGACTGTTAGCGTTCGGTTTGATGACAATACTGGGTTTCGTAAAATGCGCTGATGGCAGCGGAGCTACCGCAGCCAGCTCACCGTGTTTTTTACGCAGCTCTTCAATCGGACCAAAGTCCAGCGCGCGTAGCGGGCAGGATTCGACGCAGATCGGCTTTTTGCCGTCGGCGACACGTTCATAGCAGCCATCACACTTGGTCATGTGCCCTTTTGCCGCGTTGTACTGCGGTGCGCCGTACGGACAGGCCATGTGGCAGTAGCGGCAACCAATACACACATCTTCGTCGACGACGACAAACCCGTCATCGCGCTTGTGCATGGCGCCACTCGGACAGACTTTGGTGCAGGCCGGGTCTTCACAATGGTTACAGGCAATGGATAAGTAATAGGCAAAGACATTCTGATGCCAGACGCCATTGTCCTCTTGCCAGTCGCCGCCCGCGTACTCATAAATACGGCGGAAGCTGACGTCGGGCGTTAAGTTTTTGAAGTCTTTACAAGCCAGCTCGCAGGTTTTACAACCGGTACAACGAGCAGAATCGATAAAAAATCCGTATTGAGTTGTCATCGGTTATTCCTTACAGCTTTTCGACCTGGACCAGGTTGGTGTGCGATGGATTGCCTTTCGCCAAAGGCGACGGCCGTTGGGTGGTGAGCACGTTGATGCTCCCAGCCTGATCCACACGTCCTGCGTCCGGGTTATACCAGGCGCCCTCGCCCAATGCGACCACGCCAGGCATCATGCGCGGCGTCACTTTGGCTTCGATATGCACTTCACCACGATCGTTGAAAATACGAATACGATCGCCGTTGGTGATGCCACGTTTCTTCGCATCGAGCGGGTTGATCCACATTTCCTGGCGACAGGCAGCCTTCAGCACATCAACGTTGCCATAAGTCGAGTGCACTCGTGATTTATAGTGAAAACCGGTTAACTGCAGTGGGAATTTCGCGATCAGCGGATCGTTATAGTTTTCAAAGCCGGGGGTGTAAATCGGCAGTGGGTCGATCACATCGCCCTCAGGCAGCTCCCAGGTCGCGGCGATGTTGGCCAGTGCCTGCGAGTAGATCTCAATTTTGCCCGATGGGGTGGTCAGCGGATTGGCCTGCGGATCGTCACGGAAGGCTTTATAGGCAACGTGATGCCCTTCCGGATCGCGCTGTTTGTAAATCCCCTGTTTGCGGAAGGTGTCGAAGTCCGGTAAATCCGGGATCGCCTTGCGGGACAGCTCATGCAGATAGCGCATCCACCCTTCCTGGGTGCGGCCTTCGGTAAACTTCTGCTCCACGCCCATGCGTTTTGCCAGCTCGGTGGTCATGTCATAAATGGTCTTGCATTCAAACCGCGGTTTAATCACCTGGTCGGTGAAGATCACGTACGACATGTTGCCGCAGGAAGCATCCAGCGCGAAGTCCATCTGCTCGGAAGCGGTACAGTCGGGCAGCAGAATATCGGCATATTTTGCCGATGAGGTCATGTGGCAGTCAATTACCACGATCATTTCGCACTTCTTGTCATCCTGCAGGATTTCATGCGTGCGGTTGATATCAGAGTGCTGGTTAATCAGGCAGTTGCCGGCATAGTTCCAGATCATTTTGATCGGCACATCCAGCTTTTCTTTCCCGCGGACGCCATCGCGCAGCGCGGTCATTTCCGGGCCCCGTTCAATCGCGTCGGTCCACATAAACATTGAAATGCTGGTTTCAACCGGGTTTTCAAACGTTGGCATACGCTCAAACGGCAGGTCGTAGGAGCCTTCACGCGCGCCGCTGTTGCCGCCATTGATCCCGACGTTACCGGTCAGAATCGCCAGCATTGAAATCGCGCGGGTGGCAATTTCACCATTGGCATGACGCTGCGGTCCCCATCCCTGGCTGATATACGCCGGTTTGGCGGTCGCAATTTCGCGAGCCAGCTGCACGATACGCTCGACCGGAATACCGGTGATCGTCGAGGCCCACTGCGGGGTTTTGGCAATACCGTCGCTACCCTGGCCAAGAATATAGGCCTTGTAGTGACCGTTGGCCGGCGCATCCGCAGGTAACGTTTTTTCGTCGTAGCCGACGCAGTATTTATCAAGGAATGGCTGATCGACGCGGTTTTCGGTAATCATGACCCAGGCCAGTGCGGAGATCAGCGCGGCATCGGTACCGGGACGAATCGGGATCCACTCATCTTCGCGGCCCGCACCGGTATCGGTATAACGCGGATCGACGATGATCATCCGGGCATTGGATTTCTGCCGCGCCTGTTCCAGGTAGTAGGTCACCCCGCCACCGCTCATGCGCGTTTCGCCAGGGTTATTACCAAACAGCACCACTAACTGGCTGTTTTCAATATCCGATGGACTGTTGCCATCGGCCCAGCCACCGTAGGTGTAATTCAGCCCCGCGGCAATTTGCGCCGAAGAGTAATCGCCGTAGTGGTTGAGATACCCGCCGCAGCAGTTCATCAGACGCGCGATGAGCGTTTTTCCCGGTGGCCAGGAGCGGGTCATGGTGCCGCCGAGGGTGCCGGTGCCGTAGTTCAGATAGATAGACTCGTTTCCGTAGTCTTTAATCAGGCGCTGCATATTGCCGGCAATCGTATCGAAGGCTTCTTCCCAGCTAATGCGCTCGAATTTACCTTCACCACGCTTACCAACGCGCTTCATCGGGTATTTCAGACGATCGGGGTTATAGACCCGACGACGCATTGAACGCCCGCGCAGGCAGGCGCGCACCTGATGCAGGCCGTCATAGTTATCGTCACCGGTATTGTCGGTTTCAACGTATTTGATTTCACCATCAACCACATGCATCCGCAGTGGACAACGGCTACCACAGTTCACGGTACACGCGCTCCAGGTTACCGTCTCATTGACGGGGGCCAGCGCGCCGGCAGCGTGGGCAATACGTGTAAAGGGTAAAGTAAATGCACTGCTGGCCATTGCCAGACCGCCAATGGCCGTGGTTTTCATTAAACCACGCCGGCTTACTTCGGCAGCCAGTAAAGCATCGGGGGCTTTAATTTTCATGGATACTCGCTTTGATTGCTCACAGTTCACTGACAATCGTTATATAGATATTTATATAACGAAATAAGTTTATTATAGTTTTTTATGCTGAATTAACACTGAGGGAGTATGCGGACATTCACCGGGGGGATTATTGCCCGGCATCAAGAAGGGGGTAAAAAAAAAGCGCCCGAAGGCGCTTTTGAGAGAGAGCGGTAAAATTTAGCCGATAAATTCAAGGCCGCGCATATAAGGGCGCAGAACTTCCGGAATTTCAATACGGCCATCTGGCTGTTGATAGTTTTCCATCACCGCCACCAGGGTACGACCTACCGCCAGTCCGGAGCCGTTCAGCGTGTGAACCAGACGCGTTTTCTTGTCTGATTTGCTGCGGCAACGAGCCTGCATACGGCGCGCCTGGAAGTCCCAGACGTTTGAGCAGGAGGAGATTTCACGGTAGGTGTTCTGTGCCGGCACCCAGACTTCGAGGTCATAGGTTTTACAGGCACTGAAGCCCATGTCACCGGTGCACAACGCCACTTTACGGTACGGCAGACCCAGCAGTTGCAGAACTTTCTCCGCATGGCCGGTCATCTCTTCGAGCGCAGCCATGGAATCTTCCGGGCGTACGATCTGCACCATTTCAACCTTGTCGAACTGGTGCATACGGATCAGACCACGGGTATCACGACCGTAGGATCCCGCTTCAGAGCGGAAGCACGGCGTGTGGGCGGTCATTTTGATCGGCAGATCGTCTTCGTCGATAATCGCATCGCGAACCAGGTTGGTCAGCGGCACTTCAGCCGTTGGGATCAGCGCGTAATTGCTGCTGTCAGCTTCTTCTTCCAGCGGACGCGTGTGGAACAGATCGCCGGCGAATTTCGGCAGTTGACCGGTACCATACAGCGTTTCCTGGTTGACCAGATACGGGACGTAGTTTTCGCTATAGCCATGCTGTTCGGTGTGCAGATCCAGCATGAACTGTGCCAGTGCACGATGCAGACGCGCCAGCTGCCCTTTCATGACCACAAAACGGGAACCGGTCAGCTTAACCGCTGCAGCAAAGTCCAGCCCACCGTGCATTTCGCCCAGGGTGACGTGATCGCGGACGTCGAAAGCGAACTCGCGAGGGGTGCCCCAGCGGCTGACTTCAACGTTGTCTTCTTCACTTTTACCCTGCGGAACATCGTCGTGAGGCACGTTCGGAATGGTCAAGGCAATATCGCGGATTTCCGCCAGCAACACGTCCAGTTCGGCTTTCGCCGCATCCAGCTGTTCGCCAAGTTTGTTCACTTCCAGGCGTAATGGCTCGATATCTTCCCCGCGCGCTTTCGCCTGGCCAATGGATTTCGATCGGGAGTTACGCTCCGCCTGCAGGTTTTCAGTTTCAACCTGCAGAACTTTACGACGCTCTTCCAGAGCGCGCAGTTTATCTACATCCAGCTTAAAGCCCCGGCGTGCCAGTTTTTCAGCGACTGCGTCTGGCTCGGTACGCAGCAGATTGGGATCGAGCATGCTTATCCTGTGCTTATCGAATTAATAAAAGAAAAAGTGGCCGCAGACTACGACCACCGGAATATCTTGATAACCTTACCGCAACGTCTCAGTTAGCGGTAGCGTTTTATGGGGCTATTTTGATCCTGTTCGGTAAGCCAGGCGAGCTTTTCGCCAATTTTACCCTCCAGCCCCCGATTTGTAGGCTGATAATAACGGGTTTGGGCCATTTCCTGCGGGAAATAGGCCTCTCCGGCGGCATAAGCGTTCGGCTCATCATGGGCATAACGATACTCTTGCCCATATCCCATGTCCTTCATCAGGCGGGTTGGCGCGTTGCGCAGATGCACCGGTACATCGTAGTCAGGACGCTCGCGGGCATCGGCCATAGCGGCTTTAAAGGCGGTATAAACTGCGTTGCTTTTCGGGGCACAAGCCAGATAAACAATCGCCTGGGCAATGGCGCGCTCACCTTCTGCCGGCCCCACGCGAGTAAAGCAATCCCAGGCAGCAATCGCCACCTGCATGCCGCGCGGATCGGCATTGCCAACGTCTTCCGATGCAATCGCTAACAGACGACGAGCAACATACAGCGGATCGCCACCGGCGGTGATAATTCGCGCGTACCAGTACAACGCGGCATCCGGTGAACTGCCGCGTACAGACTTATGCAGCGCGGAGATCAAATCGTAGAAACGGTCGCCTTTATTATCAAAGCGAGCGCTGCGCTCACCGGCAATTTCGGTCAGGAGTGCCGCTTGTAGCACCCGGTTACCGGAAGCGTCGGTCTCAGCCATATCGGCCATCATCTCAAGCGTGTTGAGCGCCCGGCGCGCATCACCGTTCACCAGCCCGGCTATCGCCTGGCGGGTCTCGTCCGGCAGAACGATGTTTTGCCCACCGTAACCGCGCTCTTTATCGTTCATCGCCTGGGTTAATACCTGCTCAATATCATCGCTGGTTAGCGATTTCAGCAGATAGACACGCGCCCGGGATAACAGTGCGGAATTGAGTTCAAAAGAGGGGTTTTCCGTCGTCGCACCGATAAAGGTGATGGTGCCGTCTTCAATATGCGGCAGAAACGCATCCTGCTGGCTTTTATTGAAACGATGGACTTCGTCGACAAACAGAATGGTGCGGCGCCCGGCATTGCGGTTTTGCCTGGCACGCTCGATCGCTTCGCGGATCTCTTTCACCCCGGAGGTCACCGCCGACAGACGTTCGACGTCGGCGCTGGCATAGCGAGCAATCACTTCAGCCAGGGTAGTTTTCCCGGTGCCTGGCGGCCCCCACAGAATCATCGAATGCAGATGCCCGGCTTCAATCGCTCGCGGCAAGGGTTTCCCCGGTGCCAGCAGATGCTGCTGGCCGATGTACTGCGCTAAATTTTCTGGCCGCATACGGGCGGCCAGAGGTTGAAACGCATTGTCGGAAAAATCGAGCGACAGATTGCTCACATTCGCCTCTATTTACGTTGATCGTCCACTGTCACCCCGTTCGGCGGTGTAAACGTGAACTTAGATGCATCGATCGCACCATTTTGCTGTGCTTTCAGCTGGTAACTGCTGCGCTGGTCATCCTGCTCTACCGCGCTGAACTGGTGAATGGTACCGTCACGGCCCACATTGATTGTGAACTGCTTCAGGTTGCCGCTACCGCTTTTCGGGGTCAGAACAAAATCATCGCCATTTTGCTTGATATTGTACTGCTGCCAGTCGTTCGCCTGGTTACGGGCAATCAGCATAAACGGCGTGTTGCTGGTGGCGTCTTTCAGCCAGGTCACCGTCGCCTGCTCAACGAACGGGTTATAGAACCACAGCGTTTTGCCGTCGGAAACCAGGATGCTTTCATCTGGCTGAGTCATGTGCCAGTTAAAGAGATTAGGGCGTTTCACCCACAGGTCGCCCTGCCCGTCCTGAACCGCATTACCGCTACCATCCGTCACTTTTTGCGTGAAGCTGGCGTGGAAACTACTCACCTTATCGAGGCGGCCTTTCAAATCGCTGGCGGCATCCGCCCAAACCTGGCTGACCACAAAGCCAGACAGTAATGCACAGGTGATTGCGAGTTTTTTCATTGTTATTCCTTAATGTGCGTCACTCCCGACGCGGGAGCCTCTTCTGTCCCTAATTTAGGACCGCCTGAGGCGGTGGGACAGAAGACAATGCTGATTTTGCGCTTATTTACCCAACTTTGCACTTACTCGAAGGGAGGCGGCGCCAGCACTTCACGGTTGCCGTTATGGCCCTGTTCGCTGACGATACCCTGCGCTTCCATTTGCTCGATGATACGGGCCGCGCGGTTGTAACCGATACGGAACTGACGCTGCACGCCGGAAATCGACGCTTTACGTTTTTCAGTCACGAAGTTCACCGCCTGATCGAACAACGGATCCAGCTCTTCCGATCCGTCAAAGCCACCGCCGCCGCCTTCGCTTTCGCTATCCGACGTGATGCCATCCACATACTGCGGACGTCCACGTGCTTTCCAGTCCTGGACTACCGCGTGAACTTCCTGGTCGCGTACAAACGCGCCATGCACACGAACCGGCATGGTGGAGTTCGGCCCGGAGTAGAGCATATCCCCCATGCCCAGCAGCGATTCGGCCCCACCCTGATCGAGGATGGTACGCGAGTCAATTTTGCTCGACACGGTGAAGGCAATACGCGTCGGGATGTTCGCTTTGATCAGGCCCGTGATCACATCGACGGACGGACGCTGCGTTGCCAGTACCAGGTGAATACCCGCGGCACGCGCTTTCTGCGCCAGACGAGCGATCAGCTCTTCTACCTTCTTGCCTACGGTCATCATCAGGTCGGCGAATTCATCCACCAGAACCACGATATACGGCAGCTTTTCAAGCACCGGATGCACGGCATCCATGCTGTCACCCGGTTTCCAGTACGGATCCGGGATCGGACGGCCCATCCGCGCCGCTTCGGCGATTTTCTCGTTGTAACCCGCGAGGTTACGCACGCCAAGTGCCGACATTAGCTTGTAGCGACGTTCCATCTCGTTCACGCTCCAGCGCAAGGCGTTGGCAGCGTCTTTCATGTCCGTGACCACTTCGGTCAACAAATGCGGGATCCCTTCATAGACCGACAGTTCAAGCATTTTCGGGTCGATCATGATGAAACGCACATCTTCCGGTTGCGCTTTATAGAGCATGCTGAGGATCATGGCGTTCACGCCGACCGATTTACCGGAACCGGTGGTACCGGCAACCAGCAGGTGCGGCATTTTCGCCAGATCGGCCACCACCGGATCGCCGGCGATATCTTTCCCCAATACCACGGTCAGCGGCGATGGGTTATCGCGGAATTTCGTGCAGTCCAGCACTTCACGCAGGTAGACGGTCTGACGCTTTTTATTCGGCAGCTCCAGGCCAACGTACGGTTTGCCCGGAATCACTTCCACGACACGAACCGCGATGGTAGAGAGCGATCGCGCCAGATCCCGCGACAGGTTTGAAATACGCGCGGCCTTCACGCCCGGCGCCAGGTTCAGCTCGAAGCGCGTGATCACCGGGCCCGGAGAGTAGTTCACAACATCGGCCTTGATGCGGAAATCGGCAAGACGGGCTTCCACCAGACGCGCCATTTGCTCAAGCGCAAACGTATCAACTGGTTCGATCTCGGCTGGCGGCGGCGTCAGCAGATCCAGAGAAGGCAGCGGCGTCGTCGGACGCGGCACCGGATGGCTGTTGCCATTACGCATCAGCAACGGGTGAATCAGGCTCTCCTGCGGCGGCTGAGCGGTACTCTGCGAAGGCGCCTGCTGCTGTGGCTGATAGCTTTGGGCTGCAGGATGGGCCTGCGGCGCCATATGCGGATGCTGCACCGGCTGGTGTACCGGCTGTTGATGCATCGGCTGTTGATGAACCGGTTGAGAAACCTGAGGCTGCATCGCTGGCGGCGGCGTCACCGGCTGCTGGTAGTGCTGCTGATTGTGCTGCTGTACCGGCGGCTGCGCTTCTGGCGTCGGGGTAAACAGCGGCGCTTTCGGCGTGTCGTCAACCAGCGCTTTCATCGGTGAAAAATCATAATCTGCCGGGGTGAACGGCGTCGCCCCCTGCGGCTGTTCGCTGCTATAGCGCTGCTGCTGAGAAGCCGCAAACTGGCGGGCCAGCTCGGCTTCGGCAGCACCGTCATCGTCGTCTTCATCCGATGCGTAGACTTCCCCGTAGCGCTGCTGCTGGGTGGCGGCAAACTGGCGAGCCAGCTCGCCCTGCGCCAGCGCATCGACTTCTTCGTCCGTTAACGGTTCATCGTCATAATTCTGGTCGAGCTCGGCTTTACGGGCCTGTTCTTCAGCCATGCGTTGCGACGGGAGCTTAATGCCGTAGGATGCCAGCTCACGGCGTGTCGGAACGCGGACATGGTTAGGACGTGGCAGTTTTGGACCAATCCCTTCTTTCACCTGCACGCGCGGCCCACCGGATGCCGGACTGAACAGCGGTGCGCCAGAAGATGCCACAGAAGCAGCGGCTGCCATTGCCGCCGTAGCTGCTGGGCCGGTAGCCTGATGCACGCCGGCAGCAAGTGCGCTGACAGCTGCAGCCTCAGTTGCCGGGGCAGGCGCTGGCGTTATCGGCCGAGTGGCGACCGGGCTGGCCGGTTCAGGAATCGGCTGATACCAGGCAGCCAGCTGTTCGCGCTCACGCGCACGCTTCTCTTCGACTTCTTCGAAATAGTACATCGGCGGACGCTGCGGCTTCACATCCTCCTGCGGCGCTTCAGGCTCAACCACAGGTGCAGAAGAAACCGGCGGCTCCGGTTGATATACCTGCTGCTGTACCGGCGCCTGCTCAGGCTGGTAGGCCTGATGCTGCGGGTAAGTCGGCTCTGGCTGATACGCCGGCTGTTGCACCGGTGCCTGTTCAGGCTGATAGGCCTGATGTGGCGGATAAGTAGGCTCCGGTTGATATACCTGCTGCTGTACCGGCGCCTGCTCAGGCTGATAGGCCTGATGCTGCGGATAAGTAGGCTCTGGCTGATACACCGGCTGTTGCACCGGAGCCTGTTCAGGCTGATAGGCCTGATGTTGCGGATAAGTCGGCTCTGGCTGATACACCGGCTGCTGCACAGGTGTCTGTTCAGGCTGATAGGCCTGATGAGGCGGATAAGTCGGCTCCGGCGGATAAACCGGCTGCTGTACCGCTTCCGGTTGATACGCCGTTTGTGGCGCAAGACCGGCCTCTGACTCGGCCCACGCCTGCGGTGCCGCGGTCGCGGCGGCTGCAGAGGTCAGCGGGTCGGCAATATTGTGGCCATTCAGCAACGGGTCGTATGGGTCAAAATCACCCGGGCGCATTGCGCTGGCGCCAGAGAACAGGACATCGTCAGCATCTGCCGGACGTGCTGCGCTGGAACCGGAGAAGAGTACATCATCAGCCGCAACGGGAGCGCCCTTCGCGCTGAACTGCACCTCTTCTTCGGCATCGTCCATGCGCTTGCCGGAGAACAGCGCAGCATCGGTCTTGCGCCCCATCGGGTTAGAGAATTTTTCTGCCAGACGCTGCCGGCGCGCTAAGGCGCTGCGTAAAATACGTGCGCGGCGCGACCCTTGCGGTCTCGCGTCGTCATCGACGTCATCTTCATCATCTTCGTATTCGTCCTCATCCACCCAGGTGTCGTCCCGACGGGTACGGTTGCTGGCGAAGGTGAGAACAGAAAGGATAGCGCCGCCAAGTTTTTCCGCGATGCTCACCCATGACCAGCCGGTAAACAGCGTTAAACCCGCCGCCCAGATACACAGCAGAGCGATCGTACCGCCGCTGCTGTGCAGCAACGGTTGTAGGGTGGTGCTCAGTAAGCTGCCGATAACGCCACCGGACGCGAAATACCAGATATCATCGGCATTGATTGACGCCAGACCGCAGGAGGTGAGGATCAGCGCCAGCGCGCCAATCAGCCGTAGCGAGACGGCGAAATAGTCGATGTACTCGTCGTTCGTCTGGTTACGCCAGGCAAACCAGCATCCGCCGATGATGATCACCGGAATGGTGTAAGCCATCACGCCAAAGATGAAAAATAGCGTATCGGCAAGCCAGGCGCCGGGTATACCGCCTATGTTGTGAATAGGTTCGTGCCAGGCCGTTTGTGACCAGCTAGGATCCGAGGGATTAAAGCTCAGTAATGCTGCCATCAGCCAGATGGCAAACAGAGAGCAAAGGATGAGTAACGCCTCAAGGAGTCGGCGCCCGCTGCTTAACTTTGTCAGTTTGACTTCTTTGTCTTCGGTGTATTCCTGGCTCAAAAAAGGCTCTCCAGGTATCAGGCTGTTTCCTGCCTGCTGCTAAAACGGACAACAGTGCCGGGTCTCCCCGGCACTGTTGCTGTATGGATTAACAGGAGTGTAATCAAACTGCGACGAGTTTGCACCTGTTCCGTGTTAGCGCGTCTTAATAACCAGACGATTGCTTTGCTTGACTTCTTCCATTACCACATAGGTACGGGTGTCGTTTACACCCGGCAGGCGCAGCAGGGTTTCGCCCAGTAATTTGCGATACGCTGACATATCCGGTACACGGGTTTTCAACAGATAGTCGAAATCACCGGAAACCAGATGACACTCTTGAATTTCTTCAAGTTTTTGCACAGCGGAGTTAAATTGCTCAAACACATCCGGCGCGCCACGATTCAGAGTAATCTCAACAAATACCAGAAGTGATGCATCCAGATAATGCGGGTTGAGCAGCGCCGTATAGCCCTGAATAAAACCCTGTCTTTCCAGTCGACGCACGCGCTCAAGGCAAGGCGTCGGTGAAAGTCCCACCCGTTTAGAAAGCTCGACGTTTGAAATACGCCCGTCTTTTTGCAGCTCATTCAAAATATTACGATCGATGCGGTCGAGATCTTTGCCAGGGCGCTTCTTGCTATCTACCATTATTATTGTCTCTCTGTATTCCTTCCCTACTCCTGTTCCGACTCAGAGCCTTCACTGCCCGAGTCCATCCTGTTATTACCCTTTACGACATTGAGTAACCCAGGGGTACGTGAGAAGCCCGTTGCCTGACGGCAGTCACCAACATCACGCATGGCGTCTGTCCACACCATGCGTAGATTTCGCTAACCCGGATAAAAATGGCATTTGCGTGCATGAAAATTCGCCACACGCGAAACACTTTTTTTTCTTCCATGAATGTTTTCGCAAAAGCACAGGGGATTGTCAAAGCAAAACATCGATTTTTAGTACAAGATGCCAGATATTCATTATACCCCCCCGCTGATTCTCATGTTTTCATCTTATAATTGTCCCGCTGACAGTAGAATTAGTTATATTCCTCGTTCGTAAAATCACCAATTCATCGGCTACTTCTATTGCACACATCGTTAACAAAATCGCTGTGCTCTTTTTTTACGACAACAAATTCCCTACAATCCAGCCCAATGTATGCCAATAAATTATGGGGATCTCATGGGCACGACCAAACACAGTAAACTGCTTATTCTTGGTTCTGGACCTGCGGGATATACCGCTGCCGTCTACGCAGCGCGCGCAAACCTGCAGCCAGTGCTGATTACCGGCATGGAAAAAGGCGGTCAGTTGACCACCACGACGGAAGTGGAAAACTGGCCAGGCGATCCGAACGATCTGACCGGTCCGCTGCTGATGGAACGCATGCATGAGCATGCAACAAAGTTTGATACCGAAATTATTTTCGACCATATCAACAGCGTCGATCTGCAGAACCGTCCTTTCCGTCTGGTGGGTGACAGCGGTGAATACACCTGTGACGCCTTAATTATCGCCACCGGCGCGTCTGCACGTTATCTGGGGCTGCCATCGGAAGAAGCCTTCAAAGGCCGTGGCGTATCCGCCTGTGCAACCTGTGACGGTTTCTTCTACCGTAACCAGAAAGTTGCCGTGATCGGCGGCGGCAACACCGCGGTTGAAGAAGCGCTGTATCTATCTAACATCGCCTCCGAAGTCCATCTGATTCACCGTCGCGATTCATTCCGCGCCGAAAAAATCCTCATCAACCGCCTGATGGATAAAGTGGCAAACGGCAACATCGTGCTGCACACCCACCGCACCCTGGAAGAGGTTACCGGCGATCAGATGGGCGTGAGCGGTCTGCGCCTGCGCGACACGCAAAATAGCGACAATATCGAGTCTCTGGACGTTGCCGGTCTGTTTGTTGCTATCGGCCACAGCCCTAACACCGCCATCTTTGAAGGCCAGTTGGCGCTGGAAAACGGCTATATCAAAGTACAGTCTGGGATCCACGGCAACGCCACCCAGACCAGCGTTCCGGGCGTCTTCGCCGCAGGCGATGTGATGGACCACATCTATCGTCAGGCGATCACCTCTGCCGGTACCGGCTGCATGGCGGCACTGGATGCCGAGCGTTATCTTGATGGTTTAGCCGACGCTTGCAAATAATCTTTACAAGTCAGTAACAAAGGTAAAGAAGGCGACGAAAAGTCGCCTTTATTTTTTCCTCGTTGTAACATTGCCCAGCCTAAAAACCTCATAACTACACCTGCAAAGTGCGCAATGAATAAAACCCGTCAGCAAGAGTTAACACGTTGGTTAAAAAATCAAAGCATTCTCTCCCGTCGCTGGTTGATGATTTCCCGCGCCCTGGGGGTCATTAGCGGTCTGCTGATCGTCGGCCAGGCCTGGCTGCTGGCGCGGATCCTTCATCGCATGATCATGGAGAATATTCCGGCAACGGCGCTGGTGCTGCCGTTTATTGTGCTGGCATTAATTTTTATTCTCCGTGCCTGGGTGGTCTGGTTCCGTGAACGAGTGGGGTTCATGGCCGGACAGCATATTCGTTGCGAAATCCGCCGCCAGGTGCTCGATCGCTTACAGCAGGCGGGCCCGGCATGGATTCAGGGCAAACCAGCAGGAAGCTGGGCGACGCTCATTCTTGAGCAAATTGATGATATGCACGACTACTACGCGCGCTATTTGCCGCAGATGACGCTAGCGGCCTGCGTACCGCTGCTGATTGTCCTGACTATTTTCCCGATTAACTGGGCAGCCGCACTGATTCTGCTCGGTACCGCACCGCTGATCCCGCTGTTTATGGCGATGGTCGGCATGGGCGCGGCTGATGCCAACCGGCGTAACTTTCTGGCGCTGGCCCGGTTAAGCGGCCATTTCCTCGACCGCCTGCGCGGCATGGAGACGCTGCGGCTGTTTCATCGCGGTGAAGCAGAAACCGACAATATTCGTGAAGCATCCCAGGATTTCCGCCAGCGGACGATGGAAGTGTTACGCCTCGCCTTTCTCTCGTCGGGCGTGCTGGAGTTTTTCACCTCCCTCTCTATTGCGCTGGTGGCGGTCTATTTCGGCTTCTCCTATCTCGGCGAGCTGAATTTCGGCCATTATGGCGTCGGGGTGACCTTGATGTCGGGTTTCCTGACCCTGATCCTGGCGCCGGAGTTTTTCCAGCCGCTGCGTGATTTGGGCACCTTCTACCACGCCAAAGCGCAGGCCATTGGCGCCGCAGACAGCCTGAAGACGTTTATGGAAACACCGCTGGCACAGGATAAAAAAGGTGAAAAAGTGCTCAGTGACAATGAGCTGATTCGCCTTGAAGCGCATGATTTGTTGATTAAGTCCCCGGAAGGAAAAACGTTGGCGGGTCCGCTCAACTTTACGCTTCCAGCCGGCAAGCGCGTGGTACTGGTGGGCCAAAGTGGTTCGGGGAAAAGCTCACTCCTCAGCACATTAACCGGTTTTCTTCCTTACGAAGGTTCGCTGCTGGTCAACGGTATTGAACTGCGCGACCTCGACGCCAACCGCTGGCATCGCCTGCTCAGTTGGGTGGGACAGAACCCTCAACTCCCGGCGGCAACCTTGCGTGAAAACGTGCTGTTGGCCTGGCCGGAAGCCACCGACGCACAGCTCCAGCTGGCGCTGGATAAAGCCTGGGTGAGCGAATTTGTCTCTCAGCTGCCGCAAGGCATTCACACGCCGGTCGGCGATCAGGCCGGTCGCCTGTCCGTCGGCCAGGCACAGCGCATTGCCGTGGCACGCGCGCTGCTGGTGCCCTGCCGTCTGCTGTTATTAGATGAACCTGCGGCCAGCCTCGATGCCCACAGCGAGCAGCGGGTGATGCAGGCGTTGTTTAACGCCTCGTCGCAACAAACCACGCTGATGGTCACCCACCAGTTGGAAGGTATCGCCGATTGGGATGCGATCTGGGTGATGCGGGACGGTCAGATTGTCGAACAGGGTCCCTATGCTCAGTTGGCCGCTGCCGAGGGTCATTTTGCGACCCTGTTAGCCCACCGTCAGGAGGAGATTTAAATGCGCGCATTATTGCCTTATCTGGCGTTGTACAAGCGGCATATCTGGCTGCTGACGATCGGCGTAGTCCTGGCGATTATCACTCTGCTGGCCAGCATTGGCCTGCTGACGCTTTCGGGCTGGTTCTTATCCGCCAGTGCCGTAGTGGGTGTCGCCGGGATCTACAGCTTCAACTATATGCTCCCGGCCGCGGGCGTGCGTGGTGCGGCAATTCTGCGTACTGCTGGTCGCTATTTTGAGCGTCTCGTCAGCCATGACGCCACCTTCCGCGTGCTGCAACATCTGCGGGTATTCACCTTCAGCAAACTGCTGCCGCTCTCCCCTGCCGGGCTGGCGCGTTTTCGTCAGGGTGAGCTCCTTAACCGGGTGGTTGCCGACGTCGATACGCTGGACCACCTCTATCTGCGGGTGATCTCCCCGCTGGTTGGCGCGCTGGTTGTCATTCTGGTGGTTACCGCTGGCCTGAGCATTCTCGACGTTACGCTGGCGCTGACTCTGGGCGGGATCATGCTGTTAACGCTGGTTATTTTGCCGCCGCTGTTTTATCGCGCCGGAAAACCGACGGGTGAACATATCACCCGGCAGCGCGGACAATATCGCCAGCAGTTGACCTCCTGGTTACAAGGGCAGGCAGAGCTGATGCTGTTCAGCGCCAGTGACCGCTACCGGGCGCAGATGGAAAAGACCGAACAGCGCTGGCAGGAAGCACAACGTCGCCAGGCAGATCTCACTGCCCTGTCGCAGGCGCTGATGCTGCTGATTGGCGGTATCGCGGTGATTGCCATGCTGTGGCTGGCTTCTGCCGGGGTGGGCGGAAACAGCCAGCCTGGTGCGCTGATCGCCCTGTTTGTTTTTTGCGCCCTGGCCGCATTTGAAGCGCTGGCCCCGGTCACCGGTGCGTTTCAGCATCTTGGTCAGGTGATTGCTTCCGCTCGTCGGATTACGCAAATTACCGAACAACAGCCAGAAGTCACTTTCGTGTCTGGTGCGGAACAAGCGCCTGAGCGCGTTGCACTGACCCTGGATAAGGTCACCTTTAGCTATCCGCAGCAGCCGGCTCCGGCGCTGGATACCGTCTCGTTGCAGGTCAAGGCAGGCGAGCATATCGCGATTCTGGGGCGTACCGGATGCGGCAAATCGACACTGTTGCAGCTTCTGACTCGCGCCTGGGATCCGGCGCAGGGTGAGATCCTGCTTAACGGTCAACCGTTGACGCACATCAATGAAGCTTCCCTGCGTCGGACAATGAGCGTTGTTCCTCAGCGGGTGCATCTGTTCAGCGCCACGCTGCGCGACAACCTGCTGCTGGCCGCCCCAGGCGCCAGTGATGCTCAGCTCACCAGCACCCTGGAACGCGTGGGTCTGGAGAAACTGCTGGAAGACAGCGGCCTCAATGCCTGGTTGGGCGAAGGCGGTCGTCAACTTTCCGGCGGCGAGCTACGCCGACTGGCCATCGCCCGTGCCCTGCTGCATGATGCGCCGCTGATGCTGCTTGATGAGCCCACCGAAGGGCTTGATGCGACAACAGAAAGCCAAATCCTTGATTTACTGAGTGATGTGATGCGTGAAAAAACCGTCCTGATGGTTACCCACCGTCTGCGCGGACTGGCACGTTTTAATCAGATAATTATCATGGACAACGGGAAGATTATTGAGCAAGGTAATCACGCAGAACTGCTGGCGAAACAAGGGCGTTATTACCAGTTTAAACAGCGTCTGTAGACGGGATATTTCCCCTCGTTTTGCGTATATACTTTAGGCGTTTCAGGGCACCAACATGGTGCCCTTGTGCCAGCCGTTAGCCTGAAACGACAACGGTAGTGGCCAGTTGAAACGCCGCGAGTCTATTGGACAATTGCCTGGTGCGTATTGAGGTTAAAATGCGTCTGGTTCAGCTCTCCCGTCAGTCCATTGCCTTCCCTTCCCCGGAAGGCGCCCTGCGCGAACCGAACGGCCTGCTGGCGCTCGGCGGCGATCTCAGCCCGTCACGCCTGTTGATGGCCTATCAGCACGGCATTTTCCCCTGGTTTTCTCCGGGCGATCCTATTTTATGGTGGTCTCCCGACCCCCGCGCGGTCCTGTGGCCAGAACAGTTTCACCTCAGCCGCAGCATGAAGCGTTTTCACCAACGCTCGCCCTATCGCGTCACGCTCAACCATGCGTTTGGTCAGGTCATTGAAGGTTGCGCCGAGAACCGTGACGAAGGCACGTGGATCACCCCCGGCATCGTTAAGGCCTATCACCAGCTCCATGAGCTGGGCCATGCGCACTCGATTGAAGTCTGGCAAGACGACACCCTGGTGGGCGGCATGTATGGCGTGGCTCAGGGGGCATTGTTTTGTGGTGAGTCGATGTTCAGCCATGCAGAAAATGCCTCAAAAACGGCATTACTGATTTTCAGCCAGGTATTTGCCCACGATGGCGGTAAATTGATTGACTGCCAGGTGCTGAATAATCATACGGCATCGCTTGGCGCCGTCGAAATCCCTCGCCGTGATTATCTTGACCATCTGGCTGAATTACGTACCTGCCATCTTCCTGCACGGTTTTGGGTACCGAGGGTGCTATTTGCCGGTCATGCGTAAATGTTTTCAGCACATTTTTCACCATGATGGTATAATTGCGCAGTAGAGTAGCTTCTGCCTGTTGCCCCGCCGCCGTTTGGGAATAATAAGAGTCAGATAACGCCCATCGTTCTGTCACTCCCCCTTTACGTTTGCGCCTGTCATACGGCTTTTCCGTGTGGATTACGGGCAATGCGCCAAAACTACTTCAGAAATTTATATCCTGAATAATTTAGGATGCGTCGGGTTGGCAACGATAAGCCCCTGGCACATCAATAACTATGTGACCGCGTAAGCGAAGACAGCCAGAAAGATAAAAGCGCCTATACCCTAAATAATTCGAGTGGCAGGCAGGCGGCGACGCAGTGAATCCCCAGGAGCTTACTGAAGTAAGCGACTGAGGTGAACGATGACAGCCAACGCCCACGCAATTTGAAGTATGCCGGGGATAACGTAAAGACTTTACTTACTCGCTGAACTTCGGCATTATCTTGCCGGTTCAAAACTACGGTAGTGATACCCCAGAGGACTAGATGGCCAAAGAAGACAATATTGAAATGCAGGGCACCGTACTTGACACGTTGCCTAACACAATGTTCCGCGTAGAACTGGAAAACGGTCACGTGGTAACTGCGCATATTTCCGGTAAAATGCGTAAGAACTACATCCGCATTCTGACGGGCGACAAAGTGACTGTTGAGCTGACCCCGTACGACCTGAGCAAAGGCCGCATTGTCTTCCGTAGTCGCTGATAGTTTTCCGCCCTCGTGGCGTCAGATGCTGAAGGCCGGGATAATTTCCGGCCTTTTCATTTCTGCAGCCGGCTAAAATAGCGGCATAAAAAAACCGGCCAACAGGCCGGTTTTTTGCGATAACCGCACGGTAGAACTTAGTGCGCCGTTTCCGGTTTATGTTTCTGTGCACTCTGGAAGTTATAGGTCAACGCACCTTTCTCTTTATCCAGTGCGACGGTCACCTGCCCACCATCAACCAGCGAACCAAACAGCAGCTCGTTAGCCAGCGGTTTTTTCAGGTTATCCTGAATAACACGCGCCATTGGACGTGCGCCCATTGCCCGGTCGTAGCCTTTTTCTGCCAGCCAGTCTCGTGCTTCCTGACTCACTTCCAGCGAGACGCCTTTCTGATCCAGCTGAACCTGCAGCTCGACGATAAACTTATCCACCACCTGATGGATCACCGTTGTAGAGAGATGATCGAACCAGATAATGTTGTCGAGACGGTTACGGAATTCCGGCGTAAAGATCTTTTTGATCTCATCCATCGCATCCGGGCTGTTATCCTGCTGGATAAGGCCGATTGATTTACGCTCGGTCTCACGCACCCCGGCGTTGGTGGTCATCACCAGCACCACGTTACGGAAGTCCGCCTTGCGGCCGTTATTGTCGGTCAGCGTGCCGTTATCCATCACCTGCAGCAGCAGGTTAAAGACGTCCGGGTGCGCTTTTTCGATCTCATCCAGCAGCAGCACCGCATGCGGATGCTTAATCACCGCATCGGTCAGCAACCCGCCCTGATCGAAACCGACGTAACCCGGAGGCGCGCCAATCAGACGGCTGACGGTATGACGTTCCATATATTCGGACATATCAAAACGCAGCAGCTCAATACCCAGCGCTTTCGCCAGCTGCACGGTCACCTCGGTTTTCCCGACCCCGGTCGGCCCGGCGAAGAGGAATGAACCAACAGGTTTGTGCTCGTGGCCCAGGCCCGCACGCGCCATCTTGATGGCCTCAGTCAAAGCTTCAATCGCTTTACCCTGACCAAAGACCAGCATTTTCAGACGGTCGCCGAGATTTTTCAGCGTATCGCGATCGCTCTGCGAGACGCTCTTCTCAGGAATACGGGCAATCCGCGCCACCACCGACTCGATATCCGCCACGTTGACGGTTTTCTTACGCTTGCTGGCTGGCATTAAACGCGCCCGTGCCCCGGCCTCGTCGATCACGTCGATAGCCTTGTCCGGCAGATGGCGGTCGTTAATGTATTTCACCGCCAGCTCGACCGCCGCACGTACCGCTTTCGCGGTGTAACGCACATCGTGGTGCGCTTCGTACTTCGGTTTCAGGCCGTTGATGATCTGCACCGTCTCTTCCACAGAAGGTTCGGTAATATCAATCTTCTGGAAGCGACGCGCCAGAGCACGGTCTTTTTCGAAGATGTTGCTGAACTCCTGGTAAGTGGTTGAGCCCATCACCCGAATTTTGCCGCTGGAGAGCAGCGGTTTAATCAGGTTGGCCGCATCGACCTGGCCACCAGAAGCCGCACCTGCACCGATAATGGTGTGGATTTCGTCAATAAACAGAATGCTGTTGGTATCCTGTTCAAGCTGCTTAAGCAGCGCTTTGAAACGTTTTTCAAAATCACCGCGGTATTTTGTCCCCGCCAGCAGAGAGCCAATATCCAGCGAGTAGATGGTGCAATCGGCCATAATCTCTGGCACGTCGCCTTGCACAATACGCCAGGCAAGCCCTTCGGCAATGGCGGTTTTACCGACCCCAGATTCGCCCACCAGCAGCGGGTTATTTTTCCGGCGACGGCACAGAACCTGAATCGCACGCTCCAGCTCTTTTTCGCGGCCGATCAACGGATCGATTCCGCCGACGCGAGCAAGCTGATTGAGATTGGTGGTGAAGTTTTCCATACGATCCTCCCCGCCTGCTTGCTCTTCATTGCTGGGCTGGCTTCCGCTGTTATCGGAAGGCTGGCTCGGCTCGTCTTTGCGTGTACCGTGAGAAATGAAGTTAACGATGTCGAGACGGCTGACTTCGTGTTTACGCAGCAGATAGGCCGCCTGCGATTCCTGTTCGCTGAAAATCGCGACCAGAACGTTGGCGCCGGTGACTTCACTGCGGCCAGAGGATTGGACGTGGAAGACCGCGCGTTGCAGCACACGCTGGAAACTCAGCGTCGGCTGAGTGTCGCGCTCTTCTTCCGTGGCGGGCAGTACGGGTGTGGTCTGTTCGATGAAGGCTTCGAGTTCCTGACGCAGCGCCACCAGGTCCACGGAGCAGGCTTCTAACGCCTCGCGGGCCGAAGGGTTGCTGAGCAGCGCCAGCAACAAGTGCTCGACGGTCATGAACTCATGACGGTGCTCGCGCGCTCTGGCGAAAGCCATATTTAAACTGAGTTCCAGTTCTTGATTGAGCATAGGCACCTCCCCCAATTTTCATGCCTGTCTTCAGGCTTTCTCTAGCGTACACAGCAATGGATGCTCGTTCTCCTTCGCGTATTCGTTCACCATCGCGACTTTGGTTTCCGCAACTTCTGCAGTAAATACACCACAAATCGCTTTACCTTGATAGTGAACCGTCAGCATCAGTTGCGTTGCACGTTCTACATCATAAGAAAAGAATTTTTGTAACACGTCAATAACAAACTCCATTGGAGTGTAGTCATCATTGAGCAATATCACTTTATACATAGATGGTGGTTTAAGTTCATTACGAACTTCGTCTTCTACCAGCTGATCGAAATCCAGCCAATCTCTCTTACTCATCGTCAATGTTCATCAATGGTTGCTGTTGCCAACAGGCGGCGGCCTGTTGATGACCAGTGGCTATGCACATCACAAATCTACAATAGATCATAGATAACTATCATCTATTACTTCCATCCGCGATGTCTGTCACATTCCCCGGCAATAGCGTTAACTGCTTCAAATTTTGACGCATTTTTCGCCTTCCATTACCGTCAATCGCTTGACGCATTTCCGTATTTCTCTAAATTGTACTGGCGAGAGTTGGCGAGCATTTGAACAACTCGTCACTCCACTGCCGGTTCATTCCATCTTACTTATAAAGAATTACGAAGGATGTCGAAGTATGGAAATGGGTACTGTTAAGTGGTTCAACAATGCCAAAGGGTTCGGTTTTATCTGCCCTGAGGGCGGCGGCGAAGACATTTTCGCCCATTACTCCACCATCCAGATGGATGGTTACAGAACGCTAAAAGCCGGACAAGCCGTTCGGTTTGATGTTCACCAGGGGCCGAAAGGCAATCACGCCAGCGTGATTGTTCCTGTGGAAGCCGAAGTGGCTGCATAACGCTTTCGCTTCATTGTGTACATCCCGCCAGTAAAATGCCAGTCCTTCTGACTGGCATTTTTTTGTTTCTACTCGCGGGCCAGCGCGTCCACCGGATCAAGTCGCGCGGCATTGCGAGCCGGAAGCCAGCCAAACAGCACGCCGGTCAACGTCGAACATAAAAAGGCGGTGACCAGCGCCAGCGGCGAAAAACCGATCTCCCAGCCGGGCAAAAACAGCTGCAGAACGAAGGCGATCATCAACGATAACGTCACACCCAGCGCGCCGCCGACCAGGCAGACTAACACCGCTTCGATCAAAAACTGCTGCAGCACATCGCTGGCCCGCGCCCCGACAGCCATCCGAATACCAATTTCACGGGTCCGCTCGGTCACCGATACCAACATGATATTCATCACTCCGATACCGCCCACCACCAGTGCAATCACCGCCACCAGGGTCAGAAACAGCTGTAATGTATGTGTGGTCCGTTCCGCCGTTTTCAAGATGCTGTCCATATTCCAGGTAAAAACATCTTTTTTGCCGTGACGGAGCTCCAGCAGACGCAGCAGCTGCTGTTCAGCGGTCGCACTGTCATAACCTTCACGTACGCGCACGGTAATGGAGTTCAACCACGATTGTCCCATCACTCTGCCGGCCATGGTGGAGTACGGCAGCCACACCCGCAGAATTTTACTGCTGCCAAACATCGACTGCTTCTCATCCGCCACGCCAACGATGGTGGCTGGCATATTGCCCACCAGAATGATTTCACCGACGACACGCGTTTTATGCGGGAACAGCTGACGACGGGTGTTGCTATCCAGCACCACCACCTGCGCCCGGCTGTTAAGCTGCAGCTCGTTGAAGGTGTTGCCTTCGCTGAAGGTCATCCCGTAAACGTTAAAATATTGCGCCCCTACCCCTTCCGCGCTGGCGGCAACGTCAACGTTGTCTGCACGCAGGCGCAGGCTTTTTGACACCGCAGGCGTCGCAGAGCTCACCCAGGGCTGCTTTTGAATTGCCAGCAGGTCGTCATACTTCAGCGCCTGCTGGTAGCGAGGGTCGTCATCGCCGAAATCTTTGCCGGGATAGACATCAATGGTGTTGGTACCAATAGCGCGAATATCCGCCAGCACCATCTGTTTCGCCGCATCCCCGACCACCACAATCGACACCACTGACGCGATACCGATGATAATGCCGAGCATAGTCAGCAACGTGCGCATTTTGTTCGCCGCCATCGCCCGCCAGGCCATCACCAGCGCCTCACGAAATCCGCTGGTGAACTGGCGCCACGGAGAAGGCTCCGCCCGCTTCGCCTGACGCGGCACGCCGCCGGTTGTTTCCTTCGCAGGCGGGTTACGCACAATTTCGCCATCGTGGATCTCGATGATCCGTTCAGCCTGCGCCGCTACTAACGGATCGTGGGTGACGATGATCACCGTATGTCCCTGGGATTTCAGCTGATGGAGGATCGCCATCACCTCTTCCCCCGAGCGGCTATCCAGCGCGCCGGTGGGTTCATCGGCCAGAATCACCTCGCCGCCGTTCATGAGCGCCCGGGCAATACTGACGCGCTGCTGCTGGCCGCCGGAGAGCTGCGAAGGCTGATACTCCGCCCGATCGCCAAGGCCCAGCCGCACCAGCAGCTCGCGTGCCCGCTCCAGACGCGCCCGCCGTTCCGTACCGGCGTAAACCGCCGGAACTTCAACGTTCTGTGCCGCCGTCAGGTGCGACAGCAGATGGTAACGCTGGAAGATAAAACCAAAATGCTCCCGACGCAGCCGGGCCAGTTCGTCACCGCTCAGCTGCGCAACGTCCGTCCCGGCCACGCGATAGGTGCCGCTGGTCGGTTTATCGAGGCAACCGAGGATATTCATTAAGGTCGATTTACCCGAGCCGGAGGCCCCGACGATGGCAACCATTTCACCGGCAGCAATGTTCAGCGTGACCCCTTTCAACACATCCACGCTGCCGTCACCGGAGAGGTAGCTGCGGCGGATATCACACAGTTCCAGCAATGCGGTCATTTTGCGGTCCCGGCATGGCTTTCGCCGGTGATCACTTCATCACCCTCATCCAGCCCTTTCACCACCGCAACATCGGTATCGTTGCGTGCGCCAATCGTCACTTCACGCTCTTTGACCTCGCCGGTACGCAGCAGACGCACGTTGTACCGGTTATCGCCGACAGCATCGCCCAGCGCGCTAAGCGGGATGGTGATGACATTTTTCACTTCCGCCATCTGGATATGCACCTGAGCCGTCATCTCCAGGCGCAGAATGCCCTGCGGGTTCGGCACTTCAAAGCGGGCATAGTAGAAAATGGCGTCATTGACCTTTTCCGGGGTCGGCAGGATATCTTTCAGGCGTCCTTCATAACGGGTCAGCGGATCGCCGAGCACCGTAAACCACGCTTTCTGCCCGGGACGAAGGTGAATCACATCGGCTTCAGAGACCTGGGCTTTCACCAGCATGGTACTGAGGTCAGCCAGCGTCAGGATGTTCGGCGCCTGCTGCGCAGCGATCACCGTTTGCCCTTGCAGGGTGGTAATTTGCGTCACTTCACCGGACATCGGCGCCAGGATGCGCGTGTAGTCGAGGTTGGTTTTTGCGGTATCTAAGGTTGCCTGATTACGCTTAATCTGCGCCTCAATGGTGCCGATTTGCGCCTCTTTCACTGCCAAATCCGTGGCTGCGGTATCGAGCTCCTGGCGTGATACCAGCTGACGCTGGGCCAGCTGCTGCTGACGCGCTAAGGTGACCGCCGCCAGCTTGCGCTCTGCACGCGCCTGATTGAGCTGGGCGCGAAGCTCCATCAGCGTGGCGTCGACTTCTTTAATTTGGTTTTCTGCCTGCTCGGGGTCGATCACCCCCAGCAGCTGATCTTTCTGGACTTTGTCGCCGATATTCACCCGCAGCGTTTTCAACTGCCCGCTTACCTGTGCCCCGACATCGACCTTACGCAGGGCATCCAGCTTACCGGTCGCCAGCACACTCTGCTGTAAATCCCCCTGGCGCACCACCAGCGTCTGATACTGCGGTAACGGCGCATTCAATATCCGCCATCCCCAAACGGCCATGGCCAGTACGATGACGGCCAGCAGCCACCAGAATTTCCTGCGCTTTCCATTAAGCTTCATAACTATTCCTGATGTATTCACCCGCAGAGCAAGATGCCAATTCTATCCGCAGCGCGCGCAAACATAACGCGGAATTTGGCTAAAGCCGATAATTCCGTGCGTTAGCGCCAGCCTTAATGGGCCAGGCGCTTAATCGGCGCGACCCCGCGCCAGCCACAGCACACGGGAAAACATTTTTTTCAACAGCGTTGGCACCGACTCGATGCCGCGACGCCCGGCTTCCATTGCCACTTCGATCGCCAGATCCGGTTTCGACGAACGATGAATCGCTTTGGTGATCACCCGGCGCATGTTCATCGGCACGTTCGGCGGCAGCTGCGCCACCCGATGATAAACATCGTTAAAGCCCTGGCGGTACATAAAGTGTTCCATATCCAGCGCCGGCAGCACGGTCAGATGGTCGCGCTCCAGATCGCGATCGTCGTTGAGCAGGCTGCGCACCGTGGCGGCATATTTTTTCCCGGCTTCGTCGCCATCGACCAGCACGTGCCACTGAATGCCCATCCGGCGGGCAAACTTAATCAGCGGCTTGAGGCCCGACTGGGCAAACTCAATGACCTTGACCCCTTCGGCGTCGAAATGGTGCCCGCACTGCCGGGCCAGTTCGTTGATCACCCAGGTCTCGGTCTCCCCTTCCACCAGCAGCCAGCAGCGGGCAAACAGCGATGAGGCGCGATTAAAGCGGATATGAAACGCAATACGTCGGCTGTCTTCGGCGTTCATGCCACCCGGTCCAAGCCGCCAGGCCGAGACGCGCGAGGACTCGCGCACCAGTCGACAAACGTGCTCCACCGGCGTCAGCGACAGCAGTTCACCAGAGTTGGTGGTGGTGACCTGCTGCAACGGCAGCAAATTCAGGAGATGCCACGCCACCGACAGCATGATCGGGTGCAGCCGGGTTTCCGGGTCTTCGATCAGCAATAAAGGGCGCGCATCGCGGTCAAGCCGTACCGTCCCTTTGGCCTGTAACAAGGTTGAAAACAGCCCCAACAGAATCACCCGATGGCTGCGGCCGCCGGGTTTATCAATCATCCGGTTGATAATGTCCAGATAACGCCAGCTGCGTTGTTCATCATGGGAGTGCCGGCGCATCAGCCGGTGGCGGGACTGGGCGCTGCTCTGCTCGGCAAAGTAGTGTTCCAGCAACTGCACCATGGCCGACAACCCCTGGCGAATCTGGCTGTCGGTTAAGTTTTGTGGGTGATTCACCAGCTCACGGGAGAGAAAGTCCAGCTGCCGGGCGGTGATCTCAACTTGCGGCGAATGCGGCACGGTGTCGTTATGAATGCGGCGCATAAAACGCGCATCGCGCAGGCGCAACACCGGCATCAGCCGCACCAGATGCCGCACCATCTCATCGATATCGTCCAGCTCCAGCGCTTCGCCTTTGCCGTTGATAAAGCTGCGCAGCGTCATCACGCTACCATCTTCCGTCAGCTCACCTTCCAGGCGATAAAAAATACGCTGGTAGCCATCTTCGCAGGGCACCCAGCAGTCGTTAAGCGGGCGGAAACGGCGCACCCGGTGGTGGCCCGGTTCGTTCTCACGGAAGGTTAAAATAATATGCAGATGGTGCTCGCGTCCCTGTACATCACCCGGCGGGAACCAAAAATCATCGCGCACAAAATGGTACAGCTCGAATTCTGGCGACAACAGTAGCGTCAGCGCATCCAGCAGGCTGGATTTACCCCAGGCATTTTCGCCGATCAGAACGTTATTTTGCTCCAGCATCAACGATAAACGATTGATACCGCGAAAACCGACGATCTCTACCCGCTCAAGATGCATATCCCCTCCGCTCAGTAACCACTTTCTCCTTCAGTTATCAGCAGTATAGCGACACATGCCTGAACATGACACTGTTCGCCAGCATCGCGGTGCGACGTAAAGTCCATAATAGGACCGGGATATGATTATTCACCATGCTATTCGCTTTAAAAATAATTCATGCTGTAAAGTGGTTATCTTTATTATTTTTGTTCTACACTTTTCTTGAATGACCACTGGCAAAAGGATTACGATCACATTGCCCTAAATCAAATTATATTTAGTTATTTGGCTAGCCGCAGGATGATGATTGTTCATAGAATAGCGTCGTTTTATTTTTATCTTCATCCTTTGCGTCGATAAATAAAGATAGGCACGAAAATTCGTGCTCGTTTACATTATTTTTTGAGGTGGTTATGTTTAGAAAATTAGCAGCGGAATGCTTTGGGACATTCTGGCTTGTGTTTGGCGGTTGCGGTAGCGCCGTTCTCGCAGCAGCCTTCCCGGAACTGGGAATTGGTTTTGCCGGTGTCGCACTGGCCTTCGGTTTAACTGTATTAACCATGGCGTATGCTGTTGGTCATATTTCCGGCGGCCACTTCAACCCGGCGGTCACCTTAGGTCTGTGGGCCGGCGGTCGTTTCCCGGCGAAAGACGTGATTGGTTATATTATCGCTCAGGTGGTTGGCGGTATCATTGCAGCAGCCATCCTGTATGTCGTTGCCAGCGGTAAAGCCGGCTTTGATGTTGCTGCCAGCGGTTTCGCTTCGAACGGGTTCGGCGAGCACTCACCGGGCGGTTACTCCATGCTTTCCGCGATTGTTATCGAAATCGTCCTGACCTGTGGCTTCCTGCTGGTGATTCATGGCGCAACGGATAAAAACGCACCGGCCGGCTTCGCACCTATCGCGATTGGTCTGGCACTGACCTTAATCCACCTGATCAGCATCCCGGTCACCAACACCTCCGTTAACCCGGCACGTAGCACCGCGGTCGCTATTTTCCAGGGCGGTTGGGCGCTGCAGCAGCTGTGGCTGTTCTGGGTGATGCCAATCATCGGCGGTATTCTGGGTGGCGTACTGTATCGTACTCTGCTGGAAAAACGCGATTAATCACCAGTTTGATTTCGTGAAAGGCCCGGCAATGCCGGGCTTTTCTTTTTTTTGACGCATCTTTACTCGGTTCGGTGATTTGGGTAGTGTCAGGGGCGCTATTCTCACTCTGCAAGGACCAGACCGTTCATGTTTTCGGGATTATTAATCATTCTTCTGCCGCTGGTTATCGGCTACCTTATTCCTCTGCGTCACCCCTCGGCACTGAAACTGATTACACGGTTGTTGAGCTGGATTGTTTACGTCATCCTCTTTTTCATGGGGATTAGCCTCGCCTTCCTCGACAATTTATCCAGCAACCTGCTGTCGATACTCCATTATGCTGCGGTCAGCGTCGTGGTGATCCTGCTGTGCAATATTGCGGCACTGCTGTGGCTGGAACAGAAAATGCCGTGGCGCCACCCGCACCGCCAGGAGAAATTACCGTCCCGGGTCGCAATGGCAATGGAATCCCTGCAACTGTGCGGCGTGGTGTTTATTGGTTTCCTCATTGGTCTGAGCGGTTTGTCATTTTTACAGCACGCTATCGAGGCCAGCGAATATACGCTGATCTTCCTGCTGTTCCTGATTGGTATTCAGCTGCGAAATAATGGAATGACCCTGCGCCAGATAGTGCTTAACCGGCGCGGAATGATTGTGGCGGTGGTGGTGGCGGCCAGTTCAATGATCGCAGGGGTTATTAATGCCTTTATTCTCGACCTGCCGCTGAAGACCGGCCTGGCAATGGCCTCCGGCTTCGGCTGGTATTCGCTCTCCGGGATCCTGTTAACCGAATCCTACGGCCCGGTGATCGGCAGCGCGGCTTTCTTTAACGACCTCGCCCGCGAACTGCTGGCTATTATGCTGATCCCGGGCCTGGTGCGTCGCAGTCGCTCAACGGCATTAGGGCTGTGCGGTGCCACCTCAATGGACTTCACCCTGCCGGTACTGCAACGTTCCGCGGGCGTCGATATCGTCCCTGCCGCCATCGTTCACGGGTTTGTATTAAGCCTGCTGGTGCCGGTGCTGATCGCCCTTTTCTCCGCCTGATCTCGTTTTGCTCGCGGCTGACCACGCCTGTTATCCCCTGGATACACGGCGTGGTTTTCAGACCACCGCGGTGACTTTCCGCCGCCGGACCCCGGCAAATTTGCGTTAAATCAATCTCCCTTTAAATTGTATTAGAAATACCTTTTATCCCTTCGGTGACAGGCATAACCTTAAACATGTATCTAAAATATAACTTTAAAGGTGTGACCATGTTTTGTGTGCAATGTGAACAAACCATCCGTACTCCGGCAGGGAACGGCTGCTCTTACGCGCAGGGTATGTGCGGTAAAACAGCAGAAACCTCCGATCTCCAGGATCTGCTGATTGCCTCTTTACAAGGCCTGTCCGCATGGGCGTTGAAGGCGCGTGAATATGGCATCATCGATCATGATATTGATAACTTTGCCCCACGGGCATTTTTCTCCACCCTGACCAACGTCAACTTCGATTCCCCGCGAATCATTGGCTATGCGCGCGAAGCTATCGCCATGCGTGAAGCGCTCAAGGCACAGTGCCAGCAGATTGAGCACGGTGCCAGCGTCGACAACCCGATGGCCGATCTGCAGTTGGTCAGCGACGACCTCGGCGACCTGCAGCGTCAGGCGGCGGAATTTACCCCGAACAAAGACAAAGCGGCGATTGGCGAGAACATTCTCGGCCTGCGCCTGCTGTGCCTGTACGGTCTGAAAGGCGCGGCAGCCTATATGGAACACGCCCACGTGCTCGGCCAGTACGACAACGACATCTACGCCCAGTACCACAAAATCATGGCATGGCTCGGCACCTGGCCTGCCGATCTGGAAGCGCTGCTGGCCTGTTCGATGGAAATCGGCCAGATGAACTTCAAAGTGATGAGCATTCTGGACGCCGGTGAAACCACCAAATATGGCCACCCGACGCCTACTCAGGTCAACGTGAAAGCGACGGAAGGTAAGTGCATCCTGATCTCCGGCCATGACCTGAAAGATCTGTACAACTTACTGGAGCAAACCGAAGGCACCGGCGTTAACGTCTACACCCACGGCGAAATGCTGCCGGCTCACGGTTACCCGGAACTGCGCAAATTCAAACATCTGATCGGTAACTACGGCAGCGGCTGGCAGAACCAGCAGGTGGAGTTCGCCCGCTTCCCTGGACCTATCGTGATGACCTCTAACTGCATCATCGACCCTACCGTAGGGGCATACGATGACCGTATCTGGACCCGCAGCATCGTCGGCTGGCCGGGCGTGAGCCACCTTGAAGGTGACAACTTCACACCGGTTATCACCCAGGCACAGCAGATGGCAGGCTTCCCGTACAGCGAAATTCCGCACCTGATTACCGTCGGCTTTGGCCGTCAGACGCTGCTCGGTGCGGCAGACACGCTGATTGACCTGGTGAGCCGCGAAAAACTGCGCCACATCTTCCTGGTCGGCGGATGCGACGGCGCGCGCGGCGAACGTAACTACTTTACCGATTTCGCCACCAGCGTCCCGGACGACTGCCTGATCCTGACCCTGGCCTGCGGTAAATACCGCTTCAATAAACTGGATTTCGGCGATATCGAAGGGCTGCCGCGTCTGGTGGATGCCGGTCAGTGCAACGACGCCTATTCGGCGATTATTCTGGCGGTCACTCTGGCCGATAAACTGGGCTGCGGCGTCAACGATCTGCCGCTGTCGCTGGTGCTCTCCTGGTTTGAGCAGAAAGCCATTGTCATCCTGCTGACTCTGCTGTCGCTGGGCGTGAAGAATATCGTCACCGGGCCTACCGCGCCGGGCTTCTTCACCCCTGACCTGCTGGCCATTCTCAATGAGAAATTCGGTCTGCGTTCGGTCACCACCGTCGAACAAGATATGCAGCAGTTGCTGAGCGCGTAAGGAGTTAAGCCATGACCATGCCAACCCATCAGTGCCCGTGGCGGATGCAGATTCATCACATCCAGCAGGAGACGCCGGATGTGTGGACCATCTCGCTACTGTGCCACGACTACTATCCGTATCGTGCCGGGCAGTACGCCCTGGTCAGCGTGCGCCAGTCGGCGGATACCCTGCGCGCCTACACCCTCTCTTCAACGCCGGGGGTGAGCGAATACATTACGCTGACCGTTCGCCGAATTGACGATGGTACCGGCTCACAGTGGCTGACCCGCGACCTGAAACGCGGCGACTACCTCTGGCTGTCCGATGCGATGGGTGATTTTACCTGTGACGATAAAGCGGATGACAAGTTCCTGATGCTGGCTGCCGGCTGTGGCGTAACGCCGATCATGTCAATGCGTCGCTGGCTGGCAACCTATCGCCCGCAGGCCGATGTACAGGTGATTTACAATGTCCGCTCGCCGCAGGATGTGATTTTTGCCGACGAATGGCGTCAGTATCCGCTGACGCTGGTGGCGGAAAACAACGCCCCCCACGGTTTTGTCGCCGGTCGCCTGACGACAGAGTTACTGCAAAGCGTGCCGGACCTCGCTTCACGCACCGTAATGACCTGCGGACCGGCGCCTTACATGGAGTGGGTTGAGCGGGAAGTGAAAGCGCTGGGCGTAACGCGGTTTTATAAAGAGAAGTTCTTTACGCCGGTGGCGGAAGCTGCCAGCGAAGGGCTGACGTTTACGAAGCTCCAGCCGGCGATGTCGTTTTATGCGCCGGTTGGCACCACATTGCTGGAAGCAATGGAAAGCAACCGCGTCCCGGTTGTCGCCGCCTGCCGCGCGGGCGTTTGCGGCTGCTGCAAAACCAAAGTGGTCTCCGGGGATTACACGGTCAACAGCACCATGACGCTGAGCGACGCGGAAATCGCCGAGGGCTACGTGCTGGCGTGCTCCTGCCACCCGCAGGGTGACCTGGTCCTGGCGTAATTCTGTGTTCTTATCCGGCCTGTGCCAACCGCGGCAGGCCGGATATTTTGTTTACAACACATCCGGTGATTTCTAGCGCCAGACCGAATTTCCCGCCAGCGAATAGCGCCCCGCCCCAAGACAGGCAATCGCCAGTGCACCAATAAAGAAATAGACCAGGCTCTCAATCGCCCAGGCCCCTACCGCATCCAGCATAAAGGTTTTGCCGGTTCCCACCATCAGCCATGCCACCACCATGGTAAACGCCAGCACCAGCGCCGCCGGACGCGTCAGGATCCCGAGGATCAGCAGGCACGGCACCACCACTTCTCCCACCAGCACGCCATACGCAATAAATCCCGGTAATCCTTTGGCGACCAGCATCGCGCTGATCCCGCCCACGCCATCAAACAGCTTATGCAACCCGTGAAAAAGCATCAGTCCGCCGACGGCAAGTCGTAACAAGAGTTTGCCGGCATCCTCATGTGATAGCATTTTATTAACAGCACTTAACAATGATTTAACCATTTGAAATGATTCCTGTTTACCCTTTTGCGTGTTCACAGAGTATGTGGAATTTGTGCGAAATAACACCAGCGGAAAATGAGGGGGATCAGGGCGCAGAACGGTCAGTTTCATCTAAGCTTGTAAGCGTTATCACAAAAAGGAGATGGAGAACCATGAAACAGACCGTGGCGGCATACATAGCAAAAACGCTGGAACAGGCAGGCGTCAAACGTATTTGGGGCGTCACCGGCGACTCCCTCAACGGGCTGAGCGACAGTCTCAACCGAATGGGCACCATCGCCTGGATGCCTACCCGTCATGAAGAAGTTGCCGCTTTTGCCGCGGGTGCGGAAGCGCAGCTCACCGGCGAACTGGCGGTGTGCGCTGGCTCCTGCGGTCCTGGCAACCTCCATCTGATTAACGGCCTCTTTGACTGCCATCGCAACCACGTCCCGGTGCTGGCGATCGCCGCCCATATTCCCTCCAGTGAAATCGGCAGCGGCTATTTTCAGGAAACCCATCCGCAGGAGCTGTTTCGCGAATGCAGCCATTATTGCGAGCTGGTCTCGACGCCGGAGCAGATCCCGCAGGTGCTGGCCATCGCCATGCGCAAAGCGGTGATCAATCGCGGCGTTTCGGTGGTGGTGTTACCCGGCGATGTTGCTCTGAAAGCGGCGCCGGAAAGCGCCAGCACCCACTGGTACCCGGCACCGCTTCCGCGGGTGGTCCCTGCGGAAGAGGAGATCAAAAAGCTGGCCCAGGTGCTGCGCTACTCCAGTAACATTGCGCTGATGTGCGGCAGCGGCTGCGCCGGGGCCCACGCCGAACTGCTGGCGCTGGCGGAAAAATTAAAAGCCCCGATTGTCCACGCCCTGCGCGGCAAAGAACACGTTGAGTACGATAACCCCTATGATGTCGGGATGACCGGGCTGATTGGTTTCTCCTCCGGCTTCCATACCATGATGAACGCCGATACCCTGCTGCTGCTCGGTACACAGTTCCCTTATCGCCCCTTCTACCCCACCGATGCCAAAATTATCCAGATCGATATCAACCCCGGCAGCATCGGCGCCCACAGTAAGATCGATATGGCGCTGGTCGGCGATATTAAATCTACCCTCAGCGCGCTGCTGCCGCACCTGGAGGAGAAAACCGACCGTCAGTTCCTCAATACCGCCCTCGAGCACTATCGCGACGCGCGTAAAGGCCTCGACGATCTGGCGAAGCCGAGTGAAAAAGCGATCCATCCGCAGTACCTGGCGCAGCAGATCAGCCATTTCGCCGCCGACGACGCCATTTTCACCTGCGATGTCGGGACGCCCACCGTCTGGGCCGCGCGCTATCTGAAAATGAACGGCAAGCGCCGGCTGATCGGTTCATTTACCCACGGCTCGATGGCCAACGCGATGCCGCAGGCGATTGGGGCCAAAGCCACGGCACCGGAACGGCAGGTGGTGGCCATGTGCGGCGATGGCGGTTTCAGCATGTTGATGGGCGACTTCCTCTCGCTGGCGCAAATGAAGCTGCCGGTAAAAATTGTCATCTTCAACAACAGCGTGCTGGGCTTCGTGGCGATGGAAATGAAGGCCGGGGGCTACCTGACCGACGGCACCGAGCTGCACGATACCAACTTCGCGCGGATTGCCGAGGCCTGCGGGATCACCGGGATCCGCGTCGAGAAAGCCAGCGAGGTCAATGCGGCCTTGCAGACCGCCTTCAGTACCGATGGCCCGGTGCTGGTCGATGTCGTCGTCGCCAAAGAAGAGCTGGCGATCCCACCGCAGATCAAACTGGAACAGGCCAAAGGTTTTAGCCTGTATATGCTGCGTGCCATCATCAGCGGACGCGGTGATGAAGTGATCGAACTGGCGAAAACCAACTGGCTCAGGTAAAACAGTCTTTTGGTTTATCCCCACCATCATGCCTGACATCGCATGTGGTCAGCCTGATAACGCCGACGACAGCCGCAAGGGTGTCGTCGGCGTCAATTGAGGCGCCCGCAGCGAATCCTTGCAGGATGACCCCCAGAAGGAAATGCCGTGATAGATTTACGCAGTGATACCGTAACCCGCCCAGGACTCGCCATGCGAGAAGCGATGATGGCCGCACCGGTCGGAGACGATGTTTATGGCGACGACCCGACCGTAAATGAACTCCAGCGTTATACCGCCGAACTTGCCGGCAAAGAAGCCGCGCTGTTCCTGCCGACCGGCACTCAGGCCAACCTCGTCGGCCTGCTCAGCCACTGTCAACGTGGCGAGGAGTATATCGTCGGCCAGGGCGCGCATAACTACCTGTATGAAGCAGGCGGCGCGGCGGTCCTCGGCAGCATTCAGCCGCAGCCCATTGACGCCGCGGCCGACGGCTCATTACCGCTGGATAAAGTCGCAGCAAAAATTAAGCCTGACGATATCCACTTTGCCCCAACCCGTCTGCTCAGCCTGGAAAACACCCATAACGGGAAAGTGCTGCCGCGCGACTACCTTAAATCCGCCTGGGAGTTCACCCGCGAACACAATCTGGCGCTGCACGTCGACGGCGCGCGAATCTTCAACGCGGTGGTTGAATACGGCTGTGAACTGCGCGACATCACGCAATATTGTGACTCCTTTACCATCTGCCTCTCCAAAGGGCTGGGCACGCCGGTCGGTTCACTGCTGGTAGGGAGCCATGACTATATTCATCGTGCCACCCGCTGGCGGAAAATGGTCGGCGGCGGTATGCGTCAGGCCGGTATTCTGGCGGCGGCGGGCCTGTATGCCCTGCAAAACAACGTGCAACGGCTCAAAGAGGATCATGACAATGCGGCGTGGATGGCCGGGCAGCTCAGCGCCATTGGTGCCGACGTCACTCGCCATGACACCAACATGCTGTTTGTCCGCGTGGGCGAAGAGCATGCGCAGGCGTTAGGGGCGTTTATGCAGGAACGTGGTGTCCTGATTAACGCCTCCCCGGTAGTGCGCCTGGTGATGCATCTCGACGTTAATCGCCAGCAGCTCACGGATGTCGTCAGCCACTGGCAGGCATTTTTACAACGCTAAGGAGCCGGCGTGTCGCAACGAATTCTGGTGCTCGGCGCCAGCGGTTATATCGGCCAGCATCTGGTAGAGGCGCTCAGTCAGCAAGGTTACCCGGTCCTGGCAGCGGCACGCCATATCGACAGGTTACAGAGACTAAACCTGCCTGGCGTCAGCTGCTTTTCGCTCGACCTGAATCAGCCGCAGGGGCTCGCTGCCCTGCTGGCACAGGCGGACACCGTTTACTATCTGGTGCACGGGATGGGCGAAGGCGGCGATTTTATTGCCCATGAGCGCCGGGTGGCGCTGAATGTTCGCGATGCCCTGCGCGCCGTGCCGGTTCGCCAGCTGATTTTTCTCAGCTCTCTGCAGGCGCCGGAAGCCGAACAGTCGGATCATCTGCGCGCCCGGCAAATCACCGCCGATATTCTGCGCGAGTCCGGGGTGCCGATCACCGAACTACGCGCCGGTATTATTATCGGTGCCGGCTCCGCCGCGTTCGAAGTGATGCGCGATATGGTTTATAACCTGCCGATCCTGACGCCACCGCGCTGGGTCCGCTCGCGCACGACGCCGATCGCGCTGGAAAATCTACTCTACTATCTGGTACAGCTGCTCCACCATCCGGCCAGCGAACATCGCGTGCTGGAGGCCGCTGGCCCGGAAATCTTAAGCTACCAACAGCAGTTCCGCCATTTTATGGCGGTGAGCGGCAAGCACCGTCTGCTCATCCCGATCCCCTTCCCGACCCGCTGGATTTCAGTGTGGTTTCTCAACGTGATCACCTCCGTTCCGCCCACCATCGCCAGGGCCTTAATTCAGGGGCTGAAACACGATTTGCTCGCCGACGATCGCGCCCTGCGCACGCTGATCCCGCAGCCCTTGATCGCTTTCGATGAGGCCGTGCGCCAGACCCTGAAAGAGGAACAGCAGCTCGCGAACTCCAGCGACTGGGGCTATGACGCCCAGGCCTTTGCCCGCTGGCGGCCGGAATATGGCTACTACCCGAAACAGGCGGGCTGTACCGTCCGTACCCACGCCAGCCCGGCAGCCATCTGGCAGGTCGTTAACCAAATCGGCGGCAAAGAGGGCTACTTCTTTGGCAATATCCTGTGGAAGATCCGCGGCGCCATGGACCTGCTGGTGGGCCATCGGCTGGCGAAAGGTCGCCCGGATCGTGCCGAGTTGCGCACCGGCGATAGCGTTGACAGCTGGAAGGTGATTATCGTCGAACCGGAAAAGCAGCTAACCTTATTATTTGGCATGAAAGCGCCGGGGCTGGGCCGTCTGAGCTTTACCCTCAGCGATCAAGGCGATCACCGTACCCTGGATGTGCGGGCATGGTGGCATCCGCATGGGATGCCTGGGCTGTTCTACTGGCTGCTGATGATCCCTGCCCATCTGTTTATCTTTCGCGGCATGGCACGGCGCATTGCCCGGCTGGCAGAACAAATCACAGACAAATAGGCAGTATGTATTGGATTCTTTCATCATTCTCATTGCATCATGAGGAGAATCACGGAAAAATGCGCACGAAATTCTTTTCTGGGACAGTAGGTTGATATGAAGGTACTGGTTACCGGTGCGACCAGCGGATTAGGCCGCAACGCGGTGGAATATCTGCGTAACAAAGGCATCAACGTCAGAGCGACCGGGCGTAACGAAGCGATGGGTCGTCTGCTGAGCAAAATGGGCGCCGAGTTTGTACCGGCAGATTTAACCGAGCTGGTCTCTTCTCAGGCCAAAGTGATGCTCGCCGGTATCGACACCCTGTGGCACTGCTCAAGCTTTACCTCGCCCTGGGGTACCCAGCAAGCCTTCGACCTCGCGAATGTTCGGGCCACCCGCCGCCTTGGAGAATGGGCCGTCGCCTGGGGAGTACGCAATTTCGTGCATATCTCCTCGCCGTCGCTGTACTTCGACTATCACCATCACCGCGCCGTACAAGAAGACTTTCGTCCCCAGCGTTTTGCCAACGAGTTTGCCCGCAGCAAAGCCGCCAGTGAAGAGGTGATCAACCTGCTGGCGCAGGCCAACCCCAACACCCGGTTTACGATTTTGCGCCCGCAAAGCCTGTTTGGCGCCCATGATAAAGTGTTTATTCCGCGCCTGGCGCAGATGATGCAGCACTATGGCAGCGTGCTGCTGCCACGGGGCGGCAATGCGCTGGTGGATATGACCTATTACGAAAACGCCGTGCATGCCATGTGGCTTGCCAGCCAACCGCACTGCGATCATCTGCCTTCCGCCCGGGCGTGGAACATCACCAACGGCGAGCCGCGTCCACTACATACCATCGTGCAAAAGCTGATTGATGAACTGGGGATCAAATGCCGGATCCGCTCGGTGCCCTACCCGATGCTGGATATCATCGCCCGCAGCATGGAGCATTTTGGCAATAAGTCCGCCAAAGAGCCGGCCTTTACCCACTACGGCGTCTCGAAGCTGAACTTTGATTTTACCCTGGATATCACCCGCGCTCAGGAAGAGCTAGGCTATCAGCCGGTGGTAACGCTGGATGACGGGATTGTCCGTACCGCAGCCTGGCTCAAAGACCACGGCAAATTACACCGCTGACCGCGCCCTATCCCTGACCGTATTTCTCCAGCAGCGCTTCGGCGATAGCCTGGGTTTCGGCGTCGGCGACGCCGTCCCAGCGGGCCGGGCGGAAATGCATCTGGAAGACCATAATCACCCGTTGCTGCTGCGCCGGTGTCATCTCCGGCGTCACCTGGTATCCGTAACGGGCCAGTAAATCCAGCAGTGCGGCGCTATCGACAGGTTCATTTGACGGACGGCCGTGCAGGTAGAAGTTCACCCGGTCGGCATCTGGCCAGGCACCGATCCCCTGCTGCGCCAGCTGCCGCCACGGGAACAGCGGCCCGGGATCGTCTTTGCGTTGCGGGGCAATATCGGCATGGGCAACCACATTCTGGGGGCTGATGTGATAGCGAGAAATAATGTCTTTCGCGAGTGGAACGAGCGCATTAATTTGCGCCGGATTAAACGGCGTAAAGCTTTTCACCCCGGCGACCTGTTGCCAGCCACGGTTTTCCAGCTCAATGCCAATAGAAGTATCGTTAATCCGCGTGCTGCCACGCCAGAAACTCACTCCCGCATGCCAGGCTAAATCTTCTTCAGGTACCAGCTGCCAGATGCGCGGCTTACCTTGATACAGCGGTGGCTGTTGGGGGATTAAATAATGAGAGCTGACTTGCTCGTCGGTTAAGGTCGCCAGCGAAACGTCAAAATCATCCGCGGTATAATGGATGACCAGCACCTTCACTCGCGGATAAGCGGCCTGTGCCGGGTGGCGCGTATCCAGCTGATAACCATCGCGGTCGATAATCCCTTTCTCAGTGCTGCAACCGGCGAGCAGCAACAGCAGGAGCGCGATAAGCCCGGAACGTTTCATCAAGAGGCGAACGCCCCGCTTACAGTAGATAAAGCCATCAATCAGATCCTTCATGTCAACAAGCGACCGCCCGATTCAGATTCAGTATGCGGCTTACCGCATAATAGACCATCCCCCCGGCGATGTCTTCCGACACCTTTTTTTGGGTTTTACATACGGCAATTTATATAAGATAAATTTATACTATCTTTCGTTAAAAACGAGCATAAGTAGAGTCTCAACACTTTTCAGCATAATTGGCAACGTAAATCAATGCCCTGAACTCATCTTTTCCTTATGAGCTCACAAGTTAGAGGTCATATTTTTGTAGTATTTAGCTTGAAAAAAAAATTCACTTGATTCAATCTGGTGGCGCTCATTGGTTAGTTAAAACAAGAGCATGATGATAGCAAGTTAAACAATGGAGATAAAAAATATGAAATATGCAGCTTTAGTGGCAGGTGCAGCATTGTTTTTAACCGCAAACGCATTCTCTGCAGAAATCTTATCTAAAGAAGATTTCGCGAAAGTGCAAACCCAGTATCAGAAAGTGGGTACCATTTCCTCTACAGGCCAGACCGCTCCGAGCGATGCGCGTGCAGAGCTGCTGAAGAAAGCTGAAGAAAAAGGCGCGGATGTTGTGGTTCTGTCTTCTGGCAACACCGACAAGAAACTTCACGTTTCTGCCAATATTTATAAGAAAAAATAATTAGTTTTGATCTCTGAAGGAACATTATCATCGACCGGTGATAATGTTCCACCTACTGTTCTGACAAGATTTATTTTTAGATAGCATTTAAATTTACAATCCCTTCATTTTATTATTAAATAACCGCCTCCGCACAATAAACACTCGCATACCCAGGTCATTACTTCTAATCATTTACGAAATTATTCTTATATCGCTGAAGGCAATATTGTTTTGCAAAAGAATTTCTTCCGCAGAAAGAGGTGTTGACTATACTTAGCGGGTATAAAAACGAGACATAAACTAACAACATTGCAGGTGGCAAATGAAAAAAGTCGCATTACTTATCTCTGGATTACTCTGTTCCAGTTTTTCGCACGCCAGTGCGCTCTATTTTTATGAAATAGGCACCGAAGATGTCGGTCTTGCAGGCGCAGGACAGGCCGCACGGGCGCAGGATGCCTCCACTATCGTCACCAACCCTGCCGGGATGACCCGTCTGCCGGACCATATGTTCACCGGGGGCATGCAGGTGATGGGCGGCGATATTTCCTATCAGCTAAAAGATGAAGATGGCAGAAGCAGTCCGGGAAATGTGATGAACCTGTTTCCTAATGCCAGTGGTTTCTATTCGCAAAAAATTAATGATGATTTATATGCCGGCATCGGTTTATACGGCAACTACGGCTTAGGTATCGATTTTGGCGACTGGGCCGGCGACCGCCTGATTAAAAAGAGCACCATGGTGGCGATGACCCTGAGTCCGTCGCTGGCCTATAAGCTCAACGACCATCTGTCTATCGGCGCCTCCGCCAACCTGAACTACGGCTATCTCTCCCTGACCCGTAACGTTGATGGCAGCGATCAGAAAGACAAAGATTACGACTGGGCCATGAGCTATCGCCTCGGTCTGTTGATGCAGTTAACCGATCAAACCCGCGCCGGGATCACCTGGACCAGCAAGACCGACTACGACTTTGATATTGACGGGAAAGCCCGCTTCCCTAACCTACCGAATACCTCGTACGACCTGCCAATATCGGCCCAGGTCCGCGCTCCGCAGCAAATTATGTTAAGCCTGGTGCATGACATCAATAATCAGTGGTCGGTGATGGGTGATTTAGGCTGGCAGGACTGGAGCCAGTTCGGTAGCCCGCAAATTACCGTCGCCGGACAGCAGAGCGACAAGCAAAACCGCCTGAAAGATTCCTGGCACACCGCGCTCGGGGTTCAATATCGCCCTACGCCGCTCTGGCGTCTGAATGCGGGCGTCGGCTTCGACAGTACGGTCTACAACTCGCAAAGTGATGTGGCGCTGTCATTACCGACGGGTGATGAGTGGCGTTTTGCCACCGGGGCGCAGTACCAGATTACCCCATCAAGCAACATTGGCGTGGCGGTATCTTACCTGCATATGCAGTCGGGACATGTGAAAACACCAGAGATTGTTGCCGGTGATTATGACCATCCGTACCTGTGGTTTGCGAGCATGAACTACAGCTATCAGTTTTAATTCACTACGGAGCCTGGGGCGATCATCGCACCAGGCTCTGCGTTATTCCTGCTAGATCAATTTAAATAAAAAGCGCACCGGCTTAATCTGCAAAATATCCTGCCAGATTTTATGTAAATCAATCACCCCAGCCAGGCCGAGTAATGCCAGGGTAATAAAAACGGTGGCGACGGTGATGACCAGCATCAGACGGATCATATTGCGCTGCATTTTGTCCTGCTGCTGCGAACGGCGCTCATCTTTTTCAAATTCAACCAGGGTGGTGATGGCGTTGCCCTGAACGGTATAGCGCTGGTTTTCAACCGCCAGATCCCCTGACAGCACCAGGGATTCAATCAGCAGCGTGACTTTATATCTGAACTGCTCATTGCGGATATGCTTGTACCACAGCTTGCCATACAGAAGCTCAATCACTTCATCAATGGTAAGACCGGCGACAGGCCTCGACGGGCGGCGCTTCACAAACTCGTTGACGATCAGGCCGAGTAAAAAAACGCGTTCCCGACTTTTTAATTCACGTTCTCTGAAGAAGGTGGAGACCAGCGCGCCTTTCCCGCGCAGGAGAAACGTTTTGATATCGATGAGGTGTAAATAGTGATTAATGGCATAAACAAATATAGAGTTAAGCGTTATTTTGCTATATTTTTTATAGCTGACGATTTCACTTTCCATCTCCAGCAATTGCGACAGCGAAAATTTATTTCGTAGTTCGCAGCCATCTGGCTGGGGATCTAAATATTCGAGGGTAACATGACGGCCATTAAACCTGACCAGGCGGTAGCGGCATCGATTAACGTCAGCAAAGTAGACGGCGTAGTAATCATACGGATCGCCGGCATTATCATCGTTTTTAATGAAATACGGTAAAAACTTCACCCAGAGTTTAGCCTTAGCATTCGCTAGTATATTTTTAATCATTATCAACCCAACATAAATATGTGTATTGCTATAAACATAGAAAACTTCAACATACATTATTGAGCATTTAACCCGTGCGTACAGTTTACTTTTATGCAAAAAAAAATATTCTGCGATGTTCTGTAAACATGCCGACCATTGCACATCGCGGAGATAAATATCCGTCAATGTTAATGCGCTGGCCGTGGTTTACCTTTTCCCGCAAAGGCATAATCTGAGCTCTTAGAGTCAAGCACATCCTGGAAACAGTAAGCTATGCTTGAACAGAAACTAATAACGTAGTGAGCTTATAAGGAAATCATCATGCGCTACAAACTCGTTGCATTTATTCTCCCTTGCGCGCTCGCGCTGAGTGCCTGTACCACCGTGACACCAGCCTATAAAGATAACGGCACCCGTAGCGGCGCCTGCATTGAGGGTGGGCCAGACGCCGTGGCACAGAAATTTTACGATTATCAGATCCAGCACCGTAATAACGATCTGACGGCGTTGCGTCCTTATCTGAGCGACGATCTGGCGAAGCTGCTGGACAGCGCCCGTCAGGACCCGGCGCGCAGTTCCCTGCTCCAGTCTAATCCCTTCTCAAGTTCCGCCACGCCGGCAGATAGCGCTACGGTAGCCAGTGCTTCGACTATTCCTAACCGCGACGCCCGCAATATCCCGCTGCGCGTCGATTTAAAACAGGGTAGCCAAAGCTGGCAGGATGAAGTGCTGATGATTCAGGAAGGACAGTGCTGGGCCGTCGATGACGTGCGCTATCTCGGCATAAACTCGCATGCTCCGGCCGGATCGCTGCAACAGAGTCTGGAAAAACGCGGATAAGGGGGTGGAAGCCACGCCGCTGAAACGATAACCCCGGTAAAATGTCGGTATTTCTCCAGGTTATGCCGACATTTGTTCCTCCCCACCCCACTAACCCCTATTTTGTGCTAAGTTTAGAGGTAAATGTGGTTTACATTTAACTTTTAACGCATAAATATTGCATAACTATTCTGTCAAAGGTAGTATTTGCGGCCTCAATAGCTATTTGTATCAGACAGCCCAGATGAGTATTAAACTAAACGCCATTAACTGCTTCTACGGCGCGCATCAGGCGCTGTTCGACATCACGCTGGATTGCCCGCAGGGGGAAACGCTGGTGCTGCTCGGCCCCAGTGGCGCCGGGAAAAGCTCGCTGCTTCGCGTACTCAACCTGCTGGAAATGCCGCGTTCCGGTACATTACATATCGCCGGAAACCACTTTGACTTTACTAAAGCGCCTTCTGACAAAGCCATCCGTGAGCTGCGCCAGAACGTCGGTATGGTCTTCCAACAGTACAATCTGTGGCCGCACCTGACCGTGCAGCAAAATCTGATCGAAGCCCCCTGCCGCGTGCTGGGCTTAAGCAAAGATCAGGCTCTGGCTCGCGCCGAGAAGCTGCTGGAACGTCTTCGCCTCAAACCTTACAGCGATCGCTACCCGCTGCATCTCTCCGGTGGGCAGCAGCAGCGCGTCGCCATTGCGCGAGCGCTGATGATGGAACCTCAGGTTCTGCTGTTTGACGAACCAACGGCGGCACTCGATCCGGAAATCACCGCCCAGATCGTCAGCATTATTCGTGAGCTGGCCGGCACCGGCATTACCCAGGTTATCGTCACCCACGAAGTGGAAGTGGCGCGTAAGACCGCGAGCCGGGTGGTGTACATGGAAAATGGCCATATCGTTGAACAAGGGGATGCCAGCTGCTTTACGCATCCGCAGACCGACGCGTTTAAAAACTATCTTTCACATTGATGTTTTTCGGGGAAATGACGATGAAAAAAGTACTGATTGCCGCGATCCTGGCAAGCATGAGCCTTTCAGCTACTGCCGCCCAGACCATTCGTTTCGCCACCGAGGCGTCCTACCCTCCGTTTGAAGCGATCGATGCCAACAATAAAATTGTCGGCTTTGACGTCGATCTGGCAAACGCGCTGTGTAAAGAAATTGACGCCACCTGTACCTTTACCAACCAGGCGTTCGACAGCCTGATCCCAAGCCTTAAGTTCCGTCGTTTCGACGCGGTTATGGCCGGGATGGATATCACGCCTGAGCGTGAAAAACAGGTGCTGTTCACCACCCCTTACTATGAAAACTCTGCGCTGTTCGTCGGCCAGCAGGGTAAATTTACCAGCATCGACCAGCTGAAAGGCAAGAAAGTCGGCGTGCAGAACGGCACCACCCACCAGAAATTCATTAACGACAAACACCCGGAAATCACCACCGTGCCGTACGACAGCTACCAGAATGCCAAGCTGGATCTGCAAAATGGCCGTATTGACGCAGTGTTTGGCGACAACGCCGTCGTCACCGAGTGGCTGAAGAGCAATCCGAAGCTGGCCGCGGTGGGTGATAAGGTCACCGATAAAGACTACTTCGGTACCGGCCTCGGCATCGCGCTTCGCCAGGGCAATACCGAGCTGCAGCAGAAATTTAACGCTGCGCTGGAAAAAGTGAAAAAAGATGGGACTTACCAGACCATCTATAGCAAATGGTTTCAGAAGTAACGCTAAATGAATGAAATTTTTCCATTAGCAAGTGCCGCCGGGATGACCGTCGGCCTTGCCGTCTGCGCGCTCATCATCGGCCTCGTGCTGGCGATGCTGTTTGCCGTGCTGGAGTCAGTGAAATGGCGCCCGCTGGCATGGCTCGCAACCGGCGTGGTCACCGTCCTGCGCGGACTACCGGAAATTCTGGTGGTCCTGTTCATCTATTTCGGTTCTTCGCAGCTGCTGCTCACCCTGTCTGACGGCTTTACGATCAATCTCGGGTTCGTGCAGATCCCGGTGCAGATGCAGATTGAGAACTTCGACGTCAGTCCGTTCCTCTGCGGTGCCATTGCCCTCTCCTTGCTGTACGCGGCTTACGCTTCGCAAACCCTGCGCGGCGCGCTGAAAGCGGTCCCTCAGGGACAATGGGAGTCTGGCCAGGCGCTGGGGTTGTCCAAAGGGGCAATCTTCTTCCGTCTGGTGATGCCGCAGATGTGGCGCCATGCGCTGCCGGGTCTGGGCAACCAGTGGCTGGTGCTGCTGAAAGATACCGCGCTGGTGAGCTTAATCAGCGTGAACGATCTGATGCTGCAAACCAAAAGTATTGCCACCCGCACCCAGGAGCCTTTCAACTGGTATATCATCGCGGCGGCCATCTATCTGGTTATCACCCTGCTCAGTCAGTACATTCTCAAACGTATTGACCAACGTGCGACGCGTTTCGAACGGAGACCAGGCTGATGCTTGATTATTTACCCGAACTGCTGAAAGGGCTGCATACCAGCCTGACGCTGACGGTGGCCTCCATCGTCGTGGCGCTGATCCTGTCGCTGATCTTCACCATCGTGCTGACGCTGAAAACGCCGGTGCTGGTGTGGATCGTCCGCGCTTACATCACGTTGTTTACCGGTACGCCGCTGCTGGTGCAGATCTTCCTGATTTACTACGGCCCAGGGCAGTTCCCGTCATTGCAGAACTACCCGGTACTGTGGCATCTGATTTCTGAACCGTGGCTATGCGCGCTGATTGCTCTGTCCCTCAACAGCGCGGCTTATACCACCCAGCTGTTTTATGGCGCGATTCGCGCGATTCCTGACGGCCAGTGGCAATCCTGCAGCGCGTTGGGCATGAGCAAGAAAGACACCCTGGCGATCCTGCTGCCATACGCGTTTAAACGCGCGCTGTCCTCGTATTCCAACGAAGTCGTGCTGGTTTTCAAAAGCACCTCGCTGGCGTACACCATTACCTTAATGGAAGTGATGGGCCACGGTCAGCTGCTGTACGGACGGACCTACGATGTGATGGTGTTCGGCGCGGCCGGTATTGTCTATCTCGTCGTCAACGGTCTGCTGACCCTGATGATGCGACTGCTGGAACGCAAAGCGCTGGCCTTTGAACGGCGTAATTAATGCCCGGCGCTAAGGGCATCCGAACGGCGGGTTCACCGCCGTTCATCAATGCATAATTAATATACTTAAAAACGGGTCAGTCTCATCACTGCCCGTTTTTTATATCTCATAAAAAATAATTATACATAATTATTGAATATAAATTCATTTAATGGCATTGTGAAAATCAGCCGCAGACACGGCACAACATCATAAGATTGACCGACGGGAGTTCCACGATGAAAAAGTTAGTTTTGGCTGCACTGCTTTCCTCTTTCGCCTTTGGCGCCGCTGCCGCGGAAAAAATCAGCTTTGGCGTATCCGCCACCTATCCGCCGTTTGAATCCATGGATGCCAATAATCAGATCGTCGGTTTCGATCTCGACCTGGCGAAAGCGCTGTGCAAGCAGATGCAGGCCGACTGCACCTTTACCAACCATGCGTTCGATAGCCTGATCCCGGCGCTGAAATTTAAAAAATATGACGCGGTGATTTCCGGCATGGACATTACCCCGGAGCGTAGCAAGCAGGTGGCATTTACCGAGCCGTACTACGCCAACTCGGCGCTGGTTATCGCCAAAAAAGATGCCTACCACTCCTTTGCTGACCTGAAAGGCAAACGTATTGGTATGGAGAACGGCACCACGCACCAGAAATACCTGCAGGACAAACATCCGGAAGTCAAAACCGTCGCCTATGACAGCTATCAGAATGCGATTATCGACCTGAAAAATGGCCGTATCGATGGGGTGTTCGGTGACACTGCGGTGGTTAATGAGTGGCTGAAGACCAACCCGCAGCTGGGCGTGGCAACGCCAAAAGTGACCGACCCGCAATACTTCGGCACCGGTCTCGGCATTGCGGTACGCCCGGATAACAAGGCCCTGCTGGAGAAACTGAACAGCGCGCTGAAAGCGATTAAAGCCGACGGTACCTATCAGAAAATCAGCAACCAGTGGTTCCCGGAATAATCTGCCGTCGGACGGGCTACTGCTGTAGCCCGTTACGTCGCGCGCGGGGAAATCTCCCTGCTACTGACGCAGCGGCAGGGTGAAGCGGAAGCTGGCCCCTGTCGTGACCTCCAACAGATGAATATCGCCGCCGTGCAGTTGCAGCATGCGCCGGACAATCATCAGCCCTAACCCGCCTCGCGTTCCGCGACTCTGCCCGGGTTCCAGCACCGAAGGCCGTTCAAACAATGTGGCCCGTAGCTCACCGGCAACGCCCGGCCCGCTGTCCGTCACTTCCACCACCATTTCCGTACCCTGCTGGCGCGCCGTCAGGCTAATGCTGCCCCCGTCCGGGGTGTGGCGAATAGCGTTATCCAGCAGGTTGGTCAACACCCGTTCCATCATCGACAAATCCGCGACCACCGGCGGCAAACCGCTGGCCAGCCCCAGCTGCAGACGAATATTGCGGGTAGCAATCGACAGATCGAACTTCTGCGCCACGTCCTGGACCAGCTCTGCCAGGTAAAATTTCTCCGGCTGCGGTTTGATGCCGCCGTGTTCCAGCCGCGCCAGCTCAAACAGCTGTGACGAGAGATAGCGGACTTTATTTCCCTGGCGCAGCGCGATATCGAGGTAACGCCGACGCTCTTCCGCGCTGAGCCGGTCGGCTTTCAGCGTCAGGGTCTCAAGGTATCCCAGCAGCGACGTCAGCGGCGTCCGCAGGTCGTGGGAGATATTAGCCACAAACTCACGACGCTGGCGATCGCTGTCGGCCAGACGATCCCACTGCCCGGCGATCTGTCGGGCAAGGTCGATAAAGCGGTTATGCAAAATCGCCACTTCATTTCCCGGATGCGGATCGGGGGTTTGCGCCGCCAGCAATTTGATCGCCCCGATGCTGTCTTCTTCAGGGATGACCACCTGGGCGGTGAGCTGACGCACCGGACGCGTGACCCAGTACCAGGCAAGGCCGCCGGCCAGCAGGCCAAACAGCGCCACCAGCAGCAAGGTCCAGATCAGCAGGCTGCCCAGCGTCTTCTGCCAGGCGTTGGCTGCCAGTTCGTTAAAGGTTTCCCCTTGCAGAATGATATAGAGATAGCCGCGAAGCTGACCGTCAACGTTCAGCGGCGCAACGCTGAAGACTTTCTGCTGATCCGGGCTGCGCGGGTCGTCGCCGTACACCGGCCAGGTACCGCCGGACAGAAACGCCTGTATCGGTTCGATCGCCACTCGCTGGCGTTTGATATGGCCGGGAGGCGCGGCATCGGCCAGCAGTTCACCGTCGGCAGAAATCAGGTACAGCTCTACGCTGGGGTTAAAAACCATCAGCCGGTCAAAAAGCGGCTTCAGCGCCTGACGGTTGACCTGCCCCTGCGCATCGAGAAGTGGTTCGCGGGCCACGATTTGCTGGGCCAGTCCTGCGGAAAGCCGCTGCACCATCGCATTACCGTATTGCGCACTGCTGTACAACTGCACCACGCAGACCGCCGCGGCACACAGCAACAGCAGCGAGGTAAAAACCAGTGCCAGGCGCTGACTCAGGCTCAGTCGACGCATCATTGCCCCGCTCCTTGACGAGCCGGCGCAAATTTATAGCCCTTGCCCCAAACCGTCAGAATAATTTCCGGCTCGGCCGGATCGTGTTCGATTTTGCTGCGCAGGCGGTTGATGTGGGTATTGACCGTATGCTCATAGCCTTCGTGCTGATAACCCCATACGTGATCGAGCAGGGCCAGACGGGAAAAAACCTCGCCGGGGTGGCGGGCGAAGTAGTACAGCAGGTCGAATTCGCGCGGGGTTAAGTCTACCGGTTCTCCACGTAGCCTGACCTCCCGCGCCAGCGGATCGATGCTCAGGCCGTGGCACTCAATGCGCCCGGCGTCCATCAGCAGATTCTGTCCCATCGCCTCCTGACGGCGAAACAGTGCCTTAACTCGCGCCACCAGTTCGATGATTGAAAACGGCTTGGCCAGGTAGTCGTCCGCCCCCATCTCCAGCCCCAGCACGCGGTGGGTCTCACTGGCGCGGGCGCTGATGATAATCACCGGCAGGTAGCGGGTCATCTGGCGAATGCGGCGGCAGATCTCCAGACCGTCGACATGGGGCAGCATCAGGTCAAGGATCACTGCATCCCAGCTGCCTTTTTCGAGCTGCACCAGCGCCTGAGCGCCATCGGCCTCGTGGACAATCTGAAACCCTTCATCCTGCAAATTCAGGCGCAGCAAAGTGGCGATATCGTCGTCATCTTCGACCAACAGAATTTTCTTTGCCATCGTCTCGCTCCGCTCATCTCACTCGTTATTCGCCAAGCTTACTCGATTTACGCCTGCAGGAGAGTTCACATTTTGTTTAAACTTCGCGGATCAGTAGCGTCAGCACTTCATAGTGTGCGGTGTGGGGGAACATATCGAACAGCTGCACCCGCTCAACCCGATAACCGGGCAGCAGCGCGAAGTCTTTCGCCATCGTCCGGGCGTTGCAGCTGGAGTAGATAATATACGGAGGCGCCATCCGGCCTAAATAGTCGCACAGCTCGCTGCCGATACCGCGACGTGGCGGGTTCACCAGCACCAGATCCGGAATATCGCCCTCGGCGGTGGCAAACTGCGTCGAGTCCAGCGCCTGAAAATGGAGGTTAGTCAGCCCCAGTTCAGCGGCAGATTGCTGCGCGCTGGCAATGGCCTCCGGCGCAATTTCAATGCCCGTCAGCCGCATTTGCGCCGTAGCACAGTGCAGGCCAAAGCCGCCCACGCCGCAGAACAGATCCCACATATGCTTCACCGGCAGCTGGCGCACCCAGTCACGGGCGGTGGCATACAGCTGGCTGGCAACGGCCGGATTGGTTTGAAAGAAGCTCTGCGGGCGGATCCACAGCGGAACGCCGTTAAAGTTTTCCGCCAGTGCGGGCTGCTCGCCGAGCAGAATTTCCTGCTCGCCTTCCATAATGGCCATATGCACCGGCTGAATATTGGCGGTAATCACCTTCAGCTGCGGCAGCTGCGCCTGCAGCCAGGGTAGCGCGGCGCGAAGCTGCTCCAGTTTTGCCGTCGAACGCAGGACAAAACGCAGCATCATTCCGCCATCCAGCTGGCTTTCGGTCAGCAGCAGATACTTCAGCTCGCCACGCTTGCGGGCGACGTTGTAGGGCGTTAACCCGGCCCGGGCAATAAACGGCTTTAATACACTAAACACCGGCGCAAAATGGGGCGGATAGAGCGGGCAGTCGGTCAGGTCTTCGGGCGTGCCGTCGCGGTGCAACATGCCCAGCAGCGGGCGTTCAACGCTGCCGCTGACCACCATTTTGGCTTTGTTGCGAAAACCGGCCTCCGGGCCGGAAACCGGCATATCCCATTGCGCCACCGGGAAGTCCGCTAACAACGTCCTGAGGTCGGCCATTTTACTGGCGAGTTGTTGTGTTAACGGCAGTTCCAGCCACTGACAGGAGCGACAGCGGCCCGCGTCATAGAGTGCGCAGTGCATAAAAAGACCTTCAAAAAAACAGGGGCGGGGATTGTATCATCGTTATTGTAGTCGGAAAAACCGTCGGCACGAAGTCGGGACAAACAGCAGCAGCAATACCAGGTAATCAGGCAGTTTCTGCATCACCAGAGAACGGAATATTTCCCGCTTTGACTCGCCGGCAATACTGAACAGCTCCGGATAGCCATACCCCAGCGAAGCCGCCCACAGGTAGCCGGTGACAATGATTTGCGTCAGCAGGAAGATCCAGCGCGCCAGATTGCGCCCCTTCACCAGCGAGAAGGCGCACCATATCTCAATGAACACCAGCAGCAGGCTGGAGAGAAACACCAGCGTCAGGTTCCAGGTCTGGACGCTGCGGCGAATAAACTCTTCGATGCCGCTGACCCCCAGTTGGTTGAAGATCATCAGCAGGTCAACGCCACGAATCAAAATAATGGCGAACGCCGCCACCTGCACCAGGGCAGGAACGTTCAGGCGTGCATGAGAGGAACGTGCTTTAGTAAACAATCCCAACGGAAACGTCTTCCATGAAAACGGCGTCGCACTATCACGACGCCGATACCAGTTTTACCGTAGATTTTAGGGGGTTCAGCTGCGTCTTGCACGCTGGATATCGCGTACTCGCTGCTTTTCTGCGCGGGCCATCAAATACCAGGCGATAAAACCAACAACCCCAACCACCGCGAGGATTAACGTCGCCAGGGCGTTGATTTCCGGGTTCACCCCCATCCGCACGCTGGAGAAGACCAGCATTGGTAAGGTGGTGGCTCCCGGACCGGAGACGAAGCTGGCAATAACCAGATCGTCCAGCGACAAGGTAAAGGCCAGCAACCAGCCGGAGATCACCGCCGGCATAATCATCGGCAGCGTGATGATGAAAAAGACCTTCAGCGGCGGCGCGCCCAAATCCATCGCCGCTTCTTCGATAGAGTGGTCCAGTTCACGCAGCCGTGACGAAATGACCACCGCCACGTAGGCGGTACAGAAGGTCACGTGCGCCAGCCAGATGGTCAGCATCCCGCGATCCGAAGGCCAGCCGATAGCGTGCCCCAGCGCCACAAACAGCAGCAGCAGCGACAGTCCGGTGATCACATCCGGCATAACCAGCGGTGCGGTAATCATAAACGCAAAGCCGGTTGATCCACGGAAGCGGCCAAAACGCACCATCACCACGGCCGCAATGGTGCCCAGCACCACCGCCGCCGTTGCCGCACAGGTGGCGATGGTCAGACTCAGCCCGACGGCGCTCATCATCGCATCATCATGGAACAGCTCGCTGTACCAGCGCGTTGACCACCCGGCCCACACCGTCACCAGCTTCGAACTGTTGAATGAGTAGATAACCAGCATCAACATCGGGGCATACAAAAACGTAAAGCCGATCACGAGGATTAAAATTCGCCATGGCGAACGTACTACCGGCAAATCATTCATCCGTGTTCCCCTATCTGTTTTTGCTGATGCTTGTGGAACCACATGATCGGCACGATCAACAGCAGCAACATCACAATCGCCACCGCCGAGGCCACCGGCCAGTCGCGGTTATTAAAGAACTCCTGCCACAGGACGCGCCCGATCATAATACTGTCCGGCCCGCCTAACAGTTCCGGGATCACAAACTCTCCTACCGCCGGGATAAACACCAGCATCGACCCGGCGATAATTCCACCTTTGGTCAGCGGGACGATCACCTGGAAGAAAGTTTTCAGCGGTCGCGCCCCCAGATCCAGCGAAGCCTCCACCAGCGAGTAGTCGATACGCGTCAACGCGGTATAAATAGGCAGCACCATAAACGGCAGATAGGCGTAAACAATGCCGATGTACACCGCGAGGTTGGTATGCAGGATCTCCAGAGGCTGATCGATAACCCCAAGCCACAGCAGAAAATTATTCAGCACGCCGTTGCTTTTCAACAGCCCCATCCACGCATACACGCGGATCAGGAATGAGGTCCACGACGGCAGGATCACCAGCAGCAGCAGAATATTTCGCGTGGACGGTTTGCTGTGCGCCACCGCCCATGCCAGCGGATAGCCCAGTAACAGACAGCAGAACGTCGAGATGCCCGCCACCTGCAGCGACTGCAAATAGGCTTCGAAATAGAGCGGATCGTCAGTCAGTTGCAGGAAGTTGCCGAGGTTCAGCGTTAACGTCAGCTGGCCTTCCGCCCACTCCCACAGATCGGTGTAGGGCGGGATCGCCCGCGCCATCTCCGCGAGGCTGATTTTAAATACGATCAGGAACGGCAGCAGAAACAGCAGGATCAGCCACAGATACGGCAGCGCGATCACCAGCTTGCGGCCATGGGCCATCTGCAGACGCGCGAGCCAGAGCGCAAAACCGCCCGGTTTTTTCTCCCCGGCCGGTGGTTCTAATGTACTCATCGCCCTCTCCTTACACCGTCAGAACAACGCAGCTGTCGGCATCCCAGCACAAACGAACTTCATCACCCCAGGTCGGCGACCCTTTACGATGACGGTGTTCATTCTGCAACTGCGCGCTGATCATCTGCCCGCTTTTCAGGCGTACGTGGTAGATAGAGAGATCGCCGAGGTAGGCAATATAAATCACCTCCCCCACTGCGAAGTTATAGCCATCCGCCGGCGGCTCATCGCAGAGCATGATTTTTTCCGGACGCAGGGCCACCCACACCGGAACATTATCAATAACCGACGCATCAGGATCGACCTTCAGCGGATGAGTCAGCCCCGGCGAGTTCAACACCAGGCCATCTTCCAGCCGCTCTTTCACCAGTCCTTCAAACACGTTGACCGAACCGATAAACTCCGCGCTATAGCGGGTTGTCGGATGTTCATAGATCTCTTCCGGCTCGCCGATTTGCACGAACTTACCGCGGTTCATAATAGCGATACGCCCGGCCATGGTCATCGCCTCTTCCTGATCGTGAGTCACCATCACGCAGGTCGCGCCGACACGCTCGAGAATATCCACCACTTCCAGCTGCATGCGGTCACGCAGTTTTTTATCCAGCGCGCCCATCGGTTCGTCGAGCAGCAGCAGTTTTGGCCGCTTCGCCAGGCTGCGCGCCAGAGCAACACGCTGGCGCTGCCCGCCGGACAGCTGGTGCGGTTTACGTTTGGCAAACTCCTGCATATGCACCAGCGCGAGCATCTCCTGCACTCTGCTGGTGATTTCGGTTTTCGGCAGTTTGTCCTGCTTCAGGCCAAACGCAATGTTCTGCTCCACCGTCATATGGGGGAACAGGGCGTAGGACTGAAACATCATATTGATCGGCCGCTGATAAGGCGGTACGCGAGACAGGTCGACGCCATCAAGCATAATTTGGCCGGCCGTCGGTTCTTCAAAGCCTGCCAGCATGCGCAGCAGCGTTGATTTACCGCAGCCAGATGCCCCCAGCAGTGCGAAAATTTCGCCTTTATAAATGGTGAGATTGACGTCATCGACGGCATGTTGGCCATCAAAGGATTTCGTCAGATTACGGATTTCCAGCAGCGGGGTCAGCGCTTTGGGGGTTTTCGCCTGTGGGCGGGAAATTGCGTCATTCACTCGGGTGCTCTCCGGCAAAAAAGCTAACCACCGTATGGCCCGGTTGCCATACATTCTACTTTACAGTGCAGGCGCACCATCCTGGTGCATACATTCGCTGCACGTTGCATCAGCGTTTACACCGACCGGGTAGTGCAATCTCCCGGCCAGGTAAGATCTGTTCAGGCCCGGCGAACCGGGCCATCAGGTTTTATTTGCCGCTTTTCACTTTCGTCCACGCACGGGTACGCACGCGGTCGATTTTCGGGTCCTGAACTTTCAGGGTGAACAGCTTGGCAAACACATCCGCCGGCGGGTAGATAGCCGGGTTATTACGGATCGTTTCGCTCACCAGCGGAGTCGACGCTTTGTTACCGTTCGCGTAGTACACCTGGTCGCTGATTTTGGCGATAACTTCCGGACGCATCAGATAGTTAAGGAACTGATAAGCTTCATCTTTATTCTTGGCGTCCGCAGGCATTGCAAAGACGTCAAAGAAGGCCAGCGCCCCTTCTTTCGGGATAAAGTAGGAGACGTTCACGCCATTCTTCGCCTCTTTCGCCCGGTTTGCCGCCTGCCAGACGTCACCCGCCCAGCCGATAGCGACGCAGATATCGCCGTTAGCCAGGTCGTTGATGTATTGCGAGGAGTGGAAGTAGCGAATATTCGGCCGCAGCTTGAGCAGCAGATCGGTTGCCGGCCCGGTGTAGTCATTGGCTTTTGTGCTGTTAGGATCTTTGCCCAGATAGTTCAGGACCGTCGCAAAAATCTCTTCCGGTGCATCGAGGAAGGAGACGCCGCAGCTTTTCAGTTTTTCGAGGTTCTCAGGCTTGAGGACCAGATCCCAGCTATCCAGCGGGGCATCTTTACCCAACACGGCTTTCACTTTATCGACGTTGTAGCCGATCCCGGTTGTCGCCCACAGATACGGCATCGCGTATTTATTTTCCGGGTCATGCTTAGCCACCAGCTTCAGCACTTCCGGGTCGAGATTTTTCCAGTTCGGCAGTTTACTCTTGTCCAGCGGCTGGAAAACGCCGGCAGCCAGCTGCCGCTCAAGGAAACTCGCCGACGGTACGACCAGGTCAAAACCGGTGCTGCCTGCCATCAGCTTGCCTTCCAACACTTCGTTGGAATCAAAAACGTCATACACCACTTTAATACCGGTCTCTTTTTCGAAATCGGCTACCGTGTCCGGCGCGATATAATCAGACCAGTTATAAACATGTAGGGTTTTCTGTTCCGCTGCGAGTGAACCGGCAGAGACGGCCATCAACGCACCCGTAACCAGACCTGTTAACCATTTTTTACCAAAGGCGGTCATATCTCTTATTCCTTCTCAAATGCCCGTTAACAAGCGGGCTTAATATACGCACTTGTCTGCATGCAATAATCGTGCATGTTTTTTCATTGCCTAAGAAAAGGAGAGAGGACCTCTCCCGGAATGGTTGCCCGCAACTGGAAGCATCGCCAGAATAACTGTAGCCAGAATAAGAGGCTATAGCCCAGGTAAAATAACGCCTTTTATCAATTTTTTATGCAATAACGGTCTACGTGATAAGCCAAAAGCGGCAGAATGGCGGTGAAAAATTCTTTAAGGAAAGGTTAACAGCAGAATAAAAGCGCGTAATACACAGCCACTGTGGCAGTGGCTGCGCTATTCATCGACAGGTTTAGTGAAGAAAATGGTGCTGAACTTCTTCAGCGGGGTACTCTTCTTCTTCGGCTTTAAAGAGCACCTGGTTGGCGGCCGCTTCGAGGATCACCATTGAAATTTGCTCTTCGCTCTGGCGGAAGAACCAGCCAAATTGCTCAAGGGTAATGCCAACGCCGACGGATAACGCCTGGCACACCACCAGCTTAGGCAGGTTGTCATCCTGGATATCCAGGAATGCTTTGACGGTCAACGAACTGGCGTTGATCGCCGACAGATCGGCAGACAGCGGCAGCAGCGCCGACGGCTTCACTTCCGCGAGGGCCGAAAAGAGCACCACGTTGTCTACCAGATCGATTTTGGCATCGAAAATGCCTTCGAAATTCTGCATATGCGGCAGGTGCAAAGCCTGGCAGGAATCACACTCAAAAAAGCTAATGCCTAGCTCATCGAGCCAATGACGTAGCGTATCCAGACCCGGAACGACCAGTGAATCCATATGACCTGTGACCTCTTGCTGTGTAAAAACGACGCCATAGCTTACGCAAAAAATACGCTGCATACCACGAAAGTGTCAGCGCGGACGATTATCCGCCCATTTTCAGACAAAATTCAGGTGTGGCCTGGCGCTCGATCCAGGCGATCATCCGCCCGGCGATATCGATGCCGGTGGTCGTTTCAACCCCTTCCAGACCCGGTGAGGCGTTGACCTCCATCACCAGCGGCCCGCGGGTTGCGCGTAAGATATCGACCCCGGCAACGTCCAGACCGAGGGTCTGCGCCGCTTTGATGGCCATCGCCCGCTCCTGCTCGCTGATAATGGCGACCGTTGCCACCCCACCACGGTGCAGGTTAGAGCGGAAATCGCCCTCTTTAGCCCGTCTCTCAATCGCCGCCACCACTTCATTGCCCACCACCAGACAGCGAATATCCCGCCCTTTTGCCTCGGCAATATACTCCTGAACCAGAATATGCGCGTTCAGACCCCGGAAGGCATCAATCACGCTTTCGGCCGCCTGGCGCGTTTCTGCCAGCACCACGCCGATCCCCTGCGTGCCTTCCACCAGTTTGACGACCAGGGGCGCCCCGCCCACCATGGCGATCAGGTCACTGGTATCATCCGGGGAGTGGGCGATCCCGGTCAGGGGAAGATCGATCCCCTGGCGTGCCAGCAGCTGCAACGAGCGCAGTTTGTCGCGGGCGCGGGTAATCGCCACCGACTCATTGAGCGGGTAGCTGCCTAACAGTTCAAACTGGCGCAGTGCCGCGGTACCGTAATAGGTAATGGCGGAACCAATCCGTGGGATCACGGCATCGAAATGCGGGAGCTGGCGGCCTTTATAGTGAATCGATGAGGCCACCGGACTGACGTTCATATAACAAGAAAGCGGATCGAGGATTTCCACCTGGTGACCGCGCTTCTGCGCGGCTTCACGTAGGCGACGACATGAATAGAGCGTTCCATCCCGGGATAATATGGCAATTTTCACCCTGCACCTCTGCAAAAAGACCCGCTCCGGCGGGCCTTCACTGTATTAATTACGCCACCACCGCCCGGCCTCTGACTCTTGAGGCGCTAAGCAGGCAGCAGTGTATACGCAATCAGCGCGTTGCCCACCCCTGCTTATGCAGGTAATCCAGAATAAACGGGCGACTTTCTTTAATGATAGTGCGGCGAATATGGTCGCTCCAGGTATCGCGACGCGTATTGCTGCCGCGTGACAGATAATACTGTGCCATCTGCTCATCATATTCTGCCAGCACGGTTTCATCCAATGGCTGCCAGCTATTTTCATGCACCAGCATCGCCGCCGGCATACGCGGCTTCACATCCGGGTTATCGGCAGGCCAGCCGAGGCACAGGCCAAACAGCGGCAGCACGTGCTGCGGCAGGTTCAACAGTTCGGTCACCGCGTCAATACTGTTACGGAGCCCGCCAATGTAGACACCACCCAGCCCTAACGACTCAGCGGCAACCAGCGCGTTTTGCGCCAGCATCGCGGTATCTACCGCCCCCAGCAGCAGTTGCTCCGCCAGACCTAACTGGGCATCCGGGCAGATCTCCAGGTGACGGCTAAAATCGGCACAAAATACCCAGAACTCCGCTGCACGGGCCACATGCTGCTGGCCGCCGCTTAGGGTCACCAGCTGCTCGCGAAGCTGCGAGTCGGTCACGCGAATAATAGAGCTGCATTGTAAAAAGCTGGAGCTGGATGCCCCTTGTGCGCTGGCGATGATGGCGGCACGCTGTTCGTCGCTGATGGGCGCATCGGTAAAGTGGCGAATGGAGCGGTGGCTCCGCAGCAGATCAATGGTCGGCGTCATCTCGTTTTTCTCTGTCGGGTGAAGAAGGTGGTTTTTGAGTTTGCGTCAGCTGTGGTGCCACGATCCTTGCCATACGCCACATCAGCGCAATGGCCGCAGGCAGCATCAGCAGGATCCCGGCAAAAATCATCAGCAGGGCTGCCGTGGGACTGGAAAACGGCGCCGGCAGTTGCAGATACTGGTTGAGCGAAAGCCAGGCCAGGGTCAACAGCACAATACCGATAATCTCTATCACCAGGACGCTTTTTGGCAAGGCGGCGGGCGATCGCATAACTCTCCTCCGGTCAATGTAGGCTCTGCGGCGTCTGAAGCCGCACAGCGGGGACAGTATAGTCATTTAACAGAACCGACATTTATCAAACATAGCCTTAAACCATCGGAGAAAAAGGCAGAACCTTCTTTTACTCACCGCCGGAACAGGTCATCATAGTCAGTATTCGCCATCCGGCAGAGAGTTAAGGAGAAAAAGCATGTTTACGGTTATTTTTGGTCGTCCCGGTTGCCCTTATTGCGTTCGTGCCAAAGAGCTGGCTGAAAAACTGACCAATGAACGCGATGATTTTAACTATCGCTACGTTGATATTCACGCTGAAGGCATCAGTAAGAGCGATCTGGAAAAGACCGTGGGTAAACCCGTTGAGACCGTTCCGCAGATTTTTGTCGATCAGAAACACATCGGCGGCTGCACTGATTTTGAAGCCTGGGCAAAAGAGAATCTCGGCCTGTTTGCCTGAGCCGACTCATTCTCTTGACGAGTGCTTGCGCCTGGAATCTAGCCAGGCGCAGATAAACATAAAGCACAGCGCGCCCAGCGCACACCAGAACACCGCACTAAACAACCACGCCAGCTGTTGCCAGAATGTCCGTTGTGCCACAAAAAAAAGCCGTATTGCCAGCAGACAGACCGGAGCCGCCAGAATAGCGCCTACCACCGGTAGGATCACCCGTCGTCCTGGAGAAAGGCTACTGGCCGCCGCACCGGGCAGCAAAAAGAACAGCAGTCCGACGTCAGAATTGCCGGCAGCACGAAAGACTCCGTTCATATGCAGTAACAGAAATAAACAGACCACGATAAACAGAAAGAACCCGCAAGTAATACCGATCCAGGCGCGCTCAGATTTCACACCATCCTCCTGATTCTGCCTCTAACCCACTTCATTACATCCAGTCAGATAAAGCATTCTGGCAATCCATGCCATTTTTGCACCCACTCACCTAAAAACGATTGTGACTAGCCGCAGCATCCAGGAAGGATTAAACTAGCGACTCATTTTTAGTGGTTATACCGGGATGCCGGAACAAGGTTCGGAACGTCACGAACACTGGCCAACCTTAGACTAAATAACCATTTCCTTCAACAACTTACTAGTAAATGAGAAGTTGGCTTTCGTGAATATAAACGTCGCAGATTTGTTAAACGGGAATTACATCCTGTTATTATTCGTTGTACTTGCGCTGGGGCTTTGCCTCGGAAAACTGCGCCTGGGTTCAGTACAACTTGGTAATTCTATTGGCGTTTTAGTGGTTTCATTATTATTAGGCCAGCAGCATTTCAGTATTAACACTGATGCGCTGAATCTGGGCTTTATGCTGTTTATTTTTTGCGTTGGCGTGGAAGCAGGCCCCAACTTTTTTTCTATCTTTTTCCGCGACGGGAAAAACTATCTGATGCTCGCCCTGGTGATGGTCGGCAGCGCGATGCTGCTGGCGATGGGGCTGGGGAAACTGTTTGGCTGGGACATCGGCCTGACGGCGGGGATGCTGGCAGGCGCCATGACCTCAACCCCGGTGCTGGTAGGCGCCGGCGATACCCTGCGCCACTTAGGGATGCCCAGCGATCGGCTGGCGCTCTCCCTCGACCATTTGAGCCTCGGCTATGCGCTGACCTACCTGATTGGTCTCGTCAGCCTGATCGTCGGCGCCCGTTATATGCCAAAGCTGCAGCATCAGGATTTGCAGACCAGCGCCCAGCAGATTGCCCGTGAGCGTGGGCTGGATACCGACTCCAAACGTAAAGTCTATCTGCCGGTGATCCGCGCCTACCGCGTCGGCCCGGAACTGGTGGCCTGGGCCGATGGTAAAAATCTGCGTGAGCTGGGGATCTACCGCCAAACGGGCTGCTATATCGAGCGGATTCGTCGCAACGGTATTCTGGCTAACCCGGACGGCGATGCGGTCCTGCAAATGGGCGATGATATCGCGCTGGTGGGCTACCCGGACGCTCACGCGCGCCTGGATCCGAGCTTCCGTAACGGTAAAGAGGTTTTCGACCGTGACCTGCTGGATATGCGCATTGTTACCGAAGAGATCGTGGTTAAAAATCACAATGCCGTAGGCCGCCGTCTGGCGCAGTTGAAGCTGACCGACCACGGCTGTTTCTTAAACCGCGTTATCCGTAGCCAGATTGAAATGCCAATCGACGACAACGTGGTGCTTAACAAGGGCGACGTTTTACAGGTCAGCGGCGATGCGCGACGCGTCAAAACCGTGGCCGATCGTATCGGCTTTATCTCTATTCACAGCCAGGTGACCGACCTGCTGGCATTCTGCGCCTTCTTTATCGTCGGCCTGATGATCGGGATGATTACCTTCCAGTTCAGCTCCTTCAGCTTCGGGATTGGTAATGCGGCGGGGCTACTGTTTGCCGGGATTATGCTCGGTTTCCTGCGGGCCAACCATCCAACTTTCGGCTATATCCCGCAGGGCGCGCTGAATATGGTGAAGGAGTTCGGCCTGATGGTCTTTATGGCCGGAGTCGGCCTGAGCGCCGGCGCCGGGATTGGCCACGGCCTGGGCGCCGTTGGCGGCCAAATGCTGGCGGCGGGCCTGATCGTCAGCCTGGTACCGGTGGTGATTTGTTTCCTCTTCGGCGCCTATGTGCTGCGTATGAACCGCGCGATGCTGTTTGGTGCCATGATGGGGGCCCGTACCTGCGCCCCGGCAATGGAGATTATCAGCGACACCGCGCGCAGCAACATTCCGGCGCTGGGCTACGCGGGGACCTACGCCATCGCCAACGTGCTGTTAACCCTGGCAGGGACGCTGATCGTCATCATCTGGCCAGGGCTTCAGTAAATATTTAAGAAAAAAATGGATAGAGGCAGAACTTTTCTCTCGGGCGTCAGTCATAAGTAGTGCCACTGCTTTTCTTTGATGTCCCCATTTTGTGGAGCCCATCAACCCCGCCACTTCGGTTCAAGGTTGATGGGTTTTTTGTTGCCTGAATTTTGTGACCGCCTGCTATTACGCCGGTTTTAACGAGACAAACGGTGAGTGAGAAGAAGACAGGGCTGTGGGGTTCTTCGGTGGGAACAACATCTGTGTTAACGCCGCCCTCACCCCTCTCCGGCGATTCGTCCGACCATCAGGCGGATCGCCGGTTTAGAAAGCGGCGCACTATCGGTGACGAAATGCAGGGTCATGCCCTCAATAAACGCATCCAGTCCGCGGGCGGTGGGCGGATCAAACCACTGCTCCAGAGTTTGCTGGCTGCGCTGCATCCAGTGCTGCATCACCGCTTGTAACGCCGGCTGACTGCTGCAGAACGCATATAGCTGATACATCAGTTCCATGTTCCGCGCGGTGGTGACCTGGGCGCTGAAAATCAGCTCGGCGATGGCATCGCAGGCCTCTTCGCGATTGCTGACCGAGGCAAAAAATTGCTGATACTGCTCCGACATATCGCGAGTAAAAATGCGAAATGCCTCTTCAATCAGCGCTTCGATACCGCTGAAATAGTAGGTCAGCGAGCCTAACGGGACCTCCGCGCAGCTGGCGATTTTACGGTGCGTGACCGCATGGATCCCGTGAATAGCGATAGTCTCCAGCGTCGCCTGCAAAATACGCTCCCGGCGCTGCGGATCGTTCGGTCGACGGGCCATAGTTTTCCTCATTCATCGCGTTTATACATAAGCAGCTATTCCGTTCTCCGAATGCCGGGCGTTGTCCTGAAACAGACACTCTGAAGAATATGTACAAATGTACACAACCTTGTTACTGTTGTCTTCATCTTCTCATTCACTGGCATGGACGAATGACCGCGCAAACCTCCCGCAGAGCCTTACAGCTTCGGCTGTGGGCACTCTTTATGTTCTTTTTTATTCCCGGATTACTGATGGCGTCATGGGCCACCCGTACGCCGGCGATCCGCGACCTGCTCACGCTGTCGACGGCGGAAATGGGCATCGTGTTATTTGGCCTCTCCATTGGTTCGATGAGCGGCATTCTGTGCTCGGCGTGGCTGGTTAAGCGCTTCGGAACCCGCAAAGTCATTCGGACCACCATGTCCTGTGCGGTCGTGGGCATGATGGTCCTCAGCCTGGCCCTGTGGCTGACCTCGGCCACCCTGTTTGCCATCGGGCTGGCCATTTTTGGCGCCAGCTTCGGTTCTGCGGAAGTGGCGATTAACGTCGAAGGCGCCGCCGTCGAACGGGAAATGAATAAAACCGTCCTGCCGATGATGCACGGCTTTTACAGCTTCGGTACGCTGTTTGGCGCCGGCGTGGGGATGGCGGTGACCGGTTTTGGCCTGCCTGCTGCACCGCATATTCTGCTGGCAGCGCTGGTGGCTATCGTCCCTATCGCTATCGCGATCCGCGCCATTCCTGACGGCACCGGGCAGAATGCCGCCGAAAGCGCCCATCATGAAGAAAAAGGGTTGCCGGTATGGCGTGACGTGCAGCTGCTGTTGATTGGCGTGGTGGTGCTGGCGATGGCCTTTGCAGAAGGTTCCGCCAACGACTGGCTGCCGCTGCTGATGGTCGATGGTCACGGCTTCAGCCCGACCTCTGGCTCCTTGATTTACGCCGGCTTTACCCTCGGCATGACCATCGGTCGCTTCACCGGCGGCTGGTTCATCGACCGCTACAGCCGGGTCACGGTAGTACGTGCCAGCGCGGTGATGGGTGCCCTGGGTATCGGCCTGATTATTTTCGTCGATAACCCATGGGTGGCCGGAATCTCGGTGCTGCTGTGGGGACTGGGGGCGTCGCTCGGCTTCCCGCTGACGATTTCCGCCGCCAGCGATACCGGCCCCGATGCGCCGAAGCGCGTCAGCGTGGTGGCGATAACCGGCTACCTCGCCTTTCTCGTCGGGCCGCCGCTGCTCGGCTTCCTCGGCGAACATTTCGGCCTGCGCAGCGCCATGATAGTGGTGCTGGGTCTGGTTATGGTGGCGGCGCTGGTCGCGAAGGCGGTGGCAAAACCACAACATGAACCTGTCATGGAGAACAGTTGATGAGCATCAAACTGATTGCGGTAGACATGGACGGCACCTTCTTAAGCGATGCCAAAACCTACAATCGCCAGCGCTTCCTGAGTCAGTATCAACGGATGCGTGAGCAGAATATTCGTTTTGTGGTAGCCAGCGGCAACCAGTATTACCAGCTGATTTCGTTTTTCCCCGATATCGCCCATGAAATTGCCTTCGTCGCCGAAAATGGCGGCTGGGTTGTCAACGCCGGTGACGACGTCTTTAACTGCCAGATGCCGAAAGATCATTTCCACACGGTGATCGATTATCTGCAGACGCTGCCGGATATTGAGATCATCGCCTGCGGTAAACGCAGCGCCTGGACCCTCAACCAGTATAACGACGAGCTGAAAGCGGTGGCGGCGAAGTATTACCATCGCCTGCAGCTGGTGGATGATTTTAACCTTATCGATGACGTGATCCTGAAGTTCGGACTCAACGTCCCCGACAGCCTGATCCCGACCATTCAGCCGCAGCTGCATGCCGCCTTAGGCGACATGGTGACCGCCGTGGCGACCGGTTTCGGCAGCATCGACCTGATTATTCCCGGCATCCATAAAGCCAACGGTCTGCGCATCCTGCAACAGCGCTGGGGCATTGAGGATCACGAAGTGGTGGCGTTTGGCGACAGCGGAAACGACATTGAAATGTTGCAACATGCTGGATTTGGCTTTGCGATGGCTAACGCAGCGGCCCCGGTGAAGGCCGTGGCGGACTACGATGCCCCGCATAACAACGAAGAAGGTGTGCTGCACATCATCGACAAAGTGCTGAATCGCGAAGCGCCGTTTGCCTGATCTAGTTTCGGGGGCAGCGTGCAACGCCGCGCCCCCGGAATCATCCAGAAACGTCAGGCCTGCGGGTAGCTGGCGTTTCCTACGCTCTTGTCTTTGAGGAAATAGACAATCATCGCCAGCCACAGCACGCCGCTGAGCAGATTAAACAGGCTGAACACGCCGCTGCCGCCCAGCGCATAGGCATGCTTGCTGACTTCAATCCCGACGGTAAAAATCAGCATATGCAACATCCCCATCGCCGCTGACACCGTCCCCTTACTCATATCGCTGGCAAACAGCGTCAGACGAACCAGCCCGGCGTTTGCCAGACCAATCCCGAAGGCGTAAACGCTCAGTCCGGCGGTCATCCACAGGTAGGCATGGCTCGACACCACCGTTGCCGCCGCAGCCAGCAGCAGACCGAGCGAAATCGGCCAGCCGCCGAGAATAATCAGCGATCGCACCGTGCGCTTCGACGTCAGCCGCGCCAGCACCAGATTACCGGCAATCAGGGCGCCGAAAATCGGCACCTGCAGCAGCCCGTATTCATAGCTGGTGGCCTGTTCGCCGCTGATAATAATCACCGGAGACTGCGCAATCCACGCCAGCAGCGGCAGGCTCACGAAACCAATCGCCAGGGAGCCGGCGACAAAGCGCAGATTCTTCAGCACCAGGGCATAGTCGCGCCCCAGCTCTTTCATCGATAGCTTCTCGCCCATGCGGGTGGCGGTTTCCGGCATCGCCCGCTGAAGGCCGAAAAAAGCAATGGCCGCCAGCACGGCAAACAGCACGAACATCATCTCCCACGGCAGGATATGCACCCATGCAGCCCCCACTAGCGGGCCGAGCAGCGGCGCAATCAACGCCACGTTAGCCATCAGGGCGGTGATTTTGATACACATCGCCTCCTCAAATGACTCCTGAATCGCGGCGTAACCCACGGCGCCAATAAAGCACAGGCTGATGCCCTGTAAAAAGCGCAGCAGCGTAAATTGTTCAATGGTTTGCGCCAGCAGGGTAGCCAGGCAGGTCACGATAAACCACACCACCCCGGTAAGCATCACCGGACGACGCCCGATACGATCCGACAGCGGTCCTAACAGCCACTGTAAAAACATGCCGCCGGCGAGATAGGCGGTCATTGAGGTAGGCACCCATTCATTGCCGGCCTGGAACTCTTCCACCACCGTCAGCATCCCCGGCTGAATCATATCGTTGCCGATATAAGTGGAGAATTCGTATAACACCAGGCACAACGGGAATAGCAGCGCCTGCCGTCCGAGGCGCCGACCTGAAAGCGAATAATTCTGCATGCAATCTCTTATTTATAAAAAAATCGCGCAAAGTTTAATGAAAGTCGTGCTGAGGAGATAGTGAATTGTGAGCGACAATGAAAAATAGCGCAAAGCCCCTTCCACGCCGGCCCGCCAGTTTATCTCAACCTCTCTTTATTTCGTTTATATTTCAATTAGGTTACAGGAGATATACTCATCGCTGCTGCGCGTACGCGAAGAAACGGCCTCGCCACTCTTCCTGTAACTTGCTGACAATTAAGACAATACTGCTTTACCTCATCGCCACCGCTGCTTAAGGTGGGCGGCTTATTGCTATCGGATACAAGAGCCTGGACGTATGCTGGAAAATATCAACGACGCGCTGTTCGCCTTAATTAACGCCACTCCTGCCTCCCCGGCATGGGCTATCGAAATAGCTACCGTCATCGCCAAAGAGGTGATTTTGCTGGTGCCATTGCTGGCGGCGGCGCTGTGGCTCTGGGGGCCGAATCAGCGGCAGCTGGTATGTAAAGTGGCGCTGGCGCTGGCAATCAGTCTGAGCCTCTCGTGGATATTTGGTCATCTGTTCCCTCATGACCGTCCGTTTGTTGCCGGTGCCGGCTACCAGTTTTTACATCATGCGCCGAACAACTCCTTCCCCAGCAACCACGGCACTATCAGTTTTACTTTCGCGCTGGCCTTTTTGTTCTGGCATCGCCTGTGGTCTGGCGTCGCGTTAATGGCCACCGCCGTTGCAATCGCCTGGTCACGGGTCTATCTCGGCGTGCACTGGCCGCTGGATATGGTGGGCGGTTTGCTCACCGGGATGTGTGGTTGTCTGGCCGCCGGGCTGCTGTGGCAGGTTGGTGGTCAGGGGCTTTATCGCTACCTCGAGCAGGCATACCGCCTGTGCTTCTCCCTGCCAATTCGTAAAGGCTGGGTACGTGACTAACCCTCTCCCGACAGGTAAAATTGCCCACTAACGCCCTGCCAGTGCAGGGCGATTTCAGCTTAGAGGGTATATGGAAACACGTCGTGATGAACGTATCAGCCAGCTCATTCAGGCGCTCAAGCGCAGCGATAAGCTTCATTTAAAAGAGGCCGCAGCGCTACTGGGCGTGTCAGAGATGACCATTCGTCGCGACCTGAACGGCCATAATGGCCCGGTGGTGTTATTAGGGGGCTACATTGTTCTCGAGCCACGCAGCGCAACCCATTACCTGCTCAGCGACCAGAAAACCCGCCTCGTGGATGAAAAACGCCGCGCCGCCCGACATGCCGCCGCTCTGCTGAAAGCTCATCAGATGGCCTTTTTTGACTGCGGTACCACGACCCCGTGGATTATCGACGCCATCGATAACGCCCTGCCCTTTACCGGCGTCTGCTATTCGCTGAACACCTTTCTCGCACTGCAGGAGAAACCGCAGTGCCGGGCGATATTATGTGGTGGGGAATTTCACGCCAGCAACGCGATTTTTAAGCCCTTAAGCCTGCAGGATACCCTCAGCCATCTGTGCCCGGATATCGCCTATTATTCGGCCGCCGGGATCGACTGCGAACAGGGAGCCACCTGCTATAACCTCGAAGAACTTCCGGTAAAGCAGTGGGCGATGCGCAGCGCGCGCTACCATGTGCTGGTGGTCGATCACAGTAAGTTTGGTAAGGTCAGGCCGGCGCGGATGGGGGATCTGGCGAGTTTTGACGTCATTGCCAGCGATGTCTGTCCGGATGACGACCTGCTGGCACTGGCAAAAGAAAAACAGATTTCACTGCTGTACTGACCGCGCCCCGCAGGGCGCGGTCAGTCGGTTACGAGAACCAGCTACCGAACCAGCCGTGCAGTTTCATCAGCACGAAGTCCATCATCCGGCTGAAGAAACCGCCTTCATTAACGGCTTCCATCACGATCAGCGGACGCTGTTCGATCGTTTTGTCGTTAAGCTTAAAGTCGATAGTCCCGACCACCTGCCCTTTAGTCAGCGGCGCCGTCAGCTGCGGATCCTTCAGGGTATAGCTGGCCTTCAGGTTTTTCAGCTGGCCTCGTGGCAGCGTAATCGAACCGGCCTCACCGGCGCCCAGCTTGGCTTTACTGCTGTCACCAAACCAGACCCTCTGGGTGATAAAGGTGGCATCCGGTTTAATCGGCGTTACCGTTTCATAGAAGCGGAAGCCCCAGGTCAGCAGCTTTTCGGATTCATTAAAGCGAATACGGTCGGTCTTCGTGCCGAGCACCACGGCAATCAGTCGCATGTCGCCCTGGGTTGCCGAAGAGACCAGGTTATAGCCGGCACCGGCGGTGGTTCCGGTCTTCACGCCATCGGCGTTCAGATTTGAGCTCCACAGCAGACGGTTGCGGTTCGGCTGGCGAATTTTATTGAACGTGAACTCTTTTTCTTTATGGATGGCGTACTCTTCAGGGACGTCATGGATCATCGCTTTGGTCAGCAGCGCCATATCACGCGCGGTGCTGAACTGGCCTGGCGCATCGAGGCCGTGGACGGTCATAAAGGTGGTATTGGTCAGCCCCATTTTCTGGGCATAGCCGTTCATCAGGCTGACAAAGGCGTCCTGGCTCCCCGCCACATAGTCAGCGATCGCGATGCTGGCATCGTTACCGGACTGAATGATGACCCCTTTATTCAGGTCTTCAACCGAGACCTGCATGCCCGGCTTGAGGAACATCACCGACGAACCGCGCAGCGCCGGGTTACCGGTCGCCCAGGCATCACGTCCGACGGTCACCATATCGGTGGACTTAATTTTGCCCGCCTTCAGCGCCTGCCCGACCACATAGCTGGTCATGATCTTGGTCAGACTCGCCGGGTCGAGTTTTTCATCGGCATTGCCTTCGCTGAGCACTTTGCCGCTGGCATAGTCCATCAGAACCCAGGCTCGAGCATCAATTGACGGGGCATCAGGGAGTTGTTCCGCAGCCTGCACCGCAGGCGCCACAAGAACGAGGAGAGCGCAGCCTGCCATGAGGCCGCGTAGGGAAAAAGCATCACGCGTCATAAGAACCACCCAAGTATCCTTTCCAAACAAAATATGCCGCAAAACCCTTCCGGCACGGCAGCAGCCGGTGAGTAAAGCGTACAAATGACCTTAAAGAAACAGCGAGTTGGTAAAGTTTTTAAAGTTTACGCAATAACCCTGCTCCCTGCTGAAAACAGCGCATTTTTTTTGATCATGATGGCTAAAAATTATCGTTATTATGCCACGATGATAAATAATTGTATAAAATCAATACAATACCTTACTTCCCATACCATAGCACATCTGACTTTTGTGCCGAAACCGGCATTGGTGCTTATTCAGGTGCCACGTTGGCTTCCGGGCCGCTATTTGCCGCCACATCCCCACCGTTCCCCTTGCGACTTCCCCGCCCGGACATTTAATAAAAAACATTTTGGCAGATGCGTTTATTCAGCCGATTCTCTAGTATTTCGTCGTCCACTGTTGGGGACGCGTTTTTTCTGGTTTGGGCAGTAAGCATTCAGCGCTGGTACCCGTCAGCGCTATTTTTAATTTTTTGTGGCCGGGTCATCCCTCACGACCGTTCGCTTATCTCTGCAGATCAGATGCATCACGGCCCCGGGCGGGGCCGATGGTTATTCTGATGGCGGTTGGTTTTTATTCCAGTTCAAAAAATCCCCCTTAAAGAGAGACTCTTGTTGCGCTTCAGGTCGTAAAACACAGTTATGCAGGATCGTCCGGTCGCGTCGATACAGCGTCGCCTGCTCCTCTTCAGCCCAGTACACATACACCCCGTCGGAATAGCGTTTGCCAGAAGCGGATAACCCTTCATCGAGGATCAACGGTTCGCCATCGACCACCAGGGAGACCTGTTTTTTGGTGTCGTTCTCCCACAAAAACAGCGTGGTTTCATCGCACTGGTATTCCAGCGTTTTGGTTTGGCCTTGTTCAACCAGCTGATGATAGTAACTGCATCCAGACAGCAAAGCCGGAAGTAAAATACAGATAATCTTTTTCATTTTTTACTCTGGAGTCACCATCTCGGACGAATGGGTCGCTGCGGGTTTCACAATCTGATCAAATACCGTCGTTAACTTGTCAAACACCGCTCTCATTTCTGTTGGATAGGTTAAAGATAACCACGTTGCTAATACTGCCCCGGCCAAAAAACCCAACTTCATACTCTGCCCCTGATTGTTTTGACTTTGCCTCCCGTCAGTGACGAAGAGCCAGTTTTAATGCGTGGTGCTTGTGCCCCCTGCGAGCCAACTTACGCAACATGCCGTCGAACATGGGCGTCCACCACAGCGAAAACTAACATAAGATGCCAGACAGACTCAGGCGCTATTATGTTTAAAATTGGAGCGATATCAGGGTGAAATAAATTATCCCCGCAGGCTGGTCAGACGCCTGGGGAAATAAAATTGCGCAGGTTCGTAAGTGTGATATCAAAACAGAGAAATGCTGTAATTCGCGATCGACCGCCAGATTTGAGGGCAATGACAACATGACGGGCAGGCATGGCCGCGGGTGATTGACGGGCCAGAATTATCCCCGACATCGCTGCCGGGGAAGATCTTAATTTCCGGTCACTGCCGCAGCGGCAACAGGATGGTCAGAAGACGCAACCACGGTGGTGCGGGCAATCGGATGGTTACCGTTATCGCCGGTAGCTGCAGCAACAGCAACCGGGTGGTCAGCAGAGGCCACAGCTGCACCACGTGCAACCGGATGGTTACCATTGCCGCTGGTTGCGGTCGCCACGGCGACAGGGTGATCGGAGGTCGCGACCGCGGTGGTACGAGCAATCGGATGCGAACCAGCAAAGGTAGGGGCCGCGACAATCGCGAAAACTACAGCCAGAATTGTTTTATTCATAAAATCATCTCTTTCATTAATGCCGACCTGATATTTTCAGGCCCCGGCGTTATTTGGATAAGGCGTCGTTTAAATTAACAACCTGAGCGTCATAACCAACAACCTTAATATCCCTGTCAAGCATCAACAACCAAAAAATATTATCCAGGTAATCATAAGCTCAGCAAATATTGTTAAACAAAAAAGTTAAGTGTGAATAGTCGATTTTGATTTTATTTTAAATATTCAAAATTGCGCCGGTTCTTATTGCTTTTGCATTTATTGGCGGAGTGACGAGATACCCGGATAAATAAAAAGGAGATGAGCCAGTCCCACAGTCATGCCCATACTCGCCACCTCAAGCGAAGTCGTATCTCCCCATACGCCCAGGTTTCGCGCGGGTTGCGTCGTGACAGGCAAATAAAAGCACTTGCCGGAATATGCGCTTTATTCCAACATGGCGGTTCACCATGCTGCAATGTTGGCTCAATAACAGACAGGAACCGATATGATTACGCTGTGGGGCAGAAATAATTCGACGAATGTGAAAAAAGTGCGCTGGGTGCTGGCAGAGCTGGAACTTCCTTATCAGCAGATCCCCGCCGGGCTGGAATTTGGTCTCAACCACGACCCTGAGTTTCTGGCGATGAACCCGAATGGCCTGGTGCCACTTCTGAAAGATGACGCTAATGGCCTGGTGCTGTGGGAATCGAATGCCATTATTCGCTATCTGGCGGCGGAATATGGTCAGGAACGTCTGTGGGTCGCCTCTCCCCTGCAGCGTACCCGGAGCGACAAATGGATGGACTGGGCGAACGGTTCGCTTTCTCCGGCCCACCGTCCGGTGCTGATGGGGCTGGTGCGAACGCCGGTGGAGAAACGTGACCCGGCGGCTATCGCCGCCGCCATTGCCGCCTGTGAAGCGCTGTTCGCTATCCTCGATGATGAACTGGCGACCACCGCCTGGCTTTCCGGCGAGCAGTTTGGTCTCGGCGACATTGCCGTGGCCCCCTTTGTCTACAACCTGCTGTCGATCGTCGACAGCTGGCAGCCGCGCCCGCATCTGCAGCGCTGGTACCAGCAGCTGCACGAGCGTCAGGCATGGCGCGATGTGGTAGTGATCCCGGTAACCTAATCCCAGGCGGCCGGACTCACCTTCAGCAGTTCGCCGTTGGACTCGTCGGTTAAGAGATACAGATAGCCGTCGGGTCCGACGCGCACATCGCGAATACGTTTACCGCGATCGCCGAGTAGGCGCGCCTCTTCATGCACCTTTTCGCCGTTCACCCGCAGCACAATCAACGACTGATCCTTCAATGCCCCGATAAACAGCTTATTGCGCCACTGGGGGAAGGTCTGCGCATCGTAAAATGCCATCCCGCTCACCGCCGGAGACTGTTTCCAGACAAACAGCGGCGCTTCGGTGCCGGCAACCGCGGTCCCCTGCGCTTCAGGAATCGCCAGGCCGCTGTAGTTAACCCCGTGCGTCGCCAGCGGCCAGCCGTAATTTTTACCTTTCTGCGGAATGTTGACCTCATCGCCGCCGCGCGGCCCGTGTTCATTCAGCCACAGGGTATGGCTCCACGGGTTCATCGCCATCCCCTGCGGGTTGCGAATACCATAAGACCAGATCTCGGCTCTGGCACCGGCTCTGCCAACAAACGGATTATCATCCGGCACGCGACCGTCTTCGGTCAGACGCACCACTTTTCCCTGTAGCTTGTCCAGATCCTGCGCCGTGGCTCGCTGGTTATTTTCCCCCAGTCCGATAAACAGATGGCCCTTGCCGTCAAACACCAGCCGTCCGCCAAAATGGTTGCCGGTGGAGAGCTTCGGCTGCTGGCGGAATACCACGCGAAAATGTTCCAGCCGCCGCTCATCGTCGCTCAGGCGGCCATACCCGACAGCGGTGCCGGCTTTGCCCTCTTCTCCAGCTTCGGCATAACTGAGCCACACCCGCCGGGATTGGGCAAAATCGGGGGCCAGCGCGACATCCAGCAGTCCGCCCTGGCCGTTGGCCCACACCTGTGGTACTCCGGATATCGCCGCTGAAAGCCCCTCGCCCTGGCGCCAGTGCTTCAGCTCGCCGCCGCGCAGGGTAATGAGCATTCCCCGGTCATCGGGTAGAAATGCCAGCGCCCACGGGTGATCCAGTTGGTTTTGCAATACCTCGACGCGGACCTTTTCGGCGAGGGTCACGGCGGGAAAGCACAGCGTGGCTATCGTCATCAGAATAACGGTCTGGCGCATGGCATACTCCTTTTGTCAGCAATTCGATAAGGGTAGCCAGCGAGGCGCATCAGGAAGGGATTTTTACATAACATTAAACAGGGGGAGCTCAACTCCCCCTGACGATCAGGCGTGGCTTGCTGCCGCCAACTTATTCAGTTTATGAATATTCAGCGACAACGCTGCCAGGTAGCGTTCCAGCATCTCGACGTTCACCGCGATATACGACGGGCAGTCATGGCGCCCGCTCATCAAGCAGATCGCCGCAGAGGCGACGGCTTCACCCGCAGAACGGAAGGCATCCTTCTCTTCCGCCGCGAGGGCATCCCGCAATAGCGCTCCGTATTCACGCATTTCACGGCAGAGTTCAAACAAGTTATCCCGCAGATGCTCATTTTCGCTGACTGACATATAGCCCTTCGCTTTGCGTAGCTGCAAATAAGCATCAAGATCTATACTGGCATTAATCAGCTTATTCAGAAGGTTACGGTAGCGTCTGTCAACGTTCATCATGGTTCCTCCTCTCTTGTTGTCCGTGTTCACGATCATAATATGGTTATTTTTTGTGCAGAAAGATGCGCAAGGTCAATCATTCCGGTTAATTAACATCATTTACAATGTTAAAAAGATGGTTATCCTCTCTCGCACGCCGCTGCGCCGTTAAGATACGACAACAAAACAAAAAATGTCATACGTAACGCATTCAATTGAGAGGGATGACGGATACGTAAAAATCATTAAATTGCTATTTATTGCAGGCTACATCACAAATTAACACCATATAAATTGATCAAATCATTTCCCGGGTGTCATATCAGCATCGCAAATGTACTACGTATAACACTCAATAAAAAACACACCCTACAGCTTAGGGCTGTAACATAACCGCGATCCGCCTGAAGGAACTGAAATCATGACGCCCGGCAAAAGAAACTACGTCTTGTTGAGTCTTTTCGATTTCCTCTATTTATTCGCCTGGTCATCGACCATGGCGTTCTTTGTTATCTGGACCACCCAGCATCTTGGGATCAGCGCCACCAAAACCGGCCTGCTGTATTCCGTTAACGCCTTTATCGCCCTGCTGATGCAGCCGTTTTTCGGCTTTATTGCCGATAAATTTGGCCTGAAAAAGCGGCTTATCTGGATCCTGCTGGCCATGCTGTTACCGGTCGGGCCGTTCTTTATCTATCTGTATGCCCCGCTGCTGGTCCATAGCTTCTGGCTGGGTGCCTTACTGGGCGGTATCTACCTGGGGATGATTTTTAACTCCGGCTGTGGGGTGATCGATTCGTATATCGACAAAATCTCTCGCCGCTATCACTTTGAATATGGCCGGGTGCGGATGTGGGGGTCGCTGGGCTGGGCCGCCGCCGCCTGGATAGTCGGCAAGTATATAGACAGCAACCCGAACCTCGCCTTCTGGCTGGCCAGTATTGCCATCGTTATCGCCGCCATCTGTTTTATGCTGACCAAAATCGAGCTCACCGAGGAGGAGATCCAAAAAACCAGCGCGCTGAAGGTCTCCCATGCGCTGGAGCTGGCGAAAAATGGTCAGTTCTGGATGCTGCTGATCTTCACCCTGTTCGTCACCCAGATTTACGACACCTACGATCAGCAGTTTGCCCAGTACTTTTCGCTCCAGTTCCCCACCCCGGAAGAAGGCAACCGCTGGTACGGTATTCTGGCGTCGATTCAGGTCTGTGGCGAAACGCTCTTTTTGTGCCTGATGCCGTGGTTTGTTAACCGTACCGGGGCTAAGTGGGCGCTGATTATTGCCGGGCTGATTATGTCTGTGCGCATCGTAGGTTCCGCCATCCCGCTTGGTCCGGTATGGATCGGCGCGGTGAAAATGATGCACGCGCTGGAAAAACCGCTGATCCTGGTCTCGGTATTCAAATTTATCGCCGCCAACTTCGACCATAAACTCTCCTCGACGGTCTATTTGCTGGTGCTTTTCGTGGCCTCTATTGCCACCGCGATTTACTCACCGCTGGCGGGTTACCTGTACGACACCATCGGTTTCGCCCATACCTATTACATTCTCGGCAGCATCGCCGGTCTGTTTACCCTGATCTCGATTTTCACCTTGCGGGACAAGCGCGAGCCCACCGCCCCCGGCGCTGCACCGGCAGGCAATGTCACCTCTTCCTGACTATCAGGCCCCGGGAAACCCTCCCGGGGCCGTTGTTGATAATGTAAAAATATTATTCAATGCGGCTGAAATCGCTCGGCATTTATTAATGACGAAATATTTGATGACCAAAAAGTACGACCCAAAGCGGTGAATCAGCAAAGAAACCTAACATCATTTTGATCGTCTCAGACGATACCAGGTGCCTTTCAACGCGCTGGCCATTGAGAAAAACGGCGACGTCTATTCCTGCGATCGCTACGTTTACCCAGAGTACAGGCTGGGGAACATCCGCGCTCACAACTGGGGAGCGTGCCCGAAAAATCGCATCGCGCTGCGCTTTTTGCCGCGTGCTGACTATTATTGCAGCGACTTTCTTGTTATCTGCTGTGAGGTTACATCTTTATTCGTCTTTTGCCGCTCATGAGGGGCTAGAAACGACAATCAAGGCATAGGTATAATCGCGCCATTCCGAGCAATGAATAGTATAAAAAATGGCCAAAATTGGATTTATCTCATTAGGGTGCCCGAAAAACCTCGTGGACTCCGAGCGCATTCTGACCGAACTGCGTACCGAAGGTTATGAAGTGGTTCCCAGCTACGACAATGCCGATATGGTTATCGTCAACACCTGCGGCTTTATCGACAGCGCGGTCCAGGAATCTCTGGAAACCATCGGTGAAGCGTTAAAAGAAAACGGCAAAGTCATCGTTACCGGTTGCCTGGGCGCTAAAGAAGATCAGATTCGTGAAGTGCATCCGAAAGTGCTGGAGATCACCGGCCCGCACAGCTACGAGCAGGTTCTGGAGCATGTTCACCACTACACGCCGAAGCCAAAACACAACCCGTTCCTGAGCCTGGTGCCGGAACAGGGCGTGAAGCTGACGCCGCGTCATTACGCCTATCTGAAAATTTCCGAAGGCTGTAACCACCGCTGCACATTCTGCATTATCCCGTCGATGCGTGGCGACCTGGTCAGCCGTCCGATTGGCGAAGTGCTTGCCGAAGCCAAACGCCTGGCCGATGCCGGCGTTAAAGAGTTGCTGGTCATCTCCCAGGATACGTCTGCTTACGGCGTCGATGTTAAACACCGCACCGGCTTCCACGACGGCATGCCGGTCAAAACCAGCATGGTCAGCCTGTGTGAAGAGCTGGCGAAGCTGGGGATCTGGGTGCGCCTGCACTACGTCTATCCGTACCCGCACGTTGATGACGTGATCCCGTTGATGGCCGCCGGAAAAATTCTGCCGTACCTGGATATCCCGCTGCAGCACGCCAGCCCGCGTATTCTGAAACTGATGAAACGCCCGGGTTCTGCGGACCGTCAGCTGGCGCGTATCAAGCAGTGGCGCGAGATCTGCCCGGACCTGACCCTGCGTTCGACCTTTATTGTCGGCTTCCCGGGTGAAACCGAAGAAGATTTCCAGATGCTGCTCGACCTCCTGAAAGATGCCCGCCTCGATCGCGTCGGCTGCTTCAAATACAGCCCGGTTGAAGGCGCCACCGCCAACGAACTGGCGGATCAGGTCCCGGAAGAGGTAAAAGAAGAGCGCTGGAACCGCTTTATGCAGCTTCAGCAGCAGATTTCCGCCGAACGCCTGCAGGAAAAAGTAGGCCGTGAAGTGATGGTGCTGATCGACGAAGTTGACGAAGAAGGCGCGATTGGCCGCAGCATGGCCGATGCCCCGGAAATCGACGGTGCGGTCTACCTGAACGGCGAAACCAAGGTCAAACCAGGCGACGTGGTACGTGTGAAAGTTGAACACGCCGACGAATACGACCTGTGGGGCAGCCGGGTTTAATTCCTCTCTCTGAGCTTATCCCGGATTGCGGCGCCAACGCGCCTGATCCGGGTGTCAGTCTGTAGCCCCGGTAAGCGACAACGCCGCCGGGGAATTCCACCTTATCCCTTTATCTTCGGATCCAGCGCATCGCGCAGGCCGTCTCCCAGCAGATTAAATGCCAGTACCGTCAGGAAAATCGCAATCGCCGGAAACAGCGCCACGTGCGGTGCCATCACCATGTCCGCGCGCGCTTCGTTCAGCATCGCCCCCCACTCCGGCGTCGGCGGCTGCGCCCCCAGCCCGAGGAAAGAAAGACTGGCGGCGGAGATAATCGATACCCCGATACGCATGGTGAAATAGACCACGATCGACGATACCGTGCCGGGCAAAATATGGCTGAACAGGATCGTCATATCGCTGGCGCCAATGCTGCGCGCCGACTCGATAAAGGTCTGCTGCTTGAGCACCAGGGTATTCCCGCGCACCAGTCGGGCAAAGGCCGGGATCGAGAAGATCGCCACCGCAATGATCACGTTTGACATGCCGCTGCCCATCACCGCCACCACCGCAATCGCCAGCAGGATCCCGGGGAACGCGAACAGTACATCGCAGATGCGCATGATAATGCGATCCCACCAGCCTTCGTAATACCCGGCCAGTAAACCGAGCACGGTGCCAATCACCGCGCCAATCAGCACCGCCAGCACCCCGGCCGCCAGCGAAATCCGCGCACCGACCAGCACCCGGCTAAAGATATCCCGCCCTAACGAATCCACACCAAACCAGTGGATCATCGACGGGCCGTCATTGAGCCGGTCATAATCGAAATAGTTTTCCGCATCGAACGGCGCGATCCACGGCGCCGCCAGCGCAAGCATAATCAGCAGCAGGACAAATACCCCCGCCCCCATCGCCACCGGCTGACGACGAAATCGCCGCCAGAACTCGCGCCACGGCGTGCGGATGTGTCCGGGCCTGATGCCCGGCATCGCGTTGATAACCGCCTGCCTTCTCCAGTTGAGCAATCGCACCTTACTTGTACCTGATAGCCGGGTTAATGGCGGCATACAGCACATCCACCACTAAATTGATAAGAATAAACTCCAGCGAAAAGAGGAGAACTTCCGCCTGAATCACCGGATAATCGCGCATCTCCACCGAATCCACCAGCAACCGCCCGAGACCTGGCCAGTTAAAGACCTTCTCGACCACAATCGAACCGCCGAGCAGAAAGCCAAACTGCAACCCCATCATGGTGACGACCGGGATCATGGCGTTGCGCAGACCATGTTTGAGCACCACCAGCGTCTCGCTCACCCCTTTGGCGCGGGCGGTGCGCATATAGTCTTCATGCAGAACATCGACAAACGAGGCCCGGGTAAATCGCGCCATCACCGCCGCCACCGCCGCCCCCAGCGTCAGCGACGGCAGAATATAGTGTCGCCAGCTATCGGCGCCCACCGTCGGCAGCCAGCCCAGCTCCACCGAGAACACCTGCATCAGCAGCATCCCCAACGCAAAGGCCGGAAATGAGATCCCAGTGACCGCCAGCGCCATCCCCAGCCGGTCGGGCCAGCGATTACGCCACACGGCGGCCACAATTCCCGCCGCCATGCCAAAGATCACCGCCCAGCTCATGCTGGCGAGCGTCAGCCACAGCGTCGGCATAAAGCGGCTGGCGATTTCGCTGCTGACCGGGCGACGCGACGCCATCGAGGTGCCAAAATCGCCCTGCAGCACGCTGGTGATGTAGTGCCAGAACTGCACATGCAGCGGCTGGTCAAGCCCCAGTTGCTGACGCACCATCGCCACTACCTGCGCGTCGGCCTCCGGACCGGCAATCAGCCGCGCCGGATCGCCGGGCAGCATATGCACGAACAAAAACACCAGCACCGCCACAATCAGCAGGGTTGGGATCAGGCCCAGCAGGCGCTTAAGCACATAGTTAAGCATCATCCCCCCTTTGCCTGCAGGTCTGCATCCCTCTCCCGACGTGGGAGAGGGTCAGGGTACATACTATCACTGTGCTAAATCCGCCTGTTCAAAGCTAAATCCGGTATCCGGCTGAATATAGAAGCCACTGAGGTTCTTGCTATGGGCCGAGACCAGTTTTTCGACCACCAGCGGTACCCACGGTGACTCTTTCCAGATAGTCTCCTGCGCCGCTTTGTAGAGCCGCGTTTTTTCCTGCACGTCGGTGGTTTTCAGGGCATCGCTGAGATCTTTATCCACCTGCGGATTGCCATAGAAGGCGGTGTTGAACAGGGTTGGCGGCCAGTTTTGCGAAGCAAACAGCGGTGACAGCGCCCAGTCGGCTTCGCCGGTTGAGGCGGACCAGCCGGTGTAGAACATCCGCACCCCGCTCTCTTTCTGCCCTTTACCTTCCACTTCCGCCGCGCGCTGACCGGCATCCATTGCCGTTAGCTGCGCCTTAATCCCCACCTGCGCCAGCTGCTGTTGGGTAAACTGCAGCACTTTCTGCGCGGTGCTGTGGTTATGCGACGACCACAGGGTGGTGCTGAAACCGTTAGGGTAACCGGCCTCTTTCAGCAGCTCACGGGCTTTCGCCGGATCGTACGGCCACGGTTTAAAGCTCTCGGCATAGGCAATCGACGGCGGCACAACGCCGGTCGCCGGGGTGGCGTAACCTGCAAAGGCGACTTTCACCAGCGCCTGGCGATTGATGGCGTAGTTGATCGCTTCCCGCACTTTCGGGTTATCGAACGGCTTTTGCGTGACGTTCATGCTGATGTAACGCTGCATGATTGACGGGCTGGCCACCAGCTCCAGCTTGCTGTTTTTCTCCAGCAGCGGGGCCTGCTCGTAGGGGATCGGGAAGGCAAACTGCGCCTCGCCGGTTTGCAGCATCGCCGCACGGGTGTTGTTATCCACCACCGGACGCCAGGTGATCGAGTCCAGCTTCGGCAGGCCCGGCTGCCAGTAACCGGCAAACTTCGTCACTTTGACAAAATCGGTCTGATTCCAGGTGTCGAGCTTATACGGCCCGGTCCCTACCGGATGGAAGCCAATCTCCTTGCCGTATTTTTTCAGCGCCGCCGGGGAGATCATCGCCGTTGCCGGGTGGGCCAGGATGTTGATAAACGCCGAGAAAGGCTGCTTAAGGGTGATCTTCACCGTCGTCGGGTCAACGACGTCGGTGCTGGCGATATTTTTATACAGGTTGTAGCGCTTGAGGTGGTTGTCCGGGTTGCTGGCGCGGTCGAGGTTGGCCTTCACCGCATCAGCATTAAAATCGCTGCCGTCCTGGAACTTGACGCCCGAATGCAGCTTGATGGTGTAGACCAGGCCGTCCGGCGAAATAGTGTAGCTTTCCGCCAGCACATTCTGCAGCTTCATCTCCTTATCAAGACCAAACAGGCCTTGATAAAAAGACTTTGCGACCGCCTGTGACAGGGTGTCATTGGCGTCATAAGGATCAAGGGTCGTAAAGTTAGAACCGACCGCCACGACGACATCTTTGGCGGCAAAGGCCGGGCTTGCAGCCAGCGCCGACACGATGCCCAGCGCCAACAACCCTTTGCGTAATACGCGTTGTGTCATGTTGTTCTCCTGAATACTGTTTTGTTGGTGTCGTTGTTATCTTCCCAGCACGTCGGCGACGGGTTCCCTGGCGACATAATGCCCCGGTCCCACCTGTTGTAACGGCGTGCTGATGACCTCTTCCCCGCGCTTGTAAATATTGCCCGGCAGTTCGTCAGACAGCAGCACGCGCTGCGGATGACGATGTGCCGGATCGGCCACCGGTACGGCGGCCATCAGTTTGCGGGTATAAGGATGCTGCGGGTTTTCAAACACGGCACGACGCGGGCCAATCTCAACGATACGCCCACGATACATCACCGCTACGCGGTGGCTGATGCGTTCAACCACCGCCATATCGTGCGAAATAAACAGGAAGGCGATGCCCATTTCGCGCTGTAAATCGAGCATCAGATTAATAATCTGCGCGCGGATCGAGACATCAAGCGCCGAGACTGCTTCATCGGCAATCACCACTTTCGGGTTGAGCGCCAGCGCGCGGGCGATGCAAACCCGCTGACGCTGGCCGCCGGAAAACTCATGCGGATAACGCCAGGCGTGTTCCGGCTGCAGGCCGACGCGCTCCAGCAGCCAGCTGACGCGCTGACGTGCGGCCTCGCCCTCAAGCATCCCGTGGATGCGCAGCGGCTCCATAATCGAATAGCCGATGGTTTGTCGCGGGTCGAGCGAGGCGAATGGATCCTGGAAAATAAACTGGATATCGCGGCGCAGCGCCTGCAGCTTGCTGTTGGCCAGGGTATCGATGCGCTCACCGTTAAAGACGATCGAACCGCCCTGCGTCGCCACCAGCCGCAATAACGCGCGCCCGGTGGTTGACTTGCCGCAGCCGGACTCGCCGACCAACGACAGGGTTTCCCCCGGCCACAAATCGAAGCTGACCTTTTCCACCGCGTGAACTTCCCGGGTGATGCGGTTCAGAATGCCGCTGCGCAGTGGGAAGCGCGCCACCAGGTCGCGCACTTTGAGAATCGGCTCGCCGGTCCCCACCGTGTTCTGTTGTTCCTCTTCCGACGGCTCTTGCGCTAGCAGCGGGAAACGGCGCGGCAGCACGCTGCCGCGCATCGCCCCCAACCGCGGTACCGCCGCCAGCAGCGCCTGGGTATACGGATGCTGCGGTGCGCGGAAAATCTCCTCCACGCTGCCGCTCTCCACCGCTTCACCACGGTACATCACCAGCACGCGGTCGGCGATATCGGCCACCACGCCCATATCGTGGGTGATAAAAATCACCCCCATCGCCATCTCTTTTTGCAGCACGGCGATGAGTTGCAGAATCTGTGCCTGGATGGTGACATCCAGCGCGGTGGTCGGTTCATCGGCGATCAGCACCGCCGGGCGGCACGACAGCGCCATCGCGATCATCACCCGCTGGCGCATCCCGCCGGAAAGCTGATGCGGATAGCGCGAGAGCATTGTTTCTGCTTCGGGAATGCGTACCTGATCGAGCATTTTCTTCGCCTCCCGCAGCGCCGCCTCGCGCCCTAACCCCTGGTGCAGTCGCAGGGACTCGGCGATCTGCTCCCCGACGGTAAACACCGGGTTCAGCGAGGTCATTGGCTCCTGGAAAATCATCGCCATGTCGGCCCCGCGCACGCTGCGCATCCCGGAGTCAGACAGCGCGTCGAGGGCGATGACCTGGCCGTTGCGACGACGCAGCCTCAGCGCCTCGCTGCTGACCTGGCTCGCCGCCTGGTCGAGCAGACGCATCAGCGCCAGCGCGGTCACCGATTTGCCCGAACCAGACTCCCCGACGATGGCTAAGGTCTCGCCGCGCCGCAGGGTGAACGAAAGGTGTTGCACCGCAGCAAAGGTCGCCTGCTCCTGGCGAAACGCCACGTTCAGATCGCGTACCATCAGAATGTCACTGGCGTCGATATCTTGACTATGCGGCAACGCGCTTCCTCCTTATTCCCGATAGATCCCAATTGTCGGCGTATCGCCGGCATAGCACCAGGCCCGATACATGCCTTCGCTGTTAAACGGCAACACCACGTTGCCTTCTCTGTCGATGGCAATCAGCCCGCCGCTGCCGCCAAGCGCCGGCAGTTTTTCCATCACCACCCGCTCGCAGGCGTCGAACAGGCTAAGGTTGCCATACTCCATCAGCGCGGCGATATCGTAGGCCGCCATCGCGCGGATAAACACCTCGCCGGTGCCGGTACAGGAGACCGCCACGCTGGCGTTATTGGCATAGCACCCGGCCCCCGGCAGCGGGCTGTCACCAACGCGGCCGGGCAATTTATTGGTCATGCCGCCGGTCGAGGTCGCGGCAGCCAGATTACCGTTCAGATCCAACGCTACGGCACCGACGGTGCCCATTTTTTGCCGCTCATCCAGCGGCGCGGCGTGGTGATCGAGCACGATGACATCGTCACTCTGGGCCTGCTGGAGCTGCAGCCGCCGTTCGGTGGTCGAAAACAGATCGTTGTCGATCTGCGCCATTCCGTGGGAGGCGGCAAACGCCTCGGCCCCTTCGCCAATCAGCAGCACGTGCGGGCTACGTTCAAGCACCAGACGCGCCGCCAGCACCGGGTTACGCAGATGTTTAACCCCGGCAACCGCTCCAACCTGCAGCTGGTTGCCGTCCATCACGCAGGCGTCCAGCTCGTGGGTGGCGTCGCGGGTAAAGACCGAGCCGATCCCGGCATTAAACAGCGGGCACTCTTCCAGCAGCCGTACCGCTTCGGTCACCGTATCCAGCGCGCTGGCCCCTGCCGCCAGCATTTTTTGCCCGCTGTCGACAATCTCTGAGAGCGCCGCCACATACTGCCGCTCGCGCTCCGGTGTCATGGTAGCGCGCGTCAATGCGCCCGCTCCGCCATGAATTGCTATCACCGCCTTGCCCATTCAGCGATCCCTTAACGATGTGTGTCTTAACCTGACATCCTGTAAACCCCCACCGAGTGGCAAAGAGTGTCCATGGATAATTTTATGTATAAATATCATTATCGTGCTGACAGTCCTATACAATTTTGGAATATAGAAAGCGCATCCTGCGGTGTTAGCACAAACGGTGAAGCCGTATGGACGGCAACGCTTTTCTGGCATAATGCCCCTTTCGCAGTTTTACCCGCAGGAGAGCCCCATGGATTTTAACGCCGGACTGATGCCCCTCGACACAGCCCTGACAGAAATGCTCAATCGAATTACGCCGCTGAGTGCGGTGGAAACCGTACCGCTGTTGCAGGCCTTTTCCCGCGTGACTGCCCATGATCTTAGCTCGCCGCTGGACGTTCCTGGCTTTGATAACTCGGCGATGGATGGCTATGCCGTGCGACTGGCCGACCTCGCCGACGGCGCCGCGCTGCCGGTGGCGGGTAAAGCCTTCGCCGGGCAACCGTTCCACGCACCGTGGCCTGCCGGAAGCTGCATTCGCATTATGACCGGCGCGCCGATCCCGCCGGGCTGCGATGCGGTGGTAATGCAGGAAGAGACCGAACAGACCGACGACGGCGTGCGTTTCCTTGCAGCGGTAAAAGCCGGACAGAACATTCGCCTGCGCGGGGAAGACATCGCCGCCGGCGCCGTGGTGTTCCCGGCGGGGACCCGTTTAACCGTTGCCGAACTGCCGGTCCTGGCATCGCTGGGGATTGCGCAAGTCGAGGTGGTACGCAAAGTACGCGTCGCGGTGTTCTCAACCGGGGATGAACTCCAGTTGCCGGGCCAGCCGCTTGGCGACGGGCAAATCTACGATACCAACCGCCTGGCCGTGCACCTGATGCTGCAACAGCTGGGGTGTGACGTCATTAACCTTGGCATTATTCCTGACGATCCGGACAAGCTGCGTGCCGCCTTTATCGAGGCGGACCAGCAGGCCGACGTGGTGATTAGCTCCGGCGGCGTCTCCGTCGGGGAAGCGGATTACACCAAAACCATCCTTGAAGAGCTGGGTGAAATTGGCTTCTGGAAGCTGGCTATCAAACCGGGCAAACCTTTTGCCTTCGGTAAACTGAACAACAGCTGGTTCTGTGGTCTGCCAGGAAATCCAGTTTCCGCGACCCTGACCTTCTACCAGCTGGTACAGCCGCTGTTGGCGAAGCTGAGCGGCAATCACGGCCAGGTTCAGCCTACCCGCCTGCGCGTTCGCGCCGCCGCCCGCTTGAAAAAATCACCGGGGCGCCTCGACTTCCAGCGCGGCGTGCTCCAGCGCACTCCGGAAGGTGAACTGGTGGTCAGCTCTACCGGTCACCAGGGTTCGCATATTTTCAGCTCTTTCAGCCTCGGCAACTGTTTTATTGTGCTCGAACGTGAACGCGGCCATGTTGAAGCCGGTGAATGGGTGGAAGTCGAGCCCTTCAACCATCTGTTCGGGGGACTGTAATGGGCGTCGAGCTGAGCGATGAGGAGATGCTGCGCTACAACCGACAAATCATCCTGCGCGGGTTTGATTTTGACGGTCAGGAGCAGCTGAAGGCCTCGCGGGTGCTGGTGGTTGGCCTCGGCGGGCTCGGCTGCGCCGCCGCGCAGTACCTGGCCGCAGCGGGCGTCGGCCAGCTGACGTTGCTGGATTTCGATACCGTCGCGCTCTCCAATTTACAGCGCCAGACGCTGCACAGCGATGCCACCATCGGCCAGCCGAAAGTCGATTCCGCGCGCGACGCGCTGGCGCGTATCAACCCGCATGTTCAGCTTACCCCATTAAATGCCCTGCTGGACGAAGAGAGCTTGCGGGCGCAGATCGCCGCCCACGACCTGGTGCTCGACTGCACCGATAATGTCGCTATTCGTAACCAGCTGAACGCTGGCTGTTTCCTGCACAAAACGCCGCTGGTGTCCGGTGCCGCAATCCGCATGGAAGGCCAGATCAGCGTCTTTACCTGGCAGGAGGGCGAGCCGTGCTATCGCTGCCTGAGCCGCCTGTTTGGTGAAAACGCCCTCACCTGCGTTGAGGCAGGGGTGATGGCGCCGCTGGTCGGGGTTATCGGCACGCTACAGGCGATGGAAGCAATCAAAGTGCTCACCCACTATGGCACCCCGGCGGCGGGAAAGATCGTGATGTACGATGCGATGACCTGCCAGTTTCGCGAAATGAAGCTGCTACGTGACCCGCAGTGCGAAGTATGCGCTCGCCACTAATCTGCTAACCGGCGGCGCCCGCCGCCGGATAATCTGTGACCGGATCCGCCTTTCCCTCGTCTTTCTGATGAGATCCCTTCTGCTTGTTGATTTACATCAATACAACTTTCATTCGAAAGTAATTTAATCTTCATATGCAAATAAGAGGGTAAATCATGATCTTCAACATTCAGCGCTATTCTACTCATGACGGTCCAGGGATTCGCACCGTCGTCTTCCTGAAAGGCTGTTCGTTGGGTTGTCGCTGGTGTCAGAATCCGGAAAGCCGTGCCCGCAGCGCCGACCTGCTGTACGACGCGCGTTTGTGCCTCGACGGCTGCGACCTGTGCCAGCAGGCAGCGCCGGAAGTGATTACCCGCACTCTCGACGGTCTGATTATCCATCGCGAAAAGCTCACCGATGACCATTATTCCCGGCTGCGCGAATGCTGCCCGACCACCGCCCTCAGCGTCTGCGGCGAAGAGAAGAGCGTGGCGGAGATTATGGCAACCGTGCTGCGCGATAAACCCTTCTACGATCGCAGCGGCGGCGGGATCACTCTCTCCGGCGGCGAACCGTTTATGAATCCTGAGCTGGCACAGCAGCTGTTGCAGGCCAGCCATGAAGCCGGGATCCATACCGCGGTTGAAACCTGCCTGCACGTGCCGTGGAAATACATTGCCCCTTCGCTGCCGTGGACCGATCTGTTTCTCGCTGACCTGAAACATGTCAATGAAGCCATCTTCAACCAGTGGACCGACGGCAGCGCGCGGCGGGTGCTGGATAACCTGCAACGGGTGGCGCAGGCCGGCAAGAAAATTATCATTCGCGTCCCGCTGATTCAGGGGTTCAACGCCGATGAAGCCGCCATTACCGCCATCACCGATTTTGCCGCCGACCGCCTGCAGGTCGCGGAGATTCATTTCCTGCCGTACCACACGCTGGGGATGAACAAATATCAGTTACTCAACCAGCCCTATACCGCTCCGGATAAACCGCTTGCTGACCCCGAGCTGCTCGCCTTCGCGCAGCACTATGCTCAGAGCAAAGGTTTAACGGCTACTTTACGAGGATAACCCCATGACCACCCTGAAACTTGATACGCTGAGCACACGCATACAGGCGCACAAAATGGCACTGGTACATATCGTTAAGCCACCGGTGTGCACCGAGCGGGCGCAGCATTACACTACCGCTTATCAGCAGCATCTGGATAAGCCGATCCCGGTGCGTCGCGCGCTGGCGCTGGCCCATCACCTGGCCGAGCGCACTATCTGGATCAAGCACGACGAGCTGATCGTCGGCAACCAGGCCAGCGAAGTCCGCGCCGCGCCAATCTTCCCGGAGTATACCGTCAGTTGGATCGAAAAAGAGATCGATGACCTCGCCGATCGTCCCGGTGCCGGTTTTGCGGTCAGTGAAGAGAACAAGCGGGTACTGCATGAAATCTGCCCGTGGTGGCGGGGACAAACCGTCCAGGATCGCTGCTACGGAATGTTTACCGATGAGCAAAAAGCGCTGCTGGCGACCGGTATTATTAAAGCCGAAGGCAATATGACCTCCGGCGATGCGCACCTGGCGGTCAACTATGCGCTGCTGCTGGAAAAGGGCCTCGACGGGATGCGCGCCAAGGTGGCCGAGCGCCGTTCACGCATCAACCTCACCGTGCTGGAAGATTTGCACGGCGAACAGTTCCTGAAAGCCATTGATATCGTGCTGGAGGCGGTAAGCCAGCACAGCAAGCGCTTTGCCGAACTGGCGCGGACGATGGCGGCGACCGAGACGCGCACAACCCGCCGGGACGAGCTGCTGGCGATGGCAGAGAACTGCGACCTTATCGCCCACGAACCGCCGAAAACGTTCTGGCAGGCGCTGCAGCTGTGCTACTTCATCCAGCTGATCCTGCAGATTGAATCCAACGGCCACTCGGTCTCCTTTGGCCGTATGGACCAGTATCTCTATCCGTTCTACCGTCGCGACGTCGAGCTGCAGCAATCGCTGGAGCGCGAGCAGGCCATTGAACTGCTGCACAGCTGCTGGCTGAAGCTGCTGGAAGTGAACAAAATCCGCTCCGGCTCGCACTCAAAAGCCTCGGCGGGCAGCCCGCTGTATCAGAACGTCACCATCGGTGGACAAAACCTGATTAACGGCGCCCCGCAGGACGCGGTGAACCCGCTCTCCTACGCTATTCTGGAATCCTGCGGTCGCCTGCGTTCCACTCAGCCGAACCTCAGCGTGCGCTATCACGCCGGGATGAGTAACGACTTCCTCGACGCCTGCGTCCAGGTGATTCGTTGTGGCTTCGGGATGCCGGCGTTTAATAACGACGAAATCGTGATCCCGGAATTCATCAAGCTCGGCATCGAGCCGCAGGATGCCTACGACTACGCGGCCATCGGCTGCATCGAAACCGCGGTCGGCGGCAAGTGGGGCTATCGCTGTACCGGCATGAGCTTTATCAACTTCGCCCGGGTGATGCTGGCGGCGATGGAAGGCGGTCGCGACGCTACCAGCGGCGAGGTATTCCTGCCGCAGGTGAAAGCCCTGTCCGCAGGCAACTTCACTGACTTCGACGAAGTGATGGCGGCATGGGATACGCAAATTCGCTACTACACCCGCAAATCGATCGAAATTGAGTACGTCGTGGATACCATGCTGGAAGAGAACGTCCATGACATTCTCTGCTCGGCGCTGGTGGATGACTGCATCGAGCGGGCGAAAAGCATTAAGCAGGGCGGCGCGAAATACGACTGGGTCTCCGGCCTGCAGGTCGGGATCGCCAACCTCGGCAACAGTCTGGTGGCGGTCAAGAAACTGGTGTTCGAGCAGGGAGCCATCGGCCAACAGCAACTGGCGAAAGCGCTGGCGGAAGATTTCGACGGCCTGACCCACGAGCAGTTGCGTCAGCGTTTAATTAATGGCGCACCAAAATACGGTAACGATGATGACAGCGTGGACACCCTGCTGGCGCGCGCCTACCAGACCTACATCGATGAGCTGAAGCAGTACCACAACCCGCGTTATGGCCGGGGGCCGATTGGCGGCACCTACTATGCCGGGACCTCGTCTATCTCTGCTAACGTGCCGTTTGGTGCCCAGACCATGGCGACGCCGGACGGGCGTAAGGCGCATTCACCGCTGGCGGAAGGGGCCAGCCCGGCGTCCGGGACCGACCATCTGGGGCCAACGGCGGTAATAAGCTCGGTCGGCAAGCTGCCTACTGGTTCGATTCTCGGCGGCGTGCTGCTTAACCAGAAGCTGAACCCCGCGACGCTGGAGAACGAGTCCGATAAGCAGAAGCTGATGGTGCTGCTGCGCACCTTTTTCGAGGTGCATAAAGGCTGGCATATCCAGTACAACATCGTGTCGCGTGAAACGCTGCTGGAAGCGAAGAAACACCCCGACCAGTATCGCGATTTAGTGGTCCGCGTCGCCGGGTATTCCGCCTTCTTCACCGCCCTGTCGCCGGATGCCCAGGATGATATCATCGCCCGCACCGAGCATACGCTGTAAGTCACCCCCCCGGAGGCGGCACGCTGCTTCCGGGGGGGTTAATGACTTTCATTCGAAATAAATTTGTGCTTCAGGTCACATTGTAATTAGAATGTTGCTGGTCGAAGTTAGCCAGGAGCATTTGTTATGACCGTTAAAGTTATCGTCACTGATATGGACGGAACTTTTCTCAATGACGCCAAGCAGTACGATCGCCCGCGTTTTCTTGCGCAGTTCGCGCAACTTCAGCAGCAAGGTATTGAATTTGTTGTCGCCAGCGGCAACCAGTACTACCAGCTGATCTCATTTTTCCCGGAAATCCGCGAGCAGATCTCGTTTGTCGCCGAGAACGGCGCGCTGGTGTACGAACACGGCAAACAGCTGTTCCACGGCGAACTGACCCGTCACGAATCCCAGGTGGTGATTGGCGAACTGCTGAAAGACCGTCAGCTGAACTTTGTTGCCTGCGGCCTGGAGAGCGCCTACGTCAGCGATAAAGCCCCCGGGTCGTTTGTCGCATTGATGTCAAAGCACTACCACCGCCTGCAGCGCATCAGCGATTACCAGGCCATTGACGGCACGCTGTTCAAGTTCTCCCTTAACCTGCCGGATAGCGAAATCCCGCAGCTTATCGATAAACTGCACGTCTCGCTGGACGGCATCATGAAGCCCGTCACCAGCGGTTTCGGCTTTGTCGATTTAATTATCCCCGGCCTGCACAAAGCGAACGGCATCAGCCGTCTGCTTAAACGCTGGCAGATCTCGCCGCAGGAGTGCGTCGCCATTGGCGATAGCGGCAACGATGCGGAAATGCTGAAGCTGGTGAAATACGCTTTCGCTATGGGCAATGCCGCTGACAGCATCAAAGCCATCTCGTCATACGCCACCGATGACAACAATCATCACGGGGCTCTGAAGGTCATTCAGGCCGTTCTCGACCGGACCTCTCCCTTCAGCGACTGACCGCTAACCGGGGCGCCCTGCCCCGGCTTTTCCATTTTGTGCGCCCACGCTACTTTTTAAACTTGCATTAACTTTATTTTAACTTAAATTATCGTTTGTAAGATTAAATACTTTCGAATGAAAGATTAGTGAGGTCACCATGGCTGCTATCTATACCCACGAAACATTACCCGCCGACCACAAAACGGCGATTCGACACATGAAACAGCATCTGCGCGCGCAGATCGGCGATGTCCAGGCAGTATTCGACCGGCTGAGTGCGCGGATCGCGGCCCGTCTCGAAGAGATCGACACGCTGAAAGCCCGCGGCGAGGATGTCTGGCCGGTGATCCCGTTCAGCGACATTGCTCAGGGCCAGGTCAGCGACGCCCAACGCGAGGCGGTTAAGCGTCGCGGCTGCGCGGTGATCAAAGGGCACTTCGAACGCGAGCGGGCGCTGGCCTGGGATAATTCAATGCTGGAATATCTCGACCGCAACCATTTCGATGATGTTTATAAAGGCCCTGGTGACACCTTCTTCGGCTCACTCGACGCTTCCCGCCCGGAGATTTATCCGATTTACTGGTCACAGGCGCAGATGCAGGCGCGACAAAGTGATGAGATGGCGGCGGTACAATCCTTCCTGAACCGCCTGTGGACCTTTAACCACGACGGCAAACAGTGGTTCGACCCGGACGTCAGCGTGATCTACCCGGACCGTATCCGCCGTCGTCCGCCGGGCACCACCTCTAAGGGACTCGGTGCGCACACCGATTCCGGGGCGCTGGAACGCTGGTTACTCCCGGCCTACCAGCAGGTCTTTGCCAGCGTCTTTAACGGCAATATTGACGCTTACGACCCGTGGGATGCAGCGCACCGTACCGAAGTGGAAGAGTACACCGTCGATAACACTACCAAATGCTCAGTCTTCCGGACCTTCCAGGGCTGGACCGCCCTCTCAGACATGATCCCCGATCAGGGACTGCTGCACGTGGTGCCGATTCCCGAAGCGATGGCCTATGTCCTGCTGCGGCCGCTGCTGGACGACGTCCCGGACGATGAACTGTGCGGCGTGGCGCCGGGCAAAGTGCTGCCCATTTCAGAGAAATGGCATCCGCTGCTGATCAAAGCGCTCAGCTCCATTCCGGCGCTCAACGCCGGCGATTCGGTCTGGTGGCACTGCGATGTCATCCACTCAGTGGCGCCGGTGGAAAACCAGCAGGGCTGGGGCAATGTGATGTACATTCCCGCCGCGCCGATGTGTGAGAAAAACCTCGCCTACGCGCACAAGGTTAAAGTAGCTCTGGAAAACGGCGCATCACCGGGGGACTTTCCCCGTGAAGATTACGAAGCCGGCTGGCAGGAGCGTTTTACCCTCGCCGACCTGAATATCCACGGGAAACGGGCGCTGGGCATCGACGTCTAGTCGTCATACAGCCCAGCCTGCACCACCGCGGTATGGCGGTTACCGGAGCGTATCCGCCGTACCGAATCGCGCACCACCAGCGTGCCGTGCAACAGCAACGATCCGCGCGGCGCATCCGGGCGGATCAACCGCTGTTGCAGCATGTGCACCGCTTCAATCCCTAGTTCATCCCGCGGAACGTGCACCGCAGTTAGCGGCACATCCTGAATCGCCGCCAGGTTAAACCCGTCGATGCTCATCACCGAAATATCCTGCGGCACCCGTAATCCGCGCTTTTGCAACGCGTTGACCGTGCCGGCGACCATGAAATCGCCGCCCACCAGAAACGCCGTCGGCAGCGGCTTACCCGCCTGGGCATCGAGCCACTCCTCTACCCGCGCCTCGGTATCTTTGGCGCTAAAGCTGGCGACGGTGAGCAGATCCCGCCCGTCGGCAAAGCGCATATTGCGCCCGCGCCAGGCCTCTTTAATACCGGCCAGCCGCAGTTCCATGGTATAGCGACGCAGGCACATCACATTCAGCACCGCCCGGTGGCCCATTTCGAACAAATACTGAGCAGCAAACTGGCCGATCAGCCGGTGATCCGGCGCAATAGACGCCAGACGCATCCCTTCATCACGGCAGTTAATCAGCACGCAGGGTTTCGCCAGATCCGCCGCCAGATCGTGAATATGCGGATCGTCAATACCCAGCAGGATCGCCGCCTCGGTTTCGGGTTCGTTCATGCGGGCCAGGAACAGGTTGGCATCGCTGTCGTTTTCTTCCAGCGCGCAGGTTCGCAGCCGCACTTCATGGGCGCCCAGCGCCTGGTGAATACTCTGAATCACCCGGTAATAGTAGATATCCGAACGTTCATCAAACGCCCGCGGCGGTGCAAAGACCACCAGGCTATTGAGCAGCATACGCCCGGCGGCAATGCCGTCCATTACCCCCATCTCACGCGCGCAGGTCAGCACCGCCTGTCGTGCCTTTTCACTGGTGTTGGCTTTGCCGGCCAGCACCCGGGAGACGGTGCTCGCCGACATGCCGGTGCGGGCGGCTATATCGGCAATTTTTAGCTTTTTATCCATTTTGTGATCCAGCTCCAGCTTCAAAATGAAAGAATTTTCATGGACGGTAAACCCAGTCTATTACGCAAAGGTTTGGCTCTGCTGTGAGCATTTCGCCACCTTATGAAAAAGCTTTCATAAATAACGCTACTGCCCACCTGTATTCTATCTTAACCTGAATTGGCCCGACAACTTCCATACTAGTCATGCGGGCAAGGGTATAAATAAAACAATATTATTCAATAAATTACAAAAATTGGTGTGACAACTCCGGGAGTGAGCTGGTCATGCCCCCTACATAAAAAATCTTGTGGAGAGTTCTATGAGCCAAGGCCTCAACAACGATATGGCCGCCAGCAAATCTCGCCGGGTGGTCAAAAATTTACGCTGGTGGATGCTGGTCCTGTTTTTACTCGGCGTCACCGTCAACTACATCACCCGCAACTCGCTGGGGATCATTGCCCCGGAACTGAAAGATACTCTGGGCATTACCACCGAGCAGTACTCCTGGATCGTCGGCGCGTTTCAGCTGGCCTATACCCTGTTCCAGCCGCTGTGCGGTTGGCTGATCGACGTGATCGGCCTGAAGCTCGGCTTTATGATTTGTGCCTCCCTGTGGGCCATTGCCTGTATCGCCCACGCCGGGGCGGGCAACTGGCTGCACCTGGCGATTTTGCGCTTCTTTATGGGGGGCGCGGAGGCCGCGGCCACGCCGGCCAACGCCAAAACCATCGGCGAATGGTTCCCAAAATCTGAGCGTCCGATTGCGGCCGGCTGGGCTGGCGTCGGGTTCTCCATCGGCGCCATGCTGGCACCGCCGATTATCTACTTCGCACACGCTTCCTTTGGCTGGCAAGGGGCGTTTATGTTCACCGGGGTGCTGGCCCTGCTGTGGGTGGTGCTGTGGTGGGTGTTTTACAACAATCCTGATAAACACCCTAATCTCAGCAAGAGCGAACTCGAGTTTATTCGTCAGGATAATGAGCCACCGGCGGTGAAGCTGCCCTTTTTCACCGCTCTGAAAACCGTCTCGAAAAATAAGCGCTTCTATGGGATTGCGATCCCGGCCTTTATGGCGGAACCGGCCTGGGCCGTATTGAGCTTCTGGGTGCCGCTCTATCTGGCGAAAGAGCACGGGATGGATCTGAAACAGATCGCCATGTTCGCCTGGCTACCGTTCCTCGCCGCCGACCTCGGCAGCGTCGCCAGCGGCTATCTGACAAAACTGTATACCCGCTGGTTCGGCTGCACCCGGGTGAACTCTGTGGTCGCCAGCTCGGTCACCGGCGCTTTCCTGATGATTTCGCTGGCCCTCGTCGCCATTACCCGCGACCCGTATATCACCATCGTGCTGATCTCCATCGGCGGCTTCGGCCACCAGATCATCTCCTGCATGCTCAGCGCGCTGGTGGTGGAATCATTTGATAAAGGCCAGATGGCCACCGTCAACGGCATGCGCGGTTCCGCCGCCTGGATTGCCAGCTTCCTGTTCTCGCTATTAATCGGGGTGACCGCCGACAAAATCGGCTTCAACCCGCTGTTTATCGCCATGGGCTTCTTTGACCTGATTGGCGCCATCTTCCTGGTGACATTTATTGCAGAACGTCGCGCCAAACGCGCCTGAGAGTGGATATAAAGATGAAAACGCTTAAACATTGGACCTTACATCAACAGCTTGCCCATCACGTTGAGCTGACTATCGACAGGCAGCACACGCTGTGCCTGTATGTGTTGGAAGAGAGCCTGTTCCGCGTGCAGCTGAAACGCAAAGGCGGGCTGACGCTGGACCGCACCTGGAGCATTGCGCCGCAGCAGGATGTGCCGTGGGAAGGGCGTCAGCGCGATGACCTGAGCGGTTTTAGCCTTCCCGCCTGGACCCTTGAGCAGCATGATGACAGCCTGACGATCGCCACCGAACGCCTGCGCGTCACCGTCCACCAGCCGCTGTGGCTGGAGTGGAGCTATCGCCACGACGACGGCGAGTGGCAGCCGCTGGTGAGCGACCGCCCGACCAGTGCCTATTTACTCAATACCCACGGCGACGGCGTGGCGCACTACCTGAGCCGCCGCAAAGACGAACGCTTTTACGGGCTGGGCGAAAAAGCCGGCGATCTACAGCGCAACGGCAAACGCTACGAGATGCGCAACCTCGATGCGATGGGCTATAACGCGGTCAGCACTGACCCGCTGTATAAGCACGTTCCCTTTACCCTCACCCAGCGCAGCGACATTAGCTACGGCCTGTTCTACGACAACCTGAGCAGCTGCTGGCTGGATCTTGGCAACGAAATTGATAACTATCACACCGCCTACCGCCGCTGGCAGGCGGAAGCCGGCGACATCGATTATTACCTGTTTACCGGCCACCGCGCCCTCGACGTCACCAAGGCGTTTGTCCGCCTGACCGGTAAAACGCTGTTCGGGCCGAAATGGAGCCTCGGCTACAGCGGTTCCACCATGCATTACACCGATGCGCCGGATGCGCAAAACCAGCTGATGAACTATATCCGCCTGTGTGAGGAGCACGCGATTCCCTGCGACTCGTTCCAGCTCTCTTCCGGCTACACCTCGATCAACGGCAAGCGCTACGTCTTTAACTGGAACTATGACAAGGTGCCGCAGCCCACGGTGATGAGCCAGCGTTTCCATGACGCCGGAATTAAGCTCGCTGCCAACATTAAACCCTGCCTACTTCAGGACCACCCGCGCTATGGCGAAGTGGCGGAAAAAGGATTATTTATCCGCGATTCCGAAATCGATGCGCCAGAACGCTCCAGCTTCTGGGATGACGAAGGTTCGCATCTCGATTTCACCAACCCGCAAGCCGTCGCCTGGTGGCAGGAGGGCGTGACCCGCCAGCTGCTGGAGATGGGTATCGACTCCACCTGGAACGATAACAACGAATTTGAGGTCTGGGACGGCGAAGCGCGCTGTCACGGCTTCGGTCAAACCATCGCCATCAAACATATCCGCCCGGTGATGCCGCTGCTGATGATGCGCGCCTCGATGGAAGCCCAGCAGCGTTTCGCCCCGGAAAAGCGCCCGTACCTGATCTCCCGCTCCGGCTGCGCCGGGATGCAGCGCTACGTGCAGACCTGGAGCGGCGATAACCGGACCAACTGGGATACCCTGCGCTATAACACCCGTATGGGGCTGGGGATGAGCCTCTCCGGCCTGTATAACGTGGGCCATGACGTCGGGGGGTTCTCCGGCGATAAACCGGATGCCGAGCTGTTCGTGCGCTGGGTCCAGAACGGGGTGATGCACCCGCGCTTTACGATCCACTCGTGGAACGATGATCGGACGGTCAATGAAGCGTGGATGTATCCGGCAGTCACGCCAGCGATTCGCAGCGCGATTGAGTTGCGCTACCGCCTGCTGCCCTATCTGTACACCCTGTTGTGGCAGGCCCATGCCGACGATGAACCGATGCTGCGCCCGACCTTCCTCGACCATGAGCACGACCCGCAGACCTTTGAAGAGTGTGACGACTTCCTGCTGGGCCGCGACATTCTGGTCGCCAGCGTGGTGGAACCTGGCCAGCGTCAGCGCCGGGTATGGCTGCCGGACAATGCCACCGGCTGGTACGATTTTTATCGTGGCGAGTGGTTCGCCGGCAGCCAGTGGATCACCCTGGACGCGCCGCTGGAAAAACTGCCGCTGCTGGTACGCGCCGGTGCCGGTCTGCCGCTCAGCGAACGCATCACCCACGTCAACGCCGCGCAGGATGACAGCCGCGAGCTGAAGCTGTTCCCGCTCAAAGGCGTCGGTACCGCCAGCGGACTGCTGTTTGAAGACGACGGCGAAAGCTGGGGCTATCAGGAGGGTAATGCGCTGTGGCTGACATGGGATATGGTCTGCGACAGCCAGACGATAAACCTGAAGGTCACCCCGCGCGGTCATTATCGTCCGGCGTGGCAGGCGTTGAACGTCACCCTGCCGTCGGGTGAAGCGCGTCAGTTGCTGATCAACGGTGAAGCCGTCAGCGAGTGGCGTCCGGCATAACCTCCCGTGCCCTTCCCGTTCGGGAGGGGCACCATGCCTTAGACGGCGGCAATCAGAAAACCAATCACCACGCAGCACAGCACCAGAATCAGCACGGTCAAAATAATAATCATTGCACGCCTCCCTGTTCAGCGTCACAGCACCGGTGATCCGGTTGCGCCGTAATGCCACATCAGGTTGCTATTAATTCACAGCATTGTGCAGTAAAGATGGAAATATGATGGCAATGGGGGCTGGTTGCCGGAAGGTTGAACAACAGGCGGGAAAGAATATCCCCGGCACGCAGGCGCGCCGGGGAGGCTGACATTAGTTGTCGATGCCTTTGCTACGCAGATAATCTTCGTAGTTACCGGTGAAGTCGATCACGCGTTCCGGCGTAATTTCAATCACGCGGGTGGCCAGCGAGCTGACGAACTCACGGTCGTGAGAGACGAAGATCAGGGTGCCCTGATACATCTCCAGCGCCATGTTCAGCGATTCGATCGATTCCATATCCAGGTGGTTGGTCGGTTCATCCATCACCAGAATGTTCGGTTTTTGCATCATCAGCTTACCGAACAGCATGCGGCCTTTCTCACCACCGGACAGCACTTTGGCCGGTTTTTTGATATCGTCCTGGCTGAACAGCAGACGACCGAGGATGCTACGCACCGCCTGCTCGTCATCGCCTTCCTGCTTCCACTGGCTCATCCAGTCAAAGACCGTCATGTCGTTGTCGAATTCGTACTCGTGATCCTGCGCGTAGTAGCCAATGTGCGCATTTTCAGACCATTTGACGCTGCCGCTGGTGGCTTCCAGCTCGCCCACCAGGGTTTTCAGCAGGGTAGATTTACCCACGCCGTTGGTCCCGAGGACCGCCAGTTTCTCACCGACTTCCAGCAGCAGATTAACCCCTTTGAACAGCGGGCCGTTTTCAAAGCCTTTCGACAGCGCTTCCACTTCCAGCGCATTACGGAACAGCTTCTTATCCTGCTCAAAACGAATGAACGGGTTTTGACGGCTGGAGGCTTTCACTTCATCCAGCTTAATTTTGTCAATCTGGCGGGCACGTGAAGTCGCCTGGCGAGATTTAGAAGCGTTGGCGCTAAAGCGGCTGACGAAGGATTGCAGGTCAGCGATTTGCGCTTTTTTCTTGGCGTTATCGGCCAGCAGGCGTTCGCGCGCCTGGGTCGCGGCGGTCATGTACTCGTCATAGTTACCCGGATAGACGCGCAGCTCACCGTAGTCGAGATCCGCCATATGGGTGCAGACCATGTTCAGAAAGTGACGGTCGTGCGAGATGATAATCATGGTGCTGTCACGCTCGTTCAGCACCTGCTCCAGCCAGCGGATGGTGTCGATGTCGAGGTTGTTCGTCGGTTCATCGAGCAGCAGAATATCCGGGTTAGAAAACAGCGCCTGTGCCAGCAGCACACGCAGCTTCCAGCCTGGCGCTACTTCGCTCATTGGGCCGTAATGTTGTTCGACCGGGATCCCGACCCCCAACAGCAGTTCGCCGGCGCGGGCTTCAGCAGAATAACCGTCCATTTCGCCGTAAGTGACTTCCAGATCGGCCACTTTATAGCCGTCTTCTTCGGTCATTTCAGCCAGAGAATAGATGCGGTCGCGTTCCTGCTTCACTTCCCACAGCTCGCCGTGGCCCATGATGACCGTATCCAGCACGGTGAATTCTTCAAAGGCGAATTGGTCCTGACGCAGTTTACCGATACGCTCATTTGGATCGAGGGAGACGTTGCCCAGCGTCGACTCAAGGTCGCCACCGAGGATCTTCATAAAGGTGGATTTACCGCTACCGTTAGCGCCAATCAGGCCGTAACGGTTGCCGCCGCCAAATTTGACGGAGATGTTTTCGAACAGCGGCTTACTGCCAAACTGCATGGTGACGTTGCTGGATACTAGCACGGGGTTATCCTGAAAAAGAGAATGAGAAGTGTGATACATCGGACATTATGCCAGCAAAACCATCACTTTTCACGGTTTGCCATAAAATCATAGGCACAGTCTGTGGTACGGTCTCTGTAATATTGCCCATTCTTGTGCCTGAAACCTGATTTTTCCCTCAATCTGGAAGGAACCTATGACGACATACTCGCGCCATCCGGCATTCTTATCGCTCCAGGGCGGGATCAACTTTCGCGATCTCGGCGGTGTGTCCACCGTCGACGGTCGCCGTCTGCGCCAGGGAAAATTACTGCGCTCCGGCTCGTTGCATATGCTGACCGCCGAAGACCTTGAGCATCTGGACACCCTGCCGCTGACTCAGATTATTGATTATCGCGATCCGCACGAGGCCCAGCGCAGCCCAGATAAACTCAATGGCCGCGCCAGCTACCTCAACGCGCCCGCTAACCCGCTCACGCCGTATGTTGATGCCAAAGTGACAGAGCTAAATGCCGCCACGCTGAATGCCATGAACGGCGAACAGTTTATGCTGCAACTCTATCGTCATCTGCCGTTCAACAACGCGGCCTACCACCAGTTGACCGGTTGGCTGATGCAGCCGTTCGAGGGGGCGCTGCTGCAGCATTGCGCGGTGGGAAAAGATCGCACCGGCGTAGGCTGCGCCCTGACGCTGTTTGCCCTCGGCTGCGATAGCCATACCGTGATGGAGGAGTATCTGCTGACCCACGGCATGCTGAATCAGGTCGAAGTCCATCTGTGTGAGACGCTCGGCGATGAACTGAACGCCCGGGGGCGGCAGAATCTGACGGATCTCATCGCGGTGCGCGAGTCCTATCTCGCGGCGGCGCTGTCAGCCATCCATGAGCGTTATGCTAGTGTCGACCTCTGGCTGGAGCAGGAGTATCAACTGACGCCACAGGCGCGCGAGGCGCTTCGCTCAAGGCTTCTGGAGGGATAGTCGTCCTGTTTTATCGCATCACGCGATCTCAGGATTGATAAGGCCTGCGCTCGAGACTTGAAACAACCGGCAAAAAAGTGTGATTTCGTACACATCTGATTTCCCTGTTGGCGGGAATGCACATATAATGCGCTCCCATCTATTAGCTGAATAATCTGACAAAGGCCTGTGTGGCTTTGACACTGCACACGACATAACGAATATGAAAATATCGACAATTTTAGCGGCAGCCTTCGCTCTCGTCGGCTTTTGCAACACTGCCTCCGCGGTGACTTATCCGCTGCCGACCGACGGCAGCCGACTGATTGGTCAGAACCAGGTCATTACGGTTCCTGAAAACAATAAACAGCCGCTGGAGTATTTCGCCGCGAAATACCAGATGGGACTGTCCAACATGCTGGAAGCAAACCCGGGCGTGGACACCTACCTGCCGAAAGGCGGTACCGTTCTGAATATCCCGCAGCAGTTGATCCTGCCGGACACCGTCCATGAAGGCATCGTGATCAACAGCGCGGAAATGCGTCTTTACTACTACCCGAAAGGCACCAATACCGTCATCGTACTGCCGATCGGTATCGGCCAGCTAGGCAAAGATACGCCTATCAAATGGGTCACCAAAGTAGAACGTAAGAAAGCAGGTCCGACCTGGACCCCGACGGCGAAAATGCACGCGGAATACGCGGCTGACGGTAACCCGCTGCCAGCCGTTGTCCCTGCCGGTCCGGACAACCCGATGGGTCTGTACGCTCTGTACATCGGTCGTCTGTACGCCATTCATGGTACCAACGCCAACTTTGGTATCGGTCTGCGCGTGAGCCACGGCTGCGTTCGTCTGCGTAACGAAGACATCAAATTCCTGTTTGAAAACGTGCCGGTCAACACCCGCGTTGAATTTATCGATGAGCCGGTAAAAGCAACCACCGAGCCAGACGGCAGCCGCTATGTGGAAGTCCATAATCCACTGTCCACCACGGAAGCACAGTTCCAGGACGGCGAAGTGGTACCGATCACGCTGAGCAAAGAAATTAAAGCGGTCACCGGCCAGCCTGATGTCGATCAAAATGTGGTTGAGCAGGCAGTTCAGAATCGTTCAGGTATGCCGATTCGTCTGAACTAAGCCTTACCGCAACGGCCTGAAAAAACGGGTCTGGCAACCAATGCCCATCCGCTGGCTGATATATAAAGGGTTCATGTTAATCATGAACCCTTTTTTAATTTTTGAACGAGGCAAAATATTTGTTAAGCATATCGCCACCCACTCAGAATATGACCGACTCACCAGATAGCAGGTGGCGAAACCAGCCGCCGAAACCCCATGGTTAACGGCAACATCAGGCCTGATGCCCGCCCTTTTCTACCCGTTGTTGACCAGAATAATCCCGCCATGATCGTAGCGGTAATGGCAGTGGGCGTACTCTAGTGGCGTCCCGTCTTCCAGATAGATCACCTGCTCGACACCCAGCACCGGGTCGCTCTCAGTACACAAGAGATACTGCTGATCCAACGCATCCGGCTTCATGGCCCGCACCACCCGATGCGACCCCATCAGCTTCAGTCCCAGTGTTTCCTGTACGTAGCGAAACACCGAGCTTTCCAGATGGCTTTTATTCAGCCCCGGAACCAGCGCCACCGGCATCACCGTCATATCCAGCGATATCGGTTCGCCATTCAGCACCCGCAAGCGAACAAAATCATAGACTGGCGCATCGGCATCGATCAGCAGCGAGCTTTGCTCCTTTTCCGTGGCAAAGCGCAGCTCAAAGCGGATGATCTGGCTGGTCACCTCGCCCAGATGCTCCCAGGTTTTGGTGGCACCAAAGTAATCGCTCCCCGGTAGCTCCCACTGCGAAAGCTGGAGAAAGTTCTTGCGCACGAAGGTCCCCTGCCCCTTGCGGGTATAGATAAGCCCTTCGACAATCAGCTGGCGGATGGCCTGCTGGATGGTCATCCTGCTGGTGTTAAACTCCGCCGCCAGCGCAAACTGGTCGGGTAACGGGGCGCTGGCGGGATACTGCTGGCTGATAATTCGCTTCTTAATTTCCCGCGCGATCGCAAGATACTTCGCCGTCATTCCCCGTCCTTTTATTGATTGTTTTTACTGGTCTTTCTCTGTTCTCAGGCGAACAAAGGCAGGCCTAAGCATACACCAAATGCCTGCCAGTCGCTCTGCCTCTACATCTCCTGACCCTGGCTACGAATCGCCTGTTTTAACCAGGCATAGCTTTTCTTCGGCACCCGCTTGAGGTCTTTCAGGTCATGGTTCTCGCGGTTCACGTACACAACGCCGTAGCGCTTGCGCATATCGCCCTGCGAGCTGAGGATATCAATCAGTCCCCATCCCAGATAGCCGATCACTTCGGCGCCATCTTCAAACATCGCCTCTTTCATCGCGTTAATGTGATCGCGGTGATAGGCAATGCGGTAATCATCAGCCACCGGCGTTTCGCCATCCCAGGACTCAATCACGCCGATACCATTTTCAATCGGGAACACCGGTAACCGCCAGTCATTGTAGTAGCGGGTAATGATCATCCGGAAACCGAGCGGGTCGATCTGCCAGTTCCATTCCGTCGCTTTCAGCCACGGATTGGGCTTGTCGCCGGACAGCATGTAATAATTCACCGGCGTTCCCGCAGGCAGTGGATCGCTGTCGAGAGTGCGGCTGGCATAGTAGCTGAAGGCCAGGTAGTCGACTTTCACCGTCGCCATCAGCGCCAGATCGTCCTCGCGATAGATATCGCTAAATCCCTCTTTTGCCACAAAGTGCATCACTTCCGGGCTGTAGCCTTCCCCGGCGAAAGCGCGTAGCAGGTTCTGGTTGAAGAACTCATCCAGTTGCTGAGCACAGAGCATATCCCGCGGTTTACAGGTCGCCGGATAGACCTGGGCATGCGCCAGCATGCCGCCCATCAGGCACTGCGGCTTCGCCTGATGCAGATAATCCGTCACCTGCACGTGGGCCATCATCACATGGTGCTGAATCTGGTACAGCTCGCGCAGGGTTTTCTCGCCGCGCAGGTAGCCGGTGATAAGAAACGCCTCTGGCATATGGTAGAGATTCTGCTCGTTAAAGGTCAGCCAGTATTTCACCTTATCGCCGTAGCACTCGATCATCTTCCGCCCGTAACGGATGAACGCCTCCATCACCCGACGATCGGCGAAACCGTTATAGCGCTCCGCCAGCGACAGCGGCATATCGAAGTGATACAGGCAGATCATCGGCTCAATACCGCGGGCGATCAGCTCGTCAATAAACTGATGGTAGAAGGCGATCCCCTCCTCATTAAACTCACCGTCGCCCTCAGGACACACCCGACTCCAGGCAATCTGGAAGCGGTAGCAGTTCATGCCGAGGTCCTGCATCAGATCGAAATCTTCCCGGTAACGATGATAAGAGTCGGTAGCCACTTTCCAGTCAGAGGCGAATTCCGCAGGCTCGCGAATGTCGTACACCGACATCCCCTTGCCGCCTTCATTCCATGCCCCTTCCGTTTGCATGCTGGAGACCGAATTACCCCACAAAAAATCCGCCGGCAGTGCTTTGTTCATCTCTCGCCCCTATATGACTAGTCATTTAAATTTTATGACTAGTCATATAGCCGAAATCCCCAGAGCTGGCAAATAAAGGATCGTTTTTTGTGAACGGCACAAACAAAAAACGCCGGATCGGCGTAAACCGATCCGGCGTGCGATCTGTCGCGCCCGGCGGGGGCGCGGCGGTCGTTTATTGTTGCGCGAGCTGACCGCGGCGATATTCGCCCTGACGCTCCAGCATCCAGCCCGGATATTCCCGCGGCAGCGCGCTGACGGCATCGAGCTGCGCCAGCTCCTCCTGGCTCAGACGAATATCGACCGCGGCGAGGTTATCCGCCAACTGCTCGCGCCGTTTGGCGCCGATAATCACGCTGCTGACCGCCGGCTGATGCAGCAGCCAGGCAAGGGCAACCTGAGCCACCGACACGCCTTTGGCCCCGGCGATTTCCCGCATCACATCGATGCAGTCAAACGCCCGCTCTTTTTCCACCGGCGGGAAATCAAAGGTCTGACGACGACCGCCGTCTTCCCCCTGCCCGTCGCGATCGTACTTACCGCTAAGCAGACCGCCGGCCAGCGGGCTCCAGACCATCAACCCGAGCCCTTCACTCTGCATCATCGGCACCAGTTCGCGCTCCAGATCGCGCCCGGCAATCGTGTAGTAGGCCTGCAGCGAAGCAAAGCGCGACAACCCCAGCCGTTCGGAAATCCCCAACGCTTTGACGATTTGCCAGGCCGCCCAGTTCGACACGCCGATATAGCGCACGTGCCCCTGCTGCACCAGATTATCCAGGGCATACAGCGTCTCTTCGACAGGTGTCGCCGGATCAAAGCCGTGCAGTTGATACAGGTCGATGTGATCGAGCTGCAGCCGCCGCAGGCTCTCTTTGACGCTGCCCATGATGTGATAGCGAGAACTGCCGCGGGAATTGACGCCGGCGGTGCCGGTTTCACCAAAGACTTTGGTTGCCACCACCACGTTCTCGCGGGGGATTTTGAGGTTTTTCAACGCCTGGCCGGTTAACATTTCCGAACGGCCTTCAGAATAGACGTCTGCCGTATCAATAAAGTTAATGCCTGCATCCAGCGCGCTGCCCACCAGCTGTTCGGCTTCGGCCTGGCGCAGTTGACCAATTTTGCCCCACATGCCGCCTTCGCCGCCAAAGGTCATGGTGCCCAGGCACAGCTCCGAGACAAACAGACCGGTGTTTCCTAGTTTTTGATAACGCATTGCACTCTCCTCATCAGGATGTTTACGCCCAGCGTGTTAGTTATACGCCACAGCGGGAGAGTGCGAATGTGGTGATTCTGTCTGTTTCTTGCCCAATTCTCTGAACATCAGGCAACGCAGAGCAGCAGGAGATACCCCACCAGCGCGGCCCATAGCAGCATCGGCAGAGAATAAAGGTGGAAACGCCACCAAATCCGCCGGTCCGAGGCCATGCGCAGCGCGATAAGATTCGCCAGCGAGCCGGGCAGCAGCCCAAAGCCGCCGACGTTAACCGCCCAGGCCAGCAAGGTTGAAGGGGGAACATAGTTGAGCAGCAAAATGGTGGACGGGACGTTGCTGATAAACTGCGAAAGCCCAATAGACGTCAGCCACAGGCCGCCCGCAGACAACTGGCCGACGCCGCTCAGGAGCTGGTGCAGAGCCGGCAGCTGAGTCAGCAGGTGCACGTCGATAAACATCACCATAAAGACCAGCAGCAGAGACCAGTCGACGTGGATAATCACCGCGCGCGCCAGCACCAGGAAACCAAGGACAATCAGCCCCAGCCCCCACAGCTCAAGCTTCATTTCTAATGCTGCCAGGAAAACCAGATAAAACACCAGGCAGCCCCATACCAGCTTTGGCTGCCACGACGGCGTCCGGTCCGAGCTTTGAAAATGCAGTCGGGTCGCGGAAAAACAGCACCAGCACAGCGCCAGCAGGGTCAACATCATCGCCGCCGCCAGCGGCAGCATCTGCCCGATAAAGGCCGGGAAGCTCAGGCCCGAGCGTCCCCATAACAGGATATTTTGCGGATTGCCGATCGGCGTTAACAGCGAGCCGGCGTTGACCGCCAGCGCCTCAAAAATAATCAGCCGGTTCACCGGGATCGCACACCACTTCTTCAGGGTAAGCGTTAGCGGGACGACGATAAACAGCGCCACATCGTTGGTCAGAAAAGTCGAGAGCAGCGCCGCCGCCAGCACCATAAACAGCGCCAGCTGCCGCTCGGTAGCAAACCGGCGCGCCATTTTGCGGCCCAGCACATCAAAATAGCCGCTGAGCTCAATCCCTTTGGTCAGCAGCATCAGCCCGCTGAGCGCGATAATCGTGTGCCAGTCGATCGCCTGGGGCCAGCGTTTCGGCGCAAAGGGCACGAAAAAGCTTAAGACGCAGGCAACGATCAGCAGCAGATGTAAAAAGCGGTCGCGCGCCAGCGACTGAACAAAGGGCAGGTTCATTCGCCTTGCGAGCCGTGTTTCAGAGTGAACTGATGAAATGCCACCAGGGTTTCTTCACTGACGTGATGCTCCATCCCTTCGGCATCGCGGCGGGCGATCTCCGGGCTGACGCCGAGCACCAGCAGGAAATTCTCGACGATCTGGTGACGCTCGCGGCTCTCGTGGGCCAGCTTCTCGCCTTCCGGGGTTAAGAATACGCCGCGCCACGGGATCTGTTCGATCAGGCCGACGGTAGCCAGCCGTTTGAGCATTTTCGCGACCGTCGGCTGCGAAACCCCCAGACGTGCGGCCATATCCACCTGACGGGCTTCACCCACTTCGCGAATCAGGTCGGAAATCAGCTCAACATAGTCATCGATCAGCTCCCGACGGTGGGCTTCGCGCACCTGGCGGAACCCTTCAACGTGTTCCTCGACATTAACAAGCTGCGTCACTTTTTTTGTTATAGGTTTACCCGCGCGACGGTTCATTGTGCTTCCTCATACCAGTGACGCATCAAGCATCATCTCAAAAGATCCCCATTGTAAATGATTGGGCCCGTAGCACAAAAAATTAACGTTTTAGCCATAGCTATAAGATATAGCCTGTGCTATATCTGTATGTAATGCAGGCATCCTTCAAGGAGCGAAGGGCGAAACTACAGGAGGTCCCATGAACGAATTTAAGAGGTGTTTACGCGTGTTTACTCATTCCCCTTTCAAGGTTCGCTTAATGCTGATTAACATGCTGTGCGACCTGATGAACGGCAAAAATCGTCAGCAAAAACCCAACCAGTAACGCGGCGTCGCGGCACGCCGCTTCATTTTTCTGTCATAATTGGCCGTCATACTGGCTCGCTTCGCCTCAATCCCGCCACTTTTTTCAAGTTTTGTAAGCTTTCTCTCAAAACAATCCGTTATGCCTGGTTGACCTTATCATTTGCAAGCCCTATCGTTTGTCAGCCCTGCCACTACTGCGGCTCACAGAGACCCTCTTCAGGCACTGTCCAGCAGGTTTTACCCCTTGATGCCAGGGGATGCACATGGCGTCTTTTTGATTATTAACTATGAATGTCACCCTGAAAGAAACGCTGGTCGCCCGGGGCTTAGTCCCCAATCCATGGACAGGATTTTATTTTTTACAGTCTCTGCTAATTAACCTGGCCCTCGGCTACGAATTTAGTCTGCTCTATACTGTCGCATTTACATGCGTGCTACATCTGCTGTGGCGCACGTTCCCGCGCGCGCAAAAAGTCGTGGTGGGATGCTATTCCCTGCTCGCCGCGCTCTACTACCCTTTCGGGCAGGCCTACGGCGCGCCTAACTTCAATACGCTGCTGGCGCTGCACGCCACCAACGTCGAAGAGTCGACGGAAATTCTGACCATCTTCCCCTGGTACAACTACCTGTTGGGGGTCTTTATTCTTGCGCTCGGCGTGATTGCCGTGCGTCGGAAACCGGAAGAGCGCAAACGCCTGAATAAAGTAGAAATACTCGGCGTGCTGTTCAGTATCGCAATTTTCTTCCTCCAGCCGGTGCAGAACCTGGCCTGGGGCGGCGTGTTTAAAGTGATCGATACCGGCTACCCTGCCTTTCGCTTCGTGAAAGACGTGGTAGTTAATAATAATGAAGTGCTGGATGAGCAGTCGCGCATGGCGCAGCTGGCCAACATGAAAGACAGCTGGCACGTGATGGCGGTCAAACCCAAATACCATCTCTATGTGGTGGTGATCGGGGAAAGCGCGCGCCGTGATGCGCTCGGGGCCTTTGGCGGGCACTGGAACAATACGCCGTTTGCCAGTTCCGTGAATGGCTATCTGTTTAATGACTACATTGCCGCCAGCGGCTCGACGCAAAAATCCCTCGGCTTGACGCTCAATCGAGTCGTCGACGGGAAACCGCTGTATCAGGACAACTTTGTCACCCTCGCGAACCGCGCAGGTTTTCAGACGTGGTGGTTTTCCAATCAGGGCCAGATTGGCGAATACGATACGGCGATCGCCAGCATCGCCAAACGCGCGGATGAGGTACAGTTCCTCAAAAACGGCGATTTTGAAGCCAATAAAAATACCCAGGATGAGCAGCTTTTAAAGCTGACCGAACAGGTGCTCTCGGTGCAGCGCACCCAGCCGCAGCTAATCGTCCTGCATTTGATGGGTTCGCATCCGCAGGCCTGCGACCGTACCAAGGGCAAATATACCGTCTTCGTGCAGTCGAAAGAGACCTCTTGCTACCTCTACAGCATGACGCAAACCGATTCGCTGCTGGGCAAGCTCTATCATCAACTGCAAAATTCTGGCGATAGCTTCTCGATGACCTATTTCTCCGATCACGGTCTGGCCTTTAAAGAGCGCGGTAAAGAGGTGCAGTACCTGGCGCACGACGATAAATATCAGCAAAACTTCCAGGTGCCGTTTATGGTGTTATCCAGCGATGATAAAGCGCATAAGGTCATTAAGGCACAGCGTTCCGCTAACGATTTCCTCGCCTTCTTCTCGCAGTGGACCGGGATCAGCGCCAAGGAGATTACCCCGCGCTATCGCTTTATCTCTGAACAGCGTGCCGGGCCAACCTTTATCACCAACTTCCAGCTGCAGAAGGTGGAGTACAGCCATCTGGGCACCGACGCCTTCACCATTCACTAACGCCGCCCGCCGCTGCCCGTCAGCGGCAGCCAGATTTCAGGCAAAAAAAATCCGCCCCTGTGAGGCGGATTTTTTATATCACCGAAGTGATTAGAAGCTGTAACCAACGCCAGCGATCCAGGTACCAACGTCAACGTTACGAATACGAGACTGCTCGTAGGAGAAGTCCAGAGCAACGTTTTCGATCGGGTTGAACTGCATACCAGCACCGTAGGAGAAACCGTAGTCGCTCATGTCGTGCTTGTTCGGGTAGCTGTTGTCCTGGAATTTACCGTGGCCAAGACCAACAACACCGTAGATGCTAGCCCAGTCGTTCAGACGGTAAGCCGGACCTGCAGTGATACCGTAGTACTGGCCTTTCTGGTAAACGCCGCCTTCGGTACGATCTTTTTCAGTGTAGGTGAAGGAACCGATAACACCCAGCGGGCTATTGTCTTGCTCGTAACGGTACTTCAGGTTGAAACCGCCTGCTTTGTTGGCTTCACCCTGCATGTCGCTCTGTGCATAACCACCGGTAACGGTAGAAGTTGCAGCGAAAGCGGTACCTACGGATGCTGCCAGTACAACAGCCAGTGCTGAAAAACGTGCAATTTTATTCATAACCACCTCAAATGTGTTTCTAATAAGTCCTAAGTTTTAAATATATCAAAAACTTTCGAGAAACTCTTTTCACTTTACACTGTCTAACAGTGCTTTTCCTGTAACCAAAAGTTTCCGCAATTCTGTAACAATCTGGAAAACAACCATTTTAATCGAAGACCCTGCTATTAACGCGCATTATTCACAGGGCGTGCATCCAGATAATTCCTAATCTACTAGTCGTTTAATCTACTCGTTGCGCTGTATTGTACGCATCTCGTCTGCGTTTTTTTCAACAATAGCTAAACCGCGGAAGGGTTCATCATTTACACTGGAACCTTTACCTCATTTGACAAACCCTGACAGGAGAAAGGATGCCCGGCTCGTCCCGCAAAGTACCGGCATGGCTGCCGATATTGGTCATTATAGTCGCGATGGTTTCTATTCAGAGCGGCGCATCGTTAGCAAAATCACTGTTCCCGCTCGTCGGTGCACCGGGTGTCACCGCGCTGCGTCTGGCGCTGGGCACACTGATTCTGGCGATCGTCTTTAAACCCTGGCGTCTGCGCTTCACCGCAGAACAACGCCTGCCGTTACTCTTCTACGGTCTCTCGCTAGGGGCGATGAACTACCTCTTCTATTTGTCCATCCAACGTATTCCGCTGGGGATTGCGGTGGCGCTGGAGTTTACCGGCCCGCTGGCGGTCGCGCTATTTGGCTCGCGTCGTCCGCTCGATTTCGTGTGGGTGGTTCTGGCGGTGCTGGGGCTGTGGTTTCTGCTGCCGCTGGGGCAAGATGTCGCCCAGATCGATCCGATCGGTGCATTGCTGGCGCTCGGCGCCGGATCCTGCTGGGCGGTCTATATCCTGACCGGGCAACGCGCCGGGGAAGAACATGGCCCGGCCACGGTGGCGATGGGTTCGCTGATTGCATCGGTGATTTTTGTGCCACTCGGCATGATCCAGGCCAGCGATACGCTGTTCCAGTGGGCGCTGCTGCCGCTGGGTCTGGCTATCGCGGTGCTCTCTACGGCACTGCCTTACTCGCTGGAGATGATCGCCCTCACCCGCATGCCCACCCGAACCTTCGGCACCTTAATGAGCATGGAACCGGCCCTCGCCGCCCTCTCCGGAATGGTATTCCTCGGCGAAACGCTGACGGTAACGCAAACCCTGGCGCTGGGGGCGATTATCCTCGCCTCGATGGGCTCCACCTTAACCATGCGTCGGGACAGCAAAATCGAAAAGGTCGATATCAGCTAGTTCTGCATGACCGCTCCGCATGGCCACAGGTGCCATGCGGAGCGGTCATGCTCACATTTAACTCATTGATTTTATATAACTTACAAAACAGTCAACAACTCTACGCTATCAAACCGATAGAGACTACCGCCCTCCGCGTTGCCCAATCCGTTGTTATAATGAGTCCCATCAGTGATCGACTACACTTACTCCGGTCAATGTAAAATTGATGTATGACGAGTATAAATATCAAGAGGAATGACACGATGACGACTGCAAAACTGGTTAAAACGAAAGCATCCAACCTGCTCTATACCCGCAACGATGTGGCAGATCAGGAGAAGAAGGCCACCATCGAGCTGCTCAATCGTCAGGTCGTCCAGTTCATCGACCTGTCGCTGATTACCAAACAGGCTCACTGGAATATGCGCGGCGCCAACTTTATCGCCGTCCATGAAATGCTCGACGGTTTCCGCACCGCGCTGACGGAGCATCTCGATACCATGGCGGAACGTGCCGTGCAGCTTGGCGGCGTCGCGCTGGGCACTACCCAGGTGATTAACAGCCAGACCCCGCTGAAAAGCTACCCGCTGGATATCCACAGCGTTCAGGAGCACCTGAAAGAGCTGGCCGATCGCTACGCCATTGTGGCTAATGATGTGCGTAAAGCCATCGCAGAGAGCAAAGACGAAGACACCGCCGATATCTTCACCGCGGCATCCCGCGATCTGGATAAATTCCTGTGGTTCATCGAAGCCAATATCGCCTGATCCTCGCCTGTCGCCGTCAGCATCGCTGGCGGCTTTTTTTCAGATTATCCTCAGAAATACGCCTTTTTATCCCCTTCGCCGTTATCTGCACCACTTTAGTGCACAGCATTGAGCAAAATGTGCGCTAAGGTAAATCAATTGTAATAATTACCTCACACAATCGTTACGGCAAGATTGTTTCCACCTGGTGTTTGCGTTAAAAATGCACTTGTTAAGCGATGCGTTAATGACGCACCAAAACGACGCCCCATAACGGTGCATTTGCCGTTCCCTTTACCCTAAACCGTGCAACAGGATTCGCCTCGTTTGTTATAAAACAACAAGTTGTAAAACTGGCACGATTATTTCATGCAGTTACCCGTTCTCGCAGGGGATCGTCCCGTGGATATAAAAGGAAATGCTATGAAGTCTGTATTTAAAGTTTCACTGGCTGCACTGACCCTGGCTTTTGCGGTTTCTTCCCAGGCCGCTGAAAAGCAACTGATTGTTGCAACCGATACGGCGTTTGTTCCGTTTGAATTTAAACAAGGTGATAAATACGTCGGCTTCGACGTTGACCTGTGGGCCGCGATCGCTAAAGAGCTGAAACTGGACTACACCCTGAAGCCAATGGATTTCAGCGGCATCATCCCGGCGCTGCAAACCAAAAACATCGACCTCGCGCTGGCGGGTATTACCATTACTGAAGAACGCAAGAAAGCGATCGAATTCTCCGATGGCTACTATAAGAGCGGTCTGCTGGTGATGGTGAAAGCCGACAACAACGACATCAAAGATGTGAAAGACCTGAACGGCAAAGTGGTCGCGGTTAAAGGTGGCACCGGTTCCGTTGACTATGCCAAAGCCAACATCAAGACCAAAGACCTGCGTCAGTTCCCGAACATTGATAACGCCTATATGGAGTTAGGAACCGGACGTGCCGATGCGGTCCTGCATGACACCCCAAACATCCTCTACTTCATCAAAACCGCTGGCCAGGGCAAATTCAAAGCTGTCGGAAGCTCTCTGGAAGCGCAGGACTACGGTATCGCTTTCCCGAAAGGCAGCGACGAACTGCGTGAAAAGGTGAACGGCGCGCTGAAAACACTGCGTGAAAACGGCACCTACAACGAAATTTATAAAAAATGGTTCGGTACTGAGCCAAAATAATAATCAGCATCTCTTCTTACAGGTCTGCTGAGGTTTGACTCCCCGGATATCGCCACAATCCGTTATCCGGGCATTCTCTCACCGCAGACCTGAGTCATTTTTTCACAGAGGGTGACCTCTGTTGTTCGACACGGTAACAGGAACACATTATGCAGTTTGACTGGAGTGCCATCTGGCCCGCCATTCCAATTTTGCTGGAAGGCGCCAAAATGACGCTGTGGATCTCCGTCCTCGGCCTTGCTGGCGGCTTGATTATCGGCCTCGTCGCCGGTTTCGCCCGCTGCTTTGGCGGCTGGATTGCCAACCACGTTGCGTTAGTCTTCATTGAGATCATCCGCGGCACCCCCATCGTCGTCCAGGTCATGTTTATCTACTTCGCCTTGCCAATGGCGTTTAATGATTTACGTATTGACCCGTTCTCGGCGGCGGTGGTGACGATCATGATCAACTCCGGTGCCTATATCGCAGAAATCACCCGCGGGGCGGTGCTCTCTATTCACAAAGGCTTCCGTGAAGCTGGCCTGGCCCTCGGCCTGTCCCGTCGCGAAACCATCCGTCACGTGATTCTGCCGCTGGCGCTGCGCCGTATGCTGCCGCCGCTGGGTAACCAGTGGATCATCAGCATCAAAGATACCTCGCTGTTTATCGTCATCGGCGTGGCTGAACTGACCCGCCAGGGCCAGGAGATTATTGCCGGTAACTTCCGCGCGCTGGAGATCTGGAGCGCCGTTGCCGTGATTTATCTGATCATCACCCTGGTGTTGAGCTTTATTCTGCGTCGTCTTGAAAGAAGGATGAAAATCCTGTGATTGAATTTAAAAATGTTTCCAAGCACTTTGGCCCGACCAAGGTGCTGCACGATATCGATCTGAAGATCAGCAAAGGCGAAGTGGTGGTGATTATCGGGCCGTCCGGTTCCGGCAAATCAACCCTGCTGCGCTGCATCAACAAGCTGGAAGAGATCACCAGCGGCGAACTGATTGTCGACGGCCTGAAGGTCAATGACCCGAAAGTCGACGAGCGCCTGATTCGTCAGGAAGCGGGCATGGTATTCCAGCAGTTTTACCTGTTCCCACACCTGACCGCACTGGAGAACGTCATGTTCGGGCCGCTGCGCGTGCGTGGCGCCAGCAAAGAGGCCGCCGAAAAACTGGCGAAAGATCTGCTGGAGAAAGTCGGCCTCGCCGAACGCGCTCACCACTACCCTTCCGAGCTCTCGGGCGGGCAGCAGCAGCGCGTGGCCATCGCTCGCGCCCTCGCGGTGAAGCCAAAAATGATGCTGTTTGATGAACCAACCTCCGCCCTCGATCCGGAACTGCGCCACGAAGTACTGAAGGTGATGCAGGATCTGGCCGAGGAAGGCATGACCATGGTGATCGTGACCCACGAAATCGGTTTTGCTGAGAAAGTGGCATCGCGACTGATCTTTATCGATAAAGGGCGCATTGCCGAAGATGGCGATCCGCAGGTACTGGTGAAGAACCCGCCGAGCCCGCGTCTGCGCGAGTTCCTGCAGCACGTAGCCTGATGTCTCCAACGGCTCCCCACCCTGGGGAGCCGCTTTCCAGATTTCTCTCACGCCGATAACCTGCTTTTCAACTTCTATACTTAATCGTTTTGAAGAAGAAAGGAGTCTCCCGTGCCGTGGATCCTGTTACTGCTCGCCTCGCTGTTTGCCGCCCCGCTGTCGGCAGCCGCGTTGCCAGGCCTTCCAACGGCCACTGCTGAACAATCATCAGCCAGCAGCGAACCCGACCTTGAGACCAAAAAAGCGGCCTATGCGGCGCTGGCTGACGTGCTGGAAAATGAAAGCGCACGTAAGGAGCTGATCGACCAGCTCCGTTCCGCAGCCGCTACTCCTCCACCGGCCACGACCCCGGCGCTGACGCCGCCAGAGGTGACTGATGAGCGCACGGTGCTGGAAAACGTCACCCAGGTCAGCCGCGAGTACGGGGAGCGCTTTGCCTCGCGGTTCTCGCAGCTGTGGCGCAATATCACCGCCTCCACCCATAAACCTTTCCATGCCGACACCTTTCGCAACGCCGCCGGCTACTTCCTGCTGCTGGCCTCGCTGGTGTTTGCCTTCTGGTGGCTGGTGCGGCTGGCGGCCCTGCCGCTGTATCGCAAAATGGGCCAATGGGGACGGCGTAAAAACCACGACCGCAGCAACTGGCTGCACCTCCCGGCAACCATCGCCGGGGCCTTTATCTTCGACCTGCTGCTGCTGGCGCTGACGCTGTTTGTCGGCCAGATGCTCAGCGACCGTTTTAACGGTGACAACCGGACCATCGCTTTCCAGCAAAGCCTGTTTCTCAACGCCTTCGCCCTGATTGAGTTCTTTAAAGCCATTCTGCGGCTGATATTCTGCCCACGGGTGGCAGAGCTTCGGCCCTTTGTGATAAGCGATGAGGGGGCAAAATACTGGAACCTGCGCCTGAGCGCGCTCAGCAGCCTGATTGGCTACGGCCTGATCGTGGCGGTGCCGATTATCTCTAATCAGGTCAATGTGCAGGTCGGGGCGCTGGCGAATGTGGTCATTATGCTGTGCATCACCCTGTGGGCGCTGTACCTGATTTTCCACAATAAAAAGATGATTACCCTGGGGCTTATCCAGCTGGCAGATCGCTCGCTGGCCTTCTTCAGTCTGTTTATCCGCGCTTTTGCGCTGGTCTGGCACTGGCTGGCCTGCGCCTACTTTATCGTGCTGTTTTTCTTTTCGCTCTTCGACCCCGGCAACAGCCTAAAATTTATGATGGGGGCGACGGTGCGCAGCCTGGCTATCATTGGCGCCGCGGCGCTGCTCTCCGGCATTTTGTCGCGCTGGATCGCCAAAACCATCACCCTGTCGGCGCAGACGCAGCGTCTTTATCCGGAACTGCAAAAACGGCTCAACGGCTGGATCTCGGTTTCGCTAAAGGCCGCCCGTATCCTGGTAGTCTGCGTCGCCGTGATGCTGCTGTTGAGCGCCTGGGGTCTGTTCGATTTCTGGAACTGGATGCAGCACGGTGCCGGGCAGAAAGCGGTGGATGTGCTGATCCGCATCGCGCTGATCCTCTTCTTCTCCGCCATCGGCTGGACGTTGCTTGCCAGCCTGATTGAGAACCGCCTGGCTTCTGATATTCACGGTCGCCCGCTGCCCGGCGCTCGCGCCCGTACGCTGTTGACGCTGTTTCGCAACGCGCTGGCGGTAATCATCAGCACCATTACGGTGATGATCCTGCTGTCGGAAGTAGGGGTAAATATTGCTCCGCTGCTGGCCGGTGCTGGCGCACTGGGTCTGGCCATCTCTTTCGGCGCCCAGACGCTGGTGAAAGATATTATCACCGGCATTTTTATCCAGTTTGAGAACGGAATGAACACCGGGGATCTGGTAACTATCGGTCCGTTAACCGGTACCGTGGAGAGGATGTCGATTCGGTCCGTCGGCGTGCGTCAGGATACCGGCGCGTACCATATTATCCCGTGGTCTTCGATCACCACCTTCGCCAACTTCGTGCGCGGTATCGGTTCGGTGGTTGCCAACTACGACGTCGACAGACAGGAAGATCTGGATAAAGCCGCGCAGGCATTGAAAGCGGCGGTGGCGGATGTGATGGATCAGGAGGAGATTCGTGGGCTGGTGATCGGCGAACCGTCCTATGCCGGGCTGGTCGGCCTGAGCAATACGGCGTTTACGCTGCGGGTTACCTTCACCACCCTGCCGCTGAAGCAGTGGACGGTCCGCTTCGCCCTCGACACCCAGGTGAAAAAACACTTCGACCTGGCGGGGGTTCGCGCACCGGTGCAAACCTATCAGGTGCTGCCGATGCCCGCCGCGATTTCCGCCCCCGGGGCACCGCCGATGCCCTCAGAACCAACATAATGTGGTGTCAGCCCACCGGGGCTGACCATCCGCGCTGGCTCGCAGGCCAGTATTACAGTGGACGGCGGCGTTTAGCCTCATCCATAAAGGTCCAGGCGATAAAGCGGCTCTGCTTCTGTCCCTGGGCCATCTCTTTTTTCACCACCTTCACCGCCCCAACCTCGGTCAGCGCACGGTACAGCGGCGGCAGGTTATCGCCGCGTGAAACCAGCGAGGTAAACCATTTCACCTGGCGGCCAAAGGCCTGGCTTTCGCGGATCATCTGGGTGATGAACGCCACTTCGCCGCCTTCACACCACAGCTCCTGCTGTTGGCCGCCGAAGTTCATCACACTGTCCGCCCCCAGCCCGAGGTTACGGCGCTTGCGCTCACCGCCGGCCTGCGCGCTGGCGGCTGAGTCGTGGAACGGCGGGTTGCATAACGTCGCCTCGAAGGTCTCGTTTTTATGAATAATTCCGCTAAAGATCGCACCGTTTTCTTTCTGCCGACGCAGACGGATTTGACGGCTGAGCCCAGGGTTGGCGCTGATGATCGCCTGCGCGCTGGAGAGCGCTTCCTGACTGATTTCGCTACCGGTAAAGCGCCAGCCATATTCATGCACGCCAATCAGCGGATAGATTAAGTTTGCACCGGTTCCGATGTCCAGGATACTGGCATTCTCGGGGATGGTGCCGCTATCCAGCGCCAGCAGGTCGGCCAGATGATGGATATAATCCGCCCTTCCCGGCACCGGCGGGCATAAAAAGCCGTCCGGAATATCCCAGTGTTTCACCGCGTAAAAGTGCGCCAGCAGCGCCTTATTCAGCGCCTTCACCGCCAGCGGATTGGCAAAATCAATGGTCTGCTCGCCCACCGGATTCAGGGTGATAAAGCCTTGCAGCTCGGGGTGAGCCTGGCATAGCACGGGCAAGTCATAACGTTGATGGTGACGGTTACGCGGGTGTAATCCCGGTTTCTGGGCTTTCATGGCAATCTCCTTTGAACAGCCGCGTAAGATACCCGTTGACGGCGGCGCGGTAAATAAGGGAGTCTGGATATCTACTCTTCGGTTACGGGTGTTCTATGTATTTCTATCAACCTTCACAGGGACATGGCCTGCCGCACGACCCGCTAAACGCGATTATCGGACCACGACCCATCGGCTGGATTTCTTCTCTGGACGCCGCAGGGCAGCGCAATCTTGCCCCTTACAGCTTCTTTAACTGCTTTAACTATCGGCCACCAATTATTGGCTTTGCCAGCAGCGGATGGAAAGACAGTGTACAGAATATTGTCGAAACCAAAGAATTTGTCTGGAACCTGGCGACCCGCGAGCTGGCGGAAGCCATGAACGAGACCTCGGCCAGCATTCCGCGCAGCGAAGATGAGTTTGCGCGTGGCGGGTTGACCCCCGCAGCCAGCCGCCTCGTCGCCGCACCCCGGGTCGCGGAAAGCCCGGTGAACTTCGAATGCCGGCTATCTCAATGCATTCGCCTGACCACCGCCGACGGGGACGCTGTCGATAGCTGGCTGGTTCTGGGTGAAGTCGTGGCGGTGCATATCGACGATGCCCTACTGGAAGATGGTATTTATCAAACCGCGAAGGCCCGACCAATACTGCGCGCCGGTGGGCCGAGCGCCTACTACACGATTGATGAGAGCCTGCGCTTCGATCTGATCCGCCCGGACGCCCGCTAACGCCTGCGGTTCCCGATCCCAGTGGCCCGGCCGGTTGGTCGGGCAGCTGATTTATCCTACCGCGCCTGCCAGAAAGACCTAAACTTAAGGTATGTCCCATGCTGTTAATGAGGATATGCTCATGAAAAGACATCCGCTGTTACTCATCCCCCTCGTCTTTGTCACTCTCTCTTTTATTGCCCATGCCGGGACGCCCCCACCGTCGCTCAGCGACGAGAGCGGCCCGTTACGCCCGGTCGGTAGCGTGTCGGCTTCCGGCGCCAGCAATCTCGATGATTTAGAAGCGAAACTGGCGGAAAAGGCCCGGGAACAAGGGGCTGTCGCCTGGCGCATCAACGCCGCCAACAGCAGCAATAAGATGTCGGGTACTGCCATCATCTATAAGTAATGCTCATGTTTACGGGCCAGCCCGCCCCGATCGCTGGCCCTTCCATGCCGCCACAGGCCCCGCCGTGGCTCATCATCTCTGTTTATGTAGAAAAATTGCAGTTCATGTAAATAAATGTGTTTATTTTTCTATTAATGAGTGATAAAAATTCGCCGTCATTTGATAATAATTATCAAAATCATTATCAAACGCATTGTTATTTTAACAAATCACCTGCAGTGGACGCCACGAAGCATCGCTTGCCAGTGGCAATAATGACTAATTAAAACAATAAGTTGCTCATTGAAAATGGATAAAAAACATCAGCTACCGTTCAGTAGCTTTAACTCGCTGACAATTTTCACCGGCCTGTGTCTTAGCCTTTCTCCAACAGGTCAGGTGCTGGCAGCCGACAGCACTGAACAACATGCCGACGAAACGTTGGTTGTGGAAGCGCAAACCCCGTCGTTATATGCCCCGGCACAATCTGCCGATCCCAAGTTTTCCCGCCCGATCGTTGATACAACCCGTACGGTCACGGTGGTCTCCGAGCAGGTGATGAAAGATCAGGGCGTTACCAACCTGACCGATGCGCTGAAAAACGTCCCGGGGGTCGGGGCCTTCTATGCCGGTGAAAACGGTAACTCATCGACCGGTGATGCGATCTACATGCGCGGGGCCGACACCTCTAACAGCATTTACGTTGACGGTATTCGCGATATCGGCAGCGTTACCCGTGACACCTTCAACACCGAACAGGTTGAAGTGATCAAAGGCCCGTCCGGTTCCGACTACGGACGCAGCGCCCCAACCGGCTCGATCAATATGATCAGCAAACAGCCACGCCTGTCCTCCGGTATTGACGCTTCCGTCAGCGCAGGTAGCGCCTGGTCGCGCCGCGGTACGCTGGATATCAACCAGGAAATTGGTGAAACCAGCGCCGTGCGCCTGAATTTGATGGGTGAGAAAAACCACGATGCCGGACGGGATCGTGTCGAGAATGAGCGTTACGGCGTGGCGCCATCGATCGCCTTTGGCCTCGACACCGGGACGCGCCTGTATCTTAACTACCTGCATGTCACCCAGCACAATACGCCTGACGGCGGCATCCCGACCATTGGCCTGCCGGGATATTCCGCGCCGTCCGCTGGCACCGCCGCCCTCAACAGCTCCGGTAAAGTTGCCACCAGCAATTTCTACGGTACGGATTCCGATTACGACGACTCCACCACCGATACCGTGACCATGCGCTTCGAGCACGATCTGAACGACACGACCACGATCCGCAACACCACCCGCTGGTCACGCGTGAAGCAGGATTACCTGATGACCGCCATCATGGGCGGCGCGTCCAACATCACCCAGCCGAATCCGAATGACGTGGGTACCTGGACCTGGTCGCGCAACATGAACACCAAAGACGTCAGCAATAAAATCGTCACTAACCAGACCAACCTGACCTCGACCTTCTACACCGGCACGGTGGAGCATGACGTGAGCACCGGCATCGAGTTCACCCGCGAAACCCAGGTCAACTACGGGGTTTACCCTATTACCGCACCACCGGTGAACATCTACCATCCGAACAGCGGCGTTTCCGTGGGTGGCCTGAACCACAGCGGCGCCAATGCCAACGGGCAGACGGATACCTTCGGCGTATATGCCTTCGACACGCTGCAGATTACCCGTGATTTCGAGATTAACGGCGGCATCCGTCTGGACAGCTACCAGACCAAATACGACAGTTCAAGCCTGTGTGGCGGTACCGGCCGCGGTGCCATAGCCTGCCCGACCGGCGTGGCGAAAAATACCCCGGTTACCACCGTCGATACTTCCACCAGCGGCAACCTGGTTAACTGGAAAGCCGGGGCGCTGTATCACCTGACCGATAGCGGCAACATCTACGTCAACTACGCCATCTCGCAGCAACCGCCGGGCGGCAACAACTTTGCCCTGGCGCAGAGCGGTACCGGCAACAGCGCCAACCGTACCGACTTCAAGCCGCAGAAAGCGAAAACCAGCGAAGTGGGCACCAAGTGGGAGCTGTTAGATAAGCGCCTGCTGCTGACGGCGGCGATTTTCCGTACCGACATTGAGAATGAAGTCGAGCAAAACGACGACGGTACTTACTCGCAGTACGGTAAGAAGCGGGTAGAAGGCTATGAACTGTCGCTGGCCGGGAATATTACCCCGGACTGGCAGGTCATCGGCGGCTATACCCAGCAGCGCGCCAGCATCAGTGAAGGGTCCGACGTGGCTCAGGATGGCACCAGCGCGTTACCGTATACCCCGGAGCACGCCTTTACCGTCTGGAGCCAGTACCAGGCCACCGATGCGATTGCGCTTGGCGCAGGCGCACGTTACGTTGGCAGCATGCGTCGCGGAAGCGATGGTGCCGTCGGGACGCCGTCCCACACCGAAGGTTACTGGGTGGCCGATGCCAAGGTTGGCTATCGCATCAACCGTAACGTCGATCTGCAGCTGAACGTCTATAACCTGTTTGATACCAATTACGTCGCTTCCATCAACAAGAGCGGCTACCGTTATCACCCGGGCGAGCCACGCACGTTCCTGCTGACCGCCAATGTGCATTTCTGATCCGATACGGGGCGTTAACGCCCCGTTTTCTCTGGAGAACCAAAGATGATGTACCATATTCCCGCCGTCCTCAGCCCACAGGACGTTGCCGCGTTTAACCAGCGCTTGCAGCAGGCCGAATGGGTAGACGGTCGCGCCACTACCGGCGATCAGGGCGCGCAGGTGAAGAAAAACCAGCAGGTGGATACCCGTAGCCCACTGTATGACGAACTGCAGAACCACGTGCTGGCGGCGTTAAATCGCAGCGCGCTGTTTTTCGCAGCGGCGTTGCCAAAAACGATCTCCAGCCCGCTGTTTAACCGCTACCAGCAGAGCGAAACCTACGGTTTTCATGTTGACGGTGCGGTACGCAGCCACGCGCAGAACGGCTGGATGCGCACCGATCTTTCCGCCACGCTGTTCCTGAGTACCCCGGAGAGCTATGAAGGCGGCGAACTGGTGATTAACGACACCTATGGTCAGCATTCGGTCAAACTGCCGGCCGGCGATCTGGTGCTCTACCCTTCCAGCAGCCTGCACTCGGTCATGCCGGTCACTCAGGGCGTGCGCGTGGCCTCTTTTCTGTGGGTGCAGTCGATGATTCGCGACGACAAACGGCGCGGCATGCTGTTCGAACTGGATCGCAATATACAAACCCTGAAAAGCCGCCACGGCGAAAGTGACGAAGTGCTGTCGCTGCTCAACCTCTATCACAACCTGCTGCGGGAATGGTCAGAAATCTGACTCTTATTGATGCTTTTTCTGCGCCCGCTTTTCTATACTGATATGAAGAAAACGGTTTGGAGGTGCAGCATGGCATCAGGCTGGGCGAACGACGGCGCTGTACAGGATCAAATCGACAGTACCATCGACGATGCGGTCGCGCGGGCGAGAAATGCGCTTCCCAGCGGCGAGAGCCACAAATTTTGTGATGAATGCGGAGAGCCGATTCCGGAGGCCCGGCGTAAGGCAATCCCGGGGGTCAGATTCTGCGTGAAGTGCCAACAGGATAAAGATTTACATAACAATACATTTTCAGGATATAATCGCAGAGGCTCCAAGGACAGCCAGCTTCGCTGACTCTCCTTTACCGTTCATTACCGCAGAAGGCGTTATCTTTTCGCGCACGTTTTTTGGCGAATAAAGTAGCAATCTGTGCCCTTCAAACTTTCTCCACGCCGCTATCGCCCTTGCGGTGACTTCGGCGACAAATAATTTATTAATATTCAATAAATTAATAATGATTCAAAAAAATTGATGGAGACTGTTAATTTCCTTCGATTTTATATCTCGCAAAAAAACGTGATACTTATCACATCGACGGAACATCGTCCCCTTAACAAAATAACCTGCGAGAGATTGACTATGAAAACCATTAAATATGCTGCCGCTGCTATTGCCCTGTCTGCCCTGTCCTTTGGTGCTTTTGCCGCTCAGCCGGTAACGTCGGCTCAGGCTGAAAGCATGAACAAAATTGGTGTGGTTTCTGCGGAAGGCGCAACGACGCTGGACGGTCTGGAAGCAAAACTGGCTGAGAAAGCAAGTGCTGCTGGCGCAACCGGCTACAGCATCACTTCTGCGAACACCAACAACAAATTGAGCGGTACCGCGGTTATCTATAAATAAGCGCGAGCCACTGTATTACCCCCTGAAAAAACCCTTGAAATACCCTTGTTTGCCCGTCCGCGCCACCGGACGGGCTTTTTTTTTGCGTGCTAGCCACAAGCGACCAACAAGCGACCCGCGAGCTACCAGTGCTCTGCGACCTTCGCCAGTCCCTGCTCAAACGTGGCCGCTTCGCCAGTCGCAACCAGGCAACATGCCAGTTGAATACGCAGCGACGACGGCAGCGGTTCGCTCCCCGTCATACAGCGCTCAATCCAGCGAGCGGTCACCTGCGGATCTTTTGATTCCGGGAGGACCACAGGCGCCTCCGCAACCTCGGTTTGCCGTTCATACAAGACCTGCGCTTGCGCCCCCGCGATCAGGCTAATCTGCGGACAACGCTGCGGGTTGGCATACACCTCACCCTCCGTGCCGTGCATCAATAACGCCCGGCCGCCGGTCTCGGCAAAAAAGGCGGCTACCCGGCCGACATACTCCGGATGCGAGACGCTCGACAGACGCAGCGCCGCATCTTCGGCAAACGGCGTCGCCAGTTTCGCCAGAGTATGCGCACTGTTACGTACCCCCATCCGCCAGCGCAGGGCCAGCTGCTTCTCCAGCGGTGGGCAGAATGCGCCGACCGGAATATAGACCGGCTCGTGACTGTCCAGCCGGGCCTGCGCCTGGCCGGCATGTATCGTTGCCGGAATGCCCATCAGCTCAAAAATCGTCTCGCTCAGTACCCGGGTTGGATCGTGGCTGACGCCATGGACCACCACCGGGAAGCCGAGCTTATGCATCAGCACCGCCAGCAGCGGCGTCAGGTTGGCCTGTTTACGCGCGCCGTTGTAGCTGGGGATCACGATCGGCATCGGCCTGGCGACGGGCGGCGTCAGACGCAAGGTCTTCTGCTGCATGGCTTCGTAGAAGCCTTTCATTTCCGCTTCGCCTTCGCCTTTAATGCGCAAGGCGATTAAAATTCCGCCCAGCTCCAGTTCGGCCACGTCGCCGTCGAGCATTCGCGAGTAAAGCGTACGGGCAGTATCCACATCCAGGTCACGCGCGTGATTTTTCCCGCGCCCGACTTCTTTAATGATCTTGCTGTAGTCCATCGAAGACTCCTGTTAGCTGCTCACATCGCCGACATCGCATTATTATCGCCGTTTACGGCGGGTCTGTTTGGCTTTCGTTTTGACGGTAACCTCAGGGACGGCAGGCTGTTCTATTGGAAAAACGGGCAATGCGTTCAGTAGACGCTTACCATAATTTTTGGTCAACAAACGCTTGTCATAAATCACCACTTCGCCCCAACAGCTATGGCTGCGGATAAGGCGCCCGACCTGCTGAATCAGATTGAAAGAGGCGCTGGGCAAGCTTTGCACCTCGAACGGGTAGCGATTCAGGCTCTTGAGCCATTCCCCTTCGGTAATCACCACCGGGCTGTCGATCGGCGGAAAAGCGATTTTATGAATATGCACCTGGCTGAGCAACTCACCTTTGAGATCAAGTCCTTCGGCAAAGGACTGAAGCCCCACCAGCACACTGCGCTCGCCACCTTCAACCCGCTTGCGGTGCAGTTCCACCAGCCGGTAACGCGGTTTGTCACCCTGTACCAACAGTAGCAAACGCAGGTCGGTGACGTGTTCCAGAAAACGTTGCATCGCCCGGCCGCTGGCAAACAGCACCAGCATCCCGAGGTGTTTTTTACTCTCGACCTGCTCGCGGAAATAGGCCGCCATTTCGGCGATATGCTGCTCTTCGGTATCGATCAGCGGCTCGTAGTGCATCTGCGGGATAATGATTTTGCCCTGCTCGACGTGGTTAAAGGGGGAGTCCAGCGCCACAAAGCGGTCGCCCGCTTTCTCCTTCAGCCCGCTCATCTCCTGCAGACGTGAAAAACTGTTCAACGAGCGCAGCGTCGCGGAGGTGACGACAATATGCGGCACGCTGCGCCACAGCAATCTTTCGAGCTGGTCGCTGACGCGAATGCCAACGCAGTGGAACCAGATATGCGCCTGCCCGTCACGCATATCGCGCGTGACCCATTTAGTCACCGGCGCGCCGGAAGACTGGGCCAGCGACGCCAGTCGCCACAGCTTGCTCTGGCTTTCAAACATCCCCAGCGCGCGGTTCATCTGCAACAGTACCCGGTGCAGACGGACCACATCGTGGCTGCCGGTTTTCTCGCCGAGATCGTTGAGGAACAGCTCCGCCAGCCCGCGCAGCATTTCGGTGAGTTTTGCCAGCCGCTGGCAAATGTCCATCACTTCCTGCGGCAGTTCGCCCATCGGGAAGCGATGCTCGGCTTCCTGACCGGCGGGCAGATACAGCGAAAGAATGTTGTTCAGCGAGGCGATCAGCTCATACAGCTCTTCGCAGTGGCTGGTCAGACGCTCAGGGTTCGCCAGCGGCGGCGTGGTTTTAGGGCGGAACTGCTCCATGCAGGTTGCCACCAGCTTGCTGAACAGGTCCAGCTGCAGCCGGTACCACGGGGCGGTCATCTCGGCGCTCATCTCCAGCGCATCGCGGGCGACGTCCGGGAGATGATGGCCTTCATCGAGCACCAGCAGCAGGTTTTTCGGCTCCGGCAGTACCGCTTCGCTCTCCATCGCCGCCATGACCAGCGCATGGTTCGCCACCACCACTTCCGCTTCCTGGATTTCACGCCGGGCGACGAAAAACGGACATTCACGATAGTAGTGACAGTTGCGGTTCAGGCAACTGGCCTTATCGGTGCTCAGACGGCTCCACAGCGCATCGTCGACGGGTTTATCGGTATGATCACGCAGGCCGTCCCAACGGTAGTTATCGAGATCGCTTTTCAGCGTTGCGCACAGCACCTGCTCAGCCTGATTCTTCGGCGTCAGGTCGTCATCCAGAAATGCCAGCAGGTCCTGCTGGGTGGGTTCGGTGCTGGCCAGCGCCGTCAGGTTTCGCGGACACACGTAACGCCCGCGCCCAAAGGCGGCGGTAAAACGCAGGTCGGGGATGATTTTGCGCAGTAGCGGCAGATCTTTGCTGTAGATCTGATCCTGCAGCGCCACGTTGGCGGTACTGACCACCAGCGTTTTCTGCTCCTCACGGGCGATAGCAATCCCGGGGATCAGATAGGACAGGGTTTTCCCGACGCCGGTGGGGGCTTCAATTGCCAGGTGTCGTCCTTCTTCCCCGGTGAGCGTTTTCGCCACATCAGCAATCATCTGCCGCTGCGGTGGACGGGGAATAAAGTCCGGAATCTGTTCCTGAAGCGCCTTATACCAGGCGGCGATTTGCGTTTTTAGCGCAGTGGTCAAAGCCATGAGAAAACCTGAATACTGTATAAACAGCCACTATTGTGACACTTTTTGCCGGTCGGGAGGAATTTCTTTCTGCGTAATGTGGAATGAGGCTCGGGATTTGATAACGCCCGGGCGCGAACCGCAGGGCAAGCAAGAAAACGCCCCGAATGACGGCGTGATTGCCACCATCCGGGGGAAGTTATATCACCAGACTACAACCCGGTGACATAACTGCGGGAAATAGCGTTATTCAGCCGCCGCGGGTTTACGCGGACGACGACGACGCTGCTGCTCGCCGGTCGGCTTGGCATCACCGATACGACGAGAAGGCCTGGCTCCGGCTTTCGGCGCATCGCCTTCCTGACGACGTGGATCAGACTGCAGGCTGCGGCCCTGACCCTGAGCGCTACGCCCCTGACCCTGACCACCGCGCCCCTGGCTCTGACCACGACCACCGCCGCCGCCACGTTGCTGGCGACCGTTTTGAATCGGCTCAGCTTTGATCGACGGATCCGGCGCATAACCTGCAACCGCGATACGTGGGATCTCTTTTTTCAGCAGACGTTCGATGTCGTGCAGCAGTTTATGCTCGTCGACGCAGACCAGCGACAGCGCTACGCCGGTGGCGGCAGCACGACCGGTACGACCGATGCGGTGAACATAATCTTCCGGTACGTTCGGCAGCTCGTAGTTCACTACGTGCGGCAGCTCTTCGATATCCAGACCGCGCGCGGCGATATCGGTGGCCACCAGCACGCGAATGCTGCCGGATTTAAAGTCGGCTAAGGCACGAGTACGGGCGCCCTGGCTTTTATTACCATGAATTGCCGCGCTGCGAATGCCGTCTTTGTTCAGCTGCTCTGCCAGATGGTTGGCGCCGTGCTTGGTACGGGTAAAGACCAGTACCTGCTGCCAGTTACCTTCGCCGATCATCTGTGACAGCAGTTCCCGTTTGCGCTTCTTATCAACGAAATGCACGTGCTGCGTCACCTGCTCGGAAGCGGTGTTGCGGCGAGCGACTTCGATCTCCAGCGGGTTATGCAGCAGCTTTTCCGCCAGGGCTTTAATGTCGTCAGAGAAGGTCGCGGAGAACAGCAGGTTCTGTCGTTTAGCCGGCAGCTTCGCCAGCACGCGACGGATATCGTGGATAAAGCCCATGTCCAGCATGCGGTCTGCTTCGTCCAGTACCAGCACCTCAACCTTATCAAGGCTGACAGCATTCTGGTGCTCAAGATCCAGCAGGCGCCCAGGGGTCGCCACCAGTACATCCACGCCGCTGCGCAGTTTCATCATCTGCGGGTTAATGCTCACGCCGCCGAAGACCACCAGCGAACGGATATTCAGGTACTTGCTGTAATCGCGAACGTTTTCGCCGATCTGGGCAGCCAGCTCACGGGTTGGCGTGAGGATCAGTGCACGCACCGGGCGACGACCTTTGGCATGCGGCTCTTTCTGGATCAGATGCTGCAGCAGCGGCAGCGTAAAGCCCGCCGTTTTGCCGGTGCCGGTCTGGGCGCTGGCCATCAGATCGCGACCCTGCAACACCGCAGGGATCGCCTGCTGCTGAATTGGGGTTGGCTCAAGGTAACCTTGTTCAGCGACAGCGCGCAGGATATCAGGGTTCAGGCCAAGGGAATCAAAAGACATAACAACTCCAAACCGCCCCGGCCCATGACAGGCGTAGTTTTCGGGGAGATTATTGCAATAAGAGATGGCAAAAACCACAATGCCATGAAGGGGCGCAGTCTAGCAGGTTTTGTGACGTAGCGCATAAAATATCCCTTCGGGGTTTTTCCGCCGGATAATCCTCGTTCCCCCTGCCCGGCAACGTCGGATATCACAGAACGTCACAGAGAGTATTCACCATTCTGGACAGTTCTGCGAACCGGATATATTCTTAATCAATCGATTGATTAATTCTTTGACGCCGCGATGAATACGACACCTGCAACCACCAAAGGCGAACAAGCCAAAAGCCAGTTGATTGCCGCCGCGATTGCCCAGTTTGGTGAATACGGCCAGCATGCAACCACCCGCGATATTGCCGCGCAGGCCGGGCAAAATATCGCCGCGATCCCCTACTATTTCGGCTCGAAAGATGACCTGTATCTCGCCTGCGCGCAGTGGATTGCCGATTTCATCAGCCATAATTTTCACCCTCATGCCGACGCGGCAGAAGCGCTGCTGAATACCCCGTCACCGGATAAGGCCGCCATTCGCGGGCTGATCCTGCGCGCCTGCCAGAACATGATTTTACTGCTGACCCAGGACGACACGGTGAATCTCAGCAAATTCATCTCTCGCGAGCAGCTCTCGCCGACCCCGGCCTATCAGTTGATCCACAGCCAGGTGATCGCCCCGCTTCACCGCTACCTGACCCGTTTAATCGCCGCGTTTACCGGTCTGGACGCCGATGACACCCAAATGATTCTGCACACCCACGCGCTGCTGGGGGAGATTCTCGCGTTCCGTCTCGGGCGGGAAACCATTTTGCTGCGCACCGGATGGGCGCAGTTCGACGAAGAAAAAACTGAGCAAATTTACCAGGTTGTCGCCTGCCACATTGATTTTGTTCTGCAAGGGTTATCGCAAAGGAGTCTGGGATCATGAAAAAACCCGTCGTTATCGTGTTGTTAGTTTTACTGCTGATCGCCGCATGCGGCGGCGGCTGGTGGTGGTATCAAAGCAGTCAGCATCGGGAGCTGACCCTGTATGGCAACGTCGATATTCGGACCGTCAACATGAGCTTCCGCGTCGGCGGACGGCTGGCGTCGCTGGACGTTGATGAGGGCGATAAGATTCAGGCCGGGCAGACGCTGGGCCAGCTGGATCGCGCCCCCTATGAAAACGCCTTGCAGCAGGCGCAGGCCAATGTCTCCACCGCCCAGGCGCAATATGACTTGATGATGGCGGGCTACCGGGCGGAAGAGATTGCCCAGGCCGCCGCCGCCGTTAAACAGGCGCAGGCCGCCTATGACTACGCGCAGAACTTCTATCAGCGCCAGCTGGGGTTGCGCCAGAGCAGCGCTATCTCGGTGAACGATCTTGAAAACGCCCGCTCCTCCCGCGACCAGGCGCAGGCGACGCTGAAGTCCGCTCAGGACAAACTGCGTCAGTATCGCGCCGGTAACCGCCCGCAGGAAATTGCCCAGGCCAAAGCCAGCCTTGAGCAGGCGCAGGCGGCCTTGGCGCAGGCGAAGCTCGATCTGCACGATACAACGCTAGTCGCCCCGTCCGATGGCATGCTGATGACCCGCGCCGTCGAGCCGGGCAGCATGCTCAGCGCCGGCGGGACGGTCATGACGCTGTCGTTAACCCATCCGGTGTGGGTTCGCGCCTACATCGATGAAAAAAATCTCGGCCAGGCGACGCCCGGACGTGAAGTGCTGCTGTACACCGATAGCCGTCCGAACCAGCCCTGGCACGGCAAAATTGGCTTCGTCTCACCGACGGCTGAATTTACGCCGAAGACCGTAGAGACGCCGGATTTACGTACCGATCTCGTCTATCGTCTGCGTATTATCGTGACCGATGCCGATAATTCGCTGCGCCAGGGGATGCCGGTCACCATCACCTTCAGCAACGGGAACGGACATGAATGAGGATGTTATCACCCTCAGCGGGCTGACCCGTCGCTTTGCCGGCATGGACCGCCCCGCCGTGGCGCCGCTTAACTGCACCATTCACGCCGGCTACGTGACCGGGCTGGTAGGCCCTGACGGTGCGGGGAAAACCACCCTGATGCGCATGCTGGCTGGCCTGCTGAAGGCCGACGACGGCAGCGCCAGGGTGCTCGGTTTCGATCCGATTGCCGACGACAGCGCACTGCACGCGATACTCGGCTACATGCCGCAGAAATTCGGCCTGTATGAAGACCTGACGGTGATGGAAAACCTCACGCTGTATGCCGATCTGCGCAGCGTCACCGGCGAGGCGCGTAAACAGACCTTCGCCCGGCTGCTGGAGTTTACCTCCCTCGGCCCCTTTACCGACCGGCTGGCGGGGAAACTGTCCGGCGGCATGAAGCAGAAACTGGGCCTCGCCTGTACCCTGGTGGGCGAGCCGAAGGTGCTGCTGCTCGATGAACCCGGCGTCGGCGTTGACCCGATCTCTCGCCGCGAGCTGTGGCAAATGGTGCACGAACTGGCGGGGGACGGGATGCTGATCCTCTGGAGCACCTCCTACCTTGATGAAGCGGAGCAGTGTCGCGACGTGCTGCTGATGAACGAAGGCCAGTTACTGTACCAGGGCGAGCCGAAAGCCTTGACCCAGACCATGGCCGGACGCAGCTTCCTGGTCTCCAGTCGCGAAGAGAACAACCGTCGCCTGCTGCAGCGCGCGCTGAAGCTGCCGCAGATCAGCGATGGCGTTATTCAGGGGAAATCGGTACGGCTGATCCTCAAAAAAGAGGCCACCATTGACGAAGTGCAGCACAACAGCCAGATGCCTGCGCTGGAAATAACCGAAACTATCCCGCGCTTTGAAGATGCCTTTATCGATCTGCTGGGCGGCGCCGCCACCGCCGAATCGCCGCTGGGGGAGATAATCCACCGCGTCGAGGGCAACCATGATGAGACGGTCATCGAAGCCCAAAGCCTGACCAAAAAATTTGGCGACTTTGCCGCCACCGACCACGTCGATTTCAGCGTCAAGCGCGGGGAAATTTTTGGCCTGCTCGGCCCCAACGGCGCCGGAAAATCAACCACCTTCAAGATGATGTGCGGCCTGCTGGTTCCGACCTCCGGCAAGGCGCTGGTGCTGGGTATGGATCTGAAAGTCGGGTCCGGCAAGGCGCGCCAGCACCTGGGCTATATGGCGCAGAAGTTTTCGCTGTACGGCAACCTGACCGTGGAGCAAAACCTGCGTTTCTTCTCCGGCGTGTACGGCCTGCGAGGCCGGGCGCAGAACGAGAAAATCGCCCGCATGAGCGACGCCTTTGGGCTGCAAAGCATCGCCAGCCATGCCGCCGATGAGCTGCCGCTCGGTTATAAGCAGCGTCTGGCGCTGGCCTGCTCGCTGATGCATGAGCCGGATATTCTGTTTCTCGATGAGCCGACATCCGGCGTTGACCCTATCACCCGCCGTGAATTCTGGCTGCATATTAATAGCATGGTGGATAAGGGGGTCACGGTGATGGTCACCACCCACTTTATGGACGAGGCCGAGTATTGCGATCGCATTGGCCTGGTGTACCACGGCAAACTGATCGCCAGCGGCACGCCGGATGCCCTGAAAGCGCTGGCGGCGAACGATGAACAGCCCGATCCCACGATGGAACAGGCGTTTATCACCCTGATTCACGACTGGGATAAGGAGCATGCCCGTGAGCGCTAAGATCCTGTCATGGCGACGCGTCCGCGCCCTGTGTGTCAAAGAGACGCGACAGATTATTCGCGACCCCAGCAGTTGGCTCATTGCGGTGGTCATCCCCCTGCTGCTGCTGTTTATTTTTGGCTACGGTATTAACCTCGACTCCAGCAAGCTGAAAGTCGGCGTTCTGCTGGAGCAGCGCAGCGAAGAGGCGCTGGATTTCGTGCATACCATGACCGGCTCGCCCTATATTGACGCCACGGTCAGCGACAATCGTCAGCAGCTCATTCAGCTGATGCAGGCGGGGAAAATTCGCGGCCTGGTGGTTATCCCGGTCGATTTCGACCAGAAGATGGCGCGCCCCGGCGACGATGCTCCGATTCAGCTGATTACCGACGGCAGCGAGCCCAATACCGCCAACTTTGCCCAGGGCTACATCGAGGGCATCTGGCAAATCTGGCAGCAGCAGCGGGCAGAGGATCGCGGTGAAACCTTCGAACCGCTGATTGATGTCCAGATGCGCTACTGGTTCAACCCGGCCGCCATCAGCCAGCACTTTATTATTCCCGGGGCGATTACCATCATTATGACGGTGGTCGGCGCGATTCTGACCTCGCTGGTGGTGGCTCGCGAATGGGAGCGCGGCACCATGGAGGCGCTGCTGTCGACCGAGATCACCCGCGCCGAACTGCTGTTATGTAAGCTGATCCCCTACTATTTCCTTGGCATGCTGGCGATGCTGCTGTGCATGCTGGTGGCGGTCTTTATTCTCGGCGTGCCGTTTCGCGGTTCGCTGCTGCTCCTGTTTTTGATAACCAGCCTGTTTTTACTCAGCACGTTGGGAATGGGGCTGTTGATTTCGACCATCACCCGCAACCAGTTTAACGCCGCGCAAGTAGCGCTCAACGCCGCCTTTCTGCCGTCGATTATGCTCTCCGGGTTTATTTTCCAGATCGACAGTATGCCGGCGGTGATCCGCGCGGTGACCTACGTGATCCCGGCGCGCTATTTTGTCAGCACCCTGCAGAGCCTGTTTCTGGCGGGCAATATTCCGGTGGTGCTGCTGGTGAACACGCTGTTTTTAATTGCTTCGGCGGTAATGTTTATCGGCCTGACGTGGCTGAAGACCAAACGACGCCTGGATTAACATGACGCGCCAACCTGAAATAACAGGTCGTTTACAGGGAGACTGACTATGTTCCATCGCCTATGGACATTAATCCGCAAAGAACTGCAGTCGCTACTGCGCGAACCGCAGACGCGGGCGATTTTGATTATGCCGGTCCTGATTCAGGTGCTGCTGTTTCCCTTCGCCGCCACCCTGGAAGTCACCAACGCCACCATTGCCATATACAACGAAGACAATGGTCGTCATGCGGTGGAGCTGACCCAGCGCTTCGCCCGGGCCAAGGCATTCACCCACGTGTTGCTGCTGAAAAGCCCGCAGGAAATCCGCCCGACCATCGAGGAGCAAAAAGCGTTATTACTGATCCGCTTCCCGGCAGATTTCTCACGCGACCTCGACACCAACCAGACCGCACCGCTCCAGCTGCTGCTCGACGGGCGCAACTCGAACAGCGCGCAGATCGCCGCTAACTATCTGCAGCAGATCGTCAAAAACTATCAGCAGGAGTTGCTGGAAGGGAAAGCGAAACCAAACAACAGCGAGCTGATCGTCCGCAACTGGTACAACCCGAACCTTGACTACAAGTGGTTCGTGGTGCCGTCGCTGATCGCCATGATCACCACCATCGGGGTGATGATCGTCACGTCGCTGTCGGTCGCCCGCGAACGCGAGCAAGGCACCCTCGATCAGTTGCTGGTGTCACCGCTGGCCACCTGGCAAATTTTCGTCGGCAAAGCAGTGCCGGCGCTGATCGTCGCCACGCTGCAGGCCACCATCGTGCTGGCGATCGGCATCTGGGCCTATCAAATCCCCTTCGCCGGATCGCTGATGCTGTTCTACTTTACGATGGTGGTTTACGGGCTGTCGCTGGTGGGCTTCGGGCTGCTGATTTCATCCCTGTGCTCAACGCAGCAGCAGGCCTTTATCGGCGTCTTCGTCTTTATGATGCCGGCGATTTTGCTCTCCGGTTACGTTTCGCCGGTGGAGAATATGCCGCAGTGGCTGCAGGATGTGACCTGGATAAACCCGATTCGTCACTTTACCGATATTACCAAGCAGATTTATTTGAAGGATGCGAGTCTGGATATTGTGTGGGGAAGTTTGTGGCCGTTGCTGGTGATTGCCGCCACCACCGGATCGGCGGCGTATGCGATGTTTCGTCGGAAGATAGCCTGAACGCTTGAGGGGCTCCCCCCGCCATCGTTCAGGCTGTCTCAGTCACAGGTTATCTGTGTTTATGCGGATTCACGGCGTTGCTACCCTGATGCAGTCCGAAGGCTTTAGGGTAACGGCTTTTATCTTTCGCCAGCAGGGATACCACCGCCGGACCTGCCAGAATCGCCAGGCCAGCTACGGCCAGCAGCAGATTGTTATGCAGCACACGGGACAGCAGCCACAGCACGATCACCGCCACGCCAAAGTACCAGGTGGTGGTGAGCTCCTCAAGGAAGTCACCGACGTCACGCCAGCGTGAATCATGGTGACGCTGTAAAAACAGCATCGACAGTAACGTGACGCCATACAGCACGCACAGCCCTAATCCGACGTGCACCAGCACGCCACTCATCCAACCCATCACCAGTACTGCCACGACCAGTAGATGCAACATAATCTGCCAGCAACTGAGTCCAGTTGCGACGCGTACACGTTGTTGCCACTTCATGGCTTCTCTCCTGAAGGATCTTTATCTATAGCTCAGAGTACCGCACTTTACGGAAAATTCCGTAACACCGCATCTTTTTGTGACACCTACTACACTATTTCATTCAGGAAAGTGACATTGGCTGGAGAAATATGGTCGAGAAATCGCACGGATGGTCGTTCAATGTACTGACCCTTAACATTCATAAAGGGTTCACGACGTTTAACCGACGCTTCATGCTGCCGGAGCTGCGTGACGCCGTCAGAAGCGTCAGCGCCGACATCGTGTGTCTGCAGGAAGTTACCGGGGAGCATACCGTTCACCCGCAGAATGTCGATAACTGGCCGGACGATCCCCATTATGAATTCCTGGCCGATTCGCTGTGGAGCGACTACGCCTACGGGCGCAATGCGGTCTACCCGCAAGGGCACCACGGCAACGCCGTCCTCTCCCGCTTTCCCATCGAATATCATGAAAATATCGATATTTCTGTGGGCGACAGCGAAAAGCGCGGCCTGCTGTACTGTCGGATCGTGGTACCGGAAAGCACCGTGGCGCTGCACCTGCTGTGCGTGCACCTGGGCCTGAGCGCCCGGCAGCGCCGCGCCCAGCTGGCGATGCTCGCCGGGCGGGTTAATCGCCTGCCCGCCGCAGAACCGGTCGTGGTTGCCGGGGATTTTAACGACTGGCGCCAGCAGGCTAACCACCCGCTGAAGGCCCAGGCCGGCCTGGAGGAGATCTTTACTCGCGCCCGCGGTCGCCCGGCGAGAACCTTCCCGGCCGGTTTTCCGCTGCTGCGCCTGGATCGGATCTACGTGAAAAATACCCGCGCCAGCCACCCTACCGCCCTGGCGCGTCATCCCTGGCGTCGCCTGTCGGATCATGCTCCGCTGAGCGTGGAGATTCAGCTATGAAATGCCGTTGGCAGGAAGGAAACCGCATCCGTTTACTGGAGAATGGCGACAACTACTATCCGGCCCTGTTCGCCGCCATTGCCCGCGCGCAGCGCAAAGTGATCCTCGAAACCTTTATCTGGTTTGAAGATGATGTCGGCTGGCAGCTCCACGCGGCGCTGCTGCAGGCCGCCCGGCGCGGGATCCAGGTGGAAGTGCTGCTCGACGGCTACGGCTCGCCCGACCTTAGCGCCAGTTTCGTCGATGAACTGAGCGCCGCCGGTGTGATATTCCGCTACTACGATCCGCGCCCGCGGCTGCTCGGCATGCGCACCAATCTGTTTCGCCGCATGCATCGCAAAATCGTGGTGATTGATGAAACGACGGCCTTTATCGGGGGTATTAACTATTCCGCCGAACACATGACCGATTATGGCCCGGAAGCAAAACAGGATTACGCCGTGCAGGTTGAAGGGCCGGTGGTTCTGGATATTCTGCAGTTTGAGCTGGAAAACCTGCCTGACAACGCCTCAACCCGCCGCCGCTGGCTGCGTCGTCGACACCCACCGGAAGTTAACCGCAGCCCCGGGGAGGCCCAGGCGCTGTTTGTCTGGCGGGATAATCATGAACATCGTGATGATATTGAACGACATTATCTGAAGATGCTGACCAGCGCCCGCCGGGAAGTGATCATCGCCAATGCCTACTTTTTCCCCGGCTACCGGCTGCTGCATGCGATGCGCAATGCCGCCCGCCGCGGCGTGCGGGTGAAGCTGATTGTGCAGGGCGAGCCGGATATTCCCATTGTCAAAGTCGGCGCCCGCCTGTTGTATCGCTATCTGGTCAAAGGGGGCGTGCAGATATTTGAGTACCGCCGCCGCCCGCTGCACGGTAAAGTGGCCCTCGCGGACGATCACTGGGCCACCGTCGGCTCCAGCAATCTCGACCCGCTGAGCCTGTCGTTAAATCTCGAAGCGAACCTGATTATCCACGATCGCGAGTTCAATCAGACCCTGCGCGACAACCTTAACGGACTTATCGCCCTGGACTGCAAGCAGGTGGATAAATCGATGCTGCCCACCCGCAGCTGGTGGAATCTGGGTCAGAGCGTGATTGCCTTCCACTTTTTACGTCACTTCCCGGCCTGGGTCGGCTGGCTGCCAGCCCATACGCCGCAGCTGGCGCGGGCCAACCCGCCGGTTCAGCCGGAAATTGAAACTCAGGATCGGCTGGACACACAAAACCAGGAAGTGTGATAGCAGGCAACGGCATGCAGGAGATATCGCCCCGGTAACGCGATGCGTCCCGGGGCTGATAACGGTGATGGGGTTGCTTAACGGCGGTTGCCGAAAATACGCAGCAGCATCAGGAACAGGTTGATAAAGTCCAGATACAGCGTCAGGGCGCCGAGTATGGCGTATTTGCGCAGCGTTGAACCGTCGCGGGTATCGATCTGCTCGCCGATGTTTTTCAGCTTCTGGGTGTCATAGGCGGTCAGGCCGACAAAGACAATCACCCCGATATAGGTAATCACCCACATCAAGGCTTCACTCTTCAGCCAGAAGTTAACCAGCGACGCCAGAACAATACCAATCAAGCCCATAAACAGCATGTTGCCGAAGCCGCTGAGATCGCGTTTGGTGGTATAGCCGTACAGGCTCATGATGCCAAACATCCCGCCGCTGATCACAAAGGTGCTGGCAATCGACGAGTAGGTGTAGACCAGAAAAATGCTGGATAGCGTCAGCCCGGTCAACGCCGAATAGAGCATAAACAGCGTGGTCATCACCCCTGCACTCAGCCGCTGTACCATCCCGGAGAGCACGAAGACCAGCGCCAACTGGGCAATAACCAACCCGATAATGACCAGTTGGCTGGAGAAAATAAACATTCTCACCGCCGGGGTATTGGCGGCAAACCAGGCAATAAAGGCGGTCAGCAGCAGGCCGACCGTCATCCAGCCGTAAACCTGAGCCATATAGGTTTGCAGGCCGCTTCGCACCTGAACGATGGAATCTGAACGTGGGAATCTGTCCATGACTATCTCCTGATTAACACGGTATCTCTGATTAAGCGTATCACACTACCAGCGCTCTGCCGCCTGACGATCGCTATCGCGGGCATCCACCCAACGTTCGCCTTCCGGCGTCGCTTCACGCTTCCAGAACGGCGCCCGGGTTTTCAGGTAGTCCATAATGAACTCCCCGGCCTCAAAGGCGCTGCTGCGGTGCGCGCTGGTCACGCCGACAAACACAATTTCTTCGCCCGGCCACATTTCGCCGATGCGGTGAATCACCGTCACCCGGCCCAGCGACCAGCGCTCCCGCGCCAGTTCGACGATTTCCGCCAGCGACTTTTCCGTCATCCCCGGATAGTGCTCGAGGGTCAGCGCCTTCACGCTATCGCCAAGATTGTGGTTACGCACTTTGCCGGTAAAGGTCACCACCGCGCCGTCTTCATCGCGCTCGGCCAGCCACGGGTATTCGTCGCCCACGCAAAAACGTGCAGGGCTGACGACAATTCGGGTCTGCGTCATCTTAACCCCCCGTGACCGGTGGGAAAAATGCCACTTCGTCACCGGGAGCCACCGGATGGTCAAAGCTGGTCAGCGTTTGATTGACCGCCGCCAGCAGCTTGCCCGCTTCCAGCGCCAGCGCCCAGCGATCGCCACGGCTGACGAGCTGTTGGCGAATAGCCTCCACCGTCAGCGGCGCGTCCGCCTCAAGCGTCAGCGCATCGGTACCGACCAGTTCGCGCACCTGAGCAAAAAACAGAACCTTAATCATGGGTCTCGTCCGCCTTGAAATCACCGGATTTGCCGCCGCTTTTCGCCAGCAGGCGTACCGGGCCAATGACCATATCTTTTTGCACCGCTTTGCACATATCGTAAATCGTCAGCGCCGCAACGGAGGCCGCGGTCAGCGCCTCCATCTCAACCCCGGTTTTCCCGGTCAGGCGGCACAGCGTCTCGATGCGCACCCGGTTCTGTTCCGGCAGCGCCTGCAGGTTGACTTCAACCTTGCTCAACATCAGCGGATGGCACAGCGGGATCAGCTCCCAGGTCCGTTTGGCGGCCTGAATGCCGGCAATACGGGCGGTGGCGAAAACATCGCCTTTGTGGTGGCTGCCGTCGATAATCATCGCCAGCGTCGCCGGCTGCATTTCGACCCAGGCTTCGGCCCGGGCTTCACGTACGGTTTCCGCTTTGGCGGAGACGTCCACCATGTGCGCTTCGCCAGCGGCGTTAATATGCGTCAGTTGTGACATAGCTTATTTCTTAAGATGAGAGATAAAGTTGCACGGGCGCGTACGCGCATCCAGCTGCGGGGCAATGATGTTGTCCCACGCGGTACGACAGGCTTTGGTTGAACCCGGCATAGCAAAAATCAGGGTCCGGTTCGCCACCCCGGCAATGGCCCGGGATTGCAGGGTCGAGGTGCCAATCTCCTCAAAGGAGAGCATGCGGAATACTTCGCCAAACCCTTCGACTTCGCGATCGAACAGCGGCCGGAGCGCTTCCGGCGCCTGATCGCCATCGGTAAAACCGGTCCCGCCGTTAATCAGCACCACCTGGACGTCATCGCTGGCGATCCACGCCGACACCTGGGCGCGAATGGCGTAGCGGTTCTCTTTCACGATGGCCTTATCGGCGATGTGATGGCCCGCCTCCTGCGCCGCGTCACGCAGCCAGTGGCCAGAGGTGTCGTCCTCTTCGCCACGGCGGCTGGATACGGTGAGAATAGCAATGCGGGTCGGGGTAAACTCAGCGCTGGCCTGACTCATCTGTTCGCTCCTTTAGAATCAATTATCCGCCAATATACGACAGGTTTTGCGTAATACCGGTGTTGCCCTGATGCAGGAAATGGGTTTGTTTTTTATGGGTTAAGGCTTCAGAAATGCGTGCTTCCAGCGCCGACTGCTGCTGGTCTTCGGCAAGCAGATCGCGTAAATCCACGCCACCGTCGCCAAACAGACACAGATGCAGTTTACCCACCGAAGAGACGCGAAGCCGGTTGCAGGTGGCGCAGAAATCTTTCTCGTACGGCATGATAAGGCCAATTTCACCGGCGTAGTCCGGGTGGCAAAAGACCTGCGCCGGGCCGTCGCTGCGCTGGCTAATCTGGTGGATCCAGCCGCGGCGCAGCAGCTCATCGCGCAGGACCATGCCGGAGATATGGTGACGGCGAAACAGGTCGCTGCCCTCGCCAGTCTCCATCAGTTCAATAAAGCGCAGCTGGATGCGGCGCGGTTGGATCCACGCCAGGAAGGTGTCGAGCTGATGATGGTTCACATCGCGCATCAGCACGGTATTGACCTTCACTTTTTCGAAACCGGCGGCGAAGGCGGCGTCGATACCATCCATCACCTGCTGAAATTTATCCTGCCCGGTAATGGCGTGAAACTGACGCGCATCGAGGCTATCGACGCTGACGTTAATCGCCGTCAGCCCGGCATCACGCCACTGCTGCACGTCACGGGCCAGGCGGTAGCCGTTGGTGGTGACCGCAATCTGGCGAATGGCGCTGTTTTCTCGCACAGCGGCAATAATGTCGGCGAAATCACGACGTAACGACGGTTCGCCGCCGGTCAGGCGCACCTTCTCGGTGCCGAGAGCCGAAAAGGCACGCGTCACGCGACGCACTTCGTCTACGCTGAGAAAGCCTTTGTTAGTGACCGCGCCGGGCTTGTAGCCATCCGGCAGGCAGTAGGTGCAACGAAAGTTACACACATCGGTAATTGACAGGCGCAAGTAATAAAACTTACGCGCAAACGCGTCGGTAAGCTGAGAAGCCATATACACCTTTCCAAATACGGGAGACGCGGTCATTTCTTTCCACGCCCTGGTGACAGGCGGAGCCGTCACGGCCAAAGCACCATATCTTGCGACACAGGTACAAGGGCTAGAGTGTTAACAGGTTAATGCCGATAGTAGCGCGGATACGACGGTTTCGCCATTTTCCATTTCGTTATATAATTATGTATATATCGATACGATCGTGCATTTTCGTTACAGAATAGCCAAAAACCAGGCTTTTGCATTGATATCGGTCAGTTTGTCAGGATCCGCCCATCGTCTTTTAGGGGTAGATCGGTTACTGTGAGCCCGTTTAATCGCTATTAAGGAATCTCTATGCGTACTCGTACGTTCGCCGATCTCGATCGCGTGGTGGCACTGGGCGGCGGGCACGGTCTGGGCCGGGTGATGTCGTCGCTCTCCTCGCTCGGTTCACGCCTGACCGGTATTGTCACGACCACCGATAACGGCGGTTCGACGGGTCGTATTCGTCGCTCCGAGGGCGGTATTGCCTGGGGGGATATGCGCAACTGCATTAACCAGTTGATCGCCGAACCCAGCATCGCGTCGGCGATGTTTGAGTATCGTTTTGCCGGTAATGGTGAACTTTCTGGTCATAACCTCGGAAATCTGATGTTAAAGGCGCTCGACCACCTGAGCGTGCGGCCTTTAGAGGCCATCAACTTGATCAGAAATCTGCTGAAAGTGGACGCCTTTTTGATCCCGATGTCGGAACAACCGGTGGATTTGATGGCCATTGACCATGAAGGGCATGAAGTTTACGGCGAGGTCAATATTGACCAGTTGCCCTGCGTCCCGCGAGAGCTGATGCTCTCCCCGCCGGTGCCCGCCACTCGTGAAGCGGTGCAGGCCATTGCGCAAGCCGATTTAATCCTGATTGGGCCGGGCAGTTTCTACACCAGCCTGCTGCCTATTCTTCTGCTGGATGAGATGGCCCAGGCCCTGCGCCGCACCCCCGCGGCGATGGTGTTTATCGACAATCTTGGCAAAGAGCACAGTCCGGCCGCCAGTTTGACCCTGGCGGACCGCGTCGGGATTATGGAGCACTATATCGGCAAGCAGGTGATTGATGCGCTGATCGTCGGGCAGAACACCGATATCAGCGGTCTTGAAAACCGCACCATCGTGCAGACGCGACTGGACGCGGTTGATGTCCCCTATCGCCATGACCGGGCGCGCCTGCGCAGCGCACTGGAGGAGGCCATTCAGGCCATCGGCTAAGGCATGACGAAGTAACGGTGACGGCAGAACCGCCGCCGTTATCTTAAAATCTTAAGGTTGTCTTAAATTAACGCTGTCACCATGGCCACTATCTTAGTCCCAGGATTGTTGCCATGTCGCTACTCCCGTTACGTCGGCCGGTCATGAGCCGTACGCTTTATCTGATTCTCTTTGCGCTGTATATCGGACTGCTGCTGAACCTCGCGTTCTATCGTCAGGTCTTCACGCTGCTGCCGGTCAACAGCCTGCATAACTGGCTGGTGTTCCTCAGCATGCCGGTGGTCGCGTTCAGCGTGATGAATATCCTCACCACGCTGGCCTCTTTCCTTAAGCTCGACCGCCTGGTTATCAGCCTGTTCATTCTGCTCAGCGCCTCGGCACAGTATTTTATCTGGACCTTTGGGGTGATTATCGATCGCGCCATGATCACCAACATTCTGGATACCACCCCGGCGGAAAGCTTTGCCTTGATGTCCGGCAGGATGGTCCTGACGCTGGGGCTCTCCGGCGTACTGATGGTCGCGCTGGCCTGGTGGGTAAAAGTGGCGAAGCCGAAGACGGTATGGCGCGGCATCCTGATGCGCCTGCTAAACATCGTTGTCTCTGCGTTGCTGATTCTGGTGGTCGCGGCACTGTTTTATAAAGATTACGCCTCGGTCTTTCGCAACAATAAAGAGCTGGTGAAGTCACTGAGCCCGTCGAACAGCATCGTGGCGATTAACTCGTGGTATTTCCACAACAAAATGGATAATTTGCCGCTGGTGAAAATCGGCGAAGATGCCACCCAGAAAGCGGAAATGCGTCACGGACCGCGCAAGAATTTAACCATTCTGGTGCTCGGCGAAACCTCCCGGGCGCAGAACTTCTCCCTCGGCGGCTACGATCGCGAAACCAACCCACGCCTGAAACAAGATGATGTGGCCTACTTCGCCAATACCACCTCATGCGGAACCGCCACCGCGGTGTCGGTGCCCTGCATGTTCTCCAATATGCCGCGCGCCCATTATGATGAAGAACTGGCGCACCATCAGGAAGGTGTACTCGATATCCTGCAACGCGCCGGCGTTCAGGTGCTGTGGAACGACAATGACGGCGGCTGTAAGGGTGCCTGCGACCGCGTACCGCATCAGAATGTTACCGACCTGAACCTGACCGGTCAGTGCATCAATGGCGAATGTTACGATGAGGTGCTGTTCCATAATCTGGAAAGCTACATCGATAATTTGCAACAGGATGGCATTATCGTGCTGCACACTATCGGCAGCCATGGCCCGACGTACTACAATCGCTATCCTGCTGAATTCAAGAAATTTACCCCAACCTGCGAAACCAACGAAATCCAAAGTTGTACCCAGCAGCAGTTGACCAATACTTACGACAACACCATCTTGTATGTCGATTATGTGGTGGATAAAGCCATCAAATTATTGCAGTCAAAGCAGGATAAATTCACCACCAGCCTGGTGTATCTCTCCGATCACGGTGAGTCACTCGGCGAAGATGGGGTCTATTTACACGGACTGCCGTGGTCCATCGCGCCGGAGACGCAAAAACATGTGCCGATGCTGATCTGGCTGTCCCCGGATTACCAGCAGCGCTATGGCGTCTCCGGCCAGTGTCTGCAACAGAGAGCTAAAACAGACTCTTATTCTCAGGATAATCTGTTCTCCACCCTGCTCGGGCTGCTGGGGGTCAACACCCACGAGTACCGGGCAACTGACGATATTTTAACGCCATGCAGAAGCGAGGCCGGTTGATGAAAATCTTAGTCATTGAAGACGACGCACTCCTGTTACAAGGGTTGATTCTGGCGATGCAAAGCGAGGGGTACGTCTGCGATGGCGTCGCCACCGCCCATGAGGCCGCGCTGTCTCTTGCCAGCAACCACTACAGCCTGATCGTGCTGGATTTGGGTCTGCCGGATGAAGACGGCCTGCACTTCCTGGCGCGCATGCGCCGGGAAAAATTCACCCAGCCGGTACTGATCCTTACCGCCCGCGACACCGTCGACGATCGGATTAGCGGTCTCGATACCGGGGCAGATGACTACCTGGTGAAACCGTTCGCCCTGGAGGAGCTGAATGCCCGCATCCGCGCCTTGCTCCGCCGCCATAATAACCAGGGCGACAATGAGATGTCCGTCGGCGATCTGCGGCTGAACATCACCCGTCGCCAGGTCTGGCTGGGGGATAATGCGCTGGATCTGACGCCGAAAGAGTATGCCCTGCTCTCACGCCTGATGATGAAAGCGGGTAGCCCGGTGCACCGCGAAATTCTCTACAACGATATCTACAGCTGGGACAACGAGCCGGCCACCAACACGCTGGAGGTGCATATCCATAACCTGCGCGATAAAGTCGGCAAGGCCCGTATTCGTACGGTCCGGGGATTTGGCTATATGCTGGTGAAGCAATCAGAGACGGAATAACGCCATGGCACTGTTCAATAGTGAAAACTGGACGATGCGTCATCGTCTGCTGCTGACCATTGGCGCCATTCTGGTGGTCTGCCAGCTGATCAGCGTCTTCTGGCTGTGGCATGAAAGCAAAGAGCAGATCCAGCTGCTGGTGGCGAGCGCCATTGAAGGGCATAACAACCAGAAGCACGTCGAGCACGAAGTGCGCGAAGCGGTTGCCAGCTTACTGATCCCCAGCCTGCTGATCGTCGGCCTGGCGCTGTACATCAGCATGCTGGCGGTGAGAAAGATCACCCGTCCGCTGTCGACGCTGCAGTGTGAACTCGAAAGCCGCACCCCGGACAACCTGCAGCCCATCACCTTGACGGAGTCGGTGCCGGAAGTGACGGCAGTGACGACGGCCATCAATCAGCTGGTGTCCCGATTGAACCTGACGCTCGACCGTGAACGGCTGTTCACCGCCGATGTTGCCCATGAGCTGCGCACGCCGTTAGCCGGTCTGCGCCTGCACCTGGAGCTGATGGCCAGGGCACACAACGTCGAGGTGACGCCGCTGATCCAACGTCTGGACCTGATGACCAACAGCATTTCGCAGCTGTTGCAGCTGGCCCGTGTTGGTCAGTCGTTTTCCGCCGGTAGCTACCAGCGTGTTGCGCTGCGCGAAGATGTGATTGAACCGGTTCGTGACGAGCTGGAGACCATGCTCGAACAACGCCAGCAAAGGCTGGAAGTCGTCTGCCTGTCTGAGAGTGGCTGTGAGGACGTGATTGTCTCCGGCGACGCGACGTTGCTGCGGGTGGCGCTGCGTAATCTGGTGGAAAATGCCCATCGCTACAGCCCGACAGAGTCGGTGGTCAGAATCTCAATTCAGGCGGGCGCCACGCCGGTTATTGCGGTGGAAGATCAGGGGCCGGGGATTGATGAAGCGAAAAGCGGTGAGCTGAGCAAAGCGTTTGTCCGCATGGACAGCCGCTTTGGCGGGATTGGCCTGGGGTTAAGTATTGTGACGCGCATCGTCCAGTTGCACGATGCCCAGTTCTTTTTACATAACCGCCAGCCAGGCCCTGGCGTACGGGGCTGGATCCAGTTTCCCGCGCTGTCGCGTCAGAAGGTCAAAACCCACTGATGGAAAAAGGCGACCACCACGATAAACGCGCAGGTCACGGCCAGGTATTCACGGAAGTTTGATTTTTGCATGACACTATCCTCATCAGAATGGGGATAGTGTCGCCTGGCAAGATTAAGCTGACATTAAGCCAGCCAGTAAATGCAGCACGAAAGGTAAAAAATCAGCGCGACGTCACGCTGTACTGCCGGTCCGGCGCGGTGATTTCCGCAATCCAGGTTACGAAGCGGCAATAAACAGCTCGCGCAGCTGATGCAGCTGGTCGCGAATCTGCGCCGCCTCTTCGAACTCGAGGTTCTGCGCGTGCTGCATCATCAGCCCTTCCAGCTCGTGAATTTTCTGCTGGAGCGCTTTCGGCGTCAGCACCACTTCCGGGGTATCTGCCTCCACCGGCGAACGTGATTTGCCGCGCCCTTTGGCTTTGGTCTTAGCGATGTTGCTGCCTAGCGCCAGAATATCGACCACTTTTTTATTCAGCCCCTGCGGGGTAATACCATGCTCTTCGTTATAGCGCTGCTGTTTCTCACGACGACGCTCCGTTTCGCTGATGGCTTTCGCCATCGAGGCGGTGATCTTGTCGCCATACAGAATCGCTTTACCGTTGATATTACGCGCCGCACGGCCAATGGTCTGAATCAGCGAGCGCTCGGAACGCAGGAAACCTTCTTTGTCGGCATCGAGGATCGCCACCAGTGAGACTTCCGGCATATCCAGCCCTTCACGCAGCAGGTTGATCCCCACCAGTACGTCAAACTCGCCCAGTCGCAGGTCGCGGATGATTTCCATGCGCTCCACGGTGTCGATATCCGAGTGCAGGTAGCGCACGCGCTCGCCGTGCTCTTCGAGATACTCCGTCAGGTCTTCCGCCATGCGTTTGGTCAGGGTGGTCACCAGCACACGTTCGTTGATGACCACCCGGGTACGAATTTCTGACAGCAGGTCATCGACCTGAGTGGCCACCGGACGCACTTCAATGATGGGATCCAGCAACCCGGTCGGACGTACCACCTGATCGACCACTTCATCACCGGATTTTTCCAGCTCGTATGGCCCAGGCGTTGCCGACACATAGATAGTCTGCGGCGCCAGCGCCTCAAACTCTTCAAATTTCATCGGGCGGTTATCCAGCGCGGAAGGCAGTCGGAAGCCGTACTCCACGAGGGTCTCTTTACGCGCCCGGTCCCCACGATACATACCGCCAATTTGCGGGATGGTGACGTGGGATTCGTCGATAACCAGCAACCCGTCCGCCGGCAGGTAATCGAACAACGTTGGCGGTGGCTCACCCGGGCCACGTCCGGAGAGATAGCGCGAGTAGTTTTCGATACCGGAGCAGTACCCCAGCTCGTTCATCATCTCGAGGTCAAACTGCGTGCGCTGCGACAGCCGCTGCTCTTCCAGCAGCTTATTGTTGTCCAGCAGCACTTTGCGCCTTTCCGCCAGCTCGACTTTGATCTCTTCCATCGCCTGTACAATGCGCTCACGCGGCGTAACGTAGTGCGTTTTTGGGTAGATGGTAAAGCGCGGGATGGTGGATTCAACCTGGCCGGTGAGCGGGTCGAACAGCGACAGCCGCTCGACCTCTTCGTCAAACAGTTCGATCCGCAACGCAACGTCGTCTGATTCCGCCGGGAAAACGTCAATCACTTCGCCGCGCACCCGGAAGGTGCCGCGCTGGAAGGCCTGATCGTTGCGGGTGTACTGCAGCTCTGCCAGGCGACGCAAAATCGCCCGCTGGTCGATGAGCATCCCGGTGGTCAGGTGCAGCATCATCTTCAGGTAGAGATCCGGATCGCCCAGGCCGTAAATGGCCGATACCGACGCCACCACCACGACATCGCGCCGCTCAAGCAGCGCCTTGGTCGCCGAGAGACGCATCTGTTCGATGTGTTCGTTCACCGACGCGTCTTTCTCAATGAAGGTGTCAGAGCTCGGCACGTAGGCTTCTGGCTGATAATAATCGTAGTAGGAGACGAAATACTCCACCGCGTTTTCCGGGAAGAACTCTTTCATTTCACCATACAGCTGCGCTGCCAGCGTTTTGTTCGGCGCCAGCACCATGGTTGGGCGCTGGAGATCGGCAATAACGTTAGCGATGGTGAAGGTCTTACCCGACCCGGTTACCCCCAGCAGGGTTTGATGCGCCAGGCCATCTTCCAGCCCCTCTTCCAGACGCCGGATGGCTTCCGGCTGGTCACCAGAGGGACGGAATGGGGAATGCAGCGTGAACGTTTTACTCATATGTCTGGCCCTGAAGAAGGATGGTACGCCTGGTGGTATGCGGCAGGTGTTTAATTCTACCCTTCACACCAGCTTTTGCCAATAAATAATACTGTACATAAAAACAGTACCACATTATTGTTTATGCTCACCGCGGTGGGAAGATGACTCATTTTGGGGTGAAAGCTGACCATCTTGCAGAATAATCCGCCAGACAGTAGGGTTATCCCCAGAAAAATTTATCATTTAACATTTGTCAAGCAAGGTAATGAATCTTTTATGGCAGCAGGTGACACTTTCCTTACAGCCATTGCTTTTATTCAACCAATTGATTTTTAATGATATTAAACAAAAGATGGGTTTCGCGCCAATTCAGCCGCAGGCCGCGTAATCTCTAGCTTACCGCAAGTTCTCTAACTCTAATACACAAGGTTATCCACAGGAATAGTGGATAAGTGTCTGCAGGCCTTGACCACTGCCACCCCGCCGAAATCGACCGACCGTCAAAAACCAGCGCCTAAAAAAAATTATCGAATTATTTTTGATATTTATCAGCTAAAGAGGCCTGCCTTTTTGTTGCTTTCTGCACCATTTTTCATGCGCTTTAGCACCGGGAAAGTGCAACCGTCTCGTTGCCCCGCCGCCGTCATGGCCTGTGATACCTGTTCTGACAGAAAAAACCGGAACATCTTTTTCCTGGCAAGAGATTTGCAGAATCTTCATGTCGCTCACTATCCCCGAAAAGGAGAAAACGTCTATGTTGAGTCTACGCGCAGTCAATCAGTACTACGGAAGCCAGCACACACTATGGAATGTCGACCTTGAACTACGGTCCGGCGAGTGCACCTGTGTGATGGGACTTCAGGGAATGGGGAAAACCACGCTCATTAACTGTATTACCGGCCATCTCCCGGTCGCCAGCGGCAGTATGACCTGGCAAGAGATCGGTTCGCCGCCCTGCGATATCACGCCGCTCTCCGCGCAATCCCGGGCGATTATCGGTATCGGCTATGTGCCACAGGACAAGCGAATTTTTTCGCAGCTCAGCGTGGAAGATAATCTGCATATTGCGCTGGCTGCCGGCGGCAATCCCGGTGCGGTGGTGAAGGGTGAGATTTACGATTTGTTTCCCGACCTGTACGGCCAGCGCCAGCATAAAGGCGCGATGCTGACAGAGGATGACCAGTACCAGCTGGCGCTGGCCAGAGCGCTGATTGTCCAGCCGCGCCTGCTGATTCTCGATGAACCATCACGCGGCAGCGGCCAGCACTTCATGCATAAACTGGGGGATTTACTGGTGCGTCTGAACCGCGATATCGGCTTAACGGTGCTGCTCGCGGAGCAGCACCTGCCGTTTATTCGCCGGGTGGCGGATCGCTTTTGCCTGCTACACCGTGGGCGTAACGTGGCGCAAGGCAGCGTTATTCAGCTGGATGAACCGCTGCTGGCGCAATGGATGACGCCCGATCCAGCGCGTTAAGGTCAATATACTGCCCGAGGTCGTCGCGCTGCGCGGCGTCCGTAAGCCACGGGATCTCTCCCAAAAACGGCGTCGGCAGCAGGCGTTTCAGGGTCGCCAGATATTCGACATGGCGCCTGCCCGGCGGCTGGATATCGTTGGCGATCCAGCCGACCAGCGGCAGCCCTGCCTGGCGTACCGCCTGGGCGGTGAGCAGCGCATGGTTGATGCACCCCAGTTTGATGCCGACCACCAGAATGACTGGCAGTTGCTCATCGCGCACCCAGTCGGCAAAGCTCAACGTGGGGGAAAGCGGTGTGAACCAGCCGCCAGCGCCTTCCACCAGCACCCATTCGGCTAGATTTTCCAGCTCGCGCAATCCGGCAGACAGCGCCCCGGCCGTAATCGGTCGCCCCTCTTCCGCGCTCACGATATGCGGTGACGTCGGTTCCTCAAAGGTCAGCGGGTTCACCTGAGCGTAGCTCAGCGCCACGGCGCTGTTGCGCTGCAACGCCAGGGCATCTTCATTGCGCAGCCCCTGCGCCGTCAGCTCGCTTCCGGACGCCACCGGCTTATAGCCCGCGCTTTTCAGACCCGACAGATTCGCCGCCTGCAACAAGGCGCAGCTGGATATGGTTTTCCCGACTTCAGTGTCGGTTCCAGTGACGAAAAAACGTTTAGTCACGTTCAATGACTCCTGTAAAAAGATGGTACGTCAGCGGGCACTGGCCCTGCTGTTGTGGCCAGGCCAGTTGCAGCTGACGCAGTTTTCCCCGGCTCAGCGGTGCTGCATGGCGTCCCTGATGCAAATGCGTGGCGCCGATCCCTTTCAGCGAGCGCATCGCGCTCAGGGCATCGGCAAACGGCAGGCCGACCTCGTGGACCTGCCCGACGGCCCGCCGCCCGGCCAGCGCCTCGCGCACCGCCTGTTCGCTGAGAAAGCGATTGGCATGCGGGTGGCTATCGATGGCGCGCCAGGCCTGATTCAGTTCCGGCAGCGAACCGGACAGCAACGTGGTAAACGCCACCTTGCCGCCAGGGCGCACCACCCGACACAGCTCGTCAATGGCGTCGGCCAGGCTGTCGCACCACTGCACCGCCAGGTTGCTCCACGCCAGATCGACGCAGGCATCGGGCAGCGGCAGCGACTCGATATCGCCCTCCACGTAACGATCGGCGCACTGGTCACGCCGCGCCTGGGCCAGCATCTCAGCGGAGAGATCCAGCGCGGTAACTTCGCTTCCGGCCTCGCGCCAGTAGCGGCTCATGCTGCCAGGACCGCAGCCGGCATCCAGCACCGTGGCAAAGGCCCGCTCGTTGAGCTGGTGCAGCAGGCGCGCGGCGCTGATCCGCTGGAGCGCGTCGTGTTGCGAATAATGGCTGGCCGCCCGGCCAAAGGCCGCGGCAACCGCATGTTTATTGACTCTCGCCATGCAGCACCTCCAGCAGACGGCTGATGTCAGTGGCGTCGTGGGCGGCGGTCAGCGTCAGGCGCAGACGAGCGCTCCCCGCCGGTACCGTCGGCGGACGAATGGCCGTTGCCCAACAGCCCTGCTTGCGCAAACGTGCCGCCAGCCGTAATGCCCGGCCGTTATCGCCGACGATCAGCGGTTGAATCGCGCTACCTGATGCGCTCAGCGTCCCTGGGAATGTGGCCATGCCGTCGCGGAACTGCGCCACATGACGCGCCAGTTTTTCCCGTCGCTGCTGACCGTCATCGCTACGGATCACCGCCAGCGCGGCGCTCAGCGCCACCGCCTGAGCCGGCGGCATCGCGGTGCTGTAAATCAGGTGACGGGCAAACTGCAGCAGATAGTCTGCCAGCGCGTCATCGCACAGCACCGCTGCACCGCTGACGCCAAAGGCTTTACCGAAGGTCACCACCAGCAGTTCAGGGCGAACGTTGTGCGCATGGCAGCTGCCGCGCCCCTCCTCGCCCACCACGCCAATGCCGTGGGCATCATCCACCAGCAGCCAGCCGTCGGCGGCCCGGGTTGCCTCGGCAATGGCGGCGAGCGGAGCGCTGTCGCCATCCATGCTGAATACCCCTTCCGTCACCACCAGTTGCTGTCCCGCCAGCGGCTTGCCCAGCAGTTCGCTTAGCTGCTGCACATCGTTGTGCGCAAAACGCCGCAGCGCCGCCGGACTGAGGCTCGCGGCCTCCAGCAGGGAAGCATGGCTCAGCCGGTCCGCCACCGTGCGGTCGTCCTTGCCGAGCAGCGCGGCAATCAGCGCCTGATTGGCGGCAAACCCCGAGATAAACAGTAGCGCACGCGGATAGCCCAGCCACTCCGCCAGCGATGTTTCCAGCTGGCGATGCGCCTCGCTGTAGCCGCTGACGTGACCGGAGCCGCCGCTGCCGACACCGTAGCGCGTCGCCCCCTGCTGCCAGGCGGCGATAATTTCCGGGTGTTGACTCAGCCCGAGGTAATCATTGCTGGAGAAATTGAGCCAGCGCTGGCCGTCGCGGGTCAGCCAGCGTCCGGCCCCCTGCTCCACCGGCTGACGGCGGCGAAAGGCATCCGCCTCCCGTCGCTCGCTCAGCGCCTGGCCAATGCGTTGCTGCCAGCTCATAGCGCCGCCGCGTTGTAATATTCCTCAGTGTCCGGGGTACGTAATACCTGCTCGAGGCGCTGCTGCTGTTCGTTATCACCTTCCAGCACCGCCGTCTGCTGCGGGTTAAGCCCGAGTTTACGGAACAGCTGCAGGTCTTTGTCCTCTTCCGGGTTCGGCGTGGTCAGCAGCTTGCAGCCGTAGAAAATCGAGTTGGCGCCGGCCATAAAGCACATCGCCTGGGTCTGCTCGCTCATCTGCTCACGGCCAGCGGACAGTCGCACATAGGAGGATGGCATCATGATCCGCGCCACCGCGATGGTGCGGATAAAATCAAAGGCATCGACGTCGTCGTTATCGGCCAGCGGCGTGCCCTTGACCTTAACCAGCATGTTGATAGGCACGCTTTCCGGCGCCGTCGGCAGGTTTGCCAGCTGCAACAGCAGCCCGGCGCGGTCTTTCTCGGTTTCGCCAAGGCCGACGATCCCGCCTGAACAGACCTTAATCCCGGCATCGCGCACTTTGTCGAGGGTATCCAGACGCTCCTGGTAGGTACGGGTGGTGATGATGTTGCCGTAGAATTCCGGCGAGGTATCCAGGTTGTGGTTGTAGTAGTCCAGACCGGCTCCCGCCAGACGCTGCGCCTGGTTATCCGTCAGGGTGCCGAGGGTCATGCAGGACTCCAGCCCCATCGCCTTGACCCCTTTAACCATCTGCTCGAGATACGGCATATCGCGCTCGTGCGGGTTTTTCCAGGCGGCCCCCATGCAAAAACGGGTTGAACCGGCGTTTTTCGCCTGACGCGCCGATTCCAGCACCTGCTCCACTTCCATCAGGCGCTCAGATTCCAGCCCGGTTTTGTAGCGCGCGCTCTGCGGGCAATATTTACAGTCTTCCGGGCAGGCGCCGGTTTTAATCGACAGCAACGTGCTGACCTGAACCTGACGCGGGTCGAAGTTCTGGCGGTGGATCTGCTGCGCTTCAAACAGCAGGTCCAGCAATGGTTTATTAAATAACTCAGTAACTTGCGACATTGTCCAGCGTGCGTGGTGAGCCATTGGCCTCTCCAAAGGGTTTTGTTAATTGTCGGTTCGGTTTATACTCGTAAACCTAAATGTTTTCAGAATGGTTTACAAGTCGCTTATGACAACGGACGATCTCGCCTTCGATCGGCGCCACATTTGGCACCCCTACACCTCCATGACCTCCCCTTTACCGGTTTACCCGGTGGTGGCTGCCCACGGCTGCGAGCTGTCCCTCGCCAGCGGTGAGCAGCTGGTTGACGGCATGTCGTCATGGTGGGCGGCGATCCACGGCTACAATCACCCACGCCTGAACGCGGCGATGAAAGCGCAGATTGACCAGATGTCACACGTGATGTTTGGCGGTATCACTCACCCTTCAGCGGTCGCACTGTGCCGCCAGTTGGTGGCGATGACCCCGGCATCGCTGGAGTGCGTGTTCCTCGCCGACTCCGGCTCGGTGGCGGTGGAAGTTGCGATGAAAATGGCCCTTCAGTACTGGCAGGCGAAAGGCCAGCCGCGCCAGCGTTTTCTGACGTTCCGCAACGGCTACCACGGTGATACCTTCGGCGCGATGTCGGTCTGCGATCCGGACAACTCCATGCACAGCCTGTGGCAGGGTTATCTGCCGGATAATCTGTTCGCCCCGGCGCCGCAGAGCCGCTTTGACGGAGAGTGGGATGAGCGGGATATGGTGGCGTTTGCCCGGCTGATGGCGGCCCATCGCGAAGAGATTGCGGCGGTGATCCTCGAACCGATCGTCCAGGGCGCGGGCGGGATGCGGATGTATCACCCGCAGTGGCTGAAGCGCATTCGTCAGATGTGCGACCGTGAAGGCATCCTGCTGATTGCCGATGAGATCGCCACCGGATTTGGCCGCACCGGTAAGCTGTTTTCCTGCGAACATGCGGGAATCGCGGCGGATATTCTGTGTCTCGGCAAAGCGCTGACCGGCGGGACCATGACGCTGTCGGCTACACTGACCACCCGGGACGTCGCGGAGACCATCAGCAATGGTGAAGCGGGTTGCTTTATGCACGGCCCGACGTTTATGGGCAACCCGCTGGCCTGCGCGGTGGCGACTGAAAGCCTGAGCATCCTTCAGACCGGCGAGTGGCAGCAGCAGGTGGCGGCCATTGAAACACAGCTCAACGCCGAGCTGGCCCCGGCGCGGGAATCACCGCTGGTGGCCGATGTCCGGGTGCTGGGTGCCATCGGGGTGGTGGAGACCCGCCGCCCGGTCAACATGGCGGCGCTGCAGCGGTTTTTCGTCGAGCAAGGGGTGTGGATCCGCCCGTTCGGCCGCCTGATTTACCTGATGCCGCCGTACCCGATCGCCCCGCAGCAGCTAACGCGTCTGACCCAGGCGGTGAACGCCGCAGTGCGGGAAGAAACATTTTTTAGCGAATAAGCAGCGGAAACTGGCCGTCAACAAGACTACACTTCGTTGTTAATCAGTAGATTATCCCGGAGGAGACGGTATGAAATTAATCAGTCACGATCTGCAAGATGGCGGCAAACTGCCTCAGCGCCATGTGTTTAACGGCATGGGTTACGAGGGGGACAACCTGTCGCCGCATCTGGCGTGGGACGAGGTTCCCGCGGGTACCAAGAGTTTTGTGGTGACCTGCTTTGACCCGGACGCGCCAACCGGCTCCGGCTGGTGGCACTGGGTGGTGGTGAATCTGCCCGCCGGGACGCGCGAGCTGGCGCAGGGTGCCGGTTCCGCCCAGCCGTCCCTGCCCGCTGGTGCGCTCCAGACCCGCACCGATTTCGGCCTGCCGGGCTACGGCGGCGCAGCGCCGCCGAAGGGAGAGAGCCATCGCTATATCTTTACCGTACATGCACTGGACGTCGACACGCTGGATGTCGATGAAGGCGCCAGCGGCGCGATGGTTGGCTTTAACGTCCATTTCCATACATTGGGCAGCGCATCCCTCACCGCCCTGTTTATCTGAACACCGATATTCAGTCCCCGGCTGGCGCGACGCTTAGCTGCGCTACCGGGGAGTCACTCAGATTGAGGATGACTGCTCTGGCTCTGGCGCAGGCAGCGCCGCGCGATTTTTGACTTTCGCATACCAGATAATCGTCAGCAGCCCCAGCCACACCAGGCCGGCGATCAGCGCAATCCGCGTCTCCTCCACCATTCCCAGTACCGCGATCACCATCCCCATAAACAGCAGCGTCAGCAGCGGCGCCACCGGCCAGAACGGCACCGGGAACTCAATCTGCTGACGCTCTTGCGCCGACAAACCGCGACGCATAGCGAAGTGCGACAGCAGGATCATCAACCACACCCACACCGTGGCAAATGCCGCGAGGGAGGCAATCAGCACGAACACCTGCTCCGGCATCAGGTAGTTCAGCACCACCGCCGCCAGCAGCGCCACGCCCATCACCACCACCGTCATCCACGGCACGCCGTTGCTGGCAATGCGCAGGAAGCTTTTCGGCGCCATCCCCTCTTTGGCCATGCCGTACATCATCCGACCGGCACCAAAGATATCGCTGTTAATCGCCGAAATACTGGCGCTGATGACGATGATATTCAGGATGGTCGCCGCCGCAGGGATCCCCAGGCCGCTAAAAATCAGTACGAAAGGACTGCCCTGCTCACCGAAGCTGTTCCACGGGAAAATCGCCATCAGGATCGCCAGCGTACAGACATAGAACAACACGATACGCAGCGGGATGGTATTGATGGCCTGCGGGATCACCTTCTTCGGGTTCTGCGCTTCGGCGGCGGTGACGCCGATAATCTCAACGCCACCAAAGGCGAACATCACGATCCCGAGCGAGGCGATTATCCCCTGCCAGCCGTTCGGGGCAAAACCGCCGTGGCTCCACAGGTTTTCCAGCCCGGTCGCCGGGAAGCTGTTGCCAAAACCAAAGAAGATGATGCTGCCGCCCGCGACGATCATCGCGATAATCGCCACCACTTTCACCAGCGACAGCCAAAACTCCATTTCGCCGAAAATGCGCACGTGGCACAGGTTCATCGCGCCGATGAAGAAGATAATGCTCAGCACCCAAATCCAGCGCGGCACATCGGGGTACCAGAGCCCCATGTAGATACCAAACGCGGTGACGTCCGCCAGGGCGACGATCACCATCTCGAAAGTGTAGGTCCAGCCGGTAATAAACCCGGCCAGCGGCCCGAGATACTGTCGGGCATAGCTACCGAAGGAGCCGGAAACCGGCTGGCGTACCGCCATTTCCCCCAGCGCACGCATGACGATAAATACTGCCAGGCCGCCGATCAGATAGGCCAGCAGTACCGCCGGTCCCGCGGCTTTGATCGCGGCCGAAGAACCATAAAACAGCCCGGTCCCGATAGCGGAACCCAGCGCGATAAAACGAATATGTCGGGCATTCAGCCCGCGCAGCAGGTGTGGCTTTTGTGGCGATGGTTGTTGTTGCATATGCGAGTGTCCTGATAATTTTTGTATGACGACAAATATGCGTGTAGGACGGTCGGGGGGACGTTATCCCCCCGACACGGGTACAGAAATACGAAGGGTCAGATCTGACCAGGCAAGATGGCAGGAAGCAGTCGGGTCAGGTGGCGTGCCGCCAGCAGGGCGATAGCCTGTTCAATATCCGGCGCGAAGAAACGATCCTGGGTGTAATGCGAGACCCGTTCACGCAGCAGATGGCGGGCCTCTTCCAGCAGCGGACTGCTGGCCAGTCCTTCGCGCATATCCAGCCCCTGCACCGCGGCCAGCCACTCGACGGCCAGCACGCCGCGGGTGTTTTCAGCCATCGCCCACAGACGACGCCCGGCAGCCGGAGCCATTGAGACGTGATCTTCCTGGTTTGCCGAGGTCGGCAGGCTGTCAACACTGTGCGGATGCGACAGCGCTTTGTTCTCGCTGGCCAGCGCCGCGGCGGTAACCTGGGCAATCATAAAGCCGGAGTTCACGCCGCCATTTTTGACGAGGAACGGTGGCAGTTGTGACATATGGCTGTCCATCATCAGTGCTATACGACGCTCTGACAGCGACCCGATTTCAGCGATCGCCAGTGCGAGATTGTCCGCGGCCATCGCCACCGGCTCGGCATGGAAGTTGCCGCCAGAGATAACCTCGTTTTCACTGGCAAAGACCAGCGGGTTATCGGAGACCGCGTTGGCTTCAACCAGCAGAACCTCAGCGGCCTGGCGAATCTGGGTCAGGCAGGCGCCCATCACCTGTGGCTGACAGCGCAGAGAGTACGGGTCCTGAACTTTCGTACAGTTATGGTGCGAGCGGGAAATTTCGCTGTCTTCGGTCAGTACATGGCGATACAGCGCCGCCGCATCAATCTGCCCGCGTTGGCCGCGTGCATCGTGGATACGCGGATCAAACGGACGACGGGAGCCCAGCGCGGCTTCAGTGGTTAACGCACCGCACACCACCGCCCCGGCAAACAGGTCTTCCGCTTCAAACAGGCCACGCAGCGCAAACGCCGTTGACGCCTGAGTGCCGTTGAGCAGTGCCAGCCCCTCTTTTGCCGCGAGAGTAATCGGCGCCAGGCCGACTTTTTCCAGCGCCTGACGAGCGGGCATCCACTCGCCGTCAACCCGCGCTTTGCCTTCGCCTAACAGGGTCAGCGACATGTGAGCCAGCGGCGCCAGGTCACCGGAAGCGCCGACCGAGCCTTTCGCCGGGATCCACGGCGTAACGCCTTTGTTCACCAGCTGAATCAAGGCCTGAATTACGCTCAGACGAATACCGGAGAAGCCGCGGGAGAGGCTGTTGATCTTCAGCACCATAATCAGGCGCGCCATCTCATCATCCAGCGGCTCGCCAATCCCCGCTGCGTGGGACAACACCAGCGAGCGCTGCAGGTTTTCCAGGTCGTCAGTCGAAATTCGCGTTTGCGCCAGCAGGCCAAAACCGGTGTTAATGCCGTAGGCCGTGCGCCCTTCGGCCAGAATCGCGTTGACGCAGGCCACGCTTTCATCGATCGCGGCAAACGCGCGTTCATCCAGGGTCAGCGTCAGCGGCTGGAGATACACCTCGCGCAGCTGCGCCAGACTCAGTTGACCAGGAATCAGTGTTAAGTTTTTCATTTCAGCGTTGCCCCTGCGTTGCTGCCACCATAGGAAGATTCAGTCCTTGCTCTGCTGCGCACTCGATAGCGATGTCGTAACCGGCATCGGCATGGCGCATCACCCCGGTCGCCGGGTCGTTATGCAGCACGCGGGCGATGCGCGCGGCGGCGTCATCGGTACCGTCACAGACAATAACCATCCCGGAGTGCTGGGAGAAGCCCATGCCTACGCCGCCACCGTGGTGCAGTGACACCCAGGTCGCGCCGCTGGCGGTATTCAACAGCGCATTCAGCAGCGGCCAGTCGGACACCGCGTCCGATCCGTCACGCATCGATTCGGTTTCGCGGTTCGGGCTGGCTACCGAGCCGGAATCCAGGTGGTCTCGACCAATGACAATCGGCGCGGAGACTTCACCACTGCGCACCATTTCGTTAAAGGCCAGTCCCAGCTTCTGACGCCACTCCAGTCCCACCCAGCAAATACGCGCCGGCAGCCCCTGGAAACTGATGCGCTCACGCGCCATATCCAGCCAGTGGTGCAGATGCTGATCGTCGCTGATGATCTCTTTCACTTTGGCATCGGTTTTATAGATATCCTGCGGATCGCCGGAGAGCGCCACCCAACGGAACGGGCCGATGCCGCGGCAGAACAGCGGACGAATATAGGCCGGAACGAAACCTGGGAAATCGAAGGCGTTTGCCACGCCCATCTCCTGGGCCATCTGGCGAATGTTGTTACCGTAGTCGAAGGTCGGGACGCCCATTTCATGGAAGGCCAGCATCGCCTGAACATGGTCAGCCATCGCGCGCTTGGCCGCCTCAATGGTGCCCTGCGGATCGGAGACCGCTTTTTCCTGATACTCTTCCCAGCTCCAGCCTTTCGGCAGATAACCGTGCAGCGGGTCGTGGGCGCTGGTCTGGTCGGTGACCATATCCGGGCGCACGCCGCGTTTCACCATCTCCGGCACGATTTCGGCGGCGTTGCCGCACAGCGCGATAGAGATAGCCCGGCCTTCTGCGGTGTATTTCTTGATACGCGCCAGCGCATCATCCAGCGAGGTCGCCTGCTCGTCGACGTAGCGGGTACGCAGACGGAAATCGATGCGGCTCTGCTGGCATTCGATGTTCAGGGAGCAAGCGCCGGCGAGGGTCGCCGCCAGCGGCTGCGCGCCGCCCATGCCGCCCAGACCGGCGGTCAGTACCCAGCGCCCTTTGAGGCTGCCCTGATAATGTTGGCGGCCCGCTTCGACGAAGGTTTCATAGGTGCCCTGCACGATGCCCTGGCTGCCGATATAGATCCAGCTGCCGGCGGTCATCTGGCCGTACATCGCCAGACCTTTCGCGTCCAGCTCGTTGAAATGTTCCCAGGTCGCCCAGTGCGGTACCAGGTTGGAGTTGGCAATCAGCACGCGCGGTGAGTTTTCATGGGTTTTAAAAACGCCAACCGGCTTGCCGGACTGCACCAGCAGTGTCTCATCGTTCTCCAGGTTTTTCAGCACCTTCACGATAGCGTCATAGCATTCCCAGTTGCGCGCCGCGCGACCAATGCCGCCGTAGACCACCAGCTCATGCGGGTTCTCGGCAACATCGGGATCAAGGTTATTCATTAACATGCGCAGCGGGGCTTCGGTCAACCAGCTCCGGGCATTCAACGTTGTGCCTCGCGGTGCACGTACGTCTTGCTGGCGATATTTGCTTTGCGACATCGGGGATTCTCCTGACAATGAACGTTGTTGATGTAGATACATATACTTGTCTATACAAGCATGCGCAAGCCAGGATTTAACAGAAATGATACAATTTTGCTATATTGCGTCAGCAATCACGTTTTACTGACGCCGGGTATTATCAGGAGCCAAAATGACCCTGCAGCCGGTAACGACTGCCTGGGAACAGGAGACGGGCGTGGGAGACGATGTGGGTGGTAGACCAGGTGCGACGACGGATCAACAGGCAGGGATCGTGGGCATGGATATGCAGTAGCTCGCACTCTCGTGCGCTGGCCTGCACCGCTTCGACGATGTGCTCGCCTTCGGTTAGCGGCGCAATCAGCGACAGGTAATCATGCGGGGTGGTCAGGGTATAGTCCTGATGGAGATACGCAGGGACCACCGCCGCATTCACGCAGCGGTCCTCAATCTGCACCGGAATATCATTTTCGAAATGGACCATTAGCGAATGGAAAATCCGCGTCCCCTCGGCGACGTTCAGCGCCGCCGACTGAACCAGATCCGCCTCGGTCTCCTCCAGCAGCAGCACCTCGCAGCGGTGCTGATGGTGACGCGCGGCGATTTCGTCGGCGATGCTGCGGACTTCAAACAGTGCAGACTGCCCCTTCGGCTCCGCTACAAAAGTGCCCACCCCCTGCAACCGGACCAGTAAACCTTCATCCGTGAGCTCACGCAGCGCCCGATTGATGGTCATGCGGCTAAAGCCAAACTGCGCCACCAGCTCCGCCTCGGAGGGAATCCGGTCATGAGGGCACCAGACGCCACGCTGAATCTTTTCGCTGATCGCCTGCTTAACCTTTTCATAGAACGGGGCAGGCGCGGTTCGGGGTTGTGATGAAAACATAGCCTGGCTTTCCTTATTCGCAATGGGCGGCAAAACGATCACAATATACTGAATCGTCAGCGCCACCAATGGGCGATTTGCCATGCCAGCCTGGCCGCCGCGCGGGCGCCCTGGCTATCAATGTCAAACTGCGGATTAAATTCCACCAGATCCACCGCCTGTAGCTTGCCGCTGCGACACAGCGGTTCGACGATCCGCAGCAGCGTCGCCAGCGGCACGCCCAGCGCGGCAGGCGCCGACACCGCCGGCATCTCGCGCGCCGGGAGCACGTCCAGGTCGATGGTCAGATAGAGCCTGTCGTAGTGCGCAATATTGCGCGCGATTTCCGGCATCACGCGTGATTCAAAGGCCTCCAGCACCTCGAGGTCTTCAATCACCTGCACCTGACGGCGCGCGGCTTCATCCCACAGCGCCTGGGTATTCGCCGCCCGGCTGACGCCAATGCAGGTATAGTGAAAACCACGCTGCTGCGCCTCGCAGGTCAGCGCCAGCTGGCGGAACGGCGTTCCCGAACTGGCCTGCTCGCTCACGCGTAAATCCAGGTGCGCATCGAGGTTGATAATCCCGACTTTTTCGCCCGGAAAAGCATCCAGCACCCCGGCCCCGTGAGCGAAGGCGGTTTCATGCCCGCCCCCCAGCACCAGCGTGCGCTTGCCGGCTTGCTGGCAGGCCGTTACCGCTTCGCGCAAGGCCTGCTGGGCCGCCTCCAGCGCGTCGCCCGCGACGCTGATGGTGCCCATATCCACGCAGCGCTCGTGACCGCGATGGCTGGCCATATTCGCCAGCGCCCGCCGTAAAGCCTCCGGCCCTTTTTCCGCGCCGGTCCGCCCGCGGTTGCGTCGCACCCCAGCATCGCAGGCGAATCCCAACAGGGCGATATCCCCTGCCAGCGCGGCGGGTGTAAAGGCTTCGGCGCGCACGATGGTCTGAAACAGCCGCAGCGCATTAGCGGCTTCCGCGCTGTCGTCCCGCCCTTGCCAGATATCCGCGGCAGTAGGTTGCCATAACGTCATTGTATTTCTCCTCGTACGACGCGATGCCACAGCGGGCTGCGTCCGGGTTCATACACCATCTCCACCGGATGTTCGGCGTCCCAGATGGCAAAGTTGGCGACAAACCCCTCCGCCAGCTGGCCGTGGCTGTGGTGACGCCCCAGCGCCTGCGCAGCGTGCCGGGTGACTCCCGCCCACGCCTCTTCCGGCGTCAGGCCAAACTTCACGCAGGCCATATTCATCGCCAGATGCAGGCTGGCGAACGGGCTGGTGCCCGGATTGTAGTCGGTCGCCACCGCCATCGGTACCCGATACTGCCGCAGCAGCTCGACCGGCGGTTTGCGGGTTTCATTGAGGAAATAGAACGCGCCGGGCAGCAGTACCGCCACCGTCGCGCTGCGGCTCATCGCCGCGACGCCCTCTTCCGTCAGATACTCGATATGGTCGGCAGAGAGGCCACGATAGCGGCTCACCAGCTGCGCTCCGCCAAGGGAGGAGAGCTGCTCCACGTGCCCGCGAACCGGAATGCCGCGCGCCTGGGCGGCCTGGAAGACGCGTTCGGTTTGCTGCGGACTGAAGCCAACGTTTTCACAGAACACGTCCACGCTTTCAAACAGCCCCTCTTCCCACAGCGTCGGCAGCAGGGTTTCACACACCAGCGTAATGTAGTCGTCCGGGCGATCTTTATATTCCGGCGGCGTGGCGTGAGCGGACAGCAGCGTCGGCGACAGCTCCAGCCCATTGTTTTCGCCGAGTCGGCGCGCGACCCGCAGCATTTTGCGTTCGTTTTCCAGATCCAGCCCGTAGCCGGACTTAATCTCCAGCGTGGTAACCCCTTCGCGCAGCAGGCGGTCCAGCCGCTGCTGGGCCAGCGCCAGCAGCTGTTCTTCGCTGCTTTCTCGGGTGGCGCGCACCGTGGAGTTAATGCCGCCGCCGTTGGCGCTGATCGTCTGGTAGGAGACGCCGTTCAGCCGCTGCTCCCACTCCTGTGCCCGGCTGCCGCCGAACACCAGATGGGTATGGCAGTCAATCAGCCCCGGCGTCAGCAATCTGCCGCCCAGATCGATGCTCCGCCCTGCCGGGGCGTCATGTTCAGGCACAATGGCTTCAATCCGGCCATCGCGCACCAGCAGCACGTGGTGGTCCCGCAAGCCGTAAGCTTGCGAGTCGTGAGGATTCAGGGTGGCGAGGCGAGCATTTCGCCAGATAACGCGTTCGGAAGTGGCTTCAGTCATACCGGTCAACTTGTCATGGGTTGTATAGACATTTATTTTCATTCCGCAGGGAATGTCAATCAACGCTGGGGTAATTGTTATTTTTTTGTGACCAAACACGAGGGAAGCCCGGAGAATCTCAACGATTTACGCTAACTTTTTCACGCTGCGTCTTCCCGTTTTGCTTAACTTAGTATAAAAAGCAGGTTTTAAAGGCGGTTATACCCGTCATTTATGGCTTGCCGACTGACGCGCCTGAATGATTTTTGTATAATAGCGCCCCCATAATTCGGGTTGCTTCGAGGCGAAACATCAACACGCGCCAACAGCGAGGCAGCCTGGAGTGATAACAGGTCTAAGAGTCTAATGAGATAGGCTCTTAATCATTGATTCTTGCCCGGAGCAAAATGAACACATTCTCAGTATCTCGCCTGACGCTGGCACTGGCCTTCGGCGTGACGTTGTCCGCCTGTAGTTCTACCCCTGCCGACCAACAGCCTTCGACGCAGGCTGCGCCGGGTACCGTCTCTCGCCCGGTATTAACCGCCGATGAAGCGAAGAACTTCACCCAGGCCAGCTATTTCCAGTCTCTGGATCCGAATGCCGCGGCGTGGGCCCCATCGGCTATCAGCACACCGGCACAGCCTGACTTCGTGGTCGGCCCGGCTGGCGGCCAGGGCGTAACCCATACCACTATCCAGGCCGCGGTAGATGCCGCTATCGCACGCCACTCCGATCGTCGTCAGTATATTGCGATCCTGCCAGGTGATTACGCAGGCACCGTGTATGTTCCGGCCGCCCCTGGCGCGCTGACCCTGTACGGTACCGGCGAAAAACCGATGGACGTGAAAATCAGCCAGGCCATTGATTCCGAGATGGACCTGAACACCTGGCGCCATCTGGTCAACCCGGCCGGTAAATATATGCCAGGCAAACCGGCGTGGTATATGTTTGACAGCTGCCAGAGCAAACGCGCGGCCACCGTCGGCGTGATGTGCTCGGCGGTATTCTGGTCGCAAAACAACGGCCTGCAGTTGCAGAATCTGACCATCGCCAACAACCTGGGCGACAGCGTCGATGCCGGTACTCACCAGGCGGTTGCCCTGCGCAGCGACGGTGACCAGGTGCAGATTAACAAGGTCAACATCCTCGGTCGTCAGAACACCTTCTTCGTCACCAACAGCGGCGTGCAGAACCGTCTGCAGAACGATCGTCAGACCCGCACGCTGGTGAGCAATAGCTACATTGAAGGCGATGTCGATATCGTCGCCGGCCGTGGTGCCGTGGTGTTTGATAACACCGAGTTCCGCGTCGTCAATTCCCGCACGCAGAAAGAAGCCTACGTCTTTGCGCCGGCAACCCTGAAGAGCGTGACCTATGGCTTCCTCGCCGTAAACAGCCGCTTTACCGCTTCCGGTGACGGCGTGGCGCAGCTGGGCCGCTCTCTGGACGTCGACGGTAACACCAATGGTCAGGTTGTTATCCGCGACAGCGCGATCAACGAAGGCTTCAACGTCGCCAGACCGTGGGCCGATGCAACGGTATCGAACCGTGCATTTAGCGGCAACACCGGTGCGGCAGACGAGAAAGGCGCTGTGCAGCGCAATCTCAACGACAACAACTTCAACCGCATGTGGGAATACAACAACCGCGGCGTGGGTAGCGTGATCGTTGCCGAGCCGAAGCAGTAAGCGTTAACGGGGGGAGCTTATCCCCCCTTTTTGCCCTCCCCACTCTTCCCCTGTCTACATCGCACCGCCTGGCGGTTGCTCCGCGCAAAATTTTTTTTACATCCCGCGAAACTTTCGGTGCTGCTGTGGCGAACTGACTATCAGAGTCACCTGACCATAACGCCCTGACATCGCTGGAGCTGATAATGAAAATGTCCAAAAACCTTGCCCGAACCCTGACCCTGACCGCCGCGCTGGGCCTCTCCGCCACCGCGTTTAACGCAAGCGCGGCGCTGCCCGTCGGCGCCAAAGCCCCGGTCTTTGAACTGCAAGGGGCGCTGGCCGGCAAGCCGATGACCTTCTCCCTGCAGCAGGCCCTGCAAAAAGGCCCGGTGGTGCTCTATTTCTTCCCGGCGGCATTTACTGCAGGCTGCACCATTGAGGCCCACGATTTTGCCGAAGCCACCGATAAATTCAAAAAGATGGGTGCTACCGTCATCGGTGTCACCGCCGGGAATACTGACCAGGTGAGCGATTTCTCTAAACTGGAGTGCCGTGATAAGTTCGCCGTCGCCGCCGATCCGGGCGCCAAAGTGGCGGCGCAGTATCAGACGCTGATGGAGATGAAGGGCAAGACAGTCTCCGACCGGACATCGTTCGTCATTGCACCAGATAGCACGATTCTGCTCAGCTTTACCGACAGAAACCCGGACAGCCATATCGAGAAAACCCTGGCGGCGGTCAAACAGTACGACACCGCGCATCCGCAAACTCACTAAGCCCAGAGGCCAGCCATGCTCACCGCCATGCTGGCCGCCTTTATTGGCGGCATCATACTCAACTTTATGCCCTGCGTTTTTCCGGTGATCTCCCTGAAAGCGCTCGGTCTTCTGCGTCATTCGGACAATGCCGCCAGCGCGCGGCATGAAGGGCTGGCGTTTTTACTCGGCGTGATCGTCACCATGATGCTGCTGGCCGGTATTCTGCTGGCCGCCCGCGCGGGTGGTGCGGCCGTCGGCTGGGGGTTCCAGCTGCAGTCGCCGTTGGTGATTGCCCTGCTGTCGCTGGTGATCCTCAGCGCGGCGCTCAACCTGCTGGGAGTGTTCGAGGTTGGACTGTCGGCGCAGCGGGTCGGCGCGCTGGATATCGGTCGCGGCGCGTTTTTCCGCTCGGCGATGACCGGCGCGCTGGCTATCGTGGTAGCAACCCCCTGCGCTGCGCCGTTTATGGCCAGCGCGATTGGCTATGCGCTGGTGCAGCCTCCGGCCACGGCGCTGGTGGTTTTCTTCGCCCTTGCGCTGGGGTTTTCCGCACCCTTCACCCTGGTCTCGCTGTTTCCGGCGCTGGCGTCGCGGCTGCCGCGGCCGGGGGCGTGGATGGATACCCTCAAACGCGCGCTGGCGTTTCCGATGTTTGGCGCCTACGCCTGGCTGGTCTGGGTCCTTGCGCAGCAGGCCGGTAGCGGTGCGCTGGCGACATTGCTGGCGGTGTCCGTGGTGCTGAGCTTCGGCGCCTGGCTGTACGGCATCGCCCAGCGGCGGCACTTCCAGGGCAAAGGGCATAGAGCGCTGTTTGCCGTGACCGCGCTGCTTGCTATCGCCGTGGTTGCCCCGCTGGCGGGCCTGATGCATCCCGGTGCGGTTTCGCCCGCGGCCGTCGCTGACGCTGACGTTGCGGCACAAAAATGGACGCCGCAGGCCGTGGCAACACAGCGCGGGCATGGTAAGGCTATCTTTGTGAACTTCACCGCCTCCTGGTGCATCACCTGTCAGGTGAATGAAAAAACCTCGCTCTCGACCCAGGCGGTCAAAGCGGCGCTGGCACAAACCGGGACGCTGTATATGGTGGCAGATTCGACTAAATTTAATCCGGATGTTGATGACGCGCTGAACCAGTTTGGTCAGGGTGGCCTGCCGCTGTACGTGGTCTATCCTGCCGACGGCGGACCGCCGAAGGTGCTGCCGCAGGTCCTGACGCCGGGCATTGTCGTCAACGCGTTACAGCAGGCCACCGGCAAAAAAGCCTAAACGCACAGGGCGGATTATGGAAACAAACGATAGCGCGCGCGACAGCTGGCCCGCGCTAATGGAGCAGGCCCAGGCGGGCGACCGGCTCGCCTATACCCGACTGTTAAAAGCGCTGGTGCCGGTGATTCGCTCGCAGGTTCGCAAGCGCATCGCCGATAAAGCGTTGGTCGAGGATGTCATTCAGGATGTGCTGTTGACGGTACATCGGGTGCGCCATACCTACGATCCGGCGTTTCCGTTTTTACCGTGGTTGATGGCGATTATTTCGGCTCGGGCCGTGGATGCCCTGCGCCGCCGGGGTCGCTACCAGCAATGGGAGATCTCCGAAGAGAGTCTGCCGGAGCCATCGGCCGCCCCGGATGGCCAGCGGCGAGAGCGTCGGGAAGAGCTGGCCGGCTATTTACGCCAGCTTCCTTCGCGTCAGAGAGCCATCGTGGAGCATGTCCATCTGCGCGAAATGAGCCTGACGGAGGCCGCTGCGCATAACAATCTGAGTGTCGCCGCGGTGAAGTCGCTGCTGCACCGGGCGCTGAAAAATCTGCGCCGTTTTGGAGCTCATCATGACCGATCATGACCTGTTAATTGAAAAACTGGGTCGCGAGATGCGGCCGGTTAAACGACTGCGTTCGACCGGATGGCGCTTGCTGCGCTGGCTGGCGGCGGCGCTGCCGTGCGCGGTTGCCGCCAGTTTTCTGGTGCAGCGTAGCCCGACCGACTGGTCGCATCCCGGTTCCCTGATGGCGCTATTTCAGCTGCTGTTGGCTTTTCTGCTCGGTACGCTGGCCATCCGCAGCGCCTTTACCCTCAGCATCGCCGGTCGCCGCGCGCTAAGCTGGAAAGCGCTGATGCCGATTGGGCTGCTGTGGCTGGGGTTGAGTCTTAGCAGCATCCCGCATCCGTCACAGCCGGTGGCGGAGAGCGACAGCGTCACCTGTTTTACCTTTTTGCTGGTGGTCAGCGTGCCGATGATGGTGCTGATGATTGCCAGCCTGCGCCGTAGCCGCTCGCTGCATCCGGTACGTAGCCTGGCGACCGCTGGGCTGGGGATCGCCTGCATGGCGGTCAGCCTGCTGGCGTTTTGTCACCCGGTGCATCTGCACGCGATGGATTTTGTGATGCACCTGGCAGCGATAGTGACGATAGTGGCGCTGACGGTGCTCGTGGGAAAACGCTGGGTCTCACTGACATAGCGCAATGGGTATGGGGATGTTTTTGATGGAATATTCGGTGGGCGTTTGCGTTCACGAGAGATCCGGCATCTCTTCCCAACGCTGTTGTGGGTGAACGGGCAGGACTCGACGGCCGTCGAGTCCTGGATGTACACCTGCGTTCTCGCCAGTTTTCTTTATGTGCCCAACCCCTCGCTGCAGACCGTGGTCAACAGAACGTATCGCAGCGGTGTTGGACCAGTTAATACGCGTTAACCACTACCCACATTGGGCCCTGACCGACGGCGTAACGCCCTTTCTCTGTCAGCAGCCCCTGCTCACCGGCGATCTCATAGACCGCGATATGGTGTGATTTCTGCCCCGCGGCGATCAGATATTTACCGCTGTGATCAAGGTTGAAACCGCGCGGTTGCGCTTCGGTTGGCTGGTAGCCCTCAATGGACAATACGCTGCCATCTTCGGACACGCTGAAGACGGTAATAATGCTGGCGGTACGGTCACAGGCATACAGATGACGGCCATCCGGGGTCAGATGAATGTCCGCCGCCCAGCGCACGTCGCTAAAGCCAGCAGGCATCATATCCAGCGTCTGGACGCACTCAATCTTGCCGTACGGATCTTTCAGCTCCCACACATCGACGGAGCTGTTCAGCTCATTCACGCAGTAGCCGTACTGTTGATTCGGGTGGAACACCATATGGCGCGGGCCGGCCCCTTCAACGGTAGTCACTTCCGCCGGATCCTGCGCGGCCAGGAATCCATCATCGCTGAGGGTAAACAGGCAGATACGATCCTGTTTCAACGCCGGAACCCACAGGGTGCGGTTATCCGGAGAAATATTGGCAGAGTGGCACCCTTCCAGACCTTCCACCACTGCGACCGTCTCACCCGGCAGGCCGTCAATCAGCGGCGTCACGCTCACGCAGCCGGCGTTGTAGGAGGCGCTGAAGATAAAACGCCCCTGATGATCGGTCGAAATATGCGTCGGACTGCCCGGCAGAGCCGCTTCACCTGCGAAAGTCAGCGCACCGTTATCAGGCGCAATGCGGTAAGCCAGAACGCGAAACTCCGGACGCACGCCAACATAGAGATACTCTTTATTCGGGCTTACCACCATCGGCTGAACCTGGCCTGGGGCATCCACCACCTGCACAAGCTTCAGGTTACCCTCGTGATCCAGACTCCAGACATGAATCTGCTGGCTTTCCGGGCTGGCGGTATAAACGGTTTGTTTCATGACTGCTCCTTTCCTCACTGCACATGGAAAACGTATACATTTTGTTCATCAGCGCATTTATCTGTCTGCTGAATTGATGCAATGTATAACTCATTTAACGGTCGATGCTGAAAAATTTGCCCCTGAAGCAGAGCGGTGTACCATCATGGCCTGCTTACTTCTCACCATTAACCGGAAACCACACATGACTTCACGCGTGATTGCACTGGATTTAGACGGCACCCTACTCACCTCTCACAAAACTATCCTGCCCGCCTCACTGGAAGCGCTGGCGCGCGCCAGAGCCGCGGGGTACCAGGTGATCGTCGTCACAGGTCGACATCACGTTGCGATTCATCCTTTTTATCAGGCACTGGCTCTGGATACACCTGCAATTTGTTGTAATGGCACTTATTTGTATGATTATCATGCAAAAAAGGTTTTGCAGTCCGATCCGATGCCGGTAGATAAAGCCCTGAGCCTGACCGAGATGCTGGCGACTCACGATATTCATGGCCTGATGTACGTTGACGACGCCATGCTGTATGAACGCCCGACCGGACACGTGATCCGCACCACCAACTGGGCGCAGTCTCTGCCCGTCGAGCAGCGCCCGGTCTTCACTCAAGTCGATTCCCTGGCCCAGGCCGCGCGCGACGTACAGGCCGTGTGGAAGTTTGCCCTGACCGACGAAGATATTGCGAAACTGCAGCAGTTCGCGCTGGAGGTCGGTAACACCCTGGGGCTGGAGTGCGAATGGTCGTGGCACGATCAGGTGGATATCGCCCGCGCCGGCAACAGCAAAGGCAAGCGTCTGGCGCAATGGGTCGCTGCCCAGGGGCTGTCGATGCAGGACGTCGTGGCCTTTGGCGACAACTATAATGACCTGAGCATGCTGGAAGCCGTCGGCACCGGGGTGGCGATGGGCAATGCGGTCGAAGAGGTCAAAACGCGCGCCAATGTGGTCATTGGCGACAACGAAAGCAGCAGCATTGCCGACTACATCAACCGCCACCTGCTGTAATCAGGCGGCAATCGACACGCTTTTAATTTGCGCATACAGCGATTGACCTGGCGTCACGCCCAGGTCATCCCTGGCCCACGGGCTGATGCGAGCCCACAGCGTGCGGCCGCTGACATCGAGCTGCACTTCAATCTGCCCGTGGGCATCGATGCACTGCACCACCCGCGCCAGCAGAATGTTGCGTATGCTGGTCAGCTGCGGCTGTGTCAGCACCAGCGACACATCTGACGCCTGAATACGGATGCGCGTCGCTTCTCCGAGAGGCCGGTCAAGGTAGTTCACCCATATCTGCTGCTCGCCGAGGGCCAGCGCGGTCATCGCATAGTGCGGATGCTGGGCGACCACCGCCACGTTGAGGATCGTGCTCTGCTGATCCGTCGGCAGCCAGGGGTGCATCACGCTGCTGCTCCACACCGTTTCCAGATCGCCAAACGCTTTTACGCTCCCCGCTTCCAGCACCAGCACGTTATCCGCCAGATGTTGAATCTCATCCAGCGAGTGGCTGACGTACAGCATCGGGATATGAATTTCACGGGCCAGCCGCTGGAGATACGGCAGCAGCTCGCGTTTACGTGGAATATCCAGCGACGCCAGCGGCTCATCCAACAGCAGCAGTTCCGGGGCGGTCAGTAACGCCCGGCCAATGGCCACCCGCTGCTTTTCTCCACCGGAAAGGCTGCCCGGCAGGCGATCCAGCAGCGCTTCTATACCGAGCAGCGCCACCAGTTTATCAAACTGACCGGCCATGCTTTTCGCCATGCCGTACTTCAGATTGCCGCGCACCTTGTAGTGAGGAAACAGCCGCGCATCCTGGAAGACATAGCCGATGCGCCTTTTTTCCGGCGCCAGACAGATCCGTTTTTCGGCATCATTCAGCACCCTGCCGTTCAGTACGATCCGTCCTTTCTGTGGCCGGGTCAGGCCGCTGATGGCGTTTATCAGCGAGGTTTTCCCCGCACCGGAAACACCAAAAATAGCGGTGATCCCGCTGGCGGGCAGCGTTTCATTGATGCTCAGGCAGTGGGTCCCCAGCGTCTGGGTAAAGTTAAGTTCCAGCATGGTTATTTCCCCGTCCGCGCCCGGCTGAGACGCGCCAGCCATTCAGAGACTAACAGCGAGATCAGCGCCAGGACGATGGAGATCAGACACAGGCGCGCCGCGGCACCTTCGCCGCCCGGCGTTTGAATTAAAGTGTACATCGCGGAAGGGATGGTTCGCGTCTCGCCGGGAATGTTGGAGACAAAAGTGATGGTGGCGCCAAACTCCCCCAGCGAACGGGCAAAGGCCAGCACCGTGCCAACAATAATGCCCGGCAGCGTCAGCGGTAGCGTAATGGTGAAAAAGACCCGCCAGCGTCCGGCGCCGAGGGTACGCGCCGCCTGTTCCAGCTTAACGTCCACGCCTTCCAGCGCCAGACGAATGGCCCGCACCATCAGCGGAAACGACATCACCGCCGCTGCCAGCACTGCCCCTCGCCAGCTAAAGGCAAAGGTCAGGCCGAACCAGTCATACAGCCAGCTGCCGATAAAACCACGTCGTCCCATGGCAATCAACAGCAGGTAGCCCACCACCACCGGCGGTAGCACCAGCGGCAGGTGGATAATGCTGTCGAGCAGCGCTTTTCCGGGGAAATTACGCCGCACCAGCAGCCAGGAGATAAAGATGCCAAAAGGCAGGCTTAACACCACCGCCAGGGATGAGACTTTCAGGCTCAGCAGTACCGCCTGCCATTCGGGATCGCTTAAGAACATTAGCGGGTGGTGAAGCCGTATTGTTTAAAGATAGCAGCCGCTTGCGGCCCTTTCAGATAGTCGTAAAAGCCGGTGACGGTTGCGTTTTTATGCCCGTCAACGATCGCCAGCGGATATTCAACTTTCTTGTGGGAATCTTCCGGGAACGTCCCGACCACTTTCACCCCTTTGCTCGCGACCGCATCGGAACCGTACACAATCCCCAGCGGGGCTTCGTTACGTTCCACCAGCGCCAGCGCGCCGCGTACGTCTTCAGCCGGCGCCAGTTTCGGGGACAGCGTCTCCCAGGCACCCAGTTTCTGCAGCGCCTCTTTGGCGTAGATACCTGCCGGGACGTGCTCCGGATCGCCGACCGCCAGACGACCGCCTTTCAGCAGGCTGGTCCAGTCGGTGCTGCTGTTGATGGTGATATCACCCTGCGCGCTGGCTTTTGGTGCGACCACCACCAGGCTGTTGCCCAGCAGCGTTTCGCGGGTGGCGGTATCTATCGCTTTTTTCTCAACCGCGTAATCCATCCATTTCTGGTCCGCAGAAATAAACAGGTCCGCAGGCGCGCCCGCTTCGATTTGTCGTGCCAGCGTCGAGGAAGAGGCAAACGAGGAAACGACCTCAACGTTTTTCTCTTTCTTATAGGCTTTCGCAATGTCCTGCATCGCATTGGTTAACGACGCGGCAGCAAACACCGTGATTTTTCCTTCATCCGCCAGCGCGTGACCCGCTACAGAGAGCGTTAATGTCGCTCCAGCAAAAAGACGTAACCATTGACCTGCCATCTGCAATTCCTCTGAGTTCGTTATGTAGAAAGTAATATAACGATAAGATCAGGGTTTTCCCAGCGGCAATTGGCGGTAAAAACAGGAGGAGGATCAAAGGAGAGGAAGAAAAGAAAAACGCCCGGAGAACCGGGCGTTGGGAAATCAGTGATTTTGCTGGCCGCGATCTTTGTGACCGACGCCGGAGAAGATGTTGAACACTTCGCCCAGGCCGTAAATCAGGCCCAGAATGATGGCCATCACCACCGGGACCATCACAACGGCAAATACCAGACTTTTCAATAGCTCTAACATGGTTGGCTCCAGAAAGTACGAATGTCTAATTGTAACCGTTTCAGCGGGAAAAACACGACCCATTTGTGCGGTGGCAGGCCGGTAACGGTGACAGATGTATCTTGCAAGATGACCGCTATCGGTCACAATACTCTTTTTTGCCAGGATACTATTATGCAGGCCGAAATTCTTCTGACCCTCAAATTACAGCAACGCCTGTTCGCCGATCCCCGCCGTATCGCCCTGTTAAAACAAATCGATATCACCGGATCTATCAGCCAGGGGGCCAAAAATGCCGGCATCAGCTATAAAAGCGCCTGGGATGCCATCAATGAGATGAATCAGCTCAGCGAACAGAGCCTGGTCGACAGAGCCACCGGCGGCAAAGGCGGCGGCGGCGCGGTGCTGACGCGCTACGGCCAACGGCTGATTCAACTGTATGACCTGCTGGCGCAGATTCAGCAGAAAGCCTTCGACGTGCTGAGCGACGATGACGCCCTGCCCCTCGACAGCCTGCTGGCCGCTATTTCACGCTTCTCGTTGCAGACCAGCGCCCGTAATCAGTGGTTCGGCACCATTACCGGCCGCGACCACCAGCAGGTGCAGCAGCACGTCGAGGTACTGCTTGCCGACCGCCAGACCCGCCTGAAAGTCGCCATCACCGCCCAAAGCGCTGAACGTCTCGGGCTGGACGAGGGTCAGGAGGTGCTGGTGCTGCTGAAAGCCCCGTGGGTGGGCATCACCCGGGATCCGGCGCTCGCCGGTGCGGCCGACAACCAGCTCGCCGGGCGCATTGGCCACATCGAGTATGGCCCGGAACAGTGCGAAGTGCTGATGACGCTGCCTGACGGCCAGAGTTTGTGCGCAACCTTACCGCGAGATCAAACCGAAGAGCTGGAAGAAGGTGCTGAAGCGATAGCATATTTCAATGCCGATCGTATCATTCTCGCCACGTTATGCTGACGGCATTGACATCAGACCCGTGACGTCGTATCCCTGTGGCAATTCGCTGCAAAAAATGGGATACACAATGTCATCATTGCAAATTTCGCAAGGCATATTTCGCCTGAGCGATACTAAAACGCTCGCTATCGAACACCTCAGCGTCAAGGCTGGTGAAAGCTGGGCTTTCGTCGGCAGCAACGGCAGCGGGAAATCCGCGCTGGCCCGGGCGCTCTCCGGCGAGCTCACCCTGCTCTCCGGCCAGCGTGAAAGCCACTTTTCCCGCATCACCCGCCTGTCGTTTGAGCAGCTGCAGAAACTGGTCAGTGACGAATGGCAGCGCAACAATACCGATTTGCTCAGCCCTGGCGAAGAAGACACCGGCCGCACGACCCAGGAGATCATCCAGGAAGAGGTTAAAGATGCCGGACGTTGCGCGCACCTTGCCGGGCTGTTTGGCATCTCCGGCCTGCTCCAGCGCCGCTTTAAATACCTTTCCACCGGGGAAACGCGTAAAACGCTGCTGTGTCAGGCCCTGATGGTGCAGCCCGATCTGCTGATCCTCGATGAACCCTTTGATGGTCTGGACGTCGCCTCCCGCCAGCAACTGGCCGGGCTGCTGGAGACGCTGAATGGCGAAGGAATCACCCTGGTGCTGGTGCTCAATCGCTTCGATGAAATTCCGTCGTTTATCCAGTTTGCCGGCGTGCTGGCAGACTGCACCCTGACCGAAACCGGCGAAAAGCAGCGCCTGCTGCAACAGGCGTTGATTGCCCAGCTGGCACACAGTGAAAAACTGGATGGCATGACCCTGCCTGAACCTGATGCCCCGGCCGCCCGTCACGCCCTGGATGCCAACGCGCCGCTTATCGTGCTGAAAGATGGCGTGGTGTCGTATAACGATCGCCCGATCATCGACCATTTGAGCTGGACGGTTAACCCCGGCGAACACTGGCAGATCGTTGGCCCTAACGGCGCTGGCAAATCGACCCTGCTGAGCCTGGTCACCGGCGATCACCCGCAGGGCTACAGTAACGATCTCTCCCTGTTTGGTCGCCGCCGCGGCAGCGGTGAAACCATCTGGGATATTAAAAAGCATATCGGCTATGTCAGCAGCAGCCTGCATCTTGAGTACCGCGTCAGTACCACGGTGCGTAATGTAATTCTGTCTGGCTATTTTGACTCTATCGGCATTTACCAGGCGGTTTCAGATAAGCAGCACAAGCTGGTGCAGAACTGGCTGGATATTCTGGGTATCGATAAGCGCACCGCCGATGCACCGTTCCATAGCCTCTCCTGGGGGCAGCAGCGGCTGGCGCTGATCGTCCGGGCGCTGGTGAAACACCCGACGGTGCTGATTCTTGACGAGCCGCTGCAGGGGCTGGATCCGCTCAACCGCCAGCTGGTGCGTCGTTTTGTTGATGTGCTGATTAGCGAAGGCACCACCCAGCTGCTGTTTGTCTCCCACCACGCCGAAGATGCGCCGGACTGCATTACCCATCGTCTGGCGTTTGTTAGTAGTGGAGACGGTTACACTTACCAGGTCGGTCCACTCACGGATTAAGGCAATACCGGGGTCCACCGGCCCCGGTTAATTTTCAGAAAAACATCTAAAAATCCTCTCATCACTCTGTTTTTAAACAACAAAAAATCAAATATTAGTATTGTGTATTTTAGTGTAAACGATTCCACCAATTTGGCCTGTGTCACACTTTTGACTTCTTTGGTATGCTATCTTCATCTCACACGATAAGCCTATTGGAGCGAATCATGAAAGTACTGGTTACAGGTGGTAGCGGTTACATTGGAAGTCATACCTGCGTTCAGCTGCTACTGCAGGGACACGATGTGGTTATTCTCGATAATCTCTGCAACAGCAAGCGCAGCGTCCTGCCGGTCATTGAACGTCTTGGCGGGAAAACGGCCACCTTTGTCGAAGGCGATATTCGTAATGAAGCGCTGATGACGGAAATTCTGCACGATCACGCGATTGAAGCAGTGATCCACTTCGCGGGGCTGAAAGCCGTCGGCGAATCCGTCGCGAAGCCGCTGGAATACTACGACAATAATGTCACCGGTACACTCAAATTAGTTTCCGCCATGCGCGCCGCTGGCGTGAAGAACTTTATTTTCAGCTCCTCTGCCACCGTCTACGGCGACCAGCCAAAGATCCCGTATGTCGAAAGCTTCCCGACCGGTACACCGCAAAGCCCGTACGGCAAAAGCAAACTGATGGTCGAGCAAATCCTGACCGACCTGCAAAAAGCCCAGCCGGAGTGGAGCATTGCGCTGCTGCGTTATTTCAACCCGGTCGGTGCGCATCCGTCAGGCGACATGGGCGAAGATCCGCAGGGTATCCCGAACAACCTGATGCCGTACATCGCCCAGGTGGCGGTCGGTCGTCGCGACTCGCTGGCGGTCTTCGGTAATGATTATCCGACGCCAGATGGTACCGGCGTGCGTGACTATATCCACGTCATGGATCTGGCCGACGGCCACGTTGCCGCTATGGAAAAACTGGCGGACCGTGCAGGCGTACACATTTATAACCTCGGCGCAGGCGTCGGCAGCAGCGTCCTGGACGTGATCAATGCCTTCAGCAAAGCCTGCGGCAAATCTGTTAATTACCACTTCGCGCCGCGCCGCGATGGCGACCTCCCGGCCTACTGGGCGGATGCCGAAAAGGCCGACCGCGAGCTTAACTGGCGCGTTACGCGCAACCTTGACGAGATGGCGCAGGACACCTGGCACTGGCAGTCCCGTCATCCTCAGGGTTACCCAGACTAAGGAACCGTCATGAGCGTATTTAACCCCGTCGACCATCCGCATCGTCGTTATAACCCGTTAACCGGGCAGTGGATTCTGGTATCACCGCATCGCGCCAAGCGCCCCTGGCAAGGGGCGCAGGAAACCCCGGCAAAGCTGACCTTGCCGGCGCACGATCCGGATTGTTTCCTGTGCCCGGGGAATACCCGCGTCACCGGCGACACCAACCCGAATTACACCGGTACCTACGTGTTTACCAATGACTTTGCGGCATTGATGACCGATACCCCCGATGCACCTGAAAGCGACGATCCGCTGATGCGTTGCCAGAGTGCTCGTGGCACCAGTCGGGTCATCTGCTTCTCGCCAGATCACAGCAAAACGCTGCCTGAGCTGAGCGTAGAGGCGCTGGAAGGCGTGGTTAAAACGTGGCAGGAACAGACCGCCGAGCTGGGTGAACGCTACCCGTGGGTGCAGGTGTTTGAAAATAAAGGCGCGGCGATGGGCTGCTCCAACCCGCACCCGCACGGCCAGGTCTGGGCCAACAGCTTCCTGCCAAATGAGGCCGAACGCGAAGATCGTCTGCAAAAAGCATACTTTGCTGAACAAGGTTCACCGATGCTGGTGGATTACGTGCAGCGTGAATTAGCCGACGGCAGCCGGACGGTGGTGGAAACAGAACACTGGCTGGCGGTGGTGCCTTACTGGGCCGCGTGGCCATTTGAGACGCTGCTGCTGCCAAAAGCGCACGTGTTGCGTCTGACCGATTTAACCCCAGCGCAGCGCAGCGATCTGGCGCTGGCGCTGAAAAAACTGACCAGCCGCTACGACAACCTGTTCCAGTGCTCATTCCCCTATTCCATGGGCTGGCACGGCGCGCCGTTTACGGGCGAAGACAATCATCACTGGCAGCTGCACGCTCACTTTTATCCGCCGCTGTTGCGCTCTGCGACAGTGCGCAAATTTATGGTCGGCTACGAAATGCTGGCCGAAACCCAGCGTGACCTGACGGCAGAACAAGCCGCCGGGAGCCTGCGGGCAGTCAGCGACGTCCATTTTCGCGAATCCGGAGAATAACAATGAGTCTGAAAGAAACCACCCAAGCCCTGTTTGCTGAAAAATTTGGCTACCCTGCCACCCACGTAATTCAGGCGCCGGGGCGCGTCAACCTGATCGGCGAACACACTGACTACAACGACGGCTTCGTGCTGCCCTGCGCCATTGATTACCAGACGGTGATCAGCTGTGCGACGCGTACGGACCGTATCGTGCGGGTGATTGCCGCCGATTACGATAATCAGACCGACGAATTCTCCCTGGATAAGCCAATCGTCAGCCACGACAGCCAGCAGTGGTCAAACTACGTCCGCGGCGTCGTGAAACATCTGCAACAACGTAACAATCAGTTCAACGGTGCGGATCTGGTCATCAGTGGCAACGTCCCACAAGGGGCAGGCTTAAGCTCCTCCGCATCGCTGGAAGTGGCGGTCGGGACCGTGTTCCAGCAGCTGTACCATCTGCCGCTGGACGGCGCGCAAATCGCCCTCAACGGCCAGGAAGCAGAGAACCAGTTCGTGGGCTGCAACTGCGGCATCATGGACCAGCTGATTTCCGCGCTGGGTAAGAAAGATCACGCCCTGCTGCTCGACTGCCGTACGTTAGGCACCAAAGCCGTCTCCATGCCGAAAGGCGTCGCGGTGGTGATCATCAACAGTAATTTTAAACGCACCCTCGTGGGTAGTGAATACAACACCCGCCGCGAGCAGTGTGAAACCGGCGCGCGTTTCTTCCAGCAGCCAGCGTTACGTGACGTCACCCTTGCCGAATTTAATGCCGTCGCCAGTGAACTGGACCCGGTGGTGGCAAAACGCGTCCGCCACGTGCTGACCGAAAACGCCCGCACGCTCGAAGCCGCTACCGCGCTGGAAAAAGGCGATCTGCAGCGCATGGGCGAGCTGATGGCCGAATCGCATGCCTCAATGCGCGATGACTTTGAAATTACCGTGCCGCAAATTGACACCCTGGTTGACATCGTCAAAGCCACCATCGGTGATAAAGGCGGCGTACGCATGACCGGCGGCGGATTTGGCGGCTGCATCGTGGCGCTGGTGCCGGAAGATCTGGTGGCTACCGTTCAGCAGGCCGTGGCGCAGCAGTATGAAGCCAAAACCGGTATTAAAGAGACCTTCTACGTGTGCAAACCATCTCAGGGGGCCGGCCAGTGCTAAACCAGACAACAGACCGGGCGCCCGACGGGCAGCCGTGGAATCTGATCGTCCTGCGTAATACTGGCGGGATGGTCGTTACCCTGATGGACTGGGGCGCTACGTTGCTCTCCGCGCAGGTACCATTGGCCGATGGCGAAGTCCGTGAAGCGCTGCTCGGTTGCGCTGCGCCGGAAGATTACACCCGTCAGGCGGCCTATCTTGGCGCCTCCGTGGGCCGCTATGCCAACCGTATCGCCAACAGCCGCTTTAGCCTCGATGGCCAGGCCGTCAATCTGATCCCCTCTAACGAGGCCGGTCATCAACTGCACGGCGGGCCTGACGGCTTTGACAAACGTCGCTGGCAAATCGTCAGCGCCGATGAGCATCAGGTGCAGTTTGCCATAACGTCCGATGACGGCGACCAGGGATTCCCGGGCAACCTGACGGCTACGGCGCACTATCGTCTTACAGAAGATAACCGCATTTCCATCGAGTATCGTGCTACGGTTGACAGGCCCTGCCCGGTTAACCTGACTAACCACGTCTACTTCAACCTCGACGGCGGGCAAACGGACGTGCGCAACCACCAGCTGCAAATTTTTGCCGACAGCTATCTGCCGGTTGAGAGCGACGGCATTCCCGGCGGCACGCTGCGGAATGTGACCCTGACCAGCTTTGATTTCCGCACGCCGAAAGCGGTGGCGGACGATTTCCTGCGTGATGAAGATCAGCGCAAGGTGAAGGGCTACGATCACGCCTTCCTGCTGCAGGCGAAAGGCGATGCGCGTAAGGCGGCAGCCCATGTCTGGTCACAGGATCAAAAGCTGCAGATGACGGTGTATACCTCCGCCCCGGCGCTGCAGTTTTATTCAGGCAACTACCTGGGCGGCACCCCGTCGCGGACGGAGCAACCGTACGCTGACTGGCAAGGCCTGGCGCTGGAAAGTGAATTTCTGCCGGACTCACCGAACCATCCGGAATGGCCGCAACCCGACTGCGTTTTACGTCCGGGCGAGGAGTACGTCAGCCTGACGGAATATCAGTTTATCGCCGGATAATCCCCCGCCCTCCTGTTGGAGGGCTTTTTTTTGGCCTTTTCGTTGAAAAATACGCCACTTACAGACAAAAACATAACCGTCGATTTACAAGGATCTTACACTGAGCCACTATTTTCGCTATGGTTAGGGATAAGCGTTGCCGTGATGCAAATGACGGCAATATAATGAGAATAGTTATCAATCAATAAACATATGCACTACCGTATTCGGGTCGCATCAGGCGGCGCGGAAGATGGCGTGTATTGAGGAGTAAGTGTATGGCTGTAACTAAGCTGGTACTGGTCCGTCACGGCGAGAGCCAATGGAACAACGAAAACCGTTTCACCGGTTGGTACGATGTTGATCTGTCTGAGAAAGGCGTTGGTGAAGCAAAAGCCGCTGGTAAACTGCTGAAAGACGAAGGCTTCAGCTTCGATTTTGCTTATACCTCCGTGCTGAAACGTGCCATCCACACCCTGTGGAACGTGCTGGATGAACTGGATCAGGCCTGGCTGCCGGTTGAGAAGTCCTGGAAGCTGAACGAACGTCACTACGGTGCGCTGCAGGGTCTGAACAAAGCAGAAACCGCAGAAAAATACGGTGACGAGCAGGTTAAACAGTGGCGTCGTGGCTTTGCCATTACTCCGCCAGAGCTCACCAAAGACGATGAGCGTTTCCCGGGCCACGATCCGCGTTACGCGAAACTGACCGATAAAGAGCTGCCGGTCACTGAGAGCCTGGCGCTGACCATCGAGCGCGTCGTACCGTACTGGAACGAAACCATTCTGCCGCGTCTGAAAAGCGGTGAGCGCGTGATTATCGCCGCTCACGGTAACTCCCTGCGTGCCCTGGTTAAATACCTGGACAACATGGGCGAAGACGAAATCCTCGAACTGAACATCCCGACCGGTGTACCGCTGGTTTATGAGTTCGACGAAAACTTCAAACCGATCAAACACTACTATCTGGGCAACGCGGATGAAATCGCCGCTAAAGCCGCTGCGGTAGCCAACCAAGGTAAAGCGAAGTAATCGTCGCTTACCTGCATAAAAAAGCGTGGATTCGTCCACGCTTTTTTATTTGCCCGCCGTCATTGCCGCCGGGCGATGATAAGACACATTAACCGCGACGGGCTTTTACCGCTTCCGCCAGCTGGCGCAAGATGGTATCGGTATCTTCCCAGCCAATACAGGCATCGGTGACGCTCTTGCCATAGATTAGCGGCTCACCGCTTTCCAGGCTCTGGCTGCCTTCCACCAGGTGGCTTTCAATCATCACACCCATAATCGCCTGTTCGCCGTTGGCAATCTGCTGGCAAACGTCCGCGCCCACTTCCATCTGCTTTTTAAACTGCTTGCTGGAGTTCGCGTGGCTGAAATCGATCATGATCTGCGATGGCAGACCGGCTTTTGCCAGCCCGACTTTCACTTCAGCCACATGCTTCGCGCTGTAGTTCGGCTCTTTACCGCCGCGCAGGATGATATGGCAATCGCTATTCCCGCTGGTGTTCACAATCGCCGAGTGACCCCATTTGGTCACCGACAGGAAACAATGCGGCGCGCCGGCGGCGTTAATCGCGTCGATAGCGACCTTAATCGTGCCGTCCGTACCGTTTTTAAAACCAACCGGGCAGGAGAGGCCTGAAGAGAGTTCACGATGCACCTGAGATTCGGTGGTGCGCGCGCCGATGGCGCCCCAGCTCATCAGGTCGGCAACGTACTGCGGGGTGATCATATCGAGGAACTCACCCGCCGCAGGCAGGCCGCTGTCGTTAATCTCCAGCAGCAGCTTACGGGCAATACGCAGGCCGTCGTTGATGCGGAAGCTGTTATCCATATGCGGATCGTTAATCAGCCCTTTCCAGCCCACCGTGGTACGCGGCTTTTCAAAGTAGACGCGCATCACGACTTCCAGTTCGCCTTTCAGCTCTTCCCGAAGCGCCAGCAGGCGCTCCGCATACTCTTTCGCCGCGGTGGGATCGTGAATTGAGCATGGGCCAATCACCACCAGCAAACGATCGTCAGTACCTTTCAGGATCTGATGGATCGCTTTACGTGCGTGTGCCACGGTGTTAGCAGCATTTTCGGTAGCGGGGAATTTTTCCAGGAGCGCAACGGGAGGTAATAATTCGTTGATCTCTTTGATACGTAAATCGTCGTTCTGATAATTCATTTTATTTCCAGCGTTGCCATACTTAATCAATTGAGTGCAATGCTTTCAATCTAACTCGCCGCCATAAAAGTGTAAACTGGATTTTACAGTCGGCACATTAATTCACTGATTAAATAGAAAAAAACAATACAAACAGTAGGAATTAGCGAAAAACAAAGCGCATAATTAGTAATAAACACTACAAATAACGCGTGAATAAATATTATATATCGCCTATTTTACGTCATCATACAATCATGCTTCCGGGTGCTCTGTTTTCACTATTTTATCGCGCCAGACTGTTCTGAAAGCCCGCGCGCATCACCGATATACCCAAAATAATTCGAGTTGCTTGTAGGATGAAGGGGATAATACTGGCTGATGGAATCGATGCTTAATTACCGCTAATCTGTCAGCAGGTCGGATACTCACTGATAACATAATGACAGGATGCTTCGATGGCCCACGCTCATACCCCTTCGCAGACCACGGATAAAGGTAACGAAAAACGTCTGCTTCAGGCTTTCATCGTCACCGCCGGCTTTATGATTATTGAAGCCATCGGCGGCGTCGTCTCTGGTTCTCTGGCGCTGCTGGCCGATGCCGGTCATATGCTGACCGACTCAGCCGCCCTATTGTTCGCGCTGCTGGCAGTCCGTTTCGCCAGTCGCCCACCTAACACCCGCCATACCTTCGGCTGGCTGCGCCTGACCACTCTGGCGGCTTTCGTTAACGCCATTGCGCTGGTCGTAATCACCATCCTGATCGTCTGGGAAGCGATTCAGCGTTTCAATCATCCGCAGCCGGTGGCGGGCACCGCCATGATGGTGATCGCCGTGGCCGGCTTGCTGGCAAATATCCTGGCATTCTGGATCCTCCATCGCGGTAGCGAGGAGCGAAATCTCAACGTGCGCGCCGCCGCATTACACGTCCTGGGCGACCTGCTGGGGTCGGTCGGAGCCATCGTCGCTGCCATCGTGATTATCACCACCGGCTGGACGCCGATTGACCCGATACTGTCCGTGCTGGTGTCGTGTCTGGTGCTGCGCAGCGCCTGGCGGCTGTTGCAGGAAAGTATGAACGAACTACTGGAAGGGGCGCCACGCTCGCTGGATGTTGAGGGGCTGAAGCGGGATTTACGCCGCTCCGTTGCTGAAGTCCGCGACGTTCATCATGTTCACGTCTGGCTGGTTGGCGAAAAAACGGTGATGACGCTGCATGTTCAGGTGGTTCCCCCGCACGATCACGACGCCTTGCTGAGCCGCATTCAGGAATTTTTACATCACAAATATGCGATTGAGCACGTGACCGTGCAGATGGAATATCAGCCCTGCAGCGGCCCGGAATGCCGTCTTAACATGACGCACGCCGGGCATGAGCATCACCATCATCATTAACGAGAAAACGCGTGAGAACCTCGCTCACGCGCGCTGTTCATCCACATCCGGCTACCGTTGAGGGCAATGAAGGTCAGCAGCAGGTATTCCAGCGACATCGCGTAGACGCCCTGAAGCGCAAAGATCACCACGCTGATGATGTTGATGATCACCCACAGTAGCCAGTTCTCGACATATTTGCGGGTCATTAAAATCATTGCCGCAATCGACAGCACCATCATGCAGGAGTCCCAGAACGGGAAAGCGTCCGGCTGTAGCTCCGGCATCGTGACCTGCAGCCCCAGCCCGTGCATCAGCGTGACCGCAATCCGCGTCAGGAACGCGAAGACCGGGTTAATAAATACCGTCATCAAGCCAATGGCCACAACGCAGGCCGCCAGCCAGCCCAGCGCCTTCGGCAAAGGCAGCCAGCGAATCTGCAGCTCGGCTTCATGATTGCTGGTCTGACGAGACCAGGCGTACCAGCCGTACACGTTGGCCGCGAAGAAAAACACCTGCAGCAGCAGGCTGGCATACAGCTGAATCTGAAAGAAAATAATGGCAAACAGGGTGACGTTGATTAGCCCGAAAGCATAGTTGCTGATCTTTTCCAGGCTCGCCAGCCAGATACACAGCAGCCCGGCAACCGTACCGACCGCTTCAATCCATGATAAGTCGTATCCCCCGGCACCGATGGGTATATGCACCAGGATGTTCTGTGTACTAAAAAAGTCCATATTTTCCCCGAACCGTATTGATGATGTGTTAAACCCCTATCCCCGTAGTGTAGCGGCAAAATCCAACATTCTGTTAAGCGGAATTAATGCACCGGTGCGCAATGTTTCATCCACATGGATTTCATGCTCCTTGCCCCCGCGCTCCAGCCCTTCAGCAATGGCTTTCAGGCCGTTCATTGCCATCCACGGACAGTGGGCGCAGCTGCGACAGGTTGCCCCCTCGCCCGCCGTTGGCGCTTCCAGCAGCTCTTTATCCGGGACGGCCTGCTGCATTTTGTAGAAGATCCCACGGTCGGTCGCCACAATGAGCTGGCGCTGCGGCAGGGTTTGCGCGGCGCTAATCAGCTGGCTGGTTGAGCCTACCGCATCCGCCATATCCACGATCGACTGCGGTGACTCAGGGTGCACCAGAATAGCGGCATCGGGATACAGCGCTTTCATCCGCGTCAGCGCCTGGGTTTTAAACTCATCATGCACAATACAGGCGCCCTGCCAGCACAGTACGTCGGCACCGGTCTGTTTTTGCACGTAATTACCCAGATGGCGGTCCGGCGCCCAGATAATTTTTTCGCCCAAACTATCAAGATGCTCAATCAGTTCCACCGCAATGCTTGAGGTTACCACCCAATCGGCGCGTGCTTTGACCGCCGCTGAGGTATTGGCGTAGACCACGACGGTGCGGTCCGGGTGCGCATCGCAAAACGCGGAAAACTCCTCAATCGGACAGCCGAGATCGAGTGAACACTCGGCATGTAAGGTTGGCATCAGGATCGTTTTTTCCGGGCTGAGGATTTTTGCCGTCTCTCCCATAAAGCGAACTCCGGCGACCAACAGCGTTGATGCCTGGTGACGGGCGCCGAACCGGGCCATCTCCAGAGAATCAGAGATGCACCCGCCGGTCTCCTCTGCCAGTTGCTGAATTTCCGGGTCGGTATAATAGTGGGCAACCATGACCGCATCACGTTCACGCAGCAGACGTTTAATCTTTTCACGATAAAAGTGCTTTTCGTCACGGCTGAGTGGCAACGGTTTGGGCGGAAAAGGATAAATCGCCGTTTCAGGGTCAAACATTACGCTCATCTTGCAATCTCGTTTTACTGGCTTAACGAAAAAACCGTTAATATGCCAGAAGACGGCATAGCGACGGCTGTGGTGTTTTATATGCTAAACAAGATAACGGATTGTACAGAAAATGTCGTGTGGAATTTACTGTCAGACAGAGGCTACAGAAGGAGGATAAGCATGTGACGGGAAGAAAATGGCGCATAGCAAAAAGGCGCCTTTAGGGCGCCTTTTTGCATTGGAGGGTCGTGCAGGATGACTCGCTGTCGCTCGCCCTTCGGGCCGTCGCCGTAAACGGCTCCGTTGTCTCGCTTCGCTTGACCCGAACCTGCGGCAGGTTCGAATCTTCAAATTCTACTCATAGCAAAAAGGCGCCTTTAGGGCGCCTTTTTACATTGGTGGGTCGTGCAGGATGACTCGCTGTCGCTCGCCCTTCGGGCCGTCGCCGTAAACGGCTCCGTTGTCTCGCTGCGCTTGACCCGAACCTGCGGCAGGTTCGAATCTTCAAATTCTGCACATAGCAAAAAGGCGCCTTTAGGGCGCCTTTTTACATTGGTGGGTCGTGCAGGATTCGAACCTGCGACCAATTGATTAAAAGTCAACTGCTCTACCAACTGAGCTAACGACCCCTTTCGGGATTTGCTGCTTTAATTATTCAGGATAGTGGGTTGTGCAGGATGACTCGCTTTCGCTCGCCCTACGGGCCGTTGCTGTGCAACGTTATCCTTCACATTTAACATCAACATTTGATGTTAAATTGGTGGGTCGTGCAGGATTCGAACCTGCGACCAATTGATTAAAAGTCAACTGCTCTACCAACTGAGCTAACGACCCGCTCGGGTACAACCTGAATTATTCTTCACTCATCACCAATCAAAAATTGGTGGGTCGTGCAGGATTACTCGCTTTCGCTCGCCCTACGGGCCGTTGCTGTGCAACGTTATCCTTCACGTTCAACATCTGAGTTCGATGTTAAATTGGTGGGTCGTGCAGGATTCGAACCTGCGACCAATTGATTAAAAGTCAACTGCTCTACCAACTGAGCTAACGACCCGAGTGGTGGGTGATGACGGGATCGAACCGCCGACCCCCTCCTTGTAAGGGAGGTGCTCTCCCAGCTGAGCTAATCACCCGATACTACGCTGGATACTGCTAATTAGTGGTTGGTCGTGCAGGATGACTCGGCTTCGCCTCGCCCTACGGGCCGTTGCTCTCGCAACGTTATCCTTCACGTTTTACTACCGCATTCCACTTTTTAATTGGTGGGTCGTGCAGGATTCGAACCTGCGACCAATTGATTAAAAGTCAACTGCTCTACCAACTGAGCTAACGACCCACTTTTTTTGCCGCTTCAGGCTTGTTCGATATCCCTTGGCAACGGCGGCATATATTACTGATTTAAGAATTCAGCGCAACAAGTATTTCGATAAAAAACATCTGACTGCTTAGGATTCACACGACAAGACCAGAAATAATGCGATTTCTGGTCATGCCATAATCATCCCAGCGTGTTAAGACGTTTCTGAGCTTGTTTTGCACCATCGGTGCCGGGAAATTTACTCACGACCTGCTGGTAGACGGCTTTTGCCTTCGCCGTATCCCCTTTGTCCTGCATGATCACGCCAACCTTAAACATCGCATCTGGCGCTTTAGGGGATTTCGGGTAATTTTTCACCACGGAAGCAAAATAGTACGCGGCATCGTCTTTTTTCCCCTTATTGTAATTCAACTGACCGAGCCAGTAGTTGGCGTTCGGCTGATATGTTGAATCCGGGTACTGTTTAACGAAAGTCTGAAATGCCGCCATCGCGTCATCCTGGCGCGAAGGATCCTTCACCAGAGCAATCGCCGCGTTGTAATCAGTATTTGCATCACCGCTCGACGCCGGAGCGCCTGAGGAGGCTGCTGGCGCCGCTGTAGCTGCTGCTGCGCCCTGATCACCCGCAGACGATGAGGTCTGGGAACCTGCTGCTGCACCGCCGCTACCAAGAGCGTCGATTTGTAGCAGGATTTGTTTCTGGCGTTCAACAACCTGATTCAACTGATACTGGCTTTCCTGAATCTGACCGCGCAGGGAATCAATATCATTTTGGTTATCGGAGAGCTGTTGTTGAAGTTGGGTTAAAAGCTGGCTGTGAGCGTTAGAAATACGCTCGAGCTGAGTGACGCGGTCTTCGACCGAGCCAGAGCCGACACTACTGATTGGCGCCTGAGCAAAAGCGGCCCAAGGGGCCGCTATGCCAACCAGTAACGACAGACTCAACAGATGATGTCTGAAGTTACTGCTCATGCAATTCTCTTAGTAAACCAGTACGGCGCGACGGTTTTTAGCGTAAGCCGCTTCGTCGTGACCCAGTACTGCAGGTTTTTCTTTACCGTAAGAAACGATGGAGATCTGGTCGGCGGAAACACCTTTGCCCTGCAGATACATCTTAACGGCGTTAGCACGACGCTCACCCAGAGCGATGTTGTATTCCGGAGTACCGCGCTCATCCGCGTGACCTTCAACGGTCACTTTGTAGGATGGGTTGCTACGCAGGAAGTTAGCGTGCGCATCCAGCATTGCAGCGAAGTCAGAACGGATATCGTACTTGTCCAGATCGAAGTAAACGATGTTGTTCTGCTGCAGCTGCTGCATTTGCAGACGAGCTTGCTCTTCGGAAGACATGTTGCCACCGTTAGCGTTAGCATCCATACCAGTGCCGGCACCCAACATGCCTTCACCGCTCTGGTCGTTGCTGGCATTCTTGTTAGAAGAACACGCCGCGATTGCCATAACCGGCAGAGCGATCATCAGCCCTTTCAGCACTTTGTTCAGTTGCATTTCTTTGATTCCTTTAATAATCAATTATTTATTATCACAGATACGGAGACCAGGCAGGGAATTTGACCTGTCCATCAGTCGCCGGAAGACGCGCTTTGAAACGCCCATCTGTAGAAACCAGATTCAGCACGGATCCCATCCCCTGAGAAGAGCTGTAGATTACCATAGTGCCGTTAGGTGCCAGACTTGGCGTTTCATCCAGGAACGTTGACGACAAAACTTGTACGCCACCCGCTACCAGATCTTGTTTGGCAATGTGCTGCTGACCGCTGGCCGAGCTCACCATTACCATAAATTTACCGTCGCTGCTGACATCCGCATCCTGGTTCTGAGAACCTTCCCAGGAGATACGCTGCGGAGTACCGCCGCCGATGCTGACTTTGTACACCTGCGGACGACCGGCCTGGTCAGACGTAAAGGCCAGGTTTTGGCTGTCCGGGAACCAGGTTGGTTCGGTGTTGTTGCTGCGACCGGTAGTTATCTGACGAATCTGACCAGAGCCCAGTTCCATCACATACAGCTGCAGGCTACCGGTTTTTGACAGCGCAAATGCCAGTTTAGAGCCGTCCGGCGAGAAGGCCGGTGCCCCGTTATGCTGCGGGAAAGAGGCAATCTGACGCACCGCGCCGTTAGCCAGCGTCTGCACGACCAGCGCTGAACGACCGCTTTCGAAGGTAACGTAAGCCAGTTTAGAACCGTCCGGAGACCATGCCGGAGACATCAGCGGCTGTGGTGAGCGGTGAACGGTGAACTGGTTGTAGCCATCGTAGTCAGAGACGCGCAGTTCGTACGGGAACTGGCCGCCGTTAGTCTGCACCACGTACGCAATACGAGTACGGAACGCACCCTTAATAGAAGTCAGCTTCTCAAATACCGCGTCGCTGGCGGTGTGAGCCGCATAGCGCAGGTACTGTTTAGTGACCTTATAAGAGTTTTGCGCCAGAATCGTCCCCGGAGCACCGCCGGTATCGACCAGCTGGTATGCTACGTTGTACGAGCCATCCGGGTTACCAGTGACCTGACCAACCACGACCGCATCGATACCCAGCGCAGACCATGCCGCCGGCTGCACTTCTTGTGCAGTACCCGGTTGCTGAGGCAGACGCGAGCGATCCAGTGGGTTGAACTTACCGCTGTTACGCAGGTCAGCCGCCACGACACCGCCAATATCTTCAGGTGCAGCACCCGGCCCAGCCCACTGGAACGGCACAACGCCGATCGGGCGCGCCGAGTCCACCCCTTGGGTGATCTCGATACGTACTTCTGCGTGCAGCACTGCCGCCCACAGCATTAAAAAACCAAATGCTACTCGTAATGCCTGCTTCATCATATCTCCCTTATCCGGGCGGAAAGCCCACGATAATTTAGCAGAATGTTAACAAACTCAAATATACAAAACTACCAAAACCCAGTGACTACCATAGATTGTTTTGCCCCGCTTGCACGGGGAAAAACATCACTGCGGCTTAAAGTCCAGCGGCGCGTTTTTGAATGTTTCATAAACAGCCTGTGAAGGCGGTTTAGGGAATTTGCTCATTCGGCTCGTCGCTGCCAGCATCTGCTGACAAAACGCCGGATCGCCGCCTTCAGATTTCACATTCAACAACGTTCCATCCTGAGCAAGATTCACACGTAACGTACACATTTTGCCTTTGTATGAATCCCAGTCATAGAGATGCCCCTTAATCGCTGCCTGCACCTGCGAAATATAATTGGCAATCTCGGCCTGTGACGCACCACCTTGTCCAGGTTTACTTCCTTTAGCAGGAGATGAGCCACCATTGCTACCACTGGTGCTTCCTTTCGGCGCATTCTTACCTGAACTCAGGTCACCCAGCAGGTCGTCGACGCCATCAGCATCTTTCGCGGCAGCCGCTTTTTTCGCTGCTGCTGCTTTCGCTGCGGCGGCCTTAGCTGCTTTATCAGCGGCAGCTTTTTCCGCTGCTGCGGCTTTGGCAGCTGCGGCTTTTTCTGCTTTTTCCGCTGCGGCTTTCTCTGCGGCGGCGGCTTTATCTGCGGCCGCTTTCTCAGAGGCTGCCTTCTGGGCGGCGGCTTTTTCAGCCGCGGCTTTCTCGGCTGCTGCCTGCTTAGCAGCTTCCTGCTTAGCTTGCTTCTCAGCCTGCTGCTGCGCTTTTTTCGCGGCGTCCGCGGCGGCTTTCGCTGCTACGGCTTCCGCTTTCTTCTGAGCATCTGCAGCGGCTTTCGCCGCTTCGGCTTCAGCCTGTTTCTTCGCATCAGCGGCGGCTTTGGCTGCCGCAGCTTCCGCTACTTTCGCCTGAGCATCGGCTTTCGCCTTCGCATCAGCGGCAGCTTTTGCTGCGGCTTCCTGCGCTTCTTTGGCCTGAGAATCTGCTTTGGCTTTCGCGGCAGCAGCCGCTTTCTCCGCGGCTTCTTCAGCCTGCTTCTGCTGTTCTTTCGCTTCTTTAGCGGCTTCCTGCGCCTGCAGACGATCCTGCTCAAGCTGCTTCAGGCGCTCTTGCTCTGCGGCCTGCTTTTCACGCAGTTCTTCCGCCTGCTGCTGAGCCTGCTTTTCGCGCTGCTCAGCGGCACGACGCGAACTGGCCTGCTGCTGCTGCTGACGGTTGTAGTTATTCACGACCGCCCCAGGATCGACCATCACCGCATCAATGGAAGAACCCCCACCGCCACCGGCTGAGGTATCCAGATGCTCATCAAACGAACTCCAGATCAGCAGCGCGATCAGAATGATGTGCAGCGCGACTGAAACTATGATCGCTCGTTTAAGCTTGTCGTTTTGTTCGGTTGCCTTTGACACTATCGGTTCCCAAAAACTGTTCGCCTGTTCCCGCAGTTCTTGCCGGCAGCGAGCCAGTAACTCTCGCCGCCAACGGCCTCACGGGCGCACATATCTGAAGCGATTAAATAGGCTTGGTCATTAAGCCAACCGATTTAACCCCTGCGCTATGCAACAGGTTAAGCGCTTTAATAATTTCATCGTAAGGGACGTCTTTCGCACCGCCGATCAGGAACACCGTTTTCTCGTTCGCGTCGAGTCGGCGTTTCGCTTCAGCAATAACCTGCTCTGGCGGCAGTTGCGACAGCGTTTCCGGGCCCACTTTTACGCTGTACTGCCCGATGCCGGAAACCTCAACGATCACCGGCGGCTCATCATTGCTTTTAACCGCTTGTGATTCCGTCGCATCCGGCAGGTCGACCTCTACGCTCTGCGTAATGATCGGTGCGGTCGCCATAAAAATCAGCAACAGCACCAACAGGACATCCAGCAGCGGAACGATGTTGATCTCGGACTTCAGTTCGCGACGTCCGCGTCCACGTGCTCTGGCCATGGCTTACCCCTTATTGCTTTCGCTGCTGGTAAACGCCTGACGGTGCAGAATCGCGGTGAACTCTTCCATAAAGTTGTCGTAGTTCAGTTCAAGTTTGTTCACGCGCTGGTTCAAACGGTTATAGGCCATGACCGCCGGGATTGCCGCAAACAGGCCAATTGCGGTGGCGATAAGCGCTTCCGCAATACCTGGCGCAACCATCTGCAGTGTCGCCTGTTTTACCGCACCGAGTGCAATAAAGGCGTGCATGATCCCCCAGACGGTACCGAACAGACCGATATACGGACTGATGGAGCCGACGGTTCCGAGGAACGGAATATGCGTTTCCAGGGTTTCCAGCTCGCGGTTCATGGAGATACGCATCGCACGCGACGCCCCCTCCACCACGGCTTCAGGCGCATGGCTGTTTGCGCGATGCAAACGGGCGAACTCCTTGAAACCGCTGTAAAAAATTTGTTCAGACCCCACCAGGTTATCGCGACGCCCCTGGCTTTCCTGATACAGGCGAGACAGCTCAATACCCGACCAGAATTTGTCTTCAAAAGCTTCCGCTTCGCGGCTTGCCGTATTGAGGATACGCGTTCTCTGAATAATGATAGCCCAGGAAGCGATAGAAAAACCAATCAAAATCAACATGATAAGTTTAACCAGAAGGCTCGCCTTCAGGAACAAATCAAGGATATTCATGTCAGTCACTGCTTAAACTCCGCGACAATAGACTTGGGAAGCGCACGAGGCTTCATTAAGAGTGGATCAACGCACACAATGAGAACTTCAGCTTCATTCAAAACTGTATTCTCTGCGTTGACGATTCGCTGCGTGAAAACCAAAGAGGTGCCTCGCATTGAGGTGATTTCTGTCTGGATTTCGAGCATATCGTCGAGTCTGGCGGGCGCAAAATATTCCAGCGTCATTTTGCGAACCACGAAGGCAACTCGTTCAGCCAGCAGAACCTGCTGACTGAAGTGATGGTGGCGCAGCATCTCTGTGCGTGCTCTTTCATAAAAAGCGACGTAGCTGGCGTGGTAAACCACACCACCGGCATCGGTGTCTTCATAGTAGACACGTACCGGCCATCGAAACAGCGTTGTATTCACTTTACATCCCGGTAATGCAAAAAAAGAGTAGTGCTTTCAAACTTCGCTACTATACGCGCGGGGAACGTGGTTGGGAATGGGAGAAAGTAAACAGCGAGTAAATTTTTATGGGCTTATGCAAGCCCATGAGGATAACAGAGTTCTCTTATTCTCTTCTCTTTCAAAAGAAGAAAAAAAACAGCCCTGTAATGAGGACAATATCAGCGATAAGTGGACAAAAAATCCCTTTCCAGTGGACGGCTCGCGGGCTGAAACCCACACCGTGGATAACCCCGGCGCACACGGCCCACATCAGCAGGAACCCGTGCCAGATCTCCAGTGAACTGGTTTTCGCCGCGAAGCGCGACGGATCCCACATGATGCACCCTGCCAACAGCAGAGCCATCAATAAGGAAAGCGCCCTCAATGGGCGCTTGTCCATTATCGCATACATCATTGCGATAATTTTACTCATCAATGTTCTTCTTTACCTGCTTTGGTCGCTTCAACGTGCTCAAGCGCTAACGCAGTAATCACGCCAAAAGCACAGGCAAGAAGCGTTCCCAAAATCCATGCGAAATACCACATTTATAGCTCCTTACCTTAGTACAGCGAGTGGGTGTTCTTTTCGATGTCTTCGCGAGTGATGCGGCCAAACATTTTCCAGTAACACCAGGTGGTGTACGCCAGAATAATCGGCACGAAGACAATCGCCGCGTAGGTCATCACGTTCAACGTCAGCTGGCTGGAGGTTGCATCCCACATGGTCAGGCTAACGTTCATCATGGTGCTGGACGGCATGATGAACGGGAACATCGCAATCCCAGAGGTCAGGATGATGCACGCCAGGGTCACGGAAGAGAAAACAAACGCCAGCGCGCCTTTTTCCAGACGTGAAGTCACAATGGTCAGCAGCGGCAGCACTACGCCCAGCGCCGGGATAATCCACAGTGCCGGCATGTTCTGGAAGTTAACCAGCCATGCACCAGCCTGACGCGCAACTTCTTTGGTCAGCGGGTTAGACGGCGCAGAGTGATCGATAGCGGTGGTTACTACGTAACCGTCGATACCGTAAACCACCCACACCCCTGCCAGCAGGAAGCACACCAGAGTAACCAGCGCCGCAACCTGAGAAGTGACGCGGGCACGCAGGTGCAACTCACCCACGGTACGCATCTGCAGATAGGTCGCGCCCTGGGTCAGGATCATCGCCACGCTAACAATACCGGCCAGCAGACCAAACGGGTTCAGCAGCTGGAAGAAGTTACCGGTGTAGTACAGGCGCATATACTCGTCCATATGGAACGGTACGCCCTGCAGCAGGTTACCGAATGCGACACCAATCACCAGCGGCGGTACAAAGCTACCGATGAAAATGCCCCAGTCCCACATGTTACGCCAGCGAGTGTCTTCAATCTTCGAACGATAGTCAAAACCTACCGGACGGAAGAACAAGGAAGCCAGCACCAGGATCATCGCCACATAGAAGCCGGAGAACGCCGCAGCGTACACCGTCGGCCAGGCGGCAAACAGCGCGCCGCCCGCGGTGATCAGCCACACCTGGTTTCCGTCCCAGTGCGGGGCGATGGAGTTAATCATGATTCGACGCTCGGTGTCATTGCGACCGAGGAAGCGGGTGAGCATGCCCACCCCCATGTCGAAACCATCGGTGACGGCAAAACCAATCAACAGTACGCCGATCAGCAGCCACCAGATTAAACGTAATACTTCATAATCGATCATTTCACGACTCCTGTCTTAGCGTGCCGGCTGAGTAGTCGTGGAAGACTGCTCAAAGTGGTAGCGACCAGTTTTCAGGCTGCTTGGTCCACGGCGTGCGAATTTGAACATCAGGTACAATTCAGCCACCAGGAACAGGGTGTACAGACCACAAATCAGCAGCATCGAGAAGAGCAGATCGCCCACGCTCAGCGACGAGTTTGCCACCGCAGTCGGCAACACTTCACCTATCGCCCACGGCTGACGGCCGTACTCCGCCACGAACCAACCAGATTCGATGGCAATCCATGGCAGCGGCATCGCGTACAGCGCGATGCGCAGCAGCCATTTCTTCTCGCCAATCTGATTACGAAGCACCGTCCAGAAGGAAGCAGCAATGATCCCCAGCATCAGGATGCCGCAGGCAACCATAATACGGAATGCGAAGTACAGCGGCGCAACGCGCGGAATAGAGTCTTTGGTTGCCTGCTGGATTTGTGCTTCCGTCGCGTCTGCAACGTTCGGGGTATAGCGTTTCAGCAGCAGACCGTAGCCCAGATCCTTTTTCACGTTGTTGAACCGATCGCGAACCGCCGGATCGGTGGAGCCAGCACGCAGCTCTTCCAGCAGACTGTAAGCTTTCATCCCGTTACGGATACGCTCTTCGTGCTGTGCCATCAGGTCCTTCAGACCGATAACCGGCTTATCAACCGAACGGGTGGCAATAATGCCCAGCGCGTAAGGGATCTGAATTGCGAAGTGGTTAGTCTGTGCATCCTGGTCAGGAATACCAAACAGGGTAAAGGCCGCCGGAGCCGGCTGCGTTTCCCATTCGGCTTCGATAGCCGCCAGTTTGGTTTTTTGCACGTCACCCATTTCGTAACCGGATTCATCGCCGAGGACAATAACGGAGAGAATAGCGGCCATACCGAAGCTGGCTGCGATAGCAAAGGAGCGTTTAGCAAAGGCGAAGTCACGACCGCGCAGCATGTAGTAGGAGCTGATGCCCAGAATGAACATCGCGCCGCAGACATAACCGGAGGCTACCGTGTGAACAAACTTCACCTGGGCAACAGGGTTCAGGACCAGCTCGGAGAAGCTGACCATTTCCATGCGCATGGTTTCGAAGTTGAAGTCTGATGCGATCGGGTTTTGCATCCACCCGTTAGCGACGAGGATCCACAATGCTGACATGTTGGAGCCCAGCGCGACCAGCCAGGTTACCGCCATGTGCTGCACTTTACCCAGACGATCCCAGCCGAAGAAGAACAGGCCGACAAAGGTAGATTCCAGGAAGAAGGCCATCAGACCTTCAATCGCCAGCGGCGCACCGAAGATATCGCCCACGTAGTGAGAGTAATACGACCAGTTTGTCCCGAACTGGAACTCCATGGTCAAACCTGTTGCCACACCCAGCGCAAAGTTGATACCAAACAACTTGCCCCAGAACTTGGTCATATCTTTATAAATTTGTTTGCCGGAAAGGACGTAAACCGTTTCCATGATGGCCAGCAGGAACGCCATACCGAGCGTCAGTGGCACAAAAAGGAAGTGGTACATCGCGGTCAAGGCAAACTGTAAGCGCGACAGTTCGACTATATCTAACATCATGACTCCTTGCTCATCGCATGAAGACTCCGAGAATGAACCCACCGCAGTAAGCTCATACGCATGCCCCAATACAAAATAACTTGCTTCCCGCTTCGTTACCGTTTCGTCACCAGATGAAACAGCTCCTCGCAAAGGTTACAAATACGTTAACGAAAAACCCAATTGATTCCCCAATATATTACGCCGCAATAACCTTACAATAAACAGGATTTTATTGAATCTGTTTTACATTTACGACAGTGATCAATATATAGCGAATTTGCCCGGTTTAGGCCAATTTGATTGGCGACAATTTAACGATTTTTTGGGATTTTTTCCAAGCTTTAAGTATTGATATAAATCAATTTTTCCCACGCATGTTAATTATGTATCCCAACAAAGAATAATGGTGAATCTAATGTTAAATACATGTTTAAAACATGCCAACAATAGTTACCAAAAAGAGAGATATGAGAATTGCAGGTAATATGTTTTAACGTTAAGGCGAATTTCGTAAAAAAAACGCCGATCTGAATAATGTTAGACGCCTCACAGTAATTTGCCTAATAGACAGCATCAATTAAGTCATCATTTTTATCTTTTACTTTTTCCAGCAAAAATAGTCGCGAGAACCCTGCCCTCCCCTGGCTGGAAATAATCACACGACAATCATAAAAATAAGGTGATAAATCAATACAATAGCGAGGGTTTCTCGGGCTAAAACGATAAAACCATCAGGTGAATGCCCCTGTCACGATGGCTGATGCGGGGAAATGCAGGCATAAAAAAGGCCACCTGACGGTGGCCAACCATGTCGAAATCGGACATTTAACTGCTCACAACGAGCAGAGAGGGTTTACTTGATGATGGCTTTCAGCGCTTCGCCGATATCAGCCAGGCTGCGTACGGTTTTCACACCCGCTGCTTCCAGCGCTGCGAATTTCTCATCCGCCGTACCTTTACCGCCAGCGATGATGGCGCCTGCGTGGCCCATACGCTTGCCTTTCGGCGCGGTAACGCCCGCGATGTAGCCAACAACCGGCTTAGTCACGTGATCTTTAATGTAAGCTGCAGCTTCTTCTTCAGCGCTGCCGCCGATTTCACCGATCATTACGATCGCTTCAGTCTGCGGGTCTTCCTGGAACATCTTCAGGATGTCGATGAAGTTAGAGCCTGGGATCGGGTCACCGCCGATACCGACGCAGGTAGACTGGCCGAAGCCATAGTCGGTGGTCTGCTTAACCGCTTCATAGGTCAGCGTACCGGAACGGGAAACGATACCCACTTTACCCGGCTTGTGAATGTGACCCGGCATGATGCCGATTTTGCACTCGCCTGGGGTGATAACACCTGGGCAGTTCGGACCGATCATCCGCACGCCAGCTTCATCCAGCTTCACTTTCACCGTCAGCATATCCAGAGTCGGGATACCTTCGGTGATGGTGATGATCAGCTTAATGCCCGCGTCGATCGCTTCCAGAATGGAGTCTTTACAGAACGGAGCCGGAACGTAGATAACGGTCGCCGTCGCGCCGGTCGCTTCAACGGCTTCGCGCACGGTGTTGAACACCGGCAGGCCCAGATGCGTGGTGCCGCCTTTGCCTGGCGTAACGCCGCCAACCATCTGAGTACCGTAAGCAATCGCTTGTTCAGAGTGGAATGAACCCTGGCTACCGGTGAAGCCCTGGCAGATAACCTTGGTATCTTTATTAATTAAAACTGACATTATTTCCCCTCCACTGCGGCAACAACCTGCTGTGCTGCGTCCGTCAGACTTTTCGCTGCAATAATATTCAGGCCGCTGTCAGCCAGTTTTCTCGCGCCCAGTTCGGCGTTGTTACCTTCCAGACGTACGACAACCGGTACGTTAACGCCCACTTCTTCGACCGCGCCGATGATGCCATCAGCAATCAGGTCACAGCGAACGATACCGCCGAAGATGTTAACCAGAACCGCTTTAACGTTGTCGTCAGAGAGGATGATTTTGAACGCTTCGGTTACGCGCTCTTTGGTTGCGCCGCCGCCAACGTCGAGGAAGTTAGCCGGTTCGCCGCCGTGCAGCTTAACGATGTCCATGGTACCCATCGCCAGGCCAGCGCCGTTAACCATGCAACCGATGTTGCCGTCGAGCGCAACGTAGTTCAGTTCCCACTGTGCAGCCTGAGCTTCACGCGGATCTTCCTGAGACTGGTCGCGCATTTCACGCAGATCCGGCTGGCGGAACAGTGCGTTGCCATCAGCGCCCAGTTTGCCATCGAGGCAAATCAGGTCGCCCTGCTTGGTGATGACCAGCGGGTTAATTTCGATCAGCGCCAGGTCGCGCTCCAGGAAAATGTTCGCCAGACCCATGAAGATTTTGGTGAACTGCTGAACCTGTTTACCTTCCAGACCCAGTTTGAACGCCAGCTCACGACCCTGGTACGGCATTGGGCCGGCCAGCGGATCGATGGCAATTTTGTGGATCAGGTGCGGCGTTTCTTCTGCTACTTTTTCGATTTCCACGCCACCTTCGGTGGAGGCCATGAACACCACGCGACGGGAGCTACGGTCAACAACAGCACCGAGATACAGCTCTTTCGCGATATCAGTCGCTGCTTCAACCAGGATCTGGTTAACAGGCTGACCGTTAGCATCTGTCTGGTAGGTCACCAGACGTTTACCCAGCCAATGCTCGGCAAAGGCGCGAATGTCTTCTTTACTGTTAACTACTTTCACACCGCCCGCTTTACCGCGGCCACCAGCGTGAACCTGACATTTCACTACCCACGGACCCGCACCGATTTTTGATGCAGCTTCTTCTGCTTCACGCGGAGTAGTACAGGCATAACCCACCGGCGCCGGTAAGCCATAGCGGGCAAACAGTTGTTTTGCCTGATATTCATGTAAGTTCATGTGTTCAGTCCATCCTTCAGGTAATCGTTATCATGTAGTCTGTAAAGCCCGCAGGCCCACAGCGCTGATGATGTTTTTATTGGCCCGGTGAGCTGAACGCTTCCGGGCCATTATCACTACACGTCCAGCAGCAGACGAGTCGGGTCTTCCAGCAGTTCTTTAATAGCAACCAGGAAGCCTACCGATTCACGTCCGTCAATCAGACGGTGGTCGTAGGAGAGTGCCAGGTACATCATCGGCAGAATTTCCACCTTGCCATTGACCGCCATCGGGCGATCTTTGATGGCATGCATACCCAGAATGGCGCTCTGCGGTGGGTTGATGATTGGCGTGGACATCAGAGAACCGAAGACGCCGCCGTTGGTAATGGTGAAATTACCGCCGATCAGGTCATCTACAGTCAGCTTGCCGTCACGGCCTTTCACTGCCAGCTCTTTAATATTCTTTTCGATGTCCGCCATGCCCAGCAGGTCAACATCACGCAGAACCGGTGTTACCAGACCGCGCGGCGTGGAAACGGCCATACTGACGTCGAAGTAGTTGTGGTAAACCACGTCATCGCCATCGATGGACGCGTTCACTTCCGGGTAGCGTTTCAGCGCTTCAACCACGGCTTTCACGTAGAAGGACATAAAGCCCAGACGGATACCGTGACGTTTCTCGAAGGCATCGCCGTACTGCTTACGCAGATCCATAATCGGCTTCATGTTGACTTCGTTAAAGGTCGTCAGCATGGCGGTAGAGTTTTTCGCTTCCAGCAGACGCTCGGCAACGCGTTTGCGCAGACGGGTCATCGGAACACGTTTTTCTGAACGGTGGCCCAGTTGTGCAACAGGAGCGGCTGCGGCGGCTGCCGGTGCTTTCGCTTCAGCTTTCGCCGGTGCAGCTGCCAGATGTTTCTCAACATCTTCACGGGTCAGACGACCGCCAACACCGGTGCCTTTGATAGCGTTAGCATCGAGGCTGTGCTCAGCCAGCAGGCGACGGATCGCCGGGCTGAGGGCATCGTTGCTCTGCTCTTCCAAAGACGCCTGTTGACGCTGAGCCGGGGTGGACTCTTTCGCATCGGCTTTCGCGGCGGACTCTTTGCCCGCACTGTTGCCTTCACGAAGGCGACCAAGGATCTGGCGAGAAAGCACGGTTGCACCTTCATCTTCCAGTACTGCATCCAGAATGCCATCCGCTGAAGCCGGTACTTCCAGTACCACTTTGTCAGTTTCGATTTCTACCAGCACTTCATCACGCTGGACGCTATCGCCCGGTTTTTTATGCCAGGTCGCAACGGTCGCATCAGCGACGGACTCAGGCAGATCGGGAACCAGAATATCTACGCTACTCATTATGTATCCTTTAATTAATCGACGTTCAGCGCGTCATTGACCAGATCTTGTTGCTGTTTCTGGTGAACGGACATATACCCTACTGCCGGAGAGGCAGAGGCCGGGCGGCCTGCGTAACGCAGAGAGGCCCCAAATGGAATCACTTCACGGAAGTGATGCTGGCTGCAGTACCACGCGCCCTGGTTGAGCGGTTCTTCCTGGCACCAGACAAAGTCATGGACGTGAGCATAAGGCTTCAGCGCTTCCTGTACCGCCTGATGCGGGAACGGATAGAGCTGCTCTACGCGCACGATAGCGACATCTTTTTGGTCGTTCTTACGCCGTTGTTCCAGCAGGTCGTAGTAAACCTTACCAGAGCACAGCACAACACGCTTCACGCCTTTCGGATCGAGATCGTCGATCTCGCCGATAGCCGGCTGGAAGGTGCCGTTCGCCAGTTCTTCGAGGCTGGAAACCGCCAGCGGGTGACGCAGCAGAGATTTCGGCGACATCACCACCAACGGACGGCGCATACCGCGCAGCGCCTGACGACGCAGCATGTGGTAAACCTGAGCTGGCGTTGACGGGACGCAGACCTGCATGTTTTGTTCAGCACACAGTTGCAGATAACGTTCCAGACGCGCGGAGGAGTGCTCCGGGCCCTGACCTTCGTAGCCGTGCGGCAGCAGCATTACCAGACCGCACATACGGCCCCACTTCTGCTCACCGGAGCTGATGAACTGGTCGATAACCACCTGAGCGCCGTTGGCAAAGTCACCGAACTGCGCTTCCCAGATGGTCAGCGTGCGTGGTTCTGCAGTAGCGTAGCCGTATTCGAAGGCCAGGACCGCTTCTTCAGACAGCACGGAGTCCCAGACTTTGAAATGTTCCTGGCTGTTATGCACATGCTGCAGCGGGGTGTAGGTTGAACCGTTCACCTGGTTATGAATGACCGAGTGGCGGTGGAAGAAGGTACCGCGACCGGAGTCTTCACCGGAAAGACGGATAGGGATCCCTTCATCAACCAGCGTGGCGTAAGCCAGGTTTTCCGCAGCGCCCCAGTCGAACAGCTTCTCACCGGCAGCCATTGACTGACGATCGCCATAAATCTTCGCTACGCGAGACTGCATTTCGATGCTGTCCGGCACGGTGCTGATGCGTTTGGCCAGCTCCTGCAGACGTTTCATCTCCACGGTGCTCGGGTAGTTCTCATCCCATTCGTGGTTGAGGTACGGCGACCAGGTGAAGGAGTGCAGGTTCATCGGGCGCCACTCCTCGACCACGCATTCGCCGGCATCCAGCGCATCACGGTAGAGGTTAACCTGTTCGGTGGCATCTTCCAGCGTCGACACTTTATCCTGCTCAAGTTTGTCGGCGTAGATTTTGCGCGGCGTCGGATGTTTTTTGATTTTCTGATACATCAGCGGCTGGGTTGCACTCGGCTCATCGGCTTCGTTATGGCCGTGACGGCGGTAGCACACCAGGTCGATGAAGACATCGCGTTTGAAGGTATTGCGGAAATCCAGCGCCAGACGGGTAACGAAAGCGACCGCTTCCGGGTCATCCGCGTTGACGTGGAAGATCGGTGCCTGAACCATTTTACCGATGTCGGTGCAGTATGGCGTAGAGCGCGCATCCAGCGGGTTCGAGGTAGTAAAGCCCACCTGGTTGTTGATAACGATACGCACGGTACCGCCAACTTCATAACCACGAGCCTTGGACATGTTCAGGGTTTCCTGAACCACACCCTGGCCGGTCACTGCGGCATCACCGTGGATAGTAATCGGCAGTACTTTATTGCTGCTTGGCTCGTCGAGGCGATCCAGACGAGCGCGGACGGAACCGATAACCACCGGGCTGACAATTTCGAGGTGTGACGGGTTAAACGCCAGTGCAAGGTGCACCAGGCCACCTTCGGTCTCCATGTCGGAAGAGAAGCCCATATGGTACTTCACGTCACCGGTGCCGAGGTGTTCTTTATGTTTACCCGCGAATTCGTCAAACAGCTCCTGCGGGCGTTTGCCCAGCACGTTGACCAGCACGTTCAGACGACCACGGTGCGCCATACCCAGAACCACTTCACGGGTACCGCTCTTGCCAGCGTGGCGAATCATCTCTTTGAGCATCGGGATCAGCGCATCACCGCCTTCCAGCGAGAAGCGTTTAGCACCCGGGAATTTCGCGCCGAGATAACGTTCCAGCCCTTCCGCAGCGGTCAGCTCGGTCAGGAAGCGTTTTTTCTCGTCAGCGGTAAAGCTGGCTTTCCCTGCTACTGATTCGATGCGCTGCTGGATCCAGCGTTTTTCTTCAGTAGAGGTGATATGCATGTATTCTGCGCCGATTGCGCCGCAGTAGGTTTGCTTAAGCGCGGCGATCAGATCGCCCAGCTTCATCGTGTCTTTACCGATGGCAAAAGAACCTACGTTATAGCTTTCCTGGAAATCGGCCTCAGTCAGATCGTGGTAGGCAGGATCGAGATCCGCTACTCTGTCTTGTTTCCACAGTCCCAGCGGATCGAGATTCGCATGCTGGTGACCACGGAAGCGATATGCGTTGATGAGCTGCAGGACTTTAACCTGCTTCACATTGGTATCAGGGTCGGAAATCGAAGAAGTGTAACGTGAGGCATCCTTCGCCAGTCGACGGAAATAATCACGCGTTTTCGAATGAAATTGATCCGGTTTGACTCCGGTGCCAGGTAACTGCTGGAACATAGAACGCCAGTTGGCGTCAACAGAGTCAGGATCGGTTAAGAAGTCTTCATAGAGCTGTTCTATCCAGCTCTGGTTCGAACCAGAGAGGTAAGAAGAGTCCAGCCAGGCTTTCATTGCGCCGTTCTGCATCGTGATCCCTTAAGCATTTATATGCTTATTTCGCCGTAGAAACTACCACGCACAATAATTGTACGTGCCGGGGTTCACTTGTCGCGGACGAGTTGTGGTTTCTTCCGCTAAGGAACCTTTAAAAACTGCCATTAATCTTCTGCGTTCAGGCTGCGGTTGCGTTGGCTGCCTTCGCTTACCCCGGTCACATAGTTCATCACTATGCTCCCTGGGATGCGCTCAGTTGCCGTCTTACCTCGCTCTGAACGCCTTGATTACTGGTACATATTTGGCGGTTTTTAAAGATTTCCTGCTACCTGTCCCCTCTCCTCATTGGGAGAGGGTTAGTGGTAGCCCGGATAAGCGATAGCGCCATCCGGGACAAACCTTGTTACTTACGCACTACGCTGCAGCAGCATCGACTTAATGTGGCCGATGGCGCGCGTCGGGTTTAACCCCTTTGGACATACACTGACGCAGTTCATAATGCTGTGACAGCGGAATACGCTGAAAGCATCGCTCAACCCTTCCAGGCGGCTGTCGGTTTCGGTATCGCGACTGTCGATCAGGAAACGATACGCTGCCAGCAGACCGGCCGGGCCGATAAACTTGTCCGGGTTCCACCAGAACGACGGGCAAGACGTTGAACAACATGCGCACAGAATACACTCGTACAGGCCATCGAGTTTTTCACGCTGCTCTGGCTTCTGCAGGTGCTCGCGGGCCGGAGGATTTTGCCCATTATTCAACAAGTAAGGCTTAATCTTCTCATATTGTGCATAGAATTGCCCCATGTCCACAACCAAATCGCGGATTACCGGTAAACCGGGCAGCGGACGGATGACAATCTTCTTACCCGGCTGATTCAGCGCGGAGATCGGCGTGATACACGCCAGACCGTTTTTGCCGTTCATGTTCAGACCGTCGGAGCCACAAACCCCTTCACGGCAGGAACGACGGAAAGAGAGCGACGGGTCTTTTTCTTTCAGCTGCATCAGAGCATCGAGCAGCATCATGTCACGACCTTCTTCCGCTTCCAGGGTGTAATCCTGCATATGCGGAGCATCGTCTACGTCCGGGTTATAACGATAAACTGAAAACTCGAGTTTCATATTCCTGTCTCCGCATTAATAAGTACGAATCTTCGGCGGGAATGCCGGACGCAGTTTCGGTTCCATGTTGACGCTACGACGCGTCATGGATTCCGACTCTGGCAGATACAGGGAATGGCACAGCCAGTTTTCGTCATCGCGTTCCGGGAAGTCGAAGCGGCTATGCGCGCCACGGCTCTCGGTACGGAAGTTTGCCGACACCGCAGTGGCGTAAGCGGTTTCCATCAGGTTATCCAGCTCCAGACACTCAACACGCTGGGTATTGAACTCGCTGGATGTGTCATCCAGACGGGCATTTTTCAGGCGCTCGCGGATTGCTTTCAGCTGCTCAAGGCCCTTCGCCATCGCATCCCCTTCACGGAATACCGAGAAGTTGTGCTGCATACATTCCTGCAGCGCTTTACGGATTTCGACCGGGTCTTCGCCGTTACGGTTACCGTTCCAGCGGTTCAGACGTTCCAGAGATGCATCGATCTCTTCTTCCGTCGCGTCACGCAGATCGCCCTGCTCGGCGATAGATTCCTGCAGATGCAGACCCACCGCACGACCAAACACCACCAGGTCAAGCAGCGAGTTGCCGCCCAGACGGTTCGCACCGTGGACCGATACGCAGGCGATTTCACCGACCGCGAACAGACCCGGAATCACCACATCTTCACCCTGCTCGTTGACGGTCAATGCCTGGCCGCTCACTTTGGTCGGAATACCGCCCATCATGTAGTGGCAGGTTGGGATAACCGGAATCGGCTCTTTCACCGGGTCAACGTGGGCGAAGGTACGGGAGAGCTCAAGGATACCCGGCAGACGGGATTCCAGAACTTCTTTACCCAGATGGTCAAGTTTCAGTTTCGCATGCGGGCCCCACGGACCATCGCAGCCACGGCCTTCACGGATTTCGATCATGATGGAACGCGCCACCACGTCACGACCCGCCAGGTCTTTAGCATTCGGCGCATAACGCTCCATGAAGCGCTCGCCGTGTTTATTCAGCAGATAGCCGCCTTCACCACGGCAGCCTTCGGTGACCAGAACCCCGGCGCCGGCGATACCGGTCGGGTGGAACTGCCACATTTCCATATCCTGTACCGGAACACCGGCACGGATAGCCATCCCGACGCCGTCACCGGTATTGATGTGGGCGTTGGTGGTGGATTGATAGATACGGCCTGCGCCGCCGGTCGCCAGGACCGTTGCACGGGCTTTGAAGTAAACCACTTCGCCGGTTTCAATGCACAGCGCGGTACAACCCACCACGGCACCATCGGCGTTCTTCACCAGGTCCAGGGCATACCACTCGGAGAAAATCGTGGTGTGGTTTTTCAGGTTCTGCTGGTACAGCGTGTGCAGCAGTGCGTGGCCGGTACGGTCAGCCGCCGCCGCAGTACGTGCCGCCTGCTCGCCGCCGAAGTTCTTCGACTGACCGCCAAACGGACGCTGATAAATGGTACCGTCATCAAGACGTGAGAACGGCAGGCCCATATGGTCCAGTTCAAGAATCGCTTCCGGACCGGTTTTGCACATATACTCGATGGCATCCTGGTCGCCAATATAGTCCGACCCTTTGACGGTGTCGTACATGTGCCATTCCCAGTTATCTTCATGGGTATTACCGAGCGCGACGGTGATGCCACCCTGCGCGGAAACGGTATGGGAACGAGTCGGGAACACTTTGGAGAGCAGCGCACAGGTCTGGCCGCTCTGGGAAATCTGCAGTGCCGCGCGCATACCTGCGCCACCAGCACCAATCACAACTGCATCAAACTCTCTGACTGGCAATTTCATCACACACCCCACACCACAACAAATCCATAAAGAACGTAAGCCACCAGCGCAGCAACGATAACCAGTTGCAGAACTAAGCGCACAGCCAGTGGTTTAACGTAGTCCGTCAATACCTGCCACATCCCAATCCACGCGTGAATCAAAATGGAGATCAGAGCCAGCAGGGTGAAGACTTTAGTGAACGCGGAGGAGAAAAAGCCCGTCCAGACTTCCCATGTAATGTCACCTGAGATGGCAAAAAAACCGACCATATAGATGATGTAAAGGGTCAGAACGATGGCGGTAGCACGGACCAGAATGAAGTCATGTACGCCGTTACGTCCCAGTGCAGAGGCGTTGCTTACCATACGAGGACTCCTGCGAGAAGTGAAAGCACGACAGTAATAACAAAAGAAATCTTAGCGGAGCGTGTCCCTACTTCGAGGGTTTCTTCCAGATAACCAAAATCCATCATCAGGTGGCGAATGCCCACAACGGCGTGGTATGCCAGCGCGGTCAGAATGCCCCACATGATAAACTTCACGAAGAAGCTATCCATGATGGATGACGCCACGAGGAAACCTTCGGGAGAGGAAAGACTGGTGCCCAGCAACCAAAGCAGAATTCCGACCGCCACGAAGGTGATCACACCGGAAACGCGATGGAGAATGGACGCTATCGCAGTGATTGGGAACCGGATCGTTTGCAGATCCAGATTGACAGGTCTTTGTTTTTTCACATTTCTTACCATGAATAACGCCCACATGCTGTTCTTATTGTTTCCTTCCTCCGGTCTGCTTGCGGGTCAGACAGCGTCCTTTCTATAACCTGTGGTCATGATTAAACCCTTAATTAAGAGCTAAAACGTGACCAGACAACGCTGGGTGGCTCGGGATTGCAGGGTGTTCCGGAGACCTGGCCGCAGTATAGGACGTTCACAAAATCATTACAATTAACCTACATATAGTTTGTCGGGTTTTGTCCCGAACAGTGATCAAGGTCACGATAACAACATTATTTTAAAATTTAATCACCTGATTTGACAAATATTAAACATTCTTGTTACAACCATTACCAGATAAATGCAATAATGCTCAAAAGTTATGGGGTCACTCTTTCACCTGAGAATAAGTTATGCAACAGTGTGTTGGTATTGACCGATGTAATCAGGACAGTTATTAGTGGTATACAGATTTTCAAATTCGGACTGCTAAAACGCTGATTTGCTGCTATTTCGTCGTAGACTGAAGACGTACCATCAAGCGCCTTTGCTCTGTACCCTGCCCATTTCGCTGACGCAGAGCTGTGTGCAACATAACAAACTGGTAACGTAAGCAGACGCGGGCCGAAGGCAAATCCACCCCAGGCAGTCTTAAGCAATAAAGGCGCTAAGGAGACCATAAATGTCTGATACTAAAGCAAAAATCACCCTAGGTGGTGATACTGCTATCGAACTAGATGTGCTAAAGGGCACGCTCGGTCAGGATGTAATTGATATTCGTAGTCTTGGTTCAAAAGGGGTTTTCACCTTTGACCCTGGTTTCACTTCAACCGCATCTTGTGAATCTAAAATCACTTTTATCGACGGTGATGAAGGTATCCTGCTCCACCGTGGTTTCCCGATCGATCAGTTAGCGACCGAGTCCAACTACCTCGAAGTGTGTTACATCCTGCTGAACGGTGAAAAACCGAACCAGCAACAGTACGAAGAATTCAAGACTATCGTTACCCGCCACACCATGATTCACGAGCAGATCACCCGTCTGTTCCACGCGTTCCGTCGCGACTCTCACCCGATGGCGGTGATGTGCGGTATTACCGGTGCGCTGGCCGCGTTCTATCACGACTCCCTGGATGTCAATAATCCACGTCACCGTGATATCGCCGCGTTCCGTCTGCTGTCTAAAATGCCGACAATGGCAGCCATGTGTTACAAATATTCAATCGGCCAGCCTTTCGTCTATCCGCGCAACGACCTCTCCTACGCGGGCAACTTCCTGAATATGATGTTCTCCACACCGTGTGAAACCTATGAGGTTAACCCGGTACTGGAACGTGCTATGGACCGTATTCTGATCCTGCACGCTGACCACGAACAGAACGCATCGACCTCTACCGTCCGTACTGCAGGCTCATCTGGCGCGAACCCGTTCGCCTGTATCGCTGCGGGTATCGCCTCCCTGTGGGGACCGGCGCACGGTGGCGCGAACGAAGCTGCACTGAAGATGCTGGAAGAGATCAGTTCCGTTGAGCACATTCCGGAATTTGTCCGCCGCGCGAAAGACAAGAACGACTCTTTCCGCCTGATGGGCTTTGGCCACCGCGTGTACAAAAACTACGACCCGCGCGCCACCGTTATGCGTGAAACCTGCCATGAAGTACTGAAAGAACTGGGCACCAAAGACGATCTGCTGGAAGTGGCCATGGAGCTTGAGCACATTGCGCTCAACGACCCGTACTTCATCGAGAAGAAACTCTACCCGAACGTCGATTTCTACTCCGGTATCATCCTGAAAGCGATGGGCATTCCGTCCTCCATGTTTACCGTTATCTTCGCGATGGCGCGTACCGTGGGCTGGATTGCACACTGGAACGAAATGCACAGCGACGGTATGAAAATCGCGCGTCCGCGTCAGCTGTATACCGGCTACGAAAAACGCGATTTCAAATCCGACGTGGCCAAAGGCTAAGTCCGGATCGACCGACAAAAAACGCGCCTCCGGGCGCGTTTTTTATTGGCAAAAAGTGCTTAATGCTGACAGCCTGGGCACCAGTAAAATGGCCGCGACGACAGCATCGTCTTCTCTATGATGCCGCCGCATCGCTCGCAGGCTTCACCTTCCCGATGGAAAACCCGGAAGCGGAACAGCGCGCCATGATGCTTTTGCTCATCCACCACGCCGCGGGTGTGATACGACAAACGGGGAATATCCAGCAACGCGTGAGCCAGCTCGTCGAGCTGCCGCTGGTCCAGTTCAGCGGCATGATGCCGCCCGGTCAGGCCAACCTGCCAGAGGATCTCGACCCGCAGGTAATTTCCCAGCCCGGCCAGAAACGCCTGATCCAGAAATAACCCGGCAAACTGTCGGCGGCGAAAGGCGGTCGACAGTAAACGCGCTTTGACGGCGTCCGCCGTTAAGCGCATATCCAGCACGTCAGGCCCTACCCGCAGCAAAAACGGATGCACCGCAAGCTGCTCGGGCGTCAGCAGAGCGATATCTGACGCGCTGTAGAGCAATATCGCCTTCTCTGCGGTCTGCAACCTGACCCGCAGCACCCGCTGAGTCACCGGCTGTTCTCCGGCCTCCACCACGCGCCAGACGCCGTACAGCTGATTGTGGCTGTACAGCGTCAACCCGCCGGAAAAGTACGTCAGCAGGGCTTTCCCCCGGGTTTCTATGTGCGTCACCCGCTGGCCCACCAGCTGCGACTGATATTCCTGTAACGCGGCAAAGGCAAACCACACCTCGGTCAGAGTTTTGCCTTTGATCGCCCTCTCCAGGCTATCCGCCGCCCGGCGGATCTCCGGACCTTCCGGCATCATCTTGTCCTTCTGTTCTGCCGGTTAATGGGTTGCCCCACCGACCGCTTTCACATCACCATCCTGCTGGAGCGAGACGGCGACTGCCGTCTCCAGCGCTGCCCGTACCGTGCCGACCGCCATGCTCGCCTCACCGGGGTGGGCTGCCGCCTGTTCCGGCAGATACGGAATATGGATAAAGCCACCTTTGGTTCCGGCTTTGCCCTGGAGCGCGTCCAGCAGGCCATACATCACATGGTTGCAGACGAAGGTCCCCGCCGTTTGCGACACCGACGCCGGGATCCCCTGCTCGCGCAACGCCGCGACAATGGCTTTTACCGGCAGGCTGCTGAACCACGCCGCCGGACCGCCAGCGACGATTGGCTCATCGATGGGCTGCTGGCCTTTATTGTCCGGGATGCGTGCATCATCGACGTTGATCGCCACGCGTTCGACGGTAATGTCGACACGTCCTCCCGCCTGCCCCACGGCGATCGTCAGCCGCGGTTGCTGGGCCGCTAACGCGGCGTTAAGCACCGTCAGCGCCTCGCCAAAGACGCAGGGCAGCTGCAGCGCCACCACGCGCTCGCCGGCAATGGTGGCACCATCCAGCTGGCGAACCACCTCCCACGAAGGGTTAACGGCCTCGCCGCCAAACGGTTCAAATCCGGTAATTAATACGCCCGCCATCTCCCCTCCTTACAGGAACATCAGGAAATAAAGTAAGAATACGTTAACGATCAGCAGCAGTATGCCGGTTGGGATCTGCGCCTTAATGACCGCGTTTTTATCCGGCAGCTCCAGCAGGGCCGCCGGCACGATATTAAAGTTGGCCGCCATCGGCGTCATCAGGGTGCCGCAGTAACCAGAGAACATCCCGATAGCCGCCATCACCGCCGGGTTACCGCCGTGCTGGAGCACCAGAATCGGAATACCGATACCCGCCGTTACAATCGGGAACGCCGCGAAAGCATTGCCCATCACCATCGTCAGCAGCGCCATGCCGAGGGTGTAGACCACCACCGCGATAAAGCGGCTATCCACCGCCAGGTAGTGCTCGGTCAGCCAGGCAATGCTGCTGCCCACTCCGGCCGAGGTGAACAGCAATCCCAGCACCGCGAGGATCTGCGGCAGGATAAAGGCCCAGCCGACCGAATCGAGCAGACGACGCGCCTCCTGCAGCGGCTGAGTCACTCGCTCATGGGTCATGCGTATCGCCATAATCAGGCCAATCAGCGTGCCGGCAGTCATCGAGAACAGCGTAATCAGCGTAGCATGGTTGCCAGGGCCAAACACCCAATGCTGCCACGATGGGATATTGCTAAACAGCAGCACGCCGACCACGGTGACCACCGGGATGGCCAGCGCCGGATAAAACAAGCGGTTGCCCAGACGGACCGCGCTGGCGCTGCGCTCTTCCTGAGTGCGCTGGTGATAGCTGCCCAGCCGCACGCCGCCAAAGCCGGCAATCAGCGCCAGCACCACCACCGCCACGCCGACGGCGATATGAATGGTGCGCTTATCGCCCACCAGCTGCCAGGTCCAGTCGCCCAGCAGGAACAGCACGCCATACAGCCCCCAGAACAGGCCGGTGGTCAGGCGACGAGGGTTGCTTTTGTCGCGCCATGACATCACCGCGACCGCCAGCAGCACCAGTCCTGCCAGCCAGTAAAGCCAGGTTTGTTGGAAATTCATACCGCACCGCCTTTCGCCTGTCCGGCGTTAACCTTATCCAGTTCACGCTGAAGATGACGATCGAGGCGCCACAGACGGGCGGCATGGATCAGGAAGGCACAAATAGCGGTAGGGATCCCCCACAGCGCAATGTGCAGCGGTTCAGTCTGGATGCCGCCGGACTCCAGCATAAAATTGTGCATGAAGATGATCGCCCCGAAGGCGACAAAAATATCCTCACCGAAGAACAGGCCAACGTTGTCGGTCGCCGCCGACATCGCCCGCAGGCGGTAGCGCACGCTACCGGGCAGCGGACCAAAGGTTTTTTCCGCCGCCCCTTCCGCCATCGGCGCCAGCAGCGGACGCACCATCTGCGGATGGCCCCCCAGGCTGGTTAAGCCCAGCGCGGCGGTCGCTTCGCGGACAAACAGATAAACGATCAGCAGGCGTCCGGCGGTGGCGCTATGGATCTTCGCGATCCAAGCCTGGGCGCGTTCTTTCAGACCGTGCCGTTCCAGCAGGCCGATAACCGCCAGTGGTAACAGCAGAATAAACGGCAGGTTACGGGTGTTGAGAAACCCCTCCCCCAGCTTTTCCAGAATGGTAGCGAGCGGCATATGCGCCGCCACACCAGTGACGATCCCGGCGACAATGACCACGAGCACCGGATTAAAACGTAGAATAAACCCGACCACAATCACGGCAATGCCGATCAGTGGCCAGAGAGATATTGCGTCTCCCATAATAACGTCCTGTTGGTTGTTGTGTTGGTTGTGTTGTTAACGACTTAATAATTATTGTTTTATGCTGTTGTTTCCGCGCTGACCTGAATGTTGCGTCCGGCAAACACTGCCCGTAGACGACGGGCAAAATCCAGCGCGTGTACGCCATCGCCATGCAGACAGACGGTTTGTGCGATCACCGGTGCCCATTCCCCGGTGATGCTACGTACCCGGTTGTGCTGGACCATTTCCAGGGTCTGCGCCAGCGCCTGCTCTTCGCTGTCGATCAGCGCGCCGGGTAGCGAACGCGGCACCAGACTGCCATCGGCCTGATATCCGCGATCGGCAAACACCTCCTGCCGCGTGGTCAGCTGGTAGTGCTGGCCCGCGCGAATCAGCTCGCTGCCCGCCAGCCCCACCAGGATCAGCGAGGGGTCAAAATCGCACACGGCTCGGGCTATCGCCTCGGCCAGCGGCACCTCTTTCGCCGCCTGGTTGTAGAGCATGCCGTGCGGCTTAACGTGTTTCAGCTCGCCGCCTTCAGCGCGAACGATCGCCGCCAGCGCGCCAATCTGATACAGCGTCTGGGCATAAACCGTCTCGGGTGGCAGCTGCATCGCCGTGCGGCCAAAGTTTTCCCGGTCGGGAAAACTGGGGTGGGCGCCGACGGCGACGCCGTTTTTCAACGCTTCACGGACACACTGATGCATCAGCAGCGCATCGCCGGCGTGGAAGCCGCAGGCGATGTTCGCCGAGGAGACCAGCTGTAACAACGCGCTGTCGTTCGCGCAACCCTCTCCCAGATCGGCATTTAAATCAATGATCATCGCTCAGTCTCCACGCCAGTTGTTCCAGATAACGCTGCTGGTCAGCACGCGCTTTCAGTGCCTCTTCCAGAGTGCAGGGGACAAAATGAATCGGCTGGCCCAGCGGAATTTGCGCCAGCTGGTACATATCGGCGTCGATAATGCAGGCAATACGCGGATAGCCCCCGGTGGTCTGCGCATCGTTCATCAGCACGATCGGCTGACCGTTGTGCGGAACCTGCACCACGCCCGGCAGCAGGCCGTGCGAGAGCATCTCGCGATCGGTGGTGCGTTTCAGCGGCTGGCCCTGAAGACGGTAGCCCATCCGGTTGCTCTGGGGGCTCAGTTGCCAGGGTGAACGCCAGAACGAACTCTGAGACGCCGTATCAAACTCCTGGTATTCTGGCCCCGGTAACGCGCGGATACGGTTACTCAGCGGCAGCTGTTTAACGCCGCGCGCCGCCTTGAACTGGCGGGACGCTTTACCCAGCTTCAGCCGGTCGCCATCCTGCAGGCGTCGACCTTCGAAGCCACCAATGCCCACTTTCAGATCGGTACTGCGTGACCCCAGCACCACCGGCACATCGATGCCGCCGGCCACCGCCAGGTAGCTACGGATACCGTACTGCGGAGTTTTCAATACCAGATGCTGGCCGGCCTTCGCCGCCATTCGCCAGCCCACCCACACCGGTTTATCGTCGAGCAGTGCTTCACAGGCGGCACCGGTCAACGCAAACCAGCAGTCGCGTTCGAACTGGATATCCACCTGACCGAGCGTGATCTCCAGCGCAGCCATGTTGGGGTCATTACCCACCAGCAGGTTGGCGGTCACTAGTGAGGGGGTATCCAGAGCGCCGCAGAGGCTGATCCCCGACTGTCGTTGTCCTTCGCGCCCGCCGTCCTGTATTGACGAATACATGCCGGCGCGGATCATCTTCAACATATCCCCTCCTTTTGCGGTACAAAGCGAACTTTATCGCCGAAACGTAGCAGCACCGGCTCTTGTCGCCTGGGGTCAAACAGCGCCAACGGCGTGCGGCCCAGCAGCTGCCAGCCGCCAGGGGTGGCCAGAGGATAAACCCCGGTTTGCACGCCACCGATACCCACAGATCCTGCCGGAACCAGCAGCCGCGGCTCCGCCCGACGCGGCGTCGCCAGCTGTTCAGGCAGTCCGCCCAAATAGGGGAATCCCGGCTGGAAACCGAGGAACCACACCACGTATTCGACGGAAGAGTGCAGTTCAACCACCTGTTTCTCACTCAGTCCGCAGTGACGCGCCACTTCTGCTAAATCTGGCCCGTCTTCGCCACCGTAGATCACCGGGATCGTCATCTCCCGGGACTCCGGCTCCAGCGCTTCGCTCTCTTCCCACCAGCGTTGCAGCTGCTCAATCGCATCCCACGCCATCTTCTGCGGATGACGCAGAACGACGGTAATATTGTTCATCCCCGGAATCGCATCTAGTGCCTCTTCATGATCCGCCAGTCGCTGGGCCAGGCGCCAGATGCGCTTTTGGCTCTCCAGCGTCACCGGAGGTTCAAGTTCGAGGACGACGGCGGTTTCACCTAACATATAACAACGCGCTCGCTGCACTTTTTTCTCTCTCATCAGGCCGGGTTAGGGATATCAATAAAGGTCACATCCAGATCGCTGTTTTCCGACAGCCACTCGCTTAAGGCGCGAATACCGCCGCGTTCGGTGGCATGGTGCCCGGCGGCATAAAAATGCAGGGACTGCTCGCGGGCGGAGTGAATGGTTTGTTCCGACACTTCACCGGTGATAAAGGCATCGACCCCGAAACGGGCTGCGCTATCAATAAAGCCCTGGCCGCCGCCGGTGCACCAGGCAACCCGCGCGACTTTATCCGGCCCGGTATCGCCGCACCACAGCGGTTTACGCCCCAGGCGCGCCTCAATCCACGAGGCCAGCTCCAGCCCGGAAACCGGCATCGACAGTTCGCCCCACGGCACCAGCGGTTCAATTTCGCCCATGATATTGATACCGAGAAGTTGCGCCAACTGGGCGTTATTGCCCAGCTCCGGGTGGGCGTCCAGCGGCAGATGCCAGCTATAGAGGTTGATATCGTTCGCCAGCAGCGTTTTCAGACGCTGGCGTTTCATGCCGCGAACGATCGGCGATTCCCCCTTCCAGAAGTAACCATGATGGACAATCACCGCATCCGCCTGCAGGCGCACGGCTTCATCCAGCAGCGCCTGGCTGGCGGTCACGCCAGTGACAATCTTTTGCACCGTTTCACGCCCCTCGACCTGCAGGCCGTTTGGCCCGTAGTCGCTGAATGTCGCGCTGTTGAGCTTTTCGTTAATCAGTTGTTCCAGTTCGCTATTTTTCATTGTCGCTCCATCAGGTCATCATCGTGTGCACAGGCATAACATAACGGGATCCGCGGAGGTCGTCGATAGCACCTGTGCAACCCGCGCTATGTTGACTTTTAGCGTAAACCCGCAATTTGTCTACCCACCCGATAACGCATTCGTGTATATTTATGCACTATTAAAGCATATTAAATAACCAGAAAGCCTGGTAATCCATGAATATCACTACGAAATCGCTATTCATGCAGAAAGATCGACTTTCTTTTTTTTGGCAGGAATTAAACGTTACATGAACAGACAATCATCGCAGCCGCGGGCAATTTATTACGTTGTCGCGCTGCAAATCTGGGAGTATTTCAGTTTCTATGGCATGCGGGCGCTGCTGATTTTATATCTCACCAATCAGCTTAAGTATGACGATAACCACGCCTACGCCCTGTTCAGCGCCTATTGCTCACTGGTTTACGTCACGCCAATCCTCGGTGGTTTTTTGGCCGATAAGCTGCTCGGCAACCGGATGGCGGTGATGCTCGGCGCCCTGTTGATGGCGATCGGCCATCTGGTGCTGGGTGCCAGCGAAATTGCCCCGACCTTCCTCTATCTGTCGCTGGCGATCATCGTCTGCGGCTACGGCTTGTTTAAATCCAACGTCAGCTGCCTGCTGGGCGAACTGTATGAACCGACCGATCCGCGCCGCGATGGCGGCTTCTCGCTGATGTACGCCGCGGGCAATATCGGTTCGATCGTCGCCCCAATCGCCTGTGGCTATGTGCAGGAAGAGTACAGCTGGGCCATGGGCTTCGCCCTCGCCGCCATCGGGATGATTGCCGGGCTGGTGATTTTCCTCTGCGGCGGTCGCCATTTCCGTCATACCGCCGGCGTCAATCGTGAAGCCCTGCGCGCGCGCCACTTTCTGCTGCCGAACTGGGGCTGGTTGCTGGTGCTGCTGGTCGCCGCGCCGCTGCTGATTACCGTTCTGTTCTGGAAGGAGTGGTCGGTCTATGCGCTGATTGTCGCCACCGTCATTGGTCTGCTGGTGCTGGCCCGTATTTATCGCCGGGCAGAAACGGCGAAACAACGCAGCGACCTGCGGCTGATTATCGTTCTGACCGGCTTCAGCTTGCTGTTCTGGGCCTTCGCGCAGCAGGGTGGCAGCTCTATCAGCCTGTATATCGACCGCTTCGTTAATCGTCATGTCATGAGCTACGAAGTGCCGACGGCGATGTTCCAGTCGGTGAACGCCTTCGCGGTGATGCTCTGTGGAATGGTGCTGGCGTGGCTGGTGAAAGAGACGATTAGCGGGAATCGGACGGTGCGGATCTGGGGCAAGTTTGCGCTCGGTCTCGGCCTGATGAGCGCCGGGTTCTGCATTCTGACCTTAAGCGCCCGCTGGTCAGCGACCTACGGCCAGTCATCGATGCCGTTAATGGTGCTGGGTCTTGCGGTGATGGGCTTTGCCGAACTGTTTATCGACCCGGTGGCGATGGCGCAAATCACCCGCATCGAGATCCCCGGCGTGACCGGCGTGCTGACCGGCATCTATATGCTGCTGTCCGGGGCCATCGCCAACTATCTGGCGGGAGTGATTGCGGACCAGACCGCCCAGGGGTCCTTTGATGAAGCCGGCGCGGCCGGTTACGCCATTGATGCCTACATTCATGTTTTCAGCCAGATAACCTGGGGCGCGTTAGCCTGCGTCGGCCTGGTGCTGGTTATCTGGCTATACTCTGCCCTGCGCGTTAAGACTCGCGCGCTGGCGGTGGAGTAGACCCTTTGCTGGCGGCCTCCCAGGCTGCCAGCGTCTCCAGCCGCGCCTGTTTGTGATCGACCAGCGGGCGCGGGTACGCCAGCGTCACGCCTTGCTTATCGGCCCACAGCCACGGCTGATGCAGCGCTTTCTCCGGCACGTCCGCCAGCTCGGGCAGCCATTGACGAATAAACGCCCCCGTCTTATCAAACTTCTCCCCCTGCGTGGTGGGATTAAAAATTCGAAAATAGGGCGCGGCATCGGTGCCGGTCGACGCGGCCCATTGCCAGCCGCCGTTATTGGCCGCCAGGTCGCCATCAATCAGTTGGTTGATAAAATAGCGCTCGCCCGCGCGCCAGTCGACACGCAGGTCCTTCACCAGAAAACTGGCGACAATCATCCGCAAGCGATTATGCATCCAGCCCGTGGCGTTGAGCTGACGCATGGCGGCATCGACAATCGGGAAACCGGTCTGGCCGTTTTGCCACTCCTGTAGCCCCTGCTCATCGTCCCGCCACGCGACCTTATCGGTCCACGCAATAAACGGTCGGCCTTTGCATAGCCGTGGGTAGAACACCATTAAATGGCGGTAAAACTCACGCCAGATGAGCTCATTCAGCCACACCGCCCCCGCCCCACCGTCGAGTGCGGCGGGCTGTTCCACCAGCAGACGATGCAGGCACTGACGTGGAGAAAGCACGCCAACCGCCAGGCAGGGCGACAGCCGGCTGGTGCCTTCCCGAGCGGGAAAATCACGCTGCTGGTCATAATCGGCGACCTGCTGCTGGCAGAAAGTGCGTAGCCGGGCAATGGCCGTTTTTTCGTCGGCGGCAAACAGCTGTGCATCAAACGCCTGCTGCGGGTAGCGGATCTCCGGCCGCGATGTTGGTTGCAGCGACCCGTCGGGACGGACTTTTGGCGCGGCCACGCATTCCGGTAGCGCCTCGCGCAGCCGGCGCAGGAAGGCATTTTTGAATGGCGTAAAGACCTTGTACATCTCGCGATTGCCGGTCAACACGCTGCCGGGGGGCAGCAGCAGCGCATCGTCAAATCCCTGACATACCAGGCCGCTCAGCCTTTTTTCCACCTGCGCATCGCGCTGCCGCTCATTAATTTCGTACTGGTAGTTATAAAACAGGTGGCTCACCTGCCGCTGCGCGCAGTATTCCGCCAGCCGTTCGCCGCTGGCAGCGAAGTCGTCGGCCTCAATCACCTCGAGCGGAATACCGCGCTCGGCCAGTGCAAGCTGCAGACTGTGCAGGTGCTGAGCGATAAATGCCGCCTGACGCGGCGCCATGCCATGCTGGCGCCATTGTTCCGGCGTGGCGATAAACAGCGCCAGCACCGTCGCGTGGGGATCGCGACAGGCCGCAGCCAGCGCGAGGTTGTCATGGATACGTAAGTCCGCGCGAAACCAGACCAGATGAGTGGCCATAAAACTCCTGCAATCAGTGACGTCGTGTTAGACCGATGCTTCCGGCCAGGGGTTAAAATAACGCTGCCCGGCAAGGTAAGTATCAGGAAATTCAGTCATATAGTGTTGCAGGAGGCGCACCGGCGCAAGCAGAGGCTGTCGGCCCAGGCGATAGTCATCGATCAAGGCGACCAGCTCCTGCTTTTGCGCCGCGCTCAAATGCTCACGGAAATAGCCCTGAACATGCATCAGCACGTTAGTATGATTGCGGCGGGTTGAGGGGTGCGCCAGCAGGCTTACCAGACGTTCGCGGTAAGCGACATAAAAGGCCTCCAGCGACGGCCATTGTGCGATATCCGCAACAAACGGGCCGATTTTGCGGTATTCAGGCTGTGAATGGGCCAGCAGGATAAGTTTATAGCGACTGTGGAAGTCGATCAGCTTGCCGCGGGTCAGGCCCTCACGATGCAGCGTATCCAGTTCATGCAGGGTGTACAAACGGGTTTTATCATCGTCCTCTAACCAACTCTCACTCATTGCGGCTCCTTAGGGTTGCACGCCATAAGTGTAGATCAGAAGCGATAAAAAAAACCGCCGGAAAACCGGCGGTCGTGGTGTCTGACGGAGACGATCAGTAAAAGTCAGCGGCGGCTTTTTCAGCCTGGGCCATCCACACTGGCTGCTCGCTGGTCTTCGCCCAGACGCGGTGCAGCCAGCTGTAATAGCGGGCGCGATCTTTCCAGAACAGCATCAGCGGAAATGCCGCTACGCCAGCCACAACGGCGAAGGCACGACGTAAAAAGATTACGTGAGCAGGATAATTTTTGTACAACGTCATAATTTCTCTCCCCTTTGTCAGGCCGGCAATCGACGCCGGTAAAGTCACAATGTCTTTCTGGCTAAAATAATACCGCTTTGCTTGTAATTTTACTACTCATCCGACCACTAAAAGCTGACTATTTAGCCTTTATTTACATTTATCCGGTAAATGAGTTACGAAACAGTTAAATTAATACTAACCATTGGTTAAATTGTGGTTTTTGCGATTTTTATATTTTTTTTACACCGCCGATTCTGATTTTTGCAAAATCTTTGCACCAAAATTCCTATCCTCCAGGTAAATCGTAAAGACACCCGGAGGTGGATTGTGAGTGCAGGCGTCATTGCTGGCGTTACGCTGGTATTCCTGTTGCTGGCTTATTTGGTCTACGCCTTGATAAATGCGGAGGCATTCTGATGGCCGCACAAGGATTTTTACTTATCGCCAGTTTTCTTTTACTGCTGATGGTGCTGGCACGCCCCACAGGGACGCTGCTGGCCAGGATGATTAACGATACCCCGCCCCCGGGTCTTGCCGGTGTTGAACGTGGAATATGGCGGGTTGCCGGTATCAGTACCGAGGAGATGAACTGGTGCCAGTATCTGCTGGCCATTTTGCTGTTCAATGCGTTCGGGCTGTTGGTGCTGTTCGTCCTGTTGTTGTGTCAGGGGGCGCTGCCGTTCAACCCGCAGCATCTGCCCGGACTCTCCTGGGATCTGGCACTGAACACCGCGGTGAGCTTTATCAGCAACACCAACTGGCAGGCCTACGCCGGGGAAAGCACCATGAGCTACCTCAGCCAGATGGTCGGGCTGACGGTGCAGAATTTCCTCTCAGCGGCGACCGGCATCGCGGTGCTTTTTGCCTTTACTCGCGCCTGGTCTCGTCAGCAGGTCACGACCCTGGGCAACGCCTGGGTCGATCTCACCCGCATCACCCTGTGGCTGCTGCTGCCGATCGCTCTGCTGATTGCCGTGTTCTTTATTCAGCAAGGTGTGCCGCAGAACCTCCTGCCGTATCAGGCTTTCACCTCGATCGAGGGCCTGCATCAGTCGCTGCCCATGGGGCCGGTCGCCTCACAGGAAGCGATCAAAATGCTCGGCACCAACGGCGGCGGTTTCTTTAACGCCAACTCCGCTCACCCGTTTGAGAACCCCACCGCGCTGAGCAACATGGTGCAGATGCTGGCGATCTTCTTGATCCCCGCGGCGCTGTGCTTTGCCTTTGGCGACGTGGTCGGCGATCGCCGCCAGGGACATGCGATTTTATGGGCCATGACCCTGATCTTTATCGCCTGCGTGGCGGTGGTGATGTGGGCGGAAACCAAGGGTAACCCGCACCTGCTGACGCTGGGCGCGGACAGCAGCATCAATATGGAAGGCAAAGAGAGTCGCTTTGGCATATTAACCAGCAGCTTGTTTGCAGTTATCACCACCGCCGCCTCCTGTGGCGCGGTGAACGCTATGCATGACTCGTTTACCGCCCTCGGCGGCATGGTCCCGATGTGGCTGATGCAGATCGGCGAAGTGGTCTTCGGCGGCGTCGGCTCCGGGCTGTACGGCATGCTGCTGTTTGTCATGCTGGCGGTGTTTATTGCCGGGCTGATGATCGGCCGTACGCCGGAATATCTCGGTAAGAAGATCGACGTGCGTGAGATGAAGATGATCGCTCTGGCGATTCTGGTGACCCCAACGCTGGTCCTGCTGGGCACCGCGCTGGCAATGATGACCGATACCGGACGCGCGGGGATGTTCAACCCCGGCCCTCACGGCTTCAGCGAAGTACTGTACGCCGTGACCTCCGCCGCCAACAACAACGGTAGCGCCTTTGCCGGTCTCGGCGCGGCTACGCCGTTCTGGAACCTGCTGCTGGCATTTTGCATGTTGGTCGGTCGGTTTGGCGTCATCGTGCCGGTGATGGTGATCGCCGGGTCATTGGTGAAGAAGAAAATCCAGCCCACCGGCGCCGGTACCCTCGCCACCCACGATGTGCTGTTTGTCGGTCTACTGATTGGCACCGTGCTGTTGGTCGGCGCCCTGACCTTTATTCCCGCACTGGCGCTCGGCCCGTTGGCGGAACACTTTTCCTTACTGTAAGTGATGCGGAGCAATCTGTTATGAGTCGCAAACAATTAGCCCTGCTGGAGCCGACGCTGGTGCGCCAGGCGCTGCTGGACGCGGTGAAAAAACTCAGCCCGATGGTTCAGTGGCGCAATCCGGTGATGTTCATCGTCTGGATCGGCAGCCTGATTACCACCCTGCTGGCGGTGGCGATGGCCAGCGGGCATCTCACCGGCAGCGCCGGGTTTACTGCCGCCGTAAGTATCTGGCTGTGGTTTACCGTGCTGTTCGCCAACTTCGCCGAAGCCATGGCCGAGGGCCGCAGTAAAGCCCAGGCCAATAGCCTCAAAGGGGTTAAAAAGACCTCCTTTGCCCGTAAGCTGCGTGCGCCGCAGCATGACGCCCCCATCGACCATATTCCGGCCGATGATTTACGCAAAGGCGACATCGTGCTGGTGGAAGCCGGCGATATCATCCCTTGTGATGGCGAAGTGATCGAAGGCGGCGCCTCGGTGGACGAAAGCGCCATTACCGGCGAGTCCGCGCCGGTGATCCGCGAATCCGGCGGCGACTTTGCCTCGGTGACCGGCGGGACGCGCATTCTCTCCGACTGGCTGGTGATCCGCTGTAGCGTCAATCCGGGGGAAACTTTCCTCGACCGGATGATCGCTATGGTGGAAGGCGCGCAACGCCGTAAAACTCCCAACGAAATTGCGCTGACGATCCTGTTGATCGCCCTGACGCTGGTGTTCCTGCTCGCCACCGCCACCATCTGGCCGTTCTCAGCCTGGAGCGGAAGCGCGGTCAGCGTCACGGTACTGGTCGCCCTGCTCGTGTGCCTGATCCCCACCACCATCGGCGGTCTGCTCTCCGCCATCGGTGTCGCCGGGATGAGCCGCATGCTGGGTGCCAACGTTATCGCCACCAGCGGGCGGGCGGTGGAAGCCGCGGGCGACGTCGACGTACTGCTGCTGGATAAAACCGGCACCATTACCCTCGGCAACCGCCAGGCCTCGGCCTTCCTGCCGGCTCAGGGAGTAGAAGAAAAAACCCTCGCCGATGCCGCTCAGCTCTCCTCGCTGGCGGATGAGACACCGGAAGGTCGCAGCATCGTGATACTGGCGAAACAGCGCTTTAACCTGCGCGAACGGGATCTGCAGTCGCTGCACGCGACCTTTGTCCCCTTCACTGCCCAGACCCGCATGAGCGGTATTAACATCGATAGCCGCATGATCCGTAAAGGCTCCGTCGATGCCATTCGCCGCCACGTTGAGGCCAATGGCGGGCACTTTCCGGCGGATGTCGATAAGCAGGTGGAGGAAGTTGCCCGTCTGGGGGCGACGCCGCTGGTGGTGGCCGAAGGTGAACGCGTGCTGGGAGTCATTTCGCTGAAAGACATTGTCAAAGGCGGGATTAAAGAGCGCTTCGCTCAACTGCGTAAGATGGGCATCAAAACGGTGATGATCACCGGTGATAACCGCCTGACCGCCGCGGCGATTGCCGCCGAAGCGGGCGTCGATGACTTCCTTGCCGAAGCGACTCCGGAGGCAAAACTGGCGCTGATTCGCCAGTATCAGTCCGAAGGACGACTGGTGGCGATGACCGGCGACGGTACCAATGACGCCCCGGCGCTGGCGCAGGCGGATGTGGCGGTGGCAATGAACTCCGGTACCCAGGCGGCGAAAGAGGCCGGCAACATGGTGGACCTCGACTCGAACCCGACCAAGCTGATTGAAGTGGTCCATATCGGTAAGCAGATGCTGATGACCCGTGGTTCGTTAACCACCTTCAGTATCGCCAACGACGTGGCGAAGTATTTCGCCATTATCCCGGCCGCCTTTGCCGCGGTTTACCCGCAGCTCGCGATGCTGAACGTCATGCACCTGCACTCGCCGGCGTCGGCCATTCTGAGCGCGGTTATCTTTAACGCGCTGATTATCGTCTTCCTGATCCCGCTGGCGCTGAAGGGGGTGAGCTATCGCCCGCTGTCCGCTTCCGCCATGCTGCGACGCAACCTGTGGGTCTATGGCCTCGGCGGGTTGCTGGTGCCGTTTATCGGCATCAAAGCTATCGATCTGTTACTGACCCTGACCGGGCTGCTGTGAGGAAATGACCATGACATTGATTCGACCGGCACTTGTGCTATTTATTCTGTTAATGCTGATCACCGGCGGCGTCTATCCCCTGCTGACCACCGCGCTCGGGCAGTGGTGGTTCCCCCAGCAGGCCAACGGTTCGTTGATCCGCATCGCCGGTGAAGTGCGCGGCTCCAGCCTGATTGGCCAGAACTTTACCGACGCGGGCTATTTCCAGGGACGCCCGTCGGCAACCGCAGAGACGCCGGATAATCCGCTGGCCTCCGGCGGCAGTAACCTCGCTGCCAGCAACCCGGCGATGGATAAGGCTATCAGCGAACGCGTCGCCGCGCTGCGTCAGGCCAATCCGGATGCTGACCCACGCGTTCCGGTAGAGCTGGTCACCGCGTCGGCGAGCGGGCTGGATAGTCATCTTACGCCGCCGGCAGCGCTCTGGCAGGTGCCGCGCATCGCCAAAGCCCGTGGCCTCAGCGCTGAACAGCTGACCCGGATGGTCATTGAGGCAACCGAAAAACCGCTGGTCAGTTTTCTCGGTCAACCTGTGGTAAATATAGTGCAACTGAATATGGCACTGGATGCCCTGAAGGATAAGTAACATGAGTGACGAGCCGCTGCGCCCTGACCCGGACCGCCTGTTGCAACATACCGGCGAGCCGCATCGTGGCAAGCTAAAAGTGTTCTTTGGCGCCTGTGCCGGGGTCGGAAAAACCTGGGCCATGTTAGCCGAAGCGCAGCGGCTCCGCGCTCAGGGGCTCGATATTCTGATCGGCGTGGCGGAAACCCACGGGCGCAAAGAAACCGCGGCGATGCTCGAGGGGCTAAGTACCCTCCCCCAGCGCCGCCTTTCACATCGGGGGCGCTACGTCCACGAGTTCGATCTCGACGCCGCGCTGGCACGCCGCCCGGCGCTGATCCTCGTAGATGAACTGGCGCACAGCAACGCCCCGGGATCGCGCCACCCCAAACGCTGGCAGGATGTCGAAGAGCTGCTTGATGCCGGGATTGACGTCTTTACCACGGTAAATGTCCAGCACCTGGAGAGCCTGAACGATGTCGTCAGCGGCATTACCGGCGTGCAGGTGCGCGAAACCGTCCCCGATCCTTTCTTTGACGCCGCCGACGACGTGGTGTTGGTCGACCTGCCTCCCGACGATCTCCGCCAGCGCCTGAACGAGGGCAAGGTCTATATTGGCGGCCAGGCCGAGCGGGCTATCGAGAACTTTTTCCGCAAAGGGAACCTGATCGCCTTGCGCGAGCTGGCTTTGCGGCGCACCGCCGACCGGGTGGATGAGCAGATGCGCGCCTGGCGCGATCACCAGGGCCAGGAGAAAGTCTGGCATACCCGCGATACCATTTTGCTGTGCATCGGCCACAACACCGGCAGTGAAAAGCTGGTGCGCGCCGCCGCGCGTCTGGCCGCCCGACTCGGCAGCATCTGGCACGCGGTGTACGTCGAAACTCCGTCCCTGCACCGCCTGCCGGAAGCCAAACGCCGGGCGATCCTCGCGGCCCTGCGGCTTGCTCAGGAGCTGGGGGCGGAAACGGCAACCCTCTCCGACCCACACGAAGAAAAGGCGGTGCTGCACTACGCCCGGGAACATAACCTCGGCAAAATCGTCATCGGTCGCCAGGGCAAGCGCCGCTGGTGGAGCCGTACCGGGTTTGCCGACCGCCTTGCGCGCTACGCGCCAGACCTCGATCTGGTGGTCATCGCCCTCGATGAAAAAAGCGCCCCCCTGCCCGCGCGAGCGAACGATACCCGAACCACCATGGAAAAGTGGCGCCTGCAGATCCAGGGCTGCTTTGTGGCACTCGCACTGTGCGCGGTCATTACGTTGGTGGCGATGCAATGGCTGGTTGGTTTCGAAGCCGCCAACCTGGTGATGCTCTATCTACTCGGCGTGGTGATCATCGCCCTGCTGTACGGCCGCTGGCCGTCGGTGCTGGCGACGGTGATTAACGTGGTCAGCTTCGATCTGTTTTTTGTCTCGCCGCGCGGTACGCTTGCGGTCTCCGACGTGCAATACCTGCTGACCTTCGGGGTGATGCTGACCGTCGGCCTGCTGATCGGGAATCTCACCGCCGGCGTCCGCTACCAGGCGCGCGTGGCGCGCTACCGCGAGCAGCGCACCCGTCATCTGTATGAGATGTCAAAAGCGCTGGCGGTCGGGCGCAGCGAGGATGATATTGCCGCCACCAGTGAGCGCTTTATCGCCTCAACCTTTCAGGCCCGCGGCCAGCTACTGTTGCCCGACGGCAGCGGCAAGCTGCATCCGCTGACCCAGCAGCCCGGCCTGACTTCATGGGATGATGCCATCGCCCGCTGGAGCTTCGATAAGGGCCAGCCGGCCGGAGCCGGTACCGACACGCTGCCCGGCGTTCCCTATCAAATTTTACCGCTGAAAAGCGCCACCCGAACCTGGGGGCTGCTGGTGGTTGAACCGGATAACCTGCGTCAGTTGATGATCCCCGAACAGCAGCGCCTGCTGGAGACCTTTACGCTGCTGGTCGCCAGCGCGCTGGAGCGCCTGACGCTGACCGCCAGCGAGGAGCAAGCTCGCCTCAACAGCGAGCGGGAAAGCCTGCGTAACTCGCTGCTGGCAGCCCTCTCCCATGATTTACGTACCCCGCTGACCGTTTTGTTCGGCCAGGCGGAGATCCTGACCCTCGACCTCGCCAGCGAAGGCTCGAAACATGCGCCCCAGGCCAATGAAATTCGCCAGCACGTGCTCAACACTACCCGGCTGGTGAACAATCTGCTGGATATGGCGCGCATCCAGTCCGGCGGTTTTAACCTGCATAAAGAGTGGCTGACCCTCGAAGAGGTGATTGGCAGCGCCTTACGGATGCTGGAGCCGGGCCTTGGCGGGCAACATATTCAGCTGGCGTTACCCGACCCGCTGCTGCTGGTTCACGTCGATGGCCCGCTGTTTGAACGGGTACTGATCAACCTGCTGGAGAATGCCTGGAAATATGCCGGTTCCCAGGCGCAGATCGGCATCAGCGCGCAGGCCGACGAGAACCAGCTGCTATTGAGCGTGTGGGATAACGGCCCAGGGCTCCCACACGGCAAGGAACAGGCTATCTTTGATAAGTTCGCCCGCGGACATAAGGAGTCGGCGATCCCTGGCGTTGGGCTGGGGCTGGCCATCTGCCGGGCAATCGTCGAAGTGCACGGTGGAACCATCAGCGCCTACACGCGACCGGAAGGCGGTGCCTGCTTCCGTGTTACACTGCCGCGAGAAACGCCCCCGGAGCTGGATGAGTGGCATGGCGCTGCCTGACCCGGCAGCGGTGACATTCCCCGGCGCGAGTCCGTGTTTATCCTGGGCGTTTCAGGCGCAGCATCGCTTATCTGTCTGAACGGGAAGAACTGGTGATTAACGTACTCATTATCGAAGATGAACATGCCATCCGTCGCTTTCTGCGCACCGCGCTGGAAGCCGACGGCATGCGCGTATTTGAAGCCGATACCCTGCAACGGGGCCTGATTGAAGCCGCCACCCGCAAACCTGATTTAACGATCCTTGACCTTGGTCTGCCCGATGGCGACGGCAATGAATTTATCCGTGAGGTGCGTCAGTGGAGCCAGATGCCGATTTTGGTGCTGTCGGCCCGCACCGAGGAGCACGATAAAATCGCGGCGCTGGACGCCGGAGCCGATGACTATCTCAGTAAACCTTTTGGTATCGGTGAGCTGCAGGCCCGGTTGCGGGTGGCTTTGCGCCGCCACGCCGGGACACAGGCGGATGAGCCGGTAGTGCGTTTCGCGGATATCCAGGTCGATATTCCGGCTCGTCGAATTGTTCGCGGCGAAGAAGAGATCCACCTGACCCCCATTGAGTTTCGGCTGCTGAGCGCCCTGCTGAGTAATCCCGGTAAAGTGCTCACCCAACGCCACCTGCTCAATCAGGTGTGGGGACCGAATGCGGTGGAGCACAGCCACTATTTACGCATTTATATGGGGCATCTGCGGCAAAAGCTGGAGGTCGATCCGGCGCGTCCGCAGCATCTGCTGACCGAAACCGGCATTGGTTATCGCTTTATGCCATAACCCGGCGCAACAAAAAAGGGCTCCATGAATATCATGGAACCCTTTTATCACGATCTGCCGCTTAACCCATGCGCCAGATTGTCACCTGACTCAGGCGTTTTTCAGCACTTCGCTGACGATCTCAACCGCTTCTTTCTCGATCTGCTTGCGGTGGGCTTCGCCAAGGAAGCTCTCGCAGTAAATCTTATAGGCATCTTCGGTGCCTGACGGACGCGCGGCAAACCAGCCGTTGTCGGTCATCACTTTCAGACCGCCAATCGAGGCGCCGTTGCCCGGTGCCGCAGTCAGGCGGGCGGTGATCGGATCACCTGCCAGCTGGCTGGCGCTGACCATTTCCGGAGACAGTTTCGACAGCGCCGCTTTCTGTGCGGAAGTTGCCGATGCCTGCAGACGGTTGTAGCTCGGCGCGCCGAAGCGGGCAGCCAGTTCGTCATAGTGCTGCTGCGGGTTTTTACCGGTGACCGCGGTGATTTCAGCGGCCAGCAGGCACATGATAATCCCGTCTTTGTCGGTCGACCACGGCGTACCATCAAAGCGCAGGAACGATGCACCGGCGCTCTCTTCGCCGCCGAAGCCGAAGCTGCCGTCGAACAGACCGTCAACAAACCATTTGAAGCCAACCGGCACTTCCACCAGCTTGCGGCCCAGGTCGTTTACCACCCGGTCGATCATCGCGGAAGAGACCAGTGTTTTACCGACGGCCACATCCTGTCCCCACTGCGGACGGTGCTGGAACAGGTAGTTAATCGCCACCGCCAGATAGTGGTTCGGGTTCATCAGACCAGCCGGCGTCACGATACCGTGGCGGTCATAATCCGGATCGTTGGCAAAGGCCAGATCGAACTTATCGCGCAGTGCCAGCAGGCCCGCCATTGCACACTCAGAGGAGCAGTCCATGCGGATCGCGCCGTCTTTATCGAGGTGCATAAAGCGGAAGGTTTGATCGACATGATCGTTAACGATGGTCAGATCAAGCTTGTAGAATTCTGCGATGCGTTTCCAGTATTCGATACCGGAACCACCGAGAGGGTCGACGCCGAGCTTCAGGCCAGCTTTCTGGATTGCCGCCATATCGACGATATCCGCCAGCCCTTCGATAAACGGCTGCACCAGGTCCTGCTCTTTCACATGACCAGATGCCAGCGCCGCGTCGAGAGAGATGCGTTTGACGCCCTGCAGGCCAGCGGCCAGCAGTTCGTTGGCACGGTTCTCAACCACTTTGGTGACGTTGGTATCAGCCGGGCCGCCGTTTGGCGGATTGTATTTGATACCACCATCTTCCGGCGGGTTGTGGGACGGCGTAATCACGATGCCATCCGCCAGCGGGCCACCTTTTTTATTGTGCACCAGAATAGCGTTGGAAATGGCCGGTGTCGGGGTGAAACCGTTGTTTTCCTGCACGATAACATCAACACCGTTCGCCGCCAGCACTTCCAGTACGGAAATGAAAGCAGGCTCAGAGAGCGCGTGGGTGTCTTTACCAACGTAGCATGGACCGGTGATACCGTTCTTCGCGCGATCTTCAGCAATCGCCTGAGCGATCGCCAGAATGTGCTGCTCATTGAAGTTATGGCGAGCCGCACTGCCGCGATGGCCTGAGGTCCCGAACTTCACGGCATGCTCCGCATTGCCCACTTCCGGCTTCAGTACATAGTACTGCGCGGTCAACTGAGCGACGTTAATCAAATCACTCTGTTGTGCAGGTTGCCCCGCACGCTTATCGATTGCCATTGCCTGATCCTTCTGATGCAAGGTGAATAAAACTAGATCGTGCCGCAGACTTTCTCAATTAATTCCGCAGGGAACTGCATCGACTGCATGATGTGTTCAATCATGCTGCACTTGCGGCCGGTATTGGTATTGGTGATGACCCACCACGGCGTACCCGGAACCTGTTTCGGCTTGGTCTGGTTGCCGCTTTTCAGCAGGATCCGCGAATCTTCTGCAAAGTAGACGCGGGTACGTCCGTGCAGAGACTCGGTCGCCTCGGAAAACGCTTTATTGTCCAGAGAATAGAGCGTCGTCAGGATCAACATAAAACGGTTAACCGCACGTTTTTGTTCGGCGTACTCATCTGATAACAGCAGTTCGCGCATGGCACGGACTTTATCTTTCGCCGGGTTCGCGGGTTTAACCTCAACGACAGGAGTCGCTGACGGTGCCGGAGCCGCTTTCGCGATCGGTGCGGTAGTCTGGGAAGCGGCGGAAAATTTCAGCATGCGCCGTAAAATGTCGGATGCACTCTCACCAATATGCTGGGTGTGGCTGGCAATATAGCGATAGAGATCATCATCAACTTCAATTGTTTTCATCTTAATCCAGTGCGATATCTTATTCTGAATACAAGTTGTCAGGATTATAAGGACAAATCCTGACCGCGAATAGCGTCAAACCAGGATGGCGGTAAAACTCAGATAGCTCTGGGTCTTGCAGCCGGATGGCAGAATGTCCAACATAATACCCTAACCCGACGAAGCGAAAAAAAGAACTTTGCCATGAAATTAAATAGCCGCGCGCAATCTGCACAAAATCCGCACAATAATTCTCCTGTCATCCTCGTCCACGGCCTGTTCGGCAGTCTCGACAACCTCGGGATCCTCGCTCGCGATCTGGTCAGCGACCACGATGTTGTGCAGGTTGATATGCGAAATCATGGGCTCTCCCCTCGTTCACCAGAGATGAGCTATGCGGCGATGGCGCAGGATCTGATCGATACGCTGGACGATCGACAGATTGAGAAAGCCACGTTTATCGGTCATTCGATGGGCGGTAAAGCGGTGATGGCGCTCAGCGCCGTGGCCGCCGATCGCATTGATGGCCTGGTCGCTATCGATATTGCCCCTGTGGATTATCACGTGCGTCGCCACGACGAAATTTTTGCCGCTATTAACGCCGTCACCGAAGCCGCCGCGACCTCTCGCCAGCAGGCAGCCGCCGTGATGCGCGAACATCTGCAGGAAGAAGGGGTGATTCAGTTCCTGCTGAAATCCTTCGTCGATGGCCAGTGGCGCTTTAATGTGCCGGTGCTATGGGACCAGTACCCGCATATTGTGGGCTGGGAACCTATTCCGGCGTGGCCGCATCCGGCGCTGTTTATCCCTGGCGGGAATTCACCTTACGTCACCGATGCCTATCGTAACACCCTGCTCGCCCAGTTCCCGCAGGCGCGGGCGCATGTGATTGCCGGGGCCGGCCACTGGGTCCATGCCGAGAAACCGGAGGCCGTTTTGCGCGCAATTCGCCGCTATCTGAGCACACGACAGGCCTAACTGGCTAAAAACTGCCCGACCGCGCAGCAGAATGCCCGCGGTCGTTGGCGCAGCGGTTCGCCTGATGTATTATGGCGCGCTATCTGTGTCGGCTATAGCCCGACAACCTGTTTCCCCGAAGTCACTCAGAATCATGGCAAAAGAACAAACGGACCGTACGACATTAGATTTGTTCGCAACCGAGCGGCGCCCGGGAAGACCAAAGACCAATCCGCTTGCGCGCGATGAACAACTGCGCATCAACAAACGTAATCAGCTCAAACGCGATAAAGTTCGCGGGCTGAAGCGTGTTGAGCTAAAACTCAACGCGGAGGCAGTAGACGCACTCAATGAGCTGGCGGAAGCACGCAATATGAACCGCAGCGATTTGATCGAAGAGATACTCATGACTCAGTTGGCTGCCCTGCATCGCCAGGATAAAGCCTGAAAATCCTCAAAAAAACGCTTTCATGTAGCAGAGTGTGCAGTCGGGCGTGATTGCTGTTTCCGCGCCCGCGCCTGTTCTGCTATGATTGCCGTTATCTGCGGGCATTACGCCACTACCACATTATTAAGTTTCAAGAGGTTATTTTACTCATGGCAATCATCGGCATCTTTTTTGGCAGCGACACGGGCAACACCGAGAATATTGCAAAAATGATTCAGAAGCAGCTTGGTAAAGATGTTGCTGATGTTCACGACATTGCCAAGAGCAGCAAAGAAGATCTGGAAGCCTACGACATTCTGCTGCTCGGCATTCCTACCTGGTACTACGGTGAAGCGCAGTGCGACTGGGACGATTTCTTCCCGACGCTGGAAGAGGTCGACTTCAACGGTAAACTGGCTGCACTGTTTGGCTGCGGCGACCAGGAAGACTATGCAGAATATTTCTGTGATGCATTAGGCACCATTCGCGACATTATCGAGCCGCGCGGCGCCACTATCGTGGGTCACTGGCCGACGGCGGGCTACCATTTTGAAGCCTCTAAAGGCCTGGCGGATGACGACCACTTCGTCGGTCTGGCTATCGATGAAGATCGCCAGCCTGAATTGACCAACGAACGTGTCTCTCAGTGGGTGAAGCAGATTTCTGAAGAGCTGCACCTCGAAGAAATCAAAAACGCATAATGATAAAACGGCGTTACCTTATGGTTTCGCCGCTTTGATAGGTAAAAGCAATAAAACTAATAGCTACAAGTTTTTAACTTTTAACCACATATCTGTACAATGTCCTCTGATTCGATGAGGTCAGGTGACGCAGTTTGTAACTGGCACCTCGTTTTTAACAGCATACAAGGCACGATGCTTGCGGTTTTCATTTCAACATGGCAGTTCTATAATGAGACGCATTACATCGGGTGATTCTCTGTATTACTTCCGCTGATGGAAGTAGATCGATTAGCAACAGGACAGATTCCGCATGACTGACAACAATACCGCATTAAAGAAGGCTGGCCTGAAAGTCACACTTCCACGATTAAAAATCCTGGAAGTTTTACAGGAACCGGATAACCATCACGTCAGTGCGGAAGATTTATACAAACGCCTGATCGACATGGGTGAAGAAATTGGTCTGGCTACCGTATACCGCGTACTGAACCAGTTTGATGATGCTGGCATTGTTACCCGCCATAATTTCGAAGGCGGTAAATCTGTTTTCGAACTGACGCAGCAGCATCATCACGATCACCTTATTTGCCTCGATTGTGGCAAAGTGATCGAGTTCAGTGATGACTCTATTGAAGCGCGCCAGCGTGAAATCGCTACCCGTCACGGCATTCGTCTGACCAACCACAGCCTGTACCTGTACGGCCACTGTGCAGAAGGCGACTGCCGCGAAGATGAGCATGCACACGACGCGGTGGAAAAATAAGTTTCCCGCCGCGCAAACAGCAAAAAGCCAACCTGACGGTTGGCTTTTTTTATGCGCTGATGGCAGAAGGCTATCAGGGCTTGGTATTGTTGCTGCGGATCTCTTTCCAGATCTGGTCGCAACGCGCTTTCACGGCCTGATCGTTGCCGGTGCGGGTCGCCAGAATACACTGCTGGTAATCGAGGACACGCACGCTTTCCTGATTTGCGAACTGCTGATGCTGCTTATCTTCTTTCAGCACATCCAGCACGCTCTGGCAGGCCTGGACCTTGTCCGGGTTGCCTTCCGCGGTATTAATGCAGGCGCTGTAGGCATCTTTCAGTTTTGCATCTTCTTTCGGCGCGGGAGACTGCGTACAGGCTACCAACCCTGATGCCATTATCGCGATGAGCAACAGTTTTTTCATCATTAACCTCTCAGAGTTGCGGCAGGTTCAGGCCTGCCGCGACGGCATCAGAAAATAGTGAACGGGGCAATAACCATGAATTTCACGTCACGCTCATCCTGGAAGATGTTGCCATAACCACCGCTCCAGCTCGGGATATCGGAGTGGTTGTCGTATTGCGTGAAGTGCAGTTTGAACAACGTGCCTTTGGCGCGCCCGTCCTGGACGGTGTACATGGCATCCAGGCTGTAGGCCGACTCTTTCAGACGAGTATCCGCGTTGTAGTAAGCGTCCGGCGTAGACATTCTTCCCGGCTTAGCATCCCAGGCGTAAACGTATGATGCACCAAACGCCCAGCCCGGCATGTTCCAGTTTTTCATGTCATACATCGCGCCGAAGAACACCGCTTTTTCGCCGTTGGCGTTGAAGTCAGAGCGGTTATCCCACCACACATCAAGACGACCGTTGGACGACGCATAGGTCGGGGTCATACGCTGCAGGAAGTAACCCTGCTGGCCATCGGCTTTCACCCAGGTCCCTTCCAGACGCAGGTCGAGCACATCAGCGACCTTGTAACCGAAGGTCAATGCCTGCAGCCAGGCGGTACCGTCGTAAATATCGTTGCTGCCGCCGTTGCTGACTTTGTCACGCGTACCGTAGAACTGGTAGCTGGTGTTTAACGGCGTACCGGCAATATCAAATTTGTAGCTGGCTTTGGCAAAATACTGGTCGATATAACCTTCAGCCTGACCAAACGCCGCTTCCAGCACGAGGTCATTTTTAAAATCGTATTTGGCGCCCAGCGAGTGCAGATAATCGACTTTGGTTTTCTTGTCGTTCTGATAGAACTCATCCATTTCGATGTGCCATGGCGCTTTGTATTCGTTCGTCCACATGTAGGAGAAACTCAGCGCACCGGCGTCGCCGTAATCAAAATTGGCCCCGGCTTCAGCCCCCTGGTAAGTACCCGGCATAAAGCTCCAGTGCGGAGCCAGCAGCGTTTGCCCGGTTGGCTGGATATAACCGGCACGCGCCCATACCGGGCCATATTTAAATTTCGCCGCAGCCTTATACAGGCTGATCCCGCTCTTATCGCCAGAGTAATCTTCGTCATACGCTTTATTTCGTGAAGAGAAGGCAATTTCGTTCGGGTGTCCGCTCTCGCTGCTTTCCGCCATTTCGATGGCGGTAAAGGCCGCCACGTCAAGACCGAACATATCGGCAGCATAACCGGACTGGAAGTCGAGGTTGGCGTTCCAGGTGGAGTGAGAAAGGTTGGTTTTGTACTGATCGCCGTCGGTCACATCTTTACGGTCACGCTCACGCTGCCAGTAATAGATACCGCCGGTTAATGTGGAATCATCAATAAATCCTGCTGCGCTGGCCTGCGGGACAACGATCCAGCTCGACATCGCGGTGACGGCGGCAATAGCCAACGCCAGCGTACTACGTTTGCCACTAAACGTACGCATGTGCATATCCTCTTTGACGTTTTAAAAGCGGTGCCAAGGGCAAACCGCGAAAAAATAAATAAGACTGCTAAAAAGTGGAGCGGTAAAAATCCGCCTGACCACTATTGATAGACTATTTTTCGTGACGCGAATTATCAATCTCTTTCGCCGACCAAAGCTTAAGATTATGACAAAGCGCACATATTCCATTTCTTTTTGTTACAATATTAGGCGTCATACTTTTGTCGCTTAAGTAATTGCAAAATCAGGATAAAATAGAAAATGAAAGCGCTTACAATGGTTTTTCACGCCATAATCGCCGATAGACCAGGCGCGAAATTCAACCAGTTGCAAACAAGATTAATTCGCATCACGAAAATAACCGAACCCGCTTTCTTGAGCGTCGCTTCAGCGGGAATATTTGCCGTCCCCACCTCCCTTCGAAATTCAATGCTCTACAGTTAATCTCATCACTGTCTTATAAAAGTTATTCACACCATGCGTTTTGAGTTAACGACCTATTTTCAGGGGCGATTCTGGCTGCTGCTGGCGGTTTGCGCGGCGCTAATAAGCTATTTCTTACTGCCGCGAGGATTGGGGACGATTCAGCGCGCATTGATTAGCTGGAACGTGCTGGCGTGGCTGTATTTGCTGTTTATGTGGTTGCGAATGCTGTCAACCAAAGTCAGCGACATACCGCGTATCGCCAGACGACAGGACCAGAGCGCGACCCTGGTATTAACCCTGATGATACTCGCCTGTTCGGCCAGCATCATTACCATCCTCAGCGAGCTTTCCACCCTGAAAGCGCTGACCGGTGGCACCCGGGTACTGCACCTGGTGCTGACGGCAACCACCCTGATTGCCTCCTGGACCTTATTACCCAGCTCTTTCGCCATGCATTACGCGCACCGGTATTACCTGACCCTCAGCGATGAGGTCACCCCGATGATTTTTGCAGAAAAGCCCGACGCGCCGGGTTATTGGGATTTTCTCTACTACTCCTTCACTATCGCCGTCGCCTCGCAAACCGCAGATGTGGCTACGGGGACCACCGACATGCGTAAAATAACCCTGCTCCAGTCGGTTATCTCATTCATCTTTAATCTCATTATTCTTGGTCTATCGGTAAATGTCGGGGCCGGATTATTAAGTTAGCGACGGAAATGGCCGGCAGGATGCGCCAGGCAATGCCTGAGCGGCTATTGTCAGCAAAGAGGTCGTGACAGGTGAGATAAAAAAACGCCGCTTAGCGCGGCGTTTTTGATGGCGATATGCGACGCGGATTTATGCGCCGATTTTTGCCCAGGTATCACGTAGGCCCACGGTGCGGTTAAACACCAGATGGGTCGCGGTAGCATAACGGCTATCGAGGCAGAAATAACCTTCACGCTCGAACTGATAGGCTTTGCTGGCCTGTGCTTCCGCCAGGCTCGGCTCCGCGAAGCCGTGCTTAATCACCAGCGATTTCGGGTTCATAACCGTCAGGAAATCGTCTTCTGCGCCTGGGTTCGGCACGCTGAACAGACGATCGTAGAGACGGATTTCAACCGGCAGCGCGTGTGCTGCGCTGACCCAGTGGATCACGCCTTTCACCTTACGGCCATCGGCAGGATCTTTGCTCAGCGTATCGGCGTCGTAGGTACAGAAGATGGTGGTGATAGTCCCTTCGTCATCCTTCTCTACGCGTTCGGCTTTGATCACGTAGGCATTGCGCAGGCGCACTTCTTTGCCCAGCACCAGACGCTTGTACTGCTTGTTGGCTTCTTCACGGAAGTCGGCGCGGTCAATCCAGATCTCAGCGCTGAACGGAACGTCACGGCTGCCCATCTCCGGTTTGTTCGGATGATTCGGCATCGTCACCATTTCGCTGTCGCCCTGCGGGTAGTTTTCGATAACCAGTTTAACCGGATCGATCACCGCCATCGCACGCGGGGCGTTTTCGTTGAGATCTTCACGGATGCAGGATTCCAGCGACGCCATCTCAATGGTGTTGTCTTGCTTGGTCACGCCAATGCGCTTGCAGAACTCGCGGATGGACTCGGCGGTATAGCCACGACGACGCAGACCGGAAATAGTCGGCATACGCGGGTCGTCCCAGCCTTCAACATGTTTCTCGGTCACCAGCTGGTTCAGCTTACGCTTGGACATCACGGTGTATTCGAGATTCAGGCGCGAGAATTCATACTGACGCGGGTGAACCGGGATGCTGATGTTGTCCAGCACCCAGTCATACAGGCGACGGTTGTCCTGGAACTCCAGAGTACACAGCGAATGGGTAATGCCTTCCAGCGCATCGCTGATGCAGTGCGTAAAGTCGTACATCGGGTAGATGCACCACTTGCTGCCGGTCTGGTGGTGATCGGCGAATTTAATCCGGTACAGCACCGGATCGCGCATCACGATAAACGGCGATGCCATATCGATTTTCGCACGCAGGCAGGCTTTGCCCTCTTCAAAACCACCGGCACGCATTTTTTCAAACAGCGCCAGGTTCTCTTCCACACTGCGATCGCGATACGGGCTGTTTTTTCCCGGTGCTTTCAGCGAACCGCGGTATTCGCGAATTTCATCCGCCGACAGTTCGTCAACGTAGGCCAGGCCTTTGTTAATCAGCTCAACGGCATACTGGTGCAGTTGATCAAAATAATCAGACGAGTAGCAAACTTCCCCGGACCAGTGGAAACCTAACCACTGCACGTCGTTTTTAATCGACTCAACGTATTCGATATCTTCTTTCACCGGGTTGGTGTCATCGAAACGCAGATTGCATTGGCCTTGATAATCCTGAGCAATACCGAAGTTCAGGCAAATAGATTTTGCATGGCCAATGTGCAGATAACCGTTCGGTTCCGGTGGGAAACGCGTGTGAACGGTGGTGTGCTTACCAGTAGCCAGATCTTCATCAATGATCTGACGAATAAAGTTAGTCGGGCGGGCTTCTGCCTCACTCATCGTGGGTTCCTCAAAGCGTAAACAACGTATAACGGCACATGATCTTACAAGCAGGACGTAGTGACAACTATTAGTTACGCAAAATCGCTGTCTGAAGATGATTATGGGGTCATTTGCTGTAAAAAAAAGCGGCGGAGGTTTCCCCCCGCCGCTCAGGCATAAACTCTACTCAGGAGCCTTACTTGCCTTTAATCTCATACAGTGGCGTCTGGCCAGCGATAACCTTACCGGTCGCCAGAATCACCAGCGCGCTGTAATCGTCGCTGTTGCTGCAGACTACCGGGCTGATCATTGAGCGTGCATTGGCATTCAGGAAGTCGAGATCCATTTCCAGAATTGGCTGGCCGGCTTTGACTTCCGCACCCTCTTCTACCAGGCGTTTGAAGCCCTTGCCTTCCAGGGCGACGGTATCGATGCCCATATGGACAACAATTTCCGCGCCGTTTTCGGTTTCCAGACAGAACGCGTGGTTGGTATTGAAGATCTTAACCACTGTCCCTGCCGCTGGCGCGACCACGGTTTTATCCGTCGGTTTCACCGCCACACCGTCGCCGACAGCTTTGCTGGCGAAGGCTTCATCAGGTACCTGCTCCAGCGCCACGATATCACCGGTAATTGGCGATACCAGCGCCTCAATGGTTTTGGCATTCGCTACGGCCTGCGGTTTTGCGGCAGCCGTCGCTGCGGGTGCGCTTGCCGTGGCCGCTGCTGCGGCAACCGGACCGGTGGTCTTCATGGCGTTAGCAATTTTTTCGGCGACGAAGCCAACGATGATCTGGACGCTGGTTTTGTTCAGGCGAATCACGCCAGAAGCCCCCAGTTTTTTCGCCAGTGCTTCATTCACTAATGCGGAGTCTTTAACGTTCAGACGCAGACGGGTGATACAGGCGTCGATACCGGTCAGGTTGTCAGAACCGCCGACGGCGGCAATGTACTGACGCGCCAGACCTGCAACATCCTGCTCTTTATCACCGCTCACATTCACATCCTGACCATCTGCTTCGCTGCCGGCAACCGCCAGTTCACGACCTGGGGTCATCAGGTTGAATTTAGTGATGGTGAAGCGGAACACCACGTAGTAAATCACGAAGAACACCAGACCCTGCGGGATCAGCATGTACCAGTGAGTTGCCAGCGGGTTACGAACCCAAAGCATCATATCCACCAGACCGGCGCTGAAGCCAAAGCCTGAGATCCAATGCATGCTCGCTGCAATAAAGACAGAAAGACCAGTCAACACGGCGTGAATGAAATACAGCACCGGCGCCACGAACATGAAGGAGAATTCCAGCGGTTCGGTGATACCGGTAAAGAAGGCAGCAAATGCACCCGCCATCATAATACCCAGCACTTTCGCTTTATTCTCAGGACGCGCGCAGTGATAGATAGCCAGCGCCGCACCCGGCAGACCGAACATCATGATCGGGAAGAAGCCCGCCTGATAACGACCGGTGATACCGATTTCCGCTTTACCCGCCGCGATAGACTGTGCACCACCGAGGAAGTTAGGAATATCGTTGATACCGGCCACGTCAAACCAGAATACGGAGTTCAGCGCGTGGTGCAGACCAACCGGGATCAGCAGACGGTTGAAGAACGCATAGATACCTGCGCCCGCAGAACCGAGTTTCTGGATGTGCTCACCGAAGTTTACCAGACCGCCAAAAATGATCGGCCAGATGTACATCAGGATAAACGCGACGGCGATCATCACAAACGAGGTGAGGATTGGCACCAGACGGCGGCCGCTGAAGAACGACAACGCTTTCGGCAGTTCAACGCCGCTGAAGCGGTTGTACAGTTCGGCGGAGATAATACCGACAAGGATACCGACGAACTGGTTTTCGATTTTACCGAAAGCCGCCGGGACTTGATCCAGAGGAATCTTCTGGATCATCGACACTGCAGCAGGAGAACAAAGCGTGGTCAACACAAGGAAGCCCACAAAACCGGTCAGTGCCGCAGCACCATCTTTATCTTTGGACATACCGTAAGCCACACCAATGGCGAACAGTACGGACATGTGGTCGATGATAGCCGAACCGGATTTGATCAGCAGCGCCGCTAGAGCGTTGTCGCCACCCCAGCTAACCGGGTCAATCCAGTAACCGACACCCATTAAGATCGCTGCCGCTGGCAGCGTGGCGACCGGCACCATCAGTGCGCGACCAACCTTTTGTAAATAGCCTAGAATGCTCACTTTATTCCCCCTATTAGACCCCGTAAGGCTCGTGTAAAGCCATTTTTTTATTGTGTAACCAGGTCAGATTTTTAACTTACTGGTAAAGTGTGTTGAAAATTAATTCGTATCGCAAATTAATTACGTATTTTTTGTGACTATAATCACCAAATATCGTATTAACCCCTCCCGATGGCTGGCTAACTTCGAAAACTTATTTTATCATTCAAAAAATCAACACGGATTGACCCCGGTCGGCGTAGAGACTGCAATACTCTTAATAGTATGCTGGCGCCAATCCGCCAGGTTCTAATTTAACTATAGAGGTGAAGAATGAGACTGATCCCCCTGGTAACCGCTGAACAAGTCGGCAAATGGGCCGCTCGCCATATCGTTAATCGCATCAATGCGTTCAAACCGACAGCAGACCGTCCGTTTGTCCTTGGTCTGCCTACCGGTGGCACCCCTCTGACCGCTTACAAAGCGCTGGTTGAGATGCACAAATCAGGCCAGGTCAGCTTCAAACATGTTGTCACCTTCAACATGGACGAATACGTTGGTCTGCCGAAAGAGCATCCGGAAAGCTATCATAGCTTCATGCATCGCAACTTCTTTGATCACGTTGATATTCCGGCGGAAAACATTAACCTTCTGAATGGTAACGCGCCAGATATCGATGCAGAGTGCCGTCGTTATGAAGAAAAAATCCGCTCTTACGGCAAAATTAACCTGTTTATGGGCGGCGTGGGCAACGACGGACACATCGCGTTCAACGAACCAGCTTCTTCTCTGGCTTCTCGTACCCGCATTAAAACCCTGACCCATGACACCCGCGTGGCAAACTCCCGCTTCTTCGACGGCGACGTTGATCTGGTACCAAAATACGCCCTGACCGTTGGCGTGGGTACTCTGCTGGATGCCGAAGAAGTGATGATTCTGGTGCTGGGCCATCAGAAAGCGCTGGCGCTGCAGGCGGCGGTAGAAGGCAACGTCAACCATATGTGGACCATCACCTGTCTGCAGCTGCACCCGAAAGCGGTTGTGGTCTGCGACGAGCCGTCCACCATGGAGCTGAAAGTGAAGACGTTGAAATACTTCAATGAATTAGAAGCCGAAAACGTCAAAGGGCTGTAAGGTAGTCTGGTCCTGCGGCCCGTCCGCGGGACATTTCATTTTTTTGATGCGCCCGCTCCCCTCTCGCTACCCAGGCCTGGTCTGGAGAAGCCAGCGGCAGGAGCGTGCGTGAACCGGGGGTCGTAATGTATGCATTAACCCAAGGCCGGATTTATACCGGCCATGAAATTTTGGATGACCATGCGATTGTTATCGCTGATGGCCTTATCGAACGTATCTGTTCACTGGCTGATTTACCGTCTGGGATTGAGCAACGCTCGGTCAATGGCGCCATTCTTGCCCCCGGTTTTATCGACGTCCAGCTGAATGGCTGCGGCGGCGTGCAGTTTAACGACAGCCCTGATGCGGTCACTGTCGACACGCTGGAAATCATGCAAAAAGCCAACGAACGTTCTGGCTGCACCAGCTATCTGCCGACGCTGATCACCTCCAGCGACGAGCTGATGAAACAGGGCGTGCGCGTGATGCGCGAGTACCTGCAAAAACATCCGAACCAGGCGCTGGGCCTGCACCTCGAAGGCCCGTGGCTGAACATGGTGAAGAAAGGCACGCACAACCCGGATTATGTTCGCAAACCGGATGCGGCGCTGGTTGATTTCCTGTGTGAAAACGCCGATGTGATTACCAAAGTAACGCTTGCGCCTGAGCGCGTCGGTAGCGAAGTGATTCGCCAGCTGGTTGCGGCCGGGATCGTGGTGTCCGCCGGGCATTCCAACGCCACATTGAAAGAGGCAAAAGCAGGCTTCCGCGCTGGCATCACCTTCGCCACGCACCTGTATAATGCGATGCCGTATATTACCGGGCGTGAACCGGGCCTGGCGGGCGCGATTTTCGACGAGCCGGACGTCTACTGCGGTATTATCGTCGACGGGATGCACGTCGATTATGCTAATGTGCGAAATGCAAAACGCCTCAAAGGTGACAAGCTGTGTCTGGTCACCGATGCCACCGCCCCGGCGGGTGCAGAGATTGAGCAGTTCATTTTTGCTGGTAAAACAATATACTACCGGAATGGGCTGTGCGTGGATGAAAACGGAACCCTCAGCGGGTCTTCACTGACCATGATTGAAGGTGTCCGGAACCTCGTCGAACATTGCGGTATTGCGCTGGACGAAGTGTTGCGGATGGCAACCCTCTACCCTGCACGCGCGATTGGCGTAGAACAGCAGCTCGGCAGCATCGCACCGGGAATGGTCGCTAACCTGACCGCCTTTACCCGCGATTATAAAATCATCAAGACCATCGTTAATGGTAACGAGGTCGTCACTGAGTAAGTAAAGTATGACAGCAGGCGGACATGCTCAAATTGGTAACGTTGATCTCGTAAAACAGCTGAACAGCGCGGCCGTGTACCGGCTTATTGACCAGCACGGCCCTATCTCGCGCATTCAGATCGCGGAACAAAGCCAGCTTGCCCCTGCCAGCGTGACCAAAATCACGCGTCAACTGATTGAACGCGGACTGATCAAAGAAGTCGATCAGCAGGCCTCCACCGGAGGCCGCCGCGCCATTTCTATTATTGCGGAAACCCGTAATTTCCACGCGATCGGGGTACGTCTTGGCCGCCATGACGCCACCCTGACCCTGTACGATCTGAGCAGTAAGACGCTGGAAGAAGAACACTTCCCGCTGCCGGAGCGCACCCAGGAAACCCTGGAACATGCCCTGCTCAACATCATTGCTGCCTTTATTGAACGCTGTCAGCGCAAAATCCGCGAGCTTATCGCCATCTCGGTGATTCTTCCTGGTCTGGTTGATCCGGAAAGCGGCGTGATCCGCTACATGCCGCACATTCCGGTGGAGAACTGGGGGCTGGTCGAGGCGTTAGAAAAGCGTTTTAAAGTTACCTGCTTTGTGGGGCACGACATCCGTAGCCTGGCGCTGGCCGAACACTATTTTGGTGCAAGCCAGGACTGCGAAGACTCAATTCTGGTGCGTGTGCACCGCGGGACCGGCGCGGGGATTATCTCCAACGGTCGTATTTTTATCGGCCGTAACGGCAACGTTGGTGAAATTGGCCATATCCAGGTCGACCCGCTCGGCGAGCGCTGCCACTGCGGCAATTTCGGCTGTCTGGAAACCGTGGCGGCAAATGCTGCCATCGAGCACCGCGTGCATCACCTGCTCGAACAGGGTTACCAGAGCCGACTGACCCTCGATGACTGCTCGATCAAAACCATCTGCAAAGCCGCCAATAAGGGCGATGCGCTGGCTTGTGAAGTGGTCGAACACGTCGGGCGCCACCTCGGGAAAACCATCGCGATTGCGATTAACCTGTTTAACCCACAAAAAGTGGTGATCGCCGGCGAGATTGTCGAAGCGGAGAAAGTGCTGTTACCTGCCATTGAAGGCTGCATTAATGCCCAGGCGTTGAAGGCGTTTCGCAAAAACCTGCCGGTGGTGCGTTCCACGCTGGATCACCGTTCTGCCATCGGCGCTTTTGCGCTGGTGAAACGCGCCATGCTCAACGGTATTCTGCTCCAGCGTTTGCTGGAAAGCTAATGCAGCTATATAGTTTCGCCTTTCTTTTAATGATGTCGGACAGTCGATGACCATTCAAAACGTAATCTGTGATATTGACGGCGTGCTGATGCACGACAACGTGGCCGTACCGGGCGCGGCTGAATTTATCAAACGTATCCTCGATAAAGGGATGCCGTTGGTGATGTTAACCAACTACCCTTCCCAGACCGGGCAGGATCTGGCCAACCGCTTCGCGACCGCCGGGATCGATGTACCGGATAGCGCCTTTTACACCTCCGCGATGGCGACGGCGGATTTCCTGCGCCGTCAGGAAGGCAAGAAAGCCTACGTCGTCGGAGAAGGCGCGCTGATCCACGAACTGTATAAAGCCGGCTTCACCATTACCGATGTTAATCCGGACTTTGTTATCGTCGGTGAGACCCGCTCCTTTAACTGGGAGATGATGCATAAAGCCGCCTTCTTCGTCGCTAACGGCGCGCGTTTTATTGCCACCAACCCGGATACCCACGGGCGCGGTTTCTACCCGGCCTGCGGCGCGCTCTGTGCCGGTATTGAGAAAATCTCCGGGCGCAAACCCTTCTACGTGGGCAAACCCAGCCCGTGGATTATCCGCTCTGCGCTGAATAAAATGCAGGCGCACTCCGAGCAGACGGTCATCGTCGGCGATAACTTACGGACCGATATCCTGGCAGGCTTCCAGGCGGGCCTGGAGACAATCCTGGTGCTCTCCGGCGTCTCGACCCTCGACGATATCGACAGCCTGCCGTTCCGGCCGTCGTGGATCTATCCCTCCGTCGCCGAAATTGATGTTTTCTGAAAATAACCACGTCTCAGGACGTGGTTATTCATTTACACCCCACCGAAAAGCATCACCATCTAATAAAAAAGGCATATTACTGAGGATTCATCAATAAACCAGCTCAAAAGATGTGCTTTTTTTACTATTCAACAATCGTCATTGCGTTTTTTCTTTTAGTGACCCTAAATCCCTTGCGCCCCTCTCTCCTTTGCGGCATTTTCTTATCCATGCACTAAGACATCGCAGTAAGACGACGTCTGCACAACATCACAACACGATAGGGTAATGGAGAAGGTTATGTGTTCAATTTTCGGCGTACTGGATATTAAAACTGACGCGGTCGAACTGCGTAAAAAGGCACTGGAACTTTCCCGCCTGATGCGCCACCGCGGTCCTGACTGGTCCGGTGTGTACGCCAGTGACAAAGCGATTCTGGTCCATGAGCGTCTGTCTATCGTTGACGTTAACGCCGGCGCCCAGCCGCTGTACAACCAACAAAAAACTCATGCCCTGGCGGTCAACGGTGAAATCTACAACCACCAGGCGCTGCGTGCAGAATACGGCGACCGCTACACCTTCCAGACCGGCTCCGACTGTGAAGTGATCCTCGCGCTGTATCAGGAAAAAGGCCCGGCATTCCTCGACGATCTGCAGGGGATGTTCGCCTTCGCCCTGTACGACAGTGAGCAGGACGCCTACCTGATTGGCCGCGACCATATCGGTATCATTCCGCTGTATATGGGCCACGATGAACACGGTAACTTCTACGTTGCTTCTGAAATGAAAGCGCTGGTGCCGGTTTGCCGCACCATTAAAGAGTTCCCGGCAGGCAGCTACCTGTGGAGCAAAGACGGTGAAATCCGTGAGTACTATCAACGCGACTGGTTTGACTATGACGCGGTAAAAGACAACGTTACCGATAAAAACGAACTGCGCCAGGCGCTGGAAGAGTCGGTGAAAAGCCACCTGATGTCCGACGTTCCATACGGCGTGCTGCTGTCTGGCGGTCTGGATTCATCGGTGATTTCTGCCATCACCAAAAAATTTGCCGCACGCCGGGTTGAAGATCAGGAACGCAGCGAAGCCTGGTGGCCGCAGCTGCACTCCTTCGCCGTCGGCCTGCAGGGTTCACCAGATCTGAAAGCCGCACAGGAAGTGGCGAACCATCTGGGAACCGTGCACCACGAAATTCACTTCACCGTGCAGGAAGGCCTTGATGCCATCCGTGACGTTATCTATCACATCGAGACCTATGATGTGACCACCATCCGCGCCTCCACGCCGATGTATTTAATGTCGCGTAAAATCAAAGCCATGGGCATCAAAATGGTGCTGTCCGGCGAAGGTTCTGATGAAGTGTTCGGTGGCTACCTCTATTTCCACAAAGCCCCGAACGCCAAAGAGCTGCATGAAGAGACCGTGCGTAAACTGCAGTCGCTGCATATGTTTGACTGCGCGCGTGCCAACAAAGCGATGTCGGCCTGGGGTGTGGAAGCCCGCGTACCGTTCCTGGACAAACAGTTCCTTGATGTGGCGATGCGTATCAACCCGCAGGATAAAATGTGCGGCAACGGCAAAATGGAAAAGCATATTCTGCGTGAATGCTTTGAATCCTACCTGCCGGCCAGCGTCGCCTGGCGCCAGAAAGAGCAGTTCTCTGACGGCGTAGGCTACAGCTGGATTGATACGCTGAAAGAAGTTGCGGCAAAACAGGTCACTGACCAGCAGCTGGAAACCGCCAGCTTCCGTTTCCCGTACAACACGCCGTCATCAAAAGAGGCATACCTGTACCGCGAAATCTTTGAAGAGCTGTTCCCGGTTCCTAGCGCCGCGGAATGCGTACCGGGTGGTCCGTCCGTAGCCTGTTCTTCCGCTAAAGCGATTGAATGGGACGAAGCGTTCAAAACCATGAACGATCCGTCAGGACGCGCCGTCGGCGTTCACCAGTCAGCCTATAAATAAGCATTTTGCATCGACAACGGACCCTCAGGGGTCCGTTTTTTTTATGGTTTTTTTTCGCGTAAAAAACGAGAAATAACTAATAATTGCCGATTATTGCACCACGCTGTTCGCAACCTAACCAAACAGTCACATTCCGGCGATTTTCCGTGAAAAAGGGGTTGACGCTCGCAGGCCCAATACGCATAATGCGCCCCGCAACGCCGATAAGGTAACGCGAAAAAAAGATGGCTACGTAGCTCAGCTGGTTAGAGCACATCACTCATAATGATGGGGTCACAGGTTCGAATCCCGTCGTAGCCACCATCTTTTTTTGCGGGAGTGGCGAAATTGGTAGACGCACCAGATTTAGGTTCTGGCGCCGCAAGGTGTGCGAGTTCAAGTCTCGCCTCCCGCACCATTCACCCAAAGCGTTGCACGGATGGGGTATCTCCTGGTTGTAAGATAGCCATAAGGCTACCGGCAATAAGTTTGTAGATACCACTTCTGGCAGTACAAGATTTTCTGTTGGGGTATCGCCAAGCGGTAAGGCACCGGTTTTTGATACCGGCATTCCCTGGTTCGAATCCAGGTACCCCAGCCATATTTCTTCGATATTTGCGGTTCACCGCGACGGTCATTGGGGTATCGCCAAGCGGTAAGGCACCGGTTTTTGATACCGGCATTCCCTGGTTCGAATCCAGGTACCCCAGCCATCGAAGAATATGATAGTATCTGGCTACGTAGCTCAGCTGGTTAGAGCACATCACTCATAATGATGGGGTCACAGGTTCGAATCCCGTCGTAGCCACCATATAAAGTATTTATTGATTCAGTTCGATAAATCTAAAAAAATTGTTGGGGTATCGCCAAGCGGTAAGGCTCTGGTTTCTGATACCAGCATTCCGAGGTTCGAATCCTCGTACCCCAGCCAATTTAAAAAGTCGTTCACATGTGAGCGCACCCGTTGGGGTATCGCCAAGCGGTAAGGCTCTGGTTTCTGATACCAGCATTCCGAGGTTCGAATCCTCGTACCCCAGCCACTTATCGTAAAAAAGCTCGCTTCGGCGGGCTTTTTTGCTTTCTACGGTCGGTGATTTTAGCCAGCCCCCGACGGCGCACAACGCCAGCCGGGAGCCCGGAATTACAAACCTAACGCATACTTCAGTGCCCGACGCTTAACGACGCCAGCGCGTGCTGCAGCCATTAAACCGATATTACGCAGCACCCGTACAGGCGCCAGATCGTTGCTGAAGCCGGCGTAAAACAGATCCATCCCCGACTGCATCATTAAATTATCTGCCCGACGTCGCGCCTGATAGCGCTCGAGCACGGATAACCCCGCCCACGTCTCGCCGTGGCTTTTCGCCTCAGCCAGCACGTCCAACAGCGCATCGACGTCCCGATAGCCCAGATTAACGCCCTGTCCTGCCAGCGGATGAATGGTATGCGCTGCATCCCCTACCAGCGCCAGTCCCGGCTGCACATACTGCATCGCATGGCGGCGGGTCAGTGGAAATGCTCCGGCGTTAAGCGGCGTCACCTGCCCAAGTCGCGAAGGGAAATGACGCATAATCTCCTGCTGTAGCTGCGGCATACTCATGGCCTGCAGCTGGCGAATGCGCGCGGGCGTGTCGTACCACACCAGCGACGCCCAGTCGTCAAACAGCGGCAGAAAGGCCCGTGGACCCGTTGGCGTAAACTGTTGCCAGGTGCTGTCACCGGGGTCGTTGGCACACTGCACGCTGATGAGCATGCAGGATTGCTGATATTGCCACGCCTGCACGCCAATTCCCGCCAGCTGACGTACCTGCGAATTTGCGCCATCCGCACCGATCACCAGCGCCGCCGCGCACTCGCTGCCATCGCTCAGACGCAGCGTCGTGCCCGTAGGCTCGCGCTGTATCGCCTGTAACGCAGCCCCTACCCGCAGCGTGACCTGCTGATGTGCCTCCAGCGCCTGCCACAAGGCGAGCTGCAGTACGTTGTTTTCAACCATGTAGCCCAGCTCCGGCAGCTTCAGCTCCGCGGCATCAAACGTCACATGGGCGGATTCCCACTCCCAGGTCTCGAGACGGCGATAGGCATGCACGCGCATCGCCCGCATCGCATCCCAGACGCCGAGGCTTTTGAGCAGTGCCACCGATGAGGCACCGATGGCAGAAATACGCACATCCGGCGCTGCTGAAGCGTCAAATGCCGGCGGTGTAGACGGCTCAATGACCGTCACCGTAAACCCGTGTTGCGCCAGCCCCAACGCCAGGGCGCCGCCCACCATTCCGCCACCGACAATGGCGACATCTGTTGCATGAATTGTCATGGTGATTATCCTTAAACCAGAATCCGTTCAGTTTACCGGATTTTCCGTCACCTTGCGGTGATAACGCTCGTACTGGTCAGGGCGCGACCAAAGCATTACAATAACCTTCCTGCAATTCGACATTCACAGAACGACATTCACAGAATAAAAAGTATACGAACCCGTCATTTTGAATTTCTATCATTAAGCATGAGCAAGTCGATGACTAAAAAACTCCATATTAAAACCTGGGGCTGTCAGATGAACGAATACGATTCATCAAAGATGGCCGACCTGCTGGATGCCACGCACGGGTATCAGCTGACCGATGTGGCTGAAGAAGCGGATGTGCTGCTGCTCAATACCTGCTCAATTCGTGAGAAGGCACAGGAAAAAGTCTTCCACCAGCTGGGACGCTGGAAGCTGATTAAGGCCAAACGCCCGGATGTCATCATCGGCATTGGCGGCTGCGTGGCGTCTCAGGAAGGGAAACTCATTCGCCAGCGCGCGCATTACGTCGATATTATTTTTGGCCCGCAGACTCTGCACCGTCTGCCGGAAATGATCGACACGATTCGCGGCATGCGCGATCATCGTAAGCCAATCATCGACGTCAGCTTCCCGGAAATCGAAAAATTCGACCGCCTGCCGGAACCGAAAGCCGAAGGCCCAACCGCCTTTGTCTCCATCATGGAAGGCTGCAACAAATATTGTACTTACTGCGTGGTGCCCTACACCCGCGGGGAAGAAGTCAGCCGTCCCTCGGACGATATCCTGTTTGAAGTCGCCCAACTGGCGGCTCAGGGCGTCCGTGAAGTCAACCTGCTGGGTCAGAACGTTAACGCCTGGCGCGGAGAGAACTACGACGGCACCACCGGCAACTTTGCCGACCTGCTGCGTCTGGTAGCGGCGATCGACGGCATTGACCGCATCCGCTTTACCACCAGCCACCCGATTGAGTTCACCGATGACATTATCGATGTTTATCGCGATACGCCTGAGCTGGTGAGCTTCCTGCACCTGCCGGTACAAAGTGGTTCTGACCGGGTACTGAATATGATGGGCCGTACGCACACGGTACTGGAATATAAAGCCATCATCCGCAAGCTGTACGACGCCCGACCTGACATCCAGATAAGTTCCGACTTTATCGTCGGCTTCCCGGGTGAAACCGACGACGATTTCGAAAAGACCATGAAGGTTATTTCTGACGTCAATATGGACGTGAGCTACAGCTTTATCTTCTCCGCACGTCCGGGTACGCCGGCGGCCGATATGGTTGACGACGTGCCGGATGAGGTTAAAAAGCAGCGCCTGTACATTCTTCAGGAACGCATCAACCAGCAGGCCATGGCCTGGAGCCGGCGCATGCTCGGCACCACCCAGCGCATTCTGGTGGAAGGCACCTCGCGCAAGAGCATCATGGAGCTTTCCGGGCGCACCGAGAATAACCGCGTGGTCAACTTCGAAGGCTCCCCGGATATGGTTGGCAAGTTTGTCGATGTCGAAATCGTGGACGTCTACACCAATTCGCTACGCGGCAAAATTGTGCGTACTGAAGAGGAAATGGGGCTGCGTATCGTGGAATCTCCGGAATCCGTTATCGCCCGTACCCGCAAAGAAAACGATCTTGGCGTGAGCACTTACCAGCCGTGATCCGCAGAGGCCTGCCAAACCCGGCGGGCCTTGTTTTTCCTCTCCCTGGCCCAATATTTATCGCAATGCTTGCGCCATTTTTCCATGACGTGAATAATTTCCTTACTGGCCGGAGACGTTCGCCGTCCGGCAAAACGTGTAAAGAGGAACAGCTTGAACATAGAAACCCGTGAAATTACCCTCGAGCCCGCGGATAACGCACGCCTGTTGGGGCTGTGCGGCCCGTTTGATGACAACATCAAACAACTGGAACGCCGTCTGGGCATCGAAATTAATCGTCGTGACAATCACTTCAAACTGACCGGACGCATGATCTGCGTAAACGCCGCGGCCGATATTTTACGCAGCCTGTACGTTGATACCGCCCCTATGCGCGGCCAGATTCAGGATATTGAGCCGGAACAGATCCACCTGGCCATCAAAGAAGCCCGGGTGCTGGAGCAAAGCGCTGAGAGCGTGCCGGACTATGGCAAGGCTATCAATATCAAGACCAAACGTGGCGTCATCAAGCCGCGTACGCCAAATCAGGCGCAGTACATCGCCAATATTCTCGACCATGATATTACCTTCGGCGTCGGCCCGGCCGGGACCGGGAAAACCTATCTGGCAGTGGCCGCCGCGGTCGACGCGCTCGAGCGTCAGGACGTGCGCCGTATTCTGCTGACCCGCCCTGCCGTGGAAGCCGGGGAAAAACTGGGCTTCCTGCCAGGCGATCTGAGCCAGAAAGTCGATCCGTACCTGCGCCCGCTGTACGATGCGCTGTTCGAAATGCTTGGCTTCGAGAAAGTCGAAAAGCTGATTGAGCGTAACGTTATCGAAGTCGCCCCGCTGGCCTATATGCGCGGTCGTACGCTGAACGACGCCTTTATTATTCTCGATGAAAGCCAGAACACCACCATCGAACAGATGAAAATGTTCCTGACCCGTATCGGTTTTAACTCCAGGGCGGTGATCACCGGCGACGTCACGCAGATTGACCTGCCGCGCAGCACCAAGTCCGGCCTGCGCCACGCCATTGAAGTGCTGGCCGAAGTCGATGAAATCAGTTTCAACTTCTTCCACAGCGAAGACGTGGTCCGCCATCCGGTGGTTGCCCGTATCGTCAATGCGTATGAAGCATGGGAAGAAGCCGATCAAAAACGTAGAGCAGAACAGGCCGCCGAGCGCAAACGCGAAGCCCAGGAACAGGAGCAAAAATGAGTCAGGTTATTCTCGATTTACAACTGGCTTGCGAAGATAACGGCGGGTTGCCGGATGAAGCCCGGTTCCAACACTGGGTCGACGCGGTGATCCCTCAGTTCCAGGAAGAGTCAGAAGTGACGATTCGCCTGGTCGACGAAGCCGAAAGCCACGAGCTGAATCTGACCTATCGCGGCAAGGATAAGCCCACTAACGTGCTGTCCTTCCCGTTTGAAGCGCCGCCGGGGATCGAACTGCCGCTGCTGGGCGATCTGATCATCTGCCGTCAAGTGGTTGAACAGGAAGCCAAAGAGCAAGAAAAACCGCTGGAGGCGCACTGGGCGCACATGGTTATCCACGGCAGTCTGCATCTGCTGGGCTATGACCATATCATTGATGAAGAAGCGGAAGAGATGGAAGCCCTCGAAACAGAGATAATGCTTGCTCTGGGCTATGAGGATCCGTACATTGCCGAGAAGGAATAGCCTGCCGCCGGTCTGACCGGCGCGCAGCACCCGTGCCGTCCGGCGCTGAACATACGCGCGACGAGCGACATTTAACTAACATGAGAACCCACACGACGCCATGAGCGACGACAATTCACACAGTAGTGACACAGTAAACAGCAAAAAGGGATTCTTCTCCCTGTTACTCAGCCAGCTTTTTCACGGCGAACCAAAAAACCGTGATGAACTGCTGGAGCTGATCCGTGATTCCGGGCAAAACGACCTTATCGACGAAGATACTCGCGATATGCTCGAAGGGGTAATGGACATCGCCGACCAACGCGTCCGCGATATCATGATCCCTCGCTCGCAGATGATTACCCTGAAACGCAACCAGACGCTGGACGAATGCCTCGATGTGATCATCGAATCAGCTCACTCGCGTTTCCCGGTGATCAGCGAAGATAAAGATCACATTGAAGGGATTCTGATGGCCAAAGATTTACTGCCGTTTATGCGCAGTGACTCTGAAGCGTTCAGCATGGAAAAAGTGTTACGCCCGGCGGTTGTCGTGCCTGAAAGCAAGCGGGTTGACCGCATGCTGAAGGAGTTTCGCTCCCAACGCTATCATATGGCTATCGTGATCGATGAGTTTGGTGGCGTCTCTGGTCTGGTGACCATTGAGGACATTCTCGAACTGATCGTTGGTGAAATCGAAGACGAATACGATGAAGAAGAAGATATCGATTTTCGTCAACTGAGCCGCCACACCTGGACGGTGCGCGCCCTGGCTCCGATTGAAGACTTCAATAAAGCCTATGGTACCCATTTCAGTGATGAAGAAGTCGACACCATTGGTGGGCTGGTGATGCAGGCCTTTGGTCATCTGCCAGCACGTGGCGAGTCGGTTGACATTGATGGTTACCAATTCAAGGTCGCTATGGCCGACAGCCGACGTATCATCCAGGTTCATGTCAAACTTCCTGATGACGCACCGCAGCCGAAGCTGGAAGACTAATTACACGGGACGATTAGCCTAAATGGTATTTGCCTCTCTTATCGAACGCCAGCGCGTACGTCTGCTGCTGGCGCTATTATTCGGAGCCAGCGGAACGCTGGCTTTTTCTCCTTATGACATCTGGCCCGCGGCAATTGTCTCGTTAATCGGTCTGCAGGGACTGACCCTGAATCGTCGTCCGTTGCAAAGCGCCTCGATCGGTTTTTTCTGGGGCATGGGGCTGTTCGGCTCCGGCATCAACTGGGTGTATGTCAGCATTGCGCAGTTTGGCGGCATGCCCGGCCCGGTCAACGTCTTCCTGGTGGTGCTGCTGGCGGCGTATATGTCGCTATATACCGGGCTGTTTGCCGGTCTGCTGTCGCGCCTGTGGCCGAAAACCAACTGGCTGCGCCTCGCGATTGCCGCACCGGTGGTGTGGCAGATAACCGAATTCCTGCGCGGCTGGGTATTGACCGGTTTCCCGTGGCTACAGTTTGGCTACAGCCAGATTGACGGCCCGCTGAAAGGGCTGGCGCCGGTGATGGGCGTGGAGGCCATTAACTTCCTGTTAATGGTGGTGAGCGGTCTGCTGGTGCTGGCGCTGGTGCAGCGCAACCTGAAGCCGTTGATTGCCGCCGTGGTGCTGTTCGCCCTGCCCTTCCCGCTGCGCTATATCCAGTGGTATCAGCTGCTGCCGGAACGTGCCATGCAGGTCTCGTTAGTACAGGGGGATATTCCTCAGGCACTGAAATGGGATGAAAACCAGCTGGTCAACACGCTGAAAACCTACCTCGACCTGACGCAGCCGCATATGGGTTCGTCCCAGCTGATCATCTGGCCGGAGTCAGCCATTCCGGATCTGGAAATTAATCAGCAGCATTTCCTCAGCATGATGGACGACCTGCTGCGCGCCAAAAACAGCTCGCTGATCACCGGTATCGTCGACGCCCGTCTGAATAAGCAAAATCGTTACGATACCTACAACACCATCATCACCCTCGGCAAAGACAACCCGTACAGCTACGACTCCAAAGACCGCTACAACAAAAATCACCTGGTGCCGTTTGGCGAGTTCGTGCCGCTGGAGTCTATTCTGCGTCCGCTGGCGCCGTTCTTCGATCTGCCGATGTCCTCATTCAGCCGTGGCCCGTACGTCCAGCCACAGCTGGTGGCGCATAACATGAAGCTGACGGCCGCTATCTGCTACGAGATTATTCTCGGCGAACAGGTGCGCGATAATTTCCGCCCGGACACCGACTACCTGCTGACCATCTCAAACGACGCCTGGTTTGGTAAGTCCATCGGCCCGTGGCAGCACTTCCAGATGGCACGGATGCGCGCCCTGGAGCTGGCTCGTCCCCTGCTGCGTAGCACCAATAACGGCATTACGGCAGTGATTGGGCCACGCGGTGAAATTCAGGACATGATCCCGCAGTTCACCCGTGCGGTACTGACCACGAAAGTCACGCCAACCAGCGGTCTGACGCCGTATGCGCGTACCGGCAACTGGCCACTGTGGGCGCTCACCGCGCTCCTCGGTTTTGGCGCCCTGATCATGAGTCTGCGTCAACGTCGCCGATAGGCATTCTTACCTGAAACGGTAACCTCTGCACTGTTAGCCCCGGTCGACATTCGTCACCGGGGCAAATCTCTCCCTCGCCGTAATCTGGCACGCCCCTTGCTTAATAAACTCAGGTCACCACGCCATCGTGTACTGGTATAACCCGGTTGCACCAGCACAATACTGACCCGGCACTAGTTTGGTGCAATGACAGATTTTTGCCTTTAAATGGTGCGGAGTAGTTCGCAAAAATAAACAATATAACAGCAAAATCTTTACATTAAGCCAAACTAAATGCTAACAAACACATACAAATGCTGCACACAAATATCGCAGCAATAATAACGCACGCACACATTCACAATGGGTATCAAAAGCGTCGCTGACGCTGCGGATAAGGAGTTGGATATGCAATTACGTAAACTGACCACAGCAATGCTGGTCATGGGTATGACCGCCGGCCTGGCACATGCGGAAGAGGCAAAACCAGCCGCTGATGCAGGGCAAGCGCCTGCACAACAGCAGATGCCTACCCTTGAAAAAATCGCTAAAAACGATGTTATCGTCGTCGGCCACCGTGAATCATCGGTACCGTTCTCCTACTACGATAACCAGCAGAAAGTGGTGGGTTACTCTCAGGATTACTCCAACGCCATCGTTGATGCCATTAAGAAAAAACTGAACAAACCAAATCTGGAAGTCAAACTGATCCCGATTACCTCGCAAAACCGTATTCCGCTGCTGCAAAACGGCACCTTCGATTTTGAGTGCGGCTCTACCACTAACAACCTGGAACGCCAGAAACAAGCGGCCTTCAGCGACAGCATCTTCGTTGTCGGTACGCGTCTGCTGGTGAAAAAAGGCGGCCCGATTAAAGACTTCGCCGATCTGAAAGGCAAGGCAGTCGTCGTCACCTCCGGTACCACCTCAGAAATTCTGCTGCATAAGCTGAATGACGAGCAGAAAATGGACATGCGCATCATCGGCGCGAAAGATCACGGTGACTCCTTCCGTACCCTGGAAAGCGGTCGTGCTGTGGCCTTTATGATGGATGATGCACTGTTGGCCGGCGAGCGCGCCAAGGCGAAGAAACCGGACAACTGGGAAATTCTCGGCACGCCGCAATCCCATGAAGCCTACGGCTGCATGCTGCGTAAAAACGATCCGGAATTCAAAAAACTGTTAGACGATACCATTGCGCAGGCACAAACCTCAGGGGAAGCGGCGAAGTGGTTTGATACCTGGTTTAAAAATCCAATCCCACCAAAAGGGATGAACATCAACTTTGACCTCTCCGACGACATGAAGGCGCTGTTCAAATCACCAAATGACAAAGCTCTTAACTAATTAAAAAAATAAGGGGCAAAGCGACATGCCCTTCCGATTGTTGTGACAGCACGGACAGACTATACGGTGGCTGGTCGTTCCCCAGCCGCCGCGAATACCGAAACAGGCTGAACAATAATCTTCGAGGGTAGCGATGCTACCCTTTTTTTTCCAGGAGTCATTTATGTCAATAGACTGGAACTGGGGAATATTCCTGCAACAGGCCCCGTTCGGCAACACCACCTATCTGGGCTGGCTATGGAGCGGCTTTCAGGTCACTATCGCCTTGTCGATTAGCGCCTGGGTCATCGCTTTCCTCGTCGGCTCGCTGTTCGGTATTTTACGTACCGTCCCCAACCGCTGGTTATCCAGCATCGGCACCTGCTACGTTGAACTGTTCCGTAACGTACCGTTGATCGTCCAGTTCTTCACCTGGTATCTGGTCGTGCCTGAGCTCCTGCCGGAAGATATCGGCATGTGGTTCAAGTCCGAACTGGATCCTAATATTCAGTTCTTTGTCTCTTCCATGTTGTGCCTGGGGCTGTTTACCGCCGCTCGCGTCTGTGAACAGGTTCGTGCCGCTATTCAGTCGCTGCCGCGCGGGCAGAAAAATGCCGGCCTGGCCATGGGCCTGACGCTGCCGCAGACCTATCGTTATGTACTGCTGCCCAACGCTTACCGCGTCATCGTGCCGCCGATGACCTCCGAGATGATGAACCTGGTGAAAAACTCGGCCATCGCCTCAACCATCGGGCTGGCCGATATGGCAGCGCAGGCGGGTAAGCTGCTGGATTACTCCGCTCACGCGTGGGAATCCTTTACGGCGATTACCCTCGCCTACGTGCTGATTAACGCCGTGATTATGCTGATAATGTATGTGGTTGAACGTAAGGTCCGCCTGCCGGGCAATTTGGGGGGCAAATAATCATGTACGATTTTGACTGGAGTTCTATCGTTCCCTCCATGCCCTACCTGTTGGCCGGGCTGGTTATTACCCTGAAAATCACCGTTACCGCGATTATTATCGGTATCGTCTGGGGGACCCTGCTGGCGGTCATGCGCCTGTCGAGCTTCCTGCCGTTCTCCTGGTTCGCGAAAACCTACGTCAACGTGTTCCGTTCGATCCCGCTGGTCATGGTCCTGCTGTGGTTCTACCTGATCGTTCCCGGCTTCCTGCAGAACGTACTTGGCCTGTCGCCGAAGAGCGATATCCGGCTGATTTCCGCTATGGTGGCCTTCTCGATGTTTGAGGCGGCGTACTATTCGGAAATTATCCGCGCGGGTATCCAGAGCATCTCCCGCGGCCAGTCCAGCGCCGCGCTGGCGCTGGGTATGACCCACTGGCAATCCATGAAGCTGATTATTTTGCCGCAGGCGTTTCGCGCCATGGTGCCGTTGCTGCTGACGCAGGGGATTGTCCTGTTCCAGGATACCTCACTGGTCTACGTCCTGAGCCTGGCCGACTTCTTCCGTACCGCCTCCACCATCGGCGAGCGCGACGGAACGCAGGTCGAGATGATCCTGTTCGCAGGTGCCGTGTATTTTGTCATTAGTCTCAGCGCATCGCTGTTGGTCAGCTGGTTGAAGAAAAGGACTGTGTAATGATTACCCTGAAAAACGTTTCAAAATGGTATGGTCACTTTCAGGTGCTGACCGATTGCTCCACGGAAGTGAAGAAAGGTGAAGTGGTGGTGGTTTGCGGGCCGTCCGGCTCGGGTAAATCGACGCTGATTAAAACCGTCAACGGCCTCGAACCGATCCAACAGGGCGAGATCACCGTGAATGGCACCAAAGTGAACGATAAGAAAACCAACCTCGCCAAACTGCGCTCCCGCGTCGGGATGGTGTTCCAGCACTTTGAGCTGTTTCCGCATCTGTCGATCATCGACAACCTGACTCTGGCACAGGTCAAGGTGCTTAACCGCGACAAAGCGGCCTCACGGACCAAAGGCCTGAAATTGCTGGAGCGTGTGGGCCTGTCCGCCCATGCCGATAAATTCCCGGCCCAGCTCTCCGGCGGCCAGCAGCAGCGCGTGGCGATCGCCCGTGCGCTGTGTATGGATCCGATTGCCATGCTGTTTGACGAACCAACCTCAGCGCTGGATCCGGAGATGATCAACGAAGTGCTGGATGTGATGGTCGAACTGGCGAACGAAGGCATGACGATGATGGTGGTGACCCACGAAATGGGCTTTGCCCGCAAGGTGGCCAACCGGGTGATCTTTATGGATGAAGGCAAGATTGTCGAAGACTCGGACAAAGAGGCGTTCTTCGCCAACCCGCAGTCCGATCGCGCCAAAGACTTCCTCGCAAAAATCCTGCATTAATCTTAGAACCATCCCAGGCGCGCATCGCTCGGTGCGCGCCGGCTACCAGCTTAATCAGGGTTCAAAAGGACGGCGCTGGAACTGGTCATGGCCGCATTTCGGACAGCGTGGCAGCACATCCGGAGTATAGACCGCCAGATGATAATGGCAGTGCTCGCACACCAGATTCCCCAGCCCCACCACTTCTCCGCTATGGTAGACCCCGTGATGATTCAGATCCTGGAACACCTCACGCCATTCCAACTGGGTTTTATCGGTAATATCCGCCAGCTCCTGCCACAAGCTCTCTTTTATCACCCGCATAAACACGCTATCCGTCAGCTCATCCTGACTCTCTTCGTAGCTGCGGGCGAACTCTTCCAGGTCACGTCTGACCGCTTTGGTCAGGGTCTCTGTTTCGCGGTGTGTTAACTCACCCGACTCGCTAATTTTCGCCCGCGCCTGTTCCACCAGGGCGTCGATATCGCGCTCTCCATTGCGTAGCCGTTCACTGAGCGTCGACACCAGTTCACGGTAGAATTGAGCAACCTTGTTCATCATTTCGCCTCCGGTGTGGTTAACTTCTTCTAATAATAGACCTTATTTGTCATCTGCTTTGCCAGTTAGCCCACAGAGTCGCTAAATAGTCTGTGCCGCTTTTGCCGATGTTAATGTGCGAAAGGCTGTTTTGACGTGGGCGTTTGGGCTATGCTATGGCGATCTGATAACACATCCATTGGCTACACTTTGTAGCGGTTTGAAAACAGGACCACTGGCTGCCATGCAAGAGCAATACCGCCCGGAAGAGATAGAATCGAAAGTCCAGCTTCATTGGGACGATCATCGTACATTTGAAGTAACTGAAGACGAGAGCAAAGAGAAGTATTACTGCCTGTCGATGCTTCCTTATCCTTCTGGTCGACTACACATGGGCCACGTGCGTAACTATACCATCGGCGACGTCATTGCCCGCTACCAGCGTATGCTGGGCAAAAACGTACTGCAGCCTATCGGCTGGGATGCGTTTGGCCTGCCGGCTGAAGGCGCGGCGGTGAAAAACAACACCGCACCGGCACCGTGGACCTACGACAACATTGCCTACATGAAAAACCAGCTGAAAAAGCTGGGCTTCGGTTATGACTGGAGCCGTGAAGTGGCGACCTGTACCCCGGAATACTACCGTTGGGAACAGCAGTTCTTCACCGAGCTGTATAAAAAAGGCCTGGTGTACAAGAAGACCTCTGCGGTGAACTGGTGCCCTAACGACCAGACCGTACTGGCCAACGAACAGGTTATCGACGGCTGCTGCTGGCGCTGTGATACCAAAGTTGAACGTAAAGAGATCCCGCAGTGGTTTATCAAAATCACCGCCTATGCGGATGAGCTGCTCAACGATCTGGATACCCTGGATCACTGGCCAGACACCGTAAAAACCATGCAGCGTAACTGGATCGGCCGTTCTGAAGGGGTAGAAATCTCCTTCAACGTTAACGACTATGCCGACAAGCTGACCGTCTACACCACCCGTCCGGACACCTTCATGGGTTGTACCTACCTGGCCGTTGCGGCAGGTCACCCGCTGGCGCAACAGGCGGCGGCGAGCAACCCGAAACTGGCGGCGTTTATCGAAGAGTGCCGTAACACCAAAGTCGCAGAAGCTGAAATGGCGACGATGGAGAAAAAAGGGGTCGATACCGGTTTTAAAGCCATTCACCCGCTGACCGGTGAAGCCATCCCGGTGTGGGCTGCCAACTTCGTCCTGATGGAGTACGGTACCGGTGCGGTCATGGCGGTTCCAGGCCACGATCAGCGTGACTACGAGTTTGCCAACAAGTACGGCCTGAACATCAAGCCGGTTATCCTGGCTGCCGACGGTTCTGAACCGGACCTGTCCGAGCAGGCGCTGACCGAAAAAGGCGTTCTGTTTAACTCCGGCGAGTTCGATGGCCTGAGCTATGAAGCGGGTTTCAACGCTATCGCCGACAAACTGGTGGCAATGGGCGTTGGCGAGCGCAAAATTAACTACCGTCTGCGCGACTGGGGTGTTTCCCGTCAGCGTTACTGGGGCGCGCCGATTCCGATGGTGACCCTGGAAGATGGCACCGTGATGCCAACCCCAGCCGATCAGCTGCCGGTTATTCTGCCGGAAGATGTGGTTATGGACGGCATCACCAGCCCGATTAAGGCCGACCCGGAGTGGGCAAAAACCACCGTCAACGGTCAGCCTGCACTGCGTGAAACCGACACCTTCGATACCTTTATGGAGTCCTCCTGGTACTACGCGCGCTACACCTGCCCGCAGTACGACGACGGGATGCTGGATCCGAAAGCTGCCAACTACTGGCTGCCGGTTGATATCTATATCGGCGGGATCGAACACGCGATCATGCACCTGCTGTACTTCCGCTTCTTCCACAAGCTGATGCGTGACGCAGGCATGGTGAACTCCGATGAGCCGGCAAAACAGCTGCTGTGTCAGGGGATGGTACTGGCTGACGCCTTCTACTACGTTGGCGAAAACGGCGAGCGTAACTGGGTCTCCCCGGTTGATGCGACCGTCGAGCGTGACGAAAAAGGCCGTATCGTGAAAGCGTTCGACCCACAGGGCCGCGAGCTGGTGTATACCGGCATGAGCAAAATGTCCAAGTCGAAGAATAACGGCATCGACCCGCAGGTGATGGTTGAGCGTTACGGCGCGGATACCGTGCGTCTGTTTATGATGTTCGCCTCGCCGGCAGACATGACCCTCGAGTGGCAAGAGTCCGGCGTTGAAGGGGCTAACCGCTTCCTGAAACGTGTCTGGAAACTGGCCTATGAACACGCAAACCAGGGCCCGACCGTTGCACTGGATGCGGCCAGCCTGAGCGAAGATCAGCAGGCGCTGCGTCGCGATGTCCATAAAACCATCGCTAAAGTGACCGATGATATCGGCCGTCGTCAGACCTTCAACACCGCGATCGCCGCGATCATGGAGCTGATGAACAAACTGGCGAAAGCACCGCAGGAAAACGAACAGGATCGCGCGCTGATGCGTGAGGCTCTGTTGGCGGTCGTGCGCATGCTCAACCCGTTCACCCCGCACGCGAGCTTCACACTGTGGCAGGAACTGGGCGGCGAAGGCGATATCGACAACGCGCCGTGGCCGGTAGCCGATGAGAGCGCCATGGTTGAAAACACCACGCTGGTGGTGGTTCAGGTCAATGGTAAAGTCCGTGGTAAAATTACCGTGCCTGTCGATGCAACCGAAGAGCAGGTTCGTGAACGTGCGGGTCAGGAACACCTGGTCGCGAAGTATCTCGATGGCGTAACCGTACGTAAAGTGATCTACGTCCCGGGTAAACTGCTCAATCTGGTCGTTGGCTAAGCACAGGAGGAAGCGTGCGCTATCTGGCAACATTGTTGGTATCTCTGGCGGTGTTAATCACCGCTGGTTGCGGCTGGCATCTGCGTAGTACTACGCAGGTTCCCACCGCGATGAAGAGCATGATCTTTCAGTCGAGCGATCCGAACGGTCCGTTAAGTCGCGCCGTGCGTAATCAGCTGCGCCTGAACGGCGTTGAGCTGATCGATGGCACCACGCTGCGTAAGGACATCCCTTCCCTGCGTCTGGATTCATCGTCCATTCAGAAAGATACGGCCTCTATTTTCCAGGACGGTCGTACTGCTGAATACCAGATGGTGATGACGGTGCAGGCCAGCGTGCTGATCCCAGGTCATGATATTTATCCGATCTCCACGAAGGTCTACCGTTCGTTCTTCGATAACCCGCAGGCGGCGTTAGCGAAAGATGCCGAGCAGGATATGATCATCCAGGAGATGTACGACAAAGCCGCTGAACAGCTGATCCGTAAGCTGCCAAGCGTCCATGTTGCTGATGTCGAAGCGACGAAAGAGGGAGAGACGACGGTCACGCCGTCTCCGACAACCTCAACGTCTGGCAATCGCGTCTCCACCACGCTGGGTAACTGATGATTCGGTTGTACCCAGAACAACTCCGCGCACAGCTCTCCGAAGGGCTGCGCGCGGCCTATTTATTACTCGGCAGCGATCCACTGCTGCTGCAGGAAAGTCAGGACGCGATTCGCGAAGCCGCTGCCAGTCAGGGCTTTACCGAACACCATACCGCGACCATCGACGCCAGCACCGACTGGCCTGCCCTGTTCTCACTCAGCCAGGCGATGAGCCTGTTCGCCAGCCGGCAAACGCTGCTGCTGGTGCTGCCGGAAAACGGCCCTAATGCGGCGATCAACGAACAGCTTGCCACCCTGGTCGGCATGCTGCATGACGATCTGCTGTTGATAGTGCGCGGGAACAAGTTGACCAAGGCCCAGGAGAATGCCGCCTGGGTAACGGCGCTCGCCAGCCGGGCGGTGCAGATCAGCTGTCAAACGCCCGAATACGCCCAGCTGCCACGCTGGCTGGCGGCGCGTGCCAAACAGCATAATTTGCAGCTTGATGACGCGGCCAGCCAGTTGCTGTGTTACTGCTACGAAGGCAACCTGCTGGCGCTGGCACAGGCGCTGGAACGCCTCTCTCTGCTGTGGCCGGACGGCAAGCTCACGCTGCCTCGCGTCGAGCAGGCGGTCAACGACGCCGCCCACTTTACCCCTTATCACTGGGTTGATGCCCTGCTGGCCGGCAAGAGCAAACGGGTGCTGCATATCCTGCAACAGCTACGTCTGGAAGGCAGCGAGCCGGCGATTTTGCTGCGCACGCTCCAGCGCGAGCTGCTGCTGCTGGTCAACCTGAAACGCCAGTCGGCCCATACGCCACTGCGCAGCCTGTTTGATAAACACCGGGTGTGGCAAAACCGTCGTCAGCTGTTGAGCGATGCGCTTGCGCGCCTCAGCCCGGACCAGCTGCGCCAGGCCGTCACCCTGCTGGCTCGGGCGGAGATCACCTTTAAGCAGGATTACGGCAGCGACATCTGGCCGGAATTAGAAAGCCTTTCTTTGTTGCTCTGCCATAAAGCGCTGGCAGACGTGTTTATTGATGGTTGATATGACTCAGTTGCAGGCAATGTACGGCGGCACCTTCGATCCGGTGCATTATGGTCACCTTAAACCGGTTGAAATTCTGGCGAACCAGATCGGGCTGGGGAAAGTCATTATTGTGCCGAATAATGTCCCGCCGCATCGCCCGCAGCCTGAGGCCAGCAGCGCCCAGCGTAAACAAATGCTGGAGCTGGCTATCGCCGATAAACCCTTATTCGTTCTCGATGAACGTGAGCTTCAGCGCCAGACGCCATCGTATACCGCGCTGACGCTGGCCGAATGGCGACAGGAACAGGGGCCGGAGCGACCGCTGGCGTTTATTATCGGCCAGGATTCGCTGCTCACTTTCCCGACCTGGCACAACTACGCCACCATTCTGGATAATGCCCATCTGATCGTTTGCCGTCGCCCGGGCTACCCGCTGGTGATGAAGCAGGAAGCGGATCAGCGCTGGCTGGATCAGCATTTAACCCACGATGTAGAACAGCTGCACAACCGCCCTGCCGGAGCGATCTATCTGGCCGAAACCCCGTGGTTTGATATCTCCGCCACCCTCATTCGCCAGCGCCTGGAGCGCGGTGAATCCTGCGCCGACATGCTGCCGGCTGCGGTGCTGGACTATATTCATCAGCACAAGCTCTATTGCTAGACCTTGAGTAATGCCTCCCCAGTGCACCCGGGGACTTATACTCTCTTACCCACCCTCATTCGCATTGCCAGAAGGCCTGTATACCGTGAGATTATGGTTAGTTCGTCATGGCGAAACCGAGGCCAACGTCGCCGGCCTGTACAGCGGACACGCTCCGACCCCGTTAACCGCGCGCGGTCAGCGCCAGGCACAGACCCTCGGCAGCTTGCTGCAGGCCGTGCCGTTCGATCGTGTACTCTGTAGCGCGCTGGAACGAACCCAGCATACCGCCGATCTGCTGCTCGGTAGCCGGGAGATCCCGCGCCAGATTGTCCCCGAGCTCAACGAAATGTTTTTCGGCGACTGGGAAATGCGCCACCACCGGGATTTACAGCGCGAAGACGCAGAAAACTACGCCGCGTGGTGCGCGGACTGGCAGCATGCGGCACCAACCCACGGCGAGGACTTCCCGTCGTTCTCCCGGCGCATTACCGCCTTCGCCGCACAACTGCCCCACTACGCCCATCTTGACCATCTGCTGATCGTCGGTCATAAAGGTGCCCTTAGCCTGCTAATGACCACCTTAATGAAGCTTCCCGCGCAGGCGATGTGGCATTTCCCAATCGAGCATGGGGCGTGGAGCGCGCTCGACCTGCACTCTGATTTTGTCACCTTGCGGGTACTAAATAGCCGGGCCGTCTGGGTGGGCGAAGAAGAATTCCGTGCAGACCATTGACAGGTCAGAGCAGACTGTTATTCTCCGCAGCCTGAACGCATCCGCTAAACGATGTTTGCAGAAATTGTTTTACAAAAATGGCGATGCAATCGCGGGCGATGGATGGGATGATAGCCGCCTCCAGCGCCTGGCAACCGACATTTATCCCGACATTCAAGTAAGATCGGGTATACTGTCGGGCTGTTTACAATTATCACTCTTCACTCACCCAGGGGGAACTCTTGCAGGGTAAAGCACTCCAGGATTTTGTTATCGACAAAATTGATGACCTGAAAGGTCAGGACATCGTTGCCATTGATGTACATGGCAAATCCAGCATTACAGATTGCATGATTATTTGCACCGGCACGTCCACGCGCCATGTCATGTCGATTGCCGATCACGTGGTACAAGAATCCCGCGCTGCAGGTATGCTGCCGCTCGGCGTAGAAGGCGAAAGCGCCGCCGACTGGATTGTTGTCGACCTTGGCGACGTCATGGTTCACGTCATGCAAGAAGAGAGCCGTCATTTGTACGAGCTGGAAAAACTCTGGAGTTAATGCGTGAAGCTGCAACTGGTGGCCGTTGGCACCAAAATGCCGGACTGGGTTCAGACCGGCTTTAGTGAATATTTGCGTCGTTTTCCAAAAGATATGCCGTTCGAGCTGCTGGAAATTCCTGCTGGCAAACGCGGTAAAAATGCCGATATCAAGCGCATCCTCGATAAAGAGGGGGAAATGATGCTGGCGGCCGCGGGAAAAAACCGTATCGTGACCCTGGATATTCCGGGCAAGCCATGGGATACCCCGCAGCTGGCGCGCGAACTGGAACGCTGGAAACAGGATGGCCGCGATGTCAGTCTGCTGATCGGCGGTCCGGAAGGACTCTCCCCGGCCTGCAAAGCCGCCGCGGAACAGAGTTGGTCGCTCTCTACGCTCACGTTGCCTCATCCACTGGTTCGTGTACTGGTCGCTGAGAGCCTGTATCGTGCGTGGAGCATTACCACCAACCACCCTTACCACCGTGAATAATGATGACCAGGGTAGACTAAGCAGCGAATGAAATTACAGAATTCTTTCCGCGACTATTCGGCTGAATCCTCGCTGTTTGTGCGCCGGGCGCTGGTCGCTTTTTTGGGGATTTTGCTGCTTACCGGCATACTGGTTGCCAACCTTTATAACGTGCAGATTGTTCGTTACACCGACTATCAAACACGCTCAAACGAAAACCGTATTAAGCTGGTCCCGATCCCGCCGAGCCGCGGTATTATCTACGATCGCAACGGTACCCCCCTGGCGCTGAACCGCACTATCTACCAGCTGGAGATGATGCCGGAAAAAGTCGATAATGTGCAGCAAACGCTGGACGCGCTGCGCGACGTCATCGATCTGACCGATGACGATGTCGCCAACTTTAAGAAAGAGCGCGCGCGTTCTCACCGCTTCACCTCTATTCCCGTTAAGGTCAACCTCAGCGAAGTCCAGGTGGCTCGCTTTGCGGTCAATCAGTACCGTTTCCCGGGCGTAGAAGTCAAAGGCTACAAACGTCGTTACTATCCCTATAACTCCGCCCTGACCCACGTGATTGGCTACGTCTCCAAAATTAATGATAAAGACGTCGACCGCCTGGATAAAGAGGGCAAGCTGGCCAACTATGCCTCAACCCATGATATCGGCAAGCTGGGGATCGAACGCTACTATGAAGACGTGCTGCACGGTCAGACCGGATATGAAGAGGTCGAGGTTAACAACCGTGGCCGCGTCATCCGCCAGCTCAAAGAGGTGCCGCCGCAGGCCGGGCGCGATATCTACCTGACCCTCGACCTCAAGCTGCAACAGTATATTGAGACGCTGCTCGCCGGCAGCCGTGCTGCGGTGGTCGTCACCGACCCGCGCACCGGCAGCATCCTCGCACTGGTCTCCACGCCGAGCTACGACCCGAACCTGTTCGTTGACGGCATCTCCAGCAAAGACTACTCCGGGCTGCTGAACGACCCCAACACCCCGCTGGTCAACCGCGCGACCCAAGGGGTCTACCCGCCAGCATCGACGGTAAAACCTTACGTGGCGGTATCGGCACTTAGCGCTAACGTCATCACTCGCAATACCAGCCTGTTCGATCCGGGCTGGTGGCAGTTGCCGGGTTCTGACAAACGCTATCGCGACTGGAAAAAATGGGGCCACGGCCATCTGAACGTGACCAAAGCTCTCGAAGAGTCTGCGGATACCTATTTCTACCAGGTGGCCTACGACATGGGCATCGACCGTCTCTCTGAGTGGATGAGCAAATTCGGTTACGGCCACTACACCGGGATTGACCTGTCGGAAGAGCGTTCCGGGAATATGCCCACCCGTGAATGGAAGCTAAAACGCTTTAAAAAGCCCTGGTACCAGGGCGACACCATTCCGGTCGGTATCGGTCAGGGCTACTGGACTGCCACCCCGATTCAGATGAACAAGGCGCTGATGATCCTGATTAACGACGGCGTGGTCAAAGTGCCACACCTGCTGCAAAGCACGGTCGAAGATGGTAAACAGGTGCCCTGGGTGCAGCCGCACGAACCACCAGTCGGCGATATTCACTCCGGTTTTTGGGAGATCGCCAAAGACGGAATGTTCGGCGTGGCCAACCGTGGCAACGGTACCGCCCATAAATACTTCGCCAACGCGCCCTATAAAATTGCCGCTAAATCCGGTACTGCGCAGGTCTTTGGCCTGAAAGCCAACGAAACCTATAATGCGCACAGAATCGCCGAACGTCTGCGTGACCATAAACTCATGACGGCGTTTGCCCCCTATAACAACCCCGAAGTTGCGGTTGCCATTATTCTTGAGAACGGCGGTGCTGGCCCGGCGGTCGGTACCATCATGCGCCAAATTCTCGACCACATAATGCTGGGTGACAACAACACAAACCTGCCGAGCGAAAGCCCGGCGGCGACGGCGGGCGAGGATCAATAATGACCGATAATCCGAACAAAAAATCGCTATGGGATAAAATCCATCTCGACCCCACCATGCTCCTTATTCTGCTGGCGCTGCTGACCTACAGCGCGCTGGTTATCTGGAGCGCCAGCGGTCAGGATATGGGCATGATGGAGCGTAAAATCGGCCAGATCGCCATGGGGATTGTTATCATGATCGTCATGGCGCAAATCCCACCGCGGGTTTATGAAGGCTGGGCGCCCTATCTCTATATCTTCTGTATTATTCTGCTGGTGGCGGTTGACGCCTTCGGCGCTATCTCCAAAGGCGCACAGCGCTGGCTGGACCTCGGCATTGTCCGCTTCCAGCCCTCGGAAATCGCCAAAATCGCGGTGCCGTTGATGGTTGCGCGCTTTATCAACCGTGACGTCTGCCCGCCTTCGCTGAAAAACACCGCCATCGCGCTGGTGCTGATTTTCCTGCCGACGCTGCTGGTGGCCGCGCAGCCTGACCTCGGAACCTCGATCCTGGTCGCTCTGTCGGGCCTGTTCGTGCTGTTCCTGTCCGGCCTGAGCTGGCGTCTGATTGGCGTGGCGGTGGTGCTGGTTGCGGCGTTCATACCGATTCTGTGGTTCTTCCTGATGCATGATTATCAGCGTCAGCGTGTAATGATGCTGCTCGACCCGGAAACCGATCCGCTGGGCGCCGGTTATCATATCATCCAGTCGAAGATAGCCATCGGTTCCGGCGGGCTACGCGGCAAAGGCTGGCTGCACGGCACCCAGTCACAGCTGGAGTTTCTGCCAGAGCGCCATACCGACTTTATCTTTGCGGTCCTGGCCGAAGAGCTTGGCCTGATTGGCGTTCTGGTTCTGCTGGCGCTCTACATTCTACTGATCATGCGTGGGCTGTGGATTGCCGCCCAGGCGCAAACCACCTTCGGGCGCGTCATGGCCGGTGGTTTAATGTTGATTTTATTCGTTTATGTCTTCGTAAATATTGGTATGGTGAGTGGTATTTTACCAGTGGTGGGGGTACCGTTGCCGCTGGTCAGCTACGGGGGCTCCGCCCTGATCGTATTGATGGCCGGGTTTGGTATCGTAATGTCGATCCACACCCACAGAAAAATGTTGTCGAAAAGCGTTTAAGGGGTTTGCGATGCGTAAGCAATGGCTGGGGATCTGCATAGCAGCAGTGCTGCTGGCGGCATGTTCGGGTGAAGACGTTCAACAGAAAACGGTCAGCACGCCACAGCCGCCGGTTTGTAATGGCCCAAGCGTGGAAATCAGCGGTGCCGATCCGCACTATGAAACGCCCAATGCCACGGCGAATCAGGATTACGAGCGCGATGGGAAAAGTTATAAAATCGTCCAGGATCCGTCTAACTTTACTCAGACCGGTCTGGCCGCCATTTATGACGCGGAACCCAACAGCAACCTGACCGCTTCCGGCGAGGCTTTCGATCCGACGCAGCTCACCGCCGCGCACCCTACGCTGCCGATCCCGAGCTACGTGCGGATAACCAACACGGCCAACGGTCGCATGATCGTGGTGCGCATTAACGATCGTGGCCCGTACGGCAACGATCGCGTCATTTCGCTCTCACGCGCCTCCGCCGATCGACTGAATACCTCGAACAACACCAAAGTGCGTATCGATCCGATCATCGTCGCACCAGACGGATCGCTCTCTGGTCCGGGCATGGCCTGTACTACCGTCGCCAAACAAACCTATGCGTTACCTGCCCGTCCTGATCTGGACGGCGGCGGCGGCGCTGTCTCAACCGACCCGGCAAGCCAGGACAATGTGCGCGCCATCAGCAACTCCACGCTGAAACCGGAAGACAATATGGGTGCGCCGGTGAACAGCAGCGGCTTCCTTGGCGCGCCGACACCGCTGAACAACGGCGTACTGGAAAGCAGCGAACCGGCGGTGCAAACCGCACCGGTGACCGCACCAGGCTCTGTTCAGGGTAGCGTCACGCCAGCTCCGGCAGCCGCCGCAGCGGCGACGGCAACGACCGCAGCGGTCGCATCGACGGCCAGCGCCAGCGGCGATTTTGTCGTTCAGGTTGGTGCCGTCAGCGATCAGGCTCGCGCACAGCAATATCAGCAGCGTCTCAGCCAGCAGTTTTCCGTTCCTGGCCGCGTGATGCAGAACGGCGCAGTATGGCGCATTCAGCTAGGCCCGTTCGCCAGTAAAGCGCAGGCCAGCACCGTACAACAGCGTCTGCAAAGTGAAGCCCAGCTGCAATCATTTATTACTCACGCCAACTAAACACGCGTGGTCGCTCTCCGGATTGTTATGCGCATGAAAAAGTCATTAACAAAGTCATGCGCAATCTCGGATGAAGGCCCACAGAGCATTTGTTATAGTAAGGCACTTTTTTAAACTCGATCACGGATGCCGTTGTTCAGACCATGAAGACCTCTTTCACCGCACGTTTACTCGCTACGGCCCTCTCCGTTGCGGCGCTCTCCTCCGCTGCCCACGCCGATGACCTGAACCTCAAAACCATGATCCCAGGCGCACCGCAGATTGATGCAGAGTCCTGGGTCCTTATCGATTACAACTCAGGCAAAGTGCTGGCAGAGAACAATGCCGATGCCCGTCGTGACCCGGCCAGTCTGACCAAAATGATGACCAGCTACGTTATCGGCCAGGCCATGAAAGCGGGTAAATTTAAAGAATCCGATCTGGTAACCGTCGGTAACGATGCGTGGGCGACCGGTAACCCGGTGTTTAAAGGCTCCTCGCTGATGTTCCTCAAGCCTGGTATGCAGGTCCCGGTATCTCAGCTGATCCGTGGTATCAACCTGCAATCCGGTAACGACGCCTGCGTGGCGATGGCCGACTATGTTGCCGGCAGCCAGGATGCATTTGTCAGCCTGATGAACAGCTACGTCAACGCGCTGGGCCTGAAAAACAGCCACTTCCAGACCGTTCATGGTCTTGACGCTGAGGGCCAGTACAGCTCCGCGCGCGATATGGCGTTGATTGGTCAGGCGCTGATCCGCGACGTGCCGAACGAATACACCATCTATAAAGAAAAAGAGTTCACCTTTAACGGTATCCGTCAGATGAACCGTAACGGTCTGCTGTGGGACAACAGCCTGAACGTTGATGGCATTAAAACCGGCCATACCGACAAAGCAGGCTATAACCTCGTGGCATCCGCCACCGAAGGCCAGATGCGTCTGATCTCCGCGGTGATGGGCGGTCGTACCTTTAAAGGTCGTGAATCCGAAAGCAAAAAACTGCTGACCTGGGGCTTCCGCTTCTTTGAAACGGTTAACCCGCTGAAAGCCGGTAAAGAGTTCTCTTCCGAGCCAGCCTGGTTTGGCGACAGCGATCGCGCTTCACTGGGTGTCGATAAAGATGTTTATCTGACTATCCCACGCGGACGCATGAAAGACCTGAAAGCCAGCTATGTTCTGAACAACACCGAACTGCACGCGCCGCTGCAGAAAAACCAGGTGGTCGGCACCATTAACTTCCAGCTGGATGGCAAAACCATCGATCAACGCCCGCTGGTGGTCCTGCAGGAAATTCCAGAAGGCAATTTCTTCGGCAAAATGATTGATTACATTAAGTTAATGTTCCACCACTGGTTTGGTTAAAAATCGAACACTTGAAAGTGTGATTTACATCCCCATATACTAATCATCAAAGTAACCTGATAACTCCCACCCACGTGGGAGTTATTATTTTTTGTCGTAACACCGGAGCTGACATGAAAACCAAACTTAACGAACTGCTTGAATTCCCTACTCCATTTACTTACAAAGTAATGGGGCAGGCGTTGCCTGAGCTGGTTGATCAGGTGGTGGAAGTGGTACAGCGCCATGCGCCTGGTGATTACTCTCCGCAAGTAAAACCGAGCAGCAAGGGTAACTACCACTCGGTCTCTATCACCATCAACGCGACCCATATCGAGCAGGTCGAAACCCTGTACGAAGAGCTGGGCAATATTGAAATCGTCCGGATGGTGCTGTAATCCATTCCCTGACCCGGCCCTGGCGCCGGGTCATCTCTCTCCCACCCTGCTGTGATATACTCGCCTCCTTAAGTCACTTCTCTCTCTGCGGAGACGTTGTTTTGCAGCATAATAAAATCCTTATCCGTCAACTTGGCCTGCAACCTTATGAACCTGTCTCGCAGGCAATGCATGACTTTACCGACACCCGCGATGAGACAACCCTGGATGAAATCTGGCTGGTAGAACATCACCCGGTCTTTACCCAGGGCCAGGCAGGAAAAGCCGAACACGTTCTGGTTCCCGGTGATATCCCGGTGATTCAAAGCGACCGCGGCGGTCAGGTCACCTATCACGGGCCGGGACAGCAGGTGATGTACGTCCTGCTGAATCTCAAACGCCGCAAGCTTGGCGTACGCGAGCTGGTGACGCTGCTGGAGCAAACCGTCGTTAACACCCTCGCGGAGTACGATATAGCATCGCATCCGCGTGCCGATGCCCCTGGCGTCTATGTCGGTGAGCAAAAAATCTGTTCACTCGGTCTACGCATCCGTAAAGGATGCTCATTCCATGGCCTGGCGTTAAATATCGCCATGGATCTGGCACCGTTCCAGCGCATCAACCCCTGCGGATATGCTGGCATGGAGATGGCGCAGATGCGTCAGTGGCAGCCCGATATCACGCCGACGATGGTAGCCCCCCATCTGGTAACCAGCCTGCTGGCCTTGCTCGACCATCCGCCACACGAGTTTGTGACCGCGTAATCATTTTTCTCTCTTTGCGCCCTCCGGGGTGCAATATCCTGCCATCATTTCTCGTTAAGTCATTATATTTGCAATTAAATGCCACTCACGACCGAGCGACTGACCGCTATACTTGCGCTATGCACGATCACAGGAATCACTGAGTGGACAATAATAAGCCTTCACCCGAATTACCCATACCGCAGGAGCGACATCACGACCGCCAGGTACTGCGTGTATTACGCAATGTGGATCTTAACCTGCTGACTATTTTTGAAGCGGTGTATGTTCATAAGGGCATCGTTAATGCCGCAAAAGTCCTGAATATCACCCCCTCGGCCATCAGCCAGTCGATTAACAAACTTCGCACCCTCTTCCCCGACCCGCTGTTTATCCGTAAAGGTCAGGGCGTCACGCCCACGGCTTACGCCACCCATCTTCACCAGTACATCAGTCAGGGGATGGAGTCGTTCCTGAGCGCGCTGGATTTAGCCGGCAGCGCCCATCAGCAACGCGTTATTACCGTGGCGACCTCGCCGAACATCGGGGCCTTAATCCTTCCCGATATCGCCAAAGTGCTGAAACAGCGCTTTCCGCAGGTGCTGCTGCATAACGTCGCCATTACCGATGCCACCAACCAGCTGAATCAACGTCAGGTTGATCTACTGATCGACAGCTTCGCCCACAGCGGTCAGCTTATCGCCCACCATCTGCTGTTTCAGGATCGACTGGTGATGTACTGCCGGGAGGGACATCCGGTTCTGCAGATGCCGCTGAGCGATGAGAACCTGCAGCGCTATGAGTTTGCGCTGATCCTGCCGGAAGGCCAGCGTTACCCCGCCATCCACCGTCAGCTGCAGGAGCAGCTGGGGGATCGCCGCTGCGGCTTCAGCAGTTACAATCTGTTTACCCAGGCGGCCATGATCGGCCACAGCGATATGCTTGGTCTGATGCCGGAACGCATGTTTGCCATGATGTCGCAGACCTGGCCGCTTGTGGCGATCGACTACCCGCGCCTGCAGCAGGAACGTATTGATGTCTCGCTGCATTACAACCGGCTCAGCGCCCAGGAATCGTTACTGAATGACATTATCGAGATGGTCCGTCAGGCGTTCCGGCAGGAAAACCCGTGAGGGGAAGCAGAAAACAACAACTATTTTACAATTTGCCGAACGGGCAGGCTGCTTTCTGTCCCGTATCGATGATATACTGCCTGTCCTTAATTCAAAAATAGTTGATAAATACAACATTTCCTTGAATTGATTCGCTTTCTTTCGTGACTCGCAACTGGAACACGCACGCTATGAGTAAACCCATTGTGATGGAACGCGGTGTTAAGTACCGCGACGCCGATAAAATGGCCCTTATCCCGGTGAAAAACGTGGCAACTGAGCGTGAAGCTCTGCTCAGAAAACCGGAATGGATGAAAATCAAACTTCCGGCTGACTCATCCCGTATCCAGGGTATCAAAGCAGCGATGCGTAAGAACGGCCTGCACTCCGTGTGCGAAGAAGCATCTTGCCCAAACCTGGCGGAGTGCTTCAACCACGGTACCGCAACCTTTATGATCCTCGGCGCGATTTGTACCCGCCGCTGCCCGTTCTGCGACGTAGCCCACGGCCGCCCGGTCACACCGGATGCCAATGAACCGCAGAAACTGGCGCAAACCATCGCCGACATGGCGCTGCGCTATGTCGTTGTAACCTCCGTTGACCGCGATGACCTGCGCGATGGTGGTGCTCAGCACTTTGCCGATTGTATCAGCGCGATCCGTGAGAAAAACCCGACGATCAAGATTGAGACTCTGGTCCCAGACTTCCGTGGCCGTATGGATCGTGCGTTGGATATCCTCACCGTGACGCCGCCAGACGTGTTTAACCACAACCTGGAAAACGTGCCGCGTCTGTATCGTCAGGTTCGTCCGGGCGCTGATTATAACTGGTCGCTGAAGCTGCTGGAGCGTTTTAAAGAAGCGCACCCGGAGATCCCGACCAAATCAGGCCTGATGGTGGGTCTTGGCGAAACCAACGAAGAGATCATCGAGGTCATGCGTGACCTGCGCCGTCATGGCGTTACCATGCTCACCCTGGGTCAGTACCTGCAGCCGAGCCGTCACCACCTGCCGGTTCAGCGTTACGTCAGCCCGGATGAGTTTGAAGAGATGAAAGCCGAAGCGCTGGCAATGGGCTTCACCCATGCGGCCTGTGGCCCGTTCGTGCGTTCTTCCTACCACGCCGACCTGCAAGCCAAAGGGATGGAAGTGAAGTAACCTTCACCGCGTCCTTACCGCTGCGTGAAGCCTTTCGCGCAGCGGTCTGTCTTCCCCTTCCAGCCCTCGCCTTCCCATTTTACCGCCCCCTGTAACACCTGGTTGCATTTTTGGGCCTTCAGCCATCATCTTTACCGAAACGCGGCCATAAAAAAGGCCACAGCGGTTTGCGCTGCAGCCTCTTCTGACGTTCAGGCTCGTGCCTGACGGTTACACCTTCCCGTCGTCGGGGAACGCGCCTTTAATTACTCTTTATGAGAGAGTTTCTGTGCCGGAGCTTCTGCTTCCGCACTGGTTTTTTTCGCACTATCATCGTCATCATTCATGGCTTTTTTGAAGCCTTTGATAGCGGAACCCAGGTCTCCACCCAGCGTACGTAATTTTTTGGTACCAAACACTAAGATAATCAGTGCTGCGACCACCAGCAGTTTGGTAATACTAATCTCACCCATAGCTTACAACCTTCTTCTCTAATACACGCTGCGAATACGCCATCATACACGCGAACAATTAACGGCTATTTGACGCGCGGACACAATAGCAATCTGTAACAAGGTGAATCAAGCCTTGTTTAAAAAAACGTCACAATAATTGCGGTGGCGCAAAGCGCCGGTTCATTAAGACCGGCAAACGTTCGCGTACCTGGCGGAGCACCTCGCCAGACAGGTCGGCGACAATCATCTGCGGCCGGTCCGTCGCCCCTGCTAGCGTCATCCCCAGCGGATCGACAATCCGGCTTTGGCCGATATTACGGGTACCGCACTCTCCTGCCGCCACCAGGTAACAGGTCGTGTCCAGCGCCCTGGCCGCCAGTAGCGTAGTCCAGTGATGCTCTTTCATCGGCCCGCGCACCCACGCCGTCGGTAATACCAGCACGTCAGCCCCCTCCAGCGCCAACGCTAACGCCAGCTCAGGGAAGCGTAGATCGTAGCAGGTCATCAGGCCAACCCGCATCCCGTCGACCTCAATCAGCGAAGGGATCTGCTGACCCGCATCGACAAGCCGCGACTCCTGCATCGAAAAGGCATCATAGAGATGGAGCTTCTGGTACTGCGCGATAACCTCACCCTGGCGTATCGCCACCAGCGTGTTGGTTGCTCGTCCTTCACCAGAAGGGACATGCACCGTCAGCACCGTGGTGAGCGCGTTGCTTCGGCTCTCCTCACACAGCTGCTGCAGAAAGCCCCCATCGATCTCCTGCGCCGATTTGACCGATAAATCAGGGTCGCTATCGTCACGAGCCAGTAATGCTTCCGGTAAAACCAGCAAGGATACGCCCTGCCCGGCCGCCTGCTTCATCAACTCAACGCAGGTTTGCGCATTGGTTTTCCAGTCCGGCGTGACGGCAAATTGTCCAGCAGCAGCCAACATCGTTGTCTCCCCTCAGGTATTTCGTAGCCAGCCACGCAGTGTGCGCGCTACACTCGTTTCTATATTAACTGATTAGCAGGGAATGAGTGTGTCACAACTACTTTTAGCCGTTTTTGTTGGTGGCGGCACCGGCAGCGTGTTGCGCTGGTGGTTAGGTATGAAGTTCAATCCAATGCATCATGCGATTCCCATCGGTACGCTGACAGCGAACCTGCTGGGCGCGTTTATCATTGGTGCCGGGCTGGCATGGTTTAACCGCCTGACCGACGTTGACCCGATGTGGAAGCTGCTGATCACCACCGGATTCTGCGGCGGGCTGACCACCTTCTCTACCTTCTCCGCAGAAGTCGTGTTCCTGCTGCAACAGGGCCGCTTCAGCTGGGCGCTGCTCAATATCGTGGTCAATTTGTTAGGCTCATTTGCCATGACCGCGGCGGCATTCTGGATCTTTTCCCACGCCAGTCGCTGACAACAGGCAAAAAAAAACCCGCTAAACGCGGGTTTTTATATTCTACTGACGTAATGCTTAGATAGCGTTTACGTTTGCAGCAGAAGGGCCTTTGGCACCGTTAGTGATTTCGAACTCTACACGCTGACCTTCAGCCAGAGTTTTGAAACCGTTGGACTGGATTGCAGAGAAATGTACGAATACATCTTTGCTGCCATCTTCCGGAGTAATGAAACCGAATCCTTTGGACTCATTAAACCACTTAACGTTACCTTTAATCTTAGACATCAAAATTACCTTTATATGAAAAAAAGACACTAATCTGTGTCGGACACCAGTACACCAATTGCGGTGCCTTTTGTCCAGCCTAACTTTGTTAAAAAGTGACAAAAGTCGCTATCTTTTTTAGTGGGCCACGCCTTAGTTGTTGTTTTTGCACAGGAGTGACGGTTTATCTCTTTTACTGCTAAGTTATGCCAGATTTAAAACTGAATACGAGCCCACGCGAAGTAAACGTTGCCGTTATTATAGGTGCCGGGGATATAGGTCATCTGGAAAGTAGCAGGCCCATAACCAATTGATGCCAAAGGCAATATTACCGGAATTGGAATGTACTTCCAGTTGTCTCGTGCCGTCACGCCCAACGTGTAGCCGAGGCCCAGATGGAAGTTTTCGTCCGCCAACGGACGCCAGGTTTTTTCCCAGCCGTAGCCGCCGATGGGCTCCCATTTGTTATATGAGTCTTTAAACGCCATCAGGTACAGGCCATGCCAGTTACCTTTGTCATCCCAACGCGTTACACCAAACCCCGCCCCCCAGGGACGTTCATTGTACTTATCGGTTTTTTCTTTGTCGTAAGCGAAGCGGGCATGCCAGGTGATCGCGGGAACATACAGATCGTAATGCTCAGGTTCCTGCCAGGTTTGCGCCACGTTATTGCTTAAGGTGGTATACCCGTCGCTAATCGTCGAACTAAACGACGCATTCGCCGCGCGGCAAGAGAGCAAGATCCCAAGGAGAACGAGGAAAAACGGTACGATCTGACGTTGTTTAAACACTATTTTATTACCAATGTCTATGCTAGAACTCACAAAGATAACAAGTGTAAACTTAATATTACCTTAACGAAACCAGGCAAATTCCTGTTTTTGCCCCGAGAAAACCTCCGCATTCGTCTTTCGCATTTTGTGATGATCGCCTCCCCTTCGTTGATGAGCACCGGATTCTCATCGATTTATTGATTTGCATCAGCATGTTTCGCCCATTTTTTCGGCACATTCGCTCACTTAATTTTTTCTTCAGTTTATTTATTAGCATATTCTTTTGGTTAAGGGCTTAGGGGTAAATAATGCTTACGCTAGTTGAAATCCTCATTGGGATTGTGGTCATTGTGGGGGTGGCCCGCTATATCATCAAAGGGTACTCCGCCACCGGCGTGCTGTTTGTTGGCGGTTTGACACTGCTGATCGTCAGCGCGTTGATGGGACATAAGATTTTACCGGGTGAGACAAAAAGCACCGGTTATTCCGCCACGGATATTATCGAATACGTCAAAATCCTGCTGATGAGCCGTGGCGGCGATCTCGGCATGATGATCATGATGCTCTGCGGATTTGCCACCTACATGACCCATATTGGCGCCAACGACATGGTGGTCAAACTGGCCTCAAAACCGCTGCGCTACATTAACTCCCCCTATCTGCTGATGATTGCGGCCTACTTCGTGGCCTGCCTGATGTCGCTGGCCGTCTCATCGGCCACCGGCCTTGGCGTACTGCTGATGGCAACCCTGTTCCCGGTCATGGTTAACGTCGGGATCAGTCGTGGCGCCGCCGCCGCCATTTGCGCCTCGCCGGCCGCGATTATTCTCTCGCCGACCTCTGGTGACGTGGTGCTGGCCGCCAAAGCGGCGGAAATGCCGTTAATCGACTTCGCGTTTAAAACCACTCTGCCGATTTCCATCGTCGCGATTATCAGCATGGCCATCGCCCACTTCTTCTGGCAGCGCTATCTGGATAAAAAAGAGAACGTCGTTCATGAAATGCTCGATGTGAATGAAATCACCACCACCGCCCCTTCCTTCTATGCCCTGCTGCCGTTTACGCCGATTATCGGCGTGCTGATTTTTGACGGCAAATGGGGTCCGGAACTGCATATTATCGCCATTCTGGTGATCTGCATGCTGCTGGCGGCAGTGCTGGAATTCTTCCGCGGTTTCAATACGCAAAACGTCTTCGCGGGGCTGGAAGTCGCCTACCGTGGGATGGCCGATGCGTTTGCCGGCGTAGTCATGCTGTTAGTCGCCGCCGGGGTCTTCGCCCAGGGGCTGAGTACCATCGGCTTTATTAACAGCCTGATTTCCATTGCCACCTCGTTTGGTTCGGCGAGCATTATTTTGATGCTGGTGCTGGTGATCCTCACCATGCTCGCAGCCATGACCACCGGTTCTGGTAACGCCCCGTTCTACGCCTTCGTGGAGATGATCCCCAAGCTGGCCCATTCGTCGGGCATCAACCCGGCCTACCTGTCGATTCCGATGCTGCAGGCCTCTAACCTCGGCCGCACGATTTCACCGGTTTCTGGTGTCGTGGTAGCGGTGGCCGGCATGGCGAAAATATCGCCGTTTGAAGTGGTGAAACGCACCTCCGTTCCGGTGATCGTCGGGCTGGTGGTGGTGATTATCGCCACTGAAGTGCTGGTCCCCGGCAGCGCCATGTAATAAACGCGAAAAGGCGCCAGCAGGCGCCTTTTTTGTGCTTTAATATTTTCCTGTAAATCATTGTCATCCACCACCAGGAATAAACATGTTCAGGAAGGAATTCGCCGCCCTTGCCCTCTTATTAACGGCAACCCAGGCCGGTGCTGAACCGCTCACCGCAACGCAATATGGCGATTTTGACCGCTACGTGCTGGCTTTGTCATGGCAAACGGGGTTCTGCCAGAGCATGTATGACCGCAACCGCAGCGAACCAGAAGAGTGCCGTTTGCAGCAGGAGTTGCCCAACAAAGCCGATTTCTTGACGGTTCACGGTCTCTGGCCGGGGCTGCCGAAATCCGTTGCGGCCCGTGGGGTTGACGAGCGACGCTGGATGCGTTTTGGTTGTGCCACGCGCCCGGTGCCCAATATGCCGGAAGTGAAAGGCAGTAAAAAATGCCAGGCCGCCGAGACCGGTTTGTCGCTGGAGATGGCCAACAAACTCAATAGCGTGATGCCCGGTGCGGGCGGCAATTCGTGCCTTGAGCGGTACGAATACGCCAAACACGGCGTCTGTTTTGGTTTCGACCCCGATAGCTACTTCGGGACGATGGTGCGCCTTGATGAAGACGTGAAACGCAGTTCGCTGGGCGCTTTCCTGGTGAAACACTACGGGCAAAAAGTCAGCCGTGACGACTTCTATGCGGCAATCGCCCAGACCTACGGTAAGCAAAGCGTCAAAGCATTCAGGCTAACCTGTAACGGTAATCCGTCCTATCTGACCGAAATACAAATCGCCATCAAAGCGACCGCCATCAACCAGCCCCTATCTGCCGACTCCTTCCTGCCCCAGCCACACCCGGGGAATTGCGGCCAGCAGTTTATTATTGATAAAGCTGGCAACTGACCGCAGCGCGGGTAACCTGAACGGATAAATGTCAGCATCACCTCACAGTGAACGTGAGTTAATGTGCGTTTAATCACTTCAAACTACCGACAAGTCTCAGTATGATGGGAAGACATTAACCCTTGCCCTTTTCGGTGAGGGTTTTCTTTTACGGACAGGTTCCTGGATAACATGGAGTATGCGATGACCAGACCCGCAATCATCATTAATGAGCTTGATGCCGAACGCATCGACAAGCTGCTGGAGCAGCCTGCTTATGCCAATTCCCCGGTCGCAGACGCGCTGAACGACGAACTGGATCGCGCACAGATGCTGGCACCGGCGGCGATGCCGCACGATGTTGTCAGTATGAACAGCAAAGTCAGATTTCGTGATTTGACCAGCGGTGAAGAGCGCGTGCGGACGTTGGTGTTTCCTTCGCAGGTCACCGATAGCGCCACTCAGCTTTCGGTGCTCGCCCCCGTCGGCGCAGCGCTGCTCGGGCTGAAAGTCGGCAGCACCATTCACTGGGAATTACCGGGTGGCGCTGCGGCACACCTTGAGGTGCTTGAGCTGCTGTACCAGCCAGAAGCCGCCGGTGAGTACCATCGTTAATTCCTCCGCTGCCTGAAGCATTACGCTTTATTCAGAGGATGCCCTGCATCCTCTTTCTGCCTCTCGTTTCTGCCCCTCTCCTTGCCCCTACTGACACCTGACAAAATTTTACGCCCCTTTGCGCCTGAGCCGACAGTTTTGCGACCTGAATGACACTATAAGCTTGTATAATGTGTTGATATAGAAACAGTCGAACAAGGAGGAATGCATATGTATAACACTATCATTATGCCGGTTGATGTTTTTGAGATGGAGTTGAGCGACAAGGCCGTCCGCCACGCGGAATTTTTGGCCCAGCAGGACGGGATTATTCACCTGCTCCACGTATTACCCGGGTCGTCCAGCTTCACGATGAGCCGTTTTACCGCCGATCTGCGTCGCTTTGAAGAGCATTTACAGCACGAGGCGGAGACCCGGCTGAAAACCATGGCCGGTCATTTCAGCATCGACCCGTCGCGGATAAAAATGCACGTCCGTTTTGGCAACGTGCGCGATATGGTGAACGAGCTGGCGAATGAGATTAAAGCCGATGTGGTGGTGATTGGTTCCCGCAATCCGTCAATCAGTACCCATCTGCTCGGCTCTAATGCCTCGAGCGTTATTCGCCATGCCCATATCCCGGTGATGGTGGTCAGATAAGCGTCTCCGCGCTGACCAGAAAGAAAAGAAAAAAAGAAAAAAAGAAAAGAGGCTACCCATGGGTAGCCTCTTTGATATGCAGGTATAGTCTTACGCTTTTTTTATGCTGTTTTGGTGCGAATCAGATAATCAAAGGAGCTCAGGGATGCTTTCGCCCCTTCGCCCGCGGCGATAATAATCTGTTTGTACGGCACGGTGGTGCAGTCGCCCGCAGCAAACACGCCTTTGACGTTAGTTTCGCATTTCGCATCGATGATAATTTCACCCATCCGATTGCGTTCAATGGTGCCTTCCAGCCAGGTGGTGTTCGGCAACAATCCGATCTGCACAAAAATCCCCGCCAGCGCAACATGGTGTTCATCGCCGCTCACCCGGTCGCGATACTGCAGGCCGGTGACTTTGCTGCCGTCGCCGGTCACTTCCGTGGTCTGCGCGTTCAGAATGATATCGACATTTTTCAGGCTGCGGACTTTATCCTGCAGCACCTGATCCGCTTTCATCTCTGGGGCGAACTCCAGCAGCGTAACGTGCTCAACCAGCCCGGCCAGATCGATGGCCGCTTCAACGCCGGAGTTACCGCCGCCGATGACCGCCACACGCTTACCTTTAAACAGCGGGCCGTCGCAGTGCGGGCAATAGGTCACCCCTTTGGTACGATACTGGTCTTCACCCGGTACGTTCATGTTACGCCATTTCGCACCGGTGGCAATGATCACGCTACGCGCTTGCAGCACCGCGCCCGAGGCGGTTTCAACCTGATGCAGGCCGCCTTCAACCGCTGCCGGGGTCAGTTTTGCCGCACTCTGAGAGTCAATCACATCGACGTTATAGTCGTTGACGTGGGCTTTTAACGCCCCGGCCAGCTTCTGCCCTTCCGTTTTCGGTACCGAGATATAGTTTTCGATATCGACGGTATCCAGCACCTGGCCACCGAAACGCTCACCCATCAGTCCGGTACGAATACCTTTACGTGCAGAGTAGACCGCAGCAGCGGCGCCTGACGGGCCGGAACCAACAATCAGCACGTCATAGGCATCACGTTTGTTCAGCTCTTCTGCCGCCCGTTTTTCCGCGCCGGTATCGACCTTCGCAACAATTTCCGCCAGCGTCATACGACCCTGACCAAACTCATTGCCATTGAGGTACACCGCCGGCACGCCCATGACGTTGCGATCGGTTATCTCGTTCTGGAAGGTGCCGCCGTCAATCGCGGTATGCTTAATACGCGGGTTTAGCACCGCCATCAGGTTCAGCGCCTGCACCACGTCCGGGCAGTTGTGGCAGGAGAGCGAGTAGTAGGTTTCGAACTCAAAATCACCGTCCAGCGCGCTAATCTGCTCCAGCAGAGACTGGGTCTCTTTCGAAGGATGACCGCCGGTCCACAGCAGCGCCAGCACCAGAGAGGTGAACTCGTGTCCCAGCGGCGAGCCGGCAAAACGCGGCCCCTGAAGCGAGCCAGGATTGGCGATCAGGAAAGAAGGCTTGCGGACAGGCAAGCTGTTGTCTTCTTTGAAGGTCACTTTTTCCGACAGTTCGGCGATTTCAACCAGCAGTTCCTTGATTTCCGCCGATTTGGCACTGTCATCCAGTGTGGCAATCAGCTCAACTGGCTTAGTCAGTTTCTCAAGGTAGGCCTTAAGCTGGGTTTTCATGTTGGTATCGAGCATGGTTCTTCCCTCTCTAAAAACGTCATCATGCAAGCTGCCTTATAAGACAACCTGAATGCGGCTTGCATCATGGGGTTTGTCGTGAGAATCGGGCGCCTGAGCACCCGATATATGCACATAAATTCTTATGAATTTCACGTCACGCCAAGGCAGCGTTGGCCTGAAAGACAACGGAATTTTTAGATCTTGCCGACCAGGTCCAGAGATGGAGCCAGCGTCGCTTCGCCTTCTTTCCATTTCGCCGGGCAGACTTCGCCTGGGTGAGAAGCAACGTACTGAGCCGCTTTGATTTTACGCAGCAGATCAGAAGCGTCACGGCCGATACCTTCAGCGGTAACTTCGATGGCCTGGATGATACCCTGCGGGTCAACAACGAAGGTGGCACGGTCAGCCAGGCCTTCATCTTCACGCATGTTTTCGAAGTTACGGGTCAGGGCGCCAGTCGGGTCACCGATCATCGCATATTTGATTTTTGCGATGGTGTCAGAGCTGCTGTGCCATGCTTTGTGGGTGAAATGGGTGTCGGTAGAAACGGAATACACGTCTACGCCCAGTTTCTGCAGTTCTTCGTAATGGTCAGCAACGTCGCCCAGCTCGGTCGGACATACGAAGGTGAAGTCAGCCGGATAGAAGAAGAATACGCTCCAACGGCCTTCGGTGTCTTTCTCAGTGACTTCGATGAACTCACCGTTTTTGAATGCCTGGTTTTTAAAAGGTTTGATCTTAGTGTTAATCAAGGACATCTATACTTCCTCCGTGTTTTCGTTGAGGTCTAAGTTAACGAACTTTTCCTGATTCGACCAATGCGTTTGCATTATCAAATCAATAAGCGATATCTAACAACCGCAACAAGACAACTTTGTGAACCTGTCGCGATGAACGCCACTTTTCGCTACTTTTGCATCCCACAGCCCTGAAGGTAAAAAGGCCACCTTATTCAGGCGGCCCCGTTACCTGAAATACCCGCAGGTAGGTTCAGTGCCAGACAAGCTGGCTATGCGTTGCGCTCTACATTAACCTTAATGTAACAGCAGGCCGATTACACCATCCGTAGATTCAAAGGGCAATCGGCCCATCAGCAGGTCTTACCTATAACTGTAATAGGCTGTACCATGCCTTCACCTTACGCATTGATTTAACAAGGAATGATTATGTTTAAGCGTCTGCTTTTTCTGAGTTTTTTACCCTTTTTTAGCCAGGCAGAAGATCTTCCGGCACCCGTAAAAGCGATAGAAAAACAGGGTATCACCATTATCAAACCCTTCGAGGCGCCGGGTGGTGTGAAAGGCTGGCTGGGGAAATACCAGGACATGGGCGTCGCCATCTATCTGACGCCAGACGGCAAGCATGCCATTTCCGGCTACATGTACGACGAAAACGGCAACAACCTCAGTGAGCAGTTGTTCCAGAAAGAACTCTACACCCCGGCAGGACAGGCCATGTGGAAAAAAATGGAAGCCGCTAGCTGGTTGCTGGAAGGGAAAAAAGAGGCGCCGGTTATCCTGTATGTCTTTGCCGATCCTTTCTGCCCCTACTGCCTGCAGTTCTGGCAACAGGCCCGCCCGTGGGTCGAGTCAGGTAAAGTTCAGATCCGTACCCTGTTAGTCGGCGTTATCAAACCAGAAAGCCAGGCGACCGCTGCCGCCATTCTGGCTACCCCTGACCCGGCTCAAACCTGGCATGACTACGAGCAGTCCGGCGGCAAGGTGAAAATTGATATCCCCGGCAATCTTTCCTCGGACAAGATGAAAGTCGTCAGCGATAACCAACAGCTCATGGATCAGCTCGGGGCCAACGCTACGCCGGCGATTTACTACATGAATAAAGAGAATATGTTGCAACAGGTGGTCGGGTTGCCTGAAGCCGATAAATTACCGGCTATCATGGGAGATAAATAGCCCGCGTTAAATATCATATCCCGCCAGGCTCTTGCAGTAAAAGAGACTGGCTAATCAGGCGCGAGTCAGATACATTTGCTATAAATTATCGCTAGCGCCTGATTAATTCACATAAATAATTATTAAAGCCAATAAAATACAAATAACAAATAATAAATAACACTCAACACCACGACTGAATATGGATATTAGCCATGGCGAATCTGTATGGCCTTAAAAAATTTGACCTTAACTTATTGGTTATTTTTACCTGCGTCTATCGGCATCTGAGCATCAGTCGGGCGGCGGAAACCCTGTTTATTACCCCTTCAGCGGTTAGTCAGTCTTTACAGCGACTGCGTAATCAGTTCAATGACCCTCTTTTTATTCGCAGCGGGAAAGGGATTGCACCCACCGAGACTGCCACCAGACTGTATGCCCGGCTTGAAAAAAACCTGTACCAACTTGAACAGACGCTCAACCACGCCGGCGATATCGACTTAAGAAAACGCTTTGTTATCTATAGCCCGCAGCTCATTATTACGCCTGAAACATCTCGGCTAATCAGCGCTCTGTATCAGTTTCCCACTTTGCAGGTGGAGCACCACAACCTGCAACTGATGGGCGAAACGGTAGAGACGTTACTTTCACAGCGCAAAGCGGACCTGATACTAACGTTATCTCCGCATGCAAGCCCGGAGACCCTGTGCCAGCCTTTTCAGGAGGTTGAAATGGCGCTCGTGTGCCGCCAGAGCCACCCAAGGGCTGCGGAGATGACCTCCGCCGAAGCGGTTCGCGACGCAAACTTCACAGGCTATATCACCAATGATCCCGGCGTAAAAATCTTCCATTCGCAAACGAAAAAATTATTTCCACCACACACTATTGCCTTTCGCAGCGACTCGTTAATGGCAATTATCGATATGATCAACCAAAGCGATTTGATCGGATTTATTCCAAAAATGGTTTTCGAACATCCACTTTTCAACCTGAATCTGAAAGTGCTACCTGTAACGGTACCTTCGCTGATGACTTACATCATTTATAGCCGAAACCGGATGAATACGCAGCCCTTCACATCGCTGATAAAAACAAACACAGCAAAAATAAATAAACAACAACTAATAAACCAACCAAATAAATAACGGTCAGACAAGGGCCAGGTACTATCAACGCAACCGCGAACGCATCAACCAAAAACGCCAACAATGGGGGATCCTATGCGACAACAAATAATGCATAACCTTGACCACTACCTGAACACCTTGCCGGAAGCCGATCGCATCGAGGCGCTGAACGCCTTCCGCCAGCTTTTACACCATCACAGCCCGTTCAAATCGCACCCCGTTGACTGTGTGTTATGGGTAAAACAAGAGAGCGTTTCACCTAACGATTACAACCCTAACAATCTGGCACCGCCGGAAAAGCGTCTGCTGCTGACGTCTCTTCAATCGGACGGGTTTACCCAGCCTGTCGTGGTGCTCAGAAAGGATGACACGCGTTACACCATCGTGGATGGATTCCACCGTCATGAACTGGCTAAAGGTAAAACACCGTTAAAACAACAGCTCAATGGTTATATCCCGATCGCCTGCCTGGAGAGCAGTAGCTCCAGACGTGATGCATTAATGGCCTCGACCATTCGCCATAACCGCGCCAGGGGCCGCCATCAGATCCATGCGATGTCAGACATCGTCCAGGAGCTGGCGAAACTCGGCTGGTCGGACGATAAAATCAGTCAGGAGCTGGGGATGGATGCAGATGAAGTGTTACGCCTGAAGCAAATTAACGGTCTGGTGGAACTGTTCGGCGACCGGCAATTTTCTCAGGCGTGGACCGTCAAATAACTACAGCTGACACAGACGTTCTGCGGCTGCCAGCAGGGTCGCCGGCTGTTTGGCAAAACACAGACGTATCAGCTTGTGCGGGAACGGATCGGCGCAGAATACCGACAGCGGAATGGCCGCCACGCCCACGTCGGTCGTCAGCCAGCGACAGAAGCTCACATCATCGAGATCGGAAATGGCGCTGTAATCGGCCAGCAGGAAGTAGGTGCCCTCGCAGGGTAAAATCTCCAGACGACTGGCGCGCAGCGCTTCCACAAACAGGTCACGGCGTTCACCATAGAACGTCGGGAGCTGGCGATAATGCTCAGGCTCATTACGCAGCATATCGGCGATCGCCAGCTGGGCAGGCGTATTCACCGCGAAGGTCAGATACTGATGCACTTTGCGCAGCTCGGCGCTTATCGCCGCAGGCGCCACGCAATAGCCCACTTTCCAGCCGGTCATGTGGAAGGTTTTACCGAATGACGACACCGCCACCGCCCGCTCGCGCAGCTGAGGATGTGCCAGCACGCTGGCATGTCCGTCCGGCGCAAAACAGATGTGCTCGTACACCTCGTCGCTAATCACATAGATCTCATGCTCAGCAATCGCCTGCCACAGCGCCGCGAAATCCTCGCGCTGCCACACCGTCGCCGACGGGTTGTGCGGGGTATTGAGGATCACCAGCCGGGTCCGCTCGCTCAACGCGGCGGCAAACTGTGACCAGTCCACGCGAAAATGTGGCGGCTGCAGGGCAATACGTTTCAACACCCCGCCGGACAGCTCCACCGCCGGGGCGTAGCTGTCGTAGCTAGGGTCAAAACAGATCACCTCATCGCCACGACGCACCAGCGCGGTGATCGCCGCATACAGCGCTTCGGTGGCACCAGCGGTGACGGTAATATCGCTGTTCTCATCAGGACGATAGCCATACAGCTCTGCGGTTTTATCGGCAATCGCCTCACGCAGCGCCGGGACACCGGTCATCGGCGCATACTGGTTAGCCCCCTGCGCAACATGGTGCGCCAGGCGCTCTTGCAGGTAGCGCGGCCCGTCGAAATCCGGGAATCCCTGCGACAAATTAATCGCCTGATGCTGCTGCGCCAGGGCGCTCATCTGCGTAAAAATAGTGGTGCCCAGTGAAGGGAGTTTACTTTCAGGAATCAGTGGCTTATTGCTCATTATGTGATGACCAGTTGTAATGCTGTTGTTGAAGCCACTATAACACGATGTTAATATTTGGCAATCAAGACGCTTAGACGTCTAAATGCTAATGTTATATCGGTTATCGCCTGACGTAGCCCACAGCACGGCGTACCGCCCACTCTGGAGAGACCATGATCCGCGCTATCGTGACTGACATAGAAGGCACCACCAGCGACATTTCCTTTGTCCATAACGTTCTGTTCCCGTATGCCCGCGAGCGGCTGGCAGGCTTTGTCACCGCCCAGCAATACGCCGACCCGGTGAAGACGATCCTCGATAATCTGCGTACAGAAATCAGCGAGCCCACCGCCAGCACCGCACAGCTCATCGAGACACTGTTCGCCTTTATGGACCAGGACCGCAAATCGACGGCGCTGAAAGCGCTGCAGGGCATTATCTGGCGCGAAGGCTATGTCAACGGTGACTTCACCGGCCATCTCTACCCGGACGTCCTGCCGGCGCTGGAGAAATGGAAGTCGCAGGGGATTGATTTATATATATATTCCTCAGGCTCGGTCGCCGCACAGAAATTGTTATTTGGCTATAGCGATGAAGGTGATATTACTCATCTGTTTACTGGCTATTTCGATACCCTGGTAGGGGCCAAGCGCGAGACGCAATCCTACCGTAATATTGCTGAACAGTTGGGGCAGCATCCGGCGAATATCCTGTTCCTCTCCGATATTCATCAGGAGCTGGATGCCGCAGAAGCCGCCGGTTTTCGTACCATTCAGTTGGTGCGTGGCGACCGCGATCCGGCCAGCCACCATCCGCAGGTTCAGCGTTTTGACGACATTCACCCGGAGCAGATCCCCGCATGAGCGCATTAACGATTTATTCTGACCACGACGCCAGTACGCCTCTCTGGCACAGCGTGAATGGTGATGAAATCCAGCAGCAGCTTAACGCCAAAGGCGTTCGCTTCGAACGCTGGCAGGCCGACCGCGATTTAGGCACCTCCCCGACGGCGGAAACGGTGCTGGAAGCCTATCAGCACGCCATCGCCAGGCTGGTCGCGGAGAAAGGCTATCAGAGCTGGGACGTCATCAGCCTGCGCGCCGACAACCCGCAAAAAGAGGCGCTGCGCGCGAAGTTCCTCAACGAACACACCCACGGCGAAGATGAAGTCCGCTTCTTTGTGGAGGGTGCCGGGCTGTTCTGCCTGCATATCGGCAATGAAGTGTTTCAGGTGCTGTGTGAAAAGAACGATTTGATTTCCGTGCCGGCTGATACGCCGCACTGGTTTGATATGGGTTCAGAGCCTGACTTCACCGCGATCCGCATTTTTGATAACCCGGAAGGCTGGGTGGCGCAGTTTACCGGCAATGATATTGCCGATGCCTATCCGCGTCTGGCGTAATCCCCTCGCCCCTGAACATCGGTGATAATTCTGGCAGCGATCACATCGCTGCCATCACCTTGCGCTACTCTGTTTCTCAAATGCGGGCTACGGGCGATCAGCGATCCGACGGCGCAAAAGCCCCGGCCGCGACCGCTTCAGGCGTCACCACACCGCTGTCGAGCACCCAGCCATCAATCAGCGCCGCCGGGGTCACATCAAACGCCGGGTTGTAAACCGGCGCATTCTCCGGCGCCCACTGCACGGCCCCGAAGCTGCCGGCAACACCGGTCACTTCCGCTGCCGCACGCTGCTCAATCGGAATGGCCTCGCCGTTCGGGCAATGACGATCGAGGGTGGTCTGCGGTGCCGCGACATAGAACGGTATACCGTGGTACTTCGCCAGAACCGCCAGCGAATAGGTGCCGATTTTATTCGCCACATCTCCGTTGGCGGCAATCCGGTCGGCACCGACCCACACCGCATCGACCTGCCCTTTTGCCATCAGGCTGGCGGCCATCGAATCGGTAATCAGCTGATACGGCACGCCCAGCTCGCCCAGTTCCCAGGCAGTCAGTCGCCCACCCTGTAACAGCGGGCGCGTCTCATCGACCCAGACAGTTTCAACCTGCCCGCGTTGATGGGCCAGGGCAATCACCCCCAGCGCTGTCCCGACCCCTGCGGTAGCCAGCCCGCCGGTATTACAATGGGTCAGCAGGCGGCTGCCCGGTTTCACCAACGCGCAGCCGGTTTCGGCAATCCGGGCGCACAGCTGTTTATCTTCGGCGATCAGGCGCAGGGCTTCATCTTCCAGCGCCTGGATATAGTTGTCCTGCGCCAGCGCCAGCTTCATGCGGTCGAGATTGTTCATCAGGTTCACCGCCGTCGGGCGCGCCGCGCGCAACGTTTCCAGCGCCTGCCCGAGCTCCGCCTGGCTCAGGCCGCGTCCGGCAAGCAGGGCCAGCAGCAGGCTGGCAGAAAGCCCGATCAGCGGCGCCCCACGCACCCGCAGCGCGTGAATATGGTCCACCAGCAACGAAACGTTATCCGCCGCCAGCCAGCGTTTTTCCTGCGGCAAGGCCTGCTGGTCAAGAATAAAAAGCTGATTTTCGCTTACCCGCAGGCTGGTGGTCTGTAGTGTCTGCATATCGTTAAATCCCTGTTGCGTTGTTGTATCACATTGTGTCAGGATGAATTCCAGAAGTATAGACGTCTGAACGGCTTAACCAGAACTTTTGAGGATCGAGGCAATGTCGCAATACCATACCTTCACCCCCGGCGATGCCGTGGCTTACGCACAACAATTTGGCGGCATCGATAACCCGTCGGAGCTGGTGTCCGCGCAGGAAGTGGGGGACGGCAACCTCAACCTGGTCTTTAAGATTTACGATCTCCACGGCGTGAGCCGCATCGTAGTGAAACAGGCCCTGCCGTACGTTCGCTGCGTCGGCGAATCCTGGCCGCTGACCCTCGACCGCGCCCGCCTCGAAGCGCAGACGCTGGTGGAGCACTATCAGCACAGCCCGCAGCACACGGTGAAAATCCACCATTTCGATCCCGAACTGGCGGTCATGGTGATGGAAGATCTCTCCGATCACCGTATCTGGCGCGGCGAATTAATTGGTAACGTCGACTACCCGCGGGCCGCGAGCCAACTGGGTGAATACCTTGCTCAGGTGTTGTTCCATACCAGCGATTTCTATCTGCATCCGCATGATAAAAAAGCGCAGGTCGCCCGGTTTACGAACCCGGAGATGTGCGAAATCACCGAGGATCTGTTCTTCAACGACCCGTACCAGATTCACGAGCGTAATAACTATCCGTCAGAGCTTGAGGCCGACGTAGCCGCCCTGCGCGACGACGTGCAGCTCAAACTGGCGGTAGCGTCGCTAAAGCATCGCTTCTTCTCTCACGCCGAAGCCCTGCTGCACGGCGATATTCACAGCGGCTCCATTTTTGTCGCCGAGGGTAGCTTTAAAGCCATCGACGCGGAATTCGGCTTTTTCGGCCCGATCGGCTTTGATATCGGCACCGCCATTGGCAACCTGCTGCTCAACTATTGCGGGCTGCCGGGACACCTGGGGATCCGCGATGCCGACGCGGCCCGCGAACAGCGTCTGCGCGACATTCAGGTGCTGTGGAACACTTTCGCCGAGCGCTTCCAGTCCCTGGCGACGGAGAAAACCCGCGACGCAGCCCTCTCCTGCCCCGGCTACGCCAGCCTGTTCCTGAAAAAAGTCTGGCACGACGCCATTGGCTTCTGCGGCAGCGAGTTGATTCGCCGTAGCGTCGGCCTTTCTCACGTGGCCGACATCGAAACCATCCAGGATCCGGCCATGCGCCACGACTGCCTGCGCCACGCCATTACCCTCGGTAAAGCGCTGATCGTCATTGCCGATCGCATTGAGAATGCCGAGGATCTGATCGCCCGCATTCGTCAGTACGGCTAAACCGACAACACGCTCCCCGGTGGCACGCGGCTTACCGGGGTGATTGCGCAGCCCCTATCCCTGATACTCAATCACCGACAGCCCGCCGTTATAATCGGTGCTGTAAATAATCCCCTGGGCATCCACAAACACATCGCAGGATTGAATCACCTGCGGGCGTCCCGGACGCGTATCCATCATTGTCGCCGGCGCAGCAGGCACCAGCGCCCCGGTTTCCACCGGCCGGTAAGGGTCCGAAATATCATAGGCGCGCACGCCAGCGTTCTGATAAGTGGCGAAAATCAACGTTGAGCTGACAAAGCTACCGGGGCGGTTTTCATGCAGGTTATGCGGGCCAAAATGGGCCCCTTTCGCCACATAATCGGTCTCCTGCGGCTGCGGGAAGGTAGAAATACTCACCGGGTTGGCCGGCTCACGGATATCAAACAGCCAGATCAGCTTCTCGCCATCCTGCTGGTTATCCAGCACCGCCTCATCCAGCACCACCAGCAGATCGCGGTCCGGCAACGGCAGCGCCGTATGGGTCCCGCCGCCAAACGGCGGGCTCCAGTTACGGTGGCTAATCAGCTTCGGCTGAGTGCGGTCCTTGACGTCGAGCAGCGTCAGGCCGCCGTCGCGCCAGCTACCGTAAGCGGTATCCCCGGCGATAATGGCGTGATGCAGCGCGTAACGCTTGCCCTCCGGCCACTCCGCCGTCTCTCCCGCCGCCTGATGCATCCCCGGCAACCACCAGCGCCCGGCCACTTCCGGCTTACGCGGATCCGCCATGTCGATAGTCAGGAAGATGTAGTCGCTAAAACCGTCGATCAGCGCGGAAACATAGGCCCAACGGCCGCCAACGTACCAGATCCGGTGGATACCGATCCCGTCGAGCGACAGAAAACCAATTTCGCGCGGCGTATCAGGACGGGAAATATCAAACACCCGCAGCCCGGCGCTCCAGCCGCGATCCTGCACATCGCTCACCGTCTCCCCCACCGAACGGGTGTAATACACTTTCTCGTCGGCAAAGCGGGTATCGGCGAACAGATCCCGGGCGTTGATCACCAGCAGAAGATCATCATGGGCCTGCAAATGGACGTTCCAGGTTCCCGGCGGCGCGGCAATGTAGTTCACCGTCTGCGGATGGCACGGGTCGCGCACATCCACCACCGAAAAACCTTGCGACACCATATGGCCGATATAGGCAAAACCACGGTGTACCATTAGCTGGACGCCGTCCGGGCGTCCCCCCTGATCGCTATGCCCAATCAGCCGCATATTGCGGCTGTAATCGGGGCGCGGGAGTGCCGTCGCCATAGCTGCTCCTTATTTGTTTTTTGCTTCCAGCGTGGCGAACCACGGGGCGATAAAGTCTTCGGTCTGACCCCAGCCCGGAATAATTTTGCCCAGCGAGGCCACGTTAACCGCCCCTGGTTGCGCCGCCAGCAGCGCCTGCGGAATCGCCGCCGCTTTAAAGTCATAGGTTGCAGGGGTCGGCTCGCCGGCAATTTTGTTGGCGATAAGCCGCACGTTTGTGACCCCGATAAGCTTCGGATCCACCGCGACGCTGACCTTCCATGGGCTGCCGGCTTCACGCATCAGTTGCAGATCCTGATTCGAGATGTCGATGCTGTAGAGTTTGATTTCGGTGCGGCCGTTCTCTTTCAGCGCCTTATAGGCTCCCTGGCTAAACGCATCCCAGGTGCCCCAGATCGCATCGATTTTGCCTTTCGGGTACTTGGCTAAAATGGCGCCGACTTTATTGGCGGTATCGCCCTGCACGTCGGAAGAGACCGCGCCGATCGACTCCAGTTCTTTAATCCCTGGATTTTGCTTGAGCAAAGTCTGGTAAGCAGCCTGGCGGCGCTCCATCGGCGGGAAACCGGCCACCCACAGTTTGATAATGTTGGCTTTGCCATTGAAATCCTTCACCAACTGGCCGAAAGAGAGGTCGGTCAGCGAAGCATCATCCTGCTGGGTGACGGTTACACCCGGGATCTCCCCGCTGACGGCGGTGTCGAACACCGCCACTTTGATGCCAGCATCCACCGCCTTTTTCACCAGCGCGGTGGAGTACGGATCGCGCCCCTGAGAGAGAATGATGCCGTCGTATTTCTGGCTAATAGCCTGATTCACGAAGTCCTGGAATTTAGCGTCATCGCCGTTGCTGAGGAAGGTGCTCATTTTAAAACCGAGCTTTTTGCCCTCCTGAATCGCCCCGGAGACAAACTGAGTGGTGTTATCGTCAGAGCCAAGATTGCGAATGACCGCGATACGAATCGGCCCTTCATGCCCGGCGATGGCCGCCGGGACCGGCGTCGGGGTTTCAGCAAAGGCCGCCGCAGAGTTGAACAACCCCAATGCGATGAGTGAATACGTTATCTTTTTCATGGTGTTTACCCTGTCATTTTTTATGTGCGGCGCTGAAAATAGGTCAGTGCGAGCGCGCCAGCCAGCACCAGCCCTTTAATAATGTCCATCGCGTAGTACGGCACCGACAGCATCACCAGGCCGTTGGAGAGCACGCCAAGAATCACCGCCCCCACCAGCGTACCCAGCGCGTTCGGTTTGCCGGATCCCGCCAGTGAAAAGCCGATCCACGCCGCCGCCACCGCATCCATCAGGTAGCCGCCTCCGGCGTTCACCTGCGAAGAGCCGATACGCGATGCCAGTAAAATGCCGCCCAGTCCCGCCAGCAACGAGGCGATCACGTAGGCCGCCACTTTGTAGCGGGTAATGCGCAGGCCGGAGAGGCGCGCGGCCTCAGGATTGCCGCCAATGGCGTACATCCTGCGCCCGTGGGTGGTGAAAGAGAGCGCCAACTGGGCAATCACGGTCACCACCAGCATGACAATCACAATCGTCGGAACCTGCCCCAGCGCGCCAAAGGCCGCCGGAATGGTCCCTTCTGCCATATCGCCGCTCGGTAACACCATGTTCTCGGTGATCGAGCCGCCGTAGCTGTAGGTCATCGCCACGCCCTGGATTACAAACAGGCTGGCAAGGGTGGCGAGCATGTCGGGAATGCGCAGAATGACGATTAAAAAGGCGTTAAACAGCCCCACCAACGTACAGAGCGCGAGGGTGACCACAATCGCTTCCGTGGTGCCAAAGCCGTGCCAGACAAACAGCGAAATCACCAGCGCGTTGGCCAGAGAGGCGGTCGACCCCACCGACAGGTCAAAACCGCCGATGGTCAGCGAAATGGACACGCCGATCGCAATCACCGTCACTATGGCGATAGAACGCAAAATATTGATGATGTTGAACGGGTCGAGGAAGTTGTCCGACGCAAGGCCAAACACCGCAATCAGCAGCACCACGGTCAGCAACATGCCCCACTTATAAAGAAAATCAAAAAACCGCTGACGGCCCGATACCGTCGCGTTCACTGCCAGGGCCTTACTCACGCTGCTGCTCCTCCGGTGGAGTAATAAAGAAGTGTCTCTTCCCGGGCTTCAGCGCCCGGTATTTCTGCCACGATACGCCCGTCCCACAACACGCAAATACGGTCACATAACCCCACCAGCTCTGAGAATTCACCCGAGGCGTAGATCACCCCTTTTCCCTCTCGTGCCAGCCCGTCGATCAGGGTGAACAGGTCGGTTTTTGCTTTCACATCGACGCCTTTGGTCGGCTCGTCGAAGATCAGGACGTTGGCGCTGCCGCGCAGCCATTTGCCGATTGCCACCTTCTGCTGATTCCCGCCGGAGAGGCGGCGCAGGGTCTGGGCCGGGCCGGTGGTGCGAATACCCACGCGGGCGATCACCTCTTCCGCCCAGCGCCACGCCTGGCGATGCCCAAACAGGCTCCAGCGCGAAAAGCTGCGATCGGCGCTGACCGCAAGGTTCATGCCGATCGGTTCATCGATAAAAATGCCCTCTTTGCGCCGTTCTTCCGGCACCAGCGCCAGCCCGCGCATCACCGAATCCGCCGGATCACGCGGCCGCCACGGCTGGCTGTTCAGCTCACCGTGGTTCAAACGACTTTTACTGGCGCCAAACAGCGCTTTGCACAGTTCGGTTTTCCCGGCCCCGGCCAAGCCCGCGATGCCAAGGATTTCGCCCTTGCGCAGACGCAGCGAAATATCCTGCAGCAGCCCCTCGTCGTGCAGCCCCTCGACCTGCAGCAGAATCTCTTCGCTGTGGGGCGGGCGCGGCGGCGGGAAAATATCCTGCAGTTCGTGGCCGAGCATCTTCTCGACGATCTGCTCCCCGCTGAGATCCGCCATCGGGCCGCTTTCAATCAGCTTGCCGTCGCGCAGGACCGTCAGGGTGTCGCAGATCGCTTTCAGTTCGTGAATGCGGTGGGAGATAAACACCACCCCAATCCCCTGCTGTTGCAGGCGACGCACCACCGTGAACAAGCGCTCACTTTCGTGCTGGTCCAGCGGTGCGGTGGGTTCATCAAGAATCAAAAAGCGGCAATGATGCGACAGCGCACGGGCCAGCAGGATTTGCTGCTTCTCCGCCAGGGTGCAGCTCTCAATAGTGCGGCGCACGTCAAGGCTGATATCCAACTGAGCCAGCGCTTCACGCGCCTGCTCGCGCACCCGACGCCAGCGAAAACGCAGCCCCGGCTCCGCCAGGCGATCCAACATGATGTTTTCCGCAATGGTCAGGCCCGGCACCAGCGCCACATCCACCTCTTGCTGCACCAGGTGAATGCCCAGCAGCTTCGCATCCCGTGGGGAGCGAATGCTCACCGGCTGGTTATTGATAACAATCTCGCCCTCATAATGGGCGTGCGTACCGCACAGCACCGCCATCAGCGTCGATTTCCCCGCGCCGTTGGCGCCGGTCAAGGCATGCACCGACCCGCCCCGCAGAGTGAAGGCGACCTGACTGAGCGCCCTGAAGCCGGAAAAGGCCAGGTTAATGCTGTTCATCTCCAGACGATTCACTGCCGTCCCCCGCAACCTTTGTCATTAATGTTCTGATTTAACGAATTTTTCACAGCTTCCCTTGACTGACAACTGCGTAAAAGGCATAAGATAAAACGAAATAATATTAGCCATCCGGATGTCCAGACATAACATCAGGTTAGCAAATCGAAATAAGGACAGCGTTCATGAGCAACAGCGATATCCGTGTGGTACCCGGCCCGGCCAACTATTTCTCCCATCCCGGTAGCCTCGCCCGGCTGCACGATTTTTTCAGCGACGAGCAGCTCTCCCGGGCAATCTGGATCTACGGTGAACGCGCCATCGCCGGTGCGGAATCCTTCCTGCCGGCGGCATTTCACGCCGAGGGGGCCAAAAAGGTGCTGTTTAAAGGGCACTGCAGCGAAAGCGACGTCGCGCGCCTGGTCGATGAGGCCGGCAACGATCGTCGCGTGGTGATTGGCATCGGCGGCGGCGCGCTGCTCGATACCGTCAAAGCCCTGGCCCGACGCCTGGGCCTGCCAGTGGTGGCCATCCCGACCATCGCCGCCACCTGCGCCGCCTGGACCCCGCTGTCGGTGTGGTACAACGATGCCGGCCAGGCGCTGCAGTTTGAAATCTTCGACGATGCCAACTTCCTGGTACTGGTGGAACCGGAGATTATCCTCAATGCCCCAGCGGAATATCTGCTGGCAGGCATCGGCGATACCCTGGCGAAATGGTACGAAGCGGTGGTCCTCGCACCGAAACCAGACACCCTTCCGCTGACCGTACGCCTTGGGATTAACGCTGCGCTGGCGATCCGCGACGTGCTGCTGGAAAACAGCGAAACCGCCCTGGCGGACCAGCAGCGCGGCGAACTGTCGCAGGCGTTTCGCGATGTGACCGATGCCATCATTGCCGGAGGCGGAATGGTCGGCGGTTTAGGCGAGCGTTATACCCGCGTTGCCGCCGCGCACGCGGTGCATAACGGCCTGACGGTACTGCCGCAGACCGAGAAGTTCCTCCATGGCACCAAAGTCGCCTACGGCATTCTGGTGCAGAGCGCCCTGCTGGATCAGGACGAGGTTCTGGCTCAGTTGGTGAATGCTTACCGTCGCTTCAACCTGCCCACCACCCTGGCGGAGCTGGACGTGGATATCCACAACCGGGATGAGCTGGACAAGGTGATTGCGCATACCCTGCGCCCGGTGGAGTCGATTCACTTCCTGCCGGTAGCGCTCACCGCACAGCGGCTGGCAGCGGCCTTTGAGAAAGTAGAAAACTTCCGCAGACAGGTACATTGACGCCGCGCGAACTCGCTCTATACCTAATGATGGTTCTCCCACTCATTGTACGAGGTCATCATGCAGATCGATTTAACGGGTAAAAAGGCGTTGGTCACCGGAGCCAGTCGCGGCATCGGTCGTGCGATTGCGTTATCACTGGCACAGGCGGGTGCCGATGTGGTGATTACTTATGAGAAATCTGCCGGGAAAGCACAGGAAGTCGCCGACGAGATCGTCGCCCTTGGCCGCCAGGGCGCGGCGATTCAGGCCGACAGCGCCAACGCCCAGGCGATTCAGCAGGCCGTCGCCCAGACGGTTGCCACCCTTGGCGGGCTGGATATTCTGGTGAACAACGCCGGGATCGCCCGCGGTGGCCCGCTGGAGTCGCTGTCTCTGGAAGATATCGATGCGCTGATCAACGTCAATATCCGTGGCGTCGTCGTCGCGACTCAGGCGGCACTGCCGCATCTGCCCGACGGTGGTCGGATTATTAACATTGGCAGCTGCCTCGCTAACCGCGTGGCCTCACCGGGAATTGCCGTCTACGCCATGACCAAGTCCGCCCTTAATTCGCTGACCCGCGGCCTCGCCCGTGACCTCGGCCCGCGTGGCATTACCGTTAACCTCGTACACCCTGGCCCAACCGACAGCGATATGAACCCCGCCCACGGTGAACAGGCTGAGTCACAGCGTCAGATGATTGCGTTAGGGAAGTATGGACAGGCGGACGATGTCGCCGCCGCGGTGACATTTCTGGCCAGCCCGGCCGCCGGGCAAATTTCCGGCACCGGTCTGGATGTCGATGGGGGGCTTAATGCCTGACGCCTGAGAAGACGGCGAAAAGCCTAATGGAATAGGCTCTTAGCAACACTTCGCCCCCCCTTTGCCACCGTATCGGGCATCCTGGCGCTCGCGGAAAAACTCTTCATAGGTCATCGGCGTCTGCTCAGGATGGGTCTGGCGAATATGCTCGACATAATTATCGTAATCGGGCACGCCAATCATCATTTTCGCCGCCTGACCCAGGTACTTCCCGGCTTTTGAAAGCGTATCAAACATAGTGGTCTCTCTTAACGGCCCCTTTCCGCGAACGGAAAGGGGCAACATCTTAATGTGCGCTCTTGGTCTGAGTGGCCAGCGTTTGCGCATCGGCAGGCAATGGCTCGTACGGCGTCTCTTTCGCCGTCGGTTTGTTCTCTTTCAACGCCGCCAGCGCGGTTTTGATCGAGAACAGCGCCAGCACCACCACGACCACCATAAAGAAGATGGTGAGGCCGGCGTCCAGACGGTTGTTAAACACCAGCTGTGCCAGCTGCGATTCGGTGTACTGCGGCGGAATATTGCCGCTGTCGATCATCGCCTGGAACTTATTGGCAATCGCCAGGAAGCCCACTTTGGTATCGGTGCTAAACGACTTCTGCCAGCCGGCGGTCAGGGTACAAATCAACAGCCAGCTCGTCGGCAGCAGCGCCACCCACGCATAGCGCTCGCGCTTCATCTTAAACAGTACCACTGCGCACAGCATCAACGCCATCCCCGCCAGCATCTGGTTGGCGATACCAAACAGCGGCCACAGGGTGTTAATGCCGCCCAACGGGTCAACCACCCCTTGATGCAGGAAGTAGCCCCAGGCCAGCACACACAGCCCGGTCGCCAGCAGGTTCGCCGGCAGCGAGTTGGTTTTCTTCAGCCCCGGGCTTATGACCCCCAGCAAGTCCTGCAGCATAAAGCGCGCCGCACGCGTCCCGGCATCGACCGCGGTCAGGATAAACAGCGCTTCGAACAGAATCGCGAAGTGATACCAGAAGGCGACATCCATCAACCCGCCCAGCGAGCCGTGCAGGATGTAGGCCATCCCCACCGCCAGCGTCGGTGCACCACCGGCACGCGATATAATCGACTGCTCACCCACCTCGCTGGCTATCTGGCGCAGCGTATCCGGGGTAATGCTAAAGCCCCAGCTGCTGACAACCTGTGCAGCAGACGCCACCACATCGGTGGTCCCCGCTGGTGCCAGCACCGCCATCGGACTGTTCATGGCGAAGTAAACGCCCGGGTCGATAATACAAGCCGCCACCAGCGCCATGATGGCGACGAAGGATTCCATCAGCATACCGCCGTAGCCGATAAAGCAGGCCTGGCCTTCGTTGGCCAGCATTTTCGGCGTGGTGCCGGAGGAGATAAGGGCGTGGAAGCCGGATACCGCGCCGCAGGCGATGGTGATAAACAAGAACGGGAACATGCTGCCGGACCACACCGGACCGGTGCCATCAATAAATTTGGTGAGGGCAGGCATGGTCAGGGTCGGGCGCATGATCAGAATCCCGATCGCCAGCCCGACAATGGTGCCGATTTTCAGGAAGGTAGAGAGGTAATCGCGCGGAGCCAGCAGCAGCCATACCGGAAGCACGGCAGCAATAAAGCCGTAGCCCACCAGAATCCAGGTCAGCTGGACGCCGGTGTAATCAAACCACGGAGCCCAGGTCGGGCTTTCCGCAACCCATCCGCCGGAGACAATCGCGAACACCAGCATCACCAGGCCAATCACCGACACTTCGCCAATGCGTCCTGGACGCAGGTAGCGAATGTAGACTCCCATAAAAATCGCCAGCGGAATGGTGAAGGCGACGGTATAGGTGCCCCACGGACTGTGGGTCAGCGCTTTAACGACGATCATCGCCAGTACCGCGAGGATAATCACCATGATCATGAAGCAGGCCACCAGCGCCAGTACCCCGGCGGTCGGTCCCATCTCTTCTTTCACCAGTTCCCCAAGGGAACGGCCGTCACGTCGGGTGGAGACAAACAGTACCATAAAGTCCTGTACCGCACCGGCCAGCACTACCCCGGCGAGGATCCAGATCATCCCCGGCAGGTAGCCCATCTGCGCCGCCAGCACCGGCCCCACCAGCGGCCCGGCCCCGGCAATCGCCGCAAAATGGTGACCGAACAGCACTTTCTTATCGGTCGGGACATAGTCGAGACCGTCGTTATGCCGCACCGCAGGCGTCATGCGCGTGGGGTCAACCACCAGCACGTTTTTGGCGATGTAGAGGCCATAGAAGCGATAGGCAATCAGATAAATGCAGACAGCTGCGACGACAATCCATAGCGCATTGATCTGTTCGCCTCGGTTTAAGGCTATGTAGCCAAGAGCAAAGGCTCCAACAACGGAGAGCAATGCCCAGAAGAAATATTTCCCTGAATTATTCATCGTAGCGTTCCACCGGTAGAGTAATCAGAATGTTACATTTTGTTTCTAGAACACAACCCGGAGTTTAACAACGTTGAAGCCATACAGTTGTCGTGCAGAGACAAGGATTTATCTCACATTGCTAGCGAGATCACTTCTGGCAGGAAAATGAATGTAAACGGGAGAGGATAATCTGCAACTGCATCATGGTTGATTCCCAGAGGCGGCGCTCAACGCGCCTTGTCCGGGGAATCAACCCAGTACGGCGGTGCCCAATCGGCAGGTACAGCAGCGGCGGCCGCGTTCGTCGAACACCGCAATTTCCCAGCTCTGGCTCTGCCGCCCGAGATGCAGCGGACGGCACTCGCCGCGCACGCGACCGCTGGATACCGCCCGATGGTGAGTGGCATTCAGCTCGGTGCCGACCACGCACTGACCCTCTTCGGTCATCAGCCAGCCGGCCATTGACCCGAGCGTCTCCGCCAGCGCGGCGGACGCTCCGCCGTGCAGCAGACCAAACGGCTGATGGGTGCGGGCATCCACCGGCATCTCCGCCTCAATCAACCCCTCTTCCAGGCGGGTATAGATAATCCCCAGATGCGCCACCATCGTATTTTCACTGGTCGCATTCAGCGCCTCCAGCGTCAGCTGACGTTTCCAGGCCATTTATGCCCCCAACGTCGAGCCGCCATCGACCACGATATCCTGCAACGTGATATGGCTGGCGTGAGCGGAAGCAAGGAACAGGATGGTGCTGGCAATCTCCTGCGGACGGGCAATTTTGCCCAGCGGGATCCCGAGCTTAAACTGCTCACCAAACCCGCGAATACGGCTCTGCTCGGCATCATCGCTGACCCACAGCGTGCGCTGCATATCGGTGTCGGTGGAGCCCGGAGAGACCAGATTACAGCGGACGCCGGATCCCGCCAGCTCCAGGCCGACGGTCAGCGCCAGGCTTTTCAACGCCGCCTTTGAGGCGCCATAGGCGCTCATCCCGATGCGCGGCGTATGCGCCGCATCGGAAGCTACGGTAACAATCGCCCCGCCCTGCTGACGACGGAACTGCGCCATCGTCTGCTGGAACAGGTTAAAGGCGCCGCCGACGTTGACCGCAAAGGTCTGCTGCCACGCTTCCTGGCTCAGCTCGTCGGTAGCCCCCATGCGTAAAATGCCCGCCGCATTGACCAGCACATCGAGCCGGGCGATCCCCGCCAGCAGCCGTCCGCACACCTCAGCCACCTGTTGCGCATTCGCGACATCCAGCGTCTGGGTGGCAAACGGATAGTCCTGCCCCTCAAAAGCAAGGTCAAAGCCGGTGACGTTAGCCCCTGCCTCGGTGAACGCCAGCGCCGTGGCGTAACCGATGCCTTTACCGGCGCCGGTCACCCATACGGTCTGTCCCTGAAAATCCAGCGCGGCCATTATTTCACCTCACGGCTGAGCAGCGCCCACCAGGCATCAAGGGTCGGTTTTTTCGCCAGCATCACGAAGTCGATGTCGCCGTGCACTTTACGCCAGCGCGCCGCCAGCGCCATCATGCGTACCGAATCCAGCCCGTAGTCGATCAGGTTTTCATCGTCCATCGGTTCATCGGACTCATCCAGCAACGGCAGAATCAGCGCTCGCAGCGCCGCTTTCGACGTCGGCAGCGGCAGCAGCTCTTCGGTCATCAGCACCCGACCGCAGCGACCGGCCACATATTTCAGCGACATCAGGTGTTCTTCACGGCTAAAGTCAGCCAGCGCATCGGCAACGAAGAACGGCTTGATATCCCGCATAAAGGCGTCGGTGGCGGTAGTCATACAGCCGATATGGGCATAGACGCCGGTAATGATCAGTTGATCGCGGCCGCTCTCTTTTAAGATTGCCTCCAGCGGAGAACGATGAAACGCACTGTAGCGCCACTTCACCAGCACGGTGTCGTCTTCATCCGGCGCCAGCGCCGCAATCACCTGCTGCTGCTCCGGTGAACGGGTCAGGCCCGGTCCCCACATATCATTGAGCAACGCGCGATCTTCATCGCTCTGGTCTTTCGGCTGGGCGGTGTAGAAAACCGGAATATCGTTCTGTTTGCAGAAGTCACGCAAGGCGGCAATATTGGCGACCACTTTCGCCATCATGGCGCTGTCTTCGCCCCAGAAGTTGAGGAAATACTCCTGCATATCGTGGATCAGCAGCGCAGCTCGGGACGGCTCAAAGCGCCAGTCCACTTTGTTTGCCGGGATATCGTTCGCTTCCGGCAATGCGTAAGCCTGTAATTTAGGGATGGCCATTCTGTCTTCTCCTTCAGCCCGGCTTGCGTTCGGCCAGCTGCTGACGTAATTGTTTTTTATCGACTTTGCCCACCGGCGTCAGCGGCAGCGCATCTACGCACTCTACGCGATCCGGAAGTTTAAATTCTGCGACCCCCTGCTCACGCAGGAAGCGGCGCACCGCCACCGCACGCAACGGGGATTTGACCACCAGCCAGGCGCAGCTCTTCTCGCCCAGCAGGTTATCTTTCATGCTGACCAGCGCGGCATGGATCACCTCCGGGTGGCGCAGCAGCAGGTTTTCCACCTCTTCTGCCGCGATCTTTTCGCCGCCGCGGTTGATCTGATCTTTTTCACGTCCCTGCACGGTGATGTACCCGTCCTCGTCGATCGAGATCAGATCCCCGGAGCAGTAAAAACCGTCCGCATCAAAGGCATCGGCATTGTGCTGCGGGCTTTTGTAATACCCGCGGAAGGTGTACGGACCGCGGGTCATCAGACGGCCCACTTCACCGCGCGGCAGCGGGTTACCCTCGGCATCCGCCACCCAGACTTCATCGTCCGGGCACATCGGGCAGCCCTGGGTATTGATGATGCGCTCCTGGCTGTCGTTGAGACGGGTGTAGTTCACCAGCCCTTCCGCCATGCCGAAAACCTGCTGCAGCAGGCAACCAATCTCTGTCTGGATCCGCGCCGCCAGCGTCGCCGACAGGCGCGCGCCACCAACCTGCAGCAGCTCCAGCGAACGCAGTTGTTGGTTGCCGGCCCCTTCGCGGATCGCCTGTAACCACAGGCTAACCGCCGGTGGCACCAGCGATGCCACGTTGATCTGGTGCTGTTCAATCAGCGGGAAACACAGCGTGGCGCTGGGATCGTTGGCCAGGATCACCTGACCACCGGCGAGAAACACCCCGAGGGAACCCGGCGAGCTCATCGCGTAGTTATGGGCGGCGGGCAGCGCATTCAGGTAGCGCGTCCCGGCGCTGATGCCGCAAATTTCGTTGCTGCGGCGGATGCTGTAGTCGTAGTCGTTATGGGTGCGCGGGATAAGCTTGGGCGTGCCGGTGCTGCCGCCGGAGAGCTGGAAAAAGGCCACTTCATCGGCAGGCGTGGGGTTGGCAATAAAGTTATCCGCCGGCTGGGCGATCGCCGCCGCCAGATCGTATTCGCCGCGATCGTTACGCAGCAGTACCACCCGCACCGATGCATGTTGATCCACAAAACCGTTCAGAAACTGGTCGTCGGCAAACAGCGCATGTTCACGATCGGCAATCAGCAGCGCCGGCTCGATCTGGCTGGCGTAGGCATTGAGTTCGCTGCGTTGATGGCTGAACAGCGCATTCACCGGGGCTACCCCGATGCGCAGCAGCGCAAACAACGTAATGTAGAACTCGGCGACGTTGCCGAGCTGTACCAGCGCGGTTTCCCCACGTTTCAGCCCCATGCGCTGGAGCGATGAGGCCAGGTTATCCACCTGTTGATTAAACTGGCGATAGCTGTGGCGGACGTCACCGTCGATAATCGCGATAGCGTCGTTATTGGCGTGGCGGGTAATCAAATTGGTGAGCGGCAGGTCCTGCCAGTAACCTTTTTCGCGATAGCGGGCGGCAAAGCTCTCCGGCCAGCGGGTAAATTCAATCATCATCGCCTCTTAATTCAAGCCGAACACGTTCAGCATGGTCGTCAGTTTGACGCCGGTTTCGCGCCACTCACCCAGCGGGGAAGAGGCCGGGACAATCCCTGCGCCAGCGAACAGACGCAGCGTGCGCTGGTGCAGACGGGCGCAGCGAATCGTCACCACCCACTCGCCGTTACCTTCGTCATCACACCAGCCGACGATGCCGCCAAACAGCTGACGGTCAAACGGTTCCAGTTCACCAATCAGGCGTTTCGCCACCAGGTGCGGGAAACCGCTGAGGGCCGGGGTCGGGTGTAACAGACAGGCCAGCGACATCGCGTTTTCCTGGGTCAGCGCCGTGCCTTCAATCGGCGTCGCCAGATGCCACAGGGTCGGCGTATTAACCAGCTGTGGCGAGTCAGGCAGCGACAGCTCGCGACAGCGCGGTGCCAGCACCGATTTCATCGCCTGGGTCACCAGCTCGTGCTCATGGCGATCTTTTCCTGACGCCAGCAGTTTGTTGCCGGCTTCGCGATCCAGCACATCATCCGGCTGACGACGGGCCGAACCGGCCAGCGGCAGGGAGCTGAAATGCTCGCCTTCTTTACGCAACAGCAGCTCCGGGCTGGCACCCAGCAGCACACCGCCATCCGATAATGGCACGTGGAAGTTAAAACTGGCAGGGTTTTGCGCGATCAGGCGCTCAAGCAGCGCGCTGCTGTCAACGCGATCGCGGGTGGTGATATCAATCAGGCGCGAGAGGACGACCTTGTCGACTTCCGGCGTGGCGGTCAGCGCGGCAGCGCGTTCGACCATCGCCATAAAGGTATCCTGCTGCGGAATTTCCCGGCGTTCTACCACATCCATCGGAGCCTGAACCGACGCGTAGCGTGCAGACTGCTGCTTTGCGGTACGCGAGAAGTTTTCCCAACGCTCGGGGATAAACAGCTCAGACGGTTGATGGGTATCAAACGGAATGGCGCCGACCATCACCGGTTTACGGATCCCGGCGGCCTTCGCCTCCCTGAACGCAGTCGCCATCTTCTGCTGGAAAGTGCCGTCGAGCGACGCGCCATCCGCAGCAGAATGGTTAAAACGGCTAAAACATCCCGCAGTACTAAAACTGCGGTACGGCGACATAAAGAAGAAGCTTTCCGCTGACAGGGTCATTTTTTGTTCCCGCACATCCTCAGCCAGTGACGTTTCCATATCATCCTCCAAAAACGATAAAGATATTACGAATAATTATCATTTATATTTTGGTTGGCTAACCTAAAAGGTATTGCCTGGCATGTCAACCATACAAACAGCATGTTGTGCTACTTAGACTTGCATCCGCACGGTACAAAGTTGAAAATGAGACGCATTTATTTCAACCTAATCAGGATGCGAATTCGTGAATTTGTCCACTTTTTGCCGCCGTACCTTGCTGGCCTGCGGGCTGACCATTTTAGGAATGTCCTCAGTGCTGGCTGCCGACTGGCCACGCCAGATAACCGATAGCCACGGCGTGCATACGCTGGAAAGTAAACCTCTGCGGATCGTCTCCACCAGCGTGACCCTCACCGGCTCCCTGCTGGCCATCGATGCGCCGGTTGTCGCCAGCGGCGCCACCACGCCAAACAACCGCGTAGCTGACGACCAGGGCTTCCTGCGCCAGTGGAGCAGCGTCGCCAAAGCGCGCAAGCTGACGCGTCTGTATATCGGCGAGCCCAGTGCCGAAGCGGTGGCGTCACAGATGCCGGACCTGATCCTGATTAGCGCCACCGGCGGTGATTCTGCGCTGGCGCTGTATGACCAGCTGTCGACCATCGCCCCGACGCTTATCATTAACTACGACGATAAAAGCTGGCAGGCGCTGCTGACCGACCTCGGACACATCACCGGCCAGGAGAAGCAGGCCGCCGAGCGTATTGCTGAATTTGATAAGCAACTCGCCGCCCTGAAGCAACAGATGAAACTGCCGCCGCAGCCGGTAAGCGCGTTGGTTTATACCGCCGCGGCCCATACTGCCAACCTGTGGACACCGGCATCCGCCCAGGGCCAGATGCTTGAACAACTGGGCTTCACCCTCGCCACCCTGCCTGAGGGGCTGCATGCCAGTCAGAGCCAGGGGAAACGCCACGACATCGTACAGTTAGGCGGTGAGAATTTAGCGGCGGGCCTCAACGGCCAGAGCCTGTTCCTGTTTGCCGGTGACGAGAAAGATGCCGGGGCGATTTACAGCAACCCGCTGCTGGCGCACCTGCCGGCGGTAGAGAACAAGCGCGTTTATCCGCTCGGTATCGAAACCTTCCGTCTCGATTACTACAGCGCCATGCTGGTGCTGCAGCGTCTCTCTTCTCTGTTCGGCTAACGTCCCTTCCCGGCTGACGCAACGCGTAGCCGGGATATTTCCATCGACTTAACTTTCGCTGACCGCTTCCGGGCGCTGGAACCGACGCAGTTCGTTCAGCAGTCCCATCAATATCACGCCGACAATCACTAACGCCCAACCGCTGGCGCTCGCCGAGGCCATCGGAGTCATCATCACCCCCAGCCCACCCAGCAAGGCTGCGCCAATGGCGTCGCCGGTGACGTTCTGCGCGGTCCACAGGCCGTTAATGCGCCCGAGCATCGCTTCCGGCGTCTGGGTCTGAATCAGGGTGTACTGCAGCAGCGAACTGATGGCGCTCAGCCAACCGAACAGCGCCAGACACAACGCCCCCAGCGCCCAGACCGGCATCACGCTGAACAGCGCAATCGCAACGAATGAGCCGACCGTGGTCATCAGCATCAGCGCGCCCGGCCGGGCGGTTTGTGCCAGTTGGCCGCTGGTCAGCGCCCCAAGCGCAGCCCCCAGCGGGATCGCCGCATACAGAAAACCAATCTGCGAGGCTGACATCTGCCAGCCGTCGGCCAGCGCCGGATACAGCACCCGCACCGCGCTGGCCATTGTCAGCAGGCCACCGAGCAGTGCAATCCCGCCGATCAGCGGACTATTGAAGAGGAATTTCAGCCCCGCCAGCAGCGACTTCAGCGGATGCTCTCGCGGCTGCGGCGGCGGTGGCAGCAGCGGCAGGCGCAGCAGGGTCAAGGTGGTAATAAAGGTGCCTGCCGCCGCGAGGCCATAGTTCCAGGCCACGCCGCCGGTAGCCAGCAGCAGACCGCCGATCATCGGCGAAATAACCGAGCCCAGGCGTACCGTCAGCATGGTGATCGCCCCGGCCTGCATCAGGTTTTCACGCCCGACCAGAGCCGGTGTGGCCGCCAGCAGCGCCGTGACCCCGAGCGAAGCAAAGAAACCGTCCCAGATGCCCAGCAGATAAATCGTAATCAACGATGGTTCCGGCAACAGCGCGTTGAGACACAGCCCGACAAACCCGATGCCGCAGGTACCACGCGCCAGCAGAATCAACCGCTTACGCTCGTAGCGATCCGCCAGTACTCCGCCCACCATCAGACCGACAAACATCGAGCAGCCGGTCAACGTGACCGACAGCCCTACCTGCCATGTCGAGTGGGTCATCATCTGGATTTGTACCGGGATCGCCACACCCAGAAGGCCCAGCGATAAGATTGAGATAAAACGGGCAATAAAGACGGCGCGAAACGCCGGGTGGGTCTTCAGCAGGCTGAGGTTCAGCAGCCGGGATTGTCGGTTCATTACAGCGCCTTGTTATTATTTTCCATCTACGCGCGATCCTTCAGGCTGCGTCTTTGTGGCTGCACTTTTTTAACCCGGTCATACGGTTAGCGTTACTTCCAGGCAGGTGTGCGTGTAGCGCCGCGATGCATTCTGATTGATTTTGCGTAAACCCAAAATTATTCGAGTTGCTTGTAGGCGGCAAGGCCGTAAATCCCCAGGAGCTTACTCAAGTAAGTGACTGGGGTGAACGGGTGCAGCCAACACCTAAGCAACTTGAAGTATGCCGGGTATATACCATTCTTGTGGGCGATCATGCTAACATAACTGAATAGAATCGATAACGATAATTACTATCATTATCATATCAGGGATGTGAATTATGTCGTTTCCTGTGACCAGGGTGCGCGCCGTTGCCGTGCCTGGTCTGTTACTCGTCTTAGCCGTGGCTATCGCCCTCAGTCTGCTCGTCGGGGCCAAACCGCTTCCATTGCACGTCGTTGTGGATGCCCTTTCGGGTACCTGCCGCACCGCCGACTGCACCATCGTACTCGATGCCCGACTGCCACGAACCCTGGCGGGGCTGCTGGCAGGCGCCGCGCTGGGCCTGGCGGGTTCGCTGATGCAAACCCTGACCCGTAACCCGTTGGCCGACCCCGGCATACTCGGCGTCAACTCGGGCGCCAGCTTTGCCATCGTGCTGGGGGCGGCGCTGTTTGGTATCCACTCTCCGCAGGAACAGCTGCTGATGTCGTTTTGCGGCGCGTTTGGTGCATCGCTGCTGGTGGCTTTTACCGGCAGTCAGGGAGGCGGCCAGCTCAGCCCGGTGCGCCTGACGCTGGCCGGTGTGGCGCTGGCGGCCGTGCTGGAAGGACTCTCCAACGGCATTGCCTTACTCAACCCTGAAGTTTATGACCAGCTGCGCTTCTGGCAGGCCGGCTCGCTGGATATCCGCACCCTGCAAACGCTGAAAATCGTCCTGCTCCCGGTGCTGATCGCCGCCGCCGTCACCCTGCTGTTAAGCCGGGCACTGAACAGCCTGAGCCTTGGCAACGATACCGCCACCGCGCTCGGCAGCCGGGTCGCTCGCACCCAGTTTATCGGCCTGCTGGCCATTACCGTGCTATGCGGCAGCGCCACCGCGGTGGTTGGCCCCATCGCCTTTATCGGCCTGATGATGCCGCACATGTCACGCTGGCTGGTGGGCGCGGACCATCGCTGGTCGCTGCCGGTAACCTTACTGGCCACCCCTGCCCTGCTGCTGTTTGCCGATGTCCTCGGCCGTCTGCTGGTCCCCGGTGAACTCCGGGTATCGGTGGTCAGCGCCTTTATCGGTGCGCCGGTGCTGATCTGGCTGGTACGCCGTCAGTCGCGTGGAGGTGCAATGTGAAAACGCCTTCCCGCCGTCTGCTGCTCAGCTGCCTGATTCTGCTGGCCGCCAGCCTGATAGTCTCGCTTTTGGGACTCGGTAGCGGTCTGGTGCCGCTCAGCGTCAATCAGGTGGTTTCTGCCTTACTGGGCGACGCACCGCGCAATATCACCATGGTAGTGACCGAATGGCGCCTGCCGCGGGTGCTGATGGCGCTGCTTATCGGCGCGGCCCTTGGCGTCAGCGGCGCTATTTTTCAGTCACTGATGCGCAACCCCCTTGGCAGCCCGGATGTGATGGGATTCAATACCGGCGCCTGGAGCGGCGTGCTGGTGGCGATGGTGATGTTCGGCCAGAACCTGACGGCTATCGCGCTGGCGGCGATGGTTGGCGGCGTTCTGACGGCGCTGGTGGTCTGGCTGCTGGCGTGGCGCAACGGCATTGAAACATTTCGTCTGATTATTATCGGTATCGGCGTGCGCGCGATGCTGGTTGCCTTCAACACCTGGCTGCTGCTGCGCGCCTCGCTGGAAACCGCCCTCTCCGCCGGGCTGTGGAATGCCGGTTCCCTCAATGGCCTGACCTGGGGCAAAACCTGGCCTTCCGCGCCGCTGATTGTGCTGATGCTGGTATGTGCCGCGCTGCTCGTCCGCCGCATACGCCTGCTGGAGATGGGCGATGATACCGCCTGCGCGCTCGGCGTAAGGGTTGAACGTTCCCGTCTGCTGATGATGTTGGTAGGGGTGGTGCTCACCGCCGCCGCCACCGCGCTGGCCGGGCCAATTTCGTTTATCGCTCTGGTGGCGCCGCATATCGCCCGCCGTCTGAGCGGCACCGCACGTTGGGGATTAACCCAATCAGCGCTCTGCGGTGCGCTACTGCTGGCGCTGGCGGATTACAGCGCCCAGCGTCTGTTTATGCCCTATCAATTACCGGTGGGCGTCGTGACCGTCAGTCTCGGCGGCATTTATCTCATCGCGCTGTTAATTCAGGAGTCCCGCAAAAAATGACCGCTGAAACGACCCGTTTGCGTGGCGACCAGCTCACCCTGGCGTACGGCAAAAAAATCATCGCCGAATCGCTGAACGTTACCATTCCTGACGGCCATTTCACCGCGATTATTGGCCCCAACGGTTGCGGTAAATCCACGCTGCTGCGGACCCTGAGCCGCCTGATGACCCCGGTCAGCGGCCACGTTTATCTCGATGGCGAGCAGATCCAGCGCTACGCCAGTAAAGAGGTGGCGAAACGCATCGGCCTGCTGGCGCAGAACGCCACTACGCCTGGCGATATTTCGGTGCAGGAACTGGTCGCCCGCGGTCGCTATCCTCATCAGCCGATGTTTACCCGCTGGCGTAAAGAGGATGATGACGCGGTCAACAACGCGATGAAGGCCACCGGCATCACCGACCTGGCGCAACAGAGCGTCGATACCTTGTCCGGGGGGCAGCGGCAGCGGGCATGGATTGCGATGGTGCTGGCGCAGGAAACCGCCATTATGCTGCTTGATGAGCCCACCACCTGGCTGGACATCAGCCATCAGATCGATCTGCTGGAGCTGTTGAGCGAGCTGAATCGCGAGAAGGGATATACCCTGGCGGCAGTGCTGCACGACCTCAACCAGGCCTGCCGTTACGCGACCCATTTAATTGCGCTACGCGACGGCAAAATCGTCGCCGAGGGCGCACCGAAAGAGATTGTCACCGCCGAGCTGATCGAACAGATTTACGGCCTGCGCTGCACGATCATCGACGACCCGGTCGCCCACACCCCGCTGGTCGTACCGCTGGGACGCCGTTAAGCAAACGTCCCCGGTTGCGCTGCGCTTACCGGGGCTACGGTTCAGTGATGGCATGTGGATACGGTAGCCCGGATAAGGCGCTGGCGCCGCTATCCGGGAACCAGGTCAGGATTACCCCAGAATCTCCCGCACTACCGGGCCAATCGATTCGAAGGCCTGCGGCGAGATAATCTCCACGTGGGCGCAGTTCTGGCTAAAGACCTCCAGCTCTCCCACCCAGGGACCCCACACCACCTGTGGATCCATCCCTTCCTGACGGGTTTTCTCCGCCACAAACAGCGTGGCCTTGCCGTCGAATTTCGCGCTGTGCGCGGTGGTCAGCAGACGTACCGCATCGGCATAGTTGCCCTCGATCACGCTGAACAGCTCACCGGAGGCCTGCCCTTGCTGAGCAGCAAGGAAGGCCTCGCGCTCGCGATCGATCTCCGCCAGCACTTCCGGGTCCAGACCGTTGGCCTCTTTCTCCGCCCAGTTCTGCGTCTCCGGCGGCCAGGTATCCAGCAGACCAAGGAAGGCCACCGCTTCGCCACGCTGGCGTAAACGGGCGGCGATGCCCTGCGCCAGCGTTCCCCCAAGGGAATAGCCGAAGAGGTAATATGGCCCGCGCGGCTGCTGCGCCAGCAACGTTTGCAAATGCTGCTCGCACACCTCATCCAGGCAGGCGGCGCGCATCATTGGCCCTTCCGGTCGCGGCGACTGAATGCCGGTAATCGACCAACGCGGACTGAGATAGCGGGCCAGCACGCTGAACTGCCAGGCAAAGCCCGACGCCGGATGGAAACAGAACAATGTTGGCCCGTCGCTCACCCGCAGCGGCAGAATCGCATCAAAGCCCAGGCGCTGGGCCTGTTCATCGCTGAGATCGGAGGCCAGCAGCGCGCTCAGTTTTCCTACCGTCGACGCCACCATCACCTGCCCCGGAGTGACCTGACGATCCAGTTCACGGCCGAGCTGCGCCGCCAGGCGCATTGCCAGCAGCGAATGGCCACCAAGAGCAAAGAAGTCGGCGTCAATATCGTTGACCTCGCAGCCCAGCAATTGGCTGAACGCCTGGGCAACCGTGGTTTCAACTCCCGGCTCCGGCGGACGACCTCGCTGTTCGTTGCCGAGCGTCGGCAGCGGCAGCGCTTTGCGATCCAGCTTGCCGTTGGCGCTCAGCGGCAGTTCCGCCAGCTGAATCAACACCACCGGCACCATATGCGGCGGCAGTTGCTCGGCCAGACGCGCTTTCAGCCCCGCGGTATCCAACGGCAGCCCGGACTCGGATACCAGGTATCCCACCAGTTGACGGGCATCGCCCCCGGTTGCTGCCGCCTGGTTGAGGACGCAGGCATTCGCCACCGCCTGGGCAACATCCGGTAGCGCAGACATCACCCGATCGATTTCACCCAGCTCAATACGCTGACCGCGAATTTTCAGCTGATCGTCGCTGCGCCCGAGATACTCCACCGCGCCGTTCTCCAGCCAGCGCGCCACGTCGCCGGTCCGGTACATCCGCTCACCGGCGGCATACGGGTCAGCAATAAAGCGCGAGGCGGTGAGATCCGGACGGCCCAGATATCCCTGCGCCAGCTGAATGCCGGTCAGGTATAAATCTGCTGCCACGCCCGGCGGAACCGGACGCATGCTGGCATCAAGAATGCGCAGCCCGGTGTTCCACACCGGCCAGCCAATAGGAACGCTGTTGCCGGTCACCGCCGCCAGCTCCGCGCCACAGGCCGGATACCAGCTCACATCCACCGCCGCTTCCGTCGGGCCATACAGATTGTGTAACGGAGCACCGGTCAACGCTTCCCACTCGCGGCACAGCCCGGTCGGCAGCGCTTCGCCGCTGCAGAAGACGCGCTTGAGCGTACGGCAGGTCGCGACGTTTTCGCCATCCAGAGAGGCCACAAACGCGGCCAGCATCGACGGTACGAAGTGGGTCGTGGTCACGCCGTAGCGAGCAAAGAACTGCTGCATCGCCAGCGGATCGCGGTGCGCTTCCGGCTCCGCCATCACCAGCCGCGCACCGGTAATAAACGGCCACCAGAACTCCCAGACCGACACATCGAAGCTGCATGGCGTCTTTTGTGCCACCACATCGTCGGCGCTAAGCGGGTAGTGATTCTGCATCCACAGCAAGCGGTTGACGATCGCGGTTTGCCCCACCATCACCCCTTTCGGGCGCCCGGTGGAACCGGAGGTAAAGATGATATACGCGGTGTGATCGGCCTGTGACAGTCCCAGCGGCGCGGCATCGCCCACCGGCAGCGGCTGCTGATAGCACAGACTTTCAAGGCCCGGAATATCGCTAAAGCGCGCCAGCTGATCCTCAGAGGTAATCAGCAGGGTCGGACGCGCGTCCTCCAGCATCATACGCAGACGGTCGTCCGGATAGCCGGTATCCAGCGGTAGCCAGGCCGCACCGGCTTCAACGATACCGTGCAGCGCGAGGGTCAGGAACACCGATCGCGGCAGCGCTACCGCCACGCTATCGCCCGGTTTCACACCGCGTTCACGCAGCAATTGAGCCAGCGCCACCACCTGCTGGCGCATTTCGCGGTAGCTGAACTGCCAGCGGGCATCCGCCAGCGCCGGGGCATCCGGGGTTTTCTCCGCCTGTGCCGCGACCAGCGCGCTCAGCGTGGTCACCGGAAGCGCGACGCCGGTATTATTGACCTGCGCCAACTGTTCCGTTTCGTCGTGTGACAGCATATTGGATTCGCCGCAGCGCAGCGTCGGATCGGCGGCAAACTGGGCCAGCAGCGCAGACAGGCGCGCCACGTGGTTGCGCAGCGTCGTTTCGTCATAGCGAGCTTTATTGGCCAGCACTTCCAGCGACAAGCCACCGGACTCATCCGGGAACAGCGCCAGTTCGAGATCGTTGACCGGGCCGGTCGCCAAGGTGTGGGTCACTGCCTCAACACCATCAATATCCAGAATGTAATCAAAGACTTTAACGTTCAGCACCGGGCCAAACAGCGGTTCATCACCGGCGGCTTTGCCGCTATCACGGACTATCTGTTCAGCGTCGTAGCGCTGGTGACGACGCATTTTTTTCAACTGTGCGGAGAGGCGCAGCGCCAGATCGGCGAGAGTTTCCTGAGCGTCGATATGCACCGCCAGCGGCAGCACATTAAGCACCGGGCCGCTGGCGGTCAGCGCCGCGGATCCCATACGCCGCATAAAGATAAACCCGGCGGCATAATCCATCCGGCTGCATAAGCGACCGAGCCACAGGGTCGTCAGCGCCAGCGCCAGATCGGCACGCTGGCACTGCGGCAGGCTGGTCGCCAGGCGGCTGAACAGACCGGCGTCAACATCCAGTTTTAAGCGCCAGATGTCGGTGCTGGTCGCGCGTCCAGCCAACGGTGCAGCCGAGAGCGAGGCCGGGGACGGCAGCGCTTTTCGCTGCGCCATCCAGAACTGTTTATCCCGCTGCCAGGCATCGCTGCCGTAGTATTGCTGGTACTCTTCCACCACCTCGGCGAAAGGCGTAAAGGGAGATGAAGGAGTCTCTTCTCCACGCTGCCAGGCACGGTAAATCGCGGCGATCTGGCGGGTAATAGCTGGGAAACTGAAGCCATCCACCAGTAAATGGTGATAACGCTGATACCAGTACCAGCAATCATCCGCCACCCGCATCAGCTGGTGACAAACCAGGGGATTGCCGCCATCGACCCGCAGATTCTGTCCAAGGTCGGCCTGCATTAGCGCCAGCGCGGCGGCATGGGGATCGTGCGCATCGCGCAGATCGTGAGAGTCAGGTTCAGCAAAAGTGCGGCGCTCATCGACCCATTGCCAGGCTTCGCCGTTATCTTCGCAAAACCGCATGCTGAGGGTATCGGCCTGCGCCAGACCGCTGACGATAGCGCGTCCCAGCAGCGCCGGGTCAAGGTTGCCGCGCAGTTCAACATAGTGGGCCACGCTCCATGCGCCGGGCAGCGTAGAGAGCCGCTCCGCCATCCAGATCCCGGACTGTGCCGCCACCAGCGGTAAACGAGTGGTCATCTTCGACTCCTTAGCGTGCATGGTGTGCGGGGGTGAGGGTTGTCCAGTTCTCGGCAAGCCAGGTGTGGCATGCCTCTGAGGGCTGCGGTGGGCACACCACCGTCCAGCCTTGCGGCAGGGCGCAGTGGTGCGGCCACAGGCTGTACTGCTGCTGTTCGTTGCGCAGAATATAAAACTGCCCTTGCGGATTATCGAAGGGGTTGCTGAATTGCATACCAAACTCCTGTCTCTACTCGCCATCCTTCACGGTACTTTGGCGCAGGCTGCCGCCATCGCGTCATCGCAATGATGTTGAGTCTGAAGCGCGCTTTGTCAGTGGTCGCGGCTCAACGGCTGCCATAGCTGGATTAATCCCGCCGTCAGCCCGCCACGCCAGCAAAGCGCATCGTGCCCGCCGTCAACCTGACGCCAGAAAATCGTCTGCTGTGTGTGTTGTAATTGCGATAAAAGCGCCTGGTTGGCGCGAAAAATCAGCGGCTCACGCTCACCGGCTTCCAGCCAGATCCGCAGCCCCTGCGGGTGAAGTTGCCCCTGGCTCAGGCGCTCAATCAGCAGGCCCGTTCCGGCGCCGCCGCGATGTGGCCACCAGTAGGATCCCGACTGGCTCAGAACGCAGCCAAATCGTTCCGGCCAGTACAGCGCGGCAAACATCGCCGCCAGGCCGCCAAAGCTCTGCCCGGCGACCACGGTACGATCGGCGCGATCGCTGAAGGGGGCGATGTGACGCACCTGGGGTAATAACTCTTCCTGTAGCGCCAGCCAGAAATCCGCATTACAGGGCAGTTCCCGGCCACGATGTTCGTTATCAATAACATCAATCAGCAGGTAGACCGCCGGTGGCAGTTTTGCTTCGTGTGTCAGCCCTGCCAGCGCCGGCCAGACCGGCATACTTTCGGCCCAGAACTGGCCATCCAGCAGCACCGCCAGCGGTCGTTCTTCGGGCGCGTCATCGCCGGTGGTGTAAATCCATATCCGCCGGGTGTTGCCCAGCCTGGCGCTGCACCATTCAATGCAAACCGGCGCAGACGCAGGAGTGTTGCGCGGCGACCAGCCGGGTTGTTCCGGCGCCTGCGGTAGCTCCAGCGCCGACACCGCGTGGCCGCGCCCGCCCTTCCAGCTTTGGGGGTTTAACGGGTCGGCAATCGCCCGCGGCAGCAGTTTGCGCCAGCCTTCGCGCAGCAGCATACGGTCCGGGCTGCCGGCGTTGAAAATCTCAGGGGCGAAGTCGTCTTCACGGTCGGAGGGAATAAAGCAGTAGCTGCCGCGCCAGGTCGGCGACAGGGTCGTTTGCCAGCGCCAGGCATCGGTGCCAGGCACACGCGTTAGGGTTTGCGGTACGGCATTCTGGTGATGGTCGGTCACGCCGGTGATGTAAATCCACACTCGCCGGGTCGAGGAAGTCTCTTCGCCACCCGCCGGATCCCGCCACCAGAATGTCACTAAACAGCGGTCATCACAGGCCTCGGACTGCGGTCCGGAGAGCGTCTGCCACCATTCATCACTTCCTGTTATTAACATCCCGTTATTAACCCTATGTTTATCGTGATTTTTCTCAACAAACGTAATTTTTATTGATAATATTATTGATAACTATTTGCATTTGCAATAGCGTATTACCGCCCTTTGGGAGAGTCACTTCTAATTACACAGGTCAGCGAAGGTCATTTGGTTAGCGACGGAATGCCTGGGCCCTCAACTGACGACATTTTTTGCTGCCTCCCCTCCCGGTGGGATGGGACTTCAGGGGAAGGCGGTAACGAAAAGCAGGACGTAAAATGAATAACAAAATCAAATCATTGACCTTACTGGTCAACCTGGGAATTTACGGTGCGGCCTTCCCGCTGTGCGCAGAAGAGACCCTCGATAGCCAAAAAACGGCCTCCGAAGAAACCATGGTGGTGACTGCCGCCGAACAAAACCTGCAGGCGCCTGGCGTCTCGACCATCACCGCCGACGAAATTCGTAAACGTCCACCGGCCCGCGATGTTTCAGAAATCATTCGTACCATGCCGGGCGTCAACCTGACCGGTAACTCCACCAGCGGCCAACGCGGTAATAACCGTCAGATTGATATTCGCGGCATGGGCCCGGAAAACACCCTGATTCTGATTGATGGCAAACCGGTCACCAGCCGTAACTCCGTGCGCCTGGGCTGGCGCGGCGAGCGCGACACCCGCGGCGACACCAGTTGGGTTCCGCCAGAAATGATCGAGCGCATCGAGGTCATTCGTGGCCCGGCCGCCGCCCGCTACGGTAACGGTGCGGCAGGTGGCGTGGTCAACATCATCACCAAAAAAGGCGGCGATGAGTGGCACGGTTCATGGAACACCTACATGAACGCCCCGGAGCATAAAGACGAAGGCTCCACCAAGCGTACCAACTTCAGCCTCAGCGGCCCGCTGGGCGGCGATTTCAGCTTCCGCCTGTTAGGCAACCTGGACAAAACTCAGGCTGATGCCTGGGACATCAACCAGGGCCATCAGTCCGAGCGTACCGGCATATACTCCGATACTCTGCCCGCCGGGCGCGAAGGGGTTAAAAACAAGAATATCGATGGTGTCGTGCGCTGGGATTTCGCGCCGATGCAATCCCTGGAGTTCGAAGCGGGCTACAGCCGCCAGGGCAACCTCTACTCCGGTGATACGCAGAACACCAACTCCAACGACCTGGTGAAAGAGAACTACGGTAAAGAGACCAACCGTATCTACCGTAACACCTACTCGGTGACCTGGAACGGTGCCTGGGATAACGGTATTACCACCAGCAACTGGGCGCAGTACGAACATACCCGCAACTCACGTAAAGGTGAAGGTCTGGCCGGGGGAACCGAGGGGATCTTCAGCAGCAATCAGTTCTCTAATATCGACCTGTCCGACGTGATGCTGCACAGCGAAATCAGCATTCCGTTCGATCTGTGGGTCAATCAGAACCTGACGCTGGGTACCGAATGGAACCAGCAGCGCATGAAGGATAAGGCGTCAAACACCCAAACCTTTATGGGCGGGACAATCCCAGGCTACGACAGCACCGGTCGTAGCCCGTACTCGAAAGCCGAGATCTTCTCCCTGTTTGCTGAAGACAACATCGAGTTGACCGACACCACCATATTGACGCCAGCGCTGCGTTTCGATCATCACAGCATTGTCGGCAATAACTGGAGTCCTTCTCTGAACCTGTCCCAGGGGCTTTGGGATGATTTCACGCTGAAAATGGGCATCGCCCGCGCCTACAAAGCGCCGAGCCTGTATCAGACCAACCCGAACTACATTCTCTACAGCCGCGGTCAGGGTTGCTACGCGAGCCAGGCCGGTTGCTACCTGCAGGGTAATGAAGACCTGAAAGCAGAAACCAGCATCAACAAAGAAGTTGGCCTCGAGTTTAAACGCGATGGCTGGCTGGCGGGCGTCACCTGGTTCCGCAACGACTACCGTGACAAGATTGAAGCGGGCTATTCGCCGGTTTACACCAACGGTAGCGGCACCGATCTCTACAAATGGGAAAACGTCCCGAAAGCGGTTGTTGAAGGTCTGGAAGGTACGTTGAACGTACCGGTCACGGAAGCGGTGAACTGGACCAACAACATCACCTATATGCTGCAGAGTAAGAACAAAACCACCGGCGATCGTCTGTCGATTATTCCGGAATATACGCTGAACTCCACCCTGAGCTGGCAGATTCAGGAAGACGTTTCCGTGCAGTCGACCTTCACCTGGTACGGCAAGCAGCAGCCGAAGAAATATAACTACAAAGGTCAGCCGGTCACCGGCAGCGAGAAAAACGAGGTTAGCCCGTATAGCATCCTCGGTCTGAGCGCGACCTGGGACGTCACCAAATACGTCAGCCTGACCGGCGGCGTGGATAACGTCTTCGACAAGCGTCACTGGCGTGCCGGTAATGCCCAGACCACCGGCGGCGCGACTGGCTATATGTATGGCGCAGGGGCTGAGACCTTCAACGAACCGGGTCGTACCTGGTACATGAGCGTTAATACCCACTTCTGATTGTCCGCCTGATCTCCCCCGCCCTCTTCTCATAGAGGGCGGAGGGAGGAATCTGTTAACATCCCTCGATGCAAATCCAACACGCGATCATTCAGCTTGCCGGCCACTCGCTTATGCGGGTTGATTTCGATCCGGCGACGTTTCAGGCCACCGATCTCCTGTGGCTCCCTCACCATGGCCAGCTCGCTAACGGCGCGCGTAAACGGCAAACCGAGCATCTTGCCGGCCGTATCGCCGCGGCTTACGCCCTGCGGGAAGTGGGCGTAAAAGCGATCCCCGGCATTGGCGAGCAGCGCCAGCCGCTGTGGCCCGCGCCGTGGTACGGCAGCATCAGCCACTGCGAACATAGCGCCCTGGCGGTGGTCTCTGACCGTCCGGTCGGCGTAGATATCGAGCGGCTGTTCTCGCTGTCTCTGGCGTCGGAACTGGAAAGCAGCATTATCAACCCGGCGGAGCGCGCGGTGCTAAACGCGAGCGGACTGCCCTTTGAACTGGCCCTGACGCTGGCGTTTTCGGCAAAGGAGAGCGGGTTTAAGGCGTGGTCATCCCATAGCCAGAAGTTTGCCGACTTTCAGGCCGCGCAGGTTATCTCCCTGGATGCCACGACGCTACGTTTACAGCTACAGGCGAGTATTTTCCCGTCTCTTGGGAATATCATTATTTCCGTCAGCTGGTTGCAAATTGATCAACGCCTCATAACCTGCACCTTCTCCCCCGACGAAGCGTGATCCTTTTCTCCTTTTAAAAAATTACCTGCGCAAAGCATAGACAGCTTCTCGAGTCAGACTTATCGTTATCTCGAATAATAAATCATTATTGAATAAATATTCAATGTGGAGAAAAAGATGAAATCTACCTTTGTTAAGTCTGTCCTGTTCGCATCGACCTTAGCGGCTTGCAGCTCACTGTATGCTGCCGATAATGGCCTGATCGCGATCATCACCCCTTCGCACGATAATCCGTTCTTTAAAGCGGAAGCCGACGGCGCCGCGGCAAAGGCCAAAGAGCTTGGCTACAGCACGCTCATTGCCTCCCACGATGATGACGTCAACAAACAGAACCAGTTGATAGAGACCGCTATCGCCCGTAAGGCCAAGGCGATAATCCTTGATAACGCCGGTGCGGATGCCACGGTTGGCCCGCTTGAGAAAGCCAAAGCCGCTGGAGTACCGGCGTTCTTAATCGATCGTGAAATCAACAAAACCGGCATCGCCGTGGCGCAGATCGTGTCGAATAACTACCAGGGAGCACAGCTCGGCGCGGAGAAATTCGCAAAACTGTTGGGGGGCAAAGGGAAATATGTTGAGCTGCTTGGCCGCCAGTCAGACACCAACGCCAGCGTTCGCTCTCAGGGTTACCACGATGTGCTGGACGACTACAGCGATATGAAAATGGTCGCCCAGCAGACTGCTAACTGGAGCCAGACCGAAGCCTTCACCCGAATGGAAGCCATTCTCCAGACGAACCCGGACATCGTGGGCGTGATTTCGGGCAACGATACCATGGCGCTCGGTGCAGAAGCCGCACTGAAAGCTGCCGGGAAAAAAGATGTCATCGTGGTCGGCTTCGACGGCAGTGACTACACCCGCGACTCCATCATCAATAAAGGCAACATCAAAGCCACCGTACTGCAACCCGGCTGGAAGCAAGCGCAAATGGCCGTTGAGCAGGCGGACTTTTTCCTGAAAAACGGCAAAGCCCAAAAAGAGGAAAAACAGCTGATGGATTGCATCCTGATTGATGATTCCAATGCCAACAAGCTCAGCATGTTTAACCTCAGCAATTAAGTCGGAGACGTTATGTTCTTAAAACAATGGGGGGGCGTACTAACCGGGTGCGCCGCCCTGTTGCTAACGGCCTGCACGGTGGTAGATCTGGATGAAAACGGCAAGCCAATATTGCCTGCCGACCCCAATGCGAAGCACAGCTTCGATAATCAGACGCCACAGCAGATCGCGCAACAAACCTGGCAAACCCGAGTGATTGATCCAGCCTCCCGACACGCGCTTAATGCGGCGACGCTGGGAAACCATTTAACATCATCAGCAAATTCTCAGGAGAGCGTTTTTGTCCATCTCGTGACGCCGATTGTGAAGCTCGACGACAGTAACCCGCGTGAACAAAACATCACCGTCAGTATTAATGGTCAGCCCCTCACCATTCAGACCGGTCCGGTGATGAAAGGTAACGCTATCCGCGATGCCAGCGGCTTTAAGTTTGAAGATTTCACCAATCAAGTGCAATTTGCGCAACTTTCGCGCGCCTATAACCGGGAAGCGGCGAAGCAGTTACCGAAAATCGACGCCAGTTGGGTGGGCAAACCGGTCAGCGTACGTTTTGCCGTCACGTTGAATCACGGTACTCCTCAGGATGCCGCCGCGCTGGAACTGAAACAGGAGGCACAGCCATGAGCACCCCTGCCACTGATGACATTATTCTGCGCGCCCGCGGGATATCAATGTTGTTCCCGGGCACCGTGGCGCTGGACAGCGTCGACTACAACGTCTGGCGAGGTAAGGTCAACGTCATTATTGGGGAGAATGGCGCAGGCAAGTCGACGTTAATGAAAATCCTGGCCGGCGTTCAGCAACCGAGTCTGGGAGAGATGCAGCTTAACGGCCAGCCGGTACGTTTCGCCAGCACCCGTGAGGCCGCGGCTCACGGTATCGGGATGGTTCATCAAGAATTGAACCTGTTTGAAAACCTCAGCGTCGCCGAGAATATTTTTCTCGGCCGTGAGCTGCAAAATGGCCTTGCGCCAATTAACGAAGCTGAACAGGAGAAGCGAGCGGAAGCGTTATTACAACGTCTGGACCAGCCGATCTCTGCGCGCGAACTGGTCGGCAATCTCAAGGTAGGCCAGCAGCAGTTAATCGAAATCGCCAAGGCGCTGGCGGAAGATGCGGATATTTTGATCCTCGATGAACCCACATCGGCCCTCAGCAAAACCGAAGTAGAAATTCTGTTTCGCGTCATACGTGAACTCACCCGCCAGGGAGTTTCGATCATTTACATCTCGCACCGTCTGGAAGAGCTGATGGCAATTGGTGACGTCATCACCATCCTGCGTGACGGCAAGTTCCAGTCGGAAGCCAAAGTGGCGGATATCGACGTGCCATGGATCGTTCGGGAAATGCTGGGCAGCGACCCTGTCAGTAACTTCCTGGCACCCGATCGCACTTTCGGAGCGCCGTTATTAGAGGCGGAGAACATTACCTGCGTCAATGCCGCCGGGAACACGGTGGTCAACGATGTCAGCTTTAAAGTTCACGCCGGAGAAATCGTCGGAATTTACGGTTTGATGGGTGCCGGACGTACCGAACTGTTTGAATGCATGCTGGGCACCGAGCGCAACTATTTCGGCAAACTCTGGCTCGACAGTAAGCCCGTGCCGCAGCGCTTAACCCCTGCGGACCGGATCCGGATGGGCATGAGCCTGGTGCCTGAAGATCGTAAACGCACCGGCATCTTTCCCATCTCCTCCGTTGCCAATAACCTGACCATCGCCAGTTTGTGGCGACGCCTGCGGCGCGGTCTCACTATCGCAGACAAAGAAGAGGAAGCCGTTGTTGCCAGCACCATTGGCAATTTGTCGATTAAAGTCTCCTCCCCAGCAGTGGAGATCCAGGCTCTGAGCGGAGGGAACCAACAGAAAGTGGTGATTGGCCGTTCGCTGTTAACCAATCCAAAGGTGCTGTTCCTCGATGAACCGACTCGCGGTATTGATATTGGCGCTAAAGCGGACGTTTTTCGCATGATGGTGCAGCTATCTGAACAAGGTATCGCGGTGGTTTTCTCAACATCGGATCTCAAAGAAATTATGGCGGTCTCCGACCGTATCCTGGTGATGTCCGGCGGCAAACTGACCGCCGACATTACCCGCGATCGGGCCGAAGAATCCGCGCTGGTCTCAGCAAGTGCTCAGGGGTTTTAATATGAAAACAACACAATCGGTGGCCCTGTCGCCGCGTGGTGGGACATCACTTTCTCGCGAAAACATCCTGCTACTGTTATTGAAATTACGTACTTTTATTGCCTTGTTTTTAATTGTGGGCTTTTTCACGATGACGGTTCCGGGCTTTTTATCGGCCGGCAGCATGGTGATCATGATTAAGCATATTGCTATCAATGCCTTTCTGGCGCTTGGTATTACCTTTGTCATTATTACCGCCGGGATCGATCTGTCGATTGGCGCCACCCTCGGTCTGTGCGGCATGATCGCCGGCTGGCTTATCACGAAAGGGATTGTGCTGCCGATGTTTGGCATCGCCATCTTCCCCAGCGTCTGGGTCATCGTGCCCATTGTTTTGCTTATTGGTGCGCTTATCGGTTCCGTTAATGGCTGGATAATTACCCGCTATAATGTGGCGCCCTTTATTTGCACGCTGGGCACGATGTACGTATTGCGCGGCACGGCAATGCTTACCTCGGACGGGCAAACCTTCCCTGGACTTGCCGGGAATCCACAGCTTGGCAATACCGGTTTTGATGAAATTGGCGCTGGAACGCTATTTGGTATTCCATGGGCCATCTGGATGATGATCGTGCTGGCGCTGATTATTGCCTATATCGCCCGTCGCTTGCCCTTTGGCCGACACGTTTACGCGATAGGCGATAATGAACGCGCGGCTGAACTCTCCGGCGTGAAGGTCAAACAGGTTAAAATCCTGGTCTATACCCTTTCCGGTCTGTGCGCCGCAATTGCCGGCATTGTCGTCTCTGCCCAATTATTAGCCAGCCACCCGGCTAACGGTACCGCGTTTGAAATGAACGCGATTGCCGCGGTTGTCCTTGGCGGGACCTCCCTCGCCGGTGGACGCGGAACGATTCTGGGCACGCTTATTGGCGCCTTTGTTATCGGCTTTCTCGCCGACGGGCTGGTAATGATGGGGGTCAGTGAATTCTGGCAGATGGTCATTAAAGGCATCGTGATTATTGTGGCGGTGATTATCGATCAGATGCAAAACCGGATGCAGCAAAAGGCAGCGGTGGTCGCGCAAAAAACGGCAATAGAAGGAAAATAGAAGGAAAGTGACCCCGACGGGGCTATTGTTCGACAGATTCAGGTCAGTTTTTCTCTGGCCTGAATCTGCGAAAGGGTCGTAATGGCACAGCTACGATGATTTAATCAAGCGGCGAGCGGTCGAGAAATCGGTAATCAGCACATCGATATAGTTCCCTTTCAGTGCGCCGTGAATCGCATTACTCTTTTCCGCCCCGCCAGCCAGGGCAATCACATGCTGACAGGCGCGAATTTGCTCCAGCTCCATTCCTATCACCGGATCTTCTTCATGACTTAATACTGGTTGACCGGCGGCATCATAATAATGAAGGCATATATCCCCTACTGCCCCGCGCTTTGCCAGCAGCTTCAACATCTCTTCGTTATAGTAGTTACCCGAGTTTTTCAGCAGCTGTGATGGTTCAAGTTCACCGATCCCCACGATAGCCACATCAACCTGGGCAAATTTATCCACCACCACGGCCACGTCAGGACTGTTTACCAGCCGGGCGCGTTCTTCCACCGAGTGTTCAATACTTTGCGAGGGCAACAACCACGCCGGGCAGCCAAGATGGGCCGCCAACTGTTGCGTCAAAATGGTCGCCTGAACGTTGCCGTTTGGCCCGACACCACCTAACAGCTGTATAACGCCCGCCGCTCGAATGCTTTGCGGATGCATCTCATCCACCATGCAACGAATAGTGCTGCTCCAGGAAGAGATCCCCACCAGGTCTTCCGGACGCAGGCGGGTTTCAACATAGTGCGCCGCCGCGCTACCAATCGCATGTTTGATTTGCGCGTTACTCGCCCCTTCCCCCACATCCACAACTATCGCCTGACGAATGCCAAATCGTTGTTCTATCTCTTTTTCCAGCTCAACGAAAATATTGGTCGGCTGGACAACGGTGATTTTCACCAGTCCTTCTTTCTGACAACGCGTCAATGCTCTTGAGACGAAAGATTGCGACAGATGCAGCAACGACGCTATCTCTGACTGCTTTTTGTTTTCGCTATAGTAAAGCGTGGCAATCTTCACCAGTAAGCGTTGTTCATCCTGCTTCGACATGGCATTCCCCTTAATTTCATCCTCGTATTTTTATGCATCATTGAATAGATAACAAGCCTGCCGCTGTTTTGCGTCGCCGCCAAATGTGATCGTTTTCTCTTTTCTTAGAAAATTGCCGGGATAAGCCATAGACAAACCTTTTGACAGGGCATATCTTACATTCATGAATATTAAATCAGTCTTGAATATATATTCATTGCGCTAAAAGTACAGCGAATTTCATCGGCCACCAGGTTCAATCTAAGCCATCGCACGCTTTTTACGCCCTGACTGAATATTTATTCACAATGGAATCAACATTCACGAGGTGTTCTATGAATCCGTTTTCACTCTCCATCGAGGGTTTAGAAAAGAAAGCACGGTCGATTCGTCGCCGTATCATTGTATTGAATGCTGAGAGCCCCGCAGGCGGGCACACGGGCGCAGACCTGTCACAGGTTGAACTGCTAACCGCCCTCTACTTCCGCATCCTTAATTGCTCTGCGGAACAGAAAAACAGCGACGAGAGAGATATCTATATTCAGTCCAAAGGACACGCTGTGGGCGGGTATTACTGTGTGCTGGCTGAAGCCGGGTATATTCCCACGGACTGGCTTGCTACCTATCAACATGCCGACTCACATCTGCCTGGTCACCCCGTACGCCACAAAACACCGGGCGTTGAATTAAACACCGGTGCGCTGGGACATGGACTCCCCGTTGCCGTTGGCATTGCGCTGGCGGCAAAACGAGATAATAGCCAGCGCCGGGTCTTCGTCGTCACCGGGGATGGTGAGCTAGCCGAGGGCAGTAACTGGGAGGCGGCGCTGGTTGCGGCGCACTACCAGTTAGATAACCTTTTTATTATCAATGATAAAAACAACCTGCAGCTGGCCGGTCCCACCAAAGACATTCTGAATACCGATCCGCTGGATGAAAAATGGCGCGCCTTTGGTATGGAAGTCACCCAATGCAATGGCAACGATATGACCGACGTTGTCGCCACCCTGGAAGCCTTACAGCCTAACGGTAAACCCCACGTCATCATTGCTAATACCACGAAAGGGGCTGGCGTCTCTTTTATTCAGGGACGCCCTGAATGGCACCATCGGGTACCGAAAGGTGAAGAAATCGAACTGGCGCTGGAGGAGTTGAAAGATGAGTAATAGCGAACATCTCGCCACTGTGATGGTGAATGCCTTTATTGATGCTGTTGAACGCGGCATAGACCTGGTGCCGGTGGTTGCCGATTCAACCTCGACCGCCAAAATATCACCCTTTATCAATAAATACCCGGGCCGCCTGGTGAACGTCGGCATCGCCGAACAAACGCTGGTAGGCACTGCCGCAGGCCTGGCACTCGGCGGAAAAATTGCCGTAACCTGCAATGCCGCACCGTTTTTGATCTCACGCGCGAATGAGCAAATCAAAGTCGACGTTTGCTATAACAATACCAATGTTAAATTGTTTGGCCTCAATGCCGGCGCCAGTTACGGCCCGCTGGCCAGTACCCACCATAGTATCGATGATATCTCAGTGCTCCGCGGCTTTGGCAATATCGAAATTTATGCCCCTTCCTGCCCGATTGAGTGCCGGCAGATTATCGACTATGCCCTGGCCCATGTAGGCCCGGTCTACATCCGCCTTGACGGCAAGGCACTGCCTGAACTTCATGATCAGAATTATCGATTTGTGCCAGGTAAGATTGATGTGCTGCGTCATGGCCGCGACGTGGCGTTGGTCGCGATGGGATCCACCGTGCATGAAATTGTCACCGCGGCCACACAACTGGCAGAAAACGGTATTGATGCCACGGTTATCAATGTACCGTCTATTCGCCCTTGTGATATCGGCCTGCTGCTGGAGATCCTCAAACCGCATCGCGCCGTGGTCAGCGTCGAAGAACATAATATTAACGGCGGCGTCGGCAGCCTGGTCGCCGAAGTCCTTGCGGAAGCGGGATGTGCTATTCCTTTACATCGACTGGGGATCCCAGATGGCGAATATGCGATCGCCGCAGATCGCGCAGCCACACGTGCACACCATGAAATTGATGCCGCGGGCATTGTAAAACATGCCACCGCCCTGCTTCAGGCGCAGCTAAAAAAATAACAAGACCGAACATCTTACTGGAGAACACGCAATGTCCCGAATCCCACAAAAACTGACCATGGGCATTATTATTGGTAACCGTGGTTTTTTCCCGAGTTATCTGGTTGCAGAGGCTCGCGCTCAGGCGATAGCGCTGTTTGAGCGTCTCGGTATTAACACCATTCTGCTCAATGACACACAAACGGAGTTAGGCGGTGTTGAAACGCGTCAGGATGCTAAAATCTGCGCAGAACTGTTCCGTACGCACCGCGAGAACATTCACGGAGTAGTGGTACTTCTGCCCAACTTTGGTGATGAAAAAGCGATCGCAGAAACACTGCGCCTTTCTGGGCTGAACGTTCCGGTACTGGTGCAGGCCGAAGAGGATAATCTTGATAAAATGGGGCTGGCGACGCGTCGCGACAGTTTCTGCGGCAAAATATCCCTGTGCAACAACCTGCGGCAATACGGCATCCCCTTTACGCTGACAACTCAGCACGTCTGCGCCTTAAGCGGCGAAGTATTTGAAAAAGACCTGAAACGTTTCGAACAAATATGCCGGGTTGTCAGCAGCATGCGCGGCGTTCGCGTCGGCGCTATCGGCGCACGTCCCGCAGGGTTCAATACGGTTCGCTACAGCGAAAAGCTGCTCGAGCGTCTGGGGATTGCCGTTGAAACGCTGGATCTTTCAGAAGTATTTACCCGTATTAAACAGCTGCGCGATGACGATATTCGGGTTGATGAAAAGCGCCGGCTGTTGCTCGACAATGCCGATGCCAGCGGTATTCCCGCAGATAAACTGGTTACCATGGCGAAACTGTTCGTGGTGATCAGCGAATGGGTTCTCGCTAACGATATCGATACCACCGCGATTCAGTGCTGGACCTCCTTGCAGGAAAATCTAGGCATCAACGTCTGCTCAATCATGAGCGTCATGTCCGGGCAGTTGATGCCCAGCGCCTGCGAGGTTGACGTGATGGGCGCACTGTCGATGTATGCGCTGGCCAGCACTAACCTGAATCCCGCGTCTATCGCCGACTGGAATAACAACTTCGGCGACGATCGCGATAAGTGCGTCCTGTTTCACTGCGGTAACTTCGCCGCCTCCAGCCTGGAATCCCCACACATGGGCACGGCCGATATCATCGGCACTACCGTCGGCAAAGAAAATACCTGCGGCGCTGTACACGGCCGCCTGAAGAGCGGTCCGCTGACCTACTTCCGCCTGAGCACCGATGACCTGACCGGTGAAATTAAAGCCTATGTTGGAGAAGGTCGCTCTGTGGATGACCCGCTGGATACCGTGGGTTGCCGGGCAGTAATTGAGGTCCCGCAATTAGAAAACCTGCTGGCGTGGATCTGTCGTCAGGGTTTTGAACACCATGTTGCGATGAACCACTCCGCCAGCGCCGGCATTTTGCATGAAGCCTTTACGCGCTACCTCGGCGTTAACACCTATCTTCATCAGTGAGGCAACCGTGGCCAGGAAAGAGATTATTATTGCCCTCGATGAGGGCACCACGAATGCAAAAGCGGTGGCGATCGACAGCCAAGGGAAAGTGCTGGCTTCTTTTTCCAGAACCCTGACCATCGCCACGCCTCAGGAGGGCTGGGTGGAGCAATCTGCGGAACTGCTGATTGAGGCATCCATTGACGTTGTATCGCAGGCGATCGCCGCAGTAGGTGCTGAGCATGTCGCGGCATTAGCCATCAGTAACCAACGTGAAACCGTCGTAGGATGGTATCGGGAGAGCGGACAAGCGCTGCACGCGGCGCTCAGCTGGCAGTGTTCACGGACAGCTGCCTTCTGCCAGTCCTTACGACAGCAAGGAAAAGAGGCGCAGATAAAAGCGATAACTGGTCTGCCCATCGCCCCTCTTTTTTCCGCCTCGAAAATGCGCTGGCTGCTCGAGTCGGTTCCGGACGGCGTTGCCCAGGCACAACGGGGCGAAATTTGTCTGGGGACGGTCGACAGCTGGCTGCTATGGCATTTAACCGGCGGTGAGGCTTTCTGTTGTGATTATTCCAATGCCTCACGCACGCAGCTCTTTAATCTGCACACCGCAGAGTGGGATGACGAGATGATGTCGATTTTCGCCATCCCGCGCCAGGCTCTGCCTGCTATTCGCCCTTCCAGCGGGCTCTTCGGTTATACCCGAGGGTGTAATGGCATTCCCGATGGTATTCCGCTGCTCGCCATGATCGGCGACTCGCACGCCGCGCTGTTTGCTCACGGCCTGGGAGCAGCAGGCGGAGTGAAAGCAACCTATGGTACCGGAACGTCGGTGATGGCCCCGGTGAATTCAGCCCAGGGCAGCGTCAGCACACTGGCTACCACCGTTGCCTGGCATGATGGTGAACAGCTCGTTTATGGTCTGGAAGGCAATATCCCCCACACCGGCGATGCCGTGGCCTGGATGGTAGAAAGCACCGGTTTGGATCTGTTAGAACCGCAGGAATTAACCCGGCAATTAACACAGCTCCCGGCTTCCGTTGATTCGACCCTGGGTGTCTATTTTGTGCCAGCTCTCACCGGGCTGGGAGCCCCCTGGTGGGATGAAAATGCGCGAGGGATGATTCGCGGCCTCAGTCGGGGCGTCAAGCGAGCCCACCTGGTGCGTGCCGCGCTGGAGTCGATTGCCTATCAGATCGCCGATGTGACCACGGCAATGCATCAGCATCATGACTTTGCCTTAACGGCGTTGATGGTTGATGGCGGCCCCACTAAAAATGACTGGCTAATGCAGTATCAGGCCGATCTGTTGGGTTGCCCCGTGATGCGCAGTGATGTGGCGGAACTCTCCGCGATGGGGGCTGCGCTGCTGGCTCGTAAAGCGTTGCTGCAGGTCCCCACGCAAGTGCTGCGCGCTTACTTACCGGAACACCTGAGCTTTCAACCCGATATGATTCGCCACAAGCGGTTGCTCATACGCTGGACAGAGTGGCAATCGGCGGTAGCGTTGACCCGTCCACAACTCGTTTCATAAAAAAGGTGCCAGAAGGTTCCATATCCAGCCTGCGGATAGGCGGGGATTACTCCCCGCATACCGGCAACTTCTTCGTTTCGTAAGCGAGAACGGCCTTAAACTCCATATGACGCTCTTTGATACTTAACTCGCACAGCGAGTCGCGTACCATTAACGTCAATCTCCGTGCTGTCAGACATAACACCATGATTGCCACCAGGGCACCCGCCGCCATCATACGCTTCCCTGCGCATACCACTGTCTATTTAACCAGCGAAAATCATTTTTAAGAAAACGTTCAGACGGTCTACATTCCCGGGAAGGTCACGCTGTTGCCCGGCGCTTCGCGATGCAGGTGGATAAAGTTCAGATGGCGCTCGTACTGATCGAGAATATCGGTGATCACCTGCTCCTTGCTGTAGTCCATCAGGTCATTGCCCTGGCTCCCTTCCAGCAGGAAGGTCTCCAGACGATAGTAGGTCGACTTGCCGCTACGCGCCCGATAGGTAAAGCCGGGAATGGAATACTGCTGCGGCCAGATCTGATAAACAAAGTTCTGCTCATCGCCCATATGAACCAGCAGATCGAGGTGGCCCAGGAGGTCCCCCTCTTTCGGCGGCAGGCTTTTCAGTTCGACGTAAGCGCCGCGCAACTTAAGTTCCTGCGCCACCTCTTCCATCGCCGGGAAACAGACCGTCTCCATCATCTGGCGGGTATAGCGCGTACCGGGGTAGTTCATCAGACGCGACAGGCGCTTCTTCCAGCTCAGACGATCCTGCACGCCCAGCGGACGTGGGGCAGTATCACGATTGGCACTCTCGCGGCGATAATCTTCCACCTTCAGTGACTTATACAACCCCGCCATCACGAAAAAGATCACGAAACTAAACGGCAGTCCCATAATCACCGTGGCGTTCTGCAGGGCGGAAATACCGTTGGTCATCAGCATCCCGAGGGTCAGTAAACCAATCACCACTGACCAGAAAATCCGTAACCAGTTAGGCGCATCGCTGTTGATATCCTTCAGCTTCGAGGTGAAATTGCCCAGTACCAACGCCCCGGAATCGGCGGAGGTGACATAAAACAACAGGCCGGTGATCGTCGCGACCGAAGCGCTAAAAGTAAACGCCGGATACTGTGCCAGCAGGTTATAGAAGCCGCGCTCCGGATGCGCGACTGCCTCCGCGGCAAAGGCCGCATTGCCGTGGATGATTTCATACAGCGCGCTGTTGCCGAACACCGACAGCCACAGCAGCGTAAAGGTGAACGGAATAATCAGCGTCCCCAACACGAACTGACGGATGGTGCGCCCGCGCGAAATACGCGCCAGGAACAGCCCGACAAACGGCGACCACGCCACCCACCACGCCCAGAAGAACAGGGTCCAGTTGTTCATCCACTCTACCGGGCGGTCGAAGGCGAAACTGTTAAGCGTCATGCCCATAAAGCGATTCACATAGTCGCCGACGTTAAGCACCAGCGCATTGAGCAGAAACTCGGTATCACCCATAAACAGGATGAACAGAATCAGCCCTAGCGCCAGCATCACATTCAGCTCGGAAAGAATACGAATGCCTTTATCGACCCCGGAGGTTACAGAAATGGTGGCGATAATCACCGACAGCACAATAAGCGCCGCTTTCGCCCCCAGCGAATCCGGAATATCGAACAGCACGTTGAGGCCGTAGTTGAGCTGCACAACGCCAATCCCAAGAGTGGTGGCGATACCAAAAATCGTCCCGATCACCGCGGCGATATCCACGCTGTGACCAATAGGACCATTAATCTTGTTGCCGAAGATCGGATAGAGCGCAGAGCGGATGGTGAGCGGCAAATTATAACGATAGCTAAAGTATCCCAGCGCCATCCCCATCAGGGCATACATCGACCAGCCGGTCAGCCCGTAGTGAAACAGCGTCCACACCATCGCCTGGCGCGCCGCCTCCATGGTCTGCCCCGCCCCTTCCGGCGGCTGCATATACTGGGTCACCGGCTCGGCGACAGAGAAGAACATCAGGTCGATGCCGATCCCGGCGGCAAACAGCATTGCCGCCCAGCTCAGCACGCTAAACTCCGGTTTCGAGTGCTCCGGTCCGAGCTTCACCGACCCGAAGCGCGAGCAGGCAATGCACACCACAAACACGATATACAGCGTCGCGGCCAGTAGATAATACCAGCCAAAAGTCTTTGAAACCCAGTTCAGGGTACGGCCAATCCAGGCCGCGGAAAAATCGCTGAAGAAGAGAGTCATCAGGGAAAACAACAAAATCAGTCCCGCGGAAGTATAAAAAACCACCGGATTGACTTTGTCCTTTTCTCTGCTCGGCGAAAGGTCTGTCATCCATTCTCCTTACTGTTTTTGCAACTATTAAAATCAAAATCCGCAACAATTAAGACACACTTTATATTGAACGTCCAATCAAAAACCGCTTTAATATATAAACAAAGCTGATGAATAGAGTCTGAAATATGCCCAAACTGGGGATGCAACCGATACGGCAGCGGCAGCTGATTGACGCCACGCTGGCCGCCATTAATGAAGTGGGAATGCACGATGCCACCATCGCGCAGATTGCCCGACGGGCTGGGGTATCCACCGGCATCATCAGCCACTATTTCAAGGATAAGAACGGGCTGCTGGAAGCGACGATGCGTGATATCACCGGCCAGCTGCGCGAGGCAGTACTGAGCCGCCTGCACGCCCTGCCCGCAGCCTCCCCGCAGGAGCGGTTGCGCGCCATCGTGGCGGGCAACTTCGATGACAGCCAGATAAGCAACGCGGCGATGAAAGCCTGGCTCGCCTTTTGGGCCAGCAGCATGCATCAACCGATGCTCTATCGCCTGCAGCAGGTCTGCAGCCGGCGCCTGCTGTCGAACATTGTCTACGAGTTCCAGCGCGCCCTGCCGCGCGAAGCGGCGCAGGAGGCCGGTTACGGTCTTGCCGCGCTGATCGACGGGCTGTGGCTACGCGCGGCGCTAAGCGGTAATCCGCTGGATAAAGCCCGCGCTGAAACGCTCGCCGAACACTTCATCAGCCAGTATTTGCCACCGACTTCTCACTAACGGAGGACCCATGTCCCGAATGGCCGAACAACAGCTTTATATCCACGGTGGTTATGTTTCCGCCACCAGCGGTAAAACCTTCGAGACCATCAACCCCGCCAGCGGGGAAGTTCTGGCGATCGTCCAGGCCGCCGGTCGCGAAGACGTCGACCGGGCGGTAAAAAGCGCCCAGAAAGGGCAAAAAATATGGGCGGCAATGAGCGCCATGGAACGCTCGCGCATTCTGCGCAACGCAGTCGATATTCTGCGCCAGCGCAATGACGAACTGGCGCGTCTGGAGACCCTCGACACCGGCAAACCGCTGAGCGAAACCGCCGCCGTTGATATCGCCACCGGCGCTGACGTGCTGGAGTACTACGCGGGCCTGATCCCGGCGCTGGAAGGCAGCCAGATCCCGCTGCGCGAGAGTTCCTTCGTCTATACCCGCCGGGAACCGCTGGGCGTGGTCGCCGGGATCGGCGCCTGGAACTACCCGATCCAGATAGCCTTATGGAAATCGGCTCCGGCGCTGGCCGCCGGTAACGCGATGATCTTTAAACCGAGCGAAGTCACCCCGCTCAGCGCCCTGAAGCTGGCGGAAATCTACCGTGAAGCGGGCCTGCCGGAAGGCGTGTTTAACGTACTGCCGGGGATCGGCGCCGAAACCGGGCAGTATCTCACCGAGCACCCGGATATCGCCAAAATCTCCTTTACCGGCGGCATCGCCAGCGGCAAAAAAGTGATGGCCAACTCCGCCGCCTCCTCTCTGAAGGAAGTGACCATGGAGCTGGGCGGCAAATCGCCGCTGATCGTCTGCGAAGACGCCAGCCTCGACCTCGCCGCCGACATCGCAATGATGGCCAACTTCTACAGCTCAGGCCAGGTCTGCACCAACGGCACCCGCGTGTTTATTCCGACGCGCTTTAAAGCGGCATTTGAAGAGAAAATCCTCGCCCGCGTGGCGCGTATTCGCCCCGGCGATCTGTTTGAGGAAAGCACCAACTTCGGGCCGCTGGTGAGTTTCCCGCACCGCGAAAACGTGCTGCGCTACATCAAGAGCGGCAAACAGCAAGGCGCCCGTCTGCTATGCGGCGGCGATGTCCTGAAAGGGGCCGCGTTCGACCACGGCGCGTGGGTCGCCCCGACGGTATTTACCGACTGTCACGATCGGATGACCATCGTGCGCGAAGAGATCTTCGGCCCGGTGATGTCGATTCTGACCTACGACGACGAAGCCGAAGTGATTCTCCGCGCCAACGCCACCGAATACGGCCTCGCCGCCGGTGTCGTCACCCCGGATCTCAACCGCGCCCACCGCATCATCCACCAGCTGGAAGCGGGTATTTGCTGGATCAACAGCTGGGGCGAATCCCCGGCGGAGATGCCGGTCGGCGGCTACAAGCACTCCGGCATTGGCCGCGAAAACGGCGTGCAGACCCTGCAGAACTACACCCAGGTAAAATCCATCCAGGTTGAGATGGGTCAGTTTCAATCCATATTTTAACCAGGAGGTCATTTTTGCAATTTGACTACATCATTATTGGTGCCGGTTCCGCCGGCAACGTACTGGCGACACGACTGACGGAAGATCCTGACACCACCGTCCTGCTGCTGGAAGCAGGCGGCCCGGATTATCGTTTCGACTTCCGCACCCAGATGCCCGCCGCGCTGGCCTTTCCGTTACAGGGCCGGCGTTATAACTGGGCCTACGAGACCGAACCTGAACCGCATATGAACAACCGCCGCATGGAGTGCGGACGCGGAAAAGGCCTCGGCGGATCCTCGTTGATTAACGGCATGTGCTATATCCGTGGCAACGCCATGGACCTCGACAACTGGGCCACCGCGCCGGGGCTGGCCCAGTGGAGCTACCTCGACTGCCTGCCCTACTACCGCAAAGCGGAAACCCGCGATATCGGCGCCAACGAATATCACGGCGGCGATGGCCCGGTGAGCGTCGCCACACCAAAGCAAGACAACAATCCGCTGTTCCATGCAATGGTGGAAGCCGGCGTGCAGGCCGGTTATCCGCGAACCGAGGACCTTAACGGCTATCAGCAGGAGGGCTTTGGCCCGATGGATCGCACCGTGACGCCGCAGGGGCGTCGCGCCAGCACCGCTCGCGGCTATCTCGACCAGGCCCGCGAACGTCCCAATCTGACCATCCGCACCCACGCGCTGACCGATCATATTATTTTCGCCGGCAAGCGCGCCGTTGGCGTCGAGTGGCTGGAGGGCGACAGCACCGCGCCATCAAAAGCCACCGCCAATAAAGAAGTGCTGCTCTGCGCGGGCGCCATCGCCTCACCGCAGATCCTGCAACGCTCCGGTGTCGGTAACCCGGAACTGCTGCGTCAGTTCGATATTCCGCTGGTTCACGCCCTGCCCGGCGTCGGTGAAAACCTGCAAGATCATCTGGAGATGTATCTCCAGTACGAATGCAAAGAGCCGGTGTCGCTCTACCCGGCGCTACAGTGGTGGAATCAGCCGAAAATCGGCGCCGAGTGGCTGTTCGCTGGCACCGGTGTCGGCGCCAGTAACCAGTTTGAAGCAGGCGGGTTTATTCGCAGCCGGGAGGAATTTGCCTGGCCGAACATTCAGTACCACTTCCTGCCGGTAGCGATTAACTACAACGGCTCCAACGCGGTGAAGGAGCATGGCTTCCAGTGCCACGTGGGGTCCATGCGCTCCCCAAGCCGCGGCCACGTTCGGCTCAAATCGCGCGACCCGCATGCTCATCCGGCCATTCTGTTTAACTATATGTCCAGCGAACAGGACTGGCAGGAGTTCCGCGACGCGATTCGCATTACCCGCGACATCATGAATCAGCCGGCGCTGGATAAATATCGCGGTAGGGAGATAAGCCCGGGCCTGGACTGTCAGAGCGATGCTGAACTGGATGAGTTCGTGCGCAACCACGCGGAGACCGCCTTCCACCCCTGCGGCACCTGTAAAATGGGCTACGACGAGATGGCGGTGGTCGATGGTGAAGGCCGGGTGCACGGGCTGGAAGGCCTGCGGGTGGTCGACGCCTCGATCATGCCGCAGATTATTACCGGCAATCTTAACGCCACCACCATCATGATTGGCGAAAAAATGGCCGACGCCATTCGCGGCCGTCAGCCGCTGCCGAAAAGCACGGCGGCCTATTATGTCGCTAATGGCGCGCCGGTTCGACGCTGAGCATGGCGACGGTGTCGACGTCACGTTGAACGCTGCTAAACCGTGCTGATATGCATGCCGGGCGCCTTGCCCGGCAATGCCAGAAAATAACGCGCAGTCGCCACACGCTTCCAACCGTTTTAGCTGTCGCCCACTGACCGTACTGATTCATTTCCGGCATGACCTTACCCCATTGATTGGTAACCAAATAGTTATATCAAGTTGCAATGTGCCCGGAAACCACGCCGCCGTTTTTTTCGTTTATAACTCAAGCGTATTGGTTATTCTTTTTCCGCATAAGCTTATCGGTATTTTGACTTTACGACGACAGTGAAGCGGCCTAACGTAGCGAAGCATAAATAATCAAAACAACATTTTTCAGGGATTGCTCATGACCAAAAAACTGCTGCCTTTACTGGTGCTGACCGCGCTCTCCGCTGGCGTCCATGCCGCTACACCGCCAACTACCCTGGTCGTTGCCCAGGGACTCGACGATATTGTCAGCCTCGACCCGGCGGAAGCCAATGAGCTGTCCAGTATTCAGACGGTGCCGAGCCTGTATCAGCGCCTGGTTCAACCGGACCGCGACAACCCTGAAAAAATCACCCCGATTCTGGCGGAAAGCTGGCAGGCAGATCCGGCCGCCAAAACGCTGACCATCAAGCTCAAGCCCGACGCTAAATTTGCCTCCGGCAACCCGCTACGCCCGGAAGATATTATTTTCTCTTACACTCGTGCGGTCACACTGAATAAGTCCCCGGCCTTTATCCTCAACGTGCTCGGCTGGCAGCCGGACAACATCGCCAGCCAGCTGAAAAAGGTGGATGACCACACGCTGGAGCTGCACTGGACCGCCGACGTCAGCCCGGCGGTTGCGCTGAATATCCTCTCCACACCGATCGCCTCCATCGTCGATGAAAAGCTGGTGGCCCCGAACGTCAAAGATAACGACTTCGGCAACAGCTGGCTGAAAATGCACTCCGCGGGCAGCGGCGCGTTCAAAATGCGCGTCTATCAACCGCATCAGGCTATCGTGCTGGAAGCCAACGACAGCTCGCCGACCGGTGCACCGAAGCTGAAAAACGTGATTATTAAGAACGTCCCTGACCCGGCGTCTCGCCGCCTGCTGATTCAACAGGGCGATGCCGACGTTGCCCGCGATCTCGGGGCCGATCAGATAGCGGCTCTGCAGGGCAAACCGGGCGTCACGGTGCTGAGCATTCCGTCCGCCGAGCAGAACTACCTGGCGTTCAACACCGGCAACAGCGCCAACCCGCTGCTGAAAAACCCGGCCTTGTGGGAAGCGGCACGCTGGCTGGTGGATTACGACGGCATCACCAAAGATCTGCTCAAGGGCCAGTATTTCGTCCATCAGAGCTTCCTGCCGGTCGGTCTGCCGGGCGCGCTGGACAACAATCCGTTTAAATTTGACCCTGAGAAAGCCAAAGCGATCCTCGCCAAAGCCGGGATCAAAGATGCCCACTTCACCCTTGATGTTGAAAACAAACCACCGTTCATCACCATCGCCCAGTCGATGCAGGCCAGCTTTGCCCAGGGCGGCGTGAAGATCGATCTGCTGCCGGCCGCCGGTAGCCAGGTGTATGCCCGGGTACGAGCGAAGCAGCACCAGGCGGCGATTCGTCTGTGGATCCCTGACTACTTCGACGCCCACTCCAACGCCAGCGCCTTCGCATGGAATGACGGTAAATCCAGCACCGTCGCCGGCCTGAACGGCTGGCAGATCCCCCAGCTGAACAAAGAGACCCAGGCCGCGGTCGCCGAAGCGGATCCGGCAAAACGACTCGATCTGTATAAAAAAATGCAGGAAGAGCTGCAGCGCAGTTCGCCTTACGTCTTCGTTGATCAAGGGAAAACCCAGATCGTGGTCCGCGATAACGTCAAAGGTTATCAGCAAGGTCTGAACGCCGACATGGTCTGGTATGACCGGGTAACCAAGTAACCCAGGCAGCCCGGACAGGCGCGACGCTGACCGGGCTACAACAGATCGCACCAGCTGATAACACTGCATTTTTTACCGACGGAATAACCATGTCTGCTGTTTTACCTACCAGAGCAGAGCGGCGCAGCGCGCGCCCTCTGCTCGCGCTGTTTCAGGGGCTGTTCACCCTGGCGCTGACCCTGCTCGGTCTGCTGCTGGTGACCTTTGCGCTCTCGGCGCTGTCGCCGGTTGACCGGGTGCTGCAAATCGTTGGCGATCATGCCAGCCAGTCCACCTACGATCAGGTTCGCCACCAGCTCGGACTCGACCGCGCCCTGCCGGTGCAGTTCTGGCATTACCTGGTCAACCTGGCCCACGGCGATCTGGGCATTGCCAGCTCCACCGGCCAGCCGGTGCTGCAGGATCTGCTCGCCACCTTTCCCGCCACCCTCGAACTGGCCACGCTGGCGCTAATCGTCGGCGCGCTGCTTGGAGTTATCTCCGGCGTGCTGTGCGCGCGCTACGTGGGGTCGCCGTGGGATCTGGCGGTTCGCACCTTTACCCTGATCGGCAACTCGGTGCCCATTTTCTGGCTCGGCCTGCTGATGCTGGCGCTGTTCTACGCCAGGCTGCAATGGACGCCAGGCCCCGGACGACTGGACGATATTTATCAATATACCGTCGAGCCCCGGACCGGCTTCGTGCTGATCGACACCTGGCTCTCCGGCGATAAAGCCGCGTTCAAAAACGCCATCGGCCACCTGCTGCTGCCGGTGCTGCTGCTGGGATACTATTCGCTGGCCAGCATTACCCGCCTGACCCGTTCCGCCTGCCTTAGCGAGATGAACAAAGAGTACATCCTGCTGGCCCGCGCCAAAGGGGCCAGCGAGATGACGATTCTGCTGCGCCACGTGCTGCCCAACATCCGTGGCACCCTGCTGACGGTGATCGCGCTGGCCTGGACCTCGATGCTTGAAGGGGCGGTCCTGACCGAAACCGTCTTCTCCTGGCCGGGAATTGGCCGCTACCTGACCACCGCGCTGTTTGCCGGCGATACCACCGCCATCATGGGCGGCACCTTGCTGATTGGCGCCAGTTTTGTCTTCATTAATAACCTCACCGACCTGCTGGTCCGGTTGACCGACCCGAGGGTGCGCTGATGCCGGCCTATCTGTTTTTGCGTCGCCTGCGTCGCTCCCCCGCTGCCTTTTGCGGGCTGGCGATTATCACGTTGCTGCTGCTGGTGGCGCTATTCGCCCCCTGGCTGGCGCCGCTCGACCCCAACTGGCAGGATGCTGCCGCGCGGTTACAGGGGCCAGGTGCGCAGCACTGGCTAGGCACCGACAGCTATGGCCGCGACCTGCTGTCACGTCTGATTTACGGCGCGCGCCCGGCGTTGGGGCTGGTGGCGCTGGTCACCCTTATCACCCTGCCCGTCGGTCTGCTGGTGGGGATTTTATCCGGCTATTACGGCGGCTGGCTGGAGCGGATTCTGATGCGCTTCACCGACGTGGTGATGTCAATGCCGCGTCTGATCCTCGCCTTTGCCTTTGTCGCCATGCTCGGGCCGGGACTGGTTAACGGCGCGCTAGCGCTGGCCCTCACCACATGGCCGGCCTATGCCCGTCAGGCACGCAGCGAAATTCAACGCCTGCGCCACAGTGATTATCTGGCCGCCGCCGAAATGATGGGGATCCGCGGCTGGCGTTTGCTGGTCGGCCATATTCTGCCGCTGTGCCTGCCTTCGGCTATCGTGCGGCTGGCGCTGGACCTGGCGGGGATTATTCTTGCTGCCGCCGGGCTGGGCTTCCTTGGCCTCGGCGCGCGTCCGCCGATGGCGGAATGGGGGGCGATGATTGCCGACGGCATGCAGGTCATTTTCGATCAGTGGTGGATTGCCGCCGCCCCTGGCGCGGTGATCCTGATTGCCAGCCTCGCATTTAACCTGCTGGGCGATGGCCTGCGCGATGTTCTGGAGCCACAACATGACTGATACCCGACTCTCCGTTCGCGGGCTGTGCATCGACTACCCTGCCGCCCGGGTGGTGAATAACGTCAATTTTAGCCTCGGCAACGAGCGGCTGGCGCTGGTAGGGGAGTCCGGCTCGGGAAAATCCATGACCGCCCGCGCCCTGATGGGGCTGGTACGCAAGCCGGGGGTAGTCAGCGCCGAGACGCTGAACGTGCTGGGACACGACCTTCTGACCCTCAATGACCGCGGCTGGCGGGCGCTGCGCGGCAACGATATCGCCATGATTTTGCAGGACCCACGCTATGCGCTGAACCCGGTGCAAAGCATTCAGGCGCAACTGGAAGAAGCGTTAACGCTGCATCAGCGCCTGAGCCGCCGCGCCCGGCTGGAGGCGGTAAAAGCCGCCGTAAATGCCGTTGGCCTCGATCTCCCGGTGCTTAGCCGCTATCCCGGCGAACTCTCCGGTGGGATGGGCCAGCGGGTGATGATCGCCATCGCGCTGCTTAACAACCCGAAAGTGCTGATTGCCGACGAACCCACCTCGGCGCTCGACTCCCGACTGCGTAATCAGATACTCGAACTTCTGGTGGAACAGTGCGAACAGCGGCAAATGGCAATGCTGTTAATAAGCCACGACCTGCCGCTGGTGGCGGAACATTGCCAGCGGGTGCTGGTGATGTATCAGGGCATGCAGGTGGATGAGATGCCGGCGCGGGAACTGCCTCAGGCGACCCATCCTTATACCCGCACGCTCTGGACCTGCCGCCCCGATGCCGGCACCTATGGCCAGATGTTGCCGACGCTCGACAGAACCCTGAATTTTACGGAGGCGGCACATGGCAGTCGTTAATCTCGATGCATTGCAGGTCAATTTTGCCGATAAAACGGCAGTTTCCGCCGCCAGCTTCAGCGTTGAGGCGGGGGAAACCTTCAGCCTGATCGGCGCCTCCGGCTGCGGGAAATCGACCATTTTACGGGTGCTCGCCGGTCTTCAGCGCGAGTGGCATGGCCGGGTCGAGCTCTTCGATAAGGCCATCACCCCCGGCGTGCGTTTTCAGGGGGCATTGCGGCGCAACGTGCAGATGGTATTTCAGGATCCCTACGCGTCGTTGCATCCCAATCATACGCTGTGGCGCACCCTGGCAGAGCCGCTGAAAATTCATGGTATCGACGAGATTACGCAACGGGTGACCACCGCACTGGAACAGGTAGGGCTGCCGGCGGATGCCGTCCAACGCTATCCGCATCAGCTCTCCGGCGGCCAGCGTCAGCGCGTGGCGATTGCCCGCGCCCTGCTGCTGCGCCCGCAGATCCTGCTGCTGGATGAGCCAACCTCGGCGCTGGATATGTCGGTGCAGGCGGAAATCCTGAATCTGCTGAACCGCTTGAAACAGGAGCACGGAATGACCTATCTGCTGGTCAGCCACGATGCCGATGTGATTGCCCATATGTCAGACCGGGCAGCCTTTATGGCGCAAGGGGTGATTCAGCGCTTCTTCGATCGTGAAGCGCTGGCGAACGGTGAACATCGGATGGGGTAAGGTTTTCCCGGGTAAGGCGTTGACGCCGCTACCCGGGAATCGTACTGCGCGGAAGTTACTTCGCCAGGCTGGCAAAGCGGGTGAAGACGCTGTCGAAAATCGCCAGCCCTTTCGCCACCTGTTCGGCGCTGATGGTGCATGGCGGCACCACATGGATACGGTTTTCCACCACAAACGCCAGCAGACCGGCCTCGGTTAACGCGCCTTTAATCGCCGCCATATCTGCGGCGGTTAACGCCGTTTTCTGCTCACGATTGCTGACCAGTTCCAGCGCCTGGAACAGGCCACGGCCGCGCACGTTACCGATAATCGCGTGTTTCTCCGCCAGCGCTTCCAGCCCCGGACGCAGCACCTCATTGCCGATGGTCGCCGCGTTCTCCACCACTTTCTCTTCTTTCATCGCGTCAATGGTGGCGACAATCGCCGCCATCGCCAGCGGATGGCCGGAATAGGTCAGCCCCCCGGCAAAGAAATGGTCGTCAAAGTAGCGGGCGATAGGCTCGCTGATCAACACCCCGCCCGCCGGTACATACCCGGCGTTCACCCCTTTAGCGAAGGTCACCAGATCCGGCACGATGCCGTCCTGTTCGAAGGCAAACCAGCTACCGGTACGCCCAAACCCGGCCATCACCTCATCAAGGATCAGCACGATGCCAAACTCATCGGCCAGTGCCCGCACGCCTTGCATATAACCGTCAGGCGGCACCAGGATCCCGGCGGTTCCCGGAATCGACTCCAGCAGAATAGCAGCAATGGCGGTCGGGCCTTCACACTCGATCATTCTGCGCAGATGGGCCAGCGCGCGCTGACACTCTTCCTCTTCCGTCAGCGCGTTAAATTCGCTGCGATAGAGGTACGGGTTAAAGAAGTGCACGTGTCCGCGTGAATATTCGTTCGGTACGCGACGCCAGTCGCCGGTGGCGGCAATCGCGCTACCGGTATTGCCGTGGTAGGAGCGGTAGGCCGACAGCACTTTATCGCGCCCGGTGTACAGCCGCGCCATCCGGATGGCGTTCTCGTTTGCGTCCGCCCCGGCGTTGGTGAAAAACACCTTACTGAAGCCTTCCGGCGCCAGCTCGACGATGCGTTTGGCCGCTTCGCCACGCGCCAGGTTGGCGGTGGCCGGCGCAATGGTCACCAGTTCATCCATCTGCGCTTTCATGGCCGCCAGCACACGAGGATGCTGATAGCCGATGTTGACGTTGACCAGTTGGCTGCTGAAATCAAGGTAGATATTGCCTTCGTAGTCCCACAGTTCACAGCCTTTAGCCCCGGCAATCACCAGCGGATTGACATTGCCCTGTATCGACCACGAATGAAAGACATAAGCGCGATCCAGTTGGCGTACTTCATCGTTGCTTACCGTAACATCGTTCTGTAATGCCAGCTTCATACCCTGCCCTCTCTCATGTCGTTGTTGTTGGATTCATCATTGGCTGCACAGCGGGAAAACGGATAGAGCCAGTGCGAGGAAAATGATGTGACACCGTGTCACATCGCCATAGCGCGACTGGCTCTGTGCCCGTCAGAAAGGCTTTTTTATAGTGGGACGACAACCTGCACAGGAGCATGAAATGACAACGAGCAAAGTGGTGTTTATTACCGGGGCAACCTCGGGATTTGGGGAAGCGGCAGCACAGATCTTTGCCGAGGCGGGCTGGTCATTGGTTCTCAGCGGGCGTCGTTTCGAGCGGCTGAAGACATTACAGGATAAACTCGCCGCGCAAGTCCCGGTGCATATTATCGAACTCGACGTCCGCGACAGCGACGCGGTGGCGGCAGCGGTGGCGGCTCTTCCCGCTGAATTTGCCGATGTGACCACGCTGATCAATAACGCCGGGCTGGCGCTGTCGCCGCTGCCGGCGCAGAAGGTCGATCTGGAAGACTGGAAAACGATGATCGATACCAATGTCACCGGGTTGGTGAACGTCACTCACGCGCTGCTGCCAACGCTGATTAACCACGGCGCCGGTGCCAGCATCATTAATATCGGCTCTATCGCTGGCCAGTGGCCCTATCCGGGCAGCCACGTATATGGTGCCAGCAAAGCCTTTGTGAAGCAGTTTAGCTATAACCTGCGCTGCGACCTGCTCGGGACCGGCGTGCGCGTCACCGACCTGGCTCCGGGCATTGCCGAGACAGAATTTACCCTGGTGCGCACCAAAGGCGACCAGGCGGCGTCGGATAATCTGTATCGCGGCACCACCCCGCTGAGCGCGATGGATATTGCCGAACAGATGTTTTACATCGCCACCCTGCCGGACCATATGAATATCAACCGTGTTGAAGTGATGCCGGTACGTCAGGCCTGGCAGCCGTTCGCCATTGACCGCGATTAATACCGGTTCTACACATAAAAACGCCGCCTCCAGGGCGGCATTCTTATTACCGGCTGCTTTGCAAAAACTGTCTGACGCGTTCGGACTCCGGGTTGGTGAAAAACTTCTCCGGGGGCGCTTTCTCAATCAACAATCCTTTTTCAAGAAACACCACTTCATCTGAAACCTGACGAGCAAAATCCATTTCGTGAGTCACCACCACCATGGTGTATCCCTCTGCCGCCAGCGCCTTCATCACCCCCAGCACCTCATTGACCAACTCGGGGTCCAGCGCCGACGTCGGCTCATCAAACAGGATCACCTCCGGCGACATCGCCAGCGAACGGGCAATCGCCACCCGCTGTTTCTGTCCGCCGGACAGGGTAATCGGCCAGGCATCGGCTTTGTGCGCCATCCCCACCTTTTCCAGCTGCTGCAGGGCGATGGCATTGGCCTCATCGCGCTTCATGCCTTTGACACGAAGCAGCGCTTCGCTGACATTCTGCTGCACGCTCAGGTGCGGCCACAGGTTAAAGCTCTGAAACACCATCCCCACCCGCTCGCGAATCTTTGACAGCTGGCGGTGGGACATGGCCTTACCATTTTGTTCGTCAATCCCCAGACGCTGGCCGCCGATGTGGATCTCGCCGCGATCCGGCTGCTCCAGCCAGTTCATACAGCGCAGAAGCGTCGATTTACCGGAGCCAGACGAGCCTAAAATACTCACCACCGACCCTTTTTCAACCGTCAGGTTGATATCGCGCAGCACCTCAATATTATCAAACTGCTTGGAGACGTTTTTAATACTCACAGCCGTTGTATCAGGCATGACTCATTCCTCTTTTGGCTCCCAGAGCGCTCAGTCGTTTTATCAACAGCTCCAGCACAATGCTGACGGCCCAGTACAACGCAATGGCGACAATAAACGCGTTAAACGGGATGAAATAGGTCGCCTGGACGCTGTTGGCCGCGGCGGTAATCTCCTGAACGGTGATAATGCTCAAAAAAGCAGTATCCTTCAGGCAAATAATCAGCTGGTTCCCCAGTAGCGGTAATGCCGATGAGACGATATTCGGCAAAATAATTCGCCGGAAAATTTGATAACGCGAAAAACCCTGGGCGACGGCGGCTTCGATATAGCCCCCGGAAAAGACCCGGCGCTGGCTGCGCAATATTTCAAAGAAATAGGCGCCGTGGTAAATAATTAACGCAATCAGTCCGGCGGTCCATGCTTCCATACTGATCCCGACTTCCGGCAATCCGTAATAGAGCAAATAGGCCAGAATCAGAAAAGGAATAGCCCGCATTAAGCTGACAAAGCCAACAATTAACCGGTTCAGGGTCTTTTTCTGATATTCGGTTAAATAGCACAAGACGATTCCGGCGATAAATCCAACGACGGCCGCCGTAATAAAAAGCTCAAGGGTGGCGAGTAATCCCGCAATAAAGCTGTCGCGCACTGACCAGATAACGGCCCACTGATTCATAGATCCTCCTGTAATTATCGCGCCAGGCGTTTAGCTTTGCGTTCCGCGATGCTTTGCAATTTCAGCAGCGTACCGATAAGCACGACGTACAGCAGACCCGCCGCAAGGATCGGCGACAAGGGTTCGTAAGTGACGGATGAAATTCGGTTGGTCACGCGGGTCAAATCGACCACGCCGATCACCGCGATCGCCGGGCTGCCTTTGATCAGGAACGACATTTCGTTGACCAGTGCCGGCAGGCTCTCGATCCACATCTGTGGCAGCATGATGTAGCGGAAATAGGTCCAGCGCCCCATCCCCACGGACTCTGCCGCTTCGCGCTGTTCACGAGGGAAAGTGCGGAAAGCGTTACGCCAGATTTCCGCGTTAAATGCCGATGTGTTGAGGGTCAGCGCGACGATAGCCGCCATGTTTTTGTCGAGGTTGATCCCCACGGTAGGCAGCGAGAGAAACAGAAACAGTACCAGCGTCACCAGCGGCGTGGCGCGGGCCAGGCTGATATACACTACCAGCAGTTGATCGATAACCGGCAGGCGTAACATCCGCACCAGCGCAATCAGCAAGCCAATCACCACCCCAAAAGTAATCGCAATAGCCGAGATCCAGAGGGTCGTCCATGCGCCTTCAATCAGTAACTGCCAGGAAATTGCATCCATAGAGCCCTCCTTCGCATTAACACGCGGCGGTTGCCCGCCGCCATTTGTCAGAAACCAGCCAGCTTATGGAACTGTTCCGGGTTGGTAATCGGCTCTGTCGGGAGGTCATCGTAGGTTTCGCCAAACCATTTTTTCTGCAGCTCGGCGAGCTTGCCGGTCTCACGCATATGGTTCATAAATTTGGTCATATAGGCCAACAGCTGCGGTGAGTTTTTCGGAATCGGCCACGCCATATAGCCAGGACCAGACACCGGTAGCCCCTTGGCGAAGACCTTCGGTTTGGCTTTTGCGAGGTCGTTAACCGAAATGACCACGTTAATCACGTAATCGAGGCGCTTATTAGCCAGGTCGGCGTAGGCTTCCGGGTAGGAAGGGTATTCCACCACAGGGCCCAGCTTGCCGCCGCCTTTCTCGAGCATCGCTTTCAGCTCCGGCAAACGCGCCAGCAGCGCACTGCCCGCCTGAACCCCCACTTTTTTACCGCTGAGGTCGGCAATGGTATTCAGTGAATTATCACCGGCACGTTTAACAAAATAGTGCTGAGCGGACGCCCACGGCGGGGTGAAATCAAACACTTTCAGACGGTCGTCGGTAATCACCGCCCCGGTTAACGCCATATCGTACTGGCCGGTTGATACCGCCGCTAATAATCCGGTCCACGGTAAAATACTTTGCTCAACATGGAATTTTGCATATTTGCGCAATTCATCTAGCATATCTTTGTTGAAGCCATCGGCCTGGCCGTTATTCATAAAGTTAAAAGGCGCGTAATCATCTTCCGTCGCGACTTTCAGGGTGCCGGACTTTTCAATTTCCGGAAGATCTGCGGCGACTGCGTGATAAGAAAAGGCCATTGCCATTACGGCGCCAAGACACATTGAACCTAATGATTTTTTCATCAATCCACCCCTAAATTAATTCGCCAGACGTGTTCATTCCCGAACATGAAAAGGTTTTGCAAAATATGTGCCGATGGACGTTCCGGTCCGCGGCTGATGAATACATTTTTAATGTAGAGACGGTTTTAAATTTCTCGATAGAGCCAGATTCATTACGGGGATGTGTCAGTCAATTTCAGGGTGGTATGGAATTTGCTCCAGTTCCTGTAGCACGCGTTTGCGTAAGGAGCTGAGCATGATCCGACACCTGTTACACGTTGATTTCGACCCGCACCGCGGTTTGCAGGAGCAGGTGCGCGAGACGCTGATTAACGCCATTCTGGGCGGGATTTTTTCCGCCGATACCCCGCTCCCTTCCTGCCGCCAGTTGGCCAGCCAGCTGCGGGTCTCGCGCAATACCACCGCGCTGGTGTTTGAAAGTCTGGTGAACGAGGGCTATCTGATCAGCCGCCCGCGCAGCGGGTATTATCTGCATCCGGATTACCAGCATTCCCCTGCCGCGACCATGGATACTGCACCGCCACGCGAGAGTTCTGCACCACGATGGGGCACACGACTGCAGATCACCCCCAGCCAGCAGGAGTCGATTCTCAAACCGGCGGGCTGGATGAACTACCGCTATCCGTTTATCTACGGGCAGCCGGACACCCGCCAGTTCCCGTTGGCTACCTGGCGTTCGGCGGCCAACTGGCTGCACGGCGGCGTGCGCGACCCGGCATGGGTGGTGGACCATATCGACCAGGATGTGCCGATGCTGATTGAGCAGATCCGCACCCGGGTGTTGCCGAAGCGCGGGATTGTGGCGGCGCCGGATGAGATCCTGATTACCCTCGGTTCGCAAAATGCGCTGTACCTGCTGACCCGCCTGCTAATGTCAGCGAAGACCCGCGTGGGCGTGGAGAATCCCTGTTTTCGCGAGGCCATCAACACCTTCCTGCTCGCCGATACCGATATTGTGCCGCACCCGGTGGATGAACAAGGCATTGTTCTTAACGATGCCCCTTGCGATTACTACTACGTTACCCCCGGCCACCAGGTGCCGACCGGAGTAGCGATGAGCAAGGCGCGACGCAGCCAGCTGCTGGAGCATGCCGCCCGCCACGACGCGGTGATTATTGAGGATGATTACGACTCGGAAAGTAACTTTATGCTCAACCCGCTGCCGGCGCTGAAGGCCAGCGACCGCAGCGGCAGAGTGGTATACGTCAGCAGCCTGTCAAAAGCGCTGTCGCCGGGCCTGCGGCTGGGCTTTATGGTCGCCGACCCGGACCTGATTGACGAAGCCCGGGCGTTACGCCGGCTGGTGTATCGTCATCCGCCGACCAATATTCAGTATCAGATGGCCCATTTCCTCGCCCAGGGCCACTACGAAACCCATCTGCGACGCTACCATTACGACTCCGCCCAGCGCTGGGATCGCCTGCATAATGCCCTGCAACACTACATGCCGGAGTGCCGGATTATTGCCGGCAGCGAACATGCCAATGCCTTCTGGCTGGCGACCCCGGAGCAGATCAACACCCAGCAGTTGACCTGGCGCGCCGCCCACGCAGGCGTGCTGATTGAGCCCGGCGCGCGGCATTTTCTTAGCGATGCGCCACCGGGTAACTTCTTCCGCATGGGATTCCACGCCATTAACCCCGATGCCATCGAGCAAGGGGTCGACGTGCTGCGCGGGCAGCTGGCGCAGATGGGTTAGCGCAGCGCCACCGGGGTGTGGTGTCAGGCGTCGCTTATACCGCTTTCGCGTACTGCAGCATCACCTGCAGCAGCACGTTCGCCCCGGCGGTAACATGCTCCGGTGAGGCATACTCGATTTCGTTGTGGCTGATACCGTCCTTACAGGGGATAAAAATCATCCCGGTGGGCGCCAGATAGCTCATATACACCGCATCATGCCCGGCCCCGGAGACAATTTCCCGTGCCGGATACCCCAGACGCTGCGCGGCCCCGGCAATCGCCGCCTGACACTCAGGGTGGAACGGTGCCGCCGGATAATGGCTCACCTCTTTCAGCGCTACCGTCAGCCCGCTCTCCTGCTCGACGTGGTCGATAAACGCCCGCAGCTGGCAATCCATCTCATCTACCAGCGCATCGCTGAGATTGCGCATATCAATAGAAAATGTCACCTCACCCGGCACCACGTTGCGGCTATTCGGATGAACCTGCACCATCCCCACCGTGCCGCGCCCCTCGGTGCTACGCCCGGCAATCGCCACCACTTCCTGCATAATGCGGGTTGCCACCTGCAACGCATCCTGGCGCAGACGCATCGGCGTTGGCCCGGCGTGGGAGGCCTGGCCGGTCACCACGCAGTCGTACCAGCGGATCCCCAGCACGCCCTGCACGATGCCGATAGTTTTCTCTTCATCTTCCAGAATCGGCCCCTGTTCGATATGCGCTTCGAAGTAGGCACCAATCGGATGATCCCCCGGCGTCTCGCTGCCGATATAGCCGATCCGCGCCAGCTCCTCGCCGACGGTTTTACCTTCTGCATCCTTCGCGGCGTAGATCGTCTCCAGCGGGAAGACACCAGCAAACACTCCGGAGCCCATCATCACCGGCACAAAGCGTGAGCCCTCTTCGTTGGTCCAGAACACCACTTCAATCGGCACTTCGGTTTCCATCTGCAGATCGTTCAGGGTGCGTACCACCTCCAGCGCCGCCAGCACGCCGTAGTTGCCATCAAATTTACCGCCGGTCGGCTGGGTATCAATGTGGCTGCCGGACACCACCGGCGGCAGCTCTGGGTTACGCCCTTCCCGGCGCATAAACACGTTACCGATTTTATCCACGGTAACGCTCATCCCGGCCGCTTGCGCCCAGCCAATCACCAGATCCCGCCCCTGACGATCGAGGTCGGTCAGGGTCAGGCGACAGCAGCCGCCCTTCGGCGTGGCGCCGATTTCCGCCAGCGTCATCAGGGAATCCCACAGACGTTCGCCATTAATACGGCAGGCGGCGGTCTCGGTTACGGGAGTAAAAAGGACATCACTGCTCATATTGGTCTCCTTGCATCAATGCGCTGGCCAGCGCGACCAGCAGACGATCGCTGCCGCGCGGCCCTAAAAGTGAGATACCCAGCGGCAGACCGCCCACCTGGGCGACCGGCAACGTCACCTGCGGCCGTCGGGTCATCACCGAAATTAACAGCAGATCGTGAGAAAGGCGGCGTACCGCTTCGATCTCTTCCGCCTGCGCCGTCAGCAGCGGCGCCCCATCGGGAACGGTCGGCATCACCAGCACCGCATCACCGAGCTGTTGATCCCACCAGGCGCTAAAACGCTCGCGCTGCTGGCAGGCAGCTTCAAACTGGGCGGGGGTCACCGCTTTGCCCCAGAAGAAGCGTTCGCGCACGTCCGGCCCCAGCTGCAGGCCATAACGCTCAATGGTCTCGCCCTGCGACTGCCACGCCTCGTAGCCCTGAATCTGGCGAAAGGCGAGATAGATCTCGTCCACGTCCGGCAGCGGCGCGCTCAGCGCGGTGACCGGCCCGAACTCACGGCTGATTCGTTGGCGCACCGGCTGCAGCGCCTGCAGGCTGCGCAGCGGCAAACGGGAAAACAGGCCATCGTGGCTTGCCAGTTGCACGTTCTCGATATCCGCAGACGCCTCGCCCAGCAGACAATCCGCCACGGCGGAGAAAACCGTGGCTGAACGGGCAAAGAAACCGCAGGTATCCATGGTGGCGCACAGCGGCTGGCAGCCGTCGAGGGAGAGACGACCGTGGGTAGGGCGCAGGCCGTACAATCCGCAGTAGCTAGCCGGCGTGCGCACCGAGCCGCCGGTATCGGTGCCGAGAGCAAAATCGCAGGCGTCATTCGACACCGCCGACGCCGACCCCGACGACGAGCCGCCGGGAATATGGTTCGGCGCGGCACCGTTGCGCGGCGTGCCGTAATGCACGTTGTGCCCGCTCATGGAGTACGCCAGCTCGCTGGTGTGGGTTTTACCGATAAAGCGCGCGCCGTTGTCCAGCAACGTCTGCACCACCGGCGCGGTGCGGTTTTTCATTCCCGACAGCGCCAGCAGATGCGGATTGCCGCCGCCGGTCGGGTAGCCCGCCACATCGAACAAATCTTTGACCGCAAAGGTCATCCCGCTCAGCGGCCCGCTTAACGCATGGGCCACCGGATGCGCCGGATAGGGCATAAAGGCGCGAAGATCATCCTGCATAGTGGTTTCCTCTGTGCTTCAGGCGTACAGCGCCCGGTGTTCAACGGACGGACTGAGCGCCCGCCAGCGATGGCAGCTCACCACGTGGCGCGGCCCGACTTGATCGGTGGCGGGCTGGCTCTGGGTACAGGCCGGCTGCGCGTACGGGCAGCGTTCAGCAAAGGCGCAACCGGGCGGCAGGTGTGAGAGATCCGGCGGCGCGCCGGGAATACAATGCAGCTTATCGCCCTTCTTCAGCCCCTCTTTCGGCCGGCTGCCCAGCAGCACCTGGGTATAGGGGTGGCGAGGACGATATAAAATGTCCTCTATCGACGCCTCCTCGACGATGCGCCCGGCATACATCACCGCCACCCGGTCGGCGATCTCCACCGCCGCGCCGATATCGTGAGTCACAAAAATAATCGACAGATCGCGCTGCTTTTGCTGCTCGCGCAGCAGGATCAGGATCTGGATTTGCACCGTGGCATCCAGCGCGGTGGTCGGCTCATCCGCCAGCAGCAGTTGCGGATTACAGGAGAGCGCGAGGGCAATCATCGCCCGCTGGCGCATCCCGCCGGACATCTCGTGCGGATAGGCATCCAGCCGCCGCTCCGGGCTGGGGATGCGCACCTGACGCAACGCCTCCAGCGCCCGCTCCCGCGCCGCCTGACGCGACAGCCCTTCGTGACGGCGAAGGCCTTCAACAATCTGCTGCCCGACGGTGTAGACCGGGTCGAACGCCAGCAGCGGCTCCTGGAAAATCATCGCACAGCGCGCGCCACGGTAGCGTCGCAGCTGCGAGGCACTCATGGTCAGCACCTCCTCCTCCCCGACTTTCAGGGTGCCGGAAAGGACGCTGCTTTTCGGCGGATGCAGGCGCATCAGGGCGCGTAGGGTGACGCTTTTCCCGGACCCGGATTCGCCAATCAGCGCCATCACTTCACCTTTTTGCACATCGAAAGAGACGCCGTTGACCGCGTTGACCGTCTGACCGTCGCGGCGAAACTCGACCCGCAGATCGCGGATGTGGACATAAGCATCATGCGACATGGTTCACCTCCTGGATGGCGATGTTCTGGTGCCAGGGCGAGGCGGGTTGCGCCATCAGGCAGGCGCTTTGATGCCCCTCGCTAATGTTTTCAAGCTTCGGCTTCATCTGCGAGCACACCGCTCTGGCATGCGGACAGCGGGTATGGAAGCGACAGCCGGAGGGTGGGGAAATCGGGCTCGGCGGATCGCCGTTCAATGGCGAGTTCAGAGTGCGCTGCTGCGGGTCCATCGACGGCATCGAGCTTAATAAAGCGCGGGTATAGGGGTGGGCCGAGGCGGTGAACAGCTGTTCCGCGGGGCCAATCTCCACCACTTCACCGAGATACATCACCAGGATGCGGTCCGACAGCCAGCGCACCACGTGCAGGTCGTGGCTGATAAACACATAGGTCAGCTCAAGGGTGCGCTTCAGCTCCTGCAGCAGTTGCAGCACCTGGGCTTCCACCGATTTATCCAGCGCCGAGACCGCTTCATCGAGGATCACCAGTCGGGGTTTCATCGCCAGCGCGCGGGCGATATTCACGCGCTGACGCTGGCCGCCGGAGAGCGCATGGGGATAACGGTGAGCAAAGCGCCCCGGTTCAAGACCGACATGCGCCAGCAGATAGCGGGCATATTCGCTGGCCTCTTTGGCGCTGATGCCATGCACCCTCTGGCCGAAGGCAATGCTCTCTTCCATAGTCATGCGCGGATTCAGCGAGGCGTAGCTATCCTGGAACACCATCTGCACCTGACGGCGATACGCTTTCATCGGCAGGCGCGATGAGCCGACCTCCAGACCATCAAAGATCAGCTCGCCGCTGTCCTGTTTCAGGAGCTGCATCAGCAGGCGCGCGGTGGTCGATTTACCGCAGCCCGACTCCCCTACCACGCCGAGGGTTTCGCCTTTGAGCACCGTAAAACTGACGTCGTCCACCGCCTGCACCACGTCGCGGCCTTTGCCGCCGCCGGCGGGAAAGTGCTTGAGCAGATTATTGACCTTCAGCAGCGGCTGGGCCGGCCCGCCGAGGTCGGTATTGATAAAGGGTTGCATCGCTTACTCCTTAATCGCCATTGCCGCACGCAGGCGGTCCGCGAGGATATTGAACGAAATGGAGGTAATAAAGATCATCAGGCCAGGCAGCGCCGCCACCCACGGTTGGGTGTAGATAGCCGTGCGCAGGGTGTTCAGCATCAATCCCCACTCCGGCTCCGGCGGGCGCACCCCGAGGCCGAGAAACGACAGCCCGGAGGCGAGGATCATGCACACCGAAATCAGCCCGGTGGAGAAGACAAAAATCGGCCCCAGTACGTTGCCCAGCACCTGAACGCGAATGATGGTGAAGGCGCTGGCGCCGGTGGCCCGGGCGGCCTCGATATAGTCCATATGCCGCACCTGAGCGGTGACGCTCTCGGCGATGCGCGCCACCTGCGGGACAAACACCAGCGTCAGCGACAGCAGCGCGTTACCGATGCCCGCCCCCAGCGCGCCGGAGAGCGCTATCGCCAGCAGCACCGAAGGGAAAGCGTAGAAGACGTCGACGGTACGCATAATCAGAGTGTTGGTTTTGCCGCCCGCATAGCCGGCGATAATGCCGATTGCCCCACCGATAAAGAAGGCGAAGACCACCGGCACAATGCCCATAAACAGCGACAGACGGGTGCCAAGGATCAGCCGCGACAGCATATCGCGCCCGAGTTCGTCAGACCCCAGCGGGAAACCGTCGGTGCCTATCGGCTTGAGGCGTAAAAACATCGATGTCTGATACGGATCTTTTACGATCAGCCACGGGCCAAACAGCGCCAGCGCCAACAGGATAAGGATAATGGCCCCGACGAAGACGCCGCCGGGGTCGCGCAGTAAACGGCGCATCACGCCGCGCCAGTAGCCTTGTCTGGCGGGGGCAACGGGCGTCACGGCCATGCTTTTTGGGGTCACAGTATCCACCATCGTCAGCTCCTCTTAATACGCGGGTCGAGGCTGGTTTGCAGCATATCCACCAACAGGTTGAGCACCACGAAGAACAGCGCCAGCACCCAGATGGTGCCCTGCAACAGCGGCAGGTCGCGCTGGAAAATGGCGGTATTGAGCAGCAGGCCGGTGCCGGGCCAGGAGAAGACCGTTTCCACCAGAATCGAGCCGCCCATCAGATAGCCCACCTGCAACCCCATTACCGCCAACGCGGTTGGTGCGGCATTTTTCACCACGTGCAGGAAGATCCGCGACTCGTTAAGCCCGCGGGCGCGCAGGCCGACGATAAACTCCTGGCTGAGAATGTCCGCCACCTGCGAACGCACGGTGCGGGCAATAATCCCGGTGGGGATCACCGACAGCGTGATCGCCGGCAGCAACATAAACTGCAGGTGCTCCCAGTTCCACTGCCAGCCCACTTCGCCAATCGGCCCGCCGCCGGTCGCCGGAAGCAGCGCGAACTTAACGCTAAAGACGATGACCAGCAGCATCCCCAGCCAGTAGTGCGGCACGCTGACGCCAAACACCGACAGCACCGAAGCCAGACGGTCAATAATGCTGTTCCGGAAGTAACCGGCGACAAAGCCAAACAAGCTGCCCAGCACAAAGCCGATCACTGTCGCCAGCAGCGCCAGGCGCAGCGAGTAGCCGACGGCGGTCATCACTTCGCCGATCACCGGCCTTCCGGTCGCCACCGACATCCCCAGGTCGCCGTGCAGCGCCCGCCACAGCCAGTGGACAAACTGCAGCGGCAGCGGTTTATCAAAGCCGTAGGCCTGCATTAAGGTCTGACGCAGGGCTTCGGACGCATCCGGCGGCATCACCGAGACCAGCGGATCCCCCGGCGCTATCTGCACCAGCATAAAACAGATCACCGCCACCCCAAGCATGGTGGGAATGGCCAGCAGGATGCGATATAGCAGCGTATTGATCATCGGTAGCTCCCGTTACGATTACTCTTTCTTGCTCACCAGACTGAGGTCGATAAACCAGCTTTGCGGCTGGACTACGCCGGTGACCGCCGGAGATATCGCCCGCGGCCCAACGTCGTGGGCGACGAACAGGAACGGCACCTGATCGACCAGCGCGGCGTGCAGTTCACCGGCGGCTTTGTCCATCTCCGCCGGGGTAAAGGCGTGCTTCACTGCGGTGGCCAGTTTTTCGGTTTCCGGAGTGGAGAAATAGCCCCAGTTGGTGGCGACCGGCGGGAAGGCTTTGGCGGTGGAGAAGCGGATCAGGCCAAAGTAGGGATCGTTGACCGCGGCGCTGACGTTGATCGCATCGATCCCTTTCGCCGAGGGATCTTTCGCCCCGAGACGCCAGTTGGTGAACAAGGTGTTCCACTCGTTTACTTTGATATCGACGTTAAAGAAGCAGCTTTTCAGGCTCTGCTGGATGTATTCGTTCATCGGTAGCGGCTGCATCTGCCCGGAGCCGGAGGCCGAGGTCGCCACCGTAACATGCAGCGGTTTGCTGGCGTTGAATCCGGCTTCGGTCATCAGTTTGCGGGCGGTTTCCGGGTCATATTTGATCTGGAAGGTCGGCTTGCCATGCCACGGGCTGTCGGCTTCATAAACGCCGGTGGCTTCGGTCATGTAACCGCCAAGGTAGCTTTTCAGCTCGGCGCGATTCAGGCACAGGTTGGCGGCCTTGCGCACCCGAATATCTTTCCACGGGGAGCCCTCTTCGAAGGAGAACTGCCACGGCCACAGGTGCGGCTGGGTATTGGCGTAGATTTTAAAGCCCTGGGCTTTAATCTGGTCCACCGCATCCGGGGCCGGGGCTTCGATCCAGTCAACCTGTTTAGAGAGCAGCGCCGCGGTGCGGGCGTTGGCCTCCGGCAGCGGGATCAGCACCACTTTATCCACTCTTGGGATACGATCTTTATTCCAGTAGTCGGGGTTTTTATCGAGGATCAGCTGCTGGCGGGGAACCAGTTTTTCCATTTTGAACGGACCGCTGCCTACCGCATGGGCGGCAAATTCGGTCCAGGCCAGCTTGCTGCGCGCGGCGGTATCGCCGGTGCTGGCCGGTACCGCGTCATACTGTTTCTGCCAGGCGGTGGGCGAGACGATAAACAGGTTGGTGATGTTGTACGGCAGCAGCGCATCCGGTTCCGAGGTAGTCAGCGCGACGGTGTGGTCATCAATTTTTTCCGCGCCGGTGAGGGTCGGCATGCGCGACAGCGTATTACCAATCTGGCCCGGGGCATATTGCGGTGCGGCTTTGTTCAGCACTTTATCAACGTTCCAGACGATAGCATCGGGGTTGACCTCAGTGCCATCATGAAACTTGACGCCCGGGCGCAGGGTAAAGATCCAGCGGCTCTGATTTTGCGGGTCAACGTGCCACTCCGTCGCCAGGCCGGGTACCAGGCCACTTGGCTTCTCACCTTGTGACAGATCCCACTCCACGAGAGCATCGTACAGCGGAATTCCGGTAAAGCGGTTCCCTTCAAAACCCTGATCGGGCTGACCGAGGGTCAGGGGAATATCGGCCGCGGTCATGGCGATCCGCAGCGTCGAGGCGTGGGCAGGTAACGCGGCAAGCAGCGCCAGCGCCCCGCTGACCGCGACGGCGAGACGGCATTTGCGTAAGCATAATTTTTTCATCAGCATCACATTGTCCCTGTTAAATAAATATTCGTTATTTAACAGGCAAGATGCATACCAGTTCTGATTTGCCGTGAAATAAGTGGAAAACAAGGGATAAAATAAGGATGACTTATATTATCCCAATGATTTTATTTGAAAAATAAACCTGACTTATCTTTTTGCACCGCCAGCGGGAATTCTGTTGCAGAATTGCACCAGCCGATTTTCCGACACCCGATATCATCACGGTGCGTGACTTTATATAAAATAAATTCATAATTTTTATCCTGTTATTAATTCAGGACTGGATATACTGCCGGCTATTGCCGATCTTAAGGACCCGATGACCGTGCGCTTCTCTGCCCTTCTGCCGTTACTGCTAGTCTCTCTGCCCGCCGTTGCCAGCGGGAAATGCACCCTCACCGACCCCGCGCTGACGCTACAAAGCTATACCGTTAATCCGCAACGCGAGCGCATCGTGATGTACTGGAAAAAAGCGGATGGCGAGGCCTTTGGCTCACTGCGCGCGTTGCTGGCGGATAGCCCTCAGGCCGATCGTATCCAGATGGCGATGAACGGCGGTATTTACGATAAGGCCTACGCGCCGCTGGGGCTGTATATCGAAAAAGGGGTGCAGAAGGTTCCGCTGAACCGCGCCTCCGGCGGCGGTAACTTTTTTATCCGTCCCGGCGGGGTGTTTTATCTTCAGGGGCAAAAAGCGGGGATCGCCAGCCTCGATAAATTTAACCCCTCTCCTGCCATTAGCTACGCCGTGCAGTCCGGCCCGATGTTAATAGAAAACGGCAAGATCAACTGGCGGCTGAAGCCTTCCGCCAGTTCCCGCAAGCTGCGCAACGGCGTCGGAATTAACCGCAAGGGCGAAGTGGTGTTTATGCTGAGCGAGCGCGAAACCAATTTCTATGATTTCGCCTGCTATGCGCAGTCAACCCTCAACGTGCGCCAGATGCTCTATCTCGACGGCACCATCTCAAAGATGTACCAGAAAGGCGGCAGCATCCCGTGGCAGTACCACCCGTTCGTCACCCTGATCGCGGTAGAACGCAAATAACCGAAACGCCCTATCGCCAGACCGTAGTCCGGCCCAACGCAGTGCAGTTAACGGTCAGCAAAACTGGCGCATAAAAAAGCGGGCCCATGCGCCCGCCTCTGATTTCTGACGAACCCCACGTTTTTCATGGGGTTCTGCTTTTGTCGCGACCGGACACTCTCGTGACGCGGACTACATCCGCCGATGGCCCCACTCGCGCAGGCGCTGGAACAGCACGAACAGCGACGGGATAAACACGATGCCAATCACCGTTGCCACCAGCATGCCGCTGAAAACGGTGGTGCCGATAATGCGTCGGCTCTGGGCCCCGGCGCCGGAGGCGAGCATCATCGGGACAATCCCGATGATAAACGAAACCGCCGTCATCAACACCGCGCGAAAACGCCGGGTGGCCCCTTCGCGGGCGGCGTCGACCACCGACATCCCCTCCTCTCGCCTGGCCCGCGCAAACTCAACGATCAGAATCGCATTTTTGGCGGCAAGGGCGATGAGCAATATCAGCCCTATCTGCACGTATACATCGTTGGCGTACCCTGCCAGCCACAACCACAGCAGCGCCCCGCCGATGGCAAACAGCACCGACAGCATTACGCTGGCCGGCAGCGTCCAGCTCTCATACTGCGCAACGAGGAACAGCCACGCCATCGCCACCGCCGCCAGCACGATCCACACCGCCTGGTTCCCGGTTTGCTGCTCCTGCCACGAGATCCCGCTCCACGCGTAGTCATACCCCTGAGGCAGATGGGCCTGTAAAATCTGCTCCATCGCGTTCATCGCCGTGCGGCTGCTGACGCCCTCGCTCGCCGAACCGCTGACGGATACCGACGGGAACTGGTTATATTGCTGGATAAACGGCGCGCCCACGGTCGGCGTGATCGTCACCAGATTGCTCAGTCGAATACGCTCGCCGCTGTTGCTGCGCACAAACAGCTCGCCGATCTGCGACGCGCGCTCGCGCCACTGCATCTCGTTTTGTATCACCACATGGTACACCCGGTTGTTAATACTGAAATCGCCGACGCGGGTACCGCCAAACGCCGTTTGCAGGCTGTTGAAGACCCGCGATACCGGCACATCCAGCCGCGCCGCCTGGTCGCGGTCGACGTTGAGCATCAACTGCGGCACGTTGCTGCTCCAGGTGGTGAACACCCGGTTCAGCTGCGGGTGCTGGTTCGCTTTCTGCAGCACCTGACGGGTCACCTGCTCCAGCTCCGCCGGAGACTGCCCGTCCTGGGCCAGAATACGTAAATTAAAGCCGGATGCGGTCCCCAGCCCCGGCAGCGTCGGCGGCGCAAAGGTCATGATCGTCGCTTCCGGCAGCCCCAGCAGCTGGCCCTGCAGCTTGTCCATCACCGTCTCCAGCGGCGGCCGCCGATCCCACGCTTTCAGCATCACCGAAATAAACCCGCCATTAGACGCGCTGGTGCCGTTAAGGATATTAAAGCCCGAAACCTGAATCACATCCTCGACCGCCGGGTTCGCCAGCAACAGCTCGCGCGCCTGGGTCATCACCGCTTCCGTGCGCTCCAGCGACGCGGCTTCCGGCAACTGCACGCTGGCGAAGAAGTAACCCTGATCCTCTTGCGGCAAAAATCCCTTCGGCATATGCATAAAGCTGAACACCACCACCGCGGCAGCTGATGCCGTCGCCATCAGCGCCAGCCACGGACGACGATTCATTCGCCCGATCAGCGCGCCATAACCATCGCGAACCTTATCAAGACCACGATTAAACCCGCGCCAGAACGCCGCCGGCTGAGCGGGTCGCGGGCGCAACAGCAGCGCACACAGCGCCGGCGTCAGGGTCAACGCCACCACGCTCGATACCGTTACCGCCGTCGACAGGGTGACGGCAAATTGCCGGTACAGTTCGCCGACAATGCCCGGCAGCAGCGCCACCGGCACAAACACCGCCAGCAGAACCAGGGTGGTGGCAATCACCGGCCCGGCGATCTGCCGCAGCGCCTGCGCCGTCGCTTCCTGACGGCCAAGCCCTTCCGCCATCTTCGTCTCTACGCTTTCGACCACCACAATGGCGTCATCCACCACCATGGTCAGAGCCAGAATAATGGCGAATAAGCTCAGAGTATTAGCGCTGTAGCCCAGCAGATAAAGCACGGCAAAACTGCCAATCAGCGACACCGGGATCGCCAGGGTGACGATCAGTGTGGCCCGCCAGCTCTGCAGGAACAGCGAGACCACCACCACGACCGCCATCAGGGTCAGGACCAGCGAGACGCCGATCTCTTTGATCGTCGCCGCCACAAAGCGGGTGGTATCGAACTTCACCTCCCAGGTCATATCGGCCGGGAAACGGCTGTGCAGGCGGGTCAGCTCGGCGCGGACCGCCGCCGCCACCTGCAGGGCGTTCGCCGTCGGCGTCGGGTAGATGCCAAGATAGGCAGAGTCTTTGCCGTTCAGCTGCGCCCCGGAGCTGTAGCTGCGCGCCCCCAGTTCGATGGTCGCCACGTCGCTAAGGCGCACCAGCTGTCCCAGTTCACCGCTGCGGATAATAATCTGGCTAAAGCTTTGCGCATCGTTCAGTCGCCCGATGCCGTTGATGGTCAGCGTTTGTTGCTGACCGTTGAACACCGGCGGCGTCCCGACCTGGCCGGCGGCCCCCTGCACGTTCTGCTCACGCAGCACCTGGGCGATATCATCGGTAGTCACGTTGAGGGCGTTCATGCGGTCCGGCCGCAGCCAGATCCGCATGCTGTAGTCGCGGGCGCCGAACATCTGCACTTCGCCGACGCCGGGCAGACGGGCCAGCGCTTCCCGCACCTGAGTGCTGGCATAGTTGCTGACGAACAGCGGCGATAGCGTTTCCAGCGGTGAATAGAGACTGACGCCCATCAGCAGGTTACTCGCCCGCTTACGCACCTGCACCCCGTTCTGCTGCGCTTCGGCAGGCAGCTGTGCCAGCGCCTGGGAGACGCGGTTTTGCACGTCAATGGCCGCCAGATCGGCATCGGTACCGGCCGCAAAGGTCAGGCTCAGGCTGTAGTTACCCTCATCGGAACTGGTGGATTCCATATACAGCATATGGTCCACGCCGTTGAGCTGGGTTTCCAGCGGCGTGGCGATAGCCTCCGCCACATCCGCCGCGCTGGCGCCAGGCCAGCTGGCGCTAACATTCACCACCGGCGGCGTAATTTGCGGATATTGCTCAACCGGAATCACCTTCAGCGCCACCGCACCAACAAACGTCATCAGCAGCGCGATCACCATCGCAAAACGAGGACGGCGGATAAAAAACGTTAGCATCCTTTCACCTTCCCTAATTCAATAGCTTAACGTTGGCGCCGTCACGCAGGCGCTGAGCGCCTTCCGTCACCACCCGCTCGCCGGCATTCAACCCGTTAGTAACGACAAACTGCTGTCCCTGCTGTCCGTCGAGCGTTAACCGACGCTGGGCGACTGTGCCGTTATCCACCACCACCCAGCTAAAGAACCCCTGAGCATCCTGCTGGACGGCCGCCACCGGCACCATCAAACTCTCCTGCGGCTGACGCGGGCTGAAAATCACCGACACGCTGCCGCCCGGCAGCAGGCGATGTTGCGGATTTGCGAATTCCGCCCGCAGCACCACGCTGGCGGTACGGCTGTCGATCCGGTTATCAACGGAGGTCAGCACTCCCTCCTCACGCGTCCCCTCGGGAGCGATCTGCGCGACCCACGCCTGCTTCATCGCGCTGATATCGGCGTGCTGCCCGGCCTTGCTGTAAAACGCAGCCTCATCCAGGGCGAAAGAGACGCGAACCGGGTCAAGCTGCACGATATCGACCAGCGTGCCGCTGCCCGGTCCCACCAGGCTGCCAACGTGAAAGCGGCTGTGGCCGATGCGCCCGCTCACCGGGGAGTCGATTCGGGTGTAATCGAGGGTGATTTGCTGCGTCGTCACGCGGGCTTTGGCCTGCTCAACGGCGGCAGCGGCAACATCGCGCTGCATCCGGGCGTTATCGACATCGTTACGGCTAATGGAGTGGTTATTTTTCAGTTGCTGATAGCGGCCTAGCAGCTGCTGGGCCTGACGTAATGACGCCTGGGCGCTTTTCAGCTCGGCGTTGGCCAGCGCCAGCGCGGCGCGCGGCTGGGCGTCATCAAGGGTAAACAACCGGTCGCCCTGTTTGACATACTGCCCGTCCTGGAAGTGGCGCTGCACAATACAGCCTTCGGTACGCGCGCGAATGTCCACGTCATGAATGGCTTCGATACGGCCGGGGATCTGGTGCTCAGCCGCATATGACTGGCGTTCGACAGCGGTCACGCGGACCGGGGTTGCGGGGGCTGCGGCCGCCGTTAAGGCGTAACCGGCCAGGCCAACGGTCACCAGGACCAGGCGCATGATGTTTCTCATTGCGATTCCTTGCGGATGGTGCAGCGCCCTCCCCGGATGGCGAGGGCGCTGGCATGTCAGACGGTTTTACGTAACGGGCGGGTCAGGCGCTTCTCAACTTCCACCACCAGGAACATCCCCAGGCCAATGACCAGGGTGATCAGCCAGTAGCGCAGCGGCAGCGACTCGGTGCCAAACATCGTCTGCATAAACGGCAGGTAGATAATCGCCAGCTGCAGGAGCAGCAGCACGCCGCTGACCATCCAGATCCCTTTGTTGCGCAGGAGGCCAACATTCAGCGAGAAGCTGTCGCTGCTGCGGCAGTTAATCATGTACAGCCACTGGGCGGTGACCAGCATCTGCAGCAGCACGGTACGGATAAACTCCGGGCTATGGCCGCGCGGCGCAATCCAGGCCTCAAGAATAAAGGCGGCAACGGCAATCATGGTGCCGACGAAGGCCACGCGCCAGACGGCGAAGGCATCCATCACGTGCTGACCGGTTTTACGCGGCGGGCGACGCATCACGTTGCGCTCCGCGGCTTCAAAGGCCAGGCCGAAGGAGAGCGTGGCGGAGGTCGCCATGTTCATCCACAAAATCAATACCGGCGTCAGCGGAATGATGTTCCCCGCCAGCAGGGCAATGATAATCAGCAGCCCCTGCGCCAGGTTGGTGGGCATGATAAACAGGATCGTTTTCTTCAGGTTGTCGTAGACCCGACGCCCCTCTTTGACCGAACTGGCGATGGTGGCGAAGTTATCGTCCGTCAACACCATGTCGGCGGCCTCTTTGGTCACTTCGGTCCCTTTGATGCCCATCGCGATACCGACGTCGGCCTGGCGCAGCGCCGGGGCATCGTTGACGCCATCACCGGTCATCCCGACCACTTCGCCGCTCTCCTGCAGCGCTTTCACCAACCGCAGTTTATGCTCCGGGCTGGTGCGGGCAAAAATGTCGTACGCCACCGCCGCTTTTGCCAGCTCGCTGTCATCCATATGCTCCAGCTGATAGCCGGTCATCGCCTGGCTGCTGTTGGTGATCCCCAGCATCTGGCCAATGCTCATCGCCGTCTGCGGGTGATCGCCGGTGATCATTTTCACGCGGATCCCGGCGGTCTGGCAGGCGTGGATAGCATCAATGGCCTCCGGGCGCGGCGGATCCATCATCCCGGCAATACCGAGGAATACCAGCCCCTCGCGCAGGTCGTCATGGGTAAGCGTGGTGCTGCCAGCGACTGCCGGTTTGCACGCGGCAGCAACCATGCGCAGCCCCTGGCTGGCGAAACGAGAAATCTCATTCTCCCAGTACTGCAGCTCGAACGGGGCGACACCCTGCCTGGTCATCTGCTGGCGGCACATCGCAAAGATAACGTCCGGCGCGCCGGTGATTAACACCCGCTCTTCCTGGTCGATTTTCTGGTGCGTCGCCATGTACTTGTACTGTGAGTCGAACGGAATTTTCGCCACCAGCTGCGTCGCCACCGCCGGCAGTTTTGCCTTCGCCGCCAGTACTTTTAATGCCCCTTCGGTAGGCCCACCGGTGATCCCCCACATGCCGCGCGCATCCTGCATCAGCTGGCTGTCGTTGCACAGGTCGATGGTGCGCAGATAGGTATCCAGTACGCTACCCGCTTTAATCTGCACCGGCTCGTCGCTGCCCTCGAGATAGATATTGCCCTGCGGCTCGTAGCTGTTCCCTTCCACGCGATAGCAGCAGTCGGCGGTGATAATCGCTTTCACCGTCATTTCGTTCATCGTCAGGGTGCCGGTTTTATCCGAGCAGACCACGGTCATCGCCCCCAGGGTTTCGACCGTCGGCAGCTTACGGATAATGGCGTGTTTACGCGCCATCGCCTGAACGCCCAGCGAGAGGATAATGGAGATAATGGCCGGCAGCCCTTCCGGTACGGCGGCCACCGCGAGGCTAATCAGCGACAGCAGCAGCTCGCCCATCGGGATATCGCGCAGCGCCAGGCTGAAGACAAACAGGGCGGCCATCATCGCGAGAATAATGACGAAAATCGCTTTACCCAGCTTATCCATCTGCACCAGCAGCGGCGTGCGGTGCTTCTCGATCCCCGCCATCATCTGGTTGATGTGCCCAAGCTCGGTATCTGACCCGGTCTCGGTCACGACCCCCACGCCACCGCCGGCGCTGATGGTAGTGCCAGAAAAGAGCATGTTGGTACGGTCGCCGAGCGGCAGCTCCCCTTGCAGCGCGGCGGTGATTTTATCCACCACCGTCGATTCGCCGGTGAGGATCGCTTCTTCCACCCGCAGGTTATGGGTTTCGATAAGACGCATATCCGCCGGCACGCGGTCGCCCGCCCGCAGAATGACGATATCGCCCGGCACCAGCTCGCGAGTCGGCAGGGTTTCGTGCTTGCCGTTACGCTGCACCCGCGCGTTGCTCGACAGCATGTTGCGAATGCCCTGCAGCGATTTTTCGGCGTTGCTCTCCTGAACGTGGCCAATCAGCGCATTGATCACCGTGACCCCGAGGATCACCAGGGTATCTACCCAGTGCCCCATCGCGGCCGTGAGCACGGCGGCGGCCAGCAGGACAAAGATCAGGACGTCGTTAAAGTGGGCGAGGAAACGCAGCCAGGCCGGCTTGCTTTTCTTTTCAGGTAAGGCGTTAGGGCCAAAAGATTTCAGGCGCTCAGCCGCGTCGGCGCCAGACAGGCCCTCAGCGCGGCTTTTTGTCTGGATCAGCACCTCGTCAACGCTCTGCTGGTACGCCTGCCGAGGCGTACCATCACCGGCGGGTGTTGTATTATTAGAGTCCATCATTTTGGTCAAAATAAGTTTTCCTTTTAAATTCCGTCATTCGGAAAGCCTGAAATCATTTCTGGCCAATGAATAAATACATCGGAAGCGGACACGAACAAACGTGATTTAGTGCAATATTTAAACTCACGCAAAATTAAAAAACTATGATAAGTTAATTCTTCATAGCAAATATCGCAGAGTAATACTAAACCCTAGTCAAACGAGGTTAATATGTTTGGAATCTACCGCGGACGCCGCCTGGTACTGTACATCCTGCTAGCCATCATTATTGCTACCCTGGTGGGATATAGTACCTATACTTTTGTAAAACTGATGACCGGATAATGACGTTAACTGACATTTCAATGCTATTAATTTAATTACAAATAACACTCAAGTTATTAACGAAGGGGTGAGAATAAATAATATAAGAGCTACAACGAATGACGTTAAATAATAACGAGGGAAAGTATATTGCGTTAACCGTTTTTTTCCCGGACAATATGTTTTTTAACTGATGATTAACAAAACAATGAAGCATCCGCTCGAAACGCTACTGTCTGCCGCCGGTATTTTATTGCTGGCCCTGCTCTCATGTTTACTGCTGCCAGCCCCCTCACTCGGGCTGACGCTGGCGCAAAAGCTGGTCGATACCTTCCATCTGATGGATCTCAACCAGTTTTATACCCTGCTTTTTTGCCTGTGGTTCCTGGTGCTGGGTACGATCGAGTATGTGGTGTTACGTTGGATCTGGCGTCGCTGGTTTTCTCTGGATCGCTAGGCCGGTAAAATCACGCATCCCGGCCACCAGCGCTTCGCACCAGGCCGCATAGTCATGGCCACTGGATGACGGATGGAAGCTGACCCGATAGCCTTTTTCACGCAGTGCCTGCTCAAACGCGAGGGTATGACTGAAGACCCCGCCGTCAGGCCCTGAGGTCTCAAACCGCCCTGCCTGCAGCCAGAAGCGCACCGGGTAGCGCGGCGACTGCTGATACTGCCGGGTTAACCAGCAGGCCTCTTCATCTTTTGGTGCCCACCAGTAAGACCCCGACAGGCTCAGGACATTGGCAAACTGGCGCGGATAGCGCAGCGCCACCCACGACGCCGCCAGCCCGCCGTAGCTGGAGCCAGCCACCACGGTTTTTTGCCGCATCAGGTTCAGCCCCTGCTGACGTAGCCAGGGCAGCAGTTCATGGGCCATAAAGTCGGCAAAGAAGGGATTCGGCTGCAGCTCCTTCATCCGTCGCGCCTGATCGAGGCTATCGATAAACACCACGTTCACCGGCGGCAGCATATGGTGGGCAATCAGATTGTCCAGCACGTTGGCAAAGCGGTATTCATCCTGATAGGTTTTGCCGTCTAGTAGCAGCAGCGTCCAGCGGGCGGGCTGCGGTAGACGTGGCCGATAGATCCGCACTTCCCGGGTGTTTTGCAGAAAATCACTGCGCAGGTGGTGGCGAGTCAGGGTGCCGTAGCGCAGCGGTTGCGCCATCCGCCGTGGAGTACAGTAGCGTGTAGGATCCAGCGCCAGCAAAGAATGGCGGCCCCAGCGATCGCTGGCATGGTTGACGGTGTGTGGATTGAGCGGATCGGCCTGAGCGCTGATCACAATCGCTCGCCGTAGTTCATCCCCTTCCCCGTCAACCCGCGGCACATCCGGCGCCAGCTGATACTGCATCAGCGTATCGGCCGGGACAACATAGCTGCGAAACCAGACGTCAGAACCGCCAAGCCGGAATAACGGGTCGTGCTCCCCCGCCGGCGATCCCAGCAGGAAGACATTGTTCTGCGCCCCGCGCCACAGGAAAGTGACCCGCTTGTGTCCCGCATCTACCGGCTCCACCATCGGCGTGCCTTCAAGCTCACGCTCCTGCCAGAAAGCCGCCGTTGCACCGCCCGCCGCCAGGGTCTGCTTCAGCGCCTGCAAACGCGGGCTGATGGGATCCTGGGTCTGGCTTTTGCTCAGCGCGGTGGTCTCTTTCATCCGCCAGCAAAAACGCCAGCTGGCCCCTTCCTGACCGTGGAAAACCAACGCCGAAGGGCGATTCACCGGCAGAGAAAACAGCAGCTGCTGTTCGCCGTCCGGCGGCCCGTCGGTCAGCAGCGTACGCAGACGTCGGTTATTTTCATCCAGCAACCGGGCGTCGGTCACACCGTAAATCGTCGCCGTCACGTAATTCTCACCCAACATCGGCAGGTCAAAACAGACCTCACCGCTGGCATCGAATTTTCCCTGTAACTCCCCCTGCAGAGAGGGGGACTCGCCGTCGATTGCCGCCGCAGGCTGTGCACTCCCTCCTACCTGCAGACCACTCCATGCCATCTTCATCGCCCGGTTTACTCTTGTCAGAATTTACCAGCAACGCTAATGCAAATGGTAATGATTTGCAATAACACATCAAGTGATGGCGAGTCCGTTGGCGCTCCACCGGTTACCCGGCGGCGGTCAGTTAGTGGGCGCTGTTGTGGTTATCTTTGCGGTAGGCACCCGGCGGCTGATGAAACGTGCGGGTGAAAATGCGGGTGAATGTCTGCTGCGAGTCAAAGCCGTATTTCAGGCAGATATCATAAACCCGCTGATCGGTGTCACGCAGGTCACGCGCCGCCATCCGCAGTTTACGTTCGCGGATATAGCGCCCCAGACTCTCCCCTTTGTACTGTAAAAAGAGACGTTGCAGATGCCATTTCGAATAACCGGAGTGGCGAGCAATATCGTCAATACGCAGCGGTTGATGCAGATTGTCATCGATCCAGCCGACAATAGTTTCAATGACTTGAGCTGAAATAGTCATCAGTTCTCTCCCCCGTTGAAGCACACTGGCAATTACTGCCACCAGCGATGAAATGATTGTGTGTTATCGGCAACCCAAACCGGCTCGCCCTGCATCGGCGTTAACAGCCGCCATGGTCGGTCTTTGCTCGCCGCAGCCAGCTTGATGTACGGGTCGTCCCAGCTGTGTTTTGCCAGCACGAAGCGCCCGGCATGCCCCGGTAATACCGCGCGGGCGCGCAGATCGTCGGCGGCCTGCGCCGTTTCGTCAGGCATCATATGAATGTATTTCCAGTCCAGGTCGTACTGACCGTTCTCCAGAATCGCCAGATCCACGGCGCCAAACTGTTCACCGATGGCTTTAAAGTGCGGGCCGTAGCCGCTGTCGCCGCTGTAGTAAATCTTCTGCTGCGGGGTGACGAACATAAAGCTGGCCCACAGGGTCTGATTGCGTTTCAGCCCGCGCCCGGAGAAATGACGCGCTGGCAGCACATGGACCGTCAGTTCATCACTGACCGGCACCGCTTCGTTCCAGTCAGCCTCGCTGATTTTCGCACCGTCCATGCCCCAGTAACGCAGATGCGAGCCGACGCCAAGCGGCGTCACCACGCGGTTGATTTTCGGCATCAGCGCTTTGATGGTGGCGTAGTCGAGATGATCATAGTGATCGTGGGAGATAATCAGCAGGTCGATCTCCGGCATGTTCTCTGCCTGCCAGGGATAGTCCCCGGAGAAGGCTTTATTGAGAAAGGAGAACGGCGCGGCGTAGCTGCTAAAGACCGGGTCGATCAGGATCCGTTTTCCGGCCAGTTGCAGATACCATGAAGAGTGGCCGAGCCACACCATCACATCCTGCCCTACCGGCAGGCTGGCAAGATCGGTCTTCACCAGCGGCAGCGGCTGTGCCGGGCGCGCATTTTCACGTTTAACGACCAGAAATTCCCACCACGCGGCCAGCATATTTTTCTGTCCGGTAAAGCCTGGCGTGGGCAGCTGATTATGGAACTGGTTGTCACGATAGTTCGGCGACTGTTCCACCAGGCTGAGCTGAGCCCCCTGCGGCGCACGACCAAACCCGGCATTTAACACAAACGGCAAAGCGGTTGCTGAGGCTAATAACATGATGGCGACCACGCTTAGAGTGACACGGTTCATAACCTGACCAGATGAAACCCTCTATCCTGAGGGTTGTGTGATAACACTTGATTATGAGTGAGTAAGCACTCATTATTAAGAAAGCAGCGAAAGTCGTCAAGACGATTTTCAAATTTTGACATACACCGTTGCAGTGCCATGTCCAGGCATGCTTAGATCGGGGTTTCATCACATGTGAGGTAAATTGTAGTGGCTCGTCCTAAGAGTGAAGATAAAAAGCAAGCGTTACTGGAGGCCGCAACCGCCGCCTTTGCCCAGTCGGGCATCGCCGCCTCAACCTCCGCCATTGCCCGCAGCGCCGGGGTGGCCGAGGGAACGCTGTTCCGCTACTTTGCCACCAAGGATGAGTTGCTCAACGAACTGTACCTCACCATCAAGAGCGGCTTAGTCCAGTCGATGATTGGCAAGCTGACGCCAAACGAAAAGCGGCCGAAAGAGAACGCCCGCAACATCTGGAACAGCTATATCGACTGGAGTATCCGTCATCCGATGGAGCACAAAGCGATCCGCCGGATGTCGCTGAGCGAGCGCATCACCGACGAAACCCGGACCCAGGTCAAAGAGATGTTTCCTGAACTCAACGAGATGTGCCAGACCTCCATCAAACCGGTTTTTCAGAGCGAAACCTTCAGCGCCTTTGGCGATGCGTTGTTCCTTTCGCTGGCGGAAACCACCATCGAATTTGTCAGCCATGACGTGAAACGGGCGCCTGAAATTATCGCCCTCGGGTTTGAAACCATGTGGCTGGCCCTCCACGTGAAAGAACAGTAATGGATAATACTTCGCTGCACGCCTGCGCCCATCGTCTGGCCCTGGCCTACCCGTTTACCGAGCACTGCTGGCCGTTTGGCCCGGAGTACGACGTCTTTAAAGTTGGCGGGCGCATTTTTATGATCACCGTGACCCTGCGCGGTCGTGCGCTGGTCAATCTGAAAGCCGAGCCGCAAAAATCCCTGCTCAATCAACAGATTTACCGCAGCATTGAGCCGGGTTACCACATGAATAAAAAGCACTGGATCACGGTCGTGCCCGGCGAGGATATCAGCGAGGATCTGCTGGCTGAACTGGTTGATGATTCCTGGCATCAGGTGGTGAACAAGCTGGCAAAACGAGATCAGAAACGGCTGCGCCCGGAGCGATTTTCAGGCTAACACGATAAGTGTTATCGCATTTTTGTCTCTTATCATTCCCTCGCCTTCGCTGTACTCTTCTGTCACTAACCGCTCCGTCAGGGACGGGTTAACTTGAGCATGAAATAGTGAGGAAGAGTTATGGATATCATCTCCGTTGCCTTAAAGCGCCACTCCACAAAAGCCTTTGATGCCTCGAAAAAACTGACTGAGGCGGAAGCCAGCAGCCTGAAAACCCTGCTGCAATTCAGCCCGTCGAGCACCAACTCTCAGCCGTGGCACTTTATTGTCGCCAGCACCGACGAAGGGAAAGCGCGGGTCGCGAAAGCCGCCAGCGGCACCTACGTCTTCAACGAACGCAAAATCCTCGATGCCTCTCACGTGGTGGTGTTCTGTGCGAAGACCGCAATGGACGACGCCTGGCTGACCCGCGTGGTTGACCAGGAAGAGGCCGACGGCCGTTTCGCCAGCCCGGAAGCCAAAGCCGCGAACCATAAAGGCCGCGTGTTCTTTGCCGATATGCACCGCAAAGAGCTGCAGGACGACAATCACTGGATGGCGAAACAGGTTTACCTTAACGTCGGTAACTTCCTGCTCGGCGTGGCGGCCCTGGGGCTGGACGCGGTGCCGGTAGAGGGCTTCGATGCCGCAATCCTCGATGCCGAATTTGGCTTAACCGAACAAGGTTTCACCAGCGTGGTCATCGTCCCGGTGGGCCACCACAGCGTCGAAGATTTCAACGCCGCGCTGCCGAAATCGCGCCTGCCGCAGGCGACGACCATCACCGAGATTTAACCCTCTCGCGCACGCCGCTCGCCGGCGTGCCAGATTTTTTCTGCATACCGACCCAGCATCGCCAGCGACACCGCCAGGATCAGGAAGAACACCACTTTGTGCATGCTCTCCCAGAAATACTCGAAAAAGCGGGTGTAGAGATTAATGCCGAGGAACGTCAGGCCAAATCCGCGCAGCATCGCGTCCTCGGTTTTCAGACTGATGTAGATACAGATCCCCGCCGCCATGCCAAATAACAGCGCCCACGGCAGCCGCTGCGCCTGAGAAATGCTGTACCAGCGGTCGGGGTCGTGATAGCCGAAAATCGACAGGATCCACAGGGCGATAAACAGCCAGGTCAGCCCCATCGCTTTACTGACAGTCAGCAGCCGACGCTGCTGCAGCCAATGGCGTAACAGCCAGCACAGCGCCAGCATCACGCCGGAAAACAGCACAAAGCGCAGCGGGTAGCTCATGCCTAACCAGTAAGCGCCCCACCCCGACACGTAGCCGGTTTCCGCGCCAAACCAGTTACCCAGCGCCAGCAGAAAAAACAGCCACACCAGCCCGGAGCGGGCCGCGATACCAATGGCGCCATAAATGGCGCAGCCCACCAGAAACAGCGGCGCGATGTGGCCGCTGCCGTTATCCAGCCGCTCGCCGAGTTGCCAAATCGCCACCGCGGTAAAGACCACGCCGACAAACAGAATCGCCTCGGTGCTGTAGTGCCAGTGCTGCTCCTGCCGCTGGCGACGAAAGCCCCACAGGTAGCAGCCGAGCGCAATTACCGCCGGCAGCACGATGCGCGCCAGCGCCGAGTCGCGGAACATCACGGCCAGCCACGCCAGCAGTTCGTTGTCGGCAAACAGACTGCCCAGCGCAATCAACAGGCAGGCCAGCGCCGTCCAGAAGGCATAGCGGCTCAGGCGCTGCCAGTCAAAAGGCGTCACCTGCAACGAGCCCGCCAGCCGCTGGTGTTCTGCCTCGCTCAACGTCCCCGCGGCCTGCCACTCATCCAGCGCCCGGGCAATCACCCGATGTTGTTTTCTGGTTACGTTCATCTGCGTTCCCTGTGGTTTTCAGTAGAGAGCATCCTGCTTATCCAGCCATGCCAGCGCCTGTTCGCCCGACTCGTCCATCGGCAGATAAACCAGCAACCGTGCGCCATTACGCGGGGCGGAATACCAGTACATCTGCTGCAGACTGAAACGCCCAAGCTGCGGATGGTTGAAGTGTTTGACCTGATTCTCCACGCCGCGGACCTCATAACGTTGGTGCCACAGCGCTTCGAACTCGGCGGAGGCGGCGAAGAAGCGCGCCAGTTTATTTTCCCACAGCGGATCGCCCCGATGTTCGGCCATCGCTGCGCGGAAATAGGAGACAAAAGTCGGCAGCACATCGCGGTTTTCGATGCGGCGGCGCCAGGTGTCGTTGGTCAGATAGAGATAAATACAGTTGCGGTCTTCTTCGGCAAGCTGAGCGAAATCAATCCCCATCAGGCGGCAAAAGCTGTCGTTCCACGCGACGATATCGAAGTTGGGTTTCTGGATGCTCGCCGGCTGCGGCATCAGGCTGTCAATCAGCCGGCGGGTCCCCGGGCCGATGGCATCGCAGACCACGGCCGACGGCGCCTCCGGTGGCGTCAGTCCGGCCAGCACGAACAGGTGGCGGGTTTCCAGCGGGCTGCACTGCAGGGCGTTCGCCACCCCCACCAGCACCGCTTCCGACGGGTTCACCTCGCGCCCCTGCTCCAGCCAGGTGTACCAGGTGACGCCGACATCCGCCAGCATCGCCACTTCCTCACGACGCAGGCCCGGCGTGCGCCGCCGTCCGACCCGCGGCAGGCCAAGCCGCTGCGGATCCAGACTCTCGCGGCGGGCGCGCAGAAATGCCCCCAGCTGCTTACGGCTGTCATCGGGGGCGATCGACAGTGCTTCCCGTTGCGGCATTCCCGTCATATTTCCTCCAGCATGGTAGTACCAATACCAGTATAGACAGGAACTGGTACCCGTTTAATTTATCGGTAATGCTACGACCATCCGCTGAATGACGCAATGGAGCGATCCGATGAATTCGTCTGCTGTTTCACCCGGCCGTGCCGGTTTACTACTGCTGTTAACCGGTCAGATGCTGCCGCTGATCGATACCTCAATTACTAACGTGGCGCTGGATTCGATTACCCACTCCCTCGATGCCAGCGCCACCCAACTGGAACTGATTGTGGCGCTGTATGGCGTCTCGTTTGCGGTGTGCCTGGCGATGGGCAGCAAGTTGGGGGATAACTACGGCCGCCGCCGGTTGTTTATATGGGGCGTGGTGCTGTTTGGCCTCGCCTCCCTGCTGTGCGGCATGGCGGGCTCCATCGGCGAACTGCTGGCGGCCCGCACGCTGCAGGGCGCAGGGGCGGCGCTGATCGTGCCGCAGATTCTCGCCACCCTGCACGTTACCCTGAAAGGGACCGCCCATGCCCGCGCCATCAGCCTGTACGGCGGGATCGGCGGGATTGCCTTTATCGTCGGGCAGATGGGCGGCGGCTGGCTGGTATCGGCGGATATCGCCGGGCTGGGCTGGCGTAACGCCTTCTTTATTAATGTCCCAATCTGCCTGCTGGTGCTGGCATTTAGTCAGCGCTATGTGCCGGAAACCCGGCGCGAGGCCCACTCCGCCATTGACTGGCAGGGGACGTTCAGCCTGGCGCTGATCCTGTGCTGCCTGCTGTTTCCGATGGCGCTGGGCCCGGAGCTGCACTGGCCCTGGACGTTACAGCTGATGCTGCTGGCGGTGCTGCCGCTGCTGGCCTGGATGCGGATGAGCGCGCTGCGTAAACAGCAACGCGGCGAGCAGGCACTGCTGCCTCCGCGCCTGCTGAAGCTCACCAGCATCCGCTTCGGGATGGCGATAGCTCTGCTGTTCTTCAGCGCCTGGTCCGGCTTTATGTTCTGCATGGCGCTGACCATGCAGTCCGGGCTGGGGATGTCCCCGTGGCAGTCGGGCAACAGCTTTATCGCCCTTGGGGTCGCCTATTTTGTCTCGGCGCTGTACGCGCCGAAGCTGATTGCGCGCTACAGCATGGGGCGCATTCTGCTGACCGGGCTGGGGATACAGATAGCCGGCCTGTTGCTGCTGATCGCCACCGTTCAACACTTCGGCCTGCACACCGCCGCGCTGGCAATGGTGCCGTCGACCGCGCTTATCGGCTACGGCCAGGCGCTGATCGTTAATAGCTTCTATCGTATCGGGATGCGTGACATCAGCGCCTGCGATGCCGGTGCTGGCAGCGCCATTCTGAGCACCCTCCAGCAGGCTACGCTGGGGTTAGGCCCGGCGATCCTCGGCTCGCTGTTTTTAACCCTCGCCCAGCGCAGCGGCGGTAACTATCCCCAGGCGCTGATCGACTTCCTGGCCGTCGAGGTAGTGATGATGCTGATATTAGGCGCCATTGCCCTGCGATTACGCCATCATCTGAGCGTTCACCCGGTGACGGCGGCCTCGTAAACCCGGCGCATCACGTCTGATTTGCATAATATACATCCAGCGGTCATCATACCCGCTGGATGTACAGGAGACGTTATGCAGGAATTAATATCGCAAATTGCCGCATTAGGCATCAAAATCACCGCAACTACTTCACTCGTCATTATCTTCGGCATTATTTTACTGACGGCGATCGTCGTTCATTTAATTCTGCACAAAGTGGTGCTGCGCGCCTTCGAAAAACGCGCACAGGCCAGTAGCCATTTGTGGCTGCAAATCATCACTCAGAACAAACTGTTTCACCGCCTCGCCTTTACCCTGCAAGGGATTATCGTCAACGTTCAGGCAGTACTGTGGCTACAAAAAGGCAGTGAAGCTGCCGATATCGTCACCACCGCCGCCCAGCTGTGGGTGATGATCTATGCCCTGCTCTCTTTCTTTTCGCTGCTCGATGTGGTGTTCAATTTATCGCAGAAGTTCGCCACCGCTTCGCAGCTTCCGCTCAAAGGGATCTTCCAGGGGATTAAGCTGGTCAGCGCCATCATCATCGGCATTCTGGTGATTTCGCTGCTGATTGGCCAGTCGCCGGCGATTCTGATCAGTGGCCTGGGCGCCATGGCCGCGGTACTGATGCTGGTCTTTAAAGACCCGATCCTCGGCCTGGTAGCCGGGATTCAGCTCTCCGCCAACGACATGCTAAAACTCGGCGACTGGCTGGAAATGCCGAAATACGGTGCCGATGGCGCGGTAATTGATATTGGCCTGACCACCGTGAAGGTGCGTAACTGGGATAACACCATTACCACCATCCCTACCTGGTCGATGGTTTCAGACTCCTTTAAAAACTGGAGCGGTATGTCCGCCTCGGGCGGTCGACGCATTAAGCGCAGCCTGAATATCGATACCACCAGTATCCATTTCCTTGATGAACAGGAGCAGCAGCGCTTAATTCAGGCAAAACTGCTTAAGCCCTACATGGATTCGCGCCATCAGGAAATCAGCGAGTGGAATCAGCAGCACGCCGCCGACAATTCGGTGCTGAATCTACGTAAGATGACCAATATCGGTACTTTTCGCGCCTATTTGCAGGAATATCTCCGCAATCACCCGCGGCTGCGCAAAGATATGACGATGATGGTCCGCCAGCTGGCGCCGGACGCCGATGGCCTGCCAATTGAAATTTACTGCTTCACCAGTACGGTAGTGTGGGCTGAGTATGAAGAAATTCAGGCCGATATTTTCGACCACATCTTCGCCGTGGTTGACGAGTTTGGCCTGCGGATCCACCAGTCGCCGACCGGCAACGATATCCGCTCGTTAGTGGCGGTAGGCAGGGGCTAACGATCAGGTACTGGCGCGGTTAATGACGCGCCAGTCCATCATCACCCGCTCGGCAGCGGCATCAGGATTATCGATTTTCTTCAGCAGCAGCGTCACCGCCTCGCGGCCAATCTCGCGGGACGGCTGTTCAACGGTGGTCAGCTGCGGCGAGACCATCTCCGCCAGTTCAGTGCCATCAAACCCCATCACGGCAATATCTTCCGGCACCCGCAGACCGGCCTGGGCAATCGCGCGTAACGCCCCCGCCGCCAGCGAATCCGCCACCGCAAACACCGCATCCGGCAACTCTTTCGCGGCCAGCAGCGTCTCCATGGCGGCTTTACCCGCGGCGGCGCTGAGATCGCTGGCATAGGCCACCTGTTGATAGCCCATCCCCCGGACATGCAGGACGTTTTTGTACCCACGCTCGCGCAGACGGGCATAGCGGTAGCTCAGGTCGTGGTTTATCAGGGCAATGCGCTGACGCCCGCTCTCCGCCAGGCGTGAGACCGCCCCTTGCGCGGCGTCAATGTCGTTGATACCGACGCAGGAAATCGTGCCGCTATCGGCGTATTCGGCGCACTGCACCCACGGCGCCTCGCCGATCATCATCGTCAGCTCCGGCAGGCTGGCAAGGGCGTTCATGGTAATAATACCGTCAACCACTTTGCCCGACAGCAGCCTCAGCCCCGAAGTGGAACGCGCCAGATCGGAACCCGAATTACACAGCAGGATGCGGTAGCCGTGCTTTTCCGCTTCTTCTTCAATCCCCTTCACCACTTCCGCGCAGAAAGGGTTGGCGATATTCGACACCATCACCAGAATCATGTAGCTACGCGCCGTGCGCAGCTGGCGCGCCAGCAGGTTCGGCTGATAGTTGCTCTCTTTTATCGCCTGCAACACGCGTTCACGGTTCTTCGGTTTAACGGTATCACTGTTATTCAGCACCCGCGAGACGGTGGCCACCGACACCCCCGCCAGGCGAGCAATCTTCTGAATTGACATAACGGCTGCATTTCCTGCGATAAAAGTTATTGTGCGAAGGCTATCATAAATACGCCGTCGATGGAGGCGTGGCGGGAGAAATCACGATGTTCACCGCGACCTGTCACCAGCCGTTACGGGGAAAACAACAAATAATCGGGGCTATTTTCCGGGCGCGGTCAGCGCGATGATAGCGTCGTAAACCTGAGCGCCGGGGATGGTGCTGTTTTGCCGCCTGGCCTGACATAATAAATACGTTAAGGATGATGCCACCATGAAGATTAAAATCACGCTTCTCGCTATCGGCTGTTCACTCATTGCGCTCACCGGCTGTACCTCGTCTAAATCCTCACCGGAGCGTCACGCCTACTATTTCATTGCCCACCGTTCCGATTTTGTCGGCGGCAATTACGCCGTGAACCGCCAGGAGAACTATCGCCTGAATCTCCCGACCTTCACCGAAGCGTATCAGCGCGGTCAGAAGGATCGGAGCAGCGGCGTCAGCGAAAGCGCGGCCCGCAGCAACGCCGAGGCGATCAAACAGCAAATCGCCAAGGGGAGCCAGACGCAGCACGCCTTTAACGGCAACAGCAGCGATAAATGGGAACATCAGATGGAAAATAAAGACGCCGTGCTGTTCGGCAACGAACTGTCCGGCGCCTATCTGGATGGTTATCTCGGGGTGAAATAACGCCCGCTGCGCCACCCTGGTGGCGCAGCGTTTGCCTGCTATCGTGCGACGCGAACCCAGCGCTGCTGCTGGTGACTTTGCAGAATGGCATCAATGATGTACATCACATCCGCCCCCTCATAGAACGAGGCGAAGCGTCGCTGCTCTGCCTCCGGCATCTTGCCGGCACGCACCGCCTGATAAAAGCTCAGCATCATATTTTTAAAGGCATCCGGCCAGCCCTCGATATGCCCGCCGGGAAAATGGGCGCTGGCGGCGACATCGCGCTGCATCAGTCCGGGATCGTCGCTGAGCAGCTGGTTTGGCTGCGCGCGCCGCCCAATCCACAAGCGCTGCGGGACCTCCTGATCCCACGCCAGCGAGCACTGGCTGCCGTTTAATTCCACCGCCAGGCGGTTCTTGCGTCCCGCGCTGACCTGCGACACGGTAAAGCAGCCTTTACTGCCGTCCTCAAAGCGAAACAGCACCGACCCCATATCTTCGGTATCCACCTGCCGCGCTTCATACTGCTGATCTTCCCCCGGCTGGCTGAAGGTTGCCTCGCCCGAAACCGCCGCCTGGCGCGTCGGCCAGACGATGGAGAGATCCGCCATCACCTCGGTGATGCGTTTCCCGGTCATGAACTGTACCGTGTCGCACCAGTGGGAGCCGATATCCGCCACCGCCCGCGAGGCGCCGCCCAGCGCCGATTCCACCCGCCAGTTGTAGTCGGTTTGCCACAGCATCCAGTCCTGCAAATAGCTGCCGTGCGCTGAAAACAGCCGCCCGACCTGCCCGTCGCGCACCATGCTGGCGGCCTGCTGGACCATGGCAAACTGGCGGTAGACAAAGCTCACGCCGTGCACCACGCCGGCGCTTTCCGCCAGCGACACCAGCTCACGCGCCTCCTCCGGCAGCATACACAGCGGCTTTTCCGAGAACAGATGCAGCCCGGCGCGCAGCACCTGACGGTTAATCTCCGCGTGCAGATGGTTCGGCGTACAGTTATGCACCACCTGCAATCCCGGATGCGCCAGCAGCGCCTCAACCTGCCCGTAAGCGTGAGCGACATTGAGCTGCCGCGCTTTGTGCTGCGCCTGAGCCAGGTCGCTGTCACACAGCGCCACGACCTCGATATCCCCCACCCGGCGCAGCGCCTCGATATGTGCCGGGCCGATAAACCCGGTGCCAATAATGCCGACCTGAATCATCCTTGCGCCTCCTTGCCGTTGGCAAAATCATCAAACGCCCGCCCGGAGACCGGAATGATGTGGCGGCGGATAAACTCGCTGCCCTCACGCGCCCCGGCTTCAGCGTCCTTCAGACAGCATTCCCACTCCAGTACCGCCCAGCCGTCGAAGTCGTACTCGGTGAGCTTGCTGAAAATACCTTTGAAATCAATCTGCCCGTCGCCCGGCGAGCGGAAGCGCCCGGCCCGCTGCAGCCAGTTCTGGTAGCCGCCGTAAACCCCACTGCGCCCGTCGCGGCGGAACTCGGCATCTTTGACGTGAAAAGCTTTGATCCGCTCATGATAGATGTCGATGTAGGCCAGGTAGTCCATCTGCTGCAGATGTAAATGGCTGGGATCGTAGAGCATATTGCAGCGCGGATGATTATCCACCCGCTGCAGGAAGCGCTCAAAGGTCACCCCGTCGTGCAGGTCCTCACCAGGATGGATCTCGTAGCACAGATCGACCCCCTGCTCATCGAAGCTATCGAGCAGCGGCCGCCAGCGGCACGCCAGTTCATCAAAGGCCTCATCAATCAGCGTCGGGTTGTGCGGCGGCCAGGGATAAAACTGCGGCCACGCCAGCGCGCCGGAGAATGTGGCGTGGGCCTGCAAGCCTAAGCGCCCCGAGGCGATAGCCGCCTGGCGCACCTTCTCCACCGCCCACTGCTGGCGCGCCTGGGGCTGACCGCGCAGCGCCGCCGGTGCGAATGCGTCAAACGCCGCGTAATAGGCCGGATGGACCGCCACCAGTTGCCCTTCCAGATGCGTGGACAGCTCGCTGATGGTCAGGCCATGCTCCGCCAGCCGCCCGCGAATATCATCGCAGTAGGTCTGGCTCGCCGCCGCCTGCTCGACATCAAAAATCGCCGGATGATTACACGGGATCTGCAGCGCCTGATAACCCAACCCGGCGGCCCAGGCCGCGATCCCGTCCAGGGTGTTAAACGGCGCCTGCGGCCCGATAAACTGTGCCAGGAAAATCCCCGGTCCCTTGATCGTTTTCATACCACCTCCTTAAAATCAGTGCTGCTCTTTCTCGTTGTACTGGAAAGAGAAAAGGAAAATCAGTGCAATAACCGCAGCCGCCACCGCCGGGATCCACCAGAAGGTGACCCACGCCTGCGGCACGGTCTGCCCGGCCACCAGCTGGTTATACAGTGCGCCGGAAATTTGTGAGCCCAGCAGCATGCCGATGCCGTAGGTAAACATGACGATCATGCTTTGCGCCTGGCCCTTGACCTTGTCCCCCGCCACGCGGTCGGTATAGATAAAGCCGACGACAAAGAAGAAGTCATAGCACACGCCGTGCAGCAGGATGCCGAGATAGAGCAGGAAGCGCCCCTCTTCACTCACGCCGAGAGCAAAGAAAGCGTAACGGACAAACCACGCCACCATCCCGACCAGCAGCATGTACTTCACTCCCAGACGGCGGAACAACAGCGGGATCACCAGCATAAAGGCGATTTCCGACATCTGACCAAACGACATCGCGGTGCTGACATCCGCCACGCCCGCATCCGCCAGATAAGAAGCGGTATAGGCGTAGTAGGTCCCCAGCGGAATAGAGATCAGCGTGGCGCAGAGCGAAAAGATAAAGAAGTGGCGCGTCTTCAGCAGCGCGAAAGCATCGGCGCACAACAGATCGCGAAATTTCACCGGGATACCTTTGGCCGGTGCTGGCGTATGCGGCAGCGTCAGGCTATAGACCGCTAGCACCACCGAACACAGCGCCGCCAGATTAAAGATAGCGGTGGTGTCAGAAATCCCGGTGACCCCGATACAGATCCCGGCAATGATCCAGCCGATGGTGCCGAAGACGCGCACCACCGGGAAGGTCTTATCGACGTTGCTCAGGCTGTGGAAGGCGATATTATTGGTCAGCGCCAGCGTTGGCATATAGCACAGCGTATAGCCAAACAGCAGGCCGATCAGCAGCGCGCCATTTTGTGCCACCAGCGCCTGTGGGACGAACCACAGGATCACCGCGCCCGCCAGGTGCATCACCGCCATCACCTTCTGCGAAGCAAAAAAGCGGTCGACCAGCATCCCCAGCACAAACGGCGACAGGATCGAGGCAATCGGCCCGGCAGAAAACGCATCGCCAATCAGCAACGCCATATCGTAGCGGGTCATCACCAGCCCCATAGTCACCGACCAGCTTCCCCAGATAAAGAACTGCATAAACATCATTAGCGACAGACGCGGCACCAGAAACCGGTGCTGCACGCAGGCACTTTCACGACCTTCACTTGTGGATACCATGTTCACACCCTCAAAAAGTAATCGATTACAAAACATCTCGAGATAGAAAGTAATCGATTACAAAAAGAAGATCCTTAGCGATATACGTTAAGCGCGAAGACGATCACAATAATAAGCAGAGTGCCCCGACGGATGCCGGGGCAAGAGATATTACGCCGGACGGCGCAGCAGCTTGAAGACCACAAACAGGAACAGGATCCAGACCGGCAGCAGAATAGCCGACAGGCGCATGCCGTCGAGGGTGCACATCAGCACCAGGATCAATGCCAGGAAAGCAATGCACAGATAGTTGCCACCCGGCGCCAGCAGCGCTTTGAACTTCGACTCGCGGCCTTTACGTCGCTGCGCGGCGCGGAATTTCAGGTGCGCCATGCAGATCATGATCCAGTTCAGCAGCAGCGTCGCCACCACCAGTGCCATCAGCAGACCCAGCGCTTTTTGCGGCAGCAGGTAGTTCAGCAGCACCACCAGCGAGGTGATCACCCCGGAAAGGATCAGCGAATTGACCGGCACGCCGCGCTTGCTGACGCGAGCGAGAAGCTTCGGCGCGTTGCCCTGCACCGACAGGCCGAACAGCATCCGGCTGTTGGAGTAAACGCCGCTGTTATAGACCGACAGCGATGCCACCAGGATGACAAAGTTCAGCGCAGAAGCCACCACGTTGCTGTCAAGATTGTGGAAAATCATTACAAACGGGCTGCTGTCGGATTTGATCTCGACCCACGGGTAGAGCGCCAGCAGGACCACCAGCGAACCGATATAAAACAGCAGAATACGGTACACCACCTGGTTGACCGCCTTCGGAATGCTCTTTTCCGGATTCTGCGCTTCCGCCGCGGTAATACCGATCAGCTCCAGGCCGCCGAAGGAGAACATAATCACCGCCAGCGACATCACCAGGCCATGCCAGCCGGTGGCAAAGAAACCGCCGTGACGCCACAGGTTATCAAAGCCGGCTTTACTGCCGCCGTGGCCGCCAAACAGCATCCACAGGCCAAAACCGATCATGCCGATAATCGCCAGCACTTTGATCAACGCAAACCAAAACTCCGCCTCGCCATACAGGCGGACGTTCACGAGGTTAACGGCGTTGATAATCACGAAGAAGGCCGCGGCCCAGACCCAGGTGGGGACATCGGGAAGCCAGTACTGCATATAGATGCCGGCGGCGGTCAGCTCCGCCATGCCCACCAGCACGAACATCACCCAGTAGTTCCAGCCGGAGAGGAAACCAGCAAACGGGCCCCAGTATTTATAGGCAAAGTGGGCGAAGGATCCGGATACCGGCTCTTCCACCACCATTTCGCCAAGCTGGCGCATGATCAAAAATGCCACGATCCCGGCGACCGCATAGCCAATTAACACCGCTGGACCGGCCATCTGAATCGCCGGACCAATCCCAAGGAACAAACCGGTACCGATGGCACCGCCCAGAGCAATTAACTGAATATGTCGGTTCTGTAAACCGCGATGAAGCGCCGGGCCGCTATCTGCTGCGGTATCTGGCTGCGTTGACGCGTCTTTCACGTCGATCACCTGTTAGTTTCTATGAAGGGGCACCTTTTTACACTTCTGCTGGCCCTACTTCAAGTTACAGATGCGCTGGCTTCGTTCGTTGATGACTCGATAGCGAGGAGCGGGCAGACCTGTCCGCTCCTGCATGGTGACTTAGAAATCGTAGCCTACCGACACTTTGAACGTCCGTGGTTCGCCGCGGAACAGATAGGTTCCGCTGTCATCCGCACCGGACCAGTAGTTCTCATCTGTCACGTTATCCACGCCCGCCCGCACCGTCATCTGGTTCTGATTCTCGTTCAGCGCCAGGCGATAGCGCACGCCGAGATCGAGGGTGGTGAAACTATCGATCTTCTTGGTGTTCGCCTGATCGGCGTACTGCGATCCGGAATGGTTGAGGCGGGCTGTTGCGGTCAGGCCATCGATAGGCTTGATGTCGTACTCTGCGCCCAGCACCGCATAGAATCCCGGTACGCCAATCGCGGTTTTACCATCGTTGATGCCATCTTTGGTTTTCGACAGCTCGGCTGCCAGCCAGGTGGCGCTGGCATTCAGGCGCAGGCCATACATCGGTTCGCCGAAGACGTTAAATTCAACGCCGCGGTTACGCTGCTCGCCGTTAAGGCCATAGTGTTTCTGGCTATCAAGAAATGCTGAGGGCATTTTAATCTCAAACAGCGCCAGCGAGCCGCCAATTCGGCCAAAATCAGCCTTCACGCCGACTTCATTTTGTTTGGAGTGAATGATGCCGATGCTTTCACCATAGTTGGTCGCGGAGGTCGGGGCATTACTTCCCGGCTGCAACGCTTCGGTGTGGTTAGCGTATAAAGAGATAACCTCCCACGGCTTGTAGACCACCCCATAGGTTGGCATCCAGCGGCTATCGTCATACGCATCGCTTTGCAAACCGGTGGTTTTGTCGTAGTTACGCACCACCACTTTTTGATGACGTGCGCCAACGGTAAACAGGAGCGTATCGTCCAGTACGCCCAGCGTATCGCTCAGTAACCAGCCCTGCGTACGGGTACGACCGCTGGTGAGCGGATCGTAATAGTCACCACCGAAAGATGAGTTCGCGGGAGGGGCAACCTGCTGGGTATCGTAGATATTTACCTGCGGGTTATCCGCGGCTTTCGACATGCGCCACGCCGTTTTATCGTTCTGGGTTTTCGCCGAATAGCCGACATTCACTTTGTGCGAGACAAAACCGGTAGCAAACTCACCGCGTATTCCGGCCATACCGCTGGCGGTATCAATGTAGCGGTTGGTATCCAGGCGTCCCGCGGTGGCGTTACCCTCGCGATCGATCAACTTAGACGCGCTGTATAAACCAATCTCATGGGCATGCTGAGCGCCCAGCGACGCATAGGCCGTCCATTTATCGACAATGTCGTACTCCATTCTCAGCATACCAAACTCATTTTCGATATCGCTGTAGGCCCAGTCTTGCGTGTAGTTGTGGGTATTACCCGGGAGGCGCGGGATAAAATCGACAGCAGAAATGTTGATTCCCATCGGACCGCCATGGAACGTTTTCTTCTGATAACCAAAATCAAAAGAGCTACGTAAACGTTCGCCGCGATAATCGAGACCAATGGAGGCCAGGGTGGTTCTGCGCTTGTCATTCTCGACCGCCGCCTCACCTTCGCGATGCACCAGGTTTACCCGTGCGCCAAACTGGTTATCGTCGCCAAAGCGGCGCCCTAAATCCAGCGAACCACCAACCTGAGAATCAGAGGTGTAATCCACACCTACGTGAGCCGTCGGGGTATCTTCCGCCCGCTTAGGCTCGAGGTTAATCATCCCCCCAACGCCTGAACTGGCGGCGCCGTTAAGCAGAGAGTTCGCCCCCTTAAAAATTTCTACCCGCTCAAGCATGGCGGTATCCACCACCTGACGCGGTACCACGCCAGCCAGCCCGCTGAGGGTCATATCATCGCCATCGAATTTGAGGCCGCGAATACGGTAGGTTTCAGCGTAGTTACCATAGCCCTGTACCGGCTGGACCCCGGCATCGTTACTCACCACGTCGGTAATGGTGTGCGCCTGCTGGTCCTGAATCAGCTTAGAGGTATAGCCGATGATGCTAAACGGCACGTCCATCGCGTTTTGTTCACCCAGCATCCCAAGACGACCGCCGTTCGCTACCTGTCCATCGAGATAAGCCGGCACCACCAGATCGCCGCCAGATTTAAAATCACTGTCGGGTACCGCCTGGACGACCATCGTTTCTTCTGTTTTCTTGCGCTCGGCGTCGTTTTCCGCCGCCGTGGCAGAATGGGCGATCGCGCCAATGGTTAACGCCAGCAGCGTTTTCCGTAGCGGGAAAGCCGGGTAGTGAGAGGTATGCATAATTTGTCCCATCGGTGAGGAAAGTAAAACAAAGGGCCCGCCGCCGGGCCCGAATTTCTTATTTCGCGTTCAGGTCGATACGGACAACGCTGTCCGGACCTTTGGTCGAATGATCTTTGTTAAACGGCTGTTTGACGGTGACAAACAATGTCTGGCCGTCGGCGGAGAGCAGCAGGCTGTTCGGGTTCGCCGGGATCGCCCAGCTGTGCTTCAGCGCATAGCTGGTGCCATCGAGGCTGATAACCTTGCCGGATTCGCGCTGGGAGATATAAATCTCATTGCGTATTGGGTTGAACTGCACCGCCAGCGAGTCGCCCACGTCCAGTTGCTTAATCACTTTGCCGCTATGAATGTCCAGCACCAGAGTGGTTTTGGCTTTTGAGTTGTCGGTGACGAACAAGCGGCCGGTCTTACTGTCTTCGGCAAGGTTCAGCAACAACGCTGGCTTATCGCCGAGCGGTTTCCAGCGCTGCTCAACGCGGTTATTGCGTGGATTGATCACCAGAATTTCACCGCTGCCGTTGGCGGCATACAGACGTCCGGTTTGCGCAGAATAGTGCAGGCCCGTCATCCATTTTCCGGTGTTTTTAATCCGCGTTTTCAGCTTCAGCGTGGTGGCATCCACCACCCAGATTTGCGCCGGATCGGCAACGGCGCCGACATACAGGGTGTTATCCAGCAGCAGGATCTGGCGCGCGCCGTACGGCAGGTCTTTGTCATTGCGCTCGCTGAACAGCAGGCGTTTTTTCACTTTGCCGGTGGCGGTGTCGATGGCGCTGATGCCGCCATCCAGCGAGTTCGTGACGAACAGCGTGCTACCGTCTGGCGTTATCTGTACCGCAAAGTTTTTCAGGTCGGTGTAGCTCAGGCCGATCGTCTTCAGGGTTTTCGGGTCGAGCTTATACACCGCCCCGCCCTGCACATCTTTAAACCCTTCTGCGCTGGCAACGTACAGGGCATCGCCCTTCGGGCTGAGCGCCATTTCGTACAGCCCCTCCGCCAGCTCGCGTTTCAACGGCTGTGCGACGGTGGTGGTGGTTTTCTCTACCGCAGGCGGGGTGACAGGGGCGGAGCGGTTGGCAACGCAGCCGCTTAAGACAGCAGAAATCGCCAGAGCTAATACCGGTATGGTGTATTTCATTGTGGAGATCCTTAACAAAATCAATGAGCCAGTGGTAGCTCCGCGCCGATATTATGATTTTCCGGCCTGACGAGAGTGAGCCCCACCCTGTGCCTTCGCTGTTTCCCTGTGAGCAAGTCACTGGCGCAGGTCAGTCCATGCTTAGCCTGCAAACAAAAAGAAGAATGAGAACTATACGCATTATCTTTTTGTGCGCAAGCCGAATTATGTCGCCAGAACGGCGGAGGAGAAAAGCAACAGGCCGCGCAATTTAGATTGCGCGGCCTGAAGATCATCGGGGTAATGCCAGCAGATAGCTTAGTAGCGCACCATCACCGATTTCAGTTCGGTGTAATCATCGATAAACGCGCTACCGAATTCACGCCCTGTTCCCGACCCTTTCATGCCGCCGAACGGCACCGCCGGGTCGAGAAAGGTGTGCATGTTCACCCAGACGATCCCGGCGTTAATCGCCTCAGAGTAGCGCAGCGCTTTGCGGATATTATCCGACCAGACGCTGGCGGCGAGGCCAAACGGCGAGGCGTTGATGCGGGACAGCGCATCCGCTTCGCTCTGGTAACCGATAAAACTACACACCGGGCCGAACGTCTCTTCCTGCATCAGGGTGCTGTTTTCGCTACGCACCTTCACCGCCGTCGGCAGGACGAAATAGCCCTCGCCGGGCAGCGCTTCGCCGCCGCAGACGATGGTGTCACCCTCTTGCCGCGCCGTCTCAATCAGCTGCAGGACTTTCTCAAACTGCTGCCGGTTGGCCAGCGGCCCCATTGGCGTTTGCTCGTCCAGCGGCGAGCCGGGACGCAGTGCTGCAAGCCGCTGTTTCAGCAGCTCAAGAACCGCATCCAGCTTGCCTTCCGGCAGATAAAACCGCTCGGCGGCGGCGCAGATTTGCCCCTGGTTGAGATAGCCCGCTTCGATAATGCCGTCGGCCATCGCCTCGGGGGTGAGATCGTCGAGGAACAAGGCGGCATTTTTGCCCCCCAGCTCCAGAGTGACACGTTTCCCGGCCCCGGCCGCCGACTGCTGGACCTTACCGCCGGTGACCACCGAACCGGTAAAACTGACCTTCGCACAGGTCGGGTGGGTAATCAGCCGCTGGGCGATATCCCCCCCGGCGCCGTTAACCACGTTGATCACACCGTCGGGGATCCCCGCCGCTTTGGCCAACTCCGCCACCCGTAGCAGGGTCAGCGGCGTATATTCGCTCGGTTTCAGCACGATGGTGCAGCCGCACACCAGCGCCGCCGCCAGCTTCCAGATAGCGATCATGATCGAAAAATTCCACGGCACGATCCCCACCACCACGCCCAGCGGCTGGCGACGGGTAAACGCCGTGTACTTCTCACCGGCCATCGACGGAAGCGACACATCCAGGGTTTCCCCCGTGACTTTCCCGGCCCAGCCGGCAAAGTAGCGCAGGAACGCCACCGATTGATCCAGTTCGAGCATCCGCGCCAGGGAGATGGTTTTCCCGGAGCACAGGCTCTCCAGCTGCGCCAGCTCCTCGCGATGCGCTGCCAGCTGGTCCGCCAGTTTCAGCAGCAGCGTGCCGCGCTGTAGCGCCGGCGTCTCACGCCAGGTGGCAAACGCCTGACTGGCGCTCGCCATCGCCTGCGCCGCCTGATCCGCATTCGCGGATGTCACGTTCGCTATCGCTTTACCGGTGGCGGGATTGACGACGGCCAGCGTCGGTCCGTTACCCGGCAAGGCTTCCCCGGCAATAAACTGGCCGTGGGGTTGGCGTAAAAACGCGGTTACTTCAGCAAGCAAGGTTACGTCGCTCATCGGTGGCACCCGTGGTTTCAGAAAATGTCCCCCATCCCACCACGTCCGGTTCGCGCAGCCTATCGTTCTAAAGAACGTCATTCTTTCGAACGATATTCAGCCCCCCGCCGCCATGCTGTGATGGGTGCCTTAGCCAGGCGAGACAGGGTAACGCTATGAATATCAAAATCGATGCGCTGAACTACTATGGCGCCACCAAAAAATACCAGCTGCATTTTCCGGCGCTGCAGGACGATATCGAAGCCGACGTGGTGATCATTGGCGGCGGCTTTTCCGGGATCAACACCGCGCTGGAGCTGGCGGAACAGGGCATCACCAACGTGGTGGTGCTGGAGGCCCGCCATTTAGGCTACGGCGGTACCGGGCGCAACGGTGGCCAGGTGATGGCCGGTATTGGTCACGACATTGAAGCAGTGAAAAAACACGTGGGGAAAGAGGGGCTGGAGACGCTGTTTAAAATCTCTAACCTTGGTGCGGGGATCATTCGCGAGCGCATTCAAAAATACAATATCGACGCCGACTTCGTCCCCGGCTACGGCTATCTGGCCTACAACCAGCGTCAGTTGAAGACGCTGCGCCAGTGGGAGAAAGAGTTCAAGGCCGCCACCCCGGATGAAGATATCGCCCTCTATACCGGCAGCGACGTGCAGCAGGTGGTCGGCTCCGATGTGTACTGCGGTGCGCTCAAGCACATGGGCGGCGGGCAGATCCACTCGCTGAATATGCTGCTGGGATCGGCGCAGGCGGCGCACTCGCTGGGGGTGAAAATTTTCGAATCCTCGCCGGTGGTTGAAGTGGATTACGGTAAAACGGTCCGCGTCCGCACGGCGATGGGCAGCGTCAAGGCCGCCAAACTGCTGTGGGCCTGCGACAGCTTCCTCAACAATATGGAACCGGAGATCTACAACAAGACCCTGGTGACCTACTCCTATCAGGTGTCGACCGAGCCGCTGTCCGATGCGCTGATTGAACGCATCAGCCCGCTGCGCGGCGCCTTCAGCGATATTCGCCCAGTGATCAACTACTACCGCATTACCCGGGAAAACCGCCTGCTGTTTGGCAGCGCCACCCGTTATCTTGAGTATACCCCCAACGATTTTGCCGCCTGGAACCGCACCCTGCTGGCGGAGGTCTTCCCGTATCTGAAGGATGTCAAAATCGACTTCGCCTGGGGCGGCCCGATGGCCTGCAGCGCCAACCTGTTCCCGCAGATAGGCACCCTGCGCGAGCACAATAACGTCTTCTACGTTCAGGGTTACTCCGGCTTCGGCGTCACCCCCTCGCACATCGTGTGCAAAATTCTCGCCGAGGGCATCAATGGCGGCTCCGATCGCTACCGCCTGATGAGCAGCATTCCCCACGCGACAATCCACGGTCGTGACAGCCTGCGCACGCTGCTGGTCACCGCCGGAAAACTTATGCATCAAACCGCCGGTTATTGGAAAGGCCGGAGTTAACCAGGAGAACATCATGCACGCATTTAAACTCGATCAACCTGTTCCCGAACTGCAGCCTATCGGCAGCGTCAGCCTGCTGGGCGCGACGCCGACCGCTGGCGATCCGCAGGTAGCGGGCGCTATGATTTACGGTGAACCGCAGGACCCCTTTACCTGCGGTCTGTTTTCCTCCACCCAGGGGAGCTTTACCATGACCTATCCGTTTACCGAACACGCTACCGTCCTCGAAGGCGAAGTTGAGCTGACCGTCGCTGGCGGCCAGCCGCAGCGCTTCGTGGCGGGCGACAGCTGGTTTGTCAAACAGGGCACCGAAGTGGAGTGGAAGATCCTGACGCCGCGTTTCGTTAAGCACTACCTGGCCAACGTCGAAAGCCGCTAACGCCCCCCGCCACTCCCCGGCGCACGGCGGCGGGGAGTGGCGCCTGCTCTACATCACAGAATCAAGCGCCGTTCTCCACCTTCAGGACGATATTCATTGAGCCGGATGCCAACCTAAATTATGACTATCCGGAATGGCGCTTCGCTTTGCGCCGCTCCCTGCCCTTCCCTATTTTGTGCAGAGGTTGACTATGTTCAGTAAAAGACTCGCCAGCCATCTCGAACGCGGCGTCGTCGGCTTTCCCACTACCCTCGCCAGCTCCGTCGGGCTGATTATGGCCAGCCCGGTGATCCTCACCGTAACCAGCGGTTTTGGCATGGGTGGCGACACCTTCGCCCTGGCGGTGCTGCTGGCGTTTATCATGATGCAGGCACAGGTCACCACCTTTGCCGAGGCGGCCACGCTGATCCCCACTACCGGTTCGGTCTATGACTATATCGCCTGTGGGATGGGACGTTTTTTTGCGATCACCGGCGCACTGTGCGCCTATCTGATCGTCCATATTTTTGCCGGAACCGCAGAAACCATTCTCGCCGGGGTGATGGCGCTGGTGAACTTCGAATCCATCAGCAGCCAGATGGCGGTGCACCAGAACACCTGGATGGTGGGCGTCGGGATGGTGGTGGTGTTCGGCCTGCTGAACGCCATTGGCGTGGAGATCTTCGGCAAGGTGGAAGTGGTGCTGACCTTCGGGATGTGGAGCACCCTGACCATCTTCGGCCTGTGCGGTATTTTTATGGCGCCGGTGACCCACCTTTCCGGCTGGTTCGGGACGCCGCTGAACGTCAGCGACCTCTCCGGCCTGTTCGGCTATATCGGCATGGCGATGTTTATGTTCGTCGGCTGCGAGCTGGTCACACCGATGGCCCCGGAAATTAAACAGGCCCACCGCACCATTCCGCGCGCCATGGCGCTCGGTCTGTTCGGCGTCGCCAGCTGCATGTTTATCTACGGCGCGGCCATTAACCGTCAGGTCGAAAACGTGGTGCTGGATGCGGCGACCAACGTCCATCTGCTGGATACGCCGATGGCGATCCCGGCCTTTGCCGAGCGGGTGATGGGCCATGCGGGCCAGTACTGGCTCGGCGTCGGGCTGCTGCTGGCGGGCTGCGCCACCATCAATACCCTGATGGCCGCCGTGCCGCGCATTATCTACGGGATGGCGCTGGACGGCGCCCTGCCCCGCTTCCTCACCTGGCTGCACCCGCGCTTTAAGACGCCGGTCATCGCCATTGCCATCGGCGTGGCGATCCCTTGCCTGCACGCCTGGTATCTGAACGGCGATATTGACCGGATCGTTCCGCTGATCCTCGCCGCCGTTTGCGCCTGGGGCGTGGCTTATCTGCTGGTGACCCTGTCGGTGGTGCTGCTGCGTATCCGCCGCCCGGACCTGCCGCGGGCCTATCGCTCACCGTGGTTTCCGCTGCCGCAGATTATCTCCAGCGTCGGGATTATTATCGCCATCATCAACATCACCCCGCCGGGCATGGACAGCCGCGACGTGCTGGTGCCGTTCGGCATCATGCTCGGGCTGACCGCCGCCTACGCGTTGTTCTGGACGGTGTGCGTTCAGCGGGTCAATCCGTTCCGTCCGGTACCCGTCGAAGAGGTGGTGGAGCGCGCCATCGGCAACTACGAGAAACAAAACCATGGGGAGATGACACCCGATGTCCTCCGTCCCCTCGTTTAGCACGCCGTTAATGAATGCAGTCCAGCGCGATCTCGCCGGCTGGCCCGGCGAAAAGCTCAGCGAGCGCAGCGCGGTACTGCACCTTAACGCCAGCACCGATGTCACCGTCAGCGTTCGCCAAAAACGGCTGTTTATGGCGAGCATTCACAGTTGCGAATTTGTCGTTGAGGGGCCGCTCTCCCGGCCCGCTCAGGGGAAGATCCGCGCCCATCAATCCGGCTGGCTGAAACGCCAGCCGGTCACCTTTCGCGGCAGCAAAACCGCCGCTGAACTCGCCCGCTATCTCAACGGTTTTCCCCGCTTGCAGCAGACGCTCAGCGAACTGGACTATCGCCGCTTCACCTTTACCCTCGACGACCAGCGCTGGCGCTGCTGCATTGAGCCGTGGGCCGCCAGTGAAGTGGTCTGCAAAATGCCGCCCCTGCGCCGCTATCTGCGTCTCGAAAAACAGCAGCGCATGCTGCTGTTGAGCGTCATGAGCATGATGAATCAGGCGGTCAATCAGTGGATGCAGCAGACGGTAACAACAGAAGGGCATTCGCAGGAGAACGCTTCTCCGCGTTGATTGCGGAGAAGCGTGGGGCCGTTAGTTCAGGCCAAACTGACGCGCCAGGGTATCAAGCGCCTGGCGCTGGAAAGCGCTAAATGCTTCACGCGGTTGTTGCTGTTGAATAAATTCCAGCAACGGATCCTCCACCGCGGTTCTCACGCCGCTCAACGCTTCCATCACCGCCAGCCCGCAGAACGGTACGTAGGATTCGGCGTAGCCCCCTTCATGCACCATCACCAGCTTACCGCCGCACAGCCGATCTGCCGCAGCCTGCACCTGTTCGGTCATCGCGCGGAAGCTATCACTGTGCAACTGCATCCGCGCCAGCGGGTCCATGGCGTTCGCATCGTAACCGCAGGCCACGATAATCAGCTCCGGTTCAAAGCGGGTCAGCGCCGGGATCACGATGGTCTCCAGCGCATAGCGCCAGCTGTCGTCTCCCGCGCCGGCCATCAGCGGAATATTGATGTTATAGCCTTCGCCCGCGCCGGTGCCGCGGTCGTCTTCCCCGGCATAGCCCGGCGGGAAGCAACCGTCCTGGTGCAGCGAAATAGTCAGAACATCGTCACGTTGCAGATAGATATGCTGCGTCCCGTTGCCGTGGTGGACATCCCAGTCGAGGATCGCCACTTTGCCCAGGCCGTGCAACGCCTTCGCCCGCTCGACGGCAATGGGAATATTGGCGAGGAAACAGAAGCCCATCGACTGGTCAGGCAGGCAGTGGTGTCCCGGCGGCCGCGACAGCGCGTAGGCGTTATCCAGTTCACCGCGCAATACCGCCTCGACCGCAGCGCTGGCCAGCCCGGCAGACAGCGAGGCTATCTCGTAGCTGCCCGGCCCCAGCGGCGCCTCTTTCCCCAGCATGCCACCGCCGTTATCGCTGATCGCCTTAAAACGCTCAAGATAATGGACCGGATGAATGCGCTGCAGATCCTCCTCGCTCGCAGCCGCCGCGCTGTAAAGCTGCAGCTGGGCGGTCAGACCCGACACATCCATCAGGTTTTTCATTCGCCGTTTAGTCTCCGGCGACTCGGCATGGCCGCCCCCTGCTGGCGGCTGTACCCAGCCCCCGACCGGTAAGGTCACCGCATGCAGGCCGGTGCTGTGCCAGAAACAACGCTCATCAAAGAAGAAACCGGTTTTTCTTTTCACTCTATCCTCCTGTTAGATCACGCTTTCCGGCGGGCGATGCCGCCAGAATCAATCCTGCCGAGAGCAAGGCGCAGCCGCCTGCTGCGGCCAGCAGCGCGTCGGCGCTGGAAAAATGTTGCAGCAGCGTCCCGGCCAGCGCCGGACCGGCGGCCATACCGCCGCCAATCACCAGATTGATGCTGTTCATCAAGCGGCCGCTGTTATCCAGCCCGGCGACGCGGGCGAGAATAAACGGCAGGACAAAGGTCCAGGTGAATTTGAACAGCACCGCCGCCAGCGCGAAGCGCAGCAGCAGCGGGTGGCTGATAAGCAGAACAATGCTGAGGATCAGCAGTCCGTAGCCCAGCCAGACCGCCATGCGGTCCGGGCGCTGCGTGCCACGTAAGGCCGCACCACCGGCGCCAAGAATGCCGAACACCGTCGCCACCGCCAGGACCAGGCCAATCTGCGACGCCGTCAGCCCTGCCGCGCTCCCGATGGTGCCGATAAAGGTCCATACCGCGCTGAGGCTGATATAAAAGGTCAGGACCGCCAGCACCGCGAGAAGCTTACGCAGCGGCGCGACGGCGGGCTGCCGACGGGAAGTCGACATCGGCTGAAAGCGCGGTGGAAATGCCGATACCAGCGGCAGACAGCAGAGCATGATGGTGGCGAGGATCAGATACACCACCTTCAGGCCGAAACTGGCAAACAGACCGGGGAGGATCAACAGTCCCACAATTCCCAGCAGCAGCTGGCCCAGCACCCAGAAGGCATACACCCGCGAAGGATTGGCGGTGCCCGCCGCACAGCTGATGCACAGGATCATCAGCGTGCCGCCGGCCAGCGAAGCGATAAAACGGGCCAGCAGCAGCGTTTCATAGTGGCTCACCGCCGCCGAGGCCAGGTTCGCCAGCAGAAACACCACCCCGGCCGCCAGCGCCACGCGGCGCCAGTTGAGGCGGCTCATCCACCACCATGCCGGCAGGGTCGCCAGGCTCATCGCCCCCAGCTCAGCCGAGAACAGATAGCCGATGTGCCCGGGGGACAGTCGCCACTCGCTGGCTAACTGAGCGGCCACCGCCGGAGCGGTCATCAGGATCCCCGGCGCAATCGCGGCAAAAATCACGATGGCGCACAGCAGGCGAACGGTAAACACCAGGCCGGTGGGCCGGGATAAGCTGTTTTCAGTAACAGGTGTACTCGACATCGTGATGCGTGCTCCAGTCAAAAAAACCGCCCCCCGGACAATAGCCCAGGGAGTGATACCGTCTGGCATCAGGAAAATGCCGCCATTGACGGCGGCGCGCGGGATGCGATGAGTCAGATTACAGATGCAGCGTGCGCTGAGCGGATGGCATCCAGGTTCGGGAAACGAGCTCGGTACGATTGACCACGTCGGTCTTGGCGAAAATATTGCGTAAGTGGGTTTTCACGGTGGAGAGCGAAATATCCATCTGGCGGGCGATCAGCTTATTGCTGGCCCCTTCGCGCACCATGCCGACCACTTCACGCTCTTTGGCTGTCAGCATCGCCGGCAGGTCATCTTCCTGCTCGAGACAGTCGTGAATAGCCAGCTCCACCAGCGGCAGTACCGCCTGGGCGCGCAGGCGCTCTTCGCTGGAGAACGGCGCGTCGCGCATTAAGGAGATGCCGGCAATAATGCGTCGGTCGCGGCGGATAAAGACTTCCGTCATGTCGCGGACGTTATTCGGCAGCATAAACTCGTGGTAATAGTGACGGTGGCGGTCGCACACCCCCGGCGTCATCGCCGCCATGGTAATCGCCTGGTGGCTAAAGCGGGACGGCAGCAGTGGGTCCAGCGGCTGAAAACATTCCAGATATTGTTGATGCGTATTGGCCGAAATATTATGCAAAATATAGTCTTCGGGTTTTAAACGCTGATTAACCCGATAAAAAACCGCCGATGACAGTGGAATTAACTGTGAAATAGTCTGTAAACAACGGGCAATTATCGCATCATTACGACTGGCTTTTAATAAAGCAGACATGATTCCCCTCCCGTCGAGGTGAAAGTGCGTTAAACGCGGATGAATACCAGATAGATGAAGCATACATTTCACATTTAAGTAACACAATCATTAACATGTTAACAGTGTGATATGGGTTACAAAAAATTATTCAACACCTTGTTAATTAAAGAGTTAATAATCCACATGCCGTGTTGTTATCGACATTACATTAAAACATAAACAAAAGTTATTAACTTAATGGCCGCTCGCCGCGTCAGGATTTTGCTCCTGCCATTTTTTTATCAGTAACTCGTCCTTTAGAACGAGTGATTTTTTTAAGCGCTACTCTATACCTAATAAATATTTTTCTTATCCGCTGCTTAACCATTCCCGGAAGCGCAGCTTTGTGCTGCCCAAATAATAGCGTTCGCCGGAAAAATAAATACGGAGCCATCGATGCTGAATATCGCCGCGCTACGCCAGCAGCAAATTCCGCTGGTCATTGAACCCCGGGCAACGGTGCCCTTTCATATTCTGATCAAACCGATTGGCCCGGCCTGCAATCTCGCCTGTCGCTACTGTTACTACCCGCAGGGCGACACCCCGGTGCAAAAAATGGACGATGCAATGCTGGCGTCGTTTATTCGCCGCTATATTGCCGCCCAGCCCCCCGGCGCGCGGGAGATCAATTTTGTCTGGCAAGGCGGCGAGCCGCTGCTGGCCGGGCTGAGCTTTTATAAAAAAGCGCTGGCGCTACAGCAGCAGTATGCCCCGCCGGGAGTGACGATCAGCAACAGCCTGCAAACCAACGCGACGCTAATCAACGATGCGTGGTGCCGCCTGTTTCATGAGCATCGTTTTACGATTGGCGTCAGCCTCGAAGGTAGCGAAGCGCTGCAAAACCAGCACCGCCCGGATAAGCGCGGCCAGGCCAGCTATCCGGCGGCGCTGCGCGGCATCGCCCTGCTGCATCAGCATCAGGTGGAATTCAATTTACTGGTGGTGGTGCATGACGCGATGACCCGCCATGCGGCCGCTATTTACGACCACGTTGTCAGCCTGGGCGCCCGCTATCTGCAATTTCAGCCGCTGATGAGCGAAGGCGACGCCCTGCAGCAGGGCTATCAGCTAAGCGCCGACAACTGGGGACGCTTTATGGTGGCGGTCTGGCATCAGTGGCGCAAACGTTGCGATATGGGGCGGGTGTTCGTGATGAATATCGAGCAAGCGTGGGGGCAATATTTCACCCATACCAGCGCCACCTGCGTCCACGCGGCCCGCTGCGGCAGCAATCTGGTGATGGAGCCAGACGGTCAGCTGTACGCCTGCGACCATCTGATTAACGACCGTCATCACCTTGGCGCGCTCAGCGAACAGACGCTGGCCCAGGCGGTCGATAGCGCCACGCACCTGCCCTTCGGACGCGAAAAAAGCCGCCGCCGGGAGTGTCAGAGCTGCCCGGTGAATATGGTCTGCCAGGGCGGCTGCCCCGCCCACCTCAACGACGCCGGTTACAACCGGCTGTGCGCCGGCTACTTCCGCTTTTTTAACGAAATCCTCGCCCCGTTGCGCCCGTATTCCCGGGACATGAACGGCCTGCGGGCCTGGCGAACCGCCTTTGTCGACAGCCAGCAGTCGGCTGGCTAACCGATACCCCTCCCGTGTCGCGCCGTCTGCTTAGCGGGTGCGCCACCTTCCGAGCCAGTACAGGAGAATACGCAGTGAATAAAACAGCAGTGGCCGCCACCCTGGGCATGATCCTCTCCGGAGCAGCGCACAGTGCGCAAACCGAACGCCCCAACGTGATCGTCATTATCGCCGACGACATGGGCTATTCCGATATCAGCCCCTTTGGTGGCGAAATCCCGACGCCCAACCTGCAGGCGATGGCCGAACAGGGCGTGCGCATGAGCCAGTATTACACCTCGCCGATGTCCGCCCCGGCGCGTTCGATGTTGTTAACCGGCAATACCAATCAGCAGGCGGGTATGGGCGGCATGTGGTGGTACGACAGCACCATCGGTAAAGAGGGCTACGAGCTGCGCCTCACCGACCGCGTCACCACCATGGCAGAACGCTTTAAAGATGCCGGCTATAACACCCTGATGGCCGGGAAATGGCACCTCGGTTTCGTGCCCGGCGCCACGCCGAAAGATCGCGGGTTTAGCCACTCGTTCGCCTTTATGGGCGGCGGCACCAGCCATTTTAACGACGCGGTACCGCTGGGTACGGTCGAGGCGTTCCACACCTACTACACCCGCGACGGCCAGCGCGTTTCGCTCCCCGACAACTTTTACTCCAGCGAAGCCTACGCCAGCCAGATGAATGCGTGGATCAAACAGACGCCGTCGGAACAGCCGGTGTTCGCCTGGCTGGCCTTTACCGCGCCCCATGACCCGCTGCAGGCACCGGACGAGTGGATCGCACGTTTTAAAGGCCAGTATGAGCAGGGCTACGCCGAGGTCTATCGCCAGCGCATTGCCCGCCTGAAGGCGCTGGGGATCCTCCATAACGACACCCCGCTTCCTGGCCTCGATCTCGATAAAGAGTGGGAGGCGCTGACCCCGGATCAGCAAAAATACACCGCCAAAGTGATGCAGGTATACGCGGCGATGATCGCTAATATGGACGCGCAGATAGGCTCGGTAATGGCGACGCTAAAGCAGACCGGGCGTGATAAAAACACCGTGCTGCTCTTTTTAACCGATAACGGCGCCAACCCGGCGGAAGGCTTTTACTACGAATCAGAACCGTCGTTCTGGAAGCAGTTCGACAACAGCTACCAGAATATCGGGCGCAAAGGCTCGTTCGTCTCCTACGGCCCGCACTGGGCCAACGTCAGCAACGCCCCTTACGCCCGCTACCACAAAACCACCAGCGGCCAGGGAGGGATCAACACCGACTTTATGATCTCCGCTCCCGGAATTGTGCGTAACGGAAAGATCGACACCTCCACCATGGCGGTGTACGACGTCGCCCCGACCTTATATGAGTTCGCCGGTATCGATGCCACTAAACCGCTGGCGAAGAAGCCGGTGCTGCCGATGGTCGGCGTCAGCTTTAAGCGCTATCTGACCGGAGAAACCCAGCAGCCGCCACGCTCCTCTTACGGCGTCGAACTGCATAACCAGGCTGCCTGGGTTGACGGCGACTGGAAGCTGAGGCGGCTGGTGAAAACCTTCCCGCAGGCCGGCGATGCACCATGGGGGCTGTTCAATCTTAAGCTCGACCCGCTGGAGACCCACGATGTCGCGGCGCAATATCCGCAGCGGGTGCAGGCGATGAGCGATGCCTATGCGGCGTTTGCCAAACGCACCATGGTGGTCCACGCCGACGGCAAGCTGATTGACTACGCCGGTATTGACAGCAAAACCGGCCGCTACCTCGCCGTCGATCCCCAGACCATGGAGTCTGTTCCAGCCCCGCAGGCAATTCCTGTGAGCCAGGGCAACTGATCGACCCCGGCTCTCGTTCTTCCGGACGATAGCCGGGATCTGGCCCCCTTTTTAAGGTAGGAAAAACGCAGGTAACGGGAGAAACAGAATGGCTAAAGTGGTGGTGATCACCGGCGGTGGAACCGGCATCGGCGCCGCCTGTGCGCGGCAGATGGCGGCGGCGGGCGATACGGTCATTATTATCGGACGTCGCCTCGCCCCTCTGCAGGCGCTGGCGCAGGAGACCGGCGCGCTGGCGCTGACCGGCGATGCCGCCAGCGGTAGCGACTGGCAGCACCATCTGCTGCCGGCCATCCTCGCGCAAGCGGGCGGTATCGACATCTTGCTGTGCTGCGCCGGCGGAATGGGCAACAGCGCGGCGGCGCAAACCAGCGACCAGCAGTGGCGTCAGGCGCTGGAGAGCAATCTCGACAGCGCTTTCGCCAGCGTCCGCGCCTGCCTGCCGTCGCTGATAGCTCGTCGTGGCAACGTGCTATTTGTCGCCTCAATCGCCTCTCTCGCCGCCGGTCCCGAGGCCTGCGGCTACGTTACCGCCAAACACGCGCTGATCGGTCTGATGCGTTCAGTCGCCCGGGATTATGGCCCGCAGGGCGTACGTGCCAACGCCATCTGCCCCGGCTGGGTTACTACGCCGATGGCCGACGAGGAGATGCAGCCGCTGATGGCCGCCCAGAGCATCAGCCTTGAGCAGGCCTATCGCCAGGTGTGCCGCGATGTGCCGCTGCGCCGTCCCGCCAGCGCCCAGGAGATCGCCCTCGCCTGTCAGTTTCTGTGCTCCCCGCAGGCATCGATCATCAGCGGCGCCACCCTGGTTGCCGACGGCGGCGCCAGCGCGGTGGATGTCCCGACCCTGGCGTTCTCTTCCCCTTAGTCAATAAGCAAAAAGGAACTCACATGACCGCAGAAGCCGTATTTATTCAGGTCGGCGCCCTGGCCGATGGTTTTGCCCCGCACGGCAACCTGTTGCCCGTCGCCACGTTAGCCAGCGGGGAATCCCTGACCTTTTATCTGCCGGACGGAACCCGCCATCAGCTGCAGATTGCCGATGCACACAACCTTATCTGGAACGGGCATCCGGTTGCCGGGCGCATCACCGCCCTACGCCCCGACGTACTGTTTATCGACTTTCTCGATCCCGTTCGGCAGAACGCCAGCATCAGCGCGGTGTGCAATCTTACGCAGCACAACGCCACCCTGGTTTACGGCGCGCTGCCCACCGAGCAGGCTGCTCGCCTGGATGCCTTCAGCCGCGTCGAGCAGGGTCTACCGCTGACGGCGGTTGAGGTGAGCTTCCATTTTGCCCGCCTGAACCACGAGCCGGGGCCGCTGCCGGCGTTCACCGGGGCGCTGGTGGGGATGCGCAATCAGTACACCTACAGCCCGACCGAGCGCTATGAACATATTTATCTCAATGATAATTTCTATGCCTGGCAGTGTCTGGATGGGGTGGAAAAGGGGCTGGCGGATGTCGACCGCTGTCATTATGTGCAGGTGGCAGACGATCTGACGCTGTTCGTCTGGCGGGAAAAAATCATCCCGACGTTAGGGGTGATCCTGATCGATCTTCAGCAAATGCGCACCGACGGCAAGATCCTCGGCTATCAGGGCAGCGATTTTTCCGCGCTGAGTAATTTCCCGGTCGGGGCCAGCGCGGAGATCCTCAATGTCACGACTCATCGGCCATAACCGGCGATAACGGGATTCAGGTTGAAAGTCCGGAGCCGGCTGGCTCCGGTGTCGTAGGTCAGGCGCTGGCAATTTCCAGACGCGCCAGCTGCGCGGCGTTGAGCGTCAGCTGTGCCGCACGGGCAAAGCTTTCCACCTGAGCCACGCTGGTCGCGCTGGCGATCGGCGCACTCACCCCTTCACGATGCATCAGCCATGCCAGCGCCACTTCGGCGGGTTTCGCCTTGTGCTGAGCGGCCACCTCGTCCAGCGTATCGAGAATGCGCATACCGCGCGGGTTGAGATATTTGCCGATGCTGCCGCCGCGCTGACTTTGCGTCAGATCGGACTGCTGGCGGTATTTACCGGTTAAGAAGCCGGAGGCCAGGCTGTAATAGGTGACGACGCCAATATCGCGCGTGGTGCACAGGTCACACAGGGCCCCTTCAAACGCCGAACGGTGATAAAGGTTGTACTCCGGTTGCAGCACCTGCCAGGCCGGCAGCCCCTCTTTGCGTGCCACTTCCAGCGCGGCGGAAAGCTGCAGCGCATCGAGATTGGACGCGCCGGTAGCGCGGATTTTCCCGCTCTGCTGCAGGGACTGGAACGCCTCTAACGTCTCCGCAAGCGGGGTTTCCGGGTCCGGCCAGTGAGCAAAATAGAGGTCGATATAATCGGTATTCAGACGACGCAGCGATGCTTCCACAGCCTGTTGGATCCAGGCTTTCTTCAACCCTTTTTGCCCCGGAAGCCCTAAATCAGCCCCCACTTTGCTGAAGATTTTCACCTTATCGCGCATGCCGGGACGCGCCTGCAGCCAGCGGCCGATAATGGTTTCTGATTCGCCGCCCTGATTGCCATCCACCCAGCGGGAGTAGACATCGGCGGTATCAATGGCGTCAAAGCCGTGATCAACGAAAGCATCAAGAATGGCAAAACTGGTTTTCTCATCGCAGGTCCAACCAAAAACGTTGCCGCCAAAGACCAGCGGGGCAATGGAAAATCCGGTTTTGCCCAAGGGACGTGTATTCATGCCGTTCACTCCTTATCGCTTATATTCTGCATCCTTCGGTACACCGCAAGGGCTGGAAAGGACAATCATGGGATAGTAAGAAAAGGAATCTTGAGGCGGGCTAATCCGTGCCCGCCAGACGCATAACCACATTATGTTCCGGAATAGACGTCAAAGCTAAAATATTTACCCGACAGTTTTTTGTAGGTCCCGTCGGCCAGAATGGTGGCAATAGCGCCGTTAATTTCCTGACGCAGGGCGTCGTCTTCTTTGCGCAGGCCAATCGCCGCGCCGGCGCCGAACAGCGTATTATCCTGCAAGCTTCCGCCGACGAAGGCGAAATCTTTGCCCTGAGGCTGCTGCAGGAAGCTATAGTCCGCCATCATCCCGGACAGCACCGCGCCGTCGATACGCCCGGATTCCAGATCCCGCACCACACTGTCAGCCCCCTGATAGGCCACGATATTGATGCCCGCCGGGCGCCAGTGCTGGTTGACGTAGGTTTCCTGCGCCGACCCTTGCTCCACGCCGATGGTTTTGCCTTTCAGCTGCTCTGGCGTGTTGCCCGTCAGGGTGTTTTTACGCGCCACGAGGAATACCGGGCCGTTATACAACTTGTCGGTAAAGCCAATCTGTTCTTTACGCTTTTCGGTCATATACATCCCGGAGAGAATGGCGTCGAATTTGCGCGCCTTCAGGGCCGGGATAATGCCGTCGAAATTGCTTTCGACCCACACGCATTTCGCCTTGAGCTGCGCGCAGATAGCGTTGCCTAAATCAATATCGAACCCCGCCAGCTTGCCCTGCGGGTCTTTCCATTCAAAGGGCGCGAAAGTGGGATCGACGCCAAAGCGAATTTCCTTTTGCCCTGCGGCCAGCACCGATGTTGAGGCCATCAGCGCAACCCACAGCAGAAGAGATTTTTTCATTTTTTATCAGCTCCAGAGATCAACGGCAGTGTGTTTCAACTAACCGGGCGAAGAATGACGCGCCGGTGGTAATAATGTCATCGTTAAAGTCATAGCCAGGGTTATGCACCATGCAGCTCCCTTTGCCGCCCTTCTCACCGTTGCCCAGCAGGAAGTAGCAGCCGGGACGCGCCTGCAGCATAAAGGCAAAATCCTCGCTGGCGTTCATCGGCGCCACCGAAGGCAGCACCTGCCCGGGGCCAAAGACCTCCAGCGCCAGCGATTTGGCGAACGCCGTCTCCGCGTCGCTATTGGTCAGCACCGGATAAGAGTCGTAGACCGCAACCTCGCTGGTTGCGCCATAGCTTTTGGCGGTAAATTCGGCTATCTCATGGATGCGTTTAATCAGCAGATCGCGCACTTCCGGCTTCATCGCGCGCACGGTCAGCTCCATCACTGCGCTTTCCGGGATGACGTTGGAGGCAATACCGGCCTGGAAGGTCCCGACGGTGACGACCGCAGTTTCCCCCGGCGGCACATTGCGAGCAACAATGCTTTGCAGCGACATCACCAGCGCCGAGCCGGCTACAATCGGGTCGATGGCACGTTCCGGATGAGCGCCGTGACCGCCGTAGCCGTGAATGGTTATCTTCACCGTATCCGCCGAGGCCATAAAGTTACCGGCGTAGAAGCCCAGCTTGCCGACCGGCAGCCCCGGCATATTGTGCAGCGCGAAAACGCTATCGCAGGGGAAGCGTTCAAACAGACCGTCTTTAATCATCAGGTCTGCCCCACCGATGGCCTCTTCCGCCGGCTGGAAAATCAGGTGCACGGTGCCGTTAAACTGGCAGGCTGGTGACGCAATATACTTCGCTGCCGCCAGCAGGATAGTGGTATGACCGTCATGGCCGCAGGCGTGCATTTTTCCAGGGACGGTACTGGCCCACGGCAGATCGGTGGTTTCAAAGATCGGCAGCGCGTCCATGTCGGCGCGCAGACCAATCGTGCGCCCCGGCTGGCCTTTTGTTAATGAGCCCACCACTCCGGTTTTACCCAATTCACGAGTAACCGCGTAGCCCCATTCCGCCAGTTTTTCCGCCACCAGCTCGCTGGTATTAAACTCCTCCAGACTTAATTCCGGATGGGCGTGTAAATAATGACGGATCGCAATCATTTCATCTTCAGCGGCTTTAATTTCTGGAATCACAAAATCGGTCATGCCGGTCTCCGGGAAAAAGGAATACATATCCTGAATAAATCAGGCTTAAGCGAGAAAGTCGGAAGCAGTAGCGTCAACGAACAGGTTCAGACAATTAACTTATCTGGATAACTATTTAATGCAAGTAGGATTTCTGATTTCTGCAGCCGACCTCATCGCATTTACTCATGATTATTCAGCATCTTATCTTTCAACCCTGCCAAAAAATGAAGTCGCCAGGACACCGCCAATCAACGTGGAATATCCACGACGCAAATCACGCAATATTCAGTTAAACAGACCAGAATTAAGGTCAAATTTAAATATAAACTTTTAATACTTGGATTATTAACGCGTTTTTACTCTACGATCCACGGTCTTAAATCAGCGTGTCATTAGCAGGGATGAGCTCAGGCAGCGTCATGGTTGCAGGACGCACAGACGCACTCGCCACCTGGCGTTATGCAGGCCCCGTGAGCGAGTGAGAGATAATGACAGCGCTTTATGAATGACCTGCCGAATACAGTAGAACTTAACAATGAAATATCAGGCTCTTATCATTGCGTCAGCGCTGGCGATGGCCGGCTGTAGCGCACAGGGCGACACTGCCAGTCAGCAGCGCGCCAGTATCCAGAAAATACGTAGTGAAACGCTGAGTAAACTCTATACGCTGCACCCGGAAGCGCGCAGCGATATTCAGCACTCCGACGGCTATGCGGTATTTTCCAGCAACAGCAGCAAAATTTTAGTCTTCGGATTTGGTAGCGGCTATGGCGTGGTGAATAATACCCACACCGGCAAAGATACCTATATGAAAATGGCGCAGGGCGGCGCGGGTCTGGGCGTAGGCGTGAAGCAGCAGCGGACCGTGCTGGTATTCCATGATAAAGAGGCGTTGAATCACTTTATCACCCAGGGTTACGTAGTTGGTGCCGATGCTAACGCGGCCGCCAAATATGACGATAAAGGCGTAGCCCCGGTTGCCGCATCGGCCAACGGCATCGCGAAAGACACCGCTTCGCTGCCGTCGAAGGTGAATGTGTACGAAATCACCGAGAAAGGCTTAGCCGCCCAGGCGATGCTCAATGGCTATAAATACTGGCCAGATGACGAACTAAATAAGTAATCATCGGTATGGTCAGCGCAAGAGGTTGTCACGCAGCCTCTTGCGCCGCCCTGGGGGATGGGGTGAAATACCGGCTTGCTGAGCGCTTAGTGCGACAATAACCCGTTCACCAGAATCGAGGTGATGATGCCGCTTGCCGCCGCAATCAGCACATAGTTACCGTCGATATAGGACCAATGCTGGCCCTGCGGGGGTGCTGGCAGACCGCGATCGTTCCAGTCATTCACCCGATAATCATTGCCGCGGTAATGTTCCGGAGCCGGCTGTCCTTTACGGAAATCATGGCCATTCCACGCAAAGTGGTCTTGCTCATGGCGATCCTGGTGCGACTTACTTTGTCCACGATTATCGGCGTGCTGGTCGCGATCCGGTCCACGATTGTCGCTGCCGCGATCGCGGTTGTCGCCATGCCCCTGCGGACCATTGCTACTTTGGCCCTGCGGGCGATTAGCATCCGGGCCACCACGATTGTCGCCCTTCTGCCACTCTTGCTGTTGGCCAGGTTTGTAGTTGTCATTCGGGCCATCGGCATAGGCCAGCGAACTGAATGCACAAGCTAACATGACGGCCAGAGAAATCATCTTTTTCATAGTACACCTCCTGATATGGCTTTATTTTTACCGCCAGAATGTGGAGGAATAGTGAGTATCAGAATATCCAGGAGGATTCCTGGAAGATCTGAATCACCTGAATATAGCCGCCGCGGCGTGCCGGAAAAACTATCATCAATAACAAAGGCCGCTTTCGCGGCCTTGATCGGGGATATTGTCAGTGCTGGTTAGTGACGTTGATTATTCAGTGACTTTATTTTTTAAGTCTTCAGCGCCCTTTTTGGTATTGTCCCAGCCTTTTTCGGTGGCGGCTTTGGTTTTATTCCAGCCTTTTTCCGTGCCTTCTTTGGTTTTATCCCAGCCCTTTTCCGTCCCTTCCTTGGTCTTATTCCAGGTTTTTTGAGCGCCTTCGCTCACCTGGCTGCCGACGCTATCGCTTTTGCCTTGCGCCGCATGTTCGGATTTCAGCTTCAGCTCATCGCCCTCGTTCTGGGCCTGATGCAGTTTTTCCTTGGCAGTGTTCGCCTGCTCATGAGCCGCCGCGACGGTATCATCAGTTGCGTGTGTTGTCGCAGCAAAAACCGGGGCTGCTACCAGAATCGCAGATAACGCAATCATTGCTTTTTTCATCATATCCTCTCTAACGTTCTTAATGTTATGAGTCACCTACAGAATGGCATAACATTCCGGTCATGACTTTAGGGATAGTTCTTAAAACTATTTCTGGCCGCATTCACCCGTTTTCAGGCTAAATACTTTGATATTCCGGTACGGGCGTATACCTTCCAGTAAGTTTGTAACATTCCATTAAAATCCATTGTCATATACCTGCCGTTTATTTTCATACGCGAATAATTATCAAAATCATTCTATTATAAATTCGCAACGGTACTCATTTATGGCAATGAAATCAGTAAGATCGCTCATATTATTCACCGCACTCATCGGCACCCCCTTGTTGAGCTATGCCAGCCAGTATCCGCTTACGGTCACCGACCTCGACGGCAGAACTATTACCCTCCAGCATGAACCGCAGCGCATTATTTTGCAGGACGGACGGGATCTGATGGCGCTGGCGCTGCTGGACCGCGATAACCCGTTTAAACGGGTGGTGGCGTGGAATAATCTCGCTAAAAAACAGGATATTGCCACCTGGGAGATGCTCAAGCAGAAGTGGCCGCAGTCGGCCGCCATTCTGGATATGGGGTTCAGCGACAAAGGCAATGTCGACCTGGAAAGCGTGCTCTCCCGCCAGCCGGACCTGATGATTGCCCAGCTGCGCGCGAAGCCGGCGCTGACGGAAAGCGGCATCATCAGCAAGCTGGCGGCGCTGAATATACCGGTGCTGTTTGTCGATTATGAGATCAACCCGGCCAGGGACACCGCGCCCAGTATTGACCTGTTAGGACAGGTCCTCAACCGCGAAAGCAACGCCAAAGCCTATACCGACTACTACCGCCAGCATCTGCAGGCCATTGTGCAGAAAACGGCGGCTATCACCCCGAAAGCGACGGTGTTTGTCGAAGCGCTAGCCGGCAATAGCGATGCCTGCTGCTTCACCCACGGGCATAGCGGCTGGGGCGGTCTGGTCGAGGCGGTGGGCGCCAACAATATTGGCTCGCAGGTGCTGCCCGGCGCCTCCGGCTTTGTGTCGCTGGAAAAAATTATCAGCATGAAGCCTGACGCTTACATCATGACCGGCTCAAAACGCGGCAACAGCCAGGTACTGCCACTGGGTTATCAGGTCAGCCCGCAGGCGGTCAATGCCCAGGCTCAGACCCTGCTGTCACGTACCGGCGTCAGCAATATCCCGGCGGTAAAAGCCCAGCACGCTTACGGGGTTTACCATCATTTCTACAACCACCCGTGGAATATCGTCGGGATGGAGTATCTGGCAAAAGATATCTATCCGCAGCCCTTTAGTACTCTCGATCCGAATACGACCTACCACTACATCGTGCGCCATTTCACCACGCTGCCCGATCTGCCGTTCGTCTTTTCCTGGAAACAAGGTGAGTAACCCCGCATGAGTTCAACCACCGAACCCGGCATCCGCACGGCGACCACCGATGCGGATGACGTCATGACGCACTATCGCCGTATCCTGCGCCGCCGCTTCGGCCTGATGCTGGTGCTGCTGCTGTTGATTGTCGCTTCCCTGTTGCTCGATTTCGTCCTCGGGCCGTCCGGCATATCGCTGCATACCCTGTGGCAAACCCTGACCGCTCCCGGCAGCACCGGCGCCGGAACCCAGGTGATTGTCTGGGATATCCGCCTGCCATACGCGCTGATGGCGGTGGTGGTTGGCCTCGCGCTGGGGCTGGCGGGGGCCGAGATGCAGACCATCCTCAATAATCCCCTCGCCAGCCCTTTCACCCTCGGGGTCTCCTCGGCGGCGGCATTTGGCGCGGCGCTGGCTATCGTGCTGGGGATCGGCATTCCCGGCATCCCCGCCCAGTGGTTTGTTTCGGCCAACGCCTTTATCTTTGCCCTGCTGGCGGCGCTGCTGCTGGATGGCATCACCCGCTGGACCCAGGTCGCTACCTCGGGTGTGATTCTGTTTGGTATCGCGCTGGTCTTTACCTTCAATGCGCTGGTATCGATGCTGCAGTTTGTCGCCAATGAAGATACCCTCCAGGGCCTGGTGTTCTGGACCATGGGCAGCATCGATCGCGCCTCGTGGCAAAAGGTCGGGATTTTGCTGGCGGTGCTGGCGGTGGTGATGCCCCTGTCGATGCTCAACGCCTGGAAACTGACCGCGCTGCGCCTCGGTGAAGACCGGGCCATCAGCTTTGGTATTCACGTCCGTCGCCTGCGGCTGACCACGCTGCTGCGCATCAGTATTCTGTCGGCGCTGTCGGTGGCCTTCGTCGGGCCGATTGGCTTTATCGGGCTGGTGGCCCCGCATATCGCGCGTCTGATGTTTGGCGAGGACCATCGGTTTTATCTCCCCGCCAGCGCCTGCATCGGGGCGCTGGTGCTCTCGTTGGCGTCGGTGGCCTCAAAAAATCTGCTCCCCGGCGCTATTATTCCGGTCGGCATCGTAACCTCGCTGGTCGGCGTCCCCTTCTTCCTGAGCATTATTTTGCGCCATCGGGGGAACGTATGAGCCAGCACGCTCCAGAACCAACCGGACTAACTATCGGCCATTTCAACGCCGGTTATCCAAAACGCCAGGTGATACGTGACCTCACGGTTCCCCACCTGCCGCGCGGCAAAATCACTGCCCTGCTCGGCCCTAACGGTAGCGGTAAATCGACCCTGATGCGGGCCATTGCGGGTCTAGGCCCCTCCACGGGAGACCTGTCGCTGGCGGGGGAAAACCTGCTGACGCTGCCGTTCACCCGGCGAGCGGAAAAAGTGGTCTATCTGCCGCAAACCCTGCCGGCCGGGGTACATCTGCATGTACTGGAGTCGATTATCGTCGCCCAGCGTGCGGCCGGCGGCCTTCGACAAGCGGATAACCCGGCAGAAGTGATGTCCCTGCTGCACCTGCTGGGCATTGAGCACCTGGCGCTCAGCTATCTCGATCAGCTTTCCGGCGGGCAAAAACAGCTCGTCGGCCTGGCGCAGTCGCTGATCCGCCAGCCGGCGTTACTGCTGCTCGATGAGCCCCTGAGCGCATTGGATTTAAATTACCAGTTTCATGTGATGGACCTGGTACGCAAGGAGACCCGCCGTCGGCATATCACCACCCTGGTGGTGGTGCACGATATTAATATTGCCCTGCGGCATGCCGATCATGTGGTAATGTTAAAAGAGGGTCGACTGCTGGCCGACGGCCCACCGTCGCAGGTGATTACGCCGGAGATTTTAGCGGCGGTGTACGGCGTTCGCGGCCGCGTGGAACCCTGTTCGCAGGGGATCATGCAGGTGATTATTGACGGTCTGGCAACCCCGGCGGGATAAGCAAACGGTCCGGGTTTTGCCGCCCGGGCCGTTCGTCATCTACCGATTAATGGTCGAGATAGAGATAGTTTTCCCAGCTCTTCATACGGATCAGGATCTTTCTGATCAGCAGCAGTTCTTTCATATGGTCAGAGTAGACCGCCGCTTCAACCGTCGCCCCTTGCGGTAGCTTGTAGTTTTTGAAGCGATCGTCGGTGACTTTCATCACCACCAACGCACGCCCCTGAGTGTTTAGCGCCGCGCTCGTCAGCAGTTTCCCCTGCCCCTGGAACTGGCTTTCACCGATTGCCGGCAGCACAGCATCCACTTCGCCCTGGAAGACTGTCCCTGGGATCGCCGGGAACATTAACTCAGCCGTTTCGCCTTTTTCCAGACGCTGCAGCGAGTTCTGACGGAAGGCGGCAACGTACAGCCGGTCTGCAGGTGCCACCATCGGTACAAACGTCATCACCGGCGCCAACCCCAGCGCGGTCGACATGGTGCCAGGACGCAGGCCAACGGTGCTGACATAGCCGTCAGAAGGTGCGCGCACCACGGTGTTGTCGAGTTTAAACTGGGCCTTGCGCAACTGCGCCAGCAGCGAGGCAACGGTAGTATTTTCGCCCTTCACTACCGAGTTCAAATCGTTCTTCGCCCGCACCACTTCAGCCTGTGCGGCTTTAACGCTGGCTTCATCGGCTTTCCAGGTCTGAAGACGGGTATCCACCATCTGATCGGAAAAGGCGCCTTTGTTGTGCCCTTGCTGATAACGCGCATATTCGCGCTGCGCCTGGTCCCGTTCGGCCACCGCTTTATTCAGGTTGGCCTGCGCGCTGTTCAGTGCAGAATTCAGCGACAGGGCGTTCTGGCTGGCCTGTTTAACCTGCGCTTCAAGATCATCGACCTTCGACTGATACGGCGTCGGGTCGATGGTAAACAGGATGTCATCTTTATGCAGCATCTGATTAGGCTTCACCGGCACCGTTAATACGCGACCGCGCACCTGCGAAACAATCGGGACGGTACGAAAAACCTGATTCCCCACTTCGGTAAACGGCGCGTTATAGTTCATGCCAAAAATTACGCCGCCAATCAGTATCACGCCGCCCAATACCGCGGTCGGCACCGTCCATTTATTTAACGGAATGTGGAATATTTTAAATATCGCAATACACAGCGCGGCATAGGTCAGGAGCATTAACGTTTCCATTATTTTGCCTCCTTCTCTTTCAGCAGCGTTAATTCCTGCTGTACCCCGTCAAGACGGGCCAGTACCGTTTCTAAACGCTGATGCAGATCGTCCTGGTTATCTGCGATTCTTTTCATGCCCCAGCCCCGGTCATCGCGCCACAGTGTGGCCCAAATCCACAGCAGCGGCCACAGCACGTGCAAAGTGAATAAGCTCACCCACCCGGCGTAATGGATCGCATCTTGATGCGGATGGTTTCTTTTTTTCGCAATTTCATAAGGGATATCGTGAATAACAATTACCCCGTAAAACAGGATCAGGACTACCGCAACCAGGATAGCCAATGCTACATAATCCAGGGTCATAGAATAACTCCAGAGAAAATTCAAACATAAATGGAAAACTGAATTAAGGCGTAGTGATACCAGGAAATAATTAATTGTTATTTCCGACTCAGTTATTAATCAGAATTTGTCAGGAATTTTTCGGTCAATGGAAATAAGCTGCCCTTTTTTCACCGTAATATATCCCCCGGTTTTCAACGCCGCTAGCACCTGATAGACATAGCTACGTGAAAGGTTCGTTCGTTTAATAATAAACGCGGACAAGCTTTCGCGCTTTCCGGTATCAATTTCGCTGCGGTACAAATAGCGTGACAACATCGATTTGATGGTCTGAAACCCAGACAGATTGCCTCTTTCATTGCTGGCATCCAGCGCGAAGACGCCCATATAAACCAGAATTGAGACCAGCTCTTTCATATACTGCGGCGACGAGTGGAAAAAAATACGTTCAAAGTCGCTGACCGTCACTTGAGTAAAACGACATTTTTCCAGGCACTGATAGACTAATGTGACCGCAGGGCAATAGCACTCCAGCAACCCCAGCGGCATATTTTCGAAAACAATCCCCAGCAGGTTTTGCTCATCGTCAACGGCGAGGGTCACTTGCCCTTCCAGCACAAAGTAGATAAACCCCTCAGCAGGCTGGAAACGCTCACCAGCGGCCAGCTCCACATATTCACCACAGGCGATAACCTCAGGCAAGTGGGTCGTGAGTTCCAGCGTCTGGTAAAAAGAGTGGATATTGCCAAAACGACTCGTCATCTTTTCGTGCGCTCTCCTTTACCACTTTACCAACCGGCAGCGGGCAAATCATTGCTGTAGAAAATATACAGAAGAACCTCAGGCAGTAAAAGTCCACAGCTGGAGTTCTGCCGCTATCGTCTTGTTTTATCGCCTCCAGAGGCTCGTTTCTTGTCCTGCCTCGCACTTTATCAGCCCCGGCATTCCGATCGCTGGCGGGCTATGCTTTAATTAGCTAAACCGTTTTAATTAAGTTTAGCAGGAAGGTGGAATAAACATGAAAACGAACGTATGGGTACTGGGCGACGCCGTGGTGGATCTGCTGCCGGAATCGGAAGGTCGCCTGCTGCAATGTCCCGGCGGCGCACCGGCTAACGTGGCGGTCGGGATCGCCCGACTCGGTGGTCACAGCGGGTTTATCGGTCGCGTTGGCAACGACCCTTTTGGCCGCTTTATGCGTCAGACTCTGCAACAGGAGCAGGTCAACGTCAGCCATATGCGGCTCGACGAGCACCACCGTACCTCCACCGTGGTGGTCGAGCTTGACCCCCGCGGCGAGCGAAGCTTCACCTTTATGGTCCGCCCCAGCGCCGACCTGTTCCTGCAGCCCGACGACCTGCCGACCTTTGCCGCCAACGAGTGGCTGCACGTCTGCTCTATCGCCCTCAGCGCCGAACCCAGCCGCAGCACCACCTTCGCGGCGATGGCGCAGATCAAACAGGCCGGCGGACGGGTCAGTTTTGACCCCAATATCCGCCCGGACCTGTGGCAGGACCCGGCACAGCTGCACACCTGTCTCGACCGCGCCCTAAGCCTGGCGAATGTGGTGAAGCTTTCCGAAGAGGAGCTGGAATTGATCAGCGGCAGCCCTGATTTAGCCCAGGGCGTCGAGATTCTGAGCCAGCGCTATCAGCCCGATTTGCTACTGGTCACCCAGGGAAAAGCCGGCGTGCTGGCGGTGTTCCAGCAGAAGCTGGTGCACTTCAGCGCTAAGCCGGTGGTCAGCGTCGATACCACCGGAGCAGGAGATGCGTTTGTCGCCGGGCTGCTCGCCAGCCTTGCCGCCCATGGGATGCCACAGACGCTTGAGGCGCTGGAACCCACCATCGCCCTCGCGCAGACCTGCGGGGCGCTCGCCACCACCGCCAAAGGGGCGATGACCGCCCTGCCTTATCAGCACGATCTTCAGCGCCAGTTTTGATCCCTCCGGGCCGCCCATCGCGGCCCACTTTGTTGCATCCATCACAATTATTAAACCGGTTTAGCAAATTATGTTCACAGCGCGCAATTATCGCGTTTAACATAGCGCCTAAACCGGTTTAGCAAAAACATACAATCTTCATTTTCACTTTTGGGATGCGACCAGAATGTTCAGAAAAAGCACACTCGCAGTTCTTATCGCTTTGCTAACCGGCGCCGGCTCAGCCCATGCGCAGACCGATCTCAGCAGCATCGAAGCGCGTTTAATCGCGCTGGAAAAACGGTTGCAGGATGCAGAAAACCGCGCTCAAACGGCGGAAAACCGCGCCGAGTCGGCAGAGAAAAAAGTCCAGCAGTTAACCACGCAACAACAACAAACCCAGGACACCACCCAGGAGGTCGCGCAGCGCACCGCGAAGCTGGAGAAAAAATCTGCCGAGACCAGCGGCTTTGAGTTCCATGGCTATGCCCGTTCCGGGGTGATCATGAACGACTCCGGCGCCAGCACCCAGTCCGGGGCCTACATGACGCCAGCTGGGGAAACCGGCGGGGCCATCGGCCGTCTGGGCAACCAGGCCGACACCTACGTTGAAATGAATCTCGAGCATAAACAGACTCTGGAGAGCGGCGCGACGACCCGCTTCAAAGTGATGGTGGCCGACGGACAAACTACCTACAACGACTGGACCGCCAGCACCAGCGATCTCAACGTTCGTCAAGCGTTTGTCGAACTCGGCAACCTGCCCACCTTCGAAGGCCCGTTCAAAGGATCCACCCTGTGGGCCGGGAAACGCTTCGACCGCGACAACTTCGATATTCACTGGATCGATTCCGACGTGGTCTTCCTCGCCGGGACCGGCGGCGGGATTTATGACGTGAAGTGGAACGACATCCTGCGCAGCAACCTCTCTCTGTACGGGCGCAATTTCGGCGATATCGATGAGGCCAGTAACAGCGTCCAGAACTACATCGTCACCATGAACAACTTTGCCGGGCCGGTGCAGATGATGGTCAGCGGCTTGCGGGCGAAAGACAATGACGATCGTAAAGATACCAACGGCAATCTGGTGAAAGGGGACGCAGCAAATACCGGGGTGCATGCGGTGCTCGGTTTGCACAACGACAGTTTCTACGGCCTGCGTGACGGGACCAGCAAAACCGCCCTGCTCTACGGGCATGGGCTGGGGGCTGAGGTCAAAAGCATCGGTTCCGACGGTGCCCTGCGTCCGGGAGCCAATACCTGGCGCTTCGCCAGCTACGGCACCACGCCGCTCAGCAAAAACTGGGCTATCGCTCCGGCAATCCTCGCCCAGAGCAGTAAGGACCGCTACGTCGACGGCGATAGCTACCAGTGGGCCACCGTCAACATGCGCCTGATTCAGGAGATCAACCCGAACTTCGCCCTCGCTTACGAAGGCACCTATCAGTACATGGATCTCAAACCAGAAGGCTATAACGATCGCAATGCGGTGAACGGCAGCTTCTATAAACTCACCTTCGCCCCGACCTTCAAGGTCGGTAACATCGGTGACTTCTTCACCCGCCCGGAGATCCGTTTCTACACCTCGTGGATGGACTGGAGCAAAAAACTGGATAATTACGCCAGCGACGACTCGCTGGGCAGCAGCGGCTTTAAATCCGGCGGCGAATGGTCGTTCGGTATGCAGATGGAAACCTGGTTCTGATAAACCACGCCTGACACCAGAGCAACCCGGGGCAGCGAGCACCATGCGCCGCCCCGGAACAATAATGACGCAGACACTGCGCCCCCGTGAATACGGAAACAATAGCTAATACATTCAGAGGGTACTATGGATTTTGAACACATTTCCCGCTCGCTGCTTCCCCTGTTGGGAGGTAAGGAAAACATCGCCAGCGCCGCGCACTGCGCCACGCGCCTGCGTCTGGTGCTGGTCGATGACTCGCTCGCCGATCAGCAGGCCATCGGTAAAATCGAAGGGGTAAAAGGCTGTTTTCGTAACGCCGGACAGATGCAGATTATTTTCGGCACCGGGGTGGTGAATAAAGTCTACGCCGCCTTTATCCAGGTGGCAGGGGTTGGCGAATCCAGCAAATCGGAAGCCGCCGACATGGCAGCGAAAAAACTGAATCCGTTCCAGCGCATCGCCCGCCTGCTGTCGAATATCTTCGTGCCGATCATTCCGGCGATCGTCGCCTCCGGCCTGCTGATGGGCCTGCTGGGGATGGTCAAAACCTACGGCTGGGTCGACCCGAGCAACGCAATCTACATTATTCTCGATATGTGCAGCTCGGCGGCGTTTATTATTCTGCCGATATTGATTGGCTTTACCGCCGCCCGGGAGTTTGGCGGTAACCCCTATCTGGGGGCGACGCTCGGCGGCATTCTGACCCACCCGGCGCTGACCAACGCCTGGGGCGTCGCGGCGGGTTTCCACAGCATGAACTTTTTTGGTCTGGAAGTGGCGATGATCGGCTACCAAGGGACGGTATTCCCGGTGCTGCTGGCGGTGTGGTTTATGAGCATCGTCGAGAAGCAACTGCGCCGGGTGATCCCTGACGCGCTGGATCTCATCCTCACGCCGTTCCTGACGGTGATCATTTCAGGCTTTATCGCCCTGCTGATTATCGGCCCGGCCGGACGCGCGCTGGGTGACGGCATTTCATTTATTCTCAGCACGCTGATTACCCATGCCGGCTGGCTGGCTGGGCTGCTGTTTGGCGGCCTCTATTCGGTTATCGTGATTACCGGGATCCACCACAGCTTCCACGCCATCGAGGCCGGGCTGCTGGGCAATCCCGCCATCGGCGTGAACTTCCTGCTGCCGATTTGGGCCATGGCTAACGTCGCTCAGGGTGGCGCCTGCCTGGCGGTGTGGTTTAAAACCAAAGATGCCAAAATCAAAGCCATTACCCTGCCGTCGGCATTTTCGGCGATGCTGGGGATCACCGAGGCGGCGATTTTCGGGATTAACCTGCGCTTTGTGAAGCCGTTTATCGCCGCGTTAATCGGCGGCGCGGCGGGCGGTGCCTGGGTGGTATCCATGCATGTCTATATGACGGCGGTGGGCCTGACGGCGATCCCCGGCATGGCGATCGTGCAGGCCAGTTCGCTGCTGAACTACATTATTGGGATGGTTATCGCCTTCGGCGTTGCCTTTACCGTCTCTCTGCTGCTGAAATACAAAACGGACGCTGAATAATGTCACTTCCCTCACGGCTGCCTGCGATTTTGCAGGCCGTTATGCAAGGCCAGCCGCGTGCGCTGGCCGACGAGCACTATCCTCGCTGGCACCATGCGCCGGTGACCGGGCTGATGAACGATCCCAACGGTTTTGTGACCTTCAACGGTCGCTACCACCTGTTTTATCAGTGGAACCCGCTCGCCTGCGATCACACCTTTAAGTGTTGGGCGCACTGGAGCTCCACCGACCTGCTGCAGTGGCAACATGAACCTATCGCCCTGATGCCCGACGAAGAGTATGACCGTAACGGCTGCTACTCCGGCAGCGCGGTGGATAACAACGGGACGCTGACCCTGTGCTACACCGGCAACGTTAAATTCAGCGACGGCAGCCGGACCGCCTGGCAGTGCCTGGCGACGGAAAATGCCGACGGCACCTTCAGCAAACTTGGCCCGGTGCTGCCGCTGCCGGAGGGCTACACCGGGCACGTGCGCGACCCGAAAGTGTGGCAGCACGAGGGCCGCTGGTACATGGTGCTGGGCGCTCAGGATCGGCAAAAGCACGGCAAAGTGCTGCTGTTCAGCTCCCCCGACCTGCACCAGTGGACTCACGAAGGCGAAATCGCGGGCTACGGGATCAACCATCTCACCGACGCGGGCTATATGTGGGAATGCCCGGACCTGTTTCCCCTCGGCGACCAGCAGATCCTGATTTGCTGCCCGCAGGGCGTCACCCGCGAGGCGGAGCGTTTTCTCAATAGCTACCCGGCGGTGTGGATGGCCGGCGATTTCGATTATGCCAGCGCCCGCTTCAGCCACGGTAAACTGCACGAGCTGGATGCCGGATTCGAATTTTATGCCCCGCAAACCATGCAGACCCCCGATGGCCGTCGGGTACTGGTCGGCTGGATGGGGGTACCGGATGGCGAAGAGATGCACCAGCCAACGCTGACCAACGGCTGGATCCATCAGATGACCTGCCTGCGCGAGCTGGAGTGGCACAACAGCACGCTGTATCAACGCCCGCTGCGCGAACTGACCGCCCTACGCGGTGAGGCCCACGGCTGGCAGCCGCAGCCTCTGCCGCTGGGACCGATGGAAATCGAACTGGCAACCGCCGGCGACGCGGCGTTCAGCATCGATTTCGGCGGCGCGTTAACGCTGGAACGCGATGCCCACGGCATTAGTCTCGCGCGACGCAGCCTCGTCAGCGACGAGATGCTCTATCGCTACTGGCGCGGCGATATTCAGACGCTGCGCATTTTCATCGACCGTTCAAGCGTGGAAATCTTTATTAATGACGGTGCGGGGGTGATGAGCAGTCGCTTCTTCCCACGCTATCCAGGGGAAGTGGTGTTCAGCGGTGCGACGCCGGCGACATTCTGCTACTGGTCGCTGAGGTCATGCATGGTAGTATAAGCGTTTTACTTTCAGGCGCATGCTGTCGTGATGAAAACCAAACGCGTTACTATTAAAGATATCGCCGAGCTGGCGGGTGTCTCAAAGGCGACCGCCAGCCTGGTGCTGAACGGTCGCGGTAAAGAGCTCCGCGTGGCGCAGGAAACCCGCGACCGCGTGCTGGCGATCGCCCGCGAACAACATTACCAGCCCAGTATTCACGCCCGCTCGCTGCGGGATAACCGTAGCCATACCATCGGCCTGGTGGTCCCTGAAATCACCAACTACGGGTTTGCCGTCTTCTCCCACGAACTGGAAATGCTGTGCCGCGAGGCCGGCGTTCAGCTGCTAATCTCTTGCACCGATGAAAATCCGGCTCAGGAGAGCATGGTGGTCAACAACATGATTGCCCGCCAGGTTGACGGACTGATTGTCGCCTCGTGCATGCACAACGATGCCGATTACCTCAAGCTCAGCGAGCAGCTGCCGGTGGTGCTGTTCGACCGCTGCCCCAGCGAGAGCACGCTGCCGCTGGTGATGACCGACTCCGTCAGCCCGACGGCGGAACTGATTTCCCGCATTGCGCCGCAGCATCACGACGAGTTCTGGTTCCTCGGCGGACAGCCGCGGCTGTCGCCATCGCGCGATCGTCTGGCCGGTTTTACCCAAGGGCTGGCGAACGCCGGGGTAGAGCTACGCCCCGAGTGGGTGATTAACGGCAACTATCATCCGAGCTCCGGCTACGAGATGTTTGCCGCGCTCTGCGCGCGTCTTGGACGACCGCCAAAGGCGCTGTTCACTGCGGCCTGCGGCCTGCTGGAAGGGGTGCTGCGCTATATGAGTCAGCACCATTTACTGGATTCCGGGATCCATCTGGCGAGCTTCGACGACCACTATCTGTACGATTCGCTGTCGCTGCGTATCGATACCGTGCAGCAGGATAACCGCCAGTTGGCCTGGCACTGCTACGATCTGATAAGCCAGCTGATTGAGGGCAATACGCCCGAGCCGCTACAGCGCTACCTGCCGGCGACGCTGCAAATTCGTCATCGTTGATTTACCCGCGCGATGTGAGTGATGGCATTGAAAAAACGTCAGATGACTCTTTAGCAGATAATTGACTTTGCCGCGTTAAACTGACGCGGCATCGATATAGGCGTCCGTCGAAGAAGAGATATAGAACAAATTCATGCATCAAGGCCGGTGATCCGCACCAGGTGGACGGTGAGCCACAGCAGCTCGTTCCCGCCGAGGGTCATATCGAGCTGGGCCTTGACGTAATCGCGGATCAGCAGCGCGCAGCGGTAGGCTTCCGGGTACTCTTTAATCACCTGCACCAGCAGGAAACTGTCCCGCGCGCCGTCCAGTTCCCCCTCCTGTAAACGCTGCAGGAAGAACTGCATATGGACCAGAAAGCGCGAGTAGTTAATCGATTCGGTGTCTATCTCCTGCTTAAAGTGGTACTGCACGAGATTAAAAATATCCTTCAGCATTTTCACCGACTGCATGGTCTGCGCCACGTCATCGCCCTCGCTCTGCCCGTTGACCAGATGAAAAGCGATATTGCCAGCTTCTTCTTCCGGCAGTTCAATGGCGTACTGCTGGCGAATAATCGTCACCGCTTCGCTGGCGACGCGGAACTGCTGCGGGTAAAAGCGCCGGACTTCCGGCAGCAGGCGGTTTTGAATGGCTATCCCTTTGCGGCTGCGCTCGATGGCAAACGTCAGATGGTCGGCGAGAGTAAAGAAAATCTGCTCGCGGACCTTGTTGGCCAGCTGCATATTGGCGCGGGAGAGAATCATCGCCGCCATTTCGATCACCTCATCCGGGATCGCCGACAGCGCCTCCAGATAACCGCTGCGCGTGCCCAGCGTCTGGGTCACGAACAGCTTCTCGATCTTCTCGGCCGCTATCTCATCTCCCGGTCGGCTGTTAAAGCCAATGCCTTTCCCCATGACGATAACCTCCCGGTTATCGTCGTCGGCAGAGAGCACAAGGCTGTTATTGAGCACCTTCTGAACAATCATGGTTGAGACTCGTGGTGGTTGCCGTTTTGCCTGATGACATCCTTATACCACCAGAAGCTGCGCTTGCGGATCCTTTGCAGGCTCTTCAGCGACTCCTCGCCGCGGTCGACATAAATAAACCCGTAGCGCTTGGCATAGCCCTGGTGCGTACTGACCACGTCAATCGCCGCCCACGGGCAGTAGCCCATCAGCTCGACGCCGTCAGCAATCGCCAGACGCATTTGCTCGATATGCGCCGCAAGGAAAGCGATACGGTAATCATCATTCACCGTCCCGTCGTGCTCCAGCTTATCCGGCGCCCCCATACCGTTTTCGCTGATCAGAATCGGCAGGCCGTAGCGCTCACAGACTTTGCGCAGCGTCAGGCGCAGGCCGACCGGGTCCACCACCCAGCCGTATGGCGTTTTATCGACCCACGGATTTTCCGCCGGACGATACACCCCGGTTTCCCCCAGCATAATTTGCTGATCGCCAGCGCGGGGCGCAACATCATTGCCGTCTCCCCGGCTGGCCACGATAGTAGCCGTCGAGTAGTAGTTGATGGCGATAAAATCAGGGCGCCCCTGCTGTAAAATCAAAGCATCTTCCGGCAACATTTCCGGCGCGAGGCCGCGATCCTCGAGATAGGCCCACGCCAGGGCGTTGTAGCGCCCGTGCACCGCAACATCGAGAAAGCTCCAGCAGCGCAGCGTTTCCCAGTTATGCGCGGCGATGGCATCTTCCGGTTTACAGCTACCGGCGTACATCGAGGTGGTATTGATCGCCGGACCGATGCGCAGCCCAGGAAACTCACGGTGGCACAGGGCAAAGATCTGCGCCTGGGCCAGCATCATATGGTGGTTATGCTGATACAGCGCCTTTTTGTCCGGCAGCGCCCGATCGGCTGGCACGCCAATCGCCCCAGGGTGGAGGATCATGGTGTTCTGTTCGTTGATCGTCAGCCACAGCGGTACTTTATCGGCAAACTCGTTGAACAGCAGCCGGGCATAGCGGACAAATGCTTCGCCGGTCTCGCGGCGCATCCAGCCTCCTTTAAGCTCCAGCGCCCACGGCAGATCAAAGTGGTACAACGTGACGATCGGCGTGATCTGGTGGCGGACCAGCGCATCGATCAGACGGTGGTAAAACGCCAGCCCAGCGGGATTAACCGGGCCGTCGCCGTCGGGGATCACCCGCGACCAGGCCACCGAAAAGCGGTAGGCCTTCAGCCCCATCTGCGCCATCAGAGCAACATCCTCCTCCACGCGATGGTAGTGGTCGCTGGCGATACGAAAGTCCGCCGTGCCCGGCGGGTGGCTGAGCATATCGACAACTGACGGTCCCTTACCGTCTTCGTTCCACGCCCCCTCGACCTGATAGGCCGATGTCGAAGCTCCCCACAAAAAACCGTCCGGGAATCGGGCCTGCTGTTGATAGATCATGCCTGAGCCTCCTTCGCGGATTGCACCATCAGCGACTCGCCATAATTCACCTGTGCGGCGGCAGTGATGCTGAGCTGGCAATGTTCGTCGCCATTGACCACCACCACCGGGGTAATCACATCGTATCCGGCACGCTCGATGGCGGCGATATCAAAGCGGATCAGCTCCTGCCCGGCTTCCACCACATCCCCAACTTTCAGCGAGGAGCTGAAGTGTTGACCATTGAGGTTAACGGTATCAATCCCGATATGCACCAGTAGTTCAAGTCCACTTTCGCTTTGTAAACCAACCGCATGGCATGACGGCAGGAACATCATCACCTTAGCGTTAAACGGCGCTTTCAGGCATCCCTCCTGCGGGCGAATCGCGACCCCTTGCCCCAGCAAACCGCTGGCAAAAACGTCATCATTCACCTCGCTTAACGGCACGACCTGACCACGCAGCGGGCTGAGCACCTCGCTGTCGCCATCGCTTTTGGGGCTGACGACAGTCGGCGGCGTTGGCTCAGCCGCATCTTGCTCCTCAGGCGCATCTTTAAAGGCGATAAACCAGGTCAGGGTAAAGGTCACCACAATGGAGATCGCGCAGGTTACCAGCGCATGGACGATGTTCATCGGGTTTTCACCGATAAACGCCGGCAGCGCCGCCAGGCCAGGCGAGACAAAGGCGTAGCGCACCAGCCCGCTAAAGCCCGCGTACATCCCGGCGCAGCCACCGCCAATCATCGCGGCAATCATCACGCGGCGGAACTTGAGCAGCACCCCGTACAGCGCCGGTTCGGTGATCCCCAGCAGCGCGGTAAAGCCTGATGACGAGGCCAGCTGGCGCAGGTTGCTATTTTTGGTTTTCAGCGCCACACACAGCGTCGCGGCGCCCATTGCCACGTTCGACGCCAGCATCCCCGGGCCGTTAATCATTTCGAAGCCATTTTTGCTGAGCTGCCCGGTGGCAATCGGCGTCATCGCCCAGGCGGTGCCGGTAATAATCAGGAAGGGTTGCAGGGTGCCCATCAGCATCGGGATTAACCAGCTGGCGTGGCGGTCGATAGCGCCTGCTCCGGCGGCCACCAGATCGTTAAGCAAAATGCCCGCCGGCCCCACCACCACCAGCGCCAGCGGCGCGGTGATCAACAGGATCAGCATCGGCTTAATGAAAAACTTGATAATCGAAGGCGACACTTTTTCGGCAAAACGCTCCACCCACGACATCAGCCACACCGTCAGGATGATCGGCAGCACCGACCCGGCGTAATCGGAAAGCAGTACGTTGATGCCGACAAAATCGACCGCTTTACCGGCCGCCAGCATCTGGCCGATGCCCGGATGCAGCAGCACGCCGGCGAGGGTCATCGCCAGAATCGGGTTGCATTCAAACTTCAGCGACGCCCCATAGGCCAGCAGCACCGGCAGGAAGAAGAAGGCGGCGTCGGCAATAATATTCAGCAGCTGATAGGTCGAGCTGGCTTCGCTGATCGCTCCCGTCAGTTTGAGGATCGCCAGCAGCGCTTTGATCATCCCCGCGCCGGTAATCGCCGGGATAACCGGGGTAAAGGTGGTGGAAATGACGCTGATAATGCGTGCGACGATACCGGCCGGTTTGGCATTTTTATCGCCGCCTGCTGGGTTTTTCTTCTCCGGCAGCGCTTTATTGAGCAGGCGGTACACCTGCTGCACTTCATTGCCGATGACAATCTGGAACTGGCCGCCCTTCTCCACCACGCTGATAACGCCGGGAATTGTACCAATCTGCGCATCGTTGACCTGCGCGCGGTCGTTGAACTCCATGCGCAGCCGGGTTGCGCAGTGGGTGAGCATACGGATATTTTCCGCACCGCCCACCGCGTGGAGGATTTTTTCTGCTGTTTCGTTATAGTTCATAGTGTTCCCTGGTGTTGGGGCAAAAAAAAAGACCAAAACAGAGACGCTCCCCAATGGACGGGAGAGCATTCCTATTTTGGTCTTGCCTGCTTTCGCAGTAGCACGCCATCATAAAAATGGGTTATTTCGGCGGATTATCTAAGCGGCCTTTGCCGATTTCAATGGCGACCGAACAAAAGTGTGAACTGGATTAAGTAAATTCTTAAGTCAATATCAACCCAGAGCCTGGTGGCGTAACCAGCTCTGCAAGAGTTTCGCGTTCGCCGTCATATCGCTGTCCTGGCGTACGCAAAGGTAGTAATCCCGGCCATCCTCGATGGTGGCGTCGATGATTTTCACCAGCTCGCCGCTGTTCAGGTAGGGCGCGATCAGCGGTTCGCGCATCAGGGCGCAGCCGAGGCCCGCCTGAACGCCTGCCAGGGTCAGCAGGCCATCTTCAAACAGCGGCCCCGTCGAGCGCGGCGGGCGTTTTACCCCCTGCTGAACAAACCACTGGTTCCACGTCGTGCGCTCCTCGTCATGGAGCAACGGCATCTGCAGCAGCTGTTCCGGCGTATCGATATGCCCGTGCAGGCGGATAAACGCCCGGCTGCATACCGGCACCATTCTGCCAGATATCAACTTTTCGCTCTGATATCCGGTCCACTGCCCGTCGCCAAAACGAATCGACATGTCCGATGCGTCGCTCAGATAGTTACGATGGTTGGCATACACCACGTTGATTTCGGTATGGGGGTTGGCGTGGACAAAAGACGGCAGGCGAGGAATAAACCAGCCCATCCCGAACAGTGGGATCAGGCTGATCGTAACCTGCTGAGTTTGCACCTGATCCACCAGATGCTCGGTGGCCTGGCGCAGCACATTAAACGCCGCGCGGATCGAGCGGTAATACTCCCGCCCCTGCTGGCTCAGGGTCAGTCGCCGGCCCTGCCTTTCGGTCAGCGAAATTTGCAGGTACTCCTCCAGCACTTTCAGCTGATGGCTCACCGCCGAGGGTGAAATAGCCAGCTCCCGAGCGGCCTGCGTCACGCTGCCCAAACGGGCGATAGCCTCAAACGCGCGCACCGCCCGCAGCGGCGGATCGTTGGTCAACGTGCTTTCGGTGGTGAGTTCCGGCCCCGCCAATGATTCTGTTTTTTTCATATGTTGATTTTCTTAGTGCAGTCCACGTTTTTGCCATTCATTTAATATGATTAAAAATCATAAAGATATAAATAATCACAAACTTCATAAGAAAGAATATATCCGTATTTTACAATTTAATTCATTTATTAGATGGTAGCCGTAATTTGAGCACATTGTCGGGTTATCCAGTTGGACACTCTCATACAACAACTTATAAACGGGGTCATGCTCGGCAGCATCTACGCCCTGATCGCCCTCGGCTATACCATGGTGTATGGCATTCTGCGCATTATTAACTTCGCCCATGGCGATATCCTGATGGTCGGCGCGTTAACCACACTTTCCGGGATGAATGCGTTGAATGCCCATTTCCCCGGTCTGTCGCCGCTGGCGCAACTGCTGCTGGCGTTGATGCTGGCAATGATCGTCTGCGGCCTGCTGGCAATGGCGGTGGAGCGCTTTGCCTACCGTCGCCTGCGCAACGCTCCGCGCCTGGCGCCGCTGATCTCCGGGATCGGCGTTTCGGTACTGCTGCAAACCGTGGCAATGATCGTCTGGTCCCGTAACCCGCTAATGTTCCCGCAGATCCTGCCGATGGACCCGATCGCCGTGACCCACGGCAGCGCCGGGCATCCGCCGGCGATCGTCACCGTGACCGGCATCGTCACCGTCGCGCTGGCGTTGGCGGTGATGCTCGGCCTGTGGCTGCTGGTGGAATTTACTCGCCTGGGCCGCGGCATGCGCGCGGTGGCGGAAAACCCGCGTATTGCCACGCTGATGGGCGTTAACCCCAACGCCATTATTGCCCTGACCTTTGCCATTGGCGGCGCGTTTGCGGCCCTGGCCGGAGTCATGATGGCCAGCAACTACGGCAACGCCAGCTTCTCGATGGGCTTTCTGCCCGGTATTAAAGCGTTTACCGCCGCGGTACTCGGCGGCATCGGCAACATTCGCGGAGCCATGGTCGGCGGCCTGCTGCTGGGCCTGATCGAATCCCTGGGCGCCGGTTATCTCGGCGACCTGACCAACGGCGTCTTCGGCAGCAACTATCAGGATATCTTCGCCTTTATGGTTCTGATTCTGGTGCTGGTCTTCCGCCCGGCCGGTTTACTCGGCGAACGCGTCGCGCATCGGGCTTAGGAGAGAACAATGACAACAGCACAACTCGATACCCCTATCGTCTCCCGCCGCTTCTGGTCCGGCATGACCCTGTTCATCTGCGCGCTGCTGGTCGCCCCCATCGTCGCCAGTCAGCTCGGCGGAAATTACTGGGTGCGGGTCATCGACTTCGCCCTGCTGTACATCATGCTGGCGCTGGGGCTGAACATCGTGGTCGGCTACACCGGCCTGCTGGATATGGGCTTTATCGCCTTTTACGCCGTCGGCGCCTATCTGGCAGCGCTGCTGGCGTCGCCGCATCTGCTGGAAGTGTTCCCAGTCTTAAATCAGTGGTTCCCGGACGGCCTGCACACCTCGTGGCTGGTGATTATTCCGCTCGCCGCGCTGGTGGCGGCGGGCTGCGGTATCGTGCTCGGCGCGCCAACGCTGAAGCTGCGCGGCGACTACCTGGCGATCGTCACCCTCGGGTTCGGCGAAATTATCCGCATCCTGATGCGCAACCTCGATCGCCCGGTCAACATAACCAACGGCGCCAAAGGTATTTCCGGTGTCGATACGCTGAATCTGTTTGGCCTGAAGTTTAGCGGCGTCTATCACTGGTTCGGTGTTAAAGTCCCGGCGCTGTGGCTGTGGTACTACCTGCTGATGCTGGTCATCGTAGCGATTATTTTTGTCTGTCTGCGCCTGCAGCACTCGCGTATCGGCCGCGCCTGGCACGCCATTCGGGAAGACGAAGACGTCGCCCGCGCGATGGGCATTAATCTGCGCAACTACAAGCTGCTGGCCTTCGCCATCGGTGCCTCTTTCGGTGGCGTCGCCGGGGCGTTGTTCGGCGCATTTCAGGGCTTTGTTTCGCCGGAATCCTTCACCCTGCAAGAATCAATTGCGGTGCTGGCGATGGTGGTGCTGGGCGGGATGGGCCACATTCCTGGGGTGATCCTCGGCGCAGTGCTGCTCACTGCGCTACCGGAGCTGCTGCGTAGCCAGGCCGCCCCGCTACAGCAGGCGCTGTTTGGCGAGGTGCTGATCGACCCGGAAATTCTGCGCCAGCTATTTTATGGCCTGGCGCTGGTGCTGGTGATGTTGTTACGCCCGCAGGGCATCTGGCCCGCGCGCCATCAAGGAGCCAAAGCATGAGCTTGTTAAGCGTGCGCCATATGTCCAAGCGCTTCGGCGGCCTGACGGCGGTCGATAACGTGTCGCTGACGATCGATGACGGCGAAATCTACGGCCTGATTGGCCCTAACGGCGCGGGCAAAACCACCTGCTTTAACCTGATTACCGGGCTGTACCCGGCGGACAGCGGCGAGTTTGCCATCGCCGGAGAGCCCTATTCGCCGAAAAATATCGAGAAGGTCACCGCAGCCGGTATCGCCCGTACCTTTCAGAATGTGCGACTGTTCAACGAGATGTCGGTGCTGGAAAACGTGATGGTGGGCCGCCACGTGCGTACCCGCAATGGTCTATGGGCCGCCCTCTCTCGCCATAAACGCGCCCGTGCCGAAGAGGCGCAGACCCGCGAGCTGGCGTGGCACTGGCTGGAGTATACCGGCATCGCACAGTTCGCCCACTACCGCGCCTGCGACCTTGCCTATGGCCACCAGCGGCGGCTGGAAATTGCCCGTGCGCTGGCTACCGAACCGCGTCTGCTGGCGCTGGATGAACCCGCCGCCGGCATGAACGCCGCCGAGAAGATGGCGCTTGGCGAACTGCTGCTACGGATTCGCAACGACGGCAAAACGCTGCTGATGATTGAGCATGACGTCAAGCTGGTAATGGGGATCTGCGATCGCCTGATGGTGCTGGATTACGGCAAAACCTTAACCAGTGGCACGCCGGATACCGTCCGCCGCGATCCGGCAGTTATCGCCGCCTGGCTGGGAGGCAATGCTCATGTCTGATTTATTAACCGTTAACCAACTTGCCGTCCATTACGGCGGTATTCAGGCGGTACGCGATGTCTCCTTTAGCGTTAAAGAAGGTGAGCAAACCACGCTTATCGGCGCCAACGGCGCGGGCAAAAGCTCAACCGTTCGCGCCATTACCGGGCTGGAACCCTTTAGCGGCGACATCCTGTTTAACGGCAAGCCGATACGCCAGCGCCGGGCCGACGCCCTGCTGCGCGAAGGGCTGGTGATGGTGCCGGAAGGTCGCGGCATCTTCGCCCGCATGACGGTGCTGGAAAACCTGCAAATGGGCGCCTGGCTACGTCGCGATAGCGCGGCGGTCCGCCAGGAAATGAGTGATATTTTCGCCGCTTTTCCGCGCCTTGCCGAACGTCAGCATCAGCTGGCCGGGCTGCTTTCCGGCGGTGAACAACAGCTGCTGGCGCTCAACCGCGCCCTGCTCAGCCAGCCGCGTCTGCTGATCCTCGATGAACCGTCGATGGGTCTGGCGCCGTTGATGGTAGAGAACATTTTCCGGGTGATTGCCACCCTGCGCCAGCGTGGCGTAGCCCTGCTGCTGATTGAGCAGAACGCCCGTCTGGCGCTGGAGGCAACCGACAGCGCCTGGGTCATGGACAGCGGCAGCATCGTCGAGCGCGGTCCGTCGCAGACGCTGCTGGCCGACGACCGGATCGCACAGATTTATTTGGGCGAAATGCCCGCTTAACACACCAACCAGCCTCAGGGAAAAACAATGAAAACAGCAACAATCAGTGCGCTCAGCGCCGCTATTCTGCTCAGTGGTTTTGCCTCATCCGCCGCGTGGGCGCAGGCACAAGAAACCGTGATTATCGGCCTGGCAGGCCCGCTGACCGGCCCTTCCGCGCGTATTGGCAAGGACCTGGAAAACGGCGCGCAGCTCGCCATTGACGATATCAACAAGCAGCACCCGACCATCGGCGGCAAGGCGGTGACCTTCAAGCTGCAATCGGAAGACGATCAGTCCGACCCGCGTACCGCCGTTGCCGTCGCCCAGCGCCTGGTCGACAGCGGCGTCGCCGGCGTGGTCGGCCACTGGAACACCGGCACCAGCATTCCCGCCGCGCGCGTCTATCATGATGCCGGGATTGCCCAGGTGGCGCCGGTTGCGACCGGGCACGCCTATACCAAACAGGGCTTTGACACCAGCTTCCGCGTGATGGGCCACGACGATGACGGCGGTCAGTTTGCCGGACAGTACGCGGTACAAACCCTGAAGGCCAAACGCATTGCGGTTATCGACGACCGTACCGCCTTCGGTCAGGGGCTGGCGGATGAGTTTATTAAGTCGCTGGAAGCGCAGGGGATCAACATCGTTGACCGTCAGTATGTCGATGATAAAACCATCGACTTCAGCGCCGTCCTGACTGCGATCCGCAGCAAAAACGCCGACCTGATTTTCTTCGGCGGCGTCGATAGCCAGGCCGCTCCGCTGGCGCGCCGCATCAAACAGCTGGGCATGAACGCCACCCTGATGGGCGCAGGGGGTTTCGTCAGCCAGACCTTCCTCCAGTTGGCGCAGAAAGAAGGCGACGGCGTGGTCGCGCTGGAGCCGGGACTGCCGGTCGATCAGATGCCAGGCGGCAAAGCCTTTGAGCAGGCTTACCAGTCGCGCTATCACACCCATATCGAACTGCACGCGCCGTTCGCCTACGACGCCACCCGCGTGCTGGTCGCAGCCATGGAAAAAGCCGACTCCGTCGACCCGGCCGACTACCTGCCCGCGCTGCGCGCCATTAGCTATTCCGGCGTCACCGGACAAATCGCCTTTGATAAAGAGGGCAACCTGAAAGCGCCAAGTTTTACCGTTTACAAAGTCGTCGACGGTAAATGGCAGCCGCAAACCGTACTCGGTGGCGCAAAAACGCAGTAACGCAGTGAGGCAATGTGATGAGTGATAATAATGAGCTGGGCATTCTCGCCCGCCGCAAAATTGAAGCAGAAATAATCAAGCCGATTTACGACATTCTGGTGCGCGAGATAGGTAAAGCGCGCGCCCAGGCGGTCATCGGTGAAGCCATTGAAAACGCCGCCATTGAGGCGGGAAAAACCTTTGCCAGCCAGGAGCCTGACGGCGCGGATATCCAGAGCTTTGTCGCCCTGCAATATCTATGGGAGAAAGACAACGCCCTGGAAGTCAAAGTGCTGGACGCCGACGACCAGCAGTATAACTACAACGTCAACCGCTGCCGTTACGCCGAAATGTATCACGAGATGGGGCTGGGAGAGATTGGTCACCTGCTCTCCTGCGCCCGCGATGACAAATTTATCGTCGGCTACGCGCCGGAGGTGGAGCTGACCCGCACCACCACCATTATGCAGGGCGGAAAATGCTGCGACTTCCGCTATCGCGTGAAAAAGGACAAACCATGATAACCGTCAACGGCGAGCGTCTGTGGTCAACGCTTAACGAGATGGCGAGGATCGGCGCCACCCCGGCCGGCGGCGTGACCCGGCTGACCCTCAGCGACGAAGATCGCCGGGCGCGCGACCTGCTGCGTGATTGGGCCCGGGAGGCCGGTTTTCCCTGCGAAGTCGATAGCATGGGCAATATGTTTATGCGCCGCGCCGGTAAAAATCCGCAGTTGGCCCCGGTGTTGACCGGTTCGCACGTCGATTCCCAACCGCTCGGCGGCCGCTATGATGGCATTTACGGCGTGCTGGCCGGGCTGGAGGCGCTGCGCACGCTCAACGAGCACGGCGTTGAAACCGAACGCGATATCCTGCTGGTCAACTGGACCAACGAGGAAGGGGCGCGCTTTGCACCGGCGATGCTCGCCTCCGGGGTCTGGGCCGGGCAGTTCAGCGAAGCTTACGCGCTGGCCCGCGAAGACCGCGACGGCATCAGCGTCGGTGCGGCGCTGGAGGCTATCGGCTATCGCGGTGAACGCCCGACCGCCGCCTTCCCGCTGCACGCCTGCTATGAAGTGCATATCGAACAGGGACCGATCCTGGAACAGGAAGGCATTGATATCGGCCTCGTCCACGCGGCGATGGGTCAACGCTGGTTCAACGTCTCGCTGAAAGGCTTTTCCGCCCACGCCGGAACCACGCCGATGGGCAGCCGCCGCGATGCCCTGACCGCCTTCGCCGAACTGGCGCTGGCGGTTGAGCAAATCGGCATCGCCCACAACCCCGACGGGCGGGCGACTATCGGCATGGCGCAGGTGATACCGGGATCGCGCAACGTGGTGCCGGGGCGCGTGGAATGCAGCGTCGAGTTTCGCCATCCGCAAACCCCGGCGCTGGAAGCCATGGAGCGCGAGCTGCATCGTGCCGCTGAAGCGCTGGCAGCGCGAGGCGTGGCGGCAAACGTTGAGCGGATTTTCGATTATGCCCCCATTGCCTTTGATGCCGGGTGCCTCGCCCGGAGCGAACAGGCGGTCGCGGCGCTCGGCTACAGCGCCAGACCGATGGTCTCCGGCGCCGGTCACGATACCTGCTATATCAGCAAGGTCGCGCCCGCCAGCATGATTTTTATCCCCTGTGAGAAGGGAGTGAGCCATAACGAAGCGGAGAACATTCAGCCCGCCTGGGCAGAAAAAGGGGCCAACGTGCTGCTGCACAGCCTGGTGTTCGCCGCGTCATAAAAGTCACCATCCAGTCTCTTTATCGTCATGGCGCCACGCGGTGCCATGACGCCACTCCGTTACACCACGACGCTCGGCCCTGAGCTCAGGGAGCGGCCACCTCAAGCATAACCAAATCAAAACAATAAGTTATATTGTTTAACCCGATGGTCTAAAACACATTTATTTCTGTATTTTCTGCTAAGATCAGGCAATAGATAACATATAGTAGAGTCACTGAGCGCCCATAGCGCCACCGCTCGCCGTGGTGATTTCGTGTAACCGCGCTCAATTTGTTCTTTTTTACTGCTGACGCTTCGGGTATGTGTGAAAACAAAAAAGAAATCCACAACGTCGTCCAATATCCTGCGCTATATCTGGGGCTCCGCGCTGGCGACCATTTTTTTAACCACCATAACGTCCTTCTGGCTACTTTCCGGCTCATGGTCGATGTGGAAAAGCGCCCATAACAACGTCATTCAGTTTGATGTTTTTTACCGCGTGCTGCAGGTCTCCAACGACCTCGCCGCCGAGCGTGCCTTTGTCAACGAGCTGGTGCTTAGCCCGGCGGCAGAAAAAGAACAACGCTGGCAGGCGCTTATCGAACACCGAAAAATCACCGACCGCGACCTGCAGACGATCCCAAAAGACCTGCTGTCACCGGCCCTGATGGCCGATATGGTGCAGCAGCTGGAACATTCCCGTCGCCTTGCCAGCACTTTCCGTACCCAGGTACTGAGCGATCCGGATACCGCCAACCACACCATTCTCGACATGGTGGTGGCCACCGATTTCTACCATAGAGCGTTGTTTGAGCGGACCTCTGAATTTCTGCTGCTGGAACCCAGCGCCCTCGGCCCAATCCTGCGCGCCCAGGCGCTAGGGGAATTGCGTGACGCTACCGGCCGACTCGGTTCACAGGTGCTGATCCCACTCGCCACGGACACCCCAATCCCTCAGACCAACCGGGAAGCGCTGATCCGTGGTATCGAGAGAATCAATACCGCCTGGTGGATCCTGCAAACCCAGGGCGATGAATCCACCTATCTGCCGCATTTCCAGAGTAAGCTGGATAGCACGCGCCGCGCCTTCGAAAACGAGGGTATTGCCTTAATTAATCAGCTAAAAACTGAGAGTGATAATGGTATGCCCTACAGCGTGGATGCCGAAGGTTTTGCCACCCGCTACCACGCCAGCCTCAGCGCCTTCGATAACTTGCTCGATACCTATATGACCGGCGTGAAGGATCACTACACCGCCACCGAGCACCAGGCATTGCGGAGTTTCCTGCTGCGACTGGTGGTGCTTGGGCTGATCTATGCCCTGACCATCGCGATGATTTTCTACATTCGCTCCCGGGTATTACGACCGATTCTGCGCTTAAACGATATCGCCGCGGCGCTGATTGCTGGTAAACAGCTGCATGTACAGATCGATGACGACACCGCCGAAGAGGTGCAGGAACTGTTTTCCTCGCTGGGCACTTTAGGGGAGAAACTGCATGAAGATGCCCTGCTCAGCCGGAAGTATCAGCGCGAGTCGGAAGAAGACCCGCTGACCCACCTGTATAATCGCCGGGCCTTTACCACCCAGGCCAATGCCCGCATCAGCCAGTCCAGCAAGGCGCTTCCGGCGTGGTTAATCATGCTGGACGTCGACCGCTTTAAGTCGATTAACGACAACTGGGGACACCCGATGGGTGATGAAGTGCTGGTGGCTCTCGCCAATACCTTGCAGAAGTGCAGCCGCCCGGAGGACGTGGTGGGCCGCCTGGGGGGAGAAGAGTTTGCGGTGCTGCTGCTAGCCAAAACCGCGGATGAGGTTGCCCGCTACGCCAGCACCATTCAGCAGGAGATCCGCAAGCTGACGTTCCATACCACCGGGAATCACACCTTTAAAGTCACCGCCAGTTTCGGGGTCTCCCGGGGCTGGCAGTGCCCGCTGACCGAGCTGCTGTCGCAGGCCGACAACGAGTTGTATAAAGCCAAAAACAGCGGCCGCGACCGGATTTGTGGCCTCCCCTGAGTACCGCCTGAACCACAGAACCCGGCATCACGCCAGGTTCTGTGGCCCGCTCGATCAATGCTTCTTGCGGTTACGGCGCATATCGATCGTCACCGCGGCGACGATAATAATCCCTTTGATAATATCCTGAACGTAAGCATCCACGCCGACAAAGGTGAAGCCGCTTTTGATTAAGCCGAGGATCATCGCGCCAATCAGGGTGCCGGTAATCCGCCCGACTCCGCCCATCAGGCTACTGCCGCCGATCACCGCTGCGGCAATGGCGTCCAGTTCATAGGACATCCCCATGCTCGACTGGCCGCTGCTGACGCGCGCCGCCAGCACCACCCCGGCAAGACCAGACAGCGCCCCGGCGATGGTATAGACGATCACCAGATACTTATTCACGTTGATGCCGGATACTTTTGCCGAGGTCATGTTGCCGCCGATGGCGTACACATATTTACCGTAGCGGGTGTGCTTCAGCGCGATGTGAAACAGGGCGGCAATCACGAAGAAGATAATCACCGGCATCGCGCCCTGACCAATCGAGGTAAAGCTGTCGGACAGGAAGCTAATCGGGTTTCCCTGGGTGTAGTACTGCGCCAGACCACGTGCAGAAACCATCATCCCGAGGGTGGCAATAAACGGCGGAATACCGGTGCGGGTGACCAGAAAACCGTTGGTTAGCCCGCACAGCAGCCCGACGCCAATCCCGGCGCAAATCGGGATCACCGCCGGCAGATTCACCAGCGCGGGAAACATCGGCGACAGGCTATCCGAAGTCTGCGCCAGGCTGGCCGCCACCACGGCCGCAAGGGCAATCACCGACCCGGAAGAAAGGTCTATCCCGGTGGTAATGATGACCTGAGTCACCCCGACGGCGATAATCCCGATAATCGCCACCTGCAGAACAATCAGAATCAGTCGGTTAGTGTTCATCAGGAAAGACTGGTCCCGGACAAACCAGCCGGCGATTTCAAAGGTCAGGGCAATCGCCACCATGACGATAAATATTCCGGTATCTTTCGGCAGTTTATGGCGCAAATTCCCCAGAAAAGAGGGACGCTCAGTTGCCGGTGCTGCGGTCAATTTCATATTGCTCATTCTCTACGCCTCAATGGGATGCCAACGACAAAATGGTTTCCTGATCGGCCTCGTCTTTATTGAGGATGCCGGTGATCCGCCCTTCGTGCATGACCATCACGCGGTCACTCATGCCAAGAATTTCCGGGAGTTCTGAAGAGACCATAATGACGGCGACACCGCGGTTCGCCAGCTCGCTAATCAAATGATAAATTTCAGCTTTTGCCCCCACGTCAATGCCGCGGGTCGGTTCATCGAGTATTAATATTTTCGGCTGTGCTAACAGCCAGCGGGCAATTAAGACCTTCTGTTGGTTGCCGCCGCTGAGGTTATTAATGATCTGATCCATGGTCGGGGTTTTAATATTCAGGCGACGGACCTGTTCCATGCAGTCTTCCGCCATCTTCATATGTTTGACGAACCCGCTCTTGCCAACATATTCCGGCATATTGACGATGCTCATGTTCTCCATCACCGAGAGCACCAGGAACAGCCCGGATTTTTTGCGGTCTTCGGTCAGCAGCGCCATCCCTTTTTCGATCGCCACGGAAGGCGAGCTAATCGTGACCGGCAGGCCATCAATCAGCACGTCGCCGCTGTCAAAGTGGGTCATACCAAACAGGCTTTCCATCACCTCGCTGCGCCCGGCACCGACCAGCCCCGCCACGCCGAGGATCTCCCCCCGCCGGACGCTGAAGTTAATGTCATCGAAATACCCTTTGCGCGACAGATGCCGAACCGTCAGGACATCCTCGCCAATGGTGTTGTTGAATTTCGGGAACAGCTGGGTTAATTCGCGGCCCACCATCTGGGTAATCAACGACTGGCGGGTAAATTCCGCCGTCTGTTTGCTGCTGACCCAGGCGCCGTCGCGAAAGACGCTAATTTCATCGGTGATGGTGAAAATCTCGTCCATCTTATGGCTGATGTAGATAATGGCTTTGCCCTGCTCGCGTAAATCACGAATGATCGTGAACAGGTGGGCCACTTCCCCTTCGGTAAGCGCCGATGTCGGTTCATCCATAATCACGATATCGGCATTCCACGACACCGCTTTGGCAATCTCCACCATCTGCTGGGCGGCAATGCTCAGGTCGCCCACCAGCGCGTCGGCGGAGAGGCGGATATTCAGTTTATTGAGCAGCGCCTGGGTCTGGCGGGTCAGCTGGCGGTGGTCGACAAAGCCGTATTTCATCGGCTCCCGGCCCAGCCAGATATTTTCCGCCACCGTCATATGCGGCACCAGATTCAGCTCCTGGTGGATCATCGAGATCCCCGAGCGCAGCGCATCCATCGTATCCTGAAACTGCACCGGCTCGCCTTTCACCCGAATCGCGCCTTTATCGGGACGGTAGATCCCAATCAGGCACTTCATCAACGTGGATTTTCCAGCACCATTCTCCCCCATCAGCGCGTGCACCGTTCCCGGGCGCACGCGTAATGAGACATTGTCGAGCGCCTTCACGCCGGGAAAGAACTTGCTGATACCTTCGGCTTCAAGTGCAAAAGCGTTCATACTTCACCCTCCGTACCGCCGTTCCCGGCCTGATTATTTTTGGTTACGGCTGACGAAGTCAGACATATTCTCTTTGGTAATCAGCTGGTAAGGCACATCGATGATTTTTTCGACTTTCTCGCCGTTGGCCAGTTTCACCGCCGCATCCACCGCGCCTTCGCCCTGCCCTTTCGCGTCCTGGAAAATGGTGGCGATCATCTTGCCGTTTTTGAGCATCTGTAACGCGTCTGGGGTGCCGTCGACGCCAGCAATCAGGATGTGGTTCGGGTTACTGCCCAGCGCCTGCAGGGCACCGATCGCCATCTCATCATTGTTGGAAGCGATGGCCTGAATATCTTCCCCGCTGGTCATCCAGTTACTCACCACGTCTACGGCATCGTTGCGCATAAATTTGGCGGTCTGTTTCTGGACGATTTTAATATCCGGGTATTTCGCGACCACCTCTTCCACCCCTTTGGTGCGGTCGCGGGTAGATTCGTTAGCCAGATCTCCCAGCAGAATCGCCACGTTGCCTTTACCGTTCATCGCTTTCGCCAGCGCTTCCATTTGCAGACGACCGGCCAGCACTGAATCGGAGCCGACGTAGGCCATTTTGTCGGTCAGCGGCACCTGTGGACGACGGTTAACGAACACCAGCGGAATACCGGCTTTAGTGGCCTGGTCGATTATCGGTTTCACCGCGTTGGTATCGACCGGGTTGACGATGATCGCGTCAACGCCCTGGCCAATGAAGTTCTGCACCTGCTGAAGCTGCTGCGCGACATCGCCCTTGGCATCTTCAACCTGCGATTTCACGCCCTCTTTTTGCATCTCTTTCTGCATCGCGGTACGCAGAATAGTCAGGAAGTTATCATCGAAAAGCGCCATCGAGACGCCTACGGAAAGATCTTTGGCCATCACGGCGGCGGGCAACATACAGATTAACAAAGAGGCAACAATCGTTTTCTTGATGTTCATAGTTGATCCTTGGGGTTCGGTGATATGCCGGTGCATTGAGATAAAATGAAAAATTCATTTCGTCATGTTGCTTTCTGATGCCGATCGACGCCAGGAACAGAGGGACAAACTCTGAGAGCCCTGTTTTTGTTCATGTTTACGATTACTGCTAAATTCAGTTGATTTTTAATGAATTATTAAAACAGCAGTTCATTAACCATGCGATTTGTCGACAGCCTCAATTCAGTTGTTTTGTTTCATTAACACCAAATATGAAACTTTTATAATTAAATAACTGAAATGAAAATTTTAAAACCGTCTGATAACAGAACTTTGACAGGTATCTAACATTGCTGCATAAACGAGCAAAAAATGAGAGGCAGGTTACAGATTGCGCATAAGTCAGCGCCCGGAAGGTGGCATTTAAGCAAACAAGATTTCTCATATGAACTACATGGTGAATTGAAACGTCAGGCACTATTTTCATCCCACCGTGAGGGTGAGATTCCAAAGCCGGCGCAGAGGCAGTCCCGCTGGGACCAGGGAGTGGCCTACGGCGGTTAACTTTGCGCAGGATGGTAGGATTATGCGTGGGGGATATTCAGAAACGCCCCTCGCCATGCGTGCGCAAGGGGCGCGATCTTTCAGAGCAGTTTATTTCTGCGGACGCATCGCCGGGAACAGGATCACGTCGCGGATGGTGTGGCTGTTGGTGAACAGCATCACCATCCGGTCGATACCAATCCCCAGACCAGCGGTCGGCGGCAGACCATACTCCAGCGCCGTCACGTAGTCTTCGTCGTAGAACATCGCTTCGTCGTCACCAGCCGCTTTCGCGTTGACCTGCTCCTGGAAACGCTGCGCCTGGTCTTCTGCATCGTTCAGCTCGCTAAAGCCGTTACCGATCTCACGTCCGCCGATGAAGAACTCAAAGCGGTCGGTGATTTCCGGATTAACGTCATTGCGACGCGCCAGCGGAGAAACTTCCGCCGGATATTCGGTAATAAAGGTCGGTTGAATCAGGTGCGCTTCCGCCACTTCGTCAAAGATTTCGGTGACGATACGGCCCAGGCCCCAGCTCTTCTCAACGTTAATACCGATGGATTCGGCGATGGCTTTCGCCGCGTCGAAGTTATCCAGATCCGCCATTTCGGTTTCCGGGCGGTATTTCTTGATAGCTTCACGCATGGTCAGTTTTTCAAACGGCTTGCCGAAATCGAAGGTCTGATCGCCATAAGGCACCTGCGTTTTACCCAACACGGTTTGTGCCAGAGTACGGAACAGCGATTCGGTCAGCTCAATCAGATCTTTATAGTCCGCATACGCCATATAGAGTTCCATCATGGTGAACTCTGGATTGTGGCGAACGGAGATCCCTTCGTTACGGAAGTTACGGTTGATTTCGAACACCCGCTCAAAGCCACCAACCACCAGGCGTTTCAGGTACAGTTCCGGCGCGATACGCAGGTACATGTCCATATCCAGGGCGTTGTGATGAGTGATGAACGGACGGGCAGAAGCACCGCCGGGGATCACCTGCATCATCGGGGTTTCGACTTCCATAAAGCCGCGGGCGACCATGAACTGGCGCATCGTCGCAAGAATTTGCGAACGGACTTTAAAGGTATGACGCGATTCGTCGTTGGCGATCAGATCCAGGTAGCGCTGACGGTAGCGAACTTCCTGATCCTGGAGGCCGTGGAATTTGTCCGGCAGCGGGCGCAGGGCTTTGGTCAGCAGACGCAGTTCGGTGCAGTGAATCGAGAGTTCGCCGGTCTGGGTTTTAAACAGCTTACCGCGGGCGGCGATGATGTCGCCAAGGTCCCACTTTTTAAACTGGTCGTTGTAGATACCTTCCGACAGATCGTCGCGCGCCACGTACAGCTGGATGCGGCCACCGACGTCCTGCAAGGTAACAAAGGAGGCTTTCCCCATGATACGGCGCGTCATCATACGACCGGCTACCGAGACTTCAATATCCAACGAGGTGAGCGCGTCGTTATCCTTGCCATCGAATTCAGCGTGCAGTTGGTCAGACGTATGGTCACGACGAAAATCGTTCGGGAACGGGATACCCTGCTCACGCAGCGCAGCCAGCTTTTCACGGCGGGTTTTCAGTTCATTATTAAGGTCAATTGCCTCATCGGCACTTTGTGCTTGTTGTTCAGACATGTTGGTTCCTCATAACCCTGCTTTCAATCTTTCTTCGATAAATTGAACCAGACCACTATCCGGCGCAGCCTGGTGCGTGCGGGTCTCTGCACCAGTACGCCGCCGATCTCTGACGTCACCGCCAAAGAGCGAACGATAGAATATTTACGATCCTGGCTTTACTTAAGGCTGATATCACTCAGCAATTACAGAATTAAAGCTTTTTCATTCACTGGCTCGCCATATATCCAGAATATCCTCCCCCTAACAGATGAATGATGCAAGACGCAGATCGGCCTGCGCCTCGCAGCGACATGACCGGGCTACAGGCTTGCGCCATCGGTAACCCGGCGTTTACCCACGCTGCACACCGCGCCGAAGGCCAGAATGACAATCACCGCCACACACCCCAGCGTCCACTCCCCGATTTGCGAGAAGAAATGCTGCCAGGCGGTAATCGCCGTCTCGCTGAGCTGGGATTCGGTGGTCTGTTGCGCCACGATCCCCGCCAGCCAGTTGGCCACCGCTCCGGTCGCCAGCATATAAATCCCGGTCAGCACGCCGGTCACCCCCGGCATATTCAGGCGGGTGATCTGCGCCATCGCCACCGGGTCGATAAACAGCTCGGCAAAGCCCATCAGCGCCAGCCCGGTGACCATCAGCCCCATTGAAGCCTGACCATCGGCGGCACCGTGGCGGGCGTTGAGGGCCAGCACCATAAATCCACAGCCCATCAGCACCAGACCAAAAGCAAACTTCAGCCAGACGCGAAACGCCGAGCGGGTGCTACCTTCCGGGCGCATCAGCCAAGCCAGCACCACCCCTGCGGCCATCACCGCCACCGCATTCACCGACTGGAACAGCGCCGTCGGCACTTCAATATTCAACAGATGACGATCGACAAAACGATCGATAAACAGGCTGATCGAACTCCCCCCCTGCTGCGCCAGAACCCAGAACAGGGTGCCGGTCAGCATCAGCAGAACGATTTGCCACAGCGCGCGGCGGTGTTCCGGGGAGGAGATCATAATCCGCGCCACCATCTGGGCGGCAAACACGCAGACGATCGCCAGCAGATAGCCAGACCAGTTGTTTTCCAGCAGCAACGTGAAGAAAACCGGCGCGACGCACAGCATCACCACCAGCCAGCCCCAGGTCGGCAGCACAAATTTCACCGCGCACAGCGCCTGTTTATCGACGCCGCGGGTGTGGCTGAAATGCCGATGGCCGCTCAGGAAAATCAGCAGCCCGATAAACATGCCGATCCCCGCCAGCGCAAAGCCGATGTGCCAGCCGTACCATTGCGCCGTCAGGCCGCAGGCAATCGGCGCCGCGATGGAGCCGACATTCCCCGCCGCGTACAACAGTGAAAAACCACCGTCGCGTCGACGATCGTCGGTGGCGTACATCTCGCCAAGCAGGCAACTGATGTTGGATTTGAACAGACCATAGCCGCAGATAATGATCGCCAGCGCGAGGTACAGGCTCCAGGTGGCATCGGATTCGACGCCCAGCACCACATGGCCGAGCGTCATCAAGAGCGCACCGGCAATGACTGCCGTGCGATTGCCGAGCAGGCGGTCGGCAAGCCAGCCGCCGAGAATGGGGGTCACGTAAACCAGAGAAGCGTAAGCACTGAACAGACTGATGGCGTGGCTGTCATCAAAGCCAAGTTGATGGGTGAGATAGAGGATGAGTAAGGCACGCATGCCGTAAAAGCTGAAGTATTCCCAGATTTGGATCGCTACGATGTAATAGATCGCGCGCGGTTGTGAGGGTGTTTTCATGAGGTCTCCTGCAGCGTGAAAAAAGGGAAGTGGCAAGCCACTTCCCCTGGAGCTTCAATTACTTATTGTTTTCTTCTTGCAGCACTTTAACGGTGTAACGACCATCCGCCTGACGATAGGCACCGTGGATGTCGGTTTCGAAACCCGGGTAGTGGGCGCCGATTTCGCACAGCATCTGCAGGAATTCCAGTACCGGACGGCTCTCTTCGGTGATCATTTCACCTGGCATCACCAGCGGAACTCCCGGAGGATACGGCAGGATCATGTTGGCATTGACACGGCCAACCATCTCTTCGAGATACACTTCTTCAGTTTTACCGTGCAGCTCTTTCTGGAACGCAGCGTACGGTGTTACCACCATGGCCGGCAGCACTTCGAATGCGCGGAACATCAGGTCCGGCAGGTTGTGGTGCGCGATCAGTTTGTGAATGTTCTGCGCCAGTTCCTGAACACGCATGTTTTCATAGAACTCTGGATCTTCACGATACAGTGACGGCAGCATGTTTTTCACACGCAGGTTCAGGTCGAACGCACGTTTGAAGTCGGTCAGAGCACGCAGCAGGCTCAGTGCTTTGGTTTTGTCGATACCGATGCTGAACAGGAACAGCAGGTTGTACGGACCGGTTTTCTCAACCACGATGCCGTGTTCGTCGAGGTATTTCGCCACAATGCTGGCCGGAATACCGAACTCGCCCATGGTGCCGTCTTTCATCATCCCCGGAGTCAGCAAAGTGACTTTGATCGGGTCGAGGTACATGTGTTCGTTATCGATGTTTTTGAAACCATGCCATGCGCTATCGGAGCGCAGCGGCCAGCATTCCGGGCCATCGATATGTTCCGGCTGCCAGACATCGAAGAACCAGCCTTCAGACTCGCCTTTCAGACGTTTGATCTCTTTACGGAACTTGATAGAACGTTCGATAGAGCCATCAATCAGACGTTTACCGGCGTTGCCTTTCATCATTGCGGCTGCGGTTTCTGTTGACGCCACCACACCGTAATGCGGAGAAGTGGTGGTGTGCATCATATAGGCTTCGTTGAAGGTCTCTTCGTTGACATCACCTTTTACGTGAATCATCGAAGCTTGAGAGAATGCCGCCAGCAGTTTGTGCGTGGACTGGGTTTCGTAAATCACTTTCCCTTCAACACGGCCACCGCTCATCCCGCATTTCCCGGCATAGATTGGCGAGAAGTTGGTGTAAGGCACCCAGGCGGAGTCAAAGTGGATGGATTTCACATCCAGCGTTTTCTTGATGAAGTCAGTGTTGTACAGCAGACCATCATAGGTGGAGTTAGTGATAACGGCGTGTACCGGCCAGGTAGCGTTCGGCGTCTCTTTCACGCGTTTGGCGATAGTCGCGTGCTGGAATTCGCTCTGCGGAATACCGCCGAGGATGCCGTAAGCGTTACGGGTCGGACGGAAGTAAATCGGCGTAATATCGCTCATCATCATCAGATGAGTCAGCGATTTGTGGCAGTTACGGTCAATCAGCACGGTGCTGCCGGCCGGTGCGGAGTACATACCGACGATTTTGTTCGCGGTTGAGGTACCGTTGGTCACCATGTAGCTGCGTTCTGCGTTGAAGACACGCGCAATATACTCTTCCGCTTCTTTGTGCGGGCCGCTGTGATCCAGCAGTGAACCCAGTTCAGAGACTGAAATCGAGATATCGGACTTCATGGTGTTAGAACCAAAGAAGTCATAGAAGATGCTGCCTACCGGGCTTTTCTGGAAGGCGGTACCGCCCATATGGCCAGGGGTACAGAAGGTATATTTGCCTTCACGTACATATTTGAACAGCGCTTTGGTCAGCGGCGGCAGAATAGTGTCGATGTACTCATCGGTATTCTGTTTGATTTTATCAGCGATATCATCGGCGGCGCCCAGTGCATATTCGAAGAAGCGCACCTGCATACGCAGATCGTTAAGGCTGACGTCCAGGGTAGAGTAGGTATTGGCGAAAGCATACAGCGGCATATATTCATTCAGTTTGCTGATTTCTTCGCACAGTTCGAGATTGTACTTATCCCAGTCGAAGATCACGCCGCACAGGCGGGCGTTATTTTCGATCAGCTTCAGTAAATCTTCGCGGTCGTTCGGATAGACAATACGGAAGTCCAGGCGTTCAAGGGCGCGATGCAGTTCACGGATAGGCTCTTCTTTAAAGTAGACGCCCATGTGATTCATGATTGCGATAACGTTCATAGTCGAATCTCCAGATATGGAGAGCCCCTCCCGTCACGAGATGACAGGTGCAGGAAGGAGCTCCAGGAAAAGGGGTTACTGATTAATGTGCGCTGGCGGCAGAGCTGTCAGTGTTGTCATTTTCGTGCTGACGCTGGTGCATTTTGCGACCGTAGAACATCAGGATGATCAGGCTGACGATAAAGGTACCGGCCAGTTCGAAGGAGCTTGCACCCATCAGGGCGATGAAGCAGAACGCACAGCCCAGTACGGAACAGATCAGGCTGACAAGGTTGCGAATGTTGATGCCTTCGAAGCGAATCAGGTCAACGCAGGAGTAGAAGTAAGGCAGCATGGTCAGCAGTACGGCGATACCGGTCAGCTCACCGAACAGGTCAGAGGCTTTACCACCGCTGGAGTTCATCAGGGTGATCAGCACCATCAGCGCAGTCATTTTCACCGCGGCCAGCAGCAGGCCTTTTTTCGGGATACCGTTGTTATCAACTTCGCCATACACTTTCGGGAAGTTACCGTCGTTAGCGGCACGTACACCGGCCTGGCCCACCAGCATCATCCAGGAACCAAGAGAAGTCAGACAAGCAAAGGCGGTGAAAGCGGAAACCACCGGAGCAGCCCAGCCACCGAGAATAGTCGAAGCACTGATAGCGAACGGCGCACCGGAAGCTGCCATTTGAGCTGCAGGGTACATACCGGCGATAACCTGAGTTGCTGCGATATAAACCACACCAGCCATCGCGGTGCCGAGCATGGTTGCCAGCGGAACGGTACGTTTCGGGTTTTTCACCATACCGGTACTAACGGCCGCGGATTCAACACCCACGAAGGCCCACAGGCAGAGCAGAATACTTTTGATAACCGCGTGGCTGTCTGGGGTGCTGGATGTGTTCCAGTTCGCCTGATAGGTAACCGCATCAAACCAGTGCCAGCCGATAACCGCAGTCATCACCACCGGAATTAATACCAGCACCAGACCGATAGTGGTCAGACGGCTGACCCAGGTACCGCCGAGCATATTCACGAAGGTAAATATCCAGACGATCGCAATACACGCGATACCGGCTGGAATCGGGTTATTCAGAATCGGGAAGAAGGTCGAAAGATAAGAGACGGCGGTAATACCGATTGCCAGGTTACCAATCCAGTTAGCATGATAATAAAGGACACCGGTCTGGAAACCGAACGCGGGAGATATTTCCCCGGCATATGCAATTGGGCCACCCTGCTGTGGGTTTTTGGTTGCCAGTCGGGCATATACATAAGCCAGCGACATTGCTCCAATAATAGAAATAACCCAACCCCAGATAGCAATACCACCGATGCTGGCAAGGTTCGCAGGTAATAGTGCAATACCGCTCCCCATCATATTACCAGCGACCACGCCGGTACAGGCAAATAGCCCTATCTTCTTGGCAGAACTCATGTTTGCTTTTCTCCTAAGTTTATTTTGGAGGTACAGATCATGATATAGAACCTTTAATTGACCCGACCAACTGCCAACCAGATTAAGGATTCATAGGTAAAAAGTCCTAAAGATAAAGTGAAATAACTACAAACATCAGACAAATGATATTTTGACATTTTTATGGCAACATATCAGGATGACATGCTGATATCATAAAAATATAAACATTGATTAAAAACAATGAGTTAGATGGAAATCTCGATGTTGAAATTGTGTTATTGGCGGGGGTTTTATTGCTCAATGGATATAACAACTCAAGCTCTCATAAGAAACATAAATTTAACCTCATCATACTCATAATATTGAACATGATGAGGCTTTACTTAGAATTTATCCCATTAGACTATTTTATTTGCCATTTTGGTCCTGGGCAGTGTTCACAATCCTCACATATTTCGTGTACGCTTCGGTTGTTCCGCGCTGTCCGTGTTCAAACTGGCTGCAACAATATACGCCTTCTGGGATATGTTCCTATTCTGCAGAGAGGAAGTTATCGAGATACGGCACGACGCGGGTCACTGAGGTCTGGAATACCGCATTTTCAATCCAGTACAGTGTGTTTTCACCAGGACGTAAATTAAACGCGGTCAGATAGGCATCAGCTGCTTCCCGGTTCTCTCCTTTCATTTCGTAGACTTTGCCTAACAGCACGTAATTCACCCACGACATTTCCAGATCGATCCCGGTATTAATGGCTTCATACGCCTCGTCGACTTTACCCTGACCTAAGAGATCCACCGTTTTAATTTGATAAAATACCGCCATGTTTTTTATCCCTGGCATCTCGCCGACCCGCGAGATTTCAGCATACAGCGCGTTGAGCTGTTCTTTATTCAACGGTTGCTGTGAATGGCGTAAAACATCAACCAGCGTTTTTTCGGCATAGGCATAACAAAACTCCGGTGAGTCTTTGGTCACACCATCAAGCAGCGCGCTGGCCTTACCTAATGAATCGACATCGCCGTTCATTAATAGCTGATGTGACTCGTAGAACTGAGTCAGCGCCGTACTGTGCGATGGCTGATATTGCTTCAGCATCGCCTGCATGCGATCCGACCAGGGCTGCTTAAGCGCTTCCGACAGGCTGCTCAACAGATCGTTTTGAATCGCCAGCTGGTTATCGCTGGTGATGAAATAACGCTTGTCCATCATCATCGAGCCGTCGGCGTTATCGACCATCTGCACGGACATAAAACACTGCTGCGCGCGATAGTGGCGCTGGTTCACGAACTCAATGGTCAACGATTTACCCGAACTGCTGGGTTCGTTGATGTTGTAGTCGGTTTTGTCATGCACCATAAACGTCGAGAAGGTGTTGAGCGAGGTCGCCACCAGGCTGCCTAACCCCACCGCATAGGCGTGCTGCGACGCCCAGTTAGTACAGGAGCCACCTTTCAGCAGATGAATATCGATATCACGCGGGTTCAGCAGCAGGCGGGCTTTGTTCACCGGCGGTCGCGACTCCATCGTCGACAGCGCGACCAATGCCACGCAGGTCCCGAGAGCCAGCAGGAACAGGATCCAGACGCCAAAGGTGGTGATGCGTCGGCGTTTTTCTGACTTAACCGGCATCGGCTGACTGTGCAGCCCCTCGTCAGAGAGTACTGGCGTAGCAGGCTCGCCCGCCACCGTCGCCGTGGCGGCGGCTGTGGCCGTCGGTGGAGCAGGCATCGCCGGAGAGATAACCGGCGCGGGGGCTTCCCCTTCTTCCGTACACCAGATCACCGGTACCGTGAGCTTATAGCCGCGCTTGGGTACCGTCGCAATATATTCGGGGCTACTGTCATCCCCATCTTTCAGCGACTTACGGAGCTCAGAAATGCTTTGTGTCACGACGTGGCTGGTAACTACGTTACGTGTCCAGACATTATCAATGAGCTCGTCCCTGCTGAGAACTTCATCAGGATGGCGAGCAAAAAAGACCAAAAGATCGATTAAACGCGGTTCAAGAGTAAGCTGACGCCCCTTCCGGCTAATTTGGTTATCGGAGGGGGTAACCAGCCATTCTCCCACGCGAACAACAGGTTGTTGCATAAAAAAGCGCCCAAAACGAAGAGGGAAAGCCGCGATGATAGCACATTTCCCCTACCTAATAATGATAGGGGTCATTACCTTGAACGCGTTATATCAATCTACAATTATTTAACTTATCCAGTTTTTATACCCAGACATCGCAATCAATAACCGATTAACTCCTGTTTCCATTATCAAGAAACCATTCAGAATTACCGATCGATACCGCCGTGGAAGTGCCGTTATGGCACCAGAAGGCGCGGTTATCGATATTGTTCCACCACGCGCTCCAGCGCGCCAATGTCCGGGCTGGATAACAGCGGTTGAAGCTGCAGTAACGTCTCTTCGGGTAATTCATAGAGCCGGAGCTTCAACAGTCGCGCGATATCCGCTTCAGGAAAACGCCGCTTAATCTCGCAGGCCGGGTTGCCCCCCACCACCGTGTAAGGCGGGACATCTTTGGTCACCACCGCTCCCGCGGCCACCACCGCCCCTTCGCCAATCGTGATGCCCGGCATAATCATCGCCCGCATGCCAATCCAGCAGCCATCTTTCAGCACGGTATCGCCGCGAGGCTGATAGGCCTCTTTGACGGTAGCCGTAAACGGATAGAAGCTGATCCAGTCGAGCCGGTGGGTACTGTTGCCGCCCATCAGAATAACCGCTTCCGCGGCGATGCAGACAAAATTGCCGATAATGAGCTTATCGATGTGGCCTAGCGGCCCCCACTCCTCGCTGGCACTACCGTCATGCAGATGACGCACGACGCAACGCTCAAAGCCCCGATCCCAGAAATCGCTGTAGTAACTATGGGTGCCGTGAATAATTATATTCGGGTTCTTGACCGTCTTGTGCAGGCGTTCGGTTATCGCCCAGTGTTTGTCCGCCATCGTGGCATTCCTTCTTGCTTTTTATATGATGACTGCGTGCAGGTGAATCATCATAAGCTAAAAGATTCGACGCCGGAACAACCACTTAATAGCGTGAAGGGACACCATCAGGGCAGGTTTTAAAACGCCTATGGCGCCATATATATTGCTCTGGCGCCATCAGGATGCACTGTTCAATAATTTTATTCATCCAGCTGGCCGTGCTTTCTGCGCTCTCAAGCAGCGGGGTTGATTCCGGCGTCAACGAGATCAATTCATAACCACCACCATTAGGTTTGCGGCGCGGAACAAAAGGGACGATCGCCACTTTCGACATTTTAGCCAGAATCCAGGTCCCGGTCGTGGTAGCCGCCTGCTCGACGCAAAAAATGGCGCAAACACGCTGCTTTCCGGGCCATAGTCATGGTCCGGCGAGTACCACAGGATCGCCCCCTCACGGAGGCGAACGGCGAATTTACTGCACCCGATCGGCATCGGGCGTCGGCAGGCTCGTCAGGACCGTCCGCGAACGGTGGCTATAGAGATAGATCCCGATCAGCAGCACGGTAAACGGAATGCCGAACCACAGCGTCATGCGGAAGAAATCAGTGAACGCCGTGGAGATCAGCAGCGCCAGCATCAGACAGGCTCCCAGCAGCGGAGTCCAGGGATAGCCCCACAGCCGAAACTTCAACGCCGTTTGCCGGTGCTGACGACGGAAGAACAGATGGGTGATAAAGATCATCAGCCAGGTGAAACAGGCGCCATAGACTGAAATGGACATCATGGCGGCGAACGCCTGCTGCGGATAGAGCACGCTCAGCACGATGGAGATCATGATCCCGACGCACGAAATAGCCAGCGCGTTCACCGGGATCCCACGCGCGCTGATCCGCCCAAAACCTGCCGGTGCCTGGCGGGCCCGCGACAATGAGAACATCATGCGGGTGGTGATATACAGCTGACTGTTCATCGCCGAGAGCGCCGCAATCAGGACAATAAAGTTAAAAATACCGCCGGCATACGGCAGATGAATCACGTTCATCGCCACCAGGAAGGGGCTTTCGCTAGTGCCGGACTGACGCCACGGCACAATCGCCAGCATCAGCGCGATCGACAGCATATAGAAGATAAACAGGCGCAGGATGGTCCCTTTAAACGCCGACTTCACCGCCACTACCGGGTTTTTAGCCTCACCAGCCGCCACGGCGATCATTTCGATACTGAGATAGCTGAAGATAGCGACGATGGTCGCAAACCACATGCCGCTTACCCCGAACGGCATAAATCCACCGCTGGCGGTAAAATTGTGCAGGCCGTAGGTCGGGTTAGCCGAGAAAGCGAGGATCCCAAGGCCAATCAGGATAAACGCCACGATCGCCAGCACCTTGACCGTCGAGAGCGCATACTCCACCTGACCGAACCATTTCACACCGATGACATTAATCACAATAACCACGGTGGAGAACAGCAGCACCCACGGCCAGACTGGCGTATCCGGGAACCAGAACTGCATATACATCCCGATCGCGGTCACTTCGGTCCCCACCGCCAGCACCACGCAGGACCAGTAGGAGTAACGCACCAGAAATCCGCACAGCGGGCTCAGGTAAAACTCGGCATAGTCACCGAAGGAGCCTGGGGTCGGATGTTCTGAGGTCATTTCCGCCAGACAGCCCATCAGCAGCAGCGCAATCACGCCGCCAATCAGGTAGCTCAACAGCACTGACGGCCCGGCCATCTGAATCGCATAGGCGCTGCCGAGAAACAGCCCGGTGCCAATCGCGCCGCCAATCGCCAGCATCGACATCTGCCCGGCGGTCAGCTGCTTCTGCAGCCCGTCCTGGCGCTGCGCAATCTCATCAAAACGCTTACGATCTTTCATCGGTTCCTGCCTTAGCGACGGGCGGTGGTGACATCGAGGATCGCGGCGGTGACGTAATCAATATTGTCACCATTAAGGCCGGGCAGACACATCCGCCCCGGGGCCACCAGATAAATGGAATAGCGCTCGCGCAGTTCGCTGACCTGGCGTTCGTTGAGGCCGGTATAGCTGAACATGCCTCGCTGATCGCGGATGCGCCGGTAGTCCAGCGCAGAGACCCCCTGCTCCAGCCCGGCGGACAGACGCTGGCGCATCTGCTGGATCCGCTCGCGCATGGTGGTGAGCTCCGCCTGCCACTGCTGGCACAGTTGCGTATCGGCTAATATCGTTTCAACAATGCGGCTACCGTGGGTCGGTGGGCAGGAGTAGCTTCGGCGGATCAGGGTTTTGAGCGCCCCCTGCACATTTGCAGCTTCGCTGGCGCTGGCGCAGCGAACCGTCAGTCCCCCGACTCGCTGGCCGTACAGAGCAATGTTTTTCGAAAACGAGTTGGCAACGATAAAATCAAGATCGCTCTCCAGCGCCAGCCTCAGCGCATAGCAGTCCTCCTCCAGCCCGGCGCCAAAACCCTGATAGGCGATATCGAAGAATGGCAACAGCCGCTGCGTCTGCATCATAGTCAGCAGGGTCTGCCACTGGCCTGGGCTCAGGTCGGTACCGGTCGGGTTATGGCAGCACGGATGTAACAGCACCGCCGTCCCGGCGGGCAGCGTCTGCAAGACCGCCATCATCTCGGCAAAGCGCAATTCACCGCTCTGGTTGTCGAAATAGGGGTAATGGTTAACCTGAAGCCCCGCGCCGGAAAAAATGGCCTGATGGTTGGCCCAGGTCGGGTCGGAAACCCAAATCTCTTTCCGCTGTAAAAAATGCACGAGCAGGTCTGCCGCCAGCTTCAATGCCCCCGAACCGCCTACGGTTTGTACCGTCGCCAACGCGTGCTGCGCTGCGGTTGGCCCCAACAACAACGTCTGGATCTGGCTGGCAAAACGCGCACTGCCTTCAATCGGCGGGTAACCGTGTGGCTGCTGCAAAGCAAGCAGTCGCTGCTCTGCCTGCTGAACGGCCCCCATCAGCGGAATCGCCCCGCGCTCGTCGTAATATAAGCCAATGCCTAAATTCACTTTTCGCGGATGGCGGTCCTGCAAATACGCTTCCATCAGCGACATAATAGGATCGGGAGTCGATGGTTTAATTTCTGAGAACATAGTTATCCTTAGCCATAATAAATTATGGCCAGCAGGTGAATATTTATTGTTGTTTTCAGGCCGTCGCGCTGACGGTGATCTCTATTTTCATGCCGGGCACCACTAATTTATCCACAATAACCGTAGAACGGTTCGGATAAGGTGCATTGAAATAATGCCGGTAAATATCATCCAGTATTGCCACATCATTTACATCGGTAAGATAAATAATGACCTGTAATACATTATCGCTATGACTCCCGGCCGCCTGAAGCGTGCGGGCGAGATTATCAAAGGTCAATGTGATCTGTTTTTCCGCCGCGCCGGTTTCGATGGTGCCATCGGTGCGGACCGGGCCGTGTGCAGTAAAAAGCATCCCGCCACCGCGCGTCGCCCAGGAAAAGGGTTGGCCGATATCCGGCAGATCGGTCTGAATTACGTCTCGCATAAAGGCTTCCTTTGTTCGCAAAGTACGCTTAAAAGTGCGCCATCAGTGGCAAACAGCGTATCAAGGATGGAGTAGTGATTGGCATTCTCTATCACCATTTTCCCGATCGACCTCCCCTGTTGGCACAGTTGTTGGGCATAGTATTCACTCTGTGCTATCAGCTCTGGTCGCTCACGACTCCCGTAAAACAACGTCAACGGCGCGGCCTGTGCCGGCACATGGCGCAGAGGGCTAAGCTCGCGCACTTCCTGCGCCGTCAGCTGTAATTGGTGATTCACCGCGGTGGTCAGCAGCGGCTCGAGTTCAAAAATTCCGCTGATCGCCAGCACCGCCTCCACGCCCGGATGTGCCTGCCAGCAGGCCGCCAGATGCCCACCGGCAGAGTGACCGCTGAGATACACCGGTCCAGCTACGCCCGGCTGGCGAACAATGACATCCAGTGCCGCGCCAATCTGATAGTGGATCGTCGTCAACGTGGCCTGCGGCGCTAACGAATATTCCACCAGCATCACATCGAAACCCAGCGCCAGCGGGCCGGCGGTAATAAAGGCAAAATCTTCTTTATTACAGGATTGCCAGTAGCCGCCGTGAATAAATACAATGGTTCCCGCTTTCTTTTCCGGGGAAATAAACCAGTCAATACGCTCCCGAGCCTTTTCACCATAAGAAAAAGTCATGATATTTTCGCAACGTTGATAAGCCAACTGACTCCGCCGCTGAAAGTCAGCCAGTATTTCTGCTTCATTATCTACGGTGGTGCTGTTGTCATAACTTCCGACGCTGAGTTTCATATATTAAACTTTGTTTATTATTTAAGATGTGGCTTAACTATTAGCAATGAGAAAATTTATTGTCAAGCGTGGTTAAAGTAGAATGCGTGAAGGTTAATAGAATTTAATTTTTCGCCTGAATAAGTTTTACCAGTGAAACTTTTCCCGGGTGATTAGGCCATTGAGAGGGGCTGATGAGAAGTCACCATTCACTTTTCGCCACCGACGTCTTGCTGTTGACCTCCTCACGCCATCGTACTGTGACCGAGTCAACGTCCTGAGACACCGCTGAGGGTGTCCCGATTGTACAAACACCGGGAAACGTCCATACTCAACAGCTTAAATGAGCCATTATTTTGATATTAATTTGGCCGTAGTAATGTCGGGTCTTAAAATATATAGAATGGGATGCAGACCAATGAAATATAAATTAGTTAAGCAACTTGTCCATGATGATGTCTTAAGAAACAGTTTTATTAACTTAGCCATCAAGACCTTTGAGCTCTCTTTTAAGTCATGGTACAAGCAAGGCTACTGGACTGAATCCTATATTCCTTATGCTTTCGTCGATAATAATAATAAAGTCATTGCCAATGCCTCCGCCAATATCATTGACCTGCAGTGGCAAGGCCAGCCCAAGCGCTATATTCAGATTGGCACCGTCATGACCGCCATCGACCATCGGGAAAAAGGATTAGCCAGCCAGTTAATTAAACAGATTCTGGCGGACTGGCAGGATCGCGTCGACGGGATTTTTCTGTTTGCCAACTCCACCACCGTTGATTTTTATCCAAGATTTGGGTTTGAGCGCACGGATGAATACCAGTACACCCTGCCGGTTATGCCGACCGCCGGGGATTTTCGCAAGCTCGATATGGATAACGTGGGCGATGTTGAACTTCTTAAATCTTACTACCAGAAATCCAATCCGTTTTCTCAACTCACCGCACACAATAACTTCGGGTTGTTGATGTTTTATTGTTCAGCGTTTATGAAACACTGCATCTATTACTCGGAAAAAAATAAAGCCGTGGCGATAGCGATGCAGAGCGAACATGCGCTGCTGTGCTTTGATATTTTCTGTGACAGTTCGAGTTCGATGTCCACCATCGTGAATGAGCTGGCCTCGGATCAGACCCGGCAGGTTATTTTAGGTTTTACCCCGAAGGAGGACCGGGCGGGTGAATATGACAAGATAGAGATCGATGATTTTCTGTTCATCTATTCAGCAAAAGAGAATATTTTCAAAGACCGTAAACTGATGTTCCCCACCCTCGCGCACGCCTGAGCGCCATTCATGCTGCCCGGGCGGCGTGAACGACCGGGAGTCAATCCGTCAGGGCGTGACCACGAATAATGCTTTACAACGTGGGCACATCAGGGCGGCACCGTTTTTAACCTTGCTGAGCGGATGCCGTGATTTATGTCGGCATTCCGGACATCTTACCGTCGTCCCTGCAGAGGAACGAAAACGCTTCACTGCGTTATCAAAGAATGACATAGACCTTACCCGCTGATTGAGTGTGGTTTATCATAGCACTAGCTGATTAAAAAACACACAACACATACTGTCGATGGCGCAGCGAATCAGGGAGAAAAAATCAGGAGATGGTGAGGATGGCGGAAATAAGACGCGCACCATCTCCGATCGAAAGGCGTTTTTGCGGGGTCATACCATACGCCAGTCGCACAACGGCGACCGTTATATTTTCAATATCAATGCATTATATCAGTGCCGATACAAGGTGCCGTCACTGTGTCCAGATCCAATCCGGCCTGCTTCAATTAAAATTTCATCGATAACGTCTTCAAGGCATGCTGAGCCATGGTTCTCACAAATCCGATGAACCTGGGTCAATATTTCCTCCTGGGACATCTCTCCGCGCAGCGCCGACATCAGCATCACCGATGCCCAGCGCCGAACTTCCGGGTGCGTAATCATGCGATTTACCTCCGACCGACCACCTACCACTATAAATTATAGGCGCTATGATGCCGTTCATCACCGCGATGCACGATATTTCCCTTGCAGCCCTGGCGCCGGTGACGACCTGCCTCACCGGCGCCAGCCCAGTGGCAAATGCGTATCGACGCTACTTTTGCGCGCGGCGCGAGACGTAGTCCCGGGGCGCTTCCCCGGTGTAAATCTGCCGCGGACGGTAGATATTCAGCGGCGCTTCGTACATTTCGTTCCAGTGCGCGACCCAGCCCAGAGTACGCCCGACGGCGGTAATGACTACAAACATCGAAGAAGGCAGCCCCATCGCTTTGAGGATCACCGCGGTGTAGAAATCGACGCTCGGCGACAGGCCGTTCTCAATAAAGTACGGATCGTTCAGCGCCACCTCTTCAAGGGCCATCGCCACCTGCAGCAACTGATCGGACATTCCCAGCTCTGCCAGCACCCGATGGCAGGTTTCACGCAGGATCGCGGCCCGCGGATCGAGATGTTTGTAGCGTGAATTACCAAAGCCCAGCCGACGGAAGGCCTGTGGGTCCCGTTTCGCTTTGCTCATGAACGCCGGCACCTGGTCCACGCTCTCGATAGCGTCCAGCATCTGCATGCTCGCCTCGTTGGCACCACCGTGCATCGGCCCCCACATGGAGGCCAGACCGGCTGCCACACAGGCAAACAGGTTAGCCCCGGAGGAGCCCGCCGCCCGCACCGTGGTGGTGGAAGCACACTGCCCGTGATCGGCATGGAGGACCAGAATCTGGTTCATCGCCTGCTCAATCACCGGATTCACAACGTATTTTTCCGCCGGGATCGCAAACAGCATATGCAGGAAATTCCCGGCGTACGCCAGGTCGTTCCTCGGGTAGACCGCAGGCTGTTCGATGGAAAACTTATAGCTCATTGCCGCGATGGTCGGCATTTTGGACAGCAAGCGGGTGGCAGCCAGCCCGCGATGGTCCGGATTTTCGACGTCCAGCACGTCATGGTAGAACGCCGCCAGCGCCCCCACCATGGCGCACATCAGCGCCATCGGATGGGCATCGCGGCGAAATCCGCTGCACATTTTCGACATCTGTTCGTGGACCAGCGTATGACGGGTGATTTTCTCCCGGAAGGCTTGATAGATCGCCTCATCCGGCGCCTCCCCTTGCAGCATAATACAGGCGACCTCAAGGAAGTCGCACTGCCGGGCCAGCTGATCGACCGGGTAACCCCGGTGCAGCAGGACGCTGTTTTCGGTATCAATATAGGAAATAGCCGACTCACACCCGGCGGTATTGCTAAAGCCGGGGTCGAAGCTGCACATTCCTGACGATGCGAGCGCCCGGGCATCGAGACCGATCTGACCCAGCGTTCCGGACACCGTATTCAGGGGGATGGACTGCTGCCCATCCAAAGAAAGTGTTACTGGCGTAGTCCCCATCTTTTCAATTCCCCCTCTGCAGCATATCGTGAGCACCCTGAAGCCATTCTTCAGGCCGAATTTCCAACATAGCCAGAGTGCTGCGGCTATTCTTTGATATAAACGGTTAAAAGCGTGATAAAAAGCGGGTTTTAGCCAATCAACATGATCATCACTGAGTAAGGATCGCCGTGTTAGCCGATACGCTTATTTTTATCGTCGCCGCCATTCATATCTACATCCTGATTCTGGAGATGTTTTTATGGCAGAGCAAAACGGGCCGCAAGGCCTTTAACCTCAGCGCCGACTTTGCCCGCGATACCCGGGTGATGGCCGCCAACCAGGGGCTGTACAACGGTTTTTTAGCCGCCGGATTGCTGTGGGGATTGTGGGGCGCAGAGCAGGGTCTGGAGTTTAAGGTTTTCTTTCTGATCTGCGTGATTGTCGCCGGGATCTTCGGTGCCGCGACCGCCAGTCGGAAAATACTGTATGTGCAGGCGCTGCCTGCGGTGGCAGCGCTGATTGCTCTGTACGTTCGCTAGCTGGTGCATAATCGGCGTACTAAAGAATGCCTAATTCAATCAATGCCGCGAGAGCAAGCAGGATGAACAGAATAACGGAAATGGGTGTGTTCATATATTGCCTCCCTGGCACGACCATTCTTATTTTTATCATGAGCACGACTTTTCCGTAATTCATTGAGATATCTCACAAGAATCAAGATTTAAGCTTATCGTTTTACGGAAAACAGCGGTCAGGTGGGCAACAGCTAACACAAGGAGAGTAAACAGTACGATTTATGGATGATAACTGCCGCGAACAGCCAGAGAAAAACCGCCCGCAGGCGGTTTAATAACCAGAAGGTGAGCCTATTTTGCGTAGCCTAAAAACTGCCCCTCTTTCATCACCGCCACTTTTCCGGTCGTATAGGCAATGATGGTGTACAGCCCCTGGGAATAGGTCGTCGCTTTTGCATTCACCTCATCCGGCGCGGCAGGCTTGCCATCCACCGTCAGGATGCCCGTCGCGTCACGCTTAATCGTCATTCCGTCATAGTGCTTTGTAAATGCGACAGATTTTTTGGCTGCCTGCGCTTTCTGTGGATACATGGCCTGAGCATTTTCTAAGGCCTGTTTTTCCGCCGCGCTCATGATGGCAGCCTGGCGATTCTGTTCTGCGATATAGCACGCATCCCGGCTGACCCCCTTCGCCTCACAATTTGCCATCCGGGAGGCTTCACTTGAGCAGCCGGCCAGCGCCGACACCATTGATGCAATAACGATTAACTTTTTCATGCAACCCTCATTAACGTGTTTTCAGTTGTGGACGTCGGCTCTGATGGCCTGTTAATCCGCGAGCGAATATCCGCGATCTGAATAAGGCAGACGTTGATGTACGTCATGCCACAGAGGGGGTTTCATTAAGATTTTTCTGCAACATCGATGGTCGTTATCAGGTTGGTTGTTGAGGGATGGAGGGGCAGGTCAGCAGACACTGTATATTTAAATTAATCATTGCTGAGGTATAGCACTTGAGTACGTCTCAGGTGTTACAGTCTTTGTCTCTTACGTACAATCTGACTTTCTGCGGAACATAAGAGAATAATCCTGTTAATTAACCCAACGGGATGCAATCCCTTCTGTGAAAAAAACTTATGCGCAAAAATCTGGATATGTCAGTGTATATCATTATGTTTTTTGTCTGTGCTGTATGGGGAACTCAGCAGGTCGCGATAAAGATAGCCGGGCAATATGTCTCTCCGGTGCTTCAGCTTTCAATCAGATCGGGTCTGTCTGCATTAATAATCTTCCTGCTTTTTAACCGCCGTAACGGAATTTCTAAAAAACTCATGTCTCCAGGTGTAGCCGCTGCGGGGATTTGCGTCGGACTTCTGTTTGCCCTGGAGTTTTTACTGGTTGCACTGAGCATATCCAGAACGACTACCGGGCATATCACCCTTTTCCTTTACACGGCACCGTTATTTACTGCCGTCGGGCTGCATTTCCTCCTCCGGGAAGAAAGGATGACGCGCCTGCAGTGGCTGGGGATAATGGTTGCCTTTACCGGCATTTCCGTTGCCGTGAAGTTTACCTTTTCCGCAGATGCTGCAATTATCGGTGATGTATGTGCCCTGGCGGCAGGTTTGGCATGGGGTATATCCAGCATCGTTATTCGCCTCTCTACACTGTCAACGCTGCCATCTTCCTGCACGCTGTTTTATCAGTTGGCGACGACAAGCGTGATACTCGCACTTGTCGCGTATTGCCGGGACGAGACGCTTTTTATTCTGAACAAGACATCGCTGCTCAGTCTGTTATTTCAGACACTTGTCGTTGCGGTTATCAGCTACCTGACCTGGTTCACCTTATTACGCTTCTATAAGGTTTCCTCACTGGGTACACTCATCCTGATGACCCCCTTAATGGGGATTGCTGCGGGTGCGGTATTTCTCGGTGAAAAGCTGCAACCGAATTTCATCTTCGGTTCGGCTCTTATTCTGGCCGGCCTGTTATTAACCCGTCTGGGACAAAACACGTCCCGTTTACGGAAGGCGAGTTTCGATAAGAAGGAAAGCCATTGTGAGTCATAAGCCTGCGAAACCCGAACCTGAGGCTCCTTCCTTCGGGGTTCATCATCAGACAGAGTCATACGACTTTATTGATGCCATTGATCGTCTGCCTGTCGGCGTTAACACGGCCCGACCTGAGCTCAGTATTGGCATTCTGCTCTGGCCGGAATTTCCGTTACTGGCGCTGGCTGGACTGATTGATTCGCTGCGTCATGCTGCTGATTTTGGCGATAACAGCCAGAAAACCCGCTGCTCCTGGTTCATCATGAGTCCTGAACCGACAAAGCCGGTCCTGTCGAGTTCAGGTACATCGATACAACCGGATGGTGGCTTTCGTCGACCCGAGGATTTTACCTTTATTGCAGTAATAGGTGGGCTGTTGCGCAGTTTGGGGACGGGGCATCCGGCTTTCCGGGATTATCTCCACCGTGCCGCAAACGCCAGCGTGCCGGTAATCGGTATCTGTACGGGCAGCTTTATTCTTGCTGAAGAGGGATTACTGGATTATCGAAAAGCAGCCATTCATCCATACCATATTCAGGATTTTCGAAAACGGCATCCTGCAGTTTATGCTGAAACGGGCCATGACTTTATTGACGAAGGTGCGGTGCTGACCTGCTCGGGAGGCATCTCGACGATCAGTCTGGCGACAGAACTGATCCGCCGCCATTGTGGCCCGGACCGGGCAACAAAAGCCATTCATCAGATGTCCGTTCCAAATAAAATTGATGATACGGCTATTTCTGTGGCCAGAGCGATTGGTTTTACCAAAGTCAGCGATCCGCGTTTGCGCAGCGCTGTTTTCCTGATAGAACAGTCGCTGCTAAAACAAATATCGACAGTATGGCTTGCCACTCAGGTGCATCTTAGCGCACGGCAACTTACCCGCCTGTTCCATGATGAATTTGGTAAATCCCCGCAGGAATTTATTCGCGCCACTCGCCTGAAATACAGCAGCTGGTTATTAAAAAACTCGACGGAAAGTATCACCGAAATCGCGTTAAGAACCGGTTTCAGCGACTGCGCTCATTTTATTCGTAATTTTCAGAAGGAATATGGTTGTACACCAGGTCACTGGCGCTCCCGATGATTTTAAAATAACCATGACGTTGGTTATGAAATTTTAAATATGGAATACTGGCACCCACTCGTTTTTCAGACTTCTGAAGAAGCGTTCCATCGGGCTGTTGTCCCAACAGTTTCTACATCGGCCCATACTCTGCCTGATTCGGCAACGCCAAATTAACTGCCGGAACTGCCTGCTGGTATAGTGGCTACCCTGGTCACTGCGGAACATCACTCCAGCTGGTTTACAGCACCAGAGAAATTGAAAATCACTTTATTATTCATAGCAATAGAATATAGGGATGCTCACAAAACTGATTATATGTGATTTTTTATTTACCCGGTGAACATTGAACATCAAAACAGCCCCTTCGTTGATAAAGAAAGAAGGAAAATGTTTTTGCAGAACGTCATCAGGTGTATTGTCTGCTGGTATTTTGCTTATTTCTCGACTCACTGCTTTGTATCGGCCATTTGCGGCAGTGTAATCAAAGTGAATATTTCTACTTACAATAAAATGAGTGTTCCCATCTGTTATTTTCCCGTTAAACATAATTGTGCCGTTAGATTTATCAAATAAAAAATGATAAAAGGCACTTACAACAAAATCATTATGATAAAGAGTGTGCTTTGCACGGCAGTTAATATTTTCTTCGGCTTTTGCAGTACACGAAAGCATCATCGACATAATTAAAAAAAATGAAATCCTTCTCATTCCGGAACTCCTACAAATGTTATAGAATCACACTCTTTACTATATTTTACTGGGCAAAAAAATATATTTATTCTCGGCGCCGCGGAGAGATAAGATATATAGTAATAGCCACTACCATTGCATGCGTATCCTTTTCCCTTCATAAACGAGGTCGCTTTTTCATTATTTCTATTTTCTTTGTTGAAAAAGAAACACTCGGGATACCCATCTATCGTGTGATAGTCATCTGGCATTATATTTGTGTCAGAAGACATATAAAAAAAACCTATAAAAAAAATGATCAAGCATAAAGAAAAAGCGTAGATCCACCAACCTCTGAAAGGACTGAATGTCGTTACATCGAGAGTTTCAGGCCTTTTAATATTTTCTTCTGCAATAACCTGTGGCAACAACGTCAGCTCCTGGCTGTCATCTGAAATGACAATACCGACGGAAGCATTAATTCTCATGCCACATTGGCGAATCGTTACAATTAAATTTTTACCATAACCTATATCTTTAAGGCTTTTTCTTAAGTTGACAAAACACTGATAATATGTTGCCTGGGAGACTATTTTCGCCGATTCTTCACCACTCCATCCCATTTCGATTAACTCTTTCGTAGAAACAACTCTTTCTTGATTTTCTATTAAAAATAAAAAACATCTTGAGGAAGGTCCATGCAATGTAGCAGAACGACCATTCTTGAGGGAGTGTATTGTCTTCTGGTCCGGAAAAAAAACAATCTCTTTATCTATTGTGTACTTTTTCATAATTAATATCTTCATTAAAAATTACAGAGGTATATAGATAACCTGCAAAGATAATTTTCTGTATTCGACTTTATATATTTATTATCGATCATGAAAATGCACTAAAAAAGCTTACAACTCTAATGTTGTATAGATAATAATCAGTTAATAAAGTGCATTCAGGATACACCTTAAAGGTACAACAGATAATCAACAGAAATCAACGCCACGCAATCTATAAAAATCAATGATAGAAATCGTAACGATCAACTGATTAAAATTTTATAAATCTCATGAACATTTACTAACAAATGAAATGCAACCTCGCATGATTAATAACAATGCAGTTAAAAACACAATAACTTTATGAATGAAAATTCAATAAAATGGTAAATCGCATAACATTGGTGATTTTTTGCACAACACCTTGAGATAGAAATTTATGTTCTGTAAGTTTGCTACTCGTTCTTATGTCATTTCATACAACTTGTTACTTATGAAATGTTTGAATTAATTACAACTAATTTTAATAAAGTTCGACAAAACAATCGATTAATAACAACAAAAGCACATCAAAACACTCTATAAAACAGTGAGATACGAGCAAATTCAAAAGTGTTTTTTAATAAATGAGAGTTGTTGATAGCAATTTCTATTTCGCGAGATTGGTGATGGGCGGATGAATTATGTCGTTGCGTTACATGTGAATTGATGTCCAAACTGTGTCCGATGGTTATAACTGAGCTGTGGCGATACGGCCTGATTGATATTTTCCTGCACCTACTCCCGCGTCAACGATTAATCAGGGCCGTTTTTTCCTGCACGCCACCGGCGTCATCAAGATAACGAAATTTAATCTGGCCTGTCGTGTTGCCCTGTGGCCCGGCGCTGAGGCGATAGCGACGTGAACTGAACGGGCTAATCATCATATCGGGTTGCTTTTCCACTGCGAACTGACTGCCGCCCACGACCAGGGTCGCTGATGTCAACGACACATGGAGCGGCCCGGGGTTCTGACACTCGATATATGTACCGTCTGACTCTGCCCGTAGCCGAAAAACCAGCTTATCTGCCACTTTGCTGAGCGAAGTGGTGATACCCGCAGGCCGGAAGAAGAGCTTTAACTGCGTGTTCATCGCCAGCGTAACCCTCGTATGGTCATTTTGCTGGTGAGAGGTCGGCGGAATTTCATACAAATTTAGCCAGAACAGCGTTTCTCGATCGGCGGGGAGAGGATCTTTGTTATAAACAATTTTTATCCCCTGAGTTCTTCCTGACGGCAGACGAAAAACAGCGGGCAGCACCACAAAAGGGGCACCTGCGGTCTCAGGATCGCCGTCGCCCTTATCTACCCAGCTCTGGACAATAACCGGGTATGTGTTGGTGTTGACCAGCATCAGCGTCTTTTCACGCTGCGGTGCCTCATAAATTACCCGAGTGGAGGCTGGCATAATCCCGGCGGCGGCGGGAAGAGCGCTTAAGAGTGTCAGCAGGGTGATAAAAAAGAGCCTCATTGCATTTTCACCAGCACGTAGGCGGTGGCATGGACTTTACCCGGCGTGGCTGACTGTCCGTCCAGTTTCTTCAGCGTGGCGATAAAAGAATAGGTGTAATAAGTGTAGCCATTGACGGAGGTTCCTTCGGATGAGGCGCCCTTCATCACCGGATACCATCCCGCGGCGTTCCCGGCGGGAGTGAGCGACACCATTCCGGGCTGGCCTATCAGGGTCATTGGGGTGCCTGGATCATCGCTGTAGGACAGGAATATCCCCACCCCTTTGGCCATATCCGGCGCAGAATAGTTATCCGACAGCAGGGCGGTGACACCACCGTTCGCATTGACCAGCCCCAGGGACTGTGCGGCGCTGTAGGCGCCTTCCGATACCTGGAATCCCAGTGCTGTCTGGGTATCGGCCGTGCCGGAGGTAGCTAAATCGCTGCACTCCACCCTGACGGTAAAGCTGGCGCTGCTGCCCCTTCCAGCGTCCAGTTCCGCAATGGAGGCGGTAGGAAGCATCACCACCGGGGTGGCATGGCGGGCGACGCAGGTTGGGTTACCATAGAGCCGGTTTGCTGTACGCATTCCATATCCGAAGCCGTTATCAGACCCCCAGAACAGAAAGCGTGTTGCACTGTCTTCGCCTGGTTTATCACGCCCGAAAGCGAAGCTCACGGAATCCTCGCCGGATAGCTGAATATAGGAATTAGGTTGAATACAGCTGTAAAGACTCCCTGTCGTACTAGGATAAACAAGGCCTCCTCCATCAATGTTGTTATTGCCACAATAATAAGAATTACCAGTGGTCCCTGGTAATGAACTAATCCGGTAAAGTGATGCCTCCAGAGGGGGAATATCCTGGAGGCGGATCTGTACTTTACCGTTCTCAGTGGTTGCATAGCTGGTCACAGGAACTTTCTGCCAGTAGCGGGTTAATGTCACGCCAGCCATCGCCTGCTTCAGACCAACATAAGCAAAATAGGTGGCATAGACGTCGGTTAATCCGTCAGGCCCGCCGATATCATAATAACCGCCAACTCTGTCGTCTCCGTTGGTCGCCACCAGGAAATAAATACCGGGTAAGTCCGTGGCATCGCACTCCCACAACACAGAACTTCCGGTTGCACCACCGGTTGTATAGTTTGTCGGCGGAACCACGACGGTAGCGATATGCGAACCCGGAGGTAAAAAATAGGCATCCGTCAGGTTAATTTTACCAAATGGAATAAGAGCGGTATAACCATCTTCAGTCTGTGAGACTCCTGTCCTTGTGCAACTGGCAAAAACGGACAGTGATAATCCAGATAAGGTCAGGATAAGACCTGCTCTGAAAAACAGTGAAAGATATAATTTAAGACGCGTCATGTTTCTTTATCTCATGCAGGCTGAGGTCAGCCGGATTAAATGCTGGTCAGCGGGAAGATGGGAAATATCAAAGGGCAGCAGACAGCGGTCATCCGGGCCTTCTCCCCATTGCACGATGAACCTCCCGCTGCTGTGTTCGCTGCGGACATAAATCTGCCCGCCCTGCCCGACCATGCCGACAATTCCGCCATTTTCCTCACGCACGTCGGCCCCTGCCGGCAGCGGCTGCCCGTTCTGCAACGTGGATTTTATCAGCAGCGCTTTCCCGGCACGGGTGCGGAACGTCACCTTCACGCCCGCACCGGCTACCGGCGCCACGCTGTGTTCGCTGTCGATAAGCTCGGTGTCTTCAGTCATACCGGCGGGATCCAGCGTGATGCGGTTAAAGCGATACGGCGTCATGGACGGTAGCAGAGCATAGCCCTGGCTGTTGATGGTGATTTGCTGTGAGCTGAACAGTCCGGCGCCTTCGGCTCCCTTAGCTTCGATCAGCGCGAAGGTATCGCTCAGGTATGGACCGGCGGTGATCCCGCCCGAATGGACGGCCAGTCCTCCCTGAATATTGGCGGAGGCCTGCCAGTAAGCATCCCCTTTTGAGGCATTCAGTCCCAGGGTGGTGACCGACATGCGTTTTTGCAGGTTTCCACCGATGACCGTCTGATGGCTCTTCTGATCATAGCTGGCGTTCAGGCTGTAGCTGGCGGTCTGTTTTTCATCCACCATACCGGACACCGAGCTCTGGTACTGGCTGCCTTCGCCGGAAGAGTGGGTCAGGGATGACATCAGCACGGGGCTGCGAGGGCTCTGACTGCCCAGCGGGATGGAGAACGACAGCGAGGTCATCGTCTGCATGGTGCCAGCCGCATCACGATAGCCCCCGAGGTTTTGCCGTGCGAGGGAGAGATTCATGCTGATCCCCGCGCTGAAACTGTTGCTGTAGCCGAGCTGCAGTTGGGTGTCCCGGCTGCGGCCGTTGCGGTAATCCTGTGAAGAGCCGGACAGATAAAGGCTTCCGTATTGTTCCATGCTCTGGTTGAGCGAGAGATCAAAACGCGACTGTTGCTGATAGCTGCCGGACTGCCAGGTATATCCGTGGCTGGCGGCATCGCGGACGCCGAGCACATCGCTGAGATCCCGATAGCCTGCAGTCGAGTAGCGGTATGCCGCCAGAGAAAGGGTAGTGCCGGTCATCTGAAAGGTTTTACTCCACGACAGATGCGTCATCCAGCCCTGGGTATTATCACCATCCGGAAGGCTTGCCTGTGACCAGGTCAAATCAATCCCTAGTGCGCCGGGAAACCCGCCATACACGCCACCCAACATCGCGGCCTGATAGCCGTCCGCCAGGCGTATCCCGGCGTTGGCAGTAATGGAATTACTCATTCCCTGCTGCCAGACCAGATCGGCAAACGGGGAGTCTTCTCCGCTGTCGCGGGTTTTCCCCACGGCAAAATTATACCGGTAGCTTCCGGCGCGCATGGATTCCGGAACGGCGGCAAAGGGCACGCTGAAGCGGGTCACTTCCCCGTTCGCTTCCGTGACTGTTACATCAAGATCGCCGCTGTAGCTGGTCGGGTACAGATCGCTGATTTCAAATGCGCCGGGGGAGACGGTTGTCTGATATATTTCCCGACCGTTTTGGCTGACGGAGACTCTGGCGTTGGTGGTGGCGATACCGCGGACCACCGGCGCATAGCCGCGCAGGGAGTCTGGTTTCATCCGGTCGTCGGTGGCAAGGCTGATGCCATTAAAAGGGAGCCCGGAGAAAAACTGGCCGCTGGTAATGAGTTCCCCGAGCTGCAGCTGGCTACCGAACGCGGGAAGGGGGCGCTGGATATAGCTGCGGATGATGTTCCAGTCGCCGCCGGAATGGGTATCCTGATGGTAGTTTGACAACTGGCGGAACTGCCATTTTCCAAGATTAACGCCGCCGTTCAAAGAGGCCCAGATGGAATCCCGGTCGCTGATATCATTTCCGGAATAGGACACATGATAATAGTTACCGATATAGTTCAGGAAACCCAAAGAGTTGCCCGGCTCCAGCGCATCGGGTGGCACATAGCCTCGGGGGAGCGTCAGGAGCTGGTCCTGCGGGACCGACAGCTCAAGACGCAGCCGGGCTACGTCCATTTCGCTGCTGCCGCCGCTGACGAGCGATGTGAACAGCAGGCATCCTTCCGTTTGTTTCAGCGCAGCCTGCTGCGTTTCACTGACCTTTATTTTTGTGGCCAGCACCAGGGCCGCGGACAGGCAGGGCTGAACGCCGCCTTCCGGGGTCTCCTTGAAAAGAATATCGTGGCGCTCAACGGAGTGGCCGTTCAGGTAGACATCCGCCTGATAGCGACCGGGGAGAATGGCGCCAGCCCGGGACAACCGCGCGATAGCGGACTGACTGAAGCGGCTGCCACGAAAGAGCGCCGGGTCAAAACCGTATTCACCCGCGGCGGCCGGTGGGGCAGACGCGGCGGCGCTGTCCGTTGCCCACGCAACAGGGGTGGTGGTGATTGTAAGAATGAACGCTACCAGCTTTTTCATGACCAGAGTCCTGACGTGAACCACGTATTTTTTGTTATTTTTCGGGCTTATAACGGACGCTCTGTCCTGATATCCACCCCGTAGTCATTGACCAGAGACAGGATTAATGCGTGGCCCTGGATGCGGGCGATAGAGGCCGGAAGCGGCCATTTTGCGCTGGCTCCCGGGGAGAGCATCACCGAATCAGCCAGGGGAAGCGTCCTGCTGTTGAGTGATAATGAAGCCGAGCGGATCACGGCATAATAGCCGGTCGGGTTACTGACCATAAGATGTTTGCCCTGCTGGCTGAACGTGAGCCGTGCGGCAACCTCGGCCGGTGTGCCGGACAGCGCCTGCGGTCGATAGAATATTTTCACTTTACTGGTAACAGCGAGGATCAGCTGGTTCGCGCCACTTTTATCGGTATTGACCGCCGGGAGTTGGCTGAAACTTAGCAGGGACATCTGCTCTTTATCATCCGACGCGTTGCTGCCGGTATAAATCAAGCGCACGGACTGTGCCTTACCCGGTTCGATGCGGAATATATTCGGAAGGGCAATAAACGCATCGCTGTTTTTATTATCTGGCGTATTGTCCTCAACATTAAGCTGCACAAGATAAGGGTGCTGCCCCTGGTTACTAAAATGAAGGGTCTTTTCTTTTAAAGGTGCCGGATAGATTATCCGGGTGCCGGTCAGCACGACGCTTGCTTGCGTTAGCTGGCTAATAAAAAATAAAGCAGTGAAAAGAGAAAATAAAAATATGCGCATCGGTAAACCTCAGACTCAGTCCGGTACTTCCCCGCTATTCACGGGAATATTCTGGCTGCTGGAGGCAGCCAGAAAGAAGATCACGCAGGAAATAACAATTAGAAATAAGACAGCGTGTATTCAGCTACTGCGGTAATCTTACCCGGCGCGGCACCTGCGGCATCGGTGACATAATAACGCGCGCCGAAGTCATGGCTGGCAGAGGTGTCCCCGGCTGCCACGGACAGGCCAGGAACAGATGTCGGACCATTCAGCATCACCGGGGCTCCGCCGGTTCCTGCGTCCATGAGCTGGATACCAAAACCGACGGCTGCGTTCGCGGTAGCGCGGTTCCCCAGTACGCCGGTTGAAGTATCCACATCGTAGCCGAGGAATTTAACGCTGATTGGCAGCGCGTTATCCGCGTCAACCTTACAGCCGCTAACGGAGACGGTGAAAGGGGTCTGGCCCGCAGACTGCCCGGTCGCCAGCGTGGCGCCGAATTCCGTCATTGCTACGGTTGGCAGCATGACCACAGAATTCGTCTGGCCGTTGATGCTGACAATACAGGTCTGGTCCGTGACTTCACCTTCAAACGTGACGGTCGGTGTAGCGAATGCCGCGAAAGGTAAAGAGGAAACCACCAGAGCGGCCAGAATTTTTTTTGATGTAAACATAGTTACTACCCTTTTATTGTATTCCATGTCTGAATATCTTTTCAGTACGCGGAATGATTTATTGTCCAAAGTTATTGTTTAACGGTATGCCAGCAGTAATTTTCCTGTAAAACCTCCATCCTGTTTTTAGCGAATGTAATTTTTAATAAAATATCTTTATCAGCGAGAAATAATAAAAAACTCTTATTGTAGAGCTGAGTGATGGTTTGTGATGTTTTATAAATCCATTTTTATGTGTGGAATTATCCTCGACTGTTAACTGGTCAATTCAATAATATCCTGACAAAGAATTGTCGCTAAGGCGTTGCTTTTTGTCAGTCCATATTTCTCACACATATTTTTCTTAAATGAATAAATAGTTTTCTCGGCTATATTGTATTCTTTCGCGATGCAATTTGGTGCTACTCCTCTGCTTAGTTTCCCGAATAATTCCCGGCATCTGTCCGTCTGGGGGGCATGATTTATTTCGGTTTGTAACGCTTTCCTGATTACGGTGATGAATTCGTCCGGTTTAATACGTTTGGCCAGAAGCAGCGGGAAACTATCGCGCGGGGAAATCTTGATGCAGGAATCGAGAATGATAACCATACGGGATACACAGCTATGGGTCTTTCTCATTAATCTCATTAGCTGGCGACGCAGAGAGTGAGAGCTGACAATAAGCACCACAACATCGTTTATGGATGGACTAAAACAACGTATTTCATCAGCATTGTTTGCTGAGATAAAATTCATTCCAGGGGTTACGCCCCCTATGAAGTCAGGTAAACCAGAAAGATAAAACATATCATCTGATATAAAATAATAATTAACCATTGCTGCGTTTCCTTTTTAACTGACTGCTATGGCAACTATGACAAAAATCACAAACGACTGCTTTAGCGATAATTAGTTAGTGTACGCAGCAGATGTATCCTAGGTTATGGTAAATTTTATTGGTGAAAAATATTTTTTTATCAAAGTGAATTAAAAGAAAACAAAAGTTCCTGATAAACAGTACGTTGAGGTACCGATCAAATGGTGGGAGGATGAGGTTTATGGTGTGAATCGCGGATTTATGTTAATTAAATGTTTGTGCATTGTTTTGCTTATGTAAGCATGACTAATGATAATTAGAAGGTGGTTTGAAATATGACTTCGGGAATTACATAAGTATCCCGTCAAAATGGATTATTCGCTTTTAGACGTCTTCCGATATAGTGATGATATCTTCTGATGAGATCGCCAGGTGAACAACATGATTCACCGAATGCTGGAGTCTCACCGTCATCACTGAAGGGACGGACTCGGACGTGATCTTAATAGCAGGCCAGTTACTTCAATCCAGAGGCCTTTGAACAGACCTCATCTTGAAGACAGAAAATACCTACGGTTGTAGAGTCAATACAAAATGTACTCTGAAGCATCTGTTAAACCCGTGGAAGTTCATTTATCAACCCATTAAACCTGTAAATAATACAATCATCGAAATATGAACCTAAACATTATCAAAAACTTGTACCTGCTTTATATTATCTGTGGCAGCTCAATGCATGTAAATCGGGAAACCTAAAGCTTCATACCTCGAGCAAACAACTCACGGATAAGTTAAGGTAAACGACATCATTCCGTTAGCCTTCCCTGCAGTTACGTGATCACCGGTCTGGTAATAACGTGCTTTCAATGGAACTGAAAATGCACCATCGGTAGAAATTGAACCTAAATCGATATCTGAACCTAATGGCATCGGCTGATCATTTCGCAACAGTTGGATACCTACTCCAGTAGCCGCATCAGCGCCGCCTGCAACGTTCACCACACCTTTATCTGCATCGAATATATCTCCCTCCATTTTTATTTTTACTTTTACACCAGCATCACAATTCATTGGTAGGTTAAAGCTTTTTGTACTGCTTTCTCCCGGGGTTGAGTGCTTGCCATTAAATTTATTTTTTGGTACTTCCTTCATATCGACAGGAATGTAAGTGGTATTCAACGAGCAGGCCGCAGTGGTGATATTAAATGCATTAATGCTGACGACAGCTTCCGGCTCCGTCAAAATAACTAAGTTATTGAGCTGAACGAAAGCACCAACCGGACCTGCAGCCACTGTGCCCGAACCCGTTACGGTGGAAATTTTAAAATAAGCAATTAGCATGTTCCCCACCAACTGTTTTGCGACCATGCCCGTAGTACTCTCACAAAGTTTTAGTGTATCCACTTGACCACGTATAGTATTACTGCCGGAAATGGAACCTGTCCCTCCCGCGCACTGTGACGTTATTCCACTGATGGAATAACCCACCCCAGGCACGTTGGTTTTATAAATCCTACGACCATTAAGCATGGAATCGAAAGTGCCATATGCCTTGATGCCAAAAGTTTGATTTGCAATTATACCGTCTTCATGATCAACACAGCTGTATGCGGTGACCGGCGAGGTGACAATTTGGGTACCAATGAGCGAACCGACGGGAAGGTCACGTCCAATTGTTACGTTCTGCGGTGACACTATGGTTGAAGGTTGCACCGTAGTGCATTCCCATGCCTTTGCGCCGCCTGCAATCATCCACAGCGACAGCAATATTAATAGCTTGTACATTATTTACTCCTTATTAACTGGACGAGGCAGTTAATACTTATGAATTTTCAAAATCTATTCCGCCCATAAAGGCGTAGTTCAGATACATAATGTTAACCCCTCGCTTTTCTAAGCTCTTAGTAAAATTGCGCTCAGAAGATTGCGCCGCAGGCATTTTTATATATAAAAATTATTGTTGATAGTCTACTTTAGCGCATACAGTTAAACTGGTAGCTTTAATGACATAGCAATACAAAAAATAAAATCTCTATTCCCACACCAGCCCTGTAAAATAGAGTTACGTCCACTTATAGGCAGCCACCATCAAATACATTAATCACACAACAAATAATTACCACATTAATAGCCTTTACAACCAAAACAAGAATACATAGAGCTATTTTTCAAGAAATCTATTATCACCTTATTCAAATAAAAATAACACCAGAGTGTCCTTATATTTTTGTCAGAGCGTGCCTTCATCTGTAGGACCTGACCATATCATGACAATAGCATTCTTACGATTTTATAGAATAATTCATATAGTAGTGCGACAGGAAATAATAATAAAAAATCAATGGTTATGTGTTACATGCCCCTCGCCAACAAATTCTGCGGGTACAGGTTCTGATGGGTATCATGATCATACGTTGATTCTGAAGTCTACTAACAGAGCATGCGCGGCAAATTGACTCAATTTTTGATGAAGATGTCCCAAATATGTCCCACAAGGAAAAATCATCAGCTGGAGGAAGTGTGTAAGCGGTTGTTTTTTAATGGTACGCCCTACAGGGCTCGAACCTGTGACCTACGGCTTAGAAGGCCGTTGCTCTATCCAACTGAGCTAAGGGCGCATTAAAATGCGGGGGTTTCGTGGAGTGAAACCGCCTGGAATTATACGGTCAACGCTCGGTGAGTCAATGCCTTTTGCCATCATACTGCCGTGATAACGCTAACTTGCCTGGATATACTGCAAAATTTGGTCAAAGTTCAGCCAACGCCGATTTTCAGCACTTCTTCACCATTTTCGACAATAAACCGCCAAAACAGCCATTTATCGGCCAAATACCCCTGATAAAAAGAGTGTCTTTAGCCTTCTGTTCTGTCAAAGAGGGATAAAATCTTAAACGAGGACTGACAGCGGGGCTGGCTTCTGACAAAATATCCGCATCCCCCTTTCGTTACGATACAGATGGAATCCTCTCTCTGATGGCAGCAAAAATTATTGACGGTAAAACGATTGCGCAGCAGGTACGCTCTGAGGTTGCGGAAAAAGTGAAGGCTCGCACTGCGGCCGGAAAACGTGCCCCAGGGTTAGCCGTCGTGCTGGTCGGCAGCAACCCGGCATCGCAGATTTATGTCGGTAGCAAGCGCAAAGCGTGTGAAGAAGTGGGTTTTATCTCCCGCTCATACGATCTCCCGGAAACCACCAGCGAGGCGGAATTACTGGAGCTTATTGATACCCTGAATGCCGACAACACCATCGACGGTATTCTGGTCCAGCTGCCGCTGCCTGCGGGCATCGACAACGTCAAAGTGCTGGAGCGCATTGCCCCGGACAAAGACGTCGACGGTTTCCACCCCTACAACGTCGGTCGTCTGTGCCAGCGCGCCCCGCGCCTGCGCCCGTGCACACCACGTGGCATCGTCACCCTGCTTGAGCGTTACAACATCGACACCTACGGCCTGAACGCCGTGGTTATCGGGGCGTCAAACATCGTGGGCCGTCCGATGAGCATGGAGCTGCTGCTGGCGGGCTGCACCACCACCGTCACCCACCGTTTTACCAAAAACCTGCGCCAGCACGTCGAAAATGCCGACCTGCTGATCGTCGCCGTTGGTAAGCCAGGCTTTATTCCGGGTGAGTGGATCAAAGAAGGCGCTATCGTTGTTGACGTCGGTATCAACCGTCTGGAAAGCGGCAAAGTGGTCGGGGACGTGGTCTTCGAAGACGCCGCAGAGCGCGCCTCTTACATTACGCCAGTACCTGGCGGCGTCGGCCCGATGACCGTTGCAACACTCATCCAGAACACGCTGCAGGCGTGCGAAGAATATCACGACATACAGGAGGCCTGAGATGGCAAACTTTTCTCTGGGCAAACACCCACACGTTGAACTGTGCGATTTACTGAAGCTGGAAGGCTGGAGTGAAAGCGGCGCGCAGGCAAAAATTTCCATTGCCGAGGGTCTGGTGAAAGTAGATGGTGCGGTAGAAACCCGTAAACGCTGCAAAATCGTCGCCGGCCAGACGGTGAGTTTTGCAGGCCAGAGCGTGACCGTAACCGCCTGAGCCTGAAAAATAAAAATGCCCGGCTTGCCGGGCATTTTTTTAGCGCTTACTTACGGCGCCAGGTAGTACCCTGTGGGCCATCTTCCAGCACGATCCCCATCTCGTTCAGACGGTCACGCGCCGCATCCGCCGCCGCCCAGTCTTTCGCTTTACGCGCATCCAGACGCTGCTGGATCAGCCGTTCGATTTCCGCCACTTCACCGTCGTCAGCCTGCGCGCCGCTTTGCAGGAACAGATCCGGCTCCTGCTCCAGCAGGCCCAGTACGCCGGAGAGCTTGCGCATATGTGCGGCCAGGGCATTCGCCGCCGCAGTATCTTCCGTCTTCAGACGGTTCACTTCACGCGCCATATCAAACAGCACTGAGTAGGCTTCCGGGGTGTTGAAATCGTCGTCCATCGCCTCGATAAAGCGCGCTTCAAAGGCTTCGCCGCCGCTGGCTGCGACCGACGGGTCGGTTCCACGTAGCGCGGTGTACAGACGCTCCAGCGCCGAACGTGCCTGCTTGAGGTTCTCTTCGCTGTAGTTCAGTTGGCTACGATAGTGGCCGGACATCAGGAAGTAGCGAATGGTCTCAGCGTCGTAATACTTCAGCACATCACGCACGGTGAAGAAGTTACCCAGCGATTTCGACATCTTCTCGCGGTCAACCATCACCATCCCGGAGTGCATCCAGTAGTTAACGTACTCGCCGTCATGCGCGCAGGTCGACTGGGCGATTTCGTTCTCGTGGTGCGGGAACATCAGATCCGAACCGCCACCGTGGATATCAAAATGGTTGCCCAGCTGCTTGCAGTTCATCGCTGAACATTCGATGTGCCAGCCCGGACGACCGTTGCCCCACGGGGAAGGCCAGCTCGGCTCGCCCTCTTTCGACATTTTCCACAGGACAAAGTCCATCGGGTTGCGCTTCACATCAACCACATCAACGCGGGCACCGGCCTGCAGCTGGTCGAGGTCCTGGCGTGACAGCTGGCCGTAGTTCGGATCGGTCGGGACCGAGAACATCACGTCGCCGTTGTCCGCCACGTAGGCATGATCACGGGCAATCAACTGCTCGGTGATCTCAATGATCTCGGGAATATGATGAGTGGCGCGCGGTTCAAGATCCGGGCGCAGAATATTGAGCGCATCGAAATCCTTGTGCATTTCAGCAATCATGCGATCGACCAGCGCCACAAAGCTTTCGCCATTCTCATTAGCGCGCTTAATGATTTTGTCGTCGATATCGGTAATGTTACGCACGTACTTCAGCTGATAGCCAAGAAAACGCAAATAACGCGCCACGACGTCAAAAGAGACGAAAGTACGGCCATGACCAATATGACAGAGATCGTAAACGGTAATTCCACACACGTACATGCCCACTTCCCCGGCATGGATAGGTTTAAACTCTTCTTTTTGGCGCGTCAGTGTATTAAAAATTTTTAACATCGAAGATTCCGTGTAGACGTGTGTGGATATAAGTCGCGTATTCTAACCTTAATTCAACCCTGAAGCAGCACACAATGCAAGGTGATCGAACCCTGCGGTTATGCTATAACAGCCCCCTATGTCATGCCCAATTACGGGCTTAAGCACCACAATCACCGGAACAGGATGCAAAAATGGTTACTTTCCACACTAATCATGGCGATATCGTAATCAAGACCTTTGACGACAAAGCGCCGGAAACAGTTAAAAACTTCCTGGACTACTGCCGCGAAGGTTTCTACAACAACACCATTTTCCACCGTGTTATCAACGGTTTCATGATTCAGGGCGGCGGCTTTGAGCCGGGCATGGAGCAGAAAAACACCAAGTCCCCGATCCAGAACGAAGCTAACAACGGTCTGAAAAACACCCGTGGTACTCTGGCAATGGCCCGTACTCAGGCGCCGCACTCCGCTACCGCACAGTTCTTTATCAACGTGGCTGATAACGACTTCCTGAACTTCTCTGGTGAAAACCTGCAGGGTTGGGGCTACTGCGTATTTGCCGAAGTAGTTGAAGGCATGGACGTAGTCGACAAAATCAAAGCGGTTGCGACCGGTCGCAGCGGCATGCATCAGGATGTGCCGAAAGAAGATGTTGTGATCAAAAGCGTCACCGTTAGCGAGTAATTCGTGGCGACACTTTTTATTGCGGATTTGCATCTGCAAACAGAAGAACCGGCGATCACCGCCGGTTTTCTACGCTTTTTAGCCGGTGAAGCCCGCAAGGCGGATGCGCTGTATATTCTTGGCGATCTGTTTGAAGCCTGGATCGGCGATGACGACCCCAACCCGCTGCATCAGGAGATCGCTGAAGCGATCAATGCTTTAACCCAGTCCGGGGTGCCCTGCTACTTTATTCACGGCAATCGCGATTTTCTCGTCGGCCAGCGCTTCGCTCGCGCCTGCGGCATGACGCTGCTGGATGAAGAAGAGGTGCTTGACCTCTACGGTCGTCAGGTCCTGATTATGCATGGCGACACCTTGTGCACTGACGATGCCGGCTACCTGGAGTTTCGTGCCAAAGTGCATACGCCGTGGATCCAGCGCCTGTTTCTGGCCCTGCCGCTGTTTATCCGCCGCCGTATCGCTGCCAGAATGCGCGCCGACAGCAAAGCCGCCAACAGCAGCAAATCGCTGGAGATAATGGACGTTAACCCGCAGGCCGTGGTCGATACCCTGCAGCGCCATCGGGTACAGTGGTTGATTCACGGGCATACTCACCGCCCGGCGATCCATACGTTAGATGCCAACGGCCAGCCGGCGTTTCGCGTTGTCCTCGGCGCCTGGCACAGCGAAGGCTCGATGGTCAAAGTCACCAAAGACGACGTCGAACTGATCCCGTTCCCGTTTTAATTCCCGCCGCATTTTCACCACTTCTCAGGTGACGCAACCGTTTTCCTTACCGAAAGATCATGTTATTCTCTGTGGCCTCTAAAGCAGTGTGAAGCACACCCACAGGAGTTTTAAGACGCATGTCTTCCCGCAATAATTCGGCGCGTATCGCCATCGTGATGGGGTCCAAAAGCGACTGGGCTACCATGCAGTTTACCGCAGAAATCCTTGATGCCCTGAACGTTCCGTACCATGTTGAAGTGGTCTCCGCACACCGGACGCCCGATAAACTGTTCAGCTTCGCCGAAGGCGCGGAAAGCAACGGCTATCAGGTGATTATTGCCGGAGCGGGCGGCGCGGCGCATCTGCCGGGCATGATTGCGGCGAAAACCCTGGTGCCGGTATTAGGCGTCCCGGTACAGAGCGCGGCGTTAAGCGGCGTCGACAGCCTCTACTCTATTGTTCAGATGCCGCGCGGGATCCCGGTCGGTACCCTTGCTATCGGCAAAGCCGGTGCTGCTAATGCCGCCCTGCTGGCCGCGCAGATTCTGGCACAGCACGACGCGGAGCTGCATCAGCGCCTGAGCGCCTGGCGCCGGGCCCAGACCGATGAAGTCCTCGAAAACCCGGACCCGCGGGGTGCGGCATGAAGCAGGTTTGCATCCTCGGCAACGGTCAGTTAGGGCGCATGCTGCGCCAGGCCGGTGAGCCGCTGGGTATCGCCGTCTGGCCGGTCGGCCTCGAAGCCGACCCTGAAGCGGTGCCGTTTCAGCAGAGCGTGATCACCGCTGAAATCGAACGCTGGCCGGAAACGGCGCTGACCCGCGAGCTGGCACGCCATCCGGCGTTTGTTAACCGTGACGTCTTCCCGATCATCGCCGACCGTCTGACGCAAAAACAGCTGTTTGATAAGCTGGGGCTCGCCACCGCGCCGTGGCAGCTGCTGGCGGATAAAAATGAATGGCCGGCGGTATTTGCGCGTCTTGGCGAACTGGCGATTGTAAAACGTCGCGTCGGCGGTTACGACGGACGTGGGCAATGGCGCCTGCGTGCAGACGACATCGCGCAGCTGCCGGACGAAAACTACGGTGAATGCATCGTTGAACAGGGCATCAACTTTTCTGGCGAAGTGTCGCTGGTGGGCGCCCGCGCTCACGATGGCAGCACGGTGTTCTACCCGCTGACCCGCAACCTGCATCAGGATGGCATTTTGCGCACCAGCGTGGCCTTCCCGCAGGCGAATGCCCGCCAGCAGGACCAGGCGGAAAGCATGCTCACCGCCATCATGAACGAACTGAACTACGTGGGCGTGATGGCGATGGAGTGCTTTGTCACCGCCGAAGGCCTGCTGATTAACGAGCTGGCGCCGCGCGTGCACAACAGCGGCCACTGGACGCAGAACGGCGCGTCTATCAGCCAGTTCGAGCTGCATCTGCGGGCCATTACCGACCTGCCGCTGCCGCCGCCGGTAGTGAACAGTCCTTCAGTGATGATCAACCTGATCGGGACCGATCTGAACTACGACTGGCTGAAGCTGCCGCTGGTACATCTGCACTGGTACGACAAAGAGGTGCGTCCGGGCCGCAAAGTCGGGCACCTGAACCTGACCGACAGCGACACCGATCGCCTGAGCGCCACCCTGGAAGCCCTGAAACCGATCCTGCCACCGGAGTATGCGAGCGGTATCTTCTGGGCACAGTCTCAGCTCACCTCGCTTTCCTGAGCCGTTCGGGCGGCTAATGCAGGCTACGCCTCTGCCGCCCGGATGATAACGGCTATTTGCCGGGGAATTGATCTTCACCCTTCCCCGGCATGCCGTCTGGCGCGTAGAATCCCCTCCTTGCTTTAAAAATGCTTTCAGTTTTGACTTCAAAAGGATGACCCATGAAAAATGGGACGGATTACCGCGCCATTCTCACGGCGGATACGCCACTCATTGACGTCCGCGCTCCGGTAGAATTCCAGCAAAGCGCGCTGCCTGCGGCGCTTAACCTGCCGCTGATGAACGACGAAGAACGCGCCGCCGTCGGCACCTGCTATAAACGTCAGGGGGCGGATGCTGCGCTGGCGCTGGGCCATCAGTTGGTTCACGGCGAGATTAGGAAAAGCCGCCTCGCCGCCTGGCGTGAAGCCTGCTTGCGTTATCCGCAAGGCTATCTGTGCTGCGCCCGCGGCGGCCAGCGCTCGCACATCGTGCAGCAGTGGTTACGCGAAGCCGGGATTGACTACCCGCTGATTGTCGGCGGCTACAAAGCGCTGCGCCAGGCTGCGATCCAGTCCACTGAAGAGCTGGTCCAGCGCCCGATCGTGTTGATCGGCGGCTGCACCGGCAACGGCAAGACCCAGTTGGTTTGCTCCCGGCCCGACGGCATCGACCTCGAAGGCCTGGCCCATCATCGCGGTTCATCCTTCGGCCGCACCCTGCGCGAGCAGTACGCTCAGGCCACCTTTGAAAATCACCTGGCCGTCGAGATGCTGAAAAAGGCCGAACAGCATCGTCGGTGGGTGCTGGAAGACGAAGGCCATATGATTGGTGCCAACCATCTGCCGGAGTGTATGCGTAACCGGATGGCACAATCGCCGCTGGCGGTGGTGGAAGACCCGTTTGATATCCGCCTGGAGCGCCTGCGGGAAGAGTATTTTGACCGTATGCACCGTGACTTTATGGCGGCATATGGTGAGGAGCAAGGCTGGCAGGAATACTGTGAATATCTGCATCACGGTCTGTTTGCCATTCGCCGCCGCCTGGGGCTGCAGCGTTTTGCCCAGCTTACCGCCCTGCTCGACGGGGCGCTGGCGGAGCAGTTACGCAGCGCCAGCACCGACGCCCATTTTGCCTGGCTGGTTCCGCTGCTGAACGAGTATTACGATCCGATGTATCGCTATCAGCTGAGTAAAAAAGCGAGCAACATTATCTTCCGCGGCAGCTGGCACGAGGTCGCCGCCTGGCTGGATAATTAGTATGAACCTGCATCCCGGCTGAGCGCAGCGCCAGCCGGGATAGAGGGCGACTTAGAAGTCGTAGCGCAGACGCACCAGGTTCATATCCCCCAGGTTGTCGGTGCTGGACGTAAAGACGTGTTCGTAATCGACGCGGAAGCCATAATCCAGCTGGACGCTGATCCCCAGACCGTTATCAATGCGCTGATAGTTGCGGCCGTTGACGTATTCCAGGCGGTCACCCATAAAGTACGGCTGAATGGTTTTCACCGCGTACTGACCAATCGGGATGGTATAACCGGCGAAATACTCAATCCCCCAGGCATCCCCGGCGAAATAATCATAAACGTCAGTTTTCTTGGTAGTCATAAAGTTCTGATACCAGCCGCCGCCGAAGGAGAAGGTCCAGTTATCCGGTTTCCAGCTCAGCGCGGTACCAAGGATATTCTGGTCATAGGTTTGGTTGTCCGAGGTTGACGGGTCACGCATCTCGGCGCGAGTGTAGTTCCACGCGGTACCCCAGGTCAGATCCTTGGTGATGTGATAATCCACGCCCACCGAACCGCCGCCTTTACGTTTATAGCGCAGGCCATTTCCCGGCAGATACTCATTATCTTCAAACAGATAAGAGGCGTAGAGATCGACATCGCCCGCGCTTTTCTTGTACTTCAGCATATTGCGCGAACGGTAGGAGCCATCGTAATCGCCGTTGATCCCGTTACCCGGTGCCTGGGCCACCATGTCGTAATCCCAGATATCGGTTTTCGCCCCGACCACATCGTAATAAATACTGTTTTGCTGGCCGTAGGTTAAGGTCCCCCAGGTATCGCTTTTCAGCCCGGTATAGAGCATACGGCGTGAGGTGTCATTGGCGCCTTCCGCGTAGTGGTTATCCCAGTCAAACAGCGCCGGAATATTCACCCCCAACTCGTAATAGCTGATCCAGCTAATATCATCAAACAGATAGTAGTCAGCAGCGAAGCGAAAACGTGTCCCGCCATCAAAGCCGTTTCGCTTATAGGATCCCTTGTCACCGTCGCCAGACATCATGTTGAACTGCGGGCGAATACTGCCGCCGACGGTAAAGTTCAGGCGGCTCAGCGGATCGCCGGCCTGCGGGTCCTGCTTCAGCAGCGTAATTTCGGCCTGGGATGCAAAAGAAGTTAACGCCAGTGTTGCGCCGATCGTTATCGCCAGCGTTTTTATTTTATGTGCCATGCTTTTTCCTTGAGTAATAAGCAACCTTATAGTTTCAAGCTGAATATTAACCGCGAATTGGCATGACGTGTTGTCGGGTTTTTAATGTTTAGTGCTGTTAAAAATCAGTGAGTTATCATTTTGTGCCCTTAAAAAAAATGCGCCAGCATTTCTGCCGGCGCATCATCAAACTGTCACGAAATTAGTGGCTGAACTGGCGGAACAACGCCTTGCCTTTTAACAGGCGCAAGCCCAGCCAGCCGCCGCACAGCGAGAGCAGGAGGGCCCCGCACAGAGGGAGCATTACCCACAGCCGCCAGTCAGGCGTCCACGGGAAATCAAACACCTTCGTTTGCAGCATCGCCAGAGCTACCTCTGCGCCGATGGCGGCGACAATTCCGGAGACCACCCCCAGCAACGCGAACTCCGCCCATAAGGTGGTTCGCAGCAGTTTTTTTCCGGCCCCCAACGTTCGCCAGACCACCAGCTCCTGATAGCGCTGGCGCAGGCCCACCTGTACCTGTGCCAGCAGCAACAGAATGCCGCAGGCGGTAACCAGCACCACCATCACCTCCAGCGCCCGGCTGACCTGAGTCAGTACCTGGCCTACCTGACGCAGAATAGCGCCAATATCCAGCAGGCTGACTGTCGGAAATTCGCGGTTAAGCTGGGTCAACAGCGTCGTGCCGTTATCCCAACGGAAGCTGGTCAGCCAGCTCTGCGGCTGACCGTCAAGCGCCGCGGGCGGGAAAATGAAGAAGAAGTTTGGCCGCAGGCTCTCCCAGTCCACCTTCCGCACGCTGGTTACCCTGGCGCTGAAATCCTGGGTATCGCCGGTGAAGGTCACGCTGTCGCCAAGCTTCACGCCCAGCCGCTGCGCCAGCCCCTCTTCAATCGACACTTCCCCGGCTTTTGGCGGCCAGGTGCCGGCCACCAGCGGGTTATGGTCCGGCCGCTCGCTGCGCCAGGTGAGATTCAGCTCGCGGTTCAGCGCTTCGTCTTTATTGCCCTCTGCCGACTGACCGTTAATCTGCGTCAGGCGGGCGCGTACAATCGGATAAAACTCGGTGGCCGTCACATGATGCCCGGCAAGGAACGTTTTCACCGGGTCGACCTGCTCCGGTGCGATATTAATCAGGAAGTAGTTAGGGCTTTCCGGCGGCAGCTGCTGCTGCCAGCGATCCAGCAGATCGCCGCGCAGCACCAGCAGCAGCGCTAATAACATAAACGACAGCGAGAACGCCGCCAGCTGGCTCAGGGTCGACCACGGCTGGCGCAGCAGACGGTTCACCGCCAGGCGTAACGGCAGCGCCTTCAGCGTCACCCGCTTCAGCAGCCACAGCAGCCCCCAGCCCAGCAGGCCGCACAGCAGCGCCAGTACCACCGCCCCCGCCAGAACCGCCCACAGCAGCGGACTGCCGCCCATTAACCACGCCAGCAGGATCACCACAATCACGCAGACCAACGGAATATAGCGCTTCAGCGGCCAGACGTTGGCGACCACATCCTGGCGCAATACCCGCAGTGGCAGGGTGGCCAGCAGCAGCCGATACGGGCGCAGTCCCACCAGCAGCGAAATCACCACCATCGCGCCGATGGCCCACAGCCACGGCCAGCCGCTGGCTGGCGGCAGTGCGGCCGGCAGTACCGGTTTTAGCATCACCAGCAATATTTGCTCCAGCCCTACCCCCAACGCACCGCCGGTAATCACCGCCAGCGCCAGCAGCATCAGCCACTGGCCGACGATCAGCTTACGCAGCTGCGCTCGCCCGGCGCCAAGGGTTTTGAGGATCGCCACCAGGTCGTAACGGCTGCGACAGTAGTGGCTCATGGCCACCGCCACCGCCGCAATCGCCAGCAGCAACGTCAGCAGTGCCGATAGCAGTAAAAACTGCTGCGAGCGCTCCAGCGATTTGCCTAAGGCGCTGTCATCCTGTTCGAGGCCAATCCAGCGATGCTCCGGCCCCAGTTTTGGCAGCAGCCACTGTTCGTAAGCCGCCAGCTGCGGCGCGGTCCCGGCAAACTTATAGCGCCACGAGACGCGGCTGCCGGGCTGCACGGCCCCGGTTTTCGCCACGTCGGCGGTATTCATCATCAGCCGGGGCGCCATCTGGAAGGGATTAAACCCGGCATCCGGCTCCTGAATGACCTCGCCGACAATCTGCAGCGTAGCGTCACCCACATCGATGGTATCGCCGGTTTTGAGATTCAGCAGCGCCATCAGACGCGGCGCCAGCAGCACGCTGCCAGCCTGCGGTTTCAGGCCCGCCGGCTGGGTATCCAGTTTGCCGTAAAGCGGATAGGTATCGTCCACCGCCTTCACATCTGCCAGTTGCGGCGTGTTGCCGGCAAAGGTCATGGTGGCGAAATTGAGCTGCTCGCCGACGGTCAGGCCGAGCCGACGCGCCTCATCAATCCATGCGGCGGGCACTTCACGTGAACTGCGTAGCGTGCGGTCCCCGGCCATAAATTCCCTGCTTTGCTGGCTGAGCCCCTTTTCCATCCGATCGCTGATCGACCCCAGCGCCAACACGCAGGCCACCGCCAGGCTTAACGCCAGCCAGACGATCAGCAGCGAGGGCGAGCGCCATTCGCGCCAGAACCAGCGGGCAATCATGCTTCCTCCTGTAACTGGCCATCCACCAGTCGCAAGCGTCGATCGCAGCGGGCCGCCAGCAGCGGATCGTGGGTCACCAGGATAAGCGTGGTGCCGTGTTCGCGATTGAGGGAAAACAGCAGATCGGCAATTTTGTCGCCGGTGTGTCGGTCAAGGTTCCCGGTCGGTTCATCGGCAAACAGCAGGGCCGGACGACCGTTAAAGGCACGGGCCAGGGCGACCCGCTGCTGCTCGCCGCCGGAGAGCTGCGCCGGAAGATGGTGAAGGCGTTTGCCCAGTCCCAACTGCTCCAGCAACGCCTGGGCACTGCCCCGGCTCTGGTTATCGGTCTCACCGCGCAGCAGTGCCGGCAGTTCGACGTTTTCGAGGGCGTTAAGGGTTGGGATCAGCATAAACGATTGGAAGACAAAGCCGACATGCTTCGCGCGCAGGCGCGCCCTCGCCTCTTCATCCATAGTATGCAGCGGCTGCCCCAGCAAGGAGACTTCGCCACTGCTGCCGTCGTCCAGCCCGGCAAGAATGGCCAGCAGCGTCGATTTACCGGAACCCGACTCGCCGATCAGAGCGATGGTCTGCGCCGGTTTGACAACCAGCTCAACTCCGGTAAGGATGGAAAGCTGATGCTCTCCCTGACCGACGGACTTCTTAAGATGATGAACTTCAAGTATGTTTTCCGCTGGCATTTGCCTTTCCTGTTTTTGATTTTTTTTGTCTGCCGCGCCACGGCGGCAGAGAAGCTATTAGTGCTTGGCGATAGTCTTAGCGCAGGCTATCGGATGGCGGCCACGGCCGCATGGCCTGCGTTACTCAATGACAAGTGGCAGGACAAAACGCCGGTGATCAACGCCAGCATCAGCGGCGACACGTCGCAGCAAGGGCTGGCAAGACTGCCCGCGCTGCTCAAACAGCATCAACCACGCTGGGTGCTGGTCGAACTGGGCGGCAACGACGGATTGCGCGGTTTCCCGCCGCAGCAAACCGAGCAAACTTTGCGTACCGTTATCCAGGATATCAAAGCCGCCAACGCCCGGCCGCTTCTGATGCAAATTCGCCTGCCCGCGAACTATGGCCGTCGGTATAATGAAGCCTTTGGCGCTATCTATCCGGCCCTGGCCAAAGAGTTTGATATTCCTCTGCTGCCCTTTTTTATGGAGGAGGTCTATCTGAAACCACAATGGATGCAGGATGACGGGATCCACCCTAATCGTGATGCCCAGCCTTTTATTGCCGACTGGATGGCAACCCGGTTGGCTCCCTTAGTTAATCATGACTCCTGATCCTCAGGCGTCGCTTGCAGGTAAAGTTATGCAAAAATCGGTTTTAGTTACCGGCTGTTCCAGCGGTATTGGTCTTGAAAGTGCGCTCGATTTAAAACGTCAGGGCTTTAACGTGCTGGCCGCCTGCCGCAAAGCGGAGGACGTGGCGCGCATGCAGACCCTCGGGCTGACCGGTGTGCTGCTGGACCTCGACGATCCCCAGAGCGTGGAGCGCGCCGCCGGAGAGGTCATCACCCTGACCAACAACCGCCTGTACGGCCTGTTTAACAACGCCGGATACGGGGTGTATGGCCCGCTCGCCACCATCAGCCGTCAGCAGATGGAAGCGCAGTTTTCCGCCAACTTTTTTGGCGCCCATCAGCTGACGATGCTGCTGCTGCCGACCATGGAACCACACGGCGAGGGGCGCATTGTCATGACCTCCTCGGTGATGGGGATCATCTCCAGCCCCGGTCGCGGCGCCTACGCGGCCAGCAAATATGCGCTGGAAGCCTGGTCCGATGCGCTGCGCATGGAGCTGCGCTACAGCGGCATTAAGGTCAGCCTGATAGAGCCTGGTCCCATCAGCACCCGTTTTACCACTAACGTTAACCAGACCCAACGCGACAAGCCGGTGGAAAATCCGGGTATCGCCGCACGCTTTACCCTCGGCCCGGAAGCGGTAGTGGAAAAAGTGCGCCATGCTTTCACCAGCGAGAGACCAAAATTGCGCTACCCGGTCACCATGGTGACCCACGCGGTGACGCTGCTTAAGCGTCTGCTGCCCACGCGGATGATGGACAAAATTATTCAGGGCTGAGTTGAAGCTCCGGCTGCCGCCCCCATGTATACCCAAAATCGACTAAAGAGATGCGCTCATGTCAGTACAGAATGTTATCAATATTACCGAAGCTAACCTGCACCAGACGCTGGAACAATCCACGACTGCGCCAGTACTGTTTTATTTCTGGTCAGCACGCAGCCAGCACTGCGAGCAGCTGACGCCGGTTCTGGAAGGACTGGCCGCGCAATATAACGGTCAGTTTACCCTGGCGAAGGTGGACTGCGACGCCGAGCAGATGCTCGCCTCACAGTTTGGCCTGCGCTCCATCCCGACGGTTTACCTGTTCCAGAACGGCCAGCCGGTTGACGGCTTCGAAGGCCCGCAGCCGGAATCGGCCATTCGCGCGCTGCTGGATAAAGTCCTGCCGCGTGAAGAAGAACTCAAAGCCCAGCAGGCGCTGGCGCTGATGCAGGAAGAGAAATATCTGGAAGCGCTGCCGCTGTTGAAAGACGCGTGGCAGCTGTCAAATCAGGATAGCCAGATTGGCCTGCTGCTGGCGGAAACGCTGATCGAGCTACAGCGTTCTGACGAAGCCGAAGCGGTACTGAAAACCGTGCCGATGCAGGATCAGGACACCCGTTTCCAGGGGCTGGTCGCACAGATTGAACTGCTGAAACAGGCCGCAGACACCCCGGAAATTCAGCAGCTGCAACAGCTGGTTGAACAGAATCCCGATGATGCGTCCCTGGCGGCCCAGCTGGCACTGCAGCTGCATCAGGTCGGTCGTAACGACGAAGCGCTGGCGCTGCTGTTCAGCCATCTGCAGAAAGATTTGGACGCCGGTGACGGCCAGGTTCGTAAAATGCTGCAGGAGATCCTTGCCGCGCTGGGTACCGGCGATGCGTTAGCTGCGAAGTACCGCCGTCAGCTCTATTCCCTGCTGTACTAACCGTCACGCCCCGCACTTCTCTCCGGCGGCGCTGCGCACCTGACCGGGCTACGGATCTTACCCTGTAGCCCGGACAGGTGCGCAGCACCGCCTCCGGGGCAGCAACTTATGCGCTTTTTTTCAACTGCGTCACCATCAGCTGATGGCGAGCGTTGAAGAACTTCCGGTAGGTCAGATACCCGGCGATAATCGTCGACAGACTGGCGGTCGACAGCAGCATAAACGTCACCATAATCTGATATTTAATCGCCTTCACCGGGTCGATCCCGGCAAAAATCAACCCTGACATCATGCCGGGCAAACTCACCAGCCCAACCGTTTTGGCCGAATCTATCGTCGGTATCAACGAGGCGCGAATGCTGTCGCGAATTAGCCCTGCCGCCGCCATTTTCGGCGTGGCACCAAGACTGAGCTTCTCCTGAATTTGCTGCTGCTCGCTGCTAAAGCGCTGGCCCATATTGTTGTAACACAGCCCAACCGCCACCATCGCGTTGCCGGCCACCATGCCGGCGATGGGGATCACCTGCATCGGCACAAACGTAATCGACCCCGAAAAGACCAGCACCGCCAGCGTCAGCCCGGCGCCGGTGGTAATCGCAATAAATGACGATATAAAGGCCTTATCAATATATTTGCTGCGCTTTTGCGCATTCCACGCCGCGTTAAAGCAAATAAACAGCACCATTAACAACGTCAGCAGTACGTGGTTAACATTAAAAATATATTTCAGAACGTAGCCGACAATAATCAGCTGGACCACCGCCCGGCACACGCTCCAGATAATATCTTTTTCCAGCGCCAGCTTTTCCCGATAGCTCACGATAATAGCGATCAGCACCAGAACCATCGAAAGCGCCAGCGACTCATTGGTAATATTATGCCCGTTCATGGCTCACCTCCTGAACATTACCCGCCGCCGGCTGCAAGGTTATCACTTCATCAGCATGGGCAATTTCATTGCTATCGTGGGTGACCCACAGCACCGCCATATTTTTTTCCTTCACATAACCATGAATAATATCGTTGACGTTGCTTTTATTGTTTTCATCCAGCGCGCTGGTCACCTCATCCAGCAGTAAAATCTGCGGTAGAAACTGCAGATTACGGATTAACGACACGCGCTGTTTTTCACCGCCGGAAAGCTCGTGGATCGATTTCTCCAGCGTATTCGCCGCCAGATCGAAGCGCTGTAAATCAGCGATCAGCGCTGCAGGGTCTGGCTGTTGCTGACGGATCTGCCAGGGGAATATCAGATTGTCATACACCGAGTCGCCAAACAGCGCCGGGGTCTGAGCGCAATAAGAGACCTGCTGGCGGTAAGTTTCCGGGGAGAGCGTCGTAATATCCCGGTCCTTAAAAAAAAGGTGTCCCGACGTTGGGCTAAGTAACGACGCGATAATTTTTAGCAACGTACTTTTTCCACAGCCGGAAGGTCCGGTGATCAGCGTAAATTCACCCGCCCGAAGCTGGAGATTGATATTATTCAGGATGATCGTCTCATCGCTGCGAAAACCCACGTTTTCAAGACGCAAAATAGCGTTATTGTCCGTCATGATTGATCCACTTAAGTTTGCAAAACTCAGGTAGTTTACTCCACTTTTCTTTCACCAGGATGAGGAGAAAGATATACTCAGTTTAAACATGCGCTTTTTTCCCGGCGCATCATCAGGCTATAAAACAGGAGGTTTTTGATGCTGATTTTTATCCCAGTCCTCATTTTTGTCGCACTGGTTATTGTGAGCGCCGGTGTAAAAATTGTCCCGCAGGGCTACCAGTGGACCGTCGAGCGTTTCGGCCGCTATACCATGACGCTACAGCCAGGCTTGAGTCTGGTGGTGCCGTTTATGGACCGCATCGGCCGTAAAATTAATATGATGGAACAGGTGCTGGATATTCCCTCGCAGGAGGTCATTTCCCGCGATAACGCTAACGTCACTATCGATGCCGTCTGTTTTATTCAGGTTATTGACGCGCCAAAAGCGGCCTATGAGGTCAGTAATTTGCAGCTCGCCATCATCAACCTGGCGATGACCAACATTCGTACGGTCCTCGGTTCGATGGAGCTCGACGAAATGCTCTCCCAGCGCGACAGCATCAACACCCGCCTGCTGCATATTGTCGATGAAGCCACCAACCCGTGGGGCGTGAAGATTACCCGCGTCGAAATTCGCGACGTGCGCCCACCGGCGGAGCTTATCTCCTCGATGAACGCCCAGATGAAGGCCGAGCGAACTAAACGTGCCTACATTCTTGAAGCCGAAGGGATACGCCAGGCAGAAATCCTCAAAGCCGAAGGGGAAAAGCAGTCGCAGATCCTCAAGGCGGAAGGTGAACGCCAGTCGGCCTTCTTGCAGGCCGAGGCCCGCGAACGTTCCGCCGAAGCGGAAGCCCGCGCGACGCAGATGGTCTCATCAGCGATTGCCTCCGGGGATATTCAGGCCATTAACTACTTCGTTGCCCAGAAATATACCGATGCGCTGCAGAAAATTGGTTCCGCCAATAACAGCAAAGTGGTGATGATGCCGCTTGATGCCAGCAGCCTGATGGGTTCAATTGCCGGGATCAGTGAACTGATCAAAGAAGGGTCCGGCGAACGGAAAAAATCATGATTGCGCTCATTATTGCCCACCCGCATCTGTTCTGGCTGAGCCTCGGCGGGCTGCTGCTGGCGGCGGAAATGCTGGGTGGCAACGGCTATCTGCTGTGGAGCGGCGTCGCTGGCGTGATCACCGGTTTGTTGACCTGGATGTTACCTTTCGGCTGGGAGTGGCAAGGGACGCTGTTTGCCACCCTGACGATGCTGGCAGCCTGGCTGTGGTCGCACTGGCTGCGCAGGCAGGTGGCGCGACAGAAACCTGCCGACGCGCAGCTCAATCAGCGAGGAAATCAGCTGATTGGCCGCACCTTTATGCTGGAGAATGCTTTGGTGAACGGTCGCGGTCATGTTCGCATCGGCGACAGCTCATGGCCAGTGATCGCCGATGAAGACCTTGTCGCCGGCAGCCGCATTGAGGTGCTGGCCGTCGAAGGGATTACGCTGCGGATCCGCGCCGTGACGCCTCGCGGCTAAGCCTGAGCCTTGCGATGGCAGCAGCCGGAAAGATTGTCAATAATCGGGCAATCCGCGCTGTCATCGCCGGGGCAGGATTCCGCCAGCGCCAGCAGGTGGCTGCGCATACTTTGCAATTCGCTGATGTGCCGCTCGATATCGGCTACTTTCTCCAGCGTCCGTCGTTTGACGTCGGCACTATGCCGCGACGGATCGTTAAACAGAAAGATCAGTTCACGACACTCCTCAAGATTAAACCCAACCTGCCGTGCCTGGCGCAGTAAGGTCAGTTCATCCAGATGCCGCTGGTTGTAGCTACGATAGCCGTTATCGCTGCGCAGCGGCGGCGTGACCAGCCCCTTCTCTTCATAAAAGCGGATCGCTTTACTGGTTAAGCCGGTTTTTTTTGCCACATCGCTGATATTCACATGTCCTCCACCAGTTGGCAGCCTACAGAGCATCATTATACCCCACTTCCCTTTATCGCCCACCACGCAACGTCTCAGAAAACCGCCTCCTTTCTGAGTAGCGCATCCGGAGCATCATTTTTTGTAACAATCGCTTGTTATAAGTGATCGTTTTCGCAATTCTGACTCTTTTATCTTTTAATTCTACGCGGGTAGAATTATTAATTTATGAGAAAAATACAATATCTACGCGAGTAGAATGCAAAAAGTTAAACCTGTGACTTTTGTCGACAGCTTACTTCAAGGAGTTCTTATGAACACACATTCATCCTCTGTTCCCCTGACTGACAGCCAGCAGGCTGCCCAAGAGCGTCTGGAAACACCCGAAGGGCGCCAGGAATTCTGGCGAGCGACATTTTCCTGCTGGTTAGGCACGACAATGGAATATGCCGATTTTGCCCTCTACGGACTTGCCGCTGGCATTATCTTTGGCGATGTATTTTTCCCACAGGCCACCCCTGTCATGGCGCTTCTCTCCAGCTTTGCCGCTTATTCCGTTGGTTTTATTGCTCGTCCTATCGGCGCGCTTCTGTTTGGCTGGATAGGCGACCGGCACGGTCGTAAAATTGTCATGGTGATCACCATCGGCTTGATGGGATTATCAACTATGTTAATCGGCTTAATTCCCAGTTATGCGCAAATTGGCGTATGGGCACCAGCATGCCTGGTTATTCTGCGATTCTCTCAAGGGTTAGGGGCCGGAGCAGAACTTTCTGGCGGCACCGTGATGCTTGGTGAATACGCCCCCGTGAAGCGCCGCGGGCTGGTCTCTTCCATTATTGCTCTCGGTTCCAACAGCGGCACCTTACTGGCTTCTCTGGTCTGGCTCATCGTATTACAGATGGACAAAGATGCTTTGCTCAGTTGGGGATGGCGCATTCCTTTCCTCTGTAGCATTCTCATCGCCGCGACGGCGCTGTTCATTCGCCGCCATATGCGTGAAACGCCGGTCTTTGAACGCCAAAAAGAGCTTCTCAGAGCTGAACGTGAAAAATCGCTGCTCCTCGGCCAGGAAATGAAACAGCACGACACTCGTAGCTTCTGGCGGCGTACCCGTGCGTTCTGGACGATGGTCGGCTTACGCATCGGCGAAAATGGCCCTTCCTACCTCGCTCAGGGCTTTATCATTGGCTATGTCGCAAAGGTTCTGATGGTTGATAAATCGGTCCCAACGGTGGCGGTATTTATCGCGTCTATTCTGGGGTTCGCCATTATTCCGTTGGCGGGTTGGCTTTCCGATCGCTTCGGCAGACGCATCATCTATCGTTGGTTTTGTTTATTACTGATCCTTTACGCATTTCCGGCCTTTATGCTCCTCGACTCCCGTGAGCCGTGGATTGTTATCCCCACCATAATTACCGGTATGGGACTCGCTTCGTTGGGTATTTTCGGTGTCCAGGCGGCCTGGGGCGTTGAGCTTTTTGGCGTAACTAACCGCTATACCAAAATGGCCTTCGCCAAAGAGTTGGGCTCGATTATGTCGGGCGGTACCGCGCCGCTGGTGGCCTCGGCGCTACTCTCGTTCTACGGGCACTGGTGGCCTATTGCAGTCTACTTCTCATTGATGGCCACCATTGGTCTGGTGACCACCTTTTTCGCCCCAGAGACGCGCGGACGGGATCTCAATTTACCCGAGGACGCAATTTGAGCGCAGAGAACGGTGGGTGTGCGCTCTTTACCGAAGATTTTTGGGTTACAACACCTTATGCTGTGCGGAAAAGAGAATGCTCTGAACTCAACCAGGTAGGTGCCTCGTGACCCAATCACATTCACAACGCGTAACACGTTCCGATGTCGCAAAAGAGGCGGGAACATCTGTCGCTGTCGTGAGTTACGTTATTAATAACGGCCCACGTCCCGTCGCTGAAGCAACCCGACAGCGCGTATTGCAGGCGATTAAGAAAACCGGTTACCGACCCAATGGTATCGCCCGCGCTCTGGCTTCGGGGAGCACGCAAACCTATGGGCTTGTGGCTCCGGACATCTCAAACCCATTTATTGCCTCCATGGCGCACGCCCTGCAGCGCGAAGCGTTTGCTGACGGAAAAGTTCTCCTGCTGGGGGATGCTGGCGACAACAGTGGGCGTGAGCGTGAACTGATCAACAATATGCTCAATCGCCAGGTCGACGGTCTGATTTATACCAGCGTTGACCGGCATCCGTATATTGAGTTGATTGAGCAAAGCGGCACACCCTGCGTAATGTTAGATCGCGTCGATGCTGGATTAAACGTCAGCGTTATTCAGGTGGATGAACAGCTGGCGGCCTGGCAGGTGACGAAACATCTTATCGATCACGGCTACCGCGATATCGGCATTATCTGCGGCCCGCGTGAAATGCTCAACACCCAGGATCGTATTCGGGGATGGCAGTTAGCGCTGGAAGAATCGTCGCTCGCAGTCACTCCGGCCTGGATTTTTTCGACCAACTATACGCGGGCTGGAGGCTATGAAGCGACAAAGCGTATGTTGCAGGGTAATCCTCCGCGTGCATTGTTCGCCACTAATGAGCAGCAGGCACTCGGCTGCTTACGCGCGCTGGCAGAGCATGGGCTGCGTGTTCCCCAAGATGTAGCGCTGGTCTGTTTTAATGCAACACAAGAATCGGCTTACAACGTCCCTTCTTTAACAGCCGTCCGCCAGCCCGTCGACAAAATGGCTCGGGCGGCGGTCAACATGCTGAAAAATTGGGATGGCAAGGTTCGCCGAGTTGAATTTGAGTTTTATTTACAAGTGGGAGAGTCGTGTGGCTGCCAGGGAAATGAAGTACAACCTGAGACAAGTTGAAAATGAATCCATGCGCGTGATTATCGACTGCGACCCGGGAAACGGTGTTCCGGGCGCCAATATCGATGACGGTCTGGCACTGGCGCTGGCGATTGCCGCACCGCAAATTACTCTGGAAATGATCACCATTGTGGCAGGTAATACACCGGTAGAAACCGGCTACGCCGTCGCCAGAGACCTCGTCAAACAGTTAGATATCTCCGTTTCGGTCTACCGCGGCGCCGCCCGAGCCCTTAGAGAAGACCCGCACCCCTGGCGCGAAAAACTCGACCATGGTGTGGATCGCTCTGGCTTACGCCAGCTATGGTCAGACGTCCCCGCGCCACCAACGTGCCAAGCCGTGCGGCCTCTGGCGCCTCAAGCCATTGGCGAGCTAATCTACAATTATCCCGGTGAGATAACACTGATTGCCACCGGGCCACTCACTAATGTGGCAATGGCGCTGCAACTCTATCCCGAAATCGTTCATAAGGTTAAAAACATCGTGATCATGGGAGGGGTGTTCAACGTTACGGGCTATATAAAGGACACAAATTTTGGTTTGGATCCTGAGGCGGCACACTGCGTCCTCACCAGCGGTGCACCTGTCACACTGGTGCCGATGGATGTCACCACGAAAACACAAATGCTTCATAGCGATCTGGACCGTCTGACAGCGGTAAAAAACGTACTTAGCCGCTACCTGGCCCAGACCATTCGCCCGTGGATCACCTACTCAATGCAAACCCGGAACCTGCCCGGTTGTTGGATCCATGATGTTTTAACCGTTGCCTGGTTACTTGATCCGACAATGGCGACGACGACAGAAGATTACCTCGATGTCTCTCTGGAAGGCATCACTCGCGGTATGACCTGCCGCTATGGGCGTGATGGTCTGCGCCTGGATGTAGGTATCCCCGAGCCGCAAGGCACGACAATACGCATTCTCGAAAGTATCGATAACAACCATCTTCTGGCGCTGCTCGAACACTATATTCACCGTTACAACACCTAGCATTCCGGCACTGGCCAGAGGAATGTCATGCGCTTCGCGGACAGGTTTTTGTGGAGGAAAATTGAATACGTTAGCGGTCATCTTATCCGGTGGGGGAGAATCTATTTTCATTACGCTATGCAAAATTGGTGTGGCTTTTATTCTCGGTGGAATCATCGGCCAGGAGAGAGAATCAAAAGGTAAACCGGTTGGCTTTAAAACCTGCGTGATTATTTCCGTAGCCAGTTGCGTTCTGACGATCGTCTCGATCCAATCAGCAGAGTATTACGCTGAGATCTCTGTCAATATCCGGAGCGATCCTATGCGACTAGCGGCACAGATCATCAGCGGCGTCGGATTTCTCGGCGCGGGCGTGATCCTCCACCGACATGATGATGCGATATCCGGGCTGACGACAGCGGCAATAGTATGGGCTTCCGCAGGAGTAGGCATTACCAGCGGCGCGGGTTTTTATCTTCATGCCCTTCTCGCCACGGGATTATTCCTGTTGGCAATCAAGCTCAGTTATTTCGTCATCTTTTTACAAACTAAAAACCAGTCACCCGGTAAAGTAAAAATCCGTATTATTCTTGATGAAAAATCCGGCTTAAAAACGCTAATAGAGAGTATTACGCAGCAAAAAAATATTATCGAAGCCATCACGATTCGTGATTTAAAAAAAGGAAAAATAGAGGTCAACCTCAAAGTAATAATTAGAAGAAAAATGACCTTACCCGAACTGTACAGCAACCTTTCCTCTCTAGACCATGTCTGCGCGATTGCGCTGGAACACTAAAAACGTCCCCCCAAATAAACACCTTGACCTTCCCCTTGCTGGAAGGTTTAACCTTCATAATACTCGATGAAAGGGTTGGTTCGGTCAGTCATTGACCGGGTAATTATACAGGAGATTTAGTATGTCTAACACTATCGACCTGACGCTCGACGGCCTCAGCTGCGGTCATTGCGTCAAACGCGTTAAAGAGAGCCTGGAGCAACGTCCTGACGTTGAACAGGCAGAGGTGACCATCACCGAAGCGCACATTACCGGCAGCGCCAGCGCAGAGGCGTTAATCGACACCATTCAGAAAGCCGGATACGGCGCGGAGCTCAGCCACCCAAAGGCTAAACCGCTGGCGGAATCGATAACCCCGTCGGAAGCACTGACAGCGGCCTCTTCTGAGCTTCCGGTAGCCCATGATGAAGATGACAGTCAACAGTTGCTGATCAACGGCATGAGCTGCGCCAGCTGCGTCTCCCGGGTACAAAACGCGCTTGCCGCGGTGCCGGGCGTGGTACAGGCACGGGTAAACCTCGCGGAACGCACTGCGCTGATTATGGGCAGCGCGTCCGCTACCGAATTAGTCAAGGCGGTGGAGAAGGCCGGCTACGGCGCAGAAGCGATCGAAGATGACCTGGAACGCCGCGAACGGCAGCATGAAACCGCCATCGCCACCATGAAGCGCTTCCGCTGGCAGGCGATAGTCGCCCTGCTGGTCGGTGTCCCGGTGATGGTCTGGGGGATGATCGGCGACAACATGATGGTCTCCGACGATAACCGTTCCCTGTGGCTGGTTATCGGCCTGGTCACCCTGGCGGTGATGGTCTTTGCCGGCGGGCACTTCTATCGCAGCGCGTGGAAAAGCCTGAGAAACGGCACCGCCACCATGGATACGCTGGTGGCGCTGGGGACCGGCGTCGCCTGGCTCTACTCGATGAGCGTCAACCTGTGGCCGCAGTGGTTCCCGATGGAAGCGCGCCATCTCTATTATGAAGCCAGCGCGATGATCATCGGTTTGATTAACCTTGGCCATATGCTGGAGGCCCGCGCCCGACAGCGCTCCTCCAAAGCGCTGGAAAAACTGCTCGACCTGACGCCACCTTCGGCACGGGTTATCACCGAAGAAGGCGAAAAAAGCGTACCGCTGGCTGACGTGCAGCCGGGGATGACCCTGCGCCTGACCACCGGCGACCGGGTCCCGGTGGATGGCGTGATAAGTCAGGGCGAAGCCTGGCTTGACGAAGCAATGCTGACCGGCGAGCCGATCCCCCAGCAGAAAGCCGACGGCGATACGCTGCATGCCGGTACGGTTGTTCAGGACGGGAGCGTGCTCTTTACCGCCAGCGCCGTCGGTAGCCAGACCACCCTCGCCCGTATTATTCGCATGGTGCGTCAGGCTCAAAGCAGCAAGCCGGAAATCGGCCAGTTGGCGGATAAAATCTCTGCCGTGTTTGTGCCGGCAGTGGTGGCGATAGCACTGTTCAGCGCGGCCATCTGGTACTTCTTCGGACCGGCGCCGCAAATTGTCTACACCCTGGTAATTGCTACCACGGTACTGATTATCGCCTGTCCTTGTGCGCTGGGCCTGGCGACACCGATGTCGATTATCTCCGGGGTCGGTCGCGCCGCTGAGTATGGCGTACTGGTCCGCGACGCCGATGCCCTCCAGCGCGCCAGTCAGCTGGATACTATCGTGTTTGATAAAACCGGTACCCTCACCGAAGGTAAACCGCAGGTGGTGGCGGTGAAAACCTTTGCCGACATTGATGAGACCACCGCACTGCGCCTGGCGGCGGCGTTGGAGCAAGGTTCCAGCCACCCGCTGGCACGGGCGATTCTGGATAAAGCGGCCGACAGCCAGCTGCCGATCGTCAATAACTTCCGGACCCTGCGCGGGCTGGGGGTCAGCGGCGAGGCGGAAGATCGCACGCTGCTCCTCGGTAACCAGGCGCTGCTCAATGAACAGAACATTGCCACCGCCGAGGTGGAGCACGAGATAACCACTCAGGCCTCGCAAGGGACCACGCCGGTACTGCTGGCGGTTGATGGCCAGGTTGCTGCGCTGTTCGCCATTCGTGACCCGCTGCGTAGCGATAGCGTCGCCGCGCTGGCTCGCCTGCATCGCCAGGGCTACCGTCTGGTAATGCTGACCGGGGACAACCCGACAACCGCCAACGCCATCGCCAAAGAGGCCGGCATTGACGAGGTCATTGCCGGCGTGCTGCCGGATGGTAAAGCCGATGCGATCAAGCGTCTGCAAAGTCAGGGACACCAGGTGGCGATGGTGGGCGACGGTATCAACGATGCCCCGGCACTGGCCCAGGCTGACGTCGGAATTGCGATGGGTGGCGGGAGCGATGTGGCCATTGAGACCGCGGCGATTACCCTGATGCGTCATAGTCTGAACGGCGTCGCCGATGCGCTGGCCATTTCGAAAGCCACGCTGCGCAACATGAAGCAGAACCTGCTGGGGGCATTCGTCTATAACTCGCTGGGCATTCCGATTGCCGCCGGGATTTTATGGCCGCTGACCGGCACCCTGCTCAACCCGGTAGTGGCGGGCGCAGCCATGGCGCTGTCGTCCATTACCGTGGTCAGCAACGCCAACCGCCTGCTGCGCTTTAAACCGAAAGACTAGATGTTATAACCCATACGCGCTAGCATGAAGGCTTCACACTACGGAGCGCGTATGGGCCTGTTAAACCGAATAAAAATGCTGTGGCGAGCCGCCGTCGGCTCGTCTTATTCCTGGCCTGCTTTGGATATCACCCTTCCCGGAAAGCGTTATCTGCATCTGGTTGGCAGTATCCATATGGGCACCCGCGACATGTCCCCTCCCCCTGCCAGACTGCTGAAAAAAATTCGCCAGGCCGACGCGCTCATCGTCGAGGCGGATATTTCCGGCAACGAAACGCCCTTCAGCGACCTTCCCGTCTGTCCTCCCCTTGCGGAGCGTTTAACTGCGGAACAGATCGTTGAGCTGGAGGCCCGTGCGGCGGAAATGGGGCTTTCGACGGCGCTGTTTGACAGCCAGCCGTTATGGCAGGTCGCCATGGTCCTGCAGGCAACGCAGGCTCAGAAGCTGGGACTGCGCCCGGATTACGGTATTGATTACCAGTTGCTGATGGCGGCGCGCGAGCATCGTGTGCGAGTGATGGAGCTTGAAGGCACCGACAGCCAGATTGCGCTGTTGCGCGACCTGTCGGATGGCGGGCTGGCTCTGCTGGACGACACCCTGACCCATTGGCACACTAACGCCCGTCTTCTGCAGGTGATGATCGGCTGGTGGCTGGAACAACCGCCGGCCAAAGGCGCAACCGTTTTGCCGACCACCTTCAGCCAGTCGCTGTACGATGTGCTGATGCACCAGCGCAACCTGGCGTGGCGCGAGACGCTGCTGGCGCTGCCGCCGGGGCGCTATGTCGTCGCCGTTGGCGCGCTGCATTTATACGGGGAAGGAAATCTGCCTGAGATGCTGACGTAAAAAAATGGCCAATATTTCTATTGGCCCGTCAAAGAGGAATTTCATCATTATTATTATCCCGGAATTTACATTCCGGATCGTTCGATTGTCGCTCAAAGTAACCATCACTGCCAATACTATTGCGCAAGATAGTACTATTTTTTACACATTCGACAGGCGTATCCTGAGCGCACCTGAGATCGGTTGGTAAGAAGGACAGATATGACTCCCGCCGTTAAGTTACTCGAAAAAAACAAGATTGCGTTTAAGATTCATAGCTACGATCACGACCCCAATGAAACCAACTTTGGTGACGAGGTGGTGCGCAAACTGGGGCTGAATGCGGACCAGGTGTATAAGACGCTGCTGGTCGCGGTGAACGGGGATATGAAGCATCTGGCCGTGGCGGTGACGCCGGTGGCCGGGCAGCTGGATTTAAAAAAGGTGGCCAAAGCCCTGGGCGCGAAGAAAGTGGATATGGCAGACCCGATGGTCGCCCAGCGCGTCACCGGTTACCTGGTGGGCGGTATCAGCCCGCTTGGGCAGAAAAAGCGCCTGCCAACGGTGATCGATGCGCCCGCCCAGGAGTTTGCCACCATTTATATTTCCGGCGGCAAACGCGGGCTGGATATTGAGCTGGCGGCCAGCGATCTGGCGAAGACCCTTGAGGCCACCTTCGCCGATATCGCCCGTCGCGATTAATCTTGCACCCGCGCAGAATCCCGGAGGCAGCGTAGCGCCACCGGGGAGTGCCTCGGGCGTTACTGCCAGCTCACCTCACCTTGCGGCTCATAAGCTGCCGCGTCCAGCGGTGAGTTCTTCTGAATATACTCTTTCAGAACTTCGGCATCGATAAACCCGGTATTGACGTAGCCGGGTTTGGTATCAATGTGCGGATAGCCATCACCGCCGGTCCCGTTGAAGCTCAACGTCGCCATGCGGTAGGTCTTCGCCGGATCGACCGGTTCACCTTTGATTTTCAAATCATTGAGTTTGCCGTCTTTCGCCACGAAGCTGACGTTAGCGAACTGCGGATAAGCACCGGAATCCGGCTTCATCTGCGCCACCGCCGTCAGATACTGCGTCACTTCCTGGCCGTTCATATCGACATACACCAGCACGTTGCCAAACGGCTGCACCTTCATCACATCTTTATAGGTGATGTCGCCGGCCTCGATGGAATCACGGATACCGCCGCCGCTCATTACGGCGAAATCGGCATTGCTGCGCGCCATTTGTGCCGCCAGCAGCAGATGTCCCATATTGGTCTGCACAAAACGAACCTTGCTGCGATCGCCCTCAAGATGCCCGTTGACGCTGCCGATTTTCACCTGAAGCTGCGCTTTTCCCTTATTCTGGAACGGCGTCAGCAGTGACAGCATCTGCGGGTTCTCGACAATTTGCGGCGTATAGAGCACGCGTTCGCTCTGGCCGTTATCGTAGGTGACCTTCTTCTTCAGGTTGACCGGGATCAGCTGATAGTGCACCAGCTTCATTTCGCCGTTGCGGAACTCAAAATCCGCGCGGCCTACGTATTTGCCCCACTCATGGGCCTGAACGATCCAGATACCGTTCTGCTTGTCCGGCGCGCACGGCGTTCCAGGTACATAATCGACCTGCTTTTTATTCTCCGACGCCATACAGACCGGATCCTGCGAATGGCCGCCGACGATCATCGCCAGCGATCCCGCCGGCAGGCTACGGGCCATTTCGACATCGCCCGGGGCGTTCGAACCGTGATTCCCGTTGTCATAATGGCCCATATGGGTGGTTGCCAGGATCACATCCGGTTTTTCAGTCTGCTGCAGTTCCTGGATAACCAGTTTGGCCTCATCCGCCGGCTTGCGGAATTCGATATCGGTGAAATACTCCGGGTTACCGATTTTCGCCGTATCATCGGTAGTCAGGCCAATGACCGCAATTTTCAGCCCGCCGCGCTTAAACAGCGCCCAGGGCTTGAACAGCCGCTCGCCGGTGCTTTTCTGGTAGATGTTGGCAGAAAGGAACGGGAATTTAGACCACTTTTCCTGCTGGCGCAGCACGCTGAGCGGATTATCGAACTCATGGTTCCCCACCGCCATCGCGTCATAGCCAATCAGGTTCATGCCGCGAAAATCCGGCTCGGCGTCCTGCAGATCCGACTCTGGTACGCCGGTATTAATATCACCGCCGGATAACAACAGAACGCTGCCACCCTCAGCCGCAACCTCTTTGCGAATACCGTCCACCAGCGTTTTTTGCGCGGCCAGACCATATTCCCCGTAGTCACTACGCCAGAAGTGGCCATGGTGATCGTTGGTATGCAGGATGGTGATGTTATAGGTTTTATCCTGCTCGTAAGCCTGTGCAGACATGCTCCCCAGCGACAGCGCGGCGAGTAACCCCAGCGCCATGCTCCGTTTTAAAAAATGCATCTCTCTCTCCCTGACTCAATATACAAGTGCTGAAAGTATAGCGAGTTACATCACCTGACAAATATGTTTTCCGAATTGAGACTTCCTTCAAACCTTAGGGGCAGGTATGTTAGTCAGATAATAATTACACCTGCATCCACAATAACACTCTCTAAGTGAACCTATGGCGACGAATCAAACAATCCAACCCTTATCCGGCCCCGCTGCTGCGCCGCAAAAAGCACGCACGTCATTTGGCATCCTGGGGGCTATCAGCCTTTCCCATCTGCTTAACGATATGATCCAGTCGCTGATTCTGGCGCTTTACCCGCTGCTACAGTCGGAGTTTTCCCTGACCTTCGTGCAGATCGGCATGATCACCCTGACCTTCCAGCTGGCCTCTTCGCTGCTGCAGCCTGTGGTCGGCTACTGGACCGATAAACACTCGATGCCGTGGTCGCTGCCCATCGGTATGTGCTTCACGCTCTGCGGCCTGGTGCTTCTGGCGCTGGCGGGAAGTTTCGGGATGGTGCTGCTCGCTGCCGCGCTGGTGGGTATCGGCTCGTCGGTGTTCCACCCGGAGTCGTCGCGCGTGGCACGCATGGCCTCCGGTGGCCGTCACGGTCTGGCCCAGTCGCTGTTCCAGGTGGGCGGTAACTTCGGGAGTTCTCTGGGTCCGTTGCTGGCAGCGGTGATTATCGCCCCTTACGGCAAAGGCAACGTCGCCTGGTTTGTTCTGGCCGCGCTGCTGGCTATCGTGGTGCTGCTGCAAGTCAGCCGCTGGTATGCCGCGCAGCACCGAATGAATAAAGGAAAACCTAAGACCATCGTCGCCAGCCCGCTGCCAAGGAATAAGGTGATTCTGGCGGTCGGGATCCTGCTGATGCTGATTTTCTCGAAATATTTCTATATGGCGAGCATTAGCAGCTATTACACCTTTTATCTGATGCATAAATTCGGATTATCGATCCAGAACGCCCAGATTCACCTGTTTATTTTCCTGTTTGCCGTCGCGGCAGGCACGGTGATTGGCGGGCCTGTTGGCGATAAAATTGGGCGTAAATATGTTATTTGGGGCTCTATCCTCGGCGTCGCGCCCTTTACCCTTATTTTGCCGTATGCCACGCTGGAATGGACCGGGATTTTAACCATGATTATTGGTTTTGTCCTCGCGTCGGCGTTTTCCGCCATTTTAGTGTACGCCCAGGAGCTGATGCCGGGGCGTATCGGCATGGTTTCTGGTCTGTTTTTCGGTTTTGCCTTTGGGATGGGTGGCCTTGGCGCCGCGGTACTGGGGCTGTTAGCGGACCATACCAGTATTGAACTGGTCTATAAAATCTGCGCTTTCTTGCCACTTATCGGCATATTGACGATATTCCTCCCTGACAACCGCCATAAATCTTAAATATCCGGCGGCTAAAGTGAAACTTTGGCCGCCAACATCCCTGATACCATCAGCACTTCTACGTATTATCTGCCGTCGTTTTCCCGTCTGTGCTTTTTTTCGTTCTAATTCCCTTTTTCTGCATAATTCAATAATTATTCATAAACAAAACAGTCAAAACTGTCATAAACTATTACTCGGTTTTTTAGGTTTATACGCAAAATCATTCGGGTTAGTTCAAAGCGAACGCAGAGGCGCCTGATGGATGCAGTGCCTGAAAATGGACTGGCTCACCACATACAAGGAGACGGAATGCACCACGCAACACCGCTTATCACCACCATTGTCGGCGGGCTGGTCCTCGCTTTTATATTCGGCATGATTGCCAATAAGTTACGTATTTCTCCACTGGTGGGATATCTGTTAGCAGGTGTGTTATCCGGTCCCTTTACTCCTGGCTTCGTTGCCGATACCAAGCTAGCGCCGGAACTGGCCGAGCTGGGCGTCATCTTGTTGATGTTTGGCGTCGGGCTGCACTTCTCCTTAAAGGATTTGATGGCGGTAAAGTCCATCGCCATTCCCGGCGCTATTGCCCAGATAGCCGTGGCAACGCTGTTGGGTATGGCGCTATCAGCCGTGCTGGGCTGGTCGTTGATGACCGGCATCGTGTTTGGCCTGTGTCTTTCTACCGCCAGTACCGTGGTGCTGCTGCGCGCGTTGGAAGAACGGCAACTGATTGACAGTCAACGAGGGCAAATCGCCATCGGCTGGCTGATCGTCGAAGATTTAGTGATGGTGCTGACCCTCGTTCTGCTGCCCGCCGTCGCCGGGATGGCAGAAAAAGGTGACGTCGGCCTGGCCTCGCTGGCCGTCGATATGAGTATCACCATCGGGAAAGTGATCGCCTTTATCGCCATTATGATGCTGGTGGGCCGTCGTCTGGTGCCGTGGATTATGTCCCGCAGCGCCGCCACCGGCTCCCGCGAGCTATTTACTCTGTCCGTGCTGGCCCTGGCGCTCGGCATCGCCTTCGGAGCGGTTGAGTTGTTCGACGTCTCCTTCGCGCTCGGTGCCTTCTTCGCCGGCATGGTGCTGAATGAATCCGAACTCAGCCACCGCGCCGCGCACGATACGCTGCCGCTGCGTGATGCCTTTGCGGTCCTGTTCTTTGTCTCCGTTGGCATGTTGTTCGACCCGATGATCCTGCTGGAACAGCCGCTGGCGGTACTGGCAACGCTGGCGATCATTATCTTCGGTAAGTCTGTCGCTGCCTTTTTCCTCGTGCGGATGTTCGGCCACTCGCCGCGCACCGCGCTGACTATCGCCGCCAGCCTTGCGCAAATCGGTGAGTTCGCCTTTATTCTGGCCGGGCTTGGTATGGCGCTGGATCTGCTGCCGCAGGCCGGGCAAAATCTGGTGCTGGCCGGGGCGATTATCTCGATCATGCTCAACCCGGTGCTGTTCACCCTGCTGGAAAAATACCTCGATAAAACCGAAACCCTCGACGAGCAAACCCTCGAAGAAGTCCTCGAAGAAGAGAAACAAATTCCGGTCGATATATGCAACCACGCGCTGCTGGTCGGCTTCGGGCGCGTCGGGAGTCTGCTGGGTGAAAAACTGATGGCGCAGGGGATCCCGCTGGTGGTGATCGAAACCTCCCGCACCCGGGTGGACGAACTGCGCGCACGAGGCATCCGTGCCGTACTGGGCAATGCCGCCAATGAAGAAATCATGAATCTGGCGCATCTGGATTGCGCCCGCTGGCTGCTGCTGACCATTCCTAACGGCTATGAGGCCGGAGAGATCGTCGCCTCAGCGCGAGAGAAATGCCCGAACATCGAAATTATTGCCCGCGCCCATTACGATGATGAAGTGGACTATATTACCGAACGTGGGGCGAATAAGGTGGTCATGGGCGAGCGAGAAATCGCCCGCGCGATGCTGCTGCTGCTGGAAACGCCACCGGCAGGTGAAGTGGTCACCGGATAACGGTTCTTTACGGCGTCTTAACAGGCCTCTCCAGAACGGAGAGGCGCTTGCGGAAAGGATGTCGGTTCCTGTGGCTCCCCTCCAGCCCGGCGAGGGGACAACGCACTTAACGTTCCCAGTATGCCTCTTCCAGACTATCTTCCCGTTCCGGCAGGCCACGGCTTAAGCGCGGCGAATGCTGGTTTAAGACCTGATAGCTCACCCGGTTAGCATATTTGCACACCTGCGCCAGCGACGAGTAGGTCAGCCATTTGCACTTGTGCTTGCTGGAGTTCGGGACGTTGTTACGGTGATAGTTGTTAGCCGTAATGTCATGCAGCAGCGCCGCCAGCGCGCCGTCACCCGCGCCGTTGGTATTCATGATTTTCTCAGGGCCGCCCATGTAGGGCGCAATATGTGAGTAGATCCGCAGCGGGTTCTCACAATCCTGATGGCGCATGGCGCGACTGAATTCAAACTGGTTAAATTCGGCAATCGCCCCTGGCAGCAGCGGATGTTGGGTTTTACGCCGGGCGTCCTCTTCGGTGAAACCAGCCATATACAGGCCCGCAGGTCCCGCGGTGCACAGCACCAGATCCACCCACTCCAGCGCCTTATCGGAGGCCAGCAGCGGATCGGACAGGCCGGTTAACGCTTGCGCCTCTTCTTCATTCATCGCCAAAATCGAGACGTGCTCCGTCAGGAACTGTTGCCACCATTCCGGGTTGTCAGCAATCACATACTTGGTGCCCAGCGTCAACACCACCGGGACGTCATGCTTTTTGGCATATTCGATGGCTTTCATCGTGGCATCCGGCATCGGCTCACCCGGCTTGCAGCGCACCAGATAAGAGGTCAGCACCAGCGCTGAGGCGCCAGCAATCACCGCTTCCGGGACACTTTCCGGACGCAGCTTATTCATGTGGCCCGGGCTGATCGCAAAGGTGCGTTCGCCGGCATCGCTAATCAGGGTAAAACAGCGGCCAATCGCCCCGTCCACTCCTTGCAGGTAGTTCAGATCGGTACGGCTGGAGGTGTTGCACAGATAGCGGTAGGCGTAGCCGCCGATTTCGATATTGCTGCACATGACGCCCAGCAGCACCGAGCGATCATCCGCCAGCACGGAATAGTTGTGCATGGTATTGCCGATCGTCCCACCGGCAAACTGATGGGTAATCAGGTTATCGCGGAGCAGTTCCTGATACAGCGCTTCGGCGACGTCATCTTCAATCACCAGAGAGTGGCCGGCACTCAGGCCATAGCGCTGGATAAACGCCTCATCGACTTTCGCTTCGATATCGACCAGCGTTTGGTCGATACCCACCACCCAGGCGATGTTAGATTCATTTTCCGGCTGAATTTGTTGTAACAGCGGATCGCGCGCATTAACGGGAAAATAGTGTTTGGATTTGCGTTTACCGGGAAATTTCATAGTGGTGATTTAGTGGCTGTGGACAAGCGGGGAATAATAGCATATTCCCCGCGCCACGCACGATCAGCGATACGCCGCCGTCAGGTCCACCATCATTTCGATATGCGCGTCATTATCATTGAGCGCCGGAATGTATTCATATTTCTGTCCGCCAGCTTCCAGGAAAATCTCCTGATTCTGTACCGCAATCTCCTCCAGCGTTTCGAGGCAGTCGGCAGAAAAGCCCGGACAGATAACCTGAATGTGTTTGACCCCCTTCTCGCCCAACATTTTTAAAGTCTCGTCGGTGTAAGGCGTCAGCCACGGTTCTCGGCCAAAGCGCGACTGGAAGGTCATCATTGCGCGGTCCGGTGAAAGACCCAGCGCCGACACCAGTTCACGCGTGGTATCGCGACAGCGCTGCGGGTAGTCATCCCCTTCATGGGCAAAGCGCTGGGGGATCCCGTGATAGGAGAGCAGCAGCACATCGGGCTCGCCATGCACCGCGAACGAGGCACGAACGCTTTCCGCCAGCGCCTTGATGTAGCTGGTGTCATCGGCGTAATCACGAATAAACGACACGCCCGGAATCGCACGCTTTTTGGCCAGAATGCGCGCCAGTTCATCCCACACCGCCGCCACGGTGGAACAGGAGTATTGCGGATACATCGGCAGCACCACGATATGGTTCACGCCCTGTGCCAGCAGTTCATCTACCGCGCTTTCCAGCGCAGGAGAGCCGTAGCTCATACCTAAAGCCACCGGCGTGTCGGGTAAACGTGCGGCCAGCGCCTGCTGCTGCCGGCGGCTGTAGACCAGCAGCGGAGAGCCTTCTTCCATCCATACCGATTGATAAAGTTTTGCGACCCGCAGTCCACGTAGCGGCAGGATCACGCCACGCAGTAACGGCCACCACAGCAGACGGGGCGTATCCACCACGCGCGTGTCGCTGAGAAACTGTCGCAGGTAGCGCTTCACCGCATCGGGCGTGGGCGCATCGGGAGTGCCTAAGTTGGCTAACAAGATACCTGTTTTCGTCTGCTGCATTACCGCCTCTTAACCATTTGAATCGCTGACAATTGTAGCTGAAATGGCGCTAAACGGAACCAATCATAGAAAAAGGTAGAATGAGAGGTGTTCTCATCCCGACGTGGCAGGATGAGAACCAACGGGATTAACCGAGGATTTTTTCCAGTTCTACGCGTACTTCAGCAACCGCTTTGGTGCCGTCTACTTTCGCGTATTGGGTGTTGCCCGCTTCAGCTTCTTTCTGATAATAACCGATCAGCGGAGCCGTCATCTGATGGTATTCCACCAGGCGCTTACGTACGGTCTCTTCCTGGTCATCTTTACGCGTGCTCAGGTCTTCACCGGTCACGTCGTCTTTGCCTTCCACCTTCGGCGGATTGAATTTGATGTGGTAAACGCGGCCAGAAGCTGCGTGTACGCGACGACCGATGATACGATCGACGATCAGCTCGTCCGGTACGTCAAACTCCAGTACGAAATCAACCGCGATACCCGCTTCTTTCATGGCGTCAGCCTGCGGAATAGTGCGCGGGAAACCGTCCAGCAGGAAGCCGTTACGGCAATCTTCCTGAGTGATGCGCTCTTTCACCAACGCGATAACCAGTTCGTCGGTCACCAGCTTGCCTGCGTCCATGATGTCTTTCGCCTGTTTACCCAGCTCAGAGCCAGATTTCACAGCGGCGCGCAGCATGTCACCGGTAGAGATTTGCGGAATACCGTATTTCTCCATGATGAACTGAGCCTGAGTTCCTTTACCCGCGCCCGGAGCGCCAAGCAGAATAATACGCATTACGAAAATCCCCTCAAAAGTCGATTCAATTTTTCAAAAACGATAAACCATACCACCAGAACGCAGATGGCTCAAGGAAGGCAGAGCGGCTGAAACGGTTAATGGAGGGTTTATTTTGCCTGAAAGGCAGATTTTAGACGATCAGAGAAGAGGCCCTCAGCGGCCCGCGTCTCTGATGAGTCGGGGCCGCTGAGGGCAAACAGCAGGGAGATTACGATGCCAGCAGCTGATTCATCCGGCGAATAAACTGGTTCGGATCTTCCAGCGTACCGCGCTCCGCCAGCAGGGCCTGATCGAGCAGCAGCTCAACCCACTCGCTGAACCGGGCATCTTCCTGAGTATCCGCCGCGCGTTTCACTAGCGGGTGCGCCGGGTTCAGTTCGAAGATGTACTTCACTTCCGGCGCGGACTGGCCCGCAGCGGCGAACAGCTTCGCCATCTGGGTGCTCATTTCGTCCGCGTCAGTGGTGACGATAGCCGGGGTATCGGTCAGACGGTGCGTCAAACGGACCTCTTTCACACGCTCGCCCAGCAGGGTTTTCACACGGTCAACAAACGGCTCCAGCGCCTTTTCTGCCTCTTTGGTGCTTTCATCCACCTCATCGGCCAGTTTTTCCAGCGACTCGTCGGTTTTCGCCACTGACTGGAAGGCTTTGCCATCGAACTCGGTCAGATAGCTCATCATCCACTCGTCGATGCGCTCAGACAGCAGTAGGACCTCGATCCCTTTCTTACGCAGCAGTTCCAGGTGCGGGCTGCTCTTCGCTGCCGCATAGCTGTCGGCAGTGATGTAGTAAATCTTCTCCTGCCCTTCTTTCATGCGGGAGACATACTCTTCCAGCGACACGGTCTGGGCGGAGGAGTCGGTATGGGTAGAGGCAAAACGCAGCAGCTTCGCGATAGTCTGCTGGTTTGCATTGTCTTCCGCCGGGCCTTCTTTCAATGCCAGACCAAACTGCTGCCAGAAGGTCTGATATTTTTCGGCGTCGTCTTTCGCCAGTTTCTCCAGCATCTGCAGCACACGCTTGGTCAGTGCGGTACGCAGGTTGCGGGTGACGCTGCTGTCCTGCAGGATTTCACGCGAGACGTTGAGCGGCAGATCGTTGGAGTCCACAAGGCCACGGACAAAGCGCAGGTAGTTCGGCATAAACTGCTCGGCTTCATCCATGATGAAGACGCGCTGCACGTACAGCTTCAGACCGTGTTTATGATCGCGGTTCCACATATCCCACGGTGCCTGGGAAGGGATATACAGCAGGCTGGTGTACTCCTGCTTGCCTTCCACACGGTTGTGGCTCCAGGTCAGCGGGTCGCTGTAGTCATGGGCAATGTGCTTATAGAATTCGTTGTATTCGTCGTCTTTAATTTCAGACTTATTACGGGTCCACAGCGCCTGGGCTTTGTTGATTTTCTCCCAGGAGATCACGGTTTCGCCGTCAACCTCTTCACGCTTTTCGATCTCTACCGGCAGCGCAATATGGTCGGAGTATTTGCTGATAATCGAACGTACGCGCCAGTCGTTAAGGAAATCATCTTCGCCTTCACGCAGGTGCAGGGTGATTTCGGTACCGCGATCGGCTTTGGTGATATCGGCCACGGTGTAGTCACCTTCACCGGCTGACTCCCAGAACACGCCGTTTTCTGCGCTATCGCCCGCCGCACGGGTGCGCACGGTGACTTTATCCGCCACGATAAACGCCGAGTAGAAGCCGACGCCAAACTGACCAATCAGCTGGCTGTCTTTGGCCTGGTCGGAGCCCATTGATTCGAGGAACGATTTGGTCCCGGATTTGGCAATGGTCCCGAGGTGGTCGATAACCTCTTCACGGTTCATCCCGATACCGTTGTCGGCGATGGTCAGGGTGCGGTTGTCTTTATCAAACGAAACGCGCACGCGCAGTTCACCGTCACCTTCGTACAGGTCGGGCTGGGACAGCGCGCGGAAGCGCAGCTTGTCTGCCGCATCGGAGGCGTTGGAAATCAGTTCACGCAGGAAAATTTCTTTATTGGAATAAAGAGAATGGATCATCAGGTGCAGAAGCTGTTTTACCTCTGACTGAAAACCACGAGTTTCTTGTCCTTTCATCTAAATCAACCTCAACAATGCCATTGTTAATGGTAAAAAAACCGATGAAGGGGAGATGGGGACGGGAGGGGAAATTTTCAAGCGGAGGCCCCGAAAAGCGCCTCCGTTTGGTTAAAAACGAATCTTATGCCGCCCGGCCAGGGAGTGGGACAGCGTGGTGCCGTCGACCATTTCCAGCTCGCCGCCGACGGGAACGCCATGGGCAATGCGGCTGGCTTCTACGCCATACTGCGCGCAGAGTTCGGCGATATAATTGGCGGTCGCTTCACCTTCCACCGTGGGATTGGTGGCGAGGATCACTTCCTGCATCGATTCGTCACGCAGGCGCTGCTCCAGGCGATCGAGCCCAATGTCATCCGGTCCAATCCCGTCAAGTGGTGACAGGTGGCCCATCAGGACAAAATAGCGGCCCGAAAACTGCCCGGTCTGCTCAATCGCGTAGATATCCGCGGGGCTTTCTACCACGCAGATCTGCCCGTTTTCACGGCGGCGCGGGTTGCTGCAAATATTGCACACTTCCTGCTCGGTGAAAGTACGGCAATCGGCACAGTGGCCGATTTCCGACATTGCACGCGTTAACGACTGCGCCAGACGCATCCCGCCGCTACGATCGCGCTGAAGCAGCGTGAACGCCATGCGCTGCGCTGACTTCGGGCCAACGCCCGGCAGACAGCGCAATGCTTCCATAAGCTGAGTTAACAGCGGGCTGGTTTGCATCAGAATGGCATCTTAAAGCCAGGCGGCAGCTGCATACCGGAGGAGACGGAGGCCATCTTCTCTTTCTGGGTCTCTTCAATGCGGCGTGCCGCATCGTTGAACGCCGCAGCCACGAGGTCTTCCAGCATGTCTTTGTCGTCTTCCAGCAGGCTCGGGTCGATTTCCACGCGACGGCAGTTGTGTGCGCCGTTGATGGTCACTTTAACCAGACCGGCACCGGATTCACCGGTGACTTCCAGTTGCGCGATCTCTTCCTGCATTTTCTGCATTTTGTCTTGCATCTGCTGGGCCTGTTTCATCAGGTTACCCAGGCCGCCTTTTCCACCAAACATAGGCTTCTCTCTCAGTAAGTCATCGTTAAGGATGCTGACCGCAAGTTAAACTTGCAATCAAATGGGGCGAATACTCTCTTCATCCAGGTCCGCATCGAAGAACCGACGCAGCGTCTGAATGTTGTTATCCGCAATAATGGCTTCGCGCGCTTGCGCGAGCTTCTCTTCATAAATTGCCTGCCGCCACTCCAGCGGCGTGCGCATCGCAGGATTATCGTCTTCTACGATAGTCAGTTCAACCGGTGAACCGTACAATATGCCAAGCGCTTCGGCCAGCTTTTGCTGCGCACCAGCGGAATTCAGATGCCGCTGGCTCGGACGCAGATGCAGGCAGATTCGCGGCCCCTCCTGCTCTTTCCAGGAATTTAGCGCTACCTGCTCCACCAGCTTCGGTACGGCAAGCTGATGGACCTCTGCCGCCCAGCTATCGCGCTCGACGGCTTCCAGCGCCAACCTGGCCGCCAGCTCCGGCGTTTTTTCATGCTCCAGCGCTTTCTTCAGCGCTTTCGGCGTCGCCACCTCTTCTTTCACGGTTTCGACGACGGTGGTCGATTTCCAGCGATAGGCTTCTTTCTTAGCCGGTGCTTTTTCCTGGGCCGCCGCGACGGCAGGACGCGCCTGTACGCGCTCGGTAATCGAACTTAAGCGCTCCAGCGCAGCGTTATTCACCGGCCGCGCGCGGGATGCGGCTGCCGGTTCACTCTTTTTTGGTGTGGGTGCTCCCTGACCACGCTGCAGCTGGCTACGGGCCGCCAGCACCTGGCTGGTGGTTTGCGGCAAATTCTGCGGCGGTTGCGACTGCCCGACGGGGGCTGACGGCGCTGCTGCCTGAACCGGTGCAGCCGGTATCGCTGGCGCGGGTTTTACCTCGGGTTCTGGCAGCGGCGTGCGCGGATGAAACGCCAGCGCACGCAGTAACGTCATTTCAACACCCATGCGTCGGTCTGGCGCATAGGGCAGCTCTTTACGGCCAATTAACAGCGTCTGATAGTATAGCTGGACATCAGCAGGCGGCACGGTGCGCGCGAGTTCGCGCATGCGCAGTTCAATGGCGGCCATGTCCGCACCCAGCGCCGAAGGCGACAGCTGAACCATCGCAATGCGGTGCAGCAGGCTCTGCATTTCAACCAGTAAGGCTTCCCACTCAACACCGCGGGAAGCGGCATCGTTGACGCCCGCCATCACGCGTTCGCCATCGGCAGCCACCAGCGCTTCAATCAGCGACAGCGCCTGATCGTCGTCGAGCGTACCCAGCATGGTACTGACCGACTCCGCCGTCAGGCGGCCATCACCGCTGGCAATCGCCTGGTCGGTGAGACTTAACGCGTCGCGCAGGCTGCCATCCGCCGCACGCGACAGCAGCTGCAGCGCGCGGGATTCAAAGGCAATCTGTTCTTCACCGAGAATATGTTCAAGCTGATGGCGGATCTGTTCGACATCCAGCGCCTTCAGATGGAACTGCAGGCAGCGCGACAGGATCGTCACCGGCAGCTTCTGCGGATCGGTGGTCGCTAGCAGGAATTTGACGTGCGCCGGCGGCTCTTCCAGCGTTTTTAACAACGCGTTGAAGCTATGGCGCGACAGCATATGGACTTCGTCGATCAGATAGACCTTAAAGCGGCCACGGGCCGGCGCGTACTGGACGTTATCCAGCAGGTCGCGGGTATCTTCGACTTTGGTTCGAGAGGCGGCATCGATCTCAATCAGATCGACAAAGCGCCCCTGCTCTATTTCCCGGCAGTTATCGCAAACGCCGCACGGCGTGGCGGTAATACCGGTTTCGCAGTTTAGTCCTTTCGCAAGCAGGCGGGCGATCGAGGTTTTCCCTACGCCACGGGTGCCGGAAAAGAGATAAGCGTGATGAATGCGCCCTAACGATAAGCCATTCGCCAGTGCGGTCAGCACATGTTCCTGGCCGACGACGTCAGCAAAGGTTTGTGGGCGCCATTTACGGGCTAAGACCTGATAACTCATGGGCTGGCTCTGAAACGCTGGAAGGTGAAATCACGAGGGGGTCATGCTATCACAGCCCCGCCCGATCGGCGAGGCTATGTATCTGGAAATGCTTAGTGGCCCGGGAAAGGAACCAGGCTATAGCAATTGATGCCCAGCTTTTCCAGACGCTGCTCACCGCCCAGATCGAACAGATTGATAATGAAGGCTGCATCATGCACTTCGCCACCCAGACGACGGATCAGCTTCACCGTCGCGTCAATGGTGCCGCCGGTTGCCAACAGATCGTCGACCACCAGCACTTTATCACCGGCTTTGATCGCATCAACATGGATTTCCAGCTGATCGGTGCCGTATTCCAGCTCGTAGCTTTCGGCAATGGTTTCACGTGGCAGCTTACGGGGTTTACGTACCGGCACAAAGCCCACACCCAACGCCAGCGCAACCGGGGCGCCAAACAGGAAACCACGCGCTTCGGTCCCAACCACCTTGGTAATTCCCGCGTCTTTATAACGCTCGGCCAGAAGTTCAATGCTGAGCGCATAGGCTTTCGGGTCTTCCAGTAAGCTGGTGACATCACGGAAAAGGATGCCAGGCTTCGGGTAGTCCTGGATGCTTTGGATGCTGTTCTTCAGATATTCAAGCTGCTGTGCAGTTGCGGTCATAAGTTTATGCCTGATTAAAACAGTGTTACTCACGGGCGTGCAAAATGGGCCAAAGAAACATTTGTTCAACCTTTGACCAGGCATGCCCGCGCTCGAAAACGCCAGAATTTACTGTCTGTCAGCGACAATTGCAACCTTCATTATTGTGCATCAGTGCTTTTGTTGCTTTGCATCAACCACCGGAATGCGCCACATAAATATCAGCAGGCAGGTCAGTATTACCAGCAGCAAGATGCGCACCCATGTAAGCTTAACCAGCCACAGCGAAAGGGCAAAGGTCAGCAGGATCATGACTATCGCCCGCGGCTTGGCGCCAGGCGGCATCGCGCGGTACTGCTGCCAGTGGCGAAGATAGCCGCCAAACCAGGAACGATACAGCAGCCAGTGGTGAAAACGCGGTGATGAACGGGCAAAACACCAGGCCGCCAGCAGAATAAACGGCGTGGTTGGCAACAAAGGCAAAAAGATGCCCAGCGTCCCCAGGGCTACCGCCAGCCAGCCAATGATGATTAAAATAATACGTGGCATAATGCGAATCGTTATCAAGCAGAGATGGCTACTGTAGCACAGTTGTTTATCGCGGTAGGGAGGAGTTCATTGAAAACAACCCGGCTTTTACAAACGCTGGAAAATCAGCTGGCCCAGCTGGCGGTACAGCTTGCACCGCTGGCGCAGCATGCGACGCTCAGCGCCCGCTTCGACCGGCAGTTGTTTCGCACCCGCAGTACATTGATGCAGTCTTGTCTTGAAGAAGCGCAGCAACATTTTGCTGAGCTGCGCCAGGCGGTGGAAAACCAGCAATTGCCGCAGGTGAGCTGGCTGGCGGAACGGCTGGTCGCGCAAATCGCCGCCCTGAACCGGGAGGCGGCCACCTGGTCTCTGCGTCAATGGGATAGCGCTTCCCCCGGACTGCAGCGCTGGCAGCGGCGGCGGTTGCAGCATCAGGAGTATGAACGTCGGCTGCTGGCGATGAGAAACGATCGCCAGCGTCAACTGGCACAAGCGACAACGCTTGAGGATCAGCAACGGCTGGCCAAAGAGGTGGACGCCTATGCCGGACGCCTGGCGCGCTGTCGCGATGCACTTGAAAAAATAGAAGCCGTACTGGCACGTATAACGCGCTAACAGAAGGAAACGCAATGTCCCTGGAAACCGCTCCGGATGAGGTCAAACTGGCCGTTGATTTGATTATGCTGCTCGAAGAGAACCAGGTCCCGGCACGGACGGTGCTGGGTGCGCTGGAGATAATCAAACGTGATTATGAGAAAAAACTAAACCAGCCAGACACCCAGCCCAGCGAATGAAGCGACGCTAACTCACACCGTTAATCAACAGGGGCGGTACCCTGGCCGCCCCTGTTGATCGTCAATCTACCGCACTTTAACCGATAGCCGGTGACGGATCGTCGCCTTTGACTTCCCGCTTCAGCTCGGTCACTTCATCACCTTTTTCATTACGCAGATGCACTTCCAGCTGGTTGAAGGCGATATTAATGTCGTTCTCACGGCACAGGCGGTCAATCGCCCGGTTCAGCTCATCCACCGTGTAGCTACGGTCGCGCAGTTCACGCACGTATAAACGCAGCTCATGATCCAGCGTGCTCGCGCCAAACGTGGTGAAGAATACCGATGGCGCCGGCTCCTGCATCACTTTCGGGTGTTCGTGCGCCGCCTGCAACAAGACCTCTTTCACCTTATCGAGATCGGAGCCATACGCCACTCCAAGGCGGATCACCACACGCGTCACGGTGTCGGACAGCGACCAGTTGATCAGGCGCTCGGTCACAAACGCTTTGTTCGGGATGATCACCTCTTTACGATCGAAGTCGGTAATGGTGGTGGCGCGAATACGGATCTTGCTGACGGTACCGGAGAAAGTACCGATCGTCACCGTATCGCCGATGCGCACCGGGCGTTCGAAGAGGATGATCAGGCCGGAAACGAAGTTCCCGAAGATCTCCTGCAGGCCGAAGCCCAAACCAACGGAGAGTGCCGCCGCCAGCCATTGCAATTTATCCCAGGAAACCCCCAGCGCGCCGAACACCGTCATCGCACTGATGGCGATGATCGCGTAGTTCATAATCGAGGTGATCGCATAGGAGGTCCCCTGGCGCATATTCAGCCGCGAGAGGATCAGGACTTCCAGCAGACCAGGCAAGTTGCGGATCAGCGCCCAGGCCACCATCGACGCGACAATAGCAAACAGCAGACTGCCCATCGTCACGCTACGCACCACGCTGGCGCCCGCTTCGGTGCCGCTGTAGTGCCACAGCGTAATGCTATCGAGATAGGCAAACACGGTAATCAGATCGGACCAAATCGCCCAGAACACCACGCCAAACAAGGCGACCATGACCAGCATGGTAATACGCAGCGTTTGTTGGTTGACCTGCTCCAGGGCAATCGTTGGCTCTTCCTGCGGCTCAGCCCCTTCGGCCCCCTCTTTCACCAGGTGCTGACGACGGGCCAGCGCACGACGCCAGGCGATACGTCGCGCGGCAACGCTCAGGCCACGCAGCACGGTCTGGTACAGCAGGTTCCACAGCATCACCAGATAGACGGTTTCGATCCAGCGGCCCGCAAGACGCAAGGTGGTATAGAAGTAGCCCGTTGCCGTCAGCACCATCAATGCAATTGGCACAATAGAGAGCACGGTGACGGTGAGCAGACGCAGGCTGTGTGATTCTTTATCGCGCCAGCTATCACGGCACATTGGCCACACCAGCACCGCAATCAGCAGCAGGTTCATCAGGATAACGAACTGTCCCAGAACGTCATCCATCAGGTTCAGCGGCGACAGCTCAGACATCACCGACCAGAAATTCAGCGGCAATAGCGCCAGGCTCACACGGACAATCTGACGACGCCAGTGGCTGGTCAACTGGGCAGGCATATTGAAGTGGCTGACCGCCACGCCATCTTTTTCCAGTACTTTCCAGCACAGGCCGAACACCAGCCAGAACAGGGCCAGCTTTTTACTGTAGGCCCACAGCAGTTCGCTGATATTCAGCTGCATGGTCAGCAAAATCAGACCCACAGCCAGAATCAGCAGCACCACCGGCAAGGCACGAATCAGATCGATCAGAATCGCTTTCGGCGTATGGAGCTGCGTATCGTTACGCAGCTGTCCGACCTGCGACGCCAGCTTAGCCTGGTAGTTACGCAGCCACTGCAGGCGCCAGCGAATCACCCCGGCAATCAGCAACAATGGCAGACCGGCGAGGAAAGCAACAAACACCGCAGGCCAGGCTTTCTCCCAGTTTACGGTGATTTTCATCGCCTTAAACTGCCCTTTCAGCGCCTCCGGGAAGGATTTAATCCAGTCCCAGTCCATCGGTTTATTGCTGTTCACCCAGAAAATCTGCTGGGTGAGGATCGCTTTGAGGTTGCTCGAGACGCTCATTAGCTGCTGCTGGTTGATCTGCAGGTTAATCGCCATCATCAGCTGGTTACCGAGCTGCTTATTAAACTGATCGAGCAGCTCACGACGCATATCCACGACATCCAGCAGCGCATCGTGCACCTCTGGCGTCACATCAGCGCTATGCCCCTCTTCCAGTTTGGCCACGAAGTTGTCGCTCTGGAACAACGCATCACGCTGTTGGTTGACCTCGAATTGCTCCAGACGCAGGTCGGCAATCCGGTTGGTCATATCGCTCAGCTCTTCTGCCGACGGCAGCGTCTGCTGCTGCTGGTAGAGAATACGGGACAGCAGCAGGCTCCCCTTAAGGACGGAAATCTGCTCTTTGATATCGCGTTCAGATTGCAGCGCCCGGTCGAGCCAGTTTTTGACCTGAATGTTGCGCTGCACAAGCTGGTTGCCGTTTTCCGTCGCCGAGATCAGCTTCTGGCTGAGCTGGTGGTTGATCTCCAGCTCCTGCTTGACCAGCGGGTTGGCCTGAATACGTGCGGTCTCATCGGGAGTTACCGCTTCCTGAGCCGTTTTTTCGGTTAGCGTCAGGCGTTTGCTGTTGACCGCCTCCTGCAACAGCTGCAGCTGATGCTCCAGACGGTTGCTGTTGGCGCTGACGTAGTCACGTTGTTTTTGCAGGGTATCCTGCAGGACCGTGTTCCCTTCGAGGCTCTTGCGCTGCTGATCGATCTGCGCATTCAGCAACGCCTGCTGCGCCAGGAGTAATCCCTGCTGGCTCGGGCGCAACGCCTCTTCGCCAACGGTGGTGCCATTCAGCCGGTTACGTATTTGCTGGAGCTGCTGGGACGCCGAATACATGGCGTTTTGCACACGTTCCGGCTGCGTTTGCAGGGAGACCAGCTGGCTGTTGTAGGTTGCCAGGTCGTTCTGTGCGGTCTGGAGATCGTCCAGAGACTGGGTGACCCGCGATTCAAGCTGACGCAAAGAGAGCGTGCTGAGCGTTTTGCGCGTGGCCTCATCGTCAGGCACATCGCTGAGGGCGTTGAGGTTATCAACCGCCTGACGCATCTTCGCCGGCGCCTGTTCTACCTGCTGGCGCAGTTGGGTGGTTTCGGCCTTTATCCGCTCGATTTTATCGAGTGCTTCAAGCGTTTGAACCAGGTCTTGCTGAATTAACTTATCCTGTGGAGTCAGTTCTTTTTGTTTATTCAGGGTATTAAGTTGATTCTGAACATCAGATCGGTCGGGAACATCAGCTGCCTGGGCCTGATTAATGCTAAGGCAGCTAACAAATAACAACAGTAGAATGACAAACGCGGAAGTGGCATTACGCCTACGAATAGTATGCAGCATAGTGTTAGCACGAGTGGTTGCAAAAGCCGGAGAATACCGGGGATCGTTACAGCGCGCAGAATAGCACTTCTGCCAGCGCGCGAATAGCAGTCAGCAGCAGCAAAAAACCACCTTTTTTGTCCTGTCAGCTCAGTTAATTCTTAATTTCCGCTGGCTCCCGGAGAGAAGGACAGAGCTGATACATTTCTAGAAGAATAGAAACATAGTTACGGGCTTCTTTTTTGAGATCGAAAGAATCTGGCGCAAAAAGCCAGTTTTCCATCAGTCCGGAGAGATAGCTGCGCATTAAAACGGCGGCCTGACGGGTGAGCAGGTTGGCGGGCAGCAGTTTGGCGGCAATACATTCACGGAGTGTATGTTCTATGCGATCGTAGCTTTCGAGACATAAGCTGCGTTGTGCGTTTTGCACTACCGCCATCTCACCGACGAATTCGCACTTATGGAATATAATTTCCATCATCAGTCGTCTACGCTCTTCTGTCACCGTAGCTTCAAGGATATAAACTAAGATCTCACGGACAACTGAGAGTGGATCGCTGGGGAATTTTGCCCGATACTCAACTTCAAGATCGCTAATACTTGCGTCCGACAGCACCCAGATTTCGTTAAATAAATCTGATTTATTCTTAAAATGCCAGTAGATAGCCCCCCTCGTCACCCCGGCAGCTTTTGCAATTGCTGCTAACGAGGTAGATGATACGCCTTGCTGCGAAAACAAACGCAAAGCCACATCCAGTATGTGTTGCCGGGTTTCAAGTGCCTGTTGTTTGGTTTTTCGTGCCATAGGTTAATGAGTTTACAGAGGTTACGTTTACATACATTTGTGAATGTATGTACCATAGCATGACCATAATAGAAACACAGTAGTGGGTTTGTGGTCGTTTGAGCCACTGAACAATTTGAAATTGGACACTCGAGGTTTACATATGAACAAAAACAGAGGGTTAACGCCTCTGGCGGTCGTTCTGATGCTCTCAGGCAGCTTAGCGCTAACAGGATGTGACGACAAACCGGCTCAGCAAGGGGCTCAGCATATGCCGGAAGTCGGTGTAGTGACGCTCAAATCCGCACCTCTGCAAATCACCACTGAGCTACCGGGCCGTACCAGCGCCTACCGTATTGCAGAAGTCCGCCCTCAGGTAAGTGGCATTATTCTGAAACGTAACTTTACGGAAGGTGGCGACATCAAGGCCGGCGAGTCTCTCTATCAGATCGACCCCGCGACCTATCAGGCCAGCTATGAAAGTGCGAAAGGCGATTTAGCCAAAGCACAAGCGGCGGCCAATATCGCTCAGTTGACGGTTAAACGTTATCAGAAACTGCTTGGTACCAAGTACATCAGTCAACAAGACTATGATACTGCGGTCGCCGATGCTCAGCAGAACAATGCTGCCGTTGTCGCCGCGAAAGCTGCGGTAGAAACTGCACGTATTAACCTGGCTTATACCAAAGTCACGTCGCCGATCAGCGGCCGCATTGGCAAATCTGCGGTCACCGAAGGTGCGCTGGTGCAGAACGGTCAAACCACCGCCCTGTCCACCGTTCAGCAGCTGGATCCGATCTACGTTGACGTAACCCAGTCGAGCAACGATTTCCTGCGTCTGCGACAAGAGCTGGCAAATGGCACGCTGAAACAAGAAAACGGCAAAGCCAAAGTCGAGTTGGTGACCAGCGACGGGATTGAGTACCCGCAAGCCGGTACGCTTGAGTTCTCCGATGTCACCGTTGACCAGACAACCGGTTCAATCACTTTACGTGCTGTCTTCCCGAACCCGGACCACACGCTGTTACCAGGTATGTTCGTGCGCGCTCGTCTGCAGGAAGGCACCAACCCGGATGCGCTGCTGGTTCCGCAGCAGGGTGTCACCCGTACACCACGTGGCGATGCCAGCGTGATGGTGGTGGGTGAAGGCGATAAAGTGGAAACCCGCCAGGTCAATGCCACGCAGGCAATCGGCGATAAATGGCTGGTGACCAGCGGCGTGAAATCCGGCGATCGCGTGATCGTCACCGGGCTGCAAAAAGTAAAACCAGGCGTGCAGGTAAAAGCGCAGGAAGTGACCTCTGACGATAAACAGCAAGTTGCCAGTAACGCGCAGTCAGAACAAACCAAGTCTTAACTTAAACAGGAGACGTTAAGACATGCCTAATTTCTTTATCGATCGCCCCATATTCGCATGGGTGATCGCCATTATCATCATGCTAGCGGGTGGTCTTGCGATCATGAAGCTGCCAGTTGCGCAATATCCAACGATTGCGCCACCGGCCGTTTCGATCAGCGCAACCTACCCTGGCGCTGATGCGAAAACGGTGCAGGACACCGTGACACAGGTTATCGAACAGAACATGAACGGTATCGATAACCTGATGTACATGTCCTCCAACAGTGACTCAACCGGTACGGTACAGATTACCCTGACCTTCCAGTCAGGTACTGATGCAGATATCGCGCAGGTACAGGTGCAGAACAAACTGCAGCTCGCCATGCCGCTGCTGCCGCAGGAAGTACAGCAACAGGGCGTGAGCGTGGAGAAATCCTCCAGTAGCTTCCTGATGGTTGTCGGCGTTATCAACACCAACGGCACCATGACGCAGGAGGATATTTCCGACTACGTGGGCGCCAACATGAAAGATGCGATCAGCCGTACGTCTGGTGTGGGTGACGTTCAGCTGTTTGGTTCCCAGTACGCGATGCGTATCTGGATGGATCCGAACAAACTGAACAACTTCCAGCTGACGCCGGTCGATGTGATCAGCGCAATTAAAGCGCAGAACGCCCAGGTTGCAGCCGGTCAGTTAGGCGGTACGCCGCCGGTGAAAGGCCAGCAGCTGAACGCCTCGATCATCGCGCAGACCCGTCTGAAATCCGCTGACGAATTCAGCAATATTCTGCTGAAAGTGAACCAGGATGGTTCTCAGGTTCGTCTTCGTGATGTCGCCAAGGTTGAACTGGGTGGTGAGAACTACGATATCGTCGCGAAGTTTAACAACCAGCCGGCTTCCGGTCTGGGTATTAAACTGGCGACCGGCGCGAACGCGCTGGATACGGCGAATGCCATTCGTGCCGAACTGGCGAAAATGGAACCGTACTTCCCTTCAGGCCTGAAAATTGTATACCCGTATGACACCACGCCGTTCGTGAAAATCTCTATTCACGAAGTGGTGAAAACGCTGGTGGAAGCGATCATCCTGGTATTCCTGGTGATGTATCTGTTCCTGCAGAACTTCCGCGCGACGTTGATTCCAACCATCGCAGTACCGGTAGTATTGCTGGGGACGTTCGCCATCCTCGCCATCTTCGGCTTCTCGATAAACACCCTGACCATGTTTGGTATGGTGCTGGCGATCGGTCTGCTCGTCGATGACGCCATCGTGGTGGTCGAAAACGTCGAGCGTGTCATGGCGGAAGAAGGCCTGCCGCCGAAGGAAGCAACCCGTAAATCTATGGGCCAGATCCAGGGCGCACTGGTGGGTATCGCCATGGTGCTGTCGGCGGTATTTATCCCGATGGCCTTCTTCGGTGGTTCAACGGGGGCGATTTACCGTCAGTTCTCCATCACTATCGTATCAGCGATGGCGCTGTCGGTACTGGTCGCATTGATCCTGACCCCGGCGCTGTGCGCCACGATGTTAAAACCTATCGCCAAAGGCGGTCACGGCGAGCACAAAGGCTTCTTTGGCTGGTTTAACCGCATGTTCGATAAGAGCACGCACCACTACACCGATAGCGTAGGTAACATTCTGCGCAGTACCGGTCGTTACCTGGTGCTGTATCTGATCATCGTCGTCGGAATGGCGTGGCTGTTCGTTCGTCTGCCAAGCTCGTTCTTACCAGATGAAGATCAGGGCGTATTCCTGAGCATGGCGCAGCTTCCGGCTGGCGCAACGCAGGAACGTACGCAGAAAGTGCTCGACGAGATGACGGACTACTATCTCACCAAAGAGAAAGACAACGTTGAGTCGGTGTTTGCCGTTAACGGCTTCGGCTTCGCCGGTCGTGGTCAGAACACCGGTATTGCGTTCGTCTCGCTGAAAGACTGGAGCGAACGTCCTGGTGAAGAGAACAAGGTTGAAGCGATTACCGGTCGTGCAATGGCCCGTTTCTCGCAGATTAAAGATGCGATGGTCTTCGCCTTTAACCTGCCGGCTATCGTGGAACTGGGTACCGCAACCGGCTTCGACTTCCAGCTGATCGACCAGGGTGGTTTGGGCCATGAAAAACTGACCCAGGCACGTAACCAGTTGTTTGGTGAAGTAGCGAAGCACCCTGACCTGCTGGTCGGCGTGCGTCCAAACGGTCTGGAAGATACACCGCAGTTCAAGGTGGATATCGACCAGGAGAAAGCGCAGGCGCTGGGCGTATCTATCAGTGACATCAATACCACGCTGGGCGCAGCCTGGGGCGGTAGCTATGTCAACGACTTTATCGACCGCGGTCGCGTGAAGAAAGTGTACGTCATGTCTGAAGCGAAATACCGTATGCTGCCGGAAGATATTGGCAACTGGTACGTCCGCGGTAGCGACGGGCAGATGGTGCCGTTCTCGGCCTTCTCGACGTCACACTGGGAGTACGGTTCTCCGCGTCTGGAACGCTATAACGGTCTGCCATCGATGGAAATCCTTGGTCAGGCGGCACCGGGCAGAAGTACCGGTGAAGCGATGACCATGATGGAAGAGCTGGCCAGCAAACTGCCTTCGGGTATTGGCTATGACTGGACCGGTATGTCCTACCAGGAACGTCTGTCCGGTAACCAGGCACCAGCGCTGTATGCCATTTCACTTATCGTGGTATTCCTCTGTCTGGCAGCGCTGTATGAAAGCTGGTCGATACCGTTCTCGGTCATGCTGGTTGTGCCACTGGGGGTCATCGGCGCCCTGCTGGCGGCAACGTTCCGTGGCCTGACAAACGACGTTTACTTCCAGGTGGGCCTGCTGACAACCATTGGCTTGTCGGCGAAGAACGCGATACTTATCGTCGAATTCGCCAAAGATCTGATGGATAAAGAAGGCAAAGGTCTGATTGAGGCGACGCTGGAAGCGGTACGTATGCGTCTGCGTCCTATCCTGATGACTTCACTGGCATTTATCCTCGGGGTTATGCCGCTGGTTATCAGTTCTGGTGCAGGCTCCGGTGCACAGAACGCCGTAGGTACTGGCGTAATGGGCGGGATGGTGACCGCGACGGTACTGGCAATCTTCTTTGTTCCAGTGTTCTTCGTGGTGGTTCGCCGCCGCTTCAGTAAGAAAACGGAAGACATTGAGCACAGCCATCCGGTTGAGCATCATTAATCTCCCATGACTAAGGGCCGCATATGCGGCCCTTTTTTTATGTACTTCAGACCACTTCCCAACGCCTTGAGTCAGCGAGATCGTCGTCTTATATTAAAGGGCACACATTGCCACGGTTTATTTTACATTCTGATATACAATTTCTTGTGATAAGCTCTGCTTTATTCCACTCGGATTATTCTTTTACTGGCTTATCAGTGATAAGAATATTCTTAACTCTGAATTCGTTGCAGAGCGTTTTGTAACCGCAGGAAATCATTAGTTAAATCAATGACCCATAAGCCTTGTTACCCGCAACTGACCCCTGGCCGGATGCTGTAATAATAAATTCGGATATTTTTAAGATAAATTAACCGCGATAATTGTAATTTTTCGTAATAGCACGGTGAAATCTTTTTAAGAGTGGATTATAGTTAAAACAACAGGATTACAATGTATGTGTCAGGTCTGTTAGTCGTGTTCATCCCACAACGGTGCTTGCTGGTCGTCGTTTAAACCACTCATAAGGGGATGCGTTATGGACGAATACTCGCCAAAAAGACATGATATCGCGCAACTTCGATTTCTTTGCGAAACCCTGTATCATGACTGCCTTGCAAACCTGGAAGAGATCAACCACGGCTGGGTGAATGACCCGACGTCGGCTGTCAATCTTCAGCTTAATGAATTGATCGAACACATCGCCACGTTCGCGCTTAATTATAAAATTAAGTACGCTGAGGATAATAAACTGATTGCTCAGCTGGACGAATACCTGGACGACACGTTTATGTTGTTCAGTAGTTATGGCATTAACACGGGCGATCTCCAGAAATGGCGTAAATCGGGGAATCGGTTATTCCGTTGTTTCGTGAGTGCCAGCCGGGAGAACCCGGCAAGTCTTTCTTGTTAGTATTATTACAATCTAAAGGTGATTTTATGTCTGGTGAACCATTAACCAAAACAGACTATTTGATGCGCTTACGTCGCTGTCAGACAATTGATACGCTGGAACGCGTAATTGAAAAAAACAAATATGAACTTTCCGATAACGAACTGGCTGTATTTTACTCAGCGGCCGATCATCGTCTTGCGGAATTGACCATGAATAAACTTTACGACAAAATCCCAACATCTGTGTGGAAATTCATTCGTTAATTCATTTTACGTATCAATACGCAGGTTAATTGAGTTGCTCCTCTTACGCAGGACCTAATTGTGATATCTCTCGCATAAGTCATTAACAATGCTTATGAAACCGGTCTCTTTTTTTATATTATGGTGCCCATTTCATTAAGGAAAGCACCATGAGTGAAGAAAAACGTAAAATGATCGCTGGCGAGCTGTATCAGCCAGGAGACGCAACGTTACGAGCCGATCGCCTGCACGCCAGGCAATTACTGCATCGCTACAACCATTCGGCACCCGATGAACGTGAATGGCGGGCAACATGCCTTACCGAGCTATTTGGCAGGGATCATGACGCCTATATTGAACCCAGTTTCCGCTGTGATTATGGTTACAATATATTCCTCGGCACCAATTTTTACGCCAACTTTGACTGCGTGATGCTCGACGTTTGCCCGATTCATATCGGTAATAATTGCATGTTGGCACCCGGCGTCCATATCTATACCGCCACGCATCCACTGGATCCGGTCGAACGCAACAGCGGTAAAGAGTACGGCAAACCCGTGACGATTGGCCATAATGTCTGGGTTGGCGGTCGGGCGGTGATTAATCCCGGCGTGACGATTGGCGACAACGCGGTTATCGCTTCCGGTGCCGTAGTGGTGAAAGATGTTCCGGCTTACGCCGTCGTCGGCGGCAACCCGGCGCAAATCATTAAGATGCTGACACCGCAAAAATCGTAACTGTTATGCTTTTCTGCAACTGATCTGTTACTTTCCCGAGAGATTGCTGCAACATAAAATAGCCTTCAGGCTAGCGCGTTATGAAGCAGAACCGGGGAGCAAAATGACAGAAATACAGCAACTGCTGACAAACACCATTGATGAACTCAATGCGCAAGAGAAGCGTGACAACCGTCCACGCTTTAGTATCAGTTTTATCCGCAACCATCCGTGGCTGTTCGTCGCGATGTACGCCGCTTTCCTCGCAACCTTCGTGGTCATGTGGCGTTCAGAAACGCTCGTAGATTCCGTCTGGTTGCTGGTTGTGCTGTTTGTCCTGCTCAACGGTTTCTTCTTTTTCGACGTCTACCCGCGCTATCGCTACGAAGATATCGATGTCCTGGATTTTCGCGTTTGCTACAACGGCGAGTGGTACAACACGCGTTACGTTCCGCAGCAGCTGATTGAGCGTATTCTGCAATCGCCTCGCGTGGCCGGCGAGCAGAAAAGCCAGCTCGAGAAAATGGTCGCCACCAAAGGGGAGCTGTCGTTTTACGATGTCTTCAGCCTGACCCGCGTCGGGACTGCACAATAAGACGATTTAACGTCCGTATCGCCGGGCCAAAGTGCGAAGCGGAGGTATTACCGTACCCCAGCACCAACCCGCTTCGCGCCTGCGCGGCATTAAGGTAAAACCGGCTTAACGCCGCCGGAGCCTGCTGATACTGCCGCGCCCTCTCGACTATCGCGCCATCGTCGATCCCGTCGATGGCCACCGTCAAATGCAGACCGCCCTCCCCGCCCAGAATCTCACAAGGTTGAGTAAGCTCCGTCTCAAGAGCCTCCCGCAACTGCAGCTGTCGCCCACGATACAACCGACGCATCGCCGCCAGATGACGGGCGTAATGTCCCTCTTCGATAAATAGCGCCAGCGCACGCTGTTCGGCGCGGTGGCCGCCGCGCAGCAGCGACCCTACAATCCCCTGCGCCGCTTCCGCCAGCGCAGGAGGCATCACCACAAAACCAATACGTAGCGCCGGGAACAACGTTTTGCTGAAGGTACCGAGATAGACCACCGGCGCCTGCTTTAGCATGCCTGACATCGCCTGAATCGGCTCACCGCTGTAGCGAAACTCACTATCGTAATCATCTTCAATGATCCAGGCATCGTGCTGCCGGGCATAGTCCAGCAGCGCCAGACGCCGTCGCGCGCTCATCACCGCCCCACAGGGATACTGGTGTGAGGGTGAGGTGAAAATCAGGCGCGGGGTCGTACTGTCGTTAACATCCGGGCACATCCCTTCGCTATCGACCGGCATCCCTTTGATATGCAGCCCGGCCTTCAGAAAGACGCTCTTCGCCCCTGGATAACCCGGTTCTTCGACCCACGCGGTATCGCCCGCGACGCTCAGCAGATGCGTACAAATGTTCACTCCTTCCAGAGCGCCTTCGGTGATTACCACCTGCCGGACATCGCAGCGGATCCCTCGTGACAGCGCCAGATGGCGCACAATCGCCTCCCGCAATGCAGGATCGCCCGCTGCATCGCCATACCCCAGCAGCGCATAGCCCTCTTCCCGCAGCACCCGGTCGAGCAGCCGTCGCCAGACCGGCAAGGGGAAATAGTTTATCGCCGGCGTACCGGGGGTAAACGCCAGCACGGGTGAATCCCGGCGGGTCCCCGCAGGCAACGCCAGCAGCCTCTCCGGCAACGCAATGGCAGAGGGTGGACCTTCGCTCTCACCCGCAGTGAGCTGTCTCGCCACCCAGGTGCCCTGGCGACTTCGTGACAGATACCCCTCCATTGCCAGCTGATCCAGCGCTGCGTTGATGGTATTACGCGACAGAGTGAGCCGTTCGGCAATAGTCCGCGAGCCGGGTAGACGACTTCCCCCCACCAGTACGCCCTGCAGGATAGCTTCGCGCAACGTGCGATACAGCGTGCGCTGGAGGGTTTCGTGGCTCCGGTGGTTTAAGGAATGTTCCAGCAGGGTGAAAAAGGCATCGTCAGGGATATTCATAGCGGCTCCTCGTGGCACCATCAAAACATACTCTGATGGCTCTTTTTATGGAACCAGTAAAACCGTAGTCTCACCCTACTCATCCAGACAAGGAAACCCCATGAATCAGCAAAACGCGTTCGGTCAACCCGTTGGCGAAGCCCTGCCCGACTGGCAACCGCGCCCTCACCCGGAGCGCCTCGTTCTGCAAGGCCGCACCTGCCGCCTTGAACCGCTGACTACCGCGCACGCCGGCGCACTCTTTGCCGCACACCAACTGGCTCCGGATACCCGCAGCTGGACCTGGCTGCTGCGCGAGCCGGACAACAGCGTGGAGGAATATAGCGCCTGGGTTGCCAGCGTGGAGCATCTCAGCGATCCCATGCATTTCGCGGTGATCGATCGGCAGACCAACCAGCCGGTTGGCTCACTGGCGCTGATGCGTATCGATGCGAATCATGGCGTGGTTGAAGTTGGACACGTGCATTTCTCACCGCTGCTCAGCCGGACGGTCATGGCAACGGAAGCCCACTGGCTCCTGATGCGCTACGCGTTCGATACGCTCGGCTATCGTCGCTATGAGTGGAAATGCAATAGTCTGAACGCCCCGTCATGCCGGGCGGCACAGCGGTTAGGTTTTCATTTTGAGGGGCGTTTTCGTCAGGCACTGGTGATAAAGGGCCACAACCGCGATACCGACTGGTTCTCGATTATCGACGGCGAGTGGCCGCAGGTGGATAAGGCGATGCAACGGTGGCTGGCCAGCGAGAACTTTAGCGCCGATGGCCAGCAGCGTCATACGCTGGAGAGTTTCCGCGCGCCGGCAGATTAACGTCGCTTCTTGCGCCCCTGTACGGCTTTAAAGCGCGGGTTGCTCTTACAAATCACGTACAACCGCCCTTTGCGCTTCACAATCTGGCAGTCCGGGTGGCGCTGTTTGGCGCTACGCAGCGAGTTGAGTACCTGCATCGTTAGTTCCTTTTCGCATCAATAAAACCGCCGAAACGCTGGCGGAAACGCGCCGTACTGCCTTCGTTGTTGAAGGCTTTCTGTTTACCGGTGTAATACGGGTGCGATTTTGACGACACGTCCAGGGTGACATAGGGATAGGTCACCCCCTCCAGTTCAATCACACGCTCGGTCTTAATCGTCGATCCCACTTTAAAATATTCATTCACGCTGGTGTCGTGGAACACCACGGTCCGGTAATGCGGGTGGATATTAGCTTTCATGTTAACCCCAATAGATATGTTATAACATAACAATAAGGTTACGCCGCACCAACGCAAAGATCAACCCTGATAAAGCTATGGGATATCCAGACAAATACAGAAAGGCAGAACCAGAGAACAGAAAAACAGGCGGCGTGAGCCGCCCGTAATGGATTACGGATTGAGCTGATGGGCAAGCGCGCGCAGCTGTTCGGCGATCGCCTGCAGGTTTTTCCCCTGATCGGTTTTCGGCCCGGTGGAGTGACGCACCACCAGTCTGGCTGGCAAAATCGACGAGGTATGCGATGTATCACTATCCCCGCTATCGAGAAGGCGGCGCACCGCCTCTTTGCCTTGCAAATCGAGGTCCAGGGACACCGTCGTCAGCGCCGGGTAGAAGAAGGAGCTTTCGTAGGTGTCATCGTAGCCAATCACCGATTTTTCACCGGGGATCGGCACCTGATGCTGATGGAACGCGCTCAGCACGCCCAGCGCCATCTGGTCATTTCCCACCAGTACCGCGGTGAATTTTGGCGTCTCACGCAGCATCTGCAACGCCCCGGCATAACCGCTCTGGGCATCCCAGTTACCGCGAATCACCGTGACCGGCTGCAAACCATATCCTTCCAGGGTCTCCATCCAGCTTTTCAGGCGCAGCGTTGCCGATACGGAGCTCTCCGGGCCTGCCAACAACGCAATATCCCGATGCCCCATCTCAAACAGATATTTGACGCTCGCACGGGTGCCATCAGCCGGGTTAAACGAAACGTTGAACACCGAACTGTAGGGATCGACATCCAGGAAAAGACAGACGATATCATCGTTGTCAGCCGCGATTTTCTGGGCCTCTTCGGTCTCCAGAGGCACGTTGATAATGACCTTATCAACCAGTTGAGACTTCAGCTCATTGATGGATTCCTGGATACTTTGATTGACGCTCTCATCAATCATTGAAATCAGAACCTGGTAACCTTCAACATTCGCATAGCGTTTTACCGCTGCGGCAACCTGTGAAGGGGCGTGCAGGGAGAGTGAAATCGTCACCAGCCCCACCGTTCGACTCTGTTTTCCCACCAGCTGTTGTGCGAGGCGGTTCGGGACATACCTTAGCAACTCAATGGATTTCTCCACCTTGTGGCGCGTGGCTTCAGATACATTGGCAGATTTATTGAGCACCCTGGACACGGTCTGATAAGAGACGCCCGCATGACGAGCAACGTCTTCTAAGGTTGCGCTTTTAGACTTCATGGTCCGGTTCCTTATGTTGTTATCCCTGGATTGTAACAGGGGCCATTTGAAAAAACGCTCTCCTCAACATTCCATTGCGATAATTCGACGCAAAAAGTATTACGCTCACAATACAATAAATTGTGAATACTCTCACCAACCGTAACAATTTGCGCCATTTTATTTGCAGTTTATCACACAATCGCGATCGTTCATTTGCCTTGATTTACATTTAGGCATTTCATGACAGCATTAATGTGAACGTAATACAAAACAATAAGAGGATTGACATGAACACTACGCTGCGCGCCCTTTCTGTTGCGTTAGCTGCTGCACTGGTTTCTCCCTCGGTGCTGGCCGCTTCCGCCTCTGTTCCTGGCATTGATTTTCATGGTTATCTGCGAGCCGGAGTTGGGGTCTCCGGTGACGGTAGCCAGGCCGAATGGCAAAAGAATAAAATTGGCCGTCTGGGTAACGAATCCGATACCTATGGCGAGCTGGAGTTGGGTTCAGAGGTGTATAAAAAGGATGATGTCAGCTTCTATCTCGACAGCATGGTCAGCATGGTCTCTGACGGGTCTAACGATAACGAATCGACCCTCAACGACGATGCGGAATTTGGCCTGCGCCAGCTAAACCTGCAGATCAAAGGCCTGATCCCAGGGGATCCTAATGCGGTCATCTGGGGCGGTAAACGCTACTACCAACGTCACGATCTGCACATCATTGATACCAAATACTGGAACATCTCCGGCTCCGGCGCCGGTATCGAAAACTACACCGTAGGCCCGGGCGCCGTTTCTCTGGCCTGGATCCGCGGTGACGCCAACGATGTCGATTATCGCGTCGACGGCGACAACGACGTCAATATTAACTATATCGACCTGCGCTATGCAGGCTGGAAACCGTGGTCCGGCTCATGGACGGAGTTCGGTATCGACTACGCTATGCCGAACACCACCAAGAAACAGGATAGCTACGGCGGGCTGTATGACGCTGATAACGGCGTGATGCTGACCGGTGAAATCAGCCAGGATATGCTGGGTGGCTACAACAAACTGGTGCTGCAGTACGCTAACAAAGGGTTGGCGCAGAATATGGTCTCCCAGGGCGGCGGTTGGTATGACATGTGGAACGAGGTCAACGATGCCACCGGCTATCGCGTCATCAACACCGGCCTGATCCCTATCACCGAAAAATTCTCGATTAACCATGTGCTGACCTGGGGCTCTGCCGACGATATCACCGACTACACCGATAAAACGCGCTTATTCTCGCTCGTGGCGCGCGGCCAGTATCAGTTCACAGACTATGTGCGCCTGATTGGCGAAGTGGGCGGTTTCTACCAGAAAGACAGCTACAAGAACAATACCTCCTACAAACAAGCCGGCGAGAAATACACGATTGCGCTGGGCCTGGCCGATGGTCCGGACTTTATGTCACGCCCGGAATTACGTATTTTCGCGTCGTATCTTAATGATTCCGAGAACGGTAAACCGTTTGAAGATCAAACTGCCAGCAATACATGGAACTTCGGGGTCCAGGTCGAAGCCTGGTGGTAATCGTTATATTATTTTCTGTACCAGTATTATCTCCACTGTAAGGTCGTAATTACCCTCCGGTAATGATTATTGCCATTGCTATTGCCCGGAATAATGTAATTTGTAGTATGACGGGAATATTGCTTTTCTTTTTGGGATAACTCAGCGTTTGAGTTATCCCTTTTTATTTATTTGCGGCTGGTAAAATGCTCATCCAGTAATTGACGCAGAGCATCAGATTGCTTGCCAAAAATAGCATGAACCTGTTGCCCGAGAATAATCACCCCTAAGGCGCCCTGCTGCTGTAAAGCCTGAGAATCCACGGTTGCCAGGTTATTCACCGTGACCCGCAAACGGGTAATACAGGCATCGACATTCACGATATTCGCTTCTCCGCCGAAGGCCTGAATTAACCCCTGTATTTGCTGTTTCTCGGCGTCATTCAACGGCACCGGTTGACGAGGCGGGGAGAAGTAGTGCAGAAAAGATTTTAAGCTCACCATAGTTCACTCCTGATTAAGTACAGGTAAAAAAAAACCTGCTCCTGGGAGCAGGTTCGGAGAAAGCGTCATTACGCTTTACGACTGAGGACACGGCAATCCCAGGGGGTTAAGGTCAGCGGCGCAGTGATATCGGCGCCGGTCAGACTGTCCTGGTAACCCTGAGGCAGAGTAACGTTGTGCTGCTGCGCGCTATAGTTTTGCAGGAACACGTAGGTCGTTTCGCCATCGGTACGCGCCGTCGCCACTACCGCCGGCGGAAGCTCGCTGTCGACGGCCCGCGGTAGCGCCAGCTCTTTACTGATGGTGGCAAAGAAATCACGCTGGAAGGCCAGATCGTTACGCGATGCCACATGCCAGGCTTTGCCTTTACCGAAGTGGTTCACGGTGACCGCCGGGCGTCCCGCGTAGAAATCATCCCGGTAGGTCGCCAGCGGCTGTGCGCTTTCAGCATGAATCAGTTCGCACAGATGCCGTACCTGATATGGCCCTTGCAGGCCCCCTTCGTTACCGGCCAGACCCTGCACCAGGTTACGCTCGCCATCGTTCAGGCAGTCAATCTCTTCCGCCCAAATGCCCAGCAGGTTGCGCAGAGGCCCCGGGAAACCGCCAAGATGGCAAAGGTCAGATTCATTCACCACTCCCGTCCAGTAGGTGGTCACCAGATGCCCGCCGTTAGCGACAAACGCCTCGGCCCGTTCAGCAAAGCCATCGCGAACCATATACAGCATCGGCGCAATCACCAGCTGATAGGCGCTGAGATCGCCATCCGCATCAATGACATCGACCGCGATCCCCTGTTCCCAGAAAGGCCGGTAGTGTTCATTGACGGTATTTTCATACTCCATCCCGAGATTGCGCGGCCCCTGAGCATCATCCAGCGCCCAGCGGTTTTGCTGGTCGAAAACGATCGCCACTTTCGCTTCGGTACGGCAGCCCACCACACCGGGTAAGCGGCTGAGCATCTCGCCCAGCTTGCTGACCTCGCGGCCGATGCGGGTGTCCAGGTGACCAACGTGGTCAATGACCGCACCGTGGAATTTCTCCACCGAACCGCGGCTCTTGCGCCACTGGAAGTACTGCACCGAATCGGCCCCGTGCGCCACCGCCTGCATGGAGGAGAGGATATGCATCCCCGGTTTTTTCAGCTTGCTGGTCGGCTGCCAGTTGGTGGCACCGGGCGTTGACTCCATCAGGACGAACGGCTTGCCGCCTTTCAGGCTGCGCATCATGTCGTGATACATCGCGGTATAGCAGGCCAGCGCGGTTTCATCTTTATCGCGATGCCACATCGGGTAGCTATCCCAGGAGATGAAGTCCAGCGCCTGCGCCAGCTGCCAGTAGTCGTAATCGTAGAAATACTCCATGAAGTTGGTGGTCACCGGCAGCCCGGCGTTCGCCGCCTTCAGCGGGGCAATTTCATGGCGGCAGAAATCGGTGACCTGCGCCGTGTTAAAGCGACGCCAGTCGAGATTCAGCCCGTGAATAGAGACTTCCCCCTGCGGCGCCGGAGATTCAATCTGCGACCAGTCGCTGTAGGTGTGGCTCCAGAAGGTGCTCCACCACGCATGGTTAAGGTTATCGAGCGTCTGATAACGTTCTTTCAGCCAGTCGCGAAAGCGCGCCTGACAGCGGTCACAATGACATTCGCCACCATATTCATTGGAGATATGCCATCCGAGAACGGCCGGATGCTGTGAATAGCGCTCTGCCAGCAGGCTATTGATTTTAAAAATCTTATCCCGATATACCGGCGAGGTCATGCAGTGGTTATGCCGTCCCCCATGCAGCGCCGGTACGCGGTCGCGTCCCACCCGCAGCACCTGCGGATAGGCTTGCGACATCCACGCCGGACGGGCGCCGCTCGGCGTCGCCAGAAACACGTGGATCCCGGCGGCATACAGCTTATCCAGAATGCTGTCCAGCCAGCCAAATTCAAATACGCCTTCCTGAGGCTCAAGTTTGGCCCAGCTGAAAATCCCCACCGACATGACATTACAATTAGCCTGCTGCATCATGGCAATATCTTGCTCGATAATATCGGGATAATTCTCCCACTGCTCTGGGTTATAGTCAGCACCATGTAATAGCGCATTGACCTTTGGGCTCAAAGGCGAAAACTTATTCATAATAAATATCCTGAAATGTCAAACTTTACGATTAATTAAAGACTTTCGCCGATGGCAAAACTTTTCCCTGGCAATCAAACAGCGCCTGGTTTTCCCGGGCATTTCCCTGTTTCCATTCATCATGGATATATTTCATGCCCGCCGGCGTGGCCCAGGTATTTCCCGGAACGGCAATCCAGGTTGGCTCCCAATAAAAAATACCTTTCCCGCGTTGTTCAGGAACATCGATAACGGCCTGCATCAGGTCGTGAATATAATTATATTGTCCCTGAATAGTCGCCGGATAACCGCCATCTTTTTCTTCTTTCGCCTGGAAACTATTTTCTGCGTTATCGCAATTATCCAGGGTATAGGCGTAGGCCGCTTCCACGACAATCACATCTTTGTTATAGCGCTTGCTGATGTCATCCATATTCGCTTTCAGCGCGCTAATCGGACCGTTCCAGTAGGTGTACATCGACAGGCCAATAATGTCGTAAGGCACATTGCGCTTGCTGATTTCATCGAACCACCAGCGGAAGGTATCGTTCTTGGTGCCTTCCGCCAGATGCAGCATGATTTTCACCTGCTCACCCTGCTTGAGGTTCTCTTTCAGCCCGTCGATTGCCGCATTCAGCAACCCTGCCAGGCGGTCAAATTCGCCACCGCCCTGGCCCCAGCTTTTGCCTTCTGGCCACAGCATGCCGCCGTTGATCTCATTTCCGATTTGCACCATATCCGGCAGGACGCCTTCCTGCTTAAAGCGGGCGATGGTGTCGCGGGTATAGTCGTGGATTGCCGTTTTCAGCTGCGGGTAATCCATTTTCTCCCAGGCTTTGGGTTTGTACTGTTTACCCGGATCGGTCCAGAAATCGCTGTAGTGGAAGTCCAACAGCAGCTTCATGCCCTGCGCTTTAGCCCGTTTTGCCAGCGCCAGGGTTGCCGCCAGATCGTTATCACCACCGCCGTAGCCCTGGCCCTGAGCATCTTTGGGATCGACCCACAGGCGCAGGCGCACATAGTTCACGCCATCGGCTTTCAGGATGGCGATGGGATCCTGCAGCTGGTTGTTGTGGTTATAAAATTTTGCCCCGTGCTTTTCGGCATCCAGCAGCGTGGAGATATCCGCGCCTTTGATAAAGTCGGCGGGCATCTTATTAAATGCGCGCGTTTGCAGCGCTTCCGCAGCCAGCACAGCGGGGGAAAAACTGCATGCCAGACAAACAGCAAGCACAGCGGGTGTTAATCTTTTCATGGGGTTATCCTTTTGTACTGCCAGCGGTCAGGCCGGAAACAAAGTATTTTTGTAATGCCAGATAGAGAATCGCCACCGGAACGGCAATCAACACCGCCCCTGCGGCATAGGTGGTGTAACTGGCGCCCATTTTCTGCGCGACCAGGTTATAAAGACCGATCGGCAACGTGTATTTGTCCGGGGTACGCAAGATGGTGCTCGACAAAATAAAGTCGCCCAGCGGACCGGTGAAGGAGAACAGCGCCACCACCGCGAGGATCGGTTTTGACAGCGGCATGATGATCTCAAAGAAGATACGGAAGCTGCTGGCACCGTCCATGCGCGCCGACTCATCCAGATCTTTCGGGATCGCATCGAGGTAGCCCTTCATCAGCCAGGTATTCATCGGGATCATGCCGCCCACGTAGATCAGCACCAGCGCCAGATGGCTGTTAATCAGCCCCAGCAGCTGCGAGAGCACAAAGATTGCAATCAGCGCAGAGAACTGCGGGATCATCTGCAGCAACAGAAACAACATCAGCCCGTTCTGCCGCCCTTTAAAGCGAAAGCGCGAGAAAGCGTAGGCGGTAAAACTGACGCTGATTAAGGTGAGCACCATGGTCATGAAGCTGATTTTCATCGAGTTCCAGTACCAGGTCAGGTAGTTCACATTACCGTTGAACAGGTCGGCATAGTGCTGGAATGACAGATTCTCGGGAATAATCGAGGTGCTGAGCAGGCTGTTGCCGGCATTCAGCGACGCCCCGACCGTCCAGATAAGCGGATAAATAATCACCACCGAGACCAGAATAACAATCAGCCAGGTGAGTGACAGGCGGATCCACTTTTCGCGTTTAATACTGGGTGATTTAGCCATGTGACTTCCCTTACGCCATGTCGTCGTTTTTGAAGGATTTGGTGGCGCGGAACTGCCACAACGCCAGGCCGACGACAAAAATCGACAGCAGAATAGTAATGGTTGCCGCAATGGCATATTGCGAAGAGGACATCGTCAGCTTGTAGATCCACGACACCAGAATATCCGTCCCGCCGGCGTTCGAACCCGCCACCGCTGGCCCACCGTTGTTGAACAAATAGATAATGTTGAAGTTGTTAAAGTTGAAGGTGTACTGGGTGATGATGATCGGCGCAATCGAGTACAGCACCAGCGGCAAAGTAATAGTCCGCAGACGCGTCCAGGCGCTGGCGCCGTCCATGGTTGCGGCTTCATACAGATCGTCAGGGATCGCCTGCAACACGCCGGTGGTCATGGCGAACACGAACGGGAAACCTAACCAGGTTTGCATCATGATCAGCGCCGTTTTGGTCCAGAACGGATCGGTAAGCCACGCCTTCGGCCCGATGCCAAAGAACGACAGAATCGCGTTGTTAATCACCCCAAACGAGTCGTTGAACATCCCTGCGAACACCAGAATGGTGACAAAGCCCGGGACTGCCCACGGCAGGATAAAAATGGTACGAATCATCGGCTTAAAACGCAGGTCTTTCTGGTTCACGAGGATCGCCAGCAGCACGCCGACGGTACACTGCAGGGTCGTCGCCAGCAGCGTCCACACCACCGTCCACTGCAGGACGTCAAAGAAGGTCGAGCGCCAGATAGAGAGCGTGAAAATATTCACGAAGTTCTTAAAGCCAACCCAGTCCACCAGCTTCGCCGGCGGCGTGTGGTACAGGTTGTAGTTCGTAAAGGCGATAGCAAAACCAAACAGAATCGGGAAAATGACGACGAACACCAGCAGAATAAAGCCGGGGCTAATCATCAGATAAGGGAAGCCGGCGTTTAACAGCATCTGGTACTGTTTGCGGACGCTGTTCAGGGCCACGCCTTCATCGCGCTTTTTGCCGTTCACCCAGGCATCGCGCAGCGAAAGGTAATAAACCAGCAGACCGAAAGCGACGATCAGCACGCTGATGATCCCTTCCGCCAGCAGGAAAATAGAGTTATCCCTCGGCACTTCTTCGCCTAAGGTATACAGCCCCCACAGACCTTCCTGCAGGAAGTCATAAAAAATTCCCATGAAACTGCTCAGCAGCACCAGGAAGACAAGCCCCTTCAGCCACTGGCGGTGATAAAACTGGCCAAAACCCGGTACGATAGCCAGCAGCAGACTGCACCACGCATGGCGCCCTGCACCGCGTGCTTCGGCAATATTTTCGCTGGGATTGATAATCACACACCACTCCTTCTGAAAACGGGAGGAGCGCCCCCCGTTTCTTTACCTCTAAGCCCTGATGTTCCGGAAAACAGGCTCGCGCCTGTCACCGGTAAATGACCAACATCGCGATTACTGGTTGCTGGCCTGCATCGCCTCGATCTGCATCTTGATCTGTTTTTCGGCGTTATCGAGCGCCGCTTTCGGATCCTGTTTTCCGGTCAGGCTCAGCTCCAGCGCCGCATTTGCCGGCCCCCACACTTCGCCCATTTCCGGAATGCCCGGCATCGCCGTGGCGCGCGCGGACTGCACCGCGACCGCACTGGCTTTCTCGTCATTCTTGATCAGCGGATCGTCAATCATCGCTTTCAGGGCCGGGATCTCGCCGGTCGCCACATAGCGCGCCTTCACGTACTGAGGCTGGTTGATAAATTCGATAAACTGCTGCGCCAGCGCTTTGTCTTTGCTCCAGGTCGATACCACATAACCTTTCACACCGAGGAACGAGCTCATCGGTTTGCCATCGGGCAGCATCGGCAGCGGCGCGACGCCGTAGTTAATCCCGGCTGCTTCATACGGCTGGAAGGCCCACGGTCCGTTGATGACCGCCGCGGCTTTCTTCTCGGTGAATAAGGAATCGATGGCGTTCAGCCCGTTATCGCCGAGGATCCCGGCCGGGAAGACTTTTTCGCTATAGAATTTTTTCAGGAAGGTGACGGCTTCAACCGCGCCTGGTTTATTCAGGCCGACGTCCTGCGGATTAAACCCGCCCTTGTCGTTTTTACCGAAGATATAGCCACCCATCGGGCCAATGGCGCCCCAGCTGTAATAGATCTGATCGAACTTCGCCAGCAGGCCATATTTGTTCTGCGCCCGCTGGGTTTTCGAATAGTCGAACCACGCCTGCAGGCTGTCCAACGGCTTGTCGATCAGGTCTTTGTTGTAAATCAGCACCAGGGTTTCCACCGCTTTCGGCACGCCATACAACACGTTATCCATCCGGAAGGCGTTAATCGAAGCCGGGGTAAAGACCTCCTGTTTATCTGCCGCCAGAGTCAGCGGCGACAACAGCCCCTGCACCACCGCGCCGCCCAACTGGTCGTTAGGGATAACCAGGACGTCAGGACCAATACCGGCAGGGCCATCAAGGCGCAGCTTTTCCAGCTGCTGCGCATAAGGCATCTCCTGCAGATTGACCTTAACGTCGAACTGTTTTTCAAAATCGCTTACCGCGGCTTTAATGCCGTCGGATTTTTTAATGTCTTCCCAGACGTTGAGTTGTCCGGCGGCGTGAGCCTGCAGGCTGATGAGCTGTCCGGCGGCCAGCGTAGTGAGGATAAGCGCAGCAAGAGTGTTCTTTTTCATTATCAACCTCATGTGAAGGTATAACAATTTATTGGTTTTTATTCGAAATTGCCACTTATCAACATTCCTGAATCTGTTCACAAATGGCGGTTTACAGCGACATAATCAGATTTTCATGATTTGTTATACGCTACGCTTTGAGTGCGAACAAAACCACCTAAAGCTACCAGTTGTGTGATCATGATTGCAGAAATGAAACATCGGTGTAGGGCACGAAAATACTGGAAGTTATAGTCATCACATGATTTCAGCGCTGTTGAGCATAGTTCAGTCAGATTGTTACACGTACTACAATCATTACTGCAACCCTACTCCCAACGGCACATAACGACTACTAACCCCGGGGAATGTTGATGTCCAATATACGACTGAGGAATGTCACCAAACGGTTTGGTGAAACCGTGACGCTGCACCAGGTCAATCTTGATATCGAAGACGGTGAATTTGCTGTCTTTGTCGGGCCGTCAGGCTGCGGAAAATCGACCCTGCTGCGCATGATCGCCGGGCTGGAAGATGTCAGCGATGGTGAAGTGTTGATTGGCGATGAAGTCATGAACGACGTGGTGCCTGCCCACCGCGGTGTGGCCATGGTCTTCCAGTCCTATGCTCTCTACCCGCACATGACCGTGGCTGAAAACATGGGCTATGGCCTGAAGGTCAATAAAGTCCCTAAAGATGAGATCCGTCGTCAGGTCGAAATGGTCGCCAAAACGCTGCAGTTAACCCACCTGCTGGATCGCAAACCCAAACAGCTCTCAGGCGGCCAGCGCCAGCGCGTGGCGATCGGCCGCGCCATCGTGCGCAACCCGCGGGTCTTCATGTTTGATGAACCGCTCTCTAACCTCGATGCCGAACTGCGCGTCGAAATGCGCCTGCACATTGCCAAACTGCACCATGAACTGAAAACCACGATGGTGTATGTCACTCACGATCAGGTTGAAGCTATGACCCTGGCCGATAAAATCGTGGTGATGAACTACGGGAAAGTCGAGCAGATGGGCTCGCCGATGTCGCTGTACTACAACCCGGTCAATAAGTTTGTCGCGGGATTTATCGGCTCGCCCAAGATGAACTTCTTGCCCGCCACCGTAACCGCGTGGCAGCCGGGACAACTCACCGTACAAATGGCACAGCAGCACAGCCTGACGCTGAATATCACCACTTCACCGTTACAAGCAGGCGATGCGGTGACGCTGGGGATCCGCCCGGAACACCTGTCAACCGACGTGCACAGCGGCACGGTGGTGGAGTTTCAATGCGAAGTGGTGGAACGTCTGGGGAATAACACCTATCTGTTCGGCCAGTGTTACGGCCATGACAACGTCAAAATTCTGCTGCCCGGCGACGTCCATTTCCGCCCATGGCAGAAAATCGACGTTGCGTTCGACGACCGCTTCTGTATGGTCTTTGATGAAAGCAATCAGCGCATCAGTGCTGATATCACGGCCCCGGATGCGCATTAACAACATCTGGTTGTCATGAACCGCTTTTACACTGATGTCGGGTGCTGGTAGCCATTGCTGCCAGCATGCCAGCCACAGCCCTCGTTATACTCCGTGTCGCTCATTGCCTCGAACGCTGCGGATCATCCACTGTTTGCCCGATATCATCGTCATAAATGATTCGGGCATTTTTTAAATGTAATATTAATTACCTCTCGCCTGCTAGCTTTGCCAAGTATCGGATATACTCAACAAACCCCCAATAATATAAGGATATGCCCATGACGACCCGGAATCTGGTGAGTCTGGTTACCGGGGTGTTGATCGTCGCCATTATTTTGCCTATCGCCTTAAGTATCTGGCTGGCAACCAATCAGGCAAAAACGCTGTTTTATTCCGAGCTGGATAACTACTCTTCACGGGTGCTGACCCGCATCCAGCAGGTCGCTAATCAGGCCAGAGAAGCGTTACAGGAAGCCAACGACTACAGCGGACCCCGCTGCAGCCCGCAACATCTGCTCACCATGCGCCGGATTGCCTATACCCACCGCTATGTGCGGGAAATTCTGTGGCTTAAAGACTCAATTCCACAATGCTCTTCCCTTGAAGATTACAGCCTGCCCGCTATTTTCCCGGCGCCCGACCACGTGACCGCCGATGGCTATCACGCCTGGCTCACCTCGGTGAGCGATCTTGGCCTGAAACATAAGATGACGGCACTCGGCAGCAAAAATCATATCGTGATGATCGACCCGGCGTCGTTTATCGATATCATTCCCCTGGGCCAGGATAATATTAATGCAGTGCTGTTTGGCCTGGTGAATAAGCAGGTGGTGACCAGCAGCAACACGCCTTCACCGGCAGCCTGGGAGAAAATCCAGCGGCTGGAGAGCAAAACGCTCACCATCGACAATACCGTCTATCGCCTGCACCCCATTCCTGAACTGGGACTGGCTATCGCCACCTGGTCATCGACGCTGCCGCTGCAGGAAAAATTTCGCCATCAGCTGATGCTGTGGTTGCCTATCGGCCTGTTTATCAGCCTGATCGCCGCCTATTTGCTGCTGCGCCTGCTGCGGACCCTGCGCTCGCCGCGCTATGGCATGCTGGATGCGCTTCACTCCAATGCTATTCTGGTCCATTACCAGCCGATCGTCGCACTGAAAGATGGCAAAATCATCGGAGCCGAAGCGCTGGCCCGCTGGCAGCAGCCCGACGGCAGCTTTTTGTCGCCGGACATTTTTATCCCCCTTGCCGAACAGACCGGGCTGATCACCCACTTAACAGAAGATATCGTCCGCAAGATTTTTACCGACCTGGGGCCATGGCTGCATAATCAGCCGGACCTGCACATCTCAATCAACCTCTCGGTGGATGATTTGCGCTCCCCAAGGTTGCCCAAACTGATGCAGCAGCAGCTTGAACAATGGAAAATTGCCCCAGCGCAAATTACCCTTGAGCTGACGGAACGCGGTTTCATCGATCCCGCCACCACCCTGCCGGTGATCGCCCGCTATCGCCAACTGGGGCACAGCGTGTCGATCGATGATTTTGGCACCGGGTATTCCAGCCTGAGCTACCTGCAAAAACTGGATGTCGATACGCTGAAAATTGATAAATCCTTCGTCGACGCCCTCGAGTACAAACCGCTCACGCCGCATATTATCAAGATGGCGAAGGCCCTGAATCTGGTGACCATTGCCGAAGGCGTAGAGACCCAAAGCCAGCGAGACTGGCTATGCGAGCACGATGTTCTCTATGCTCAGGGCTGGTTGTACAGCCCGGCCTTACCGAAGGATGAGTTTATCCAGTGGGCGGAAAATAACCTCAAAATGTATCGAACCCCCTGAGGTCATTACCTTTCCCGACAGTGGCCTCGTATCAAGAGGCCACTTCGCCACGACTGACCGCTGGTTCTGGCCGTACTGGCTGACGGAACCACGGCAGACACAGCTGGATCAGCGGGCCGATCGTTAAGGCATACAGCACGGTTCCGACCCCGAAAGTCCCGCCCAGCGCCCAGCCAATCACCAGCACCGACACTTCAATCGCCGTGCGGATCCCACGTAAAGACCAGCCGGTACGGGCATGTAAACCGGTCATCAGTCCGTCGCGAGGTCCGGGACCAAAACCGGCACCAATATACATCCCGGTCGCCAGGGCATTCATGACGATAGCGCCCACCAGCATCAGGCTGCGCATCACCAGCGAATCCAGCGGCGGCAGAACGGCGAGCGTTGCGTTGGCCGCCAGGCCCAGCACGATGACATTGCTGATGGTCCCCAGCCCCGGCATCTGGCGCAACGGGATCCATAGCAGCAGCACCGCGGCGCCGGTCAGAATCATCACCGTGCCAAAATCGAGACCAAACTGCTTGCCGACGCCAAGGTGAAACACATCCCACGGATCAGCACCGAGATTGGCATGAACAAACAACGCGGTCGACACGCCGTACAGGACCAGACCAACATAAAGCTGCACTAATCGACGTAACATTTTTTACCTCTGGATGATTGCGGACGGTTCCATCATCGATAAAAATGGATTGATAATTAATGGCCAGTTTTAGAAAAGTGGATCGCTATGGTTTCTCGTCGCTTTGGTACGCAATCTCTGGTTCGTCTGCTGGGCCACTGGCAGGCGCCTGCGGGTCGAACGCCGCTCTGGCGCCAGTTGGCGGAGGCCCTGCGCCTGCTGATCCTCGATGGTCGCTTGACCCTCGAAACTCGCCTGCCCGGTGAACGCGAGCTGGCCAGCGCCCTGAACGTCAGCCGCACCACCGTTGCCAGCGCGCTCGGCCAGCTGCGTGAAGAGGGCTATCTTTACAGCCGCCAGGGCAGCGGTTCACGCATCGCGCTGCCGGAACGTGCTGGCGCTGCGGAAGATGTCGCCTTCCGCCCGTCATCGATAAATCTGGCAACCGCCGCCCTGAGTGCCGGGCCGGAGATCCACCAGGCTTACCAGCAGGCGTTAACCGTGATGCCGCAGCACCTCGGGAATACCGGTTACGATCAGCATGGATTACAGGTCTTACGTGAGGCCATCGCCCACCGCTACGGCGAACGAGGGCTGCCCACCCGCAGCGATGAGGTGATGATCGTCAACGGCGCGCTGAGCGCTTTTGCGCTGGTTTTACGGCTGCTGACCGGGCCAGGCGACCGGGTTGTGGTCGACGCACCGACCTATCCCATGGCCATCAGCGCCATTCAGGGCGCCTCCTGCCGACCGGTTGGCGTCGCTCTGCCGCAGCAGGGCTGGGACTGCGACGGCCTGGCGGCGACCATCGCCCAAACCGCCCCGCGCCTGGCCTGGCTAATGCCTGATTTTCACAATCCCACCGGCCGCTGCATGGACAGCGCCACCCGTCAGCGGGTCGCCGATATCGCGGCGCAAACGCGCACCACGTTGGTGGTCGACGAGACGATGGTCGATTTGTGGTACAACGCCCCGCCGCCGCCTCCGCTGGCGACCTTCAACCCCGATGCGCCAGTGATTACCATTGGTTCTGCAGGAAAAAGTTTCTGGGGGGGATTACGTATTGGCTGGATCCGCGCCTCTTCGCGAACCATCGCCTCGTTAATGCAGGCCCGTGATTCGCTCGATCTCGGTACGCCGCTGCTTGAACAACTGGCCTGTCGCTGGTTACTGGACCATGAGAAGGCGTTGCTGCCCGCGCGCCGGGAGATGCTCGCCGCACGCCGCGATATGTGCAGCGCGCTGATGACAGAGTTCTTCCCGCACTGGCGCTTTTCATCACCGGAAGGCGGGCTTTCGTTTTGGGTAGAATTACCGGGGATGCTGGCGACGCAGTTCTCGGCCAGGGCAGAAAGTCATGGGATCCATATTGGTACCGGCACGCGTTTCGGTCTGGCGGGCGCCTTCGATCGCTATTTGCGTTTGCCCTTCACCCTGGCGGATGAGGAGTTGCGCAGTGCTTTTACGACGCTACAGCCATTGTGGGCGGGAATTTCACAACAGAATGAAAATATAAGAACGCGGAAAATAATATAATAAAATATCGACGGGCTGGCATCAGCCCGTCAAAAAGTCATCATCCATGACGCATTTGAGATGTTTTTTATACCCAAAATAATTCGCGTTGCTTGTAGGCGGCAAAACTGTAAATCCCCATGGAGCTTACTCAGGTAAGTGACTGGGGTAAACGGGTGCAGCCAACACCCAGGCAACTTGAAGGATGAAGGGTTTTATAAATTGCACTTCATCATGTCAGGACTATATGTCAGCCCGATGACACCGATGAATGAATGTCATTAATGCTGGCGTGGAATAGGAAAACTTTTTAACGAGATAATAAACCCATCTTCATCTTTCTTAATTTTTGCTCCGGTGTCACACCAGTCGGAGGCAATGCGAAAAAACTCATCACTACCGATATTCCAGTTGAGGCGAACATGCTTAACATACCCGGAACGTAACATGTCACAGGCTTCGCTGTAGTTGCTGGCTGTAGAGAGTTGTTGTTTCATTTTTTCTTCTTCAGAATTTTTCTTAACGCTTTGATTTCTTTAGGGGTTAATGGAGAAGTTTCTTCTTCGGTATGCTGACTATCAATATCTTCTTCCGAAACCCCCGCCTCGTCTGCCGAATCTGCTGTTTGGAAAGCCAGCAGCAGCAGTTTCTCCGTTGCAGTACCCAGGTTCTCGTTATTTACTTCCGCGTAATGACGCAGCTTTTCTTTTAACTCTGCATCAATTTTTACGTTTAATACAACTGTGGTCATCGCCATGCTTCCCGTGCAAAAAAATTTACAATAATTAATACACGAAGTTAACAAACCGATCCAGAGATATATTTCAGACTTGTTACCTGGTAGTAATTAGCGTAATTAATTTGCCCGTTATTTGTGACATGAAAATGACATTAATATTTCAATAATATTGCATTAATATGACATATATCTTTAAAGAATAAAAATCAGTGGCGTTTAGAAGTAATAGTGAGCGGTAATGGCACAACGGCCGCGGGGACATCAGGAGGACAAAAGCGTTGCAGGCCTCTGCACGCCAGCATCTTGCGACAAAAAAGGGGCGCAGGCCGGGCGTAGTTGTGGCGTTCGGGTATCATTGAATGAAAATGAAAAAAAATAGCGGGGATCCCCAGAATTGGGTGGGGGCCCTGTCAGCTACATCCCGGCACACACGTCGTCTGCTCTGGCTGCTTCCTTCCGGATCTGACCTGGTAAACAGAGTAGCGTTGCGGGAGAACCAACAGGGCCCCCATTGAGAGCGTTGTTATCCAACGCGCTGGCGCATTATCCCTACTGAACCGGTGAATTGCAAGCTAACGCCGACCGGATGCTGGTTTATTGTGCAATGCCCGTCCCTGTACAGCCACTCTGCCAGCGATTATCCTGACCCTTTCCCGGTAACAGGACCAACAATGGATTCTCACGATACATTTCCCCGACGGGTCTGGCAGATTGTGGCCTCCATTCCGGAAGGCTACGTCGCCACCTACGGCGATATTGCCCGACTGGCAGGCTCACCACGCGCCGCGCGTCAGGTGGGCGGCGTGCTCAAACGGCTGCCCGAAGGCTCAGCGCTTCCCTGGCACCGGGTCGTCAATCGCCACGGCGATATTTCGCTTACCGGCCCGGATTTGCAGCGCCAGCGCCAGGCGCTGCTGGCGGAAGGCGTGCAGGTATCCGGCAGCGGCCATATTGACCTGCAACACTATCGCTGGGTTTACTGAAGACAAAAAAATGCCCCTGAACAGGGGCGTGTGTAGAGGTTACTGTGCGGTCGTTGAACTGGTGTCGTTGGCAACCGGAACGGCGGTATGTTGCACCGGAACCAGCAGCAGGTCGGCGCGATTCCCCCCCTGAGTCACCACCGTCTGTACGGTATCGGTGATAAACATCAGTTGACCATTCACCGTAATTGCCGAACTCAACAAAATACGCGCATTCGGCTTAATATCCGCCTGGTTATACGGCAGGACAAAATTATACGGCGGCTGTTTACCTTCGGTACGTACCGCTTTCTGCGCCAGGACCTGTGCCGGGGCATCGGCCAGAGAAGCATCAGCCAGCGTGACCGTCAGTACCGCATCCGGCGGTAGTGCCACTTTTTGCCGGATAGAGATGGTGCCTGAAACATTAGGCTGCTGCTGAGAAGCGTTCAGCGAGGCAATGCCATAAGGATCGGGGGCAGCAGCTGCATTGGTCGTCGAGGCGCTGTGATTATTCGCGCAGGCGGTCAGTGTAGCGGCAACAGCTAAAGCACTAAACATATAGGCAAATTTCATTATGTTCTCCTTTTCATCCCTTTATCTACAGGAGTATGTCCGGCCGACTGGCGAGCAGGAACATTTGTATCATGGATAAGTGTGGCACAGATCTCAGTTATCTTCCTGCAAATGACCCTTTATTCAGATTATTGAACCCATCGGACTACTTGCGATTCCAGGTTATACTTGCCCTCAATACGCGCTGCGCGATGCAGTTATCACTGATTGAGGATAAATATGAGTCAGGCATTAACCAATCTGCTGGCATTGTTGAATCTGGAAAAAATTGAAGAAGGGTTGTTCCGCGGGCAGAGTGAAGATCTGGGGTTACGTCAGGTGTTTGGCGGCCAGGTCGTCGGTCAGGCGCTGTACGCCGCCAAAGAAACCGTGCCTGCCGAGCGCTTGATCCACTCGTTTCATAGCTATTTTCTGCGCCCTGGCGATAGCCAGAAACCGATTATTTATGACGTCGAAGTCCTGCGCGACGGCAACAGCTTCAGCGCCCGCCGGGTGGCGGCAATTCAGAACGGTAAGCCGATTTTCTATATGACCGCCTCTTTCCAGGCGCCAGAGCCGGGCTACGAACACCAGAAATCCATGCCGGCCGCCCCGTCGCCGGAGGGACTGCCGTCCGAAACGGATATCGCCCGCAAGCTGGCCCACCTGCTGCCGCCACAGGCCAAAGATAAGTTCCTCAGCGATAAACCGCTGGAGATCCGCCCGGTAGAGTTTCATAACCCGCTGAAGGGCCACGTGGCAGAGCCAACCCGCCAGGTATGGTTCCGTGCCAACGGCGCGGTGCCGGAGGACATCCGTATCCACCAGTATCTGCTGGGCTACGCTTCAGACTTTAATTTCCTGCCGGTGGCCCTGCAGCCGCACGGTGTCGGCTTCCTTGAGCCGGGCATGCAGGTCGCTACGATCGACCACTCCATGTGGTTCCATCGCCCGTTCAATATCAACGAATGGCTGCTATACAGCGTAGAGAGCACCTCAGCCTCCAGCGCCCGCGGCTTTGTGCGCGGCGAGTTTTATACCCAGGATGGCACCCTGGTGGCGTCAACGGTGCAGGAAGGGGTCATGCGCAATCGTAATGCGTGATCATAAAAAAAGCCTCCCATCGGGAGGCTTTGCTACTACAGGAGACAACTCAAATTATCAGGCGTTGTACGCGTTCTCGCCATGGCTGTTGACGTCCAGCCCTTCACGTTCCTGCTCTTCCGGTACACGCAGACCCACGGTCATGTCAGCCACTTTGTAGCCGATGTAGGCCACAATACCGGACCACACGATGGTGATAGCGATACTTTCCAGCTGAACCAGCAGCTGATGGCCCATGGTGACGCCTTCTGCGTAACCCACGCCGCCCAAAGAGGTGGCAGCAAAGATACCGGTCAGAATACAGCCCACGATGCCGCACACGCCATGCACGCCAAAGACGTCGCAAGGGTCATCGACACGTAACCAGCGTTTCAGCACGGTAACGCCCCACAGACCTGCAAGACCAGAAGCGATACCCACAATCAGTGCGCCGCCGACGCCGATGTAACCACATGCCGGCGTGACACCAACCAGACCCGCGATAGCACCGGAACACGCGCCCAGCAGGGACGGTTTACCACGCGTAACCCATTCGCCGAAGGTCCAGGCCAGAATCGCGCCAGCGGTCGCAACCACGGTGTTGACGAAGGCCAGGGCGGCAATTTCGTTTGCCGAGCTTGCAGAACCGGCGTTAAAGCCAAACCAGCCGACGTAGAGGATTGCCGTACCGGTGAAGACCATTGGCAGGTTATGTGGTTTAAACGCTTCTTTGCCGAAGCCAACGCGTTTGCCCATCATATAAGCACCGACCAGCCCAGCAACCGCGGCGTTGATATGCACGACGGTACCGCCGGCGAAATCCAGTGCACCATGCGTTGCCAACAGACCACCACCCCAGACCATATGCGCAATCGGCACATAGGAGAGGGTCATCCACACCACCACGAAAATCAGCACCGCGGAGAAGCGAATACGCTCAGCCAGCGCGCCGACAATCAGGCCAACGGTGATACAGGCAAAGGAGCCCTGGAACGCCACGTGAATGTACTGATAGAAAGAGCCCATCAGCGCTTTCAGTTCGATATTTTTCAGCATCACCCAGTCAAAGCTGCCGAAGAAGCTGCCGCCGGTCCCAAAGGCCAGCGTATAGCCATAAACCACCCATAACACGCACACCAGCGCAAAGGTAACGATCACCTGCGTCAGCATTGAGAGCACGTTCTTGCCGCGAATCAGGCCGCCGTAAAACAGCGCGATGCCCGGAATTGTCATAAACAGCACCAGCGCGGTGCAAATCATCATGAAGGCGTTGTCGGCTTTATCTGCCACTGCCGGTGCGGCCATCGCCAGCCCCGGAAGAAGTGCCAGCGCACCCAGACCCGTTTTCATTGTCGCTATTTTCATTTTCTCGATCCCCATCACTGTGTGGTCTGGTCGTTACAGTGCCGCTTCGTCGGCTTCGCCGGTGCGGATGCGAATAACGCGTTGCAGTTCAGCGACAAAAATTTTGCCATCGCCAATTTTTCCGGTGTAGGCCGCTTTACTAATGACATCAACGACCTCATCAAGCTGATCGTCGGCAATCGCGACGTCAATCTTCACTTTTGGCAGAAAATTGACGCTATATTCGGCACCACGGTACAGCTCGGCATGACCCTTTTGACGGCCAAACCCTTTTACCTCAGTGACCGTAAGGCCCTGAATGCCGATGGAAGATAACGCTTCACGCACATCTTCCAGTTTGAATGGTTTGATTACCACGGTAACCAGCTTCATAAGTCCCCTCCGCTCAGAATTCGTAATGGCAGCAGCTAACACACAGGGAATAAAGCAAGGGCTATGCCAGAAATGAAAAAGGACCGCATAGCGGCCCTTTTCACAACGAAAAGACGAGAATGGAGGAAGAATGCCTCAGAAAAGCATCCGTTTCGGCCAAAAATGCACCACAACAGTGCATGGTAAGTTGCATTTTTGCACCACATTTATTCGCCACAAAACCACTGCCTGTTTATGGTGCATCAGGCGGTCAGCGACTCTTCCTGGGCGCTGGCGGCCAGCTCTTCACCGGCCAGCTGCAGCTGATACATCTGCCAGTAGCGCCCTTTTGCCGCCAACAGTTGCTGATGATTGCCACGCTCAACGGCCTGTCCGCGATGGAGCACCAGAATGGTATCGGCCTCCACGATCGTTGACAGGCGATGCGCGATCACCACCAGGGTGGTGTGCTGGCGAACTTTTGCCAGCGCCTGCTGAATCGCCTGCTCGGTACCGGAATCGATATTTGCCGTCGCCTCATCGAGAATCAGTATCTGCGGCGTATCCACCAGCACTCGCGCCAGCGCCAGCAGCTGCTTTTGCCCCACGGAGAGATTATTCCCCTGCTCGCCCAGCTGGGTGTAGATCCCGCCGTCCATGCTACGCGCCAGCTCCGCCAGCTGCACCGACTCCAGCGCCTCCCAGACCTGCGCCTCGCTGATATCGCGCCCCAGGGTGACGTTGGCATAAAAGGTATCGGCCAGCACCACCGGATCCTGCTGCACCATCGCCACGCCCTGGCGCAAGGCGCTGTGGCTTAACGACGCGAGCGGACGTCCGTCGATGCGGATTTCCCCTCGGGTCAGCGGGTAGTAGCCCATCATCAGGCTGGCCAGGGTGCTTTTTCCACTGCCGGTATGGCCCACCAGCGCCACAAAACCGCGGGAAGGGATCTCAAGATTAATCTCTTTCAGCACCAGCCGATCGCCACGGTAGGCAAACGACAGATCCTCGATTGATACCCTGCCGCTGCGCAGCGGGGCATTATCCTGCCCCCACGCCTGGCGCGGGCGATCCATCAGTTCGAACACTCGTTCACCGGCCACAACCGCCTGCTGGAGCATCGACTGCTGCGTCGTCAGCTCGATCAGCGGCTCATTCAGGCGCCCAAGGTAGCTGATAAAGGCATACAGCACCCCGACTTCAATCGTGCCGACGGAACTGAAGCCAAACAGCATCAGCAGCCCGCAGAGCACCAGGGTTGAGAACAGGCTCAACAGCGGGCGCAGGAGGAAACCGTCAAGGCGCAGCGTCTGCATCCGCGCCAGATAGTGAGCGTGGCTGGCTTCACGCATCCGTTCGCCGAACCGCGCCTGCTGGCGGAACTGCTGGATGACGCCCATACCGTTAATCACTTCATTAAAGCCATCGTTGATATCCGCCAGCCATGCGCGAACCCGGCGCACGATAGGCGTGCTGTAGCGTTGATAAATCAGCATGACAATCAACACCGCCGGGAAGATAGCCAGCGCCACCAGCGCCATGCGCCAGTCAAGGCTAAACATCGCCACCAGCATCGCGCCAATCAGCGCGGCGCTGCGCAGCACGGTTGCCACCACGGTCACATAGAGGTCGCGAATCACTTCGGTGTCATTGGTCACTCGGGAGATCAGTTGCCCCACCGGCTGGGTATCAAATTCGCTGAGCGGTTGGCGCAGCGCAGCATCCATCACATCGCTTCGTAGCTGCTGCACCACGCCGACGGCGGCACGGTTAAACAGCAGCGACTGGTTATAATGCAGGGTGGCCGCGAGGATCTGTAATCCAAGGTAGGCCACCGCCAGACCGCAAACCAGCTTCAGCGGCAGCGCGTTCTTCGCCACCATATTATCGATAAAGTAGCTGATCAGCAGCGGACCGCTGACCTCGGCCGCGGCGGCAATCCACATCATCACCACCGCAATAATCAGCGGTTTACGCCACGGAGAACCGTAGGCCAGCAGGCGTTTTAAGGTGGGCCAGAGTTCGGCAAAACTACGCATCGGTGGCCTCCTCATGTTCCTGTGGCGCATCGTCCAGCGCCGCTTCCAGCTGCTGATAACGATACATATCGCGGTACCAGCCGGGTTGAGCCGCCAGTCCGTCATGGCGACCGCGCTGGACGATATGTCCGTGCTGCATCACCAGGATTTCGCTGGCTTCCGTTAAGGCTGACAGGCGATGGGCGCTGATGATCACCGTGCGCCCTTCCCCCCACTGTCGTAGGTTATGCAGGATCTGGTGTTCCGTCCGGCCGTCCACCGCCGACAGCGCATCATCCAGAATGAGGATCTCCGCCTCCAGCAGCAGCGCGCGGGCAATTGAAATACGCTGTTTCTGCCCACCGGAGAGCATCACGCCGCGTTCGCCCACTTCCGTTTCATATCCCTGAGGCAGACGCAAAATATCGTCGTGTACGCTGGCTAACCGCGCCGCACGTTCTATTTGCTCCGGCGTCGCATCAGGCCTGCCGAGCGCGATGTTATTAGCGACGGTATCGGAAAACAGAAACGGCGTCTGGTTAACGACCGCCAGCCGGGCGCGCCAGCTATCGAGCTGCAGCCGGGTCAGGGGAATATCATGAAAACGAATATCCCCCTGGGTGACATCAAAGTGACGTTGGATCAGCGCCAGGATGGTGCTTTTTCCCGAGCCGGTTGGCCCGCAGATGCCCAGCATCTGCCCTGGCTGGAGCACAAAGTTCACCTTTTCCAGTGAAGCTTTATGCGCCTGCGGATAGATAAACTCGCGCACCGCAACATTCAATACGCCGCGGCCTTCAGGCACCTGTTCGCTGCCATCGTTGACGGTCGGCGCCTCTTCGAGCATCGTGCGGATCCGGCTATAGGCCGCGCTACCGCGCTCGACGATGTTAAACATCCACGCCAGCGCCAGCATCGGCCAGATCATCAGCCCGAGATACATCACAAAGCTGGTTAACTGACCGAGCGTCATGCTGCCCTGCATCACCATCCAGCTCCCTCCGCCGATCGCCAGCAGATTCGCGGTGCCAATGGCGATGTAAATCGTCGGGTCGAAACGCGCATCAATGCGCGCCACGCGCATATTTTTCTTTCCGGTATCCGCGGCGTCGGCAGAGAACTGCGCCGACTGGCGGTCTTCAAGACCAAAGGCTTTGATCATGCGGATACTGGTCAGGCTTTCCTGGGTTCGGTCGTTCAGACTGGAGAACGCCGCCTGGGCAACGCGGAAACGTTCATGCAGCGCATCGCCGTTGCGCTTAATCACCAGCGCCATCACCGGCATCGGCAGCAGCGCCAGCAGCGTGAGCTGCCAGCTGATCTGCGTCGACATCACGATGAACACCGCGCAGCCCATCACCAGCGAGTCGACCAGGGTCAACACCCCCTCACCCGCGGCAAAGACCACCCGGTCAACGTCGTTGGTCGCTCGCGCGATCAGATCCCCGGTACGGTGGCGCAGGTAAAAGGCGGGATGCTGGCGGCTGAGCTGGCGATAAAAATCTTCCCGCAGCTCCACCGCCAGTTGATAGGACGCACCGAACAGCAGTACGCGCCAGACGTAGCGCAGCAGATAGACCATCACCGCGATCAGCACTAACGAGCCGATCCACAGCCAGATCGTCCCGGCGCTAAAATGTTGTCTGGTGACGCCATCGACTACGATCCCCACCACTTTCGGCGGGATCAGTTGTAAAATGGCGATAATGATCAGCAAGGCAATGGCACCGAGATAGCGGCGCCACTCCCGGCGGAAGTACCAGCTGAGTTGGGCAAATAATCGCAAGCAGTAGAATCCTGAGTGTGTCAATCGTCGCGGCAAACGCCGCTAATCAATAGGTAAGGCCGTAGTGTATTTTATCTGTTCCATCGCGAAACTCGAAGTGACATCAGACAACCCCGGCACGCTGTTCACCAGCCGTTTATAAAAATCATCGTAGCGTTTCATGTCCGCCACCTGCACTCGCAGCAGGTAATCGTACTCTCCCGCCATGCGCCAGAAACCCAGGACTTCCGCCATCTGGGTGACTTCACTGACGAAGCGACAGTACCAGTCGCTGCTGTGGTGCTGAGTTTTAATCAACACAAATGCCGTCAGACCAAGGCCAAGTTTTTCAGCATCCAGCAGCGCGACACGCCCCCGCAGGATACCCTCATCTTCCAGGCGCTTCAGCCGTTTCCAGCAGGGAGTGGTGGTCAGATTAACGGCATCGGCCAGCGCCTGCAAAGAGAGGGTGCAGTCTGTTTGCAGCAGAGAAAGCAGCTTACGGTCAATTTTATCTAACATTTGGCGTCCCAGGAGAAAACTTTACTCCTTATAGTGTAATCGAAAGGCTAAATAGCAACAATTTTTCCTCACACTTCCGCTAAGCTGGGCACAATATGACAAACTGGAAATAACGATGAATAGCGCCTGGGTAAAACACGCCATTAGTGAAATTAACGCCGATTATCAGCGTTCCGCCGACACGCACCTTATTCGCCTGGCGCTGCCCGGGTTCCCAGGTATCCAGATCTATCTGAAGGATGAGAGCACCCATCCTACCGGCAGCCTGAAGCACCGCCTGGCCCGCTCACTGTTCCTGTACGGCCTGTGCAATGGCTGGATTAAGGAAGGAACCACGATCATTGAAGCCTCTTCCGGCTCAACCGCCGTGTCGGAAGCCTATTTTGCCCGTCTGCTGGGCCTGCCGTTTATCGCCGTGATGCCGTCCTGCACGGCGAAACGCAAAATCGAACAGATTGAGTTTTACGGCGGCCGCTGCCATTTCGTCGAGAGCGCGTGTGAAATCTATGCCGCCTCCGAGATGCTGGCCCGCGAACTGAACGGCCATTATATGGATCAGTTTACCTTCGCCGAGCGCGCGACGGACTGGCGCGGCAACAACAATATCGCTGACAGTATTTTCCGTCAGATGACCCATGAGCCACATCCGCAGCCCTCTTACATCGTGATGAGCGCTGGTACCGGGGGAACCTCCGCCACCATTGGCCGCTATATCCGCAGTCAGGGATATGGCACGCAGTTACTGGTCGTTGACCCACAAAATTCGGTATTCCTCGATTACTGGCAGAGCCGTGATAGCGCGCTGCGCAGCACCGTCGGGAGTAAAATTGAGGGGATTGGTCGCCCACGGGTCGAGCCGTCATTTATTCCGGATGTGGTCGATGACATGCTGCGGGTGCCGGACGCGGCCAGCGTCGCCACCGCTTTGTGGCTGGAAACGCTGCTGGGCCGGAAAGTCGGCGCCTCTACCGGGACCAATATGTGGGGCGTGCTCGAGCTTGCCGTGCAGATGCGTGCTGAAGGACGCAGTGGCTCCATTGTCACCCTGCTGTGCGACAGCGGCGAGCGCTATCTCGAAAGCTATTACAACCCGCAGTGGGTGGCGAGCCATATTGGTGACATCGCGCCGTGGCAGGCAAAAATTGCGGCGATGGTGAACGGACAATAAAAAAAGCCAGACACCGAGGTGTCTGGCTGCTGGAAGGGTCTATTTATTCGGGGGAATAAGGAAGATCAGGATTATCCAGCCAATGCGTTAAAAAATGAGAGACCGCCTCGTGGCGACAGTCCCCGATTACCGGTAGATGCGGCAGCTCGGCTTTGAGCTGCGGCATCGCGTTGCCCATAATCACACCGCGCCCGACGCTTCCCAGCATCTCGCGGTCGTTCATGGCATCGCCGAACGCCATACAATCCTGCATCGACACGCCAAGATGCTGGCCAAGCACCGCCAGCGCAGCGCCTTTATTGCAGCCATTCGGCAGCACTTCCAGACAATCGAACGCCGAGAAACAGATATGCGCGCGTTCGCCGAGCGCTTCAGCCAGCTGAAGCTGGAGGCGCTGGAGATCGTCGTGATCGCCGCAGAAGCACACCTTGGTGACAGTATTGCCCGGCATCCGCTTCGGGTCAGCAATCTGATAGCGGAAACCGCTAAAAATATGTGCTTTCAGCAGCTCGGGCATCTCCTGCCCGGTAAACCAGCCCTGGTCATTAAAGACGTGCATGCTGGCTGCGGTGTCCCAGTGACGGTGGAGCACCGCCTCCGCGACATCCGGGGTCAGATCGCTCCGGTGCAGCTCTTCGCCGTTCAGGGTATGGATCCGCGTACCGTTGCCGGTAATTAAATAAGCATCCAGCGCAAACTCACCGATAACATGGCGCATTTCCAGCGCATGGCGTCCCGTGGCAAAGGTCAGGGTGATATCACGCTCACGCAGGCGTCTGAGCGTCGCGAGCGTGGTCGTTCCCAGACGATGGTCCGGCATCAACAGCGTGCCGTCCATATCAAATGCAGCGAGTCTTGCCATGTTCTGCTCCCCAGAGCGTGATGAGTTTTGCTTGAGTTCCAGTATTGCCTGAGATATACGGAAGTAATAGTGAATAGATAGATTATATTGTTCCGGATTTATCACTGACCGCAGCGGCCGCTTAAAGGATAAAGTGTGATGAGATTATTAAATCGTCTGAACCAGTACCAGCGCCTCTGGCAGCCCTCGTCCGGCGCGCCACAGCAGGTGACCGTCGGCGAACTATCCGCCCGTTGCTTTTGCAGCGAGCGCCATATTCGGACGCTGCTTCGTCAGGCCCAGCAGGCTGGCTGGCTGAGCTGGCAGTCGAGCGCCGGGCGCGGGAAGCGCGGCACCCTGACATTCCATCGTTCACCGGAAACCTTACGTAACGAGATGATGGAGCTGGCCCTGAACAACGGGCAGCAGAAAAACGCGCTGGAGCTGGCTCAGCTGGCGACGGGCGAGCTTAAGGCACTGCTCTCACCGTTTCTTGGCGGCCAGTGGCAGAACAATACGCCGACCCTGCGTATTCCCTACTATCGCCCGCTCGATCCGCTCCAGCCGGGGTTTTTACCCGGTCGCGCGGAGCAGCATCTGGCCGGCCAGATTTTCTCTGGCCTGACGCGCTTTGATGCACAAAGCCGTTCCCCGGTCGGGGATTTGGCCCATCACTGGCAGATTTCGGCTGACGGCCTGCGCTGGCAGTTCTTTATTCGCTCAACGCTGTTCTGGCATAACGGTGATTCGCTGGAGACCGCGCAGATCCAGCAGCGTTTACTGATGTTGCTCAACTTGCCGGCCCTGCGCACGCTGTTTGCCAGCATTAAGCAGATTGATGTGACCCATACGCAGTGCCTGACGATCACCTTGTTTCGCCCGGATTTTTGGCTGCCGTTTCGCCTCGCCAGCTATTGTAGCGTACTGGCCCACCCCGACGATCCGACGGTCGGTAGCGGTCCGTTCCGCCTGACACTGTTTAGCCCTGAGCTGGTTCGGCTGGAAAATCATCCGCGTTATCATCTGAACCATCCGCTGATCCAGACGGTGGAGTACTGGATCACGCCCCAGCTGTTTGAACAAAATCTGGGCACCAGCTGTCGCCACCCGGTGCAAATTACGATTGGCGATCCGGATGAGCTTACGAATCTGCGCCAGGTCAGCAACAGCATCAGCCTCGGTTTTTGTTATCTGGCGCTGCATCAGAGCCCCCGGCTCAGCAACGCCCAGGCACAGCGTCTGGTGTCGTTGATCCATCGTTCTTCACTGCTGGAAACCCTTCCTCTCGACGAAGATCTGATCACCCCCAGCAACGAGGTACTTCCCGGCTGGACGATCCCTCAGGGACCGGAGAATCATGATATCCAGCTCCCCAAGCGGCTGACGCTGCTGTACCACCTGCCCGTCGAACTGCATACAATGGCAGAACAGCTTCGCCTACGGCTTGCCGCGCTTGGCTGCGAACTGACTCTCATTTTTCACGACGCGAAAAACTGGCAGGGTTGCCAGGATCTGCCGCAGGCGGATCTCATTATGGGCGATCGCCTGATCGGCGAATCACCGGAATACACCCTGGAACAGTGGCTCCGCTGTGATGCAATGTGGCCCAATGTGTTGACCGGGGCGCAATATGCCCATTTACAGGCGACCCTCGACGCCGTTCAGGCCCAGCCAGAAGAGCGCAGCCGTAACGACGCATTACGCAACGTCTTCAACGGGCTGATGGACGACGCCATTATGACGCCATTGTTCAATTACAATTACCGTATCAGCGCCCCGCCGGGGGTGAACGGCCTGGAGCTTAATGCCCGCGGCTGGTTCGATTTCACCAGCGCCTGGCTACCGGCATCTGCGCCGTGATGGAGCTGGTCGCCGCGCCCCTCAAGCGCTACCATATCGCTTTCACTTTGATTGTCAGGAATTGCTATGAAACGCGCCGTAGTTGTCTTCAGTGGAGGACAAGACTCAACGACCTGCCTGGTGCAGGCTCTGAAACAGTATGATGAAGTGCACTGCGTCACTTTTGATTATGGCCAACGCCACCGCGCGGAAATCGACGTAGCTCGTGAGCTGGCACTGAAACTGGGCGCCGTGGCTCATAAGGTGCTGGACGTCACGCTGCTCAACGAGCTAGCCGTCAGCAGCCTGACCCGCGATAGCATCCCGGTACCGGACTATGAGCCGAATGCCGACGGTATCCCGAATACCTTCGTGCCTGGTCGCAATATCCTGTTTTTAACGCTGACGGCAATTTACGCCTATCAGGTTAAGGCTGAAGCGATCATCACCGGCGTCTGTGAGACCGATTTTTCCGGCTACCCGGACTGCCGCGACGATTTCGTCAAGGCGCTCCATCATGCGGTCAGCCTTGGCATGGCAAAAGATATCCGCTTCGAAACGCCGCTGATGTGGCTGAATAAGGCTGAAACCTGGGCCCTGGCTGATTACTGGGGTCAACTGGAACTGGTGCGCAACGAAACCCTGACCTGCTACAACGGGATTAAAGGCGATGGCTGCGGGCAATGTGCCGCCTGTAACCTGCGCGCCAACGGTCTGAAGCAGTACCAGGACGATAAAACCGCGGTAATGGCACTGATGAAGCAGAAAACCGGGCTACAGTAATCGGTTATTTCCCGGGGGTAGCGCGATGCGCCTGCCCGGGCTACCGGCTCGCAGGCAGCTGAGGGCGCGGAGCCCGGACAGGTGCGCAGCACCACCTCCGGGACATACTAGTCAGCAAGACTCAAGCTGCTCCAACTTCTCGCGCAACTCGCCGTCCAGCGGCAGGGCCTTTTGTGTTTTTAAATCAATGCAGACAAAGGTGATCACCGCGTCGGCCACCACTTCGCCCTCAGGATTCAGGGTAACCACCTGATTTAAGGTGCCGCTTTTACCATTAAGCTGTTGCAGATGGCTGGTCACGGTTAATACATCCCCCAGCACCGCCGGGCGACGATAGTTAATATTGATATTCACCACCACAAAGGCGATGTTGCGGGCGGTCATCCAGTGGAACGCGGCGCTGTTTTCCAGGCCATCCCAACGCGCCTCTTCCAGAAACTCAAGGTAGCGAGCGTTATTGACGTGCTGATAAACATCCAGGTGATATCCACGAACTTTGATTTGTGTCTGCATAGCGCAAATGCCTTAGTCTTATTGTCATATTGAGGTCAGAGGTCACACCACTTTCGTGACCTCTTTAGTCTGGCAAAGATTTGCGGCTGTGCAAGCCCGGAACGGAAAATTACAGCATCAGATGCGCCAGATTTCGCTCTACCAGAGAGTGCCCCATTCCGGGCACCTGCTTGAGATCGTCCACCGTTTTAAATGGCCCGAACTCTTCGCGATAGCTGACAATCGCCTGGGCTTTCTTCAGACCGACGCCGTTCATCGCCTGCATTAGCTCTTCCGCGCTGGCGCTGTTGATGCTGACCCGGGCCTCCCCCGCCGCAGCTTTTAACACCGCCGGTGCTTTTGTCTGTGGCGACGGCACGCTCTCGTGCTTGACCGCTGCCGACGCTTTATCGCTGGTCGATGCCGCCAGCACCATCTGGCTTCCCGCCGCCCAAAGTAACACGGTTGCGGCCATCATCGTTTTAACACCTTGTTTCATGCTGTGATCTCCTTGTGTGTAGACAGCACGGACACCATAGCGAGGGAGAAAAAAGCGTGCAAAAGCCGATCGACAGAAATGGAAAAGGCCGCGAAAGCGGCCTTTGAGGATTACATCACGTTACTGATTTTTGCGAAGCGTCACGAGATTACTGCTGCTGGTCGATGGTATCGCCGAGCTTAATTTTCGCTGTCTTACGCAAGTTGCTCATCAGCGCTTCGAAAGCAATCTGAGCGTTGTTCTGGGTGATACCCTGAACCATCGCGGCTTTCTGCGCTTCCGGCATATCGCCCGGTTTAACCTCGTCCAGCGCCAGCAGGACCACGTTACCTTTCATATCGCTACCAATACCGTAGCTCGGTTTACCCGGCTGCGGCAGCGGCAGTGCAAACGCCGCCTGGCTTAATGGATCCTGACCGGTACGTGCCAGCGTCTGTGCGGAACCGAAGCTTAAACCAGCGGCTTTCAACGCCTCGTCACCTTTGCCGTCTTTCAGCGCGGTCAGCAGTTTGTCTGCATCCAGTTTCGCCTGCTGTTCAGCTTTGGTGTGTTTCACGATGTCGGTAACCTGCGCTTTCACTTCCGCCAGCGGTTTGACCGCTTCCGCTTTATGCTCGCTGATGCGCAGAACAAATGCGCGATCGCCGTCCACGGTGATGATATCGGAGTTGCTGCCCGGTGAACCGTTCTCGCCCACCAGACCACCGTTGAAGATAGCATCGGAGACCGGTTTAAAGTTCAGCTCTTCCGGCAGATTGTCACGACCAAACCAGCCGGTTTCGCTTACTTTGACGCCCGCAGCCTGCGCCGCGCCTGCCAGAGATTCGTTATCGTTGCTGGCCGCGTCGCTCACTTTCTGCTGCAGCGCGTAGTAGGCATCCAGCGCTTTTTCCTGTTTCACTTTCGCCGCGATATCATCACGAACGTCAGCCAGTGGTTTGACTTTTGCTGGCTGCATATCGTCAAGACGCACAACCAGGAAACCAACAGAAGATTTGATCACGCCGGACAGCTGGCCTTTCTCTTTCAGGCCGGCATTTTTCAGCTCAGGAACCGTCGCAGCATCTTCCATCCAACCCATGTCACCGCCGTTACGGGCAGAGATAATATCGGTGGATTTTTCTTTCGCCAGCGTGGCGAAATCAGCCCCTTTCTTCAGCTCGTCAACCACGGCCTGTGCATCGGCTTCAGTTTTGGTCTGAATCACGCTGTAGCGGTTACGCTGCGGCTGCGTGAACTGGTCCTGATGCTGGTCATACCAGGATTGAATATCCTGGTCAGAAACGTTTTCCTGCATGCTAGCGGCATCCATTTTGATGTAGCTAACACGGAACTGCTCTGGCGCCATGAAACGCGCCTGATTCTGCTGGTAGTATGCATCAACTTCCGCATCGGTCACGGTCTGTTTCGCCGCCAGCGCGTTCACATCAATGGTAGCTTCACGCACCACACGCTGCTGCGAAACCAACGCCGCCAGCTCATCGGACTCACCGGTCAACATAAAGTCGGTGCCGGCAATGGCGTTAACCAGCTGCTGCGTGGTCAGCTGGTTACGCAGCGCCTGTGCATACTGGTCGGTAGTCATCCCCATCTGGCCCACGATGCTGCCAAAGCGTTCGTTACTAAATTTACCGTCCGTCTGGAAAGCCTGGGTCTGGAAGATCGCCTGTTTGACCTGGGCGTCGCTGACGCTCAGATTCAGTTCGCGGGCATACTGATCCAGCAGGGACTCATCAATCAGACGGTTCAGCACCTGCTGACGCATGGTTTTCATGTAGTTTTCATTGGCCGCCAGTTCAGAAAACTGATCGCCAAGCTGCTGCTGCATACGATTACGCTCGCTGGCAACGGCATTCTCAAACTGTGAACGACCAATCTCCTGGTCATTAACTTTCGCGGCATAGTTGCTGCTGCCGCCAATCAGGTAACCACTTACCCCGGTCAATATGAACGAGACAATGATGATACCGAAAATAATCTTGAGCACGACGCTGTTCGCGGCCGTGCGTAGGTTGTCCATCATGGTGTAACAACGCTCCGCTGTAGATGACTTTAGCTCGCGCAGCATAGCACGTGATGGCTGCCGCGCGTGAGGACCTATTTTGACAAGAAAATGGGGTGATTGTCAGCCCACAAGTGCGCATAAACACACATAAAGTCGAGTTCTGGACAAAGAAAAAAGGCACATCTCACGATGCGCCCTTGTATTTCGTCACCTTCCCTGACGGGAACTTGATCAGTTTACTGCGTCTTTCAGCGCTTTACCGGCACGGAAGCCCGGTACTTTAGCTGCGGCGATAGTAATTTCTTTACCGGTTTGCGGGTTGCGGCCAGTACGGGCAGCACGCTCTTTGACCGCGAAAGTACCAAATCCAACCAGCGCAACATCATCCCCAGCTTGCAGAGATTCAGTAACAGAAGCAATTAAAGCATCTAACGCACGTCCGGCTGCAGCTTTAGAAATGTCCGCACCCGCAGCAATTTTGTCAATCAGTTGAGATTTATTCACTGTTCTCTTCCTCTCTTTATAATTTATATCGCACCAGAATCCTTCGTGGTGCGACCGCGCAGCAGTTATATCAGGACTGTCATGCCCTTACAACAGAGTTGTAGATGACCCCCTGCCAGCGATCTAAGTTAGCTACACAAAAAAAGGCTGGCAAGTACGATTTTACTCACCAGCCCCACTTTTCTTAACGCTCTTTGCGCGATATCACTATTTTGCCGTGACAACCTGCATGCCAAACGGCTCATTCTGCAACGCAAGTGTCAGAACTTCTTCGATTCGTTTCACCGGGTGAATGTCTAAATCGGCAATAATGTTGTCAGGAATTTCTTCCAGATCGCGTTTATTTTCATCAGGAATCAGAACAGTCTTAATGCCACCGCGATGCGCTGCCAGCAGTTTTTCCTTCAGACCACCGATCGGCAGCACCTGGCCACGCAGGGTAATTTCCCCGGTCATCGCAACATCGGCACGTACCGGATTCCCGGTCAGGCAGGAAACCAACGCGGTGCACATAGCAATACCAGCACTCGGACCATCCTTCGGCGTCGCCCCTTCAGGAACGTGGACGTGAATGTCGCGTTTTTCGTAGAAATCCGAGTTAATACCCAGTTTATCCGCACGAGAACGCACTACCGTCAACGCCGCCTGAATGGACTCCTGCATCACTTCACCCAACGAACCGGTGTAGGTCAGCTTGCCTTTACCCGGTACGCAGGCGGTTTCAATGGTCAGCAGATCGCCGCCCACTTCCGTCCACGCCAGACCGGTGACCTGGCCAACACGATTTTCGCTATCCGCACGACCGTAGTCGTAGCGCTGCACGCCGAGGAAATCATGCAGGTTATCGCCATTAATCGTGATGTGCTTCAGGGTCTTATCCAGCAGCAGCTGTTTAACCGCCTTACGGCACAGTTTGGAGATTTCACGCTCCAGCCCACGCACGCCAGCTTCACGGGTGTAGTAACGAATAATCCCGACGATCGCGCTGTCCTCAACGGTCAGCTCGCCTTTTTTCAGCGCGTTACGCTCAATCTGTTTTGACAACAGGTGGCGTTTGGCAATGTTCAGTTTTTCATCTTCGGTGTAACCAGACAGACGAATCACTTCCATACGATCCAGCAGCGGTGCTGGAATGTTCATGGAGTTAGAGGTCGCCACAAACATCACATCGCTGAGGTCGTAGTCCACTTCCAGATAATGGTCGTTAAAGGCCACGTTTTGTTCTGGATCCAACACCTCCAGCAGCGCCGAAGCCGGATCGCCACGCATGTCGGAAGACATTTTATCGATCTCATCAAGCAGGAACAGCGGGTTTTTAACGCCCACTTTCGCCATTTTCTGGATCAATTTACCCGGCATGGAGCCAATGTAGGTACGACGATGGCCGCGGATTTCCGCTTCATCGCGCACGCCACCCAGCGCCATACGCACGTACTTACGTCCGGTGGCCTTGGCGATGGATTGGCCCAGCGAGGTTTTACCCACCCCCGGCGGCCCTACCAGGCACAGAATCGGCCCTTTGAGCTTGTTCACACGGCTCTGCACTGCAAGATACTCAAGGATACGATCCTTCACGCGCTCAAGGCCGTAATGGTCGGTATCGAGGACTTCCTGAGCCTGGCGCAGATCTTTTTTGACTTTGCTGCGCGCATTCCACGGCACCTGCACCATCCAGTCGATATAGCCACGCACGACGGTCGCTTCCGCCGACATCGGTGACATCATCTTCAGCTTTTGCAGTTCCGCTTCGGTTTTTTCTTTTGCCTCTTTCGGCATTTTCGCCGCGTCGATCTTGCGCTTCAGCGCTTCGTTCTCGTCCGGGGCATCGTCCATCTCACCGAGCTCTTTCTGGATGGCCTTCATCTGCTCATTCAGATAATACTCACGCTGAGATTTCTCCATCTGCTTTTTCACACGGTTGCGAATACGCTTCTCAACCTGCAGCAGATCGATTTCCGATTCCATCATCGCCATCAGATATTCCAGACGTTCGTTGATGTCGGACATCTCGAGGACGGACTGCTTATCGGCCAGCTTCAGCGGCATGTGGGCAGCGATGGTGTCGGCCAGACGTGCGGGATCGTCGATGCTATTGAGCGACGTCAGCACTTCTGGCGGGATTTTTTTGTTCAGCTTGATGTAGCCTTCAAACTGACCGATCGCGGTGCGCACCAGCACTTCCTGCTCGCGCTCTTCGATCGCTGGCGATTCGAGGTACTCCGCTTTCGCTGAGAAATGCTCGCCGTCGTCAGATAACGCAGAAATACGCGCGCGCTGCAGGCCTTCAACCAGCACTTTGACGGTGCCATCAGGCAGCTTCAACATCTGTAAAATTGACGCCACGGTCCCGACGGTGAAAAGATCATTTACACCCGGCTCATCCGTCGAAGCTTCTTTCTGCGCAACCAGCATGATTTTTTTATCATGGTCCATAGCCGCTTCAAGACAACGGATAGATTTTTCCCGCCCTACAAACAGGGGTATGACCATGTGCGGATAAACCACCACATCGCGCAACGGCAATACGGGGATTTCAATGCGTTCAGAACGCTCAGGATTCATAGAGCTCTCTCTTAGTTTAAAGTCCGCCAGGTAGTCAGCGGCACGACCTTCCATCGCGACGCTGTTAATATGTAAACCAGTATATGGGGATGTAATCCATACATTCAACGGCAGGAATGCAGGAAAAATAAAAGGGGAGATAAAATCCCCCCTTTTTGGTTAACTGCTTGAGCAATTTGGCGAATTATTCACCAGATGCTTGCTGTGCTTCCGGTTTACCGTAGATCAGCATCGGCTTGCTTTGGCCATCAATCACCGACGCGTCAATCACCACTTTTTCGACGTCGTCCATCGACGGCAGATCGTACATAGTATCCAGCAGTGCGGCTTCAACGATTGAACGCAAACCACGGGCGCCGGTTTTACGCGCCATCGCTTTTTTAGCGATCGCATCCAGCGCTTCATCACGGAACTCCAGCTCCGCACCTTCCAGATTGAACAACGCCTGATACTGTTTGGTCAGAGCATTTTTCGGCTCTTTCAGGATCTGGATCAGCGCGTCTTCGCTCAGCTCGTTCAGGGTAGCCACCACCGGCAGACGACCGATGAACTCCGGAATCAGACCAAATTTGATCAGATCTTCCGGCTCAACCTGGGACAGCAGCTCGCCTTCGCTGGCCTTGTCGGATTTTGCCTTCACCGTCGCGCCGAAACCAATACCAGAGCCGGTTTCAACACGGTGGGAGATGACTTTATCCAGACCGGCAAACGCCCCGCCGCAGATAAACAGAATCTTGGAGGTATCAACCTGCAAGAATTCCTGCTGCGGATGCTTACGGCCACCCTGCGGCGGCACAGCGGCCACGGTACCTTCGATCAGCTTCAGCAGCGCCTGCTGCACGCCTTCCCCTGATACATCACGGGTGATCGACGGGTTATCGGATTTACGAGAAATCTTGTCGATTTCATCGATATACACGATGCCGCGCTGTGCTTTCTGCACGTCGTAGTCGCATTTCTGCAACAGTTTCTGAATGATGTTTTCAACGTCTTCACCCACGTAACCGGCTTCGGTCAGGGTGGTGGCGTCCGCCATGGTAAACGGCACATCCAGCAGGCGCGCCAGCGTTTCGGCCAGCAGCGTTTTACCGGAACCGGTCGGCCCGATCAGCAGGATGTTACTTTTACCCAGCTCAACGCCGTTGCTGGTGTCACCATTGCGCAGACGTTTGTAGTGGTTATAGACCGCGACGGCCAGCACCTTTTTCGCCGGTTCCTGACCGATAACATAATCGTCCAGATGGTGGCGAATTTCGTGCGGCGTCGGCAGCGCACTGCGCTCGCGATGCGGCGCAACTTCTTTAATCTCTTCGCGAATGATGTCGTTACATAAATCAACGCATTCGTCGCAGATATACACGGATGGCCCGGCGATCAGCTTACGCACTTCATGCTGGCTTTTGCCGCAAAAAGAGCAATACAACAGTTTGCCCGAACCATCTTTGCGTTTATCTGTCATGAGTCCAAACCTCTTATTAAGTTCTTTGTGCCGCACACGACGACGCAAATGCCATTCTCAGGCGCAAGCCGCTGATCAGCGTTGTGCCGCCTTACTCCAGACAAGTATAGCGGCACCCTCACGCCAGGGGCATCAATTACGATGGGTCAAAATGGAATCGACCAGGCCGTATTCCACCGCTTCAGAGGCGGAAAGGAAACGATCACGCTCGGTGTCGGTCTCAATCTGCTCCAGGGATTTACCCGTATGGTGCGCCATCAGTTCATTCATCCGACCCTTCACTTTCAGGATCTCGCGGGCGTGAATTTCGATATCCGTCGCCTGACCCTGATAGCCGCCCAGCGGCTGGTGGATCATCACGCGAGAGTTCGGCAGGCAGAAACGCTTGCCTTTTGCCCCTGCGGTTAACAGGAACGCGCCCATTGAACAGGCCTGGCCCATACAAATGGTGCTCACGTCAGGCTTGATGAACTGCATAGTGTCGTAAATCGACATCCCGGCAGTGATCACCCCGCCCGGAGAGTTAATGTATAAATAAATGTCTTTTTCCGGGTTTTCTGCTTCCAGAAAAAGCATCTGCGCCACGATCAGGTTCGCCATGTGGTCTTCCACCTGGCCGGTCAGAAAGATGACGCGTTCCTTGAGCAGACGGGAATAGATATCAAAAGAACGTTCACCGCGCGAGGTCTGTTCAATGACCATCGGCACCAGGGCCATATGGGGTGCAAAGTTATCTCGTTCGCCACTGTATGACATTTCCGTCTCCTGGATTAAATTTGAATAAACCTGCCGCACTGATTGTAACCTTATGGACGGATTATCAGCCAGAGCCTTCTACCCGTCATCGCTCAAATTAGCTGGATATTAGACGAATGCCGGCAACCTGAACAAATCTGAGAAATCACGTGTCGTCATTATGCATGATTTCACGTAGGCAGTTCCGTCTCCTCGAAATGGGGACGATGCAATCATAATTCAAGCATAACAAGCTTTTGTCGTAACGCTATCATTGATATCGCGTTTTCGCACTCATACTGAGGCTATCGTTGCGATAAAAAAAACCCGCCGCCTCTCGGCAACGGGTTTTACCTGAACCTTAAACCTGGTAGGCGGAATTACGCCTGCTGGTTCATCAGTTCGTTGAAAGTGGTGGCTTTTTCAGACACTTTCGCTTTTGCCAGAACGGCTTCAACAGCCTGCTCTTCCAGCGCAACGTTATGCATGTTGTCCATCAGTTCGTTGTTTTTGCTGTAGAACTCAACAACTTCTTTCGGATCTTCATAAGCGGAAGCCATCTCTTCGATCAGACCTTTAACGCGATCTTCGTCAGCTTTCAGCTCGTTGGTACGAATCACTTCGCCCAGCAGCAGGCCAACAACAACGCGGCGTTTAGCCTGCTCTTCGAACAGTTCGCGCGGCAGTTCCAGCGCCTGGTTCTCGTTGCCACCGAAACGCTGAGCAGCCTGACGACGCAGAACGTCGATTTCGCTGTCGATCAGTGCGGCCGGGACATCGATGTCGTTAGCCTTGACCAGACCTTCGATAGCCTGAGACTTAACGCGGTTACGCACGGCGCCTTTCAGCTCGCGATCCATGTTTTTACGCACTTCAGCGCGCAGACCTTCTACGGAACCATCTTCAACGCCGAAACGTTTGATGAATTCAGCAGTCAGTTCCGGCAGTTCACGTTCTTCAACTTTTTTCAGGTTGATGACGAATTTAGCTGCTTTACCTTTCAGGTTTTCTGCGTGGTATTCTTCCGGGAAGGTCACGTCGATAGTGAACTCTTCGCCAGCTTTGTGACCTTTGATACCGTCTTCAAAGCCCGGGATCATACGACCCTGGCCCATTGCCAGTACGAAGTCAGTCGCTTTGCCGCCTTCGAACTCTTCGCCGTCAACAGAACCGGTGAAGTCAACGGTGACGCGATCTTCTGCATCAACAGCACCGTCTTTGTCTTTCCAGTTAGCCTGCTGCTTACGCAGAGTATCCAGCATGGTGTCAACGTCAGCTTCGGTTACTTCAACAACCGGTTTTTCAACTTCGATTGCTTCCAGACCCTGCAGCTCAACTTCCGGGTAAACTTCGAATTCTACCGCGTAGGTGAAGTCTTCACCCAGCTTGTATTCGCCTGGAACGTAGTTCGGCGCACCGGCCGGATTGATTTTCTCTTTGATGATAGCGTCAACGAAATGACGGCTCATCAGGTCACCCAGCACGTCCTGGCGAACGGATGCGCCATAACGCTGAGCAACAACATTCATCGGCACTTTCCCTTTACGGAAGCCGTCAATGCGAACTTTTTTCGCCACGTTGACCAGCTCGCTTTTGACAGCATTCTCGATGCTGTCAGCGGCGATAGTAATCGTTACACGGCGCCCAAGGCCCTGAGTGGTTTCAACTGAAACTTGCATCTTGTTACCTCAAAAAAATCACAGTGCTCGGTCAACTCTGGAAGCGCGTGTCAGTGGCTTCGCAGAACCGGGATGCCCTCTTCAAATCAGAAACACATTCCCTGTCGTCAGAATCATCCCGAAGACATTCATAATATAAGACGCGGCATTATAGCGGCATCACTTTTGTGAGTCGAGAACGGTTGTCGCCCACTGCTGCGGCATTTTTCACATTTCCCGCGCAAATTTGCCTGAAAAAGTACCCACTGAGCACATTTTCAGGCAAAACAAAACGGCCCGTAGGCCGTTTTTGGATAAATCTTCACGCAACATACTGGAAAAGCTCCGGCAGTTGCAAATGCGATTTCTAGGCGATGCTTCCTGCTCCGCGACAAGGAGGAGACGCAAAGATAGTGTCCTGAAGCCCTTCCCACTCTTTAATCGTATAGGTGTGCAACGCCAGCGCGTGCACGGTGCTTGACAGTTCCTCGGTCAACGTACCGTAAATCATCCGGTGACGATTAAGGAAACGCTCGCCGGTAAAACGATCGCTAACCAACACCACTTTAAAATGACTTTCAGAACCCGCAGGCACATTGTGGCGATAGCTTTCATCCACGACTTCGAGATACACCGGGTCGAACGCTGCTCTAAGTTTTGCTTCGATCTGCTCACGTATCATCATGAATTTTCTCCTCCGACAACGCTGAGATGCCGCCATTCCTTTTAAATGTTAGCCGCTTTTACCGCTTCCATTAGGGGAAAACAACAAAAAATTAGCATTCTTCTTATATTTTCATTCAAAAGTATTTAGTTTACTCACTGTTGACGCCAGAACGCCCGCCAGGATCGCGATAAAAATGGCTAAAGGTCATAAAACAGGCAACACGATGAAATTACATGCGTTGCCACTTCCCCTCGCCGTTGGCAATGTTATGATGGCGGGAATCTTTCTCAATTACCCGACATAACTTGAGCTACAGCAACAGCCGCTAACGCCCCTGTAGAATCAAATATGACGAGTAAAACCACCCCCTGCGTTGAGACCCTGAACATGTTTAAGAAAATTCTTTTTCCTTTGGTCGCGCTGTTTATGCTGGCAGGATGCGCTACGCCACCGACCACCATCGATGTATCGCCGAAAATGAGCCTGCCGCAGCAGGATCCGAGCCTGATGGGCGTAACCGTCAGCATTAACGGCGCTGACCAGCGTCCGGACCAGGCGCTGGCAAAAGTCACGCGCAATAACCAGCAGGTCACTCTGACCGCCTCCCGCGATCTGCGTTTCCTGCTGCAGGAAGTGCTTGAAAAACAAATGACCGCTCGCGGTTATATGATTGGGCCAAACGGTGCCGTCGACCTGCAGATCATCGTCAACAAACTGTATGCCGATGTCTCCCAGGGTAACGTGCGTTACAACATCGCCACCAAGGCCGATATTGCGATTATCGCCACCGCCGCTAACGGCACTAAGATGACCAAAAATTATCGTGCCAGCTATTCTGTTGAAGGCGCCTTCCAGGCCTCTAACCAGAACATTGCGAATGCTGTCAACAGCGTCCTGACCGATACCATCGCCGATATGGCGCAGGACACCAGCATTCACGATTTCATCAAGCAAAACGCACGTTAATCTGTTGGTAAACCCGGCCTCGCGCCGGGTTTACGCTATAAGCCATGTCTAATCATTATTTACGCATTTTTCAGCAGCCGAAATCAGCTATCCTGCTGATTCTTGGTTTTGCTTCTGGTTTACCGCTTGCTTTGACCTCAGGCACGCTTCAGGCGTGGATGACGGTTGAAAATATCGATCTGAAAACCATCGGTTTCTTCTCTCTTGTCGGCCAGGCTTACGTCTTTAAGTTTCTCTGGTCGCCCTTAATGGACCGCTACACGCCGCCGTTTCTTGGCCGGCGCCGCGGCTGGCTCCTGACCACACAATGCCTGCTGTTGATTGCCATTGCGGCGATGGGATTCCTTGAGCCCGCCACTCAGTTGCGCTGGATGGCGGCCCTGGCAGTGGTTATCGCCTTCTGTTCTGCGTCCCAGGATATTGTCTTCGACGCCTGGAAAACCGATGTCCTTCCGGCAGAAGAGCGTGGTACCGGCGCCGCGATTAGCGTACTGGGCTATCGCTTAGGGATGCTGGTTTCTGGCGGACTGGCGCTGTGGCTGGCCGATCGCTGGCTGGGCTGGCAGGGCATGTACTGGCTGATGGCCGCGCTGCTGATCCCCTGCATTATTGCCACGTTGCTGGCACCGGAGCCGAGCGACGTCATTCCGGTCCCAAGGAGCCTCGAGCAGGCCGTCGCGGAACCGTTGCGTGATTTCTTCGGGCGCAACAACGCCTGGCTGATTCTGCTGCTGATCGTCCTTTATAAGCTCGGCGACGCTTTCGCCATGAGTCTGACCACGACCTTCCTGATCCGCGGCGTCGGTTTCGATGCCGGCGAAGTCGGGATGGTAAATAAAACGCTGGGGCTGTTCGCCACAATCGTCGGCGCGCTGTACGGCGGCGTATTGATGCAACGCCTCACCCTGTTTCGCGCCCTGCTCATTTTCGGGATCCTACAGGGCGTGTCGAATGCCGGTTACTGGCTGCTGTCGATAACGGATAAGCATCTGTATTCGATGGCGACGGCGGTCTTTTTCGAAAACCTGTGTGGCGGTATGGGAACGGCGGCGTTTGTCGCGCTATTAATGACGCTGTGCAATAAGTCATTTTCTGCCACCCAGTTTGCCCTCTTGTCGGCGCTGTCAGCGGTCGGGCGCGTCTATGTTGGCCCGATTGCCGGCTGGTTTGTCGAAGCCCACGGCTGGCCAACGTTTTATCTGTTCTCAGTATTTGCTGCGGTGCCCGGTATCCTGCTGCTGCTACTGTGTCGCAGCACCCTGGAACATACCCAACGCACCGGAACCTTCCTGCCACGCACGGAATACGCGCAGACCTACAGGCTGGCGCTGCTGATCCTCGCTCTGGGAACGCTGATGCTGGGGATATGGCTGCTGCTACTAGTGCTGAATGCGCTGGATTTCACCGCATTTTCCTTCCTGCCAGGCATGCTGGAAGTGGCGGCGCTGACTGCCGTCGGCGGCATCCTGCTCGGCAGCCTTCTCGATTATCTGGCATTGCGCAAGACCGCGCTGGTTTAATGTACAGGTCAGCCTAATAAACCGTTGTAGTTACTCAACGTAATTATAACGGTTTATTAACGATCTTATATTTTCCATTTTTCATTTGTTGTTTTGTGCGCTTAACATTTTCGGAAATTATTGACAAATTTTATTCGAAACATTAAATAATTTAACCGATTCAGCAAAAGTGGTTTAATATTTACGTTGCACAATGTCTTTTATTTGATAATTAATTGTTAAGCATTTGTTCTATTTTGCTGGTAGTTATACTCATTCACCTATAAACCCCTCCATTTTTATCGCTTTCTTCATAGATCCTCCGTATATCGGGCTTTGCAAGCGATGTCGTCATACTCAGTTACATATGTGACAAAGCAAGCAGAACCCACTAACACGGAACTGACACTGCTCCAATCATGTTTACAGTAATGCAACCTTCCCGTAAAATGCCCGTACACTTTAAGCGCCACCAGATTCCGTGGAATTGAGGTCGTTCAATGAGACTTAGGAAATACAATAAAAGTTTGGGATGGATGTCATTAATCGCAGGTACTGTATTACTCAGTGGTTGTGATTCTGCGCTCCTTGACCCAAAAGGACAGATTGGACTGGAGCAACGTTCTTTGATACTGACGGCCTTTGGCCTGATGATGATTGTCGTTATTCCCGCCGTCTTAATGGCAGTAGGATTTGCCTGGAAGTATCGTGCGAGCAATAAAGATGCGAAGTATAGCCCGAACTGGTCACACTCCAACAAAGTTGAAGCGGTGGTCTGGACGGTTCCTATTCTGATTATCCTGTTCCTGGCCGTTCTGACCTGGAAAACCACGCACGCACTTGAGCCAAGCAAACCGCTTGCTCACGAAGAGAAACCGATCGTCATCGAAGTCGTTTCGATGGACTGGAAATGGTTCTTTATTTATCCGGAACAGGGTATTGCTACCGTCAACGAAATCGCCTTCCCGGCGAACGTACCGGTACACTTTAAAGTGACCTCCAACTCCGTGATGAACTCGTTCTTTATCCCACGTTTAGGCAGCCAGATTTACGCAATGGCCGGGATGCAGACTCAGCTGCACCTGATCGCGAACGAAGCTGGTACTTATGACGGTATCTCCGCAAGCTATAGCGGCCCGGGCTTCTCAGGTATGAAGTTCAAAGCTATCGCCACGCCGGATCGTGCAACCTTCGATCAGTGGGTAGCGAAAGCAAAACAGTCATCGAACGCAATGGATTCCATGGCGACCTTCGACAAACTGGCTGCGCCTAGCGAATACAACAAAGTGGAATACTTCTCTGACGTGAAACCTGATTTGTTCAAAGATGTTGTTAACAAATTTATGTCTCACGGTAAGAGCATGGAGATGTCCCACCCGGAAGGCGAGCACGCTGCGCACGAAGGAATGGAAGGCATGGACATGAGCCACGCGGAAACCGCTCACTAAGGGGCCGAGGAAGAAAACGATGTTCGGAAAACTTACACTGGATGCAGTGCCCTACCATGAACCCATTATTGTGGTTACGGTGGCTGCGATTATCATCGGGGGACTGGCGCTTCTGGCGGCAATCACTTACTTCGGTAAGTGGTCCTACCTTTGGAATGAGTGGCTGACTTCGGTTGACCACAAACGACTTGGTATCATGTATGTCATCGTAGCAATCGTAATGTTGCTGCGTGGCTTTGCTGACGCCGTTATGATGCGTAGCCAGCAGGTGCTGGCCTCGGCCGGGGAAGCAGGATTCCTGCCGCCTCACCACTACGACCAGATCTTTACCGCCCACGGCGTTATCATGATCTTCTTCGTAGCGATGCCGTTTGTTATCGGTCTGATGAACCTCGTGGTTCCGCTGCAGATCGGTGCGCGCGACGTAGCCTTCCCGTTCCTCAACAACCTGAGCTTCTGGTTCACCGTTGTCGGTGTGATTCTGGTTAACCTGTCTCTGGGCGTCGGTGAGTTCGCGCAGACCGGTTGGCTGGCCTATCCGCCGCTGTCGGGAATTGAGTACAGCCCGGGTGTCGGGGTCGATTACTGGATTTGGGCGCTTCAGCTCTCCGGTATTGGTACTACGCTGACCGGTATTAACTTCTTCGTGACGATCATCAAGATGCGTGCCCCTGGCATGACCATGTTCAAGATGCCGGTATTTACCTGGGCATCTCTGTGCGCCAACATCCTGATTATCGCCTCCTTCCCAATTCTGACCGTCACCATCGCGCTGCTGACCCTGGATCGCTATCTGGGCACCCATTTCTTTACCAACGATATGGGTGGCAACATGATGATGTACATCAACCTGATTTGGGCCTGGGGCCATCCGGAAGTGTATATCCTGGTTCTGCCGGTATTCGGTGTCTTCTCCGAAATCGCTGCAACCTTCTCGCGTAAACGCCTGTTTGGCTACACCTCGCTGGTGTGGGCAACCGTGTGTATTACCGTACTGTCGTTCATCGTCTGGCTGCACCACTTCTTCACCATGGGTGCTGGCGCAAACGTAAACGCCTTCTTCGGTATTACCACGATGATTATCGCCATCCCGACCGGGGTGAAGATCTTCAACTGGCTGTTCACCATGTATCAGGGTCGTATCGTCTTCAACTCCGCAATGCTGTGGACGATTGGCTTTATCGTGACCTTCTCTGTAGGTGGTATGACCGGCGTACTGCTGGCGGTACCGGGCGCGGACTTCGTTCTGCACAACAGCCTGTTCCTGATTGCCCACTTCCATAACGTTATTATCGGTGGTGTGGTATTTGGTTGCTTCGCTGGCCTGACCTACTGGTGGCCAAAAGCCTTCGGCTATACCCTGAACGAAACCTGGGGTAAACGCGCGTTCTGGCTGTGGATCATCGGCTTCTTCGTCGCATTTATGCCGCTGTACGTGCTGGGCTTCATGGGTATGACCCGTCGCCTGAGCCAGCAGATTGACCCGCAGTTCCACCCGATGCTGGTTGTTGCAGCGTGCGGTGCAGCGCTGATTGCCTGCGGTATCCTGTGCCAGCTGATTCAGTTCTACGTTTCTATCCGCGACCGCGATCAGAACCGTGACCTGACCGGTGACCCATGGGGCGGCCGTACGCTGGAGTGGGCAACCTCTTCTCCTCCGCCGTTCTACAACTTCGCCATTGTTCCGCAGATTCACGAGCGCGATGCGTTCTGGGAAATGAAAGAAAAAGGCGAAGCGTATAAGAAACCAGCAGGCTATGAAGAAATTCACATGCCGAAAAACAGTGGCGCGGGCATCGTTATTGCCGCCTTCGCAACGGTGTTTGGTTTCGCAATGATCTGGCACATCTGGTGGATGGCGATTGCAAGCTTCGTCGGTATCCTGGTGACCTGGATTATTAAGAGCTTTGACGAGGACGTGGATTACTACGTGCCGGTTGCAGTAGTCGAGAAACTGGAAAATCAGCATTTCGACGAGATTAACAAAGCAGGGCTGAAAAATGGCAACTGATACTCTTGCGCATAACGCCCACGCGCACGAACACGGGCACCATGATACAGGACCGATGAAAGTCTTCGGTTTCTGGATCTACCTGATGAGCGACTGCATTATCTTCGCCACGCTGTTTGCTACCTATGCCGTTCTGGTGAACGGCACGGCGGGCGGACCGACCGGCAAAGATATTTTCGAACTGCCGTTCGTTCTGGTTGAAACCGCGCTGCTGCTGTTCAGCTCCATCACCTACGGCATGGCGGCTATCGCCATGTACAAAAACAACAAGAGCCAGGTTGTTTCCTGGCTGGCGCTGACCTTCCTCTTCGGGGCAGGGTTCATCGCGATGGAAATCTATGAATTCCATCACCTGATTGTTGAAGGTATGGGCCCGGATCGTAGCGGCTTCCTGTCAGCGTTCTTCGCGCTGGTCGGTACCCACGGTCTGCACGTGACTTCCGGTCTGATCTGGATGGCAGTTCTGATGGTACAGGTCTCTCGTCGTGGCCTGACCAGCACTAACCGCACCCGTATCATGTGCCTGAGTCTGTTCTGGCACTTCCTGGACGTAGTGTGGATCTGCGTGTTCTCGGTTGTTTATCTGATGGGGGCAATGTAATGAGTCATTCTAGCGATCATAACGGCGCTTCTCACGGCAGCGTAAAGAGCTACATGACAGGCTTCGTCCTGTCGATCATTCTGACGGTGATCCCGTTTGCGATGGTTATGAGTGGCTCCGCATCGCATGCGGCTATTCTGGGGACCATCCTGGTCACTGCTGTTGTGCAGATTGTCGTACACCTGGTGTACTTCCTGCACATGAACAGCAAGTCTGACGAGGGTTGGAACCTGACCGCATTTATCTTCACCGTAATCATCATTGCAATCGTAGTGGTAGGCTCCATCTGGATTATGTGGAACCTGAACTACAACATGATGATGCACTAAGAGCGGCGAGTATGTTTAAGCAATACCTGCAAGTCACGAAACCTGGCATCATTTTTGGCAACCTGATCTCCGTGATCGGCGGTTTCCTTTTGGCCTCCAAAGGCCACATCGACTATCCGCTGTTTGCATGGACACTCCTTGGAGTGTCCCTGGTGGTCGCCTCGGGTTGTGTATTCAACAACTACATCGACCGTGACATCGATCGTAAGATGGAACGGACGAAAAACCGGGTGCTGGTCAAAGGGTTGATCTCGCCACCAGTTTCGCTGGTATACGCCACCTTGCTGGGTATTGCTGGCTTTATGCTCCTGTGGTTCGGCGCTAACCCACTGGCCTGCTGGCTGGGGGTGATGGGGTTCGTGGTTTATGTCGGCGTCTACAGCCTGTACATGAAACGCCACTCCGTTTACGGCACGCTGATTGGCTCACTCTCCGGCGCAGCGCCGCCGGTGATTGGCTACTGTGCGGTCACCGGTAATTTTGACAGTGGAGCGGCGATTCTGCTGGCGATCTTCAGCCTGTGGCAGATGCCTCACTCTTACGCCATCGCGATTTTCCGCTTCAAGGATTATCAGGCGGCGAATATTCCGGTCCTGCCGGTAGTGAAAGGCATCTCCGTGGCGAAAAACCACATCACGCTGTACATCGTGGCTTTTGCTGTCGCCACGCTGATGCTCTCTCTGGGCGGTTACGCCGGGTATAAATACCTGGTCGTGGCAGCCGCGGTGAGCGTCTGGTGGCTGGGCATGGCCCTGCGCGGTTACAAGGTAGCGGATGATAAAGTCTGGGCGCGTAAGCTGTTCGTCTTTTCCATCGTCGCCATTACCGCCCTGTCGGTCATGATGTCCGTGGACTTTATGGTGCCGGATTCACACAGTCTGCTGGCCTACGTCAGATAAGATTGCAGCTCTCTGATAAACCCCGCTCCGGCGGGGTTTTTTATTGCCGTCGGTTTAGCCCACCAGCATCGCCTGCGCGCTGTAAAGCAAATCGAGATGGTCACGACACAGCGCCTCAAGAGAAGTCCGTGACTGATGCGAAGTCAGACTCAGCGCTCCCCAGTAGGTCCCTTCCCTGTCGGATAACGGCACCGCCAGCACCAGCATGCCAATCTCAAACTCCTGCTCGATGGTCGCATAGCCCTGACGCCGCACCGCCGCAATTCGCTCCATCAGCATCGGCACATCCGTCACCGTATAGGGCGTGCGCTGTTCGCGTTTGATGCGCTGCAGAATCGCTTCGCACTCCCCTTCCGGCAGCGAAGCCAGCCACAGTCGTCCCCCAGCGGTACAGAATATCGGCACCCGCTCCCCTAACCGCACCGAGGTCGAGTTAAACGGGGTATGTTTGCTGCGCGCAATATACACCAGCTCATCTTCGTCAATCACCCCCACCGAGGCGTGCTCCTCCGTCCGGCTGGCGATGTACTCCACGATCGGTCGCACCATCCGCGGAAACTGGGCCGAATCTACATAGGCCTGGCCCAGACGCAGCGCTTTCGGCGTCAGCCAGTAGTAACGGCCATCGGTCTGCAGATAGCGCTCGTGGAGCAAGGTCAGCAAAAAACGCCGGGCGGCGCTCTGGGTCAGACCGCTCATTTTCGCCGCCTGAGGCACGCTCAACCGGGGGAAATCTTTCGAAAAAAGCTGGATCAGCGCCAGTCCTTTTTGCAGGCCGACGATCAAATCGCGTGGATGTATGGTGTTTTGCATATTGGCTCACATTTCTGCAACATTAACATCGATTCACTGCGATTATCGCAGTGGTGGTGCGATTAACAACCAATACGTCCGAATTCTGCGTTGTCGCTCTCAGGTTCCACTGAAATACTTTCACAACATTCATTTAACAAATGAGGTTTGAAATGGTCAGTGGATTCACGCAGGTCGTCGCCGTTATCGGCCATCCGATTACCCAGGTAAAATCGCCGGAAAACTTCAACCGCTATTTCGCTGACCAGAAAATGGACAGCGTGATGATCCCGGTGGATATCGCTCCCGAAGCGGTGGCTGACTATTTGCAGGCGCTGCGCGGCTGGCAAAACATGAGCGGCGTGCTGGTCACCGTGCCGCACAAACAGCGCGCCGCCGTGCTGGTTGATGAGCTCACGCCCCGCGCCCGCCACCTCAACGCGGTCAATGTGATCCGCAAGCTGGCGGATGGCCGTCTGCAGGGCGATATGCTGGACGGCGTTGGCTTCGCCCTTGCCGCTGACGCCCACGGTTTTCAGGCCGCGGGCAAAAGCGCGCTGCTTTCCGGCTGCGGCGGCGTTGGAAGCGCCATCGCATGGGGGCTGTGCGAATCCGGCATCCGCCAGCTGGCGCTGCACGACCAGAACCCGGCCACCTTGCAGCTGCTGCATAACCGCCTCGCCACCCACTTCCCCGGGGTCCTCCTCACTCCCCTGCCCGACACCCTGAGCGGCATTGATTTGCTGGTGAACGGTTCTCCGGCGGGAATGGCCAATTTCGATCCGCTGCCGCTACCACAGCCCCTGCTGGAGACGCTCGACGCAACAACCCACGTCGCCGACGTCGTCACCGCCCCGGTGATGACGCCCCTGTTAACCTTTGCCGAGGCCCGCGGCTGCGTAGTTCAGACCGGGCCAGAAATGGCGCTGGCGCAGATGCAGTTGATGGGGCAGTTCATCGGCGCGATCCCGCAGGCGCAAGGAGCCGCGGCATGAACAACTGGGACGTGATCGTCATCGGCAGTGGTGCCGGCGGGTTTGCTGCCGCCGTCACCGCCTGCTGCCAGGGGCTGTCGGTACTGATGCTGGAAAAAGCGCCGCAGTTTGGTGGCACCTCGGCAATATCCGGCGGCGCGGTGTGGATCAACGATACCGACCAGGCGCGGGTGCAGGGGAAAAGCGGCAGCGGCGAGGAGATCAAAACCTATCTGAAGACTATTATCGGGGAACAGCACTACCGCCCGGAGATCGTCGAGGCGTTTGTCGCTTCCGGCCGCGAGGCGCTGGCCTATCTCGAACAACAGGGCGCCGTAAAGTACAGCCTGCGCCCGCTCTCGCCGGACTATTACCCTGACGAACCCGGCGCGGTCGATACCGGACGCGCGCTGGAGGTCGTCGAGTATGATGGTCGCCTGCTCGGCGAGCGTTTTCGCGATCTGCGCGCGCCGCCGCCGGGCATGCTGCTGTTTGGCGGCATGATGGTGAACCGTGTTGATATTCAGCATTTCCTCGATATGCGCCGTTCGCTGCGCTCGTTATCGCACTGCACGAAACTGCTGCTGCGCTACGGTCGCGACCGCCTCAAGCACCATCGCGGCACCCGCCTGGCAATGGGCAACGCGCTGATTGCCCGCATGGCAACCGTGGCGTTGCGCAAAGGCATGACGCTGCGCCTGAACGTCAACGTGCTGTCGCTGGTGGAGCAAAACGGTGCCGTCACCGGCGTCACCGTTGAGCACAACGGGCTGCAGGAGACGCTGCTGGCTCGTCGTGGCGTGGTGCTGGCCGCCGGTGGCTTTGCCGCCGGGCAGCTGGCGGCGCAATACCGCCCGCATACCCGCGAGCACTACTCCATGTCTCCCGCTGCCAACGACGGGGCCGCATTGCGTCTCGCCAGCACGGTCAACGCGCGGGAAGGCGCCGACCTCCCCTCGAACTTTTTCTGGGCGCCGGTCTCGGTGCTGCGTCACGCCGACGGTCGCGAAGAACGCTTCCCGCACCTGGTCACCGACCGGGCCAAGCCAGGCGTCATCGCCGTTAACCAGCGCGGGGAACGCTTCGTCAATGAATCGAACTCTTATCACCACTTTGCCAGCGCCATGCAAAGCCATCCCGACAACGCCCCGTGCTTCCTGATTGGCGATGCGCAGGCGATGAAACGTTATGGGCTGGGCCTGGCGCGCCCGGCACCGGTCAACAACGACGCGCTGATCAAAGCCGGTTACCTGCATAAAGCGGACTCGCTTGGCCTGCTGGCGCAGCAGTTGGGGGTCGACGCACAAGCCCTGGTTGATACGGTGGCCCGTTACAACCGCGACGCCGCCCAGGGCCAGGACCCGCAATTTGCCAAAGGCGGCAACAGCTATAACCGGGCGATGGGCGATCCGGGGCATCAACCCAACGCCTGTAACGCGCCGCTGGTAAGCGCCCCGTTCTATGCCATCACCCTGTACACCGGCGATCTGGGCACCTCACGCGGCCTGGTCACCACCGAAAATGCCCAGGTCGTCAATCATCACAACCAGCCGATCCCCGGCCTCTATGCCGTCGGCAACGATATGGATTCCATGATGGCGGGAACCTATCCCGGCCCCGGTATCACCCTCGGCCCGGCCCTGACCTTCGGCTACCTTTCAGCCAGCCATATGGCACACCACACCGCATCATCAACAGGAGAACATCATGATCTATGAAAAACGCACCTACACCATCAACCCGTTAAAAATGGCCGACTGGCTGGCGCTGTACAAAAGCGATGCCTACGCCGTACAAACCGAGCACCTGGGCACGCTGATCGGCTTTTTCTTCACCGAAATTGGTGTGGTCAATCAGGTGGTACACATCTGGGCTTACGAGAGCCTCGACGATCGTCTGGTTCGCCGCGGGCGCATGGCGCAGGACGAGCGCTGGCTGACCTTCTCGCGCAAAAACCGTGAACTGGCGGCCGTTGAGCGGCTGGAGTCGGTGCTGCTGCGCCCCGTTGATTTTTCACCACTGCAATAAGGGGCCGGAGATGAGCGGGCATAAAAAGGTGGATGTGCTGGTGGTCGGCTCCGGTGCCGCGGGGCTTGCAGCCGCGGTAACCGCCGCCCTCAACGGCGCCAGCGTGCTGCTGGCAGAAAAGGAGTCGGTGATTGGCGGCACCAGCGCCTGGTCTGGCGGCTGGCTGTGGATCCCGCAGAATCCGCTGGCCCGCGAAGAGGGCATTCACGAGGATGACGACGTGCCGTTGACCTATTTGCAGCATGAAATGGGCGGACAACCCGCCGATGCCCGCCTGCTCAACTTCCTGCGGTATGGCCCGGAGATGATTGATTTCTTCCGCCGCCATACCGCGGTGCAGTTTCTCTCGGGCAGCAAAATGCCCGACTTTCACACCTCGCCGGGCTACGCCCAGGGCGGACGCTCGGTGACCGCGCAACCCTACGACGGGCGCCTGCTGGGCGACTGGCTGCATCGTCTGCGCCCGCCACTGGAAACCATCAGTCTCGCCGGCATGGGCATCGCCGGCGGCGCCGATATGGCGCACTTTTTTAACGCCACCCGCTCACCGCGATCGGCGTTGTATGCCGCCCGGCGTCTGCTGCGCCACGGCTGGCAACGGCTGCGCACCGGACGCGGGCAGCATCTTGTTAACGGCAACGCGCTGATGGCGCGTCTGCTACGCTCGGCCCTCGATGCCGGGATCACCATGATGTTGAATGCCCCGGTGGTGCGGCTGCTGACCAGCGCCGACGGTGTCAACGGCGCGGTGCTTCGTACTGATGACGGTGAGATGACGGTTCACGCCAGCAAGGTGATCCTTGCCTGCGGCGGGTTCCCTCACGATCGCCAGCGTCTGGCGCAACATGTGCCGCACGCCGCGGACGGCTATGGCCACTTCTCCGCCGCCCCACCGGGCAATCAGGGCGAGGGGATTCGCCTCGGGGAGTCGGTCGGCGGTCAGTTCGACACCACGCTGCAGCACGCAATGGCCTGGGCACCGGTCTCCCGGGTAACCCTTGCCAGCGGCCTGCAGCTGGTCTTCCCGCATCTGGTCGAACGGGCGAAGCCGGGGTTTATCGCCGTCCTGCCCGACGGCACGCGCTTCACCAACGAAGCCGACTCTTATCATGACTTTATCGCCGCGCTGCTGGCCGCCACCCCAGCGGGTGAACAGCCAAACGCGTGGCTTATCGCCGACAGCCGGGCCCTGCGCCGTTACGGTCTGGGCCATGCGCGGCCGTTTCCCTTTTCACCGGAGGCATGGCTGCGCACGGGCTATCTCCGCACGGCGGATACGCTGGCCGGGCTGGCGGAACAATGCGCCATCGATGCCGGGCAGCTGGCCGCCACGGTGGCCCGCTTTAATACTTTCGCCGCCCAAGGCGAAGATCCGGAGTTTCAACGCGGCGCCTCGGCCTACAACCAGGCGCAGGGCGATGCCAGCCATCCACATCATCCTACGCTCGGGCCGCTGACCCAGGCCCCGTATTATGCCGTGCGTATTCTGCCCGGTTCACTGGGCTCGTTTAGCGGGCTGAAAACCGATGAACAGGCACGGGTTCTCGATGCGCAGCAGCAACCGATTTCAGGCCTGTATGCCATTGGCAACGATATGTCGAGCGTGATGCAGGGTTACTACCCCAGCGGCGGTATCACCCTCGGCCCGGCGATGACCTTTGGCTATCTGGTCGGTAAAAACTGGCAGCAAACACAATAAAAACAACGCAATAAATAACATCTTACCAGGGACGGCAGTACACATAACAACAATCACCTGTAACTGTACCGGAGCCTTTTATGAACATGCGTACCCTGTCACTCGCCGCCCTCACCGTGCTCGACGTTCCGCCCCCGGAACAGGTGCGGATCGCGGCAAAAACCGGTTTTACCCACGTCGGCCTGCGCCTGCTTCCCGCCACGCCGACCGATCCTGACTACGATATGCTCGGCGACACCGCCACCGTGCGCAACACCCTGGCGGCGTTAATGGAGACCGGTATCCAGGTGTCGGACGTTGAAATCCTGCGTCTGACTCACGACTTTGCGATCGACGCGCGGTTGAACTGTTTTCTCGAAACCGCCGCGCGGCTGGGAGCCCGCCAGGTACTGGTGGCCGGCAACGACGATAACCTGACACGCAGTGCGCAGAACCTTGCCGCGCTCGCAGAAGCGGGCCAGGCCTACGGGTTAACCATGAATCTGGAACCGATGCCGTGGACCCGCTTGCGCACCCTCGCCGACGCCCAACGGCTGATTGCCGCCAGCGGGCGTTCGGACATCGGCATTCTGGTTGATGCTATCCATTTCTGGCGCGCCGGAGAGTCGCTTTCCAGCCTCGCCACCCTGCCGCCGTCATGCCTCAACTACATGCAACTGTGCGATGCCCCGGCGCAGATCCCCGATAACGAACAGGAGCTGATCCGCCAGGCGCGATCCGCGCGCAACGTTCCCGGAGAAGGTGGGCTGGATCTGCACGGCCTGATGTCCGCGCTACCGACCACGCTGCCGGTATCGCTGGAAGTTCCGTTAAGCGGTGACCAGGGCGCCCTGCCGGCCCTCACCCGCGCACAGTTACTGTTCAACGCCGCGCAGGCTTACCTGCGTCCCTGCGCATAAGGAAAAGCAGATGACTCAGACTCAACGCCTGGATGTCAGAGAGTTAATCAACCGCAATCCGCTCAGCCGCTTTCAGAAACTGGTGGTTTTCTTAGGCTTCTGCGTGATTGCCCTCGATGGTTTTGATATTGCAATCATGGGGTTTATCGCTCCGACGCTGAAGCATGAATGGGGCGTTAGCAACTATGAACTCGGGTTTGTCATTAGCGCCGCGCTGATTGGCCTGGCGTTGGGGGCCATACTGTCCGGGCCGCTCGCCGACTGGCTGGGGCGCAAAAAAATCATCATCAACAGCGTCTTTTTCTTCGGCTTCTGGACCATTGCTACCGCCTTTTCTCACAACATCGAACAGATGATTTTCTTCCGGTTTATGACCGGGCTGGGGCTGGGCGCGGCGATGCCCAATATCGGCACCCTGGTGTCGGAATATGCCCCCGAGCGCCAGCGATCCTTTCTGATTACGGTGATTTTTTGCGGGTTTACCTTCGGCGCTGCCGCAGGCGGGTTTTCCGCCTCGTGGCTGATCCCGCAATTTGGTTGGCATTCGCTGATGGCGCTCGGCGGGATCCTGCCGCTGCTGTTTGCGCCGGTGCTGATCTGGCTGCTGCCGGAGTCGGTGCGTTTTCTGGTGGTCAAAGGTGCGCCCGCGGCGCGTATCCGCAAGATCCTGCAGCAGCTCTATCCGGGGCAGATCGCCGATGATGCCGAATTCACCCTCCCGACCCAGCCCGTTCATGGCAACGCCATGCGTCTTGTCCTCTCCCGCCAGTATCGCCTCGGTTCCATGATGCTGTGGCTGGTCTATTTTATGGGGCTGTTTCTGGTCTATATCCTCGGCAGCTGGCTGCCGACGCTGGTAAAAGAGGTTGGGCTCACCGTCAGCCAGGCGGCCATCATGACCGCCATTTATCAGGCCGGCGGCACCGTCGGTTCCCTGTTTGCCGGATGGCTGATGGATCGCATTAACCCGCATCGGGCGCTGGGGCTGATTTATGCCATCGGTGGCCTGTTTACCATGGCGATGGGCTATGCCGCAGCCAGCTTTACGCTGCTGTGCCTGCTGGCCTTCGTCAGCGGGGCCTGCCTCAACGGCGCCAATACCGGCATGAATGCGCTCTCCGCCCGCTACTATCCGACCCAGGCCCGCGCCACCGGCTCCAGTTGGATGCACGGCGTTGGCCGGATCGGCGCGATCCTCAGCGCCTTTGCCGGCGCGGAAATGATGGCGCTAAATCTCAGCTTCGAAAGTGTGTTCTTGATTCTCGGGATCCCGGCGACGTTAACCGTGATTGGGCTACTCATCAAAGGGCTGTTTGCCACCGATGCCGATGCGCAACCCGCCTCCCCTTCTTCTCCCTCAATAAGGAGCTTGTCGTGAGCAAAATGGGTCTTGCCGTTATCGGCGTGGGCGCCATCGGACGCAAACATATCGCGGTGATCCGCAACAATCCGCAGGTGGAGCTTGTGGCCCTCGCCGACCCTTCGCCGCAGGCACAGGCGCTGGCGCAGTCTCTGGACGTGCCGTGGTATGACAGCGTGGAAACTATGCTGGAGACCGCGCGCCCTCAGGGGGTTATTAATGCCACTCCCAACAAGCTGCATGTCCCCTGCGCCCTCGCCTGTATTGAACGTGGGATCCCGGTGCTGGTTGAAAAGCCGGTCGCCGACTCTCCGGAAGGCGCCAGAGCGCTGGTCGATGCCGCCGCGCGCCATCAGGTTCCGACACTGGTAGGCCATCACCGGCGGCATAATGCGCTTATCGCCGCCGCCAAGGCTCTGATTGACAGCGGTCAGTTGGGCCGCATCGTCAGCGTCTCTGCGCACTGGATTTTGCAAAAGCCGGACGACTATTTTGATGTCGCCTGGCGACGCGAACCCGGCGCCGGGCCGCTGCTGGTCAACCTGGTGCACGATATTGACCTGATGCGCTATCTGTTTGGCGAAATCGAGCAGGTGCAGGCCTTTACGTCCCACGCCGTGCGGCAGTTCGCCAATGAAGACAGCGCGGTGGTTAACCTGCGTTTCAGCAGCGGGGCGCTGGGTAGCGCGGTACTCACCGACTGCGGCGTCGGCCCCTGGAGCTGGGAGATGAACTCCGGGGAAAATGCTATCTACGCCCACACCCCGGAAAACTGCTATCTGATCTCCGGCACCCTCGGCGCGCTGGCGATCCCGCAGATGCAGTGGTGGCGCTACGGCGAAGCGCGCGGCTGGCTGCATCCGCTGCAGAGCGACCGGCTCAGCGTCGAGCCTATCGATCCGTTCGAACTGCAGTTGCGCCACTTTATCCGGGTAATCGCCGGCGAGGAGCAACCGCTGATCGATGCCGCCGACGCGCTCAGGTCGCTGGAGGTAATTGCCGCCATCCAGCAAGCAGCAGGCAAAACGGCCTGATCCGATGCAGGTACAGCCGCCCGCTGTACCTGCTTTTTTCATTTGCTGATAACAGGGAAAAAAAGAAAATAAATTTCAATATTATTTAAAATGAAAATATCATGCCTTATCGATTCACCTCACAGTTTCCCCACTCTTCTGCTGTACTCTTGCCGGCCTCATTAATAACACCATGGTTAATACGCTAATTTTCTGCGCCATTAATGGCGTTCAACCGCTTTCCTGTAAATATTAAACGTTATTTATGATCTTTATCATTTTTAGATCCTCATCTCACAAATAAAAATTTAATTTCATATAATAGACAAATGAAATAAATATTTTCATTTATTGCTAACCATTCTTCAGGATGAGGTTGTGTCGGTGGCGCCGGCGCAGAGGTCCTTACGTGTTCCCCGACTAAGGAATAGACTATGAGTGAACAACAGCTCCTTCTCTCTCCCACAGCAACGCGTGGCGATAAACTGACCTGGACCACCCGAATCGCCTATGGCGGTGGCGATACCGCCTGCAACGTCGTGTTTGGCATGATCGGCACGGTGTTAACGCTGTTCTATACCGATTACGTCGGGATCAGCATCGCGACGGTCGGCCTGGTGATGCTGATATCACGTCTGTTTGATGGCGTCTCGGATGTGATCATGGGCCTGGTGGTGGAGCGCACTAATTCAAAATGGGGCAAATCCCGCCCCTGGCTGCTGTGGATGAGCGTTCCCTACGCCCTGTCGGCGATCCTGCTGTTCACCGTGCCACAGACTACCGCGACGCTGCAGTTCATCTATCTGCTGGTGGCCTATAACTTCTGCACCACCATTTGCTACACCGCGATCAACCTCCCTTACGGCAGCCTCTCGGCCATGATGACCCGTACTTCATGGGAGAGGGATTTACTTAGTATCACCCGCATGTCGATGTCCCCCTTCGGGCGCATCCTCGCCGTGGCCTGTACGTTGCCGCTGGTGAAATATTTCGGCGATGACCAGGCCGCATGGATCAAAACCATGGCGATTTGGGCGTTTCTGGCGCTGTTGCTGCTGCTGTTTTGTTTCTATCAGTGTGAAGAGAAAGTGGTGATTAAGGCACGGGAAAAACAGGGGAAAGTGCCGGTCAAAACCCAGCTCAGCGCCCTGTTCCGTAACCAGTACTTCTGGGCCAGCGCGATTCTGTGGACCGCCCAGAGCGTCTACTACACCGTGGTGGGGATCGCCATGCCCTACTACTGCCGCTATGTGCTCGGGGACGACACCTTCTACAGTTCCATTTTCGTGGCCGAAACCGCCTGTATCATTGTTTTCACCTTTCTCAGCTCTATCCCCATCCGCAAATACGGTAAACGCAACGTGGCCCTGTGCGGGATTGTGCTGGCGACGCTGGGTCAGGTGATGTTTATGTATAGCTCCGGCGACTACCACGCCACCCTGGCAAACGCCATTATTCGAGGCATCGGCTTCGCGCCGCTGAACGCCGTACTCTTTGGCTTCTGTGGCGACGCCGTCGAATTCGGCCAGTGGAAGACCCGGGTCAGACAAGAGGGGATGATTTTCTCCGCCGGCTCGGTTGGGACCAAGCTTGGCGCCGGGATCGCGGCGGCGGTGATCTCCGGCCTGCTCAGCATGGCGGGCTACGTCAGCTCCAGCAGCGGTGCAGGCGTTCAGCCGCAAACGGCGATCGATATGATCAACCATGTTTACGTCTACGGCTCATTCTTCCTGTGGATCATCGTCATTATTACCCTGCTGTTTTACCGCCTGGACCGACAGTATCCGCAGATCATGGACGAGCTAAAACGGCGCGAGGCGCGCGGCGAGATGTAACCCGGTAGTGAGCACCAACCATCGCGCGACTCACGGCCAAAACCGGTCCGTGGGTCGCCTTTATCTGTTATCGGCTGTTTGTAGTTTTTATATGTCGTTTCTATACAGGAGATCACCATGTTAAACGGCACCAAACCCCTGTCTCGCTCCCTGCGTTGGGGCATGGTCGGCGGCGGATCCACCAGCCAGATTGGCTACAGCCACCGCTCTGCCGCGCTGCGCGATAATGTCTTCACTCTGCTGGCCGGCGCATTTGATATTGATGCTGAACGCGGGCGCCAGTTTGGCGAGCAGCTCGGGGTGATGCCGGAACGCTGCTACGCCGATTACCAGACGCTGTTTCGCGAAGAAGCTCTGCGCCCTGACGGGATTGAGGTCGTCTCGGTGACCACGCCGAACAATACCCATTTCGCCATCACCAAAGCTGCTCTGGAGGCAGGGCTGCACGTGGTGTGTGAAAAACCGCTGTGCTTTACCGCCGCCGAAGCTCAGGAGCTGCTGGCCTTAAGCAAAAAGCACAATAAAATCGTCGGCGTCACCTACGGCTACGCCGGTTATCAGATGATTCAGCAGGCGCGGCAGATGATTGCGGACGGCCTGCTCGGGCAGATCCGCATTATCACAATGCAGTTTGCCCACGGATTCCATAATGAAGCCGTCGAACTGCAGGCAGAGTCGACCCGCTGGCGCGTGACCCCGAAGTATGCCGGCCCGAGCTATGTGCTGGGCGACCTCGCCACCCATCCGCTGTTTGTCGCCGAAACCATGGTGCCTCATCTCAACATTCGCCGTCTGATGTGTTCCCGCCAGAGCTTCGTGAAATCCCGGGCGCCGCTGGAAGATAACGCCTTCGTGCTGATGGAATATGACAACGGCGCCGTCGGATCCATGTGGACCAGCGCGGTTAACAGCGGAGCGATGCACTCGCAAAAGGTGCGGGTTGTCGGTGAAAAAGCCAGTATCGAATGGTGGGACGAACGCCCTAACCAGCTGAGCTATGAAGTACAGGGCGAACCGGCGCGGGTTCTTGAGCGCGGCATGAATTATCTCAGTCCCGCAGCGCTGGCAGAGGACCGCATTGGCGGTGGCCATCCCGAGGGGCTGTTTGAGGCCTGGGCAAACCTCTATCGCCGCTATGCGCTGGCCATTGATGCCATGGACCGCAACGATCGCGCCTTCCTGGAAAACTTCTGGTATCCGGACGTTGAGTCGGGCCTGCACGGAGTGTACTGGGTTGAACAGTGCGTCAAATCCGCCGACGCGGGCAGCCAGTGGGTTGACTTTAATTTACAATAAGTGCTACCGGCCAGTGGGGCTTCCCCACTGGTTTCGTTATTTTCCCCACGCTTACCTCACCCTGCAACAGAGTCGTAATATCTGTTAAACAAACATTTATTTACGCTTCTGGCCGCCACCACTACACTAGTCGCAGTTTTTAGATTGAGGTGGTAATGAACGATAACAAAATGACGCCAGGTGAACTGCGCGCAACCTGGGGTCTGGGAACCGTATTCTCGCTGCGTATGCTCGGCATGTTTATGGTTCTGCCGGTTCTGACCACCTACGGTATGGCTTTACAAGGCGCCAGCGAGGCGTTAATTGGCCTGGCCATTGGCATCTATGGTCTGGCACAGGCGGTGTTTCAAATCCCGTTCGGCCTGCTTTCCGACCGTATTGGCCGTAAACCACTGATTGTCGGTGGGCTGCTTATCTTCGTGATCGGCAGCATTATCGCGGCCCTCAGCGACTCTATCTGGGGCATTATCCTCGGGCGCGCGTTGCAAGGGTCCGGCGCGATTGCCGCCGCGGTGATGGCGCTCCTCTCCGATTTAACCCGCGAACAGAATCGTACCAAGGCGATGGCCTTTATCGGCGTCAGCTTCGGCGTCACCTTTGCGCTAGCCATGGTGCTGGGACCGATTATCACCCACCAGCTGGGTCTGCACGCCCTGTTCTGGATGATCGCCATCCTCGCCAGCATCGGTATTCTGCTGACGCTATGGGTCGTCCCCAACAGCCATAATCATGTCCTGAACCGTGAGTCCGGGATGGTGAAAGGCTGCTTCAGTAAAGTGCTTGCCGAACCCAAACTCCTGAAGCTTAACTTCGGCATCATGTGTCTGCACATCATGCTGATGTCGACGTTTGTCGCCCTACCGGGACAGCTGGAGGCCGCCGGTTTCCCTGCCGCCGAGCACTGGAAAATTTACCTGGTCACCATGCTGGTGTCGTTTGTCTCAGTGGTGCCGTTTATCATCTATGCCGAAGTGAAGCGCAAGATGAAGCATGTCTTCGTGTTCTGCGTCGCGATTCTGCTGGTGGCGGAAATCGTGCTGTGGGGCGCCGGGGGTTATTTCTGGGAGCTGGTGGCCGGCGTTCAGCTGTTCTTCCTGGCCTTTAACCTGCTGGAAGCGTTGCTCCCATCGCTTATCAGCAAAGAGTCTCCGGCGGGCTACAAAGGGACCGCTATGGGGATCTATTCGACCAGCCAGTTCCTCGGGGTGGCAATTGGCGGCTCGCTGGGCGGCTGGGTCGATGGCTATTTTGATTCACAAACCGTGTTCCTGCTCGGCGCGCTGCTGGCGATGCTGTGGCTGTTGGTAGCCGGGACGATGAGCGAACCGCCGTATGTCAGCAGTCTGCGGGTCGAAATCCCTGATGATGTGGCGGCCGATGCAACGCTGCAGGAGCGGCTGCTGGCGAAAGATGGCGTGAAGCAGGCGCTGGTTATCGCCGATGAACGCTCGGTGTATATCAAGATCGACAGCAAGGTGACCAACCGCTTCGAGATTGAGCAAGCCATCAAAGGGGCGTAAAAAAAGCGGGGAATTCCCCGCTTTTTTACTGGCTGGCGTTCGGCGAAAAGCACTCGCGCCAGCGTGGCAAAAATCCCGACTTAGTCGCGGAAGTTTTTGAACTGGAACGGCTGACCCAGATCGCCACCGCGCACCAGCGCCATCACGGCCTGCAGGTCGTCACGCGCCTTACCGGTCACGCGAATCTCTTCACCCTGAATCTGCGCCTGCACCTTCAGCTTGCTGTCTTTGATGAGCTTAACGATTTTTTTCTGCATCGCGCTCTCAATACCCTGCTTCAGTTTGGCATCAACAAACCAGGTTTTACCGCTGTGCACGAACTCGTCAGGCACTTCGATAGAGCTGCCTTCAATACCACGTTTTAACAGCTTCGCGCGCAGAATATCCAACAGCTGGTTAATCTGGAAATCAGATTCACTGAGGACCTTGATGGTCTCGTTTTTTTCGTTCAGCTCAAAGCTCGCTTCAACGTTACGAAAATCAAAACGCGACTCAACTTCACGGGTCGCATTCTCTACGGCGTTTCGAACTTCCTGAAGATCGACTTCAGAGACAATATCGAAAGATGGCATCTTTTCCTCTCCTTCTGTTGCTTTTGCGTTGCATAATACCCGCAACGCGGCATAACTCAACTGCTTATCCCGCAAGCATAGCCGATGATGTCATACTAAACCTGTGCCAGGCTGCAGCCGGAAGGGCAACGAGTATATACTTTAGCTATGAATGCCTGAGGACGTCGCAGGTGAGGAGGAATAATGAAAGTAACCGTACTTGGATGCGGTGCACTGGGGCAACTGTGGCTTACCGCGTTGTACAAACACGCAAACGAAGTCCAGGGCTGGTTACGCGTCCCACAACCCTTCTGTAGCGTCAACCTGATCGAGACTGACGGCTCCATCTTTAATGAATCGCTCACCGCTAACGATCCCGACTTTCTCGCCAGTAGCGACCTGCTGGTGGTCACATTAAAGGCCTGGCAGGTCTCCACTGCGGTAAAAAACCTGGCCTCTATCCTGCCCGTTTCGTCGCCAATTCTGCTTATCCATAACGGCATGGGCACGATCGATGAGCTAAAAGGCGTGCAGCAGCCGCTGCTGCTGGCCTCTACCACCCAGGCCGCACGCCGCGATGGTAACGTGATTGTTCACGTCGCCAACGGCACCACCCATATTGGCCCGGCAAAGCCCTACCCGGAGGATTACAGCTATCTTGCCGACGTCCTGCAAAACGTTCTGCCGGATGTCGCATGGCACAATAATATTCTGCCGGCGACGTGGAGCAAGCTGGCGGTCAACTGTGTCATTAACCCGCTGACTGCCTTAAAAGAATGCCGGAACGGCGATTTACGCCACTATCCCGGGGAAGTCGAGGTGATTTGTCGCGAGGTGGCGGCGGTCATGGAACGCGAAGGTATTCATACTTCACCGGAAAACCTGTTATTTTATGTCCATCAGGTCATTGAAAGTACGGCAGAAAATATCTCTTCGATGCTGCAGGATATTCGCGTGCAGCGTCATACGGAAATCGACTATATCACCGGTTTTTTGCTAAAGCGCGCTCGCGCCCACGGGCTTGCCGTACCGGAAAATGCCCGCTTGTTTGAACTGGTAAAGCGTAAGGAGAATGAATATGAGCGCGTCGGCACTGATTTGCCTCGCCCCTGGTAGCGAAGAGACAGAAGCGGTCACCACCATCGATTTACTGGTCCGTGGCGGCGTGCAGGTAACCACCGCCAGCGTCGCCAGCGATGGCAGCCTGACCGTGGTCTGCTCGCGTGGCGTGAAACTGCTGGCCGATGCCCCACTGGTGGAAGTAGCGGATGGCGATTACGACATTATCGTCCTGCCGGGCGGCATTAAAGGCGCGGAATATTTCCGCGACAGCCCACTGCTGGTGGAGACGGTCAGGCAGTTTCATCTCTCCGGGCGCATCGTTGCTGCCATCTGCGCCGCTGCCGCCACCGTGCTGGTGCCGCATAACCTTTTCCCGATCGGCAATATGACGGGCTTTCCGGCGTTAAAGGATCGCATTCCGTCGGATCAGTGGCAGGATAAGCGTGTCGTCTGGGACCCACGGGTCAACCTGCTCACCAGCCAGGGGCCGGGAACCTCGATTGATTTTGCGCTCAAAATGATCGATTTGCTGGTCGGGCGTGAAACGGCCTATGAGGTCGCATCACAGCTGGTGATGGCGGCGGGGATTTATAACTTCTACGAAGCCTGACAGGCCTGGGATTTCCCCGCTGGCGTTGCGCTTCGCGGGGTTACTGCCACCAACACGGCTTGAGTCGCCCGGATAAGGCAGACAATGCCGCTATCCGGGATGACCGTCGCTCGTCGTGGTTACGGGCGATACACCTTCACATTCTCAAAGCCCTGCTCGCGCAGATACAGCGCCTGCAGACGGCTCATCACACCGCGTTCGCACCACAGCAGGTAGGTTTTGCTCTGATCCAGATCGCCGAATTTAGTGCTCAGCTTGTAGAACGGTAATGACACCACGTCTACGCCGTCGAGCTTCAGCGGTTTGTCATCCTGCTCGTCAATAGAGCGGATATCCAGAATCGCGTCGTTCGGGCCAAAGCCGGTCACGGTTTCGACTTCCACCACTTCCTGCTGGGTCTGCTGGGCGATATCACGGATATCGACGTTATTCGCTTCCTCAACCACTTTATCGAGGATGCTGAAGTCGAAGTTTTCTTCTTCCGCTTCAATCTTCGCCTTCACCGCCTTCACGGTCGGGCTCTTCGAAATCACGCCGCAGTATTCCGGCATAGTGCGGGCAAAATCTTCAGTACCGATTTCCCGCGCCAGGTTGATGATGTGCTCTTTATCGTGCGAGATCAGCGGACGCAGAATCAGCGTGTCGGAGACGTTGTCGATCAACCGCAGGTTGGTCAGGGTCTGGCTGGAAACCTGGCCCAGCGCTTCACCGGTCACCAGAGCCTGTACGCCGTAACGTTCAGCCACTTTCGATGCCGCGCGAACCATCATGCGCTTGAGCACCACGCCCATCTGGCCATCGTCAACTTTTTCGAGGATCTCACCGACCACCGGTTCAAAGTTAATCGCCACGAAGCGGACGCGGTGAGAGCTGCCGAAGCGGTTCCACAGATAGTGGGCCACCTGGCGAACACCGATTTCATGGGCTGCACCGCCCAGATTAAAGAAGCAGTAGTGCACGCGACAGCCGCGACGCATCAGCATATAGCTGGAAACGCCGGAATCGAAACCGCCGGAAATCAGCGACAGCACATCTTCCTGAGTCCCGATAGGGAAACCGCCGATGCCTTCGTAACGCCCTTTCACCAGCAGCAGACGATCGTTTTCAATTTCCAGATTGACCGTGATATCCGGGTTAGTCAGCTTCACGCGCGCGGTTTCGATGTGCTGATTCAGGCCACCGCCGACGTAGCGTTCCACTTCGATAGAGGTAAACTCATGCTTACCGCGACGTTTTACGCGCACGCAGAAGGTTTTACCTTCCAGCGCTTCGCGCCACAGCGGCAGCGTTTGCTCGAAAATATCGTGCAGCGACGTGAACGGCACGTCTTCGACTTCCAGAATATGATGGATACCGGGGATTCGGGTCAGCGCATCGCGGATGATCGGCCGCTGATTTTCGTCTTTCGCGCGAACTTCGATATGATCCCAATGACGGACAACGGCCAGCGTCTCATCATAGTTTTTGAGAACGTTACGAATGTTCCCGGTTAAGATTTTAATGAAGCGCAATCTCACGGATTGGCTTTTGATGGTGATTTCCGGGAACAATTTAATGATAAACTTCATAGCGACAATAGTTCGTTGGCAAGCCCGACGGGCTTTAAGCAAAAGATGTACTGCAGCGCACCGTAGTGCCTGCATCCAGGGAGCGCAGTATATCACTATTGCGGGTTTTACAGAAAATCATTCGGGGCAGGCTGTCGCTACAGGCACGCGACGAGCCTGCCGGCAGCGGTTGCGCACGCTTTCGGGAACAAATCCGCGAAAGGACGACGTCTGTATTTGCTTAACCACGTGACTTCGTTACCATATTGGTGTCGCGACATAACAAGAGTCTACATTCACTATGCCAAAGAAAAATGAGGCCCCGGCCAGCTTTGAAACCGCCCTGGGCGAGCTGGAACAGATTGTTAATCGTCTGGAAAGCGGCGCGCTCCCGTTAGAAGAAGCGCTCAGCGAGTTTGAGCGTGGCGTACAGCTGGCGCGCCAGGGCCAGGCCCGGCTGCAGCAGGCCGAGCAGCGTGTACAGATTCTGCTGGCCGACAGCGAAGAGAGCCCACTCACGCCTTTTACGCCGGACGCCGAATAAATGGACTTTTCGCAACAGCTCCAGGCCTGCGTTGAGCAGGCTAACGACGCGCTGCGTCGTTTCCTTGCGCCACTGCCTTTTCAGAACACTCCACTGGTTGAAGCCATGCAGTATGGCGCATTATTAGGCGGTAAACGCCTGCGCCCGTTCCTCGTCTATGCCACCGGTGATATGTTCGGCGTCAGCCGCACAACGCTGGATGCCCCGGCCGCCGCCGTTGAATGCATCCACGCTTATTCTCTGATGCATGACGATCTCCCGGCGATGGACGATGACGATCTGCGCCGCGGTTTGCCGACCTGTCACGTTAAATTTGGCGAAGCGAACGCAATTCTTGCCGGTGATGCGCTACAAACGCTGGCATTTTCTATACTGAGTGATGCGCCGATGCCTGAAGTACCGGACCGCGATCGTCTGGCAATGGTGTCAGCGCTGGCCCACGCCAGCGGTGTTGCGGGCATGTGCGGCGGACAGGCGCTGGATCTCGAAGCCGAAGGTCATCAGGTTGATCTGCAGGCGCTGGAGCGTATTCATCGCCACAAAACCGGAGCCCTTATTTGCGCCGCGGTGCGGATGGGAGCGCTGAGCGCGGGCGAACGTGGTCGTGCGGCCCTGCCGGCCCTTGAACGCTTTGCGCAAAATATCGGTCTCGCCTTCCAGGTCCAGGATGACATTCTTGACGTGGTAGGGGATACTGCGACGCTTGGCAAACGCCAGGGTGCCGACCAGCAGTTAGGTAAAAGCACTTATCCCGCGCTTCTGGGGCTCGAGCAAGCTCGCACCAAAGCGCATGACCTGATTGAAGATGCCCGTCAGTCGCTCAATGAACTGGCCGCACAATCTCTGGATACGACGGCACTGGAAGCGCTCGCGAATTACATAATTCAGCGTGATAAATAAACAATAAGAGTCTCTGATGAGTTTTGATATTGCCAAATACCCGACCCTGGCGCTGGTGGATTCCACCCAGGAGTTGCGTTTGTTGCCGAAAGATAGCCTGCCGAAACTGTGCGACGAACTGCGGCGTTACCTGCTGGACAGCGTCAGCCGTTCCAGCGGGCATTTTGCCTCCGGCCTCGGCACGGTCGAACTGACCGTGGCGCTTCACTACGTCTATAACACGCCGTTTGACCGCCTGATCTGGGACGTTGGTCACCAGGCTTACCCGCATAAAATCCTGACCGGTCGCCGCGATAAAATCGGCACCATTCGTCAGAAAGGGGGTCTGCATCCGTTCCCGTGGCGTGGCGAAAGCGAATATGACGTGCTGAGCGTCGGTCACTCATCAACCTCTATTTCTGCCGGCATCGGGGTGGCGATTGCCGCCGCGAAAGAAGACAAACAGCGACGCGCGGTCTGCGTCATCGGCGACGGCGCCATTACCGCGGGCATGGCGTTTGAGGCCATGAACCACGCGGGCGATATCAAACCCGATCTGCTGGTCGTACTCAACGATAACGAAATGTCGATCTCCGAGAATGTCGGCGCGCTGAATAATCACCTGGCGCAGCTGCTGTCGGGGAAACTGTACTCATCGCTGCGCGAAGGCGGGAAGAAAGTCTTCTCCGGCGTGCCGCCGATTAAAGAGCTGCTCAAGCGCACCGAAGAACATCTCAAAGGGATGGTGGTGCCCGGGACGCTGTTTGAAGAGCTGGGCTTTAACTACATCGGCCCGGTTGACGGTCACGATGTGCTGGGGCTGGTCACCACGCTGAAAAATATGCGCGACCTGAAAGGGCCGCAGTTCCTGCATATTATGACCAAAAAAGGTCGCGGCTATGAGCCGGCGGAAAAAGACCCGATTACCTTCCACGCGGTGCCTAAATTCGACCACACCAGCGGCGTCCTGCCGAAAAGCAGCGGCGGCCTGCCCTCTTATTCGAAAATTTTCGGCGACTGGCTGTGCGAAACGGCGGCGAAAGACGCCAGGCTGATGGCCGTCACCCCGGCGATGCGCGAAGGCTCGGGAATGGTCGAGTTTTCCAAAAAATTCCCTGACCAGTATTTCGATGTGGCGATTGCCGAACAGCACGCGGTCACCTTCGCCGCGGGTCTGGCGATCGGCGACTATAAGCCGGTAGTGGCCATCTACTCCACCTTCCTGCAGCGAGCTTACGATCAGCTGATTCACGACGTCGCTATCCAGAAGCTGCCGGTACTGTTTGCCATCGACCGTGCGGGTATCGTCGGTGCCGATGGACAAACGCATCAGGGCGCGTTCGATCTCTCCTTCCTGCGCTGTATCCCGGAGATGGTGATCATGACGCCTAGCGACGAGAACGAGTGCCGCCAGATGCTCTACACCGGCTATCACTACAACGCTGGCCCGAGCGCAGTCCGCTACCCACGCGGTACCGGCACCGGGGCGACGCTGGAACCGCTGGCCTCGCTGCCAATCGGCAAAGGCGTGGAGAAACGCCGCGGTGAAAAAATCGCGATCCTCAACTTCGGCACCCTGCTACCGGAAGCCACTCAGGCGGCGGAGACGCTCAACGCGACGCTGGTCGATATGCGCTTTGTGAAGCCCCTTGATGATGCGCTGGTTTTGCAGCTGGCCACGGAGCACGACGTGCTGGTGACCCTCGAAGAGAACGCCATTATGGGCGGCGCAGGCAGCGGTGTGAATGAGCTGCTGATGGCGCATCGTCGCGCGGTTCCGGTGTTAAATATCGGCCTGCCGGACTTCTTCATCCCGCAGGGAACGCAGGAAGAAGTGCGTGCCGACCTCGGTCTTGATGCTGCCGGTATCACCGCGAAAATCACGGACTGGCTGGCCTGATCCCTCCCCCACTAACGGCGCCTGCTATGCTTAAAGGATATCTTTTTGCTGATAGCAGGAGCCGTTCATGCAATACATCACGCCAGTAGCAACCCAACTCAAGGTATCCCGACTGTGCCTCGGCTGTATGACCTTTGGTGAACCGGATCGCGGCAATCACGCCTGGACCTTACCCGAAGAGAGCAGCCGCCCGCTGATTCAGCATGCGCTGGAGAACGGCATTAACTTTTTCGATACCGCCAACAGCTACTCTGACGGCAGCAGCGAAGAGATCGTCGGCCGCGCGCTGCGTGATTTTGCCCGTCGCGATGAGGTTGTGGTCGCCACTAAAGTCTATTACCCGGTGGGCGACCTGCCGGAAGGCCTCTCCCGCGGACAGATCTTGCGCTCAATTGACGACAGCCTGAAACGTCTGGGGATGGAGTATGTCGACCTGCTGCAAATCCATCGCTGGGACTACACCACGCCGATTGAAGAGACGCTGGAGGCGCTGAATGACGTGGTCAAAGCAGGGAAAGCCCGTTACATCGGCGCCTCGTCGATGCACGCCCGCCAGTTTGCCCAGGCGCTGCAGTTACAGGAGCAACATGGCTGGACGCGCTTCGTCACCATGCAGGACCACTACAACCTGATCTATCGCGAAGAAGAAAACGAAATGCTGCCGCTGTGTCAGCGCGCTGGCGTGTCGGTGATTCCCTGGAGCCCGCTGGCACGCGGTCGCCTGACGCGTCCGTGGGGAGAGACCACCGCGCGTCTGGTTTCTGATGAGGTGGGTAAATCGCTCTACAGCGCCGCGGATGACAACGATGCGTTGATTGCGCAGAATCTTGCTGAGGTGGCGGAGGATCTTGGTGTGAATCGCGCACAGGTCGCGCTGGCGTGGCTATTGAGCAAGCCCGGCGTTGCCGCCCCGATCATTGGGGCATCGCGGCAAGAGCAGCTCGATGAACTGCTTAGCGCAGTGGATATCACGCTCACGCCCGAGCAGGTCGACAAGCTGGAAGAACCCTATCAACCACACCCGATTGTCGGCTTTAAATAAGCCAGTGCCCCGGCGCGCAGCACGCCGCCGGGGAGATAGCCTTACAGGATACCGATCGGCCAGTGGTGTCCCACCAGATACAGCACCCCAGCGGAGATCACGCCGGCGACGATATCATCGACCATGATCCCCATTCCGCCGTGGATATTGCGATCGAACCAGCGGATTGGCCACGGTTTCCACATATCGAAGATACGGAAGATCACGAACCCGGCGGCCACCCATTGCCAGTCGAGGGTCGGCAGCGCCATCAGGGTGATCCACATCCCGACAAACTCGTCCCAGACGATGCTGCCGTGGTCGTGGGTCCCCATGTCTTTCGCCGTGCGATGGCAGATATAGACCCCGATACAGATGCTCATCATCACCACCAGCGAATAGAGCTGCCAGGGAAGAAATGTCATCAGATACCAGAACGGGATCGCCGCCAGCGAGCCCATGGTGCCCGGCACGATGGGGCTTAATCCACTGCCGAAGCCGGTGGCCAGCAAATGCCAGGGATTGCCCATATTGAGGCGGCTTTTTGCGACATCTTTGCTACGCGCCAAAGTGATCGTACCCCTTTAAATCCAGCTGCACCGGTTTGCCAGCTTGCAGCAGCTGCAGGCCGTCCGCTTCCGCGCAAATCTGCCCAATGCAGGTAAAACGCGCCCCCAGCTGGCCGATGGCGACGTCCAGCGCGCCGCGGTTCAGTTCAGGTACGGTAAAGCACAGCTCGTAATCTTCCCCGCCAGCCAGCGCCCAGCGCAAGGCCTGCTCTGGTGCCACCTGACGCAGCATCGCATCGGAGAGCGGCATCGCATCGAGATCGATCCGCGCCCCGCAGCCGCTGGCTTTCAGGATATGACCAAGATCGGAGATCAGCCCGTCGGAAAGATCGATTGCCGAACTGGCGAGATCGCGTAGCGCCTGACCCTGCAATATACGCGGCATCGGACGTAAATGGCGCGCCAGCAGGTAGTCGGCATCGGCCGCAGACTCGACGTTCAGTCGCTCCTGCAATATCGCCAGCCCGGCTGCACTGTCCCCGGGAGTGCCGGTGACGTAAATCCAGTCTCCGGGTTTTGCCCCGGCGCGTTTCAGAGCGCGTCCCGGCGGGACAAAGCCGTGAATACCCAGGGTCATCGACAGCGGACCACGGGTGGTGTCCCCGCCAATCAGCTGCATATCGTAATAGTTGAGCTGCATGAACAGGCTGTCGCTGAACGATTCCAGCCACGCTTCATCCACGTCGGGTAAGGTCAGCGCCAGCGTCAGCCATGCGGGTTCAGCACCCATGGCCGCGAGGTCGCTCAGATTGACCGCCAGCGCCTTGTAGGCAAGGTCGGCAGGGTCGATATCAGGTAAGAAATGGTTTCCCGCCACCAGCGTGTCGGTGCTGATTGCCAGCGTTTTTTTCTCGGGGATATTCAGGAGAGCGCAGTCATCGCCGATGCCGGTCTCCACATCGAGACGCCTGCTTTTTACGCGATCAAAATAACGGGCAATCAGGGAGAATTCGCCGCATGCCATACGTTATGCCTCAGCAAAAGAAAAGAATAAGAACCTGTTCCAGCCGACGAGTTTAGTTGCCGGCTGAAGCAGGTTCTGTGGACGGTTTCTCGGGGAGAATCCCCGATCACACCGGCCTGGGGTTTACTTTTTGTTGGGACGAATTGCCGGGGCTGCTTTGTCCAGCACGCCGTTAACAAACTTATGGCTGTCTTCAGCGCCAAAAGTTTTCGCCAGTTCGATAGCTTCGTTAATCGCCACTTTGTACGGGACATCGTCACGTTTTGACAGCTCGAACAGGGCGATACGCAGTACCGCTTTTTCCACCTGGCCCAGCTCTTCAAGCAGGCGGGACAGGTACGGCTTCATCAGGCCGTCGAGGTATGCGCTGTTAGTCGCCACTCCGGACAGCAGTTCACGGAAATACAGAACGTCGACACCTTTGACATCCTGTTCCGCCAGGAACTGGTATTCGACATCAGCGATGTCGTTCTGGGACAACTGCCAGGAGTAAAGCGCCTGGACAGCACACTCACGGGCGCGGCGACGAGCAGCAGGTTTCACGGAATTCCCCTTACAAAAAAATCAGGCCTTGATGGCTTTCAATACGTTAATCATTTCCAGCGCGGTCAGCGCAGCTTCTGCGCCTTTGTTACCTGCTTTGGTACCAGCGCGTTCGATGGCTTGTTCAATACTTTCAGTGGTCAGAACACCAAATGCTACCGGGATTTCGCTCTCCTGCGCGACATGCGCGAGGCCGTTGCTTGCTCCGCCAGCCACATATTCAAAGTGCGCGGTACCACCACGAATCACCGTACCCAGAGCAATCACTGCGTCATATTTACCGGTTTTCGCCAGTGCGCCAGCCGCCAGTGGCAGCTCATACGCGCCTGGAACCCAAACAACGGTAATGTTTTCATCTTTTACCTGACCGATGCGCTTCAGGGCGTCAATTGCACCTTCCAGCAGGCTGTCATTGATAAAGTTGTTGAAACGCGCAATGGTGATGGCGACGCGAGCGTCCGGGGTAGCAACGTTAGCTTCAATAATGTTCATACTCTTCCTTCGGGTTCATATGGCCCCGCAAGGGGGGCGGATTCTATCATAATAATTTATACACTTCATCCTTCAAACTGCCTCGCGGTCGCTGGCAGAGGAATGAAGTTGCGTCGCAACACGCCTGCCCTGAATCAGGCATTCACTAAATGCAGGCACACATCCGGGCCGACATGACGTATCTCATTGAATTTGAAATGGGGGGCATCCTGTAGTTTCTCAAGCCCCGGTAGCGCACATAATCCACGCGCCGCATTGCCTAACAGTTTAGGCGCAATATAAACGATAAGCTCGTCCACCACACCTGCCTGTAATAGCGCCCCGGCGAGGGTCGGGCCGGCTTCCACCCAGATACTGTTCACCTGCTGCTTGCCCAACTGCATCATCAACAGCACCAGATCGAGATGGCCGTTGTACTCCGGCACCTGCAGCGTGCGCACGTTTTCCGGCCACGCGCGATCGTCGGCCTGAGTGCGGGCAAACAGCGTTTCGCCCGGCTGCTGCACGATGCGGTGCTGCGGGGTCACGCGGTTATGGCTGTCGATAACGATACGCAGCGGCTGACGCAGATTGTCCTGCGGGTACAGCGCCTGAGTGTCGGAGTCCAGCGATTCCCAACGCACGGTCATTGCCGGGTCGTCTGCCAGCACGGTGGCGCTGCTGGTCAGAATGGCGTGGCTCTGCGCGCGCAGACGCTGTACATCGCGGCGCGCCTGCGGCGAGGTGATCCACTGGCTTTCACCGCTGGCCATGGCGGTTCGGCCATCCAGCGAAGCGCCCAGTTTGAGCTGCACATACGGGAAACCGGTGCGCATGCGCTTCAGGAAGCCTTTATTCAGCGCTTCGGCCTCGTTCATCATCAGGCCATGGCTGACGTCGATACCTTCCTGCTGCAAACGGTACAGGCCACGCCCCGCTACCTGCGGGTTTGGATCCTGCATGGCGGCCACGACGCGGGTCACGCCAGCGGCGATCAGCGCCTCACAGCACGGCGGCGTGCGGCCATGATGGCTGCACGGTTCCAGCGTCACGTAGGCGGTAGCGCCTCGGGCTTGTTCACCGGCCATTCGCAGCGCATGTACTTCCGCATGTGGCTCACCAGCCCGGTAGTGAAAACCTTCGCCGACGATTTCGCCGTTTTTAACGATCACACAGCCGACGTTAGGATTGGGATGGGTGGTAAAACGCCCGCGCTGCGCCAGCTTCAGTGCGCGCGCCATGTACATTTCGTCATGCATGACTTAATCCTGTAAGCGGGCGATCTCTTCGCCAAATTCTTTGATGTCTTCAAAGCTACGATAGACCGAAGCAAAGCGGATGTAGGCGACTTTATCGAGCTTTTTCAGCTGTTCCATCACCAGGTTGCCGATCATCTTGCTGGGCACTTCGCGTTCACCGGTGCCGCGCAGGTGCGTTTTGATGTGGTTAAGCGCCATTTCTACGTCGTCGGCGCTGACCGGGCGTTTTTCCAACGCTTTCAGCATTCCGCTGCGCAGCTTATCCTCATTGAAAGGTTCCCGCACCTCGTCGCTCTTGACCACCCGCGGCATCACCAGCTCTGCCACTTCAAACGTCGTAAAACGTTCGTTACAAACCAGGCACTGCCGACGACGACGCACAGAGGAGCCCTCTCCCACGAGGCGGGAGTCGATCACTTTGGTATCTACGGCGAAACAGAATGGGCAATGCATGGCGCGTCCTGATATGAAGTTAAACTGATGGATAGTTTACCGCGAAGTGACCCGACTACAAAGAAAGAGCTTTTGAGACAAAGGATCTATGGTTGGTTATCAGAGACGATCTACCATGAGTTATCCCCTTTTGACGGAATCCCCTACTATGACAAGACGTTATTTAAAGCTGGCGATACTGACGACGTTGTTCACACTCAGCGCCTGCGCGCAGCAAAGTGAAGTCCGGCAGATGAATCAAAGCGTGAGCACGCTGAGCAAAGAGATGACTCAGCTGAATCAGCAAACGGTGAAAATTACCCAGCAAAATTCCCTGAATGCGAAATCCAGCAGCGGCGTCTATCTTCTGCCTGGCGCCAAAACCCCGGCGCGTCTGGAGAGCCAGATCGGCACGTTACGCATGTCGCTGCGGGATATTGCTGCCGATGGTGACGGCACCCGTCTGACCTTGCGCATTCAGGGTGAATCTAACGATCCGCTTCCGGCATTTAGCGCCACCGTCGCTTCCGGGCAGATCACCGGCACCACCCAGAGCTATCAGGAAGTCAACGTCCAGGAGCAACTGATCAGCGCCCCAGCCAGCATTCTGGCCCCCAGCGATGTGGATATTCCGCTGCGCCTGAACGGTATTCCCCCGGAACAGCTCGGTTTCCTGCGTATTCACGACATTCAGCCCGCCACTCCGCAATAACCTCTGCCAAAACCTCTGCCAACGGGTGTCTTCGACACCCGATTTCACCGCCATAAATCCATTTACAAATTTTGCGAACAGTTCAGTGAAAATTGACGCCATTGATGAATTTCAGTGGCATTTTGTCAGGAAATGCATAGAATCGTGAACGCAATCGATTACGTGTGTTTACTTTATGTGAAACAACACATATTTTTGTGAGCAATGATTTCTATAATAGACGCCACAGAAATACGAAATATTTAGAAACGCTTCGGCAACGTTCTTAACGCCTTTTGGCTTAATTTAAACAGTGGCATCATTATGAAAAAAACATTACTGGCAGCAAGCGCGGTCCTGGCGCTCTCCGCATCTTTCACTGCTGGCGCGGCAGAAAACGACAAACCTCAGTACCTGTCTGATTGGTGGCACCAGAGTGTGAACGTGGTGGGCAGCTATCACACCCGTTTTGGACCGCAGATCCGTAACGATACCTACCTGGAATACGAAGCGTTCGCCAAAAAAGACTGGTTTGATTTCTACGGTTATATCGATGCACCGGTATTCTTTGGTGGTAACAGCACCGCAAAAGGTATCTGGAACAACGGTTCCCCGCTGTTTATGGAAATCGAACCGCGTTTCTCTATCGACAAGCTGACCAACACCGACCTCAGCTTCGGCCCGTTCAAAGAGTGGTATTTCGCCAACAACTACATCTACGATATGGGTCGTAACGATTCCCAGGAGCAGAGCACCTGGTATATGGGTCTGGGTACCGATATCGATACCGGCCTGCCGATGAGCCTGTCCCTGAACGTTTATGCGAAATATCAGTGGCAGAACTACGGTGCTTCCAACGAAAACGAGTGGGATGGCTACCGTTTCAAAGTGAAATACTTTGTTCCGCTGACCGACCTGTGGGGCGGTTCCCTGAGCTACATCGGCTTCACCAACTTTGACTGGGGTTCCGATCTGGGCGATGACAACTTCTACGACATGAACGGCAAGCACGCGCGCACCAGCAACTCCATCGCGTCCAGCCACATCCTGGCGCTGAACTATGCGCACTGGCACTACTCGGTAGTTGCTCGTTACTGGCACAACGGTGGTCAGTGGGCGGATGACGCGAAGCTGAACTTCGGCGACGGCGACTTCAATGTTCGCTCTACCGGCTGGGGTGGTTACTTCGTTGTCGGTTACAACTTCTAATCGCTGCTGATTTTCCCCGGCGGCAACGCCGGGGATTGCATAGCCTTAGCGCTCCTCGCACTTCACCTTACGCAAGAAATCACTCAATGAGCGGTCAGCCCGTTCGCTAAAATGGCGCCCGGTCGCCACAATATTCAGGCATCGGTCGAGGCGAAAGCAGCGATAATCGGCGCGCAATTCGCACCAGCTCACCAGCAGCCAGCGTTCCCCCCAGAAAAACAGCCCCAGCGGCAGCACTTCACGCTGTGATACCGTTCCGGCTTCATCCCGATAGTGCAGATCAAGCACCTGCTGACCCGAGACCGCCCGATGCACCAGATCAAACTGCTCTTTGGTGTAGCCCTGCGAACCAAAGTCCGGGGCGAACAGGCGCGATTGCTCTGCCTGGCGTCGGCTCTCCGCCGGCAGTATGGCCAGCACTTTTTCCTGCGCCGATTCCAGCGCCTGGGACATCGAGACGCCGCCCCAGGTTTGCAGCAGCCGAATCGCCGCGACCAACGCCTCCGACTCCTGGGTCGTCAGCATCAGCGGCGGCAGATCGTAGCCTGCCAGCAGTCGATAGCCGCTGCCGGCCTCTCCCTCAACCGGGACGCCTGAGAGCGACAGGTCGCGAATATCGCGGTAAATCGTGCGTTCCGATACGCCGAGCCGCTCGGCCAGAAGCCCGGCGGTGGTTAATCTTCTCCCCCGCAGGATCTGGACGATTTGAAAAAGACGGTCGGCGCGTCGGCTCATAAGCGTTATCTCATTTATGCTGGTTGATGCAGGCCAATCCGGTTGCCTTCACTGTCGATAAACAGGGCAATCGTCCCGATGTCGTCCGCCAGCTGCAGCGGACCAAAAACGCAGCGCCCTCCCGCAGAGCTCACCCGGTCGAGCGTCGCCGTCAGATTGTCTGTATGCAGATAGATAATGCAGCCCTGATCGGCGGGTTTAACACCGTCAAACTTTGCCAGCGCGCCGCCGGGAGCCGGATCCTGATAAGGGAATACGGCCAGTTGAGCGCAATCCATATTTTCCCGCTTCAGCGTTACCTGCATCACCGGTTCGTAAAACGCCACGGCACGATCCATGTCGGCGACCGGAATTTCAAACCAGTTAATTACGTTGTTCATACATCCTCCTGTCCATTGTGTAGGTTCAAGAGGAGTGTATGCCAGGCCTCCTGACAGCATACTGTCAGGAGTGTTTAACGACTTTCTACACCACCAACGTTCTACAGCGGCGAGGCGGTACACACCAGCGCGCGGGTGTGATCCAGCAGCCACGGGCGCAAATAGCCGACGGTATTGGAAAATGGCAGCACTTCTTCCGGCAGGTCTATCCCTAACTGCTGGCGGATCCAGGCGCGCCGGGTGACAATTCGCTGCCACAGCTGCGGCCAATCCTGCGCCAGTGCGTCGCGCAGCGCCTTATCGGCCACCGCCACGGTGTCTTCGATGCTGGCGCCGGCATAGCCCGCCCGTGAGGGAATAATATCGATTTGCAGCAGCATACCGCTGCGGATGCAGGCGTTGGAATCAGGCCCGATAGGTGAGCACAGCCACTCTTCGTCCGCCACCAGATGCCCAGGGTTCAGATGCCAGTGATATTCCGCCTTTGGCAGTACACTCTCGATCAGCGCGTACATCTCGCCGCCGCGCATCCCGATACGTAAATTCTCCAGCCAGCAGACCACCGCCTTGAAATAGGGCTTCGCCACCACCTCAAGATAGTCCTCCACCTCCGGCGCCAGCTCGGCGGCATCGCTCACCACGTAGGCGGCGCGGCTGCTTAACCCACCTTTGTAACTGGTGGTCAGCGAGAATTTATCGCCACACTGGATAGTCTTATCGCCTGGATAGAGGTTGGCATGGGCGAAGCGATCGCCGGTGGCGGTAATCATCACCACGGTGTTGGGCTGCCCTTGCGCCGCCAGCAGCGCGCCGATCTGCTTTTCGGTTTTACCGGGGGCAATGGCATTAAGCGCGGTCAGAACCGCCGTCGATGCGAGGTTCGCGCCATATTCATAATGGGCCAGTTCATTGGCGTTATTGACCGTTCTTACCCCGCTGTCCGGGGCGATAAAAATACCCGTGGCATTGCGCAGGAGCGCCTGCGGCCCTGCGGCCTGGCGAATGGCGTCGACGATAAACGCAGGCAGGTCGAACATCTGCGCCCGGTCGTCGGCATCGCCGGTAAACAGCTTCCAGCCCGCCAGCCCCAGCGTTTTCCCCGCCACGATCCCCGCATCCTGCAGCAGTTGCGGCAGGCTTTTTTCCGTGGTCATCGGCTGGTTCGGCAATGAGAACCACGGAGCGTGGATCACCCGGTTCTCCAGCCGGGCAAAAGCCGCCAGCTTGAGGTTTTCGTTACCCAGCACCAGCACCGCCTCCCCCTCGCGATGTAGCACCAGCAGCGCCTCTTCAAACCGCGGGATAAACCCGGTGAGATACTCAAAGTTGCCGCCGTGCTCTTTATCGGCATAGATGACCAGGGTGTCATACCCGTCGCGGGCCATCTGCGCAAGCACGTTGGCTTTGCGCTGACGCAAGGTGTCATCGCTGAGAGTGACGGAAGGCAGGTCGTGCCAGAGGGTTGGCGGGGCGACAGTGGAAAGGGCTATCGTGGCCATGGGCGTATCTCCATCTCATTAAACACAATGCAAGGAGAGTAGCGAAATTCGGAGACCCTGTAATAAAAAAATCCCAGCCTTGCGACCGGGATTGCGTTCTCAGAACCGTTCTGACTTACGGCAGAATGGACGGCTGATCCGCACCTTCTTTCTCGACTTTCTGCTGCAGCATATGCTCGCGCTTCATGCCCAGCTTCAGCGCCAGTGCCGACGCCACGTAGATAGAAGAAGCTGTACCGATGGAGACACCGATCAGCATGGTCAGCGAGAAGCCTTCCAGTACCGGGCCGCCAAAGAGGAACAGCATCAGGATAACCATCAAGGTGGTCCCTGAGGTGATCAAGGTACGATGCAGCGTCTGCGTCAACGACACGTTAAAGATCTCATACGGCGTACCGCGGCGGATCTTACGGAAGTTTTCACGGATACGGTCCGATACCACGATGCTGTCGTTCAGCGAGTAGCCGATAACCGACATCAGTGACGCGACGATGGTCAGATCGATCTCGATATGGAACAGCGACAGGATGCCCATCGTAATGACCACATCGTGCGCCAGGGCGATAACAACCCCGGCAGCAAGACGCCACTCAAAGCGGAAACCAACATAGACCAGGATACAGATCAAGGCGGCCAGCAGCGCCATTGCGCCGCTTTGTGCCAGGTCTGCCCCGACGCTCGGCCCCACGAATTCAATTCGTTTGACGGTTGCGTTCTGACTGGTCGATTCGTTAATCACATTAACGACCTTGCTGCCCAGCTCCTGGCTGACGTTGGTATCATGTACCGGCGGCATACGTACCATGATGTCACGGCTGCTACCGAAGTTCTGCAGCTGCGGCTCTTCGAAGCCCGCCTTCTGCAGCGCCAGACGCATCTGGTCCATATCGGCAGGTTTTTCGAGGGTAATTTCAATCACCGTACCACCGGTGAAATCCAGACCCCAGTTAAACCCGCGCACGCCCATCACGACAATGGCGGCAATCAGCAGAAAACCGGAGATGCCGAAAGCCCAGTAGTCCCAGCGCATAAAGTCATAGACTTTACGGCCGTGGTTCAATTGTTCAACAGTATATTCCTGTGCCACAACGCACTCCTCAGATAGACAGCTTTTTAACGCGCTTGCCGCCGTACAGCAGGTTCACGATGGCACGGGTGCCGACGATAGCGGTAAACATCGAGGTTGCAACACCGATACCGGTCGTAATCGCAAACCCTTTAATTGCACCGGTACCGACCGCGTACAGGATGATAACTTTGATCAAGGTCGTAATGTTCGCATCGAAGATAGAGCTGAATGCGCCCTTATAACCTTCGTCAATCGCCTGCTGAACAGAACGTCCGTTGCTCAACTCTTCTTTAATACGCTCGTTAATCAGTACGTTAGCATCGACCGCTACCGCAAGGGTTAGTACGATACCCGCAATCCCCGGCATACTCAGCGTTGCCCCTGGGAGCAGGGACATGATACCGACGATCAGCACCAGGTTAGCCACCAGTGCGGAGGTCGCGATCAGACCGAATTTCTTGTAGAAGAAAATCATGAACAGGATAGAGACCACCAGACCGGCCAGACATGCTTCCAGACCCTGTTTGATGTTCTGCATACCCAGTGTTGGGCCGATGGTACGTTCTTCAACGATCTGAATCGGCGCAATCAACGCACCGGCACGCAGCAGCAGAGACAGCTGACGCGCTTCGTTCGGGTTGCTGATACCGGTAATACGGAAGCTGTTGCCCAGGCGGGACTGGATGTTGGCGATGTTAATCACCTCTTCCTGCTTCACCAGAACCGCACGACCGTTAGCATCTTTCTTACCGCTGTCTTTGTACTCCACAAACAGGGTCGCCATCGGCTTACCGATGTTGTCCTTGGTGAAGTTAGACATGATGTTGCCACCAGCGCTATCCAGCGAGATGTTAACCTGCGGCTGATTGTACTCATCCATGCTGGAAGTGGAGTCGGTGATATGGTCACCGGTCAGAATCACACGCTTGTACAGCACAACCGGCCGACCTTCACGGGTGTCTTTCACTTCGGAGTCACCAGGGACGCGGCCTGAAGCGGCAGCAGCACTGTCGACGTTGCTGTTAACCAGACGGAATTCCAGGGTCGCGGTCGCGCCAAGAATTTCTTTCGCACGCGCGGTATCCTGAATACCCGGCAGTTCAACCACGATACGGTCGGCGCCCTGACGCTGTACCAGCGGCTCGGCAACACCCAGTTGGTTTACACGGTTACGCAGAATGTTGATGTTCTGCTGCACGGCATATTCGCGAGCTTCTTTCAGGCGTTCATCGGTCATCACGGCTTTCAGGCCGGTAGTGCCCTGAGTGGAGATAACCAGATCGCGGTGACGCGGGCTCAACCAGGAGATAGCCTGGTCGCGTGCTGCGCTATCGCGAAACGCAATGCTCAGACCAAAATTGTCTTCCTTACGCACGGTGGAGTAAGGGATGCCTTTTTCACGCAGTTCGCTGCGCAGGCTGTCGATATTTTGTTCCTGCAGTTTACCCAGCGCGGTGTCCATATCCACTTCCATCAGGAAGTGCACGCCGCCACGCAGGTCAAGACCCAGCTTCATTGGCTCGGCATGAATAGCCGCCAGCCAGCGAGGGGTCGCCGGTGCAAGGTTCAGTGCCACGACGTATTTATCACCCAATACGCCCATCAGCACTTCACGTGCACGTAACTGGACGTCGGTGGTGTCGAAGCGCGCAAGAATAGTGCCCTCTTCCAGCGCCACAGACTTAGCGGTAATTTTTTCTTCTTGTAACGATTTCTGGACCTGGATCAGCGTTTGCTCACTGGCGGCGACACCGCGCACGCCAGTGATTTGAACGGCCGGATCCTCACCATACAGGTTGGGGAGTGCATACATCAGGCCGACGATAATAACGACGACCAGCATGATGTACTTCCACAAAGGATAACGGTTTAACACGGCAGTTCCCTTAGGGAAAAGTGGATTACAGTGCTTTCATAGTGCCTTTCGGCAGAACGGCAGCTACGAAGTCACGTTTGATAACCACTTCGGTGGTATCGTTCAGCGCGATAGCAATGTATCCGCTTTCCGCAACTTTAGTGACGCGACCGACCAGACCACCATTCGTCAGCACTTCATCGCCTTTCGCGATGGAGCTCATCAGGTTTTTATGTTCCTTGGTACGCTTCTGCTGTGGGCGCAGGATCATGAAGTAGAAAATCAGACCAAACACCACCAGCATCAGGATCAGAGACATCGGGCTACCCTGCGCCGCGCCACCGGTTGCTGCTACCGCATCAGAAATAAAAAAGCTCATTCAAATTCCCTCATTATTAAAATTAATCAACGTTCACAGGAGGAACAGGTCGTCCCTGACGTTGGTAAAAATCGGTCACGAAGCTCTCTAATTTACCCTCTTCAATAGCCTTACGTAAACCAGCCATTAAGCGCTGATAGTAGCGAAGGTTATGAATGGTATTGAGGCGCGCGCCCAATATTTCGTTGCAACGATCAAGATGATGCAAGTAAGCGCGTGAATAATTGCGACATGTATAGCAATCACACTCCGCATCCAGCGGCGCAGTGTCGCTTTTGTGCTTCGCATTACGAATCTTCACCACGCCGTCGGTAACAAACAGATGGCCGTTACGCGCGTTACGCGTCGGCATCACGCAGTCGAACATATCGATACCGCGGCGTACCCCTTCAACCAGATCTTCGGGCTTCCCGACGCCCATCAGATAGCGTGGTTTGTCGGTCGGAATCTGCGGGCAAACGTGCTCCAGAATACGGTGCATGTCTGCTTTCGGCTCGCCGACAGCCAGGCCGCCGACAGCGTAGCCATCAAAGCCGATGTCTACCAGACCTTTAATGGATATATCGCGTAAATCTTCGTAAACGCTTCCCTGAATAATGCCGAACAGCGCATTTTTGTTGCCCAGGCTATCGAAACGGTCACGGCTACGCTGCGCCCAGCGCAGAGACATTTCCATCGAACGTTTAGCATAGTCCCAGTCCGCCGGGTACGGCGTACATTCGTCGAAGATCATCACGATATCGGAGCCGAGATCGTATTGAATCTCCATCGATTTTTCCGGGTCGAGGAAAATCGGATCGCCGTTAATCGGGTTACGGAAGTGGACGCCCTGCTCGGTGATCTTACGAATATCGCCGAGGCTGAAGACCTGGAAACCGCCGGAATCGGTCAGGATTGGCCCTTTCCACTGCATGAAATCATGCAGATCGCCGTGCAGCTTCATGATTTCCTGGCCCGGACGCAGCCACAGGTGGAACGTGTTGCCGAGGATAATTTGTGCGCCGGTGGCTTCAACTTCTTCCGGCGTCATCCCTTTGACGGTGCCGTAAGTCCCAACGGGCATAAAGGCTGGCGTTTCAACTACGCCACGATCAAATACCAGGCGGCCGCGGCGAGCGCGTCCGTCGGTCGTATCCAGTTCAAATTTCATTTTCACTCCTGCGTCAGAAAAACAGTCTGACGTTAAACACTCATGTCGCGGAGGTTATTCCCCGACACGCTCAAAAATAGCCTGCGGATTGTACGTGATAAACATCGCGTCACCGTAGCTAAAAAAGCGATATTTTTGTTCTACCGCAGCCTTGTAGGCATTCATAGTATGCTGGTAACCGGCAAAGGCCGAAACCAACATAATCAGAGTCGATTCAGGGAGATGGAAGTTGGTCACCAGCGCATCAACCGCTTTATATTGATATCCCTGATAGATAAAGATCTGCGTATCACCGAAGAAAGGTTCAATCAGGTCGTTTTTCGCCGCCTGTGCCGCGCTCTCCAGCGAGCGCACGGAGGTCGTGCCCACCGCGATAACGCGATTACCGCGTGCTTTCGCTGCCAGCACCGCGTCGACCACCTCTTGCGGCACTTCGGCATACTCGGAGTGCATAATATGGTCTTCGATGGTATCCACGCGCACCGGCTGGAAGGTTCCGGCGCCGACGTGCAGCGTCACAAACGCCATTTCGATACCTTTGGCACGCAGCTTATCCAACATCGCATCGTCAAAGTGCAGGCCAGCGGTCGGTGCGGCCACTGCCCCTGGTTTGGTGCTATAGACGGTTTGATACAGCTCGCGGTCGGCGTCTTCGTCCGGGCGGTCGATATACGGCGGCAGCGGCATATGGCCGATGCTGTTCAGGATATCCAGTACCGGGCGCTCGTCGTTAAACTCGACTTCAAACAGCGCATCGTGACGCGCCACCATGGTGGCATGAATGCTTTCATCGTCGCCCAGCAGCAGCTCCGCTCCCGGCTTCGGCGCTTTAGAGGCGCGAATATGGGCCAGAATGCGTTTGTCGTCGAGCATCCGCTCAACCAGGACTTCAATCTTGCCGCCGCTGACTTTACGGCCAAACAGGCGCGCCGGGATCACCCGGGTATTGTTGAACACCAGCAGATCGCCTGGGTTCAGCTTGTCGAGGAGATCGGTGAAGATGCCATGCGTCAGCGCGCCCGTCGGTCCGTCTAACGACAGCAGGCGACAGCTACTGCGCTCCGGCTGTGGGTAGTGGGCAATCAGGGATTCGGGTAGTTCAAAGGAAAAATCAGTAACGCGCATGACGGTGGCTCGGCCTAAATAAAGAGGCGGGTAGTCTAGTGCCGGGGCGTGTTCCCTGCAACCTTTACCCCTCAGGAGAGATGTAATACTCTACGTCATTGATGAGGCGAGTCACGTTGAAGCCAACGCACCTGCAACCTGAAGAATAACGAGTATTATGAATTTTCTCGCACACCTGCATTTAGCTCATCTCGCCAACAGTTCACTTCCCGGCAACCTTCTGGCTGATTTCGTTCGCGGCAACCCGCAGGCGGACTACCCGGCCGATATCGTCGACGGCATCTTTATGCATCGCCGCATCGATGTCATGACCGACAATCTGGCAGAGGTCAAAGCGGCGCGAGAGTGGTTCCGTCCCGAAACGCGCCGTGTCGCGCCGATTACGCTGGACGTCATGTGGGACCATTTTCTGTCGCACCACTGGGCGCAAATTTCGCCCGACTTTCCGCTCAGTGAATTTGTGCGCTATGCCGAGGAGCAGGTAACGCCGGTGTTGCCCGATTCTCCGCCGCGCTTCGTCAATCTCAATGACTATTTATGGTCGGAACGCTGGCTGGAACGCTATAAAGACATGGACTTTATTCAGCGCGTCCTCAACGGTATGGCCAGCCGTCGGCCCCGTCTTGATGCCCTGCGCGACTCCTGGCAGGACCTGGATACCCACTACGAAAAGCTGGAGCAGCAGTTTTGGCAGTTTTATCCGCGCATGATGGCCCAGGCGACCCGCCGGGAACTGTAACGAGCACGATAAAAGATTGCGCTTTCTCACAGAAAAGCTATTCTGAACCTCGTTTTCTGATACATATTGATAGGCTGAACCTATCTCATTGATTGTCAGCGTCACGTTGAGTTCGCACAAGCCAGTCCCTATACTTGCCCCCGTTGCGTACCAATTAACCTTACTATTAACAGGAGAATCATATGGTTCTGGTCACTCGTCAGGCTCCGGATTTTACCGCAGCAGCAGTTTTAGGTAACGGCGAAATCGTTGAGAAATTCAACTTCAAACAGCACACCAACGGTAAAGCGACCGTACTGTTCTTCTGGCCGATGGACTTCACCTTCGTATGCCCGTCAGAGCTGATCGCTTTTGACAAACGTTACGAAGAGTTCCAGAAACGCGGCGTTGAAGTCGTTGGCGTCTCCTTCGACTCCGAATTCGTTCACAACGCATGGCGTAACACCCCGGTTGACCAGGGCGGTATTGGCCCGGTTAAATACGCGATGGTTGCTGACATCAAACGTGAAATCCAGAAAGCTTACGGTATCGAGCATCCGGACGAAGGCGTTGCACTGCGTGGTTCCTTCCTGATCGACGCAAACGGCGTTGTTCGTCACCAGGTGGTTAACGACCTGCCGCTGGGCCGTAACATCGACGAAATGCTGCGCATGGTTGACGCGCTGCAGTTCCACGAAGAGCACGGTGAAGTTTGCCCGGCACAGTGGGAAAAAGGAAAAGAAGGTATGGCTGCATCTCCGGAAGGCGTTGCAAAATACCTGACCGAGAACGTCTCCAGCCTGTAATCGGCTCGCGTTTAAAAAAAGGCTCGCATCTGCGAGCCTTTTTTGATCCCGCGGCCTGGGACACCCGCCGCGGGTTATCCGCAAATCAAAACGCGAAGCAGGAACAGCCCAGCACGCCCCAGAATGCCCGATCGTCGGAGACCGGGATCGACGACTTGCGGGCGATATCATGCTGGTGACCATGCACGCCACAGCTGCCGCAGCACTGGTGCATCTGCACGATTGCTCCGATTTTCGCCGCCGCAGGCGGTGCGGAACGATAGTGGCCCGGTACCTTAACCACTGGCGACCAGTCCGGCACCACCGGAATCGGCGGCGGCGCTAGCGGCGAGAAGTGTCCGGCAGCGTAAACCACTTTGCCGTCGACAACCGTCAGCACCGACTCGATGCCTTTGATTTCCTCTTCCGGCACGCTGAAATAGTCTTTTGACAGCACCACCAGGTCCGCCAGTTGGCCGTTCTCAATGCGCCCTTTTTTACCCTGCTCGCTGGAGAACCAGGCGCTGCCCGCCGTCCACAATTCCAGCGCCACGTCGCGCGGCAGACGGTTACTCTCGTCATACATCGTCATGCCGCCCACGGTGCGCCCGGAGACCAGCCAGTAGAGCGCAGTCCACGGGTTGTAACTCGCCACCCGCGTCGCATCTGTTCCCAGCCCAACCGGCACCTCCAGTTCCAGCATTTTCGCCACCGGCGGGGTATGTTTCACCGCATCTTTACCATAGCGGTCGACAAAATATTCCCCCTGGAATGCCATCCTGTGTTGTACCGCGATCCCGCCGCCCAGCGCCTTCACGCGTTCAATATTCCGCTCGGTGATGGTTTCGGCATGGTCGAAGAACCAGTGCAGACCGTTAAACGGAATATCGCGGTTTACCTTCTCGAAAACGTTGAGCATCCGGCTGATCGACTCATCGTAGGTGGCATGCAGGCGGAACGGCCAGCGATGCTCCACCAGATGACGTACCACACGTTCCAGTTCGTCTTCCATCCCTTCAGGCAGATCCGGACGCGGCTGCAGGAAATCTTCAAAGTCCGCCGCCGAGAACACCAGCATTTCGCCGGCGCCGTTAGCGCGGAAGAAGTCGGTCCCCTGTCCCGGTTTCAGCATATCGGTCCAGCGCTCGAAATCGCCCAGCTCTTGTTTAGGGCGCTGGGTAAACAGGTTATAGGCAATGCGCACGGTCATCTGATCTTGCGCATGCAGCTGTTCAATAATTTGATAGTCTTCCGGGTAGTTCTGGAAACCGCCCCCGGCGTCAATGGCGCTGGTCAGGCCAAGCCGGTTCAGCTCGCGCATAAACTGGCGCGTCGAGTTAACCTGCATCTCCAGCGGCAGCTTCGGTCCTTTGGCTAGCGTGGCGTACAGGATCATGGCGTTCGGTTTGGCGATCAGCATCCCGGTGGGGTTGCCACGGCTGTCGCGCACGATTTCCCCCCCGGCCGGATCCGGCGTCTCTTTGGTATAGCCCACCGCCTTCAGAGCAGCGCGGTTCAGCAGCGCGCGATCGTAGAGGTGCAGCACAAAGACCGGGGTATCCGGCGCCGCCTCGTTTAACTCTTCGAGGGTCGGCATCCGCCGTTCGGCAAACTGGAACTCGCTCCAGCCGCCGACCACGCGAACCCACTGCGGTGACGGCGTGCGATCGGCCTGATCTTTGAGCATCCGCAGTGCATCCGCCAGTGACGGAACGCCTTCCCAACGCAGCTCAAGGTTATAGTTCAGCCCGCCGCGGATCAGATGCAGGTGGGAATCGTTGAGACCCGGGATCACCGTATGGCCCTGCAGATCGACGATCTGCGTCCCTTCAGCAGCAAAGCTCATGATCCGATCTCGGCTGCCGGTGGCCAGGATCTTGCCGTCGGCGATGGCGATTGCCTCGGTCAACGGGTTGTTTTGATCGAGAGTATGGATGCGACCATTTGTCAGGATCAGTGTGGCAGTTTGCGACATAACGCTCTCCTCCAGGCGTCTGGCTCAGTTTTTCTTTAACCAGCCAGCAAACAGACGGGTCACGATGGGCATCCAGAACCAGACCACCAGCGCGACCACACAGGCATCATTTATTAAATGCAGCAACAAGCTCCCCCGCATCGAGGGAAGCAACATCCCGGTCAGCCAGGGCACCAGATTAGTACTGGGGAAAATCACCAGCAGCGTGATCAGGAACTGCTTCCAGCGCAGCGGCTGGCGCACGTTGGTGACGGGTGGGGTAAACCAGAACGCCGGTTCGGTACGGATTTCCGTGCGATCGCCTTCATTGAGCAGCGGCGCGATTTCCGCCACCAGCTCGTGACGTGTTGATGACTGCGTCCAGGCGTAGAGATGTTCGATGGTGTCAAAACGAATAATGACGCTCCAGAGATTCTGCCCGGGAGTCGGACGAATCACGTTAGCGCCAAGATGGCCTGGAAACTCCGCCGCGATGGGCATAATTTTACCGAGCCACTGTTCATAGCGTTCCCCATGCTCGGGGTCGAGCATATGGCTTATCACCAGGGTCACCGATTTCTGCTGCGTCATTACCGGGCTCCTTGCTGCAGGCGAATCGCGGATGGCCCCGCCATTCGCCGTGAATGACAATACACAAAATCATTCATGCTGCGTCGAAGCGGGCAAACGAAGCCAACCAGCGGGCAGCATGAAGGAGGACGCGTATTTAGGCTTTACGTTCCGGTGCGCCGTGCACCATGGTATAGGCATAATCCACGCCCATGCCGTAAGCACCGCTGTGTTCGCGAACCAGATCCATCACCGCATCGTAGGTCTCTTTGCGTGACCAGTCGCGCTGGTACTCAAGCAGAACCTGCTGCCAGGTCACCGGTACTGCGCCAGCCTGCACCATCCGATCGATAGAGCGCTCATGGGCATCCACGGAGGTCCCGCCGGAGGTGTCGGTGACCACGTAAACTTCGAAGCCTTCTTCCAGCGCCATCAGCGCCGGGAAGGTCAGGCACACTTCGGTCCACAGCGCGGAGATAATCAATTTCTTGCGACCCGTCGCTTTCACTGCTTTAACAAAAGCGGCATCTTCCCAGGAGTTCATCGATGTACGTTCAATCGGTTTAACCTGCGGATGGACTGCCAGTAATTCCGGCCAGATATAGCCACTGAAACTTTTGGTTTCCACGGAGGTATAAATCACCGGGACATTAAAAATCTTGCCGGCTTTGGCCAGGGCAACGGTATTATTTTTAAGTGTCTGACGGTCAATATTGGCAACACCAAAAGACATCTGCGGTTGATGGTCAATAAAGATAAGGGCGGAGTTGGTTGGGTCGATCAGTTCCCGAATAGACATGAATACCTTCTTAATCAATTAGTTGAAGAGATATTGCAAACACTGTTGTGGGTCGGATCGTGACGGATAAAGCATGCTGAGTATAGTCAGTAATTTCTAACGAGTTATTAAAGAAATTCACTGTACCATTTCGAAAATAAGAAAGTATGAAACAACAATGTTAATGAATGACAATCGCGATATTTATCAAAAAATTACGCGAAAGGATTCTAAATTATTCACTGGCATTGAATGTCGGGTTCGGTAAAACTGAGTCACCTTATTTTTTCCGGTAACTCACTGATGCGCTTAAACCTTGATGTGCTGCTCATTCTCGATGCTTTAGAAACCCATGGCTCGTTCGCCACCGCCGCAGAATCACTCCATAAAACCCCAGCGGCCCTGAGCTATATGATCCAAAAGCTGGAAAGCGATCTGGATATCACCCTGCTGGATCGCAGCGGTCACCGGGCAAAATTTACCGATACCGGAAGAATGGTGCTGGAGAAGGGACGGCTGTTGATCAATGCCGCGAAAGATCTGGAAAAACAGGCCAAACAGCTGAGTGCCGGCTGGGAACGGGATCTGGCGATCGCCCTCGATGCCTCTTTCCCCTTTGAACGCCTGCTGCCGTTGATCGACGCCTTTTACGCGCAAAATCAGCAGACACGGCTCAACTTTACCCACCATACGCTAGCCGGATCCTGGGAAGAGCTGACGCGCAACGGCGCCGATATAATCCTCGGCGCCATTAACGAACCGCCGACTTCAGCCGAATGGTCATGGAAAATGGCCGGTACGCTGGACAACGTCTTTGTCGTTGCCGCCAACCATCCGCTGGCCTCCACCACGCAGCCGCTCAGCAACAAACAACTCAGCCTGCATCGGGCGGTGGTGATTAGCGACAGCGCCCGCTATTGCCAGCCGCTGAACAGCAACCTGCTCACCGAGCAGCTTCAGATTCGCGTCGACGATTTCGCCAGTAAAGTGGCGCTGCTGCGGGCCGGCGTGGGCTGCGGCTTTCTGCCCCGCCATATCGCTCAGCCGTGGCTGGAGAGTGGCGAGCTGCTTGAGAAATCCGTCATCTCCTGCCGCGAAAAAGACCTGGCCTATATTGCCTGGCGCAGCGATAACGACGGACTGGCCCAACGCTGGTGGCGCGAGGCCCTTCTCCACGAATCGTTCCTGAGTCAGCTTTACGCCTGACGGCTGAACCACACGCTGGCAGAGATCGCAGGTAGTGCCAGCACCCCGTCGTGCAGCGCACCATCACCCTCTTTCAGCAGCCACTCCTCGACGTTCAGAAGCGGCGAATCCTCGACCACCACCTCGCAGGCCTCGCCCCGGTTGATGGCAATCAGCACCCGCTGCTGCTTGTAGACGCGGGCAAACACCACCACGTTCTCCTCGGCATAAACCACCTGGCAGCCGCCGTAGCGCAACGCCTGGCTGGCTTTACGCAGCTTCGCTACCCGCTTATACAGCCCCAGCAGCGCGGTATCCTGCAGCGCCGGGTCCCACGGGAAGGGTTTGCGGCAGAACGGATCGTTATTGCCGTCGACGCCCACTTCGTCGCCGTAGTAAATGCACGGTACCCCCGGCCAGCAGAACAGCCACACGACCGCCAGCGGCAGGCGAGCAACATCTTTCCCCAGCAGTGACTTAAATCGCGCGGTATCGTGGCTATCCAACTGGTTAAACATCCGCAGCTGCTGCTGATGCGACAGCCCGGCGCGATAGTTCTCCATCCAGGCAATGCAGGTTTGCGCATCGATTTTTTGCGGATCGTACGAGATATCGGTATTGGCAAGGAAGCCCCACAGCGGGAAGGTAAACCCGCGATAGTTCATCGCCGCATCTTCGGCATCGGCCTGCAACCACTGGCGAGCATCACCAAAATGTTCACCAAAAACAAAAGCCTCTGGCTGCTCCTGCTTTGCCGCCTGGGTAATGCCGGCGATATGTTTCAGGTTATTCCGCGCGCCGCCGCCTTCTCCCAGCATATGCACCACGTCCAGCCGCCAGCCGTCCATGCTCCACGGCGCTTTCAGCCAGTGGCGCACAATGCTGTCTTCCCCGGCATAGATTTCATTCACCAGGCTCTCGGAGCGGTAGTCCAGCTTAGGCAGGCTGGCGTAGCCCAGCCAGTTATGCGCTTCGCCTTCCTCAGAGATCGTAAACCAGTCACGCCACGGCGAATCCGCATGATGGCAGGCGCCGCCGCTCCCGCGCTGATGGCGGTCGAACCAGCCGTGGGAATCCCCGGAATGGTTAAACACGCCGTCGAGGATCAGGCGCATCCCTTCCCGTTGCGTATTGTGGCGCAGACGCAGTAGCGCGGCATCGCCGCCAAACTGCGGGTCGACGCGACGATAATCTTCGGTATCGTATTTATGCACGCTCGGCGCAACAAACACCGGGTTCAGATACAGCGCGGTAACGCCAAGCTGCTTGAGATACGGCAGCTTCTCACTGATGCCATCAAGATCGCCGCCATAAAACGTTGACCCACCCGCCTCACCGGTGAGCGGTTCATCCCACGCTTTCTGCACGATATCGTGCCCGGCGGCGTGGTGGTGATAGACCTGATCCTGCTCCGCTTCCCGCGGCTCGCTGCGGGCAAAACGGTCCGGGAAGATTTGATAAAACACCTGATCGGCGACCCACTGCGGGCCGCTGTCCGGCAGGTCAACGGCAAACTGCTCCAGCCGCGCCGGCGGGAAAGACTGCAATCCCTGCGGGGTGAACCAGCGCTGACGATCCGCCCACAACAGTTTAAAGCTATAGCGTCGACGCGGCTGCCCGCTGGCAAGATTGATCTCGCCTCGCCACGCGACTACGCCCGGATGCGGTTCTTGCCGCAGCCGGTGCATAGGCAGCGACAGCTCCTCATTATCTTCTTCTGCGCGCAGCGTGACCCGCTGCGGCAGGTCATCGCCGCTCAACCATAAAGTGATAAAGAGTCGTTCCTGTTGCTCTTTGATAAAGGGAGCTACAGGCAGGTGCCATGCCTTCAACATCGTCGTTCCTCTTTGTTCAGAATAGGCACACCTTGCCATAGCGCACAGGCGTATGACTCATCATCGCAGGAATTATTAGGGGAGGATAATGGGGGCGGAGAGTGTGCCTGCCGGACAGCATCTGGCTATCCGGCAGGCGAAGGACGAGCTTATTGTGCCTGTGCCAGGCGGCGGTCGCGGCGGGTTTTGAACGTCCAGCCCACCAGCAGCAGCGCAATCCACGCAAAACCAACGTACAGCGAGATGCGGGTTTCCGGGTGATAGCCAATCAGCGCAATGATAAACACCAGGAACACCAGCCCTACGGCCGTGGTGGTGACGCCGCCAGGGACTTTAAACTTCAGCGCTTTCGCCTCTTCAGGCGGCAGGCGACGGCGGAAGGCAATCTGCGACAGCAGGATCATAATCCACACCCAGACGGTCGCGAAGGTCGCCAGCGACGCAATCACCAGGAAGACGTTTTCCGGCATGATGTAGTTCAGATAAACCGCAAACAGCAGCGCCACGGTCATCACCAGCACCGTCACCCACGGGATACCGCGGCGTGAGGTTTTCGCGAAAAACTTCGGCGCGCTGCCCTGCTCCGCCATCCCGTGCAGCATCCGGCCAACGCCGAAGACATCGCTGTTAATCGCCGACAGCGAGGCGGTCAGAACCACGAAGTTGAGGATGCTGGCAGCAAAGGCAATGCCCATATGCTGGAAGGTCAGCACGAACGGGCTGCCGTTGGTCCCGACCTGGTTCCACGGGTAAATGGACATGATCACAAACAGCGTGCCCACATAGAACACCAGAATACGCATCGGCACGGAGTTAATCGCCCGCGGGATGGATTTCTCCGGGTCTTTGGCTTCACCGGCAGTAATACCGATGATCTCAATCCCGCCGTAGGCGAACATCACCATCTGCAGCGACATCACCATTCCCAGCCAGCCGTTGCTGAAGAAGCCGCCGTTGCTCCACAGATTATGGATGCCGGTGGGCTGTCCCCCGTTACCAATACCCCAGATAATGATGCCGAAACCGGCAATAATCATGATGATGATGGTGGCAACTTTAAAGAACGAGAACCAGAACTCCAGCTCGCCGAACACCTTGACGCTCATCAGGTTAACCGCGCAGATGATCAGCACCACGCTCAGCACCCAAATCCAGTGCGGCACCGTCGGGAACCACACTCCCATATAGATGCCGAAAGCCGTCACGTCGGCAATCGCCACGATCAGGATTTCAAAACAATAGGTCCAGCCGGTGATATAGCCCGCCAGCGGGCCAAGATAGTCCTGCGCATAGCGTGAAAATGAGCTGGCGGCCGGGTTATGCACCGACATCTCACCGAGGGCGCGCATGATGATATACGCCGCTACGCCACCGATAATATAGGCCAGCAGCACGCTCGGGCCGGCCATTTTAATGGCATCCGCCGAACCGTAGAACAGGCCGGTACCAATGGCCGAACCCAGTGCCATAAAGCGAATATGCCGGGTACTTAGCCCGCGCTTAAGTTTGTTGTTACTTTCCATCGTATTCCATGCCGTTTTTCTCTTCGGGCCTTCGCGGGGGCAAAAACCAAAAGGGGATGACTTAAAAAACAAAAAACCACGGGACCCGAAGTCCCGTGGCTTAACACTGCTTAAAAACGCCGGTTAGTGTGCGCTGGAAGTCACCTGACGCCCAACCGTACGGTCCCAGATAACTGCCAGAACCACCATCACCGCGGTTGGCATTAACCAGGCCAGGCCCTGTTCCGCCATCGGCAGACGTGCGGTCCAGGCCGGCAGCATATCCGCAATCGCCGACGATTTAATGCCGTCAATGATACCAAACATCAGGCTGATAAACATGGCCGGCGCAATAACGCGGGTCGAATTATGCCACCAGTTGCGGGTAAAGCTTAATACCACAAGTGCGATACACGGCGGATAGATGGCCGTCAGCACCGGAATCGAAATCTGAATCAGATGGCTCAGACCGAGGTTGGAGATCGCCATCGAGAACAGGCCGAGGATAAACACCAGCGTGCGATAGGATAATGGCAGATACTGCGCGAAAAACTCGGCACAGGCGCAGGTCAGGCCAACCGCAGTGACCAGACAGGCGATAAAAATCAGCGCCGCCAGCATGAAGCTGCCCGCCCCACCAAAGGTGTGCTGGACGTAAGCATGGAGGATCGCCGCGCCGTTAGCGGACTGATCCACCAGGGTCGCGCTATCGGAACCGAGACGGAACAGCGCCAGATACAGCAGCGTCAGGCCAACACCGGCCATTAATCCGGCCCACACGGTGTAACGGGTCAGCAGGCGCGCTTCGCTGACGCCACGAGAACGCGCGGCGTTAACAATCACGATACCGAAGACCATCGCGCCAAGGGTATCCATCGTCAGATAGCCGTTGACGAAACCGTTGGAGAATGAGGCGGTACGATACGCTTCCATCGCGTCGCTGATCGGGCCTGCCGGCCAGACAATCGCCGCCACGGAAAGAATAATCAGGGCAACGATTTTCAGCGGGGCCAGGAAGTTGCCCACCGTATCGAGCAGCTTGCCCGGATACAGCGAAACCAGAATCACCAGCGCAAAATAGATCACGCTATAAATCAGCAGCGGCAGCGGGCCGTCGCCGGTCAGTGGCGCAATGCCGACTTCAAAGGAGACCGTGGCGGTACGCGGCGTCGCGAACAGTGGGCCAACGGCCAGATAGCACACGACCGCCAGCAGAATACCGGCGACTTTGCCGATCGGCGTGCTCAGGCTTTCAACACCACCGCCGACTTTTGCCAGCGCCACGACCGTAAGCACCGGAAGACCCACCGCCGTAATCAGGAAGCCAATTGCTGCGGTCCAGACGTGTTCGCCAGCCTGTAAACCGACCATCGGAGGGAAGATAATGTTGCCGGCGCCAACAAACAACGCGAAGGTCATAAAGCCCAACGCAATGATGTCGCGTGATTTTAACTGATGGGTCATAAATTCATTACTGCCTGTGGATGTGGTGTTATTAACAAACGGAAATACCGTGCTTTTCCCTGGGGGATGATACAGCGGCGATTGCCGGCAAACTCAGCGAGATATGCTCCCGAAGCGGCGTGGGAAAGAATTGTTTTTTGAATTACCACGCAAAAACAGTCTGTCTGCGACTGTATGGGGGGCAATTTAAACGCTTATAACGTTTTAATGCAAGGAGGGATCGTGAAAGCAGATGATTATGCTAACTCTATATTCTCAACCAAAACTATTCACCATATTGAGAGAAAACCCATGGCTAATCATGCGAACAAAAAAGCAGCAGGCGTTCATTAATTACGCGGCGAAAAAGTGACTGCAAATGAAAATGACCAGCCGGAGCTGGTCATTGGCAAGTAATGCTGACAGACAGGCGGTCAGGCGCTTTTTTTGGCAATTAAACGTTCCGGGAGCAGGAAGCTAAACCGCGTCCCCTTGCCCAGGGTACTCTCAATTTCCAGTCGGCTGTCGTGATGATTAACCGCATGTTTGACGATAGCCAGCCCCAGGCCACTGCCGCCGGTCTGGCGCGAACGGGCTTTATCAACGCGATAAAACCGCTCGGTCAGGCGCGGAATATGCTCCGGCGCAATACCGGGGCCGTTATCCTCGACGCTAAACAGCGCGCCATGCGGTGCCCGCAGCCAACTGACGGAGATCTCCGTCCCGGCAGGGGTATGGTTAATGGCGTTATACACCAGGTTGGATATCGCGCTGCGCAGCTGCTCTTCATTGCCGAGCACCTGCAGGCTGTCATCCACCGTGAAATGCAGGGTGTGCTTCTGCTGGCTAAGGGTCTGCGCTTCGCGCTCCACCACCCGCAGCATCATCGGCACGTCAATTTTGTCATTCATCGCCAGGGTTGGTGCGGCTTCAATGCGCGACAGGGTTAACAGCTGTTTGACCAGTCCTTCCATGCGCTGAGTTTGCTCGCGCATGGTATGCAGCGCTTTCTCGCGCGTCATCCCTTCCAGCACCTGCTCCTGCATCATCTCCAGATAGCCCTGCAGCACCGTCAACGGCGTGCGCAGCTCATGGCTGACGTTAGCAAAAAAGTTGCGCCGCGCACCTTCGAGCTGGTGCATCTGCGTGACGTCGCGTGCCACCATCAGCCACTGTTTGTCGCTGTAGGGCATCACGCGGATCTCCAGATGGCGAGCCGTATTGAGCACCAGATTGAGAGGTTTGGAGAAGTCCCTGTTTTTGAGGTAGTTAGCAAATTCAGGGTAACGCAGAAGGTTGAGAATGTTTTGTCCGCTGTCGTCCGGCCAGCGCAGATTCAGGATCTGCTGCGCCAGACCATTACACCAGAAGATGGCGCCCTCCTCCGTCGTCAGCACCACCGCATCGGGCAATGACTCCGCCCCGCTACGAAAGCGTTTGATCAGACTGCCCAGCTCGCGTCGGCGCTTTTTATTACGCATCTGCATCTGGTGGAGGCCATACAGCAGCGGCTCCCAGCTGCCGCTACCCGGCGGCGGCGTCATGCTGCGGTCAACCCACAGCCACCATGACAGGCGCATAAGGTTCCAGAAATGCCATATCAGCAGGCCGGTCACCGCCGCCAGCAAAAACCACGGCAGATGACCAAAAATCGCCCCAAGGATCAGGGCCGGTATACAACATAAGAAAAGCTCAAGCGCCAGCCTTTTCCATGACAGCCGTTCCAGCACGGTTCACACTCCTGTCGATATTCAGAAACGAGCGGAGAAACGATACCCCGTGCCGCGAACCGTTTGTACCATCCGGTCATGGCCGCTAAGTTCCAGCGCTTTACGTAGACGACGAATGTGCACATCCACCGTTCGGTCTTCTACATACACGTTCGTACCCCAGACGTGATTCAGCAGCTGTTCGCGGCTGTACACGCGTTCCGGGTGGGTCATAAAGAAATGTAATAATTTAAATTCCGTTGGCCCCATGTCCAGCGGACTTTCACCGGTCATCACGCGATGCGAGGAAGGATCCAGGCTAAGGCCTTGCATTTCAATTACTTCTTCTACCGCCATCGGCGAAATTCGACGCATCACCGCTTTGATACGCGCCACCAGCTCTTTCGGTGAGAAAGGCTTGGTAATGTAATCGTCGGCCCCGGTTTCCAGGCCACGAACGCGGTCTTCTTCTTCGCCGCGTGCGGTCAGCATCACCACCGGAATATCCCGGGTCATCGCTTCGCGCTTCAGCTGTTTAATAAACTGCAGACCCGACCCGCCCGGTAGCATCCAGTCAAGGAGAATCAAATCAGGCCAGGGTTCATTGAGTTGATTCACCGCACTGTCATAATCTTCCGCCTCGACGGGCTGAAAGCCGTTTTGCTCCAGAACAAAGCAGACCATTTCGCGGATCGGTGCTTCATCTTCAACGACCAGAATTCTTCTCGCCATTATTTACCCTGTGTTTTTTAGCCATCAGTATAGAGTGCGGCGTCATTATGCGTCAGTTTTGTGACAGATTTATGAAAAAAATGACCGTCTGATGATCGGAGATTTCGAATGATGACAAGGAGTAACCGACAATCCGATTGCTGCTCGGGGAGGCAAGCTGAAGGATGAAGGGTATAATGCGCTCATGCTTTTTCGTCAGGAAAAAATCATTATGCGCATCATTCATACCTCTGACTGGCACCTGGGTCAGAATTTTTACAGTAAAAGCCGTGCCGTCGAACATTCGGCCTTTCTCGACTGGCTGCTGTCCAACGCCCAACAGCACGAGGTCGATGCCATCATTGTCGCCGGTGATATTTTTGATACCGGATCGCCCCCCAGCTACGCCCGCGAACTGTATAACCATTTTGTGGTGCAGCTTCAGCAGGCCGGCTGTCAGTTGGTAGTGCTGGCCGGCAACCATGACTCGGTCGCGACCCTGAATGAATCCCGCGACATCCTGGCCTTTTTGAAAACCACGGTGGTGGCCAATGCAGGCCATGCTCCCTTTATCCTGCCCCTGCGTGACGGCACCCCCGGGGCTGTTTTTTGCCCGGTGCCGTTCCTGCGCCCGCGCGAGCTGGTCACCAGCCAGGCGGGACACTCCAGCGGCGAGAAGCAACAACAGCTGTTAAGCGCTATCAGCGACTATTATCAACAGCAGTATCAGCAGGCCTGCGACCTGCGCGGCGACCGCCCGCTGCCGATTATTGCCAGCGGTCACCTGACCACCGTCGGCGCCAGTAAAAGTGATGCGGTACGCGATATCTATATCGGGACCCTGGAGGCGTTTCCTGCCAGCCATTTCCCGCCGGTTGATTATATTGCGCTCGGCCATATTCACCGGGCGCAGCTGGTCGGCGGCAACGAGCATATTCGCTACAGTGGCTCACCGATCTCCCTCAGCTTCGACGAAACGGGGAAAAGTAAAAGCGTCAATCTGGTGACCTTTACCGACGGCCATCTGACAGACGTGAGCCCGCTGACGGTACCGGTGACCCAGCCGCTGGCGGTCCTGAAAGGCGATTTCGCCAGCATCAGCGAACAGCTCACCCAGTGGCGGGACGCCCCAGCGGACCCCGTCACATGGCTGGATATTGAAATCACCAGCGACGAATATCTACATGATATTCAACGTAAAATTCAGGCCCAGACCGACGACCTGCCGGTGGAAGTGCTGCTGGTTCGCCGCAGCCGCGCCCAGCGCGAACGGATCCTCGCCGGAGAACGCCGCGAAACGCTCAGTGAATTACGCGTGGAAGAAGTGTTTGAACGCCGTCTGGCGCAGGAAACGCTGGAAGAGACGCAGCAGCAGCGCCTGAAGCAGCTGTTTAACGAAACGCTGTATAGCCTGCACGGTGAGGAGCACCTGTGAAAATTCTGAGCTTGCGCCTGAAGAATATCAACTCGCTGAAAGGCGAATGGAAAATCGACTTTACCGCTGAACCGTTCGCCAGCAACGGGTTGTTCGCTATCACCGGGCCGACCGGCGCCGGGAAAACCACCCTGCTGGACGCTATCTGCCTCGCGCTGTATCACGAAACCCCGCGCCTGAGCAGCGTCTCGCAATCGCAAAACGATCTGATGACCCGCGACACCGCCGAGTGCCTGGCGGAGGTGGAATTCGAGGTCAAAGGGACGGCCTACCGCGCTTTCTGGAGCCAGAACCGCGCCCGTAACCAGCCGGAAGGCAATCTGCAGGCCCCGCGCGTCGAGCTGGCCCGCTGCGACGATGGCCAGATCCTCGCCGACAAAGTCAAAGATAAGCTCGAGCTCACTGCCTCGCTCACCGGGCTGGATTATGGCCGTTTTACCCGCTCAATGCTGCTTTCTCAGGGGCAGTTCGCTGCCTTCCTCAACGCCAAACCTAAAGAGCGCGCGGAACTCCTGGAGGAACTGACCGGTACCGAAATCTACGGTCAGATCTCGGCCCAGGTGTTCGACAAGCATAAGCTTGCCCGCAGCGAGCTGGATAAACTGCAGGCGCAGGCCTCCGGCGTGCTGCTTCTGAGCACCGAACAGCAGCAGGCGCTGCAACAAAGTTTGCAAGCACTTACTGATGATGAAAATCAACAACTTAGCGAACAAACCCGCCTGCAAACTACCTTGCAGTGGCTGCTTCGCCAGCAGGAGCTGAGCGCGGAAGCCACCCAGGCCCAGCGTCAGCTACAGGAAGCGCAGCAGGCGCTGGAGCAGGCCCAGCCGCAGCTTTCCGCCTTGCTCAAATCCCAGCCGGCAGAACAGCTGCGCCCGCTGTGGAACCGCGAACAAGAGCAGACCAACGCGCTGGCGCACACCCGCCGTCAGGTGGAAGAAGTAAATACTCGCTTACATGGCCAGCTGCGGCTACGGGCGGGGATTCGCCTTGCCGCGAGTCAACAGCTGAGTCAGTTGCAGACCGCCCAGCACGCCCTCACGACCTGGCTGCAGGAACACGACCGCTACCGCCAGTGGGGAAATGCGCTGGCAGGCTGGCGGGAGGCGTTCGCACAGCAGGCCCGCGATGAACAGCAGCACGCTCAACTGCAGCAACGGCTGGCCGAAACCGATCGCACCCTGGCCGGGCTGCCCCCGACCACCCTGACGCTGGATTCCGGAGCGGTCAGCGCCAGTCTGGCACAGCACGCCGCCGCCCGCCCGCTACGCCAGCAGCTCTCTACGCTGCATAGCCGCCTGCTGCCGCTGCGCCAGCGCCAGCAGCAGTTGCAAACCGCCGGGCAGGCCCGCCAGCAGGAACAGGAAAAGCTGGAAACGGCGCTGGCCCAGCGCCGTCTGGCCTACAAAGAGAAAAACCAGCAGTTCAGCGATGTGAAGGCCATCTGCGAACTGGAAGCCCGTATTGCTGGCCTGGAAGAAGAACGCGCGCGCCTGCAGCCCGGCGCACCGTGCCCGCTCTGCGGATCCAGCGAGCATCCTGCCGTCGCGGAATACCGGGCGCTGGAGCCAGGCGTTAACCAGGCCCGCCGGGACAGCCTCGAGCGCGAGGTAAAACAGCTGGCTGAAGAAGGCGCCCAGCTGCGCGGTCAGCTGGAGGCATTGCTAAAACAACAGGTTAACGAGAAAGATGAGCTGGAATCCCTTCTCCAGCAGGAGCAAGCACTTACATCACAGTGGCAGAGCACCGTCAGCGCATTGCACTGTGAACTGCAGCCACAGGACGATATTCCCGGCTGGTTGGCGGCGCAGGAGGAGCATGAACAGCAGTTGTATCAGCATCAGCAGCGGCTGGCCTGCCAGGCGCAACAGCAGGCCTTCCAGCAGCAGTTGCAGCAGAGCCAACAGAGTCAGGAACAGCGCCGGGCGCAGCTGACAGCGGAACTGGCGCCTTTCGCACTCGATCTTCCTCAGGCCGATCGGGCGACGGGCTGGCTGGCGCAGCGGGAACAAGAGACCCGCGGCTGGCAGGAAAAACAGAACCAATCCGTCGCCCTTCAGGAGCAGCTTCAGCAGCTGACCCCCCTACTGGAAACCCTACCGGAGTCCGGCGAGGCCGCAGAACCGGCAGCGCTCACCGGCTGGCGCCAGGTCCATGACGATTGCCTGGCCCTGCAAAGCCAGTGGCAAACCCTGTGCCAGCAGGAGAGCCAGCAGCAGCAGGCGCTACTGGAGACGCTGAACCAGTTGGCCGCCGCATTAGCCAGCAGCCCGTTTGCCGACCGTCAGGCCTTCCTTGACGCCCTGCTCGACGCCGACACGCGCCAGCATCTGGAGCAGCGTAAGCAGGCGCTGGAAAGCGCCTTACAGCAGGCCAGCGCGCTGGCCCTGCGCGCCCGCGACGCACTGAATCAGCATCAACAACAACCGCCGGCAGAGGTCGACATCACCCAACCGCTGGAGCCGGTACAGGCTCGCCTGCAACAGCTGGCGCCGCTGCTGCGGGAGAATAGCGCGCGTCAGGGAGAAATTCGCCAGCAGCTGAAACAGAACACCGAGAATCAACAGCGCCAGCAGGCACTGCATCAGGAGATCGCGCTCGCCACCCAGCAGCTGGAAGACTGGGGATGGCTGAATACGCTGATCGGTTCAAAAGAGGGCGATAAATTCCGTAAATTCGCCCAGGGCTTAACCCTGGATAACCTGGTGTGGCTGGCGAACCACCAGCTTAATCGTCTGCACGGGCGCTATCAGTTACAGCGTAAGGCCAGCGAAGCGCTGGAGCTGGAGGTTGTGGATACCTGGCAGGCGGACGCCGTTCGCGACACCCGCACCCTTTCCGGCGGCGAAAGCTTCCTGGTCAGCCTCGCGCTGGCGCTGGCGCTCTCCGACCTGGTCAGCCACAAAACGCGGATTGACTCGCTGTTCCTCGATGAAGGGTTCGGCACCCTCGACAGCGAAACCCTCGATACCGCACTGGATGCGCTGGATGCCCTCAACGCCAGCGGAAAAATCATTGGCGTGATAAGCCACGTCGAAGCCATGAAGGAGCGGATCCCGGTGCAGATCAAGGTGAAGAAAATCAATGGACTGGGCTACAGCCGACTGGAAAAGGCCTTTGCCGTAGAGTAACGGCCTGGCGCCCTTCCCCGGCCCTGCAGTTGGCCGGGGAAGTCGCCTGTCATTCGCGGGCTACAGCGGCCACAGCCACGCCGCACCGCGCACACCGCTGGAATCCCCGTGCAGCGCTTTGCGAATTGGCGTTTCGCATTCGCCGCCGAACACCCACGGTTTCACTAACTCAGGCACCGTCTGATAGAGGCGCTCGACGTTGCTCATTCCGCCGCCCAGCACGATCACATCCGGGTCGATAATATTGACGATATGGGCCAGCGACTTCGCCAGCCGCGTCTCGTAGCGCGTCAGCGCCAGCCCGGCCAGCGGATCCTGCTCACTCACCCGCTGCATTATCGCACTGCCCGCCAGCGTCTGACCGCTCAGACGCTGATAATCGGTGGCAAAACCGGTGCCGGAGATAAAGGTTTCAATGCACCCTTGTTTACCACAGTAGCACGGCACCTCGGCGCGATAACGCAGTTCATCTTCGTCCATCCACGGCAGCGGGTTATGGCCCCACTCCCCTGCGGTACCGTTGCCGCCGATGTGGGAACGGCCATTGATCGCCACTCCCGCGCCGCAGCCGGTCCCGATAATCACCGCAAACACGGTCTGCGCCCCGGCGGCGGCACCGTCCACCGCTTCCGAGACCGCCAGGCAGTTGGCATCATTGGCCAGCCGCACTTCGCGGTTCAGCCGCTGGCTCAGATCGCGGTCAAACGGCTGACCGTTGAGCCACGTCGAGTTGGCGTTTTTCACCACTCCGGTATAGGGCGAAATCGATCCGGGGATCCCGATGCCGACGCTACCGCGCTCCCCGGTAGCCTGCTCCGCCATCTCCACCAGCGCGGCGATATTCTCAATGGTCTGACGATAATCCTCCCGCGGCGTGGGCAGGCGGTGGCGAAATAGCTGCTCTCCCCGGTCACTCAGGGCAATGACTTCTGTTTTTGTACCACCCAGATCAATACCAATACGCACTGTAGGCTCCTCTCCCCGATTAACAATGCAAGCATAGCGACAATTCGCTATCATGCCCGCTGGATTTAACGACAACGCCGTGGAAATTATCATGCTGTGGTTCAAAAATTTAATGGTTTACCGTCTCAGCCGCGACATTTCATTGCAGGCCGAAGAGATGGAAAAACAGCTGGCCGAGCTGACATTTACCCCTTGTGGTAGCCAGGATATGGCGAAAACCGGCTGGGTATCGCCGATGGGATCGCACAGCGACGCGCTGACACATACGAACAACGGACAGATCCTGATCTGCGCGCGCAAAGAAGAGAAGATCCTGCCATCGCCGGTGATCAAACAGGCGCTGGAAGCCAAGATCCTCAAGCTGGAAGCCGATCAGGGCCGTAAGCTGAAAAAAACGGAAAAAGATTCGCTGAAAGACGAAGTGCTGCATTCTCTGCTGCCCCGCGCTTTTAGCCGCTTCAGCCAGACCATGATGTGGATCGATACCGTCAACGGGCTGATCATGGTGGATTGTGCCAGCGCGAAGAAAGCAGAAGATACGCTGGCGCTGCTGCGTAAAACGTTAGGATCGCTGCCGGTGGTTCCGCTGACGCTGGAAAACCCGATCGAGCTGACGCTGACGGAATGGGTCCGTTCCGGTACCGTTGCACAAGGTTTCCAGCTGCTGGACGAAGCCGAACTGAAAGCGATGCTGGAAGATGGCGGCGTGATCCGCGCCAAGAAGCAGGATCTGGTCAGCGACGAGATCGCGGTGCACATTGAAGCCGGGAAAGTGGTGACCAAACTGGCGCTCGACTGGCAGCAGCGGATCCAGTTCCTGATGTGTGACGATGCGTCGATCAAGCGTCTGAAATTCTGCGACGAGCTGCGCGATCAGAATGAAGATATCGACCGGGAAGATTTTGCCCAGCGCTTCGATGCTGACTTTATTCTGATGACCGGCGAGCTGGCGGCCTTGATTCAAAATCTGGTGGAAGGTCTGGGTGGCGAAGCGCAGCGCTAATCAGCCCTGAGCGAACCCAAAAGATCGGCTAAAACACCTTCCTGCTGCGGCAGGAAGGTGAGTCATTACAGATAGCGGCACAGATAAGAGGTTGCTTCAGCCACCTGCAGATGGAACTCGCTGTTGCCCGGAACATTGAATACTTCACCCGCAGAATAGACTTTCCACTCGGTTTCCCCTGGAAGCAGCACATTCAGCGCACCGCTCACCACCGTCATCTCTTCCGGCTGTGCGGTTCCAAAGGTATATTCCCCTTCCGCCATCACCCCGACGCTGGCGCGACCGACGCTGCTGCTGGTGAAGCCAATTGATTTCACTTTTCCGTCGAAGTATTCATTACTTTGAAGCATAAACAAGCCCTTATGATCTTTTGTTGAAGCCTCAATATAGGGGGCGCTCCTTGCCCCTGTCACGCAAAATTACGTGCGCGCAGCATGTTAAATTAATAGTTCTGCCGCCAGTCGCGAAACCAGCACATTTGACAGCAAAACCGGGACATTCAGCGCTTTTTGCAATACGTCCCGATGATGCTGATGATAGCCCAGACAGTCCAGCACCAGTACATCGGCCCCCTGCTCCAGCAATTCCCGTCCGGCCATCAGCAAATCGCTATCGCTGCCGCCGATCGGGTTGGCTAGGGCGTAGTAAGGTGCGTTCTCCAGCGCCAGCCACTTTTGCTGCTGCATGGGCAACACGTCCTCGACGGGCACAATCACCCCGACCTGATGGCCCTCAACGATCGATGCCACCAGCGGCGGAATAATCCGCTGCGGTTCCAGTAAAATGGCGTTGCGTGCCGTCAGGCCACTGAGCATTTCTGAACTCAAAAACAAAATAACGTCATATTCTTGCCGGTCGAGCATGGCGATCACATGCTTTAAATCCCGCTCGACCTTCTGACGCGAAACCTCCGCCAGCTGGTTATCATTCAACAGCGTCAGCAGACACTCGTCGCCGGAATCCACGGCGTAATCTTCCATCACGTCTTCACGTGTCATTTTGCCTAACAGGCTAATATGTGTGATCTGATCTTCCCTGATATGTTCGGTTAATAGCGGCAGAACTTCTCCTACCGGAACCACGCCAACGCTTAAAATTGCCATCGTTGTACTCATATCACGTACCTTTTCACCACCACTGCTTCAGCACAGGCTTACCGCAAACCACATCCGCCCCCTTGTTGGCTAAAAATCAACCGTTCAGAAGCGTAGCAGCTTACTGCCCATGCGGAGTGTAAAGATTGGGACGCCTTCAGCGCGTTGCTGAAAAATCCGCGTCTTAGGTATTCATTAACCCTGCTGATGAATGAAAAATGTGACAGATGCCCGGTATTCCTACTGTCAGAAAGGATGCCGGGTCTGGAGATAACCAAACAGAGGGAAGCGCTGTCGCCACAGCGGCGGTCTGTGGCTCGAAATGGCTTATTGCTCGCGTGCCGCCTCGGCGCACGGAGTCTGCGGGAGAGCAGAGAGCGGGTGCAGCGTCGCCAGAATTTGCCTGACGACCTCATCCGGCGCCGCGGTGGCATCGATAATATGGTGCGCGGTTGCGCAGTACAGCGCTTCTCGTTGCGCCAGTACTTCGCCGACTTCATCACGCACCGGCTTGCCGGTCAGCGTAGGCCGCTGTTCCACTTTGGGGTACGCTTCCAGCCTGTCGATCAGCGCCGATACCGAGGCCTGGAGATAAATCACCACGCCGTTTTCGCGCATAAACTGCCGGTTAACTTCAGCCAGAACAATACCGCCACCGGTCGCCACCACCGTTTGTGGCCGGGTGACCGCTTTCAGCGCCTCGGACTCCAGCTCACGAAAACGCGCCCAGCCTTCTTGTTCAACGATAGCCGCGACCGTACGCTGTTCACGCTCCTGCAGCGCATGATCGGTATCGGTAAACGGGTAATTACACGCCCGCGCCAGCGCATGGCCGACCGTCGTTTTACCGCAGCCACGTGGCCCGATGAGAAAGATTGGCAGTGTCATTACCGAAGACCCCCTGGTTCCGCGTTTTGGCGGGAAAATGAATGCGAAAAGTCAGCCATGATACCTGCAAAATCGCCCAACCATAACCGTAAAATAAACGTTACGTTAAAATAACACACTCCCCTCAGCGCTTATGGCGAAAGGATTTGACGTGTAAACCTATCATTGCATTATGTGTTATTCCATATTTACTTGCTGTTGCGGATTATTTTTCCACCGTTAGCTGGCGTAAACGGTAACACATTTATGCACAGCTTTACGCAACAACATATTTACAGCATGGGTCATTCGGACGCACTCTGACGCTAAACGACCAGTATGACAGAGGAAAGTACCATGCAATCTGAAGAGCAACGCCTTATCGATGGACTGTTTTCCCGCCTCAAAGAGGCCGGGGCACAGAGCGCAGCGCGCGATGCCAGCGCCGAGGAGCGGATTGCGCAACACCTGAAAGAGCAGCCTGCCGCCCCCTATTACATGGCGCAAACCATCCTGATTCAGGAAGCAGCGATTAAGCAGCTCAATGACCGTATCCAGGCGCTGGAAAGCCAGGTGAACCAGCTACAGGCGGCCAAACCGAGCAGCGGCGGCTTCCTCGCCGGCCTGTTTGGCGGTAGCCAGAGCCGCGTGGCGGACCCGATTCCCGGAGCGGAACAGTACGGTCGCCCGCAGGCGCAATATGCCCCGCAGACGCCACAGCAAAACGTCGCCGCGCAGGCGGCACGTAGCGGCGGTGGTGGCTTTATGGCCGGGGCGCTACAAACGGCAGCGGGTGTGGCCGGCGGCGTAGTGTTGGGTAACATGCTGACCAATATGTTCAGCGGCTCCCATCCGCAGGAGATCGTCAATATTATCGAAGAGAACTCGCAGCCCGATCTCAGCCAGACCCAGGACGCGGCCGATCCGTTCCGCCAGGAGGATAATCAGTTCCTCGCGGATAACAACACCTACGACGATGATTTCGACGCCGGTTTCGGCAACGACAACGATTTCAGCGGCGATGACGACAGCTGGGTTTAACCCTGATCGCGTTTCGTCTCTAACAACCACTTCTCCAGCGCGGCGGCAAATTGCTGCCGATCGCGCTGCGATAAACTATCCGGGCCGCCGGTTTGCACGCCGCTGGCCCGCATGGTTTCCATAAAATCACGCATCGTCAGACGCTCACGAATCGTCGCTTCACTGTAGCGCTCACCGCGCGGATTCAGCGCCGCGCCCCCTTTGGCCAGCACTTCAGCCGCTAGCGGAATATCCGCAGTAATCACCAGGTCACCCGGTTCACACAGCCGAACGATTTCGTTATCGGCCACATCAAATCCCTGCGGCACGCGCATCGTGCGGATCACCCGAGATGGCGGCACCCGTAGCGTCTGGTTAGCGACCAGCGTCATCGGGGTTTGTGTACGCTCCGCCGCGCGGAACAATATTTCTTTAATGACGTTCGGACACGCGTCCGCATCAACCCAAATAGCCATGTCGGCTCCTGTCGATGAAAAGTGAGTGATCATTGTCACCTGCTTTTGTCTCCCAGAAAAGCGCCAGAGTGATAAGCTAGATAGCTAACGATGAACTAAGCAAAGAGGAACGGTGATGGAGAAGAAAATTGGCTTTATCGGCTGCGGGAATATGGGTAAAGCCATTCTGGGCGGTTTGATCGCAAGCGGGCAGGTACAGCCGGGGCAAATTTGGGTCTATACCCCATCGCCGGACAAAGTGGCCGCCCTGCACGATCAGTACGGCATCAATGCCGCTCAGAGTGCCCAGGAAGTGGCCCAGGTAGCAGATATTGTCTTCGGTGCGGTCAAACCGGGGATCATGATTAAAGTGCTGAGCGAGGTTGCCTCAAGCCTCAATAAAGACTCGCTGATTATCTCTATTGCCGCCGGTGTGACGCTCGATCAGCTGGCACGAGCGCTGGGTCACGACCGCAAAATCGTCCGCGCCATGCCTAACACGCCGTCGCTGGTCAACGCCGGGATGACCTCCGTCACCCCTAATGCGCTGGTCACCAGCGAAGAGATCGCCGAAGCGCTGACGATTTTCCGCTGCTTTGGTCAGGCAGAAATTATTGCCGAACCGATGATCCACCCGGTGGTAGGGGTCAGCGGCTCTGCGCCAGCCTACGTCTTTATGTTTATCGAAGCGATGGCGGATGCCGCTGTCCTCGGCGGTATGCCGCGCGCCCAGGCGTACAAATTCGCCGCTCAGGCGGTGATGGGCTCGGCCAAAATGGTGCTCGAAAGCGGAGAACATCCGGGGACGCTGAAAGATATGGTCTGCTCGCCTGGCGGTACCACCATCGAAGCGGTGCGGGTACTGGAAGAGAAAGGATTCCGTTCTGCGGTGATCGAAGCGATGGTCAAATGCATGGAAAAATCAGAAAAACTGAGCCGTTCCTGATCCCTGTCGCAATATCGGGTGAGGCCTGGCCTCACCCGTTTGCGTACGATTATTGCTGTCTCAGCCGCATCAGACCTGTTTTTTCAGGCAGGCGCTCATAAACTTATTACGATCGTCCCCTTTCAGAGACTGCTGGGTTGCCTGCGAGTTGCACTCGCCCATTTTTTGCTGCTGAGGCGTCAACGCTTTACCGTCCTTCGCCGGCGCGTCTTTCTTAAGACACTGGCTCATAAACGTTTTACGCTCATCACCCTTCAACGCTTTCGATGAGGCCTCTTTGTTACAGACCGTCATTTTTTGCTGCTGGGGCGTTTGCGTTTTTTCCGCGGCACTCACCGCTGTTACAAAGATCAAACCAAAAAGTAGGGTTACAAGAAATGTTATTTTCATTACACCATCCTTCTGTCAGTCAATCTCTGTAAGTCTGGTCGCTGATGGCAAAAATACCAGCCGATAACGACAATTCGCTACCGGCATGGGGTTATTTCAGGCCCAGCGCGTCCTTCATGGTGTAGAACAGATCGGTCTGATCGGTTAAACCCACCACGTTTGCCGCATGAGGACCATAGGCGGCGATGCGCAGCTGCGTGCCGGTATGTTCCATCGAGGCTTCTTCAGAGTTGCCGTAGCTCATGACCATTACCGCACCGTCTTTGGTGGTTAAGGCCTGGGTCAGGCCCGGTGCTTTGGTATCTGCCGGGATAATCTGGCTGGCGTGGGCATGGTCAGCGGTGACGATGACCAACGTATTGCCCTCTTTTTTGGCAAACTCCAGCGCTTTTTGTACCGCTTCGTCCAGGTCAACGGTTTCGCCGATCTGGCCGCACGGATTCGCCGCATGGTCCTGTTTGTCGATAGAGGCGCCTTCCACCTGCAGGAAGAATCCTTTCTCGTTAGTGCTCAGCAGATCGATTGCTTTTTCAGTCATCTGCGCCAGCGTCGGGACGGAGGCATCGCGTTTGTCGTTCGGAGTACAGGTCACCGCAGGCTTATCGATATTACCGTGGAAGGAGGCTTTCGGCCCTTCCCAACGTACCGGCATGTTGCCATCCGAGAACAGCCCTAGCAGCGGTTTGTCCTGGTTTGCTTCACGCACGGCGGCCAGAGAACTGGCGTCGGTGACCATCTGATAGCCGCGGGCGACGGCCTGGTCGTGCAACGTTTTGCCCTGCCATTCGCCGGCGGTTGCCGTTTCTGCGAAGGTTTTGGCCCCGCCGCCTAAGGTGACATCAGCGCGGGCGTTGAGCAGCTGTTCAGTGATTGAGCCTTTCCCGCCTTTCTCCAGCGCGTTGCTGGCGCATTTTTCACTGGTCACGCTCGGGCCGTAGCATTTCCGCGAGGTGACATGGGCGACCAGCGCGGCTGGCGTGGCGTCCTGCAATTCTGCGGTGGAGACGTTACCGGTCGCCAGGCCAGCGGCTTTGGCCATTTCGAGGATCGTCGGGTGATCTTTTTCATGGATATCAACCCCCAGCGCGCCATTGTAGCTTTTCACGCCGGTGGTCCAGGCGGTAGCGGATGCCGCAGAGTCAGTCACGTAATCCGGTTTGCCGGTTTTCTTGTCCAGCGAATAGTGGGTGTACTGGCCGGTTAACGGCAGGGCATCAATCCCTTTAAAGAAGCCGCCCGCACCTTCGGCATAGTTGCGCGCGGCGGTAATTTCTGAATCGCCCATACCGTCGCCAATCAGCAGAATAATATTTTTCGCCGGCCGGTTGATTAACGAGGCCTGCAGTGCGGCGGTCTGATCGCCGCTTAAACGACGTGCGCCGCCGGGCGTGGTGATATCACCCTGAGCGGCACGATTTTCCAGAACCGGGGCTGCAGTTGTTTCTGCATGAATAGCCGTGGAGCCTAGCAGAGGTAACAGGGCAATAAATATCACACTTAATTTCACGTTGGTCTTCTCCATGTAAAAATACTCAAAAATCAAAACGAAGAAGACTTTATAAAAGTGATGTGACAGTAAAATGACGGCATCCGTGTCCGCTCAAAAGAACTAGCTACGCGGATGCCGCAACAGCTTTTTTAGATATTGCTGCAACCGCTGAGCATCGCGATCGTCCACCAGCGGGCCGGGGCTGGCCTGGGCGATAGCGTCCTCAATATCATTAATTAATGCCTGCTGCTGGTCCTGTGCCATATGGCGCAGTAACGCCGTCACGACAACTTCAAGCGCCTCAACCTGCACCGTCAGTTCCTTTGCCTCTTCTTCCTTTTGAGCCAGATTCACCAGTAGTTCGGCAATGAGATTCTTCACAGCACGGTATCCTTATGCGAGTTCCATTATTCGCTAGTTATGTCATACATCCGCTGTTGGATACCAGTATTATTTTTTAAAAATGATTCCTCATCCCGTACAATAATAAGCGAAACGTTTTGCTCTTTCAGTGAAGCACCAGGAATAAACGCAATTCCCGAGAAATACGTTTCATAAAAAAATTTCAATAGATAATAATAAAAAAATATATTGCGATTTCGTTGGTAATTATAACGTATCGCCATAATAAATCTGATAAGCCATATTCACGCTAGCTGCCGCGTCTTTACCGGCAAGCCGGGCAATGAGTATTTCACTCGCCGTTTTACCAATGTCATAACGCGGAGTAATGACGCTGGCAATTTTTTGCAGGCGCGCGCGACCAATTTCCAGCCCGTGAAAACCGGCAATCGCTATCTTCTCAGGGACGGCAATGCCCTGCGCCTGGCACTCCAGCAGCACGCCGACCGCCAGATCGTCATTGGTACAAAAAATAGCGTCAATATCCGGGTGCGAGCGCTGCATTTGCAGGAACATCTGGCGACCCAGCGCCACCGACGAGATGCTGCGCGGCGTGATGTGAAATGCCTTCAGACCATAGGCCGCCACGGCGCGTTCGGTGCCGCGAAAACGGCTCACATCGCGAGGGTCGTCCATCGAACCAAAAAAGGCGATTTGTCGTTTACCGCTGTCGAGGAACGCGTTGGTCATATCCCAGCCGGCCTTCTCGTTATCGAACCCGACCTGAATATCGAGGGGCTGCCCGCCGATATCCATCAGCTCCGCCACCGGGATCCCGCTGGCGCGGACATACTGAACCATGCGATCGCTGTGCTGCGTCCCGGTCAGAATCAGCCCGTCAATGTTGTAAGAGAGCAAATTGAGCACTTCGCGTTCTTCGCGCTGTGGGTCATAACCGTAGTTGGCAATCAGGGTCTGATACTGGTGGGCGGACGTGATGGATTCAATCCCGGCGAGGACATCGGCGAAAATCTGATTACGGAAGGAAGGGATCAGCACGCCTATCGTTTTACTGCGCGCATTGAGCAAAATTTCCGGCGCCCGGTTAGGGATATAGTTGTGCTCTTCCATGATCTTCGCAATCAGCTCGCGGCTGCGCTGCGACACCTGGCCCGGGTCACGTAAATAACGGCTGACCGTCATTTTATTCAGTCCGGCCAGGTTGGCGATATCCTGCAATGTCATCCGGTTGTTTTTCATCGGGTTCTCTGCGACAAACGACTCATATGCTCGCAGAGAACCTTACCACAGGCGCTTCGTTTCTGTTAACCCGCAAGCTTATTTGTGGTCATTAACGCCAGCGTGCGATCGTCATTGGCCCGCACGTTGTACATCAGCACCACCGAGGCCAGCAGCGCGATAGCCATAAAAGTATATGACGCGCCGGGCCCGCCCATCACGCCATTCAGGTAGCCCACCAGCCAGGCCCCCAGGAAAGCGCCCAGCGCGCCGAAGCTGTTGATAAGCCCCATAGATACCCCGGAGACGTTGCGTGGCAGCAACTCGGGGATAAGCGCGAAGAACGGTCCGTATGGGGCATACATGCAGGCGGCAGCTATCACCAACAAGGCGTAGGAGAACCAGAATGCGTGGTCGCCGATAAGCCAGGAGCCGAAGAAGGCCAACGCGGCAATCAACAACAGCGGCCAGATGAACAGTTTACGGTTCTGGAATTTATCTGATAGCCAGGAAACCGTCAGCATCAGGCAAATAGCCGCCAGGTACGGCACCGCGGCCAGCCAGCCTACCGCGACGATATCCATCTGCGCCGCATTTTTCAGAATTGACGGCATCCACATCATGAAGCCGTACACCCCGATGCTCCACAGGGCATGGACGGCACACAGCATGATCACATTACGTGAACGCAGTGCCTCGCCATAGTTACGTACCGGCTTGATCGCGCTCTGCTCGCGGTCCATCGCTTCCTGCAGCACCTGCTTCTCCTCGGCATTCAGCCAGGAGACTTCCTCGGGCTTATCCCTGACCAGAATCCACCAGCACACGGCCCACAGCACCGCCGGAATGCCCTCAATAATAAACATTTCACGCCAGCCCCAGGCCTGAATCAGGTAGCCGGAGACGATGGACATCCACAGTACCGTCACCGGATTGCCGAGAATCAGGAAGGTATTGGCCCGTGAGCGCTCGGTTTTGGTAAACCAGTTGCTGATATAAATCAGCATCGCCGGCATAACCGCCGCTTCCACCACTCCGAGAATAAAGCGAATAGCCATTAACATAGGAATATTGCTGACGAAACCGGTGGCCGTGGCGCAGCAGCCCCATAATATCAGACTGACAAATATCATTTTCCGCACGCTGCGTTTTACGGCATATATCGCACCGGGCACCTGAAAAAAGAAATAGCCCAGGAAAAATAATGCACCAATCAGCGATGCAGTCCCTTTGGTAATACCTAAATCATTTTCGATGCCTGCCGCGGCGGCAAAACCATAATTCGCGCGGTCGAGATAGGCCAGACTATAGGTAATAAATATAATCGGCATTAAATACCACCAGCGGCGCGCTGGTAATTTGGCGAGCATTTGCATATGCCATCCTCAGATTAACGATGTAATCAAACGGGTTTAATTATTTTATGTTTTACCGTATATCGGGCAGCCAGGACCGGACAGCCCGATATACGACAACGCGGTTACACGGCGGCGAGCATCCCGCCATCAACAAACAGCAGATGGCCATTAACAAAATTTGCCGCCGGGGAGGCCAGATACACCGCAGCGCCAATTAACTCTTCCGGTTTCCCCCAGCGGGCCGCCGGGGTTCGTTGATATAACCAGGCAGAAAATTCCGGGTCATTCACTAATGCGCTGGTCATTTCCGTCGCAAAATAGCCAGGGGCGATGCCATTAACCTGAATATTATATTCCGCCAGCTCCACGCACATGCCCCGGGTGAGCATTTTGACCGCCCCTTTCGATGCGGCATACGGCGTAATGGTCTTACGCCCTAATTCACTCTGCATGGAGCAAATATTAATAATTTTACCGGACCAGCGCGCCATCATATATTTTGCCACCTGCTGCGAGACCAGAAATACGCCTTTCTGGTTGACCTCAATCACCTGATCCCACTCCTCTTCCGGAAATTCGCTAAACGGATGGCGGCGTTGGATCCCGGCGTTATTGATCAAAATATCAATCGGCCCGATCTCTGCTTCGATGTGAGTGATGGCTCGTTCGACTTCGGCGCGGCGGGTGACATCAAAGGCCACTCCCGTTGCACGGTATCCGAAAGCGGCCAGCGCCTCAGCCGCGCAATCCGCTTTCTCCTGAGTACGGTCATTGATAATTACCTCCGCCCCGTACTCGGCCAACCCTCTGGCCAGCAGGTTACCAATGCCCCTGGCAGAGCCGGTGATCAGGGCGCGCTTGCCGGATAAATCGAATAGATTTTTCATAGAAATGTCTTTTTCTGTAACTGTTATGCGTAACTGTATACGCGTAACAGTAGAAAATTAAAGCATGGTGGAAGGGAAAATGATCAATTTGTGATCAGCGCAGCATTTGCGGGAGGGAAGGGTCTCGCCACGGCATTTACGCTCCTGCGCAAACGCCGTGGGAAACAGTATTACGCGGCGGAACGGCGGCTGCGGCGCAGCATCACGGCCAGTTGCCAGAGGTTAATCAGCACGATAATGGCGGTAGCAATAAACACCCAGCGGAAACCGGCCATCGCCGAGACCGAGGCGCCAATCAGCGGGCCGACGACGTTGCCGAGGTACATAAACGACTGGTTATAGCCGAAGATGCGCCCGGTGACGTTATCGCTGCAGTATTTCAGCAGTAGGGTCTGTACCGCAGGCAGCATCGCGCCATCGGCAAAGCCCAGTAAAAAGCGCAAAACGCCTAACTGCAGCGGTGTGGTGACAAACGACATGGCGAAGAACATCACTACCGCGCAGGCCAGCGTCGCCAGTAAAATTCGGGATGTACCGATTCGATCGCCAAGTTTGCCCAGACGCGGCGCGGATATCAGCGCGGATACCCCCGGCACTGCGGCAATCATCCCGGCAAGAAAGGCGATATTGTTGCTGTCCGGCGCCATCGATTTAATAAACAGCGCCAGAATAGGCCCGATGGAGCCATTGCAGAGCTGGATCACCAGGGTGGTGAAGAACAGACTAATGACCAGCCCAGGGTACGGCAGCGAGGCAAACACTTCCCGGCCGCTTAAGCGGTCAGCCTTGCTGGTTTGCGGACGAACCCCTTCTTTAATCAGGAATAAGGTGACGAGGAAGCTCACCGTCAGCAGGATCGCGGTGATGAAAAATACCGCCCGCAGGCCAACGTGGTCGGCCAGAAAACCGCCGAGCAACGGCCCGCCGATCACGCCGCTGATTTGCGCGGTAGAGAGCGTACTGAGCGCCCAGCCGCTACGCTCGCGCGGCACCTGGGAAGCCACCAGCGCCATGGCATTTGGGATATAGCCAGAGGTCAGCCCCATTATCGCGCGCAGAATAAACAGCTGCCAGACGTTGGTCGCAAAGGCCTGGAGCAGAATCGCAATCGCCATGCCGAGGGAGGCGCGCAGCAGCATCAGCTTGCGCCCTTTTCGATCCGCCAGGCTGCCCCACATAGGGGAGACAATCGCCGACACGAGGAAGGTGACGCTGAACGTCAACCCCGACCACATCGACAGCGCCTCGTGCGAAGTCACGCCGAGCTGAGAAACATAGAGCGGCAAAAAGGGGAGAATTTGACTGATCGCCAGACCGGTAAAGAAACAACCGAACCAGACGGAGATGAGATTGACCTTCCAGGATTCCATAACTACACGTATTCATTAATTTTTTGCGAATTATTATCTAGCTTAGCAATTTCCTTGCAATGAAGTATTACCAGAGATGCGCTCACGATGAGTTTAGTGCTTTATCGTTCAATACATTATTTCGTCGGGAAAAATCAGCACCAACCGGCCAACCCTCAGCGTGTTGTGCTGATGCTGACTCGCCAACCGGGCCGGGAGCAGATTCAGCGCGCAGCTTTTAACCCCCTGCTTTCAGAGAAGAAGATTCTGGCAGCCATGCCGTCATTTCACATGCTATGTTATGTGCTTTGATGTTATCTGGATGGAAGTTGAAATGGCTAAGATGAGGGTTGGGATCGTTTTTGGCGGTAAGTCGGCAGAGCATGAAGTGTCGCTGCAGTCAGCGAAGAATATCGTGGAAGCGATTGATAAAACGCGCTTTGACGTGGTTCTGCTCGGCATTGATAAGCAGGGACTCTGGCATATCAATGACGCCGGTAACTACCTGTTAAACCCGCAGGATCCTGCCCGTATCGCGCTACGTCCTTCAGACGTCACGCTGGCGCAAATCCCTGGCCGTGAGGCGCAGCAACTGATCAATGCCGACAGCGGGCAGCCGCTGGCCGCCATCGACGTCATTTTCCCTATCGTTCACGGCACCCTCGGAGAAGACGGCTCGCTGCAGGGCATGCTGCGCATGGCCAATCTGCCGTTCGTCGGTTCCGATGTGCTCGGCTCCGCGGCCTGTATGGATAAAGACGTGACCAAGCGTCTGCTGCGCGACGCCGGGCTGTCGATTGCCCCGTTCATCACCTTAACCCGCGCCAACCGCCAGCAGTTCAGCTTCGCGCAAGTGCAGGAAAAACTGGGCCTGCCGCTGTTTGTCAAACCGGCGAACCAGGGTTCATCGGTTGGTGTCAGCAAGGTGAACACCGAAGCGCAATATCAGCAGGCGGTAGATTTAGCCTTTGAATTCGACCACAAAGTGGTGGTTGAACAAGGAATTAAAGGGCGTGAAATTGAGTGTGCGGTACTGGGCAACGACTATCCGCAGGCCAGTACCTGCGGCGAAATCGTCCTCAACAGCGAGTTCTACGCCTACGACACCAAGTACATTGACGATCAGGGGGCCAAAGTGGTGGTTCCTGCGGCGATCTCCAGCGAGATCAACGATAAGATCCGTGAAATTGCCGTACGTGCCTATCAGACGTTGGGCTGCAGCGGCATGGCGCGCGTCGACGTCTTCCTGACCCCGGACGATGAAGTCATCATCAACGAAATCAACACCCTGCCAGGGTTTACCAATATCAGCATGTATCCGAAGCTGTGGCAGGCCAGCGGGCTGGACTACACCAGCCTGATCAGCCGCCTGATTGAACTGGCGCTGGAGCGCCATGCGGCAGACCGCGCGCTGAAAACATCGATGAACTAATGTGCTTCCCGGGTAGCGGCGCGTGACGCCCTACCCGGCCTGTCCGGCCCCTGGGTCAGGCCTCTTCGGTCTGGCGACGACGAATAATCTTCCCCGCGATCCAGAAGCTAATCACCCAGGTCACCAGCCCGACGGCATAGGATTGCCAGCCTTGCGTCTCAAACCCCACCAGCCCTACCACGCCGTTCAGAATAAAAATTAGCCCCAGCGCGAACGCATAGTAATGCCAGTCACGGCGGATTTTTTCAGTGAGTTTCATAACCACTCCGACAACAAAAAACGCATCTTCGCACAGCCGGAATCCGCGGTCTGTAGCGGCGCAGAGAATTATCAAACATTGGGATACCGCTCTACTTTTCGCTGCCTGGTCTACGGCAGGCGGCGGGTAAAAAAACAGGATTATTCCTGGCCGGAAATTAGCAGCAATCTGATACTGCCTCTGCGCGCCTGCTGCCAGAATCATCGACATGCCGTTATGTAAAGCCAGCAGGTCAGTGAGGTTCGGAGGGTTAAATGGCTGAATTCGCCTTTTCAAAATCTATTTTTAGCGGCAAAAAAAGAGGTGTCATCACCAGCAGCAATATCGCCTACACCCTGTTTGTCCTGCTCTGCTTCTGGGCTGGCGCGCAAATGCTAAGCATGCTGGTGCACGCCCCGGGTGTTTTTGAGCACCTGATGCAAATCCAGGATAACAACGCACCGCGCATCCAGATGGGCCTGGCGGTGGGGACATTGTTTGGTCTGATCCCGTTCCTGCTCGGCTGTATGCTGATTGGGGTTTTGGGGCTTATCCTGCGCTGGAGCAACAACCGCTAGCGGCGCGCCATACAGTTGGCGCGTCGTTCATCTACCCGTTTGGCAAACCAGGCCGTCGTCAGATTGCGCGTAATTTTCGGGCTCTCAAGCTGGATCCCCGGCAGTATCTCGCGCGGCAGCGCCTTGCCGGCTTTCTTATCCGCCAGACGGAAAACCTGCTGATAGAGATCGGTTTTTTCAAACGCCAGGCTGTCGCCCTTTTTCAACTGACGGTGGATATCGTCATCGCTCATCTTCAGCGACCCGGCTAAGCGGCGTACCGCCAGCTCCGTCGTCCCTGCCTGATCACTATCATAACGAATGAGATCGCCGTCCAGAGCCAGCTTCACGCCGGTCGCCTTACTGACCGCATTCTGGAACGCGGCATTCCGACTGGCGTACCAGCCGGCGTTGAAATCGGCAAAGCGGTATAGCGGTACGCTGTAGTTCGCCGGGTAGTTGAGCAGATGATAGGTTCCGAACCACAGGCCACCGCGCAAGCTGAACACCTCCTGACGCACGGTGCCGTCGATTTTCCACGGATAACCATCGGCATGCTCCTGGGCGAAGGCAATGCTCACCTGCATCGGGCCGCCGGTGTGTACCGGGTTGAGTGAGCCAAACAGTTTCTGCCCCATCGGCACCATGCCGATAAAATCATCAAATACGGCGCTCAACTGCTTTTCCGTTTTTACGCTGTCCAGCCGCTCGCTGTAGCTCTTGCCGTTGGGCGAAGGAATTTTCAGGGCGGTATGCACGAGGAACACGGGGATGTGCAGTTTCTCAGCCCGGCGGTCGATCTCCTGCCAGGCAATTTTATTGAGTCCTGGCACTACCGGATCCGATTGATAGTTGGATTCCTGCTGGGCGACAGCCAGCACCGAGCAGACGTTCTCCTCCGTCGGTGCCAGCTTCTGGCTCTCAAAGGCTTTGGCTATCGCCTGAGCCCACTGCTCCCTGTCTTTGACGCTGGCGGGCATTTTTTGCCGCACCACCGTCGCCACATCAACGGGCTTTTCGCCCTCTTTGAGCACCGGCGCCTGCTGGCTGGTACAGGCGCTGAGGATCCCCCCGGCTAACAGCGTCAGCGCGCATGAAACACGACGTGGTACCACGGTGGCCCTGCACTTTCCTTGTCTACGCATCATCCTTCAGTCTGCCTCTGTCATGGGGGTTTCGGGGTTAACTCAACGTCTGGGTCACTGGTTGCAGATCTTTGCCGTCGAGTTCGCGTTCAAAGCTGCGCAGACGTTTGTAGATGGACATCAGTTCCACCAGCGTGGTCCACGAGCTAATCAGATACTGGAACGAACCACGAACCTGACCGAAAACGTTGGTGATCTGCGTCATCAGACCCAGCGTAATGGTACCGGCAACAATCGACGGAAACAGCAAGAACAAACCGAAAACGTTATCCACCTGCAGATACAGAATCCGCGCTATGTTGAAGTACATGTAGTGGAAATAGAGGCGGAAATAGTTGCGACGCACGGCGCTAAACAGCTCCCGCACCGTCGGCGGCGTGGCACGCGCGGCATCATCTTCCCCGTACACCAGCTCTTTACGGTACGCCGCTTCGACGCGCTGGTTTTTAAATTCCAGCCCCGGCAGCTTGATCCCGACCACCGCCAGCAAGCCGGTCCCCATCAGGGACCAGACGATCGCCGCAATCACCAGGCCATAGGGCAGATGGCCGACAATTGGCAGATCCGGCACGTGTTCGGACAGGGTTACCAGCACCGGCAGGAAGGCAATCAGGGTCATGACGGCGTTGATAAAGCTGACGCCCATATCTTCAAGAGTGGAGGCAAAGCGCATGGTATCTTCCTGCACACGCTGGGCGGCACCTTCGATATGACGCAGATGGTGCCAGTGCGCCATATAGTGTTCGTTCATCGCCGTACGCCAGCGGAAGACATAGTGGCTGACGAAGAAGTTGTTCATCACCCCAATAATCACCGCAATAATGGCGATCCCGAGGAACACGCCAATTTCCTGATAAAACTGGTTAATACTGACCTTATGCGGCGTTGCCAGCGCGGTCTGGATAAGATCGTAGAACGGCGCATACCAGGCGTTAATCGCCACCCCGACTTCCACCAGGAACCAGGTAACAAAAATAATCAGCGAGGTCCCGAGAATCGACCAGTATTGCCAGCGATGCGGGCTATAAATAAACCAGAACAGGGCAAAAATACCCACGCAGAGAGCATAGTAAGCGTAGAAGACCAGATAGTTCAGCGACCAGAAACGCGCGGCACTGATGGCAACGTTCTGCGAGGCTCCGGTTATACGCAGCAGCCAGTCACCTCCTCCAGCCTGCCAGAAGATCACGGCAATCAGCGACCAGACAAGAACTGAGAGAAAAAACGGCCCCGGTTTGGGGAAAAAAGATTTAAACATCATGTACTCCTGCTAACTGCTTTATCATTCTGGCTATGCTGTGTACCACGAGTATGCCTGCTGCATAGCGGCGGCAGCCGTGGAAAGTGGTTGGGTGATGAGACCGAAAATCAGCGGCTTAGTTCGTCCGCCATTCTGTCAGAATTGTTTCTACGGGTTTCACATGTAAAGGATTGCCGGGTACGGTTAAGGTACGCCAGACATCGTTGTAGTGGTCGATGAGTATTTTAGCCGGCGCAGCGGAACGATTGGCGGTGGTGTGCGCATCTTCGGCAACGGTGATGGCATAGCCGCGACTGGCACCGTTTTTGATGGTGGTATCGACGCAATAATCGGTCGCGCAGCCGCAAATCACAAACTGCTGGATCCCCTGCTCGCGCAAGACCTGTTCAAGCTGGGTGTTATAGAAGGCATCGCAGGCTGTTTTGGTGACATGAATGGCGTCTGCCGGGTGTTCCAACTCCGCCAGCAGCGCAAACCCGTCACTGCCCTCCTCCAGACCGCCGTCCTCAGCATGCTGAATGAAAATAACGCGATCTGCGGCGCGTATCAGATGATTAATCTGGGTGACGCAACGTTCACGCTCAATGCGCGGCGTCGCAAAAACACCATTTTGCATATCGACTACCATTACCACCCGTTGAGCCGCCATTTTCTCTCTCATGATCTGATAAATCAAAGACTCATCATACGCGTCCGCCGGGCAATGCGAATATCCGAAATCATAAAAAAATCCTTTTTACCCACGGTTACGTTTTTCCGCGAAATATTGTCGTTATTGCACATCGCTCCGCCTCACTTCGTAGTATAAATACGTTCTATATTTCTACTCATCATTATGGATACCACTGTTGAAACGTAGTCTGCTTGTTTTTGCTGCACTTTGCGCGGCGTCGTGGACCTCGGTCCAGGCAGCTCAACCGATCGTTGACCCTGAATTTGCTGCCGATGTTGTCGATCGTTACGCCAACCATATCTATTACGGCAGCGGTGCCACCGGTATGGCGCTGGTGGTTATCGACGGTAATCAGCGTGTTTTCCGCAGTTTTGGCGAAACGCGCCCGGGCAACAATGAGCACCCGCAGCTGGACTCGGTGATCCGTATTGCGTCGCTAAGTAAACTGATGACCAGCGAAATGCTGGTGAAAATGCTCGATCAGGGCGTCGTAAAGCTTAACGACCCGCTCAGCAAATATGCGCCGCCGGGCGCCCGGGTTCCGACCTACCAGGGAACCCCGATTACGCTGGTGAACCTGGCAACCCATACCAGCGCCCTACCGCGTGAACAGCCGGGCGGCGCGGCACATCGTCCGGTCTTCGTCTGGCCAACCCGCGATCAGCGCTGGTCATGGCTGTCAACGGCATCGCTGAAAGCGGCACCTGGCACCCAGGCGGCTTACTCGAATCTGGCGTTTGATCTGCTGGCCGACGCCCTCGCCACCGCGTCTGGTAAACCCTATCCGCAGCTGTTTGAAGAGCAGATCACCCGTCCGTTGGGCATGAAAGACACCACCTTTACGCCGTCACCGGACCAGTGCGGCCGCCTGATGGTTGCCGAGAAAGGCGCCAGCCCGTGTAACAATACCCTGGCGGCGATCGGCAGCGGCGGCGTGTACTCGACACCAGGCGACATGATGCGCTGGATGCAGCAGTTCTTGTCTTCTGATTTTTATACCCGCGGGCGCCAGGCCGATCGTATGCAAACGCTGATTTATCAACGCAGTCAGCTCACCCGCGTTATCGGGATGGACGTGCCGGGCAAAGCCGATGCGCTGGGTCTCGGTTGGGTTTATATGAAACCTAAGAATGGTCAGCCCGGCATTATTCAGAAAACCGGCGGCGGTGGCGGGTTTATTACCTATATGGCGATGAATCCCCAGGCAAACATCGGTGCGTTTGTGGTGGTTACCCGTTCATCGTTGACCCGCTTTAGCAATATGAGCAACGGCATCAACGACCTGGTCAGCGAGTTAAGCGGCGGACAGCCGGCTCCGGTGCCGGAATCCTGATCAGTACTCCGAAGGCAAATGGTTAATGCTAACCAGCTTGCCTTTCTTCATTTCGATGTAGCCGCCCTTACGTAGGGCGGCTAGCACTTCCGCCACCACCGAGCGCGAGATACAGGTTTTTTGTTGGATATAATTCATAACACCAATCCGAGAGCGTAATTGCTCGTCCCAGTCGTTCATCGACAGCAGCATGGCGCGAATTTGTTCGTAGGAATTATTACCGATGAGTTGCAGGTCACGACGTTCCATAATGCGGCTATGCCATACCAGCCAGCAAAATGCGTCACGCCACAAATTATTCTGTTCAATGAGTGTCATTGCCTGTGAGGACGGCAGGCTGTATCCGGTACATCCCCCCTCAGTCACTAATGTATATTTCACCTCATTTTTCATTACCCCTTCCGCCAGACCAATAATAAAAGGGGCCTGAGCGATGCCAACGAGTATGCTTTCGTCTCTGCGCAGGGAAACCGCGCCAGATAAAATCACTATCGTATTGTCGCAATGTATATCATTCGAGAATATAACCTGCTTTTCACCATAAAGTTCGAAATGGGTGCCAGAGGTTGAAAAACACCGATTCAACCGGTCAAATTCATTGAGTGGTTTATTCAACGATAACATTACGCACTCCTGACAATAATACGCCCGTCAAATAATTGACGGGCGTATTTTAGATTAACTTACTTTCGATAGTTATATCATTGCAAACCAGCTTACCAGGTGTATTTAACCCCGACATTGGCTGCCCAGTCTTGATCAACATCGCCGCCGCCGAGGTAATTCACATCCGTGTAGGCGCTGAAATTACGGGTAAAGCTGAACTGAGTACCCAGCCCAACACGTACCGCAGAACCTTCGGTGCCGTTATTGATGGAATCGCCGTTGACTTTGGTGTGGTTATCCGCGTCGTCATACACGTAGGCCAGTCTGAAGTAAGGCGTCAGCGCCTGGTCATCGCTGTAAGCGAAGGTATAACCGGCATCAATACCCAGTTCGTAACGCAGGCTATCGTAAGACTGATCGCCAACTTTCATGCCATTGCTCAGACGATAATCGTCACCAGACTGGAACAGGCCCGAGATGCTGCCGTACGGGGTCACATAACCTGCATCACCCAGTTTCGCATCGTAACCCAGTTTCAGACCGAAGCCCCAGGCATCAGAAGAGGTGCTGCCATCAACATACTGGCCGTTGCTCATATTGGCAGACAGGTCATTGTTGAAGTGAGAGTAGTTCAAAGAACCGTCAACAAAAACGTTGTTGGCAAAGCGCGCAGACGAGTAGAGGTAAGCCGTCTGGCTGTCCTGCTCAACCTTACCGGTACGATCGTTCAGGTCGCCTTTGGCAAAGCCTGCTGCCGCCCCGACAATCCACTGGGCATAGTTACCATCAATTTTGCTATCCAGACCCAGCATGACGCCGCTGACATCCTGATCGTAGTTGATGGTGCCGTTGCTGCCGTCAAAGTTACCGCCGAAGTAGCTACCCCAGGCGCCGCCGTTATCCGCCAGACCGTGACGAGAATGAGTCAGACGTGTCGCTACGGTATCCTGCTGCAGGTTCCAGATATTGGTGTTAGCAGACGGGATGCTCAGCGCCATGTTCGCGTAATCGGTCAGTGACCGCTGCGCCATCACGACGGTGTTGCCCACCTGCTTAGCCTCATAGGTATAGGCGCCGAGATCGACTTTGTTCGCCGCAGAGAAGGTAGCGGTGCTGTTTTTGTCGTTAACATAGACCAGTTCTTTGCCTTTGTAATCGGCGACAGAACCGGTACCCGTTGCGTTATCAATACGAACTTTATAGTTGCCGCTCGCCGCCGCCACTTTATCGCCCGCGTTATCCACTTCAGACTGATCGGAAGTGGTGTCGGCATCACCATTGCCGTTAATGGTCAGGTGACCATCAGAGTTCATGGCGATGATACCGTAACCGTAGTTGGACTTAGTGGTATCACGAGTACGATCGTTCGTGAGGTCGGTATTCAGTACGAAACGGTTGCTGTTGACATTGAACACGCCAGCATGGACTTTGCCTTTTGCATCCGTCGAGCTGGTCAGGTTCAGCGTATCGGCCTGCAGCGCGTACGCGGTGCTCTTGCCCACATCCAGAATACCATCGTTAGTGATATTGACGGTGTTGGCATACAACGCGGCATCACCCACGCCCCAGCCAGAAGCAACATCGTCGGCAATCATTACGGTACTGTTGTTGATAGTCAATTCGTTGGTCGCGACATGACCATCTTCCTTGATCGTCAGCGCAGAACCACCGGTCAGAGAGATGGTGTCAGAAATCAGGGCGGAATCGGCGACGTTCACCAGAGAACCGCTGTTGATATTCAACGTATCAATCAGAGAGGTTTTGGTGGTATCCCAGCGTGAGCCGTTGTTCAGCGTCACATTGAACAGGCCGCTCTGGTAGACTTCGTTGCCAACAACGTGGTCGCCTTCGTTATAGGCCGAGTTGCTGTTGTCGATACCATAGGTTGACCATGGCCACAGGCTATTCGCTGTGATATCAAGCAGCGTTGCCGTTGCTTCGGTGCCGATGTCAAAGCTGTCGTAAACGCCATCGCCATCAGAATCGACCTGATGCGCAGAGATCGCAGCCCCTACCCACTTACTGCCGTTATTCAGCGTGACATCCATGCGATCGGTACCATCCCAACCGTTAGTGTCTACCGCAGAATCAGTATCACGATAGCTGTCAGCGCCATTCGGGAAGAAATTCTCATCAAAGTTGCTGGAGAATAAAACATCCCCCATTAAGGTGGAGTTGCTGAGGTTAACGGTCGTCTGCATTGCGTTATCAGCATACGGATTGGCAATGGCAGAGATCGCGACATCATCGGCATTAAAGACGCCATTTCCGGTAGAACCGCTGTAATCGCTGGCGTTAGTGGTGTTACCAAACCAGCCAGAGGTCCCTTCGTCTGACCATGAGCCAGAAGTCACGGTGGAGTTTGCAACATTGATCGTGTTGTTAAACACTTCGCTGCTGTTGACGCCCGTGCTGACGGTGTTGTCGTGAATATCTTCCCACTCATAACCCTGAGTCAGCGAGATCCCTGCTACGTGGGAGTTATTTTTAATGACCAGGTCAACTTCCTGATCCAGAGTAATTGCGGTCCCCAGATCGTAAATGTCGACAACATGAGTATCTACAGAACCATCAGCATGTGTACCGTTATAGGTATAATGCTCATAGTTATCATCAATGGTTGAGTTATCAACGGTCAGCGCCAGACGGTCATAAACATAACCCGTAGCATCACGATTGGTACAGTTGGTCGTCATGCACTCAGAGGTTATCATCCCGTGAATGGTACTGTCTTTAATGGTCAGGCTATTGCTGTTCGGGTTGGTAGAAAGGCCGTCATCCAGATAATAGGTAGAAATCACGCCATTAATGACAGATTTATTAATTACTGGATAAATATCACCATTATAAATGCTATTCGTCGCATAGTTATTCCAGCCGACGTAGCCTTTATAGTAAACGTCATCCGTATAGGTGGCGTCGTTATGGTGGCTAAAGGTTGTGTAGTTGGTTCCAGATAGATTAGTAAAAGCACTCGCCTGAGAGGTGATTGCCAATGTGCAGGCAAATGCTAATTGTGAAACTGCAAATTTATTTTTCCAAAGGTGCATTTGTCATCCCTCCTCAGGGACGTAATATAGTTGATCCATCAATTATCAATGCATAGAAGAATATTACTCTTCGCGAGAGCGATTATGCTGCGTCCTCAACGAAAGGTTCAATTATTCTTTAGACAAAGTCCGAATCCGGACAATAAATTCACAAACACACGCTCAGAGGATACAAATTAAAACCATTAATTTCAATTAATTAACCAGAGAACAATATACACATTCAATAAACAGATACATTCAATAGAAAGTAAAACAACAGCAAATAAATAATCAGTTATATATAAAAACGTCAAAATCAATAAACTATTAAAATACAAACCGGATAAACACATAGGCTGTAAATATAATAATCGTGATATGAATTACAGTCTGACGTGCGCTATTCGGCTCATCGTTCGCCCCTGACAGAGCCGGGTTTAAGCCACTTTCGTAAAACGTTGGCGCCCTGATTCAGGTATACTAGGGCCTTTCATTTCACAAAATCAGGCAAACCATGACAGATTTAATCACTCGCCCCCGCCGTTTGCGTCAATCTGCTTCGCTGCGCGCTATGTTTGAAGAGACAACACTGAGTTTGAACGACCTGGTGTTGCCGATCTTTGTTGAAGAAGAAATCGACGATTACAAAGCCATCGAAGCGATGCCCGGCGTGATGCGTATTCCAGAAAAGTACCTGGCCCGCGAAATTGAACGCATCGCTAACGCCGGTATCCGCTCGGTCATGACCTTCGGTATTTCCCACCATACCGATGCAACCGGCAGCGATGCCTGGAATGAGAACGGCCTGGTAGCGCGTATGTCCCGCATCAGTAAGGACGCGGTACCAGAGATGATCGTGATGTCCGATACCTGCTTCTGCGAATACACCTCACACGGTCACTGCGGCGTATTGTGCGACCACGGCGTTGACAACGATGCCACCCTGGAGAACCTGGGTAAACAGGCGGTAGTTGCCGCAGCCGCTGGCGCCGATTTTATTGCGCCATCCGCCGCCATGGACGGTCAGGTGCAGGCCATTCGCCACGCGCTGGACGTCGCCGGTTTCACCAATACCGCCATCATGTCCTACTCCACCAAGTTTGCGTCATCGTTCTACGGCCCGTTCCGTGAAGCAGCCGGTACCGCGCTGAAAGGCGATCGTAAAACCTATCAGATGAGCCCGATGAACCGCCGCGAAGCGATTCGTGAATCCCTGCTGGACGAAGCCCAGGGCGCAGATTGTCTGATGGTCAAACCGGCGGGCGCGTACCTGGATATCCTGCGTGATATTCGTGAACGCAGTGACCTGCCGATCGGCGCGTACCAGGTCAGCGGCGAATACGCGATGATCAAGTTTGCCGCGCAGGCCGGCGCTATCGATGAAGAAAAAGTGGTGCTGGAAAGCCTTGGTGCGATTAAACGTGCCGGTGCAGATCTGATCTTCAGCTATTTCGCCCTCGATCTGGCCGAAAAGAAAATCCTGCGTTAATTTCCTGTCATTCCCCCCGGTGGCGCAACGTGCCGCCTCCGGGGCAACCTCCTTACACCAGCATCGTTGTGGAAAATCATTCGCATTTTTCACATGCAGCCATCGCGCGGCAGTGGCCTGGCGAGCAGAAACCACGCAATGAGGCCCAATCCAAATCTTCACTCAACTGTAATCTGAGCGACACTTGCACCTTCTACTGTCTGGGCAGGACGGAGGAGGAAGCGCTATGTTTAGTCTCGACAATGTACTCGACGACCTGTGGCCTCAGGCGAGGCCTGCCCCCTGGCAAAAAAAACTACTCAAAAAATTACTGCATGAAGACGAGTTTCAACAATTTGCCGCTCGCCATCGCCACCTGAAAGGACTTGATACGGTCGAACAGGTGCTCGAACATCTCAATATCCGCTGCGCCATCCCGGCACACGATCTGGAACAAATCCCCGAACACGGCCCGCTGGTGATCGTCTCAAACCACCCCACTGGCACGCTTGATGGCCTCGCACTACTCTATGCCGTCTCCCGCGTGCGCCGCGATGTCAAAGTCGTCACCAACCGCCTGTTAAGCCATCTTGAGCCGCTCAGCTCGCTGTTTATTCCCGTCGACAACATCAACGGGCGAACCGCCAAAGCCGCCTTGCAGCAGATGGATCACCAGCTCCAGAACGGCGGCGTGCTGATCTTTTTCCCGGCGGGCGAAGTTTCACGCCTGACGCGTCGGGGCATTCGCGATAAAAAATGGCACCCCGGCTTTATCAAGCTGGCCACCAAATATCGCGTCCCGCTGCTTCCGGTCTCGATCCGCGCCCATAACAGCGCGCTGTTTTACGCCAGCACGCTGCTCTCCGACAACCTGCCGATGTTGCTGCTGATGCAGCAGATGTTCCGTCGCCGCAACAGCAGCCTGCCGATCGCCATCGGCCAACAAATTGCCTGGTCTTCCTGGTATCAGCCGCAGGCCTCACCCCGCGAACTGGCAGATCGCTGCTATCGCCACGTTGAACGGCTGGGCAAAGGCCTGCCAGGCGTGTTTAAAACCGAAAGCGCAATTGCCCGACCAGAAGACCGCGCGTTGCTCAAGCGCGAGCTCAGCCAGGCCGAATGCCTGGGGCGCACGGCAGACGGCAAAATGATCTATCTGTGGCAGCGTCAGGAGCAAGAGGATGCGCCACTGCTACGCGAGCTGGGCCGCCTGCGAGAAATTGCCTTTCGTGCGGTCGGTGAAGGCAGCGGCAAACGACGCGACGTCGACGGGTATGACGATGATTATCTGCATCTGATTTTGTGGGATGAAGAAGACCTGGAGATCGTCGGTGCCTACCGGTTTATGCCTACCGACCAGCAGCGGGAAAAGCGCGGGCTGGAAGGGATCTACAGCTACAGCCTGTTTCATTACGATGCGAGGATGGAGGACATCCTCACTCATGGTATCGAGCTGGGGCGCAGCTTTATCCAGCCGCGTTATTGGGGACGCCGCGGGCTTGATTACCTGTGGTCTGGGATCGGGGCCTATCTGGCGCGCTACCCGCACTACCGGTATCTGTTTGGCCCGGTCTCTATTTCCGGCGGTCTGCCGCCTGCGGCACGCGATCTGCTGGTGGCCTTCTATCGCCTGTGGTTCCCGGCCATGCATCCGTTGGCGGAGTCACGTCGCCCTTATCCCGCCTCGCTGCCCGACGTGCTGGCGCAGTTTGGCGGCGAAGATTATAACGAGGATCTGACGAGGCTGAAGTCGCTGTTAGGCAATCTCGGCTGCGCCATTCCGCCGCTGTATAAACAGTATTCCGAGGTCTGCGAACCGGGCGGCGTGCAGTTTATCGATTTCGGCAGCGACCCGGATTTCAACAACTGCGTCGATGGTCTGGTGCTGGTGGATTTGAGCTATCTGAAAGCGAATCGCTATCAGCGCTATATTGGCGCGCATCTGGACTCGCAAAAGTCGGCGTAACGGCACAATTCCCGGTCAGCGCAGCGCCACCGGGAATTGTGCCAGACGCCTGTCCGGGCAACAGGATCATGCTGAACTCGTAGCCCGGTAATAGGGTTTGTCACCAAGGATGGTCGCCCGGTGCATGATGCGCCGCTGCGGCAGATAGTCGGCATTGGCGTAGTGTTGCGTTACCCGGTTATCCCAGATGGCCACATCGTCAGGCTGCCAGCGCCAGCGCACCTGAAATTCCGGCTTCGTAATGTGGGCAAACAGGAAGCTTAACAGCGCCTCGCTCTCTTTTTCCGTCACGTCGACAATGCGGGTGGTGAACCCTTCGTTCACGAACAGCGCCTGCTTGCTGGTCACCGGATGGGTGCGCACCACCGGGTGCAGCAGCGGCGGGTTCTTGCTCACCGCCTCCAGCCAGCGCTGATGCTCCGCCTCGGTGTTGCGGTATTTATACTCCTGGAACGATTTACGGAAATCATGCTCCGCCCGCAGCCCGCTGAGCAGCTGACGAAAAGGCGCCGAAAGCGCCTCATAGGCCGCCACACCACTGGTCCACAGCGTATCGCCCCCGGTCACCGGCAGCTCCTTCGCCGCCAGAATCGCCCCGGCAGGCGGCGTCTCAATAAACGTCACATCGGTGTGCCAGTTATCGTTATCCGGCGGATTATCGTCATGGGTATCGAGCACAATGATCTCATCGACTCCTGGCGCATGCGGATACACCGGATGAATATGCAGATCGCCAAAGCGCAACGCCAGGTCGCGCTGCTGCTGCGGGGTGATGTGCTGCCCGCGCAGGAACACCACCTGGTGACGCAGTACCGCATGATACAGCTGCTCAAACTGGTTATCGTTCAGCGGGCGAGTCAGATCGGCACCGGTAATTTGCGCACCAATGTACGGCCCCAGCGGGGTAATGCTCAGACGTTCACTCATTGTATTTCTCCATGCCAGGGCGTCAGTCGGCGCTGCAATGCGCGCAGTCCCAGTTCTAACAGAAACGCGATAATCGCAATCACCGCAATGCCGGCCAGCACCACATCGGTCGCGAGGAATTCACCGGCGGATTGCACCATAAAACCTAAACCGCGGGTGGCGGCAATCAGCTCCGCGGCCACCAGCGTTGACCAGCCCACCCCCAGCCCGATACGCAACCCGGTCAGGATTTCCGGCAACGCGCCGGGCAGGATCACCAGCCACAGCACCTGCGCCCGGCTGGCGCCTAAGGATTGCGCCGCGCGAATGCGAACCGGCTGGGCGCTTTTCACGCCCGCCAGCGTCGCCATCACCACCGGGGCGAAAATCGCGAGATAGATCAGTAATATTTTTGGCGTTTCGCCGATCCCAAACCAGATGATCACCAGCGGCAGCCACGCCAGCGGCGGCACCGGACGATACAGTTCAATTAAAGGATCGAGGATCCCGCGCACCGTCGGATTCAGCCCCATCGCGATCCCCACCGGAACGCCAACGATCGTCGCCGCCGCGAGGGCGATCACGATCCGCGTCAGGCTTGCCGCCAGATGCTGCCACAGCGTGGCATCCATAAAGCCTTGCGGCCCGGCAATCACCAGCAGCTTACGAAATACTTGCTCCGGCGGCGGAAGAAACAGCGGGCTAATCAGCCCAATGGCGGTCACGGCCCACCAGGCCGCCAGCAGCACCGCTAGAGTCGAGAAGCTCAACGTCAGCTGACGGGAGAGCGGACAGCGCCACTTCAACGTCCGCGGACGCGGTTTGTCATTGATCACGACGCTCATGAGAAGGCCTCCCGTTGTTCAAATACCCGGCTCAGGACGTATTCACGCTGTTCGATAAACAGCGGGTCGGATTTGATGCTGCGGCAGGACTCCCCGGCAACAAAACGGCGACCAAAATTGAGCGGCAAACGCTCCAGCACCCGCCCCGGCCCCGGCGACAGCAGCACCAGTTCGGTAGCCATAAATACCGCTTCTTCGATATCGTGGGTGATCAGCAGCACCTGTTTTCCGGTCTCATGCCACAGGCTGAGCAGCAAGGTTTGCATCTGCTCACGGGTGAAAGCGTCCAGCGCGCCAAACGGCTCATCAAGCAGCAGCAACTGCGGGTTTGCCGCCAGCGCTCTGGCAATGCCGACCCGCTGACGCTGGCCGCCGGAGAGTTGCCAGATAAAACGTTTCCCCGCCCCTTCCAGTCCGACTTTTTTCAGCATCCGCGCTGCCGTTTCCCGGCGCACGGCTTTGTCGACGCCCGCCAGCTGCAGCCCGAGGGCGACGTTATCCTGCACGTTACGCCATGGCAGCAGCCCTTCATGTTGAAACACCACGCCGCGTTCGGCGCCCGGTCCGTCAACCCGTTTTCCTTCGAGGGTGATGCTGCCGTGCTGATAAGGCACAAATCCGGCAATCAGGTTCAGCAGCGTGGTTTTGCCACAGCCGGATGGCCCGAGGACCACCAGCAGTTCGCCGCTGTCCAGCGTCAGGTTGATATCTGCCAGCGCCGGTTTACCCGCGTAGTCGGCAGAGAGGTGCGAGATTTGCAGCATCAAAGCCTCCTGTTACTTCACAAAACGGTCGGTGACAAACTGGCGGTAGTCGCTGCCGGCCGCCGGCACCTTGCCCTGCTCTTTGAGGAACTTCGCCGTATCGACAATCGCCTCGTTCACCGGACCATTCAGCGCCTGCGCCTGTTGGGCGGCGGTCAGGTAGGTATTGCCTTTCACCAGCCCCGGGACATCGGCATCCGGCACGCCGCTCAGGCGCGACAGTTTGCTGATGTTATCCGGCTGCTTCAGCCACTGCTCTGGATTGGCGATGTACGCTTGCTGGGCCTCGATCGCGCTCTTCGCAAAGGCTTTCACGATGTCCGGGTGCTGCTCGGCAAAATCTTTGCGTACCACCCAGACGTCCAGCGTTGGCGCGCCCCACTCGCCCACCTGCGACGAATCGGTCAACACGGTGCCCTCTTTTTCCAGCTCGTTCACCGCCGGCGCCCAGACGTAGGCACCGTCAATATCGCCACGCTGCCAGGCGGCAATAATCGCCGGCGGCTGCAGGTTGATAATCTGCACCTGGCCCGGCTTAATGCCCCAGTGTTTCAGCGCCGACAGCAGGCTGTAGTGGGTGGTAGAGATAAACGGCACCGCGATACGTTTGCCGATCAGATCTTCGGGTTTGGTGATGCTCTTTTTCACCACCAGCGCTTCGGAGTTGCCGAGCTTCGACGCCAGCAGGAACACTTCAATCGGCACCTGCTGGCTGGCGGCTACCGCCAGCGGACTGGAACCGAGGTTACCGATTTGCACATCGCCGGAGGCCAGCGCGCGGACGATGCTCGACCCGCTATCGAATTTGCGCCAGTCGACGGTTGCGCCACTGGTTTTCGCAAAGGTGTTATCCGCCTGCGCGACTTTCGCCGGTTCAGCAGAGGTCTGATAGGCCACGGTGACGTTGACCGCCTGGGCCTGGAATGCCGCGAGAGCCAGGGCGGTAATAAGTGTGATGCGCGATGTTAGTGCCATAGTGTCTGCTGTCCTCATCTCCCGTCATACTTCGAGCCGCATGTGCGTTGGCTGCACCCGTCCATCCCTGTCACATAGTTATCTATGCTCCAGGTATGCCCAGGTTTGCCGCCTTCCTGCGACTCGAAATATTTAGGGACGTGTATGTTATGGGTGCAGTATTTCCGGCCTGATGTGTTTGATGAAGTAATTAAAAATTCTTGTTAAGAACAAAGCGTTTTTAGAAAAAAAGCGGCAATGCTTATATCGCCAATGGATTTCAAGATGCCGACAGGCGGCAAACAGTCAGCCTGAAGGATGACGTGTATGACGATTTTGTTACATTCATTGCATAACTGCGCCTGGATGATTGCCAGCGCAGCGGCGGCAGGCATCATAGGCGCCATGATCTGCTAAGAGAGAAAAAACATGATTCGAGTGGTGCTGGTTGACGATCATGTGGTGGTGCGCTCCGGCTTTGCGCAATTGCTCAGCCTCGAAGAGGGCCTTGATGTTGCGGGCCAGTACAGCTGTGCGGCGCAGGCATGGCCAGCCCTGCTGCGCGATGATATCAACGTGGCGGTGATCGATATCGCCATGCCGGACGAAAACGGCTTGAGCCTGCTGAAACGCCTGCGCGCCCAGAAACCCGACTTCCGCGCCATCATCCTGAGTATCTACGACACCCCGACCTTTGTGCAGAGCGCGTTGGATGCCGGCGCCAGCGGCTATTTAACCAAGCGCTGCGGGCCGGAAGAGCTGGTGCAAGCGGTGCGCTCCGTCGGGCTGGGCGGCCACTATCTGTGCGCCGATGCGCTGCGGGCGTTGCGCGGCGGACAACAGCCGTCGCCGGTGCTGGACATCCTCACGCCACGTGAACGCGAAGTGTTTGATCTGCTGGTGAAAGGCGATAGCGTCAAGGAGATAGCCTACCGCCTCGAGCTTAGCCATAAAACCGTGCACGTGCATCGCGCGAACGTACTGGGCAAGCTGCAGTGCCAAAGCACGATAGATCTGGTCCATTTCGCTCTCGATCACCAGCTGCTGACCGGCCATTAATGTCGCGCAATCTCCGCTATTGGGTGATCTCGCTGTTCATCGTGCTGGCCTGGGGAAGCGGCTGGCTGATGCTGTGGACGCTGGGATTCTATTTGACCCACAACGGCCAACAGGCGGCGCTGTTCCTGCCGCACGGGGTCTATCTGGCGCTGCTGATCCTCCTCTCCCGCCGCTACTGGCCGGCCCTGATGCTGCCGCCCGTGGCGATGCTGTTGTGGCTGCACAGCGAACAGTTGCTGAGCGGCTATGCCATGCTGGCCAGCCCGTTGATGAATCTGCTACCCGCTCGCCTCGCCCAGACCTTCTGGCACCGTTTTCCCCTGTACTGGCAGCGGCTGACGCTGCTGCTGGCCACGGTGACCGCCGCGGCGTTACTCAACACTGCCCTGCTGTCGCCGCTGGTGGAAAGCCCGGCGATGCTGCTCGGGCTGGCCGCGTTTACCGGCGGCGTGCTGCTGACGCCGTTCGTCTACCTGATCTTTGAATTTTTACGCCAGCAGCACCGCTACCACCTGCTGGGGCTGGATACCAGCAATCCACCGCTCCGCACCTCGCTGATTATCTGGTGCAGCCTGTTCTTTATCATCGGCATCGGCACCCAGATGGTGTTGTCGCCGGAAATTGAGCGACTGTTGCTGATCGTGGTGTTTCTCCCCAATGTGGTGATGGCCTGGAAGTTTGGCTGGCAGGGCGGCGTGCTCTCCGGCCTGCTGGGCAGCATGATGATCACCATCGCCCGCCAGGTTGGCGTCGGGTTCAGCAATCTGGTTGAACTGGAGATTTTTCTGGCAACCCAGGCGCTGCTCGGTATCGGGCTGGGCATCGCCATCAGCCGCCAGCAGCACCTGGCGCAGAATCTGCACCACTACCGCCAGCGGCTGGAAGACGAACTGGCCGCACGGCGGGCGCTGACCGAAAAGCTGATCCACACCGAAGAGGACACCCGCAAAAGCCTGGCGCGTGAGTTGCACGATGAGATCGGGCAGAACATTACCGCCATTCAGATTCAGTCCCAGCTGGTTAAGCGCTCGCAGGATCCGGCCCAGGCCCAGGCGGCTGCCAGCCAGATAAACGATCTCGCCCGGCGGATCCATCACTCCACGCGCCAGCTGCTGCGTCAGTTGCGCCCGCCGGCCCTTGACGAGCTGTCGTTCAGGGAGGCGCTGCTGCACCTGCTCAACGACTGCGCGTTTGCCGAACGTGGCATCCGCTGTCAGTTTGACTACCGACTGACCGCCACGCCGGACAGCGAAACGCTGCGCTTTACCCTCTACCGGCTGCTGCAGGAACTGCTGAATAACATCTGCAAACATGCCGCCGCCAGCGAGGTGACGATTAGCCTGCTTCAGCAGGGCGGGACGTTACGCCTGGAAGTGAAGGATAACGGCGTCGGTATCAGCCCTGACAAAATAGCCGGGTTTGGCATTCAGGGGATGCGCGAACGCGTCAGCGCCCTCGGCGGAGCGCTGACCCTGGAATCGCAGCACGGCACGCGGGTAATTGTTAACCTGCCCACAAATTTGCAACAAAGCGGCGCCTGACCAGGAAAAAGTCTTAGCGACTCCGGACTTTATCTCATCCCCTTTCGTCGTCCCTTTCTTATAGTCAGCCCAACGGAGGCGGCCATGCACTCAGGCACAACACGCGAGATCAACCAACGCTATCGGGCGCTACGCCCACGGCTGCTGATGTGCATGGTCATCGGGTATGCGGCGTTTTATCTGACGCGCAAAAGCGTCAACTACGTGCTTCCGGCGTTACAAACGGATCTCGGTCTGGATAAAGGCGATATCGGCCTGCTGGGGTCGCTGTTTTATCTGACCTACGGGCTGTCGAAATTTACCGCCGGACTGTGGCACGACAGCCACGGGCAGCGCTGGTTTATGGGCATTGGGCTGTTCGCCACCGGCCTGATGAACGTGGTGTTTGCCTTCGGCGAATCGCTGACGCTGCTGCTGGCGGTCTGGACGCTGAACGGTTTTTTCCAGGGCTGGGGCTGGCCGCCCTGCGCCCGGCTGCTGACCCACTGGTATTCGCGCAATGAACGCGGCTTCTGGTGGGGGTGCTGGAATATGTCGATCAACATCGGCGGGGCGATTATCCCGCTGATTAGCGCCTTCGCCGCCCACTGGTGGGGCTGGCAGGCGGCGATGCTGGCCCCCGGTACCATCGGCATGGCCGCTGGCCTGTGGCTGATGCTCCAGTTCAAAGGCACACCGCAGGAAGAGGGATTGCCGTCGGTCGGCAACTGGCGTAACGACCCGTTAGAACTGCGTCAGGAGCAGCAAAGTCCGCCAATGGGGCTGTGGGAAATGTGGCGCACCACGATGCTCAACAACCCGATGCTCTGGCTGCTGGGCGTCTCGTATGTGCTGGTCTATTTGATCCGCATCGCGCTCAACGACTGGGGCAACATCTGGCTGACGGAGAGCCACGGCGTCAACCTGCTCAGCGCCAATGCCACGGTGATGCTGTTCGAAGCCGGCGGTTTGCTCGGCGCGCTGTTTGCCGGATGGGGTTCGGATCTGTTGTTCAGCGGCCAGCGGGCACCGATGATTTTACTGTTTACGCTAGGGCTGATGGTGTCCGTCGCCGCCCTGTGGCTCGCCCCGGTGCATCACTACGCCCTGCTGGCGATCTGTTTCTTCACCGTGGGCTTCTTCGTTTTTGGCCCGCAAATGCTGATTGGCCTCGCGGCGGTGGAAGCCGGACACAAAGCGGCGGCGGGTTCGATCAGCGGTTTTCTCGGCCTGTTCGCCTATCTGGGCGCGGCGCTGGCAGGTTGGCCGCTGTCACTGGTTATTGAACGCTACGGCTGGCCCGGGATGTTCAGTTCGCTCTCGGTCGCGGCGGTACTTATGGGGCTATTGCTGATGCCGCTGCTGATGGCGGGCATGACCCCCGCTTCTGGTCAAAGGATAAAACAATGAAAAAAACTCTGGTCACTACCCTGATAGCTTCCGGCATTGCGCTGGCCACCCTGAGCGGCGCGGCACATGCCAAAGGCCGCCTGGTGGTCTACTGCAGCGCCACCAACGAAATGTGTGAAGCTGAAACCAAAGCCTTCGGTGAAAAATATGACGTGAAAACGTCATTCATCCGCAACGGCTCCGGCAGTACCCTGGCGAAGGTCGATGCCGAGAAGAAAAACCCGCAGGCGGACGTCTGGTACGGCGGCACCCTTGACCCGCAGTCTCAGGCCGGTGAAATGGGTCTGCTGCAACCCTATAAATCGCCTAATCTCGCGCAGGTAATGGAACAGTTTCGCGATCCGGCGAAGCTGAAAGGCAACTACTCCTCGGCGGTGTACGTCGGTATTCTCGGCTTCGGCGTCAACACCGAGCGCCTGAAAGAGAAAAACCTGCCGGTACCGAAATGCTGGAAGGATCTGACCAAGCCGGAATACAAAGGCGAGATTCAGATTGCCGATCCGCAAAGCTCCGGCACCGCCTACACCGCGCTGGCGACCTTCGCCCAGCTGTGGGGGGAAGATCAGGCCTTTGATTACCTGAAGCAGCTCAACGCCAACGTCTCTCAGTACACCAAATCCGGTATTGCCCCGGCGCGCAACGCCGCCCGCGGCGAAACGGCTATCGGCATCGGCTTCCTGCACGACTACTCGCTGGAAAAAGAACAGGGCGCCCCGCTGGAGCTGATTGCCCCGTGCGAAGGCACCGGCTATGAAATTGGCGGCATCAGCATTCTGAAAGGCGCGCGCAACCTCGACAACGCCAAACTGTTTGTTGACTGGGTGCTGTCGAAAGAGGCCCAGGAGCTGGCATGGAAGAAAGGCAAGTCCTATCAGATCCTGACCAACACCAGCGCCGAAACCTCGCCAAACTCACTGAAGCTCGATGACCTGAAGCTTATCAACTACGACATGGATAAATACGGTTCTACCGATGTTCGTAAAGCGTTGATCAATAAGTGGGTTAGCGAAGTGAAGATGGGTAAATAAACCCGCATTGCGTTCATTTGCCGGGTGATGCATCAGCGCCTTACCCGGCCAACCTTACCGGAACCGCTATGTCACACACACTTGCACTCCATCCCGTGAAAAAACGGGATGCGATATTCCTTTGGGTTTTGCTGGGCTGGCTGGCGTTTGCCCTGCTGCCGAGCTGGAGCCTGGATTACGGTCTGCTGGAATCCACGAGCGATGAAATTCTCGCGGCCTACGGCTGGTCACAGTTCACGGTCAGCTGGCTGTGGTATCTGCTGCCGAGCCTGCTGCTGATCCGTCCGTTCCATGAGGCCAGGCGCGAGCAGCGCAGCCGTCACTACCTCGATGCCGGCTGGGCGCTGTTGTGCATGGCGTTTATCGTCATCAGCGCCACCGTTGCCGGGCGTGGCCTGGGTTATGCCACCATCGTCCTGTTTGTCGCGCTGGGCGCCATTATGACCACGGCCCTGACGCGCCTCGAATGGCTGGGCGGCGATCGCTTCGTGATTGGCTCTCTGGTCACCATCGTGGCGTTAATTGGCGTGTTTATCGTCTGGCCAAGCATCGCTATTTTCATCCCGATGTTCACCAACGAGGCGGGCGAGTTTGCCCCGCTGGCGTTTATGGCCGTGCTGTCGCAGGCGCACATTGTCCAGGTGATCCTCAACTCCATCGCCCTGTCGATGGCGGTCGGCGTCGGCTGCACCTTCTTTGGCCTGGTGCTGGCTATTTACACCACCCGCATCGCCCAGCGGAGCGCCATTATTGGCCGCATCTTCTCGATTCTGCCGATCGTCACCCCGCCGTTCGTCGTCGGCCTTGGCGTTACGCTGATGATGGGCCGCTCCGGCTACGTCACCGAGTTTATGGTCGAGTGGTTCGGCCTGACCAACACCAACTGGCTGTACGGCTTTACTGGCATCTGGCTGGCACAGGTGCTGGCCTTCACCCCCATGGCCTTTATGATCCTCGACGGGGCGATCAAAACCATTCATCCCTCGCTGGAAGAAGCGTCGTACACCCTGCGCGCCAGCCGCTGGCAAACCTTTAACGGTGTGTTTGTCCCGCTGCTAAAACCGGCGCTGGCGAATGCCTTCCTGATCGTGATTGTCCAGTCGCTAGCCGACTTCAGTAACCCGCTGGTGCTCGGCGGTAACTTCGACGTGCTGGCCACCCAGATCTACTTCTACATCACCGGCTCGCAGCTCGATTATCAGGCCGCCAGCACCCTGGGCGCCTTCCTGCTGCTGTTCTCGCTGCTGGTGTTCTGCATCCAGTATATGTGGATTGGTAAGCGCTCATACGTCACGGTATCGGGTAAGTCCTACCGGGGCGACGTTCAGCCTCTGCCGGTCACCCTGGTATGGAGCGTGATCGCTATTCTGGCGGTGTGGATCGCCTTTAACGCCCTGCTCTACGGCAGCATTTTCTACGGCAGCTTTACCGTCAACTGGGGAGTGGATTACACCCTGACGCTGGATAACTTTATCAAGCTGTTCGGCCAGGGAATGAGCGACGGAGCATGGCCTTCCCTGCTCGACACCCTGCTGTATGCCGGGATCGCCGCACCGATCACCGCCGCCTTCGGCCTGCTGATCGCCTGGATCGTGGTGCGCCAGCAGTTCAAAGGCAAAAAGACCATCGAATTCACCACCATGCTGTGTTTCGCGGTACCGGGCACCGTGGCGGGCGTCTCCTACATTCTCGCCTTTAACAGCGCCCCGGTGTACCTCACCGGCACCGCGGCCATCGTGATTATCTCGATGGTGATGCGTAACGTGCCGGTCGGGATCCGCGCCGGGATCGCCGGATTAGGCCAGATCGATAAATCGCTGGATGAAGCCTCCCTCAGCCTGCGCGCCGGGAGCTTACGCACCATCACCCACATTCTGCTGCCGCTGTTGCGCCCGGCAATCCTCTCGGCGCTGATCTACAGCTTTGTGCGCGCCATTACTACCGTCAGCGCCATCGTGTTCCTCGTCACGCCGGATACCCGCGTGGCAACGGCCTACATCCTCAACCGGGTGGAAGACGGCGAATACGGGGTGGCGATCGCCTACGGTTCGATTCTGATCGTGGTCATGCTGACCATTATTTTCATCTTTGACTGGCTGATCGGGGAAGCACGCATCTCCCGCTCAAAAGCCAAAAACCAGGCGTAATGGAGCGCACTATGAGCCAGAAAAATTTCGTTGAACTGCGCAACGTCACCAAGCGATTCGGCAGCAACATGGTCATCGACAATATCAATCTGACGATCCCCCAGGGGCAAATGGTGACCCTGCTCGGCCCTTCCGGCTGCGGGAAAACCACCATATTGCGTCTGGTGGCCGGGCTGGAAAAACCCAGTGAAGGGCAGATTTTCATTGATGGCGAAGACGTGACCCATCGCTCGATTCAGCAGCGCGATATCTGTATGGTCTTTCAGTCCTACGCCCTGTTCCCGCATATGTCGCTGGGGGAGAACGTCGGCTATGGCCTGAAAATGCTGGGCGTATCGCGCAGCGAAGTAAAAACCCGCGTCAAAGAGGCGCTGGCGATGGTGGATCTGGAGGGATTCGAAGACCGCTATGTCGATCAGATCTCCGGCGGTCAGCAGCAGCGTGTGGCGCTGGCGCGAGCGCTGATCCTCAAGCCGAAAGTGCTGCTATTTGATGAGCCGCTGAGCAACCTCGACGCCAACCTGCGCCGCAGCATGCGCGACAAGATCCGCGAGCTGCAAAAGCAGTTTGATATCACCTCGCTGTACGTGACCCACGATCAGAGCGAAGCCTTTGCGGTCTCCGATACCGTGCTGGTGATGAACAAGGGGCATATCATGCAGATGGGTTCGCCGCAGGATCTCTACCGCCAGCCGGCATCGCGCTTTATGGCGAGCTTTATGGGGGACGCCAACCTGTTCCCGGCCACCTTCCAGCAGGACGCGGTCGATATCTACGGCTACCGTCTGCCGCGACCGGGGCATTTTGCCACCCAGGGTGCGGGTACCGTCGGCGTGCGTCCGGAAGCCATTACGTTGAGCGATCGCGGTGAGGAGAGCCAGCGCTGCGTGATCCGCCACGTGGCGTATATGGGGCCGCAGTATGAAGTGACGGTGGAGTGGCACGGGCAGGAGATCTTATTGCAGGTCAACGCCACCCGTCTGCAACCGGACGTCGGCGAACACTATTACCTTGAAATCCACCCCTACGGGATGTTTGTCTTAGCCGATGCGGCGTGATGCATCCCGGCTGACGCCTTACCCGGCCTACAACGCGTAGCAGCAGCAGGCCGGGTAAGTCGACGCAACCTCAGCGCCGTGCGTGGAGCTCAGCAATATCCTTCGGCGTGGTCCGGCAGCAGCCGCCAATCAGCTTCGCCCCCGCCGCCAGCCATTGCGGCAGATGATCGTGCAGCGTGGCGCAGCTTTCGCCATGATGATGCCAGGTTTTACTCTGCGCGTCGTAATGCTCGCCGGAGTTCGGGTACACCACCAGCGGCAGCGGAGTCAGACTCTGCAGATGCGCCAGAGCTGCGGTGGTGTTTTCCAGCGCGATGCAGTTAATCCCCACCGCCACCACCTGCGGGTAGCCCTGCAGCAGAGTTATCACCTCGCGCAGCGGCGTTCCGTCACTCAGATGTTCGCTGTCACGCAGGGTAAACGAGAACCAGGCCCGCGCGCTTGGGTAGCCGCTCAGCAACTCCGCCAGCGCCGCGATCTCAGCAAAGGATGGCAGGGTTTCGCAGGCCAGCAGATCGGCCCCGGCATCCAGCAGCGCCTCAATGCGTGGGCGATGGAAATCCTGAAACACTTCGCGGCTGCGCACATAGTCGCCGCGATACTCAGAGCCGTCCGCCAGGAACGCGCCGTATGGCCCGACGGAACCGGCCACCAGCAGCGTGCCTGCCTGCGGATTCTCCGCCAGATAAGCCTCCCGCGCCTTGCGCGCCAGCTCAACGCTGCGGCTAATCAACGCTTTCGACTGCGCCTCATCCAGCCCGCGGGCGGCAAACCCGACCGGCGTCGCCTGATAGCTGGCGGTAATTGCCACCTGCGCCCCGGCGCGGAAGTAATCGAGATGCACATCGCGGATCAGCTGCGGGTTTTCCAGCAGCACTTTTGCCGACCACAGGCTGTCGGCCAGATTGCAGCCGCGTGCTTCCAGCTCCGTTGCCATCGCGCCATCTAGCAGGACAAAGGGCTGGCTGGCAAGAATGGTGGTTAACGGATTATTCTGCGACATGTTGAGGCTCCTGGGTCAATTTCCGTGAACGGGTCAGATAGTAGGCACCATAGCACAGCGCCACGAACGGGATCCCGCACCACAGCGCAATTCTCTGGCTGGGGTCAAACGCCAGGCCAACGCAGGCCACCAGGCACAAAATAAAGCCCAGCACCGGCACCAGCGGATACCACGGCGCACGATAGTGCAGGTCGCTCAGCGCTTTTCCCTGCTGCAGATGACGACGGCGGAACATAAAGTGCGAGGCGCAAATGCTCAGCCATACCGCCACCACCGCGAAGCCGGAAATCGCCGACAGCGCCACAAACACCGTATCCGGCGCCACGACGCTGGAAAACAGCGCCAGCACGCCGCCCAGCATGCTGACCGACAATGCAGTCAACGGGACTCCGTTTTTATTCACTTTGGCAAAGCACGCCGGCAGCGTTTTCTCATTCGACAGCGACCACAGCATCCGCCCGGAGGCATACAGCCCGGAGTTCGCTGCCGAAAGAATTGCCGTCAGGATCACGAAGTTAAAAATATCCGCAGCATACGGAATCCCGACTTTTTCAAACACCAGCACGAACGGGCTTTTTTCCACCCCGGCCTGCTGCATCGGGATCAGCGCCGCCAGCACAAAGACGGTGCCGATAAAAAAGATAATCAGCCGGGCGATGGTGGTGCGAATCGCCACCGGGATCACTTTATGCGGGTTTTCCGTCTCTCCCGCCGCGATGCCAATCAGCTCGGTACCGGAGAACGCAAAATTCACCGCCACCATGGTCATCAGGATCGGTAGTCCGCCGTGCGGGAACCAGCCTTCGGCAGTAATGTTATGCAGACCGGGAGCCGGTGAGCCATCCTGCATCGGAATAATGCCGAAGATCGCGGCGCCGCCGAGAATAATGAACGCGATAATCGTGATCACTTTCACCAGCGAGAACCAGAACTCTCCTTCGGCAAAAAAGCGGGTAGAAATCACGTTGAGGCCAAAGATAATCACGCAGAACAGCACGCACCAGATCCACACCGGGATCTGCGGGAACCAGTACTGCATACAAAATCCGGCGGCGGTAAAGCTGGAACCGAGCGCCACCGTCCAGGTAAGCCAGTACAGCCACGCCACGGTATACCCGGTGGCCGGGCCAAGATAGCGTGAGGCGTAGACGTGAAACGCGCCGGTCTCCGGCATCGCCACCGACAGTTCGCCCAGACACTGCATCACCAGCCATACCACCAGCGCACCAATCAGATAGGCCAGCAGCGTACCTGCCGCGCCGGTGGTGGAGATGATATAGCCGGTATTGAAAAATAACCCTGTGCCAATAACGCCCCCCAATGACAGCATGATCAGGTGGCGGGTCTTCATGGTGCGCTTTAATTGCCCACCTTGTTGTTGTGTTGTTTGCATATTACCTTCTAAACGTATGGACATCTAAACATCCAAAGAGGATTTGTTATACCCTGCCCCACGCCAAATTGCAAAACCCCCCGCACATTCTCGCCGCCAGCGCGGTTTTTTGATGGGCATACGCCAGAAAAAAACGCCCAACATTCGGGCAAATTAACGACAAAGCGTAAATCGTGATCGCCGCACGGCCAATAATAAAATGCGAGTGCTAATTTTATAAAACACAAAACCAAAAAAAGGACGTATTCATGAAACGCCGTACTCTTCCTCTGTTGGCTGCCGTGACCGCGGTGGGCATCCTGCCGGTTGTCCCCACGCAGGCGGCAAGCCAGGTGACCTTTCCCGATAAAGTCTGCGATATCACCCGCTACGGCGCGGAGGGCCACCGTCTGCAGATTGCGCTCAATACCGAGGCCATCCAAAAAGCGATTGATGACTGCGCCGCCGCAGGCGGAGGAACCGTGCTGGTCCCCAAGGGCAACTATCTGACTAACCCTTTGTTTCTGAAAAGTCATATTCAGCTCAAGCTGGAAAAAGACGCTACTCTGGTAGCGTCGACGGAGGTCGCGGCCTATCGCGGCGATGACAAAACGAAATATGCCGAAGCGGAAAATGGCTGGCTGCCGTTTATCAGCATCGCCGATGCGCAAAACGTCGCGATCGTCGGCGAAGGTACCATCGACGGTCAGGGCGCAGTGTGGTGGGAACGCTGGCGGGAAAATATCCGCGCCACCGGCAAGAAAGGCGGTACCGACCGACCGCGGCTGATTTACATCACCCGCGCGAACAATGTGCTGATCGACGGCGTGACCCTGACTCATTCGCCGAGCTTCCACGTGGTGACCCGCTACGCCCACGATGTCGACATCAACGGCACGCGCATTCTCTCGCCCTGGCATGCGCCGAATACCGATGCCATCGACCCGATTGATAGCCAGAACATCCGCATTACCAATAACTACATCGACTGCAACGACGACCATATCGCCATCAAAGCGGAAAAAGCCGACCCGCGCTTCCCTGATGGCGTGGTGAGTAATATCTACATCGCCAACAACACCCTGAAACAGGGGCGCGGGATCTCCATCGGCAGCGAAAGCTCTGGCGGGGTCAATAACGTCGTGGTGGAAAATAATACCTTTGACGGCTCGATGTATGGCATCCGCATTAAGAGCCCGCGCGGCAAAGGCGGCGAGGTGAAGAACATCGTTTACCGCAATACCAAAATGCATAACGTCGAGGTCCCGCTGGTGTTCTCCGCGTACTACAAAGCGGCGCCAATTGTGCAGGCGGAAGTCGACAAACAGCTACAGGCGGGCGGTTTTACCCTCGGCGAACAGATCTATCCGCCGGACAGCGATCCAAAACAGCCGTTCGACCAGTATAAAACGCCGCACTTTAGCAATATCACCGTCGAAAATTTAACCTCGACCGGCACCAGCAAAGCCGCGGCCTATATCATCGGGACGCCGGAAGCCCCGCTCAGCGGCTTCCATTTTACCAACGTCAATATTGAAGCGGAGAACGGCATCCGGGTGCGTAACGCCGAACTGGAGACCAAAGGCCTTACCCTGAAGGTGAAAACCGGCCCGGCAATCCGCAAAGATGCTGGCGCGATCGTCAGCGAATAACCCCAGGTACCCACCGCCTTAAGCGCATCAGGCGGTCTGCACCATAACGGTTGTCAATCGTCGTGCAGGCCGCCTCTTTTTTGCGCATCGCCTCACGCCAGAGCGCGAAAGTCCATGCCGGAAAGATGGCATTCTCTTTGCAACGCCATACCCTAAATAATTCGAGTTGCAGGACAAGAGGCGAAGCCGAATTGAACAGCGCTTGCGCTGGCCCCGAAGGGGTGAGGCCCAGGGATGGGCCGAGTATTGCCAACGCTCATGCAACTTGAAGTATGACGGGTATAAGACTCTCTTCATCTGGCGAGGCAGTGAATATGACAGGGCAAACGACAACATTAAAAAGAACGCTCGGCAGTTTCCGTTTATGGGGGATAGCGGTCGGGCTGGTGATCTCCGGCGAATATTTTGGCTGGAGCTACGGCTGGTCCCAGGCCGGGACAATGGGCTTTATGATTGTGGCGCTGGCGATTGCCGCCATGTACTGCGCCTTTATCTTTAGTTTTACCGAACTGACCACCGCCATTCCGCACGCCGGGGGGCCGTTTGCCTACGCCTACCGCGCCTTTGGCCCCACCGGCGGCTTTATCGCCGGGTTTGCCACCCTGATTGAATTCGTCTTTGCGCCCCCGGCCATCGCCATGGCGATCGGCGCCTATCTTAACGTCCAGTTTCCGGCGTTGGATCCCAAATGGGTGGCCTGCGGCGCTTACGTGGTCTTTATGACGCTGAATATCCTGGGCGTCGGGATTGCGGCCACCTTCGAGCTGATTGTTACCCTGCTGGCGATTTTCGAGCTGCTGGTGTTTATGGGAGTGGTCGCACCGGGCTTCTCATGGAGCAACTTTACTGCCAACGGCTGGGCGGGAGCGGAAAGCTTCAGCGGCCTGGCGCTGCCGGGAATGTTTGCCGCGATTCCGTTTGCCATCTGGTTCTTTCTGGCCATTGAGGGCGCATCGATGGCGGCCGAAGAAGCCAAAGACCCACAGCGCACCATTCCACGCGCCCTCGGCGGCGGCATTCTGACCCTGACCGTCCTGGCTATCGGGGTGATGGTGTTTGCCGGCGGCGTCGGCGACTGGCGTACCCTCGCCAATATCAACGACCCGCTGCCTCAGGCGATGAAAATGGTGGTCGGCAGCAGCAGCGGCTGGCTGCATATGCTGGTGTGGCTGGGACTGTTTGGCCTGGTGGCGTCGTTCCACGGCATCATTATGGGCTACTCGCGCCAGATCTACTCCCTGGCGCGGGCCGGCTACCTGCCCGCCCGTCTCGCCACCCTCAACCGCCGTACCCGCACCCCGTATCTGGCGATCCTTGCCGGGGGCGTGGTCGGTATCGCGGCGATTTTCTCCGACTCGCTGATCACCATTAGCGGCATGCCGCTGACCGCCTGCATCGTCACGATGTCGGTATTTGGCGCTATTGTTATGTATATCACCTCGATGGCGGCGCTGTTTAAGCTGCGCCGCAGCGAGCCGAACCTGATTCGTCCGTTCCGCGCGCCGCTCTACCCGTGGGCCCCGGCCTTCGCTCTGGCGATGGCGGTGCTCTGCCTGGTCGCGATGGTCTGGTACAACCCGCTGCTGGCGCTGATTTTCGCGGCCATGATGCTGGGGGGCTATCTGTGGTTTCGCAAAACCGCCTCAGCCCGTGAACGCGCCCCGTTGGATCCGCAGCTGCGCATCGTTTCGTAAGGAGTCGGCATGTATAAAACCACGCTATCGGGCCAGGTATGGCGCTTTGATAGTCTGAAAACGCTGATGGCTAAGGCCTCGCCAGCCCGTTCCGGCGACGCCCTCGCGGGCGTGATCGCCGATAGCGCCGAAGAACGGATGGCGGCGAAAATTGCGCTGGCGGACGTCCCGCTGACGGAGATTCTGGCTAATCCCCTCATTCCGTATGAGCAGGACGAGGTGACCCGGCTGATTATCGACACCCACGACAGCGCGGCGTTTGCCGCCATTAGCCACCTGACTGTGGGGGATTTTCGCGACTGGCTGCTGGATGACGCCACCGATACCGCCACTCTGCAACAGGTGGCCCGGGCGATCACCCCGGAAATGGCGGCGGCGGTCAGCAAACTGATGCGCAATCAGGACCTGATCCTCGCGGCCAGCAAGTGTCGGGTCATCACCCACTTTCGCAATACCATCGGCCTGCCGGGGCACCTTAGCGTGCGCCTGCAGCCCAATCATCCAACGGATGACATGAAAGGGATCGCCGCCAGCATGCTTGACGGCCTGCTGTACGGCGCGGGGGATGCGGTTATCGGCATCAACCCTGCCAGCGACAGCCTGCCGGTTCTGGCGCAGCTCAACCATATGCTCGACGATATTATCCAGCGCTTCGCCATCCCGACCCAGTCCTGCATTCTGACCCACGTCACCAACACCCTGCAGCTGATTGAGCGCGGGGCGCCGGTGGACCTGGTGTTTCAGTCGGTGGCGGGCACCGAGGCGGCCAACAGCGGTTTTGGTATCAACCTGGCACTGCTGCAGGAGGCGCGCGAGGCCGCCCTGAGCCTCAATCGAGGTACGCTGGGCAACCACGTGATGTATTTCGAAACCGGACAGGGCAGCGCGCTGTCCGCCAACGCACATCATGGCGTCGATCAGCAGACCTGCGAAGCCCGCGCCTACGCCGTGGCCCGCCATTTCGAGCCGCTGCTGGTCAATACGGTGGTGGGATTTATTGGCCCGGAGTATCTCTACGACGGTAAGCAGATTATCCGCGCCGGTCTGGAAGACCATTTCTGCGGGAAGCTAATGGGGCTGCCGATCGGCTGCGATGTCTGCTACACCAACCATGCGGAAGCGGATCAGGACGATATGGACACCCTGCTGACCCTGCTGTGCAACGCCGGGCTGACCTTTCTCATCGGCGTGCCGGGCGCCGACGATATCATGCTCAACTACCAGAGCACCTCGTTTCACGATGCGCTGTACGCCCGCCGACTGCTGGGGTTAAAGCACGCCCCTGAATTTGCCGCCTGGCTGGCGAAAATGCAGATTATCGACCCGGACGGTACGCTGCGCCTGACCGATGCCCGCCATCCGCTGCTCTCCGTCATGCCGCAAGGAGCACCAGTATGAACAGACCCGATGCCTGGAACCCGCTGCGCGAATTTACCGATGCACGGATTGCCCTGGGGCGCAGCGGCGCCAGCCTGCCCACCCGTGAAGTGCTCAACTTCGGCCTTGCCCATGCCAGAGCCCGCGATGCGATTCACCGGCCATTTGAAAGCGAGCAGCTGGAACCATCGCTGGCGGAGATGGGGCTGTCATCGTTGACGGTGCACAGCGCCGCCAGCGATCGCCATATTTACCTTAATCGCCCCGACCTCGGACGGCGGTTGAGTGACGCCAGCCGCGCCGATCTGGCCGCTAGCGGCACCCGTCCGGCAGACCTGCTGCTGGTGATTGGCGACGGGCTGTCGTCGTATGCCGTGCACCGTCAGGCGTTGCCGCTGATTCGCGCCCTGCTGCCCTATCTGCAGACGCTGGGCATCAGCCTGGCACCGGTGGTGCTGGCCCATCAGTCGCGGGTGGCGCTGGGCGATGATATCGGTGAAACATTGCGGGCCAGAGCGGTGGCGATATTGATTGGCGAGCGCCCGGGACTCTCGTCTCCGGATAGCCTCGGGGTCTATCTGACCTGGCAACCGCATCGTCAGCGGCTGGAGTCAGAGCGCAACTGTATTTCGAATATTCGCCCGGACGGGCTGAGGTATGAAGCCGCCGCCTTTAAGCTGGCGTGGCTGCTGGAGCAGGCGTTTTTACGTCGTCTGACCGGCGTGCATCTCAAAGATGAGAGCGACAATCCGGCGCTGCATGGCAAGGTCAAACCGTTGGGGATTAGCAAAAATTAAAGCTGCTGGCGGCTGCGGATACTGTCCCGTTTACCGCAACCGCCAGTAGCCTCGCGCTACACAAAGCACACCTCATTCCAGTAGGCTTCACGCGTCCTGCGTCGCTCAGTATGTTTTATCATGACGGAACCACCTTGTTTCAACATTCGCGATATCCACGCCGTACAGGCTGGCGACCGGTAATATTGCCTCCATCATGCGTTGGGTATCCTGCTGCCCGGCTTCACCGTTAGATAAAAACGCCAGCCAGCCCGTGATCCGTTGCCATAGTGCCACTTTCATTTTTCCTCCGTCGGGACGCAATGTGTCTGACGTTATTTCAACCACAGATGACGCCGGGCGGGAAATATCAATTCCGGGTTACCAATCCCAAAAGATGCAAATTACCCGCGTTCCCGTCGCCCGGAAGCTGGTACAGAGCTGGCGCAGAGATACCCATAACTTCCTTATGTGTATTTCGATATAAATAAGCATTTTTTCTTCTTTGCCCGGCCCGGTGAATCTGTGGGAGCGTAATAGCCACAACATAAAAACAGGGATTCAGGGGAATAAATTATGCGCATGGCAAAAACAACACTCGCGTTAGCACTGGGGATTCTGGGGTTAACGACGCAGGCCCAGGCGGACCAGCTGGCCGATATCAAGGCCGCAGGCGTGGTCAAAGTCGCCACTTTTGATGCTAACCCACCGTTCGGCTCGGTTGATCCAAAAACCCACCAGTTGGTGGGCTATGACGTCGATTTTGCCAAGGCGCTGGCAACATCGCTGGGGGTAAAACTGGAGCTGGTCGCCACTAACCCGGCCAACCGTATTCCGCTGCTGCAGTCCGGCAAGGCTGACCTGATCGTCGCCGATATCACCATCACCCCGGAGCGCGCTCAGGTGATTGATTTCTCGACACCTTACTTTGTTACCGGCCAGCAGTTCCTCGTGCCGGTCAAAGCGGCAGACCAGCTCGACAGCTACAGCAAAGCGCGGATTGGCGCGGTAAAAGGCACCACCGGCGAACAGGCTCTGCACCAACGCTTCCCGCAGTCGCGGGTGCTTTCCTATGACGATATTCCGCTGGCGCTGACCGCGCTGCGCAACGGCAACGTCCAGGCCATTACCCAGGACAGCACCATTCTGGCCGGTTTGCTGGCAGAGGCGCCGGACAAAGCCAGCTTTAAAATCATCCCCGACCTGCTGAGCAAAGAGGAGATTGGTGTGGGGGTTAAAAAAGGCGAACCTGCGCTGTTGAAGGCGGTCAACGACGAGCTGGTGAAGCTGGAGCAATCCGGCCAGGCGGCAAAAATCTATGATGTCTGGTTTGGTCCTGCCACTAAAACCCCACAGCCGCGCGCGTTTACCATAGAAGCGAAATAATATGTTATCGGGTCTGTTTTCACGCTCCGCGGCTTCGTCCGCGGATTTTTCGCATTTGCAGCGCGCCAGTATCGAATTTCGCCAGGCGGCCAAACGCTACGGCGACCATCAGGTTCTCAACGGGATCGACCTGCAGATTGAACCGGGGGAAGTGGTGGCAATCCTTGGCCCGTCGGGATCGGGGAAATCAACGCTGATCCGCCTGATCAACCAGCTCGAATCCCTCAGCGACGGTGAGATCCTGATCGACGGGAAACCCACCCGCCAGCTGACGAACAGCGCCCTGCGCCAGCTACGCAGCCGCGTGGGCTTTGTGTTTCAGCAGTTCAATCTCTATGCCCATCTGACGGCGCAGGACAATATCACCCTCGCGCTGGAGCGCGTCCACGGCTGGCAAAAAAACGCCGCCCGCGGGCGGGCGCTGGAGCTGCTGCAACAGGTCGGGCTGGAAGATAAGGCGCAGCACATGCCCTCTCAGCTCTCCGGCGGCCAGCAGCAGCGGGTGGCCATCGCCCGGGCGCTCGCCTCCTCGCCGCAAATCATCTTCTTCGATGAACCAACCTCGGCGCTCGATCCGGAAATGATTGGCGAAGTGTTGCTGGTCATGAAGCAGCTGGCCCATAGCGGCATCACCATGGTGGTGGTGACCCACGAGATGCAATTCGCCCGCGATATTGCCGACCGGGTGGTGTTTATCGACGGCGGCGATATTCTCGAAGTGGCCCCCCCGGCGGACTTTTTCGCCCGGCCCCAGCACGCCCGCACCCGGCGCTTTCTGCAAAAGGTACTGGATCCGCTGCACCAGGAGAGCCTCGAATGACCCCGCTACTCGACTGGCACGGCGTGCTGAGCGGGCAGCCGCTACAGTGGATTATTTCCGGCTTTCTCACCACCCTGTGGGTCAGCGTCGCCGGTATCCTGCTGGCGACCGCGCTGGCGATTGTGCTGCTGGCCCTGCGCTTAGGCGGCGGGCGAACCGGGCGCGGTCTGGTAGCCTGCTGGGTTTCGCTGTTTCGCAACACCCCGCTGCTGGTGCAGCTGCTGTTCTGGTATTTCGCCGCCTGGAACCTGTTGCCGCTGGCGGTGCGGGATTTTATTAATGCCGACCACGCCTGGTCCATACTGCCGGGCAACGTCTGGTGGCTGACGCCGGAGTTTCTCTGCTCTATGTGGGGACTGGGGGTGTTTACCTCGGCGTTTCTGGTGGAAGAGATCGCCTCCGGACTGCGTGCCGTCAGCCACGGCCAGCGCGAAGCGGCCCTCGCGCAGGGCTTTACGCCGTGGGGCGAGCTGCGTCATATCCTGCTACCGCAGGGGCTGACCAACGCCTGGCAGCCGATCGTCGGCCAGTATCTGAACCTGATGAAGCTCTCATCGCTTGCCAGCGGCATCGGCTTTGCCGAGCTGACCTACCAGGTGCGGCAAATTGAGAGCTATAACGCTCACGCGCTGGAGGCCTTCGCCGTCGGCACGGCGCTGTATCTGGCGCTCGGGGTGCTCATGGGGATGGTGCTGACGCGTCTCGGTCCGGGCAAAACGCCGCTCAGGAGCCTGTCGCATGAACGCTAATCTGGCGGTGATCGCCGATAACCTCGATTACCTGCTGTGGGGACGACTGGCGGAAGGCATTCCCGGTGGCGTCGCCCTGACGCTGATGATGGCGATTGGCGCGGCGGCGCTGGCGTTGCCCCTCGGCATTGTGCTGGCCGGGGCCGCCTGGCGTTACGGCGGCGTGGTGCGTCGGGTGCTGTTTCTGTGGGCCGAGCTGATCCGCGGTATTCCGCTTATTTTCGTCATTTTCTGGCTGTGGTATCTGCTGCCGATGCTCACCGGGAGCGACCTGCCCGGCGCGGTGACGGTGACCCTGGCGCTGGCATGGTTTACTGCCGCATCGGTGATGCATTCGGTGCTGGCAGGCCTGCAGTCGTTACCCGCCGGGCAACCTGAAGCCGCCCGCAGTCAGGGGTTTTCTGCCGGGCAAACGCTACGCTTTGTCCTGCTGCCCCAGGCGCTACGCAATGTGCAGCCGTCGCTGGTGGGTATTTTTATTAACCTGCTGAAAGACACTTCGCTGGCGTTTATCGTTAACGTCCCGGAGCTGACCACCGTCGCCGGTCAGGTCAACAACCGGGTGCAGATTTACCCGCTGGCGATTTTTGTCTTCACCGGTGTGGTCTACTACCTGCTGTGCTGCGGCCTGAGCCTGCTGGCCAACCACCGCTTGAGCCGGCGTCACCCCCGCGGCCAGGCCGCCTGACAAGGCCGTCTGACGGGCCCCGGCATCCTGCGCCAGGGCCCGTTTTTTCCTGCCGGTTTCGCCGTCCGCGCTCACGCAATAACCGCGCCGTTCACCATTCTTTCGTCTTACCGTCATATAACGATCACATAAAACACCATTAATAGTGCCCAGTTTAATGACGAACCTGGACACTGTGATGAATAGTTCTCTAGCCATGGTCACCGACACCGATTATCCGCCAGCGGGTCAACCCGACAGCGCCCGGCAGCGGAAAGTCTTAAGCGTGCGCAACCTGAATAAGTCATACAGCGCACAGCAAACCGTGCTGGCTGACATCAGTTTCGATCTCCATGCCGGTGAACTGGTAGGCGTGATCGGCCGCTCGGGCGCCGGGAAATCCACCCTGCTGCATGTGCTGAACGGCACCCACAGCGCCACCGGCGGCGAGATCCTCAGCTACCCGGAAGTGGGCATTCCCCACGATGTGGCGAAGCTGACGGGCCGGGCGTTAAACGCCTGGCGCAGCAAATGCGGCATGATTTTCCAGGACTTTTGTCTGGTGCCGCGCCTCGACGTGCTGACCAACGTGCTGCTGGGCCGCCTGAGCCAGACCTCAACGCTGAAATCCCTGTTTAAGATCTTCCCTGACGCCGACCGGGCGCGCGCCATTTCGCTGCTGGAGTGGATGAACATGCTACCCCACGCGCTACAGCGTGCAGAAAATCTCTCCGGCGGCCAGATGCAACGCGTCGCCATCTGCCGCGCGCTGATGCAGAACCCTGGCATTTTACTGGCCGACGAGCCGGTTGCCTCTCTCGATCCTAAAAATACGCAGCGCATCATGAATGTCCTGCGCGAAATCAGCGAACAGGGCATCAGCGTGATGGTGAACCTGCATTCGGTGGAGCTGGTGAAAGAGTATTGCACGCGCGTTATTGGCGTCGCGAAGGGCAACATTATTTTTGACGACCATCCTTCACGGCTGACGCAGGACATTCTGCATCAGCTGTACGGGGATGAAATTAGCCAATTGCATTAATTGCCACTCACACGGACAACATAATGAAACAACACATCACTGGTGCATTTCGTTTATCCGCAGCGGTTGCGGGAATAATGATGGCGTGGCAGGCAGGTGCTGCGGAACAGCCAAAAGAATTAAATCTGGGGATCCTCGGGGGCCAGAACGCCACCCAGCAAATTGGTGATAACCAGTGCGTCAAACAGTTCCTCGATAAAGAGCTGAACGTCGATACCAAATTACGTAACTCTTCCGACTATTCCGGCGTTATCCAGGGTCTGCTGGGCGGTAAAGTGGACGTGGTGCTGAGCATGTCACCTTCGTCCTACGCTTCGGTGTATATCAATAACCCGAAAGCGGTCGATATTGTCGGGATCGCCGTGGATGATAAAGATCAGTCCCGCGGCTACCACTCGGTGGTGATCGTTAAAGCCGACAGCCCGTACAAAACGCTAGACGATCTGAAAGGCAAGGCGTTTGGTTTCGCCGACCCGGACTCCACTTCCGGCTTTTTGATCCCCAACCACGCCTTTAAACAGAAATTCGGCGGCACGTCGGATGATAAATACAAAAACTTCTTCTCCAGCGTCACCTTCTCCGGCGGCCACGAGCAGGACATTCTCGGGGTTCTGAACGGCCAGTTCGCGGGCGCGGTCACCTGGACCTCAATGGTCGGCGACTACAACAGCGGCTACAGCGTTGGTGCCTTTAACCGACTGATTCGTATGGATCATCCCGATCTGATGAAGCAGATCCGCATCATCTGGCAATCGCCGCTGATCCCTAACGGCCCGATCCTGGTGAGCAATGCGCTACCGGCTGATTTCAAAGCCAAAGTCATTACCGCGATCAAAAAACTGGATACCGAAGACCACGCCTGCTTTATCAAAGCCATGGGCGGTACCCAGCATATCGGCCCGGGTAGCATGGCTGATTTCCAGCAGATTATCGATATGAAACGCGAGCTGGTAAGCGCGCGTTAATCCCGCCCCAACGCCGCCTCCGCGATCACCCGCGTGAGGCGGCGGCATGCTGAAGACCCATCGACGTATGAATATATCGAACACCGAATTTGAACGCTATTACCAGCAGGTACGGACGCGGCAAAAGCGCGACACCTTCGGCTGGTCCCTGCTGTTACTGGTGCTCTATTTCGCCGCCGGCAGCGCCGCTGAATTTAATCTCTTCACCATCTGGCATTCGCTGCCGAATTTTCTCGATTACATGTATGAGACGCTGCCGACGCTCCATTTCAGCACGCTGTTTGCCGACTCCCACACCAAAGGCTCGCTGGCCTACTGGGGCTACCGGCTGCCAATTCAGCTGCCGCTGATCTGGGAGACCTTACAGCTGTCGCTGGCCTCGACGCTGGTCGCAGTAGCCATCGCCACTCTGCTGGCGTTTCTCGCCGCCAACAACGCCTGGTCACCGCCGCCGGTGCGCTTTGCCATCCGCGTGGTGGTGGCCTTTTTACGCACCATGCCGGAGCTGGCGTGGGCGGTGATTTTCGTGATGGCCTTCGGCATTGGCGCGATCCCCGGCTTTCTGGCGCTGATGCTGCACACCGTCGGCAGCCTGACCAAGTTGTTTTACGAAGCGGTGGAAAGCGCCCAGGACAAACCGGTGCGCGGCCTGCTGGCGTGCGGCGCCTCGCCGATACAGCGGATCCGTTTTGCATTGTGGCCACAGGTCAAACCGATCTTTCTCTCTTACGGTTTTATGCGCCTGGAGATTAACTTCCGCTCGTCCACCATTCTTGGGCTAGTGGGCGCCGGCGGGATCGGCCAGGAGCTGATGACCAATATCAAACTGGATCGTTACGATCAGGTCAGCATCACGTTGCTGCTGATTATCATCGTGGTGTCGCTGCTGGATATGCTGTCCGGCCGCCTGCGACAGTGGGTTCTTGAGGGCAAAAAATGAGTCAATGGCAAAACCAACCGGATGTGGCCGCCAGTCGTCGGCAGCATCGGCAGTTATATCGGGCCCAGGGGCGCTATTTGCGTTTCGTCGGGTTGTTGACGCTGGCGAGCGTGTTCTATTACGTCTGGTTCTTTATGCAGTTCGGCATCAGCAGCGAGCAGCTAACCACCGGGCTGCAGCAAATCAGCCGCTATCTGCTGCGGATGTTTGTCTGGCATGACTTCTGGAACTGGCCCTTCCGCTACTACTTCACGCAGATCGGCATCACGCTGGCGATTGTCTTCGTCGGCACTCTGACCGCTACGGTGATTGCGCTGCTGCTCTCTTTCCTCGCGGCGCGCAACATTATGCGCGGGCTTATCCCTGGGTTTATCGCCCTGCTGATGCGTCGTCTGTTTGACGTTCTGCGCGGTATTGATATGGCCATCTGGGGGCTGATTTTCGTGCGCGCCGTAGGGCTTGGGCCGCTGGCCGGGGTGCTGGCGATTATCATGCAGGATACCGGTCTGCTTGGACGGCTGTACGCCGAAGGGCATGAAGCGGTCGACCGTTCGCCCGGGCGCGGGCTGACCGCCGTGGGCGCCAACGGCTTGCAGAAACATCGCTTCGGCATTTTTACCCAGTCGTTCCCAACGTTTCTGGCGCTGAGCCTGTATCAGATTGAGTCGAATACCCGCTCCGCCGCGGTGTTAGGTTTCGTCGGCGCCGGCGGCATCGGCCTGATCTATGCGGAAAATATGCGCCTGTGGAACTGGGACGTGGTGATGTTTATCACCCTGTTGTTGGTCGCGGTGGTGATGGCGATGGATACCCTCTCCGCGTGGCTGCGCCGCCGGTATATTGGCGGCAGCGTGGTGCCATTATTTAAAGCTGATTAGCTTTTCCCGGAGGCGGCGCAATGCGCCGCCTCCAGGATAAATCACAGCCGCCACGCCAACACCGGCCAGCGGTGTGTTGCATTCGCCGCCGTGAGCTGGGGGCAGGGATTGACCAGCCGGACATGGTCGGCATGCAGGCACAGCGGCAGGTCGTTAATCGAATCGGTGTAGAAAGTCACCTCACCCGAATATTCTGGATGGGCCTGTTGCCACGCCGCCAGTCGCACCACCTTCCCCTGCTGATAGCTCGGCGTGCCGGCAATCACGCCGCTGTAGCCGCCGTCGGCCATCTCCACATCGATACCCAGCGCCTGCTCAATCCCCAATGCCTTCGCCACCGCGTTAACCAGCAGGCTGACCGAAGCCGAAATCACCAGCATCTGTTCGCCCTGCGCGCGCAGGGTTTGCAGAAGATCCCACGCCTGCGGATAGACCCGCGGCACAATCTCTTCATGCACGCAGCGGGCCACCAGCGCGTCGACCTCCGCCTGCGGCACGCCGCTCAGCGGCGCCTGCAGCAACGCGACATAGTCGGCGATATTCATCTCGCCGCGATCGTAGTCGTCCATCAGCAAGGTTTCCCGCGCCAGATACGCCGGATCGCTCACCCAACCCTCCCGTACCAGGAAGCGGCTCCAGACCGTGCTGCTGTCGCCCTTAATCAAGGTATTATCCAAGTCGAAAATCGTCAGATTGTTGGACATGTTGCTCTTTCCCTACTCAGCAAAAATTGGCTCGCCAGAGCATGCTTAACGAAGATGACAGGAGAATGACTCGCCTGCGTGTAGGGCAAAGGGTAGCAAACAAGCGGCAAAACGGTCAGATTTGCCAGGCGCAGACAGACTTACAGCACCGCGCTTTGTAACCAGTTCACCAGACTGTCCACGGATGGGTCCGCCGGGGCCCGCGCCGTCGGCTTGCCGGATTTCAGCACCAGCAGCGCAGGTAACCCGCGAACCCCGAGCTGCTGCGCCAGCGCCTGGTGGCGATCGGCATCGAGATAACGTGTCTCCAGCGGCGCAATCTGGTCGGCGAGCGTCTCATGGCTCAGCCGTTGCCACAGCTTACGGCAGTGGACGCAGCGCTCGGCCCCGACAAACAATAGAATCGGACGCTCGCCAGCCAGTTCGCTTTGCGTGCTCACCGGCACAAAGCGGCTTTCGGCGACGCGGAACAGTTTCGGGCTGCGATGCAGGGTATCGTTGTCGGTTGCCACGCACAGCGCATCGGCGCTTTTGCTGTAAGGCTGCACGCCAGCAACGCGCACCACGCTCTGGGCAGGACCCGCCGCCGCCGCACCGGGCTGCCGCAGGGTGCGCACATCCACCGCCGCGATCGCCGTTTCTGCCGGCGATGCCAGCTGCGGGATCCAGTGATACGGGATCCGGTAGGCGCGGTAAACCATATTGTTATTTAACGTTTTTCCCCAGAACGGCGAGATATATTCCCAGACGATCTCATGGTCACGGGTGACTTCAAAAACGCGTCCGTTGGACCCTTCGTTGATCAAGGTATTGCCATTTTCGAGGCGCTGCATGTTGCTGATATAAGGGCTATAGAAGCGGTACGAATCGGTCGGCTGCGGTAGATCCGCCTCATACGGCGAATAACGCCATTCAATATCGAGCGTCACCGGGTTGATCTCAAGGATCCGCGAATAGTCGCGCCACGCATTTTTCACGCCGTCCGCCGAGGCCGGATTGGGGGCACCGTATCCGGCCCAACCGCCGTTATCGAAGATCAAAATATTGCCAGCGCCCGGTAAGCCTTGAGGGATCATATGCGCATGGTGCTGCCCGATAATCCAGCCCAGATGTTTCAGCTCCGGCTTGCTGTAGTCCGGCCCCAGCTGCCAGACAATCCGCCCGCTCTGTTTGTCGATGATGGCAATGATATTGGATTCCCGCGCATCCCAGATGATGTTGTCGGGATGGAAACGCGCATCGCCGTCGTCATACCATTTGTTGGGCCCCAGCGCCGACATCGAGTTAATGTGCATCCAGTCGCCCATACCGCCGCCGCTGGCGCGCATATTGGGGTTATTGCGTAGCGCCGTCCGCGCCGCCTCGTCAAAGCCCAGCTCGTGAAAATGATCGCTGCATCGCCATTCCCACACCACGTTGCCCTGCCAGTCGACTTCGATGATGGTGTCATCCAGCAGCAGCTTGTCGGAAATCTCCTCGTTGACCAGGTTAGTATGGGCAAGAATTAAGGTATTGCCGTCCTCCACCTGTGGCTCCAGCCCCGGTGCGTAATAGCCCACCGGGTTCCCCGCCCGTTGATAATCATGGTGCGCGCGCGCCATCCAGCGCGGCGGATGCCCAGGGTCGTTGACCTGCTCATAGCGCTCGAATCGCCAGGTGATATTGCCTTCCCAGTCCACCTGAATCAGATCGAGCATATCCTGCATGCCGTAGCGGGGATCGCGCTCGCCGCTGTGGCCAAGGATCGCGCCGCCGGGCAGGATTTTATTCGGAAAACCATGTAGCTCGGGCCATTCACGGACCACGTTGCCGTTCATATCCACCAGCACCGCGCCATGTTCGGTCGCCTGGAAAACGGTATAGCCGCTCCACGCCCGCTGCGGATCGTAAAGCGTGGCCCCGGTCGGGTAGACAGAAGGATGTCCCATGTTGTCACTCCTTAAATAGTTAAATCAGGCAGTAGTAATCAATGTACGAATCTGGCGGCAGGCGGCGGCGAATCCCGCCTCATCGCGCTGACGAGGATGCGGTAGCGCCAGCGTCACCACTTCACGAATCCGCCCCGGGCGCGGCGAGAGCACCACCACCCGGTCGGCCAGCACCACGGCCTCTTCCACATCGTGAGTCACCAGCAACGTGGTGGTCCCCGCCTGCCGGTGAATGCGCAGCAGCTCCTGCTGCAGGGTGTGGCGCGTCAGGGCATCCAGCGCGCCGAAGGGTTCATCAAGCATCAGAATTTGCGGACGTGCGATCAGCCCGCGGGCAATCGCGACCCGTTGAGCCATCCCACCGGAAAGCTGTGCCGGTAGCGCATCGGCGAACTCAGTCAGTTGAACGCGCGCCAGCATCTCCAGCGCGCGCTGGCGCTTCTCCGCCCGGCTCAGCGGTTCATCCGCCAGGCCAAGCATCACGTTGTCGATAACCTTCAGCCAGGGAAACAACCGCGGCTCCTGAAACACGATGCCGCGATCTTTTCCTGGCCCGACAACCGGCTGGCCGTTCACGCAGATCTCCCCCTGCGTGACCGGCTCAAGGCCAATCAGCATCCGCAGCAGCGTCGACTTGCCGCAGCCGCTGCTGCCGACCAGAGCCACCAGCTCGCCGGCGGCAATATCGAGGCTAAAATTGTGTAGCGCCGTGACCTGTTGCCAGGATTTACGCACGTGGTGAAAAGAGACCAAAGTCGATGCGATCATCATTGCTCCTGTTGGCGCCAGCGGGTGGCGCGAAATTCCAGTAAACGTCCGGCTTTATCCAGCGCCGCCCCGGTAAGGCCAATCAGCACCATCCCGCAGAGAATGGTCGGCATATCAAGCAGCTGCTGCGCATTGATCATCAGGCTGCCGATGCCGGTCCCGGAGGACATGAAATATTCCGCACCGATATTGCCAAGCCAGGCGTAGATCAAGGCCAGGCGCAGGCCGGCAAAGATCCCTGGCGCGGCTCCCGGCAGAATCAGCTGCCGCAAGCGGGTCAGCGTGCCAAAACGCAGTACCCTGGCCACATCGTCGAGCTGCGGATCGCGCTGGCCGACGGCCTGTAACGTACTGAAGAACATTGGAAAGAAAGCCGCCAGCGCGATGAACACGATTTTGCCGCCGTTGTCGTTGCCGACCCATGCCGTCAGCAGCGGCAGCCAGGCAAACAGCGCGATATGACGCAGGACGTTCAGCGTCGGGGTGAATATCTGCCCGGCGCGCGGACGCAGGGCCAGCAGCAATCCGCACAGCAGCCCGGCAACAATACCCAGCGCACCGCCGGAACATGCCCGCCCCAGGCTCGCCATCATCGCCGCGGTCAGTTCACCGCTGAGCGTGCCTTCAAGCGCGCGCTGCGCCACCGACAGCGGCGATGAGAATAAGGTGGTGTCGATCCAGCCCCACTGGCTGGCCAGTTGCCACAATGCCAGCAGCATTAACGGCAGTTGAAACGCCTGCCAGCTGGCCTGCGGTTTCCAGGCCAGACGCCCGGTCGCAGGCTGCGGCCAGAACACCAGCCGGGTGTAGAGACGGTTGGTCGCCCACTCCATCAGCAAGCCGCTGAGGCCCACCACCGCAATGGTGACGAAGACAATATCCAGCTGAAACAGCTGACGGCCCCAGACCATCAGGTAGCCGATGCCCTCGGAAGAGGCCAGCAGTTCAACCACAATCAACGAAACCCAGGCCTGGGAAAGCGCCAGCCGCAGGCCGGTGAACCAGCCCGGCAGGCTCGCGGGGATCACCAGCCAACGCAGGCGCTGCCAGCGGGAGAAGTTCATCACCTGCGCCGCTTCCCCCAACGTTAACGGCACGCTGGTTACCGCCTGCTGGGTGTTGATGGTCATCGGCACGATGGTGGTTTTGACGATAACCGCCAGCTTCAGGCCGTTATCGATGCCAAACAGCACCATAAACAGCGGGATCCAACCGAGAGTCGGGATCTGCGCCAGCGCATAAAACAACGGCTCAATACGCCGGGCGGCGGCCGGTACCAGGCCAAACAGCGCCCCCAGCAGGGTGCCCGCCATCACCCCCAGCAGCAGCCCACTCGCCAGGTGCTGAAGGCTGACGCCCCATTGGCCAATCAGATCGCTCCCCAGCAGCGACAGCGCGGTATCAGCCACCACTGCCGGGGCCGGCAGTATTTGTTCCGGCATCCAGTGCCCGGCGGCGGCGAGGTACCACAGCCCCAACACCAGCGCGGGCAGCAGCCAGGGCCAACCGTTCAGCCTGAAGGTGGGCCAGAAAAATCTGCGTCTTTTCATGAGAATCAGCGACATAACGGTCCACGTGTTGTGAAATCATGTGGCTATAAAAACGTGCTTTACTGCCCATCGCCATTGCGTTTGTTGAATAATCCCGATGCAGAAAATGCATCTCGGCCTGGCGACCACGCGGGCCGTGATTTAGCTTTTTTTTACCTTTGCTCTGCCAATAAAAGCATTTAACAGCAGGCGGTTAGCCTCTTTAGGGTGAGAAAAAAACTCGGGAGTCACCCTTTATGATGAAAGCATTTTTTATCCGTATCGCCGTCGCGTTGGCCGCCGTCATCGCCCTCGTCGCCAGCGTGCAGGCCGACAGCCTGCGCACCATTCGTATCGGCGTGCCGGACCAGAGCGCCGGCAGCAAACCGTTTATTGAAGGCCCGGTTGGCATGGCGTATATCCGCCATCAGCTGGAAGCGGTGTTTAAACCGCAGGGCATAGAGGTGCAGTGGCAGTTTTTTAAAGGGGCAGGTCCGGCGGTGAATGAAGCGCTGGCAAACCGCCAGCTCGATTTTGTCTATCTCGGCGACCTGGCGGCGATTATCGGCAAGGCTAATGGCCTCCCGACGCGCCTGCTGCTGGGCAGCCGGGGGTCTGATTCTTACCTCGCGGCGACCGCGGCATCGGGAATTAAGCAGCTGGCGGATCTGCAAGGTAAGCGCGTGGCGGTCTATCGCGGGACGGCGGACCAGCTGGCCTTCGACCGGGCGCTGCAAACCGTCGGGCTGAGCGAACGCAGTATGCAGGTCATCAACCTTGACTGGAGCGCCGGAAAAGCCGCGCTAGCGGCTGGCCGTGTTGATGCGGTATGGGGCGGCGTTTCCCTGCTGGCACTGCGTGGCGATAAGATTAAGGTGGTGGTGAAAAGCGGTGATTCAGGCCGCCAGAACACGACCCAGGCGGGTTTCCTTGGCACCCAGGCGTTTATCCAGGCCTGGCCGCAGGCCACCCAGCAAATTATTGACGTGCTGGTGAAAAATGCCGCCGAAATCAGCAACCCGGCCAATCGCGAGGCCTGGTCGGCGGAGATGGCGCAGCAGAGCCAGATCCCACAGGCGTTGTTCCTTGAAGATCTGCGCCCCGAGGATCTCAACTTCACCACCTCGCCGCGGATCGATCCTTTCCTCACCGACAGCTTCAGCAGCAGCGTCGAGCAGGCCAAATCGGGCCGATTGATCCGCAACAGCGTTGAGGTCAGCCAGTGGGTAGACGGCCAGTTTGTCGAACAGGCCCTGAAGGTACAGCAGTTGGAAAATCACTGGCCGCAGTACGATGCGAAAGGCCAGGCGGCACACGCCGGCTAAGCCCCCTCTTCCTGCGCCAGCAGCGCGATCTGATGCTGGCGGTCGGTGTGCAGGATAATATCGATCAGCGCATCGACCAGCGGTAAGCGGGCGGCGTGCACCGGAGAGATAATGGCAAACCGGGTCTGCATCAGCCGCCACTCTTCCGGAAGGTCGCTGAGCTCCAGCCTCACCAGGCGATGGCTGTGCTGGCACAGGGCAAAGCCATCTTCACTGGCAAAGCTGATAGCCTGAGTCGCCGCCAGCGTCGACAGCAGCGCATAGATGTGATCGCACTGGATCGTCGGTGTGAAATCCTGCTGCTGGCTGAGGGTCGCCAGCACTTTCCTGACGCCCGGCGGCAGGTACGGCGCGGCAAAGGGGTAGCGCAGCATCTCCTGAATGGAGACCGCCCCCCGGCGGGCCAGCGGATGATCGGCATGGCAGACGAAGAAACAACGTTGCGGGCTAAGCGGTTGAACCCGCAGTTGCGGATCCAGCTCGGCGTGCCAGCTATCGGCCACCACGAAAGGATACTGCTGGGTGGTCAGCGCGTGATGCAGGGCAAACCAGTTGTCGACCTGAAACCGCACTCTCGCCTGTGGCAGCCGACGATGAAACGCGCCGATGGCCGCCGGGATCAGGCGCGCCGCGGGGGCCGGCCCGCAGCCGAACGCCACTTCGCCATTCTGGTCGTCATCGGCTTCACACAGCAGGCTGCTGAGCTCAACGTTCAGCTCCTGGAAACGCCGAGCGTAAGGCAGTAGCTTTTGTCCGTGCAGCGTCAACGTTGGCAGTTTACTTTGCCGATCGAATAACGGATGGCCGACGCTCTGCTCCAGCGCCTGAATGCTGCGACTGAATGCTGATTGCGACAGGCATACCGCCTCTGCGGCACGGTGAAAGCTGCCATATTCAACCAACGCCACAAAGTTGCGCAGTTGGCGAAAATCCAGATGCATAAGTTGGCCTCAAAAGTTCCCTGAACGAACAAAGTACTGGACGCCAGCCCCGCCGCGCAATGGCGGGATGATGAGGATCTTTCACCTGCCTCACCGCCGGGAGATAAAGTTAAATAAGATGAGTCTTATTATTTTTCACTAAATATGATTTCAGCGTGAAATTGTTTATTAATAAACAACGCCACGGATCGCTCCCGGATATTTAATCAGCATGTTAAAAAACAGGAATGCGGTGGTTTTCCATACGTAATGTTTCGTAAATTTTTCACTAACCCTTTCTGGCGATATGGAGAATACGTTATAAAAGACGACGGTCGATCCCCTGACATGAAAATAATGATATGAAGCCTAAACTGTCCCTTGTTTTATTATTTATTCCTTTTTTGATTTTGGCAGGATGTTCATCGTCATCTAAAAAACCACCTAAAACCGCAGCCCACCATCACTATGAGCCGATCGATAGCGGATCGGACGATCTGATCCCGGTCGTCGCGGCCCTGCACGATCAAATGCACACCTGGGACGGCACACCGTATGAATGGGGCGGCACGGCCAAAAGCGGCGTCGACTGTTCGGGCTTCGTCTGGCGCACGCTCAAAGATCGTTTCAATTTGCCGATGGAGCGCGTGACCACCGGCGATCTGCTGCATATGGGCGTTCGCGTAAGCCGCCAGCAGCTGCGTCCTGGGGACCTGGTGTTCTTCCGGATCCACGGCGGGATGCACGTCGGGTTCTACGATACGGAACACAATTTCCTGCACGCCTCAAGCAGCCAGGGGGTAATGCGTTCCTCATTAGATAACCCGTACTGGAACTCGGTATTCTATCAGGCGCGCCGCCTGCCGAAGGAGTATAACGCGCAGATCACCATGAATAGCGATCCGCAGCATCTGGCAAAAAATCATTAATTTCCCGCCATAAAAAGAACCGCAGCCATCAGGCTGCGGTTTGTATTTCTGCCTCACTCATCCCTGCGGGAGAGCGTCTCATCAGAACTGGTAAGTCATCCCCAGCGCCACGATGTCGTCATCGTTGATGCCGAGCTTATTATCGCTGTTCAGCTGGTTGATTTTATAATCAACAAAGGCGTTCATGTTTTTGTTGAAGTAATAGGTCAGGCCGACATCGATATAGTTGACCAGGTCTTCGTTGCCGATACCTTCGATATCTTTGCCTTTCGACAGGACATAACCCAGGGACGGACGCAGACCGAAGTCGAACTGATACTGAGCCACTACTTCAAAGTTCTGCGCTTTGTTAGCGAAGCCGCCGGTAATTGGCGTCATCTTGCGGGTTTCAGAATACATGGTCGCCAGGTAGATATTGTTGGCGTCATATTTCAGGCCGGTAGCCCAGGCTTCGGCTTTGGAGCCTACGCCACGTGCCAGCAGGTTCTGGTCGTTGGTACGGTCAGAGCTGGTGTAGGCCGCGCTGACGGCGAAATCACTGCCACCAAAGTCATAGCTTAATGAGGTGCCGAAACCGTCACCGTTCTGTTTCTTGGCATCACGATCTTCGTTTTTACCCTGATATTGCAGAGTCAGATCCAGACCGTCGATCACCCCGAAGAAGTCGGTATTGCGGTACGTTGCCAGGCCGCTGGAACGTTTGGTCATAAAGTTATCGGTCTGTGCGGAAGAGTCGCCGCCGAATTCCGGGAACATATCGGTCCAGGCTTCAACATCGTACAGGGCACCGAGGTTACGACCGTAATCGAAAGAGCCGTAGTTTTTCAGTTTCACACCGGCAAACGCCAGGCGGGTTTTCTGAGTGGAGTCGCTTTCTGTTTTGTTGCCGGAGAATTCAGATTCCCAGCGACCGTAGCCAGTCAGCTGATCGTTGATCTGGGTTTCACCTTTAATACCGAAACGCACATAGGTCTGGTCGCCGTCTTTGCTGTCATAGTCGCTGAGATAGTGCATCGCTTTGACCTTGCCGTAGACGTCCAGTTTGTTGCCGTCTTTATTATAAACTTCTGCTGCTTGTGTAGCGGAAGAGGCGACAAGACCCATCATCATTAATGCCAGTGTGCTCTTTTTCATTATTCAATCCTGGTGATTTATTTATACGCGCTAATCAATTCCGGGCGAAGGCCCCCGTGAAAACAGGAGGTTTTTTAACGCTCAGATATTAAAAATTTATGACAATGTGGAACTTTTTATAAAAAAGAGTATTTAGATGTTTCTGTCATAAATTCGTCACGCGGCATCGCCACAATGCCCGATCTCGCGCAATAAAGTGGTTCGCCCGACACGGCAAGTGTTGGCAAGCGGCGTGAGTCCTGTTAAAACATCAGCTCGATATCGATATTCCTTTTGAACGGCAGAGAATCATGAGTGATAGCCAGACGCTGGTGGTAAAACTGGGCACCAGTGTTTTAACAGGCGGATCCCGTCGCCTGAACCGCGCCCATATCGTCGAATTAGTGCGCCAGTGCGCGCAGCTGCACGCAATGGGCCACCGTATTGTCATCGTGACCTCCGGGGCCATTGCCGCCGGACGTGAGCATCTCGGCTACCCGGAACTGCCTGCGACCATTGCGTCAAAACAGCTTCTGGCGGCGGTAGGACAAAGCCGTCTGATCCAGCTGTGGGAACAGCTGTTTTCTATTTACGGTATTCACGTCGGCCAGATGCTGCTGACCCGCGCCGATATGGAAGACCGCGAGCGCTTTCTCAACGCCCGCGATACCTTGCGCGCGCTGCTGGATAACAACATTGTGCCGGTCATTAATGAGAATGACGCCGTGGCCACCGCTGAAATTAAAGTCGGCGACAATGACAATCTTTCCGCACTGGCGGCGATTCTGGCCGGTGCCGACAAACTGCTGCTGCTGACTGACCAGCCGGGACTGTTCACCGCAGACCCGCGCAACAACCCGCAGGCAGAACTTATCAAAGACGTTTACGGCATTGATGACGCGCTGCGCGCCATTGCTGGCGATAGCGTTTCCGGTCTGGGAACCGGCGGAATGGGCACCAAACTGCAGGCCGCCGATGTCGCCTGCCGCGCGGGTATCGACACCATTATTGCTGCCGGCAACCGCCCTGGCGTGATTGCCGATGTCATGGAAAGCCTGTCAGTCGGGACCCGTTTCCATGCGCAGGAATCACCGTTGGAGAACCGCAAACGCTGGATCTTTGGCGCCCCGCCGGCGGGTGAAATTACCGTCGATGCTGGTGCGACGTTGGCCATTCTGGAAAGAGGCAGTTCCCTGCTGCCGAAAGGGATCAAAATCGTGACCGGCAACTTCTCCCGTGGCGAGGTTATCCGCATTCGTAATAGCGAAGGTCGTGATATCGCCCACGGCGTCAGCCGTTACAACAGCGATGCGCTGCGCATGATTGCCGGGCAACACTCGCAGCAGATTGATGCCATTCTGGGCTATGAATACGGTCCGGTGGCGGTCCATCGTGACGATATGATCATCCGTTAAGGAGCTTCAAATGCTGGAACAAATGGGCATTGCTGCCAAAGCGGCCTCATACAAACTCGCGCAGCTTTCCAGTCGCGAAAAGAATCAGGTTCTGGAAAAAATTGCCGATTATCTTGAGGCGCAGACCGACGAGATCCTGCGCGCGAACGCGCAAGATCTGGCGGAAGCTCGCGCTAATGGTTTGAGCGACGCCCTGCTCGACCGTCTGGCGCTCAACCCGGTACGGTTAAGCGGAATTGCCAGCGATGTACGCCAGGTCTGCAATCTGGCGGATCCGGTTGGCCAGGTCATCGACGGCGGTCTGCTGGATAGCGGGCTGCGGATCGAACGTCGTCGCGTCCCGTTGGGGGTGGTTGGTGTCATTTATGAAGCGCGTCCAAACGTCACCGTTGATGTCGCCTCCCTGTGCCTGAAAACCGGTAACGCGGCGATTCTGCGCGGTGGAAAAGAGACGTGGCGAACCAATGCCGCAACGGTGAAAGTGATTCAGCAGGCCCTGCAGGAGTGCGGATTACCGGCGGCGACCATCCAGGCCATTGAGAGCCCGGATCGGGCGCTGGTGGGTGAGATGCTGAAGATGGATAAGTATATCGACATGCTGATCCCGCGCGGCGGCGCTGGCCTGCACAAACTGTGCCGCGAGCAGTCGACGATTCCGGTGATCACCGGCGGCATCGGCGTGTGTCATATCTATATTGATGATTCTTCCGACATCACCGAGGCGCTGAAAATTATCGTCAACGCCAAAGTTCAACGCCCGAGCGCCTGTAACTCTGCCGAAACGCTGCTGGTGCATCAGGATATCGCCGGGCGCTTCCTGCCGGCCCTCAGCCAACAGATGGCGGAGAACGGTGTGACGCTGCATGCCGACGCCCTGTCGCTGCCGGTGCTGCAGGCTGGTCCGGCAAGCGTCGAGCCGGTGAAAGCGGCGCAGTACGACGACGAGTATCTGTCGCTGGATCTGAACGTGAAAGTGGTTGCCGGCCTGGATGAAGCCATCGAGCACATCCGCGCGCATGGCACCCAGCATTCGGATGCCATCCTGACCCGTACCCTGAGCAACGCCAACCGTTTTATCAACGAAGTGGACTCCTCAGCGGTATATATCAACGCCTCTACCCGCTTCACCGACGGCGGCCAGTTTGGTCTCGGCGCGGAAGTGGCGGTCAGCACGCAGAAGCTGCACGCCCGTGGCCCGATGGGCCTGGAAGCGTTAACGACCTATAAATGGATCGGTTTCGGCGACGATACGATTCGTGCTTAATGCTAAGCGGGTGATGCAAAAGTAGCCGTTTGATTCATAAGGCCATTGACGCGTCACCCACTTAGTTTTAACCTTTTACCCCGTGATTCGCCTGGCGATCACGTCCCTCTCAGGGCCGATATAGCTCAGTTGGTAGAGCAGCGCATTCGTAATGCGAAGGTCGTAGGTTCGACTCCTATTATCGGCACCATCACTTCAAAATCCTATTAATCCGAGTAAATCCAGTGATAAATACTGCTTTCTACTGCCTAATATAGGATCTTTTTCTCAGTGATTCTTTCAGTAGCAGTTGCCGCTGTGGTTAATAGTGGCAATTGGGATGTTAACTCATAGCGGCGTGTCGTTTCCAGGCTCAAACACGTACAAAGTGTGAACAGTCGCATCGTTCAGCCAACAACTTGAAGCCGATGACGTTGCCAGCGTCTCTAATCCTCTCCCAGAACCCTTGTCAATGTGGCTCGCGCTTCGTGCGGCGCTCCATGATGCAACACGTCGAGATGACGTTGCAGCGAATAAACAGGCGTAATGTTGGGAAGACTAACCGGATCGGGAAAGAATCCGGCTCTGCCACGGTTTCAGCCACCGGATCACAACGGCTACCTGATAAGAAGCCATGACAAGGCATCATTATTCCCGCGAGGGGATCACATATGGCTCGTTCTTCCCTGTGAAGGGAAAAGAGCTAACTGCGGATGTCGCTACGCTCCGCCTTTCCTTATGTGCCCAACACGGCACGTAATGGTCACCTATTGGGTGTCGAACCCGTTTTCAGTGACATTTTGCAGGTTTACTTATCAGTGCGCTTTTTTATAGCCTGCCTTTGTGGCCCAACTGCGGGCCGAACTGGAGGCAATCATGGCGAAGAATTCAGCAGCAACCAAACGCAACAACCGTAAAATCCACGCTCGTAAGTTCCTGGCGACCCCAGAGGGGCAAGCCTGGCTTGAACGGAAGAAGGCCGAAGAGGCGGAATTGAAAATGGTCGCAGAGGCCAGAAAATTTATCTGATAGCAGCCAACCACAAAGGGCCGACTCGCCCTGCCCATGCGTTAACTTCTTCCGCAAAAACCGGCGCTGCTATGCTGGCCCAATACTGCGCTAAATGATTGCTATTATCTGAAATTGCCAGTAGAGATATTAATACGGCTTATAGCTGTCTACTTGAAAAACTTCTTTCTTTTCGGTTTTAGGATCGACTTCAATGATTGCTCTCGAATTCGAATCAACTAAGAGTTTAATTACGACAAACAGGTCTTTTGTGCAGCTAAAACCGTCAACCTTGTAAGCATCTCCCCAGTTGTCTATACCTTTGTGAGATTTATCAAACTTGCATTTAATTTTTTTACCGAGCTGTGAGTATGTCGCTTGACCTGCATAGTAGGTCAAAGACCTGGCACCTTCTTTCGTTACAACTTTATAGCCGTCAGCAAAAGCGAGACCGGGGAGAAGGCATAGGACAAATAACGTTATTTTTTTCATTATCAGACACCCGTCATTTCTTCTCACAGTTCCGCATCTTGTAGAAAAATCCCGTATTTGCATCTTCCACAATGAACCTGTCGCCGAACGTTGGGCGGCGAATAAAGGTTATCCCGCCTTTTTCAGCTTTCTGTTTCAACCCGTCATCTATGCTTTCCAGATCTGGGGAATATAACTGATCACCGTTAGGCATTTGAACGATGAAGTCGTTTCCGTTATCCAGAACTGTTGCGGCTTTCGAGAGAATTTTGGTGGCTGTGTCCAGGCTGGAGATACGAATGTCACAAATGTATTTTCCAGGCCCTTGATCTTCTTCTGCAAGTGCAGGCAATGAGCATAATGAAAGCGCAATAAGGATGAGTATTTTTTTCATGAATGGCCCAGAAGTGTTAACGAAAGTAACATTTTACAGTGGCGACGTGTAAGAGCAAAGAACGTTTTATCAATGAGTGATGGTCAGGCTTCTGATTTACTTTGGTTCTACGAATGTATCGAATATCTTTAAGCACGGATTGTCTTGTCTTCACCAGAGACACCCGGCACCGCAATCTCAATGATGACCCCAAGAGCATCTGAACATTTTTGGACTATGCTGTCGCATTTTTTTCGGATATAACTTATTGACATAAAATTACAATAACTACATCCACAATGGGGTTTCTATCATGACAGCGATTCTTTTTATCGTAGCTTTAGTTTTGGCATGGCCTACAGCAGGCTTGTCTATTGTTGCATACATTGCATATCTGGTTTTCCGTGGATACGTTCAGGCAAGATCAAGGATGCATGGTGCAAATCAGCTTCGATCAGCACGGGATATTAGTGAGGGGAAAGGGCGTTTGCCATCATGGATGGGAAATCGAGATAAAATTTCTGAGTTCATCTATGGTGTTGAGCAATTAGCTTTGCGAGATGGCGTGCCGATAGTCCTTTCTTCGCAAATTATGTTACACGACGATGTACAGAAAAATCTGATGCATTATGCAGGAGCTATGGAGGCACGGGGGGCGACATTTACGGAACAGCAAATGGCTGTAGCCGAAAAGGTAGTTGATATCTACAACAGAGCAGGTTAACCGTTATAGCGAGCCTTGAGCACCTCCCGCGCTGTCTCCGTCAATTCCTATTCTACGGCTTCCTTGGTCTTGTCCTGGGTGATGCGTAATATCGAGGTACGTCATGTTGACCGCCGGGCTGCTGTGGTTCAGCATCCGGGATATTATCCCAAACCAACCCCCGCCCGATGAGAAAGATCACCAATAAAGTTAGCGCCGTGGGCTGGAATGGCGGGAAATATCTACGGCACACCCGGAGGTCTGCTTGACGCATGAGCATGCCCCCGGCGGAGGGAATCTAAAGTAGCCTGTCCTTTATGGTGTCTCGTCGGAAAATATCTCTGGCCCAAGCTATCTCTGGCTCTACGTATCAACTGAGCTGTCTGGCAAGGGGTTACCCCCCCTCGGACTTGTCAGCCATCTTTGGGAAATATCGTACTGGCCTGACCCTCGAGTTCCTCCCCGGTTCGCTGGCACTGCAACACCCTACATCTTCCTGCTCGATCCCTGCCAGAAGAAAGCATGGAACAGGGAGACAGCAGCCCGGTTCCTGATCGTGTAATGCTGATTTCTCGGCTATCGTTTGAGTACACTCTATCGATAGTGCCTTGTGATAGGGTTCATCGTTCATTTATCAATCAATCCTACCCTTTGTTGGCTATCATTTAGGTGTTGACCAACCTATATGATAGATCTATCATTTAGGTCACTTAAAGATGGTAGAGGAGATGATAATGGCTACTTTTGGTTACGTGCGTGTCAGTACCCAGGATCAAAACATAGCTCGCCAGATGTCGGCGCTTGACGGGTTGGTTGAACCAGACAACATCCTGATTGAAAAAATATCTGGCAAGGACACCAACCGCCCACAATTACAACGGCTGTTGAACGATAAACTCCGCTCTGGGGATACGCTTGTCATCAAAAGCATTGACCGCCTCGCCCGTAACACGAAAGACCTTCTGGAGATTGTGGACACTCTGATTAACAAGGGCGTTACTGTCCGGTTTATTGATAACGCGATGACGTTTGATAATACCCCGGCGAGTCGCCTGATCCTCACCATGATGGGGGCTGTTGCTGAGTTCGAACGTGGTGTTATTCGCCAGCGTCAGGCAGAAGGGATCGAGATTGCAAAAGGGGCTGGCAAGTTCAGAGGTCGCCAGGCCAAACAGTCATTGCACGACAAGGTACGCACTCTGATCGAGACTGGCGAGCACACAAACGAGAAGATTGCAGACCTAGCCGGATGCGGCGTTGCAACCGTCTATCGCATCAAGAAAAGCATGACCGACTGAATTTAGCACCGCTCCTTATCGTCCCACTGACCTCGCCATGTGCGGGGTTTTTTGTTGTCTGAAACCGACCATACCACATCGGCATCACTACATCGGCAGCAACCGCTGCGACCGCACTGACCAACAAGAAGGACATCGACCATGAGGGCGGTCATGGATCTGCATCCCACAACATGACGCCATCGGTTGACCATATGGCCCAGCTCCCGGCCCTGGTCTTGACCTCATTCCACAACGTGTACGGCATGTTGCTATCTTGCCCTCGTATGCCGTCATATACAGCCCCAGCAGAGCTGCTACGGCCCTTTCCCACTACGAGTGAATCACGATGGCCGTGATTGCTGCGCCTCTCATACTGGCTCCCATGTGCCTGAAAATCGGGCTGAAAGTGAAGAGATTCTCACCTTCACGGCGTAGTGATTTTTTTTATTGGTGAAATGGAGCGTCGTGAGTGAATCCGGTTTAGCACCGCCTTGAAGGGGCGAGCCTGTACCACGCATCGTCATTTTTAACGAACCCGCACCAGCCGTGGCGCTCAGGCCTGATCATTATGTCTTCCACACCATCGCGGAGGTCGTGACTTGACCACATCCGCGCGAGGGAAGTAGCCCAGACTGGGCGAAATAGAGCGTATTTATCGGCTATTTAATGGCATTTATTTTGAGAAATGATCGCCGGGTGACGGCAGGCGTAACCCAGGTGATTTTCACTGTGGTTGGTAGGTGATTTTCATCGTGGGTGCCCAAGTGATTTTCACTGTGGTTGGTAGGTGATTTTCACCCACTATAATAATAAAACAAGAATACCTACATAAGAATACGGATAAAAGACCTTAAAGATCTTTATAGGGGATCTGGCTTGCGCCTTTTGTTTGTTGTCTCTGTTCAGTCGCTCCGCTCCACGCTTCGCGATATGAATTGCCCATGCGGTGACTTGTTATCCTGTTCTGACCGAACAGGCCAGCCACCTTTTGGGCAGCAAGGGCGACAGCCCGCGCAGTAATTTGGACACATTGTCACGAGGAGTGTAACCCGCAGAGTCAATGGGGGCGGCGAGAGTATGGGCCGGGGCATAATAAGCAAACATCATTAAGCAAATACCATGCCAATCCGCCACAGGCTTCACAGGAAGCCCGTAGAGCGATTTAAATGCTGTTGGTAATTCCGATGTACTACATCAACGCTATAACGCGATACAGGACGTTTCAGTGCGCTTGCGTCTGATGACTGGTTTCCGAGTTATCACGCAATTTACAAATCTATTATTGACTTCTTTAAAAATACAAAAGTACAAGATTGCAATTTATAACTTATGATGATAAAATCTATAATAATGAGGCGGCGTGAACAGAATCAACCGCCCTGAAAATGAACCCTACGGAGGAATAAATTGAAGAAAGCAAAAATCGACTTCGGTGTGGAAACAGCCGAAACCATTTTCAACGCGATCATTCACGGTGAGACCACGCAAACGGCCCTCTACGGATTTATGAACCGTGTCGGAACCAACAAGCGGAACACGACGAAAGCGCTTGAGATGCTCAGAGAGCACAAATTACGCCTGAAACGGAATGCCCGTGCCGCCAGGACTATCCGCAGCACCTTGAAACCATACAGCGCTGAACTGGCAAAAGGGCGTGACGTGATCGAAATCATCCAGCCCGTGCTCACCGCGTGGCGACTGTTCTACGCGAAGCAGGGCATCGGCCTGATGAATGATCAGGTGCTGCTGTTGAAAATGGTTGAGGCGGCGGGCGAGTTGGAGAAGCTGACGGGCGAACCAGTCCCGGATATGGCAACGACGGGGTGAGACATGAAAATTCACCTCGATGATGAGACATTAGAAATCCTCCGCCAATACGTCGCTGAGCGTAACGTTCCCATCGCGGGCCTAATCTCGACGATGTGCCGGAATATGGCGAAACAGCTCCAGGAGCGCGAAGAGGAACGAGAGATGAGGGGAGATAAACCGATATGGCATTGAGCATCAAACTACCTGAACACGTTTACGCCGGGCTGTTAGCCGAGGCTAAACGCAGAGGAACAACGGTTCCCGCGCTAACGCGTGAGGTGTTGGCGGCGGCTGCGAACCTGTTCGACAACGGCGGCACAATTCATCAATTAGTATGGAATCAACTGACTATACCCGACACGGGGAAACATGGAGAAAACAACAATGAGAGCAAAAACTGATTACGTAAAACTGGAGTATCAGATCCTCGATCTGGTTGAGTACAACGGGCTAAAAATTTCTGGGAATATGAAGATCCTGCTCTCCCTTATCTACAGCTATGAAAAGAAGAGCCGGACTTATTACGAATCAATAACCACACTGGGTAAGCGGGTAGGTTTAGAGCCGCAGGCGGCCCGTAGTCTTGTATCTAAACTCTGCGATGCTGGAATGATTTCCTATGAAGAGCGCAAGGGGAGTTCCCATATTTTCCACTCAAAACCGCTCAACCAGGAATTGATGACTCTCATCGGTGATGAAAAGCCGAAGAAGAGCAGCAAGGCGACAAATAAAAAATCCGAGGAGAAGCAGGAAAATGGTAATGGTCATGAACAAGCCGAAACACCGCAGGCAGAACAGGCAGCAGCCACTGCTACACCATCCGCAGACGAACCCGCTGATCAGAATCCTGACCTGGCCGTTATCAGTGCCCCGTCTATTGCTGGACAGCGCGATAGCGTGGCATCTAACGATGACAATGACAACAGCAGTGATGATCGCACCGCTGGTAATAATGCGGTGAAGCAGCAGGAGCAGCAGGAATACGACGATGATCCGCCGTTTCCACCAAAGAAACCAGCGTCAAATGATGCCCCGGAAGGATTCGCACCGCCCGGTGAACTTGCGGACGGTGATCAGGTTGAGGGCGAACCACTGGGACATGATGAGATCTGCGAAAAAGCCGGGGCTGGCTGACAGCACCATGATGTGAGATACCGACTGATTGATCTGACGAGGAATAATGACGAATGATGATCGCAACGGCGTAAGCGCCGAACCAGAAAAGATTGACCCAGAAGAACAAGCAAGTAACGACCTTCCCGATTTACCCGCACAAGAATTACCTGACCCAGAGTTGCCGGATTTGACTCGGCTGTATAAGCGGCGTTGCAGGGATGGCGACGTTATGCAGAAGTGCAAGCACATGTTGATCGCGGGATACTCTCCAGGACGAGTGGCATTACTGCTGCGTCTGCCGCTGGAAAAGGTTAAAGAACTCCACCAGGCGAGTTACAACCCGCGATGTAGGCGCTTTGCGAACCCGAACAACGGGAAATTAATAATAACGATGTGGCACGAGGGCTCAACGCTCGTGGAGGTCTGCCAAACGCTGGGATTGCCGTTGTTCACTGTGGTGATGTCACTTCGTCAGAATGGCGTTACCAATGCCTCAATGGCTCCACGGATGCCAGAGTACGATGATCCGCTGTATGTTGAATATCGGCAGGTTGTTGCCCGAAAAGCTGCGAGCAAATCGCGGCCTATTCAGATAAACCCTGTTCGCCGCGTTAGTCCAGCGTCACGAGGTGACGTTAGCGAAGCTAACTCGCAAAGGGGCTGCATAAGAAAAGCCAACAGACCACAACAGTGAGCCAGACCGCGACGGCCTGACCTTGAACCTCATAGACATTTTACCCCACCTGCCCATCATCTGGCTGGCGTTTCGCTGCGTCCGGGATGGGCTGGTTATCCTATTAAGGAATAAAAACAAAAATGAAAAAATTACTCAAAACAGTTCGCGATTCCATAGCCGCAGCCATGAACGGGCGCACCATCGAACAGATGGAAACCGAACAGCGGCAGGACGCTGTAAAAGCCGCCGTTGATGAATATCTGGCTCGCCATCCCGATTGGAAGCTGTCAACGAAGCCAGCGCCAAAAGCTGCGCCAGTGACCAATTTCAAGCAGAAAACCGCAAGGATCAAAAAAGCCCTCGGTGCTGGAGCTGGCAAATTCATACCTCACGTTGTGGATGAGGCGGCTCTCGAACGTGCTCGCATCAAATGCCGGGAGATAGTCGCCGCCAATCCGGCAGCATACTCATACATTATCGAATCCACACCGATTAAAAGGGTGAATGATTGAAGGCAGAATTGCCGTTACTGAATGGGTTACAGACTGATTTTACGTGAAATTTGTTGATAATGATTATCATTCGTGGTAAAATACTAACATAGGGTGATTAATGGATTCGAAAGAGTCTACTGCGAACTACAGCCAATTGAACGTAATTTAATCTCCTCTCAGGCGCTGGCTCCTTGATACCTCGCACGGGCCATCCTTGCTTCCCAGCGCCGCTTATTCATTCAGCCGGGTTTTACTCTGCTGAAAAACGGAATAATTCTGAGCGTGATTAGCCTTGCGTTCGGGGTTTGCCAGCGGTGTAACAACCGTACTACGTCCCTCTCCTCAGGGGGCCATCTTGTCATGATGCAAACTGGCATTGAGCGCGTCACGTTTGGGACTCCTTGCCCTTCAATGGACGTGCCGCCGCTCACCCTTTCCCAGATCAGAAAAACAAAAGATGTACATTCTCCTTGTCCTCCGGGGCGGTTGATACCGCCTTACTTTTTTCTGATGCAGCGGCATGAACTACCGTTAACCAAAGGTTAACCCGGCATTACCGGGCTGAACTGACCCAGTAAAGAGATGCCGTCCAATGGGACGGCATTTTTTCACCTGCACACCGTCAATAATGACGATATGGCCCAGAAGCCAACAACCGAACACCAACTTTATGGAGTGATCTTTATGAAAATGGGCGAATCCCAACGCACCTTTAATGATGTCGTGACCTACCAGGCCGACGCTAATTTTGCAGTGAAAACAATCAACATCCCAAACCTGGCCGTCGAAGTGCAGCCCGGTTCGGTCATTAAGGCCGATGGCACCGCATTTACCTCCGGCAACGATGCATTACTGGTTCTGAGCCATCATCGCGCTGGTACAGATGCAAACATCATCGTTGCTGACCGTGGCGTCTACATCCGCCCGGAAACCGTCATCGCCGTTATGGGCGCGACTGTAGGCGCTGCTGCAATTGCTGCTCTTACTACATCCGGCAACATCCGCGTAGCTCAGGCTGACGCTCAATAATTTTACCGATAAGGACATCACAACATGGCTCTTACAAAAGATTTTTCATACGTCGATTACAGTTCGACATTTGCTAACGTTCCGGCTCGCAACCGTATCTTAACCAACCTGAACATTTTCCAGCGTGACGTTACTGACCAGTTTAAAACCAGTCTGGACATCCTGAATGCTCAGGCTGACACCATCGCCCCAGCAGCGAACCGCTTTTCCAGCGAATGGGGAAGCACACCGAAGCCAAAAGCAGCTAACCATCTGATCGAGCTTCCTCTGTTCCCTACGCAGGATGTGATCACTGCTGCTGATGTGCAGCCATTCCGTAAAATCGGATCGCCGCTACAGGCCAGCGTGCTGGATGCTGTAACTGCTAAAAGCCTGGCTCACTATGAACGCTTCGCTGCGACTCGTGAACGCATGTTTGCTGAAAGCCTGTTCCGTCATCGTGTCACCGATATGCAGTACACCGCCGACGGACCAACCTTGGATTGGTCCGAAGAGTTCGGGTATGACCAGAGCACCGGGACCATCTACACGGGGGTTGCTGCTGATCCGTTAGAATCCCTGTCCGAAGAGGTCAGTGCCATGAAACGCCGCATGGGTGGTCTTACTTCCCTGCTGAAAGGCATCTACCTGTTCGCGGGTTCCAACCTGTTCAAGAAGCTGCGTTTTAATCCATCGGTTCGCCAGCTTGTGCAGTACGGTGTCCTTGATCCTGATGGTCTGGTATTCAATAAAGAGATCAACCCGGCATTCAGCTATTACGTCTTGGATAACGTGACCGTGGTCGAGATGTCCGATACCGATTTCTACGGCATCGGGGCAGATCAAGGTTTCATGGTTCCGGTCTTCGAGAAGCCGTTAAGTGCTGATCAGGCATCACCATTTACCAATTTGGTAGGCCCGACAAGCCGCAACCTGGAACTCGCCTTTGCTGACGTGGTGGACTTCCGCATCTATAGCAGCACCGATGCGTATAAGAACATTACGCTATCAAGTGAGTTCAGCCTGTTGCCGATTTGCTACCGCCCGGATCTGGTAACTGCCATCACTAACGATGCTTCGTAATCAGGCAAGGTAACAGCCCAACGGGATAAAACCCCAGGGGCTAACGGTTTTGGGGCGGTGATTGCCGCCCTCCGCTATTATGGAGAGGTAAAAATATGCAATTGAAGATTCTGGGCGTTGGAAACTCGCCGCTGCTGTCGATCAAGGTTAAGACGCTGGACGATGCCAACTTGCTGAACGTGTCAGCGCTCGCCAGAAAGTTGGGTGTACACCGCAGCACCTTTTTATCACGCGTGGCGACACATGGTCTTGAAGCCGCGATCTTGTACTACACCACTGAACAGAAATTGAAAAATGTGAGCTAATGCCGGACGGGAAACCGCCCGGTTTTTTTTTATTTCGTATGGCAACCGAACTGTTTAACCAGAACCTGTTTCACTATCTCGTAGGCATCCTGTGTGAGCAACTCTTGCCGCGTATGCTGTTTCATATATTCATCTACTGAAAATAAAAAAAGTGGGAGCTGATCTTCGTTTGCTGGGCAGATCGAACCAGCGCGAATTAACCCATCAGCAACACCGCCGATGAATCCAACATAAAACCCGTTATTCATAGCATCATTAGGTGTTATATGCTTTTGTACTTCTTTAGGATCTCTGTTGTACTTTTCATTTTGAGTTACCACCTCGGCTCTGGATTCACTCCACAAAGAAAGTTGGAAACCTGAAAACGTTTTTGCCAATGACGGTTGTGAAATACATAGCAACGCTGAAAAACATATAGTCCGAAAAAACATAAGCCATCCTTAATTTAATACTATGATAATGTTTGACTTATTCTGCGGTTACTTGATATTTCCCGCCGTTGTCGTTTATTTTATATTCATAAACGTCATCACAAAATACGGTTATTGAACCACCGAATGCTGCTGCGTGAGTGCTATTTACTTTATCGCAACTAAAGCCTCTTGATTGTATGACTGCTTGCGCTTCACTCCGTAGTTCTTTGGTGTCCTCGAAGTTTTGATAGGTATTTTCTGTCGGTTTGCTGTCTTCCTTAAAATATGTCATGTAGGTTGCAAAACCCACGGCGAAAATAAATATGAAGCAACCAGATGGAGAAGTGTATGGTTTTTTGACTCCACAATGTGGGCATGTCTTCGCCGATGACGATACATTACCACCGCATTCACGACACTTTTTCAAAGCCATGTGTAGTTCCTAAATTCAAAGGTATTGATTTATTATGATTTTTCGAAGATAACAGTTCAGATTATCCTGGTATATTTAGAAAATTCAACTACAAAAAATGGGCATACACATAATCATGGCTTACCTCCCTCCAAATAGCAGACCTTCTCAACGTAGACTGCTAACTCTTCAACACTGGCCCCTTGGCTGTAGGTGCGGAATGATTCAGTTTTTCCTCTCTCGTGACCCACAATCAAAGCGATCCTGTCTTCGGGGACGCAGCCGCGATCAAGTTGGCTAATGAACATCCCTCGCAAGCTGTGAAAGACCTTCCGTTCCGTCCCTTCCTCGCCCAAAGCCTTACGTTTAGCCCGTGTAAAACGCTGTGTATGCCACGTTGAGCGCTTGCCGTCAGCACGTTCAGTTATGCTGGCATGGTAGAACAGGAAGCCGCTGTGATTGTTCTGGATAAGCTGTTTAACGAGAGTCCGTAACTTGCTATGAATGGGAACCAGTCGGGCCGCATTGCGCGTCTTGCCCTCTGTCACCTCGAAACACCAAACCCCCTCTACCGTCTTGATATTGTCTATCTGTAGTGAACAGATTTCATTAAGCCGCATCCCTGTATACATCCCCACCAACGCGACGTCCTTCATCTCCTGATCAAGCAAATCCACAACCTGCGCCAGTTCATCACCGCTGAATGGTTCGTAACTCTCGCGATCATGTCGCACGTCCAGCTTATGGGCTGTGAAGACGTTCTCCTTTGGCGCATCGTGGTAGCGGTTTTGGGCCAGCGCCACCAGTTGCGACAAGCAGCCCAAATAATTTGCCAGTGTCTGTGTTGCCCGTTCAAGTTTTGCGTTGTCGAGCCAGTCAGTCACCATCGTTCTGTTGATCTCGTGCAGGCGGAAATCCTTGCACCTGAAATGCGCCGTGAACACCTCCACGGCCTTGATGTACTTGCTCAGTGTAGACAGCTTGCGCCTGTCACTGTGTTGGACAATGAATTCATCCCGCAGTTGGACAAGAGAAGGACAGACACGAGCGGTAGCAAAGTTGATCCCCTCATTCTGGTTGACGTATTGGTCAACCTGGCGTAGTTCGTTCAGGACGCGATCAACACAATTTCCCTGTGGCTTTGGTTTCAGTCGATCACGGATGGTGAAAAACTCATACATTATCCGGTCACGAATGACTCGGGCTTCCCGAATATCTGTCGTGCCAGTTGAACGCATGAACGCTGTTCGATTCCCAAACAAGGAACGCATATAAAGCGGCAAAGATACTTTGACCGCATAACACGATGATCTTTCTCTGACTAAGTACGCATTCGGCTTGTATTTCATGTTCACCCCGATCTAAGATTCAGGGGCAACTACTACTGGTTGTGTTAGTACCGATTATCAGTGACAGCGCATTCGATTCGAAGAATCAATGACTTGTGCAGCCAGTCATTGGAATAGAAGGTCGTAGGTTCGACTCCTATTATCGGCACTCAAACAACAAAATTCATTAAAAACAACAAGTTAAATAGCACCTATCTCTCAAGTTACGATCTTCTTTTAAGGGATTCTATGACCAACAGTTGCCGCTATGGTTAAGGTGGCTATTCAGGGATGCTAGCACGTAGCGGCCTGTAGTTGTAAAGCTCGAACAGGTACAAAGCGTGAACAGTCCACACGAACCGCTATTAACTCGAAGCCAATGACGCAGCCAGCGTCTCTAAACCATCCCGAAGCAGATTGATCACACATATTTAAGCCCGATGTGTGGCCCTATCAGCCACGTAAACAGGTGAATTGTGGTAATGCCCCGGTAGCTACAGATCCGGCTCTGCCAGTGTTTCGCTCACGCTCCGAAAGGTACACGAGCACCCTGATAAGGTGTGATCCCTCTGACAATCTGATGAAGTTGCTACGCTCCGCTTGTTGCTTGTACCACTAACGGGGCTTTATGGTTGCCATTGCCTGAAATCTGATAAATTGCACAAACATCATGTGATCACTAACCCACATCTAAACAAATAGTTTAGAATATAATGGCTTGGGGTGATGAATCGAGACAAGGACTACAAAATGGGGATTCCTTTTCCTTTTTTTTATAAATTTTCAGCATTAAATATAAACTCGTTATCAGCTTTAGCTGAAGGAAAAGCCTGGTTTTCAAGATTGGCTGATTTTAATGATCCTTTCGAAGGTCAGTTTCTTATTAAGCGCCCAAATATAGAACTTGATAAGGAACAATTGTTTCAGCACATGGGTAATACATTACCTAAAAATGTTCTTTCAGAACCTGTTTCAGAAATAATTAGGAAGAATTATGAACAGTCTCCGGAATTTTTTAAAAAAACTATAGATGAGGCTATATCTACTACATATAATAGATTTCACAATACTTTTCAGAATATCTGTGCATTTTGTTTAGCAAGTGATCTACCAAATGTAGATGCATCACATGTTAGTAATGTTATGATGTGGTCTCATTATGCCGATGGTATGAAGGGATTCTGTATAAAATTTAAGCCAGAGTTTTTGTTATCATCTTTAAGAGAATTGAATGAGGCAACTTTTAATATTGCTCAAGTTCACTATCAAGATGAAATGTATAACGTAGAATTTTTTGATTTAGTTGATCTTTCAAAAAATGTTTATACCCAAGCCATACATACTAAACATACTGGTTGGGAATATGAATACGAGTGTAGAATAATTACTGAAAATCCAGGGTTATATAAATATTCTCATGATGCGATAGATTCCATATTCATTGGAAGTAAAATGCCACTGCCTCATCAGAAAATATTGATAGATATTTGCTCTGCAAATATTCCAAATGTTGATATTTTTAGTGTTAGGACGCATGCATCAGGTTACGCTGTAGAATTAGGAAAATATCATAAAGTTTCAAAATGAGCCCTGATGCTACTGTAAGATCCATGCCCGTAAATTTCTGGTAACTCCAGAGGGCAAAGCCAAGATTGCAAAGAAGCAGGAAGAAGAAGCAAAGATCAAATTAGCCAGGGCTGCTAATACGATGCTCTGATCTGTTTATCACCCTCATTTTGTTTCGCATAATCAGACTTTTCCCGGAAAGAATCATTCCCCTGTTCGGTTGCGTGGGTGTACGATAAGCGAGAAAATCATTATAAATTGTAGGGTTAACGATGGATACAGTAGAAGAACTAAACGGAACGTACTTCTATGCGGGAAAATCGAATCTTACCGCCTCTGAACTATTTTTCATGATTTTCTGTGAAACAACAGCCGATCATTTTGGGATAGATGATGTTGTGGCTGTGGTCGCCCTTTACAGTGGTGTCAATAACCAGAAAACTCGAACGAAACCCAAAGGCGCAAAAGAAGGTACTTCACGAGTATCAAAAACAATGCGGAAGTTTTTCAAGACCGCAAAATTTCCTTACGGGATAAAGTTGCCAACTTGGGTTGGTGGTTATACGCCTTGGACGGCAGAGCGGCGAATGGTTGCGAAAGTGAGTACCTTTGTAGGGCGAACTATTCCCCTTGTCGGTGAAGTTATTTTATTGGCTGATGTGTCACAGATCACCTACTGCGCTATACGTGACTATAACCGCATAGCACGGGGTAACGATAAGTTATGGTAGATGAGATTGAGCAACGTGTATTTGCGTTGGCAAGACGCTACAACGGCGTTTATTTGTTTAATAACGACAAAAAGCAAAAACTGCTAACACTGGAAACTGACTTAGATACCGATATGCAGTTGGATGTTGGTGAAGCCGAAGATTTGATGGATGAATTTTTCAAAGAATTTCAGGTGGAACGAGGCAACTTTAAGATTGAAACATACTACCCTGACGAGCCTTTTTCATGGAATCCGTTCAAGAAATTTCCCCTGCTCCCCGTTCCAGATTTCACTATTGGTATGCTGATCGAGTCAGCTAAAGCCGGGAAATGGTTATATGACTAATTGCAAGGAGCGTTAAAAATGGCTGTACCTGTTCACCTAATTTTAAAAGATGATGGCGGATCGCAGATTATGGGATCTTGTGATGTTCACGGAAGGGATGGAAGCATAGAACTACGCAGCCTACAGCACAGCGTAATTACACCCACTGATCCGCTTACTGGTAAAGTCACTGGTAGCCGTCAACACTGCTCATTCAATTTCACCAAAGAAATTGACAGTTCATCGCCGTATCTGTTTAAAGCCGTTGCAACAGGCCAGACGCTGAAAAGTGCGGAGTTCAATTTCTATCGCATTAACTACAGTGGACAAGAGGAAATTTATTACACGATCACTTTGGAAAACGTGAAAGTGGTTAGCCATAGCCCACTGATGCACGACACTCGCAACGTAACAAGCACAGGACACATGGAAGATGTTTCCTTGAGTTATGAGAAAATCACCCATCTTTATAAAGACGGTAACATTCTTCACTCTGATGCGTGGAACGAGAAGAAACAAGCCTAACAGTATAAAGAAGGGGACATGTGGAATGATCCCTAAAGAGGGGCCAGTACCAACGGGTAAATACTGGATTGTTGACCGTCCTCAAGGTGGACTCAAGTCACAGTTAAACGCAGGGGTGGGAGACATTTACAACCATTTCGCCAGCGGCGCTACATTCAAACATTCCGAATGGTTTGCATTATGGCATGACGATTGGGGGATCGACGATTACACATGGATTGAGAGCGTTAAGCGTGGCAACTTCCGTTTGCATCCAGGCGTATTATCTGAAGGTTGTATTACTCTTCCGTATGACTCTGATTTTGCCATATTACGTAATGCCCTACTTCGGACGCAAAAGGTAAATGTTCCCTGCATGAGGAAACTAAAGGCATACGGTACGATTGAGGTGATCGCCAATGGCAAAACATGCCCTTAGTTTGTTCATCAAGATAGTGCTGTTCGCTGTTGTTATGCTGAGCGTTGCTAAGGTGGTTCCGTATGACGGGGTGATTAGTTCTATTACGGGGCTTTTTGATTTCCAGAATGCTGACAAGTTTACCCGATTTGTTTTGGGTGAGCCGGATTTAGAAGTTTGGGAATCGTTAGGCGACTATTTCAGCATCCTGATCAACACATTAATCAGCGTACCGGGCATGAGCGCTATTATCACGGCGTACAGTGTCGTGACATATAAAGTTAGTCCTGCAGGTGTCCCCAGAGAGTGGGCCAGTTCTACATTGCGGCGGTTCGCTAAAATCTTCGTATTTACCTTCCTGTTTTGGGCGCTGTTCCGCTTGCTGCCTTACCAGTCCATATTCCCCGATCAACGTATTCGAATTTCACTATGGCGGCGATTGTGGGCTTTCAGTTGCTCTTAACGATTGTTTGCTACTGGTTCATTACGAAGAAAATCACAACCAAATAGGAGTTTGTAAAATGCCTATTCCGGCTTACATGTGGCTTAAAGACGATGGCGGAAAGAGCTGTGGCTGACCTGTAGCGCATGCCTCTCGCTGGCCCCGTAGCGTGCTTGCAGGTCCCGGACCATTCGCGCAGACGCGCCAGCGTCAGCTCTTTTTTGCCAGCACGTCCTGCAGCATGGTCTTGTCGAGGCTCAGATCGGCAACCAGCTTCTTCAGCCTGAGATTCTCTTCCTCAAGCTGCCGCATGTACTTCAGTTCTGAAGGAGAAATTCCGCCGTATTTCTTGCGCCACGTATAGAATGTGGCATCAGAAATACCCAGCTTACGACAGACCTCAGGCACCGGCGCCACCTCCGTTCAGGGAGTGTAGATGATGCCGGAATTCTGTTTCTGAATGGCGCAGGATTTCGGGTCAGGGTCAGTCAGATCGGGCCTCATCAAAATTTAGCCGGCGATACCCACTAAACCATGAAAGCCCATGTATAGCCCAACAAGTCCGATTAGGATACTTGAGAAATAAGGCGCTCTTTTAGCAATAGTATTAAACCCACTCCAGCGTTTTGCGACCTGACGAACACTGACTGCGGCTCCAACACCGACAGTCACTAAGGTCAAAGCAAGGCCAATGCTGAAACAGACGACCAAAGTGGCACCGAGAGTTAATGCTTTAAGTTGAATGCAGATGAGCAACACGGTAATCGCCGCAGGACAGGGGATTAACCCACCCGTGAGGCCAAATAACAAAATCTGCCAGTTTGTAACCTCCTTCCCGGTAAAACGGTGCTTGATATCATTAGCATGAGCCAGTTCATGTGCATCCTGATACTCTTTAGAATTAACATCCAGGCCTTCCATACCCGAATGATCATGACCATGCTCATGAAACGCCATGTCGTAATCATGGACATGACCACGATGGCCTAGCGACAAGCGAACATCAAAGCTGTGCGGTTCAGGGATAGCCAATGCCGACTCTAAATACTCTCCTTTATCTGCAAAATCAAAAAACTGCGAGAACGTCCCTTCCCCCCGGTTTGTTACCAGAGAAACATCGTTAGCCTCCCATTTTCTGCCACTAAGCGTTCGTAAGCGCCAGCGTGGAGGCTGTCCTTCTTCGAAAATGGATAGTTCTACGCTGCCGTGTCCGGTCTCAATAATTCGCGAGTCATCATGATGATGTTCCTCGCCCTGCTGCATCTCTTCCAGCCAACTTCTTTCCCCTCGCCAGGTACGCCAGAACATCCAGAATGCAGTGCCAAGGATGATCACGGCAGACGCTAACTGTAACCACGGTTCGGCTGATTCTGCGGTGAATTTGTTACTGACATACATGCCGCCAAAAGCAATCAGCCACACGATGGCGGTGTGGGAAAGCGTTGCCGCCAACCCAAGCATTACGGCCTGACGAACCGTGCCTTTAATCGCAATGATAAAAGCGGCCATCATTGTTTTTGAATGCCCGGGCTCCAGGCCATGAAGAGCACCTAATAAAATGGCGCTGGGAATAAAGAACCACGCATTGCCTTGTTGCAATAGTGATGTGAATTCGTTCATGAGAATAGTTCTTAGTTGCGGATTGACGCCTTGATTCTACTCCCCCCCAGTATCAAATACTACCCCCCAGTAGATCTTTAACTTTATACTCATCAGATATCATTCTGAGGAGGGGGCCACCGTGTCGCATACAATCCGCGATAAACAAAAACTTCAAGCACGCGCGAGTAAGATTCAGGGTCAGGTAGTGGCACTGAAAAAGATGCTTGATGAGCCGCATGAATGTGCTGCTGTTCTCCAGCAAATCGCCGCGATACGGGGTGCAGTGAATGGCTTAATGCGGGAAGTGATTAAAGGTCATCTGACTGAACACATCGTTCATGAAAGTGATGAAGCAAAACGAGAGGACGACCTTGATGTCGTGCTAAAGGTACTGGACTCCTACATCAAATAACGCTCAATCCACCGGCTCGAAAACCTGGTCAGATCGTTCATAAAACTGAATCATCAAGCGAGCTCTGCTCTCCTTGCTGGCCGCAAGAGAGCGGAAGCATCACAGCGTGCTGGCAGGTCTTGCGAATGTAGATGCAGGGCGAGTGGTGAATCCTTCAAATATGGTGGATTTCGCTAACCGTCTAAAAAAGCCTGATAATTGGATATTTACTAGACACTTAACGCTCAGGACGATCTGGAACGTATCGGCCATTTAGCTCTGATACCGATTCACATGTCGGTAACGCGAGGGCGGCAGGCGATAATGCCGTGAAAATACCCGGGTGAAGGTCTGCTGCGAATCAAAACCATATTTGCAGGCAATATTGATAATCGCCTCATCGGTTTCCACTAAATCCTTTGCCGCCAGATTCAGTTTCTGCTCCCGGATATATTTCCCCAGGCTTACGTTCATTACCTGAAAAAAAACACGCTGAAGATGCCATTTAGAATATCCTGCACGGGCGGCAACATCTTCGATCTTCAGCGGTTGATGTATATTCCGGTCGATCCAGTCAGTAATGTCTTCGATGATATCTTCTGTTTTAAACATAAATGAGTACTCACGTTAGAGAAACAACGATATCAGCTGAAGACGCCGTGAATCTGTTATTTGTAGATTTCGGCAACACCATGCAGACGATTATTACCGGTTGCCGACAGAATTTTATACGCGCTGGCGCCTTGCTTATCGGCCTTCTGAGATAAAGCATCGGACAACTCATCCAGCGTCAGCGCATTGCTGGCGGAGACAACGCCGATTTTCTCTTTACCGGCAGCGTCATTCACCAGTTGGGCCGCGTTGGCGACATTAAACAGGCCTGAACTGATAAGTACTGCGGAAATTAAGATCGCTTTCATAGCGGATACCTCGTTAAATAAAAAAGTGAAAGGGGATACATTCCGCCACGTTGAAATTAAACGTCTCTGCGTCATTATTTATATCCTTGAAAACAGTATACGGATCTCGCCTGTCGGAGACCTGACGAGACCCTGACATCTTTGTCAGGAAAGAGATTTCACTTCATCGTATTGATTCAGAAAAGAATTTAGCTCACTGACAATCCCAGCTGGCTCCTCAGTAAGCGGCATATTGTCGATATCCAGAATAGCGTCAATATCTTTCGGCCGATCCGCCTGAAGCGCGGCAAACAGCGGGTTGAGATCCCGTTGCCCCTCCCCTTTCTCTGCCACCAGCTCAAAGGTTTTGTTTTTCGCTACATCACTGGTGAGTGCACAAACCAGCACCTGCGCAATTTGCGCCCGCGCAATCACGCCATCATCCGGCGTACCGGCATGGCGACGGTCGCCCTGCAGCATCACAAGCTGGTGCTCATCATCCTTGTTGTAATCAAACCAGCCCGGCCGGACGATGGTATACGGATGACCGCTGGCCCGGACCAGACGTTCGGCGCGTCGTTTCCAGTCATGGACTTCGGTACGCTGATTCCAGTTGCTGAGCCGCTCAGTGACCCCAATGGTCGACATCAGAGCGATCCGCACCTGGGTTCCCTCCAGCAGGCGCAGGATATTCCGCACGCCGCCGTAATCAATCGCCCTGGCGCCGATACGTCCCTGGCCGTCAGAGCCGAGGGTGAAAATCACCGCATCAATCTCTTTCACCGCTTCCGCCAGCGTCTCAGGCAGAGCCACGTCGCCGTAGCACACCTCGGTCTGGCGAGGTAACACCCGCACTTTCTGCCGGTTTCTGACCAATGCTCTGGGCTGATGGCCCATGGCGATGGCGGTCTCTACGACCGGGAGGCCGACGCTACCGGTCGCGCCTGCAATTAGAATTTTCATGGAACACCTTCTGTATTCAGTAACCAAAATGACGTTAAAAACAGGATACCGCTTGCCATTGTTCTCAGTAACCGGGCTAAAATAATTGCGTCTATGAACGGTCTTCATGAGTGCGGCCTGCAGCTGACCAGGCTCAATAAGGAAATCGCCGATGCTTAAAGAGAACTTCAACGAACTACAAATCTTCCTGGCGGTGGCGAGGGAGCGGAGTTTCACCCGCGCGGCCGGCAAACTCGGCGTCTCACAATCCGCGCTCAGCCATGCCATCAAGGCGCTGGAAGCGCGTTTAAACCTACGTCTGCTGACCCGAACCACCCGCAGCGTCTCCCCTACGGAGGCCGGTGAGCGCATCATTGCCAGCCTGGAGCCGCGTCTCGCCGAGCTTGAACAAGAGTTGGAGATGCTGATCCAGCTGAACGGCAAGGCATCAGGCAATATCCGTCTGTCAGCGGGTGAACACGCCGTTCGCAGCCTGGTGTGGCCGAAGCTGAAACCGTTCCTGCGGGAATACCCGGAAATCAATGTCGAGCTGGTGGTGGATAACGGCTTCGTGGATATTGTGGATGGCCGTTTCGACGCCGGTGTGCGGCTGGGGGAAAGCGTCGATAAAGACATGATTGCCGTCAGAATTGGCCCGGATATGCGTATGGCGGTGGTGGCTTCCCCCGACTATTTTGCTGCCAACGGTACCCCGGAAACGCCCCATGATCTGCAGCATCACCGCTGTATCAATATGCGCCTGCCTACCGCCGGTGGTCTGTATCACTGGGAGTTCGAGCGCGAGGGTAAACCGCTGCGCGTGCGGGTTGAGGGACAACTGACTTTTAACCTGCTGTCAGAAAGGATTGATGCGGCTCAGTCCGGCTTTGGCATCGCCTGCGTGCCGGAAGATGTGATTGCGGAGTCGGTCCGTTGCGGAGCGTTGGTTCAGGTGCTGGAGGCATGGTGCCCTGCTTTCCCCGGCTATTACCTCTACTACCCCAGCCGAAAGCAGCATCCGCCGGCGTTTGCGCTGATGATTGATGCGCTGCGCTTTAGCGAGTCACGATGACGAATAACGGGCCGATGGTTACCCGCCAGCCCGTTGTGACTACCGCCCCACCCGCGCCTGAAGCTCTGCGGGATAGCGCTCACCGACAATCTTCACCGTATCGAGCGCCTGGGTAATCTGCTGCAAATCCGCCGGCGCAAGGACAACATCTGCCGCCCCCAGGTTCTCCTCCAGACGATGCAGTTTGGTGGTCCCGGGGATCGGCACTATCCACGGTTTTTGCGTCAGCAGCCATGCCAGCGCGATTTGCGCCGACGTCACGCCTTTCTCTGCGGCCAGCTCGCCGAGCAACGCAATCAGCCGTTCGTTCGCGGCGATTGCCTCAGCGGCAAAACGCGGCACTTTACTGCGGAAATCATCGGCCCCGAAGGTCGCTCCTGGCTTAATAGCGCCGGTCAGGAAGCCCTTTCCTAGCGGGCTGAAGGGAACAAAGCCGATCCCCAGCTCTTCCAGCAGCGGTAAAATCGCCTGCTCAGGCTCGCGCCACCACATCGAATATTCACTTTGCAGCGCGGCAACCGGCTGGACGGCGTGCGCCCGGCGAATGGTCTCCACCCCGGCCTCTGACAGGCCAAAGTGCTTAACCTTCCCTTCCGCGATCAGCATTTTTACGGTGCCGGCGACATCCTCGATCGGCACATCCGGATCAACCCGGTGCTGATAGAGCAGATCGATGACATCCGTTTTAAGGCGGCGTAGCGAGCCCTCGACCGCCGCGCGAATATGTTCCGGACGGCTGTTGAGGATCTGTTGCTTGTTGTCATCGCCGAAGGTAAAACCGAATTTGGTGGCGATCACCACCTGGTCGCGAAACGGTTTCAGGGCTTCGCCGACCACCTCTTCGTTCAGATACGGCCCGTAGACTTCCGCGGTATCGAAAAAGGTCACGCCGCGCGCCACAGCGGCACGGATCAGTTCAATCGACTGACGGGTATCCGTCGCCGGGCCGTAGCCATGGCTGAGGCCCATGCACCCCAAACCCAGAGCCGAGACTTCAAGACCTGATTGACCAAGAAAGCGTTTTTGCATGTGCCAGGTTCCTCTGTTATTGGGTTTAGACGTCGAGTTTGCGGCCGGTCAGCCACTCCACCATCGCCGGATCGCGATGCGAGAAGAAGGCGCTGGTAGCGGTATCCAGAGCGGTAATATGCACCATGTCTTCCGGGCTCAGCTCAAAATCGAGGATATTGATATTCTCTTCCATCCGCGCTTTGCGCACGGACTTCGCCAGCGAGACAATGCCGCGCTGGTAGATCCAACGTAAAACGACCTGACCGACGCTTTTGCCATATTTTTCCCCGATCGCCGTCAGTACCGGATGCTGGAACAGGCCATTTCTCCCTTCGGCAAAAGGCGCCCATGCTTCAGGCTGAATACCACGGCTCTGCATCCACGGCGCCGCCTGCAGCTGCTGGTGGAACGGGTTAACTTCAATTTGGTTGACCGCCGGCACCACCTGATTAAAGGCCATCAGGTCCGCGAGCCTGTCCGGGTGAAAATTACTCACGCCAATGGCGCGGATTTTTCCGGCTTGCTGCAGCTCTTCCATCGCCCGCCATGCCCCGTGCACGTCGCCGTAAGGCTGGTGAATCAGGTACAGGTCAACATAATCCAGCTGCAGGCGGTTCAGCGAGCGTTCAAACTGCGCCTTCGCCCCTGCATAACTGGTGTCCTGCAGCCACAGTTTGGTGGTGACAAAAAGTTCATCACGCGCAATGCGGCTCTGCCTGAGCGCGTTCCCCACCTGGGTTTCATTTTGATAAGAGGCGGCGGTATCAATCAGGCGATAGCCGGTATCAAGGGCATCCAGCACGGCACGCTCGCACTCTGCGGCATCCGTCATCTGGAAGACACCAAAGCCCAGCAGGGGCATCTCAATACCGTTATTCAGTTTTACCGTTTGCATGACGTTATCCTTCAGCTGTTGTGTGATAGAAGCATAACGCAGAGTGATTTATTCAATTAGATAGCGGAATGAACTAGGGTTTATTAGATACATTCATTAATCCGACAGGAGTCTGCCGCCCGATCGCTGACGGATTCAGGCCGCGCATCTGGTGTGGAGAACACCAGGATAATTCTCGCCTTTTGGTTAAAAAAACAACCTTTAACGTGCTTAATCTGAATTAAGCTAAAAGCAAATCAGCATCGTTGTGAGTTAAAATTCTTTCTGCTAGTGTCGATAAATATAACTTATCAAATAGTATTTATTATGGTGGAAATCATGACAAGGAATAACCTGTTAGCGTTGGTTTGTATTTCCGTGGGTGTATTACAGGGTTGTGCTAATATAAAAAAAACAGACAATGCGTTAATCAGCACGCCTGCCACGCAAAAAGAACAACCGGCCCAATTACCCTCCCTGCAGCAGTGTATCCAGGATGCCGATGCATTGGTTAAGTTAGATAAGAAATTCCAGAAAGACTCCAGTGAGCTGTATGGTTTAATTAACGATGCGAAATTCTATGCTTCGGTCTCAGGACAAACGTCGGCCAGCGTGAAATCAACCATCACCCCGTTGTTTGAATACAAGATCAACGATAAATGTAATAGCATTTCGCAGAAGCTAATAAAAGAGTTTGAAAACCGGGCTAAAAAAGCCGATCTCAATGACGGGATCGCCAGATGATCCACCGTCCGGGGATACTGAAAACATACCAGCGTCGCCCGCTGACGCTCGCTGTTGTGCTCTCAACCCTTTTTGTTTTACCCCCTGCGCATTCTGCGGGGGAAGACTTCCTCGATAATATTTCGAAACTCGAGATCCAGCATCCGCCGCCCTCAGATAGCAGGGCGGCAGAATCGTCCACGAGCCAGCAGCGCCCGGATGGCGGCAGTACTACCAGCAAACAGGCCCCTCAGAAGCCAGCGGCCGTCAGAAAAGCCGCCAGCCAGAACAATAAAGCAGATAATACGATTGCGGCCCTGCGCAAGCAGAATGCGGAGCTGAATGCCGCGGTCAAAGCGGCAGAGAAAACGCGTGACGAGACCACCCGCACGCTGACGGCGCAGATCGCCGCGCTGGAAGCCCGAAGCACGGCGCCTGACGTTGACCAGAGCGCAAGCCTGAATGCACTGAGCAAAAAAAATGCGCAGCTAACGGCCGCCGCCGAAGCCACGCAGAAAAAACACGAGACTGCAGTTGCCGCATTAACCGATAAAAATAAGACGTTACAGTCAGCCCTCGACCGACTGGCGGTAAAAGACGACAAGCTCAACCTTGCAGATAAAAACAATAAAAACGCTTATGCTTTAGGGGTTTTCTATCTGACCCAGGCCTTATCGGCAATGGAAAAAATGACCGACAACGGGATGAAGCTCGCCCCAGCGGCATTGGTCTCCGGATTTAACGATGCTTACCAGCAAAAACTGAAAATAAAAGAGAGTGAGATTGAAAAAACCGTTAACGCCCTCAACGACCAGATGTCGGCAAAGTTTGTTGATATCGACAATAAAATCATGGCGAAAATAAAGAATAAAAAATACGAAATTTTGCCGAACGGCGTCTATTTTGTGGTGGATAAGAAAGGAAAAGAGAAATATAAGCTCGACGAATCGCTGTCCATGAATATTCTGGAGAAGAAACTGGACGGCACGCCGATATTGAACACCATGAACTCCAGCATGATGTATGACAAACAGACCGATCCGCTGATGGATAAAATCCTGTCGTCCGGCTTTAAAGGCGGCACGGTCACACTGTATGGTCAGGCGGGTTCCCTGTATAACCCGCCGCCGGAGGCGATTAGCCCCACCACGTTAATATCGATCACCTTCGAGCTGCTGCCATAACAGCTCAACACTTCAGCCGGTTGTCAGGCAGAGGTATGCCGGACAATAGCGTCGGCCGGCTCCGGCACCGCGGCGATATTCGAATAGGGCACGCGGTTTCGCGAGGCGTCTGGGTTCGGCAACATCGCAAAGGTGATCCCAAAGGTATTGATGCCCCCTTCGCTGCGGGCAAACACATCCCCGTGATGCATAATCGCTACCGCCCGCACGATAGACAGCCCAAGGCCGTGATGGGTATCGCTTTTCGCCCGTGAAGAATCCACCCGGTAAAAACGCTCAAACAGGCGATGCAAATGCCCGGGCGCAATCTGTTCGCCGGGGTTCGACACCGCCACGCAGGCCTGATTGTCCTGTTCGCTGAGCCTGACAGTTACCGTACCGTGCGGCGGCGAATGTCGGGCGCTGTTCTCCAGCAAATTCGCCAGCGAACGGTGGAACAGGCGGCGGTCTATATGGACAATGGCCTCGCCTTCAACCTCCAGCGAAAGCTGCTTTTCAGCAAATGAAGGCTCGACATACTCTGCGGTTTTCAGGGTCTCTTCACGCAGAGAGACGCGGGTCAGTTGCGAGGCATGTTCCCCCGCATGAGCGTGCGACAAAAACAGCATGTCGTTGACGATGGAGGCCATGCGCTCAAGCTCCTCCAGGTTGGATCCCAGCAGCTCTTCCAGCTCTTCAGGCGAACGCCGCCGCGACAGCCCCAGCTGGGTCTGACCGATCAGATTGGTCAGCGGCGTACGTAATTCATGGGCCACATCGGCATTAAAACTTTCGAGCTGCCGCCAGGCAATTTCCTGGCGCTCAAGCACGCCATTAAAGGATGAGGCCAGCGGCTGGAGCTCTACCGGTAATGTTTCGGTATCCAGGCGTTGACCATGGTCTCCCGGCACCAGATGCCGCGCCTGATGGCTTAACGCGCCCACCGGTCGCAGGCCAATTCGGCAAGCTGCATAGCCCAGCCCGGCGACAATCAGCACCCCCAACACGGTAATGATCAGCAACGTCTGGGTAAAAGCATTGAGCGTGCCCATATAAGGCGTGGAATCGATAGCGACGACGTAGCGCAGAGCGGGCCGTTCGCCATTGGCAGGAATGGTTTTCACCAGCAGGAACAGCGAACAGGCGTTATCCGTCGCCCCGGGAACGGTGTTGAAGCCCTCTTTCAGCGACGCCCACTGCACCCCAACCGGCGGTGTGCCGCCTACGCTAAAACTGGGATTATCGCTGACAATCCAGTAGCGCACCCGCTCACCTTCAGAACTGGCAAGCACGGTAAATTTATTGGCCAGCGTCGACCAGCCGTCCGCCGACGTTCGCGCGGTGATCCACGGGCTCATCAGAGACTCGCGAAAATGCAGCTCGTTATGCATCTGTCGTCGTAAAGAGTCGTGCAGCGAACTTCTCAGCAAAATGCCGATGGCCGCAACAATCAGTAAGGCGGATAACGCAAACATCAACGCCATATGGACGGAGATAGAACGCCTGGACATGCTTAACTCCTGTGTTAACTCTGTGGTTCTGCCCTGACTTCAAGGACATACCCCATGCCGCGAACGGTATGCAGCAGCTTGACGTCGAACGGCGCATCGACCTTGGCGCGCAGCCGCTTGATGGCCACTTCCACCACGTTGGCATCGCTGTCGAAATTCATATCCCAGACCTGCTCGGCAATCATCATTTTGGATAAAATCTCGCCCTGATGGCGCGCCAGCAGGCTCAGCAAAGTGAACTCCTTCGCCGTCAGCTCCAGCCGGGCTCCGGCACGAAATACCCGGCGGGCCAGCAGGTCGAGCTGCAAATCGTGAATGTGCAGCTGCGTAATATCGGCGCCATCTGTGGCACGCCGGCGTACCAGCGCCTGAATGCGGGCCACCAGCTCAATCAGCGAAAACGGTTTGGGGAGATAATCATCCGCTCCCAGCCGCAGCCCTTTAACCCGCTCGTCGACAGCGCCGCGGGCGGAAAGCATCAGTACCGGCGTCTGTTTACTGGCCCGAATGCCTTCCAGCACCCGATAGCCGTCCATGCCGGGCAGCATGACGTCGAGGATGATCGCGTCATAATCAAATTCTAGTGCGTAATGCAGACCTTCCACGCCATCCGCGGAGACATCAACCGTAAAGCCTGACTCACCCAGCGCGCGATTGAGGTAACTCGATGTTTTTTCTTCATCTTCAACTAATAATAAGCGCATCTTATTCCCTCTCGTTGAGTCCAGCCCGAGAACACAAGCAATGTTAACGTTTCACACCCGTCATCTGGCTGACATTTTTCTGACATTCCTGTCAGGAATGTGTTTCTGAATTATAGTAACCCGGAGATAACGGCGGATAATCCCCGGAACCGGGATAAGGACTATGAGCAGGATTCATAAATACCGTTAATGCCTGGCTCGGGGGCGATCGCGATCGCATTGACAGCGCTAGCTGTAACGTTACACTAAACTGTTATTATTGATGATCCCCCGTAAAGAAAGCGATGTTGGATGAGGTTTGCAGAGGTCATATAAAAAGGCCGCAGACGATCGTTAGTCCGCCACTCACCCATTGCTACAAAGGAGATGTATGGCAAACATTCGCGATGTCGCTAAACACGCAGGCGTGTCCGTCAGTACCGTATCCAACGTGCTCAATGGTCGCACCGATCAGATGCGCGAGGAGACCCTGACGCGCATTCAGCAAAGTATGCAAACCCTGAATTACTTCCCCAATCGTGTCGCCCAGCAGTTGAAAACGGGCCAGGCCAAAATGATCGGGCTGCTGGTTCCCTCCATCGTTAACCCCAGCTTCGCCTCGCTGGTGCGGGAGGTTGATCTGGCGGCCAAACAGCGGCTCTATCGCGTACTGATCGGCAACACTTACCGCCAGATTGAAGAGGAAGAAGCCTTTCTGGAAGACATGTTCGCCCACGGCGTGCGCGGAATTATTGTCGCCGCCGGCGACATTGAGAAACCGCACTTCGTTCGCGCAGCCGCGCAGGGAATGGTCATGGTCAACTACGACGGTCGAATGCCGGCAAACGCCGGTTCCGGCGGCTTGGCGCTCGATAGCGTCTCCATGGATAACGTCGAAGCCGGTCGTTTAGCGACTGAGCATCTGATTGCCCGTGGTTGCCGGCATCTGATCTTCGCCACCGCCGCCGGTATGACCCCCAGCCGCGCCCATAAAATCGAAGGTTTTCTCAGTGCAGTACAGCGGCATGGGATATTTCGTGAAGGGATGATTATCGAAGAGCAGACGATAGCAGCCTACGGTGATACGGAAATGACCGAACTCGGCCGCTCGCTGGCGCAAAAGATCTGCCGCCTGTCGCCCTGTCCTGACGGCATAGTGGCGATCAATGACGCGCTCGGTATTGGACTGATGGCCGGCCTGCATGAAGCCGGAGTGAATGTACCGGGGCAGATCTCCATTATCGGCATCGACAACATCCCGCTCTCGGGGCTGGTTTATCCCGGATTGAGTTCAGTGATGCCTCCGCTGGGTGACATGGCGGAGGTCATGGTGAAACGGCTGATTGAGCGAACCGAAAACCCGTCGCTTGCGCCGCAGGAGTTTCTGTTTACTCCTTCGCTGGTGTGCCGTCAGTCGGTACGCGATGCTGCCGAAGGCTAAAGCCGGGCCGGTGGTGGGAGATCCGTCCCGCCATCACAACAGCGTCGGACCGACGGTGAGCAGAATATTGGCAAAGCGGCGGGTCTCGCCGGAGGCGATCACCAGCAGGGTATCCGACGATTTTGCCAGGGCGTAAAACGCATCGCGGGCCACATATTCCGGTTCGGTCATTGCAGAAAGCAGGCTATGGTATTCGCTGGCAATCGTATTATCAAAATCATCCGGGCTGGACATCAGCCGCGCTTTTTCAACATTAATGTAGCCGAGTATTTTTTGTAAAATCACCACGCTGCCAATTAACCCTGGAGAAAAATTAAGATAAATAATCCGCGCCCGTGGTGATGAATTGGTTAACAATGAATAATTCGCATCAGCAATAAGAATATTGGCTTTATGGCCACACAGGGCCAGTGCCTGAAGTAGCTCCGGGTGAATAATGTCTGACTTGATCATCAATTGGTGTCCTTAGTTCATAGCCTATCCTTGCAGGATCTTCGGCGGGATATTCCCGCCCCTCGAAGTTATGCCCGGTAAATACCACCGTTAATATCAAGCGTGGCGCCGGAAATAAAACCATCGTATTCGGAGGCGAGGAAACAGATCGCCCGCGAAACATCTTCCGGCGTGCCGGCTCTTCCCAATGGGATCTCTTCGACAGTACGGTCAGCCGAGGCCTGGGTGGTATGCTGGTTATGAAAACGTGTGCCCAGAATCAGCCCTGGCGCCACGGCATTGACCCGAATGCCAAACTCACCCAGTTCGGCGGCAAGCGAGCGCGTCCACGTCAGCACCGCCCCTTTGGTCATGGAGTACACCAGCGAGCCGGAGTGCCCGCCGGAACGCCCGGCTAACGAGGCCAGATTCACGATACTCGCGCCATCCGTTGCCTCTTTTAGCCACGGCAACGCCTGTTGCGTCACATTGAGCATCGTGGTCATGTTGACATCAATCACCGTGCGCCAGAACTGCGGGTCAATCTCCCCGAGCCATTTGCGGGCAATAATTCCGCCGACGTTATTCACCAGGATATCAATCCCGCCTAAAAATTCCGCCGCCTCGGCAACGCACCGTGCCGCATCTTCTTCCCTGGTTAAATCCGCGTAGCCGCAGGTCGCCTTTCCTCCGCGCTGCTGTGCAAGGGCGATTAATTCTCTGGGACCTTCTTCGCCACTGAAATAATGAATATAGATATCACACCCGGCTTCAATCAGCCTTTTTGCGGTCTCTTTACCAATACCTTGCTCAGCACCGGTAATAAATACTTTTTTTCCTGTTAATGATCCCATTGCCTTCTCCTTTCATTAAAAAATAAATCGCCACCAGCACATAACATTTATCACCGGCAAGAACTAAGCCTGTCGATATCCCCGCCGGCGAGCGTGTTAAATATCAGAGCCTGAGCGATACGATGTTGACCAGGCACCCCGCCAATATGCCAGAGTGCCTTTTCAAAGGTGTTTAAATACGGCGACACCCTGAATGACTTATGTCTAAATTAATACCCGGCCAGTCCCGGTAACCATGTTGTTAACGGGGGTACCATGGCCACGATAATAATTCCGATGAATACCACCGCCAGATATTTCGCCATTGGCCGAATAACGTGTTTCATCTCCACGCCGCATATCGCGCAGGTGGTATAAAGCCCGAGCCCGATAGGCGGGGAAAAGAGGCCGAACCCCATTGCCATTATCATAATGATGCCGAAATGCAGCGGGCTGAAGCCCAGCTGTACGGCGATCGGCACCAGAATCGGCGCAAAGATAATCAGCGCGGGAGCTCCTTCCAGAACCGCACCAAAAATCACCAGAATGACGATGGTTAACAGCAGGAACAGCCACGCGCCCTGCTCAACCCCGATACTGACCAGTAATTCGGCTATTTGCTGAGGGATCATCTGTATCGTCAGCGCATAGGAAAGGCTGGTCGCGCAGGCGACGATAAACAGCAGTACGCCGGACATGGCTGCGATATCGACGAACATTTTCACCGTGGCTTTGAACGTCAGTTCCCGAAAGGCGAGACGACCGACGACGATGGCGTAAATCACCGCAAAGGCTGAAATTTCTGTCGATGTGGCAATCCCCATCATCACGCCGCGGCCAATCATAAAGATCATCACCAGCCCAACGGCGGCGCCAAGATAGAGTTGCGTGCGTGGGCGTAACACCGGGTACGCTTCACTGACGTTAATTTTGCCGCCAAAGCGGTTGGCTGCGATCATCAGCAGCACCAGCAAGCAGGCGGCGGGCACCAGGCCGGCGATAAATAGCGCGCCGATAGAGATGTTCGCCACAAAACCCATCACGATCAGGTTCACGCAGGGAGGGATCGTTTCGGCCATCACCGCCGAGGCGGCGAACACCCCCGCGGCCTCTTCACCGTCCTGCTTAGCCCGACGTACCGCCGGCATCAGCACGCCACCAACCGCCGCCACATCCGCCAGCTTAGAGCCGGAGATCCCGGAAAAGAAGGCCATCGACAGCACGGTCGTCATGTTCAGCCCACCACGAAAGCGCCCCATCCCGCGAACGATAAGTTCAACGAGGCGCGTCGACATCCCGTTAATCTCCATGGCGGCGCCGGCAAGCAGGAAGAACGGAATCGCCAGCAGGACAAAGTGGTCCACTCCCGCGGCAACCTGCTGGGAGAAAAAGACAAATGGTAATGACGGATCGCAGATGAAGAACACCATGGCAGACAGGCCGAGGGTAAACGCAATCGGCACCCCCGCCAGAATACCGAGCACAAAGCAGATGAGCATCAGCCCCGCTGCGGCGCTGGCGGGATCGGCCATCAGCGAGAGTTTCATATAGCCGATGGCGGCGAGAACCACGATGCCCAGGCCGCTGAACAACACAATCCGTATGGACTCACGCAGGGCAAGCTCCAGCGCCGCCACCATCATCACCAGCGAGCCTATCAATACCGGAATGACGTAGATGGTCTGCGGCAGCCCCGTCTCAGTGGTTTGCAGCCGCGCAGCCTGCACCAGGTCATAGCTGGAAATGACCAAGCCGACCGCGACCAGAAACAGGATCCAGCGGCTGGCATGGACGACGTAGGGACGTACCCGTTCCGGCAGGTAGCGCAGGAACAGGTCGACCCCAATATGACCGCCTTTCGCCGTCGACGTGGCGACCCCGAAAAACACCAGCGCAATCATCAACGCACGGGCCACTTCTTCAGCCCAGTGAATGGGCGAGTGCAGCGCATAGCGCCAGATAACGGATGCAAACACCACCAGCACATTGATAAACAGTACCAGCGCCCCGGCCCAGGCGGTCAGGGTGGTTAAAAACCGGCTCAGTTTGCCCAACAGCGCAAGGGCAACGCACTCATCCTTTGCTTTAATAGAGATATCAGCCATGTTGAGTCCTCTCCACAAGGTTGCTAACCTCACCGCCTGCCTCAGCCGTCACACCGCCGGGCAAGCGGTGCCGATCATGATGGGTCTTTTGCCGCCGCGGTAATTTCATCAACGATGGGCTTCATATCCGGGTACTGGTTGAGGAACGTCTGCCACACGGGCTGCACCTGCTGATAGAAGTACTGGCGATCGGTTTCGCGGAAGGTCACCCCTTTCGCTTCGAGATTCTTGATGGCTTCCTGCTCTTTTTTACCGGCCTGCTGGCGCTCGTAGTCCGTCGCCTCTTTTGCCGCCGCCAGCACCTCCGCGCGCAGCTCCTGCGGGATTTGCTCAAAACTCTTTTTATTCATGGCAATCATCAGCGGATTGTAGCTATGGCGGGTCAGGGTGCCGTTTTTGACGATTTCATAATATTTGCTGGCATAAATCGTCGGAGCATCATGCTCCACGCCGTCAATCACCCCCATTTGCAAACTGGAATAGACTTCGCCTCCCGGCATCGGGATCGCCACCGCTCCCATATGATTCAGCGTGGCGATGAAATTAGGTACCGGCAGGACGCGAATTTTGAGATTTTTTAAATCCTCAGGCTTTTCAATCACCTTTTTGGTATAGATGTTGCGGGCGCCCAGGTTAAAGCCATAACCGAGCACCATCACGTTGGCTTTCTCCATCATGAGTGCCGAGAGTTTGTCCCCCGCTTTGCCATCCAGCGCTTGCCCGACCTGGTTGTAGTCTTTAAATAAATACCCGAGATCCAGCACGCCCATTTCAGGCACCAGCGTGGCCCAAATAGAGGTACCGGAAATCATCATATTAATCGCCCCGATACGCACCTGCTGAGTGGCGTCCGCCTCTTTCCCCAGCATGCCGTTAGCAAAATAGTTGAGCTTAATTTGCCCTTTCAATTTCGCATTATTGTTAAGGTTTTCCTGAAAGCGGCTGAACCAAATGTAATGCGCTGAGGATTCATCCGCCGGAAGCGAAGAGTAAACGCGGAAGTTGAGCGCCGCGTGGGCCAGGGTACTCACCGTACTCCCGACAAGCAGGGCCGAGCTTAAACAAGCCAATGCAAAAATACGTCTGGCCGAACAAAACTGTTTCATTTTCATCATTGTTATCCTTTCACAAACCGTAGGGGTGTCTGTTGCACCTTTGGGCCTCGCTAAATCGCCAGGGTCTTCAGTCATAACCGGAATAAAAATTTCTTCTGTAACGTTTTAGTGTAACGTTACAGAACGTATCGACCCTGCCAGATAAAAGCAAGTTGCTTACCGGCTTGTGTGTGCACAACATGTAAAATTTGTGGCGGGCATCGCGAATTTTGCTGCAGGCTTTGCAGCGCTAAAATCTGGCCACCGCTGTTTAGTCACTGTTTAGAGCCTGTCCCAATAGAGGTCATTGTTGCAGCCAGTTTGGTCACGGACTGCGCGGAACCACCGGAGCGTACAGGCAGTACGTGAGGATGGTGAGCACGGCCCAGGGCCAAATGGCAAATAAAATAGCCTGGCCGTCCCTTCGGCTCAGGCGTCTACACTTAACAGAGAAGGGAGTGACAGACGACCCCACTCCCTTTCCCCGTTAAACGCACTGAAACAGGACATCATCATGCAATTGAATGACCAGGATTTGTTTCGCCAACAGGCCTTTATCAATGGAGAGTGGCGAGATGCCACTAGCGGCGATGTGATTACCGTAACGAACCCCGCCAATGGCGAAACGTTGGGTTCAGTCCCGAAAATGGCGACCGAAGAGACCCGCGACGCCATCCTTGCCGCCAGTCGCGCCCTTCCCGCCTGGCGCCAGCTCACCGCCAAAGAGCGCGCGACGATCCTGCGCCGCTGGTTCGATTTAATCATGGCGAATCAGGACGATCTGGCACGCCTGATGACGCTGGAGCAGGGTAAACCGCTGGCGGAAGCCAAAGGCGAAATTGCTTATGCCGCCTCCTTTATCGAATGGTTTGCCGAAGAGGGCAAACGGATCTACGGCGATACCATTCCCGGCCATCAGGCGGATAAACGCCTGATCGTCATCAAGCAGCCGATCGGCGTGACCGCCGCAATTACCCCCTGGAATTTCCCGGCAGCGATGATCACCCGCAAGGCCGGTCCGGCGCTGGCGGCCGGCTGTACGATGGTGCTCAAACCCGCCAGCCAGACCCCCTTCTCCGCGCTGGCGCTGGCCGAACTGGCGACCCGCGCCGGGATCCCGGACGGGGTGTTCAATGTGGTGACCGGCTCCGCCAGCGCCATCGGCAACGAGCTGACCGGCAACCCGCTGGTACGTAAACTGACGTTTACCGGCTCCACCGACATCGGCCGCCAACTTATGGCGCAGTGCGCCCAGGACATTAAAAAAGTCTCGCTCGAGCTGGGCGGCAACGCGCCGTTTATCGTGTTTGATGATGCCGATCTGGATAAGGCGGTCGAAGGCGCAATGGCCTCCAAGTTCCGCAACGCCGGGCAGACCTGCGTCTGCGCCAATCGCCTGTACGTGCAGGATGGGGTGTATGAGCAATTTGCCGAGAAGCTACAGCAGGCGGTGAACAAGCTGCAGCCCGGCGACGGCCTGCAGGACGGGGTGACGACCGGGCCGCTGATCGATGAGAAAGCGGTGGCCAAGGTGCAGGAACATATCGCCGATGCCGTTGCAAAAGGCGCCCGGATTATCACCGGTGGCAACGTGCACGCGCTGGGCGGTAACTTTTTCCAGCCAACCATTCTGGCCGATGTTCCCGACAGTGCAAAAGTAGCAAAAGAGGAGACCTTCGGCCCGCTGGCGCCGTTGTTCCGCTTCAAAGACGAAGCGGAAGTGATCCATCAGGCCAACGATACCGAATTTGGCCTTGCCGCCTATTTCTATGCCCGCGATCTGAGCCGCGTCTTCCGCGTTGGCGAGGCGCTGGAATACGGGATCGTCGGTATCAATACCGGTCTTATTTCCAACGAAGTGGCCCCCTTTGGCGGTGTCAAAGCCTCCGGCCTCGGGCGTGAAGGCTCGAAATACGGCATTGAGGACTATTTAGAAATCAAATATATGTGTATTAGCCTGTAAATTAACCTGGCTTAACGACCTCTCTGAAGCCCAAAACGTGTTATTTGCCATCACGCTTTGGGCCTTTTTATGTAGCCAGAATCGCTCAACAAGGGATAGTTACAGGCTAAATCCGGTTGTAAATAATATCCATTCACCAGTAACCATAAAAATATCACGCCTATTTTCAGCAACACCATATATGCCGAAACCAACAGTCCCCATGAATACTGATGCAATAATCTGCACAATAACCAGGTGATTATTAGCAGACAATAACTTTCACCACAAAATGACAATAAAACATTACCGCTTATAATTTACAGTCATGGAAATACTCATTCACATTAAATTCACAGTATTTAATTATTACATCACATTAAATTTAAATTATCATCTATTCGACATGATAAAAACTATACGCTATAATCATGATTGCTCATTGTTCATAACAAATGCGAATGATTATCGGGCATCATGCACAATTTTAGGGCATATATTATTTTGTTTAATTAACTCTATTAAACGAGAGAAAAATGGCAGATAGCAAGATTAAAATTTACAATGCTCGATATAGCAAGTTGATGAAGCTTCTGGATTTTTTCACTGTCAACATTCTGGTATTCATCTACTTAAAGTACTTTCACGTCGAACAATCGACGGCGTCAGTTCTGCTTGGCATTATCTACTCGCTAATATTTATTCGTGGCAATGAATATTTTCATCTTTACACCAACCAGTTCAGAGAGCGTTTATTCACCAAATCCCTCTGCCTGTTTTTTAGCTTATGCATAAGCAGCATCCTGTCTTTTTCTTTTTTCACGCTCGCCGAGAATTTGTTCAATAAACACTCGATACCCAATATCCTTCTGCTGGTTGAAGGCGTGATTCAATGCTCACTCATTATCTTTGCATTCGTCCTGGTTATCAGGTTAATTATCCGGCGCTTTATTAACCGAAAGAAAATCAAAGTTGCGATCCTCGGGATCACCCCTGCCGGGTTAGCCATCGAACATGCGCTGTTAAATGAGTTCACCAAAAACGGGATTGAAATCAGCTATTTTGAAGACCGAAATAATCAGCGCGATAGCCGATTCATCAACATTGAGCAGAAAGGCAATTCACGCGATTTACTCGCGCTCGCCAAAGCTGACGAGATTGATGAAATCTACATCGCGCTGCCGATGGTTGCGCAACAGCGTATCCGGGAGTTCCTTAACCAGTTTTCTGACACCACCGTGGATGTATTTCTGGTCCCTGATCTGTTCTCATACAGCTCGCATATTTCCCAGCTCCGGATGTTCGGGAATATCCAGACCATCAGTATCTTCACCTCACCATTTGATGGTGAAGGTGCGCTGCTAAAGCGTATTGAAGATATCATTCTCGGGGCATTCTTTACCCTGATCAGCTTGCCAGCCATGTTGCTTGTCGCCATCGGTGTCAAACTCACGTCGCCAGGCCCTGTGTTATTTAAGCAAAACCGCTACGGCCTGAATGGTAAGCAGATTCAGGTCTGGAAGTTCAGAACTATGCGGGTAATGGAAAACAGTGAAGTGGTCAAACAGGCCACCAGAGGCGATCCGCGCATTACTCGCTTTGGGGCATTTTTACGTCGCACCTCACTCGATGAACTGCCCCAGTTTATCAATGTGCTGCAGGGACAAATGTCGATTGTTGGCCCTCGCCCCCACGCCGTGGCACATAATGAAGAGTATCGAGGTCTGGTCGATAACTATATGATTCGCCATAAAGTGAAACCTGGCATTACGGGTCTGGCGCAGATTCATGGCTTCCGCGGCGAAACCGACACTTTAGATAAGATGGAAAGTCGTATTCACTACGACCTCGAATATATTCAGTCATGGTCGTTATTTCTGGATCTCAAAATTATTTTCCTGACCTTCTTCCGCGGGTTTGTGGGTAAAAATGCGTTTTAGACTCCCCCTTCTGGCCGGTCTTCTGTATATACCCTGCGTATATGCTGACCTGCAGGCAAAACCACATACGGGAGTGGCCGGCATCGATTTCGAAAGCCAGGTGGGCTATGACGTGGGTTACAACGACAACGTGACCTGGCAGCGGGCAAGTGACAATAAAATTGCCTCGGGTTATCAAAATATTAAGCCCATCTTTAAAGCGATTGGGCAGCGTTATGAAGATCGCTATCTGCTGATGTACTCCGGTGACTATCGTAACTACACCAGCGATAGTGCAGATAACCGCAGCAACCACTTCTTCATGTTCAATGGCAACTGGCGCTATGGCAGGATGCACGGACTGTCGCTAGACCTGAATGAGACTCTGGGCCACGAAGAACGCGGTCTGGATACGACGCTGGGCTTTTTGCCAGAGCAGTTTAAAGAGTTTGGCATTAACAAACCGCTAAGTACTCGCTTTTTCAACAGCGAACTGCGCTACAGCTACGGTGCCCCTGAGGGGCGCGGCAAGGCGGAACTGGCGTTACTCTATAAGCAATTGCGCTTTCGCGATCTTTCGAACGTGCAGGCTGCCGATGCGGACTTTTATTACTATATGCGCGATCAGGAATGGCATGAGAACAGCCTGGTTGCCGAGATTTTTGATCAGAAAGCAAAGACGCTTCGCTATCGCTACAGCTTCATTACCAACCAACGCCGCTATGAGCTAAATCCGTTAAAAGATACCAATGAATACTATCTGTTGGTCGGGATGAAAAACCGCCTTTCCGGTAAAACTGAGATTAATGGCAACGTAGCCTGGTTGTACAAAGATTTCATCCATAACCCTGATTCTCAGGGATTTAATGGACTAAACTGGGACATTAACGCTGACTGGAAACCTCTCGAACAGATAAAACTCAATCTACACAGTTCACAGCGCATAAAGGACCCTTCTGACTCAGGCGGCTACATCCTGGTCTCAAATTTCGGTCTGGGTTATGAGCATCACTGGCTGGTGGATCGTTTTTCAACCCTGGTCGATTATTCCTACATTACCGAAGACTATAAACATCAATCAAATGGGCGAAAAGACCAGTCAAACCTTCTGTCGCTGACCTTTAATTATGATTATCGTCCATCCATCAATTTTAAGCTGAAGCTGCAATGGAACACGATGCACTCCAATAAAGATACGGACGTTTTTTATATTGGCCCGGACTACGATCACGCAGTCGAACGCACCCTCGGCTACAACGACTCGGCTATTATTTTTATGACACAGGTACAGATATGATCCTTACAAGCAGGAAACTGGCAATGATTCCTCTGCTGGCATGGTTGCTGACAGGCTGCTCGACACCGCCACAAACGGTCAGAAACCCGCCTGATGCCGTCTATCATTTGGATCAAGGTGATGAAGTGAACATTACCGTATCAGGTGAACAGGATCTGACCATGCGCGTGAAAATCGATAACAGCGGCAATATCGAATATCCCTATATTGGCTCCCTGACGCTAAAAGGGAAAACCCCCGAACAGGTCAGTAAAGAAATTGCCGACAAACTGCGCGGCAGCTATCTGCAGGCCCCGATGGTGACCGTCAGCATTGCCGAATACCGTAAGATTTACCTGCTCGGTGAAGTCAAAAAACCCGACGGTTACGCCTGGGAGCCCGGCTTAACCGCCGAAAAAGCCATTGCCCTAGCCGGCGGTTTCACCGACCGCGCCGATCGCCATGACATCCGAATTCGCCAGGTACGCAGCGGTAAGCTGCTGGAGAATGTCGCCGCCGACTCCGCCATTCAGGCCGGAGATACCATTATTATTGGAATGAGCTTCTTCTGATATGGCAATTTCATTGGTAGAAAATGGGAAGAAGAAAGAAGGTGTTATCGACTTTACACCCTATTTCAACAAAATTAAGCACCGGCTTATCTGGTGCCTGCTGGTGACCATTCTCGCAGGCGTCGCAGCATTTATCCTGACGCGCTTTATGTCGTCCAGCTATACGGCGACAGCAACAGTGCTGTTTAAAGCCCAGGCCCAGGATGTGTCACCGCTCCCGCGACTGGAAAACTACGATTCCACCCGCAGCGATTACTACGAAACAAAGTACGCCTTAATGAAGTCGCGGGTTGTGCTTGAATCCGCCGTCAAAACGCTGAAGCTCGATCAGGATGCCGAGTTTAACGGAGGTAACAACCTCGATGAGGCGACGAGAGTCAACAATGCGATTCGCGCATTGCAAAAAGAGATCACGATTTCTGGCGTAAGAACCACCCAGTTAGTCGCGGTTTCGATGGAAGCGAAATCGCCAGAGAAAGCAGCCGTCATCGCCAACGGCGTGGCTCAGGCCTTCATCGACTACAGTCTGCAACTGAAGCAAAAAACCTTGCTTCAGGCCCAGGGCTGGAACGAAAAAATGATGGATGACCTGAAAAACAAGATGGCGCAGCAAAAAGCGGACATCGATAATTACCTGAAAAATAACGGATTATTAACCTTTCGCAGCATGGATGGTTATGAAACCGAGCAACTCGGCATCACCATTAATCATCTTGCCGATGCCACTCAGCGTCGCCTGAAGGCCCAAACAATCTGGGACAAAGTGCGTCGTCAGCAGGGTAAACCGCCGGAAGAGATCATTTCGCTGCCGGATATCTCCGGTCATCCACAGATTCAGGATTTGCGCATTGCCTTGACCCAAACGCGCCGTAACTTATCGGAAGCGGCTAAGCACTATGGTCCGAATCATCCCAAATATCGCCAGGCGCAGGCACAGCTACAGACCGTCAACAGCCAGATAGGTCAGGTACTGGGTGAACTGTTAAACGGTTTGCGCCAGCAATACCAGATTGCCCTGGATGATGAGCAGCACTACCAGCAGATGCTTAACGCGCAAAAAGACAACTTCCAGGAACTGGCCGCTAAACGCGATAAATACAACACTATGACGACGGAGCTGAATAAAACCGAAGAGTTGTATAAGTCTTTGTATCAGCGAGCCAATGAGCAAAAACTGTCCGAGCAGTTTTCCGTTCCGGACGAGGTTATCTACGACGCGGCCGTACCGCCTGAAATCCCGTCGAAACCTAATCGTGGATTGTTAATCGTGATGGTCGCTATGATGGCACTGGCCCTGTACGTCATGTACCTGATCATCAGCACCGCCCTCGATAAAAGGGTCAACAACATCAGTGAACTGAAAAGCAAAGCCGCCCTGGATGCCAGTGGTGAATTCCCGCTATTGCCCCATCAGGAGAGCGCAAAAAACACGTTCCAGAACGTGCTGTATGCCGACATGCTCCACAGCCTGCGCCTGGCGTTACTGAATAAAACGGCGCTCCCGAGCAGCATTTTGCTTACCGCGGTGCGCTCACAATCCGGTAATAGCCTGATGGCAGAGCTGCTGGCCTGGTCTGCCAGTAGAGCCGGTAAAACTCTGCTTATCGATCTGGATTATCTCACCAGTTCCGGGTTATCCAGCCGATGGCCTCAACATAAAGCCGGATTTAGCCAATACCTCAACGGACAGTGTTCTGTCGAACAGGCGGTCATTGGCTTAGGCGAGAATCTGGACCTGATGCCCCGCGGTGAGCTTAGTGATTCATCGTTGTTATTGCTGACGTCAGAGCGGCTACCTGCCCTCCTGAAGTCACTGCAGCAAAAATACCCGATGATCATCATCGATACGCCATCCCTCAGCCAGGCACAGGACAGCCTGCTGCTGGCACCGCATGTTGATATTGCGTTGCTTGTGGTTAAAGCCGCAGAGCAGGCCGGACAGATTCGTGATGCTGATAGCCGACTGCGTGCGGCTGGCGATCTTCGCGTGACCAGCATCCTCAACCAGGTGACGGAAGAGAATCTGAAGACTCAGGAAGGCCAACGCCTGACTGAACGTGATATGCGCGAACTCATTTCACCGAAATAGAGCTTATGAATTTAATTAAAAGCATCTCATCAATCGCCAGCTCTTCGGTCCTGTCCCAGCTGATAGGCGCTTTTTCCGTATGGCTGATTTCCCATCGCTACGGTATGGCGGAAGTGGGTCACTACGCGATGATTTATAGCAATGTACTGATTGGCGCACAGGTCTGTACCTTTGCGTCACAGCTGCTGATCCCCCGCCAGGAAGATCATGAGCTAGGTCAGAACGTGGTGTTTTGCCTGCTGCAAAGCCTGGTGATGGCGGTGCCGTGGGCGGTGATTACTGGGCTGATTTTTGACCTGAATATTGCCTTTCTCTACCTGATGACCCTGGGCTATGCGCTGGTATTAATAGCCGAGAACCTCTCGCTGCGTGGCGGTAACTATCAGTTTCTGACCTTTCAGCGTATCGCGGTTTCGCTGGTAGTGGCGATTGCCCTGCTGGTCATGCCCAATACCGTGCTGTTCTATCTGGCATGGATGATCGGCATTCTGCTGCTGCTCGGCGCCTGTCTGCTGCGTTTATTTAACTTCAGAACGCTGACGCTGGCGCATTTCTCCCCGACGATGAATGGCCGTTTTCTTCGCGAGCACTGGCAGCATATCAGCCGGGTGGGCAGCGCAGAAGTTCTGGCGATGGCCAGCAATAACCTGCCCACCATGCTGATTAACGTCTGGTTTTCGCCGCTGGTTGCTGGCTATTTTTCGGTGGTCAGCCGCTTCTGCCTGTCACCGGTGATGATCATTGGCAATGCGGTACGCAACTCCATTTTTTCAAAATGGTCAATGGACTTCCGCAATAATACCTTTAACTATCAAGAGTATAAAAAAGTACGTTTGCTGTTAATTGCCGCAGCGATGGTGTGTATCCTCGGGATCTGGATATTCTACCCGCTGGTTATGCGTCTGGGCTTCAGTCAGGAATGGCTCGACTCCATTCCAACCTCACGCTATATGCTGCCCTATCTGTTTGCGGCGCTGGCCGTCAGCCCCTTGACCGTCATTGAGCTGATTTTTGGCTCAAAGCGCTACTTCCTGCGGATCCAACTGGAGCAGTTGCTGATTATTGGCGTTGCCTTTGTGGCGATGCCCAAAATGGGTGTGAGCTATGAAATTTCGCTGCTGACCTTTTCGGTGCTCACCAGCGTACGCTACCTGTTTATCCTGCTGAAAATGAATACCAGGGCGAAGAAGCTCTCCCTGCAGGAGCAGAACGCATGCAATTGAATACCGGCCGCTATCTGGAAGCGTTTGCCCTGACGACTATCGTCTTCTGCGGCACCGTTCAGTATTTCACCGGTATTGCGGCCGTGCTGTGGCTGCCCTTTTTTATGGTGCTGATCATGGTAATACTGCTGATGATGCAGAGCCATCCGCAGCCCCTGACGTTAAGCACACGTGAAAAGGTAGTTCTCGCGCTCTATCTGACGTTTATTTTCCTGAGCCTCGCGTCGACCGTGCTGCAGTCCGGTATCGTGACCACTATTGTGGGCTTTAAGAACGAACTGGCCCTGTCGCTGGTAATGTTCTGCATGTTGCTCGGCATGTTCCGCGAATCACAGCTACACCGGTTAACCCAACTCTTCTACTGGCTGTTTTACGTCCAGTTCCCGATTGCTATCTATCAGGTGCTGTTTGTGGTGCCAAAACGCGTCGCCATACGCGGCGAAGATGAAAAGTGGGATTCGGTTGTGGGCACCTTCGGTGGCGATCCGATGGGTGGAGGGAATACCGCCGCCATGGGGATGTTCTGCCTGCTGATCATGCTGTTAAAGGTGTCAGAATTTAAACACGGCATCTGCTCGTTTAAATCCATGGTCATTCATATCGTGCTTGCTTTTGTGCTCTGCGTGATTGGTGAAGTGAAATTCGTCATTCTGCTCTCTCCTTTCCTGCTGGCGCTCCTGTGGATCATGCCTGGCTATGTCAGCGGCGTCAGTAAAGTCAGCCTACGCTCGCTGTTGATTATTGCCGTGGGAATGGTGGTGTTGATTTTTGCCGCGATCACGATTCTGGCCGCCAACTATTCTTCAGCATTTGGCGGCGACCCGACAAAAAGCGCGCTGTCGGTGTTTATCGACTCCCTCGGCTATATTTTTGACACAAACTACATTATGGACACCGGCGAACTTGGGCGCTTTACGACCCTGTTTTTCTGGATGCAGCACAACGAGTTGTTTGGTCCCGGTGGAATGCTGTTCGGCTATGGTCTGAATGCCACCAACAGCGGCAGTACCGTCTCTCCTGGCTATATTGGCGCCTGGTTCCATTTAATTCTCGACTCCACGGCATTAAGCATGCTGCTTTGGGAAGTCGGGATCATTGGCGTCGTACTATTTATTGCCATGATATCGTCGATTCTTATCTCGATGCGGCCAAAAGAGACATTTTCTCGCAGTGAGTTGAAGCGGGAAGATATACAACTGCTTAGTTCAGCCCCGGCATTTTATGTCTTTGTCATCGGATGTTTGCTCAGTCTCCCCTATAGCCAGATCCTGATGATTATTCCCATGCTACAGTTTTTATTATGGCTGGCCCTTGGGGCTCTGATTGTCATCCACCGCTCTGTCCGTTTGAATTCCGGTACCTAATATGAATAAAACTCCTTCGATTACCGTTAGCATTAAGACCCTGAATGAAGCTCAGGGAATTGAAAAAACGATCGACAGTGTGCGTAAGCAATTACAACCCTATCCTCACCAGATTATCGTCGCGGATAGTCTCTCCAGCGATAACACCCGTGAACTGGCGGTCGCCAAAGACGCGATGGTCGTGTGCCTGGATAACGCCAAAGACCGCTGCTGCGGGATAGGCCACCAGTTGGGCTGGCTCTACAGCGAAGGGGATTATCTGCTGCTGCTGGATGGTGACATGGAACTGGAACCTGGTTTCCTTGATACGGCAGTCGCTTTCCTTGAAGCGCATCCGGAATATGCCGGGGTGGCGGGCAGCGTTGAGATGGATGATGCCTCCAACTACGAATTTAAATCCCGCAAACAGCGTCTACATCTTATCTATCCGCAGGGTGATACCGATCATCTGGGCGGTGGCGGACTTTATCGTCGCGCGGCGATAGAAAAAATTGGCTATCTGACAAACCTCAATCTGCACGGCTATGAAGAGGCGGAATTAGGCATTCGTTTACAGTCTGCAGGTTATAAGCTGCATCGCCTTGCTGCCCCCTATTTCAGCCATGCTTCTTACACCATGCCAACCTTCAAAATGCTCACCTATCGCTGGAAAAATGGCTTTTTATGGGCGCCGGGTGAACTCCTGCGCAATTGCTGGGGCAAGGCACATTTCCCAGCGGCCTTCCGGATTGTCAGAAACGAACTGATATTTACCCTGTATCTCCTGTTTTTATTCGTCTGCCTTCTGTCATTGAATCTCAAACTGATCGCTATCGCGATCCTGCCTCTACTGGCATTTACTGCCCTGAAAGCGATTAAAAATAAATCATTGCGAGATGGCGTACAGAGCGTCATCAACTTATCGCTCTTTTCCGCAGGCCTGCTGCGTGGCGTAATTAATTCGGTCAAAGACCCGATGAAACGACCCGCGGTGACCGTGACTAATCCAAAGCATATCAAGACAGAAAATGAAAATATTATTCGTTAATAAGTTCTTCTTTATTAAAGGAGGAGCGGAAACCGTTTACTTTCAGGAGCGGGATGCCATGCTGCAATCTGGTTTTCAGGTTGTGGATTTCAGCATGCAGCACCCCGAGAACAAGCCTTCGCCCTGGGAGCAATTTTTCGTACATAACGTAGATTATCATCGCAGTCACGGTCTGCTGGGTAAGATAAAAGCCGGCGTCGACTTTATTTATAATTCTGAAGCATGTGAAAAGCTCAATACCTTGTTGCTGCAGGAGCAACCGGACATTGTCCACTTCCACAATATCTATCATCAGCTCACGCCCGCGCTAATTGGCGTCGCCAAACGCTTTGGCTGTAAAACCGTACTCACCGCGCATGATTATAAAATCGTCTGTCCGTCCTACACCATGCTGCGTGACGGACACGTCTGCGATGACTGTATTACCGGTTCGGTGATGAATGCCTTCCGCCATCGCTGCCAGCAGGGTGACACCGGCAAAAGCCTGTTGCTCTCTCTGGAAGCCTACTGGCAGAAGTTTGCCAAAAACTACTCCATGCTCGATTCCATCGTCGCGCCTAGTGAATTTATGCGCCAGACCCTGCTGCGTAAGTTACCTCACGCCCGAATTGACGTCATCGTGAATGGCATTGATGCCAGCACGACAACGCCAGGAGATACCGCAGGGGATTATTTTCTCTATATTGGCCGTTTGAGTCGTGAAAAAGGGGTCGCCACCCTGGCGCAGGCGCAGTTGAAAATGCAGCAAACCATGCCGCTTAAAATAATCGGTGATGGCCCATTAAATGATGATCTGCGTTCGCGCTTCAGCGGGCCGGAATTCCTCGGCTATATGCGCCATGGCGAGGCCCTCAACGATCTGATACGCGGCGCCCGGGCGGTGATTGTCCCGTCGGAATATTATGAAAACTGTTCGATGTCGGTGCTGGAAGCCATGGCGTTTGGCCGCCCTGTCGTCGGCGGTAACATTGGCGGTATTCCAGAGCAGATCCGCGATGGAGTTGACGGTTATCTCTTTGAACCCGGAAATGCCGATGCGCTGGCGCAGATCATGGACTCACTGGCAGCAAACCCGCAACAGGCCCGCGAAATGGGGGTCAATGCTCGCCAGCGCTTACAGGATAAGTACGATCTTGCCCACCATATGCAGGTGCTACGGGAACTCTACCAGCAGCTCGCGGGAGAACAACAATGAAGACCAACGTCACGGTTCTTGGCACGCGCGGCATTCCTGATGTTCAGGGGGGCGTAGAAACACATTGCCAGAATTTATATCCGGAAATCTATCAGCAAAATCATGCTGATATCTGTGTCATCGCACGCTCGCCGTACGTTAGCTATCGTCGTAGCGAGTACAAAGGCGTCCGCCTGAAAAGCCTGTGGGCGCCAAAGAGCCGTAAATTCGAAGCGATTGTTCACTCAACGCTGGCCGCTTTCAGCACCCTGTTTGATGGCTCAAACGTGGTCCATGTTCATGCCGTTGGCCCAGGATTAGTGGTTCCGCTCCTGCGTTTGCTGGGCAAGCGCGTTGTATTTACCCACCATGGTCCGGATTACGATCGCCAGAAATGGGGGAAAATGGCGAAAGAGATGCTGCGTCTCGGTGAGAAGTGGGCCGTCAAATATGCCAACGAAGTCATCGTTATCTCGGAAGTGATCAACAATCTGATCAAGACCAACCATGGTCGCACCGACGCCAACGTCATTTATAACGGCGTGCGTCAGTTGCCACTTCCACCGCAGGAGGCGATGGAGGCGACGCTGGATAAGTACGGCCTGAAAGCGGGTCAGTACATTGTCGCGGTGGCCCGTTTTGTTGAGGAGAAAGGCCTCCATGATCTGATCGCCGCCTATACAGCCGCGCAATGTCAGGTTTCGCTTGTGCTTATCGGTGATGCTGACCATCCCGATGAGTACAGCCAGCGGTTAAAGCAACAGGCGGCCGGCCAGCCCAATGTCATCATGACCGGTTTTATCAGCGGTGAGCCGCTTCAGACATTATTTTCACAAGCCGGGCTGTTCGTTCTGCCTTCATACCATGAAGGTTTGCCGATTGCCCTGCTGGAAGCCATGTCATGGTCCCTGCCGGTGGTGGTCAGCGACATTCCTGCCAATATGGAGATTGGCCTGCCGTCAGATATCTATTTCCCGGTAGGAAACGTTGCCGCACTGGCGCAAAAACTACAGGCCTGGCATGGCCCAGGAGCCGTTGACTACAGCCAACTGATGCCGAAGTATCGCTGGCCAGAAATTGCCGCTGAAACCGCCAAAGTTTATCAGCGCCTAACCGATAAGGCTTGATAGTGCCGAAACCTACATCAGAACGGGTCGTCGATCGTTTCTATTCCTCGCTCGATGCGGAAGTAGAAGCTTCGCTAACCCCGGAACAAAAACGTGGAATAGAGCAGGCGCTGGTCCGGGCGACGCTCGCCTCACGACATCGGATTGATTTTCGGCGGAGCTTTCCTTTCTTTCACCGCCGCTACTTTGTGGTTTTCTTGTTTGGGCGGGATCTGCGTCAGCATTCACGGGACGGAGCGCTCGGCCGCTTTTTCTCAACGCTGGCGATTATGGTCGCCCTGCTGTTATGCATTTTATCCGTACTGCTGGCGCTCTACATGTTCAAGTCCGCACTTGGGATTGACGTCTTCAAGAACTTCCATGTCGGTATCTGGACATGGTTTGTTAACCTTCATGACAAAGTGAACTAACGATGGCTGCTGCTTATTTCCGCGCGATGCCGGTCCTGGCGACACTCCTGGTCACCAGCTTAGCACCCTCATTTTCTGCATGGGCAGAACGTATCGTCATCACCCCGCCCGCCTTCGACGGGATCTTAACCAACCCAGGCATGGGCGTGGCCAGTTTTCACGATGGTTACGGGCAGAAACCGACGCCGGAGGAGTACCCTGACACCGGCATTGAATACGACCGTTTCTACTGGAACGAACTGGAACCTCAGGAAGGCGTTTATCAGTTTGACGCTATCGAACACGCGTTCTCCGTCGCGCAACACCATCAGCCGGCAATGAACGTTGGCCTGCGCGTCATGGTACTGGATGAACCGCAGTCGGGTTCGAAAATCCCGGACTGGCTGATAGCAAAAGGCATAAAAGGTCAATGGGTCGAAAACGGTAAAACCTTTGTGCCGGATCTGAGCGATCCTGTTTTTATCGCCTACGCCAAAAAGCTGCTAAACGCCATGGGCGCTCGCTACGATGGCAATCCGGAACTGGCGTATATCGATATTGGTATCGTGGGCTCCTGGGGTGAATGGCATAACTCCAATTTTGGCGATGTGCAGCCTTTGATGGAGAAATACACCCCGGCGCAGCTCAATCGCTATGTCGATATGCACTTCACCAGCTTTCCCAAAACGCCCAAAATTATGCTCATCAGCGGCGGGGAATCCCTGGCCTACGCCAGCCAAAAGGGTGCCGGATGGCGTGCTGACTGCTGGGGGGACTGGCATAACTTTACCCCGGACTGGAGCCATATGCACGACGATTACCCCGCGCGCCTGGCTGCCGCGCAGGCTGCTTTCACTGGGTTTAACACCCGCTGGCACCATGCGCCGGTCAGTCTTGAAATTTGTGGCTATATGAGCGAATGGCAAAGCGTGCAGCACTACACCCGTGAGCAGGTTCAGGCAACGTTTGACTGGGCTATAGCGCAGCATGCCAGTACGCTGAACCTGAAATCGCGCCTGGTTCCCGCTGAATACCGCGATATCCTCGATCGCGCTTTGTTGCGCATTGGCTATCGCTATCGCGTCAGCCAGATCCAGCTTGAAAATTCCGTGCAGTCAGACCAGCCGCTTATCGTGGCTGCCACCTGGCACAATGATGGGGTGGCACCGGTTTATCTGCCCTGGCTGATGCAATGGCGGATCGTTAATGCCCGTGGTGATGTCGTTGCCCGGAAAACCACTCAGGATGATGTTCGTCAGTGGCTACCCGGCAGCCATCAGAGCCATTTCTCTTTTGACATGCCCACCGCCATTCCCGTTGGGAAATATCAGTTGGAGGTTGCCTTAACTAACCGTCAGGGCACGCCACGCATTCGCCTCGCAAATGAAGGCCGAAAAGCGGATGGTTGGTATCCAATGGCTTCATTTAACATTAAGGAATAATTATGTTTGAATCCATCCGGCAGGTACGTCAGGAAATCAAGCACACCGGCGGTATGAAAGCCAAAATAGCCATTCTGCTTTATCGTCTGGCGACGCTCTATCGCAGCCGTAATCCACTCTACAAACTGTGCGCCATCCCTTTTATCATCCTGAACAAAACCATCAACGAATGTCTGTTTTGTGTCGAAATCCCCTGGCAAACGCGTATCGGCTATGGATTAAAGCTTTTTCATCCCCACTGCATCGTCATTAACCGGGGTACGGTAATCGGCAACAACTGCATTCTGCGTCAGGGGGTCACAATCGGGAGCGTTACCGATAGCCATGGCGAGGAAGGCGCCAGCCCGCAAATTGGCGATAATGTGGAGTTTGGTGCACATGCCGTCGTGATCGGTGCCGTCACGCTGGGCGATAATGTGAAAGTGGGGGCCGGCACGGTGGTCACCAAAGATCTGACGGACGGCATGATTGCCGTTGGTCAGCCACCCCGCATCATCAACATGGGCTAAATCATCACCTGCTACGCAGGCTACGGGAATAAAAAAATCCACGCTACATAGCGTGGATTTTTTTCATGGAACCGTTAGCGCGTCAGGCACGGAGTCTGAGGGGCTCGCTCACGTCGTCGGCGGCTTCCAGCTTCAGGCTGAATGTCACCAGTAATGCTTTAGCCCGGTCGTGAAAATCAAGCAGCGTCTTCTCAAGCTTCTCTTTAACTTCAGGATCGTCGATCGCCTCCGGGCGCCAGACCCCTTCTTTATCAAACAAGCCAAACTGATAGCTGTAGGTGAAGCGCGATGCCTGTGCTTCCATCTCCATCCACCATCCCCAGAACTCGCGTTTCTCCGGCGCCGGTTTTACATTGACGCAGACTGCCAGGCAATCGAAAAAGAAGCGGTTGTCTTCACACTGCCCTTCGCGAATATAAGGGCCAAGAGCCGTGAATTTCTTCATCAGCTTACTCTTCAGGTGTCCACTTGGTAACGTCATTGCGATCTCCTTTAGTGATGCAACTGTTTTACCAAATCAATAAAATTTAGCAATATATTAACTAAATCTATCACTGATCCACCGGGCGATCTGCTGCAGAGCGCGATCGAAATTGTGATAAACGGGCTTGAATGGAATCTCAAGCAGTTTGCCATCGGCCGAAGACGACGTAATTAAACGCGATTCCTCTTCCGGGCTGAACGGATCGTTTTTCCAGAAGCCGGACAGCATCGGGGTCGGACAGCGGCGCCCAAGCAGTCCCTGGGTTTTTAGCGAATAGCGGTTCAGCTCCACGCGCAACGCCTCATCAGACGCATCGTGCATTCCCAGCCGCGACGCCAGAACGTCCAGATACATTTCCGGCACCCGCCCCTGACGCAGCGGATCCACCAGCAGGCTGTGCACCACCGGGCCAAGGCAGGCCACCGCCTTCAAACGCTGGGGTTCCAGATAGCCCAGGCGGACGGCGACGTTGGCGCCAAAACGAAAACCAAACGCCGCCACCCGGGTATGATCGACCCATGGCACGTTCGGCAGATACTTCAGCACATGCTGATGCAGCAGGCTGGTGTCCTGGGTCAGTTTCCATTTTGACGAGAAGCCAATCGAAGGCATATCCAGCGTCAGCATGGCGATGCCCAGTGGCGCAAAATACTTCTCATACAGGCTGTAGTAGTCGGTCTGAAGCGCATCCAGCCCACCGCACATCAGAACCACCGGATACGGCCCCTCACCTTTCGGCATATGCAGGAAGCCGGTCACCGGCGCGCCGCCGGGCACAGGAAACTCCAGCTCACGCATCTCACCCGGCAGACGAAGCACCGCCTCTTCATAAGCGCGATTGGCCAGTGCCTGGGCCTGCTCGGCCAGTTCATCACCTTTAATATGCGGATAGGCAGCAATACTGTAGAGGTTCGACGCATGAAGCCAGTGGCGCCCGCTGAGGAGCGGATCGGCCTCCTGACTGGCGGCCTGCTGCCAAATCATCGCCTGCTTCGCCCACTCGAAGATCCAGTTCCCGCCGCGGTAGCCGACGACGGTATCGTAAAGGTCGGGATCGGTACGCTCGGCATCGCTCATCACAATGCGCGCCTGCACGTCGAGGATCTCCTGAGGAGTGACGCCGCGCCAGACCCACATCAGGCGGTTGATCAGACGATACCAGTGATCAACGTTGGTACCGTCGAGTGCGGACTGGATCGGTTGCTGCGAGCCCGAGGCAAACCGGCGCACCAGCGTAGAGGTTTCTGGATGTTTGAATCGAGGTTTAAACAGCGTTTCACTAAGGTTAGGTTGTGACATGTGCAGTCTCCATCGTGTTGCCACTCTGGTCATTGTAACCTGCATACGGCGAAAAAAAACCACGCCCGGCATAACCGGGCGTGGTAATTAGCATTTCGGTTGGAAATTAACGACCAGAGATCGGCGGTACGAACACCACGCCCATATCCCACGGTTGTTCAATCCAGGTATCCTGGGGAATATCAACAACATAATCATCAACCAGCGGACGACCAGCCGGTTTAGCGAAAATGGTGACAAAGTGAGCTTTTGGATACATTTCGCGAATGGCGACAGCGGTACCACCGGTGTCAACCAGGTCATCAATAACGATGAAGCCTTCACCATCACCCTCAGCGCGTTTCAGAACGGTCAGTTCGCGCTGGTTGTCGTGGTCGTAGCTGGAGATGCAAACGGTATCAACATGACGAATACCCAGTTCACGCGCCAGTAATGCGCCTGGCACCAGACCACCACGGCTGACGGCAATAATCCCTTTCCATTGTTCAGAAGGCATCAGACGATTGGCCAGTTTGCGGGCGTGAATCTGTAACATGTCCCAGGTGACGACGTATTTTTCGCTCATGTGAAGTGTCCCAGCCTGTGTAATACGGCTTAAATGATGTTCGAGGGGGAAAATGGTTGCGCGAGATTATAGAGATCTGACGCGCTAAAAACCAGTGTTAAGCGGCATTCGCGACGCTTTTTGCGCGTTTTACACTACCAGTCGCCGTGGAAAGTGGTATTCTCAACCCCACTGCGCAAGCCTGCGCTTGTTGTACTTTTTATTGCTAACCCTCGACCTGTAAAAGATTTTTGCAGGCGATCGTAAGGAGACTCATCGTGTCTGAATTGTCTCAATTATCCCCGCAACCGCTATGGGATATTTTTGCCAAAATCTGCTCCATTCCCCATCCGTCCTATCACGAAGAACAACTCGCTGAACACATCATGGGCTGGGCAAAAGAAAAAGGCTTACACGCAGAACGCGATCAGGTTGGCAACATTCTGATTCGTAAGGCTGCCACTGCCGGTATGGAAAACCGTAAACCGGTGGTCCTGCAGGCGCACCTCGATATGGTGCCGCAGAAAAACAACGATACCGTTCACGACTTCACCAAAGATCCTATCCAACCATACATCGACGGCGAGTGGGTCAAAGCACGCGGCACCACCCTGGGCGCGGATAACGGCATCGGTATGGCATCCGCGCTGGCGGTACTGGCTGATGACAGCGTGGTCCACGGCCCGCTGGAAGTGCTGCTGACTATGACCGAAGAAGCTGGCATGGACGGCGCGTTCGGGCTGCAGGCTAACTGGCTGCAGGCAGACATCCTGATCAATACCGACTCTGAAGAAGAGGGCGAAATCTATATGGGTTGCGCCGGCGGTATCGACTTTACGTCGAACCTGGCCCTGACCCGTGAAGCGATTCCGGCAGGCTTCCAGAGCTTCAAGCTGACCTTAAAAGGGCTGAAAGGCGGCCACTCCGGTGGTGAAATTCACGTCGGTCTGGGCAATGCCAACAAGCTGCTGGCCCGCTTCCTCGCCGGTCATGCGCAAGAACTGGACCTGCGCCTGGTGGATTTCAACGGTGGTACGCTGCGTAACGCCATTCCGCGCGAAGCATTCGCCACCCTCGCCGTGGCGGCTGACCAGGTGCAGCACCTGACCGCGCTGGTGAATACCTACCAGGATATCCTGAAAAATGAACTGGCGGCGAAAGAGAAGAACCTGGTGCTGCTGCTGGATGCGGTCACCAACGATAAAGCCGCGCTGACGGCGGCGTCCCGTGATGGCTTTGTCCGTCTGCTGAACGCCACGCCAAACGGCGTGATCCGTAATTCCGACGTGGCCAAAGGGGTGGTAGAAACCTCTCTGAACGTCGGCGTTGTGACCATGACCGACAACAACGTTGAGATCCACTGCCTGATCCGCTCGCTGATCGACAGCGGCAAAGACTATGTCGTCAGCATGCTGGATTCACTGGGTAAACTGGCCGGTGCCAAAACCCAGGCGAAAGGTGCCTACCCTGGCTGGCAGCCGGATGCTAACTCACCGGTGATGCATCTGGTGCGTGAAACCTACCAGCGCTTGTTTAACAAAACCCCGAACATCCAGATTATCCACGCGGGGCTGGAATGCGGTCTGTTCAAAAAACCGTACCCGGAAATGGATATGGTCTCTATCGGGCCAACCATTACCGGTCCGCACTCCCCGGATGAACAGGTGCATATCGAAAGCGTGGGCCAGTACTGGACGCTGCTGACGGAACTGCTGAAAGCGATTCCGGCAAAATAAGTTTTATCTGCGTCAACCTCGCCCGGATGAACGCTTATCCGGGCGACCTCACCTTCTTCATTCTGTAATTGATCAACGTCTCACCGCGCACGTCCACGTGCTGCTGTTCCACCACCCTGAATCCATGATGCTCAAAAAACGGTTTGGCCGTGATGCTCGACTCCACCGTCAGCGTACCGGACGGGATCTGCGCAGAGAGTGTCTCGAGCAGCCGGTTGGCAATGCCCTGACGGCTATGAGCCGGGGAAACGAACAGTAAATCGATATAGTGGTCCACGGCGGTAATAAACCCCACCGGCTGCTGGTCAAGTAGCGCCACCCACACCTGAGATTGCGCCATTTTTTGCCGCCAGCGCGCCTCATCCACCTGCGCCCAGGCGGCAATCTGCGGTGGGGAATAATCCTCGCTGGCGGTCTGTTGAATCGCCCGTAGAAAAAGGGAGCACAGTGCCGCAAAGTCGTTTTCCTGATACAGCCTGATCGTCAGCATTGTTATAATCCTAATACCAGCTGTCGCTCGAGCTGCGGGTCGAGTAACGTGACGTGTAACCCCACCAACCTGACCCCGCGGCCGCCCCGCCGCTCATGCCAGGCTTTATGGGCCGTTGAAATTAGATCGGCTTTGTTCAGCCGCGGCCAGACATGCTCCTGGGTGGTCAGTTGAAAATCATTAAACTTCAGCTTCACTCCCTGACGGGCGATCAGCAGGTCCGGTTTGACCTTCACCAGCCGCCGTTCCAGCTCCTGGTAGAGGTTTTCGATGATCGCTTCGCAATCGGCCCACTCATGGATGTCCTCAATCAGGGTACGCTCAACGCCCACCGATTTACGCTGCCGGGTATTGTTGATCTCGCGCTCGTCGATCCCCTGACTGCGCTCCCACAGAATACGACCAAGTTTGCCAAAGCGCTGGAGCAGCATTGCAAGGTCGCTTTTCTGGACATCTTCACAGGTACGCAACCCCATGCCTTCCAGCTTCGCCGCCGAGACCTTCCCCACTCCGGGGATCTTCGCCAGCGGCAGCGTGCGCACAAATTCTGCGACCTGATGCGGCGCAATCACAAACTGGCCGTTGGGCTTATTCATATCGGAGGCAATCTTGGCTAAAAATTTGACCGGCGCGATCCCGGCGGAGGCGGTCAGCTGGAGTTCGTCGAAAATGCTCCGGCGGATCTCTTCGGCCATCAGCGTGGCCGATCCCTGACAGTGAAGGCTGTCACTGACGTCGAGATAGGCTTCATCCAACGACAGCGGTTCAATCAGCGAGGTGTAGCGTGAGAATATTTCGCGAATATGCGATGACGCGGCCTTGTAGGCATCAAAGCGGCCGGGGAGCAGCGTCAGATGCGGGCACAGTTTGAGGGCCATCGCGGTGGGCATGGCGCTACGCACGCCAAATTTACGCGCCGGATAGTTAGCCGTACTGATAACGCCGCGCTGTACCCGGCTGCCGCCGATGGCGATCGGGATATCCCGTAGCGCCGGGTTGTCACGCATCTCGACCGCCGCAAAGAAGCAGTCCATATCGACATGAATGATTTTACGCATAGTGAGCCCCCACTTACCACTGGACAAGTATACAGCACAAATGAGGTAAATGAGAAGTGTACGAGGATCGCTCTGACATAAAGAAAATGCCCGGCATCGCTATGCGCTGCCGGGCATCAGGGGAGCAAGAGACGCTCAGAGGATACGGTTTTGCTGGCGTTGCGCCTCGCGGGCCAGGCGTTTTTTACGCGCATCGCACGGCTCAGGGCAATCACACACCTTTTCGATTCCCAGCGCAGTGATACCGCCACAGCTACCCTGGATGCTTTTACGCTTGATCAGATACCCCAGAGACATTCCGAGGATCACCAGCGCGAAAATCACAAAGGTTGCCACAAACACCGTCAACATCATCAACCTCCAAAGTCATCCAGCATGATGTTTTCATCCTCAACGCCAAGATCTTTCAGCATCTTGATCACCGCGGCATTCATCACCGGCGGCCCGCACATATAGAACTCGCAGTCTTCCGGGGCCGGGTGATCGCGCAGGTAGTTTTCATACAGCACATTGTGAATAAAGCCGGTATGGCCGTTCCAGTTGTCTTCCGGCAGCGGGTCTGACAGAGCAACGTGGAAGGTGAAGTTCGGATTCTCACGGGCCAGCTGTTCAAACTCGTCGTCGTAGAACATTTCACGCAGCGAACGCGCACCGTACCAGAAGCTGATTTTACGCTTACTGTGCAGCCGTTTCAGCTGGTCGAAAATATGCGAACGCATCGGCGCCATACCCGCACCACCGCCGATAAAGACCATTTCAGCGTCGGTGTCTTTGGCAAAGAACTCGCCAAACGGCCCGGAAATCGTCACCTTATCACCGGCTTTCAGCGACCAGATATACGAAGACATAATCCCCGGCGGGGCGTCCGGAACCTTCGGCGGCGGCGTGGCGATACGCACGTTAAGCATAATAATGCCTTTCTCATCCGGGTAGTTCGCCATTGAATAGGCGCGCAGCGTCGGCTCTTTGACGTCGGAAACGTAGCGGAACAGGTTGAATTTATCCCAGTCAGAACGGTACTCGTCCGGCACATCGAAGTCCGCGTAGGCCACTTTGTGCGACGGGCACTCAATCTGGATATAGCCCCCGGCGCGGAACGGAACGGCTTCGCCATCCGGCACCCGCAGCTTGAGCTCCTTAATGAAAGTTGCTTTGTTATCATTCGAGATAACTTCACACTCCCATTTTTTCACCCCGAAGATCTCTTCCGGGAGCTCGATCTTCATGTTTTGTTTTACCGCGACCTGGCAGGCCAGACGACAGCCCTCTTTCGCCTCACGCTTGGTAATGTGGGACAGTTCGGTAGGCAGGATATCGCCGCCGCCCTCTTTTATCGTGACCCGACACTGGCCACAGGAACCACCGCCGCCGCAGGCTGAAGAGACGAAGATGCCGTTGCTGGACAGCGTGTTCAGCAGCTTATCGCCCGCCGGGGTACGGATCTGTTTGTCCGCTTCATTGTTAATTTCAATGACCACATCACCAGCGTTGACCAGCTTCGATCGTGCCACCAGGATCAGCCCCGACAGCACCAGCACGATCATCGTGAACATCACTACGCCAAGAATAATTTCCATACTTTCCGCCCTTATAGCTGCACACCGGAGAATGACATAAAGCCCAGCGCCATCAGACCCGTGGTAATAAAGGTGATCCCTAACCCGCGCAGACCGGCGGGCACATTTGCGTACTTCATTTTTTCACGAATGCCCGCCATCGCGACAATGGCCAGCATCCAGCCGATGCCGGAACCGAAGCCGTAGACGATGGATTCAGGGAAGTTGTAGTCACGCTGCACCATAAAGGAGACGCCGCCGAAGATGGCGCAGTTCACGGCGATCAGCGGTAAGAAGATCCCCAGCGCGTTGTACAACGCCGGGAAATACTTATCGAGGATCATCTCCAGAATTTGCACCAGCGCGGCGATAACGCCGATGAAGGTGATAAAGTTCAGGAAGCTGAGATCGACACCGTCCGCCAGCGCGCCGTCGCGCAGCACCAGGTTGTAGACCAGATTGTTGATCGGTACCGCCAGCCCCAGCACCACCGTGACGGCAACGCCCAGGCCAAACGCCGTAGAGACCTTTTTCGACACCGCAAGGAAGGTACACATCCCGAGGAAGAAGGCCAACGCCATATTCTCAACAAACACGGCGCGAACAAACAGGCTAATGTAATGAGCCATAATCGGTTACTCCTTTTCCTGCTGTTCAGGCTTCCAGCTACGCAGCGCCCAGATCAGCAGACCGATAATGAAAAACGCGCTCGGCGCCAGCAAAAACAGCCCGTTTGGCTGATACCAGCCCCCGTTCTGTACCGTTTCCAGCACGGTGATACCAAACAGCTTGCCGCTGCCGATAAGCTCGCGCAGGAAGCCAACAATCATCAGGATCGCGCCATAACCGAGGCCGTTGCCGATACCGTCCATAAAGCTGGCCATCGGTGGCGACTTCATGGCATAGGCTTCCGCACGCCCCATCACGATACAGTTGGTGATGATCAGCCCGACAAACACCGACAGCTGTTTGGAGATCTCATAGGCAAATGCGCGCAGCAGCTGATCGACCACGATAACCAGCGAGGCAATAATGGCCATCTGCACAATGATGCGCACGCTGTTGGGAATATGGTGACGGATCATGGAGATAAACATGCTGGAGAACGCCGTTACCAGCGTCACCGCGATGGTCATTACAAATGCGGTCTCAAGCTTAGTGGTCACCGCCAGTGCGGAACAGACGCCCAGCACCTGCAATGCAATCGGGTTATTCGCGACGAGCGGCCCGACCAGCACCCGCTTCATCTCTTTCATTTCGCCCTGTTCAGCCATTATTCAGCCCCCCCTCACGAACTTTTTTCAGGAACGGGCCAAAACCCATTTCGCCCATCCAGAAATCAAAGCTATGCTGCACGCCATTTGAGGTCAACGTCGCACCGGACAGCCCGTCAACGGCGTGAATATCACCCGCTCGCGCTCCACCTTTCACCACTTTCAGCGCAGGGTGACCGTTGTCATCCAGCGCCTGCTTGCCGACGAACTGCTGGCGCCAGTTCGGGTTTTCGACTTCGCCCCCGAGCCCCGGCGTTTCGCCCTGATCGTAATAAGTGATGCCTTTAACCGTACGGCCATCGGTGTCCATCGCAACGAAAGCGTACATCATCGACCACAGACCGTTGCCGTAGACCGGGAGCACCACTTCCTGAACCTGCTGCTTTTCATCGCGTACCAGGTAAATTTCCGCCAGATTGCTGCGGCGCTTAATCCCAGCCGGATCCTGGCTGGCATCAAGTGCGATACTTTGTTCCGGGTCTTTCAGCGCCTGCGACTGATTGAATTTACCCGGGTCCTGATCCAGCAGCTCGCCGGTGGTTAAATTCACCAACCGCGGGGAGATACGGGCGGCAAAGACGGCGGCCACCTCATCCGGGGTCATGTCAGGTTTCATCAACCCGGAGACCGCCAGAATGTTGCGTTGTTTATCCAGCGCGCGCTGCTCCTGCTGACGCGATTTCAGGCCAACCGCAGAGCCGGCGACCACGATAGAGCAGACCAGGCAAAGCACCAGCACCACCAGCAGCGTTTTGCCGATGCTATCGTTACTTTTTTTCTCAGCCACGCGATTTCCTCCGCTTAATATTGGCCTGCACCACCAGGTAATCAAACAGCGGCGCAAAGAGGTTGGCGAAGAGGATCGCCAGCATCATCCCTTCCGGATAGGCCGGGTTGACCACGCGGATCAGCACACACATCACGCCGATCAGCAGGCCATAGCTCCATTTCCCTTTATCGGTAAATGACGCCGACACCGGGTCTGTCGCCATAAACATCATGCCGAAGGCGAAACCGCCCAGCACCAGGTGCCAGTACCACGGCATGGAAAACATCGGATTCGTGGACGAACCAATGAAATTGAACAGCGTAGCCGTGGCGATCATGCCAATCATGACCCCGGCGACAATGCGCCAGGAGGCGATGCGCCCGAAAATAATAATTGCCCCGCCGATCAGGATCATCAGCGTCGACACTTCACCGATAGAGCCGGGAATATTGCCCAGGAAGGCATCCATCCAGCTAACGGGTTGGCCGCTGGTGACATTCACTAATGCCTCACCGCCGCCGCTCGCCCACTGGGACAGCGGCGTCGCACCGGAGAAGCCATCCGCCGCGGTCCACACCAGGTCACCGGAGATTTGCGCCGGATAGGCGAAGAACAGGAACGCACGTCCCGCCAGCGCCGGGTTGAGGAAGTTACGCCCGGTACCGCCGAAAATCTCCTTGGCGATGACAACACCGAAGGTAATCCCCAGCGCCGCTTGCCACAGTGGCAAGGTTGGCGGAACAATCAGGGCGAACAGAATCGAGGTGACGAAGAAGCCTTCGTTGATCTCGTGCTTACGCACGATAGCAAACAGCACTTCCCAGAACCCACCGACCAGGAATACCGTGATATAGACCGGGAAGAAGAACACCGCGCCCAGAGCCATCATGCTGAGCCAGCCCGCGTCTGCGCTGAAGCTTACCCCCAGCCACTGGGCCACGCTATAGTGCCAGTTGCCGGCGATAACCTGCTGCAGCTGTTCCGCGCCGTACAGTTTGTCCAGCGCCGGAATGGTTTGCAGACCGACGTTGTACATCCCCCAGAACATGGCCGGGAACACCGCAAACCAGACCAGAATCATCATGCGCTTGAGGTCGATGGCATCACGGACGTGCGCCGCGCCTCGGGTCACCTGACCCGGGGTATAGAACAGCGTCGCCGTCGCTTCGAACAGCGGGTAGTATTTTTCCAGCTTACCGCCATGTGTAAAGTGCGGCTCAATTTTGTCGATCAGTTGCTTTAAGCCCATCACTTATCCTTCCTGCTCAATCTGGGTTAACACGCTTCGCAGCGCCGGGCCATATTCATACTTGCCGGGGCAGACGTAAGTGCACAATGCCAGATCTTCTTCATCCAGCTCCAGGCAGCCCAACGCCTGCGCACTGTCGGTATCACCCGCCAGCAGGTCACGCAGCAATATGGTGGGCAGAATATCCAGCGGCATTACTCGCTCATAGTTGCCAATTGGCACCATGGAGCGCTCGCCACCGTTGGTATCGGTCGAGAAGTTGAACAGCTTGTGCTTGAGGAAATGGCCAAGCGTGGTGCGGGTAATCGAGAATTTGTCTTTGCCTGGCATCACCCAGCCAAACAGCTCTTTTTCTCGGCCCTCTTTGACCACGCTCACCTGCAGATGGAAGCGTCCAAGGAACGCATGCGGCCCCTGTGCGCGGGTCCCGCTCAGAACAGAGCCTGAAATAACACGGTTCTCGCCGTCGAGCAGCTCCCCTGCCAGCAGTTCATCAAGGCTCACGCCGCTGCAGGTTTTTATCAGCCGCGGCTCTTTGACCTGCGGGCCACCAAGCGCAATCACCCGCTCGCTGGAGAGCTCCCCTTCAAGGAACAGCCGACCGATGGCAATCGCATCCTGATAATTCAGGTGCCAGACCTGCTTTGTCAGGCTGACTGGCTCAAGGAAATGGATATGGGTGCCCGCCAGCCCCGCCGGATGCGGCCCGGCGAACTGGTTAAAGGTCACCAGCCCCGAGCAGTGGCCGCCAAGCTTGCCGCCGCTGGCCTGGCAAACATGCACTTTGCCGTCCGTCAGGCTCGCCAGCAGGGTGAGGCCGGCGTCGAAGGCTTCGCGCTGGGCGAAAATAATCGGTTGAGGATCGGCGGCCAGCGGGTTGGTATCGATGGCGGTAACAAATATCGCCGCCGGAACGCTGTTCGGTGCCGGGGTTTTACTGAACGGACGCGTCCGCAGCGCAGTCCACATCCCGGAAGTCAGCAGCTGTTGCTGCACCGTTTCCCGCGACAGCCCGGCAAGATCGTCAGGCGCATAACGGGGGAACTGAACAGCATCGTCGCCGTCAACATCGATCACAATGGATTGCAGAACCCGGCGCTCGCCGCGATGGATGGCGCTAATCACGCCAGCAGCTGGCGCGGTAAAGCAGACTCCGGGATTCTTTTTGTCCTCGAACAGCGTCTGCCCTTTTTGCACCCGGTCACCTTCACGGACAGCTAATGAGGGGCGCATGCCGACATACTCTTCACCCAACAGCGCGACGCGTTTAACCGCAACCTGAGAAGTTATCTGCTGTGATGGCATGCCAGCTATGGGCAAAGTCAGCCCTTTCGTGATTTTAATCATATCGTTAGCAGGTATCCGTAACCTAAACCCCGGTATCAGACCGAGGCCAGCAACATTGATGGGAAATCAGAGAAATAAGGAGACGCGTGGTCCTGGCGATTCACAAGACGGGAGAGAAGCATCCTTTCTTACCCTGATCATTAAGCGGGGGAAGTGTAACATTTCATACGTACCTGCTGTAGATAAACTGTGGCAGCGTAGCTACAAAATGAGACCTGTTGCGCAAAGTTCTGACTGCGCTTTCATCCGGGATTAGTTATAAAGGGGAACTAAATTGTAAAAGCAGCAACGCTGCGCTTGCGAAAAACTGCCGTGATGCTAATGTGAGCGCTCTAAATCCAGACAAGTCTGATTTCGGGTCTCTCTTGCCGTCCTGGCAATATTGTTTTTGGTTTATCAAGGAACATGCAGTATGCGCAAAATCGCATTGTTTATTGCGATGCTTCTGTTGCCGTGCGTTTCATTTGCTGGGTTACTCAGTAATGGTGGCTCGACGACGCCGGTTAGCAAAGAATATAAGCAACAATTGATGGGCTCCCCGGTTTACATCGAGATCTTCAAAGAAGAGCGCATGCTCGATCTTTACGTCAAAATGGGTGAAACCTACCAACTCCTCGACAGCTACCGAATCTGTAACTATTCCGGTGGTCTTGGGCCGAAGCAGCGTCAGGGTGATTTCAAAAGTCCTGAGGGTTTTTACAACATCACACGCGGCCAGCTCAAACCGGATAGCCGGTTCTATAAAGCGATTAATATCGGCTTCCCGAACGCTTACGATCGCGCGCATGGTTATGAAGGCAAGTACCTGATGATTCACGGTGCCTGTGTATCGGTGGGTTGCTATGCCATGACCGATGACGGTATTGATGAGATTTTCCAGTTTGTCACCGGCGCATTAGTGTTTGGCCAGTCAAACGTCCAGGTCAGTATTTATCCTTTCCGCATGACCAACGCCAATATGGAACGCCATAAATACTCTTACTTTGCAGATTTCTGGAAACAGCTGAAGCCAGGCTACGACTATTTCCAGCAAACCCGCAAACCACCGGTTATCTCGGTGATGGATGGCCGTTACGTGGTGAGCAAACCGCTTAGCCATGAAGTTATCCAGCCGCAGCTGGCATCAAACTACACGATCCCCCAGGCAAAATAACGCCCACTCGCCTGGCATGATTTTATTCCAGGTCTCATTGCCGGTCAGTGGCTGAGTCGCGATAACAGAGACCACATCGTTCGGTGTGGTCTCTCGCTGAAAATCGATTTCCACATCCTGATCCAGCAGCGTGGCCACACCAAACGGCGCGCGTCGCGTAATCCAGTACAGGTTCGTTGAGCAGAACGCCATCACGTATCGCCCATCCGACAGCAGCATATTGAATACGCCTTTTTCCCGCAGCGTTCCCGCCAGCGTAGCGATGTAACCGAACGCTTCAACCATGTCATCCGGCGTCCCCGAATAACGCTCCGTGAGGCAGTGCAGCAACCAGCAAAACGCTTTTTCGCTGTCGGTTTCCCCCACCGGCTGAAGGTTGCCCGTTTCCAGGGATTCATAACCTTCTAACTGGCCGTTATGTGCATAGGTCCAGTTGCGACCCCACAGTTCTCGGGTAAAGGGATGGGTATTTTCCAGCGCGACAATACCGCGGTTTGCCTGGCGAATATGGGCAATCACCGAGCATGATTTGATGGGATAGTCTTGTACCAGCTTCGCGATGGGCGACTGGAAGCTTGGCTGAGGATCTTTGAATGTACGACAGCCTTTACCTTCATAGAAGGTGATACCCCAGCCATCTTTATGCGGGCCGGTTCCGCCACCGCGCTGAACCAGCCCGGTAAAGCTAAAACAAATATCTGTGGGCACATTCGCGCTCATCCCGAGCAATTCGCACATACATCACCTCATACCACGCAGCTTACACACAAAAGGGCGGGTTCTTTCCATCTGGATGCGGCCAGGCTTGTTGCCCGCTAGCGGCCAACAGCACTGCCCACAAGAGCATGGCGAACCCACTCGCCTTTTAAGCTTTAACCATCTCTTTTTCGATCAGCATGATCAGAATATGGATCACTTTGATGTGAATTTCCTGAATGCGATCGGCATAACCAAAATGCGGCACGCGGATTTCAACATCGGCTGACCCTGCCATTTTGCCACCGTCTTTACCGGTCAGGGTGATGACTTTCATCCCCTGCGCACGGGCGGCTTCAATAGCCTTGATGACGTTGCCGGAGTTACCGGAAGTGGAGATCCCCAGCAGTACATCGCCGGAGCGACCCACGGACTCGACGTAGCGGGAGAAAACGTACTCATAGCCAAAATCGTTACTGACGCAGGACAGGTGGCTGACGTCTGAAATCGCAATCGCCGGGTAGCCAGGGCGATTCTCACGATAGCGCCCGGTCAGTTCTTCCGCAAAGTGCATCGCATCGCAGTGGGAACCGCCGTTACCGCAGGAAAGGACTTTACCGCCGGCCTTAAAGCTATCTGCCAGCAGTACCGCTGCACGCTGAATCGCGTGGATATTAGCGTCATCCTGCAGAAAGTTAGCCAGCGTTTCCGCTGCTTCGTTCAGTTCGTTACGAATAAGATCCTGGTACATGAGGATAATCCTTCAGTATGAGTGGAATAACCCTGGCAGTGTACCGGATAGCCGGCTAGGCGAGAAGCAGCAGGCAGCGTAATCCACCGTGCTTTTGATTTTACGTGCCGCTTTTACGAACAACAATGTGAGCGAGGTTGTAATTATTTTGTAAACACATTGCTAAAGAGAATCACATCCACTACAACCATATCATCACAAGTGGTCAGACCTCCTACAAGACAGAGGCATTTCTCTATGATGATTTTGAGTATTGTTGCAACCGTTGTTCTGCTCGGTGCGCTGTTCTACCACCGGGTCAATCTCCTGCTGAGCAGTGCGATTTTGCTTGCCTGGACCGCAGCGCTCAGCGTTGCCGGCCTGTGGAATATCTGGCTGCTGTTGCCGCTGGCGATTATTCTGCTGCCGTTTAACTTTGCGCCAATGCGCAAATCACTGTTCTCGGCGCCGGCATTCCGGGCGTTCCGCAAGGTCATGCCGCCGATGTCACGGACCGAGAAAGAAGCCATCGATGCCGGGACCACCTGGTGGGAAGGCGACCTGTTCCGCGGTACGCCGGACTGGCAGAAGCTGCACAACTATCCGCAGCCGCGTCTGACCGCTGAAGAGCAAGCGTTCATCGACGGTCCGGTCGAAGAAGCCTGCCGCATGGCAAACGACTTCGAAATCACCCACGAGCTGGCCGACTTACCGCCGGAGCTGTGGGCCTATCTGAAAGAGCATCGCTTCTTTGCGATGATCATTAAAAAAGAGTACGGCGGCCTGGAGTTCTCCGCTTACGCTCAGTCTCGCGTGCTGCAAAAGCTCTCCGGCGTTTCCGGCATTCTGGCGATTACCGTCGGCGTACCGAACTCCTTAGGGCCGGGCGAACTGCTGCAACATTACGGCACCGACGAGCAGAAAAACCACTATCTGCCGCGTCTGGCACGTGGTCAGGAAATTCCGTGCTTTGCCCTCACCAGCCCGGAAGCGGGTTCTGATGCGGGCGCCATCCCGGATACCGGCGTGGTCTGCATGGGCGAATGGCACGGCGAGCAGGTGCTGGGTATGCGCCTGAGCTGGAACAAACGCTACATCACCCTCGCGCCTATCGCCACCGTGCTGGGGCTGGCGTTTAAACTTTCTGACCCGGACCGCCTGCTCGGCGGCGAAGAGGAGCTGGGCATCACCTGCGCCCTGATCCCTACCACTACGCCAGGCGTTGAAATTGGCCGTCGCCACTTCCCGCTGAACGTCCCGTTCCAGAACGGTCCGACTCAGGGTAAAGACATTTTCGTCCCTATCGATTACATCATCGGCGGCCCGACCATGGCCGGTCAGGGCTGGCGGATGCTGGTAGAATGTCTGTCCGTAGGACGCGGCATCACCCTGCCGTCGAATGCTACCGGCGGGCTGAAATCCGTCGCCATGGCGACCGGGGCCTATGCCCACATTCGTCGTCAGTTCAAAATTTCCATCGGTAAAATGGAAGGTATTGAAGAGCCTCTGGCACGTATCGCCGGTAACGCCTACGTCATGGATGCCGCCGCGTCCCTGATCACCTACGGCATTATGCTCGGCGAAAAACCGGCGGTGCTGTCGGCTATCGTGAAGTATCACTGTACCCACCGTGGACAGCGCTCGATCATCGACGCGATGGATATCACCGGCGGGAAAGGCATCATGCTCGGCGAAGGTAACTTCCTGGCCCGTGCCTATCAGGGGGCGCCGATCGCCATCACCGTGGAAGGGGCCAACATTCTGACCCGCAGCATGATGATCTTCGGCCAGGGGGCGATTCGTTGCCATCCATATGTGCTGGATGAAATGGCCGCCGCGCAGAACAATGACGTGACGGCTTTCGACAAGCTGCTGTTTAAGCACATCGGCCATGTCGGTAGCAATAAAGTCCGTAGTTTCTGGCTGGGGCTGACCCGCGGGCGCACCAGCAGCACCCCGACTCGCGATACCACGCGTCGTTACTACCAGCACATGAACCGTCTGAGCGCCAACCTGGCGCTGCTGTCCGACGTCTCCATGGCGGTACTTGGCGGCAGTCTGAAGCGTCGCGAACGTATTTCTGCCCGTCTGGGTGATGTTTTGAGCCAGCTCTATCTCGCCTCGGCGGTGCTGAAACGCTATGACGATGAAGGGCGCAATGAAGCCGATCTCCCGCTGGTTCATTGGGGCGTTCAGGATGCACTGTATCAGGCAGAACAAGCCATTGATGAACTGCTGAAAAACTTCCCGAATCGTCTGGTGGCCGGTGCCCTGCGCCTCGCTATCTTCCCGACCGGTCGCCACTATCAGGCCCCGTCCGATAAGCTGGACCATAAGGTGGCAAAAATTCTGCAGGAACCGAGCGCCACCCGTTCTCGCATCGGTCGTGGCCAGTACCTGACGCCGGACGAGGACAACCCGGTTGGTCTGCTGGAAGCCGCGCTGCTGGATGTAATGGCCGCCGATCCGATTCATCAGCGTATCTGTAAAGAGCTGGGCAAAAACCTGCCGTTTACGCGCCTCGATGAACTGGCCCGCAACGCGCTGGCCAAAGGGTTAATCGATCAGGATGAAGCCAACACGCTGACCCGTGCGGAAACCAGCCGTCTGCGCAGCATTAACGTTGACGATTTCGCCCCTGAGGAGTTAGCCACCAGGCCGGTAAAGCAGCAACAGAAGTTCCGTAAGACTGAAGCAGCATAAAATAAGACACTAACCACATCACGAGCACCACCAGGGCGGGGGATTTCCCCCGCCTTTTTTCATTTTTTTAACAAAAAATTCCGCAAGATATCGCGAGACTGATATGGTGTTAAAATTACCCTGATGCCCTAATGATGATGGAGTTCACCACTGTGCCTGGCCTGAAAATTACGTTGTTACAACAACCGTTGGTATGGATGGATGGTCCAGCCAACCTGCGCCATTTCGACCGTCAGCTGGAAGAGATTACCGGACGTGACATCATTGTTTTACCGGAAATGTTCACCACCGGATTTGCCATGGAGGCAGCAAAGCAGTCGATGCCGCAACACGAGGTGGTTGACTGGATGCAGGCCAAAGCGGTGCAAACCAACGCCCTGATTGCCGGTAGCGCCGCCCTGCAAACCGAACGTGGCCCGGTAAACCGTTTCCTGCTGGTAACCCCTGACGGCACCCTCCACTTCTATGATAAACGTCACCTGTTCCGCATGGCCGAAGAGCATCATCATTATGAGGCGGGCAACGAGCGGGTGGTGTTTGAATGGCGCGGCTGGCGGATTCTGCCGCTGATCTGTTATGACCTGCGTTTCCCGATATGGTCGCGTAACCATAACGACTATGATTTAGCGCTCTACGTTGCCAACTGGCCAGCCCCGCGCTCGCTGCACTGGCAGTCCCTGCTGGTGGCTCGTGCCATCGAGAATCAGGCCTACGTTGCAGGCTGCAACCGCGTCGGCACGGATGGCAATGGTCACCACTACCGTGGTGATAGCCGTATTATCAGCCCGCAGGGTGAAATTCTGGCCACCGCAGATCCCCATCAGGCCACCCGCCTGGATGCCGAACTGTCACTGACGGCGCTGAAAGAGTATCGCGAGAAATTTCCTGCCTGGCAGGACGCGGATCCGTTTACCCTGAACTGATCCCCCGCATCCCCCCGCTGGCCGGGGGGAAACCGCCATATCACCACTCCCCTGCCCGGCATTTTTCTTCCCCGTCGTCAAAAATAACGGGGGCGACCAACACCTATGCAGCTTGAAGTATGACGGGTATAAATAATATTTTTCTGGACGGATTATTTCTGTTCTACACTCATTAAGTGGATAAAATTCAACAAGAACGTGCCCCATTTTTTCATAACTTTCAGTTTTTTTTAAAATGATTCCATCTCCGTCCTGGTCCGGTTTTCCCCCTGGCCGGCTCGGTTGCGCGCGCATGCTCAGCGAGAAAAAACCATTATGGAAAATAATAATCTGCTTATTGTTGAAAAAAGACTGGTTGCCCGTTTTATGGATATGTTCATCCGCTTTGGACTTATCCTGGCGTTAGCCTCCTTCTGCTATACCGTATTTTCACCGTTTATTAATATGATGCTGTGGGCGGTGATCCTGGCGGTCACGCTCTATCCGCTGCACCAGTATTTTGCCGCGAAGCTGGGCGGGAAACAGGGCTGGGCCTCGACGCTCATTGTGCTGCTCGGCATTGTGCTGATCGTCGCGCCAACGGTGCTGATGATTAGCTCCCTCGTCGAGAGCGCCAGCACGATGATCGATAAACTTAGCGGTCAATCCTTCGCCGTTCCGCCACCACCTGAAAAAGTCGCCACCATACCTATCGTCGGGGAAAAAATAAGTACGCTGTGGTTGAAAGCCTCCAGCGATCTGCCGGGGCTGATTAGCAACTACCGCACCCAAATCGGCGACGTCGCCAAAGGCATCCTCAGCGTGCTTGCCAGCATGGGCGGAGGCATCCTGGGCTTTATTCTCTCGTTTATCGTGGCCGGTATCATCATGGCGTGGGGCGCTGCCGGTGCGAACAGTGCCAGGCGCATTGCCATCCGCCTGACGGATGAGAGAAAGGGCCAGTCATTAGTGAAATTGTGCTCCAGCACCATTCGCGCGGTGGCCCAGGGCGTCATCGGCGTCGCGCTGATCCAGGCGCTGCTGGTGGGCGTGCTGATGATCGTGGCGGGCATTCCGGCGGTGGGGATCTTCTTTGTGCTGGCGCTGATCCTCGGGATCGCCCAGATTCCGGTGATTCTGGTGACGGCACCGGCCATCGCTCTGATGTGGAGCTTCGGCGATCACGGCACCGTCATGGATATCGTCTATACCGTTTTGCTGATTATTGCCGGGATGGCCGATAACGTGCTTAAGCCTCTGATGCTCGGGCGCGGCGTGGATGCCCCGATGCCAGTGGTGCTGCTTGGCGCCTTAGGGGGAATGGCCGCCAGCGGTATTCTCGGGATGTTTATTGGCGCGACCTTGCTCTCTCTTGGCTACCGTATCTTCATGTCCTGGGTCGACGACGGGCAGATTGCCGATAGCCAGACCGTCGTCATACCGGACGACAAAGATGCCCCGTGACGGCCATGCCAGGCGCCTCCTGTTAACCGGAGGCGCCTGCTTTCTCATCAGCGCATGCACGACGCTGGGGCCCGACTATCATCCGCCGAAAACACCGGAGCTGACGCAATGGCAACCGGCGACGCAGCGGGTCACCTCCCGCTCAACCTACGCCGATTACGCCCAGTGGTGGACTCAGCTCAACGATCCAACCCTGACAGCGCTGATCAACGAGGCCTTGCGCAAAAACCCGGATGTGAAAATCGCTGGTTTGCGCCTGCTTGAATCCCGGGCGCAGCTGGGTATCGCAGAGAGTTTACTGGGACCGCAGGCGACGATCGCCAGCGGCGATCTGCTTCGCACCGGGCAGCAGCGCTCAGGCGATTACCGCTCGGGAAGTCGCTACAGCGCCGGCGTTAACCTCGGGTGGGAAATTGACTTCTGGGGCAAGTTTCAGCGCGGCGTCGAGTCCGCTGACGCCAGCTATTTTGCCACCCTCGCACAATACGACGATATTCAGGTGCTGATGGCCGCCCAGGTGGCACAGTGGTACGTCAATATCCGCATGCTGGAAGCCCGGCTGCAAATCACCCGCAGCAACGCGAAGATCCAGCAGCGCAGTCTGCAGATCACCGAACGGTTATTCCTCAGCGGCAACAGCGCTGAACTGGACGTCCAGCAGGCAAAAACGCAATACCTCTCGACGCTCTCTACCCTTCCCCAGTTGGAAACCGCTCTGGCGCAAAGCCAGAATGCCCTGGGCGCGCTACTGGCACGTAAACCGGGCCCGCTGCCTGAGATGGCAACCCGGACCGGCGAGATCCCGCAGGGAGAACTCTCTTTAGTCTCCGAAATTCCGGCCGATCTGCTGCGTCGTCGCCCCGATGTCAGGGCCGCGGAGCGTCAGCTGGCTGCCCAGTCGGCGCTGATCGGCGTCGCGGAAAGCGAGCTCTACCCGTCGATTTCACTGATCGGCAGCGTCGGGATCGGCGGGCAAACGCAGGCCAATAGCACGCTGAGCTGGGCGGTCGGGCCGACCTTCAGTTGGAATCTGCTGGATCGCGGCAGGCTCGGCAATCAGGTGCTGGTGCAGGATGCCCGCTTTCTTCAGCTTCACGAACGCTATCGCGATACCGTCTTTCAGGCCGCCCGCGAGGTCGATGATGCGGCCATTGCCTACGCCAATGATAAAGATGAGATCGCCTTGCTGATCCAGACGGGGAGCGCCGCCAGCCGCTCTCTGGCGATTGCCAACACGCAATACCGTGAGGGAATGGCCGATTTTCAGCGCGTGCTCGATTCGCAGCGCGCGCTGTTCAACCAACAAGAACGCCTGGTCAGTAGCCGCGGCGCGGCGATGCGTGACCTGATCGCTCTGTATAAAGCGCTGGGCGGCGGATGGGAAAAAGGGCGAGAGCGCCCACTCGTCGATGCCGAAACTGAATCGCACCTGCGCCAGCGTGAAAACTGGTTGCCGCTGCTGGATACCCCGCTTCCTTCCGCCACCGCCCCTACAGAAGGTTTTTCGCCATGAACACCTCATCCTCTTCAGCAGGCCGGGCCAGCCGTCGCACGGCTATCAGCCTGGTTATCCTGATTGTGTTGCTCTTGTGCGGATATTTAGTCACCGACAGGCTGACGCCCTATACCTCCCAGGCCAGGGTCCAGGCCTTCGTGATCCCGGTGGCGGCAGAAGTCACCGGGCAGATCAAGAAGGTTTATGTTCGGGACAATCAGCGGGTTAGCGCAGGTGAGCCGTTATTTGAAATTGACCCTGAGCCCTATGATATCGCCCTGGCGAGGGCGCGCTCGGACTACACCACGGTGCTCAGTTCGGTGAAAGCCGGTAACCAAAGCGTCGTGGCGGCAGAGGCCGGTCTGCAGGCCGCCACCACCGCTTATCAGAATGCTGCCAAAGACGCCGAGCGCCAGGAGCGGCTCTACCGCGAAGACCCCGGCACCATTTCCGTACGCCGTCTCGAAATTGCCCAGGCCACCCGGGAGACCGCGCGCAGCCAGATGGCTGCCGCCGCTGCCGACGTACGCCGGGCCATCGAAGCCGCTGGCGCTGCCGGAGATGATAACTCGCAGCTGTTAAGCGCCGTCGCAACGGTGCGTAAAGCCGAGCTGGACCGTAAAAAAAGCACCGTGCTCGCCGGCAGCGGCGGGTTGATTACCGATTTACGCAGCGAAGTCGGCCAGTTTGTGGGAGCCGGCGCCCCGGTAATGACGCTGATCGCCATCAATGATGTCTGGATCAACGCCGACATGACCGAAAATAATCTCGGACACATCCGGCCCGGCAACGAGGTGGCTATTCTGCTCGACAGCATGCCAGGGCAGCTTTTCAAAGGGGAGATCGTCAGCATCGGCTATGGCGTCAATGCCTCACAAACCCAACCGCCTGGCGTGCTCCCCACGGTGGAGAACAACCGCGACTGGCTCCGCCAGGCGCAACGCTTTCCGGTCAAGATTGCTTTTGTCAGCAATGATATGCCCCCGTCCACCAGCCTGCGAGTCGGCGGGCAGGCCGATATTGTGGTGTACACCAGCACCAGCTGGCTGCTCAACGCTCTGGGCTCGCTTTATATCCGCCTAATGAGCCTGTTCTCCTGGCTCTATTAAGGTGAATCATGCATAACGCAGACCACGCAGTACTGAGGATTGGCGGAGGTACCGCAGTGGCGGCGCTGGTCTGCTTCGCCAGCGCGCTACCTATGCCGCACCTCGGCTGTATCATGGCCTGGATTATGCTGTGCCAGGGGAAACCATTGCCGCTGAAAAAGGGCATCGTCATCGGCTGTGCGCTGATCGTCACCATGGTGGGCGGCGTTCTGATGGTGCCACTACTCACCTATTATGCCTTGCCCGCCGTCCTGCTCACGGCGCTGCTGCTGTATCAGCTTATGGTCATAGGGTTGAGCGGCAAGGCCACGCTGTCGATGCTGCTGGTGGTGGCGGTCGCAATCATTCCTGTCGCCGGGCTGGTCGATCAGGCACTGGCGATCGGTCTGGCGCAGATGCTGGGGATCGGCTTTATCACCGGGACGCTGGTTAATGGCCTGGCGGTGTCGCTATTCCCTCCGCTGCCACAGCCTGATTCGGCTCCGCCCGCCCCGGCATCCCCGGCGGTCAGCGCAGTTCACGCCAGAGCATTACGTGCGGTGATAATTGTGCTGCCGGTGTGGCTGCTGGCATTGAGTCACCCGACGTTTTATATCCCGGCGGTGATGAAAACCGTCATGCTGGCACAGCAGGCGACGACGCTTGAGACAAAGGCATCGGGAAAAGAACTGGTGCTGTCAACGCTACTGGGGGCACTACTCGCGCTGGGGTTATGGTTCGGCCTTAGCCTCTGGCCATCGCTGCTGATGCTGGTCCTCTGGCTGGGGCTGGCAAGTCTGTGGGTCGCTCGCCGTCTGGTACGCCTGGCCGTGAGCCGCTTTCCTCCCTCTTTCTGGAGTAACGTCTGGATAACCGCGTTGATCCTCTTCGGCCCGGCGATCCAGGATAGCGCCTCCGGCAAGGATGTCTGGACCGCCGCCGCCATGCGTTGTGCACTATATATCATCATCGCGCTGTATGGCTGGGCCTGTATCGCCCTCCTGGAACGCTGGCGTCCTCTGCCCTCCCCTTCAACAGCACCGCATCCTGGAGAGTAATATGTTGCTTCCGCTGCTGACGGGCATGCCCGTCATTCTGTGTAATATGCTTCTGCAATCGCTGGTTTCCGTGTGGTGTATCCGCTTTTATCTCAAGCGGTTTCAGCGCAAAGAGGGGTTATTTGCCGGGGTACTGGCGCTCTTTGGGACGATCATCATTATTTTGATGGGCAATCTGCTGCAAATTTTGCTGTGGGGAGTCTTGTTTGTCTGGCTGGGCGAGTTTCCGACGCTGCTGGAGGCGGTGTATCACTCCGGCGTTAATTTTGCGACGCTGGGGTACGGCGATGTGGTCATGAGTGTCAGATGGAAACTGCTGGGCCCGCTGGAGGCGGTCAACGGCGCGCTGATGATCGGTCTGTCCGGCGCCTGTATGCTGGCGGTGATGCAGCATCACATTCGTAAGCAGTTGAAATATATGAAATGAGATTGATGAATTCAGATACCAGGGACTGAAACGACGAAAGCCTGAATCATTGCTGATTCAGGCTTTCTGAATAGTGGCGGAACGGACGGGACTCGAACCCGCGACCCCCTGCGTGACAGGCAGGTATTCTAACCGACTGAACTACCGCTCCACTTACTGTTCCCTTGGGAACGAGGCGAATATTACGGATTCCCCGTAATCTCGTCAACGCTTTTTCTACACTTTTGAATCGGTTGCTGCAAAAATCGCCCGACAGATGATTTTTACAGCATTTTCTTGCGCATCAGGCACGCCACAGGCAGCTTCCGCCTTTCTTCTGCACCAGATCGAGTCGGGATTCGTGGTTCACGATCTCGTCATCAGTGGCATAAACGACGCGCAATTTACTGGCCGCACGGACAACCCGCTGTATGCCCATTTCACCGGCCTGCTGCTGTCCCTCGCCTTCCATTGAAAATGCCATGGTCGTCTGACCACCGGTCATCATCAGATACACGTCGGCCAGGATCTGGGCATCGAGTAATGCCCCGTGCAGCGTTCGCTTGCTGTTGTCTATTTCATAGCGGGAGCATAACGCGTCAAGGCTGTTACGCTTGCCGGGGAACATTTTCCGCGCCAGCGCGAGGCTATCGGTGACTTTGCAGAAGGTGTTTGTTTTCGCAATACCGCGATTCAGCTTGCTGAATTCATAATCCATAAAGCCGATATCAAACGATGCGTTATGGATGACCAGCTCCGCGCCGCGGATATAGTCCATAAACTCGTCGGCCACATCCGCAAACAGCGGTTTATCCATCAGGAATTCGTCGGCGATCCCGTGGACGCCGAAGGCTTCCGGATCCACCAGCCGGTCCGGCTTCAGATAAACATGGAAATTGTTCCCGGTGAGGCGGCGGTTAATCACCTCCACCGCACCGATCTCAATGATCTTGTGTCCCTCGTAGTGCGCACCGATCTGGTTCATACCAGTGGTTTCAGTATCGAGAACAATCTGTCGTGTAATTGCAGTGCTCATATCGGTCATTTATGTCAGACTTGCCGTTTATCTATCGATATCAATTACAGGAAGTCTACCAGAGATGCTTAAACAGGTAGAAATTTTCACCGATGGTTCATGCCTGGGAAATCCAGGACCTGGCGGTTATGGTGCGATTTTACGCTATCGCGGCAAGGAAAAAATTTTTAGTCAGGGCTATCACCTCACCACCAATAACCGGATGGAGATGATGGCGGCGATTGTCGCGCTCGAAGCGCTGAAAGAGCAGTGCGAAGTCATCCTCAGTACCGACAGCCAGTACGTGCGCCAGGGAATTACCCAGTGGATCCATAACTGGAAAAAACGCGGCTGGAAAACCGCCGACAAAAAACCGGTCAAGAATGTCGATCTGTGGAAACGCCTGGATACCGCGCTCGGCCAGCATCAAATCCGCTGGGAATGGGTCAAAGGCCACGCCGGACACCCGGAAAATGAGCGCTGTGATGAGCTGGCGCGGGCAGCCGCATCCAGCCCAACCCAGAGCGATGTTGGCTACCAGCCGGAGAGCTAATTCTGCCCGTTACGCCACTGCCGCGTGGCGCCGACCGTCTGGCGCAGTTGGGTTTTTGCCTTCCCTGATTTCATCGGGTTTAAGGTCAACGGGATGGTACGTTTACGGGCAATAATGAGCTGCAAACAGCCAAGCGCCGGCAGGTGCGCGCTGAGCAGCTTGCCGCCGTGCCGGGACCAGGGCAGAACCTGATAGCGACCATAGTGCAGCACTTCAAAATTCAGCAACGCCAGCCAGTCCAGCTGGCGGGTTAGCGTGAACATCCTGCTGTTATAAGGCGTGGCTTTACGTAATACCGGCATCACCTTGCGCAACCCCATCAGGCTCACGGGGTTAAAACCGGTCAAAATCATCCAGCCATCATCAATCAGCACCCGGTCAGCTTCGCGCAACAGTCGGTGCGGATCGTTGCACCACGGCAGCGTGTGCGCCAGCAGGCAGGCATCCACCGACTTTTCAGCAAAGGGCAGATGGAGCGGATCGGCCTGCACCTGCATCGGGTTACCCTGCAGGGAGACATTAACCTGATGAGAGATCGCGCAGGATTCCGTGTTGATTTCAGCGCTCAGATTGCCAATCTTAAGTAAATGAAAGCCATATAATTTAGCCAGCCACGGTTTCATCTGCCGTTCCAGCGATTCGCGATAGTACTCGCCCCAGGGCATACTCGACCAATGCTCTGGCGCTGTGACAGTCTGAGGTATCCTTGCCGGCTTCATCGCCACCTTCCGCTTCGCTTTGAGAGGTAATTAATGAATCTTATCAGCATTCCCGCATTTCAGGACAACTACATCTGGGTTCTTAGTGAGGATAGCGGCCGTTGCCTGATCGTCGACCCCGGCGACGCGGTACCGGTGCTGGCCGCCATCGCGGAAAATAACTGGCAGCCGGAAGCCATTTTGCTGACCCACCACCATCACGATCATGTTGGCGGCGTCAAACAGCTGCGCGATGCCTTCCCAGGGATAGTGGTTTACGGACCGGCAGAAACCCTGGATAAAGGAACAACCCGGCTGGTGAATGATGGCGATCGGCTGACTATCCTGGGCCACGAATTTTCTATTTTTTCCACGCCAGGTCACACTTTAGGACACGTCTGTTTCTACAGTGAACCTTATCTGTTTTGTGGCGACACTTTGTTTTCAGGCGGTTGCGGCAGGCTCTTTGAAGGAACGCCAGAGCAAATGTATCAATCACTTACGATAATAAACTCACTTCCAGAAGAGACACTGATTTGTTGCGCGCATGAGTATACTTTAGCAAACATGAAGTTTGCATTGAGTGTCCTGCCACATGATGTGGACATAAATGATTACTATCATAAAGTTAATGAGTTACGTGCAAAAAAACAAAAAACACTCCCCGTTACTCTGAAAAATGAGCGACGTATAAATGTATTTTTACGTACAGATGATGATGATTTAATTAAAGAAATTTCAAAAGAAACAAATTTGCAACACTCTGTACAGAGATTTGCATGGTTAAGGTCAAAGAAAGATAACTTCTGATATTTAACGCTTGTCATTCGTAGCCTTCGCCGTTATTCTTGCTCGTCTTTTAAGCAACTATTGACCACACACATGAAGGCACGAGCGATATTACTCGCCTCTGTCCTGCTTGTAGGTTGCCAGGCCAATCGGGATGGTAACGTACAACAGCACGCACAGAGCCTTTCTGCGGCTAGTCAAGGGGAAGCAGGTAAGTTCACAAGTCAAGCGCGCTGGTTAGATGATGGAACCTTCTACGCGCAAGACCAGGATCTGTGGACTTCGATAGGCGACGAGCTAAAGATGGGAATTCCGGAAAATCCCCGGATTCGCGAACAGAAACAGAAGTATTTACGTAATAAGAGCTATCTCCACGATGTAACTTTACGGGCAGAGCCGTATATGTACTGGATAGCCGGGCAAGTTAAGAAACGTAACATGCCAATGGAACTGGTATTACTACCCATAGTGGAGAGCGCTTTTGACCCGCACGCAACGTCTGGCGCCAATGCCGCAGGCATCTGGCAGATCATTCCGAGCACCGGGCGCAATTATGGTTTGAAACAGACCCGCAGCTATGATGCGCGTCGTGATGTTGTCGCTTCTACTACGGCGGCACTGAACATGATGCAGCGTCTGAACAAGATGTTCGATGGTGACTGGCTATTAACCGTCGCGGCGTACAACAGCGGTGAAGGTCGGGTTCTGAAAGCAATGAAGTCGAACCGTTCGCGTGGTAAACCCACCGATTTCTGGTCGCTTCCATTGCCGCGAGAAACCAAGGTGTACGTACCAAAAATGCTGGCTTTGAGCGATATTCTCAAAAACAGCAAGCGTTATGGCGTGAAGCTGCCGACGGCAGACGAAAGCCGTGCGTTGGCACGTGTTCGCCTCGACAGTCCGGTTGATATTAGCCAGCTGGCAGATATGGCGGGTATGCCTGTCGGTAAGCTGAAAACGTTCAACGCGGGTGTCAAAGGTTCAACGCTGGGCGCAAGCGGGCCAAAGTACGTTATGGTGCCGCAGAAGCACGCCGAACAGCTGCGTGAATCTCTGGCATCAGGTGATATTGCCGCCGTACAGCCCACAGAGCTTGCGGACAACACGTCGTTGACCAGTCGGAGCTATAAAGTCCGTTCAGGCGATACCATGTCCGGGATTGCATCTCGTCTTGGTGTCTCGACGAAAGATCTGCAGCAGTGGAACAACCTACGCGGTTCTGGGCTGAAAGTTGGTCAGAATCTGGTGGTTGGCGCGGGCAGCAGTGCTGAACGTCTTGCCAGCAACAGCGATAGCATCACCTATCGCGTACGCAAAGGTGATTCGTTGTCGAGCATTGCAAAACGTCACGGCGTGAATACACGCGATCTGATGCGCTGGAATAACGGCACTGACGATCTGAAGCCTGGCGATCAGCTGACGCTGTTTGTGAAAAACAGCAACCGGCCTGATTCCTGATACGGCTGATTGAAAAAAAAGGCACCGGATCCCGGTGCCTTTTTTGTTTTATACCGCTTTATGCGCCTCAAACATGATCGTATCGCTGGTAAATGAGCCATCTTCCTGCAACTCGAAATAGGCTTTTACCTCTGCGGACGCACTCTCCTGATATAAACGAATCGCGTCCACCAGCGGCACCGGCGTGCGCATACGCGCCACCCATGACGTGAACTCCAGCGGCAAACGGTCGGTCAGCAGGTGATTGGTCACCAACCCGGCATCATTGGTCAGCGCCAGCCACTCCCCGCTGGAATAGTTACGCACGTGAGAGGTATCGCGCAGCGCTTCAACGGTTTGCAGCCACACGTCACGCACCGGATGGCCAGGCGACATGACGTCCATCATAATCACCACCCCGCCAGGCTTCAGGACGCGTTTTACCTCGCGCAGCGCCTGACCAACGTCATGCCAGTGGTGCGCAGAATAACGGCTTATCACCACCTCAAAGCTGGCATCCGCAAACGGCAGCGCTTCGGCATAGCCTTGCTGCGTCACGACATTCGACAACCCTTTATCCTGAGCGGCCTGGGTGACCACCTCCAGCATCTGGCTGGATAAATCATACGCCGTGACTTTGGCTACCTGTCCCGCGGCGGCAAAGCTGGCATGCCCGGCACCACATCCCATATCCAGCACATGGGCGTGGGGGAAATCAGCCAGCCGTTCGGCCAGGCGTTGCAGATCGCGTCCGGATGCATGGACGGCGCTGGTCAGGTACGCACTGGCCTGTGAACCAAACTGCTGTTCGACGTTGTCATGATGAGAGCGTGTTGTCATGGTGTTGTCCTTCGGTTGTTTGAATAATAAAGGCGGACGACTGGTGGTGCAGGTCCGCCCCATGGCAGACCTGACGTACCTCTATTAATCAGGTTTGCCGGGACTGAATTCGACTAGTAGTGGGTTGTGGTCTGAGGCACGGGTCACCAGCACGGAAGCATCGTGCACGCTTAACCCACGGTAGAACACAAAATCGAGCGGACGACCAAACGCGCGGCGGCGCTGATCGTCAGGGAAACGGACTTCGCGCAGTGACATTTCGCGCGCAAAGCGATAGAGCGCGTTCATTCGCGGACGGCTCCAGGCATTAAAATCACCGGCCATAATTACCGGTCCACTGTGGTGGGCAATCTGATCGCCAATGGGCAGCAGCTGCTTGCTGTAGACATCGACGCCCAGGCTGAAGTTAACCGCGTGAATATTGACGACCATCAGCAAACGCATGTCCGGCAGCGGATAAACGGTGACTAACGCAGATTTCGCCAGACGCAGAATCGGCTCGCGCTCGCGCAAAGGGCAGCAATAAACCGGATGAGCCGAAGCCAGCGTCATCACGCCGGAGGGATGCTGCGGCAGGACCAAAGCAGGTACCTGATCGGCAGCCAGATAATTCGTCGTGGCGAACCGCACCATTTCAGGGGTGGTTTGCGCTTCCTGTAACAGCACCAGATGAGCGTCTTTGCCGAAGTTATTAAGAACGGACTTCCACTCTGCGCGCTGCTGCTTGAAGATATTCCACACCAGCACGCGGATTTTTTCATCGGTGCTTAACGGCACGCCGCCAGGGAATGCCGGAGTCACGCCAGCGAACGACCCCGGAGGCAAAATTCTCTCCGCGGGCTGTCCGGCGACGTAGCGCATGGCATAAGTATTCTTTCGCAATTTAGGCATCAAACCTCAATAACAGGGAACCAGCCTGACTGCGGCTGGCTCTTCTGTTATAGGGACTTTCGCGGGCACTTTCAATGCAATTCGCGAGAAACCTTTACTCTTCGACCGTCGCAACCTTTACCGGCTGGGACTTATCCAGGCGCCCACTCAGGGCAACCAGCAGCAGCGCAGCAAGTACTATCACCGCACCAATCCACGGAGTCTCGGCCAGGCCATAACGTTCGACGGTTTGCCCACCAATGAGCGAGCCTAAGGCGATGCCGATGTTAAACGCCGCAATATTAAGGCCGGAGGCAACGTCAACCGCCGCTGGGGTATATTGCTCCGCTTTCTGCACTACATACACCTGCAGCCCCGGCACATTGCCGAAAGCAAAAATGCCCATCACCAGCACCGTTGCCAACGCCGCGTACTGAATGCTGGCGGTAAACTGAAATACCAGCAGCAGAACCACCAGCGCGGCAAAGATAAGCTTCAGCGCCGCCACGGCCCCATGTTTATCGGCCAGTTTACCGCCCCAGACGTTACCAATCGCCACAGAGATACCGTAGCCGAGCAGAATCCAGCTCACCGTCGACGGGCTAAATCCAGCCAGTTCCTGCATCATCGGGGCGAGGAAAGTAAACGCCGTGAAGACGCCACCATACCCCAATGCCGTAATGGCATAGATCATCAGCAAACGCGGTTGGGTCAGGACTTTAAGCTGATCGCGCAGGCTTGCGCTGGCGCGGGCAGGGATGGTATTCGGCACCAGAATAAGGCTGCTCACCAGCGCAATAAGGCCGAGGATCGAGACCGCCAGGAAGGTTTCTCGCCAGCCAAAATGCTGGCCGATAAAGGTCCCGACCGGCACCCCGGTAACCAGCGCGACGGTTAAGCCGCCAAACATAATGGCGATGGCCGATGCGGCTTTCTCTTTCGGCACCAGGCTAGTGGCGATCGTGGAGCCAATGGAGAAGAATACGCCATGCGCCAGGCCGGTCAACAGACGGGCAAAGACCAGTGTTTCATAACCAGGCGCTTGCCAGGCCAGCAGATTACCGGCGGTAAACAACACCATCAGCGCCAGCAGCAGTTGCTTGCGCGGCATACGCCCGGTCAGTGCGGTCAGCACCGGGGCACCAATCGCCACACCCAGGGCGTAAATAGAAACCAGCAGGCCGGCAGAAGGCAGCGAGATCGCCAGTTGTTGTGCAATGGTGGGAACCAGGCCCACAATCACAAATTCGGTGGTGCCAATAGCAAAGGCACCGATAGTTAAAGCAAGTAGCGCCAGTGGCATAATTCACTCCGTATCATCAGGATTAAGATGACACGCAGTATGCGACGATGTTTAAATAACAAAAACCATCAAAATCTCAATAGATTTTTGTCACAGGTGCAACAATGCGAGCCACATCAGAAGAGATCGCCATCTTTATCGCCGTCGTTGAAAGCGGCAGCTTTAGCCGGGCGGCAGAGCAGCTGGGTCACGCCAATTCCGCCGTCAGCCGGGCGGTCAAAAAGTTGGAATCGAAACTTGGCGTCAGCCTGCTAAACCGGACGACTCGCCAGCTTAGCCTCACCGAGGAAGGAGAGCGCTACTTCCGCCGCATGCAGGTGGTTCTGCAAGAAATGGCGGCAGCAGAGAACGAGCTTCTGGAGACCAGAACAACGCCGAGAGGCTTGTTGCGTGTCGATGCCGCCACGCCAGTCATGCTGCATTTTCTGATGCCCCTGATTAAGCCTTTTCGTGAGCGCTACCCGGAGATAACGCTGGCTCTGGTGTCGTCGGAAACCTTCATTAACCTGATTGAGCGTAAAGTTGACGTGGCGATCCGCGCCGGTACCTTGACGGACTCCAGCCTTAGGGCGCGTCCGCTGTTTAGCAGCTACCGGAAAATTATCGCCTCGCCGGACTATCTCGCGCGTCACGGCAGCCCACAGCAGGTTGCTGACCTGAAGGATCATCAGTGTCTGGGCTTCACCGATCCTGTATCGCTGAATACCTGGCCCGTATCCTGCTGCGACGGTCAGCTGCTGGAAGTCAACTGTGACATCGCATCAAACAGCGGGGAAACCATTAAGCAGCTATGCCTGGCGGGAAATGGCATTGCCTGCCTGTCGGACTATATGGTGAACGCGGAAATTGCGAGCGGGGAGTTTGTTGAACTGCTGGCGGAGCATCGGCTACCGGTGGAAATGCCTTTCAGCGCGGTCTATTACAGTGACAGAGCCGTCAGCACGCGCATCAGAGCCTTTATCGACTTTCTGAGCGAGCATGCAAAACAGCTCCCGTAGGAGCTGTAATCACGTTGCATTCAGTGGTTGTGCGCGGTCTTAACGATCAGTCCCACACGGGCGCAAGGCTTTCCGGGCTCACCAGCCGATCGTTGCACTCCAGCCCCGCGATCGCCTGACGATCGTCCTCATCCAGATGCAGATCCTGCGCGAGCAGATTACTGGCCAGATTTTCACGCTTCGTCGATGAAGGTATAACGGCGTAGCCCTCCCCCATTGCCCAGGAGAGAATGACCTGTGCCGGGGTCGCATTGTGTTTGGCTGCAATCGCGTTAATCATCTCATCTTGCAGCGCATGACCATATGCCAGCGTCATGTACGACGTGACATGAATGCCGTGTGCTGCTGCCCACTCCACCACTTTGCGGTTTTGCAGATACGGGGAGAGTTCTATCTGATTGGTCGCGATATGTTCCGCGCCAACGGCCGCTATCGCGCGCTCCATCAGCGGGATCGTAAAGTTGGAGATACCGATCTGGCGAGTCAGGCCAAGCGTTTTCGCTTCCAGCAGGGCTGGCATAAACTCTTCGACGGCCACCGCATCATTCGGTGACGGCCAGTGGATCAGGGTCAGATCGACATAATCGGTCCGCAGCTTTTGCAGGCTCTCTCTAAGGCTGGCAATAAGCTGATCTTTGCCGAGGTTTTCAATCCAGATTTTGGTGGTGATAAACAGCTCACCGCGGGCAACACCACTTTCTTCAATAGCCTGACCGACAGCCGCTTCATTTTCATAAATCTGCGCCGTATCGATCGCACGATATCCCAGTTCCAGAGCCGTTTTAACCGACGCAATAACAACCTCATCTTTAAGACGGAAGGTTCCAAGACCCAATGCAGGGATAGTCATAAATGTCCTCGTTTTTTCTATATGCAGGCGAATTGAGGCCATTATGTTCAGGATAATGTCGCAGAAAAAGATCGTTAAAAGCAGAAGTTTTTTGCAAATACAGCAAAAGTCAGGTGATTTTAGAAACAACGAACCCGGGAAAATATACCAGCTATAAATAATTGATTAGATGAATTAGATGAATTAGATGAATTAGATGACCATAAATAATCCATCAGATTGAAAATAAACAATATTTTACACACCAAATTTTATCTAAAAAAAACATCTAAACCTGATTAAAGGCAAGGATAAATAAAATGAAGCTGAAAACATCTCTGTTTAAACACCTGATCGCCTTTTTCCTGTTTATTGGGCTTCTGGTTATCTTCCCGTCGTTGATCCTGTTTTTACCTGAAGCACTGATGTAAGCGGGGGGCGAATTTCAGACGAAAAAAAGCCGTATCGCTTTACAGCGATACGGCTTCTAAATAAGTGGCGGAACGGACGGGACTCGAACCCGCGACCCCCTGCGTGACAGGCAGGTATTCTAACCGACTGAACTACCGCTCCACCGAATTTCTTTACAACAACCGGTTTATTGCCCCGGTTTCACTGCTAATTTGATGCCTGGCAGTTCCCTACTCTCACATGGGGAGACCCCACACTACCATCGGCGCTACGGCGTTTCACTTCTGAGTTCGGCATGGGGTCAGGTGGGACCACCGCGCTATTGCCGCCAGGCAAATTCTGTTACCAGGATGCTAAAAAGCACCCCAGTTAATCTGTATCAGGCTGAAAATCTTCTCTCGTCCACCAAAACAGCTTTGGCGTTGTAAGGTTAAGCCTCACGGTTCATTAGTATCGGTTAGCTCAACGTATCGCTACGCTTACACACCCGACCTATCAACGTCGTAGTCTTCAACGTTCCTTCAGGACTCTCAAGGAGTCAGGGAGAACTCATCTCGGGGCAAGTTTCGTGCTTAGATGCTTTCAGCACTTATCTTTTCCGCATTTAGCTACCGGGCAATGCCATTGGCATGACAACCCGAACACCAGTGATGCGTCCACTCCGGTCCTCTCGTACTAGGAGCAGCCCCCCTCAATTCTCCAGCGCCCACGGCAGATAGGGACCGAACTGTCTCACGACGTTCTAAACCCAGCTCGCGTACCACTTTAAACGGCGAACAGCCGTACCCTTGGGACCTACTTCAGCCCCAGGATGTGATGAGCCGACATCGAGGTGCCAAACACCGCCGTCGATATGAACTCTTGGGCGGTATCAGCCTGTTATCCCCGGAGTACCTTTTATCCGTTGAGCGATGGCCCTTCCATTCAGAACCACCGGATCACTATGACCTGCTTTCGCACCTGCTCGCGCCGTCACGCTCGCAGTCAAGCTAGCTTATGCCATTGCACTAACCTCCTGATGTCCGACCAGGATTAGCTAACCTTCGTGCTCCTCCGTTACTCTTTGGGAGGAGACCGCCCCAGTCAAACTACCCACCAGACACTGTCCGCAACCCGGATCACGGGTCTACGTTAGAACATCAAACATTAAAGGGTGGTATTTCAAGGTTGGCTCCATGCAGACTGGCGTCCACACTTCAAAGCCTCCCACCTATCCTACACATCAAGGCTCAATGTTCAGTGTCAAGCTATAGTAAAGGTTCACGGGGTCTTTCCGTCTTGCCGCGGGTACACTGCATCTTCACAGCGAGTTCAATTTCACTGAGTCTCGGGTGGAGACAGCCTGGCCATCATTACGCCATTCGTGCAGGTCGGAACTTACCCGACAAGGAATTTCGCTACCTTAGGACCGTTATAGTTACGGCCGCCGTTTACCGGGGCTTCGATCAAGAGCTTCTCCTTACGGATAACCCCATCAATTAACCTTCCGGCACCGGGCAGGCGTCACACCGTATACGTCCACTTTCGTGTTTGCACAGTGCTGTGTTTTTAATAAACAGTTGCAGCCAGCTGGTATCTTCGACTGATTTCAGCTCCACGAGCAAGTCGCTTCACTTACCATCAGCGTGCCTTCTCCCGAAGTTACGGCACCATTTTGCCTAGTTCCTTCACCCGAGTTCTCTCAAGCGCCTTGGTATTCTCTACCTGACCACCTGTGTCGGTTTGGGGTACGATTTGATGTTACCTGATGCTTAGAGGCTTTTCCTGGAAGCAGGGCATTTGTTACTTCAGCACCGTAGTGCCTCGTCATCACACCTCAGCGTTAACAAGAGTCCGGATTTACCTAAACTCTCCGCCTACATGCTTAAACCGGGACAACCGTCGCCCGGCTAACATAGCCTTCTCCGTCCCCCCTTCGCAGTAACACCGAGTACAGGAATATTAACCTGTTTCCCATCGACTACGCCTTTCGGCCTCGCCTTAGGGGTCGACTCACCCTGCCCCGATTAACGTTGGACAGGAACCCTTGGTCTTCCGGCGAGCGGGCTTTTCACCCGCTTTATCGTTACTTATGTCAGCATTCGCACTTCTGATACCTCCAGCAACCCTCACAGGCCACCTTCAACGGCTTACAGAACGCTCCCCTACCCAACAACACATAGTGTCGCTGCCGCAGCTTCGGTGCATGGTTTAGCCCCGTTACATCTTCCGCGCAGGCCGACTCGACCAGTGAGCTATTACGCTTTCTTTAAATGATGGCTGCTTCTAAGCCAACATCCTGGCTGTCTGTGCCTTCCCACATCGTTTCCCACTTAACCATGACTTTGGGACCTTAGCTGGCGGTCTGGGTTGTTTCCCTCTTCACGACGGACGTTAGCACCCGCCGTGTGTCTCCCGTGATAACATTCTTCGGTATTCGTAGTTTGCATCGGGTTGGTAAGTCGGGATGACCCCCTAGCCGAAACAGTGCTCTACCCCCGAAGATGAATTCACGAGGCGCTACCTAAATAGCTTTCGGGGAGAACCAGCTATCTCCCGGTTTGATTGGCCTTTCACCCCCAGCCACAAGTCATCCGCTAATTTTTCAACATTAGTCGGTTCGGTCCTCCAGTTAGTGTTACCCAACCTTCAACCTGCCCATGGCTAGATCACCGGGTTTCGGGTCTATACCCTGCAACTTAACGCCCAGTTAAGACTCGGTTTCCCTGCGGCTCCCCTATACGGTTAACCTTGCTACAGAATATAAGTCGCTGACCCATTATACAAAAGGTACGCAGTCACCTGACAAATCAGGCTCCCACTGCTTGTACGTACACGGTTTCAGGTTCTTTTTCACTCCCCTCGCCGGGGTTCTTTTCGCCTTTCCCTCACGGTACTGGTTCACTATCGGTCAGTCAGGAGTATTTAGCCTTGGAGGATGGTCCCCCCATATTCAGACAGGATACCACGTGTCCCGCCCTACTCTTCGAGTTCACAACGTGTGCATTTTAGTGTACGGGGCTATCACCCTGTACCGCCGGACTTTCCAGACCGTTCCACTAACACACGCGCTGATTCAGACTCTGGGCTCCTCCCCGTTCGCTCGCCGCTACTGGGGGAATCTCGGTTGATTTCTTTTCCTCGGGGTACTTAGATGTTTCAGTTCCCCCGGTTCGCTTCGTTAAGCTATGTATTCACTTAACGATAGTGTGACGGATCACACTGGGTTTCCCCATTCGGAAATCGCCGGTTATAACGGTTCATATCACCTTACCGACGCTTATCGCAGATTAGCACGTCCTTCATCGCCTCTGACTGCCAGGGCATCCACCGTGTACGCTTAGTCGCTTAACCTCACAACCCGAAGCTGTTTCGTAAAACAGTCCGTATTGCGAAAATTTGAGAGACTCGAACACACCGCTTTTCCTTTCTTATTACGGAGAAAGGAAACAGTGTGTCGTTTCAATTTTCAGCTTGATCCAGATTTTTAAAGAGCAAATATCTCAAACGTGATTCCGGAGAACCAGTTTTGAGATATTGAGGTCGGCGACTTTCACTCACAAACCAGCAAGTGGCGTCCCCTAGGGGATTCGAACCCCTGTTACCGCCGTGAAAGGGCGGTGTCCTGGGCCTCTAGACGAAGGGGACACTGAAGTCTCAATCGCAAGACGCCTTGCTATTTACTTTTCATCAGACAATCTGTGTGGACACTACAAAGGCAGGTTCTTTCAGGTAAGGAGGTGATCCAACCGCAGGTTCCCCTACGGTTACCTTGTTACGACTTCACCCCAGTCATGAATCACAAAGTGGTAAGCGCCCTCCCGAAGGTTAAGCTACCTACTTCTTTTGCAACCCACTCCCATGGTGTGACGGGCGGTGTGTACAAGGCCCGGGAACGTATTCACCGTAGCATTCTGATCTACGATTACTAGCGATTCCGACTTCATGGAGTCGAGTTGCAGACTCCAATCCGGACTACGACATACTTTATGAGGTCCGCTTGCTCTCGCGAGGTCGCTTCTCTTTGTATATGCCATTGTAGCACGTGTGTAGCCCTACTCGTAAGGGCCATGATGACTTGACGTCATCCCCACCTTCCTCCAGTTTATCACTGGCAGTCTCCTTTGAGTTCCCGACCGAATCGCTGGCAACAAAGGATAAGGGTTGCGCTCGTTGCGGGACTTAACCCAACATTTCACAACACGAGCTGACGACAGCCATGCAGCACCTGTCTCACGGTTCCCGAAGGCACTAAAGCATCTCTGCTAAATTCCGTGGATGTCAAGAGTAGGTAAGGTTCTTCGCGTTGCATCGAATTAAACCACATGCTCCACCGCTTGTGCGGGCCCCCGTCAATTCATTTGAGTTTTAACCTTGCGGCCGTACTCCCCAGGCGGTCGACTTAACGCGTTAGCTCCGGAAGCCACTCCTCAAGGGAACAACCTCCAAGTCGACATCGTTTACAGCGTGGACTACCAGGGTATCTAATCCTGTTTGCTCCCCACGCTTTCGCACCTGAGCGTCAGTCTTTGTCCAGGGGGCCGCCTTCGCCACCGGTATTCCTCCAGATCTCTACGCATTTCACCGCTACACCTGGAATTCTACCCCCTCTACAAGACTCAAGCCTGCCAGTTTCAAATGCAGTTCCCAGGTTGAGCCCGGGGATTTCACATCTGACTTAACAGACCGCCTGCGTGCGCTTTACGCCCAGTAATTCCGATTAACGCTTGCACCCTCCGTATTACCGCGGCTGCTGGCACGGAGTTAGCCGGTGCTTCTTCTGCGAGTAACGTCAATCACTAAGGTTATTAACCTTAATGCCTTCCTCCTCGCTGAAAGTACTTTACAACCCGAAGGCCTTCTTCATACACGCGGCATGGCTGCATCAGGCTTGCGCCCATTGTGCAATATTCCCCACTGCTGCCTCCCGTAGGAGTCTGGACCGTGTCTCAGTTCCAGTGTGGCTGGTCATCCTCTCAGACCAGCTAGGGATCGTCGCCTAGGTGAGCCATTACCCCACCTACTAGCTAATCCCATCTGGGCACATCTGATGGCATGAGGCCCGAAGGTCCCCCACTTTGGTCTTGCGACGTTATGCGGTATTAGCTACCGTTTCCAGTAGTTATCCCCCTCCATCAGGCAGTTTCCCAGACATTACTCACCCGTCCGCCGCTCGTCACCCGAGAGCAAGCTCTCTGTGCTACCGCTCGACTTGCATGTGTTAGGCCTGCCGCCAGCGTTCAATCTGAGCCATGATCAAACTCTTCAATTTAAGTTTGATGCTCGTGAATTAAACTTCGTAATGAATTACGTATGTTCACTCAGAGACTTGGTATTCATTTTTCGTCCGAGGACGTTAAGAATCCATGTCACTTTGAGTGCCCACACAGATTGTCTGATAAATTGTTAAAGAGCAGTGCGACGGCGCTTAGCGCTCTGTCGCGAGGTGGCGTATATTACGCTTTCCTCTTTCAGAGTCAACCTCATTTTTCAGAAGTTTTTCTCTTTCAACCCGGCGGCTTGTTTGCCGTTGTTCCGTGTCGATGGAGGCGCATTATAGGGAGCCAGCCGGGAATGACAAGCGGAAAAATGCATTTTTATTTCAACCGCTCATCTTTTATACGTAACGCTTATTTTTGCTGCTTTTTGATAGCTTCAGGCAGGTCTGCCAGGCTATTCAGTACCCAATCAGCGGCATTTTCCGCTTCTGGCGTGACGGGCTTGCCGGTACGAACCAGCACTTTAGTCCCTATAGAAGCAGCAACTGCTGCCTGCATATCTTCAATTTTATCGCCAACCATATAAGAAGCGGCCATATCGATATGAAGGTAGTCACGCGCAGAGACGAACATCCCCGGGTGCGGCTTACGGCAATCACAGGTCTGGCGATACTCTTCCACCGTCCCCTGCGGGTGATGCGGACAATAATAGATACCGTCCAGGTCAACACCACGATCGGCCAGTGACCAGTCCATCCATTCCGTCAGCGTTTCAAACTGCGCTTCCGTAAACTTTCCGCGCGCGATGCCGGATTGATTGGTGACCACCACCAGGGCGAACCCCATCTCCTTTAATTGACGCATCGCATCAATGACGCCATCGATAAACTCAAAGTTGTCGATTTCGTGGACATAGCCATGATCGACATTAATTGTGCCGTCACGGTCGAGAAAAATTGCGGGTACTGACTTTGCCACCGTAATGCTCCTGATAAAGGCTAGTCTGATTAGTATCGCATGTTTCGCTATGCAAGAAAGTGCTCATTATTCAGCAGCCGGATTGATTTAGACGTCTGGATGCCTTAACATCCATTTCATTGACAGGCATCGCCTGGACACGGCAGAAGAAAATGCCACGGCACACGGCTAAACGATAATAAATAACTGATGATTAAACTTTCGAATATCACCAAAGTGTTCCAGCAAGGGAATCGCACCATACAGGCGCTGAACGATGTCAGCCTGCATGTCCCTGCCGGACAAATTTATGGCGTTATCGGCGCATCTGGTGCTGGTAAAAGTACGCTCATTCGCTGCGTTAACCTGCTTGAACGCCCGACAGAAGGTAGTGTTCAGGTTGGCGGCCAGGAACTGACTGCGCTTTCTGAAAAAGAACTGACCCGCGCACGTCGCCAGATTGGCATGATTTTCCAGCACTTTAACCTGCTGGCTTCCCGTACCGTTTTTGGCAACGTCGCGCTGCCGCTGGAGCTGGACAACACCCCGCAGGCAGAGATTAAACGCCGCGTGACCGAACTGTTGGATCTCGTCGGCCTTGCCGATAAACATGACAGCTACCCGGCCAACCTCTCTGGCGGGCAGAAACAACGTGTCGCGATTGCACGCGCCCTGGCAAGCAACCCGAAGGTGCTGCTGTGTGACGAAGCCACCAGCGCTCTGGATCCGGCAACCACACGTTCCATCCTTGAACTGTTGAAAGATATCAACCGTCGTCTTGGCCTGACGATTCTGCTGATCACCCACGAGATGGACGTCGTCAAACGCATCTGCGATTGCGTCGCGGTCATCAGCAACGGTCAGCTGATCGAGCAGGATACGGTGAGTGAGGTCTTCTCTCATCCGAAGACCCCGCTGGCACAGCAGTTTATTCAGTCCACGCTGCATCTGGACATTCCGGACGATTATCAGGCCCGCCTGAAGCCAACCGCGCAACCGGATAGCGTACCGATGCTGCGCATGGAGTTTACCGGCCATTCTGTTGATGCCCCGTTGCTCTCTGAAACCGCCCGTCGCTTTAATGTGAATAACAACATTATTAGCGCGCAGATGGATTACGCCGGCGGCGTGAAGTTCGGCATTATGCTGACCGAGATGCACGGCACGCAGGAAGATACCCAGGCCGCTATCGCCTGGTTGCAGGAACACCATGTAAAAGTAGAGGTACTAGGCTATGTCTGAGGCAATGATTTGGCTGCTGTTGCGCGGCGTATGGGAAACGCTGGCCATGACGTTTGTCTCCGGCTTCTTCGGTTTTGTCCTCGGCCTGCCTGTCGGCGTGCTGCTGTACGTGACCCGTCCAGGACAGATTGCTGCCAACGCGAAGCTTTACCGGACGCTCTCCGCGCTGGTTAACATCTTCCGTTCTATTCCTTTCATTATCTTGCTGGTGTGGATGATTCCATTCACCCGCGTGATTGTCGGTACCTCCATCGGCCTGCAGGCGGCGATTGTTCCGCTGACGGTTGGCGCCGCGCCGTTTATCGCCCGTATGGTGGAAAACGCGCTGCTGGAAATTCCGACCGGGTTGATTGAAGCTTCCCGCGCAATGGGCGCAACACCGATGCAGATCGTCCGCAAGGTGCTGCTGCCAGAAGCGCTGCCGGGGCTGGTGAACGCCGCCACCATCACCCTGATTACCCTGGTAGGTTATTCCGCCATGGGCGGTGCGGTGGGTGCCGGTGGTCTTGGGCAGATTGGCTATCAGTACGGCTACATCGGCTACAACGCAACGGTAATGAATACGGTACTGGTATTACTGGTTATTCTGGTTTATTTAATCCAATTCTCTGGCGATCGTATCGTCCGGGCTGTGACTCACAAATAACACACAACACACCATCATTCGGGCCGTCTCCGGGCGGTCTGATGACTTGTGTACACAAAGACTCTTACAGAAAGGAAATAACATGGCCTTTAATTTCAAAACCTTTGCGGCGGTCGGCGCGTTAATCGGTTCTCTGGCTCTGGTGGGTTGTGGTCAGGACGAGAAAGACCCGAACCATATTAAAGTCGGCGTCATTGTGGGTGCAGAGCAGCAGGTTGCTGAAGTTGCCCAGAAAGTGGCGAAAGAGAAATACGGTCTCGACGTAGAGCTGGTGACCTTTAACGATTACGTTCTGCCGAACGAAGCGCTGAGCAAAGGCGACATCGACGTCAACGCCTTCCAGCATAAACCGTACCTCGATCAGCAAATTAAAGACCGTGGCTACAAGCTGGTTGCCGTCGGTAACTCCTTTGTCTACCCGATCGCCGGTTACTCTAAGAAAATCAAATCTCTGGACGAACTGCAGCCGGGCTCCCAGATTGCGATTCCTAACGACCCGACCAACCTCGGCCGCTCCCTGCTGCTGCTGCAGCAAGTGGGCCTGATCAAACTGAAAGAAGGCGTTGGCTTGCTGCCGACCTCTCTGGATATCGTTGAAAACCCGAAAAACCTGAAGATTGTTGAGCTGGAAGCGCCACAGCTGCCGCGCTCTCTGGATGATGCGCAGATCTCTCTGGCGGTGATCAACACCACCTACGCCAGCCAGATCGGCCTGACTCCGGCGAAAGATGGTATCTTCGTTGAAGATAAAGACTCCCCGTACGTGAATCTGATTGTTGCTCGCGAAGACAACAAAGATGCCGAAAATGTGAAGAAATTTGTTCAGGCATACCAGAGCGATGAAGTTTACGAAGCGGCGAACAAAATCTTTAACGGCGGTGCTGTGAAAGGCTGGTAATCTTTTTTCACCGTAATATCATTCAGGACGGGCTTTATGCCCGTCTTGTCATTTATGCAAGCGCCTGATTCAATAGCGCCCTGTTTGATTATTTTTTGAGGAATTCCTATGCGTGCTTTACCGGTCTGTTTGTTAGCGCTCATGTTAAGCGGCTGTTCAATGCTAAGCAGATCTCCCGTCGAACCTGTACAAAGCACCGCAACGGCACCCGCTAAAACGGAAACGGCAAAACCGAAAGCACCGCGTCCGGCGCCGGTAAGAATCTATACCGATGCATCCGCACTGGTCGGCAAGCCTTTCCGCGATCTGGGTGAAGTGACTGGCGAATCATGCCAGGCAAGCAACCAGGATTCGCCGCCAAATATCCCGACCGCCCGCAAGCGTCTGCAAATTAACGCCGCTAAAATGAAAGCTAACGCGGTCCTTCTGCACAGCTGTGAAGTCACCAGCGGTACACCGGGATGCTATCGTCAGGCCGTTTGTCTGGGTTCCGCGCTTAACGTTTCGGCACAATGAGTGCTTTCCAGTTCGCGCAGATAGGCGTGATTCGTTCGCCCTATAAAGAAAAGTTTGCCGTGCCGCGCCAGCCAGGCCTGGTCAAAAATGGTGGTGGCGAACTGCATTTGCTGCCGCCCTATAATCAGGCGGACGCCGTACGCGGTCTGGAAGACTTTAGCCATCTGTGGGTGCTGTTTGTCTTCCATCAAACAATGGAAGGTGGCTGGCGCCCTACCGTGCGCCCTCCCCGTCTCGGCGGGAATGCGCGGATGGGCGTGTTTGCCACGCGCTCAACGTTCCGCCCGAATCCCATCGGGATGTCGCTGGTCGAACTCAAAGGCATCCGCTGCCAGAAAGAGCAGGTCATCCTGCAGCTCGGGAGCCTGGACCTGGTGGATGGCACCCCGGTGGTGGATATCAAACCCTATCTGCCGTTTGCCGAAGCGCTGCCGGATGCCAGCGCCAGCTATGCCCAGCAGGCACCGCTGGCGGAAATGACAGTAAGCTTTACGCCTGAACTGGACACGCAGCTTTTCGCACTGGAAAAGCGCTATCCACACCTGAAAGCGTTTATCTGTGAGGTGCTGGCGCAGGATCCGCGTCCTGCCTATCGTAAAGAGGAAGAAGCAGGAAAAACCTATGCCGTCTGGCTGCTTGATTTCAACGTCCGCTGGCGTGTTATCCCGTCAGGTTTTGAAGTCTTTGCCCTTGAACCACGGTAATTTTATTTTCCTCTCTTTTGGCATCTTTGCCACACTGGTAAACTAAACCACTTTTTTGTTTCAGGCTGGTCCCCAGCCTGTTCCGATCGTCCAAATGGAACCGTAACAACATGCGTACTAGCCAATACCTGCTCTCCACTCAAAAGGAGACACCTGCCGACGCCGAAGTCATCAGCCATCAGTTGATGCTGCGCGCCGGGATGATCCGTAAGCTGGCCTCCGGGTTGTACACCTGGCTGCCGACCGGCGTGCGCGTCCTGAAAAAAGTCGAAAACATCGTGCGTGAAGAGATGAACAACGCCGGTGCAATCGAGGTGTTAATGCCGGTAGTTCAGCCCTCTGAACTGTGGCAAGAGAGTGGTCGTTGGGAACAGTACGGCCCGGAACTGCTGCGTATTGCTGACCGGGGCGACCGTCCGTTTGTCCTTGGTCCGACGCATGAAGAAGTGATCACTGACCTGATCCGTAACGAGCTGAACTCGTACAAGCAGCTGCCGCTGAACTTCTTCCAGATTCAGACCAAGTTCCGTGACGAAGTCCGCCCACGTTTCGGCGTGATGCGTTCCCGTGAATTCCTGATGAAAGATGCTTACTCTTTCCATACCTCTCAGGAATCTCTGCAGGAAACCTACGACGCGATGTACGCCGCATACAGCAAAATCTTCAGCCGTATGGGCCTGGATTTCCGCGCGGTACAGGCTGACACCGGTTCTATCGGCGGTAGCGCATCTCACGAATTCCAGGTGCTGGCACAGAGCGGCGAAGATGACGTGATCTTCTCCGACAGCTCTGATTTCGCCGCTAACATCGAGTTCGCAGAAGCTGTCGCGCCAAAAGCGCCGCGCGCCGCTGCCACCCAGGAGATGACCCTGGTCGATACGCCGAATGCGAAAACCATCGCCGAGCTGGTTGAACAGTTCAATCTGCCGATTGAAAAAACCGTCAAAACGCTGCTGGTTAAAGCAGTTGAAGGCGGCAGCTACCCGCTGGTTGCGCTGCTGGTTCGCGGTGACCACGAGCTAAACGAAGTCAAAGCTGAAAAACTGCCGCAGGTTGCCAGCCCGCTGACCTTCGCTACCGAAGAAGAGATCCGCGCCATCGTTAAAGCCGGCCCTGGTTCTCTGGGTCCGGTGAATATGCCGATTCCCGTGGTTATCGACCGTACCGTTGCCGTCATGAGCGATTTCGCTGCCGGCGCCAATATCGATGGTAAACACTACTTTGGCATCAACTGGGATCGCGATGTCGCCACGCCGGAAGTCGCAGACATCCGTAACGTCGTCGCAGGCGATCCGAGCCCGGATGGTCAGGGCACGCTGCTGATTAAACGCGGTATCGAAGTCGGTCACATCTTCCAACTGGGGACCAAGTACTCCCAGGCCATGAACGCCTCCGTACAGGGCGAAGATGGCCGTAACCAGGTCCTGACCATGGGTTGCTACGGTATTGGGGTGACGCGTGTTGTTGCGGCAGCCATTGAGCAGAACTTTGACGATCGCGGTATCATCTGGCCTGACGCTATTGCACCGTTCCAGGTTGCGATCCTGCCGATGAACATGCACAAGTCTTACCGTGTGCAGGAGCTGGCTGAGAAACTGTATGCCGAACTGCGCGCGCAGGGCATTGAAGTGCTGATGGACGACCGTAAAGAGCGTCCGGGCGTCATGTTTGCTGATATGGAGCTGATTGGTATTCCGCATACCATCGTGCTCGGCGATCGTAACCTCGACAACGACGATATCGAATATAAATATCGCCGTAATGGCGAGAAGCAGCTGATTAAAACCGGTGACATCGTGGACTATCTGGTTCGCGCCATCAAAGGCTAATCCCGCTGATGAATGTAAAAGGCCCCGCAGATGCGGGGCCTTTTTTATATCCGTGGTACCGGTATTACAGCCATGGCCGGTTACTGATTACAGTCTTTACCCGGGATAAATTTAATATCTTTATCCGCCTTCAGGGTTTTCACCATTTCTCCGCTGTCAGGATTGGCTTCCAGGGTAAAGTGCCCGTCCACCACCAGCAATACCGGACGCGTTTGTGTGCCGCGAGCCGCCGCATAATCACGTTCCAGCTGCGCATTGTTCGCCACCGAGATCCGTTTCCCGGTAGCACAGTCAGTGAAGGTCGCCGCATCCGCCATATAGAAATACATGCCGCGCATCGTCATCGGTGTGGTCGGCAGGCTGGCTTTGACTGATGTCAGGGTATAGTTCAGCGTCGACTCAATCGGATTGCCTTCACGATCGAGCATATCCAGCGAGTCTCCCTTCGCACGGTAATAGGATTTCTCGCCTTTGCTGTCGGTCAGTACCAGCTTATCCGCAGTCCGCGCCCAGGTGCCGTATGAGGCAAATGATGACGGCTCACGGCTGACCCCTTGATAGCGTTCGTTCATCACCCAGCTACCATCTTTTTCCAGGAACAACGTGGTTTCGATGCCTTCACAATCAGCGCAGGGCAAAACACCGCGCCAGCTTTGCTGCATCGGCTTCAGCTCTTCCATCGGTGCGGGCTGCAGCATCTCGACATCCGAACGATGGTTACAGCCAAATAGCGCAAAGAGTGAACAGGCTGCGGCCACTGAGAGTACGATTTTCTTCACTGTTAATTCCTTATAATCCATTCCACCGGTTCGCCATAGCGCTTACTGACGAACTTTCCCACGCAGTGCTTTGACTGAGGATTTTTGCGCCTTCGAGGCAAGGCGTCGCTCTTTTGACGCCCGGGTCGGCCGGGTCTCACGGCGGCTTTTTTGCACTACGGTTAATTCTTTAATTAACGCAACCAGGCGAGACAGTGCCGCTTCGCGATTCATTTCCTGACTGCGGTATTCCTGAGCCTTAATAATAACCACACCGTCGGCAGAAATTAAGTGGTGACTGGCGGCCAGCAGGCGCTCTTTATAATACTCAGGCAGGCTTGAAGCTTTAATGTCAAACCGCAGATGGATGGCGGTTGACGCCTTATTGACGTGCTGACCGCCCGCGCCCTGCGCGCGGATCCCCGACAGGGTCACCTCTTCGTCGGGAATAGCAACGCTGCGGCTAATCGTAATCATGCTGGCGGTTGCCACGCCGTTAAATTAATTTCCAGATTATTCTTAGCGTCCGATAACCAGATACTGCCGTCCTGGATCGTGGCCTGTAATACCATCGAACGATCGGCAAATGCGCTGAGCTGGGCCAGTTGGGCATCATCCAGATACCATACCGTCAGCTTACTGAACTGCGCCATTTTGCTCTTATTTTGCTGCCACCAGATTTCCGCCGCCCGGCTATTGTAGGTAAACAACACCACTTCCTGCGAACGCGAACAGGCTTTTTTAATCCGCCGCTCATCCGGTAAACCAAGTTCAATCCACAGGTCAACGCCGAGATGATCGTTGAGCAACCATAGCTCCGCCTCATCATCAGACGACAAACCGCGGGTAAACTGCAGACGCTCGTCGGCGTATTTGATCCACGCCAGCAGGCGTAACATCATGCGCTCCTGGGTTTCCGACGGATGCTGTGCCAGCGTCAGGCTGGCATCCAGAAACTGGTTGCGATCCAGATCGGCGACGTTCACCGTTGCCTTATAAATTGTCGCTTTCAGCGCCATGAATAAACTCCCGAAAAAAATGGCGTACATTGTAGCGAAACTAATGACAAAAGGCTGCCGACAATCCGCGGTCCCCTTTTCATCCTGCTGATATTGCTTAAATGACTATGGTATAGTCACCTTGCTAAACAGAGTGTATCTTCGTAGGCTTAAACTTGCATCCCACGGTTGAGTCAGCATACTGACAGGAGGGAATGTGGAGCAATATTGTGAGTTAATACGCAAGCGATATGCGGAAATAGCCAGCGGAGACCTGGGGTATATCCCGAATGCGCTGGGTTGCGTGTTGAAAGTATTGAATGAAATTGCGGCGGATGAGGCCCTTTCGGAGTCAGTCAGGGAAAAGGCCGCGTATGCGGCAGCAAACTTACTGGTGAGCGATTATGTCAATGAATGATACTTATCAACCCATCAACTGTGATGATTATGACAATCTCGAGCTTGCCTGCCAGCACCATCTGGTGCTTGTTCTGACGCTCAAAGACGGCGAGCAGCTGCAGGCTAAGGCCACCGATCTTATCTCGCGCAAAAATATCGAGTATCTGGTGGTGGAGCTGAGCGGGAATGCTCGTGAGCTACGTCTGGATAAAATCGCCAGCTTCAGCCACCCGGAAATCGGTACCGTGGTGGTGAGTGAGTCCTGAATAAAAACGGGTGGCTCAGCCGCCCGTTTTCCTCCACATCAGTTGCATCCCCTCGCCTTCCCCCACTTCCCCTTCACGGGTGACAAACAATGCGTCTGCCGCAGCAATCAGCGTATCGCCGTAAAACAGCAGCGGCGTGGTATCGCGACGCCAGGGGGCAACACCCAACTCCTGCCAGATTTTCTTCAGCTTGCGGCCACCGTGACGACCAACAATATGCAGATGGCCGCTGGCACGAAAGCGCACCGTCACCACCTCTTCCGGACGTGGCCTACGCAATGGTCCGCCGCCTGGCAATGCCAGTTCGCCCATGCCTTCCGGCAGCGCTAATGGCTGACGGTAATCGGGCCACGGCACGATGAGATCGGCCTGACCCGGCAGGTATCTCACCCACCACAGACGCTGTTGATAGCGGCGCACGCAAAAGTCCCCAAGCCGCAGGCAGGGAAACGCATCTTCGCGCGCCAGGGCCACTTCACGCCAGATACGCTCCGGAACCTCGCGGGAGGGCATCGGCGCGTGCTGTCCTGCCAGCCAACGCCGCAGCAGCGCCGCGCGCCGTGGCGCGCTCATGGCGGCCAGAGGGTCGATAGCCAGCGAGCCGTCAGCGGCCACCAGCCTGGCCAGATCTTCGGCCAGCAGTTCATCCAGCAGCTGTTCCTGCTCGCCGCACAGCCCGGCGCTGCGGGCAACCGCCTCGCTAAAGTGAGGCCAACGGGCGTTTAGCTGCGGGACCACCCGCAGACGAAGAAAGTTACGATCGTAGACATCGTCCTGATTGCTCTCATCCTCAATCCACTGGAGCTGATGGCTTAGCGCCCACTGCAGCAGCGCCTCGCGGCGGCTGTTCAGCAGCGGACGCAGCAGCCGGGTATCGGCAAATTCAGAGGATGCCGCCATCGCTGCCAGCCCGGTCGGACCGCTGCCTCGTTTGAGCGCCAGCAGGAAGGTTTCACACTGGTCGTCGAGATGCTGAGCCGTAACCAGCACCTCGCCCGGCAGCAACGCCGCCCGGAAAGCCTGATAACGCGCCTGTCGGGCATGCGCCTCCACGCCGAGTCCCTCATCCGCCAGAGTCACACGCTCAACCAGCAGCGGCACTTGCCACTGCTGGCAAACCTGCTGGCAGTGCGCCACCCAGCTATCGGCATTGGCGCTCAGGCCATGGTGGATATGGATAGCCCGCAACTGCAGCGTCGGGTCCCGCTCACGCCAGCAGACCAACTGATGTAAAAGTACCGTCGAATCCAGGCCGCCGCTGAAGGCGACTAAAAACTGGCGGTACGGTTGAAGGCGTTGCGCAATATCGGGCGTCATCATCATGATAGTGCTGGCTGGGGAGAGATAGTCCGGCACGTTACCGGGCAGGACTATCTCTGACAAGGGTTACTGTTGATAAATCTCGAGCGGCAGGCCGTCGGGATCGCTAAAAAAGGTAAAGCGCTTGCCGGTAAAGGGATCGATACGCACCGCTTCACAGGCCACGCCGTGTGCCTCCAGATGGACAACCGCCGCATCGATGTCATCCACGCTAAACGCCAGATGACGCAGGCCACAGGCTTCCGGGCGGCTGGGTCGGGCCGGCGGGAACGGGAAAGAGAACAGCTCAATCACATATTCGCCGTTCAACGCCAGATCGCCCTTCCAGGAATCACGCGCTTCGCGGTAGAACTCGCTCTGCAACGTAAAACCCAGGATGTCGCAGTAGAAGGCTTTGCTCTGCGCATAGTTGGTGGCGATGATGGCAATATGGTGAACCCGTTTTAAACCCAGCATGTCTACTCCTTCTGTTATTGCAGACCAGGTTACTCGCGCCGCTCATCGCGGCGCAAGCCGTTAGTCATTTTTTAAGACTCGTACCCGGTATACGCCATCCTCGTCACGCTTCGCCCCGTGGATATCGGTTTCAAAGCCGGGATAATGGCGGCCAATCGAGCAGAGCATCAGCAAGAAATCGAGTACCGTCCGGCTTTCTTCGGTAATCATCTCGCCGGGCATCAGCAACGGCACGCCCGGCGGATACGGCAGGATCATATTTGCCGAGATCCGCCCGACCAGATTTTCCAGCTCAATGGTTTCCACTTCACCTTTAATTTGCCGCTGCCAGGCCTTATTCGGCGTCATCTTCATTTCCGGCAGAACATCAAAGGCGCTGAGCATCAATTGCGGCAGCTGGTGCTGACGGATCAGACGGTGGATCCCCTGCGCCAGATCCTGAATCCGCATATTGCGGTAGAAGTCAGGATCTTCTGCGTAGAGATCCGGCAGCATGTTCTTCACCCGCAGGTTAAGATCGTAGGCGCGCTTAAACTCGGTCAGGCCGCGTAGCAGCCCCATTGCCCGGGTTTTATCGATGCCGATACTGAACAGAAACAGCAGGTTATAGGGGCCGGTTTTCTCCACCACCACGCCGCGCTCATCAAGGAATTTCGCCACCAGCGCGGCAGGAATACCTTCATCATCCATCTTGCCCTGTTCGTCCATACCCGGCGTCAGGATCGTCACCTTCACCGGGTCGAGGAACATATGCTCGTCGTCGGCATCGCTAAAACCGTGCCAGCTCTCACCACTTGCCACCGGCCAGCATTGCGCCTGTTCAATATCTTCCGGCTGCCAGATATCGAAGAACCAGCCGTCAGACTCTTCGCGCAGGCGCTGAACCTCTTTGCGGAAGTCGAGCGCCCGCTCGATCGAACGCTGGATCAAGCGTTTACCGGAGTTGCCACGCAGCATCGCCGCCGCGGTTTCTATCGAGGCAACAATGGGATAGCTCGGTGACGTTGAGGTATGCATCATAAAGGCTTCATTAAAGGTATCTTCGTCGTAGCTACCTTTGATGTGAATAAGCGAGGCCTGCGACAGCGCTGCCAGCATTTTGTGCGTGGATTGCGTTTCGAAGATCACCTTGCCGGGAATGCGATCGCCGCTCATTCCGCTCTTCCCCTGGTAGATCGGGTGGAAGTGGGTATAGGGCACCCAGGCGGAATCAAAATGGATCGACGGTACATCAAGCGTCTCTTTGATCCAGGTGGTGTTATAGAGCAAGCCGTCATAGGTGGAGTTGGTGATCACCGCATGCACCGGCCACGCTGCGCCCCCCGTCCCGTTGACCTTTTGCTGAATGCTGTCGCGGGTAAATTCGCGTTTCGGTATCCCACCGAGAATGCCCAGCGCATTGCGGGTCGGTTTCAGCCACAGCGGAACAACGTCGCTCATCATCAGCAGATGCGCCAGTGACTTATGGCAGTTACGGTCGATAAGCAGCGTGCTGCCAGCCGGCGCTGAGTACATGCCAACAATCTTGTTCGAGGTCGAGGTCCCGTTGGTCACCATGTAGCTCTGTTCCGCGCCAAAAGCACGAGCGATATACTCTTCCGCTTCCAGATGCGGTCCGGTGTGATCCAGCAACGATCCCAGCTCGGTCACCGATATAGAGACATCCGCTTTGAGCGTATTGCCGCCGAAGAAGTCATAAAACAGGCAGCCAACCGGGCTTTTCTGGTATGCGCTTCCCCCCATATGCCCTGGCGTACAGAAGGTATATTTCCCCTCCTCCACATAATTGAACAGCGCTTTGGTAAACGGCGGCGTGATGTTATCCAGATATTCGCGGGTGTACTGGGCGATGCGGGTGGCTATCTCTTGTGCCAGACCCAGCGCATATTCGAAGAACCACAGCGTCATGCGCAGATCCTGGCTGCTGACGTCCATCGTCGAGTGCGCGTTGATAAAGGCATAAAGCGGGAGGTATTCGTTCAGTTGATTGATATCGCTGCACAGATCGACGTTGTACTCATCCCAGTCAAAGATGACTCCGCAGATCCGAGGATTATGTTCAATAAACTGCAGCAGGTCGGCGCTGTTTTGCGGCCAGATGGTCTGAAAGCCTTGCCGTTGCAGGGCAGCTTCCAGCTCTTTGATCGGTTCGTCTTTGTGGTAGACGCCGTGTGGCCCCATGATGGCGATGATATTCACGCTTTCCTCCTGGAATTAACCTAAGTCAGGCATCATATCAATCGCGCTGGCGTATCGCACATAAAAAAGGGGCCGGAAAATCCGACCCCTGATAGCTTAAGCCTGGTGATGATCAGGCGTAACCGTAGCTCATCAGACGCTGGTAGCGACGGTTTAACAGCTCTTCTTCGCTCAGCGTATCGAGATCCGCCAGATCGGCCAGCAGCTGCGCCTTCAGGCTTGCCGCGATGACTTCCGGGTTACGATGCGCGCCACCCAGAGGTTCCGGAATAATGGAGTCGATAAGCTTCAGCTCTTTCAGACGCGGGGCCACGATCCCCATCGCTTCGGCAGCCAGCGGGGCTTTATCGGCGCTTTTCCACAGAATGGAGGCGCAGCCTTCAGGTGAAATAACCGAGTAGGTGCTGTACTGCAGCATGTTGACCTTGTCGCCAACGCCGATCGCCAGTGCGCCACCGGAGCCACCTTCACCAATAACGGTACAGATGACCGGCACGCTCAGACGTGACATTTCGCGCAGGTTACGGGCAATCGCTTCAGACTGGCCGCGCTCTTCTGCCCCGACGCCCGGGTAAGCCCCTGGGGTGTCGATAAAGGTGATGATCGGCATTTTAAAACGCTCGGCCATCTCCATCAGACGCAGTGCTTTACGGTAGCCTTCCGGTGCCGGCATCCCGAAGTTGCGACGAATTTTTTCTTTCGTTTCGCGCCCTTTCTGATGGCCGATGATCATCACCGGACGCCCGTCCAGACGCGCAATACCACCGACAATAGCTTTGTCGTCAGCGTAAGCACGGTCACCAGCCAGCTCGTCAAACTCGTCGAAAGCCAGGCGGACATAATCCAGGGTGTACGGGCGACGTGGATGGCGAGCCAGTTGAGCAACCTGCCATGCACCAAGATCGGCGAAGATTTTGCGCGTCAGTTCTACGCTTTTCTCACGCAGACGATGCACTTCTTCGTCGATGTTAATATCGAGTTTCTCATCCTGACGGCTTACGGCAGTCAGGGAATCGATTTTCGCTTCCAGCTCTGCAATCGGCTGTTCAAAATCAAGGAAATTCAGACTCATAGTATTCCTGTATTAGTCAAACTCCAGTTCCACCTGCTCCGAGCCGATAAGGCCACGCAGATCGTTGAGTAAACGATCGCTCGGAGAGACGCGCCATGTTGCGCCAAAACGCAACCGCGCGCGTGCATCCGCCCTCTGATAATAGAGGTGTACTGGAATAGTTCCCGAACGGTGGGGTTCCAGAGACTGACGGAGTCGGTTTAAAAGCTGGTCATCAATTTGCCTGTCCGTCAGCGAGATAGCAAGCCCGCGAGCATATTTTTCCCGGGCTTCGTCAATGTCCATCACTTCACGGGCGGTCATTTTAAGCCCCCCGCTGAAGTCATCAAAGCTGACCTGTCCGCTGACGATAAGTATGCGGTCTTTTTCCAGCAATTGCTGATATTTATCCAGCGCGTCGGTGAATAACATCACCTCCAGACGCCCGGAACGGTCATCCAACGTACAGATACCGATACGATTACCACGCTTGGTGACCATTACCCGCGCGGCAATCACGAGCCCCGCCGCCGTGGTCACTTTACCACGATCGGTCGGATGCATGTCTTTGAGTCTCACGCCACCCACGTAGCGCTCAATCTCTTTCAAATACTGGTTGATGGGGTGTCCCGTCAGATACAGACCGAGCGTTTCCCTTTCACCATCCAGCACCACCTGCTCCGGCCACGGCTGGCAGTTGGCATAAGACTGCTCGATCTGTTCTGGCTCTTCTGCCAGCACCCCGAACATATCTGCCTGGCCAATCGCCTCGGCTTTCGCATGTTGATCGGCGGCCTTGAGCGCATCACTCAGCGAATTCATTAACGCTGCACGATGCGGACCGAGGCGGTCAAATGCCCCGGACATAATCAGTTTTTCCAGGATCCGACGGTTCAGTTTTTTGATGTCGGTACGGGCGCACAGGTCGAAAAGCTCGCGGAAATAGCCGCCCTCGTTACGCGCTTCAATAATCGCTTCAATGGGGCCTTCGCCGACGCCTTTAATCGCGCCGATGCCGTAGACTATCTCACCGTCGTCATTGACATGGAAATGGTACAGCCCGGAGTTAATGTCCGGCGGCAGGATTTTCAGCCCCATGCGCCAGCATTCATCCACCAGCCCGACCACTTTCTCGGTGTTATCCATATCAGCGGTCATTACCGCCGCCATAAATTCCGCCGGATAGTGCGCCTTTAACCACAGCGTCTGGTAAGAAACCAGCGCGTAGGCAGCCGAGTGCGATTTGTTAAACCCATAACCGGCAAATTTCTCTACCAGGTCGAAGATTTTCATCGCCAGCTCGCCGTCGACGCCGTTTTTCTTCGCCCCATCCTCGAAGGTCCCGCGCTGCTTGGCCATCTCTTCGGGTTTTTTCTTACCCATCGCACGACGTAGCATATCCGCGCCGCCCAGCGTGTAGCCGGAAAGCTCCTGGGCTATCTGCATGACCTGTTCCTGATACAAGATAATGCCATAGGTTGGCTCAAGTACCGGTTTCAGGCATTCGTGTTGCCACTGTACGTCAGGGTAAGAGATCTCCTCGCGGCCATGCTTACGGTCGATAAAGTTATCTACCATCCCCGATTGCAGGGGGCCGGGACGGAACAGCGCCACCAGGGCGATCATATCTTCAAAACAGTCAGGCTGCAGACGCTTGATCAGGTCTTTCATGCCGCGCGATTCAAGCTGGAATACCGCGGTGGTTTCCGAACGCTGCAGCATATCGAAGCTTTTCTTGTCATCCAGCGGGATCGCTGCAATATCCAGCGGCGCTTCGCCTTGTTTCTCCCGCCGCTTGTTGATCATCTCCAGTGCCCAGTTGATGATGGTCAACGTACGCAGGCCGAGGAAGTCGAACTTGACCAGCCCGGCGTATTCCACGTCGTTTTTGTCAAACTGGGTGACCGGATGCAGCCCGGCTTCATCGCAATACAGCGGGGCGAAATCGGTAATTTTGGTCGGCGCGATAACCACGCCCCCGGCATGTTTACCGGCGTTACGCGTGACGCCTTCCAGTTTGCGCGCCATGTCGATCAGCGCTTTAACTTCTTCGTCAGCTTCGTAGATTTCCGGCAGCTGCGGCTCGGCTTCAAAAGCTTTCGCCAGCGTCATGCCCGGATCTGGCGGCACCAGTTTTGAAATACGGTCTACAAACCCGTACGGGTGGCCAAGCACGCGCCCCACGTCACGGATAACCGCTTTCGCCGCCATCGTACCGAAGGTGATGATCTGCGATACCGCGTCGCGGCCGTACATGTCCGCCACGTGCTCGATAACCTGGTCGCGTTTCTCCATGCAGAAGTCGACGTCAAAGTCGGGCATCGAGACACGTTCCGGGTTGAGGAAACGTTCGAACAGCAGATCGAATTCCAGCGGGTCGAGATCGGTGATTTTTAAGGCGTAAGCAACTAATGAACCGGCACCAGAACCACGGCCTGGCCCGACCGGAACGCCGTTATCCTTCGACCACTGGATAAACTCCATGACGATCAGGAAGTAGCCGGGGAAGCCCATCTGGTTAATCACCTGGAGCTCAATGTCCAGACGCTCATCATAGGCAGGACGCTTCTCAGCGCGAACAGCCGGATCCGGGAACAGGAATTCCAGACGCTCTTCCAGACCTTCTTTCGATTTCAGGACCAGAAAATCTTCCGTCGTCATCTCCCCGGTCGGGAACTGCGGCAGGAAGTATTCGCCTAAACGCACGGTCACGTTGCAGCGCTTGGCTATTTCGACGGTATTTTCCAGCGCCTCGGGAATATCGGAGAACAACTCGCACATTTCGTCTTCGCTGCGCATATATTGCTGCGGCGAATAGTTACGTGGGCGTTTCGGATCATCGAGGGTAAAGCCGTCATGGATCGCAACGCGGATCTCATGGGCATCGAAGTCGCCGGTTTCCAGAAAGCGGACATCATTGGTGGCAACAACCGGCAACCCGCGCGCTTCGGCGAGCTGCACTGCGGCATGTAGATAGGCTTCTTCATCGGCACGGCCGGTGCGAATCAGCTCCAGATAGTAGCGATCCGGAAAATGTTCTTCGTAGAAAGCGACGCACTGTTCGACCAACGGCATGTTGCCACGCATCAGGCTGATGCCGACGTCACCTTTGCGGGCGCCGGAAAGCAGAATCAGCCCTTCCTGGTGTTCAATCAGCCAGTCGCGATCGATACAGGGCCCCAGCGCGCCGTAGCCGCGCTGATAGGCACGGGAAATCAGCAGCGTCAGGTTTTGATAACCGGTATTATTGGCCGCCAGAACCGTTAATTCGGTGAGCTCATCACCCATCAGCTCGCTCTGGACGTGAAAATCTGCCCCGACGATCGGTTTCAGCCCTGCGCCATGTCCCGCGCCGTAGAACTTCACCAGACCACACAGGTTAGTAAAATCGGTGATCGCCAGCGCAGGCATACCCAGTGAGGCCGCCTTTTTTACCAGCGGCCCGGTTTTTGCCAGCCCATCGATCATGGAATAGTCGCTATGCACCCGTAGGTGGACGAAACGTGGTTCAGACATCTTCAGATTCCGGTTTACTTATTTCTCGACACAAGAATCAGGACGCAAGGCCCAGCGCGCGTTTTACCGGGCCAAAACTACGCCGATGGTGTTCGGTTGCGCCATGTTCGATCAGTTTTTCCAGATGGAAAGCGGTAGGATAGCCTTTATGCTGTGCAAAGCCATACTGCGGAAATTCGAGATCCAGAGCGGTCATTTCCGCATCGCGCACGACTTTAGCCAGAATAGACGCTGCACTGATTTCTGCCACCCGGCTATCGCCTTTGACTACCGCCTGAGCAGGCACAGGCAGCGACGGGCAGCGGTTGCCATCAATCAGCACAAACTCCGGCACCACAGTCAGGCCAGCAACGGCACGCTGCATTGCCAGCATCGTCGCATGGAGAATATTCAGCTCATCAATTTCATGGGGTTCCGCGCGTCCCAGACTCCAGCACAGCGCCTTTTCTTTGATTTCGTCGAACAGCGCCAGTCGACGCTTTTCGCTTAATTTTTTCGAGTCGTTGAGGCCCACAATCGGCTTTTCCGGGTCAAGGATCACCGCGGCGGTGACCACCGCGCCAACCAGCGGCCCACGGCCTACTTCGTCAACGCCGGCCACCAGGTGGGTATGCGGGTAAACAAACTCAATCATTTTGCTAACTCCAGTACTGCGTCCGCTGCCTGCTCATCCGCATTGCAACGAATCTGTTGATGCAGCGCCCGGAAGGTGTCGTGCATATCATGGCTGGTCTTGCCATCAGCCAGCAATGGCCGCAGCGCATCGGCAAGCAACTGCGGCTGGCACTCGTCCTGCAGCAGCTCTTTCACCAGTTCCCGCCCGGCCAACAGATTCGGTAGGGAGACATAGTCGGTTTTCACCAGCCGTTTCGCCAGCCAGAAGGTAAATGGCTTCATGCGATAGCCCACTACCATCGGGCACTTCGCCAGCATGCACTCCAGCGCCGCGGTGCCGGAGGCCAGCAGAGCCGCGTCGCTGGCAATCATCGCATCGCGCGCCTGCCCATCCAGCAGATGGACCGTGAGCTCCGGGGCCGTTTCCGCTTTAATGCGTTCAAACTGCTCCCGGCGTTTCGCATTCACCAGCGGCACCAGTACCTGCAGGTCAGGGTAATCCTGACGTAAAATTTGCGCGGTTTTCAGGAAGTCAGCGCTGAGCATTTCGACTTCAGCACCCCGGCTTCCCGGTAGCAGCGCAAGGCAGTGGACATCCCGGGCAATACCTAAACGCTGACGGGCGGCGTCTTTGTCCGGATCCAGCGGCATCGCATCGGCCATCGTGTGGCCGATAAACTGGCAGGGAACGTTAAACCGGTCATAAAACGCTTTTTCGAAAGGCAGAAATGCCAGCACCAGATCGGTCGATCTGCCAATTTTGAAAACACGTTTTTGTCGCCATGCCCACACCGACGGGCTGACGTAATGAATCGTTCTGATACCCTGTTTTTTCAGGTTACCCTCAAGGGTAATGTTAAAATCAGGGGCATCAATCCCAACGAATACATCGGGCTGCAGCTCGGTAAATCGTCGGGTCAGATCGGCACGAATATGCAGCAGGCGGCGCAGTCGTCCGAGCACTTCAACAATGCCCATCACGGCCAGCTCTTCCATTTCGTACCAGGCTTCACAACCTTCGGCCTGCATAAGCGGTCCCGCCACGCCAACAAAGCGAGCATCGGGGATACGTGCTTTGAGCGCGCGGATCAGACCTGCACCAAGAATGTCGCCGGAGGTTTCTCCGGCGACAAGGGCAATCGTCAGGGGACGCTGTACAGACATTAACGAATCAGGCCGCGTGTAGAACGGGCGAAGAAATCGAAAAATGGCTGTACTTCAGGATGCTGAACGGCCAGTTCGGCGATTTCCGGTTTGACTTCGTCCAGCGTTTTGCCGCTGCGATACAGCAGTTTATAGGCGTTACGAATCGCGGTAATCGCTTCGCGGCTAAAGCCACGGCGCTTCAGGCCTTCAATATTGACGCCATATGGCGTCGCGTGGTTGCCCTGAGCAATCACGAACGGCGGTACGTCCTGTGCGACGCCGGAGCAGCCGCCAACCATGACGTGCGCGCCGATGATGCAGAACTGATGCACTGCGGTCATGCCACCGATGATAACGAAATCATCCAGTGAAACATGCCCGGCCAGCGTGGCGTTATTCGCCAGAATACAGCGGTCGCCGACAGTGCAATCGTGTGCAACGTGCGCGTTGATCATCAGCAGGTTATCGCTGCCCACCTTCGTTAATCCACCGCCCTGTACTGTACCGCGATGAATGGTGACGCTTTCGCGAATGCGGTTGCGATCGCCAATTTCCACTCGAGTCGGTTCACCAGCGTATTTCAAATCCTGGTTAACTTCACCGATGGAAGCGAACTGATAGATCTCGTTATCACGGCCAATTTTGGTGTGGCCATTAACAACAACATGAGACTTCAGTACGGTGCCTTCGCCGATTTCGACGTGAGCACCAACAATACAAAACGGGCCAATGTGAGCGTTTGCACCAATAATGGCGCCCTCTTCTACAATGGCAGTAGGATGAATAAAGGCGGTTTTATCAATCACGTATCAGGCCTCCCGGCTACGCGCACACATCATCGTTGCTTCGCAAACCACTTTACCGTCAACCAGCGCCACACCTTTGAAACGCGTCAGGCCACGGCGGGTTTTCTCGAAAGTGACTTCCATAATCATCTGATCGCCAGGTACTACCGGACGTTTGAAACGCGCTTCATCGATCCCTGCGAAGTAATACAGTTCGCCAGGTTCGAGTTTACCCACGCTTTTAAATGCCAGAATACCCGTGGCCTGCGCCATCGCTTCCAGAATTAACACGCCAGGTAAAATCGGCTTACCAGGGAAGTGCCCCTGGAAAAACGGCTCGTTAACAGAAACATTTTTTACTGCGCGCAGAAAACGGCCTTCTTCAAAATCCAGCACACGGTCTACCAGCAGAAACGGGTAACGGTGAGGCAGAAGTTCCAGAATCTCTTCAATATGCAGAGTATGAGTTTCAGTAGTCAAAATACTCTTCCTGTCTAAATATACTAAAAGGCAATAATAACACGGCCTGCTGCAATCTTATGAATGCAACAGGCCGAAAATTTTTACACGCCACCTCTTAAGCCACATCGTTGTCAGCCGTAGCAGCCACCCCGATGTTGCTTGCATGATGTTGTGTGGTAACAGAGACGTTAATCTTGCTGATTAACCTTCCGTTCAATTGATTTGAGGCGTTTGCTTATCTCGTCAATGTTCATCACCAACGCTGCGGTTTTACGCCAGACTTTGTTCGGCTGCAGCGGAATACCTGATGAATAGACGCCTGGCTCGGTAATAGGACGCATCACCATACCCATTCCGGTGACGGTGACTTTATCGCAGATTTCCATATGCCCGTTAATAACGCTCGCGCCGCCAATCATGCAGTAACGGCCAATTTTCAGGCTGCCTGCCATGATCACACCGCCAGCAACGGCCGTATTGTCACCAATCACAACGTTATGGGCAATCTGGCACTGATTATCAATAATCACACCATTACCGATGACGGTATCATCCAGCGCACCACGGTCAATGGTCGTACAGGCACCAATCTCCACTCGGTCGCCAATAATCACGCGACCTAACTGTGGGATCTTCACCCAGTTACCACGATCGTTGGCATAGCCGAAGCCATCTGCGCCAATCACCGTACTGGACTGGATCAGGCAATTCTCACCGATCTCAATCTCATGGTAAACGCTCACGTTGGCCCACAAACGGGAGCCCGCGCCAATTTTGGTCTTTTTACCGACGAAGCACCCGGCACCAATCACGACGTTATCGCCAAGCTCAACATCAGATTCGATAACGGCATTCGGGCCGATGGCAACGTTCTTACCTAGCTTCGCCGTGCTATCAATCACCGCACTGGGTGCGATATTCTGCGCCGGCTGCGGCGTAGTATCCAGAATTTGAGCCATGCGCGCGTAAGTCAGGTAGGGGTTACGCACTACCAGCGCGGCGCCTTGGGCAAAGGGTAAATCGTCCTGCGTCATCACGACGGCAGAAGCCTGGCATGCGGCCAGGTGTTCACGGTATTTAGGATTAACCATGAACGTAATATGGCCTGCTTTGGCAGTCTGCATGGACGCAACACCGGTGATGACGATATCGCCATCACCGTGTAATTCTGCATCCAACTGCTGCGCAAGATCAGCCAGTCGAATTGAAGGCATTACTTATTTAACCTGTTTCAGCACATCAGCGGTGATGTCTTTCACATCGCTGCTGTTGTATGCAACGGCATTAGAATCAACAACCAGGTCGATGCTCTGGCTGCTCGCTACGCTTTTCACAGCGGTCTGGATACGGTTAACCAGTTTGCCACGTTCTTCGTTGGAACGACGTGAACGATCCTGCTCAAAAGACTGTGCTTTTTGAGAGAAAGTCTGGCGCTGAGCCATAACGTCTTTTTCCAGCTTGGTACGGTCGGCACCCGGCTTCATAGACTGCAGACGCTGCATTTTGGACTGCAGGTCGCCTTCCATACGCTGCAGCTCGCTTGCGCGGCCTTTGAACTCATTTTCCAGCGTATTAGAAACACCCGTTTTCTGAGCTACCTGTTGGAACAGGCTGTTCATGTTAACCATTGCAATTTTATCTGCCGCCTGCGCGGAAGTTACCATTGCTAAACCCAGACCTGCAGCTAATAACCACTTTTTCACAATTAACTCCTTACCATCCCATGAGTACCCAGGGGTACCGTTATTTGCGTGGCCAGGCGATAACCGCGGTTATCGCCTAAAGTCAGCGCTATACTGCACTTACATTCCTTTGCTGCCGACAATTACCAGGTTTTACCAATGTTAAACTGGAACTGCTCGGCCTTGTCTCCATCGTACTTTTTGAACGGTTGGGCGTAGGAGAAGACCAACGGCCCCAACGGCGACATCCACTGTACCGCAATACCGGCGGACATACGGATGTTGCTCGGGTCACCGTAATCCGGATAACCCGCATAAGCGCTTGAATCCCAGTGTGTATCCCACACGGTACCCATATCCCAGAAGAACGAGGTACGGACCGAGTTAGCATATTTATCACTGATAAACGGTGTCGGGGTGATCAGCTCAAGACTGGCCACGGCCATGGCGTTACCGCCCACCGCATCATCCGATTTACACGGCGCAGATTCAGTGCTCTTACAGTTGCTGTCATAGTTGTCATCGTCATCATGACGATTGCTGGCCGGGAAATATACCGCTTTCGGGCCAATGGTGTTCGACTGGAACCCACGTACGGTGCTTGAACCACCGGCGTAGAAGTTCTCGTAGAACGGCATTTCTTTACCGCCAATACCGTCGCCATAACCGAAGCGAGTACGTCCCAGAACAACCCACTTGTGGTCGTTATCGATCGGCACGTAGGTCGCGGTATCCAGCGTGGCTTTGTAGTATTCGTTATCAGAACCTGGAATGGTTACTTTACCATTCAGGTTGACTCGCGAACCTTCCGTCGGGAAGAAGCCACGGTCGAGTTTGTTATAGGTCCACCCGTAGTTGAAGGTGAAGTCGTTCGCGCTGAATGAGTTGTTATCATCCGTCGTGCCCGGGTTCTGACCCATTGAGTTCAGGTAACGCCACATCGACACCTGCGGTTGCATGTTGGACAAGGAGTTATGGACATAACCCAGGCCTGCACGCAGGGTGTTGTATTCGTTAACCGGGAAGCCCAGCGTGATGTCTGTACCATAGCTTTTGTTGGTATAGTCAGACAGGTCCGCATCGTTCGCGTCGAAGTCGTTATAGAAGATACGACCACCGAGACTCACGCCATCCACGGTGAAATACGGGTTGGTTACCGACAGTTCAGTATAGGTCTGATAATCGTTTTTGGTGCCGTTAATTCCAACGGAATAGCCGGTACCTAACCAGTTGTCCTGCTGAACGCCAGCCTGGAAGCTTACGCCACTTTCCGTACCGTAACCGATACCGAAGTTGAAGCTACCGGTGTTACGTTCTTTGACCTTATAGACAACATCAACCTGATCCGGGCTACCTGGTACGCGCTGCGTATCGGTATCTACCGTTTCAAAGTAGCCTAAGCGATTCAGACGATCTTTACCCTGATCGACCATATCGCTACCCAGCCAGGCCCCTTCCATCTGACGCATTTCGCGACGCAGAACGGAGTCTTTTGAGGTGTCGTTGCCTTCGAAGCGAATTTTACGCACGTAGTAGCGGTTGCCCGCGTCAACATTGACGTGCAGCTTCACGGTCTTATCGGTGTCGTTGATTTCCGGCTGAGACTGTACGCGCGGATAGGCGTAACCGTAGCGACCGAGGAGTTTCTTAATATCATTCTCCATTTTGGTCACTTTGGCGCCGTTATACAGCTCGCCCGGCTCCACCTTGGTCAAGGCTTCGATTTCCGCCGAATGGCCTGCCAGATCGCCCGTCACCTGCACACCAGAAAGCTTGTACTGCTCGCCTTCTGTAATGTTGACGGTGATGTAGATGCCTTTTTTATCTGGCGTCAGGCTCACCTGCGTGGAATCGATGTTGAAACGTGCGTAACCGCGATCCAGGTAGTAGCTGCGCAGAGTTTCGAGATCCCCTGCCAGTTTCTGTTTCTGGTATTTACGGTCGCCGACCACGTTCCACCACGGTACTTCATCACGCAGTTGGAATGTTGAGATCAGTTCATCGGTGCTGAATGCATGGTTACCGACAATGTTAATCTGCTGGATTTTCGCCGAAACGCCTTCCTGGAACACCAGTTTCAGGTCGACACGGTTACGTGGCAGCGGCGTGACGACAGCTTTTACGCTGGCGCTGTATTTACCGACGCTGTAGTAGAAATCTTCCAGCCCTTTCTCGATATCAGCAAGCGTCGTGCGGTCAAGAGATTCCCCGACACGAACACCGGATGCCTCAAGATTTTGCTTGAGCATGTCATCCTTCACCGACTTGTTACCGGAGAAAGTGATGCTGGCAATCGTTGGGCGCTCTTTCACCTGCACCAACAGGGTATCACCATCGCGCAGGACGCGGACGTCCTCAAAGTTGCCAGTGGCAAACAGAGCACGGATGGTGTTACTGATATCATCATCGGTTACCGTATCGCCAGGACGCACTGGCATACTGAGGAGGGCCGCACCAACAGCGACACGCTGCAAGCCTTCGAAATGAATGTCCTTCACCACGAACCCTTCAGCACCGTATACGGTTGCGCTGCTAAACAGCAGCGACGCTATGAGCAACTTTTTCATCGCCATCGTTATTATGCGTTCTTCCTAACAAACTCTCTTACAACCGAGAGAAATCATTGAAAAGTGCAAGCCCCATTAACAACACCAGCAGTATTGAGCCAATGCGATAACTAAAGTCTTGAACTCGCTCGGATACCGGCCCGCCCTTCAGCTTTTCAATTGCCAAAAACAGCAGGTGCCCCCCGTCCAGGACGGGAAGCGGAAACAGATTGATTATCCCGAGGTTCACGCTAATCAGCGCGAGGAACATCAGATAATAAATCAACCCAAACTCCGCTGACATTCCAGCCCCCTGGGCGATAGAAATCGGCCCGCTGAGGTTGTTCAGTTTGACATCACCGGTTATCAATTTACCCAACATCCTGACCGTCAACGACATCAGTTGCCAGGTTTTATCCGTGGCTTCAGCAATGGCCGCAAACGGCCCATACTGACGCACTGTCTTATATTCATCGGGCAGCGGAATGACCTTTGGTACCACTCCTGCGAACCCTTCAGCCTTACCTTTTGCGGACTTCGTATCAGGCGTCAGCGTAACAGATAAGGGTGCCCCCTGTCGCTCAATGTCCAACACCAGCGCCTTGCCTGGGTTGTCACGCACCAGATTAACAAACGTCATCCACTGCGTTAACGGCTGGCCATCGACTTTAACGATCCTGTCGCCCGCTTGCAAACCAGCCTTCTTCGCAGCCGAATTTGCCTGTACTTCAGCCAGTACCGTATCAATCTGCGCGCTACGAGGCTGAATACCTAACGACGCTACCGGATCTTGTTTATCCGGCTCGAAAGCCCAGTGCCGCAGATCGAGGATTTTATCCTGACGCTGGCTGCTGCCGAAAGGGGCGACCGAAACTATTGTTTGCTCATCGCCAATCTTCGTCACCAGTGCCATACGCACGGCATCCCAATCAGGCGTTTCGATGCCATCTATCGCTTTAAGTTCCGTTCCTTTTGCAATTTGTGCGTGTGCAGCAATCGAATCGGGTACTATTTCTCCAACGACAGGGCGAACGCCGGGGACGCCGATGATGAAGACCAGCCAGTAGGCAAAGATGGCAAAAATGAAGTTGGCGATAGGCCCGGCGGCGATTACTGCCGCCCGCTGACCCACGGTTTTGTTGTTAAACGCGTAGTGGCGCATCTCTGGCGCCACCGGCTCGACGCGTTCGTCGAGCATCTTGACGTAGCCACCGAGTGGGATAAGCGCAATGACGAATTCCGTCCCCTGCTTGTCGCTGCGTCGCCATAACGCTTTACCAAAGCCAATGGAGAAGCGTTCAACGCGGATGCCACAGCGACGAGCCACCCAGAAATGACCAAACTCATGCACGGTAATCAATACGCCCAGCGCAATGATAAAAGCAGCCAAATTCCAGAGTACGCTTAGCATAAAACCTTCCGTCAAATCGTCCTGAAGACCAACAATAGCAGACAGGCGAACACCGGTACCGCCGCCGTCAGGCTGTCGATACGATCCAGTATTCCACCGTGTCCGGGAATCAGATGGCCGCTATCCTTAATGCCGGCCTCTCGCTTAAACATACTCTCTGTCAGGTCACCCAATACTGATGCCAGCGCGGCGACCACAGAACAAATCAGCAGTACCGTTGGGGTTACATCGAGATTTGCCCACAGACCGTAGGCCCAGGAGATCACCGCGGCGGTCACCAGGCCACCGAAGAAGCCCTGCCAGGTTTTTCCCGGAGAGACCTTAGGTGCCAGCTTGTGCTTACCGAACAGCTTGCCAAACATATAGGCACCGGAATCAGCACCCCAGACAAGAATCATCACGTACAGCAGCCACAGTGCGCCGCTGTAGTGGTTATCGGCATAGTGCCATGCGCGTAACGTCAGCATGCCCCAGAAAAAGGGAACGATGGTCAGAATGCCAAAGATCAGGCGCAGAACTTTAGAGTTCCGCCAGAACGCGGCAGATGCCGGGTAAGAGAGCACCAGCAGCAGCGCCACAATCCACCAGCCAAACGATGCCCACAGCGATCCCTCAACCAAAGGCTGATGAACGTCATAGTGGTATTCTGGCATCAGGAAAAGCATCAACGCTAACAGCAGGCCGCAAAGCAGCGCCAGCCAGATGCGTTGTGAGGTAGAAGTGAAACCGCTAAATTGTCCCCACTCCCAGGCAGCGAGCATGCAGACAACCAGCGTGACAATAGCAAAACCCGCCGGCGGCAACAGAAAAAGCGCCGCAATTACCGCAGGAATTAAGACCAAAGCCGATATCAGGCGATACTTCAGCAAAAGTGACCCCCATCAGGCATGATTGCCACCCGGCTCAGTGCCGCCGAAACGACGCTCTCGATTAACAAAGGCATGGAGTGCACCTTCAAAGTCCTGTTCAGCAAAATCGGGCCAAAGAACATCGGTAAAGTAAAGTTCGGCATAGGCAATTTGCCAAATCAAAAAATTACTGATGCGATGCTCTCCCCCGGTCCTAATAACTAAATCTACAGGTGCCAGCTCATGCATACAGACCTGCTGACTCAGCATGTCTTCGGTGATCTGTACGGGCTGAAGTAACCCTTTCTGTACCTGTTCAGCCAGTTGGCGGACACCCTGAGTAATATCCCAGCGCCCACCATAATTCGCTGCAATATTCAGCGTTAAGCCCGTGTTGTTTTCCGTCAACGCTTCCGCTTTGCGGATACGCTCCTGTAGACGGGAATTAAAACGCGTTGTGTCGCCGATGATCCGCAATCGGACGTTGTGCCGGTGCAGACTTTTGACTTCGCTATCCAGTGCCCAGACAAACAGTTCCATCAATGCAGTAACTTCCTGCGCGGGGCGGTTCCAGTTCTCACTGCTGAATGCGTATAGCGTTAACGCTTCAATACCATTGTTCGCCGCGAAAGAAACGGCACGACGAACCGATTTCGCCCCGGCTTTATGGCCGAATGCGCGAATTTTTCCTTGTTGCTTAGCCCAGCGACCGTTGCCATCCATAATAATGGCGACATGGCGGCAGCCATGAGCAAGCGACCCTTCGCTGACAGTGTGATTAGCAGACAACATATATGCGTTTTAAGTCCATAATAAGGATTAGCCAAGCCACTAAACGCAAGCAACAGGTCAGCGCTGTATACGCATTTTTATCCAGTGCCGAAGCTGCAGCTAATCGCAGAGAACAACCAAAAGCTTTACGCAAAAAAGCCGTGTTTTTCCACGGCCACCGCAATCTATTACATCAATATGTAACGATTGGGTGGCGCAGACTATATCACTGAAGCCCAGCGCCCACAAATATCACAGCGTGTCGCTGAGGTTCAGACCCGCGTTATCAGACGTTTAATCTGTTGCTGTGCGGTCACCCTGGCATGGGCGTCGATAGCCAGTACTTCCTCAATGCTTTGAGGCTCATCCAGCGCCAGTTGATCCAGCACGCCCTGGTTGATCGCGGCAATGTCGGTGAAGCGAATCTCTTGCGCCAGGAAGGCAGCGACGGAGATTTCGTTTGCCGCATTCAGCGCCGTGGTTGCCGCCTGACCATGCTCAAATGCATCTATCGCCAGTTTCAGACAGGGGTAACGTCCATAATCCGGCGCGGAAAAGCTCAGGTGACTCAACTGACAGAAATCTAACGCCGGCACACCGGAATTGAGGCGCTCTGGCCACCCCATCGTATGGGCGATAGGCGTGCGCATATCTGGTTCTCCAAGCTGCGCAATAACGCTACCGTCAAGATAACGCACCATAGAATGGATCACGGATTGCGGGTGGATCAGTACTTCCATCTGCCGGGCCGAGGCGTTGAACAACCAGCGGGCTTCGATATATTCCAGCCCCTTGTTCATCATGGTGGCGGAATCCACGGAAATTTTGCGTCCCATTGACCAGTTAGGATGGCGGCAGGCCTGATCCGGCGTCATTGCAGCCAGCTCGGCTATTGCCGTCTCCCGGAAAGGACCACCCGAACCGGTCAGCAGAATCGACGAAACGCCATTCTGCGTTAAATCAGCGTATCCAAGATTATGTTGAACAGTTACCGGCATACTCTGAAAAATAGCGTTATGTTCGCTATCAACGGGCAACAAACGCGCGCCGGACTGCTGCACCGCATCCATAAACAGACGCCCGCAGGTCACCAGCGATTCTTTATTTGCCAGCAGCACCGTTTTACCGGCACGAATTGCCGCCAGCGTCGGCACCAGCCCGGCGGCGCCTACGATCGCTGCCATCACCTGATCGACATGGTCCATCGCCGCAACGTCAGCGGCAGCCTGCTGGCCGCTCAATACTTCAGTCTGGCTGCCGCTTTCACGCAGCCGAATGCGCAACGTATCCGCGCTTTGCGCATCGTCCATGACCGCGTAGCCAGGGGAGAATTCCAGACATTGTTCAACCATGCGGTCGACATTTTTCCCCGCGACCAGCGCGGCGACGGAAAAGCGATCGGGGTTATGGCGCACCACATCCAGCGTGCTGCATCCAATTGAACCGGTCGAACCGAGAACGGTTAATTGCTTCATGAGATGTCCAGAAGAATTGAGACAGGATAAAAAGAAAAACGCCGCCAGCAAGCCCTTGCGCATCAGTAACATGGGAACGGTTTTGCACAAGATCGGCTTTAACAAGCGTCAAAGGCAACCCGTTTAACACAATCCATGCAACTGCGCGTTCGGTCTTCTGTACGGCGTTTCAGACTTGACGACCGCAGCCCATCAGCAGTGATGCGCGGCGGTCGCTTCAGCAGAGAATCAGAACTGCATCAGTTCCGCTTCTTTATCTGCCAGCGCCGCATCAACTTTCTTAATGGCGGCGTCAGTCATTTTCTGCACGTCGTCCTGAGAACGGCGATCGTCATCTTCGCTGATCTCTTTGTCTTTCAGCAGCGCTTTTACTTTGTCGTTGGCATCACGACGAACGTTACGTACTGACACGCGAGCCTGCTCGGCTTCGGCGCGTACGATCTTCGTCAGATCTTTACGACGTTCTTCCGTCAGCGGCGGCAGCGGAACGCGAATGTCGGTACCCGCAGAGCTTGGGTTCAGGCCGAGGTCGGAAGCCATGATGGCTTTCTCAACGGCCGGGCTCATAGAGCGGTCGAACACGTTGATTTTCAGAGTACGTGAGTCTTCTACCGTTACGCTTGCCAGCTGACGCAGCGGCGTCGGCGTGCCGTAGTATTCCACGACGATGCCATCCAGCAGGCTGGGAGAAGCACGACCCGTGCGTATTTTGCTGATTTGGGTTTTGAACGCTTCGACGCATTTTTCCATGCGTACTTCAGCATCTTTTCTGATATCGCTAATCACGTTACGAATCCTTGAAAACTTGTCTCAGACAGACCAGACGGTCGCTCACCGCAAAAGTGAGCTAAGTATAGTCAGGTTTAATGCAAATCACCGGGCAATGCGCCCGCGAAAGTAAAGCGGAATATTACCCGGATTTGGCGCTGACGGGAATTATTCCGTAATCAAAGTGCCTTCTTTTTCGCCCATCACCACGCGACGCAGTGCGCCAGGTTTATTCATGTTGAAGACGCGAATCGGCAATTTGTGGTCACGCGCCAGGGTAAAGGCGGCCAGATCCATAACTTTCAGTTCTTTATCAAGCACTTCGCTGTAGCTCAGTTGCTCGTACATCGTTGCGGTCGGATCTTTGGCCGGGTCAGCGGTAAATACGCCGTCAACTTTGGTGGCTTTCAGCACCACATCGGCTTCAATTTCAATACCGCGCAGGCAGGCTGCAGAGTCGGTAGTGAAGAACGGGTTACCGGTACCCGCAGCCAGGATAACAACGCGGTTGTTACGCAGCAGGCTGATCGCTTCCGCCCAGCTGTAGTTATCACACACGCCATTCAGCGGAATCGCTGACATCAGGCGAGCGTTCACATAGGCGCGATGGAGAGAATCTCGCATTGCAAGGCCGTTCATCACCGTTGCCAGCATGCCCATGTGGTCGCCCACAACGCGGTTCATACCCGCTTTCGCCAGACCAGCACCACGGAACAGGTTACCACCACCAATCACGACGCCGACCTGAATACCCAGTTCAACCAGTTCTTTGATTTCCTGAGCCATACGGTCAAGTATGCTTGCATCAATACCGAAGCCTTCCGAACCCTGCAGAGCTTCGCCACTTAACTTAAGCAGAATACGTTTGTAGACAGGTTTTGCATTGGTAGCCATGTTTCTTTCCTGAGACGGTAACAAGTGAGATGAGTTAATTCTGGCGACATTGTATGTCGCTTTTCAGCACAGCCACTATAAGCATTGCGCTGAATTTACAAAACGGGCACAAAAAGAAGCCGCCCTCAGGCGGCTCCTTGTGAAAATTAAGACTGCTTGGACATCGCAGCAACTTCTGCTGCAAAGTCGGTCTCAACTTTCTCAATGCCTTCGCCCACTTCAAAGCGGATGAAGCCAGTTACGTCAGCGTTGTGCTCTTTCAGCAGCTGAGCAACAGATTTGCTCGGGTCCATTACGAACGGCTGGCCAGTCAGAGAAACTTCGCCGGTGAATTTCTTCATGCGGCCTTCAACCATTTTCTCTGCGATTTCTTTCGGCTTACCAGACTGCATCGCGATGTCCAGCTGAACCTGGTACTCTTTCTCAACGACTTCAGCAGAAACGTCTTCCGGCTTAACGAATTCAGGCTTGCTTGCAGCGATGTGCATTGCCAGCTGTTTAACCAGCTCCTGATCGGCGCCTTTAGCAGCAACCAGAACACCGATACGTGCACCGTGCTGGTATGAACCCAGAACGTCGCCTTCCAGAGCAGAAACGCGACGAATGTTAATGTTCTCACCGATTTTAGCAACCAGCGCAACACGTTCTTCTTCGAACTGTGCTTTCAGAACGTCAACATCAGTGATTTTGCCAGCAACAGCTGCATCCAGAACTTTGTTAGCAAATGCCTGGAAACCACCATCTTTAGCAACGAAGTCAGTCTGGCAGTTAACTTCCAGAATGATGCCGTAGGTGCCATCGATTTTAGTGATGATCACGCCGTCAGCAGCAACGTTGCCTGCTTTCTTCGCCGCTTTGATCGCGCCGGATTTACGCATGTTTTCGATTGCCAGCTCGATGTCGCCGTTAGCTTCAGTCAGCGCTTTTTTGCAATCCATCATGCCTGCGCCAGTACGTTCGCGCAGCTCTTTTACCAGGGATGCGGTAATTTCAGCCATTCTTTAATCCTCGGGAGAGATGACCTGCCCGGTTCGCAGAACCAGACAGGTTTAAAAGTGAAAAAGGGGCCAAATATAGGCCCCTATTTATACACGGTACTAAATAAGGGATAGACCTTATTATTCAGCTTCTACGAAGCTTTCTTCAGCCTGAGAAGCCAGATCCTGAGAACGACCTTCACGCACGGTAGTCGCTACAGCACCCAGGTACAGGCTTACTGCGCGGATTGCGTCGTCGTTACCCGGGATAACGAAGTCTACGCCGTCCGGATCGGAGTTAGTATCAACGATAGCAAATACCGGGATACCCAGGTTGTTTGCTTCTTTGATAGCGATGTGTTCGTGGTCTGCATCGATAACAAACAGTGCGTCCGGCAGGCCGCCCATGTCTTTGATACCGCCCAGGCTGTTTTCCAGCTTGTCCAGCTCACGAGTACGCATCAGCGCTTCTTTCTTGGTCAGCTTCTCGAAAGTACCGTCCTGGGACTGAGTTTCCAGGTCTTTCAGACGTTTGATGGACTGACGAACGGTTTTCCAGTTAGTCAGCATGCCGCCCAACCAGCGATGGTTCACGAAGAACTGGTCGCAGCTGTTAGCAGCTTCTTTTACCGCTTCGCTTGCAGCGCGTTTAGTACCGACGAAAAGGATTTTACCTTTACGTGCAGAGATTTTGTTCAGTTCAGCCAGAGCTTCGTTGAACATCGGTACAGTTTTCTCAAGGTTGATGATGTGAACTTTGTTACGCGCGCCGAAGATGAAAGGCTTCATTTTCGGGTTCCAGTAACGGGTCTGGTGACCAAAGTGAACACCAGCCTTGAGCATGTCGCGCATGGAAACAGTTGCCATGTTTAAAACCTCTATAGATAAAGTTGGGGTTATGCCTCCACGTATCCCATATTACCGACCCCAAAGGGCACCCCGGAATATGTGCCGATACGTGTGTGTTATTTACACAAAATGAGATTTGTCGCTTCAGTCCATCCTGTGTAGTTCGAATGGAACGGAAGTCCGGCGCGCTTTATACCACAAAACCCGACCGGACACCAACTCTTGTTGACGTCACGTGCTGTTAATGATTCTCAATTTGGCACCAGGTCGCCCGGACTGTTAACATTGACAGGACTTACTCTATTATTGTCGAAAAAATCGGCGCAGCTGGACAGAATCCACCATGGCTATATCTATTAAAACACCTGAAGACATCGAAAAAATGCGCGTGGCCGGCCGCCTGGCCGCTGAAGTGCTGGAAATGATCGAACCTTACGTGAAACCGGGCGTCAGCACCGGCGAACTGGACCGTATCTGTAACGATTATATCGTCAACAACCAGCAAGCAATCTCAGCCTGCCTCGGCTACCACGGCTACCCGAAATCCGTGTGCATCTCTATTAATGAGGTCGTTTGTCACGGCATCCCTGATGACGAAAAACTGCTGAAAGACGGCGACATCGTCAACATTGATGTGACGGTGATTAAGGATGAATTCCACGGCGATACCTCGAAGATGTTTATCGTCGGCAAACCGACTATCCTCGGCGAGCGCCTGTGCCGCATCACCCAGGAAAGCCTGTATCTGGCCCTGAAGATGGTCAAGCCGGGAATCAACCTGCGCGCAATTGGCGCCGCTATCCAGAAATTCGTTGAAGCCGAAGGTTTCTCGGTCGTACGCGAATACTGCGGTCACGGCATCGGCCGCGGCTTCCATGAAGAGCCGCAGGTGCTGCACTACGACTCCCCGGAAACCAACGTGGTGCTCAAACCTGGCATGACCTTCACCATCGAGCCAATGGTCAACGCCGGCAAAAAAGAGATCCGCAGCATGAAAGACGGCTGGACGGTGAAAACCAAAGACCGGAGCTTGTCTGCGCAGTACGAGCATACTATTGTGGTGACAGAGAACGGCTGTGAGATTCTGACATTACGCAAGGATGACACCATCCCGGCGATAATCTCACACGACGCATAACGAAAAGCCGGCGCCCGCCGGCTTTTTTATGACAGGCGTCCGGCCGTCACCCTTCGGGCCGCCGCAGGCGACGTTAAAAATCGCTCCCGGCGTTTATTATGACGGGCGTCCTGCCCGTCACCCTTCGGGCCGCCGCAAGCGACGTTAAAAATCGCTCCCGGCGTTTATTATGACGGGCGTCCTGCCCGTCACCCTTCGGGCCGCCGCAAGCGACGTTAAAAATCGCTCCCGGCGATTTTTTATGGGCGATAGTTTTTTCATATGGTGACGCAATGAGCAACCCTTTACCTGACACTGTCTCCCCTCCCCTTTCCGGTCAGCCGGCGAATCCCGGCAGTTGGCCACAGGCGGATTTACACTGTGCCGCCATCAAGGCACACCTTGATAGCTTCCAGCGCTGGCTGGGCGCAGCGTTTGATAGCGGCATCGCCGCCGAACAGCTGATCGAAGCGCGGACCGAATTTATCGATCAGTTGCTTCAGCGGCTGTGGGTTGATTACGGCTTTGGCCCGGTCAACGACCTGGCGCTGGTAGCGGTTGGCGGATACGGTCGTGGCGAACTGCATCCGCTCTCCGACGTCGACCTTCTGATCCTCAGCCGCAAAAAACTCGCCGATGACCAGGCGCAGAAAGTGGGTGAACTGCTGACGCTGCTGTGGGACATCAAGCTGGAGGTCGGTCACAGCGTCCGTACGCTGGAAGAGTGTCTTCTCGAAGGGCTATCCGACCTCAGCGTCGCCACCAACCTGATTGAATCACGCCTGCTGATCGGCGACGTCGCCCTGTTCCTGGAACTCCAGAAACATATCTTCAGCGATGGCTTCTGGCCTTCAGAGAAGTTCTTTGCCGCCAAGGTCGAAGAGCAGCAGATCCGCCACCAGCGTTATCATGGCACCAGCTATAACCTCGAGCCGGATGTGAAAAGCAGCCCCGGCGGGCTGCGCGATATTCACACCCTGCAGTGGGTTGCCCGTCGCCACTTTGGCGCCACCTCGCTGGATGAAATGGTCGGTTTCGGCTTTATCACTGAAGCGGAGCGCAACGAGCTTAACGAATGCCTGCACCAGCTCTGGCGGATCCGGTTTGCTCTGCACCTGGAGCTCACCCGCTACGACAACCGTCTGCTGTTTGACCGCCAGCTCAGCGTGGCCCGTCGTCTGCGCTACGAAGGCGAGGGAAACCAGCCGATCGAGTACATGATGAAGGATTTCTTCCGCGTCACCCGACGGGTCGGCGAGCTGAATCACATGTTGCTCCAGCTGTTCGATGAAGCCATCCTCGCCCTCACGGAAGATGAAAAGCCGCGGCCTATTGATGATGATTTCCAGTTGCGCGGCACGCTCATCGATCTGCGCGACGATACGTTGTTTATCCGTGAACCGCAGGCCATCCTGCGCATGTTCTATATTATGGTGCGAAACAGCAACATCACCGGGATCTACTCCACGACCCTGCGCCATCTGCGCCACGCCCGACGCCACCTGACCCAGCCTCTGTGCTATATCCCGGAAGCGCGCAGCATTTTCCTCAGTATGTTGCGCCATCAGGGCGCGGTCAGCCGCGGGCTGTTGCCGATGCACCGCCACAGCGTGCTGTGGGCCTACATGCCGCAGTGGTCGCATATTGTCGGCCAGATGCAGTTTGACCTGTTCCATGCCTATACCGTCGATGAGCATACGATCCGCGTGCTGCTGAAGCTGGAAAGCTTCGCCAAAGAAGAGACCCGCAGTCGTCACCCGCTGTGCGTCGAGCTGTGGCCTCGCCTGACCCACCCGGAACTGATTCTGATTGCGGCGCTGTTCCATGACATTGCCAAAGGCCGGGGGGGCGATCACTCGGTGCTCGGCGCGCAGGACGTGCTGAAATTTGCCGAGCTGCACGGGCTCAACTCCAGAGAGACCCAACTGGTCGCCTGGCTGGTGCGCCATCATCTTCTGATGTCGGTCACCGCGCAGCGCCGCGATATTCAGGATCCCGAAGTCATCAAGCAGTTCGCCGAAGAGGTGCAGACGGAAAACCGCCTGCGCTACCTGGTGTGCCTGACCGTCGCCGATATCTGTGCAACCAACGAAACCCTGTGGAACAGCTGGAAACAGAGCCTGCTGCGCGAGCTTTACTTCGCGACGGAAAAACAGCTACGTCGGGGTATGCAAAGCACGCCGGATATGCGCGAACGGGTTCGCCACCATCAACTACAGGCGCTGGCGCTCCTGCGGATGGAAAACATTAACGAAGAGGCGCTGCATCAAATCTGGAACCGCTGTCGCGCCAACTACTTCGTTCGCCATACGCCAAACCAGCTCGCCTGGCACGCCCGCAATTTGCTCAAGCACGATCTCAGTAAACCGATGATCCTGCTCAGCTCGCAGGCAACCCGCGGCGGGACAGAGATCTTTATCTGGAGCCCGGACCGGCCTTATCTTTTCGCCGCCGTCTGTGGCGAACTGGATCGCCGCAACCTGAGCGTCCATGATGCGCAGGTCTTTACCACCCGTGACGGGATGGCGATGGACACCTTTATCGTCCTGGAACCGGACGGTAGCCCGCTTTCTGCCGATCGCCATGAGATGATTCGGCTTGGCCTCGAGCAGACCATCACCCAACGCAGCTGGCAGCCACCGGCGCCACGCCGACAGGCTGCAAAACTGCGTCATTTCTCCGTGGCCACCGAAGTCAATTTCTTACCAACGCACACCGACAGAAAATCGTTCCTTGAACTGATTGCCCTCGATCAGCCCGGACTGCTGGCGCGCGTCGGTCAGGTGTTCGCTGACCTCAATATTTCACTCCATGGGGCCAGAATTACGACAATTGGTGAGCGAGTAGAAGATTTATTTATAATCGCGACGGCAGACCGGCGTGGGCTTAATAATGAGCTACAACAAGAAGTACAACAACGGTTGACAGAGGCCCTCAATCCAAACGATAAAGGGTGACGAACTTTTAATGTGTAAAGAGAAAGAGTAAACAATGCAGCAATTACAGAATGTTATTGAGTCCGCCTTTGAGCGTCGCGCCGACATCACGCCGGCAAATGTGGATACCGTAACCCGCGAAGCGGTTAACCAGGTGATTTCTCTGCTTGATTCCGGCGCGCTGCGTGTCGCTGAAAAGATCGATGGCCAGTGGGTCACCCATCAATGGCTGAAGAAAGCGGTTCTGCTCTCTTTCCGTATTAACGATAACCAGGTTATCGACGGTGCGGAAAGCCGCTACTTCGATAAAGTACCGATGAAATTCGCTGACTACGACGAAGCGCGTTTCCAGAAAGAAGGTTTCCGCGTGGTACCACCGGCCGCGGTACGTCAGGGTGCATTCATTGCCCGCAACACCGTTCTGATGCCGTCCTACGTTAACATCGGCGCCTACGTTGATGAAGGCTCCATGGTTGATACCTGGGCGACGGTCGGTTCCTGCGCGCAAATTGGTAAAAACGTTCACCTGTCCGGCGGCGTCGGCATCGGTGGTGTTCTGGAGCCGCTGCAGGCTAACCCGACCATCATCGAAGATAACTGCTTCATCGGCGCACGCTCTGAAGTGGTTGAAGGCGTCATCGTCGAAGAAGGCTCCGTTATCTCCATGGGCGTATACCTGGGCCAGAGCACCAAAATTTACGACCGCGAAACCGGCGAAGTGTTCTACGGTCGCGTTCCGGCGGGTTCCGTAGTGGTTTCCGGCAACCTGCCGTCGAAAGATGGCAAATACAGCCTGTACTGCGCGGTGATTGTGAAGAAAGTCGATGCGAAGACCCGCGGTAAGGTCGGCATCAACGAACTGCTGCGTACCATCGACTAAGCAAGTCGTTTAAAAAGCGGGGGCAACCCCGCTTTTTTTGTATCTGCCGCTGGCGAAAAGACATTTTATCGTTAATTATTCAAAGGTTATGTTTAATTCAAGGATACCGCTATGTACGACAATCTGAAAAGTTTGGGCATTACCAATCCTGATGAAATCGATCGTTACAGCCTCCGGCAAGAAGCCAACAACGACATTCTGAAAATCTATTTTCAGAAGGACAAAGGCGAATTCTTCGCTAAAAGCGTTAAGTTTAAATACCCGCGTCAGCGTAAAACCGTAGTCGCCGATGGCGTCGGCCAGGGGTATAAAGAAGTCCAGGAAATCAGCCCGAACCTGCGCTATGTGATTGATGAGCTGGACCAGATCTGCCAGCGCGATCGCACCGAAGTCGATCTTAAACGCAAGATCCTCGACGATCTACGTCATCTGGAAAGCGTCGTTACCCATAAGATCAGCGAAATTGAAGCCGATCTGGAAAAACTGACCCGCAACAAATAACGCCCTTTCTCTCCCCGGCCGGTCATGCCCGCCGGGGCAATTCCAACGACAGCCGGGCAGATTATTGTCTAGCGCTGCTCATCCAGCTGCAGCGAAATATACAGCAGCAGACGGTCGTCGAAGTTTCCCAAATCCAGTCCGGTCAACTCCGAAATACGGTTCAGCCGATATTCCAGGGTATTGCGATGAATAAATAGCGCCTTTGAGGTAGCCAGCGGCTGCACGTTATGGCGAAACCACGCCTGCAGCGTCCGACGCAGTAAGCCGTTATTATCCATCGCCTTCAGCCGGACCAGCGGACGGGCCAGCTCATTGGCCTGCCAGCCACCGCGCAGACTATCGAGCAACACCGGCAGCATCAGATCCTGGTAAAAATAGCTGCGGCTTTCAGGCATCCGCTGCTTGCCGACCATCATGGTGGTGCGGGCGGTACGGTACGACCGGGCAATACTCCCGGGGCCGGTGAAAAAGTTACCCAGCGCAACGCGAAACCGCAGCTGCCCGTTCTCTTTCATCCTGGCGATAAGCTGCTCAACCCGCTTGCCATGCTCGTCAGCGTCCCAGCGGCCAAAAGCATTGAGCGCCGGCTTGAGAACGACCATCTCCGTCAAAGAGACGATAGCGACCAGATTGTTACGATCGGGGGTGGTCAACGCGGTCTGGAGCTGCTGCAGTTCGGCCATAGCGCTGTCGACGCCGAGCTGGCCGCTGTCCACTTCAATCATCGCGACAACCCGCGGCTGGTTCAGATCGATCCCTAAACGCTGGGCCCACTCCGTTAGCGCCGGTGTATTCTCTTCCGCCTGAATCAGGTTCATCACCAGTTCTTCACGCAGACGACTATCCTGCGCCAGCAGGTGCATCAGCCGTGACTGCTCGAGCATCATCTCGGCGGTCATGCACACCAGCTCGCCATACTTACGCAGCGTTTCGGGTTCGCCGGTCAGGCCAATAACGCCGACAATCTCCCCTTCCAGGCGCAAAGGCAGGTTAATCCCCTGACGGACGCCGTGCAGATGGCGGGCAACCGCATCATCGATATCCACCACTCGGCCCTGAGAGAGCACCAGCAGCGCGCCTTCGTGCAATTCCCCAATTCGCTCACGATCGCCGCTGCCGATAATCCGCCCACGGGCATCCATTACGTTGATATTGGTATCAATGATGCGCATCGTGCGTGCCACAATATCCTGCGCCATTTTGGTATCAAGATGCCAGCCAGCCATGTAACCCTCCCGTAAGCAGGGCACCAGCATAAAAGAGTTCAGTGTGCGTCGCATTGTGCATATGCATAAAGCAGGACGGAGAAGTGTGGAGTTGCGGGTGGGGTCACAGAATGAAAACGCAGGGTAAATCCGGGCAAAAAAAAGCCCCTTCCCTCAACGAGGAGAAGGGGCCGATTTCACGGTGAGCGATTACTGCATCAGCAGATAAATCGTCGCGTCGCCACGTTGGATATTCAGCGCCAGCACCGAAGGTTTGGCATCGAAGATTTTGCGCAGGTCTGCAATATTTTTCACCGGCTGCTGGTTAGCGCCGACGATAATGTCACCTTTCTTGAGGCCAATTTGTGCCGCCGGAGTCCCCGCCTTCACGTTATTGACCGTCACACCTTTATCCTGACCTTTGTTGCTCATCTCCGCACCTTCAATACCGTTGAAGATGCTGCTGGAGTCAACCTGAGTCTGGTTGCTCTGCTGCAGCTCGACGGTGACGTTCACCGGCTTGCCATCGCGTACCAGGCCCAGCTGGACTTTGCTACCAATCGGCATCGTACCGACCTGAGCACGCAGCGCGGCAAAGCTGCTGATCGGTTTACCGTTCAGCGAGGTAATCACATCACCCGCTTTAATGCCGGCTTTCGCTGCCGCAGACCCTGGCATTACCTGGCTGACGAACGCCCCGCGCTGGGCGTCAACTTTCATCGCTTTCGCCAGTTCAGAGTTCAGCTCGGTGCCCATGATACCCAGCTCACCGCGTTTCACCTGGCCATACTTGACCATCTGTTCGGTCAGGTTTTTCACCATGTTGCTCGGGATGGCAAAACCGATACCGATGTTGCCGCCATCCGGCGCCAGGATCGCGGTGTTAATGCCGATCAGCTCGCCGTTCAGGTTAACCAGCGCCCCACCGGAGTTACCACGGTTGATGGCGGCATCAGTCTGGATAAAGTTTTCGTAGTTTTCGACGTTAAGTCCGCTACGACCCAGTGCAGAAACGATACCCGATGTCACCGTTTCACCGAGGCCAAACGGGTTACCGATCGCGACGGTGTAATCACCCACGCGCAGCGCATCGGAGTCCGCCAGCTTGATCGCCGTCAGCTCTTTCGGATCCTGAATCTGGATCAGCGCGATATCGGAACGCGGATCTTTACCAACGACTTTCGCATCAAACTTACGGCCATCACTCAGCTGTACCTTGATGGTGGTGGCGTTGTCGACAACGTGGTTGTTGGTCACGACGTAGCCTTTCGCTGCGTCGATAATAACCCCGGAACCTAACGCCATAAATTTCTGCTGCTGACCACCGTCACCCTGCGCTCCGCCGCCCTGTGCGCCACCCTGACAGAATGGTGAGCTCTGGAACGGCGAACCATCCTGGCAGAACGGCGAGTTATCGCCGAAGAACTGCTGGAAGTTACGCGGCATCCGCGGGGTATTTACCGTCGTGCTGCCCTCAACATTAATGCTCACAACTGACGGCATTACCTTTTCCAGCATAGGCGCCAGACTCGGCATCTGCTGCGCGTTGGGGGCTGAAGAGGACGTTTCTGCCGCGCTCGCAGAGAGCGGGGATAACGCCAGACCTAAACTCAGAGCCAGTGCACTCATTGCTAACGTGGTTTTTTTCATCATGTCTCAATCTCGATTTTGGATAACGCAATTGCTATGTAAGTGACTATCAGAGTCATTTTATCGCGCTAAGTTCCGGAATTAAGCTTCGGCAAAAAGTAAAAATTTATTGTCCGTCTTTACAAAACTTGTACCTATTCTACCGCCATTAAGCGACGATATTCATCCCACGCATACAAGTCCGTCATGCCGCTGATATAGTCCTGAATCAGCCGGCAGCGATAATAATATTCCATTATCGGAAACGCCTCATCATCGCGAGAAATCTTATTCACCGCCTCAACATAGGCCAGCCGATGACGTGTCGAAAGTTTCTGGAACAAGCGCGAAGCAATGGGGAAAATTCTTACCCGCTCTTTTTCCACTAATAAACTAAAGTCTTCCAGTGACAAATTGAGTAACGGTGCATAGATATCCAGAAGACCGCTAATAACACGATAACCCTGTAATTCCAGCTGTTCGACATCCTGATGACTAAATACATGTTTTATCGCGACGTTTTTATATAATTCCAGCAGTTGACTACAGTCGCTATCATCTTCAAGCAGCGCATGATTAAAATCACCGGTAAAGATCTTCGGCAAATTATCGATAAACCGCCGCGCCGCATACGGCACCAGTTTATTCAACGTATTGACCCGCAAATACATAAAGAACTGATCTTCAGTGCTCCGACTGAGGGAATTCGAGCGCGATTTCTCCCACGCATTTTCGACCACCTGCGAAAACAGCGAACCTTTTTCATGCTGGCCCCAGGCATCGTACAACAGCTGATAAAGCTGCTCGACGCTGAAAATTCGTTTTTCTACCGCATCTTCGAGATCGGCCACACAATATGAAATATCGTCCGCGGCCTCCATAATCCATGTCAATGGAAAACGATTGTAAGGCGCCAGATCAAGTTCTTTACGTAACCGCGCAATATAGCCCTCTTCGGCTAAATAATAACCAGGTTTTTTCATTAAATAACTGTGGCTGTCGGGCAGTTCACCGCGCCACCAGGCCGGGCGCGTGTACTTTAAAATGCAGCCAACCTGCGCCCAGGTCAGATTCATACGCATCAGCGTATGGACCAAACGAATACCCTGGGCGTTTCCCTCAAACCAGCACAGATCCTGGCGAACCTTGCTCCGCAGCGTATTCAGCTGCGTCTGCCCCGCCTGCAAACGCAGCGCTTCAACCGTGCAACGATCCTGCGCTAACGGTTCTCCCGCCGCGTCATCGGGCACAAGCCGCTGTCCGAACCAGTCATTAATTGCCGCCTCGCCAAAATGGCCAAACGGCGGGTTGCCGATGTCGTGCATGAGACAGGCCATCTCGACGACGCTCTCAAACGGCCCGGTCAGCTCATCCAGCCCGTAGCTTTCCAGCAGGTGCTGCTCTTTCAGCCGACTAAGGATCTCTTTGGCGATATAGCGGCCAACCTGCTGAACTTCAAGGGAGTGGGTTAAACGAGTGCGCACCGCCGCATTACGTTCCAGCGGAAAAACCTGCGTTTTTTGCTGCAGACGGCGGATCGCCGGCGAGTTAATAATCCGCCCGCGGTCGCTTTCGAAAATGCGCAGAATTTCACGTTCCGTTTCGACGCCCTGTGGTGAGCGGTAGCGCCGACGCCAGTTAATCTTGTTGCGAAAATCAATTTTTGCCATGGCCTCTCCCGCGCGAGCAATAACGTTTCCTTCTGAGTGCATGATAGACTATGCAACTAAACCTGACACATCGCGAGTAAATCTATGAAAATCGGCATTATTGGCGCTATGGAAGAAGAAGTTACCCTTCTGCGCGACAAAATCGAAAACCGCCAGACCCTGACGCTGGGCGGCAGCGAAATCTACACCGGTCAACTGAACGGCACCGATGTTGCCCTGTTAAAATCAGGAATTGGCAAAGTGGCGGCCGCCATGGGTGCCGCACTGCTGCTGGAGATTTGTAAGCCGGACGTAATCATCAACACCGGTTCTGCTGGCGGCCTCGCGCCAACGCTAAAAGTGGGCGATATCGTCATCTCCGACGAAACCCGCTACCACGATGCCGACGTCACCGCATTTGGCTATGAATATGGCCAGCTGCCGGGCTGCCCGGCCGGCTTCAAAGCCGACGATAAGCTCATCACCGCCGCGCAAACCTGCATCGAAGCATTGAATCTTAACGCGGTACGCGGCCTGATCGTCAGCGGCGACGCCTTCATTAACGGTTCCGTCGGGCTGGCGAAAATTCGTCATAACTTCCCGCAGGCCGTCGCGGTCGAGATGGAAGCCACCGCCATTGCGCATGTCTGCCATAACTTCGGCGTACCCTTTGTGGTCGTGCGTGCCATTTCCGATGTCGCCGACCAGCAGTCCCATCTGAGCTTCGATGAGTTCCTGGCCGTCGCCGCGAAACAGTCCACCCTAATGGTGGAAAAGCTGGTGCAGAATCTGGCACGTGGCTAAGTCGCTCACCCTGGCGCTTAGCGCCCTGCTGTTGCTTATCCCGGCGTGGCTCCTCGCCGCGCCGCGGGTCATCACGCTATCACCGTCCAATACCGAGCTGGCCTTTGCTGCCGGGATCACCCCGGTTGCCGTCAGCAGCTATTCCGATTATCCGCCGCAGGCCAGCGCTATCGAACAGGTCGCCAGCTGGCAGGGAATGAATCTGGAACGGATCGTCGCGCTGAAACCCGATCTGGTTCTCGCCTGGCGCGGTGGCAACGCGGAGCGGCAGGTGAATCAACTGCAGGCGTTAGGCATCAAAGTGCTGTGGGTCAATACCTCGACGATCGAAGAGATAATCGTGACGATCCGCCAGCTGGCGCAGTGGAGCCCGCAGCCGGAAAAAGCCCGTGAAGCCGCCCGGCAAATGCAGGACGACTACGAGGCCCTCAAAACGCGCTACGCCAACACGCCGAAGAAGCGCGTCTTCATGCAGTTTGGCTCCAACCCGCTGTTTACCAGCAGCCGGGGCTCCATTCAGGATCAGGTCCTGACCCTCTGCGGTGGTGAGAATATTTTCGCCTCCAGTACCGTCCCCTGGCCACAGGTCAGTCGCGAACAGGTTCTGGCAAGGCAGCCCCAGGCGATTGTCATCGCCGGTGACGACAGCCGTCTCCCCGACGTAGAGCGTTACTGGCATAATCAGTTAAAAATTACCCCAATTGCCGTGCATGGCGACTGGTTTGAACGCGCAAGCCCGCGTATTATCCTCGCCGCTAAACAGCTCTGCACTGCGCTCGAACAGGTCAAATAGCACCGTTTACGCAGTACAACAGCGTCATCCCGGCAGCGTTACGCCTTATCGGTTCGGTAGGCGGACGCCGCCGGATTCACCATGATGAATAAAATAGCCTAAGGAACCGGGCGCGAAACGAGAACTGACGATGCTTGTCTATTGGCTGGATATTATTGGCACCGCCGTATTTGCAATCTCGGGCGTACTGCTGGCAGGTAAACTCCGTATGGACCCTTTTGGCGTACTGGTGCTTGGCGTGGTGACCGCCGTGGGTGGCGGAACGATTCGTGATATGGCCCTCGCCAACGGCCCGGTATTCTGGGTCAAAGACCCCACCGACCTGGTGGTCGCTATGGTCACCAGCATGATGACTATTTTGCTGGTCCGTCAGCCTCGCCGCCTGCCGAAATGGATCCTACCGGTGCATGATGCCGTTGGCCTGGCGGTATTTGTGGGCATTGGCGTGAATAAAGCCTTTCTGGCGCATAGCGGACCGCTGGTGGCGATCTGTATGGGTGTCGTGACCGGCGTGGGCGGCGGGATCATTCGCGACGTGCTGGCTCGCGAAATTCCCTTGATTCTACGTACGGAAATCTACGCCACGGCCTGCATTGCTGGTGGGATCGTTCACGCTATAGCTTATGATACGTTTCATGTTCCGCTGGAAAACGCGGCGATGATGGGGATGGGCGTCACGCTGATCATTCGCCTTGCGGCTATCCGCTGGCACCTGAAGCTGCCGACATTTGCTCTCGACGAGAACGGACGATAAACGCGAACTTTCTCCCCCGGCAGCAACCTGTGCCGGGGCGAGAATCAGACGCCGGGATCAGACGCCGGGATCAGACGCTGAATGAAGACCCGCAGCCGCAGGTGCTCTTCGCATTCGGGTTGGTCACGATAAACCGCGAACCTTCCAGACCTTCAGTGTAATCGACGGCGCCGCCGACCAGATACTGCAGGCTCATCGGATCGACCACCAGGCCAACGCCCTGTTTTTCAATGGTCATATCACCTTCGTTAACCTGATCGTCAAAGGTGAAGCCGTACTGGAAACCACTGCAACCGCCACCGGTGATATAAACACGCAGTTTCAGGTTCGGGTTGTCTTCATCGGCAATCAGGAATTTTACTTTTTTGGCTGCGGCTTCAGTAAACTCCAGCGGCAACGCGATGTCATCACTCATTTTATGCTCCCATTGATACTTCTGGTCGGTTAAAGAATAACCCGACCTTTTGAGCCATTATCTAATACCCTGGTAAATCGTTCAAGTATTCTCCCCGGCAACCTGCTGCGCTTTCGCCGCTTGCTCCGCAGCCTGCTTTGCCAGAGTTCGTTCAAGGATAGTGGAATACAAAGGCTTACCACCAAGGAATTGCGCCAGTAGTGTTGCGCCAAGACAGGTAATAATCATTGGCAAAATGAGCTGATAGTTATCCGTCATCTCCAGCACCAGCACGATGCCGGTCAGCGGCGCACGAATGGAAGCCGCCAGCAGCGCGCCCATACCGGCAATCGCAAAGGTGCCGGCATCCAGATGATAGGCCGGCAGCAGCGGCGTAACCGCCATACCGAAGGCCGTTCCCAGCAGAGTTCCCAACGCCAGCATCGGCGCAAAAATACCGCCAGGAGCGCCGGAGGAGAAGCAGAGTAACGTGGTAATCACACGGGCAACAAAGATAAATAACAGCAGTCCAACGGAGAAATTACCCGCCGCGGCGATAGGAATCAGGTTAAATCCGCCTCCCGACGCCGCCGGCTGAATCAGCCCGAGCACGCCACACAGTCCACCGATAGCCCCACCGATCAGCACCCACTTTTTCGTGTCGCCGCCATGGAAACGCTGGAACATATCCTGGGTACTCAACACCAGACGGTTAAACAGCGGCCCGATGCAGCCAAAAATCATCCCCAGAATCAGGTACAGCCACAGGGTATTGACCGGCGCATCACTCAGCTTGCCGACTTCGATGAGCGCCGACTCGCCATTAAACACCCGAAATACGATGCTCGACATAATCACGCCGGTAAAGACGGCTTTAATCGAAATCAGGTTATAGCGGAACTGCGGGCGCATCTCTTCAATAATGAACAGGATCCCCGCCAGCGGCGCGTTAAAGGCGGCGGACAAACCTGCCGCAGCCCCGGTTGCCAGCAGCGTATGGCGAGCTTCGGGACTGCGCATGCGGAAGATATCCAGCACCATTCGCCCGACGTTACCGCCCAGCTGCACCGTCGGCCCTTCGCGACCCAGAACCATCCCGGCGCCCAGGGTCCCCATGCCGCCGATAAATTTAACCGGCAGCACGCGCCACCAGCGGACCGGACGCAGCTCTTCCAGCGCCCCTTCGATCTCCGGGATCCCGGAGCCTCCCGCTTCCGGCGCGAAACGCCGCACCAGGAAATAGCCGACCATGGCCAACAGCGCCGAAAAAATAAAGGCCAGCGGCCAAATCAGGAACCAGCGATCGGCAACCTGCACCAGGGTACCGATACGCATGTTCTGCACCCAGGTGACGCTCTTTTCAAACGCGACCCCCACCAGCCCTGCCAGGGTTCCGACCACCGCGGCCATCAATAATACGGCCAGCGGCGTTTTGTCACGCTGAACTAATCGACGGACCATATCGCCACGACGCAAGCGCACGATTTGTTTTGCTTCAAAAGTTGAGGCTGCTAGTTTCATACTCTTATCGTCAATAGTCATACAAATACGAGGTGGATATTTTAGCCTTCCGCACGTCCCGCGTCGCGGAAAAATTTCATCGGCTGCGCTTTGTTTCAATTGGGCAAAACTTTCATAACTATCCTGGAATAACTTAGAATAACCAGCAAAACATTTATCACGAACCAGGATCATCGCAATGAGCAAATCTGAAACACTCTATAGCGCCGCACGTGAACTCATCCCCGGCGGCGTTAACTCGCCGGTACGCGCCTTTAGCGGCGTTGGTGGCACCCCGCTGTTTATCGAACGCGCTGACGGCGCCAGACTGTATGATGTCGATGGTAAAGCTTATATCGATTATGTCGGTTCCTGGGGACCAATGGTGCTGGGCCACAACCATCCGGCGATTCGCAACGCGGTAATTGAAGCGGCAGAACGCGGTCTGAGCTTCGGCGCCCCGACCGAGATGGAAGTCAAAATGGCGGAGCTGGTGACGGAACTGGTCCCGACCATGGATATGGTGCGTATGGTGAACTCCGGCACCGAAGCGACAATGAGCGCCATTCGCCTGGCCCGCGGTTTTACCGGCCGCGATAAGATCATCAAATTTGAAGGCTGCTACCACGGCCACGCCGACTGCCTGCTGGTTAAAGCGGGATCTGGCGCCCTGACGCTGGGTCAGCCGAACTCTCCGGGCGTACCGGCCGATTTCGCCAAACATACCCTGACCTGCACCTACAACGATCTGGCATCCGTGCGTGCAGCGTTCGAGCAGTATCCGCAAGAGATCGCCTGCATTATCGTGGAGCCGGTTGCCGGTAACATGAACTGCATCCCGCCGCTGCCTGAGTTCCTGCCTGGTCTGCGCGCGCTGTGCGATGAATTTGGCGCGCTGTTGATTATCGATGAAGTGATGACCGGTTTCCGCGTCGCGCTGGCGGGAGCGCAGTCGCACTATAACGTGGTGCCGGACCTGACCTGCCTGGGCAAAATCATCGGTGGCGGCATGCCGGTCGGCGCATTTGGCGGCCGTCGCGATGTTATGGATGCCCTGGCCCCGACCGGTCCGGTTTATCAGGCCGGGACCCTCTCCGGTAACCCAATTGCCATGGCCGCCGGCTTTGCCTGCTTAAGCGAAGTGGCACAGCCGGGCGTTCACGAAACGCTGACGGATTTGACCAACCAGCTGGCTCAGGGACTGCTGGATGCGGCTCGCGACGCGGGTATTCCGCTGGTGGTCAATAACGTAGGCGGGATGTTCGGCATCTTCTTCACCGATGCCGAAACGGTCACCAGCTATCAGGATGTGCTGAAATGCGACGTTGAGCGCTTTAAGCGTTTCTTCCATCTGATGCTGGAAGAAGGGGTCTATCTGGCGCCATCGGCGTTTGAAGCGGGCTTTATGTCCGTGGCTCACAGCGTCGAAGATATCAACGATACCATCGCCGCCGCACGCCGCGCCTTCGCGCAGCTGTAATGGCGTTTTCCCCGGCGCACGGAACCCGGCGCCGGGGAATATCTTAGCGGCTCTGCTTTCTCAGCAAATAGATAAAGTACGGCGCACCGATAAAGGTCGACAGCAGACCGGCCGGGATCTGATACGGGAACATCATCATCCGCCCGCACCAGTCGGCAAAGACCAGCAGCAGACCCCCAATCAATCCGGACACCACCATCTGCGGCATCGTGCGGCGGAATCCCATCATGCGCGCAATATGCGGCGCCATAAGGCCGACAAAACTCAACGGGCCAATCGTCAGCGTAGCGGTTGCCGTCAGGCACGCGGCCAGCATCAGCAGGCCAATGCGTGACGGGGTCAGCGCCATGCCCACCGCACGCGCCGCTTCACCGCCTAACGGTAGAATGGTCATCCAGCGTCGGCACAGCGGCGCCAGCGCCAGCAACACGACCATCGCGATACCGCTGCGCAGTACCATCTCCGGCGTAGCGCTGTAAGTCGACCCGGAGATCCACGTCAGGATCTGCGCCATCCGCGGATCGCCGCTGGCCTGTAGCATCATCAACAGCATGGTGAAGGCGGTGCTGAGCGCCATCCCCGCCAGCAGCATCCGGTGCGGCGAGAAGCCACCGCGTCCGGCGGCAATCAGGATCACCAGCAGCGTCACCGCCGCCCCCAGGCTCCCGGCGGGCAGCAGCCAGCCAAACGCGTTGCCAGGGACAAAAAACAGCATCATGACAATCCCGAACGCCGCGCCGGAGCTGATCCCCAGCACTTCCGGACTTGCCATCGGGTTGCCGGTCAGGCGCTGGATAATACAGCCGGCAACCGCCAGCATCACCCCGGCGAACAGCGCGGCAAACACCCGCGGCCAGCGCCACGGCATCAGCTGATCCAGCAGCGAACCGCTCGCCCAGTGCCAGCTCTGCGCATCCCGGCCAAATGTCAGGGCAACGACGATCGCCAGCAGCAGAATCACCAGGCCACCGAGAGCAAACCACTGCACGTTTTGCCGTTCGACCAGCGCCTTGTCGCCGACATTCATCACCGGCGCGCTGATGCTGCGCAGGCGTGGCAGCAGCCACAGCAGCAACGGCGCACCGATCAGCGCCGTCACCGAACCGGTTGAGACTTCCATCCACACCCGGGTCAGCCACAGAATGAGCTGGTCCGACAGCCACAGAATGAGGGCGCCAATCAGCGCCGCCAGCAGCAGACGCGACAGCAGGCGACGGGCGCCGAGCATTTTCGCCAGCAGCGGCGCAAACAGGCCGATAAAGCCGATAATCCCCACCGCGTTCACCAGCAAGGCGCTGATAACAATCGCCAGCGTCAGCGTCGCCAGACGCGCCAGCGACAGTGCCAGCCCGAGGTTACGCGCCACGCCATCATCCAGCCCCATCAGCGTCAGCGGGCGCAGCAGCAACAGGGTTAAGACGGCGCCGCCGAGCAATTGCGGCCACAGCCGTTGCACCACGCTCCAGTCGGTTTGCGTCAGCGTACCGGTGCTCCACAGGAACATACTCTGCAGCTGATCGTGATGGAAGATGACCATCAGTTGATTCAGCGCTCCGCAGTAAAGGCTGACCACCAGGCCGGCAAGAATCAGGGTCACCGGCGAAAGCCGCTTGCCCCAGGAGACACCGAACACCAGCGCCCCGACCAGGCAGGCCCCGGCCAGCGCGGCAAACTGCGACGCCAGTACGCCGGGGATCGCCCAGAGCGTCGTCACCGTCATCCCCAACTGGGCGCCGGTGGCCACCCCAAGAGTGGTCGGTTCCGCCAGCGGGTTGCGCAGCACCTGCTGGAACAATACGCCGACCAGCCCCAGCCCGGCGCCAACCAGCAGCGATACCGCCAGCCTCGGCAGCAGGCTGTAGTGGAACAGCATCTGGGCAATATTATCGATATCCGGCTGGCGTAACGCCTGCCACCACTGGCTTTGCGGCAACGCGGCATGAAGATTGAACAGGCTGAGGCTGAAAGCCGCAACCACCAGCACCGCCAGCAGCAGCGCCGTCAGAGGAGAAATTCGCGATCTCACGCCGCGCCTCCCTGGGCATCCGCCAGCACGCGGGCGAAATGCATCGCCGACAGCGTCGCGCCATAGAACCAGACCGCCGGTACGCGCTGGAAACGTCCTTCGCGGACAAACGGCATCGCCCGCCACAGCGGCGTAGCCATCAGTTGCGCCATCTCGGCCTGATTACCATGGTCAAAGCAGATCACGTCCGCCTCTTTGTAAGCCGCCAGCCGATCGATCCCGACGCTGACGCTCCCCCAGAAGGTGGTCTCGCCGCGCCAGGCATTTTTGATGTCAAAACGATCGAGTACTTCCTGGAACAGGCAGTTGTGCCCGAAAACCAGCACGTGGCGAGGATCAAGCAAGGTGATCATCAGCAGCGGGCGATCGCCGCGCTGAGCAAACCGGGGACGCAGGCTCTCCATCAGCGCATCGAATTCCGCCAGGTGGCGTTTCGCCGCCTGCTGTCGGCCAATCAGATCGGCCATCTCGTTGAGGGATTGCTGGGCCATCAGCAGCGGGCGTTTACCGTCGCTGAAGGTGAAGCCTTGCCCCGGAGCGATACGCGCCAGCTTCTCCGCCGACGGCCCGTAGCCTGCCGACCAGAAGATAAACGACGGCTTCATCTGCGTCAGCAGCTCAAGGTTCGGCTCCGTACGCAGACCAACATCGATCACCGAAGCCGGTAACGCGGGCTCGTTCACCCACAGGTTATAGTTCGGAATATCGGCCACGCCGTAGGGCGTCACGCCGAGCGCCAGCAGCAGCTCTACCGGCAGCCACTCCAGCGCCACTATGCGCTGCGGGTCGATAGCCGCAGCCTGCGCGTGCCGCATCTGCCACAGCAGGGGCGACAGGGCCATCGCCGTCAACAGCCGACGACGCGTGAGGAAATGGGTCTTATCCATCAATACACAAAACTTACCGGCGCGTTACCCGCCGGATGCGGCAGAATGCCCATAGGGATACCGTAGATTTGCTCCAGCGTTTCGCTACGCATCAGCTCCGCCGGCGTGCCCTGGGCAATCATCTCACCACCGCGTAAGGCGACCAGATAATCGCAATACCGGGCGGCCATATTAATATCATGCAAAACCGCAATCACCGTTAAGCCGCGCTGCTGGCTCAGACGGTGCACCAGCGCGAGCACATCAACCTGATGGGCGATATCCAACGCTGAGGTAGGTTCATCCAGCAACAAACAACGGCTGTCCTGGGCCACCAGCATGGCAATCCACGCACGTTGGCGTTCGCCTCCGGAGAGGCTGTCCACCAGCCGGTGCGCCAGCGGTTTGAGACCTACCAGCGCAATCGCTTCTTCCACTTTCTCCCGATCGGCGCTGCCGAAACGCCCCAACGCGCCGTGCCACGGATAGCGACCAATAGCCACCAGCTCACGTACCGTCATCCCTTCTGCCGGCGGCAGTTGCTGCGGTAAGTAGGCGACTTTGCGGGCAAAGGCTTTGCTGCTCCAGCTATCCAGCGGTTGCCCGTCCAGCAGCACATCTCCTTCCGAAGGTGGCTGATGGCGACCCAGCATTTTCAGCAGTGTGGATTTGCCGGATCCGTTATGGCCAATCAGGCCCGTCACTTTTCCAGCCGGGAACGTTAAGGAGAGAGGATGCAGCAGCGTACGGCCTGGTACGCGAAAGGTGACGCGGTTCAGTGAGAACGTGGTATCGGTGTGCGGAGTCTGTTCCTGCATAGCGGCGACCTGGTGAAAGGCGCGGCGAACCGCGCCCATTAAGTGATTAGAAACGGAAGGTTGCCGTCGCTACTACCTGACGCTCTGCGCCCCAGAAACACCCATAGGTGTTGAAGCAGCTAGCGACATACTCACGATCAAATAAGTTATTTACATGGAGAGCCACATTGGAACCCGCCATGCCAACCCGAGCCAGATCGTAACGAACCAACGCATCAACAACCGTATAGCTGCCGACTTTGAAAGAATTAGACGGATCGCCATAACTGGATCCAGTGAAGCGACCACCAGTACCTAACGTCAGACCAGATAAAGGCCCCTCAAAGAAGGTATAATCGCCCCACAATGACGCCATATGTTTAGGAACCTGAGCTGGCGTGTTGCCTTTATAGTTGGTGTCCGTGGTGTATTCTGCATCGGTGTAAGTATACGAACCGACCACGTTGACGCTAGCAGAAAGCGCGGCTTTTGCTTCCACCTCCACGCCTCGTGAACGAATTTCGCCACCTTCCACTGAGAAGAACGAGCCAGCAGGGTCAGCCATCAGATTGTTGGTTTTAGTCAGCTGATAGACCGCACCTGTAATAACGATTGGACGATCGTTCGGTACATACTTAACACCAGCTTCGTATTGTTTGCCTTTTGAAGGAGCAAAAATATTGCCATCTGCGCCTGTCTGAGAAGCAGGTTCGAAAGATTCACTATAGCTGAAATAAGGCGTCACTCCGTTATCAAACAGATAGTTAACACCTCCTCGCCAAGTAAACTCTTTATCATTTCGGGAATCTTCAGTAGCAGAAACACGATTCAGCGAGTCCTGTTTCGCCCAGTCGTAACGACCACCCAAAGTAACCAAAACTTTATCCCACTGTATTTGATCCTGAACGTAAAGGCCTGTTTGCTTTTGTTTGTTCAGCACCTGATATGCACCTGACGGACCCGGATGTGAACCAAAATCAAAATCACTACGGTCAAGGTTGTAAATATCAGATGGTGGTACTGAGCCTGCATAGCCAAACCAAGAGTCGATGTCATTACGCATACGCATAAAATCAACACCAGTCAGGAGTGTGTGATCTACCGACCCAGTCTCAAACTTACTTTGCAGTTGAGTATCAACAGTGAAATTCTGAAGCTTCTCATTATCAATGACATACTGACGGGTTAAATAGTGTCCCCATTCAGATGGCGCGATGCTAGCGCAAGGACTAGAACTCGGATTGCTAGAATAAAGCGGGTCAGAGCACATGCCATATCCATAGACACTATTCTGCGAAACTTTATTTTGGGCGTAACGAAGATTCTGACGTACAGTGAAAGTGTCATTAAATTCGTGATCAAAACTGTAGCCAACCATTTTCTCGTTACGAGAGTAGGTATTGTTATCAGCACCTTCGTTGAAATCGGTAGAGAGACGCTTACCGTTCGGTAAAGTCGTCACCGTTCCCTCTTTCGGTAACCATCCGTAGTAACCGGTCTCGGGTTCATTTTGGAAGTAAGACAAGAACGTGAAGTTAGTTTTATCATCCGGGCGCCAGCTGAAAGATGGTGCAATAGCGTAACGCTGCTCCTCTGCCCCTTTCTGTTGGGCATTGGCTGAACGAGCCAGGCCGGTTAATCGATAAGAATAAACCCCGTCATCATCAATCGCGTCACTGAAGTCAAAACCCGTCTGGAACAAGCTATCAGTGCCCATTTTGAACTGGATTTCTTTCAGTGGCTCCGTAGTAGGACGCTTACTGACCATGTTCAGCAAGCCACCTGGATTACTCTTTCCATAGAGAACTGACACCGGACCACGCATAACTTCAGCACGCTCCAGCATATAGGGGTCGATCACTGCATCATTATAGAAATTGCCCTGCATCTTCAGACCATTCAGATAGTTATTCTGACTTTGGCCGTCTGCAGCAAAGCCGCGAATGATCAGATAGTCGTAAGTATTGGAAGCTCCACGAGTACCTACAGCAACTCCAGGCGTATAGCTCAGTGCTTCTTTAACCGATTTCGGCTGATGCAGTGCCATTTCCTCGGCAGTCACCACAGAAATAGACTGTGGAACCTTTTGAATAGGGGTATCTGTTTTGGTTGCAGTCGCGGATTGTCTGGCTGCAATAGTTGCCGCCGGCCCCCAGGCGCTCTCCTGCGGGGCAGCAGTTGCGGTTACAGTAATCGTTTCTTCTTTATTCGGTTCAACCGCTGCCTGTGCGTAGACAGACATGCCGCTAACCGCCGTGGCTACTACGACTGCGATTTTACGCAGCGAGTGATTTGGCTGAGCAGTTTTTGGACGCGCCATTGGTATATCTCTGATGAAAGTGAATGATAACGTAAACGAGAATTATTATTATGACCAATGCAATAATAGGCGAAACGCCGAATGCAAGGCAAGCAATATGGCCGCTCTGAATACCGAAGGATGAAATAATAACCAGGCAGTTATTGTGGGGTTAAGTGACTGTTAACTAATGTGCGGAAATAAAAAAGCCCTCTGATACTTTCGCATCAGAGGGCCTGGTCAGGCGGACAATCAGTTGCTGCCGAACATGTCCTTAATCCAGCCCGCTACACCATCGCTCTTTTCCTGCTTCGGCGGCTGCTGTTGCTGTTGCTGCTGTGTTGCCGGCTGCTGCTGTTGCTGCTGTCCGGACTGATTAAACGGATTGTTCTGCTGCTGTTGCTCCAGCTGCTGCTGTTGCATCTGCTCGCCCTGGCGGCACAGCGCATCCGGCGTAGTGGTCCAGACCGGAAGCGAACGGACCCCACCGCTGCACAGGAAGTTACCGCTGCTATCGACACCCATATCAACCACATCTTCCGGCGCCGTCAGCGTCAACGGCGTCGGCGTCTGATTGGCCAGATAGCGCTGGTAAATCGACATTGCGCCGCTGGCACCGTACAGCTTGGTCGGTTGGTTGTTATCGCGTCCCACCCAGGTAATCGTCACCTGACTTCCGTCGATGCCGGCAAACCAGGTATCGACGTTATTGTTGGTGGTCCCGGTTTTCCCTGCCAGATGCAGGCCAGGATACTTCGCGCCAAGTTGACGACCGGTCCCACGCTGGACAACCTGCTGCATGGTCCACAGCGTCATGTACGCCGCCTGAGCCGGAACCGCGCGTTCTGCCTGCGGATAGCTCTGGTACAGTACGGTGCCGTCTTCCGCGATGACCGAACGCAGCGCTGAAAGCGTCGCGCGGTTACCGCCGCTGGCGATCGTCTGGAACGCCTGGGCAACTTCGATTGGCGTCAGGTTCAGCGCCCCCAGAATCATCGCCGGTACCGGGTTAAGCTGCTCTTTCGGTACCCCCAGTTTGACCCAGGTATCGGTGATCGCCGGTAAGCCCAGCGCCATCCCCAGATTCACGGTCGGGACGTTCATCGAGCGCGTCAGCGCGTCCACCAGCATCACCTGGCCGCTGAAGCGACGATCGTCGTTCTGCGGAGACCAGGTCTGGCCGTTTGGCAGACGAATGGTAATTGGCGCATCAGCAATCGAAGTGTTCAGACGATACTGATTCGGCTGGCTTAATGCCGTCAGATAGGTCGCCGGCTTCGCCAGAGAACCGATCGAACGACGCGCCTGCATCGCACGGTTATAGCCGGCAAACTGCGGCTCCGCACCGCCGACCATCGCCCGGACTTCACCGGTAAAGCGGTCAACCACCACCATCGCGGTTTCAAGATCCGGCAGCTTACGCTGCTTTTTCAATGCCGGAATACCGTCGATCGCCGCTTTTTCTGCCGCATCCTGCGCCACCGAGTCAAAGGTGGTAAAGATCTTCACGCCGGAGAGATCTTTCACTTTATCGCCCAGTTTCGCCTGCAGCTCCTGGCGCACCATCTGCATAAAGGCCGGCTGCGGAGAGATCACCCCGCCACGCGGCTGCACGCCCAACGGACGAGCGCTCAGCATGTCATACAGTTCCTGGTCGATAACATTCTGCTGCTGCAGTAATCGCAGGACCAGATTGCGTCGTTCCAGCGCCAGCTTCGGATTACGCCACGGGTTGTAAATCGACGCCCCTTTCACCATCCCTACCAGCAGCGCCTGCTGATCGAGGCTCAGCTCTTCGACCGGACGGCCAAAGTAGTAGAGGCTCGCCAGTGGGAAACCGCGGATTTCGTTGTCGCCGCTCTGACCGAGGTAGACCTCGTTCATATACAGTTCAAGGATCCGGTCCTTGCTGTAACGGGCATCGACGATCAGCGCCATGTAGGCTTCGTTGGCCTTACGCCAGTACGAACGTTCGCTGGAGAGGAACAGGTTTTTCACCAACTGCTGGGTCAGGGTACTTGCCCCCTGCACCGTCCGTCCTGCGGTCAGGTTCGCCAGCACCGCACGACCGATCGAGTACAGGCTAATCCCGTCATGCTCATAGAAATGACGGTCTTCGGTCGCCAGCAGCGTATCCACCAGCAGGTCAGGGAAGCCGCTGCGCTTCACGAACAGGCGCTGTTCGCCGTTGGCCGACTGCAGCATGGTGATCAGACGCGGATCGAGACGGAAGAAACCGAACTGGCGGTTGTTCTCCATATTCTCGATTTTTTCCAGGCGATCGCCATCAAAGGTCAGACGCGCGCGCACCTGCCCTTCTTTACTGTCAGGGAAATCAAACGGACGGCGGATCATCTCAATGCTGTTGGCCTGCACGGTATATTCACCCGGGCGGGTCATGGCACTGACCTGACGATACTGCGTTGCATTCAGCAGACGCACCATCTCGTTTTTGCTGACCTGCATATCCGGTTCGAGGTTAACCATCCGGCCATACACTGCAGCCGGAAGCTCCCAGACTTTACCGTCGATGCGGCTACGGATTTTCTGATCGAGATAGACGCCATAAGCCGCGACCAGTACCGCCACGACGATACCCAGCTTGAACAACAACCACAGCCAGGTATGTTTGCGGCGAGGCTTGTTACCTTTGCCTTTTGCTTTCTTTGGCATTGGCTCTTCGTCCTCATAATCATCATCGTAATCGTCGTCATAGTCCTCATCCCGAACCCGACGACGAGTCACTTTTTGTTTTGCCGGACGCGGGGCTTTACCCTTACGTCCGATAGGCTCGCGGTCATCTCCCGCCATGCTTTTTCTCCGCAACTTTCAGGCGTAAAAGCCTGATTCTCAATGCTTCCTCTTGAGAGAGGAAGAAGATATCTCTCAAATTCACGCCCGGGGGTGCTTACACCTGCAGGCGACCAGCTCAGTATCACAGCGTGGTCATGATGTAAGCTTAAGCCTTAATTTCATTATTCATAAAATAAATCATCATGTTACGCACAACGCCTGATAAAAATTTAGGGCCATAGCACGAATAGTCCAGGCCACACAGGATAGCACTAAACCGGAGCTGGCTTAACCAGCATTTTACGCCCTCATAGCGTGACAAAATCGAAAATATTATGTTTTTTAATAACATAAAAATATTACAGGCAGTACATCATCGCGGCATACCGTCCGGACGCTGCCGGTCGCTAACAACGGCGCCGCCGTTAAATATTATATTCAGATAGTCGCCGGTAATATTCGGCCAGAAGTAAAGCGAAACTTTAAGCCATTCAGGGATAAAAATGAGAGCGCCTTAACAAATATATATAATAATATTTCCTGATGACAGCCTGGAAATATTTGTTAAACTGTCAGCCAGTTAACCTGACCTGTTTAATATATTATGCGAACTTCCATTATATTTCCGCTTCTGATGATTAGCGCGCTGGCAGGTTGCCAGCAGAACCGTTCGTCTACGCTTAGTCCCACCATCAGCAATGAAGCCCAGCTAGAGCAGCTCTCCTCGGTGGCGGCCGGTGCGCGCTATCTGAAAAACAAATGCAGTCGAAGCGATCTCCCGGCGGATGAAACTATTGATCGCGCCGCGTGGAATGTCGGTAAAAAAAGGGGATGGGATAATATTGATTACGCCACGCTTAGCCAGCGCAGCACGCAAATGTACCAACAACTCCAGCAGGACAGTACGCCGGAAACCACTAAGTGCAACCAATTTAATCGTCAGCTCGCACCGTTTATTACCAGCTTACGTCAGCAATAAAATGCCGAAATAAGTAAATTGTTTTTTATTTCGCGCCGATTTATTCCCCTTGCGGACTCTCTTCAATAATGCCTCCTGGCCAGTCGTCCAGCGCCGCCAGGGTAAACGTTTTGCCATTAAAGCTGAACAGCGTGACATCCTGCTGAATCTGCTCGATCACCAGGTTTGGCAGCGGCGACTCCCCCTCTTTCCAGGATTGACCATTTAACACGATACTGCGCTTCTCCGCTGATGAGGCGTAGACATGTGCGCTGTAGCGTAGCGCCGGCAGATTATCATCCTCAACGATGCGCTCCGTCTGCGGTTGTGGTGGCGTTTTCTCAGGTGACGGAGCCGGCTGCGGCTGGCGCGCTTTCGGCGCAGGATGTGTCATCGGAACCAGCGCTGCATGCGCCACCGGCACCATCAATGCTGGCGCCACGGCGGTATTGCGCCACTGCTCACCCGCAAACCAGCCGAGGGCAATCAGCAGCACCGCATAGACCGGCACGGTCAAGTACGGCACCTGCACCATACGCCCGACCACCAGCGGCGGTTCCTCCGCCTCGGGCGCCAGTAACGCAGGCAAACGGCAGGTTTTCTCATCAGGCACGACCACAGGTTCTCCTTATCGCTGAAACGATAGCCCGGCAACGAACGCCGGGCTATCTGGCGCAGTTTGCAACACGTTGCAACCCGCCCTGAGTTACTGCGTTACTTACTGCTCACCGGCAGGCCAGTCCCCTGGGCATCGCCCTGCGGTTTTTCCAGAACCACTACGGACCAGGCAGGCAGCGTAATCGCGCCATTGGCCGCAATCTCCACGCCGCTCGCCAGCGAAGCGTCACCGGCCGTCTGTTGAATGGCGCTCAGTTGCAGATTCTCACCGGCAAAGTCATCGAGAGTCCGGCTTTCAGGTGCGGCATTAATCGCCACCACCAGGCCATCAACCCGACTATCAAGGCTCGTCCCTGCCTGCACGCCATCGTCGATTGTCATGATTAGCAGACCGGCCAGTTGTTCAGGTCCGGTGTTGCGAAAATCAACGCGCTTCATCACCGCGCTTCCGTCACCTAAGGTAAACAGCGGGGAGGATTTACGCAGCTGAGCCAGCTCCTGATAGAAAGCAGTCATCTGCTGCAGCTCCGCCTCGCCCGGCGTGGTGACCATCTCTTTCACGCGAGAGATCAGATCGTAGTTATCACCATCGTCGCTGCTGCGCGGCATCCCGACGTTAAAGTTATTGTCCTGCATCGCGTAATCCACGCGGTTAAACCAATCGCCGGAGTCATAGGAATCGCGGGTAAAGGATTTCGAACGCAGCAGTTCCGAACCCTGCTGATCGAAAGCAATCCCCTGACCCAGCATCACCGTCGCCAGCGATACCGCCTGCATCCGCACCCGGGTATTCAGATCCGCCTGCTGCGCGGCTTTGTAGGTGATCATATCCCACAGGGTTTGGTTATCGTGCTTGGAGACATAGTTAACCACTTCAGTCGGGTCAGCCGCATAGCCGCCAGGCGCACCGTTGTAGTCAATCTCGCTGCCTTTTTTCACCGCACCGTCTTTATCGATCAGGATAAAGTCGGCGAGGTTGCCGGCCATGCCCAGGCGGGTCAGATCCGCCAGGTGGCGCGCATCGTCTTCACTCTGCTGGGTCAGCTCGTTAGGCAGGATCCCGGCACCGCTGCCGATGCCCTGGTTCTGACGCAGCGCATCGCCGGAGTCAAACGGACCACCGCCACGCACCGCGTCACGCAGGCGGTCGGAGAAGGTACCGATGCCGGTTCCTTTCAGGTTGATTTGCGACGCGATATCAAAGCGGTCGCCCTGGCTTGAATCCCAGCCTTCACCGAAGAAGTAGATATCCGGATTTAACGCTTTCACGCGATCCCACGCCGACAGAATCTGCGCTTTCGGGTGGTAGCCCATTAAATCGAAACGGAAGGCGTCGATCTTATAGTCGGTGGTCCATACCGCCAGAGAATCGGCGATCAGCTTGGCAAACATGCGGTGCTCCGGTGCAGAATCCGAGCAGCAGGTCGCTGACTCAACGCTACCGGTGGTTTCGTTCAGACGCTGATAGTACCAGGGGACAATTTTATCCAGCACCGATGTGCGGTCAGTTGGCCCCGCTGCATTGGTATGGTTATACACGACGTCCATAATGACGTTCATCCCCAGATCCTGCTTGATCGCCTGAATCATGGTGCGGAACTCTTTAATGCGCGTGGTTCCTTCCGGGTTGGTCGCATACGATCCTTCCGGCACCGTATAGTGGAACGGATCGTAACCCCAGTTATAGGAGTCCGTCTGCGCCACCAGCGTATTCAGAGCCTGCACCTGCGGATTGTCCTGACTGTCGTTCTGCTTCAGCTGGTTGAGCACCTCTTCAACGGTGGAACCACTTGAGCAATAGCCAGCAAATTCGCTGCTCTTCACCGCGCTGTTAACCTCGCACAGATGGCTGAACGGTTGCTGAATATCGGCGACTTTATCGCTGAACTCGTTAACCGTCGCCAGATCGAAGACCGGCAGCAGCTCCACGTGGGTCACCCCTGCGCTGGAGAGCTTTTTCAGATGCTGCACCATATTGCTGTCCTGCGCGGTGAGCGCGAGATATTTCCCGCGCAGCTCGGACGGCACGGTCTGATCCCAGGCAGAAAGATCGCGAATATGCGATTCATGGATCGTCATTTTGGCGAGGTCGGCCTTGGTTTTCTGGGCATGAGGCATCGCCAGGCTATCCCAGCCTTCCGGCTTGAGATCGCTGTCGTTAAGGTCAACGACCTGGCTGTATTCCGAGTTCGTCGACAGGCTATGGGAGTACGGGTCGGTGACTTCGTACTGCTCAACCTGCCGCGACTGCGGATGGTAGACCGTCAGCGCATAGCGGTAGAACACCCCTTTCAGGTCGCTGCCGCCCTGCCACGCCCAGGAGCCGGAGGCGCTGTCGCGGGTCATCGGATGGCTGGCCAGCACTTTTTTGTCGGCACTGTAGATAACCAGATCGACCTGCTGCGCGGTCGGCGCCCACAGGCGGAAATTGACCCCGCCACTCTCAATCTGCGCACCGTAGCTCAGCGCTTCGGCTGCCGACGCATAGGTATCATCCAGCACGCCTGCCGTTTGTACCTGGGTGGCAGAGATCAGTACCCCATCTTCCTCCGCGGCAATCGCCACGGTTTCGCCTTGCAGCAGCTCATCGGTTTTGGCGTCATCCGGCAGCTTAAACGCCGCATAGCCGGAAAGCTGCGGGAAGCGCATGCTGACCTGCTGGCTGATGGTGGTTGGCGTCAGCTTCAGGTAGCTGTCGGTAAATTTCCCTTCGCTATTCGCCGCCACTTTGCTGCTGTGGCTGTAGTACAAACGCACGATGGGTTTATCTTCACCCGCCGGCCACAACAGCGTCGTTTTATCGACCCAGTGGGCTTCGGCAAGCGCCACGCCGAAGGCCGCGCGGAACGCCTCGGCGCGGGAGTCGTAGAGCGTGCCGCTGCCGGCAATGACCGAGACCGTACGATCGGTAAAGTCACCAAACGAGACCTGCAGATCGCTGTCGATCAGTTTGTTAGTGCCATCCCGGACGATAACGTTGATGCAACCGCTCTCTTTATTCAGTGGAATAACCCAGTACGGGCCGTATTTATCGCTACCGGCCGGGGTGGTGCTGACGTCATTCCAGTCGGCGACTGGCGAGCTTAACGCGTCGCAGGTTTCATTATTCCAGAGATAGAGGTTCTTACTGCTGTAATCCACCGTGCCCGTTCCGGTGATACCCGCGATATCGACCAGGTGGATGACCGCCTGGTTCGCCGTCGCCGTGGCGGCTTCGCCAGGCACCGCCACATCGGGTAAACGGACAACGACATCCTGATTATCAGGATTGCCAGGGTTATCAGGTGAGCCAGAGGAAGAAGATGAAGAACTATTATCGCAGCCGCTAAGTAAAATCAACGAGCCAAGGAATAGGGCATTACAGGTATATCTGAGCATTCGATAGTCCCTAATATGCTTAATAATTTATGGAGGGTAAGAAAGATGTTTATCTGTGAAGCGCCGCAATTAGATATTTTTGTTTTCTCCGGTTCAATCATCCATTAACAATTAATGGGGGGGCGTAGGCGGCCGGGGGAGTAGAAATAAAAAGGGAATGACGACCCGGATCGCAAAACTCATTATGATTCGCGACGACCCGTTCGGTTTCTCGAAATACCAGCTCGCAATATAAAAAAATCACCCACCAATACAGGTAGGGAGACCGTACTGCCTCGAGGGAAATTAAATGAGCGACAAAATAAAAAGATATATTTCTGTGATGCGGTTAACAATAATAAATAAAAAAAATATTCCTCACACCTCATCAATCGTCATGCTCATCATTTTATTACTGACTGCCCAACAGCTGGCTAAATTAAGCTGGCGGACGATCGTCCCGGCCCCCGCTCCCGATATTGAGATTAACGACACTGCCGAACCTGCGGCAATTCTCCCGGCAGCCAAAACGGAATTACCGCGCTTCACGCTGTTTGGCCGCGCGGAGCAAACATCGCCGTCCTCTTCCGCTGACGGCAGCCTCGAACAGGCCCCGCTCTCCGCGCTTAAGTTGCGGATCACCGGCCTGCTCACCAGCAGCGATGCATCACGCTCAATCGCGATCATGGCTAAAGGGAATCAACAGGTTAGCCTGATGACTGGCGACAGTACACCGGGCAATGAAGCGCGGATTATCGCGATTCTGGCCGACCGTATTATTGTGAACTACCGTGGGCGGAATGAAGCGATTTTATTGAATGACGACGCCACGGAAAAAGCGGCGACGCCCTCCGCTACTCCGCAAACGCCACGTCTCAGCCAGATTCGCCAGCAGCCACAGAGTATTCTTAATTATCTCAATATTTCTGCGGTCATGGTCAATGAACAACTCAGCGGATATCGGCTCAACCCGGGTAAAGACCCCACGCTTTTCCGTGAATCAGGTTTACATGAAAACGATCTGGCGGTGGCTTTAAACGGTCTTGATCTCCGCGACAAACAACAAGCTCAGCAGGCATTAAAACAGCTTCCGGAGCTCAATGAAATAACGCTTACCGTCGAACGTGAAGGCCAGCGACAAGATATCTATTTAGCTTTGAGGGATGAATAATTGGCAAACGCAACGATTTTCCGCCTGATGTTCATCACCCTGATGATATTCAGCTCGCTGTTATTCAGACCGGCCGGGGCTGAAGAATTTTCCGCCAGTTTTAAAGGAACGGATATTCAGGAATTTATTAATACGGTGAGTAAAAACCTGAATAAAACGGTGATCATTGACCCCAGCGTACGCGGGACAATTACCGTCCGCAGCTACGATATGCTCAATGAAGAACAATATTATCAGTTTTTCCTTAGCGTACTGGATGTCTATGGTTTCGCCGTTATCAATATGAATAACGGCGTGCTGAAAGTGGTCCGCTCAAAAGATGCCAAAACCGCAGCAGTACCGGTAGCCAGCGATGCCGCCCCCGGTGAAGGGGATGAAGTCGTGACCCGGGTTGTGCCGTTGACCAACGTCGCCGCCCGCGATCTGGCGCCGCTGCTGCGCCAGCTCAACGATAACGCCGGTGCCGGTAGCGTGGTCCACTACGAACCGTCTAACGTCCTGCTGATGACCGGACGGGCCGCGGTGATCAAGCGCCTGTTAACCATCGTAGAGCGCGTTGATAATGCCGGCGATCGCAGCGTGGTGACGGTCCCGCTGTCGTGGGCCTCGGCGGCCGACGTCGTCAAACTGGTCAACGAGCTGAACAAAGACACCAGCAAATCCGCCCTTCCCGGCTCGATGGTGGCAAACGTGGTCGCCGACGAACGCACCAACGCCGTGCTGGTCAGCGGCGAGCCGAACTCCCGTCAACGCATCATCGCCATGATTAAGCAACTCGACCGCCAGCAGGCGGTGCAGGGAAATACCAAAGTTATCTATCTTAAGTACGCCAAAGCGGCCGATCTGGTGGAAGTATTAACCGGGATCAGCAGCACGATACAAAGCGAAAAGCAGAGCGCCAAACCGGTGGCCGCGCTCGATAAAAATATCATTATCAAAGCCCACAGCCAGACCAACGCCCTGATTGTCACCGCCGCACCGGACGTCATGAACGACCTTGAGCGGGTTATCACCCAGCTGGATATTCGCCGCCCGCAGGTGCTGGTTGAGGCGATCATTGCCGAAGTTCAGGACGCCGACGGCCTCAATCTGGGAGTCCAGTGGGGCAACAAAAATGCCGGCATGACCCAGTTCACCAACAGCGGTCTGCCCATTTCGACGGTGGTCGCCGGGGCCAATCAATACAACCAGGACGGCACCCTCACCAGCTCGCTGTCCAGCGCCTTAAGCTCGTTTAACGGCATCGCCGCTGGGTTCTATCAGGGGAACTGGGCCATGCTGCTGACCGCGCTCTCCAGCAGCACCAAAAACGATATTCTCGCCACCCCCAGCATCGTCACTCTCGACAACATGGAAGCGACCTTTAACGTCGGCCAGGAAGTGCCGGTGCTCAGTGGCTCGCAAACCACCTCCGGGGATAACATCTTCAACACCGTGGAACGTAAAACCGTCGGCATCAAGCTGAAGGTCAAACCGCAGATCAACGAAGGCGACTCGGTACTGCTGGAGATCGAGCAAGAAGTGTCCAGCGTCGCCGACTCCTCCTCCAGCACCAGCTCGGATTTGGGAGCCACCTTCAACACCCGTACGGTCAACAATGCGGTGCTGGTGGGCAGCGGCGAAACCGTGGTCGTCGGCGGGCTGCTGGATAAGAGCGTCACCGACACCGCCGATAAGGTGCCTCTGCTCGGCGATATTCCGGTAATTGGCGCCCTGTTCCGCTCCAGCAACAAGAAAGTCTCCAAGCGTAACCTGATGCTGTTTATCCGCCCGACGATCATTCGCGATCGGGATAGCTACCGTCGGGCCTCGTCCGGCCAGTACGAGGCCTTTAACGAAGCCCAGACCAAACAGCGCGGCAAAGAGAACAACGAGGCCCTGCTGAACGAAGAGCGGCTACAGATTTACCCCCGCCAGGATACCGTGGCGTTCCGCCAGATCAGCGCCGCCATTGATGCCTTCAACCTTGGAGGTACCCCATGATGCCGGTAACCGAGCCTCGCCCGCTGCTGCCATTCGCCTATGCCCGCACCCACAATATCGTGCTGTTGAACGATGGCGTCTCGTGCCTGGCCCACTGTCTGAGCAGCACCTCCGCGCAGGCATTGCTGGAGGCCCGGCGGGTGGCCGACGGCCCGATTACCGTCGTGCGCCTCACCAGCGAAGCGTTTGAAAAGCTGCTGGTGCTCAGCTACCAGCGTGACTCGGCGGAAGCCCGGCGCATGATGGCCGATATCGGCAATGAGCTGGATCTCTACACCCTGGCAGAAGAGCTGCCGGATAGCGATGACCTGCTGGACAGCGACGACGACGCGCCAATCATCCGCCTGATTAACGCCATGCTGACCGAGGCCATCAAAGAAAAAGCTTCAGATATTCATATCGAAACCTATGAACGTCACCTGCAAATTCGCTTTCGCGTGGATGGCGTGCTGCGTGAGATCCTGCGCCCGCAGCGGCGCCTCGCCGCGCTGCTGATCTCACGCATAAAAGTCATGGCCAGCCTCGATATCGCGGAAAAACGCATTCCTCAGGATGGACGAATGGCGCTACGCATCGGCGGGCGGGCGATCGATGTTCGCGTCTCAACGCTGCCTTCCAGCTATGGCGAACGCGTGGTATTGCGTCTGCTGGACAAAAACAGCGTCAACCTCGACCTGCTCACCCTCGGGATGCCGCCGGCGCTGCTACAGCAGGTCGACGATCTGATGGCCCGTCCGCACGGCATCATTCTGGTCACCGGCCCGACCGGCTCAGGCAAGAGCACCACGCTGTACGCTGCCCTCAGCCGGCTTGACACCCGTGAGCGCAATATCATGACCATTGAAGACCCGGTCGAATATGAACTGGAGGGCATTGGCCAGACTCAGGTGAATGCCAAAGTGGAGATGACCTTTGCCCGCGGTCTGCGGGCGATCTTACGTCAGGATCCAGACGTAGTGCTGGTCGGTGAAATCCGCGATGGCGAGACGGCACAAATTGCCGTCCAGGCCTCGCTGACCGGGCACCTGGTGCTTTCCACCCTCCATACCAACAGCGCGCTGGGGGCCATTTCGCGCCTGCAGGATATGGGGGTGGAGCCATTTTTACTCTCGACCTCGCTGCTGGCGGTGATGTCGCAACGGCTGGTGCGCCAGCTCTGCCCGCACTGTCGCCAGCCGCAGCCGGCCAATGCTCAGACCGCCAGCCAGATGGCAATCCCCCCGGGAACCCCGCTGTGGCGGGCGGTGGGCTGCGCGGAATGCAGTTTCACCGGCTATCGCGGCCGTACAGGGATCCACGAACTGCTGCGGGTTGACGACCGCGTACGCAGGGCGATCCACCGGGGAGAAAACGAAGTCACGCTGATCCAGCAGCTGGGCGAAGACTACACCACGCTGCGGGATGCCGGGCGCGCGAAGGCGCTGGCCGGTATCACCAGTTGGGAAGAGGTGCTCAGAGTGACCGAACAGCGAACAACGGAAGCAGACTAAGATGGCTATTTTCCGCTATCAGGCGCTCGATACGCGTGGCAAAACCCAGCGCGGGGTACAGCAGGCCGATTCCGCCCGTCATGCACGTCAGTTACTGCGCGATAAAGGCTGGTTGCCCCTGGAGATCGACGCCGTCGAACGCGCCTCGCCAGGCGCCGCCCACTCGCTGTTAACACGGCGCACCAGCGCCAGCGATCTGGCTTTGCTGACCCGTCAACTGGCCACCCTGGTGGCAGCGGCCATTCCGTTAGAGAAAGCGCTGGATGCCGTGGCCCAGCAGTGTGAAAAAGCACACCTCAAAACCCTGATGGCAGGCGTACGCAGCAAGGTCCTGGAAGGCCATTCGCTGGCCGAGGCCATGCGCGGTTATCCGGGATGTTTTGATCGACTGTACTGCGCCATGGTGGCCGCAGGCGAAACCTCCGGCCACCTCGACGGTGTCCTCAACCGTCTGGCGGACTATACCGAACAGCGCCAGCAGCTGCGCGCCCGCCTGCTGCTGGCGATGATCTACCCCATTGTCCTGACGCTGGTCGCCGTCAGCGTCATCGCTATTTTACTCTCTACGGTGGTGCCCAAAGTCGTCGACCAGTTCATCCATCTGAAGCAGGCGCTGCCGTTCTCTACCCGATTGCTCATGGCTCTCAGCGATATCGTCCGTACCGCCGGCCCCTGGCTGCTGCTGGCCCTGCTCGCCGGCGGCCTGCTGTTGCATTACCTCTTACGCCAGCCGGCGCGTCGCCTGCTGTGGCACAAACAGCTGCTGCGCCTGCCACTGACAGGCCGGGTGGCACGCAGCATCAACAGCGCCCGCTACGCCCGGACCTTAAGCATTCTGAATGCCAGCGCCGTTCCGCTGCTGCTGGCAATGCGCATCAGCGCGGAAGTGCTGAGCAACGCCTGGGCGCGCCGCCAGCTGGAGGCGGCCACCGAAGCGGTCCGCGAAGGTATCAGCCTGCATCGCGCCCTCGAAATGACCACCCTCTTCCCGCCCATGATGCGGTACATGGTCGCCAGCGGCGAGCAGAGCGGAGAACTCGACGGCATGCTGGCACGTGCCGCTGACAACCAGGACCGTGAGCTGAGCGCACAGATACAGATGGCGCTCAGCCTGTTTGAACCTTTGCTGGTGGTGGTGATGGCCGGAATGGTGTTGTTCATCGTTCTGGCGATCCTGCAACCGATCCTGCAGCTCAACACCCTTATGAGTATGTAATTGTCTTAATGGAGAAAAATATGCAACGGCAGCGCGGCTTCACGTTACTCGAAATTATGGTGGTGATTGTCATCCTCGGCATTCTTGCCAGCCTGGTGGTGCCCAACTTAATGGGCAACAAAGAAAAAGCGGACCGCCAGAAGGTGGTCAGCGATCTGGTGGCGCTGGAGGGAGCGCTGGATATGTACAAGCTGGATAACAGCCGCTACCCCAACAGCGAACAGGGGCTGCAGGCGCTGGTCAGCCGCCCCACCGGCGAGCCGCAGGCGCGCAACTACCCGGAAGGGGGATACATCCGCCGCCTGCCTCAGGATCCGTGGGGCAACGACTATCAGTTGCTCAGCCCGGGCCAGCACGGTCAGATCGATGTCTTTAGCGTCGGCCCTGACGGCGTACCGGATACCAATGACGATATCGGCAACTGGACTATCGGGAAAAAATAGTGCGACAGCGCGGCTTCACGTTACTGGAAATGATGCTCATTTTGCTATTGATGGGCGTCAGCGCAAGCATGGTGCTGCTGGCCTTTCCGACGGTGCGCGACGACAACGCGACGCAGACCCTCGAGCGCTTTCAGACTCAGCTGCGCGTTATCCGCGAACGCGGGCTGCAGACCGGGCAGTTCTTTGGCATCTCGGTTCACCCTGACCGCTGGCAGTTTATGTTGCTGCAACCGCAGGATGAGCGTGAGCCGGAGAACACCTCGGATAACCGCTGGGCCGGTTATCACTGGCAGCCGCTGCCATCCGACCGCGTCGCGACCGCCGGCCAGGTCGCTGCGGGAAAACTCACCCTGGTCTTCCCACATGATGCCCAATGGACCCCGGGGGAGCAGCCCGATATCCTGCTGTTTCCCGGTGGCGAAGTGACACCGTTCCAGCTCCTGCTCGACGGGACGGCGGGAATTGCCGTCGATGCCCGCGGCACCGTCCAACCGGCACAACAGGACGACACCCCATGAAATCACAAGCCGGGATGACGCTCCTCGAAGTTATGGTGGCATTGGTGGTCTTCGCCCTCGCCGGACTGTCCGTGATGCAGGCCACGCTCCAGCAAACCCGCCACCTGGGACGAATGGAAGAGAAAACCCTCGCCAGCTGGCTTGCGGATAACCAGCTGGTACAGCTGAAACTGGAAAACCACTGGCCGGCGCTGCGAGACTCAGAAACCACGGTACAGGCGGCGGGCAGCAGCTGGCATATCCGCTGGAAAGGGGTGGAAACGGAGCTTCCGCAGCTGCGGGCGCTGGATGTGGAAGTCCGTCACGATAAGCGTGATAAAACGCCGATCGCCTCCCTGCGCACCTACGTGACTCAGCCATGATCGGACGCAAGATGCACGGCTTCACCCTCGTGGAAATGCTGCTGGCGCTGGCGATACTGGCAGCGCTGAGCGTGGCGGCAATGGCGGTGCTGCAAAACGTTATCCGCGCGGATATCCTGACTCGCGACAGGACACAGCAGATGCAGGCACTGCAGCACACCTTCGGCCAGATGTCCTCCGACATCAACCAAATCATTGCACGTCGAAACCGCGAGAGCAGCAGCCTCTTTTTTGCCGGACGTTACCAGCTCAGCAGTGATGACTGGGCGATAAGCTTCAGCCGCAACGGCTGGCCGAACCCGCTGGGAATGCTGCCGCGCTCAGAGATCCAGAACGTCAGCTATCGTCTACGTCAGCAGCGCCTTGAGCGCCTGAGCTATGACCAGCAGGATCCGCTGACCGGTGCGCAACCGACGGTGGAGGTTGTTCAGGAGGGCGTCCAGGCATTCCGCCTGCGCTTTTACACCAGCGGCCGCTGGCAAGAACGCTGGGACAACACCCAAAGCCTGCCCCAAGGGCTCGAAGTGACCCTGACGCTGGACGGCTATGGCGACATCACCCGTCTGTTCCTGATAACCCAGAGTTCCAGCCAATGAATCACCGTCAGCGCGGGGTCGCGCTCCTGATGGTACTGCTGATTCTGGCCCTGATGATGGTGCTGGCGAGCGCCATCACCGAGCGAACGGCGCAACTCTATCAGCAGACCGCCACCACCCTCGATAACCTGCAGGCGAAATGGTACGCGCTTGGCGCTGAAACCATGGCGGCCGCCCTGCTACAACGCGACGCGCTGGACTCCCCCAATCAAACGCATCTCGGGCAAAACTGGGCCCAGGAAGGACGGCGTTTCACGGTCGATGGCGGCGAGATCGGCGCCACGATCCGCGACGGTCAGGCCTGCTTCAACCTGAACGCGATCAACCAGCACAACGCTGAGGAGAGCGAAGATACGCCCTGGCCGGCAGCGACCTTTATCCGCCTGCTGGAGAATCTCGGCGAAGAGCCGCTGCACGCACGCCAGCTCACCGCCGCGCTTGGTGACTGGGTCGACAGCGATCGCGAGCCACGGCTTAACGGCGGCGAAGACGAGGTGTATATGGTGGGAACACCGGGATACCTTGCCGCTAACCAGAAGATACAGGACGTCAGCGAGCTGCGCCTGCTCAACGGGATGGACGCGGAGCTATATCAACGCCTGCTTCCCTACGTGTGCGCCCTGCCGGACGACGCGCTGCAGATCAACATCAATACCCTCAGACCCGGTCAGGCACGGCTGCTGATGGCGCTGTTTCCCAGCGGCGTGAATCTTCAGCAGGCGCAGCAGATGTTGCAGGATCGCCCGCAGAGCGGCTGGAACAGCGTCGCTGCCTTCCTGGCTCTGCCAGCCTTACAGCAAAGCGATACTGCCGCCGCCCGCCCCTGGCTGGCGGTTCGCAGCGAGCGCTTTGTCGCCGCCTTTACCGTGGCGATGGGCAGCACCCAGTATCAACAACGTAGCGTCCTGCAAAAAGAAGGCCGCACGTTCCGCATTACCCAGCGGCAATATGGACGCTATAGGATGGCCGATGAATCACGATAAAATAGCGCACCGCGCGATGCTCATTGTACGTCTTGCCGCACCCGACGCGCCCGTTGCCTGGCGGCTGGTCTGCCCGGACGACCCGCAGCAGGAGACCGCTGGCGAATGGTCCGCCTCCGGCGATGACGCCACGCTCCCCAGGCTGGCGGAACGCGTTCCCGCCTGGGTACTGATACCGGCCAGCGACTGCGCCTTCCATGACCTCACGCTTCCGCCGGGGCTGCGCAAACCACCGCTGCAGGTATTGCCGTTTTTGCTGGAAGAGCAGCTGGCCACCGACGTCGAAGAGACCCACTTCGCCCTGCTCCATCGCCAGCGGGAGCGCTGTTCGGTGGTGGCGATTGCGCGGCAGAAAATGGCTGACTGGCTGGCCCGCTGCGATAATCTGGGGTTGACGCTACTGGCTCTGACGCCGGATGTATTGACCCTGCCTTACCACCCCGACCGCTGGAGCGCGGTCCGGAGCGATGGCCAATGGCTGGTTCGCCAGGATGCCTGGTGCGCAATGGCGGCGGAAGATAGCTGGCTTGCGGAACTGCTTGCCTGTTGGGAAAACCTGCCGCCGATCGACTGCTTCTCTCCGCCCCCCGCGGCCTCCGCCCCGTGGCACCCGCTCGCGCCGCAGGATCTACTCGCGCTGGCGGCGGCGAACCCGGCAGCCCGCAGCATCTGCCTGCGTCAGGGCCGTTTTGCCCCACAGCGTCGCTGGCAGCCTGCCGCTCAACGCTGGCGCCCGGCCCTGTTCGCCACCGTGGCGCTGACGCTGCTGTGGAGCACCAACGCGGTACTCGATCACCTGTCCCTTAGCCGCCAGGCGGATGCCGCCCGGGAGGCCAGCCTGGCGTTCTATCGCCACTGGTTCAGCCACGATAAAAACATCATCAACCCACGGTTGCAGATGCAGCAGCACCTGCGCCAGCTGGAGACCACCACCACGGCATCCCCGCTGATTAACCATATCCGCACCCTGCAGAATGTTGTCTCTGACACTCCAGGGATCCAACTGCGGACACTGAGCTGGGACGCCACCCGCAACATGCTACAGCTCGATGTTTCCGCAGTTTCTGCGCGGGCGCTGGAGCAGTTCACCGCCCGCGCGCAGACGGGATTTCGCGTGCGCACGGGGGAGATGAAGCCCCGCCCCGATGGCATTGACGGGCGCCTGACGCTGGAGGGCCACGATGGTTGATGTTCGAGCATTATGGCAACAGCGTACCCGCCGGGAACAGGGGTTGTTGATCGGCATGGGCGTGCTGTTGCTTGCGGGAACGATCTGGTCTGCCATCTGGCAGCCCTGGCTCAACCGGGAAGCGCAGTGGCAACAAACGCTCGCCAAAGAGCAGGCCAGCCTGCGCTGGATGCAGCAGCAAACACCGCGACTCCAGCAGCTCGCCCGCCAACAACCAGCCGCTCCGGCCACGGCGACCAGGGAAGAGCTCTCCGCCATCGTCATGCGGGAGGCCTCTCGTCAGGCGCTGACGATCGTCCGGCTACAGCCGCAGGGTGCACGGGTCAACGTGACGCTCCAGCCCTGCACCTTTCAGGCGCTGCTCGCCTGGCTGGATCTCATCTCCCACCAGGGGATACTCGCCCCGACCCTGGCGGTCAGCGCCGATCCCGCCCGGCCCGGCTGGGTGACGGTCAATACCCTGATACTGGAGCGTCAGCATGAGCAATAAAATCATGTTCGGCCTGCTGTTTTCGGCGCTCTATCTGGTGTGGCTGCTGGTGAGCGCACCGGCCTGGCTTATGACCTTCGTACTGCCAGATGAGGTCAACAGCAGCGGGCTTTCCGGCACCTTGTGGCAAGGTGAAGCCCGGCAGTTGAGCTGGCGCGGTATGCGCCTCAATCATCTCAGTTGGGCACTGACCTTCTCTTCCGGCCTGCCAGGCTGGCGGGTCACCTTTCACGATCCCGATGGATTACGCGGCCAGGTCTCGCTGTCTCCCCTGTCGGCGCTGAGAGTGCAAAACGCGCATCTCACGATGCCGGCCAGCCTCGCCAGACGCTGGCTGACGCCGACGCTGCCGGTGGAGGCCAGCGGGCTGATTACCCTGCACCTGCCGGAAGGCCGCTTTAACCGCGCCGGCTGTCAGCAGGTCTCCGGAGGCCGCGCGCAGTGGCAGCAGGCGCAATTACGCTCCCCGGCAGGTTCACTGGAACTGGTCAAGGTGAGCGGCACATTTCGCTGCACGCCCGCCGGCGCGCTGGCGCTGACCCTCAGCCAGGACTCGCATCAGCTCAGCCTCAGCGGGCAAGGTACCCTGAGTCCCGACGGACGCTACGCCTTTCACGGCCAGCTTCAGACACGCCAGTCAACCCCAGCACTGCTCGCCCTGCTGATGAACCAAAATCAGCGCAAGGATGAGCAGGGACGCATTCCCTGGCAGCTGCAGGGAAAATGGTAACCCCCAGGAGACATCATGACGCTATTGAGTGCATTTTCGCTGCAGTTTCCCCTGGTATGGGGCGTATTTTTGTTTATTTTCGGCCTGACGTTCGGCAGCTTTTTTAACGTGGTGATTCATCGTTTACCGCTGATGATGCAGCAAGAAGACAACCCGCGATTCAACCTCTGCGTGCCCGCCTCGTTCTGCCCGCAGTGCCGGCGTCCCCTTCTCTGGCGGGATAACATTCCCCTGCTGAGCTATCTCGCGCTGAAGGGGCATTCGCGCTGCTGCCAGCAGCCGATTTCTCGCCGTTATCCGCTGACGGAGCTGGCCAGCGGGCTGCTCTTTATGCTGGCGGGCAGTCTGCTGACGCCGGGATTACCGCTACTGGGGGGGCTGATCCTGCTCTCCACGCTGCTGGTGCTGGCAATTATTGACGGGAAGACGCAGCTTCTGCCGGATCGCCTGACGCTGCCGCTGCTGTGGGCCGGCCTGCTCTTCAATCTTCACGGGACCTTTGTTCCGCTTGCCGATGCGGTGATCGGCGCCATGGCGGGCTATTTATCGCTGTGGGCGGTGTACTGGCTGTTTCGCCTGCTGACCAGCAAGGAGGCGCTGGGTTACGGGGATTTTAAGCTGCTGGCCGCACTCGGCGCGTGGTCTGGCTGGGAGCTTCTGCCGCAGACGCTGCTGTGCGCATCTGCCAGCGGTCTGATCTGGACCTTACTGCAACGCCGAATCACGCTTCAGTCGCTGGATCAGCCGCTGGCCTTCGGCCCCTGGCTGGCGCTGGCCGGTAGCGGGCTGTTCCTGTGGAATCAGACGCTGTAACCGCTACGGCAATAATCGGCAATGCTCCCGGCTGGCGCGATACTTAGCCGGGCTACACCGGGCTACGAATATTTTTTGGTGCGCCGGGTCGGTGCCGTATTGGCCGGATCGTCAGGCCAGACGTGTTTGGGGTAACGCCCTTTCATCTCTTTTTGCACTTCTCGGTAGGTTCCCTGCCAGAAGGCGCCGAGGTCGCGGGTGATTTGCAGCGGTCGCTGAGCGGGGGACAGCAGCTCCAGCACCAGCGCCACCCGGCCCTGGGCGATGGTCGGGGTCGTGGCTTCGCCAAACATCTCCTGCATGCGCACCGCCAGCGCCGGCGGGTTTTCCTCATGATAACGAATGGCGATCCGGCTGCCGGTGGGCACGGTGTAATGCGTTGGCAGTTCGCTCTCCAGCTTCTGACGCAGCGACCAGGGTAGCCAGTTTTGCAGCGCCTGCCGCACATCCAGCGCTTTCAGCGCCCGCAACGAATGAACACCGCTCATCTGGGGCAGCAACCACGCTTCAAGCGACGCCAGCAGCGATGCATCGTCCACCGCGGGCCACGCCTCCTCGGGCAACCATTGCGCCGCGCAGTGCAGGCGCAGGCGCAATTGCTCCGCTTCCGGGGTCCAGTGCAGTACGCTCAGGCCTTTCTCCCGGATACCGTTGAGCATCGCCTGATGCAGCTCCTCTTCCGAGGGTTTCGCCAGCGGCTGCGTTTTCATCACCAGCTGTCCAATGCAGGTGCGCCGCCAGGCCTTCAGAGTACCTTGCGCCTCGTCCCATTCGACGGTATCAGACTGCTGCACCAGCCCAGAGCATTGCGTCATCAGCACGTTAATATCCAGCGGTAACGCCAGCAGAATACGTGCATCCGGCGCGCTGCTGCCCTGCAACAGCAGCGGGGCAATCAGCCACTCGTGGCGCCCCAGCGCGTCGTCAGCATCCAGCATCGCCCCCATACCATTGGCGAGCTGATAACGGCCTTCCTGACCGCGACGACGGGCGATACGGTCGGCAAACGCCGGGGCCAGCAGCGCCGCCAGGCGCTGAGCATCAGGATGCCCGCCACGGCTGGCGAGCCGTTTTAGTAATTGCTGCGCGCGCTGCTGCCAGTTTGGCTGCTGGCGGGCAAACGCCGCCCCGAGATCGCTGCTTGCGCCGCGCGGTGGTTCCTCGAGGATCGCCACCAGCTTCGCCGCGGTTGCCGCATCGTCAGGATCGTTCGCCGCCGTGAGGATCGCCGCCAGCCGCGGATCGTTGCCTATGCGAGCCATTTTTCGACCGAGCGTAGATAACCCTTCCCCTTCCAGCGCCGACAGCGTCGTCAGCAGACGCCGGGCCGCCGCCAGGTTGGCCGCCGGAGGCAGATCGAGCCAGCTGAGCTGTACGGGATCGCGACATCCCCACTGTAGAAGCTCCATCAGCAGTGACGACAGATCGCTGTGCAGGATTTCCGCCTCGCTCTGTGCCGCGGCCCGCTCCGCCTGCTCTTTGCCGATTAAATGCAGGCAAATCCCCGGCTCCAGACGCCCGGCGCGACCGGCGCGCTGGGTCATCGATGCCTGACTAATACGCTGGGTCACCAGCCGGGTTAACCCGGTTCGGGCGTCAAAGCGGGCGACCCGCTCCTGAGCGCTGTCCACCACCAGGCGAATCCCCTCAATGGTTAAACTGGTTTCGGCGATATTGGTCGCCAGCACCACCTTACGCTGGCCTGGTGCTGCAGGCAGAATCGCTTTGCGCTGTTCACTCAGCGGCAGCGCGCCGTACAGCGGGCAGAGAACCACGTCGTCGGCCACCCGCTCGGCCAGCTGCGTCTGCACCCGCTGGATTTCCCCCACTCCCGGGAGAAACAGCAGCATCGACCCCTGTTCCTGACGCAGTAACTCGGCGGCCGCGATCGCCACCGCCTCATCAAAACGCTGATGCGCCGCAAGGGCCTGAAAACGTTTTTCCACCGGGAACGCCCGCCCTTCAGAGCTGATGGTCGGCGCCTCGGGTAACAGCTGCTGCAGACGATCGTTATCCAGCGTCGCGGACATAATCAGCAGCTTCAGATCGTCGCGCAGCCCCTGCTGGACATCCAGCAGCAGGGCCAGCGCCAGGTCCGCCTGCAGGCTACGTTCGTGAAATTCATCGAGGATCACCAACCCGACGCCGCTCAGTTCTGGATCGTGCTGGATCATCCGCGTCAGGATCCCTTCGGTGACCACCTCCAGACGCGTATCCGGCCCGACGCAGGTTTCCGCTCGCATCCGGTAGCCGACGGTCGCGCCGGGTTTCTCATCCAGCAGCTCCGCCAGGCGTTGGGCGACGTTGCGAGCGGCTAAGCGTCGGGGCTCCAGCAGGATAATACGCCCCTCAATCTGACCCGAGGCAAGAATTTGCAGCGGCAGCCATGTTGATTTACCGGCACCGGTTGGCGCATTAAGCAGCACCTGCGGCGCCTGCTGCAGTGCAATAAGAAGTTCAGGAAGGACGGCGGCAACCGGCAATGGGGACACGAAAGGCTCCGGAGGTTAACATTTGAGGGCAAGCATTGTAGCATCCTGATAATTCATAACCGAGTCTCTATCATGTCCGAGCCGAAAAGGCTGTTTTTCGCCCTTGAACTGCCCGAAGAGGTCCAGCGGCACATCGTGCAGTGGCGCGCCGCGCACTTTGCGGAAGATGCCGGACGGCCGGTCGCGGCCAACAATTTGCATCTGACGCTGGCGTTTCTGGGAGAGGTCAGCGCGGAGAAACAGCGCGCGCTGGCGGCGATGGCCGGGCGGATCCAGCAGCCGGGCTTTACGCTTACCCTCGACGATGCCGGGCAATGGCTGCGCTCCCGGGTCGTCTGGCTTGGCCCTCGTCGGCCAGCCCGCGGCCTGCTGCAGCTGGCGGACATGCTGCGCGCCCAGGCGGCCCGCAGCGGCTGCTACCAAAGCCCGCAACCGTTCCACCCGCATATCACCCTGCTGCGCGACGCCCGCCATGCGGTAGCGATCCCGCCGCCGGGCTTTGCGTGGACCTTTGCCGCCAGTGAGTTCGTTCTCTATGAGTCCAGTTTTGCACGCGGACGTACCCGCTATACCGCCCTGGAACGTTATCCCTTCAACAAGGAAAGCTGATGCAGTTCACTCCTCCGTTACAGTCCGCCACCCTGATTAAACGTTACAAGCGATTTCTGGCGGATGTGGTGACCCCCGAAGGTCAGGAGCTCACCCTCCACTGTCCGAACACCGGTGCCATGACCGGCTGCGCGGCCCCCGGCGATACCGTCTGGTATTCGACGTCAGATAATCCCAAACGCAAATACGCCCATACCTGGGAACTCACGCAAACCCAGCAGGGGGCAATAATTTGTGTTAATACACTACGCGCGAATATACTGGCGAAAGAGGCCATCCTGGCCGGGAACATTCCGGAGCTTTCTGGATATAACATATTGAAAAGTGAAGTGAAATACGGTGAAGAGAACAGCCGTATTGATATTATGTTACAGGCAGAAGCGCGACAAAACTGCTATATTGAAGTGAAATCGGTTACGTTGGCGGATAAAGAAAGCGGTTATTTCCCCGACGCGGTCACCGAACGCGGTCAAAAGCACCTGCGGGAGCTCATGAGCGTGGCGGCGGCAGGCGACCGGGCAGTCATTTTGTTCGCCGTACTCCATTCGGCGATTGACCGTTTCTCACCCGCGCATCACATTGATGCCAGATACGCACAGCTGTTGATTGAAGCGCAAACAAAGGGGGTGGAAATTCTCGTTTATAAGGCGGAACTTTCTACCGAGATGATGACTCTGAATAAGCCGATTACCGTGGTGTTAACCCCCGGTAAATAAACGGCTAAATAATGTCCGGGTCGCGAGCGCAAATACGCTTTTCTTCACAGGGTTGTCAAGTGTAACGTTTACATAATTGCTATCCGGAAAAGCATCTGCTATTTATAGCGGCCTGATTTTTCCCCCAACATGGGGATCGATAGTGCGTGTTAAGGAGAAGCAACATGCAAGAAGGGCAAAACCGTAAAACATCGTCCCTGAGTATTCTCGCCATCGCTGGGGTGGAGCCGTATCAAGAGAAGCCAGGCGAAGAGTATATGAACGAAGCCCAGCTGGCGCACTTCAAGCGTATTCTTGAAGCATGGCGTAATCAACTCAGGGATGAAGTGGATCGCACCGTATCGCACATGCAGGATGAAGCTGCAAACTTCCCGGACCCGGTAGACCGTGCCGCACAGGAAGAAGAGTTCAGCCTGGAACTGCGTAACCGCGACCGCGAACGTAAACTGATCAAAAAGATCGAAAAAACGCTGAAGAAAGTCGAAGACGAAGATTTTGGCTTCTGCGAATCCTGTGGCGTTGAGATTGGTATTCGCCGTCTGGAAGCGCGCCCGACCGCTGACTTGTGCATCGACTGCAAAACGCTGGCGGAAATTCGCGAAAAACAGATGGCTGGCTAATCCGCTTCGCTATCGTATCTCCGGCGGGAGTCTCTCCCGCCTACATGCTTTAATAGCCACCCCATGAATGACTCACACTATATTGGCCGCTTTGCCCCCTCACCGTCCGGCGAACTTCACTTCGGCTCTTTGATTGCCGCCCTCGGCAGCTATCTCCAGGCCCGTGCCCAACGCGGAATCTGGCGCGTGCGTATTGAAGATATCGATCCGCCACGTGAGGTCCCCGGTGCCGCCAGTACCATCCTGCATCAGTTAGAACACTACGGTCTGCACTGGGACGGCGACGTGCTGTGGCAGTCGCAGCGTCATGAAGCCTACCGCGAACGCCTTGCCTGGCTGCACGAGCAGGGGTTGTGCTATTACTGCACCTGTACGCGAGCGCGCATCCACGAGGTTGGCGGCGTTTATGATGGCCACTGCCGGGATTTACAGCTCGGGCCGCAAAATGCCGCCCTGCGTTTACGCCAGACGCGACCGGTCCTCGACTTTTACGACCAGCTGCGCGGGACCCTCGTCGCCGATGAAGCGCTGGCGCGCGAAGATTTTATTATCCATCGCCGCGATGGCCTGTTCGCCTATAATCTTGCGGTAGTGGTGGACGATCATTTCCAGGGGGTCAGCGAAATCGTACGCGGGGCCGATCTTATCGAACCGACGGTACGGCAGATTTCCCTGTATCACCACTTTGGCTGGCAGGCCCCGGACTACGTGCATCTGCCGCTGGCCCTGAATGCCGAGGGGAGTAAACTCTCCAAACAAAATCACGCCCCGGCGTTGCCGGCAGGCGATCCGCGCCCGGAAATAATGCGGGCGTTAATGTTTCTGAATCAGGATATTGAGCAGGAATGGCGAGCGCTAAGTATTGAGGATTTACTCAAGCTTGCGGTGGCGAACTGGAACCCGAAAAAAATCCAGCATTCTCAAATGCCTCTTGCTGAGCTATGATTAGCCGCTATTTTTCTCGTCGCCTTTCAAGTTGCTCCTGCGTTGGCTGCACTTGTTCACCCCAATCACATAGTTATCTATGTTGCTGGGACTCACAAGTTTGCCACCTTCCTGCAACCCGAAATGCCTAGAGTAATATTTTGATCTGAAGTCCGTCTGACACTACGAGGTGCAACATTTTTACCCGAGTCGCTAATTTTTGCCGCAAGGTGCTAAGCCGTGAGGAGCGCGAGGCAGAAGCCGCCGTTGAACAAACGCATATGACGGTTATCCCGCGTGAACAGCATGCAATTTCCCGCAAAGATATCAGTGATAATGCCCTCAAGGTGCTCTATCGACTGAACAAGGCGGGCTACGAAGCCTATCTCGTCGGCGGTGGCGTACGTGACCTTCTGTTAGGCAAAAAACCAAAAGATTTTGACGTCACCACCAGCGCAACGCCGGATCAGGTTCGCAAACTGTTCCGCAACTGCCGCCTGGTAGGCCGTCGCTTCCGCCTGGCACACGTGATGTTCGGGCCGGAAATCATTGAAGTCGCCACCTTCCGCGGCCACCATGAAGGCCACACCACCGATCGTGTGACTTCACAGCGCGGCCAGAACGGCATGCTGCTGCGTGACAACATCTTCGGCTCCATTGAGGAAGATGCCCAGCGTCGCGACTTCACCATCAACAGCCTGTATTACAGCGTGGCCGATTTTACCGTGCGCGACTACGTCGGCGGCATGAAAGATCTGCAAGACGGTGTGATTCGCCTGATTGGCGATCCGGAAACCCGCTATCGCGAAGACCCGGTCCGTATGCTGCGCGCGGTGCGCTTTGCCGCCAAGCTCAACATGAGCATTAGCGCCGATACCGCAGAGCCAATACCGCGTCTTGCCGCGCTGCTTCACGATGTGCCTCCGGCGCGTCTGTTCGAAGAAGTGCTGAAGCTGCTGCAGGCTGGCTACGGTTATGACACCTACATGCTGTTGCGTGAATATAACCTGTTCCAGCCGCTGTTCCCGACCATCACCCGCTACTTCACCGAGCGCGGCGATAGTCCGATGGAACACATCATTTCCCAGGTGCTGAAGAATACCGATAACCGCATCCATAACGACATGCGCGTTAACCCGGCGTTCCTGTTCGCCGTGATGTTCTGGTATCCGTTGCTGGAAATGGCGCAGAAAATTACCCAGGAAAGCGGTCTGGCTTACAACGATGCCTTCGCGCTGGCAATGAACGATGTGCTGGATGAAGCCTGCCGTACGCTGGCGATTCCGAAGCGGATCACCACGCTGGTGCGCGACATCTGGCAGCTGCAGCTGCGCATGTCCCGTCGCCAGGGCAAACGCGCCTGGAAGCTGATGGAGCATCCGAAATTCCGCGCGGCCTACGATCTGCTTGAGCTGCGTGCCGGCGCTGAAAAGAATAACGAACTTCAGCGTCTGACCAAATGGTGGGGCGAGTTCCAGGTGGCTGCACCACCAGATCAAAAAGATATGCTGAACGATCTTGATGACGAGCCGGCACCGCGCCGTCGCCATCGTCGTCCACGCAAGCGCGCACCGCGCCAGGGCAACGCGTGACCCGCGTCTACATCGCCATCGGCAGCAATCTGGCCTCTCCTCTGGAGCAGGTAAATGCTGCCGTTGCGGCCCTTGCGGCGATTCCCGACAGCCGGGTGATTGCCACCTCTTCTTTTTACCGCACCCCGCCGCTGGGGCCGCAGGATCAGCCTGATTACCTCAATGCCGCCGTCGCGCTGGAGACAGAACTCCAGGCAGAAGCCTTGCTGGATCATACTCAGCGCATTGAGCTGCAGCAGGGGCGCGAGCGCAAAGCCGAACGCTGGGGCCCGCGCACGCTGGACCTCGATATCATGCTGTTCGGCGATGCGGTCATCAACACCGAACGCCTGACGGTGCCGCATTACGACATGAAAAACCGTGGCTTTATGCTGTGGCCGCTGTTTGAAATAGCCCCGATGCTCCGTTTCCCGGACGGCACCGCCCTGCGTCAGGTGCTGGAAAATCTCGCTGCTGACAAGCCGGCTATCTGGTCACCCCCCTCTTCCCAGGCTTAACCATTCAGGCTATCGGGGTAATCGGTTGCCTAAAACCATTGCCCCCTTCAATGCGACTGTTAGAATGCCGGTTAAAATGACTTTCATCATCAGGAAACGTTATGAAACCGACCACTATCGCCCTGCTGCAGAAATGCAAACAGGAGAAGCAGCGCTTCGCCACCATCACCGCCTATGACTACAGTTTTGCGAAGCTGTTTGCCGATGAAGGGATCAACGTGATGCTGGTAGGCGACTCGCTGGGTATGACGGTACAAGGGCACGACTCGACTTTACCGGTGACCGTGGAAGACATTGCCTATCACACCCAGGCGGTCCGTCGTGGCGCGCCACACTGCCTGCTGCTCGCTGACCTGCCGTTTATGGCCTATGCCACGCCGGAACAGACCTTTGCCAACGCCGCTCTGGTGATGCGTGCCGGGGCCAACATGGTCAAACTGGAAGGCGGCGCATGGCTGGCGGATACCGTGAAAATGCTGGCACAACGCGCGGTCCCGGTCTGTGGTCATCTGGGCCTGACGCCGCAGTCGGTCAACATCTTTGGCGGCTATAAGGTGCAGGGTCGCGGCGATGCGGCGCAGTCGCTGTTTGAAGACGCGCTGGCCTTAGAAGCGGCCGGTGCGCAGCTGCTGGTTCTTGAGTGCGTCCCGGTGGCGCTGGCGCAGCGGATCACCGAAGCCTTAACGATACCGGTAATCGGTATTGGCGCAGGCAACGTGACCGACGGGCAGATCCTCGTCATGCATGACGCCTTCGGCATTACCGGCGGCCATATCCCGAAATTTGCGAAAAATTTCCTCGCTGAAGCGGGCGACATGCGCGCCGCCGTGCGGCAGTATATTGCCGAAGTGGAGTCCGGCGTCTATCCGGGCGAAGAACACAGTTTCCATTAAGGAGTCTTGTTGTGTTGATTATTGAATCTCTGCCGCTGCTGCGCCAGCATATCCGCCGCTTACGTCAGGAAGGCAAGCGTATCGCACTGGTGCCTACCATGGGCAATCTCCATGACGGCCATATGCAGCTGGTGGATAAAGCGAAAGCCAGCGCGGATGTCGTGGTGGTCAGTATTTTCGTCAACCCGATGCAGTTTGACCGCCCCGAGGATCTGCAGCGCTACCCGCGTACGCTGCAGGATGATTGCGAAAAGCTGAACAAGCGTAAGGTGGATTTCGTTTTCGCCCCGGCAGTCGCAGAGATCTATCCCAACGGTACCGAAAGCCAGACCTATGTCGATGTTCCCGGCCTGTCGACCATGCTGGAAGGCGCCAGCCGTCCGGGCCACTTCCGTGGTGTATCGACCATCGTCAGCAAACTGTTTAACCTGATTCAGCCGGACATCGCCTGCTTCGGCGAGAAGGATTTCCAGCAGCTGGCGCTAATTCGTAAAATGGTGGCCGATATGGGCTACGACATCGACATCATCGGTGTACCGATTATTCGCGCCAAAGATGGTTTAGCGCTGAGCTCACGCAACGGCTACCTCACCGCGGAACAGCGTAAGATTGCGCCGGGTCTGTACAAGGTACTGAGCACCGTGGCCGACAAACTTGCCGCCGGCGACCGTAACCTCGATGAAATCATCACCCTTGCCGGGCAGGAGCTGAACGAGAAAGGCTTCCGCGCTGATGATATCCAGATCCGCGATGCGGATACGCTACTGGAGCTGACGGAGACCAGCAAAAATGCGGTGATCCTGATGGCGGCGTGGCTGGGCCAGGCGCGGTTGATCGATAACCACATCGTGGCGCTGAGCCAGTAGACAAGGGTTAAAAATCTGGCAATATTGCCGGGCATTTACGCCAGGCGGGTGTTAAATCCGCTTCGTATCGTTAAGGTATAACCCCTGACGCATCCAGACGACCAGCGCACGCTGATGCACCACGGGAATAAAGGTAGATATCATGATTCGTAATATGCTGCAGGGTAAACTCCACCGCGTTAAAGTCACGCAGGCCGACCTGCACTATGAAGGTTCTTGCGCCATTGACCAGGATTTTCTCGATGCTTCCGGTATTCTTGAGAACGAAGCGATCCACATCTGGAACGTGACCAATGGCAACCGTTTCTCCACCTACGCCATTGCGGCAGAACGTGGCTCCAGAATCATCTCGGTGAACGGCGCCGCCGCGCACTGCGCAAGCGTTGGAGATATTCTGATCATCGCCAGCTTCGTCACCATGCCTGATGAAGAAGCTCGCCGCTGGCAGCCGAAAGTAGCCTATTTCGAAGGCGACAACGAAATGAAGCGCCAGGCCAAAGCCATTCCGGTTCAGGTTGCCTGAACCCTCTCCAGGCCCCGGTTCAACGGGGCTTCGGGTTATCCCTGCGGCTGGTTGCTGATCAGCCGCGACATCGTCTCCAGCGAATCCGTACGCAAGATATAGAGCCTTTTCAGTAAGAATGGGTTATCCCCCGGCTTAATTTTCCCTCTCACCGTAGTGACCGCCATATGAAAGCCGGCATCGTTTGCCGCCTGGATCGCCGTCGCGTTGTAGCCACCGAAAGGATATGAGAGGTAAAGCACGTGCGGATTAAATTGCGACAGCGCGCGCCGGGAATGTTCAAAATCGAACAGGATATTGTGATAGCTGCGGCTCAGCAGAATGGGATGGCGCTGGGCATCAACCCGGTGCAGGAAATGGGTGTGCGACTGAATATCAAAGACGTCCTGAATCTGGCGCAGCTCGGAAATGCTCATAAACTGCAGTGATTTCGGGTCCCATTTTTGCGGATGGCGCTTGATACGTGACGAGATAATAAATGCCGTCGCGTGGAAGCCGTATTGTTTCAGAATCGGGTAGGCGTAGCGGTTCACCGACTTCAGACCATCATCAAAGGTAATCACCACCGCACGGGCTGGCAGATTGATTTTGTTCCGCAGGTAGCCTTCCAACTGATACATATTCAACGTGGTGTAGCCCCGGTCGCGCAGCCAGGTCATCTGGTTGCTAAAGGCGCGGACCGAGGTCGTGGTAGAGGTATGGCGAAAACGGCTGTTCTCTTCGTCCCGCAGAATATGGTGATAGGTCAGTACCGGAATACCGTGATCCTCCTGGGCATCCAGGCTGCTGATCCACGCCAGACGGTTGCCGATGCGGATCTGAAACCAGGTCTGGTTCAGACGGTCCTTCAGCTTACCGATCACCGGGTAACGGACATTATTTGCCAGCGTGCCGAACGGCGCGCTCCCGGCGGACGGCGCATCGTAGACCGGGGTATCTTTCCAGGTCAGCAGATTCTGGTTACTCAGCGGTTTATGTAGATCGCCGAGGTTATCCTCCACCCGCTGCTTACCCTGCACAGGCTCGAGATGGCCTTTATCAATAAAGCCGGTGCCGAAGCCGAAGTTAAATTCATAATAATCGGCCGCCGTCGGCACCACCGCGATAATTTGCCCGCCGCGAATATTGCCGACGCTCACCACATCATTGCCGACCTGCGCCCAGATAATCGCATCTTCGGTGGTTTGCATATAATGTGCAGGAGAACCCTGCTGGCTTAACAGGCTGGCGGAGGCGCTGACCGACGTCAGCAACAAGAACAGAGCAAAAATGCGGGCAAACATGCATGGCGGGCCGGTGAAGAAATCAGCCGCCATTGTAACAAAAGCGGCATCAATACCAACGCTTAATTCCCGAAGGCGTCATGCAGCAGACGAAAAGGTGGATTTTTTTGCTGTTGGTGCCAGAGGCTGCTGACCACCGGCCCTCCGCTGCTCACGATAGTCTCGCGAAAGGCTTCGCTGCTCAGGGTAGTACGCAGAAGATACATTCGCTCCAACAATGAATAGCTGATGCCGGAGATCACTTCGCAGTGGGTATGTTTGTGGCTCATCAGCGCGGCGACGCGATAGGGAGCCTCACCGGTTTTATCGGTCAGGAAAATCACGCCGTCGCCGCTGTCCGTAGCGTGCAACGCATCGCACATCATCCGGCTCAGCATGTTGCTGCTCAAATTACGCCAATAATTAACCGCCCGGCATTGCGCCAGCGGCCCAAACTTTTTTTCCAGACGATCCAGCCATTCCTGTGCTTTCTCGTCATGGCAGGTAATCACCCAACCTAGCATCGACAGTCCCCTTACTTAGCAGGGAAATACTGTAGCAAAGGGAATAAAGCAGATGAGTGATGGCCGTCAAGATTAGCGGATAGCGCCTCACCTAATCACAGCGTGAAGCGCTATTGAGGAGAGACGGCTAGCTACGCAGGCCGCGTCCGCGCTGGATCAGATACCAGCACAGCACATAAAACGCGATGATAAAGACCACCAGCACGCCAAAGGTGGTGATCAGCGGCACATCGTTGATCCCCAGGAAACCGTAGCGGAACCCGCTGATCATGTAGACAATCGGGTTCAGGTGCGACAGCGCCTGCCAGAATGGCGGCAGCAGGGTCAGGGAATAGAACACCCCGCCAAGATAGGTCAGCGGCGTCAGCACGAAGGTCGGGATCAGGCTGATATCGTCAAAGGTCTTGGCAAACACGGCGTTCAGCAAACCCGCCAGCGAGAACAGCACCGCGGTCAACACCAGCGTCAGCCCCACAAACAGCCACGAGTGGACCTGGAACGGTACGAAGAACAGCGATATCGCCGTCACCAGAATCCCCACGCACAGCCCACGGGCAACGCCACCACCCACGTAGCCGGCAATGACCACGTGCGTTGGCACCGGCGCCACCAGCAGCTCTTCAATGTTGCGCTGGAACTTTGCGCTGAAGAAGGAGGAAGCCACGTTGGCATAGGCGTTGGTGATCACCGCCATCATGATCAGACCCGGTACGATAAACTGCATATAGGTGAAGCCATGCATTTCGCCGATCCGTGAGCCAATCAGGTTGCCAAAAATGACAAAATAGAGGGTCATGGTGATCACCGGCGGCACCAGCGTCTGGATCCAGATGCGCATAAAGCGGTGAATTTCTTTGGTCCAGATGCTTTTCAGCGCGACCCAGTAAAGCTGCATCATGCTGATTCTCCTTTCCGGTCATGCACCAGCGTGACAAACAGCTCTTCCAGACGGTTGGCTTTGTTACGCATACTTAATACCTGAATGCCCTGAGCGCTCAGCTGGGCAAAGACGCTGTTGATCCCCTGCTCACGCAGCACTTCCACTTCCAGGGTTGACGTATCCACCAGGCGATACTGGTAGCCTTCCAGCGTCGGCAGCGGGCTTTTCGGCGCCAGGTCGAGGATAAAGGTTTCTGATTTCAGCTTGGACAACAGCGCCTTCATCGAGGTGTTTTCCACCAGCTCACCGCGCTGAATAATCCCGATATTGCGGCACAGCATCTCCGCCTCTTCCAGGTAGTGGGTGGTAAGGATAATGGTGGTGCCTTTATCATTCAGATCCTTGAGGAACCCCCACATCGAGCGGCGAAGCTCAATATCCACGCCGGCGGTCGGTTCATCGAGAATCAACAGTTTCGGTTCATGCATCAGCGCACGGGCAATCATCAGACGGCGCTTCATCCCACCAGACAGCATCCGCGCACGTTCGTTGCGTTTTTCCCACAGATCGAGCTGTTTGAGATACTTTTCGCTTCTCAGTAGTGCGTCTTTACGCTCAACACCGTAGTAACCGGCCTGGTTAACGACGATCTGCTGGACGGTTTCAAAAGGGTTGAAGTTAAACTCCTGCGGCACCAGCCCGAGCTGGCGCTTGGCATTCACCACGTCCTTTTGCAGGTCGTAGCCAAACACGTTGACCTGACCGGAAGTTTTATTCACCAACGAGCTGATGATGCCGATAGTGGTCGATTTCCCTGCGCCATTTGGACCAAGAAGCGCATAAAAATCCCCCGCCTCCACCTGCAGATCGATCCCCCGAAGCGCCTGAACCCCGCCGGGGTAGGTCTTGGTGAGCTGTTTTAGTTCAAGAGCAATGGTCATTAAATTTCTCTTCTCGCGTGATGACACGCGATGGGTTGTTTTAAAAAAAGTAAGGTTAACCTATATTAGCCCAACGCACTTACTTGGTTACAGGCTGTGAACGTCCATGAATGATATAGATACACTCATCAGCAATAATGCACTATGGTCAAAAATGCTGGTGGAAGAAGACCCTGGTTTTTTCGCAAAATTGTCACAAGCGCAGAAGCCACGCTTTCTGTGGATTGGATGTTCTGACAGTCGCGTTCCCGCTGAACGGTTAACCGGCCTCGAGCCTGGCGAACTGTTCGTCCATCGTAACGTCGCCAATCTGGTGATTCATACCGACCTGAACTGTCTGTCCGTGGTGCAGTATGCTGTCGACGTGCTGGAAGTCGAGCATATCATTATCTGCGGCCACTACGGCTGCGGTGGCGTACAGTCGGCGATTGATAACACCGAGTTAGGGCTGATCGATAACTGGCTGCTGCATATCCGCGATATCTGGTTCAAGCACAGTTCGCTGCTGGGTGAAATGCCGGAAGACCGTCGGCTGGATACATTATGTGAGCTGAACGTGATGGAGCAGGTCTATAACCTGGGGCATTCGACCATTATGCAGTCGGCATGGAAGCGCGGTCAGAAAGTGACAATCCACGGCTGGGCTTACGGTATTCACGACGGGCTGTTACGCGATCTTGATGTTACCGCCGTCAGCCGTGAAACCCTCGAGCAGCGTTATCGACATGGGATTTCCAACCTCAAAATCAAACACGTCAACCACAAGTAACCTGCCTGCTTTTAGCCCCCGGCGCCGATCGTCACGTCACGCCGGGAAACCCCGGCGATGCGTCATGCCAGCGACCGGGATCAGGTAAGCGATTATTCGTCCAGCAGCACCACTTTGCCGACATACGGCAGATGACGATAGCGCTGAGCATAGTCAATACCGTAGCCCACCACGAACTCATCCGGAATCGCAAAACCAACGAACTCAACCGGGACATTCACTTCACGGCGGCTTGGTTTATCCAGCAAGGTGCAAATCGCCAGTGATTTCGGCTCGCGCAGGCTGAGAATTTCGCGCACTTTCGAGAGCGTGTTACCGGAGTCGATGATGTCTTCGACAATCAGTACATCTTTACCACGAATGTCTTCATCCAGGTCTTTCAGGATTTTCACATCACGGGTGGTCGACATGCCGCTGCCGTAGCTGGAGGCGGTCATAAAATCGACTTCGTGCGGGACCTGAACTTCACGGCACAGGTCGGCCATAAACATAAATGAGCCGCGCAGCAGTCCCACCAGCACCATTTCACTGCCGCTGTCTTTATAGCATTCGTTGATTTGACGACCCAGTTCGGCAATACGCGCTTTGATCTCGGCTTCCGGGATCATCACTTCTACAGTATGTTTCATAAAACTAACCATTTGATTCTTAAGATAAATCATCAAAGCCGCTGCGAGCGCACCGACGTTGACCGGCAAGCTATGCAGTATACCAGTAAAAAGAAATATTCGATGCAGGGAATAATAAAGCCAATTTTGTGATTCCGATCACACTTGTTAAATCCTATAATTAATTGCACTTAAAAAATTAACAAACAACCGAGTCTCTTTCTATGGCAGAAACAAAATCTAAACAATCACGATTACTCGTGACACTGACGGCGCTCTTTGCTGCATTCTGTGGCCTGTATCTTCTCATTGGTGGAGTCTGGCTGGCAGCGATTGGCGGTTCCTGGTACTACCCCATCGCCGGCCTGGTGATGCTGGCCGTTACCGTGAAACTCCTGCGCGGTAAGCGTTCAGCACTTTGGCTGTATGCCGCACTGCTGCTCGCCACCATGCTCTGGGGCGTCTGGGAAGTCGGCTTTGACTTCTGGGCGCTGACACCTCGTAGCGATATTCTGGTGTTCTTCGGCATCTGGCTGATTCTGCCTTTTGTCTGGCGTCGTTTGCCGTTCCCGTCTGGCGGGGCGGTTGCCGGTCTGGTTGTCGCTCTGCTGATCAGCGGCGGTATCCTGACCTGGGCGGCGTTCAATGATCCGCAGGAAGTGAACGGTACTCTGAGTGCCGACGCCACCCCTGCCGCACCGATTTCCGCCGTGGCCGATAGCGACTGGCCGGCATACGGTCGTAATCAGGAAGGCCAGCGTTTCTCACCGCTGAAGCAGATCAACGCCGATAACGTGAAAAACCTGAAGGAAGCCTGGGTATTCCGCACCGGCGACCTGAAGCAGCCGAACGATCCGGGCGAAATCACCAACGAAGTGACGCCGATTAAAGTGGGCAACATGCTGTACCTGTGTACTGCTCACCAGCGTCTGTTCGCGCTTGATGCCGCCACCGGTAAAGAAAAATGGCACTTTGATCCGCAGCTGAATTCCGACCCGTCGTTCCAGCACGTGACCTGCCGTGGCGTTTCTTACCACGAAGCAAAAGCAGACAGCGCGCCGGCTGACGTCGTCGCCAACTGCCCGCGCCGTATCATTCTGCCGGTCAACGATGGTCGTCTGTTCGCCATTAACGCCGACAACGGTCAGCTGTGCGAATCCTTTGCCAACAAAGGGGTCCTCAACCTGCAGACCAATATGCCGGTGACCACACCGGGGATGTACGAACCAACATCTCCGCCGATCGTGACCGACACCACCATTATCATTGCCGGTGCGGTGACCGATAACTTCTCAACCCGCGAGCCGTCAGGCGTCATTCGTGGCTTCGATGTCAACACCGGTAAGCTGATGTGGGTGTTCGATCCGGGTGCGAAAGATCCGAACGCTATTCCGGATGATGAACATCACTTTACGCTGAACTCGCCGAACTCGTGGGCCCCGGCGGCCTATGATGCGAAGCTGGATCTGGTGTACCTGCCGATGGGCGTCACCACTCCGGATATCTGGGGCGGCAACCGTACGCCGGAACAGGAACGCTACGCCAGCTCTATCGTGGCGCTGAATGCGACAACCGGTAAACTGGCCTGGAGCTATCAGACCGTTCACCACGACCTGTGGGACATGGATATGCCGTCCCAGCCGACGCTGGCGGATATCGACGTTAACGGCAAAACCGTTCCGGTGATCTACGCGCCAGCGAAGACCGGTAATATTTTCGTCCTCGACCGTCGTAATGGCGAGCTGGTCGTCCCGGCGCCGGAAAAACCGGTTCCGCAGGGTGCCGCGAAAGGTGATTACGTCTCGAAAACGCAGCCGTTCTCCGACCTGAGCTTCCGTCCGAAGAAAGATCTGACCGGTGCGGATATGTGGGGCGCCACCATGTTCGACCAACTGGTGTGCCGCGTGATCTTCCACCAGCTGCGTTATGAAGGCATCTTCACTCCGCCGTCTGAACAGGGCACTCTGGTGTTCCCGGGTAACCTGGGGATGTTTGAATGGGGTGGTATTTCCGTCGATCCAAACCGTCAGGTGGCGATTGCTAACCCGATGGCGCTGCCGTTCGTCTCAAAACTGATCCCACGCGGCCCAGGCAACCCGATGGAACCGCCAAAAGACGCCAAAGGCTCGGGTACTGAATCCGGCATCCAGCCGCAGTACGGCGTGCCGTTCGGCGTCACCCTCAACGCCTTCTTGTCGCCGTTTGGCCTGCCGTGCAAACAGCCGGCGTGGGGTTATATCTCAGCGCTGGATCTGAAAACCAACGAAGTGGTGTGGAAAAAACGTATCGGTACCCCGCAGGACAGCCTGCCGTTCCCGATGCCTGTCCAGCTGCCGTTTAACCTCGGCATGCCAATGCTGGGCGGCCCGATCTCCACCGCCGGCAACGTGCTGTTTATTGGCGCCACCGCCGACAACTACCTGCGCGCATACAACATGAGCAACGGTGAGAAACTGTGGCAGGCCCGCCTGCCGGCTGGCGGCCAGGCAACGCCGATGACCTATGAAGTGAATGGCAAGCAGTATGTTGTCATCTCCGCCGGCGGTCACGGCTCGTTCGGTACGAAGATGGGCGACTATATTGTCGCTTATGCACTGCCTGACGATGCGAAATAAGCACTGACGTCAAACGCAAAAGGCCCGGATTATCCGGGCCTTTTTTATTGTGCCGATCGGCGCCGTCTCTGTTTCACTAGGGTCCGATTCGCGGCTCTACACTGTAAACCCGAGCATCATCCCGGTGTCTTCATGTTCCAGCAGGTGGCAGTGCGCCATATAGGCATGCTCTTTCGGCGCATCATGGTCGAACTTCACTAACACTTCACTGACCCCACCTTCCACCCGCACGGTATCTTTCCAGCCCGAACGGTGAGCGGCAGGCGCAGCGCCATTTTCCGACAGAATGCGGAACTGGGTGCCGTGAATATGGAACGGGTGCAACATCATGTCGCCTTTGCCTGAAATAACCCAGCGTTCATATTGCCCTTTGGTCGCGGCAAACATCGGCGTATTCATATCAAACGCTTTGCCATTAATCCGGTTGGCATTATGGAAATCAAAGCCCTTAGCGCCATGGTTCATCTGCCCCATATTGCCATGCTTCATGTTCCCCATATCACCATGATTCATCTGTCCCATGTTGCCCATTTTGCCGTGATCCATCATGCCGCCATGGTCCATGCCGGCCATCGCCTGGTCGCCATATTTTTGCATCAGCGCCTGCATGCCCATCATGTCGAGCATCGGGTCCATCGACAGCTGCAGCGTGCGTTGGGTCAGCCCTTCCAGCGACGGTAGCGCGGGCATGCTGACCAGTGAATCCGGAAGCGTACCGGATGCCTGAACCGTCAATGGCTGAATGCGCAATACCGGCTGTGGCTTATCGAACGGCGTAATCGCCATCCCCATCTGACTCACCGGCAACGTGATCAGATCGAACGCTTTGCCGTCGCGGGTATCTACCAGCACTTCAAAACGCTCGCCCATTAACACCGGCAGTTCATTCACCTTTACCGGTTCGGCAAGCAGGCCGCCATCGCTGGCGACAACGTACATCGGTCGGTTGTCACTAGTGGAGAAATTGAGCGAGCGGGCATTACAACCGTTAAGCAGGCGCAGACGCAGCCAGCCGCGCGGTGCAGCATGTTCCGGGTAGAGCGCTCCGTTCGTCAGCAGCGTATCGCCAAACCAGCCCACGGCAGCGCTCATGATGTCGAGCTGATAATCGATCTCGCCGGCCACGGTAAAGCGCTTGTCCTGGACGATCACCGGCACATCATCGATCCCCCACTGCTTCGGCAGCAACAGTCGTTCGCTTTCTTCATCAGATATCAGCACCAGTCCCGCCAGCCCCATGGCAACCTGATGGCCGGTTTTGCCATGCTGATGCGGGTGGAACCAACAGGTCGCGGCCCGCTGGCTGGGAGTAAAACTCACGCTGCGGGAGGCGCCCGCTGCAATAATCCCCTGCGGTCCGCCGTCGACCTCCCCGGGAACTTCCAGGCCATGCCAGTGCACGGTGGTCTCTTCCGCCAGACGGTTATGAATATCGACGGTCACCGCCTCACCTTTTTTCAGTTTCAGCGCCGGACCCAGCAGATTTCCGTTATAACCCCAGGTGGTCGCCTGATGGGGACCAAACTGCGTCTTTCCGGCCTGGATTGTTAAGGTGATGCGATTTCGTGCGTCGGCGGTCAAAATATTGGGTACCGGCAGAGCCGGCCGGCTGGCGGCAAACACCGAGCGACTCCAGAGCGGAAGCGCGCTCAATACGCCGGCTGCAGCGGTTAATTTGATAAATTCACGACGTTGCATTTTCACATCCTTTTATTCTGCTGGTGAACATTTGAGCTTAAACCTTCCACCAACGGGAAGGTCAAGCAGAACAGTAAGAATAAAGCTCTGCGCACTGTAACGAAGTATGCTAACGTTGAGCGTCCGTGATGCAATGGTAAAAAAAATGAAGACGCTTTTCAGAACGGTAGTGCTCGGCAGCCTGCTTACTCTTTCCAGCAATAGCTATGCGTTAAGCGAGTCCGAAGCGGAAGATATGGCTGATTTAACGGCGGTATTTGTCTTTCTGAAAAACGACTGCGGATACCAGAACCTTCCCAATACCCAAATCCGTCGGGCGCTGGTGTTTTTTGCCCAGCAAAACCAGTGGGATCTGAGCAACTACGACAGCTTCAACATGAAAGCGCTCGGTGAAGACAGCTACCGCGATCTCAGCGGCATCAAAATCTCCACAACGAAAAAATGCAAAGCCCTGGCCCGTGACTCATTAAGCCTGCTGGCTTATGTGAAATAAATTAACCATGGAGTCTGTCGTCATGCAGGCACGAGCGCAGACGCCAGGGCCATATTGTCATTTTTGTTTTACGTTCCCCAGCAGAATTAATCGTTTGATGTTTGGTAAAACCCCAACATATATAACCAACATGAATGCCTGCTGTTATAAAATCAACTAATGCAAACATCTAATAATGAATTAATCATTCTTTTCCAATTAACACCCAAGCCTTTAATTTCATACAAATAAATCGCCCACCGCCAGAATAATTAATCACCTGAATTATAAAAAGCCACGGCCAATTAAAAACAAACAATCCATTAAAACAATGGATTATTAACACATCCACACCTAACACCTGAACAATCCAAAAATAAAAACAACCCCATGAACTTACAATACACCTAAAAAACAATCGGACTTTATTGCAATCTCATTTTTAGCACGTTAATATTCCGCGATAATAATTTCTATCAACACCTATTTATCAGTGGAATATAACCTTGAACATATCTCAACTAATTCGTATAGCACCTCTGACCATCATTTTATTGGTTGGTTGTAATACAAACCCATCCCGACAATCCGCTAGAGTGATAACACCCTCATCAGAGGCAGCATTAAACCAATCACAAGCCCAACAGAAACCCGTTGAACTTGCACAAGAGCGAATTGATTCCTGCCGCGAAGCATTGGAATCACTAAAAGAAGTTAATCCCAAGCAAGGGGAATTACTTGGGAATAACTTTACCGCTTTAATCGATGCAGCATCACAATATAATTCCGTGCGCGGTAAGGTTGCAGAACCGACCAGGCAAGGGATTGACTCGATGTATCAGTTCAAGTCAATCAAACTGTGTGCTGACATTGAAAAAGAGCTAATAGACAGCCTTGTCAAACGTGGTGAAAACATTCCCTTATGAACCGACTAACAGCCATCAATCTCAAAGTGATAGCGCTGGCGATAACTCCCGTGCTGGCATCATTTTTAGTGCCTAATGCCTATGCAGAAAAAGATGTCACAACCGGAGTCGTTCCCCGCTCAGACAATGACAATTCGGGGCCCGCCTTTCTTATTTTTGCTAAGCAGCAGCAGGAAAAGGGAAAAAATTCAGCTGACAGATCGATTGAACATAAAAGCAGTGAAACCAACAGCAATACTACAAGAACCACTAATAATACAGCCACACAGAAAACAAAAAACACTTCACAGCAGAATGCAGTCATTGCTCAGAAAGATAAAATAATACGTCAACTCAAGAAGCAACTTGCCGCCAGGTCATCTGAGATGATACCTGTCGCTGATAATCAAAAAGAGTTTACTGATAAAATTAAGAAATTGCAGGGAGAATTAGAGACTGCGCTGGCAGAAAAGCAGCAACTAATAATAAAAGAAAGCACAGCGGTCAATGATAAGAAACAGAGGAATGTTAAGCTTGATGCCACTGAAAATAAAATTCAGAAACAGTCTATAGCCCTGGCTGCTGTTGAGGCGGAAAAACAAAAGCTTGAAGCTCTGCTGGCCAAAACCGAAGCTGAAAAACAGACGCAGATTAAGAAATTCACATCCCTGACATCAGATCAGCAAGCTCTGACGCTAAAACTCACGACTGAGGCGCAAGAAAAACAGCTCCTCGCCGAGAAAATCACGAACGCCACGGCACAAACACAAACGCTCACCGAAAAACTTAACGCTGCAACAGCAGCTCAGCAGACACTAACTGCACAGCTCAGCACTGCGACAGCGGAAAAAAAAGAGTTGATGGCTAAGCTAACGACCGCAGAGTTAGGATCGCAGGCCCTCACGGCAAAACTTGATGCGTTTATTATTAATAAAAAACAGTTGGCGCAAGAGGATGAAGCCTTCCGGCTTCAGGTCGATAAAGATAAAGCACTCCTGCAAGCCAAAATCAATGAGCTTGACCAGTTAAAGGCTGCGCAGGCAAATACCAAACCGGATAAAAAATCTGCGGGAATAGATCTTACGCAAAAGTCGCAGCAACAAGCTTACGCTATGGGTGTCTCTATGGGTGATGGTGCCCTGGAAATACTGACTATGCGCAATACCCAGGGCATGAAAATCAATCAAGATGTGGTACTGCAAGGTTTCGCTGATTCTTTCTCTGGAAAGTTTGCTCTTGATGAAAGCACACGTAAAACAGCGCTGATTGATGCGACAAAAGAAGTCTCTTTGATTCAATATAAGATAGAAAAACAAAACATTATCGATGGAAAAGCCTATCAGCAGAAGTTTGCTAAACAAAAAGGGGTCAAGTTTAAAAACGGCATCTACAGCCGCGTTGATTATGCAGGTAAGGGCAAGATTCTCGGCAGTGATATCGTCACGGTAACAATCAAGGAAGCACTTATCGATGGAACCATCATTCAAGACATGGAAGCAGAGAAAAAAGTCTGGTCACAGGTATTAAATGCCTATCCACCATCGCTCCTCGAACCCATGAAGCGTCTGGAAAACCATGGCACTGTTACCATCGTGCTCCCTCCCGATGTCGCTTACGGTAGTGAAGGCGTTCCGCCCAAAATCCCGCCCGGTGCCACGATGGTCTATACGGTCAGAATAGTTGATGTCACTGCCGAAAAACCACCAGCCAACAAGCCATGACCCCGACGCCTCCTGATTATGGAGGCGTTTTGCGTAGGGTACTCCCCCGACTTACACTGCTGAAATACCAACCGTGCATCCTCATCTATAGTTGGCTATGATGTTGCGCTTATTTATACAGGCGTAACGGGTGTTAACAACGGAGGATCAGCCAGTGGCCGATAGCAATCTGTGGCATGAAACGCTGCACGACCATTTTGGTCAGTACTTTGCAGTTGATAAGGTGCTGTACCACGAAAAAACCGATCACCAGGATTTGATCATTTTTGAGAACGCCGCCTTTGGCCGCGTGATGGCGCTGGACGGCGTGGTACAAACCACCGAACGCGATGAGTTTATCTATCACGAAATGATGACCCATGTGCCCCTGATGGCCCACGGCCAGGCAAAACATGTGCTCATCATCGGCGGTGGTGACGGTGCCATGCTGCGTGAAGTGTCTCGCCACAGCACCATCGAAACCATCACCATGGTGGAAATTGACGCCGGTGTGGTCTCGTTCTGCCGCCAGTACCTGCCTAATCACAGCGCAGGCGCCTACGACGATCCACGGTTTACGCTGGTTATTGACGATGGCGTCAATTTTGTTAACCAGACGACGCAAACGTTTGACGTAATCATCTCCGACTGTACCGACCCCATCGGTCCCGGTGAAAGCCTGTTCACCTCCGCCTTTTACGAAGGCTGTAAGCGTTGCCTCAACCCTGGCGGCATTTTTGTTGCCCAGAACGGCGTCTGCTTCCTGCAGCAGGATGAAGCCCTCGATAGTCACCGCAAGCTCAGCAACTACTTCAGCGATGTCAGCTTCTATCAGGCAGCCATCCCGACCTACTATGGCGGCATTATGACCTTCGCCTGGGCAACGGATAACGACGCCCTGCGCCACCTGTCCAATGAGATTATCCAGGCGCGTTTCCACAAAACGAATCTGAAATGTCGTTACTACAATCCGGCGATTCATAAGGCGGCCTTCGCCCTGCCGCAATATCTGCTGGATACGCTGGCTGCCAGCGAACTTAAGTAAGGGGGTGAACGAAATTGAAAAAACTGAAGCTGCATGGCTTTAACAACCTCACCAAGAGCCTGAGTTTTTGCATCTACGATATCTGCTATGCCAAAACGGCAGAGGAGCGCGATGGTTACATTGCCTATATCGATGAACTCTATAACGCCAACCGCCTGACCGAAATATTGTCAGAGACCTGCTCGATTATCGGCGCCAACATTCTGAACATCGCGCGTCAGGATTATGAACCTCAGGGTGCAAGCGTCACCATTCTGGTCAGTGAAGAGCCCATTGACCCACAGCTTATCGATCAGACCGAGCACCCGGGTCCGCTGCCAAGCGCCGTGGTTGCCCATCTCGATAAAAGTCATATCTGCGTGCATACCTACCCGGAAAGTCACCCGGAAGGCGGGCTATGTACCTTCCGCGCCGATATTGAAGTGTCGACCTGCGGGGTGATCTCGCCGCTTAACGCGCTGAATTATCTGATTCATCAACTGGAATCTGACATCGTCACTATTGATTATCGCGTTCGCGGTTTTACCAGAGATATCAATGGAATGAAGCACTTCATCGATCATGAAATCAATTCAATTCAGAATTTCATGTCCGACGATATGAAAGCGCTGTATGACATGGTGGATGTTAACGTCTATCAGGAAAACATCTTCCACACCAAGATGCTGCTGAAAGAGTTCGATCTAAAGCACTACATGTTCCACACCCGGCCAGAAGACCTGACCGAGGAAGAGCGCAAGACCATTACCAGCCTGCTGTGGAAAGAGATGCGCGAAATCTACTACGCCAGAAATATCCCGAGTATCTGAGCTGATGACAGCGCTCGCGGGCGCTGTTACTCCGGCTGAACCAGTTTGAGAGGCACCTGCTGCCCTTTTAGCACGCTTTGTACTGACTGCGGCAGATTGACGTCCGTCACTACCTCGCTAAAGTCAGCCAGTGGCGCTACGGTAAATAGCGAATGTGCGCCGTATTTGCTGCTGTCTGCCAGCAGCACCTTGCGCTGGGCATTGGCAATGATTTCCTGCTTCAGTCCGGCCTTCTCTTCCGTCGGCGTTGTGACACCGGTTTCCGCGCTCCATGAGTTACAGCTCATAAACGCGATATCAGGGAAAACGCTGCGCAACATTTTGCGGCCATACTCACCGATACAAGACTGGCTGCTGTCGTCGATTCGACCACCTACAATGGTCACTTCGATTTGCCTGAATTCAGATAAAAACAGGGCGATATGCAAATCCACGGTAATCACCCGCAGTGGCAAATGCGTCAGGCACTTCGCCAGTTCGAGCATGGTGGTCCCGGCATCCAGCACCACTGCATCACCGGGATGCACCAAAGAAGCGGCATAGCGAGCGATCGCCCTTTTTTCGCCGGGCGATCGTAACTGCTTTTCATTCGTAGTCGGCTGCACCGGCTCAAAGCGACGTAGCGCAACGCCGCCATGGCTGCGGCTGATAACGCCCTGCTCATCCAGCTTTATTAGGTCACGTCGGATCGTTGCCGCAGACGCATCTACCGCCTCAACCAGTTGCTCTACCGTAACCAGCGTATGGCTTTTCAGATACGCGACGATTTTATCCAGACGGTGTTGTCCTTTCATAACAGGGAATTACGCCAGTTGCATTGCCAGTTTTATCGATATAGCCATGCTCTCAGATTTTGCTTTTCCCGTCCAGGCGATATCAAAAGCAGTCCCGTGATCGGCTGAGGTGCGGATAAACGGCAGGCCGGCCGTGATATTAACACCGTCATAGAATCCCAACAATTTCAAAGGGATATGTCCCTGGTCGTGATACATAGCGACCACCATATCGTACTGCCCTTCATAAGCCTGCAGAAATACGGTATCGGGCGGACAGGGTCCGAACACCGCGACCCCTTTGGCCTTCGCATGTGCAATCGCCGGCGCCAGGAAACGCCCCTCTTCGTCACCAAACAGACCGTTTTCTCCGGCATGGGGGTTCACCCCGGCAACGGCAATTCTCGGCTGCTGGTAACCAACGCGTTTCAGGAAGGTATCCGCAATGTCAATGACCGTCTCGACACGCGGCGTATTCAGCGTATCAAGGAATTTACGCAGCGCAATATGGGTAGAGACATGGATGACTTTCAGCTTTTCCGTAAATAACACCATCGCGTAGTCGCGCGTCTCTGTCAGCGTAGCCAGCAGTTCGGTGTGTCCCGGATAATGGTGCCCGGCGAGATGCAGCGCCTCTTTATTTAACGGCGCGGTCGCTATCGCGTGGACATCGCCCTTCAGCGCCAGCATCGTCGCCCGCTTCACACAACGATAAGCCAGATCTCCCGCCTGCGCTTGCACCTTGCCGATTTCAAGCGACTGCGGATCGGCCAGAGGTTCATCAATCACATGGATCACGCCAGGCGCAAAGCGAGCCGCCGCCACGTCGTCGATAATGCGGAATTTAACGCCCTCTGCCAGACCTTTCTCCTGCAATCGCTTCAGCGTCTGGAAACAGCCTACCACCACTACCGGTGCGCCATTTAACCGATCTTCGCTGAGCGCCTTAACGATAATTTCCGGCCCAATCCCTGCCGGATCTCCCATTGTAATTGCCACAGTCTTAATGCCCACAGTACATCTCCTCAATAAAATAAAGCGCATCGCACAACGTACGATCGGAGCCAAATCCCCCAGCCTTGGTGATCACCGGCAGATCGTCGATATCACTGTTAATAAACGTGCCGCAGGGAATACAGGGGGCGACTTCGCTCTGGATCCGATAACCTTCAGCGCCCAGTGCGCTGGCAACGGCAGTGGCCATATCCCCTCCCGTCAAAAACAGGCCACCGATACGTGCCTGCTCAAGGATCTTTAACGTTATCTCCCCTACATGCAGGCTTAGCGTTTCGCCCAGTTGCTGACGGCTCATGCCGGTAGTGGCGCACAGAGCATCAATACCCTGTCGGTCTTCCATCCGGCGACTGGTGCGCAGGATCGTATGCAACTGTCGGCTCAGGAGCGCGCAGGCTTGTTCCACTACCGCAGCTATCTCCTGGGCGCAGAAGGGCGACACCAGGCGAGAGACATCAATGTCCACGATCTCTGCTCGCCCCTGGCTGAGCGCATAGTCAACCTGTCGGCGCGTCGCTTCACTCATCGATCCCGCTACCACCAGCACGGGCAGTGCCAGCTTATCCTGTTTGAACATCCAGCCAGGCAGCGCATTCGCCAGCCCGGCCGCCCCCACCATCAGCGGTATCTGGGTTTGTTCACAGAGCGCATGCGCAATCAGCGTCAAATCCCGATCTTCCAGGGTATCGACCACAACCATGCACTCGCCTTGTGCGGCCCATGCCTCCAACAGCGCACTGAGCCGCCCGCGACGGAGCTCCTCCAGATGGACTTCATGAACAGGGATCTGACTTTGCAACGCGATCAGCTCGGCAATGCGAGAAGAGATAATCGGCGTTTTGGGGTCGCTGGCAAATTCGGTATCCACAAGCGGGATACCGTTAACCAGGCACTGGCCTTCCCGCGTCGTGCGCCCGGCAGCAGGGATCGCGGCGGCAATGACCGCGAGACGTCTGCGACTGGCTTTCATTGCCGCAGCCACTTCGGCCCCCACGTTGCCCCGAAAAGTAGAATCAATCTTTTTGTACACCAGCGGTGCGTCTGGCGTATCACACCAGGGAGCCAGCGCCGTCTGAACCATGTCAACGGCTTGTGGGGCCGGCAAAGCCCGGCTTTCAGTGTTAATAACCAGCACATCGGCACGGCGGGAAGGCTTCTGGGCCGCACTTAGCATCACTTCCGTCCGCGCGCCTTTTTTCGCCAGCTGGACCCCGGTATCGTTGGATCCGGTAAAATCATCGGCGATAACGATCATTTTCATGCGTTTTTTTCCTCCGCCAGCTGACGTGCCTGCCTTTTTGCCACCCAGGAAGTCAGGAGTGGCGTCAGGATCGCGGTAGTGATCACCGAGGCCGCAATCAGCGGTGCTGCCGCTGCGGCAACGGATGCCAGTGACGGGTCGGCCTGAGCTATCGCCAACGGTGTGGCCACCGCATTTCCGGCGGTACTAGACGCGGCGGCGCCAGCAATACCGCTTCCGCCCACCAGCCTGTCAGCACGAATGTTAAAAAACCCGCCAATAAAGGTCGTCAGAACGCCGAGGAGGATGCCTGCCAGCCCGCCCTGGAGCAGCATCTCAAGATTGATCCCGGCCCCCAGCGCGAAGGCAAAAAACGGGATGAGCAGAGGCCCGCCTTTGGTCAAAAAATCACGCATATTGGCGTCAAGATTGCCGAGGATCATCCCGACAACAAGCGGAATAAGTACCGCAACCAGCGCCATCAGAGGAATGTTGGCCATGCCGGCCGCCCCCAGCGCGATCATGGTGAAGAAAGGACCGTCGTTCAGCGACAGAATGGAAATAGCCCCAACATCGCGTTCATTGCCAAATTCTCCCACCAGCGCCGCGTAGAGCCCGCCGTTGGAATTGCTCATAGCCGCAATAATCGCTACGCCGCTTAGGCCAAAGATCCCCTCGGCGCCAAAAAGATGCTCAACACCCAGTCCCAACGCAATCGCGATAAGCAGCTTTGTGAGCGTGATGGTCCCGCCCTGTAGCAACGCCTGAGGGGCGGCTTTGACGCTGATGCCCGCCCCCATGCACAGCAAAAATGCGCCAATCAGCGGTGCCGCACCATTCTTAAATAAGGCGGTGGTAAATCCGCCCACTTCCAGCGCCTGAGGAGCAAACGTATTGATGATCGCCCCAATAACCAGTGGCACAACCATCATGCCGCCAGGTACTCGTTCTATTGTTTTCTTGATGTTCATGTCGTGCCGCCTGTCATCAATGTGATTAAATAAAATCATATTGATTATATTTAATCAATAACAAACCACAACAGACCGCGATCACAGATTTAATATGATTATAAAAAATCAAATAATCATCAATTGCAAAAAAAAACCGGGAGACAGGCTCCCGGCGTGAACACATGAAGGGCGGCTAGGCTTTGCCGATAAACTCGCGGTACGCCGTCACCACCTGAAGAAAATCCTCAACACCGCACAGGGAGAAGCTTTCTTCGTCGTAATAGCTCATCCCTTCTTCGATCTCATCGCCCGCAATATCCAGCTGATTGGCGCGGATCATCACCTCTTCGCCATCCAGCCATAACGTGTATTCATGACCGGCACGCTGCCAGGAACGCTCGCTGCCTTTTACGGTGCGCGCTGCCTGTTCCACTTCGTCCAGCAGGGCCAGGTTTTCTTTCACTTCTTCATTAAACCAGTGCCCAACGACCTCGTGGCCCATCGACATTCGCACCTTTACCACTCCGGTAATATCGCGCAGAAATTCGTAATCCATAGTCTCTTCCTCTGCAAGGGCAATGCGTCACCGCTACATTGTACCCATAGGGTAATTATCGCAGTACCAGGGCAGAAAAAAAGTGGAGCAGACTGGGCTACAGCAAATAAAAGCGCCGCAGTCTGTTAAGCGGTCGTCTTATCATCAACTGCCGAGCATGATTCCACCATCGATCGCCAGATGCTGGCCGGTTATAAAGGTATTTTGCAGTAAGAACAGATAGGCGCCGGCTAGCTCATCAAGGGTCGCGGTACGCCCCAACGGGATCGACCCGGCAAAACGCAGCCGGGTTTCTTCCAGCTGTTCGGCAGGCATATCGCGCCAGAACGGCGTGATGGTCCAGGTCGGCGAGACGGCGTTAACCCGCACGCGCGGAGCCAGCTCTACCGCCAGCCCCTCAACCAGCGCATTAATGCCAAGGTTGCCGACGTAGCTGGCACAGGCATCCTGGGCACGCCCACCGGTGCCGGAAGTGAAGATCAGGCTGCCGCCAGTATTCAGTTTCTCCGCCGCCAGCTGGCCAATTTTCACATTGGTGAAGAATTTCGACTCCATTACATGGCGAATCGTGGACAGTGATGCAGACAGAAAACCGCCGCCCATCACATCGCCAACCATCGAAATGAGGTGATCGATGTTTGGCAACGCGGCAAACAATACCTCCAGCGCCTGATGATCGTGCGCATCCACGACATACGTCTCAACCGTCGCTCCCGCCGAGGTCAGACTCATTTTCGCCTCGGCAAGACGTCCCGCATGACGCCCAATCACGATCAAATTAGCCCCGGCCTCAGCCGCAAGCTGCGCAACCCGAAAACCTATCCCCGAGCTGCCGCCGATAATAGCCACAGTCTGATGTTGTAACGAAACCATATATCTCTCCTTCCTGTCTGGGAATTCAGGACCTGTCGGTACATTGAGATGTTCTGACACGGCGTGATACAGGAGAGGTTAAGGAATCGCCTGGCGGCAGTAATAGACATTTGATGCGCTTAAAGCAATACGTAACGCAGCAACAAAAAAGCCACCCCGAAGAGTGGCTTTGAGCAGCAAGATTCGCTTACACCGCGGTCTGGAAAATCACGCCGTCAGCTTTCTCGGTGTACTCTTCCAGCTGGTTGAAGTTCAGATAGCGATAGGTATCTGCCGCGGTCTTATCCACCTGGGCGACGAAGGTCTGATACTCTTCCGGCGTCGGCAGCTTGCCGAGCAGAGAAGCGACCGCCGCCAGCTCAGCAGAAGCCAGATAGACGTTAGCGCCGGTACCTAAACGGTTCGGGAAGTTACGGGTTGAGGTGGATACCACCGTCGCACCGTCAGCAACACGCGCCTGGTTACCCATACACAGGGAACAGCCAGGGATTTCGATACGCGCACCGCTCTTACCAAACACACTGTAGTAACCTTCTTCAGTCAGTTGCGCCGCATCCATACGGGTTGGCGGAGCCACCCACAGACGGGTCGGCAGCTGGCCTTTATGGCTATCAAGCAGTTTACCTGCCGCGCGGAAGTGACCGATGTTGGTCATGCAGGAACCGATAAACACTTCATCGATTTTTTCACCCTGCACGTCGGACAGCAGACGAGCATCGTCAGGATCGTTCGGTGCACAAAGGATCGGCTCTTTGATGTCAGCCAGATCGATTTCGATCACCGCAGCATATTCAGCATCAGCATCCGCTTCCATCAGTTGCGGATCCGCCAGCCATTTCTCCATGCCCTGGATACGACGTTCCAGTGTACGACGGTCGCCATAACCACCGGCAATCATCCACTTCAGCAGCACGATGTTGGAGTTCAGGTACTCAACAATCGGCTCCTGGTTCAGCTTGATGGTACAGCCAGCTGCAGAACGCTCTGCGGAAGCATCGGTCAGCTCAAACGCCTGCTCAACTTTCAGATCCGGCAGACCTTCGATTTCCAGAATGCGGCCAGAGAAGATGTTTTTCTTACCTTTCTTCTCAACGGTCAGCAGGCCCTGATTAATCGCATACAGCGGGATCGCATGGACCAGATCGCGCAGGGTGATCCCCGGCTGCATCTTGCCTTTAAAGCGCACCAGTACCGATTCCGGCATATCCAGCGGCATCACGCCGGTCGCAGCGGCAAACGCCACCAGGCCAGAACCCGCCGGGAAGGAGATACCAATCGGGAAACGGGTATGGGAGTCACCACCGGTACCAACGGTATCCGGCAGCAGCATACGGTTCAGCCAGGAGTGGATAACCCCATCGCCCGGACGCAGAGAAACACCGCCGCGGTTCATGATGAAGTCTGGCAGCGTGTGGTGCGTGGTCACGTCAACCGGCTTCGGATAGGCTGCGGTGTGGCAGAAGGACTGCATCACCAGATCGGCAGAGAAGCCAAGGCACGCCAGGTCTTTCAGTTCGTCACGGGTCATTGGACCGGTGGTGTCCTGAGAACCAACGGAGGTCATCTTCGGCTCGCAGTATGCGCCAGGGCGAATACCGGCAACGCCGCATGCGCGACCGACCATTTTCTGGGCCAGCGAGTAACCACGGCTGCTTTCAGCAACATCTTTCGCATGACGGAAGACATCGCTGTGCGGCAGACCCAGGGCTTCACGTGCACGAGTCGTCAGGCCACGGCCGATAATCAGCGGAATACGGCCACCGGCGCGGACTTCGTCGATCAGCACATCAGTTTTCAGCTCAAAGGTCGCCAGCAGCGCATCGGTGTCGTGGTTACGGACTTCGCCTTTGAACGGGTAAACGTCGATAACGTCGCCCATGTTCAGGTCATTGACGTCGACTTCAATCGGCAGTGCGCCGGCATCTTCCATGGTGTTGAAGAAGATCGGGGCGATTTTACCGCCCAGCACCAGGCCGCCGCCGCGCTTGTTAGGCACGTTCGGGATATCGTCGCCCATAAACCACAGCACCGAGTTGGTCGCGGATTTACGGGAAGAACCGGTACCGACGACGTCACCGACGTAGGCCAGCGGGAAACCTTTCTGCTGAAGCGCTTCAATTTGCTTAATCGGGCCAACTGAACCCGGCTGATCCGGCTCGATACCTTCGCGGGCGTTTTTCAGCATCGCCAGGGCGTGCAGCGGGATATCCGGACGAGACCAGGCATCTGGCGCCGGCGAGAGGTCATCGGTGTTGGTTTCACCGGTCACCTTGAAAACGGTAACGGTAATTTTTTCAGCCAGCTTTGGTCGGCTCAGGAACCACTCGGCGTCGGCCCAGGCTTGCATCACCTGCTTCGCGTGCTCATTACCGGCTTTTGCCTTCTCTTCTACATCGTAGAAGTTATCAAACATCAGCAACGTATGCGTGAGCGCTTTTGCAGCAATCGGTGCCAGTGCGGCATCGTCCAGTGCATCGATCAGCGGGTGAATGTTGTAACCGCCCTGCATGGTGCCCAGCAGTTCAACGGCTTTTTCAGGAGTGACCAGTGGGGAGGTCGCTTCGCCTTTGGCGATCGCGGCAAGGAATCCGGCTTTAACATAGGCGGCTTCGTCGACGCCCGGTGGTACACGGTTAATTAACAGGTCTAACAGGAATTCTTCTTCACCCGCAGGCGGGTTCTTCAGCAGTTCTACCAGCGCGGCCATTTGGGTAGCATCTAAGGGTTTTGCAACAATCCCAATGGCTGCACGCTCAGCTACGTGCTTACGGTATTCTTCTAGCACGACGGTTCTCCTCGCTCTCATTGTAAAATGCGGTAGGCGATTCTCTTCACGCTCCTGTGAGACAGCAGTTTGTAGGGTAAATGCCCGATACCGCGTCGGCAGCATAGCAGGATTTTGGCGAGGTGTTAATCTGTTTACAAAAAAGCAACATTAAAATTTAGCTGAATCGTTAAGGGCAGGATTTTACAGGCTTTCCCCCCATTTCCCGGTATATAAATTTAATTCTGTGCAAGTTAGCTGACCAAAAACCCAACAAACGTCAAAAATCCAAAAGAGAGCGACTTATACTCCGGCAGGAGCGCTATTTTCGGCGATACTCAGTGGAGACAGGCCAATTTTTGTGCCGGGAGCTAACATGATACGACCTTTTAAACCCCACGTGATTGTACTGGTTTGTAGTGCAGGGATTTTAGCCGCCTCTGGCACCCTGTATGTCAAAAGTCGCGCACCACAAACCATTACCGAAGCGCCTGCAACGACTCAGCCCGCTCCTGCTGCCACCCCTGCCACACCTCAGCCGCCGGCGCCAACGACCGCTCCGCCAGTGACCACCGCCTATACTCAGGCGCAGATTGATCAATGGGTGGCCCCTGTCGCCCTCTATCCTGACAATCTGCTGTCACAAGTGCTGATGGCATCGACCTACCCCAGCAACGTGATGCAGGCCGTACAGTGGTCTCAGGATAATCCCTCAATGCAGGGCGACGCCGCGGTACAGGCAGTGGCAAGCCAACCCTGGGATCCGAGCGTAAAATCGCTGGTCGCTTTCCCGGCACTGCTGGCGTTAATGGGCGAAAACCCGCCGTGGGTCGAGAACCTCGGCAATGCGTTTTTAGCCCAGCCGCATGATGTGATGGATTCGGTGCAGCGGTTACGTAATATCGCGCAGCAGACCGGGACCCTGAAATCCTCGCCGCAGCAAAAAGTCACTACCACCGCCGTACCGGCCCCTGCGGCAACCGCCACGTCGACATCGACGACCGCTACAAGCACCAGCGCTGCACCAGCGCCGACTCAGGTCATTAAAATCGAATCAACCGACCCCAACGTGGTGTATGTCCCTACCTATAACCCCTCAACGGTTTACGGAACCTGGCCCAACACCGCCTATCCGCCGGTCTATTTGCCGCCGCCTCCCGGGGAGCAGTTTACCAACAGTTTTGTGAATGGCCTCGGCTATAGCCTTGGCGTTGCCACAACCTGGGCGCTGTTCAGCAGTATCGACTGGGATGATGACGACGACTACCACGGTCATGGCTATGACCACGGTGGTTATTCGCATAATGGCGATAACATCAATATTAACGTCAATAATTTCAACCGTATCACCGGCGAACATCTGACGGGCGACCGGACTAACTGGCAGCATAACCCGGCATATCGCGGCAATATTCCTTACCCGAACAACAATGTCGCCCAGCGCTTCCATCAGACCAATGTGGCCGGCGGGTTGAGTGCCACCCAGCACGTGGCGGGCGATCGTGATGCCCAGCGTCAGGCGGCAAAAACGCAGCTCCAGCAGCATAACGGCACCGTTGCTAATGGCCGCATCGCCCACAATACGTCGCGTGATGCCCAGCGCAAAGCCGCCGCAACGCAGCTCAACCAGGTGACACAGCGTAACAACTATCGCGGCTACGATAAGACGCAAACGGCGGCGATCAAAAACCGCCAGAGTAGTGGGCAGCAGCAACAGCGACGGGAAGCCGCCAAAACCCAGCTTCAGCATCCTACTGAGCACCAGCAACAGCGCCGTGCGCAAGTCAAATCCGCCACACCGGAGCAACGTCAGCAAAAGGCAAGCAACCTGCGGTCCAACGCGTTAAGCGGCAATGAAAGCCGGTCGCCATCCTGGCAATCACAGCATGCTCGCGGGCAGCAAAGCCGCATCGCCTCGAACCAGAACCGGCCGCAACGCAGCGCCGTTCGGGAGAATCGGGCTGAACATCATGAACGTCGTCGCTGAGGATATGCAGATGAAAAAACAGTTAAAGATGGCTCTGCTGGCGCTGGCATTGTCACCCATGATGGCCGCGGCCCAGCAGCAGTTTTCCACCCCGGAGCTGGCGGCGAATGCCCTGGCTCAGGCAATCAATGACAATAACCCTGCGGCCTTCAGTGAACTGCTCGGCGATAACTGGCAGCAGTTTTTACCACCGGATGGTATCGATCCTGATGCGGTGGCCCGCTTCCAGCGCGACTGGAAGATAAGTCACCAGATCGTTCAGCAAAGCGATACCGCCTGGCTGGATGTTGGCCGTGAAGCATGGCGTTTGCCGATTCCAATGGTGAAAAACAACGAAGGCTGGCATTTCGACATCGCCGCCGCGCAGGATGAAATACTAACCCGGGCCATTGGCCGTAACGAACTGTCGGCTATCCAGGCGATGCATGCCTACGTCGATGCCCAGCAAGATTACTACCAGCTAAACCACCGTTGGGCGCAGAAAATTATCAGCAGCGATGGCAAAAAAGATGGCCTGTACTGGCCTGCTGCTCCGGGAGAAGCTCCCAGCCCGTTAGGCCCGGCCTTTAGCCCCGCCGAGCCAGGTGAAGGCTATCATGGTTATCATTTCCGTATTATTCACGGCAGCGACGATCAGGCCGCGGCCCTGCTGGCCTGGCCCATCGAATGGGGGGAAACGGGTGTGATGAGTTTTATGGTCGATCAGGACGATCGCGTATATCAGGCCAATCTTGGGGAGGAAACGGCAACCTTAGCCCAGGCCATCACCCGTTTTGCGCCGGATGCCAAATGGCAGGCTATCACGCAATAAAAATGCCCGGCGCAGTCATCTGCCGCCGGGCATCCTGAGAGTCTGAGCGCAGTTTAGCCCTGGTGCGGCATCAGCTGCGGATAGCCGTTGAATGCCGGCTTCGCGCTGCTCAATGCAGCTTCATCCTGATGAATGCTGCCAGAGTTCGCTGCCCATACCCCTTCTGAGGTTTTGCTGATCAGCTGATGCTGTACATTCAGGTTCTGCCCCATCGCGGCAATATGATTGCTTTCGGTCCCGCCGCTGTTGGCAGCCCAGGGAATGGAAAGGTCAGCAGCACCGGCGATACCCGAAGCCAGCGTAGCGGCTAACAGCGTCGTGGTTAAAAAGAGTTTCATTACACACCTCACTAATAATTAACTACCTATAAGTTTACGTGGTAATTATTTTCAAAGTATTTATAAGATGTGCCGATTTGTTTACGCAGACACAGTTCTAAACATCAGGCATAAAAAAAGCGGCTCTCAGAGCCGCTTATGTCCTGCTGCGAAAAGAAAACTTACTTCTTCTTCGCTTTCGCGTTCGGCAGGTCGGTGATGCTACCTTCGAAGACTTCCGCCGCCAGGCCAACGGACTCGTGCAGAGTCGGGTGCGCGTGGATAGTCAGGGCGATGTCTTCAGCGTCACAGCCCATTTCGATAGCCAGACCGATTTCACCCAGCAGCTCGCCGCCGTTGGTGCCGACAATCGCGCCGCCGATAACACGGTGGGACTCTTTGTCGAAGATCAGTTTGGTCATACCGTCTGCGCAATCAGAAGCGATAGCACGGCCAGAGGCTGCCCACGGGAAGGTGGCAGTTTCGTAGCTGATGCCTTTTTCTTTCGCTTCTTTCTCGGTCAGGCCAACCCAGGCAACTTCTGGCTCGGTGTAGGCGATTGACGGGATTACTTTCGGGTCGAAGTAGTGCTTCAGGCCGGAGATAACTTCAGCGGCAACGTGACCTTCATGAACACCTTTGTGCGCCAGCATCGGCTGACCCACGATATCGCCGATAGCGAAGATGTGCGGCACGTTGGTACGCAACTGCTTGTCAACACGGATAAAGCCGCGCTCGTCAACTTCAACGCCCGCTTTACCTGCATCGAGGTTTTTACCGTTCGGTACGCGACCGATAGCCACCAGCACTGCGTCATAACGCTGTGCTTCTGCCGGCGCTTTTTTGCCTTCCATGGAAACATAGATGCCGTCTTCTTTCGCTTCTACGGCAGTCACTTTAGTTTCCAGCATCAGGTTGAATTTCTTGCTGATGCGTTTGGTGAAGACTTTCACGACGTCTTTGTCGGCAGCCGGGATAACCTGGTCGAACATTTCAACCACGTCAATCTCTGAACCCAGCGCATGGTACACGGTACCCATTTCCAGACCGATAATACCGCCACCCATGACCAGCAGGCGTTTTGGTACGCTTTTCAGCTCCAGCGCATCGGTGGAGTCCCACACGCGCGGATCTTCATGCGGAATGAACGGCAGTTCGATCGGACGGGAACCCGCCGCGATGATGGCGTTGTCGAAGTTGATTACGGTTTTACCGTTCTCGCCTTCCACTTCCAGGGTGTTAGCCCCGGTGAATTTACCCAGACCGTTGACCACTTTCACTTTACGGCCTTTAGCCATGCCAGCCAGACCACCGGTCAGCTGAGTGATCACTTTCTCTTTCCAGGTGCGGATCTTGTCGATGTCAGTTTTCGGCTCACCGAAAACAATGCCGTGTTCGGCCAGCGCTTTCGCTTCTTCGATAACTTTCGCAACGTGCAGCAGTGCTTTAGAAGGGATACAGCCGACGTTCAGGCAGACACCGCCGAGAGTGCTGTAACGTTCTACGATGACGGTCTCCAGACCTAAATCAGCGCAACGGAAGGCAGCAGAATAACCTGCAGGACCTGCCCCAAGTACCACGACCTGAGTTTTAATTTCAGTACTCATCATGACCTCTGTAGTTTATATCCGGCGGGTCTGACGCTATTGTTATACACTTCATCCTTCAAGCCGCCTCTGCGTTGGCTGCGCTCGCTCACCCCGGTTACGTACCGCTTGTACGTTCCAGGGATTCACTCCCTTGCCGCCTTGACGCAACTCGAATTATTTTGTGTAAATTACGCCCATGTCCACCGGGTCGTTCTATCCGCCTGCATTTTACAAAATTGTTAACAATTTTGAAACAACAAACGGCAAACGATTTTGTCCTTTGTTGCTGGTAACCCCGAAACAATGACCAGATTACCAGAAAAAAGCCGGCCGTCAGGCCGGCTTTTCGCTTACATCACCAGGCGGCGAATATCACTCAACGTATTGTTGATGATAGTGATAAAGCGCGCACCATCAGCACCATCGATTACGCGGTGGTCGAAGGACAGAGAGATAGGCATCATCAGACGCGGCACAAACTCTTTACCGTTCCACACCGGCTCCATCGCGGACTTGGAAACACCGAGGATAGCTACTTCCGGCGCGTTAACAATCGGCGCAAAGTGGGTCGTACCCAGGCCACCGATGCTGGAGATGGTGAAGCAACCGCCCTGCATTTCGCCAGCGGTCAGCTTACCGTCACGCGCTTTCTTAGAAATCACCGTCAGTTCACGAGACAGCTCGGTAATGCTCTTCTTGTTCACATCTTTAAAGACCGGAACAACCAGACCATTCGGCGTATCAACCGCAACACCAATGTTGATGTATTTCTTCAGCGTCAGACGCTGTGCATCTTCGGACAGAGAGCTGTTGAAGCGCGGCATCTGCTCAAGCGCAGCAGCTACGGCTTTCATGATGAACACTACCGGTGTGAATTTCACATCCAGTTTACGTTTCTCAGCTTCAGCATTCTGCTGCTTACGGAACGCTTCCAGATCGGTAATGTCGGTTTTGTCGAAGTGGGTAACATGCGGGATCATCACCCAGTTACGGCTCAGGTTAGCACCCGAGATTTTCTGGATACGACCCAGTTCCACTTCTTCAACTTCACCAAACTTGCTGAAGTCAACTTTCGGCCACGGCAGCATGCCCGGGATACCACCGCCAGCGGCGGCTGCAGCCGGAGCGGCTTCTGCGCGTTTAACTGCGTCTTTTACGTAAGCCTGAACGTCTTCGCGCAGGATACGGCCTTTACGACCGGAACCTTTCACTTTCGCCAGGTTCACACCGAATTCGCGCGCCAGGCGGCGAATCAGCGGAGTCGCATGAACGTAAGCGTCGTTTTCAGCGAACTCAGATTTGCCTTCCGCTTTCGCTACCGGAGCCGCTGCTTTTGCAGCCGGTGCCGGTGCGGCAGCCGCAGGAGCTGGTGCAGCAGCAGCCGGAGCCGCAGCAGGCGCAGCGCCTTCCACTTCGAAGACCATGATCAGAGAACCGGTGGAGACTTTGTCGCCGGTGCTGATTTTAATTTCTTTCACGGTACCCGCAAACGGTGCCGGGACTTCCATAGAGGCTTTGTCGCCTTCTACGGTGATCAGTGACTGCTCAGCAGCAACTTTATCGCCCACTTTCACCATCACTTCAGTGACTTCAACTTCATCGCCACCGATGTCCGGTACGTTGACGTCTTTCGCGCCGCTGGCTGCTGGTGCCGCCGCCGCTGCCGGAGCAGCTGCCTGTGCTGGTGCAGCAGCAGGTGCAGCACCCGCCACTTCGAAGACCATGATCAGAGAACCGGTGGACACTTTGTCGCCAGTGTTGATTTTGATCTCTTTCACCACACCCGCGAACGGAGCCGGGACTTCCATAGAAGCTTTGTCGCCTTCTACGGTAATCAGGGACTGTTCAGCCGCAACGGTGTCGCCAACTTTAACCATGATCTCAGTGACTTCAACTTCGTCGCCGCCGATATCAGGTACATGAACGTCTTTCGCCGCAGCCGTTGCAGGTGCTGCTGCCGCTTCTTTCTTCTCTTCCTGCGCAGGTGCAGCTGCTGCTGCACCCTCGGCGGAATCGAAAATCATAATCAGTTTACCGGTCTCGGTTTTGTCGCCGACAGAGACTTTGATCTCTTTCACGACGCCAGCCTGCGGAGACGGGACTTCCATAGAGGCTTTGTCGCCTTCTACAGTGATCAGCGACTGTTCAGCTTCAACTTTGTCGCCAACTTTGACCAGGATTTCGGTGATTTCAACTTCATCTGCCCCGATATCCGGTACGTTGATTTCGATAGCCATTATTCTTTTACCTCTTACGCCAGACGCGGGTTAACTTTTTCTGCATCGATGTTGAATTTAGTGATGGCATCCGCAACCACTTTCTTATCGATTTCACCACGTTTAGCCAGTTCGCCCAGCGCCGCTACAACCACATAGGAAGCATCAACTTCGAAGTGGTGACGCAGGTTCTCACGGCTGTCAGAGCGACCGAAGCCATCAGTACCCAGTACACGGTAATCATCAGCCGGTACGTAAGTACGGACCTGCTCGGCGAACAGTTTCATATAGTCAGTAGATGCCACAGCCGGAGCGTCGTTCATCACCTGAGCGATGTACGGTACACGCGGAGTTTCCAGCGGGTGCAGCATATTCCAACGTTCGCAATCCTGGCCATCACGCGCCAGTTCAGTGAAGGAGGTGACGGAGTAAACGTCAGAACCTACACCGTAGTCTTTCGCCAGGATCTGTGCTGCTTCACGAACGTGACGCAGGATAGAACCGGAGCCCAGCAGCTGAACTTTACCTTTGCTACCGTCGACGGTTTCGAGTTTGTAGATACCTTTACGGATACCGTCCTCGGCACCTGCTGGCATGGCCGGCATGTGGTAGTTTTCGTTCAGCGTGGTGATGTAGTAGTAAACGTTCTCTTGTTTCTCACCGTACATACGCTCCAGACCGTCGTGCATGATCACAGCGACTTCGTACGCGTAAGACGGATCGTAAGAGATACAGTTCGGGATAGTCAGAGACTGAATATGGCTGTGACCATCTTCGTGCTGCAGACCTTCACCGTTCAGCGTTGTACGACCGGAAGTACCACCGACCAGGAAGCCGCGAGCCTGTTGGTCGCCAGCCTGCCAGCACAGGTCACCGATACGCTGGAAACCGAACATGGAGTAGTAGATGTAGAACGGGATCATCGGCAGGTTGTTGGTGCTGTAAGACGTTGCCGCCGCCAGCCAGGATGCGCCTGCGCCCAGTTCGTTGATGCCTTCCTGCAGGATCTGACCTTTTTCGTCTTCTTTGTAGTAAGCAACCTGCTCACGGTCCTGCGGGGTGTACTGCTGGCCGTTCGGGCTGTAGATACCAATCTGACGGAACAGACCTTCCATACCGAAAGTACGCGCTTCATCGGCGATGATCGGCACCAGGCGGTCTTTGATGGATTTGTTCTTCAGCATCACGTTCAGGGCACGAACGAAGGCGATCGTTGTAGAGATCTCTTTGTTCTGCTCTTCCAGCAGCGGTGCGAAATCTTCCAGAGTCGGCATCTCGAGCTTCTCAGAGAAGTTCGGCTGACGGCTCGGCAGATAGCCGTGCAGTTTCTGACGCTGCGCGTGCAGGTAGGTGTGCTCTTCAGAACCTTCCGGGAAGGTTACGTACGGCAGTTTTTCGATATCAGCATCGGCAACCGGTACATTGAAACGATCGCGGACGTAGCGTACGCCGTCCATGTTCATTTTCTTCACCTGGTGAGCGATGTTTTTACCTTCAGCGGTATCGCCCATGCCATAGCCTTTAATGGTATGAGCCAGGATAACGGTCGCTTTGCCTTTGGTATCCTGCGCTTTTTTCAGTGCAGCGAAGACTTTCTTCGGATCGTGACCACCACGGTTCAGGGCCCAGATCTGCTCGTCAGTCCAGTCAGCAACCAGTGCGGCAGTTTCCGGATATTTACCGAAGAAGTGCTCACGCACGTAGGCGCCGTCTTTGGATTTGAAGGTCTGGTAGTCGCCATCAACGGTTTCGTTCATCAGCTGAATCAGCTTACCGCTGGTGTCTTTACGCAGCAGTTCGTCCCAACGGCCGCCCCAGATAACCTTGATGACGTTCCAGCCAGCACCGCTGAAGATACCGTCCAGTTCGTTAATGATTTTGCCGTTACCGGTGACCGGGCCGTCCAGACGCTGCAGGTTGCAGTTGATGACGAAGACCAGGTTGTCCAGTTTTTCACGGGTCGCGATGGTGATGGCGCCTTTAGATTCCGGCTCATCCATCTCACCGTCGCCCAGGAAGGCATAAACGGTTTGTTTAGAGGTGTCTTTCAGACCACGGTGTTCCAGATACTTCAGGAACTTAGCCTGATAGATCGCACCGATCGGACCCAGACCCATAGATACGGTCGGGAACTGCCAGAACTCTGGCATCAGTTTCGGGTGCGGATAAGAGGACAGACCGTTGCCGTGAACTTCCTGACGGAAGTTGTTCATCTGCTCTTCAGTCAGACGACCTTCAAGGAAGGCACGTGCGTATACGCCCGGAGAGATGTGTCCCTGGAAGTACACCAGGTCGCCGCCGTCCTGCTCGTTACGCGCACGGAAGAAGTGGTTGAAGCACACTTCGTAGAAAGTCGCGGAGGACTGGAAGGACGCCATGTGGCCGCCCAGCTCGAGATCTTTTTTCGATGCGCGCAGAACGGTCATAATGGCGTTCCAACGAATCGCAGAACGAATTCGACGTTCCAGATCCAGATTCCCCGGGTATTCCGGTTCATCTTCAACGGCAATAGTGTTGACGTAACTGCCTGTAGATGTGCCAGCAGCAACCTTCACCCCGCCTTTGCGGGCTTCAGAAAGGAGTTGGTCAATCAGATACTGAGCGCGCTCAACACCTTCTTCACGGATGACCGATTCGATCGCCTGTAGCCAGTCGCGAGTTTCGATCGGATCCACGTCATTTGGTAAACGTTCTGACATGGGGGTTATTCCTTATCTATCTAATCGTTGATTAATCTGGAACCTGTCCCATTGCGCTCTTTGTTCTTCATACTTCCGGCTGTCTCTTTGTTGGCTGCGCTTCTTCATCCCTGTCACATAGTTCACTGTGCTCCTGAGAATCGACGCGCTTGCCGCCGCGATACATCCAAAATTATTTGAACAACTAAAAGTGCAATAAGACAGGTTCTGCGTTTAGTTGCCGCGCTCTAAAAATGGCGCTTAAGAACCGGAGTTCTCATCTTTCCGTTGCTGTAAACGGCGCAGTGAGCGTTCTCGACGACTCTCCTCACGGCTACGATCCAGCAAAATTTCTTCAATGAACGCCAGGTGACGATGCGACGCTTCACGCGCCTGCTCCGGCTCCCCGGCGATTATCGCCTCGAAAATCCGAGTGCGATGATTGCTGACCTGCGGGAGCATTTCCCGACGGGCGTACAACAATTCAAAGTTCTGACGAACGTTTTGCGCCAGCATCGGCTCCATGCAGCGTAGCAAATGGAGGAGCACGACATTGTGTGCGGCTTCGGTGACAGCAATTTGATACTGGACGACGGCGTCTGATTCGGCGTCAAGATCGCCAGATTGCTGAGCCCGCTCAATCGCCTGGTGCAGTTCGCGAATACGCTCACGGTCAGCCTCATTGCTGCGCAGTGCCGCGTAATAAGCCGCGATGCCTTCCAGTGCGTGACGGGTTTCAAGCAGATCAAATTGGGATTCAGGGTGATCGGACAGTAGCTCTACCAGCGGATCGCTGAAGCTCTGCCACAGGCTGCTTTGAACAAAAGTTCCACCGCCCTGGCGACGAAGCAACAAGCCCTTGGCTTCGAGGCGTTGAATCGCCTCACGCAGCGAGGGACGGGAAACGTCAAACTGTTTTGCCAGTTCGCGTTCAGGCGGGAGTTTTTCACCGGGACGCAGCGTCCCTTCAAGGATTAAAAACTCAAGCTGCTGCTCTATCACATCAGATAGTTTTGGTTGGCGGATTTTGCTGTAGGCCATATTCCCTGTCTCTGCCATTAGCCCGTAGTCAATTGGTCTTACCAATTCGCAGTTCGTAGCGCTAAAGTAACAAAGTATTCACCTTCTGTCCATACAGGTTTTGATTGAAATCAGGAAACCACGCACATTTTAACAACCTTACAGAAATAACATTTCAGAATTGTAACTTCACACAAATGATGTATTTACCCACCTCGAGGTAGAATTAACGTTTATGAAACGAAATACTAGTCTATCTGAACCGATTCAACTCTGAAAAAACCGATATTGTATTCACATAAAGTGAATACAATATCACATTCAATGCAACTCCCCTGCCGCAGCGCCATTTACAAATGGTTTCTTTTTGTTCGCTTCGTCATCATCCCTTCATAAAGCAGGTGCATTCACCCGCGCTTACCACTATTCTCCAGGATACGAAAGGCCTTTAGGCGATTTCATGCTGCGCCTTGCGTAAAGAAATCAATACGAAAACGGAACTTCATAATTACACACCACAACAATATGACAGCCAAATCCATCGGGACTGCACTGACTAAAACTCCCTTGAATATAGATAGCTATGCTATTTGGCAGGGACAGACAACGCAGCAGTAACCTGAAGGACGACGCGTATAAACATAATAACCACACACGAGGTTTCATGATGGAAGGTCAACAGCATGGCGATCGGCTGAAGCGCGGCCTGAAAAACCGCCATATACAGCTTATTGCCCTGGGCGGTGCTATCGGTACCGGCCTGTTTCTGGGCAGTGCATCGGTGATTCAATCTGCAGGCCCCGGGATCATTCTGGGCTATGCAATTGCTGGTTTTATCGCCTTCCTGATCATGCGTCAGTTAGGCGAAATGGTCGTCGAAGAGCCGGTAGCCGGTTCATTCAGCCATTTTGCGTACAAATACTGGGGCGGGTTTGCTGGCTTTGCCTCCGGCTGGAACTACTGGGTGCTGTACGTTCTGGTGGCGATGGCGGAACTGACTGCCGTTGGGAAATACATCCAGTTCTGGTGGCCTGAGATCCCAACCTGGGTCTCCGCTGCGGTGTTCTTTGTTGCCATCAACGCGATTAACCTGACCAACGTGAAAGTGTTCGGGGAGATGGAGTTCTGGTTCGCCATTATTAAAGTTGTCGCGGTTGTTGCCATGATCCTCTTCGGCGGCTGGCTGCTGTTCAGCGGCAACGGCGGCCCGCAGGCAACCGTGAGCAACCTGTGGGATCAAGGCGGCTTCCTGCCGCATGGTTTCACCGGGCTGGTGATGATGATGGCGATAATCATGTTCTCGTTTGGTGGTCTGGAGCTGGTCGGCATCACGGCTGCCGAAGCCGATAACCCTGAGCAGAGCATTCCAAAAGCCACAAACCAGGTCATTTACCGCATCCTGATTTTCTATGTGGGTTCCCTGGCCGTCCTGCTGTCACTGTTGCCGTGGACGCGTGTCACCGCAGATACCAGCCCGTTTGTCCTGATCTTCCACGAGCTGGGCGATACCTTTGTCGCCAACGCGCTGAACGTGGTTGTTCTGACCGCCGCGCTTTCGGTATACAACAGCTGCGTCTACTGCAACAGCCGTATGCTGTTTGGCCTGGCTCAGCAGGGTAACGCACCAAAAGCACTGATGAACGTCGACAAACGTGGCGTACCGGTCAACACCATCATCGTGTCGGCGGTGGTGACTGCACTGTGCGTGCTGATTAACTACTTCGCACCGGAGTCGGCGTTTGGCCTGCTGATGGCGCTGGTGGTCTCCGCCCTGGTTATCAACTGGGCAATGATCAGCCTGGCACACATGAAGTTCCGTCGTGCCAAGCAGCAGCAGGGCGTCGTTTCACGCTTCCCTGCCCTGTTCTACCCGGTGGGTAACTGGATCTGCCTGCTGTTCATGCTGGCGGTACTGGTGATTATGCTGATGACCCCGGGAATGGCGATTTCCGTTTACCTGATCCCGGTCTGGATTGCGATTCTGGGCGTCGGCTACCTGTTTAAACAGAAAAGTGCCAGCGCGGTAAAAGCACAATAATACATCTCTCAACGCTGTGTCCGCCCTGAACGGACGGGCACAGCGCATTGTTAGCTGGTTCACACTTCCCTCTCCATAGCATGTTTATCCATATCATTGACCTAATACTGCAACGCATTTATTCGTTACTCAGCAAATAATTCTCTCCATATCGTAATGGGGAGATCGCCAGATGGCAGGCAATAAACTTTCAGTCAGAGAAAAGATTGGCTACGGGATGGGTGATGCCGGATGTAATATCATTTTCGGCGCCATCATGTTGTTTGTTAACTACTTTTATACGGATATCTTTGGACTGACGCCGGCGCTGGTCGGTGTGTTGCTACTCTCAGTGCGCGTGATCGATGCGGTAACGGACCCGATTATGGGCGCCATGGCCGACCGCACCCGCAGTAAATATGGCCGCTTCCGTCCCTGGCTGCTGTGGATAGCCTTCCCCTATGCGCTGTTTAGCGTGCTGATGTTCACCACGCCGGAATGGACCTATAACAGCAAAGTTATCTATGCCTTCGTCACCTACTTCCTGCTCTCCCTGACCTATACAGCGATCAACATTCCCTACTGCTCATTGGGGAGCGTCATTACCAATGATCCGCAGGAACGCGTCGCCTGCCAGTCGTACCGCTTCGTGATGGTCGGCGTTGCCACCCTGCTGCTGTCGCTGACGCTGCTGCCAATGGCTGACTGGTTCGGCGGGGCTGATAAAGCCAAAGGCTACCAGATGGCGATGACCGTGCTGGCGCTGATCGGGATGTGCATGTTCTTGTTCTGCTTCGCCACCGTACGCGAACGCGTGCAGCCGGCGGTACAGACCAACGATGAACTGAAAAAAGACCTTAAAGACGTGTGGAAAAATGATCAGTGGGTCCGCATCCTGCTGTTGACGCTGTGCAACGTTTGCCCGGGCTTCATCCGCATGGCGGCCACCATGTACTACGTGACCTGGGTTATGCAGCAAAGCACCCACTTCGCGACCCTGTTTATCAGCCTTGGCGTGGTCGGGATGATGATCGGCAGCATGCTGGCAAAAGTACTGACCGACCGCTGGTGCAAGCTGCAGGTGTTCTTCTGGACCAATATCGTGCTGGCAGTCTTCTCCTGTGCCTTCTACTTCTTCGACCCGCATGCCACCATGATGATTATGGTGCTCTACTTCCTGCTCAATATCCTGCATCAGATCCCATCGCCGCTGCACTGGTCGCTGATGGCCGACGTGGATGATTACGGCGAGTGGAAAACCGGCAAACGCATCACCGGTATCAGCTTCTCTGGTAACCTCTTCTTCCTTAAAGTCGGGCTGGCGGTCGCGGGAGCCATGGTCGGCTTCCTGCTCTCCTGGTACGGCTACGACGCGGGCGCCAAAGAACAGAGCGCCTCAGCGGTTAACGGCATTGTGCTGCTGTTCAGCGTGATCCCCGGCATCGGCTATCTGATCACCGCCGGCGTGGTGCGCATGCTGAAGGTCAATCGCGAATTTATGCGTCAAATCCAGTCGGACCTGGAAAAACGCCGCACCAACTACAGCGAACTCAATACCTGGCAGGATCACAAAACCAGTGAACACGTAAGGAAAGCTTGATGAACAACTGGCCCAACCCGTTTATTGAACAGCGCGCAGACCCGTATATTCTGCGCCATCAGGACCACTACTATTTTATCGCCTCAGTGCCGGAATATGACCGGCTGGAGATCCGCCGCGCCGCCACTCTGGAAGGCCTGCGCCAGGCGACGCCGGTAGTGGTCTGGCGCAAACCGGAAAGCGGCCCGATGAGTCAGCTGATCTGGGCGCCGGAGCTGCATGAAATTAACGGTAAATGGTACATCTATTATGCCGCCACCCACACTCACGATCTGGATGAACTAGGGATGTTCCAGCACCGGATGTTCGTCCTTGAATGTGCCGACAGCGATCCGCTGAGCGGCCAGTGGGTGGAAAAAGGTCAAGTGCACACGCCGTTCGACACCTTCGCCCTCGACGCCACCACTTTCCAGCATCAGGGTAAGCAGTGGTATTTGTGGGCGCAGAAAGCCCCGCATATTGCCGGTAACTCCAACCTGTATCTGGCGGAACTGGAAAATCCCTGGACGCTGAAAGGTGAGCCGGTCATGCTGAGCAAACCGGAATTTGACTGGGAATGCCGCGGTTTTAAGGTCAATGAGGGCCCGGCGGTGCTGGTGCACGGCGACAGGCTGTTTATCAGCTATTCCGCCAGCGCCACCGATGAGAACTACTGTATGGGGCTGCTGTGGATAGACCTGCAGGCCGACCCGCTGCGCCCGGAAAACTGGCATAAATCACCGGAGCCGGTATTTCGTACCAGCTATGAGAACCGTCAGTACGGTCCCGGTCACAATGGCTTTACGCAAACCCCGGAAGGGGAAGATGTGCTGGTTTATCACGCCCGGAACTACACCGAAATTGAAGGCGACCCGCTGTACGACCCTAATCGCCATACCCGGCTGAAGCTGGTGCGCTGGCAAGAAAACGGGATGCCAGACTTCGGCATCCCGGCTGCGGACACAGAGTAAAATACCCCCCTGTCCGGATACGGGCAGGGTTTAAATCAAGGTGCCGTAAATGGTCAGCAGCGCCATGATGACGACCACCACCAGCGAGGTTTTCTTGGCCATTGAAACCGCGGCTTTTGGCGTCTCGACCTTATCGACATGCGGCTCGCGTGCCAGAGAAAACTGCGCCAGACGAGTCAACACCTGATACTGCGATGAATGGCGATCGCCCAACGAGGCGAACCAGGCCGGCAACGCTCTTTCCCCATGCCCCACCAGCGCATACACCACCCCGACCAGACGCACCGGCAACCAGTCCACCACGTGTAAAATCGCATCAATCCCCGACTGCTGGCGATGGCGAGGCGTTTGATAGCGCGCCAGCCACGTCTGCCAGGCACGCAGCACGCAGTACCCAATCAGCGTGACAGGCCCCCAACTGCCGCCCACCACAAACCAGAACAGCGGCGCCAGGTAGTAACGGTAATTGATCCACAGCAGCGCATTTTGCAGTTCGCTGAGAAATTCGCGGTTATCGCAGCCGGGCGGCACACCGTGAATCAGTGTCAGCTCGCTGGCCATCGCATCACAGGCACGGCTATCGTTGCGGGATGCCGCTTTAAGATACGCATGATAATGCAGCCGTACCCGACCGGCGCCAATGCACAGCAGCCCCAGCAGGATCCAAAAAATCAGCAATGGCACGTTAAACAGCACCCCGTGCAGCAGGCGCTGAATGATAAACACCGCCGCCATCGCGACCACCGTCATCAGCAGAGTAGCGGCAAACGAAAAATGCTTCACGCGACGAAACAGCACTTCCAGTCGGTGATCGAGCTGCCAGTGTTCACCCAGCTTAAACAGACGTTCAGCGATGAGAACCAACAGCGTAGTAAACAACGTCATGGCATCTCCTTTTCTGACGAAGCGGTCAGCAGACCGCGGAATTTTGCCCAGTCAAAAGCCGGACCGGGATCCGTTTTCCGTACCGGCGCAATATCGCTATGGCCGGTGATATTGTCGGCGATGGCCGGATACAGCGCGATCAGCTGCCGCGTCACGGCCACCAGCTGCTGGTACTGTGCATCGGTATAGGCCAGCGTGTCTGTCCCTTCCAGCTCAATACCAATAGAAAAGTCATTGCAGCGTTCTCGCCCCTGATACAGGGAGACACCCGCGTGCCACGCCCGCTTATCGAAAGGAACATACTGCACGATTTCGCCATCACGGCGAATCAGACAATGTGCGGAAACGCGCAGGTGCGCAATCTCGGCAAAGAAAGGATGGGCGTTGGGATCGAGAGTGCCACTGAACAGCGCGTCAATCCACGGGCCACCAAACTCCCCGGGGGGCAGGCTAATATTATGCACCACCAATAAAGAAGGGGCTTCATCATCCGGACGGCAATCATGGTGCGGCGAAGGAACCCGACGCGCCTCCATCAGCCATCCCCCATTCAACTGCATGTGACCTCTCCTTTCACTCGCTGGTGCTCCCGGGCCTCCACTGGCCAAAGGATGCTGATTATCATACACAAAATCGTTCACCCTGCCGCACAACATCTCTGCATATTCAACGTCTACGCCGGGGAAAACTGGCGAGCCAGGCGGCAGGAACCACCAAGTGTGTGTGGTGTCGAATCGCGGTTCAGGTTAGCATGTTTCCCATTGCTGAATCTTATCTATCTGGAGCTTTATCATGTCGCCTCGTCGCTACAATCCCGACCGCCGCCGTGACGCGCTGCTGGAACGCATTAACCTCGATATCCCGGACGCTGTCGCCCAATCTCTGCGGGAAGACCTCGGTGGCGAGGTGAATGCCAACAACGATATTAGCGCCCAATTATTGCCGGAAGGCACACGCTCGCACGCGGTCATTATTACGCGCGAAGATGGTGTATTTTGCGGTAAACGCTGGGTGGAAGAGGTCTTCATCCAACTGGCCGGCGACGATGTCAGCATCACCTGGCACGTCGCGGATGGCGATATGATTAAAGCCGATCAGCCGCTGTTTGAACTGGACGGCCCGTCTCGCGTTCTGCTGACCGGGGAACGTACCGCGCTGAACTTCGTGCAGACGCTGTCCGGCGTCGCCAGCGAAGTGCACCGCTATGTCGATCTGCTGGCGGGTACCAAAACCCAGCTGCTCGATACGCGTAAAACCCTGCCTGGCCTGCGCACCGCGCTGAAATACGCCGTATTGTGCGGCGGCGGCGCCAACCATCGCCTGGGATTGTCCGACGCCTTCCTGATCAAAGAAAACCACATCATCGCCTCCGGCTCGGTACGCCAGGCGGTGGAAAAAGCCTTCTGGCTGCATCCGGACGTGCCGGTCGAAGTGGAAGTGGAATCTCTGGATGAGCTGGATGAAGCGCTGAAAGCAGGTGCGGATATCATTATGCTCGACAACTTCACCACCGACCTGATGCGTGAAGCCGTGCAGCGGACCCAGGGCCAGGCCGCGCTGGAAGTCTCCGGCAACGTGACCTTCGATACTATCCGCGAATTTGCCGAAACCGGTGTGGATTACATCTCTGTCGGCGCCCTCACCAAGCACGTGCGCGCGCTCGATCTCTCCATGCGTTTTCGTTGATTGACGTCCCCGGTGCCCGTCCGGCACCGGGGTTATCATTTGCGAAGCCGCTAGCATTTCTCACCCGCCATCTGTGTAACAACACCAGAAAGCCTGGAACCTCGTTTCCCACCCTATTATTTGCCATTCGCCGCCGTCGCCGAAGACCGTCACTGTACTCCTGACAACACAAGGAGCACTTATGGACAGACAACGCGGATTTACCCTGATCGAACTGATGGTGGTTATCGGGATCATCGCTATTTTAAGCGCCATCGGTATTCCGGCTTACCAGAATTATCTGCGTAAAGCCGCCCTGACCGACATGCTACAAACGTTCGTACCCTACCGCACGGCCATTGAATTATGCGCCCTCGAACACGGCGGCCTCACTACCTGCGATGCAGGCAGTCAGGGCATACCGTCTCCCGCCACTACGCGCTACGTCGCCACCATGAGCGTCGCCAAAGGCATCGCCACCCTCGACGGGCAAGAGAGCCTCACGGGTCTGAGCGTGACCCTGACGCCTGGCTGGGACAATGCTAACGGCATCACCGGCTGGCAACGTGTATGCAATGTTGCCAGCAACAGTTCGCTCAAGCAGGCCTGTGAAGATGTCTTTCGCATAAACTGAGGCCATCACGATGAAAACTGAACAATTGGTCACCCTCTGCCAGCGCTATCATGCCCTGCTGCTCAACAGCGATGAGCACACCATCATCATCGCGGTGGTCGATAACCCGGCGCCAGAACTCATGGAAGCCCTGCGCTTCGCCACCCAGAAGCGCATCGATATCGAATGCTGGAGCCAGGATCAGATGAACAAGCGGCTGAAGACCGATCAACCTTTGCTACCCGCCAGCAACGATATGACGTCAGGCGTTATCAAACAGGTCAATCAGATCCTTGAGCAGGCCTTACACCAGCGCGCCTCCGATATTCATATTGAACCCGAGGAAAATCATCTACGTATTCGCCTGCGAATCGATGGAGTCCTGCACCCGCTGCCATTGCTATCGCCTGAGCTTACCGCCCCAATGACCGCGCGGCTTAAGGTGCTCGGTAATCTGGATATCGCCGAGCACCGCCTGCCGCAGGACGGTCAGTTCACGCTGGTATTTGCTGGCCGCTCGGTCTCGTTTCGCATCGCCACCCTACCCTGTCGTCACGGAGAGAAAATCGTGCTGCGCCTGTTACATCAAGTTGAACAAGCGCTCGACATTGACGCCCTGGGGTTGGCTCCAGAACAGCTCAGGGTCTTTCGCTCCGCGCTGGAGCAGCCGCAGGGCCTGATGCTGGTCACCGGCCCTACCGGCAGCGGTAAAACCGTGACGCTCTACAGCGCGCTGCAGGCCCGCAATCAGGATGCCGTCAATATATGCAGCGTCGAGGATCCGCTGGAGATCCCGATCGCCGGCATGAACCAGACGCAGATTAACCCCCGCGCCGGACTTAACTTCCAGAACGTGCTGCGGGCGCTGTTGCGTCAGGATCCGGACATTGTGATGGTCGGGGAAATTCGCGATGCCGAAACTGCGGAAATTGCCATTAAAGCCGCGCAGACCGGGCATCTGGTGCTGTCGACGCTGCACACCAACTCCACCAGCGAAACCCTGATCCGCTTGCAACAAATGGGCGTTGCCAGTTGGATGATCTCTTCCGCGCTCTCGCTGGTCGTGGCGCAACGTCTGGTACGCAAGCTGTGCGTGCATTGCCGATGTGAAACCGGCCAGGGTGCCGAAGTTCCGCGCACGCTGTGGCCGCGTCCGCTCCCTCGCTGGCGGGCCGTGGGCTGCCAGCACTGCTATCACGGCTACTATGGCCGCCAGGCGCTATTTGAACTGCTGCCGGTGAACAATGCGCTGCGTCAGGCGATTGCCCGCGGTCTTAACACCATGGAAATTGAGTCTCTGGCGCGCGAAGCGGGAATGATGACGCTGTTTGAAAGCGGCTGCGAGGCGGTGGAACAAGGGTTGACCAGCCTTGAAGAGGTTATCCGCGTACTGGGGATCCCCCATGACAACTAACCGCCTCTGGCGCTGGCAAGGGGTAGATGCGCAAGGCGAACGTTGTCAGGGGACGCAGTGGAGCCAAAGTCGGCTGGACATCTGTCAGACGCTGACCCATGAATGTATCATTCCACTGGCGGTTCGCCGCTGCGCGGTTAAAAACGCACTCTGGCACCCACGCTATAGCGGTCAGGTTGTGCGCCAGCTCGCCGCCCTGTTGCAAGCCGGGCTTCCGCTGGCAGAAGGCCTTGTTCTGCTGGCGCAACAGCAATCCAACGCCCAGTGGCAGGCGCTGCTCTACGCCCTGGCTCGGGAGCTGGCGCAGGGTACTTCGCTTTCTGCGGCGCTGGAAAAGTGGCCTCAGGCTTTCTCGCCGCTCTACCTGGCGATGATCCGCACCGGGGAGCTCACCGGTAAACTCGACTTCTGCTGCCTGCAGCTGGCGCGTCAGCAACAGGAGCAGCAGCAACTGGCAGAGAAAGTGAAAAAAGCGGTGCGCTATCCCATCATCATTCTGGGCCTGGCCCTGCTGGTGGTGATGGCGATGCTCTGTTTTGTTCTGCCAGAGTTCGCCGCTATCTATCAAACCTTCAATACGCCGCTGCCGTTATTGACGCAGCTAGTGATCCACGCCAGTGAAGGGCTGATCCGCCACTGGCCCTGGCTGATTTTGCCGATCGTCTTGCCCATCGCCTTCAATCGGCTCTCCCAGCGCCGGCCACAGTGGCTACTGCAGCGGCAGAAAATGCTGCATGCTCTGCCAGTGGTGGGAAAGCTTATCCGCGGGCAATTGCTGAGCCAGATCTTCACCGTTCTTGCCCTCACCCAACGCGCCGGCATCAGTTTTCTGCAAGGTCTGGAAAGTGTCGAGGATACGCTAGCCTGCCCGTTATGGCGTCAGCGGATCCAGCAGGTGCATCAGCATATTACGCAGGGCGTCCCCATCTGGCAGGCCCTCGATCGCAGCGGTGGTTTTACCTCATTGTGCTTACAGCTGATCCGCACCGGAGAAGCATCCGGATCGCTGGATACCATGCTGGACAATCTCGCCCGACACCATAGTGAACAGACGCATTATCAGGCTGAAAACCTGGCGACGTTGCTGGAGCCCATGCTGTTGTTGATAACCGGAGTCATTGTGGGTGTGCTGGTGGTGGCGATGTATCTACCCATTTTTCATCTGGGTGACGCAATTAGCGGTATGGCGGGATAAATGCTGGCGCGAAGCGCCAGCATCTGGCATTACAGGCTGTTGAACACGCGGTTCTCTTGTTCCTGTACGCGAATAAAGGTGGTGCGTTTGGTCAGCTCTTTCAGACGTGAGGCGCCCACATAGGTGCAGGCAGAGCGCAGGCCGCCGAGGATATCGCGTGCGGTATTCTCAACCGGGCCACGCAGAAGCAGCTTAACGGTTTTGCCTTCCGCTGCGCGGTACTGCGCAACGCCGCCAACGTGGCGGGTCATCGCGGACTCAGAGCTCATGCCGTAGAACAGCATGAATTTCTCGCCGTTTTCTTCAACCACTTTGCCGCCGCTCTCTTCATGACCAGCCAGCATGCCACCGAGCATGACAAAATCGGCGCCGCCGCCAAAGGCTTTTGCTACGTCACCCGGCGTTGTACAACCGCCATCGCTGACGATCTGCCCGCCGAGACCATGCGCCGCATCGGCACATTCAATCACGGCAGAAAGCTGCGGATAACCCACGCCGGTCTTCACACGAGTGGTACATACGGAACCCGGGCCGATACCGACTTTCACGATGTCTGCGCCAGAGAGAATCAGCTCTTCGCACATTTCGCCGGTAACGACGTTACCCGCGCAGATGGTTTTCTGCGGCCAGGCTTCACGCGCTTTAGCAACGAACTGCACAAAATGCTCAGAGTAGCCATTCGCCACATCGATGCAGACGAAGTTCAGCTGTGGATTTTGAGCGAGGATCTGTTTGGTTTTTTCGAAATCAACATCAGAAGTCCCGGTGGACACCATGACGTATTTCAGTACATCCGCAGAAGATGACTGCACAAAACTCTGCCACTCTTCAACGGTATAATGTTTGTGAACCGCGGTCAGAATGCCGAAAGATGCCAGCGCTTTCGCCATGCCAAACGTCCCGACGGTGTCCATGTTAGCGGCAATGATCGGCACGCCGGACCATGACTGGCCAGAATGTTTAAATGTGAATTCACGTTCCAGCTCAACATCAGAACGGCTTTTGAGGGTAGAGCGTTTTGGGCGGATAAGAACGTCTTTAAAACCAAGCTTCAGATCTTCTTCAATACGCATGTGCGAATTCCTGGGGTTAATTGCATTATTGTGAGAGCACAACTCCAGTGACGTTATCATACGCACGAATCATGGCTGCGCAAGACTGCGATTTTCACTTTTTTTACGCTACAATCGTATAAATTTACCTGGTGAATAGTGAATAACGCGATAGCGCGCACCAACGTGGGATGCGTTAAATTTAACCAGTTGATTTATATATACAAAATAAACCATTATAGGTTGTAACCCTGTCTGTTGGCTTGTGCCATCATGATGGGATTTCGCTCGTAAGAGCATCGGGGCGTGTACGACCGGCGCCACTGGAATGTAATGAGTTCATTGGTCAGATCGGGATACGGAGTGTATGAGGTATACGGTAGCGTTAACGGGCGGTATTGGCAGCGGTAAGAGTACCGTGGCCGATGCATTTTCTCACCTTGGGGTTAACGTTATTGATGCTGACATTATTGCCCGTCAGGTGGTCGAACCCGGAACTCCGGCACTGCAGGCTATCGCCGCTCATTTTGGCTCAGGGATGCTCCATGATGACGGCACGCTGAACCGCCGCGCGTTACGTGAAAAAATCTTCGCCCACCCCGACGATAAAACCTGGCTTAACGCGCTTCTGCATCCGCTGATTCAGCAGGAAACACGCCGACAGATGCAGGCAGCGACCTCCCCCTACATTCTCTGGGTTGTCCCTTTACTGGTTGAAAACCACCTGGCCGCGAAGGCCGATCGCGTGTTGGTCGTTGATGTCCCGAAAGAGACGCAGATCGAACGGACGATCTCGCGTGACCGGGTCAGCCGTGAACATGCAGAACATATTCTTGCCGCCCAGGCGACGCGCGAACAGCGTCTCGCCGTTGCGGATGATGTCATTGAAAACACAGGCACTCCGGATGCCATCGCATCGGATGTTGCCCGCCTGCACGACCGGTATCTACTCCTGGCATCGCAGGCCGCCTCACAGGAAAAATCGTAATGCACACCCCTGTTCTGTTTGAACATCCACTGAACGAGAAAATGCGTACCTGGCTGCGCATCGAATTTTTAACGCAGCAGCTGTCCGTTCACTCAATGTTAGCCACCTATGCTGATGCGCTGCATTTTTTCCGCAACGCGGGCGATCTTTTAGATGTTCTGGAACGCGGTGAAGTCCGAACGGACATGCTGAAAGAGCTCGAACGCCAGCAGCGTAAACTGCAGTCCTGGGCTGAAGTTCCCGGCGTCGATCAAGAGCGCATCGGCGCCTTGCGTCAGCAGCTCAAACAGTGCGGCAGCGTCCTGATCTCCGCGCCGCGCATCGGTCAGTTTCTTCGCGAAGACCGGCTGATTGCCCTGGTACGGCAGCGGCTAAGCATTCCTGGTGGCTGCTGTAGCTTCGACCTTCCGACGTTGCATATCTGGCTGCATATGCCTCAAGCGCATCGTGACGAACAGGTCGAAAAATGGTTAGCCAGCCTCGAACCTCTGACGCAATCGCTGGTGCTCATCCTTGATCTGATCCGCAACTCTGCCCCGTTCCGCAAGCAAACCAGCCTTAACGGTTTTTATCAGGACAACGGCGAAGATGCCGACCTGCTGCGCTTGCGTCTGGATATTGCCAGCCAGCTCTACCCACAAATTTCCGGCCATAAGAGCCGCTTTGCTATTCGCTTCCTGCCGCTGGATAGCGAGCTTGGCGTGGTACCTGAGCGTTTTGATTTTGAACTGGCGTGTTGTTAAGGAGTAAAAATGTCAGAAGAGACGATAGTCAACTGCCCTACCTGCGGTAAGACCGTAGCCTGGAATGAACAAAGCCCGTTTCGGCCATTTTGCTCTAAGCGCTGTCAGCTGATCGATCTCGGCGAGTGGGCGGCGGAAGAAAAACGGATCCCCAGCGCTGGCGATCTGTCCGACAGCGATGACTGGAGCGAAGAGCAGCAGCAATAATCGCGCTAGCCCGGCCATATGTGAAGAGGCCGGGCAACGGTGTTTACGATGCCGCCTGCACTAATTTGGTGATCACCGGTTCGTTCGCCGGCGGGAATGCCTCTGCGACTAACGCCCGCTGCGCAATCCAGCGCCCTGGCTGACCCTCTTTCCCCCACGGTTCCCCCGACCAGGCCTCAACCAGCCAGAACCACAGCGTAATATGGCGATCCGGGAACTGGTACTCCAGGGTATCAAACAGACGGGAAGACGCTATCGTAATCCCGACTTCTTCCTGAAGCTCACGCACCAGCGCTTGTTCCGGGGTTTCTCCGGCTTCAATTTTGCCACCGGGAAACTCAAGTTTATTGGCCATATGGGCATCTGATGCCCGCTGGGTAATAAAGATTTCGCCCTGCTGATTACGAATAATGCCGACGGAAATTTGCAGTTTTTTCATTGTCTTCATTCCATAAAAAAGGCGCAGATATCTGCGCCTTTATTTTTTACTCTCTGAGATTAGCTCAGACGGCCGTGGCACTGTTTATATTTTTTACCAGAACCGCACGGGCAAGGATCGTTGCGGCCCACTTTACGGTCGCCGGTTTCCTCGGCCAGTGCAGCGGCGGCGGCAGTGTCGTCATCCTGATGGCTGAGCTGCTGCATCTGCGCCAGACGTTCAGCTTCTTCACGACGCTGCTGCTCCATCGCTTCCACTTCTTCCGGCATGCGAACCTGAACTTTGCTCAGGGTGCTGATCACTTCATACTTCAGGGATTCCAGCATCGCTGCGAACATGGAGAAGGATTCGCGCTTATATTCCTGCTTCGGATCTTTCTGCGCATAGCCACGCAGATGGATACCCTGACGCAGGTAGTCCATTGCCGCCAGGTGCTCTTTCCACAGGGAGTCGAGGGTCTGGAGCATGACACCTTTCTCGAAATGACGCATCATTTCGGTGCCAACCACTTCTTCCTTACGCTGATAGGTTTCAACCGCGCTCTGCAGAATACGCTCACGCAGCGTCTCTTCATGCAGCTCCGGCTCTTTATCCAGCCACTCTTTCAGCGGCAGCTCAAGGTCGAAGTCGTTTTTCAGACGTTCCTGCAGGCCTTCAACATCCCACATTTCTTCCAGAGACTGCGGCGGGATATGGGCATCGATGGTCACTTTGAAAACGTCTTCACGGATGCTGTTAATGGTTTCACTAACATCGGACACGTCCAGCAGTTCGTTACGCTGGCTATAGATGGCGCGACGCTGATCGTTCGCCACATCATCATATTCCAGCAGCTGCTTACGAATATCAAAGTTGCGGCTTTCCACTTTACGTTGGGCGTTAGCGATGGCTTTGGTGACCCACGGGTGCTCAATCGCTTCGCCCGGTTTCATCCCCAGCTTACGCATCATGCCGGAAACACGGTCGGAGGCGAAGATACGCATCAGGGCATCTTCCATCGACAGGTAGAAGCGGGAAGAACCGGCATCACCCTGACGACCAGAACGGCCACGCAGCTGGTTATCGATACGACGCGATTCATGACGCTCGGTACCGATAATGTGCAGACCACCTGCAGCCAGTACGGCATCGTGACGAATCTGCCAGTCGGCTTTAATTTGCTCGATTTGTTCAGGCGTCGGATCTTCCAGCGCTGCCACTTCGGCCTGCCAGCTACCACCGAGCATAATATCGGTACCACGACCGGCCATGTTGGTCGCGATGGTCACCGCTGATGGATAGCCCGCCTGCGCAACGATATCCGCTTCGCTGGCGTGGAACTTAGCGTTCAGTACGTTGTGTTTGATACCGGCTTTCGTCAGTTCATTTGAAACCACTTCTGATTTCTCAATCGAAATGGTACCCACCAGTACCGGCTGGCCAGCAGCAGTACGCTCTTTAATATCTTCGATGATCGCCTGGATTTTTTCCGCTTCGGTCATATAGACCAGATCCGCCATATCTTTACGGATCATCGGACGGTTGGTCGGCACGACCACGGTATCCAGTTTGTAGATAGAGCTGAATTCAAAGGCTTCGGTATCCGCGGTACCGGTCATCCCTGCCAGCTTCTCGTACAGACGGAAGTAGTTCTGGAAAGTGATGGAGGCCAGAGTCTGGTTCTCATTCTGGATATCCACACCCTCTTTCGCTTCAACGGCCTGATGCAGACCATCAGACCAGCGGCGACCCTGCATCGTACGACCGGTATGCTCATCGACAATAATGACTTCGCCATCTTTAACGATGTAGTCAACGTCGCGGGTGAACAGCACGTGGGCGCGCAGCGCAGCCGTTACGTGGTGCATCAACATAATATTGGACGGTGAATACAGCGATTCGCCTTCGTCCATAATGCCTTCCTGCACCAGCAGTTCTTCAATCAGCACCAGACCACGTTCGGTCAGGTTAACCTGACGCGCTTTCTCATCGACAGAGAAGTGGCCTTCACCGGTAAAGGTGTCAGAGTCTTCTTTTTCCTGACGCACCAGGTGCGGGATGATCTTGTTAACGCGTTTGTACATTTCTGAGCTGTCTTCCGCCGGACCAGAAATGATCAGCGGAGTACGCGCTTCATCAATGAGGATGGAGTCCACCTCATCCACCAGCGCATAGTGCAGCTTACGCTGTACGCGTTCTTCAGGGCTAAACGCCATGTTGTCACGCAGGTAGTCAAAGCCGTATTCGTTGTTGGTACCGTAGGTGATATCCGCACCGTACGCTTCACGTTTGGCAGGCGCAGGCAGACCGGACATGTTGATACCGACGGTCATCCCGAGGAACTCGAACAGCGGACGGTTGTTTTCAGCATCACGCTGTGCCAGGTAGTCGTTGACGGTAACCACGTGGACGCCTTTACCTGACAGTGCGTTCAGATACGCCGGCAGGGTTGCGGTCAGAGTTTTACCTTCACCGGTACGCATTTCCGCGATGCAGCGCTCGTTCAGCACCATACCGCCCAGCAGCTGGACGTCGAAGTGACGCATCCCGAACACACGTTTACTGGCTTCACGTACTACCGCAAAGGCCTCAGGGATCAGGCTCTCAACGCTTTCACCTTTCTCAAGACGAGCTCGGAATTCGACAGTTTTACCTTTCAGCTCGTCATCAGAGAGCTTTTCCATTGCCGGTTCCATGGCGTTGATCACGCCAACGGTTTTGCGCATACGGCGCAGGGTACGATCGTTACGACTACCGAAAACTTTAGTTAATAATTTGATTAGCATAATAAAATCTCAAACGCCCCGCATCGCGGAGTCACAAAAAAGAATAATCCGTTTTTCGTTTAGCTGAGACGTTGAGGCCCTGCGCGGATCCCGGCGACCTGGCTAATCCAGGCTGAGATACTAAAGGCAGAATGGGACGGGTTGTAGGCCAGAAGACGAACCGCAACCGGCGGCTTGCTCTCCTGCGTCAGCAGTGCGCTGAGCGTGTCGAGTAAAGCCAGGTGCTGCGCCTGTAATGGCGAAGATTCTTCCGCAACCGGCAGCGCCTGCGGTGCCATGGCAAATGACAGATGGCGAATGACCGTGCGTATTGCATGCTGATGCCAGTAATCGACGGTGAAATTAGGTCGACGACTGGCTTCCAGCAGCGCCAGCTGGGAGAAATTAACTTTCGTTGGATTATGGTTACTGGCCGTTGCTTTCGCCGGTGACGTGGTTTCGTGGCTATTGCTAAGCGCAGGCAAGCCGAGACTAGCCGCGACCATCCCCAACAGGAGATGCGGCCAGAAATATCGTCTGCCAAACTGTCGCCAGCGCGTCAGCAATCCACTCACGTACGTTACCTTTAGTTGTAGCAACCCCAGGAAAAAATTTTGCGCCCAAATACTACCATTAATACGGCGCTACGGCAGCATGAATGACAGATCTGGCAAGTCAAAAGCGCTCAATAAAACAGCGAACGAACAATGAACAGCGCAGGAGAATTACAGCAGCCATGGGAGGGGAAGGCTAAAAAAGAAAAAAGACTGGTCCCCTGGCCGGAGAGGGTACCAGGTTACCAGTCGATTTTACTGAATGGTCAGGCTTATGCCATAACCATTGACGGTGCACGGAACGCCAGCGGCAGTTCTGCTTCGTCTTCGAAAGTCACATATTCCCAGGCTTCCTGTTTTGCCAGGACGGCCTGCAGCAATTTGTTATTCAATGCGTGACCTGATTTAAACGCCGTGAATGCACCGATGATATTGTGACCACACATAAACAGGTCACCAATCGCATCCAGCATTTTGTGGCGGACAAACTCATCTTCGAAGCGCAAACCGTCTTCGTTCAATACGCGATAATCGTCAACAACGATGGCACAATCGAAGCTGCCGCCCAGGCACAGGCCGCGGGACTGCAGATATTCGATATCACGCATAAAACCAAAAGTACGAGCGCGACTAATCTGGCGCATAAATGCATCAGCAGAGAAGTTCATCGCGTAGCGCTGGTTGCTTGCATCAATCGCCGGATGGTTAAAGTCGATGGTAAAGTCCAACGAAAAACCATTGTACGGTTTGAATTCAGCCCATTTGTCGCCATCTTCAACACGCACGGTGTCTTTGATGCGGACAAATTTCTTCGCACAGTTCAGTTCATCGATGCCGGCATCCAGCAACAGATAAACGAACGGCGCAGCACTACCATCCATAATTGGAATTTCCGGCGCATCGACTTCAATCACAATGTTGTCAATGCCCAGGCCAGCCAGTGCGGCATTCAGGTGCTCGACTGTTGAAATCCGCACGTCATGCTCGTTCACCAGGCAAGTACAGAGCATGGTATCCCGCACAGATTTGGCATCAGCCGGAAAATCAACCGGTGGATTCAAGTCGGTGCGACGATAGATGACCCCGGTATTTGCCGGCGCAGGGCGTAACGTCAGGGTGACTTTCTTGCCGGTATGCAAACCGACGCCAGTCGCCTGAACGATACGTTTAAGAGTCCTTTGTTTGATCATCGTATAATCTCGCCAAGTTACCTATCCAACCGAAGTATATTATACATTCGGGAGGGCAGTTTAGCACAAAGAGCGCTGATGCCCAACTTCCAGCCAATTCTTAATCGGCTTGCTTACGCAGGAAAGCTGGAATATCCAGATAATCCGGCTCTTTCGCAGTTTGCGGCGTGTTGTCGTTCACCACTTTTGCGACCGGTTTCTGCTCTTGAGTTAATGGTGCCATACCGTGCTGCTGGTAGCGATCCATCACCGGCTGCTGAACCTGTTTGTTGGTCACCAGGGTGATTTCCGGACGTTTGTCCATGCCGATACCGGTAGCAACGACGGTCACACGCAGTTCGTCGTTCATGTCCGGGTCAAGAGAAGTACCGATAACCACGGTCGCGTTATCCGATGCGAAAGCACGGATCGTGTTACCCACGGTTTCGAACTCATCCAGACGCAGGTCGAAGCCCGCGGTGATGTTGACCAGAACGCCGCGCGCGCCGGACAGATCGATATCTTCCAGCAGCGGAGAAGAGATCGCCATTTCAGCGGCTTCTTCCGCACGGTCTTCACCGCTTGCGACGCCAGAACCCATCATCGCATAACCCATCTCTGACATCACCGTGCGCACATCCGCAAAGTCGACGTTCATCAGACCCGGGCGGGTGATCAGCTCGGCGATACCCTGTACTGCACCTTTCAACACGTCGTTTGCCGCGCCGAAAGCATCCAGCAGAGAAATACCACGACCGAGCACTTTCAGCAGCTTGTCGTTCGGAATGGTGATCAGAGAGTCCACATGCTTGGACAGCTCAGTGATCCCCTGTTCGGCGAACGCCATGCGTTTTTTGCCTTCAAAGTTAAACGGCTTAGTGACGACCGCAACGGTCAGGATACCCAGATCCTTCGCCACTTCAGCCACAACAGGTGCTGCACCGGTGCCGGTACCACCGCCCATACCTGCGGCGATAAACACCATGTCTGCACCATCAAGAGCAGCGCGTAACGCTTCACGGTCTTCGTCAGCCGCATTACGGCCCACTTCCGGGTTAGCGCCGGCACCCAGACCTTTGGTAATACCGCTACCGATCTGGATAGTCTGGCCAACAGCCGTTTTACGCAGTGCCTGCGCGTCGGTGTTCACCGCGAAGAATTCAACACCTTCGATGCGCTCGCGCACCATGTGCTCAACGGCATTGCCACCGCCGCCACCGACGCCGATGACTTTAATCACCGCGTCGTTGGTCAGTTCCATAGGTTCAAACATAGTTTCTCTCCGTTTTGTGCCTGTCGCCTGAGAACGCTAATTTTCTGCGTTCTCTGAAAAAATTAAAACTCTTTTCGCAGCCAGCTATTAAGTCGCTTAATCCACGAGCCAACTGATGCAGTTACGCGTTTTTCTACTTCTGCTTCACCACTAAGATGAGATTCCTTCCCGTAGTGCAGCAACCCAACCGCCGTCGAATAATACGGCTCCTGGGCATAATCCGTTAATCCGGTAATATTCAGCGGCGCACCAATACGCACCTGCGTATGGAACACCCGCTGAGCACAGGCAGCAAGACCTTCAATTTGCGCCGCGCCGCCCGTTAATACAATCCCCGCCGCCAGATGGTGTTTAACCCCTTGCTGGCGAAGCTGCTCCTGCAGCTGCAGGATCTCTTCGTTAACCAGATTGAGCAGCTCGGTATAGCGCGGCTCAATAACCTCTGCCAGCGTCTGACGCTGCAGGCTGCGCGGTGGACGCCCACCGACGCTCGGCACTTCGACGTTTTCGTCTTTGCCGACAATAGAACCCAGCGCGCAACCGTGGCGAACTTTAATCGCTTCGGCATCGCTCGGCGGCGTACCAAAGGCGTAGGCGATATCGCTGGTCACCACATTGCCCGCGTACGGGATCACTTTGGTATGACGCAGCGCACCGCCGGTATACACGGCGATATCCATTGTACCACCGCCGATGTCCACCACGCAGACACCCAGCTCACGTTCATCTTCCGTCAGAACGGAATAACTGGCCGCTAAACCGGCGAAAATGAGTTGGTCTACTTTCAGACCACAACGTTCAACCGCTTTAACAATATTTTTTGCCATATCGTTATGGCAGGTAATCAGATGGACTTTCGCCTGCATACGCACGCCGGACAGACCCACCGGATTTTTAATCCCTTCCTGATAATCGATGGCATATTCCTGCGGAATGACGTGCAGAACACGATGCTCATCGCGTACGCGGACTGATTTCGCGGTATGCACCACGTTTTCAACATCGTCCTGCGTCACTTCTTCTTCTGAGATCGGCACCATGCCGATCTCATTTTGACAGCTAATATGTTTACCTGAAAGCGCCAGATACACTGACGAAATCTGGCAATCCGCCATCAGTTCGGCCTGGTCAATGGCGCGCTGTACGCATTTCACCACGGATTCCAGGTCGTTCACTCCGCCTTTATCCATACCACGCGAAGGACAACTGCCCACGCCAATGATATTGACCACGCCATCGGGCAGAACTTCCCCTACTAAAGCGGCAACCTTTGCGGTGCCAATCTCCAGCCCAACTACCAGTTTTCTGTCCGTCGCCTTGATCATTGTTGTTCTGCCTGTGCCTGATTCTGTTGTTGGTTAGTTTCCTCTACGGGAGCAGGTACCCAGCCCACTGCCGCACCCGAGTCATAACGCAAATCAACATAGCTAATCCGTTTGCCGTCGGTCTGCGCTTGTTGCTGAAGAACCGGGTAGAGTTCCATAAAGCGCTGAAGTCGTTTCATGGTGTCGCCGCGGCCAAGGTTGAGCTTAATATCGTTATTCAGCGTCAACTGCCAGGAGCGACGTGCGGTCATCGCCGCGACTTTCAACGTGAATTTATCCTTTGCCAGTACCTGCCCCATGTCGCGATACCCTTGCAACACTTCGTTCTCACTGCCTTCCGGGCCATACAACATCGGTAAATTCTGCTTATTGGTACGATCCGCTGGTACGCTGAAGGAGTTTCCTTCGACGTCCACCATATGTTGATCATTCCAACGCGCAATCGGCACATATTCAACCAGATGAATCTTCAATTCGTCCGGCCACTGCTTTCTAACGCTCGCCTGCTTAATCCACGGCAGGCGCTCGATCTGACTCTGGATGATGTTGACATCCTGGGTCATAAAGGTTCCCGGCGAACCTAACGCCAGAATCGCCTGACGAATATCATCATTGCGCGTGTAGTGACGTTCACCGGTGACCACCATTCTGGACAGCGGTAAACGCTGTGCATCTTCCATCCAGCCCAGAACCATCCACCCGCTGACCAATACGGTACTTAGCACCGCTAGCAGGAAGACAATCCCGGCCAGACGAGTTCCATTACTCCGGCGCAAAGAAGCGTTATCTTCTTCTTCCTGGTTTCGCGTATTCAGCGCAGCCTGCGACATATCACCCCGCCAGGTCCAAAATGCGAACAACAAGTTGCGAGAAGCTCATTCCTGCCTGACGAGCCGCCATCGGCACCAGGCTATGGCTGGTCATGCCAGGGGAAGTATTCGCTTCCAGCAAATAAAACTGGCCATCGCTGTCCAGCATCACGTCAATGCGTCCCCAACCTTTACAGCCGAGAACATTCCAGGCTTTAAGTACCAGAGCCTGAATTTCTGACTCGCGGACGAGATCCTCACAACCAGGGCAGAAATATTGCGTCTCATCAGAGAGATACTTCGCCTCATAATCATAGAAGGTTCCAGCCACCTGGATACGAATTGACGGTAAAATTTCTTCACCGACGATAGCGACGGTAAATTCGGGGCCACTCAGCCATTTTTCTATCAGAACGTCTTCATCATGCTGAAAAGCCAGCGTCAATGCACTCTGTAATGCACAACTTTCGCTCACTTTCGACATACCGACGCTTGAACCTTCACAAGCCGGTTTAACAATCAATGGCAACCCAAGGGCTGCAATCTGTGCTTCCGTCTCGGTAGTCAGGCCTTTTTCGAACTGCGTGCGCGTCAACGCCACCCACGGTGCAACGGGTAAACCCGCGCCCTGCCACAACAATTTGCTGCGAACTTTGTCCATGGAGATGGCCGATGCCATCACGCCGCTACCGGTATAAGGCAACTGAATCAGCTCCAGCAGCCCTTGCAACGTACCATCTTCGCCACCGCGGCCATGCAGCGCAATAAACGCTTTCTTAAACCCCATCTGTTTCAGCTGGGTCACATCAACATCACGAGGGTCAACCGGATGCGCATCCACGCCTGCTTCACGCAGGCCTGCAAGCACCGCGATGCCCGAATTCAGTGAAACATCACGCTCGGCAGAGGTGCCGCCAAAAAGAACCGCGATTTTATCAGCCACGGTGCTCCTCCTCCGTTTTTTGCGGCACGAGTTTGATTTCAGCCAGGTGACGTGCGATTTTTCCTATGTTTCCTGCGCCCTGCACCAGGATCAGGTCATTCCCGGTCAACACCGACGCCAGCATTTCAGCTGCCTGTGCCGGATCGGAGAGCAGAATCGGGTCAACTTTACCGCGACCGCGAATAGTACGGCACAGCGAGCGGCTGTCGGCTCCCGGAATCGGCGCTTCGCCAGCGGAATAGACATCCAGCATCAGCAGCGCATCAACCTGAGTCAGCACGTTGGCGAAATCATCGTAGAGATCGCGGGTACGCGTGAAACGGTGCGGCTGGAATAACATCACCAGATTTTTATCCGGCCAGCCCGCGCGTGCGGCTTTAATCGTGGCATCCACTTCCGTTGGGTGATGACCGTAGTCATCGATTAACATCGCGCTACCGCTTTTCCCGTTGACGGCGGCCAACGGATATTCGCCGAGAAAATCAAAGCGACGACCGGTTCCCTGGAAGCTTTCCAGCGCCCGCAGGATCGCACTGTCTTCAATCCCCTCTTCCGTCGCCACGGCGACCGCGGCGGCGGCGTTCAGCGCGTTATGGCGACCCGGCGCATTCAGCGTCACCTGCAGCGGCTCTTTATCCTGGCGAACCAGGCGGAAATGTCCCTGGGCGCCAATCTGACGGTACTCTTCGACACGCACGTCGGCATCGTCGCTGAAACCGTAGGTGGTAATCTGCCGACCCACACGCGGGAGCAGTTCACGAATCACCGGATCGTCCACACACATCACCGCACGCCCGTAGAACGGCAGGTTGTGCAGGAAATTAATAAAGGTCTGCTTCAGATTCTCAAAGTCGCCATGGTAGGTGTCCATGTGGTCGGCTTCGATGTTGGTCACGATAGCGACCATCGGCTGCAGGTGCAGGAACGACGCATCGCTCTCATCTGCTTCCGCAATCAGGTAACGACTGTGGCCGAGGCGGGCGTGAACCCCCGCCGCTTTCACCAACCCACCGTTGACGAAGGTTGGGTCAAGGCCCGCTTCCGCATAAATGCTGGAAACCATCGCCGTCGTGGTGGTTTTGCCGTGCGTACCGGCAATAGCAATACCGTGGCGAAAACGCATCAGCTCCGCCAGCATCTCTGCACGGCGAATGACCGGGATACGTGCTTCATGTGCCGCGACAATTTCCGGGTTTTCCGCGGAAATGGCGCTGGACACTACCACCACACTCGCATCGCGCACGTTTTCCGGGCGATGGTTGAAATAGATCGTGGCGCCAAGTTGCGTCAGCTGTTGCGTCACCGGATTCGGCGCCAGGTCGGAGCCGCTAATCTGGTAGCCTTCGTTAGCCAGAACTTCGGCAATACCGCCCATACCGGCACCACCAATGCCAACAAAGTGAATGTGCCGGACGCGACGCATCTCGGGCACTATGGAACGCAGTTTAGCCAGATCTTGTGTATTCATTCTTTACGCCATCTACATCTTTATACGGACGGTGAGATTCACCGTGATTAGCGCGCCAGTGCTACAGCGCTCACTTCTTCTGCTACCCGTTCGGTAGCATCCGGAATCGAGGCTCTACGCGCTCGTTCCGCCATATCCAGCAGCGTTTCCCGATCCCAGCCAGCCAGGGTCTGCGCTACGGCATCGACGGTGAACTGAGGTTGTTCGAGAATTTTCGCTGCGCCCGCTTTCTCCAACGGCAGTGCATTCCAGTACTGCTGACGATCCTTGTGCTGAAACGGCACAAATAACGCCGGTAAACCTGCTGCGGCAATTTCACTCACCGTCAGCGCACCGGAACGACACACAACAACATCGGCCCAGGCATACGCTGCGGCCATGTCATCAATAAATTCAGTCACTTTATGTTGTGGCTGCCCGGCATCGGCATAGGCCTGCTGTACCGTCTGCTGAGCACCTTTGCCACTTTGGTGCCAGATGGTCACCGCGCCTTCCAGTTTCCCTGCCACCTGCGGCATGGTCTGGTTCAGGACGCGCGCGCCCTGAGAACCGCCCACTACTAACACGCGCGTTGGGCCCTGACGCCCGACCAGGCGCTGCTCGGGTAACGGCAGAGCCAGCACATCGGTCCGCACCGGGTTGCCAACAACATCGGCATGCGGGAATGCGCCAGGGAACGCCTGCAGCACTTTCTTTGCAATCTTCGCCAACCATTTATTGGTCAGACCGGCAATACCATTTTGTTCATGCAGCACTACCGGGATACCCAGCGACCACGCTGCCAGACCGCCCGGGCCAGAAACGTATCCGCCCATGCCTAACACCACATCCGGCTGGAACCGTTTCATGATTTCTCGCGCCTGACGCCAGGCATGGAAGATACGGACCGGTGCCTGCAGCTGCGCCTTGAGCCCTTTGCCGCGCAGGCCAGAAATCTGGATGAAATCAATATCAATGCCATGCTTCGGCACTAAATCCGCTTCCATACGATCGGCAGTACCCAGCCAGCGAACCTGCCAGCCCTGGTCCATTAAATGGTGCGCGACCGCCAGCCCCGGGAACACGTGCCCACCGGTACCGCCCGCCATCACCATTAGCCGCTTTTCCTGACCGCTCATCGAACACCCCGTGTAAACGCCTGGGCTTTTTCCAGACGGGTTTCATAATCAATTCGCAACAGCAACATGATGGCCGTTGACATAATCAGCAAACTGGAACCGCCGTAACTGATCAGCGGCAACGTCAGACCTTTGGTTGGCAGCATACCTGCCGCGGCCCCGACGTTAACCAGCGCCTGAAAGCTGAACCAGATACCAATGGCGCATGCCAGGAAACCGGAGAAGCGATGGTTGATCTCCAGCGCTTTACGCCCAATAGACATGGCGCGAAAGGCGACGAAGAATACCATTAATAGGGCCAGTACCACACCGATATAACCGAGTTCTTCGCCGATAATGGCGAAGATGAAATCGGTATGTGCTTCCGGTAAATACTCCAGTTTCTGTACCGAGTTACCTAAGCCCTGCCCCCACATTTCACCGCGACCGAACGCCATCAGCGACTGGGTTAACTGGTAACCGCTGCCGAACGGGTCTTCCCACGGGTTCCAGAAGGAGGTCACGCGGCGAATACGATAGGGCTCAGCGAGGATCAGCAGCACCACCGCCGAGATCCCCATGCCGATAATGGCGATGAACTGCCACAGCTTCGCGCCACCAAGAAACAGCATTGCCAGGGTGGTCACGAACAGCACGACCACGGTACCGAGGTCCGGCTGCGCCAGCAGCAGAATCGCGAGGACGAAAATCACGCCCATCGGCTTTAAGAAGCCGCGAAGGTTATTACGGACCTCATCCCCTTTACGCACCAGATAGTTGGCGATGTAGCAGAACAGCGAGAGCTTGGTAAATTCCGCCGGCTGAATACGCAGTGGACCGAAGGCAATCCAGCGCGAGGCGCCGTTTACCGAACTACCGACCACCAGTACGATCAGCAGCATCACGATAGAGGCGATGAGCATGGCGGTACTGTGCCGCTGCCAGAACTCCATCGGCAGACGCAGGGTTACCATCGCCAGCCCGAGCGCCAGCAGAATATATAATCCGTCACGCTTGGCGAACAAAAAAGGATCGTTGGCCAGGCGCTGTCCAACCGGCATCGACGCCGACGTCACCATAATAAAACCGACAGCTGCCAGGCCGAAAGTCAGCCACAACAGCATGCGGTCATACATCACCAGGCTATCGTTATCTTTCTGACGCGAGCCCATCACCCAGCCTTTCAGCGCGGCGAACAGCCAGGAGAAGATAAACATCCCCGGCAGGCGCGGCAGTCTCCACTGAGGCATTCTCAGGCGCGGGAGGGATAAACGCATCAGCCTAACTCCTTAGCCAGACGGGAAAAAACATCGCCACGTTGTTCAAAGCTCTTGAACTGATCGAGGCTGGCACATGCCGGGGATAACAGCACCATATCGCCCGATTTCAGCAGCGGCGCAATCTGGCGCATCGCCTCTTCCATCGTTGCGGTCTGGGTTGCCACGTCCGGGCGCAGCGCCGCCAGCTGTTCGCCATCGCGACCGAAGCAGTACAGACGGATATGATCTCCCGTCAGATAGCGCGTCAGCGGCGTGAAATCGGCAGATTTACCGTCGCCGCCCAGCAGCAGGTACAGCGTACCGTCGAGATGCAGCCCGTTCAGTGCCGCTTCGGTGCTGCCCACATTGGTCGCTTTGGAATCGTTAATCCAGCGAACGCCGTTGTGATCCAGCACCAGTTGGAAACGGTGCGCCAGGCCGGTAAAGGTGGTCAGCGCCTTGAGGCTGCTGGCACGCGGCAGGCCGGCGGCATCCGCCAGCGCCAGTGCCGCCAGCGCGTTGCTGTAGTTGTGCTGGCCGGTGATGTGCATCTCTTTCACGTTAAGCACCTTTTCACCTTTAACCCGCAGCCAGGTTTCGCCCTGCTGACGGTTAAGGTGATAGTCACCGACATCCACACCAAAGCTAACGCAGCGCTCATCGGCGCCACGAACCGGCATCGTCAGCCGGTCATCGGCATTCACGATGCAGGTCTTCGCATTTTCATACACCCGCAGTTTGGCAGCGCGATACTGCTGCAAACCCAGCGGATAGCGGTCCATGTGATCCTCGGTAACGTTGAGGATTGTCGCGGCAACCGCCCGCAGACTGGAGGTGGTTTCCAGCTGGAAGCTGGAGAGTTCCAGAACATACAGCTCGCGATCCGCATCCAGCAGCATCAGGGCCGGCAGACCAATATTGCCGCCAACGCCGACGTTCACGCCGGCCGCTTTCGCCATTTCGCCCACCAGGGTCGTCACGGTGCTTTTACCGTTGGAGCCGGTAATGGCAACGATCGGCGCCTGCGCTTCACGACAGAACAGTTCGATATCGCCGACGATTTCCACGCCAGCATCCGCCGCTTCGCTCAACGCAGGATGCGCCAGCGCGATACCAGGGCTTGCCACTATCAGGTCCGCCGCCAGCAGCCAGTCACGGTTCAGCCCGCCGACGTAACGTTCAACCGCTTCAGGCAGCTTGTCGAGGCCTGACGGCGTGGCGCGAGTATCCATCACCCGCGGCGTCACGCCGCGCGCCATGAAGAAGTCCACGCAAGATAGCCCAGTCATGCCCAGGCCAATAATGACGACTTTTTTACCCTGATAATCTGCCATGATTAACGTACCTTCAGCGTCGCCAGGCCAATCAGCACCAGCATCAGCGAAATAATCCAGAAGCGCACGATCACTCGCGGCTCCGGCCAGCCTTTCAGTTCATAGTGGTGATGAATCGGCGCCATACGGAAGATGCGCTGACCGCGCAGCTTAAAGGAGCCGACCTGCAGAATGACCGACAGGGTCTCGACCACGAACACACCACCCATAATTACCAGCAGGAACTCCTGGCGCAGCAGCACGGCGATAATACCCAGCGCGCCGCCCAGTGCCAGCGATCCGACATCGCCCATAAAGACCTGTGCCGGGTAGGTGTTAAACCATAAGAAGCCCAGCCCTGCGCCGACAATCGCCGTACAGACGATAACCAGTTCACCAGCATGTCGTAGATACGGAATGTGCAGGTAGTTGGCAAAGTTCATGTTACCCGTTGCCCATGCCACCAGCGCAAAGCCCGCGGCGACGAATACGGTTGGCATAATTGCCAGGCCATCAAGGCCATCGGTCAGGTTGACCGCGTTACCGGTGCCGACAATCACGAAGTAGGCCAGCAGGATGTAGAGGATCCCCAGCTGCGGCATGATGTCTTTAAAGAACGGCACAACCAGCTGAGTCGCTGGCGTATCTTTCCCGGCCATGTACAGCGCGAACGAGACGCCCAGCGCGATTACCGACATCCAGAAATACTTCCAGCGAGCGATCAGCCCTTTGGTATCTTTGCGCACCACTTTGCGGTAGTCATCGACGAAACCGATAATGCCGTAGCCAATCAATACCGTCAGAACGCACCACACATACGGGTTGGAGGGGTAGGCCCACAGCAGCACCGAAACCACAATCGCGGTGAGGATCATAATCCCCCCCATGGTCGGGGTACCGCGTTTACTGAAGTGAGATTCCGGACCGTCGTTACGTACGACCTGGCCGAAAGAGAGTTTTTGCAGACGGGCGATCATGCGCGGGCCCATCCACAACGAGATGAACAGCGCGGTCAGCAGGCTGACGATGGCGCGAAACGTCAGATAGGAAAAGACGTTAAAGCCGGAATAATATTTGACCAGATGTTCGGCCACCCATACTAACATGTTCCATTCTCCTGTAATGCGCGTACTACCTCTTCCATGGCGGCACTACGTGAACCCTTCACTAAAATGGTGATGATCTTGTGTTCTGACGTCAGTTCGCGCAGACGCGCCACCAGCGATGCTTTATCGCTAAGGTGTTCACCTGTGCCACTGGCGCGACTAATTTCTGCGCTCAACACGCCGGTGCTGAGGACACGGTCAATCCCTGCCGCTTTCGCCGCCTCGCCGACCTGGCGATGACAAGCTTCGCTTTCTGCACCCAGTTCAGCCATATCGCCAACCACCAGGACGCGGTAACCCGGCATCTCGGAGAGCACCTGCACCGCGGCGGTCATCGAACCGACGTTGGCGTTATAGGAGTCATCGAGCAGCAGTTGGGTTTCGGTGAGCGCAATCGGGAACAGACGCCCCGGCACCGCTTTCAGCTGCGCCAGACCGGCTTTCACCACGCTGAGATCGGCGCCCACCGCCATCGCCAGCGAAGTTGCTGCCAGCGCATTAGCGATATTGTGCCGACCCGGCAACGGCAGCAGGACATCTACGCTCCCCACCGGGGTTTGCAGGGTAAATTCTGTGCCGTGGCTGGTGATATGGATATTGGTGGCGGTAAAGTCGCTCTGCGCCGCGTCAGGCGAGAAGCGCCAGACTTTGCGTGCGCCGATAACCGTTTGCCAGTTCAGCCAGTCGTTATTGTCCGCATTGAGGATCGCGATGCCGTTTTCAGGCAGACCGGTAAAGATTTCGCCTTTCGCTTTTGCCACTCCGGCCAGCGAACCGAAACCTTCGAGGTGAGCGGCGGCCAGGTTGTTGACCAGTGCGGCTTCCGGACGCGTCAGGCTGACGGTCCAGGCAATTTCGCCCTGATGATTAGCGCCTAATTCGATCACCGCATAATCATGTTCTTTGGTCAGACGCAGCAGCGTCATCGGCACACCGATGTCGTTATTCAGGTTACCGGCGGTATACAGGGTATTACCGCACTGGCTCAGGATCGCCGCGGTCATCTCTTTCACCGACGTTTTCCCGGAGGAACCGGTCAGCGCCACGACGCGTGCCGGCACCTGCTGGCGAACCCATGCAGCCAGTTCGCCAAAGGCCGGGCGAGTATCGTTCACAACAACCTGCGGTAAATCACATGCCAGGCGGCGGCTCACCAGTAGCGCACCCGCGCCGGCCTGCTTCGCCTGCTCCGCAAAGTCGTGAGCATCGAAACGCTCGCCCTTCAGCGCCACAAACAGGCAGCCGTTGGTGATCTTGTGGGTGTCCGAGGTCACTTCATCGATGGCCAGATCGCCACCGTGCAATTCGCCGTGCGTGATGTCGGCGAGTTGGCTTAACGTAAAGCGAATCATGCTACCGCTCCCAGCAGACGGGCCACGGTGACGCGATCGGAGTAGTCAAGGCGACGATTGCCAACAATCTGGTAGTCCTCATGGCCTTTCCCGGCCACCAGGACCACATCACCCTCTTGTGCCTGCATCACGGCGTTGGTCACCGCTTCAGCCCGACCCTCTTTCACCTTCGCGTGCCCGGCATCAAGCATCCCGGCGAGAATATCGCTGATGATCGCCTGAGGCTCTTCGGTACGCGGGTTGTCATCGGTCACGACGACAATGTCGGCAAACTCTTCGGCAATGGCTCCCATCAGAGGACGCTTGCCTTTGTCACGATCGCCGCCGCAGCCAAAGACGCACCACAGCTTACCGTTACAGTGCAAACGCGCCGCCTGCAGCGCTTTTTCCAGCGCATCCGGGGTATGGGCATAATCCACAACGACGGTCGGTTTGCCCGGCGCGCTGAACACTTCCATACGCCCACAGACCGGCTGCAGACGAGATGCCGAGTTCAGCAGTTCGTCCAGCGGATAACCCAGCGCCAGCAGCGTTGCCAGCGCCAGCAGCAGGTTACTGACGTTAAAGGCGCCCATCAGGCGGCTCTCTATTTCGCCCTTGCCCCAGCTGGAATCAAACTGAATTGTCGCTCCGCTGTCGTGATAGTTCACCGCCGTCGCCTTCAGCCAGCGGCCGTGGCAGTTCGGGTTAATATGATCTTCCATCGACACCGCAACCGCGTCCGGCAGCTTCGCCAGCCAGCGGCGGCCTACTTCATCGTCCGCGTTGACAATCGCCTGACCGCAGTGGTGCGTGGAGTAAAGCAGCCATTTTGCCGCTTCGTAATGTTCCATATCACCGTGATAATCGAGGTGATCGCGGCTCAGGTTAGTAAAGACCGAGGCGGCAAACTGCAGCGCCGCTACGCGATGCTGCACCAGACCGTGGGAAGAGACTTCCATGGCGGCAAACGTTGCCCCCTGCCCTGCGAGGCCGGAAAGCACATGCTGCACATCGACCGCAGAACCAGTGGTGTTTTCCGTCGGAATGACTTTATCCAGAAGGCCGTTACCGACCGTTCCCATCACCGCGCTGGTATCGCCAAGCAGTTTGGCCCACTGCGCCAGCAGTTGAGTGGTGGTGGTTTTACCGTTGGTTCCGGTGACGCCTACCAGACGCAATTGCGCCGAAGGCTGATGGTAAAAACGCCCGGCCAACGCCGATAAGCGCTCATTGAGTTGGCTAAGATAAATAACCGGCACGCCGTGCATCTCACGGATTTCGCCGTCTTCAGCCTCATCTTTGGCCTCAGCAATAATGGCAGCAACACCTTGCGCTATCGCCTGCGGGATATAACGACGCCCGTCCGCCTGATGACCCAAAACCGCGATAAAGAGATCGCCGGAAGCAGCCACCCGGCTGTCCAGCGTCATTTCTCGCAGAATTCGCTCCGGCGCATTTGGCACCCACGGAGCGAGAAGGTCGCGCAAATTACGATCTGCCACCTGTTCCCTCGCCTTGATTAATCACAAATTCACTTTTTTCGCCCGTTGCCAACGCGTCCGGCTCGATGTTCATGGTGCGCAGAACGCCGCCCATGATGGCACCAAAGACCGGCGCGGAAACGGCGCCGCCGTAGTATTTACCCGCTTGCGGATCGTTGATCACCACCACCAACGCAAAGCGTGGGTGGCTGGCGGGCGCAACGCCTGCGGTGTAAGCAATATATTTGTTGATATAGCGGCCATCCGGCCCCACTTTTTTCGCGGTACCGGTTTTGATGGCAATGCGGTAACCTTTGATCGCCGCCTTCACGCCGCCACCACCAGGCAGCGCCACGCTTTCCATCATGTGCACAACAGTACGAACGAGAGGTTCCGGGAACACACGCTCACCGGGAACCGGCGGATCAACTTTGGTGATCGACAGAGGGCGATAGATGCCATAGCTGCCAATCGTTGCGTAGACTCGCGCTAACTGTAACGGCGTTACCATTAGCCCGTAGCCGAAAGAAAAGGTGGCCCTCTCTATGTCAGACCACCGTTGTTTTTGAGGGTATAAGCCACTGCGTTCTCCGACCAACCCCAAATTGGTCGCTTTTCCGAGCCCAAAACGTGAGTAAGTATCTACTAACGCTGAGGACGGCATCGCTAACGCCAGCTTGGAAACACCGACGTTACTCGACTTCTGTAGTACCCCGGTCAGGGTCAATTCACTGTAGCGCGCCACGTCTTTAATCTCGTGGCCGTTAATTCGGTAGGGAATGGTATTCAGTACGGTATTTTCGTTCACAATCCCGCGCTGCAACGCGGTCATCACCACCATCGGCTTGACCGTAGAACCCGGTTCAAACACGTCGGTAATGGCGCGGTTACGCATGATGTCTTTGGCGGTACCGGAGAAATTGTTCGGGTTATATGACGGGCTGTTGGCCATCGCCAGCACTTCACCGGTACTGACATCCACCAGCACGGCGCTTCCCGACTCCGCTTTGTTAAACGCCACGGCATTGTTCAGTTCGCGGTAGACCAGCGCCTGCAGACGCTCATCGATGCTTAACGCCAGGTTATGCGCCGCCTGGCTGTCGGTTGAAGAGATATCTTCAATGACGCGGCCATAGCGGTCTTTGCGCACGATACGCTCGCCAGGCTGGCCGGTAAGCCATTTGTCAAAGCTCTTCTCAACGCCTTCAATCCCCTGGCTATCCACGTTAGTGAAGCCAATGAGGTGAGCGGTAACTTCACCTGACGGGTAGTAACGGCGCGACTCTTCGCGCATATGGATGCCCGGTAGCTTGAGCTTCTTGATGTAATCCGCCATATCCGGGTTAACCTGACGCGCCAGGTAGATAAAGCGCATCCGCGGATTGGTATTAATACGTGATGCCAGCTGATCCAGCGGCATGTTTAACGCATCAGCCAGCGCTTTCCAGCGATTATCAATGCTGACGCCACCCGCTTCGTGCAGCTCTTTCGGGTCGGCCCAGATGGCCTTCACCGGCACGCTCACCGCCAGCGGACGACCGGAGCGGTCAGTAATCAAGCCACGCGCGGTAGAAACCTCCTGCACGCGTAGAGAACGCATGTCACCCTGACGAACCAGCATATCCGGGCTGATCACCTGGAGCCAGGCCACGCGGCCAAGCAGGAAAGTCAGAGCCAGCAGAATACAGCCGCACAGCAACGCAAAACGCCAACTGATAAAGTTGGCCTGTTCTTCCTGACGTTTTGGTTTTAGCGTTTTCGGCGCTGCTTTCATGCGTCGCAATAATCCTTATTTTTGTACAACGATATTTTCTTGTGATGGATCGACGTGTTGCATCTGCAACTTCTCCGTCGCGATCCGCTCAACCCGACTGTGATCGCCGAGCGCGTTCTCTTCGAGGATCAGGTTTCGCCATTCAATATCCAGCGCGTCACGTTCCAGAACTAACTGCTCGCGCTGCGCGGTTAACAGACGGGTATGGTGCGCCGTCGTCACCACGGTAATCGCCGTAATGATGATGCAAATGAACAGACAGAGTGGCAGCTTCCCATACCGCAGAAGATCGTCTCCGATGACGCCAGGCAAGGCATGACGCTCGTTGCTTCCTAACGATCCTTTAACTTTGCTTAAGGCTTCTGTCACTCTGCCGATCATGCGTTCGTCCTCTCTGCAATACGCAGAACTGAACTACGGGCCCGTGGATTCTCTGCCACCTCTTCTTCGCCCGGCATCAACTTGCCTAGTGCTCGTAACTCACGGCCGCCCAGTTTTTTGAGCTGCTCTTCGGTCATCGGTAACCCTGCCGGAACCTGCGGACCGCGGCTTTGTTCACGCATAAAGCGTTTCACAATACGGTCTTCCAGCGAGTGGAAACTAATGATCGACAGCCGCCCGCCTGGGGCCAGCACGCTGAGCGAGCTTTTTAGCGCCTGCTCTATCTCCTCCAGTTCACTGTTCACCCAAATGCGCACCGCCTGGAAGGTACGGGTCGCGGGATGTTTGAATTTGTCCTTCACCGGCGTTGCCGCCGTTACCACTTCCGCCAGCTCTTTGGTGCGGGTCATGGGTTCGATGCGGTTACGCTCAACGATGGCACGGGCAATTCGCTTACCAAAACGCTCTTCGCCAAAGGTTTTGATCACCCAGGCGATGTCGGCTTCGTCGGCAGTCTGCAGCCATTCAGCGGCTGACTGACCGCGCGTCGGATCCATGCGCATATCCAGCGGTCCATCGCGCATAAACGAGAAGCCGCGTTCTGCATCATCAAGTTGCGGTGAAGAGACGCCAAGATCGAGAAGAATCCCGTCGATCTTGCCAGTTAGTCCGCGCTCACTTACATAGTCAGCCAGCGCAGAGAAAGGTCCATGTACGATGGAAAAGCGGGGATCATCAATGGTCTTCGCCACCGCGATAGCCTGCGGATCGCGATCGATAGCCAGCAGTCGTCCTTCCGCCCCCAGTTGGGAAAGGATCAGACGCGAGTGTCCGCCGCGACCAAAGGTCCCATCAATGTAGATACCATCAGGACGAATATTCAGGCCATTAACGGCTTCATCCAGCAGTACCGTAGTGTGTTTAAAATTTTCCATCATCTTATAGAGACAAATCCTGCAGTCGCTCCGATAGCTCCCCGGTAGCGGACTGCTCAGCGTCGATATCTTCCTTGACCCGTTGATACCAGGTCGTTTCATCCCACAGTTCAAACTTATTGAACTGTCCGACCAGCATCACTTCTTTTGTCAGCCCGGCATGTTGCCGTAACACCGGAGCAATCAACAGACGCCCGGCATTATCCATCTGACATTCGCTGGCATGACCCAACAGCAGACGCTGTACGCGTCGCTCAACGGGATTCATGCTCGATAAACGCGACAATTTTTGCTCGATGATTTCCCATTCAGGCAAGGGGTAAAGCAGCAGGCACGGGTGATGAATGTCAATGGTACACACCAGTTGACCGGAAGCGTCTTCGATCAGCCCGTCGCGGTATCGCGTCGGTACGGCCAGACGGCCTTTGCTGTCGAGATTGACTAACGTTGCCCCACGGAACATGCCAGCCTCACCCCTTTTCGCCACTTTAACCCACAAATTCCCACCAGAAGGAGTTTACGGAGCGGAGGAAAAGCTTGTCAAGCCAGCATGAATACCAACGGAGCTCAAAAACCCATTATTTGCAGCCGATATTAGGCCTGATGAAATAATCATCAACAAACGAGGCAAATTAACGTTATGAATACGTGTAAGAAAACAACCAACAAATTCGTAACAGTAAAAAGCAACAAAATATCTTCGGCGGGAAAATATAAAGTGTCAGTTTGCGACGCGAGCGGCATTTTAGGCCATTATGATGTCCGTTAACAATGCCTGTTGCTCTCGGAGAGGTGCGCTTGCTGCGGGTGCAGAGCGAAACGAGTCTGATTACGGCGTGAAATGATTGTTAATCCAGCGATTAATTTAATGAATGTAACAAAATAATACAAATAAAGGCCAATTTATTTTTTTTATAGCCAGCAGATGCCAGAAATCCCCAACTCCAGAATAAAACAAAATAATGCGTAAAGAAGTTTAGGGATTTGTCTGAAAGCGATTTCATTTTACTGTTTCAGGGTAAAGCTGTACGGATTATCGCCAGACGGTTCTTCGTCTGGCGAGCAATGCGTCAATTATCCTTACTTTTATTATAAGAATAATCCTGGATGCGGATGTCTTAACGACGATTCAGGCTGCCACGACGATACAGATTACGGCGAATACGGCTTAATCCCGGTTTCGGCTTACGCGGTTCATCAAGGCTGGCGAGGACGATCTCCAGCACGCGTTCGGCGACATCGCGATGGCGCTGGGCCACGGCCAGTACCGGACACTGCAGGAAATCCAGCAGTTCATTATCGCCAAAGGTCGCAATTGCCAGTTCCGATGGCAGCTTGCCTTCGCGACGTAGAGTCACATCCATCACCCCCTGCAGCAGCGGGAACGACGTCGTAAACAGCGCTTCCGGCATCGGGTGTGTCTCGAGCCATTTTTCGAACAATTGTGCCGCCGCTTCGCGTTCAAAGCTGTTGGCGTACAGATACTGGACTTCACGCGGGTCGTCATTCCACGCGGTGCGGAAACCTTGCTCACGCAGGAAGCTCACCGACAGCTCCGGTAAGGCACCGAGATACAGAACGCTTTCGCCCGGGAACTTACGCAGTTCAGCGGCAAGCATTTCCGCATCATCCTGATCGGCACCCACCACGCTGGTGAAGTGTTCACGATCGAGCGCGCGGTCCAGGGCGACAATCGGGAAGGGATCGTTCGCCCAGCGCTGATAGAACGGATGCTCTGGCGGAAGTGACGTCGAAACGATAATCGCATCCACCTGGCGCTGTAGCAGATGCTCGATACAGCGCATTTCGTTGTCAGGCTGATCTTCCGAGCAGGCAATCAACAGCTGATAGCCACGCTGACGTGCCTGACGCTCCAGGTAGTTAGCAATGCGGGTATAGCTGGTATTTTCCAGATCGGGAATAACCAGGCCAATAGAACGCGTGCGTCCTGCACGTAAGCCAGCAGCAACCGCATTTGGGTGATAGTTGTGTTCACGAACAACGGCCATTACTTTTTCGACCGTTTTGTCGCTCACGCGGTACTGCTTCGCTTTACCGTTAATCACATAGCTAGCGGTGGTTCGCGAGACACCGGCCAGCCGGGCGATTTCATCCAGTTTCACAATTGCCCCTTGGGTAATAAGTACGGAACATAACCTTTCTTCAGCTATGGATTCATTTTGATAACATCTAAACGCAGAATAGTTAGCGCGGCAACCGGTTTTGTCTACAGTTCCTACCGATTTCGCAAAAAAATAACCCGACAAATTGTGTCGGGCTATTTTTACGTCAGTTTCAGGGACTCAGCGCATTATTTTGTCGCCGCGCGACAACCCGACGACACCCGATCGTGCCACTTCGACGATTCGTGCCACGTCACGCAATGAAGCGAGGAAGGCATCCAGTTTATCGCTGGTGCCCACCAGCTGAACGGTATAAATCGACGGGGTCACATCGATTATCTGCCCACGGAAAATCTCCGTATTGCGCTTCACCTCTTCCCGGCCAAAACCGCTCGCCTGCACCTTCACCAGCATGATTTCACGCTCAACGTGCGAGTTCTGCCCGAGTTCGCTGACGCGCAGCACATCCACCAGCTTATGCAGCTGCTTTTCAATCTGCTCGATCGCTTTCTCGTCGCCGACGGTCTGAATGGTCATTCTGGAGAGTGTTGGATCGTCTGTCGGCGCCACCGTCAGGCTTTCAATGTTGTATCCGCGCTGCGCAAAGAGGCCGATGACGCGCGACAAGGCGCCCGATTCGTTTTCCAGTAATACAGATAATATCCGGCGCATAATCAGGTTCTCTCCGTTTTGCTCAACCACATCTCATCCATGCCGCCGCCGCGGATATGCATGGGATACACATGCTCGCTGCCATCGACCATCACATCCACGAAGACCAGACGGTTATTACGCACCTGCTCCAGCGCCTCGGCCAGCTTAGACTCCAGCTCTTGCGGTTCGCTGATTCGGATCCCTACATGACCATAGGCTTCTGCAACCCGGACGAAATCCGGTAGCGATTCCATATAGGATTGTGAATGTCGGCCGGAATAGATCATATCCTGCCACTGTTTCACCATCCCGAGATAGCGGTTGTTGAGGTTCAGCACCAGCACCGGCAGCTCGTACTGCAGCGCGGTAGACAGCTCCTGAATATTCATCTGGATGCTGCCATCACCGGTCACGCAAACCACGGTCTCCGCCGGCAGAGCCATCTTCACGCCGAGCGCGGCGGGTAAGCCAAAGCCCATCGTTCCGAGGCCGCCGGAGTTAATCCAACGTCGTGGTTTGTCGAATGGATAATAAAGCGCGGCGAACATCTGATGCTGGCCCACATCGGACGCCACATACGCATCGCCATTGGTCAGGCGCCAGATGGTCTCGATCACCGCCTGCGGTTTGATCTTGTCACTTTGCGTGTCGTATTGCAGACAGTGACGCGCGCGCCACTGCTCGATCTGCTGCCACCAGTCGCGGATCTCATCCAGCGGCTGCTGCGCCTCTTCCTGCTCCAGCAGTTCGAGCATTTGTTCCAGCACCAGACGGGCATCGCCGACGATCGGGACATCAGCCGGCACCGTTTTAGAGATCGAAGTCGGATCGATATCAATATGCAACACCGTGGCATTCGGGCAGTACTTCGCCAGATTGTTGGTGGTGCGATCGTCAAAACGCACGCCGACGGCGAAAATCACATCGGAATGATGCATCGTCATATTGGCTTCGTAGGTACCGTGCATCCCCAGCATGCCTAACGCCTGCGGATGGGTCGCCGGGAAAGCACCGAGGCCCATCAGCGACGAGGCCACCGGCAGGTTCAGTTTTTCCACCAGGGTACGCAGCTGCGGCTCGCATTGGGCGTTAATCGCCCCACCGCCGACATAGACAACCGGATGCTTCGCCGCAACCAGCGTCTGCAGGGCACGCTTAATTTGCCCTTTGTGACCGCTGGTGGTCGGGTTATAGGAACGCATGCTGACGCTGTCCGGCCACGCGTACGGCAGTTTGTTTGCCGGGTTGAGGATATCTTTTGGTAAATCCACCACCACCGGACCCGGACGGCCGCTGGCCGCCAGCCAGAACGCTTTTTTCAGCACCCCGGGAATGTCTTCCGTCTGCTTAACCAGGAAGCTGTGTTTCACAACCGGTCGGGAGATACCGACCATGTCACACTCCTGGAAGGCATCATAGCCAATCAGCGAGGTCGCCACCTGCCCGGAGAGGATCACCAGCGGGACGGAATCCATGTATGCCGTTGCAATGCCGGTAATGGCGTTGGTCGCGCCCGGGCCTGACGTCACAAGGACGACGCCCACTTCACCGGTCGCACGAGCAAGGCCGTCCGCCATATGCACCGCCGCCTGCTCGTGGCGAACCAGAATATGGTCGATACCGCCAAGGGTATGCAACGCATCATAGATATCGAGGACCGCGCCCCCGGGGTAACCGAATACTTGCTTGACGCCCTGATCGACAAGCGATTGGACGACCATCTCGGCTCCTGACAACATCTCCATGGTTTGCCTCCAGGCTTATTGTTTTTAACGACAGCAGAAGTCAATTTCCGCGCGTTCGCACAAGGCCGGGAATCGTCGCCCGGCATTGAGGTGAATGGACTGCGTGTCATTACCATAACTGCTCGCCAACGGGCAGGCAATTAGCCACCTCAGAGGCGCACAGGCCATCAAAAGCATAAAAGATAACAATTTGATATGAATCGTGGTTAAAAGCTTCGTAAACCAGAAACGTGCGTGGGCATTACTCGGATAAATAGTCTGTTGGCAGAAAATCATCCATTTTTCACCTGGCATTCGGCAGACCCGCCGACGGTAAACAGAATAATATTCTGCATATTGGGGAATTATTCACACAAAGCGAGAGCGGGCGCTCTCGTTTGCATCATAAAACGATTAGCGCTGACAAATACCCACCAGCAACTCTTCCATCCACTGGTGTCCTTTATCCTTTCCGGCCGCATCATGCCAGGAAAGATAACAGGTGCGGCTATTTACCTTCAGCGGCAACGGCAGAAGTTGCAGCCCCAGTTTATCGGCGTACTCATTTGCCAGCCAGCGCGGTGCAATCGCGACCATATTCGTTTGCGACACCACATTTAATACGCTGACCATCGCATTACCCTGATAGGCGATACGTGCCTGATTATTGATGGAGCTATACCATGGCAGACTAAATGAAGCGAAGCGATCCAGGGCAACAACCGCATGCTCTTCTTGATAAATATCCGTTTCGGAGAGCGGACCTGAAATTCGCGGATGTTTATCGCTGGCGACTAATACCATTTCATCTTTAAATAATGGTACACAGGAAAACTCCGGGCGACGAAATTCTTCATAACCGATAACAAATTCAATTTCCTGATAACGTAAATGATGCTCTGTATCTTTATTAAGTGAAGCCTTAAAAATTAAATGAATATTCGGTGCCACTGCGCTTACTTTATTGAAAATAATTGAAGTCAAATAGTTATCCAGAGGACTACAGACGCAGAGCGTAAATACACGTTCGCTGCTGACCGGTTCAAAACCAGATCCCGGCAGTTCATTCTGTACCAGCTGCAACGCCTGACGTACTGAGCCGAACAGCTGGAATGCGCGTGCCGTCGGTTGAATCCCCCGCCCATAGCGAACAAACAACTCATCGTTAAACATCACCTTCAGACGCGCGACAGCGTTACTCACTGCGGGCTGCGACATGCCGAGCGATTGTGCAGCACGGGTAATATTTTGCTCCTGCATGACGGCATCAAAAACCGTCAACAGATTAAGATCGACGGTTCTGAGTTGTGGCTTGACGACTTCCCCCTCAGGGGCGGATTTAGGTTGAGCAGTTTCAATTATCATATCCAGGTCCACCATTACGCGAAATTCCCTTTTCAAAAAACATGGCTAGTAGTATTGAAAATATCATTTACCATACATATGTCATTTGCAAAAGGGTACGGATGCATTTTAGGAATATATCAAACGTTATAAGTAAGCGCGGTTAACCTGAACGGCCATTATCTTAAAATCCAGCACCGCCATATCCATATCGATCACTTTATAATATTAAGCGCATCCATAACTGACGGAGATAAACAACACCACCATCCGTTAACTATAATTTATAGCGCCATTAAATCATGCAGCGAAACCCTGTCTGAAATTAACACTCCATTATCATTGATGAGGTTTTATCACCCATGAGATAATATTCAATAAACGAATAACTCCATAGCATTCATTAAGATATTTCATTCAAAAACCATCAGGCACTATGTGTGGAATGAGAATAACTTTCGCCAACAACTTTGAATTTTCTTATCCGTCGCGCTGATAGAAAAACGATCGTCGGTAAAAATGACTCATCACCAGCACAATTAGCTATTCATTCCCGGCGGCGAAAAGCGCTTTTTCTTGTCCAAGGGTTGACATCAAAAGACGTATCCAGTAACTCTAAGAGCATAACGATTTCATCTGGAGCATGACGCAATGATTCGCACTACTCGTTTCATCAGCCTACTACTACTAAACGCATCCACTATGCGCGGTAGGCTGTTGGGCGACGTTCAGCGTTAAGTCATCTTCCAGCAAGACTATAAAACCCGCGCCATTGCGCGGGTTTTTTTATGCTCGTCAGCAAGGCGCCCAGGACACCGATTAAGGATCTAAACCATGAGCCAGCAAGTCATTATTTTCGATACGACCTTACGTGACGGTGAGCAAGCGTTACAGGCCAGCCTGAGCGTTAAAGAGAAGCTGCAGATTGCCTTAGCCCTCGAGCGTATGGGCGTTGATGTGATGGAAGTCGGTTTCCCGGTTTCCTCACCTGGCGACTTCGAATCCGTACAAACTATCGCGCGCACCATCAAAAACAGCCGCGTTTGTGCCCTGGCGCGCTGTGTAGAGAAAGACATTGATGTTGCCGCCGAATCCTTAAAGGTCGCGGAAGCGTTTCGTATTCACACCTTTATTGCCACCTCGCCGATGCATATCGCCACCAAGTTGCGCAGCACCCTGGATGAGGTCATTGAGCGCGCGGTCTATATGATCAAACGCGCACGCAATTACACCGACGATGTCGAGTTCTCCTGTGAAGATGCGGGCCGTACGCCAATTGCCGACCTCGCACGTGTGGTCGAAGCCGCCATTAACGCCGGCGCGACGACAATCAACATCCCGGACACCGTCGGTTACACCATGCCGTTCGAGTTCTCCAACATCATCACCGGCCTGTACGACCACGTGCCGAATATCGACAAAGCCATTATCTCTGTTCACACCCATGACGATTTAGGTCTGGCCGTCGGCAACGCCATCGCCGCCGTCCACGCCGGTGCGCGTCAGGTCGAAGGTGCCATGAACGGCATCGGCGAGCGTGCAGGCAACTGCTCGCTGGAAGAGGTGATCATGGCGATTAAAGTACGTAAAGACATCATGGATGTCCGTACCCGCATTAATCACAACGAGATCTGGCGTACCAGCCAGACCGTCAGCCAGATTTGCAACATGCCGATTCCGGCTAACAAAGCCATCGTCGGCACCGGCGCCTTCGCGCACTCCTCCGGCATCCACCAGGATGGCGTGCTGAAGAACCGCGAAAACTACGAAATCATGACCCCGGAATCCATCGGCCTGAATCAGGTGCAGTTGAACCTGACCTCCCGCTCCGGCCGTGCGGCGGTCAAACACCGCATGGAAGAGATGGGCTACAAAGACAGCGACTACAACATGGATCACCTGTATGACGCGTTCCTGAAGCTGGCGGACAAAAAAGGTCAGGTCTTCGACTACGACCTGGAAGCGCTGGCCTTCATTAACAAGCAGCAGGAAGAGCCAGAACATTTCCGCATGGACTACTTCAGCGTCCAGTCCGGCTCCAATGCTATCGCTACCGCCTCAGTCAAGCTGGTTTGCGGTGATGAAGTGAAAGCCGAAGCCGCCAACGGCAACGGCCCGGTCGACGCCGTGTATCAGGCCATCAACCGCGTCACCGGCTATGACATCGAACTGGTTAAATATGGCTTAAGCGCCAAAGGCCACGGTAAAGATGCGCTGGGCCAGGTCGACATCGTGGTGAACTACAACGGTCGTCGCTTCCATGGCGTCGGTCTGGCGACCGATATCGTTGAATCCTCCGCGAAGGCGATGATTCACGTTCTGAACAACATCTGGCGCGCCGCTGAAGTCGAAAAAGAATTGCAACGCAAAGCTCAAAATAACGAGAACAAGAAGGAAACTGTGTAATGTCGAAGAATTACCATATTGCTGTGTTGCCAGGTGATGGCATTGGCCCGGAAGTCATGAACCAGGCGATGAAAGTACTGGAAGCTGTCCGTACCCGTTTTGATATGCGCATTACCACCAGCCAATATGATGTCGGTGGCGCCGCCATCGACCGTCAGGGTTCCCCGCTGCCACAGGCTACGGTGGAAGGCTGCGAGCAGGCCGATGCGATTCTGTTCGGTTCCGTCGGCGGCCCGAAATGGGAACACCTGCCGCCAGACGGCCAGCCGGAGCGCGGTGCGCTGCTGCCTCTGCGTAAACACTTCAAACTGTTCAGCAACCTGCGTCCGGCGAAGCTGTACCAGGGGCTGGAAGAGTTTTGCCCGCTGCGCGCGGATATCGCCGCTAATGGCTTCGACATTCTGTGCGTCCGCGAACTGACCGGCGGCATCTACTTCGGCCAGCCAAAAGGTCGCGAAGGCAGCGGTCAGCACGAAAAAGCGTTTGATACCGAAGTCTATCATCGCTTCGAAATCGAACGGATTGCGCACATCGCTTTCCAGTCCGCGCGTAAACGTCGTCATAAAGTCACTTCTATCGATAAAGCCAACGTGCTGCAGTCATCTATTCTGTGGCGCGAAGTGGTCAGCGAGATTGCAAAATCCTACCCGGACGTTGAGCTGTCGCACATGTACATCGACAACGCCACCATGCAGTTGATTAAAGATCCGTCCCAGTTCGACGTGCTGCTGTGCTCCAACCTGTTCGGCGACATTCTGTCTGACGAATGCGCGATGATCACCGGCTCGATGGGCATGCTGCCCTCTGCCAGCCTCAACGAACAAGGTTTTGGTCTGTACGAACCAGCTGGCGGCTCCGCTCCGGATATCGCTGGCAAAAACATCGCCAACCCGATCGCACAGATCCTCTCCCTGGCGCTGCTGCTGCGCTATAGCCTGGATGCCGAAGCCGCAGCAACCGCTATCGAAAACGCGATTAACCGCGCATTAGAAGAAGGTGTACGCACCGGCGATCTGGCTCGCGGCACGGCGGCCGTTGGTACCGATGAAATGGGCGATATCATTGCCCGCTATGTCGCTGAAGGGGTGTAATCATGGCGAAGACCTTATACGAAAAGTTGTTTGATGCTCACGTGGTTTATGAAGCACAAAACGAAACCCCGCTGCTGTACATCGACCGTCATCTGGTGCACGAAGTGACCTCCCCACAGGCCTTCGACGGCCTGCGCGCGCACAACCGCCCGGTACGTCAGCCGGGTAAAACCTTCGCCACCATGGACCACAACGTCTCCACCCAGACCAAAGACATCAATGCGTCCGGTGAAATGGCACGAATTCAGATGCAGGAACTGATCAAGAACTGCAAAGAGTTCGGCGTGGAGCTGTATGACCTGAACCACCCATATCAGGGTATCGTCCACGTGATGGGCCCGGAGCAAGGGGTTACCCTGCCGGGGATGACCATCGTCTGCGGCGACTCCCATACCGCGACCCACGGCGCATTTGGCGCGCTGGCGTTCGGTATCGGCACCTCGGAAGTTGAGCACGTGCTGGCGACGCAGACCCTGAAACAGGGCCGTGCCAAAACCATGAAAATTGCCGTTAACGGTAAAGCGGCGCCGGGCATCACCGCCAAAGATATCGTGCTGGCGATCATCGGTAAAACCGGCAGCGCCGGCGGTACCGGTCACGTCGTGGAGTTCTGCGGTGAAGCCATTCGCGATCTGAGCATGGAAGGTCGTATGACCCTGTGCAATATGGCGATTGAGATGGGTGCCAAAGCAGGCCTGGTCGCGCCGGACGCAACCACCTTTAACTACGTCAAAGGCCGTCTGCATGCACCGAAAGGCGAGGATTTTGACGCTGCAGTGAAATACTGGGAAACCCTGAAAACCGATGCTGACGCCACATTTGATACCGTGGTAACCCTGCAGGCTGAAGAGATTGCCCCGCAGGTGACCTGGGGAACCAACCCAGGCCAGGTGATTTCCGTCACCGATATGATCCCCGACCCGGCTTCTTTCGCCGATCCGGTCGAACGCGCCAGTGCGGAAAAAGCGTTGGCCTATATGGGCCTGAAGCCGGGTATCCCGTTAACCGATGTGGCTATCGATAAAGTATTTATCGGCTCCTGCACCAACTCACGTATTGAAGATTTACGCGCCGCGGCAGAGATCGCCAAAGGGCGCAAAGTCGCGCCGGGCGTGCAGGCATTAGTGGTTCCAGGCTCTGGCCCGGTAAAAGCTCAGGCGGAAGCCGAAGGGCTGGATAAGATTTTCATCGACGCCGGCTTTGAATGGCGCCTGCCGGGCTGCTCCATGTGCCTGGCGATGAACAACGACCGCCTGAACCCGGGCGAGCGCTGCGCATCGACCAGCAACCGTAACTTTGAAGGCCGTCAGGGCCGCGGTGGACGTACCCACTTAGTCAGCCCGGCAATGGCCGCCGCCGCCGCCGTTACCGGTCACTTCGCCGACATCCGCGACATCAAATAAGGAAACCATCATGGCAGAGAAATTTACCCAACATACGGGCCTGGTGGTTCCGCTGGATGCCGCAAACGTCGATACCGATGCGATCATTCCCAAGCAGTTCCTGCAGAAAGTCACGCGTACCGGCTTTGGCGCACACCTGTTCAATGACTGGCGTTTTCTCGACGACCAGGGGCAGCAGCCTAACCCGGAATTTGTCCTGAACTTTCCGCAGTATAAAGGTGCCTCGATTCTGCTGGCGCGGGAAAACTTCGGCTGCGGCTCATCCCGTGAGCATGCGCCCTGGGCATTGACGGACTACGGCTTTAAAGTGGTTATCGCTCCCAGCTTCGCCGACATCTTTTACGGCAACAGCTTCAACAACCAGCTGCTGCCGGTCAAGCTGAGCGACGAGCAGGTCGATGAACTGTTTGCATTGGTGCAGGCCAACCCTGGCATTAGCTTTGAGGTCGACCTGGAGTCCGAAGTGGTGAAAGCCGGTGATAAATCCTACCGCTTTAGCATCGACACCTTCCGCCGCCACTGCATGCTCAACGGTCTCGATAGTATCGGCCTGACGCTGCAGCACGAAGCGGCAATTTCAGCCTACGAGAACAAACTGCCGGCCTTCATGAACTAACCACGCCGCTGATTACCCTGCCCGGTCCCATGACCGGGCATTTTTTTACCGTTGGATCCTACAATGACAAAAGCGATAACCATAAAAAACATCACCTTTCAGGAAGGGACGACGCTGATTTGCGTTCCGCTGCTCGGTAAAACCCTCGACGAGCTGAAAACGCAAGCCCATACCCTGGCAGACGCCGGCGCCGATCTTATCGAATGGCGCGTCGATCACTTTACCGGCGTCCGCGACGACGAACAGATCCGCCTGGCGCTGACGGAGATCCGCCAGCAACTCGCGACGATCCCGCTGCTGTTCACCTTTCGCAGTCACAAAGAGGGCGGCGAAACGGAACTCGATGATGACGCCTACTTTGCACTCAACCGTCTGGCCGTCGCCAGCGGGCTGGTCGATCTGATTGATATTGAGCTTTTCAATGAGGAAACGCAGATTCGGGCGCTGGTCGCGGAGGCCCATGCTGCCGGGGTGAAAGTGATCATGAGCAATCATGATTTCCAGAAAACGCCGCCGCAGAATGAGATAGTCGACCGGCTGTGCCGGATGCAGGAACTGGGCGCCGATTTGCCCAAAATCGCGGTCATGCCGCAGTCGCCGCAGGACGTTCTGACGCTCCTCGGCGCGACGCTGATCATGAAAGAACAGCACGCCACCCGCCCGTTAATCACCATGTCTATGGGGAAAATGGGCGGTGTGAGCCGGGTTACCGGGCGTCTGTTCGGATCGGCGATGACCTTCGGCAGCGTAGGCCAGGCCTCCGCGCCAGGGCAGATTGCCGTCGGCAAGCTGCGGGAGCTGATGGATATTCTTTCCTGAGCCTCATACCTGAGTATCGTTCCTGATCGAGATGCCGCATCGCCGTAGTCCACGATGCGGCATCAGGACTAGATATCTTTGACTTTGCTGGTCAGGAACAGCGTGAGCACCGAAATCACCGCAATGGCCCAGTAGACGCTGGCGTGACCGTAGCTTTGCGACAGCGCCCCTTGCAGCACGCCCGCCAGAATCACCCCGGTCGAAATACTGTTGGTAAACAGCGTGGTCGCCGCGCCCGCTCGTCCCGGCATCAGGTCCTGAAACCACAGCATGCCGATCCCGGCAACAATCCCGATGAATATGGCATTGAACAGCTGCAGCGCCAGCAGCGCGGTACGATGGTGAAACAGGATCAGGCCGATATAGAACAGCACGCCGGCCGCCACCGCCACCACCATCATTTTGCGTTTACCCCAGCGCTTCACATAGTAGCCCGCCAGAATCATCGCCGGGATTTCCAGCCCGGCCGCCGTCCCCATCAGGATCCCTGCGAGACTGTCCGGCAAACCGAGATCGCTGCTGATCCACAGCGGCATATCGATGATATACATGGTGTTGCAGGTCCACATCAGCGTCGAGGCGATAAACAGCATACGCACGTTTTTATCCTGCCATCCTCCCGCCGGTAGCGCCGCGCCGTCCGCTTCCGAAGGCTGCTCCACCCGCGCCACCGAGGGCAGCTTCACGGCGATCAGTGCCAGACTGATCACGAAAATGCCAGCAGCAATCGAGAACATGGTGGTAAAGCCGTAATTCAGCGCCAGCATAAAGGCCAGCGGCGGCCCGATAACCCACGCCAGCGACAGCTGAGCACGCATCACCGAGCTGAACATCACCACTTCCCGCGCCGAGCTGTCGGCATATTCCCGCGCCAGGGCAAACAGCTGCGGCATCGCGGCATTGGCGATCGACGCCAGCATCACGCCGCAGGTGATCAGGGTTAAGTAGTGGCGATTGAAGGCAAACAACAGGGCGTTCCCCACCGCCATCAGGCAGCAGAACATGATCAGCCGACGTCGATCGCCCTGGCTGTCAGATCGTTTTGCCAGCGCCAGGCTTACCGCAATTCCCGCAATGGCGTTAACGGTATAAAACAGGCCAACCCAAAAAGGTTGTGCGCCCACTTCGCGGCTGAGGAACAGGCTAAGGGTGGGAGCCTGAAGCGCGCCCGCAATGCCCATCATAAACGCGACCAGCATAAAAGCCGCGTAGACGCCGTTCAGCCGCCGTCCCATCGTCATTAACCACAGCATGTCATGTCCTTAAAGCACGCGAAGAAACGAAAAAAGCCAGCAGAAGCAATCTGCTGGCAGGTGATTTTATACTCTATCTATTTCAAGTGACAGACAGGCGACCAAAACGTTTTGGCTTCAGTCACGTGACCTGAGTTTGAAAGCGGACAGGTATACACCAATACTCAGTCACACATGATATCGGCAAGGCCATGATCAGAGGTCTGTGACGTAACTCCCCACTGCATCAGCTCGCCAAGAATCTTCTGCTGTCTCCCTGCCATCAAGCGGGCCAGCCATGACGCATCCTGCGTCGCAGAAAAGTAGCGTTGGTAGAACTGTTTCGCGGTAGACCCCATCATATTCACCTCCTCGCTTCATCGAAGTGGATTATTGGCCTAATATAGGGATTAATAAATTGCTGACTTTTCATCAGGAGTTCCCCTTTTATGTCTTCTGCTCGTTTGCAACAACAGTTCATCCGCCTCTGGCAGTGCTGCGAAGGCCAATCGCAGGAGACGACGCTTAACGAACTGGCGGAGATGCTGTGCTGTTCTCGCCGCCATATGCGCACGCTGCTGAACATGATGGAAGCCCGCGGCTGGCTAACCTGGGAGGCGGAAGCCGGGCGCGGTAAACGTTCCAGGCTGACCTTCCTCTATACCGGTCTGGCATTGCAGCAGCAGCGGGCAGAAGATCTGCTGGAGCAGGATCGGATCGATCAGCTGGTTCAACTGGTGGGTGATAAAGCCGCCGTGCGCCAGATGCTGGTGTCGCATCTTGGCCGCAGCTTTCGTCAGGGGCGGCATATTCTCAGGGTGCTCTACTACCGGCCGATGAAAAACCTGCTCCCCGGCAGCGCGCTGCGCCGCTCAGAAAACCATATAGCCCGGCAGATCTTCAGCGCGCTGACCCGGGTAAATGAGGAAAACGGGGAACTGGAAGCCGATATTGCCCACCACTGGCAGCAGATTTCGCCGACCCACTGGCGGTTCTTTCTCCGCCCCGGCATTCATTTTCACCACGGCAGAGAGCTGGAGATGGAGGATGTGATTGCCTCCTTACAGCGCAGCAACACCCTGCCGCTGTATGCGCATATCGAACGTATTGTCTCCCCCACCGCCTGGACTCTGGACATTCACCTGACGCAACCGGACCGCTGGCTACCGTGGCTGTTGGGCCAGGTTTCGGCGGTGGTTCTGCCGCGGGAATGGCAATCGATGGACAATTTCGCCAGTATGCCGGTCGGCACCGGGCCTTACGCGGTGGTACGCAACAATCAAAACCAGCTGAAGATCCACGCCTTCGATGACTATTTTGGCTACCGGGCGCTGATCGATGAAGTCAACGTCTGGGTGCTGCCGGAAATTAGCGAAGAACCCAACGGCGGCTTAACGCTGCAGGGCACCACCCAAAGTGAAAAGGCGGTGGAGAGCCGCCTTGAAGAAGGGTGTTACTACCTGCTGTTTGATGCCCGCAGCCCGCTTGGCGACAACAGCGCGGTACGTCAGTGGCTCAGCTACCTGTTCCAGCCCGCCACGCTGCTCTACCATGCCGGTGAACATTACCAGGGTAACTGGTTCCCGGCCTACGGCCTGCTGCCCCGCTGGCACCACGCCCGCAGCCACGCCTGTGAAAAACCGGCGGGGTTGGAATCCGTCACTCTGACCTATTATCGCGATCACGTCGAACACCGGGTGATGGGCGGGATCATGGCGGAGCTGCTGGCGGAGCATCAGGTAAAACTTGAGATTCAGGAGCTGGAGTACGAGGAGTGGCACCGCGGCGAGGTGGTCAGCGATATCTGGCTGAACAGCGCCAACTTTACCCTGCCGATCGATTTTTCACTCTTTGCCTTGCTGTACGAAGTCCCGCTGATTCGCCACTGCATCCCCATCGACTGGGAGCAGGAAACCCGGCGCTGGCACGCCGGCGAATTAAACCCGGCCACCTGGAGCCAGCAGTTGCTGGCCAATCAAACCGTCGTTCCGCTGATCCACCACTGGCTGATGATCCAGGGCCAGCGCAGCATGCGCGGCGTGCGCATGAACACCCTCGGCTGGTTTGATTTCAAATCCGCATGGTTTGCCCCGCCGGAGCCGTAATGCTTTCAGTCAACTAACAAAATCATTACACTATTCGCCGTTCTCAACGGGGTGCTATTAAACATACACGCGATCGTTCGGACTACCTCAAAAGCGGCAAGCCACTGAACAGGCTAGCTAACGCAGAGGCAGCGCGCTCGATGAAGTGTATAGGCTGAGAAAATACCCGTCGAACCTGATCCGGATAACGCCGGCGAAGGGATTTGGGGCCGACTCAAAATCCTTTGCCACCCTTTTTTATGAGGTGCAAAGTGTTGAAAAAATTACTCCCGCTGCTGGTACTGGTCGCCGCGCCCACGCTGGCGAAGCCTGTCCTTACCGTTTATACCTATGACTCTTTTTCCGCCGACTGGGGCCCTGGCCCGGTGGTGAAAAAGGCGTTTGAAGCCGACTGCAACTGCGAGCTGAAGTTCGTGGCGCTGGAAGATGGCGTGTCGTTGCTTAACCGTCTGCGGATGGAGGGCAAAAACAGCAAAGCCGATGTAGTGCTCGGGCTGGATAACAATCTGCTGGAAGCGGCGGCGCAGAGCAAATTGTTCGCCAAAAGCCAGGTGCCGGTCAGCGCGGTCACCGTGCCTGGCGGCTGGGATAACGACACCTTCGTGCCGTTCGATTATGGCTACTTCGCATTCGTCTACGATAAAAACAAGCTCCAGAACCCGCCTAAAAGCCTGAAAGAGCTGGTTGAAAGCGATCGGAAATGGCGGGTGATCTATGAAGATCCGCGGACCAGTACGCCGGGCCTGGGGCTGCTGCTGTGGATGCAGAAAGTCTATGGCGATAAGGCCCCGGAAGCCTGGCAGAAACTGGCAGCGAAAACGGTCACCGTCACCAAAGGCTGGAGCGAGGCCTACGGTCTGTTCCTGAAAGGGGAAAGCGACCTGGTGCTCAGCTATACCACCTCGCCGGCCTATCACATTATCGAAGAGAAAAAAGACCAGTACGCGGCCGCCGGTTTTACCGAAGGTCACTATCTGCAGGTTGAAGTCGCCGCGCGCACCGCCGCCAGCAAACAACCCGAACTGGCTGAAAAATTCCTCAAGTTTATGGTGTCACCGGCCTTCCAGAACGCGATCCCTACCGGCAACTGGATGTATCCGGTTACCCAGGTTGCGCTACCCGCAGGCTTTGACGCCCTGCAAAAACCGCAAACCACCCTGCAATTTACCCCGCAGCAGGTCGCCGCAGAACGTCAGAACTGGATTAATGCATGGCAACGCGCCGTCAGCCACTAAGTCTTAGCTGGCTGGTACCGGGCCTGACGGCCAGCGCATTGCTGGTCGTCGTGGCGCTGTCGGCGTTTCTGGCGCTCTGGAGCAGCGCGCCGGAGGCCGCCTGGTCTTCGGTATTGAACGATAGCTACCTGTGGCACGTTATCCGCTTCTCCTTCTGGCAGGCGTTTCTCTCGGCGCTCCTCTCCGTCGTGCCGGCGGTGTTTCTCGCCCGCGCGCTCTACCGCCGACGTTTTCCCGGTCGAACGCTGTTGCTGCGCCTGTGCGCAATGACGCTGATTCTGCCGGTACTGGTGGCGGTCTTCGGTATTCTTAGCGTGTACGGTCGTCAGGGCTGGTTGGCGGCGCTGTTTAACGTCGTCGGCTGGCAGTGGGATTTCTCACCCTACGGGTTACAGGGCATTCTTCTGGCGCACGTCTTCTTCAATATGCCGATGGCCACCCGCCTGCTGTTGCAGGCGCTGGAGAATATCCCCGGAGAGCAGCGCCAGATAGCCGCCCAGTTGGGAATGCGCGGCTATCACTTTTTCCGCCTGGTGGAATGGCCGTGGCTCCGGCGGCAAATTCCGCCCGTTGCGGCGCTGATTTTTATGCTGTGCTTCGCCAGTTTCGCCACCGTGCTGTCCCTCGGCGGCGGCCCGCGGGCCACCACCATTGAGCTGGCGATCTACCAGGCGCTGAGCTTTGATTACGATCCGGCCCGCGCCGCGATGCTGGCGCTGATCCAGATGATCTGCTGCCTCGGGCTGGTACTGCTTGCCCAGCGCTTGAGCAAAGCAGTCGCCATCGGCGTGAGCCATGTTCATGGCTGGCGCGATCCGGACGATCGCCTGCACAGCCGCCTCAGTGACGCGGTGTTAATTGCTATCGCGCTCCTGCTACTGCTTCCCCCGCTGCTGGCGGTTGTCGTCGATGGCCTGAATAGCAACCTGTTCAGCGTGCTGGCCCGCCCGGCGTTGTGGCAGGCATTCTGGACCTCGCTGCGCATCGCGCTGTGCGCCGGAGTGCTCAGCGTTATTCTGACGATGATGCTGCTGTGGAGCAGTCGTGAACTGCGTCTGCGTAACCAGTCGCTGGCGGGGCAAACGCTGGAGCTTAGCGGCATGCTGATCCTCGCCATGCCGGGCATCGTGCTGGCAACCGGCTTCTTTTTACTGCTCAACAACAGTATCGGTCTGCCTGAATCCGCTGACGGAATCGTGATCTGTACCAACGCGCTGATGGCCATTCCCTACGCCCTGAAGGTGCTGGAAAACCCGATGCGCGATATCGCCGTACGCTACGGCCAGCTGTGCCACTCTCTCGGCATGAGTTGTTTCACCCGCCTGCGGGTGGTCGAACTGCGCGCCTTAAAACGCCCGCTGGCCCAGGCGCTGGCCTTTGCCTGCGTGCTGTCGATCGGCGATTTTGGCGCCGTCGCGCTGTTCGGGAACGACACTTTCCGCACGCTGCCGTTCTATCTGTACCAGCAGATTGGCGCCTATCGCAGCCAGGATGGCGCGGTGACCGCCCTGCTGCTGCTGGTGCTGTGCTTTGTCCTCTTTACTGTGATTGAGAAACTTCCGGGGCGTGATGTTAAAACTGAATGATGTAACCTGGCTCTACCAGCATCTGCCGATGCGGTTCACGCTCTCCGTTGAGCGAGGTGAACGCATCGCCGTGCTCGGCCCCAGCGGCGCGGGGAAAAGTACGCTGTTGAATCTGATCGCTGGCTTTTTGCCACCGGCAAGCGGCACGATCCTCATCGACGGCCAGCCGCATACCGATACGCCGCCGGCCCGGCGCCCGGTGTCGATGTTATTCCAGGAAAACAATCTCTTTCACCATCTCACCGTCCGCCAGAATATTGGCCTCGGAATGCATCCGGGACTGAAGCTCACCGCCGTGCAGACTGCCAGCCTGCAGGCCATCGCCGGACAAATGGGGATTGATGCACTGCTGGACAGACTGCCAGGGGAACTCTCCGGCGGCCAGCGTCAGCGCGCCGCGCTGGCACGCTGTCTGGTTCGGGAACAGCCGGTGTTGTTGCTGGATGAGCCGTTTTCCGCCCTAGACCCGGCGCTGCGTCAGGAGATGCTGGCGCTGGTCAGCGACGTGTGCCAGCAGCAGCAGTTAACCCTGCTGATGGTGTCGCACAGCGTCGAGGACGCCGCGCGCATCGCCCCACGATCGCTGGTGGTAGCTGACGGGCGTATCGCCTGGGACGGCGACACCGACACCTTACTTCGCGGGAACAGCAGCGCCTCTCACCTGTTAGGGATCAGCGCGCGATAACCTTGTGCAGAATATCGAGGTAGACCGGCATCAGCGGATGGCGAATCACTACGGTTAACGCCACGCCGGCCAGTACCACCGTCAGGGGAGTCAGCCAAAGCAAGCGCGGGCGAGGCAGGAAGCGCGTCAGACGATCGCGCGTTTTCGCGCTCCGCCATAGCCGCCAGCACAGCCAGCCCGCCAGCCACGCCAGTAGCGCGGCCAGCAGCAACAACCACTTGAAGCTGGCGCTGTGTTCATCTGCAGGAATATCAATCGCCGCACCGGCCAGAATCCCCGGCATAAAGTACAGCGGCGGCCAGAGCAGACAGCCAATAATATTCGGCGGGATAAACTTCATGACCGGGAGGTCGAGCATGCCGGCAACCATTGGTACCAGCGGTCGCGTCGGGCCGACGAAGCGGCCGATCAGAATGGTTACCATGCTGTGCTGATGTAGCGCGTGCTCGGTTTTATCCAGCAGCGCTTTGTTTTTCTTCATAAACGACCAGCGGTGCAGCGGTTTCTTAAACCGCCAGCCGAGCCAGAAGGAGATCCAGTCACCGAGCAAACAGCCGACTATCCCCGCCAGCCATGCCTGCCAGAAGTTGACTTCACCGCTACCGATGAGCGCCCCAAGACCGGCCATCATCACCGTTCCCGGCAATATCAGCCCCACCAGCGCCAACGACTCCAGAAAGGCGACCAGCATCACGGCTATCAAGGAATAGACCGTGGATTGGGTGATAAAATGTTCCAGCAATGCTTGCATAATGTGCCCGGTTTCAAAACGAAGCACGGATTTTCCAGAGCCGTCGTGCATTCGTCAAGCCATCAATTGTCCAAATAGTTTACTGGTTGTGACAATTTTCCGGCGCAACATTTCATTTTATTTACGTTTTATTCACACCCCGCGCGGAATTCACTCGGACTGGCGCCGGTACATTTTTTAAACACCCGCGAGAAATAGAGCTGATCTTCGAAACCGACATTGCGCCCCACCGTGGCGATCGGCATACGGGTGGTGCTGAGCAGCAGCTTCGCCTGGCTGATGCGCTGATCTTCCCGCCACCCCAGCACGCTGATGCCCAGCTGCTGGCGGAACAGGTGCGACAGCCGCGAAGGCGACAGACAAACGTGTTGGGCAACGCTGGCGATGTCGAAATGGCTGTCTGCCAGATGATCGCTGATGTACTGGCAGGCATCGCGCACGCGGTTGTCCAGCGGCGGATGCAGCGACTCGTTGATGGCCTCCATGCGCCGCAGCAACAGCTGCTCCAGCAGATTGATCGCCAGCAGCTCCGAATAACGTCCGGCCCCTTGCCCCGCCTCAACAATTTGACCAAACAGCTCGCAAAAACGCGTCTGCCACGGCTCATCGGGACGGAAAAAACCGGTATGAGCGAAGATCGTCGGCCAGTTCAGCCATTCATGCCAGTAGGCGCGTGGGCGAAAGTAGACCCACTGGTGATACCACTCCCGGGCGTCAGGATGGCGCCCGTAATGATGAATCTCCCCCGGCGGAAACAGCAGAATATCCCCTGGCCGGCAGACAAACTGCTGGTCGTGATTGTTGATCACCCCTTCACCGCGAATGGTCAGGTTGAGGATATAGCCCTTCATTCCCAACGGGCGATCGATAAAGAAATCCAGATAGCCATCGGCATCAATCGGCGTTAGCCCCGTCACCAGATGGGCGTTGAAAGAGTAGCCCGGCAATAGCGGATCGTTTTGTGTTTCAGCCATAAGATCGGCTCTCCTGGATATCACATGGAAACCAATTGTCCATATTCAACATTGTACTGCTAACCCGTTGCTCCGTACTGGGACGGCGGTTGAAATTTAGAGCAAAACCCGCCACCTCACAGCAAAAACCGATGATAGCGCACATTTAAAGCACTTTCACCGGGTAACAGGTGTGTCTATATGGACGGCAGGAAAGTCCACATTGAATATTTGCACGGCGTCACACTTTGCGATGCTATAGCAAAATAGTCCATAAGATTAGCGAATACGGCCTGACGGTTTTGGCCATGAATATCTACTGTTTCACCATTAATGGTTTTCTGCATGGAGTAACAGCATGGCAATTGCGATTGGCCTCGATTTTGGTAGTGATTCAGTACGCGCCCTGGCGGTGGAATGTGCCACCGGCGCCGAACTCGCTACCAGCGTAGAATGGTACCCGCGCTGGCAGGAGGGTCTGTTCTGCGACGGCCCGAATAACCAGTTCCGCCATCATCCGCGCGACTACATTGAGTCGATGGAATCCGCACTGAAAAGTGTGCTGGCGTTATTAAGCGCCGAACAGCGTGCCAGCGTGGTTGGCATCGGCGTCGACAGCACCGGTTCCACACCGGCACCGATCGATGCTGACGGTCAGGTACTGGCGCTGCGCGAAGAGTTTGCCGATAACCCGAACGCCATGTTCGTGCTGTGGAAAGACCACACCTCGGTTGAAGAGGCTGAAGCCATTACTCGCCTGTGTCACCAGCCGGGCAAAGAGGATTACTCCCGCTATATCGGCGGGATCTACTCCAGCGAATGGTTCTGGGCAAAAATACTCCACGTAACCCGTCAGGACAGCGCCGTCGCGCAGGCCGCGGTGTCGTGGGTAGAGCTGTGCGACTGGGTTCCGGCCCTGCTTTCCGGCACCACCCGTCCGCAGGATCTGCGTCGCGGCCGCTGCAGCGCCGGGCACAAATCTCTGTGGCATGAGAGCTGGGGTGGCCTGCCGCCAGCCAGCTTCTTCGATGAACTCGATCCGATTATCAACCAGAACCTGGCGTGGCCGATGTTCAGCGACACCTGGACCGCCGATGTGCCGGTCGGCTCGCTGTGCGCTGAATGGGCCGAACGTCTTGGCCTGCCGGAAACGGTGATCCTCTCCGGCGGTGCATTTGACTGCCACATGGGCGCCGTCGGCGCCGGCGCGCAGCCAAACGCGCTGGTCAAAGTGATCGGCACCTCCACCTGCGACATCCTGATCGCCGACAAACAGAGCGTTGGCAACCGCACGGTAAAAGGGATCTGCGGCCAGGTTGATGGCAGCGTGGTACCTGATTTTATCGGGATGGAAGCCGGGCAATCTGCCTTCGGGGATATCTACGCCTGGTTTGGCCGTATTCTCGGCTGGCCGCTGGAACAGTTAGCGCAACAACATCCGGAACTGAAAGCACAGATTAGCGCTCAGCAGAAACAGCTGCTGCCGGCGCTGACCGAAGCCTGGGCGAAAAACCCGTCCCTCGAACATCTGCCGGTGGTTCTCGACTGGTTCAACGGCCGCCGTACCCCCAACGCTAACCAGCGCCTGAAAGGGGTGATTACCGATCTCAACCTCGCCACCGATGCACCAGCCTTGTTTGGCGGTCTGGTGGCGGCCACCGCCTTCGGGGCGCGCGCCATTATGGAGTGCTTCACCGAGCAGGGCATCCCGGTCAACAACGTGATGGCGCTGGGCGGCATCGCCCGCAAAAACCAGGTGATCATGCAGGCCTGCTGCGACGTGCTCAACCGCCCGCTGCAGATCGTCGCTTCCGATCAGTGCTGCGCGCTCGGCGCGGCAATCTTCGCCGCCGTTGCCGCGGGGGTGTATGAGGATATCCCGACAGCCCAACACCATATGGCAAGCCAGGTCGAAAGCACCCTGCAGCCGCGCCCTCAGCAGGCACAACGCTTTGAACAACTTTATCAGCGCTACCAGCAGTGGTCGGTCAGCGCCGAACAACAGTATCTCCCTTCGGCTGTGAAGGCGGAAAAAGCCCCGCATTCTCAGGCAGCCCTCACCCATTAAGGACACGACAATGACAATTTTTGATAACTACGAAGTATGGTTCGTGATTGGCAGCCAGCATCTGTATGGCCCGGAAGCCCTGCGTCAGGTGACCAAACATGCCGAACATGTGGTGAACAGCCTGAACGCCGAAGCAAAACTGCCGTGCAAGCTGGTGTTAAAGCCGCTTGGCACCACGCCAGATGAGATTACCCATATCTGCCGCGATGCCAACTACGATGACAAATGCGCAGGTATGGTGGTGTGGCTGCATACCTTCTCACCGGCCAAAATGTGGATTAACGGCCTGACTATCCTGAATAAACCGCTGCTGCAGTTCCACACCCAGTACAACGCTTCCCTGCCGTGGGATAGCATCGATATGGACTTTATGAACCTCAACCAGACCGCGCACGGCGGCCGTGAGTTTGGCTTCATCGGCGCACGTATGCGTCAGCAGCACAGCGTTGTGACCGGCCACTGGCAGGATCAGGGCGCGCATCAGCGTATTGGTTCCTGGATGCGCCAGGCGGTATCGAAGCAGGATACCCGCCATCTGAAAGTGTGCCGCTTCGGCGACAACATGCGTGAAGTGGCGGTTACCGACGGTGACAAAGTGGCCGCACAGATCAAATTCGGCTTCTCGGTCAACACCTGGGCGGTGGGCGATCTGGTGCAGGTGGTCAACAGCATCAGCGACGGCGACATCAGCGCGCTGGTTGACGAGTATGAAAGCAGCTACCGCCTGACCCCGGCTGCACAGATTCACGGTGATAAGCGCCAGAACGTGCTGGATGCCGCCCGCATTGAGCTGGGGATGAAGCGCTTCCTTGAGCAGGGTGGTTTCCACGCCTTCACCACCACCTTTGAAGATTTGCACGGCCTGAAACAGCTTCCGGGTCTCGCCGTACAGCGTCTGATGCAGCAGGGCTATGGCTTCGCTGGCGAAGGCGACTGGAAAACCGCCGCCCTGCTTCGCATCATGAAGGTGATGTCAACCGGTCTGCAGGGCGGCACCTCCTTTATGGAAGATTACACCTACCACTTCGACAACGGTAACGACCTGGTGCTGGGTTCGCACATGCTGGAAGTCTGCCCGACCATCGCCACCCCGGAGAAACCGATCCTCGACGTCCAGCCGCTGGGCATCGGTGGCAAGGCCGATCCGGCCCGCCTGATCTTTAACACCCAGACCGGCCCGGCGCTGGTGGCAAGCCTGGTGGATCTGGGCGATCGCTTCCGCCTGCTGGTGAATACCGTGGAAACCGTGCCAACGCCGCACGAGCTGCCGAAACTGCCGGTTGCCAACGCCCTGTGGAAAGCCCAGCCGGATCTGCGCACCGCGTCAGAAGCCTGGATCATTGCCGGTGGCGCGCACCATACCGTCTTCAGCCATGCGCTGACTCTCGACGATATGCGCCAGTTCGCCGAGCTGCAGGATATCGAGCTGACGGTGATCGACGAAGAAACGCGTCTGCCGTCCTTTAAAGATGCCCTGCGCTGGAACGAAGTTTATTACGGTTCAAAACGCTAAGCGTGCCTCCCCTCTTCCTGCCCGCCGGGAAGAGGGGAAATCCGTACTCTCCTGTTATTCGGAGCACACAATGTTAGAAGATCTGAAACGTCAGGTGCTGGAAGCCAACCTGGCGCTGCCAAAGCACAATCTGGTGACCCTAACCTGGGGCAACGTCAGCGCCGTCGACCGCGAGCGCGGCGTGTTGGTGATTAAGCCATCGGGCGTCGACTATAGCGTGATGCAGGCTGACGATATGGTGGTAGTGAGTCTGGAAACCGGCGAAGTCGTTGAAGGGAAAAAGAAACCCTCCTCGGATACGCCGACCCATCGCCTGCTTTATCAGGCATTCCCGACGCTGGGCGGCATCGTCCATACCCATTCGCGTCACGCCACCATCTGGGCGCAGGCCGGGCAGTCGATTCCGGCTACCGGCACCACCCATGCCGATTACTTTTATGGTGCGGTGCCCTGCACGCGGCTGATGACCGACGACGAGATCAACGGCGAGTATGAGTGGGAAACCGGCGCGGTGATCGTTGAAACCTTCCGCGAACAAGGTATTGACCCGGCCCAGATGCCCGGCGTGCTGGTGCATTCCCACGGCCCGTTTGCATGGGGCAAAAACGCTGAAGATGCGGTGCATAATGCCATCGTGCTGGAAGAGATTGCCTACATGGGCATTTTCTGCCGCCAGCTGGCGCCACAGTTACCGGATATGCAGCAGACGCTGCTGGATAAACACTACCTGCGCAAGCACGGGGCAAAAGCCTATTACGGGCAGTAATGCTGCTGCCCTTTCCGGTGGCGCTGCGCTGACCGGGCTACGGTATCGTGCACGCTGATAGCCCGGACAGGTGCGCAAGCACCGCCTCCGGGATAAACCCCATACCTGTATAAAACCCCAGCACAATCGATTGAACCAGGCTATAATCAGGCCTGGTTTTTATTGATGAGAGCACGGCGTGACCCAGCCACGAGAAGGTTTTTTACTGACCCGTCACTGGCGGGATACCCCGCAGGGCACCGTGCTGTCTTTCTGGCTCGCCACCGATGATGGGCCGCTTGAGGTCACCCTGCCGCCGCAGGAATCCGTGGCGTTTATTCCCGAAGCCCAACGCCCGCTGGTCGAACGCCTGCTGCAGGGCGAAAACGGACTGCGCCTTGCCCCGCTCAGCTTAAAAGACTTTCATCGCCAGCCGGTGTTCGGCCTCTATTGCCGCGCGCATCGCCAGTTGATGCGTCTCGAGAAAAAGCTGCGGGAAAACGGCGTCACGGTTTACGAAGCCGATATCCGTCCGCCGGAACGCTATCTGATGGAGCGCTTTATCACCGCGCCGGTGTGGGTGGAAGGCGACACCGCGGGCCGGCAGGTAGTCAACGCCCGCATGAAGCCCAGCCCGCACTACCGTCCCCCGCTGAAATGGGTGTCGCTGGATATCGAAACCAGCCGTCACGGCGAGCTGTACTGCATCGGGCTGGAGGGTTGCGGCCAGCGGGTGGTCTACATGCTCGGGCCTGAGCCAACGCCCTCGCCCGCCGTCGATTTCCAGCTGGAGTATGTCGCCAGCCGCCCGCAACTGCTGGAAAAGCTTAACGCCTGGTTTGCCACACATGACCCGGACGTACTGATCGGCTGGAACGTCATCCAGTTCGATCTGCGGGTCCTGCAAAAACATGCCGAACGCTACCGTATTCCGTTAATGCTTGGTCGCGGCAATAGCGAACTGGAGTGGCGCGAACACGGGTTTAAAAATGGCGTCTTCTTCGCCCAGGCTAACGGCCGGCTGATCGTTGACGGCATCGAGGCGCTGAAATCCGCCTTCTGGAACTTCTCCTCTTTTGCCCTGGAAACGGTGGCCCGTGAACTGCTGGGCGAAGGAAAAGCCATCGATAACCCGTGGGATCGGATGGACGAAATCGACCGTCGTTTTCACGAAGACAAACCGGCGCTGGCGGCCTACAACCTGCAGGACTGCGAGCTGGTGACGCGAGTCTTCCACAAAACCGAGATCATGCCCTTTCTGCTGGAACGCGCCACGGTCAACGGCCTGCCTGCCGACCGTCACGGCGGCTCCGTGGCGGCCTTCAGCCATCTCTATTTTCCACGCATGCACCGGCTGGGCTATGTCGCCCCGAACCTCGGCGAAGTGCCGCCGCAGGCCAGCCCCGGCGGTTACGTTATGGATTCGCGCCCCGGCCTCTATGATTCAGTGCTGGTGCTCGACTACAAAAGCCTCTACCCGTCGATTATTCGTTCCTTCCTGATCGACCCGGTGGGACTGATTGAAGGGATGGCCCATCCGGAACCCGAGCACAGCACCGAGGGGTTTCTCGGCGCACGCTTCTCCCGACAGAAACACTGCCTGCCGGGGATTGTCGGGCAAATCTGGCATGGCCGCGACGACGCCAAACGCCAGCACAATAAACCGTTGTCCCAGGCGCTGAAGATCATCATGAACGCCTTCTACGGCGTCCTGGGCACCAGCGCCTGCCGCTTTTTCGATCCGCGCCTGGCCTCCTCGATTACCATGCGAGGGCACGCGATTATGCGCCAGACCAAAGCGCTGATTGAGTCGCAGGGTTATGACGTGATCTATGGCGATACCGACTCCACCTTTGTCTGGCTTAAACGCCCGCATAGCGAAGAAGAGGCGGCAAAAATCGGCCGGTCGCTGGTCGCTTTCGTTAACGACTGGTGGGCCACAGAGCTGGATAAAGAGCAGCTCACCAGCACCCTCGAACTGGAGTTTGAAACCCACTTCTGCCGTTTTTTAATGCCGACCATTCGCGGCGCCGATACCGGCAGCAAAAAACGCTACGCCGGCATGATTCAGGAGGGCGACGCACAGCGGATGGTGTTCAAAGGACTGGAGACGGTGCGCACCGACTGGACGCCGCTGGCGCAGCAGTTCCAGCAGGAGCTGTATCTGCGCATTTTCCGCCACCAGCCGTATCGGGATTACATCCTGGAGACCATTGATAAGTTGATGAGCGGTGAGCTCGACGATCGCCTGATTTACCGAAAACGCCTGCGTCGCCCGCTGGCGGAGTATCAGCGCAACGTTCCGCCGCACGTGCGCGCGGCGAGGTTGGCTGACGAGGAAAACGTGCGGCTGGGCAGGCCGCAGCAGTACCAACAGCGCGGCAGCATAAAATATGTCTGGACCACCGGCGGACCCGAACCGCTGGACTACCAGCGCTCGCCGCTCGATTATGAGCACTATTTGTCAAAGCAACTTCAGCCGGTCGCGGAAGGAATTCTTCCCTTTGTCGACGATGATTTTGCTACAATAATAACAGGGCAACTGGGGCTATTTTGATTTCTTCGCCCCCCTGCAATTTCCAGCCGACAGTTCTGCAAATTGAAGGGCGACGAGGACGTGACGAACGACCTGCCATCCAGTAATATAGCGCCCTTTCCATTCCTGGACCCAATCTTGATCACTCTCTGACTTATCCGGAGATGATCAACTATTGCCTGCAATTTAAGAACACAAGAGCTGAACATATATGCCTTTTACACTTGGTCAACGCTGGATTAGCGACACAGAGAGCGAACTGGGATTAGGGACGGTAGTAGCGCTGGATGCGCGTATGGTAACCCTTCTTTTCCCCGCCATCGGCGAAAACCGTCTGTACGCGCGCAATGATTCCCCCATCACCCGCGTGATGTTTAACCCGGGTGATACCATCACCAGCCACGAAGGCTGGCAGCTCCAGGTTGACGAAGTAAATGAAGAGAACGGTCTGCTGGCCTATACCGGCACGCGTCTCGACACCGAAGAAGCCAATGTCACACTGCGTGAAGTGCTGCTCGACAGCAAACTGGTCTTCAGCAAACCGCAGGACCGCCTGTTTGCCGGGCAGATCGACCGCATGGACCGTTTTGCGCTGCGCTATCGCGCCCGCAAATACCAGAGCGAACAGTACCGGATGCCGTGGAGCGGCCTGCGCGGCCAGCGCACCAGCCTGATCCCGCACCAGCTGCATATCGCCCATGATGTCGGCCGTCGTCACGCGCCGCGCGTGCTGCTGGCGGATGAAGTGGGTCTGGGTAAAACCATTGAAGCCGGGATGATCCTCCATCAGCAACTGCTCGCCGGCGCCGCCGAACGCGTGCTGATTATTGTCCCGGAAACCCTGCAGCACCAGTGGCTGGTGGAAATGCTGCGCCGCTTCAACCTGCGCTTCTCCCTGTTTGACGATGAGCGTTATGCCGAAGCCCAGCACGACGCCTACAACCCGTTCGAAACCGAACAGCTGGTTATCTGCTCGCTGGACTTCGTGCGCCGCAGCAAACAGCGTCTTGAGCACCTGTGTGATGCGGAATGGGATCTGATGGTCGTCGATGAAGCACACCATCTGGTGTGGAGCGAAGACGCACCGAGCCGTGAATATCAGGCCATTGAACAACTGGCCGAACGCGTGCCGGGCGTGCTGCTGCTGACCGCGACGCCGGAACAGCTGGGGATGGAAAGCCACTTCGCCCGTCTGCGTCTGCTGGACCCGAACCGCTTCCACGATTTCGAGCAGTTCGTAGAAGAACAACAAAATTACCGTCCGGTAGCCGATGCCGTGGCCCTGCTGCTGGCAGGCAATAAGCTGAGCGATAACGAGCTCAACACCCTTGGCGATCTGATCGGCGAGCAGGACATCGAACCGCTGCTGCAGGCTGCCAACAGCGACCGCGATGATGCCCAGGCCGCGCGCCAGGAGCTGGTCTCCATGCTGATGGACCGTCACGGCACCAGCCGTGTTCTGTTCCGCAACACCCGTAACGGTGTGAAAGGTTTCCCGAAACGCGAGCTGCATACCATTCGCCTGCCGCTGCCGACCCAGTACCAAACGGCGATTAAAGTCTCTGGCATTATGGGCGCCCGTAAAAGCGCCGAAGAACGCGCCCGCGACATGCTCTATCCTGAGCAGATTTATCAAGAATTTGAAGGCGATACCGGCACCTGGTGGAACTTCGATCCGCGCGTTGAGTGGCTGATGGGCTACCTGACCAGCCACCGCTCTCAGAAAGTGCTGGTGATCTGCGCCAAAGCCACCACCGCACTGCAGCTGGAGCAGGTCCTGCGCGAGCGTGAAGGCATCCGTGCGGCGGTGTTCCATGAAGGCATGTCGATCATCGAACGTGACCGCGCCGCCGCCTGGTTCGCCGAAGAAGATACCGGCGCCCAGGTGCTGCTGTGTTCTGAAATTGGCTCCGAAGGCCGTAACTTCCAGTTTGCCAGCAACCTGGTGATGTTCGACCTGCCATTCAATCCGGACCTGCTGGAGCAGCGTATTGGCCGTCTCGACCGTATCGGTCAGGCCCACGATATTCAGATCCACGTGCCGTACCTCGAACGCACCGCGCAATCCGTGCTGGTTCGCTGGTATCACGAAGGGCTGGATGCCTTCGAGCATACCTGCCCTACCGGCCGTACCGTCTATGACAACGTGCATAACGAACTGATTAACTATCTTGCCGCGCCAGAAACCACCGAAGGCTTCGATGAGCTCATCAAATCCTGCCGCCAGCAGCACGATGCGCTGAAAGCACAGCTTGAGCAGGGTCGCGACCGTCTGCTGGAGATCCACTCCAACGGCGGTGAACAGGCCCAACAACTGACCGAAAGCATTGAAGAGCAGGATGACGATACCAACCTGATCGCCTTCGCCATGAACCTGTTTGATATTGTCGGTATCAACCAGGACGATCGCGGCGAAAACCTGATTGTCCTGACGCCGTCCGACCATATGCTGGTCCCGGACTTCCCGGGTCTGCCAGAAGATGGCTGCACCATCACCTTCGAACGTGATGTCGCCCTGTCACGCGAAGACGCCCAGTTCGTGACCTGGGAGCACCCGCTGATCATCAACGGTCTGGACCTGATCCTCTCCGGCGATACCGGCAGCAGCACCATCTCCCTGTTGAAGAACAAGGCGCTACCGGTAGGCACCCTGCTGCTGGAGCTGATCTACGTGGTGGAAGCCCAGGCGCCGAAGCAGCTGCAGCTCAAGCGCTTCCTGCCGGCCACGCCGGTGCGTATGCTGCTGGATAAAAACGGCAATAACCTCGCCGGCCAGGTGGAGTTTGAGAGCTTCAACCGCCAGCTGAGCGCCGTGAACCGTCATACCGGCAGCAAGCTGGTCAACGCGGTGCAGCAGGACGTCCATGCGATCCTCCAGCTCGGCGAAGCGCAGGTGGCCAAAGCGGCACAGGCGCTGATTGACACCGCCCGCAATGAAGCCAATGACAAACTGTCGGCCGAGTTGTCTCGTCTGGAAGCCCTGAAAGCCGTTAACCCGAACATTCGTGACGACGAGCTTTCCGCCATCGAGAGCAACCGTCAACAGGTTATGGATGCCCTGGCGCAGGCAGGCTGGCGTCTCGACGCATTGCGTTTAATTGTGGTCACCCACCAGTAACGGAACACGACGATGTCGATGACGATGCCGATGGAAAACTACCATCCGCCCCAGGATCCCTGGCTGGTTATCCTCTATCAGGATGAACACATCATGGTGGTCAACAAGCCGAGCGGCTTGTTGTCCGTCCCGGGGAGGCTGGAAGAGCATAAAGACAGCGTGATGACGCGCGTCCAGCGCGACTTCCCGCAGGCCGAGTCGGTCCACCGGCTGGATATGGCGACCAGCGGAGTGATCGTCGTGGCGCTGACCAAAGCGGCAGAACGCGAGCTGAAACGCCAGTTTCGCGAGCGTGAGCCGAAGAAGCAGTACGTCGCTCGCGTGTGGGGACACCCGCAGCCAGCAGAAGGCATGGTGGATTTACCGCTGATCTGTGACTGGCCGAACCGACCGAAGCAGAAAGTCTGCTTTGAAACCGGCAAAGCGGCGCAGACCGAATATGAAGTGCTGGAGTATGCCGACGATAACAGCGCCCGCGTACGTCTGAAGCCGATTACCGGACGATCGCATCAGTTGCGTGTGCATATGCTGGCGCTGGGCCACCCGATTCTTGGCGATCGCTTTTATGCAACGCCAGAAGCGCTGGCTATGGCGCCACGGTTGCTGCTGCATGCTGAAACGCTGAGCATCACCCATCCGGCTTTCGGCAACGCAATGACCTTCCGCGCCCCCGTCGACTTCTGATCGTCGCGATCTGTCCCGGGTTGTGCCGCCAGCGGCCTACCCGGGCATTTCTGTCAACGATACGACAAATTACAACAACGTGTTAATCGCGGGCAAACCACGCATCAATCATCCGATCGACATGGGCCACAAGCTGTTCAGTCTCATGGCGACGGCTACGGGCACAGGCGTGCGCCGGTTCGTCGCACAGCAGGCACTGACGCAGATTTTCGCCCATTGACTGACGGGCAACCAGGCCTTCTTTCGGGCAGATAACATCGATATCCCACAAACGGCCCAGTGGGTGAGTCTGCTCCAGTTCGCTGCAAAAGGCTTTGATTTCACTGGCCGGATGCGCCACGCACCACAGGGCTTCTGGCCCGGTCGGCAGCCACAGCACCTGACGGTCCAGCGTTTGCCAGCGGTGTTTCCACAGCATTTGATCGCAAGCCTGCAACGCCACGCCCATCATATTGCGATAGCGAATGCTGTCTTTCACTGCCCCCGGGGTCACCAGGGTCAGCGAAATCACCGGCTGTTGATAATGGGCGATCCAGTCGGTCTGACGAGCCGCACGCTGCTCTTTCGCCGCCAGCAGCGCTTCCATGCTTACGCCCTCACGGGCGAGAGTATCCACTGACATTTGTTCCTCTCCTCACTTAAAAAATGACAGCGGTCAGGCTGCCGTCGCAATAGCGAATTACGGCGCTGATTGTATCGCTAAACCGACAGAATTTAGGATACAGGACAAAGAAATTTTCTTCGTCCTGTGGTCGAAAATTGCAGATTATCCTGTTAGCGCAGAGCTAAATCATGCGAGGAAGTGACTGAGGAATAGCAGACCCAGCGAAACATTAATCGCACCACCGATACGGGTGGCGATTTGGGCGAACGGCATCAGGTTCATGCGGTTGCCGGAAGTCAGGATCGCCACGTCGCCGGTGCCGCCCTGACCACTCTGACAGCAGGAGACAATCGCCACATCGATCGGGTGCATGCCAATCTTTTTACCGACAAAAAAGCCGGTCGCCACCAGCGCCGAAACGGTGCTGACAATCACCAGCAAGTTGTCGATGGTGAAGGCGTTCACCAGCTCCTGCCACGGGGTGATCGCCACGCCGACGGCAAACAGAATCGGGTAGGTCACCGCCGTACGGAAGAATTTGTAGACCATCTGCGACCCTTCCTGCAGCCGCGGAGAGACGCCGTTGACCAGCTTAAGCAGAACCGCCAGAAACAGCATTCCCACCGGAGCCGGCAGCCCTATCATTTTCTGCCCGAGCATGCCGAGCATATACAGCAGCACCGCCAGCAGCGCGCCCGAAGCCAGGGTCGTCACATCGGTCTTCGCATCGACATCCTGGGTTTCGCGATGCGTTTCGTTACTGCGGTTTGGCATCAGTTGGCCTTCACCGGTCAGATGTGGGAAACGTTTACCCAACTGATTCAGGCCACCGGAGATCACAATCGCCGTCAGGCTGCCCAGCATCACCATCGGTAATACCCGGCCTAGCGCGACGCCCTGATCCATATGCATCAGCGCGGCATAGCCAATGGAGAGCGGAATCGCCCCTTCCCCGACGCCACCGGCCATAATCGGCAGGACAATAAAGAAGAACACCTGGAACGGCTCCAGCCCGAGCGCAGTACCGACGCCTACGCCAACCAACATGCCGACGATCTCGCCGCACACCATCGGAAAGAAGATGCGCAGGAAGCCCTGAATCAGGGTGGTCCGGTTCATGCTCATGATGCTGCCGACGATAATGCAGCAAATATAGAGATAAAGGATGTTGGTGGATTTGTAGAATTTGGTGGTGGACTCCACCACCACATCCGGCAGCAGACCGTAGTGGACCAGCGCCGAAGGGATAAAGGTGGCGCAGATTGCTGCCGCCCCTAGTTTCCCGAGGATCGGCAGGCGTTTGCCAAATTCACCGCAGGCAAAACCGAAAAACGCCAGCGTCGCGACCATCACCACAATATCACTCGGCAGCTTGCCGTTAAGGCAGTCGAGGGCAATCAATCCCCCGGCCAGCAGGAAAAGCGGTAGCGGGATAATCCCGACTTTCATGGTGTCCATCACGTGCCACCAGCGCTGTTTCAGCGTCGCTTTTGGCGTATTGATGGGGTCGAGGGTCGCAGAGAATGCATTGTCTGTGGTGCTCATAGGTTTTGGCCCTTTCGTTATTATTCATTTTCAGAGTAGGGAGCCTGAAGCAGAGTTAATGTGAGGCGCGGCGGATTAGAAATGAAGTTTTAATGGTCACTATGGTTTTTATGGTTTCTATTCATCGACGTGATATCTATCTGATTTATTAGCGTGGTTTTTATGATTTTTATTCTCTCATGCTGGCGACATGATCAGGCGAGCGCACACCAGACGCCCCGCCACTGCTGCCGTCGCGAGATCGGGCTGCTGTCTTGCTGGTCAGCGCCGTGGGTTAAAGGGGATCGCGCGCCATCTTGATAAATATCCGCCGGTAGATAATTCTGGTGGTTCATCCAGATAAAAAGGCCCGCGCGTTTCCCGCACCATTCCTGTCGTTACCGGGAAAGAGGTTACCGTGCCGATACCACAAAGACGCGGTACAACACTTATGAAGGTTTCCTTTCAGTTTAAGCTGTTCATTTCGCTGGTGGCGTTCTTCTCCGTCCTGTTCGCCCTGCTGGGAGCCTATTACTACGTTGATGCCAGTCACCAGCTGTATCAGGAGATGAGCGCCCGCGCCAGAATACAGGCCGAAGAGATTGCCCTGATGCCGGAGCTTCGTCGCCAGGTTAGCCGCGACGATCCCCAGGCGCTGACCTCGTTTATGCACGACATCGCCGCCCATAGCGATGCCAGCTTTATCGTGGTTGGCGATGCACGCGGCGTGCATCTGTTCCACTCCGTTCACCCGGAGTGGGTTGGCACCCGGCTGGTCGGCGGCGATAATCAGGCGGTTCTGGCGGGCGAGAGCACCACCACCATCCGTAAAGGCGGGCTCGGCGTGTCGCTGCGCAGCAAGGCGCCCATCGTCAATGAGGCCGGCCAGGTGGTGGGGATTGTCTCGGTGGGCTACCTGACCAGCTATCTCGACAGCATCACTCTGGCCAAAGTTATCAATATCTTTATCGCGGCGATCCTGCTGCTGATCGCCCTGTTTATTTTTTCCTGGTACTTTACCCGCAGCATTAAAAAGCAGATTTTTTCGCTGGAGCCGCGGGAGATCGGCCTGCTGGTGCGGCAGCAGAAGGCGATGATGGAGTCGATCTACGAAGGGGTAATCGTCATCGATCATCACCGGCGTATTGAAGTCATCAACCATGCGGCGCGTAGCCTGCTGGGGTTGAGTCAGCCTGCCCACCTGCTGCGCGGCAGATCCATCGACAGCGTGATCGTGCCGCAGCCCTTTTTCGCCAGCGGCGACATGCTGGAGAACGACACTCACGATGAGCTGTGCCGCTTCAATCAGTTGACCGTCCTCGCCAGCCGGGTACGCATCATGCTGGAAAATTCACTGCAGGGTTGGGTGATCACCTTCCGTGACCGGGATGAAATCAACTCTCTCAGCGCCCAACTGAGCCAGGTCAAACGCTACGTGGATAACCTGCGCATCATGCGCCACGAGCAGTTGAACCGCATGACGACGCTCTCCGGCCTGCTGCATATGGGCCATTATGACGATGCGATCCGCTATATTCAGGCACAATCCGAACATGCGCAGGAGCTGCTGGACTTTATCTCTTCGCGCTTCGCATCGCCGACGCTCTGCGGTCTGCTGCTGGGGAAAGCCGCCCGGGCGCGGGAGAAAGGAGTAGAGCTTAGTTTCGACCCGGCCTGTCATATCGATCGCCCCCTGCCGTCCTTAATGGAGTCAGAGCTGATTTCGATTATTGGCAACCTGCTGGACAACGCTATTGAAGCCACGCAACGTGCCGAGCTGCCGCACGAGCCGGTTGAAGTGCTGATCCAGCTAAACGCCCGGGAGCTGATGATTGAAGTGGCCGACCGTGGTATCGGTATTCACCCGGCGATCCGCGATCGTATCTTTGAACGCGGCATCACCACCAAAACCCGTGGCGATCACGGCATCGGCCTGTATCTTATCGAACATTATGTCACCCAGGCGGGCGGCACCATTGAGGTCGCAGACAACGCACCGCGAGGGGCGATCTTTACGCTGTTTATCCCCGCAGACGCTCCCGCCCATCCGCAACAAGAGGCCCACTATGCATCATGACCTGGTCGATGTGTTAATCATCGAAGATGAGAGTGAACTGGCACGGCTGCATGCCGAGCTGATTCAAAAACATCCGCGGATGCGGCTGATCGGCATAGCGGCATCCCTCAGCCAGGCGCGGCAGATGCTCAACGCCCAACTTCCCCAGTTGGTGCTGCTCGATAACTATTTGCCCGACGGTAAAGGCGTCACCTTGATGACCGACCCGATTCTGGCGGACGCCACCTGCTCGGTGATTTTTATTACCGCCGCCAGCGACATGGAAACCTGTAGCCAGGCAATTCGTAACGGCGCCTTCGATTACATCCTTAAGCCGGTGTCGTGGAAGCGCCTGAGCCAGTCGCTGGAGCGCTTCGTGCAGTTTTACGATCAGCAGCGCGAGTGGAAAATCGTCGACCAGCAAAACGTCGATTCCCTCTATCAGCTGCAGGCGAAGAACTACCGTACCGACAGCGGCAGCAAAGGGATCGAGGAGAAGACTCTGGCGCTGGTGCAGAGCCTGTTCAATGACCGGGAAGCACACAGTTTTTCCGTGGATGAGGTGGTGAACGATGCCGGCTTAAGTAAAACGACCGCCCGTCGCTATCTGGAGCACTGCGTGGAGATCGGTTTTCTGGAAGTGGATATGCTGTACGGTAAAATTGGCCACCCGCGACGCATGTACCGCCGCGTCGCCAGCGCCTCATAAGGCCTCTCCCGGTAGTAAGAGAGGCCCCAGGCGCTGACAGGCCCAGGGCTGGTGCTTAAAAACCGCGTTGTTCTTTGATCAGTTCCCAAGCTTTTTGAATATCCTGCGCTTTCTGCTTTGCCATCTCCATCATTTCTGGCGGTAACCCCTTCGCCACCAGCTTATCCGGATGGTGCTCGTTCATGAGCTTGCGATAAGCACGTTTCACGGTGGCAGCATCATCGGTGGGCTTCACGCCCAGCACGTTGCAGGCGTCTTCCAGCGTTGGTCCACGCTGCGCCTGCTGCCAGCCAGCGTTGCCGCCGCCCTGACCGTAACTACCCTGCTGAGAACCCCCGCCGCCAAACTGCGCGCCGCCCTGCATCATGCGCAGGAACTGCTCGAACTGCGCGCGCGAGATCCCGAGTTCTTCGGCAATGACGAACAGCACGTCACGTTCATTAGGATGTAACTCACCGTCGGCGAAAGCGGTCTGCAGCTGAATTTCCAGAAACATCCGAATCAAATCAAAGCGGCCGAAACAGACGCTACGCAGCTGGCGCATTTTTTCGCGCAGCGGATAATCGTCTGATTTACCTACCCGAAACGCATGCTGTGCCGCGGTACGCGACTCTCCATGCAGGTTCATACGATCCATCAGGACATTGGCAACATGAATATCGGCTTCGGTGACGCGGCCTTTGGATTTGGTCAGATGCCCCATCACCTCAAAGGTAGTGGCAAAGAACAGCGCCTGGCGCTCTTGCTGGTTGGCGAACACATTGATTCTACGGCTCCGTGCGCGGTCAAAGATATGCCCGACCAATAGCCCCAGCACCACGCCCCAAAAGCCTGCGCCCATCATTAACGCGACTGCAACCCCAATTATTTTACCCAAATACTGCATAGACTCCCCAATATTTACGCCGCCAGTTAAGCTATATAAGACCGCACGTTACAAAGCACTGACGCTTAGGTCAATTGTGGGACATAGCCTATATTTTGCTTTATCATACTCGTCATTCTACACGGTGCCTAACGCTCGGGATCCAAACCGGCAGGATTAACACTAGCGCGATGAAGATGAGTACGTTAGGCTCTGACCGTTTGCAAGCCGCTGCCATAAGATGACGGAACAACAAAAACAACGTATGAAAAAACGTATTCCCAGCCTCCTGGCCACCATGATCGCCAGCGCCTTGTACAGCCAGCAAGGCCTCGCCGCCGATCTCGCGACGCAATGTATGCTTGGCGTGCCAAGCTACGATCGTCCTTTGGTTGAAGGAAAAACCAACGAGCTACCGGTGACGATCGATGCCGAGCATGCGAAGGGTAATTATCCGGACAACGCGGTATTTACCGGCAATGTCGATATCAACCAGGGCAATAGCCGTCTCCAGGCAGATGAGGTTCAGCTTCATCAGCAGCAGGCTGCGGGCCAGCCGCAACCGGTACGTACGGTTGATGCACTCGGCAATGTGCACTATGACGATAATCAGGTCATTCTGAAAGGCCCCAAAGGCTGGTCAAACCTGAATACCAAAGATACCAATATCTGGAAAGGCGATTACCAGATGGTCGGCCGTCAGGGCCGCGGCACCGCAGACCTGATGAAACAGCGCGGTGAGAACCGCTACACCATTCTGGAAAACGGCAGCTTTACCTCCTGTCTGCCAGGTTCGAATACCTGGAGCGTCGTCGGGAGTGAAGTTATTCATGACCGCGAAGAGCAGGTTGCGGAAATCTGGAACGCGCGCTTTAAAATCGGCTCAGTGCCGGTGTTTTACAGCCCCTACCTGCAGCTGCCGGTAGGCGACAAGCGCCGTTCTGGCTTCCTGATCCCGAACGCTAAATACAGCACCAAGAATGGCGTGGAGTTTTCACTCCCCTATTACTGGAACATTGCGCCTAACTTCGATGCAACGCTGACGCCGCACTACATGAGCAAGCGTGGCGGCGTGATGTGGGAAAACGAATTCCGCTATCTGACCAAAGCAGGCACGGGTCTGTTCGAATTTGACTACCTGCCTTCCGATAAAATCTACCAGGATGACCACTCCAGCGACAGCAACAGTCGCCGTTGGTTGTTCTACTGGAACCACTCGGGTGTAATCGATCAGGTATGGCGCCTGAACGCTGACTACACCAAAGTAAGCGATGCGGACTACTTTAACGACTTCAGCTCTAAATACGGTTCCAGTACCGACGGCTACGCCACGCAGAAATTCAGCGCCGGCTACGTCGTTCAAAACTTTGACGCCACCGTGTCGACCAAACAGTTCCAGGTCTTTAACCGCGAATCGAGCAACTCCTACGCGGCGCAGCCGCAGCTCGACGTTAACTACTACCAGAACGATGTTGGTCCGTTTGACACCCACCTGTATGGACAGGCGGTGCACTTCCTCAACACCAACAGCAACATGCCGGAAGCCACCCGCGTTCACTTTGAACCGACGATCGGCTTACCGCTGTCGAACGGCTGGGGCAGTATCAATACCGAAGCCAAGCTGCTGGCGACCCACTACCAGCAAAGCAACCTCGATAACTACAACGCCGCCAATGGCACGGACTATAAAGAGTCCGTCAACCGTGTGATGCCGCAGTTTAAAATCGACGGTAAAATGGTCTTCGAGCGCGACATGCAGGAGGGTTTCACCCAAACGCTGGAACCGCGCATGCAGTATCTGTATATCCCGTATCGTGACCAGAGCCAGATCGGTACCTACGACTCCACGCTGCTGCAATCAGACTATACCGGCCTGTTCCGCGACCGTACCTACAGCGGCCTGGATCGCATTGCTTCAGCGAACCAGCTCACCACCGGCGTCACCTCTCGCGTATATGATTCAGCCGCCGTTGAACGTTTTAATATTTCCGTTGGTCAAATCTATTATTTCACCGAGTCCCGGACCGGTGATGACAACGTCAACTGGGAGAATGACGACACAACGGGTTCACTGGTATGGGCCGGAGATACCTACTGGCGTATCTCCGATAACTGGGGTTTACGCGGAGGTATTCAGTACGATACGCGTCTGGATAACGTCGCTACCGGTAACGGCACAGTGGAATACCGTCGCGATGAAAACCGCTTAGTACAGCTCAACTATCGTTACGCCAGCCCGGAATACATTCAGGCAACGCTGCCGTCGTATTCCACCGCTGAGCAGTACAAAAATGGTATTTCTCAGGTGGGCATGACTGCCAGCTGGCCGATTGTCGATCGCTGGTCTGTCGTCGGTGCATACTACTTTGACACCAATACCAAAAAGAGCGTCGACCAGATGTTAGGGGTCCAGTATAACTCCTGCTGCTACGCGATTCGCCTTGGCTACGAACGTAAGATCAACGGCTGGGATTCGAACGGTAACGGCGAGAGCAAATACGACAACACCTTTGGCATCAACATTGAGCTACGTGGCCTGAGCTCCAACTACGGTCTCGGCACCCAGCAGATGCTGCGTTCGAACATTTTACCGTACCAGAACTCCCTGTGATGTGGCTGGTTTAAAACGTAATCCGCACTTGCGGTTAATTGAAATGGAAAAAGTATGAAGAACTGGAAAACGCTGCTTCTCGGTATCGCCATGATCGCGAATACCAGTTTCGCTGCCCCACAGGTTGTCGATAAAGTAGCGGCTGTCGTCAATAATGGCGTTGTTCTTGAAAGCGACGTCGATGGCTTGATGCAATCGGTTAAGCTGAATGCTGGGCAGGCCGGTCAACAGCTGCCGGATGACGCAACCCTGCGTCATCAGATCCTCGAACGTCTGATCATGGACCAGATTGTTCTGCAGATGGGCCAGAAAATGGGCGTGAAAGTCACTGACGATCAGGTCGATCAGGCTATTGCCAACATCGCAAAACAGAACAACATGTCGCTGGATCAGATGCGTAGCCGCCTGGCTTACGAAGGTCTGAACTACAACACTTACCGCAATCAGATCCGTAAAGAGATGCTGATTTCGGAAGTGCGCAACAACGAAGTTCGTCGCCGTATCACCGTGCTGCCGCAGGAAGTTGAATCCCTGGCGAAGCAGATTGGCGATCAGAACGATGCCAGCACTGAACTGAACCTGAGCCACATCATGATTCCGCTGTCGGAAAACCCATCTTCTGACGACGTGGCTGCCGCTCAGCAGCAGGCCAACTCCATCGTCGAGCAGGCACGCAGCGGCGCCGATTTCGGTAAACTTGCTATCACCTACTCTGCTGACCAGCAGGCGCTGAAAGGCGGCCAGATGGGCTGGGGTCGTATTCAGGAGCTGCCGGGGATCTTCGCCCAGGCACTGAGCACCGCGAAGAAAGGCGATATTATCGGCCCGATTCGTTCTGGTGTCGGTTTCCACATCCTGAAAGTCAACGATATGCGCGGTGGCAGTAAAAGCATCTCCGTCACCGAAGTTCACGCTCGCCACATCCTGCTGAAGCCGTCGCCGATCATGAACGACGACCAGGCACGGGCGAAGCTGGAGCAGATCGCGGCAGACATTAAGAGCGGGAAAACCACCTTTGCGAAAGCGGCGAAAGATTTCTCTGAAGATCCAGGTTCTGCCAACCAGGGCGGCGATCTGGGCTGGGCTACGCCAGATATCTTCGACCCGGCGTTCCGCGACGCTCTGATGCGCCTGAATAAAGGCCAGACCAGCGCACCGGTTCACTCCTCCTTCGGCTGGCACCTGATTGAACTGATGGACAGTCGTCAGGTCGACCGTACCGACGCCGCGCAGAAAGACCGCGCCTACCGGATGCTGATGAACCGTAAATTCTCGGAAGAAGCAGCGACCTGGATGCAGGAACAACGCGCCAGCGCTTACGTCAAGGTTCTGAACAACTAATACCACGGCCTCAATACACCCCGGCAGCATTCGGGATGTATTGAGGCGGCAATGCCAGCGGCTCCCGCTGGCATTGCCAAAAAAGACGTCCTGAAGGATGAAGTGTATGAATCGAGTTGTTATCACCCCCGGCGAGCCCGCCGGAATTGGCCCCGACCTTGTGGTGCAGCTTGCACAGCGCGACTGGCCGGTAGAGCTGGTGGTTTGCGCCGATGGCGCACTGTTATCTGACCGGGCCCGACAGCTCGGTCTTCCTTTATCTCTTCTGCCCTACGACGCTTCCCTTCCCGCTACAGCGCAACGCGCTGGCACCCTGACGCACCTTCCCGTCACGTTAAACGCCCCAGTGGAGCCAGGTGTACTGAACATCTCTAACGGGCACTATGTGGTGGAGACGCTGGCTCGCGCCTGCGACGGCTGCCTGAACGGTGAATTTGCGGCGTTGATTACCGGGCCGGTGCATAAGGGAAACATCAACGACGCGGGGATCGCCTTCACCGGGCACACCGAGTTCTTTGAAGAGCGTTCGCACGCCAGCAAAGTCGTGATGATGCTGGCAACGGAAGAGCTGCGTGTCGCCCTGGCGACCACTCACCTGCCGCTGAAGGCCATCAGCGAGGCAATCACGCCGGATTTACTGCGTGAGGTGATTACCATCCTGGACCACGATCTGCGCCATAAATTTGGTATCGCCCGGCCGCACGTGCTGGTCTGCGGGCTTAACCCGCACGCCGGCGAAGGCGGACACATGGGGACCGAAGAGATCGATACCATTATTCCGGTACTGGAAGAAATGCGCGCCAGGGGCATGAATCTGAGCGGTCCGCTCCCGGCAGACACCCTTTTTCAGCCTAAATATCTCGACCATGCCGATGCGGTACTCGCGATGTACCACGATCAGGGCCTTCCCGTGCTAAAATACCAGGGCTTTGGCCGTGGCGTGAACATTACGCTCGGTTTACCTTTTATTCGAACCTCCGTTGACCACGGTACCGCGCTTGAACTGGCGGGCCAGGGAAAAGCGGATGTCGGCAGTTTTATCACGGCGCTTAATCTCGCCATCAAAATGATTGTTAATACGCAATGAATAATCGAGTCCATCAGGGCCACTTAGCTCGTAAACGCTTCGGGCAAAACTTTCTCAACGATCAGTTCGTGATCGACAGCATTGTCTCGGCCATTAACCCTCAGAAAGGGCAGGCTATTGTCGAAATCGGTCCGGGTCTCGCCGCACTGACCGAGCCGGTCGGTGAACGCCTTGACGCGCTCACGGTTATCGAGCTCGACCGCGATCTGGCCGCACGTCTGCAAACGCATCCCTTCCTGGGACCGAAGCTGACGATTTATCAGCAAGATGCCATGACCATGAATTTCGGCGAGCTGTCGCAGACCATGGGTCAGCCGCTGCGCGTGTTTGGCAACCTGCCGTACAACATCTCGACGCCGCTGATGTTCCATCTGTTCAGCTATACTGATGCCATTGCCGACATGCACTTTATGCTGCAAAAAGAGGTCGTCAATCGCCTGGTTGCCGGACCGAACAGCAAGGCATATGGTCGTCTGAGCGTCATGGCGCAGTACTACTGCCAGATTATCCCGGTACTCGAAGTACCGCCGAGCGCCTTTACACCACCGCCTAAAGTGGACTCCGCCGTTGTGCGCCTGGTGCCTTATCGCACGCTGCCGCATCCGGTGAAAGAGGTGCGTGTACTGAGCCGAATTACTACCGAAGCGTTCAATCAGCGTCGGAAAACGATTCGCAACAGTCTCGGCAACCTGTTCAGCGTTGACGTGCTGACCGAGTTGGGCATCGACCCGGCAAAACGTGCAGAGAATATTTCCGTGGCGCAGTACTGTCAGTTAGCCAACTGGTTATCCGACAACGCGCCCACCAAGGAGAGCTAACCATGATCAATTCGCCTCGTGTTTGCGTACAGGTGCAAAGCGTCTATATCGAATCGCAGTCTTCCCCGGAAGAGGAGCGCTACGTCTTCGCTTATACCGTCACTATTCGCAATCTGGGGCGGACTCAGGTTCAGCTTCTTGGCCGCTACTGGCTTATCACCAACGGCCACGGTCGTGAGACTGAAGTTCAGGGTGAAGGGGTTGTCGGCGAACAGCCGCATATTCCCGCAGGCGGTGAATTTCAATATACCAGCGGGGCCGTCATTGAAACGCCGCTGGGCACCATGCAGGGACATTACGATATGATCGATGTGAACGGCGAGCCGTTCTCGATCGACATCCCTGTTTTCCGTCTCGCAGTACCAACGCTCATTCACTAAAACAATGTCTACATATCTTATTGGCGACGTTCACGGTTGCTACGATGAACTGATCGCGTTATTAAAGCAGGTGGCCTTTACCCCAGGGAACGATACGCTGTGGCTCACGGGCGATCTCGTCGCGCGCGGCCCGGGTTCGCTTGAGGTCTTACGCTACGTCAAATCTCTGGGCGATAGCGCTCGTCTGGTGCTGGGTAATCACGACCTGCATCTGCTGGCCGTTTTCGCCGGGATCAGCCGCAACAAACCAAAAGATCGCCTGAAATCACTGCTTGAAGCACCGGATGCCGACGACCTGCTTAACTGGTTACGTCGTCAGCCGCTGATGCAAATCGATGAACAGAAAAAGCTGGTGATGGCCCATGCCGGCATCACACCGCAGTGGGATCTGGAAACGGCAAAAGAGTGCGCGCGCGATGTTGAAGCCGTCCTCTCCAGCGACTCCTATCCGTTCTTCCTCGACGCGATGTATGGCGATATGCCGAATAACTGGAGCAACGAACTGAGCGGCCTTGCCCGCCTGCGCTTTATCTCCAACGCCTTTACCCGCATGCGTTACTGCTTCCCGAATGGTCAGCTGGATATGTATGCCAAAGAGGCACCGGAAGACGCTCCCGCGCCATTAAAGCCGTGGTTTGCGATCCCGGGTCCGGTCGCCAATGAATACAGTATTGCTTTTGGACATTGGGCTTCGCTGGAAGGCCGCGGTACGCCTGAGGGGATTTATGCCCTTGATACGGGCTGCTGCTGGGGTGGGGATCTCACCTGCCTGCGCTGGGAAGACAAGCAGTACTTTACTCAGCCATCAAACCGGCAGAAAGATCAGACTGAAGGCGACGCGATCGCGTCTTAAGTTGAGCGTCCCGGATGACCGCCAACAACGGGCGCTATCCGGGCAACGCTTTAGCGCGATAAAACCTCCCCGGCGCGCATAACGCCACCGGGGAAAGCCTTAACGGCGCTCGAGGATCTCGAAGCAGTAGCTGTGTGAATTCTGCGCGTCGGCATCATGGAATTCGCTGAATACCGATTCCCACTGATCCGGATCGTAGTCAGGGAAATGCGTATCGCCTTCCACTTCTGCATCGATGTGGGTCAGATACAGCTTGTGCGCTTTCGGCAGGAACTGCTCGTACACGCGACCACCACCGATCACCATCATCTCGTCAACATCGCCGCAGGCGGCAATCGCTTCATCTACCGATTTCACCCACTGCACACGATCGTCGGTGCCCGACTGGCTGCTGATAACGATATTTTTCCGTCCTGGTAACGGACGACCGATAGACTCCCAGGTCAGGCGACCCATCACTACCGGCTTGTTTAACGTATTACGTTTAAACCAGGCGAGATCGGCAGGCAGGTTCCATGGCATGGCGTTTTCCATACCGATGACGCGATCTACCGCTAACGCCGCAATCAGACTGATCATTGAAAATTTCCCGAATGCAAAAAATTGCCGCCACTATACGGAAAGCGTAATACTTCGTCGACTGCGTGGAGAGTAAAGAATAAGAAAATTTTTAGATTTGCTGGCGAGCCCACGTAAGCCACGTGAACCGCCAGCTGCGGATTTAAATTGAAAACAAAATGTTAACTGTAAACCAAACGTAACAGCGAGTTTTCACCTCAGGATGCCGGCTTATTTTCGGGTTCATCGGCGATATCGCCGGTATGTCTGCCCTCTTCGGTTCCCTGCCAGCCGTGGCGCTGCACCAATGACAAATGGTTACGATCCTCGTTGATAATCCCGGTCAACATGTCGCTGGTTCGCTTGAACACCGCCACGCGAGACGCCGCATCGTTTTCCGCCATCTCGACCATCTCTTCCACCATTTTCTGGTTGAAGCGACGGAACAGATCGGCGCGCTCACGCGCTTCATAGGCACCCAGTCCCAGCGCCTCCAGCGCCGTGCGCCCGGATTTCAGCGCCGCTTCGAAGGTTTCACGCTCCGGAGCATCTACGCCGGCCTGGCGCAGCTGGATGTAGTGATCGACATCGCGGGCGCGGGAGATAATCTGCAGATGCGGGAAGTGCTCTTTCGCCAGCTCCACCAGCTGCAGGCTGGCCTGCGGATCGTCGATCGCATTAATCAGCACCTCGGCTTTTGCCGCCCCTGCCGATTCCAGCAGATCCGCGCGGGTGGCATCACCATAGAACACTTTCATATCAAACTTACGCAGCGTTTCCACGTGGTCCGGATCGTGATCGAGGATCACCATCTTCACCCCGCCGGAAAGCAGCACACGCCCGGCGATCTGCCCGTAACGACCAAAGCCGGCGATAATCACCCGCGGCTGCTCTTCATCAATTTCATCGGCTTCACGCTCCTGGCCGCTGGAGGATTTCTCCAGCCGGGTCAGCAGCACCAGCAGAATCGGCGTGGCCGCCATCGACAACGCCACCGCTAAGGTCAGCGCCTTCGCCCACTCACTGTCCAGCACGTCCGCCAGCTGCGCCGCGCCAAAGACCACAAAGGCAAACTCACTCCCCTGCCCCAGCAGCACCGCAAACCAGCGGCGCTGCGCGCGCGGTACACCAAGCGGTTTAGCGATCAGCCACAGCATCACGCCTTTAATGACCAGGAAACCGACCAGTAAAATCAGGATCCGCAGCGGATGGCTCATCAGAGTGCCGAAATCAATCGACATCCCGACGCCGATGAAAAACAGCCCCAGCAGCAGGCCCTTAAACGGCTCGATATCGCTTTCCAGCGCATGACGATACTCCGAGCTTGCCAGCAGCACCCCGGCGAGGAACGCCCCCATCGCCATCGACAGCCCTACTTCTTCCAGCAACAGGCCAAAGCCGAACACCAGGAACAGGGCCACGGCACTGAACACTTCACGCAGGCCCGAGCGGGCCACGAAACGCAGCACCGGACGGGTGACATAGCGCCCCAGCGCCACCACCAGCACCAACGCCCCCGCGACTTTGAGCGCGGACAACGCGAAAGCGCCGAGGGTGGTGGAACCGCCGCTGGCGGCCAGCAGCGGGATCATCGCTACCAGCGGGATCGCCGCGATATCCTGAAACAGCAGAACGGCAAACGCGCTGCGTCCCATCTGCGAGACCGTCAGGTTACGTTCGTTCATCGCCTGCATGGCGATAGCCGTCGACGACAGCGCCAGCGTCATGCCAATCAGCTCGGCGACCTGCCAGCGCATCCCCAGCAGCATGCAAAACAGGCCAATCAGTGCCCCGCACACCACCATCTGCAACGCGCCGCCGCCAAACACCGACGCCCGTAGTTTCCACAGGCGCTGCGGGTCAAGCTCCAGGCCGATGACAAACAGCATCAGGACCACGCCAATTTCGGCAAAATGCAGAATCGCCTCGGCGTCCGTCACCAGCCGCAGGCCCCACGGCCCAATAATGCACCCGGCGATCAGATAGCCCAGCACCGACCCCAGACCAAGGCGCACGGCAATCGGCACAATCAGGGCGGCAGACCCCAGATAAATCAGCGCCTGTATCAGCGTATGGCTATCCATGGTGTGCCTCCTGCCATTCAATTAAGCGTTGTCGATAGCGGCGCGCCTGCGCCTGAAGGGTTTCATCGTCACAGATAAACGTACAGTGCATGGCGAACGGCGGCAGCCATTTCATGCCGCAGTACAGCCCGGTGGCCTGTAGCGGCTGGGACAGCACGTCAAAACCAGGAAATGCGCCGATATCGAAGTGGCTCTCGCCGCCGCCGGTGGTCACCGCCCACATCAGCGATTTTCCATGCAGCGCAATGCCGTTGTGACCGTAGGCCCAACCGTGCGACAGCACCTTATCCATCCACAGCTTCATGAGCGGCGGAACGCTGTACCACTGCATCGGATGCTGCCAGATAATCAGATCGGCTTTCGCCAGCGCCGCCTGTTCGGCGGCGATGTCGATGTTAAAGTCGGGGTAAAGTTGGTAGAGGGAGCGTATTTCTACGCCATCCAGCGTCCTTGCCTGCTCCAGCATCCGCTTATTCGCATGCGAGTGATGCGGATAGGGATGAGCATAAATTATCAGAATCATTGATTAGCCTGCGTTAACTCTCGTTGTAATCTGCAAGAGTGTAGTCAGTTAATCGAAGCGCTTACAATCATAACCTGATTTTATGTCTGCGGACTGCCGGCCTTATGTGGCTGCGGACTGCCGGTAACCTCGGGTTCGCTAACGTTGAGATCGCAGCGTTTCGGCAGCAGGAAGGTCATGGTCCCGGCAATGATTAGCGATCCAGCCAGGGCGCAAACCGCCACGTTCTGGCCATACAGGTAGATCATTACCCCCACCAGATACGGGCCACAGAAGCCGCCGAGGTTACCCAGGCCATTAATCACCCCGCGAGCGCTACCGGCCACTTCCGCAGAGGCGATCCGCCCCGGCATCGACCAGAACGGACTGGTGGCTGATTTGAGGAAAAAGCCGCAAATCACCAGCGCGATATAGGCCGCCACCACGTGCTCACGCAGCAATACCGAGGCCACCAGCGCCGCCGCAAAGCTGTAAAGCGAGAAGCGCACCCACAGACGACGTTTGCCGCTGCGATCGCTGAACAACGAGATGACATAGATCCCGGCAAGCGTCGCCACAAACGGCAATACCGCAAGGAGACCCACGCTGGCCATACTGCCGCCGGTCAGTCCTTTGAGGATCGTCGGCAGCCACAAGGTGTAGCCATAATCACCGGTCTGATAGAAGAAGTTGAGGATCACCAGTTTCATCAGTCCGCCGTTGCGGAAAACATCTTTGACCGGCGCCTTGCTGACCGGATCTTCCGCCAGTTTTGCCGCCCGCTCGGCGGCCAGCGTAGTGACCAGGTAGTGACGCTCTTTCTCCGGCAGCCAGCGGGCCTCTTCCGGGCGGTCGCTGATCATGAACCACCAGACCGCCAGTACTACCACCGACAGCAGACCTTCGATAATAAACAGCCAGCGCCAGTCGAGCGCGGCGATGATCGCCCCGGATACCGGCGCGGTCAACATGCCGCCCAGCGGGGCGAACATCATCACGAAGGCGTTGGCACGCCCCAACTCTTTTTCCGGGAACCAGTTGCTGACCATCGTCAACACCACCGGTAACATGCCGCCCTCGGACACGCCGAGAATAAAACGCAGCACCAGCAGTTGATATTCATGGGTCACGAAGCCGGTGGCTACCGAAACGACCGCCCAGGCCATCAGCGACCAGGCAATAAAACGCTTACCGCTACCGTTTACCGCAATTCGCCCACCGGGTATTTGCAAAAATAAATAACCAATAAAAAAGATGCCGCTGGCAACACCGGCCATCTGGCTGGTAATACCTAAGTCCTCTTCCATTCCACCGGGTAATGCGAAACTAATATTAACCCGGTCCATAAACGAAATAATACAGGCGATCAACACCGGCGTAATAATACGCCACCAGCGGGTGCTGGGAATTTTATCATTCATATTTCGCGCTCTCTATGCAGAGGTTATTGTTGTCATTGAATACGAGCTGGGTACAGAAATAAGAGAGAGAAATTAATTAATCGCGTTCGGCAATGGCGCGTCGGCGAAATAAGCCGCCACGTTGGCAAAAACTACCTCACTCATTTTCTGTCGGGTTTCATGGGTCGCGCTGGCGACGTGCGGTTGCAGCACCACATTATCTAGCGCAATCAGCGCCGCCGGCACATGCGGTTCGTCTTCAAACACATCGAGAGCCGCCCCAGCGATAACACCGTTTTGTAACGCCTGTATCAACGCCTTCTCATCCACCAGCGAGCCGCGGGCGATGTTGATCAGCCACGCCTGTTTCGGCATGACGTTAAACACTGAATAATCGATCAGCCCGCGATTGGCTTCGCCGCCGGAGGCCGCAATCACCAGGAAATCGCTCTCGTGGGCCAGGGTATGCAGATCGGCACACCACTGATAATCCAGACCCGGCACCGGTTTGCGGTCGGTGTAAAGCACCTGCATGTCGAAGCCGCGGGCGCGACGGGCAATCGCCTGGCCGATATTGCCCATCCCCAGCAGGCCAATGCGCTTACCGCTGACCTGAGTCGCCAGCGGCATCCCGCCCTTCTCCCAGCGCCCTTCCCGGACAAAGCGATCGCCCTGACACAGATTGCGGGAGGCGGCCAGCAGCAGCCCCATCGCCAGATCCGCCACGTCATTGGTCAGTACGCCGGAGGTGATGGAGATCTTAATCTGCCGGGTACGAGCATATTCCACATCAACGGCATCGGTACCGACGCCGAAAATGGCAATCAGGCCAACGTGCGGCAGCAGCTCAAGGACGCTGTTCTGTACGCCAATGTCCCCACGGGTGACAACCGCGGCAATGTTCTCGCCTTGCTCACGCAGAAAACCTATCGGATCGTCCTGCTCGTACAGACGCAGCAGCGGGAAATGGGCCGCCAGCTGCTCCTGCAGTGCATCAATAACGGGGGCCACTAAAAGGACGGCGCGGGTAAGAGTACTCTTCATCAGATCACCTGTTTGACGGTTCGTTACAACGGTAGCCACTATCAAACGGGTTTTTAGCGGGGCGTTTTGCGATCTGCATCACGCTGAATCGTGTTAAAAATTGCTGTTACCCTCTACGTGATCGCTAAGACAAAACCGACGTATCACGCTGTGACGCGGGGCATGGCGTTAACGGTTTGCTAACACCGTGGCGTCGCGCGACAGGCGGGATTAAATCGTTTCGCCCAGCGACAGGCGGTAGTGCAGGTCTACTTTCTCAATGGTCGGCAGTCCTTTGATTTTTTTGATTAAAATCTCAGTAGCGACCTTACCCATCTCAAAGCGCGGAGTCAGCACGCTGGCCAGCCGCGGGGTGATAATCTGGCCGATCTCCAGGCCATGAAAACCGGCGATCGCCAGCTCCTGCGGGACATTGATACCCGATGCGAGGCACTCCTGTAACACGCCCACCGCCAGGTCATCATTGGTACAGAGGATCCCGTCCATGGTGGCATACATCTGCCGCGCCAGATTCATCATGCCGGTTCCTATCGACACCGACGACACCTTATTCGGCGCAATACGCCCTGTCGCCAGCCCGGCATTCTCCATCGCCTGGCAATAGCCGGCGTAGCGTTGCTCGTCGCGCACGTCAGACATCGAGCCGAAATAGATAATGTGCCGCTTGCCGCTCGCCAGCAGCATCGTGGTCATGTCAAAACCGGCTTTGAAGTTATCGAACCCGACGTTGATGCGCCCGGGATTCTCCGCCAGCCCCATCACTTCGGCGATAGGAATTTTGGCGGCGTTGAGGTACTTATCCGCCCGCAGGGTGTGAACCGACTCGGTCAGCAGCAGGCCTTTGACATGAAACGCCAGCACCGCCGCGATCTGTTCTTCTTCGCGCTGGCGATCGTAATCGTAGTTGACCACCAGCGTCTGGTAGCCGTGCGCCGCGGTCACCGATTCGATCCCCGCCAGCAGGTCGGCGAAGATTTGGTTATGAAAAGAGGGAATTAATACGCCAATGCGCGGAACGACGACGCTGGTCATCGCCGGAATATCGGGATCGGGCTCATAACCGATTTCCGCAATCACGCTGGCGATACGTTCTGCGGTCTCCGGTTTGACTTTGTCCGGCGTACGTAAATAGCGGCTGACGGTCATCTTGGTTACGCCAGCCAGCGCTGCAATATCATTGAGCGTAATGCGTTGTACTTTCATCTATCGACCCGTCAAATACATCCAATGCATCAGGCCATTATGCCTGCCGTTCAGGAAAAAGAGAATCACACCATTCTGCGCTTAACCCCTTGAGCCATGGCAATTTCCACCCGACATCACGTTTAGCGTAACCCCTTTTCGTAACACCATTTTGAGTGATCTCCATCACAGATTTACCCGGCAAAAATCCGTGAGATAGAGCACAGGTTGTTGCGGGTCATGTTTTGCCATCAGCGGCATTAACACGCACCACATCATTTATATTCAGCCGTTAATCAGGATATCAAGATGAAAGATCTTTTCAGCTTACAAGGCAAACGTATTTTAATTACTGGCGCAGGACAAGGGATTGGTTTTGTCATGGCGCAAGGCCTTGCACGATATGGCGCAGAAATTATTGTCAACGATATTTCGGCGTCTCGTGCGGATGATGCGGTCATGAAATTACGTGATGAGGGTGCCATTGCCCACTCCGCGGTATTTAATGTTACCGATGCCGAGGCGGTTGAAAATGCAATTGCGAAAATTGAAACCGAAATTGGTGCGATTGACGTGTTATTTAATAACGCGGGTATTCAGCGCCGCCATCCTTTTACCGAATTTCCGGTGCAGGAATGGCATGACGTTATTTCCGTCAACCAGACCGCGGTATTCCTGGTCTCCCAGGCGGTAGCCAAACGTATGGTCAGCCGTCGGCGCGGCAAAATCGTCAATATCTGCTCCATGCAGAGCGAACTGGGCCGCGACACGATTACCCCGTACGCCGCCGCCAAAGGCGCGGTGAAGATGTTGACTCGCGGCATGTGCGTCGAGCTGGCGCGCGATAACATCCAGGTCAACGGTATTGCCCCGGGCTATTTTAAAACCGCCATGACCCAGGCCCTGGTGGACGATCGGGCCTTTACCGACTGGTTGTGTAAACGTACGCCTGCCGCACGCTGGGGCGATCCGCAAGAGCTGATTGGCGCCGCCGTGTTTCTCTCCTCCAAAGCATCCGATTTCGTCAATGGACATCTGTTATTCGTCGACGGCGGCATGCTGGTTGCCGTCTGATTAAGGAGCGCATTATGGCAGGGCAATGCATTATTTTGATGGGCGTGTCGGGCACCGGGAAGACCACCGTGGGTCAGGCGCTGGCCCAGGCGCTTGGCGCCAAGTTTATCGACGGTGACGATCTTCATCCCCGGCAGAACATCGTCAAAATGGCCGCCAGTCAGCCGCTGGATGACAACGATCGCCAGCCGTGGCTGGAGCGCATTGGCGATGTGATTTTCAGCCTTGGACAGAAGAACGAATCCGGCGTGCTGGTGTGCTCGGCGCTGAAAAAGCGCTACCGCGACCAGCTGCGCGAGGGTAACCCCCATTTACGCTTCCTGTGGCTGACCGGCGACTACGACTGCATTTTGCAACGGATGCAGGCGCGTAAGGGCCACTTTATGCCGGAAGCCCTGCTGCGCAGCCAGTTTGCCGCGCTGGAAACCCCGGATGCCAGCGAAGGCGATATCGTCGCGGTGGATATCGCCCCCGATGTCGCGAGCATTGTGGCGCACTCCATCACATTACTTAACCCGCAACCCACGCAGGGAGTCCCGGCATGATTATCGATACCTTAAGCGCCGCCGCTAAAAATAGTTTTTACCCGCCGGTTATCCGCAAAGCGCTGCAGGCGGTACTGCAGCAGGAGCCGCACGCTCTGCCACCGGGGAAATATACCGTCGATGGCGATAATCTGTTTTTTACCGTTGTTGAAGGCAGCACGAAACCGCTGGCGGAACAGCGCCCGGAGTACCATCGTCAGTACATCGATATTCATATTGTGCTGCAAGGTGAGGAGATTATCGGGGCCGGAAACAAAGGCCTGGAGATTGTGCCGGACGGACCGTTTAAGGACGCCCATGATATTGGCTTTTGTGAGGAGATCAGCAGCGAAACGCTGATTCATCTGCATCCTGAAGAGCTGGCCGTCCTGTTTCCCGGGGAACTGCATCGACCAATGAGCGCCATGGATGCCGGCGCACCGCTACGCAAAATTATCGTCAAAATTGACCACGCGCTGCTTTAATCAGTCAGCCATCGGCCCCGCCGCGTTCCATGCGGGGCCACATGAATTTGTCTCTTAGTTATCCAGTTCGTCCATCGACTTAACCTGATCGCGATTAATCTGCTCGGTACGACCGGTCTCCGCATTTTTGTAGGACACCATGCCGGTATCATCATCCACCTGCGGTTTACCATCGGTCACAATGGTTTTGCCATCGGTAGTTTTCAGCGACTGATTGGATGAACACCCGGCTACGGTAAACAGTGCAGCAGCAGCGAAAACCACAGCGGTGAGGGGTTTATTGTATTTCATCGTGTTTCTCTCCCGTTATTCAGTCAAATTAATTATTTCCTAACCACTTCAGGCTAGCTGACCAAACCGGGAGAGAACACCAGAACTCTCCGAAGTGGTGTTTTCACGCGGATGTTCTTGTTTTTGTTCTAAGCCGATCGCAAGGCAAAAAAAAGCGCCCCCGGGGTCGACCACCGGAGGCGCTTTTTACGGGCAGATTACATTATTTCTTAATCTGCGCGTGCATTTCCTGCACCGAGGTGACCTTCTCGATAGCGTTGGCGTTCAGCGCCATTGCCGTCGCGAAACCGCCGTTCAGGGTCGTGTCGTAATGAACTTTGTACTGCAGGGCGCTGCGGCGAATCAGCTTGGAGTCTTCAATCGCCTGACGACCTTCAGTGGTGTTGATGATGTAGGTGTATTCGCCATTCTTGATACGGTCCTGAATGTGCGGACGACCTTCATGCACCTTGTTCACCAGACGCGGGTTGATACCGGCTTCCCCCAGCACAATCGCGGTGCCGTGGGTGGCATCCAGTTCGAAACCAAACTTCAGCAGTTTCGCCGCCAGGTCAACCACACGCTCTTTGTCGCCTTCGCGAACGGAGAGCAGCGCGCGTCCCTGTTTTTTCATGGTTGAGCTGCTGCCCAGCTGCGCTTTCGCGAACGCTTCCGCGAAGGTACGCCCTACGCCCATCACTTCCCCGGTAGAGCGCATTTCTGGCCCTAACAGCGGGTCAACGCCCGGGAATTTGTTGAACGGCAGCACCACTTCTTTCACCGAGTAATACGGCGGGATAATCTCTTTGGTCACGCCCTGCTGTGCCAGGGTCTGGCCAGCCATCACGCGCGCCGCCACTTTGGCCAGCGGAACACCGGTGGCTTTCGAGACGAACGGGACGGTACGTGCCGCACGCGGGTTGACTTCAATCAGGTAGACTTCGTTGTTCTTCACTGCGAACTGGACGTTCATCAGGCCGCGAACCTGCAGCTCGAAGGCCAGCTTCTGTACCTGCTCGCGCATCACATCCTGAATTTCCTGGCTCAGGGTGTAGGCCGGCAGAGAACATGCGGAGTCACCGGAGTGTACGCCTGCCTGTTCGATGTGCTCCATGATGCCGCCAATCAGCACCATTTCGCCGTCGCAGATTGCGTCAACGTCAACTTCTACCGCGTCGTCAAGGAAGCGGTCCAGCAGCACCGGCGCGTCGTTAGAAACGCTGACCGCGGTCTGGAAGTAGCGACGCAGGTCGGCTTCGTCGTAGACGATTTCCATTGCCCGGCCACCGAGGACGTAGGACGGACGTACCACCAGTGGGTAGCCAATCTCTTTTGCCTTCTCAACGGCCATCTCGATGGCGGTAACGGTGGCGTTAGCCGGCTGCTTCAGTTTCAGACGGTCAACCGCCTGCTGGAAACGCTCGCGGTCTTCTGCACGGTCAATCGCATCCGGGCTGGTGCCGATAACCGGTACGCCAGCGGCTTCCAGCGCACGGGCCAGTTTCAGCGGAGTCTGGCCGCCGTACTGCACGATGACGCCTTTCGGCTTCTCGATGCGCACGATTTCCAGCACGTCTTCCAGGGTGACCGGCTCAAAGTACAGACGATCAGAGGTGTCGTAGTCGGTCGACACGGTTTCCGGGTTACAGTTGACCATAATGGTCTCGTAACCGTCTTCACGCAGCGCCAGCGAGGCGTGTACGCAGCAGTAGTCAAACTCGATACCCTGACCGATACGGTTCGGGCCGCCGCCGAGGACCATGATTTTATCGCGGTCAACGGACGGGTTCGCTTCACACTCTTCGTCGTAGGTGGAGTACATGTAGGCGGTGTCAGTCGCAAATTCCGCCGCGCAGGTATCCACACGCTTGTAGACCGGGTGCAGGTTGTACTGGTCACGCAGCTTGCGGATTTCGCCTTCACGAACGCCCGCCAGTTTTGCCAGACGCGCGTCGGCAAAGCCTTTGCGCTTAAGCTGGTGCAGGAAGTCAGCGGTCAGGCCGGTGATACCGAGTTCGGTCACTTTCTCTTCCAGACGTACCAGCTCTTCAATTTGTACCAGGAACCAACGGTCGATGTTGGTCAGGTTGAAGACGCCGTCCACGGACAGCCCGGCACGGAATGCATCGGCGATGTACCAGATACGCTCGGCGCCAGCGTCTTTCAGCTCGCGGCGGATTTTGGTCAGCGCTTCCGGATCGTCGAGGCTCACTTTCGGGTCGAAACCGGTGGCGCCCACTTCGAGGCCGCGCAGCGCTTTCTGCAGAGATTCCTGCTGGGTGCGGCCAATCGCCATCACTTCACCCACGGATTTCATCTGCGTGGTCAGACGGTCGTTCGCGCCAACAAATTTTTCAAAGTTGAAGCGTGGAATTTTGGTGACGACGTAGTCAATGGACGGTTCGAACGATGCCGGGGTACGACCGCCGGTGATGTCGTTCATCAGCTCATCCAGGGTGTAACCGACCGCCAGTTTCGCCGCCACTTTGGCAATCGGGAAGCCGGTGGCTTTCGATGCCAGTGCGGAGGAACGTGATACGCGCGGGTTCATTTCGATAACAATCAGTCGACCGTCTTTCGGGTTCACCGAGAACTGAACGTTAGAACCGCCGGTTTCCACGCCGATTTCACGCAGTACCGCCATCGAGGCGTTACGCATCACCTGATACTCTTTGTCGGTCAGGGTTTGCGCCGGTGCCACGGTGATGGAGTCACCGGTGTGAATGCCCATGGCGTCGAAGTTTTCGATGGAACAGACGATGATGCAGTTGTCGTTCTTATCGCGCACCACTTCCATTTCGTACTCTTTCCAGCCGATCAGCGATTCATCAATCAGCAGCTCGTTGGTCGGAGAGAGATCCAGACCGCGGGTACAAATTTCTTCGAACTCTTCGCGGTTGTAGGCAATACCGCCACCGGTGCCGCCCATGGTGAAGCTCGGACGAATGATGCACGGGTAGCCCACATCGGCAGCAACGGCCAGCGCTTCTTCCATCGTGTGTGCAATACCGGAACGCGCGGTATCAAGGCCGATTTTCTTCATCGCCACATCAAAGCGACGACGGTCTTCTGCTTTATCAATCGCATCGGCGGTGGCGCCGATCATGGTCACGCCGAACTCTTCCAGCACGCCCTGACGTTCCAGCTCCAGCGCGCAGTTCAGCGCCGTCTGGCCGCCCATGGTCGGCAGAACCGCGTCCGGACGCTCTTTTTCGATGATTTTGCGTACCACTTCCCAGTGAATCGGCTCAATGTAGGTGGCATCGGCCATTTCCGGGTCGGTCATGATGGTGGCCGGGTTAGAGTTCACCAGGATGACGCGGTAACCCTCTTCACGCAGGGCTTTACAAGCCTGAGCGCCAGAGTAGTCAAATTCACAAGCCTGGCCGATAACGATCGGGCCAGCGCCAAGAATCAGGATGCTTTTTATGTCTGTACGTTTTGGCATGGCTTTTTTCTCCTGATTATTTCGCGGACTGGCGGTACTGCTCAATTAACTCGATAAAATGGTCGAACAACGGCGCGGCATCATGCGGGCCAGGGCTCGCTTCCGGGTGTCCCTGGAAGCTGAAAGCCGGTTTGTCAGTACGGTGGATGCCCTGCAGTGTGCCGTCGAACAGTGACTTGTGGGTCACACGCAGGTTAGCCGGCATGGACGCTTCGTCGACCGCAAAACCGTGGTTCTGCGCGGTAATCATCACCACGTCGTTATCGATATCTTTGACCGGGTGGTTGCCGCCGTGGTGGCCGAACTTCATCTTCACGGTCTTCGCTCCGCTCGCCAGTGCCAGCAGCTGATGGCCGAGGCAGATGCCGAATACCGGAACATCGGTTTCGAGGAATTTCTCAATCGCGTCGATGGCGTAATCGCACGGCGCCGGGTCACCAGGACCGTTGGACAGGAAGATCCCGTCCGGATTCATCTTCAGCACCTCTTCCGCAGAGGTTTGTGCCGGCACGACGGTCAGACGGCAGCCGCGGTCTACCAGCATGCGCAGAATGTTGCGTTTGGCACCGAAATCGTAGGCCACAACGTGGAACGGCAGTTCGCTTTCCGCTTTCGCTTCCGGCAGGTCGCCCGCCAGCGTCCAGCTTCCTTGCGTCCAGCTGTAGGTTTCTGAAGTGGTGACTTCTTTTGCCAGGTCCATGCCGTTCAGGCCCGGGAACGCTTTGGCTTTTTCCAGCGCCAGCTGTGCATCCAGGTTATCCCCTACGATGATGCAGCCGTTCTGTGCGCCCTTTTCGCGCAGCAAACGGGTCAGCTTACGGGTATCGATATCGGCAATCGCCACGATGTTATGGCGCTTCAGGTAAGAAGAGAGGTCTTCGGTATTGCGGAAGTTGCTGGCAATCAGCGGCAGGTCGCGAATAATCAGACCTTGTGCATGTACCTGGGAAGATTCTTCATCGGCGGCGTTGGTGCCGACATTACCGATATGAGGATAAGTAAGAGTGACAATTTGGCGGGAATAGGAGGGATCAGTGAGGATTTCTTGATAACCGGTCATTGAAGTATTGAAAACGACTTCCCCAACCGCCGTGCCCGTTGCCCCGATGGCCCGACCGTGAAACTGGGTTCCGTCTTCCAGAACCAATAGCGCTGACTTAATCAAAACACCCTCCAGAGAATATTCACTCACTTTATTTGCATATTAATGCATAGCGATAGCACGAATCAATGCAAATTTGCTTACCTATGGATTTCTGGCAAACGGCGGCATTCTGGATAGATGTCGGGAAAAAGTCAACTTAAAGCCGATATTTTTAATCTATTTTTACGTCACTGGGCACTTCACACCGCTTTAGCAGGCAAAAAGATCAACTAACTATGCTAAGAAAACGCTTGCGGACCAGGAAGATTGAAAAAATGCGGGCCTGAGCATGAAAAAGTAGACCAGATGGTCAAAATTTACAATAACACAACAGAAATAGGAGAGATAAAGCAGAATTATAAAAGCTTGAGATAAAAACACTAATGAAATAATTAAAAATAAAAAGGGCAATAAAATATTGCCCTTTGCAATCAATCACATATTGAATGCAACAACCACATCACGATGGGTAATAAATCTTATAAACTGTTTAATTCCAGGACGTCACGCATATCAAAAAGCCCGGTTTTCTTGTCTTTCAGCCACAGTGCGGAACGAACGGCGCCATTGGCAAAGGTCATCCGGCTGGAGGCTTTATGGCTGATTTCAATGCGCTCGCCGATATCGGCGAACATCGCCGTATGTTCCCCGACGATGTCACCCGCGCGCACGGTGGCAAACCCGATGGTGCCCGCTACGCGCTCGCCGGTATAGCCTTCACGGCTGTAGACCGCACAATCCTTCAGATCTTTGTTCAGGGCACCGGCAATCGCCTCGCCCATCGCCAGCGCAGTGCCTGACGGTGCATCGACCTTGTGGCGGTGGTGAGCTTCGATAATTTCGATATCAGTATAGTCACCCATGACCTTCGCCGCTTTTTCCAACAGCTTCAGCATGACGTTAACGCCGACGCTGAAATTAGCTGCGAAAACAATGGCAATATCCTGCGCGGCATCGCGAATAGCTTGTTTGCCCGCATCATCAAAACCCGTTGTACCAATCACCATCCCTTTCGCGTGCTCGCGGCAAAATGCCAGGTGGTTTAAGGTGCCTTCCGGGCGGGTAAAATCGATCAGCACGTCAAAATCATCGTTGACTGCCGTCAGGCTGCTTTGCACCGTGACGCCCATGTGGCCTGCGCCTGCCAGTTCGCCAGCATCGCTGCCGAGCAGGGAGGAACCTTCGCGCTCCAGCGCCGCGCCCAGCGCCACGCCGTCCATCTGCTGTACCGCTTGAATCAACTGGCGTCCCATCCGGCCGCCCGCGCCCGCGATGGCCACGCGGATTTGTGCATCATGCATAGCTATTCTCTTTTGTTAACTTTACGTAAATAGTTTTCAGAGTAACCAGCCCAACGATGGGCCGCTACTCAAAAACACCGATAATTAGAAATTTATGACAAACCGCGATCGATATCAGTAAAAACTATATGTTTTTCATCATTAGAAGGAGAGATATCGTAGCGTTAAAGCACCGCTAACAGCCTGAGATCTCTGACTCTTTGCGCATAAATCCGCACGATTCACGGATCACCAGCGCGGGGGGCAGAATAATCCGTTTTGGCGGCTCGTTATTGCCCTGAATACGGCTATACAATAGCTCACCGGCTTTCCGACCAATCTCTTTTGCTGCCACCGAAACGGTTGTCAGGGCAGGCTGAACCAGGGCCGCCTCGGTAATATCATCAAACCCCACCAGCGCAAAATCCCGACCCGGTTCACGCCCGGTTTTGCGTAGCGCCTGCATCACACCAAGAGCCACAATATCCTGATAACAGACTGCGGCCGTTATCTCCGGATAGCGGGTCAGGAGCGCCTCGGCGACTTTTGCCCCATCAATCTGGCTGGCCTTAGCCGTGACAATCCACTCAGGATTAGGGGATATTCCGTTTTCCAGTAGCGTACTGGTGAAGCCACCAATACGTTGCGCCCGAGTACCTGAACTCAAGCTGCCACCGATAAAAGCAATCTTTCGATGCCCCATTTTCAACAAGTGAGCGGTAGCCATTTGCGTGCCAAGAAAGTTATCGGTGCCGACAAAATCAAAATCCGGATCGCTGAGCGGACGTACCACCATAATGGCGGGAATATTGCGCCTTTTCAGGGCATCAAAAAATGAGGTCGGGGTTTCCCGCGCCGCGCACAACACCATACCGCAGGCGTTGTTTCGCATGAGTGAGTCAACAAACTTCTGTTGCCGCTCGCCTGACTCTTCACTGTTTGCCAGGAACAGCAGCAGGTCGTGCCGCTCCATTTCATGACTTAACCCCGCCGTCATCTCACCATAAAACGGGTTGGTAATATCATGCAGTAACAGTCCGACCTGATTGCTACTGCGATTACGCAGGTTAGCGGCAGTCTGGTTGTAGACATACCCGGAATCATCCAGAGCTTTCAGCACCCGTTCACGCGTAGCTTGTGAAATCCGTCCTCGATTACGCAGCACCATCGAAACGGTAGCCGTAGACACCCCTGCCCTTTCGGCCACCTGTGCCAGCGTTACTGTCGTCATCATGCCTCCTGTTCGTTCATTAAAGGTTAATCGAATAACCTAAAAAATGCATTATTCCCTGTGAGCACACTCACATTAAGACGCATTTTAGCCCGCTGGTTGTGGATTATGGCGGGTTAATCGCGTTAACCATACTGTCAAAACAAGGTTAATCGATTAATCTTTATTTAGCCAATATGGAGAAAAATAATGCAAACGACCTATGATAAATTCCCTGATATAGCCATTCAGGGCTATGACGACCAGGCCTGGCAGGGTTGGGCCTCCATCAATACCGCACTTAACGCCAGAGCATCAACATCCTCCAGAACCGTGCTGGTTGTGGACTGCTACCCAGGTGTGCGGATTGAGGAGTTGGAACAGCGTCTGTTGCCATCACTCAACGCTGCATTGACACTGAACGTCGAATCCGCCCGCCGCGATGAGCAAGCGTTACACGATCTCCTGGCGCGCAATCTTACCGATGACCGCGTCTTCGGCGTGCTGTCCTGCCATCACCTTGATGAGTTTTTTAATGTCGAAAAACTGCATCAGTTACGCCGCCAGGTTGACGCAGTAACGGAAGGCGTCATTGTGATCTATGGTCCTGGCGCCACGCTCGTTCACCCAGGAGACCTGCTGGTCTACGCTGATATGCCACGTTGGGAAATCCAACAACGAATGCGCCATGATGGCCTGGGAAACTGGGGGGCCGATAACCAGGACGAAGATATTCTCCGCCGCTATAAACGCGCCTTCTTTATTGAATGGCGCGTCTTCGACCGCCATAAAACGCCGTTGCTCAAACGTACCGATTACCTGCTCGACACCACACAAAAAGATGCACCGACGCTAGTCAGCGGTGAAGCGCTGCGCGCTGGACTACAGCACACTACCGCCCGCCCGTTTCGGGTCGTCCCTTTCTTCGACCCTGGTGTCTGGGGCGGTCAGTGGATGAAACAACAATTCGATCTCGATCCCTCCGCGCCCAATTACGCATGGTGTTTTGATTGCGTGCCCGAGGAAAACAGCCTGTTACTGCGTTTTGGTCAGGTGCGGATCGAGATCCCCTCACAAAACCTGGTGTTACTCCACCCGCGTGCGCTGCTTGGCGAGAAGGTCCACGCCCGGTTTGGCGCTGAGTTTCCTATTCGCTTCGATTTTCTGGATACCATCGGCGGTCAGAACCTCAGTTTCCAGGTTCATCCGGTTACCGAGTACATCCAACAACAGTTCGGGATGCACTACACCCAGGATGAGAGCTATTACATCCTAGAAGCCGAGCCGGGAGCCGTAGTCTATTTGGGAACGCGAACGGGAATCAAACCGCAGGAGATGCTCGACGATCTACAGGCAGCCGGTCGTGGCGAAAAAGCGTTTGACGATCGGCGCTTCGTTAACCAAATCCCGGCGCGTAAGCACGATCACTTCCTTATTCCTGCCGGTACGGTTCACTGTTCCGGAAGCGGCACAATGGTGCTTGAAATCAGCGCAACACCCTATATCTTCACCTTCAAACTCTGGGACTGGGGGCGTTTAGGTTTAGACGGATTACCGCGCCCGGTGCATCTGGAGCATGGCGAACAGGTCATCGACTGGCAACGCGATACGCAGTGGGTCAACGACAACCTGGTTAACCGCATTGAACCTATCACCGAAGGAGAAGGCTGGCGAGAGGAGCGGACGGGCATGCACGAACGTGAGTTTATCGAAACCCGTCGCCATTGGTTTACCGCGCCGGTAACGCACCATACCAAGGGTGGCGTTAACGTATTGAACCTGATCGAAGGGGCTGAAGCTCTCGTCGACAGCCCTGACGGTGCCTTTGAGCCCTTTATCGTCCACTACGCCGAGACGTTTATCATACCCGCCGCAGTAGGTGAGTATCGCATCTCTCCATCGGGGAAAGGCGCAGGACAGCAACTTGCCACCATCAAAGCCTGGGTAAGGGGATAAGCAGATGATCAACATCATTGTTGCCAGCCACGGTCCTCTTGCCAACGCCCTGCTAGCCAGCGGGCGGATGGTTTATGGCGAATTACCGCATGTCTCTACCGTCACGCTCGACGAGCAGGCGGGCATCGAAGGCTTTAAGCAGGACTTCGCCCGCACGCTGGATGAAGCCGGTCAGCATGCCGACGGCGTACTGGTGCTATGCGATATGCAAAGCGGTACGCCATGGAACGTCGCCTGCCTGCACGCATTTTCTCCCCAGACAACGCCTCCTGTCGCCGTACTGGCCGGGGTTAATTTCCCGATGCTGCTGCAGAGTGAAGACATTATCCACCTCACGGATGTTCACGCCGCTGCCTTACAGCTATTGGCGTTAACCGTACCCACCCTGATTAAAGCCACCCCGGTTTTAGCCATTCAGCCCGATGATTTTTAGAGGAAAACGCTTATGAGTATCTCTTTTGTACGTATTGACGACCGGGTGATCCATGGGCAGCTCGTGACGCGCTGGGCCAAAGAGCTGCCCTGCGACGGTATCGTGGCAATTGACGACGCTGTCGCGGCCGATCCGCTACTTTCATCGGTGATGAAAGGCGCCGTGCAGGACATCAAAGTCTGGCTGTTCGACACCGCTACAGCCATCGAAAAACTGCCAAAAGTCATTGCCAGTGAGAAACGCTATTTCGTGATCGGCAAATCCCCGGTCACTTTACAGCGCCTGGAGGCGGCAGGGATCAGCCTGAAGAATGCCAATGGCAAAATCAACGTTGGCCCAATGAGCGCCCGCGCGGATACCACCACCATTGGACCAAATCAGTCGGTGAATGCCGCTGAGGTCGCCGCCTTTGACTGGCTGGTACAGCACGGGCATCACGTTGAATTCCGTCTGGTTCCGGATGCCAGCTACTACAGCTGGCAGGACGCACGCCAGAAGCTGAAATAAGGAGCGGATGATGATTATCGAAGCTACGTTGATTGGCATTCTTTGTTATCTGGGGGCCCTCAGCAGTCCCTGGCTTTTAGGTCTGACCGGCGGCTGGTATCTGATAACCCGACCGCTGGTGTCCGGTATGCTGGTTGGGCTGATTCTGGGCGACCTGAAGACCGGGATCATGATAGGCGTTGCGGTCCAGGCGGTTTATATCGCGATGGTGACGCCGGGCGGTTCAATGCCCGCGGACCTCAACTTCGTCGCCTATCCGGCAATTGCGTTAGGTATTCTGTCAGGTAAAGGGCCGGAGGTAGCGGTCGCTCTGGCTGCCACTATCGGTATCGCCGGCACGATTTTGTTCAATGCGATGATGGTACTGAACTCCTTCTGGAATCACCGGGCCGACGTGGCGCTGGAGCGAGGAGACGAACGCGGTATTTACCTCAACAGCGCCATCTGGCCCCAGGTCACGAACTTTGTTTTGCGCTTCGTGCCTACGTTTATTGCCGTCTATTTCGGCGCACAGTACATCAGCGGCTTTATGGACAGTTTGCCAAAAATCATTCTGTCGACGATGAACGTCCTGGGCGGCATCCTGCCTGCGGTGGGGATCGCAATCCTGCTTAAGCAGATCATCAAAAACTACACCATGCTGATCTATTTTCTCGTCGGTTTCGTCTGCATCGTCTTTTTAAAACTCAATATGATCGCACTGGTGATCGTGGGTTCGTTGCTGGCGCTTATCCATTACAACTACAAACCGGAGCCGCAACAAAACGCAGGCACTGCACCGGTCGTCGATGATGAGGATGAATTCTGATGGAAGAACGTACCCTGACCCGGAAGGATCTGCGCCGCTGCTGGCGAGCGTGGATGATGCACAACCTCTCGTCCATGAGCTTTGAGCGCCTGGAATCTTTCGGCTTCTGCCTGAGCATGCTGCCGGTGGCGAAAAAACTTTACCCGGATACCGCTGAGCGTACCGAAATGCTGCGCCGCCACGCTTCGTTCTATAACACTGAACCGCAAATCGGCGCGATTGTTAACGGTATGGTGCTGGGACTGGAGGAGAAAAAGGCTAACGGTGATCCCATCGACGGTGAAACGATCAATACCCTGAAAGTCGGTCTGATGGGGCCGATCGCCGGGATCGGCGACTCGATGATCCCAGGCATGCTAATCCCCATATTATTGAGTATTGGTATGGCGCTTGCGGCCGGCGGCAGTATTCTTGGGCCGCTATTTTATACCATCGCCTGGCTGGCTATTATTCTACCGGGCTCGTGGTTCCTGTTTTTGAAAGGTTACAAAATGGGCTCCGGCTCGGTAGAAATGCTGGTCAGCAGCAAATCGGCCCGCCTGCGCGAAGCCTTGTCGCTACTGGGGGTTTTCGTGATGGGCGGCGTGGCGGCAAGCTACGTAAAGCTCGGCACCGGACTAGAGTTTATTACGAAAGATGGCGTTAATATCCACGTCCAGCAAATGCTGGATGGTATTTTCCCGCAATTACTGCCTCTTGTCGTGGTGCTGGGGACCTGGTATTTGATGGCCAAACGCGGCGTTTCGCCAGTGAAGGCCATGATCATGCTGCTGGTGCTGGCTGCGGCAGGCGTCGCCAGCGGTTTCTTTGCCGGTTAACATGCCTGAATAAAGCTGACCGGGGCATTACGCCCCGGTTTTCTTATGGATGGAAGTTGTGCCACAGCTCCGCCGTTTTATCCGGGCGGGAGATAAACTGAAAGCGCGCAGGGTCGTCGATAAACTGCTGATAAATCGGATCGGAAGTTAGCCCAAATTCAGTGTACTGTCGGGGAGTGATCGCCTGTAATCGTCCTGCAACGTAATATGGATTGTGCTGCCAGACCACGTGCTTATCTTGCAATAACGGGTACCATGCCAGCCCCTTACGCGCTCGAACCGCCTGATACTCAAAACCATATTCACGGTCGCACCAGGCACCGAAAGTGAGTGGAACATCCGGGTTAGCCGATATCGTGGCGTGCCCCCATCCTGGTGGCACCAGCACTTTTTCTCCTGGGTTAGCAATCACGGCAAAGCAACGACCGGGGTCGTCCTCTACGTACTCCTGCATATAGATAATTGCGCTCCCTTGCCAGATCTCATAGAGCTCTGGCGGCGACCAACCACTGTGCTGGCTAATACGATGGATATGCCCCTGGCTACGAATCGGCTCATCTCCTAAACGTCCGGCGGCATAGGTCACTACGCCAAACAGCAGCATTCGTTTTTGTAGCTCTTCGCGATCCTGCATCCGCGCAACGTCCATGGCGATAGCATAGACATCTTGCGGTCCGTCGCAATGCGGGTCGCGCAGCGAAGCACGGATTTGTTCGAGGTGACGGATCTCCGGCATCGGACCAGTCACATCCTCACCATAGCTGAAACCCAGCGGCTGATGATGAATCGTCATATCCAGACCATAATCACTGACAGAATTAGCCATTCTGCACCTCCTTTGCCTGGATCTGTTGATGTTCCTCGATAATCCGCAACGCGAAGCCGTTTACCAGCGATGCATAGTCATGGCCTGCCACGCCGGGCCAGACGGCCAACGCAGAGAGCGTATCCTCACCGGTATTAATCAACCGGTGGGCGGTAAATCCGGGAATAATATGCACGGACCCAACAGAAACCTTTTCGAGCCGCGCCTGTCCTTGCTCATTTTGCAGCAACAGCAAACCGTTACCACGCAGGCCAAAGTAAACTTCGCCTTGCTCACGGCGGGCGTGGTAATGCCCACGGGTCATAAAATACTCGTTGCCAACTTTCCCCGGATACAGATGGGTAACGCCGGTATACAGAGCCCCTTCGTCTGAAGAGGTATCAAATATTTCTACATCATAAACAACCCGCTCTCCCGTCATGGCCTGATGAGCCTGCTCATCGGCAAAAATTCCGGCAAGATCGATAATGCGCGTTGACTTACGTAATAACGGACCATTGGAAAGTGCTCCACTGGCCCAGGCCACCTGCGGTGGCTGGATAAAAGAAGGATTCATGTTTGTCTCCGGCCCAAGGAGAACAGCAGAATCAGATTAGCAGATTAATCGATTAACCTTGAATGTATCATGCGAATTTGCCGTCGGTATCACAGATACCCACGGCAACATTGTCGCTATTCCAGCGTGTAGTTAACAATCATTTGCCCTTTTTTCATTTTCACCTGCAGTATCGTCACCTTGCCGAGCTCAGCCAGGCTGGCGACGTGCGTGCCGCCGCAGGGATAGCTCAGCATGTCGCCGAACCCGACCTTGCGCAGGCCATCAGCAAACGACATCTGACGCGGTAAATTCTCTGCCTGCCAGGCTTCAACCTGCGCCAGCAGCGCGCTGGCTTCGGGCAGCGACGCCTGTGCGCCAGCATTGAAGGTGATCCGCCCTTCGCCAGGCCAGTGATGAGCCTTAATGGGCTGCCAGCCAAAGCGTTCACCGGCCTGACCAATCAGATGCCCGGCAGAATGTAACCGGGCGTGCAGGTGCCTTTCTTCAGCATTCACCCGCATGGTGACTTCCTCCAGGGGCAGCGGCTGCGAAACAATATGCACAATGCTATCGCCGCGTGCGCTAACGCTCTCCACGGGAATATCGCCGATCCAGCCGCGATCGGCCGGTTGCCCGCCGCCCTGCGGGTGAAACAGGGTTTGATCCAGGGTGATGGCGTAGCGACCATCGGCTTCGGGCAGGCAGCCCAGTATCCGTGCGCGTCCTTCGGTCGCATCGCTGGTGTAATAAAGACGTTCAGTCATGGTTGTCCTCCTCTCTGTCAGGACAGTATATTGATATTACACATGACGATAATCCCGTCATCCATCAATGGACCTTTGCCTGATGAGCACAAATGAATCTTAATTTACTGCCCGACCTTGCCCTGTTTGTGCAGATTGTCGACCACGGCAGCTTCTCCGCCGTCGCCCGGCTGAACGGGGTAACGCCATCGGCGATCAGCCGCAGCGTCTCGCGTCTTGAACATGAGATGGGTTGCAAACTGCTGCAGCGCAGTACGCGTAAATTACGCCTGAGCGATGCCGGGGAATCGGTCTATAGCCACACGCTGGATATGCTGACGTCGGCCCGCCAGGCGATGGACTCCGCCAGCAGCACCCAGGAGGTAGCGCAGGGAAAACTCACGCTCAGCGTGCCTAAAGCCGTCGGTCGCTTCGTGATTCATCCGCTGATGACCGAGTTTCTCGATCGCTATCCGGAAGTGGATGTCTGCCTGCGGCTCGAAGACCGCTATCTGGATTTGATTGATGATGGTATCGATCTGGCGCTGCGCATTACCCATACGCCTTCTCCGGGGCTGCATGGCAAGCCGTTAATGCCGGTGACGCACATTATCTGCGCCACTCCGGGCTACTTACGCCAGCACGGCACGCCGCAGACGCCGGCTGACCTGCGTAACCATAGCTGTATCAGCCTCGGCGAAACCCCGGCCGACTCACGCTGGAAATTCCGTCAGGCGGGCAAAACGGACACCATTCAGACTCACGGACGCTACGCCGCCAACCATACCGCGGTACGTCTTGACGCGGTGAAGCAACATCTGGGGATCGGCAGCCTGCCGCTGTTTACCGCCCGCGAGGCGCTGGAGCGCGGGGAGATCGTGCAGGTTCTGGCGCAATGGGAGTTTATCAGCAGCTATAGCGGCCAGCTGTGGCTGCTGTGGTCGGGCAATAAGCACATGCCTGCCAGAATGCGGGCCATGATCGATTACCTGAGCGAGAAGATTTACCGTCGCTAGCTAGCGCCGCTTACGGTGCCAGAGACAGCACCTCCGCGGCCCAGCGCTGGAAACCGGCGACATCAAGATCCAGTGCCACTTGCGCGTTCGCTGGCTGTCCCAGGCGTCCTTCGATGTCGACAACGGTGGTGCCAGCGGTCCAGGTTCCTTGCGTTTCCACCGCCACAAAACACGGTTTGAGCGTAAACAGCTCCGGGCGAACCAACCACGCAATGGCGCACAGGTCATGCATACGCAGGCCGCTGCTCATGCTGCCGCTGCGATAGTGGCTGAATAATGCATGGAGCATTTTCCCGGTCTTGTTCAACGCCGGCAACGTCGCCAGATAGTCGGGCGCCAGTAGCGCCTGGTTCGTCACGTCCAGGCCGCACATGACGATCTCCAGACCGCTGCGGAACACCTGGGCTGCCGCCTCCGGGTCAATGGCAATATTAAACTCCGCGTTGGGCGTGAAGTTACCGCGCCCGGCGGACCCGCCCATGAGCACCAGCCGGCGAATGTTAAAGCGGCATTCCGGGTACTGCGTCAGCAACAGCGCAATATTGGTCAGCGGGCCAATCGCCACCAGCGTGATCGGCTCCGGGGCATGCATCAGCGCATCGCGAATCGCCTGGAAAGCCGGTTTCGGCAGCGGCTGGCAATCGTGCTCGACAAAATCATACCCTTCCATGCCGGATTCGCCGTGTACCGAGGCCGCGTCGCGTAGCGGACGTACCAACGGCATTGACGCTCCCTGGGCAAGCGGCACATCGGCCCCCCAGAAATGCAGCAGCTGCAGCGCATTGCGGGTGGTTTTTTCCACCGACACGTTGCCCGCGACCGTGGTCATCAATTGCAGATCCAGCTCGGGGGCAAACAACGCTGCGGCTATTGCCGCCGCATCGTCGATGCCGGGATCGGTATCAAGAATGATCGGTAAGCGCATGGTTTCTCCAAAAAAAATGCCAGACATTGAGTCTGGCATCTTCTCACAACAGGGGACCAAAGAACTTATTCTACTTCACGGACGTCAACCCGCAGCTCTTTCGGTACTTCGAAAACAATGTTCTCTTCACGGCCTTCCAGAGGCACCGCTTCACCGCCGCCCAGCTCCTGGAGGCGCGAAATCACATTCTGCACCAGAATATCCGGTGCCGATGCGCCCGCGGTCACGCCCACGCATGTGGCCACTTTGACCCACGCTTCCTGAATATCGGTGGCGTCGTCAATCAGATAGGCGGCTTTCCCCATCCGCTGAGCCAGCTCCGCGAGACGGTTCGAGTTAGAGGAGTTTTTCGACCCCACCACCAGCACCACATCTGCCTGTTCAGCCAGCGCGCGGACCGCTTCCTGACGGTTGGTGGTGGCGTAGCAAATATCATCTTTACGCGGCCCGACGATCTTCGGGAAGCGTTCACGCAGGGCATCAATGACCTCAGAGGTATCATCGACCGAGAGCGTAGTCTGGGTCATAAACGACAGTTTGGCGTCATTTTTCACGTCCAGCGTCCAGACATCATCCGGCGACTCTACCAGGTACATTCCCCCTTGCGGGTTGCTGTACTGGCCCATCGTCCCTTCGACTTCCGGGTGACCGGCATGGCCAATCAGGATCGACTCTTCACCACGACGGCTGGCACGGGCGACTTCCATATGCACTTTGGTCACCAGCGGGCAGGTCGCGTCAAAGACCGTCAGGTCACGGCTTTTGGCTTCGTTGCGTACCGCCTGAGACACGCCGTGTGCGGAGAAAATCAGGATCGCGCCGTCCGGCACTTCGCTAATCTGCTCGATGAAAATAGCGCCGCGCTGCCGCAGGCTATCGACCACATAGCGGTTATGCACCACTTCATGACGCACATAAATCGGCGCGCCATAGAGGGTCAGCGCGTTTTCGACAATGCTGATAGCGCGGTCAACGCCGGCGCAAAAGCCGCGCGGGTTAGCCAACAGGATCTGCATTTTACTCCTCCAGCGCCGGATCGATTTCCAGCACTTCAATATCAAAATGGACGGTGCGCCCGGCCAGCGGGTGGTTAAAATCAACGGTGATCGAATCGCCGTTCACTTCACGGATCACGCCAGGCATTTCGCTGCCATCCATTGCGGTAAAGAGCATAATTGCGCCGATTTCCGGCTCGCCCGCGTCGATAAATTCACGACGTGAGAAGTACTGGATAAGATCCGGGCTTGGCACGCCAAATGCGGCATCCGGCTCCAGGGAAAAGGTGGTTTTATCCCCCGCTTTAAGCCCCAGAAGATGCTGCTCCAGGCCTTCAGAAAGGGACCCGTCGCCGAGGCGAAACAGCGCAGGTTTACCGTTATTACGCGTAGACTCCGCGGTGGAACCGTCATCCAGTTTCAGCGTGAAGTGCACCAGCACCGCGCTGTTGCTCTGTACAGAGTTAGACATGCAGGTTTGCTCTAAGTTTTTATTTGTATTCACCCCGCCACGCCGAATGGCGAGCTGGCAGGGCAAACTTATCATGAAGGCCGGGTCAGCGCGAACGCGACCCGGCAGGGATCATCAGGCGGTTTTTTTGGCAGCGCCTGGTAAAAAACCTTCCAGCACAATCAGCGCCGCGCCGATGCAAATCGCGGTATCGGCCAGATTGAACGTGGCGAAGTGCCAGTCTCCGACATAAAAATCAATCATATCGACGACAAAGCCGTGCCACAGTCTGTCGAACAGATTCCCCAGCGCGCCACCAATAATCAGCGCGTAGGCAATGTTGTTCAGCTTTTGTGTGGCCTTTGAGCGGTACATCAATACCGCCAGAATCACGCAGATACCGATGGCGATACCGGCGAAGAACCAGCGCTGCCAGCCCCCGCTATCGGCCAGGAAGCTAAAAGCCGCACCATAGTTACGCGCATAATGCAGATTAAGCGATGGGAACAGCGATACCGTATCCCCCAGAGCGAAGTTCTGGAGGATCAGGAATTTGCTGCCCAGATCGATAATCAGCACGGCTACGACGACCCAAAGCCAGCGTAGCCCCGTTGAACAGACAGATTTACTCATCAGGCAAACTTACGTTGTTCGCCGTCACCGGCGACGTTGCTGACACAGCGACCGCAGATTTCTGCGTGTTCCGCTACCTTGCCGATATCACTGGTGTAATGCCAGCAACGCGGGCATTTTTCGCCCTCGGCTTTGCTCAACACGACTTTCAGGCCTTTCAGCAGTTCACTCTGCCAGGCGTCCGCCGGAGCCTGGGCATCTTCGACAACTTTCGCCCCGGAGGTCAACAGGACAAATCGTAATTCCTCGCCCAGCGCGTTCAGCTTCGCCGCCAGTCCGGCATCGGCATACAGCGTTACCGCTGCTTCCAGAGAACCGCCTACCAGCTTGTCAGCACGCGCCTGTTCGATAACTTTGTTGACTTCGCCACGCACCTGCAGCAGCTCGTCCCAGAAGCCGTCGTTCATCACTTCGTTGTCGGCCAGGCCGAACAGACCTTCATACCATTCACCGGTGAAGACGTATTTCTCGCGGGAACCTGGCAGGTAACCCCAGATTTCGTCGGCGGTGAAGGACATGATCGGCGCCATCCAGCGAACCAGCGCTTCCACGATATGGAACAGCGCGGTCTGGCAGCTGCGGCGCGCCACGCTATCCGCTTTCGCGGTGTACTGGCGGTCCTTGATGATGTCGAGATAGAACGAACCCATTTCGATGGAGCAGAAGCGCATCAGGCGCTGCACCACTTCGTGGAAATCGTAAGATTCATAGGCTTTCAGGATGTCTTCCTGTGCCGCTTGCGCGCAGCCTACCGCCCAGCGATCGAGCACCACCATCTCTTCCGGTTTCACCATGTCTTTTACCGGGTCGAAACCGTTAAGGTTCGCCAGCAGGAAGCGCGCGGTGTTACGGATACGACGATAGCTGTCAGCAGCACGTTTGAGGATCTCATCGGAGACCGCCATCTCGCCGGTGTAGTCGGTGGAAGCCACCCACAGGCGCAGAATGTCAGCACCCAGTTTGTTCATCACATCCTGCGGCGAAACGGTGTTGCCGATGGATTTGGACATTTTACGGCCCTGGCCATCAACGGTGAAGCCGTGGGTCAGTACCTGACGGTAAGGCGCTTTACCTTTCATCGCCGTGGAGATCATCAGCGAGGACATGAACCAGCCACGATGCTGGTCAGAACCTTCCAGATACATATCGGCGGCATGACCGGAGAACTCCGGACGCACGTCAACGACGGAGGAGTGGGTAGACCCGGAGTCGAACCACACGTCCAGGGTATCCGGCACTTTCTCGTAGCTATCGGCGTCGGTGCCAAGGATGTCGCGCGCGTCGAGATCCCACCAGGCCTGAATGCCGTCGGTTTCTACGCGTTTAGCGACTTCTTCCATCAGCTCCAGCGTGCGCGGATGCAGCTCCTGAGTCTCTTTGTGTACAAACAGGGACATCGGTACGCCCCAGGTACGCTGACGAGAGATACACCAGTCAGGACGGTTAGCAACCATTGATTCAATACGCGCCTGGCCCCAGTCCGGGATCCACTGCACGCCTTTGATCTCTTTCAGCGACTGCGCACGCAGGCCTTTCTGATCCATGCTGACGAACCACTGCGGTGTCGCACGGAAGATGATCGGCGACTTGTGGCGCCAGCAGCATGGGTAGCTGTGCTGCATTTTTTCAACATGCAGCAGCGCACCGCTTTCACGCAGCATCTCAACGATGATGTCGTTAGCTTTAAAGACGTTAATGCCGTCCAGCGCCGGGTAAGTTCCCGCCAGGTAAGCACCATCCGGTCCTACCGGGTTGGCGATTTCCAGACCGTACTTCTGGCTGATGGTGTAGTCATCCGGACCGTGGCCGCCGGCGGTATGCACCGCACCGGTACCCGCATCCAGAGTCACGTGATCGCCGAGGATCGCCGGCACGTCAAAGCCGAGGAACGGATGCTTAAAGCGCATCAGTTCGAGTTGATCGCCCTGCACCGTTGCCAGGATAGTGTAATCCGCGATGTCCGCGCGTTTCATAACGCTTTCAACCAAGTCCTTCGCCACAATCAGCGCCTGACCGTCAACCTGCACCAGCGCATAGTCGAATTCCGCAGACAGGGAGATTGCGCGGTTTGCCGGCAGGGTCCACGGGGTTGTGGTCCAGATAACCAGGGAAACCGGACCGTTGACGTCGGCAACGCCGAATTTCGCCAGCACTGCCGCTTTGTCTACCGCGTTGAAAGCCACGTCGATAGACGGAGAAGTTTTGTCGTAGTATTCCACTTCCGCTTCCGCCAGCGCGGAACGGCAGTCTACGCACCAGTGCACCGGCTTCGCGCCTTTGTGCAGGTGGCCGTTGCCGATGATTTTACCCAGCGCACGGATGATGTTGGCTTCTGTTTTGAAGTCCATAGTCAGGTACGGACGCGACCAGTCACCCAGTACACCCAGGCGAATAAAGTCTTTACGCTGCCCGTCAACCTGCGTCGCCGCGTATTCACGGCACTTGGCGCGGAATTCCGCGGCGGTGAATTTCTCACCCGGCTTGCCGTATTCCTGCTCGACTTTCAGTTCGATCGGCAGACCGTGGCAGTCCCAACCCGGAACGTATGGGGAATCATAGCCCGTCAGACCTTTGGACTTAACGATAATGTCTTTGAGAATCTTGTTAACCGAGTGACCAATATGAATGCTGCCATTCGCATATGGAGGGCCATCATGCAGAATGAAGGTTTTTTTGCCTTTTTTCGCTGCACGGATGATGCCGTACAGGTCATCATCGGTCCAACGCGCCAGCATTCCCGGTTCGCGCTTGGCGAGATCGCCACGCATCGGGAACCCTGTTTCCGGCAAATTCAGGGTCGATTTATAGTCACTCATCAGATTCTCGGTTCCGTATTTCGGTTTGATAAACACCAACAGGCTTATGCCTGCCTGGCCAGCCCAAAGAACTCGCGGGCCGTTAACTCATCACGTGCAATTTGCGCCTTTAGCTCATCAAGCGACGCAAATCGCTGCTCGTTGCGTATTTTCTTACGCAGTATTACATCTATATGGCGACCATAGAGGTCCATTACAACGTCCAGAAGATGCACTTCCAGCTGCTGGCGCACGCCGGCAACCGTTGGACGGGTGCCAATATTGGCGACGCCCACTAGCGGTTTGTCGCCTAAGCCTGTTACTTCAACCGCATAGACCCCTTTCACCGGGGAAACCTGACGGCGCAGCGGTAGGTTCGCCGTCGGAAAGCCAATGGTGCGTCCCAGCTCATCGCCGTGAACCACTCGCCCGGATATAGCAAAAGGATGTCCCAGCAGGGTTTCAGCCTGTTCGAGGTCGTCATCCGCCAGCGCCTGACGCACCGCGGTGCTGCTGATACGCACACCGCCTTCACAGAAGGTTTGGGTACTGGTTACGTCAAAGCCGTATTCTGTTCCTGCTTTTTGTAATAGCAAGAAATCCCCCTGGCGACCAGCGCCAAAGCGGAAATCATCGCCGACCGCAAGGAACTGCACGCCCAAACGGCGCACCAGCAGTTCACTGATAAAATCCTGGGCGGTCAGCGCGGCAAAGCGTCGGTCAAAACGCACGCACAGCACATAGTCAACGCCGCTCTCAGCCAGATAGCTCAGTTTTTCCCGTAGCCGCGTTAAACGCGCGGGTGCCTTGTCGGCTGCGAACAGCTCCAGCGGCTGTGGTTCGAAAATCATCACCACCACCGGTAAACCACGCTGGCGGCCCTCTGCGCGCAAACGCTGCAGCAACGCCTGATGCCCGCGGTGCACACCGTCAAAATTACCAATGGTCAGCACGCACCCGTGCGGCGCCTGACTGAGATTATGTATGCCGCGTATCAGCTTCATGTCTGGCTCAAAACAGTGAAAATCGTCCGAGTATACCTTGTACAACTGACGACGTTAACCAGCGATTGCACCTCTTCACCGAAAGATCCCGGTAATTCATCAACTCAGCGTAGGAATGCGGCAAAAACTCACCGGGGTCATCGATTTTTATGGTGGAAAGGCTGTATTCGCCAGCAACAAGCTGGTAGAATCTTGCGCCATCACTACGTAATAAAGCGTTGTTGTTTTAAGCGGCGCTTATTTGCACAAATCCATTGACAAAAGAAGGCTAAACGGGCATTCTCCTCGGCCTTTGAATTGTCCATATAGAACACATTTGGGAGTTGGACCTTGGCTAATATCAAATCAGCTAAGAAGCGCGCCGTTCAGTCTGAAAAGGCCCGCAAGCACAACGCTAGCCGTCGCTCTATGATGCGTACTTTCATCAAGAAAGTATACGCAGCTATTGAAGCTGGCGACAAAGCTACTGCACTGAAAGCATTTAACGAAATGCAACCGATCGTGGACCGTCAGGCTGCTAAAGGTCTGATCCACAAAAACAAAGCTGCGCGTCATAAAGCAAACCTGACCGCTCAGATCAACAAACTGGCTTAATCGCCCGTCTGTTATAGCTTTGAAAAAAACCCGCGAAAGCGGGTTTTTTTATGCCTGTTATCTGCGCCCAACAATGCCGCCCGCGCAATACTTTACGGCTGCGGTACGGTGAAGAGCGACGAGTAGTCGCGATTGCATATACGCTGCACCGCTGGATGCTGAATCATCCTCTCGGCAAAAATGGCGTGATACTCCTCCATCACATTATCCATCCGGCCGATCTCAATAATTGACTCATCCTGATAGAAATCGTGGGCGTAGAGCGTCGGCGCGACGAAAATCGCGTTGTGTGCTGCCCCAAATGCCTTCATCAGTGCCGCATCATCAAACTCGCCGAGGATCTCAACCTTCAGTCCCTGCGAATTGAACCAGTTGAGAAGCTTGCGACCGAGCATCGAGCGACGACCAGGGATCAGCAAGCGGCGCTCCTCAAGACAGGCGGGGAACGGTTTCTCTGGCGGTGGATTCATGCACCAGAAGCTCACGCTGCACTCGCCGATACGCACCGAAAACAGCCCTTCCTGTTGGGTAGAGTCGATAGGGCAGTCAGAGATAATCATATCCAGCTTGTGCTGGCTGAGCTGCTCCAGCAGCATTTCGTGGGTCGACTCAAAACAGCGTAAATGAATCTGCTCATCCTCAACCACAGCCGCATCCAGCACGCCGCTCACCAGACGCTTCGACAAAGCATCGGCGACGCCAACGTCGAACAGCAGGTTAGACTCTTTGCGGTAATTCACAATATCGAGCATTTCCTGGCTGAGGGTAAACATCCGGTCCGCGTAGCGGAACACCAGCTCGCCCAGCTCACTCGGCTCCAGCCCTCTGCCCTTACGCTTAAACAGCTTCCCCTGTAAACGCTCTTCAAGCGCTTTGATTTGCCCGGTGATGGTTTGCGGCGTCAGGAACAGAGCCTCCGCCGCGCCAACAACGGAGCCTTCCTTATAAACGTGCCAGAAGTAATACAGATGGTTGTAGTTAATATGCGACATGTTTCGCTCCCTGATAATGCCAGGGAGAGCCACCACAGGCTCTCCCTCAAATGTTAGACAGCAGCCGTATTCGCGACGCGCTGGCGCAGGATCATGTACCCGGTAACCGCCGAGAGGACGGAACCAATCAGGATACCCAGCTTAGCCCAATTGATGAGTCCAGGATCGACGTTACCGAAGGCCAGGCTGGCGATGAAAATCGACATGGTGAAGCCGATGCCGCACAGGATCCCGACCGCCACGATTTGTTTGCAGGTGGTGCCTTGTGGCAATGAAGCCCACTTTAATTTCAGCGCCAGCCAGCAGAACAGACTGATACCCAGCGGCTTACCAATAAACAGCCCGGCAATAATGCCCATCGGCAGCAGCGAGGTCAGCCCTTCAATCGTCACACCTTGCAGCGAGACCCCGGCGTTCGCAAAGGCAAACAGCGGCAGAATCAGATACGCCACCCACGGGTGCAGCACGTGCTCAAGCTGCTTCGCTGGTGACTTGCCGCCCTGCTCTTTCAGCGGGATCATAAAGCCGACAATCACCCCGGCTAACGTCGCGTGAACGCCGGATTTCAACACCGCGGTCCATAGCACAGCGCCCACCAGAATATAGATACCTGTGCGCCGCACGCCGCACAGATTCAGGGCTGCCAGCACGATAATGGCTCCCGCCGCAACGACCAGCGACAACACGGAAAGATCGTTGGTATAAAACAGGGCGATGATAATGATGGCCCCTAAATCGTCGATGATCGCCAGCGCCATCAGGAAGATTTTCAGCGCCGGTGGCACACGACTGCCGAGAAGTGCCAGCACGCCTAAGGCAAACGCGATATCGGTCGCCGCCGGAATAGCCCAACCCTCACGAGTGATCGGATCCTGGGCGTTAAACGCCAGGTACACCAGCGCAGGAACCACCATGCCACCCAGCGCGGCCACCACAGGGAAAATGGCCTGACGACGGCTGGCCAGCGCGCCCTGCATCATCTCGCGCTTCACTTCCAGACCAATCAGCAGGAAGAAAATCGCCATCAGCGCGTCGTTAATCCACAGCAGCATGTTCTTGTTGATTTCTAATGCGCCAACACGCAACTGCACGGGAGTGTCTAAAAAGGAGTGATACAGGCCGGTGGTGGCGCTGGTATTAGCCAGCAGCATTGCCAGCACGGCCGCACAAATAAGGATAATGCCCCCTGAAGCATCGCTACTGAAAAAACGCTGCAGATGTTTCACTTTTACTCTCTCTATTAAGGCTAATTCATCGATTAAACTATTCTAGTCGCCATAACACTTCGAAAAAATAAGATTATTGTTGCTGAATAGATCGGTTTTAACGATCTAATCGTAGCACATCATCAAAGCGCAACACGGAAATCGGGCATCACTCAGGTAGCGTGAGTCAGAAACAAAAAAAGCCACTTAACGATGAAGTGGCTTTTTTAAATAACAGCAGCTTAGCGGGTCAGGTCGTCGAAGAATTTCTTCACGCCATCAAAGAAATTTTTGGAGCGCGGGCTATTTTTCTCGCCCGTTGGTCCGCCAAAACTTTCCTGCAGGTCCTTCAGCAGCTGTTTCTGCTTATCGTTCAGCCCGACTGGTGTTTCAACCACCACGCGGCACAGCAGGTCGCCCTGAGCACCACCGCGCACGGATTTCACACCTTTACCGCGCATGCGGAACAGTTTGCCGGTCTGCGTTTCGCCAGGCACTTTGAGATTCACCCGGCCATCCAGCGTCGGGACTTCAATCTCGCCGCCGAGGGCTGCCATGGTGAAGTTAATCGGCACTTCGCAGTACAGGTTATTGCCTTCACGCTCAAAGATGGCGTGCTGCTTAACCTGGACCTGAACGTACAGATCGCCCGCCGGTGCACCGTGCTCGCCCGCTTCGCCTTCACCTGACAGACGAATACGATCGCCGGTATCCACGCCCGCCGGGATTTTGACCGACAGGGTTTTGGTTTTCTCAACGCGACCGTGACCGTGACATTTGTTGCACGGATCTTTAATCAGCGTACCGCGACCCTGACAGTGCGGACAGGTCTGCTGAACGGCGAAGAAGCCCTGACGCATCTGCACCTGGCCCTGACCATGACAGGTCGGACAGGTCTGCGGTTTGCTGCCAGATTTCGCGCCGCTGCCGTGGCAGACGTCGCACTCTTCCAGCGTCGGGATACGAATCTCTTTGGTCACGCCGCGAACGGCTTCTTCCAGCGTAAGATCCATGTTGTAACGCAGGTCAGCGCCACGCGCCGCACGCTGACGACCACGACCGCCGCCGAAAATATCGCCGAACACGTCGCCAAAGATATCGCTGAAGTCGGCACCGCCGCCAAAACCACCGCCGCCACCGCCCATGCCACCTTGTTCAAAGGCGGCGTGGCCGTATTGATCGTAGGCCGCACGCTTCTGGTCATCAGTCAGGATTTCATACGCTTCTTTGATTTCTTTGAATTTCGCTTCGGCTTCTTTATCACCCTGGTTACGGTCCGGGTGGTATTTCATCGCCAGGCGCTTATAGGCCTTTTTGATTTCACGCTCTTCCGCTGTTTTGGAAACGCCTAAAATCTCGTAATAATCTTGCTTTGCCATTGGTGTTTTTCAGCCCCTTAACATGCGTGCACGGGCGGAGAGGAAACCTCTTCGCCCGTGCCAGTGTTTTACCCGTTCAAAGGGCGATTATTTTTTGTCTTTCACTTCTTCAAACTCGGCGTCAACGACATCGTCGTCTTTCGCGTTGCTTTCGGAAGCTTCAGCACCGCCAGCCTGCTGCTGAGCGTGTTGCTGTTGAGCAATTTCCATCAGCTTCTGAGAAGCCTGTGCCAGCGCCTGCATTTTCGCTTCGATATCGGCTTTATCTTCACCTTTCAGGGAAGCTTCCAGCGCGGTCAATGCAGATTCGATCGCAGTTTTGTCGTCAGCCGGCAGTTTGTCGCCTGCTTCTTCAACCTGCTTACGGGTGCTGTGCAGCAGATGGTCGCCCTGGTTGCGGGTCTGAACCAGTTCTTCGAACTTACGGTCAGATTCAGCATTCGCTTCCGCATCGCGAACCATTTTTGCAATCTCTTCTTCGTTCAGGCCAGAAGAAGCTTTGATGGTGATTTTCTGCTCTTTACCGCTATTTTTGTCTTTCGCAGACACGTGCAGGATACCATCAGCATCGATGTCGAAGGTGACTTCGATCTGCGGCATACCACGCGGTGCCGGGTTAATACCATCCAGGTTGAACTGACCCAGTGATTTGTTATCAGAGGCGCGTTTACGCTCACCCTGAATCACATGGATAGTTACCGCAGACTGGTTGTCTTCTGCAGTAGAGAACACCTGGCTGTGTTTAGTCGGGATAGTGGTGTTCTTGTTGATCAGCGCCGTCATCACGCCGCCCATGGTTTCGATACCCAGCGACAGCGGGGTAACGTCGAGCAGCAGAACGTCTTTCACTTCACCGGTCAGTACACCACCCTGAACCGCAGCACCGATCGCCACTGCTTCATCCGGGTTAACGTCTTTACGCGGCTCTTTACCAAAGAATTCAGCAACTTTCTTCTGAACCATTGGCATACGAGTCTGACCACCGACCAGGATAACGTCCTGGATATCGGAAACGGACAGGCCCGCATCCTGCAGAGCAACTTTCAGCGGCTCGATGGAACGGTTCACCAGGTCTTCGACCAGGGATTCCAGTTTCGCACGAGTCACTTTGATGTTCATGTGTTTCGGACCGGTGGCATCTGCAGTGATGTACGGCAGGTTCACGTCGGTCTGCTGTGCGGAAGACAGCTCGATTTTCGCTTTTTCTGCCGCTTCTTTCAGACGCTGCATTGCCAGCGGGTCGTTACGCAGGTCGATGCCCTGATCTTTCTTAAACTCGTCAACGAGATAGTTGATCATACGGCTGTCGAAGTCTTCACCACCCAGGTGGGTATCACCGTTGGTCGCCAGAACTTCGAAGGTTTTTTCGCCGTCAACTTCGTCGATTTCGATAATAGAGATATCGAAAGTACCACCACCGAGGTCGTAAACCGCGATAGTACGGTTGCCGACTTCTTTATCCAGACCGTAGGCCAGTGCAGCGGCGGTCGGTTCGTTGATGATACGTTTTACTTCCAGACCTGCGATACGACCGGCGTCTTTCGTTGCCTGACGCTGAGCATCGTTGAAGTAAGCAGGTACGGTGATAACAGCTTCAGTTACCGGCTCACCCAAGTAATCTTCCGCGGTTTTCTTCATTTTTTTCAGCACTTCAGCAGAGATCTGCGGCGGTGCCATTTTCTGACCTTTCACATCAATCCATGCGTCGCCGTTTTCGGCGCCGATGATTTTGTACGGCATGATGGATTCGTCACGCTGAACTTCTTCGTCCTGGAAGCGGCGACCAATCAGGCGTTTAATCGCAAACAGGGTGTTTTGCGGGTTAGTCACTGCCTGACGTTTAGCCGGCTGACCTACCAGGATTTCGCCGTCCTGAGTGTAAGCAATGATAGAAGGCGTGGTGCGGTCGCCCTCGGCGTTCTCCAGCACACGAGCAGTAGTACCATCCATAATCGCGACACAAGAGTTGGTTGTCCCCAGGTCGATACCAATAATTTTACCCATCTAAACGTCTCCACTAAAAATTCGATCAACATGTGGTTGTGAACCTGTAATAAGGGCGAAACCTACGGTTTCAACTGCCCGGTCATGATTTTTTTCAGGTTCATTCACTGCGGTTGACTACAAGATGGGGTCGCCTGCCGCTTCATCAAGGGGGGAGATTAAAAATTTTTTATCTTTCTCTCATTAAGTGGGACACAGGAATTCAGGATATCGACGTAAATAGCGAGTGGAAAACGCCGACGATAACCCCGTCAGACGGCGATCGAGCCAGACAACTGGCGATGAATCTTCCGCATTTTCCGGTACCTGCGTAAATTGGCGAAAAATACCTCGCCAGATCATAGACAGTTATCCCGCGCCTCATTATTATGCCGCGCCCCGCCACCGAGTCGCGGGGTAATGCTTCCCTTTCTAATCATTATTTTGAGGAATTATGGGCAACACTAAGTTGGCTAATCCGGCACCGCTGGGCCTTATGGGTTTCGGCATGACCACTATTCTGCTTAACCTGGCAAATAGCGGCCTGTTCGCGTTTGATGTAGCTATCCTGGCGATGGGCATTTTTTACGGCGGCATTGCGCAGATTTTCGCAGGCCTGCTGGAATTTAAAAAAGGTAATACCTTTGGTTTAACGGCTTTTACTTCCTACGGCGCCTTCTGGCTGACGTTGGTTGCCATTCTCCTGATGCCGAAAATGGGCCTGGCAGAAGCGCCGAATGCGCACTTCCTGGGCATGTATCTCGGACTGTGGGGCGTCTTTACCCTGTTTATGTTCTTCGGCACGCTGAAAGCTGCACGTATGCTGCAGTTCGTGTTCCTGAGCCTGACCGTACTGTTTGCACTGCTGGCAATCGGTCACCTGGCTGATAACGAAGGCATCGTAAAAATCGCGGGCTGGATTGGTTTAGTCTGCGGCGGTAGCGCCATTTATCTGGCGATGGGTGAAGTCCTGAACGAGCAGTTTGGTCGTACCGTACTGCCTATCGGCGCGCCTCACTGATAGCACATACCCTCGTCCCGGCGGGACGAGGGTTGTCATGCGTTAAGGCAGATGCGGCACTTCACCGCCTTTTGCCGCCACATCACGATATTTTTCCTGACGCAGCCAGATCCCCAATCCTAATCCCATCAGCGACAGCGCCAGTACGTACCAGGCAGGAGCCATCGGCGACACCCCCATTAACATGGTGACCGCAATCGGCGTCAGGCCGCCAAAGATCGCGTAAGAGACGTTATAAGAGAAGGAGATACCGGTAAAACGCACTTCTGCCGGGAAGGCCCGCACCATTACGTAAGGCACCGCTCCCACTACGCCAACACACAATCCTACCGTGCCGTACAGCAGGAACAGCTGCTCCGGGCTGTCGCCTGAGAGGTGATAGAACGCCCAGCTGGAAGCCGCCAGTAACAGGCTACCAACAATGAACGTGCGGCTGGCACCGAAACGATCTGCCGCCAGCCCCGCCAGCAAGCAGCCGAAGCACAGCATAATCGTCGCAATGCTGTTAGCCTGCAGGGTAATCGCCGGCGCATAGCCGTAATGTTTTTGCAGCCACACCGGTGACATCAGAATCACCACCACGATGCCGGCGGATAACAGCCAGGTCAGCAGCATGGAGACCACCACCGCTTGCTGATGCTTCAGCACCACCGATTTAACCGGCAATTCCTGCGCTAACGCTTTACGCTGCTGCATCTCGAGGAAGATCGGCGTCTCCTGCAGCCAGCGGCGTAAATACATCGCCACCAGGCCAAACACGCCGCCTAGCAGGAAAGGAATACGCCAGCCGCCATCGTGAACGCCCTGTGGCGTCAGGCTGGTATTGATGAGGGTAGCCACCACCGAGCCCAGCAGAATACCGACCGTCAGACCGGCGGTCAGGGTCCCGCAGGCGATGCCAATCCGTTTTTCCGGGACGTGTTCGGCAACAAACACCCAGGCGCCAGGAACTTCGCCGCCAATGGCCGCCCCTTGCAGCAGGCGCATCAGCAACAGCAGTAACGGTGCCGCAAGCCCGATCGACGCATAGGTCGGCAGCAGGCCAATCGCCAGCGTCGGCAACGCCATCAGCAGAATGCTCAGGGTGAACATTTTTTTGCGCCCGACCAGGTCGCCAAAGTGGGCCATGATAATGCCGCCTAACGGGCGAGCCAGATAGCCGGCGGCAAAGATGCCGAACGTCTGAACCTGGCGCAGCCATTCCGGAATATCTGCGGGGAAGAACAGCTCGCCAACGACGGCGGCGAAGAAGACAAAGATAATGAAGTCATAAAACTCCAGCGCGCCACCCAATGCAGCCAGCGTCAGCGTTTTATAATCCTGTCGATTCAGGGGTCGGGTATGTTGTGACATAACGAGCAATTCATCCAGAGGTGTGTAGAGTTATCACGCAACGTGTAAAGTAAAAAACACTATATCGTAAATAAAACGGCACACCACCGACATTGCAGGTTATGTCAGGAAAGCATTAAATTCAGGATAAAGTTTCGCGCCTTGCACTTTTTGGGCGAAAAGCCGCTACGACATCGCCGTCTGTCTCGACATAAGGCCCTTCAAGCAACTGTACACAATAAGGTACACTTGCGAAAACCCCATGCACCAGCACCTTGCCCTCGGCATCTTTGACGCCTTCAAGGGTTTCCTGAATGGCTTTCGGCTGGCCAGGCAGATTCAGAATCAGCGCCTGCTTGCGGATCACGCCCACCTGACGAGAAAGGATCGCCGTTGGCACAAAGTGTAGGCTAACCTGGCGCATTTGTTCGCCAAAACCAGGCATAACGCGATCGGCAATGGCCAGCGTCGCATCCGGCGTGACGTCGCGTCTGGCAGGACCGGTCCCGCCGGTGGTTAACACCAGATGGCAGCCCATCTCGTCCACCAGCTCGCACAGCGTCTGTTCGATAATCACCTGCTCATCAGGGATTAAGCGGGTCTCCAGCTCAAAGGGGGTCGTCAGCGCACGCGCCAGCCACTCTTCAAGTGCCGGGATGCCTTTATCCTGATAGACGCCGCTGGAGGCGCGATCGGAGATGGAAACTAAGCCGATTCGTAAGGTATTCATCGTTATTCCGTTCAAACTGTGCAATTAGACGGAATGATACACGCTGGAGGGAAATACAGACAGGGTTCAAAAGAAGTAGCGTGACCGGGAGCCCGGTCACGCCGCAATGATTACAGCAGGTCGCCGATCATTTTTTCCAGTTTTTCCTGGTCGATCGCAAACTTACGGATACCTTCCGCCAGTTTGTCTACCGCCATCGGATCCTGGTTGTGCTGCCACAGGAACTGGGATTCAGTGATGCGTTCCGGGCGTGCTTTCACTTCGCCGCTGAACGTCAGTTTGCGCTCGATAGCACCTTCGCTTTCTGCCAGCTCTTTCAGCAGAGCTGGTGCGATGGTCAGGCGGTCGCAACCAGCCAGCTCAAGGATTTCGCCGACGTTACGGAAGCTTGCACCCATCACCACGGTTTCATAACCGTGCTGCTTGTAGTATTCGTAGATTTCACTGACGGACACCACGCCCGGATCTTCAGCCGGCGCGTACTCTTTCTTATCCGTGTTTGCTTTGTACCAGTCGAGGATACGGCCAACGAACGGAGAGATCAGGAATACACCTGCTTCCGCACAAGCGCGAGCCTGAGCGAAGGAGAACAGCAGAGTCAGGTTACAGTTGATGCCTTCTTTTTCCAGCTGCTCGGCGGCACAGATGCCCTGCCAGGTAGAAGCCAGTTTAATCAGAATGCGATCGTTACCGATGCCGGCGTCGTTGTACAGCTTAATGATGCGTTTCGCTTTGGCAATAGAAGCCTGCGTGTCATAGGAGAGACGCGCATCAACTTCAGTCGAAATACGGCCTGGAATCAGCTTAAGAATTTCGAGACCAATGTTCACCGCCAGCTTATCGGAAGCATCGATAATCTGCTGCGCGCGATCGCTGCTCTGGCTACGAGCCCATACGACAGCGTCATCAATCAGCTTACGGTACTCAGGAATCTGAGCCGCGCCGAGAATCAAAGAAGGGTTAGTTGTGGCATCCTGAGGCTGATACAGCTTCATTGCCGCAATATCTCCGGTATCAGCTACGACAGTGGTGTACTGACGCAGAGAGGTCAATTTATCCGTCATGATAGTGTTTCTCTTAAACAGCAGTTAAGGGGATGTAACCGGTCTGCCAAGATGATAACACGCTGCATCTTCAGCGCAACAGCGGACCATGCAAGAGCGCAGAGTGTGATAAACTGGATAAATTAATTCTCTGAATGCTAAGGGATTGTCACTAAAATGGTAACGCTTACATTAGCGGGCCTGCATGGACAAGAGGATAATTGATGCCTGACTTTTTCTCTTTTATCAACGAAATACTCTGGGGCTCGGTACTGATTTATCTGTTACTGGGCGCCGGCATTTGGTTTACCTGGCAAACGAAGTACGTGCAGTTTCGCTATGTTCGCCAGTTTGGGAAAAGTCTAAAAAAGAGCCTCCTGCCGCAGCCAGATGGACTGACCGCTTTTCAGGCCCTGTGTACCAGCCTCGCCGCCCGCGTCGGCAGCGGTAACCTCGTCGGCGTGGCGCTGGCTATCTCAGCTGGCGGGCCCGGTGCCATCTTCTGGATGTGGGTTTCCGCCCTACTCGGCATGGCCAGCAGCTTTGCCGAATGCTCTCTCGCCCAGCTCTATAAAGAGCGCGATGCGCAGGGGCAATTCCGCGGAGGCCCGGCCTGGTATATGTCCCGGGGCCTGGGAATGCGCTGGATGGGGGTGATGTTCTCTAGCCTGCTGCTGCTGGCCTATGCCGTTATTTTTAATACCGTGCAGGCCAACTCAGTCGCCCATGCCATGTCCTATGCCTTCGGCCTGCCTTCCCTGCTGACCGGCGGGGCGCTCGCCGTCCTGACGCTGCTGGTGATTATGCGCGGTTTACGGGGCGTGGCGCGGCTGATGCAGTGGATTGTGCCGCTAATGGCCCTGCTGTGGGTTTCCGCCAGCCTGCTCATTGGCCTGTGGCATATCACGGCGCTGCCGGCGATTTTCGACACCATTTTCCGCTGCGCATTCGGCTGGCAGGAAGCCGCCGCCGGCGCGGTGGGCTACACCATCAGCCAGGCGCTCACCAGCGGTTTTCAACGTGGTATGTTCTCGAACGAAGCCGGGATGGGCTCGACCCCTAACGCCGCGGCAACCGCCGCTTCATGGCCACCGCATCCGGCGGCACAGGGGATCGTGCAGATGATCGGCGTCTTCATCGATACGATTGTCATCTGTACCGCCAGCGCGGTGATTATCATGCTGGCCCCGCCGTCAGAGGTGGAAAATAGCACCCACGGTATCCAGGCAATACAGCACGCCATGACCGGCATTGTCGGCAGCGGCGGTGCGGGTTTTGTGGCAATCATCGTCCTGTTTTTCGCCTTCAGTTCGATCGTGGCGAACTATATTTACGCCGAAAACAATCTTATCTTTCTGCGCCTAAACCGCCCATGCCATATCTGGGCGCTGCGAATAGTCACCATACTGATGGTGCTCATCGGCACGCTGGTGGGTTTACCGGTGGTCTGGCAGCTGGCGGATACCATCATGGCGCTGATGGCCATCACCAACCTGACCGCCATTTTACTGCTTTCACCCACGGTGCGGATCCTCGCCGGCGACTATCTCCGACAGCGACGGCTAGGCGTGCAGCCGACCTTTGACGCCACGCGATACCCGGAAATCAATCAGCAGCTGGCGCCCGGCACCTGGAATGACCTGCCGCATGAATAATGCGGCAATCGCAGCTATCGATCCCTCCGTGACCTTTTTTTGTTAAAGTCACGGATAAAACACCTGCAAGGACTGGATATGCTGATTCTTATTTCACCGGCAAAAACGCTCGATTACCAAAGTCCGCTGGCGACATCGCGCTACACGCAGCCTGAACTGTTGGAATATTCCCAGCAGCTGATCGGTATCGCGCGCCAGCTCTCTGCACCGCAGATCGGCAAGCTGATGAGTATCAGCGATAAGCTGGCGGACCTGAACGCCACCCGTTTTCACGACTGGCACCCGGACTTTACGCCGAAAAATGCCCGCCAGGCGATTCTGGCCTTTAAAGGTGACGTCTACACGGGGCTGCAGGCGGAAACCCTCAGCGAAGCCGATTTTGATTTCGCCCAGCAGCATTTGCGCATGCTTTCCGGTCTGTATGGCGTGCTGCGCCCGCTGGATCTGATGCAGCCCTACCGCCTGGAAATGGGGATAAAACTGGAGAACGCCAAAGGCAAAGATCTCTACCAGTTCTGGGGGGACGTGATTACCAATACGCTGAACCAGGCGCTGCAAGCCCAGGGCGATGACATCGTGATTAACCTGGCCTCTGACGAATACTTCAGGTCGGTCAAAACAAAACAGCTGCAGGGCACGTTGATTAAGCCGGTGTTCCTCGATGAGAAAAACGGCAAGTTTAAGGTGATCAGCTTCTACGCCAAGAAGGCCCGCGGTTTAATGAGCCGCTATATCATAGAGAACCGCCTGAGCCATCCGGAGCAGCTTACCCGCTTCGACAGCGAAGGTTACTATTATGATGCCGACGCTTCCGGTGCCGGTGAAATGGTCTTTAAGCGCCACGAGCGTTAATCCCCTCCCCGGCCACCAAATGGCAGACCGGGGAGAGCACGTTAGTGATGATGCCAGTCGCGATCCGGGCCGCGCCCGCGATCGTGGTCATCATGGCGATCGCGGTCATGGCGACGATCGTCATGCGGGCGCCAGTGGTTATCGCGCCAGTCGTAATGACGGCCCCACCATTCGTGGTCGCGCCAGTGGCCGCCATCCCAGTAATTCCCGTGATTGTCGCGATCGCCGATTTGCAGTTTAATGGCCGGCACCAGCGTAATTTCCGATGCGTGAACCACAGCAGGAGCCACCAGCGACATCGAAAGCGCAAGGATCACAGACTTCAGTGTAGACATAGGTTTCCCCTTTCTTAACAGTCCCCTCGATGGGGCGATAACAAAAGATTAACCTCGCGCAACACCGCACGTTATTCTCCGCAATCCTAATCTTTGCGCGCCGGCATTTAATGGTCATTCATCCATTTTTTCTGCCACTTATCTGCATAATCCCTCCTTTTTCGCTCATAAAAAAACCGGGCGCTGAGGCCCGGTTTGCGAACATCGCACAGCGATAATCGCCGTTATGCTTTGCCCATCATCAGCTGACGCAGCGCGGCGAAATCGGCCGGCAGATTATGCGACAGCAGCGGCAGGTCGGCACGATCGGCCAGCGCTTTCGGCAGCGGCAGCGTCTCCTGCAGGATCTCTTCCACGCTCTCTTTAAACTTAGCCGGATGCGCGGTGCCGAGGAACAGACCGTATTCACCCGGTTGCAGTTGGTCACGCAGTGCACGCCAGGCAATCGCCGCGTGCGGTTCCGAGGTGTAGCCAATGGCTTGCAGCTCGCGCATTGACGATTTCGTGATTTCATCGTCCACCGCCGCGTAACCCAGTTCATTGAGACGCCAGACTTTACGGCGGAACAGCTCTTCCACGCGCGGCCAGTTGTTAGGCTGGCTGACGTCCATAGCGTTGGACAGCGTCGCCTGGGTTGCTTTTGGCGCCCACTGACCGTCCTGCAGGAAGCGTGGCACGGTGTCATTGGCGTTGGTCGCCGCGATAAAGCGTTTGATCGGCAGACCCAATGACTTCGCCAGCAGGCCGGCAGTCAGGTCACCAAAGTTACCGCTCGGCACCGAAATCACCAGCTGGTTGCGCGCTTCCTGCGGCAGCTGGGCCACCGCTTCAAAGTAGTAGCAAATTTGCGCCAGCAAACGGCTGATGTTAATGGAGTTCGCCGAATTTAAGCCGAGAGCCAGCTTCAGCTCTTCGTCGTCGAAGGCCTGCTTCACCAGCGCCTGGCAGGCATCAAAGTCGCCATCGATGGCCACGGTTTCGATATTACCGCCCAGGGTGCAGAACAGTTTTTCCTGCAGCGGGCTGATTTTGCCGCGCGGATAGAGAATCACGACCTTCACATTCGGCAGACCGTAAAACGCGTGCGCAACCGCAGCACCGGTATCACCTGAAGTTGCCGTCAGGATGGTAACCGGTTTGTCGCCGGCGATTTGGGTCAGCATCTGTGCCATAAAGCGGCCGCCGAAATCCTTAAACGCCAGGGTCGGGCCGTGGAACAGCTCCAGACAGCCGATATCATCCTGCACCTTGCTCACCGGTGCCGGGAAGGTGAATGCCGCCGCGATACGCGCTTTCAGCACATCCTGCGGGATCTCATCGCCAATAAACGCCGAGAGAATTTTGGCGCTGCGGGAGACCAAATCCATCTCCAGCATGTCGTCGATGTCAGTCAGGCTAAATTCCGGCAGATCGTGCGGGAAGAACAGCCCCTGTTGCTTGCCAAGCCCCTGCGTGATGGCCTGCGCAAAGCTGACCTGTTCGTTATGATCTTTTAAGTTATAGAGTTTCATTGGTTTCCCACTACGCGTGCGCCCGCCGTGTCCAGCCGGCAAATATGAACGAAGCCTTCCTGATTCTGCAGATAATGTGTCGCCAGCCAGTCGGCAACGCGTTGCGCGGTTTCTGGCTTATCGCACAGCGCAAACAGCGTTGGGCCTGAACCAGAAATGCCGCACGCCTGCGCGCCGATCTCCATCGCCGCCTGTCGCGCTTCGCTGAAGCCCGGCAGCAGTTTGGTACGATACGGTTCGGCAATCACATCTTTCATCAATTTCGCTGCCAGCTGCGGCTGGCGGGTATAGCAGGCATGAATAAAGCCCGCCAGGTGACGACCGTGGGCGATACAGTCCTGGCGACGATACTGCGCCGGGAGTATTGCCCGCGCTTCCGCCGTCGAGACTTTGATCCCCGGATAAGCCAGCACCCACAACCATTCGTCAAAACCGGGAACCTGCTGGCTGATGATGCCATTCTCTTCAATCATCAGCTGCATACCGCCCAGGTAGCACGGTGCGACGTTGTCATAGTGGATACTGCCGGAAATACGCCCTTCCATCTCGCCCATCAGCGCCAGCATGCGCGTCTCATTCAGCGGCTTACCGCAGAATTCATTCATCGCCACCAGCGCGGCAACGACGGAACAAGCGCTGGAGCCAAGGCCAGAGCCGATCGGCATGTTTTTTTCCAGCACCATCGAAACCGGGACGTTTTTACCGATCTCCTGGCAGAAGCGCTCCCAGCACTGGTAAACAATATTCTCCTGCGGTGCAGTAGGCAGTTTGCTGGCAAAGCGGCCAACGTTTTGCAGACTAAAATGTTCTGCCGCCTCAACCGAGACGTTATCCCCCAGCAGCGTACCATCGACTGGCGTCACCGCCGCGCCCAGCACATCAAACCCGACGCTCATATTGGCACTGGAAGCCGGGGCATATACTTTGACCATCTTAAACTCCTAACTTCCATGACAGGGTGCGCAGCAGATCGGCAAACACACCGGCCGCCGTAACATCGTTACCCGCACCATAACCGCGCAGCACCAGCGGCAGCGGCTGATAATAGTGGCTGTAAAAGGCCAGGGCGTTCTCACCGTTTTTCACTTTAAACAGCGGGTCGTTCCCGTCAACTGCAGCAATTTTCACCCGACAGGTACCATCCTCTTCGATGTTACCGACGTAACGCAACACTTTACCTTCATCGCGCGCTTTGCCGACGCGAGAGGCAAACTCGTCATCGAGCGAAGGCAGACGCGCCATAAAGCTCTCGACGTCACCGCTGGCATCAAATTGCGCGGGCAGCACCGGCTCGATAACGATATCCGACAGCTCCAGCTCGCGACCGGTCTCACGGGCCAGGATCAGCAGCTTGCGGGCAACGTCGACGCCAGAGAGATCGTCACGCGGATCGGGTTCGGTATAGCCCATCTCACGCGCCAGCCCCGTCGCTTCAGAGAGATTCATCCCCTCATCGAGCTTACCGAAGATAAACGACAGCGAACCGGAAAGAATGCCGGAAAAGTGCAGCAGTTCATCGCCAGCGTTCAGCAGGTTCTGTAGGTTTTCAATGACCGGCAGACCCGCGCCCACGTTTGTATCGTAGAGGAATTTACGGCGTGAGCTACTGGCAGCATGACGCAACTGGTGATAGTAATCCAGCGAGGACGTGTTGGCCTTTTTGTTCGGCGTGACGACGTGGAAACCTTCACGCAGGAAGTCGGCGTATTGATCGGCAACCGCCTGGCTGGAGGTACAATCGACAATCACCGGGTTCAGCAGGTGATACTCTTTGACCAGACGAATCAAGCGGCCCAGATTCAGCGACTCTTTCGCTTCAGCAAGTTCCGCACGCCAGTTTTCGAGGTTCAGGCCATGCACATTGGTCAGCAAGGCCTGTGAATTGGCCACGCCGCAAACGCGCAGGTCGATATGTTTGTTTTTCAGCCAACCCTGCTGGCGCTTGATTTGCTCAATCAGCGCCCCGCCGACGCCGCCGACGCCGATAACAAAGACCTCAATCACCTGATCGGTGTTAAATAGCATCTGGTGGGTCACGCGCACCCCAGTGGTGGCATCGTCATTGCTGACCACCACGGAAATAGAGCGCTCAGACGACCCCTGGGCAATGGCCACGATATTGATATTTGCGCGAGCCAGCGCCGCGAAGAACTTTGCGGAGATCCCGCGCAGCGTGCGCATACCGTCACCCACAACGGAGATGATCGCCAGACGATCCATGATCGACAGCGGCTCCAGCTGCCCCTCTTTCAGCTCCAGATAGAACTCATCTTCCATCACTCGCTTGGCGCGGGCGCAGTCGCTCTGCGGTACGCAGAAGCTGATGCTGTATTCCGAAGAGGACTGAGTAATCAGAACCACGGAGATCCCGGCGCGGGACATCGTTGCGAAGACGCGGGCGGCCATGCCGACCATGCCTTTCATCCCCGGACCGGAGACGTTGAACATCGCCATATTGTTGAGGTTGGAGATGCCTTTCACAGGCAGGCCGTCTTCATCAAGGCTGGCACCAATCAGCGTGCCCGGCGCCTGCGGATTGCCGGTGTTTTTGATAAGGCACGGGATCTGGAACTGAGCGATAGGGGCAATGGTACGCGGGTGCAGCACTTTCGCGCCGAAGTAGGACAGCTCCATCGCTTCCTGATAGGACATCGACTTCAGCAGACGGGCGTCGGGAACCTGACGCGGGTCACAGGTATAGACCCCATCAACATCGGTCCAGATTTCGCAGCAGTCAGCGCGCAGGCAGGCGGCCAGCACGGCGGCAGAGTAGTCAGAGCCATTACGCCCCAGCACCACCAGTTCGCCTTTCTCATTGCCGGCGGTAAACCCGGCCATCAGCACCATGTGGTCAGCGGGGATCTGGCTGGCGGTAATGCGACGGGTAGATTCCGCGATATCGACGGTCGATTCGAGGTAATGACCGACAGCCAGCAGTTTTTCGACAGGGTTGATCACGGTAACTTTGTGACCACGCGCTTCCAGCAGGCCCGCCATCACGGCGATCGATAACTTCTCACCGCGGCAAATCAGCGCGGCATTGACGCTATCCGGGCACTGCCCGAGTAAGCTGATCCCGTGCAGAACATGTTTAATCTGAGCAAATTCCTGGGCAACAAACGCTTTCAGCTGTGCCAGCGGAAACCCCGGTTGCGCGTCCGCGAGGCCCTGCAGCAGTTCGGCAAAAATGCGTTCAGCGTCAGCGATATTGGTGAGCGCATCCTGACCGCCGATGGTTTTTTCAATCATCGCGACCAGATGGTTGGTAATCTTCGCCGGGGCAGACAGGACGGTCGCTACCTGCCCCTGCCTGGCATTGCTCTCCAGAATATCGGCAACTCGCAGAAAACGTTCTGCATTTGCCACTGATGTACCGCCGAACTTCAACACGCGCATGGTTGTTACCCCTAGATTTTTTGTCGAAAAAAAAGCCCGCACTGTTCAGGTGCGGGCTTTTTTCTTTGTTTCCTTTACGCGTCAGCCCGCACCGTTACCTGTGGTAATGGTGATGGTGATAATGGTTGTCATCATGCTGATGCGTTTCATGGATGTTGTGTGCTCTGTCATTGTTATCTGTCTGTGTCCTGCCTATATTGGTTAAAGTATCTGCCGGTCTAAGTCAACGAATTTCTACATTTCACCCTTTCAGACACATCCGGGCAATGCGCCACAACGGCCGGATAAAACATCCTGATCCGCCAACTTTCACCGTTACGGATCGGCATGTATCACCATAATTAAAACTTATAACAGAGATTTATTCTGGAAGGTTTTTTTCAATATCGTGCAGTAATCGGTGCAACATTGCCGTATCTCGCTGCTGCAAAAGCCCGATCCGCTGCTGCAACCAGTCGGTCAGTTTAACGTCCTCAGCAACACCCAGCCGGGTCAATAATTCGAGCGTCCGCAGACGTAATGCCTGGAGCTGATTATCATCGACGCTGGCAGAAACAGCTGACACCTGCTGCAGCAAAGTGGTCAGTTGATAGCAGTAGACCATCACCGATTGCCCTAAGTTAAGCGAAGGATAGTCCGCCACCATCGGCACCCCGGTCAGCACATCCGCCAACGCCAGTTCATCGTTGGTCAGCCCGGAATCCTCCCGGCCGAATACCAGCGCCGCGTGGTTCATCCACTGCGCCTTTTCCTCCATCAACGGCAGCAGCTGCTGCGGCGTGGCGTAGTAATGGAATCGCGCCCGGCTGCGTGCCGTCGTGGCGACGGTAAAGTCGACATCATGCAATGCCTGTTCAAGCGTTGGATAGACCTTGATGTTATCGAGAATATCGCCGGAGCCATGTGCCACCCAACGTGCCGCAGGTTGCAAATGGGCTTCGCTGTCGACAATACGCATGTCGCTAAAGCCCATCGTTTTCATCGCGCGTGCCGCCGCGCCGACATTTTCTGCCCTGGCCGGGGCCACCAATATGATAGATATGCGCATTGTGGTCTCTTCTACTCTCATACGTCGCGTAAATGAAAATCATCCCATTTTACGCGTCGAAAATTTACAAAATTGCAACAAAAATCACTAAAATTGCCGTTGATTACCGTTAAAAAAGCCTAAACTATTTCCATCAAACCACGAGCCGAGGTATGTTAACAGAACGCATTTATCCATATGTTTGCCAATGATATTTCCCGTGGCGCCTTCGGACGAGCATTAGATTCGACAAATTTATTAATTTACCAGCGTAACCATTTGAGTCGTGTAAAATTTGTGGCTATAAATAGCATTTCAACACGATGATTTCACAACACTGTTAACGTGCTACAATTGAATTTGATATATGTCAACGAAGCGTAGTTTTATTGGGTGTTCAGCCTCTCTTAGCCTGTTATATTGCTGTTAAAATGGTTAGGATAACAGCCGTTTTTGACACCGTCGGGTCCAGAGGGAAAGTACCCACGACCAAGCTAATGATGTTGTTGACGTTGATGGAAAGTGCATCAAGAACGCAATTACGTACTTTAGTCATGTTACGCCGGACATGTTAATTTGCGACATGTACCAGGCAGGTCAGGGACTTTGGTACTTCCTGTTTCGATTTAGTTGGCAATTTAGGTAGCAAACATGCAGACCCCGCACATTCTTATCGTTGAAGACGAGTTGGTAACACGCAACACGTTAAAAAGTATTTTCGAAGCAGAAGGTTACGATGTGTTCGAAGCCACCGATGGCGCGGAAATGCATCAGATCCTGTCTGAAAATGATATCAACCTGGTGATCATGGACATTAACCTGCCAGGTAAAAATGGTCTCCTGCTGGCGCGTGAACTGCGTGAACAGGCTGACGTCGCACTGATGTTCCTTACCGGTCGCGACAACGAAGTTGATAAGATTCTCGGCCTCGAAATCGGCGCAGATGACTATATCACTAAACCGTTTAACCCTCGTGAACTGACGATTCGCGCACGCAACCTTCTCTCCCGCACCATGAACCTGGGCACAGTGAGCGAAGAACGTCGCAGCGTAGAAAGCTACAAGTTCAACGGATGGGAACTGGATATCAACAGCCGTTCGCTGGTCAGCCCGCAGGGCGAGCAGTACAAGCTGCCGCGCAGTGAGTTCCGCGCGATGCTGCATTTCTGCGAAAACCCAGGAAAAATTCAGTCTCGTGCTGAACTGCTGAAGAAAATGACCGGTCGTGAGCTTAAGCCACATGACCGTACCGTCGACGTGACCATCCGTCGTATTCGTAAGCATTTTGAATCTATTCCGGATACGCCGGAAATCATCGCCACCATTCACGGCGAAGGTTACCGTTTCTGTGGCGATCTGCAGGAATAAGACGGTCTTTTAGAAACACGGCGCTTCGGCGTCGTTTTCTATATTATTGAATATGATAACTTTAGTTATCATTATGATACTGTTCTCTTTTTTCACCGTTTTCCCGCCTGAATCCTAAAATCCCGCTTACTCGATCCATCCTGCATGTTTTACCGTTGACCTGCGTCGCATTCCACCCCTCTTCCCCCTGACTGGCTAACCGATGGCTGGTTCCTCCCGCGGCCCTGGCTATTCACCTGTGCATCGGTATGGCCTATGGGTTTTCAGTATTCTGGCTACCGATGTCTACTTTGATCGGAAAGACATGTGCTCCGGAGTCCTCAGTCTGGCAGCAGCCAGACGCCTCCGCGCTCACCAGAGTCGCCGCCGTGGCCGCGGGTTTTACCGGTCTGCTGAGCTTGTTTAATATCGGAGGGCGCTTCTTCTGGGCCTCGATTTCAGACTATCTGGGAAGGAAAAAGACGTTCACGCTGTTCTTTGTGCCTGGCGCTATCTTGTATCTATTGACCATATTCGCGGCCTACCTCGCCGACCAGTTCGGCACACAAATGGTTGGGGCTATTCATGGTCGCCTGGTGACTCAGCGGACGACCCGGTGGTTTCTGGCAAACTTCGCAGAAAGCCGAGAAGACCCGCTGATTGACCTTATACTGACGCTAACCATCGCCGGCGGTTCGCTGGCGGCAGCGCTGTACATCACGCGCCACTGGCGTCAATGAGCCTCAACGCCCCATGGCATGATCGGCACGGCGCTGATGGCATTTTTCGGCGAACCGTCGACCACTTTATCCGAATAGCTCATGTAGACCAGCGCATGACGTTTGCTGTCGTAAAAACGGACCACCTGCAGTTTTTTAAACACCAGAGAAGTACGTTTCTGGAATACCACACTCCCCTCGGATTTGCCGTTTTTGATTTTGTCGTTCAGTTCAATTGGGCCAACCTGCTGGCAAGAAATTGCCGCATCAGAGGTATCTTCCGCCAGTCCGAGACCGCCCTTAATCCCGCCGGTCTTCGCACGGCTGATATAGCACGTCACGTTCTGAACATCGGGATCGTCAAATGCTTCTACGACGATCTTATGGTCAGGACCAAAAAATTTGAATACGGTATCCACGGAGCCAATTTGTTCCGCATGAACAACCTGAGACCCCGCCAGTAACAGCAGCCCCGCAACTAACTTCTTGTATTTCATATTGTTACCATTGTATTAAAATTTCACTAAATAACGATCGTCGACTTAGCAGAAAATATTTAAAGATCACAGCGTTACAAATAAAAGTATAATTCTCACCGATAAATCGCATTTATAAGCAAAAAAAACACTGAATGCTAAAAGATCAAAAAATGCTATTATCCGCTACCTTAGTAGAAGGCACCTGAGTTTATGGATGAGGACATTTTATGGATCAAGCAGGGATTATTCGCGATCTCCTTAGCTGGCTGGAAGGTCACCTCGATCAGCCACTTTCACTGGATAATGTGGCAGCCAAGGCGGGTTATTCCAAGTGGCATTTGCAAAGAATGTTTAAGGACGTGACCGGCCATGCCATCGGTGCCTATATCCGCGCTCGTCGTTTATCAAAATCCGCGGTCGCCCTGCGCCTGACTGCTCGCCCTATTCTCGACATCGCGCTACAGTATCGCTTTGATTCACAACAAACATTCACCCGTGCGTTTAAAAAGCAATTTTCTTTAACGCCTGCGCTGTATCGTCGCTCGCCGGACTGGAGCTCTTACGGGATGCGCCCGCCGCTGCGTCTGGGCGAGTTCACCATGCCGAAACATGAATTCGTCACGCTGAGCAATACGCCGCTGCTGGGCGTAACCCAGAGTTACACCTGCAAGCTGGAGGAGATCTCCGACTTCCGCAGCCAGATGCGCGTGCAGTTCTGGAGCGATTTCCTCGGCAATGCGCCGTCGATTCCGCCGACGCTATACGGTCTGCATGAACCGCGCCCGAGCCTTGAGAAAGACGACGAGCAGGAGGTTTTCTATACCACGGCGCTGACGCCGGAGATGGCCAACGGTCACCTGCAAAACTCCCATCCGATCATGCTGGAAGGCGGCGAGTATGTGATGTTCACCTACGAAGGTTTAGGCACCGGATTACAGGATTTCATCCTGACGGTTTATGGCACCTGCATGCCAATGCTGAATCTGACCCGTCGCAAAGGTCTGGATATCGAGCGCTTTTTCCCTGAGGATGACAGCCGGGACCAGGAAACGCCGATTCAACTGCGTTGTGAATACCTGATCCCGATTCGTCGTTAACGCTGCAGTTCATCCATGGCGGGGGCGTCAAGATGCGAAATATCTCCCGCCGTCTCCACCACCCAGCCGGGCGCCAGCCACAGGCTCTCCTGATAATCCACACGCGAAATAGAGCAGTTACGCAGACGTAAACGACGCTCTGCATGTGCCGGCAGTCCGAGGATCGTACTCACCAGGCAGCCCAGCGCAATACCGTGGCTAACCAGCAGCGGACGGCTTCCGGCAGGCAGCTCCAGACAGGCGGCCAGTGCCGCGTGCATACGCTCGCTCAGCTCCTGCATAGATTCGCCCTGCGGAATGCGACCATCCGGGGTTCCGTCAACCAGACGACGGCGCCATGCCTCTTCTTCCACGCTCAGTGAATCGATATGGCGCTTCTCAAGCACCCCCATATCCAGTTCACGCAGTCGCGAATCCAGGACAACATCACAACCGCAGGCTTCTGCGATAATTTCTGCTGTCCGGCGCGTACGCCCCAAATCACTGGCAATGATATGCGTGATGTTCAGCGTTCTGGCGCGCTCGCCGACCTGCCAGGCCTGTCGCTCACCGTGGGGGGTTAACGGGCTGTCTGACTGGCCCTGAATGCGCCTTTCGGCGTTCCACTGCGTTTCGCCATGGCGAACAAGGTGTACCTGTAACATGCTATTTTTCCGTTCTGTGCTCTTCACAATTTCGGCTGCAGGTCTCTCACGCTGCAACGAAAACGATTTGGAGTATACCCGTCATACTTCAAGCAACATATGTGTTGGCTGCATCCGGGCCCCCGGTCACTTAGCGGTGTAAGCTCCTGGGAATTTGCGGCCTTACCGCCTTTATGCAACTTGAATTATTTAGGGTATATACTACGACGACGTAAATTTATTCTGAGTCGTTTGATTATGCACCATGTTGTCTCAGCTACCACTAATCCCGCCAAAATTCGCGCAATTCAACAGGCTTTTAACGAGATCTTCGGCGAAGGATCCTGCCACATTGAGTCCGTCTCCGTCGAGAGCGGCGTACCCGAACAGCCCTTTGGCAATGAGGAAACGCGCGCTGGCGCACGAAACAGGGTCGCCAATGCCCGTATAGCGCAGCCGAATGCTGACTACTGGGTGGCGATTGAAGCAGGGATCGACGATGGCAGCACGTTCAGTTGGGTCGTTATTGAGGATCGTCATCAGCGCGGGGAGGCGCGATCGGCAACGTTGCCATTGCCCGCGGTTATTCTGGAAAAAGTGCGCGCTGGCGAAGCACTAGGACCGGTGATGTCGCAGCAAACCGGCATTGATGAGATTGGCCGTAAAGAAGGGGCTATCGGCGTCTTTACCGCGGGTAAACTCACCCGCAGCAGCGTCTATCACCAGGCGGTGGTGCTGGCGCTCAGCCCGTTCCATAACCTTATTTACCGCTAGCGTTCAGCAGCGCCTGCTCCAGCCACTGTCGCAGCTCGGGTGGAGCCGATTTTAAGCTGTTGGAACCGCGTGTAATGGTGGCAATCCCGGCGCCAAGTTCGCTTTTCAGCTCCCGCTGGCTCATTTCTCCACGCAGCAGCTCTTCAATGATGCGCACGCGAGTGCCCAGCGCTTCACGCTCGTCCGGGGTCAGCATCAACTGCAGTAAAGGCAGATGCAGATCGTCGCTGTAGGCCTGCTGAAGCAGAGCAACGAAGCGCAGCCATTCCTGATGACGCTGTTCGGCCACAGCCGTTGAATAAGGGGATTGTTGGGTCATGTTACGCCGCCTTGTTGGAACAGGCGGCCATGGCCGCCTGTCGGTGTACTCACTAACGAGTACAAAGCATAACATACTCCGCTCAATACTCTATGGATTTCGCGCCATCCACCGGCGACTGGCCGGGGGCATGACGCGAAACCTCAGCGTATCAGTAGCGTTGCTTCCACTCCGCGTCGCTCAGCATCGGGGCCGTTTGCCCCATAAAGTAACGGTAGTAGGCATCGTAGGACAGGACGTTCTTCACGTAGCCACGGGTTTCCGAGAACGGAATACTCTCGACAAATGCCACCGCATCAATGCGCCCGGCGCTGTTGCCCTGCCAGGTGCGTACTCTCCCTGGACCGGCGTTGTAGGCCGCGGAAGCGTAGATACGGTTATTCCCGAACTGCTTGTAAACATATTGCAGATAGCTGGTACCAATATTGATATTGGTTTCCGGATCCAACAGCTGCGACGGGCTGCTGTAGCCAGGGATGTTGAACATACTGACCGTATGGGTCGCCGTTCCCGGCATGATTTGCATCAGGCCGCTGGCACCAACCGGGGAACGGACTTTCGGATTCCACGCGCTCTCCTGGCGAGCGATCGCCATCGCATAGCTTTGGGGAATATCTTTGCCGCTGACATAGCGAGAGAACAGATCGTTGTAGGCCAACGGGAAGCGCTCTTCCAGCTGATCCCACAGCTTCCCGGCGATCGTCGCCTGAACACTGAGATCCCACCAGTGCTGATTGAACGCGTAGCGCGCCAGCTGTGCCTGCTGATCTTTGGTCCGGCTGGTCACCAGGTTCGCCCACTCGCTACGCGCGGTGTTGTCCATATTCCAGTACATCAGCTCACGTACCCGGGCCATTTCCGGTCCGGATGTCAGCGCGGAGTCGAGATTCGCCGGGGCTTTATCGATGCGGAAGGTGAAGTCCTCTCCCAGACGCTGGGCGGCAATCATCGGGTAGAAACCACGCTGCTGCATCAATGAATGGAGGATCGCTTTGGCCTCGTCGTCGCGCCCGCGCTCCATCAGCAGATCCGCCTGCCAGTAACGCCACTCATCTTTCTCTTTCGCTTCCATCGGCAAGCGGGCCAGCCAGGTGTTTAATCCATGACGATCCCCGGCCCCTAGCGCCATTCGCACCCGACGCTCCACCAGCGAAGTGGACTGCGAACGCATAATGGCATCATCGCGCCAGATAGCCTGCTCTTCGGTGACATCATTGCCCATCAGACGCCAGGCGACGATATCCCGCAGCTCCTGGGTTTGATCGTCATTAAGCTGCTGCGCCTGTACCAACGACGGGATCATCAGGCGGGCGTTTTCCGCATCCTGACGGGCCACGCTGGCAAAGGCCACCGCTGCCATCTGGCGGGTGAAGTCCGTCGCCCCGGTGATGCGGGCAAAGGTCATCACCGTATTGGGATCGTTTGCCAACGCAACAACCGCGGAGGAAATGGTCTGGTATTCCGGCGGCATCTGCTGCGCCAGCACCCTCACCAGGGCGGTATTGCCGGCCTTCATGGCCAGACGGATACGCTCGAGATACGCCAGCGGATCCTGCTTCCCGGAGGAACGCCAGGCGCTAAACAGCGCGTCACAGGCGTTAGGCTGGCTTTTACCGGTCAGCCACAGCGTTTTTGCGCCATCCCAGGCTTCCTGTGTCTGCCCGACGCTCAGCTTCGCGTAGTAGTAATTACACTGCGCTTCGGTGCTGGTTGGTTTATCAGGACTGAATGCCAGCAGGCCGTTCCAGTCGGCGCGGCGTGCCAGTTCATTGACGAAGCGTGATTTCAGCGAGCGAGCCGGCGGCAGCGTCGGGTTCGCCTCAATAAAGTTTTTCACCACCAGCGTCGGCTGGTTCATCAAATCGTCCGTTATCTGCCGGTATTGCAGATAGGGGTATAGCGGATAGCTCGCCAGCGTAGGCATCAGCTGTTCGACAACGGACATCTGCCGGCTGTCCCACGCCTGTTTAATTTGAGCATAGCGGTTGCGCTGTTCATCCAGTGAATCCGCATGCACCAGTTGACTGAACGTCAGCAGACTGATGCTGGCCGCCAGAAGACGCCATGCCATTGTTTTGGCTTTTTCCACAAGCTCTTCCCCTATTTAAGTACATCTGTTTACATCAGAGCAGCATCGTGCCGCGTGTAAAATATCCCAGTGTCGCATATAGATATGCTAACCAGACAACGCCAAACGTGCCACGTCCTGGACATTTTTTTACGCTTCTGTGAATCCTATCGCCTCTCTGGGATTACCGTGCGAAAAAGGCTACACTTCGCCTTTGAAAACTATTCACTACTCTACTCAACATCATTCTGACTGCATCAGGGCGGCAACACAGGAATTCTCAGGGAGCATAGCTAACTATGTGACCGGCGTTTCAGATGTCGCCAACACCGAGGCAGCCTGAAGGATAACGAGTATATAAAAGAGGCGAAGTCCAACGTGGCTCAATTCGTTTATACCATGCATCGTGTCGGCAAAGTGGTTCCGCCGAAACGTCATATTTTGAAAAATATCTCTCTGAGCTTCTTCCCTGGCGCGAAGATCGGTGTTCTCGGTCTGAACGGCGCAGGTAAGTCTACCCTGCTACGCATTATGGCCGGCATCGATACCGATATCGAAGGTGAAGCCCGCCCGCAGCCTGGCCTGAAAATTGGCTATCTGCCGCAGGAGCCGCAGCTGAACCCGGAGCAAACCGTTCGTGAGTCCGTGGAAGAAGCGGTCGCCGAAGTGGTTAACGCGCTGAAAGGGCTGGATGAGGTGTACGCGAAGTATGCTGAGCCAGATGCCGATTTCGATAAACTCGCCGCACAACAGGGCAAGTTTGAAGAGATCATTCAGGCTCACGATGGCCATAACCTGAACGTTCAGCTGGAGCGTGCGGCCGATGCCCTGCGTCTGCCGGACTGGGATGCGAAAATCGCTACCCTGTCAGGTGGTGAACGCCGCCGCGTGGCGCTGTGCCGCCTGCTGCTGGAAAAGCCAGACATGCTGCTGCTCGACGAACCAACCAACCACCTGGATGCTGAATCCGTGGCCTGGCTGGAACGCTTCCTGCACGACTTCGAAGGAACCGTTGTGGCGATTACCCACGACCGTTACTTCCTCGACAACGTCGCCGGCTGGATCCTCGAGCTGGACCGCGGCGAAGGCATTCCATGGGAAGGCAACTACTCATCCTGGCTGGAGCAGAAAGATCAGCGTCTGGCTCAGGAAGCGTCTCAGGAAGCGGCCCGCCGTAAATCCATTGAGAAAGAGCTGGAGTGGGTACGCCAGGGCGCAAAAGGCCGTCAGTCGAAGGGCAAAGCCCGTCTGGCGCGCTTTGAAGAGCTTAACAACGTGGAATACCAGAAGCGTAACGAAACCAACGAACTGTTTATTCCGCCAGGAGCCCGTCTGGGGGATAAAGTCGTTGAAGTCAGCAACCTGCGTAAGTCTTACGGCGACCGCGTGCTGATTGACGATCTGACCTTCTCGGTACCGAAGGGCGCGATTGTCGGGATTATCGGGCCGAACGGCGCCGGTAAATCCACGCTGTTCCGCATGATGTCCGGTCAGGAACAGCCTGATGCCGGTGCTATCACCCTCGGTGAAACCGTGAAGCTGGCGTCCGTCGATCAGTTCCGTGATGCGATGGATAACAGCAAAACCGTGTGGGAAGAAGTCTCCGGTGGTCTGGATATCATGAAGATTGGCAACACCGAGATGCCAAGCCGCGCCTACGTCGGTCGCTTTAACTTTAAGGGCGTCGATCAGGGTAAACGCGTAGGCGAACTCTCCGGTGGTGAGCGCGGTCGTCTGCATCTCGCGAAGCTGCTGCAGGTTGGCGGCAACGTGCTGCTGCTCGATGAACCGACCAACGACCTGGATATCGAAACCCTGCGCGCGTTAGAAAACGCCCTGCTGGAATTCCCGGGCTGTGCCATGGTTATCTCGCACGACCGTTGGTTCCTCGACCGTATCGCAACCCACATTCTGGATTACCAGGATGAAGGTAAAGTCGAGTTCTTCGAAGGTAACTTTACCGAGTACGAAGAGTACAAGAAACGCACTCTCGGCGCCGATGCGCTGGAGCCAAAGCGAATCAAGTACAAGCGTATCGCGAAGTAATAAAAACGGGTGGCAAATGCCACCCGTTTTTTTCATCCCGGAAAAGCGGCTCACGTCGCCCCGTCCCGGGCGCTAGCATTAGCGCCTTATCCGGGCTACATGGCGAGCGGTTCACCCATTAGCTGCTTCACCAGATCGACACAGCACAGGAAGCGTGCATCGTAGTCCGACTCCTTGACATGCACGAAGTCGATCTCATTCTCTTTAAGCAACGATATCAACAGCGTCTGGAACTCTTTGCGATCCACCGAACTCCCCAGGCTACGCAGGCCATCGGCCACCCACGGGGTGTTGTTCTCCAGCAGAATCACCAGGTCGAAGCGGTACTCGTCAATCAGCGCCTGAACAAAGGGATGCTCGCGCCCTTCATACTTCAGACAAAACGCCTGAGTGCTGACAAAATCCGTATCGATAAATGCCACTTTATTGGCATATTTTACTGCAAAATCAATATACTGCGCATGACCCAGTGCAATTTTGTCATAGTCAGAATACTGTAGAGCCATCTCATCGCCGCCAAGATGCGAAAACACATAGTCGCGGCCATACTCCCAGGCGCTGGTAGTATTGAAGATGTTGGCGAGCTTGTTCACCAGCGTCGATTTCCCGCTCGATTCGCCACCGAGGATCGCCACCGTACGCACAAAGAACGGCTTCACTTCCGTCGGGATATATTCCCAATAGCGGAAGGGGTTTTCACGAATCTGCCCGCCGCTGATGCTCATAAAGGTACGTTTCGGATCGATCAAGACGGTTTCAATTCCCAGATGCTCGAGATACTGCGCCGCATCGCCCTCCTCCGAGGTATAGATCCAGTTGGGTTCAATCCCTTTTTCATCCATAAAGGTGCGGATCCCATGGCTCCAGACGTCCCAGCCGTGCGGATAAGGCTCCATTCCCTCTTCATTGAAGGCATGGATACGAATGTTTTTTTGATATTTAAAGGTCTGCAGCAGCCAGCGCAGTCGGTCAGGCACGGTCGGCTGCTGCGACATCGCGCTCTTTTCAAACAGCTCGCGGTCACGGGGATCGTCGTAGCCCATGATGATATGCAGCTCATCCACCTGGCTACAGGCGCGCTGGATAAGATAGATATGCCCGGTATGCAGCGGATAAAATTTGCCAAACACCACGCCTACGCTCTTTTGCCGGCGCGGGAATTCAAGCCCCAGAAAACGGTGCAGCGCTTCCAGCTTCTGCGCGCTGGGGCTTTTGATCTTGGCATTCAGCAATTGGCTCAAATAGCCTTTGGTCATTCCGCTGGCTTCCGCAACCTGCTGCAGTGTACAGCCCTTCTGCTTTATGGCGGTTTTGAGATAGTCGAACGATGACACAAGAGCCTCCTGCTTTAGCAAAAATAAAGAAAATACCCGGGGCAACGGGTATTTAATTATAAGTCGTCAAACACACTTAGTGCGTCTGAAAGCTTTTTCACACCAAAGATTTGCATCCCTTCTGGTGCTTTTTTCGGCACGTTGGCTGCCGGAACAATGGCGCGGCGAAAACCGTGTTTTGCCGCTTCGGAAATCCGCTCCTGGCCGCTCGGCACCGGACGGATCTCACCTGATAACCCCACTTCACCGAAGACCACCAGATCCTGCGGCAACGGGCGATCGCGCAGGCTGGAGACCATCGCCAGCAGCAAGGCCAGGTCGGCGCTGGTTTCTGCCACTTTCACCCCGCCGACGACGTTAACAAACACGTCCTGGTCGGCCATCTGCAGGCCGCCGTGGCGATGCAGTACCGCCAGCAAAATCGCCAGACGATTCTGCTCCAGCCCCACCGCCACGCGCCGCGGGTTTGACATCATCGAGTGATCGACCAGCGCCTGGATCTCCACCAGCAGCGGACGGGTGCCTTCCCAAACTACCATCACCGAGCTGCCGGAAGTGACTTCATCGCCCCGGCTAAGGAAAATCGCCGACGGGTTGCTGATTTCACGCAGCCCCTGTTCGGTCATCGCGAAGACGCCTAGCTCATTCACCGCGCCAAAACGGTTTTTATGGCTGCGTAAGGTACGAAAGCGTGAGTCGGCGTCGCCATCCAGCAGCACCGAACAGTCGATACAGTGCTCCAGCACCTTCGGCCCTGCCAGCGAGCCGTCTTTGGTCACATGGCCAACCATGATAATCGCCACGTCGCGGGTTTTGGCGAACCGGGTCAGATAGGCGGCGGTTTCACGCACCTGAGCGACGCTGCCCGGCGACGACTGCACGTCAGCCATATGCATCACCTGGATCGAGTCGATCACCATCAGCTGCGGCTTTTCGTCATCGGCTATCTGACAGATTTGCTCGATGCTGGTTTCCGAGAGCATGTTGAGATTGGCCGTCGGCAGCCCCAGACGGTGCGCACGCATCGCCACCTGCTGCAGCGACTCTTCCCCGGTGACATACAGCGTCTTCATATTTTCGGACAGCCGGCACAGCGTCTGCAGCAGCAGCGTTGATTTACCGGCGCCGGGGCTGCCGCCAATCAGAATTGCGCTACCGGGCACTACGCCGCCGCCCAGAACGCGGTCGAACTCTTTAAAGCCGGTGGAGAAACGCGGGAGCGCCTCAAGGCTGATCTCCGACAGTTTTTGCACTTTCGACACGCCGGCATTCCCGGCGTAGCCCGTCAGACGCTCGTTTCTCGCCACCTGCGGCGAAGCGGCAATGCGCATCTCGGTGATGGTATTCCAGGCCTGGCAGGCGCTGCACTGCCCCTGCCAGCGCGGGTAATCCGCACCACATTCATTACAGACAAATGCGCGTTTTGGAGCTTTCGCCACGTGTTACCTCTTACTTTTGATTCATGCTACCAGAGAGGATACAGAAGACCCCCATCAGATCGGCGTGACGAATGGTCACTTCCGACTGTTCGTTCACTTTTGGCTTGGCATGATAGGCGATCCCCAGACCCGCCGCCTTGATCATCGGCAGATCGTTGGCGCCATCGCCAATTGCCACGGTTTGCGTAGGCTGGATTTCATATTTTTCCGCCAGCTTCTTCAGAGTCGCGGCTTTGTATTTCGCATCGACGATATCGCCGATGACGTTGCCGGTCAGCTTGCCGTCCATGATCTCCAGTTCGTTGGCGACCACGGTATCAAGATGCAGCTTATCGCGCAGGTATTCGGCAAAGAAGGTGAAGCCGCCGGAGGCAATCGCCACCTTCCAGCCCAGCGTTTCGAGCTTCAGCACCAGCTGGGTCAGGCCCGGCATCAGCGGCAGCGACTCACGGACCTGCAGCAGAATACCGGCATCGGCATCTTTCAGCGTCGCTACGCGCTGGCGCAGGCTGGCGGTGAAGTCCAGCTCGCCGCGCATCGCGCGCTCGGTCACTTCCGACACCAGTTCGCCGGTGCCGGCCAGCTTAGCGATTTCGTCGATACACTCGATCTGAATCGCCGTTGAGTCCATGTCCATCACCAGCAGCCCCGGAGTGCGCAGATGAGGAATTTTGCCTAAGGGCGCGACATCCAGCCCCGCATCGTGGGCCAGCCGGGTTGCCCGCTGCGTCAGGGAGCCCGCCAGACGAATCACCTGATAGTCGTCGACCGCCCAGGAAGCCACAATCACCAACGCCGCCCCCAGTTCACGCTGCCAGTCCGTCAGACGGCGTTTATCCAGGCCACGTCCGTACAGCAGCCAGCCGCTACGACCGGCGTGATAATCCAGCGGCATGACCTCATCACCGCTCAGCGAAAGCGGTAATCCAGGCCACAGGGAAACATCTTCGGGCAGATCGCACCAGGTCAAACTGTTTGGCATTACGGCTCCACATTTCTTTATTCAAGCCAGGAAAATAACGCATGAGGCTACCTTGTAACCAACGCTTCTGGCAACATTAAGCTGTAAATATTAAAGGTGGAATATGGTACGCGCAAAACTGAAATTCCGACTGCATCGCGCGGTCATTGTTCTTATCTGTCTCGCGCTGCTCGTTGCTCTGATGCAGGGTGCGTCGTGGTTCAGCCAGAACAGCCAAAAGCAACGTAATCCACAGTTAGAAGAACTGGCTCGCACCCTTGCGCAGCAGGTTACTCTGAATCTGGCCCCGATGATGCGTAGCGAAACGCCTGATGAAAAGCGCATCGGCCAACTGCTGGAGCAGCTCACTCGCCAGAGCCGGATCCTCGATGCTGGGGTCTATGACGATCAGGGCGATCTGGTTGCCCGCTCGGGCGAAGGGGTTAATGTCCGCGACCGGCTGGCGCTGGATGGCAAAAAAGCGGGCGGCTACTTCAATCAGCAAATCGTGGAGCCAATTGAAGGTAAAAACGGTCCGCTCGGCTACCTGCGCCTGACATTGGACACCCATACCTTAGCGACCGAGGCAAAACAGGTGGATAATACCACCAACATTTTACGCCTGATGCTCCTGCTATCGCTGGCTATCGGCGTGGTGCTGACCCGAACCCTGCTACAGGGTAAACGCACCCGCTGGCAACAATCCCCCTTCCTGCTGACCGCGAATAAACCGGTGCAGGATGAAGACAAAGATGAATCAGAATAAGGAAATCGCTGATGTCGACGCTCCGCTTGCTGCTCTCAGACTCCACCGATCCGTGGTTTAACCTCGCGGTCGAGGAGTGCATCTTCCGCCAGATGCCCGCCACTCAACGGGTGTTGTTCCTGTGGCGCAACGCCGACACGGTGGTGATTGGGCGGGCACAAAACCCGTGGAAAGAGTGCAACACCCGTCGTATGGAAGAGGATAACGTGCGCCTGGCCCGTCGCAGCAGCGGTGGCGGTGCGGTATTCCACGACCTGGGCAATACCTGCTTTACCTTTATGGCTGGCAAACCGGAATACGACAAAACCGTCTCCACCCGGATTGTGCTGGCCGCGCTTAACGCGTTGGGCGTTACAGCTGAAGCGTCCGGGCGCAACGACCTGGTGGTGAAAACGGCCGAAGGCGATCGCAAAGTTTCCGGCTCCGCCTACCGCGAAACCATTGACCGCGGCTTTCACCACGGCACGCTGCTGTTGAATGCCGATTTGAGCCGTCTGGCAAATTACCTCAATCCGGACAAGAAAAAGCTCCAGGCGAAAGGCATTACCTCGGTTCGCGGCCGGGTGGCAAACCTGGTCGAGCTGCTGCCGGGCGTCACCCACCAGCAGGTATGTACCGCGATTGAAGAGGCCTTTTTCGATCACTACGGCGAACGCGTCGCCGCCGAAGTCATTTCACCGGATAAGACCCCGGATCTGCCGAATTTTGCCGACACCTTCGCGCGCCAGAGCAGCTGGGCATGGAATTTTGGCCAGGCACCGGCCTTTTCCCACCTGCTGGATGAGCGCTTTAGCTGGGGCGGCGTCGAGCTGCATTTCGACGTTGAGAAGGGGCATATCACCCGAGCTCAGGTCTTTACCGATAGCCTGAATCCGGCACCGCTGGAGGCGCTGGCTGAGCAATTACAAGGCTGCGCATATCGGGCCGAGGTATTACAACAGACCTGCGAGACGTTGCGGGAAACCTTCCCGGAGCAGGAAAAAGAGCTGAGTGAGCTGTCCACATGGATCGCGAGGGCGGTGCGGTAGTACTGGCAGGTGACGTTCCCGCGACAGCGCCAGGCGCGCCGCGGGAAACAGCGTCCCTCTCCCACGGAGAGGGACGGGATACGATTACTCTTGATCGCCCAGCAGAACGGATTCCAGCGCGATTTTGATCATATCGTTGAAGGTGGTCTGACGCTCGGCAGCAGTGGTCTGCTCGTGGGTACGGATATGATCGGAAACGGTACAGATGGTCAGCGCTTTCGCACCGAACTCTGCCGCCACGCCGTAGATCCCGGCGGCTTCCATTTCCACACCCAGGATGCCGTATTTTTCCATCACGTCGAACATTGACGGATCCGGCGTGTAGAACAGGTCGGCGGAGAAAATGTTACCCACGCGCGCGTCTACGCCCAGTGCTTTCGCCGCATCAACAGCGTTGCGCACCATGCCGAAATCAGCAATTGCAGCAAAGTCATGGTCTTTAAAGCGCAGGCGGTTGACTTTAGAGTCGGTGCACGCGCCCATCCCGATAACAACATCACGCAGTTTCACATCAGCACGTACCGCGCCGCAGGAACCCACACGAATAATCTTCTTCACGCCGAAATCGGTGATCAGCTCTTTGGTGTAGATGGAGCAGGATGGGATACCCATACCGTGACCCATGACGGAGATTTTGCGGCCCTTGTAAGTACCGGTGAAGCCCAGCATGCCGCGCACGTTGTTCACTTCACGCACGTCTTCAAGGAAAGTTTCCGCGATGTGCTTCGCACGCAGCGGATCGCCCGGCATCAGCACGACGTCAGCGAAATCACCCATCTCGGCGTTAATATGTGGAGTTGCCATCTTCAGTTCCTTTTAATTTGAATTTTTGTGCCCGGTGGCGCTGCCGCCACCCGGCAATGACCTCAGAACATGGCTTTGCCATATTCCATGTCAGAAGTACCAAAGTATTTTGCCAGGGTCTGACCGATATCCGCGAAGGTTTCGCGGTGGCCCAGGGAACCGGCTTTAACTTTCGGGCCGTACACCAGCACCGGAATATGTTCGCGGGTGTGGTCGGTACCCTGCCAGCTCGGGTCGCAGCCATGGTCGGCGGTCAGGATCAGCAGATCGTCCTCGCCCACCAGCGCCATCAGCTCAGGCAGACGGCGGTCGAAGAGTTCCAGACCCGCAGCATAACCGGCGATATCGCGACGGTGGCCCCAGGAAGAGTCGAAATCAACAAAGTTGGTGAAGACGATAGTCTTATCACCGGCTTCTTTCATCTCGGTGATGGTGGCGTCAAACAGCGCATCCAGGCCCGTCGCTTTCACTTTTTTAGTGATCCCGCAGTTGGCGTAGATATCGGCAATTTTCCCGACCGACACCACGTGGCCGTCTTTCTCGTCCACCAGTTTCTGCAGGACCGTCGCCGCCGGTGGTTCCACCGCCAGGTCATGACGGTTACCGGTACGCTGGAAGTTACCGGCTTTGTCGCCGATAAACGGACGCGCAATAACGCGGCCGATGTTGTAACCGCCTTCGGTCAGCTCTTCACGGGCAATTTCGCACAGCTCATACAGCTTATCGAGGCCGTAGGTCTCTTCATGGCAGGCGATCTGGAACACCGAGTCAGCAGAAGTATAGAAAATCGGCTTGCCGGTTTTCATATGCTCTTCGCCCAGTTGATCGAGAATCACGGTACCCGAGGAGTGGCAGTTACCGAGGTAGCCCGGCAGATTGGCACGCTTAACCAGCTTGTCCAGCAGCTCCTGCGGAAAGCTGTTTTCGTGATCGGAGAAGTAGCCCCAGTCAAACAGTACCGGCACACCGGCGATTTCCCAGTGGCCTGACGGAGTATCTTTACCGGATGAGAGCTCGTGGGCCCAGCCGTACGCGCCGATGACTTCGGCGTTGCCGTCCATACCCGCGGCAATTTTACCGGTAGAGCCTTCATGGGCTTTCACCAGACCCAGACGGGTCAGGTTTGGCAGATTCAGCGGGCCTTGACGGCCATGGTCTGCTTCCCCTTTCGCACACGCCTCAGCGATATGTCCCAGGGTGTCTGCGCCGACGTCGCCAAAGCGAGCGGCATCTTCAGTCGCACCGATGCCGAAAGAGTCCAGCACCATAATAAATGCACGTTTCATATTATTCTCCGTACCTTTTGCGCTGCAAAAAAGCGATCAGATCAGTATACCGCTATTCGGTGATTCGGCGATAGACCGTCGGGGTTTCTTTCGGTGCCGTATCGTCTAGTTTAATTGCCGCTTTTACGGCTTTGGCAGCTTCCTGCCAGCTGCTTTCGTCTTTCGCGTGGATCACCGCCAGCGGTCGCTGTCCGTCGATGCTGTCGCCCAGACGAGCCATATCGGTAAAGCCGACGCTGTAGTCAATCAGGTCAGACGCCTGACGACGACCGCCGCCCATCGAGACCACGGCCATTCCCAGCGCACGGGTGTCCATTTCGGCCACAAACCCTTCACCATCGGCGTAGACCGCTTTGCTCAGCATCGCGGTTGGCAGGTATTTCGCATAGTTTTCAACGAAATCGTTCGGCCCTTTCTGGGCGGCAACCATACGGCCAAAGACCTCTGCCGCCTTGCCGTTGTCCAGCACCGCCTGCAGTTTCGCCCGCGCGTCGGCGTCATCCTGGGCCAGCTTGCCGGAGATCAGCATTTCGACGCACAGCGCCATGGTCACATCAAACAGCCGCGGATTACGGTATTCACCGGTCAGGAACTGTACCGCTTCGCGAACTTCGACCGCGTTGCCAGCGCTGGATGCCAACACCTGATTCATATCGGTCAGCAGCGCGGTGGTGCGCACGCCTGCGCCGTTGGAGACGCCAACGATCGCTTCGGCAAGCGCCGCCGAGAGTTCATAGGTCGGCATAAACGCACCGCTGCCGACTTTCACATCCATCACCAGCGCATCCAGGCCTTCCGCCAGTTTCTTCGCCAGAATAGAGGCGGTGATGAGCGGGATAGAATCCACCGTCGCGGTAATATCGCGGGTGGCATAAAAACGTTTGTCGGCCGGCGCCAGCGAGCTGGTCTGCCCAATAATCGCAACGCCAACGTCTTTAATAATGTCGCGGAAACGCGCGTCATCCGGGAAGATATCGAAGCCAGGAATGGCTTCCAGTTTGTCGAGCGTGCCCCCGGTATGGCCCAGACCACGCCCGGAAATCATCGGCACATAGCCGCCGCACGCCGCCACCATCGGGCCCAGCATCAGTGATGTTACGTCACCAACGCCGCCGGTGGAGTGTTTATCCACAATCGGGCCGTTCAGGTTCAGGCTTTTCCAGTCGAGGACGGTTCCGGAGTCCCGCATCGCCATGGTCAGCGAGACGCGTTCCGGCATGCTCATATCATGGAAGAAAATGGTCATCGCCAGGGCGGCAATCTGCCCTTCCGACACGGTGTTATCACGAATGCCGTTGATAAAGAAACGGATTTCTTCATCGCTCAGCGCGTGACCATCGCGTTTTTTACGAATAATTTCTTGTGCGAGAAACACGGTACCCCCCGAGGAATCAGGTTAAGTGCGGCGGAAAACCCGCCGCGAAAGGAGAATTAATATGCGCTTGCGCTCTTACCATCGCCGTGGCCCAGCGCTTTCAACAGGCTGGCCAACAGGCTGGATGCGCCAAAACGGTAGTGGCGAGAATCAGCCCAGTCTGCACCAAACAGTTCGTCGGCAATCGCCAGGAACTGTTGTGCGTCTTCGGCGCTGCGCACACCGCCCGCAGGTTTAAAACCAACGGTTTTCTGAACGCCCATATCGCGGATCACTTCCAGCATGATGCGTGCGCTTTCCGGCGTGGCGTTAACCGGCACTTTACCGGTAGAGGTTTTGATGAAATCCGCACCCGCTTTGATAGAAATTTCAGAGGCTTTACGGATTAACGCTTCTTCTTTCAGCTCACCGGTTTCGATGATCACTTTCAGCAGTACGTTCGCCGCTGCACAAGCGTCTTTACAGGCTTTAACCAGATCGAAACCGATCTGCTCGTTACCGGCGATCAGCGCACGATACGGGAAGACCACGTCAACTTCGTCCGCGCCGTAGGCGATAGCCGCGCGGGTTTCTGCCAGCGCGATATCGATATCATCGTTACCGTGCGGGAAGTTGGTTACCGTCGCAATGCGGATGTCCGGGGTACCCTGCTCGTTCAGCGTTTTACGGGCAATAGGGATAAAGCGCGGATAAATACAGATAGCGGCAGTATTTCCTACCGGCGTTTTCGCCTGATGGCACAGCGCGATCACCTTTTCATTGGTGTCATCGTCATTCAGCGTAGTCAGGTCCATCAGTTTCAACGCGCGCAGGCTGCTTGCAGATAAATCGGTCATTTCATACTCCGAGGGCGTAGTGCCGTTCAATGGTTTGTTCACCTTGCGAGTCTGTTACTATTGTAACATCGCCTCGCGGTTACACTTCGACATCCATCACAGTTAATGAAAACTCATTGCGAATTTGCATTACTTTAATGTGACATTCATCACTTAAACAAGCGCAGCATCTCTCCTGCGAGCGACAGGTTTTCTTTAAGTCTGCTTTAAGCATAACCAGAATTCCTCATCGCGTGATGATGTTATTATAATAACATAAAGATGTGAGAGATCTCGACCACAACCAACATTCATCGCATAATAAATCGCCATAAACAGACTTAGGTATTGAAAGTAATCGATTTTATTTCACGGCCAGAAGTGATGGAATTATCACACAGAGAAGAGGAACCGGCGGCACATTGCCGCCGGTATGGCTACCGGCACGATGCCGGTAACCTCACTACAGGGCGAGGAACACCCCGGCGATGGTGGCGCTCATCAGATTGGAGAGCGTACCTGCGGCCACGGCACGCAAGCCAAGCTGTGCGATCTCCTGACGACGGTTCGGCGCCATGCCGCCCAGCCCGCCGATCAAAATCGCGATAGACGACAGGTTGGCAAACCCGCACAGCGCAAAGGAGATGATGGCTTTGGTCTGGGCCGAAATCACCTGCAGGCCCGCCGCCGCAACATCGGCATCGGCTTTCAGGTACTCGCCAAAGTTCATATAGGCCACAAACTCGTTAATAATCAGCTTCTGACCGATAAAGGAACCGGCGACATTGGCCTCATGCCATGGCACGCCAATCACCCACGCCAGCGGTGAGAAGACCCAGCCGAGGATCATCTGCAGCGACAGATCCGGATGATTAAACCAGCCGCCGACGCCCGACAGGATACCGTTAAGCAGCGCAATCAGCGCGATGAAAGCCAGCAACATGGCGCCGACGTTCAGGGCTAACTGCATGCCGGAGGCCGCGCCGGATGCTGCCGCATCCAGTACGTTTGCCGGGGCGTCCGGATCCGCAACGTTTTTATCGCGGGAAGGTCGGTCGTCTGGGGTCTCGGTTTCCGGCACGATAATTTTGGCAAACAGCAAGCCACCCGGCGCCGCCATAAAGGAGGCGGCAATCAGATACTCGAGCGGCACGCCCATCTGGGCATAGCCGGCCAGCACCGAACCGGCCACCGACGCCAGACCACCGCACATCACCGCAAAGAGTTCAGAGCGGGTCATGGTCGCGATATAGGGACGCACCACCAGCGGCGCTTCTGTCTGCCCGACGAAGATATTCGCCGTCGCGGACAGGGATTCCGTACGCGAGGTTTTTAAAACCGCACGCAGCGAGCCACCAAGGATGCGGATAACAAACTGCATAATGCCCAGATAGTAGAGCACGGCAATCAGCGAGGAGAAAAAGACGATAACCGGCAGGACGCGCAGCGCGAAGACAAACCCGCCGCCGCCAAAGACTTCAAACATCTTGTCGGAGACCAGACCGCCGAAGATAAAGCCGATACCTTCATTGCCATAGGCAATCACGTTGGCGACGCCTTCGGACATCGCCAGCAGCACCTTGCGCCCGGCAGGAACATAGAGCACTAACGCCCCGATCCCCACCTGAATCATCCAGGCGCCAAAGACGGTGCGCAGGTTAATCGCTTTTCGGTTATTGGAGAGGAGCACGGCAATAGCTAACAGCACTACCATGCCGATAAGTCCCATGATGATTTGCATACAGAGTCCCTGTGTATTGATAGTTCAGCACTAAAAACAGGATTATAACGGCATGAAACTATCTTTCTTGCCTTAACTCTCAGTTTTAAAGCAAAACAATGAGATAAAAAGGCAAGAATGAGACTCGCATCACCAAAAGGGATTTACGCCAGGGTAAACAGCGCGGTGGTATTGTCGAGCAAGGCCTGCGCGATGACCTCTGGCGGCTCGCGGCGGAGCTCGCACAGGACGGTAAACACCCGTGCCGCCTGTTCAGGGCGGTTAGGCTCCCCCTGAAAACCATTGAGCGGCATATCCGGGGCATCCGTTTCCAGCAGCAGCGCCGACAGCGGCAGCCGCGCCATCACCTCCCGGGTCTTACTGGCACGCGGATAGGTAATGGTCCCTCCGACACCGATTTTGTAGCCGGACTGCACGAAACGTTCCGCCTGCTGCAGGCTGCCCGCAAACCCGTGGACCACTCCGGTCCGCGGCAGAGCGTGTTTTTTCAGCAGCATCGCCAGCTTATCGTGGGTGCGACGGGAATGAAGGATCACCGGCAGATCGTAACGCTTCGCCAGCCGCAGTTGCGCCTCAAGGATCTGCACCTGGCGGTCAAACTGCGGGTCTTCACGATACAGATCGAGGCCGATTTCCCCCACCGCCACCAATTTGTGGTGACGCGCTTGCAGGCAGTTTTCGAGCTGTTCAAGGCTCTGCGCATCGTGCCGTTCAATGACGATGGGATGCAGCCCAACGGCGGCATACAGCGCCGTATGCTGCTCCGCCAGCGCCAGCACGCGATGGAAATGGTCCGCCTCAATGGCCGGAACGATAATCCGCGTGACCCCTGCTTGCGCCGCCCTGGCAATGCTGTCGGTTTCATTCCCGCTAAAGGGGGGAAAATCAAAATGACAATGGGTATCAACAAACTGCAGCGTCATGCCAGGTCCTCGTTATCGAAGCGGGCATCATTGGCCTGCCCGGTGGCGATAAAAGTAGCCGGCTGCGGATCGTTGGCCACCGCGGCTGGCGGCACAACCACCGCCGTCGGCTGGGTGACACGTGGCAGATGACGCACCAGTGGCGGGCTGTCGGCAAGCAGTTTGCCCACCGTCGCCAGAAAATAGCGGCCGCACTGGCGCCCGGTCTTGTAGTCATCCCGCAGCGCCGGTAACCGGCTGCCCAATGCCATGCTTTTTAGCGGTTTGGGCGGGAAGATTTCGAGGATCCGCAGCTTACCCGGCGGCGTCTCGATAAACTGTTGGGTGGCGCGGTAGGTCGCCTCATGATGCTGCACCAGATTCACCAACGGCTGCAGGCTACTTTCCCCCAACCAGCGTTCCATTCGTTTAAACCATTGCGGGGTGTAGTACATCTGCGAGGGAACCGTGCGGATCACCACAATGGTTTGCGCCCCGCGACGGGCGGCTTCCTGAACGGGAATAGGATCGCTGACGCCGCCATCCAGATAGCTGATGCCGTCCAGGGTGACGCCGCTACGGTAAAAACCGGGAATCGCGCTCGAGGCGCGGATCAGATCGAGCCAGGTGGTCTGCGTCGGGGAGAAGTAGCTGGCCGTGTAATCATCGCCACGACAGGCACACAGCCACAGTTCCTTGCCCTGGGCGAACCGCTCCAGCGCGTAATCCATCGCCAGCGGCATTTTCTGTGCCGTCACCTCCAGCAGCCAGTCGAGGTCAATCAGGTTGCCGCCACGAACAAAACGCATCGGATCGAAAAACTCACGGGCGGTGGTATAGCGCGTGATCACCTTGCGGGCATAGCCCTGCTGGTTGCAGATATAGGCCGACAGGTTCTGCGCTCCGGCGGAGGTCCCCAGCATTATATCGAAGGGGTTAAACCCGGCGCGCATGAACTCATCCAGCACCCCGGCGGTAAAAATACCCCGCTGACCGCCACCCTCACACACCAGGCCAAGTTTGCCCGGTCGAAACGGTTCTACGGATAACGGCGTGATATTGCCAAGCGTTACGGGAATTCGATGCCCCACCCTGCTTTCCTGTTCTGTTTATTCTAAAAGCGCAAAAATGATCCACTACGCTACAAGCCGCCAGCGCGACAACCTGCCTGGCCTGCGATCATCGCCAGGAGTTCTGCAATTATTACCCCCCAGAAAGCACGAAAGCCAGTCCTGAGGACTGGCTTTATGTAAAACGCTATGTCATGCAACGGCGTTTCGCCGGTTATGCGGCAGGGAAAACACGCTTGCTATGGACGCTTGCGCCCGGTAAACAGGCTGATCAGGAACAGAATAATACCGACGACGAAGACGATTTTCGCCGCCCAGGCTGCTGTACCTGCCAGGCTACCAAATCCTAACGCTGCGGCAATCAGTGCGATGACCAGAAAAATAATGCCCCATCGAAACATAGTCTACTCCTTACCATAGTGAGTAACGGTTGCATTGCCACACGCTGAAGACGCGCGGGTATCAACCCTGTCGTGCTCTTTTTATTCAACGGCTGCTCGCCATACTTCATATTACGGCCATCAAAGCGGTATCCGTTTTTCCGGGTTAATCGCGCCAAGGCGCCCCCGGAAATATTCCCGTGTACCGCTCGTCCGTAATGCAGAACCTGGAGATAAAAATGGCTATAACATTATTAAGTGAATGGTTTATTTAACGCTGAGATTATTTTCGACGCTTTTCACGCCGGAAATGGCTTTCGCAATATCCGCTGCGCGATCCGCCTGCTGGCGAGTTTCTACGCTGCCGGATAACTGCACCACGCCGTCACTGGTTTCCACCGTGATGTTTCGCGATGGCACCATGTCATCCGCCAACAGTTTCGCTTTGATTTGACTGGTGATAGCGGTGTCGCCGGCATACCCTTTCAGGCTAGCGGACTGCTCTTCACTGACGCTCAGCTTGTCGGTAACAGTAGTAACGCCTTTGACGTTTTTCGCCACGCTCAGCGCCTGCTCCTTCTGGGCAGTGCTGTCTACTGAGCCGCTTAAGGTCACCACTTTATTCTCCGTTTTCACGGAGATACCGGCACTGCTAATACTTTTATCGTCAATCAGCGCCGCTTTTACCCGGGCGGTGATGGTGCTGTCATCCATAAAGTCGCCGACTTTATTCAGTGAGCTGTCAACCGCCTGACCGGCGCTGTTAGCTACCGATTTTGCACTGTCTGTCGTTGAGTTTTCTGCATATGCCGAGACACTTATCATGGCTGAGCCTAAGAAGAGAGCCGCCAGCGCTCCGGCATTCTTTAGTCTTGTCATCATCATGTCCTCGTTATTTCTATATGGGTAAAGCTAAATAAGTAGCGTATTAAGCCAGAATCTTAAAAATTACTTATTAAATATAGTAGAAGGTGATGAGGGAGGCGGAAAATATGCACAAAAAATCACGGCAAGGCGGATCTTTAAGAACTTTCTATAACGCAAACCGGGGAAAATTAACGAGAAAAAATAGCGTGGAGCGCGGCGAACACCGCGCTCCGGGAGGGATTAGTGCTCGCGGGTTTTACGGAACAGAACTTCAGGATAACGTTCCTGAGTCAGATTCAGGTTCACCATGGTTGGGGCGATATAGGTCAGGTTATCACCGCCATCCAGGGCCAGCTGAATTTCGTTTTTACGCTTAAATTCCTCAAATTTCTTCACGTCGGTGGATTCCACCCAACGCGCGGTCGCCACGTTTACGGACTCGTAAATCGCTTCGACGTTGTACTCGCTTTTCAGTCGGGCCACGACCACATCAAACTGCAGCACGCCCACCGCGCCAACGATCAGGTCGTTATTGGCAATCGGACGGAAGACCTGCACCGCGCCCTCTTCTGAAAGCTGTACCAGCCCTTTCAGCAGCTGTTTCTGCTTCAACGGATCCTTCAGACGAATACGACGGAACAGTTCCGGCGCGAAGTTCGGGATACCGGTGAACTTCATCGTTTCGCCCTGGGTAAAGGTATCGCCGATCTGAATGGTGCCGTGGTTGTGCAAGCCGATGATATCGCCAGGCCAGGCTTCTTCCACGTGCGAACGGTCGCCCGCCATAAAGGTCAGCGCGTCGGAAATCACCACGTCTTTACCGGTACGCACCTGGCGCAACTTCATGCCTTTTTCATACTTCCCGGAGACCACGCGCATAAAGGCCACGCGGTCACGGTGTTTCGGGTCCATGTTGGCCTGGATCTTAAAGACGAAGCCGGTAAATTTCTCTTCTTCTGCCGTCACAACACGGGTGTCGGTTTTACGCGGCATCGGCGCTGGCGCCCACTCCACCAGACCGTCCAGCATGTGATCTACACCGAAGTTGCCCAGAGCGGTACCAAAGAAGACCGGCGTAATTTCACCGGCAAGGAACAGCTCTTTATCAAATTCGTTTGACGCACCCTGCACCAGCTCCAGCTCGTCGCGCAGCTGCTGTGCCAGATCCTCTCCCACCGCCGTATCGAGTTCCGGGTTATTCAGCCCTTTGACGATCCGCACTTCCTGGATGGTGTGGCCTTTACCGGTCTGATAGAGGTAGGTTTCATCTTTATACAGATGGTAGACGCCCTTAAACAGCTTACCGCAGCCAATCGGCCAGGTGATCGGCGCGCAGGCAATCCGCAGCTCGTTCTCAACTTCGTCCAGCAGCTCCATCGGGTCGCGGATGTCACGGTCGAGTTTGTTCATAAACGTCAGAATCGGCGTGTCGCGCAGACGGGTAACTTCCATCAGCTTACGGGTACGATCTTCAACGCCTTTTGCCGCATCGATAACCATCAGACAGCAGTCCACTGCCGTCAGGGTACGGTAGGTATCTTCGGAGAAGTCTTCGTGGCCCGGGGTGTCCAGCAAGTTCACCAGACTGTCGTGATACGGGAACTGCATCACCGAGGTGGTAATCGAGATACCACGCTGCTTTTCCATCTCCATCCAGTCTGATTTTGCATGCTGGCTGGAGCCGCGGCCTTTTACCGTACCGGCGGTCTGAATCGCCTGTCCGAACAGCAGCACTTTCTCAGTAATGGTCGTTTTACCGGCATCCGGGTGAGAAATAATGGCAAAAGTGCGGCGTTTAGCCACCTCTTGCAAATAAGGAGACAACGTCATAATTCAATCTTCTTAGTAAACGCGGCCAACGGGCCACGCATGTGGAATACAAAATTGCGGCTATTTTACCCATCAACGGGGGGGAGGCAATCAGTGTTTACACAGGAGCTGCTCCAGTTCGCTTAACGAGGTTACCGTCCAGTCAGGCTGGAGGTCCGCAGGCAATTCGCGCTGATGAGCATTCAGCCAGCAGGTCGCCAGGCCGGCGTTGACGCCGCCGCGAATATCCGACTCTGCCGTATCCCCCACCATCAGCACGTGAGAACGATCGGGATTGCCCGCCTGCGCTAGCGCGTAGTCAAAAATACGCGCATCGGGCTTAGCTACGCCGACTTCTTCAGAAATAACCAGTAAATCAAAGTGATGACCTAAACCGGTACGTTCCAGGCGGATTTGCTGCAACGACGTAAATCCGTTGGTGATGATGCCCATTTTCACCTTGCCGTGCAGCGCGTTCAGCAGCGATACCGCCCCTGGCAGCGGCGAGCAGATCTCGGCCATCGCATTCATAAAGGCGTCGTTGAGCTCACCCGGCGGCACGCTGAGGCGCTCGGCCCAGTTATCAAAACGCTGATGCTGTAGCTGGGATGCGGTGATAGCTCCGTTTTGATAATCCACCCACAGCGGCTTATTCACGGCCTGGTAGTCCTGAAAATCTTCGGCGCTAAACGTCACGCAATAGTCGAGAAACATCCGCTGTAAACCACTGAAAGCGTCAAACGTAAACAGCGTTTCGTCGGCATCAAAGAAAATCCAGTCCCACTTCATCGTATCACCCTGTCATTACTCGCCCGCAGGCCATTACATACTGATTGGCAGCGCCATAATGATCGCATCCTCACGCCCGTCGGCCGTGGGGTAATAGTTGCGACGAATGGTTGCCTCGTTAAAACCGATATCCTCGTACAGCGCAATGGCGGCCGCGTTGGAGGCCCGGACTTCGAGCCATAACGTCACGACGCCACGCTGTTCGACCTCATCAATAACCCGCTCCAGCAACGCGCGCCCAAGGCCACGTCGCTGGAAAGCCGGATCGACGGCAATGTTAAACAGCGTCGCCTCGTCCAGCACAATTTGCGTAATCGCGAAGGCGGCCATCTCGCCATCAACCGTCAGTTGAAGATTGAGATAGCGCTCACCCTGGTTACTGGCAAAGGTTTGTTCACTCCACGGAAAAGCGTGGGCGCGTTGTTCTATTTGCCAGGCACGGGGCAAATCAGCCGTGTTGAGGGTAGAAATCGTGTTCATGTGCGCAGATTTGTTGCCAGAGCGCCATTCGGGCAGGCACGCTGGTCTGGAGTTCATCAAAAGCAGGCGTGGCGACCTGTGCGCCCGCCAGCAGCAACGGCGTATCGGTGCCCAGCCGCCAGCTGTTGCAGCGACTATCCTGCGGCAGCATAGCGACGCGATCGGGGGCAAGTTGCAGCACCTGATCCGGCGTCAGCGCCAGGGCCCGTAAAATATCGCTGATTAACGGTTCCGTTAATGACGGCATTGGGTCTGCCACCATCACCAACCGAATATGCCCGGGAAGCGAGATAGCGATTTCGCCCTGCAACGCCCCGGGGCGACGCAGCGACCACTGGGTAATACCCAGCTGCTGTAATTGCCAGTCTCGTCGGGAAGTCATAGCGAAACACTCCTGTTAATCAAGCGCGCAATATAGCAAATTCGTCGTATCTGCGCCAACAAACAACGTACATCGCGCACGCCAACAAAGAGGCAGCGTTAAGGATAACGTGTATAATCGGCGCCAGTCTTAATGAAGGAGTGTTTCATGTCTGCTTTTACCCCGGCAAGTGAAGTCTTGCTGCGCCACAGTGATGATTTCGAACCCGCACGCGTTCTGTTTGCCGGTGACCTGCAGGATGACCTGCCAGCACGTCTGGACACCGCAGCCAGCCGTGCCCACACCCAACAATTTCACCACTGGCAGGTCCTGAATGGTCAGATGGGAGATAACGCCCGCTTTAGCCTGGTCGCGCAAGCCGAAGACGCGGCCGATTGCGATACGCTGATTTACTACTGGCCGAAAAACAAGCCCGAAGCACAGTTCCAGCTTATGAACCTGCTTTCACTGCTGCCGGTAGGTACCGATGTTTTCGTGGTCGGAGAAAACCGCAGCGGCGTTCGCAGTGCCGAACAGATGCTGGCCGAATACGTCCCCTTGACCAAAATCGACAGCGCGCGCCGCTGCGGGCTGTATCACGGGCGTCTGGAAAAGCAGCCGGCCTTCGATCCAGAGCAGTACTGGGGTGAATACCCGCTGGAAAACCTGACGATCAAAACCCTGCCTGCCGTATTCAGCCGTGACGGGCTGGATATCGGCAGCCAGCTGCTGCTCTCCACCCTGACGCCGCATACCAAAGGAAAAGTGCTCGATGTCGGCTGCGGCGCGGGTGTCCTGGCAACCGTGCTGGCCAGCCATTCCCCGAAAGTGCGCCTGACGCTCTGTGACGCCAGCGCGCCAGCGGTCGAAGCCAGCCGTGCAACCCTTGCCGCCAACGGCATTGAGGGCGAAGTCTTCGCCAGTAACGTGTTCTCGGAAGTGAACGGTCGTTTCGACATGATCATCTCCAACCCACCGTTCCATGATGGCCTGCAAACCAGCCAGGAAGCGGCACAAGCGCTAATTCGCGGGGCGGTACGTCATCTGAGCAGCGGCGGCGAACTGCGTATTGTTGCCAACGCCTTCCTGCCGTATCCGGATGTGCTGGATGAGATCTTCGGCTTCCATGAAGTCATTGCCCAGACCGGCCGCTTTAAGGTTTACCGTACCGTCATGACTCGTCAGGCGAAAAAGTAGTTCCTTGCACACATCGGCGGCTGGGTCACCATGCCGCCGTCACTTCCCGCCCCGCTCGGCCATTTTTGCAACAATCAATCCGCGCTACACAATTAACTATTGACGAATAGTTGAAAACCACTAGAATGCGCCTCCGTGGTAACGATACTTTCTGAGTATCGATGGTATGCGACGGTGGCGGAATTGGTAGACGCGCTAGCTTCAGGTGTTAGTGTCCTTACGGACGTGGGGGTTCAAGTCCCCCCCCTCGCACCATATACCACATAGATATCGCTCGCACTGTGCGAAGGTGGCGGAATTGGTAGACGCGCTAGCTTCAGGTGTTAGTGTCCTTAGGATGTGGGGGTTCGAGTCCCCCCCCTCGCACCAACGAGGCGATATCAACAATTAAGAATACTGTGCGAAGGTGGCGGAATTGGTAGACGCGCTAGCTTCAGGTGTTAGTGTCCTTAGGATGTGGGGGTTCGAGTCCCCCCCCTCGCACCACTATTCTTAACCTTCCAGAATTATCCCATCAGCTTTAAATTCAACGTCATCAGCATTATCCCGCTGATCAACGCGACACAAGATGGCAGCAAGATAAAGTGGCGCAATTGACGGTGCCAGATCATCAATGCCGACAATAATAACCCGACCGTCACCAGCCCACGCCAGGCATCTGCCGACAGATCGGCAAATCCCAGAACAGCAATCAGTACGCCAGGAAGCAGCACTCCCCATCCACTGCCTAAAGTTCGCTGTAACATGCCCCACCCCAAGACGATAATGATAACTAATATCATATGATAATATTTATCATTTGTCATGTTATGACATTCAGGATGCACGGTTCTTTACGTTCGCGCTAATGACAGACATTCATGAAGGTGATAAATTATACGGGCAACAGCAATACATTAAATCATCTGATAATTTAACAAAAACCTTACTCTGTATATCGTTTTTTAACGTTCTTTCTTTGCAGCCATCATGTTGAAATTTATGGCTAATAGCGACACGTTCAATATGACTGCACAATCCTGGAAAAAGCATTACGAAAAAAAATATCAATATTCCTTACGGCTATTTTTGCTGTTGAATTTCATTTCTGCGCTTTTTGCGTTGGCTAGCCCGTTGTTTACCAGCACGCGATCCACACTGCCCTGCACCCTGATAGTGCTGTTCAGCAGTGCCTTAATGCTTTGGCACTGGAAGTACTCACAACGCAAAATTAATATTTCTTTTATTTCTCTGATATTTGGTGTGTTGTGGGCATGGCACGTCGCAGATAAAGCCCTGGTACAAGCGCCACCGCAATTTAACTTTTTGGTTATTGCCTTATTAAGTATATTGTTTATTGGCACTATCGCCTTTCCCAATAATATCATTGCGTTTACGCTACACACTTTACCTACGTTTATCGTTAGTCTGTTTTTTGCCGAAACCGCACAATGGCCGCGGATGTTATACTGTTTTGCCCTCCCCATCGCCGGTATTACGCTACAGAATATGATTCAAAAACGTAGCGATACTTTTACCCAGGGACTGATGGATAAACTGCTGCAAGAACGTAACACGCTGAACGATCTCAGTATGTTGGATCCTCTCACCGGCTTATATAACCGGCGTGGCTTACAAAATCGACTGGATGCCATGCTGGCAGCAAACGACATGCGCCATCACGTGCTGCTGCTGGATATCGACCACTTTAAGGCCTATAACGACCACTACGGGCATATGATGGGCGATCAGGCGCTGATTCAGGTCTCCGCAGCCATCCGCAATGCCGTGCGCTCACGTGACATCGTAGCCCGGTTTGGCGGAGAGGAATTTATGGTCCTGCTGACCAACAGCACCGCAGAAACCGCCTCGCTGGCCGCGGAGCGCATTCGCCAGCAGGTCTATGATTTAAAAATTCCCCACATGTTCAATGAAAGCGTCGCCACCAACGTCACCATAAGCATCGGCATGACCCCGTTGATTGATACGGACATCGATGGCGCGCTGAAAAGAGCCGATACCGCGCTGTACGAAGCGAAAAGCCTCGGACGCAACATTATTCTCGCCAGCTGATTCCCGCGCTGCGCCGGTACACACGGCGCAGACAAACCGCTTGCCATCATCCAGACAACTAACTAGTATCACTAATCATTATCATTTAGATTAATATCTGGCAATCTGATGGCTTACCGTTCCCTTTCATTCAGCAATGAGATCATCTGGCAGGCGCCGTTCCGCCAGGCTGAATGCGCATTGGCGAATGCCATTCGGGAAAAAATCACCACCCTACGCCCCCATTTGCTGGATTTTCTTCGCCTGGACGAGGAAGCGCCGCATCACGCGCTAACGCTGGCCGAGTGGTCAGCCCCCAGCGCGCTCAGCTCGCTGCTGGCGACCTGGTCCGATCATATCTATCGTCATCAACCGACAATTCCGCGCGAGCAGAAGCCTCTGCTGTCGCTGTGGGCGCAGTGGTATATCGGTTTGCTGGTGCCGCCGCTGATGCTGGCGCTGCTTACCGAAAAGACCGCTATCAGCCTGATGCCGGAACACTTCCGCGTGGAGTTTCACGAAACCGGCCGGGCCGCCTGCTTCTGGATTGACGTGCATGCCGAGCCGGCCACCAGAATAGATTCCCCGCAGGCCCGCATGGAAATGCTGATCGTCCGCGCTCTGCACCCGGTGGTGCAGGCCCTGGAAGCGACCGGCAATATCAATGGCAAGCTTATCTGGAGCAATACCGGCTATCTGATTAACTGGTATCTCGGTGAGATGAAAGCGCTGTTGGGAGATGAGCAGGTTGCCGCCCTTCGCCAGCACTGTTTCTTTGAAAAGCAGTTTTCTGACGGCCAGGACAACCCGCTATGGCGGACGGTAATCTTACGCGAAGGGTTACTGGTGCGGCGTACCTGCTGCCAACGTAACCGCCTGCCAGACGTTCAGCAGTGCGGAGACTGCACGCTAAAATAATCCCGATGCAGCGGGCGGCGACAATGCCGCCCGCTAACTTTATTACGCGGTCTGTTGGCTCTCTTGCGCCACGCGTTCCGCTTCTTCAGCTTCCTGCGCTAACAGCTGTTTCTCGTACACCTTAAAGAACGGGAAGTAGATAATCGCCGAGACGCAGGCCAGGACTATCACCAGTATCGCCGCCCGGAAATCCCATCCCAGCGCCCACGCGCCGCCAATCGGTGCCGGCGCGGTCCATGGAACTACTGAAATTACCCGTCCAATCAGATCCAGCTTCATTGCCGCCCAGGCCAGCACGGCGTTCACCATCGGCGCCAGCAGGAACGGAATAAAGAACACCGGGTTCATGACGATAGGCGTCCCGAAGATAACCGGCTCGTTAATGTTAAACAGGCTGGGTACCACGCTCAGACGGCCGATAGATCGCAGGTGCGCCGAACGACTGCGCAGGTAACAGAAGACCAGGCCCATGGTGGCACCAGACCCCCCGATGACAATGAAGAATGTCCAGAACGCCTCCATAAAGATATGCGGAAGCGGTGCACCTTGCGCCAGCGCCTGCTGGTTCATCCCGAGGTTTGTTAACCAGAACATCTGCAGCATGCCAGAAACAATGGCCGCACCGTGGATCCCGGCGAACCACAGCAGGTGGCCAATCAGTACCGCCAGTAAAATTGCCGGCAATGAATCCGCTGCCGACACCAGCGGTTTAAAGATAGCCATGATGGCCTGCGGGATCAGCATGTCAAAGTGATGCTGAATAAACAGGCTCAGCGGATACAGGGTCAGTACCACCACCAGCACCGGAATCAACAGGTCGAAAGAGTTTTTGATCATCGGCGGCACCTGATCCGGCAGGCGAATACCGATATTGTGTGCCTTCAGGAAGCGCATCATTTCAACGCAGTAGACCGCCACCAGGATCGCCGTAAAGATCCCCGTACCGCCAAGGCTATCCACCGGCAGGTTACCGTTGGTTTTTGGCGCCGCCACCAGCAGGAATGCCATGATTGACAGCATGCTGCACATGAAAGGATCGAGCTGATTAGATTTTTCATAGTGCTTGCCGAGGTTATAGGAGATGGCAGCACAAATGTAGATAGACATAATGCCCATCGTCATATCGAACGGCGTCAGAATACGCCCTTCAAACTCTTTCGCTAAATCCAGCCAGGCACGAGCAAATCCCCAGGTGGTATCTGGCGAAAACGGCGGATAAGCAAACACCAGCAGGAACGAGCCGACAATCATAAACGGCATCGCCGAGATGAAGCCGTCACGAATCGCCATCACGTGACGCTGCGATGAGATCCGCCCGGCAACAGGGCTAATATAATTTTCTACAAAGCGAAATATCAGATTAAACGCAGCATGGTTAGCAGACATAGCAGCCCTCCTGACAGGCTTTAGACACAGGCCCAACAACGATTATCCTGCCGTGGCGATGAAATATGTTCTGTGAACGGCTCCCCACTGCGGCCATCTCATTGGCTATACTGTTCAGATCAGCACGATTCATACACGGCTCTTTTGTTATAAGTGATACAGGGTAGTTACCCGCTCAGTATTCATCCGTGTGAGAATAACAGCAACCGGTTACAGTAACCGGTTGCGGTGATTGTGAAGAAGATCCAGAAATTGGAATAATTCCGGATTACCCATCGACAATATTTACACTCCGCCAGGCTTGTGACAGATTGGCACGGACATGAATCAGGAGATCCCCATGAGTCTGCAGTCCGTGCGGCAGTTTTTTGCCAGCCATGCCCCCGATATCGAAATCATCGAACTCAATCAAAGTACGGCAACCGTCGCACTCGCGGCCGCGGCACATCGCGTTAAGCCTGGCCAAATTGCGAAGACCCTATCTTTAAAAGTGAAAGAGCAGGTGATCCTGGTGGTCGCGAGCGGTGACGCCCGGCTGGATAACAAGAAGCTGAAGGAAGCGTTCGGCGCGAAAGCACGGATGCTCAGCAGTGATGAAGTGGTCACGCTTACCGGGCATCCGGTAGGCGGCGTATGCCCTTTCGGGCTGGAAAACCCGCTGGTGATCTATTGCGATATTTCGCTGAAGCAGTACCCGGAAGTGTTACCGGCGGCCGGCGCCATTCATAGTGCGGTCCGCATTTCTCCTGACAGAATGGCTCAGTTGACGGATGCCACCTGGGTTGACGTCTGCCAGTAGCGTTTTGCGGTCCGACTACGCGACAATAGCATGCGCGTTGGTAACGCTTTCTGGCGAGAGATGAACCAGAATATCACCGGCGCTCAGCAGAGCCAGATCGGAACTGATGCCCAACTTGATCATCGCGTTGCACTTATGGGCGCGAATGGTTTTGATGTTGCGACCTAACTGCAGCGCTATCTCCAGCAGAGAATAGCCATAGGTCATATAGCAGAGAATGCTATGCTCGGTTGGGCTGAAGATTTGACACACGGCAATCTGGCTATTGAGCGGCTGATCCACCGGTTGAGCGGGTTGAGGAAGCAGCAGAAATAACTCTTGCTGCAACACCTCACGACAGGTCGCTTTATTGATAATCCCGTGCAGACAGGAAGGCGTCAGCTTTTTGATTAGGCCAGCCTCCCCACTGTCATTCGCCAAAATAATTCTCCGGACTTCAGGATGAGAATAAGCGACATCACGCAGATACAGCAGACTATCAACCCGAAGCCAGCGTTGCCCGGAAAGTGAAAAAATAACCGCGGTAATATCCCGAATACGCAAAGTACGCCTTAATGAGTGAACATTTTTAAAAAAATGAACACAATAATTTCCGGTACCGTACTCATTCAGGATATGCCGAAGTCCTATTGCCGTCATCGCACAGGGTTCGACCACGGCAATGCAGCGTGTGGTGTTCGGTTGTCCCATTTCGGCTACTCTCCCAAAGCTGAGTATACATTCAGCTCTTTTATTCCTTGTGCGCTATTAATCCAGGCATACATTTGCGCATTGCTGCGCAAAGACAAACGACGCATTGCGCTATTCTTTTGTGCGCTGATGGTCTTATTGCTTTTCTTCAGCAACGAAGCAATTTGATTAATTCCCCAGCCTTTTGCCAGCAGTCGTAGTACTTTACGCTCCGAAAACGTCAGAGCGTTCACCGCCGTACAACTGACAGGAACATCGCTCACACCGACGTCGCTCCGCCGCTGATGTATCCCTGGCTCAGCATCGGCCCTCACACAAATCTCCTCTCCAGTGCAGAGCACTTCACCCAGTCGACTCACCGGTTCACTGTCGGCGATGAATGTGCTTGCTGGACCTGCCAGCAATGTCTGAGCATGAGAGTGACAGGAACGGCCAACCATATAGACCCAACGAATATCTTTGAAACGAGCCATTAAAGAATAATAGTGCTGACATATTTCATGCGGTAGCTCAATTTCACCGGATAAATCGACAACGACCAACGTTACCCGGGACACTGGAAATTGCATGAGCATCTCCAGCGAATGGCAATAGCTGAAGATGTAATTAGGGAGGTATTCGCTAGTGATGGTTTGCAACCCAGATTGCATCACCGGTATTTTGCTGATGATAATGCCGTACTTACCCGGTACTGGTAACATAAACCCTCCATATTTGGTAGAAGATTCACGCTGGCATAAAACAGATGGGCGCCTGGCAGCCATAATTTATTTACCAGGTGAATTCTTTATCACCCCTGGTGAACGTCGGCCTTACGCTCAGGTGCATCCTTAACTGTGGGGAACTAAAAATATATCATTGGCCTTAACAACAAATTACACTATCACAAATAGCCAGCAATCATAAATTAGAAAAAATAAAAAATGTCATTAGCAATAATTAATTCAGATGCGCGTATCTGATTTTATTTAATTTCACTCCTGAATGTTTTTGGTGAGACGCCGCTATAGCGACGGAAAAAACGAGAAAAATAAGTCACGTCAGTAAACCCTAAATAATCAGAAAGTTGTGTGACCGTCATCGTGGTATATTGCAGATTACGCCGCGCTTCCAGCATCAATCGCTGGTGCAAAACGCTCAGCGCGCTACAGCCATGAAATTCACGGCATAAATAATTAAGGTGGGTCGCCGATAGCCCGACCAGCCGGGCATACTCCGCCAGCGGCAGATGTTCGCGATAATGGCTTTCAATAAGACGAGAAAAATGGCGCATAACGCTGCGCTTTCGTTCCGCTTTCCCTTCCGCGACCGGCGTCGGCAGGCACTGCCGGTTCAGCCACACCAGCAGCGTACCCAGCAGAGAATGCAGCATCATTTCCCGGGCGTCCCGCTCTTCGCAATACTCTTCACGTAACGCGGTAAACAGCGCGCGCACGTGCCCGCGGGATTGTTTAACAGGGATACATTGCGGCTGACTGAGAACGTCAAGCTGGCGGCCAAACTGGCTTTCAAGCCGGCTGAGTAACGGCAGCGCCAGCGATAACACATAGCCCTGAGTGCCTGGCGAAAAACGAAATCCATGAACGCACAGTGCAGGCACGACCTGAATACAGGCGTCGGTCATCACCGTTATCCTCCCTTCGATTTCGATTTCAGCCCGGCCCTTATGTAGGTACAGCAACTGCACCATCCCGGCATGCTGATGCATCCGGATATGCCACTCATACAGGCTGCTGCGCTGCAAAATCGACTCACAGTGCAGCAGGTCGGGCGTAGGCCAGTCGCGCTCTTCGCCATACAAGGTAAAAACGGGAACGCTATTCGCAACCTGCATGGCAACTCCTGCTGTCTTCAACGCTATGCCACGCGCTCCATCGGCAGACCAACATAGTTTTCCGCAATGGTGGTCAGCCCGGCGCGCGAGCCCAGATAGTAACGGCGATCTGCCGCCTGCATTTTTTTATCGAACTCGCTCTGCTGCGGGAAGTCATGCAGCAGACGGGTCATAAACCAGCTGAATCGCTCACCCTTCCACACCCGATCGAGGGCAAAACGAGAATAGCTCTCCAGCAGGTCGGCACGGCCACGATGGTAATATTCGCGCAGGATCCGCCACAGATAATTGACATCTGAGGCGGCCAGATTCAGCCCTTTAGCCCCGGTGGGCGGTACGATATGGGCCGCATCCCCGACCAGGAACAGCCGCCCGTATTGCATCGGCTCGACCACATAGCTGCGCAGCGGGGCAATGCTCTTCTCAAGTGAGTGACCAGTCACTAACTTGCCAGCCAGCTCGTCCGGCAGGCGACGTTTCAGCTCGCCCCAGAAACGTTCGTCCGACCACGCGTCCACCTTGTCGCTCAGCGGTACCTGCAAATAGTAGCGGCTGCGTGTTAGTGAGCGCTGACTACAAAGCACAAACCCGCGCTCATGGTGCGCATAAATCAGCTCCGGGTTCACCGGCGGCGTATCCGCCAGCAGCCCCAGCCAGCCAAACGGCCAGACGCTTTCGTACTCTTTAAGGATCTCGCGCGGAATGCTCTGGCGCGACACACCGTGAAAACCATCGCAACCGGCGATAAAATCACACTCGAGCCGGCAGGTCTCTCCGCCGCTGACATACGAGATCGACGGCCGCTCGCTCTTCGCATCTTCAATCACCACGTCGCTGACGCCATAAATAATCGGCGCCCCACTGTCAGCACGCGCCGCCATTAAATCCCGGGTCACTTCGGTCTGGCCGTAGACCATCACGCTTTTTCCCCCGGTCAACTCGCTCAGGGCAACCGGCACCCGCTGCCCCTCAAACAAAAACTCCACCCCATGATGCACCAGGCCTTCCGCATCCATTCGCTGTGATACACCAGCTTCGCGCAGTAATTCGACGGTCCCGCTTTCGAGGATCCCCGCGCGGATACGCCCCAGCACGTACTCCGGTGTTTGCCGCTCGAGGATAACCGTACGGATGCCGGCAAGATGCAGCAATTGACCCAACAGCAGCCCGGAGGGGCCAGCGCCAATAATCGCGACTTGTGTTTTCATAGGGTTGTCTCACTTTCAGATGGTTAATTATTTGTTTGTTTTTTGTTTAATAAAAGTTCCTTACTGCATTTTTGATAACTCAGACGTGAAAAAGAAGGCCATAATTCGTTCAAAAATTGCACTTTCCAACAGTTTTGCGAAAGTGTGGCAGCGCTCAAATTTCATTTCGTCCCCCCGTGGCGTCTTTTTGCACATTGTTTGATCCCGTCCCCCCCAGATACCACGGGAGTCCAGGTTAAAGTATCGACAAACACTTTGGGATTGGACGTGGGAACAGCGGGTACTTATGCAAGCAGATCGGGCAGTTCAGCGCGCTATTACGCGGTTGTGTATTCAGTGTGGGCTTTTCTTATTGCAGCACGGCGCCGAGAGCGCCCTGGTGGAGGAACTCTCAACCCGCCTGGGACGGGCGCTGGGTATGGACAGCGTCGAAAGCGCCATCTCCTCGAATGCCATTGTGCTCACGACGATTAAAGATGGCGAGTGTCTGACCTCCACACGTAAGAACGTCGATCGCGGCATCAATATGCATGTGGTGACGGAAGTGCAACATATTGTGATTATGGCCGAGCATAAGCTGCTGGATTATAAAGACGTAGAGAAGCGCTTTGCGCAGATCAAACCGCTACGCTACCCGCGCTGGCTGGTGGTGCTGATGGTTGGCTTATCCTGCGCCTGCTTCTGCAAGTTAAATAAAGGCGGCTGGGACGGCGCATTGATCACTTTCTGCGCCAGTACCGTCGCGATGTATATTCGCCAGCTCCTGACCCACCGTTCGATGCACCCGCAGATTAACTTCTGCATCACGGCGTTTGTCGCCACCACCATTTCCGGGCTGATGCTGCACCTGCCGGCGTTTACCGCCACCTCAACGGTCGCAATGGCCGCCAGCGTCCTACTACTGGTTCCCGGTTTTCCCTTAATCAACGCCGTGGCGGATATGTTTAAAGGGCACATCAATACCGGCCTGGCGCGCTGGGCGATTGCCAGCCTGTTGACGCTGGCCACCTGTATCGGCGTCGTGATGGCGATGACCATGTGGGGGCTGCGAGGATGGGTATAATGACGTATATTTTTGCACTGCTGCAGGATATGGCGTTATCGGCTATTCCGGCGGCCGGCTTTGCGATGGTGTTTAACGTCCCGCAGCGCGCACTGCGCTGGTGTGCACTGCTCGGCGCCATCGGCCACAGCTCGCGCATGGTGATGATGGATGTCGGGTTCAATATTGAGTGGGCGACGTTTCTCGCCGCGCTGCTGGTTGGCAGCATCGGTATTCAATGGTCCCGCTGGTACCTGGCGCATCCGAAGATTTTCACCGTGGCCGCGGTGATCCCGATGTTCCCCGGCATCTCGGCCTACACCGCGATGATCTCGGCGGTAAAAATCAGCCACTTTGGCTACTCCGATGAGCTGATGATCATGCTGCTGAGCAATTTCCTGAAGGCCTCTTCTATTGTCGGCGCCCTCTCCATTGGCCTTTCTATCCCGGGCCTCTGGTTGTACCGTAAGCGCCCGCGGGTATAGCACAGAGATTTGGCTGAACCCTGTGCTACTATAGCCAATAGATTTCGATGTGTTTTACTGCGGCGCCGGAAGGCATTCCGACAGGCTTACTGGACTAAGCGATGCCGTCCACCGGGCGCCGCCGGTCAAAAACGACTGGAAAGACAATCGGTTTAGCCCCCTCTATATGTTGTTCAGAGTTGAGATAGCGTTATGTCTTCGCGAATGTTAACCACCGATTTTAGCGGCCTGGATGATTTCATCCAGGACCCTGCGGCCGTACTCGCAAAATCGGCCAGCGGCGCCGTCGCCGTTTTTGCCAACAATGCCCCGGCGTTCTACGCGCTGACGCCGGAACGTCTGGCTCAGTTGCTTGAGCTGGAAGCCAGGCTGGCACGTCCCGGCAGCGATGTGGCGCTGGATACGCAGTTTTTTGATGAGCCAGCCGCCGCGCCAACCGCCATTCCCATGGGGAAATTCGCCATGTATGCCGACTGGCAGCCGGATGCCGATTTTCAGCGCCTCGCCGCGCTCTGGGGCATCGCCCTCAGCCAGCCGGTGACCCCGGAAGAACTGGCGGCTTTTGTCGCTTACTGGCAAGCAGAAGGCAAAGTCTTTCATCATGTGCAATGGCAACAGAAGCTGGCGCGCAGCGTCCAAATCGGCCGGGCCAGCAACGGCGGCCAGCCGCGACGCGATGTGAATACGGTCAGTGAACCGGATAGCCATATTCCACGAGGTTTCAGAGGATGAGCATGAAAAACGTTGGCGACCTGATGAAGCGTCTGCAAAAAATGATGCCGGCCCATGTCGAACCGGCGTTTAAAACCGGCGAAGAGCTGCTGGCCTGGCAAAAGGAGCAGGGCAAGCTGCGTTCTGAAGCGCTGGAGCGTGAAAACCGTGCCATGAAGATGCAGCGCACGTTTAACCGTTCCGGCATCCGGCCGCTGCATCAGAACTGTTCCTTTGAGAACTACCGGGTAGAGTGCGAAGGCCAGATGAACGCCCTGTCCAGGGCGCGTCAGTACGTTGAAGAGTTCGATGGCAATATCGCCAGCTTTATCTTTTCCGGCAAGCCCGGCACCGGTAAGAACCACCTTGCCGCCGCCATTTGTAATGAGCTGCTGCTGCGCGGGAAGTCGGTGTTAATCATTACCGTCGCCGATATTATGTCAGCAATGAAAGACACTTTCGGCAACCGGGAAGTCAGCGAAGAGCAGCTGCTGAGCGATCTGAGCAAGGTCGATCTGCTGGTCATCGATGAGATCGGGATGCAGACAGAATCGCGCTACGAGAAGGTTATCATTAATCAGATCGTCGACCGCCGCTCGTCGTCAAAACGCCCGACCGGCATGCTCACCAACAGCAATATGGAAGAGATGAACAAGCTGCTCGGCGAACGCGTCATGGACCGCATGCGTCTCGGCAATAGCCTGTGGGTGATTTTCAACTGGGACAGCTATCGTCATCGTGTTACCGGTAAAGAGTATTAAGATATTTCCGAACCCGGGCGGGGTTATACTACAGGGATGCTTAAGTAACTATGACGAGTACACTCATGAAAACTGCTCATTTTTTGTTCCGCACCACCTTGATTGCCGGTGTTTTTCTTAGCGCCGGCGTCCACGCTGCCTCCTGGCAGGATTCCCTTTCCAGCGCGGCCAGCCAGCTAAGCAGCCAGGGCGACTCTCAGCAAAGTGGCGGCATGTCGGTCTCTTCCCTGACCAGCCTGCTGAGCAACGGCAACCAGTCCCTGACCTCCAGCAGCATGAACAATGCCGCCGGGATTATGTCCTATTGTGCGAAGCAGAAACTGTCTTCGGTGACCAACACCGAAAACGTCAAAAACCAGGTGCTGGATAAACTGGGCCTCAGCACTCCGGAAAAACAGAAAGAGGACACCAGCTACCTTGACGGTCTGCAGGGGCTTCTGAGCAGCAACAGCGGCCAGAAACTGGATCTCAACAGTCTCGGCAGCAGCTCGATGGCTGAGAAAGTGAAAACCAAAGCCTGCGATCTGGTCTTAAAACAGGGTGTTAGCTTCCTCTCCTGATCCCCACCTCAGAGGCCGCGTTTAACGCCTTAGGGCCGACAACGCGGCCGCAGTCACGATTTTCACCCTTTTTCGTTCCGCCTCCCCTGCAACACAGGATGAGTCATTATCCTGGAATGACCATTTCTAAACCAATTCTGAACCACAGCACACTTTCATGACTCTACAATTGCAGCGATATGGCACTGCAATTACAGTGTACCGTGGAAAGTGATCTCTCCTGCCGGTTTTCAACAGGTACCATTTAGAGGGTGTACGTACTGTGTCAGAGTTGTTATCCATCGCCTTGTTTCTCACTTCGGTGGTGATCTATGCCTTAAAAGCGGGTCGCAATACCTGGTGGTTTGCCGCCACATTGACGGTATTGGGTCTGTTTGTGGTGCTCAACATCACCCTCTACGCCAGCGACTATTTCACCGGCGATGGGATAAATGACGCGGTCCTCTATACCCTGACCAACAGCCTGACCGGCGCGGGCGTCAGCAAATATATTCTTCCCGGCGTCGGGCTTGTCGCGGCGCTGGTCGCCGTCTTCAGCGCGTTAGGCTGGGTGCTGCGCCGCCGTCGTCATCATCCGCACCACTTTGGTTACAGCCTGCTGGCGCTGGTGCTGGCGCTGGCCTCCGTTGATGCCAGCCCGGCATTCCGCCAGATCAGCGAACTGGTTAAATCCCAGTCCCGCGATGGCGATCCCGACTTTGCCGCCTATTACAAAGAGCCGGCGAAAAGCATTGCCGATCCGAAGCTAAACCTGGTCTACATCTACGGGGAAAGCCTCGAACGCACCTATTTCGATAACGACGCATTCCCTGACCTGACGCCGGAGCTGGGCAAACTCAAAAACGAAGGCCTCGACTTCAGCAACACCACCCAGCTTCCGGGTACCGATTACACCATCGCCGGCATGGTGGCCTCGCAGTGCGGCATTCCGCTGTTTGCGCCGTTTGAAGGCAACGCGTCGGCTTCGGTCTCCAGCTTCTTCCCGCAAAATATCTGCCTCGGCGATATTCTGAAAAACTCCGGCTATGAAAACTATTTCGTGCAGGGCGCGAACCTGCGCTTTGCCGGCAAAGACGTGTTTCTGAAATCACACGGTTTCGACCATCTCTACGGCGCCGAAGAGCTAAAAACCACGGTGGCAGACCCGACCTATCGCAATGACTGGGGCTTCTACGATGACACCGTTCTCGACGAAACCTGGAAAAAATTCGAACAGCTTTCCCAGTCCGGCAAACGCTTCTCGCTCTTTGCGCTAACGGTCGATACCCACCACCCTGATGGCTTTATCTCCCGCACCTGCCAGCGTAAAAGCTATGAAATGGGCGGAAAAAAGAACCTCTCCTTTAGCGCCGTCGCCTGTAGCCAGGAGCATATCGCCGCGCTGATCGAGAAGATCAAAGCCTCACCGTATTTCAAAAACACGGTGATCGTGGTCTCTTCCGACCACCTGGCAATGAAAAACTCCGCCTGGGACTATCTCAACAAGCAGGACCGCAGCAACCTGTTCTTTATTCTGCGTGGCGACCAGCCGCAGCAGGATACGCTGGCCGTTAAGCGCAACACCATGGACAACGGCGCCACGGTGCTGGACATCCTCGGCGGCGATAACTTTATCGGCCTGGGCCGCAGCAGCCTCTCCGGGCAGTCGCTGTCCGGCATCTTCATGAATATGAAAGAGAAAGTGCTGGCGTGGAAGCCGGATGTCATCCGCCTGTGGAACTTCCCGAAAGAGATGAAAAACTTCACCGTCGATGCTCAGAAGAGCATGATCTCGTTCTCCGGCAGCCACTTCCGCCTGCCGCTGCTGCTACGGGTGTCCGACAAACGCGTCGAGCCGCTGCCTGAGAGCGAATATTCCGCACCGCTGCGCTTCCAGCTGGCTGATTTCGCCCCGCGCGATAATTTCGTTTGGGTCGACCGCTGCTACAAAATGGGCCAGCTGTGGTCGCCAGAGCTGGCGCTCTCAACCGACTGGTGCGTTTCGCAGGGCCAGCTCGGCGGCGAGCAGACCGTGCAGCACGTCGATAAACCTCAGTGGCAGGGCAAAACGGCCTTCAAAGATACCGTGATCGATATGCAGCGCTATAACGGCAACGTCGATACGCTGAAGATTGTCGATAACGATATTCGCTACAAAGCAGACAGCTTTGTCTTTAACGTTGCCGGCGCCCCGGAAGAGGTCAAACAGTTCAGCGGCATCTCTCGCCCGGAATCGTGGGGCCGCTGGTCCAACGCCCAACTGGGCAGCGAAGTGAAAATTGAATTTAAGCAGCCGTTACCGGAAAAATTCGATCTGGTGATCACCGCTAAGGCCTACGGGCCGAACGCCAATAAACCGATCCCGGTGCGCGTCGGCAACAGCGAACAGACCCTGACCCTGGCTAACGATGTCTCCACCACCACGCTGCATTTCGACAACCCGTCGCGCAGCGATACGCTGATTATCGTGCCACCGGACCCGCAATCCACTAACGAAGGCAATATCCTCGGCCATTCGCCGCGTCAGTTGGGGATTGGCATGGTGGATATCAAAGTGGTGAAAAGCGACGGTTAAGCTCGGTGCCGGTTACCGCACTCACGACGCTGCCGGCGATCATGCACGCAGCGTCACGCACATTTCATACTGCTTCAGCGTCAACGTCGCATATCCCGCGGCGTTGAACAGCGGCGTAAAAGATTCCGGGATGGTCACCGTAGTGCTCATTCCCGGATATTGTCGCGCCAGGGTGGTGAGCATCTCCCGCCCTAACCCACGGCCTCGCGCTGCGGGCTCGACCCACAAAAACTGCAGCTGCGGTTTGTGGTTCAGGGTCGCCAGCACCGCAAAAGCCTGTTGATGTAACGTCAGCGTCCGACACGGCAGCGTGGCGAAGGTTAGCGGATCCATCAGCCACGGCAGCCGACCGTTGACCTCGACCCCGGCTTTGCGGATCAGCGCCAGGCCATCACACACCGCCAGCCCCGCCGCGCTCTCATTCTGCGGCTGGGTACTGACAAAGCCGCATAGCCCGTGGCGCACCGTAAACCCCAACGCCTGGTACAGCGCCACCGCAGCCAGGTTATCGCGGATCACCTCCAGCCACATCCGCCGCACGCCCTGCTCCCGCAGCGAAGCCATCAGCGGCGTCATCAACTGGCGACCCAGTCCTTTTCCACGATACGCGGGCCGCACCGCAAATGCTGCGAGTCTGGCCTCATCGCCACGCCGGGAAATCACCGCCATCGCCGCAGGCACATCGCCATCCAGCCAGACGAAGGAATCCAGCAGGCTCATGCCTTCGGCGCTAAAACGCTGCACAAACACCTCCACCGACAGAGTGACGGGGACCAGATAATCCTCAAAACAATCGCTGAGAATGGCTGCCAGCCGGTCGATACTGAACCGGGTGGCAGGAACGGCGATGAGCTCCATACATTGCTCCCGAAGGCTGTGATGCTGAACCGATGAAAGCCAATACTATAATCGCCAGGACTGGCGGCGAAAAGACGGCTCCCGGATAGCGGCTGACGCCTTATCCGGGCTACAGTATTGTGCGGTATGTAGCCCGGTAAGCGTAGCGCCGCCGGGGAATCCGGGCCGCGCGACTACGCGCTCAATGCGGCAATTTCATCAAACAACGAACGGTTAATGGTCACCCCGGATTGTTCGCTCTCCTCACGACAGAGATAGCGGCGTTCGCCGGGTAACCTGGCGCCTTGTGCCTGCATGTTGGTAAACAGCGTCTGCGCCCGGGCCAGGTGTGCATCGGCCTCCGCCCCAAGAAAACGTTGCGGATCCAGCGCCAGAATCAGCTCCCCGCCGTAGGGCAGACCGCCCGCACCGTTATCCCAGGCCAGCGACTCCGCGCTGGTCATATCGCCAATCAGCGGCCCGGCCAACAGTTCCACCATCGCCGCCAGCGCCGAGCCTTTATAGCCACCGAAGGTCAGCATCGCCCCGGACAGGACTTCCCCGGCATCCGTGGTTGGCTGGCCCTGGCTGTCGATTCCCCACCCTTCCGGCAGCGATTTTCCGGCACGCTGATGCAGTTGGATCTCACCGCGTGCCGCCACGCTGGTCGCCATATCAAAAATAAACGGCGGCGCCTCGCCCCGCGGCCAGCCAAAGGCGATAGGATTGGTGCCAAACAGCGGCAAAGTACCGCCGGCTGGCGCCACCCAGGCATGGCCCGGCGTACAGGCAAGCCCGACCAGGCCGGCCTCGGTTAAGGGTTCGATATCGGCAAACAGCGCCGAAAAATGCACGCAGCGGTTGATCGCCAGCGCGGCAATCCCGCTGTGACGCGCCTTCTCCACCAGCAGCGGCAGCGCCCGCTCAAACGCCAGCAGCGAAAAGGCACCGCCGGCATCGACCCGAACAATCCCCGGCGCCCGGTCGTCGATCAGCGGTTCGGCATCGGGAGACACCTTGCCTTTACGCAAGGTGGCAATAATCCCCAGCAGCCGCCACAGGCCGTGGGAAGCGCAGCCATCGCGCTCCCCGCCGGTCACGTTGCGCGCCACAGCCGCCGCATGTTCCTCACTGAATCCATTGCTGCTCAGCGCCCGCATTGCCAGCGCATAAGCTTCGGGTAACGAAAGGGTTACCGTTTCCATGACCTTCTCCTCTACTCTTCTTCGTCTCCGCTAAAGTTAGCCTGGGGAAGACAACTGCGCGCGCCCCAGTAATAAATGCCCAGCGACATTACCGCCACTATCACCGTATCCCAGGGATGGGGCAACGCATTAATCCCGCCAAAGCTGCCGGCCCAGGAAAAGAGCATAATCAGCGCGTAGAAGACAATCAGCCACAGCGAAGACTTCACCTGCTGCGCCAGGCTGACGGTATGTACCGGCACTTTACTTTTGCACAGGATGTAGACCACAAACATGACGATCTGCAGCCCCAGCAGCCAGGAGAGCGTGTTCCAGCCGGACCAGTAGACGATCAGCGCCGAGATCATAAACGACACCGGGCCAATGATAGCGAACGCCCGCACGCGGAACGGACGCGGCAGATCCGGCGCATTGCGACGCAGCCCGGCAGCGGTGACCGGCGCAATCGCATAGCTCAGCACCAGCGCCGCCGACACCACGCTAATCAGCTGCTCCCAGGAAGGGAACGGCAGCGTCCAGAAAATCGACAGGCCAAAGGTCAGCCACAACGCCGGACGCGGGATCCCGGACTCCTTATCAATATAGGTAAAGGCTTTAAAAAAGGTCCCGGCTTTCGCCCAGCCGTAGATAACGCGCGGCGTAGCGTTCATATAGATATTGCCCGTGCCGCTCGGCGAGATAATCGCATCGCTGATGACCATAAAAGCCAGCCAGCCCATCCCCAACGTAATCGCGATATCACGATACGGCAGCGAGAACTGCTTGCTCACCTCCGCCCAGCCGCCGCTTAACATCTCCGTCGGAATACTGCCGAGAAATGCCAGCTGTAGCAGCACGTAGATAATGGTCGACAGCACCACCGACAGAATCAGCGCCACCGGGATGGTGCGCTGCGGGTTCTGCACCTCGCTGGCGACGGAAATAATCGGCGTCAGTCCCAGATAGGCAAAAATGATCCCCCCGGCGCTGATCGCCGCTTCCACACCGGACATGCCGAACGGGGCAATCCCCTGAGCATGCAGGTTTTCCGGCTTAAAGAAGGTAAAGAGTGTGATGACCACCAGTAGCGGAACGAGGAACTTCAGCACGCTGATAAAGTTGTTCGAACGGGCGAAGGTTTTGACGCTGTAGTAGTTCAGACTGAAGAAAAAGCACAGCAGCAGAAACTGCACCACCCAGCCCAGCAGGGTTGGCGAGCTGGAACCCGGTTGCGTCAGCGCCGGGAACCAGGCCGCGGCATACTGACGGGCGGCGACGATCTCGATCGAAATCAGGCTTGAAAAGGCGATCAGCGTAATGAAACCCAGCAGATAGCCCATCAGCTCGCCGTGGGAAAAGACCGGATAACGGATAATCCCCCCGGCACGCGGCAGCGCCGCCCCCAGTTCGCAGTAGACAATCCCCAGCAGCAGCACCGCCACGCCGCCAATCACCCATGAGGCGATCCCGGCCGGTCCGGCGATCGACGCCACGTGGCTGGCGGCAAATAACCATCCGGAACCAAAAATCGCCCCCAGGCCAATAAACGTCAGATCGGTTAACGTCAGCTGCTTTTTAAACTTACCCGACTCAGCCACGCGGGTTTGACTGTTATGCGTAGAGTGAATAGTCATCGTGATGCCCTTGCGTCAACATGAAGGGGAAATGGCTTCCCGGGTCCACTGGCCGTTCACCAGGCGCAGCAGGTTCAAAGGGTTAGCATCCTGCAAGGCCGGTGGCAGCAACGCGGCGGGGGCGTTCTGCAAGCAAACCGGTCGGAGAAAACGCTCTATCGCCCGGGTCCCTACCGAGGTGCCACGCGCATCGGTGGTCGCCGGCCAGGGGCCGCCGTGTACCATCGCATCGCACACTTCCACACCAGTGGGATAGCCGTTAAACAGCACCCGCCCGGCTTTTTCACTGAGCAGCGGCAACAGCCGCCCCGCCAGCAGGCGATCGTCCGCATCCGCATGCAACGTGGCGGTCAGCTGCCCCTGCAGCGCGTTGACCACGGCCATCAGTTGGGCCTCATCCGCCACTTCCACCAGCACGGAGAGCGGGCCAAACACTTCGCGATGCAGCAGACTATCCGGCTCCAGCAACTGCTCCGCCGTCGCCAGATACAGCAGCGCCTGTGCCTGTTGAGCACCGGCCGCTATCCCACTAGCCAGCCGCTGTACGCCCGGACAGGCATCGAGGGCATCCACCCCGGCGTGATAGTGCTGCAGCGTCGGCGCGTTGAGTAACACCTGGGCAGGAGCCGCCTGCACCTGCTCGCACAGCGCCGCTTTCAGCACCGTCAGCCCTTCCCCCTTGAGCGCCAGAATCAGTCCGGGCCGGGTACAAAACTGGCCGCCGCCGAGGGTAAACGACCCCACCAGCGCTTGTGCCAGCGATGTCGCCCGCGCGGCCAGCGCCTGCGGCAAAATAATCAGCGGGTTAATTGCCGACATTTCGGCAAACAAGGGGATCGGCTGAGGACGCTGCTGCGCCAGCTGGTACAGCGCTTTGCCCCCCGCCAGCGAGCCGGTGAACCCCACCGCCTGGATCGCCGGATGACGCACCAGATCGGCGCCAATATCGTGACCAAAAATCATATTGAAGACGCCGCCGGGTAAGCCGCATTTTTCAACCGCCCGGACGATGGCCTGCGCCGTCTGTTCCGCGGTAGCCATATGTCCCGGATGCGCTTTCACCACCACCGGGCAGCCGGCCGCCAGCGCCGAAGCGGTATCGCCGCCGGCGGTGGAGAAAGCCAGCGGGAAGTTGCTGGCGCCGAACACCGCCACCGGGCCTAACGCGCTCTGAAACTGCCGCAGATCCGGGCGCGGCAGGGGCTGACGTTCTGGCAGCGCGGTATCAATGCGCACCCCAAGAAAATCGCCGCGCCGCAGCACTTCGGCAAACAGCCGCAGCTGGCCGCTGGTTCGCGCCCGCTCGCCCTGTAGACGTGGCAATGGCAGCGCCGTCTCGGCGTGGGCCAGGGCAAAAAACGCCTCCCCCAGCCCGTCCAGCTCATCGGCTATGGTGTCGAGAAAATGCGCCCGCTGTTGTGGTGAAGTCGCGGAGTAGACGCTAAACGCCTGCGCCGCCGCTTCTGCCGCCAGCGCAGCCTCCTCCCGGGAGGCAGGATAAAAACGCTGGCCAGTGGTCTCGCCATCCGCCGCCCGCAGGCTCAGCAGCGTGGCTTCACCGCTGGCTATACGACGGCCGGCAATAAACTGCCGCCCCGCCGTCATCGCTGTGTCGCTCATCATCGCCCCCTGACTCACAGGCCCACATCCGGCAGCACAGGACGCGTTGCCAGCGCCTGCTCCACAATCTTCACGACCTGCTGACGGGTCTCCCCTTCCAGCGCCAGACGTGGCGGACGGGTCACCTCGCTGCCGCGGCCCAGCAGCGCTTCGCACAGCTTGATGCACTGCACCAGGTCCGGACGCGCATCGAGATGCAGCAGCGGCATAAACCAGCGATACAGCGCCATCGCTTCGTCATAGCGTTTCTGCACGGCAAGACGGAACAGCGTCTCGCCTTCGCGTGGGAAGGCATTCGACATGCCGGAAATCCACCCTTCGGCCCCCACGGCAATGCTCTCCACCACCACATCGTCGAGACCGGCAAACAGCACGAAGCGGTCGCCCACGGTATTGCGCAGGTCGATGAAGCGGCGGGTATCGCCGGAGGAGTCTTTGAAGCAGACGATGTTGTCGCAGTCGGCCAGGGTGGCGAGGATGTCCGGCGTCACGTCGTTTTTGTAAATCGGCGGGTTGTTATAAACCATAATCGGCAGGTCGGTGGCGGAGGCCACGCTGCGGAAATGGGCGGCGGTTTCATGCGGTTTTGATGAGTAGACCAGCGCCGGCATCACCATAATCCCGTCGACGCCCACCCGCTCGGCCTCTTTCGCCATCTTCTGGGCAAAGGCGGTGGTGAACTCCGCAACGCCGGCGATCACCGGGATTTTACCGCCCGCGGCATCCTTCGCCACTTCGATAATCTGCAGTTTTTCTGCGGTGGTCAGTGAGGTGTTTTCGCCGACGCTGCCGCACACCACCAGCCCGGAAACGCCGTCTCTGACCAGGTTTTTCATCACCGCATGGGTGGCGTCTAAATCGAGGGAGTAATCTTGACGAAACTGCGTGCTGACTGCCGGAAATACGCCGCTCCAGTGAATCGCTTTATTGCTCATGCTCGGTTCCTTGTCGTCATTTTGTTAAGTCGAAGTGAATGAATAGTGAATTTTCACTGACAGATTGACGTTTCATGGACCCGGCGGCTTGTCGGTTTTCTTCCAATACGATGACGAAATTAGCACAATCGCCAAATGTGTGAGCCGGCGATTACCCCGCCAGCGTCAGGCGGAAATCACGCGGCGTGGAGCCGGTCATCGCCTTAAATTGACGGCTGAACGCGCTGTGATCGGTATAGCCACACTGCAGCGCAATGTCGGTAATCGGCGTCTCTCCCGCCAGCAGTTCGGTGGCTTTTTCGAGACGAACTTTGTGGATCATCTGCCGGGGCGTGAGGTGAAAGATCCGTTTGCAGTAGCGTTCGATCTGCGCCACCGACATGCCGCTTAATACCGTCAGTTCCTCCATTGAGATCGGTCGATGATAGTGGCGGCGAATATGATCGTCGACGATCGCCAGCCGCTGCCACGCCGGATGACGGGCATGCGCTTCCTGCAGATCGTGGGAGATCCCCGCCATGCCGATCACCTGGCCGTGAATATCGCGCAGCGCCAGCTTTTGCGTCATGCACCAGCCGCGCTCGCGCCCGTTATAGAGGTGCATTTCCAGCTGGTCGCGTAGGGTCACACCCTCTCTGAGCACCCGCAGATCCTGCTCGGTATAGCCCTGCCCCAGCGCCGATGGAAAGACGTCGGCCGAGGTTTTGCCCAGCAGCGAGGTGACGCTTTTAAAACCGCAGCGGCGGGCCAGCGTCAGGTTTGCCAGCAGATAGCGCGCCTGAGCATCTTTGATAAAAAAAACCACGTTGGGGATCGCATTCAACAACGGCGCAATTAGCGCCAGCGCATTGAGCAATGCCGGCATATTTTCCGGTCGTTGACGCGCCAGCCCTTCACAAATCTGACTCAGCTCATCGACGGCCAAATCCGTCGTGTCAGCCGGAGCAGACTCCGGTGCAGCAGCAGTAACGCAGAACATAAGACTTCCTCATGGCGGGTGACGGGAGGATATTTATTCACATACCAGTAACACATCAAGCAGCAACACCGCGTTTTGCGATCCTGACTGCGGTTTCTGCTTTCCCCTTAATACGTCGCTGGCGTTCTGACGACTTTCGGTTTACCACAGCATTAAGCGAATGATTAATAATAAATAATTATGATCATATCGAGTAAGCAACCACGGTGATTATGCTAATTTCGTCATTTTCTTTGATGAAAGCGCTCAAGCAGGAGACGGAATGTTGCGCCAGCATGATGAAACATACTGTTAACTTTCGGAGCTCATCATGACTGTGCCACGCCACACTATTGAACTCAGGGCCATCGATTCTCATACCGGCGGCGAGCCGACCCGGCTGATTGTCGACGGCTTTCCGGACCTTGGCGACGGCAGCATGGCCCAGCGCCGCGAACGCTTTGCCCGCGACTTCGACCACTGGCGTCAGGCCGTTATCCTTGAGCCGCGCGGCAACGATGTGCTGGTCGGCGCGCTGCTGTGTAAACCTGTTTCGCCCGAGGCAACGGCGGGGGTCATTTTCTTTAACAACGCCGGTTTCCTGAACATGTGCGGGCATGGCACCATCGGGCTTATCGCCTCGCTGGCGTGGCTTGGGCGGATCCAGCCTGGCACGCATCTGATTGAAACGCCGGTGGGCAACGTCAGCGCCACGCTACATGAAGACGGTAGCGTATCGGTGGAAAACGTCCCGGCCCGGCGCTGGAAAAAACAGATCAGCGTCAGCACCGCGGTGGGGACCGTCACCGGCGATATCGCCTGGGGCGGCAACTGGTTTTTCCTCATCAACGATCACCCTTTCACCCTCGAACCGGCGCAGATCCCGGCCCTCACCGACTATGCGTGGGCGGTACGTGAAGGGCTGGAGGCCGCCGGGATCCGCGGCGATGATGGCGGAGAGATCGACCATATCGAACTGTTTGCCGACGACGCCGGGGCCGATAGCCGCAGCTTTGTGCTCTGTCCGGGGAAAGCCTGGGATCGCTCGCCCTGCGGCACCGGAACCAGCGCCAAGCTGGCCTGCCTGGCAGAAGACGGCAAGCTCCAGCCCGGTGAACGCTGGCACCAGGCCAGTATTATCGGCAGCCAGTTTAGCGCCCACTATGCTCGTCGCGACGGCGACATTATTCCCACGATCCGCGGTTCAGCCTGGGTGTGTGGCGATACGTGCTTGATCCTCAACCCGGACGATCCCTTCTGCTGGGGGATCGTGCCGTGAACCACTGCGATGTCATCGTGATCGGCGCCGGGATCGTCGGCGCCGCCTGCGCCTGGCAGTTGGCGAAACGCGGGCAGAGCGTGATCCTGCTTGACGATCGCCAGCCGGGAGCCACCGCGGCCGGCATGGGACATCTGGTGTGCATGGACGACGATCCCGCCGAACTGGCGCTCTCCGCCTGGTCGCTGGCGCGCTGGCGCACCCTGACTCCGCGAATGCCCGAGCGCTGTGCCTGGCGCGGCTGCGGTACCTTATGGCTGGCGGAAACAGCGCAGGAGCTGGAGATTGCCCGGGAAAAACAGCAGCGCATGGCGGAATACCAGACCGCCAGCGAAATGCAGACGCCCGCACAGTTGATGCAGCGCGAACCGCAGCTGCGAGCAGGATTGCACGGCGGGCTGTGGGTTCCCGGCGATGGCATCGTGTATGCCCCCGAAGTCGCCCGCTGGTTTATTGCCGACGCCGGAGACAACCTGACCTGCCTGACAGAAGGCGCCACAGACCTCGACGAACCGACGGTGGTGCTGAGCAGCGGAAAACGGCTGCGGGCCGCAGCGATCGTGGTCGCCTGCGGGCTAAACGCCAACGCGCTGCTGGCGGAAAACTGGCTGCTGCCCAAGAAAGGCCAGCTGGCGATCACCGACCGCTATGGCCCGTTGCTCCACCACCAGCTGGTCGAACTGGGCTACGGCGCCAGCGCCCACGGCGGTGGCACCTCGGTGGCGTTCAACGTTCAGCCGCGGCCCACCGGCCAGCTGCTGATCGGCTCGTCGCGACAGTTTGATACCACAGAACGCCAGCTCGATTTACCGCTGCTGGCGCAGATGCTCGACCGCGCCAGGCACTTCCTGCCGGCGCTGGGCGAGCTGAATATTATCCGCTGCTGGAGCGGCTTTCGCGCCGCCTCACAGGATGGCAATCCCCTGATTGGCCCGCACCCGACGCGTCGGGGAGTGTGGCTGGCGCTGGGCCATGAAGGGCTTGGCGTCACCACCGCACCTGCCAGCGCAGAGCTGCTCGCCGCCCAGCTGTTGGGCGAACGCTGCCCGCTCGCCCCGAACGCCTGGCTGCCGGAGCGCCTGCAGAAGAAGGAGGCTATCGCATGAGTGAAACGATCCCGGTGGTGATTGAAGGCGAGCGCTGTGAAGTGCCGCCAGGCATCAGCGTCGCAGCGGCGCTGGCGTTAACCGCAGATCCCACCACCCGGGTGGCCGTCGGCGGTCAGTCCCGTGCCCCTTTTTGCGGCATGGGCATTTGCCAGGAGTGCCGGGTGACCGTCAACGGGCGGCGGATGCTGGCCTGCCAGACGCTGTGCCAGCCGGAAATGATCATTGAAAGGAGTCCCCATGCACACGCTGCGTTGTGACATATTAATTCTCGGCGGCGGACCGGCAGGCCTGGCCGCCGCGCTGGCAGCCGCATCCTGCGATAAACAGGTGGTGATCCTCGACGATAACCCGCTCCCCGGTGGGCAAATCTGGCGCGATGGCCCGCAGGTCGCCCTTCCCGCCCTGGCGCGTCGCTACCGTGCGGCCATTGCCGCCGCACCCAATATCACCATGCTGAACGGAGCCCGGCTCATCGCCCGCCCGTCAGCCTGCAGCGTGCTGTTTGAAACCGCAGAGACCAGCGGGATGGTTGAGTGGCAAAAACTGATCCTCTGCTGCGGGGCGCGCGAGCTCTCGCTGCCGTTCCCCGGCTGGACCTTACCCCGCGTCACCGGCGCCGGCGGACTGCAGGCGCAAATCAAACATGGCCTGACAGTCCAGGGCCAGAAGGTGGTGATCGCCGGCAGCGGCCCGCTGCTGCTGGCGGTGGCCAACACGGTGACCAAAAGCGGCGGCGAGGTGCAGCAGATCGTCGAGCAGGCTGACCTCAGCGCGTTGTTGCGTTTTGGCGCGGGCCTGTGGCGCTGGCCGGAGAAACTCCGCCAGCTGGCGACGTTCGCCCCACGGCGCTATCTCAGCGGCGGCCAGGTGATCCGCGCTCACGGAGAGACGCAGCTGGAAGCGGTGACGCTGCGCCACCGGGGAGTTGAGCGAACGATCCCCTGCCAACGGCTGGCGATCGGCTATGGCCTGGTGCCCAATATTGAAACCGCGCTGCTCTTCGGCTGTGCGATTGCCCACGACGCCGTTGAGGTCAATTGCTGGCAGCAGACCAGCGTCGCGGAGATCTATGCCGCTGGCGAATGCACCGGCTTTGGCGGCAGCGAACTGGCGTTGATCGAAGGTGAAATTGCCGGCTATGCCTGCGCCGATGCCGGTGAGCAGGCCCAGGCAGGCTTTGCCCGCCGCGCACGCTGGCAGCGCTTTGCCGACGCGGTAAACCGCACTTTTGCCCTGCCGGACAGCCTGAAAAGCGCCGCCACGGCGGATAGCCTGCTGTGCCGCTGCGAGGATGTACGCTGCGGCGAAGTGGCCGATGCCGAAAGCTGGCAGCAGGCCAAGCTGAGCCGCCGCTGCGGCATGGGCGCCTGTCAGGGCAGAACCTGCGCGGCCTCCGCCCGCTGGCTGTACGGCTGGCCGTTACCGCAGCCGCGAGAGCCGCTCTCTCCCGCCCGAGCCGAAACGCTGATTGCGTTAGCCGGACACCGCACCGAGCGCTGACCTACTCCTCTTCGTCACCGCGCCCGGCCTGCTGACCGCCGCCGAGCGCAATAAACTCCTCCAGTAACCCGGTTAGCTGCTGCATTTTTTCCCGGGTGAACTGGGCTTCAATCTGGCGGTAAGCCTCTTCTACCTGCGCCTGCGCGCTTTCGTACAGCTTGTTGCCCGCCGGCGTCAGCGACACGTACAGCTTGCGCTGATCGTTAACCGGCTTGAGGCGCAGCACCAGGCCGTCACGCTCCATGCGGGTCAAAATACCGGTCAGGCTCGGGCGCAATATACAGGCGCGAAACGCCAGATCGTGAAAGTCCATCGACGGGTTTTCCGCGAGGATACGCACAATACGCCACTGTTGTTCGGTGAGATTATGGCGTTTGACGATCGGCCGGAAATGGCCCATCGCGGCTTCCCGCGCCTGCAACAGCGCAATGGTTAACGAATCATGCATTACATATCCCCACGGTCACACACTCAATTCTATTAATAAGTTAATAATTAGCGCCTATCCTGCCATGACGCAACCGGTTTCTGCACCTGAAAAGTACCAGTCTTCGGCGTTAAATTTGATAACAATATGATTATAAACAAATAAAATTTTCAGGTGTAAATTTATTGTTAATCAGATCACAAAACATTCACTTCTGTTTGCCAAACCATCCCACAAGGAATAAAAGATGATCATTAACATATTAATGAATGACGCTTAGCATCCGACATCCGTACCAGAGGAGTGGTGAATGAAAGGTACTATCTTCGCCGTTGCGCTCAACCATCGTAGCCAGCTCGACGCCTGGCGCGATGCGTTCCAACAGGCCCCTTACAAAACGCCGCCGAAGACCGCGGTCTGGTTTATCAAACCTCGTAATACCGTGATTGGTAGCGGCGAGGCGATCCCACATCCGCAGGGCGAAACCGTGCAGAGCGGCGCCACCGTGGCGCTGATTGTCGGCAAAACCGCGCGCCAGGTTCCCGCTTCTGAAGCCGCGGCGTTTATCGCCGGCTATGCCCTGGCCAATGACGTCAGCCTGCCGGAAGAGAGCTTCTACCGCCCGGCGATCAAAGCGAAATGCCGCGATGGTTTCTGCCCGCTCGGCGACCTGACCCCGGTACACAACGTGGACAATCTGACCATCGTCACCGAAATCAACGGCCGCGAAGCGGACAGCTGGAACACCGGCGATCTGCAGCGTAACGCCGCCGAACTGTTAAGCGCGTTGAGCGAGTTCGCCACCCTGAACCCCGGCGACGCCATTCTGATCGGCACCCCACACACCCGCGTGACGCTGCAGCCAGGCGACCGCGTGCGGATCCTCGCCGCAGGATTTCCAACGCTGGAAAACCCGGTGGTTGCAGAAGGAGAGCTGGCATGAAGCAGGCACGTATTGAATGGCAAGGCCAGCGCTACGACGTCCTGGTTGATGAACGTGAGCAGGTGCGCCTCAGCGATGGCACCCTGCCGCAGGCGGGTCAATTCCGTTGGCTGCCGCCCGCTGGCGGCACCCTGTTCGCGCTGGGTCTGAACTATGCCGATCACGCCAGTGAGCTGGAGTTTACGCCGCCGGAAGAGCCGCTGGTCTTTATCAAAGCGCCGAACACCTTTATCGGTCATCAGCAAGAATCAGTGCGCCCGGACAACGTCGAGTACATGCATTACGAAGCCGAACTGGTGGTGGTGATTGGCAAAACCGCGCGCCACGTCAGCGAGGCTGACGCCATGGACTACGTCGCCGGCTATACCGTCTGCAACGACTACGCCATCCGCGATTACCTGGAAAACTACTATCGTCCGAACCTGCGGGTGAAAAGCCGCGACACCTTAACCCCTATCGGGCCGTGGATCGTGGCGAAAGAAACGATCCCGGATCCGCATAACCTGGCCCTGCGCACCTGGGTCAACGGCGAACTGCGCCAGCAGGGCACCACGGCGGATCTGATCTTCAGCGTCCCGTTCCTGATCGCCTACCTGAGCGAATTTATGACCCTGCAACCCGGCGACATGATCGCCACCGGCACGCCGAAAGGGCTGTCCGATGTGGTGCCGGGTGACGAGGTGATCGTCGAAGTCGAAGGCGTCGGCCGTCTGGTCAATCGCATCATCAGCCAGCAGGCGTATGAGGAGAAGCTGTCATGAAAAAAATAAACCATTGGATTAACGGAAAAAATGTCGCAGGCACCGACTATTTCCATACCACCAACCCGGCGACCGGCGAGGTGCTGGCGGAAGTGGCCTCCGGCGGTGAAGCCGAAGTGAATCAGGCCGTGGCCGCCGCCAAAGAAGCGTTCCCGAAATGGGCTAACCTGCCGATGAAAGAGCGCGCGCGTCTGATGCGTCGTCTGGGGGATCTGATCGATCGCGACGTCCCGGAGATCGCGGCAATGGAAACCGCCGACACCGGCCTGCCGATCCATCAAACCAAAAACGTGTTGATCCCGCGCGCATCGCACAACTTCGAGTTTTTCGCCGAAGTGTGCCAGCAGATGAACGGCAAGACCTACCCGGTTGACGACAAGATGCTCAACTACACCCTCGTGCAGCCAGTTGGCGTGTGTGCGCTGGTGTCGCCGTGGAACGTGCCGTTTATGACCGCCACCTGGAAGGTCGCTCCGTGCCTGGCGCTGGGCAATACCGCGGTGCTGAAGATGTCCGAACTGTCGCCGCTGACCGCCGATCGTCTGGGCGAGCTGGCGCTGGAGGCGGGTATTCCGGCCGGCGTGCTTAACGTGGTGCAGGGCTACGGCGCCAGCGCTGGCGATGCGCTGGTCCGTCACCATGACATCCGTGCCGTGTCGTTTACCGGCGGCACCGCCACCGGGCGCAACATCATGAAAAACGCCGGGCTGAAAAAGTACTCAATGGAGCTGGGCGGCAAATCACCGGTGCTGATTTTTGAAGATGCCGATATCGAGCGCGCGCTGGATGCCGCGCTGTTCACCATCTTCTCGATCAACGGCGAGCGCTGCACCGCCGGCTCGCGCATTTTCATTCAGCAGAGCATCTACCCGGAGTTCGTTAAACGCTTTGCGGAACGCGCTAACCGGTTGCGGGTCGGCGATCCGACCGATCCGACGACCCAGGTCGGGGCGCTGATCAGCCAGCAGCACTGGGAGAAAGTCTCCGGCTACATCCGTCTGGGGATCGAAGAAGGCGCCACCCTGCTGGCCGGCGGCCCGGACAAACCGTCCGACCTGCCTGCCCATCTGAAAAACGGTAACTTCCTGCGCCCGACGGTACTGGCGGACGTCGATAACCGGATGCGCGTCGCGCAGGAAGAGATTTTTGGCCCGGTGGCCTGCCTGCTGCCGTTCAAAGACGAAGCGGAAGGGCTGCGCCTGGCAAACGACATTGAGTACGGTCTGGCCTCCTACATCTGGACCCAGGACATCAGCAAGGTTCTGCGCCTGGCGCGGGGTATCGAAGCCGGGATGGTGTTCGTCAACACCCAGAACGTCCGCGATCTGCGCCAGCCGTTTGGCGGCGTGAAAGCCTCCGGTACCGGTCGTGAAGGCGGCGAGTACAGCTTTGAGGTGTTCGCCGAAATGAAGAACGTCTGCATTTCCATGGGTGACCATCCGATCCCGAAATGGGGCGTGTAACCGTCATCCGTCGAGCCGCGTCAACCTTGACTGCGGCTCAAACTATTCAGGTTATGTAAGGAGAACACCGCATGGGAACATTAGCCTTAGCTGCCAAAATCACTCACGTGCCATCGATGTACCTCTCAGAACTGCCGGGGAAAAACCATGGTTGCCGTCAGGCGGCCATCGACGGTCATAAAGAAATTGGCAAGCGCTGCCGCGAAATGGGCGTCGATACCATTATCGTTTTCGATACCCACTGGCTGGTTAACAGCGCCTACCACATTAACTGCGCCGACCATTTTAAAGGCGTCTACACCAGCAACGAACTGCCGCACTTTATCCGCGACATGACCTATGACTACGACGGCAACCCGGAGCTGGGCCAGCTGATTGCCGACGAAGCGGTCAAGCTGGGCGTGCGCGCCAAAGCGCACAACATCCCCAGCCTGAAGCTGGAGTACGGCACCCTGGTGCCGATGCGCTACATGAACAGCGATAAACATTTCAAAGTGGTGTCGATCTCCGCGTTCTGCACCGTTCACGATTTTGCCGACAGCCGCAAGCTGGGCGAAGCCATCGTCAAAGCCATCGAACAGTACGACGGGACCGTTGCGGTATTCGCCAGCGGCTCGCTGTCGCACCGTTTTATCGACGACCAGCGCGCCGAAGAAGGGATGAACAGCTATACCCGCGAATTTGACCATCAGATGGATGAACGGGTGGTGAAGCTGTGGCGTGAAGGCAAGTTCAAAGAGTTTTGCACCATGCTGCCGGAGTACGCCGACTACTGCTACGGCGAAGGCAATATGCACGACACGGTGATGCTGCTTGGGGTGCTCGGCTGGGATAAATACGACGGCAAGGTGGAGTTTATTACCGACCTGTTCGCCAGCTCCGGCACCGGCCAGGTCAACGCCGTGTTCCCGCTTCCGGCCCAGGCGTAAGGAGCCTCTATGCCGCACTTTATCGCCGAATGTAGCGACAACATCCGCGAACAAGCCGATTTACCCGGCCTGTTCGCCCAGGTGAACCAGGCGCTGGCCGCCACCGGGATCTTCCCGATTGGCGGGATCCGCAGCCGCGCCCACTGGCTGGATACCTGGCAGATGGCCGACGGAAAGCACGATTACGCCTTTGTGCACATGACGTTAAAGATCGGCAGCGGGCGTAGCCTGGAGAGCCGGCAGGAAGTGGGCGAAATGCTGTTTGGGCTGATCAAAGCCCACTTCGCCGCCCTGATGGAAAGCCGCTATCTGGCGCTCTCCTTTGAGATTGAAGAGCTGCACCCGACGCTGAACTACAAACAGAACAACGTGCACGCGCTCTTCAAATAGCGCCCTAAGCCAGCCCCGGCGACGCTTCGCCGGGCTACCCGATGATGCCCATTTTCCGGTAATGCTACAGGAAGCCACTATGCTCGATAAACAGACCCGCACGCTGATCGCCCAACGGCTAAATCAGGCCGAAAAACAGCGTGAACAGATCCGCGCGATCTCTCTGGATTACCCATCGATCACCATTGAGGACGCTTACGCCGTCCAGCGCGAGTGGGTCGAGATGAAGATCGCCGAAGGCCGGGTGCTCAAAGGCCATAAGATCGGCCTGACCTCCAAAGCGATGCAGGCCAGTTCGCAAATCAGCGAACCGGACTACGGCGCGCTGCTCGACGATATGTTCTTCCACGACGGCAGCGACATTCCTACCGACCGCTTTATCGTGCCGCGCATTGAAGTTGAACTGGCTTTTGTGCTGGCGAAACCGCTGCGCGGGCCGAACTGCACGCTGTTCGACGTCTACAACGCCACCGATTACGTGATCCCGGCGCTGGAGCTGATCGACGCCCGCTGCCACAACATCGATCCTGAAACCCAGCGCCCGCGCAAAGTGTTCGACACCATCTCCGATAACGCCGCCAACGCCGGGGTGATCCTTGGCGGTCGGCCGATTAAACCCGATGAGCTGGATCTGCGCTGGATCTCCGCGCTGATGTATCGCAACGGAGTCATCGAAGAGACCGGTGTTGCCGCAGGCGTGCTGAATCACCCGGCCAATGGCGTCGCCTGGCTGGCGAATAAGCTGGCAGCCCACGACGTTCAGCTGGAAGCCGGACAGATTATCCTCGGCGGCTCGTTTACCCGTCCGGTACCGGCGCGCAAGGGCGACACCTTCCACGTCGATTACGGCAACATGGGCGCGATTAGCTGCCGCTTTGTGTAAGGGGAAAGAGATGAACAACACCTTTAAAGAGGCGCTCCAGGCCGGGCGCCCGCAAATCGGATTGTGGCTGGGGCTGTGCAGCAACTACAGCGCCGAGCTGCTGGCCGGGGCCGGATTTGACTGGCTGCTGATCGACGGCGAACACGCGCCAAACAACGTCCAGACCGTACTGACCCAGCTCCAGGCCATCGCGCCTTACCCCAGCCAACCGGTGGTACGCCCGTCGTGGAACGACCCGGTGCAAATCAAACAGCTGCTGGATGTTGGCGCGCAAACCCTGCTGGTGCCGATGGTACAAAACGCTGACGAAGCGCGGCTGGCGGTGAAAGCCACCCGCTATCCGCCGGCCGGTATTCGCGGCGTGGGCAGCGCCCTGGCGCGGGCTTCCCGCTGGAACCGTGTCCCGAACTATCTTCATCAGGCCAACGATGCCATGTGCGTGCTGGTGCAGATTGAGACCCGCGAGGCGTTAAAAAATCTGCCGCAGATCCTCGACGTGGAAGGCGTCGACGGGGTGTTTATCGGCCCGGCGGATCTCAGTGCCGATATGGGCTTCGGCGGCAACCCGCAGCACCCAGAAGTGCAGGCGGCCATTGAAAGCGCCATCGTCCAGATTCGCCAGGCTGGCAAAGCCCCGGGCATTCTGATGGCAAACGAGCAGCTGGCAAAACGCTATCTCGAGCTCGGCGCGCTGTTTGTCGCCGTTGGCGTAGATACCACCCTGCTGGCCCGCGGTGCAGAAGCGCTGGCGGCACGCTTTATCGACGCAGCAACCACCACAACCGATAACAATAAATCCGTCTATTAAACGGATAATGTGGAGCGCATTATGACAACCTCAACCCTGCAAAATAGTGAGAATAACGCCCCCGAACAACGGGTGATAAAGAAGCTGTTCCGTCGTCTCATTACGTTCCTGTTTGTGCTCTTTGTCTTCTCGTTTCTCGACCGTATCAACATCGGCTTCGCCGGCCTGACGATGGGCAAAGATCTCGGTCTGACCTCCACCATGTTCGGCCTTGCCGCCACGCTGTTTTACGTTACCTACGTGATGTGTGGGATCCCCAGCAATATGATGCTGGCGAAGGTCGGCGCTCGCCGCTGGATCGCCGGGATCATGGTGGTGTGGGGGATTGCCTCAACCTGCACGATGTTCGCCACCAACCCGCATACGCTTTATCTTCTGCGGATGCTGGTGGGCATTGCCGAGGCCGGTTTCCTGCCGGGGATCCTCGTCTATCTGACCTGGTGGTTCCCGGCCTATCACCGCGCCCGCGCTAACGCCCTGTTTATGATAGCGATGCCGGTGACCATGATGCTCGGCTCAATCCTCTCTGGCTATATTCTGGCGCTCGACGGCCTGTGGAACCTGAAGGGCTGGCAGTGGTTGTTCCTGCTGGAAGGGCTGCCGTCAGTGGTGCTTGGCATCGTCACCTGGTTCTACCTGAACGATACCCCGGATCAGGCCAGCTGGCTTGATCAGGAGGAGAAGCAGGCGCTGAAAACCATGATTGAGCGCGAGCGGGAAAGCGCCACCGTGCTGCCGACCTCGGGCCGCTCGACGCTGCGCGAAGTGCTGACGCCAGCGGTGCTGATGTACACCCTCGCCTACTTCTGCCTGACCAATACCCTGAGCGCGATTAATATCTGGACCCCGCAGATCCTGCAAAGCTTCAATACCGGCAGCAGCAACATTGTGATCGGCCTGCTGGCGGCGATCCCCCAGTTCTGTACCATCTTCGGGATGCTGTGGTGGAGCCGACGATCCGACCGGCGTAAAGAGCGCAAGATGCACACCATCCTGCCCTATCTGTTCGCCGCTGCCGGCTGGCTGTTAGCCTCTGCCACCAACCACAGCCTGGTTCAGCTCATCGGCATCATCATGGCGTCCGTCGGCTCCTTTACCGCGATGGCGATTTTCTGGACCACACCGGATCGGGTGATTAGCCTGCAATCCCGGGCGGTGGCGCTGGCGGTGATCAACGCCATCGGCAACATTGGATCCGCCGTCAGTCCGCTGTTGATCGGCATCCTGCGCGACACCACCGGTAGCTTTAGCTCCGGGCTGTGGTTTGTCGCTGGACTGCTGATCGTTGGTGCGCTGGTGCTGACCAGGATCCCGATGAGCCAGCGGGATGATGCCGCGGCGGCGGCGGGACTTGCCGCACAGAAAAGCCATTAAGGAGTACGTATGTGCCAGCCCTCAATCGCGAATATCGATATCAACAAAGATTACGATGAGAGTCTGGGGACCGAGGACGTGCACTACCAGTCGTTTGCCCGTATGGCGGCCTTTTTTGGCCGCGATATGCAGGCGCATCGGCACGATCGGTACTTTCAGATGCATTTTCTCGATACCGGGCAGATTGAGCTGCAGCTCGACGATCACCGCTACTCGGTGCAGGCGCCGCTGTTTGTCCTGACGCCGCCGTCGGTGCCGCACGCGTTTATCACCGAGTCCGACAGCGACGGGCATGTACTGACGGTGCATGAGGATCTGATCTGGCCGCTGCTGGAAGTGCTCTACCCCGGCACCCGGGAAGCCTTCGGCCTGCCGGGGATGTGCCTGTCGCTGGCCGATAAACCTGATGAGCTGACGGCGCTGGCGCATTACTGGCAGCTGATTAAACGCGAGTCGACGTCACAGCTGGCCGGGCGTGATCATACTCTGGCGCTGCTGGCGCAGGCGGTGTTCACGCTACTGCTGCGCAACGCCCGGCTCGACGATCATGCCGCCAGCGGGATGCGCGGCGAACTGAAGCTGTTTCAGCGTTTTAACCAGATGATCGACAGCCACTACCACCAGCACTGGACGGTACCGGACTATGCCAATGAGCTGCATGTCACTGAATCAAGGCTGACCGATATTTGCCGCCGCTTTGCCAACCGGCCGCCAAAGCGGCTGATCTTCGACCGCCAGCTACGCGAAGCCAAACGGCTGCTGCTGTTTTCCGACAGCGCGGTCAACGAGATCGCCTGGCAGCTCGGTTTTAAAGACCCAGCCTATTTCGCCCGCTTTTTTAACCGCCTGGTGGGCTGCTCACCGAGCGCGTACAGAACGCAAAAAGTCCCGGTATCCTAAGACCTTCCCGGAGGCGGTGCTGCGCACCTGTCCGGGCTACCACCAATGCCAACACGGGGGAAAATACGGGCCTCCAGGGTGAAAACATCGCCTGGATCACAGAACCAAACCCAGCCTGAAAAGTACCTGCCGTTGACCCAAAAGTCTCTTCACGAAACCGCGTTTAACCGCTTCAATTGAACAACAAAAACAATACATAAATTTAACATTTATCCCCCTGAAAGCGTTCGGCTACCGCCACTCTACGGCGTCCGACGCAGGACGGGAGATTCCGATGAATACTGAAGAGGCCCCTATGAAACCTGAAGATTTCCGCGCAGACGCTAAACGCCCGTTAACCGGTGAAGAGTACCTGAAAAGCCTGCAGGACGGCCGCGAAATTTATATCTACGGCGAGCGCGTCAAAGATGTCACCACGCATCCGGCATTCCGCAACGCCGCCGCCTCCGTCGGGCAGCTGTACGACGCCCTGCACAAACCGGAGCTGCAGGATTCGCTGTGCTGGAACACCGATACCGGCAGCGGCGGCTATACCCATAAATTCTTCCGCGTGGCAAAAAGCGCCAACGACCTGCGCCAGCAGCGCGACGCCATCGCCGAATGGTCCCGCCTGAGCTACGGCTGGATGGGCCGCACCCCGGATTACAAAGCCGCCTTCGGCTGTGCTCTCGGCGCTAACCCGGCGTTTTACGGCCAGTTCGAGCAGAACGCCCGCAACTGGTACACCCGCATTCAGGAAACCGGCCTGTACTTTAACCACGCGATCGTCAACCCGCCGATCGACCGCCATAAACCCGCTGACGAAGTAAAAGACGTCTACATCAAGCTGGAAAAAGAGACCGACGCCGGGATCATCGTCAGCGGCGCAAAAGTGGTTGCCACCAACTCGGCGCTGACCCACTACAACATGATCGGGTTTGGCTCTGCTCAGGTGATGGGTGAGAACCCGGACTTCGCCCTGATGTTCGTCGCCCCGATGGACGCCGAAGGCGTGAAGCTCATCTCCCGCGCCTCTTACGAGATGGTCGCCGGTGCCACCGGATCGCCATACGACTATCCGCTCTCCAGCCGTTTTGACGAAAATGACGCGATCCTGGTGATGGATAAAGTGCTGATCCCTTGGGAAAACGTGCTGATCTATCGCGACTTCGATCGCTGCCGTCGCTGGACCATGGAAGGGGGCTTTGCCCGCATGTATCCGCTGCAGGCCTGCGTGCGCCTGGCGGTCAAACTCGACTTTATCACCGCCCTGCTCAAGCGCTCTCTGGAATGTACCGGCACCATGGAATTCCGCGGCGTGCAGGCCGATCTCGGCGAAGTCGTCGCGTGGCGCAATATGTTCTGGGCGCTGAGCGACTCGATGTGTTCAGAAGCCACCCCGTGGGTAAACGGTGCCTGGCTGCCGGATCATGCGGCGCTGCAAACCTACCGCGTGATGGCGCCGATGGCCTACGCCAAGATCAAAAATATCATCGAGCGTAACGTCACCAGCGGCCTGATCTACCTGCCTTCCAGCGCCCGCGATCTGAATAATCCGCAGATCGACCAGTACCTGGCAAAATATGTCCGCGGCTCTAACGGTATGGATCACGTCGAGCGTATCAAGATCCTCAAATTGATGTGGGACGCCATCGGCAGCGAATTCGGCGGTCGTCATGAATTGTATGAAATCAACTACTCCGGGAGCCAGGACGAGATCCGCCTGCAGTGCCTGCGTCAGGCACAAAGCTCCGGCAATATGGACAAAATGATGGCCATGGTCGACCGTTGTCTGTCCGAGTACGACCAGCACGGCTGGACGGTGCCGCACCTGCACAACAACTCTGATATCAATATGTTGGATAAGCTGCTGAAGTAATTCGCAGCAGGAGGTCACAATGCAATTAGATGAACAACGCCTGCGTTTTCGCGATGCTATGTCCAGCCTGTCGGCTGCGGTCAACGTCATTACCACCGAAGGCGAAGCCGGCCGCTGCGGTATCACCGCGACGGCGGTGTGCTCGGTGACCGATACGCCGCCGTCGGTTATGGTCTGCATCAACGCCAACAGCGCCATGAACCCGGTGTTCCAGGGGAACGGCAAACTGTGTATTAACGTGCTGAACCATGAGCAGGAAGTGATGGCCCGCCACTTCGCCGGGATGACCGGCATGGCCATGGAAGAGCGCTTCAGCCTCTCCTGCTGGCAAAAAGGGGCGCTGGGACAACCGCTCCTGAAAGGATCGCTGGCCTGCCTTGAAGGTGAAATAAGCCAGGTACAGACCATCGGTAGCCACCTGGTCTATCTGGTTGAGATCAAAAACATCGTCCTGAGTCAGGAAGGCCACGGGCTGATTTACTTCAAGCGCCGTTTCCATCCGGTGATGATGGAGATGGAAGTGGCGGTCTGATTCGCTCGTTTTCTATCTGATTCACATTTCCCTCCCCTCCGCGGGGAGGGAAAAACCGCAAGAATACATGTGATCTCAATCACATATTGCCGTTCTGCTCATTTCCTGCCCAACCGCTTATCCTGCCAAGTGACCGCTCAGCCCCCCATATAACCACTCACAAACTTACCCAACTTTACGCAGCCTGCGTTCTGGCAGAATGCCCCTGACAGAGCAATCAAAACCTCCGCAAACATTACTCAACCTTAAACGGTTTCGGCCAGTTATTAATCAAAAAACCGGGTCTACTATGGACACAAAAAAACTCTTTAAACATATACCCTGGGTGATTCTTGGAATCATCGGGGCATTTTGCCTCTCGGTCGTCGCCCTGCGCCGCGGTGAACACGTCAGTGCCCTGTGGATTGTCGTGGCGTCGGTTTCCGTCTATCTGGTGGCCTATCGCTACTACAGCCTGTACATCGCCCAGAAGGTGATGAAGCTTGACCCCACGCGCGCGACGCCGGCGGTCATCAATAACGATGGACTGAACTACGTTCCCACCAACCGCTACGTGCTGTTTGGCCACCACTTTGCCGCCATTGCCGGGGCAGGTCCGCTGGTCGGCCCGGTGCTGGCAGCGCAAATGGGCTATCTGCCCGGCACCCTGTGGCTGCTGGCGGGCGTGGTGCTGGCGGGGGCGGTGCAGGACTTTATGGTGCTGTTTATCTCCTCGCGCCGTAACGGGTCATCCCTCGGGGAAATGATCAAAGAAGAGATGGGGCCGATTCCGGGTTCTATCGCCCTGTTTGGCTGCTTCCTGATTATGATCATCATCCTCGCAGTTCTGGCACTGATCGTAGTAAAAGCGCTGGCAGAGAGCCCGTGGGGCGTCTTTACCGTCTGCTCAACCGTGCCGATCGCGCTGTTTATGGGGATCTACATGCGCTTCCTGCGCCCCGGTCGCGTGGGCGAAGTGTCGGTGATTGGTATCGTGCTGCTGGTGGCCTCTATCTATTTCGGCGGCGTGATTGCCCACGACCCGTACTGGGGCCCGGCACTGACCTTTAAAGACACCACCATTACCTTCACCCTGATTGGTTATGCGTTTATCTCCGCGCTGCTGCCGGTATGGCTGATTCTGGCACCGCGTGACTACCTCGCGACCTTCCTGAAAATCGGCGTTATCGTCGGCCTGGCGCTGGGGATCGTGATCCTCAACCCGGACCTGAAAATGCCGGCAGTGACCCAGTACATCGATGGTACCGGTCCGCTGTGGAAAGGCGCCCTGTTCCCGTTCCTGTTTATCACCATCGCCTGTGGTGCGGTATCGGGCTTCCACGCGCTGATCGCATCCGGCACCACGCCGAAGCTGCTGGCGAATGAAACCGACGCCCGCTTTATCGGCTACGGTGCAATGTTGATGGAGTCCTTTGTGGCGGTGATGGCGCTGGTAGCAGCCTCTATCATTGAACCGGGCCTCTACTTTGCGATGAACACCCCGCCAGCCGGTCTGGGCATTGTGATGCCAAACCTGCACGAAATGGGTGGCGAAAATGCGGCAATGATCGCTGCGCAACTGAAAGAAGTTACCGTGCATGCGGCAGCAACCGTCAGCTCCTGGGGCTTCGTCATCACCCCTGAGCAGATCCTGCAAACGGCGAAAGATATCGGCGAACCGTCGGTACTGAACCGTGCAGGTGGCGCACCAACGCTGGCCGTCGGTATCGCCCACGTGTTCCACAAAATCATCCCGATGGCGGATATGGGCTTCTGGTACCACTTCGGTATTCTGTTTGAAGCGCTGTTTATCCTCACCGCGCTGGATGCCGGTACCCGTGCCGGTCGCTTTATGCTCCAGGATCTGCTGGGTAACTTCGTGCCGTTCCTCAAGAAAACCGACTCGCTGGTGGCCGGGATTGTCGGCACCGCCGGTTGCGTAGGCCTGTGGGGTTATCTGCTGTATCAGGGCGTTGTCGACCCGCTCGGCGGCGTCAAGAGCCTGTGGCCGCTGTTTGGTATCTCGAACCAGATGCTGGCTGCCGTGGCGCTGGTGCTGGGTACCGTGGTGCTGGTCAAAATGCAGCGTACTAAATACATCTGGGTCACCGTTATCCCGGCCGCATGGCTGCTGCTGTGCACCACCTGGGCGCTGGGTCTGAAACTGTTCAGCACCAACCCGCAGATGGAAGGCTTCTTCTTTATGGCTCAGCAGTACAAAGAGAAGATTGCCGCCGGCGGTGAACTGAGCGCGCAGCAGATTGCCAACATGAACCATATTGTAGTGAACAACTACACCAACGCCGGGTTGAGCATTCTGTTCCTGGTGGTGGTTTACAGCATCATCTTCTACGGCATCAAAACCTGGATCAACGTGCGTAACAACAAAGTGCGCACCGATAAAGAGACGCCGTACGTACCAGTACCGGAAGGTGGCGTGAAGACCTCTTCGCATCACTAACCCCTCATGCCCGGTGCAGCTGATTGCACCGGGTTTTATCTTTATATCCAATGGATTTCGGGCGGTAACAAGGCGGCAACGCAGACGCTGCCCGAAAGACAAAAGGGTATATCTGGATGGCACTATGTTTGGTAACTTGGGTCAGGCAAAAAAATACCTCGGTCAGGCGGCGAAGATGCTGATTGGCATTCCGGACTACGATAATTATGTCGAACACATGAAAGCCACCCATCCGGATAAGCCGTACATGACCTACGATGAATTCTTTCGCGAACGCCAGCAGGCCCGCTACGGCGGTGACGGCAAAGGTGGCGTGCGCTGCTGTTAAATGGAGGCAAAATGGCACCGATTGCAGTGACCCTGTTGACCGGCTTTCTTGGCGCGGGGAAAACCACCCTGCTGCGCCATATTCTCAATGCACAGCACGGGTTTAAGATTGCCGTCATTGAAAATGAATTTGGTGAAGTCGCGGTAGACGATCAGCTGATTGGCGACCGCGCCACCCAGATCAAAACCCTGACTAACGGCTGCATCTGCTGCACCCGCTCGAACGAGCTGGAAGATGCGTTGCTCGACCTGCTCGACAGCCGCGATCGCGGCGAGATTGATTTTGACCGGCTGGTGATTGAGTGCACCGGTATGGCCGACCCCGGTCCGATTATCCAGACCTTTTTCTCCCATGAGATACTGTGCGAGCGCTATCTGCTGGACGGCGTGATTGCGCTGGTGGATGCGGTCCATGCGGATCAGCAGATGAGCCAGTTCACCATTGCCCAGTCGCAAGTGGGCTATGCCGACCGTATTCTGCTGACCAAAACCGACGTCGTAGGCAACAGCGACGCCTTACGTGAACGGCTGACGCGCATCAACGCCCGGGCGCCGATATATACCGTGACCCATGGCGATATCGATCTGAGCCTGCTGTTTAATACCAGCGGCTTTATGCTGGAAGAGAACGTGGTCAATAATAAACCGCGCTTCCACTTTATGGCTGATAAACAAAACGACGTCGCCTCTATCGTGGTCGAACTGGATTACCCGGTCGATATCAGCGCAGTCTCCCGGGTGATGGAAAACCTGCTGCTCTCTTTCGCCGAACAGCTGATGCGCTATAAAGGGATGCTGTGGATTGATGGCGAGCCGAACCGCCTGCTGTTCCAGGGCGTCCAGCGCCTGTACAGCGCCGACTGGGACCGCCCCTGGGGCGACGAAACGCCACACAGTACGCTGGTGTTTATCGGCATTAATCTGCCGGAAGAAGAGATCCGCGCGGCGTTTGCCAGCTTGCGTTGATAACCGCTCGCAACCTGCGGCAGTTATCGTGGCTTCCGGGCGAATATCGCCCGGTCATCGCGGCGCTTTTTTTCATTGTGGCCGGGCCGGAAACGCTTTTTCCCCGACGGTAATAACGACATATTTTCTGCAGCCTGCTCGCAAAAATTCACCAAAACAGACCGAAGACAGCCCCGGGCAGCCGTGCTATAAACGAGCCATCCCCTCAGCACAGGAGCGTGCCGTGAGCCACACCCGTGATATTGCGCAGACCTTCTGGCGCGACGAGACACTGCCCTGGCTGGAGCTGCGCAGCACCCGGCACAGCCGTCAGGCCTATAAACGCCATCGCCATCCGCAACTGTCGCTGGGGGCCATTATCGCCGGGGAAACCTGCTGCCAGTGCGGCGGGCAAACGTATCTGCTGCGGCCGGGCGATCTGATCGTTATCCCGGCCAACGCTCCACACAGCTGTAACCCGTGCGATGGTCAGCCACGCAGCTACCATATGCTGTATCTCGACGTGACGTGGTGCCTGCAGCAACTGCCGCCTCTCCCAAGCCAGACGCAACTGCATGCGCCGCAACCGGTGCTCCGGGACCCTCAGCTTTTCGATCGCTATCAGCAGATAGTGACCCTGATGACGCAGCAGCAAACGGCAGAACTGCCCGCGCTGGTGGCGCAATTTCTCCGCTCGCTGCCGCTGCATCCCGCCGACGTGCCGCCGCTGCGCGACACCAGCTCGCAGCTTTCTCATCGCCTGGCGACTGACCCGCAGGCTCCGCCTTCGCTCGACGTCCTGGCCCACGAGTTTGACCTGCGTAAAGAGACGCTGATCCGCACCTTCAAGCAGGATACCGGCCTGACACCCGCCAGTTATATGAACATGACGCGCATCGAATTTGCCAAAGCGCGGCTGCGCGCCGGGGATGAAATAGCCGACGTCGGCTATCAGGCCGGTTTTGCCGACCAGAGCCACTTCCATAAAACCTTTGTCAGCTATACCGCCGCCACGCCGCGTCAGTACGCCGCAAGACCGATCAATATCAAACAATAAGTGATGCTTTCTCTGACGTAGGCTGACCGCTGATTTGTTCAGAGGTCGCTATGGATATGTTTACGTCGCTTTTCCCGCCCGCCTTTCCGGCGCTGGCGCTCTCCCACTTCGTTGCCCTGCTCAGCCCAGGACCCGATTTCTTTTTACTGATGGGTTACGCCCTGCGCTATCGCCTGCGCGGCAGCGTCGGCCTGTGCCTTGGTATCGCCGTTGGCAACGGGCTGTACATTGTGCTGGCGATTATCGGCTGGGGCGTGCTGCGTCAGGTTCCGCTGCTGTTTACGGTGGTTGAACTGTTGGGTGCGGTGTATCTGCTGTGGATTGGCCGCCAGTTGCTGAAAAGCGCCCCGGCCACTCTGGAGTGGCAGGCCGCGCGCGCTTCCCGTCCCTCGCCGGGTAAACAGCTGCTGCTGGGTCTGGGGTCATCGTTGCTCAATCCCAAGAACGCCCTGTTTTATCTGGCGTTAATGACTTCGTTGCTCGGTCCCGATGTCACCTTGATCCAACAGACAAGCTGCGGCATCTGGATGGTCAGCGTGGTGCTGATATGGGATCTCTTGCTGGTCTCGCTGATGGCGCTGGGGCCAATCCAGCATCGCTTATCCGGCGTGATCTGGCGCGTCGAGCGGGCCGCGGGCGCGGTACTGACAGGTTTTGGACTGTGGATTGTGTGGCAGTTTTTGCACGAGTCTGCCGTCAGGTTATATGCTTAAAGCCTATGGAAAAACTCGCTGAACTGAAACGCGCCAAACTGCTGGCGCTGTCGCTACTGCTGATTGCGGTCGCCATTTTTATCACCACGCTGCTGCTGCCACCGACGCCGTGGGTCAGCGCGCTGAAGGCTGTCTCCGAAGCGGCGATGGTCGGGGCGCTGGCCGACTGGTTTGCGGTGGTGGCGCTGTTTCGCCCAATTCCGCTGCCGTTTATCTCCCGGCATACGGCGATCATTCCCCGCAACAAAGACCGGATCGCCGATAACCTCGGCTATTTCGTGCAGGAGAAATTTCTTGATACCCCATCGCTGGTGGCGCTGATTCGCCGCTACGAGCCGGCCCTGATGCTCGGCAACTGGTTCAGCCAGCCGGCAAACGCCCGGCGGGTGGGCCACCACCTGCTACAGGTGATGAGCGGTTTTCTGGAACTGACCGACGACGCCCGCATTCAGCGCCTGCTGCGCCGGGCGGTGCATAAGGCCATCGATAAGGTCGATCTGACGCAGACCAGCGCTATGATGCTGGAGGGATTAACCCGTAATAACCGTCATCAGAAACTGCTGGACTCGCTGATTTCCCAGCTTATCGCACTGTTACAGCGCGACAGCTCGCGCGCCTTTGTGGCCCGCGGGATCGTCCGCTGGCTGGAGACCGAACACCCGCTGAAGGCCAAAATCCTGCCCACCGAATGGCTGGGCGAGCACAGCGCTGAAATGGTCACCGATGCGGTGAATACGCTACTCGACGAGGTTACCCAGGATCGCAGCCATCAGATCCGCCAGGCCTTCGATCGGGCAACGTTGAAACTGATCGACAACCTGAAAAGCGATCCGCTGATGGCGGAAAAAGCGGAGAACATGAAGGCCTGGCTGAAAAATGATGAGACCTTTAACCGCTATCTCGGCGAAGTATGGGCCGACCTGCGGGCGTGGATTAAAAACGATGTCAGCAGTGACGACTCGCGGATCCAGCAGCGGATTGCCGATGCCGGGCAGTGGTTCGGCGAGACGTTAATCCATGATGAGGCGCTGCGCGAATCGCTGAACGAACACCTTGAGCAGGCGGCCCATCGGGTTGCTCCGGAGTTCGCCACCTTCCTGACCCGTCATATCAGCGATACGGTGAAGAGCTGGGACGCACGGGATATGTCGCGGCAGATTGAACTCAATATCGGCAAAGACCTGCAGTATATCCGCATCAACGGCACCCTGGTCGGCGGCAGCATCGGCCTGGTCCTGTGGTTGCTCTCGCAGATCCCGGCGCTGTTCCTGCATTAAGCGAACAAAACGGTGGCCCCGCCGCGCTGGCAGGGCCCTGCAGTTAGCCGATGCGGGTAAAGCCAGCATCCAGATCGGCAATCAGGTCATCAACATCTTCCAGCCCGATATGTACCCTGATCAGCGTCCCGCTGAAATCAACATCCCCAGCCGGGCGAATGCTGTTCAGCTCCTCCGGCTGGTTCGCCAGAATCAGTGACTCAAATCCGCCCCAGGAGTAGGCCATATGGAACAGAGTAAAGTTATCGAGAAACGCCGCCAGCTGCTCGTCGGTCAGTCGTTTTTTCAGGATGAAAGAGAACAAACCTGAGCTGCCCGTGAAGTCGCGTTGAAAACAGGCGTGTCCGGGGCATTCGGCCAGCGCCGGGTGATTCACCCGTGCCACCTCCGGTCGCGCCGACAGCCAGCGCGCGATCTGGATGCTGCTCGTTTCATGCTGTTTAAGGCGCACCGCCAACGTGCGTAACCCACGGCTGCCGTTATAGGCGGTATCAGCATCCAGCGTCTGACCCATCAGGTAGGAGTTTTCGCGTAAACGATCCCAGCAGCGGGCGTTGGACACCGCCGTCCCCAGCATCGCATCCGAATGGCCAACGATGTATTTGGTGCCTGCCTGAATAGAGATATCAACGCCGAGATCCAACGCCCTGAACAGCACGCCTGCCGCCCAGGTGTTATCGATCATGATAACGATCTCCGAATTCACCGCGCGGATCGCTTGCACCATGCCCGGCACATCCTGTACCTCCATGGTGATCGAGCTGGGGGACTCCAGAAAGACCACTTTCGTCTCAGGGCGCAGCAGGCGAGTAATGTCAGCGCCGATCAACGGATCGTAATAGGTGGTTTCTACGTTGAATTTACTGAGGATCTTATTGCAAAAATCCTGCGTCGGTTCATAGGCCGCGCCGGTCATCAGGATATGGTCGCCGCTTTGTACAAACGCCAGAATGGCATTGGTCACCGCCGCAGCGCCACACGGATAGAGCGCGCAGCCCGCACCGCCTTCCAGTTCGCTCATTGCCTGCTGAAAAGCAAAATGGGTGTAGGTCCCGCGGCGGCCGTAAAACAACTCGCCGTTGGCACGATTGGCGGTGGCAAATTTTTTGTCTTTCACCGTCTCAAAGACCAGCGAAGAGGCGCGCTGGATAACCGGATTCACCGCACCCTGGGTGTAGCGCTTGTCGCGTCCGACGATAACTAACTGCGTGTCGAGTTTGAGTTTCTTGTTCATAACGTCTCCTGTGACATCCTTTTATCCGTGGGAAAATTTAAGCGGCAGCCGCCGTGGAATTCAGCTCAGTGTGTACCTGCTTTTTTCCGGCGAAGCGCTCCACAATTTGCGCGGCGTTCAAATCATGAATCACGTTGATCAGGGTAGCCGGGGCATCGGTGATGGTGCCGAGCACCACCAGCATCGGGATCGCTTCCATCGGCAGTCCCAGCGTGGTGACAATAAAAATTTCCCCGAGGAAGGCCCCGCCCGGCACTCCGCCGACGATAATGGCGGAGAGCACGGCAATCAGCATGGTCAGGAAGAAGGTTTCGGTGGTGAATTCCATCCCCAGCACCGAATAGATAAAGACGATCTTCAGCGCTGCAATCATCGCCACGCCGCCCTTATTGAGGTTCACCAGCAGCGGAATGGAGACATCGACGATTTCCGGATTAATGCCCATCGCTTTACCGGCGCGCAGTGTGACGGGCAGCGTCCCTAATGAGGAGCAGGTTCCGAGCGCGGTCGCAGAAGGTTCCACCGCATTGCGCCAGAACGCCTTCACCGCCGGTATGCCGCCCCCGATCCAGGAATATAAAATGGACCCGAAGATAAAATAGACCAGCGTGGCCACCATAAACAGGCCAATCGCCCGCGCAAAGGTCAGCAACAGCCCGGAATCCTGGCTGGCCATCGTCGCGGCGAAGTAGCAGCCGAGGCCGATTGGCGCGACTTTCATAATGATCGAGACAATCTTCATAATGACGGTATTGGCATCTTCCAGCAGCGAGGCGATGCGTTTACCTGCCTGCTCCGATTGCCCAATGGCGACACCGGCAATAATCGCCATCACGATCAGCGCCAGAATATTGGACTTCGAAAACAGCCCGATAAAATCGCTGGTGGTAATCATGCTGACAAAATCCATCTGTCCGCTGCCCGCCTGTACCGATTGCGAGAGATCGATAGTGACGCCCTGCGCCGGGTTGTACCATAACGCCAGCGCGACGATGCCTGCCGCCGGAATAAGCGCCATCGCGATTGAGACAATAAAGATAATCGCCATAATACGCCCCAGCCTTTTCAGGTCGGTCATACTGGCAATCGACGACATCACGCTGATACCCACCAGCGGAACAATAATCATAAATAACAGGTTGAGGAATATCTGGCCTATCGGTTGCAGTTTACCAGCTAGCCCCGGGGCGTAAATACCAGTCAGGCCGCCAATCACCAGAGCAATTAATAAAATAATAGAAGATTTGTAGGGTTCGAGTCGTGACCACATAACCGGTACCTTTAATTAAAATTATATTGATGAGATGAAATTCACAAAGTAATGACTTTCTGGGCCGCCTCCTTTTATTTTGTGATACAACTCACTTAACTTGTTATTTTTTCATTTTGCCAGCAAGTTGTTTCCTGTGATTCAATAGTCACATGTTTTATACGCGAATGTAACGGCTCATTCGTACCGTTTTTGCAAATCACTTGTGAGTAAAAGGAAAGAATGAGCAATCCTGTTTCGTTAAAGCATCTGGAGTTTTTTATCAAGATTGTCGACTGTGGAGGATTATCAGAAGCCGCCGCACAGCTTAACGTCTCCCCCTCGGCGGTCAGCAAAAGCCTCTCCGCGATGGAAGATACTCTGGGAACCACCTTAATTAAACGCACCACCCGCAGTATTACCCTGACCGATGCCGGGCAATATTTGTTTAATCGCGCCAATAAGCTATTAAAAGAGTTTGATGACACCTTAAATACCACCTCCGGCTATTATCACAGTCCGCAGGGTGAATTACGCATTACCTGTTCTATTGCCTTTGGTTACTCCCGGTTGGTCAACCTGGTGGATAAATATCGTCAGCAATATCCCGATGTGAATCTCTATATCGATTTGAATGATAATTTCGTCAATCTCAATGACACCGATTTTGACATCGCCTTACGTATTTCCACCGCCCCGCCGCAAAACTACGCCATGCGCAAACTGGTCCCTATCCGCTGGGCCTACTGCGCATCGCCAGGCTACCTTGCGAAGAAAGGCATGCCCGTACGACGCAGCGATCTGGTGAATCATGACTGCCTGGTGTACCCCGGTCTGACGCCAGTCCTGAAGGTGGCCGATGAGCAGGATCGTCTACATCAGCTGAAGCTGCACATGCCGATCCAGGCCAACAGCAGCCTGGTGCTCTTAAAATCGGTCCTGGAAGATCAGGGCGTGGGCTACCTTCCTACCTATTTGATCGGCGATCATATTCAGAAAGAAGAGGTCACGCCGCTGATCCTCGATGGCACCATCACCTGCGAAACGCATACGCTGTATGCGCTCTATTTCCCCAGCAAATACAGCAATCCTAAGGTACGATCGTTTATCGATTTTCTGGTGGCAGAACTAGGCCCGGTGCCGGCATGGGACAGTTGGATCCCGCACTAGCGCCAGCCTCCTGCGATCCGTATTTTGTGGTGACTTCAGACCCCTTTTAAGGAGCTAAAAATGGCTGACATCAACCTGACCTCCGCCGAACGCGACCTGTTACGCGAAAAGCTATGCGCCTACTGCGAAAAGAATTTTGACCTTGAACTGGAGCAGTTTGACGCCGAATTCTTTGTCGATTTTATCGCGAAAGAGCTGGGGCCGATGTTCTTTAACGCCGGCATTGAAGAGGCGATTCGCACCCATGTCGCCTACAGCGAACGCATTCAGGAAGAGATGGATTTGAAAAAAGTCTATTAGCGCCAGGGCGCCGCCTGCATCGGCCAGCGCCATAGGCGGCAACGATAACGACGAATAGCGCTGTGTATCGACCTGGCCGGCCTGAAGCTATTCGCTGAAGATAAAGCGCGTCGGGGCAAAGCAGTTGAGGATGCGGTGGACCAGAAAGACCAGCGTCAGGGTCACGATCAGCGATGTCGTCACCGAAGTGATGCGGTAGAGATCGCTGAAGATCAGATCCTGGTCCGGGTGCAGGTTCTGGCCGAACATAATCCCGATGGTGGTGATACTGGCGAAGCCCACCCCGGCGCCGACCTTTTCCATCACGTGCAGGCGGGCGCTAAAGGCCAGGCCCAGGCCAATCAGCGGCATCATCAATATCATATGGTTGCTGAAATCGTAGATAAGCAACTGCACTACCAGGATGTAAAGGCAGGAGAGCACCACCCCCACCACACGCCACACCGAACTGATCACCGCGCCGCGATAGTGCATCGGGAATAAAATCAGGATCCCGGCCATTAGCGCCGAGAGTGAATCACTGAGATCGCACATCTGGAAGACCACAAAAATCAGCGTCGCAACGGTGCCGGAGAGGAGTGATTCGTGGCGCACGCGGGCAGCATCTTTCTCGATCCGCGGCGGCGGCTTACGCGGTTCGACGTCGGGGATCAGGTAATTCATTAAGGCGCTGAGCGCCACCGCCATCACACAGGCTTCCATATTCGAGAACAGCAGCGTGTGCCAGTTGCTGCTGGTGTAGCTCATAAAGTTGAGCATGGTGCTCTGACAGACCACGCCCATCGACCCCAGCAGGAACAGCGGCCCCTGGCTCATAAAGCGAAAACGCATCACGTAGAGGCCAAAAACCACCAGCGTCATAACAATCGGCCATTGTGACAAATAGCCGACGATCAGTACCATTTCAACGCAGTTCACCGCCGCACTGAAGATAAACTGCCTGGCAACGTGCCGGTTGAATACCGGCACCAGCGACAGCAGCATCAGCGGGTAGACCACGAAGAAAACGCCGTACTGCACGTCGTAGAAGGTCGAAATGCTCAGCGATATCATCCCGGCAAAGGCGATACGCAGCGTCTGGCGGAAATCATTCGCCGTGTAGACGATATTGCCGTGCGGGGTGAAGACGCGCGCCAGCGTATTAATAGACATAATGCAGCAGGCTCACCAGATGGATCTGTACGCCAGCAAAAGTGCGGGCGAACGGCCCGTCGCTGTTGTAGAGCTGTACCGTGGCTCGCGCACCGGTCGGCAGCGCTTTCTCCAGCGGCTCATTGAGGGCCACATGAATACGCATACGCTGGGCATCACGCACCCAGCGCGTGGATTGCTCCGGCTGCGAGAGCTGGCCGTTGACCTCTTCCTGACCGGCTAAAATCCCGGCGTCGCTGCTGGTGACGTGTGCCGGAAACACCTTGCCCGGCAGGGCATCAAAGACCACGGCGGCATCGGTATCCACGGCGGTATGGCGCAGGCTTTTCTCGCGGAAATCGGCGACGATATCGGTATGGTTGCTGACCAACGCCAGCAGCGGCGTGGCGGCCGTGGCATACAGGCCCGGATTGAGCTGCAGGTTGCTCACCATCCCGTCCGTTTCCGCATGGACTTTACTCCAACCCAGGTTGAGCTGCGCCTCTTCCAGCGCGTTGCGGTATTTTTGCAGCGTCACGTTACGGCTATCGTCGCGCTCTCCGCGCTGGATCAGCAGGTTCTGAATGCTGGCATTCAGCGCGCTGACCGATTGCTCGCTGGTCTGCCAGGTGGTGCGCACCTTATCCAGATCCGATTGCGAGACGTTTTGCATGGTGCTCAGGCGCTGATAGCGGTCAAGGGTCACTTTGTCGTTTCGGGCAGTGTATTGCGCCGTGCGCAGGTTGGCACGCGCGGCGGCAATTTGCGCATCCAGCTGCTGGTTGCTCAGCTTCGCCTGTTCAAAGGCGATCTGCGCGGCCTGGACTTTGTTGATAAACGGCGTGGGATCCAGCTCATAGAGCAGATCGCCTTTTTTCACCTGGCTATTGTTGTGGACATAGACCTGGGATACGTAGCCGGAGACCCGGGGCGATACCGGCGTCACCACCCGCATCACGATTGAATCCGGCGTCAGCGGGATCCAGATATCGGCAACAATAAACCAGGCGAATATGACAAGGAAAGCGGCAATACTCACCCTTACCCAGCGGGCAAACTTTTGTTCTGGCGTCATCATAGTGTGTTAGATCTTGTTATCTTCTTCGCGGATTGTCCGCAAATTGCAGGCGATTTGATTTAATGTGGCACTGAAAGTCTCGAGGTCAGCCTCGGGAATGGTGCGGGTGACGCGGGCCTGGTAAACCTCAATCACGCGGTTCAGCGTTTCCAGCGTCGAGCGACCTTCCGCCGTGAGCGTCAGCAGACGTATGCGTTTGTCATAGGGAGAGGTTGAACGCACCAGGTAGCCCTGGTTTTCAAGCTGCGTGAGGGTGCGCATCAGCGGTGGCAGTTCAATGCCCTGCACTTCCGCCAGTTCGCTGACCGAAACGTTGCACCCCAGTTGATGCAGCTGCATCAGTACCGTCCAGCTTGACTGAGTCAGGCCGGTATCGGTGATGGCAGCGTCGATGGTCGCGCGCCACTGGCGTACTACCATCGCCATCCGCATCCCCATCGGGCGGCGGGCGAACAGTTCGTCTTCGGTCATGTTTCTTTCCTCAGTAAGCTGAGAAGAAAATAATACTTATCAGGGTAAGTATCAAGAAACAGCCGACATGACAGCATCAATTGATAAATATTGTGAATACATCCGCACCACCATCGGGGAATCCCCCGGTGGCGCTGCGCCTACCGGGGGGACAACCAGACCGCATTTTTTAATTGACCTGATCCCGTCGCAATCCTACGTCCTTCAGCTGTTCGTCGCTCATTCGCTGCAAAAGCCGCCTCGTTCTCTGCCTGATCCACCATTTTTTTATCATCCGCCCCATCAAAATGAAGCCGATAAACGGCTGTCTTGCCCGATTCTCATGAAATTCCATACTGCACCTCCTCACCTTGCCAGAGGCTTTATCTTCACGGATCCGAGGCCCGACAATACAGATGCAAAAAACACTTTTCTTTAACATACAGATTGGCTAAAACGGTATCTGCGTGGCGTTTTCTCCACCCATCTGTACTGGTTTATTTATCTGTATGGCGACAACAAGGGATACAGCATGACGCGTTACCAATATCTGGCCAATCTGCTGGCGGAACGTATAGAACAAGGTCTGTATCGCGACGGCGAAAAGCTGCCTTCGGTGCGCAATCTGAGTCAGGAGCACGGCGTCAGCATCAGTACCGTCCAGCAGGCCTACCAGACCCTGGAACAGCAGCGGCTGATCACCCCGCAGCCTCGCTCCGGCTATTTTGTCGCCCCGCGTAAGGCCCAGCCGCCGGTGCCGCCGATGTCGCGTCCGGTGCAGCGGCCGGTCGAGATCACCCAGTGGGATCAGGTGCTGACCATGCTCGACGCGCGTAACGACAAATCGATTATTCCCTTCGGCGGCGGCTCACCGGACGTCACCCAGCCCAGCCTGAAACCACTCTGGCGCGAACTCAGCCGGGTGATACAGCATAATCTCAGCGAAGTGCTCAACTATGATGAACTGGCGGGGCGTCGCGAACTGCGGGAACAGATTGCCCGCCTGATGCTCGACGGTGGTTCCGTCGTCACCGCCAACGATCTGGTAATGACCAGCGGCTGCCACAACGCCCTGTCTCTGGCTCTGCTGTCGGTGTGTCAGCCTGGTGATATCGTCGCCGTCGAGTCGCCCACCTATTACGGCACGATGCAGTTGCTACGCGGGCTGGGGATCAAAGCCATCGAGATCCCGACCGATCCGGACAGCGGGATCAGTATCGAAGCGCTGGAACTGGCGCTGGAGCAGTGGCCGATCAAAGGGGTGATCCTGGTGCCTAACTGCAATAATCCGCAGGGGTTTATCATGCCGGATGCCCGTAAACGCGCGATCCTGACCCTCGCTCAGCGCCACGATATTGTGATATTTGAGGATGATATTTACGGCGAACTGGCCACCGATTATCCACGCCCGCGTACGATCCATTCCTGGGATATCGACGGTCGGGTAATCCTCTGTAGCTCGTTTACCAAGACTATCGCACCGGGCCTACGCATCGGCTGGATCGCGCCGGGCCGCTATTACGATCGTCTGCTGCAGATGAAATACGCCGCCAGCGGTACCAACGTACCCTCCACACAGCTGGCTGCCTCCACCTTTATTCGTGAAGGACACTACCATCGCCACGTGCGGCGTATGCGCCAGATCTACCAGCGCAGCATGGAGATTTACACCTGCTGGCTGCGGGAGTATTTCCCCTGCGGGATCTGCGTCACCCGCCCGAAAGGCGGCTATATGCTGTGGGTGGAGCTGCCTGAACACGTCGATATGGTCTGCGTCGCCCAGCAGCTGTGCCGCATGAAAATCCAGGTCGCGCCGGGATCGCTGTTTTCAGCCTCAGGGAAATACCGTAACTGTCTGCGAATCAACTGCGCACTGCCGCCGGTTGAAAAGCACCGCGAGGTGATGGTCCAGTTGGGAATGGCGGTAAAAGTCGCGATGGAGCAGGAGCCAGAATAAGGCTATCGCATATTGAACCCCGGTTGCGCTGCGCTTACCGGGGCTACAGATACCCCACCGTTGGTAGTTGGTAGCCCGGACAAGGCGCGAAGCGCCGCCTCCGGGGAGTTGTGCTGACCGGGGTTACAGATGCCCCGCCGTTGGTAGTCCGGATAAGCTCCGGGGACAGGTTATTTCTTGTTAAGGTCGCGAATCATCGCTTCTCTTAAAATCGCGTTCAATCGCGTTTGATAACCTTTTCCCGGGCGTTTAAGCCACTCCATCACATCGGCATCAATGCGCACCGAGGCCTGGGTTTTTAGCGGCCGATAGAATTTACCGCGTACCGCATCTGACCACTGCTCATCATCTGAAGCGGGAATGTCGCTGTAATCAATGTCATCATCCGTTTTGTTTGCCAGCGCGTTAAGCTCAGCTTCCCGCTGGGCCGTGATCACAGCCGGATTATCGCCTTTATGTTTAGCCACGCTCATAACGATTCCTCTCTTTGCTGTCGGCCTTCCGGGCACTGATTATTCGAACAACCTCGGCACCACTTTCAAAACGGATCGAGTGCGCAACCAGGATAACGATGATCCCATGAACAAGGCCGATGGTTTGCCACCGATATTCACCGTTTTCATAACGATCCTGGCGGGTGAGATGGCGCGGATCGTCAAAAACCAACATCGCTTCCTCAAACCGGATCCCATGTTTTCTTAGATTGCTCGTTGCCTTGTTTGCATCCCATTCAAACTCTAAAGGCATAACATCCGTCCTGGTTGTATATACGAAAAAGTATATACAATTATCTGGCGATTATACTGTTCGTGTTGGAAATAACCTCACATTTACATCATGGAAAGTGTAAAGATGCCCCGCCGTTGGTAGCCCGGACAAGGCGCGAAGCGCCGCCTCCGGGGAGTGGCGCTGACCGGTTCTGCCCACGACATGCTTCCCTTCACTCGTCAAAAAACACCATGCCTTTATAGGGCTGCTCGCGACACGCTGCCAGGCGCTGGGCAAGGCTGCCGACGTGCAGCTCCAGCTTGTGACCATCGGGGTCGAGGAAGTAGTGCGATGCTCCTTCGCTGCGGTTTACCTTCCACACCGCCACGCCCGCTACCTCCAGTCGCGCGGCAAACCCGGCGAAATCGGCTTCGGCGACGCTAAACGCGTAGTGGGTGTAGTCGCTCTTTTCCGGCGGGGTCACACGCCGCTGCGGGTCCAGCGACAGACACAGCCATAGATCGCCGCAGGAGAGATAGGCGCCGTTGTCCCAACGGGCGTGCAGCTCCATCCCTAACAGCTGCTGATAAAACACGATGCTCGACGCCAGTTCGCTGACCGCCAGGGTCAGATGATTTAATCCGCTTAACATGACTTATCCTCTAATGACCTCACAATCTGCTAGCGCAGCCAGCGCATCAACCTGTCTAATCCATTCCTCTCCACCAGCATAAAGCGGAAATATGGCAGCAAAATAAACAGATATTAATAACGCCGCAGATATCACCGTGATTTATATGACGATTTGTGAGCCTCCACGCAATAACGACAATCCACGTCATCACGCTGGCCCTCATCTTGATCGCTATCAAGAATAATCATACCGTCTGGTCGGTATGATTCCGCCCATGAATACGGAAACTCAGCATCGGAAAAAAGATCCCGCGCGTCTGCATCAGCAACTGCTGGAATCGGCGGCAATGATTGCCGGCAGGGATGGCATCGCATCGCTCTCGCTGAACGCCGTCGCGCGTGAGGCCGGCGTCAGTAAAGGCGGGTTGCTGCATCACTTCCCCAACAAGCAGGCGCTGATCTTTGCCCTGTTCGCCCGCCTGCTGGCCATTATGGAAGAGGCTATTTCAGAACTGATGGCGGCAGATAATCTCTCTTATGGCCGCTTTACACGCGCTTATCTGCACTATTTGTCCGCCCCCGAGCTGACCGGAACCCACGAAAGCCGTCAGCTGATGGTGCTGTCGCTGGCGATGCCGGATGAACCGGTACTACGAAAATGCTGGCGTGACTGGATGCTGGCCCATCTGGCACAGGGCGATGCGCTGGATAACAGCCACACCGGTACCCTGGTGCGCTATGCAGCAGACGGCATCTGGCTGTCAGAGCTGACGGAGGGACCGACCATGAACGCCGATCATCGCCAGTCGCTAGTGAGCGATCTGACGAGGATGACGCTGCCGGCGTGAGTCTGTTGCGCCAGACTGATAACAACATAGCCTGATGAGACAGGCGCTGAGATCGAGGCCGCGATGCGCTACAACATCAATGCCAGTCTGATTTATGATGCAACGGACGGCACCCTCACCCTCCCGGGGAGCAATGAACCAGACAGCCAGTTGTCCATCACCGCCAGCGCGCTGCTGTACTATTTTCTGTGCCACACCGGCGTTGTCAGCCGCAATGAGGTCTTAAAAAAAGTATGGGATGACAACGGGTTAACCTCATCCAACAGCAACCTCAACCAGTATCTGAGCATGCTGCGTAAAACCTTCCGCCACTACGATATCGATAACATCATCGTCACCGTGTCGCGCGGCATGTTGCAGCTAAATCCCGAGCTCACCATCGACGTCATGGACGCCGCGCCGGCGATACCACCAGCAACGGCCATCGTCGCTGCGGAGGTGAGTCTCGCACCAGATGCGCAACCGCCCCGACAGCCCGGCGCACCGCTGGCAAAAACACAAAAAACGCCCCCGTCAGGCCATCGCCGGGGCACCTGCTGGTACCTCGCCGGCGTCTGCCTGCTGGTCATCGCCCTGCTGCTGGTGATGAGCGCTTTCGTCGGCCATTCGCCGCCCCGGCCGATTACCCTGACCCAGATGCGCCATAGCCAGTGCGAACTGCTGGCCAGTGACGAAATGCTGCGCTCCGTGTCGGGCACTGCCTACGGCGCCAATTTTGATGAGGTGCGTCAACGGCTGAAGCTGGAGTGCAAGCCCGGCGAACGCTTTGTCTTTTTCTACGGCGACAGGCTGGAAACCAACGGCCTCGGCCGGGTGTTCCTCGCCCACTGCGCCATGCATGAAGACAACCCGTTCAGCTATTGCGATAACTATTTCTACTACTCCTGGAAGCCGCAATGAAATTCGCTCCACGCTCCTTCTTCGCCTTCTCCGCCCTGGTGTTTATCGCCGCCGCCGGCGTCAGCACCTGGAAACTGCTGCCCGTAAAAAAAGAGGGCGTGATGAGCTGCTCGACCAAAGCCATCATGCGCTTCGAGAACATGGATAAAGAGAACGTTAACGGCAATATTCATTTCAATTTTGCCGCCGGTGGGAAAGGCTCAATGGTGGTGGAGGGTTATACCGACTCCGCCGCCGGCTGGCTCTATCTGCAACGCTACGTCAAATTTAACTACAGCAGCCAACGCATCTCCCCCACCGAGCGCCACTACCGCATCAGCAAGTGGGAATCCAGCGCCTCATCCATCGACGAGTCCCCGGATGTTATCTTTGCCTACTTTATGCGTGAGATGTCAGACAGCCATGACGGCCTGTTTCTCAATGCCCAGAAGCTTAACGAGAAAGCGATCCTGCTCAGCTCCATCAATTCGCCACTGTTTGTCTGCACCCTGAAATCCGGCAGCCAACTCGATTAATCCCGCTACGCAATATTGCTCGCCGCCCCGCGTCCGAAAAGCGCACTTTTTGCTTTCAGCCTCCGCGAAAAAACACGATCATAGACACACTTTAAAGAGGGTTAAATTACCCCTACTCCGCAATAAATTAGCATCCCGTTAACATTCCCCATCGCCCGCTTCTGTGAAGCAAAAACCGCCATATCCAGCGCCAAATCCCTCACGACAAATCAGCACAAACAGATAAATACAGCGTTAACAAACGCTAAATAGCAGAACAAAAAACTAAAAACAGACGTCTGGTGAATTTAAATTTCACTTATCTCCCAACGCCCTATAGTGACTTTCGAACGCCGCTACCGCGTGTTGACGCCGTTACGCGGACGGTTTTCCCGAATCACAAAACCTGTTCTGGAGGAGATCACCATGGGTGATGCATTGGGGCTTATTGAAACCAAAGGCCTGGTGGCCTGCATTGAAGCGGCGGATGCAATGTGCAAGTCCGCCAACGTCGAGTTGATTAGCTATGAAAACATCGGCTCCGGGTTGGTCACCGTCATGGTGAAGGGCGACGTCGGCGCCGTCAAAGCCGCGGTCGATTCCGGCGTGGAATCGGCGCAGCGCATCGGCGAAGTAGTGACGTCGCTGGTTATCGCCCGTCCGCATAACGACATCAACAAAATCGTCATTAAACACAAGGCTTAAGGCCGGGAGAACGCAAATGGGTGATGCATTAGGTCTGATTGAAACCAAAGGTCTGGTGGCCTGCATTGAAGCGGCAGATGCGATGTGCAAAGCCGCCAACGTCGAGCTGATTGGCTATGAAAACGTCGGCTCCGGGCTGGTCACCGCGATGGTGAAAGGCGATGTCGGCGCGGTCAAGGCGGCGGTGGATTCCGGCGTGGAGTCCGCACAGCGCATCGGGGAAGTGGTGACCTCACTGGTTATCGCCCGTCCACATAACGACATCAACAAAATCGTCGCGCATTACAAAGTCGCGGAATAACGGGAGACAACATGATGAAAGAAGCACTTGGTCTCATTGAAACCAAAGGTCTGGTGGCCTGCATTGAAGCAGCAGATGCGATGTGCAAAGCCGCCAACGTCGAGCTGATTGGCTATGAAAACGTCGGCTCCGGTCTGGTCACCGCAATGGTGAAAGGCGATGTCGGTGCCGTTAACGCCGCCGTTGACTCCGGCGTGGAAGCGGCCAAACGCATCGGCGAAGTGGTCACCTCTCGCGTCATTGCCCGCCCGCATAACGATATCGAAAAAATCGCGTCGCAGCACAAGGCATGACCTGACAGGGCGCGCCCCGTCCCCACTCTTTTCGTCTGATGAAGGATAGACTCATGATTGAACTGGATAACGATTTGCAGTCCCGCCAGAACGCGCGGGAACTGGTGCGCAGCGCCAAAAAGGCTCAGGCGATTCTGGCCACCTTTTCGCAGCAACAAATCGACGCCATCGTGAAAAACGTGGCCCAGGAAGCAGCGCACCACGCCGAAACGCTGGCGAAAATGGCCGCGGAAGAAACCGGGTTTGGCAACTGGCAGGACAAAGTGCTGAAGAACCGTTTCGCTTCGCTGCGCGTCTACGACGCCATCAAAGATATGAAGACCGTCGGCATCATTCATGACGATCAGCTTAAAAAAGTGATGGACGTGGGCGTGCCGCTGGGAGTGATTTGTGCGCTGGTCCCGTCGACCAACCCGACCTCTACCGTGATCTATAAAACGCTGATCGCCCTGAAAGCCGGTAACGCGATTATCTTCTCCCCGCATCCTGGGGCACGCCAGTGCAGCTGGAAAGCGATTGAGATCGTCGCCCGCGCCGCTGAAGCGGCAGGTGCACCGGCCGGCTGCGTCAGCGGCATTACCGAACTGACGCTGGATGCCACCTCTGAACTGATGCACAGCAAAGAGGTTTCACTGATCCTCGCCACCGGCGGTGAAGGCATGGTGCGGGCAGCCTACGCTTCCGGCACGCCGACCATCAGCGGCGGCCCGGGGAACGGCCCGGCCTTTATCGAACGTAGCGCCGATATTCACCATGCGGTGAAAGATATTATCACCAGTAAAACCTTCGATAATGGGGTGATCTGCGCCTCTGAGCAGTCGATCATCGTCGAACGCTGCATTTACGATGAAGTACATCGCGAGCTGGAAGCCCAGGGCACGTACTTCATGAATGAAGCTGAAGCGGCCAAAATGGCGGCGCTGCTGCTGCGTCCGAACGGAACCATTAACCCGAAAGTGGTCGGCAAAACCGCCCTCTATCTCAGCCAGCTTGCCGGCTTCAGCGTCCCCGCCAGCACCAAAGTGCTGATCGCCGAGCAGACCACCGTCTGCCACAAAAACCCCTACTCCCGCGAAAAGCTGTGCCCGGTACTCGGCCTGTATGTCGAAGAGGACTGGAAAGCAGCCTGCCACCGTGTGATGGAGCTGCTGACCAACGAAGGCCTCGGCCATACGCTGGTTATCCATACCCGCAACCAGGATGTGATCCGCCAGTTCTGCCTCGAAAAACCGGTGAACCGCATTTTGATCAACACCCCGGCGGCGCTGGGCGGCATCGGGGCGACCACCAATATCACCCCGGCGCTGACCCTCGGCTGCGGCGCGGTCGGCGGCGGTTCCAGCTCCGATAACGTCGGGCCGATGAACCTGATTAACATCCGCAAAGTGGGCTACGGCGTGCGATCCATCGATGAACTGCGCGCCCCAGGCAGCCGCCCGGAACCACAGCCAGCCATCATCACCCCGAGCAATAACCCGCACCACAGCATCGTCGACGACCAACGTTTCCGCGCACCGGCGGCGGTGGCCCACGATGCCCAGGCCGATGACCGCTTTGCCGTTCCCGCAACCGCCGGGGCACAAAGCGAGATTAACGAGCAAAACGTAGAGCGCGTCATCCGCCAGGTGCTGGAACGCCTTGGCAAGTAACACACTGATATAAGGCGATAAAAACGATGATTCTCGCAAAGGTAGTCGGCCATGTCGTCGCCACGCAGAAATGCGCTGAGCTACGCGGTAGCAACCTGCTGCTGATCGTCAAATTAGACGATAACCAGCAGCCAATGAAGGACCAGACCTGGGTCGCCGTCGATAGCGTCGGCGCCGGCATGCACGACATCGTCCTGGCAGAAGCGTATTTCGCGCTCAACCAGGCGCACTACAAAGCCATGTCGGTGGTTGCCATTGTCGAGAACGTGTTTCGGGACGCTTAGGAGTGAATAACCCAATGAGTGAATTTTTGCTGAAACCCCGGATCTGCTTTGGTCAGGACGCCCTGTCGGTCCTGAACGAACTGCCCGCCCGCCACGTTCTGCTGGTCACCGACCAGGCGATGATCACGTTTGGCCTCGCCGATCGCGTCACGCAGATCCTGCGCCAGCGCGGTATCGCCTTCCAGGTCTGGGACGACGTGGTTGCCGACCCGGATATTGCCACCATCGTACGTGGTATGAAGCTGATGGATGCTTGCTATCCGGACCTGGTGGTGGCGCTGGGCGGCGGATCGGTGATTGATGCGGCCAAAGCGGTTATTTTCGCCCTGGCGCAGACCCGCCCGCAGGCCGAACGCCAGCGCCCCTGCTTCGTGGCGATCCCGACCACCAGCGGTACTGGTTCTGAAGTCACGGCGTTTTCGGTGGTGAAAGCCCACAACGAAAAACTGGTGCTGGTGGACCCGACGCTGCTGCCGGATATCGCCCTGCTCGACCCGTCGCTGGTTGCCTCCGTACCGCCCGCCATCACCGCCGATACCGGAATGGACGTGCTGTGCCACGCGCTGGAAGCCTATGTTTCCCGCGCCGCCAGCGACTTTTCCGATGCGCTGGCTGAGAAAGTGGTGCAGCAGGTGTTCCGCTATCTGCCCACCTGCTGGCGGAGCGGCGACAACCTACTGGCCCGCGAAAAGATGCACAACGCCTCCTGCATGGCGGGGATGGCGTTTACCAACGCGTCGCTGGGTATCACCCACAGTCTGGCCCATGCGCTTGGCGGCATCTTCCATGTTCCTCACGGCCGCGCTAACGCCCTGTTAATGGCGGAAGTGGTGGCATGGAACGCGGATTATCAAGGGCAGTGCGACACCGACGCCGCCCACAAATATGCCCGACTGGCCCACCTGCTGGACCTGCCTGCGGCCACCACGCGTCAGGGCGTCGCCAGCCTGCTGGTGGCGATTCAGGCGCTCAAAGATGAAATGACCATGCCGACCGGCATCGGGGAGACCCGCGTTGATGCTGCCGAATTTGAACAACGACTGGCAGAGATGGTTGGCCAGGCGCTGCGCGACAGCTGTACGCCGACCAACCCACGTACGCCGGACGCCTATGCGTTAACCGGGATTTATCGCCGGGCCTGGACCGGGCACCAGAGCGGCGTCGCCGTTCAGGGCGACTGATAACAAGATTTGGAGAACCTTACCCATGGCACACTACAGCTTAACGCCGCGCGTCACCGTGCTGGCTGAACGTTTACTCTCACAAAAAAGCACCCTGTGCACCGAGCATGCCGCCACGCTGAACGCCCTGGATGGCGATATCGCGGGTATTCCCGCCGTCGTCAAACCGGCGCGCCGCTTCTATGAACTGATGCGCCAGCTGCCGGTTGGCATCAGCCCCGATGAGCTGATTGTCGGCGACCAGACCCGCAAACCGCGCGGGGCCATTTTCCACGATGAAAGCGCAGCCCACCGCCCGTCGGCATTCCGCTTCCTCAATCTCAGCAGTGAGCTGGACTCGCCGGACTACCGGCTGATTGTCGAGCAGGGCGTGCTGGCGATTAAACATCAGCTGGAAGAGAAAACCCGCAGCCTCGGCAGCGCCGTCAGCCGCAGCGGTATGGACGAAGTGAACAGCTGCCGCGCCGCTCTGTACGCCTGCGACGCGCTGCTCACCCTGGCACAAAAGCTGGCCACCAGCGCCGAAACGCTGGCCGCGACAGAAAGTAACCCCTACCGCCAGGCCGAACTGCGCGAGAGCGCGGCGATCCTGCATCAGGTGCCAGCCCACCCGGCACGCAACTTTAAAGAAGCCTGCCAGGCCTTCTATCTGTTCCAGCTGGCGCTACAGTTGGATAACGGCAGCTACGCGGTCAACCCGGAAGGCGCCGATAAAGTTCTGCTGCCGTGGTATCAACGCGACATCGCCAGCGGTCTCCTGACGCCACAGCAGGCGTATGAAATCGTGGAATGCCTGTGGTTCAAACTGGCACAGTTGAGCGACGTTCGCGCCCCCTGCACGATCGATGGCTACCCGATGTTCGATGCCCTGCTGCACGGCGCGCGCCTCGATGACGCCAACGTTATCATCAACGAACTCTCCGGTCTGTTCCTCTGCGCCCAGCGCAACCTGAGCGCCCTGAACCTGCCGGTTCGCCTGTTCAGCGGCGCCCGGAGCGTCTCATCCGTACCGTTTGCCGCCGATTGCGCCACCCCGACGGCGGAAGGGCTGACGCCGCGTATGCAGCGCCTGCGCAACCATTACCTGACGGTACGCCCGAGCGTGTCCATCTACCGCGCGCTGGCCTTTACCGAGGTGGTGAAAGCCAACCCGGGCATGCCAACGATTCTGCTGCGTGCCAAAGCCTTCCGTCATGCCTGCGAAACCGCGCCGATTCTGATTCAGGACGACGAGCTGATCGTCGGTCATCCGTGCGGAAAACCGCGTGCCGGTGCCTTCTCGCCGGATATCGCCTGGCGCTGGGTGCGTGACGAGCTCGATACCATGAGCACCCGCCCACAGGATCCGTTTGAGATCAGCGAAGAAGATAAAAAAACCATTCGCGAAGAGATCGTGCCGTTCTGGGAAGGCCGTTCGCTGGATGAGATCTGCGAAGCGCAGTACCGCGAAGCGGGCGTATGGGCGTTTAGCGGCGAGACCTTCGTCAGCGATCTCTCCTACCACCAGATCAACGGCGGCGGTGACACCTGCCCGGGCTATGACGTGCTGCTGTTCACCAAAGGGATGAACGGTATTAAAGCTGATGCCGAGGCGCATCTCGCGCAGCTAAGCATGGAGAACCCGGAAGATATCGACCGCATTTACTACTACAAAGCGGCGATTGAAACCTGCGAAGGGGTGATTAACTACTCTCACCGCATCGCCGCCCGCGCCCGTGAACTGGCCACCCTTGAGCAGAATGCTCAGCGTCGCGCCGAACTGCTGACCATTGCCGAAGTGAACCAGAACGTTCCGGCGAACCCGCCGAAAACCCTGCAGGAAGCGCTGCAAAGTATCTGGACCGTAGAATCGCTGTTCGAAATTGAAGAGAACCAGACCGGCCTGTCACTGGGGCGCGTTGACCAGTACTGCTACCCGATGTTTGAAGCCGATATTCGCGAAGGCCGCCTGACCCACGAAACCGCGCTGGAGATGATGCAGGCGTTTATTATCAAGTGCGCCGAGCTGATGTGGATGTCCAGCGAGCTGGGGGCGAAATACTTTGCCGGTTACCAGCCGTTTATCAACCTGACCGTCGGCGGTCAGAAGCGCAGCGGCGGCGATGCCTGTAACGACCTGACCTACCTGATTATGGATGCCGTGCGCTTCGTCAAGGTTTACCAGCCGTCGCTGGCCTGCCGCATCCACAACCAGTCGCCGCAAAAATATATGGAAAAAATCGTCGATGTGGTGAAAGCGGGCATGGGCTTCCCGGCCTGCCACTTTGATGATTCTCATATCAAGATGATGCTGCGCAAGGGCTTCGATTTTGAAGACGCCCGCGACTACTGTCTGATGGGCTGCGTAGAGCCGCAGAAATCCGGCCGTATCTACCAGTGGACCTCCACCGGCTACACCCAGTGGCCTATTGCCATCGAGTTCGTGCTCAACCGCGGCCGGATGGTGCTGTTTGATAGCTATCAGGGGCTGGATACCGGCGACCTGCGCGACCTGCACACCTTCGAAGAGTTTGATGCAGCAGTGAAAAAACAGATTGCCCATATCGTGCGTCTGTCCGCGATTGGCACAGTGATCAGCCAGCGCGTACACCGCGACGTGGCGCCGAAACCGCTGATGTCACTGCTGGTGGAAGGCTGCATGGAAAGTGGCAAAGACGTTGCCGCCGGTGGTGCGATGGTCAACCACGGACCAGGGCTTATCTTCTCCGGCCTGGCGACCTACGTCGACTCCCTCGCCGCCATCCGCAAGCTGGTGTTTGAAGATAAAAAATACACCCTCGAGCAGATGCGCGACGCGATGCTGGCAAACTTCGAAGGCTTTGAAGCGCTGCGCCGCGACTGCCTGAACGCGCCGAAATACGGTAACGACGACAACTACGTTGACCAGTACGCGCTGGATATCACCGAGTGGACCGAGCGCGAGTGCCGTCAGTACCAGATGCTCTACTCCACCCTCAGCCACGGCACGTTGTCCATCTCCAACAACACGCCGATTGGCGAACTGACCAACGCCACGCCGAACGGCCGCCTGGCCTGGATGCCGCTTTCCGATGGCATCAGCCCGACGCAGGGTGCGGACAAGCAAGGTCCGACCGCCATCATCAAGTCCGTGAGCAAGATGAACGTCGAGACCATGAACATCGGCATGGTGCATAACTTCAAATTCCTCAAAGGGTTGCTTGATACCCCGGAAGGACGCCATGGCCTGATCACCCTGCTGCGCACGGCGTCGATTCTCGGCAACGGCCAGATGCAGTTCAGCTATGTCGATAACGAAGTGCTGAAAAAAGCCCAGCAGGAGCCGGAAAAATATCGCGACCTGATCGTCCGCGTCGCCGGCTACAGCGCCTACTTCGTGGAGCTGTGCAAAGAGGTTCAGGACGAGATTATCAGCCGTACGGTCATCGAGAAGTTCTGATAAAGACACGGACGTTTTTGGACAAGGATGTCCTGGCTATTTTTTCTGGAGGCAAGCGTGAATAAAGAATTAACCGGGCGAATCTTCAACATTCAGAAATATTCGATCTACGACGGCGACGGGATTCGCACGCTGGTTTTTTTCAAAGGCTGCAATATCCGCTGCCCGTGGTGCGCCAACCCGGAAGGGCTGACCAGCCAGTTTCAGGTGATGTTCTCGCACGACAAATGCATTAACTGCGGTGACTGCGTCAACGTCTGCCCGGCCGGAGTCCATTACCGGGCGGAAGAAAACGGCGAAATGAAGCACTTCGTCGATCGCAATAAAGACTGTATCGGCTGTCGCAAGTGCGAAGAGATCTGCACCCAGAACGCGCTGGATATTATGGGCAAAGACGTCACCGTCAGCGAGCTGATGGAGGTCATCATGCAGGATTATGACTTCTATATCGCCTCCGGCGGCGGTGTGACCATCGGCGGCGGCGAGATGAGCCTGCAGACCGATTTTGCCGTGGCCCTGTTCAGCGAATGCAAAAAGATGATGCTCAATACCGCCGTCGAAACCCAGGGCACCACCTCGCTGGCCAATTATCAAAAGCTGGCGCCGGTCACCGACACCTTTTTATTCGACATTAAGCAAATTAACAGCGAGCACCATAAAGCGTTATTTGGCATCGGCAATGAAGGTATTCGCCGCAATCTGGAATGGCTGGTGGATTCCGGCGCCAACGTGATTGTGCGTATGCCGCTGGTGCGGGGGTATAACGACTCGTTCGATGCGATTACCGGGGCTATTGATTATGTGCAAAAGCTGGCGAAGCGCGGGAATATCCGCCGCATCGACATGCTGCCGTATCACCAACTGGGGCGCAAAAAATATGAGCGTCTGGATATGCCCTATCCCATTACCCAGGACCCGTCTTATTCACCCGAAGAGCTGAGCCAGCTGGAGACGTTCTTCACACAGTTCGATTTTGATATCCGCTTAGTCCGCCATTAACAGGAGCCGACAATGAAAAGTTTAGGCGTAATTGAAACGCGAGGGCTGGTAGCCGCCATTCAGGCTGTCGATGCCGCCTGTAAAGCTGCAGGCGTGACCTGCATTGGTTATCGCAAAGTCGGATCGGGGCTGGTCAGCGTCTGCTTCGAGGGCGAGATCAGCGCCATCCACACCGCCATTGAGCGCGGCATCGCCGTGGTTGCCGCAGACCAGGTTGTGGGTTCACTGGTCATCGCCCGCCCGGAACGCAGCGTGGTTGACGCGCTGGGGAAATTAAAAGGCCGCCCGCCGCGCCCTGCAGCACCAGCGGCAGTAAAACCCGCCATCGCAGAACCTGCCGTCGTTCCGACGTCGGCGGAAAAAAGCGAGCCGGAAATGCCGCCGTCCCAACCGGCAGCTGGCGAGGCGGAAGATAAAAGCGCCGCGATGAAGAAAGGGAAGAAGGCATGATCGACACCCTGCTACAGGAAAAAATCAGCGCCCAACTGACCCGCCTCGCGCCAGATATTCCGGTCGGGATCTCTAACCGTCACGTGCACCTGTCGCAGCAGGATGTCGAGGCCTTGTTTGGCAAGGGTTACGTGCTGACGCCGTTTAAACCGCTACGCCAGCCGGGTCAGTTTGCCGCCGAGGAGTGCGTGACCGTGGTCGGGCCCAAAGGCTCGCTGACCCGCGTGCGCGTGCTCGGGCCCACTCGCCCGGTGACCCAGCTGGAAATCTCCCGCGCCGACGCCTTCACGCTGGGAGTCCAGGCGCCGGTTCGCGAGTCCGGGCAGCTGGAGCAGGCCGGCAATGCCCTGCTGATTGGCCCGGCGGGCCACGTTGAGCTGCAGTCCCAGGTGATCTGTGCCTGGCGGCATATTCATATGTCGCCGCAGGATGCGCAGCGCCTGAACGTCAGCCATGGCCAGAAGGTCAAGGTCGGCAGCCGGGGCGAACGCCAGCTGACATTCGATGAAGTGGTGGTACGGGTGCGGGACGATTTTGTCCTCGAGCTGCATATCGATACCGAAGAAGCCAACGCCGCCGGATTGAAAAACGGCGCGCAGGTCACGCTTATTGCATAACGGGGGCCAGCCATGACCGATGAAGAGATCGACCACCTGGTGACGCGGGTTGTCCAGCGGCTACAGCCGCCGGTGCTGGTGATGGTCGGCGCGGCGGAGGGCTATCGCCCGCTCATCCACCGTCGTCTGGCGGGATGCGGGCAGCATCTGCACCTCGCGCTGGAAGACGGAATAGTGGATGCGGCGCAGTGGCAGGCAATCGGCGACGTTATCCCGTCCGGGACCTGGCAGGCGGCGCTGCCGTCGATGGCCTGGCGGGCCGTGATAGTGCCGTTTCTCGATTATCCGCTGGCGGCCGATCTGGCAAACGGCACGTTGCACAGCCCGGTTGCCCGGCGGCTGCACGACGCGCTGCTGGCCGGTCTGCCGGTGCTGGCGTTGCGCTATCACTGCGACCCGGACAGCGAGCTGAACCAGCTGTGCGGCGCGGCGAGCCAGACGCCATACGCCAGCCAGATGCACGCGACCCTGACCCGGTTGACGGCATGCGGCGTCACGTTGTGCTCGATGAATGAACTGCTGGCGACGCTGGCCGCCGGGCCGGGAACGTCTGTTCCGACGCCGGTCGGCGGGGCGCGTCGTTATCTCACTGTCACAGACATCGTCAATAATCCGGCGCTGGCCGCCGCCAGCGATGCCGTTTTAACCGATGCCGCGAGCGATTTTCTTAAAAACAGAAATAAAGAACCCTACCTTAATAAATAGATCCGGAGTTTATTATGTCTTCAAAAACAAAATGTTGGCTATGGATGCTGTTGGTTATCCTCTCGGAAACCTCGGCGACGTCCACCCTCAAGATGTTCGGTAGCAGCGAAGGCTCCACCAAAATGTTGCTGCTCGGGCTGCTGATTGTTCTGTACTGCACCTGCTACTACTCGCTGTCCCGCGCGGTCAAAGACATTCCCGTCGGCCTGGCGTACGCCACCTGGTCCGGTACCGGCATTCTGGTGGTATCGACGTTGGGGATGGCCTTTTACGGCCAGCATCCGGATACCGCGGCCATTATCGGCATGGCGATTATCGCCAGCGGTATCGTGATCATGAATCTGTTTTCAAAAATGGGCAGCGAAGAGAGCACCGACGCGCCTGCCGAGCCGGTGACGCCACTGGATAGCAAGATCGCCAACTAACTGAAAAGGAATAGCATATGTTTAATCTCGGGTTCTTATGGCTGGCGCTGTCCATCGGCTCAGAAATTACCGGTACGTCGATGATCAAAAAAACCAACGGCTTTAGCAAACTGGCACCTTCCGTACTGGTCGTCTGCGCTTACGGGCTGTGCTATTTCGCCCTCACCCGCGCAATGAGCACTATTCCGGTGGGCGTGGCGTACTCGCTGTGGTGCGGCTTCGGCATCGTCGGCGTCACCATCTGCTCGATGATCCTGTATAAGCAAAAACCGGATCTGCCGGCGATCTTCGCCATGGTGCTGATCATTTCCGGCGGCATCATCATGAACGTCTTCTCCACGATGTAATCCACAAAACATGGCCGGGCGTGGGTTTACCCCGCGCCCTTTTCGTGTCAGGATAATCGGCATGAACAGAATCGTTGTCATCTCCCGCTCATGCCGTTGGTGGCTGCCTGCATAACAGGCGGCACGATTGATGTTTTCCATTTTTTAAGCCGCCGGAAGGCGGCTTAATCATTTCTTAGCGACGTCTTTCGGCTTACAGCAGCCTTAGGAGTCTCTGATGAACACATTACCTACCATTCTTACCGGCGATCGCCCTACCGGCCAGCTGCATCTCGGCCACTATGTGGGCTCGCTGCGCCAGCGGGTCGAGCTGCAACATGACCATCAGCAGTTTATTCTCGTCGCCGACCTGCAGGGGCTAACGGACAACGGCAGCGATCCGCATAAAATCAGCCGCAACATCTGCGAGGTGCTGGCGGATTATCTGGCGGTAGGGATCGACCCACACAAAACCACGATTTGCCTGCAATCAGCGCTTCCCGCGCTGGCTGAGCTGAGCGCGCTGTATATGAATATCGTCACCGTCGCCCGCGTCGAGCGAAATCCGACGGTCAAAAACGAGATCGCGCAGAAGGGATTTTCCCGCTCGCTGCCGGTCGGTTTTCTCGCCTACCCCATCAGCCAGGCGGCGGATATTACCGCCTTTAAAGCCAGGCTGGTGCCGGTGGGCGACGATCAGCTGCCGATGATTGAGCAGACCAATGAGATCGTCCACAAAATGAATAGCCTGACGACGACGCCGGTACTGCAGCACTGCAAAGCGCTACTCAGCGATGTCAGCCGCCTGCCGGGCATTGATGGCGGCGCCAAGATGTCAAAATCACTGGGGAATACGCTGACGCTCTCTGCTACCGAAGAGGAGATCCATCGCGCGGTCAGCGCGATGTATACCGACCCACACCATCTGCGCGTCAGCGATCCAGGCCAACTCGACGGTAACGTCGTCTTTACCTATCTGGACGCCTTCCATCCCGACCACGCCTTGGTTGCCGGGATGAAAGCCCACTACCAGCGTGGCGGGCTGGGCGATCGGCAGTGCAAAAATGTGCTGGAGGAGTGCCTGCAGACGCTGCTGGCGCCGATTCGCGAACGCCGGGCAACGTTTATCGCTGATAAAGGGATGCTGCTGGAACTTCTGCGTCAGGGGAGTGAGCGGGCGCAGCACCTCACGCAGCAGACGCTGCATGAGGTCATGCGGGGATTAGGGTTGCCGGTACTGTTCTGAACAGCCGGGGCACGGCGCCTCAGTGTGATGCGTCGTGCCCGCCCTGATGCAGCTTCACGCAGTCGCGCCCGCTGCGCTTGGCGGTGTACAGCGCACTGTCGGCATCGCGCAGCAGTCGGTTGTAATCCGGGTGGCCGCTATGCACGGCGTAGCCGATGCTGACGGTGATGGCAATATGGGTCTCGGCGCCAACGTCAAACTGGAGCTGGCTGATGCTTTTTCGCAGACGTTCCAGTAGCGTAAAGGCTTCACCGGCGTTGGTTTCCACCAGAACCAGTAAAAACTCTTCGCCGCCATAGCGGAAGATATAGTCACTGGAACGAATATTATCACTGAGCAGGTCGGCAACGTGCTTGATCGCCCGGTCGCCCACCACGTGGCCCCAGTTATCGTTAATCTCTTTGAAATGGTCGATATCCACCATCGCCACCGTCATCGGCAGCCCATGCTCCATGGCGAGGGTGACCTCATGTTTGAGGACCACCGGCAGGTAACGGCGGTTTAGCAGGCTGGTCAGCGAATCCTTGCCGTTCTGCATCTGCGACAGGCTGCTAAAGATCACTTCCAGCTGGTGACCAATCTGCTGGCAATGGATATGGATGCTCTGGAGCAGGCTTTGGGTGTTTTTATACCCGGAACGATCCGGTGATGATTTCCAGTCGATAATGAAGCGATCGACCTGCTCAATGATGCCGGTGATCTCCGCCATCTGGGCATTTTTATTAAAATAGCGCACGCATTTATGGCGGAACCACAGGCCAAATTCGGACTCCGATAATAATGTGCCGTTAATTGCGGCTTTATTTTCGCTGACGATATTAAAAATAGAGCTGTTTTCCCAGCCGGAGAGCGAGGCCTGCTGTTTGCCGTACTCCATCGGGATATTATCCATCAGGCTATACAGGCGGTAGGCCTCTTCATTTTTCGTCGCCCGGTAGTGCGATAGCGTGTAGGCATGGCACATCATCTCGATGGCCATGTTAATGGCCATGACCGAATAATGGAGGGTCGCCAGCGCGGTCTGGTGGTCAATGTCGTGGCGATCGCGAATGTACTCTATCAGCCCGGCCTTGAGCTGGCGGGCTCCGCGCAGTACGGCCTCGGCGGGAATACCAATACGCGCGTGAATACTGCCGATAAAATATTGCCGTTCTGCCAGCGCCTGCAGCCCATCACGTTCACAGGTCAAAATCTCATTAACCCAGGCGGTCAGTGAACGACTTAGGCGTTCCTGCACCAGGTCATAGGTCAGATGGCGGGCAATTTCAGGATCCTGAAAAATAAAGTCATAAAATCGGGCCGCCAACGCTTCTGAGCGCTCAGAGGCAATATTTTTAAGAACAGCCTTCACATCGGGAGTCAAACCGTCATACAGCGGCAGCCATTCCTTGAAAATAACGGAGATATATTTCTTGCTTTCATCACTCATTGAATAAAGCACTCACCGATTAGGATCTATTTTAAGGCCGAAGATCATACAACAGTTCGCTCTGGTCAACCAGATTGAAAATTCAGCAGGTGAGAACGATCCTGGCGGCGATAACTATGGTTTGCGGTTCATCACGCGGCGTAGCAACCAGGTGAATCCCATCGCCATGCTAAACAGGATAAACAGCAGCGCCACCCAGCTGAGGGAAATGCGCACCAGGGCGCTGAAGGTCATCAGTGGCTGCAGGTGTACGGTAAACGACTCGCTGAGCGGCTTTCCCATCAGCAGCAGTGCGCTTTCGATGGCCCAGACACATCCCCGGCATACGACCCAAATAATCGCCGGCCAGCATAGCAGAACTAAAAAGGTGAAGCGTTCTTGCAGGTAACTTATGAGCGGGCGCAGGGGCGACCATGTTAGCAGGTTCTTCATTGGTATTCTCATCGTGCCGCTCGATACAATTCTGTCGGCCACGACACACGCTGTGTTCATCCGAGTTAACAAACTGTTAATGACACTAAAACATTTCATTTAAAATGTCCAGTGACAACCGCACAGGTCGTTAAATATGAGAAAAAATTACCGTTAATATATTTAAAATTATCATTAAATACTTTAAATAATAGTGATAATAATTTTAGATTTTTAATTTTTATATTACAGATGCATGGTAAATATTCATAATTTCGTATATTCACACAATAGAAAGGGAGTAATGAAATAATAAAGATATATATGAATGGAGGGTTAAAATATAAAATACTATCGGAATGGGGTAAGTAGCGCTCACCGACAAACAGCAGATAAACAAAAAAACCCCATGCTTTCGCATGAGGTTTTCTTGTTGATTTGATGCCTGGCAGTTCCCTACTCTCACATGGGGAGACCCCACACTACCATCGGCGCTACGGCGTTTCACTTCTGAGTTCGGCATGGGGTCAGGTGGGACCACCGCGCTATTGCCGCCAGGCAAATTCTGTTACCAGGATGCTAAAAGCACCCCAGTTAATCTGTATCAGGCTGAAAATCTTCTCTCTGCTCACCAAAACAGCTTTGGCGTTGTAAGGTTAAGCCTCACGGTTCATTAGTATCGGTTAGCTCAACGTATCGCTACGCTTACACACCCGACCTATCAACGTCGTAGTCTTCAACGTTCCTTCAGGACTCTCAAGGAGTCAGGGAGAACTCATCTCGGGGCAAGTTTCGTGCTTAGATGCTTTCAGCACTTATCTTTTCCGCATTTAGCTACCGGGCAATGCCATTGGCATGACAACCCGAACACCAGTGATGCGTCCACTCCGGTCCTCTCGTACTAGGAGCAGCCCCCCTCAATTCTCCAGCGCCCACGGCAGATAGGGACCGAACTGTCTCACGACGTTCTAAACCCAGCTCGCGTACCACTTTAAACGGCGAACAGCCGTACCCTTGGGACCTACTTCAGCCCCAGGATGTGATGAGCCGACATCGAGGTGCCAAACACCGCCGTCGATATGAACTCTTGGGCGGTATCAGCCTGTTATCCCCGGAGTACCTTTTATCCGTTGAGCGATGGCCCTTCCATTCAGAACCACCGGATCACTATGACCTGCTTTCGCACCTGCTCGCGCCGTCACGCTCGCAGTCAAGCTAGCTTATGCCATTGCACTAACCTCCTGATGTCCGACCAGGATTAGCTAACCTTCGTGCTCCTCCGTTACTCTTTGGGAGGAGACCGCCCCAGTCAAACTACCCACCAGACACTGTCCGCAACCCGGATTACGGGTCTACGTTAGAACATCAAACATTAAAGGGTGGTATTTCAAGGTTGGCTCCACGCAGACTGGCGTCCACGCTTCAAAGCCTCCCACCTATCCTACACATCAAGGCTCAATGTTCAGTGTCAAGCTATAGTAAAGGTTCACGGGGTCTTTCCGTCTTGCCGCGGGTACACTGCATCTTCACAGCGAGTTCAATTTCACTGAGTCTCGGGTGGAGACAGCCTGGCCATCATTACGCCATTCGTGCAGGTCGGAACTTACCCGACAAGGAATTTCGCTACCTTAGGACCGTTATAGTTACGGCCGCCGTTTACCGGGGCTTCGATCAAGAGCTTCTCCTTGCGGATAACCCCATCAATTAACCTTCCGGCACCGGGCAGGCGTCACACCGTATACGTCCACTTTCGTGTTTGCACAGTGCTGTGTTTTTAATAAACAGTTGCAGCCAGCTGGTATCTTCGACTGATTTCAGCTCCATGAGCAAGTCACTTCACTTACCATCAGCGTGCCTTCTCCCGAAGTTACGGCACCATTTTGCCTAGTTCCTTCACCCGAGTTCTCTCAAGCGCCTTGGTATTCTCTACCTGACCACCTGTGTCGGTTTGGGGTACGATTTGATGTTACCTGATGCTTAGAGGCTTTTCCTGGAAGCAGGGCATTTGTTACTTCAGCACCGTAGTGCCTCGTCATCACACCTCAGCGTTAACAGAAGTCCGGATTTACCTAAACTTCCCGCCTACATGCTTAAACCGGGACAACCGTCGCCCGGCTAACATAGCCTTCTCCGTCCCCCTTCGCAGTAACACCGAGTACAGGAATATTAACCTGTTTCCCATCGACTACGCCTTTCGGCCTCGCCTTAGGGGTCGACTCACCCTGCCCCGATTAACGTTGGACAGGAACCCTTGGTCTTCCGGCGAGCGGGCTTTTCACCCGCTTTATCGTTACTTATGTCAGCATTCGCACTTCTGATACCTCCAGCAACCCTCACAGGCCACCTTCAACGGCTTACAGAACGCTCCCCTACCCAACAACACATAGTGTCGCTGCCGCAGCTTCGGTGCATGGTTTAGCCCCGTTACATCTTCCGCGCAGGCCGACTCGACCAGTGAGCTATTACGCTTTCTTTAAATGATGGCTGCTTCTAAGCCAACATCCTGGCTGTCTGTGCCTTCCCACATCGTTTCCCACTTAACCATGACTTTGGGACCTTAGCTGGCGGTCTGGGTTGTTTCCCTCTTCACGACGGACGTTAGCACCCGCCGTGTGTCTCCCGTGATAACATTCTTCGGTATTCGTAGTTTGCATCGGGTTGGTAAGTCGGGATGACCCCCTAGCCGAAACAGTGCTCTACCCCCGAAGATGAGTTCACGAGGCGCTACCTAAATAGCTTTCGGGGAGAACCAGCTATCTCCCGGTTTGATTGGCCTTTCACCCCCAGCCACAAGTCATCCGCTAATTTTTCAACATTAGTCGGTTCGGTCCTCCAGTTAGTGTTACCCAACCTTCAACCTGCCCATGGCTAGATCACCGGGTTTCGGGTCTATACCCTGCAACTTAACGCCCAGTTAAGACTCGGTTTCCCTGCGGCTCCCCTATACGGTTAACCTTGCTACAGAATATAAGTCGCTGACCCATTATACAAAAGGTACGCAGTCACCTGACAAATCAGGCTCCCACTGCTTGTACGTACACGGTTTCAGGTTCTTTTTCACTCCCCTCGCCGGGGTTCTTTTCGCCTTTCCCTCACGGTACTGGTTCACTATCGGTCAGTCAGGAGTATTTAGCCTTGGAGGATGGTCCCCCATATTCAGACAGGATACCACGTGTCCCGCCCTACTCTTCGAGTTCACAACGTGTGCATTTTAGTGTACGGGGCTATCACCCTGTACCGCCGGACTTTCCAGACCGTTCCACTAACACACGCGCTGATTCAGACTCTGGGCTCCTCCCCGTTCGCTCGCCGCTACTGGGGGAATCTCGGTTGATTTCTTTTCCTCGGGGTACTTAGATGTTTCAGTTCCCCCGGTTCGCTTCGTTAAGCTATGTATTCACTTAACGATAGTGTGTCGAAACACACTGGGTTTCCCCATTCGGAAATCGCCGGTTATAACGGTTCATATCACCTTACCGACGCTTATCGCAGATTAGCACGTCCTTCATCGCCTCTGACTGCCAGGGCATCCACCGTGTACGCTTAGTCGCTTAACCTCACAACCCGAAGCTGTTTCGTAAAACAGTTCGCATTGCGAAAATTTGAGAGACTCGAACACACCGCTTTTCCTTTCTTATTACGGAGAAAGGAAACAGTGTGTCGTTTCAATTTTCAGCTTGATCCAGATTTTTAAAGAGCAAAACTTCGCAGCATACCTTTTCAGGTACACTCTGAAGTTTTCTTGTTATTCAGCAGTAAAGGATGGTGGAGCTATGCGGGATCGAACCGCAGACCTCCTGCGTGCAAGGCAGGCGCTCTCCCAGCTGAGCTATAACCCCATCGTAATACTCATCTCTCGTACCGGTAATTCAGACTGAAACAAGGCGTGGAAGGACGAAGCATACTGACGTATGCGAGTCGTTTCACAACGCAGTATCAGGATGAATTTGGTAGGCCTGAGTGGACTTGAACCACCGACCTCACCCTTATCAGGGGTGCGCTCTAACCACCTGAGCTACAAGCCTGCAGAGATGTTTTACTGCTTATTTTTCATCAGACAATCTGTGTGGACACTACAAAGGCAGGTTCTTTCAGGTAAGGAGGTGATCCAACCGCAGGTTCCCCTACGGTTACCTTGTTACGACTTCACCCCAGTCATGAATCACAAAGTGGTAAGCGCCCTCCCGAAGGTTAAGCTACCTACTTCTTTTGCAACCCACTCCCATGGTGTGACGGGCGGTGTGTACAAGGCCCGGGAACGTATTCACCGTAGCATTCTGATCTACGATTACTAGCGATTCCGACTTCATGGAGTCGAGTTGCAGACTCCAATCCGGACTACGACATACTTTATGAGGTCCGCTTGCTCTCGCGAGGTCGCTTCTCTTTGTATATGCCATTGTAGCACGTGTGTAGCCCTACTCGTAAGGGCCATGATGACTTGACGTCATCCCCACCTTCCTCCAGTTTATCACTGGCAGTCTCCTTTGAGTTCCCGGCCGGACCGCTGGCAACAAAGGATAAGGGTTGCGCTCGTTGCGGGACTTAACCCAACATTTCACAACACGAGCTGACGACAGCCATGCAGCACCTGTCTCAGAGTTCCCGAAGGCACCAAAGCATCTCTGCTAAGTTCTCTGGATGTCAAGAGTAGGTAAGGTTCTTCGCGTTGCATCGAATTAAACCACATGCTCCACCGCTTGTGCGGGCCCCCGTCAATTCATTTGAGTTTTAACCTTGCGGCCGTACTCCCCAGGCGGTCGACTTAACGCGTTAGCTCCGGAAGCCACTCCTCAAGGGAACAACCTCCAAGTCGACATCGTTTACAGCGTGGACTACCAGGGTATCTAATCCTGTTTGCTCCCCACGCTTTCGCACCTGAGCGTCAGTCTTTGTCCAGGGGGCCGCCTTCGCCACCGGTATTCCTCCAGATCTCTACGCATTTCACCGCTACACCTGGAATTCTACCCCCCTCTACAAGACTCAAGCCTGCCAGTTTCAAATGCAGTTCCCAGGTTGAGCCCGGGGATTTCACATCTGACTTAACAGACCGCCTGCGTGCGCTTTACGCCCAGTAATTCCGATTAACGCTTGCACCCTCCGTATTACCGCGGCTGCTGGCACGGAGTTAGCCGGTGCTTCTTCTGCGAGTAACGTCAATCACCAAGGTTATTAACCTTAATGCCTTCCTCCTCGCTGAAAGTACTTTACAACCCGAAGGCCTTCTTCATACACGCGGCATGGCTGCATCAGGCTTGCGCCCATTGTGCAATATTCCCCACTGCTGCCTCCCGTAGGAGTCTGGACCGTGTCTCAGTTCCAGTGTGGCTGGTCATCCTCTCAGACCAGCTAGGGATCGTCGCCTAGGTGAGCCATTACCCCACCTACTAGCTAATCCCATCTGGGCACATCTGATGGCATGAGGCCCGAAGGTCCCCCACTTTGGTCTTGCGACGTTATGCGGTATTAGCTACCGTTTCCAGTAGTTATCCCCCTCCATCAGGCAGTTTCCCAGACATTACTCACCCGTCCGCCGCTCGTCACCCGAGAGCAAGCTCTCTGTGCTACCGCTCGACTTGCATGTGTTAGGCCTGCCGCCAGCGTTCAATCTGAGCCATGATCAAACTCTTCAATTTAAGTTTGATGCTCGTGAATTAAACTTCGTAATGAATTACGTATGTTCACTCAGAGACTTGGTATTCATTTTTCGTCCGAGGACGTTAAGAATCCATGTCACTTTGAGTGCCCACACAGATTGTCTGATAAATTGTTAAAGAGCAGTGCGACGGCGCTTAGCGCTCTGTCGCGAGGTGGCGTATATTACGCTTTCCTCTTTCAGAGTCAACCTCATTTTTCAGAAGTTTTTCTCTTTCCGACCCGGCTTACTCTGTGAAGTTGTTCACATTTGCCGTGTCAGTGGGAGCGCATTATAGGGAGTTCTCTTTGGATGGCAAGCGCTAAAATACAAAAAACTTATCAAGCGCTCATTATTTAAACGAAACGGTTATTCTAGCGCTGGCCTGATAACAAAGAAACCCAGATACCACGCGGCCTGCAGACGTATTCACACTATTTCGCCTCGCAGACAAAAGAACAGGTTATCCTTGCTGCTCCCGGTTCCTCTCTCATTGCCATCCATACCCATACATATATAGCAAAGGAAAACGCCCTTCTGCGATGGTGAATTAAGCAGCGGCTTTGACGCATGACAAAGCGCCCGCCACCGACACCTTTCTATAATCAGGCCCGTTTCTTCATGACTGGTGTGAATCTATGGCTTATCAACTGAACATTAACTGGCCCGAGTTTTTAGAGAAGTACTGGCAAAAGCAGCCGGTAGTGTTAAAGCAGGCTTTCCCGAACTTCGTCGATCCGATTACCCCGGACGAGCTGGCTGGCCTGGCCATGGAGCCGGAAGTCGATAGTCGCCTGGTAAGCCTGGTCAACGATCAGTGGCAGGCCAGCAACGGGCCGTTTGAACATTTCGACGGTCTGGGCGAGACCGGCTGGTCCCTGCTGGCCCAGGCGGTGAACCACTGGCATCTGCCTGCCGCGGAACTGGTCCGCCCGTTCCGCGTTCTGCCGGACTGGCGCCTGGACGATCTGATGATCTCCTTCTCGGTCCCCGGCGGCGGCGTGGGTCCGCATATCGACCAGTATGATGTCTTTATTATTCAGGGAATGGGCAGCCGTCGCTGGCGCGTTGGGGACAAGCTGCCGATGCGCCAGTTCTGTCCGCACCCGGCGCTGCTGCATGTCGATCCTTTCCCACCGATCATCGATGAAGATCTGGAACCTGGCGATATTCTCTATATTCCACCGGGATTCCCACACGATGGCATCACCCACGAGACCGCGCTGAACTACTCGGTGGGCTTCCGTGGCCCTAATGGCCGCGACCTGATCAGCAGCTTTGCGGACTATGCGCTGGAAAACGACCTCGGCGGCGAACACTACAGCGATCCGGCCCTCACCTGTCGTGAACATCCTGGCCGGGTAGAAGAGTACGAACTCGAACGCCTGCGCACGATGATGATCGACATGATTAACCAGCCGGAAGACTTTACCCAGTGGTTCGGCCGCTTCGCGACCACGCCACGTCATGAGCTGGACGTCGCCCCGGCGGAACCGCCGTATGCTGAAGATGAAATAGTCGATGCGCTGGCCGGCGGGGAAACCCTGTGCCGCCTGAGTGGACTGCGGGTGCTGCATATCGGCGACAGCTTCTTTGTGAACAGCGAGCGTCTGGAAACAACCGATGCTCAGGCGCTGGACGCCCTGTGCCGTTACACCACCCTGAGCCAGCAAGAGCTGGGCGATGCGCTGCAGAACCCGGCCTTTGTGACGGAACTGACGCGCCTGATCAACCAGGGCTACTGGTACTTCGAAGAGTAATTCCGCCGCACCACCGCCGGATCGCCGGGAGCCCGGCTTCCGGCGGTTACAACTGCTGCGTTGGTAACGTCAGGATAAACCGCGTTGAGCGGCTGTCGGATTCCACCGCCACGCTGCCGTGATGGGCAGTCACAATAGACTTCACGATCGCCAGGCCGATCCCACTTCCCTCGCCGCTGCGCTGGCGGGACGGGTCGACGCGATAGAAGCGATCGAACAGCCGGGGCAAATGCTCGGCGGCAATCGGCTTACCGGGGTTTTCCACCACCAGCGTCACCTGCCCCTGGCGTTCATGGATATGGATCGTCACCGCCTGCTGAGCCGGGGTATAACGAATGGCGTTCGACAGCAGGTTACCAATCGCCCGGCGCAGCATCAGCGGATCGCCGGTCACCCACCCGGCGCTCCCGCTCAGACGCAGCGTCACCGCCTGCTCTTCGGCCCACGCCTCGAAGAAGTCGAACACCTTATTGACCTCATCCACCAGATTCATGGTTTTCTGCTCGGGAATCAGCTGGTTATTGTCCGCCTGCGCCAGAAACAGCATGTCGCTGACCATCCGCGACATTCGCGAGAACTCTTCCAGATTGGAGTACAGCACCTCTTCCAGCTCTTTCTGATTACGAGTCTGGCTGAGGGCGATTTCGGTTTGCGTCACCAGGTTGGTGATCGGCGTGCGGATCTCATGGGCAATGTCGGCGGAGAAGTTCGACTGGCGCGTAAAGACATCCTCAATACGTTCCAGCATATGGTTAAAAGAGAGCACCAGCCGTTCCAGTTCAACCGGGACACGACCGGGATCTAAACGCACGTCGAGATCTTTCGAGGTGATGTTCTGAATCTGCCGGCTGACCTGGCGAATGGGTTTGTGCCCCTGATAGACCACGAACAACACAATCAGGATGATAAGCAGGCTGATCACCGACGCCGCCGACACCAGCTTCGCCTTCAGCTCATTAATATAGTGCAGATGGAAATCGATCGATAAGGCCATCAGCAGGTGATACGCCGGTTTGCCATCCGCCTGCTTGCCGAGCGGCAACATAATCAGCCGCCAGGCGCGGGTCTGCAGTTGATGATTATCATGGGTCATGACCTGCGGGTGCGGGTCGGTCCACGAGATCACGCTCCCGTCCTGCAGCTGCGCCGCCAGCCCCGGAGTGCGCAGAATATGGCTCAGGTCCGGGCCATTTGGCGACTGGAACAGGATCGTGCCGTTGGCATCATCCAGACAGATAAAGACATTGGCATAGCCATCGATAACGTTTTTCAGGATTTCCAGCCGTCGCGCCTGCGCGTCGTCGCCATGATTGAGCACCGTTTCCAGGGTGGTCGCCAGCTGCTTTAAGTCGTGAACGTCGCGTTCTTCAAAGTGCGCTTTGACCGAGTTGATCATTATCCAGGTGAACGCAAAGAACGCCACCACCGTCGCCAGGCTGATAAAAAAAGTCAGCCGGGTCGCCAGCGAAAACGGCCGCTGCAGCCACTTACTCGCCATCCGGTACCTCAAGCATATAGCCGACGCCGCGCACGGTCTGGATAAGCTTCGGCTCAAAATCATTATCTATTTTGGCCCGCAGCCGCTTCACCGCCACGTCGATGGCGTTGGTGTCGCTGTCAAAATTCATATCCCAGACCTGGGAGGCAATCAGCGACCGGGGCAACACCTCCCCCTGATGACGCAGGAAGAACTCCAGCAACGTGAACTCTTTGCTGGTCAGGGTGATCCGCGCGCCGCTACGGGTTACTTTGCGGCTGGGCAGGTCGACGAATAAATCCGCCGCCTGAAACTGGTTTTCGACGATCGCCGACGCCCCGCGCCGCAGTAGGGTTCTTACCCGCGCCAGCAGTTCGGCAAACGCGAACGGCTTCACCAGATAATCATCCGCCCCCAGCTCCAGCCCCTTGACCCGGTGCTCGACGGTACCCAGCGCCGTCAGCAGCAGGACCGGCATGCTTTTCCCGGCGGCGCGCAGCATTCTGACGATATCCCAGCCGTTCACATCCGGCAGCATAATGTCGAGGATCAGCAGGTCATAATCGCCGGTCATCGCCAGGTGATAGCCGTTCAGGCCGTTATCGGCCAGATCAACGACAAAACCGGACTCCGTCAGCCCTTTGGTCAGGTACTCACCGGTTTTTTTCTCATCTTCGACGATCAAAATCTTCATGACATGCTCCTTCACGCGCCGTTTGTGCGGGTTTCCAATTCTAGTGGAGAGCGACCGGATAGCAATGAATTCTCAGGAAAATGACAGCTTTGTCATTCTCCTGTCACGCGTCGAACAGAGGCGGTTTTGTAAAGTACCAGCCATTCAATCATCGCCAAAAAATGTCCTGCCCTATGCGCACATTAAAGCTCATCACGCTCAGCGTGGTCTTTGCTCTGACCGGCTGTCTCTCGCTGGCACCAGAGTACCAGCAGCCGGCCTCGCCGGTGCCGCAGCAGTTCTCGCTCAGCCAGAACAAACTGGTCGCCGCCACTGCCCACTATCAGGATACTGGCTGGCGGACGTTTTTCGTCGACCCGCAGGTCAAATCGCTGATTGGCGAAGCGCTGCTGAACAACCGTGATTTGCGCATGGCGACGCTCAAGGTTCAGGAGGCGCGAGCGCAATATGGCGTCACCGACGCCGACCGCTACCCGCAGCTGAATAGCGCCGCCAGCACCACCTACAGCGGCAAACTCAAAGGCGATACCACCACCAACAGCGACTATCAGGCCGGGCTTAACCTCAGCTTCGATCTTGATTTCTTCGGCCGACTGAAGAACTTAAGCGAGGCGGACCGGCAAAACTATTTCGCCAGCGAAGAGGCCCGCCGGGCGGTCCATATCCTGCTGATTTCCAATGTGTCGCAAAGCTATTTCAACCAGCGCCTGGCCTGGGCTCAACTACAGGTGGCCCGGGAGACATTGCAGAACTATCAGCAGTCCTACGCCTTTGTGGAGAAACAGCTGCTGACCGGCAGCACCAATGTGCTGGCGCTGGAGCAGGCTCGCGGGGTGATCGAAAGCACCCGCGCCGATATCGCCAAACGTGAAGGCGAACTGGCGCAGGCCAACAATGCGTTACAGCTGCTGCTCGGCAGCTATCAGCATCTGCCCGATGACGCGGCCAGCAGCCTGCTTGATATCAACGGCGTGGTCTTACCGCCCGGGCTGTCGTCGCAGATCCTGTTGCAGCGCCCGGATATCTTAGAAGCCGAGCACGGTTTACGCGCCGCCAATGCCAATATTGGCGCCGCACGCGCGGCATTTTTCCCGTCGATAACCTTAACCAGTTCGTTATCCAGCAGCAGCACCGACCTATCGCGCTTATTTAACCCCGCCAGCGGGTTGTGGAATTTCGTCCCCAACATCGAGCTGCCGATTTTTAACGCCGGGCGCAATCAGTCCAACCTCGATCTTGCCGAAATCCGCCAGCAGCAGTCGGTGGTGAATTACGAACAAAAAATCCAGACCGCGTTTAAAGAGGTCGCCGACGCCCTGGCCCTGCGCCAGAGCCTGGCCGACCAAATCAGCGCCCAGCAACGCTACCTCGCCTCGCTGCAAATCACGCAGCAGCGGGCAAGAACGCTCTATCAGCACGGGGCGGTGAGCTACATCGAAGTGCTGGACGCCGAGCGTTCGCTGTTCACCACCCGGCAAACCTTGCTGGACCTCAACTACGCCCGTCAGGTCAACGAAATCACACTCTTCACCGCCCTTGGCGGCGGATGGGTGGAATAACTTTTTACTTACTCTCAGGAGCATGAATCATGAATCAGGTCACGAAAACGATCGTTTTTGGCTTTCTTTCCGCAGTGATGTTTAGCGCCCAGGCCGCTGAGCACCAGCATGGCGACATGATGAACAGCCAGCCCGCCGCGCAGCAGGCGCAGGCCATCAGCGCCACCGGCGAGGTCAAATCCATTGATATGGAAAGCAAAAAGGTCACCATCGCTCACGATGCCATCCCGGCCGTGAACTGGCCGCCGATGACTATGCGCTTCACTATTACCCCGCAAACCCAACTCAACGATATTAAAACCGGCAGCAAAGTCGCCTTTACCTTTGTGCAGCAGGGCAACCTCTCCTTATTACAGGACATCCATCTCGCGCAATAACGGCCCACGGAGATAACCACCAATAACGTTGATATGGATAAAGATATGGCATCGTTCACCCGCAAAAACAGTGCGCTAATCATCGGCAGTATGCTGATTGGCGGTCTTATCTCCGCAGGCCTGTATCGCTATTTTTCGCCCCCCGCCGTAACAGGCAGCGCGGCGGCGAGCGGCGAACACGCCGCCCGTAAAGTCTTGTTCTGGTATGACCCGATGTACCCCAACACCCGTTTTGATAAACCGGGAAAGTCGCCGTTTATGGACATGGACCTGGTGGCAAAATATGCCGATGAAGACGCGGCGTCGTCCAGCACGTCCGGTGTGCGCATCGACCCGACGCAAACCCAAAACCTGGGCTTAAAAACCGAACCCGTGCGCCGCGGGCCGCTGCATTTCTCGCAGCTGCTTCCGGCGAGCGTCAGCTTTAACGAATATCAGTTTGTCATTGTCCAGGCGCGCTCGGCGGGGTTTATCGACAAGGTTTACCCTCTGACCGTCGGCGATAAAATCCGCCAGGGCACGCCGCTGGTCGACCTGACCATCCCGGACTGGGTCGAAGCCCAGAGTGAATATTTACTGCTGCGGGAAACCGGCGGCACCGCCACCCAGGTGGAGGGGATCCTCGAGCGCCTGCGCCTCGCCGGGATGCCGGAAGAGGATATCCGTCGCCTCAAAGCGACGCGCAAAATCCAGACCCGCTTCACCCTCAAAGCACCCATCGACGGCGTGATAACCGCGTTTGATTTACGCAGCGGGATGAACATCACCAAAGATAACGTGGTGGCGAAGATTCAGGGGATGGACCCGGTGTGGATCAGCGCCGCGGTGCCGGAATCTATCGCCTGGCTGCTCAAAGACAGCTCGCAGTTTACGATCTCGGTCCCGGCGTGGCCCGATAAGACCTTCACCATCAGCAAATGGACCATTTTGCCCAGCGCCGATGCCGAGACCCGTACCCTCCAGCTGCGCCTGCAGGTGGACAACCCGGATGAAGCGCTGAAGCCGGGAATGAACGCCTGGCTCCGGCTGAGCACGCAAAGTCAGCCGATGCTGCTGATCCCTTCTAAAGCGCTGATCGATACCGGCACCGAACAACGGGTGATCACCGTCGATAGCGACGGGCGCTTCGTACCGAAACGCATCGACGTCTTCCAGCAATCCAACGGCATGACCGCGGTGCGTAGCGGCCTCAGCGAAGGCGAGAAAGTGGTCTCCAGCGGCCTGTTCCTGATTGATTCAGAAGCCAATATCTCCGGGGCGCTGGATCGCATGCGCGCGCAGACGCCTGCCGCAACACCGGCAAGTACGGCACCGGCGGCACACGTCCACTGAGGAAATGACAAATGATTGAATGGATAATCCGTCGCTCGGTGGCCAACCGCTTTCTGGTGATGATGGGCGCGCTGTTTCTCAGTATCTGGGGCACCTGGACCATCGTGCATACGCCGGTCGATGCCCTTCCGGATCTCTCCGATGTGCAGGTGATCGTCAAGACCAGCTATCCCGGTCAGGCGCCGCAGATCGTTGAAAACCAGGTCACCTGGCCGCTGACCACCACTATGCTGTCGGTGCCGGGCGCCAAAACGGTGCGCGGCTTCTCGCAGTTTGGCGACTCCTATGTGTACGTGATTTTTGAAGACGGTACCGACCCGTACTGGGCGCGCTCCCGCGTGCTGGAATATCTCAATCAGGTGCAGAGCAAGCTGCCGTCGGGCGTCAGCGCCGAGATGGGTCCCGATGCCACCGGCGTGGGCTGGATCTTTGAATACGCCCTGGTCGACCGCAGCGGTAAGCATGACCTTGCCGAACTGCGCTCGCTGCAGGACTGGTTTTTGAAGTATGAGCTGAAGACCATCCCCAACGTCTCGGAAGTGGCGTCGGTGGGCGGCGTGGTCAAAGAGTATCAGATTGTCGTCGACCCGCAGAAGCTGACCCAGTACGGCATCAGCCTGTCGATGGTGAAATCGGCGCTGGATGCCTCGAACCAGGAGGCGGGCGGCTCATCGGTCGAACTGTCGGAAGCGGAGTATATGGTGCGCGCCAGCGGCTATCTGCAGACGCTGGATGACTTTAACAACATCGTGCTGAAAACCGGCGCGAACGGCGTGCCGGTCTACCTGCGCGATGTTGCCCGCGTGCAAATTGGCCCGGAAATGCGCCGCGGTATTGCCGAACTGAACGGCGAAGGCGAAGTGGCCGGCGGCGTGGTGATCCTGCGCTCCGGCAAGAATGCCCGCGAGGTGATCGCCGCGGTGAAAGACAAGCTGGAGACGCTGAAAGGCAGCCTGCCGCCCGGCGTGGAGATCGTCACCACCTACGATCGCAGCCAGCTGATCGACCGGGCGATCGACAACCTCAGCTACAAACTGCTGGAAGAGTTTATCGTGGTGGCGCTGGTCTGCGCCCTGTTCCTGTGGCACATCCGCTCCGCCCTGGTGGCGATTATTTCTCTGCCGCTCGGCCTGTGTATCGCCTTTATCGTGATGCATTTCCAGGGACTGAACGCCAATATTATGTCGCTCGGCGGGATCGCCATTGCCGTCGGGGCGATGGTGGACGCCGCCATCGTGATGATTGAAAACGCCCATAAACGGCTGGAAGAGTGGCAGCATCACCATCCACAGCAAAAGCTCAGTAACGACACGCGCTGGAAAATCATCACCGACGCCTCGGTGGAGGTTGGCCCGGCGCTGTTTATCAGCCTGTTGATTATCACCCTGTCGTTCATCCCGATTTTCACCCTCGAAGGCCAGGAAGGGAAACTGTTTGGCCCTCTCGCCTTTACCAAAACCTGGTCCATGGCAGGCGCGGCGCTGCTGGCGATCGTGGTGATCCCGATCCTGATGGGATTCTGGATCCGCGGCACGATCCCGGCGGAAACCAGCAACCCGCTCAACCGCTTCCTGATCCGCATCTACCATCCGCTGCTGCTGAAGGTCCTGCACTGGCCGAAAACCACGCTGCTGATTGCCCTGCTGTCGATCCTCACCATTATCTGGCCGCTTAACCGCGTCGGCGGCGAATTCCTGCCACAGATTAATGAAGGTGACCTGCTGTATATGCCCTCGACGCTGCCGGGGATCTCGGCGGCGCAGGCGGCAGATATGCTGCAGAAAACCGACAAGCTGATCATGACCGTGCCAGAAGTCGCCCGGGTGTTCGGCAAGACCGGGAAAGCGGAGACCGCCACCGACTCCGCGCCGCTGGAGATGGTCGAAACCACCATTCAGCTCAAGCCGCAGGATCAGTGGCGGCCGGGAATGACCATGGAGAAGATTATCGAGGAGCTGGATAAAACCGTGCGCCTGCCGGGGCTGGCGAATCTGTGGGTGCCGCCGATCCGCAACCGCATTGATATGCTCTCCACCGGGATCAAAAGCCCGATCGGCATTAAGGTCTCCGGGACGGTACTGTCCGATATCGACGAGGTCGCCGAGCGGATCGAAGTTGTCGCCCGTACCGTGCCGGGCGTCACCTCGGCGCTGGCGGAACGCCTGGTGGGCGGACGCTATCTCAATATCGATATTCAGCGCGAAAAAGCCGCTCGCTACGGCATGACCGTCGGCGACGTCCAGCTGTTCGTCTCCTCCGCCATCGGCGGCGCCATGGTGGGCGAAACGGTCGAAGGCGTTGAACGCTATCCGATCAACATTCGCTACCCGCAGAGCTATCGCAACAGCCCGGAAGCCCTGCGCCAACTGCCGATCCTGACGCCGCTGAAGCAGCAGATCACCCTCGGTGACGTGGCCGACGTGAAGGTGGTGACTGGCCCTTCGATGCTGAAAACCGAGAACGCCCGCCCGGCAAGTTGGATCTACATCGACGCCCGCGATCGCGACATGGTCTCGGTGGTGCACGATCTGCAGCAGGCCATCGCCCAGCAGGTGAAGCTGAAGCCGGGCATCAGCGTCTCTTACTCCGGGCAGTTTGAGCTGCTCGAGCGCGCCAACCAGAAGTTAAAACTGATGGTGCCGATGACGCTGATGATCATTTTCGTGCTGCTGTACCTGGCCTTCCGCCGTTTTGGTGAAGCCTTATTGATCATCACCAGCGTGCCGTTCGCCCTCGTTGGCGGGGTCTGGTTCCTCTACGCCATGGGGTTCCACCTGTCCGTGGCGACCGGTACCGGGTTTATCGCACTGGCCGGGGTGGCGGCGGAGTTTGGCGTGGTGATGCTGATGTACCTGCGCCACGCCATTGAGGCCGACCCGACGCTGGAAAATCCGCAGACCTTCAGCGTCGAGCGGCTCGACGAGGCGCTGTATCAAGGCGCGGTGCTGCGCGTGCGGCCAAAGGCGATGACCGTGGCGGTGATTATCGCCGGTCTGCTGCCGATTTTATGGGGAACCGGCGCGGGATCGGAGGTGATGAGCCGTATCGCCGCGCCAATGATCGGCGGGATGATCACCGCCCCGCTGCTGTCGCTGTTTATCATCCCGGCGGCCTATAAGCTGATGTGGCTGTATCGCCACCGGCAGAAACCGCCCGCATCATCGTAAGCGGCGGATATCAGGAGGGCGTCAACATGGCGCCCTTTTTTTATCACGCTGATGGCTCCTTACCATTGCATGGCGGTAGCGCAGGTAGAGGTTATTCAGGATCAGCGCTGCCCCGGTAATGCAGGCGCCGATAATTTCCGGGGCCGTGGGCTCCACGCCCGACATAGCCGAAATAGAAAACGCCGTTATCGGCACCACATCCATAAACAGCACGCCATTCAGCGGCGTCAGAATTTTATTGCCGATATTCCAGCACAGGATCCCGATAAAGCCGGCAATAATCGCGGTATAAAAGACGTGAGGGATCACAAAGATAACATCGGCGAGCGCCGGTACGGACACCGCGCCGGTGAGATACAACAGCGCGTTCAGCACCAGGATGCTCGTCATACCGAGGCAGGTTGTGATGGCCGTATATTTGAGCGGCGACCAGTGGGGAAAATAGCCGGCGCCCACCGTATAAATCACCCAGCACAGCGCCCCCATAATGATCAGCGCATTAGCAATATAGCCCGAAGGGCTGCTGAACACGCTGCCATACTGCCCTTTGGTCATTACGGTAAGAACGCCAAAGAACGACAGCATAATCAGGCCGATGGAGGGCACCGGCGGCACAATCCGCCGCAGAATGCCGTTAACCACAATGCCCAGCATCGGCATGGTGGCCATCATGATCGACGCCGTCAGCGCCCCGGTCTTCCCGGCCATCTGCTGGCCAGAAAAGACCAAAAAGCCAAACCCCACAAACCCTGCCGAACCCAGCAGCCAGGCCAGCCACACCCGCTGCCCGCGCAGACTCAAGCCCGCTCGCCCCTCACGTAGACAGAGCGCGATCGCTAACGCCAGCCCGGCAAAACCGTAGCGCAGCGTGGTAAAGGTATAAGGATCAAACCGCGTCAGGGCGCTGGTCATGACGGGAAATGTCGCTCCCCAGGAGAGCGTGGCGATCAGGCAGCAGATCACGCCGGTTGAATAGCTATTTTTCATCGTGAGATATCCGGTAAACGCCCCTGCAACGCGGTTGATGTGGCGCGCAGAAACACAGGCGTACGGCAGAAGATAAATCGGGATTGCCGCAACGCGTAGCCGGCACAGCGACTGCCGTGCCGGTGCGGGTCAACCCGGAGAAAAGACTACTCCGTCGGCAATACGCCCCCTTTCGCCCAATGGGTCCGGGGGATTTCGAGGATCACCACATCCACGCTCTCGGGTTTGCACTTCAGGGTTTCCACGGCCACCCGGGTCGCTTCCCGGGCAAAATCGCGTTTTTGTTCCGGCGTACGGCCAGGTTGCAGCTCTAAACGGATAACAGGCATTTTTATTCCCTCGTAGTAACGCGCCTTATTGGCGTCGACGGATTTATCTTTGCCGATACGGGAAGCCGGATAAATGTGTGTTAGGTTAAGTGATTCAGAACCTACAGGTTGTTAATCATGGATAAACTGGCCGGCATGGAGATGTTTGTCAGAGTGGTCGAATGCGGCAGCTTTGCCGCCGCGGCCGATATCAGCGACGTATCGGCCACCATGGTCGCCAAGCAGATCAGGGCCATTGAACAACGGCTCGGCGCTCGTTTGCTGCACCGCACCACCCGTCGCCAGCAGCTTACCGAAGTCGGCCAGCTCTACTACGAGCGCTGTCGCCGGGTGCTGGCGGAGTTTTCGCTCGCCGAACACAGCGCCATGGAGCTGCAGTCAACCCCCAAAGGGCTGGTGCAGATGGTGGCTCCGGTCAGCTTCGGCAGCCAGGTGCTGGTACCGGCGTTGAGCGTCTACATGGCACAAAACCCGGAAGTAAACGTGATGCTGACGCTGGATAACCAGACCCCCAACTTGCACCGTGGGAATGTGGAATTAGGCATTCATATCGGCAAGATTAACCAGCCAGATATCGTCGCCCGGCCGTTGCGTGCCTATCAGCGGATCCTCGCCGCCTCTCCCGACTACCTTCGCCAGCACGGAACGCCGGAACACCCTGACCAGTTGGGCAATTTTAGCTGCCTGGGGATCTCCTATTGGGTACATCAGGATCGCTGGGAACTGATTGGCCCTGGCGGGGAAATGTTTAAGGCGCTGGTGACAGGGCGATTTACGTCGAACCAGGGGGACGCGCTGAGGATAGCGGCCCTCAATGGCTGCGGGATCGTGCTGCAGCCGGAGTCGATTCTGGCGGCGGATATCGCCGAGGGACGGCTGGTGCAGGTGCTGCCGCAGTGGGCCTACAAACCGACGCCGATGTACCTCATTTATCACCAGGATATCCGGCCATCAGCCAAGCTGCGCAGCGTGATTGATTTCCTGATGCAGCGCTTTGGTGCCGGCCACTAAGCCACCCGCCACGCAACGCCAACCGGGGGCCTGCAACCCCCGGCGACGAACATCAGGCGCGCCTTTTCTCCAGCGCTTCCCACAGCCCCATCAGGTAGGTTACCCCTAAGGCGCGGTCGAACAGCCCGTATCCCGGACGCCCGGTCTCTCCCCAGATAAAGCGGCCATGGTCGGGGCGAATATACCCGTCAAAACCGTTATCGTGCAGCGCCTGCATAACGCGGTACATATCCAGCGAGCCGTACTGCGAAGGGTGCGCCGATTCGTAGAAGTCTTTGTCTTTAATCAGCTTGATATTGCGCACGTGGGCAAAGTGGATCCGCTTGCGGCGCGTAAATTCAGCAAGGATTTCATAGACGTTGTTATTCGGGTCTTCGGCAATTGAGCCGGTGCACAGCGTAATCCCGTTGGCCGGAGAATCGACGGCGTCGCAAATCTTCGTCAGGTCCGCATGGTTTTTAACGACCCGCGGCAGACCGAAAATAGAATACGGCGGATCGTCCGGGTGAATCGCCATTTTCACGCCCACTTCTTCGCAGACCGGAATAATCGCCCGCAGGAAATAGAACAGGTTCTCGCGCAGTTTATCGTCATCCACTCCGTCATAGCGGGCGAAGAGCTCCTGCACTTTTGCCAGACGCTCTGGCTCCCAGCCCGGTAACGCAAAGCCGTTGGCGTTATCGAGCACCTCTTTGACTACCTCTTCCAGGCTCTTATCAATGCCGTGCTTTTCGAAGGCCATGGTGAGGGAACCGTCCGGCAGGACGTAATTCATGTCGGTTTTCATCCAGTCAAACACCGGCATGAAGTTATAGCAGATGACCTTTACCCCAAAGCCCGCCAGGTTACGGATGGTTTGCTTGTAGTTTTCGATATAGCGGTCGCGTTCGGGGGTGCCAATTTTGATATCGTCATGAATATTAACACTTTCAATCACTTCCATCGTCAGGCCCGCGTCGTGAGCCTGTTTCACCAGCGCATGAATTTTGTCGACGGGCCACACTTCGCCGGGAGCTACGTCATACAGCGCCCCCACCACCCCCTCGACACCCGGCACCTGCCGGATATATTCCAGCGGAATTTTATCTTCCTGTGGCCCAAACCAGCGCATTGTCATCTGCATTTCGTATCCACCTTTTCGTTGCGTCAGTGCATCATGTTGATGCGCATGTACCATACTAGTATTGAATAGCATATGCACTAATAGTCTGCCGATCAACCACCCAATAAAAAAAAGAGTACGTCGACGCAAGAAATCTATTTCCCGAACGCAACGCGTGAAGGCCCAGCGGAGGAATTTATTGTTTTGTCCTTGTAAAAGAAAATAATGAATTTAATTTTTAGACTTACACCAATACTGTTATTTATTAACATAAAAATAAATATCACTGCATTTAACCCAGTCCTTGCCCTGCCCATCAGGTAATAATATGCGGTAGGTCACATTTTCACCATTACATCTTGTATGGTAGTAGACTATAAATAAAAAGAGGGGTTAACCTCGTGCTCATTGAATCTCCGAAATGCACAGAACCCCGCTTAGTCGCGGAAAACCTTAGCGCAAGAAGCACCGTTCATGGAGTAGGTATGTCGCTGATAAATAATCATTTTATGATAAACAACGAGCCAGGACAGCGGTTATATTCTGACGTAGCAAAAGCATTGCCGATTATTGATTACCACTGTCATCTTGACGCCAAAGCGATTTGGGAAAATAAACCGTTTCGCGATATCACCCAGCTGTGGCTGGAAGGCGATCATTATAAATGGCGGGCGATGCGGGCCAATGGAATACCCGAACAGAAAATTACCGGTAATGCCAGCGCGGAGGAAAAATTTGCCGCCTGGGCGCAAACCGTCGAATCCAGTTTTGGTAATCCGCTGTATCACTGGACCCACCTTGAGCTGAAACACTATTTTGGCATCGACGACACCCTCAACAGCAAAAACTGGCGCGATATTATGGCGCGCTGTAATGCGCAGTTGCGTCAGAACGATTTTTTACCGCAGGCGCTGATCTGCCGCTCCAACGTCGAAGCGCTGTGCACCACCGATGGCCCGCTCGACGACCTGACCTGGCACCAGCTGCTGGCGACAAAAACCGATTTCGCCACCCGGGTTCTGCCCACCTTCCGCCCGGATGAACTGTTCGACGCCCATCCCGACCGCTTCCTGACGTTTGTCTCGCAGCTGGCGCAGAAAACACAGCAGACCATCACCTCGCTGGAGACCTTCCTCGCCGCCCTCGAGGCGCGGGTGAGCTTTTTCCACGACACCGGCTGTCGCGTGTCGGATCACGGGCCGCTGGAGATCCGTTTCCGCCCGCTCGATGCCGCCGGTCAGGCCGCGCTGTTTCAGCGTCGGCTGGCAGGCAATGTGCTGACGGAAGACGAATGCCAGGCCTGGGACAGCATGATATTTGTCGCACTGGCCAAAATGTACAAGCAGCGCGACTGGGCCATGCAGATCCACTTTGGTGCCATTCGTAACAACAACCTGCCGATGTTCAATCAGGTCGGCATCAACTGTGGCTTTGATTCCATTGGCGATCAGACCCACCTGGCCCAGAGCCTCAACGCGTTGCTCAACGCCATGGTGGAAAATAACGGCCTGCCTAAAACCATTGTTTATAACCTCAACGCCCGCGACAACGACGTGGTGGCCTCTACCATCGCCAACTTCCAGAGCGGTGAAGACGGCATGAAATCGCCGCTGCAGTTCGGCTCCGGGTGGTGGTTTAACGATACGCGACGCGGCATGGTTAACCAGCTGAACGCGCTGGCCGATCAGGGCTTGCTGGCCAACTTTATCGGCATGCTCACCGACTCCCGCAGCTTTGTCTCCTATACCCGCCATGACTATTTCCGCCGGATCCTCTGCGACCTGGTGGGCGGCTGGGTCGAACGCGGCGAAGTCCCGGACGATCGCGACATCCTCGATGCCATGATCCGCGGAATTTGCGTGGACAACGCCCGCCGTTATTTTCGTTTTTGATAGCCAGAGACAGGGATAAAGCATGACCCGTAAAAACAGAAAGGTAACCATCCCCGTCAGTATCGGCTACGGCCTGACGGACATCATGGGCGGCGGCGCATTTACCGTTATCGGCGCCTGGCTGCTGTTCTTCTACACCACGTTTGTCGGCCTGTCGCCGATTGAAGCGGCGTCGATTGTGGCCATCGCGCGGATCGTCGATGCGGTCGTTAGCCTGTTTATGGGCAGCTTCACGGACCACTTTTATAAAAACTACCTCGGTAAGAAATTCGGCCGTCGCCGCTTCTTCCTGCTGATCGGCGCCCCGCTGATGCTGGTTTACACCCTGCTGTGGCTGGACGGCATGAACTACTGGTTCTATCTCGCGGTGTATCTGGCCTTTGAGATCATCGCCGCCATGGTGCTGATCCCATGGGAGACGCTGCCTTCAGAGATGACCAAAGATTTTAATGGCCGGACCAAGCTGTCCACCTGCCGCATGTTCCTGTCGGCCTCCGGGACCTTTCTGGCGACCTTTATTCCAGGCCTGCTGATTGCCGCGCTGGGGGAAAACAACGCCGATGCGTATCTGATCAACGGCGTGGTGTTTGCCGTGATGTTTATGATCTGCGTGTTTATTTCGTGGAAAGTGACCTGGGAACGCGAACTGACGCCGGAGATGCTGGCGGAGCTGGAGAAAGAGCAGACGCCGAAGAGCGGTGCCGAAAAACTGGCTGCCTTTGGCAACCTGTTCAAGGAGTATGCCTCGACCCTGAAAGTTCGTGCATTCCGTAAGCACCTGGCGATCTATCTGTTCTCCTTCACGGCGAAAGATGTCTACAACACCGTGTTCGTCTTCTTCTGCGTTTACTGCCTGCAGGTCTCCTCTTCGCTGGCGGGTTCACTGCTGTCGATGAGTATTGTCGGGCTACCGGTGACCCTGGCGGCGGGCGTGGCAATCATTAAGTATGGCCCTTCCCGGCTGTATGTTTTCGCCTACAGCCTGATGTTGCTGTGCCTCGGCGGCTTTTTCCTGGTGTATCAGTTCCCGACCGACAACAAAGTCATGCTGCTGGTGATCCTCGCCGGCGTGTACCAGGTTGGCCGCTGCGTGCTGGAATTTACACCGTGGAATGTCTTCCCGTTTATTCCCGATATTGACGAGATGATCACCCGCCAGCGTCGTGAAGGGCTGTTTGCCGCCGTGATGACTTTCTCGCGGAAAACGACGGTCGCCATCGCCACCTTTGCCGTGGGCCTGCTGTTGCAAAGCGGCGGCTTCGTGAAAGGCAGCCTGACGCAGCCGCAGGAAGCCATCAACACCATCGCCACGCTGCTGTTTGCCGGAACCGCCGTGCTGCTGCTGATTGCGTTGTGGCAGGCGCTGACCTTCCATCTGAACAAGCGCACGCACAAGATTTTTGTCGATGAGATTGAGCGCCTGAAGGCCAACGGTCTGAAGCAGGAAGTGACGCCTGAAGCACGCCATGTGGTTGAAGACCTGACGGGTTACCGCTATGACACGCTGTGGTGCGACACGCCGCCGGAGCGGGTAAAGGCAGGAGAACCCACCACCGTTCTGAACTGACAAACGCCGTCGGCAGCAGCATCACGCCTGCTGCCGCACGGCTCAGTACCACAAGCAAAAGCCGGTGTATCACCCTCTCGCGAGCACCGGCTTTTTACTGCCCCTGGGCGTAAGCCCACTTGGGGAAACGCGAGCTACTGCACCATCTTCTGCGTTTTTTCGACGTCTTTCAGACCGCCTTCATTGATGGCGTGTTTATACCCCATCTCCTGCAGCATTTTTTCCGCTTTACCGGACTGGTTGCCGGTATTGCAGTACAGATGCAGCGTGTCGTCTTTATCTTTGGTGACTTCGCTAATGCGTGCTTCCAGCTGCTTCAGGGGAATGTTTGTCGCCCCTTCCACATGCGTTTCCTGATACTGGTCGGAGGTGCGGACATCAATCCAGTGTTCAGCGGCCCACAATGATGTGGAGGCCATGAGCAGAGCACCCGTTACGATCGTTTTTTTGACTATCTGACCCAGAGTAAACATCACGGTAGTTCTCCTTTTTTGTTTTTCCTGACATCGGCAGCCATAGTAGGTGAAACTATTCCTGCAGTTCTTTGACCTCATCTGGAAAATGACGAGAAACTGTTCAGGATACCTCGCACGGGTTGCATTTCCGACGAAATAGCCATAATTCATTCATGGATTATATGCATGTGTAAAAGCGAGTAAAAAAAGCAGGGGGAGTGGAAGCCGGGGATAAAATGGCTATGCTTAAAGATAACGTCACGTTGTAATTCATTGATTTTATTTCCAGGGAGTAGATATGGGGTTCTGGAGAATTGTATTAACGATTATTCTGCCGCCGCTCGGCGTGCTGCTAGGGAAAGGCTTTGGCTGGGCATTTATTCTGAATATTGTGCTGACCCTGCTGGGCTACATCCCCGGCCTGATTCATGCTTTCTGGGTACAAACGCGCGATTAATCCACGTTCCTGTACGGCGCAGCAGCGCCGTTTTTACTTGTTCAGTGATACCGGGCCTGCCCGCGGTTTATATTCACTTCATTTATTCTTCAAAATATATCCAGTCGCATTATCATTTTTTATTTAATTCTGAAAACAAGCCAGAAAGTTCTTATTATGTTTTGTTTTCAGCTGGATTTTATTTTTATTACTGGATAAATTCACAGGTGTTATTTGGTCGCGATATGAACGTGTTACTGCACGTCCATATCGCTCATCACAATCACTATTTATAGAGAATAGCCATTATGACTGATGTGGATTGTATTTCAGATTCGGGTGAACCAGAAGTATTGCCCAAAAATAAGCGCCAGTTAACCGTGGGTTATGTGCGTCGTTTTACCGACCACAGCCGTCTTGCAGCATTGACCATGAGCGGCAAGTGGCTGGAGGCCGCCGGGTTTACGACAGGCACTAAAGTGGATGTGCGAGTGATGGACGGCTGCATTGTGCTGACGGCAATTGAGCCCGAGCCGGAACTGGAAGCGGCGATGCGCCGGGTTGAGAAGCTGTCGGCAAGAAAGCAAAAGCAGGTTCAGGAGTTTATTGGGGTGATAGAGGGGAAAGGCGTGCGGGCGTAATCAGCATTGCTCCTGATGGGTCAGGAGCGTTTATTTTCTTGCAGCAGGCGTTGTAATGCTTGCGGTGTTAACGGCGGATGAGTTCGGTGCAGCATCGCGTGGCAATTAGGGCATACCGGAATAAGATCGGTGTTAGGGTTCAGCTGGTAATCCTGTTTGATCGCCGACAGCGGTACCAAGTGGTGAACGTGAATAAAGCCTTTGCCAATATTTCCGTATTGTTTTTCCATATCAAGGCCGCACACTTTGCACGCGCAACCATGATAGCGAATTGCGGCCTCCCGGGCGCGACGATCCCTTTCGTAGCGGTTAACCAGGACCTGAATAGCTGCCCCTTCGACAAAATCAGCCGTCGAGAGCCATTCGTCCGGGAAGACATATTCCTCAGCCGGGTCATTTTCTTCAGGACCATGAATGATCCGAAACCCTTGTTCGGTCAGCAGTCTGACGCACTTCGATTTAACCCCACCACTAAAGTCCGCCGGCGTAAATTCCACGCCCGTCATCAGAGTCGCGGCGATGCCCACGATGGCTTTTGAGGGATAGCGACGCCCTTCAAATTCCACTTCATACAACCGCGCCGGCTTGAATTGATGCGCGATACCGGCATCGTAAGCGTGGATGGCTTCGATGATACATTTGCGTGGAAGATGGTCAGGCAGCGTTTTCATAGAGTGAATTAATGTTGTCGAAAGAGGCTTTATTATACGTAAAGCCGCAAGTTACTTTCCAATACATGCATTCAAATTATGAATCAGACGAGACCGACGTTAAGTCTCAGGGCTTAGAAGCTTGAACAGGCGGTGTTTTGCGAGCATCATCGCAATTATTTAGCTCACGATCTGACGCGATGCCTTCCAGTAAACCCCTACAACACGCGATTGCCAATATCACAATCTGGCGTAAAGGCGAGCAGCGTGCACCGCATAAGCCGCTGTTGTTACTCCACGTGCTGTCTCAATATCAGCGTGGACACCCGCGGATGTTTGATTACACATCTGAGATTCGCGATCAACTGCGTAGTCTGCTAGAACGCTTTGGCCCGCAGCGTGCGCAATACCGCCCGGATATGCCTTTCTGGCGTTTAAAAGGCGACGGCTTCTGGGAACTTCACAACGCCGAGCTGTGCTCGACAACAGGAAGCGACCAGCCACCGCCTAAAGAGCTGGAATCCTGCCACGTGGCGGGAGGTTTTGACGAAGAGCATTACTCGCTACTCGCCGCGAACAACAAGCTGATTAACACCCTGGCACATCAGATCCTCGACGCCCATTTCCCAGAGAGTATTCAGGAAGAGATCGCCGACGAGATGGGTTTTAGTCTCCAGCAAATCCGTAGGGAACGCGATCCGCAGTTCCGCCAGCAGGTCCTTCGGGCCTATAACTACGAATGCGCCATCTGTGGCTTCAATATGCGCCACGATAATACTTCTATTGCGCTGGAAGCGGCCCATATCAAATGGAAGCAGCATGGCGGCCCCTGTGAAACCCCCAACGGCCTGGCGCTATGCGCCATTCACCATAAGGCGTTTGATAAAGGGTCAATTAGCCTGGATGAGCATATGCGGGTCCAGATTTCCCCAGCCGTTAACGGCAGCGGCATCGTCGGAAGACTGTTCTGGGACTTTGACGGAAAACCGATCGGCTTACCGCAAGGGAGAGACAATTACCCGAAAGAGGGTTTTGTGGAATGGCACAGGAAAGAGGTGTTTAGGGGCTAATTCAGGTGGGGAAAAGCCAGAGAAGTGGTGTTGATATAGGGTTTTATATTTTGTCATATGAATTTTTATGCCCTACTACTGATACTACAATTCCGTCAGCCACAAAATAGTGAATAATATATTCAGGTAACAAACTCATGAATTACAATGGGCTATCCTTCCTAAATAAAGGAACTGAATGCAGCACATCCCCCTGCATTTTCTGCTGCCTCAGCGCCTTATGTTTTTCAAAAACCAACAGATAGTCACGAAAATGGGAATGGGTCTCACTTCTTAATAATTCTGGCAAGAACTTTAACTGCACATCAGGAAACATCATTGGAGATGATTTTTTTATCACAGTATCTGGCGAAGGTAATAACATAAAGTGATAGCCTTCATTCATCCCAATGCTGACTCCCTTTGGGTCAAAATCGCCAAAATAGATCGCAACCTTACCTGTTTTCAACCAGCAGTGCTTCAAAGCAACAGCTCCCTTGCTATATTTCAGGTCACCACGGTAAACAATCAGAGGCGAACGAAAATCGCACCGGGAATAGTTAAAAAGATCCAGATGGTAGAAACAATCCTGATTCTCTACAACGATAAGAACATCAAACTGCGTCAGAATAATATTACGCCAATCCGTATCGACAACCTCAATCATCATCCCTGACTCGTTGACTAAGGGCTGATTAAGATAAAGCAGTACCCGATGCTGCTGAGGTCGAACTCCCGCAGTTTTAATCTCCTGATCGCTTAACTTTGCGCTCTCAATGCGGCTCTTTAAGCTAAGATCGTCACGAAAGTCCGCCTGCCGAAGACGTTGTTGAGTATTTGAAATCTTATCCAGTAACGTCGTTGTAAAATGGAACTCAGGCAGCGACAAACTATTAGCCGGGATCAAATCCAGCGCTGAACACCAATGCAAAACCTGCATCACGGTTTTACCATCGGTTTTTTTCTTCTCGTCATTTTTTGCTTTCAGGCGATGATCAAGTTTTTTCAGCCAAACGAGTGCGTTATACGGCAACGGTCCTGTTTCAGTCATTATCCCCTCACACCAATAATCACATCCGATATAATACGTAGATCATTTACCGGACTGGCCTGACGCTCATCACAACGCTGCCAGAAACGCGGTTTATCCGCTAACGGTAATGATTGAAATTCCGTGATGACTTGATAGAGCCATATCTCGTGGTCCCAGTTCAGATGACTCTCCGTCAGATAATATAGTGCGCTCACCGGCCCGGATTGTCCGGCAGCGAAAACATAAAAATCCTCAACATCCATTTTAAGCGCAACCTGACGGGCAGCGATCTCCTCATCAATGGGAGGTATTACTGAGCCCGCACTTTTTGGCACAGGAGGAGGCATGACCGATGCCCGAGGCAAAGAAAGCAATATCTCCGCCATCACCTGTCGATCCACGGTTCTGTCGAGCGAAATTGATGCATGAAGTATAAGCGGAGCCGCAATATTGAATACATCCGGCACTTCCCGGCGCTCAGGGTAGCTGGCGGGTTGATATTGTGGATGTTGATGCAGAAACGCAGCCATATTTGCCACTAACAATGTACGTGACTGTTGTTGGCGAAATTTAGCCATCAGGTCTACCAAACGCTGCTGAACGGCCAGTAATGAACTATGGTGAAGACTGACACGCAACTGTAGCTGACTCACCAATATTTTACGCAGAGAGCTATTATTTTCAGCAAACTCAATCAATTCATGGAAAACAATCAAATCCAGTCCATCCAGCAACCGACGAACCTGGTTTTGTGCCCTCTTATTCTCATTTATTTTTTCATTCAGCGTGCTGACGAAGCCAAAATTGTTATTCAGACGATGCCAGAGGCTGTCGATAGCCTCCTCAAATTGCCCACTAAGATCGTGAACGAGCTCAGTCAATCTCTGCATTTGGCGTTCTGCAATGCTGTAATCACCTTTATAATAAGCATCACGCCAGGACTGTACCTTAATGCGGATTTGTTCCAGCTTTTCTGCTACATCCGCATTAATCTGCCGTCGGCTCTCATCAGCAACCATGCTGGCGATGAGTTCGCTCACCAGCGGGCGTAACATCAGAGGCTGTTGCTCATCAGGACGCCATACAATACGCGCAGCAATTAGCTTTTTTAATGTCTGGTCGCTAAAAGCGGTTTCATCAATAAAACCATCGATGTAACCATTCATTAAGGCATGTTGATGTTTTCCCAATAATGCCAGCCGTTCGGCACCATTTTTAAACAGAGCAGATAACGGAGAAGTCTCCTGCGCCATTACAGAAGCTCCTGTTGAACGGGCGGCGTGTCTTCAACCGGCAAATGTTCTTCATCACGAATAAAGCGGATCGCGTCTATCAAATAATCAATTTTTCCTGTGGCAATAAATATCTGCTGCTCGGCGTTGGGTTGCCTGACATAGCCATGCTCTTTCAAACGCCGGAAAATTTGTTTGAGCTGAAGATCGATGGAATCACTCTTACAATTGAAAAAACGATCGCTGGAAAGCTGATGCAGACGTTGTTGCAGGCTTTGATTATCCTCTACACGCGTCATAATTTCCGACAATCTGATATAGTCGCCGGCGGTCAGCGTACTCTCCCCCCCTTGCGTCTCCTGTATGAGTTGCAACCACTCAAGCAGAGGCAGCAGAGAAGAAATGATGTCCTTAAACTGATTCATCAACTGGCTGCGGGCATCGCGATTCATCTCATAAAAGCCCGTATAATAGACCGTTTGTGTTTCATTACTGACAATTCTGTAGTTAAGAGGTCGCAAATAGTTATTAATCGCCTGCCGGGTATTCTCATCATGTAAATGACGATAAGCATCCAGGTCGTTGATACGGCAAATAAATTCCCCGGTCAGCAGCCTTTTAATTAAAAGTCCATGTTCCAGCATTAGATAGCCTCCTGTTGTATCTGCGCCAGTCGGGCAGCAAGGCGGCTCACTTTCGGCTGGATTCTTTTCAACCTGCGCTGAGTGGGCTCAAGCTGATCGGCATCAAGCAAATAACGATGCTTAAACAGCATTAACACGTCCGATTCGGCGTTTGGAAAAGCGCCGACTATCACAATATTATTATGGCCACAAGCTACAAATAATTTCTCCACATTGTGGTAGGCCAGCGTGCCGATTTCATCAATAGGCCAGTGAATAACGGCGTCTGATTTGCCTCTTAACAAACGCGTAAATGCCAGGAGATATTTGCATAAGATCAGATAGGCCATGCCGTGGCTTGACGCTTCCATAAGTTGGCGATCGTTTTTGATAACAATATCTTCCCCACCTTCATTAAGGTGAAGCTCGAGATTTAATAACGACTCCATAGTAAAACGTTCATCGGCATGCAGCAATTCAACCACATCCATAAGGGCATTTAAATAGCTTTCAGGAGGGAGCTGCTGACCAGATGAGCGCCAGTCACTATAGTTTTTAGCAAAGCGTTTTAATGGTTTCCAGAATCGTAACTGGTCGATAGTCGATAAAATGCGAACTTCTGATTTATTGATGCCCTCCAGTTGCAAATCGTCGGTAACCGCATCGCTCAAGCGCCGACTTTGATGTGAAATCCGGCGATTGATATCGCTGAAAACATCAAAGAATTTTTTCAGATCGCCACCAATATTTTCCCCCATCTCCAGCAATTGCTGCTGTTTATCTTTAAGCAGTTGCAGGAGTTTTTCGAGTATTGGCAATTGTTGGCGGGTTCGTGACGGATCGGGTAATTTATCTATCTCCGAATCCATTAACTCAAGGAAAGTAGGGTCTGCGTCCTGATTAAAGCGAGATTTAAATTCGTTGAGTTTGCTCTCTAGCGTACGGGCCACGCTGGCGTGTTGTTCCAGCATATCGCCGGTACGCGACATCCGCTCATTAATATCAGCAGTTGCGTCAAGATGAGTCGGAATAATTTCAGCCAAAGGCAGAGATGATAATCGGTCCAGTAATACTTTTAACTGACCGACAAACTCACTGGCCTGTCGTATCTGCATCTCATACTCTTTTTTCTCATTATTAAGCCTGTCTTTTTTATTCTGATACTCTGCCTGTAATTGCTGTTTTTTCTGCAACAGTTCACGATTCAGCTGAGAGAGCGCGCTTTCTTTATTCAGTTGTTCCTGGCGCAACGTCCCGTAGTCAACGTTGATAAAATGCAGCCATTCGGTTAACTCATCCCGGCGAGACTCCACTTCCTGAATCTCTTTTTTTAGCGTTTCAATGCGCTGCCGTAGTACTTTGACTTCGCGGGGATCGATCCCCTTCTTCGCTAGATTATCGTCCATAACCTGCTGGAAGATCCTAATCTGCTCTTCCATGTCAGCGTTAATTTTAATTATCTGGTGCGACAATCCTTCAATCTTCTCGTCAATAAGCTGCTGCGCACTTTGCAGGTCAATGCTTAATTGCAAGGTTTGCGTATTATGCTCTTCCGTCAGCGCACGAATATCTTGTTCTTTCTGCCGCGTTAATTCTGCATGTGCTTTTTCTAATGCACTTAAACGGGCACGTTTTTCATGCCGGCGTTGTTCCTCCAGCACATCATTCTTTGCAATTAAACGCGTTCGGGCATCGCGAGAATAGCCAACTTCCTGGTTTTGACGCTGATGTTGCCTTTCACATTCTTCCGCTTTTGATTTCAGATGGTTAACGTTATGATGGTAATCCTGAAAAATGGTTTCTGCCGTTTTCTTCGCTTCTTCAGCACGGGCTCTGATTTGCTCTGCTTTATCCAGACTGTGTCGAATTGAAGCCTCATCTTGCGCAAATTCCTGCATATCTAACACGCTTAAATCCAGTTGCAGGCCATACAGCGATTCCGACAACTCGCCAGTTTCTGGTAGCAAATCTTTACGTTCCAGCAGATTTTCATTCAGAACCTTGCCCAGATTCTGCTCCCAGTCCCCATAATGTAAACGCAGGAAATAGCGTAACGTCCCCTGTTCAGGATCCAACTGACGATGCAGTCTCTGCAGTTGTTCTTCAGCCTGATGCAGGCTAGCACGGGCATCGTGCAGCTGTTGCTCTGCACTATCTTGCTTTATACGGGCCTCAGACAACGTTGTCAGTGCATTTTGTCGCTGCTCAGCTAGTTGCGATAATCGCTCCTGAGCTTGCTCAATGCGCAGCTCAGCAAACAGGCGCTCTTCATGCTCTTGAGCGGTTAACTGGGAATGTTTAAGCTCAATGGTAACAATCATTCGATCGCCGGAAATCTTGTCAAGCTGTTCACTGTAGAGATTTTCCTGCTGTTGTTTTCGCTCTTCAAAGAGCTTCCAAAGCAACTCTTTCTGACTGTCCGATTTACTTCTGACCGCCTCTTTTTCCCGCTGGCAGTCCTGAATTTTTTGTTGGGTCAACCGTTCCTGGCTGTAAGCACTGTCTTTTAGTTTTGCTTTGTGCTGTTCAAATTCTCGGGAAAGTTCACCGACCTGCTCCCGCATAAGCAGGAATTGTTCACTTTGTACTGAAAGCGCCTCGCGCCATTGAGGCAACGCTTCCATGTGCGTCTGTAACAGGCGTATCTCTTTACGTTCATAACCGTCGTATTGATTCTGGATATAATGCAGCCATGCCTGAACCGTTTTTAGGTCGCTTTGCGTTTCGCTTAACCGATCGTTCAGTACATTACGCTGTTGATTAAAGTTATCCTCTAATTGAACGAGCTCCCCTCGGCGCTGGTGAAGCAACTGCTCTGCGTCCGCGCGTTTCTGCTTCTGAATTTGTTCATCGTTTGTTAACAAGGGGTGGAGCGTGGCTAGTTGTTCTTCTGTATCATCCAGCTTCTGCCCCAAGCGCTGAATGATCTCAAACTCCTGCTGTAATTTCTCGTAGCGCAGCGACTGGCGCATTTTTTGGATCCATTCCCGCGCAAAGCTGCTTTTTACTTTCGTTTGCGGGAGCGTCACGCCATCATCGGCAAAAATCGCCGCCAACATGGTTTTGAGCGTTTCCATCTTGCCTTCACCGGCATGAACCGCGCTCACTAATTTCTCAATATGTCTGAGCTTGTGGTTACCACTCACAAGACTAAACGATGCTGCCAAGCGGCGTAGTCTCATTGCCTCCGTCGAATTACCGCGTAATGACACGACATCATTCTGAATGATGCTACGGTACTCCGTCGTTGAACCTATTTTGGCTGAAACTGAGACGTCATCCCGGCTGCGCATCTGGGCAGACCATTCGTTATAACTCATCCCTTTCGCGCCATCTTCGGTATAACGAAGGAAAAAGTCTGGATGATAAGGTGTGCTAACAAAACGATATTCTACGCCCCCCTCACCTTTACCCGTCAAAACAACCAGACAATTGTCACCTGTTTCCCGCTGGTATTCATAAATGATATAGCTATTACTGCAGGGGAGATAAAACTCGTCGAACTTTTTCCGCGTTCTTGGTACGACTTTATTAGGCTGTTCACCGTAGAAGACTGGGATAAGACGTTGTAGAGTTGTTTTCCCAGAAGCATTGGTTCCACAAATGTTAGTATGTTGGTCCAGTTGAATTTCAACAACGCCAGGCAAGTGCGTGTGTATAAGAATGATACGAAGCAGTTGTGGCATAATACCTCCCTGAACATAAAATAACCTCTGGAGAGTATACCCAAAATTCTTTTAAACATTAGGTTATTTCGCCGTTAGGCCATGTGACTGGTTATGTGATCAGTGGTGGTTTTCGTGCTCAAGATCTTTGCTCTTTGATCTTTTTAATATCAGCGACTTCCACCCCACCATATTTCGCCTTCCAGTTGTAATAACTGGTTTCAAAAATAGCGACCTCACGATAGACATCTTTGTCGGTTCGACAGATTTCAGAACGGCAATAATCTGGTGTTCGGTGAATCGGGTTTTACGCATAGCGACCTCCTCAGAGACATAATCAGTATGTCGGAAGATCTCTAAAAGTGAATGGTTCGTTTTGCTGGGATACTTACAGGGAGCTGCGCCGCAGCAATGAAATTCTACGCCAGGCGTCAACCTATTTTGCACAAGCGGAGCTCGACTGCTACTGGAATTAATAACACCGGAAGTATCCGGAGCAGCGTAGCCACCGGGATAAGTACGAGCAAGGGGGATACGTATGAAAAAACGATGAAAGAAGGTATCAACGGGCTGTACAATTCGGAGGTGATCCACTGGCAATGCTGGACAACCCGACAGGATGTTAAGCAGGCCACGCTGAAAAGCCGTAAAATCGGTCGCGATCAACGAGCCTGCGGGATAGATTTTGTCGGCAATCTGCCAGGCCGAGGTCAGCATCACCAGAAGCCAGTTTTGCAGAAAACCGCATGATGCATCTTCAGGAATAGCAATGGGTTCCAGTTCATTTTGCACGGTCAACAGCCAGGTGCGGCGGCAATAAAAGTCTTGTTAACCAGATCAAACTCGCGGATTTCACATGCATCACCAACACTAGACAGATAGATTAGCGCTCGAGTGTAATCCGGATAGAGGATATCGGCACCGTGATAGTTCCAGCTTGCGCTCTCCTCTTCATTTAGTCGATCGATGTCCAGTACCGTTTCCCATTCAGGATTATCCGTTAACCAGGATGATTCCGTCGTTCGACGCCAGATTCCGTGCGGATACTGGTCATTCTGCCAAAAGCTATAAACCGTATCGCGATAGTGGCTAACCCAGGGAATATTCGATTGATCGTCCAGCGATTGCAAAACGGCCTTCTGCGTACGGTGAAAACGCTCATCCTGCGCAAATTTTGCGATGGTACGGTTATTTTGCTCAGCGACCCAGCGCAGAGCGTCATTGTCCTGCGGAGTTTCCAGTTAGTTGAGCAGTTCCAGGATACTTTTTTGCGTCATAGTTGTCTCTTCCTGATAGGTTCTGGCTGAGTTCGGGGCCATGAGCGGGCTTTGTTATGGAGAGATTTAAGCCTTCTCGTTTTGATTAGACTACCGCAGTAGAAAAATGAATAAAAATGTCCGGATGCCGTGGAGGAAGTTATCGTACCGGGAGAGATAAAGCAGGACCGGCCAGCCGTGATAAGCGGCCAGCTTATTGACTACGTCGCTGAGACTGACGCTAAAGGTGTTCCTCTTCATCCAGAGAGATAATCTGAATTCCGGCGTTACGATACTCCTGAACCTCATCGGGCAGGCGATCGATCACCACGGTATCAATGCGACTTGCGGCAGTAAACTGGGCAAGAGAGGTGTTATTGAGCTTGCTATAGTCACAGACAATAATCACCTGGCTGGCGTGTTCAACCATTCCGCGTTTCGTTTCTGCCAGCAGAATATCGGCAACGCAGGCGCCGTGTTTTAGCGAGAGCGAATTCGTGCCCATAAACGCTTTATCGACGTTCAGCGTATCAAGAATGGAGCGCCCGTTGATCGCCACCACGCAGTGGTATCCCTTCTTCACGATCCCGCCCAGCAGAATGGTCTGAATAGAGGGGCTGGCTTCCAACTCACGAGCAATTTGATAATCGTTGGTCACCACCGTGACGTTCTGTCGATCGCGAATGTTGCGCGCGATATGCAGAGTCGTCGTGCCCGTATCCAACACGATAATGTCGCCATCCTCCACCAGCGCCGCCGCACGTTGGCCGATCCGCTCTTTCGCGCTGAGGTTAACAATTTCGCGCGTATCAGAGGCCTGTTCGAAGCTCGCCCGCGTGCGAAGAACGGCCCCGCCATGCGTACGGGTGAGTAGCCCTTCATCTTCCAGTTGGCGGAGATCGGCGCGAATGGTGGCTCCAGATACATTAAAGACATCACACATCTCAGAAACAGCAACTTTGCGTTTTTCCCTGAGAATACTGAGCAACTTCTCCTGTCTTTCTTCTGCAAACATTCTGCCTCTCTTTTATTTACGCCATTTACCGCACGATAACAGCGCTGGCTTACCTTCAATCTGGTCCTGCGCTCAGGGCATCCAGCCGGTCATATAAGGCAGTGGATTGCCGATAGAGTGTATCAAATAGCTCCGTGCAGGATTGGTAATAGTCCCGCAGTCGGGGATCGGGCGAGATCAGTTTATCGAATTGCACCGTCTGCCGCACGCCGCTAGCAAAGTCGGCGTAAACCCCCACGCCAACTCCCGCGATAATACCGCATCCGGTGACGCCATTCTCCTGATTGCGCGTAGATAATATCGGAAGATTGTAGGCCGCAGCTTTGATTTCAAGCCATAGCTGGCCGCGCGCGCCGCCGCCGGAAGCGATCATTTGTTGCGGATATTGTCCGCACTCCTGCAGTTGACGGAGGTTGCGCCAGGAAGCAAACGCTACCCCTTCAAGCACCGCACGGAATAAATGGCCGCGACGATGCTTTCGCTGCAGGCCGAAGAACTGCGCACGCGAATTGTTTTTCTCGGCCAGACGCTCTCCCGTCAGATAGGGAAGAAATAGCAACCCTTCCGCGCCTGCCGGTACCTCCGCCGCCTCCTGCAAAAGCTGCGGGTGCGTGATCTGGTTGTCGGAAAGCGCTAGCCGCGCCCAGCGAACGGCATCACCGCCAGCATCCAGAATAGTGAACCCACCCCAGGCAGAGTTTGCCAGATGAAGGTTATTGACCAACGAATGCTGTAATGGACGCTGCGACACCACCGTTATCAGCGTCGAGGTCCCCGTGGAATCAGAGGCCATTCCTGGCTCATACACGCCTGAACCGATCAAGGAAGCCGCCATATCAGAAGTGCCGGCAACCACCGGGATCCCCATCGGCAGCCCCGTAAGGCCGGATGCAAGCGGCGTCACCTGCCCGATAACATCGCTGGATAGTTTGAGGTCCGGTAACTGATCGACCCTGAGGCCAAACATCTCGCAGGCATGCGAAGACCAGCTTAGGGTTTCGCTATCCATGAGAAAATAGCAGGATGCCTCACTATAGTCGGTCGCCAGAGCACCGCTCAGCATAAAGTTAATATAGTCTTTTGGCATCAGAACTTTAGCTAACTTCGGCCAGCTTTGCGGATGATGCTCGCGCCACCACGCAAGTTTAAAAGCGGGCCATGCCGCCGCTGGCGGGTTATTTAAATGCGTCAGCCACTTGTCCCGCCCTTCTCGCGCAACAAAGGCATCAACCTGAGGCTGGCTGCGTTTGTCATTCCACAATAGTGCCCGGTCCTCCAGCAGCTTGCCATCATCGTCCAGCAGCACCGTGCCATGCATCTGCCCGCAGGCGCCAATAACCGCAATCTGCGAAACCGTTTCAGGATAACGGTGGAGAACTTCGCGGATGCACTCACAGGCGGCCTGCCACCATAGTGAAGGGGCCTGTTCTGACCAACCCGCACGTGGCGTCGTTTGCTCATACTCCCTTTGCGCAAAGCCGATCATGGTGCCATCGACTTGCAGAATAGCCGCGCGAGTACTGCCAGTACCAACATCAATAGTGAGTATTTTATCTTTCATCACTGACTCCGGTGACGTCTTAAGGCGGGCCATCAGGCCCGCAGCCTCTCAGTTTACCTGGCATTCAACTCAGGAAAGCGTTCAGGGTATTGCTCCAGTTCCGCCAGCACTTTTGTTACCGCACCATGGCTCATACCAAAGCGGCGAACGCCAAGCTGATAGAGCGCGCGGACCGTTTCCAGATCGCGAATGCCCCCTGCGCCTTTAATATCGATTCGACCGTTAAGCTGATTGGCGATGATGCTGACTTTTTCCACCGTCGCGCCCGTCGGCGCCCAGCCGGTGGAGGTCTTAACCCACTTCATCCCGACCTCTACGGCAATATCACAAACGCGACGAATTTGCTCTTCGTTCAGATAATGCGTTTCGAGGATCACTTTCGCCGGTACGGGGGCGGCGGCTTCCACTACGCGGCGTAAATCTTCACGCACATAGTCATAATCGCCGGATAAAACTTTGCCGATGTTCACCACCATATCCACTTCGCGAGCACCATCGGCAATCAGCTGCCGTACTTCCTGAACCTTGGTGTCGGTAGCATGCCCGCCGCCGGGAAAGCCGACCGGTCCTCCAATCATGACATCTCCCATTCCCTGCTGCGGCAGTAACGTACTGAGAAAGCGTGTCCAGCAGGGCAGCACATGTACGGAAATAATGTTGTATCGAGTCGCCAGTTCGGCACAGGCGCGAACATCGGCTTCAGTACTGGTTGCCTGCACTGCGCTCAGGTCAATCAAACGTGCAAAACGACGGGTTGTTTCATTCATGATTTAATCCTGCTCTTTGTTTTTAGTTGCTTTCATTTAATGATGTTATCTCGCATAAATCCATTTAAAAACGCATCAAATGAAAATAACGTGATCAAATTAGCATTTTTTTATTTTCATTTGTTTTTAATTAAAAGACGAAAAATGAATGACGCCATCTCTGGGCGGGCAAAAACGGTCATAAACAGGCGCAAAAGCAATATTGCATTTGTTTTTGTTTGTTTTTGTTTGTGACTGGATAACAGGTGAGGCAATCGAAATATGTAGGTGATAGAGGGTTGAAATGCGCGTTCTATCACACAGCCCGACGAGAAAAATGCGGCCTTCAGCGGATATTCCCGGCGTCGCAACGCCCTGTTCGAGGGACAGGTAATCTGATTATGCACTGCAGGAGAGAGCTATGTTGCCGCTGGAACGTCATCGTTTGATTATCGAGCTGTTGGGCCAACGCGGAGTCATGCGGGTAAATGAAATTGCGCAGGCGGCTCATGTTTCCAGAGAAACGATCCGCCGCGATCTGAACGAGCTGGAGCGACAAGGGATATTAAATCGTAGTCATGGTGGGGCGCTCGTCGCGGAAAACCCGTTCCCGGCGAGCAAAACGATAACTTTCGCCCTCCCGGTAGAGGATACCCTGGGAAGCTTTCAGCAAAGAACGTTGCTGCACAGTGAAGGCAAAATGCGCATTGCCCGGAAAGCGCTGCAGTTCCTTCAACCGGGAAAGACGATTTTGCTGGACGGCAGCAGCACCAGCTGGTTTTTAGCCCGCCAGATGCCTGAGATAGCGTTAACGGTTATCACGCCGTCCATCCGGATCTTGCAAGCGCTGATGAGCAGACGCTCATTGCATCTGGTGGGGCTAGGGGGCGATTTTTCCCCGAGCGAAGAGTCGTTCTTTGGTGAAACCACCTCAAGGATGCTTCGCGAGTACGCCGTAGATACGCTTTTTTTCTCATGTCAGGGCCTGGAACGCGATAGCGGCCTGTATACGGGAACGGAAGCCCACGCCGCGCTGCTAAGACAGATGATGGTGGCAGCACGACAGGTGATTGCGCTCGTCGATGCCAGCAAGTTGGGACGTTTGGGCGTAGCGCGGCTAGGAGGATTAGGCGAACTGGACTGTTTAATCACCGAAAAGTTTGACGATCCGTTGCTGGAGAAAGAGATGACCTGGCACAACGTTGGCATACACATCGCCTGAGTGCACCGTCATGACGTGACGGTTAATACGAGCATTGTCGAAACGCTGCTTCGCGCGGTAGGACCAGACTTTGCCTGAAATCAGCCTACGACCGGAACAAAGAGGCCTTATGCGTTATTACATTTCTCCCTCTCTCATGTGTATGGACATGATGAAGCTGACGGAACAGCTGCACTTTTTAAACGACAAAGCCGACAGGCTGCATGTCGACGTGATGGATGGGCACTACGTCAAAAACCTGGCGCTATCGGCCAGTTTTGTAAAGCAAATTCGCCCTTTTACATCGCTGCCAATCGATGTGCATTTGATGGTAGAAGAACCAGTGTCGTTTATCCCGGCACTCATTAAGGCCGGGGCAGACGCCATTTCACTTCACCCGGAAACCATCTGCCGGGAAGCCTTTCGCGTCATCAATATGATTCGCCATGCGGGAAAAGAAGTTGGCATGGTACTCAATCCCGCCACGCCAATTGAGAGCGTGCAGCACTATCTGCATCTGCTCGATAAGGTCACCGTGATGACCGTCGATCCGGGCTATGCCGGTCAGCCGTTTATTCCCGAAATGACCGCAAAAATCACCCAGCTTCATCAGCTAAAAGAGACCCGTAACCTCAACTTCTTGCTGGAAGTCGACGGCTCATGCAACCGCCACACCTACCGTGAGCTGCTGGGAGCCGGGGCACAGATATTGATTATGGGCAGCAGCGGTTTATTTCGCCCGGATATGCCCCTCGCGCAGTCCTGGGAAAATATGTCCCGGGACCTGGCCGCCGCGCTGCGTTCCCCTGAGCACGTATAGAGGAGTGAATAATGTCAGAAAAAGTCTGCGTTTTTGGTTCATTCAATTTCGATATGGTCGCCAGAGTGGAGCGCTTTCCCGTACCGGGCGAATCGTTAGTCGCCTGCGGAAGTATGACCAGCGCCGGAGGAAAAGGGGCGAACCAGGCCACCGCCGCGCTAAAAGCAGGGGCCAATGTCCACTATATCGGCAAGATTGGTAATGATACGTTCGGCCATTTTGCTCGTCGCCATCTGAAAAGCATCGGTTTTAATGCCGTGACGCTATTGGTCGCGGAGTCTGTCCCCACCGGCAATGCGCTGATTTATGTTGCCTGCAACGATGCCGAAAACATGATTGCCGTCGATCCCGGTGCCAACATGACGGTGACCGATGATGAAATCGCCGCCTGTATTCCCGCCATCGGCTGCGCAGATGTGGTTCTGGTCCAGCTGGAAAATAACCTTTCCGCCATTGAACAAGTCGTTGATGCGGGCAAAAAGGCCGGTGCATTTGTGGTTCTGAATCCCGCGCCCTGGCAACCCGTTGACAAGGCTTTTCTTAGCAAAGTTGATTTGCTCACCCCGAATGCGACAGAGGCCAGGTTAATGACCGGATGTCGCGTTGACGATCTCGCAGGTGCTTCAGAAGCCGCAGATGTTCTGCATGCCCAAGGCGCCCGCAACGTCATTATTACGCTTGGCGCAAATGGCGCATTGCTGAGTGAGCAAGGCGTAAAATCCCATATCCCGTGCTTTCCTTCTCATCCCCGCGATACCACCGGCGCGGGCGATGCATTCAACGGCGCGCTGGCGGCGCGGCTTGCCTGCGGCGAGCCCTTGCATACAGCGGCGCAATTTGCCGCAGCCTATGCCGCCGTCAGCGTTGAAAAACAGGGCGCGTCATCCTTACCAGATTACGAAGAAGCCCAGGAACGTCTTTTACGTGCCACCTCTGATTATGAAATGGCATAAACCCTACGATATAAAAACCATTACGAGGATAGCTCAATGAGTACGCTAACAACGGATAAGGTCGATAAAGCGGCGGTCCAAACCGAAAAATTGGATACCAGCGCCTATTTACCGCATACCCCCTGGCTCCAGTTTTTACTGGTGTGCTGCCTGTTTGCGCTATGGGGTATGGCGGGCAACCTGAACGACATATTGATTGCCCAATTTAAAAAGGGTTTTGATTTAACGGATACTCAGACCGCGCTGGTGCAGTCGATTTTTTTCCTCGGTTACTTTTTTGTCGCCCTGCCTGCGGCGGCGCTGATTAAACGTTATTCGTATAAAGCGGCGATTATTATTGGGCTGTGCCTGTACGCCCTCGGCTGCTTCCTGTTCATTCCGGCCGCGCAGATCATGACCTATGGCGCGTTCCTCGCCTGCCTGGGGGTTATTGCCTGCGGACTCTCTTTCCTGGAAACCTCGGCGAATACCTACTCAAGCCTGCTTGGCCCCATTCAGTCCTCCACCCAGCGCATTAACTTCTCACAGATATTTAATTCCCTCGGCGTTATTTCCGGCGTGCTTATCGGCCAGGTTATGGTCTTTGGCGAACACGATCCCAGCCATGAACAGCTGCTGGCAATGCCCGCCGCCGCCGCGGACGCCGCGCGCCACCAGATGGTGGGACAGGTTGTCGGGCCTTACCTGATTATCGGTTCTGTGTTGGTGGTGCTGGCTCTGGTTTTTGTTTTTATCAAATTCCCGACATGCAAGGGCACGCAATCTCAGCAGCAGGTTCCCGCAGAAAGCATGGGACCAACGCTTAAACGCCTGTTTGCCATACCACGTTTCCGTCTTGGGGTTCTGTCGCAGTTTTTATACGTGGGTGCTCAGGTAGGCGTATGGAGCTTCACTATTCGCTTCGTGCAGCTCGTGCAGCAGGGCACCAGCGAGCACTCTGCCACCTATTGGCTGCTGGCTTCGCTGGTGATTTACGCCGTTGGAAAAGCGATTGCGACCTGGTTGATGAACCGACTGAATCCGGCATTACTGCTTGGCACCTTTGCATTAGCAGCAACAGCCCTCCTGTTGATTGCCGTATTTAGCAGCTCAATGCTGGCGGTCTACGCGCTGATTCTCGTGAGTTTCTGTATGGCGCCATGCTGGCCGACCAACTTTGGTCTGGTCATCAAAGGTATGGGGAAAGATACACAAACCGCAGGATCGATAGTCGTGATGTCAATTATCGGCGGGGCCGTTATTCCGCTGGTGATGGGGATTATTTCTGATATGAACGGCGGCAATATGCAAATCGCCTTTATCGCCCCGTTATTGTGTTTTGTTTATGTCGCTTTCTACGGTTTCTGGTGCGTGCGTAAGGGGGTATAAGATGCGCGAACTTATCAACAATATTGCCCATATCGGGTATCAGGTGAATGATTTAACGCGTTCGTTGGCCTTCTATGAACCACTAGGCTTTAAGCGCCAGCAGCGGTTTAGCAAACCCTCGCCGCAGGGCGCCATTGAGGTCGCTTTTATTGAAATGGGGGGTACGGTTCTCGAACTGTACCAACTACCCGAAGGGGTTCCTTTTGACTCGCCTCGCTGCGGTATCGATCATCTTGCACTTGAAGTCAGCGACCTGGATGCCGTTCAGAAGAGACTGGAAGCACTCGGCTATCCGCTGGATGAAGGGCCTGTTGAGGAAGAATGCGTGCGTTTCCTGCTTATTCGCGGCCCGGATGGCGAACGTCTTGAGTTCGACGCATTTAAAAAATAACGTGCTGTTATAAAATATATTTTTCTGTACAGGCATCCTTTTAGACCCAGATAAATCGGGTCTAAAAGGATCGGATTCGTCATGAAATCAGTAATGCACAGATGGCTAAAGTACTTAATGGTGTTGCCGATGATGTCTTTATCACCACCATTATCTGCCATGCATTAATTAATATTACAAGGGATAATTGAATTCAGGAGAGTCGGGGAGAAGTCAATCTGGAGCGGGCGAAGGAAATCGAACAATACAATTAAACCATTGTAAATTAAGGATTATTTATAAAGGCATGTGGTATTTAATCACTGACACCAAACGATTTGTATTATCCGCAGCCGAAAACTCAATGGCATTTGAGCTTGAGAAAGAAGAGTATCAACGGAAGCTCAAACAAGGAAATTACAGTCTTGATCCAAAAAATCATACCTACTCTCATCCCCATGAAGTGACCCTGACCCGAGATCCTGCTCCATTCAGAAACAGAATTCCGGCATGATGACTACTCCCCTGAGCGGAGGTTGTGCCGATGAAAAAGTCACGATTCACCGAAGAGCAGATTGTCTTTGCCCTGAAACAGGCCGAACTGGGTACGAGCGAAGGCCGGACTCGAACTTCAAACCTAATAGACTGATATCAATGTTGTTTATAAATAGGAATAAATAGTTATACCCGTTACTGTACCCACAAGTTAAAATCCGTACAAGAAATAGACATTGCGAGTGGGTATAAAGCCATATCAGTAGAACACCGATATGGCTGTCAAAGCAATATTCAGGCAGGCAGGAAAGTTTTCTTCAGAGACATCAATTCGCATCCGCTCAGAACAAAGTTAGATGTGGCCGCGAGTTGAACATTAAACTTACTCTTGCGATGCTAGTTCCCATGGCAAATCTCTGCGTCTATTTACTGGTTTCAGAGTACCCTCGTTTCTCAATTGTTGAGCGGCCCAACGAATGTCATATTGCCACGTATACAACATATCTCCCGAATCTCTAAGCTCAGCCTCGTAGCTGTCCCATACGTACTTTGAAACTTCACGTGGCCAAGCACTACCACCACGTTCCCGAAGACACTCGATGATCCATTTTTTCATGCTTTCCCTGGTTACCGTCATATACCCTGACCTTCACTCGTCGTTCGATATATCGCAATACTAGCATTGACAGCTTCTGGTACAAGGTGGGCAGAACCTAAGCGCTTGTAGTCTGCTATGAGCGAAGAGCAGACATATTTCCTACAGAGAATAGTCTAGCTTTAATAGACAAAATCACTGAGGAGAAGGTCATCGTTATTTGATAACTGCATTTCTATTCATCAGCGTCTGTCTCAGTTATTTATTGAAATTTTCCCTGCGTTTCAAAAGATTCTCAACTTTAATCGGCTTATCGGTCAGGCGAATTTTCATCGCTTCAAGTTTCCACAGATCTGGGTCAGAGGCTAGAACTTCTGAGGTGAAGTGCATAGTAAGCTGTTCTGGGTCAATCGCCATTGCGCCCATATCGAACAGGCTGTGTAGGTCTGCACGTAGTAATAATCCATTTTTAAAGCTGGCCCCACCTTTACGAGCATGCTGCACCAAGTGAGCCGCTTCGCAGCGGATTATACTGGCACCTGTAGCAACGCAGCGATCGTTACAGTTAGTGGCTACATCTGCACGAAACTGCGCCTGATTACGACGGCGGTGCCCATAGAAAGGCACATCTTCTTCGTGATCGCGATCTTCCACAAGCTTGCGCTTTTTGCGCTCACGGTATTTATGGGTAGCTCTGGCCGACTTCGCTTTTTGTACTTTGTCTGCAGCTAGAGATTCTGGCGTTGGGGCAGGCAGACAAAGTTGCGGCACAGGAATATCCAAAATAACGAGCGCAGGGGGGCTTTGGCCAAGCTAGTTTCGGCTTTCCAGATGTCAACTACCTCAGCGAGTTTCATACCGTGATATTTATCCGCTTGCTTCGAATACCAGTCGTGATATGCCTCTAGGTGTTCCTCTGGTACCCCGTTTCTGCGATATCCCATGGCAATATTGTTTTCCGCAATTGGCTTTTTCACCTTCGCAGACTTAATCACGGAGGTAGGTTCTATTGCGGCCATGACCTCCGGTTCGGGCTGAGCGACAGCCTCCGCGGTCAGATTTCCCCAGAGCTTAATAGCATTAACCAGCGGCTTGCCTTTAGACTGTTTGGGATTCTGCTTGTACCAGTCATGAAATGCCTGTTCGTCACCAAGGGGGACTCCTTTACTACGAAGCATAGCGAAATGAACGGCCATGCCCTCGGTCTTGTTTTTCTTCGTCTTTACGGGCACAGGCGTGGTTGCTGGAACGGTTGGAATATCATTTGAGAAGCCAGAAACTTTAACCGTGGTCTTGCCGTTGTAGACTTTCACGCTATTTCCTTCAACCAGCACCTGATTACCCTTTCTAACCTGATCATTGATGTAGTTATCAATCTGAGAGTAGTTAAGGCCAGTCTGGCGCATCAGGGCCGCACGGAAGCCACGCGTTAGCTCACTATCACGATTAGACGTACAAGGAACGTTACGCACACGCCAAGCATTTTGGTAACGACCAAACACCGAGTAACCGAACTGATCCTGAATATTGGTCCAGCCCTTTGCATTTGAGCTGCGGTAAAGCTTACCATCACACACAAAGGTAAAGGGAGACACGATCAGGTGTCCACGGACTTCGATAGGCATATTGTCTCTCTTTTACATTATCAAACTGGGCTACTACTTGAGTGCTTTGGTTAGATGTTTGGTGACCAGCGTGGGAATAATAGACCAAGGCTTTTACTGATAGTATCCAACCTATTTACCAAAATAATTTTGAGGCTGAGCAATTAAATTGTCCGAAAACGACAACTTCCGCCTCTGGCACGAAGCGGACATGTTACCTGATCTGAAGGTCCGCTGCGGGCGAGAGGCGGTCACTATGTGTAGTGCTAAGAAGCTAGCACTGTCTAACATGAATGCAGATGAAGAAACACTATAGAGATAACAGACCTATTTGAAAAAGGACTGTTATCCGTGATGTTTATTAGTGTGAAATATTTTTTTAAGAATATACAGATTCTGGTAATCCATCCAAACACTCTATAACAAAATGCCTGGCCTCTTGGTCATCTCTCACTAAGGACATAATTTTAGTTTCATAAAATGCACGATTTGGACAGTTAAGCCTGCGAATGATTTTATCTATCATACCAGTTCGCCTAATTGAATATCTTTCTATCAAGAAATTAACATCTTTTCGTTCAAGAGCATCTTCATAAATCGATAGCTCATTGTTATAAATATCTCCAGCATTAATTGACACGTTTTTATTCTCGAAGCCGCCTCTATGACTTGGCATTAATTGATTAAACATCCATCTTACTGATTTATTAACAGCAAGGCTACATAAATCCTTCTTCTTTGAAGGATCAATTAATACAGCAAGAATATCTTGCTTAATATTGTTCATAACCGAAATATCAATTTCAAAAATGTCACCGTGCTTTTTTATGAAGAACTCTATCATTACAGGATGATAGAATATTGATTCAATAGAGTGATATTTTAGTGTAAAGATAAAATCACTTTTTAAGCTATCAATTTCTTCTGTTTTCTTATTATCATTGTCAACCAATCCAAATGCATTAACCCATCCTAGCTTATCATTACCTCTAATACCTCTGACCGAAATAGCCACATCTTCACAGCCCTCCTTCGGGATTAACGAAACATCGGGAAAAATTGATTTATAAAGTCCTATATCAAGACTTGAGTTTATTCCCTCTATGAAAATAACTTTCTCTTTTGCACCGATAATATCTTTTTTTATGTGATCCGAAATTGAACCGGGATCTCTTATGAGTTCCGTTTCCCACGAAGTTGCGATTTCAGAACTATATCTACACGATTTTACCAAAAGAATCTGTGAATTATCCATATCTGAAGCAAGACCTATATCGTGTGTTGATACAATGAAAAAGCAATCAGGCCTGATTGCTATCAGTTCCGATAGCAAGGGAGATGAAACAGACCTATGTAAATGCCTTTCAGGCTCATCAATGATAAAAAGAGCGCCTGGCAATGCTGATATAACATCAGCGGATATAGTTATGGCATTTTTCTCGCCATCAGATAATTGAGATATAGAGTAAATTGATGGCGGGTTATATTTTGAGTTGACTGCCATAATATTATCTTCATCATCGTGCTCTATTGTGATAGGCATTCCTGATGATATTAAAACTGAATTAATTACTTCTTTAGGTGACACACTAACCTTGAGCGCTCCATCTATATCTCTTGCGTCTACTTTATCGGCAACATCTCTATTCCTTCTATTAATTGCCTTTTTTAATCTAATGACAGGAAGTTTGCTTTGTCTTGCATCCTCGACTTTCCAACGAGAAGTGTTTGAGTATCTTACGTTGTTTTGAAGATATTCTAAAGTAGAAGCAAACTCCGAGTTCGACATATCAATAACCGATGTGTCAAACCAAATTTGCCTATGCGCAGATATCAATACGACATTATTATAATCTCTTAGGTTTTTTAGTATGTGATATATTAGTGATGACTTGCCAGCACCATTAGCTCCAAGAATAAAAAGAACCTGTCCTTTATAGATGGGCAATAATCCATTTTCAATGTTCTCTGAAGGAATAGGAATACCAACGTAATTTTCCAAGTTTTTCTCCTAAACTAAGTAGAGCTACTATTATTTATATCTATCCATTGTATTCTAAGATTTTGGCAGTCGCCACATTACTTTTCTTAGCTCTTGTAGCTAGAATTGTCTGCTCATACTGAATCGGCATGTCTATATATTTCGATAGAACCGTGTCTTTGAACAATAACTCAGTCAGCTCGTCCGTTCTTGGCACAAAGCGGACACTAAGTATCCGTTTAAAGTCAACTTGGTAAAGACTATGCCGATAGCAGATGAGTAAGTAACATTTGCCAGATAGCGACAGGTGGCGGGCATGACTTCGCTGCACGCAGAGTTGTTGCAGGTAGAAACTTCATTGATGGCTCTCGTGAAAGAAATTAAAGTTGAGTGGGATAAACAGCGAAGTATACGTAGCCGCAACTACCAAGCGTATCAGCTTCGCAGGTGAGTCCGTTGTGGTAAAGCGTGACACAGTGCTGATGCCGTGAAGAGAGTTCCCCGCTGGTGAGCATCAGCTCCAGTTGCTTGAGTATCAACGGAAAGGCTTGATCCAGGTGCAGCGCGTAATCATCGCTGAAAGCACCGTTAAACCCGGCGCGGTCAGCGAGAAAATGCACCCGACTGCCTTCCTGTACCAGACGAGCGCCAAAACAGGGTGTAATAGCGCGTTTAAGCCCCCACTGCTGACAGGCGGGATTCTCCGGTTTGGTACCGGGGTCTGAGTGATTGTTCATTATTGTTCCTGATTAAAGGGAAGGATTAATTGAGAGTGACACTTCTAAGAATGACATAGGGACCATTGCGGTCCTGACGGCGTTCAGCAAACACGGCCAGAACACCGCGTATGTCCTGAACTTCCCGGCCAGCATAATGGCAGATACTTCCAGACCATTTATATTTGCCGGTACAGAAGCGAAACAGCCGGGAGCCTGGATGCTGTCAGTACAAAGCCATTGCCTGGCGTTTACTGATGATTTTCATATCCACCCTCGCTCCGCAAACGACACAATGCCATCTGAACCGACGACCAAATGATCAAGCGTGTTCACATCAACCAGTGCCAGGGATTCTTTAAGCCTACCGGTAATGTTGCGATCGCATTGGCTGGGCTCCGAGTCGCCGGATGGATGGTTATCGGCTAGATGTAGTTTTAGTAGATAAGCCCGCTGAAGTGAAACTTCAGGGTGGTTGGATACGCATGAAAGTACCTCCACATTATGATACGGCCCAGCGGGAAGCTGTTCTCAACCAGTGGTATCGTGGTATTTTAAAACAAAGACTGCCTAAGTTAATGGCAAAATGGCAGCAGGAAATTAAAGTTGAAGCCAGTTATGTTGGCATCAAGCGAATGAAGACCAAATGGGGTAGCTGTAACCCCCAAACCGCACGTATCTGGATCAATCTCGAATTGGTGAAAAAACCTCCTGAATGCCTTGAATTCATTGTGGTTCACGAGCTAGTTCATCTATACGAACGCAAACACAATGAGCGTTTTATCGGCCTGATAAGTATTCACTTGCCAAACTGGCGTGAATACAGAGCTAAGTTGAATAAAATGCCCTTGGCTTATAATCACTGGTCATATTAAAATCGACATATAATTTAAAAAAAATTAAATAAGGCTGGTACCTATCAGTACCAACCGAACACTTAAAAACGGATGTACGATTTCATTTCTTTTTCTAAAAAACTCAACTCTTCTTGTAATTTATTTTGCTCATCAATTAAAGAATACAGATCCATATCCTGGACTTTCTCTGTACGTTTAACATATCTAGTAATATTAAGGTTATAGTCATTAGCCTCAATCTCACTTAAACAGGCAATATGGGAAAAATTATCTAAACCTTGTCTTTCGTGGAAAACCTCTGATATTTTTTTGATATTCTCGTCTGTTATATAGTTCCGCCCTTTTGAATTTTCAAAAAGCATCGTTGAATCTATAAACAAAACGTTTGAATCCACTTTGTTCTTTCTAAATATTAAAATAACGGTTGCTATATTAGTTGAGGCAAACAAACGTTCAGGAAGGCCAATAACGGCGTCTAATAAATTTTTCTTAATTAAATTTTGTCGAATCAGAGCTTCATTTGCGCCTCGAAATAAAACGCCATGTGGGACCACAACTGCCATTCTACCTGTGTGATCCTTCATAGAAGCAATCATATGCAAGATAAATGCATAATCAGCCTTGGATTGTGGAGGCATTCCTAGAGCAAAACGACCAAACCTGTCTCTAGAGGCTTCTTCATACCCCCAATTGGACACAGAGAATGGTGGATTTGAAACTACAACATCAAATTTTTCCAATTCTCCTTTATGATCTTGAAATTGTGGATTAATAAAAACATCTCCCCATTTTATTTCACATCCGTAAACTCCATGTAAGAACATATTAATATACGAAATATTCCATGAGGATTTTAAAATTTCTTGTCCATATACCTTATAGTCCTGCAGTTTTTTACTATTCGGTATTTTCTGGATAGTGCTTAATAAAAGGGAGCCTGACCCACAGGCAGGATCATAAATCGAATCACCTTCCACGGGTAAAACCAACTCAGATAACAACGCCGAAACACCATATGGTGTATAAAAGTCACTACCCCTTGCATTTGTTTCAAATGCTATTTTTTCGAATAACACTTTGCATATTAACTCTATACTTGGTGTTCCATTATCATAATTATTGAATTGAAACCTTTCAGAATTGAGAGCATGCAATAAATCACTTAATAAAGCATCTCTATCTTTTCTCGATCCAAGTCGATCAGATGTGTAGTCTATATCATTAAATATTGATCCATCACACTTATAGAATGAATGAAAAATAACATCATCATAGAAATGCAACGCTCTATTAATTCTTTCACCAATAGATCCCTCTCTGATGTCAGAACAAATAGAATAGAAACTCATATCTTCAGGGACATTAGATAATACTTCTTTTATTCTTGAGTGTTCGTAAGCTATCCCATCCCTTTTCATTTTATAATTTAGATCAGATATATATTTAAGAAAGATCAAAGGAAGAACATAATAAAAGGAAGACGTAGTATCTAAACGCCCTCTGAAAACATTTAAAACTTCTCCAACAATTTCCTTAATATCTTTTTCATTAACTTTAATCACGATTAATCACCTTCTGTAAGTAAGTTAATGCAAACTTGCTGATATAATAAATTACCATTATCAACAATTCTTCTATGTATATCTCTTTGATTTTCCCAGTTATTTCTTATTCGAGAAATACTAATCTGACAATCTAGAGATGGCAGCTCAATTTTCATATTAGAAAGGGTTTTTAAATTAATTTTAGTAATATTAGTACCTTCACTCACCTCATTAAAATAGGCCTGTCCAAAAGATGAATTAATATACCACCTTAAATAGTCAGGTAATATACTGTTTTCTTTGCACTTTATTATTGCATTTTGATTACTCGTAATGCCCGGCAATGCTTTTGTTTTCCTAAAGATACAGGCTGAAAAAACTGGCCCCCGAAGGCGTAGAAGAATGTCCCCATTTTGAAGATAATGTTTTTCAGGGTCAACTGGAGGGGATACTCTGGCAAGAGTATCCATACGTAAAAGCCCTTCTGTATCAATATCTTTAGTTTGGATTAAATAGCATTTACCTTTATCACCAAGGTCGTTTATAGCCGTTTTAAACGGCATACCTAAACGTATGTCTGCAATTTCTCCCAATTTAACAATATCATTCATAGTTTATCCTTGGGGAGAGAACTCTCCCCTATGTTTTAGTTAGTTTTTAAGATGATTGATTGCTTGATATTCATATCACCTGAATGAACTTCCAAATCCATTTGAAATGATAAGGCAGGCACCACGTATAAGAAAATTGCTAAAGGTGCCATACGGAGTCTTTTTACAGTTGCATTTGTCAAAGTACGCTGGTATTTTTTCGTATTCATATTTTTCATTCCTCTTTGGTCATATCTTTTCCGAGAGTAATGAGAGTGAACAGTAGCGCCACTACATGAACACTCCCCTATCGCTGTAGTACGCACCGTACTACGTTGCGATAGGGTAAATATTATCATGTTTATGACGACAAGCAAGTAGTACGTAACGTACTACCAAGAAACATTGCCATTCAAGACAGTATTACTCACTTAATCACCTGATTTACCTACAATTTATTTTTACTTTTTCCCCTAAAATTAAATGGCTCTGTCGTTGCTTCCCGATTCGCATCTAAAAAATCAGCCCACCACTGCAACATTAGCCTCCTCTCCCCCAGATGCTCTGCCTTATGAATGTAAGCCGCACGCACAGTGTTACGCTCCTGGTGACTCATCTGCCGCTCTACCGCATCACTCGACCATAATCCCGACTCGATCAACGAGCTACAGGCCATCGTTCTAAAACCATGCCCACACACTTCCGTTTTCGTGTCATAGCCCATCACTCGCAAGGCCTTGTTAAGCGTATTCTCACTCATTGGCTTACGCGGATCGTGATCACCAACGAAGATCAGCTCACGGTTTCCACTCATGCTTTTGATCTTTTCCAGAATGGTGAGAGCTTGTCGAGATAAGGGTACAAGATGTGGAGTCCGCATCTTCGAACCACGCTGAGAATGCTTAACTCCCTCCAGTGGCTCACGTTCTCCCGGAATCGTCCACATGGCAGTATCAAAATCCACTTCTGACCAGCGAGCAAAACGTAGCTCGCTTGAACGGATGAAAACTAACAAAGTGAGTTCCACTGCCAACCGGGTTAAAGGCCTGCCAGAGTAGTGATCAATGCGATGAAGTAATTCAGGAATGCGATTGAGTTCTAGCGCAGCACGATGCTGTCTTTTCGCCGTAGCAACCGCACCGGCAATCTCCTGTGCGGGGTTGTAATCGATTAAGCCGCTCTGCACAGCAAAGCGCATAATCGCGGTAGTACGCTGCTGCAAACGAGCAGCGACTTCGAGACGCCCGGATGATTCCACCGCTTTGATGGGTACAAGAAGATCCCGAGTCTTAAGCTCCGTAATGTTCCGCTTACCAATGGCAGCAAAGAGATTATCTTCGAGGCTTTTCAATACACGAGCGCTATGCGATGCCGACCATTTTTTATTACTAGCGTGCCATTCTCTGGCAACCACTTCAAACGTTATTGCCTCTTGCTCCTGCTCTACCTTAACGGCTTTCTTGTTCTCACTAGGGTCGACACCGTTAGCCAACTGCTTACGGGCTTCATCACGCCGTGCCCTGGCATCAGCCAATGACACTTCAGGATATTTCCCCAGGGCCAGCATCTTCTCCTTACCGCCAAAGCAATAACGAAGCCGCCAATATTTCGAACCGTTCGGGTGAACAAGCAAAACCATACCGTCGCCGTCAGTCAGTTTATAGGCTTTTGCTTCAGGCTTAGCCGAACGAACCTTCACATCACTCAGAGCCATGATGAGTATCCTTTCAAGGGTTCTGTGTGGGTACAAACATTATCGAACCGGGATATACCCGCAGTTGTACCCACATCAGTAAGTTGATGTCGATTGAATCAGGTTGACTTAGGTTGAGTGAAAAATCGCGGAAAGCCTTGTGTGGCGCGGATTCCAGACACAAAAAAAGCCGCCCTTGAGCGACTTGATTGTATCTTTTGGTGCCGAAGGCCGGACTCGAACCGGCACGTATTTCTACGGTTGATTTTGAATCAACTGCGTCTACCGATTTCGCCACTTCGGCACTGAAGGGATACGGAAACGTTGTGGATTATACCTGTCGATGGCCGCCATGCAAGCGCCAGCGTATGTCAGCCTCGCTAAGTGTTGAAAAAAACAGCGTTTAGTCCCTCTGCTCCCCGTAGCAGCTCCCCGCAACGCCTCAGCGCCGCCATCTCCCCCGCGCCTCCTTCTGCCAAGCACTCACCCGCCCGATGCTCTACACTTTCTGTTTATCTGAGCCAGGCCAGACAACGCACACTACGCCAAACCAAGGAAACCGTCATGAGCACCATTAAAAGCTACGCCGCCAAAGAAGCGGGCGCCGACCTGTCACTATGGGAGTACGACGCGGGCGACCTGCTGCCCCAGGACGTCGAAGTGCAGGTTGAATACTGCGGGATCTGCCACTCTGACCTGTCGATGATCGACAACGAATGGGGCATGTCGAGCTATCCGCTGGTTGCCGGTCACGAAGTGATCGGCCGCGTCTCGGCGCTGGGCAGCGCGGCGCAAAATAAAGGACTGAAGATCGGCCAGAAGGTAGGGATCGGCTGGACCGCCCGCAGCTGCGGGCACTGCGACGCCTGTATCAGCGGCAACCAGATCAACTGCCTGGAAGGCTCGGTACCGACCATCATCAACCGCGGCGGCTTCGCCGATAAACTGCGCGCCGACTGGCAATGGGTGATCCCCCTGCCGGAAAGCATCGACATCGAAACCGCCGGCCCTATGCTCTGCGGCGGCATCACCGTCTTTAAACCCCTGCTGATGCACCACGTCACCGCTACCAGCCGCGTCGGCGTCATTGGTATCGGCGGCCTGGGCCACATCGCCATCAAACTGCTGCACGCCATGGGTGCGGAAGTCACCGCTTTTAGCTCGAACCCGGCGAAAGAGCAGGAAGTGCTGGCAATGGGTGCCGATCGTGTGGTCAACAGCCGAGATCCGCAAGCCTTAAAAGCGCTGGCCGGTCAGTTTGACCTGATCATCAACACCGTCGCGGTAGACCTCGAATGGCAGCCCTACTTTGAAGCGCTGGCCTACGGCGGCAACTTCCACACCGTCGGCGCGGTGATGAAACCCCTTCAGGTCCCGGCCTTTACCCTGATTGGCGGCGACCGCAGCATCTCCGGCTCGGCCACCGGTAACCCGTCTGAACTGCGCAAGTTGATGAAGTTCGCCGGGCGCAGCAAAGTCGCCCCGACTACCGAACTGTTCCCGATGTCGCAGATTAACGATGCCCTGAAGCACGTGCGCGATGGCAAAGCCCGCTATCGTGTGGTGCTGAAGGCCGACTTCTAAGCGCGATGCTCCCCCGCCGGGCGCCCCTTGCGCCCGGCATTTTGCTGCCACTTCATCAAACCGTCATCTCCCCGCCATCCCTTTGCAGTCATTCGTTCCCACAATCCGGGCTTCCACAAACGCCTGAACGAGACGTCTGCCACCATGAGAAAAACCTGGCTCCCCTGGCTGATACTGTCGCCTTCTCTGCTGTTTTTACTGCTGTTTACCTGGTTCCCGCTCGGCCGTTCGGTGTACGACAGCCTGTTCGACACCCGCATGGCCAGCGACGGCGCGCCCTTCGTCGGGCTGGATAACTTTGCCCGCCTGTTTGCCGATAACGTCTTCTGGCAATCGCTGCTCAATAACCTGCTCTACATCCTGCTGACGGTGATCCCCGGCGTCACCCTGGCCCTGCTGCTGGCGGTGGCCCTCAGCGAAAACCATCGCGTGAACCGCTGGCTGCGCACCGCCTTCTTCTTCCCGATGATCATCCCGATGGTCAGCGCCGCCGCGCTGTGGCTGTTTATCTTTATGCCCGGCCTCGGCCTGCTTGATCACTATCTGGCAAAGCTCTTCGGCCCGATGAACACCAACTGGCTGGGGCACAGCAACAGCGCGCTGCTGGCGCTGGCGCTGATTGGCGTGTGGAAATTCGCCGGCTACTACATGCTGTTTTTCCTCGCCGGGTTGCAGAGTATCCCGGCCTCCACTCGCGAAGCCGCCATCATGGAAGGGGCCACCCGCAGCCAGGTGTTCTTTAAGGTCACCCTGCCGCTGCTGCGCCCGACCCTCAGCTTCGTTATCACCACCGCGCTTATCTACTCCATCACCCAGATTGACCACGTGGCGGTGATGACCCGCGGCGGGCCGGACAACGCTACCACCGTGCTGCTCTACTACATCCAGAATCTGGCGTGGGATACCCACGACCTCGGCAAAGCCTCTGCCGCCACCTTCCTGACGTTGGCCGGGCTGTTCGCCTTCTCGCTGATCAACCTGAAACTGCTGGAGAAAGGAGCGCACTATGAGCGCTGAAGCCTCACCGCCGCTGCTGCGAGAGCAGCAGCGATCGCACCCGCTGTGGCTGCGCCTGCGTCGTTCACAGCCGTTTACCCTTAGCGTGCTAATGGCCTGTCTGGCGCTGCTGTGGGTCAGCCCGCTGCTGTGGATGCTGGCGACCGCCTTCAGCGCCACCACCTTCGGCGAAGACATGGCCTCGCTGCTGCCGCGCCCGCCGCTGACCCTCGATAACTTCCGCGACGCCTGGGCCAGCGCCGACTGGCTGAGCCTGTACGCCAACACCCTGATCTTCACCTTCGGCACCTTCATCGTGCAGCTGTTCACCATCACCACCGCCGGGTACGTCTTCGCCTGCCACGAGTTCCGCGGCAAACAGACGCTGTTCCTGCTGTTTTTGGTGCAGCTGATGATCATGCCGGTGGTGATGATGGTGCCGAACATGCTGACCCTGAAAACCTTCGGCCTGCTCAACACCCTCACCGGGGTGATGATGCCCTACTTCACCTCGGCGTTCGGCGTGTTCCTGATGCGCCAGGCGTTCCTCGCCATCCCCAAAGAGCTGGAAGAAGCCGCTCTGATGGAGGGCTGCCGTTGGTGGCAGGTGCTGTTCCGCGTGCTGCTGCCGATGTCCTGGCCGTCGGTGCTGGCCTTCGCCACCGTCAGCATTACCTACCACTGGAACGAGTATCTGTGGCCGCTGATGATGCTCAACGATCCCGATAAACAGGTGCTCACCGTGGGGCTGGTCTCCTTCGCCATGGGCGCCGAATCCGGCGGCCAGTGGGGTACCATCGGCGCCGGTACCTTGATGGTCTGTCTGCCGCTGATGCTGGCATTCATCCTTTTCCAGAAACAGTTCCTGCGAAGCTTCGGCTTCTCCGGGATCAAATAAGGAGTTATCTATGCTGTTAGCGCAAATCTCGGATACCCACTTTCGCAGCCACGGTCAGAAACTGTATGGCTTTATCGATGTAAACGCCGCCAACGCCGACGTGGTCTCCCAGCTGAACGCCCTGCCCGAGCGCCCGGACGCGGTGGTGATCAGCGGTGATATCGTCAACTGCGGCCGCCCGCAGGAGTACGAGGCGGCCCGCCAGATCCTCGGCAGCCTGAACTATCCGTTGTACCTGATCCCCGGCAACCACGACGACAAAGCGCTGTTTCTGGAATACCTGCAGCCGCTGTGCCCGCAGCTCGGCAACGATGCGCAGAACATGCATTACGCGGTGGATGATTTTGCCACCCGCCTGCTGTTTATCGACTCCAGCCGCGCCGGCACCTCCAAAGGCTGGCTGACCGACGAAACCATCAAATGGCTGGAAGCCCAGCTGTTCGACGGCGGCGACAAACCGGCCACCGTCTTTATGCACCACCCGCCGCTGCCGCTGGGCAACGCACAGATGGACCCTATCGCCTGTGAAAACGGCTACCGCCTGCTGGGGCTGGTTGAGCGCTTCCCTTCGCTGACGCGCATCTTCTGCGGCCATAACCACAGCCTGACCCTGACCCAGTACCGCCAGGCGATCATCTCCACCATCCCCGGCACCGTCCATCAGGTGCCCTATTTTCATGAAGACAGCCGCCCGTACTACGACCTGTCGCCAGCCTCGTGCCTGATGCACCGCCAGGTCGGCGAGCAGTGGGTCAGCTACCAGCACCCGCTGACCCACCACGCCGGGCCGTGGCTGTATGACGAAAACATTAGCTGCCCAACGGAAGAGCGTTAATCCTCATGCTTAGTTTGCAAAACATCAGTAAGCGCTTTGACGGCAAACCGGCGCTCGATGCCCTCTCCCTCGACATTCACGACGGCGAGTTTGTGGTGCTGGTCGGCCCCTCCGGCTGCGGCAAAAGCACGCTGCTGCGGCTGCTGGCCGGACTGGAGCCGGTGAGCGAAGGCGAGATCTGGCTGCACAACCAAAACATCACCGCCCTGTCGCCGCGCGAACGTAATTTCGCGATGATCTTCCAGAACTACGCGCTGTTTCCGCATCTGTCGGTGCAGGACAACATCACCTTCGGCATGAAGGTGCGTAAGGAAGACAAGGCCAGCTGGCAGCCGCGGGTCGACCACGTGGCGCAGATGCTGCAGCTGGAAAGCCTGCTGGACCGCAAACCGGCGAAGCTCTCCGGCGGCCAGCGTCAGCGGGTGGCGATGGCCCGCGCCATCGTGCGCAACCCGCGTCTGTTTCTGATGGACGAGCCGCTCTCCAACCTCGACGCGCGGCTGCGCAGCGAGGTGCGCGATAGCATTATGGATCTCCACCAGCAGCTGAAAACCAGCACCGTCTACGTGACCCACGACCAGACCGAAGCGATGTCGATGGCTGACCGCATCGTGGTGATGAACGGTGGCCAGGTGCAGCAGGTTGGGCCGCCGGAGCACCTCTATGCCCATCCGGCCAACCTGTTTGTCGCCGGGTTTATCGGCTCGCCAGCGATGAATCTGCTGTCGCTGCCCTGCACCGACGGCCAGGTTCAGCTCGGCGAACTGCGCCATCCGCTGCCGCCAGACTGGCGCGACGAATCCCGCGTCTGGTTGGGCATTCGTCCGGAACATATCAGCGATCGCGTGGAGGAAGGCCACCTGCGCCTGCCCGCCAGCGTGCTGCAACGAGAACTGATGGGTGCCGATTATCTGCTCCACGTCAGCACCCCTATCGGCACCCTGCGCTTTAGTCGCCGCCACCGCGGCACGGTGCCGGAGAAAGGCGACACGCTGACCCTCGGCTTCGCGCCTGCCGATATTCATCTCTTTCATGCTGATCAGCAGCACAACTTAATGAGCCTGTGAATCAGGCGTTTACTCCAGGAGATTGACCATGCTTAAAACCCTGACGGCGGTCGGGCTTTCACTTGCTCTCTGCGGCAGCGCGCTGGCGAAAGAGAAGATCGATTTCATGTTCCCGGCGCCAGTCGACGGTAAGCTGACCATGGAGATGACCCGGGTGATCAAAGCTTTCAACGACGCGCAGCAGGATGTCGAAGTGCGCGGGATCTTCACCGGCAACTACGACACCACCAAGATCAAAGCCGAGTCGGCGCAGAAAGCCGGGCAGCCGCCGGCGCTGGTGATCATGTCCGCCAACTTCACCACCGATCTGGCGCTGAAGGAGGAGATCCTGCCGATGGACGAGCTGTTTAAATATGGCGACCAGAAGGCTGGCGATTTCCTGGTGCAGGATTTCTGGCCAGCGATGCACAAGAATGCCCAGGTGATGGGCACCACCTATGCGATCCCGTTCCATAACTCGACGCCGATCCTCTATTACAACAAGACGCTGTTCGATCAGGCCGGAATCAAACAGCCGCCGCAGACCTGGGCCGAGCTGCTGGCGGATGCCAAAAAGCTGACCGACGAGAGCAAGGGCCAGTGGGGGATCATGCTGCCGTCGACCAACGACGACTACGGCGGCTGGATTTTCTCGGCGCTGGTGCGGGCCAACGGCGGTAAATATTTCAACGAAGATTACCCCGGCGAGGTGTACTACAACGCACCGACCACCATCGGGGCTCTGCGCTTCTGGCAGGATCTGATCTACAAAGACAAAGTGATGCCCTCCGGCGTGCTGAATTCAAAGCAGATCAGCGCCAGCTTCTTCTCTGGCAAAGTGGGCATGGCGATGCTGAGCACCGGCGCGCTGGGCTTTATGCGTGAGAACAGCAAGGATTTTGAACTGGGAGTGGCGATGCTGCCGGCGAAAGAGCAGCGGGCTGTACCGATCGGCGGCGCCAGCCTGGTAAGCTTTAAAGGCATTTCCGAGGAACAAAAAAAGGCGGCGTATCAGTTCTTAACCTATCTGGTTAGCCCGCAGGTGAACGGCGCCTGGAGCCGCTTTACCGGCTATTTCTCGCCGCGAAAAGCCGCCTACGATACCCCGGAAATGAAAGCCTATCTGCAGCAGGACCCGCGCGCGACGATTGCGCTGGAGCAGTTGAAATATGCCCATCCGTGGTATTCCACCTGGGAGACCGTCGCCGTGCGTAAAGCCATGGAAAACCAGCTGGCCGCAGTGGTCAACGATGCCAAAGTGACCCCGGAAGCCGCGGTACAGGCCGCCCAGAAAGAGGCCGATGCGCTGATGAAGCCCTACGTCGATAAAACCGCCCTGGCGCCACAGCAGTAATCCCGCCCTCTGAAACTCCCCGGGGGCGCCATGCTTACCGGGGATCCCGCCAGCCGTTTGATTTTTCAGCGTAAAAAGGGTACGTTTTCCACCTTCCCCCCTAGCGTGAGCGGTCGTGCATTATGCCTATTATTCAGTCTGTTGAACGTGCCTTGACGATCCTCGACCTGTTTAACGAACAGGCCACGGAGCTCAAGATCACCGACATCAGCAAACAGATGGGCCTCAGCAAAAGCACCCTGCATTCGCTACTCAAAACGCTGCAGCTGCACGGCTATATCGACCAGAACCCGGAAAATGGCAAATATCGCCTGGGCATGAAGCTGGTCGAACGCGGTAATTTTGTGGTGGGGACCATCGATATTCGTCAGAAGGCCAAAAGCTGGCTGACCGAACTGTCGCAGCACACCGGGCAGACCACCCATCTCGGCATCCTTGACGGGCGCGAAGGGGTCTATATCGAAAAAATCGAAGGCAAGCTCGCCGCCATCGCCTACTCGCGCATCGGCCGGCGTTTGCCGATCCACGCCACGGCGATCGGCAAGGTGCTGGTCGCCTGGCTCAGCGAAGCAGAACGCCAGCCCCTGCTGGAAGGCTATCAGTACACGGCATTCACCCCCGCGACCATCACCTCCCGCGAGGCCCTGCTGGCAGCGCTGGCGCAAACCCGCGCCAACGGCTATGCCCTCGATAGCGAAGAGAACGAACAGGGCGTGCGCTGCGTGGCGGTTCCGGTGTGGAACCATGAATCGCGCGTTATTGCCGCCCTGAGCCTGTCAACGCTCACCTCCCGCGTCGATGACGACGAGCTCGCTCGCTTTCGTGCCCTGCTGGAAACCGCCGGGCGCCAGCTGTCGGTCGCGCTGGGCTACCCGGCCTGAGGCGTTATCCGGCAACCGGCTCATAGCTGAAGTAGTCGAAATCGGCGTAGCACCCGTCGCCGCTGATATCCTCGCAGTGCAGGCCAACGAAGGCACCGGTAAAGAATCCGCGCCCGCCGATATAGTCATCCGACAGCTTCCAGGCGGCATAATCAACCGGCACGGTATGCCACTGCTCACCGTCAAACGAGTAGCTGTAGCGATAGACAAGATGGTCAACGTCAACCCGCAGCCAGATGCTCTGCGCCGTTTCCGGCACCGCAACCGGCTGCTCGTGCAGCGGCCATGACGGCACGTTGTGGTCCAGCTGCAGCACTTTTATCGTCCGCCCCCGGCCCTCTTCGAAATCCACAAAGCAGTAGCTCCAGTTTTTGCTGTTGTAATAACAGGTCAGGCCGGCGCTCTGCTGGAAGTTCTCCGGGGAAAATTCCATGCGCGTTTCGGCGCGGAAAGCAGCGTGCTGCCAGCGCCGGGCCACCGTCGACTGGGTAAAGGTGGAGTTAAGCGAATCGTTGCCATACAGCCGCAGAAAGCCCGAACGCGCGCTGAGCGAACCTAAAGTATCATCAAACGGGATACGCAGCGTCTGCAGGTGCGGATCGAGAGTCGGGCCACTGAAATCATCCCGCCAGTTCTCGCTGGCGACGGCGCGACTTTCGGTCATCCTTGGCCCCGGCACGGTCAGCTGCGCATGTTTGCCCCCTTCCACCGACGGCCAGCCGTCGTGCCAGGCGATACGCGCGATCCCCGTTTCACGCCCGAGCGAGCAGTAGCCACGCCCGCCGGAAGCCAGCAGCGGCACGCCGGGCAAACGCTGTGGACGGCTGGTGAGATAGGCCATGTACCATTCGCCAGTGTGGGTCTCCAGCAGCGAACCGTGGCCGCTCTTCTGTAACGGGTTTTCCGGCAGATGCCAGCTGGTCATCATCGTGCCGTCCGGGTGCAGCTCATACGGGCCGTCGATGTTTTTAGCCCGCAGCACCACCACCGCATGCTCGTAGCTGGTGCCGCCCTCGGCGACCAGCAGATAGTACCAGCCGTCTTTCTGGTACAGGTGGGCACCCTCGGTGTAACGCAGCGCCGTACCGGTAAACAGGGTTTTCCGCGTTTTCGACAGCGTCTGGCTCTGCGGGAAGAACTCCTGCATCACGATGGTACAGTGCGGATCGCTGTGGTGACGTGGCCCCCACGGGCGATAAATATAGTATTTACGCCCGTCGTTATCGTGGAACAGCGACGGATCGAAACCGCCGTTGCCCATAGCGACAGGCTCGCTCCACGGCCCTTCAATGGACGGAGCGGTGACCAGATAGTTGCGGCCGTTTTTCCACGGGGAATCCACAATTTTGACATCGGTATACAGCAGCCAGAACTGCCCATCGGCATAGCTCAGACACGGCGCCCAGATGCCGCCGGAGTCCGGGTTGCCCTTCATGTCCAGCTGCGACACACGATCCAGTGGGGTGCTGACCAGCGACCAGTTTTTCAAATCTCGCGAATGATAAATGCGCACCCCCGGAAACCACTCGAAGGTAGAGGTGGCGATGTAGTAATCCTCACCCTGGCGACACATCGACGGGTCCGGGTTAAACCCGGTCAGAATCGGATTGGTAATCGTGTACATAGTACCTCCTTCTTAGGAATTAGATGTCGCGGCGGCGCTGGCAGGAATACCCTCTTCCTGCACCGAGCGATGCTTACGTAACTGCTGACTGATGGCCTCCACGCGGGCATCGGTCAGCTTGTAGAGTGACAGCATGATGAACATGCCGACGTAGAGCACCACTGGCACCACGCAGAACAGAATTTTGATGGTGGAAAGCACCTCCACCGGCTGCACGCTGTTGCTGGCGGAGTAGTTGACGAAGGCCAGGATCCAGCCCACCACCGCGCCGCCGATCGCCAGGCCAATCTTCAGGCTAAACAGGTAGGTCGAGAACACCAGCCCGTCGAGGCGCCGCCCGCTGCGGCTCTCTTCGTAATCCACCACGTCGGAGGCCATCAACCACTGCAGCGGCGTAGTGGTGTTAAAGACGAACAGGAACACAATGTTGAGGGCGAAAATCAGCGCAATATGTTCGGCCGGCACCATGAAAATCAGCAGGCTGATCAGCGAGTAAACCACGATAATCGCTTTAAACGCCTTCACCCGGTCGAAGCGGCCTAACAGGCGCGACGAGGCCAGCGAGCCAAACATGGTGGCAATGCTGCCGTACAGCAGAAACTGCATCGCCAGTTCCGGATGGTCCATCACATACTTGACGAAATAGAGCGTCGCCCCGCCGCGTACCACGTTGGAACAGGTCGCCATCATTTTGAAGGCACACATAATGCGCCACTGGGTGTTGCCGAACAGCAGTCGGAGATCTTTCGCCACCGACGAACCTGGCTGCACCTCGAAGGTGTAGCGCTCTTTGGTGGTAAAGAAGCACACGTACAGCAGCACCACGCCGGTCAGCCCCAGCACGCACATCGCGCCAAAGTAGCCCAGTTGCTCGTCCCCTTTGCCGATGATGCCCACCAGCGGCAGCGCAATCCCGCTAATCGCCAGCGAGCCCGCCGCCGCGAGGAAGAAGCGCCACGACTGCAAGGCATGACGCTCTTTGGGATCGGCGGTAATCACCCCCGGCATCGCGCAATACGGCACGTTGACGAAGGTGTACACCAGCGTCAGCAGAATGTAGGTCACGCAGGCATAGATAATCTTGCCCTGAGCGGAAAAGTCCGGCGTGTAGAAGGTCAGCATGCAGACGATGCCAAACGGGATAGCCCCCCACAGCAGGAACGGACGGAACTGACCGTGGCGGGTACGGGTGCGGTCCACCAGCAGGCCCATCAGCGGATCGGTCACGGCATCCAGCACGCGGGAAACCAAAAACAGCGTGCCCATAATGCCTGCGGAAAGGCCAAATACATCGGTATAGAAATAGGCCAGCAGGAACATCGTGGCCTGCCAGACAAAGCCGCAGGCGGTATCGCCCAGGCCGTAGCCGATTTTATCTTTCATGGTTAATTGCATATTTATCCCCAACCCTAAAGAGTGGAATAGAGCAAACGTCAGAGTCCTGAAACAGGAATAAATTTCTGTTGCCACATCAGGAATTCACCCATCATTCGTGTGCTTATGGTTCACGTTTTCGTGTTAACAGAGTGTAAGAAGATGAGCATTTTTCCGGCAATGACCATTTTTAATTTATGAATTATGTTTTTTGGTTTTTGTGATTACCATCGTTATAAAAATGACATCACGATAAAATAGTTAAGCTTTTACTTTTAACAAGTTATGAAATAACTAAAATCCATAAAAATATTTATTTCAGACAGCACAAAGCCGCCCGCAAAATATTTCCGCAGACGACTAATGGGCGATATTTTATTTAAATGCCGAGAGCTTTTTTCCCGGCGTTAATCACCTCGATAATTTTATCGGTATCATATATGCAGCCTTTCCAGGTACCGCCGCTGACCGACTGTAACGCCGCCCATAAACGGGTATCGTCCGGTAAAAAATCATGGGCATGCAGTTCGGGATGCGCAGCGCGAGCCGCCAGTTCCAGCGCCCCTTCTTCCGGCGTAAGCCGCTTCTGCGCGGTACCGATAAAGTTGACGCTGCCGGTTAACGCCAGCCTGTCCACCGCAATCTCAATCACATCGTTATCGCGCAGCTTGCCGATAGGCCCGCCCGCCAGCGCTTCCGGGGCGACGTGACCAAAGCAGGCGCCGGTCGACACCCCGGAAAAACGGGCGTCGGTAATCAGCGACACCGTTTTTCCCCACGACACATGCTTCAGCGCCGAGGTGAGCTGGTAGGTCTCTTCCATGCCGGTGCCGGACGGGCCGCCGCCGATCACCACCATGATATCGCCCTGTTCGATCTCGCCGTTCTTAATCGCCTTGATCGCCCGCGCCTCCGACACAAACACCCGCGCCCGCCCGGTATGACGATAAACACCATCTTCGCCCACCACCGACGGGTCGATGGCCGTAGCTTTGATAACCGACCCCTCAGGCGCAATATTGCCCACCGGGAAAGCCACCGTAGAGGTCAGCCCCCGAGCCTGCGCGCGGGCCGGCGGGAGGATCACATCATCCGGGTCGACGCCATCCTGCTCGCGCAGGCACTGACGGAATTTCTCACGCCGCTCGGAGGTCTGCCACCAGTCGAGATTTTCCCCGACCGTCTGCCCGGTGACCGTCATCGCATCGAGATGCAGCAGCCCCAGATCGCGCAGATGCAGCATCACTTCCGGCACTCCACCGGCGAGGAAAGCGCGCACCGTCGGGTGGTAGTCCGGGCCGTTCGGCAGCACGCTAACCAGCCGTGGGACTTTCCGGTTGATGCGCGTCCAGTGCTCAACGTCCGGGATGGTGCAGCCCGCCGCGTGGGCGATGGCGGGAATATGCAGCAGCAGGTTGGTGGAGCCGCCAAACGCCGCGTGGATAACCATCGCGTTTTCAATCGCTTTGTCGGTCAGAATATCGCGGGTGGTGATACCGCGGTTATCCAGTTCGCTCACCGCTCTGGCCGACTGGCGGGAGATTTCCAGCCACACGTCCTGCCCTGACGGCGCCAGCGCCGAGTGCGGCAGCGCCAGCCCGAGGGCTTCCGCCACCACCTGCGAGGTGCCCGCCGTTCCTAAGAACTGGCAACCGCCCCCCGGAGAGGCGCAGGCCCGGCAGCCCAACTCGGCAGCCTCCTGCAACGACAGTTCGTGGTTGGCGTAGCGTGCGCCAATGGTTTGTACTTTCCCGGCATCTTCCCCGAAGGTTGGCGGCAGCGTCGCGCCGCCGGGAACCAGAATGGTCGGCAGATCGTGCATCGCCGCCAGGGCAATCATCGTCGCCGGCAGGCCTTTGTCGCAGGTCGCCACGCCGATCACCGCCCGGCGCGTTGGCAGCGAGCGGATCAGGCGGCGGAACACAATGGCCGCGTCGTTGCGGTACGGCAGCGAGTCGAACATGCCATGGGTGCCCTGAGAGCGGCCATCGCAGGGGTCGCTGACGAAGGCGGCGAACGGGATCCCGCCGTTGCGGGTGATCTCTTTGGCCGCGGCCTGCATTTGCAGGCCGATCTCCCAGTGCCCGGTATGGTAACCCAGCGCCACCGGGCGCCCGTCACCGGCGCGGATACCGCCCTGAGTGCCAATGATCAGCACCTCTTTTCCGGTAAGCTTGTTAGCGTCCCAGCCCATCCCGGCGTTTTGCGTCATGCCGAACAGATTACCGCTCGGCGACTCCATCAGCATTTGCGGGGTCAGCGGCAGCGCCCCCTGTGGGCCGGCGGCATGGGTGATAACCGCGTAAAAAGCATCGTCCTGCGCCGTGAATATCGTCTCAATCGCCATCTTATTTTTCCGGTTCAGCAGAGTCTGAGCTGTTGCAGCAAGGTTTTAAGCTGCCTTTTTTTAATGTCGTCCAGCGCCGAAGCTGGCGGCAGTACGTGCGTCGAGATCGGCCGTCCACACAGCACCACCGCCTCTTTAATGACATTCACGAACGGCGTATCCAGCTGGTACATCTGGGGGATCTGCAGCAGCGTCTGATGATACTGTGCCGCCTGCGCCAGGTCGCCGTCGCGGAACGCCTGCAGCAGCTTCACCGACACCTGCGGGGCAAAGTTGCCGCTGGCGGAGATGGCGCCGTCGCCGCCAAGCAGCAGGGTGTTGAACAGGTGATCGTCGTAGCCGCACAGCACCGAGAAGTGCGGATGCGCGGCTTTCACCGTCTGGATCATGCTGCGCAGATGCGCCACCGAGTCGATGGTGTCTTTGATGCCGACAATATTGCGCCGCGAGTCCGCGAGGGTTTTGACCAGCGCCGGCGTCAGATCCTGGCCGCTCAGCGCCGGGAAGTTATAGAGGATCACCGGCAGGGTGACGCTGTCGGCCACCTGCTGGAAGTAGTGGATCAGGTTCTGTTCAGAGACTTTCCAGTAGTAGGGGTTGATCACCACGATGCCGTCGGCGCCCGCCTGCTGCGCGTGCTGGCTGAGCTCAATCGTCTCCCGGGCGTTGGTGCCGCCGGTTCCGATCAGTACCGGCACCCGGCGATCCACGTGGCCGATAGCAAATGCCGCAATGGCTTTACGCTCTTCGGCGTTGAGCTGCGAGAACTCCCCGCCGCTGCCCAGAAAGAACAGGCCATCCACGCCGGCGGAGATCATATCGTCGATCAGCGCGGCGGTGCCCTGGGGATCGAACTGGCCGTCGGCGCTAAAAATGGTGGAGACAGGGGGAATGATCCCCGTGAACTGCGCGGTTTGCTGCATGAGATCTCCTTGCTTAACTATTTTGTTCTACATTATAGAACTGCGTTCTTTTATATAAGGTTCATACTATGCCGCCGACAAAGGGAAGGTAAATGGGCTGAAAGCCGGAAGTGTGCATTTTTCAAGCTGGATCACAGAATGCTGCAACGTAGATGATTTATAGCCATGAGAAACGCCCCGGAGGCGGCGCGTAGCGCCACCGGGGGAAAATCGGCTCGATCTGATTAGCGGGTATTGTGGTGATAAGCGTGAAGGGGAAAAAGCAGGCCACAACGGGGTGTGGCCTGAAAATGGATCAACGATTAGATTCCTGCGGTTTCACGAATGTACTGTCGTGCCTTCAGCGCATATTCGAACGGGTTCGCCAGCGCCGGGTCCTGCTCGGCCTCCACCACCATCCAGCCGCGGTAGCCAAAATCATCCAGCAGTTTAAATACCGGACGGAAATCGATCACCCCGTCGCCGGGCACGGTGAAGGTGCCTTTTTTCACCCCATCAAGGAATGACAGCCCTTCACGACGCACCTGCTCAATCACCGCCGGACGCACATCTTTCAGGTGTACGTGGTTGATGCGCGGCAGGTATTTTTCGAGGATCGCCAGCATCGGTGCTTCGCCACCTTCGGAATACCAGGCATGGCCGGTGTCGTACAGCAGGAATACCTTGTCATCCACCAGCGACATAAATGTGTCGATCTCTTCCGTGGTCTGAATACCGGTTCCCATATGGTGGTGCAGACAGACCTGCATCCCCTTTTCAGCGGCCAGACGCCCCAGGGTGTTGTAGCCCTCGGCAACCCGCTGCCACTCTTCTTCGCTGAAGCAAGGTTTAACCTCTCCCAGAATCGGCTTTTCCAGCCCCTGGATACTACCGCTTTGCTCGGAGCAGCCAATCACCTTCGCCCCCATCGCATGAAGGAAGTTCATGTGATTCACAAACTCGTCGATGGTCTTTTCCCGCTGCCCGTTGGCAAAAAAGGTGCTGAACCAGGCGTTGCAGATCTGGATACCGCGCAGATCGAGCATCGGCTTCAGAACCGCCGGATCGCGCGGATACTTGCTGCCCACTTCACTTCCGCTAAACCCGGCCAGTGCCATTTCACTGACCGTCTGCTGGAAGGTATTTTCACAGCCCAGCTCGGGCATATCGTCGTTAGTCCAGCCAATCGGGGCAATCGCCAGTTTCACATTATCTTTGTTCATTTCCATGCTCCTGCTGCCGCGTCTTAACGACGCAGCAATTCACGTTCGATGAGTTCACGGGTTTCCACCGCCTGGTATTTCATCTTCTCCGGGTAGCCAAACAGCGACGCGGCAACAATCGGCGGACCGCCGACCTTGAAGGTCTGTTCAGCAAAGTTCATCTCGCGCAGGGTGCGGAACAGCGCGTCAAAATCAACGTCGCCCTCGCCCACGCCAACATGTTGATGAACTGCAGCATCCACGCCCGGTGGATTGACTATATAGCGGCAGTGCCGGGTATGATTTCGGGTGTCAGCAATCAGCACGTGGGAGAGATCGTTGCCGGCATAACGCAACATTTTCTCCACCTCTCCTTTCCCTTTGTCATAAAAGAAAGTGTGCGGAACGCTGTATACGTACTTCACATTCTCGCTGCGGAACGACTTCACAATATCGACGGTTTCATTGTGCTCTTCACAGAAGTCCCACGGATGGGCCTGGATCTCCAGCCGGATGCCTTCGCGCTCAATCACAGGCAGCAGCTCATCCATCGAGCGATAGAACATCTCTTCACAGATTTCCGGCTGATTCGGATCGCCGGAAAATTCGGTGTTGATCACCTGCACGCCCATTTCCACCGCCACTTCGATCAGCCGCTTCCAGTTTTTTACCGCCGCCTGACGGCGCAGTTCGTCCGGACCGGACCAGCGGTAAACACAGATAAACGAGGAGATCTCCACGCCGTTGTCGCGCAGCGCCTGCTTATATTCGGCGATGGTTTCCCGGCTGGCGCGCGGGTGCTTGTAGAACGGGTTAATCTGCGGATGGGGCGACTGCTCAATGTACTGATAGCCCCACTCCGCGACCTGCTGGACCATACGGGTAATCCCGAGATCCCGAATCACATCAACGTCGAAAGCAATTTTCATCGTCGTTACCTGTTCAAAGACGTTCCGAAAACGAGAAAGCGATTAGCGCTGGTAGAACGCCGGGCACTCAGGCAACGCGACCGCTACCGGCCCGCTGTTCTCCTGGGCCTGCATGCAGGCATCGGCCGCCACCGAGGCCGCATAGCCGTCCCACGCCGAAGGCCCCTGCAGCTGACCGGCCTTCACGTCATTGATAAAGGCCTGCAGTTCCACGTCGTAGGCTTTAATAAAGCGGTCTTTCCAGTCGATGAGAATGGCGGTCGACAGGTTAGCGCTCTTACGCATCTGTACCGCTGACGGCTCTGGCAGACGGGCAATGCCCGTTTCACCCACCACTTCACACTGGATGTCGTAGCCGTACTGGCAGTTCACAAACACTTCAACATCGATCAGGGTGCCTTTGCGCGTTTCGAACGAGACAATCTGCGGGTCTCTCAGACGCGGGTGGGTATGGGAAGTGGAGCGCGGGAAGCGCACCTGCACCGACAGATAGTCGTCATCCAGCAACCAGCGCAGCACGTCCAACTCGTGGATCAGAGTGTTGGTGATCGCCATATCGGTGGTGTAATTCTCGCCCACTGACTGGTTACGGTGCGCGCAGCGCAGCATCAGCGGTGCGCCGATATCGCCATCATCGATGACTTTTTTCAGCGCCAGATAGCCTTCATCGTAAGGACGCATAAAGCCGACCTGTACCAGACGGCGGCCCGCTTTCATTTCAGCGTCAACGATGCGGCGGCAGCCTTCCGCGCTCATCGCCAGCGGCTTCTCACAGAAGACCGGTTTGCCGGCGGCGATCGCCGCGAGGGTATACTCTTCGTGCGTCGGGTCCCAGGAGGTCACCAGGATCGCATCGACATCGCTGGCGTTAATCACGTCATGACCGTCGGTGTAGATCTCAGCCTGTACTCCCGGCAACGCCACTGCCGCACGCGCGCTTTCTGCATTAATGTCCGACACCGCCACCACGGTGGCACCCTGTAAGACCTGGGTGCAACGACGGATATGTTCTTTACCGATGGCGCCAGCGCCGATGACACCTAATTTGAGTGACATAGTGGTTTTCTCCGTGATTCTGTAGGGTTCAAGGTAAGCGTTATAGGTTAGTAATCCCGCGCCTCGGCGCGTTTTTCATTAATCATTTCAGCCACTTTGCGAATACGTTCGGACAATGCCGTCTGGGCAATACCGACGTTCCACCAGCTGCCGTACGAGTGCACCATGGTTTTCGGCAGCACTTTAATATCAATCAGGGTACTGACCGTTTCGCGGCGCGCGGCATCCAGCGCGTGGCGCAGTTCATCCAGCGTGGTGACGCGCCAGGTTTTACAGCCGTAGCCTGCCGCGATGGTGGCGAAATCGATCGGGATCAGCCCGCCCTGTAGCTGCCCGGTCTGCGCCGAGCGATAGCGGAATTCGGTGCCGAAGCTGCCCATACCGTGACCGATCTGCAGGTTATTGATGCAGCCGTTGGCCATATTATCGAGCAGCACCACGTTGATCTTCGCCCCTTCCTGTAAGGAGGTGACCAGCTCGGAGTGCAGCATCATGAAAGAGCCGTCGCCGACCAGCGAGTAAACTTCCGTTTGCGGCTGCGCCAGCTTGACGCCGAGCGCGGCGTTCACCTCATAACCCATGCACGAGTAGCCGTACTCCACGTGATAGGTGTTGGTGGCCCGGTTGCGCCACACCCGTTGTAAATCGCCGGGCAGGCTGCCCGCCGCCGCCACAATTATGGCCTCTGCCGACAGCGTCTCATTGAGCACTCCCAGCACGCTGCTCTGGGTCAGCGTGGAATCGGTAATCTGGCGAAATTCGCGATAGACCGCCTCGCGATCGAGACGATCGTCGACTTCCGGCACAAACCCACTCTCCTGCCACTGCGCCTGATAGACGCGCTGCGTCTCTTTCAACTGGCTGCTCTGAACGCTGGCGATCTGCGCGCCCCATCCGGCCTGCCAGTCGGCGTCAGCCAGTGCGTCGTCCAGTGCGGTGAGCGCTTCACGGGCATCGGCCAGCAGCGGAATGCCGTCAAGCTTCCAGGCATCGAAGTTGCTGACGTTGACGTTCAGATAACGCACGTTGGGGTGCTGGAAAAGCCATTTTGAAGAGGTGGTGAAATCACTAAAGCGGGTGCCAATGCCGATGACTAAATCGGCCTCTTTCGCCAGCAAGTTGGCGGCCAGGCAGCCGGTCTCCCCGACGCCGCCGACGTTCAGCGGATGGGATGACACCACCGTGCCTTTTCCGGCCTGGGTTTCAGCAAACGGTATCTGGTAATGTTCGGCAAAGCGGGACAGCGCTTCACCGGCACCAGCGTATTTCACCCCGCCACCGCAGATAATCAGCGGCTTGCGGCTGGCTTTGATGACGGAGATGGCGTCTGCCAGATGTGCCGCGCTGACCGGGCGACGATCGAGCCGGTGCACGCGTCGCGCGAAAAAGGTCTCTGGGTAATCCCAGGCTTCGCCCTGGACGTCCTGCGGCAGGCACAGCGTCACCGCACCGGTTTCCGCCGGGTCGGTGAGGACCCGCATGGCGTTAATGCTGGCGCTCATCAGCTGTTCCGGGCGCGTAATGCGGTCCCAGTATTTGCTGACCGCCCGGAAGGCATCATTGGTGCTGATGCTCAGGTCGTAGCTCTGCTCGACCTGTTGCAGAACCGGGTCCGGCTGGCGGGTGGCAAAGACGTCACCGGGCAGCAGCAGCAGCGGAATCCGGTTGGCGGTTGCCGTCGCGGCGGCGGTGAGCATGTTCGCCGCACCGGGGCCAACGGACGCGGTACAGGCGATAATCTGGCGACGCAGAGACTGGCGGGCAAAACCGGTGGCGGCGTGCGCCATGCCTTGTTCGTTACGCCCCTGGAAAACCCGCATCTCACCGCTGTCTTGTTCCAGTGCCTGGCCTAACCCCAGCACATTGCCGTGACCAAAGATGGCAAAAATCCCTTTAACAAATTTATGCTCTACGCCATCCACTTCCAGATACTGGTTATCAAGGAACTTCACCAGCGCCTGCGCCATTGTCAGCCTCAGTTTGCCCATCTTGCACAATCCTTATTGTTCAGCTTTTGTCTGTGGGTTCGTCGCGTTTCCCGCGCCGCACGGTTTGCACGGTTGTTGGAATCTCGTTAACGTCCACTGGAATACTTTTGGATTATAGGCAAACATTTTTTTCATTAAATAGAAATACAGAAAAAACATTTCATTTTGCGAGAGGGATCAAACTCTCTCTTCGTTTCAGCCGTTTCACCGTCAGTCGCTCCCCCTTCAGCGGCCTTACCAGGCGGCCTGCCACGCCAATATCCTGTTAAAAATCAGATATAAAGCGGTCTCTCATCAGACCACCCATCTGCTGACGCCGTGACCACCGGCGATCCGTTGCTGAACGCGGGCTGGCGCGGCAGAGTGGTAGATCCTTCACACTTTTGGTTTTTTAATTTCGAACAAGTTTGCAAATGAAATATTTATTTCTCAAACTAAGAACAACCGTTAACTCTCAGGCTGTTTGTGGAGACCTTGTCGGTATCCCGACCCCTCCGTACAGCAGATATGCAAAAGGAAATCCTAGCTATGAATGCAGCAGTAAAGCGGCTCGACGTCATCTGTATTGGCCGGGTGGCTGTCGACCTCTATGCCCAGCAGATTGGTGCAAGGCTAGAAGATGTTGCCAGTTTCTCTAAATATCTGGGCGGGTCTTCCGGTAATGTCGCCTATGGCACCGCCATTCAGGGGTTAAAATCCGCCATGCTGGCGCGCGTAGGTGATGAGCACAATGGCCGTTTTTTGCGTGAAACGCTCAGCCGGGCCGGGGTTGATACCGAATACCTGATCACCGATAAACAGCGCCTTACCGCGCTGGTAATGCTGGGAATTAAAGACCACGAGACCTTCCCGCTCATTTTTTACCGTGATAATTGCGCCGACATGGCGCTGGCGCCTGAGGATATTCATGAGGAGTACATTGCCTCTTCCCGCGCGCTGGCGGTGACCGGCACCCATCTTTCGCACGCCAATACCCGTGCCGCCGTGCTGAAAGCGCTGGAATACGCCCGTCGCCACGGTCTGCGCACCGCGCTGGATATCGATTACCGCCCGGTGCTGTGGGGGCTGACCTCGCTGGGGGACGGTGAAACGCGTTTCATTGAATCCGATCCGGTCACCAGCCAGCTGCAGGAAGTGCTACATCTGTTCGATTTAGTGGTCGGTACAGAAGAAGAGTTTCATATTGCCGGGGGCAGTACCGATACCCTGACGGCGCTGAAAAACGTCCGCCACGCCACCAACGCCACCCTGGTGTGCAAACGCGGTCCGATGGGCTGCGTGGTGCTGGAAGGCGATATTCCCGATAGCTGGGACAGCGTGCCGCTCCAGCAGGGCGTGCGGGTTGAGGTGCTCAACGTGCTGGGCGCCGGGGATGCATTTATGTCCGGTCTGCTGCGCGGCTGGCTGAATGATGAAGGCTGGGAGCAGGCCTGCCGCTACGCAAACGCCTGCGGTGCGCTGGTGGTTTCACGCCACGGTTGCGCCCCGGCGATGCCGACTAAAGTCGAGCTGGATGACTATCTGCAACGCGCGGAGTCGGTCCCGCGTCCGGATACCGATGCGCGTCTGAACCACCTGCACCGGGTCACCAGTCGCCGTCAGGCGTGGCCGGAACTGTGTATTTTTGCCTTTGATCATCGCAAGCAGCTGGCGGATCTGGCCCGGGAAACCGGACGAGATGAGTCCTGTATTTCCCCGCTCAAACTCCTGCTGCTGTCCGCCGCAGAAGCCGCGGCGCAGGAGGCCGGACTTGACCAGCGCAGCGGGATCCTCGCTGACGGCACCTACGGTCAGCGGGCGCTGAACGCCATTACCGGTAAAGGGTGGTGGATTGGTCGTCCTATCGAACTGCCGGGATCTCGCCCGCTGCGCCTTGAACACGGCAGCATCGGGTCTCAGCTGATCGACTGGCCGTTGGAGCAGGTGGTGAAATGCCTGGTGTTCTATCACCCGGCGGACCCGGCCTCGCTGCGGGCGGAACAGGATGCGCTGCTGCTGGAAGTCTGGCAGGCCTGCAACAAGTCCGGACATGAACTGCTGCTGGAAGTGATCCTCCCGGAAAACGGCCCGGAAAAAGACGAGCGTCATTACTACACCATGTTGGAACATTTTTATCAGCTCGGTATTCAGCCGGACTGGTGGAAGTTGCCGCCGCTTTCCAGCGCCTGCTGGGAGCAGATCAGCGCGCTGATCGCCCGGGAAGACAGCTGGTGTCGTGGGATCCTGCTGCTCGGCCTGGATGCGCCGCCGGACCGCCTGCGCGCCGGTTTTGCCGAGGCTGCCAGCCATCCGATCATCAAAGGGTTTGCCGTCGGCCGCACCATCTTTGGTCAGCCTTCGCGCCGCTGGATGCAGGGTGAGCTGAGCGATGAGGCGCTGATCGACGAAGTGAAACGGAACTATCTGACGCTTATCGGCTACTGGCGCGAAGCCCGCGGCTAACGCCGATCCCACCGGCCCGCCCACTTCGGGCGGGCTTTTTGCTGTTTGTTCGTGAAATGAATCGCGTATTTCATCGCAATAAATGAAAAATTCGCTTCATTTGGTACACTGGAAGTTATATTCCTTTCATTTTATCAGAGCGCAATCTATGGCCAATAATCCGACCCAACTGACCATCCTGCAGGATGAAATTCGGCGTCGCTACGATACCTTAAGCAAACGCTTAAAGCAGGTGGCACGCTATATTCTGGATAACAGCAATAGTGTCGCGTTCGATACCGTCGCGTCCATTGCTCAGCAGGCGGATGTCCCGCCGTCAACGCTGATCCGTTTCGCTAATGCGTTCGGCTTCAGCGGCTTTAACGAAATGAAGCAGATGTTTCGCCAGCATCTGATGGAAGAGACCGCCAACTATACCGAGCGTGCTCGCCTGTTCCGTCAGACCACCAACGATGAAACCTCCCCGCCGGAAACGCCGACGGAAATCCTCAATATGTTTACCATGGTGAACACCCAGGCGCTGCAGCAGCTGGCGATGCAGACCTCCGGGGACGATCTTGAGCGGGCGGTGGCCCTGCTGGCGGAAGCCGAGAACATTTATGTGATTGGCCTGCGCCGCTCGTTTAGCGTCGCTTCCTATCTGACCTATGCGCTGCGCCACCTTGACCGTAAGGCCTTCCTGATCGACGGCCTTGGCGGGATGTTCACCGAACAACTGAGTCTGGTGGGACCGAAGGACGTTGTGATTGCCGTCAGCTTCTCGCCGTATGCCCGCGAAGTGGTTGAGCTGGTGGAGCTGGGCGCCCAGCGTAAAGCCCGGCAAATCGCCATTACCGACAGCCAGGTCAGCCCGCTCGCGGCATTCAGCGATGTCTGTTTCGTGGTGCGTGAAGCGCAGGTGGACGGTTTCCGCTCGCAGGTCGCTTCCCTGTGCCTGGCCCAGACCCTCGCCGTGTCGCTGGCGCTGAACAGCAGCAAAGAGCCTCAGGCTCAGCAGAACCTCGCCTGACCTGCCCCTCCCGGATGACGGCGCTCGCGCCTTATCCGGGTCACAGCATATACGGTTGCCCCAGGCAAAAAAGGCCGCTAAACCAGGTTTAGCGGCCTTTTTACATCCATGTTTACATCCATGTTTACATCTATGATGCGTCAGTCGTGGCGGGGATAATCGGGACTGTTAATCCACGCGTGATCCTCTTCCCAGGTGAACAGCCATTTACGTTCCGGCCCGGCCATCACGTTGAGGTAATAGCTGTCATACCCGGCGATCGCGGCGACCGGATGATAGCCGCGCGGTACCATCACCACATCGTGGTTAGACGGCGCCATGCAGGCGTCCAGGCTACGATCGTCGGTATACACCCGCTGGAATGCAAACCCCTGCGGCGGATCGAAACGGTGGTAATAGGTTTCTTCCAGCTGCGTCTCTTTACCCGGCTGCGCGGTATCGTGCTTGTGGGACGGCCACGAACTGGTGGCCCCCTCGTCGGTGTAGACTTCCACCACCAGCAGACAATCGGCCTGCGCATTATCCGGCAGGATATTGTGCACGCGGCGCTGGTTGCGGCCTTTACCACGATGCTCGACGCCGACATCCTGTGGGCGAATCACCCGCGCCGGCAGCGTCCCTTTACCCGGGGCGCTGCAGACCGCCAGCTCGAGATCGGAGTCTGCCGTCACCTCTACCTTGTCCTGCGGCGGCACATACACTGACCACGGCGGCGTGCGCTCAAACGGCGACATTCGCTGTCCCAGGTTGGGGAAATCGGCCTTCGTCGTTTTGACCGAGGCCAGCCCGGCCACCAGCACCAGGCACAGCTCGCGATCGCCGCTCTCCAGCTGGATGGTTTCCCCTTTTTTCAGCATCCACACATCAAACCCGATATAGCGCCAGCCGGCGCTTTGCGGCGTTATGTGCTGGATCTGCCCCTCTTTGCGTGATTTAGCCAGTAACGACATGGCGCTCTCCTTCGCCGATTAGCCTAACGTCGGCATGCTGAATTCAGATACGGTCTGCTGCCCTTCCGGCCAACGCACGGTGGCGGTTTTCATACGGGTGTAGAAGCGCACACCGTCAGGCCCGTGGACGTTCAGGGCGCCAAACACCGAGCGTTTCCAGCCGCCAAAGCTGTGGAACGCCATCGGTACCGGCACCGGCACGTTTACGCCGACCATCCCGGCCTGCACATCATGCACGAATTCCCGTGCGGTGTGGCCGTTGCTGGTGAAAACGGCGCTGCCGTTGCCAAATTCGTGGCTGTTCACCAGCGCCAGCGCGCTGTGGTAGTCCGCGACCCGGACAATGCCCAGCACAGGTCCGAAAATCTCTTCGCGCCAGATGGTCATTTCCGGCGTGACGTTATCGAACAGCGTCCCGCCGACATAGTAACCGTCTTCATGACCGGCCACTCGCAGCTTACGCCCGTCGACCACCAGTTTAGCCCCTTCACTGGCGCCTTTATCGATATAGCCCAGTACTTTTTTCTGATGGGTGTCGGAAACTACCGGCCCCATTTCGTTCTCGTCTTTGCCGCGCAAGCAGCCCGGCCCGACCTTCAGCGCTTCCACCAGCGGTTTCAGGCGCGCAATCAGTTTGTCTGCCGTTTCATCGCCCACCGCGACGACAACCGGCAGCGCCATGCAGCGCTCGCCCGCAGAGCCAAACGCGCCGCCCATGATGGCGTTGACCGTGGCATCCAGGTCCGCATCCGGCATCACGATGGCGTGGTTTTTCGCCGCGCCAAACGCCTGTACCCGCTTGCCGTGCGCGCTGGCGGTTTTGTAGATATATTCGGCGACGCCGGAAGAGCCAACGAAGCTCACCGCCGCAATGCGCGGATCGGTATACAGCTGTTCGGCGTCATCGTTGCTGCAGTGCACCACGTTAAAGACGCCGTCCGGCAGACCGGCCTCTTTCAGCAGTTCTGCCATGCGCACCGCTGCGGTTGGCGCCAGCGCCGGTGGCTTCAGTACGAAGCTGTTGCCGCAGGCCAGCGCCAGCGGGAACATCCACATCGGCACCATCGCCGGGAAGTTAAACGGCGTAATACCCGCCACCACGCCCAGCGGCTGCATCAGCGAATAGCTGTCGACCCCGGTGCCAACGTCCGAGGAGTACTCTCCCTTAATCAGGTGCGGGATCCCACAGGCAAACTCGACCACTTCCAGGCCGCGCGTCAGTTCACCCAACGCGTCCGACCACACTTTACCGTGCTCGCTGACGATGATCCCCGCCAGCTCTTCCGCATGTTGTTCCAGCAGCATTTTAAAGTTGAACAAAACCCGGGCGCGGCGCAGTGGCGTGGTGCGCGACCAGCTTTCAAACGCCTCACGGGCCACCTGAATGGCGTCAGAAACTTCCTGCGCGGTCGACAGCGTGACTTCGCGAACCACTTTCCCCGTCGCCGGATCGTAAACCGGCATCGTTTCATTGCTGCTGCTGGTGACGGTTTTCCCGCCAATAAAGTTTCCTGTGATCGTCATGTTCTCGCCTCATGGTGTTGGTAGGCCAACGTTGCGGCCCGTCTCCGATTTTGCAGTTATATAACCGTAGTAAAATGAAATGTATATTTCAATGATGATATGAAATGAAATTCTATTTTGGTGATGACTGTCGCATTTCCCATCCACAGGACTTCAGTTTTCAGCGGAAAGCGCGATCGATGCGCTTCAGGCAGCGCGCCAGCTGTGCCGGAGAGCCGGCGGAGGCTGAAAGCACGATTAATTGCGAAGCAGCTCAAAGAATCATCATTTCAGTTATTGATAATTTTGAAATAAATGTTTTGACTTAGAGGCAATCGAACGAACCCACCCTACCGTTTCCAGGAGAGCCACATGGCTATCGCACTGCAGCGTTTTTGTCTGAATCGTAAGATCGCCCCTTCCCTGAGCATCGAGGCGTTTTTCCGTCTGGTGAACAGCCTTGGACTGAATAAGGTCGAGCTACGGAATGATTTGCCCTCAGGCCGCGTGACCGACGATCTGAGCCATCAACAGGTGCGCGAGCTGGCCGAGCGTTACCACATTGAGATCCTGACCATCAACGCCGTTTATCCTTTCAACTGCTGCACGGAACAGGTACGCAACCTCACCGAATCCTTGCTGCAAGAGGCCCGCGCCATTGGCGCAAAATCGCTGGTGCTGTGTCCACTGAATGATGGTCGCGAGGTGTCCGCCAGCGAGACGCTGAACGCGCTGCACCAGCTATCCCCCCTGTTTGCTTTTTACGGTGTGCAGGGGCTGGTGGAGCCTCTGGGCTTCCCACAAAGCTCGCTGCGTTCCGCCGCCCAGGCGCAGGCGCTGATCCGCGACGCGCAGGTGCCGTTTAAGATGCTGATCGATACCTTTCATCACCATCTTTACCCGCAGGCGGAGGCTGAGTTTTCCCAGTTGGATGTCGCGGAAATTGGCCTGGTGCACCTCTCCGGCGTGGAGGACTCCCGCCCGCGGGAGAACCTCACCGACGATCAGCGGATCATGCTGACGGTTCACGACAGGCTGCAGACCTGCGAGCAAATCAAGCAGCTGGAAGCGCGCGGCTACCGGGGCGTGTACGCGTTCGAGCCTTTTGCGCCGGAGCTGGCCTCGTGGACCGACGCGGATATCCGTCGCGAAACGGAGCGCAGCATCGCCCTGATCCAACAGCACTGCGGCTGAGGAAAAGCGCGGCGTATTCTGCCAGAGGGGAAATTTCTCACGTCGGTTTGCGGCCAGGTTGCCTATAATCGACGCAGGATAAATGGAGGAATCGAACATGAGCTCACCCCTGCTGATTGCCCGCACGCGGGAAACACAGCTGCATCTGTTACCGGGAATGGCCAACCGTCACGGCCTGATTACCGGCGCCACCGGCACCGGTAAAACCGTCACGTTGCAAAAGCTGGCGGAATCCTTCTCAGAGATTGGCGTCCCGGTCTTTATGGCCGATGTTAAAGGCGACCTGACCGGGATTGCCGAAGCCGGCCAGGCGTCGGAGAAGCTGCAGGCGCGGCTGGAGAAAATCGGCGTCAGCGACTGGCAGCCGCACGCCAATCCGGTGGTGGTATGGGATATTTTCGGCGAGAAAGGCCACCCGGTACGGGCCACGGTGTCGGATCTCGGGCCGCTGCTGCTGGCGCGCCTGCTGAACCTCAACGAGGTCCAGTCCGGGGTGCTGAATATCATCTTCCGCATCGCCGACGATCGCGGCCTTTTGCTGCTCGATTTCAAAGATTTACGCGCCATTACCCAGTATATCGGCGATAACGCCAAAGCTTTTCAGAACCAGTACGGCAACATCAGCAGCGCCTCGGTCGGCGCCATTCAGCGCGGCTTGCTGACCCTGGAGCAGCAGGGGGCGGAACACTTTTTCGGTGAGCCAATGCTCGATATCCAGGACTGGATGCGCCTCGATGAAAATGGCAAAGGGGTGATTAATATCCTCAGCGCCGAGAAGCTATATCAGATGCCGAAGCTCTACGCCGCCAGCCTGCTATGGATGCTCTCTGAACTCTACGAGCGTCTGCCGGAAGCCGGCGATCTCGATAAGCCCAAACTGGTCTTTTTCTTCGATGAAGCGCATCTGCTGTTTAACGATACCCCGCAGGTGCTGCTGGATAAAATCGAACAGGTGATCCGCCTGATTCGCTCCAAAGCCGTGGGGGTCTACTTCGTCTCGCAGAACCCGTCAGATATTCCCGACGCGGTCCTGGGTCAGTTGGGCAACCGCGTTCAGCACGCCCTGCGCGCCTTTACGCCGAAAGATCAGAAAGCGGTGAAAACCGCGGCGCAGACCATGCGCGCCAACCCGGCCTTCAGCACCGAGCAGGCAATTCAGGAGCTGGGCACCGGCGAAGCGCTGATCTCCTTCCTCGATGAGAAAGGCAGCCCGTCGGTGGTCGAACGCGCCATGGTTATCGCCCCGTGCTCACGAATGGGTCCGGTGACCGACGACGAGCGCAACGGCCTGATTAACCACTCCGCGCTGTACGGCAAATACGAAGAAGAGATCGACCGTGAATCGGCGTTTGAAATGCTGCAAAAAGGGGTTCAGGCCACCGTGGATCAACAGGCGGCGCCCCCGGCCAAAGGCCAGACAGGCAGCGATGACGACGGTCTGCTCGGCGGGCTGAAAGATATTCTTTTCGGCACCACCGGGCCACGGGGCGGCAAGCGGGACGGCATCGTGCAGACCGCGGCGAAAAGTGCGGTGCGGCAGGTGACCAATCAGATTGTCAGAGGCATGCTGGGAAGTTTACTGGGCGGGCGAAAACGGTAGTATCGTCCCCCGCGCGATGAACGCGCGAGGGACGTCGTGCTAGCTCTTTTTCATCATCAGCCAGAGGCTGATCAGGAAGAAGCTGGCGCTTGGCAGCAGCGCGCCGATAATCGGCGGGATGCCGTAAACCAGCGTCAGCGGGCCAAAAATCTGGTCCAGCACGTAGAAGATAAAGCCAAAGCTGATCCCGGTGACCACCCGCACCCCCATTGCCACGCTACGCAGCGGGCCGAAGATAAACGACAGGGCCATCAGCATCATCACCGCCACCGACAGCGGCTGGAAGATTTTGCTCCACATATTGAGCTGATAACGCCCCGGGTCCTGGCCGCTGGACTTCAGATAGGTCACGTAGTTGTGCAGACCGCTGATCGACAGCGCGTCCGGATCCAGTGCCACCACGCCCAGCTTGTCGGGCGTCAGCTTGGTTTTCCAGGTTCCGCTAACCATCTGCGAGCCGGTGATCTGTTTCGGGTCGGTGAGGTTTGACTCATCGACCTGCGACAGGCGCCAGACTTTATTGTCGTTATCGAATTTCGCCGAGGCCGCATAGCGGACGGTCTGCAAACGACGCTGATCGTTAAACGCGTAAATACTCACGCCGCCCAGCTCATCGTTGCCTTTCACCCGCTCAATATAAACGAAGTTATGACCGTCTTTCGCCCACAGCCCCTGCTGGGTGGAGAGCAACGACCCACCGTACATCTGCTGAGCACGGTAGTTACGCGCCATCTGTTCGCCCTGCGGCGCGACCCATTCACCGATCGCCATCGTCAGCAATACCAGCGGAATCGCGGTTTTCATCACCGCCAGCGCCACCTGTAAACGGGTGAAACCGGAGGCCTGCATCACCACCAGTTCGCTACGCTGTGCCAGCATCCCGAGCCCCAACAGGGCGCCAAGCAGCGCCGCCATCGGGAAGAAAATCTGCACGTCTTTCGGTACGCTAAGAATGGTGTACAGCCCGGCACCGAGCGCGTCATAGCTGCCCTGGCCTGCCTTTTTCAGCTGATCGACAAATTTGATAATGCCCGACAGCGACACCAGCATGAACAGCGTCATCATGATGGTGTTGAAAATCGTCCTACCGATATAACGGTCGAGTACGCCAAACGCCAGCATCACGCCGCTCCTTTGTTAAAACGGGCACGGAAGCGGCGCATCGGCACCGTATCCCACAGGTTCAGCAGCACGGCCAGCGCGAAATAGAGCAGGTTGATACCCCACATCCAGATCATCGGGTCGATTTTACCTTTACCGCCGTTAGACTTAATCGAGGTTTGCAGCAGGAAGAAGACCAGGTACAGCAGCATCGCCGGCAGCATTGACAGCACCCGTCCCTGACGTGGGTTCACCACGCTCAGCGGGACCACCATCAGCGCCATAATGAACACCGTCGCCACCAGCGTGAAGCGCCAGTGCAGCTCCGCGCGGGCGCGGTCAGTATCGGTTTTCCACAGCGTCAGCATGTCCATCTGTTCAGTATCGCCTGGGTCCGAGGAGACCGCCTGATGGCCGATAATTGCCTGGTAATTTTTGAAGTCGGTGATGCGGAAGTCACGCAGCATCGCCGTGCCTTCAAAGCGGGTGCCCTGATTCATGGTCACCACCTGCGAGCCGTCTTTCTTCTGCGACAGTTCGCCGGTGTCCGCCACGACGACGGAAGGACGCGCATTGCCTTTCGGCTTCAGCTGCGCAAGGAATACATCCTGGAAGCGATTGCCGTTCACGCTTTCAATAAACAGCACCGCGCTGCCATCGCTGGCCTGCTGGAACTGGCCCTGGGCCAGCGCAGCCATGCCGGGGTTGGCTTTGGCTTCTGCCAGTACTTCGTCCTGATGGCGGGACGACCAGGGGCCGGCCCACATCACGTTAACGGCCGCCACGGCACCGGTAAACAGCGCGAGGATCATCGCCGCTTTGACCAGCACGGCCTTACTCAGGCCGCAGGCGTGCATCACCGTGATTTCACTTTCGGTATACAGTTTGCCCAGCGTCATTAGCAGCCCGAGGAACAGACTCAGGGGCAGAATAAGCTGCGCCATTTCCGGTACGCCCAGCCCTAACAGGGAGAGCACCAGATTTGTCGGGATGTCGCCATCTACCGCCGCGCCGAGGATCCTGACCAGTTTCTGGCAAAAGAAAATGAGTAGCAGGATGAACAGGATCGCCAACTGGCTTTTCAGCGTCTCACGAACCAGATATCTTATGATTATCACTATAAATACGCCCGTAAAAACCCGTCTTATTGCAGGAAAATTGCTTGTTTCATGGCTTAAACGTCATTTATTCTCTTTGGTCTTCGAAATCATCGCTAAGATTAAATGACTCATTGGTTCCGCGTATCAGGTTTTTTTTCTGACGAACCAAAGCCGTAATAACGTTAAGATTAACACGAAGTCACCGCAACAGCGGTCATGAGTTACGAAAGCTTTCAATTCTATCCGTAGCCACCGTCGTTGTCTTTAAGATTCAGGAGCGTAGTGCATGGAGTTCAGTGTAAAAAGCGGTAGCCCGGAGAAACAGCGGAGTGCCTGTATCGTAGTCGGCGTTTTTGAGCCGCGTCGCCTCTCCCCGATTGCCGAACAACTCGATAAAATCAGTGACGGTTATATCAGCGCGCTGCTGCGTCGCGGTGAACTGGAGGGTAAACCTGGCCAGACGCTGCTGCTGCACCATGTGCCCAACATTCTGTCAGAGCGCATTCTGTTGATTGGCTGTGGCAAAGAACGTGAGCTGGATGAACGTCAGTATAAACAAGTCATTCAGAAAACGATAAATACGCTGAATGATACCGGTTCGATGGAAGCGGTCTGTTTCCTGACCGAGCTGCACGTCAAAGGCCGCAACAACTACTGGAAAGTACGCCAGGCCGTTGAGACCGCCAAAGAGACGCTGTACAGCTTCGATCAGCTGAAAACCAACAAAAGCGAGCCACGTCGCCCGCTGCGTAAAATGGTCTTCAACGTTCCGACCCGTCGCGAACTGACCAGCGGCGAGCGCGCTATCCAGCACGGCCTGGCGATTGCCGCCGGCATCAAAGCGGCAAAAGATCTCGGCAATATGCCGCCGAACATCTGTAACGCAGCTTACCTGGCCTCTCAGGCTCGTCAACTGGCCGATACCTACAGTAAAAATGTCGTCACCCGCGTGATTGGCGAACAGCAGATGCGCGAGCTGGGCATGAACTCCTATCTGGCGGTCGGCAACGGTTCGCAGAACGAGTCGCTGATGTCGGTTATCGAATACAAAGGCAACCCGTCGGAAGACGCGCGGCCGATCGTACTGGTCGGCAAAGGGTTGACCTTTGACTCCGGCGGCATCTCTATCAAGCCTGCCGAAGGCATGGATGAGATGAAGTACGACATGTGCGGCGCCGCGGCGGTTTACGGCGTGATGCGTATGGTCGCTGAGCTGCAGCTGCCGCTGAACGTGATTGGGGTGCTGGCCGGCTGTGAAAACATGCCTGGCGGGCGCGCCTATCGTCCGGGCGACGTCCTGACCACCATGTCCGGCCAGACGGTTGAAGTGTTAAACACCGATGCGGAAGGCCGCCTGGTGCTGTGCGACGTGCTGACCTATGTTGAACGTTTCGAACCGGAAGCGGTAGTCGACGTGGCGACGCTGACCGGCGCCTGCGTGATTGCGCTGGGCCATCACATCACCGGCCTGATGTCGAACCACAATCCGCTGGCCCACGAGCTGATTGGCGCCTCTGAACTAGCGGGTGACCGCGCGTGGCGTCTGCCGCTGAGCGACGAGTTCCACGATCAGCTGGAGTCGAACTTCGCGGATATGGCGAATATCGGCGGGCGTCCTGGTGGTGCGATAACTGCCGGCTGCTTCCTGTCGCGCTTCGCCCGTAAGTACAACTGGGCGCACCTGGATATCGCCGGTACCGCATGGCGTTCCGGTAAAGCCAAAGGCGCCACCGGTCGTCCGGTCGCCCTGCTGTCGCAGTTCCTGCTCAACCGCGCCGGGTTTACTGGCGAAGAGTAAAATCAAGCGTACCCGGCAGGCCTTGCTTGCCGGGTTCAGTGCCCCCATTACATTCTATGCCCTCTGGATTTCGGGTTACGTCACGGCGGCAACCGCGCAAATCCCCAGGAGCATAGATAACGATGTGACTGGGGTGACTGGGATGAGCGAGGGCAGCCAACAAAGAGGCCGCCAGAAAGACAATGGGTATAGCTTATGAAGAATGCAACGTTCTATCTGCTCGACAATGATACGCAACAGGATGGCTTAAGCGCCGTTGAACAACTGGTGTGTGACGTTGCCGCAGAACGTTGGCGCAGCGGCAAACGTGTGCTGATTGCCTGCGAAGATGAACAGCAGGCCATTCGCCTCGATGAAGCGCTGTGGGCGCGTCCCCCGGAAAGCTTCGTCCCGCATAATCTGGCGGGAGAAGGCCCCAGAGGCGGCGCACCGGTGGAAATTGCCTGGCCGCAAAAGCGCAACAGCAGCCCGCGGGATATTCTGATCAGTCTGCGGGTTAATTTTGCAGATTTTGCCACCGCTTTCACAGAAGTGGTAGACTTTGTCCCTTACGAAGATTCTCTGAAACAACTGGCGCGCGAACGCTACAAAGCGTACCGCATGGCTGGTTTCAACCTGAATACGGCAACCTGGAAATAATGGAAAAGACATACAACCCACAAGATATCGAACAGCCGCTTTACGAGCACTGGGAAAAGCAGGGCTATTTCAAACCGAATGGTAATGAAAGCCAGGAAAGCTTCTGCATCATGATCCCGCCGCCGAACGTCACCGGCAGTTTGCATATGGGTCATGCTTTCCAGCAAACCATCATGGATACCATGATTCGCTACCAGCGCATGCAGGGTAAAAATACCCTGTGGCAGGCAGGTACCGACCACGCGGGTATCGCTACCCAAATGGTGGTGGAGCGTAAGATTGCTGCTGAAGAAGGTAAAACCCGCCACGATTACGGTCGCGATGCCTTTATCGATAAAATCTGGCAGTGGAAAGCCGAATCCGGCGGCACCATTACCCGTCAGATGCGCCGCCTTGGCAACTCCGTGGACTGGGAGCGCGAACGCTTCACCATGGACGAAGGCCTCTCCAATGCGGTGAAAGAAGTCTTTGTGCGCCTGTACAAAGAAGACCTGATTTACCGCGGCAAGCGTCTGGTCAACTGGGACCCGAAACTGCGCACCGCGATTTCCGACCTCGAAGTGGAAAACCGTGAGTCCAAAGGCTCAATGTGGCACATCCGCTACCCGCTGGCCGACGGCGCGAAAACCGCAGACGGCAAAGATTACCTGGTGGTGGCGACCACCCGTCCGGAAACCCTGCTGGGTGATACCGGCGTGGCCGTTAACCCGGAAGACCCGCGTTACAAAGACCTGATTGGCAAATTCATCGTGCTGCCGTTGGTTGACCGCCGCATTCCGATCGTCGGCGACGAACACGCCGATATGGAAAAAGGCACCGGCTGCGTGAAAATCACCCCGGCGCATGACTTTAACGACTACGAAGTAGGTCGTCGTCATCAGCTTCCGATGATCAACATTCTGACCTTTGACGGCGATATCCGTGAAAGCGCAGAAGTGTATGACACCAAAGGCGAAGAGTCCGACGTTTACTCGAACGCCATCCCGGCAGAGTTCCAGAAAATGGAACGCTTTGCCGCGCGTAAAGCCGTTGTTGCCGCTATCGACGCGCTGGGCCTGCTGGAAGAGATTAAACCGCACGACCTGACCGTACCGTACGGCGACCGTGGCGGCGTAGTTATCGAACCGATGCTTACCGACCAGTGGTACGTGCGTGCCGACGTGCTGGCAAAACCGGCCGTGGAAGCGGTTGAGAACGGCGACATCCAGTTCGTGCCGAAGCAGTACGAAAACATGTACTTCTCCTGGATGCGCGATATTCAGGACTGGTGTATCTCCCGTCAGCTGTGGTGGGGTCACCGTATCCCGGCGTGGTATGACAACGAAGGCAACGTCTACGTGGGCCGTACTGAAGACGAAGTGCGTCAGGAAAACAACCTGTCCGCTGACGTCGCGCTGCGCCAGGACGAAGACGTGCTCGACACCTGGTTCTCCTCCGCGCTGTGGACCTTCTCAACCCTCGGCTGGCCGGAAAACACCGATGCTCTGCGTCAGTTCCACCCAACCAGCGTGATGGTCTCTGGCTTTGACATCATCTTCTTCTGGATTGCCCGCATGATCATGATGACCATGCACTTCATCAAAGATGAAAACGGCAAGCCGCAGGTTCCGTTCCATACCGTCTACATGACCGGTCTGATTCGTGACGATGAAGGCCAGAAGATGTCCAAATCCAAGGGCAACGTCATTGACCCGCTGGATATGGTCGACGGTATCTCCCTGCCGGATCTGCTGGAAAAACGTACCGGCAACATGATGCAGCCGCAGCTGGCAGAGAAAATTGCCAAACGCACTGAGAAACAGTTCCCGAACGGTATTGAGCCGCACGGCACCGACGCCCTGCGTTTCACCCTGGCGGCGCTGGCCTCTACCGGTCGCGATATCAACTGGGACATGAAACGCCTGGAAGGTTACCGCAACTTCTGTAACAAGCTGTGGAACGCCAGCCGCTTCGTGCTGATGAACACCGAAGATCAGGATTGCGGCTTCAAAGGCGGCGACATGGTGCTGTCTCTGGCCGATCGCTGGATCCTTGCGGAATTCAACCAGACCATCAAGAACTACCGCGAGGCGCTGGACAGCTACCGCTTCGATATTGCCGCGGGCATTCTGTATGAATTCACCTGGAACCAGTTCTGTGACTGGTACCTGGAGCTGACCAAGCCGGTTATGACAGGTGGTTCAGACGCTGAACTGCGCGGCACCCGCAACACGCTGGTGACCGTACTGGAAGGTCTGCTGCGTCTGGCGCATCCGATCATTCCGTTCATCACCGAAACCATCTGGCAGCGCGTGAAGGTAATTTGCGGCGTGACCGCTGACACCATCATGCTGCAGCCGTTCCCGCAGTACGATGCGTCTCAGGTCGATGAAGCGGCGCTGACCGATACCGAATGGCTGAAGCAGGCGATCGTCGCCGTGCGTAATATCCGTGCGGAAATGAACATCGCTCCGGGTAAACCGCTGGAACTGCTGCTGCGCGGCTGTAGCGCTGACGCTCAGCGTCGCGTGACTGACAACCAGAGCTTCCTGCAGTCGATGGCGCGTCTGGAAAGCATCACCGTGCTGTCTGCCGATGATAAAGGTCCGGTTTCGGTCACTAAGATTATCGACGGCGCCGAGCTGCTGATCCCGATGGCGGGTCTCATCAACAAAGAAGATGAGCTGGCGCGTCTGGCGAAGGAAGTGGCGAAAATCGAAGGTGAAATCAGCCGCATCGAAAGCAAGCTCTCCAACGAAGGTTTCGTGGCCCGTGCCCCGGAAGCCGTTATCGCCAAAGAGCGCGAGAAACTGGAAGGCTACGCGGAAGCGAAAAGCAAACTGATTGAACAGCAGGCGGTCATCGCCGCGCTGTAATCCATCCGCTCCTTGCGCAATCCGGCAAGGGGCGTTTTTTTATCCGCGTTCCCCGCTTGCACTTCCCCCGTACAGGGTGTTATTAACAACACCATCCGCTATTTTTTTGCTATGAGTCATCGTATGAATACGATCGCGACCACCACATTGTCGCTGCGCCGCATCACCGCTGAAGATAATGCCGCTATTGCTCAGGTTATCCGCCAGGTTTCTGCGGAGTATGGGCTGACGGCAGATAAAGGCTATACGGTAGCCGATCCGAATCTGGATGAGCTGTTTGAGCTCTACAGCCAGCCGGGATCTGCCTATTGGGTGGTTGAACAGGATGGCCGGGTGGTTGGCGGTGGCGGCGTAGCGCCGCTGGCCCATAGTGAAGCGGATATCTGCGAGCTGCAGAAAATGTATTTCATGACCTCCGCCCGTGGCCAGGGGCTGGCAAAGAAACTGGCGCTGCTGGCGCTGGAACATGCCCGCGAGCAGGGGTTCAAACGCTGCTATCTGGAAACCACCGCCTTTTTGAAAGAAGCCGTCGGGTTATATGAACACCTCGGTTTCCTGCATATCGACGCGCCGCTGGGCCGTACCGGTCATGTGGACTGCGAAGTCCGGATGCTCAAAGCGCTGTAGCTTCTCAGCGCCGTGATCCTCTCCGATGGCGCTTCTGTATGACCGGGCTACGGTTCGTGCGGTTTGGTAGCCCGGACAGGTGCGGAGCACCGCCTCCGGGATTCCCCTCTCTCAGGCGCGAACCGGAATTCCGCTGTGGAAACGCAATTCGGCTTCTGGCGCGAGAATAAGTGCCGCCTCGGCTTCGCCAAGCTGGCGGATCCGCTCGCTGATATCCTCATCGGCAATCTGCTGCGCTAAATCCAGGTAATCCTGATAATGCCGCGCCTCGGAGCGCAGCAGCGACAGATAGAACTTCTGCAGATCGTCATCCAACCACGGCGCCAGTGCCGCAAAACGCTCACAGGAGCGTGCCTCGATATAGGCCCCGCAAATCAGCTTATCGATAAGCATCACCGGTTCGTGGGAACGCACCTCTCTGCGTAATCCGCGCGCGTAGTTGCTGGCGGTCATTTTGACGTACGGGATATCGTGGGCCAGCATCATCTCCCTCACCTGCCAGAAGTGATGCAGCTCCTCTTTAATCAGCAGCACCATACTGTCCACCAGCTGACGCCCCCAGGGGTCATCGGTCTGCGGCATCGTGCTTTTGTTGATCTGCTTATGCAGCGCGACGAAATCCGGCTCGGGCCCCCAGCGGTAGGTAAAGTCTTCATACGGCTTCAGGCAGGCCAGCAGTTCATCGGCCCCGCTTTTATCGGCGACATATTTACGCACCAGCAGCAGCGCGTTCTGCGCCGCTTTAAGCTCGCAGACCATGTGGTCGGTCAGCAGCAGCGGCAGGTTTTCCGGCTTACGGGCTTCATCAATCCATGCCTGCGGCGTCGGGCAGTGGAGAAAATTGAGTACAGGGGCGAGTATTTGCGGGTAGTCCATTAAAGTTCCTTGCTATACGCCAACGGCCGTCGGTCGTCACCGTATCCAACAATACACAGGATCGATCAGGTGTATTAAGGCGAAAAACCCCGACGGCATAGTCGCTATGTCGCCGGGGTTTCTGAGTATCGCCAACAGAGAAGTGCCTGAAGGATGACGTGCAGGCTTGCTTAGTGACGAACGCCGTCGTCGTCTTCATCGACGAGATCTTCGTCGTCTTCTTCGTCACCGTCTTCGCCGTTAGGGTCTTCGTAGTAGGTACCCCAACCGTCATATTCAACGCCGAATTTCTCTGCCAGGTTCAGCAGCTGCTCTACCTGGGCATCAATCAGTTCTACTTTTAACGCACTTTCGCTCAGGATATCGCAGCAGATAACCACTTCGCCTTCTTCGACTTCCAGCTCTTCCGGCTCGGTCACTTCGTAGCCCATTTTGAAAGCTTCTACTGCCACTTTCTCCAGAGTTTCAAAGTCGTCGGCGGAAAGATGGTGTTCGATGGTGTACAGCGCATCAGGGTCGCTGCCGTCTTCGAGCAGTTCTTCGATAATCAGACGCGTTTCTTCACGCTGTTCTTCCAGTAGTTCCGGGTTTGCCATGGCTCGTTCCTCATAATGTGCGACAGATACTTCTATTGTCACATACCGCCGTGATTGCCTCCACCTTTGTGCAAAAGATTTGTGAAACGGGGTTGCAAATGAATATTCATACATATAAATTGAATTTTAATTCAATAAGTGGCTTAAGCCAGCGAGGGAACCATGTCCGCGTTTTATCACAAACATTTTCTAAAGTTGCTCGATTTTACCCCTGCAGAAATCACTGCCCTACTGGCGCTGGCCGCCAGACTGAAAACAGATAAAAAAAACGGCATTGAAATCCAACACCTTGCTGGAAAAAACATCGCGCTCATCTTCGAAAAAGACTCTACCCGTACACGATGCTCTTTCGAAGTTGCCGCATTTGACCAGGGCGCCCGCGTGACCTATCTCGGGCCAAGCGGCAGCCAGATTGGCCATAAAGAATCGATTAAAGATACGGCTCGCGTGCTGGGACGGATGTATGACGGTATTCAGTATCGCGGTCATGGCCAGGAGATCGTCGAGACGCTCGCCAGCTATGCCAGCGTCCCGGTGTGGAATGGTCTGACTAACGAGTTTCACCCTACCCAGCTGCTGGCCGATTTGCTGACCATGCAGGAGCATCTGCCGGGCAAAGCCTTTAACGAAATGACGCTGGTGTATGCCGGTGATGCCCGCAACAACATGGGGAACTCCATGCTTGAAGCCGCCGCGCTGACCGGGCTGGATCTGCGCCTGGTGGCCCCGGCGGACTGCTGGCCGGACGAGAATCTGGTGGCAGAGTGTACGGCGCTGGCGCAGAAGCACGGCGGCAATATCACCCTGACCGAAGATATCGCCGCTGGCGTGAAGGGCGCGGACTTTATTTATACCGACGTCTGGGTTTCTATGGGTGAAGCCAAAGAGAAGTGGGCGGAACGCATCGCGCTGCTGCGTGCCTATCAGGTGAATAGCGAGATGATGGCGCTGACCGGCAACCCACAGGTTAAGTTCCTGCATTGTCTGCCGGCGTTCCATGACGATCAAACCACCCTGGGCCAACAGATGGCCGAAGAGTATGGCCTGCACGGCGGCATGGAAGTGACTGACGAGGTCTTTGAGTCGCCCGCCAGTATCGTCTTCGATCAGGCGGAAAACCGCATGCACACCATTAAAGCGGTGATGGTTGCAACGCTGAGTAAATAACGAAGCATATCCCCGGATGGCGGCGCGCTGCGCGTTATCCGGGCTACCAGACCGTAACGCCGTTATGCCATCCGCACCTTCACAACCACTTTACGCACTTTGGCCGGTTCGCCCGCGGCGCACAGCGGTTTGTGAACTTCGCCCGGGTAAAACACCACAAAGTCACCCTCGCTGAGAATCACGGTTTTCTCCTGCTCGCCGGCGGCGAGAAACGCAATGTCTTTCCCCTCCAGCCAGTCGGTGTCCGGCGTGCCGGCAGGCTGCGTGCTGAAGGTCATCGCCTCCTGACCACGCAGGACAATCTGGATATCCAGATAGCGCGCATGGTACTCCGCGCGGCGGGCAGCAAATGGCTCGGTGGTGTCTTCCGAGACCAGGTAAAACACGTTGTTGCCGTCAATATCGTATTTTCCCGGCAGCGTCGCCTCGGTGACGTGCGCTTTAACATGCTCAATCGCCTGACGCAGCGCGTCCGGCAGCCAGGTTTGCAAATGATGGATGTGACCAACGATCATAATATCCCCCAAAATATAAAACAGCTTTTCATTTTTAATTTTATACGCCCCTTCGCACTGCCATACCACTTCTTTTTTATGGTTTTTTGCGCTGGCGCAGGCTTCCTGAGGCAATCGTTTTCTTGTTTGTGGACTAATCACTTGATCCGAAATTTGAGCTGCATATAATGTCGGTCGATTTGCCGGGAGGAAGCATGGTCTACTGCGTACGACATTCTGTCTTACCGCGTCTGTACACAGGCGCTGGCGTAGCGTTTTTCTTTCCGTTGCTCAATAAATTCTCGAAGCCCCTTATTTAAGGGGCTTTTTTTTTGCCCAGGCGTCAGGAGATAAACATGGCTAACCCGCTATATCAAAAACATATCATTTCCATAAACGATCTCAGCCGAGAAGACCTCGAACTGGTGCTGGCGACCGCTGCAAAACTCAAAGCAAACCCACAGCCGGAACTGCTGAAGCATAAGGTTATCGCCAGCTGCTTCTTTGAAGCCTCCACCCGTACCCGCCTGTCGTTTGAAACCTCGATGCACCGCCTGGGCGCCAGCGTGGTAGGATTCTCTGACAGCAGCAACACCTCGCTGGGCAAAAAAGGGGAAACCCTGGCCGACACCATTTCGGTCATCAGCACCTATGTCGACGCCATCGTGATGCGTCATCCGCAGGAAGGGGCCTCACGGCTGGCGACCGAGTTTTCCGGCGGTATTCCGGTCCTCAACGCCGGCGATGGTGCCAACCAGCACCCGACGCAAACCCTGCTCGATCTGTTCACCATTCAGGAAACCCAGGGGCGCCTGGAAAACCTCAACGTCGCGATGGTCGGCGACCTCAAGTATGGCCGCACCGTCCACTCCCTGACCCAGGCGCTGGCGAAGTTTAACGGCAACCGCTTCTACTTTATCGCTCCGGATGCGTTAGCCATGCCGCAGTACATCCTCGATATGCTGGATGAAAAAGGGATTGCCTGGAGCGTGCATAGCGCCATTGATGAAGTGATGGAGGACGTGGATATTCTCTACATGACCCGCGTGCAGAAAGAGCGTCTCGACCCGTCCGAATACGCCAACGTGAAGGCGCAGTTTGTCCTGCGCGCCGCCGACCTCGAAGGCGCCCGCGAAAATATGAAAGTGCTGCACCCGCTGCCGCGCATTGATGAAATCACCACCGATGTTGATAAAACGCCGCACGCCTGGTACTTCCAGCAGGCCGGGAATGGCATCTTCGCCCGCCAGGCATTACTGGCACTGGTACTCAATAGCGAGCTGGCTCTGTAAGGGGAAACGACCATGACACACGATAATAAACTGCAGGTAGAAGCCATCAAACGTGGCACCGTTATCGACCACATCCCTGCGCAGGTTGGTTTTAAGCTGCTGACGCTGTTTAAGCTGACCGAAACGGATCAGCGCATCACCATCGGCCTGAACCTGCCGTCAGGCGAAATGGGCCGTAAAGACCTGGTGAAAATCGAGAATACCTTCCTGACCGAAGAGCAGGTAAACCAGCTGGCGCTGTATGCCCCGCATGCCACGGTTAACCGTATCGATGATTATGAAGTGGTAGGTAAATTACGCCCTAACCTGCCGGATCGGATTAACAATGTGCTGGTCTGCCCGAACAGCAACTGCATCAGCCACGCCGAGCCAGTCTCCTCGAGCTTCGCGGTCAAAAAACGTGAAAATGATATCGCGCTGAAGTGCAAATATTGTGAAAAAGAGTTTTCACATTATGTGGTTCTGGCCAACTAATTGAGGTTGGTATTGGCTACCCGGCTCCCTATAATGGCCGGGTTCCATACGCGCAATGCTGCAAGCTGCGTCTTTGCCGGCAGCACGGGCCATTCGCCCCCTGCCGCGTCGAGGCAACTCGCAGGATGAAGGGTATATAATGCTGTTATTAAGGAGAACTCATGTCTAAAACTATCGCGACGGAAAATGCACCAGCAGCAATCGGCCCATACGTTCAGGGTGTTGATCTGGGAAGCATGATTATCACTTCCGGCCAGATCCCCGTCGACCCGAAAACCGGTAGCGTGCCGGAAGATGTCGCCACTCAGGCGCGTCAGTCTCTGGACAACGTGAAAGCTATCGTTGAAGCCGCGGGCCTGAAAGTGGGCGATATTGTGAAAACCACCGTCTTCGTTAAAGATCTGAACGACTTTGCCACCGTGAACGCCGCGTATGAAGCGTTCTTCACCGAACATCAGGCCACCTTCCCGGCCCGTTCCTGCGTTGAAGTTGCTCGTCTGCCGAAAGACGTGAAAATCGAGATCGAAGCGATCGCTATTCGCCGCTAATCTCTGCATCACAGCCTGATGGCTTATCCGGCCTGCATTGTTTGCTCAGGCCGGATACATTCACCCCTTCTCACGCATTACATCACGCCAAACAGTTTCGGCAGGAACAGCGAGATCGCCGGAACATAGGTCACCAACAGCAGCACCAGGAACAGCACCGCATAAAACGGCAGCATCGCCTTCACCACCTGCTCTATCTTCTGCTTACTCACCGCACTGGCCACAAACAGCACCGAACCGACCGGCGGCGTGATCAGGCCAATCCCAAGGTTAACCAGCATGATCATCCCGAAGTGGACCGGGTCGATACCCAGCGCGTTGGTCACCGGCAGCAGCACCGGCGTCAGGATCAGTATCAGCGGGGCCATGTCCATCAGCGTACCCACCAACAGCAGCATAATGTTAATGCACATCAGAATGACGTACTTGTTATCCGAGATGCTGGTAAAAGCTTCGGTGATGCGCATCGGCAGCTGCATGTAGGTCATGATGGCACCAAAGGCGGCGGCAAAACCGATCAGGATCATCACGATCGTGACGGTCTTCACCGTGCGATACATCAGCTTTGGCAGCTCGGACCATTTGTAGTCACGGTAGATAAACATGGTGACAAAGAAGGCCCACAGGCAGGCGATCGCCGCCGATTCCGTGGCGGTGAAAATGCCGGAGAGGATCCCGCCCATGATAATCACTACCGTCATCAGGCCCCACAGCGTATCGACAAAGATCGTCAACGCCTGGCGAAACGGCACCCGCTCCCCTTTCGGGTAGCCGCGCTTGTGGGCAAAGCCGACGCACATCACCATCAGGGCAAAACTGAGCAACAGTCCCGGCAGGATCCCGGCGATAAACAGTGCGGCAATCGACACCGTTCCCCCGGTAGCCAGCGAGTAAATCACCGAGTTATGGCTCGGCGGCGTCAGGATCGCCTGGACCGAACCGCTGGCGGTCACCGCCGCCGCAAAGTCACGCGGGTAACCTTTTTTATCCATCTCCGGGATCATCACCGAACCGATAGAGGCAGTATCCGCCACCGATGACCCGGAAATTGCGCCAAAAAAGGTCGAGGCGACAATATTCACCAGCGACAGGCCGCCGCGGATAAACCCGACAAAAATGTAGGCAAAGTTCACCAGCCGCCGCGCAATCCCCCCTTCGGCCATGATCGCCCCGGCGAGGATAAAGAACGGGATCGCCAGCAGCGAGAACTTGTTCACACCGTTGGTCAGCTGGATCATCACCGCCTCCAGCGGGATATCAATATACCAGGCACCAACGATCGCGCTGATCCCCACGGCGTACGCGACCGGCACCCCAATCGCCAGCATGATCGCCAGCGTAAAAACGAGAATAAAGGCATCCATCTGTGTTCCTCTATGCAGTCGGATCGACGATCAACTGGTTGAGCCCAGCATGACGATGGGACGTTGATACTGGTCGCCACGGCAGATCTTTTCGATGATGAACAGCAGCGTGATCGCCGAGCCAATCGGGAGCGGCAGGTAGTTTTCTCCGGCGGTGAGCAGCGGGAACTCCGCGACCGGTTGTTCCCACAGTTCGATACACAGTGAGGAGCCGTACCAGAGGATGAAAATACAGATGGCCATCAGGATAAGATCGGCCACGACGGAGCAGAAACGACGGGCGCTATCGCCCAGACGGTCGGTCACCATGCTGACGGCGATATGTGAACCGGCGCGGTAGCTCACCGCCGCCCCGATAAAGGTGAACGTCACCATGCACAATATGGCTATCGGTTCAGGCCATGACAGCGCGCTGTTCATCACGTAGCGCGCAAATATGCCAACCGGGATCACCGCTACCATCACCAGCAGCGCCAGCCCGGCAATCCACATAGAAATTCGATAAAGTATGTCCATTACCGATGAATAATATTCACCCATCACCATTACCTCGACTGAATAATCAATTCAGGGCGGATGGCATAATCCATCCGCCTGATGAATTACTTCACATCCTGAATTTGCTTGATCAAATCCTGATGGTCTTTACCGTACTTATCCCGCACTGATTGTGTTGCTTTATAGAAATAGTCGGTGTCAATGTCATAAAACTTAACGCCCTGCTGTTTCATGGTTTCCAGCGATTTGGTGTTATAGGCTTCCCACAGCTTGCGTTGCTCGACCTGGGCTTCTTTCGCCAGTTTGATAATTAATTCCTGATCCTCTTTCTTCAGCTTGTCCCACTTTGGTTTAGAGAACAGAAAAAGCTCAGGAATAATGAAATGCTTACTCCAGGTATAATTCTTGGCCACCGGCAGATAGTTATGCGCCACGAAGGTTGGTGGGTTATTTTCCGTGCCGTCAATCACCCCGGTTTGCATGCCGCTGAAGACCTCGCTGGTCCCCATCGCCACCGCGTTGGCCCCCATCGCTTTTAAGGTATCCAGCGCCACCGGGCTAGTCTGTACGCGGATTTTCATCCCCTTTAAATCTTCCGGTTTGGCAACCGGATCTTTGGTAATCAGGTTGCGCGTCCCGGCGTCCATCCAGCCAAGGAACACCAGCCGTGACTTGCTGTTCGCAGTCAGCCGGTCGCCAATTTCCTGGCCGATCATGCCGTCCAGTACGTGGTGCATATGGTCCTCATCGCGGAAGACATACGGCAAGGTGAAGACGTTAATCTCCGGTAAAATCGCCGCTACCGGCGCCATCGACACACGAATAATATCGATCGCGCCGAGCTGCGCCTGCTCAATCATCTGCTTTTCATCGCCCAGCACGCCGCCGGGGAACGTTTTAATATCCAGCCGTCCGTCCGTCGCGGCACTGAGTTTTTCCCCCATGTGTTTTACCGCCACGACGTTAGGATAATCAGCAGGATGAACGTCGGCCGCACGCAGCGTTTGTGCCGCGGTTATCTGCGAGGTCAGCAGGAGTCCACACCCCACGCCCAGACTTAAAAGAGTTTTTCTCAGTTTCATTTACCTTCTCCAGAGATATATAAACGCTAATAGCAAACGGTTTACAGGAACAATGACGGTCTGAATGAAAAGCAGCAGGAAGAAGCTTGTTATTGGTGATGCCAGGGCAGGTTAGCCCCTGTAACAAATTATTACGATGATTATGTTCACAAAAGAAAGAATAACAGAGAGATTTTCAGCACGCTGTTTCATTTTTGCAACGGAGGTCATTTTACGAAAAAAATAATGTCTAAAAGGGAACAATAGTTGTGATCTCTCACACCTTTATCATTTCAAAAAAAATAAAACACAACGTGTTGCGGAGATTATTTTGGCGGGAGCGAAAAGAGAAATGGCTGCCGCAGCAGCCATTATTTGAGATTATTGCCAGCCGTAGCGTCGGCTATAGAAACCTTTCACCATCTGGGTCAGCGTCATATAGCCAACCAGAATAGCAATCAGCCACGGGAAGTAGCTCAGCGGCAGCGCCTGCAGCTGTAAATAGCCCGCCAGCGGTGAGAACGGCAGCGCGATGCCCACCACCATCACCACCAGGGTCATGGCAAACAGCGGCCACGCGGCGCGGCTCTGGATAAACGGAATCCGCCGCGTACGGATCATATGCACAATCAGCGTTTGCGACAGCAGCCCCTCAATAAACCAGCCGGACTGGAACAGCGTCTGCGCTTCCGGCACGTTGGCGTGGAACACCCACCACATCAGGCAGAAGGTCAGAATATCGAAAATCGAGCTGATCGGGCCGAAGAAGACCATGAAGCGCCCCAGTTCCGCAGGGTTCCAGCGCTGCGGCTTGCGGATCTGCTCATCATCGACGTTATCAAACGGGATCGCGACTTGGGATACATCGTACAGCAGGTTCTGGATCAGTAAGTGCAGCGGCAGCATCGGCAGGAACGGCAGAAAGGCGCTCGCCACCAGCACGCTGAAGACGTTACCGAAGTTCGAACTGGCGGTCATTTTGATGTATTTCAGCATGTTAGCGAAAGTACGGCGGCCTTCGATCACCCCCTCTTCCAATACCATCAGGCTTTTTTCCAGCAGAATAATATCTGCCGCTTCCCGGGCAATATCCACCGCGCCATCCACGGAGATGCCGATATCCGCCGCGCGCAGCGCCGGAGCATCGTTGATGCCATCGCCCATAAAGCCGACCACATGCCCTTCGCGCTTCAGCAGCGTCACGATGCGCTCTTTATGCAATGGCGCAAGGCGGGCGAACAGCGTGGTGCGCTTTGCCAGCTGGGCCAGCTCGTCATCGCTCAGCGCTTCAATCTGGCTGCCGATGACCACGTCGCCGGGGTCCAGCCCCACTTCATGGCACACTTTCGCCGCGACCAGTTCGCTATCCCCGGTGAGGATTTTGACGGTAATCCCGCTGGCCTTCAGCGCTTTCAGGGCCGGCGCGGTGGTTTCTTTCGGCGGATCGAGGAAGGCGATGTAGCCTTCGAGAATCAGGTCAGACTCATCGGCCCGCTGGTAGTCGCCTTCGCGGGCCGGCAGATAGCGGGTCGCTACCGCCACCACCCGTAGCCCCTGACGGTTGAGCGTATCGGTCACGCGTTTAATGCGGCGCAGCATGCTGTCGTCCAGCGGCACGATATCGCCGTTGTAGCGCACCTGAGTCGACACATTAAGGATCTCCTGCAGCGCACCTTTGCAGATCAGCTGATGTACCCCTTCCTGCTCACTCACGACCACCGACATGCGGCGACGCTCAAAGTCGAACGGGATCTCATCCACTTTCTGCCAGCGCTCGGAAAGCTGACGCGCCGCGTCGAGTTCAACCCCTTCCAGCACCGCCGTATCGAGCAGGTTTTTCAACCCGGTCTGATAGTGGCTATTCAGCCAGGCGCTGTGCAGTACCCGCTCGCTGACCTTGCCGGAGACGTCAGTGTGGTTTTCCAGCACGATTTTGTCCTGCGTCAGGGTACCGGTTTTATCGGTACACAGGATGTCCATCGCGCCGAAATTCTGGATAGCATCGAGGTGCTTGACGATGACTTTCTGTTTCGAGAGCTTCACCGCCCCGCGCGCCAGGGTCGAGGTGACAATCATCGGCAGCATTTCCGGCGTCAGGCCGACCGCCACCGACAGCGCAAACAGCGCCGCTTCCCACCAGTCGCCCTTGGTAAAGCCGTTAATCAGCAACACCACCGGCGCCATCACCAGCATAAAGCGGATCAGCAGCATGCTGACGCGGCTGATGCCTTTCTGGAAGGCATTCGGCTCGCTCTCCTGCTCGCTAACCCGTCCGGCCAGCTGACCAAACCAGGTGTTGCCGCCGGTCGCAAAGACGATCGCCTGCGCCGTGCCGCTTACCACATTGGTGCCCATAAAGCACAGGGTGTCGCACTCCAGCGGGTTGCTTTGCTGTGGGTCGCGGCTGTGCACCACTTTTTCGACCGGCAGCGATTCACCGGTCAGCGAGGCCTGGGCGACGAACAGATCCCGCGCCTGGAGAATACGCAGGTCCGCGGGGATCATATCTCCCGCCGACAGCTTGACGATATCGCCCGGCACCAGCTGGTCGATAGGCAGCTCGCACCAGCGGCTTTCCCCCTGCTCGTTGACCACTCGCAGCACCGTCGCGGTATTGCTGACCATCGCCTTCAGGGCATCCGCCGCTTTAGTCGAGCGGGCTTCCTGAACAAAGTTGAGTAACGTGGAGATCCCCACCATCAGCGCAATCACGCCGGCGGCAAACAGATCTTCCGTTGCATAAGAGACGATCCCCAACACGGTGAGCAGCAGGTTGAAGGGGTTGCGATAGCAGGTCCACAGATGCACCCACCATGGCGACGGCTTCTGCGCCGGGATCTGGTTGTCACCGAAGCGGGCTATTTTCTCTGTAACTTCGCTAGCGTTCAGCCCTTCCGGGTGGCTGTCGAAGGCGCGCCAGAGTTCATTGTCGTCCATCGCCGCCACGTTCAGGCAGTGCTTGCCTAGCGAGTCAGGAATCGGCGTACTGGCCAGATGGCGGGCGTCCGGTAACGGGTCACGCTGAACCAGTCGGCGTGGCAAATGGCGGCTGAGCTGAGCAAACAGCTGCCGGGTCATATTTTTCAACATAAACAGTCCCTCCGCGCTCGCACAAGCGAACGCAGCACAACTGACAGGCGCAACAAAACGCTACCTGTCAGGTATTATTTTTTTATGGCAGGGACATCAAGGACGTCACTGCTTTACGCTTCCGGTAAAGCAGTGCTAAGCAGGCTTACCGGAAAAGAGAGTTACTCCATCGAGGATGAGGAGTGGGATCGGGGTCCATAAAATCTCCGGTAAGTGAGGAAAAACGGCGCAGACTATAGCGCAACCAGCGGGCAAGTTGAACCCGCTGTCACCAATAATAACCCCGCGTAACTAAACCAGACGTAAACCAGACTTTGCTCATTGCGGTTTGGTTGAGTAGCATTAGGCTCACTAAATTGGATGACCACGAGAACCCTGCATGCAAAACCGGCTGACCATTAAAGATATCGCGCGCTTAAGCGGCGTCGGGAAATCGACGGTATCCCGCGTGCTCAACAATGAAAGCGGCGTAAACGAACGCACCCGTGAACGGGTCGAAGCGGTGATGCTGCAGCATGGTTTCTCGCCTTCCCGTTCCGCCCGGGCGATGCGTGGTCAAAGCGACAAAGTGGTGGCCATTATCGTCACCCGTCTTGATTCGCTGTCGGAAAACCTGGCCGTACAGACCATGCTACCGGCCTTCTACGAGCAGGGTTTCGATCCGATTATGATGGAAAGCCAGTTCTCTCCGGCGCTGGTCGGGGAGCATCTGGGGATCCTTGCCCGCCGCAATATCGATGGCGTGGTGCTGTTTGGTTTTACCGGCATCACCGAAGAGATGCTGACGCCCTGGCGCGAATCGATGGTGCTGCTGGCGCGCGACGCGCCGGGCTTCGCCTCGGTCTGCTACGACGACAACGGCGCGGTCAACCTGCTGATGCAGCGCCTGTACGACAGCGGGCATCGCCACATCAGTTTTCTCGGGGTGCCCCATAGCGACGTCACGACCGGGCAGCGCCGCCATCAGGCCTATCTCGATTTCTGCGCGCAGCACCAGCTCACCCCGTCCGCCGCCCTGCCGGGCCTGGCGATGAAACAGGGCTACGACAATGTCGCCAGCGTGCTGACGCCGGAGACCAGCGCGCTGTTGTGCGCCACCGATACCCTCGCCCTTGGCGCCAGTAAGTATTTGCAGGAACAGCAGATTGCCCACCTGCAGGTTGCCAGCGTCGGCAGCACGCCGCTGATGAAGTTTCTTCACCCGGAGATTGTCACCGTCAACCCAGGCTACGCCGAGGCCGGGCGCCAGGCTGCCCAGCAGCTGATCGCGCAGATCGCCGGCCAGACAGAACCCCGCCAGATCGTGATTCCCGCCGCGCTTATTTGAGCCCTGAGGATGGATTTATGTGATCCTCGCTGCGTTTCGGGAACGTTCCCATTTTGAAATTCCCACGGACCCGTTAGGATTCGTCTCAGGTCATTACGCAATCTCTTCCCTCTGTTTTGAGGCCTCATAATGAGTAAAGTAAATCAGCAGGACATCGATAAATTGATCGAACTGGTGGGCGGGCGCGATAACATTGCTACCGTCAGCCACTGCATTACCCGTCTGCGCTTTGTGCTGAACAATCCGGCCATTGCCAAACCCAAAGAGATCGAACAGCTGCGCATGGTGAAGGGCTGCTTCACCAACGCCGGGCAGTTCCAGGTGGTGATTGGCACGGAAGTGGACGATTACTACAAGGCGCTACTGGCGACCACCGGCCAGGCATCTGCTGATAAAGAGCAGGCTAAACAGGCTGCGCGACAAAATATGAAGTGGCACGAGCAGCTGATCTCGCATTTTGCCGAGATCTTCTTCCCGCTGCTGCCGGCGCTGATCAGCGGCGGCCTGATCCTCGGCTTCCGTAACGTGATCGGCGATCTGCCGATGAGCAACGGGCAGACGCTGGCGCAAATGCACCCGTCGCTGCAAACCATTTATGACTTCCTGTGGCTGATTGGCGAAGCCATCTTCTTCTACCTGCCGGTCGGTATCTGCTGGTCAGCGGTGAAGAAAATGGGCGGGACGCCGATCCTCGGCATCGTGCTCGGCGTGACCCTTGTTTCTCCGCAGTTGATGAACGCCTATATGCTGGGTCAGCAGGTGCCGGAAGTGTGGAACTTCGGTCTGTTTACTATTGCGAAAGTTGGCTACCAGGCGCAGGTTATCCCGGCGCTGCTGGCAGGCCTGGCGCTGGGCTTCATCGAAACCCGCCTCAAACGCATCGTTCCTGACTACCTCTATCTGGTGGTGGTGCCGGTATGTTCGCTGATTCTGGCGGTCTTCCTTGCTCACGCCTTTATCGGCCCGTTTGGCCGCATGATCGGCGACGGCGTGGCCTTCGCAGTGCGTCACCTGATGACCGGCAGCTTTGCGCCGATTGGCGCCGCCCTGTTCGGCTTCCTGTATGCCCCGCTGGTAATTACCGGGGTCCATCAGACGACGCTGGCTATTGATATGCAGATGATTCAGAGCATGGGCGGCACCCCGGTGTGGCCGTTAATTGCCCTGTCTAACATCGCCCAGGCATCAGCGGTCGTCGGCATTATCATCGCCAGCCGTAAACAGAACGAACGTGAAATTTCGGTCCCGGCCGCTATCTCGGCCTACCTTGGGGTCACGGAACCGGCCATGTACGGGATCAACCTGAAATACCGCTTCCCGATGCTCTGCGCGATGATCGGCTCCGGCCTTGCCGGGCTGCTGTGTGGCCTGAACGGCGTGATGGCGAACGGTATCGGCGTCGGCGGGCTGCCGGGGATCCTCTCCATCCAGCCAACTTACTGGCAGGTCTTCGGGTTAGCGATGGTCATCGCGGTAGTGGTGCCGATTACGCTCACCACGATCGTCTACCAGCGTAAATTCCGCCAGGGCACCTTACAGATTGTCTGATTTTATCTTTCGGGGCGCGATAGCGCCCCTTCGTTGTAGCAGGAAAGCGATATGAATACCCTTCCCCACTGGTGGCAAAACGGCGTTATTTACCAAATTTATCCGAAGAGTTTCCAGGACACGACCGGCAGCGGCACCGGCGATCTGCGCGGAGTCACCTCGCGCCTCGACTATCTGCAAACCCTCGGCGTGGACGCTATCTGGCTGACGCCGTTCTACGTCTCACCGCAGGTGGACAACGGCTACGATGTCGCGAATTACACCGCCATCGATCCCACTTACGGCACGCTGGATGATTTCGACGAACTGGTGGCTGAGGCCAAAGTGCGCGGGATCCGCATCGTGCTGGATATGGTCCTCAACCATACCTCGACCGCACACGCCTGGTTTCGCGAATCGTTAAACAAAGAGAGCCCCTACCGCCAGTTTTACATCTGGCGCGATGGCGAGCCCACCACCCCGCCGAACAACTGGCGCTCGAAATTTGGCGGCAACGCCTGGCAGTGGCACGCCGAGAGCGGGCAGTACTATCTGCATCTGTTCGCCACGGAGCAGGCCGATCTCAACTGGGAAAACCCGGCGGTACGGGAAGAGCTCAAAAAGGTGTGCGAATTCTGGGCCGACCGCGGCGTCGACGGCCTGCGCCTTGATGTGGTTAACCTGATTTCAAAAGATCAGACCTTCCCGACGGATGACCAGGGCGACGGACGCCGTTTTTATACCGACGGCCCGCGGGTTCATGAGTTCCTGCAGGAGATGAGCCGCGATGTCTTCATCCCGCGTCAGCTGATGACGGTGGGCGAGATGTCCTCCACTTCACTGGAACATTGCCAGCAGTATGCGGCGCAGGACGGCCGCGAGCTGTCGATGACCTTTAACTTCCACCATCTGAAGGTCGATTATCCCGGCGGTGAAAAGTGGTCCCTGGCGCGTCCTGACTACGTGGCGCTCAAAGCGCTGTTCAGCCACTGGCAACAGGGGATGCACAACCGGGCATGGAATGCGCTGTTCTGGTGTAACCACGATCAGCCGCGCATCGTGTCGCGCTTCGGGGATGAAGGTGAATACCGGGTTCCGGCGGCGAAAATGCTGGCGATGGTACTGCACGGCATGCAGGGCACCCCGTATATTTATCAGGGTGAAGAGATTGGCATGACCAACCCGCACTTCTCGGACATCAACGCGTATCGCGACGTGGAAAGCCACAACATGTTTATTGAACGCTCGGCGCAGGGACAGGCGCCGGATGAGCTGCTGGCGATCCTCGCCAGTAAGTCGCGCGATAACAGCCGCACACCGATGCAGTGGGACCGCCGCGCCCAGGGCGGCTTTACCACCGGCGAGCCGTGGATTTCCCTGTGTGATAACTATCAGACCATCAATGCCGAAGCGGCGCTGGCAGACCCGGACTCCGTGTTTTACACCTACCAGCAGCTGATTACATTACGCAAGACCACACCGGTGCTGATCTGGGGCGATTATCAGGATCTCCTGGCGGAACATCCTGCGCTGTGGTGCTATCGCCGCCAGTGGCAGGGCAAAACCCTGGTCGTCGCCGCCAACCTGAGTCGCGAGTTCCAGAGCTGGCATCACCGCGAGATGGAGGGCGACTGGCAGGTGCTGATGAGCAACTACCCGGAAGCAGCCAACCGCCCTGCGGCCATGACGCTGCGTCCGTTTGAAGCCATCTGGTGGTTGCAGGAGTAACCTTTCCCCTGATTGCACGGCGCTCAACCGGGCTACGGGTGCCGTTCCCGCGGCCCGGACAGGGGCGAATCACATGACGCTGGCCGGTGCCAGCGTTTTTGCCTTCTCCCCGCCAATTTCCGCTTATTTTTTAGTCTGATAAATTTACATTCCGCGCGGGTGCCCAGCCTGCGTACTCTCGTCTTTTTACTTTGTCCTGCATCAATAAAATAGCAAACATCTTTGATGCAAATCACTACATATAGAACTTAAAATGCGTGCCGGCCCTACATATGGTATCAATCGTCTATTATGTCACCATAGCCCATCGAACTCTGGCGGTGATGGGATGTGGATAAAAAGGGCCGGAACCGGAGCAACACGGCGGCAGGTATAGCCCCAGTGACTTCGGCATACCTTCCGCCTCTGTGGATAACCTGTTCTATAAAGTATGGAGTGATCATGACACCGCATGTGATGAAACGCGATGGCTGTAAAGTGCCGTTCAAGTCAGAGCGCATTAATGAAGCAATTCTGCGTGCAGCTAAAGCAGCGGGAGTCGATGACGCAGACTATTGCGCCACCGTCGCAGAAGTCGTTAGCCAGCAAATGCAAGGCCGCGCCCAGGTTGATATCAACGAGATCCAGACCGCCGTTGAGAACCAGCTGATGGCCGGCCCGTACAAGCAACTGGCGCGTGCCTACATTGAATATCGCCATGACCGCGATAGCCAACGTGAAAAGCGCGGCCGTCTGAACCAGGAGATTCGTGGACTGGTTGAGCAGACCAACTCGGCGTTACTCAACGAGAACGCCAACAAAGACAGCAAAGTCATCCCGACCCAGCGCGACCTGCTGGCCGGTATCGTCGCCAAACATTACGCCCGTCAGCATCTGCTGCCGCACGACGTAGTCATGGCTCACGAGCGTGGCGTGATTCACTATCACGACCTCGACTATTCGCCGTTCTTCCCGATGTTCAACTGTATGCTGATCGACCTGAAAGGCATGCTGACCCACGGCTTTAAGATGGGCAACGCCGAGATCGAACCGCCGAAGTCTATCTCTACCGCCACCGCCGTCACGGCGCAGATTATTGCGCAGGTCGCCAGCCATATTTATGGCGGCACCACCATTAACCGTATTGATGAAGTGCTCGCGCCGTTCGTCACCGAGAGTTTCAATAAGCATCGTAAAATTGCCGAAGAGTGGCAGATCCCGGATGCCGAAGGTTACGCCCATTCTCGCACCGAAAAAGAGTGTTACGACGCCTTCCAGTCGCTGGAATACGAAGTGAATACCCTGCATACCGCCAATGGGCAGACGCCGTTCGTCACCTTTGGCTTTGGTCTGGGTACCAGTTGGGAATCCCGCCTGATTCAGCAGTCGATTCTGCGTAACCGTATCGCCGGCCTCGGTAAAAACCGCAAAACGGCGGTGTTCCCGAAACTGGTCTTTGCTATCCGCGACGGCCTGAACCACAAGTTCGGCGATGCCAACTATGACATCAAGCAGCTGGCGCTGGAGTGCGCAAGCAAGCGCATGTACCCGGATATCCTCAACTACGACCAGGTGGTGAAGGTGACCGGTTCGTTTAAAACCCCGATGGGCTGCCGCAGCTTCCTCGGCGAGTGGGAAAACGAAAACGGCGAAGAAGTTCACGACGGGCGTAACAACATCGGGGTAATCAGCCTCAACCTGCCGCGCATTGCCCTGGAAGCCAAAGGCGACGAAACGGCATTCTGGACACTGCTGGACGAGCGCCTGCAGCTGGCGCGTAAAGCGCTGATGACGCGTATTGCGCGCCTCGAAGGCGTCAAAGCGCGCGTGGCACCGATTCTGTATATGGAAGGGGCCTGCGGCGTGCGCCTGAAGGCCGATGACGACGTCTCTGAAATCTTCAAAAACGGTCGCGCGTCAATCTCCCTGGGCTACATTGGCATTCACGAGACCATTAACGCGCTGGCGGGCGAAACCCACATGTACGACAGCGAAGCGCTGCGTGCCAAAGGTGTTGCCATCGTGCAGCGTCTGCGTGATGCCGTGGACCAATGGAAAGACGAAACCGGATATGGGTTCAGCCTCTACAGCACACCGAGCGAAAACCTCTGCGATCGCTTCTGCCGTCTGGATACCGCCGAATTTGGCGTGATCCCGGGCGTAACGGACAAAGGCTACTACACCAACAGCTTCCACCTCGACGTCGAGAAGAAGGTAAACCCGTACGACAAGATAGACTTCGAAGCGGCTTACCCGCCAATCGCCAACGGCGGCTTCATCTGCTACGGCGAGTACCCGAATATTCAGCACAATCTGAAAGCGCTGGAAGATGTCTGGGATTACAGCTATCAGCACGTGCCGTATTACGGCACCAACACGCCGATCGACGAGTGCTACGAGTGCGGCTTTACCGGTGAGTTCGAATGTACCAGTAAAGGCTTTACCTGCCCGAAATGCGGCAACCACGACGCCGCCCGCGTGTCGGTGACCCGTCGCGTGTGCGGTTACCTCGGCAGCCCGGACGCCCGTCCATTCAACGCTGGCAAGCAGGAAGAGGTAAAACGCCGCGTCAAACACCTCGGCAACGGCCAACTCGGCTAATCTCGCCGCCGTCCCCCCGGATAGCGCCGCCAGCGGCCTGTCCGGGCTACACATCTGGGTTGGTTTTCGCTTTTCGCACAGCAATTGGCGTCAGAACCAGGCGGCAAGCGAAAGAATCCCTGGGAGCTGACATCGGTCAGCGACCGGGGTGAATGAGCGCAGCCAACGCAGTAATGGCGTTAATTGAGAAGCGAAAATGAATTATCACCAGTACTACCCCGTAGATATCGTCAACGGACCTGGAACACGCTGCACCCTGTTTGTCTCCGGCTGCGTCCATGAATGCCCCGGCTGCTACAACAAAAGCACCTGGCGGCTGAACTCCGGGCAGCCTTTCACTCAGGAAATGGAAGACCGGATCATCGCCGATCTCAACGACACTCGTATCACCCGCCAGGGCCTGTCGCTCTCCGGCGGCGATCCGCTGCACCCGCAGAACGTGCCGCACATTCTGCGGTTAGTGAAGCGCATTCACGCAGAGTGCAAAGGGAAAGACATCTGGGTCTGGACCGGCTACAAGCTGGCGGAGCTGGACGACGCGCAGATGGCGGTAGTGGGTTTGATTAACGTGCTGATCGACGGCAAGTTTGTGCAGGATTTAAAAGATCCGGCGCTGATCTGGCGCGGCAGCAGCAATCAGGTGGTTCACCACCTGCGCTGAGTTAAAAGCGGCTGACGCACTCCATCGCCACCGTTTTAAACTCGTCAAAACTGCGGGTGGTGGCAAGACGGGCCATGGCGCGTTCGCGCAGGAAGGTCACGAAAATATCATAGATCGCCATCGCCTCTTCATACTCGCTCTTACTGATCGCCAGCAAAAAGACGATATGCGCGGTTTCATCGCCCCAGGCGATGCCGTTCGGCGCAATCACGGTATAGACCACGGTTTTTTGCGCCAGCAGACCGAGGGCGTGAGGCAGCGCAATGCCGTCCCCCAGCATGGTGCTGACGATCGCTTCACGCTCAACCACCGAATCATGGAACCCGGCATCGACAAAACCTTCCTGCTGTAGCTGCTGGCACAGTTCGGCAAACAACGTCTGCTGGTCGACAGGCGCGTCGATCACCCGGAAATGAGCCTCATCGAAATACTTATTCAGCACCCAGGGGCGAGTCCGGTCCACCAGCACCAGCTTGCCTATTTGGTCCAGTTGATAATCCGTCGGGAACGGCGCAATCGTCACCACCGGCTTATCTTTTTCGCCAATCCACACGGTAGAGACCACGAAATCTTCCGCGATGCTCTCCAGTTGCTCATATTCCCGCTGCGATAGCGTGGCGGCAATCTCAAGCTGCGGATACTTCCGCTGCAAAATCGCCTCGATCATCCGCACCATCGCATTGCTGGTATCACACACCAGCAGCACCCGCGGCTGGCGCTGATAACCGATGTTGTAATGACGCTCCAGCCCTACGCCGACGTGCAGCACCAGGAAGCCAATTTCGTTTTCGCTAATGGTATAGGGAGTGTATTTACCCCAGCTGCTCACCGCCGCGAGGGTCATATCCCACGACATCGGATAGTGCTGCTTAATGTTATCGAGCAGCGGGTTAGGGATCATGATCTGATAGCGCACCCGGGTGATCATGGTCTTAATGTGGGTCAGCAGATCGGCATGCAGCTGGGCGTCGTCCAGCAGGTTGTAGTTATACTGGCTGTTGATGTAGTTCAGGATGTAGTTCACTAGCGCTTCGCCATCGTCGGCGCTGATGGTGCCCGGGTCGACTTCCTGGACCTGACGGGCGGCAAGGTGGACGCACAGCCACTCTTCTTCCGCCAGCGAGAGGGTTTTCCCCGCCTGCTGCTGCAGGACGGCGGCCAGCTCCCGTGCGGCATCCCGCACGTTCTGCGCGACATCTTCGGCGCTAAACTCGGCCAGCGGGTAGCCCTGGCTAACGCGATGGACCACTACGGCGCTGTACAGCCGGATAAAGCGCTCCCCTTCATCGGTCAGGCGAACCTGGTGGCGGGTCAGGATCTCCTGCAGCAGGCCCCCCAGCTGCTCCTGAACATCAGAATTTAACGCCTCTTCCCCCATCAGCGGGTTCAACCCGCCCTGCTGCACCTGCTGCCATAGCAGATCGGTCAGGCAGGCGCGAATCGATACTTCGCTGCCGAACAAGCGCATGCCGTGACGCGGGCGCGTCTCCAGGGCCAACTGATAGCGCTGAAAACGTTCGCGCACCTCGACCATATCGTTTTGCAGGGTCGCGCGGCTGACGAACCACTCGTCCGCCAGATCTTCAAGCTTGATAGAGAACGCCGAGGTCAAAAAGCGCACCAGCAGAAAGTTGATGCGGTCCTGGGCGGTTCGCGGAATATGTTGCGGCTTTGGCGCGCTCGCCTCCAGGGTCTGGTAGCGCGACGGATCGTCGATTTTCAGTTGATAGCCGCTGCCGCGGGTCAGGATAAATTGCGCGCCGTACTGCTCTAACAGCGCGTTAAGCGCGGTGATATCGGCGCGGACGGTACGGGTAGAAACCGACAGCCGCTGCGCCAGTTCATCCTGGGGCAGCGTTTCGTTTTGCAGCAAGGTAAACAGTTGCGCTAAACGTTGGTTGGGAAATCGCATGTCAGTTCCTTCTCTTTACGGCTCACGGTTGAGCGGAGATCACCATCTGTGATGGACTGCCTACCGGGGTGTATTCCGGGGCAAAAGTCAGTTTGCCGCTCCTGGCCGCAACGCTAAAACGGGTAATATTATCACTACGTTGGTTCATGACGTACAGCCATTGCCCCTGATTATCCAGCGTCAACGTGCGGGGGTAGTCGCCACGGGTCCAGATATCTTCCTGATGGCTCAGGCTGCCGTCGGCCAGCACGCTAAAGTGGGCAATACTGTTATGCAGACGGTTGGCGACATACAGTTGCTTCCCATCGGGGCTGAGCACCAGGCCCGCGGCGAAACTGGTGCCTTTGTACTCCTTCGGCAGCGCCGAGATCGTTTTGCCCTCACGCAGCAGCCCGCTTTTCTTGTCGAGATGATAGAAGGTCAGCGTCGAGGCTTCTTCGTTAATCAGCCACAGGCCGTCGCCCTTCGGCGTAAAGACAAAGTGACGTGGCCCGGCCCCTTCCGACGATGCGGCAATAAACGGCGGGTCGTTCGGCGTCAGGGTACCGCTGCGGTTATCGAACCGGTACTGATAGATACGATCCAGCCCCAGATCGGTGGAAAACACATATTGCCCGCCAGGATCGGCGGCGATCATATGGGCATGAGGGCCGTTATGATCGCTGATGGCGAAGCTGCCCTCGACGGCCGCTGCCGGACTTTCTGCGCCGGCGGGGCCTTCGTCCTGGTGGCTATCCACCGCCTCGCCCAGGCTGCCATCGTCTTTCACCGGCAATACCGCGACCGAGCCGCTAACGTAGTTCGCCACCAGCAGATGGCGACCGTCCGGCGTCAGCGACAGATACACCGGCCCGGCCCCCGCCGAAGAGACCTGATTGAGATCGGTCAGTTCACCATTGGATTCAACTCGCCACGCCTGCACCACCCCTTTTTCGACTTCGCTGGCGGCATACAGGGTTTTACCATCCCGCGACACGGTCAGTTGCGCAACGTTCTGCAACGAACTGACCAGCGCTTTATCACGGAGCGCGCCGGTTTTGCTGTCGACGGTAAACCGATACAGCCCCTCCCCGTTGGGATTATAGGTACCTACCCAGGCATATTGGGTTTGCGCACAGGCGCTGGTAGCCAGCAGGGAAAGTGATGCAGCAAGCAGGTGACGAGCGGTTGGCATAGCGACTCCTTGAGGGTGCAATGAGGTGTTTCCACGCGCACGTTTCGCGATCGATCGGTACGTGCGCGCGGTGAGGATAACAATCCTACTTAACGAGCGCTTTAGTCATCTCCAGCAGTTGCCGAACATCCGCCGGGCGGGTATGACCGCTTTCTTTATCAATAATAGAGCTATAAATGTGCGGGATAATTTTACTGACCCCGGCATCCAGCGCAATCTGCAGAATTTCGCTGTAGTTTTCCAGATCGATCCCGCCGGTCGGCTCCAGCCAGAAATCATGACGGGCACAGGCCTGCGCCACTGCCAGAAACTCATCGCGGTGCTTCAGGCCGCCCATCGGGAAGTATTTGATCGAGCTGCCGCCCATATCTTTTAACAGCGCGATGGCGGTTTCCAGCGGCACGATCCCCTCTGGCGCCTTGCTGCTCAGCGGACCGGTTGAGATCTTAACCATACCCGGCGTGCCGGTCGGCGAGACCAGACCGTTCACCACGGTATCATTCTGCCCCAGCAGCGCGCGGCTGGTTGCGACCCCGGTAAAGACCTGGTTCACGTGCTGCGGCTGCACCTGGCGTGAAATTTCACTGACCATCGCCGACTGGTTCGGATCTCCCGCTCCCAGCCCGACCGACAGCGCGTTATCGATAAGCTGCGCATATTCACGCATATCCGCCACCGCACTCGCCACGTCAGGATAGTTCTTAGAGAGCACACCCACCAGGACGTGACCTTCTGCCGCCTCGTAAATCTCACGTGCGTTCTCTTTGCTGCCCGCCAGGACGTTCAGGCAGACGCGGTCACGGTAAAAATTTGGGGTCAGTTTCATGCTTTTTTCTCCTTGTTCAGAACCTCGGCGATGCGACGAGCGACAATCTCCAGCTGCTGCGCGTTCACGCTGCGGACATCGGCTTCAATAATCCCTTCGTTAGCTTTGTAGCCACGGAAGTAGATAGCGTATTCACCCTGCTTTAACGCCTCCACCAGTTCGCCGGTGGCGATGCCGGTGACGGCCTCATCAAATTTAATTTCGGTACGGGCAATGTCACGCCCGGCGCTGTCCCAGACCACGCGGCCGGTCACGCCCTCGAGGGTATTGAGTTGGTCAATAAACGGCGTCATCTTAGCCACCATCTCATCACCACTCTCTTTACGCGCCGTCAGGTAGTGTTCGATGGCGCAGGTCAGGCCGAGGATCCCCTCTTTACCCACTTTCATCGCCCGGCCAATACCCGCCGACTGGCGTTTCACCCACTCGACGTACTGGGTTTTGCCCACCACCAGGCCGCTGGTTGGCCCTTCGATCGCTTTCGCGCCGCTGTAAATCACCAGGTCAGCGCCGGCGCGGTAGTAGCACTGCAGATCTTCTTCCGCGGCTGCATCGACGATCAGCGGCAGGTTATGTTTACGCGCCACCACTACCGCCTGCTCGACGCTGAGCATGCTTTTCTGTACGCAGTGGTGCGATTTAATGTACAGAATCGCCGCCGTGCGCGGAGTGATCGCCGCCGCCAGCTGGTCGGCGGAACATTCGTTGGCGTAGCCCGCTTCCACCAGCTTGCCGCCCCCCAGCGCCACCATCGAGCCGACCGGCGCGCCGAAGTTGACGTTGTGGCCTTTCGGCAGCACGATTTCATTGTTTTCGATCGATGTGACGTGCAGGTTTTCCAGCAGCCAGGCACTGTCTTTCACCAGCACCGCCGCGACCGACTGGGCAATCCCCGCTGAGGCGCAGGAGACGACGGTAGCGCCTTCCACTTCCAGCAGGTTGGCAATGTATTCGCCGGTCTTGTTCACCAGATCTTTCATTTCGAAGTAGTGATTCATGCCGCTCATCACCGCATCCACCACCTCAGGGCGCGGCGTGGAAACGCCCAACGCCGTCATGCGACCGGATGTATTAATCACTTGTTTTAAATTGTATTTATCAAAAATTGAAGGCATTTTCCGCGCTCCCTTGTTCGGTCAGATAGCCCTTGCCTGCGCGAATCGCGGCAAGCGGTACCAGAATATTGTCAGCCTGCAGGCTCTCTTTTTCCGCGTCGACCAGCAGCGTTGGCGCATGCTCGATGGTAAACAGCGTTAAATCGGCATCGAAACCGACCGCCAGCCGCCCTTTGTGGTTCAGGCGCAGCCCGTCTGCGGCCCCGGCGGTCACACAGTCAATCACCTGCGGCAGCGACATGCCGATGGCGAGAAACTTCGACATCACCAGCGCCAGCGAGCGGACCGGGCCGTCGATGCGGTTACGGCAGTAAATATCGGAGCTGATGGTGTGCGGCAGGATCCCCATCGCAATGGCCCGACGCGCCACCTCAAAGCTGAAGCTGGCAGTGCCGTGGCCGACATCGAGTCGTACGCCGCGCTGTAGCGCGCGGGTGATCGAAGCGCGCAGCTCGCCGGAAGGCGCCAGGATGCGGTTCGGTTTGCCGTTATAGCAGTGGGTGATGATGTCGCCTGCGCTCAGCAGATCGGCAATCTCATCGAGGTTCGGTGGGTTATTGCCGATATGTACCATCAGCGGCAGATCGCCGTTTTCCTGCTGAATGGTTTTCGCCCGCTCAAGCGGGGTAATACCGTTTTCGCCGACCACGCTGCTGCTCATGCGCGCTTTCAGGCCAACGATAAAATCCGGGTGGCGCTTGACCGCCTGCTGTACCGCCTCGGCATCGATGTTGGCCATATTGGCCAGTTCGTTCTGGGCAATCAGTCCGACGCGGGAGATATTGAGCAGCGCATAGACCTCGGTCGCCGCCTCGCGGGTCAGTTGATAAAAGTCATCAACATCGTCCGCGCCGGTGCTGCCGGCATCGATCACGGTGGTGACGCCGCAGGCCACGCCGACGCTATCCGGCTGGTCGTGATAAATCGGTGAGTTCGGGTAGCAGTGGACATGGGAATCAATCCAGCCGGCGCTGACGTAGTAACGACCCTGCAGCTCGATGGTTTTGTGCGATGGCGCGCTAATCTCGCCCAGCGCGGCAATTTTTCCGTCCTGGATGGCAATATCGGTCAGGGTATCGTCGACGAGGCGCGCACGGCGCAGGAGTAAATCAAACATACGTATCTCCTGTTAAGGCGGGCGCCTGAGCGCCCGTAAATATCAAAGCGCAACCGGGAAGATGGAACCTAAAATCATCGCCCCGAGGATCGCGCCGCCGGTAATCGGCTTCTGCCAGATGTAAAACAGCAGCGCCCCGAGCAGAGAACCGATGCCGATAGGAATTGAGGCGGTCATCGCGCTGAGGATAATCAACGGCCCGAGGAAGCGGCCGGAGGCGTTACCCGCGCCCATCATGACGTCGGCGCCGTAGGTCGAGTTGCTCTGGTTAACCGTGAACTTACGCGCCAGGATGATAATGTAGCCAATCGCCAGGCCGATAATCAGGCCGGTTGCCAGGGAAGCGGCGAAGTTCGCTACCGGGAAAATAATGCCCGCGCCCAGCAGCAGAGCCGGCACGCCGAGGCCGACCCCGGTCTGGATCGCCCCGCCGATATCAAGAATACCGACCAGCGAACCTTCGATGATACGAGCGAACAGGAAGCTCGCGCCAAACGCTGCCACCGCACCGTACACGCCGGTGTCGATCCCGGATTTCAGCATCGCCACGAAGGCTACTTCGTTAAACGCGCCGATACCGTAGAGGTAGTACATGTGGGTCCCGGCGAACACGCCGGAAGAGAGCAAGCCGACAAAGATCGGGAATGACCAGTCCGCGTACCAAAAACCTTTATTCTGTTCCATGCGTTATCCCCTTATTTGCCGCTCAGCGCGCTATGCAGCAGATCCAGCCAGTTCGGCACGGTCATGTGGAAGGACTCAATCATCTTCATGTCGAATCCACGGAAGAAGCCACTCAGCACGAACAGGGCGATAATGGCCGTCATCATGATTTTGGTGACGCGGTTCCAGCCGGCGTCTTCAACGCCTTTACCGATCAGAATGCCCAGTACCAGACCCGGTACGGCGTTACCCATAATCAGCTGCGCGGCGCCGCCGAAAATAGTGGCCCAGAAGCCCGATTTCTTACCGGCATCGATAGCGGCTAACCAGAAGATAACCGGCATGATGATGTTCACCAGCAGGTTGGCCGCAGGCACCAGCACTTTCACCGCCGTGACCTGGAGCGCTTCCGGTACTGCGGAGGCCGTGGAATTAAGGAATGCCACCACCACCATGCCGATGAAGCCGCAGGCAATGGCCATTTTCTTCGGATCGTGCAGAGTTTCTGCCACGTTGCGATTTTTGAGCATCAGGGCTGAGGCGCCCCAGTGCGGGATAATGCGGTGGTCAACGTCCTGGGTGAAAGCACCCGCTGCGACGGACGATGCCCAGGCGTTAAAGAAGAAGCCCAGACCAAAGGAGAAATGGGAAGCCGGATCGCCCTCACAGGAATTCAGCTCGCCCAAGGTACGAAACGCCCCCATCCCCTGCGTGGTAGGCGCATGAAACATGCGTGCCGCTCCGGCGCCCACACCGACGCCGACCAGGCCGCCGATAATGAGCGATTTTATTAAAATTATCAGGAACATAGTTTAACCCTATGATGAAATTCAGGTTTGCGTGACGAAATCCACTTGATCGACATTAATGGCCGTCACGGTGACGGTGACCTCCAGCTCCACGCTGTAGGTCCGTCGTTCACGGCGCAGAAAGAAGAACAGAAATGCTTCTTTACGCACCGCTTCACGCGCATGAACAACCTTCACATCCTGTGGCTCAATACGCAGTAAGATCTGCGGTGAGGTACCCATCACCGCTGCTTGTACATGGTTCAGGGCATCGGCAAAGGCGCGCGTTTTGCTTTCGCCTTTGCCCTTGACGCTCACCGTGGTGGTGAATTGTTCTTTCATGCTCACGCGCCGTATTTCTTTTTCCAGGCTTCTACCAGGCGCTCGCCCAGCTCTTCTTTATCCATAAAGCCGAAACCCAGTACGTTGTAGCCTTCGTTGATGGCGGTCACGCCTTCATCCACGGAACGCATGCCATATTTCGCTTTATAGCCATGCTTGTTTTGCGCGGTAATCGCCCCTGCGCCACCGCTGCCGCAGAAGGAGATGCCAAAGGTGGCATTCTCGGCTTTCATCACGTCACCCAGCTTCATATCCGCGGCAACGCCCGGAACCACCACGGCACGTGCGCCGGCTTTTTCTGCACCTGCCGCGACTTTTTGTCCTTTTCCCAGACGATCGCCGATTACGATAGTAATTTGTTCCATTTTTTACTCCTTACAGGTTGTCTTTTGCGACTTCGAAGTGGACTGACAGCAGCCAGGATTCTTCTTCTGGCAGGTTGCCAAATTCCGCGACCACTTCGCGAGCAAGCATCATTGAATCTTCTGAAATCTCTTCAAACAGGCTGGCATCCACTTCCGGCAGCGGCTCGCCGCTAATCGACCGGTGGGCCATTGCCCGGACGTGGGAAGTCAGCATCTGCTCCTGGACGGCGTTGGGGATGATATTGCGACGACTTAACAGTGCATAAACCTGCTGCAGCATCTTCTCAGCCAGCTGCTCAGTTTGCGTCGCCTGCTCCCCTACGTCGTTTATTACCGCTCCGTTATTCACTTGTGTTACCCCGTTGATGTCTCTGGGGATAAAACTAGCGCCGGGGGGCAGGAGTTTGTAGCGAGTTGTTTTCCACTTCGAAGTGGAAAGGCGGACGGAGAGCGTGATCGATTGCACAAAATTGCCCTAATCGGCGCGTTTTCGGCGAAATCACGTGATGGCTATCACAAGAAAATTCCTGCGCAACAGGCAGCGGCGGCCGGGATAACCATAAAAGAAAAAGGGAAAAGTGTGAGGTCGATGGGGTTTTACAGCAAGAGGGGTGCAGGAGGCATCGATGGATGCCTCCTGAAACAGAACTTAGCGGTACTTCTTATGGTAGGTGTTGCGGGTCGTCTTAAACTCTTCCGCGGCGGCCTGTGCCTCTTTCACCTTCCCTTCGTTCGCCAGCTTCAGCGCACCGTCGATCTGACCAATCAGAATATCCAGACCGTGGCGGTAATCGTTCATTTCGGCGCTGTCCGCGGCTTTGCCTTCCAGCTTCGGCGGCGTATCTTGCTTCGCATCAACGGCAGCTGTGCGCATTTTGGTCAGCGCGGCTTTCAGTTCGCCAGCATCGGAGGTTTTCTGCACCACCTGCAGGTTTTCTGCAAGGGTATCCATATCTTCGCCCAGGTCCGCCGCGAACGCCGACACGGAGCTCATCGCCAGCGCTGAGACAGCCAGCATTGCTAACAGTTTTTTACGCATTGCTCACTTCCTTTTTTATTATTTAAGCACAAGGAAAAGGCGCCTCATGGGCGCCCTTCTATACCCGTTCTACTTCAAGCTGCATCTTGAATGATCCGGTATATCACGCCGTTACTGCCCGGCGATTTTCATCTCTGGCAGCAGCACGGAACCACACTGGATGTTACTGCGGGTTTCGATATCGTCACCGACGGTCACGATATTACGCCACATATCTTTCAGATTTCCTGCAATGGTGATTTCACTGACCGGATACTGAATTTCACCGTTCTCAACCCAGAAACCGGACGCGCCGCGTGAATAATCACCGGTCACGCCACTGACACCCTGCCCCATCAATTCGGTAACGACAAGTCCGGTGCCCATCTCTTTAAGCAACTTTTCAAAACTCAGGCCACGGCCGTTGATCCGCCAGTTGTGGATGCCGCCCGCGTGTCCGGTGCTGGTCATGCCCAGCTTACGCGCCGAGTAGTTGGTCAGCAGCCACTGGGTCAGCACGCCATCTTTAATGATGTCGCGGCGTTCAGTCCGCACGCCTTCGCTGTCAAACGGTGTAGAGGCCAGGCCTTTCAGCAGATGTGGGTGCTCTTCAATGGTCAGCCACTCCGGCAGGATCTGCTGACCGAGAGAATCCAGCAGGAAGGTCGATTTGCGATAGACCGCGCCGCCAGCGATCGCCCCGACCAGGTGACCAAACAGCCCGGTAGCCACTTCATTGGCAAAAATCACCGGTGCTTTCATGGTCGAAAGCTTGCGCGGTGCCAGGCGCGACAGCGTCCGGCGGGCGCACTCGTCACCGACCCACTCCGGAGTCTGCAAATCTTCAATCGCGCGGCCGATGGTGTAGGCGTAATCGCGCTCCATGTCACCGTTCTCTTCGGCGATCACGCAGCTGGACAGCGAATGGCGGGTTGAGCAGTAGCTCTGCAACATGCCGTGGCTGTTGCCGAATACCTTGATACCGTAGTGGCTGTTGAAGCTGCCACCTTCGGTATTGGTGATGCGTTTGTCGGCCTGCAGCGCCACCTGTTCAGCACGAGAGGCCAGCTCAATCGCCTGATCCGGGGTCACTTCCGCCGGGTGGAACAGGTCGAGATCCGGGGCGTCAAATGCCAGCAGGGATTTATCTGCCACGCCTGCAAACGGATCCGGTGAGGTGTAGCGGGCGATATCCAGTGCCGCCTGCACCGTGCGGGCAATGGCCTGCGGGCTGAGGTCGGTGGAGGAGGCGCTGCCCTTGCGGTTCTGATGATAAACGGTGATGCCTAACGCACCATCGCTGTTAAATTCGACGTTCTCCACCTCGCCGTAGCGGGTGCTGACACTGATGCCGGTGGTTTTGCTGACGGAGACTTCCGCGCCGTCTGATTTGCCTGCCGCCAGTTCCAGCGCCGTGGTCACGGCCTCTTCCAGCGCCTTGCGCTGTTGTGCAACTTGAGAGATGACTTTCATCGCTAATGCCATAATGTAGGAAGGAGTTAATTGAAGTCTAACAGAGAACCGTTTTTCAGTGCGCGCCTTAACTGGTAACATTAGCCTCTTTTTTTAAGGAGCCTGAGATGACAAAGCAGCCCGATGACTGGCTCGACGACGTTCCCGGTGATGACGTCGAAGATGAAGACGATGAAATTATCTGGGTCAGTAAAAGTGAAATTAAACGTGACGCGGAAGAACTGAAGCGTCTTGGCGCCGAAATGGTAGAGCTTGGGAAAAACGCGCTGGATAAGATCCCGCTCGATACCGACCTGCGTGACGCCATTGAACTCGCCCAACGTATCAAGAAAGAAGGTCGCCGCCGCCAGATGCAGCTGATTGGTAAAATGCTGCGCAGCCGCGATGTCGATCCGATTCGCCAGGCGTTAGATAAGCTGAAGAACCGCCACAACCAACAGGTTGCGCTGTTCCATAAGCTGGAGATGATTCGCGACCGTCTGATTGCCGAAGGTGATGACGCGGTACCGGAAGTATTGAATCTGTGGCCTGACGCCGACCGTCAGCAGCTGCGCTCGCTGATCCGTAACGCGAACAAAGAGAAAGAAGGCAACAAGCCGCCAAAATCCGCGCGCCTGATCTTCCAGTATCTGCGTGAGCTGGCCGAAGGCGAAAGCTAATCCCTTTCCGCCACCCCGGTCACATCATGCGGCCGGGAAATGCCCTGGCATACAGGGCATCCACGGCAGGAAAGTGCAGCGCGCCGGTCGCGGTAATGTGTCGCGATATGAGCATAAGGGCATCCATTCCTGAGTCACAAAAAGAAATCTGCCCTCACAGGGAGGGCAGAGAGAGGCGCGTGTGGCGGTTATTCTGCCGCCGCCGCCTTACTTGCCAGCTTATCCAACAGCTTCTGATGAATGCCGCCGAAGCCGCCGTTGCTCATCACCAGAATGTGGTCTCCCGGATGTGCGGTTTTGACCACCATATCGGCCAGCACATCGACATCGGCGCTCCAGTGCGCCGGCTGAACGCAGGCTTCCGCCACTTCCGCAACCTGCCACGGAATATGCTGAGGTTGCAGCAGGAACACTTCATCGGCGCGCCCCAGAGACGGCGCCAGATCGTCTTTGCAGACGCCCATTTTCATGGTGTTGGAGCGCGGTTCCAGCACGGCTAGGATCCGCGCGGTGCCACCGACTTTACCGCGCAGCGCCTGCAGGGTAGCCAGAATCGCCGTCGGGTGGTGGGCAAAATCGTCATACACGGTAACGCCGTTGGCTTCACCGCGCAGCTCAAGGCGACGGCGGGCGTTGATAAAGCCACCCAGCGCCTGGGCCGCATCGGCCGGCAACACGCCAACATGACGAGCCGCGGCAATCGCCATCAGACCGTTATGCATGTTGTGTTCGCCTACCAGATCCCACTTCACTTCCCCGGCTTTCTCGCCGTCGAGCCAGACTTCCCACTGTGACGCATCGGCGTTCAGCTTCTTCGCCTGCCAGCGGCCCTGCTCGCCCACCAGCTCCTGCTCGCTCCAGCAGCCCATCGCCATGGTCTGTTTCAGATTGATATCGTTTTCCGGCAGGATAATTTTGCCCTGACCCGGCACGATGCGCACCAGATGGTGGAACTGCTTCTGGATAGCCTTCAGGTCGTCAAAGATATCCGCATGATCGAACTCAAGGTTATTGAGGATCAGCGTGCGCGGGCAGTAATGAACGAATTTGGAGCGTTTATCGAAGAAGGCGCAGTCGTACTCATCCGCTTCGATAACAAAGAACGGGCTGTCACCCAGACGGGCGGAAACCTCAAAGTTACCCGGTACGCCGCCAATCACGAAACCAGGCTTATAGCCACAGGCTTCGAGGATCCACGTTGCCATTCCGGCGGTGGTGGTTTTACCGTGGGTGCCTGCAACCGCCACAACCCAGCGATCGCGCAGGACGAAATCATGCAGCCACTGCGGGCCGGACATGTACGGAATGTTGGTTTCCAGTACCGCTTCCACGCACGGATTACCGCGCGTCATCGCGTTACCAATGATCACCAGATCCGGCCGAGGCTCCAGCTGGCTGGCATCATATCCTTGAATTAAATTGATCCCCTGGTTTTCCAGCAGGGTGCTCATTGGCGGATAGACGTTAGCATCCGACCCCGTTACCTCATGACCGAGGGAGCGAGCCAGCATGGCCAGTCCCCCCATAAACGTGCCACAGATACCTAAAATATGAATGCGCATTCGTCGTTTCCCTTTTTCATCTGGCGCACATTTTACCCATATGTATGGCATCAGAGAAATGCATTTCAGGCGATTCCGTTTTTTGCTGGCGCGATTCACCAGTGCGAACTTTTTTTATTCTTTGTTAAGATTGTTGTGTTCGTTTTACTTCACATAAACATGCAGGGAACGGGTTATGAAAACGTTAGGTGAATTTATTGTCGAAAAGCAACACGAGTTCTCCCACGCAACCGGCGAGCTTACTGCTTTGTTGTCGGCGATAAAGTTAGGCGCCAAGATCATCCACCGCGATATCAACAAGGCCGGTCTGGTCGATATCCTGGGTGCCAGCGGTGCTGAAAACGTCCAGGGTGAGGTTCAGCAAAAACTCGACCTGTTCGCCAATGAAAAATTAAAGGCCGCATTGCGAGCACGCGATATCGTGGCGGGGATCGCCTCCGAAGAAGAAGATGAAATCGTTGTCTTTGAAGGTTGTGAACACGCGAAATACGTGGTGCTCATGGACCCTCTGGATGGCTCCTCTAACATCGACGTTAACGTCTCTGTGGGGACGATCTTCTCCATCTATCGTCGCATAACCCCGGTAGGTACGCCGGTCACCGTTGAAGATTTCCTGCAGCCGGGCAGCCAGCAGGTCGCTGCCGGCTATGTGGTGTACGGCTCCTCGACCATGCTGGTCTATACGACCGGCTGCGGCGTCCACGCCTTCACCTACGACCCTTCCCTCGGCGTGTTCTGCCTCTCCCAGGAGCGCATGCGCTTCCCGGAAAAAGGCAATACTTACTCCATTAACGAAGGGAACTACATCAAGTTCCCGATGGGCGTGAAGAAGTACATCAAGTTCTGCCAGGAAGAAGACACCGGCACCCAGCGTCCGTACACCTCGCGCTATATCGGTTCACTGGTGGCGGATTTCCACCGTAACCTGCTGAAAGGTGGCATCTACCTGTACCCAAGCACCGCCAGCCACCCGGAAGGCAAGCTGCGTCTGCTGTACGAATGCAACCCGATGGCGTTCCTCGCGGAGCAAGCGGGCGGTAAAGCCAGCGACGGTAAAGAGCGCATTCTGGATATCGTCCCGACCAGCCTGCACCAGCGCCGTTCTTTCTTCGTCGGTAACGACCATATGGTTGAAGACGTCGAGAACCTCATCAAAGCGTTCCCGGACGCCTAAGCTATCCCTTCCCCTCCCGTCCGGGAGGGGAATATTCCGCTAACGATGTGCCGTCCCGCTCACCCGCGTGACCGGAGAGTTCTGGCGGTTTTCCCACAGCACCGTCAATCCGCGCTGCAGCGCGATAAAAATAAACAGCAGAATGCCGATGGCAATTTTCGTCCACCACGAGCTCAGCGTGCCGTCGAAGTTAATGTAGGTCTGAATCAGCCCCTGAATCGCCACGCCGAACAACGTCCCCAGCACCGTTCCCACGCCGCCGCTCAGCAGCGTACCGCCAATCACCACCGAGGCAATAGCATCCAGCTCCACGCCAACTCCGGCGAGCGCATAGCCGGCCTGGGTGTAGACCGAGAACACGATCCCCGCCAGCGTCGCCAGCCCGGTGGAGAGCATATAAATACGAATGGTGGTGCTCCGGGTCGAAATGCCCATCAGATTGGCCGAGGTGGCGCTGCCGCCAATGGCGTAAACCTCGTTGCCGAAGCGGGTACGGTGCGCCATAAATATCCCCGCCACCACCACCAGCAACATCAACAGCCCCATCGCACTCAGGCGTCCGCCGCCGGGGATCATCCATGCCAGGTCGGACAGCGTGTCGTAGACCGGATGGTCAATCGGGATCGACTCCTCAGACACCAGATAGCTGACGCCACGCAGAAAGAACATGCCGGCCAGGGTAATGATAAAGGCCGGAATTTTTAGCGCGTCGATCAGCAGCCCCATAAAGGCACCAAACGCGCAGCCCATCATCAGCACCAGCGGAAAAGCCAGCAGCGGGTTAATCCCCCAACTACCAATGGCTTTTGCCAGGAATACGCCGGTGAATGCGATCACCGACCCGACCGAGAGATCGATCCCGCCGGAGAGGATCACAAAGGTCATCCCGACGGCAATGATGCCAAGAAAGGCGTTATCGGTCAGGATGTTGCAGATAACCCGCGTCGAGGCAAACCCCGGAAACTGGGTCAGACAATACAGGTAGCCCAGCACGAATACGGCCAGGGTGATCATCAACGGTAAATTACGTTTTATCATGGCCGCGCACCCCTTTAAGTAAACCGATAAAGCGCGGCGACTGGACGATCAACACGCACAGTACCACCACCGCTTTGACGACCTGATTCATCTCCGGCGGGAAGCCCGATAACAGGATCCCGGTATTCATTCCCTGGATGATCAACGCGCCCACCACCGACAGCAGCAGGTTAAAGCGTCCGCCCATCAGCGATCCGCCGCCGATCACCACCGCAAGGATCGCGTCCAGCTCCAGCCATAGTCCGGCGTTATTGGCATCGGCGCCACGAATATCCGCCGCCACGATCACCCCGGCGATCGCCGCACAGATGCCGCTCAGCACATAGGCCAGCATCACGACGATCCGCGTATTCACCCCGGCGTTTTTCGCTGCCCGAATGTTGATCCCCACCGCTTCGATAAACATGCCCAGCGCCGTTTTGCGGGTGAACACCCAGAACAGCAGCAGCGTGGCGGCGGCGATCAGCACCGGGGTTGGCAAGAGCAGTAGCGAGCCGCTGCCGAGCCACGCCAGATGCGGCGAATCGAAGGTGACGATCTGCCCGGCGGTGATCAACTGCGCGACCCCGCGCCCGGCCACCATCAGGATCAGCGTCGCCACAAAGGGCTGGATCTTGAGGATCGCCACCAGAATGCCGTTCCATAGTCCCGCCAGCGCCCCTGCCGCCAGCGCGGTCAACAGCACCACCGGCAGGGCGTGCCCGGCGACGGTCATCGAGGCTGCCGTGGCGCCAGCAATCGCCATCACCGCTCCCACCGACAGGTCAATCCCGCCGGTCGCGATAACCAGCGTCATGCCGATCGCCAGCAGCGCCACCGGCGCCGCGCGGTTGAGAATATCAATGGGGCTGCCGAACAGACGCCCGTCCTGCAGCACAATCTGAAAGAAGTGCGGTGCCACAAGGCTATCCACCACCAGTACCAGCACCAGGGCGATAATTTGTGGCATGCCTTTCGGCCAATTGAAGCGCCGTTTTGGCTGGCCGGTTTGGGGAAGAGATCCTGGCATCATGGGTTACTCCTTATGCCGCAATAGCGTTCATGATCGCCGGGACGGAAAGCTCCGCCAGCGGGATCTCCGCGACCTGCTTGCGATCGCGCATAATAATCACCCGATCGGCATAGCCCACCAGCTCTTCCAGCTCCGAGGAGATCACCAGCAGCGCCAGACCATCGGCGCACAAGGTTTCAATCAGGCGAATAATCTCCGCATGCGCGCCGACATCAATGCCGCGCGTCGGTTCATCGAGGATCAGGAACTGCGGTTTGGTCAGCAGCCAGCGGGAAAGCAGCACCTTCTGCTGGTTGCCGCCGGAGAGAAACTCGATCGGCTGTTCCGCGCTGGGGGTACGGATCCCCAGCTGGCGAATAAAGCGTTCAGCAATGTCATTTTGTTCACGCCGTGGGATCGGCCGTAGCCAGCCGCGCTGAGCCTGCAGCGCCAGCACGATATTTTCCCGCACCGATGCTGCAGCAATAATGCCGTCGGTTTTACGATCTTCGGGGCAGAAACCAATCCCCAGGCACGAGGCCTGATGCGGCGAGCGCAGCCCCTGCGGTTTACCTTTGATCCACGCGTTCCCGCTGTCCGCTGGTTTAATCCCGAAGATCACTTCGGCGGTTTCGGTGCGCCCGGACCCCAGCAGCCCCGCCAGGCCGACGATTTCGCCGGGGCGAACTTCGAGGTCAAACGGCGCAATGACCCCCTTCTTGCCGTAGCCGGCAAAGGCAGCGACCGGCTTATCGCTAAGCAGAGTGCGGCCCGCGCGGTGCAACGCATCATGCTCCAGCTCGCGGCCAAGCATCATCTTCACCAGCTCAATCTGCGGCAGCTCGCGGGTTTCCCGACAGCCGACAAACCCGCCGTTGCGCAGGACGGTGATCCGGTCACTGACGGCATACACCTGGTCGAGGAAATGGGTGACGAAAATCAGGCTGACGCCGTCGTCACGCAGCTGGCGCATCAGGGTGAAGAGCATCTCCACCTCCTGGGTATCCAGACTGGCAGTGGGCTCATCAAGGATCAGCACTTTCGCCGACAGGTCAATCGCCCGACAGATAGCGACAATCTGCTGCATCGCCACCGAAAAGCGGTTCAGGGGTTCGCGCACGTCGAGGGAAAAACCGTAGGACTCCATCAGCGCGGTGGCGCGCCTTTCCATCTCTTTGCGCCGCAGCAGGCCAAAACGACGCGGTTCACGGCCGATAAACAGGTTATCCGCCACCGACATGTTCGGCAGCAGGTTCACTTCCTGATAGACCGTGCCGATCCCCAGCTGCTGGGCATGAGCGGTATTTTTCGGCGATATTTCCTGCCCTTCCAGCCAGATCGCCCCACGATCGGCGTGATAGACGCCGGTGAGGGCTTTAATCAGCGTCGATTTACCGGCCCCGTTTTCACCGAGCAGGGCCATGATTTCGCCGCGTCGCAGGTTAAAATTGACGTTATCCAGCGCTTTGACGCCGGGGAAAAACTTGCTGAGCCCTTCCGTGCGAAGGATTTCCTGATGTGATTCGCCGTTCATGATCTCCCCTCACCTTTGCCCTCTCCCGTTGGGAGGAGAGGGAGCTCAGCCGCACTTTAGCAATCGGGATAATCCCGGAGGCGGCGCTACGCGCCTGTCCGGGCTACCCGATCCGTAGACGGCGGTGAACCTGTAGCCCGGTCAGCAGAGCGCCACCGGGAACGTGGCCTGTTTATCGCTACTTAGTAGCCCATATTTTTCTTCTTCTCTAACTCTTCTTTCGCCGTGTCTGGCAGATACAGCGTCGATTTGGTAATGGTCAGCTTCTCAGGCAGCGTGCCGTCTTTCTTATATTTCTCCAGCGCATCAAACGCCGGCCCGGCCATATTTGGCGTCAGCTCGACGCTGGCATTCGCTTCGCCCGCCATCATCGCTTTATAAATATCCGGTACGCCGTCGATGGAGCCGGTCAGGATATCTTTGCCCGGTTTCAGACCCGCTTCTTTAATGGCCTGGATAGCGCCAATCACCATGTCATCGTTGTGCGCGTAGACCATGCAGATGTTCTTGCCGTTGTTCTCCGCTTTAATAAAGCTCTCCATGACCTCTTTACCTTTACTGCGGGTAAAGTCACCGGACTGCGAACGGATAATCTTGATGTTTGACGCCTTCGCTATCGCTTCGGCAAAGCCTTTCTTACGGTCGATCGCTACGCTCGCACCCACGGTGCCCTGCAGTTCGACGACGTTACACGGTTTGCCGTCGACCGTTTTCACCAACCAGTCGCCAATCAGCTGACCTTCCAGCACGTTATTGGCGGTGACGGTGGTCATGTAGAGATCTTTGTCTTTAACATCAATCGAGCGGTCGAGCAGGAACACCGGGATTTTGGCCTGTTTGGCTTCTTTCAATACCGGCTCCCAGCCGGTCGCAACCACCGGGGCGATAAAGATCGCGTCGACGCCCTGAGCAATAAAGGAGCGGACGGCTTTAATCTGGTTTTCCTGTTTTTGCTGGCCGTCGGCAATCTTCAGAGTGATACCGCGTTTCGCGGCTTCCTCTTTCGCCACGTTGGTTTCAGCGGCACGCCAGCCGGATTCAGACCCGACCTGTGAAAATCCTACGGTCAGAGGGGCAGCCATCGCCATAGACGACATAGCTGCGGAAACTGCTGTGACAAGAAGTAAGCGCTTCCACATAAAAAGATCCTCGTAGGGTAACGTTGAGTGAAATCGTCATCTGCGGACAAACTATAGACAACCCGTGATGTAACTGAATGCGTTACATCACACTTCGAAAAAGTAAATTAAATGTTAAAGAGCGGGGTTTATGGCAGCTGAGAGCGGATAAGGCTTCGCGCAAAGCGCCGCCACCGACGTACACGGAGAAATTTTTCCCATCTTGAGAAATCAAACAGATGCAATGTAAACGGTTACATTAATTTATTCAGGATGCGGCTATGTTTATGGATTTTAAGGTTGTTTTTTGCGGGAAAATTCAGACAACCGGAGGGTGCGCGGAACAAAAAGAAGCGAAGACATTCGATGTGAGTTGGCTATAATACCCGGCACTTGTTTGCCATACATTTTAAAGGAAACAGACATGAGCTTACTCAACGTACCTGCGGGTAAAGATCTGCCGGAAGATATCTACGTCGTGATCGAAATCCCGGCGAATGCAGATCCTATCAAATACGAAGTCGACAAAGAGAGCGGTGCACTGTTCGTTGACCGTTTCATGTCCACCGCGATGTTCTATCCGTGCAACTACGGCTACATCAACCATACCCTGTCCCTGGACGGTGACCCGGTAGACGTGCTGGTCCCGACGCCGTATCCGCTGGAGCCAGGCTCTGTGATCCGCTGCCGTCCGGTTGGCGTTCTGAAGATGACCGACGAATCTGGTGAAGATGCGAAACTGGTTGCTGTACCGCACACCAAGCTGAGCAAAGAGTACGATCACATCAAAGATGTGAACGACCTGCCAGAACTGCTGAAAGCCCAGATCACCCACTTCTTCGAGCACTACAAAGACCTCGAAGCGGGCAAATGGGTTAAAGTTGACGGTTGGGACAACGCTGAAGCGGCTAAAGCTGAAATCGTTGCTTCCTTCGAGCGCGCTAAGAAGTAATTCTGCCGCACTCAGGTTAGCGAAAAACACCGCCTCAGGGCGGTGTTTTTGTTTCTGCCGCGGGCCTCTTTCCCGGGTGGCGGCTAACGCCTTACCCGGGCGACAAAAAACAACGCCACCCGAAGGTGGCGTTGCCGTTGTTAATACTGGTCTCTGTCTAACCAGTTACCGCTCTCTATCAACGTAAAGCCCTCTACGGGCCGCTGATAGACATACATCCACGCACTGCCATAAGGCGTCTGGATCAAGTGACGTGCGTACTCACCGCCTTTAGTGCGTAGCGCGTCCAGTTCGGCCAGCGTTGATGCGTCAATACGATACACTTCACCATGTACTGTGCCTTCGCCCGGCACCGCGCCTGGATAGTGGCCCAGACTGTACAGCTGATAATCGTTGACACTATGATCGCCCAGCCACTGAGCGTTAGTCATCCAGTGGCTGTTGCCTTGTTTGCGTCGTAAACTGCCGTAAACAAATATTCGCATTGCTAAAACTCAAACTGATAGAGCAAATCGAGAGCCTGGTCTACGCCAGACACCGCTTCCATATATAGCTTAGGCATCAGACGGTAACGTAGAGTCAACGTCGCCAGGGAGTCAAAGATACCGACCCCATATTTTACCTGCAGACCTGGCAGTACATAGCCGCTGACTACGACCTGGGAGGAGTCACCTACCCCCTGGGTATCCAACGCCAAATTGCTTACGCCAAACGTCTCGCCGATTTTACCCACAACCTGACCACTTTGTGCAACCCCCAGGCCAACAAGCATTGATGTCATCGCTGCTCCATCACCCTGATCGCTGCTCAATCCCTGGCCACGCAGCAGGTAAGACAGCGCTTCTTGCTGCGACATGGCCGGGTCAGAGAAGATTTCTGCCTTCGGCTGGTCGGCAGAACCGGTTACCCGCACCCCGGCTATCACGTCATCTTCTGTCGCATCCGGGTTACGAATCGCTTCGATGTTCAGCAACGGCTGATCCGGCGGCCCGGAGAACAGCAGCTCGCCTTTACGCACGATCAAATCCTGGCCGTAGGCGTGGAAGCGCCCTTCCGGAATATTGATTTGCCCGTTCAGGCCCAGACCTTGTTTATCCTGGGCGACTTTCAGATCGCCGGTCAAGCGAGCTTTCAAGCCAAAGGCATCCAGGCGCACGTTGTTGCCAACATGAATCGTCAGATTGCTGTTGATCGGGATCCCGGCGCTCTGCGGCTTAATCGGCTGCAGATCGTTATTCAGCATCACTTCGTCCGAAGAGACCCCAACAGCGCTTTCCGGCACCTCGTTGACGACGATACGCGCCCACGGTACATCCACGCTGCCATCCAGACTAAACAAGCTTGGCGTGGCGGTAAAGACCACGTCAGGCGACACGTCGAGGCGCACCATCGGCGGCACGGTAATGCGGACCCGGCTGCCCTTCGCCGCAATTTGCGCTCGCCAGTTGTCAATCTGGGTCCAGTCAGCATTACCGCTCAGGCTAATCTGGCCCTGTCTGGTATTCACGGTGCCCTGCAGCGTGGAGCTGGTGCCGTTGAAGTTCATCGCCAGCTGGCTCGGCTGCATATCAAACGGCATAAAGTTACCGTCGACATCGATACCACCCAACTGCATCTGACCGAACAGCTGCGGGCTTTGCAGGTTACCACCAAGGCGCAGGTGCGCGTTAAGCTTACCTTCCGCTTTCTCTCCCCGGGAGAAGATCGGGTTAATCATCGCCAGCGAGAAGTTGTTGATATTCACATTCCCGCCGAGGTTACGCCGCCCCTGCGGATCGCTGATCTGGACCTGGCCATCCAGCTGACCGTTGTTGGTCAGGCGAATCAGCCAGCCGAGCTCCGCGCGGTTGTTATGCAGGTCGGCGGTGAGGTTCAGGGTATCAAAGGCCACCGGCAGCGGCGCGTCGTTGACCACCTGCGTTACTTTCACGTTGCGGCCGTTGAGCGTTACCTTGCCCTGCGGCAGCCCCTCTTTGGTGGTGTCCCAACTGACATCGGCATTGCCGCTAAACACGCCGCTGGCCTGGGTCGCCTCCGGCATAAACGGCTTCAGCATCGCCAGATCAAAGCGGTTCAGATTAACAACAGCCCGCCCGCTGGCTCCCGCGTCGATGGTTTGCGGTACGCACAGCTCGGCATTCGGGTTGCTCCAGCAGTGCGGCCCGATACTGATTTTTTGCTCAAGGTTGCGATAATCCAGCGCGATGTTGCGCGTCAGCGATACCGGCCCGACCGGGGTCTGGAAGCGGGTATTACTCAGCGTTCCCTTCCAGCGTTCCGCTTTGCGGTCAAAGCTTCCCGCCAGCGACAGCTGCCCGGAAACCGGCTCACCCTGGACTTTCAGCTGCAGGTCATGTTGCTTCTCGTTACCTTTGGCGTTCAGCTGCACCAGGCTGATATTGACCCCTGGCTGGCTGATACGGTCCACCCGCACATCCAGATTGCCGCCAATCTGGTCGCTGGACTTCACATCGCCCTTCACATTGACCTGCGCTATCGTCAGCTCCTGCCAGCGCAGCGCACGGGCGGTGATATCCGCCAGCAGCTGCGGCGCGTCAACGGTACCGCGAACTTTCAGCAGCCCTTTCGCCGTGCCGCCAAGGCCCGGCAGTGCATTATCCAGATTCGGTGCATCAATGGTGGCGTCGAGGTCGAGATCTTTGACCCCCAGCTCGCCCTTCACGTCGGCGCTGTTCTTACCGAGCGCCAGATGCAGACCGGGGATTTTCCACTGCATGTAGCTGTTGCCCTGCAGGGAACCGCTGACATCGACCTTATTCTGCTTCACGTTACCGGTGATTTTCAGCTCCGGAACCGACATCTGCCAGCTACCGCCGTACAGGCTGCCCTGGGTTTTGATCATCCCGTTCAGTTTTGACGGCCAGTCCGGCACCTCTTTGGCGGTGTTAATGCCGTCAAGCTTCAGCTCGCCGCGCCAGCTGATCGCCTGCTGCCAGTCCAGCAGCGCTTTCAGCTCGGTTTTCCCTTCCAGCGCCGCCACCGTCAGCTTATCGAGGTTAAGCTGCTGTTCGTTCCCTTTGGCGTTGAGGGTGATCTTCGCCGGCGGCAGCGACTGCCCCTTCACCGCGGTGCTGAACGCCATGGTGTAGTCGGTCATCTTGCCGTTAAATTTCAGCAGGACATCGTCGGCCTGGAACTGCTTCTCGCCGCTAAACGGCCAGTACAGCTGCTTGCTCTTCAGCTCCATATTCAGCGGCAGCCCGGCTTCTGCCAGCTGTGCGTCGGCACGCAGCGTCATGGCGACGGAGCCGGCTAAATCCACGGCAACGTCCAGCTTTTTACGCACCTCGCCGCCGACTTTCAGCTTCACCTTCTCGCCTTTCAGCGGGTCGATATTCAGCGTGCTGTCGAGGGTGATATCGACCGGCCAGTTATCCTGCAGCTGCGCGCTGCCCGAAGCGTTGACTTTGCCCTGATCGGAGTCGATATCCAGCGCGTCCAGCTTCATGTGCCCGTCGATACTGCTGACTTTCAGCAGCAGGCTGTAGACGGTCATGTCAGTATCGCCGGTGACCCGCAGCTGCTCGCCGCGGAACTCCTGAATATTAAGGTTCAGCGGCAGATGTACGTCGGTCATTTCCGGCAACACCGGCTTCGAGAAGAGGTCTTTCATCGTCTCGCCGAGCGGTTTTTCTTCCGGTTTAGGGTTTTCAATCTTCGGTTCAACCACCTGCTCCTGCGCCACTTTCGCCACCTTCGGCAGCGCAATCAGCAGCCCCTGTAACGAGGTCGGGGTCAGGGTCAGGTTCTTCTCCTGCCAGTTCAGGCCGGTCGAGAAGTCCCGCACCGACACGGCAGTGTTATCAATTTTGACGTTAACGTTTTGCAGCGCAATGCGGCTCAGGGTGATGGGATACGGCGTCGAGAGATTCAGCGGCCCCGTGTCTTCTTCTTCCACCGGCGCAGCAGGTGGCATTTTGCTGGTATCGATCGCCACATAGATATCGCGCAGCGACAGGTCATTCACACACAGGCTGCTATCCCACAGGCACCGAATCTTGACCGCCAGATGGAACTGCCCGGCGGTGACCGCCACGCCCGGTTGTTCAAAGCGCACGTTTTGCAGCGTCAAATCACGCCAGCCGCCGGTGACCTTGCCGATCTCCAGGCCAGGAACCCAGCGGTCCGCCGCCTTCAGCACCAGATGCAACCCGCTGGTCGTACCCACCAGGAACGCCACCGTCCCCAGCAGCAGGACCACAAAGATCAGTACTCCGAGGCTTATCTTCTTCCATAAACTCATAATTCAGGCCCCAGACCGATGTAAAACTGTAAACCGTGCTCTTCTTTGTCGCCGACCGGCGCGGCAATATCCAGCTTGATCGGGCCAACCGGTGACTGCCAGCGCACGCCGACGCCGGCGCCGGTTTTAAAATCACTCTTACGGATATCGCTCACCGCTTCGCCGCTGTCGACGAACACAGCACCCCACCATTTTCCGCTGACGTTGTATTGATACTCCAACGAGCCGGTGGCCAGCTTGGAGGCACCGATTAGCTTGCCATCGTCATCTTTTGGCGAGATCGATTTGTATTTGTAGCCGCGGATGCTGCGATCGCCCCCGGCGAAGAAGCGCAGGTCCGGCGGGACTTTGTTGAAATCATCGGCTTCAATCCAGCCGAGGTTGCCACGCACCACAAAACGGTGGCGGTCGTAGAGCGTACGGATCCACACATCCTGCGCCTGCGCGACGATGAAGTTAATATCCGAGCCCCACATGGTGTTGGAGTAGTCCACCGAATAGCGCTGAGAGTCGCCCCAGGTCGGCATCAGGCCGCCGCGCGAGCGGGTACGGTTAACCGACACCCCAGGATAGATCAGCATCGTGGTGTTGGTGACGTTGGCCTGGGTAAAGTGGTCGAGGCTCCAGCGCAGGTTGATGGCGCGCTGCCAGCCGCTGGAGAGCTCCCAGTAACGCGATACCGCCAGCGTTGAGGAGTCAGCTTTGGTGTCGTTGAGGTCCGTGCGCTTAAAGCCGCCCTGCATCAGGTAATACTGTTCAAGCGGGTTTTTTAACAGAGGGACTTTGTAGCTAAAATCGAGCTGCTGTTCCGGTGCGGAGAGGCTGAGGCTGGAGGTCAGGCTATGGCCGTAGGAGTTCATCCATGGCTTTTTCCAGGTCGCTTTGATCCGCGGCCCGACGTCCGTCGAATAACCGACCCCGGTTTCAACGGTGTTCTCTTTGCGCGGCGAGACCACGCCGTGCAACGGCAGCACTTTGGTCTTACGTGATTTATCAAACTCCGGCGCCACCACCACCGAGCTGAACCAGCCGGTAGCCGCCAGACGGCGGTTTAGCTCCGCCAGATCTTCAGAGGTGTAGTAATCCCCTTGCTTGAAGGGCACCAGGTTTTGCAGATATTCGTCGCGAATTTGCGACCCGCTGAACGTCACGTCACCAAAACGATAGCGCTCACCGCTGTTGTAGTCGATATCCCAGAACGCCTGGTGACGACCGAGCGCGATGCCAAGCTGGCTTTTATTGAATTCGCTGTCGAAGTAACCTTTACGCAGCGCAACGCGGGTCAGGGAGCTTTTGAAACCGTCATAATCGCCATGGTTAAGCACGGTGCCAATCGCCGGACGCGTATGTAGCAAATCCAGATAGTCACGGTCAGTACGCGCTCCGCCGCGCAGAATCACCTCCGTACCGCCAATGCGCACGGGTTCACCGGGTGTGACCTTTGCAATCAGCACCTGCCGGCCACTTTTCGGCGGCGGACGGAGATCGAAGTCGATGGTCGGTTCGTAGTAGCCCAGGGCTTTCAACCCTTCGCGAATGGCATCATCCACGCGCGCGCGGAATCGACGATCCGGCGTAACTTCATCGCTCTGGATCGTAGAAAGTTGAGCTCGGACGTTCTTTTCCAGCTCTCCGGACAACCCCTCAACCTGCAAACGCACGCTCGCGGCGCTAGCGACCCCGCTGACCAGCAAAAGGCTGGTGACACATAACTGGCGGATTTGTAGCACGTTTTCTCCTGAATTTCCTTGTTTCCCCCCGCAGGAAACGAAAGCGCCGTTCCACGGCTTAACAAAACCCCAACAACTTAGGGTTGAAAAAGTGACGCGAACCCAAATAATTCTTATATATGAATCTAGACGTATCGAGCGCGTTTATTGTGTAAAAAGACACGCTTCGTTACAACCTTAACCACAACTTATGTTTTTGAGAGGCCAACCGTGAGTCTATTTGATAAAACGCATCTTGTCGCCCAGGCGGATGCGCTGCCAGGACGCAACACGCCCATGCCGGTGGCAACACTCCACGCCGTAAATGGCCACTCGATGACCAATGTCCCTGACGGGATGGAGGTTGCGCTGTTCGCGATGGGCTGTTTCTGGGGCGTCGAACGCTTGTTCTGGCAGCAGCCTGGCGTTTACAGCACTGCCGCAGGCTATACCGGCGGCTACACGCCGAATCCAACCTATCGCGAAGTCTGTTCGGGTGACACCGGCCATGCCGAAGCGGTACGTATCGTTTACGATCCGCAGGTCATCAGCTACGCGCAGCTGTTGCAGGTGTTCTGGGAAAATCACGACCCGGCGCAAGGGATGCAGCAGGGTAACGACCATGGCACCCAGTACCGCTCGGCGATCTATACGCTGACTCCGGAGCAGGATCAGGCGGCCCAGGCCAGTCTGGCCAGCTTCCAGGCGGCGATGCGCGACGCCAACGATACCCGAACCATCACCACCGAAATTGCCTCAGCGAAGCCGTTTTATTATGCCGAGGACGACCACCAGCAGTACCTGCACAAAAATCCGTACGGCTACTGCGGCCTTGGCGGGATTGGCGTTTGTCTGCCTCCACAGGCCTGAAACGGTGAATCGCTAAGGTGAGTAATTAACGCTCTGGCGGCTTCACAGTAGCTTACGCTATACTACCCTGTGTTATAGCCGGTCCAGCGCCTTCGGACCGGTTTTTTATGTATGCCACATTAGCGTTATCAACTTCCCTTCCGAGGATCTGGCCCCAACGGCTAGATAAACTATGTTAAACAGTATTTTAGTAATACTTTGTCTGATTGCCGTCAGTGCATTTTTTTCGATATCGGAAATCTCGCTGGCCGCCTCACGTAAAATCAAACTCAAACTGCTGGCCGATGATGGCAATGTGAACGCGCAGCGCGTTCTCAAGATGCAGGAAAACCCTGGGATGTTTTTCACCGTCGTGCAAATTGGCCTGAACGCGGTGGCCATTCTCGGCGGTATCGTCGGCGATGCAGCATTTTCACCGGCTTTCAACAGCCTGTTAAGCCGCTACTTGTCGCCGGAACTGTCCGATCAGCTCAGCTTTATTATCTCCTTTACTCTGGTCACCAGCCTGTTCATCCTGTTTGCTGACCTGACTCCGAAACGCATCGGTATGATTGCGCCAGAAGCGGTAGCTTTGCGCATCATCAACCCGATGCGCTTCTGCCTGACGGTGTTCCGTCCTCTGGTGTGGATGTTCAACGGCATGGCCAACAATATCTTCCGCCTGTTTAAAATACCGATGGTGCGCAAGGACGATATTACTTCCGACGATATTTATGCGGTGGTCGAAGCCGGCGCGCTGGCCGGCGTGCTGCGTAAGCAGGAGCATGAGCTGATTGAGAACGTGTTCGAGCTGGAATCCCGTACCGTTCCGTCCTCCATGACCTCGCGCGAAAATATTATCTGGTTCGATCTGCACGAAGATGAGCAGAGCCTGAAGAGCAAGGTGGCGGAACATCCGCACTCCAAGTTTCTGGTCTGTAACGAAGATATCGACCATATCATCGGCTACGTTGACTCAAAAGACCTGCTCAACCGCGTGCTGGCAAACCAGAGCCTGGTGCTGACCGGCGGCGTGCAGATCCGCAATACGCTGATTGTTCCGGATACCCTGACGCTGTCAGAGGCGCTGGAAAGCTTTAAAACGGCGGGTGAAGACTTCGCGGTGATCATGAACGAATACGCGTTAGTGGTGGGGATTATTACCCTGAATGACGTCATGACCACCCTGATGGGCGATCTGGTCGGCCAGGGGCTGGAAGAGCAGATTGTCGCGCGCGACGAGAACTCATGGCTGATTGACGGCGGCACGCCGATCGACGACGTGATGCGCGTACTGGATATCGACGAGTTCCCGCAGTCCGGTAATTATGAAACCATCGGCGGCTTTATGATGTATATGCTGCGCAAGATCCCAAAACGCACCGATGCGGTGAAGTTCTCCGGCTATAAGTTCGAGGTGGTGGATATCGATAACTACCGAATCGACCAGCTGCTGGTGACGCGGATCGACAACAAACCGACGGTGCTGGTCCCGAAGCAGTCCGAATCCACGGATAGCGAAAAAGAACCCGCGTAACCCCCTTCCCTACACCAAAGGCAGAGACTCTCTCTGCCTTTTTTATTTGCTGAATGTGAAGCGGCTCACGCCACTCAGCCGATAGCAGATTTTTACTGCTCCATAGCGAAACGTTCATGACTCCCCTTTGCGCAAAAAGGTAACTTTGCTCGCGTCTCTACAATCATATTCCGGTTCTCAGGAAACGAGGGTTACCATGATAGAAGAAAATAAAAATTACTATATCAGCTGTCTGTTCTTTCTCTTTTTCTTTATTGGTTGGGGATGCTGTTATCCCTATTTATCATTATGGCTAACAGAAACCATCGGCATCAATTACACCGACGTCGGCCTGGTATATTCCTTTACCGCTATTATTGCCGTTTGCGTCCAGCCGTTATTTGGGTTTGTTTCCGATAAATTAGTCTATCGGAAGAACCTGATGTGGATGCTGGCTATTATTATTACCTTGTTCGCCCCTTACTGGATTTACGTCTTCGCGCCATTATTAAAAGTTAACGTCTTTCTCGGGGCACTGGCCGGCGGCATCTATATCGGCATGGCCTACGGTGCCGGCTGCGGAATTTGCGAAGCCTATATTGATAAGGTCAGTCGCGCCTCAGGGTTTGAATTTGGCCGTGCCAGAATGTTTGGTGGTATTGGCGCCGCTATCGGCACCTTTGCCGCCGGCAAGCTCTACGGTATCGATCAGAATATGATTTTCTGGCTGGCGAGCGGCGCCGGGGTGTGCCTGCTGGTGATCGTCTGGAAAATGCAGATTAGCCCACGTGCGCAAGGCGCAATGTCATCAGGAAAAGCCACGCCGGTTACCCTGCAGGACGCTACCTCGTTGCTGAAGATGAAAAAGTTCTGGTTCTTCGCCATCTACATGATTGGGGTCGGTGCGGTGTATGAAACCTACGACCAGCAGTTCGCCATCTATTACAGCCACTTCTTTGAGAGTAAAGCGCGCGGTGCGGAAGTCTTTGGCTATTTAACCACCGGGCAGATTTTCCTTGATGCGGTGGTGATGTTTTTTGCACCGTGGTTTGTGAATAAAATTGGCCCGAAAAACGCCCTGCTGTATTGCGGGATGATCATGAGCCTGCGCATCATTGGTTCGGCCTGGGCCGTTGGCCCGGTCTCCATCAGTCTGATTAAACTGCTCCACGGCTTTGAAAGTTCGGTATTACTGGTTGCCGCATTGAAATATATCACCGCCAACTTCAACCCACTGCTTTCCGCCACGGTTTATTTAATCGGCTTCCAGTTTTCGAAAAGCTTTAGCTCTATTTTTCTTTCCACCGGTATCGGCCATATGTACCAGAGCATGGGATTTACCAGCAGCTATATCGTACTGGGCAGCATTGCCCTGTGCTTCACCCTTATCTCGGCCATTACTCTGAACAACGCACGTATTTTTGCTCCGCAACCGGCGCCCGCTCATTAATTCAAGGAGGTAACCTGCATGTCGACATTATTTTATGGCGTGGCTTATTACGACGAATATATGCCAGAGGATCGTCTGGCGAAAGATATCGCCTTAATGCGTGAAACGGGGATTAACGTCGTGCGCATCGCCGAGTCCACCTGGAGCACCCTGGAGCCTCAGGAAGGTGTTTTCAACTTCTACCATATCGACCGGGTGCTGGATGCAATGCACCAGGCCGGCATTGCGGTGATTATCGGCACGCCCACCTATGCGGTCCCGGCCTGGCTGGCGGCTAAACATCCGGACATTATGGTCACCACCGTCGAGGGGCAGCAGAAATATGGCCCGCGGCAAATTATGGATATCGTCAACCCGACCTTCCGGCGCTATGCCGAAAACATTATCCGTACCCTGATGGCGCATGTTCAGCATCACCCGGCTATTATCGGCTGGCAGCTGGATAACGAAACCAAACACTACGATAATATCGGTCGCTATATGCAGGAAGGGTTCGTGCGCAACCTGCAGGAACAGTATTCTGACCTCGACCAGCTGAATCACGATTTTGGCCTGAACTACTGGAGCAACCGTATCGACAGCTGGCAGGATTTCCCGCCGGTTGAGAACACCATCAACGCCAGCCTCGCCTGCGCCTTCTCGCGTTATCAGCGTCAGCAGGTAACGGAGTACCTGGCCTGGCAGGCAGAGATCGTGCGCGAGTATGCGCAGCCGCAGCAGTTTGTCACCCATAACTTCGATTTTGAATGGCGGGGCTACTCTTATGGCGTTCAGCCGCGGGTCGATCACTTCGCCGCCGCGCAGGCGCTGGATATTGCCGGGGTCGATATCTATCACCCTAGCCAGCAACACCTCACCGGGCGGGAAATCGCCTTTGGCGGTGCCATCACCCGTTCGCTGAAGCAAGGGCAAAATTACTTCGTGCTGGAGACGCAGGCACAGGGATTTGCCCAGTGGACGCCGTTCCCGGGCCAGCTCCGGCTGCAGGCCTTCAGTCATGTTGCCTCCGGCGCAACCATGGTCTCCTACTGGCACTGGCATTCGATCCACAATTCGTTTGAGACCTACTGGAAAGGGTTGTTAAGCCACGATTTTTCACGTAACCCTACCTGGCAGGAAGCCACCACTATCGGCGCTGATTTTGCCCGTCTGGCCCCGCAGTTGGCCGACCTGCGGGCGGAAAACGACGTCGCCCTGCTGGTCAGCAACGACGCGATGGACGCTCTGAATCAGTTCCGGCCCGGTGATGCCCAGGGCAATGTCTATAACGATATTTTCCGCCGCTTCCATGATGCGCTGTACGACCATAACGTCAGTCTCGACATCATCCACGATGTCAACGAGGAGACCTCGCGCTACCGCACGTTGATTATTCCGGGTCTTTACGCTGCCGGTGATGGCCTGTTGACCCGTATCAATCGCTATATTGCCCAGGGCGGTAGAGCGTTGATTGGCTTTAAATCAGGCTTTAGTGATGAAAACGTCAAGGTGCGTCACAGCACGCAGCCGGGGATTTTGCACCAGGCCTGCGGCGTCAGCTACAGCCAGTTCACCCTCCCGGAAGAGACCACCGTGGCGTCGTGCTGCGCACAGCTTGATTGCAGCGAGCACAATCAGGCAGAACTGTGGATGGAGCTGCTGACCCCGGAGGCCAACACCCGCACGCTGCTGCGTTATCAGCACCCCGCATGGGGTGAGTATGCCGCCGCCACTGATGCGGACTATGGTCAGGGCCGCGCCATCTACGTGGGCTTCCTGCCGCACAAGAGGCTCATCAGCCAGCTGTTTGATTTACTCACCGCCGACCAGACGCTGCATTCGCGTACGTCGGCATACCGCTATCCGCTGGTGGTCAGAAAGATGCGCAATCGCGACGGCAACATCGTGAATTTTCTGTTCAACTACTCTGCCGACCCGCTGGATGTCATCAGCGAGACCGCCGGGGAAAATGCCCTGAGCGGCGAGAGCGTTCACGTCGGCCAGCCGTTGCGTCTCAAGGCCTGGGAATTTAGTATCATCGAAAGTTAAACGCATCGCGGCGCTCAGACGAGGAAACAATGGAACTGGATATCAATGAGCTATTGAATTTCTCGCCGTTGATGAAGACCTTTACCTTCAACGCCTGGGTTGTCGCGGGCTTTACGCCCATCACCCGCGGTTCAACGCTGGATTACTACATTAACCGCCCGCAGGGGATGAAAGGCTACATTATTAATTTCACCCTGCGCGGCCAGGCCCGCGCCAAAGCCGGTGACGGCTCCTTGCTGTGTCGCGAGAACGATATGCTGCTCTTTCCGCCCGGCGTTCCACATCATTACGGACGGGATGAACACAGCGATCACTGGGACCATCTGTGGATCTACTTTATCCCTCGCCCCTACTGGATAGACTGGCTGAAATGGGACCAGACGACCCATAATATTGGCAAAACCACGATTACCGACCCCGAACAACAGCAAAATCTGCGCGATCTGTTCTATGAGGTCATTCGCCACCATTCTGCCAGCGCCCCGCTGTCGGAAGCGCTGGCCATGAATGCGTTGGAACGCCTGATCCTCAACTGTTTTCAGCTTCAGCCCATCAGCAATCGCCACGCTCACGACCCGAGGATTAACGCCGTCTGTGCATATCTCAACGAGCACATTGCCCAGGAAGTAAAAATTGAGACACTGGCAGCGATGGTCTTCATCTCGCCGTCAAGGCTGGCCCACTTGTTCAAAAATGAACTCGGGCAGACGGTGTACGCCTGGCGCGAGGCGCAACGCATTAACCGGGCAAAATGGCTGATTCAGAGTACTTCGCTGCCGTTAAACAAAATTGCGCTGTCGGTCGGCTACGCAGACCCGGTCTATTTCACCCGGATTTTCCGCAAACATAACGGCATCCCGCCGGGCGAATACCGTAAACGTTATGCGATGATGAAGGACTAGAAACATCAACGGCTCCCGTGGGGAGCCGTCTTTTTTTACCGCGTATAACCTAAATAATTCGAGTTGCAGGAAGGCGACGACGCCAGAGAATCCCCAGCAGCTTACTGAAGTAAGTGACTGGGGTGAGCGAGGAAAGTCAACGCCCATGCAACTTGAAGTACAACGGGTATAGCTACATCGTTTTTCAGGTTACGCCATCTCGGTCTGCAAACGCAGGACCTGACGATTAACCTCAGACATCACAGACAAATGCTGCTTGTCCTTGACCTTCGGGATAAGGATTTTTCCCTTATCAAACTCAAAAGCGCCAACATCCTTGATGTATAACCGTCCGCGGAACAGGATCTTCACGTACTTCGCCACTTGCAGCGGATTGTAGCGTTGGAAAATTTTCATTGTTGTCTCCTGCCAGGGTTACGCTCTTGTGGTGCCACACTTAGCCCACGATTCTGGAGCGCAAATTTAATGCCCTAAAACTATAGTTCAGAACCTTTGTAATACCCAGCATGCATAAGTTTATTTACCTTTTGATGACAATAATTAAGAACTATCGTTTCAAACATACGTAGAAATGAGTATAAGTGGCCGATTTTCTTCGAATATGTGCGTTAACACGCAAACTGGCCTTCTGATTGCGTGTCACACCGGTAAATCGCACTTATGCTTAAAGCCAGACCAAGTGGTCGGATCACCTGCATATAATAAGGACCCATCATGACCCTACGTACATTTCTGGCGGCTTCCTGCCTCCTGTTCCCGCTGATTGCGTCAGCGCATAACTTTGTTGATGGCCAGCGCGTCGCGCCGGTTGGCATTGCCGACCGGGGAGAATTAATGCTGGATAATGATAAGTTTAGCTACAAAAACTGGAATAGCTCGCAGCTGGCAGGAAAAGTTCGCGTGGTGCAACACATCGCCGGGCGCACCTCGGCGAAAGAGAAAAACGCCACATTGATCGAGGCGATCAAGGCGGCGAAATTCCCGCACGATCGCTACCAGACCACCACCATCGTCAATACCGATGACGCCATCCCAGGCTCCGGTATGTTCGTGCGCAGCAGCATTGAGAGCAACAAACAGCTCTACCCCTGGTCACAGTTTATTGTCGACAGCAACGGCCTGGCCCGCAAAGCCTGGCAGCTGCATGAAGAGAGTTCAGCCATTGTCGTGCTGGATAGCGAGGGCCGCGTGCAGTGGGCCAAAGATGGCGCACTCACCCAGGATGAAGTGCAGCAGGTGGTCGCGCTGCTGCACAAGCTGCTTAGTAAATAGAAACCCGGAAGCCGGGGTTGAGGAACGACTCACGCGGCGTGTAGTCCAGAGTACGCCCTTGCCAGTCGTGAACGTGCGCCCCGGCAGCAACCGCGACCGCATGACCAGCTGCGGTGTCCCAGGTGCTGGTCGGCCCGAAGCGCGGATAAAGCTGGGCCTGACCTTCCGCCACCAGGCAAAACTTCAGGGATGAGCCAATAGACGTGGTTTGATGTTCGCCGAGCTGCTCCAGGTACTCCTGCAGCTCCGGGTCGTTGCCGTGAGAGCGGCTGATGACCACCAGCGGCGGTCGGCCATCACGCACCTGAATTTGCTTGCGCCGGCCGCATTCATCTTTCCAGGCTTTGCCGTTTTCTGCGCAGTACAGCACCTTCATCACCGGGGCATAGACCACGCCAAGCACCGGTTTACCGTTCTCAATCAGCGCAATATTGACGGTGAACTCACCGTTACGTTTGATAAATTCTTTGGTGCCATCCAGCGGATCCACCAGCCAGTAACGCTGCCAGTGTTGACGGATCTCCCAGCCGGGCGGGTCTTCCTCAGACAGCACCGGGATCTCCGGCGTCAGCGCCAGCAGGCCGCTCATAATCACGCTGTGAGCCGCGAGATCCGCCGCGGTAACCGGAGAATCATCTTTCTTGCTGGTCACGTCCATCGGTTGCTTCCCATCATAGACGTCCATGATGGCATCACCTGCACGCCGTGCAAGCTCACATACTTGTTCTAACATTCTCCACCTCGTCTGGTTACAGTGGCGTTAACTCGTTGTTTTAGTTATATCGCATCGGTGCGAGTTCCGCTATCTGTGATAGTAATGGCGGTTTCATAGTGCAAATTTCGGCATGATTCACACTACTGTAAGCAACAGAACGTACATACATTTTCTACTGTGCCATTGCTCATGAAAAGGATGCCTCTGATGATGAAGTTTAGCGTAACGTTACTGGCCACGCTGGTCGCGGCCAGCGTGAACGCCGCCACCGTCGATTTGCGGATCATGGAAACCACCGATCTGCACAGCAATATGATGGATTTCGATTATTACAAAGACGCCGCCACCGAAAAGTTTGGTCTGGTTCGCACCGCCACGCTTATCGAAAAAGCCCGCCAGGAGGTCAAAAACAGCGTGCTGGTCGATAACGGCGACGTTATCCAGGGAAGCCCGCTGGGCGACTATATGGCAGCAAAAGGGCTCAACAAAGGCGATGTTCATCCGGTCTATAAGGCGATGAATACCCTGGATTACACGGTGGGCAACCTCGGCAATCACGAATTCAACTACGGCCTCGATTTCCTGCACAAGGCGCTGGCCGGGGCAACGTTCCCCTACGTGAACGCCAACATTATCGATAGCAAAACCGGCCAGCCAATGTTCACGCCGTACCTGATCAAAGAGACCCAGGTTCAGGACAGCGATGGCAAAACCCAGACGCTACGCATCGGCTATATCGGCTTTGTGCCGCCGCAAATTATGACCTGGGATAAAGCCAATCTCAGCGGTAAAGTCACCGTCAACGACATCACCGAAACCGCGCGGAAATACGTGCCGGAAATGCGTGAAAAAGGCGCCGATGTGGTGGTGGTCATTGCCCACTCGGGGCTCTCCGCCGATCCGTATCAGGCGATGGCGGAAAACTCGGTGTACTACTTAAGCCAGGTGCCCGGCGTGGATGCCATTATGTTCGGCCACGCGCATGCGGTATTCCCGGGGAAAGATTTCGCCAGCATTAAGGGTGCGGATATCGAAAAAGGCACGCTGAACGGCATTCCCGCCGTGATGCCCGGTATGTGGGGCGACCACCTGGGTATCGTCGATTTGGTGCTGAATAACGATGCTGGCCACTGGCAGGTCGCGCAGGCCAAAGCTGAAGCGCGCCCGATCTATGACGCGGTGGCGAAGAAATCGCTGGCGGCAGAAGACGCGAAGCTGGTGCAGGTGCTCAAAGCCGATCACGATGCAACCCGTGAGTTCGTCAGCAAACCCATCGGCCAGTCTGCCGATAACATGTACAGCTACCTGGCGCTGGTGCAGGATGACCCCACCGTGCAGGTGGTAAACATGGCGCAGAAGGCCTATGTCGAACACTATATTCAGGGCGATCCGGATCTGGCGAAACTGCCGGTGCTCTCCGCCGCCGCGCCGTTTAAAGTCGGCGGTCGTAAGAACGACCCGGCCAGCTTCGTCGAAGTCGAAAAGGGCCAGCTCACCTTCCGTAACGCCGCCGACCTGTACCTCTACCCCAATACGCTGGTGGTAATGAAAGTCAGCGGCAAAGAGGTCAAAGAGTGGCTGGAATGTTCCGCCGGACAGTTCAATCGCATCGACCTGACCAGCAGCAAGCCGCAGTCATTAATCAACTGGGACGGTTTCCGCACCTATAACTTTGATGTGATTGACGGCGTGAACTACCAGATTGATGTCAGCCAGCCGGCGCGCTACGACGGCGAATGCCAGATGGTTAACCCGCAGGCGGAACGCATTAAGGATCTTACCTTTAACGGTAAACCTGTCGACCTGACGGCCACATTCCTCGTCGCCACCAATAACTATCGCGCCTACGGCGGCAAGTTTGCCGGTACCGGCGATAGCCATATTGCGTTTGCTTCCCCTGACGAAAACCGCTCGGTACTGGCAGCATGGATCGGCGCCGAATCAAAAAAATCCGGTGCCATTCACCCGTCTGCCGATAATAACTGGCGCCTGGCGCCGCTTCACGGCACGGTGCCGTTGGACATTCGCTTTGAGACCTCGCCGGGTGAGAAAGCAGCGGCGTTTATCAAAGAGAAGGCGCAGTATCCGATGCACCAGGTTGCCACCGACGATATCGGCTTTGCCATTTACCAGCTGGATCTGGGTCAGTCGAAACCTTAAGCCTCGGCCACCTGCTCGTGGTTCGCCAGAACCGCGGGCAGGTTCAGCTCGATCCAGTCGGCCAGCGCCGCCACCTTCTCGCTCACCTGCTCGCCAAGCGAGGTCAGGCTATACTCGACGTGTGGCGGCACCACCGGTCTGGAGAGCCGATTGATAAAGCCATCCTGCTCCAGCGCCTGCAGCGATTGCGCCAGCATTTTTTCACTCACGCCGCCCATCTTACGACGCAGCTCGCTAAAACGATGGGTACCGCCACGTAACGCCACCAGAATTAAGACTCCCCAGCGGCTGGTCACATGTTTAAGCACGTCGCGTGACGGGCACTGCTCGGCAAACAGGTTACCGTCGCGCAGCTGTTCACTCAGAGTGGGATTCAGGTTCTTCATACTTACCTTTTTGTACGTACTTACTAAAAGTTAGCTAAGGTGTTAGCTTACCACAACTGCTACTGAACACGAAGGAGAAGACCCATGTTCGCAATTACCGGCGCTACCGGCCAGCTTGGCCATCTGGTACTACAGAATCTGTTACAGACCACCGCGGCCAGCCAGATTGTGGCCATTGTGCGTAACCCGGCGAAAGCCGATTCCCTGAGCCAACAGGGCGTGGTGGTTCGCCAGGCCGACTACACCGACGAAGCCGCATTTACCGCCGCCCTGCAGGGGGTGGAGAAGCTGCTGCTGATCTCTTCCAATGAAATCGGCCAGCGCACGCCGCAGCACCGTAACGTCATTAATGCCGCTAAAGCGGCCGGCGTGAAATTCATTGCCTACACCAGCCTGCTGCACGCGGATACCTCTCCGCTGGGCCTGCACGTTGAGCATGTGGAGACCGAGAAATTACTCGCCGACTCCGGTATCCCTTACGCACTGCTGCGCAACGGCTGGTACACCGAGAACTATCTCGCCAGCGCCCCGCCGGCACTGGAGCACGGCGTCTTTATCGGTGCTGCCGGTGAAGGGAAAATTGCCACGGCAACTCGCGCCGATTATGCCTTAGCGGCAGCGCGCGTGCTCGCCGAAGAGGGCCACGCCGGGAAAGTGTATGAGCTGGCCGGCGATAGCGCCTGGACCCTGAGCGAACTGGCCGCAGAGCTGAGCAAGCAAAGCGGTAAAAACGTGGTCTATCAGAATCTGAGTGAAGCCGATTTTGCGGCGGCGCTGAAGAGCGTTGGCCTGCCGGCCGGACTGGCGGAGATGCTCGCCGATTCGGACAGCGGCGCCGAAAAAGGCGGCCTGTTTGACGACAGCCATACCCTGAGCACGCTGATTGGCCGTCCGACGACTTCGCTGGCGGAAAGCATCAGCACCATTCTGTAACCGTTGCAAAAAGGTTAATTTTTGTAGCATCCCGGCGGGTCATCCCCAATAATAACAGGAGATCCGTCGGGAGTGACTCAATGCAGGGCGTACCGGAACAGTTCAACGATGAGAGAGACAGCGCGCGCTTTCGCCATCTGGCGCAGGTGCCCGGCGTTGAGCTGTATCATGCCCATATTTCCCGCTACGCCTTCGAACCCCATACCCACGAAGCCTTCGGTATTGGCGCGATAGAGCTGGGCGCCGAGCGCTTTCGCTATCGCGGCAGCCAGTATGTCGCCCCGGTAAACTCCATCGTCACCATGAACCCGGATGAACTGCACACCGGTGAAGCGGCGACCGCCGACGGCTGGCGCTACAGAATGGTCTATCTGGAGCCTGACAAGCTGGAGGAGATCACCGGCGTACGCCACTGGTGGTTTAGCGAGGTGGTGCGCCAGGATCCCCGGCGCTCGCAGCAGCTGTGCCAGCTGATTTATGGCTTATGGCACACCGATGACCCGCTGGCCCAGCAGGGACTGTTGCTGGACCTGATCGATACCTTCCGCCCGCTGGCCCATCACGCGCCGGTGCTGGCTGAAGCCTCCCACCGCTTCGAGCGGGTGCGCGACTATCTGCACGACAACTATATGCACGCCGTCTCGCTGGATGAGCTGGCACAGGTTGCCGCCCTGAGCCCGTACCATTTTCAGCGCCAGTTTAAGGCCCACTTCCACGTCACGCCGCATCAGATGCTGATGGCCATTCGCCTGTGGCGAGCCAAAGCCTTCCTCACCCACGGCATGCCCGCCGCCGAAGTGGCCGCCGCCGCTGGCCTGACCGATCAGTCGCACCTGACCCGCGCCTTTACCCGCCGCTACGGCATCACCCCGGTACGCTATCAAAAGCAGGTCGCCCGGCGCTAATGCGCAACCTCATACAATATTTCCGCTCCACCCTCTTCTACACTTTATGCCAACTGAAACGAGTGCGGATGATGTGATGATTAGCGGTGTGTTGTATGCCCTGTTGGCAGGGCTGATGTGGGGACTGATCTTTGTCGGCCCGGTGCTGATCCCGGAATACCCGGCGGTACTGCAATCGATGGGACGCTATCTGGCGCTGGGGCTGATTGCGCTGCCGCTGGCCTGGCTGGGTCGCGCGCGACTGCGTCAGCTGTCGGGACGGGACTGGTGGACGGCGCTGGGCCTGACCATGATGGGTAATCTTATCTATTACGTCTGCCTTGCCAGCGCCATCCAGCGCACCGGCGCGCCGGTATCGACCATGATTATCGGCACGCTGCCGGTGGTGCTGCCGGTGATGGCAAACCTGCTCTATAGCCAGCGTGATGGCAAACTGCCGTGGCGACGCCTGTTTCCGGCGCTCTCCTGCATTGCCATCGGCCTGGTGTGTGTCAATATCGCCGAACTTCGCCAGGGCCTGCCCAACTTCAGCGTCTGGCGCTATGGATCCGGCATTGGGCTGGCGTTGATCTCCGTGGCCTGCTGGGCGTGGTACGCCTTACGTAATGCCCGCTGGCTGCGGGAAAATCCGGACAAGCATCCGATGATGTGGGCGACGGCGCAGGCGCTGGTAACCTTACCGGTTTCGCTGGCGGGCTATCTGGTTGCCTGTGGGTGGTTGCAGGCTCAACAGGCCGACTTCCCGCTTCCCTTCGGCCCGCGACCGGTGCTTTTCGTGACGCTGATGCTGGCCATTGCCGTGCTCTGCTCGTGGGTGGGTGCCTTGTGCTGGAACATCGCCAGCCAGAAGCTTCCCACGGTGATCCTCGGGCCGCTGATCGTCTTCGAAACGCTGGCCGGCCTGCTGTATACCTTCCTGCTGCGGCAAAGCATGCCGCCGCTGCTGACCCTGAGCGGCATTCTGCTGCTGGTGATCGGCGTGGTCTACGCGGTGCGCTCCCGACCACAAAAATTGCAGGTGCTGGAGCCGGTCTGCGGGCATAAAAAATAGCCTGGTATCCTAAAGGGGTATTCCTTTATCTATAAGGTGCATTTAATATGCATCTTATATTTTTAAAGACGAGGTATCCGCTATGGCTTTTCGTGACCAACCTTTAGGCGAACTGGCGCTGACTATCCCGCGCGCCTCCGCGTTATTCCGTAAATATGACATGGACTACTGCTGCGGCGGCAAGCAGACGCTGGATCGTGCGGCAACGCGCAAAGACCTGGACGTCGCGGTGATTGAAGCCGAGCTGGCGCAGCTGGCGGAAACGCCGGTAGAGCGCGACTGGCGTGTCGTACCATATGCGGAAATCATCGACCACATTATCGTGCGTTACCACGACCGCCACCGCGAGCAGCTGCCGGAGCTGATCCTCCAGGCCACCAAAGTTGAGCGCGTGCATGCCGACAAACCCAACGTGCCCGTCGGCCTGACAAAATACCTGACCATGCTGCACCAGGAGCTCTCCAGCCACATGATGAAAGAGGAGCAGATCCTGTTCCCGATGATTAAGCAAGGCATGGGGACGCAAGCCGCAGGGCCTGTCAGCGTCATGGAAAGCGAACACGACGAAGCGGGTGAGCTGCTGGAGGTGATTAAGCACGTCACCAACAATGTGACGCCGCCGCCGGAAGCCTGCACCACCTGGAAAGCGATGTACAACGGCATTAATGAACTGATTGACGATCTGATGGAACACATCAGCCTGGAGAACAACGTGCTGTTCCCGCGCGCCCTCGCCGGAAACTAACAAAAAAGGCGCCCGCAGGCGCCCTCGACAGTGTCAGTCTTATTGGCCACCGCAGTGGCCTTTTTTTATGCCCGTATCCCTACGAGCCGTTGCAAGCAACGTTAAACATCTCTGCCGAAGATTTTTTATTTCGTCAGACGCTTCTTACCGGCAAAGAACCAACCCACCGCCAGCAGAACGAACCACAGCGGCGTCACAATCAGCGCTTCACGAGTGTCCGTTTCCAGCGTCAGCAGTACCAGAACGAAGACGAAGAAGGCCATACAAACCCAGCACATCAGTTTGCCCAGCGGCATCTTGTATTTCGACTGCTCATGCAGCTGTGGACGCTTTTTGCGGTAGACCAGATAGGAGCACAGGATAATGGTCCAGACGAACATAAACAGGATCGCCGACACTGTGGTAATCATGGTGAACGCAGCAATCACGCTCGGGTTAACCATCAGCATCACCACACCGCCCAGCAGGCACATGCAGGAGAAGGTCAGCCCTTTCGCCGGTACCGCACGCTTCGACAGTTTGGCAAACATCGACGGCGCCTGACCATCCTGCGCCAGACCGAACAGCATACGGCTGGTCGAGAACACGCCGCTGTTGGCCGAAGAAGCGGCCGATGTCAGCACCACAAAGTTAATCAGGCTGGCAGCAGCCGGCAGGCCCACCAGCACAAACAGCTCGACGAACGGGCTCTTGCTCGGCACCACAGAGCTCCACGGCGTCACCGACATAATCACGATCAGCGCGAAGACGTAGAACATGATGATACGCAGCGGGATAGAGTTAATCGCGCGCGGCAGAGATTTCTCCGGATCTTTGGTTTCCGCAGCGGTGGTGCCCACCAGCTCAATACCGACGAACGCAAAGACCGCGATCTGGAAGCCGGCAAAGAACCCGCTGATGCCTTTCGGGAACCAGCCGCCGTCATTCCACAGATGGGCAAACGACGCTTCGACACCGGTCGGCGATTTGAAATGCATCATCACCATCACCAGGCCGACAACAATCAGCCCCACGATAGCGACAATTTTGATCATCGCGAACCAGAACTCCATTTCACCGAACATTTTCACGGTGGCCAGGTTAAGGCTCAGCAGCAGCAGGATAACCGCCAGCGAAGCCACCCAGTCGGACAGCCCGGGGAACCAGAACTGGGCGTAGGCGGTAATGGCCACCACATCGGCCATCCCGGTTACGACCCAACAGAACCAATAGGTCCAGCCGGTAAAATACCCTGCCCACGGCCCCAGGAGGTCGGCGGCAAAATCGCTGAACGATTTATATTCGAGGTTCGACAGCAGTAATTCGCCCATGGCACGCATAACGAAAAACAGCATAAAGCCGATGATCATATAAACAAAAATGATGGATGGGCCGGCAAGACTGATGGTTTTGCCGGAGCCCATAAACAGCCCGGTACCAATGGCACCACCGATAGCAATAAGCTGGATATGTCGATTCGTGAGATTTCGCCGTAGCGATTGTTCAGTCGGAGCCTGCTCTGCGGCAGCGACTTTAACCTGATCTACCATGTGATTTTCTTCCTGTTGTACCTGTCTGTGTTGTTCAGGCTCTGATGGCCCGTCATTCGCTATTGCCCTGAAAATGGGCTTATCGATATTAGGTAAGAATCGGAGGGATGAATACTATGATTTAGATATAATGTTAAATATATGTTTAAAGTGAGTGTTATATCACTCCTGTCACGCGAAACAGTTCACAAAAATACACCTAAAACGCGACTGCGCAATATAAACCACCAGCAAACTCTCAACTTAAGTTTTTTACGCTATTTTTAGTCGCTTCCTCCCCCAAACGGGAGAGGAAGCCCCTGCTGTTTAGATAATATCCAGCAGTTCAACTTCAAAAATCAGGGTGCTGAACGGAGGAATGGAAGCACCAGCACCGCGCTCGCCATAGGCCAGGTTGTGCGGAATAGTCAGTTCCCATTTGGAACCGACCGGCATCAGGGTCAGCGCTTCAATCCAGCCGCCGATAACGCCGGTTACCGGGAATTCAGCCGGCTCGCCGCGCGCCACAGAGCTGTCAAACACGGTACCGTCGATCAGTTTACCGGTGTAATGCACGCGTACGCGGTCGGTACGTGCCGGGATCGTGCCTTCGCCCTGGGTCAGAACGCGGAACTGCAGACCGGATTCGGTACTGTTCACACCTTCACGCTCGCGGTTTTCGTCGAGGTATTTCTGGCCATCAGCCGCCATTTCCTGGAAACGTTCGCGACGCACGGCATCAGCACGTTCGTGGATTTCACGCAGCGCGCGGTGAACGGCTTCCACCGGCACCTGCGGCTGATTGCCTTCCAGCGCATCAGCAATGCCGGCAACCAGTGCTTCCGGCAGCAGCCCCTGCAGGCCAGATTCGCTCAGCTGTTGTCCAACCTGCAAGCCGATACCATAACTTGCCTGTGCTTCAATCGTGTCAAAAGTCGGGGTTGCCATCTTTGTTCCTTTGTTGGGTGAGAGTTTCATACTCCACGGCTTCATGCGACAGCAGCGGAAAAAGCCGGAATAGATGCCCTGGATAATTCGAGTGCAGCCAACGCGCCTGCAACCTGAAGTATGACGGGTATAAAGTGGTGGGAAGCATATCAGCCATAGCACGACGGGTAAAACTTTGTCGCGGAGGTGATGACAAATCTAAGGGAAACAGAAACAATAGGAGATATCAGGTTAACCTCACGAAACATATCTTTGTCTCGGCCATCAGGAAGTTAGCCATCTATACTCTACGGAGCAGGATAAAAATATGCGGAGCAGGAGGAAAGCCATGCCCGGGCGCTTTGATATCACACCTACCCTGGCGAAGATCTGGCACGCCCCGGATCATATTCGCATCATGGATCCGCTGCCGCCAATGCATCGTCGGGGCATTATTGCCGGCGCGTTGCTGGTGATTATCGGCATACTGCTGCCTTCAGAGGATAGCAGCAGCCCAATGCAAAATAGCCGTGAAGCCAGTATCGACCTGCAATCACAGTCCCAGCCGCAGTCGGCCCAGCAGGGCATGCCGCTGCCGCCTATTACCAACACGCCTACGGTCAATGATGCCGACCAAATGGCCCCGGTGGCGCCTGAGCCTGTTCAGGATGAGCCGATGGACCAGGGCCAGAGTCAAAGCCAGGCCTACTCTCAGCCACAGCAGCAACAGCAACAGCAACAACAGCAGCAATCCGCGCCGGGAATTGAGCAACAGTGGCGCACCTACCGCATCGAAGCCGGTAAAACACTGGCTCAGCTATTCCGTGACCATAATCTTCCGCCGACTGACGTCTACGCCATGGCCCAGGTCGAAGGCGCGGGTAAGCCGTTAAGTTCGCTGCAAACCGGGCAGACGGTGCAGATTCGCCAGAATGCCAGCGGCGTGGTGACGGGTCTGACGATTGATACCGGCAGCGGGCAGCAGGTGCTATTCACCCGCCAGGCGAATGGCAGCTTTATCCGCGCACGATAACGCGCGCTAAAGCATGTGGTATAGCCGGGTGTGTCACCCGGCCTGCCTGGATTTTTTGACGCGCGGCGTCCCTTCTCTGTTTACCCACCGAATCCCGACACAAACCAGCACCAGCGCAATCACATATTTGATCTCAAAGATGTTCTCACCGAGGAAAATCGCTGACAGCACGGTTCCGGCAACCGGGATAACAAAGTTAAACGGCGCAATCATACTTACGCGATTGTGCTTGAGTAATACGCTCCACACCGCAAAAGCCACCGATGAGAGTAGCGTCAGATAGGCGAGTACCAGCAGCGCCGTGGTGCTGTGGATAACCAGCTCGCCACCGGTGAAGTAACCCCCAACCAGCAGCACCAGACCGCCAAACGCCAGCTGCCAGCCGGTCATCACCGTGGGATCGACCGTTTGCGAAATACGCTTTCCGTAGAGTGTCGCCGCCGACAGAATAAACGCCGCCAGTACCACAAAACCGTCCCCCTGCCAGACAAAGCTAAAATCACTCAGCGAATGGCTAAAGTTCACCAGCATCACGCCGGTAAAGCCGAGAATACAGCCGATGGCTTTGTTGTAGCTCAGTTTGTCGTTCTGATAGATAAAGTGCGCCAGCAAGACGCTAAAGAAGGTCCCGGTAGCGTTCATGATTGAACCCTTCACGCCGGTGGTAAACGCCAGCCCGATGTAGAAGAAAATGTACTGCAGGGAGGTTTGCGTTACGCCAAGTATCGCCAGCTGTGCGCATTGCCGGGGATTCAGGCGCGCAACCGGTTTTCGTTGTGCCAGGGCAAAGAGCAGCAACAGCAGCCCGGCAAACAGGAAACGGTAGCCCGCGAAGACCAGTTTTGACGGCACATCATCGGTGGCGATATGAAACAGTTCATAGCCGCTTTTTATTGCCGGATAAGAGCTTCCCCATAATAAACAACACAGGGTTGCACAGGCGTAAGCCACTTTCTTACGGGAAAAAACTGAGGGGGCATCCATTCGCGTCACCAAAAATAAAATAGTGTTTTATTTTATTATCCAGAAAGCGCGCGGAATAGCCACCATACAAGGCAAAGATTGTTCAAAGTCGTGATGCAGAAAAGCAAAACGCCGGCACAAGGCCGGCGTCTCGACGCGAACTAAGTAATAAATTACTCAGCTACAACGTTTACAACCAGTTTCGCGAATACTTCGCTGTGAACCTGGAAGTCCACTTCGTGCTCACCGGTGGTGCGCAGAACGCCGTTCGGCAGACGAACTTCGCTCTTAGCGACGGCAACGCCAGCTGCAGTTACAGCGTCAGCGATGTCGCGGGTACCGATGGAACCGAACAGTTTACCTTCGTCGCCTGATTTAGACGCGATGGTAACGTTGCCCAGTGCATTGATTGCTTCAGCACGTGCGTTAGCAGCAGCCAGAACGTCAGCCAGTTTAGCTTCCAGTTCTGCGCGGCGCGCTTCGAAGAATTCAACGTTTTTCTTGGTAGCAGGAACAGCTTTACCCTGCGGTACCAGGAAGTTACGAGCATAACCCGCTTTAACGTTAACCTGATCACCCAGGCTACCCAGGTTTGCTACTTTATCAAGCAGAATAACTTGCATTACCTTATCCTCTTAAAGTCGTTAATAGACGGCGGCCAATTACTGATGACGATCAGTGTATGGCAGCAGGGACAGGTAGCGAGCGCGCTTGATGCAGCGAGCCAGCTGACGCTGGTATTTTGCACGAGTACCGGTGATACGGCTCGGGACAATTTTACCGCTTTCGGTAATGTAGTTTTTCAGCGTAGCGATGTCTTTGTAATCAATCTCTACAACGCCTTCCGCGGTGAAACGGCAGAACTTGCGACGACGGAAATAACGTGCCATTTGGCTAGTCTCCAGAATCTATCAATTCAATCTGCTCGGCATGCAGAACCATTTTGCTCAGGCCGTTCTTTGCCTTGTGGCAAGAAATGAACCCCCGAACGATTACTGCACTACCGACCGTTATACTGTGAGTAATGGCCTGGTTTTGGTGTCCGCTAATAATAACGGGCATTTGGCACCATGCCTGCCGGTGAAAACCGGCTTCCTCCTGCACTGAACGATGCTCAAGCACGAACTGGCAGTGTGGAATTCCTGACGGGCTGACCTTACGAATTGGCGTCCTGCATATAATGCCGGACAGCTCCAGACGATTGGTCATCAGGATTACTCTTCAGAATCCCCAGCTTCGGAATCATCTGCGGTTTCGTTTGCGAAATCTTCGCGACGCTCACGGCGCTCGTCTTTCGCTTTAACCATCGGAGATGCTTCGGTAACAGCGTGCTTAGTACGCATTACCATGCTGCGGATAACGGCGTCGTTGAAGCGGAAGTTTGTTTCCAGCTCATCGATCGCTTCCTGCGGGGCTTCAACGTTCAGCAGAACGTAGTGAGCTTTGTGCAGTTTGTTGATCGGGTAAGCCAGCTGACGGCGGCCCCAGTCTTCCAGACGGTGGATCGTACCTTCTGCTGCAGTGATTGCACCAGTGTAACGTTCGATCATACCCGGAACCTGTTCGCTCTGGTCAGGATGGACCATAAAAACGATTTCGTAATGACGCATCGAATTGCTCCTTACGGATTATTCAGCCTCCTGTCTGGGTCAGCCGCGGCCCATGGAGGCAAGGAACGTGGTTAAAGGGCGGCTGAAAAATTGACGCGTCATAATACGTACGAAAGCCAATTAAGACAAGCAAATTGCGCAAATAATTCGCACTATCCGCAAAGCCGTATTAAGTCAGTGATTTAAAATTAATCAACAACGGTAGCGGCGTTTTTTTGAACAACTCCATCAGAAATGGTCGCGATGCCGCGACAGCCAGAGATTACACTTAAGTCAAAGCCATCGATAACCCAAGAGGATCCCGGATTAACGCCAGCATGGCCGACAGAACGTCAGGAGCGTAGAGTATGAAAAACATCATCATTGCTGCATTGGCTGCTGTCTTACTGAGCGCGAGCGCGCAGGCAGCCATCAAGATCGATGGGCGCCAGGCACGGAATATGGACGATGTGCAGAGCCTTGGCGTTATCTATATCAACCATAATATGGCGACTGAACAAGAAGCCGATCAGGCTCTGAATCAGTTGAGCGATGCGCGAGGCGCAAAATACTTCCAGCCAATCCTGATTCACGAACCGGAAAGCAACGGTCTGATACACGCAGAAGCGGTGATTTACCGCTAACCCCTCTGAATCGTTGACTTCGCCCGGCCACAAGGGCGAAGTCTTAATGCGATTGATAATTATTTTATTTATGACTTATCAGCATCACCGTAACCTGATTTAATCCCCTTTTAATCGCATGATTATCCGGAGTCATTCATGGTTTCGCGTTTTGCCACGCTAAGTCGTATCCCCAAAGGCGTGTGGGTTCTTGGTGGCGTTAGCCTGCTGATGGATGTGTCATCAGAGATGATCCACAGCCTGCTCCCGCTGTTTATGGCCACCACCCTGGGGGCCAGCGTCATTATTATCGGGATTATCGAGGGCGTCGCTGAAGCCACCGCGCTGATGCTGAAAGTCTTTTCCGGCGTCATCAGCGATTATGTGGGCAAACGCAAAGGGCTGGCACTACTCGGCTACGGCCTGGGGGCGCTGAGCAAGCCGCTTTTCGCCATCGCTCCCACCTCCGGCGTGGTGTTTAGCGCCAGGATGATCGACCGTGTCGGCAAAGGCATCCGTGGAGCGCCAAGGGACGCGCTGGTCGCCGACGTCACGCCGCCGGAAATCCGCGGCGCCGCCTACGGGCTGCGTCAGGCGCTGGATACCATTGGCGCGTTTCTGGGGCCGCTGCTTGCCGTCGTGCTGATGTTCCTGTGGGATAACGATTTCCAGTCCATTTTCTGGGTCGCGGTGATCCCCGCCGCACTCTCTATCGCGTTACTGGGCTTTGGGTTAAAAGAGCCAAAAACGCCGGTCGCCAAAAAACGCACGAATCCCCTGCGCCGCGAGAATCTAAAAAAACTGTCCGCCGCCTACTGGTGGGTGGTGGCGATCGGCTCAATCTTTACCCTCGCCCGCTTCAGCGAAGCCTTTCTGGTTCTGCGTGCCCAGCAGATGGAAATCCCGTTGTTCGCCATCCCGTTGGTGATGGTCGCAATGAATCTGGTTTACAGCCTGACCGCCTATCCATTCGGTAAGTTATCGGACAGCATGAGCCACAGCAAAATGCTGCAATGGGGCCTGCTGGTGCTGATCGCCGCCGATATCGTACTGGCGCTCAGCAGCCATTGGAGCACGCTTCTTGCGGGCGTCGCGCTGTGGGGCATTCATATGGGGATGACGCAGGGTCTGCTGGCGGCGATGGTGGCACATACTGCTCCGCCGGAGCTGCGCGGCACCGCCTTTGGGATGTTCAATCTGATGAGCGGCATCGCGCTGCTGCTGGCGAGCGCCGGAGCCGGGGTACTGTGGGAAGTATTTGGCGCCGCCTCGACGTTTTATGCCGGCGCGATAATCTGCGTCCTGACGCTGATTGGTATGCGCTGTATGCCATCCGCTTACCAGCAAAACTAAAAATGGCTCCGGAGCAGACCGGTTAATTCATCATAAAGATGAAACGCTCCGGAGCACATGCTTCACTTTTGACCGTAGTAGGCGTCAGGTCCGTGCTTACGCATAAAATGCTTGCTCATCAGCCAACTATCGATGGGCTTCAGTTGCGGGTTAATACCGCGAGCCATCCACGCCATCCGCGCGACCTCTTCCATCACGACCGCGTTGTGCACCGCATCATGCGCATCTTTTCCCCAGGCAAAAGGCCCGTGCTGATACACCACAACCCCCGGCGTATGCAGCGGCTCTGTCTCACCCAGCGTTTCAACGATCACATGTCCGGTATTCAGCTCGTAAGCTTCTTCGACCTCTCTGGCGCTTAACGCCCTGGTGCAGGGAATATCGCCAAAGAAGTAATCCGCATGAGTCGTTCCAAGTGCGGGAATAGCCAGACCCGCCTGCGCCCAGGCCGTCGCGTGCGTCGAGTGGGTATGCACCACGCCGCCGAGACTCGGATAGCGACGATACAACGCCAGATGCGTGGCGGTATCGGAAGAAGGACGGTACCGCCCTTCCACCACATTACCTTCCAGATCCACAACCACCATATCGTCCGCAGTCATGGTCTCGTAGGTGATGCCGCTCGGCTTAATCGCCACCAGCTCCCGTTCACGGTCGATAGCACTGACATTTCCCCAGGTAAAAGTCACCAGGCCATAACGCGGCAAATCCATATTGGCTTCAAAAACCTGCTGCTTAAGCGTTTGCATTATGCCACCTCCACCAGGCCGGCGCTGACCATCCGCGCCGTCACCCAATCACGTGCTTTTGCTACCTCAGCAGCCGGATCCTCTGTCGTTTCGCTCCACATCTCGATAAGGTATGGCCCGCAGTAGCCGGTTTGTTTGAGGGTTGCGAAACAACGCTCAAAATCGACAACCCCTTCGCCAAACGGCACGTTTTTAAATACGCCGGGTTTCGTGTCTTTTACATGCACCGCGACGATATGCCCCATCCCAGCCTGTAGTTCCATCTGCACGTCGTTATCCCATGCGGACAGGTTGCCGATATCCGGATAGAGCTGGAACCATGGATTATTCAGGTAATGGGCGTAGCCCAGCGCCTTGCTGATCGAGTTCATCAGCGGATAATCCATGATTTCCATCGCCAGCGTCACTTGCGCACGGCTCGCCATTTCCACGCTCTCTTTCAGCCCATCACGGAAACGACGGCGAGTTTCGTTGTTGGCTTTCTGATAGTAAACGTCGTAACCCGCAAGCTGGATAACGCGAATGCCGACATCCTGCGCCAGCTGAATCGCTTTGCGCATAATCTCCAGGCCCTGTGCACGCACCGCGTCGTCTTCACTACCGAGCGGGAAGCGCCGGTGAGCGCTCAGGCACATTGAAGGTACGCGAACACCAGTTTCGGCAATCGCGTTGACCAACGCGAAACGCTGCTCCCGACTCCAGTCGAGCCGTGCCAGGCGAACGTCTGTTTCATCCACAGACATTTCAACAAAATCAAAACCGAGTGTTTTTGCCAGTTGGAGACGATCCAGCCAGCACTCCCCAGCGGGGAGCGCTTTTTCATAGATGCCGAGCGGTATTTGTTTCGACAACATAGCCGCTCCTTAGCCCCACAACTGGGCAATAGAACGCTTAAACTGCCGTGCAGCCTCTACCGGAGAATCTGCGTCACGAATGCTGCGGCCAGCGATGAAGACGTGAATCGGAATCTGCCGGAACAGCGGCAGATCTTCCAGCGCCAGTCCGCCGGTGACGGTGACTTTAAAGCCCATATCGCACAGGCGTTTGATAGCGCTGATGTCTGACTCACCCCACGCGACGCCAGCGGCCTGGGCATCGCGGCTGCGGTGATAAACCACCTGTTGAATGCCCGCTTCACGCCACTCGCTCGCCTGCTCCCATGTCCAGTAGCCGGTCAGTTCGATCTGTACGTCGCCGTTAAACTCTTTCGCAACATCCAACGCACCTTTGGTGGTGTTGATATCCGCGCAGCAAATCACGGTTACCCAGTCGGCGTTGGCTTCAAAACACATGCGGGAGAGAATTTTACCGGCATCGGCAATTTTAGCGTCCGCCAGCACAATCTTATGTGGATAGAGCGCCTTAAGGTCACGGACGGCGCGTACACCTTCGGCCACGCAAAGAATGGTGCCAACTTCAATAATGTCCACTTCATCGGCGATCAGGCGCGTGGTTTCATAGGCGGAAGACATTGACTGGTTATCCAGCGCAACCTGCAACATTGGTAATGACATTTGATGTTCCTTTTAATAAGCAGCTGCCGCAGTGGCGTTATCAATTAAATCCAGCACTTCCTGCACGGTGCGGCAGGCGCGTAAACGGTCAAAATTGGCTTCATCTTCAAACAGATTGACGATCTGCATGATGCCGACTTCCTGGTGGGTATTGGCATCCACGGCCGCCATGGTGATCAGAATATCGACCGGGTCGTTATCCTCATGATTGAAAACCAGCGGCGTTTTCAGCGTGACCAACGCAAAGCCCGTTTTCTTCACCCCCTCTTCCGGGCGACCGTGCGGCATCGCCAGACCGGGAGCAATCACAAAGTAGGGACCGTGCTGGGCAACGCCATCCAGAATGGCCTGGTAGTAGCGCGGCTCCACCACATCAGCCTTCACCAGTAAATCTACGCCTAGCTGTACCGCCTCCTGCCAGCTGCTGGCGTCGGCCTGAAGAAGAATGGCGTTATTCTCGACAAGCGAATCACGTAATTTCATGCGGTGTCCTTACTTCACGTCCTGCGGGAAATGCGCTTTGATCACTTCCAGCAGTTTTGGGCCAAAATCAGCGGGTGATAGCATGTTGCGCACGCCAACCACGTGTTTGTTGCCGGAAACCGTAATCTCACCGGCGATATGGGTGGAAGCGATGATAATATCCGCGCCGCTTAGCTCACTTTTGTATTCACCTACCGCGCAACTGTTCACCGTGTGATCAATATTTGACTGGGTCAAAAACTGGTCCACTTTCATCTTCATGATCATGGAACTCCCCTGTCCGTTACCACATACAGCCAGAATACGTACCGTCATAGTCAAAACTCCTTATTGCGCAGAAGCATCTGCCAGTTGTTTTTCCGCGTCCTCTTCAGCACGCAACGTGCGTCCTGCGAAGAACATGTAAGCCAGTGAAATAACGATGATGACGGCCATAAACGCGATGCCAATAGAGACAAATCCCTGCATCATCGGCGGTGCCAGAATTGACCAGTCCGCCATGCCCATCCAGGCGCTCATGCCGGTCAGTTTCACCGCCCAGACGCAACCAAAGATTTCAATCATCCCCATCACCAAACAAATCTTGAGCGCCGCGCGCCAACCACCAAAGTGGTTAGCAAAGACACCGATGGTGGCGTTCGAGAAAAACATCGGAATAAAACCCGGAATAATCAGAATGGAAGACCCGACACCCACCAAAATACCCACCGCAATCAGTTGGCCGATGGTCCCCCACATAAAGCCCCAGACCACGGCGTTTGGTGCAAAGCTATATATTGCTGCGCAGTCGATCGCCAGTACGGCACCGGGGATCAGTCGCTGGGAGATACCGTTGAACGCTTCAGAGAGTTCGGCGACAAACATGCGAACGCCTTGGGTAATAATGAAAATAGCGACGGCGAACGAGAAACCAGTCTGCAGGATATAGACCGTCCAGTGGGTGTTGCCCGCCATCGCCTGTACGGTGTCGATGCCGAAGGAGAGCAGAATCGCACCGAAGAAAATGGTCATCACAATGGCCGTGGAGACGATATTGTCATGGAAGATATTCAGCCAGCCCGGCAGCTTAAGATCCTCAACGCTCTCTTCTTTTTTCCCCAGAAACGGCGCAACTTTGTAAGCCATCCATGAAGCAAACTGCTGTTGGTGCCCGATGGAAAAACCGCAGCCGTCGGTCACTTCCTGGGTCGGCTTGTACATCATGTTGGAGGTAATACCCCAATAGAGCGACACCAGCACCGCCGTGCAAATAATGGTCGTCCACATCGGGTAACCGAAGATATAGAAAGAAACCGCAATCAGCCCCGCCTGCTGGAACATGATGTGCCCGGTCAGCATGATGGTGCGAATCCCGGTAATACGCCGCAGCAGGACATAGCAGATGTTCAGTGCCAGCGCTAACAGCACGGCATACCCCACCCAACTGTAGGCATCCTCCATCCGCTCTATGGTCGCCATCATGGAGGCATAGGTATCGGAGATAGCACCGTTAATGCCGTAAACCTCAGACATCTTCGCGACCACCGGTTTAAACGTGCTGGTCAGGATGCCGGATCCGGCCTGCAACAGCATAAAACCGATAATCGTTTTAATCGTACCTTTCACAATAACGCTGACGCTTTTGCGCAGCAGGATATAGCCAAAGCACGTCACAATACCCAGCAGCAATGGCGCGTTAGTCATCACCTGATTGAAGAAAACGGTAAAGATGTTGTAGAGAATCTCCATAACACACTCCAGAAAGTGGAAGATCTGAACGCACACTGCGCCCAGACTTTGTTGCCGGGACCACTCTAATAATCAAAAATAATCACAACAAGATTGAATTTGATTAAATGTGACGCGCGCCGCAAATAATCATTTAATCCCTTATTGTATTAATTCTCATTTTCACAAAACATAAAATAATCAATGTAAATCAATGAAATAATTAAATTTAAGTATCATAAATCAAGCATATACCTCTTTTTTATCCTCTACGCACGCCCTATTGCGGATAAAATTCAGGATTGCAATCCTGAAAAAACGATGCCAACATCCATCAAAACAAATCACCATATGATTATTTTTGATAAAACATGAGGGCGAGTTAAATGAATAAAGTACAAACCATCACCAGGGAGTCATGGATCCTGAACACGTTTCCAGAATGGGGTAACTGGCTGAATGAAGAAATTGAACAAGAGCAGGTTGCGCCGGGCACCTTTGCCATGTGGTGGTTGGGGTGTACGGGTATCTGGTTGAAATCAGAAGGTGGCGCCAATATCTGCATCGATTTCTGGTGCGGTACCGGCAAACAAAGTCACGGGAACCCGCTGATGAAAACAGGCCATCAGATGCAACGGATGGCCGGTGTGAAAAAGCTCCAGCCAAATTTGCGCACGACGCCTTTTGTTCTGGATCCCTTCGCCATTCGCCAGATCGATGCGGTGCTGTCCACACACGATCATAACGATCACATCGATGTGAACGTCGCAGCCGCCGTCATGCAGAACTGTGCTGATGACGTACCGTTTATCGGCCCGCAAACCTGCGTCGACCTGTGGATTGGTTGGGGCGTACCGAAAGAGCGCTGCATCGTCGTGAAGCCAGGCGATGTCATCAAGATTAAAGATATTGAAATCCACGCGCTCGATGCTTTTGACCGTACCGCCTTGATTACCTTGCCTGCGGATCAAAAAGCCGCTGGCGTGCTGCCGGATGGAATGGATCAGCGCGCCGTTAACTACTTATTCAAAACGCCAGCAGGCAATCTGTATCATAGCGGCGATTCTCACTACTCCAACTACTACGCCAAACACGGCAATGAGCACCAGATAGACGTAGCGCTGGGTTCCTATGGCGAGAACCCGCGTGGTATCACCGACAAAATGACCAGCGCCGACATTCTGCGTATGGCCGAGTCGCTGAATACTAAAGTGGTCATCCCATTCCATCACGATATCTGGTCAAACTTCCAGGCTGACCCGCAGGAAATTCGTGTTCTGTGGGAGATGAAGAAAGACCGACTGAAGTATGGCTTTAAGCCTTTCATCTGGCAGGTGGGCGGGAAATTCACCTGGCCGCAGGATAAAGATAACTTCGAATACCACTATCCACGCGGATTCGACGACTGCTTCACCATCGAACCGGACCTGCCCTTCAAGTCCTTCCTGTAAGAGGTCTCCGGCGAGCGGTATACGTTGACTCCTCGCCGGAAATTATCCCTGTCAGCATTAGTATTTTCACCTGATTTCAAATATCATCTTTGCTTATCACTTTTAATCGGATTTGCTCATGACGGAAGCGCAAAGACATCAAATTTTACTGGATTTGCTGGCACAAACGGGATTTGTCACCGTTGAGCAGGTGATTTCCCGACTGGGAATTTCTCCGGCGACGGCACGACGCGATATCAATAAACTCGACGAAAGCGGCAAGCTAAAAAAAGTCCGCAATGGGGCAGAAGCTATCAGCGAACAGCGCCCTCGCTGGTCGCCGATGAATATTCACCAGGCGCAAAACCACGATGAGAAGGTACGCATTGCACGTGCGGCTTCGCAGCTGGTTACCCCAGGTGAAAGTATTGTCATCAACTGCGGTTCTACAGCATTCCTGCTTGGGCAGGAGCTATGCGGTAAACCGGTACAAATCATTACTAACTATCTGCCACTGGCCAATTACCTGATCGATCAGGAACACGACAGCGTCATTATTATGGGCGGGCAGTACAACCGTAGCCATTCCATCACCCTTAGCCCCCAGGGAAGCGAAAATAGCCTGTATGCGGGGCACTGGATGTTCACCAGCGGCAAAGGTCTGACCGCCGAGGGGCTCTATAAAACCGATATGCTGACGGCGATGGCGGAGCAAAAAATGCTGAATGTCGTTGGGAAACTCGCCGTGCTGGTCGATAGCAGTAAAGTTGGCGAACGGGCCGGAATGCTATTCAGCCAGGCCGGGCAAATCGACCTGGTGATCACCGGAAAGCTGGCGGATGAAACGATCCTCAAGCAACTTGAGGATCAGGGTGTCCAGGTGATTCGCGTTTAAAGATGACGCTGGAAAAATTCCACCGTTGCCGTTAACGCTTCCGGCGTGATCCGATGGCCCACGCCTTTCTGCCAGACGCAGGTCAGATCCGCGCTGTGCTGCAGCGCCTGCTGCAGGCGGAACGTCCCTTCAGGGGGCACAATATCGTCCTCCTCACCGTGCCACAGCAGCAGCGGTCTGTCAGCCACCGAGCTGAGATCGTGGTCAACGTCCCATTCCGCTAGCTGCTCAACATCAAATTCCGGAGACGGAAACAGGCTCTGCGAGAGCGAGGTAAAGTAGCCGGATCCCATCAGACAGGCCACGCTTTTCAGCTCCCGATGATGGGTCATGATCCCCAGTGCCGCCATTCCGCCCATCGACGCCCCACCGACACCCAGCCGCTCGCCCTCGACCCAGCCTTGTGCGAAAACCGCCTCGCGCAGCGCAGGAAACTCGCTAAAGCTTTGCAGCAGAATCGGCCAGAAACGCTGCATCCGCCCGCGTTCATCCCCATCGTAACGCGCACCATGCTCCGCAGCATCAGGCATGATCACCCGAAAACCGGCCTCCGCCAGCGCCACGGCGAAGTAGCTATATACCCACTTCGAGGAGGTAAAACCATGATAAAATATGATGCAGGGCAACGGTTTATCCAGCGCATCCTGCGGGCAGGCGTGCAGCACTTCTCCCCCCGCGAGCTGACGTACTTCAAGAGCAATCATTGACCATCTCCTTTCACTCAAGGGGTGACATGCCCGGAAGCGACATATTCACCAGAAAACCAGGTTCACGGTGATTCATAATGTTGAGAACCAGATTACGCTTTCACGATATTTTCATTCGAAATTCGCGTTCGAGATAACACTTCGGGAACATTCCCCGGAAATGACATTCAGGCTACCACTACACTATGACTATCAGGAAACGAGATATGGTTATGCGTAGGTTTACACCGTGGTTACTGGTTCTCGCCTTAACTGGCTGTAGTGCCCTACAGGGAACGCCAGAAGCGCCGCCACCCGCAACCGACCATCCGCAAGAGATCCAGCGTAATCAGACGCAGGGTCTACAGAAGATAGGTACAGTGAGCGTCTTACTGTATGGCTCACCGATGGATGTAGAAGCTGCGCTAAAAGTCAAAGCAGAGACAGCGAAAGCGGATTACTACGTCATCATTATGATTGATGACACCATGGTTCCCGGCCAGTGGTATTCGCAGGCGATTTTATACCGTAAGTAACGGTTAAAATCTAACCCAGGTTTACACTGCTTTGCATCCATTCACGTTCTCCTGTGCATAATAACGTTCGGACAGCCAGACCCTGGCAGAACGTTAGCAACGGACTGCCCTCAGGACTACGTGAAATGGAGCTGACGATGAAACGATCTTTTACCCTACCCAGTCTGCTGCTAAGCACAGCAACTGCCAACACCACGGCACAATCAGCGGAATTCGCCAGTGCGGATTGCGTCACTGGCCTGAATGAAATTGGCCTGATTTCCGTGAATAATATTGCCGGCAGCCAGCAGGACGTTGAACACGCCATCGCCGTGAAGGCCGATGAGCAAGGCGCGTCGTGGTACCGCATCGTACAGATGTACGAAGAGCAGCAGCCGGATAACTGGCGGGTACAGGCGATTCTCTACGCCTGAGGCGCCTGACGCCCACGTCCCATCGCACGTAGCAATAAATCGTCCAGCGTCGGCGCATCCAGACGCATACCGCCGCGCGTGTCGAGCATCATCCGACACCAGGCTTCCGCCAGCGGCGGTGAGGCGTAACGCAGCATCTGCGCTCCGACACCGAGCATATACACCAGACGGGTAATCTCTCTGCCCTGCTCTTCAGCGGGCCGCCGTAACAGCTGCTGCAGCTGCCGCCAGGCGCGGTCAAAGTGACGATTCCGCCCTTTCACCTCCGCACACTCTGCCGCCAGCAGCTCCAGCGCCGCCGGATGCTTGCTCAACACCCGCATCACGTCCAGGCACATAATATTGCCGGAGCCTTCCCAGATGCTGTTGACCGGCATCTCGCGATACAGACGCGGTAGCTCACTCTCTTCGCAGTAGCCAATGCCGCCCAGCACCTCCATCGCCTCCGCAACAAACGGCATCCCGGCTTTACAGATGGCAAACTTCGCCGCCGGCGTCCACAACCGGGCCCACAGCACCTCGTTAACATCATCACGGCGATCCCACGCCCGCGCCAGGCGGAACAACAAGGCGGTTTGCCCCTCCAGACGCAGCGCCATCTGACCCAGCACCTGACGCATCATCGGCTGATCGACCAGGTGCTTACCGAAGGCCTGGCGTTGCAGCGCATGATACAGCGCCACCGAGTACGCCCGGCGCATTAAGGCGTGGCTACCCAGCGCACAGTCGAAACGGGTCAGGCCGCCCATTTTCAGGATCTGCCGCACACCATCACCTTCATCGCCAATCAGCCAGCCATGGGCCTCACACAGCTCCACTTCGCTGCTGGCGTTAGAGCGATTCCCCAGCTTATCTTTTAGCCGTTCGAGGTGTAGCGCATTACGCTGCCCGTCGGGAAGCAGGCGGGGCACGAAAAAGCAGGAGAGACCTTCCGGCGCCTGGGCCAGCACCAGATGCGCATCGCTTTGCGGAACCGAGAAAAACCACTTATGTCCGGTCAGAAGGTAAAAACCTTCCGCCGTTTTTTCTGCCCGGGTGGTGTTAATCAGAACGTCAGATCCCCCCTGCTTTTCCGTCATTCCCATACCAATTAACACCCCACGTTTCTGCTGGCCTGGGGCAAGATGCGGATCGTAGCGGTCGCTTAGCAGCGGTGACAGCCAGTCGCTGAACGGTTCAGGCACCGCGCGCTGCAACAGCGGCGTGGCGGCGAAGGTCATGGTTATCGGGCACAATGTCCCTGCCTCCACCTGAGCGTGGAGCAAAAAGCGGGCGGCACGCGCGACAAACGCCCCGCTGCGGACCTCGTCCTGCCAGGCGAAGTTATGAACCTGGTTTGCGCAAAGCCCCTGCATCAACAGGTGCCAGGCAGGGTGAAAACGGACATCATCCAGCCGGTTGCCGCTGGCATCGTAACGTAGCAACTCCGGCGGATTACTGTTCGCCAGCCTCCCCAGCTCCAGCGATTCCGCGGTCCCCAACTGCTGGCCGATACTGGCCAGTAAATCGCTATCCCATCCCGCGCCTTCGCGCCCTACCGCTTCGCGCAGGGCGGTATCCGACAGGAACAGGTTGCTATTGCACAGCGGCGTGGGTTGGTTAAAGACGGTGTGCGTCTGCCAGTGCATGGTGTTTCCCTCCCTCAATGGCGTTGCCATTAAGTATGGTCACCCTGAACCAACCTCGCCCGCGAAAGCAGTCACAAAAAAACCATCCCGAGGGATGGTTTTGCATTTTTGCGGTTAGCGAGACAAGGTGTTTAGCTACGCTGGCGCACCGCTTCAAACAGGCAAATGCCGGTCGCAACCGAGACGTTCAGCGAAGAAACGCTGCCGGCCATCGGGATGCTGATCAGCTCATCACAATGTTCGCGGGTCAGACGACGCATGCCTTCGCCTTCTGCACCCATCACCAGCGCCATCGGGCCGGTCATTTTGCTCTGGAACAGCGTGTGGTCAGCTTCACCGGCGGTTCCGACGATCCAGACGTTCTCTTCCTGCAGCAAACGCATGGTGCGTGCCAGGTTTGTCACGCGGATAAGCGGGACATTCTCTGCCGCGCCACAGGCAACTTTTTTCGCCGTCGCGTTGAGCTGTGCAGAGCGATCTCTCGGCACAATCACCGCATGAACGCCGGCGGCATCCGCGCTACGCAGGCAGGCGCCCAGGTTGTGCGGGTCGGTGACGCCATCCAGAATCAGCAGGAACGGCTGATCGAGGGAGGCCAGCAGGTCCGGCAGATCGTTCTCCTGGTACTGCCGTCCTGGTTTCACGCGGGCGATGATCCCCTGATGTACTGCCCCTTCGCTTTTCTCGTCAAGGAACTGACGGTTAGCGACCTGAATCACCACACCCTGCGCTTCCAGGGCGTGAATCAACGGCAGCAGACGTTTATCTTCACGACCTTTCAGAATATAAACTTCCTGAAAACGCTCTGGAGCGCGTTCAAGCAGGGCCTGCACCGCGTGGATGCCGTAAATCATTTCACTCATTGATGTACTCGTTACGTGTTGGTATTGCCGTTTCGGCTTTGCAGACCGGGCGCCCCGGCCTGCAACATTGATCGATGCTTATTCAGCGACTTTTTTCTTCGCCGCGCGCTTCGCCTTGGTCGCCGCCGCGATTTTCTGCGTCTTGGTTGACGGCTTTTTAGCGCTCTTGTCTTTCTTCGCTTTCGCCGGCTTCGGTTTACCCTTGTCACCACGGAAAGCACTGTCTGGCTCGAAGTTCACCTGCTTGCCCGCCTGGCGACGACGGCCGGAAGGTTTGCCTGCGGTGTTCGCCTTTTTGGTCTTCTCCCGTGCGGTCTTACCGACGTTGCGCGGACCGCGCTCGCTGGAGATCAGTGAGAAGTCGATCTTGCGCTCGTCCATATTGACTGCTTCCACGCGGACTTCCACGCGATCGCCCAGACGGTAAGTCTGGCCACCGGATTCGCCAATCAAGCGTTGCCCGACCTGATCGAAACGATAGTAGTCATTATCGAGGGAAGAAACATGAACCAGGCCATCGATAAACAGTTCATCAAGACGCACGAAGAAACCAAAACCGGTGACGCTGGCTATCACGCCTTTGAAGACGTTGCCCACCTGATCCAACATGAAATCACATTTCAGCCAGTCAGACACTTCACGGGTGGCCTCGTCGGCACGACGCTCTGTCATCGAACAGTGCGCGCCCAGCTGCAGCATTTCATCCATGCTGTAGTGCCAGCCACCGGTTTCGGTGCTGTTGCCCTTATGACCCTGCTCTTTCGCCAACAGATACTTGATCGCCCGGTGCAGCGACAGATCCGGGTAACGACGAATCGGTGAAGTGAAGTGGGCATAGGATTGCAGCGCCAGGCCAAAGTGACCACGGTTTTCCGGATCGTATACCGCCTGCTTCATGGAGCGCAGCAGCATCGTCTGCAGCATTTCATGATCCGGACGGTCAGCAATCGAAATTAGCAGCTCGGCATAGTCTCGCGGTTCTGGCTTATTCCCGCCAGGCAGCTCCAGCCCCAGCTCCGCCAGCACGGAGCGGAACGCGGTGATCGCTTCGGTGCTCGGCTTATCGTGAATACGGAACAGCGCGGGCTCCAGCGCCTTCTCAACGAAGCGCGCGGCGGAGATGTTCGCCAGAATCATGCACTCTTCAATCAGCTTGTGCGCATCGTTACGCTGCGTCTGCTCAATGCGTTCGATACGACGTTCAGCGTTGAAGATGAACTTCGCTTCTTCACTCTCAAATGAGATCCCACCGCGTTCTTCACGGGCGCTATCCAGCACTTTATAGAGAGTGTGAAGTTCTTCAATATGCTTCACCAGCGGCGCATAGTGCTCACGCAGTTCCTGATCGCCCTGCAGCATATGCCACACTTTGGTATAGGTCAGGCGCGCGTGTGAACTCATCACCGCTTCATAGAATTTATATCCGGTCAGGCGCCCTTTGGAGGAGATGGTCATCTCACACACCATGCACAGGCGATCGACCTGCGGGTTCAGGGAGCACAGGCCGTTGGAAAGCACTTCCGGCAGCATCGGGACAACCTGAGACGGGAAGTAGACCGACGTTCCGCGGCTACGCGCTTCCGCATCCAGCGGCGTGCCGGGGCGGACGTAGTAGCTGACATCGGCAATAGCAACCCACAGGCGCCAGCCGCCACCGCGTTTTTTCTCGCAGTAGACCGCATCATCGAAATCGCGGGCATCTTCGCCATCGATCGTTACCAGCGGCAGGTCACGTAAGTCTACGCGGCCCACTTTGGCTTCTTCCGGTACCTGTTCTTTCAGCACCGAGACCTGTTTTTCCACCGCCGGTGGCCAGGTATAAGGGATTTCGTGGGTACGCAGCGCCATATCGACCGCCATGCCGGTGCCCATGTTATCACCCAGCACTTCAACGATTTTGCCGATGGCTTTGGTACGACGGGTCGGGCGTTGGGTCAGTTCAACCACCACCACAAAGCCCATCCGCGCGCCCATTACCTCTTCCGGCGGAATTAAGATATCAAAGCTCAGACGGCTGTCGTCGGGCACGACGAAACCGACGCCGGCGTCAGTGAAGTAGCGGCCGACAATCTGGCTGGTTTTCGGCACCAGAATACGCACCACGCGCGCTTCACGGCGGCCTTTACGATCGGCACCCAGCGGCTGCGCCAGGATCTGATCGCCATGAATACACATTTTCATCTGCTCGGAAGAGAGATAAAGGTCGTCTTTGCGTCCTTCGACGCGCAGGAAGCCGTAGCCATCGCGGTGGCCGATAACGGTGCCTTTAAGCAGGTCAAGACGTTCCGGCAGCGCGTAGCACTGGCGGCGGGTAAAGACCAGTTGTCCGTCACGCTCCATCGCGCGCAAACGACGACGCAGCCCTTCGAGCTGCTCTTCTCCTTCGATATTCAGTTCTATCGCCAGCTCTTCGCGGCTGGCCGGTTTTTCACGTTTTGTTAAATGATCGAGGATAAATTCCCGGCTTGGGATTGGATTCGCATACTTTTCAGCTTCGCGGTCCTGGAAAGGATCTTGTGACATGTCGGTTCCTCCGTTGTCATCTCTGATGTGAGTTTACGTCACTCCACCAGTAATAATTTATAAAGCGGTTGATTTTCTTCAACCAAATCAGCAAGCGTGTAGTTATCTAGTTCCTTAAGAAAACTTTGCGCAGCTTCAGCAAGCGCCTTTTTCAGGCGGCAGGCGGGAGTAATATGGCAAAATTCGCTGCTGCAATTGACCAGCGATAACGGCTCCAGATCGCGGACAACATCACCAACACGAATAGCTTGCGCTGGTTTACCCAGGCGAATCCCCCCGTTTTTCCCCCGCACGGCCATAACGTAACCAGCACGGCTTAACTGATTGATTATTTTAACCATATGATTACGGGAAACGCCGTAAACCTCCGTCACTTCGGAGATACTCGTCATTCTTCCATCCGGCAACGACGCCATGTAGATCAGCGCACGTAATCCGTAATCCGTAAAACTCGTTAACTGCACATCAACCTCAGGGTAAGGGGGAACGGTCAGCACTCTGGCTTCAGTTGCTGCGCGAACTGGCGCATCCTGAATGCTTTAGAGCATTGATCCTCGGGTAAAAACGATATTGATACTGTATTGATGATAAACCAGCCAGCGCTCAGGCCGCTAATTTATTTGAAATGGGGCGGGTGAACAGCAAAAACAAGGGCGCCTGAACGGCGCCCCAGGTTATTGATTATGCGTCGAACGGGTCGCGCAGAATCATCGTCTCAGAACGGTCAGGACCGGTAGAGATGATATCAACCGGTACACCGGTCAGCTCTTCAATGCGAGCGATATAGTTCAGCGCCGTCTGCGGCAGGCCGCTACGTGCTTTCACACCGAAGGTGGTTTCAGACCAGCCCGGCATGATTTCATAGATTGGCTCAATGCCTTCCCAGTTATCAGCAGCCAGCGGCGTGGTAGTCACTTCGCGGCCATCTGGCATACGGTAACCGACGCAGATTTTCACTTCTTTCAGGCCGTCCAGCACGTCCAGCTTGGTCAGGCAGAAGCCAGACAGGGAGTTGATCTGCACCGCACGACGGATCGCCACGATATCCAGCCAGCCGGTACGACGACGGCGGCCAGTGGTGGCGCCGAACTCGTTACCCTGCTTGCACAGGAACTCGCCGGTTTCATCGAACAGTTCTGTCGGGAACGGACCTGCACCAACGCGAGTTGAGTAGGCTTTGATGATCCCCAGAACGTAATCGACATAACGCGGACCCAGACCGGAACCTGTCGCCACGCCACCAGCAGTGGTGTTGGACGAGGTCACGTACGGATAGGTACCGTGGTCGATATCCAGCAGAGTACCCTGCGCGCCTTCGAACATCACGAAGTCGCCACGCTTGCGCGCCTGGTCCAGCAGATCGGACACATCAACAACCATCGCCGTCAGGATGTCGGCAATCGCCATCACATCATCCAGCACTTTCTGATAGTCAACCGCTTCTGCTTTGTAGAAATTCACCAGCTGGAAGTTGTGATATTCCATCACTTCTTTCAGCTTGTCAGCAAAGGTGGCTTTATCAAATAGATCGCCCACGCGCAGACCGCGACGTGCGACTTTATCTTCGTACGCAGGGCCGATACCGCGACCGGTAGTACCGATAGCTTTCGCACCACGTGCTTTCTCACGAGCCACATCAAGTGCTACGTGATAATCGAGGATAAGCGGGCAGGCTTCAGACAGCAGCAGACGCTCACGAACAGGGATACCACGGTCTTCCAGACCTTTCATCTCTTTCATCAGCGCAGCTGGAGACAGCACAACGCCATTACCGATAATGCTGGTAACGTTTTCGCGGAGAATACCTGATGGAATAAGATGGAGGACGGTTTTTTCACCGTTGATTACGAGAGTATGGCCAGCGTTGTGACCACCCTGGTAGCGCACAACATATTTAGCCCGTTCAGTCAGGAGATCGACGATCTTCCCTTTACCTTCGTCACCCCATTGGGTGCCCAGTACGACGACGTTGTTACCCATTTTTCAAAATCACCGTTTGCTTAAAAATGGATTCTACCATCGCTTTTTCAGAGTTACAGCACTTTTTGCAGCCAATATCAGGCAAGTCTGACCACTTTTTGATCAGTTTAACGATTTCGTCAACATGTAGTAGATGACGAACCCAGCGACCACAAGACCACCGCCAAAACGGCGTAATAAATTATCCGGAAGCTGGGTCATTGTCGCAATCATTCGCCGCCAGGCACGTGGATAAAGCAGCGGCCCGAGCCCTTCCAGAACTAAAACCAGCGCCAGTGCCAGCCAGATTGTTGAATTCATTATTGACCCTTATCTGTAAAACGAACCAGCCGCGATGAAGAAGCCCCGCTGCATATCATTGTTGTGTTCACCCTCACTTCATATTGTCTGGTATTTCCTCCATTTTATGAACTGCTTTTATGAAACAAAATTCATAACTCATTGTATTGAAGGTTATTTTCAAAATTGCAACTATGCCATCGCGTATCCATGGGGGTGCGCGCATACCATAACTAATTAGGATGATTAGCATGAGAGAATTAACTGCGATTGAAATCGATGCCGTAACCGGTGCTGGCTGGCTGCAGGACAATCTGGCTGCTCTGGGTGAACGACTGGGCGATAAGATATGGACTCAGGTTGGCGGCAACGGCATAGTGATCGACGTGCCGGTTATTGGCCCGGTCAACATTTCAGACATTGTGCCAGACCTTGGCAAAACCATCGGCCAGACGGCAGGATCGGCTATCGGCGGCGCCATTGAAAGCGCACTGGGTAGCATACCGGTGATCGGTGGGTTATTTGATCGTATTTTCGGCAACTAATCCGTCGCAAAAATAAAAAAGGCGCCTGTAAAGGCGCCTTTTCATCATATCATCCGCGAATCAACGAGTAGTCGCCGCTGGTGATTTCATATAGCGGAAGAAATCGCTATCCGGGCTGAGCACCATCACATCCTGGTTGCTCTGGAAGCTGTTCTCATAGGCACGCAGGCTACGGATAAACGCATAGAAACCTGGATCCTGGCTGAATGCATCAGCAAACAGCTTAGCGGCATCTGCATCACCTTCACCACGCATGATACGGCCCTGACGCTCCGCTTCTGCCAGCGTCTTGGTGACTTCATAGTCCGCGGTAGCACGCAGCTTCTCAGCCTCTTCCTGACCTTGTGAACGGTGGCGACGAGCAACCGCTTCACGCTCGGCGCGCATACGGTTGTAAATCGCTTCAGACACTTCCGCCGGCAGGTTGATCTGCTTGATACGCACGTCAACGACTTCAATACCCAGTGCCGCCATACTGTTCGGGTTAACAACCGGGACTTTACCGTTGGTTTCTGTCGCCACGCGCTCCGCCGCTTTGGCGATAGCATCGTCGGCAGCCGGGGTGCTGACTTCATCTTCAGTCCCTGCAGAACCGGAGTTCAGGGCATCGCGTACTTCCAGGGTCAGACGACCACGGGAGTCGGTCACGATATCTTTCACGTCCAGGCGACCAATTTCAGAACGCAGACGGTCAGAGAACTTACGCTTCAGCAGTACCTCGGCCTGGGAGACGTCGCCGCCGCCGGTTGCCAGGTAGTAGCGGCTGAAGTCGCTGATACGCCATTTAATATAGGAGTCAACGATCAGGTCTTTCTTCTCTTTAGTAACAAAGCGATCGGCCTGGTTGTCCATGGTCTGAATACGCGCATCCAGCGTTTTCACTGATTCAATGAACGGGATCTTGAAGTGCAGACCCGGCGCATAGACCAGCGGTTTATTTTCGCTATCGCGCAGGACTTTACCAAAGCGCAGCGTAATACCACGCTCGCCTTCTTTGACAACAAAGACAGACATGTAAAGCACGACCAGCACGATAACAACTATCGCAATAACAGGTTTACGCATCGTTATTCCCCCTGACGCTGGTAGTCGTTACGCTGCGCGTTAGCGCGGCGTTGGTCCATGATATTGCCGTCCGTAGTGGTCGACGTCGTGCTGGCGCTGCTTGAACTTGACGCAGGCGGCAAGCGCAGCAGATCGCTGGCACCACTGCTACTGTTCTTTGCCGCTGGGGTACCAGCGCCTTTCAGCATCTGGTCCAGAGGAAGAACCATCAGGTTGCCGCCTTTATCGTTAACCAGCACTTTGCGGGTGTGGCTGAGCACTTTTTCCATGCTTTCGATATACAGACGTTCACGGGTAATTTCCGGCGCAGCTTTATACTCTGGCAGGATTTTCGCAAAGCGAGCAACTTCACCCTGCGCTTCGAGTACGGTCTGAGTCTTGTACGCACGCGCCTCTTCGAGGATACGCTGCGCCTGACCATTGGCTCGCGGCTGCACTTCGTTGGTGTACGCTTCAGCTTCACGGATGTACTGCTGTTCGTTCTCACGCGCGGCAATCGCATCATCAAATGCGGCTTTCACCTCTTCCGGCGGACGAGCCGTCTGGAAGTTGACGTCCAGCAGAGTGATACCCATGTTGTACGGACGAATCGTCTCTTCCAGCTCGCGCTGGGTATCGCTACGAATAACGGTACGACCTTCGGTCAGAATACGGTCCATCGTGTACTTACCAATAACACCACGCAGGGCGCTGTCGGTCGCCTGACGCAGGCTGTCGTCTGCGCTGGCTACGCTAAACAGGTAGCGCTCAGGATCTGTCACACGATACTGCACGTTCATCTCAACGCGTACGACGTTTTCATCGGACGTCAGCATGACGCCAGAAGCCGCCAGTTCACGTACTGATTCAACGTTAACGGCCTGCACGTTATCGATAAAGGTCGGCTTCCAGTTAAGACCAGGCTCAACCAGATGACTGAATTTACCAAAGCGTGTTACCACACCACGTTCCGCTTCCTTGATGGTATAGAAACCGCTGGCTGCCCAGATAATTACCGCAGCGGCGGCAACGATGCCGACAATGCGTCCGCCCATCGGGCCGCGTGGTCCTTGAGAGCTGCTACCGCCCCCCTGGCCCCCTTTGCCGCCACCGAGACCGCCAAGTTTTTTACTTAACTTGCGGAAGATATCATCCAGATCGGGCGGCCCCTGCTCGCGACCACCTTTATTGCCATTTCCCCCGGAGTTGCCGCCTTGGTTATTGCTGCTCCCCCACGGGTCGCGGTCCTGTCCGTTATTACCGGGCTGATTCCACGCCATGTATATGCTCCATATTTGTTTTTGATATCCCCACAGGGGTTAATATCTTCAGGCAAGCTGCAAGGTCAAATCACGTAATCAACCAGCGCTGGCTCTTGTTTACAGAGGCGACGCCAGTCAACGATCGGCATGCGCACCTGCAGACTCACGCTGCCGTCATCCTCCATCCACTCTTTTTCTATCGCCTGAAGCTGATAGAACCGACTTCTCAGCCGCCCTTCCTGTGGCGGTAGACGCAGCGTGTGCTGTGCCACTTCACCGGAAAGTCGTTCCGTCAAAGCCTGAAAAAGCAGTGGTACGCCAACTCCGGTCTGCGCGGAGAGCCAGACCCGAATCGGTTTATTCTCTTCATCCCGATCGATACGCGGTTCAAAATCATCCAGCATGTCGATTTTGTTCATTACCAGCAGCATCGGAATTTCATCGGCCTCGATTTCAGCGAGTACCGTATTAACTGCATCAATGTTTTCCTGCACGCGGACATCTGCTGCATCAATCACATGCAGCAGCAGGGTCGCCTGACGCGTCTCCTGCAGGGTGGCTTTAAACGCGGCAACCAGATCGTGCGGCAGATGGCGAATAAAGCCGACGGTGTCCGCCAGCACGGTCTCGCCAACATCGGCGACATCAATGCGACGAAGCGTTGGATCCAGCGTTGCGAACAGCTGGTTCGCAGCATAGACCTCGGCTTCGGTTATCTGATTGAACAACGTTGATTTTCCGGCGTTGGTGTAACCCACCAGCGAGACGGTTGGAATATCGGCTTTGGCTCGAGACCGCCGTCCTTGTTCACGCTGTTTTGACACCTTTTCCAGCCGCCCCAGGATCTGCATGATCCGGTTACGCAGCAGTCGGCGGTCAGTTTCGAGCTGGGTTTCACCCGGGCCGCGCAAACCAATCCCGCCTTTTTGTCTTTCAAGGTGGGTCCAGCCACGAACCAGGCGCGTGGCCATATGGCGTAGCTGTGCCAGCTCAACCTGCAGTTTCCCTTCATGGGTACGTGCGCGCTGGGCAAAAATATCTAAAATAAGACCTGTGCGATCGATAACCCGGCATTCGCATAAGCGTTCCAGGTTTCGTTCCTGAGCCGGGCTCAGAGCATGATCGAACAGCACGACTGACGCGCCGGTCGCTTTTACGGCTTCCGCAATTTCGACAGCCTTACCTTCACCAACAAAATATTTTGGGTGCGGTGCTTTACGGCTACCGGTAATCACCTGCATTGCTTCGACACCGGCAGAGGAGACCAGGGATTCAAACTCCTGAAGGTCTTCCATATCTTTGTCTTGCGAAAAATAGATGTGTACCAGCACCGCCTGCTCACCGGCATCATAACGGTCAAACAAGCATAAACCCCTTATCAAATACCAGCGGAGAACCCAGTTACCCGTCGTCTTTCAGGTCGCATGCGTTGGTGCTCTGACCCATACGGGTCACCAAACACCGCTTTCAATATGCGTCTGACAAATGTGTTGTACCCAGTCATTCACTGACGTAAATGACTGGGGAGTCACTACATGCCGCTTACCTGAAACCTGAAATGCATCGGTAAAACCTGGCTCCCCGGCATGGAAAAACAGCGAAACCTTACTCGCTGTCTTCGCTGTCTTGCTGCGGCGCAGAAGAACCCTGCGCGCTACCACCATGGTGATAGTTGCTTGTACCGCCGCCAGCATTATTGCTGTGGTGAGACACCGGGCGAGACGGGACAACAGTAGAAATTGCGTGCTTGTAGACCATCTGGCTGACCGTGTTTTTCAACAGGATCACGAACTGATCGAAAGACTCAATTTGCCCTTGCAGCTTAATACCATTCACCAAATAAATAGAAACCGGAACACGTTCCCGACGCAAAGCGTTCAGGAACGGATCTTGTAAAGATTGCCCCTTAGCCATTCTCTCTTTTCCTTATATGTATGCTTGTTTTGTACTCAGAACCTTACGATTCTTAAAAAAAATTACGCACGATACCGTTTAATTGTACACGTTCAGTCCTGGCTCGCACCAACTACCTGTAATACTTTGTTGAGCGCCTGTTCAGGGTGTTCACTATCTAACCAGTGAATATCTTCCCAGCCACGCAACCAGGTGATCTGACGTTTAGCTAACTGTCTCGTCGCGCAAACACCTCGATAAACCATTTCATCATACGAGATCTCGCCTTCAAGGTATGACCACATCTGGCGGTATCCAACACAACGAATGGAAGGCATGTCCGTATGCAAATCTCCGCGGGCAAAAAGCGCCCGTACTTCTGCTTCAAAACCCGAAGCCAACATCTGATGAAAACGCTGTTCAATGCGCTGATGGAGCAGTTCACGGCTCGCCGGGGCGATGGCGAACTGATGCACCTGGTAAGGCAGAGCGTCTCCTGACGTTTGCGTCAGTTCCGTTAAAGTTTTACCCGAAATGAAAAAAACTTCCAGTGCTCGGGAAAGTCTTTGCGGATCATTTGGATGAATACGCGCGGCGGCAACGGGATCGATCTCCTGTAGCTGCCGGTGCAATGCGTGCCACCCCTGCTCTGCTGCCTGCTGCTCAATGTTGGCCCTGACCTGAGGGTCCGCCGACGGTAGCGGCGATAAACCTTCCAACAACGCTTTGAAATACAACATGGTTCCGCCAACCAGTAGCGGAATACGCCCGGCAGCGACGATATCCGCCATTTCTGCCAGCGCATCGCGGCGAAAATCAGCCGCGGAATAAGCCTCTGCTGGATCGCGAATATCCAGCAACCGATGCGGCGCTGCACTCTGCTCCGCGGCATCCGGCTTGGCAGTGCCGATATCCATTCCTCGATAGATAAGGGCGGAATCAACACTAATCAACTCTATCGGTAAAATTTTACGCAACGCAATCGCTAATGCGGTTTTACCGGAGGCCGTTGGGCCCATTAAAAATATTGCCTTAGGCAGGCTCGCCGTAGTGACATCACTCATCTTTCAGGGCATTCATCGCCGAATGTAAATCAACAGGTTGTAACAGACCACCCGGCGGCGCTTTTACCAGTTGCGGGCACAAACGTTCAACGTCTGCCAGAACAGTAATCGCCTGCGCCATATTCCATTGCGCATGCTCGCTCGCCAGATTACACGCAATCCACTGCGCGATGTTGCCGACGTCGAATGCCTTTTGCTGCGCCAGGTAGCCTATCAGTTCAGGAATCAAGATTTGTAAATTTTGTTGTCTTAAGGGTAAAGGCACGGCGCGCACCGTTAAATGTTGCGCGTCCGGTTGCACATCGATACCCAGCACAGCCAGGGCCGATTGGGCCTTACCCAGCGCCTCTTTTTCCGCCGCGGAAGCCTTCAGACGCAGCGGGATCAACAGAGGCTGCGCGCAAACCGGCTCGACCTCCGGCGTCAGTTGCGCCTGCCGCAACCAGCGCTCCGCCACCGGCAACGATAGCAGCGCCAGCTTGCCGTCGCGCTCCAGCAGCGCGCAATCGCCGCCGACAATAGTCAGCACGCGGCCAAAGCTCTGGCTGTGGCCAGATAACCCTTCCGCCGCCAGCGTCGGCACGACGTTTTTACGCTCCGCCGCGGGAGTATCCAACAGTTGGCGATAGAGCGCGCCCTGCTGTTTCTGGTAGCCCGGCTGCGCATGTGGCCAGTTGGCCGCCCCTGCGGCTGCAGGATTTGTGGGAGTGCGTGGCGTATCGCTGGAATAACGAGTCGCGGCAGGCTCACGCGCCACCGCAGGTTGTGCGAAATGGTTACCTCCCGCAGCCACCCGGTTTTCCGGAATCTGCGGCCGCGACGGTGCCATCTCGTCATCGTCCTCCACCAGCGGCGCCTGAAGCTGCTGCTGGAGCACGCTCAATACGCCCTGGTAGATAAAATCATGCACCAGACGCGACTGATGGAAACGGACTTCATGCTTCGCCGGATGGACGTTCACATCCACCTGGTGCGGGTCGATCTCAAGATAGAGGACAAACGCCGGTTGCTGATCCGCCCCGAGTTTATCTTCGCAGGCCTGACGAATCGCGTGATTAATTAACCGATCGCGCATCATGCGGCCATTCACATAGCAGTACTGAATTTCCGCCAGTGCCGGGTTGGTATGCAGCGGATCCGCCACCCAGCCGCGCAGCGTCAGATCGCCATGCTGCCACTCAATCGCCAGGGCATGCTCCAGAAACGGCATACCGCAGATCGCCCCTAGCCGCCGCTCGCGCTGCCCACCTTCTGGTACTGCACGATACTGACGCACCGCTTTGCCGTTGTGGCTGAGATTAATCGTGACGTCGAAGCGCGCCAGTGCGATGCGTCTGACGATCTCATCGATATGGCCAAATTCGGTCTTTTCGGTACGCATAAACTTGCGTCGTGCCGGGGTGTTATAGAACAGATCCAGCACTTCGAGAGTGGTGCCAACCGGGTGTGCCGCCGGTTTGATCGTCACCTCCTGATCGCGCCCTTCGGCATACGCCTGCCACGCTTCCTGCTGCTCCGCGGTACGAGAGGTGAGCGTCAGCCGGGCAACCGAGCTGATACTGGCCAGCGCTTCACCGCGAAAACCAAGGCTGATAATGGCTTCCAGATCGTCGAGGGAGGTTATTTTACTGGTGGCGTGACGAGCCAGCGCCAACGCCAGCTCATCCTTTTTGATACCGCTGCCGTTATCACGAATGCGGATAAGTTTTGCGCCTCCGCGTTCGATATCAATATCAATCCGCGTGGCGCCAGCATCGAGACTGTTTTCTACCAGCTCCTTCACCACCGACGCCGGACGTTCCACCACCTCACCTGCGGCAATCTGGTTGGCGAGCTGCGGCGGTAGAACCTGAATCGGCATGACTGACTCCTTAATTGATCAACGTCCTGCCAGGCGACGTGGCGCTGGCGGTTTGCGCTGGCTCACCGTGGGGGGCCGATTGTAGCGGGTGCTGCATAAAGTAGTTACGCAGGCCGTTATAAATGGCTTCGGCAATCTGCTGCTGATAATTATCGCTGCCTAACAAACGCTCTTCCCCGTTGTTACTGATAAAGCCGGTTTCCACGAGGATCGACGGGATATCCGGCGAGCGCAAAACGCCCAGGCTAGCGTGTTCAGGACGACGTTTGTGCAGATCGCCCACCCGCTGCAGCTGGCTTAATACGTTTGTCGCGACATCATAACCGACGCGCTGAGAATGGCCGAACTGTAAATCCAGGACCGCCTGGCTGAGGTAAGGGTCTGACTGGCTGTTTGCCAGCACATCCCCCGCCCCACCGAGTAGTTCAGACTGCTTCTCGTGCTGTTCAAGCCAGCCCGCCATTTCGCTGTTTGCACGGCGGTTGGACAGCACCCACACCGATGCACCGGTGGCATCGCGGTTCGGCGCCGCATCGGCGTGAATCGACACCAGGAAGTTCGCATTCTGCTTACGCGCGACGTCTGAGCGGCCCATTACCGAAATAAAATAGTCGCCATCGCGGGTCAGCACCGGCTTAAACAGCGGGTCGGCATTGAGCAGCGTGCGCAGCTTGCGGGCAATCGCGATGGTGACATTTTTCTCTTTGGTACCATTCGGTCCGATAGCGCCAGGATCCTGGCCACCGTGACCGGCATCGATCGCAATAATGACCTTTTCATCCGTGGCCACCGCGCGTGTCACCGGGCGCGTCGTGCTCTGGTTGTTGGTCATCGCGGTGGGTCGTTCACTCCCCGATGCGCTGAATGGGTTACGTGCCGGCGCTGTCGGACGTACAGGCACTATCGGTGCTTCCACCCGCTTAGCGACCACCGGTGGTGGCGGTGGAGGTGGTGGTGGCACATCGGCATTAATAGTAAAGACGACGGTATAGTTAGAGCCATTTTGCTGTTTCACGGCACGCGTTTTGCCATTTTCGGTCAGATCGACCAGCAGGCGCAGCGTCTGTGTATCCGCCGCCGTCCCTGCACGAATGCTTTTCACCAGATTGTTGCCGCTAAACAGCAGCGGTAGCCCCTGAAGCGCGCCGCTCTGCTTAATATCCAGCGCCACGGTACGCTTCCCCTGCGCGCTGAACGAGTATTCGGGATCGCCAATAAAGCTGATGGTGATACGGGCTTGTTGATCGCCATTGGAGACCTGGATATCGGACAGACTTGCCGCAGTAGCCTGAATGCTTAACAGCATTAGCGCAGCGGCCAGCCAACTGGTTATACGATGGATCATCCCGTTATCCCTCAGGCTAAACGCGTCAATACAGACTCACCTAATGAGGAGACCGCCGTCACGCGCGCCTCACGCCCTTGTGCCTGATACTCAAGATGGATTTCGACATCCGGTTCAGGCAGTACACCCGCACCTTGTTGAGGCCATTCCACCAGGCAGATGGCATCGTTTGCAAAATAATCGCGGATCCCCATAAATTCGAGCTCTTCAGGATCCGCCAGACGATAGAGATCAAAGTGGTACACCATCAGATTTTCGAGGGTGTAAGGCTCTACCAGCGTATACGTCGGGCTTTTGACATTGCCGCGATGGCCGAGGGCGTGGAGAAAACCGCGACTAAAGGTCGTTTTACCCGCGCCTAAATCGCCATACAGATAGATGACCGTGGCGCCGGAACAGGCCTGCGCAAGGCGGTCACCAAGGTCTAAAGTTGCCTGCTCGTCGGGTAAAGGAATCACTCGGTTAATCATGGTCTAGGTCAATCACATCCGGGTTAACAACACGCCTGAGCGTGGAAAAAAGATCGGTCGCCAGCATCCCACGACTGCCATCACGGGCAGCCAGCCGGTCAGCGGCTTCGCCATGCGCAACACATCCGGCGCAGGCAGCATCATACGGCGTCAGTCGTTGTCCTGATAGCGCGGCGATAATGCCGGTCAGCACATCGCCCATGCCGCCGCTGGCCATGCCCGCGTTGCCAGCATCGATAATACCCATCTCACCTGCTTCGCTGGCCACCACCGTACCCGCGCCTTTCAGCACGACCACGCCCCCGTACTGTTTTACCAGACGTTGCGCAGAAAGTAAGCGATCGCTTTCAATTTCTGCCACGCTGCAGTTCAACAGACGGGCGGCTTCACCGGGGTGTGGCGTCAGCACACGATTGTGACGTTTATCGGGAGTGATTGCCAGCAGGTTCAACGCATCCGCATCCCAGACCATTGGTTTAGGAAAGTGCGCCACCTGACGCAGCGCCTGGGCGCCCCATTCTCGCTGCCCGAGCCCGGGGCCAATCGCCACCACATCGGCCCATTGCAGACTCTCATCGAGGCTCTGGGTTGTCAGTTCATGGACCATCAGCTCAGGTCGGGCCGAAACAATGGGAATAATATTATCTTTGTGAGTAAGCACTCGCACCAGACCGGCGCCAGCCCGCAACGCCGCTTCACCGGCCATGCGAATGGCGCCTCCGGTGCCACAATCACCACCGATAATCACCAGCTTACCGTGATCGCCTTTGTGCGATGTCGGGCGTCTTGGCGGGAGCCAGTCGGCCAGTTGCGAGGCGTCGAAACGCCGTAGCGGCACCGTCTGGCCCGCCAGCCAACTTTCCAGTCCCAGGGCATGGTAATAAAGCCGACCAACCACATCCCGGGCTTTCCCCGTCAGTAGCCCTGGTTTGAGGCCAATAAACGTGACCGTACAGGCAGCGTCGATCGCCGCCCCAGGGGTCGCCCCCGTTTGCGCGTGAAGTCCGGATGGAATATCCAGCGCCACCACAGGGGCCGGGTGGGCATTCGCACGCAGGATCTGCGTGGCGACATTTTCCCGCGGCGCACTCTGTAACCCGGTACCGAGAAGCCCGTCGATAATCAGATCGATATCCTGCGGCCAGGGGATCTCCGCCGCATGAATAGTCCCGCCGGCATCCAGCCAGGCTTCACGGGCGGCGGCGGCCTCTTCTGGCAGCGGCTTATCACTCTCTACTGCCAGCAGCGTTACGCGAATGCCGTCGGCCTGCGCCAGACGTGCCACTACATAACCATCGCCGCCGTTATTGCCGTGGCCGCAGAGAATTAGCCAGTGCTGGCTGGCAGGATAGTCGGTCCGGGCATGTTGATAAGCGGCCTCACCGGCTCGCTGCATCAGTTCAAACAGCGTCAGGCCGAGGCTGTCCGCCGCCGCTTTTTCGGCGCGTCGCAGCACATCTGCAGGCCAAATGAAGTGTGGTATACTGACAGGGTTTTTTGTCATTGTATGGTCCATCATGTCTCAGCCCCTCGATCTCAATACGTTAGCGCAGCAAATCAAGCAATGGGGCACTGAACTAGGGTTCCAGCAGGTCGGCATTACCGACACCGATCTCAGCGCCAGCGAACCTAAACTGCAGGCATGGCTGGACAAACAATACCACGGCGAGATGGAATGGATGGCGCGTCACGGTATGATGCGCGCCCGTCCCCATGAGCTCCAGCCCGGTACGTTACGCGTGATCAGCGTGCGGATGAACTATCTCCCCGCCAACGCCGCTTTCGCCCGCACTCTGAAAGATCCCTCGCTGGGTTACGTCAGCCGTTATGCCCTCGGGCGTGATTATCATAAGCTGCTACGTAACCGCCTGAAAAAACTCGGTGAGATGATTCAGGAACAGTGTACTTCGCTCAATTTTAGACCGTTTGTCGATTCTGCGCCCATTCTGGAGCGCCCGTTAGCGGAAAAAGCCGGTCTGGGCTGGACAGGTAAGCATTCGCTTATCCTTAATCGCGATGCCGGGTCGTTCTTTTTCCTCGGCGAACTTTTGGTCGATATCCCTCTTCCCATCGATAGCCCGGTAGAGGAAGCGTGCGGGCGCTGCGTAGCCTGCATGACGATCTGCCCGACCGGGGCGATCGTTGAGCCGTATACCGTCGATGCCCGCCGCTGTATCTCCTATCTGACCATCGAACTCGAAGGGGCAATACCAGAAGAGTTTCGTCCGCTCATTGGCAACCGTATCTATGGCTGTGACGACTGCCAGCTCATCTGCCCGTGGAACCGCTTCTCGCAGCTAACCGATGAAGAAGATTTCAGCCCGCGTAAAGCGCTGCACGCCCCGCCGCTGGTAGAGCTGTTTGCCTGGAGCGAAGCGCATTTTCTGAAAGTTACCGAAGGGTCCGCGATTCGCCGCATTGGTCATCTGCGCTGGCTGCGTAATATTGCCGTTGCGCTGGGCAATGCCGCCTGGGATGACGCGCATCTCACCGCGCTGGAGAGTCGCCGAGGTGAGCACCCACTACTCGATGAACACATTGAGTGGGCGGTCGCCCAGCAAATCGAGAAGCGAAATACTGACGTCATTGAAGTGCAGTTGCCGAAAAAACAACGGCTGGTTCGGGTGATTGAAAAAGGACTGCCAAGGGATGCCTGATTCATTCACAGGCTGTGAATAAAAACAAAAACACATTGCGTTTCAACATACAGACGTTCGTCAAGTGATCGCGATAACACTTTGAAATGAATTTTTATTATTAAATTTCAATACGATGGGCTGATATTATTTACAAAATGAAGTTATTCATCTGGAAATGCGCAGACGCTAACCTGTGGATAACTCTGTTTACAGTATTTTTGATGTGATGCGGAAAAGCATCGCAGATGCGATTTGCACTGTGGATAAACTGAAGATGAGAAGAAAACTTGGAGCGGGAAACGAGACTCGAACTCGCGACCCCGACCTTGGCAAGGTCGTGCTCTACCAACTGAGCTATTCCCGCTTGGGTATGGTGACTTTCAAATTTTGGAGCGGGAAACGAGACTCGAACTCGCGACCCCGACCTTGGCAAGGTCGTGCTCTACCAACTGAGCTATTCCCGCTTGGGTATGGTACTTTTCAAATTTTGGAGCGGGAAACGAGACTCGAACTCGCGACCCCGACCTTGGCAAGGTCGTGCTCTACCAACTGAGCTATTCCCGCGTACTTCTGGGTATTTCTGACCATATTTCTACGGCGTCGTGATTTGCATTTCTGCTTCGTCACGGGAGGCGCATTATACGAGAATTCGATGGAGCTGCAACCCCCCGGCGAACACTTTTTTGCGATTTTTGTCTGAATGGACACTTTATCACCAACCGCAGCGTCAAATTGTACAAATAAGCGCCGAACAAGGCAAAATAACTTTTTCCGGCCCCGCTAAGGGCGCAAAATCGCTCAGATTTGTGGGTCGCGATACCCGCAGACGGTCAACCACAATGACAAACAGGGAATTAACATGAAAAGAGCGCTTTCGGTCCTGCTGCTGACCACGCTTGCTGCAGGAACAGCATCCGCGACGACGCTGCATTTTGGTACCACTACGGCCAATCCGCCCTTTGAAACCGTCAACGCCAAAAACCAACCCTCAGGTTTTGATATCGACCTGGCCAAAGCACTGTGCAAACAGATGCAGGCCGAGTGCAAATTCACCCCGCAGCACTTCGATACGCTGATCCCGGCGCTCCGCTTTAAAAAGTTCGACGCCATCATCGCCGGTATCGAGGTGATTCCGATGCGTGAGAAACAGGTGGCATTCACTCAGCCCTATCGTCAGGCGCTCTCTGGCGTGGTGGTCACCGTGAAAGGTGCCGCCCATCATTTCACTGACCTGAAAGGCAAAACGCTCGGCGTCGTCAAAGGCACCATTCATCAGCATTATCTGCAGGACAAACAAAAAGGGGTGAACGTGCAAATGTACGCCAATAGCGACGCCGCCCTCGGAGCCCTGAAAGCAGGAAGCGTGGATGGCGTGATGGGTGACCAGACGACCCTCGACCAGTGGCTGCCGGATAATCCTGACTACGCGATGATGGATGAACGAGCCACCGACCCGAACTATTACGGTAAGCAATACGCCATTGCGGTGCGTAAAGACGACCCGGAATTACTTAATACGATGAATGCCGCGCTGGAGGCAGTGAAAGCCTCGCCGGGCTTCCAGGCCATGGAACAGAAGTGGTTTAAATAGAGGTTCTGCGCCGGGGCCAGCTGGCCCCAGCGTTGGGATTACAGTTGAATAAAGTGTTCGCGATAGTAGGCCAGCTCAGCCACCGACTCGCGGATATCATCCATCGCCTGATGGGTGCCCTGCTTTTTAAAGCCATCGAGGATTTCCGGCTTCCAGCGGCGCGCCAGCTCTTTCAGAGTGCTGACGTCAAGGTAGCGGTAATGGAAATAGGCTTCCAGCTCCGGCATATATTTGAACAGGAAGCGGCGATCCTGACCAATGCTGTTCCCGCAGATCGGTGATTTACCTGCCGGCACCCACTGTTTAAGAAATTCGATTGTAGCCAGCTCGGCTTCGCGGTCACCCTGAGTGCTGGCCTTCACGCGCTCGACCAGACCGCTCCCGGTGTGGGTACGCACGTTCCAGTCATCCATCAGCGCCAGCTGCGCGTCGGACTGGTGTACCGCAATCGTCGGCCCTTCTGCCAGGATATTAAGATGCGCATCGGTCACCAGGGTGGCGATTTCAATAATGCGATCGCGCTCTGGATCCAGCCCTGTCATTTCAAGATCAATCCAAATCAGGTTGTTTTCATCTGCACTCATGCTATTTTCCACCCATAATTTTACCATTCTGGCCCGTAAAATTTCAGGATGCAGGCGGAACAATGCACCAGCATCTTGCAAGATGACGGGTCGATATTCATCTTAGATCGCGTGTATCATAGAGGTTTTGCCCACTAAGGGCGACCAGGAGCCAGTTCGATTGAGTAAAAATAAGCTCTCCAAAGGCCAACAGCGCCGCGTGAAGGCCAATCATCAGCGCCGCCTGAAAACGACTTCGGAGAAGGCCGATTACGATGACAACCTGTTTGGCGAAACGTCCGAAGGTATCGTTATCAGCCGGTTTGGTATGCATGCCGATGTCGAATCCGCCGACGGTAGCGTTCACCGCTGCAACATTCGCCGTACTATCCGTTCGCTGGTGACCGGCGACCGCGTGGTCTGGAGACCCGGCAAAGATGCCGCTGACGGCGTCAACGTCAAAGGGATTGTTGAGGCGGTACACGACCGAACCTCCGTCCTGACACGCCCGGACTTCTACGACGGCGTCAAACCTATCGCTGCCAACATCGATCAAATCGTGATCGTTTCCGCTATCTTGCCCGAGCTGTCATTAAACATTATTGACCGCTATCTGGTGGCCTGCGAAACGCTGGATGTTGAACCCCTGATTGTGCTCAACAAAACCGATCTGCTGGATGCCGACGGCATGGCCTTCGTTAACGAGCAGATGGATATCTATCGCGGTATCGGCTACCGCGTGCTGATGGTTTCAAGCCGCACGCAGGATGGCCTGAAACCGCTTGAAGACGCGCTCACCGACCGCATCAGTATTTTTGCCGGGCAGTCCGGGGTGGGGAAATCCAGCCTGCTGAACGCATTGCTGGGTCTGCATGAAGATCAGATCCTGACCAACGATGTGTCTGACAACTCAGGGCTGGGCCAGCACACCACCACCGCAGCACGCCTCTATCACTTCCCGCACGGGGGCGATGTGATCGACTCCCCTGGCGTACGTGAATTCGGTTTATGGCACCTGGAAGCGGAACAAATTACCCACGGCTTTGTCGAATTCCACGATTATTTAGGCCGTTGCAAATATCGCGACTGCAAGCACGATACCGATCCGGGCTGCGCGCTGCGCGAAGCGGTGGAAAATGGCCAAATAGCTGAGAGCCGTTTTGCAAACTATCACCGCATCCTGGAAAGCATGACGCAGGTACAGGTAAAAACGCGTAAAAGCTTTTCATCATCCGATGACTGACAATTAAGCTGAGCATCGTTAGAATCGTCCCCCTTTTTTTCAGGTCCCCGCACGTTTGCGGGGTCAGGAACGACAAATCATGGCCTGGAGGCTACCTTGTTAAACGATCTTAAACTTTCACTGCAATACATTCTGCCTAAACTGTGGCTCACCCGCCTCGCAGGCTGGGGTGCGAGCAAGCGAGCGGGCTGGCTGACGAAACTGGTCATCGACCTGTTTGTGAAATGCTACAAGGTCGATATGAAAGAGGCGCAGAAGCCAGATACCGCCAGCTACCGCACCTTTAACGACTTCTTCGTGCGCCCGCTGCGTGAAGAAGTGCGTCCCGTTAACACGGATCCTAACGTGCTGGTCATGCCTGCCGACGGCGCCATCAGTCAGCTTGGTGCCATCGAAGACGATAAAATCCTGCAGGCCAAAGGCCACAACTACACCCTGGAAGCCCTACTGGCAGGCAACTACCAGATGGCCGACCTGTTCCGTAACGGCAACTTCGCCACCACCTACCTGTCACCGCGCGACTATCACCGCGTGCACATGCCATGCAACGGCATCCTGCGTGAAATGATCTATGTGCCAGGCGATCTGTTCTCCGTGAACCACCTGACCGCCCGGAACGTGCCGAATCTGTTTGCCCGTAACGAACGCGTTATCTGCCTGTTTGATACGGAATTTGGCCCGATGGCACAAATCCTGGTGGGCGCAACGATTGTCGGCAGCATTGAAACCGTGTGGTCCGGTACGGTCACCCCACCGCGTGAAGGCATCATCAAACGCTGGACCTGGCCGGCAGGCGACAGCGAAGGTTCTATTGCGCTGCTGAAAGGCCAGGAGATGGGCCGCTTTAAGCTCGGTTCTACCGTTATCAACCTGTTCGCGCCGGGTAAAGTGAAGCTGGTTGAGCAGTTGCAAAGCCTCTCCGTCACGCAGCTCGGTCAGCCGCTGGCGACTGCCGTCGAGACGCTGTCCGCGGTCGAAGACGACGCCACCCCACTGAACGATGCCACACAAGACGAAGGTTAATTCCTGACTAAAAAGGGTTATGCCGTGCGCCTGATATCTATTTTTCTGCTGGCCTGGAGCCTCAGTTTCGGGGCGTACGCAGCGACAGCTCCCGACGCGAAACAAATCGCTCAGGAACTTGAACAGGCCAAGGCGGCAAAACCTGCCCAGCCTGGTACCGTTGAAGCGTTACAGGCTGCACTGAACGCGCTTGAGGAACGAAGTGCTTCCCTCGAGCGCGCGCGTCAGTATCAGCAGGTTATCGACAACTTCCCCAAGCTTTTCCAGACGCTGCGCTCGCAGCTCAATAATCTGTCCGACGAACCGCGTCAGGTCTCAACCAGCCTCTCTTCCGATGCGCTGAACCAGGAGATCCTGCAGGTCAGCAGCCAGCTGCTCGAAGCCAGCCGTCAGGCACAGCAAGAGCAGGAGCGCGCGCGCGATATCGCCGACTCCCTGAACCAGCTTCCGCAACAGCAAACCGACGCACGCCGTCAGCTCAACGAAGTGGAGCGCCGGGTCGGCGCGCAGACCAGCAATACGCCGCTGGCACAGGCGCAGAATCTTGGTCTGCAGGCGGAATCCGCGCGCCTGAAAGCACTGGTGAACGAACTGGATCTGGCGCAGCTTTCGGCGAACAATCGTCAGGAACTGTCGCGCATGCGCGGCGAGTTAGCGCAAAAGCAGAGCAAGCTCCTCGACGGCTACCTGCAGGCGCTACGCAATCAGCTCAATAGCCAGCGCCAACGCGAGGCGGAAAAAGCGCTGGAAAGTACCGAGCTGCTGGCGGAGAACAGCGAAAACCTGCCGCCGGAGCTTGTAGAGCAGTTTAAGGTTAACCGTGAACTCTCTCAGGCGTTGAATCAGCAGGCCCAGCGTATGGACCTGGTGGCCTCACAGCAACGCCAGGCCACCAATCAGACGCTCCAGGTACGTCAGGCGTTGAATACCCTGCGCGAGCAATCTCAGTGGCTCGGGTCGTCTAATCTGCTGGGTGAAGCCTTACGTGCCCAGGTGGCTCGCCTGCCGGAAATGCCAAAACCGCAGCAGCTGGATACCGAGATGGCACAGCTGCGGGTACAGCGCCTGCACTTTGAAGATCTGCTCGGCAACCAGCCGCAGCTGCGGCTCATACGCCAGGCCGACGGTGAGCCACTCACCAGCGAACAAAACCGTATTCTTGAAGCGCAGCTGCGCACGCAGAACGAACTGCTTAATTCACTGCTGCAGGGTGGCGACACGCTGATTCTGGAACTGACCAAGCTGAAAGTTTCCAATAGTCAGCTGGAAGATGCGCTGAAAGAGATCAACGAAGCGACCCACCGCTATCTGTTCTGGACCTCGGACGTCAGCCCTATCGGTTTCTCATGGCCGCTGGAAATCGTCCACGACCTGCGCCGTCTGGTGTCTCTCGATACCGTCAGCCAGCTTGGCAAAGCCAGCGCCATGATGTTGACCAGCAAAGAGACGCTGCTCCCGCTGTTTGGTGCTTTGATTCTGGTGGGCTTCAGCATCAGCTCTCGTCGCCATTTCACCCGTTTTCTGGAGCGTTCCAGCGCCCGGGTTGGCAAAGTCACTCAGGATCACTTCTGGCTGACGCTGCGTACCGTGTTCTGGTCGATTCTGGTGGCGTCTCCCCTTCCGGTACTGTGGATGACCCTGGGCTTTGGTCTGCAATCCGCCTGGCCCTATCCGCTGGCGGTGGCGATCGGCGATAGCGTCACGGCGACGGTCCCGCTGTTGTGGGTGGTGATGATTTGCGCCACCTTCGCCCGGCCGAACGGCCTGTTTATCGCCCACTTTGGCTGGCCGCGTAGTCGGGTCACCAAAGCCATGCGCTACTACCTGATGAGCATCGGGCTGATCGTGCCGCTGATTATCGCGCTGATTATGTTTGATAATCTTAACGACCGTGAGTTTTCCGCTTCGCTCGGGCGTCTCTGCTTCCTGTTGATTTGCGGGGCGCTGGCGCTGGTAACGTGGAGCCTGAAACACGCCGGGATCCCGCTGTATCTCGATAAATCCGGGAGCGGCGAGAACATGATCAACCGCATGCTGTGGAACCTGCTGCTTGGCGCACCATTAATCGCCATGCTGGCGGCGGCGATCGGCTATCTGGCTACCGCCCAGGCGCTGCTGGCGAGGCTGGAAACCTCGGTGGCTATCTGGTTCCTGCTGTTGGTGGTGTACCACATTATCCGCCGCTGGATGCTGATTCAGCGCCGCCGGCTGGCCTTCGACCGTGCAAAACACCGGCGGGCGGAAATTCTCGCTCAACGTGCTCGCGGGGAAGATGACGTGGTTCATACCAGCAGTCCGGAAGGGTCTGCGGAGAACGAAGTCAGCGAGATCGATCTCGACGCCATCAGTACCCAGTCTCTGCGCCTGGTGCGTTCGCTGCTGATGCTCATCGCGCTGGTGTCGGTGATCGTGCTGTGGTCAGAAATTCATTCCGCGTTCGGCTTCCTCGAGAACATCTCGTTATGGGATGTCACCTCTACGGTACAGGGCGTTGAGAGCCTGGAGCCGATTACCCTCGGCGCGGTATTGATCGCCATTCTGGTGATAATCATCACCACTCAGCTGGTGAGAAATTTCCCGGCATTGCTGGAGCTGGCGGTGCTGCAGCACCTCGATCTCACGCCGGGTACCGGCTATGCCATCACCACCATCACCAAATATCTGCTGATGCTGATCGGTGGCCTGATGGGCTTCTCGATGATCGGGATTGAATGGGCGAAACTACAATGGCTGGTTGCCGCGCTGGGTGTCGGGCTTGGTTTTGGTCTTCAGGAAATTTTTGCCAACTTTATCTCTGGCCTGATTATTCTGTTTGAAAAGCCGATACGTATTGGCGATACGGTGACAATCCGCGATCTGACCGGCAGCGTGACCCGAATCAATACCCGCGCCACCACCATCAGTGACTGGGACCGCAAAGAGATTATTGTGCCTAACAAGGCCTTTATCACCGAGCAGTTCATCAACTGGTCGCTTTCCGACTCCGTCACCCGCGTGGTGTTAACCATTCCGGCGCCGGCAGATGCGAACACCGAAGAGGTTACGCAGATCCTGATCGCCGCGGCACACCGTTGTTCGCTGGTGATCGATACACCTGCGCCAGAGGCGTTCCTTGTCGATCTGCAGCAGGGTATTCAGATTTTCGAACTGCGTATTTACGCCGCCGAGATGGGGCACCGGATGCCGCTGCGCCACGAAATCCACCAGCTGATTCTGGCGGGCTATCGTGAACACGGTATCGACATGCCGTTCCCGCCGTTCCAGATGCGTCTGGAAAGCATCGACGGCCTCAAAACCAGTAAGTCGCTGACCTCAGCGGGGAAATCCGGCCGGGCGCCGGGAGGTCTGTAAAGCCATCCGGGGGAGCTATCCCCCGGTACTTTCTCTCACCACCAGCGTGACAGGACCTAGGCGCGATCGACGGTAAAGGCAATGACTTCGCTGATGCTTTCCGCGCCCAGCGCTAGCATCACGACACGATCGACCCCTAACGCCACGCCGGAGCAGTCTGGCAGACCGGCCTGCAGCGCACCCAGCAGGTTGGTATCAATCGGCTGCTGCGGCAGACCGCGCGCCGCGCGCTTGCGGTTATCCTGTTCAAAACGCTGCTGCTGTTCCCGCGCGTCGGTCAGTTCATGGAAACCATTCGCCAGTTCAATTCCCTTGTAGTAGACCTCAAAGCGCTCAGCAACGCGGTGATCTTCCGTGCTGATCTGCGCCAGAGAAGCCTGGCTTGCCGGGAAGTGATACACAAAGGTCGGGCGATCTTTACCAATATGCGGCTCAACGCCCATTGTAAACAGCAGCTGCAATAAGGTGTCCCGGTCTTCTTCCGTATCGGCAATATTGCTTAGATCGAGCTTCGCCGCCGCTTCACGCAGCTGCGTTTTATCTGCCGACAGAGGATCCAGTTCAAGATGGCGCAGGAACGCCTGCTGATAAGAGAGGCTTTCCGCTGGCTGGCACTCTAGCACTTGTTGAAGTAAATCATCGACTTCATTAATCAGTCGGTACATGTCGTAGCACGGACGATACCACTCCAGCATCGTGAATTCAGGATTGTGATGACGCCCCATCTCTTCATTACGGAAGCTACGACACAGCTGGAATACCGGACCACAGCCTGCCGCCAGCAGACGCTTCATGTGGTATTCCGGGCTGGTCATCAGATAAAGATCCATCCCCTGCGAATAGCCAGGGCCAACGAAACGGGTCTGGAACGGGAACAGGTGAATATCTGTCACCGTTGCCTGGCTCATGCAAGGCGTCTCCACCTCCAGCACGCCACGGTCGCTGAAGAAACGGCGAATTTCCGCCATTATCGCCGCACGTTTTAACAGGTTTGGAATGGACGCGCTCGGCTGCCAGGTTGCCGTTTCGCTCATGTTACTTTCTCCGATTTCATACAAGGGCACGAAGTCTACTCGTAACCGTCGGGTGAAACAAATTTTGTGCAAACTGGCCGCCGCAATACATTCAGATAATTTATTTTTGACCAAAATTCATAACCGCAGCTAATAATCCGGCGCACATATTGATAAAAAAATCGAACACATCAATTTTCCCCATCAACCCTACGGCTATACTCCTTTACCTATAAAGGAGCAGTGATACATTTTCGCCAGTCCGGCGGCGAAATAAACAAAAACTGGAGGAATGTCGTGCAAACTTTTCAAGCCGATCTTGCCGTAATTGGCGCTGGCGGAGCAGGTCTTCGCGCAGCCATTGCCGCGGCGCAGGCAAATCCAAATGCCAAAATCGCACTGATTTCAAAAGTCTATCCCATGCGTAGCCATACCGTGGCAGCAGAAGGCGGTTCCGCCGCCGTCGCGCAGGATCATGACAGCTTTGAGTACCATTTTCACGACACCGTCGCCGGCGGCGACTGGCTCTGCGAGCAGGATGTCGTCGACTATTTTGTCCACCATTGCCCAACGGAAATGGCCCAGCTTGAGCAGTGGGGATGTCCGTGGAGCCGCCGTCCGGACGGCAGCGTCAACGTACGCCGCTTCGGGGGAATGAAAATCGAACGCACGTGGTTCGCCGCCGATAAGACCGGCTTCCATATGCTGCACACCCTGTTCCAGACCTCCCTCCAGTTCCCACAAATTCAACGCTTCGACGAACACTTCGTCCTCGACATTCTGGTCGATGATGGCCAGGCGCGTGGCCTGGTAGCGATGAATATGATGGAAGGAACTCTGGTGCAAATCCGCGCCAACGCGGTGGTCATGGCCACCGGCGGGGCAGGACGCGTCTATCGTTATAACACTAACGGCGGCATCGTCACCGGCGACGGCATGGGCATGGCGCTGAGCCACGGCGTGCCGCTGCGCGATATGGAGTTTGTACAGTATCACCCCACCGGCCTGCCGGGCTCCGGCATCCTGATGACTGAAGGCTGCCGCGGCGAAGGCGGTATTCTGGTCAACAAAAACGGCTACCGCTATCTGCAGGATTACGGCATGGGCCCGGAAACGCCGCTGGGCGAGCCGAAAAACAAATATATGGAACTCGGCCCGCGCGACAAAGTGTCTCAGGCCTTCTGGCATGAGTGGCGTAAAGGTAACACCATCCCCACGCCGCGTGGCGACGTGGTGTATCTCGACCTGCGCCATCTGGGCGAGAAAAAGCTGCTTGAGCGCCTGCCGTTTATCTGTGAGCTGGCGAAGGCCTATGTCGGCGTAGACCCGGTTAAAGAACCGATCCCGGTTCGCCCGACCGCCCACTACACCATGGGCGGTATTGATACCGACCAGCAGTGTGAAACCCGCATTAAGGGCCTGTTTGCGGTGGGCGAATGCTCGTCCGTCGGCTTGCATGGTGCGAACCGTCTTGGCTCTAACTCGCTGGCGGAACTGGTGGTATTTGGTCGCCTCGCCGGTGAGCAAGCCATGAAGCGCGCCGCTGAAGCCGGGGAAGCTAACGGCACAGCGCTGGATGCCCAGGCTGCCGACGTGGAAAAACGCCTTAAAACGCTCGTCAATCAGCAAGGTAACGAGAACTGGGCGAAAATTCGCGATGAGATGGGACTGTCGATGGAAGAAGGCTGCGGCATCTACCGTACGCCGGAGCTGATGCAGAAAACCATCGATAAGCTGGCGGAACTGCAGGAGCGCTTCAAACGCGTGCGCATCACCGATAACTCCAGCGTCTTCAACACCGATTTGCTTTACACCATTGAACTGGGCCACGGCCTGAACGTCGCTGAATGCATGGCGCACTCCGCCATCGCCCGTAAAGAGTCGCGCGGCGCGCATCAGCGCCTCGACGAAGGCTGCACCGAACGTGATGACGTCAATTTCCTCAAACACACGCTCGCCTTCCGCGATGCCGATGGCACCACACGTCTGGAATATGGCGATGTGAAAATCACCACTCTGCCGCCAGCAAAACGCGTCTATGGTGCAGAAGCAGAAGCAGCCGAGAAGAAGGAGCCGGCAAATGGCTGAGATGAAAAACCTCAAAATTGAAGTGGTGCGCTACAACCCGGAAGTGGACACCGCACCGCATAGCGCGTTTTATGAAGTCCCGTATGATGAGCAAACCTCGCTACTTGATGCGCTGGGCTACATCAAAGACAACCTGGCACCGGACCTGAGCTACCGCTGGTCCTGCCGCATGGCGATTTGCGGCTCCTGCGGGATGATGGTCAACAAGGTGCCGAAACTGGCGTGTAAAACCTTCCTGCGTGAATACACCAAGGGCATTAAAGTTGAGGCGCTGGCTAACTTCCCGATCGAGCGCGATCTGGTCGTCGATATGACCCACTTTATCGAAAGCCTGGAAGCCATTAAGCCCTATATTATCGGCAACCCGCGGACCCCGGACCAGGGACCAAACAAGCAAACCCCGGCGCAGATGGCGAAATACCATCAGTTCTCCGGCTGCATCAACTGCGGCCTGTGCTATGCCGCCTGCCCGCAGTTTGGTCTGAATCCGGAGTTTATCGGCCCGGCGGCGATCACCCTCGCCCATCGCTACAACGAAGACAGCCGCGACCACGGTAAGAAGGAACGTATGGCGCAGTTGAACGGTCAGAATGGCGTCTGGACCTGCACCTTCGTGGGCTACTGCTCAGAAGTGTGTCCGAAGCATGTCGACCCGGCAGCTGCCATTCAGCAGGGCAAAGTAGAAAGCTCGAAAGACTTTCTTATCGCCACCCTGAAACCACGCTAAGGAGTGCATGATGACGACAAAACGCAAACCCTATGTGCGGCCGATGACCTCCACCTGGTGGAAAAAGCTGCCGTTTTATCGCTTCTATATGGTGCGTGAAGGCACCGCCGTACCGACGGTATGGTTCAGTATTGTGCTGATTTACGGTCTGTTTGCCCTGAAGCACGGCGCAGAAAGCTGGGCGGGCTATGTGGGTTTCCTGCAAAACCCGGTCGTGGTGATCCTGAATCTGATCACCCTGGCAGGCGCGTTGCTGCACACCAAAACCTGGTTTGAGCTGGCGCCGAAAGCCGCCAATATCATTCTTAAAGGTGAAAAAATGGGGCCGGAGCCAGTGATTAAGGGGCTTTGGGTGGTAACCGCGCTGGTGACCGTGGTGATCCTGTTTGTTGCCCTGTTCTGGTAAGGAGACTGAAATGATCAATCCCAATCCGAAACGTTCAGATGAGCCGGTATTCTGGGGACTGTTTGGTGCCGGCGGCATGTGGGGCGCGATTGTCGCGCCGGTGATGGTGCTGCTGGTAGGTATCCTGCTGCCATTAGGTCTGGCGCCAGGCGATGCCTTCAGCTACGAGCGCGTGCTGGGCTTTGCGCAGAGCTTTGTCGGGCGCGCCTTCATCTTCCTGATGATCGTCCTGCCGCTGTGGTGCGGGTTACACCGTATCCATCACGCCATGCATGACCTGAAAATCCACGTCCCGAACGGTAAATGGGTCTTCTACGGTCTGGCGGCCATTCTGACGGTCGTAACGCTGATCGGCGTATTATTTATTTAACCACCCTGATGCCCGGTAGCATTCTGTTACCGGGCTCTCTTTTGCAGAAAATATCCCCGCTTTTTTCCAGGCAGAATCTACACTTAGCTAAAAAGCCAGCAAGGAAAATGCTATGCGTGTGCTGCCCATTATTGCGGTTATTGCCGCGTCGTTTCTGGTTGTCGCCTGTAGCACGCCGACACCGCCGCAAGGCGTGACGGTGGTCAGCCCGTTTGACACTCAGCGCTATCTTGGCACCTGGTATGAGATTGCCCGCCTCGACCACTCGTTTGAAAGCGGTCTCGAGAAAGTCACCGCCACCTACAGCCTGCGTGGCGATGGCGGGTTGGACGTCGTGAATAAAGGCTATAACCCCGACCGGGAGATGTGGCAGAAAACCGATGGCGTGGCTTACTTCACCGGCTCACCGACCCGCGCGGCGTTAAAAGTCTCCTTCTTTGGCCCTTTCTATGGCGGCTACAACGTTATCGCGCTGGATAAAGAGTATCGCCATGCGCTGGTCTGCGGACCAGACCACGATTATCTGTGGCTGCTGGCCCGCTCGCCGCAAATCTCACCGGAGGTTAAACAGCAGATGCTGGACATTGCTACCCGGCAAGGTTTCGACGTCAGTAAACTTATCTGGGTGAATCAGCACTATTAATCAGTGTGCGCTGATCTTTAGCCCGATAATGCCGACAACGATGCACGCCAGGCTGGCAATACGCATAGCGCTGGCGGATTCGCCCAGCAGGACGATACCGGTGATGGCGGCACCCACCGCGCCAATCCCCGTCCAGACCGCATAGGCGGTGCCGACAGGCAGCGTCTTCATCGCCCACGATAGCATCGCCATGCTGACCACCATGGCGACAATAGTGATAACGCTTGGCACCAGGCGACTAAAACCGTGGGTATATTTCAGACCAACCGCCCAGACCACTTCCAGCAGACCGGCGATAAACAGAACGAACCAGGACACAGAACCCCCTTGATGGGGCCGTCCCCGGATGCGATACGCTTACGGGTCGTCCCGCAAGGTGTGTGAAAATCGCAGGTATTATAAGCAACTACGTCGCAGAGAGGAAGAACGGTACGGCCGATAAACCGTACCGTCGAGGTCTATTGCTGAGCTTTAGTCGCAGCCCCAGAGATGGCACTACCACCTTCTGAAATATCCTGACCAACACCACGTGTTGTATTACATGCGGTCAACACAGAAGAAAGGGCCAAAACCGTAAAGAACGCTGCAATCGCTTTTTTCACCATAATGTCATCCTTATTACCAGTTTTAGTTATCGTGCCCTATAAGCATAGACAACCTGGCCCGGGATGGCGGGATCTCAGCGTTTTTTAAGAGAAAAGGAGAGATGAAACAACAGAAGGAAGTACAGCGGAACAACAGATGCGATGATGAATCACGTAGTCTGACAAAAGCGCCTAGCTGACGGCACGGGAAATGGCATGGCCCAGACCCTGAATATCTTCACCAAAGCCGCGAGCAGTATTACAGCCGGTCAGCAAAACCGCGCTCAGGGAGAGCAATATCAGAAGCTTAATCGAGTTATTCATCTTCCCCTGCTTGTCCGTTCCTTGCTTACGATACCCTGACTTGCAATAGCAGGCGCAGCACGCCGCTGCGCCAACCATCTCAGAACATGAATTACTTCACGCGGGATACGTATTCGCCAGAGCGAGTATCCACTTTGATGACTTCACCAATCTGAACGAACAGCGGAACTTTAACCACAGCGCCAGTAGACAGCGTTGCTGGTTTACCGCCGGTACCTGCGGTATCGCCTTTCAGACCTGGATCGGTTTCAACGATTTCCAGTTCAACAAAGTTCGGCGGAGTCACGGAGATAGGCTGACCATTCCACAGGGTCACGATGCACTCAGCCTGATCCAGCAGCCATTTAGCGTTATCGCCTACTGCTTTCTCGTCGGCAGCCAGCTGCTCGAAAGTAGAGTTGTTCATGAAGTGGAAGAACTCACCGTCGTTGTACAGGTAAGTCAGGTTCATATCGACAACGTCTGCGCCTTCAGCGGAATCGGTAGATTTGAAGGTTTTCTCTACGCGGGTACCGGTCAGCAGACGGCGCAGCTTAACGCGAGCAAAAGCCTGACCTTTACCTGGTTTCACGAATTCACTCGCTTCAACCGCATAAGGTTCGCCGTCCATCATGATTTTAAGACCGGCACGAAAATCGTTGCTATAGTAAGTCGCCATAAGGCCCTCTGAAATTGTTAATTGGTAGCTAAGCCACAAAATGGCGCATATTGTAACCCTAAATACCCCATCCAGAGAAGATTGGTTAACGCAACTTGCCGATGTTGTGACCAGTCCTGATGAACTGCTGCATCTTTTAAATGTAGACGTTGATGCAAACTTATTGGCGGGGCGTGATGCGAAGCGCCTGTTTGCACTGCGTGTTCCACGGGCATTTATCGCTCGCATGGAGCCAGGAAACCCCAATGATCCTCTTCTTCGTCAGGTACTTACCTCGCAGGAAGAGTTTGTCTCTGCCCCTGGATACTCCACCGATCCACTGGAAGAACAGCACAGCGTAGTGCCAGGCTTGTTGCATAAATACCGCAACCGGGCACTGCTTCTGGTGAAAGGCGGCTGCGCGGTAAATTGTCGATATTGTTTCCGTCGGCACTTCCCCTATGCTGAAAACCAGGGCAATAAACGCAACTGGCAGGCCGCACTGGAGTATATCGCCGCCCATCCGCAGCTCGATGAGATCATTTTTTCCGGCGGCGACCCGCTGATGGCGAAAGATCATGAACTCGACTGGCTGCTGACGCAGCTGGAAGGTATCCCGCACATCAAGCGTCTGCGCATCCACAGCCGTCTGCCAATTGTCATTCCGGCGCGCATCACCGCTACGCTGGTGTCGCGGTTTGAACAATCGTCGCTGCAGATACTGCTGGTGAACCACATTAACCATGCCAATGAGATCGATAACGACTTTCGTGAAGCGATGACACGCTTACGTAAAGCGGGCGTCACGCTCCTGAATCAGAGCGTCCTGCTACGCGGTGTTAACGATAATGCGCAAACGCTGGCGAATCTCAGCAACGCTCTGTTTGATGCTGGCGTCATCCCCTACTACCTGCACGTGCTGGATAAGGTCCAGGGCGCGGCCCATTTTATGGTCGATGATGAGGAGGCCCGGGCGATTATGCGCGAACTGTTGACCCTGGTGTCAGGCTATATGGTGCCAAAACTGGCGCGTGAAATTGGCGGAGAACCCAGCAAGACGCCGCTGGATTTAGGCTTGAAACAACATTCGTGAAAAGGTCTGCCGGGGATAAACTGGCAGACCCTCAACGTGCAGGCCGCTTTCTCACCGGCGGTGAGAAAGGCACGACCTCACATCAGTTCGGGCACTTATAGACCTGACCGTTCATTTCGCTGTCGGTCGGTACAAAGCTCGACAGCAGATTCTGCGTCGGGCTGCTGACGCCATAAATCACGTTGCCACCCATTGCCGCGGCCTGGTTACGCAGCGCATTAGCTGCGCCACGCATGGAGCCGCCTTCATCCCCGTTCTGGCCGGACAACCAGTTGCTCTGCTTGCCAGTCGCGGTCCCCAACAGCTGGCAATCCGCACCCGGCTTGTCTTCAACAAAGCGTACGCTCTGTCCGCCTGAGCTCAGTTCGTTGCTGGAACTGCAACCCGCTAACAATAGTGCTGCGCCGACAATCCCTGCTAAATATCTTACCTGCATGTTATTCCCCATGATCAATGAGCTGGACGCGCTGGCCCGGATGTACACCTTATACTAAAAAGAGGAGAAAAAGAAAAACCCCCGAGCATTTCTGCCCGGGGGTTTCTTTGTTTCTAAGGGGTATAGCGCACGATTACATCATGCCGCCCATACCACCCATGCCGCCCATACCGCCAGCAGCACCTAAATCAGGCGCATCGCTTTTCGGCAGGTCGGTGACCATGCACTCGGTGGTGATCATCAGACCAGCAACGGATGCCGCGTACTGCAGAGCAGAACGGGTCACTTTAGTTGGGTCCAGGATACCGAAGTCGATCATGTTGCCGTATTCTTCAGTTGCCGCGTTGTAACCGTAGTTACCTTCGCCCGCTTTCACGTTGTTAGTCACTACAGACGGCTCTTCACCGGCGTTGGAAACGATCTGACGCAGCGGAGCTTCCATTGCGCGCAGCGCAACTTTGATACCGACGTTCTGATCTTCGTTCTGGGCAGTCAGGTTAGCCAGTTTAGCGGCAACGCGAACCAGCGCCACACCACCACCAGCAACAACACCTTCTTCTACCGCAGCACGGGTCGCGTGCAGCGCATCGTCAACGCGTGCTTTCTTCTCTTTCATTTCAACTTCGGTAGCTGCACCGACTTTGATTACCGCAACGCCGCCTGCCAGTTTAGCAACGCGTTCCTGCAGTTTTTCACGGTCGTAGTCAGAAGTTGCTTCTTCGATCTGCTTACGGATCTGAGCAACACGGCCCTGGATAGCGCCTTCTTCACCCACGCCATCGATGATGGTGGTGGTGTCTTTGTTGATCACAACGCGTTTCGCCTGACCCAGGTCTTCCAGAGTCGCTTTTTCCAGCTCCATACCGATCTCTTCAGAGATAACGGTACCGCCAGTCAGGGTAGCGATGTCCTGCAGCATAGCTTTACGACGGTCGCCGAAGCCCGGAGCTTTAACCGCAGCCACTTTCACGATACCACGCATGGTGTTGACCACCAGAGTAGCCAGCGCTTCACCTTCAACGTCTTCAGCGATGATAACCAGCGGTTTGCCTGCTTTCGCAACGGCTTCCAGCACTGGCAGCATTTCGCGGATGTTGGAGACTTTTTTGTCAGCCAGCAGGATGAACGGGCTTTCCAGCTCAACAGCGCCAGTTTCCGGCTTGTTGATGAAGTATGGGGACAGGTAACCGCGGTCGAACTGCATACCTTCAACCACGTCCAGTTCGTCTTCCAGACCGGTACCGTCTTCAACGGTGATCACGCCTTCTTTACCGACTTTATCCATCGCTTCAGCGATCAGTTTACCTACGGTTTCGTCGGAGTTAGCGGAGATGGTACCAACCTGAGCAATAGCTTTAGAGTCGGAGCACGGTACGGACAGCGTTTTCAGTTCTTCAACAGCAGCAACGACAGCTTTGTCGATACCACGTTTCAGATCCATCGGGTTCATGCCAGCAGCAACGGCTTTCAGGCCTTCTGCAATGATCGCCTGAGCCAGTACGGTTGCGGTGGTAGTACCGTCGCCTGCAGCGTCGTTCGCTTTAGAGGCAACTTCTTTAACCATCTGTGCACCCATGTTTTCGAACTTGTCTTCCAGCTCGATTTCACGTGCAACGGACACGCCGTCTTTGGTGATGGTCGGTGCACCGAAGGATTTATCCAGTACCACGTTACGGCCTTTCGGACCCAGGGTCACTTTCACTGCATCTGCCAGTACGTTCACGCCGCGCAGCATTTTTACACGAGCGTCGTTACCGAATTTTACGTCTTTAGCTGCCATTTTTTCTATTCCTCAAATTCGTTCAGTTTCGCGCGCGAATTACGCTTCAACAATTGCCAGAATGTCGCTTTCAGACATGATCAGCACTTCTTCATTGTCGATTTTTTCCGACTTCACACCGTAGCCGTCGTTAAAAATAACGATGTCGCCAACTTTAACGTCCAGCGGCTGTACAGTGCCGTTCTCCAGGATGCGGCCCTTACCGACAGCGATGATTTCGCCACGAGTTGATTTGGCTGCTGCAGAACCAGTCAGAACGATGCCGCCTGCAGATTTGGTTTCAACTTCTTTACGTTTGACGATCACACGATCATGTAACGGACGAATACTCATTGATAGCTCTCCTTCGAGAAAGTCATTATCAGTTATGGGTGACACCGGCCCGTATAAGGTTTTCCGGCTAGTGCCTGAGAGATGGGGGTAGGTTTTCCCGCTTCAAGGGGCAAAGTTAAAAAAAAATTTTTCCGCGTGCGCTGACGCACAAAAACGGCCGTCGTCATAAGTAAAAACGATTGTGATACCATCGATTTTTTCAGGGACAGGATTGCATCATGAGTGGTTTGAAGCAGGAGTTAGGTCTGGCTCAGGGAGTGGGGCTGCTTTCGACGTCGCTACTTGGTACCGGGGTCTTCGCGGTTCCCGCACTGGCGGCCCTGGTGGCGGGAGACAACAGCCTGTGGGCCTGGCCTGCGCTGATTTTGCTGGTCTTCCCGATTGCCATTGTTTTTGCCGTTCTGGGCCGCCATTTCCCCAGCGCCGGCGGCGTCGCGCACTTCGTCAATATGGCGTTCGGTTCCCGTATGGAACGCGTCACCGGCTGGCTGTTCCTGTCGGTCATTCCAGTGGGGCTACCTGCCGCCCTGCATATCGCTACCGGCTTCGGGCAGGCCCTGTTTGGCTGGCACGACAGCCAGCTGCTGCTGGCAGAGCTGGGCACTCTGGCCATCGTCTGGTGGGTCGGCTCGCGGGGCGCCAGCTCCAGCGCTAACCTGCAAACGCTGGTCGCGATCCTTATCGTAGCGCTGATCGCCGCCATCTGGTGGCGCGGTGGGATTAACCTTGCGCACATCCCCTTTCCGGCGGCGACGGAAATCGACCGCTCCCAGCTTTTCTCTGCGCTGTCGGTGATGTTCTGGTGCTTTGTCGGTCTCGAAGCCTTTGCCCATCTGGCATCGGAATTTAAACGCCCGGAGCGCGACTTCCCCCGCGCACTGATGATCGGTCTGTTACTGGCCGGGTCGGTGTACTGGGCCTGTACCGTACTGGTTCTGCATTTTCATGCCTTCGGTGACGACATGGCCGCAGCCGCGTCGCTGCCGACCATCGTGGTGCACTTATTTGGCGTGCAGGCACTGTGGGTCGCCTGCGTAATTGGCTATCTCGCCTGCTTCGCCAGCCTCAATATTTATATCCAGAGCTTTGCCCGCCTGGTCTGGTCCCAGGCGCAGTACAAGCCCGAAAGCTACCTCGCGCAACTCTCGCCGCAGCGTATTCCCCGCAATGCACTTAATGCGGTACTGGGCTGCTGCGTCATCAGCACGCTGTGCATCTACTGGCTTGATATCAATCTCGACGCGCTGATCGTCTATGCCAACGGCATCTTTATTATGATTTATCTGCTGTGCATGCTGGCAGGCTGCCGCTTGTTACAGGGGCGCTATCGGGTGCTGGCGATCGTCGGGAGCGGACTTTGCCTGCTGCTGTTGACGATGGTTGGCTGGAAAAGTCTGTATGCCCTGGTCGTGATGGCCGCCCTTTGGTTGTGGCTGCCGAAGCGCCGCCCACCTGCCGGGACGCCTTCATCTGCGATAAAAAACCGATAAAAAAAGCCGGACCGCGCAACGCGTATCCGGCTCATTAACTGCTGTGCCCGGCAATGGATGACCGGGCTGAACAGCTTAGCGGTCGTCTTTGTGATCCAGACGGTCACGCTCTTCATCTTTGCGCTGGTATTCGCCGTCAAAGGTCTCACCGCCCCCGGTTCCGGCACTAAAACCGCCGCCCGGCATCCGGTTAAAGCGCAAATGCGGCATCAGCTTCAGGGTCAGGTGCTTTTGCACCGGCGGCAACAGCAGCAGCAGGCCGAGGAAATCGGTAAAGAACCCCGGCAGCAGCAGCAACAGACCGGCAATGATCAGCGAGACGCTTTTGATCATTTCGGCGGCCGGGCTTTCTCCTGCCGCCATCTTCTGCTGCATCAGCATCAAGTTTTTGAAGCCCTGGTTACGCACCAGCGACATCCCGACCACCGAGCTAAAGATCACCAGAATCAGCGTCATCAGCACGCCAAGCACGTGGGCCACCTGGATGAAGATCGATATCTCGATGTAAACGTATAAAAAAATGGCAATTAACGGAATCCAACGCACCGGCGTCTCCTTCATTAGCGGCGGCCATTATCAGCCCCCGCAGTCATTGGTTTGCTTTTCGCATCACATCAATATTGGGTTAAAACGCCAGATTTCAATCTGTGGAAAGGCTTATTTTGTCATAAATGGCAAAGCGGTGACTCATTTCACAGATTAATAATTCTTATACCCTGCAATACATAATAAGTGATCAAGGTTGCTGACATTCGCTATCATCAGCATATGATCGTGGGCACCGGGCCGATTAAGGAAATAATCTTCGGCAAGAAAATACGCTAAATCTCATAAATTCTGTGTATTTGGTGAATTCATTGGCAGCTTGAAAAAGAAGGTTCACATGTTAAACAACATTCGTATCGAAGAAGATCTGTTGGGTACCAGGGAAGTTCCAGCTGACGCCTACTATGGTGTTCATACTCTGAGAGCGATTGAAAACTTCTACATCAGCAATAGCAAAATCAGTGATATACCTGAGTTTGTGCGCGGTATGGTGATGGTGAAAAAGGCCGCTGCGATGGCCAACAAGGAACTGCAAACCATTCCTAAAAGCGTCGCAAACACCATTATTGCCGCATGTGACGAAGTTCTGAATAACGGTAAATGCATGGACCAGTTCCCGGTTGATGTGTTCCAGGGTGGCGCGGGTACCTCCGTCAACATGAACACCAACGAGGTTCTGGCCAACATTGGCCTTGAGCTGATGGGCCATCAGAAGGGTGAATACCAGTATCTTAACCCCAACGATCACGTTAACAAATGCCAGTCCACCAACGATGCCTACCCGACCGGCTTCCGTATCGCCGTTTATGCCTCACTGCTGAAATTAACCGACGCCATCAACCAACTGGGCGAAGGCTTCCAGCATAAAGCCATTGAATTCCAGGATGTCCTGAAAATGGGCCGCACTCAGCTGCAGGACGCGGTACCGATGACCCTCGGCCAGGAGTTCCACGCCTTTAACGTTCTGCTGAATGAAGAGACCAAATGCATTCTGCGCACCGCTGAGCTGCTGCTTGAAGTGAATCTCGGCGCCACCGCCATCGGTACGCGTCTGAATACCCCGGATGGCTATCAACAGTTGGCAGTGCAAAAACTGGCGGAAGTCAGCGGCCTGCCGGTTATTCCGGCGGAAGACCTGATTGAAGCGACCTCAGACTGTGGCGCCTACGTGATGGTCCACAGCTCGCTGAAACGCCTGGCGGTGAAACTGTCCAAAATCTGTAACGACCTGCGCCTGCTCTCTTCCGGTCCGCGCGCTGGCCTGAACGAAATCAACCTGCCGGAGCTGCAGGCGGGTTCATCCATCATGCCGGCCAAAGTCAACCCGGTGGTGCCAGAAGTGGTTAACCAGGTCTGCTTTAAGGTTATCGGCAACGACACCACGGTCACTATGGCTTCCGAAGCCGGTCAGCTGCAGCTGAACGTCATGGAGCCTGTGATTGGCCAGGCCATGTTCGAGTCTATCCATATCCTGACCAACGCCTGCTACAACCTGCTGGAAAAATGCATCAACGGCATTACCGCCAACAAAGCAGTCTGTGAAGGCTATGTCTATAACTCAATTGGGATTGTCACCTACCTCAACCCGTTTATCGGCCACCACAATGGCGATATCGTCGGCAAGATTTGCGCCGAGACGGGCAAGAGTGTACGCGAAGTCGTACTGGAGCGCGGGCTGCTCACCGAAGCAGAGCTGGACGATATTTTCTCTGCCCAGAACCTGATGCATCCGGCCTATAAAGCGAAGCGATATACCGATGAAAGCGAACAGTAAGCTTTCGGGTTAAACTACCAAAAGGCATGTCAGCAATGACATGCCTTTTTTGCATTCTTAGGTTTACCAAATCACAACAATTCAATATCAACTTGTTAAAAAACAAGGAAGGCGCATATGTTTGGAGCAGAACTCGTGGTTGTCCTGCTGGCTATCTATTTGGGAGCCAGGCTCGGCGGCATCGGCATTGGCTTTGCCGGTGGTCTGGGCGTGCTCGTCCTGACGCTCATCTTTCAAATTAAACCCGGCGCGATCCCTTTCGACGTCATTGAAATCATCATGGCGGTTATCGCCGCGATAGCTGCGATGCAGGTGGCCGGCGGCATGGACTATCTGGTCAGCCTGGCCGAGCGCATGCTCCGGCGCCATCCCAAATACATCACCTTCCTTGCCCCGCTGGTCACCTGGTTTATGACCGTTCTGGCAGGAACCGGACATACCGCATTCTCGACCCTGCCGGTGATTACCGAAGTGGCGAAAGAGCAAGGTATTCGCCCGTCACGCCCGCTGTCTATCGCCGTTGTCGCCTCGCAGATTGCGATTACCGCCTCGCCGATTTCCGCCGCGGTGGTCTTTTTTGCCGGGATCCTCGAACCGCTTGGCGTCAGCTACCTGACGCTGCTGGCGATCTGTATTCCGGTGACGCTGATTGCCGTGATGCTCACCGCCGTGGTCTGTAACTTCCTCGGCTGTGAACTGAAAGACGACCCGATTTATCAGGAGCGCCTGGCAAAAGGTGAAGTGAGACTGCGCGGCAGCCAGGTGTTCGAACTGAAACCTCATGCGAAACGCTCGGTGCTGCTGTTTCTGGTCGGTATTGTCGCGGTGATGTTCTACGCTACGGCGATCAGCGATACCGTCGGGCTGATTCAGAACCCGGTACTGCCGCGTAACGAAGCGATCGTGGTGTTCATGCTGACCATTGCGACGCTTATCAGCATCACCTGTAAAATCGATACAGGCGAAGTGCTTAACGCCAGCACCTTTAAATCCGGGATGAGCGCCTGTGTCTGCGTGCTGGGCGTCGCCTGGCTCGGCGATACCTTCGTCAAAGCGCATATCACCGATATCCAGGCCGTTGCCGGCGACCTGCTGCACAACTATCCGTGGCTGCTGGCGGTGGTGCTGTTCTTCGCGGCAACCCTGCTGTACTCCCAGGCTGCCACCACCAAAGCGTTGATGCCGGCGGCGCTGCTGCTCGGCGTCACCCCTCTGACCGCTATCGCCTCGTTTGCGGCGGTCTCCGCGCTGTTCGTCCTGCCTACCTACCCGACGCTGCTGGCAGCGGTTGAGATGGACGACACCGGTTCAACGCGCATCGGCAAATACGTCTTTAACCACGCGTTCCTGATCCCCGGCGTGATTGCTATTACCCTGTGCGTCATTCTGGGGTTCATCTTTGGCGGCATCATGCTGTAAATCTGTTTAAATTCGGGCCAGTTCCTGGCCCGTTTCATTAATCCCCCACCTTGCGTGCTATAGTGCCTCTTTTCGCTGATACGAGGTTCACGATGACTACGCCTGATGCTGTTGTTGTTCTCTGTACCGCGCCCGATGAAGCCACCGCCCAGGATCTGGCGGCAAAAGTGCTGGCAGAAAAGCTCGCCGCCTGCGCCACCCTCCTGCCTGGTGCAACATCGCTCTACTACTGGGAAGGGAAGCTGGAACAGGAGTATGAAGTTCAAATGCTGCTGAAAACCGACCTGGCTCACCAGCAGGCCTTACTGGAATGTCTGAAGGCTCATCACCCGTATCAAACGCCCGAACTCTTGGTTTTACCCGTCACCCACGGAGACACTGATTACCTCTCATGGCTCAACGCATCATTACGCTGATTCTGCTGCTGTGCAGCACATCCGCTTTCGCCGGGTTATTTGACGCCCCAGGTCATTCTAATTTCGTTCCTGCGGATCAGGCTTTTGCTTTTGATTTCCAGCAGAACCAGCACGACGTCAACCTGAGCTGGCACATCAAGGATGGTTACTACCTCTATCGTCAGCAGATCAAACTGACGGCGGCAGAGGCCACGCTCGTCGCACCAACGCTGCCGCCGGGCACCTGGCATGAAGATGAGTTTTACGGCAAGAGCGAGATCTATCGCCAGAGCCTGAGCGTACCGGTGACCTTCAGCCAGGCGGCAAAAGACGCGACGCTCACCGTCACCTACCAGGGCTGCGCCGACGCCGGTTTTTGCTATCCGCCAGAGACCAAAATCGTCCCGCTTCGCGCGGTGTTGGCGACGTCCGGCAGCGAGTCAACGCCGGCCCAGGCAGCGCTTCCTGCCGTCGGGCAACCGAAATTTAATCCGCCCCTGCCGGTAGAAAAACGTCCGGAGCTGGTCGCCAAAACCGCCCCGCCGGTACAGCCGATTCCGCCACAGGAGAAGCCCGACGCTAGCGATGATCCGGCCAGCCTGCCCTTCACTGCCCTTTGGGCGCTGCTGATCGGCATCGGTATCGCCTTCACGCCGTGCGTCTTACCGATGTACCCGCTGATCTCCGGCATAGTGCTCGGCGGTAAACAGCGGCTGTCCACCGCCCGGGCGTTGCTACTGGCGTTTATCTACGTCCAGGGGATGGCGTTGACCTATACCGCGCTGGGCCTGGTGGTCGCCGCCGCCGGTTTACAGTTCCAGGCGGCGCTGCAGCACCCCTATGTGCTGATTGGCCTCTCGGTGGTCTTTATCCTGCTGGCGCTGTCGATGTTTGGCCTGTTTACCCTACAACTCCCCTCTGCCGTGCAGACCCGCCTGACGCTGATGAGCAACAAACGCCAGGGTGGTTCCCCCGGCGGCGTCTTTGCGATGGGGGCCATTGCCGGGCTGATCTGCTCGCCCTGCACCACCGCGCCGCTGAGCGCCATCCTGCTGTATATTGCCCAAAGCGGTAATCTGTGGCTCGGCGGCGGCACGCTGTATCTCTATGCGCTGGGCATGGGGCTTCCACTGATCCTGGTGACCGTTTTTGGCAACCGCCTGTTGCCGAAGAGCGGGCCGTGGATGGGCCACGTGAAGAGCGTATTTGGTTTTGTGATCCTGGCGCTGCCGGTCTTTTTACTGGAGCGTATCGTCGGTGAACCCTGGGGGCTGCGCCTGTGGTCGCTGCTGGGCGTAGCCTTCTTTAGCTGGGCCTTTATTACCTTGCTCGGTGCCACCCGTCCGTGGCTGCGTATCGCGCAAATCATGATGTTCGGCGCCGCGCTGGTCAGCGCTCGCCCGCTGCAGGACTGGGCATTTGGCGCGCCCGCCGCGCAACAGCAGGCGCACCTGGCCTTTACGCGCGTCGGTAACATCGCAGAACTCGATCGCGCGCTGGCGCAGGCAAAAGGCAAGCCGGTGATGCTCGACCTGTACGCCGACTGGTGCGTAGCCTGCAAAGAGTTCGAGAAATACACCTTTAGCGCGGCAGAAGTACAACAGGCCCTGAAAGGGACCGTTCTGCTGCAGATCGATGTGACGAAGAACAGCGCCGACGATGTGGCATTGCTGAAGCACCTGCAGGTGCTCGGCCTGCCCACGATTCTGTTCTTTAATGCACGGGGAGAAGAACAGCCCGCGCAACGTGTGACCGGGTTTATGGATGCAGCCGCATTCAGCGCCCATTTGCGTGATTGGCAACCGTGAACGACACTTTAGGAGGAAAAATGGAGGAGAAGACCGTGCAACGTGAAGATGTCCTGGGTGAAGCCATACAAATTCTCGAAATAGAAGGTATTGCCAACACCACGCTGGAAATGGTCGCCGAACGCGTCTCTTACCCGCTCGATGACCTCAAACGTTTTTGGCCCGATCGCGACGCGCTGCTGTACGATGCGCTGCGCTATCTCAGCCATCAGGTTGATGTCTGGCGTCGGCAGTTGCTGCTCGACGACTCGCTCACGCCGGAACAAAAGCTGCTGGCTCGCTACGGCGCATTGACCAAATGCGTGAGCAACCATCGCTATCCCGGCTGTTTGTTTATCGCCGCCTGCACCTTTTTCCCGGATGCGCAGCATCCTGTTCATCAACTGGCGGAACAGCAAAAACAGGCCTCGCTGGCCTATACTCACGAGCTGTTGACGCTGCTGGAAGTGGACGATCCGGCGATGGTCGCCAAACAGATGGAGCTGATCGTCGAAGGCTGCCTGAGCCGTATGCTGGTCAAACGTAGCCAGGAAGATGTCGATACCGCGCAGCGGCTGGCAGAAGACATTCTGCGCTTTGCCCAGTGCCGGAGCGGCGGTGCGTTAACCTGATAGTAGTCGGCAGGTCGTCGTTCCACGCGCCTGAAATTCAGGGCGACGCCCGTTGGTGGGTAAACGGGGAATGAACGGCCGACTAACACAGATGCAACTTGATGTCCGCAGCGTATAATCCCCCTACACCACTCTGTCTACCGGGATTGAAATGCGACGTCTCCTTTGGGCTGCTATCATCGGGCTGTGTCCGTTATTGCTCCAGGCAGCACCACTTCAAGGGTTTTCTTTCGCCTATAAAGACTGGGAAGTCGCCTGCGATAACACCGGCACCTGCCGGGCCGCTGGCTATGGCGTCAACATCGGTGAGATTAGCGTTCTGCTGACCCGTGACGCCGGCGCCGGGCAACGCGTAAACGCCCAGGTGACCTTCGCCCAGACCGATAATGATATTCCCTCCGATGCCACGGTGAGCCTGCAGATCGACGGCCAGGATCGCGGCACCCTGGAGGCGAAAGACGACAGCCACTTCCGTTTCGATAGTACCCAGACCGCCGCGCTAATTGAGGCACTGGAGCACAGCCGGCAGATCGAAATCGCGCTCAATGGCCAGCGTAAGCCGCTCTCCAGCGCCGGCAGCAGCGCGGTATTCCTCAAGATTGATGAATTTCAGCAGCGACTGGGTACCGCAGATGCGCTGGCCCGCAAAGGCGATGCCGACGATGACGGCACGCTTAACCCACTTCCTGCGCCGGAGATTATCGCCGCCCCAACGCCACACAACGCGTCGGCCGAGCCGTTGACGGCAAAACAGCGCCAGAAGCTGTTGCCAGCGCTCATCCCTCAGTTGAACAGCCACTGTGACGACTGGCAGAATAACGCGATTCCAGCGCAGGAGCGCCAGATAACATCTACGCCGCTGGATAAGAGCCATTCGCTCATTCAGGCACTGTGCTGGCGTGCGGCCTATAACGACGGCTACGCGATGTGGGTGGTGGATAACGCCCTGCGTACGCCACCTGTCGCCATTACCACCGATGCCTCCAGCTACGCCGACGGCGTGATCACGTTCTTCAATAAAGGCCGCGGCATCGCCGACTGCGTCAGCGGTGAAGAGCGGGTCTGGGACGGCACCACCTTTGTTCAGAGCCTGAAGTACAGCACCGGGATGTGCCGTGAAATCACGCCCGGCGGCACCTGGATGTTGCCAACCTTCGTCAGCCAGGTACGGCCAAAACAGCAGAAAGAGGCCGATAACATCGCGCTGAAAGCGTTGTATAACGCGGTGCTGAAAGAGCAGAAGGCCAACCCGGAGCTGGCACTAAAAAAGGTGGCCGAGCAATTCCCCCTGACCGGGCACATCACCAACTTCACGCTGACCTACGCCGATGATTCTCTGGTGTCGACCAACAAACCCGCTGTCGGTATCAGCGACGATGAATGGCAGGCGTTCCTCCACTCCGATATCGACGCCGACTCGGAAAACGGCAAGGTCAGCTTTACGCTTGTCGATCTGGATAACGACGGCAAGCGCGATTTAATCATCGACAGCTATATCGGCGGCACCGGGCTCTTCAGCTATACCGGGGTACTGAAACGCGGCGACAGTACGTTTGATAGCGTCGATCGGGGCGACAGCGACGACGACGATGATTTTGACGCCGGGGTGCCTGGCGCACTGTTTTCACTCAACGGGCGCGGCGCCAATCAGTGGAACCAGTGGGTCAGAATCAACGGGCAGGTGTATGCGCTGTGGTACAACGGCCAGTTTGGCGAGGACAATCTTTATCTGCTGCGGCCCTTCAGCCCGACCGACAGAACGCCAGCAGTGACGATTCGCTATCGTTACGAGCTGAAAACCCTGAGTTCACCAGAACAGGGCCAGCCGCTCTCCCCGGCGCTGAATGCCCAGGATCAGGCGGACCTGCTCAAGTCGCTGGATCTGATGCAAAGCAATCTGCTGAAAGACAAAAAAGGCAACGCTGAGGATGAGCCAATCTGTCCGATACCGCCCGGCACCTCATCTGATGAAGCGGATAACTACTACAGCGGCGTGGCCTCTTATTATGTCTATGAAACGGTAGCCTATATTCCCGTCTGGATCGCCGGAAAATGCTTTATCGGCACGGTGGTCAGCCATCACGGCGCCTACCGTCACGGCGTCGATGCCGAGATCATGATCAGCTCCCCTCGCGAAGACGAAGACGTCATCGGTGGCTACACGATTTCCGGCGTACGCCATATGATCTCGGCCATCAGCGGCTGGAAACCCCGTGAAGGCGACAACGGGATGATGTGATACACAGGGAAAATCCCCCTTTTGCGGCGTAACTGCCGCAAAGTTAAGCAATCAGCAGGAAAATCAAGAAATTTGGTTGACGCACAGAGTGGATTACGGTTTAATGCGCCCCGTTGCCCGGATAGCTCAGTCGGTAGAGCAGGGGATTGAAAATCCCCGTGTCCTTGGTTCGATTCCGAGTCCGGGCACCACTAATTTAAAGAAACCAGCCTAAGGGCTGGTTTTTTGCTTTCTGCGATCCGGACTCTCCATCGAACTCCGTTCGATTATTCGCGATAAACCGCTCACCCCTTCGGGGCCAGCGCGACAAGCGCGCTGTTCAACGCCTGCGGCGTTAGTCCGAGTCCGGGCACCACTAGCCGTAAAAATGAAAAAGCCCCAGTAATAAAATACTGAGGCTTTTATGATACTTTCAAATTAATATCTAACATTAATCAACTTAGTTATTTAATACTACTGCTAAAGATGTACATGTTTTCACAGGATATATCAGTACTTCAGATGCTGCTATCCTCCTGAAATCCTATTAGAAAAATTTCTATCCTGTTTATTTCATTGAGAATTATCCTTACGACGCTTCTCAATAAGTACATCGCCCGCGCGATATATACTCTTTGATGCGTTGCCTTACTATCTTCGCCATCTTCTGGTTGCCGTAACAGCTACCTATCGAACCGCGAAATAACTTTCAACAACAAGGCCTTACATCATCGCGCCATCGTCCACATTATGCGATTGTAGAGCTTTACTACGTGGCCTTAAAACCTCTTCACACGCGGCATAAACTTTCTGCTCAATGCTGAAGAGCCCAAACAACAATTACTTCGTGGCCTTTATCGCATCTGACTTACTTTATCAGGTAAGTTTTACCTGATAAATCATACCGGTTAATAACACTCTAGCTAAATTAATTCCTTATCGGCCTTAAGGTCAATTTACTCGTTATTAACTCTCTGTCAATACTGTATTTTAACACAGTGTTGATTAGGTAATTCGCACTAAACCGCTCACCCTTTCTGGTCCGCTCGACAGGCGTGCGGGCAGGACCATTAAATTTCCCGCAGAGCTACTTTTCCAGACCGATAAAGTGGACCCGGGCTTTCGGCGGCATCAGCTCCGGATGGCGATATCCCGGATCCCTAAGTCGCCGACCTGTTCATTACAGGCCACCCTAATCCAGCAATTGTTCATGCCAGGCCGTAATCTTTTTATCTTTAACGGTCAGGGTGAGTTGTCCCAGATATCCGGCACGGCATCAGTCAGTTTCATGATATTCACCTCGGGGTCTGTTTTCCCCAGATGAGCCATCACAATGATAAGGTCGGTCTGGCTTTTAATCCGGAGTCGCAACCATCGCAATTTGTAGTTATAAACAACGCTGCCAGACCTCCACGTAAATGTTCCAGTCTCTCACCAAAAGAGACTAAAGGAGGAGAACACAACATCCTCCCTATCGCCTCTCACGGATTCGCCCTTATGTCAGAAAATATGACGCGAGCGCTAGTGGGTAAAGTGGTTCATCACACAGGCGTAGCGCGGTGAGAACTGGTCTCCGATGATGACCGTTTCGCGATCAATGCGTTTGACCATATATAGCTTATCCCCACGCTCATAGGCATCAAAGAAAAGATAATCGATGGCATCTGGCGCATTATCATCCGGCGAATTTTCACGACCTGATGGATTAATGTTGTACACGCCCGCCGCGTGCCCCAGTGGCCGGGAATAGCGAAAGAAAAGTTTGCGGTTAACAACATACTGGCCACCTTCAGCTTTCAGCGTTCCCTGTACAGACAAGGAAAAATTACCGGAGTGATAGCTGGTAATCAACAAAATCCCCTCAAGATTCATCTTTGATTTATGGATATCAAGGGATGAGCTGAATTCAGATGAACAGGAAAAGCTAATTTCATTTTTTTTGGCATCACGGCTTACCAGTAAAAAAGCTATCACCGCCCCTCCAATAATGATGATCACCAGTGACCAAAAAAATGGCGACAGATCCCTCTCAGTCTTCATACCACTCCTCGCGATGATGATACTGGCTGTGGCAATAGTAATAGCCATTGTTACGCCCACACTCAGCTGCAAATTTCCAGTTTATCAGGTCATGATTACTGGCCCAGGCATTGAGATACAGGTCTTTTTTCACAGAACAGTCCGGTGCAATCCCGGTATCCTTAAAAATATCCTGAGCACTTTTATCCGTAATATTGTCGGTGCTGGCATTCCCGAGAATATGAATATGGCATTGTTGCCACTCGATGGTCCTCAGGACCGAAACGTCAATCATCGGAATGTTATTGGGTATCCAGGTCCACCAATATGTTGCCAGCACCGCAATGCTGGTAATTAATCCCGTCAGTCCGATCGCCCAGCGGCTTGTTTTCCTGCTGTGTTCTTTTACGTTACCGGCATCAACAGTGAGTCCCTTATCGTTTTCAGGTGCTTCGAGCAACTGAAAATTAATACCAAACTCGCCGATTTTGAATCCCATTCGAGGTACCGTCACAATCACCTCAGCCGGATGGCCAATAGAGGTGATCACTTTACGTATAAAAGAGATATGCTGATTCAGGTTCGCATCCGTTGCCCTGGCGCCATTACGTTGAAAAACATTAAGCAGAACCTCATCGCGTGTGGACACTTCACTACCGTTTTGCAACAAATAAAGTAGTAATTGTGATGCGACATTATTGAGATGACCTGTCTTCCCGGACCCAACGTCTTTTAACGAATTCTTTTGCGGCCTGAACACCAGCCCGCCGTCAATTATCACAGATTTAATCTTGCATATTGGGATATGAGAAACCAATGATGTCTCCTTGATACAGGAATCTCCCTGAATAAATGATTGAGGCGTAAGCATATCACAATTCATTTATCATTTTTGCGTTTACCAAAGATCGCTTTATTATCCACTTAATAACATTTTATTAACTCCCACCTCATGACTGAATACTCCGCATGCAAAAAGTGGCTATCTTATTGTCACCCCTACACTTTGATATCCCAGTTTTTATTTACAAAGAATTTATAAATACCTGAAGACAGGGATACACAGATAAATAAAAATCACAAAGACAGATAAAAACACTATAAAAATAGATAAATACAGAATATAAAACCATATTCAGTATAATAATACAGCTAAATTCGCATAAAAACGCACCACAACGTCATCACTGCAACAGGTTCCCCTGAGTTTGATTCAAACCCTAACTTTGCATTGCCTCATTTTCTTACCGACTTAATATAGGTCACCGAAACGATGCACATGGCAGCTCATGATAATGACAGTTTAATTATTTACCGGCTGACACACAGACCATCTTCACCAGAAGATGTAAAGAAACTGACGTGACCATTCGCTAAAAAGGTATTTCTGGCGAAGAAATATCTTTTGCAGAAGCATCGTTGTAATAACCCAAAACAGAAACAAGGTTAGAATAAACATGAATATGAAAAATGTAGCTGTCGCCTGTGCGCTGATGGCCGGTATGACAATGACTGCAACCTCTGCTTTCGCGGCAAAAAATGTTGACCCGACCAATGGTAAAATTCAGTTTAGCGGCACCCTGGTCAACTCTGCGTGCGGTCTGGCTCCGGAATCCAGCCCGGTACAGGTTAATTTTGGTGAAATCCCGACATCGCAATTAAAAGACAATCAGCGCGCCGGAACCAAGCATGCAAAAATTATGCTGCAGGGCTGCGATACTACCGTCGCTAAAACGGCAACCGTGACTTATACCCCGGCAACCATCGACCCGGACAATGCCGCTCTCGCCGCCTTCACTTCCGGTACCGCCCATGGCGCAGGTATTGGCATGATTGACAGCGGTAACCAGGACGTGAAATGGGGCGAAGCAGCATCCCAGGTCAATATTACTGACGGCAAAACCGATATCGACTTCGTTGCTTATTTGCAGGCAAATAATGCCTCCGATACCGTAACACCTGGTGACTTTGAGTCCACCGTGAACTTCCAGATCGATTACCAGTAACGATATCGGGCAGGTGCCTCAGTGCACCTGCTCAAAACGTTTTATCAATGCGATAAAGGGAGTGCGGTGATGCCTGGATGGCGGATGCTCTTGCTTTTTATTTTCCTTCCATCGACATGGACTCTGGCTAATACCGGCAACAACGCCAAAACGCCAGGGAAAATGCATTTGCAGGGAACAATAATCGAAGCCGCTTGTTATGTTGATCATAATGACCAGGATCTCACGGTGGAATTCAATAATATTTCAGCAAGAGATATTAGCGGCTCCCCTAAAAACATTTCAGCACATGATTTTAGCATTCATTTACTGGGATGTTCCTTAGGCGACTCACAACATCCTGGCAGTATATTTCATAGTGCCAGTATTACTTTTTATAGTGTCTCAGATCGCCAGCGCAAAGATCATTTAAATGTGAAAACTGATGCTGGAGATTTATCAATCACGATATTTGATAAATATGGCAATCCCATTCAACCTGGCGTTCCCTCGCCGGATTATGCGCTAAATCCAGGGAAAAATACGCTCAGATTTACCGCACATTTAATTTCCGAAGATGGACATATCAGCTCCGGTGAATTTAACGCCAACATGCATTTTGTTGTGAATTATCTCTAAGCAGTTCTGGTAATAAAGGTCCTGAAGGTGAGTAAAAAAGATGACTAATCTGAATACATCCAAAACGCTTCTGGCACTTTTTATTACCCTGGCCTGCTCTTCTCCAGCCACCGCTGACGATGCCGTGGAATTCAATACTGCCGTACTGGATGCCAGCGACCGACAAAATGTTGATTTACAGCGTTTTTCAGAAGGTAACTATGTGGCTCCGGGTGATTATTTGCTGGATGTGCACATCAACGGCCAGGAGATCGCTCAGCAGCAGATCCACTACATTACCGATGCCGACCACCCGCATAAAACACTGGCCTGCCTCAGTGCAGAACAACTCGACCTGTTAGCGCTAAAGGAAGAGGCGCTGACCTACGTCCGGGCGCATTCTGAACGTTGCCTCGACATCTCGCACTTACCCGGCATTGTGCTGAACAATAGCGCCGGGGTCCTGGACATCACCATCCCCCAGGCATGGATGAAATATAGCGACCCAAACTGGACGCCACCTGAACGTTGGGACAACGGTATCGCCGGGCTCATTTTTGACTACAACCTGTCTGGCCAGGCAACACGCTATCAGCAGGATGGCGGTAGCTACCAATCCCTGTCCGGCTATGGTCAGACGGGATTTAACATCGGTGCCTGGCGTTTTCGTAGCCAGTATCAGGCTAATTACACCTCCGATACGCAAGGCACACGCTTTGACTGGGATCAGTTTTACGCCTATCGCCCACTGCCCATGCTGGCGGCAAAGCTCACGCTTGGTGAAATCTACCTGAATTCACAGCTCTTCGATTCTATTCGTTTTACCGGCGCTAACCTCGCCAGCGACGAGCGTATGCTGCCGCCGAATCTGCAGGGCTATGCTCCGCAGGTGCACGGCATTGCCAGAAGTAATGCCAAAGTGACGGTGAGCCAACAACAACGCGTGATCTATCAAACCACCGTCCCTGCAGGCCCCTTCAATATCGAAGACTTACGCAGTTCGGTGCGCGGTACTCTGGATGTCCGGGTGGAAGAGCAGGATGGGACAGTGCAGACCTTTCAGGTCAATACCGCGGATATTCCCTATCTGACGCGCCCGGGCTATGTACGTTACAACACCTCGGCAGGGAAACCTTCGCGCTACAATCACGACCTCCAGGGGCCTACGTTTTACAGCGGTGATTTCTCATGGGGGGTCAGCAACGCGTGGTCCCTGTATGGCGGCGCGCTGCTGACCGGTAATCGCTATAACGCCTGGTCTCTGGGGATCGGGCGTGACCTGAGCCTGCTTGGCGCGCTCTCGGCGGATGTCACCCAGTCGATAAGCCGGGTAAAAGATCAAAACCAACAAAAAGGCTTGTCCTTCAAGCTCAGCTACGCCAAGACCTTTGACGAGTACAACAGCGCCATTACCTTTGCCGGATATCGTTTTTCCCAGAGAAATTTCCGCTCTTTCTCGCAGTTCCTCGATGAGCAGTATGAAAACAATGACAGCTCCGGGCGTGAAAAAGAGATGTATACCCTCACCGGGAATAAAACTTTTTTTGCTGACGATCCGCGCCTTGCCACCACGCTGTATCTGACCTATGCCCACCAGAACTACTGGGATCGGCGCTCGCAGGACCGCTATGGCCTGTCCGTCGGGCATACCTTCTCGTTCGCCGGTGTGGAAGGGGTCAGCGCCAACCTTGCAGCGTATCGTTCTGAATATCAGGGAAAGCGCGATGACAGCTTTTCTCTGTCCCTGTCCATCCCGTGGCGAGACGGGCGATCGACTGAATATCAACTGCAAAACAGCGGCAACCGGACCAGCCAGATGGTTTCCTATTCGGATAACCGCGATCGCAATAACCCATGGCGCATACGTGCAGGCCTGTCAGATGAAGGGCGAACGGCCTTTGATGGTTACTACCAGCACCGCAGCATGATGGCGGAACTGGAGTCCAACGTCAGCTGGCAGCAGGATCGCTACCTTTCCATCGGGGGAACCGTGCGCGGTGGTTTTACCGCCACGCGGCATGGTGCCGCGCTGCACAACAGCCAGGCCTCGATGAACACCGCCCGTGTGATGGTCGATACCGATGGCGTCGCCAACGTCCCGCTTAACGGCGAACAGGCACACTCCAACCGCTATGGGATTGCGGTCGTGCCAGACATCGTCAGCTACAACAGCTTTGATACCCGGATTGATGTCGATGCCATGGATGAAGATATCGCCGCCACCAAAGCGATTGTCACCAGCACGCTAACGGAAGGAGCCATCGGCTACCAACGCTTTGCCGTGGCGCAGGGGGAAAAGATGATGGCCATGCTGCGTCTTGCCGACGGTTCTGCCCCTCCTTTTGGTGCAGAAGTGTTTAATGCCAACGGCGTCAGCGTCGCCATGGTCATGGACAACGGTGAAAGCTGGATCGCTGGCGTTAAACCGGATGAAACGCTCTCCGTTGCATGGGGAGGCCGGACGCAGTGTCACCTGCAGGTTCCCCGACAAATCAACCCCCAGGGCAATGTCTTACTGCCTTGCCAATTCTCTCAACCAGCAAAATGAATAGCGTGATGAAAAAACAATCTTATTTATCTGTCCGGCGTTGGCTGATGTCCGTTACATGCGGCCTGCTACTGGCCGCCGCCGTCGATTCCGCCTGGGCAGGCGTTGCCCTTGACCGCACCCGGCTCATCATCAACGACAACGATCGCTCGGTGAGCGCGAATTTATTGAATACCAGCTCCACAACCCCGTTCCTGGCGCAATCCTGGGTGGAGGATGCCAGCGGCGCCAAAGTGACATCGCCGCTGATGGTGCTCCCGCCTTTGCAACGCATTAATGGCGGCCAGAAAGGGATTGCCCGCGTCACCAAAACCAGTGGGATTGCCGCGTTACCGCAGGACCGCGAAAGCCTGTTCTACCTTAACGTGCGTGAAATTCCCCCCAAGCCGGATAAGCCCAATGTGCTGCAGCTGGCGATGCAGTCCCGCATCAAACTGTTCTATCGCCCTTCCGCCATTGTGCCGCCGGAGCCCGGTGCGGTGTGGCAAAACCAGGTGGTGTTTCACAAAAAAGGGCGCCAGTGGTCAGTGGAAAACCCGACCCCCTACTTTGTGACCGTGATTGGGCTAAGCCGCAAACCTGAAGCAGAAGGCAGTGGCAGGCTGACGGATTTCCCGGGAATGATGGTGGCCCCCAAATCCTCGATGGACTTCAAGGTCACCGACGCCAGCATCAGCCAGTTCACCATGATGTACGTGAATGATTTTGGCGGTCATCCGGAACTCAAATATCGCTGCACAGGCGACACCTGCCGGGCATTGCCGGCCGCCCAGCAGCCCAGGTAACACGTGTGATCGGGGGTTCAACAATGAAAAAGCATCTATGTGCGCTGCTGCTGGCCGGCTACGCCTGCGCTGTTCAGGCCGATAACGGTCGTCGGGATATGAGCCATGTCTCTGGTGAATATGGCAACGTTCACTTCCACGGCCGTGTTTATGTTTCTCCGTGCGTACTGGACATGGCATCGCGCGACCAAAGCATCGATCTCGGGGAGATTTCCGCCAGGGCTTTTCATCAGGCAGGCGATCGCAGCCACCCGGTGCTGGTGACCTTAAACCTCAACGATTGTCTGAAAGGGTCGGGCCACAAGCTCCAGGACGTCGCCGGGCAAACCTCTGCCGCCCCGTTGTTCGCACACAGTACAACGGGACAAGGGGTGTCATTAACGTTGATGGCGGAGAGCGCGCGGGAAAATAGCGATCTCGCGCGTATTCATGGTGATGTCGAGGGAGCAGGCATCCGCGTGATGAATGAAGGCCAACAGCTGATCCACCTCAGCCAGCCACAACGCATGTGGATCGTTAAGCCTGGCAACAATGCGATTCACTTTCTCTCCGCGCTGGAATCGACCGGGACGGAAGTGAGCGCGGGTGAGTTTCACGGATTGCTCAGACTGCAGCTGGAGTATTTATGACCGTATTTTTCAACGCACTGCTCGGCTCGGCGTTATTACTCAGCCCTCTGGCCGCGTCAGCTTTCACGCAAGGGGAAGGTGAGCCGCAGGGGGGAATGCCGCACCAGTATGATATCGAACTGAAATCGTTAGATATGAGCAAGAACCATATCGGTGGCCGGACTAACCCTTTCACCTGGAATCTGAACGGCCAGTATACGGTCAATTTCCACTGCCCCCTGGAGAATATTCGCCGGGGAGCTATCCATTACTCCACGCTTTCAACCATGCCGCTCTCATCAGAGGGGCCCAATCGCTATCGCCTGAATGAATACCTGGACGTTGAAGTGTCGGTGTGGATTGCCGGAAATTACCGCGACTACGTCCGGGCGCCGTTCACCAATGTATCCAATCGCCTGACCAACAACTCGTGCTCGACGCGTACGGGTGTCGCGAAGATCAGAAACGTGGAAAGCGGCTCCAAAGGAAAAGTAGTCTTTATCGTCACCAAACCGATTATTAACGGCATCAACATTGCCTCTCAGTCGCTGCTCGACGTGGCGGGACGAATGGGCACGGCCGGTCCCACGCCGACCACCTCCATTTCTCGCGTGGTGATTAAATCCGGGATTATTACCGTACCGGACAAATGCACCTTTAACCGCGGTGACAAAATCACGATTGAATTCGGTAACTTACCCGGCTCTGGCGATAAGCTCAACGGCACCAACTTTAGCAAATCCATCCCCATCCATGTTGAATGCGAGGGCGGGAGCTTTGACCAGGGCGCGCTGAATATCAATCTGGCGGTCCAGACCAGTACCGCCTCCGGAACCGCCAGTTTCAACAACCAGTTTCTCGGAACGCTGAGCAACGGACAAAAGCGCGACGATCTCGGCATCATCCTCAAAGAAGAAAGCGGCCGCACCGTGGTACCCAATCAGTTCTATAACATCAAAGGGTTCTATCAAAACCAGGGGGACTGGAATCTCACCGCCGCGCCGGTTGCCAATCCCGGGGCCGGCAGTGTGAAAGAGGGGGAATTTGAAGCCTCTGCCACCGTCGTGGCACAGTTTCAGTGAGGTACCTGATGACATACCGGCTATTCATGACGTTGCTCCTTCTGCTGCCCGTCAGTCCCGTCAAGGCGGATACCAAACTCGTTGGCGGCGATATGCATTTTCACGGCACCGTCATGGCGCTGGCCTGCAGCCTTGCGCCCAACGCGGACAAAATTGAAGTTGATTTCGGCCATATCGCCGTAAAAGACCTCTACCTGACCGGGCGCAGCCAGCCGCACGCATTCACCCTCTCATTGCGGGATTGTAATCCCAACGTTTTTGCCACCCTGTCCGTCACCTTTAACGGCACGGAAAATGCGCACCTGCCCAATCATCTGGCGTTAAATTCCGCGGGGCCAGGCAGCGCATCGGGCATCGCCATTGGGCTGAGTGAGCAGAATGGCACAGCCATTCAACTGGGCCAAAGCACTTCCCGCCAGACCGTTACCGAAGGGCCCATGGATTTAACCTTCCTGAGCTGGGTAGAAGCGGAGCCCGAGGCCCTGAAAAACCAGACCATCGAATATGGTCCTTTCAGCGCCAGTGGAACCTGGACCCTGAATTATCAATAGCATGAGCATTCTTTTTTCTCCGGCACGCCGCGTCCTGCTGGGCCTGAGTCTGGCATTCTGGGGAGCGGCGCTCCCTCTTTACTGGCCCAATAACGGAGGAAGTGGCCTGTCGCTACCGCTGAATATTATCGCCTGGATCTATGCCGCGCTGGTGATGGGCGGCGTCTCCTGCGTGCTACGCCGACACCCCTGGCGCATCACCACGCCATTGCGCTTTATACTCGCGGGTACGTTCCTGCTGACGGTGCTGTGTTTGCTGACGGCGGCGATCTGGCGTGCAGAGGCCACACTTGTCGGCGGTGCGCTCATCGGTGGAGCCCTATTTTACCTGGTACTGCTGCAGATACCGCTCACGGGAAAAACGCTGACCGCCCTGCTCTCAATGCTATGGGGAGCCAACCTGATCCAGTGCCTGGTGTTTCTCATCCAGTACCTGCATCTGCCCCTCGCGCAGCTCTGGGAATTTCCGTTATGGCGAGAGACTCGTCCGTATGGCGTTTTCCAGCAGGTCAATCTGATGGCCAGCTTCACGGCCAGCGGCACGCTGATCTCCGCCATACTGGCCTTGCGAACCGGCTCCCGATACCGTATCGGTACCGGCATGGTACTGATGGGATTCGTGGTGCATGGGTGCCAATCGCAAACTGGATACCTGGCCCTGTTTATCGGCTGGCCCCTGCTGCTGCTGGTGTCTCCTGCACGCCAGCCGTTGCTCCGGTTATTGCTGCTGCTGTTACTGGGGGTCGCCGCAGGCGAAGCCGTACACCGCTTGCTGTCCGTCGCAACAATTGACCATCTGACGTCCGCCTCGACACGCTGGGAGATCCTGCGCTTTTCGTGGGCGTTGATTGCCCGTCATCCCTGGCTGGGCTCAGGGGTTGGCAGCTTTCCGTCTCTGTTCCTGACGCAGTATGGCCACACCGGGCTGAGCCGGATTTCGCACCCGCATAACGAGTTGATACTGTGGTGGGTGGAAGGAGGCATTGTCGGGCTACTCGGGGTTGCCTGTTTTATCGCCGGCGGCCTCTGGCTCTGGCTGACGGGTAATATCTGGCATCGCACCTGTTTACTGGCCGGGACGCCGGTCTTGATTCATATGCTAACGGAATACCCCGTTTGGCAATCAACGCCGCACTGGCTGCTACTGATCATCCTGATACGCTGTGCCGATCGCCCGGTTCAGGGAAAGCGGCTCACCGGGACCGCAACGGCGACGATCCGCATCGCAACACTAATCCTGACGCTGCTGCTCATCCCGCTTCTGCTAACCACGCTGCACACCCAACAGCGCCTGACCGCCCTTGAAAGACTTGGCGAACAGTATCGACTTCAGGCACCGGTCCCCCCTGACGCCTGGCTGCTTGCCACTCGCTACCGGTTCGATATCAACATGGGCTATCTGCAGCACTACCAGCAGACGAAAGACGAGCGCTGGCTCCTCGCGTTTCACCGCTGGGCAACCGACTACGTCCGCATTCATCCCGATCCGAATGTCTCTTTCACACGCATTCTGATTGCCCTGCATCAGCAAGATGTCACCACGGCCCGCCAGCTGGCGGCCCGCTTTTATCTTGAATACCCGCTTGACCGTCGGATCGCCTGGCTACAGGACAGACGACGCCCTTTCAATCAACGGAATGATTAACATGAGCAGACAGAGAGAAAACACCCTGACCCCACCGGCAGCGGAGCGCCATCATGAACTGGAGCAAATTTGCGGTATCCGGCTGGAAATGATCCACTTCTTCGCCGATGTTGAAACTAACGTCCGGGAAGTCTTAAGCCAGGTGAAGACGCACGATTCACTGGATGCGTTCTTTCGTCATCTCTCTGCTCAGGCGAAACAGCAGCTCTTTTTGTGGCAAGTCCGCCAGGTTACCCCTCTCTCAGGGCGATTCTCGATCAATCTATCTCTCAACATGATCATCCAGCCGACCTTTGTGCAGTCGCTGGTAACCCAGGCGGACCCGGCGCGCATTATCATTGAAATCCAAGATCCGGGGACCCTGCTGCACCTCGGCCACAGCGAACAACACAATGTGCTGACCTCCCTGCGCATACTCCGTCGGGCAGGGTTTAACGTCTGGCTGGATGATCTATATCCGCAGCAACTGCCCGCCTGGCAATCATCTGGGATGCGCTTTGATGCCGTAAAAATCTCGAATACGCTGTTCCACCAGTTCAGAGCCGAAGAGCACCAGCTGACGAGGCTGATCGCCCGCTATCGCCAGGTAGGCCGCCGTGTGGTGATTGAAGGGGTAGAGACCCGGCAAGATTATGCCCTCAGCCTCGAGAGCGGCGCCGATGCGGTACAAGGATTTTTACTTCGCGACACCATGCCGACGTCCCATCAACACGCGTGATGCATCGCGCACCACAACCAACATATTGCAAACGGGGCAGCAAGACGGGGATGCCGTGACGATAAAAAAACCCGCCGAATGGCGGGTTCGCGGTGCTGTCGACGACCAGCAATCAGTTGCCGCCGGCCTTCTTAATCGCCGCTTCCAGCGAGTCTTTATCTGCAAGCCCCGGGAAGACGGTAATAGTAGCTTCGGTCGCGCCGGTGGTCGGCATGACGATCACGCCTGGCGTGCCGCTCAGACCAATCTCCTGGGCCAGCGTGTTGGTGCTCTGCAGTACTGCGTCAACATCCGCCGCTTTTTTGGCGTCGAAATTCACTTTCTTCGCCTGCTGCTGGACATCTGCCGCCGTCAGCTTGCCTTCGTTATGCCCGGTAGCATAAATCCCGTTATGGTAGGTCAGGTAAGCTTCTGCCCCTTTCTGCTGATAAATTTGCAGGCCAGTCTTCGCGGCGGTCAGCGAGGTTTCCCAACGGCTGCCGAAAATAGGCCACTCTTTAAACGCAAAACGGGTCTGCGGATGCGCTTTGATCACCTGCTCCATCACCGGCGCCAGACGGCTGCAGTAGATGCACTGGTAGTCAAAGAACTCGATAACGGTGACCTTGCCATCCGCCGGACCATAGGTCGGGGTATTTTTATCCTGGGTCAGCGCAGCCTGGTTTTTCATTACCGCCTGGGTTGCCGCGCTCGCCTGCTGCTCTTGCTGAATTTGCTGCAGCTTCTGGCTGGCCTGTAACAGCACCTCCGGGTGCGCGACTAAATAATCCGCGGCAATTTTGCCAATGCGAGCTTCTTGCTCCGGCGTAAACGTTGCGGCGGGAGCCTCTGCGGCCGTTGCCAGAACCGGAAGTAACGTGACGCCAAGCAATGCGCCAGTCAGTATTTTTTTCATGCCAGCCATGAAGGTAATCCTTGCGATGAGTAAAACGGCAGGTGAGCCTAACGGGACAAGGTAGCACTCTTTGCCGGGGAATCATCGTGACACGATGCATTGATTAGTAACTTTGTTTTTCAATATGACACGATGGCGCATCAGGGGTACGCTTTGCCGTTGAGATCTTTTTTTAATGATATGAGTCAGGCATGAATGAGTTAGTTAATCAGTGGGATATCGTCGTCATTTTGCTGCAAATCATCGCTATCGATCTGCTGCTTGGCGGTGACAACGCGGTGGTGATTGCCATGGCGTGTCGTAAGCTGCCGCCGGAACTGCGGACCAAAGCCATTATTATTGGCACCGCCGGCGCCATCGTGGCGCGGGTTTTGCTGCTGGCCATCGCCCTCTACCTGCTCTCACTGCCGTGGCTGAAAATTGTTGGTGCCCTGCTGCTACTGTGGATCGGCATCAAGCTGGTTGCCAATCAGGAAGAGAATGAAGAGATCAGCAGCTCAGGCAGCCTGTGGCGGACCGCCGTCACCATAACCGTCGCCGATGTGATCATGTCGCTGGATAACGTGCTGGCCGTCGCCGCCGCCGGTAAAGGCCATCTGCTGCTGGTAGCGCTGGGCGTGCTGATCAGCATCCCGATTATCGTTGCCGGTAGCAAACTGGTGCTGGCTATCCTCAACCGCTTCCCGGTGGTTATCCTGCTGGGCGGCGCGCTGATCGGCTGGATTGCCGGGTCGATGTGGGTGACCGACCCGACCATCGTGCGCCTGTTCCCGCACGCGTCCGGCTCACTCTCGCTGATTGCCGGCGCCCTTGGCGCCGCGCTGGTGCTGCTGGAAGGGCTGCGCCGCAACTACCGGACCCGCCCGGCCAAATAACCGCCCTGCCCGCGACACACGCCGTCAACCCCGACGGCGTCAAGTTTCCCGCACATTCCTGCTCCGCGTGTCCTCATTTGCCCTAAGCTTAGAGGTGAAAGCTGTGACCACTGCATCAATCCAAATGAGATAACGCCATGGAATTAAAGGACTATTATACTATTCTAGGGGTTAAGCCAACGGACGATCTAAAAACCATCAAGACCGCCTACCGCCGTCTGGCACGCAAATATCACCCCGATGTCAGCAAAGAAACCGATGCCGAAGCGCAATTCAAAGACCTCGCCGAAGCCTGGGAAGTGCTCAAAGATGAACAGCGTCGCGCCGAGTATGACCAGCTCTGGCAGCACCGTAACGATCCGCAGTTTGGCCGTCAGCAGCAGACCCACGAGCAGAGCTACAGCCAGCAGGACTTTGACGATATCTTCTCATCGATGTTTGGCCAGCAGGCGCACCACGCCCGCCGCCAGCATGCCGCGCGCGGCCACGATCTGGAGATTGAAGTCGCGGTCTTCCTCGAAGAGACCCTCGCCGAGCAGACCCGCACCATCAGCTACTCCCTGCCGGTCTATAACGTCTTCGGGATGGTCGAGAGCGAAACCCCGAAAACGCTGAATGTGAAAATCCCCGCCGGGGTCAGCGACGGCCAGCGTATCCGCCTGAAAGGCCAGGGGACGCCGGGAGAAAACGGCGGGCCGAATGGCGATCTGTGGCTGGTTATCCATATCGCTCCGCATCCGCTGTTCGATATTGTCGGTCATAACCTGGAAATCGTCCTGCCGCTGGCGCCGTGGGAAGCCGCGCTGGGTGCGAAGGTCACCATCCCAACGCTCAAAGAGAGCATCCTGCTAACCATCCCGCCGGGCAGCCAGGCGGGGCAACGCTTGCGCATCAAAGGTAAAGGGCTGGCAAGCAAAACGACGACCGGCGATTTATATGCAGTGATAAAAATCGTCATGCCGCCGAAACCGAACGACAAAACCAGCGCGATCTGGCAACAGCTGGCCGATGCAGAGGCTGGCTTCGCGCCGCGTAAAGCATGGGAGAAAGCATAATGGCTAAGATGACGGTGACGTTCACCATAAGCGAAGTTTGTCTGCATACCGGCGTGTCTGAGGATGATCTGAGGGAGATCGTCGGCCTGGGCGTGATTGAGCCGCGCCAGCCGCAGGCTGAGGCCTGGCTGTTCGATGACAGCGCGGTGGTGATTGTCCATCGCGCGCTGCGCCTGCGCCGGGAGCTGGAGCTGGACTGGCCGGGCATCGCGGTAGCCTTAACGCTACTGGATGAAAACGCCCGCCTGACCCGCGAGAACCGGCTGCTGCAGCAACAGCTGGCCCGCTTTCTGACTCACGGTTAACCCCGCGCAACAGCAACGTCGGGCCAGACGGCCCGACGGTTCTTTAACGATTCCTTTAACGATGAATCCACTCCGGCAACCAGTCGCCGTGGCTGGCAATCAGATCGTCCACCAGAGCATAGATCTCCTCGATCCCCAGCACCGCCGCTGTGTGCGGATCCATCATTGTCGCATAATAGATATAGTCGCGATTTTCAGTGAGGATCGCCTCGGTCAGCAACGTCTGGACGTTAACGTTGGTCTGCATTAAAGCGGCCAGATGGGCCGGCAGTTTCCCGACTTTGGTGGGCTGAATGCCGTTAGCATCCACCAGGCAGGCCACCTCCACGCAGCAGCCCTGCGGCAGGTTATCGATTAACCCGTCGTTGCGAACGTTGCCGTAAACCACGCTCGGCTCGCCGGTCCAGATCGCGTTCATGATGGTGCTGGCATATTCACGAGACGGCTTAATCTCAATCCGCTCGCTGGATTTATACAGCTCCAGCTCTTTATGCCAGTTCGCCACCTGCTCTACGCAGCGTTTCGGGTACTCATCCAGCGGGACCTGGTAACGGGTAATCAGGTCTTCCCGTCCCGGCTTGATAAACCACGGCGTATATTCGGCGAAGTGCTCAGAGGACTCGGTGACGAAGTAGCCAAGCTTTTTGAACATCTCATAGCGCACAATATTCTGGCAGCGCGAGTTCTCGCGATGTTTCGGCGCCCGCCCGTCGGCGTAGGCCTGGAGCATCTCCGGGTACAGGTCAGTATAGCTGCCGTCCGCCAGCTTTTTCTCCAGCGACAGATAGAACGCCATATGGTTGATCCCCGCGCAACGATAGCGTAAATCCGCCGGGTCGAGGTCAAGGTCATGCGCCAGCTCTTCCGCCGTCCCCTGCACCGAATGGCACAATCCCACCTGCTTGATATGCGGGTAACGCGCGTACATCGCCCAGGAGTTCATCGCCATCGGATTGACGTAGTTCAGCATGGTGGCCTGCGGGCACACGTCGGTCATGTCGTCGCAAATCTGCCACAGATGCGGAATGGTGCGTAACGCCCGCATGATCCCCCCTGGCCCCAGGGTATCGGCGATCGTTTGCTCCAGGCCGTGCAGCTTACAGACTTCAAAATCGGTCACGGTACAGGGCTGATAGCCGCCAATCTGGAAGGCCACCACCACAAAATCCGCATCCTGCAGCGCGACCCGCTGGTCACGATGGCAGCTGATTTCACCATCGGCACCGACGGAATCCATCAGCTTGCGCACCACGATATGCGACTCTTCCAGCCGCGTCGTGTCGATATCCATCAACGCGATATGGGCCGATTTCAGCGCCGGGCGCTGAAAAACGTCACCAAGGATATTTTTAACAAAAACCGTTGAACCCGCGCCGATAAAGGTAATTTTTGGGGCAGACATAGAGCGTTCTCCATCATGTCATTGTGTCCATGTAGAGTGACATGCCCGCCGCTCGCCTCGCTGCCCCCTTCACCACGGAGCATTCCCGAAAACTCAGATCGCCGGTGGGCGCACACAAAATCTGAGTTTATGAGAATAATTTGGCGGAAAAGGAGAGAAAACGGGCCGTTTTCTCCGCTAAGATAGGCGCATGTCGGTGCAAAAAAACAGCAACTGTGACGATTCAGGAACCTATTTCTGCATGGAAAAACATCACGATCCGTACATGAGCAGCAGCGACGAGAAGGACACCCGCAGCCCGCTGGCGCTCTACTCCGAATACCAGCGGATGGATATTGAGCTGCGCCCGCCGCACGCCATGGCCACCAGCCACTGGCACGGTCAGGTTGAGGTCAACGTCCCCTTTGACGGCGATGTCGAATACCTCATCAACAACGAAGCGGTGCAAATCAAACAGGGCTATATCAGCCTGTTCTGGGCCTGTACGCCGCATCAGCTGACGCGCCCCGGCAATTGCCAGCAAATGGCGATCTTCAACCTGCCGATGCACCTGTTTTTGTCGTGGCCGCTCGACCGCGAGCTGATCAATAACGTCACTCACGGGATGGTCATCAAATCGCTCTCCGCCCAGCAGCTCAGCGCCTTTGAAGTGCAGCGCTGGCAGCAGGAGCTGAACAGCGACAACGAACAGATCCGCCAGTTGGCCATCGATGAAATTGCCCTGATGCTTAAGCGCTTTAGCCTCTCCGGCTGGCAGCCGATTCTGGTGAACAAAACCTCGCGCACCCACAAGCACAGCGTCTCGCGACATGCCCAGTTTTACGTCAGCCAGATGCTCGAGTTTATCGCCAGCCACTACGATCAGGCGCTGACCGTCGCCGACGTCGCCGAACATGTCAAACTCAACGCGAATTATGCGATGGGGATTTTTCAGCGGGTGATGCAGCAGACCATGAAGCAGTACATCACCGCGATGCGGATTAACCACGTCCGCGCCCTGCTCAGCGATACCGACAAAACGATTCTCGACATTGCGCTGATCGCCGGGTTTCGCTCCAGCAGCCGATTCTACAGCACCTTTACCCGCTACGTCGGCATGCCGCCGCAGCAGTACCGCAAACTCAGCCAGCAGCGGCGACAGGGCCTGTAAACCGGCAAAAAAAATGCCGCCGGGGAAGCCCACGGCGGCATGTTTAGCAGAGACAGCGCTTACTCGTTGATACGCGGATGCTGCTGTACCAGACGGGAACGTTTTTCCTGCAGTTCCGCGATTTCCTGGTCGAGATCTTCGATTTTGTGCTCAATATTATCGTGATGCTCGCGCAGGATCTCTTTCGCTTCCTGGATATCCGATGCGGCAGGCGTCGCCCCTTTCAGCGGGCGGTTTGCCGTCTCTTTCATCGTCAGGCCGGTCATCAGGCCGATAACCGCAATCACCATCAGATAGTACGCCGGCATCATCAGATTCTGCGAGGTTTCAACCAGCCAGGCCGCCAGCGTTGGCGTCAGACCCGCCACCAGCACCGAAATGTTAAAGGCACTCGCCAGGGCGCTAAAGCGGATATGGGTCGGGAACATCGCCGGCAGCGATGAGGCCATCACGCCGATGAAGCAGTTAAGCACCACCGCCAGCAGCAGCAGACCGGCGAAAATCAGGCTGATCACGTTACTGTTAATCATGATAAAGGCCGGAATTGACAACACGAACAGCGCGACGCTACCGATAAGAATAAACGGGCGGCGGCCAAAACGGTCGCTGAGCAGGCCGATAATCGGCTGGACGAACAGCATCCCGATCATGATGGCGATAATAATCAGCACCCCATGATCTTCCGAGTAATGCAGGTTATGCGACAGGTAGCTCGGCATGTAGGTGAGCAGCATGTAGTAGGTCACGTTGGTGGAAATCACCAGACCAATACAGGTCAGCAGGCTACGCCAGTGTTTGGTCGCAATCTCTTTGAACGAGACTTTTGGCCCTTCCTGCAATCCTTCACGGTCGCCCTGCTCCAGGGTTTCAACATGCTGCTGGAACGCCGGGGTCTCTTCCAGCGCATGGCGCAGATAGAGGCCAATCAGCCCTAACGGCAGCGCCAGGAAGAACGGCAAGCGCCAGCCCCACTCGAGGAAGCTCTCTTCACCCACGATGCTGGAGATCAGCACCACCACGCCGGCACCAAGCACAAACCCGGCTATCGAACCGAAGTCCAGCCAGCTGCCCATAAAGCCACGCTTACGGTCAGGTGAGTATTCGGCAACGAAGATCGACGCACCGGTGTACTCTCCGCCGACCGAAAAGCCCTGCGCCATTTTACACAGCAGCAGCAGAATCGGTGCCCAGATACCAATCGAGGCGTAGGATGGAATCAAGCCGATACAGAAGGTACTGATCGACATAATGACAATGGTGATAGCCAGTATTTTTTGTCGACCATATTTATCCCCCAGCATGCCGAAGAACAGGCCACCTAGCGGACGGATTAAGAACGGAACGGAGAATGTCCCAAGCGCGGCAATCATCTGCACGCTGGGGTCGGCACCGGGGAAGAAGACTTTACCTAAGGCATACGCCACAAAACCATACACACCAAAATCAAACCACTCCATCGCATTACCCAGCGATGCTGCGGTGATGGCTTTCTTAAGCTTACCATCGTCAATGATGGTGACATCACGCAACGTGATTGGCTTTATTTTTTTTCTTTTAAGCATATTTTTCCTCTAAAGCTTCGCCGTGAGCGCACAGATCACCGCCATACGGCAAAGCCGTGGCGTTGTGCGTTGGGAGCGGCGAGTTGCTGTGCTCCTCTTTTCAAGCGTAGCAGGTTTGCCTGCACTGTCTGCTGACAGTCCGTACAACCGAACCTGTTGACGCCTGCTCTATGGCATTTATCAATAAATAGCGTTAGTCATAAATTTGCTGAATTTACGAACTCTCCTTTTTTACCCTAACAGCGTTTAAATTTGGGATCAACTTCACGAAAAATTACAGACCGTATAGTTTAGTCGAGAAAAATTAATAGCTTCCATGAACATAACCGCAGAATGGTTTATTTCTGGATAAGCAGGGTGATAGCCAGCGCGCCATATTTCTGGCATAACTGCTGGTTAATTCGGCCATTTCCTTCGTGCTATTATCATAAAAAAAGGCCCGACAAAAGTACGTGAATAGGCTATAATCACCCTCACTTTCGGCTATCAGCCGCTGTTTAAAGGGCCAACGCCCTGTTTTCATCAGCCATCACGAGGAACGCCATGCAACTTCCACACTGCCCACAATGCCAATCTGAATACACCTATGAAGATAACGGCATGTTTATCTGCCCGGAATGCGCCCATGAATGGAACAATGCCGAGCCATCTGAAGATAATGACGCACTGGTGGTAAAAGATGCGAACGGCAATTTACTCGCCGATGGCGATAGCATCACCGTGATTAAAGATCTGAAGGTCAAAGGCAGCTCTTCGATGCTGAAAATTGGCACCAAAGTGAAGAATATCCGTCTGGTCGAAGGCGATCATAACATCGACTGCAAAATTGATGGTTTTGGCCCGATGAAGCTGAAATCAGAATTCGTGAAAAAGAATTAATCTTATTCCCTACCCCCAGCGGCGTTATTTCTCTGCGGCGGAAAAAGATGACGGATTAAATTAACGAATATCATAGTGCAGTACCGTCCACTTATTTCCGCTGTAACGCCGTGCCCACACCAGGATTTTACCGCCTGGCCTGAAGTGCTCATCTTCCTCTACGCTTAAAGGGTCTTTCGTTATCTGAGGTCATCACCATGCCCCTGAGTCCCTACCTCTCCTACAGTGGCAACTGCGCGGAGGCGATAGCGTTTTACCAACACGCGCTGGGCGCCGAGCTGGTCCACAAAATTACCTACGGCGAAATGCCGCAGAACAGTCAGGATGCCCAGGACGGCTGCCCTTCCGGCCTGCAAATCTCCCCGGATTGCATCGCCCATGCCAGCCTGCGCGTCGCGGGCAGCGAACTGATGCTCGGCGACAGCCCCGGCGAAGATAGCGGCCGTTATAACGGATTTAACCTGGTGCTCGACACCCAGGACCTGGCCGAAGGGAAGCGCTGGTTTGACAACCTCGCCGACGGCGGGCGGGTCGAAATGGCCTGGCAGGAAACGTTCTGGGCCCATGGTTTTGGCCGGGCCATCGATCGCTTTGGCGTGCCGTGGATGGTCAACGTCGTCAAACAATCCTAACCGCAGTCCACTTCGGGCGGGGTCTCCCGCCCTGTCACCCTGCTGGCATTCACTCTTCATCCATCGGTCATTATGCGTTAACCGAAATGTAACAAAAACGCGTCAGGATCGGGCCACTCTCAGAAGGAAATCCCTTCTTCTGCTCAGTGAGGCTCGATTGACATGCACTTATCCAGACATCCGACCAGTTATCCGACCCGGTATCAGGAAATAGCCGCCAAACTTGAGCAGGAGCTGCGTCACCACTATCGCTGCGGTGACTACCTGCCCGCCGAACAACAGCTGGCGACGCGCTTTGACGTCAACCGCCACACCCTGCGTCGGGCGATCGACCAGTTGGTAGAGCGCGGCTGGGTCCAGCGCCGCCAGGGCGTCGGGGTGCTGGTGCTGATGCGCCCTATCGATTACCCACTCAACGCCCAGGCCCGCTTTAGCCAGAACCTGCTCGAACAGGGCAGCCACCCGACCAGCGAAAAGCTGCTGTCGGTGCTGCGCCCGGCCAGCAGCCACGTCGCCGAGGCCTTTGGCATTCACGAAGGGGATAACGTCATCCACCTGCGCACCCTGCGCCGCGTCAACGGTGTCGCGCTGTGCCTGATCGATCACTACTTCGCCGACCTGCGCTTCTGGTCCGCGCTGCAAACCTTTACCCAGGGTTCGCTGCACGATTTCCTGCACCAGCAGTTGGATGTCGAACTGACCCGCACGCGAACCAAAATCAGCGCCCGCCGCGCCCAGGCCAAAGAGAGCAACATTCTCGGGATCCCCAACATGGCGCCGCTGCTGTGCGTAAGAACTCTCAACCACCGGGCCGGCGAGCAGCAGGCCACGGAGTACTCCGTCAGCCTGACCCGGGCGGACATGATTGAATTCACCATGGAGCACTGAATGCACTTTGATACCGCCACCCGCCAGCGCTGGATGTCCGTGCTGGCCCACAGTGAACCACAAGAACTTGAAGCGCGGATGCAGACCCTCAAGCTGGCGCCGTCATATGAGCTGATTCGCACGCCGGAAACCGGCCTGGTTCAGCTGCAGGCCCGCATGGGCGGGATCGGCGACCGCTTTTTCGCCGGCGATGCCACCTTAACCCGCGCGGCGGTTCGCCTGACCGACGGCACCATCGGCTACAGCTGGATCCTGGGGCGCGATCGTCCCCACGCCGAGCGCTGCGCAACCGTCGACGCGCTGATGCAATCGCCCCACCATTTTCACACCCTGATGGAAACCCTGATTACCCCGCTGGAAGCACAACGAAGCGCGCGCATTGAAGCCCGACGCGCCGAAGTCAACGCCAGCCGGGTCGACTTCTTTACTCTGGTTCGCGGAGATAACGCATGACCTTACAAACCGCTTTTACCCTACCGGTGCAGGATGCCCAACACAGTTTTCGTCGTCTGCTGAAAGCCATGAGCGAGCCTGGCGTGATTGTCGCCCTGCAGCAGCTCCAGCACGGCTGGCAGCCCCTGAGCATCGCCTCAACCAGCCTGCTGCTGACCCTGGCGGACCATGACACGCCGGTGTGGTTCTCGTCGGCGCTGCATAACGACCTGGTCGGCCAGAATTTGCGTTTTCATACCGGCGCTCCGCTGGTGGAGCTGCCGCAGCAGGCGGTGTTTGCCGTCACCGACGATCGCATCAGCAGCGAGCAGCTTAACGTCCTCTCCGCCGGCACCGTTGCCGCCCCGGAGACCGGCGTCACCCTGATCGTCCAGCTTGCCAGTCTCAGCGGCGGGCGCATGCTGCGCCTCACCGGCGCCGGTATCGCCGAAGAGCGAATGATCGCCCCGCAGCTGCCGGACTGCATTATTGATGAACTGACTGAACGCCCGCACCCGTTCCCGCTCGGTATTGACCTGATCCTGACCTGCGGTGAGCGGCTGCTGGCGATCCCTCGCACCACCCACGTGGAGGTTTGCTAATGTATGTTGCCGTCAAAGGCGGGGAAAAGGCGATCGTCGCCGCTCACGCCTTACAGGAACATAAACGCCGGGGCGATGGCGGGCTTACGGAACTGAGCGTTGAGCAGATTGCCCAGCAGTTTCACCTGGCCGTCGACCGCGTGATGACCGAAGGCGGCATCGCCGATCGCGAACTGGCGGCGCTGGCGCTGAAGCAAGCCAGCGGCGACAACGTCGAGGCGATTTTTTTACTGCGCGCCTGGCGCACCACCGTGCCCCGACTGGCGGTCAGTGAACCGGTCGACACCGCCAGCATGCGCCTGGAGCGGCGTATTTCGGCGGTTTATAAAGACATTCCCGGCGGCCAGATGCTCGGCCCTACCTACGATTACACCCACCGCCTGCTGGATTTCACGCTGCTGGCACAGGGTGAAACGCCGCCGCTACGCACCGCCGCGTCGCCGCAGGAATCCACGCCGCATGTGTTCAACCTGCTGGTGCAGGAGGGGCTGGCGAAAGCAGAGCAGGATAGCCACACCCCGCCGGACGATATTACCCGCAACCCACCGGTCTACCCGGGCTCCCGTTCATCACGCCTGCAGCAGCTGGTACGCGCCGATGAGGGTTATCTGCTGGCGCTGGCCTATTCCACCCAGCGTGGCTATGGCCGCAACCACCCCTTTGCCGGCGAGATCCGCAGCGGCTACGTCAGCGTGGAGATCGTGCCGGAAGAGCTGGGTTTTGCCATCAGCATCGGCGAATTGCTGATGACCGAGTGTGAAATGGTCAACGGCTTTGTCGCCCCTGAGCAGGAGCCACCGCACTTTACCCGCGGCTACGGCCTGACCTTCGGCATGAGCGAACGTAAAGCGATGGCGATGGCGCTGGTGGACCGCGCGCTGCAGGCACCGGACTACGGCGAGGAGATTGCCGGCCCGGCGCAGGATGAAGAGTTTGTCCTCGCCCATGCGGATAACGTCGAGGCGGCCGGTTTTGTCTCGCACCTCAAGCTGCCTCACTATGTCGATTTCCAGGCCGAACTGGCGCTGCTGAAACGCCTGCAACGGGAGAATGAACGTGGCTAATTCCCTCACTGGCTACAACTTTGCTTATCTTGATGAGCAGACCAAGCGCATGATCCGCCGGGCGATTCTCAAAGCGGTGGCGATCCCTGGTTACCAGGTCCCGTTCGGCGGTCGCGAAATGCCGATGCCCTACGGCTGGGGAACCGGCGGGATCCAGCTGACCGCCAGCGTTATCGGCGAGCATGACGTCCTGAAGGTGATCGATCAGGGCGCCGACGACACCACCAACGCGGTGTCGATTCGCCAGTTCTTTCAGCGCGTCACCGGCGTTGCCACCACCGAGGCGACCTGCGATGCCACGCTGATCCAGACCCGCCACCGGATCCCAGAGACGCCGCTGACCGAAGATCAGATCCTGATCTTCCAGGTGCCGATCCCCGAGCCGCTGCGCTTTATAGAGCCGCGCGAAACCGAAACCCGCACCATGCACGCGCTGGAAGAGTACGGCGTGATGCAGGTGAAGCTGTATGAAGATATTGCCCGTTTTGGCCACATCGCCACCACCTATGCCTACCCGGTCAAGGTGAACGGCCGCTATGTGATGGACCCCTCGCCCATTCCAAAATTCGATAACCCGAAGATGCACATGATGCCCGCGCTGCAGCTGTTTGGCGCCGGACGTGAAAAACGTATCTACGCGGTGCCGCCGTATACCCCGGTGGAAAGTCTCGATTTCGACGACCACCCGTTTACCGTGCAGGAGTGGGATGAGCCCTGCGCCATCTGCGGTTCCCGCCACAGCTATCTTGATGAAGTGGTGCTGGATGACAGCGGCAAACGGATGTTTGTCTGCTCCGATACCGACTATTGTCGCCAACAGAGCGAGGCGCTGAACAAATGAGCCATCCGTTACTCGCGGTCAATCAACTGACCCATCTCTATGCGCCAGGCAAGGGCTTCAGCGACGTCTCTTTTGAGCTATGGCCCGGCGAAGTGCTGGGCATCGTCGGCGAATCCGGCTCAGGGAAAACCACCCTGCTGAAAGCCATCTCCGCGCGTCTGGCGCCGCAGCAGGGCGAAGTGCACTACGACAACCGCTCGCTGTATGGCATGAGCGAAGCGGAACGTCGGCATCTGCTGCGCACCGAGTGGGGCGTGGTGCATCAGCATCCGATGGATGGCCTGCGCCGTCAGGTGTCGGCAGGAGGCAACATCGGCGAGCGTCTGATGGCGACCGGCGCGCGCCACTACGGCAGTATTCGCGCCACCGCCGAACAGTGGCTGAATGATGTGGAAATTCCGCCGTCGCGCATCGATGACCTGCCCACCACGTTTTCCGGCGGGATGCAGCAGCGCCTGCAAATTGCCCGCAACCTCGTCTCCCAACCAAAGCTGGTGTTTATGGATGAGCCAACCGGGGGTCTGGATGTGTCAGTACAGGCACGTCTGCTCGACCTGCTGCGCGGTCTGGTGGTGGAGCTGAACCTGGCGGTGGTGATTGTCACCCACGATCTGGGCGTCGCGCGCCTGCTGGCCAACCGGCTGCTGGTCATGAAGCAGGGTCAGGTGGTGGAAAGTGGGCTAACCGATCGGGTGCTGGACGACCCGCATCACCCCTATACCCAGCTGCTGGTGTCATCAGTGTTGCAGAACTAACCCCCCGGCGTCACGCCGCCGGGAAGGCACAAATGCAAAAGAGGCAAAAAATGAACGCGATCCGCGTCGAAAACGTACACAAAACCTTTGTTCTGCATCAGCAGCATGGTATTCGTCTGCCGGTCCTTGCCGACGCCTCTTTAACCGTCGACGCCGGAGAATGCGTGGTGCTGCACGGGCATTCCGGTAGCGGAAAATCCACCCTGCTGCGTTCGCTCTATGCCAATTACCTCCCGGATACCGGCCATATCCACATCCGCCACGGCGACGAATGGGTAGATCTGGTCAGCGCCTCGCCGCGTAAGGTGCTGGAAGTCCGCAAGCGCACCATCGGCTGGGTCAGCCAGTTTCTACGGGTGATCCCGCGCATTTCGGCCCTCGACGTGGTAATGCAGCCCCTGCTCGACCTCGGCGTTGCGCGCGATACCGGCGCCTCCCGGGCTGCCAGCCTGCTGACGCGCCTGAACGTCCCGGAACATCTGTGGCATCTGGCGCCGTCGACCTTTTCCGGCGGTGAACAGCAGCGCGTCAACATCGCCCGTGGTTTCGCGGTGGATTACCCGATTTTGCTCCTCGATGAACCCACCGCCTCGCTGGACGCCAAAAACAGCGCCGCGGTGGTGGCGTTAATTCACGAAGCCAAAGCGCGCGGCGCGGCTATCGTCGGCATTTTCCATGATGAAACGGTGCGCAACCAGGTCGCTGACCGGCTGCATCCGATGGGAATCACAGCATGATTATCAACAATGTAAAACTGGTGCTCGAAGACGAGGTAGTGCACGGTTCTCTGGAGGTTCAGGACGGCACAATTTACGCCTTCGCAGAGGGCCAAAGCCAGCTGCCACAAGCGCTCGACGGCGAAGGCGGCTGGCTGCTGCCCGGCCTGATTGAACTGCATACCGATAATCTGGATAAATTCTTCACCCCGCGACCGAAGGTCGACTGGCCGGCCCACTCGGCAATGAGCAGCCACGATGCGCTGATGGTCGCCAGCGGGATCACCACCGTGCTGGACGCGGTGGCCATCGGCGACGTGCGTGACGGCGGCGATCGGCTGGAAAATCTGGAAAAGATGATCAACGCCATCGAAGAGACGCAGAAGCGCGGTATCAACCGCGCCGAGCACCGTCTGCATCTGCGCTGCGAGCTGCCGCACCACACCACCCTGCCGTTGTTTGAGAAACTGGTGGGCCGCGAGCCGGTGAGCATGGTCTCGCTGATGGATCACTCGCCGGGACAGCGCCAGTACGCCGACCGCAGCAAGTACCGTGACTACTATCAGGGCAAATATCATCTGACCAACGAAGAGATGGACCGCTTCGAAGAGGAGCAGATGGCGCTGGCGGCAACCTGGTCACAGCCGAACCGTCAGACCATCGCCGCGATCTGCCGCGAGCGTAACATCGCCCTCGCGAGCCACGATGATGCCACCCCGGAACATGTGCTGGAATCGCATCAACTTGGCAGCGTGATTGCCGAATTTCCCACTACTTTAGCCGCCGCTGCCGCATCGCGTCATCACGGCATGAACGTGCTGATGGGCGCCCCCAATATCGTGCGCGGCGGTTCGCACTCGGGCAACGTCGCCGCCCACGCCCTGGCGGCCGACAACCTGCTCGATATTCTGTCGTCGGACTACTACCCCGCCAGCCTGCTGGATGCAGCATTCCGCATCGCCGATGACGAGCGCAACAGCTTCACCCTGCCGCAGGCCATCCGGCTGGTCAGCACCAACCCTGCCAGGGCCCTGGGGCTACGCGACCGCGGCGTGATTGCGGAAGGCAAACGGGCCGACATGGTGCTGGCGCACCGGCGCGGCGATCACGTCCATATTGACCATGTCTGGCGTCAAGGAAAGAGGGTCTTCTGATGACGGGAAAATTGATCTGGCTGATGGGAGCCTCTGGCTCCGGAAAAGACAGTCTGCTGGCCGCGTTACGCCAGCGCGAACATCCTCAGCTGCTGGTAGCGCACCGCTATATCACGCGTCCGTTCAACGCCGGCAGTGAAAACCATATTGCCCTCAGCAAGTCGGAGTTTTTTAACCGCGCCGAGCGCCAGCTTTTTGCCCTCAGCTGGCATGCCAACAACAATTATTACGGGGTCGGTATCGAGATAGATCTGTGGCTGCACGCTGGTTTTGACGTGGTGGCGAACGGCTCCCGCGCGCATCTGCCACAGGCGCGAGCGCGCTACGCCGACGCCCTGCTGCCCATTTGTCTGCAGGTCACCCCAGAGGTGCTGCGCCAGCGTCTGGAGCAGCGCGGACGGGAGAGCGAGAGCGACATCGCCCAACGCCTGGAACGCGCATCACGCTATACCCCCACCGACTGCCTGACCCTCAACAACAACGGCAGCCTGGGGCAATCGGTCGAGCAGTTCTTCACGCTGTTGCGTCGCCAGTATGCCCAACAAGAGGATCAGTATGCCTGCCAGTGAACTCCGCGAAGGGTATACCCACAGCCACCTGCGTTTTAAAAAAACGCGGTGAGGAGGAGCCATGAGCCTGACTATCCGCTTAACCGGGACCGGCGGCGCCCAACTGGTCCCGGTCTTCGGCTGCTGCTGCGCGGCCTGCCAGCGCGCGCGTAGCCATGACGCCCATCGCCGCCGCCCCTGCAGCGCGGTGGTAAAGTTCAATGAGGCGGTCACCCTGCTGGACGCCGGGCTACCCGACCTGATGGAACAGTGGCCCGCCGGCCAGTTTCAGCAGTTTTTGCTGACCCATTACCATATGGACCATGTGCAGGGACTCTTTCCGCTGCGCTGGGGCGTGGGGGCAACCATTCCGGTATATGGCCCTCCGGACACCGTGGGCTGCGACGACCTGTTTACCCATCCCGGTGTGCTGGATTTCAGCCATACCGTCGAGCCGTTTGTGGTGTTTGAATTGCAGGGATTGCGGGTCACGCCGCTGCCGCTGAACCACTCGAAGCTGACGTTCGGTTATCTGCTGGAATCAGCCCACAGCCGGGTGGCCTGGCTATCGGATACCGCCGGACTGCCGGACAAGACGCTCAAGTTCCTGCTGAACAACCAGCCGCAGGTGATCGTTATCGACTGCAGCTACGAACCACGTCCGCAGACCCCGCGTAACCATTGCGATTTGAATACGGTGCGGGCCCTCAATCTGGTGATTGGCTGCCCGCGGGTCATCCTGACCCATATCAACCACCAGTTTGATCTCTGGATGATGGAGAACGCGCTACCGTCGGGGTTTGAAGCAGGTTACGACGGCATGGAGATCGTGCTGGATTAAGCCCGGCCCTGGCATCAGGAGATCATCAATAGTCGTCTTCCAGCCGGCGTCGATCGCTCTCTAACTGGCGACGATCCTGATCCAACTGCCGCTGACGATCGTCAAGCTGACGCCGGCGATCATCGAGCTGGCGCTGCCGATCGTCATACTGCCGCTGGCGATCGCTGCTTTGCTGTCGGCTGTCCTGGTAGCGTCCGTCATCATAACGATCGTCGCGATCGTCATCATCGTCCGCGCGGCTGCTGCTGGGGTTGTATGCGTCGTTAATCGCCTGCTGAATATTACCGATAGCGTCGTCGATAATATCGGCGCGCGCCAGCGGGCTGTTCAGCACCAGAGTGCAGAGGATCAAAGCGGTAGCATAACGTGGTTTCATAGGGCCAGTCTCTTCGGGGGGCTGGCTCTACGTTAATCAACGGCCCTCAAGGCGAGTAGTGGAGGAATCTCAAATCCGCTGTTGTTCTATCGCGCCGATGGCATCAATCCGCCCCTGATGGCGACCGCCCTCGAATTCGGCAGCCAGCCAGGCATCGACGATCATTTTTGCCAACTCAAGGCCGATTACCCGCGCGCCAAAGGCCAGAATATTGGTGTCATTATGCTGGCGTGAAAGCTGCGCGGAATAAGGTTCACTACAGACAACCGCTCGAATACCAGGGTGCTTGTTGGCAGCGATAGAAATACCCACGCCGGTGCCGCAGATCAGGATCCCGCCGTCAACCTCACCGGCGGCAACTGCCTGCGCGACTGCGCTGGCGTAACGCGGATAATCGGTGCGTTCCGTGGACCATGCGCCTTTATCTACCACCTCAATACCGCGATGACGCAGGTGCATCAGAATATCGTCTTTCAGGATAAACCCGACATGATCGCAGCCAATTGCAATCCTTTTCATACTTAACCTCGCCTGTAGTTAACTTTACGAACTTAGGTTTCCTTGTGATTTAAACGGCACTTTTTGCCGATTTAAACATCAAATCTACCGTGATGTGCGCTTGTTCTACACGGCGTCATTTCACAAAGCAAGTGTAAAAAACCATTTAAACCAAATACCTGCTATTTTAATAATGTTAATAAATTAAATATAACACTATGATTTTAATGAATTTAAATTAAAAATACATTACCTAAATCATTCATTAAACTTCACGAAATACATAACTTTATAAAAATATATTTTTTGTGAAGTTGATTGTATCTTTTCTGATTCGCCTGTGGTGATATAGTGACGTCTTCATTTTATGGACATAGAGAAAGCGATGAATCAGTCAGAACCCAGTTCGCTCCCCAACGGTATCGGCCTTGCGCCCTGGCTACGTATGAAGCAGGAAGGCATGACCGAAAACGAAAGCCGCATCGTCGAATGGGTACTCACTCCCGGCAATCTCAGCGATGCGCCGGCAATCAAAGACGTCGCGGAAGCGCTATCAGTATCCGAGGCCATGATCGTCAAGGTTTCCAAGCTGTTGGGTTTTAGCGGTTTTCGTAATCTGCGCAGCGCGCTGGAGGACTATTTTTCGCAGTCAGAGCAGGTGCTTCCGGCTGAGCTTTCCTTTGATGAGGCGCCGCAGGATGTGGTGAATAAGGTGTTTAACATCACCCTACGCACCATTATGGAAGGTCAGTCGATCGTCAACGTTGATGAAATTCACCGGGCGGCGCGCTTCTTTGCCCAGGCTAACCAACGCGACCTGTACGGCGCGGGCGGATCTAACGCCATTTGTGCTGATGTGCAGCACAAGTTTTTACGCATCGGCGTGCGCTGCCAGACTTATCCAGACGCGCATATCATGATGATGTCCGCCTCATTGCTGAAAGAGGGTGACGTAGTGCTGGTTGTGTCGCACTCGGGGCGCACCAGCGATATTAAATCGGCAGTAGAATTGGCTAAAAAGAACGGGGCCAAAATTATCTGCATCACCCACAGCTATCATTCACCGATTGCTAAATTAGCTGACTTTATTATTTGTTCGCCAGCACCAGAGACGCCTTTATTAGGACGAAACGCCTCAGCGCGTATATTACAACTAACGTTATTAGATGCTTTTTTTGTTTCCGTTGCACAACTAGATATTGAACAAGCGAATTTAAACATGCAAAAAACGGGCGCGATTGTTAATTTATTTTCACCCGGCGCGCTGAAGTAAATAAAAAACCGATCCCACATTAGTGGGATCAATATAACTGTATCCTACATCGAGAATACTGCCATGAATAAATATCTGAAAATTTTCAGCGGCACGCTCATGGGCGTAATGTTATCCACCAGCGCCTTTGCCGCCGCCGATTACGCTGTCGTATTGAAAACCTTATCGAACCCATTTTGGGTTGATATGAAAAAAGGCATTGAAGATGAAGCCAAAGCGTTGGGCGTCAGCGTCGATATTTTTGCTTCCCCTTCTGAAGGCGATTTCCAGTCGCAGCTGCAGCTGTTTGAAGATCTGAACAACAAAAACTACAAAGGTATCGCCTTTGCACCGCTCTCCTCCGTAAACCTGGTGATGCCGGTGGCTAAAGCCTGGAAAAAGGGCATCTATCTGGTCAACCTCGATGAAAAAATCGATATGGATAACCTGAAGAAGGCCGGCGGCAACGTGGAAGGCTTTGTTACCACCGATAACGTGGCGGTAGGGGCAAAAGGGGCGGAGTTTATCGTCGACAAGCTGGGCGCTGAAGGTGGTGAAGTCGCTATTATTGAAGGCAAAGCCGGTAACGCCTCCGGCGAAGCTCGCCGTAACGGCGCTAGCGAAGCCTTCAAAAAAGCAAGCCAGATCAAGCTGGTTGCTAGTCAGCCAGCCGACTGGGACCGTATCAAAGCACTGGACGTTGCCACTAACGTGCTGCAGCGTAACCCAAACGTCAAAGCGATTTACTGCGCTAACGACACGATGGCAATGGGCGTTGCCCAGGCCGTCGCCAATGCCGGCAAAACCGGCAAAATTCTGGTTGTCGGTACCGACGGTATTCCGGAGGCACGCAAAATGGTCGAAGCCGGACAGATGACCGCCACTATCGCGCAGAATCCAGCGGATATTGGTGCAACCGGTCTGAAGCTAATGGTTGATGCAGAGAAGAGCGGTAAAGTCATCGCGCTGGATAAAACCCCGGAATTTAAGCTGGTGGATTCCATTCTGGTGACGAAATAATTCAGGCCTTGTCCGCTCGGTTGCCCTCACCCGGTCCTCTCACCACAGGGTGGGGGTGAAAACATAAGGAATCTCTATGCTCACGCCATATATTTCAATGGCGGGGATCGGCAAATCCTTTGGTCCGGTTCACGCATTAAAATCGGTTGATTTAGCTGTTTACCCCCACGAAATACATGCGTTATTAGGGGAGAATGGTGCCGGTAAATCAACGCTGATGAAAGTTCTGTCTGGAATACATGAACCGACCAAAGGAACCATTACCATTAATAACGTCAACTACGACAAACTTGACCATAAATTAGCGGCCCAGCTTGGTATCGGTATTATTTATCAGGAACTCAGCGTTATTGATGAATTAACGGTGCTGGAGAATTTATATATTGGTCGGCACCTGACAAAAAAAGTCTGCGGCGTCAACGTTATCGACTGGAAAGAGATGCGCGTACGGGCGGCAATGATGCTGCTACGCGTCGGGCTGAAGGTCGATTTAGAAGAAAAGGTGGCGAATCTCTCTATCAGCCATAAGCAGATGCTGGAGATTGCCAAGACGCTGATGCTGGACGCCAAAGTGCTGATCATGGATGAACCCACCTCCTCGCTGACTAATAAAGAGGTGGATTATCTGTTCCTGATCATGAACCAGCTGCGTAAAGAGGGCACCGCTATCGTGTATATCTCGCACAAGCTGGCGGAAATCCGCCGCATATGCGACCGCTACACGGTGATGAAAGACGGCAGTAGCGTATGCAGCGGGATGGTCAGCGAGGTTAACAATGACGACATCGTGCGCCTGATGGTCGGTCGCGAGCTGCAAAACCGCTTCAATGCCATGAAAGAGAGCACCGGCAATATCGCTCGCGAGACGGTGTTCGAAGTGAAAAACGTCACCAGCCATGACAAGAAAAAGGTCCGGGATATCTCCTTTAGCGTTAATCGCGGCGAAATTCTCGGTTTTGCCGGACTGGTTGGTTCCGGACGTACCGAATTAATGGACTGCCTGTTCGGCGTCGATAAGCGCAGCAGCGGCGAAATTCACCTCAACGGCAAGGAGATTTCTCCTCGCTCACCGCTGGATGCCTTAAAGAAAGGCATGGGCTACATCACGGAAAGCCGCCGTGAGAATGGTTTCTTCGGTAATTTCACTATCGCACAGAACATGGCAGTGAGTCAGAGCCTAAAACGTGGTGGTTATAAAGGTGCAATGGGGTTGTTTCATGAAGGAGAAGAACGCAAAACGGCGGAAGAACAACGCAAGCTGTTGGCCCTGAAGTGCCATTCCGTCGATCAGAACATTACCGAACTTTCCGGTGGAAACCAGCAAAAGGTACTGATTTCTAAATGGTTATGTTGCAACCCTGACGTCATTATTTTTGATGAGCCCACGCGCGGTATCGACGTTGGGGCGAAAGCCGAAATTTATAAAGTGATGCGCCAACTGGCCGATAACGGAAAGGTCATTTTGATGGTGTCGTCTGAACTTCCTGAAATTATCGCCGTCTGCGACCGCATCGCCGTGTTCTGCGAAGGGCAAATGACGCAAATTCTGACCAATCGTGACGACATGATCGAAGAGGAGATTATGGTATGGGCACTGCCTCAAGAGTAAAAGGCGAAACCGGTGAGAAAAAGCCGTTTAACTTCGCGTTGTTCTGGGATAAATACGGCACCTTTTTTATCCTCGCCATTATCGTAGCGATTTTCGGCACCCTATCGTCAGAGTACTTCCTGACGACCAACAACATTACGCAGATCTTCGTTCAGAGTTCCGTCACCGTCCTGATCGGCATGGGCGAGTTCTTCGCGATCCTCGTCGCCGGGATCGACCTGTCGGTCGGGGCGATTCTCGCACTCTCCGGGATGGTCACCGCTAAGTTGATGCTCGCGGGCGTCGATCCGTTCCTCGCCGCGCTGATCGGCGGCGTGCTGGTAGGCGGCGCGCTGGGTGCTATCAACGGCTGTCTGGTCAACTGGACCGGCCTGCATCCGTTCATTATTACGCTCGGCACTAACGCTATTTTCCGCGGTATTACGCTGGTTATCTCTGATGCCAACTCGGTGTACGGCTTCTCATTTGACTTCGTTAACTTCTTTGCCGCTACGCCGCTTGGGATCCCGGTTCCGGTTATCTTCTCACTGATTGTGGCGGTGATCCTGTGGTTCCTGACTACCCGTACGCGACTGGGTCGCAACATCTATGCCCTTGGTGGTAACAAAAACGCAGCCTTCTACTCCGGTATCGACGTCAAGTTCCACATGCTGCTGGTCTTTATCATCTCTGGCGTCTGTGCCGGGTTGGCTGGCGTGGTCTCCACTGCGCGACTGGGAGCGGCGGAACCACTGGCCGGGATGGGCTTTGAAACATACGCCATTGCCAGTGCCATTATCGGCGGTACCAGCTTCTTCGGTGGTAAGGGACGTATTTTCTCAGTGGTGATAGGTGGTCTGATCATCGGCACCATCAACAATGGATTGAATATTCTGCAGGTACAAACCTACTACCAACTGGTGGTGATGGGTGGATTAATTATCGCGGCTGTCGCCCTCGACCGTCTTATCAGTAAGTAAGGAATTTATGATGAAAATTGCTCCCTCGTTAATGTGTATGGACCTTCTGAAATTTAAAGAACAGATCGAGTTTATCGACCGGCATGCAGACTATTTTCACATCGACATCATGGACGGTCACTTTGTGCCGAACCTCACTCTGTCACCGTATTTCGTCAGCCAGGTGAAAAAGCTGGCCAGTAAGCCACTGGACTGCCATCTGATGGTCACTCGTCCGCAGGATTACATTAGCCAACTGGCGCAGGCAGGCGCGGACTTTATCACCCTGCACCCGGAAACCATCAACGGCCAGGCCTTCCGCCTGATTGAGGAGATTCACCGCCACGGCATGAAGGTCGGGCTGATCCTGAATCCGGAAACGCCGGTTGAGGCTATGAAGTACTACATTCATAAAGCCGACAAAATCACGGTGATGACCGTCGATCCGGGCTTCGCCGGACAGCCGTTTATCCCGGAGATGCTGGAAAAAATTGCAGAACTGAAAGCCTGGCGCGAGCGCGACGGTCTGAGCTACGAAATTGAAATCGACGGTTCCTGCAACAAAGCCACCTATGAAAAGCTGATGGCGGCGGGCGCGGATGTCTTTATCGTCGGCACTTCCGGTCTCTTTAACCATGCCGACCAGATTGATGACGCGTGGCAAATCATGGAACAGCAGATCCTGGCGGCGAAAAACGAGGTACTGCCTCATGCAAAAACAGCGTAACGTCGTCGCGGGGGTGGATATGGGGGCGACCCATATCCGTTTTTGCCTGCAAACATCGCAGGGCGAAGCGCTGCACTGCGAAAAGCTGCGTACTGCTGACGTGATAAACTCTGATGGCCTGGTCAACGGCATTAAAAATCTGTTGCAGCAGCATCTTAGCCATCATGCAGCCCATTGTAGCGGGCTGGTGATGGGGTTCCCGGCACTGGTGGCAAAAGACAAACGGACGATTATCTCAACGCCTAACCTGCCTCTGGCCGCTGACGACCTGTATAACCTGGCTGACCGGCTGGAAGCGGCGCTTGACTGCCCGGTTGAGTTTTCTCGCGATGTAAATCTACAGCTCTCTTTTGACGTGCAGGAAAACGATCTCGAGGATCAGGAGGTACTGGCGGCCTATCTCGGCACCGGCATGGGCTTCGCCGTCTGGCTGAACGGCGGGCCGTGGACCGGTGCGCACGGCGTTGCGGGCGAGTTGGGGCATATTCCTCAAGGGGATGGCGCTCTCACCTGCGCCTGCGGCAACCCTGGGTGCCTGGAAACCGTCTGTTCCGGTATCGCGTTAAAGCGCTGGTATGAACAACAGCCGCGCACGTATGAGCTAGGCGAGCTGTTTGTCCACGCCGCACAGGAGCCGTTTGTGCAGGCGATGCTAAACCACGCAGCCCGCGCTATCGCCACCAGCGTCAACCTGTTTGACCCGGATGCGGTGATCCTCGGCGGCGGCGTGATGGATATGCCCGCCTTCCCGCGCGACGCGCTAATCGCCATGGTTAAAACCTACATTCGCCGTCCGCTGCCGTACCAGGTCGTACGCTTTGTTAGCGCCTCGTCCTCAGCATTTAACGGCGCTCAGGGCGCAGCAACGCTAGCACGTAGCCGTTACTTAACCTAGAGCCGGTTACACCGATAAGTGCAGTAACGCCTCCGAGCCTGAATCCCCGGAGGCGGTGCTGCGCACCTGTTACACCTCTTACCCACGTCACATCCCTCCACTTCGACACGTCAAAACTGACGATTGCCTGCTTTTCGTCAGCATTCAGACCAAAAAATCGACGTATTATCAGTGAATACACACAATGAAAACATGGCATAGAAGATGCATATTGAGGGCGAGATAGCGCGTATGCGCCCATTGATTAACTGGAGCAAGACCGATGAAAAAAGTCGTCACGGTTTGCCCGTATTGCGCATCAGGTTGCAAAATCAACCTGGTGGTCGATAACGGCAAAATCGTCCGGGCTGAGGCGGCACAGGGGAAAACCAATCAGGGAACCCTGTGCCTGAAAGGCTACTATGGCTGGGACTTTATTAACGATACCCAGATCCTCACCCCGCGTCTGAAAACCCCGATGATCCGCCGTCAGCGTGGCGGCAAACTGGAATCCGTCTCCTGGGAAGAGGCCCTCGACTACGTCGCCACCCGCCTCAGCGAGATTAAAGCCAAGTACGGCCCGGATGCTATCCAGACCACCGGCTCATCCCGCGGCACCGGCAATGAAACCAACTATGTGATGCAAAAATTCGCACGCGCCGTTATTGGTACCAATAACGTCGACTGTTGCGCGCGCGTCTGACACGGCCCTTCGGTTGCAGGTCTGCACCAGTCGGTCGGTAATGGCGCCATGAGTAATGCCATCACAGAGATTGATAACACCGATCTCGTGTTTATCTTCGGGTACAACCCGGCAGATTCACACCCCATCGTGGCGAATCACGTGATTAACGCCAAACGCAATGGGGCGAAAATTATCGTCTGCGATCCGCGCAAAATTGAAACCGCGCGCATTGCCGATATGCACATCGCGTTGAAAAACGGCTCGAACATCGCGCTGCTCAACGCCATCGGGCATGTCATCATCGAGGAAGATCTCTACGATAAATCCTTCGTGGCCAGCCGTTCTGAGGGCTTCGAGGAGTATCGCAAAATCGTCGAAGGCTACACGCCGGAGTCGGTGGAAGCGATCACCGGCGTCAGCGCGCAGCAAATCCGCGAATGCGCCCGGATGTACGCCAGCGCCAAATCCGCCGCGATCCTGTGGGGCATGGGCGTCACCCAGTTCTATCAGGGGGTGGAAACCGTCCGCTCGCTGACCAGCCTGGCGATCATGACCGGCAACCTCGGTAAACCGAGCGTCGGCGTCAATCCGGTGCGCGGGCAGAACAACGTCCAGGGTGCCTGCGATATGGGCGCGCTGCCGGATACCTATCCGGGCTACCAGTATGTGAAGTTCCCGGAAAACCGCGAGAAGTTCGCCAGAGCCTGGGGCGTCGACAGCCTGCCGGAACACACCGGCTACCGCATCAGCGAGCTGCCGCACCGCGCGGCACATGGCGAAGTGCGGGCGGCTTACATCATGGGGGAAGATCCGCTCCAGACCGACGCCGAGCTGTCCGCCGTGCGTAAAGCGTTTGAAGAGCTGGAACTGGTTATCGTCCAGGACATCTTTATGACCAAAACCGCGTCGGCGGCGGATGTGATTTTACCGTCAACGTCGTGGGGCGAGCATGAAGGCGTCTATACCGCCGCCGACCGTGGCTTCCAGCGCTTCTTTAAAGCGGTAGAGCCGAAGTGGGACCTGAAAACCGACTGGCAGATCATCAGTGAAATCGCCACCCGGATGGGCTACCCGATGCACTACAACAACACCCAGGAGATCTGGGACGAGTTGCGGCATCTGTGCCCGGATTTCTACGGTGCCACCTACGAGAAAATGGGCGAGCTGGGCTACATCATGTGGCCGTGTCGCGACGAGTCCGATGCCGATCAGGGGACCTCTTATCTGTTTAAAGAGAAGTTTGATACCCCGAACGGTCTGGCACAGTTCTATACCTGCGACTGGGTTGCGCCGATTGACAAGCTGACCGACGAGTACCCGATGGTGCTCTCAACGGTGCGTGAAGTAGGCCACTATTCGTGTCGTTCGATGACCGGCAACTGTGCGGCGCTGGCCGCGCTGGCGGATGAACCGGGCTATGCGCAAATCAACACCGCCGACGCCGCGCGTCTGGGGATTGAAGATGAAGCGCTGGTGTGGGTCAATTCGCGCAAAGGGCGGATCATTACCCGTGCCCAGGTCAGCGACCGGCCGAATAAAGGGGCGGTCTATATGACCTACCAGTGGTGGATTGGCGCCTGTAACGAGCTGGTGACCGAGAACCTGAGCCCGATTACCAAAACGCCGGAGTACAAGTACTGCGCCGTGAACGTTGAGCGCATCGCCGACCAACGCGCCGCCGAGCAGTATGTCATTGACGAGTACAGCAAGCTAAAAGCCCGCCTGCGCGAAAGCGCCATGGGTTAACAAAGCCGCCTCCCCGGAGGCGGCCGGACTGCACGACCCGTAACCCGGGCAAGGCGCGTTAGCGCCCCCCCGGGTTTCACCAAACCTGCCAGTTGCTGCCATTTTCTTCTTTTTCGCCTCCCTTTATACTGCTCGCTGTGTCCCTGACTGATAATAAAAAATGAAATACCTCTATTTACTTCTGGCATTATTTTCACTCACCGCTGGCGCCATGGAACCCGGAAGCCAGTACAAACAGCAGGCGGAAGCTGGCGATCCGCGTGCGCAATACTATCTTGCTGATACCTATGTCAGTTTCGGCGATTATCCGCAGGCTGAATACTGGGCGCAAAAGTCGGCCGATAACGGCGACGGTGACGCCCTGGCGCTGCTGGCTCAGTTAAAAATACGCAATCCGCAGCAGGCCGATTACAAACTGGCCCGGCAGCTGGCCGAGAAATCGGTACAGACCGGCAGTAAGGCCGGAGAGATCGTCCTTGCCCGGGTGCTGGTCAACCATCAGGCCGGCCAGACGGATTACTCCCACGCGATCTCGCTGCTGCAGGATGCCGCGCAGGACCCGGAAAGTGACTCTGCCGTTGATGCCCAGATGCTGCTGGGATTAATTTACGCCAGCGGCGTGCAGGCGGCGGAAGATGATGCGATGGCGACGGACTATTTTAAACGCAGCTCCTCGCTGTCGCGCACCGGGTATGCCGAATACTGGGCCGGGATGATGTTCCTGCAAGGAGAAAAAGGGTTCATCGAGCCGAATCACCAGAAAGCGCTGCACTGGCTGAACGTCAGCTGTCAGGAAGGATTTGATACCGGTTGTGAAGAGTTCGACAGAATAAGCAAAGGATAAGAACAGGCCCGGAGCGATGGCACCGGGCCTGTTATGTTATTGGGCCGTCTTATCAAATTTGCCCAGCACCTCGCGTTCATACGCCAGCGCTTTTTTACGGTCAAACTTGTGTTCCCAACGGGCAATCACCAGCACCGCCAGAGCATTACCCACCACGTTCAGTGCGGTACGCGCCATATCGAGGATACGGTCAACGCCGGCAATAAAGGCCAGGCCTTCCAGCGGGATCCCCACGCTACCCAGCGTCGCCAACAGCACCACGAAGGAGACGCCCGGCACGCCAGCAATCCCTTTCGAAGTCACCATCAGCGTCAGCACCAGGGTAATTTCCTGCCACAAAGAGAGGTCAATCCCGTACAGCTGTGCGATGAAGATCGCTGCGATGCTCTGATACAGCGTCGAGCCATCGAGGTTAAAGGAGTAACCGGTCGGTACCACGAAGCTGGTAATCGAAGCCGGGGCGCCATAGGCCTCCATCTTCTCAATAATTCGCGGCAGCACGCTTTCAGAACTGGCGGTTGAGTACGCCAGAATCAGCTCATCTTTCAGGATGCGGATCAGGATCCAGATGCTCAGCCCGCATAACCGCGCCACGGTCCCCAGCACCACCAGCGCGAAGAACAGGATCGCGAAGTACACCAGAATCACCAGCTTCGCCAACGGCCACAGCGAGGCGAAACCAAAGGTCGCCACGGTGACCGAGATCAGCGCAAACACCCCGACCGGCGCATAGCGCATCACCATGTGGGTCACTTTAAACATGGTTTCGGAGATGGAACGGAAAACGGTGACCAGCGGTTCGCGATGCGTCGCTGGCAGCGAAGAGAGCCCCAGCCCGAACAGCACCGAGAAGAAGATAATCGGCAGCATTTCGCCTTTCGCCATGGAGGCGACGATATTGGTCGGCACCAGAGACAGGATCGTCCCCATCAGACCATGAGCATGGTTTTGTACTTCCGCCGTGGTGCTCTGATATTTTGAAATATCCACCGCCGCCAGCTGCGACATATCAATGCCGCTTCCCGGCTGGAATACGTTCGCCAGGGTAATCCCCAGCACAATCGCCACCGTGGTGATCACTTCAAAATAGATAATGGTTTTGGCGCCGATGCGGCCCAGTTGCTTGGCATCGCCCACGCCCGCAATCCCGACGATCAGCGTCGAAATAACAATCGGTACGACGATCATCTTGATCAGATGGATAAAGATATCGCCCGCCGGCGTCAGGAAGTTCGAAATGATCCATTCGCGACTTTCGGCGTGATAGTGCAGGTAGCTACCCAATAGGATACCCAGCACCAGGGCCAGCAAAATTTGCCAGGCCAGACTGACGTTTGTTTTTTTCTTCACTACAGACTTCCTCAATGAAAGGCAGCATTCCCAGAGGTAATGACGCCCACTGAAAGGGGTATGAATTGTGTTGCGTTGCTTTATGGGGTTTTTTAACGCGCGGTATCAGTATCATTTGCACGGCATGCTACGCAAGCGTTTAAGAACAGGGCTTTCCGCTGGTTTTGTGCATAAATTCACGAACTTTCCCCACTTATATTGCATAAGTATTTGTTATAAAAAAAATTTCATAAATTCAATTTCTATAAATACATCTCCGAAATTATTCCACTTCAAAGTTTCATTTGATTGATTTTCATTCAGTTGAATTAATGCGTGATCTGCCCCCCAAATAGCAAACAAAGCCGCTAAAGCCCCTACAATTAACGTTTACTTGACATATATTTAACAATCTAAAGGAGAAAAAAAGCCATGAGCCAAATACATAAACACTCTATTCCCGCTAACATTGCGGACAGCTGCCTGATTAACCCGGAACAGTACAAGGCAAACTATCAACAATCGATTACTGACCCCGAGAGTTTCTGGGGTGAGCAGGGCAAAATCCTTGACTGGATGCAGCCCTACACCCGCGTGAAGAACACCTCGTTCGCGCCCGGTAACGTCTCTATCAAATGGTATGAAGACGGCACCCTGAACCTCGCAGCGAACTGCCTCGATCGCCACCTCGCCGAACGCGGCGACCAGACCGCGATTATCTGGGAGGGCGACGACGCCAGCCAAAGCAAGCACATTACCTATCGCGAACTGCATCGCGACGTGTGCCGTTTTGCTAACGTCCTGCTTAATCTTGGGATTAAAAAAGGCGATGTTGTCGCCATCTATATGCCAATGGTGCCAGAAGCAGCCGTGGCCATGCTGGCCTGCGCCCGTATCGGTGCTATCCATTCGGTGATCTTCGGTGGCTTCTCCCCAGAAGCGGTTGCCGGGCGCATCATCGACTCCAGCTCTCGCCTGGTGATCACCGCTGACGAAGGCCTGCGTGCCGGTCGTGCCATCCCGCTGAAGAAAAACGTCGATGACGCGCTGAAAAACCCGAACGTCACCACCATCGAACACGTGGTGGTCCTCAAACGCACCGGCGGCAAAATCGACTGGCAGGAAAATCGCGACCTGTGGTGGAGCGACCTGCTGGAAAAAGCCAGCGACCAGCATCAGCCGGCCGAGATGAATGCCGAAGATCCGCTGTTCATCCTCTATACTTCCGGTTCTACCGGCAAGCCGAAAGGGGTGCTGCACACCACCGGCGGCTATCTGGTCTATGCGGCCACCACCTTTAAATACGTCTTCGACTACCATCCTGGCGAGATCTACTGGTGCACCGCCGATGTGGGCTGGGTCACCGGTCACAGCTATCTGCTGTACGGCCCGCTGGCCTGCGGCGCCACCACGCTGATGTTCGAAGGCGTGCCAAACTGGCCGACCCCGGCGCGCATGTGCCAGGTGGTCGATAAGCATAAGGTCAATATTCTCTACACCGCGCCAACGGCGATCCGCGCGCTGATGGCGGAAGGTGATAAGGCTATCGAAGGCACTGACCGCTCTTCCCTGCGCATTCTGGGCTCCGTCGGCGAGCCGATTAACCCGGAAGCCTGGGAGTGGTACTGGAAGAAGATCGGCAACGAAAAATGCCCGGTGATGGACACCTGGTGGCAAACCGAAACCGGCGGCTTCATGATTACGCCACTGCCGGGGGCTATCGAGCTGAAAGCCGGTTCCGCCACGCGGCCTTTCTTCGGCGTGCAGCCGGTGCTGGTCGATAACGAAGGCACCCCGCTGGAAGGCGCAACGGAAGGCAATCTGGCGATCGCCGACTCCTGGCCGGGTCAGGCGCGCACGCTGTTTGGCGACCACGAGCGCTTTGAACAGACCTACTTCTCCACCTTCAAGAATATGTATTTCAGCGGCGATGGCGCGCGTCGTGATGAAGACGGTTATTTCTGGATCACCGGACGCGTGGATGACGTGCTGAACGTCTCCGGCCACCGCCTGGGCACCGCGGAAATCGAATCGGCGCTGGTTTCGCACCCGAAAATTGCCGAAGCGGCAGTGGTCGGCATTCCGCATAACATTAAAGGCCAGGCGATTTACGCTTACGTGACGCTGAATCACGGTGAAGAGCCGACGCCGGAACTGTATGCCGAAGTGCGCAATTGGGTACGTAAAGAGATTGGTCCGCTGGCCACGCCGGATGTGCTGCACTGGACCGACTCATTACCGAAAACCCGCTCCGGTAAAATCATGCGCCGTATTCTGCGCAAAATTGCCGCGGGCGATACCAGCAACCTCGGCGATACCTCAACCCTGGCGGATCCGGGCGTAGTGGAAAAACTGCTCGAAGAGAAGCAGGCCATTGCCATGCCGTCATAAACCAACGCATTCCCTACACCCTCTCCCCTTCAGGGGAGAGGACATAAATAATAGCCCCTAAGGATTCCACGTAGCAGGACAGCGCAAGCCCTCCTCTTCCCGACAGCACGCTGCCGGGCGGATAAGTGCTGCCAATGAATGGCGCGTGGATGACAAAAGGGATACCTCTGGAGACGCTGTAATGAATGAACAAATTTGTCAGCGGATAGAAGATAGTGCGCATTTCAGGGAGTTAGTTGCTACCCGGCAAAGGTTTGCCGCCATCTTGTCACTGATTATGTTGGTTATCTACGTGGGTTTTATTTTGCTCATCGCCTTCGCCCCGGGCTGGCTCGGCACACCGCTGCATGCCGGAACCAGCGTAACCCGAGGCATCCCCATTGGCATCGGCGTTATCGTTATCTCTTTTGTACTGACCGGGATCTATGTCTGGCGGGCAAACGGTGAGTTTGATCGCCTGACGAAAAGTGTGATTAACGAGGTGCACGCATCATGAAAAAAGTTTTGACGGCGATTGCCGCCACACTCCCTTTTTCCGTGAGCGCCGCTGACGCTATTTCCGGTGCGGTGCAGCGCCAGCCGACAAACTGGCAGGCGATTATAATGTTCCTGATTTTTGTCGCCCTCACGCTGTATATCACTTACTGGGCGTCAAAACGGGTACGCTCGCGCAACGACTATTACACTGCGGGCGGTAATATCACCGGTTTCCAGAACGGGCTGGCGATTGCCGGCGACTTTATGTCGGCGGCCTCCTTCCTCGGTATTTCTGCACTGGTCTACACCTCCGGCTACGACGGGCTGATTTATTCCCTTGGCTTCCTGGTTGGCTGGCCGATTATTCTGTTCCTGATTGCCGAGCGTCTGCGTAACCTCGGGCGCTACACCTTCGCCGACGTCGCCTCGTATCGCCTGAAACAGGGGCCGATTCGTACCCTTTCCGCCTGCGGCTCGCTGGTGGTGGTGGCGCTGTATCTGATTGCGCAGATGGTCGGTGCGGGCAAGCTGATTCAGCTGCTGTTCGGTCTGAACTATCACGTGGCGGTGGTGCTGGTCGGCGTGCTGATGGTGCTCTACGTCCTGTTCGGCGGCATGCTTGCCACGACATGGGTGCAGATTATCAAAGCGGTTCTGCTGCTGTGCGGCGCCAGCTTTATGGCCTTTATGGTCATGAAACACGTCGGTTTCAGCTTCAATAATCTGTTCAGCGAAGCCATGGCGGTTCACCCGAAAGGGGCGGCCATTATGAGCCCTGGCGGACTAGTGAAAGACCCGATATCCGCGCTGTCTCTTGGCCTTGGTCTGATGTTTGGTACCGCCGGCCTGCCGCATATTCTGATGCGCTTCTTCACCGTGAGCGATGCGCGTGAGGCACGGAAAAGCGTGTTCTACGCCACCGGCTTTATGGGCTATTTCTATATTCTGACCTTTATCATCGGCTTCGGCGCGATCATGCTGGTCGGGGCAAACCCGGCGTTCAAAGACTCGGCGGGCGTGCTGATTGGCGGCAATAACATGGCAGCGGTCCACCTGGCTGACGCGGTGGGCGGTAACCTGTTCCTCGGCTTTATTTCCGCCGTCGCCTTCGCCACGATTCTGGCGGTGGTCGCGGGCTTAACCCTGGCAGGCGCGTCGGCGGTCTCTCACGACCTGTACGCCAACGTCTTCCGCAAAGGTGCCAGCGAGCGTGACGAACTGCGGGTGTCAAAAATCACCGTGCTGTTGCTGGGGGTGGTGGCGATCCTGCTGGGGATTCTGTTCGAAAACCAGAACATCGCCTTCATGGTGGGTCTGGCCTTCTCGATTGCAGCCAGCTGTAACTTCCCGATCATTCTGCTGTCGATGTACTGGTCGAAACTCACCACTCGCGGCGCGATGATCGGCGGCTGGCTGGGGCTGTTGACGGCGGTTATCCTGATGATCCTCGGCCCGACAATTTGGGTGCAGATCCTCGGGCATGAAAAGGCGATATTCCCGTATGAATATCCGGCGCTGTTCTCTATCGCCATTGCCTTCGTGGGTATCTGGTTCTTCTCTGCCACCGACAACTCTGCCGAAGGGATGCGCGAGCGCGAGCAGTTCCGCGCGCAGTTTATCCGTTCGCAGACCGGCATCGGCATCGAACGCGGCCAGGCGCACTAGTCTGACCCTCCCCGGCCGCATGGCCGGGGATCACATTTTTTTCCGCTTCAGGTGATGTTTATCACGTCATTTAAATGAAAAAAGCCAACGCGCATCACAAGCTTTATCTGCGATTCGCGAAGGCTATCACGCTTTTCCGCTTTTCACGCCCATCCCCGGTTTTCCCTCCACGCCAATTGCAGACAACACCCGCCACAGTTTTTATGCTTACTTCACAGCGAACGGCTCAGGCTGCTGGCAAAACGAGCCAACCGCTCCGGGCTTAACAGCAGCGGCAGAAACAGTGGGCCGCTGGCCGGTGGGTTAGCCAGCCAGCGATCCATCGTGTCGGTGTAGCGAAGCAGCCGTTGCTGGTGCTTTGGTAGTACATCCGCCGGCAGGCTTTGCTGACCGTAGCGATCGATCCACAGGACATCTGTCATCGCAGCGGCCACGCGAGAGAACATCTGGCTGTAGATTTCCGCGCTGCACCAGGCGGCCAGCAGGACCTCCAGCGAGTCGTTTGGGCAGGTAATACGCGGCATCAGCTCACGCAGGTTTTGTACCGTGCGCGAGGCCAAAAAGCAGGCGGCCTCTTTTTCCAGCACCACCAGCTCGCGCTGCTCTTTAGCGAGTCCCGGGGCGTCGGTGGGCATCAGCGGTTGCCAGGCATGCATCCAGTTAGCGCTGCGGGTGTCCATGTGCAAAAGCTGTTGTGCCTGCGCCACGCTTTCCGGGATCTGGCTTTGGTAGTGCAGACGGCGGCCCAGGAAGTTCGGCGTTTTACACAGCCAGTCGTAGCTGGCGTGAACGATGGCCGCCAGCTGGCGTTTGTCCTGCATTGAGCGAAAGCCGAGCTGCTGATGATCGGCCCAGCGCTCAAACGCAGAAGGCTGGGACGCATCTGCGGTCTGATTGGCGGCCGAGAGGCCAAACAGATTCACCGCGTTGGCGGAGTCCATCACCCGGCTGTCAGGCAGCCACTGCCAGCTGACGCGTGACGTGATGGCTTCAATTTCGTTTTCGGCGGCGCTAAGCGCCCAGCTTAAACGGCCGCTGATCTCATCGGCCAGATAGCACGGCAGCGCTGTCCAGCCGTAGCCGGTGCCAAAGAGATCGTACTCGATCCACTTTTTATGCCCCGGCAGCGTGGCAATGTGCGGGTGGTTAGCAAAACCGGGGTGATAGTCCAGCTCCGTGGCTTTGACCGAGGCGCGAACGTCGTCGGGAAGCGTCGCCAGCATGTTGGCAAGCTGCTGCCGGGGCCAGCTGTCATCGATATAGTCGCGCAACACCAGTTTTTTGCCCTGGGCGCGCAGCAGGCTCCAGACATCGTGCAGGCTTTGCTGCCAACGGGCGGTCTGAAAATCCGGCGTGGTCAGGCTCAGGATCAGCCCGCTGAGATGCGGCAGAGTGTGAAGTAGCGGATGCAATATCGCCGCATAGAAATGCTGCCAGAAATCCGGGGCGCTTTTTTCGTCGAAAGTCAGCTCGGGAAATTTACGCTTAATAATATCGTCGTTTGGCGCGGCTTCACCCTGCAACCAAAAGGATAAATTATTTTCCGCCAGATATTGGTCGACGCGTTTTAAATATTGCAGCGCGTAATTTTGTTGATGAATCAGGTTCTCGACGTTGAGCTTTTGACTCAACGGCGAGGGCGTCGCAAGAAAAGAAAGCAGTTCCTGTTGGTGCAGGATGATGCCGGTGAAACCGTGCTGTTTCGCGCTTTTAACGCCCTGAACAAACCAGGGCCAATGCCAAATAAAAGTGCTGTTCAGCTCCATCAATTGATGCGGAATACGTTTCATGGCGTCGCCTTGCTGACATTCAAATTTTTATTTTAAGCGAGGATGCCATGAAAACATATGCTCTGGTCGGTACTGGAGGTCGTGCAGGTTTATATATTTCCGCCATTGCTGGAAGCTGGCGAGATAATGCCAGAATGGTCGCTTTCTGCGATACCAACCAGACCCGCATGAACTATGCCAATAAATTGTTGCAGCACGAAGGCGCAGAGCCGGTATCTACCTGGAAAGCGGCGCAGTTCGAAGAGATGATCCGTGAAACGCGCCCGGATATCATCATCGTCACCACCATGGATCGCACCCACGATGACTATATCGTCCGGGCGCTGCATGCGGGCTGCGACGTCATCACTGAAAAACCGATGACCATCGACGAAAAACGTGCGCTGCGTATTCTCGACGCCATTGAAGCAACCGGCCATACCGTGCGCGTGGCCTTTAACTATCGCTACGCGCCGCATCATAGCAAAGTGCGCGAGCTGCTGATGCAGGGCGTGATTGGCAACGTGACCTCCGTCCACTTTGAGTGGCTACTCAACACCGAGCACGGCGCAGATTACTTCCGCCGCTGGCATCGTGAAAAACGCAACAGCGGCGGCCTGCTGGTGCACAAATCCACTCACCATTTCGACCTGATGAATTTCTGGCTGGCCAGCTATCCGGAGCGCGTTTACGCCGAGGGCAGCCTGCAGTTCTACGGCAAAGAGAATGCAGAGCAACGCGGAGTCTCGCAGTTCTACCCGCGCACCCACGGTTTTGCCGAAGCTAAAGACGACCCGTTCGCACTGAATATGGCGGACAACGAACAGCTAAAAGCGCTGTACCTCGACGCCGAGCATGAAGACAACTATTTCCGCGATCGGAGCGTATTTAGCGACGGTATCACCATCGAAGACACCATGTCGGTGCTGGTGAAGTACCAAAACCAAGTCCAGCTCACCTACTCGCTTAACGCCTATCTGCCGTGGGAAGGGTTGAACGTGGTATTTAACGGCACCGAAGGCCGTCTGGAGATGAAAATCGTCGAGAAGTCCTACGTCAACGCCGGCGGGAAACGCGAAAATGAAGGCAGCCTGGAGCAATGCGATATCACCGTCTTCCCGATGTTTGCTGAACCGTGGAAAGCACAATTCACCCTCGGTGAAGGCGGCCACGGTGGCGGCGACAACGCCATGCTGGCGGATCTGTTTGGCGAGCCGGGCCACGACCCCTTGCAGCGTGCCGCCGACCACCGCGCAGGCGCGATGTCTATTCTCACCGGCATTGCGGGCAATATCTCTATGCAGCAGCAGCGCCCGGTGAATTTTAAGGAGTTCGAACTGGTTTCCCGCCTGGCGAAACGCTAAGTCCCTCTTTCCGGCGCGGCAGAAAGCTGTGCCGGAAATAATAGTCAGTATTAAGTTGTTACTCACCTGTTTAATAACAATATTTTTGCCTCTTCCCGGAGACAAGTAATGAATAAACTTGCGTCAGGTGTTATCGCATCGCTGTTACTGTCCTGTACCTCTGCCTGGGCACAGCAGCCCGTTGAATTACGTATGTCATGGTGGGGAGGCAATAGCCGCCACCAGGCGACCCTGAAGGCGCTTGAAGCCTTTGAGAAAGCGAACCCCGAGATCAAAGTGAAGGCTGAATATACCGGCTGGGACGGGCATCTTTCGCGTCTGACAACCCAGATGGCCAGCGGCACCGAGCCGGACGTGATGCAAACCAACTGGCCGTGGCTGATTATTTTTTCCAAAAATGGCGAGGGATATTACGACCTGAACACGCTCAAAAATGAGCTGAATCTGGACCAGTATCAGGCCAAAGATTTGCAGTCCACCACCATCAAAGGCAAGCTCAACGGCCTGCCAATCTCGGTCAACGCGCCAGTGTTCTACTACAACGACGTCACCTGGAACAAAGCCGGCCTGACCTACCCGACAACCTGGGACGCGCTTTTTGCCGCCGGGAAAAGTTTCCAGCAGAAGCTGGGCAATCACTATTATCCCTACAGCATGGTCGATCAGGACGTCATCCTGTTGCTTAACACCTACATGATGCAGAAATACCAGAAGCCGATGTTCGATAGTCGCGGCAAATTTACCTGGAACGATGCGCAGTGGGAGGAAGCGTTCAGCTTTGTGAAACGTCTCAGCGAGGACCACGTGGTACCATCGCCGAAAACGCTCTCCTCTTACGGCAAAGGCAATCTGTACGAAATGAAGCCGTGGATCAATGGCGAATGGGGCGGGACCTTTACCTGGAATATTTCTATTCGCATGTATATCAACAACCTCACGCCACCGGCCAAACTGGTGCTGGGCGATTACGTGATGCTGCCCGGCGTGACCGAGTCAGGCGTGTACTTCAAGACCGCGCAGATGTTCTCCGTGGCGAAGTCGACCCGACATCCTAAAGAAGCGGCGATGCTGGTCAATTTTTTGCTCAACGACCCGCGGGCCATTGAGGCGCTTGGCCTTGAGCGCGGCATTCCCTTGAGTAAAACCGCCGAGACGCTGTTAACGGAGAAAGGGGTAATTGACCCGAACGATCCGGTCGTCGCAGGTTTGAGGCAAGCACAATCGCTGCCGACCACCGCTGTCGCGACGCCATATATTGAGGATTTACAGGTCATCGACCAGTTTATGTCCGCTCGCGAAAAGCTCGATCAGGGCCAGCCGGTGGCCCAGGTCGTCAGCGATTTTCGCCAGCAGGTTGAACGTATTGTTCGCCGTCTGAATCGTTAATTCTGATCGGGCCTGCAGCGCCGTAACCGGCTGTAGGTCCGATCAGCCACTCAGAACATCAACCAGCCGACCAGCGGTGCTGCCAGCACCGTCACCACGCCGGACAACATCATCACCAGGCTGGCAACGACCCCTTCCTGTGGTCCTAGCTCATACGAATGCGCGGTGCCCGCCCCGTGAGATGCCGCGCCAAAACCGGCCCCTTTTGCCATCCCGCCGCGAATGGCGAGCCGCATAAACAGCACATCCCCCACCGCCATGCCAAACACGCCGGTAATCACCACAAACAATGCCACCAGCTCCGGCTGGCCGCCGATCGGTTTGGCTGCCGCCAGCGCAAACGGCGTGGTGATCGACCGCACCGCCAGGCTGCGCTGGATCTCGTCCGGCAGGGTGAACAGCCGGGCCAGCCAGACCGAGCTGGTCACCGCCACGACCACCGCGGTGGTCACCCCGGCGCTCAGCGACATCCAGTGACGTTTAATCACCGCCAGGTTGTCATACACCGGGACCGCAAACGCGATGGTCGCCGGCCCCAGCAGCCATAACAGCCAGTGGGCTTCGCCCATATAGTTTTGATAGGAAATATGGCCAAAGACCAGGATCAGCACCAGCAGCAGCGGGGTAAAAACCAGCGGCATCAGCGGCAGCTTGTGAAAACGGCGATACAGGCGCTTATTGGCGAAATAGAGTACCAGCGTAACGATCAGACACAGCAGGCTCAGTTGAAAATTACTCATGCTTCATCCTGCTGATTTCATAGCGATATACTTTATCCACCACCCATGCGGTGGCCCCCAGCACCATCATGGTACTCAGGGCAATCACCAGGAAGATTCGCCAGCCATCCACCATCAGCAACTGGGTGTAATTCACCACCGCCACCACCGCCGGAACAAAGAACAGCAGCATCTCGGCCAGCAGCCAGCGGGAGCCTGCCCGCACCCAGTTTAACGGGATCACCCGGCAGACGATTAACGCCAGCAGCAGCAGCATGCCGACCAGATTCGCCGGCAGGGGCAGATGCAGCCAGTTCACCAGATAGTCAGCGCAGACAAACAATCCGGCATAAATAAGCACCTGAACGGGTACCTGAAGGCGTTGTACAACGAGGGGGGTCACACGAGCTGGCGCGAAGGCCATGAGCGAAATTCCTGAAAAAGAAGCGAGGTGAGCAGTATAGAGAGCCGCCGGAACGGACAGAAATGAATTAAAATCATCACAGGTATAGTCTCTGGGAATAATTATGGATATCCGAACGCTGCGCTATTTTGTCGAGGTGGTGCGCCAGCAGAGTTTTACGCGCGCTGCGGAAAAACTGTTTGTGACGCAACCCACGATCAGCAAGATGCTCAAAAATCTGGAAGATGAGCTGAACTGCACCCTGTTGATTCGCGATGGCCGCAAGCTCCTGCTGACCGACACCGGCCGGGTGGTTTTCGAACGCGGACAGGCGATTCTGGGTGAGTTCCATCAGCTGGAATCGGAGCTGAGCGATATTAACCATCTCCACAAGGGCATCCTGAGACTGGGGATCCCGCCGATGGTGGGGATGCTGATGGCCGAGCCTATCAGCCAGTTTCGCCAGCGCTACCCGGGCGTCGAGCTGAAGATTTCGGAGTTCGGCGGCCTGACGGTGCAGCAGGCGGTGAGCAACGGCGAGCTGGACCTTGCGATGACGGCGCTGCCGGTTGACGAGAACAGCGGTCTGAGCACCCTGCCGCTGTTCAACCACCCGCTGTGCGTGCTGACCCCAAGGACGGAGCAATGGGCGCAGGTTAAATCGCTGTCACCGGAAGCGCTCGCGGCCCATCCGCTGGTGATTTATAACGAAGATTTCGCCCTCAGCCGCCAGCTGATGGCGCTGTTTACCTACCATGATGTGAAACCCCGTATCGCGGTGCGCAGCGGCCAGTGGGATTTCCTGGCGGCAATGGTGCAGGCGGGCATCGGCGTGGCGATCCTGCCGCAGCCAATCTGTGAGCGCCTCGATGCGCAGGATTTTTGCTGGATACCGTTGCAGAGTGAGCTGCACTGGGAGCTGGGGATGATCTGGCGGGAAGGGGTTTATCTGTCGCACAGCGCCCAGGCGTGGCTGGAGTGCAGTAAGGCCTTCTGGCTGGAATAAGGCCCCGGAGGCGGCGCGTTGCGCCTGTCCGGGCTACCCAATCAACCGCTCCCGTAGCCCGGTCAGCGCAGCGCTACCGGGGAACAGGTACAACGTTACTGATCTTCGATTAACAGCGCTTCCAGCAGGTCCAGGTCGTGCAGCAGCTTCTGCAGCGTCTCGTTGCTGATCTGCCGGGTCGCACGCAGGTGATACAGCTCCCCGCGTTCCGAACGCAGCGCCGCCAGACGGAACCGCCGTTCAAGCTGCTCTTCGAGGATTGAGGTTTCGACATCGTTGCGCCCGTCAACGCGGCGGCGCAGGTTACCGATCACCCTGGAACTGACCTCGGTCAGCAGCTGGTTATCGATATTCTCTTTGGTATCCGCCGCCAGTCGCTCCTCCATTTTCTGAATCGCGACAATAGCAACATCGGCGGTCGCCGCGCGGGCCAGTCGCTCCTCTTTACGCTGCTGGACGTGGTCGCTCGACTCGATATGGCGCAGCAGAATCGGCAGCGCAATCACGCCGACAAACAGCGAGAACAGGATCACCCCCGCCGCCAAAAAGACCAGTTCATAACGTGCCGGGAAGACGTTACCGTCCGGCAGCAGCAGCGGAATCGACAGGACACCGGCCAACGTAATCGCCCCGCGCACCCCGGCAACGGAGGAGATCAGCAGCTCACGGGTGGTCCATGAACCAAACTCCATCGGTTTCTTTTTCAGGAAGCGTTGGCTTAATTTCCGCATCGTCCACAGCCAGCCAAAACGCACCAGCATCAGCGCCGCGTAAATCAGGATAATGTCGGTAAACAGCATCCAGGTTTCAACGTTAGGGTCCGCTTCGGCCGCCACCAGCGAGGTCGACAGAATATCCGGCAGCTGCAGGCCCAACAGCAGGAACACCATGCCGTTAAACACGAACTCCAGCATCGCCCAGGTGCTGTTCGCACGCAGACGCATCGCCAGCGGTGCCGTGCGCATCACTCCGGAACGGGTAATGGTCATCCCCGCCGCGACCGCCGCCAGGATCCCGGAGACGCCAATATGTTCGGCGATCAGGTAGGAGGCAAACGGCAGCAGGAACAGCAGGACAATCTGCGTGGCAGGCTCATCGCCGCCCCAGCGGCTGAGGAAACGCATCGAGCGCCCGTACAGCCAGCTGACCACAAAACCGGCCAGGATGCCGCCGATCGCCACCTTCAGGAATTCGACTGTCGCACCGCCGACGGTAAAGACCATCGTCCCCATCGCCACGGCGACGGCAAATTTCAGCGAGACCAGGCCGGAGGCATCGTTCATCAACGCCTCGCCCTGCAAGATCCCCATAATTTTTTTCGGGATGCGCCCCTCACCCACAATGCCCGACAGCGCAACGGCATCGGTCGGTGACAGCACCGCCGCCAGCGCAAATGCCGGAATCAGCGGAATCCCCGGAACGATCCAGTAAATCAGGAAGCCGATACCCACCACCGTCACCAGCACCAGCGCCAGCGCCAGCCCGAGGATTTCCCGGCCGTGCTCAATAAATTCGCGGGTCGGTGTCTTCCAGCCGTCGGCAAACAGCAGCGGCGGGATAAACAGAACCAGGAAGAGCTCGGGGTCAAATTCAACGTGCAGACCAAAGGTCGGCCACGCCAGCATCGCACCAATGGCGATTTGCATTAATGGGAGTGGAACCTGGAAGGGCAGTACGCGTGTAACCACCCCGGAAAGTGAAACCACGAGGGTCATGATGAGTATGGTGAAGAATATTTCCATGTGTTCCCTGTTCGCTACATTTTATTATTTTATACCCTAAATAATTCGAGTTGCAGGCAGGCGGCGACGCAGGGAATCCCCAGAAGCTTACTGAAGTAAGTGACTGGGGTGAGCGAGGACAAATTCGTCAGGAACGAATTTGAACGCTGCTCGCAGCGCCCTTAGGGCGAGGCCCAGGGATGGGCCGAGTATTGCCAACGCTCATGCAACTTGAAGTATGACGGGTATACACCTGAGACGTCATGTCTTTGGATGATACGCTACTCAGATTAACGCAAAAGGAAACCGGATGTGGCTTAAAAATAAAACAGGCGGCCTGAGCCGCCCGTTGACCGCAAGAAAAGCTTAAATAGCCCAACCGCCGGCGTAGAAGATCACCAGCGCCGCGGCGATGATGACGGTGCCCAGGTTCAGCTTACGCCATTCACCAGAGACCAGACGGCCAATCACCAGGGTGGCAAAACCGATCATAATGCCGGTTACGATGTTACAGGTCAGCACGATAAAGACCGCGGTGATCAGACCCGCCATCGCATCGACGAAATCATTAAAGTCGATTTTGGCAACGTTGCTCAGCATCAGCAGGCCGACATACATCAGCGCCGGAGCCGTGGCATACGCCGGGACCAGATAAGAGAGCGGGGAGAGGAACAGGATCAGCAGGAACAGCACGCCAACGGTCACCGCGGTGAGGCCGGTTTTGCCGCCTGCCGCAGTACCTGCCGCTGATTCGATATATACGGCCGCCGGTGCTGCCCCAACCACGCCGGAGAAGACGCTGCTCAGGGAGTCGGTGGTCAGCGCTTTGCCGCCGTTAATAATCTGTCCGTCTTTATCCAGCAGGTTAGCCTGACCCGCCACTGCACGAATGGTGCCGGTCGCATCAAACACCGCGGTCATCACCAGCGCCAGTACGCTAGGCAGTACCACCGGATTCAGCGCCCCCATAATGTCCAGGCTGCCAATCAGCGAGTTGCCTTGGTCATCGCTCAGCGAAGGCATCGCGAAAATGCCGGAGAAGTGAACGTTCGGGTCAAAGATCAGGCCGACAATAGAAACACCGATAATCGTCAGCAGAATACCGCCCGGGACTTTCATTTTTTCCAGGCCAATAATCACCGCCAGGCCAATCAGGGACATGATCACCGGGAAGCTGTCGAAGTTACCCAGCGCGACCGGCAGGCCGTCCAGCGGGTTTTTAATGACCAGACCCACGCCGTTAGCGGCGATCAGCAGCAGAAACAGGCCGATACCAATCCCGGTACCGTGCGCAACGCCCTGCGGTAAATTGCGCAGGATCCAGCTACGAATGCCGGTGGCGGAGATCACCGTAAACAGCACACCCATCAGGAATACAGCACCCAGCGCTACCGGGATACTGATGTGTTGCCCCAGTACCAGACTGAAGGCGGTAAACGCGGTCAGCGAAATAGCACAACCGATCGCCAGCGGCAGGTTTGCCCACAGCCCCATCACCAGAGAGCCGACACCTGCGACCAGACAGGTGGAAACAAACACCGCGGCCGGAGGGAACCCGGCTTTCCCCAGCATGCCTGGGACAACAATGACCGAGTACACCATCGCCAGAAAAGTGGTTAAACCGGCGACAATCTCCTGACGAACGGAGCTGCCACGAGCTGAAATTTTAAACCAGGCGTCTAGTGAACCGCCGGTACGCGCTGAAGGCGTAGACATAGAAAACGTCCCCTGAAAATTTTTATCGTTTGTCTGCATACGTGATGGACCATCCACTGCCAGTTAAACGCGATCTCCTTGTGCTGCTTGCAACGCCAGGGGGGCTGCAAAAAGCAAACGTTTAACTCCACGCATACAATACGGTGGTCAGAATAAATTTACCCACCTCCCCGCAAAGGAGGATATACCCGTCATCCTTCAAGTTGCCTGCGCATTGTTGTCCTGCAACTCGAATTATTTCTGGGATAAATAGCGAGCAAAATAAAAAAGCAAACGATTATCCAGCCTTTAGATGGGCCTTTTCAACTGATGTTTACGCTAATTCGCTAAATTTTGCTTATGACGCTCACGAAATAACCAGCCGATGCGCAAACGTTGTCGTTCATGCGCAATCCGGTAACATTTTTGTATTGCGCTGATAGCAATTCCTGGCGGTCATCACAAAAATCACTACTTCACTCCGGCAGGGTGAACGGACCGCCGCGTTCAATCGCCCGTTGCCAGGCCGGACGCTGTTCCACCTGCTGCACCCAGCGCCGGATGTGCGGCAAATCGGCAATACCACCGCGCGCCAGCAGCGCCATCACCGGAAAACTGAGCTGGATATCGGCCATGCTCAGCGTTGCCCCCGCAAACCACGGCTGGCTGGCAAGATGCTCTTCTATATAGCGGGCGTGAGTGGCAATTTGTCGATCCAGCCAGGCTTTCTGCACGCCCTTGCCCAGCACGTTACCCAGCGTTCGCATGCCGAGAGGGATCGGCGGTTTGCCGAGGCTGGCAAAAACCAGCTTCATCAACAGCAGCGGCATCAGCGAACCCTCGGCATAATGCAGCCAGAAACGATATTGCAGCTTGTCGGCGGTCCCCTGCGGCCTGAACTGCTGTTCGCTATCGTAGGTTTCCTGCAAATATTCCAGAATCGCGCCCGACTCCGCCAGCACGTAGCCGTTATCTTCCACCACCGGCGATTTGCCAAGCGGATGGATCTTTTTCAGTTCCGGGGGCGCCAGCATGTTCTTCTGCCGCTGGTAGCTGACCACGCGATAGGGCAGCTGGAGTTCTTCAAGCGCCCACAGCACGCGCTGCGATCGCGATTGATTGAGGTGATGCACCGTCAGCATGGAGATTCTCCCGTCAGTTGTTCGAATTAACTATAGGAACTGACGACGATTGGCGGAAAAATTTCGGCGAAATAAACCGGTGAAATGACGGGGCTGTGCCACAATTAAATTGTCGACGCAATCCGGAACCTCCATCAACATCTTGCGCAATACTGAGGGGAGTCGACGTCGGGGGAAACCCTCCTGCGAACCAGTAGGATAGAGTAAAAGACAAAGACCGGAAAACAACTAAAGCGCCCTGTTGTGGCGCTTTAGTTTTTATACGTCATCTTCCAGCAGTCGCGCCCCAGTCCCCTCTTCACCCAGTTTATCTCCCGGGTTACGCAACGGGCAGTCGCGCCGTGACAGGCAACCGCAACCAATACAGCCATCCAGTTGATCGCGCAGCGCGGTAAGGGTATGGATGCGGCGGTCCAGCTCTTCCCGCCACTGCGACGAGAGCTGCTTCCACTCTTTGGCGCTCAGGTTATGCCCCTCCGGCAATACGCCAAACGCATCGCCGATGGTCGCCAGCGGGATACCGATACGCTGGGCAATTTTAATGATCGCCACCGCACGTAGCACGTCACGTCGATAGCGCCGCTGATTGCCGGTATTGCGCTGGCTGTGAATCAGCCCTTTGCTCTCGTAGAAATGCAGAGCCGAGACGGCAACACCGGTACGTTTTGCCACCTCGCCTGGGGTCAGCAGCATTTTAATGCGGGTCGATTTCTTTTCCATAAAGCGCTTTACCTCAAGTTAACTTGAGGAATTATACTCGCCCACAGACAAAACGACGAATCGAGAATTGAGAGAGGCCGCTTTATGTCCCATCAGGATATTATCCAAACGCTTATTGAATGGATTGATGAACATATCGATCAACCACTTAACATTGATGTAGTCGCCAGAAAATCAGGTTACTCGAAATGGTACCTTCAGCGGATGTTCCGTGCCGTGATGCATCAAACGTTGGGTGATTACATCCGCCAGCGCCGGTTGCTGATGGCAGCAGAAGCGCTCAGAACGACGCAGCGACCGATCTTTGATATTGCGATGGATCTGGGGTACGTGTCGCAGCAGACCTTCTCACGGGTGTTCCGCCGGGAGTTTGATCGAACCCCTAGCGACTACCGCCATCAGATTTCTGCCTGACCGTTCAGGCACTGGGGCTGAGCAGCCTGGGCGCGTTCGCCAGCCACAACCTGAACTCCTGCGGCGGCATCGCTTTGGCAAAGTGCCAGCCCTGGCAATACTGCACGCCACGTTGTCGTAGCCAGTTCACCTGCTCTATCGTTTCCACCCCTTCAGCAACGGTCTTTAAATGCAAGCTGCGCGCCATTTCAATAATATGCTCGACGATCATGTAGCTGGTACTGTTGGTCGTCAGCGTATCGATAAACGACTTATCGATCTTGAGGATATCCACGTTCAGCAGGTGGAGATTGTGCAGGTTTGAATAGCCGGTGCCAAAATCATCAATGGCAATTTCATACCCGGCTTCACGGAAGGCCTGGATCACCGGCATGGATTTGTGCACATCGATAAACCCGCGCTCGGTCACTTCAATTTTAATCTGGTCGATACTTACCGCGTAGCTGCTGGCCTTTTCACTGATTCTGGCGATCAGCCTTGATGAGTAAAAATCCGTGGCCGACAGGTTAATGGCGATATACAGATGAGGATGCCGGGAGAGAAACTCCCCCAGTTCAGCAAACAGTTCATCCACCACATAGTCGGTAATCTGGGCGATCATCCCTTCGCTTTCCGCCAGCGGAATAAACTCCGCCGGGCTCATCACCGTCCCCTCACATCCCGGCCAGCGCAGCAGTGCTTCAGCCCCCACACAGCGGTTATGTTGAATATCGATGATGGGCTGGTAGTGCAGGCGCAACTGGCGGTGGTTTAGCGCCCGCTGCAGCATATTGCGCGGGGAATCGTATTGCTTACGGGTTCGCGACCAGACCAGTAAAATCAGGAGGCTGCAAATGAAGCCCAGCGGCAGCGTGACGGTGAGCTGATCAAAAAAGACCTGGTAATAGCTGGCGTACGACGTAGACATGATCACCGCGATGGGGCGAATGGTGGAGCGAGCCACGGTATAAACCCGGTTATCCTGGCGGAATAAGGTGCTATCGTGTCCTACCAGTCTGTGCAGCAACTCGGCATCAGCATTTTTGCTGGTAGAGAAAAAGAGGTTAGTTTTGGTATCGAACAAGCCATAGGCTAAATCTTTATCGCTGGATATTAAGGCGCTGTAGGACAGAGGATTAATAACCGCGACGTAGTGCCCTTTTTGCATATAGGTCATGGCAAAACCAGGATAGAAAGGCGTATCCCGATAATAGTAAATAGCGATATCGGGCGCTTTTGTATAATTTGCCGCCGGCGTTCGCCACGGGGTCTTCGGGTGAACCGAGGTGGAACAATCAAACTGCGTCCCGTCAGCGTAAATTAAATCATCGACGTAAAGCAGACTGCGCACGATCCCCAGCATATATTGCTGGTGCTCGGGAGAACAGATTACCCCTTTATATTGCAAGGCTTTTTTCCGTGCCAGCTCCACCTCATCGACCACCAGCTCCGTTTTTTGCAACGCCAGCTGCGAGAACGAACGGAGCCGATCGCCGGTTTCCGCTTTCGCTCTCAGCTGGGCAAACCACAGCGCCAGAACGATGGGCAGTAAGACCACCAGGGCAAGGCCCAATATACGCAAGGGCTTGCGCAGCGTGCGACGATTCATTTCCGTTGTTTATCCATGCGATATGCCTTAATCACGGTAAAAGATCACACCCATTGTTTACAGCAGTGACTATTTTTGGCAATCAGCCAGTTGGTGTAAAAACCCCATCGTCAATAATGATGAATAATACTAAGTTCGCGGGCAATCGAGAAACTTTCTCGGCATTATGCGAGTCCGACCACTCAGTAATTCGGTTTATCCGTATCATTGCCGAGAATAAATCATTAAAACCGCAGATAACGTTCATAAATAATAGGTCATATATCGCGCCAATAACCATATTAATAATATGGTTTAAAAACAGATAAAAAAACGCGCATTTTGGACTGGTGAATAAAACAGCAAATGTGATATAGTTCACACAACTTAGTGAAACAAGAACACTGTTTCATTACTTTCCTGATTGCCTAAAGATAGCCAGAGCGCCACGTCATCGTCAGTCTCGCCAGGTTGTCAAAGGCACCCGATCTTTTTGAGGATGAGGTTGATGGCTTCCATTACTACCAGTGTCATACTGTTGCGCTGGCCGCTAGTGAGCGCGGTTTTGATGTTTTTGGCCAGCTCGATGAACATTCAGCTACGTAAAAGTGACTATGCCGGTTTAGCCGTCATTTGCAGCTGTCTTGGCCTGGCTGCGGCCTGCTGGTTCGCCACCGGCCTGCTGGGTATCACACTGCTGGATGTCGCTAAAATCTGGGGCAATATCAAAGACGTGATGATTGACGTCATGAGTCAGACGCCGCCGCAATGGCCGATGGTCATGACCTGATCGCCAGACCATTTAACGGACAGCTCTGACGCCGTCTATTCGCAATCCTTTGATATCTTAATAAATTTATCATTATAGATAATATATTTATTGCCAGGCTGGCGCAGTGCCGCCTGGCGAAGCACATCTCCAGGCCGCAAATACCAGGCCTCTCCCTCTTCTTCCGTTGAATCGCACCCGGGTTTAATCAACAGCTTAAACCAGGTATTGCCGCTGTTACTGAGACTCCCCGCCTTGGGATCGAAGGCCCAGCGAAACTGCACCTGCCGCGGACGCACCACCAGGATAGTCTCCATCACCACTACCGGATCGATACCGACCATTCCTCCCGCCGCATTACGCGCGACGCGATTGCGCGTCGGGATTTCACGAAACGACACCCGGTAATAGCGTTCACGGTTATCCTGCGGGCCATGATAATAAAATTTAAAATACTCGCCCTGCCCGGCCTGTAACGTCAGCTGGCGCGGAGCAAACAGCAGTTCGCCATCCGCAGGACGGGAGCGCACTTCATTGCCACCAGGACGGTCGATACCAACCACGGAGACCTGATACAGCCGCGCGCTCTTATTGTTATTCAGGACCCGTTTAGCAACAAATTGCTCCTCAGCCCCCAGCGAAAAAGTCAGATTGCCGACGGAGATCGCCTGGCCCACCATCGGCAGCCCCAGCAGTAGTAACCACCCGGCGACTCTGAACCGCTTAATTAATATTGCGCCACGTCGCCTGAACATGAATCTCTCCTGAAGCACTTACTTCGCCAAACCAGCCCTCGTCATTAATGGTTCTTAATGAGATAGCATCGTTCATCGGGATGGAAAATTTAACCGTTGTCTTATTCATCACGCCAACATCGCCGGACGCATCGGTCCACGGCGTCGTCAGCCACAGCGCATCCGTCATATCGTTCCAGTGACTATCGCAGCCTGCGTCGTACGTTTTGATCGCGCCGCTTTGGGTCGTCAGCGAGAGCTGCGCCGGGAAAGGCACCTTTGCCGTGCCATCTGCCGAGGTAAAAAGACAGTACGAACGACCGGCAATGGACTGTGCCGGGCCATCCACTTTAATCAGGACCTCATCGGCGGCGGTTCTGCCGCTGGTGGTCACGATGTAGCCAAAATCAAGCGCAGGCTCCCCGGCCCCGACATTGCCTTCTCGTGATGGCGAACTGGTGTACTCATCCGAAATAATGCTGATGCTGAAATCACGCGGCTTGATAACCAGCGAGTTAGAGGTGGAAAACTCATACCAGCCGGACTCCGGCGAGGTGGTGTTCTGGAAACGAAAGTTAAACAGATCCTGGGTGTTGATATCGCTGATCCCCTGCGCCACCATCTGCTTAAAGAAGTTGCTGGAAAAGAAGATGTAGACCGAATCCGAGGCTTTCATTTCGTTAAAGGTATAGTAGTAAGCGGTGCCGCTGACCGGCTTCCAGCTATTGCCGTTGAGGCTGAACTGCATATCGTAACTGCCCACCGCCGAGGCCAGCGAGGAGTTACTAATCGCCGGGAAGATATGGATCGAGGTATTGCTCAGCCCGTTATGCTGCAACGCATAGTCGACCATCTTGCAGCTCAGCCCGCTGCGGGTGCCAATGGTCTGCTCCTGACAATTACTATTTCCTTCCCCCAGCGTCGGGATCCCATCGCTGTTGATAAACACTTCGGTCAAGGAGTGCGTATTGATGAGCTTTAAGCTTGCCGCTTTGGTGTGGGTGACGTTACGCACATACCAGGAACCGGACGCCTGGTCCTTACAACGTGCGCCGCTGGTGGCATCGTAGGCGACGGAGGTCTGACAGGCATTGATGGTCATCGACATGCTACCGCCCACCGGCATCTGCTGGAGATACTGATAAAACGCGTCCGACATCATGCCGTGCATCCATTTTTGCCCGCCGGAGGTAACTTTCGCGCCGTAAAAACCGTTGGCATCGGTGACCTGCGGCAAAATAAGGCTGGTACCCATATCGCAGCCGGCATACCAGTTGATGCAGCGCAGTCCGCTTAGGGGATACGATACCGGGGCGTTTTCCAGCCACATATCGAACTGCCAGTTAGCGTAAAGGGCGGTGTTATAGCCATTGTCGATATAGCCCAGACTCTGCTGATAGATGGTACCGCTGCCGGTATATTTCAGCCCGGTCCAGCGGCTGGCACCGGTCATACGCGGGTCCAGCACGCCGCCCGGCGTGACGAAAAAGTTATCATCCGAGTTATTTTCTACGAACACATACTGCACTGCCGCCGCATCCGCCCAGGTTGTTTTCGTGACTGCTGCCCCGGCTCGCGAGGCATATAGCGCCACCAGCCCCAGGCCTATCAACGCGAATCCTTTAACTTTCATGTCCTTCTCCTGCCTGCTGCGTGCTGGCGTAAGTTTTCAGGCCAGCGCACACCACATCGCCCACCCAAACCGCACCGCGCGCCTGGCTGATGTTCAGTCCGACTTCACAGCTCTGGTTGTTGCCGTAGGTGAAATCTATCGTCGGAAATTTTTTATCCACATCCATTACAAATCCGCCGCTGCTATCGGTGCGCGTACGGCCAATGTGGTTATTGATATGCGCATTCGCCAGCAGCGTGCCGTCTTCGGCGCGAATGCGTCCGGAAACGGTCACCATCTGCTTCACTTCCGGCTCGATCACCGCCACGTTGCCCGGATAGAGCGTCAGGCGGCTCTTGCGGTTGCTGACGATGTCGTAGCTGTCGAGCGAGTTTTTGCTGTTCTGCAGCTCAACGTCGTAGCGACTGTAAGGGGAAAGCGGCAGATAGTTGCGCTTGCCGCTCAGCTGATAAACCCGCCCGTTGACCTTCGCGCTCAGCTTGCCGTCGTCATCAAGGCCGGTGTTGAAAATCACCCCCGCGTTGCCGTCGGTACGCCCGCTGGCAGCGATATTGCGCCCCTGCCAACCGACGCTACCGTTGGCGGTGAGGTTGGTGTTTACATAACCGTCAGCACCGCTGTTAATATTCAGCGTACCGTTGGCATAGCGCGTATCAAACTGGGCATAGGCGCCGCCGCTCAAGGTTTTGTCATCGCCGGTATCACCGGAAATCGCCCGGGAAATATTGGCGCCGAGGGTGCGTACAACCCCCTCATCAAACTGTTTTCTCGCGGCGAGGTTGGCCATGGTGTAGCCGTTCTGGTGAGTCATGCCGGCGCTGAACCAGTTGCCCAGCGGCAGTGAGAAATCAAGCGCGATATATTTTCCGGTACTGCTACTGCTGTTGCCGTTGTTGAAGCGCTGAATACCCGCACGCAGGCCCAGCGAGCCGAAAGCACCGCTAAAGAGGGTCTGGTAATAATCGGCGGTGTAGTAATGGCTGCGGTAGCGGCGGTCATCGTTGTAGCTGAGGCTAAACGTCCCCAGTTTCGACCATAGCGGGTTCAGGTTAAGCGTCCCGCCAATGGCCCGGTTATCGGCATCGCTGCGGCGCAGTTTATCGCCGATAACGGTCCTTTCCTGGTTCACCCAGATCGTGCTAAACCCACCGGGCAACGAGGCGCTGATGCTACCGATGCTGCTCCAGGAGCTATCGCTGGCCAGCATATTTTGCAGGTTAACGTTGATCGACTCCGTCAACGGCATCGTCAGGCGCGTCTCGGCGACCGCGTTGCTATCGTAGCCATAGCCGGTTGCCGCCCAGCTGAAGGTCCCGACGGCACCGGAAGTGGACGCCCCCGCCAGCCAGCTCTCTTTCGCGGGTTTGGTCTTTTTACCGCTCTCTGACCAGCGATCCATATGAAAACTGCCGCCCCACAGCTGCCAGGCCAAGGGAGCCCCCGCCCCGCGTCCACGGCTAAATAACTTGTTCACCCGCTGCGTGCGCTTGCCCACCACCCGGCCATTGACGATCACTTCAACGTCAACATCATAAATGCCGTAGGGTAGTCCCCGGGTATCCACTTCGTGGTTGCCCATCATAAAGTTCTGCACGCTCAACAGGCGCCCTTCGCGCGACAAATGCACTTCACCCGCCGCCGGTAAGAACGCGACGATCGGCGTGGCCGACTGGGAGTTATCAAACACCGTGGAGCTGGCCTGGTTTCCCCACGAGGCACCATAGATTTTGCCGGCGGAAATGGCGGTCATCGGCCCCAGGGATTGTAAATTCCACGTATCCAGCATCCCGCCGGCAAAACGATGCCCGGCGAAATCGCGCTCATACATGGCTTTATAAATTTCGCTATCCTGACTGCTGGTACCGGCGCCGTACAGCGAGCCATCCAGCACGATATGGTGTTCGCGCAGCGAACTCACGTTATTCAATGACAGATAGCTGGACGTGCTGTTGTCGCCGTTGCGCATCTGATTGTTATAGACGCCGAGGTTATAGGTCAGGCTGCTGCTGATATGGTTGACGCTGGACTGGCCGATGTCTTCGCTACGCGACTGGAGTACGGTTCCCAGCGCGGCACGTTTCACCACCAGTTGCAGCAGCAGCTGACGCAGGCTGAGCTGCAGTTGAGCATCTGCGGTGAGCGTAATATGCAGGTCGCCGTCGAAGGATTCATTCGCCAGGGTGGTCAACATTTTCCGGGTGGATTCGTTGACGCTGGCGTTGTCTTCGCGCTCTTCCAGCTGAATATGGCGAATGCGCAGTGCACCGTTGTCCAGCCAGATAAACGCGCTACCGAGCCGCTGATCGTTCTGGGTCCCCTGACTGCCTTCCAGGTGCAGAAACAGCGGGATGCTCATCCCGTCCTGTAACGCCTGACGGAATGCCTGTGGGATCACCACACCACCGATTTGCTGCACCTGCTGAGGGGCAGCATTCACGCTAAACGGAACAAAAAGAATGGCCATACCATAGGCAACGAGCATTTTCAGCTCAGGGGAAATCCGTCGTAAAGGCATAACCTTATCCCGTCAGCACAATTGTTATTTTACAGGAACAAACTGCTCGCCTTGCCAGAGTGCAACCCGTCCTTTTTTATCGGCAACATTCACGCGGGTGAAACGACGCTCTTTACCGGGCATGAGGAAATAGTTTTCTTTGCATTCTTTGCCATCTGCCGGCTTCAGGCAGGGGCCATACGCCAGGATGCGCAGCGTGGCATTGCCGGTGTTCACCAGCTTTCCATTGGCATACTGATATTGAAAATTCACTTTTCGCGGTGCGACGACCAGAATGGTCCCGATACGCGCTGAAGCCGTGGCAACCGCGCTGCGGGTGGTACTGTCACGCTGTGCATCGCTTAACGCCTGATCGAACCAGACGATGCGGTAGTAGCGCTCTTTATCGTCTGCCGGCCCCTTGTAGAAAAAGCGGATGGCATCGCTGCTCTGTGCCGGTAACAGCAGGCTGGCCGGGGTGAGCAACACTTCACCCTGCACCTCCATCGGGATCACACTGGCCCCTTCAAGCGGCGAGGAGAGACGTTCAATATGAATATTGATGAGACGCCCGCTCTCAGTGGTGTTTTTGATCTCTTTGCTGAGGACGCTGCTGCCGCTGTTCATAAAGGAGGAGATATCGCCGACATCCAGCGCCAGAGCCGGCATGATGGCGCAAAAATAGAGGCTGATAGCCAGAATGCGGTTTTTCATAGGAATTCAGTCCGTGAAATAAGCAGGGGGAAAACCCCCTGCCCGGTGTGACAGAGGAATCAGCTGGTCCAGGTCGCGTCGAACTGAACGCTGACATCCCCGCTCCAGATCCCTTCCGGCAGCGTGCTGTAATCGGTGACGGCGGTGGTACCATCGGTGGTGCCGCTGATGATGGAGAAGTTAAAACCATCCTGAGCAGTCGCACGGCCAGCCTGGTTGTAACCGTTAGCCAGCGCGCTGAGGTTGCCACCCAGTACACCGGTCGCAGTGTCAATCATGACGGTATCAGCAGATTTCTCGACCGCCACACCGTTGTAATCAACGCCGACATTCAGCGTAGAACCGGAGGTATCCAGCTGGGTCAGGGTGTTGGTAATCAGACGAGAAGTCAGTTTAAATGCCGTCGCTGTGGCATCGCCTTCAATTGCGACATCAAACAGCCCTTTCTGCGTGTTAAAGCCTTTGATCCCTTCGGCATACTGGAAAGCCAGGCTGCCAAGAGGAGTGACAACCAGCTTGCTGGTGGTATCTTTCTTCGCCGTTGCCGACCAGGTTGCCATGGCCTGAGCCGTCACATCTGCTGCCTGAACCGCGCCCACACAAAAAGTAGTAACCAGCGCTGCTGCTAACATTTTCAATTTCATATTTATCACCTGATAATAATAAAAGGCGTTTTATCGCCCGTACTGTTCCATAGCACTTTATGGAGTATGTCCGCTCAAAAACCGGAGGTTTTTAAGTACAGAGGTTCAATTAATTCTCAATATGCGTTGGCCGGCGGGGAGGAAATACAATGATCTCAGCACCCGTCTGGTTACATTCAAATAAATGCTATGTTGCGCCCTGATGCTGGCAATATAAAACGCATTAATCTCAAAATCGTCACCGTGTTATTATTTAACAACCCGACCTTATTACTGGTATTACTTTTATGTAAGCTCACCGTTTTGATACTCAGCCCGAGGATTTCAGAAACGTCATGAGTCACATTTCCGGTGAGCATCAGTGCCATTATTTTTTCTTCACGCTCGGTGAGATTCCGTTTCCTGGCCTTAAATTTATTAAGATTAAGTATGATCTCAACCGTTTTAACACTCGCATTTGCCGATAAAAAACAGATGTTATTGATGTCAGAAACATCGCTGACAAATTTCGCATCGGGTGCCACAATGACCTTCGCCGGGCTATTCGATAAATAGAAGCGATACGCACAGAGCATTTTATCTATCTGCGAAAAATTGATAATCACATAGTCTTCCGCACTCAACCCTTGACACTGGAGGCATGCAAACTCGCTATCGATATTGTCGATCCAGTCAACAAAACAGTCATCGTTGGCAATATTCAACAGTCCCTGCAAATAGAAATAGTTATCGGTTACGATCAATGCAGCCATGATGACAGCGCCTCTATTCCTTTAAGTACAGTAAATAATCCGTTGAACAATTCGTCTAAGAACCATTCCCCCAAGAAAGCAAATACTCATGCCAGTATTTTTACTTTTCTTTTATAAATAGTGACAAAACATCACCGTTATTTTTGGTACGGTAAGCCCGTTAGTTCTGATACACAAATAGTAAACGCAACGCTAAATTTTTATTACTCATAAAATCATGAAGTGCATAAAATTCACATCTGTTGGATTTTTGTAAAATCATAACTAATTGATTTTAATATATAATTCTCATAAAATTTAACATTCAAAAGCATTTTTATAACATACCCATTGCTGGATTAAGATTATTCTTAGTCATGGACGAATGTCAGATCTATGCTTTGGTGCTAGTATCGCTGGCATCAAACACCGGATAAATGACACCGTGGTAACTATTCTCACAAAAAGAAAATATATATATGGATACTATCTACGTTATCGACAACGTGCTGAAATTTAATCCAGCAGCACATACTCTTTACGCGATAAAGACCGATAAAAATATCACTCTGGCAATACCTGCAAGCCTTTGCTTTTATTTGTTAATTAAAAACAAGGGTAGAATTGTCACCCAGGCCGAGCTACTACAAAATGCCTGGGGAGAAAGGGGGATGAACGTCACACCAAATACCCTACATCAAAATATCTCTTTACTGCGTAAATCGTTAAATCGTCTGGAGGTGAAAGGCACGCTGATTCAAACCATTCCCAAGCGGGGATTTATGATTGCTGATGAGACCAGTATTTTGATTCAGCAAGAGGTAAATAGTGGTGAAACTGATAGCGATACATCGCAGGACACGCAGGCGCTGATAACGGCACACAATAGTCACGAAGAGATCGCGCCAGCATCCACTCCTGCGCCCGCGAATGACAATGTCAAACCTGTCGCGATGCTCGCGGTTCTCAACACATCGCTGATGAATAAAAAAAATCGCTGGGTCTTTGCCGGGATAATATCGTTGCTGATAGTGCTATTACATATCGACTTCGATCAACATACCACGGGCGATGCGCCTTTCACCGCGTATACACTGATCAGCGCGGCGAATAACTGTAAAATATATCGCAATGAAGATTTGCGGTTTGATGCGTTCTATCTCGATTTTCTTAAAGCACATCACATCACGTGCTCAGATGGCCGGGTTTTTTATATGACCAACCACTATCCTTCGAGCAGGACCTCGGTGATCTCCTGTCGATACCCTATCGCATCTAATAAAAAATCGTATTGCATCTCCGACTACTACTTAAAATAACAGACTATGAAAAGACGAAAAATAATAAAAATCATCAGCAGCAGCGTTCTCATCGTGGCAATAAGTATTGCTTGCTATTATCTGTACTCACCTGATGATGATGACACCATTAACTGTACATCGGCGCTATCCATTATCAATGGCGATGAGAAATTTTCCTTCTCGGTCACCTTTTTTGCCAGCAAGGGAGACGGTCTGATGACCTTCACCGGGAAAAATGGTGATGTCGTAGATAACATCAGTATCAGAAAGCATATCTCTTATACCAAGGATAAAAATGATATCTACATTTTTAAAAATAGTGGTGAAGATATCCGTTCGCAAATACCCTTAACCGATCATAAATTCGATGAGATCTTGCCGCCGTTCTTTACCAGAATAAAAAATGAAGATGTGTTTATCATCAGGATTATAAAAATAAAACATGGCTCATGGCTGTTTATGTCAACCAATACGCCCTATTTTATCTGCGAGACCCCGAAAAGCTAATATTATTGCCGTTAGCACTGTGGCTGATAGTTTAAACTGCCAGGGCATCGTTTGACCGCACAATGTGGCTGATAGCAACAACCATCACGCATTGTCGCCCCAAATTCATAAGGGCAAGATGGCCGTTCACGCAACGTCTCCCACTGCGCATGGCTATAGGTTGAAATATTATAAATGTTAATATAGTGATATTTATCATTAACTAATACCTTCGATGAATACAGTTTCATGGATTCACCCGGTAGCAATAAAATATCAGCCTCATACCATATGATGAATTTTAAAAAACGTAAGCCAGAGATACTCGAAAATGCTACACCTGAATGTGGGCAGATGATGGTGTTCTGAACCGTCCATTTCATATTGCATCCTTTGGTTTCCATTTTAAACAACATCACCATAGTGATAGCAAACATGATATTTAACCGCAAGTTCGCGGACCATTATTGTGATACAGAACAAGTGACTGTAATACTAATCTACTCAATGCGAGGTAAGCGTTCTAATATAAATTGCGTAGAGGTGAAAGGGATACAGACATAATAAGACAAACTGCCAGGTATATATTTACAAATAAGATCCTGTCAGCACCCGGCGTTCATGAGCGTAGACGACGGGCCTTCCCTGGCCCACCTTGTCACCGGTTCCCCTTTACCAGGTTTTCCCGATATTAAACTGGAATTGCTCGGTCTCATCACCGTTGTATTTTTTGAAGGGTTCAGCCCACGAGAATACCAGCGGACCTAATGGCGACATCCACTGTACCGCAATCCCCGCTGACATCCGGATATGCATCGGATCGCTATAATCCAGGAGCCCGGCCGCCTCTGTCTGGGCGGTATTTTTCCAGGTCGTACTCCAGACCGTCCCCGCATCGACAAACAGCGAAGTGCGTAAACTGTCGGCATATTTATCATTGATAAACGGTGTCGGAATAATGAATTCACTGTTGAGTACGACCACAGCATTGCCGCCCACGGCATCAGTAGAGCTGTCCAACGGGCAGCTGCTATAGCTGCTTTCAGAGCCACTGCAGTTATAATAAGCCGCTTTCGGGCCAATGGTGTTGGAAGAGAAGCCACGCACCGAAGTCGAGCCTCCGGCGTAGAAGCTGTCATAAAACGGTACCGTATTGCCGTTCAGGCCGCCGGCATAGCCCGCTTTCAGATGCTCCATCCAGACCCAGTTTTTCCCCTCATCAAGCGGCACATACTGCGTGGTATCGAGAGTGATTTTGTAATAGCTGTTATCGGAACCCGGTACGGTGACTTTTCCGCTCAGGCTGCTTTTATTCCCGGAGCGGGGGAAAAACCCGCGGTCGAGGCTATTGTAGCCCCACCCCAGGCTGACAAAGAAGTCGTTGGCGCTAAATTCAGCCCCGCTATTGCCGTCTTCTGTGACAACATTCGGATAAATACCGCGTGAATTCAGGTAATTCCACGTTGTCAGCTCCGGTTCCATATTGGTCAGCTTGTTATGGACATAATCCAGGCCGAGGCTCAACGAGTTATTTTCGCTAATGGGGAAGCCAAGGCTGCTGCCCAGCCCATAGCTTTGCTGATTATAACTCCCGGTATCCGCGTCGGAGGCATCATAACTGTTATAGAAAATTTTGCCGCCGAGGCTTACGCCATCCACGGTAAAATAGGGGTCGGTCATGCCCAGCTCAAGGTAGGACTGATAGCTGCTGCGCGTCCCGTTAAACGTGACGCTGTTGCCGGTGCCCAACCAGTTATCCTGAGTCACTCCAAGCTGATAGCTGATACCGCTGTCGGTGCCGTAACCCAGACCGACGTTAAACGACCCGGTATTACGCTCCTTCACTTTATAGACCACGTCGACCTGATCCGGACTGCCGGATACAGGCACGATACTTTTATCCACCGTCTCAAAATAACCGGTACGATCCAGCCGCTCTTTCCCCTGCTGGACTTTCTCGTCGTTGAGCCATGAGCCTTCCATTTGCCGCATCTCACGACGCAGGACGGCATCGCGCGAGGTGTCATTCCCGGTGAAACGGATCTGGCGTACGGAATAGCGACGCCCGGCATCGACGTTAATGTGCAGGATCACGCTCTTTTGAGCATCATCGATTTCCGGACTCGTGGTCACCTGCGGCCAGGCATAGCCGTATTTGCCAAAGCGTTTTTTGATACTATTTTCAACACCGGTAATACCTGCCCCGCTATACCATGTGCCGGACAAAGGCTGCGCTAACGCTTCTATTTCCTGGCCATGAGTGGCCATCTCACCACTGACGATGGTGCGAGTGACCTTATAGCGTTCGCCTTCGGAAATATTGACCGTGAGGTACAGTGATTTTTTATCCGGGGTGATGCTGACCTGACTGGAATTTATGGTAAAGCGTGCATAGCCGCGATCGAGATAATAGCTGCGCAAGGCCTCGAGGTCGGCTTCCATTTTTTGCTTCTGGTATTTTTTGTCGCCGACCACGTTCCACCACGGAATATGGTCCCGCAACTGCAGTTGGTCCAGCAGCGTCTCCTCAGAGAACGCGTGGTTACCAATAATATTAATCTGGGCAATCGTCGCGGAGATCCCTTCCTGAAACACAAATTTTAAATCGACGCGATTACGCGGCAGCGGCGTGACGACCGCATGGACCTGAGCACTGTATTTCCCGACGCTATAGTAGAAATCCTGCAACCCTTTTTCTATCTCACCGATCGCGTTGCGGTCCAATGCACTTCCCTCGGTAATCCCGCTGGCTGCCAGGTTATCTTTTAGGGCGTCATCCTTAACTGATTTGTTTCCTGAAAAGCTGATCTTCGCAATCGTCGGCCGCTCCTTCACCTGCACTACCAGCGTGCCGCCATCGCGCAGGATCTGCACATTCTCAAAGTTACCGCTGGCATATAACGCACGTACCGATTCGCTAATATCATCATTAGAAACCGGTTCTCCGGTATGGATCGGCATGCTTAAGAGCGCTGCCCCGACGGTAACGCGCTGCAACCCCTCAAAACGAATATCATCAACGGTATAGGTGGTTGATGCGTAAAGCGTAAATGGAGAAAGTAATAACCCGACAATAATATTAGTTTTCTTTAGCATGGACGTTTTGTCTAAGAGATATTTGGCGATAGCAGAATTCTGCTGGGATTTGCGTAAGCACGGCGCAGAATTACACTTCATTATGGTGAAACAATGGAGAAAAAATGGATGTTAGAGAATGGTGAAAAAATAAAAAATTAACGGAACTTCGTTCTACGGTCGCAGTCAGAGCAACACCTTACGGACAGAATAAATATCACTATGACTTTTGTAATTTATAAAACAAAAAGCCCCCTTTCTAAATGGGATGAAAGGGGGAAATGATCTCGTTAGGAATGATGCCCTCTGGAATAAACCAGGAACAGGGGCAATTTACCCTGAAAACCAGAAATTAAAATGAAGAGATCTTGAATAAATTATGCAGAAGCCACGGTCATTCCCACACTATATCAAAGAGATAATTTGTATGAATCCTTCATATTTTCCTCAAATTCACAGAATAAAGTATCAGAGGCTAATGGGAGCATCACAGCAAGCCAATTGTTGTATCTAAAAGAAAAGTAGTGGCGCCTTACCATGGAAGGTGAGGCATTTACCAGGCTCCCCGCCGTCGCATACCCTGTGGCGCAGGGGCCGCAGTCCCGAATGAGCATGCATCATGCGTAAAAATGAGATCCAGCAGTCCGTCCTGAACGAGCTTGTGCGCTGGATAAAAAACAACCTCGAGAAAAAACTCACCGTGAACGCGCTAAGCGTATTTTCCGGGTACTCAGAGTGGCACCTTTTCCGTCTGTTTCGCCATCATTTTAACATGTCACCGATGGAGTATATTCGACAGCAGCGAATGTTGTTATGCCGTGATTTATTACAAAGACAACCCGAATTTCGTATTGTGGATATTTGCATTATGGCCGGATACGAAGACCTCAGTGCATTTAACCGGACATTTAAGAAGTATTATTCGGTAACCCCGACACAATTTCGCCGGCATATTTGTTTGCAATCCTGACGTCACCTGCAGATGAATCATTCAGGGATGGAAATAACAGGCCGGGATCTGTCACACTCCCGGCCTGGCGGTCAACGATTAGAAATGGGTATTTACGCTGACATAGAACGTCCGTCCGGACTCATTATAGGTTTCAGCCCCGGCACCGTATAAATAGGCTCCGGTGGTGGCGTTCCCGGTGGTTTGCGCATTCCCGGCACGATAGTGACGAATATCAAAGAGGTTATCGATGCCGCTGGTCAGACTGAGGTTTTTGTTCACATCCCAGGTCGCGCTCATCCCGACGATGCTGTACGGGCTCAGCTCGTTCAGCTCGCTACCCGACACCGGCTCGCCTTTGTAATTGAAGCGTTTTGGTTTCTGGCGTCCGTACCAGGTAAAGGTGCTTTGCAGCGAGAAGTCCTCGCGAACCTGCCAGCTCAGCGTCGAGTTAAGGGTAAACTCCGGGATCACCGACAGTCGGTCACCGGTGGTTTTGTTCTTGCTTTGCAGCATCCAGGTCAGATTGTTGCTCCAGTTGACCGTTTCACCTACCGGCACATTTAACGACCCTTCCAGCCCCTCTACCAGCGCTTTAGGAACGTTCTCCCACTGGTAGATATTGGTGGTCCCGTTGCTGGCCGTGCCGACGGCCGAATACCCGGACTCAATTTTATTGTGGTAGTCGTTACGGAACCAGGTGATCCCGGCCTGATAGCCTTCGTGCTTGTACTCAATGCCAATCTCTTTGTTGACGCTGGTCTCGGCTTTCAGGTCGCTGTTACCCATCAGATAGCAGGCGGAGCTGCTGGAGTAGCACCCCTGGCCGTTGCTGTACAGAATGTAGTTGGGGTTGAGCTGATAGAGGTTCGGCGCTTTATAGGCACGTGCAATGCCGAGTTTCAGAGTCCAGTCATCGCTCAGCCCCTGGGACAAGTTCAGCGATGGGCTCCAGTTATTACCGACGATGCTGTGGTGGTCGAAGCGCAGGGCTGGCGTCAGCATGGTGCTGTCGGTCAACGCGATATTGTCTTCGGTAAACAACGAGAAAATTTCAGCGCTACTGTAAGGCGTACGCCCGGACGTCGAAATGCCGTCGATTGAACCGTAAGAGAGCGACTGCGACGTCGAGGTGCCATCTTTCATCCGCTGCTGGTTCCATTCGGTGCCCAGCGTCAGGTTCTGCTCGAACCCCAGCGTAAACGGTATGTTGACCTCGCTGTGCAACAGCACATCTGCGAGATCGATATCAGAGAATTCGTTGCTGGAGAAGATCCCTTCGGTGCCCCCCGCCAGCCCTTCATTCATCCGTGAGTTGCGCGTATGTTCGTACTGCGCATAGCTGTTACTGGTCACGCCGTTATCCCAGCCGCCGGTCCAGGTGATGCCGTAGGTCTGCCGGTAAATCCGGTTGGTCTCTTTGCCGTACATGCTTTTCACCAGCGTACTGGTGTTGGTGTTCTGCGTATCCCCCGCATAGAGGTTGCCCTGGCGGCTGTAGCCGGTTTCGAACTCCAGCGCCTGCATCGGCGCAAACTCCCAGCGCACCTTGCCGTGAATATCCTTATTAACCACCCCTTCGCGCCCGGCCGGGTAAGAGCCGGCGTAGGTGCCGGTACGATCGGCCTCATGACCCGAGTTAATATCCTGGGCATCGGCCTGGGTCTTACTCAGGTTGCCCCATAAATTAAAACTGACGCTGTCCGACATCGGCCCTTCAAGGCTGAAGTTGGTGCGTTTGGTCGCCCCCTCTTTGCGATGCTGAGGCGCATTCATGTAGGTGTTCCAGGAACCATGCCATTCGTTATTCACCGGTTTGGTGATGATATTCACCACCCCACCCATGGCGCCGTTGCCATAGCGTGCCGCCGCAGGACCGCGCACCACATCAATGTGATCGATCATCTCCGCCGGCACCCAGCCGGTATCGCCGCGGGTATCCCGATCGCCACGCCAGCCATAGCGCACCGAGTTGCGGCTGGTGACCGGCTTACCGTCGATCAGGATTAAGGTATTTTCAGGCCCCATGCCGCGAATATCGATTTGTCGGTTGTTGCCACGCTGGCCGCTGGTTGAGTTGCCGGTGAGGTTCACCCCCGGCTGGGTGCGAATAAGTTCTGAAATATCGCGGGCTGGCGGGTGTTTGCGGATCTCATCGGCGCTCAGCGTTGATACGCCAGGAGCCTGTAAGGTCTGTTTGGCGGCGGTGACCACCATGGTCTCTTCGTTCTCTGGCGCAGCGGTGGAGGTACTGGCGGTCTTCGTCTCTTTTGAAGTACTGCTATCGGCGGCCTGCGCAGGTAACACCACTCCCCAGATAGCCGCGTGAATGAGCACGGCCAACGAGTAGTTTGAGTATTGTTTCATGAAATATGCCCTGTTTTCTTTGTTGCTGCCGGGGCGCGGCACTTCCATCATTCAGATAAACAACGGTCATCATTTCCATGCGTAGCACTGACTGCCTGGTTCTGGCGTAGCGAAGCCCCTCCCGGTCAATGAACGGGATAGCAATAGCCTGCGGCCAGAATATAAACTTTCGCCTTATCAAAAATGAAGAAATACGCGTTCCGCACTATTCTTAGATAGCGTTTTCCGATCAGCCCTGAATATGATTATGGTGCTTTATCACGTTATTAGAAATGAGATTCATTATCAAGTTGATAATATTAAATAACTCTGCCATTTTTAGATTAATGCTGTAAAACAACAGGATAGGAAACGATAAAAATAACTCATAGAATTATTAAATTAATAAAATGAATAACTTCATCACAATATAAACATTATTTACTCATATTGTCTTCACAATGATTAATGGCTATTAAGACGCTTATCCCTTATTTAATCGCCATAAGCATCGTATATTGTTGGTCGAAAATATATCCCAGCGCAGCGGGAAATATCTCAGAGGCAGTGCGCAGATCCCCTACATTTTATCTGGTAAAGGAACAGGCTAACGGCGCAGAGTTGGCTAAAATAAAAGGATGCATCTGCGGAGCGTCACTCCATGAACATCCTCTCGTTTTCCCGATACGCTAGCGTCTGCTTTGCCTGCCTTGCGACCCTGCTGTTCACCACCGCGGTTTATGCGGCGTCTGCGGAAAAGAAACCGCCGTCCGATGAGGAACGAGAGACGCTGGAAGTCCATACGGAAGAGATGCTGAAGCCCTGGAAAGGCGATTTACCTGGCATGCTCGACCGGCGGGTGATCCGGGTATTAACCACCTACAGCAAGACCTTTTTCTTTATCGACAAAGGCACCCAGCGCGGGGCGACGCACGATATTTTTATCGAGTACGAGCGCAGCCTTAACCAACAGCTGATGAAAGAGCAGAAGCTCAAGCACCGCCATCTGAAAGTGCGCATCGTCTTTGTTCCCGTCGCCCGTGACCGGCTTTTCAGCGAGCTCGAGGCCGGCAAGGGCGATATTATCGCCGCCAATCTCACCATGACCGATGAGCGCAAACAGCTGGCGGACTTCACCGCGCCGGTCTACGCCAACGTCCAGGAGCTGTTGCTGAGCGCCCCGGGAACCCCGGCGGTAAGCAGCCTCGATCAGCTTTCCGGTAAGAAGGTCTATGTGCGCCAGTCCTCCAGCTATTACCAGAGTCTGGTGGCCCTCAACGCGCGCTTTGCCAAAGCTTCGCAGCCACCGGTGATTATCGAAACCGTTCCGGAATCGCTCGAGGATGAGGATCTGATTGAAATGCTGAACGCCGGCCTGATTCCGCTGACCGTCGTTGACCGCCATATCGCGTTGTTCTGGCAGCAGGTTTTCCCCAACATTCAGGTCCACAAGGATATGGTGCTGCGCGACAATGCCAACATCGGTTGGGCGGTACGTAAGAACAGCCCGCAGCTTCTCGCCTCTCTGAATGGCTTTATCAAAGCGAACGGTCAGGGCAGCAGGCTGGGCAATACCATTCTGCTGCGCTACCTGAAAGACGCGAAATATGTCAAAAACGCCGCTGCCCAGAAGGAGCGACGTAAATTTTTAGCCATGGTGGAGATCTTCCGTAAATATGGCGATGAGTATGACGTTGACTGGCTGTTAATGGCGGCACAGGGCTATCAGGAGTCACGCCTTAATCAGTCGGTGCGTAGCCACGTCGGCGCCATCGGGGTGATGCAGGTGATGCCGCGAACCGGCAAAGAGCTCAAGGTCGGGGATATCAATAAGCTGGATCCCAATATCCATGCCGGGGTGAAATATATGCGCTGGATGATCGATCGTTATTATGGCGACGAGCCGATGACAAAACTCGATAAGGCGCTCTTTTCGTTCGCCTCTTATAACGCCGGCCCGGCGCGGATCGCCCGCTTACGTACCGAGACCCAAAAACGCGGTTTTGACCCTAATATCTGGTTTGGCAACGTCGAGTATCTGGCCGCGGAGAAGATCGGTTCCGAGACCGTGACCTACGTCAGTAATATCTATAAGTACTACATTGCCTACCGGCTGATCATCGATGAGATGGCGCGTAAGCAGCAGGCCACTGCGAAAGCCAGCCCTGTGGACGCAGACGCGAAGGCCACACCTGCCACGCAGTAAGCGAGGACAGATGAGCGATCGACAGGCATAAAAAAGCCCCGAAAAACGGGGCTTTTTATCATTTGCTAACAATCGCGACTAAGGCTGGCCTCAGAACGGGATATCGTCATCGAAATCCATCGGCGGTTCGTTAGACGGTGCGGCCGGAGCCTGCTGCTGCGGACGAGACTGCGCGCCGCCGCTGAACTGGTTGCCGCCACCCTGCGGCTGCTGAGGCTGACCCCAACCGCCCTGCTGCTGGCCACCCGCTGCCGGAGCGCCACCGCCCTGACGGCCGCCCAGCATCTGCATGGTGCCACCGACGTTGACCACAACCTCTGTGGTGTACTTCTCTGCACCGGACTGATCGGTCCATTTACGGGTACGCAGTTGACCTTCAATGTAAACCTGCGAGCCTTTACGCAGGTATTCACCTGCAACTTCAGCCAGTTTGCCGAACAGCACCACACGGTGCCATTCAGTCTGCTCTTTCATTTCGCCGGTCTGCTTATCGCGCCAGGATTCGGAAGTCGCCAGCGTGACGTTGGCGACTGCGCCGCCACTTGGCATGTAGCGTACTTCCGGGTCCTGCCCCAGATTACCGACGAGAATCACCTTGTTTACGCCTCTGCTGGCCATGATCGAATCTCCTGAATGGGTTGTTTCTTAATAAGTGTAAACCGGTAATTCTAACACTACAAAGGGGCATTTTGATAGCTGCGCGGCGGAATCCACTAAACATCTCATCGACCTGCAATTTTTCATTGTGTAGACCAACTACCGTTCCAATACTGTATATTAAAACAGGTCTGATTGTGCCATAATTAGCCGTTTCCGCCGTTTGTTCTTTATGCAAACCAGGCAGTCCGTGTATCTACCTACCGGGAAAGGTGAATGGATAAGATCGAAGTTCGGGGCGCCCGCACCCATAATCTCAAAAACATCAACCTCGTCATCCCACGCGACAAGCTGATTGTCGTCACCGGGCTGTCAGGATCAGGCAAATCATCACTGGCTTTCGACACGCTGTATGCCGAAGGACAGCGCCGTTACGTTGAATCGCTTTCTGCCTATGCGCGCCAGTTTCTGTCGCTGATGGAGAAACCGGACGTCGATCATATTGAAGGGCTGTCGCCTGCGATTTCCATCGAACAGAAATCAACGTCCCATAACCCGCGCTCCACGGTCGGCACCATCACCGAAATTCACGACTATCTGCGTCTGCTTTACGCGCGCGTCGGTGAGCCGCGCTGCCCGGATCACGATGTTCCTCTGGCGGCGCAAACCGTTAGCCAGATGGTCGACAACGTGCTCTCTCAGCCAGAAGGCCAACGCCTGATGCTGCTGGCGCCGATTATTAAAGAGCGTAAAGGTGAGCACACCAAAACGCTGGAAAACCTCGCCAGTCAGGGCTATATCCGCGCGAGGATCGACGGCGAAGTCTGCGATCTCTCGGATCCGCCTAAGCTGGAGCTGCAAAAGAAACACACCATCGAAGTGGTTATCGACCGCTTTAAAGTGCGCGACGATCTTTCGCAACGTCTGGCCGAATCTTTCGAAACCGCCCTCGATCTCTCCGGCGGTACCGCGATTGTCGCCAATATGGACGACGTCAAAGCGGAAGAGCTGCTGTTTTCCGCCAACTTCGCCTGTCCGATTTGCGGCTACAGCATGCGTGAGCTGGAACCGCGCCTGTTTTCATTCAACAACCCGGCGGGGGCCTGCCCGACCTGCGACGGCCTGGGCGTCCAACAGTACTTCGATCCTGAACGCGTGATTCAGAACGTCGAACTGTCGCTGGCCGGCGGCGCGATCCGCGGCTGGGATCGGCGTAACTTTTACTACTTCCAGATGCTGAAATCGCTGGCAGAGCACTATAAATTCGATATCGAAGCCCCCTGGGGAACCCTCGGTGCCGACGTGCAAAAAGTCATTTTGTATGGCTCAGGCAAAGAGAATATCGAATTTAAATACATGAACGACCGGGGCGACACCTCGGTACGCCGCCATCCGTTCGAAGGCGTGCTGCATAATATGGAGCGCCGCTACAAAGAGACGGAATCCAGCGCGGTGCGTGAAGAGCTGGCGAAGTTTATCAGCAATCGTCCGTGCACCAGCTGTAACGGTACCCGTCTGCGTCGCGAAGCCCGTCATGTGTTCGTCGAAAACACACCGCTGCCGACCATTTCCGATATGAGCATTGGTCATGCGATGGATTTCTTCACTAACCTGAAGCTCTCCGGCCAGCGGGCGCAAATCGCCGAAAAAGTGCTGAAAGAGATCGGCGACCGCCTGAAGTTCCTCGTCAACGTCGGCCTGAACTACCTGACGCTCTCCCGTTCGGCAGAAACGCTCTCCGGCGGTGAAGCCCAGCGTATTCGCCTGGCCAGCCAGATTGGTGCCGGTCTGGTGGGGGTGATGTACGTACTGGATGAGCCTTCCATCGGCCTGCATCAGCGTGATAACGAGCGCCTGCTCGGGACGCTGGTTCATCTGCGTAATCTCGGGAATACGGTGATTGTCGTCGAGCATGACGAAGACGCCATCCGCGCCGCGGACCACGTGATCGATATCGGCCCTGGCGCCGGGGTTCACGGCGGTCAGGTGGTGGCGGAAGGGACGCTGGAGGCGATCATGGCGGTCCCGGAATCCCTGACCGGCCAGTACATGAGCGGCAAACGCAAAATTGAAGTGCCGAAGCAGCGCGTGCCGGCCGACCCGGAAAAAGTGCTGAAACTCACCGGCGCCCGCGGCAACAACCTGAAAGACGTGACCCTGACGCTGCCGGTAGGGCTGTTTACCTGTATTACCGGGGTCTCCGGCTCGGGTAAATCGACGCTGATCAACGACACCCTGTTCCCGATTGCCCAGCGCCAGCTTAACGGCGCGACCATCGTCGAACCGGCGCCCTATCGCGATGTGCAGGGCCTGGAACACTTCGATAAGGTTATCGATATCGACCAAAGCCCGATTGGCCGGACGCCGCGTTCGAACCCGGCCACCTACACCGGGGTCTTCACACCGGTTCGTGAACTGTTTGCCGGCGTGCCGGAATCACGTTCACGCGGCTATACGCCTGGGCGCTTCAGCTTTAACGTCCGCGGCGGGCGCTGCGAAGCCTGCCAGGGCGATGGCGTGATTAAAGTCGAAATGCACTTCCTGCCGGACATTTACGTGCCGTGCGACCAGTGCAAAGGCAAACGCTATAACCGTGAAACGCTGGAGATTAAATACAAAGGCAAGACCATCCATGAAGTGCTGGATATGACCATTGAAGAAGCACGCGAGTTCTTCGATGCCGTACCGGCGCTGGCGCGTAAGCTGCAAACGCTGATGGACGTCGGCCTGACCTATATCCGCCTCGGCCAGTCGGCCACCACGCTCTCCGGCGGCGAAGCCCAGCGTGTGAAGCTGGCGCGCGAGCTGTCCAAACGCGGCACGGGTCAGACGCTGTATATTCTCGATGAGCCCACCACCGGCCTGCACTTTGCGGATATCCAACAGCTGCTGGACGTACTACATCAGCTGCGCGATCAGGGCAACACCATCGTGGTGATTGAGCACAACCTGGATGTCATCAAAACCGCTGACTGGATCGTTGACCTCGGTCCCGAAGGCGGTAGCGGCGGCGGTGAAATCCTCGTCTCCGGCACGCCAGAGACCGTGGCCGGGTGCGAGACATCACACACGGCGCGCTTCCTTAAACCTTTACTGGGTTAATCAGCGTGAAAGCTGCTGTCGGGTCGGTTCCGACAGCAGCCGGACTGCCTGCTGATATGAGGCATCGACCAGATAGTAGATTTGTGAGTCCGGCAGCGCGCCATCGAGAAATACCGTACTCCAGTGGGCTTTATTCAGATGTCTGCTGGGGCGGATATCAACGTGCTGCTCCCGCAACAGTTCGGCAAGTTCAGGGCTGGCTTTCAGCGAGACTGCCGGTCGCTTATCTTCCACCTCTTTCACCAGCGCAAACAGCACGTCCGACACCTTAATCTGCGTGGCCTTCCAGTCGCTGTGCACGCTTTGCTCCGCGCCCGGTTTCGCCATGCAGTACAGCAATAAATCCGAAATTGTCATCTGTGATTCCCCCGTTGGCGTCGCGACATTCTGCCGCTAAGCGCCGTGAATACGATGTTCCCCTGGTCTGGCAATGGCGTGCTGGCGCAGCAGAGGTAGTGTGTCAGGTGACGCGTGGAGATGTTGAACCTGACGTCAGCATTGACGAATGCGACCCCAATGATTCTTGTCGCGAATGAGTCCTTCTAAGTGTGCAGCAATAAGCGAAAAGGTAAAACCTCCCCACCCGCTTTTTTGTACAAAAAAACGGCAGCTTATGCGCTGCCGTATTCTGTGCTATCTGCTGTTACCGAAACTAACCGTCAGTACTCGGAATTGACCACCACTTCTTCGCCCAGCGCCCCGGCCATCGGCAACGGTTTATATGAAGAGTTTGACGCACGCAGTACGCGAATGCCGCGGGCACCCGCCTCACGCGCGGCGGAGATATCATTATCGGAATCGCCGTAGAAGACCTTGATGTTCTTCTCTTTCAGCCATTGCGTTTTGGTATTCTGGCCCGGTTTGTCGCCGGCAAAGATCACCGGGTTCATGTTGGCCGCCGGGATCAGGAAATCATCCTGCAGCGTTTTTGAGACGGTTTCAGTTTTGGTCTGGCTGCGTCCGGTGACGAAGTAAATGCGATCGCCGCGTTTCACATGCATGGCAATGAGATGGCGCGCCACTTCTTTCGGCATACTGAACTCATCCCAGCCATTGTTCATTTTTTCCCAGAACTCAGGGTTTTTCAGGTAATCATCGTTGCCGGGCGAAAAGGTTTTCTGCCCGCGCCAGAAGCCCGGACTGGAAAAGAGGACGGTATCGTCAATATCAAACCCGACGGCAAACGGCTCACGGCCTAACAGGCTGTTTTCAATTTGCGCCACGGAAACCCAGTGGATGGGGGCTTGTTCAGCGAGTTTAGCGACGTTAGTGCCGGTTGACAGCGGCTGGGGCGTCGAGGCCTGAGCCATAACGCTGCCGTTCAGCGTGAACAGTAAGCAAATGGCCGACAAGGCCAGGGTCATCTTGCGCATATTTATTATCCCTTCAGGCGTCATCTTTCAAGCGACCGCTATGCGGTTTACCGGGTTCCGACCACGGCATGACTTGAGTGATTGTATGTGTGTCAAAACAACCTAATCGTTATAGTTTTCAATCATGTGGCTGCTTAGCAATATGCTATGACCTTAACCCCGACATCTATTGATGCAAAGGATTATCTGCTTATATGTCATAGAAAAAGAGAATGATCACACTTCATGAAGGGCATTGCCCCTTCCATCAGGCCGGAAAGGGCAATGAACTGGCAGGGCGTTAAATCACGGCGGAGAACGCTTTCGCCACGCGCTGAACGTTACGTGAATTGAGACCCGCGACGCACATGCGGCCGCTGGAAATCAGATACACGCCAAACTCTTCGCGCAGACGGTCAACCTGTGTTGCGCTCAGGCCGGTATAGCTGAACATGCCGCGCTGTTTCAGCAGGTAGTCGAAATTCACATCCGGCACCGCCTCTTTCAGGACGTTCACCAGCTCCTGACGCATCGCCAGAATACGGGTACGCATCGCTTCGACTTCGGCCAGCCAGCTGGATTTCAGCTCGGCGTCATTCAGCACCATCGCAACCACCTGGGCGCCAAAGTTCGGCGGGCTGGAGTAGTTGCGACGCACGGTCGCCTTCAACTGCCCCAGCACGCGGTTAGCGGTATCAGAGTCTTCACAGACCACCGACAGCCCGCCAACGCGCTCGCCGTACAGCGAGAAAATTTTCGAGAAGGAGTTGCTTACCAGCATCGGCATGCCGGTGCTGGCAATCGTGCGGATCGCGTAGGCATCATCGTCCATGCCCGCACCAAAGCCCTGATAGGCGATATCGAGGAACGGAATCAGGTTGCGCGCTTTCAGTACGTCCGCGATCTGATCCCACTGAGCATGGTTCAAATCGGCGCCGGTCGGGTTATGACAGCATGGATGCAGCAGCACGATGTCACGTTCTGGCAGCGTCTGCAGTTTTTCCAGCAGCGCGTCAAAACGCACGCCGTTGGTTTCGCTATCAAACCAAGGGTAAGTACTTACTTCGAAGCCAGCCCCTTCAAATATGGCAATGTGGTTTTCCCAGGTCGGGTCACTGACCCATACGCGGGAGCCCGGGAAGTAGCGTTTCAGGAAATCAGCGCCGACTTTCAATGCGCCGGAACCGCCCAGCGTCTGGATGGAAGCGACACGCTGCTGTTGCAGTACCGAATGTTCCGCGCCAAACAGCAGCGGAGCGATGGCATTGCGATAGGCATTCAGCCCTTCCATCGGCAGGTACAACGAGGCACCGTGCGGCTGTGCGTTAAGGCGCGCTTCCGCTTCAGCAACCGCCTGGAGCTGCGGGATAATCCCGTCTTCGTTGTAATACAGGCCGATGCTCAGGTTTACTTTGTCACTACGTGGATCTTCTTTGAAACGCTCCATTAAGGAGAGAATAGGGTCGCCAGCGTAGGCGTCAACTTGTTGAAACACGCGATGTTTCTCCGGGTTTACGAGAGGCAGGAAATAACACAATAAACCGGAAGCAGCAGAAGATCGAGAGGATGTTGGTCGATAGTCGACGACGAGCGTGTGCAAGCGCGGTGCGGGCGGTCAGTTTCCCCGGTTTGCGGCGTAAACGCCTGAGCCGGGCTAGCGGATCGCCCACCTTGGGGGCCATAAATCCCTAATTAATCCACGAACTTCATCGAGACTCTGGAGGTCAGGCGCGTGATAAGTTCGTAAGCACTTACTTTCGTGAGCGCGGCGATGCGTTCAACCGGCAAGCCTTCACCCCACAGCACCACCGGATCGCCGGATTTGTCCTGTGCTACTGGGCCCAGGTCGACGCAAATCATGTCCATCGCCACACGCCCGACAATCGGCACTTCGCGACCGTTTACCAGCACCGGTGTGCCGGAGGCCGCCGCCCGCGGGTAACCGTCGCCGTAGCCCATCGCCACCACGCCAAGGCGCGTGTCACGTTCGCTGACCCAGGTACCGCCGTAACCTACCGGCTCACCCGCTTTATGGTCGCGCACGGCAATCAGGCTTGAGGTCAGCGACATCACCGGCTGACAGCCAAAATCAGCGCCGGTAGACGGGCTATCCAGCGGCGAGACGCCGTACAAAATAATGCCCGGGCGCACCCAGTCGAAATGCGACTGCGGCCACAGCAGGATCCCACCCGACGCCGCAATGGAGCGCAGGCCAGGCTTGCCTTCAGTGAAAGTGGTGAAAATATCCAGCTGACGTTCGGTGGCGCCGCACTCAGGTTCGTCGGCGCGTGCAAAGTGGCTGACCACATTGACCGGCTGGCGCACGTTTTTACATTCGCTCAGACGCTGCCAGAACGCTTGTGCTTGTTCCGGCAATACGCCCAGGCGATGCATCCCGGTATCCAGCTTCATCCAGACGGTGACCGGCTCAGGCAGTTCGGCCTGCTCCAGCGCTTCCAGCTGTTCCAGGCTGTGTACTGCGGTTTGCAGCTGTTGTGCGGAAATCACCGGCAGATCGGCGGCATCAAAAAAGCCTTCCAGCAGCAGGACCGGCTGGGTGATACCACCGGCGCGCAGGCGCAGAGCCTCTTCGAGACGGGCGACGCCAAAAGCATCGGCATCAGGGAGCGTTCGCGCGGTCTCAAGAAGACCGTGTCCGTAAGCGTTCGCTTTCACGACTGCAACCAGCTTGCTGGCAGGCGCCAGCTCACGTAGACGTTGCAGGTTGTGTCGCAGAGCGCGGCGGTTAATGACTACAGTTGCCGCTTGCATTTAAATTCCTTAATAAAAGAATCTCCTAAATCATTCGTATTGCGGGAAGGCGACAAGCCTGAGAATTCCCGGGAGCTTAGTAAACTAAGTGACCGGGGTGAACAGGCGTAGTCAACGCATCTGCGGCATGAAGGATGACGGAGATTTATTCGTCGTCGTATTGTGGCCCGGCATAATTGTCGAAGCGCGACCACTGACCATTAAATGTCAGACGTACTGTCCCGATGGGGCCGTTACGCTGTTTACCAATAATAATTTCCGCGATGCCTTTCAAGTCACTGTTCTCGTGATAGACCTCATCACGGTAGATAAACATGATTAAGTCGGCATCCTGCTCGATGGAACCTGATTCACGCAAATCGGAGTTTACCGGGCGCTTATCAGCACGTTGCTCCAGCGATCGGTTAAGCTGCGACAGCGCCACCACCGGCACCTGAAGCTCTTTCGCCAACGCCTTCAGTGAACGGGAAATTTCCGCGATTTCCAGGGTACGGTTATCGGAGAGCGACGGCACGCGCATCAGCTGCAGGTAGTCGATCATGATCAGCCCGATACCGCCGTGTTCACGGGCGATACGTCGCGCACGGGAGCGCACTTCCGTCGGCGTCAGGCCGGAGGAGTCATCGATATAGATATTGCGTTTTTCCAGCAGAATGCCCAGCGTGCCGGAGATACGCGCCCAGTCTTCATCATCCAGCTGGCCGGTACGAATACGGGTCTGATCGACCCGCGACAGCGACGCCAGAGAACGCATCATGATCTGTTCTGATGGCATTTCAAGGCTGAAAATAAGTACCGGTTTATCCTGCAACATCGCCGCGTTTTCAACGAGGTTCATCGCAAATGTCGTCTTACCCATTGAAGGACGGGCAGCGACGATAATCAGATCCGACGGCTGCAGGCCGGCGGTCTTTTTGTTCAGATCGTCATAGCCGGTATTCACCCCGGTGACGCCGTCATGTGGTTGCTGGAACAGTTGCTCGATACGCGCCACGGTCGCATCAAGAACATCGGCGATATTCTTTGGGCCTTCGTCTTTGTTGGCGCGGCTTTCCGCAATTTTGAATACCCGGGACTCCGCCAGGTCGAGCAGGTCTTCACTGGTGCGGCCCTGCGGATCGAAGCCCGCTTCAGCGATTTCATTGGCGACCGAGATCATCTCACGGACAACCGCACGTTCGCGTACGATATCCGCATAGGCGCTGATGTTCGCCGCACTTGGCGTATTTTTCGACAGCTCAGCCAGATAGGCAAAGCCCCCGACGCTGTCCAGCTGTCCCTGACGCTCCAGCGATTCCGCCAGCGTAATCAGGTCAATCGGGCTGCCCGTTTCCTGCAGCCGCGCCATCTCAATAAAGATATGGCGGTGCGGACGGGTGTAGAAATCTTCCGCCACCACACGCTCGGCAACGTCGTCCCAGCGCTCGTTGTCCAGCATTAAACCGCCCAACACCGACTGTTCCGCTTCAATCGAGTGCGGCGGTACTTTCAACCCGGCGACCTGATAATCGCGCTCACGGGGTTCAGTCTGTGGTTTGTTGAAGGGTTTATTTCCTGCCATAGTGAATGGAGTTACCGAGATAAAGAGTGGGTCGAAAGATTACCATATTTTTCTTACGGAGGGAGCATGGCAACGCGCATTGAATTCCACAAACATGGTGGCCCGGAAGTGCTTAACGCGGTGGAGTTTACCCCCGCAGAGCCCGGTGAAAACGAAATCCAGGTAGAAAACAAAGCCATCGGTATTAACTATATCGACACCTATATTCGCAGCGGTCTCTATCCGCCGCCGTCCCTGCCGAGCGGCCTGGGCACCGAAGCCGCAGGCGTGGTGACCAAAGTGGGCCGCGCCGTGACCCATATCCAGCAGGGCGACCGCGTGGTCTACGCGCAATCGGCCCTCGGCGCCTACAGTTCCGTGCATAACGTCCCGGCGGACAAAGCGGCCCTGTTACCGGACGCAATCTCCTTTGAGCAGGCCGCCGCCTCGTTTTTGAAAGGGCTGACCGTCTATTATCTGCTGCGTAAAACCTACGATATCAAACCCGGAGAGCCGTTCCTGTTCCATGCTGCCGCTGGCGGCGTTGGGCTGATTGCCTGCCAGTGGGCGAAGGCGCTGGGGGCGAAACTGATTGGTACCGTCGGCAGCGCGCAAAAAGCGCAGCGGGCGAAGCAGGCCGGGGCCTGGCAGGTGATTAACTATCGCGAAGAGAATATCGTTGAGCGCCTGAAGGAGATAACCGAAGGGAAAAAAGTCCATGTGGTCTACGATTCCGTGGGGAAGGATACCTGGGAAGCGTCTCTTGATTGTCTGCAGCGCCGGGGGCTGATGGTCAGCTTTGGCAACTCTTCTGGCCCGGTCACCGGGGTAAACCTGGGGATCCTCAACCAGAAAGGTTCGCTGTTCGTCACCCGCCCTTCTTTGCAAGGCTATATCACCAACCGTGAAGAGCTGGAGCAAGCCAGCCGCGAGCTGTTTTCATTGATTGCCAGCGGCGCGATTAACGTTGACGTGGCGGACAGCCAGAAATACGCCCTGACCGATGCCCGACGCGCGCATGAGGTACTGGAAAGCCGAGTGACCGAGGGCTCAAGCCTGCTGCTGCCGTAATCCTTCACTTCGGTAGTTTGTCGTTTGAAGGCGTATGACGGGAGAGGAACAAAAGTTTAGGGCTTCCACCTGGGAAGCCCTTACTTTTTTTTGTTCGGCTGTATGTAGGGTACAGCGCGATGAATTCATTAACGCGCTAATAGTGACAGATTTAATAAGCAAAGCCTACGCTGTTTTATGCAAAAATCTTCAGGTTGTGATACACCGCTCAATACCTTAGTAACGCCAACGGTTATTCCCGCGATAACGGTTGTCAGCAGGTGATTTTATCGCCCGAATCACCCATACCACGACAACCGCCAGCAGTAACCACGGCAGCAGTTTAATCATTAATGCAAACAGCCCACCCACGAACATCAGCGCGGTCGCGACCACGATGGCGGCGATAATCCCCAGTAACGACACGCCGGTGACCAACAACATGACAAAAAAACCTATAACGAATAAGAGTTCCAGCATCGTCTTCTCCCCAAAGAAATGTCTATGCAACTTCTTTGAGTATTACAAAAATCATGCCAAATATAACGTATTGAATATAAAGAAAAATGCCCCGCATGGTTTATGCAGGGCATGGTGAATTTGACCAGGTTTTAGTGAAAACTTACCGCTTATCGGCAACCAGTTTCAGCGCGTGTTCCAGCACGTTGATATCGGCACCGGCTTTATGCGCATTCTCGCTCAGGTAGCGACGCCACTGGCGTGCACCCGGGATCCCCTGGAACAGGCCCAACATATGGCGAGTAATATGACCCAGGTAGGTCCCGTTGCTCAGCTCACGTTCGATGTACGGGTACATCGCGCGCACCACCGCGACCGGATCGGCATCGGCGCCATCACCGCCAAAGATTTCGCGATCGACTGACGCCAGGATCCCCGGATTCTGATAAGCCTCACGCCCCACCATCACGCCATCCATATGCGCCAGGTGCAGTTTCGCCTCTTCCAGCGATTTAATGCCACCGTTGATCGCCATGGTCAGATGCGGGAAGTCGCGCTTCAGCTGATACACGCGCGGGTAATCCAGCGGCGGGATCTCACGGTTTTCTTTCGGGCTCAGGCCAGAGAGCCAGGCTTTACGGGCGTGGATAATAAACATCTCGCACTCGCCCTTCCCGGAAACGGTATCGATGAAATCGCACAGGAATTCATAGCTGTCCTGGTCATCAATGCCGATACGGGTTTTTACCGTTACCGGAATCGACACCACATCACGCATCGCTTTAATACAGTCGGCCACCAGTTGGGCATTGCCCATCAGGCAGGCGCCAAACATGCCGTTCTGCACGCGGTCGGACGGGCAGCCAACGTTCAGGTTGATCTCATCGTAGCCGCGGGCTTGTGCCAGTTTCGCGCACTGCGCCAGCGCCGCCGGATCGCTACCACCCAGCTGCAGTGCCAGCGGATGCTCTTCTTCGCTATAGGCCAGATAGTCGCCTTTGCCGTGAATAATCGCCCCGGTGGTGACCATTTCGGTATACAGCAGCGTTTGCCGCGACAGCAGACGCAGGAAGTAACGGCAGTGCCTGTCTGTCCAGTCGAGCATCGGCGCAATGGAAAAACGGTGGGCGGCAAAAACGTGAGAAGTTGATTCTGGCATCATGGCGAATAAACAGGCATCCGGGTAAAAAGGGGCGCTACTATAGCACAAAGATACAGCACAGGCGCATAGCGCCACCGCGGGCGCTTTGCACCTGATACACGGGCTATCGCCTGCGCGGTTTGCCGTCGTGAGGGCCGAAAAATTGCGGCGGATGATCGACCCAGCGATCCTGACGCGTCGCGGCATACTCCGGGTTTAGCGGGTAATAGATGCGATTGAATTTTTTGTTCGCCTCGCCCACCACCAACAGGCGTACCTCCTGTTGGGTGTTATTCAGGAAGGTATGGCATACGCCGGTGCCGGCAGGAAATCCAACGCTGTCCCCAGGTTCCAGCTTCCACAGATAGCCGTTAATCCAGACTTCAGGATACCCCTCCAGCACGTAGATAAACTCTTCTTCATCACTTTCTGCGTGGGGATAAGAAGTCCGACGGCCTGGCGGTAAACGCTCATGATGGATCCCCAGCCGGTTCAGCCGTAACCCACGTGCCAGCGGCGCACCAATGGAAAAGCGCTCTGGGTTATTGGGATAAGTGGCATCATCGGGCCCTTCGAGTTCATGCCAATGTCGAATGCAATCAGGTCGTTTCATCGTTTTCTCCCGAAAATGAGATGCATCAGGTATAGCACAAGCTGCCGGTTCTCGGCGTTTTGCCTGGATCGTGATAAAGTAACAACTTCACACTCGGGCGGCCAGAGGATGCTCATGAATAAGACCACTTCGCAAGAATTGTTAGCGCATGCTGAAAAGCTCTGTGCACAGCGCGGCGTGCGCCTGACTCCCCAGCGCCTGGAAGTATTGCGCCTGATGAGCCTGCAGCAAGGGGCGATTAGCGCCTACGATCTGCTCGACCTGCTCCGCGATAAAGAGCCGCAGGCTAAACCGCCCACGGTGTATCGTGCGCTGGAGTTTCTGCTTGAGCAGGGATTCGTGCATAAGGTTGAATCAACCAACAGCTACGTGCTGTGCCATCTGATCGATCAGCCGACCCATACCTCCGCGATGTTTATCTGCGATCGCTGCGGCGTGGTGAAAGAAGAGTGTGCCGAAGGGCTGGAAGATATTATGCATACCCTGGCTGCCAGAATGGGCTTCGCGCTGCGTCATAACGTGATTGAAGCACATGGTCTGTGTGCCGGCTGCGTCGAAGTCGAAGCCTGTAGTACACCGGGGCACTGCCAGCATGACCACACGATTCTGATTAAAAAGAAAGCCCGCTAAGGCTTGCGCCAGAGCGGGAATCAGGGTTGTCGGTACCTCCGTGTACCGCACGGGCAGGCAATAACAAAGGGTCAGAACACTGATGTGCCCCGCTACCAGCGGTGGCCGTTTTTACGTTCCCAGTCAGACACTTCTTTCTCGGCCTGATCTTTGGCAAATCCGTAACGTTCCTGGATTTTACCCACCAGCTGGTCACGCTTACCTTCAATGACCGTCATGTCATCATCGGTGAGCTTACCCCATTGTTCTTTCGCTTTACCTTTCAACTGTTTCCAGTTACCGCCGATTTCGTCTTTGTTCATCATTCAGTCCTCATCGTTCGGTGGGTTAACAGCCCGCTGCGTGCCGGACATAACGTTAACTATAGTTAAGAATTCTGGGTTTAATTTATTATTCGGAATCTTTAACCACCTACATGACAAAAACCGCGACAAAACCATTATGAAAACCAGGTGCCGCGCTGCCAGTGTCGCCGCCAGATCAGCGCCAGCGACAGGCCGCGCAGCGCAAGGAAGACCGCCAGCGCCAGCCACAGTCCATGGTTCCCGAGAACCGGTAGCGTCAACAGAGTCAGGGCAAACCCTGCCGCCGCCACCGCCATGCTGTTACGCATCTCAGCTCCCCGCGTCGCCCCGATAAACATGCCATCCAGCAGATAGCACCACACGCCAATTACCGGCAGAATCACCTGCCAGATCAGATAGCGGTCGGCCAGCTGCTGCAGCGAAGGGATCGAGGTTAACAGCGCGATAATGTACGGCCCCGCCACGGCGTAGATCGCCGCAAATATCAGCGCCACCATTCCCGACTGACGGCAGGCCGCCCGCCAGACCTCAAGCAACTGACTGCCATCTCGCGCGCCATAGGCCTGCCCGGAGTGGGCTTCGACGGCGTAGGCAAACCCATCCAGCGCATAGGCGGTGAAGGTCAGCATGGTCATCAGGAGGGCGTTGACGGCGACGATATCGCCCCCGAGACGAGCCCCGAAAACGGTCACCGCCCCGAAGCACAGCTGCAGCAGTAAGGAGCGCAGCATGATATCGCGGTTTAATGCCAGCAGCCGTCGCACATCCCCGCGCCAGGCATTCTTCAGTATGCTGAAGGACACGCCACGCAGCACCAGCACGTGCCTTGCCATCAATAGCCCGATGATAAAGGTGGCGTATTCAGCGACCACCGTCGCCAGCGCGGCCCCCTGCACGTTCATGTGCAGGCCCATCACCAGCCACAGGTCGAGGACAATATTCAGCAGGTTGCCAACCACCAGCAGGATCACCGGCGCGCGGGCATACTGCACGCCCAGCAGCCAGCCAAGCAGCACCAGGTTTGCCAGCGAGGCCGGAGCGCTAAGCCAACGAATATCCAGGAAGCGTTGTGCCTGTTCCAGAACCGCCTGATTGCCGCCCACGATATGCAACGCCAGGTCGATCAGCGGTGCCCGGAACAGGACAATCATCAGGCCGGCCCCTAAGGCCAGCCCCAATGGCTGCACCAACGCCCGCGCCAGACGGAGGGGGTCTTTTGCGCCAAAGGCCTGAGCCGTCAGCCCGGTGGTGCTCATCCGCAGGAAAAGCAGCAGCATGAAAAGGAAACTGGTGGTCGTGGCACCCACCGCGACGCCGCCGAGATAAACCGGGCTGTCGAGGTGGCCGATAACGGCGGTATCAACCAGACCCAGCAGCGGGACGGTGATATTGGAGAAAATCATGGGTAGCGCCAGGCGCCACAGGGCTTTATCAGCGGCGTGAAAGAGCATAGGAAAGAGCCTGACTGAGAGAAGACAGCGCAGCATCATCCATCAGACGATGCTGCGTGGTGAAGGTGTTACAGCCACTCTCCGTTGCGGATCACGCCAACGGCCAGCCCTTCAATAGTGAAATTTTGTTCGCGCAGATTCACCACGATCGGTGAAAACTCGCTGTTTTCTGGCAGGAGTTCGACGATGTTGCCCTGTTTTTTAAGGCGTTTAACCGTCACTTCTTCGTCGATACGCGCCACGACAACCTGGCCATTACGCACATCCTGCGTTTTATGCACTGCCAGCAGATCGCCGTCGAGGATACCGATATCTTTCATCGACATACCGCTAACGCGCAGCAGGAAATCGGCATTCGGCTTGAACATCGCCGGGTCGACCTGGAAATGGCCTTCGATATGCTGCTGAGCCAGCAGCGGCTCACCGGCGGCCACGCGGCCGATCAGCGGCAGACCGGGTTCTTCTTCCGTCAGCAGACGAATACCGCGGGAGGCACCAGAGATAATCTCGATTGCGCCTTTACGGGCCAGCGCTTTCAGGTGCTCTTCCGCCGCGTTCGGAGAACGGAACCCCAAGCGCTGAGCAATTTCCGCACGCGTCGGCGGCATGCCCGTCTGGCTGATATGATCCCGAATGAGATCAAACACCTCTTGCTGCCTGGTCGTTAACGCTTTCATCCCGCCCCCTGGGTGTATATACAGTTATGCTGTGAGTATATACAGTTAACGGTGATTTTGGAATCAAATTTCACACAAAAATCAGGAGATACTTTCCATTTTTGCGCAGCCGATCGCCCATCACGCCTGGCGACGAATTAATGGTAATGCGCCCACAGCAAAAGCCCCCAGGTGATCAGCGCGATCGCGATAGCCAACAGTACCGCCGCGGACCCCATATCTTTCGCGCGCCCTGACAGTTCATGGTGTTCCGGGCCAATACGGTCCACCACCGCCTCAATCGCGCTATTAATAATTTCGACTATCATCACTAACAGGACCGAGCCGATCAGCAGCACACGGGTGATAGCGTCAACGTCCAGCCAGCAGGCGATCGCCACGGCAATAATCGCGGCGACGCCTTCCTGACGAAAGGCGGCCTCATTTATCCATGCCGCACGGAACCCTTTCCAGGAATAACCTGCCGCTTTAATAATTCGGGTTAACCCAGTGGTATTATTGGCCATCAAAAGAACCTTTTTATGTAAATGACGTCAATGAGTGTACGCGTTTGCCGTGTGGCAACGGAAATTTTGCGCGCTTTCTGTTATTCTTGCCGCGCATTTGCATGATTAACCAGAGGCTTCACATCGTTTATGTCCGGCTGGCAACGAATTTACTATAAATTACTGAATTTACCATTACGGGTGCTGGTAAAAAGCAAGTCTATTCCCGCAGAACCTGCTCAGGAATTAGGGCTGGATACCTCGCGTCCTATTATGTATGTCCTGCCTTATAACTCGAAGGCAGACCTGCTGACGCTGCGCGCCCAGTGCCTCGAGCACGATTTACCTGACCCGCTCGAACCGCTGGAAATCGACGGTGCTCTGCTGCCGCGCTACGTCTTCATCCACGGCGGCCCGCGTGTATTCACCTATTACACGCCGAAAGAAGAGTCCATCAAGCTGTTCCACGACTACCTGGATCTGCACCGTAACCATCCTGACCTGGACGTGCAAATGGTGCCGGTGTCGGTGATGTTCGGCCGCGCGCCAGGACGTGAGAAAGGCGAAGTGAACCCGCCGCTGCGCATGCTGAACGGCATTCAGAAATTCTTCGCCGTGCTGTGGCTGGGACGTGACAGCTTTGTCCGCTTCTCCCCGCCGGTGTCGCTGCGCAGAATGGCTACCGAGCACGGTACCGATAAAATTATCGCCCAGAAACTGGCACGTGTCGCGCGTATGCACTTCGCCCGCCAGCGTCTGGCGGCCGTCGGCCCGCGCCTGCCCGCGCGTCAGGACCTGTTCAACAAGCTGCTGGCCTCAAAAGCCATCGCCCGTGCGGTGGAAGATGAAGCGCGCAGCAAGAAAATCTCCCACGAGAAAGCACAGCAGAACGCCGTCGCGCTGATGGAAGAGATCGCGGCTAACTTCTCCTACGAGATGATTCGCCTGACCGACCGCGTGCTCGGGTTTACCTGGAACCGTCTGTATCAGGGGATCAATGTCCATAACGCCGAGCGCGTGCGTCAGCTGGCGCATGAAGGGCACGAAATTGTCTACGTGCCGTGTCACCGTAGCCATATGGACTACCTGCTGCTCTCCTACGTGCTGTATCACCAGGGTCTGGTGCCGCCGCACATCGCCGCCGGTATCAACCTGAACTTCTGGCCAGCAGGCCCGATATTCCGTCGTGGTGGCGCCTTCTTTATTCGCCGTACCTTTAAGGGCAATAAGCTCTATTCCACGGTGTTCCGCGAATATCTCGGCGAGCTGTTCAGCCGCGGTTACTCGGTTGAGTACTTCGTGGAGGGCGGGCGTTCCCGTACCGGCCGTCTGCTGGATCCGAAAACCGGCACCCTGTCGATGACCATCCAGGCCATGCTGCGCGGTGGGACTCGTCCGATTACGCTGGTACCGATCTACATCGGCTACGAGCACGTCATGGAAGTGGGAACTTACGCCAAAGAGCTGCGCGGCGCGACCAAAGAAAAAGAGAGTCTGCCACAGATGCTCCGTGGTCTGAGCAAGCTGCGTAACCTCGGTCAGGGCTATGTGAACTTCGGTGAACCGCTGCCGCTGATGACCTACCTGAACCAGCATGTTCCGGAATGGCGCGAATCCATCGACCCGATTGAGGCCGTACGCCCATCGTGGCTGACGCCGACGGTGAACAACATTGCCTCCGATCTGATGGTGCGCATCAACAACGCCGGCGCGGCGAACGCCATGAACCTGTGCTGCACCGCGCTGCTGGCCTCTCGTCAGCGTTCACTGACCCGCGAACAGCTGACGCAACAGCTGGAATGCTACCTCGATCTGCTGCGTAACGTCCCGTACTCCCCGGACGCGACCACGCCGACGGCTACCGCCAGTGAGCTTATCGACCACGCGCTGAAGATGAACAAGTTCGAAGTCGAGAAAGACACCATCGGCGACATCATCATTCTGCCGCGCGAGCAGGCGGTGCTGATGACCTACTACCGCAACAACATCGCGCATATGCTGATGCTGCCGTCGCTGCTGGCGGCGATTATCACTCAGCATCGTCGCATCAGTCGTGCGGAAGTGCTGCGTCATGTTGAGATGTTCTATCCGCTGCTGAAGGCTGAGCTGTTCCTGCGCTGGGAGAAATCCGAGCTGGCGGGCGTGCTTGATGCGCTGACGGCGGAAATGCAGCGTCAGGGGCTGATTGTCCTGAAAGACGATGAGATCAGTATCAACCCTTCTCACTCTCGTTCCCTGCAGCTGCTGGCCGCAGGCGCGCGTGAAACGCTCCAGCGTTATGCCATTACCTTCTGGCTGCTGAGCGCGAACCCGTCGATTAACCGCAGTTCACTGGAGAAAGAGAGCCGGACCGTGGCGCAACGTCTGTCGGTTCTGCACGGTATCAACGCACCGGAGTTCTTCGATAAAGCGGTATTCAGTACGCTCGTGCTGACGCTGCGTGACGAAGGCTATATCAGTGATACCGGCGATGCCGAGCCGGAAGAAACGCTGAAGGTCTACCAGATGCTGGCAGCGCTGATCACGTCGGACGTGCGTTTGACGATTGAAAGCGTTACCCAGGATGATGCGTAACGATTAAGCGTGGATGTTCTCTTCCCGGCTGGTGCTACCGCCTAGCACCAGCCGGGAATATCCTATGCCAGCCTATGCCAGATAGCTCATTGCCAGCCCAAGAAACAGCACCAGCCCAACATAGTTATTGTTCAGAAACGCTTTGAAGCAGCCGTCGCGTTCGCGTCGGGCAATCAGCTTCTGCTGCCAGAAAAACAGCCCTGCCGCGATAAACAGTGACCAGTAAAACTCCCACTGCAGCCCGTTCAGCCAGCCGACAGCGGCCATCAATACCAGCACGCCAATCTGCAAAATACCGATAATCAGGCGGTCATGTTCACCAAACAGAATCGCCGTCGATTTGATGCCGATTTTGAGGTCATCGTCCCTGTCGACCATCGCGTACTGGGTGTCATAAGCCACGGCCCACAGGATATTGGCGAGGAACATCAGCCAGCAGCTCAGCGGCAACGCTTCGCTGACCGCCGAGAAGGCCATCGGAATGGACCAGCCAAACGCCGCCCCCAGCACCACCTGCGGCAGATGGGTGTAGCGTTTCATAAACGGATACACCCACGCCAGCGCCAACCCTGCCACCGACAGCAGAATAGTCATGGTGTTTAAGGTCAGTACCAGCAAAAATGACAGCAGCACCAGCACCGCAAACAGCACCCGGGCCTCTTTTTCCGAGACATCGCCGCTGGGCAACGGACGGTGGGCGGTCCGCTTAACGTGACCATCAAATTTGCGGTCGGCATAGTCGTTTACCACGCAGCCAGCGGCGCGCATCAGCCAGACGCCGGCAACAAAAACGGCCAGGATCCATAAGGGCGGGATCCCCGGCGTGGCGACCCACAGCGCCCACAGCGTCGGCCACAGCAGCAACAGCGCGCCAATCGGTTTGTCAGTACGCATCAGGCGATGAAACGCCAACAGCTTGTTCTGCGTCAGACTCCTCTCCATTTTCTCTTCCTCTTAATACAACGGCGACGCCGGCAGAAAAAGCTCGGTCAGCAGCAGCGGTTTGCCGCTCAGACGCAGGCGGGAACGACGTCCCCATAGCTCTGCATAACGCCCAATTTCAATAAAATCACGAGTTAATGTCGATGATGTGAACAAATAACGCCCCAGCGGCGTCTGGCCGAGTTGCTGTAAGGCCAGCTCGGGGCCGCACAGTGTCGACTCTGGCACAATGGTCCGCCCGGCAAGCCAGGGTTCGCCATCGGCACAAAGGATAATTTCCCGCAGCCAGTAGCGCGCCTCATCGGGCAACAGCGTCTCTTCACCCACCAGCGCCTCACGCCCGACGAAACCTTCGTTCACCATGCTCACGCTGACTTTTTTCCCCTGCTGCTCAAAACGTTTGGTCATTGAGTCTTCCAGCAGCAGCCAGTCGCGCAGGTGCGGTTCCAGCGGGGGCATAGCGGCAAAATAGCGCAACGCACGCAATTGCGTAAGCGCAGGATGTGACATGCCTGATTCTCCGTTACAGAACGTAGCCGCATTGTATCGCAGAATAGGGCATTCGGGGCGGGCAAAGCGTCAAGATACGATCATCGGCGTAACAGCCATGCAACAGCAGCCACTACGCGATAAAAAAAGGTGCGCCCAGGCGGACGCACCTAAAGGCTGTGCCTAAACATCAGCATTGTGGGGAGACGATCACCCCTTGCCTTTTACACTGCTGATAAAGGTGGAACGCGCTGATTTCGAGCCAAGACGCTCGGCTTCGTTCATCAATTTGAGGGCTTTATCGATATCACCTTTCGCAACAGCCTGTTTGATGCCGTTGTTAAAGTAAGTTTCGGTGTCGTCCAGCATCGGCTCGCTCTTCGCAGCTGGCGCGGCAACTGGCGCAACCACCGGTGCTACCGCTGGTGCGGCTGCCGGGGCGCTATAGACCGGTGCCGCCGTATTTCCTACGGTCACCGGACCTGGGCCAGAGGAACCAAACAGCGGGCCAACCAGCACGCTGGAGCCAGAAGAGGTTTTCACCTTCAGGCTGACGGTACCGTCAGTTACGTGTCTGGCGATCGGATCCGGAATATCCGGTACCGCATTGCCGGTACCTTTAGCGTAGGCTTTCGCCGGATCGATTAATTTGGTGGTTTGCTGCAGATCCTGCGGGGTGGTAAAGACCAGCACATAAATTTTCTGTTGTCCCAGCGCCGGCGTCAGGCGCATCACGCCTTCCAGACGGTCGGAGCTCATGACACCTGGTTCAAGATAGGTGAAGTAGCTGCTGGGAAAGAATGCCGATGGGGTTAAATTCTGGTCAAGAATCAGGACGTTCGGTGCAAACACGCTGGTTTGCTTATTCACTTCGCTGGTTAACGTAATATTCAGTTCACCGATATTCGCCGGAACGCTATAGGCAGCAACCGGGCCGGAAATACCAGGGACATTCAGCGGCTGGCCGGCAATGGCGAGCTTGGTGGTTTGGGTTTTAGATTGATCGACCGGGGTCCAGGTTAACTGCTGTAACGCGGAGGCCGGGATCGACGGCGCTGCAGAGGTATTCTGCGGCACGAAATTGACATCAGCAAAACTGACTGCGGGTACGCTGGCAAGCAGGCCGGCGGACAGGCAGAGGGCAACGAGACTTTTCTTCATTTTCATTGTTATCACCTCAATTCCGATGGCCAAGCGGTAGCCAGGCAATAGCCCGCTGGGCCGAAAACAGAGGGGCTTACGCCCCTCTTTTGGTCACTACAGGTTGGTTTCGATTACCACCAGATTTCCATCTGGGCACCGAAGGTCCACTCGTCGCTGTCGCCACGGCTGAAGGTTTTGGCGCTGGTGTCGTTGTACGCTACACCGTTGTCATAGCCCCATTTCTCATCCCACTTGGCGTAGGTTGCGAACAGACGGATAGCCGGACGGGACCAGATGCTGTCGCCTGCCTGCCACTGTTGCGCCAGGGTAATTTTGTACTGGCTGTTACGATCGCCGGTACGCTGAGATTTGACGTTGTCGTAGCCGACTTCCATCAGGGTGCTCATGATCGGTGTCCATTTGTACATAGGACGTACGCCGACGGTCCACCACTGGGTACCGTTGTTGTTGTCGCGGTCGATATCCTGATACATACCGACGTACATCAGATCCCAATCGTCAGCCAGGGAGATCGCACCGTGGTCCAGCACACGCCACATGGAGCCATCGTTATCGATGCTGCCGCCCTGCGGAATGCCTTTACCGTTGGAGGTCATGGCGTCAGTTGCATACTGCAGTACAAACTTGTTGTAGCCTTTCAGCATGCTTTGCGTGTGTTCAGCAGTCAGCATCCAGCCATCTTTCGAGGCGTCCGGCTGCAGGTAGTAGTCGTCTGGAATGTTGGTGTGACCGTAGTCAACACCCAGCTCCAGAGTACCGCCCGGGTTGATTTCCATACCGGCTAAACGGACGTCGAAGACGTCGTTCGGGACGATATTGTCGTAAATACGGTTACCCTGCGCATCACGGTCAGCGAAGGTCGCGGAGCCGCCGGATTCAGAAGAACGGGTTGCTGCCAGAGAGAGTTTACCGAAGCCCAGATCGATGTTTTCGATACCAGCACCAGGACCAGAGATATCCCAGTAGTAGAAGTCGATCATGTGAACGTCATGACGCTGGTAGAAGCGCTTACCGGCCCAGATGGTGGAACCTGGCAGCCATTCGATCAGGTTTTTACCCTGCACGTTGGCTTCACGGAATGCCGGGCTGGTGGATTCCCAGTCGTTTTGCTGCGATACGGAGTAGGCAACGTTAGTATCGAAGTAGAAGCTCTTATCACCTTCTTTCCATACTTCCTGGCCCAGTTTTAATTCCGCATAGGTTTCACATTCGTTACCCAGACGGTATTTACTTTGAGCACCGGTTGCCTGGAAGCACTGCTGTTCGCCGCCGCTACCGGTCCAGCCGATACCAGAACGAGCATAACCGTGGAAATCGACAGCCAGCGCCTGAGCAGACATAACGCCTGCTGCGACGGCTACCGCCAGTGGAAGTTTGCGCAGAGTAATCATCATTCTATCTCCTGAGATCATTGCTTTTCTTTGAACACTTTGCCCATCGTGATGCCGCCTGGTGGCATCGCTTTGGGTTCGTGCTTTTTTTTAATGGGAAGCCTTACACGCCCGGCTCTTTATGCAACCGACGACACGCCGTACCATCCTCACGGAATAAATGGCAGCGCTCTGGTGGCAAACCGATAGCGAATGTGGCTCCCTCTTTTACCAACACCACGTCATTCTGGCGGTACACCAGGTTCTGACGGATGGCGGGGATCTGGATATGAATTTGTGTTTCGTGACCAAGCTGCTCAACCACCTGGACCACCCCTTCGAGGGTCACGTCGGCGATATCGCTGGGCAACAGATGTTCCGGACGGATACCCAAGGACATATTCGCGCCAACCTGTACGTGGGCGCTGTCCACCGGTAACCAGACTTGCTGACGGTTCGGCAGTTCTACCTGAACCTGTTCAATGGCGGTGGCGGTGACTTTCACCGGCAGGAAGTTCATCTTTGGCGAACCAATAAAGCCCGCAACAAAGCGATCGGCCGGGTAGTGATACAGCTCCAGCGGTTTCCCGACCTGGGCAACGCGACCGGCATCCAGCACCACAATCTTGTCGGCGAGGGTCATCGCTTCGACCTGATCGTGGGTAACGTAAATCATCGTGCGCTCAAGGCGCTTGTGCAGACGGGAAATTTCGATACGCATCTGCACACGCAGTGCGGCATCAAGGTTTGAGAGCGGTTCGTCGAGCAGGAATACGCGCGGCTCGGCGACCAGGGTACGCCCGATCGCCACACGCTGACGCTGGCCACCGGACAATGCTTTTGGCTTACGCTCCAGCAGATGCGCCAGCTGCAGCACCTCCGCCACCTGAGTCACTCGTTGATTAATCAGATCTTTTTTGGCACCGGCCAGCTTCAGGCCGAAAGACATGTTTTCCGCGACGGAAAGATGGGGGTAAAGCGCATAGGACTGGAACACCATTCCGATACCGCGTTCAGCGGGCGGGATATCGTTCATTCGCGTATCGCCGATAAACAAATCACCGCTGGTTATGGTTTCCAGCCCGGCAATCATACGCAGCAGAGTGGATTTGCCACAGCCCGATGGCCCGACAAACACCACGAACTCCCCTTCCTGGATGTCGAGATTGATATCTTTCGACACCACCACGTCACCCCAGGCTTTCGTTATATTTCGCAGCTGTACGCTCGCCATCCCCATCTCCCTTCGTTACAACCTGTCACTAAACGACATATTCAAGATGGGTTGACTATGCGGCATTCATTAATTGGGTGAATCCTCCACCCCTGCCTTTTTTATGGGGGAGGAGGCGGGAGGATGAGAGATTACCCCTCGCGGCAAGGGGGGGCCGGGCAAAGTCATTTTCGTGATGGAGGTTGCAAAAATGGCCGTGTTTTTATGTGCTCCAGGACTCATTACTGGCATTTCTGCAAGCCAGATCACACAAACCACGGGTGGGGCGTAGACATAGGGAGGATGGAAAGGGGTTGTTAAAAAAGGAAACTCATCACCGTTAAGCCACCTAAGTGTATCCACGAGCACATCACCAAAAAGGACTGGTATATGAAAATCAAAACCGGCGCCCGCATCCTCGCATTGTCTGCATTGACGACGATGATGTTTTCCGCCTCTGCCCTCGCCAAAATTGAAGAAGGTAAGCTGGTTATCTGGATTAACGGCGATAAAGGCTATAACGGTCTCGCCGAAGTGGGTAAGAAGTTTGAGAAAGACACCGGCATCAAGGTTTCCATCGAACACCCGGATAAGCTGGAAGAGAAATTCCCGCAGGTTGCCGCGACCGGTGACGGCCCGGATATCATCTTCTGGGCACACGACCGCTTCGGTGGCTATGCACAATCCGGCCTGCTGGCTGAGATCTCCCCGGACAAAGCTTTCCAGGACAAACTCTATCCGTTCACCTGGGACGCCGTACGCTATAACGGCAAACTGATCGCTTACCCAATCGCGGTTGAAGCGCTGTCGCTGATTTACAACAAAGATCTGGTACCGAACCCACCGAAAACCTGGGAAGAAATTCCGGCTCTGGATAAAGAACTGAAAGCGAAAGGTAAGAGCGCGCTGATGTTCAACCTGCAAGAACCGTACTTCACCTGGCCGCTGATTGCTGCTGACGGTGGCTATGCGTTCAAATTTGAAAACGGCAAATATGATGTCAAAAACGTCGGCGTGGACAGCCCAGGTGCGAAAGCCGGTCTGACCTTCCTGGTTGACCTCATCAAGAACAAACACATGAACGCTGATACCGATTACTCCATCGCGGAAGCGGCCTTTAACAAAGGCGATACCGCGATGACCATCAACGGTCCGTGGGCGTGGTCGAACATCGATAAGAGCAAGGTTAACTACGGCGTGACTCTGCTGCCAACCTTCAAAGGCAAAGCGTCTAAACCGTTTGTTGGCGTACTGAGCGCCGGTATCAACGCCGCTAGCCCGAACAAAGAGCTGGCGAAAGAGTTCCTCGAAAACTACCTGCTGACCGACCAGGGTCTGGATGAAGTGAACAAGGACAAACCGCTGGGCGCAGTAGCACTGAAATCCTTCCAGGAAAAACTGGAAAAAGATCCGCGTATCGCTGCCACCATGGCGAACGCCCAGAACGGCGAAATCATGCCGAACATCCCGCAGATGTCCGCCTTCTGGTATGCCGTACGCACTGCCGTTATCAACGCAGCTAGCGGTCGTCAGACTGTCGATGCCGCGCTGAAAGATGCACAGTCTCGTATCACCAAGTAATACGATTTCCCTTATTTCTTAGGAAATACGGTTTATTGAATACGTTGTTACACGAAACCATTCGCGCTACATCGCGGCGGTAAGGATGAAAATCCCCAGGAGCTTACATGAGTAAGTGACTGGGGTGCGCATCCGCAGCCAACAAAGAGGTAGCGCGAAGGATAAAGTGTAAAGAGGATGATCCCCATGGATGTCGTGAAAAAGAAACACTGGTGGCAAAGCCCGCAGCTGACATGGTCTGTGATTGGCTTGCTGTGCCTGCTGGTGGGTTACCTTATCGTTTTGATGTATGCCCAGGGGGAGTACCTGTTTGCCATACTGACGCTGATTTTAAGCTCTGCTGGCCTGTATATTTTCACCAACCGTAAGGCCTACGCCTGGCGTTATGTCTACCCTGGCCTTGCCGGAATGGGGCTGTTCGTCCTGTTCCCACTGATTTGCACCATTGCTATCGCTTTCACCAACTACAGCAGCACTAACCAGCTGACCTTTGAACGTGCCCAGCAGGTGCTGATGGACCGCTCCTTCCAGGCTGGTAAGTCCTACAACTTTGCGCTTTACCCGACGGGAGATGAGTGGAAACTGGCGCTGACCGACGGTGAAAGTGGCAAAAACTATCTGTCCGACGCCTTTAAATTCGGCGGCGAGCAGAAGCTGGCCTTAAAAGAGGCTGACGCCCTGCCAGAAGGCGAGCGCGCGACGCTGCGTGTGATTACGCAAAACCGTACCGCCCTGAACCAGCTGACCGCCGTGCTGCCAGACGACAGCAAAGTGATCATGAGTTCCCTGCGTCAGTTCTCCGGTACCCAGCCGCTGTATGCCCTGGCGGACGACGGCACCCTGACCAATAACCAGAGTGGCGTCAAATATCGTCCGAATAACGACGTCGGCTTCTATCAGTCCATCAATGCAGACGGGAGCTGGAGCGCTGAGAAACTCAGCCCGGGCTACACCGTCGGCATCGGCTGGGACAACTTCACTCGCGTCTTTACCGATGAAGGGATCCAGAAACCGTTCTTCGCCATCTTCGTCTGGACCGTGGTCTTCTCGGTACTGACCGTGATTCTGACCGTGGCGGTCGGCATGATCCTCGCCTGCCTCGTCCAGTGGGAATCACTGAAGGGCAAAGCGATTTATCGTGTGCTGCTGATTCTGCCTTACGCCGTACCGTCGTTTATCTCGATTCTGATTTTCAAAGGGTTGTTCAACCAGAGTTTTGGTGAGATCAACATGATGCTCAGCGCGCTGTTCGGCATCAAACCGGCCTGGTTCAGCGACCCGACCACAGCACGGACGATGATCATTATCGTCAATACCTGGCTGGGCTATCCGTACATGATGATCCTGTGCATGGGCCTGCTGAAAGCGATCCCTGACGACCTGTATGAAGCCTCGGCGATGGACGGCGCAGGCCCGTTCCAGAACTTCTTCAAGATTACGCTGCCGCTGCTGATCAAGCCGCTTACGCCGCTGATGATTGCCAGCTTCGCCTTTAACTTTAACAACTTCGTTCTGATTCAGCTGTTGACCAACGGCGGTCCGGACCGCCTCGGCACCACCACACCGGCCGGCTATACCGACCTGCTGGTGAGCTATACCTACCGCATCGCCTTTGAAGGCGGCGGTGGTCAGGACTTCGGTCTGGCGGCCGCTATCGCCACGCTGATCTTCCTGCTGGTGGGCGTGCTGGCGATTGTGAACCTGAAAGCCACACGCATGAAATTTGATTAACTGGAATAGCCAGACGTCACGGGCTTGCCAGCCCAACACTGGCAAGCCAAATAGTCTGGGGCGGCGTTAAGGAGTAGAAAATATTATGGCTATGGTACAACCCAAATCTCAGAAGCTGCGTCTGTTCACTACGCACCTCCTGCTACTGATTTTTATCGCGGCGATTATGTTCCCGCTGCTGATGGTTATCGCCATCTCGCTGCGTGAAGGTAACTTCGCCACCGGGAGCCTGATCCCGGAACAGATCTCCTGGGAACACTGGCGTCTGGCGCTGGGCTTTAGCGTCGAACATGCCGACGGTCGCGTCACCCCGCCACCGTTCCCGGTTCTGCTGTGGTTGTGGAACTCAGTGAAAGTGGCCGGCATTACCGCCATCGGCATCGTGGCGCTCTCCACCACCTGCGCCTATGCCTTCGCCCGTATGCGCTTCCCGGGCAAAGCCACGCTGCTTAAAGGGATGCTGATTTTCCAGATGTTCCCGGCAGTCCTGTCGCTGGTGGCGTTATACGCGTTGTTTGACCGTCTCGGCCAATATATTCCGTTTGTCGGCCTGAATACCCACGGCGGCGTGATCTTCGCCTATATGGGCGGTATCGCGCTGCACGTCTGGACCATTAAAGGCTACTTCGAAACCATTGATGGCTCGCTGGAAGAAGCGGCGGCGCTGGATGGTGCGACACCGTGGCAGGCTTTCCGTCTGGTGCTGCTGCCGCTGTCGGTACCGATTCTGGCGGTGGTGTTTATTCTGTCGTTCATCGCCGCGATTACCGAAGTGCCGGTGGCCTCGTTGCTGCTGCGTGACGTCAACAGCTACACCCTGGCGGTCGGTATGCAACAGTATCTCAACCCGCAGAACTATCTGTGGGGCGACTTTGCCGCGGCGGCGGTACTCTCCGCCATCCCGATTACCGTGGTCTTCCTGCTGGCGCAGCGCTGGTTGGTTAATGGCCTGACGGCGGGTGGAGTGAAAGGTTAAGTTTCATCGTTATTGACCCTGAGAAATCATGGGTCACCCGCCCCAAATTTCAGAGGGGATGGACTGCGGTACACGACCCCAACCGGGTACAGCAGTCCATCTCCCCCTGAAAAAGTAAGGCAAATGCCACTGCAATCCTCAACTGGACCCTACATAAATTCAATTTTGTGACTGTCGGTCAGCGGCCCTGGTGGCCGCTTTTTTTTATTCGCGTTTCAGCCGGTTGGAGTTACACAGCCACAGCGTAACCACCAGTATCAGGATCGCGCCGGAATAGATCAGCACCGCCATCGGCGACTCATGGTCGACAATAATCAAACGCACAATCGCGGTGATGCCGATATAGACGAAGTAGCGCAGCGGAAAGTGAAAGCCTGACTCAAAGTACTTCACAATCAGCGCGATAAACTCGAAATAGAGAAAATAGACCACCAGCCCTTCAACCAGCTTGTACTTGCTGACCGGCTCCGGGGTAAACAGCACGTGCGCCAGATGAAAGGTCTCTTTCCCCAGAAACACCACCAGGATGACGCCCAGGCACAGCAGCGCCAGATTCAGCACCGCCTGCATGGCAGTGGCAATAAAGCTCACCAACGGACGATAGACCGACGGCATATTCACACCTCTTCATTATTATTTCTTGTGACCTGTATAACGCAAAAATGTGACCCAGATCGACATTATTCGTTAACTTTTTGCCACCGTCAGCGTAGATGTAACAATCACTTGCCACACTGGCGGGTTAAAAAGGAAACAACCATGCTGAAAATCCGTACCGCACGACTGGAAGATACGCAGTGCTGCTGGTTGATTGCCGAAGCCGCATGCCCGATTGGCTTTGCTAAGCGCTGCGAATATCAGCGCCCGTCGTTTTTATGAACGTCAGGGGATGCAGCACGTAAAAGATGTCGTATTTAATTCCGCCACCCAGCAGAGCATCTTACATATTCTGACCAAACCGATCTGAGAGGCAGCATGCACACCCTTCGTGAAACCGGCATCCGCAACGTCACCAGCGGCGAGAACGTGACTATCTACCAGCCCGCCAACCTCTATGACTGCGAACTGGGCGATAACGTCTTTGTCGGCCCGTTCGTCGAAATTCAGGGCCATACGCGCATCGGCGCCGACAGCAAAATCCAGTCCCATACCTTTATCTGCGAGTACGTGACGATCGGTGAACGGTGCTTTATCGGCCACGGCGTGATGTTTGCCAACGATATGTTTCGCGACGGGCATCCCGACGCTAACCGGGAAAATTGGGGGCGTATTACCATCGGTAACGATGTCGCAATCGGCAGCGGCGCGGCGATTCTGGCGGTCAGTATTTGTGACGGGGCGGTGATAGGTGCAGGGAGCGTGGTGACAAAATCCATCACCGAAAAAGGCGTGTGGGCGGGTAATCCGGCAAAGCTGCTGCGGAAGCTATAACAAAAATGCCGGCCACGTGGGCCGGCATGGAGATCCGTTGTCGCTATTATGCGCGCCAGGATTTATAACGGTTGATCAGGCCATTGGTGGAGCTGTCGTGGCTGCTAATTGCGTCATCTGCTTTCAGCTCTGGCAGGATACGGTTAGCCAGCTGTTTACCCAGTTCAACGCCCCACTGGTCAAAGGTGAAGATGTTCAGAATCGCACCCTGAGTGAAGATCTTGTGCTCATACAGCGCAATCAACGCGCCCAGGCTGAACGGCGTGATTTCACGCAGCAGGATGGAGTTAGTCGGGCGGTTGCCTTCAAACACTTTGAACGGCACCACGTGATCGAGGGTCGCCGGATCTTTACCCTGGTCACGGTATTCCTGCTCAACCACTTCACGGGATTTACCGAACGCCAGCGCTTCAGTCTGCGCGAAGAAGTTAGACAGCAGCTTCGGATGGTGATCGGAAAGCGGGTTGTGGGTTATGGCCGGGGCGATGAAATCGCACGGTACCATTTTGGTGCCCTGATGGATCAGCTGATAGAACGCGTGCTGGCCGTTGGTACCCGGCTCACCCCAGATAATCGGGCCAGTCTGGTAATCCACGGCGTTGCCGTTACGGTCAACGTATTTGCCGTTGGATTCCATGTTGCCCTGCTGGAAGTAAGCGGCAAAGCGGTGCATATACTGGTCATACGGCAGAATCGCTTCGGTCTCTGCACCGAAGAAGTTGTTGTACCAGATACCGATCAGCGCCAGCAGCACCGGCAGGTTTTTCTCCGGGGCCGTGGTGGAGAAGTGCTTATCCATGGCGTGCGCACCGGAAAGCAGCTCAACGAAATTATCGAAGCCCACGGAAAGGATGATGGACAGGCCAATCGCTGACCACAGTGAGTAGCGACCGCCAACCCAATCCCAGAATTCAAACATGTTAGCGGTGTCGATCCCGAACTCGCCTACCGCTTTGCCGTTAGTCGACAGCGCCGCGAAGTGTTTCGCCACGTGTTTTTCATCACCGGCAGTGCTCAGGAACCAGTCGCGCGCGCTGTGGGCGTTGGTCATGGTTTCCTGGGTGGTGAAGGTTTTGGAAGCCACCAGGAACAGCGTGGTTTCCGGGTTCACGCCTTTCAGCACTTCCGCAATATGGGTGCCATCGACGTTGGACACAAAGTGCATGTTCAGGTGGTTTTTATACGGACGCAGCGCTTCGGTCACCATGAACGGGCCGAGGTCGGAGCCGCCGATACCGATGTTCACAACGTCGGTGATCGCTTTACCGGTATAGCCTTTCCAACTGCCGGAAATAATGGCTTCGGAGAAGGTTTTCATCTTCTCCAGCACCGCGTTCACTTCCGGCATCACATCTTTGCCATCAACAATGATCGGAGTATTGCTACGGTTACGCAGCGCGACGTGCAGCACCGCACGGTCTTCGGTACGGTTGATTTTCTCGCCAGAGAACATGGATTTGATGGCGCCCGCCAGATCGGTCTCTTTGGCCAGATCCTGCAGCTTCGCCAGCGTCTCTTCGGTGATGCGGTTTTTGGAAAAATCCACCAGCATCAAATCGTCGAACGTCGCGGAAAACTTAGAGAAACGATCGCTATCCTGGGCGAAAAGCTCGCTGATAGTGACGTCTTTCATTGCATCAAAATGGGTCTGTAATGCCTGCCAGGCAGCGGTCTGCGTTGGGTTGATGTTTTTCATTAGCAATACTCTTCTGATTTGAGAATTTTGACTGCGGTCGATTGTAGCGCCGGCGGCAAAAAATTGTGATGATTTTTGTGTTATGCCGATGATCTGCGCCATGAACAGAGTTAAATTGCGGTAAAAAGCCTCTACCAGTATAGCCATCATAAGGCTTTTTTCTGTTAATCGCCGGTGCATGAAAAATCCGCATAACCACAGCGTTGACATACCTGCTCTGAAGCCTTTATATAGCTGCACAGCCTGCATCACTGCAGGTATGTATTGCTCGCGCATTTCACGCTACAACGAAAGGGTATTGCGGGGGGAGCCATCACTGGCGTTCCCGGCAAAGTGAAAGACGTCGGTAATTGCCAGAAGAGGTGCGTTGCCCAGGTAACCGTATTGGAGGAACCAGTCCGGGGAAAATACGTGAGGGGGAGCAACGCCGAGGTGAAAAAGCGTCTGGTACGCTGCTCGCCGGCCACAGGGGCTGAATCCCCTGGGTTGTCACCAGAAACGTTCGCAGTCGGGCGTTTCATACTCAGGAACTAACGCAACGCGTTGGGGAACGGGTCTACAAGGTGGAGCACTTCTGGGTGACATCGTAGCTGTCTTTTGCTCTGCGCCCACCCTGTTTATCGCTCTTCCCTTGTGCCATGGCTGAATAATTTGGCCTGGCTTATTAAGACATTTTATTACTGTAAGTTTGAGTCCAGCCCAAACCCACTCAGGAATCGTTTTAATAAGTCAGGCCCCCTGACACGAGGTTGTTATGACAGATTTAGTTGTAGCCAAATTCGGCGGCACCAGCGTTGCCGATTTCGATGCTATGAATCGCAGCGTTGACGTTGCGCGACTCGATGAAAACACGGGCGTAGTGGTGCTGTCTGCCTCTGCGGGTGTGACTAATCTCCTGGTGGCGTTGGCTGAAGGGCTGGAACCCACCGCGCGTTTTGAAAAGCTCGATTCCCTGCGCCAGATCCAATTCAACATTCTGGAACGCCTGCGCTATCCCAACGTGATTCGCGAAGAGATTGAGCGCCTGCTGGAAAATATCACCAGCCTGGCGGAAGCCGCTGCGCTGGCAAGTTCCACCGCGCTGACCGACGAGCTGGTCAGCCATGGCGAACTGATGTCTACCCTGCTGTTTGTCGAAATCCTTCGCGAACGCGGAATTGCCGCGCAGTGGTTCGACGTACGTAAAATTATGCGTACCAGCGATCGCTTTGGTCGCGCCGAGCCGGATATTGCCGCCCTGGCCGAACTGACCCAGCTGCAGCTGACTCCGCGTCTGGCAGAAGGCCTGGTGGTCACCCAGGGCTTTATCGGGAGCGAAGCGAAGGGCCGGACCACTACGCTGGGCCGCGGTGGCAGCGACTATACCGCCGCCCTGCTGGGCGAAGCGCTGAACGCCAGCCGCGTTGATATCTGGACCGATGTTCCGGGTATCTACACCACCGACCCGCGCGTTGCGCCGGCGGCCAAACGGATTGACGTTATCGCCTTTGCCGAAGCGGCCGAGATGGCCACCTTCGGAGCAAAAGTACTCCACCCTGCCACGCTGTTGCCTGCGGTACGCAGCGATATTCCGGTCTTTGTTGGCTCCAGCAAAGAGCCCACCGCCGGCGGCACGCTGGTGTGCAATAAAACCGAAAACCCGCCGCTGTTCCGGGCGCTGGCCCTGCGTCGTCGCCAGACGCTGCTTACGCTGCACAGCCTGAATATGCTGCACTCTCGCGGCTTCCTCGCGGAAGTGTTCGGGATCCTCGCGCGCCACAATATTTCCGTGGATCTGATCACCACGTCTGAAGTGAGCATTGCGCTGACCATGGATACCACCGGCTCAACGTCCGCCACCGATACCCTGTTAACTCAGGCGCTACTGACCGAACTCTCCTCCCTGTGCCGGGTGGAAGTCGAGCAGGATCTGGCGCTGGTGGCGTTGATCGGCAACGATCTTTCCCGTGCCTGCGGCGTGGGCAAAGAGGTCTTCGGCGTGCTCGAACCGTTCAATATCCGTATGATTTGCTACGGCGCATCCAGCCATAACCTCTGCTTCCTGGTCCCTGGCGCCGATGCCGAGAAAGTCGTGCAGAAGCTGCATCATAATTTGTTTGAATAATATCTCTTAGCGCGATAAATATTACCTATAGCCGGGCTCGCACCCGGCTTTTTTATAACTATATCAACACAACATCCCTCATCGTTCAGGCTGCTGGCCGACATGGCGCCCACGCAGGCACCACAGACGCGCGCCCGGCATGAGGAGTCAATCGCAAGGAAAACAACATGCTCGCTATTCTGACGAGGCTGTTCCCGCTTTGGGCGCTGCTGCTCTCCGTTCTGGCCTATTACACCCCATCAACCTTTACGCCCATCGGTCCCTGGGTGACGACGCTGCTGATGCTCATTATGTTCGGGATGGGGGTACACCTGAAGCTCGACGACTTTAAGCGCGTGCTGTCACGTCCGGCGCCGGTTGCCGCCGGGATCTTTCTGCATTACCTGGTAATGCCGCTCGCGGCCTGGGCGCTGGCGCTGCTGTTCCATATGCCGCCGGAACTCTCCGCTGGCATGGTGCTGGTCGGCAGCGTCGCCAGCGGGACGGCTTCGAACGTGATGATCTACCTGGCAAAAGGTGATGTGGCGTTGTCGGTCACCATCTCGTCCGTCTCGACGCTGGTCGGGGTGGTCGCCACTCCGCTGTTAACGCGGCTGTACGTGGATGCCCATATTCAGGTGGATGTGATGGGGATGCTGCTGAGCATTCTGCAAATCGTAGTGATCCCGATTGCGCTGGGGCTGGTCATTCACCATACGTTGCCAAAAGTGGTGCGTGCGGTTGAGCCTTTCCTGCCGGCCTTCTCGATGGTCTGCATTCTGGCGATTATCAGCGCCGTCGTTGCCGGTTCCGCTTCCCATATCGCCTCTGTCGGTCTGGTGGTGATTGTGGCGGTGATCCTGCATAACGCCATCGGCTTGCTTGGCGGCTACTGGGGTGGACGGCTGTTTGGCTTTGACGAGTCAACCTGCCGCACGCTGGCGATTGAAGTGGGGATGCAGAACTCCGGTCTGGCTGCCGCGCTGGGCAAAATCTACTTCGGCCCGCTTGCCGCACTGCCTGGGGCGCTGTTCTCGGTCTGGCACAATCTGTCCGGTTCCCTACTGGCGGGCTACTGGTCCGGAAAACCCACCGCTAAATCAGAGCGTAAACGCTAAGTCGCGGTGACGCGGGAGGCGGATCAACGCGCTGTCCGTCGGCCCGCGATTGCCGTACACTGAATTATCGGCTGACTGAGGGTTCTACTATGGCACTTCCCCGCATTACGCAACAAGATATGACCGAACGCGAGCAGCGTGAGCTAAAAACGCTGCTGGACCGGGCGAGAATTGCGCACGGTCGCCTGCTGACTAACGCGGAAACCAACGCCGTCAAAAAAGAGTACATCGATAAGCTGATGGTGCTGCGTGAAGCAGAAGCGAAAAAGGCCCGCCAGTTGAAGAAAAAGCAGGCCTACAAACCCGATAGCGATGCCTCGTTCTCGTGGTCGGCGAACACGCCGACCCGCGGCAGACGTTAACGCCCTTTCTTCTTACGCCCCGGCTGAGTAAAACGTTTACCGTTTGATGCCGGGCGCCCTTTCTCGTTGCTCTTCTCAGCCTTGACCACCGGACGTTTGATCCCTGCCGTTTTCGGTTTGGCTTTCGGCTTCGCCTTCGGTTGCGCCTCGGACGATGAGTTCTCAATCAGCTTAAACAGTGCCACCAGCTCATCATCCGTCAGGTCACGCCACTCACCCAGCGGCAGCCCCGACAGCCCGATATTCATAATGCGCGTACGCTCAAGTTTCGTGACTTCATAGCCAAAGTGTTCGCACATCCGACGAATCTGACGGTTCAGCCCCTGCACCAGGGTAATGCGGAACACGAACGGCGCTTCCTTTTTGACTTTACACTTCTTCGTCACCGTCCCGAGGATCGGCACGCCGGCCCCCATACCGCGAATAAAGTCGTCGGTCACCGGCTTATCGACCGTCACCAGATACTCTTTTTCATGATCGTTGCCGGCACGCAGGATCTTATTCACCAGATCGCCGTGGTTGGTGAGGAAGATCAGCCCCTGGGAGTCTTTGTCCAGGCGGCCGATAGGAAAGACGCGCTTGCTGTGATTAACGAAGTCAACGATGTTGTCGCGCTCGCTGTCTTCCGTCGTGCTGACAATACCGATCGGCTTATTCAAGGCGATGAACACCAGATCTTCGGCCTCGCGCGGCTCGATCAGCTGACCGTTAACCTTCACAACGTCGCCAGGATTGACCTGATCGCCGATGGTCGCTCGCTTGCCATTGATGAAAACATTGCCTTGCTCAATGTAGCGATCCGCCTCGCGGCGCGAGCAGATGCCGCTTTCACTGATGTATTTATTAAGTCGGGTTGATGAGTCGGGCAGCATAACGTCTCCTGAGACACTTTATCCTTCAAGTTGTCACTGTGTTGGCTCCGCTCACTCATTCCACATAGATTGCTATGCTGCCGGAGTGCGCTCTCTTGCCGCCTTGATAAAACTTGAATGCTTTGATGTATATACCCTAGATAATTCGAGTTGCAGGACAACACACATGCAACTTGAAGTATGACGGGTATAAAACGTGGAATATACCTCAACCTGCGGACAATCAAAAACAGTCACGTCAGCATCGGGCTCCGATAAATGTGATCTCCCACCTCTTTCTACACAAAAGTGTCCAATAACAGTCCGTGCAACTTTGCCTGATGAATATAAGCAGAATCAATCCATTAGCGCATCACGCACAAACGTGCCATCTCCTGATGGGCTGACGATCAAATGTGCAAAACAAACCACCGCCTCATCCTAATGAAATGGTGGAAAATTTCTTTGTAGTCGGCCTGTGATGGGGTTATATCAGATCAAGAGAGCAAGAATGTCGTTTGCACAAATGTGCAGGAGTCCGAAGATGGCAATCGAAAACAGCGATGATATCCGCTTAATAGTGAAAGTTGCCCAGCTCTATTACGAGCAGGACATGACCCAGGCGCAGATTGCCCGCGAGCTGGGGATTTACCGCACCACCATCAGCCGCCTGCTGAAGCGTGGGCGCGAGCAGGGTATCGTCACCATCGCCATCAACTACGACTACAACGAAAACCTGTGGTTAGAGCAGCAGCTGAAGCAGAAATTCGGTCTTAAAGAAGCCGTGGTGGCCTCATGCAGCTCGTTACAGGAAGAGGACCAGCTCAGCACCATCGGCCAGCACGGCGCACAGCTGGTGGATCGCCTGCTTGAGCCTGGCGATATCATCGGTTTTTCCTGGGGACGGGCGGTACGGGCGCTGGTGGAAACCTTGCCTCAGGCAAGCCAGTCGCGGCAGGTGATCTGCGTGCCGATCATCGGCGGCCCTTCGGGAAAACTGGAAAGCCAATACCATGTGAACACGTTGACCTATAGCGCCGCCGCCCGGCTGAAAGCCGAATCGCACCTGGCTGACTTCCCGGCGCTACTTGATAATACCTTGATCCGCAACGGCATTATGCAGTCTCAGCACTTTAAAACGATTTCATCCTACTGGGAGAACCTCGACGTAGCCCTGGTCGGGATCGGTTCCCCGGCGATCCGCGATGGCGCCAACTGGCATGCCTTTTACGGCAGCGAAGAGAGCGATGACCTTAACGCGCGCCAGGTCGCCGGCGATATTTGTTCACGCTTTTACGATATCAACGGCAACGCCGTTGAGACCACGATGAATGAAAAAACGTTATCCATCGATATTGCCCGATTAAAACAGGTACGTTATTCCGTAGGTATTGCCATCGGAGAAGAAAAATACACGGGTATTATTGGTGCATTACGCGGTGGCTATATTAACTGTCTGGTGACTAATCGAGAAACTGCAGAGCAATTACTGAAATAAAAAGCCGTTTTCTGTTAACGCAGCTGACGCTGCGTGGGTTCCCTTTACCTGAAAAATGAGATGACTATTATGCAAACCTGGCTAAATCTGAAAGATAAAATCATTATTGTGACCGGTGGCGCCTCGGGCATTGGCCTGGCGATCGTTGAAGAATTATTAAATCTCGGCGCCAATGTTCAGATGACCGATATTCACGGCGGTGATAAATATCAAAACAGCGATCGTTACACATTCTGGCCGACGGATATTTCCAGCGCCAGCGAAGTCAACCACAGCGTCGCGCAAATTATCCAGCAATACGGACGCATCGATGGCCTGGTGAATAATGCCGGGGTGAACTTCCCGCGCCTGCTGGTCGATGAAAAAGCGCCGGAAGGCCGCTATGAATTAAACGAAAGCGCCTTTGAGAAAATGGTCAACATCAACCAGAAAGGAGTCTTTCTGATGTCGCAGGCGGTGGCGCGGCAGATGGTGAAGCAGCGTGAAGGCGTAATTGTCAACGTCTCTTCGGAAAGCGGGCTGGAAGGCTCGGAGGGCCAGAGCTGCTACGCCGCGACCAAAGCGGCGCTGAATAGCTTCACCCGTTCATGGTCCAAAGAGCTGGGCAAACACGGCATCCGCGTGGTCGGCGTGGCGCCGGGGATCCTCGAAAAGACCGGGCTGCGCACGCCGGAGTATGAAGAAGCGCTGGCCTGGACGCGCAACATCACCGTCGAACAGCTGCGGGCAGGCTATAGCAAGAATGCGATTCCCATTGGCCGATCCGGTCGTCTGAGCGAGGTTGCCGACTACGTCTGCTATCTGCTGTCAGAGCGGGCAAGCTATATCACCGGAGTAACCACTAACATCGCCGGCGGAAAAACCCGCGGTTAAGGAGTCGAAATGGTGAATGTTATTTTCTGCGCACATGGCCAGCTGGCCGGCGCCATGCTCGATTCGGTCCGTATGGTCTATGGCGACGTTGAGGTCAGCGCCGTGGAATTTGTTCCGGGGGAAAACGCCGCGGATATCGCCGCGAAGCTGGAAAAGTTAGTGAGCACTCACAGCGATAGCGAGTGGCTGATTGCCGTTGATTTGCAGTGCGGCAGCCCGTGGAATGCCGCCGCCGGACTGGCGATGAGCAACCCGCGACTGCGGGTCATCAGCGGTCTCTCGTTACCACTGGCGCTGGAACTGGTGGATAACCAGCACAGCATGAGCGCAGAGACATTATGCGACCACCTGATCGCCATCGCCAGCCAGTGCTGCGTGGTCTGGCGGCAGCCGGAAACCATTCCGGAATCCATTGAGGAGGATTTTTGATGAACATTACGCTCGCCCGCATCGATGACCGCCTGATCCACGGTCAGGTGACCACCGTCTGGTCCAAAGTGGCTAACGCCCAGCGCATTATTATCTGCAACGACGAGGTGTATAACGATGAAGTGCGGCGCACTTTACTGCGCCAGGCCGCCCCGCCGGGAATGAAGGTCAACGTCGTGAACCTGGAAAAGGCGGTCGCCGTCTATCACAACCCGCAATATCAAAACGAGACCGTTTTTTATCTCTTTACCAACCCTCAGGATGCATTAACGATGGTCAGGCAAGGCGTCAATATCGCCACCCTGAATATTGGCGGAATGGCCTGGCGGCCGGGTAAAAAACAATTAACCAAAGCAGTATCATTAGACCAAAACGATATTACTGCGTTTCGTGAGCTGGATAAACTGGGAGTCAAACTGGATTTACGCGTGGTGGCATCGGATCCGTCCGTCAATATTCTCGACAAAATAACTGAGCAGTCCATTACAGAATAAAAAAAGCGCCTGTATTAATACCATCGTTCGCACGATGTCATATTAATGCCGTAACAGGCAGGGATTAATATCTACCCTAAATAATTCGAGTTGCTTGTTGACTGCACCCAAGTAACTTGAAGGGTGAAGGGTATACCCGCAAGGTGACATATAATGGAAATTAGTACCCTACAAATAATCGCCATATTTATTTTTTCCTGTATTGCCGGCATGGGCAGCGTACTGGATGAATTCCAGACTCATCGCCCGTTAATTGCCTGTACCGTTATCGGGTTAATTCTCGGTGATTTAAAAACCGGGATTATGCTCGGCGGCACGCTGGAGCTAATCGCCCTCGGCTGGATGAACGTCGGCGCCGCACAATCGCCGGACTCCGCGCTGGCCAGCATTATCTCCGCCATTCTGGTTATCGTCGGTCATCAAAGCATCGCCACCGGTATCGCCATCGCGCTGCCGGTAGCGGCGGCAGGCCAGGTATTAACCGTTTTCGCCCGCACCATCACCGTCGTCTTTCAGCATGCGGCGGACAAAGCGGCAGAAGAGGCCCGCTTTCGCACGATCGATATGTTGCACGTCTCGGCGCTGGGCGTACAGGCGCTGCGCGTCGCTATTCCGGCGCTGGTGGTCTCGATGTTTGTCAGCGCCGACATGGTCAGCAACATGCTCAATGCCATCCCGGAATTTGTCACCCGCGGTCTGCAAATCGCCGGCGGCTTTATTGTGGTAGTGGGCTACGCCATGGTCCTGCGCATGATGGGCGTGAAGTATCTGATGCCTTTCTTTTTCCTCGGTTTCCTGGCGGGAGGTTACCTCAACTTCAGCCTGCTGGCCTTTGGCGGCGTGGGGGTCATCATCGCGCTGATTTACATCCAGCTGAACCCGCAATGGCGCAAGGCCGAGCCGCAACAGGCTGTCGCCTCTTCCACCGCCCTTGACCAACTTGACGATTGATGGAGCCCACAATGGAACCGAAAAAACTGACACAAGGCGACCTGGTGAGCATATTTCTGCGATCCAACCTGCAGCAGGCCTCCTTCAACTTCGAACGTATTCATGGCCTCGGGTTTTGCTACGACATGATCCCGGCGATCAAACGCCTGTATCCGCTAAAAGAGGATCAGGTGGCGGCGCTGAAACGTCACCTGGTGTTCTTCAACACCACTCCCGCCGTCTGTGGCCCGGTGCTGGGCGTGACGGCAGCCATGGAGGAAGCACGCGCCAACGGGGCGGCCATCGATGATGGGGCCATTAACGGCATCAAAGTTGGCCTGATGGGGCCGCTGGCCGGGGTCGGCGATCCGCTGGTCTGGGGGACGCTACGCCCGATTACCGCGGCGCTCGGCGCATCGCTGGCGCTCTCCGGCAACCTGCTGGGCCCTTTGCTGTTCTTCTTTATTTTCAACGCAGTACGCCTGGCCATGAAATGGTATGGCCTGCAGCTCGGCTTCCGTAAAGGGGTCAATATCGTCAGCGATATGGGCGGTAACCTGCTGCAAAAACTGACCGAAGGGGCATCTATTCTGGGCCTGTTCGTCATGGGGGTACTGGTCACGAAATGGACCACCATCAACGTGCCGTTGGTGGTATCGAAAACGCCGGGCGCCGACGGCACCACCGTCACCATGACCGTGCAGAACATCCTCGATCAGCTCTGCCCTGGCCTGCTGGCGCTGGGTCTGACGCTGCTGATGGTGCGCCTGCTCAACAAAAAAGTGAATCCGGTATGGCTGATCTTCGCCCTGTTCGGGCTGGGGATTGTCGGCAACGCGCTGGGCTTCTTGTCCTGATTTTTCTGCCCCGGCCACGCCGGGGCCACTGTGCTCACTATGAGGTGGTTTATGCAAACAACAGCTCTTCGACTGTATGGCAAGCGCGACCTGCGCCTGGAAACCTTCGAACTCCCGGCCATGCAGGACGACGAAATCCTCGCCCGCGTGGTAACCGACAGCCTGTGCCTCTCCTCCTGGAAAGAGGCCAATCAGGGGGAAAACCATAAGAAAGTCCCGGACGATGTGGCGGTCAACCCTATCATCATCGGTCATGAGTTCTGCGGCGAAATTCTCGCGGTCGGTAAAAAATGGCAGCACAAGTTTCAGGCTGGTCAGCGCTACGTGATTCAAGCCAACCTGCAGCTGCCGGACCGCCCCGATTGCCCCGGCTACTCTTTCCCGTGGATCGGTGGCGAAGCCACGCACGTGGTGATCCCTGACGAGGTGATGACGCAAGATTGCCTGCTCACCTGGGAGGGCGATAGCTGGTTTGAAGGTTCGCTGGTCGAGCCGCTCTCCTGCGTAATCGGCGCGTTCAATGCCAACTATCATCTGCAGGAAGGCACCTATAACCACACCATGGGGATCCGGCCGCAGGGGCGCACGCTGATCCTCGGCGGTACCGGTCCAATGGGACTGCTGGCGATCGACTATGCACTACACGGGCCGGTGAACCCGTCGTTGCTGGTGGTGACCGATACCAATAAGCCGAAGCTGAGCTATGCCCGCCAGCACTATCCGTCCGAGCCGCAAACGCTGATCCACTACCTTGACGGACACGATGCCGGGCGTGAGACGCTGATGGCGCTGACCGGCGGCCACGGCTTTGACGATATTTTCGTGTTCGTTCCCAACGAGCAGCTGATTACCATGGCCTCTTCGCTGCTGGCCCCTGACGGCTGCCTGAACTTCTTTGCCGGTCCGCAGGATAAGCAGTTCAGCGCGCCAATCAACTTTTACGATGTGCACTACGCCTTCACCCATTACGTCGGCACGTCCGGCGGGAATACCGATGATATGCGGGCCGCCGTCGCCCTGATGCAGGCGAAAAAAGTCCAGGCCGCCAAAGTGGTGACCCATATTCTTGGGCTTAATGCGGCGGGTGATACGACCCTCGATTTACCCGCCGTCGGCGGCGGTAAAAAGCTGGTGTACACCGAAAAATCGCTTCCTCTGACGCCCCTGGGCCAGATTGCCGATCCGCAACTGGCGGCCATTATGGAGCGCCACCATGGGATCTGGTCTGCGGAAGCAGAACAGTACCTGTTAGCCCACGCACCGGACATTGCTCATGATTAATCGTGATACCCAACTTTGTATGTCGCTGGCCGGTCGCCCGGGTAATTTCGGCACGCGCTTTCACAACTATCTGTATCAAAAACTGGGGCTGAACTATCTCTACAAGGCCTTTACGACGCAGGATATTGCCGCCGCGGTGGCCGGCGTGCGGGCGCTGGGCATTCGCGGCTGCGCGGTATCGATGCCGTTTAAAGAGAGCTGCATGCCCTTTCTCGACGCCATCGATCCTTCCGCCGCGGTCATTGATTCGGTGAACACCATCGTCAACGACAACGGCAGGCTGACCGGCCTTAATACCGACTATATTGCGGTGAAAAGCCTGATCGACAGCCACCAGCTGGATAACGCCGCCACCGTGATGATTCAGGGCAGCGGCGGCATGGGGAAAGCGGTGATCGCCGCCTTCCGCGATGCCGGTTTTCGCAACGTGGTTATCGCCGCTCGCAACCGTGACAACGGCCTGGCGCTCGCCAGACAGTACGGTTTTCAGTGGCAGCCGCAGCCAGAAGGGATCGCCACCGATATCCTGGTCAACGTCACGCCGCTCGGCATGGCGGGCGGGGCGCACAGCGACACCCTGGCGTTCAGCCAGACGATGGTCGCCCAGGCCAGCGTGGTGTTTGATGTGGTGGCCCTGCCCGTAGAAACGCCGCTGATTCGCCTGGCGCAGCAGCTGGATAAACACATCATCAGCGGAGCGGAAGTGATCGCGCTGCAGGCGGTGGAGCAGTTTGCGCTGTATACCGGCGTGCGCCCGGATGCTGACCTCGTCAGAGAAGCCGCGGCATTCGCGCGGACGGAGTAACAACGCGACGCGCCAGGGAGGGCGCAATTCCTGTCGCGACCTTGCAACATCGTGAGCCATATCAGCGAGCGAACAGGCAAGCGGTGGTAGGATCCGCAGCCAATGCTATCACCTGGCTACATGGAGAAAAGATGGAACTACTGTTATTAAGTAACTCGACGCTACCTGGTAAAGCATGGCTGGAACACGCGCTGCCCGTGATTAGCGGCCAGCTCAACGGACGCCGTTCGGCGGTGTTTATCCCTTTCGCCGGGGTGACGCAAACCTGGGATGACTACACGGCCAAAACCGCCGCGGTACTCACCCTGCTCGGTATCAAAGTCACCGGCATTCATAGCGTCGCCGACCCGGTGGCCGCCATCAACGCTGCCGAACTGGTGATTGTCGGCGGCGGCAATACCTTTCAGCTGCTGAAGGAGTGCCGTGAACGCGGGCTTCTGGCCCCTATCGTGGATGTGGTGACGCGCGGCGCGCTGTATATCGGCTGGAGCGCCGGCGCGAATCTCGCCTGTCCGACCATCCGCACCACCAACGATATGCCGATCGTTGACCCGCAAGGTTTTGCTGCGCTGGGGCTGTTCCCGCTGCAAATTAACCCGCACTTTACCAATGCGCTGCCGGAAGGCCATAAAGGTGAAACCCGTGAACAGCGGATCCGTGAGCTACTGGTCGTGGAGCCGGAGCTGACGGTGATCGGCTTGCCGGAAGGCAACTGGATTCAGGTGACGCAGGGACACGCCACCCTCGGCGGCCCGAACCCTACGCTGGTGTTCAGGGCCGGTGAAGAGGCGGTGACGCTCGAGGCAGGTCACCACTTTTAAGACAGGTTCCCGGCTGGCGTATGCACGTCAACCGGGCTACAGGCCCGCCGCTAACCCGGGCTTAATACTCATCCCGCTCATCGTCTTCATCCGGCTGTTCCATCACGCTATACGCCACGGAACAGAACAACGAGTTCAGACGTTTCATATCGCCCAGTAAGCCCAAATGCAGCGAACTGGTCTCAATGCTCTGCACGTTCTGCTGGTGCAGACGGTCGACGTGCGCATGCGAGTAGCGGCGGTTGAGGATCCGGAAACGGTGTTTGTTGCGGCGCAGACGACGGGCGCTCGGCACGTCGCTGGAGAAAAAGACCGACATCGCCAGCTGTAAGTTGCTGAGTAGCTGCTCGTACAGGCCGTCCAGCTCTTTCAGCCCTTCGACGGAAAAGGCGCGCCGCGCCGCCAGAGATTTATCGGCGATTTCGCTGCCCATGCGTTCGACGATATCGGAGGCCTGCTCGAGGTTCAGCGCCATTTCGATGATTTCCGCCCAGCGCCGGGATTCCTCTTCCGCCAGCTCATCTTTTGGCATCCGCGCCAGATACAGCTTGATCGCGGTATAGAGCACGTTAATGTCATCAGCCAGCCGACGCAGCTCCTTCTCCTCTCGCGGTTCGCCGTGCATCACCTTGTGCAGTCCCTCCAGCATCTGCTCCATGGCGTCACCAATACGCAGGGTCTCACGCGCGGCATTGGCTAACGCCAGCGTCGGCGTATCCAGCGCCGAGGTATCCAGGTGCTTCGGTTTAAGATGCGGATCAAGCTCAGGGTCTTCGTGGATCAGGCGCTTACACAGCCGGGCCATCGGTTCAGCAAACGGCACCATCGCCACGCAGCGGATCAGGTTGTAGAAGACGTGGAAGTAGATAACCAGCTCCGCTTCCGGCAGCGGCATCCGGTGCATCACAGCGGCCAGCACATGGACAAACGGCAGGATAATCAGGCTGCCCACCAGCTTAAACAACAGGCTACCGAGCGCCACGCGCCGCGCGGAGGCATTGGCGGCGCTGTTGTTGATCATCGCCAGAATCCCCGAGCCGAGGTTGGCGCCAATCACCAGACACAGCGCCACCGGGAACGAAATCACGCCGGTTGAGGTCAGGGTAGCCGTTAACAGCACCGCCGCCAGGCTGGAGTAACTGATAATGGCAAACATCGCGCCGATCAGCGCATCCAGCATGATATCGCCGGTCAACGAGGCGAAAATCACCTGTACGCCGTTGGCCTGCGTAATGGGGTGAACCGCCTGTACGATCAGTTCCAGCGCTAATAAAATCAGCCCCAGACCGATACCCACTCGCCCGAGCTGCCCGGCGCGGGTTTGTTTGCGACCAAGAAAGAAAATCACCCCGATAAAAATCAGCAGCGGTGACAGCCAGGAGAGGTCGAAGGTCAGCACCCTCGCCATCAGCGCGGTACCGACATCAGCCCCGAGGACAATCACCAGCGCCGGCGTCAACGCCACCAGATCCTGGGCCACGAACGAGGTCACCAGCATGGTGGTGGCGTTACTGCTCTGTACCAGCGCCGTGACGCCAATACCCGCACAGAAGGCGAGCGGCTTTTTCTCGACGCTGCTACTCAGCACGGAGCGCAGGCGCGCACCAAATACGCGCATCACGCCGGTACGAACGATATGCGTCCCCCAAACCAGTAGGGCGACGGCAGACAGCAGGTGCAGCAGAGTTAACACGGATTCTTTTTCTCCTTACTTACCCGACGGATAAATACCGCTAGCCCGCCAGGAATTCCCCCGGCAGTACTCAACCGGGCTACATCGTCCAGAACACTTACCGTTGATGACGGCAGGTGCTGAACCAATACCCAGTATAAGGGTTTAGCAGCAATAAAGAGACAGGGCGCGATTGACGCGCCCTGTAAGTTGTAAGGTGAGATGACAGATTTGTGACCGACCGCGATCTAGTCCGCGTCGTACCCGAGGTTTGGCGCCAGCCAGCGCTCAACTTCGGCCGGGGTCATCCCTTTACGCCGGGCATAATCCTCCACCTGATCGCGCTGAATTTGCGCCACCGCGTAGTACTTGCTATCCGGATGACTGAAATACCAGCCGGAAACCGAGGCACCGGGCCACATGGCAAACGACTCGGTGAGCTTCATACCGGTCTGGGCTTCAACATCCAGCAGTTCCCAGATAACGGCTTTTTCGGTGTGTTCCGGGCAGGCCGGATAACCCGGTGCCGGGCGAATCCCCTGGTAGTTTTCACGGATCAGCTCTTCATTGCTGAGGTTCTCATTCGCCGCATAGCCCCAGTAGACTTTACGCACCCGCTCATGCAGATATTCTGCAAAGGCTTCCGCCAGACGGTCGGCGATGGCTTTCACCATGATCTTGTTGTAATCATCGTGCTGCGCATCAAACACTTCCGCCAGCGCGTCTTCTTCCAGCCCTCCGGTGACCGCAAAGGCGCCGATGTAGTCCGCTTTACCGCTCAGTTTCGGGGCGACAAAGTCGGCGAGGCAGTAGTTGGCAAAGCCCACTTTTTCCGTCTGCTGACGCAGATGGTGGCTGACCGTCAGGACGTGGGTGCGGGTTTCATCGCGATAGATTTCGATATCGTCGCCCACGCGGTTTGCCGGGAATAGTCCCACCACGCCACGCGGGTTGAGCTGCTTCCCGGCGCTCAGCATATCCAGCATCTCGTTGGCATCGTTGAACAGCCGCTGCGCCTCTTCGCCCACCACTTCATCTTCAAGGATGCGCGGATATTTCCCGGCCAGCGACCAGGTCATAAAGAACGGCGTCCAGTCGATGTAGTTACGCAGGGTTTCGATGCTGGCTTCTACGCTCTGCACGCCCAGACGGTGGACCTCCGGCGGCGTATAGTTTTCCCAGTCAAAGGCCAGATCGTTATCCCGGGCAACAGCCAGCGTCACCGGCGGCGTGCGCGGTTTTTTACGGGCGTGTTGAATACGCACGGTGTCGTACTCTTTACGGGTGCGCGCGACGAACTCATCATGCTGGGTCTCCGAGAGCAGCGAAGCCACCACCCCGACGGTGCGCGAGGCGTTCTGCACGTACACCGTCGGGCCACTGTAGTTCTGCTCGATTTTGACCGCCGTATGCGCTTTCGAGGTCGTGGCACCGCCAATCAGCAGTGGAATGGTAAAGCCCTGGCGTTCCATCTCTTTCGCCACGTTGACCATTTCATCCAGCGACGGGGTAATCAGCCCCGAGAGGCCAATCAGGTCGGCATTCACTTCGCGGGCGGTTTTGAGGATTTTATCCGCCGGCACCATCACGCCAAGATCGATAATTTCGTAGTTATTACACTGCAGCACCACGCCAACGATATTTTTACCGATGTCATGGACGTCGCCTTTGACGGTGGCAATCACCATCTTGCCGTTGCTGGAGCCTTTTTCCTTGCTGGCTTCGATATACGGCTCCAGATAGGCGACCGCCTGTTTCATGACGCGGGCCGATTTCACCACCTGCGGCAGGAACATTTTGCCCTCGCCGAACAGGTCGCCGACCACGTTCATGCCGTCCATCAGCGGGCCTTCAATCACCTCAATCGGGCGAGCCGACTGCTGACGCGCCTCTTCGGTGTCCAGCTCGATAAACTCGGTAATCCCTTTCACCAGCGAGTATTCAAGGCGCTTTTTCACGTCCCAGCTGCGCCATTCCGCCTGTTGGGCGTTGGCAGAGTCATCGGTTTTACTGCCGCGGTATTTTTCCGCCAGCTCCAGCAGGCGATCGGTGCCCTCGGCGTGGCGATTGAGGATCACATCTTCTACGGCGTCGCGCAGCTCGGCCGGAAGATCGTCATAAATAGCCAGCTGCCCGGCATTAACAATCCCCATATCCATGCCGTTGCGAATGGCGTAGTAGAGGAACACCGCGTGAATCGCTTCGCGCACCGGATCGTTGCCACGGAATGAGAACGAGACGTTAGAGACGCCGCCAGAAATCAGCGCGTGCGGCAGCTCGCGTTTAATGTCTTCACAGGCACCGATAAAGTCCTGGGCGTAGTTATTGTGCTCTTCAATACCGGTGGCGACAGCGAAGATATTGGGGTCAAAAATAATATCTTCCGGTGGGAAGCCCACCTCTTTGGTCAGAATGTTGTACGCCCGGCGGCAAATTTCAATTTTGCGCGCGCGGGTGTCGGCCTGGCCGACTTCGTCAAAGGCCATAACCACGACGGCTGCGCCGTAGCGGCGGACCTTTTTCGCATGCGCGACGAAGGCCTCAACCCCCTCTTTCATCGAGATAGAGTTGACGATGCCTTTCCCCTGAATGCACTTCAGGCCCTTTTCGATGACATCCCATTTCGAGGAGTCGATCATAATCGGCACCCGGGCAATATCAGGCTCGCCGGCAATCAGGTTGAGGAAACGCACCATCGCCGCTTCGGCGTCGAGCATCCCCTCATCCATGTTGATATCGATAATCTGCGCGCCGCTTTCCACCTGCTGGCGGGCAACGTCCAGCGCTTCGTTATATTTTTCTTCTTTAATCAGGCGTTTGAACTTGGCAGAACCGGTGACGTTGGTACGTTCGCCGACGTTCACAAACAGGCTGTCATCGCCGATATTCAGCGGTTCCAGGCCCGCCAGGCGACAGGCCACCGGGATCTCCGGCAGCGCGCGCGGTGCCAGGCCCGTCACGGCGCGTGACATGGCGGCGATATGTTCCGGCGTGGTGCCGCAGCAGCCGCCGACGATGTTCAGGAAGCCCGCTTCCGCCCATTCGCGGATCTGGGCCGCCATAGTGTCGGCGTCGAGATCGTATTCCCCAAAGGCGTTTGGCAGCCCGGCATTCGGGTGCGCGGTGACGTAGCATTCGGCAATGCGCGACAGTTCCTGCACATACTGGCGCAGTTCGTCCGGGCCCAGCGCGCAGTTCAGGCCGAAGGTCAGCGCGTCGGCGTGCCGCAGCGAGTTATAAAAGGCTTCGGTGGTTTGCCCGGAGAGCGTACGCCCGGAGGCATCGGTGATGGTGCCGGAGATCATAATGGGCAGATCCACCCCCAGCGCCTCGAACTCTTCTTTCACGGCAAAGATCGCCGCTTTGGCGTTCAGGGTATCGAACACCGTCTCAATCATGATCAGGTCCACGCCGCCTTCCACCAGCGCTTTGGTGGATTCACGGTATGCTTCTACCAGTCCATCAAAGGTGATATTGCGGTAGGCCGGGTCGTTAACGTCCGGGGAGATGGAGGCGGTGCGGTTAGTCGGGCCGAGGACACCAGCGACGTATCGCGGTTTTTCCGGCGTCCGGGCCGTCCACGCATCGGCGCAGGCGCGCGCCAGCTGTGCCGCGGCAAAGTTGATTTCCGCCGACAGGGATTCCATCTGGTAATCCGCCATCGCGATAGTGGTCGAGTTAAAGGTGTTGGTTTCAATGATATCCGCCCCGGCCTCAAAGTAGGCGTCGTGGATAGCGGTAATCACCTCCGGCTTGCTGAGTACCAGCAGGTCGTTATTGCCTTTCAGGTCGCAGGGCCAGTCGGCAAAGCGTGCGCCACGGAAATCTTCTTCACTCAGACGATAGCCCTGGATCATGGTGCCCATGCCGCCATCAAGAACCAAAATACGTTTTTTTAACTGCTGATGCAGTTGTTCAACTTTGCTGCTCACACTCGCTCCCGACAACGCTCACCCAGGCCAAAAGGCCAACAAACCATACTGGCATAAACCACCAATGCGGAAAAGAGAGCGACGGGCAATATGAGACATGTTCAGCTTCACTCATCCGATCAGTCTGGTTGTGATTGCAAATTGCGCAAATAAAATGAAAACTATTTCCACGATACAGAAAAAAGGATTCAGCGATGGCTACTCCCGTTCCCGCTAAGCGCGGCAGAAAACCCGCGACGCCCGCCGCCCCACAGGCTGGCGGCCAGGTTCAGTCGCTTACTCGCGGATTAAAACTCCTCGAGTGGATTGCTGAATCGCACAGCAGCGTTGCATTGACCGAACTGGCCCAACAGGCCGGTCTGCCCAACTCCACGACCCATCGCCTGTTGACGACCATGCAGCAACTGGGCTTCGTGCGCCAGGTCGGCGAACTGGGCCACTGGTCGGTGGGCGCGCATGCCTTTATCGTCGGCAGCAGCTTTCTGCAAAGCCGTAACCTGCTGGCGATCGTCCACCCGATTCTGCGCCAGCTGATGGAAGACTCCGGTGAAACGGTCAACCTGGCCGTCCTGGATCAAAGCGATCACCAGGCGATTATCATCGACCAGGTTCAGTGTACGCAGCTGATGCGAATGTCCGCGCCGATTGGCGGGAAATTGCCGATGCACGCCTCCGGGGCGGGGAAAGCGTTTTTGTCCCAGCTCAGCGAAGAACAGGTCACCGGCCTGCTACATCGCAAAGGCCTGCACGCCTATACCCACGCGACGCTGGTTTCGCCGGTCCATCTGAAAGAGGATCTGGCCCAGACGCGCAAGCGCGGCTATTCGTTTGATGATGAAGAGCATGCCCTCGGTTTACGCTGCGTCGCCTCCTGTATTTATGATGAACATCGGGAGCCGTTTGCCGCCATCTCTATCTCCGGCCCGATTTCCCGCATGACTGACGATCGGGTCACCGAACTGGGCGCGCTGGTGATTAAAGCGGCCAAAGAGGTCACGCTGGCATATGGTGGTATTCGCTAACATGAACGATCTGAAATCCCTCTGGCAACAGCGGTATCCCGGTACATTTTGCTGGTCATTCGGCGACTCCCCCGCGCTGGCCGATGAGCTGGTGGATCTGGTTATCACCGGGAAAAAACGCGGCACCTGCGGCTCTCTTGCCAGCTATCGCCAGGAGAACCCGCCCATCACCCCTGGCGCCTACCACATCGTGCTCAACGGAGCCGGCGAGCCGGCCTGCGTCATCCGCACTCTGGTCCTCCGAATCATTCGCTTTAATGAGATGACCGCGGAGCTCGCCGCGCGGGAAGGTGAAGGAGATTTGAGTCTGGCCTACTGGCAGCAGGGACATCAGGCGTTCTTCGAGCGTGAAGGGACCTGGTCACCGGAGATGGAGCTGATTTATGAAGAGTTCGCGCTGATCGAGGTTGCCGACGCTCGCTTGTCCTGAGCCGCGAACCCGCGGCTCCCGATAACGTTTTTATCCCGCCTGCTGCATCGCGCCGTAGCGTACGCAAAAGCGCTGGCGACGGCGATAGGCATAGACATCTTCCACATGGCCGTTGCGAATGCGCGTCTGCAGCGCCCGCCAGTAATCCGCCCGCAGCAGGTCGGCGTGCATTTCTTCCAGCAGCGGTCCGATACGCGGGTCCGCGCACAGCCAGTGGCGAAACTCTTCCGGAAAAACATCCCCGGCAGAAACGCTGTACCACGGTTCGCTCGCCAGCTCGTCCTCCGGGTAGCGCGGCGGTGGTATTTCGCGGAAATTCACCTCGGTCATGTAGCAAATTTCATCGTAATCATAAAACACCACCCGTCCATGGCGGGTCACACCGAAATTTTTAAACAGCATATCGCCGGGAAAAATATTCGCCGCGGCAAGCTGGCGGATCGCGTTGCCGTACTCCTCCACCGCATCGCGCAGCGCCTGGCCGCTCACCTGCTCCAGCCAGATATTCAGCGGCACCATGCGGCGTTCAATATAGAGATGGCTGATGGCGATCCGGTCGCCAAGATCGGTGATTTTAGCCCCGGCTTCGGCCTGCAATAACGCCATCAGCGCCGGAGCAATTTGCCGTTTTTCCAGCACGAAGTTTTCAAACTCCTGGGTGTCGGCCATACGTCCGACGCGGTCATGTTCTTTCACCAGCTGATAGCAGGCCCGCACGTGGGCGGCGGTCATCTCCTTTTGCGGCGCAAAGCGGTCTTTAATGACTTTAAAAACCCGATCAAAGCCCGGCAGGGTAAACACCAGCATCACCATCCCGCGGATCCCCGGCGCCTCAATAAACTGCTCATTGCTGCGGCCGATGTAGTAGAGATATTCCCGATAGCTTTCGGTCTTTGCATGCTTCTGGCAGCCAATGGCCATATACAGCTCGGCGGTGGTTTTACCGGGCAGAATATCGCGCAGCCACTCGACCAGCGCTCCGGGCAGCGGGGCGTAGACCATGAAATAGGAGCGGGCGAAGCCAAAGACAATACTGGCTTCGGCGTGGGTTGTCAGACAGGTATCAATAAACAGCTCACCTTCATCGCTGCGATGGACAGGCAACAAAAAGGGCAAGGTTGCGACCGGGGTGATCAACTTTCCAACCAGCCAGGCCGCTTTATTACGATAAAAAAGCTCGTTCGCCACTTGCAGATGGCTGCGGGAGAGCATCTCACTGCCCAGCGCCTCCTGCAAAGACGCACTAATGTAGCCGATGTCGCGCACCTTGTTTTGCCACGGTAAACGCAGAGGCAGGTCGGTGAGTACTTTGTTGAGCAACGTCTCCCAGCCGCGATCGGGGAAAAAGCTTTTTGCCAGCGGACGGGGAAGCGCCCGACCGCTGCGCGCAGGCTGCGAACTGAAAATAAACAGCCGCTCGGGAGTCAGCGAGCGGTGGTCGAACAGTCGACAATGGACAGAATTAAAAAAGCTCTCGGCAATTTCAAAACGCGGGTAGTCCGGTAGCAGACGGGTGTACTGCTCTTTCACCCGCAGCAAAAAATCCACATCGGTGCTTTTGCCTTCGGTGATACAGCGCAGCTGCTCCACCACCAGGCCAACGTGATGATCGTAAAGGTGAATACGTTGCTTCATGGCCTGCTGAACCGCATGCCAGTCAGCATCCTCAAAGCGCTGCTGCGCGCCAGAAGTGACTTCCAGGAAACGCCCGTACTGCGCGTCAAAACCTTGCAAAATAGTTTGTGCAATCAGTAATTCCAGGCCACGCGTCATAGCTTCCCCCTCACCCCAGACCCTCTCCCCCACAGGGAGAGGGGGAACACGATCAGAACTGCTCTTCTTCCGTGGAACCGGTCAGTGCCGTGACGGAGGAAGCCCCGCCCTGAATGATGGTCGTGACCTTATCGAAGTAGCCGGTCCCCACCTCCTGCTGGTGAGAAACGAAGGTGTAGCCTTGCGAAGCGGCGGCAAATTCCGGCTGCTGTACCTTCTCGACGTAGTGCTTCATCCCCTCCCCCTGCGCGTAGGCATGGGCCAGGTCGAACATGTTGAACCACATGCTGTGGATCCCCGCCAGCGTGATGAACTGGTATTTGTAGCCCATGTCGGACAGCGCCTGCTGGAAACGGGCGATGGTGCTGTCATCCAGATTTTTCTTCCAGTTAAACGACGGTGAGCAGTTATAGGCCAGCAATTTGCCAGGGAAGCGGGCGTGAATGGCCTCGGCAAAGCGACGAGCCTGCTCAAGGTCCGGTTTCGAGGTTTCACACCACACCAGATCGGCATAGGGCGCGTAGGCCAGCCCGCGGCTGATCGCCTGTTCAATGCCGGCATGTGTCCGGAAAAAACCTTCGCTGGTGCGATCGCCGGTGACAAACTCACGATCGTACGGATCGCAGTCAGAGGTGATCAAATCGGCGGCATCGGCATCCGTTCGGGCGATCACCAGCGTAGGGACGCCCATGACATCCGCCGCCAGGCGTGCCGCGACCAGCTTCTGGATCGCCTCCTGGGTCGGTACCAGCACTTTTCCGCCCATATGCCCGCACTTCTTCACCGACGCCAGCTGATCTTCGAAGTGAACGGCCGCTGCACCGGCTTCAATCATCGATTTCATCAGCTCAAAGGCGTTCAGTACGCCGCCAAACCCCGCTTCGGCATCGGCAACGATCGGCAGGAAGTAATCGGTGTAACGCGGATCCCCCGGTTCAATACCGGTCGACCACTGGATCTGATCCGCGCGACGGAAGGTATTGTTGATCCGATCGACCACCGCCGGGACAGAGTTCGCCGGGTACAGTGATTGATCCGGGTACATGCTGGAGGCAAGGTTGGCATCCGCCGCCACCTGCCAGCCGGAGAGGTAAATCGCCTCGATGCCGGCCTTCGCCTGCTGCAACGCCTGCCCGCCGGTTAACGCCCCGAGGCTGTTGATGTACCCTTTTTTCGCTTCGCCATGCAGCAGTCGCCACATTTTGGCCGCGCCCAACTGCGCCAGGGTGCATTCCGGATTGACGGAACCGCGCAATTTCACCACATCCTCAGCGCTATAGGGGCGGGTAATGCCTTCCCAACGCGGTTGTGTCCACTCTTTGTTTAATGCTTCGATTTGTTGGGTACGGGTTTTCATGTGCAGATGCTCCATTATTTTATTCCTGGCTTCCCAGGCTTTATCGGTGAAGGCTGTGTGGCCACGGACAAACACATTCAGCTGTTGCTTATGCCAGCAGGCGGTAGCCCGGCAGCGTCAGGAAGTCGATTAGCTCATCAGAGGTGGTGATCTGTTCCATCAGGCGCGCGGCATCATCGAAGCGCCCGCTGCTGTAGCGGTGTTCGCCCAGCTCCTCCTGAATTACCATCAGCTCTTCAGCCAGCCACTGGCGGAACAGGGCTTTGGTGACCGGCGTGCCGTCGCTGAGGGTTTTCTGGTGGTGGATCCATTGCCAGATGGAGGTTCGCGATATTTCGGCGGTCGCCGCATCTTCCATCAGACCGTAAATCGGTACGCAGCCATTACCGGAGATCCAGGCTTCGATGTACTGCACCGCGACACGGATATTGGCGCGCATCCCCACTTCGGTGCGCTCGCCCTCACAGGGTGCCAGCAGCTGTTCAGCGTCGATCGGCGCATCCTCTTCCCGGCCGACGGACAGCTGGTTGGGACGTTCACCCAGAACGCGATTGAAAACTGCCATCGCCGTATCCGCCAGCCCTGGGTGTGCGATCCAGGTACCGTCGTGGCCATTGTTGGCTTCCAGTTCTTTATCGGCGGTCACTTTGCCGAGCACCTGGCGGTTACGGTCGGCATCTTTGCTGGGGATGAATGCCGCCATGCCACCCATCGCAAACGCGCCACGCCGGTGGCAGGTTTTAATCAGCAAACGTGAATAAGCACTGAGGAAAGGCTTATCCATGGTGACCACCTGGCGATCCGGTAATACGCGGTCACCATGGTTTTTTAAAGTTTTGATATAGCTGAAAATGTAATCCCAACGGCCACAGTTCAGACCGACAATGTGGTCCCGCAACGCATGCAGGATTTCATCCATCTGGAATACCGCCGGCAGCGTTTCGATTAACAGCGTGGCCTTGATGGTGCCGCGCGGCAGACTGAAGCGGTCTTCAGTGAAGCTAAAGACTTCACTCCACCATGCCGCTTCCTGCCAGGCCTGGGTTTTCGGCAGATAGAAATAAGGGCCGCTCCCCTTCGCCAGTAGGTTCTGGTGGTTGTGGAAAAAATAGAGGGCGAAATCAAACAGGCTGCCGGGGATCGCCTCGCCGCGCCATGTCACATGTTTTTCTGGCAAATGCAAGCCACGTACGCGGCACACCAGCACCGCCGGATCGGGCTTGAGCTGATAAATTTTACCGGCTTCGTTGGTGTAGCTGATGGTGCCGTTCACCGCATCGCGCAGGTTAATCTGCCCATCAATCACTTTGTTCCAGTCCGGCGCCAGCGAATCTTCGAAGTCCGCCATAAAGACTTTTACGTTGGCATTGAGGGCGTTAATCACCATTTTGCGCTCAACGGGTCCGGTGATTTCCACCCGGCGATCCTGCAAATCAGCGGGAATACCGCGGATCGTCCAGTTACCATTTCTAATGGAAGCCGTTTCCGAAATAAAATCAGGCAGCGTTCCGTTATCAATCGCCTGCTGTTGCTGCAGGCGGGTCGCCAGCAGTTTATTGCGCTCAGGCGTAAAGCGGCTCACCAGTTCCGTCAGAAATTCCACCGCCTCAGGCGTTAAAATCTGCGTTTCCTGCTCGCCATATGGCCGGTTAAAGGCCAGTTCATCAGTCATTGTCGCCTGTTGCGTCATTGTGTAGCTCCTGTTGGTTGATCCCGCTGGCGCGAGTGAACGATCGTTGTCTGCTTTTCGCTCAACACAACTAAGACTACTCAATAAAATTCCAAAATCAAAAACAATTTCCATTTTTAATTTAATATCATTACAACATATTGATAACATTGATATTAAAGTTAATTGCAATCGTGAAGTGAATTTCGGAAACAAAAAAGGCACCCGAAGGTGCCAGAGGCAAAATGCTGAAACGCTTAAGGATCGCGTTGTCTGGATGATTAGTCTAAAGTCGGATTCATATTCCGCAGATCGTATGGAGTGATCTGGTAAACGTAATAGTTAAGCCAGTTCGCAAACAGCAGATTTCCATGACTGCGCCAGGTGGCGCGCGGTTTGTTTTGCGGATCGTTTTGTGGGAAATAGTTGTCGGGAATTTGCGGGCTCAGACCGGCTTCAACATCGCGGAAAAATTCGCTGGCCAGGGTATTAGCATCGTATTCAGGGTGTCCGGTCACGAAGGCAATGCGTTTGTCTTTGCTGGCAAACAGGTAGGCATCGCCCTCTTCCGTTTCGGCCAGGATCTCTAAATCGGTGTAGTCACGAATCAATGCCGCCGGGAAATCGGCGTAGCGTGAGTGCGGTGCCAGGAAAGAGTCATCAAAACCACGCGTCAGTAAGGCGTGAGGATGCAGGATATGGTGTTCGTAGACGCCGGAAATTTTTTCAGAACGGGTTTGTTTAGGAATGCCGTACAGAATATTGAGCGCGGCCTGTACCGCCCAACAGACAAAAAGCGTGGAGGTGACGTGATCTTTCCCCCACTCCAGCACCTGTTTGATCTGCGGCCAGTAGGCCACGTCATTAAATTCAACCAGCCCTAACGGGGCGCCTGTGACAATCAGTCCATCAAAGTTCTGGTCGCAGATGTCGTCGAAGTTACAGTAGAAATTATTGAGGTGCTCGCTTGGCGTATTGCGGGATTCACGCGCGTCAATACGCAGCAGCTGGATATCAAGCTGCAGCGGAGAGTTCGAGAGCAGACGCAGAAACTGGTTCTCGGTCTCGATTTTTTTCGGCATCAGGTTAAGGATTAGCACCTTCAGCGGACGAATTTCCTGAGTTGTCGCACGCGAAGCCGTCATCACAAAGACGTTCTCATCACGCAAGAAATTGACGGCTGGTAGCTCGTCCTGCACCCGAATTGGCATAACTTTATTACCTCATAGCATACGTATAAACGTTTAGACATCCAGACAGCTAACAATAACCAGGAATAAGGAGAATGTCGAGTCTGCAAGTAGAAGGTGAAAAAGTTTCAACCACGTCCGGGATAGAATACAGCGCTTAATCTCAAGGAAACATAGAGAATGTGATGATTCAGCGTTTGAGGGGCAATGCTGGCGAATAATTGATTGATAGGAGAGAGATTTTACTGTGGCAATGTATCAGTATGACAGGGAATAAAACGCAGAAAAAACAAAAGGCCCAGTCTTTCGACTGAGCCCTTTGCTTTATTTGATGCCTGGCAGTTCCCTACTCTCACATGGGGAGACCCCACACTACCATCGGCGCTACGGCGTTTCACTTCTGAGTTCGGCATGGGGTCAGGTGGGACCACCGCGCTATTGCCGCCAGGCAAATTCTGTTACCAGGATGCTAAAAAGCACCCCAGTTAATCTGTATCAGGCTGAAAATCTTCTCTCTGCTCACCAAAACAGCTTTGGCGTTGTAAGGTTAAGCCTCACGGTTCATTAGTATCGGTTAGCTCAACGTATCGCTACGCTTACACACCCGACCTATCAACGTCGTAGTCTTCAACGTTCCTTCAGGACTCTCAAGGAGTCAGGGAGAACTCATCTCGGGGCAAGTTTCGTGCTTAGATGCTTTCAGCACTTATCTTTTCCGCATTTAGCTACCGGGCAATGCCATTGGCATGACAACCCGAACACCAGTGATGCGTCCACTCCGGTCCTCTCGTACTAGGAGCAGCCCCCCTCAATTCTCCAGCGCCCACGGCAGATAGGGACCGAACTGTCTCACGACGTTCTAAACCCAGCTCGCGTACCACTTTAAACGGCGAACAGCCGTACCCTTGGGACCTACTTCAGCCCCAGGATGTGATGAGCCGACATCGAGGTGCCAAACACCGCCGTCGATATGAACTCTTGGGCGGTATCAGCCTGTTATCCCCGGAGTACCTTTTATCCGTTGAGCGATGGCCCTTCCATTCAGAACCACCGGATCACTATGACCTGCTTTCGCACCTGCTCGCGCCGTCACGCTCGCAGTCAAGCTAGCTTATGCCATTGCACTAACCTCCTGATGTCCGACCAGGATTAGCTAACCTTCGTGCTCCTCCGTTACTCTTTGGGAGGAGACCGCCCCAGTCAAACTACCCACCAGACACTGTCCGCAACCCGGATCACGGGTCTACGTTAGAACATCAAACATTAAAGGGTGGTATTTCAAGGTTGGCTCCATGCAGACTGGCGTCCACACTTCAAAGCCTCCCACCTATCCTACACATCAAGGCTCAATGTTCAGTGTCAAGCTATAGTAAAGGTTCACGGGGTCTTTCCGTCTTGCCGCGGGTACACTGCATCTTCACAGCGAGTTCAATTTCACTGAGTCTCGGGTGGAGACAGCCTGGCCATCATTACGCCATTCGTGCAGGTCGGAACTTACCCGACAAGGAATTTCGCTACCTTAGGACCGTTATAGTTACGGCCGCCGTTTACCGGGGCTTCGATCAAGAGCTTCTCCTTACGGATAACCCCATCAATTAACCTTCCGGCACCGGGCAGGCGTCACACCGTATACGTCCACTTTCGTGTTTGCACAGTGCTGTGTTTTTAATAAACAGTTGCAGCCAGCTGGTATCTTCGACTGATTTCAGCTCCACGAGCAAGTCGCTTCACTTACCATCAGCGTGCCTTCTCCCGAAGTTACGGCACCATTTTGCCTAGTTCCTTCACCCGAGTTCTCTCAAGCGCCTTGGTATTCTCTACCTGACCACCTGTGTCGGTTTGGGGTACGATTTGATGTTACCTGATGCTTAGAGGCTTTTCCTGGAAGCAGGGCATTTGTTACTTCAGCACCGTAGTGCCTCGTCATCACACCTCAGCGTTAACAAGAGTCCGGATTTACCTAAACTCTCCGCCTACATGCTTAAACCGGGACAACCGTCGCCCGGCTAACATAGCCTTCTCCGTCCCCCCTTCGCAGTAACACCGAGTACAGGAATATTAACCTGTTTCCCATCGACTACGCCTTTCGGCCTCGCCTTAGGGGTCGACTCACCCTGCCCCGATTAACGTTGGACAGGAACCCTTGGTCTTCCGGCGAGCGGGCTTTTCACCCGCTTTATCGTTACTTATGTCAGCATTCGCACTTCTGATACCTCCAGCAACCCTCACAGGCCACCTTCAACGGCTTACAGAACGCTCCCCTACCCAACAACACATAGTGTCGCTGCCGCAGCTTCGGTGCATGGTTTAGCCCCGTTACATCTTCCGCGCAGGCCGACTCGACCAGTGAGCTATTACGCTTTCTTTAAATGATGGCTGCTTCTAAGCCAACATCCTGGCTGTCTGTGCCTTCCCACATCGTTTCCCACTTAACCATGACTTTGGGACCTTAGCTGGCGGTCTGGGTTGTTTCCCTCTTCACGACGGACGTTAGCACCCGCCGTGTGTCTCCCGTGATAACATTCTTCGGTATTCGTAGTTTGCATCGGGTTGGTAAGTCGGGATGACCCCCTAGCCGAAACAGTGCTCTACCCCCGAAGATGAGTTCACGAGGCGCTACCTAAATAGCTTTCGGGGAGAACCAGCTATCTCCCGGTTTGATTGGCCTTTCACCCCCAGCCACAAGTCATCCGCTAATTTTTCAACATTAGTCGGTTCGGTCCTCCAGTTAGTGTTACCCAACCTTCAACCTGCCCATGGCTAGATCACCGGGTTTCGGGTCTATACCCTGCAACTTAACGCCCAGTTAAGACTCGGTTTCCCTGCGGCTCCCCTATACGGTTAACCTTGCTACAGAATATAAGTCGCTGACCCATTATACAAAAGGTACGCAGTCACCTGACAAATCAGGCTCCCACTGCTTGTACGTACACGGTTTCAGGTTCTTTTTCACTCCCCTCGCCGGGGTTCTTTTCGCCTTTCCCTCACGGTACTGGTTCACTATCGGTCAGTCAGGAGTATTTAGCCTTGGAGGATGGTCCCCCATATTCAGACAGGATACCACGTGTCCCGCCCTACTCTTCGAGTTCACAACGTGTGCATTTTAGTGTACGGGGCTATCACCCTGTACCGCCGGACTTTCCAGACCGTTCCACTAACACACGCGCTGATTCAGACTCTGGGCTCCTCCCCGTTCGCTCGCCGCTACTGGGGGAATCTCGGTTGATTTCTTTTCCTCGGGGTACTTAGATGTTTCAGTTCCCCCGGTTCGCTTCGTTAAGCTATGTATTCACTTAACGATAGTGTGACGGATCACACTGGGTTTCCCCATTCGGAAATCGCCGGTTATAACGGTTCATATCACCTTACCGACGCTTATCGCAGATTAGCACGTCCTTCATCGCCTCTGACTGCCAGGGCATCCACCGTGTACGCTTAGTCGCTTAACCTCACAACCCGAAGCTGTTTCGTAAAACAGTCCGTATTGCGAAAATTTGAGAGACTCGAACACACCGCTTTTCCTTTCTTATTACGGAGAAAGGAAACAGTGTGTCGTTTCAATTTTCAGCTTGATCCAGATTTTTAAAGAGCAAATATCTCAAACGTGATTCCGGAGAACCAGTTTTGAGATATTGAGGTCGGCGACTTTCACTCACAAACCAGCAAGTGGCGTCCCCTAGGGGATTCGAACCCCTGTTACCGCCGTGAAAGGGCGGTGTCCTGGGCCTCTAGACGAAGGGGACACTGAAGTCTCAATCGCAAGACGCCTTGCTATTTACTTTTCATCAGACAATCTGTGTGGACACTACAAAGGCAGGTTCTTTCAGGTAAGGAGGTGATCCAACCGCAGGTTCCCCTACGGTTACCTTGTTACGACTTCACCCCAGTCATGAATCACAAAGTGGTAAGCGCCCTCCCGAAGGTTAAGCTACCTACTTCTTTTGCAACCCACTCCCATGGTGTGACGGGCGGTGTGTACAAGGCCCGGGAACGTATTCACCGTAGCATTCTGATCTACGATTACTAGCGATTCCGACTTCATGGAGTCGAGTTGCAGACTCCAATCCGGACTACGACATACTTTATGAGGTCCGCTTGCTCTCGCGAGGTCGCTTCTCTTTGTATATGCCATTGTAGCACGTGTGTAGCCCTACTCGTAAGGGCCATGATGACTTGACGTCATCCCCACCTTCCTCCAGTTTATCACTGGCAGTCTCCTTTGAGTTCCCGACCGAATCGCTGGCAACAAAGGATAAGGGTTGCGCTCGTTGCGGGACTTAACCCAACATTTCACAACACGAGCTGACGACAGCCATGCAGCACCTGTCTCACGGTTCCCGAAGGCACTAAAGCATCTCTGCTAAATTCCGTGGATGTCAAGAGTAGGTAAGGTTCTTCGCGTTGCATCGAATTAAACCACATGCTCCACCGCTTGTGCGGGCCCCCGTCAATTCATTTGAGTTTTAACCTTGCGGCCGTACTCCCCAGGCGGTCGACTTAACGCGTTAGCTCCGGAAGCCACTCCTCAAGGGAACAACCTCCAAGTCGACATCGTTTACAGCGTGGACTACCAGGGTATCTAATCCTGTTTGCTCCCCACGCTTTCGCACCTGAGCGTCAGTCTTTGTCCAGGGGGCCGCCTTCGCCACCGGTATTCCTCCAGATCTCTACGCATTTCACCGCTACACCTGGAATTCTACCCCCCTCTACAAGACTCAAGCCTGCCAGTTTCAAATGCAGTTCCCAGGTTGAGCCCGGGGATTTCACATCTGACTTAACAGACCGCCTGCGTGCGCTTTACGCCCAGTAATTCCGATTAACGCTTGCACCCTCCGTATTACCGCGGCTGCTGGCACGGAGTTAGCCGGTGCTTCTTCTGCGAGTAACGTCAATCACCAAGGTTATTAACCTTAATGCCTTCCTCCTCGCTGAAAGTACTTTACAACCCGAAGGCCTTCTTCATACACGCGGCATGGCTGCATCAGGCTTGCGCCCATTGTGCAATATTCCCCACTGCTGCCTCCCGTAGGAGTCTGGACCGTGTCTCAGTTCCAGTGTGGCTGGTCATCCTCTCAGACCAGCTAGGGATCGTCGCCTAGGTGAGCCATTACCCCACCTACTAGCTAATCCCATCTGGGCACATCTGATGGCATGAGGCCCGAAGGTCCCCCACTTTGGTCTTGCGACGTTATGCGGTATTAGCTACCGTTTCCAGTAGTTATCCCCCTCCATCAGGCAGTTTCCCAGACATTACTCACCCGTCCGCCGCTCGTCACCCGAGAGCAAGCTCTCTGTGCTACCGCTCGACTTGCATGTGTTAGGCCTGCCGCCAGCGTTCAATCTGAGCCATGATCAAACTCTTCAATTTAAGTTTGATGCTCGTGAATTAAACTTCGTAATGAATTACGTATGTTCACTCAGAGACTTGGTATTCATTTTTCGTCCGAGGACGTTAAGAATCCATGTCACTTTGAGTGCCCACACAGATTGTCTGATAAATTGTTAAAGAGCAGTGCGACGGCGCTTAGCGCTCTGTCGCGAGGTGGCGTATATTACGCTTTCCTCTTTCAGAGTCAACCTCATTTTTCAGAAGTTTTCTCTTTCAACCCGGCGGCTTGTTTGCCGTTGTTCCGTGTCGATGGAGGCGCATTATAGGGAGTTCTCGAGCGCCCGCAATAGAAAAATTGCAGAAAAATGACTGACTGCTGCATTCCCCAGCAAAACCCCGCTTTATACCCTGTTACACACAGAATTATCCACAGACACAGGCCATCTCGCCCTGACAAAGGTCGGCAAAATGCCCTTCTATATAGAAGAGATCGCTGTGTAAAAGAGAAAGATCAAAATTCGCGAGCGTTGCGCAAACGTTTTCGTTACAATGCCGCGCAATAACACGGATGCCCGGTTGGGTGCGTTAGGTGAGTTTTTAGACAAAAACTCACCTAACGCTCTCTGTAATGTTCAAATCCTGGGGATTTAATACCATGCAACAACGTCGTCCAGTCCGCCGCGCCCTGCTCAGTGTTTCTGACAAGGCCGGTATCGTCGAATTCGCGCAGGCGCTTTCCGCTCGTGGTGTTGAGCTACTGTCTACGGGTGGTACCGCACGCCTGCTGGCTGATAAAGGTCTGCCGGTAACCGAAGTCTCTGACTACACCGGTTTCCCGGAAATGATGGATGGACGTGTTAAGACTCTGCATCCAAAAGTGCATGGCGGCATCCTCGGCCGTCGCGGCCAGGATGATGAGATCATGGCGCAGCACGCCATCTCTCCTATTGATATGGTGGTTGTTAACCTTTACCCGTTTGCGGAAACCGTCGCACGTGAAGGTTGCTCGCTGGAAGATGCGGTCGAAAATATCGATATCGGCGGCCCTACCATGGTGCGCTCCGCGGCCAAGAACCATAAAGACGTCGCTATCGTGGTAAAGAGCAGTGACTACGACGCCATTATTAAAGAGATGGACGCCAACGACAGCTCCCTGACCCTGGCTACCCGCTTCGACCTCGCGATTAAAGCTTTCGAACACACCGCCGCCTATGACAGCATGATCGCCAACTACTTTGGCAGCATGGTTCCGGCCTATCATGGTGAGACGCAGGAAGCATCCGGCCGTTTCCCACGCACGCTGAATCTGAACTTCATTAAGAAGCAGGATATGCGTTACGGTGAGAACAGCCACCAGCAGGCAGCCTTCTATATAGAAGAAAGCATTAAAGAAGCCTCCGTCGCCACCGCGCAGCAGGTGCAGGGCAAGGCCCTCTCTTATAACAACATTGCCGATACCGATGCGGCACTGGAGTGCGTGAAAGAGTTCAGCGAACCGGCCTGCGTCATTGTTAAGCACGCCAACCCGTGCGGCGTCGCGGTTAGCGACACTATTCTGGATGCTTACGATCGCGCTTACAAAACTGACCCAACCTCAGCCTTCGGTGGCATTATCGCCTTCAACCGCGAGCTGGATGCCGAAACCGCACAGACCATCATCTCTCGCCAGTTCGTCGAAGTGATCATCGCCCCATCTGCCAGCGAAGCTGCGCTGAAAATTACGGCAGCGAAGCAGAACGTCCGCGTTCTGATCTGCGGCGAATGGGCAGCACGCGTGCCGGGCCTCGATTTCAAACGTGTCAACGGTGGACTGCTGGTACAGGATCGCGATCTGGGCATGGTCATCGCCGATGATCTGCGCGTGGTCACCAAACGTCAGCCAGACGCACAAGAGCTGCGTGATGCGCTGTTCTGCTGGAAAGTGGCAAAGTTCGTGAAATCCAACGCCATTGTGTATGCCAAAGAGAACATGACCATCGGCATTGGCGCGGGCCAGATGAGCCGCGTCTACTCCGCTAAAATTGCTGGCATTAAAGCCGGTGACGAAGGTCTGGAAGTCAAAGGCTCAGCGATGGCCTCCGATGCCTTCTTCCCGTTCCGTGATGGTATCGATGCGGCTGCCGCGGTGGGCGTCACCTGCGTGATTCAACCAGGCGGCTCCATTCGCGACGAAGAAGTCATTGCCGCTGCCGACGAACACGGCATCGCGATGATCTTCACCGACATGCGCCACTTCCGCCATTAATTCACGGAGCAGAACATGAAAGTATTAGTGATTGGTAACGGCGGGCGCGAGCACGCGCTGGGATGGAAAGCCGCACAGTCTCCTTTGGTGGACACCGTGTACGTCGCGCCGGGTAACGCCGGTACCGCGCTGGAACCTGCGCTGCAGAACGTGAATATCGGCGTGACCGATATTCCGGCATTGCTGAGCTTTGCCCAGCGCGAAAAGATCGACCTGACCATCGTCGGCCCGGAAGCGCCGCTGGTGATTGGCGTGGTCGATGCCTTCCGTGCGGCTGGCCTGAAAATCTTCGGACCGACCGAAGGCGCCGCCCAGTTGGAAGGCTCTAAAGCGTTCACCAAAGATTTCCTCGCACGGCATAACATCCCGACCGCGGAATATCAGAATTTCACCGACGTCGAGCCTGCGCTGGCCTACCTGCGCGAGAAAGGCGCACCGATCGTCATCAAAGCGGACGGTCTGGCTGCCGGTAAAGGCGTTATCGTCGCGATGACGCTCAAAGAAGCGGAAGACGCAGTTCAGGATATGCTGGCCGGTAACGCCTTCGGCGACGCGGGCCACCGTATCGTGATCGAAGAGTTTCTTGATGGTGAAGAAGCCAGCTTTATCGTCATGGTCGACGGCGAGCACGTCCTGCCGATGGCCACCAGCCAGGACCACAAGCGCGTAGGCAACGGCGATACCGGCCCGAACACCGGCGGTATGGGCGCCTACTCACCGGCCCCGGTCGTGACGGATGACGTTCATCAGCGCACGATGGATCGTATTATCTGGCCAACGGTCAAAGGTATGGCGGCGGAAGGCAATACCTATACCGGTTTCCTCTACGCCGGTCTGATGATCGACAAGCAGGGTAATCCTAAGGTTATCGAGTTCAACTGCCGCTTCGGCGATCCGGAAACGCAGCCGATCATGCTGCGCATGAAATCCGATCTGGTGGATCTGTGTCTTGCTGCCTGCGATGGCAAACTGGACGAGAAAACCTCCGAATGGGATGAGCGTGCCTCACTGGGCGTGGTGGTTGCTGCCGGCGGTTACCCGGGTAACTACGGCACCGGCGACGAGATCTTTGGCCTGCCGCAGAGCGATGCGGCAGACGGCAAAGTGTTCCATGCCGGTACCAGGCTGACCGACGACCAGCGTGTTGTCACCCAGGGTGGTCGCGTCCTGTGCGTAACGGCGCTGGGTGATACCGTTGCCCAGGCACAAAAGCGTGCTTATGAGCTCCTCACCGGCATTCATTGGGACGGCAGCTTCAGCCGCGACGATATCGGCTGGCGCGCAATCGCCCGCGAGCAGCACTAACGCCTGAGCGGCACCTCAATATCGCCTTATCGACGGGCGGCTTCAGTATTGAAGTCGCCCGTTTTTTTATCATCAACGGACGCGGAAGCCCGGCATCGTGCCGTGGGTTAGGCATAAGGTGCGTCGGGAAAGACAGAGAGAGGAACTGAGAAGGTAAAACTGGCATGCGTTCTGACGGGCGTCAGAAGGTTTTTTCCTGCGGTTGCCAGGTACAGAAGTCTTCGTTGGCCACCAGCAGCAGCTGAGCACCATCCGAGGCTTCGAGCCACGCTACGCTCACGTCGACAGAAGAATGGCTCTGGCGACGTTCAATAAAGGCCAGTGCCCGCGCGTCCAGCTCCGGCTTCACGGTTTGCCCTTCGCAGGTCGTTACCGTCCGGTTGGCATGCCAACGCCCCTGACGCAGGACAACACGCCCCTGGCGTAGTGCATCGCTGGTCTGGCGAATCTGTGTCGCCCGATAGCGGTAAAGCGCAACCTGATCGCTGGAGAGCTGCTGTTTTTGCCCATCCACTTCACGCTGCATAAAGCTCAGCTCGCCCTGGTCATCAAAGCGGGCGCGGATATGTTCCGAGGGTTTGCCGTAAACGTTGAGTTCGATCAGCCTGAGTTTGTCACCCTGCCAGCGGTATTCGCTGGTTGAGGTATTGCCGTGACGCCACGGACTGAAGGCGGCAAGAAGATGCACTTCGCCGTTGGAATCCAGACGCCAGATACGCATCGCGCCCTGGTTGTCCGCATAGCCACTGGCGGTAAAAGGCGGCAAAGAAGAATGACTACTACAGGCAGTGAGCAGCAGTGTACCCACCAGCACCGCGACACGGCGCCAGATAGACAAAAGGGGCGGTAAGGCCCCTTCGTTAAAACTGTACACTGCCACGCGGTCTTACTTGACTGCGTCTTTCAGAGCTTTACCAGAAACAAACGCCGGCACGTTAGCAGCGGCAATTTTGATTTCGTTACCGGTCTGCGGGTTGCGGCCAGTACGCTCAGCGCGGTGGTTCACTTTGAAGGTACCGAAACCAACCAGTTGGACAGCATCACCTTCTTTCAGAGACTCAGTAATTGCAGCCAGGGTAGATTCCAGGGCAGCTTTTGCCTGTGCTTTGGACAGGTCAGCTTTGTCCGCAATTACATCAATCAGTTGAGTCTTGTTCATAAGTTATCCTTACAATGTGTTTATCGCTTGCTAAGCACCGAGTGCGACGGAAATGCCTGAAAAGCACTCTCCTGCATACACGCACCGATAGCCACTTTTTTTCGCCCTCCAAATGTAGACCAGACGGGGGGCGGAATGGAAGCCTTCAGACGCGACAATTCAGGCGGTAAATCACGTTTTCTGGTCTCACTGCTTAAAATTTATACCAATATTGCTCTCACCGGCCTCGCGGAGGTCTGCGCGCAGTCCTTTGATCAGTTCAATGTCGCGCTCTTCGCACTCGGCCAGCAGACGGAAAATCTCCCACTGAATATCCCATTCCTGCTCTACCGCTGGGTTTTCTTTGAGCTCTTCATCGGTCATTTCGCGACCAGCCTGGGTCATTTCCAGCATTGCCACTGTCGTGATGGAACTCTTACTGACCTCAATCGCGTGCTCAAGCGTTTCTCCGCTCAGGCGCGAGTGAATCAGTTCGCTTAATGCGACACAGGCATCGATGGCAGGATAAACACCATACAGATCGTAATCGTCGGCTGCCGGAATGGCTTCCTCCAGCTTTTCGAGCTGGCTGTCAAAATTCACCTTCGCATCTTTGACCGTCAGGGTTTCCCAAATCAGATCGAGAATACGGCGATACAGCTGACCATCGGCAAACTCAGTTTGCTGGCAGAACATGGCGTAATTAGGGTACATGCGCTCGCACAGACAAGCCATAAAGGTGACGTGCTGCCAGCTTTCAAGCTTCTCCAGACGCAGATGAATCGGGTTTTGTAACATGATGAATTCTCGAAGTCAGAAATTAGCCGCAGTGTACCTGAATCAGCCGTGATTTGCTTGCCAACGCACAAACGCCGGACGCCGTGAAGCAACCGCATCCGCCCAGCGCGTTGGCTCTGGCAGACGGTAGCCCTGCATACAACGCTGAACCCATGTCAACGCGCTATCGAGGGAGACGCGATGGCCGGTGCTGATAAAGAGTGGATTACAGCGCACTTTACTGCGCCAGACCCACGCCAGTTGTTCACTTTTGTCCATCAACGGCGCCAGCGCCCCCACCTCGTCGTCGGGCAACGTAAACTGCCCACACAAACGCTTTTTCGCCACGCCAATGGTCGGCACATCCACCAGCAGGCCAAAATGACTGGCGACGCCCAGCCGCCGTGGATGGGAAATGCCGTGACCGTCGACAAATAACAGACCCGGCTTTTGTGACAACTGTTGCCACGCCGCCAGCAGCGCGGGGGTTTCACGAAAGGAGAGAAAACCGGGGATGTACGGCATGGTGGTCGCCACCCGCGCCACCTGATATTCCACCAGTTCCAGCGATGGGTAGGCGAGCAGCACCATGGCCGCCCGCGTCACTGCGCCGTCTTGCTCAAAACCGACGTCCGCGCCACCGATCAGCCCGCAAGCATCCGGATCCCAGCGATCCTCACGGATAACCGAGCCGGCCAGCGTCTGCTGGCTGGCACGAAGAGACGTCAGATCCATCGCCATACCTTAGCGGTGATATTGCGCCGAGAGTCGGTGCACTGCCTCGACAAACACGCCGGCATGCTCAGGATCCACATCCTGATGAATACCGTGCCCAAGGTTGAAGACGTGACCTTCGCCCTGACCAAAGCCAGCAAGAATCGACCCGACTTCTTCTTCAATACGGCCCGCAGGCGCGTAGAGCATAGAAGGGTCCATATTGCCCTGCAGAGCCACTTTATGGCCGACCCGACGCCGGGCATCGGCAATATCGGTCGTCCAGTCGAGGCCCAGCGCATCGCAGCCGGTCTCCGCCATCGCTTCCAGCCACTGCCCGCCACCTTTAGTGAACAGCGTGACCGGTACGCGGCGGCCTTCATGTTCACGCAGCAGACCATCCACGATTTTGTGCATGTAGTAGAGCGAGAACTGCTGATAATCACGACCGGTCAGCACCCCGCCCCAGGTATCGAAAATCATCACCGACTGCGCGCCGGCTTTAATCTGGGCATTCAGATACAGCGTGACGCTTTTTGCCAGCTTATCGAGCAAGGCATGCAGCGCCTGCGGATCGGCATACATCATTTTTTTGATCACGGTGAAGGCTTTGCTGCTTCCGCCTTCCACCATATAGGTCGCCAGCGTCCACGGGCTACCGGAGAAGCCAATCAGCGGAACATCGCCGTTGAGCGCGCGACGAATGGTACGCACGGCATTCATCACGTAGCCGAGTTCATCTTCCGGATCGGGTACCGGCAGTTTATCGACATCGGCTTTGCAGGTGATGGTCGAGGTGAAACGTGGACCTTCGCCGGTTTCGAAGTACAGCCCAAGCCCCATCGCATCCGGGATGGTCAGGATGTCCGAGAAGAGGATCGCCGCATCCAGCGCGTAGCGACGCAGTGGCTGCAGCGTGACTTCACAGGCAAGTTCGGCGTTTTTACATAGCGACATAAAGTCGCCCGCTTGCGTGCGAGTGGCCTTGTACTCCGGCAAATAGCGGCCAGCCTGGCGCATCATCCACACAGGGGTCACGTCCACAGGCTGGCGTAGCAGCGCTCGCAGGTAACGATCGTTTTTTAGTTCGGTCATGTTATTCATCCTGATCCCATTTTACGCCAGTGTAACACGTCACTCCGCCTCTGCCCGACACAGTGCCACGGTATCTTCTATCAGCCGGCGCGCCACGGTACCCGGCGGCGGCAACAGCGGTAAATCGTCGTAACGATACCAGCCTGCCTGCAGCAGCTCTTTTTTATCGATCACAATGTCGCCGCTATCATACTCCGCCATAAACGCGGTCATCAGCGACTGGGGGAACGGCCACGGCTGGGAGGTCACATAGCGCAGGTTTTTCACCTTCAGGCCGCACTCTTCCATCACTTCGCGGGCCACTGCCTGTTCCAGGGTCTCCCCCACTTCGACAAACCCGGCCAGCACCGTGTGTACGCCGTTACGATGGCGGGTATGCTGCGCCAGCAGGATCGTATCGTCCCGACGGATCGCCACGATCATGCACGGGGCAATTTGCGGGTAGTAGCGCTCGCGGCAGTGGCCGCACAGCATCGCCCACTCGGTTTTGCTCGGGTGCATCGGGTGGCCGCAGTAGCCGCAGAATTTATGCGAGCGATAAAACTCGCTTAGCTGGATGCCGCGCCCCGCCAGCTGAAACAGCCCCGGGTCGCTATCCAGCACCTGGCGTAACGATCCCATATCCTGCCGACGATCCTGGCGCACCATCCACACCGCATCACCTTGCCATTCTCCGATATGCAGCGCGTGCTGACCGACAAGATTGAAATTTACCGCTTCGCCATGTGGTAATTCCCCGCCGGGTAACCATAATTTTTGTTCGTGACTGACGATCCACCAGCCGCGATCTAATTTTTCAATAATACGATCCATATCTATTGCACTACCTTCGTTTTACTGGCACTTTTAACATTATATTTACATTTTGGTGAGCAACGTTATTTTCTTAAACTTGCGGAGTCAACCATGTTAAACCAGCTGGAAAACCTAACGGAACGTGTTGGAGGCAGTAATAAACTGGTCGATCGCTGGCTACATGTACGTAAGCATTTGCTCGTGGCTTACTACAAGCTGGTTGGCCTGAAGCCCGGCAAAGAATCCTTTATGCGACTGAACGAAAAGGCGCTGGATAATTTTTGCCAAAGCCTGGTGGATTATCTCTCCTCCGGCCATTTTAATATTTATGAACGTATTCTTGGCGAAATGGAAGGCAATACGCCACTTTTGGCTGCCACCAAACTCTATCCGCAGCTGGAAGCCAACACTCAGCTGATTATGGATTGCTACGACTCCTGCCTCGAAAACGCCATCGACCACGATAACTATCTCGAATTTCAGCAGGCGCTGTCCGATATCGGCGAAGCGCTGGAAGCGCGATTCGCGCTGGAAGACAAGCTGATCGTACTGGCGATATCGCATAACCTGAAAGACAACATCAGCGACAATATCGCGCCGACGGCTTGAGTTGTGCGCTGTTAACGAGTAGTTTACATACGTTCCCCCTCGCTGGAGGGGGATGTATCTTGTCGGAGTGCCCATTTTCCACAACAGCATTCGTGATGCCTCAAGGCAGCACGAAGGATGAAGCGGAAAAGGCTGAGACCGTTAATTCGGGATCCGCGGAACCTGATCAGGCTAATACCTGCGAAGGGAACAAGAGTAAACTGTCCTATGCGACCGTCCCTCCAGGACCGATCGCCTCTGTTACTCCATCCGTCGTCTGACAAGCCATGTCCTTTTTCATCTGGAATGCGCTATGTCTGCAACAAAGTCTGAACCAAAACTCACCCGTCGGGAACAGCGCGAACGCGCCCAGCATTTTATCCATACCCTGGAAGGGACCGCCTTTCCCCGCTCCCAACGCATCTACATTCAGGGCCAGCAGGCGGAGATCCGCGTGCCGATGCGGGAAATCCAGCTCAGTCCCACCTTGATTGGCGGTGATAAAGCCCAGCCGCAGTACGAACAAAACGAAGCGATCCCGGTGTACGACACCTCCGGCCCTTATGGCGACCCCGACGTGGCGATCGATGTGCGCCAGGGACTGTCAACGCTGCGCCAGCCATGGATTGATGCACGCGATGACAGCGAACCGCTGCAGGAACGCAGCTCGCAGTATACCAAAGCGCGCCTCGCCGATGACGATCTTGATACGCTGCGCTTTCGTGGCCAGCTGACGCCACGGCGCGCGAAGCCTGGCAAATGCGTCACCCAGCTCCACTATGCCCGTCAGGGGATCGTGACGCCTGAAATGGCGTTCATCGCCATCCGCGAAAACATGGGCCGGGAGCGTATTCGCGGGGAGGTATTGCGCCACCAGCATCCGGGGGAAAGTTTCGGCGCCCGGCTACCGGACAATATCACCGCAGAATTCGTCCGCGATGAGGTCGCTGCCGGGCGGGCCATCATTCCTGCCAACATCAACCACCCGGAATCTGAGCCGATGATTATCGGCCGCAACTTTCTGGTGAAGGTCAACGCCAACATCGGCAACTCGGCGGTCACCTCCTCCATCGAAGAAGAGGTAGAAAAGCTGGTATGGTCGACGCGCTGGGGCGCCGATACGGTGATGGATTTGTCCACCGGACGGTATATCCACGAAACCCGCGAATGGATCCTGCGTAACAGCCCGGTCCCCATCGGCACCGTGCCGATTTACCAGGCGCTGGAGAAGGTTAACGGGATCGCCGAGAACCTCACCTGGGAAGCTTTTCGCGACACCTTGCTGGAGCAGGCAGAACAGGGCGTCGACTATTTCACCATCCATGCCGGCGTCCTGCTGCGCTACGTGCCGATGACAGCCAGACGCCTGACCGGTATTGTCTCCCGTGGCGGCTCTATCATGGCCAAGTGGTGCCTCTCGCATCATCAGGAAAACTTCCTCTACGAGCGTTTCCGCGAAATCTGTGAGATTTGCGCCGCCTATGATGTCTCCCTCTCCCTCGGCGACGGCCTGCGCCCCGGCTCGATTCAGGACGCCAACGATGAAGCGCAGTTTGCCGAGCTGCACACACTGGGCGAGCTGACCAAAATCGCCTGGGAGTACGATGTGCAGGTGATGATTGAAGGCCCGGGCCATGTGCCGATGCAGATGATCCGCCGCAATATGGCCGAGGAACTCGAGCACTGCCACGAAGCGCCGTTCTACACGTTGGGGCCGCTGACCACCGATATCGCCCCGGGCTATGACCATTTCACCTCCGGCATCGGCGCGGCAATGATCGGCTGGTTTGGCTGCGCGATGCTCTGCTACGTCACGCCGAAAGAACACCTCGGCCTGCCGAATAAAGAAGATGTGAAACAGGGGCTGATCACCTACAAAATTGCGGCCCATGCGGCGGATCTGGCGAAAGGCCATCCCGGCGCACAGATCCGTGATAACGCCATGTCCAAAGCCCGTTTTGAATTCCGCTGGGAAGACCAGTTCAACCTCGCCCTCGATCCATTCACCGCCCGTGCTTATCACGACGAAACGCTACCGCAGGAATCCGGCAAAGTCGCCCATTTCTGCTCCATGTGCGGGCCCAAATTCTGTTCAATGAAAATCACCCAGGAAGTACGGGACTATGCCGCCCGCCAGAATATCGAAAGCGGAATGGCTGATAAGTCGCAGGACTTCCGCGCTCGCGGCGGTGAGATCTATTTACGTAAGGAGCAAGCCTGATGTATCAACCCGATTTTCCGTCCGTCCCGTTCCGTTTAGGCCTCTACCCGGTCGTCGATAGCGTGGTCTGGATCGAACGCCTGCTGCACGCAGGTGTACGTACCATTCAGCTGCGCATCAAAGATAAGCGCGATAGCGAGGTAGAAGCCGATGTCATCGCCGCGATCGCGCTCGGGCGTCAATACCACGCCCGGCTGTTTATCAACGACTACTGGCAGTTGGCGGTTAAACATCAGGCCTATGGCGTGCATTTAGGGCAGGAGGACCTGGAGACGACTGACCTGAACGCCATTCGTCATGCCGGCCTGCGCCTCGGCGTGTCGACCCATGACGATATGGAAATCGACGTTGCGCTGGCGGCACGTCCTTCCTATATCGCCCTGGGTCACGTCTTCCCCACGCAAACCAAGCAGATGCCTTCCGCTCCGCAGGGTCTGGAACAGCTCGCCCGCCATATCCAGCGGCTGGCCGATTACCCGACGGTCGCGATCGGCGGTATTAGCCTGGCGCGCGCGCCACAGGTACTGGAAACCGGCGTCGGCAGCATCGCGGTGGTCAGCGCCATTACCCAGGCGGCGGACTGGCAACAGGCCACCGCGCAGCTGCTGGACATGGCGGGAGCAGGCGATGAATGACAGCGATTTTATGCGCTACAGCCGCCAGCTGATGCTGGAAGATATCGCCATCGAAGGTCAACAGAAGCTGCTGGCCAGCCGGGTGCTGATTGTGGGACTCGGTGGGCTGGGTTCGCCTGCTGCCCTGTATCTGGCCGGAGCGGGCATTGGTACGTTGGTTATCGCCGACGATGATGAGGTGCACGTCAGCAATCTGCAGCGGCAAATTCTGTTCACCAGCGATGACATTGCCCAACCGAAAACCACCGCCGCCCGGCAGCGCCTGGCCCGGCTCAATCCACAGGTTGAGATCGTCACGTTACAGCAACACCTGGCCGGCGAAGCTTTGCGCCAGGAGGTCGCCAAAGCGGATGTGGTACTGGACTGCACCGATAACATGGCGACCCGCCAGGCCATCAATGCCGCCTGTGTCGCACAGGCGACTCCGCTGATCACTGCCAGCGCCGTTGGCCTGGGCGGCCAGTTGATGGTACTGACGCCGCCGTGGGATCAGGGCTGCTACCGCTGCCTGTGGCCGGACAGCACCGAACCCGAACGTAACTGCCGTACGGCGGGGATTATCGGGCCGGTAGTCGGCATGATGGGCACCCTTCAGGCGCTGGAGGCCATCACCTTGCTTTCCGGTATGGCAACGCCGCGCAACACCCTGCGCTTATTCGATGCCCGCACCAGCCACTGGCGCAATCTGACGCTCCAGCGCGCGCAGAGTTGCCCGGTCTGTGGAGGGCAGCATGCAGATCTGGTTTAACGATCGGCCGGTGCAGTGCATCGAAGCCACCACCGTCGCCGCCCTGCTCATTCAGTTAGAACAGCTGCAGGCGGGTATCGCGCTGGCGCTCAATCAACAGGTCCTACCGCGCGAGCGGTGGGAACATCATCTTCTGCAGGAAGGCGATCGGGTCCTGCTTTTTCAGGTCATCGCCGGAGGCTGACATGTTACGTATCGCGGACAAAACGTTTGAATCTCATCTTTTTACCGGTACCGGGAAATTCTCTGCGCCGGAAGTCATGGTCGAAGCGATTCGCACCTCGGGCAGCCAGCTGGTCACGCTGGCGCTAAAGCGCGTCGATCTGCGCCAGCATAATGACGCTATTCTCGCCCCATTACTGGCCTCCGGCGTCAGCCTGTTGCCGAATACCTCCGGGGCAAAAACGGCGGAGGAAGCCATCTTCGCGGCCCGACTGGCGCGGGAAGCGCTGGGCACTCACTGGCTGAAGCTCGAAATCCATCCGGATGCACGCTGGCTGTTGCCGGACCCGATTGAAACCCTGAAGGCGGCAGAAGTGCTGGTACGGGAAGGTTTCGTGGTGCTGCCTTATTGCGGCGCCGACCCGGTCCTGTGTAAACGGCTGGAGGAGGCCGGCTGTGCTGCGGTAATGCCGCTGGGTGCGCCGATTGGCTCGAATCAGGGGCTGGAGACCAAGGCGATGCTGGAAATCATTATCGAGCAGGCCACGGTACCGGTGGTGGTGGATGCCGGGATTGGCGTTCCCAGCCATGCCGCGCAGGCCCTGGAAATGGGCGCGGACGCGGTGCTGGTCAATACCGCTATTGCCGTGGCCGACGACCCGGTGACCATGGCGCGGGCTTTCCGCCTGGCGGTCGAAGCTGGCGTGCTGGCTCGACAGGCGGGTCCAGGTTCGCGTAGCGCCCAGGCGCAGGCCACCAGCCCGTTAACAGGTTTTCTGGAGACGCTGGTATGAGCACCTTTACCGAACGCTGGAAACAGTTGGAGTGGGATGACATCCGCCTGCGTATCAACAGTAAAACACCGGCCGATGTCGAACGTGCGATGGCAGCGAAACAGCTCAGCCGTGACGATATGATGGCGCTGCTCTCCCCTGCCGCCGCGGGCTATCTGGAGCCGCTGGCGCAGAAGGCGCAGCGGCTGACCCGCCAGCGTTTTGGCAATACTGTCAGCTTTTACGTGCCGCTGTATCTCTCTAACCTGTGTGCCAATGACTGTACCTATTGCGGTTTTTCAATGAGCAACCGCATTAAACGTAAAACATTAGATGAGGCCGAGATCGCCCGTGAATGCACGGCCATTCGCGCAATGGGCTTTGAGCATCTGCTGTTGGTGACCGGCGAGCACCAGAGCAAAGTCGGTATGGACTATTTTCGTCGCCACCTGCCGGCGATCCGCAGCCAGTTCGCCTCCCTGCAGATGGAAGTGCAGCCGCTGGCCATGGAAGAGTACGCGGAGCTAAAAACGCTCGGGCTGGACGGCGTGATGGTCTATCAGGAGACCTACCACGAAAGCATGTACGCGCAGCACCATCTGAAAGGCAACAAGCAGGACTTTTTCTGGCGTCTGGAAACACCGGATCGGCTCGGCCAGGCCGGGATCGATAAGATCGGCCTCGGGGCATTAATTGGCCTTTCAGACAGCTGGCGTGTGGATTGTTATATGGTGGCGGAGCATTTGCTGTGGCTGCAGCAGCACTACTGGCGCAGCCGCTATTCGATTTCATTCCCCCGGCTACGCCCTTGTGCCGGCGGCGTTGAGCCCGCATCGCTGATGGACGAGCGTCAGCTGGTGCAGACCATCTGCGCCTTCCGCCTGCTGGCACCGGAGATCGAACTGTCGCTCTCGACGCGCGAATCCCCGGCATTCCGTGACCAGGTGATCCCGCTGGCGATTAACAACGTCAGCGCGTTTTCCAAAACCCAGCCCGGCGGGTATGCCGACAATCATCCGGAGCTGGAACAATTTGCGCCTCACGACGGCCGCCGTCCTGAAGAGGTTGCCGACGCACTGATGTCGCGCGGATTGCAGCCGGTGTGGAAAGACTGGGATAGCTGGCTGGGACGCACTTCACAGCCGTAATGAAAAGCAAAGAAAGCGACGAGATATTTTACGTCGCTTTATCCAATGCGAAAAATGGATGATGGTCACCACGCGGCTGTTTTCCTATTCTTGTCTGGTCAGCAACGGACGCTGACCAGGGCGAACCTCTTCTCTTCCTCATTTTCGCCCTGCCTCATCGCCGCGCTGGCCGTCATTGCACGGGAATTGTGGACGAAGATAAATCACATCATCCCCGACGCCAGGGTTATAATTGACCTGGAGTTATCTGATTCGCTCGCCAGGCATTACGGCTAAACCTGTGCTTTAACCCACGGTTATACCTTCAGGAACGATTTACAACACATGGCACGTCACAACAGAAAACTGTCTTTCACTATGCCAATCCTGCTTGGATTCGCGGGTATTCTCCTCAGTTTTTTGCTAATCGCGGTGTTTGTCACCCTGGCGCAAAAAAAGAATTTGATTGAGGAGTATCACTCCGTTAATCGTAATTTCACCTACAACCTGGCGGTGAATTACACGGAATCGCTGCTGCGTGGAAATGATTATATTCTTGGGCGCGCCACGAAATTCTTTGCTAACTATGACCAGCTGAATCAGTCCGTTAATGTAGATCCGCAAAGAGGATTACGGGACTTAATGCAGCTTCAGGAACTGATGCCCAGCGTCTCTTCTATTTCGCTGGCAGATACCCAGGGTCATTACCTGCGGGCGCCGGAGGTGCTACCGAGTGAAGAGAGCCGGACCTTTACGCCCAAGTCCAGGCCGTGGTTTATTAAGCAGGCCGAAGCCAGTACGTTCAGTCTTTATACCTCAACATACCTTGATTATTTTACCCATCACCCGACCATCACGCTTTACAGACCCGTTATCTCACCAGAAGGCCGACTCAAAGGCTCGCTCGCTTTTCACCTGGATCTGACCTCAATGGGCTACGCCCTGCGCCAGATGGCCGCCCCGATGCAGGGGGAGTTTTTTGTGGTGCAGCGTGATGGGAAAGTCGTTATCCATCCCGATCCTGGCGTGCTTTTTAAACCCTACACCAGCGAAGCCTTGATGGACAAAATGACCAGCGCCGAAGGCCAGCTCTATGACGAAGCCTCGGACACCTGGTATTACTATTACTCTTTCACGAATCCCGACTGGTTCGTCATTTACCGCGTCACCAACGCCACGCTGGTCGATCTGTCGCGCCACGAAACCACGATTGTTCTCTGGGGCTTTGCGCTCTCCGCCATTGTGATCGTTCTGTTCGGTCTCTATCTGCGGCACGCTTCGCGCACGGTGCTGATGAACATCATCAACGCGATTAAAACCGGGGATGTTAACCGCGCACCACAGCTCGAAGCCATGTTGAGTAAAGCTATCGAAAGTAATAAGCAGCGCGAGCTTACCTATGTGCGTCAGGCAACGATTGACGCACTGACCGGCTGTAAAAACCGCCGCGCCTTCGACAGCGATGTCGCCGCGCTGATGAACGATCATCACCCCTTCGCGCTGGCTCTGGTGGATATCGATAACTTTAAATCCATTAATGACACCTGGGGCCACCTCAACGGCGACATTGTTTTGCGTAACGTTGCGCGCGAAGGGCTACAGCTCCTGCAACCCGAACAGATTTCGCTCTACCGCTATGGCGGAGAAGAGTTTGCCGTGATTTTCACGCAGGAACATCTCGCCAATGCCCATGCCCTTCTCGACAGCTGGCGCCTGAAGATTGCCCAGCGGACCTGGCGTGAAGATGGGTTGACGGTGACCTTTAGCGCCGGGCTGGGAGAATGGAACATGGAACCGCTGGATAAACTGGTCGTGGCCGTGGACGAGGCGCTGTATAAAGCGAAACAGCAGGGCAAAAACTGCATCGTACGGGTTTAACGCTGATGACCCCAGAAAGCCCGCTTCGGTGGGTTTTTTATTAATTCACGGGCAGAATTGAAACCGGTTTCATTATTTTGTGATGCCTTACACACAATCGCGGTAAAGCGGTTGTCGTGCCCCTCTCCCCGCGATAAAGATGATGCATCAAGGGAACATAAGGGCCATCCATTATGAAGAATATCGTGTTATGTTGCGCCGCCGGTATGTCCACCAGCATGCTGGTTCAACGCATGCAAGACGCTGCGAAGAAGAAAGGTATTGAAGTCTCGATTAAAGCCGTACCAGTCGCCGAGTTTAAAGATAACCTCGCCGCAGCGGACATCATTCTGCTGGGTCCGCAGGTGAAGTATGAGCAGGCGAAACTGCAGGCGATGGCCGACCCGCTAGGTAAGAAAGTCGCGGTTATCGATATGATGGATTACGGCATGATGAAAGGTGATGCCGTTCTTGATAAAGCCCTGAAGTTGATGGAGTAAACCATGGAAGATTTAGAAACAACGATCATGGAGCTGTTGGTCAACGCCGGTTCTGCACGTAGCTGCGCATTAACCGCCCTGCAGCTGGCACGCAAAGGTGATTTTGCCGCCTCCGAGCAGGCGATGGCCGAATCACATGAGTTTGTGAAGCACGCACATAAAATCCAGACTCAGCTCATCGGCCTCGATGAAGGCACCGGCAAACTCCCGGTCAACCTGATTACGGTTCACTCCCAGGATCATCTGATGAATGCGATGGTCATTCAGGATCTGGCCACCGATATGATTGAACTGTATCGCCGTACGGCACAGTAAATAAACCGCGTCTGTTAAAAGCAGGTGCCTGAAAAGGCACCTGCTTTTTTATTACAGAAAACCGTACAGCGCAGCAAATATCCAGCCAAACACACAGGACACGCTGACGCCGATTAACCCCGGCAGAATAAAGCTATGGTTAATCACGAAACGGCCAATATGGGTGGTGCCCGAACGGTCGAACTGAATCGCCGCCAGGTCGCTTGGGTAGGTTGGCAGAATGTAATAGCCATAGCAGGCGGGCGCGGAGGCCACGATATAGGCCGGGTCGACGCCAATCGCCAGCGCCACGGGCACAATCGCCGCCAATGCAGCGGCCTGGGAATTCACAAATTTGGACACCAGCAGCAGGACGATGGCGTAAGCCCAGGGATATTCCTGCACCATTTCGCCCAGCACGCCTTTAATCTCGCTCATGTGTGCGCCGAACATGGTTTCCGCCATCCAGGCAATGCCGTACACCGCCACAATCGCGATCATCCCCGAACGGAAAACCTCATTCTTAGAAATCGCAGCCGGATTGGTTTTGGTGATAATGATGATCAGCGCGCCTGAGAGCAGCATGAACATCTGGATCACCAGCACCATCGAGAGCGGCTTACCGTTGAATGCCGGGCGCAGTTCAGAGAAGGCTCCCAGTACCGCCACCACGGCAATGGATGCCAGGAAGATCCACATGGCAACCCAGTTGCTGGCAGGCAGTTTCCGGTCGAGCAGCGTGGCCGTGTCACCGTATACATAGTGGCGGTTTTCTGGCGTCGAGATAAAGGCCTGAAACTCTTCGTCCTTGTCCAAATCCTTACCACGAAACCAGCTAAAAATACCGATCGCCAGAATACCCAACAGCGTCGACGGAATAGTAATCGCTAACAGGTCGAGGAATTCGAGATGTTTACCGTTAAAGGTGAAATTTCCCAGCATCGCCACCAGCGACACCACCGCAACCGACACCGGGCTGGCGATAATCCCCATCTGTGCGCCAATCGAACTTGCCGCCATCGGCCGTTCGGGACGTATGTTGTTCTTGATCGCGACGTCGTAAATAATCGGCAGGATCGTATAGACCACGTGTCCGGTGCCGCAAAGAATAGTCAGGGTACAGGTGACGAAGGGTGCCACAATCGAAACATATTTGGGGTTACGGCGCAGAAGTTTTTCCGCAATCTGCAGCATCACATCTAACCCACCGGATGCCTGCAGCGTTGCCGAGGCGGCCACCACCGCAATAATCACCAGCATCACATCAACCGGCGGCTTACCCGGCTGAAGATGAAAGACAAAGACTAAAATCACCAGCCCGATACCGCCCAGCAAACCAAGTGCGATACCGCCTTTTCTGGCACCATAAAACAGGCATATTAAAATAATGACGAGTTGTATTGCGAATTCCATGCATCCCCCAGACTCAGTCTATTAAACTCAAAAATGTCGCGACCACTGCCGTTCTATTAACCCATTCTCCTGTCACAGGTCTGTTTTGCAGATATAAGACACCCTCTCCGGTTTCAAGAAACTGAAGAATCAAAAAAGTAATCACATGATTAATTGGACTTTTTGACTATATCGCCTTTGATTTGACGATTTTTTGATACGGGTAGAATTTTTACCCATCAATTTGTATGGGTATTAAGAAAAAGAGAAGGCCCGTAGTTTATATGGCTTGCTTGCTGCTTAATTGAGGGAAAAACATTAATGGAATGTAATTTATTATGGGGGAAATAAGATAACGATTAGCCGACGCCAACCGGAGATAATAAAAAAGCCAGTCAGGAGACCTGACTGGCTTTTTACGCGAAGCGTCAACGATTAATCGTTGTCTGAACCGCCCAGACCTGCGTTCAGCAGCTCTGCCAGGTTCGCAGAAGCTTCTTCCACGCTCACCTGAGGTGCAGCTGGCTGTTCACCAGCAGCTTTGCGGCGCATACGATCCTGATGGTACGCATAACCGGTACCAGCCGGGATCAGACGACCCACGATGACGTTCTCTTTCAGGCCACGCAGTTCGTCGCGTTTACCCGCAACGGCTGCTTCGGTCAGGACACGCGTGGTCTCCTGGAACGATGCGGCAGAGATGAACGACTCGGTTGCCAGAGACGCTTTGGTGATACCCAGCAGGTCGCGGGAGAAGGTCGCCGCCACTTTGCCGTTCGCTTCCAGATCGCGGTTCGCAATCTTGACGCGGGAGTATTCAACCTGCTCGCCTTCCAGGAAGTCGGAGCTACCAGCACTTTCGATGGTCGCTTTACGCAGCATCTGACGAACGATAACTTCGATGTGCTTATCGTTAATCTTAACGCCTTGCAGACGGTAAACGTCCTGTACTTCGTTGGTGATATAACGCGTTACCGCGTGTACACCACGAAGACGCAGAATGTCGTGCGGTGCTTCCGGACCGTCGGAAACCACATCACCACGTTCTACACGTTCACCTTCGAACACGTTCAGCTGACGCCACTTCGGAATCATCTCTTCGTACGGATCGCTACCGTCTAACGGTGTGATAACCAGACGACGTTTACCTTTGGTCTCTTTACCGAAGGAGATGATACCGCTGATTTCAGCAAGGATCGCAGGCTCTTTCGGACGACGCGCTTCGAACAGGTCAGCAACGCGTGGCAGACCACCGGTGATATCTTTGGTACCACTGGATTCCTGAGGAATACGCGCCAGAGCGTCACCTGAGTGAATCTGAGTGCCGTCTTCCAGCTGCACAATCGCTTTACCCGGCAGGAAGTACTGAGCAGACATATCGGTGCCAGGGATCAGAACGTCGTTACCGTTAGCATCAACGATTTTCAGCGCCGGACGCAGATCTTTACCACCCGCGGTACGTTCTGCAGAATCCAGAACCACCAGGGATGACAGACCGGTTAATTCGTCGGTCTGACGGGTAATGGTCTGGCCGTCGATCATGTCGGTGAAGCGAATGAAACCACTGACTTCAGAGATAACCGGCATGGTGTGTGGATCCCAGTTTGCAACGGTTTCCCCGCCAGCAACCTGCTCACCATCACCTTTACCCATCACAGCACCGTAAGGTACTTTATAGCTCTCTTTGGTACGGCCGAATTCGTCGATCAGTTTCAGTTCGGTGTTACGCGAGGTCACTACCAGCTTGCCGGCAGAGTTCACAACCGATTTAGCATTGCTAAGACGGATGCTACCTTTGTTTTTCACCTGGATGCTGGATTCAGCAGCCGCACGAGATGCCGCACCACCGATGTGGAACGTACGCATCGTCAGCTGGGTACCCGGCTCACCGATGGACTGTGCCGCGATAACGCCGATAGCCTCACCTTTGTTGATGATGTGGCCACGCGCCAGGTCACGACCGTAGCAGTGCGCACATACACCAAAGTCGGTGTCACAGGATACGACAGAACGTACTTTGACGGAGTCAACGGAGTTCTCTTCCAGCAGGTCACACCAGTGCTCGTGCAGCAGCGTGTTGCGTGGAACCAGAATATCCGCAGTACCCGGCTTCAGAACGTCTTCAGCGGTTACACGACCCAGTACGCGATCGCGCAACGGCTCTTTAACATCACCACCCTCGATAACCGGGGTCATGGTGATGCCTTCCAGAGTGCCACAGTCGTCTTCAGTAACGACCAGGTCCTGTGCAACGTCAACCAGACGACGAGTCAGGTAACCGGAGTTCGCTGTTTTCAGTGCGGTATCCGCCAGACCTTTACGAGCACCGTGGGTGGAGATGAAGTACTGGAGTACGTTCAGACCTTCACGGAAGTTCGCGGTGATCGGCGTTTCGATGATGGAGCCATCCGGCTTCGCCATCAGACCACGCATACCAGCCAGCTGACGAATCTGTGCCGCAGAACCACGCGCACCGGAGTCGGCCATCATGTAGATGCTGTTGAAGGAAACCTGCTGCTCTTCGACGCCGTCACGGTTAATAACGGTTTCAGTTTGCAGGTTATCCATCATCGCTTTGGATACACGATCGTTCGCCGCAGCCCAGATATCGATAACTTTGTTGTAGCGTTCGCCAGCGGTAACCAGACCGGACTGGAACTGTTCCTGGATCTCAGCAACTTCGGCTTCCGCCTCAGAGATGATCTCGTGTTTTTTCTCCGGGATGACCATGTCATCGATACCAACGGATGCACCTGAACGCGCTGCATAAGCAAAGCCGGTGTACATCGTCTGGTCCGCAAAAATAACGGTCGGTTTCAGGCCCAGAATACGGTAGCAGGTATTCAGCATCTTAGAGATGGCTTTCTTACCCAGCGCCTGGTTCACGATAGTGAACGGCAGACCTTTTGGTACGATCATCCACAGAATGGCACGGCCAACGGTCGTGTCTTTCAGGCTGGTTTTCGCAACAAACTGGCCATTTTCGTCTTTTTCGTATTCGGTGATACGCACTTTAACGCGCGCATGCAGAGAGGCCAGGCCAGCGCGGTAAATACGCTCAGCTTCTTTCGGGCCAGTCAGCACCATGCCTTCGCCTTTGGCGTTAACACAGTCACGGGTCATGTAGTACAGACCCAATACAACGTCCTGAGACGGAACGATGATAGGTTCGCCGTTCGCCGGGGACAGGATGTTGTTGGTAGACATCATCAGCGCACGCGCTTCCAGCTGGGCTTCCAGCGTCAGCGGTACGTGAACAGCCATCTGGTCACCATCGAAGTCGGCGTTGTATGCCGCACAAACCAGCGGGTGCAGCTGGATAGCTTTACCTTCGATCAGTACCGGCTCAAATGCCTGGATACCCAAACGGTGCAGAGTTGGTGCACGGTTCAGCAGTACCGGGTGTTCGCGGATAACTTCATCCAGGATATCCCAGACGACAGCTTCTTCACGCTCAACCATTTTCTTCGCGGCTTTGATGGTGGTGGCGAGGCCACGCAGTTCCAGCTTGCCGTAAATGAACGGTTTGAACAGCTCCAGTGCCATTTTCTTCGGCAGACCGCACTGATGCAGACGCAGGTATGGACCTACGGTGATAACAGAACGACCGGAGTAGTCAACACGCTTACCGAGCAGGTTCTGACGGAAACGACCCTGCTTACCTTTGATCATATCGGCCAAAGATTTCAGAGGACGTTTGTTAGAACCGGTGATCGCACGACCGCGACGACCGTTATCCAGCAGGGCATCAACCGCTTCCTGCAGCATACGTTTTTCGTTGCGTACGATGATATCCGGCGCAGCCAGATCCAGCAGACGTTTCAGACGGTTGTTACGGTTAATGACGCGACGATACAGATCGTTCAGGTCAGAAGTCGCGAAACGACCACCATCCAGCGGAACCAGCGGACGCAGATCTGGCGGCAGAACCGGCAGAACGGTCAGGATCATCCACTCCGGCTTGTTGCCAGACTGAACGAATGCTTCCAGCAGCTTGATGCGCTTGGTCAGCTTTTTACGCTTGGTTTCTGAGTTGGTTTCATTCAGCTCTTCGCGCAGAGTTTCACACTCTTGCTCCAGATCCATGCTCTTCAGCAGGGCCTGGATAGCTTCCGCACCCATCTTGGCGTCGAATTCGTCACCAAACTCTTCCAGCGCATCCAGATACTGCTCTTCAGTCAGGATCTGGTTACGTTCCAGGTTAGTCATGCCGCCTTCGATAACCACATAAGATTCGAAGTACAGAACACGTTCGATATCACGCAGCGGCATATCCAGCAGCAGGCCGATACGGGACGGCAGCGACTTCAGGAACCAGATGTGGGCAGTCGGAGATGCCAGTTCGATGTGGCCCATGCGCTCACGACGCACTTTAGTCTGGGTCACTTCAACGCCGCACTTCTCGCAAATCACACCACGGTGTTTCAGGCGCTTGTACTTACCGCACAGGCACTCGTAGTCTTTTACTGGCCCGAAAATACGCGCACAGAAAAGGCCGTCACGTTCTGGTTTGAACGTACGGTAGTTAATGGTTTCCGGCTTTTTAACTTCACCAAAAGACCATGAACGGATCATGTCTGGCGATGCCAGAGCAATTTTGATCGCATCAAACTCTTCGGTTTTAGTTTGCGCTTTCAGAAACTTTAATAAGTCTTTCACGGATTTGCTCCCGTCGGAGTTAGCACAATCTGGCGCCGGGTATTACCCCGGCACCAGTGACCTGTTTGAGCGAGAGTTACTCGTCTTCCAGTTCGATGTTGATACCCAGCGAACGAATCTCTTTCAACAGTACGTTGAAGGACTCTGGCATGCCTGGTTCCATCTGATGGTTGCCGTCCACGATGTTTTTATACATCTTGGTACGACCGTTCACGTCATCAGACTTAACGGTGAGCATTTCCTGCAGGGTGTAAGCTGCGCCGTAAGCTTCCAGCGCCCATACTTCCATCTCACCGAAGCGCTGACCACCGAACTGTGCCTTACCACCCAGCGGCTGCTGAGTAACCAGGCTGTAAGAACCGGTGGAACGAGCGTGCATCTTATCGTCGACCAGGTGGTTCAGTTTCAGCATGTACATGTAACCTACGGTTACCTGACGCTCAAACTGCTCACCGGTACGGCCGTCGAACAGGGTGATCTGGCCAGAAGATGGCAGACCACCGAGTTGCAGCAGCTCTTTAATTTCAGCTTCTTTCGCACCGTCGAAGACCGGCGTTGCGATCGGCATACCTTTTTTCAGGTTCTCAGCCAGACGCAGTACTTCATCATCAGTGAAGGTATTCAGGTCGACTTTCTGACGAACGTCGGTACCCAGGTCATACGCTTTCTGGATGAATTCGCGCAGCTTGGCAACTTCCTGCTGCTGCTTGAGCATGGCGTTGATTTTCTCGCCGATACCTTTCGCAGCCATACCCAGGTGAGTTTCCAGGATCTGACCGATGTTCATACGAGACGGTACGCCCAGCGGGTTCAGTACGATATCGACCGGCGTACCGTTCGCATCGTGCGGCATATCTTCGATCGGGTTGATCTTAGAGATAACACCCTTGTTACCGTGACGACCTGCCATTTTATCACCAGGCTGAATCTGACGTTTAACGGCCAGATACACTTTAACAATCTTCAGCACGCCCGGTGCCAGATCGTCGCCCTGAGTGATTTTGCGGCGTTTCGCTTCGAGTTTTTTCTCGAACTCGTGTTTCAGTTCGTCGTACTGCTCAGCCAGTTGTTCCAGCTGATTTTGCTTCTCTTCGTCGGTCAGGCCCAGTTCCAGCCAGCGATCACGCGGCAGCTTGTCGAGCTTCTCAGCTTCAACACCACCGGCAACCAGCACCGCGTAGATACGACCAAACAGGCCAGCTTCGAAGATCTGCAGTTCTTCAGACAGGTCTTTCTTCGCCTGCTTCAGTTGCATCTCTTCGATTTCCAGCGCACGTTTGTCTTTTTCCACGCCATCGCGGGTGAAGACCTGAACGTCGATAACCGTACCGGAAACACCGTTTGGTACGCGCAGAGAAGAGTCTTTAACGTCAGACGCTTTCTCGCCGAAGATCGCACGCAGCAGTTTCTCTTCTGGCGTCAGCTGGGTTTCACCTTTCGGGGTCACCTTACCAACCAGAATGTCGCCGCCGGTGACTTCTGCACCGATGTAAACGATACCGGACTCATCCAGTTTAGAGAGTGCAGCTTCACCCACGTTCGGGATATCAGCGGTGATCTCTTCCGGCCCCAGCTTGGTGTCACGGGACACACATGCCAGTTCCTGGATATGGATAGTCGTAAAGCGATCTTCCTGAACCACACGCTCGGAGACGAGGATGGAGTCTTCGAAGTTGTAACCGTTCCACGGCATGAACGCTACACGCATGTTCTGACCGAGAGCCAGTTCACCGAGGTCGGTGGACGGACCATCTGCCAGCACGTCGCCGCGCTCAATTGGCTCACCCAGGGACACACAAGGCATCTGGTTGATGCAGGTGTTCTGGTTAGAACGGGTATATTTGGTCAGGTTATAGATGTCGATACCTGCTTCGCCCGGGAACATCTCGTCATCATTAACTTTGATAACGATACGGGATGCATCCACGTACTGAACGGTACCGCCACGTTTGGCCACCGCAGTAACACCGGAGTCAACGGCAACAGCACGTTCCATACCGGTACCAACCAGCGGCTTATCAGCACGCAGAGTCGGAACCGCCTGACGTTGCATGTTTGCACCCATCAATGCGCGGTTGGCGTCATCGTGTTCCAGGAACGGGATCAGGGACGCACCGACGGAAACCACCTGCTGGGTGGATACGTCCATGTAGTCAACCTGGTCACGGCTGAACAAGCTGGATTCGCCTTTACTACGGCAGGTTACCAGGTCTTCTTCAAAGTGGCCTTCGTCATCCAGGTTGGAGTTCGCCTGAGCGATGACGTAGTTACCTTCTTCGATTGCAGACAGGTAATGAATTTCGTCGGTAACAACACCGTCGGTGACTTTACGGTACGGCGTCTCGAGGAAGCCATATTCGTTCGTCTGTGCATAGACCGACAGGGAGTTGATCAGACCGATGTTCGGACCTTCAGGCGTTTCGATTGGACATACGCGACCATAGTGAGTCGGGTGTACGTCTCGAACTTCAAAGCCTGCACGTTCACGGGTCAGACCGCCTGGGCCCAGTGCGGAGATACGACGTTTGTGCGTAATCTCAGACAGCGGGTTGTTCTGGTCCATAAACTGAGACAGCTGGCTGGAACCAAAGAACTCTTTCACTGCTGCAGAAATCGGCTTGGCGTTGATCATATCCTGAGGCATCAGGGTATCCAGATCGCCCAGAGACAGACGTTCTTTCACCGCACGCTCTACACGAACCAGGCCAACGCGGAACTGGTTTTCCGCCATTTCGCCAACGGAACGGATACGACGGTTGCCGAGGTGGTCGATATCATCGACTTCGCCTTTACCGTTACGGATATCGATGAGCTTCTTCATCACTTCGATGATGTCGTCTTTGCTCAGGATACCGGAACCTTCGATTTCGTCGCGCAGCAGAGAACGGTTGAACTTCATACGACCAACCGCGGACAGATCGTAGCGGTCTTCGGAGAAGAACAGGTTCTCAAACAGGCTTTCAGCTGCTTCACGAGTCGGCGGCTCACCCGGGCGCATCATACGGTAGATTTCTACCAGTGCGCTCAGACGATCGTTGGTCGGGTCGACACGTACAGTCTCAGACATGTACGCACCGTGATCGAGATCGTTGGTGAACAGAGTTTCAATGCGCTTATGACCGGACTGGCTCAGTTTGGCCAGCAGGTCCAGACTCAGCTCCATGTTCGCCGGGCAGATCAGTTCGCCAGTCGCTGTATCGACATAATCTTTAGCAGCAACTTTACCCGCGATATATTCAACCGGAACTTCGATATGCTTGATATCGTCTTTTTCCAGCTGACGGATATGGCGAGCGGTAATACGACGGGCTTTCTCAACGTAGACTTTACCGTTGGCTTCGATGTCGAAGGACGCCGTTTCACCACGCAGACGCTCCGGAATCAGCTCCATCTGCAGCTTGTTGTCGCGAATTTCAAAGACCACTTTTTCGAAGAACAGGTCAAGGATCTGCTCAGTGGTGTAATTCAGCGCGCGCAGGATGATGGTAGCCGGCAGCTTACGACGACGGTCGATACGGACAAACAGGTTGTCTTTCGGATCGAATTCGAAGTCCAGCCAGGAACCGCGGTAAGGGATGATACGTGCGTTATACAGGACCTTACCGGAAGAGTGGGTCTTACCTTTGTCACTGTCAAAGAAGACGCCCGGGCTACGGTGCAGCTGAGAAACGATAACACGCTCAGTACCGTTGATAACAAAGGTACCGTTGTCGGTCATGAGCGGAATTTCGCCCATGTAGACTTCTTGTTCTTTAATGTCTTTAACGGTGCCTTCCGGCGCTTCACGCTCGTAGATCACCAGACGCAGTTTTACGCGCAGCGGTGCCGAATAGGTCACGCCACGGATCTGACATTCTTTAACATCAAAAACAGGTTCGCCCAGACGGTAGCTGACGTATTGCAGCTCGGAATTACCGCTGTAGCTTTTAATCGGGAATACGGAACGGAAGGCTGCTTCCAGACCATATTGCCCTTCAGGATCTTGCTCGATAAACTTCTGGAACGAATCAAGCTGGATAGAAAGGAGATAAGGTATGTCCAGAACTTGTGGACGTTTACCAAAATCCTTACGAATACGTTTTTTCTCGGTATAGGAGTAAACCATAGGGTTCCTCAGCTCGCTGACAAGTCGACCCGTCTGCCTCAAAAAGGCAGTTTTTTATGCAACACTATTTTGTGGACCGGAAAATGGAACACTTTCCGCAATACCTGTTGCTATCACGCTTAAACCATTTCGTCGCGATTTACACAGAGCGAGCACCCTGTCGCAGTATATTAAGTCGTCGATAGAAACATGCATTGTCAGGACAACCAGCAGTCAAACAGTGTGAAATGCTACTGGCGCCTTACAGCGCAAAAAGGCTGGTGACTAAATAGTCACCAGCCATCAGCTTGATTACTCAAGCTGCAACCGGAAAGGTTGGCTTATTTAACTTCAACTTCAGCGCCAGCTTCTTCCAGAGATTTTTTCAGTGCTTCTGCGTCATCTTTACTGATGCCTTCTTTCAGGGCAGCAGGTGCAGATTCTACCAGGTCTTTAGCTTCTTTCAGACCCAGGCCAGTTGCGCTACGTACTGCTTTGATTACAGCAACTTTGTTAGCGCCAGCAGCTTTCAGAATTACGTCGAATTCAGTTTTTTCTTCAGCAGCTTCAGCCGGGCCAGCAGCTACAGCTACAGCAGCAGCAGCGGAAACACCGAATTTTTCTTCCATTGCAGAGATCAGCTCAACAACGTCCATTACGGACATAGCGGATACTGCTTCAATGATTTGATCTTTAGTGATAGACATTTAAATTGTTCCTGAATATCAGAATAAGTTTATACGTAAGCGAGCGTTTTATAAAGATAACTGCAATTAAGCAGCTTCTTTCGCATCGCGTACAGCAGCCAGAGTGCGAACCAGTTTGCCAGCCGAAGCTTCTTTCATGGTTGCCATCAGGCGTGCAATTGCTTCTTCGTAGGTCGGCAGAGTTGCCAGGCGGTCGATTTGCGACGCCGGGATCAGCTCACCTTCAAAGGCTGCAGCTTTGACCTCAAATTTTGCATTCGCTTTCGCGAACTCTTTGAACAGACGAGCAGCAGCGCCCGGGTGTTCCATAGAGTATGCAATCAGGGTCGGACCAACAAACGTGTCTTTCAGGCACTCGAAAGGAGTACCTTCAACGACGCGGCGCAGCAGGGTGTTACGAACAACACGCATGTAAACGCCAGCTTCACGACCTGCTTTACGCAGTTCAGTCATTTTATCTACAGTTACGCCGCGGGAATCCGCAACTACTGCAGACAGCGCACCTTTGGCTACTTCGCTGACTTCAGCAACAATCGCTTGTTTGTCTTGAAGATTTAAAGCCATTAGCTTTGCTCCTGGATGTTTGCCAGAGCTCATGCTCTGGAACTCACTTCACCCTACTCAACGAGTAGAGCGTCTTAATACGGTGAGCAGAAACAAGCCAGAGTATCCAAAAATAATCTTAGCGTTCTGTCACCGTCTACGCAGGGGATTAAGTTTCTGACGAAACACCTGCGGTCTTCGACGGAGGCCTGGATAGGCCAGGCTCCAACGAACAAATCTGTTTTTCTCTGTCTAACCGAAGTTAGCAGAAACATGGGGGTAGTATTGTAGACAAAACCACCACCCACGTAAAGCTAATCTTAGTTCGCAGACGCGCTCAGACCAGCCTGATCAACGGCAACACCAGCACCCATGGTGGTGGAGAGGCTGACTTTCTTGATGTACACGCCTTTCGCCTGAGTCGGTTTTGCTTTTTTCAGCGCAACCAGCAGAGATTCCAGGTTTTCTTTCAGTTTGTCAGCGTCAAAATCCACTTTACCGATGGTAGTGTGGATGATGCCGTTTTTGTCGTTACGATAACGAACCTGACCTGCTTTAGCATTCTTAACTGCTTCAGCAACGTTCGGAGTTACAGTACCAACTTTCGGGTTTGGCATCAGGCCACGCGGACCCAGAACCTGGCCCAGCTGGCCAACAACGCGCATTGCATCCGGGGAAGCAATAACAACGTCAAAGTTCATTTCGCCTTTTTTGATCTGGTCAGCCAGATCTTCCATACCTACCAGCTCGGCGCCTGCAGCTTTAGCAGCTTCAGCGTTCGGGCCCTGGGCAAATACGGCTACGCGAACGGAACGGCCAGTACCGTGCGGCAGTACAGTCGCGCCACGGACGTTCTGGTCAGATTTACGAGCGTCGATGCCGAGGTTAACGGCAACGTCTACGCTTTCAGTAAATTTAGCAGTGGCCAGCTCTTTCAGCAGAGCAATAGCTTCGTTGATGTCGTACTGTTTAGTTGCATCAACTTTGTCACGGATCACGCGCATACGCTTGGTCAGTTTAGCCATTTCTTAGTCCTCCACTACCAGGCCCATGGAACGTGCAGTACCTTCAATGGAGCGAGTCATCGCTTCAATGTCGGAACCAGTCATGTCGGCAGCTTTGGTCTGCGCGATTTCCTGCAGCTGAGCGCGGGAAATTTTACCAACTTTATCTTTGTTCGGCTTACCGGAACCAGACTTGATGCCTGCAGCTTTCTTCAGCAGAACAGCAGCCGGCGGGGTCTTGGTAACAAAGGTAAAGGAACGGTCAGCGTAAACGGTAATAACAACCGGGATCGGCAGACCTTTTTCCAGGGATTCAGTTTTGGCGTTGAACGCTTTACAGAATTCCATGATGTTCACACCCTGCTGACCCAGTGCTGGACCAACCGGCGGGCTCGGGTTTGCCATACCAGCTGCAACCTGCAGCTTGACGTAGGCTTGTACTTTCTTAGCCATTTAAATTTCCTCGTTTGGGTATAACGCCTTCAGAAAAGGCTCCCCGTTATCAATATCGTTTTATGAACCCATGGCCCATAAAAACAAAAGGCGCGAAATTGTATGTCAATTTCGCGCCTCATGCAACGATTAAATCGCTGCTTTTTTGATCGCCGGTTAGGCTTTCTCTACCTGAGCGAAGTCCAGTTCAACCGGGGTTGCACGGCCAAAGATAGATACAGAAACCTTCAGACGGGACTTCTCGTAGTCAACTTCTTCAACGACACCGTTGAAGTCAGCGAACGGACCATCGCTAACACGAACCATTTCACCCGGCTCGAACAGCGTTTTAGGACGCGGCTTATCGCCAACCTGCTGCAGGCGGTTCATGATAGCGTCAACTTCTTTATCGCTGATCGGCGCCGGACGGTCAGAAGTACCGCCGATAAAGCCCATCACGCGTGGCACGCTACGCACCAGGTGCCAGCTTGCGTCGTTCATGACCATCTGGACCAGAACATAACCCGGGAAGAATTTGCGCTCGCTTTTGCGGCGCTGGCCACCACGGATCTCGACCACTTCTTCGGTCGGTACCATGACTTCGCCAAACAACTCTTCCATATTGTGTAATTTGATATGTTCACGCAACGAGGTAGCTACGCGACCTTCAAAACCGGAAAACGCCTGAACGACGTACCAACGTTTTTTAGGAGCTTCAGACATCTCAGAACCTCAGGCCAGTGATAAAGGATACCAGGCGAACCAGAATACCATCCAGCCCCCACAGGATCAGTGACATTACCGCAGTAACCGCAGCAACAATCAGCGTGGTGTGCAGCGTTTCCTGGCGAGTTGGCCAGATAACCTTGCGGACTTCGGTTCTCGCTTCACGGGCAAACGCCACGGTCGCCTTACCTTTAGTGGTTAACAGCGCGACGCCACCGGCAGCAGCGATCAGAACCACTACAGCCAGCGCACGCAGTGCTAGCATAATGTCACGATAAAGGAAGTTGCCTACGATGGCCACAATCAGCAGCGCAGCAACGATCAGCCACTTCATCGTTTCCAGGCCGCGCCCGCTCCCTTGAGCTTCGGTATTCGCACTCATAAACCAACCTGTCACAAGAATTCAGACAAATAATTTTGCCCCGCGAGAGCGAGGCAACCAAACCGAAATGCTCTGTTGCGTTTCGGACTCAACGCCCTCTACAGAGCCTGTCTCAGCAATGATTATGGCAAAAAAAATCACTGATGAGCCAGGTTCTGGTTCGAAAGCGTACAAAAAGGGCATCAAATGATGCCCTTTTATTGCGCATTGCGTCAAATGTTATCAGCGATTAGCCGAGAACTTTTGCTACCACGCCAGCGCCAACGGTACGGCCGCCTTCACGGATTGCGAAACGCAGACCATCGTCCATCGCGATCGGGTGAATCAGGGTAACAACCATTTTGATGTTGTCGCCCGGCATTACCATCTCTACGCCTTCCGGCAGTTCGATGGTACCAGTCACGTCAGTTGTACGGAAGTAGAACTGCGGACGGTAGCCTTTGAAGAACGGAGTATGACGGCCGCCTTCATCTTTGGACAGGATGTACACTTCAGATTCGAATTTGGTGTGCGGCTTGATGGAACCCGGCTTAGCCAGTACCTGACCACGTTCGATTTCTTCACGTTTGATACCACGCAGCAGAACACCAACGTTCTCACCAGCACGGCCTTCGTCCAGCAGTTTGCGGAACATTTCAACGCCAGTACAGGTAGACTTAGCAGTCTCTTTGATACCAACGATTTCAACTTCTTCGCCAACTTTAACGATACCGCGCTCTACACGACCGGTAACAACAGTACCACGGCCGGAGATGGAGAATACGTCTTCGATCGGCAGCAGGAACGGCTTGTCAATCGCACGCTCTGGTTCCGGGATGTAAGAATCCAGGTAGCCAGCCAGCTCAACGATCTTAGCTTCCCACTCTGCGTCGCCTTCCAGCGCTTTCAGAGCAGAACCACGGATGATCGGAGTGTCGTCGCCCGGGAAGTCGTACTGAGACAGCAGCTCACGCACTTCCATCTCAACCAGTTCCAGCAGCTCTTCGTCATCAACCATGTCGCATTTGTTCAGGAACACGATGATGTAAGGAACGCCTACCTGACGACCCAGCAGGATGTGCTCACGAGTCTGCGGCATCGGGCCGTCAGTCGCAGCAACAACCAGGATCGCGCCATCCATCTGAGCAGCACCGGTGATCATGTTTTTAACATAGTCGGCGTGGCCCGGGCAGTCTACGTGTGCGTAGTGGCGAGTCGGGGTGTCATATTCAACGTGGGAAGTGTTGATGGTGATACCACGAGCTTTTTCTTCTGGTGCGTTATCGATCTGGTCGAATGCACGAGCAGAACCACCGTAGGTTTTAGCCAGAACGGTAGTGATTGCAGCAGTCAGCGTTGTTTTACCATGGTCAACGTGGCCGATAGTACCGACGTTAACGTGCGGTTTTGTACGTTCAAACTTTTCTTTAGACATCGATTGTCCCTCTAAGACACGGATAAATCGGTGATATCACCACATCAACCGGGCAACATGCCCGACTTGTTGAATGCAATAAACAGAGAGAAACAGGGAAGGAGAGATAAAGAAGTGGTGCTGATACCCAGAGTCGAACTGGGGACCTCACCCTTACCAAGGGTGCGCTCTACCAACTGAGCCATATCAGCACGTCTGGAGCGGGCAGCGGGAATCGAACCCGCATCATCAGCTTGGAAGGCTGAGGTAATAGCCATTATACGATGCCCGCATCCTGAAACTCGGCTACCCAGTTCTTTCTATAACAAAAAAAAGAGAGTTCTCTCTTTTTTTTGTTTGAGTTGTTTAGTTTAACCAAGCAACTCTGGCTCCGCAAAGCGTTGCCGAAAGATGGTGGTGGGGGAAGGATTCGAACCTTCGAAGTCGATGACGGCAGATTTACAGTCTGCTCCCTTTGGCCGCTCGGGAACCCCACCAGGCACTTGATGGTGCCGACTACCGGAATCGAACTGGTGACCTACTGATTACAAGTCAGTTGCTCTACCTACTGAGCTAAGTCGGCATCAAGTAGCGCGCATTTTAGGGAGACATACGCATTCATGCAACTAAAAAATTGCATAAAATGTTCCATCGCTCATATTTTGTTCTCTAACGTGGAAAAATGGTGTAATTTCAATCAATGACGTACAAAAAACCGCCATCCCTTCGCATTAAAACGTCCAGTCATCCTCGCTATTTATGCCAGCAAAGGTATTCCCAGGCCGGACGATGGTGTTTCTTGCCGTATCCCGACAGTCAAAACCCACTTATATCCTGACCAGTGTCTGCGCGCGCCATCCTGCTTATGCGCATTCAGACGTGCAGGGACAACGTTGCCGCAGGCGAGTGACGCATAATGAGCAACAAACCCCGCTCTTGTGATGTCTGCATTAGAAAGCACCATTCGATGAGTTTTTTTCTTATTATTCCTCGCAATCTGGTGTTACCCTCCTGCCCATTGTCCTGATTAACTTGTGTGAAGCATCCCTCGCAACTTCTGATTTGGCGATGCTAAGAACATGCTTATGAGCAAAAAAGAGCAGACGTTAATGACACCTTATCTACAATTTAACCGCAACCAATGGGCTGCACTTCGTGATTCCGTTCCGATGACGCTGACAGAGGAAGAAATCACGCGGTTAAAAGGCATCAACGAAGATCTTTCCCTTGAAGAAGTTGCAGAGATCTATTTGCCGCTGTCGCGTTTGCTTAATTTCTATATCAGTTCCAACCTGCGCCGTCAGGCCGTGCTGGAGCAATTCCTCGGTACTAATGGTCAGCGCATCCCGTATATCATCAGTATTGCCGGAAGCGTTGCGGTAGGTAAAAGCACGACCGCACGCGTATTACAGGCGCTGCTTAGCCGCTGGCCGGAACATCGTCATGTTGAATTAATTACGACTGATGGCTTCTTACATCCGAATGCCGTACTGAAAGAACGCGGATTGATGAAGAAGAAAGGCTTCCCGCAATCCTACGACATGCATCGACTGGTGAAATTTGTTTCTGATTTGAAATCTGGCTTACCGACAGCTACCGCCCCGGTTTATTCCCATCTTATTTATGATGTGATTCCTGAAGGCGATAAGACAGTGGCGCAACCAGATATATTGATTCTTGAAGGGTTGAATGTCTTACAAAGTGGCATGGATTATCCCCATGACCCGCACCATGTATTCGTTTCTGACTTCGTTGATTTCTCTATATATGTCGATGCGCCAGAAGAACTGTTGAAAACATGGTATATCAACCGCTTCTTAAAATTCCGTGAAGGGGCATTCACCGATCCGGATTCTTATTTCCATAATTATGCAAAGCTTTCCAAAGATGAGGCTGTGAATATTGCCACCTCATTATGGAATGAGATTAATCTGTTGAATCTTAAAGAAAATATACTTCCAACCCGAGAGCGCGCTAGTTTAATCATGACCAAAAGCGCGAACCATTCGGTCGATCAGGTCCGACTGCGGAAATAATCAAGTGCATAATAAAAAGGGAGCTCAGGCTCCCTTTTTATTTGGTTTATTCCGCGCTACGCAGCGATATTTCACCGCCGACCCATGGCTTGATAACGCCATCCTGCTCAAGCAACAATGCCCCTTGAGTATCGATACCGCGCGAAATCCCAAAGATTTCTTTATCACCAATAATAAGCTTTACCGGCCGATTGAGGAAATTATCCAGTTTTTCCCAACGCGCAAGATAAGGTGCCAGACCATCCTGCTCGAACAGCTGCAGGCCAGCACGCAGTTCTTTAATCAGCCGTGCAGCCAGGGTGTTACGATCGATAGATACCCCGGCTTCCTGCAGACTGATCCAGCCCTGGTTCACCACCTCAGACTCAACGCGGCGCATGGCCAGATTGATCCCTGCCCCACTCACGATCTGCGCCGCATCGCCAGTTTTTCCCGTCAGTTCGACCAGAATACCCGACAGTTTACGATCCTGCAGATAGAGATCGTTAGGCCACTTCACGCGAACGTTATCTGCCCCCAGGCTCTGGAGAACTTCGGCAATAACAATACCGATGACCAGACTCAGGCCAATCGCCGCGGCCGGCCCCTGCTCCAGACGCCAGTACATCGAAAGATAAAGATTTGCCCCAAAGGGTGAGAACCACTTACGCCCTCGGCGGCCACGCCCCGCCTGCTGATACTCGGCAACGCACGCATCCCCGGATTGCAGCTCGTTGAGGCGATCGAGCAAGTACTGGTTTGTCGAATCAATGACCGGAAGAACCGTTACCCGACCATGTTCGATCTGTGCGGCAATGCTGTCTTCATCTAATAACTGGATAGGCTCCGGCAAACTGTAACCCTTGCCAGGGACGGTAAAGACATCAACGCCCCAGTCACGCAATGTCTGAATATGTTTATTGATGGCCGCCCGGCTCATTCCGAGACGTTCGCCCAGTTGCTCTCCGGAATGAAACTCGCCATCGGCTAAAATGGATATCAATGTCAGGGGGATTGTATTATCTCTCACGCAATGGTCTCCTCGGCATTCACTTCGCCGGTAGTGCCAATAAAACGAACTTCCGGCTGTAGCCAGACATTGAATCTCTCGCCGACCTGCTGGCGTACGTAGTGGGCCAGCTGAACAACATCATCGCTGGTTGCATCTTTGTCATTGATTAAGACCAGCGCCTGCTGGCGATGCACCGCAGCTCCGCCGATGGTTTTCCCTTTAAGCTGGCATTGATCGATCAGCCAGCCCGCGGCCAGTTTCATACTGCCATCCGCCTGTGGGTAATGTGGCGCATTCGGGAATGCTGCCAGCAGCGCCTGGCTTTGCTCCGCGCTGATAACAGGGTTCTTAAAGAAGCTACCGGCATTGCCATTTACTTTCGGATCTGGAAGTTTTGTCATGCGCATATGGCAAATGGCATCAAATACCTGACGTGGCGTCACGGTCTGTGGGTCCAGGCGAGTCAGGTCACCGTACGTTAATACCGGATGCCAGGTTCTGGACAGACGAAGTCCCACCGCAACAATGGCATAGCGATCCTGATACTCATGCTTGAAGATACTGTCACGATAGCCAAAACGGCACTCGCTGGCGGAAAGACGTTGCTTACGGCCGCTCGCCAGCTCGATACAGTCGACATAATGACAAACACGTTGGAGTTCAACACCATACGCGCCGATATTCTGGATTGGGGAAGACCCTGCGCAGCCAGGAATCAAGGCAAGGTTTTCCAGGCCCGGCATGTCATTCTCCAGCGTAAACTGCACCAGTTGATGCCAGTTTTCCCCGGAACCAACGTGCAAGAGCCAGGCATCAGGTGTTTCCGTGACCTCAATCCCCATGATGCGGTTAATAATAACCGTACCGGCATAATCCTTCAGGAACAGCACATTGCTCCCTTCACCGAGGATCAAAACGGGCTGATCTTCTGCTGTGGCTCTCTGCCAGGCAGACAATAGCTGCTGTTCATTATCAGCACGTACGATGACTTTGGCTGTACGGTCGATGCCAAAGGTGTTCCAGGGTTTGAGAGAATGATTCATAGTGGCTTCCTGATGCAAAATCCGGACTAGTTTACCGTATCTGCTGTGGGAAGGCTTGTTTGAATGCGGCGGTATGGGTGTCGTGCGATGCTGTGCTGTTTTGTGACGCCATAAGGCTAAACATAAAGCTAAAACGCAAAAAGCCCATCCGTCAGGATGGGCTTCTGAGCTGTCTGATAGCCCGGAAATACCTTTCCCGGCTAAATCGCAGACAAAACAAAAGGCCCAGTCTTTCGACTGAGCCCTTTGCTTTATTTGATGCCTGGCAGTTCCCTACTCTCACATGGGGAGACCCCACACTACCATCGGCGCTACGGCGTTTCACTTCTGAGTTCGGCATGGGGTCAGGTGGGACCACCGCGCTATTGCCGCCAGGCAAATTCTGTTACCAGGATGCTAAAAGCACCCCAGTTAATCTGTATCAGGCTGAAAATCTTCTCTCTGCTCACCAAAACAGCTTTGGCGTTGTAAGGTTAAGCCTCACGGTTCATTAGTATCGGTTAGCTCAACGTATCGCTACGCTTACACACCCGACCTATCAACGTCGTAGTCTTCAACGTTCCTTCAGGACTCTCAAGGAGTCAGGGAGAACTCATCTCGGGGCAAGTTTCGTGCTTAGATGCTTTCAGCACTTATCTTTTCCGCATTTAGCTACCGGGCAATGCCATTGGCATGACAACCCGAACACCAGTGATGCGTCCACTCCGGTCCTCTCGTACTAGGAGCAGCCCCCCTCAATTCTCCAGCGCCCACGGCAGATAGGGACCGAACTGTCTCACGACGTTCTAAACCCAGCTCGCGTACCACTTTAAACGGCGAACAGCCGTACCCTTGGGACCTACTTCAGCCCCAGGATGTGATGAGCCGACATCGAGGTGCCAAACACCGCCGTCGATATGAACTCTTGGGCGGTATCAGCCTGTTATCCCCGGAGTACCTTTTATCCGTTGAGCGATGGCCCTTCCATTCAGAACCACCGGATCACTATGACCTGCTTTCGCACCTGCTCGCGCCGTCACGCTCGCAGTCAAGCTAGCTTATGCCATTGCACTAACCTCCTGATGTCCGACCAGGATTAGCTAACCTTCGTGCTCCTCCGTTACTCTTTGGGAGGAGACCGCCCCAGTCAAACTACCCACCAGACACTGTCCGCAACCCGGATTACGGGTCTACGTTAGAACATCAAACATTAAAGGGTGGTATTTCAAGGTTGGCTCCACGCAGACTGGCGTCCACGCTTCAAAGCCTCCCACCTATCCTACACATCAAGGCTCAATGTTCAGTGTCAAGCTATAGTAAAGGTTCACGGGGTCTTTCCGTCTTGCCGCGGGTACACTGCATCTTCACAGCGAGTTCAATTTCACTGAGTCTCGGGTGGAGACAGCCTGGCCATCATTACGCCATTCGTGCAGGTCGGAACTTACCCGACAAGGAATTTCGCTACCTTAGGACCGTTATAGTTACGGCCGCCGTTTACCGGGGCTTCGATCAAGAGCTTCTCCTTGCGGATAACCCCATCAATTAACCTTCCGGCACCGGGCAGGCGTCACACCGTATACGTCCACTTTCGTGTTTGCACAGTGCTGTGTTTTTAATAAACAGTTGCAGCCAGCTGGTATCTTCGACTGGTTTCAGCTCCGTGAGCAAGTCACTTCACCTACACACCAGCGTGCCTTCTCCCGAAGTTACGGCACCATTTTGCCTAGTTCCTTCACCCGAGTTCTCTCAAGCGCCTTGGTATTCTCTACCTGACCACCTGTGTCGGTTTGGGGTACGATTTTGTGTTACCTGATGCTTAGAGGCTTTTCCTGGAAGCAGGGCATTTGTTACTTCAGCACCGTAGTGCCTCGTCATCACACCTCAGCGTTAACAGAGTTCCGGATTTACCTAAAACTCCCGCCTACATGCTTAAACCGGGACAACCGTCGCCCGGCTAACATAGCCTTCTCCGTCCCCCCTTCGCAGTAACACCAAGTACAGGAATATTAACCTGTTTCCCATCGACTACGCCTTTCGGCCTCGCCTTAGGGGTCGACTCACCCTGCCCCGATTAACGTTGGACAGGAACCCTTGGTCTTCCGGCGAGCGGGCTTTTCACCCGCTTTATCGTTACTTATGTCAGCATTCGCACTTCTGATACCTCCAGCAACCCTCACAGGCCACCTTCAACGGCTTACAGAACGCTCCCCTACCCAACAACACATAGTGTCGCTGCCGCAGCTTCGGTGCATGGTTTAGCCCCGTTACATCTTCCGCGCAGGCCGACTCGACCAGTGAGCTATTACGCTTTCTTTAAATGATGGCTGCTTCTAAGCCAACATCCTGGCTGTCTGTGCCTTCCCACATCGTTTCCCACTTAACCATGACTTTGGGACCTTAGCTGGCGGTCTGGGTTGTTTCCCTCTTCACGACGGACGTTAGCACCCGCCGTGTGTCTCCCGTGATAACATTCTTCGGTATTCGTAGTTTGCATCGGGTTGGTAAGTCGGGATGACCCCCTAGCCGAAACAGTGCTCTACCCCCGAAGATGAGTTCACGAGGCGCTACCTAAATAGCTTTCGGGGAGAACCAGCTATCTCCCGGTTTGATTGGCCTTTCACCCCCAGCCACAAGTCATCCGCTAATTTTTCAACATTAGTCGGTTCGGTCCTCCAGTTAGTGTTACCCAACCTTCAACCTGCCCATGGCTAGATCACCGGGTTTCGGGTCTATACCCTGCAACTTAACGCCCAGTTAAGACTCGGTTTCCCTGCGGCTCCCCTATACGGTTAACCTTGCTACAGAATATAAGTCGCTGACCCATTATACAAAAGGTACGCAGTCACCTGACAAATCAGGCTCCCACTGCTTGTACGTACACGGTTTCAGGTTCTTTTTCACTCCCCTCGCCGGGGTTCTTTTCGCCTTTCCCTCACGGTACTGGTTCACTATCGGTCAGTCAGGAGTATTTAGCCTTGGAGGATGGTCCCCCATATTCAGACAGGATACCACGTGTCCCGCCCTACTCTTCGAGTTCACAACGTGTGCATTTTAGTGTACGGGGCTATCACCCTGTACCGCCGGACTTTCCAGACCGTTCCACTAACACACGCGCTGATTCAGACTCTGGGCTCCTCCCCGTTCGCTCGCCGCTACTGGGGGAATCTCGGTTGATTTCTTTTCCTCGGGGTACTTAGATGTTTCAGTTCCCCCGGTTCGCTTCGTTAAGCTATGTATTCACTTAACGATAGTGTGACGAATCACACTGGGTTTCCCCATTCGGAAATCGCCGGTTATAACGGTTCATATCACCTTACCGACGCTTATCGCAGATTAGCACGTCCTTCATCGCCTCTGACTGCCAGGGCATCCACCGTGTACGCTTAGTCGCTTAACCTCACAACCCGAAGCTGTTTCGTAAAACAGTCCGCGTTGCGAAAATTTGAGAGACTCGAACACACCATTTTTCCTTTCTTATTACGGAGAAAGGAAACAGTGTGTCGTTTCAATTTTCAGCTTGATCCAGATTTTTAAAGAGCAAAACTTCGCAGCATACCTTTTCAGGTATGCTCTGAAGTTTTCTTGTTATTCAGCAGTAAAGGATGGTGGAGCTATGCGGGATCGAACCGCAGACCTCCTGCGTGCAAGGCAGGCGCTCTCCCAGCTGAGCTATAACCCCATCGTAATACTCATCTCTCGTACCGGTAATTCAGACTGAAACAAGGCGTGGAAGGGCGAAGCATACTGACGTATGCGAGTCGTTTCACAACGCAGTATCAGGATGAATTTGGTAGGCCTGAGTGGACTTGAACCACCGACCTCACCCTTATCAGGGGTGCGCTCTAACCACCTGAGCTACAAGCCTGCAGAGATGTTTTACTGCTTATTTTTCATCAGACAATCTGTGTGGACACTACAAAGGCAGGTTCTTTCAGGTAAGGAGGTGATCCAACCGCAGGTTCCCCTACGGTTACCTTGTTACGACTTCACCCCAGTCATGAATCACAAAGTGGTAAGCGCCCTCCCGAAGGTTAAGCTACCTACTTCTTTTGCAACCCACTCCCATGGTGTGACGGGCGGTGTGTACAAGGCCCGGGAACGTATTCACCGTAGCATTCTGATCTACGATTACTAGCGATTCCGACTTCATGGAGTCGAGTTGCAGACTCCAATCCGGACTACGACATACTTTATGAGGTCCGCTTGCTCTCGCGAGGTCGCTTCTCTTTGTATATGCCATTGTAGCACGTGTGTAGCCCTACTCGTAAGGGCCATGATGACTTGACGTCATCCCCACCTTCCTCCAGTTTATCACTGGCAGTCTCCTTTGAGTTCCCGACCGAATCGCTGGCAACAAAGGATAAGGGTTGCGCTCGTTGCGGGACTTAACCCAACATTTCACAACACGAGCTGACGACAGCCATGCAGCACCTGTCTCAGAGTTCCCGAAGGCACCAAAGCATCTCTGCTAAGTTCTCTGGATGTCAAGAGTAGGTAAGGTTCTTCGCGTTGCATCGAATTAAACCACATGCTCCACCGCTTGTGCGGGCCCCCGTCAATTCATTTGAGTTTTAACCTTGCGGCCGTACTCCCCAGGCGGTCGACTTAACGCGTTAGCTCCGGAAGCCACTCCTCAAGGGAACAACCTCCAAGTCGACATCGTTTACAGCGTGGACTACCAGGGTATCTAATCCTGTTTGCTCCCCACGCTTTCGCACCTGAGCGTCAGTCTTTGTCCAGGGGGCCGCCTTCGCCACCGGTATTCCTCCAGATCTCTACGCATTTCACCGCTACACCTGGAATTCTACCCCCTCTACAAGACTCAAGCCTGCCAGTTTCAAATGCAGTTCCCAGGTTGAGCCCGGGGATTTCACATCTGACTTAACAGACCGCCTGCGTGCGCTTTACGCCCAGTAATTCCGATTAACGCTTGCACCCTCCGTATTACCGCGGCTGCTGGCACGGAGTTAGCCGGTGCTTCTTCTGCGAGTAACGTCAATCACCAAGGTTATTAACCTTAATGCCTTCCTCCTCGCTGAAAGTACTTTACAACCCGAAGGCCTTCTTCATACACGCGGCATGGCTGCATCAGGCTTGCGCCCATTGTGCAATATTCCCCACTGCTGCCTCCCGTAGGAGTCTGGACCGTGTCTCAGTTCCAGTGTGGCTGGTCATCCTCTCAGACCAGCTAGGGATCGTCGCCTAGGTGAGCCATTACCCCACCTACTAGCTAATCCCATCTGGGCACATCTGATGGCATGAGGCCCGAAGGTCCCCCACTTTGGTCTTGCGACGTTATGCGGTATTAGCTACCGTTTCCAGTAGTTATCCCCCTCCATCAGGCAGTTTCCCAGACATTACTCACCCGTCCGCCGCTCGTCACCCGAGAGCAAGCTCTCTGTGCTACCGCCCGACTTGCATGTGTTAGGCCTGCCGCCAGCGTTCAATCTGAGCCATGATCAAACTCTTCAATTTAAGTTTGATGCTCGTGAATTAAACTTCGTAATGAATTACGTATGTTCACTCAGAGACTTGGTATTCATTTTTCGTCCGAGGACGTTAAGAATCCATGTCACTTTGAGTGCCCACACAGATTGTCTGATAAATTGTTAAAGAGCAGTGCAACGCGGCTTTCGCTCACCGTTGCGAGGTCCCGTATAATACGTTTTCCTCATTCAGAGTCAAGCATTTGTTTTCGCTTTTCTCTGTCAGAATTTCCGGAGAAACCCTGCTGACCCGGCGGCTTGCGTGCCGTTGTTCCGTGTCAGTGGAGGCGCATTATAGGGAGTTCTGAGACGTTGACAAGCCCTGTTTTAAAAAAACTTTTCAACCGCTCAAATTCCCGCCATGACGCCGGTTTTACGCGCTATTTGCGCGTCATTTGTGCGATTTCCTGCGCAAAATTAGCGACCTGCTTCCAGTCGGTATACACCACCTCTTTACTGGTATCCGTTTCACCACCGGTCATTTTCATAATCAGGCGAATCATAAAGCGGTCATACCAGCGATAACGCGGATAACGCAGCGCACCGGCAAACACCGCGCTGCGCTGCGGCTGCCACGGCGAGTTGAGCAGGAACTTGCGCGTATAGCTATTCGTTTGTGGTGTGCGCTTCTCTGGTTTACGTGCCACCAGGTTCACCGAGAAAAATGCGCCGGGGCGTGCCTGCAACGACGAAAGGTGTTTCTTCACAAAGCGGTCCACTGCCGGATGAAAGTGCCCGTAGCGAATCGACGCGCCAATCACCACGCGATCGTAATGCTGCCATTCGACGTCCACGGTACGGTTTAGATTAACCGTATCTGAATCAACGCCCAGCTCTTTCAGTTCAGACGCCAGGAAGGAGGCAATTTCGCGGGTCTGCCCGTCACGGGTGGAAAATAGAATCAACGTTTTCACAAGCACTCCTGTTATTCGCGCCAGAAAGTGGGGGTAAAGAGCACCAGTAAAGTGAACACTTCCAGACGACCAAACAGCATATTAGCAATCAAGATCCATTTCGCGACCGGGTTCATTGTAGCGAAGTTATCCGCCACCACGCCAAGCCCTGGTCCCAGGTTATTAAGTGTCGCCACGACCGAGGCAAAAGCAGAAAAGTCATCCACGCCGGTCGCAATGATAGCCAGCATACTGATAATAAAGACCAGCGCATAGGCGGAGAAGAATCCCCATACCGCTTCCAGAATACGTTCAGGCAGTGCACGGTTGCCTAACTTAATGCTGTATACCGCATTCGGGTGCACCAGCCGTTTAAGTTCGCGGTTCCCCTGTTTAAACAGAAGCAGGATACGAATCACTTTCAAACCGCCGCCCGTCGAACCGGCGCAGCCGCCGATAAATGCCGAGCACAATAACAGGACTGGAAGGAACAGCGGCCAGCGGGCGATGCTGTCAGTGGTAAAGCCCGCGGTGGTGGCCATCGACACCACCTGGAAAAAGGCCTGATTGACCGTAGTCAATGCCGAGCTGTAGACGTCATGCAGCCAGAGCACCAGTGTGCAAATCACCACCAGCGTCAGTTGGACGCCGATAAACATACGGAATTCAGGATCACGCCAGTACACCCTCAGGCTGCGTCCGCTCAGCAACGAAAAGTGCAGGCCGTAGTTACAGCCGGAAATCAGCAGGAAAATCGCGATAATCGTGTTAATGGTCGGGCTGTTAAAATACCCCACGCTGGCATCATGAGTAGAAAAACCGCCGATCGCGATAGTCGAAAAACTATGGCCGATGGCGTCAAATGCCGGCATCCCCGCAAACCATAGCGCCAGCGCGCAGGCCACGGTTAACAGGACATAGATGAGCCACAAGGTTTTTGCCGTTTCGGCGATGCGAGGGCGCATTTTATTGTCTTTTAGCGGCCCGGGCATTTCTGCCCGATACAGCTGCATTCCCCCGACGCCCAGAATCGGCAGTATCGCGACCGCCAGCACAATGATCCCCATACCGCCAAACCACTGCAGCATCTGGCGATAGAACAAAATAGCGTGAGGTAACGAATCCAGCCCCACCAACGTGGTTGCCCCGGTGGTGGTCAGGCCTGAGAAGGATTCAAAGAACGCATCGGTGATGGTCAGGTTCGGCTGTTCGGCAAAAATAAACGGTAGCGCACCGACGCTGCCAAGCACGGTCCAGAAGAGTACAACGATCAGAAAACCTTCGCGGGATTTCAGCTCCCCCTTTTCACGGCGGTTCGGCCACCATAATAGAGAACCAATCGCCAGTGCGACAAAAAAGGTCTGGGTAAACGCCCGTCCCGCGCCATCACGGTATATCAGGGCCACTAATCCCGGCAGGATCATGGTCCCCGAAAATAAAATGACCAGCAGTCCAACGATTCGGGTTATCGCGCGAAAATGCATCTCTGGCGCTTCCTATGATATGCAAAAAATCAGGTGGGGATTATTCGTCAATCTTTAATAATTGCAACGAACCACGACTAAAATCAGCCAGTTTTGTCGAAAAAGAGGCCACTTCAGCTTGCGGAAGCGCCACTCTGAGCTGGACGAACGCCTGATATTCGCTTTCGACAATGCGTCCTGAGAACTGAGCCAACAGCGTTTCAATCCCGGCTAACTGCCCGTATTCACACTGCAAAGTATATGCGGTTAACGGCGTCTTGCGCTGGGTTGTTAGCTCAGCAAGCGCCTGATGCACACCACCACCGTAGGCTTTGACCAGACCACCGGTGCCCAACAAAATCCCGCCGTAGTAGCGCACCACCACAGCGGTTATTTCGCCGACGCCGCTGCCCATCAGCTGTGCCAGCATCGGCTTACCTGCCGTCCCCGCCGGTTCGCCATCGTCAGAGAACCCCAGTTGCTGCGAGTCATTGGGCGGCCCGGCCACCCACGCCACACAATGGTGACGGGCGTCCGGATGTTCTGCCCTGACGGACTCCACAAAGGCTTTCGCCGCAACCACGCCGTCGGTATGTGCCAACAGCGTGATAAAGCGACTCTTTTTAATCTCTTCAACGAAGGTGACCGGCGCGGCCGGTATCAACCAGCTATCCATTACGCCAGTTTCAGGTCACGCGTCATATTTTCAACACTGTTTTCGTGAATGACGACGTTATCTTCAATACGGATCCCACCAAACGGCTTCAGCGCGTCAATTTTCTGCCAGTTGAAGTGTTTGCTGAACTGCCCTTCGCGCCACGGCGCCAGCAGAGATTCAATAAAGTAGATACCCGGCTCAATCGTCAGCACCATACGCGGCTGCAGAATGCGCGTGCAGCGCAGATACGGATACTTCGACGGCGCCGCCAGATGCGTGCCTGAATCATCCTGCATGAACCCCGCCACATCATGAACCTGTAAACCCAGCGGGTGACCAATGCCGTGCGGCATAAACGGCCCGGTGAGGTCGTTTTCCACCATCGCTTCTTCGCTCATGTTGGTGACGATCTGGTGCTTACGCAGCAGCTTCGCGATGCGCTGATGGAACTGGATATGGTAATCCACATAGCTGGTGCCCGCTTTCATGGTGCTAATCAGCGCCAGCTGCTCATCGTTGACGTCTTTAATCAGATGCGCATAGTCATTGTCGCTGTGCGCAGCCCAGGTGCGGGTCAGGTCGGCTGCGTAGCCGTTGTATTCCGCCCCGGCATCCAGCAGGAAGCTGCGCGCATCTGCCGGTGCACGGTGATCCAGTTTGGTGTAGTGCAGCACGGAAGCATGTTCGTTCAGCGCCACGATATTGCTGTAAGGCACATCGGTATCGCGGTGGCCGGTAGCCGTCAGGTAGGCCTGGTTAATATCGAACTCGCTCATTCCGGAAAGGAAGGCTTCATGAGCGGCACGGTGGCCATTCACCGCCGATTTCTGCGCTTCGCGCATGCAGGCCAGTTCATAGTCGGTTTTATAAGAGCGGTAGTAGTGCAGGTAATCGATCACCCCTTTCGGGTTGATATTTTCGGCGGCGATATCCAGAGCCAGCGCCCGCTCCGGTACCGGCCCGATATAGCCGATGTTGCCGCGTGCTGCCGGCAGCTGGCTACCAATGCCGTCCGCTTTCGGCAGCGCAATCACTTCAACTTCTTCCGTCCAGAAAGAGGTCGGCAGCGGTTCCACGTTATGCCAGTAATCCACCGGCAGATAGAACCACAGTTTCGGCTTGTTGATGCCATCTACCAGCAGCCAGCAGTTTGGCACCTGGGTCACCGGTACCCAGGATTTAAATTGCGGGTTGACCTTAAACGGATACGGATGATCGTCGAGGAAGACGTTGACCAGCTCACCAGAGTGAATCAGTAACGCATCGAGCTTAAAACGCGCTAAAGCATCACGGGTACGTTCTTGTAGGGTAACGATATGATTTTTATAGAGCGCGGCTAGTGATTCCATCTTTCATCCTTTGCTTTTATTGGATCGTGATGTTCCGCATCTTAGCACATTGGCCTCGGGCAGGGTGATTTCCGCCGGGTGTGATCAGACCAGCATTTATTTAAAGACTCATTTGCAATTCTTTAACATAAATCCCACACTCCGTTGCATCTGGTACGACCAGATAACATTGCTGGATTCAGGAGACTGACATGCTCTACAAAGGCGACAACCTATACCTCGACTGGCTGGAAGATGGCATTGCCGAACTGGTGTTCGATGCCCCCGGCTCGGTGAACAAGCTCGACACCGCAACCGTAGCCAGCCTCGGTGACGCGCTGGACGTGCTCGAAAAGCAAAAAGATCTCAAGGGGCTGCTGCTGCGTTCAGAAAAGGCGGCCTTTATCGTCGGTGCCGACATTACCGAATTCCTTTCCCTGTTCCTGGTACCACAGGAACAGCTCAGCCAGTGGCTGCATTTTGCCAACAGCGTCTTTAATCGCCTGGAAGATTTGCCGGTTCCCACGATTTCAGCGGTAAACGGCTATGCGCTGGGCGGCGGTTGCGAATGCGTCCTCGCGACGGACTATCGCCTGGCGACTCCAGATCTACGCATCGGCCTGCCGGAAACCAAACTGGGTATCATGCCGGGCTTCGGTGGTTCAGTGCGTCTTCCGCGCCTGCTCGGTGCCGATAGCGCGCTGGAAATTATCGCTGCCGGTAAAGATGTCAGCGCCGATCAGGCGTTGAAAATTGGCCTGGTGGATGGGGTTGTCAAACCGGAGAAACTGCGTGATGGCGCGATCGCCATTCTTCGTCAGGCCATCAACGGCGATCTGGACTGGAAAGCCAAACGTCAGCCGAAGCTGGAACCGCTGAAACTCAGCAAGATTGAAGCCACCATGAGTTTCACCATCGCCAAAGGCATGGTTGCACAGACCGCCGGCAAACACTATCCGGCACCGATAACGGCGGTGAAAACTATCGAAGCGGCCGCCCGTTTCGGCCGTGAAGAAGCGCTGAATTTGGAAAACCAAAGCTTTGTCCCACTGGCGCACACCAAAGAAGCCCGGGCACTGGTGGGTATTTTCCTCAACGATCAGTACGTCAAAGCCAAAGCGAAGAAGCTGACCAAAGACGTTGAGACCCCGCAACAGGCTGCAGTGCTGGGCGCCGGGATCATGGGGGGCGGGATTGCCTACCAGTCCGCCTGGAAAGGCGTGCCGGTGATCATGAAGGATATCAATGATAAATCACTGACGCTTGGGATGAACGAAGCCGCCAAACTGCTCAACAAGCAGCTTGAGCGCGGGAAAATTGACGGTCTGAAACTGGCAGGCGTGATCGGTACGATTCACCCTACCCTGGATTACACCGGTTTTGAACGCGTTGACGTTGTGGTGGAAGCCGTCGTCGAAAACCCGAAAGTGAAAAAGGCCGTGCTGGCGGAAACCGAAGAGAAAGTGCGCCCGGATGCGGTACTGGCTTCTAATACCTCAACGATTCCGATCGGTGAGCTGGCCAGCGTCCTGCAACGACCGGAAAACTTCTGCGGCATGCACTTCTTTAACCCGGTGCATCGCATGCCGCTGGTTGAAGTCATTCGCGGCGAGAAAACCTCGGATAAAACCATCGCCAAAGTGGTGGCCTGGGCCAGCAAAATGGGCAAAACGCCGATTGTGGTCAATGACTGCCCCGGCTTCTTCGTCAACCGTGTGCTGTTCCCCTACTTCGCCGGCTTCAGCCAGCTATTACGCGATGGCGCCGACTTCCGCAAAGTCGATAAGGTGATGGAAAAAGTGTTTGGCTGGCCGATGGGCCCGGCATACCTGCTGGACGTCGTTGGCATTGATACTGCACACCATGCGCAGGCCGTCATGGCTGCCGGTTTCCCACAGCGCATGCAAAAAGATTACCGCGACGCCATTGACGCCCTGTTCGACGCCAGCCGCTTTGGTCAGAAAAATGGTCTCGGCTTCTGGCGCTATCAGGCGGACAGTAAAGGTAAGCCGAAGAAAGAAGAAGACCCGGCCGTTGATGCACTGCTGGCCGATGTGAGCCAGGCAAAACGCGACTTCAGCGATGAAGAAATTATCGCCCGCATGATGATTCCGATGGTCAATGAAGTGGTGCGCTGTCTGGAAGAAGGCATCATTGCCAGCCCGGCCGAAGCAGATATGGCGCTGGTTTATGGGCTCGGCTTCCCGCCATTCCACGGCGGTGCCTTCCGCTGGCTGGATACCCTCGGCAGCGCAAAATACCTCGATATGGCGCAGCAGTACCAGCACCTCGGTCCGTTGTATAACGTCCCGGAAGGTCTGCGTAATAAAGCGGGCCATAACGAACCCTACTATCCTCCGGTAGAACCAGCCCGCCCGGCGGGTGTTCTGAAAACGGCTTAAGGAGTCACAATGGAACAGGTTGTCATTGTTGATGCAGTTCGTACCCCGATGGGCCGTTCAAAGGGCGGCGCTTTTCGCCACGTGCGCGCGGAAGATCTCTCCGCGCACCTGATGCGTAGCCTGCTGTCGCGTAACCCGTCGCTGGATCCGTCCGCGATTGACGATATCTACTGGGGCTGCGTGCAACAAACGCTGGAGCAAGGTTTCAATATTGCGCGTAATGCCGCGCTCCTCGCCGAAATCCCGCACTCGGTACCGGCGACAACGGTCAACCGCCTGTGTGGATCATCGATGCAGGCGCTGCATGACGCCGCCAGAATGATCATGACCGGAGACGCCAGCGTCTGTTTGATTGGCGGAGTGGAACATATGGGCCACGTCCCGATGAGCCACGGCGTCGATTTTCACCCGGGGCTGAGCCGCAATGTAGCAAAAGCGGCCGGCATGATGGGATTGACCGCCGAAATGCTGGCGCGCCTGCACGGCATTAGCCGGGAAATGCAGGACCAGTTCGCAGCGCGCTCCCACGCCCGGGCATGGGCAGCCACGCAGTCCGGCGCGTTCAAAACGGAAATCATCCCGACGGGCGGTCATGATGCCGACGGCGTACTGAAGTCATTTAACTATGATGAAGTGATCCGCCCGGAAACTACCGTGGAAGCACTGTCGACGCTGAGACCGGCATTCGACCCGGTAACCGGTACCGTGACGGCAGGAACCTCATCGGCACTTTCGGACGGCGCTGCCGCCATGCTGTTAATGAGCGAAAGCCGCGCCCGCGAACTGGGGCTGACACCTCGTGCACGTATTCGCGCCATGGCGGTGGTCGGCTGTGACCCTTCTATTATGGGCTACGGCCCGGTACCAGCCTCAAAACTGGCGCTGAAAAAAGCCGGGCTATCAGTGAACGATATCGACGTGTTTGAAATGAACGAAGCCTTCGCCGCACAGATCCTGCCGTGCATTAAAGATCTTGGGCTGATGGAGCAGATCGACGAGAAGATCAACCTCAACGGCGGCGCGATCGCTCTGGGTCATCCGCTGGGATGTTCCGGCGCGCGTATCAGCATTACCCTGATTAATCAGATGGAGCGCAAAGACGCCCAGTTTGGTCTGGCCACCATGTGTATCGGACTGGGTCAGGGGATCGCGACGGTATTCGAACGGGTTTAATCGGGAAGATATCCCCTCACGCATTTGCGCTGTATCGCGGCGGCAACTGAGCACATCCCCGGGAGCATAGATAACTATGTGACCGGGGTACGCGAGGGCAGCCAATAAAGAGACAGCGTAAAGGCGGACGGGGAAGAGTTTAGTTGCCGTTTTTCCCGCCTGTCAGGGGCGGGTTTTTTAATTCTGTGATCCCTGATCCTCTCCCCGAAGAGAGAGGAAGGCATCAGATAAAGGCAAACGCATCGCCGAACAGGCGATCTTCACGGGCGCTACGCTCATTGCAGAACAGCTCACGGGCAATTTTGGCCATCTCGAAGCGACCGGCAATATAGATATCATGCTCCGCCAGCGTACCGTAATCCTGCAGTACCGCGGTCAACACGGTGCCGGAACGGCCGCGCCAGTCTTCTTCAGGCTGTTCAACCACCGGCTCCACCCGCAGACCCGGATGTTCCACGCTCAGCGCTTCCAGTTCCGCCAGATCGTAGAGGTGCTTCGCTTCGCGGCCACCCCAGTAAACAGCGATGTCCCGCTGAGGATTCTGCGCCAGCGCCGTCAGCAGAATAGAACGCACATAGGAGAACCCGGTGCCCCCGGCAATGAGAATCAGCGGACGATCTTCGTCTTCGCGCAGCCAGGCTTCACCATGCGGGATATCAACCTCAATTTCACGCTCTTTCAGAATGCGATCCATCACCGCCATCGCATACAGGTTGAGCTCAGAAGCGCCGATATGCAGTTCAATACATTCCTGTTCCGACGGCGTGGAAGCCATAGAGAACGGGCGCTTGTCGCGCTCATCCATTACCACCATCAAATACTGACCAGCGCGGAAAGAAAATGCCGCTTCCGGCACTAATCGAACGCGATATACGGTATCGGTAATCGCCTCCACCGAGGTCACTTTACAGCTTAAGGTTGTCATGCGTCCCCTCTGTCGGGTCTATAGAGCAAAACAGCGGCGTTAGCCCCGCTTACTATTATTTAAAGATAGCCAGCTCATCCCAGATGGCGTCGATGCGTGCCGTCACCTCAGGATCTTTCTTGATTGGACGACCCCATTCACGCTGGGTTTCGCCAGGCCATTTATTTGTGGCATCCAGCCCCATTTTTGAACCCAGACCGGAAACCGGCGAGGCAAAATCCAGATAATCGATTGGCGTATTTTCTACCAGTACCGTATCACGAGCTGGGTCCATACGGGTAGTAATCGCCCAGATCACATCGTTCCAGTCGCGTGCATTAACGTCATCATCGCAGACGATCACGAACTTAGTGTACATAAACTGGCGTAAAAACGACCACACGCCCATCATTACGCGTTTCGCGTGACCGGCGTACTGTTTTTTCATCGTGACCACGGCCAGGCGATAAGAACAGCCTTCCGGCGGCAGATAAAAATCGACAATTTCAGGGAACTGCTTTTGCAGAATCGGCACGAACACTTCATTCAACGCCACGCCCAGCACCGCCGGTTCATCCGGCGGACGGCCGGTGTAGGTGGAGTGGTAAATGGCGTCTTCGCGCTGGGTAATATGCGTCACGGTAAAGACCGGGAAGTTGTCCACTTCGTTGTAGTAGCCGGTATGGTCGCCATACGGCCCTTCCGGCGCCATTTCACCCGGTTCGATATAGCCTTCGAGCACAATTTCCGCACTGGCGGGCACTTCAAGATCGTTAGAAATGCACTTCACCACTTCGGTTTTCGTGCCGCGTAGCAGACCGGCAAAGGCATACTCTGAAAGGGTATCGGGAACCGGTGTCACCGCACCCAGAATCGTTGCCGGATCGGCGCCCAGCGCCACGGAGACAGGGAAACGCTCGCCCGGATGAGCCGCGCACCACTCCTGGAAGTCCAGCGCGCCGCCGCGATGCGAAAGCCAGCGCATGATCAGCTTATTCTTGCCAATCAGTTGCTGGCGATAGATCCCGAGGTTCTGCCGCTCTTTATGCGGACCGCGGGTGACCGTCAGCCCCCAGGTGATCAGCGGCGCGGCATCTTCCGGCCAGCAGGTCATGATCGGGATGCGCGTCAGATCGACGTTGTCGCCTTCAATGATTTTTTGTTGGCAAGGGGCGCCGCGCAGACGTTTCGTCGGCATATTCAACACCTGCTTAAACTGCGGCAGCTTATCGAACAGATCGCGAAAGCCTTTCGGGGGTTCCGGTTCTTTCAGGAAGGCCAGTAACTTACCGACTTCTCGCAGCGAGCTAACATCTTCCTGCCCCATCCCCATGGCGACGCGACGCGGCGTGCCAAACAGATTACACAGGACCGGCATGGTGTAGCCTTTGGGATTTTCAAACAGCAGGGCCGGGCCGCCGGCACGTAAAGTACGATCGGCAATTTCGGTGATCTCGAGATGCGGATCGACCGGCAGGGAGATTCTTTTAAGTTCGCCCTGCTGCTCCAGTAATGTCAGAAAGTCGCGTAGATCATGGTATTTCATGGAGTTGTTATTGACCTCTATACAGGCGGCTGATTATACGGTGTTCGCCGGTGCCATGCTGTACTTTTGTTAAAGTAGCGTGAAAGAATATGGAATTTTTAATTTCACGGGTATTGGCTTTCGCGATCGCTCCAGGCTTTTGTTATGCTTGCTGCTAATAGAGTGGAAAGAGTTATTATGCAAGCTTGGTATTTACTGTATTGCAAACGTGGGCAGCTCCAGCGGGCCCAGGAACATCTCGAGCGACAGGCTGTGAATTGCCTGATGCCGACGATCGCGCTGGAAAAAATCGTCCGAGGTAAACGCACTACAGTCAGTGAGCCTTTGTTCCCCAATTATCTGTTCGTCGAGTTCGATCCCGAAATTATCCACACCACGACCATCAGTGCCACCCGTGGCGTGAACAGTTTCGTACGCTTTGGCGCCCAGCCGGCTATGGTGCCGTCCGCCGTCATTCATCAGCTGTCGATCTACAAGCCGGAAGGTATCACCGACCCGGAGACACCGCATCAGGGCGATGCCGTACTGATTACCGACGGCGCGTTTGAAGGCCTGCAGGCTATCTTCACCGAACCGGACGGCGAAGCGCGTTCGATGCTGCTCCTGAACCTGCTTAACAAGCAGGTGCTGCAAAGCGTCAAGAACACCGACTTCCATAAACTCTGATTACCACGTTAAAAACGGATGCCCAAAAGCGTTCTGACATTGGTATCCGTTATCTCTTCCAGCCGCTGCGCCTCCTCACCGCGCCACCCCGCAATACTTGCCAGAATATGTGGCAGGTGAGCAGGTTCGTTACGGCGGGAGGCCGGTTTCGGGCTCAGATCACGAGGCAGTAAATACGGAGCATCCGTTTCAATCAGCAGGCGTTCTGCCGGGATGTCCGGTAGCAGGTTACGTAGCTCGAGTCCGCGTCGTTCATCGCACACCCAGCCGGTGATCCCGATATACAGGCCGTGGTCCACACACGCCTGCATTTCGTCACGGGTTCCGGTGAAGCAGTGCAGCACCGCGCCTGGCAGCTTGTCCAGCCACGGGGTCAGTAGCATCAGAAAGCGTTCATGGGCATCGCGGCAGTGTAAAAACACCGGCATAGCCAGCTCTGCGGCCAGCGCCAGCTGTGCGCTGAAGGCGGCTTCCTGCTCCTGAGGCGTTGAAAAGTTGCGGTTAAAATCCAGGCCGCATTCGCCGACGGCGACCACTTCCGGCTGGCGCGCCAGCTGAAATACCGCCTCCGCCACCGATGCCGTCCAGCTGCTGCTGTCATGCGGATGGACGCCTGCCGTTGACCAGCAATGGGCATAGCCAAGCGCCATTTCCCGGGCCTGTTCGCTTTCGTGCAGATTGGTCCCGGTAATCAGCATACCCGTCACGCCTGCGGCCTGAGCGCGGGCTACCACCTCATCGCGATCGCGTGAAAACTGTGAACTGGTCAGATTAACGCCGATATCAAACATCGCTGCTCCCATATGACAACCGCCCTGACGGGCGGTTGATTACTCTTCTTTGCTCCCCGCCTCTTCCGCGGCGGCATCTTCGTCACGCGTCATGCGTTTCCCGGTATAGAACCGGGCAAAAAAGACCCCGACCTCAAACAGGCAGTACATCGGAATCGCCAGCAAGGTCTGCGAGAAGACATCCGGCGGCGTCAACAGCATGCCGACGACAAAGGCCCCCACCAGAACGTACGGGCGCTTCTTACGCAGGTCTTCCGGCGTTGTAACCCCTACCCAGCACAGCAGGACAATCGCCACCGGCACTTCAAACGACACGCCAAAGGCGATAAACAACGCCATGACAAAATCAAGATAGCTGCGGATATCGGTAGAAACCTGTACCCCTTCCGGCGCCGCGTGCGTCAGGAAGCCAAACGCCAGCGGGAAAACGACAAAATAGGCAAACGCCATGCCGATATAGAACAGCAGCGTGCTGGAAACCAGCAGCGGCATCACCAGTCGGCGCTCATGCTTATACAGCGCTGGCGCAACGAAGGCCCAGACCTGATAAAGAATGACCGGCACAGACAGAATCACCGAAACCATAAAGGTCAATTTGATCGGTGTAAAAAACGGAGACGCCACGTCGGTCGCGATCATTGTCGCGCCCACCGGCATCTGTCGAATCAGCGGAGCCGAGACCAGCTGATAGATATCGTTGGCGAAGTAAACTAACGCCAGAAAAATCACCAGAATCGCGACGATGCTATTGATCAGGCGCTTGCGCAGCTCAATCAAATGCGAGATTAGCGGTTGAGTATCTTCTACGCCCATGGTTACGATTTATCACTTGATGCAGGAGTGGAGTCGGAAGCGGTTACCGCCACTTTTTCTTTAGCGGCGGCCGGGAGAGGTTCAGCTGGCGCCGCGGCGTGCGCGTCAGCAACGGGCTCTTCCGGCGCATGTACAGGTGCACTGGCCTGGTGCTCAGCCGTGGCTGGCGTAATGTCCTGGCGCTGTGCTTCACTCCCCTTCACCACCGGGTTATGGATCGTGTGTGCTTCGTCGCTGGTTTTCTCAGGGTCGTGGGCGGTATAGGAGCGCTTCATGGATTCCGCGGCTTCACGCAGCTCATCCATGGATGCTTTCAGCTCCGGCGTCAGGTTATCCAGGCTCGCCTTTTCAACTTTCTTCAGGCTATCCTGGAACTCCTGCAGTTTTAGTTCCTGAGTTATCTCATTTTGTACGGTAGCCGCCAGAGACCGTAGCGTACGAATCCAGCTGGCCACCGTTTTTACCGCGACGGGTAGCCGCTGAGGCCCCAGTACGATGAGGCCAATAACGAACACCAGCAGCAGTTCACTAAAACCGATATCGAACACGAATTACACCTGCTCTTTGTCGTGGCGTTTTGCTTCGTCTTTTTTCGCATCATCCGGCTTATCAGCGATGGATTTCGCCGCGAAATCTGCATCCGGCTCGGATTTTTCAGGCTTATCTTCATCGCTCATGGCTTTTTTAAAGCCTTTAATCGATGCACCTAAATCCGACCCCAGCGAGCTCAGCTTTTTCGTCCCGAAAAGCAGAACCACAATGACGACAACAATTAACAACTGCCAAATACTGATACCACCCATACACATTCCCCTATGACAGATGATGAAGAATTAGCACGCATTATACACGTCAACCCGCGGGCTGCCTCGTGTCAGGCCACTCGCATGACTCCACGCCACAACGCATGCACGATAAAAAAGACAATACCTGTCAGCGCGTTTTCCGCCAGCCAATCAACCATGAGACGACGCCAGCGGCCATCAGCCAGCCCGGCATCATGCCCCATTCCGGGCGATGGATGAACAGCAGCGTACCACTCAGTAACAGAACCGCACCTATACCAAACAGATATCGGGACTGTCCCTGGCGCACATGTCGCACCTGGAAGTCGCGCACGATGGTATCCACGCTAGTCTGCAACTGACGGCTCTGCTGCAACGTCTGATACACCAGCTCAGGGATTTCCGGCATTCTTTCAATCCAGAACGGCGCTTTTTCTTTAAACGCACGCACCAGTGCCGGAATGCCAACCTGATCTTTAATCCACGACTCAAGGAAAGGTTTCGCCGTTTTCCATAAGTCTAACTGAGGATAGAGCTGGCGGCCTAACCCTTCTACGTAAAGTAATGTTTTCTGCAACAACACCAGCTGCGGCTGGACTTCCATATTGAAGCGCCGGGCGGTGTTAAACAGGTTCAGCAGAACATGACCAAACGAAATTTCCGCCAGCGGCTTTTCGAAGATGGGTTCGCAAACGGTACGGATGGCAAACTCAAACTCTTCCACGTTGGTGTCCGGCGGAACCCAGCCTGAATCGACGTGCAGCTCGGCCACTTTGCGGTAATCGCGGTTGAAAAAGGCGATAAAGTTTTCCGCCAGATAGCGTTTATCTTCTTTGTTCAGCGAGCCCACAATGCCGCAGTCAATCCCGATGTACTGTGGGTTCTCCGGGTGGTCGTAGCTGACGAAAATATTGCCCGGATGCATGTCCGCATGGAAGAAGCTGTCACGGAAGACCTGGGTGAAAAAGACCTGCACGCCACGCTCGGCCAGCAGCTGCATGTTGGTGCCCTGTGCGTTCAGCGCGTCAATGTCGGAGACCGGGATCCCGTAAATCCGCTCCATCACCATCATGTTTTCGCTGCAGTAATCGGAGTAAACCTCCGGTACATAGAGCATCGGGCTGTCTTCAAAGTTGCGCCGTAGCTGAATCGCGTTTGCCGATTCACGCAACAGGTTGAGCTCATCCAGCAGCGTTTTTTCGTATTCGCGAACCACTTCCTGCGGGCGCAGACGGCGGCCGTCGGGTAACAGCCGTGGTACCCAGCGCGCCAGGCGGTAGATAAGCTTCATGTCCGCTTTGATCACCGGCACGATGTCCGGGCGGATCACCTTGATAACGACCTCTTTGCCGTTAGCTTTCAGGCGTGCGGTATGCACCTGAGCAATCGAGGCTGACGCCAGTGGTTCAATCGAGAAATCATCAAACCATGCTTCGACGGGCAGACCGCCCATCGCCTGTTCAATCTGCTGCTTAGCCAGCTGGCCATCAAACGGCACCACACGATCCTGCAACAACGCGAGCTGATCGGCAATCTGCGGCGGAAACATGTCGCGGCGGGTGGAGAGCATCTGACCGAACTTGATCCACACCGGCCCCAGCTCCTGTAGCGCCAGGCGTAAACGTTCACCGAGTGGTTTGTCTTTATGGCGGTTCGGCATCCAGAACAGCGTCCGCCGCCAGAGGCGTAGCGGGAGCGTAATACGCATTTTGGGAATGAGCTCATCAAGCCCGTAACTCAAAAAGGTGCGGATGATAAGATACAGGCGCCGTAATTCTCCTGGCGTCATTTGCCCTCCAGCGTTTCCAGCCGTTTTTCCAAAGCAGCAAGGGTGCGTTCTACCGCAGCCGTCTCTTCACCAAACCACGCCATTTCCAGCGGTCCTGGTGCCAGACGCCACTCTTCGGTCAGCGCCTCAGCGACATAGCGCTGCTGGCGTTGCGCGCCGTGTAACAGAAAGCGTGCCCCGGAACGAAACAGTTTACTGAAACCTTCCGCGACGATATCGCCAGTATAGGGTGCCAGCAGTTCCGCGGGGTCGAACTCTGCCAGGTCGCATAATGCCACCGCGTTCTGCACCACCTGCAGGTCGCCCTGCACTTCCAGGTCACCGCTGCGGATAAGTGCGGTCAGCTGTTGGCGATTCCGCAGCTGCGGCAACACGCTGAGACGGGTCATCACGGTACAGTCGGCATCGCCTTCCCAGGCCCCCAGTACGTCGATCTGGCGTTCACTGAAAACCAGCACGACCGGCGTCGACAGCTCTTTGATCTCAACGCGCAGCACTTTCCCCAACAGACGCTGACGAGCAGGTTTTAACGCTTTGTCCCGCCAGAGAAAAGTATTGAGGGTGGTTTCAATGCCGGCGGTGACCAGTGGTGTGAAAGGCATAGGCTCCCTCCTGTCAGAACTTATAGCCGCGGTGCAGCGCAACGATACCCGCCGTCAGGTTGTAGTAGTCAACGCTCTCAAAACCGGCGTCCTGCATCATGGATTTCAGGGTGTCCTGATTCGGATGCATTCGGATAGATTCGGCCAGGTAGCGATAGCTTTCACCATCTTTCGCGACCAGTTCCCCTACGCGCGGCAGTACATGGAAGGAGTAGGCATCATAGGCTTTGCTGAGCGGCTCAATAACCGGCTTCGAGAATTCCAGCACCAGCAGGCGTCCGCCCGGCTTCAGCACGCGATACATGGAACGCAACGCTTTGTCTTTATCCGTGACGTTACGTAAACCGAACGAAATTGTGATGCAGTCAAAGGTGTTATCGGCAAACGGCAGCGCTTCTGCGTTCGCCTGAACGTACTCTACGTTGCCGACGATACCGATATTACGCAGCTTTTCGCGGCCCATTTTTAACATTGAGTCGTTGATATCGGCCAGCATAACGCGACCCGTTTCACCCACCAAACGGGAGAACTTCGCCGTCAGGTCACCGGTGCCACCCGCCAGATCCAATACAGTCTGACCACGGCGCACGCCGCTGCAATCAATGGTGAAACGCTTCCACAAGCGATGAATACCGAACGACATCAGATCATTCATAACATCATATTTCGCGGCCACAGAATGGAATACATGTGCCACCATGTCCGCCTTCTGCTCTTTGGCTACCGTCTGAAAACCAAAGTGCGTCGTTTCTTGTGAATCCTCAACCATCTCAATGCCTGCTTATCAAGAAAATGTTCGTCGAGTGTAACAGATTCAGCGCATTTCCCATACGCTTCAACGTGGCGTAGAGGGCTCCGCAGACATCTTCTGGTGGGCCGGGTCGGACATAAATTCGTTATCTTCCAGCGCGTTTTCGTCCTCTTCAGAACGATATTCATCATCCTGGGCGGTCGCCTGTTCAACTAAATCAGGATTAATCTCGCGCTTGACCTCTACGCCCAGTTCACGGAAGGACTCGGCCTGCACCAGCAGGTTGCCGCGCCCGGAGGCCAGCTTTTTCATCGCCTGGTGATAGTTATCCTGCGCTTTGTCGAGGCTCTGCCCGATAGCCGACATATCGTCGACGAACAGCCGCATTTTGTCGTACAGGCGCCCTGCACGCTCGGCGATTTTCTGTGCATTACGGCTCTGGTGTTCATAGCGCCATAGGTTGGCAATCGTGCGCAGCGCCACCAGCAGCGTGGTCGGGCTGACCAGCATGATGTTGTGCTTCAGCGCTTCGGTGATCAGTTCAGGTTGACGGTCTATCGCCAGCAGGAATGCCGGCTCGACGGGGATAAACATCAGGACATAGTCGAGCGAACGCAGGCCCGGCAGCTGTTGATAGTCTTTGCGCCCCAGCAAACGAATATGGTTACGCACCGAGGCGATATGCTCCTGCAGCGCCGCCTCGCGGGTGTAGTCATCTTCGGCGTTAAAATAGCGTTCATAGGCGACGAGGGTCATTTTGGCATCAATGACCACGTCTTTCCCCTGCGGCAGACGGACGATCACATCGGGCTGCATGCGTGAACGACCTTCCGTTTCGATGCTCACCTGGGTCTGGTACTCGTAACCCTCGCGCAGCCCGGATGCCTCCAGCACGCGGGTTAACACCACTTCTCCCCAGTTGCCCTGGGTTTTGTTATCCCCTTTGAGCGCCCGGGTCAGGTTCAGCGCTTCCTGAGCCATCTGGGCATTCAACTGCTGCAGGTTGCGAATTTCATGCGCCAGAGTATGCCGCTCGCGCGCCTCCTGACCAAAACTGTCCTGCACCTGGCGTCGGAAACCGTCCAGCTGTTCACGCAACGGCGTCAGCAGGCCGTGCAGGCTCTGCCGGTTCTGTTCATCCACGCGGCGGTTGCTGTGTTCAAAAATGCGGTTTGCCAGGTTTTCAAACTGCTCGCTCAGGCGCTGCTCGCTGTTGACCATCTGGCGAATTTTATCTTCCGCATGCATGCGGGTAGATTCAAGACGAGTGGTGACCTCACGGAGGTCGGCCTCCAGCGAGCTGTTGATTTCACGCAGGCTGCGCAGCTCGTTGTTCAGCAGCTCGCACTCGTCGCGCCAGTGGGCCTCCTGTACCAGCTGCTGGCGCGCGGCGCTGAGCTCGATGTCCAGCTCACGACGCTCTTCAATCAGATCGGCACGGATTTGGTCGGCTCTGGCTTTGGTCGCCAGCCATCCAGCAACCAGCCCGACGGCCAGCGCCACGATGGCACTTATCATAATCGAGATATCCACAACGCCCCCTGCGGCAACGGCTTACGGCACAAAAATAGAATTGTGCTGTACAAACGTCCAGTTGAAAAGGAATTTCCTGCGAGGCGCTGCGCAAAAAAGAAAGGCCGGAAGATCCGGCCTGGCATTAAGAGAGGGGGAACTACAGCAGGCGGCGTGCCGCTTCCACCACGATTTTTACCGCGTGGCTTTCTGTTTTCTTCATGGTTTCAGCATTCGGAATTTCCTGCTGGGTACGGTTCACGATAACCCCGGCCACCATCCCGGCACGCAGGCCCTGGCTGGCGCACATGGTCAGCAGCGTCGCCGATTCCATTTCGTAGTTCATCACGCCCATTGACTGCCACTCTTCCATCGAGCCTTTGAAACGGTTGACGACACGACCTGAGAAGGTGTCGTAACGCTCCTGGCCTGGGTAGAAGGTATCAGACGATGCTGTTACGCCAATATGCGTGGTCGCGCCGATCGATTTCGCCGCTTCAACCAGCGCAGTGGTGCACGCAAAGTCAGCCACTGCCGGATATTCCATTGGTGCAAAGTGCAGGCTCGCGCCGTCAAGGCGCACGGATGCGGTGGTCACCAGCACGTCGCCGACATTGATGTGCGGCTGGATTGCGCCGGTGGTGCCGATACGCAGGAAAGTACGAACCCCCAGTTGAGCCAGTTCTTCAACGGCGATGGAGGTGGACGGGCCACCGATACCGGTGGAGCACACGATAACCGGCTTGCCATCAAGCTCGGCACGCCAGGAGGTAAATTCGCGATGAGATGCCAGCTTGACCGGCTTATCCATCAGCGCGGCGATCTTTTCCACACGCTCCGGATCGCCAGGGACGATAGCCAGCGTAGCCCCTTGTAAATCGTTTTTGGTGAGGCCGAGATGAAAAACATCAGACTTAGACATAAAAAACTCCTCTGTGGGTCGAATTATCAGCAGAAGCAAAACGGTACTTTACAGAAGCTATCCGCATAATTTTGTGATGCCAATCACTACAGGTGAAAATCATTGCAATGATTTTCCATTAAAAAGTGATAAACATCACATTAACAAGTTATATTCACCGTGCCTGAACAAAAGATAGCCTGTTTGAGGCAGTGTGGTTCGTTAACGTCCGATCGATAACGTCTATACCCGCCATACTTCAAGCTGCATAGGTGTTGGCTGCGCCCCAGTCAGTTACCAGTGTAAGCTCCTGGGGATTTACGGCCTTGCCGCCTTTATGCAACTTGCCGTATTTAGGGTCTATAGTTATCGGTGCGCTAATAATTAAAGGGTACGGAGAATACCATGACCACAACCAAGCAACCTGGCTTTGCGCCTGCAGCCACGCCGCATGCTTCTACCGCTGTTCATACCTCGGAGGAGAGCATTATCACTGGCGAAACGTCGATCCCGACTCAGGGAGAGAATATGCCGGCGTACCACGCTCGCCCGAAAAACGCTGATGGCCTGCTGCCGGTCGTTATCGTGGTGCAGGAGATTTTCGGCGTTCATGAACATATCCGCGACATTTGCCGCCGTCTGGCACAGGAAGGATATCTGGCGATCGCACCAGAACTCTACTTCCGCCAGGGCGATCCTAATGATTACACCGACATCCCCACGCTGTTCCAGGAACTGGTCAGCAAAGTGCCGGATGCTCAGGTACTGGCAGACCTCGACCATGTTGCCAGTTGGGCCGCGCGTCACGAAGGCGATGCCCATCGGCTGCTGATCACCGGCTTCTGCTGGGGCGGTCGTATCACCTGGCTGTATGCCGCACACAATCCGCAGCTGAAAGCGGCGGTGGCCTGGTACGGGAAACTGGTGGGCCAGAAAACCCTGAACACGCCGAATTATCCGGTGGATATCGCGGTCGATCTCAACGCGCCGGTTCTGGGACTGTACGGCGGCAAAGATGCCAGCATTCCGCAGGATACGGTGGAAACCATGCGTCAGGCGCTACGTGCCGCCAACGCCAAAGCGGAGATCATCGTCTACCCGGAAGCCGATCACGCCTTTAATGCCGATTATCGCGCCAGCTACCATGAAGAATCAGCCAAAGACGGCTGGCAGCGCATGCTGGCGTGGTTTGCCCAGTACGGTGGCAAACGCGCTTAAGCCGTTACCGGTTGCCGATATGGTGGTGAATCATATCGGCAATCGTACCGTCATCGAGCCACCTTGCCAGGCAATCACGGATAAAAGCATAGTGCTGGAGCCGGGTACGCGGTACGCAAATCGCCTGCTGTATCTGACTGAAGCTATCGGGCAGGACGCGAAACTGCGGGTATTGCTGTGCCACGCCGCAGAGCGGCTGACGAATGCCGGCAACCATATCACCCTCACCGCCGATAAACGCGCGGATCGCCTCCTGGGACGTGGCATACTGCCGCATCGTCGCCTGCTTTAAGGTTCGAATCAGATACAGCTCATAGGCTGCCCCTTTGCCGACGTTAATCGTCACCCCAGGCTTGTCCATCTCTTGCACAGAGCGAATCTCATTGTCATCTCTGACCATCAGGGTGCTTTCAATGGTGATATAGGGCCGGGTGAAGCACAGCGCGTCTTCCCGGGCGGGGTCTATCGCCAGGAAGGCAATATCCCACTGGTCCTGCAGGGCGGCTTCCACCACCTTTCCGGCCGTCGGCCAGGTGATAAAGCGCGCTTCGCGACCGCACTCAGCGGCCAGCTTGTTGGCGAGCGCGACGGAGATCCCACCCGGTGTGTTATCGGGCAATAAGGTGGCGAGAACCGGGTTCCCGAGGTTAATGGCAAAACGTAAAGTGCGCGTTGAGTCGTCGTGCCCGGTCATCGTTCGCTCCCGGAAATGGTTGGCTTACAGGATTGGCGTATATCATGCCGCTAAGCGTAGCCCAGCCGGGGTGATTTCGCTGGCACAACGCCGCATTTTCCCACTACGCGATCGCTGATGGCGGGTAGCCATTTTCCTGCAGCTGCTGCCAGACGAGACCGTAAACTGGTGCTTCGGGCAAGCGCGGGTAAAATAAGAAAAATGCAAAAAAAAGAGGAGGCACGGGGCCTCCTCTGGGGATGAATAAGCTGAGGTTATTACGCCTGACGTAGGTTCTGCGCGGCTTTTACCATGTTAGCCAGCGCCGCGCGGGTTTCCGGCCAGCCGCGGGTTTTCAGGCCGCAGTCCGGGTTGACCCACAGACGTTCTGCCGGGATACGCTGCGCCGCTTTCTCCAGCAGCGCTTCGATCCACTCTACGCCAGGGACGTTCGGCGAGTGAATGTCATACACCCCCGGCCCGATTTCGTTCGGGTATTCGAACTCTTCAAACGACTCCAGCAGCTCCATATCGGAACGCGACGTCTCAATGGTGATCACATCGGCATCCAGGGCGGCGATGGAATCCATGATGTCGTTGAACTCGCAGTAACACATGTGGGTGTGGATCTGGGTATCATCCTGCGCCACCGCGGCGTTGATGCGGAACGCTTCGACGCCCCACTGCAGATACGCATCCCAGTCGCTGCGTTTGAGCGGCAGCCCTTCGCGCAGCGCCGGCTCATCAATCTGGATGATACCAATACCGGCAGCTTCCAGATCCGCGACTTCGTCACGCAGCGCCAGCGCAATCTGTTTAGCGATGGTTTCGCGGCTGACATCTTCACGCGGGAAGGACCAGCACAGAATGGTCACCGGACCGGTCAGCATGCCCTTCACCGGTTTGTCGGTCAGCGATTGTGCATACTTCGCCCACTCCACGGTAATGGCTTCCGGGCGGCTGACATCGCCGATCACCACCGGCGGCTTCACGCAGCGGGAACCGTAGCTCTGCACCCAGCCGTTCTGGGTGAAGATGAAGCCGTCCAGGTGCTCACCGAAGTACTCCACCATGTCATTGCGCTCGGCTTCGCCGTGCACCAGAACGTCCAGTCCCAGGCGCTCCTGCTCAACGATCGCTTGCTTAATATGTTCGGCAATTCCGGTGCGGTAGTTGCCAGCATCCAGATTACCTTTTTTGAAGTCCAGACGCAGGCCGCGGATCTCGGTCGTCTGCGGGAAAGAGCCAATGGTGGTGGTGGGCCACGCCGGCAGGTTGAAGCGGCTGCGCTGCGCCTCGGCACGTTCAGCGTACGGGCTGTTGCGTTGGCTGTCCTTAGCGGTAATGGCCGCCAGACGTTTTTCTACCGCCGCGTTATGAACCCGGGCCGAGTGGCGACGGGCCTGAATCGGCGCGCTCCACGCCTCCAGCGCGACCGTATCACCGCTGTTCAGGGCATCGCGCAGTAGGGATAGCTCCTCACATTTTTGCAGGGCGAAGGCAAACCAGCTTTTCACTTCCGCATCGAGGCGAGTTTCAACGCTCAGGTCGATCGGGCTGTGCAGCAGGGAGCAGGAAGAGGCAATCCACAGCGGGCGTTTGCCGACAATATCTTTGATCTGCGCATACTTCTCGGTCAGATCGGCGCGCCAGACGTTTCGACCGTTGATCAAGCCCGCAGAGAGCAGCCAGTCGGCAGGCAGGCGCTGGTGCAGCGCCGCTACCTCATCTTTGCCGTGCACCAGGTCAACGTGCAGGCCCTGGACCGCCAGGTCAGCAATCGTCCCAAGGTTCGCGGTAATGCCTTCAAAGTAGGTGGTCAGCAGCAGCTTAACCTGGCCTGAGAGCGCGTCATACGCTGGCTTGAACGCGTCCAGCCACGCCTGCGGCAGCTCCAGCACCAGCGCCGGCTCATCAATCTGTACCCACTCAATGCCGCGTTTTGCCAGTTCCGCCAGCACCTTCTGGTAAACCGGCAGAATGTCGTTCAGCAGGGTCAGGCGGTCAAACTGCTCGCCTTTCACTTTACCGAGCCACAGGTAGGTCACCGGGCCAAGCAATACTGGTTTCACCTTGTGACCGAGTGCCAGCGCTTCGTCGACCTCATCCAGTAGCTGCGTCCAGGTCAGCGCAAACTCCTGACCTTTGCTGAATTCCGGTACCATGTAGTGGTAGTTGGTGTTAAACCATTTGGTCATTTCCGCCGCTGCCGCCGGTTCACCGGTTGGTGCACGACCGCGGCCAATGCGGAACAGGGTATCGATATCGACGGAACCGTCTTTATTCTGATGACGAGCCGGCACGTTACCCAGCAGCAGGCTGGTGGTCAGAACATGGTCGTACCAGGCGAAATCCCCGACCGGCAGCAGGTCAATACCCGCCTGCTTCTGCTGATCCCAATGACGGGCGCGCAGCTCGCGCCCCACCGCCAGCAACGCTTCACGGGTCGAATTACCCGCCCAGTAGCTCTCTTGTGCTTTTTTCAGCTCGCGACGAAGGCCAACGCGAGGGAAACCGAGGGTATGATTAATAATTGTCATTTTTGTTCCTCTCTTATTTCATTGAATCTGAAGAAAAACGCTAAATAATTCGGTTTGCAGGAAGGCGGCAACGATACGCATCCCCAGGAGCTTACTGAAGTAAGTGACTGGGGTAAGCGAGGCAGCCAACGCATCTGCAAGTCGAAATATGACGAGTTTAGACGTCCAGATGTTTACACATCCATAATTGAAGGTTACTGTATCTTCCTCAAGCGCAACATTTTCATGCCGAAGTGAAGGACTTTCATGATCGAAATTAAACACCTGAAAACGCTACAGGCGTTGCGGAACAGCGGGTCGCTGGCAGGCGCTGCGGCGGCCCTGCATCAAACCCAGTCCGCCCTGTCCCACCAGTTCAGCGATCTGGAACAACGCCTTGGCTTCCGCCTGTTTGTGCGTAAAAGTCAGCCCCTGCGCTTCACGCCGCAGGGGGAAATCCTGCTGCAGCTGGCAAACCAGGTGCTGCCGCAAATCACCCGCGCGCTGCAGGATTGCCACGAGCCGCTGCAAACGCGCCTGCGCATCGCCATCGAGTGCCATAGCTGCATTCAGTGGCTCACCCCGGCGCTGGAGAATTTCCGCGCCCGCTGGCCGCAGGTCGAAGTGGATTTCCATTCTGGCGTCACCTTTGACCCGCAGCCGGCCCTCCAGCAAAGCGAGCTGGACCTGGTGATGACCTCAGATATCCTGCCGCGCAGCGGCCTGCACTATTCACCGATGTTTGATTATGAAGTGCGCCTGGTCCTCGCGCCGGAGCATCCGCTGGCAGCGAAAACCCGCATTTCGCCGGAGGATCTGGCGACAGAGCTGTTACTGATTTATCCGGTTCAGCGTGGTCGCCTGGATATCTGGCGCCATTTCCTGCAGCCGGCCGGGATCAGCCCGCAGCTGAAGAGCGTCGACAATACGTTGCTGTTAATTCAGATGGTTGCTGCACGCATGGGCATCGCCGCCCTGCCGCACTGGGTCGTAGAAAGTTTTGAGCGCCAGGGTCTGGTGGTCACCAAAACCCTGGGCGAAGGACTGTGGAGCCGACTGTACGCTGCGGTGCGCGACGGCGAGCAGCGTCAGCCGGTGACCGAAGCATTTATTCGCTCAGCGCGGAACCACGCTTGCGATCATTTGCCGTTTGTCCGGAGTGCGGAGCGACCCAACGGCGATGGACCCACAGTGAGGCCAGGATCACCAGAGCCCCAATAATAAAGCTCGGCCAGTGAGGCTGCTCCTGCCAGATGGCGAGGTTAACCAGCAGCCCGGCCGGCACATGCACGTTGTTCATGATGCCCAACGTGCCGGCATCCACCTGCGTCGCCCCGTAGTTCCACATAAAGTAGCCAAGTCCCGACGCCACCACGCCCAACCACACCAGAACGCTCCACTGTAGCGTCGTGGTCGGCAGCCGTTGCGGATTGCCGAGCATCAGCCAGGCCGCCACCGCCACCAGCAAGGCGCCCATATAGAACCAGGCAAAGGCGTTATGCTGCGGCATCGGACGCAGCTCCATCAGCCGCTTATAGCCCACCATGCCGATCGCAAAGCTGAGGTTCGACAGCTGAACCAGCAGCAGGCCGGTCCAGAAATGATCGCTCACTTTGTCATAGCGAATAATCGCCGCACCCAGCACCGCCAGCCCGGCGCTCAGCAGGTATCCCCAGCGCAGCTTACGCCCGCTGATCAGATCATAAATCAGGGTGATATAGAGCGGCGTGAAGACGGTAAACAGCAGAAATTCAGAGACCGTCAGGTATACATAAGCGCGGAAGGCCAGCAGATACATGATGCCCAGCTGCATCGCGCCGACTAGCATGTAGAGCACGATGGTCCGCGGCGATTGCCCACGGGTACGCAGAAACGGCAGGAACACCAGAGCCGCCAGCCCCACCCGCATCAGCACGGAGAAGTAGCTATCGACGCTACCCGCCAGGTATTCGCCTATCAGGCTAAAGGAAAAGGCCCACAGGATAGTGGTGATAATCAGTAGCGCCACAATGAATGTCTCTCAGGAAGAAGAGCACTCATTGTAGCGGAGAGTTCGGTTGACAACTGAACGATATATGAACAGTCGTCAATCTTTATCAGGCGAGGTAGAGATTGCGCAGGTAGTGCGGCACCGCGTCGTCGGCGTTGCTGCCGATCACTTCCAGCTCCGGATGCAGGTCTTTCAGCCGCTGGTGCGCGTTCAGCATGATGCAGCCTTTGCCAGCCATCGACAGCATTTCCGCATCGTTCATGCCATCGCCAAAGGCGATGCAGTCTTTCAGATGGTAGCCGAGCATTTTGGCAACCGCTTCCAGCGCATGTCCCTTCGACACGCCGCCGGCCATCACTTCCAGGCAGGTCAGGGTCGAGAAGCTGACGTTGACGCGATCGCCCCAGCGCGCGTTGATCGCCTGCTCCAGCGGCAGCAGGTGCTCGTGATCTTCGCAGGTGAAGAACACTTTGCTGATCCCCTGCGGATCGAGCTCGCCCGCTTCATACAGCTTGTAGTTGAAGACCGCCTCTTTGAAAAAGCGCATCTCTTCCGGACGATGGCGGTTCATATACCACTCATCTTCACGGTAGACGTTGGTCACCACTTTCGGGTCGTTACGCATCATCTCAAACAGATCGGCCGCGATATCGCGGTCAAGGTTATGCGCAAAGATCTGCTGCCCGTCGCTATCGTGCACGCGCGCGCCGTTGGAGGTGATCATGTAGGATTTAATACCGAGATTATCGCGAATCTGCCCAACATCGATGTAATGGCGACCGGTTGCGAAGACAAAATTGATACCGCGCGCGGTCAACAGCTGCAGCGTCTCTTTTGCGTAGGGGGTTAAGTAGTGATCGGGAGAAAGCAGCGTGCCATCTAAGTCAGATGCAACAACCTGGTACATAAAAATTTTAACCTCTAAGCAGGGCGACGAGCATTTCGCCGGATTAAGAGCCTGTCCTGGCAGACTCTAATTGTGTCGACTGAAAAAATCGACGATGGCATTCAGCGCGACTGAGCGCATGGCGTCCTTTTCAAAAAGGATCTCATGGTATGCCCCTTCTATGACAAGCGGCTTATTATCTTCGCAGGGATGACCTGCTGCGGCACGACGTTCGCAATAGCGCTCGTGCATGCGGTTATCGACAACCCGTTCTTCTTCGGCCTGCAATAACAATGTCGGGGTGGTGTCTTTCTCAACGCCCGCCAGCGCTTCTTCGCCGGCAAGCACCCCCTCACGTACCCAGTGGTAGGTTGGCCCGCCAACGCGCAGCTGCGGTTCATCGGCATAAAATCGCAGGTTACGCTGGTAGCGTTGACGGCTGTGTGTCAGCACGTTGAGCGAGAAGGGCAACGCCCGCCAGCGCCCGGTACCGAGCGCGTACTCTTCCCGAATGCGCTGATGGCCCTCAGCCCAGTCGAGAATATGCCGCACCATCCAGTCAGGGAAACGCATGACAATGCCAAACATCGGCGCGCACAGCGCAATCGCATCACAATGCGGCTGATGACGCTGCAAAAATAACGTGGCGATCGCGCCCCCCATCGAATGGCCGAGTATAAACCGTTTTCGCCAGTGACCGGGAGCGACTTCCTGCTGCCAGAGCGCAGCCAGATCGTCGACATAATCGCTAAAGCGCACCACGTGACCGCGATGGCTATCGTTGAGGATGCGTCCGGAGCGTCCCTGACCGCGATGATCGATAATCATCACATCAAAGCCGCTGTGGAACAGGTCATAAGCCAGTTCAGCGTATTTCACATAGCTTTCAATACGCCCCGGGCAAATCACCACCACCCGATCGTTATCTTTGGCGCAAAAGCGCACGAAGCGAACCGGGACATCATCTACGCCCCTGAATTCCGCCTCTTCCCGCTGACGCCAGAAATCGGTAAGTGGCCCCATCGTAAAAGCCGCAAACGCGTTTTCTCGCGTGTCCCAATCCTTTTGCTGCTTGAACATCGGGTTTACACCCCTGTTAACCACTGAAAATCGTTTTTTTATCGCGCATCAGACAATGCTTACACAATAGCGTATTGTGGCATAAAAACAGACAATCAGGGAGTTTCTCATGACGTTCGAGTGGTGGTTCGCCTATCTGCTGACATCTATCATTCTCAGCCTGTCGCCGGGATCCGGGGCGATTAATACCATGACGACCTCAATCAACCACGGCTACCGTGGCGCGGCCGCCTCTATTGCTGCTTTACAGGCCGGGCTGGCCATTCATATCGTACTCGTCGGGATTGGGCTGGGAACGCTGTTTTCCCGTTCTGTGCTGGCCTTCGAAGTGCTGAAATGGGCCGGGGCAGCCTATCTTATCTGGCTGGGTATTCAGCAGTGGCGGGCGGCGGGTTCCCTCAACCTCAACACCCTGGCGAAGGCCCAAACGCGTGGAAAACTGTTCCAGCGTGCGGTGTTCGTTAACCTCACCAATCCGAAGAGCATTGTCTTCCTGGCCGCGCTGTTCCCGCAGTTCATCACGCCGGATCAGCCCCAGCTCATGCAGTATCTGGTGCTGGGCGTCACGACCGTCGTGGTGGATATCATCGTCATGATTGGCTACGCGACGCTGGCGCAGCGGATTGCGGCATGGATTAAAGGTCCAAAGCAGATGAAGGCCTTGAACAAGGTGTTCGGATCGTTATTTATGCTGGTAGGGGCGTTGCTGGCTTCCGCACGCCATGCCTGAGAAGTAGGTCCCGGTTTACCTCAGGCGAACCGGGACATATCTGCTTAGCGTGAAATGATCAGATGAATACCAAAACCGGCAAACAGCGTACCGGCAATACCGTCGATCCATTTCGCCATTCGCTGATAACCGCGACGCATCGTCGGTAACGCAAACAGGCTGGCGACGACGGTGAACCAGGCCAGGGTTTCAAGGACGATCAGCAGGAAAATACCCCAGCGTTCACCCGCGCCAACATCATCCCCGACAAACAGCGAGAACACGGAACCGAAGTAAATGATCGCCTTCGGGTTGGCGAGGTTTGTCAGCAGCCCTTTCAAAAAGCTGCGCCCGCTGCGGGCCAGTTCAACCTGCGGTTCCGCCGCCGTGACGTCGCTTTTCTTCAGCGCGCCGCGCAGCATCTGATACCCCATCCAGCACAGATACAAGCCGCCGCCGACCATAATAATGGTGTGCAGCCAGGCCATTTTTTCGATAATCAGGTGCAGGCCAAGCAGCGCCACGCCCGCCCAAACCATGACGCCAACGGTAATGCCCAGCACGCCCATCATCGCCTCTTTACGAGAGCGGCTGACGGCGGTCTGCGAAACAAAGAAAAAATCCGGGCCAGGACTCATCAGCGCAATGATATGCACCAGCGCGACGGTCAGGAAAAGCATCAGCATGATTGAACCCTACTTAACAGGCTATTTTACTAGCAGGAATATAGTGAAGACCGAAACTATCCTGGCACTTTTTGGCCCGGCTGACTACTCATCTTCACCATCGACATGGGCGCGGATCAGCGCCATAAACTCTTTACCGAAGCGCTCCAGTTTCCGCGTGCCCACGCCGTTGACGCTCAGCATCTCACCGGCGGTGATCGGCGATTGCTCGGCCATTTCAATCAGCGTCGCGTCGTTAAATACGACGTACGGCGGGATATTCTCTTCGTCGGCAATGGCCTTGCGTAACTTGCGCAGCTTGGCAAACAGCTTGCGATCGTAGTTGCCGCCGAAGGTTTTTTGCATCGCCTTCGGTTTGAGCGCCACGATACGCGGCACGGCGAGCTGCAGCGGCACCTCGCCACGCAGTACCGGACGGGCGGCCTCGGTCAGCTGTAGCGCCGAATGCTGGGCGATATTTTGCGTCACCAGGCCGAGATGAATCAGTTGGCGAATCACGCTCACCCAGTGTTCGTGGCTCTGATCGCGACCAATGCCGTACACCGGCAGCTTGTCATGGGCCATCTCGCGAATGCGCTGATTATTGGCCCCGCGCAGCACCTCAACCACATAGCCCATCCCGAAGCGCTGATTCACGCGGTAAATGGTCGACAGCGCCTTACGCGCGTCCATTAAGCCGTCGTACTGTTTCGGCGGGTCGAGGCAGATATCGCAGTTACCGCACGCCTCCTGACGCCCCTCGCCAAAATAGTTCAGCAGCACCAGACGGCGGCAGGTTTGCGCTTCGGCAAACGCGCCCATCGCGTTGAGCTTATGGCGTTCGATGTCCTGCAGCGGCCCGGCGGGTTTCTCCTCCAGACAGCGGCGTAACCACGCCATATCGGCCGGATCGTAAAACAGCATCGCTTCTGCCGGCAGGCCATCACGCCCGGCGCGCCCGGTCTCCTGGTAATAGGATTCAATATTGCGGGGAATGTCGAAGTGCACCACAAAGCGGACGTTGGGTTTGTTGATCCCCATGCCGAAGGCAACGGTCGCGACCACGATTTGCAGATCGTCGCGCTGAAATTTTTCCTGCACGTCCGCCCGGATGTCGTTTTCCAGCCCGGCATGGTAGGCAGCCGCGCTTATACCCCGGCTTTGCAGACGGGCGGCGGTGTCCTCCACTTTCGAACGGCTGTTGCAGTAGATGATGCCCGATTTGCCACGCTGGTCCTGCACGTAGCGCATCAGCTGATCGAGAGGTTTAAACTTCTCCATCAGCATATAACGGATGTTGGGACGATCGAAGCTGCTGACCTGAATCAGCGGGTCGTTCAGCCCCAGCAGGCGCACAATATCGCGGCGAGTGGTGTCATCGGCGGTCGCCGTCAACGCCATAAACGGGATCTGCGGCATGCGCTGCCGCAGCTGGCCCAGCGCGGCATACTCCGGACGGAAGTCATGTCCCCATTGGGAAATACAGTGGGCTTCATCCACCGCCAGCATCGCCAGGTTCCAGTGGCTGAGATGCTCGAGGAAATTATCCAGCATCAATCGCTCAGGGGCGATATACAGCAGGCGGATCTGGCCGTTGCGACAGCCCGCCATCACTTCCTGCTGTTGTTCGCGGCTCTGCGTCGAGTTAAGACAGGCGGCGGCCACGCCGTTAGCCAGCAGCTGGTCGACCTGATCTTTCATCAGCGAGATCAGCGGCGACACTACAACGGTCAGGCCACCCAGTACCAGTGCCGGAACCTGATAGCACAGCGATTTACCGCCGCCGGTGGGCATGACGACCAGGCAGTCACGCCCGCCCAACGCCGTGTCGATAATGGTTTCCTGACCAGGGCGAAACTGCTGGTAGCCGAAGGTTTCCTGTAAAACCTGCTTTGCCAGCACTGTTTGATTCAATACTTCCGCCTGCGCCACGTTGACCCCACCTGCCTGAAAAGAAAACAGGCGCTATTTTCAGCGCCCGTGAGCCAGAGTGCAACGATTAAAACAGATCGTTGAGCGTTACACCGACGCCAACACGCGTCTGGTTAAAATTATAGTCAATCAGCGATTCACCATAACCACTGTAGACCTGGGTGTAGAAACGCACGTGGCGGGTGATCGGATAGCTCACGCCCAGTTCGGCGCCACCGTAACCGGTGTTCCAGTTATATTGCCCCTGGGCACTCAGAATCGCCTCACCGAGCTGATAGCCGACCTTCAGGCGGTAATAGCCCATATATTTGGTGATATCCGGGTTATCGCTGGTACTGCCGACGACGTACCAGGGCTTCACTTCCACCAGCCAGTTGCCGTTTTGCGCCATCAGGCGAGCATACAGGCGGTTCCAGCTGCGGGAGGTGGGGTCAGAGCGGCCGTTCGAGTCGTGGTTGTAACCCATTTCGATATCGCGCAACGTCCAGCCTGCCAGCTGGTAATCCGTCGCAAAGCCCAGGAACAGCTGCGGTTCATAGTTGGTTTCACGAAACGGTGCCGATTCCTTACTGTTAGAGAGCTCCCACCAGGATTTCTGGGTATAGGATGCCCCCAGCAGCGAGTTCTCGCCGAGGATCCCGCGCCACAGCGGGAAGGCCAGGCTGAGCTGGAATTTCACTTCATCTTTGCGGGCGTTCTCCGCCCAGTCATAGCTGGAGATCGCTTCCTTGTTGATATCGCTGCTCCACGTATAGAGCAGATAGTTGCTCTCATAGGGATACAATATGAAAGGGTTGTCGTGGTCCTGTAACAGGTTAGCGATAATGCTACCGCGTACCGCTGGTGTATCGTGAACGGGACGACTAACCGGCGCGTCCTGCGCCAAAACGCCTGCCGGAAGCGCACCAAGCGCCAGCAGCCAGGCCAAAGAGATACGCATTGCTGTTCTCCTGAATGAATGATTTTTATTTCTGTTTTACCCCGGACTCATTCTACCTGTTTATAACCGCCCTGCCCGGTTATCCGTTCTGAAAGTGGTAATCACCGTTTTAGAAGCATAAAATCAACATTTCATTAACGAACGGATATCATCGTCATGTCTGAACTTACTGCCGAAGCCGCCCTTAAGCTGGTAGGCGAAATTTTTGTCGACCACATGCCTTTCAACCGCGCCTTAGGCCTGAAGTTAGAGCGTTACGAAAAAGAGTTTGCTCAACTGAGCTTTAAAAATCAGCCAATGATGGTGGGCAACTGGGCGCAAAGCATTCTGCACGGCGGAGTCATCGCCTCGGCGCTGGACGTCGCCGCCGGGCTGGTCTGTGTCGGCAGCACCCTGACCCGACACGACACGATCAACGAAGAAGAGTTGCGCCAGCGCCTGTCGCGCATGGGCACCATCGACCTGCGCGTGGACTATCTGCGTCCCGGACGCGGCGAGCACTTTACCGCCACCAGCAGCCTGCTGCGTGCCGGCAACAAAGTCGCGGTGGCCCGGGTAGAACTGCACAATGAAGAGCAGGTTTATATCGCCAGCGCCACGGCAACGTATATGGTGGGTTGAGCGCGCTAAATAAAGTAACATCGTTGTTTTGGCGTAACGGATTCTACTGATGGATGCAAAACAAACGCGGCTGGGGATTATTCTGGCTCTTGCCGCCTATTTTATCTGGGGCATCGCACCAGCCTATTTCAAACTTATCTACTATGTTCCCGCCGATGAAATCCTGACCCATCGCGTGATCTGGTCGTTCTTTTTCATGCTGGCGTTGATCAGCCTCAGCCACCAGTGGCCGCAGGTGAAGAAACTGCTGCATACGCCGCGGAAGGTGTTTCTGCTGGCGGTATCGGCGGTGCTAATTGGCGGCAACTGGCTGCTTTTCATCTGGGCGGTGAATAACCACCATATGCTGGAGGCTAGCCTTGGCTACTTTATTAACCCGCTGGTGAATATTGTGCTGGGGATGATCTTCCTCGGCGAGCGCTTCCGCCGGATGCAGTGGCTGGCGGTACTGTTGGCGCTTTGCGGCGTGCTGGTACAGCTGTGGACCTTTGGTTCGCTGCCGATTATCGGCCTGGGGCTGGCCTTTAGCTTCGCCTTTTACGGGCTGCTGCGTAAAAAGATCGCCGTTGATGCGCAAACCGGCATGCTGGTTGAAACCCTGTGGCTGCTACCGGTGGCGGCGCTGTATCTGTTCGCCATCGCCGACAGCCCGACCAGCCATATGGGGCAAAACCCGTGGTCGCTGAACCTGCTGCTGATGGCGGCCGGGGTTGTCACCACCATTCCGCTGCTGTGCTTTACCGGCGCTGCCACCCGCCTGCGACTCTCTACGCTGGGGTTCTTCCAGTATATTGGCCCGACGCTGATGTTCCTGCTGGCGGTGGTGTTTTACGGGGAAGTGCCGGGGGCCGATAAGATGGTGACCTTCGCCTTTATCTGGATTGCGCTGGCGGTCTTTATCGTTGATGCGCTGTATACCCAGCGCCGGCTGCGTAAGGGATAACCCCGCTCGAAACCGTATAAAGCCCGGGCAGCGGCGCTGCCGCTATCCGGGCATCTGCCAATCTACAGCCAGTTTTTACGCTTAAAGTAGAGATACGGTGCCAGACCGGCGAGCATCATAAAGACAATCGCGCCCGGGTAACCAAAGCTCCAGTGCAGCTCCGGCATAAACTCGAAGTTCATCCCGTAGCTGGAAGCCACCAGCGTTGGCGGCAGGAAGACTACCGAGACCACCGAGAAGATCTTGATGATGCGGTTCTGCTCGATGTTGATAAAGCCCATCGCCGCCTGCATCAGGAAGTTGACCTTCTGGAACAGCGATTCATTGTGCGGCAGCAGGGATTCGATATCGCGCAGGATCTCACGTGCCTGCTCCAGCTGCCCCGCCGGCAAACGGGCCTTACGCACCAGGAAGTTCAGTGCTCGCTGGGTATCCATCAGACACAGGCGCACCTTCCAGCCGATATCCTCTTGTTCCGCCAGCGTTGACAGCGCGTCATCGTACTCGTCGCCCTGACGGCCTTCCATAATCACGCGGCTGAGTTTTTCCAGGTCGCTATAGATGTTTTCGATTTCATCCGCCAGCTGTTCAATTTTGGTTTCGAACAGATCCAGCAGCAGCTCATAGGCGTTGCCATCAACCATTAGCTGGTTGCGCACGCGCATGCGATAGAGACGAAACGCGGGCAGTTCGCGCTCGCGCAGGGTGAACAGGCGCCCTTCACGAATCGTAAACGCCACGGTGGAGTTACCGGCGTGGTCTTCGGCATCTTCAAAAAAGAAGAATGAGTGAATGTGCAAACCGTCTTCGTCTTCGAAGAAACGCGCCGATGCTTCGATGTCTTCCAGTTCCGGACGGGTTGCCAGGTTCTGACCCAGTTCCGTCTGTACGCGGCTTCGTTCATCGTCGTCTGGCTCCACCAGATCGACCCACACCGAACTGGCGAGATGTTTTATTTCATCCGCTTCCAGGCGTGTTAAACGATTATTTTCCAGTTGAAATGCGCTCAGCATGACCGGGACTCCCAATGCAAAAAAATTATCGGACAGTTCGGTGGGCACACAGAAACAATTTGGGTTTCAGACCATTAAGCCTGACTCAGAGCGACGGGAATGACGGGTCGCCGACAACCGCTAAGGCTATCAGCATAAGAGGATAGCCTTAGGAGTTGTTCCTGACGGACAGGAAGTTGAGCCAGCATCTACTGGGTGTGTCCAAGGCGAATGTCCTCTTAGCGTAATCGTGCGCGCATGTTACGCCAGCGCAAAAACGGCGTCAACACGCAACGGAACGCTAAAGAGCAAATCCTGCCCTTTAGCATATAAGGCTAGCAGATAATTATAAAAAAACGATATTTTTCTTAATGTTACACTGTTTCCAGCCGCGCATAAGCCGCCACCAGCCATTTGATACCTTGCCCCTGGAACGCCACTTGCAGGCGACTGTGTTCGCCGCTTCCTTCCAGATTCACGATAGTACCTTCGCCGAACTTAGGATGGCGAACCCGCTGGCCCAGCTTGTAGCCGGTATCGTTTTCCGCCATCGGCGTTCCCATCCGCTGATGGCTGACCGGACGGCTCACCGTCGCCCGCAGACGCACCTCTTCCACGCAGTCTTCCGGCAGCTCACCGATAAAGCGCGACGGACGGTGGTAGACCTCTTTGCCGTACAGCCGACGGGTTTCCGCGTAGGTCAGGGTCAGTTTCTGCATCGCCCGCGTCACGCCAACGTAGGCCAGGCGACGTTCTTCTTCCAGACGGTCGCCTTCATCCAGCGCCATCTGGCTCGGGAACATCCCCTCTTCCACGCCGACGATAAACACCTGCGGGAACTCCAGACCTTTCGCCGAGTGCAGGGTCATCAGCTGTACCGCGTCCTGCCAGGTATCCGCCTGCCCTTCGCCCGCTTCCAGCGCGGCGTGGGAGAGAAACGCCTGCAGCGGCATTAAATCTTCATCTTCGTCGTTGTAGCTGAACTGGCGCGTTGCCGTCACCAGTTCCTCTAAGTTTTCAATACGGGTCTGGCCCTTCTCGCCTTTCTCCTGCTCGTACATGATCCGCAGGCCGGAATCCTTAATGACCCGGTCGGTCTGTACATGCAGCGGCATATCCACGGTTTCCTGCGCCAGGGCGTCTATCAGCTCCATAAAACGCTGTAACGCGCTAGCGGCACGACCGGCCAGGGCTTTATCTTTCAGCAGTTCACGACACGCCTGCCACAGTGTGAGCTGACGATCGCGCGAGGTCTGACGCACCACGTCGAGCGTGCGATCCCCGATGCCGCGCGTCGGAGTGTTGACCACGCGCTCAAAGGCCGCGTCGTCGTTGCGGTTGGCAATCAGGCGCAGATACGACAGCGCATCTTTAATTTCCTGGCGTTCGAAGAAGCGCATACCGCCGTAGATCCGGTACGGCATGCTGGCCTGTAACAGCGCCTCTTCCAGCAAACGCGACTGGGCGTTGCTGCGATACAAAATCGCGCACTGCTCCAGCGCCCCACCGTTCTCCTGCCAGGTCTTAATACGGTTTACCACAAAGCGCGCTTCATCAAGATCGTTGAAGGCGCAATAGAGCGAGATCGGTTCGCCGTCGGCGCCATCGGTCCACAGCTTTTTGCCCAGACGCCCGCTGTTGTTTTCAATCAGGGCGTTCGCCGCGCTCAGGATGTTGCTGGTTGAACGGTAGTTCTGCTCCAGGCGGATGGTTTCTGCACCGGGGAAGTCGTTAAGGAAGCGCTGGATGTTCTCTACCTGGGCGCCGCGCCAGCCGTAGATCGACTGGTCGTCATCGCCGACAATCATTACCTTGCCGCTGTCGCCCGCCAGCAGGCGAATCCAGGCGTACTGAATGTTGTTGGTATCCTGAAACTCATCGACGAGGATATTGGTGAAGCGCTCACGGTAGTGCTGGAGAATATGCGGCTTGTTGAGCCACAGCTCGTGCGCGCGCAGCAGCAGCTCGGCAAAATCCACCAGACCAGCGCGATCGCAGGCTTCCTGATAGGCCTGATAGACCTTCTGCCAGGTTTGCTCAACCGGGTTACCGTAGCTTTGAATATGGTGCGGGCGTAGCCCTTCGTCTTTCTGGCTGTTGATGTACCACATTGCCTGACGCGGCGGCCACTGCTTCTCGTCGAGGTTCATGGCTTTAATCAGGCGTTTCAGCAGACGCAGCTGATCTTCGCTATCGAGGATCTGAAAATCCTGCGGCAGGTTAGCATCCAGATGGTGAGCCCGCAGCAGTCGGTGGGCCAGTCCGTGAAATGTGCCGACCCACATGCCGCCCTGGCTGGTTCCCATCAGTTGGCTGATACGATGACGCATCTCTGCTGCCGCTTTGTTGGTAAAGGTCACCGCCATAATCGAATAGGGCGAGCAGTTTTCCACGCTCAGCAGCCAGGCGATACGATGCACCAGGACACGAGTCTTACCGCTGCCCGCACCAGCCAGAACCAGCATATTGGTACGCGAAGCAGCAACGGCTTCGCGCTGTTTGTCATTAAGGCTGTCGAGCAGGTAAGAAACGTCCATTGGCACCGCCGGAAAAGAGCTGCCCGGTCACGCAAGGTCTACCGGGCATACTGTTAATATATACAGAACTAGTGGTGATTATATCAGCGAGGTCAGAGATGCCAACTGCGAAATTTCAATGTGCGGCAGCAGACGGCTGTCGCTGGCGCGCATCAGGTCGGCCCCCTGCGGTTTGATCCAGCAGGCCTGCATACCGCAGCGGATCGCCCCGGCGACGTCGGTCGTCAGGTCATCCCCCACGTGCAGTATCTGACCGAGCGGCAGTTCGAGGCGCTCGGCCGCCAGATGATACATATCGGCAAAGGGTTTCGAGCGTCCGTCCGGACCGGCACGTAATACAAAACGGAAATAGTCATTCAGCCCAAAGCGTTCCGGCTGCGCGTTCCCGTTCGTCACCGCCACCAGCGGCCATTTTTTTGCCAGGGCGGCCAGCGTATCGTGGGTTTCCTGCGGGACATCGATCAGGCTGCGCCAGTGGGCAAAATTGGCCATCGCCGCCTCTGCACCTTCGGCAGCCTGCCCGGCGGACAGCCCGGCATTCGTCATTCCCAGCACCAGCGCGCGGCGGCGCCATTCGGTCACGTCGTGGTAAATCTCCGGCTCCGTCTCCAGCAACGTTTCGCGTAGCTGGTGCAGCTCGTGAACGTCGAAGTGGCTCAGCGCCGGATGGTATTGCCGCACGAAGGCCAGCGACTCATGCAGCGTGCGGTCGATGACCGGGCGGTTGTCGTAAAGGGTATCGTCCAGGTCAAACGTCAAAGCAGAAATCTGGCCCAGAGGTCGGTAAAAGCGCATTATTTCCCCCGTTTGGCGCGCGGATGCGCCGCATCATACACCGAGGCAAGGTGTTGAAAATCAAGATGGGTATAGATTTGAGTGGTGGACAGATTGGCGTGACCCAGCAGCTCCTGCACGCCACGCAGATCGCCGCTCGATTCGAGCATATGTGTCGCAAACGAGTGGCGTAGTTTATGTGGATTCACGTGGCTGTTCAGCCCCTGCTTGATGCCCCATTCGGCAAAACGCTTCTGCACGTTTCGCGCGGAAATCCGTTTCCCCAATTTGGATAAAAACAGCGCGTCGTCATCGGTGCCAAACAGCCCGCGGAGATCGAGCCAGTGCTCAATCCACGCCACCGCGCTGCGGCCAATCGGCAGGCGACGCTCTTTGCTGCCTTTCCCCATCACCCACACCTCGCCGGATTCCAGATCGAGGTGTTTGATATCGAGATTGACCAGCTCGGAGAGACGCAGGCCCGCACCGTACATCACTTCCAGCATCGCCCGGTCACGCACCGCCAGCGGATCGTTGAGGTCGATATCCAGCAGTCGGTTCACGTCATCGACGTCGATATTTTTCGGCAAGTGACGCGGGATTTTCGGGGCGGAGATGCCTTTCGCCGGGTTCGCCGTCAGCTCGCCCTGCGCCACCAGCCAGTCAAAGAAGCTGCGCAACGCGGAAAGCCGCAGCGCAAGGCTGGCGGGCCCCAGACCCTGCTTGCGGCTGCGCACCGCCAGGCCACGAACCTGAGCGGCATCGCACTGCTGCCAGCTTTTCAGTCCTGCCGGTTCAGCCAACGCCATCAGCGCCTCGAGCTGACGCCGGTAGTTCAGCAGCGTAATCGGGCTGAGCTGACGCTCCACGCCCAGATAACGCAGAAAACGTTCAACGGCGGTGAATAACGGGGAGTCGGTCATGCGCGTTCAACCCAGCGCTCCAACAGTCCCGGCAGCATTAACGCGATCTCCTGCAGCAGCTGCGTCCCCTGCCCGGGCTGATAATGCTGAGCGTCACGGCTGCTGAACAGCATCACGCCAGGCGCGTCATCGCCGCCGAGCAGCGACATCGCGACCGACCCGATGGCTTTCGCTTCAGGCAGCACCACCAGCAGTTCCGGCCCGTGTAGCGGCCCGAGATAGTGGCGTGCCTGGCCAAGACGCTGGATGCGAATGGGCTCAAACGCCTGCCGGCTCAGCGCCAGATGAGTGAATTTCGATGGCGCACCGAGCCGCCAGCTGTCAGGAAACAGACGCACCGTCGCCCCCGCCAGCCCGATCTCACGGGCCCAGCGGTGAAAGCGGTTCAGCATCTCATCGAGGCTTTCCGCCGACGCCAGCCGCGTCTGCAGATGCAGCAGGCGCTGGAACAGGCTTTCATTCGCCGTCGCCTGCTCCATCAGCAGCATCATGTTTTCTTCCAGCACGTTGATATGGTTACGTGCCCGCACCATATGCCATTCCACCAGCGAAATGGTGCCACGCACCGGATGCGGTACGCGCATGTGCTCCACGAGGGCGGCATTGCGAATAAAGAATTCAGGATGTTGCAACAGATAGTCCACCACCGCGCGATCGTCCAGCGCGCCAGTGATTTCCTGCTGTTCTTCCCCGACTTGTTTCATAAGTGAATAAATCCGTCGTAGACATGTGCCGCCGGGCCAGTCATAAGCAACGGTTGGCCCGGGCCTTTCCAGGCGATATCAAGACGCCCGCCTGGCAATTCCACGCGTACTTCTTCGGCCAGCAATCCTTGTTGGATGCCCACCGCGACCGCCGCACAGGCGCCGCTGCCGCAGGCCTGGGTTTCACCCGCGCCGCGTTCATATACCCGCAGACGAATGAGATTGCGCTCGACGACCTGCATAAAGCCGATGTTCGCGCGTTCCGGGAAGCGTTCGTGGCTTTCCATCACCGGGCCCAGCGTTTCTACCGCCGCGGTTTCCACATCATCGACCTGGATAACACAGTGCGGATTGCCCATCGAGACGACGCCGCACAATACTGTCTGTTCCGCCGCGCGCATGATATAGGTCTTTTCCGCTTTGTTGGCGCGGAAAGGCACCTGAGAGGGCTCGAAGTTCGGCTCGCCCATATTCACCCGCACCAGATCGTCTTCCGTTACGCTTAATACCATACGACCGTTCGCCGTGCTCACGCGGATGTCACGTTTATTGGTCAGGCCTTTCAGGCGCACGAAGCGAGCAAAGCAGCGCGCACCGTTACCGCACTGTGAGACTTCACTGCCGTCGGCGTTGAAGATGCGATAGTGGAAATCCAGATCAGGATCGTAAGGCGGTTCAACCACCAGCAGCTGATCGAAACCAACGCCCAGATGACGATCCGCCAGGCGGCGAATCAGCTCCGGTGAGAAAAAAACATTCTGCGTTACCGCGTCAACGACCATAAAGTCGTTGCCAAGGCCATGCATTTTAGAGAACTGCATCATCTACTCCAGTTGCGCGGAACAGAACGTTATCGTTAATAGTTTATCTGGGTCGGGCCGCCGCTATCACCGCGATCGTTACGATCTGGCGTCGAGCTCTGGATCCCGCTATCGACCGGTTTGGTCGGCGGTGCAGCCGTCTTTTCTGCCGGAGGGAAGTACAACGGTCCCTTCAGACCACAGCCGGTCAGGCTAAAGACCGCCAATAAAACGGCAAGCGCTGGAAAAACGTTTTTCATTGATAGTTGCCCGTGATTCACTCTTTCTGCTTTCTATCATCGCAGGAGAAGACGTAAAAGCAAGCGTTTAGCATCCGACTGCGCGCGCTTTTGTTTCGCGCTATACTGCCGGCATCTTCAAAAAAGCAGGGTAGAACGATGAACGACAGTGAATTCCATCGACTGGCTGACAGCCTGTGGATGACCATCGAAGAGCGTCTGGACGACCGCGACGGCGATAGCGATATCGACTGTGAAATTAACGGCGGCGTACTGACCCTCAGTTTTGAAAACGGCAGCAAAATCATTATCAACCGTCAGGAGCCGCTGCATCAGGTGTGGCTGGCCACAAAACAGGGCGGCTATCATTTTGATTTAAAAGGTGATGAGTGGGTTTGCGATCGCAGCGGGGAAACCTTCTGGGATCTGCTGGAACAGGCGGCCACGCAGCAGGCAGGCGAAGAGGTCAGCTTCCGCTAAGGATATGCCCGGATAGCAGCGCGTCGCGCGTTATCCGGGTTACTGGTACTCAGGGGACGCTCTCAGGAATAGTGCTGCTGCAGCATCGGCGAGACGGTCGTATCCTGGCTCACCGGCGTCGCGGTGGTGCCGATCGCCTGGCTACGGAAAGGAATCACCTGCGGTCGGCCGTCTACGTCAACAATCTGATAGAACTGCGGCAGGTTGAAGTTGATAAAGCTGGAGCCGTAGGTAAAGCGGTCATGGGATGACGAGTAGAAACGGCTCACGTCACGCACCAGCTCCTCTTTACTGCCTTCACAGTGGTGATACACCTCAGCGCGGTTGCTCTCGTCGAGAATATAGATGTTAAACCCGCTGTCGTTATCAGCATCTTCAAAGAAGAACTGAATAATCCCTTCACTGGCAAACCCGTCCACCACCTGCGGCAGCTTAACGTGGTTGGTTTCCACCTGAACCGACAGGCCATGCAGTTTGTTATGCGAGATAGCGCCGTAGAATTCGATCGCGTTTTCCAGCTTCTGCACCGAAACGTTCAGCCGTTCAAAGAACAGGCCCCAGGTCTGTCCGGACACCCGCAGCGCCTTAAAGCGGCCGGTATCCTGACGGGTACTCGAAAGACGCAGTTCAATACACTCGGAAACCATCTGCTGCACGCGGGTACGGATTAAGCCGCGCAGATGCTGGCTGTAGCAGAAGACTTCAACGCTGTCCGGCGGCGCTGCATCCTGGTGCATCTTGCCCAGAATGGTTTTAAGCGCTTCGATCATCGCCTGCTCGCCGTTAAAGTGCAGGGTTCGCACTTCGTTCCACGAGTTACGATACAGCAGGTCGACGCTGCCAATTAAACACTTCTGCTCTTCACCGAAGCTAAAGACATCCAGCTTACGGAAGTCAAAATGCACTACCTGATTGCGGAACGCCGCGGTCGGGTCATATTCGAGGTTAACGATAATGGCCAGGTGGCGAATTTCGCACGGGCTGTACAGCGCTTTTGGCGTTGGCGACGGCAGGCGCAGCGGGAAGTGGTGCGACACATCGGCCACCATCTCCTGCAGTTTCGCCAGATCAACGATACCGTTGCCCTTAATAAACAGGCGAGTACGTGACGTCAGCAGGCCATTAAACCAGGCCCATGCCACCAGCTTATTAAGATAACGGTTATATTCCAGCGGCTGATGGCTGATGATCGATTCCATATCCGGCGCGCGGTTATAGACGTACCAGCCGGTGCGGTTGGCACGGCCAGGCGGCACGTGGATAAAGGTCAGATTCGGCTCGGAGAGATCCGGTGAAATTTGCGGGTTCACCAGGGTCACTTTCCCCGGCAGCGCTTCAAACGCGGCATACAGCTTACGGGTCAGCACGCCGATATCCTGTGGGCTGGCGGAAACGCTCAGGTTATTGCGCCGCGCAAAGCGGATCAGGTTGCGATAGCTTTGCATCATCGCATCCAGCAGTTCGTTGTGCGCTTTGCGGACTTCGTCGATCTTCCAGTTCGCCCGGTTGTCCAGCATCATCAGACGCTTTTCATCCCAGCCCCACTCTTTGACCAGATGGCTGACGACTTCACGACGCCAGCCCACGCAGGCGCGCTCGCGGCTGAGTTTTTCGCAGACTTTCAGGTAGAAGCAACGGCGTACCAGATCGAGACGAGTGTCATCTTCGATCGCCTGCAGATAGGCGGTAACACGCTCCAGCATCATGCAGTAAGGGTCGAGACCAAAAGAAACGATCTCACCATCATGCAGGCGCTGTTTAATGTCTTTCGCCAGCAGACGGTTGTTCGGGTACTCCCAGGAGTACGCTTCCAGCAGCAGGGTTTTCAGCACGGCCTTATATGGCGAATCGATGCTTTTATACAGCTGCCACAGGCTGGCGCCGAAGTACTCTTCCGCCGACAGCGAGCTCAGGCCGCCGAGATCCAGCCACTCGTTTGGCGTCAGTACGCCCTGGGCATACAGGCTCATGACGTAATCGTCGTAGTGATCTTCTTCTTCGCACGGCACCATATTCCACAGAATACGTTTCCCGGCGAGGCGCACCGCGGTGCGGTAGAACTCATCTAGCAGCAAAATATGCTGCGTGGAGCCGCAGTCTTCGCCGCCCAGGCTGCCGCTTTCATTGTGGCGGAAGCGGTTTTCGTCAATCAGGAAGAAGCTGACTTCAACGCCCAGCGATGCCGCCCAGCTTTCAAGCAGGCTGCATTTACGTTGTAACAGCTGGCGTTCTTCGGTATCGAGCCATGCCTGATGGCACACCCAGATATCGAGGTCGGAGGAACAGCTTTGCCCTACAGAGGAGGTACTGCCCATCGAGTACAGGCCGGTAATCGGCAGCTCGCCTTTCGGCGGCTCCTGCGTTAGCAGGCCCCGGTGGAGTTCCAGCTCATCAAGGTAGTGGCGTTGGGTTTCATCAGGCGTGTAGAGGCAAATGCCACGGGGAACGTTACCGTCAAGGTAACCCGGCATCAACGGGTGATGATAATGTAATAATGTCGGCAGTAGACTGTAAACCTGCTGGAAAGCGGGTCCCATGGCAGCAAGCGCGCGATCTACGCGCAGTTGGTTGATGGCATCCAGTCTCTGTTTCAGTGTCTCAATATAGAGGTACAAGACATATCGCCTGATGTTCAAAAAACCGTCGTACAATAGTACGGAGGATTTCAGTATTTCAACAAAAACCGTCACCATTCGTCGTCGGTGTGGTTGTGATGAACTGCTGACGGACAAATGGTTTAAAACGTGATCAATCTAACACCTTGCTGATTGACCGTAAAGAAAGATGCGCTACATACAAGTGTAGCACCGTTTACTGTGTGTAAATTCATCACTACGGTTGCGGCAACCGCGATGCGCATCAAACGTCAATAACCAAAGCGCCACGGCCCTATACCCACAAAACTAACATCCCTAAGGCAACAATGTTAGGATAGTTTGTGGTCGACAATGACGGTAACAAGCATGTTAGACAAAGTTTTGAGAATTGCCACACGGCAAAGCCCACTTGCGCTATGGCAGGCGCATTATGTGAAAGATCGCCTTGAGTCCTGCCATCCTGGCCTGGTCGTAGAACTGGTGCCGATGGTCACGCGCGGCGACGTACTCCTTGATACACCGCTGGCAAAAGTGGGCGGTAAAGGTTTATTTGTCAAAGAATTAGAGCTGGCCATCATGGAAGGACGCGCGGATATCGCCGTGCACTCCATGAAAGATGTTCCCGTCGAGTTCCCTGAGGGGCTGGGACTGGTCACAATTTGCGAGCGCGAAGATCCGCGCGACGCTTTCGTGTCGAATAACTACGCCTCAATCGATGCACTGCCGCACGGCAGCATCGTTGGCACATCAAGTTTACGCCGTCAGTGCCAGCTCGCCGCACGCCGTCCGGATCTGGTGATCCGCTCGCTGCGCGGCAACGTGGGCACACGTCTCGGCAAACTCGATAGCGGCGAATATGACGCCATTATCCTCGCCGCCGCCGGGCTTAAGCGCCTGGGTCTGGAAGCGCGCATTCGCCAGCCGTTGACGCCGGAGCAGTCACTGCCTGCCGTCGGCCAGGGCGCCGTTGGAATTGAATGTCGCCTGGACGATAGCTGGACGCAGACGCTGCTGGCCCCGCTCAATCACGACGAGACCGCCATTCGGGTACGCGCCGAACGGGCGATGAACACCCGGCTGGAAGGTGGCTGTCAGGTGCCTATCGGCAGCTACGCCGAGCTTATCGATGGTGAGTTGTGGCTGCGGGCGCTGGTTGGCGCGCCGGACGGTTCGCAAATGGTCCAGGGTGAGCGACGCGGTCATCCGCAAGAGGCGGAACGTCTCGGTGTTTCCCTTGCCGAAGAGCTGCTGGATAACGGCGCCCGCGATATTCTCGCCGTGGTGTATGCCGGAGAAGCGCCGCGATGAGCATCCTGGTCACCCGTCCGCTGCCGCAAGGCGAAGAGCTGGTCAGCCGCCTGCGCTTACAAGGACAGGAGGCCTGGAGCTTTCCGCTTATTGAATTTACCCCCGGTCGCCAACTGCACGCGTTAAGCGGTCAGTTGGCCGCCTTATCGGCCGGCGATCTCCTGTTCGCGCTGTCGCAGCACGCCGTCAAGTTTGCTCACGCGCGCCTGCAGCAGCTGGGTCAGCGCTGGCCGCAGGCAGCGGACTATTTCGCGATTGGCCGCACCACCGCACTGGCGCTGCATACGGTCAGTGGTCAGAATATTCGCTACCCATTAGATCGGGAAATCAGCGAAGTCTTGCTACAATTACCTGAATTACAAAACATTGCGGGAAAGAAGGCGCTCCTTCTTCGCGGTAATGGTGGGCGGGAATTGTTAGGTGAAACGCTCCGTGAACGCGGTGCAGAAGTCACTTTTTGTGAATGTTATCAACGCAATACAAAGCATTATGATGGCGCAGAAGAAGCAATGCGCTGGCAGTCCCGCGGCATCAACACCCTGGTCATCACCAGCGGTGAGATGCTGCAACAGCTTTGGACACTGATGCCGCAGTGGTATCACGAGCGGTGGCTCCTACGCTGTCGCATTGTCGTTGTCAGTGAACGCCTGGCCCGGCAGGCCCGTGATTTGGGCTGGCAGGATATCCAGGTTGCCGATGGTGCCGACAACGATGCGCTGCTACGCGCATTACAATAACTCTCAACATTGGAAGCCATAATGACGGAACAACAAAACCAATCCGCCGTGGTTGAAGAGACCAGGGAGGCCGTGGACAAGACGCCACAGCCAGAGAATAGCGGAAAGAAAAACGGCGGTAATAAAACCAGCCTCGTCCTTAGCGCGGTGGCTATCGCCATTGCCCTCGCCGCTGGCGTGGGCCTGTTTAGTTTGAATAAACAGCAAGTCTCCCGGCAGAACGAAACCAGTACGGTGCTTGGCGACCAGGTCGCCGCGCTGCTTAAAGCGCAAGAGAGCCAGAAAAATGAATTCGAAAGTCTGCTTAAACAGCAGGCTGACCAACTCGCCGACGCAAAACATCAGCAGGAAGCACTGACGAAGCAGCTGGAAGAGGTGCAACAAAAAGTAGCGGTGATTTCCGGCAGCGATGCCAAAACCTGGCTGCTGGCACAGGCCGACTTCCTGGTGAAATCCGCCGGGCGTAAACTGTGGAGCGATCAGGACGTCACCACCGCCGCCGCGCTGCTAAAAAGCGCCGACGCCAGCCTCGCCGATATGAACGATCCCAGCCTGATTAGCGCCCGCCGCGCCATCACCGACGATATTACCTCGTTGTCAGCGGTCAGCCAGGTGGACTATGACGGTATTATCCTCAAGGTCAACCAGCTCGCGAACCAGATTGATAACCTGCGTCTCGCCGACAACAATGACGACGACTCCCCGATGGATTCCGACAGCGAAGAGCTCTCCAGCTCCATTGGCGAATGGCGCGTCAATCTGCAGAAAAGCTGGCAGAACTTTATGGACAGCTTTATCACCATTCGTCGTCGCGACGAAACGGCGGTACCGCTGCTGGCGCCGAACCAGGACGTCTACCTGCGCGAAAATATTCGCTCTCGTCTGCTGGTTGCTGCCCAAGCGGTCCCGCGCCATCAGGAAGAAACCTACAAGCAGGCGCTGGATAACGTCTCGACGTGGGTGCGGGCGTATTACGATACCGAAGATGCCACGACCAAGGCCTTCCTTGAGGATGTCGATAAGCTGAGCCAGCAAAGCATCACGATGAGCGTGCCGGATAATCTGCAGAGCCAGGCCATTCTTGAGAAGCTAATGCAAACGCGGGTCCGCAGCCTGATGGCACAGCCTGCCGTCACCCAGAGCAGCGCACCGGCTCCAGCAGCCCCTGCCCCATCGGCACCTGCGCCAGCATCTGAACCGGCACCTGCACACGCGGCACAAGGAGAGTAACGCATGTTGAAAATTCTCTTACTGTTCGCGCTGTTGATCGCCGGGATCGTGGTCGGTCCGATTATTTCCGGGCACCAGGGATACGTGCTGATCCAGACCGATAACTACAATATTGAAACCAGCGTCACCGGGCTGGTCATCATCATGATCCTCACGATGGTGGTGTTGTTTGCTATCGAATGGCTGTTCCGCCGTATTTTCCGCACCGGCGCGCATACCCGCGGCTGGTTCGTTGGTCGTAAGCGCCGTCGCGCACGTAAACAGACCGAGCAGGCGCTGCTCAAACTGGCGGAAGGCGACTACCAGCAGGTTGAGAAGCTGATGGCGAAAAACGCCGATCATGCTGAACAGCCGGTGGTGAACTACCTGATGGCGGCGGAAGCGGCACAGCAGCGTGGCGATGATGCCCGGGCCAATCAGCATCTGGAACGCGCGACTGAGCTGGCCGGGGACGATCTCATCCCGGTTGAGATCGCTCGCGTACGTCTGCAGCTGGCCCGCAATGAGAATCTTGCGGCGCGCCACGGCATTGATAAATTGCTGGAAATTACCCCCAGACATCCGGAAGTACTGCGTCTGGCTGAGCAAGCCTATACCCGCACCGGGGCGTGGAATTCCCTGCTGGATATCATCCCGTCCATGGCGAAAGCCAACGTCGGCGATGAAGAACACCGCGCTGCGCTGGAGCAGCAGGCCTGGGTTGGCCTGATGGGGCAAACTCTGGCCGACCGCGGTAGTGATGGGCTGCGTGAATGGTGGAAGAGCCAGAATCGCAAAACCCGCAGCCAGGTGACGTTGCAGGTGGCGATGGCGAACCTGCTGATTGAGAGCGACGATCACGATACCGCACAGCAGATTATTATCGACGGTCTGAAAAAGCAGTATGACGACCGCCTGGCGATGCTGATTCCGCGCCTGAAGACCAATAATCCTGAGCAGCTGGAAAAAGTCCTGCGTCAGCAGATCAAAACCGTCGGCGACCGTCCATTGCTGTGGAGCACCCTGGGGCAATCCCTGATGCGTCACGGCGAGTGGCAAGAAGCCAGCATTGCGTTCCGTGCCGCGCTGAAACAGCGTCCGGATGCGTTCGATTATGCCTGGCTGGCCGATACGCTGGACCGGATGCATCAACCGGAAGAGGCGGCATTAATGCGCCGTGATGGCCTGCTGTTGACCCTGCAGAACAATCCGCAAGCGTAACCGCCCTTTTGCTATCGCCTCTTCTGGGGGCGATAGCGCTCTCCTCAGCACCCGCTTTTTACTCTCTCTTGCTTGATTCTTGCTTTTGCCATCGGCTGCCAATCCCTGAAATAAAAAAACGCCTGCACTGAAATCAGGGCAGGCGTTAAAACAGGTCTGTTTGACAACAAATTGGGTGCTTCACTCAACGTAATGTCCATGGTGTTTGATGAGGCTAAACGCGACATCTGTCAGTGGACGATAAGCACCATTAAACGGCTCTGCATCATTCCTGAGTTTATGAGGCACTAAGGCGAACATAAGAGATGGAATGAGCATCTACCCGGTTATTATCGCACAGGATCGGGGGAAAATGTATCTGTCCGCACAATGAATTGAGACTATTCCGGGCAATAAGTCGCATCACGATAAGTGAAATATAGATAGCGATATCATGGGGATAGATGATTTTTCTGCGAGCGCAGAAAACAAAAAACCCCGCCGAAGCGGGGTTCAAAATTGGTCGGCGAGAGAGGATTCGAACCTCCGACCCACTGGTCCCAAACCAGTTGCGCTACCAAGCTGCGCTACTCGCCGATGTACTGCTTTTTTGAATTTTTAGTTCAATTCTTTAAAGTCGTGGTGCGAGGGGGGGGACTCGAACCCCCACATCCTAAGGACACTAACACCTGAAGCTAGCGCGTCTACCAATTCCGCCACCTTCGCAATTCACAACTCTATCAAATAATGGGGTGGCTAATGGGATTCGAACCCACGACAACTGGAATCACAATCCAGGGCTCTACCAACTGAGCTATAGCCACCACTACAAATCTTTTCACGCGGCCCTGTTGAAACAGTCCACCGCAGCTCAAGCACCGGGTTAAATGGTGCGCCCGACAGGATTCGAACCTGAGACCTCTGCCTCCGGAGGGCAGCGCTCTATCCAGCTGAGCTACGGGCGCTTAGCGCCGTTGCGGGGTCGGATATTACGGACTTCCCCCCCCGCTGTCTAGTGCCTTTTTAAATAAAATTACTGTTTGGTCACGCTTTGTTCATTTTGGCGTTTATTCCGCCGTTTTCTCGGTATTCCCCTGCCTGGCGAAGCCAAATACCCGATAAATGAGCGTCACCAGGGCGAGGAAAAGAATACCGACGAACAGCGACATACGGGTATCGTCGTTAAAACCCATGCCGATCAGCACACAAATCAGAAACGCCATCGTGAGATAGTTCGCCCACGGGAACAACAGCGAACGGAAAGGATGGCTGGCGATAGCCTCCTGATGGGTGTGGCGGAAACGGATCTGGCTAATCAGGATCACGAACCACGGCACCATCCCCGGCAGCACGCTGGCGCTGTAGACATAGACGAACACCCGCTGCGGGTTAGGGATAATATAGTTCAGGCAGGAGCCGACCAGCAGAATCAGAATCGACAGCGCGACGCCCACGGCCGGTACGCCGTTGCGTGAGACTTTACCAATAGCCGCCGGCAGCTGACGGTTCTTCGCCAGCGCATAGAGCATCCGTCCACAGCTGTACATACCGCTGTTACAGCCGGACAGCGCTGCCGTCAGCACCACAAAGTTGATAATCCCTGCGGCAGCCGTAATGCCGATTTTCGCGAAGGTCAGGACAAACGGACTGCCGCCCGTACCAATCTGGTTCCACGGGAAAATAGTGACAATAACGAAAATGGCACCCACATAAAAAATCAGGATCCGCCACAGGACTTTCCCCACCGCGCTACGCAGCGTGACCTGCGGGTTCTTCGCCTCACCTGCGGTGATACCAATCAGCTCAACGCCCTGATAGGACGCCACCACAATACACAGTGCCGTCAGAAAGCCCTTCCAGCCGCCGGCGAAGAATCCGCCGTGCTCGCTGAGGTTCGAGAAACCAATGGCGTGACCGCCGTTACCGAAGCCAAAGAAGATCACCCCCAGCCCCACCACAATCATCACGATAATGGTGGTGACTTTGATCATCGCAAACCAGAATTCGATTTCACCGTACAGGCGCACCGCTGCCAGGTTCGCCAGCGCCACCAGCCCGACGGCAATCAACGCCGGTATCCATTGCGCCATCTCCGGGAACCAGAACTGCACATAGACCCCGATGGCCGTAATCTCCGAGATCCCCACCGCCATCCACATAAACCAGTACGACCAGGCGGTAAGGTAGCCGAAGAACGGACTCATATAGCGGTGCGCGTATACGGCGAATGAACCGGTCACCGGCTCAAGGAACAGCATCTCGCCCATCGAGCGCATGATAAAGAAGACAAATATACCGGCGATGATATACGCCAGCAGGACGGAAGGACCGGCCCACTTCAGCGTACTTGCTGCTCCCATAAATAACCCTACGCCAATCGTCCCGCCAAGGGCGATCAGTTCAATATGCCTGGCCTCCAGCCCGCGCTGGAGTTCCACTTTTTTCTCTGTCATATAGCCTCTTGTGTTTGCCTTGCCTCCGGTTTTTATCCCTCATCCAGCGTGCTGGATAGCGCCGCACAAATGATCGACGCCACCGGGGAGTGACGGGTTTGTCACCTTGATAGCTCCCCAATGGTGTGGTGCATATACCGGTTATTTTTATGAATGAGTGAAAGGAAATAGCCTTGCCAGCGCGATGGCACCGGGTGCCCGTCGCGCGTTAAGCCTGCGAATGGTTAATGAATTTTGAGGAAATGGCAAATAAAGTATCAGACGAGTTAACTATTCACGCAGAATATGTACACAAACTCGTCGGACAGTGGTGGAATATCAGAGTTGACCGGTGTAATACCAACGTAAATATCGCAGCAGGCGGATCTGTCGTTTAATTCGGCTCGGCTGGGATACCAGACGATAAAACCACTCCAGGCCAAGGTTCTGCCAGAACCGCGGCGCCCGCTGGACATGGCCGGTGAAGACGTCATAGGTGCCGCCTACGCCCATGTACAACGCCTCGGGATAAACTTCACGGCAGTCACGCATCAGGATCTCCTGGCGCGGTGAACCCATCGCGACGGTGACGATTTTGGCTCCGCTGTCGCGGATCTGCTCAAACAGCGCCTGACGTCGATCGGCGGCGAAATAGCCATCCTGACTGCCCACGATATTGACGTTCCAGCGTGCACGCAGCTGTGCTTCAGTCTGGGCCAGTATTTCCGGCTTGCCGCCCACCAGGTAGACCGGTGTGCCCTGCGCGCCCGCGCGCTCCATCAGCGCTTCCCACAGGTCGGCCCCCGCCACGCGCGACACCTGCGCCTGGGGGTATTTTTTCCGCAACGAGCGTACTACGCTGATGCCGTCGGCGTATTTAAACTCCGCGGCCTCAATCAGCGCCCGGACCTCGGGGTTGTCCTCAACCGCCAGCATTTTCTCCGCATTGATCGCCACCAGCGTCCCCTGGCGAATCGTGCCGTCGGCGTAAAGATAATCCAGAGCGTGCTGCATATTACGCCAGCCGATAAGTTGTAAGCCTCTCAGCAGATACAACGGTGCCGAAATGGTCTCAGTCATGTCCATCCTTATCTGACCTGAGGTTGTGAAAGCGGTTTGACCCGCCGATGAATCAACCCCGCACTATCCAGCAGCCAGTACAGCAGTTTCGCCGCCAGTAAACAGATGCCAAAGATCACGAGGAAAAACACCACGCGTGAGCCAAATGAATCCAGCCCTTCGCGCGCCAGCACTATCATGTTGAAGATAGCGCCAAAACAGAAGCTATGCAGAATGGCCGCTTTATAGCGGTTAGTCTCCCGGTTGCCCAGTTCATACAGCCAGTCGAACCATTTGATGATAAGCCCGACCGCCACCGCGCCCAGCGGCACAAACCATACGCCGCCCATCACCACCAGCGAGCCGATCAGCGTGGGGGAAATAGCCAGGCCAGAGTGGTTGTTCAGCACTTCCCAGGTAAAGTAGTTGGCGGTGTTGAGCACCATCGATGGCCGACCATGCCACATCCAGCTGGGAATAAAGACGTAGAAGTCGCGGATCATCGGCGCCAGCCCCTGGAATTCGATCTTATCGTAGTTCTGCAGCAGCAGCGCCAGGTTCTCCCACGGCGAGAAGGTATCGCGGGTCAGGTACAGGAAGGTATAAAACGCCTCATCGCCGCTGACGTTCATCCCATAGCGTTTGAGCGCCAGCCAGAACATCCCCACAATCCCCAGGACGCCTGCCGCCGCCAGCATCCACAGGCTTATCCAGCCACGAATGATGCCGATAAATAAGAAGATAGCGAAAGCGATAATAATGTTGGCGCGGGTGCCGCCGACAATTGCGTAGGTCAGCAGGCCAAACGCCACGGTGCTGATCAGGAAGAAAATCCACGCCTTATAATCCTGGCGCAGGAAGTAGACCACCAGCATCGCCGGAATAAAGAAATAGAAAAATCGCTTCAACGCCACACCGGAGACTTCGCTGGAGAAGATCTGGCTGTAAGAGTTGAGCCGGAACAGCAGGAAGCCGTTATGGGCAAAGAAAATCCCAAGGCATAACAGGGCAATACCCAGCAGAATGCCCCAGGCCAGATGGGTTTCCACGCGGTTCATGGTAAACAGCGGGCGGCGCTGGCTATCGTCGGTGGCCGAGCGCAGACGGGTCTTATAGGTCACGTAGTAGACCGCGTAGAAGCACACCGACACCAGCAACGTTTGCAGCAGCACGTCCGGCGGGGCGACGCTCACATCAAAGCGGAACACCAGAATGCTGGTCAGCGGGAAGCCAAAGAAGAACGTCAGCAAAAACAGCAGCGAGAAAAACACGTTGAAGTTAAAGCGCACGCGGCGAAACTCAAAGTAGGTCAGGGTAGCGATAAACAGCGTCGACAGTAGCCAGACCACCAGCAGTCCGCAAAATGGCATTAATGTCATGAGTTGACCCCCGCCGCAATCCGCAACGCCTGCTGCCAGCCCGCGAGATAGTTCGGCCGGAAGAAAGCAATCTGGTTCTTATCAACGCCAGCCAGCTGGCGCTGCGCCTCGCGTACGACGGCGACATCCAGCGTATCGCCGGTAAACAGTACCGGGATATGCTGCTCCGTCATATCCTGCCAGAACGGATTTTCCCGGTTCAGTACACAGGGGATACCCGCCTGAATCAACAAACATAATGTCCCGATACCTTGCTGGCGGGCAAACAGGAAGTAGCCCAGATCGCAGCGACGCAGCAGGTCCAGATAATCATGAAATTCTAGCTTTTCGCTCAGTATCTGCAGGTGCGCGGCGCAGAACAACGCCGCCCCTTCCGCCTGCACTTCACGAATATAGTCCGCATTGTTTTCCGGATACCCCATCGGCAGGATCACGTTCACCGTATCGCCAAACTGCTGATGAATAGCCCGCAACGCTGCAATATGCTCGTTGCTGCGATCGCCCGAGTTACCCACCAGGATGGTCAGCGTCTGGGACTGCGGCGCGCTATCGGCCAGCGAATTAAGCGTCGGGTCCATACGCGTCGGGAAATAGAGCAGCTCGCCAGGCACGCGCGGATGGCGGCGGGCAAACCAGCTCAGATCGCCCCGGGTGGCAAACACACGCCCGACTCTGCCCTGCGCCAGGCGTCGCAGCGGGTAGAATAGACGGAACTTCAGGCTCGACGAATTCTCATACAGATCGGCGCCCCAGATATGCCAGTTAAACTGGGCGGGACGGATGCCTCCGCTCAGCAGAGCCAGCCACAGCCCGGTATTAAACTGACCGTGGAAAAAAAAGCGCTGCTGACGATTGGTCTTTGCCTTAGCAATGACCGCCTGCGCCAGCGACTTTTTCCCGGAATAGCAGGTGATCGACAACGCCGGATACGCCTCGCGCATTCCTGTTGCATCACCGACGACCATAAACTGACGCGCCTGCTCGTCATGCGCGGCCAGCTCGTCGTTAAAAAACCGCAGAACGGTCTGGTTGTGGTGCGGGATATCCGATCCCAGTACATGTATCAGTGCTGTCATGCCCGTCTACGCCAGAGTAAAAACACGCCACTACAAAGGGCGAAATAAACAATATAAGTTGCCATATACGCCTGCGCCGCGCCAATTGCACCATTCGCTGGGATCAGCCAGTGCGAGAAGGCGGTCAGCAACGTAAACTGGCTGATTTCCGTTAGTATATAAAAGCGCAGTGATGCTTTCGCGATCACCAGATAACCATAAACATAGGCACCCACCTTAAGCACATCGCCCACCAGTTGCCAGGCAAACAGGTCGCGCATCGCCGTAAAGCGGTCTGAAAATAGCAGCCAGATGGCAAAATCGCGTAGCAACCAGACGGTTAAGCTCGCCGCAGCCACTGCCGGGAGGACAAATTTTAAGGATTTGCCGATCTCGCGGGTAATCGCCGATTTGTCCGTCAATCGCGAGAGCGTCGGCAGCAGGTAGACGCTAAACGATGCGGTAATAAACTGCAGATAGGCATCGGAAATGCTGCTGACCCCTTGCCAGATCCCGACCGCTTCCCAGCCATAGCGCTCCGCCAGCAGATTACGCATCATCACGTAGGCCACCGGCAGCGTCACCGAGGTCATCAGCGCCATCAGGGTAAATTTGGAAAGCTGTCCCGCCAGGCTGTTATCCCAGCGTGGCCGCAGCGCGCTGAGCGGAATGGTCCCACGCCGCCATAACACAATGGCCGCCGGCACCACCACCAGCGCCGGTACCAGTGCCAGCCCAAGCAGCGCTCCCTGATAGCCAGCAAAATGGTAGCAACCATAGTAGGCCACGACGCCAATCAGGCTACCGGCGATCAGCGACAGGGCATTCCCCGCCGCATCGCGAAAACCTTTCATCAACGCCAGCAGCAGGTTGGCCCACGCAATCCCCATCTGAACCAGCGCCACAAGGCGAACCAGCCCCTGGTATTGGGTGTGGCCAAACAGCCCCTGGCTAATCGGTGCCGCCGCCAGCAAAAAGATGAGTGCCAGCAGCGTCGAGAAGCCGAGCACCATCGCCGAGGCGGTGCCGACCACGTTATTGAGCTGCTGCCGATCGTCGTGGTGTTGCGCGACCAGTTTGGTCACGCCATTGAAAATACCTGCCCCTGCCAGCACGCCAAGCACGGTGACCAGCTGGCGGAAGTTACCCGCCTGGCCGACCCCTGCTGGTCCATAGGAGACCGCCAGCAGTTTAACCACCAGCAGCCCGGCGCCAATTTTAACCAGCGTAGACGCGGCGGTCCACAGTGAAGCTTTAGCCAGCGACATATCAGGAGAAATAGCTCAGGAGCGAGTTAATCACCGTACGTTGGTTGGTCGACGTCAGGTTGTAGAACAGCGGCAGGCGCAGTAGACGCTCGCTTTCCTGAGTGGTATGACGATCCTCACCGCGGAACTCGCCGAATTGCTCGCCCGCCGGGCAGCTATGCAGCGGAATGTAGTGGAACACCGCCAGGATTTCCGCCTCTTTCAGCCAGGCAATCAGGTTGCTGCGATCGTCGATATCGCGCAGCTTAATATAAAACATATGCGCGTTATGCCCGCAGTCAGCAGGAATGACGGGCAGATCGATGCGACCGGCCTGGGCCAGCGGCAGCAGCGCGTCGTAATAGCGTTGCCATAACGTCAAGCGCTGCTGGTTAATCTGTTCAGCCGCCTCCAGCTGCGCCCACAGGTAGGCCGCCTGCAGATCGGACATCAGGTAGCTGGATCCGATATCGCGCCAGGTGTACTTATCCACCAGCCCACGGAAGAACTGGCTGCGGTTAGTGCCCTTCTCGCGGATAATTTCTGCGCGCTCGATCAGCTGACGATCGTTGATCAGCGTCGCCCCGCCTTCACCACCGGCGGTATAGTTTTTGGTTTCATGGAAGCTGAAACAGCCGATATGGCCGATGGTACCCAGCGCGCGACCTTTATAGGTCGACATCACACCCTGCGCGGCATCTTCAACCACGAACAGATTGTATTTGCTGGCAAGGGCCATAATGGTGTCCATCTCGCAGGCCACGCCGGCATAGTGCACCGGCACAATCGCCCGGGTTTTCTCGTTAATCACGGCTTCAATCTTCGTTTCGTCGATGTTCATGGTATCGCGACGAATATCAACGAAGACGATTTTTGCCCCGCGCAGCACAAAGGCGTTGGCGGTCGAAACGAAAGTGTAGCTTGGCATAATCACTTCATCGCCCGGCTGGATATCCAGCAGCAGCGCCGCCATCTCCAGCGAAGCGGTGCAGGAAGGCGTCAGCAGCGCTTTTGCCGTTCCGAAACGTTGCTCCAGCCATTGCTGGCAGCGACGGGTAAATCCGCCATCGCCACACAGCTTGCCGCTGCCCATCGCGGATTGCATATACTCAAGCTCGGTACCGACGACCGGCGGCGCGTTAAATGGGATCATGTTGTCACCTGTATAACCAGTACGCGGTGTTTTCCACATTCGCACCGCTGAGAATATAACGTTTAAGCGCGGCGGTATTGCCCATCTGGGTTGCCACCCGCAGTGTAGAGAGTTGACGATGTTCAGCCCAGCGCCGTGCGGCCTGCATCAGTTCCGCGCCGGCACCGCGACCGGCCAACAGGCCAATCCGGGCGTCCGTCTCGTTGAGTTGTCGCAGTGAAACAAAAGCGCGAATATCGCCATCGGCGGCGCGAAAAATCAGGCACTGGTTATCGAACGTGCCGCGTACCGCGTTTTCAATCCATTGCGCATAGAACCGGCCGCTGACGTCTGCCGCGTACCAGGGCGCGCGAAAGCGGCTTTGAGAAAACGCCTGGGCCGCCAGCTCGCGCAACCGGGGAATGTCCACCACGGTCGCCACATCACCGCATGCGCCGTCAGGAGCACCGACCGGCAGCGCCAGATCGATCTCGCCTTCCACCAACTGGAAGCCCAGTTGCTGGAGCGCATCCAGCTGTTCGCTGTTATCTGCCGCGATCTTTGCTTGCAGACGTGACCAGCCCGCCAACGCTTGCGCGGTCAGCGGTGGGGCATCGTCACGGAAACGGACTATCGCACTATGAATGCCAAAGAAGCGATTTTCCCATTCCAGGGGTTCAATACTGGCATGGAGAGACATGAGAGGTATCCCGGACAGGGTGGTCAGGGCCAGCGCCCGAAAGACAACGCAGACTGCCGTCGCTGACCAGTATTGGACTCACCGCCATACCCCTTTGGTATCGACAATATAGGTCTGCGTCACGCTGTCGCCGCTGATGGCTTTAAACTCATTATGGTCCACCAGCATCACCAGCACATCGGCACTGGCTAACGCATCCTCCAGCAAGGCCAACGAACACAGGCCATCCAGCTGCTTCGGCAGCTGGTGAATATTGGGTTCAACCACCCAGGTGTCACCGCTGTGCCAGTGGGCAATTTGCTTCGCGATAGCCATCGCCGGGCTTTCACGCAGATCGTCGATGTTGGGCTTAAACGCCAGGCCAAAGCAGGCGATTTTCAGTTCGCTGGCACGCTTGTTACTGGCTGCCAGGCAATCCGCGACCTGCGCTTTCACCTGGTTGATAACCCAGTCAGGCTTATGATCGTTGACTTCACGGGCGGTGCGGATGAGTCGCGCCTGCTGCGGGTTCTGCGCCACGATAAACCACGGGTCGACGGCGATACAGTGCCCACCAACTCCCGGGCCCGGCTGCAGGATATTGACGCGCGGATGGCGGTTCGCCAGGCGAATCAGCTCCCAGACGTTAATTCCCTGATCGGCGCAGATCAGCGACAGTTCGTTGGCAAAGGCGATATTGACATCGCGGAAGCTGTTTTCGGTCAGCTTACACATCTCGGCGGTGCGGGAGTTGGTCACCACGCATTCGCCTTCAAGAAAGATTTTATACAGTTCGCTGGCGCGCGCAGAACACACCGGTGACATACCGCCGATAACACGGTCGTTTTTGATCAGCTCGACCATCACCTGCCCCGGCAGAACGCGCTCCGGGCAATAGGCAATGTTGACGTCTGCAGCTTCACCGGCCTGCTGCGGGAAGCTCAGGTCCGGGCGCATTTCTGCCAGCCAGGCGGCCATCTGTTCGGTGGCCCCTACCGGAGAAGTCGACTCCAGAATCACCAGCGCCCCTTTCTGCAGCACCGGCGCAATAGATTTTGCCGCCGACTCCACAAAAACCATATCCGGCTCGTGCAGGTCTTTAAATGGCGTAGGAACCGCAATCAGGTAGGCATCCGCCGCAACCGGCGTGGTCGTGGCGCTTAAATAGCCCTGCTCGACCGCGGTTTTGACGACGCTCGCCAAATCCGGTTCAACGATATGAATCTCCCCACGGTTAATGGTCTCCACGGCATGTTGATTAATATCAACGCCGACCACCCGCTTCTGCCGGGAGGCGAACGCGGCAGCGGTTGGCAAGCCAATGTACCCAAGGCCAATCACTGAAATGGTAGAAAAACTCATAGCGTTACCTGATTATTATTTTTAAGTGCGGACAAAATTCGGTGACATGCCTGACCATCGCCATAAGGATTATGTGCCCGGCTCATGGCCTGGTATGCGGCATCATCCTCGAGCAGATGCGTGACTTCAGCAACGATGCGCTGACGGTCGGTCCCCACCAGACGCACGGTGCCTGCGGCAACCGCCTCCGGGCGCTCCGTCATGTCGCGCATCACCAGCACCGGTTTCCCCAGAGAGGGTGCTTCTTCCTGAATACCGCCTGAGTCGGTGAGGATCAGCCAGGCGTTATCCATCAGCCAGACAAACGGCAGGTAATCCTGCGGTTCAATCAAAATCACGTTATCAACGTGGCCGAGAATACGGTTTACTGGCTCACTGACGTTCGGGTTCAGGTGAACCGGATAGACAATTTGTACTTCGGGATGACTGGCGGCGATCTCGGCCAGCGCCTGGCAGATTTGCTCAAACCCGCGGCCAAAGCTCTCCCGACGATGGCCGGTGACCAGAATCATCTTCTTGCCATTCGCCAGGAAAGGATAACGCTGCATCAGCGTAGTACGCAGCGCTTCATCACCCAGCGCCCGATCGCGAACCCAGAACAGTGCGTCGATCACCGTATTACCGGTCACCGTGATCTGGCCCGGCGCGATGTTTTCTTTAAGCAGGTTTTCCCGCGAGGTTTCCGTTGGCGCGAAGTGCCAGGTCGCCAGGCGCCCGGTCAACGTACGGTTGCCCTCTTCTGGCCAGGGTGAGCTCAGGTCGCCAGTACGCAGACCGGCTTCAACATGCCCGACCGGGATCTGCTGGTAAAAAGCGGCCAGACTCGCGGCCATTGTCGTGGTGGTATCGCCATGCACCAGCACGACATCGGGTTTAAACGACTCCAGAACCGGCTTCAACCCCTCGAGGATACGGCAGGTAATTTCAGTCAGGCCCTGGCCTGGCTGCATGATATTGAGGTCATAATCCGGAACAATAGAAAAAAGTTTTAGCACCTGATCGAGCATCTCGCGATGCTGCGCGGTGACGCACACTTTGGCCTCAAAGTGAGGATCCTTTGCCAGTGCGTGAACCAGAGGTGCCATTTTTATGGCTTCGGGTCTTGTGCCAAATACCGTTAGTACTTTCACATCGATTCTCTTCGATTAGGTGATGAAGTCCATTTACCCTTCATCACTGGACCCGGCGACGCGATAATGCAACGCCTGCACCAATGAGCGCCCCTACGATTCCCCACATCACCATGAGGAATACACGCCGCGGGCTATCACGTTTTACAGGTTCTTCCGGCGTTCGCAAATACCGGTAAGTCTGAAAACGTGGGTCTAAGGTCGGCCCAACGTTGAGCGTATTCAGCATGGCACGACTTTGGTCATAGTCGAGATCGTATTCCGGACCAACCGCCTGCAAATTTTCCAGTCGAGCCTGCAGCATCGGCCTGCCGAGTAAAAACAGTTCGGAATCCGGCAGCTGGTCCGCCGGAATATCCGTTTCGCTACGGGAAATATTGTGCTGCTGTGCGACTTTCAACGCCTCTTCCACGCTGTGGGTGCGGCGGTTGAAAATTTCACGCGCCACTTCTTCCTGGCGTTTCACCTGCGCTTTCATCTGTACGGTACGAGCCGCCCAGGCACCGCGTAGTTCATCGTTCAGATGCCCTGCGGCACGTTGGCTGGCGAACGCGACATACTGGCGCAGCAGATTATTGGCATCCGGCGCGGTTTCCGCCGTCAGCTTCACGCTGTCGTTGACGTTTTTCAACGGGTCGCCGGGCATAAACTGAATGTTATTGATCAGCTCATCCAGCAGTGCGGCATCGGCACGGGCATTGCCCGACTGACGCTGCTTGTAGTAATCCGTTTGCAGCCAGAAATCGCGGCGGGTATCCCAGGAGCCCTGCTGCATGATGAACTCTTTGTAGGCCTGATCCATCGCCGAAGGCTGGTCGACCGGTACAAGGTTGGCTTTAATATCCAGATTGCGTAAGAACTGCTGCTGAGAATAGTAACCACCCAGCATATTGACGGTCGGCCGATCGGTTATCGCCGTTGCACTCCACTCCTGGCGAGCAAAGAAGGCGTAAACCAGAACGATCAGCGCAAATAGCACGGCCATGCCGACTATCCAGATTTTTTCTGCCCATAAGGCGCGAAACAGCCCGCGAATATCCAGCTCATTCTCAACGTTCACTGCTTGTGCTCCCGGTAATGGTTGAGTCATCACGTCCCCAGTTCTACTTGGTTAATTTTGGATTATTGCCGCTGTGCCGCCGAATTCTACGTCTGATGCGCTTAACCAGTCGCGCCACTTTCCATGCGCGTTTGATACAGTAGCCATAAAGGAAAAAGGCCAATAAAAAGAGGATTAACATCACCCATTCAGGAACGATGCGGGTGTATTCCGCCGCTACGCCCACCAGCGCCAGTATTGCCGCTGCCAGAGTAATCAGGACAAACGCCTGCCGGGAAGTAAACCCGGCACGCATGATCAGATGATGAATGTGCTGGCGATCCGGAGAGAACGGACTCATGCCCTTACGCAGGCGACGATACATAATCGCCACCATATCCATGAGCGGAATCGCAATAATCCACAGCGCGGTCACCGGGCTTATCGGGTGCGTTTTGCCCTGGGTTGTTTCCAGCAAAATCCAGATAATGGTGAAGCCAATCATGGTGCTGCCGGCATCACCCATAAAGACTTTATAACGACGGCCAAGGGCACCGAGGTTCAGTAAAATATAGGGCAAAATGGCGGCAATCATCGCAAAACACCACATTGCCAGGCTGTACTGACCGTCGAACCACAGAATCATACCGGTAGCGGCGAAGGAGACCGATGACAAACCACCGAGCAGGCCGTCGATGCCATCGACCATATTAAACGCGTTGATCGCCGCCCAAACGGCGAAGAGGGTGAGGAAGAAGCCAAACGGGCCAAGGACCAGCTCCCACGAGCCGAAGATAAAGCCCAGGCTACTCAGATGCAGATTTCCTGCCATCATCATCACGACGGCAATGGCGGCCTGGATAACCGCGCGAATTTTTACGCTGATATCAAACCGGTCATCCAGCGCCCCCACCAGCACAAGGATCCCGGCACATGCCAGGTATAAGGATGCATGGGGAATGTAATAATCGGCGATAGCAAAGGTAAAACAAATGCCTGCGTAAACTGAGATGCCACCCACTAACGGAACCAAACCCTGGTGCCGTTTTCGATAGTTAGGTTTATCCACTAACCCGACTTTTTTTGCCGCTTTGCGAGCAACAAAAATAAAAAGGGTAGTGAATAAAAAAATACTGATTAATTCAGTAATAGCAGTGAGTAAATTCACAACACATGTGCTCTCAGCATGGTTAATCCGGGAAGTATAACGACGATGTCTCAACTCCTGAAGGGGTAAAGCAGAACATTACAAATTTATTGTATAGATTTTAGTCTGTTAAAGTTGTCTCTGCCTGGAGTGGTACGCTAATCATACGATAATACCAGTTTTATTTTCCCTTCCTGGATCATACAAATCCCAAAAACAAAACGCCACGCGGTTGCGTGGCGTTTTTTTGGCTTTGTTAACTTACGAACGCTTCATCATGTCAAAGAAGTCATCGTTAGTTTTGGTCATCGCCAGCTTATTGATGAGGAACTCCATCGCGTCGATTTCACCCATTGGATGGATGATTTTGCGCAGGATCCACATCTTCTGCAGCTCTTCCTGAGTGGTGAGCAGCTCTTCTTTACGGGTACCGGAACGGTTGTAGTCGATAGCCGGGAAGACGCGTTTTTCAGCAATCTTACGAGAGAGGTGCAGCTCCATGTTACCGGTGCCTTTAAACTCTTCGTAGATAACTTCGTCCATTTTGGAACCGGTATCGATCAGGGCCGTCGCGATGATGGTCAGGCTACCGCCCTCTTCAACGTTACGTGCAGCACCGAAGAAACGCTTCGGACGGTGCAGGGCGTTGGCGTCCACACCACCGGTCAGCACCTTACCTGATGCCGGGACCACGGTGTTGTACGCACGGGCCAGACGGGTAATGGAGTCGAGCAGAATGATTACGTCTTTCTTATGCTCAACCAGGCGTTTCGCCTTCTCGATAACCATCTCAGCAACCTGAACGTGGCGAGATGCTGGTTCGTCAAAGGTCGAAGCTACCACTTCACCTTTAACCAGACGCTGCATCTCGGTCACTTCTTCCGGACGTTCGTCGATCAGCAGCACCATCAGCACACAGTCAGGGTGGTTGTACGCGATGCTCTGCGCGATGTTCTGCAGCAGCATGGTTTTACCCGCTTTCGGCGGCGCGACAATCAGACCACGCTGACCACGACCGATCGGCGAGGCCAGATCCAGTACGCGAGCGGTTAAGTCTTCAGTAGAACCGTTACCACGTTCCATACGCAGGCGAGAGTTGGCATGCAGCGGCGTTAAGTTCTCGAACAGGATCTTATTGCGCGCATTTTCCGGCTTGTCGTAGTTAACTTCGTTAACTTTCAACAGAGCAAAGTAACGCTCACCCTCTTTAGGAGGACGAATCTTACCGGAAATGGTGTCACCAGTGCGGAGGTTGAAACGGCGGATTTGGCTAGGGGATACGTAGATGTCGTCGGGACCGGCGAGGTAGGAGCTGTCTGCTGAACGGAGGAAACCAAATCCATCCTGCAGTATCTCCAGTACGCCATCGCCAAAGATATCTTCGCCACTCTTCGAATGCTGCTTGAGGATGGCAAAAATAATATCCTGCTTACGCATACGGGCCAGGTTTTCCAGCCCCATATTTTCGCCGAGAGTAATCAGCTCAGAAACCGGCGTATTCTTTAATTCGGTAAGATTCATAATGGTGTGGGTTCTTAAACTCGGGGTAGAACTCGAACTTAATGTTGTGAATGGTATGGCAGGAACTTCCATGCCTGTTAACGGCCTTCATCTCGTGCCTGTACGTTGCCTGGTCACAGGAAAGAACACAGAGCTGGAACGACAAACGGAAAGAGTGATAAGCCCGGAATTTGTAGCTTCTCGCGCATTGCTGCGGGACGCTTTGGGTAAAACAAGATTCAAACAAAGGTATGTTTAAAACGAAGTCTGAAGTTAACTTAGCACGACTCTAGCCGGGCGTCCAGAGTTCCGCTAAAAATAGGGCCCCGGACGCCGGAATGGCAAACCGCTTACGCCAGGTTGGCGTCGAGGAAATCTTTCAGTTGGCCTTTAGACAGTGCGCCAACCTTGGTTGCCGCGACTTCGCCGTTCTTAAACAGCAGCAGGGTTGGGATGCCGCGAATGCCATATTTTGGCGCCGTACCCGGGTTCTGATCGATGTTCAGTTTAGCAATGGTCAGTTTGCCCTGATACTCTTCAGCGATCTCATCCAGAATCGGGGCGATCATTTTGCACGGACCGCACCACTCTGCCCAGAAATCGACGAGGGTTAGCCCGTCAGCCTTGAGTACGTCCGTGTCAAAACTGTCGTCAGTCAGGTGAATAATTTTATCGCTCATATTTAACTCCACAGGAATAAGCCTGGTGTGTTGGTGTCGCAGACATCAACGACGTGCCGATGCTACGTTATACACGTTAATCTTCAGGATGCCTCTTTATACTGGCAGCTGTGCGACCCGGTCCCTCATGGACTTCGTCTCGCAGGCGCCAAAACAAACCGTCATCAACCCGTTTCGGGTAGATTAATCCTCCTCGGCTCGCTGAGTAGTCTAAGCTTTCGAGGATTCATTCGGTTGCCGCAGATGCAGCCTAAGTCATTTCGCGTATAGCCAACGAAAGGTTGACGTTATTTCAACGGATACGCTTTCTTAATGCAATAGTAAGCTGATATTCTACCACACTATGAGCAAAACACATTTAACAGAACAGAAGTTTTCCGACTTCGCCCTGCACCCGGCAGTGATTGAAGCCCTTGAAAAGAAAGGCTTTCATAATTGTACGCCCATTCAGGCCCTCGCGCTTCCACTAACACTGGAAGGTCGTGATGTCGCCGGGCAGGCGCAAACCGGTACCGGTAAAACAATGGCGTTCCTGACGTCAACGTTTCATTATCTTCTCACTCACCCGGCTAAAGAAGACCGCCAGGTCAACCAACCGCGCGCGCTGATCATGGCACCGACGCGTGAGCTGGCGGTACAGATTCACGCTGACGCAGAACCTCTGGCGCAGGCGACAGGCCTGAAGCTGGGTCTGGCGTATGGCGGCGACGGCTACGATAAGCAGCTGAAAGTCCTGGAAAGCGGCGTCGACATTCTGATCGGCACGACCGGTCGTCTGATCGATTACGCAAAACAGAATCACATTAACCTTGGGGCGATTCAGGTCGTCGTACTGGATGAAGCCGATCGCATGTACGATCTCGGCTTTATTAAAGATATCCGTTGGTTGTTCCGTCGCATGCCGCCAACCAACCAGCGTCTGAACATGCTGTTCTCCGCGACCCTTTCTTACCGTGTCCGCGAACTGGCGTTCGAGCAGATGAACAACGCCGAGTATGTTGAAGTCGAGCCGGAACAAAAAACGGGTCACCGTATTAAAGAAGAGCTGTTCTATCCTTCCAACGAAGAAAAAATGCGTCTGCTGCAGACGTTGCTGGAAGAAGAGTGGCCGGACCGCGCTATTATTTTCGCTAACACCAAACATCGTTGCGAAGATATCTGGGGTCATCTGGCCGCGGACGGTCATCGCGTTGGCCTGTTAACCGGCGACGTCGCACAGAAAAAACGCCTGCGTATTCTTGAAGATTTTACACGTGGCGATATCGACATTCTGGTGGCGACAGACGTTGCTGCACGTGGTCTGCATATCCCGGCCGTTACGCATGTCTTTAACTTTGACCTGCCGGACGACTGCGAAGATTACGTTCACCGTATCGGCCGTACCGGTCGCGCGGGCGCTAGCGGTCACTCCATCAGCCTGGCCTGTGAAGAGTACGCGTTGAACCTGCCGGCGATTGAGACCTACACCGGTCATTCCATTCCGGTCAGCAAGTACAACCCGGACGCACTCATGACCGACTTGCCTAAGCCGCTGCGCCTGTCGCGCCCGCGCACAGGTAATGGCCCGCGTCGCAATGGTCCGCCTCGTAACCGTCGTCGTTCAGGTTAAAGATTTATGCCATACACAAGATCCTTCAGGATGCATCAAGGCGGCAAGAGAGTGAATCCCGATGCGCTTACACCGGTAAGTGATTCGGGCGCGAAAACGCCGTCAACACAGAGGCAACTTGAAGGATGAAGTGTATGAGTTCCACCTCGCTTTATGCAGCTATCGATCTTGGTTCCAATAGCTTTCATATGTTGGTTGTACGCGAGGTGGCCGGGAGCATCCAGACGCTCAGCCGCATCAAGCGCAAAGTGCGTCTGGCCGCTGGCCTGAACAGTGATAATGCGCTCTCCGCAGACGCGATGGAGCGTGGATGGCAGTGCCTGCGCCTGTTTGCCGAACGCCTGCAGGATATCCCTCCGGCTCAAATTCGCGTGGTGGCAACCGCCACGTTACGCCTGGCCGTCAACGCCGATGAATTTTTAGCAAAAGCGCGGGAAATCCTCGGCTGTCCGGTACAGGTGATCAGCGGTGAAGAAGAAGCACGACTGATCTATCAAGGCGTGGCGCATACCACCGGCGGTGAAGATCGCCGACTGGTGGTCGATATCGGCGGTGCCAGTACCGAACTGGTGACCGGCACAGGCGCCCAGACCACGTCGCTCTTTAGCCTGTCGATGGGGTGCGTGACCTGGCTGGAACGCTACTTCGCCGATCGTAACCTGACGAAAGAAAACTTCGAACTTGCAGAAGATGCCGCACGCGAGGTTCTGCGCCCGATTACCGACACCCTGAACTACCACGGCTGGAAGGTGTGCGTTGGCGCATCCGGCACCGTGCAGGCGCTGCAGGAAATCATGATGGCGCAGGGCATGGATGAGCGCATCACCTTAGCCAAACTGCAGCAGCTCAAACAGCGGGCGATCCAGTGCGGGCGTCTGGAAGAGCTGGAAATCGAAGGCTTAACCTTAGAGCGTGCGCTGGTTTTCCCAAGCGGCCTGGCCATTCTTATTGCCATCTTCAGCGAACTGAATATTCAGTGCATGACCCTCGCGGGCGGCGCACTGCGTGAAGGTCTGGTCTACGGCATGCTGCATCTGTCCGTCGATCAGGATATCCGCAGCCGTACGCTGCGCAATATTCAGCGCCGCTTTATGATCGATACCGAGCAGGCCCACCGGGTGAGCCATCTCGCGGCCCATCTGGTGAATCAGTTGGACGACAGCTGGGAGCTGGAATCATTGAGCCGCGAGCTGCTGGCCAGCGCCTGCGCGCTACATGAAATCGGCCTGAGCGTGGATTTTAAACGCGCGCCGCAGCATGCCGCCTATCTGGTGAGCAATCTTGATCTGCCCGGCTTCACTCCGGCACAAAAAAAGCTGCTCGCCACGTTATTGCTCAATCAAACCAACGCCATCGACCTCTCTTCACTCCACCAGCAAAACGCGGTAAAGCCGCGAGTGGCAGAGCATTTATGCCGCTTGCTGCGTCTGGCGATCCTGTTTGCCAGCCGCCGTCGCGACGATCTGCTGCCGATGATTACGCTGGCTGCCAAAGATGAAAATCTGACACTAACCATGCCGCAGGGCTGGCTGGAGAATCATCCGCTGGGCCGGGAGATGGTAGAACAAGAGTGCCAGTGGCAAAGCTACGTTCACTGGCCGCTGCTGGTCAAAGAACAGTAATTGGGTCTTGTCCGGTCTCGCATAAAGCGATAGCTCATTTCAGAGACCGGCCACATCCTGAGCGGCACTAAATAGTCACCGACCTGTCAATTTCACTCTGAAATCAAAATTAAAGTAATTACTCAGGCAAAACGCGGTTCCATGCTCAAGCACCTCCCCATGAGCGTTGCGGCTTTTCAGCGTAATTTGCATCAACGGTACCCCGTGCGGTAAGTCGAGCAAATTTAGCTCCTCACCCGAAGGGATATGCACCGTCAAGGAGTAATCCTGAAGATCGGGAAAAATATTGTTTTCAGCCCAGTAGGCATACAGCGAGCCTTCGAGTAAATCCGGGCGAGGCAAGAAACGTTCAGGGATAAACATGGTTTCGATGGAAACCGGTAGGGCATCGACTAAACGCACGCGCTTTATTTTCGCCACTCGATCTCCAACAGCGATCTCCAGCTCGCGGGCCAGAAACTCATCAGCCGCCAGCTTTTCCCTCACCAGCCACCGATTGGATACCGTTCCTGAATTTTGTAGCTGAGCAGAAAATCCGCCGCTGGCAAGGTTATAGCTTACCGGCAAATTCACCTCGGTACCTTTTCCGTGTCGCTTAATAACCAGTCCGGCTTCCAGCAGCGCATCGAGTGCCTTAACCACCGTCACCCGCGATAGCTCGAGGGTCTGCGACATTTTGCGCTCGGAGGGCAAAATACTTCCGTGAGTCAGCAAACGATCCGTCATTGCGGCTTCAATAGCCTGTTTTAATTGAATATAAAGCGGCGCAGGCGCCTCGGCATTCAGGCGGCCTTTTATATACTCAAGCAGCGGTTGCGACATAATTTAGTGGCCTTAAGGGATTAATCACCAGTGGATTTATCATAGTGGATCCATACTGGAATCTATACCCTCATCATAACCCCTCTCCACACTCTCCCGGATCCCAATTTGCGATCAGAATGCGCCATCGATCACAGAGTGACTATAAAGGACTTTAACTGGACTTAATCTGGATCTATTTTTAGTGCAAATTTTATTCATTTATGACCGGGAGTCGTCGATGTCTGATATTCGCCCTACCTATACAGCCGAACGCCGCATCCTTGGCTGCCTTTATGGGCAAGCCATAGGAGATGCGATGGGAATGCCTTCCGAGCTGTGGCCCAAACGTCGAGTCATCAACCATTTTGGCTGGATTGAACGCTTTCTTCCTGGACCGAAAGAGAATATAGCGGCCTGCGAATTTAGCGCTGCGGAGTTCACCGATGATACGCACCAGTGCATCGCATTAATGGATGCGCTGAATGAAACCAACGGCGTAACCGATCCACTAGTCATCGCCAGACATATTCTGTTGTGGGCCAGACGCTGTCAGGCGTTTGAGAAAAATATACTCGGCCCGACCTCGAAAGCCTCCTTACTTGCGCTTGAACAGGGGCAGCCGCTTGATGAGATCGCGGCGAACGGCGTGACCAACGGAGCGGCGATGCGTGTAGCGCCGATGGGTTGCCTATTGCCAACCCGAGACAGGGCGTTTTTCATTACGCAAGTACGGCTATCCTGTCTACCGACGCACAAATCAGATATCGCGATTGCCGGCGCGGTGGTGATTGCCTGGGCCATCAGCCGCGCCATTGAAGGTGCCGGATGGCCGTTAATCAAAACGGAGCTGGCATCGCTCGCAAATGAAACCCAGCACCAGTATGAGTCCACTTTTAGTCCACTCCTCGGAAATCGTCTCCGTTTAGCGTTAGAGATGATGAGCAGAGAGACTGACCACCTGACTGGTATCGAACGTATTTACGAAGATATCGGTGCCGGCATGGATATCATTGAATCCGTCCCGGCCGCGATTGCGCTGGTTGAGTTGGCCAAAACACAGCCCATGAAATGCGCCATGCTGGCGGCAAACTTAGGCGGTGACACAGATACCATAGGCGCGATGGCAACCGCCATCTGCGGCGCGCTGCACGGCATAGAATCTTTCCCTGAAGAACATATACAACAGATTAATCAGGCCAACAGCATTGACTTCGCGCCTTACGCACAGCGGCTTGCAGGCTACCGCTTCGCATAATTCACAGAGGGCATCAATATGGACAGCAAAGCTTCATACGATGGCAATATCCAAACTGCGGATCCCGGAATGGCGGAGTTAGGGATCGATTTGGTTCCCCCGGTCCACCAGACCCAAAAGCCGGTACAGCTATTTTTCGTCTGGTGCGCCGCGAATATCGGTATTCTGGGGGTCGTTTACGGCGCAGTTATTGTGTCATTCGGCCTCTCATTCTGGCAGTCGATTCTTGCCGCCGTGGCGGGTGTTGCCTCCTTTGCGCTGGTCGGCGTCACCAGCATTGCGGGAAAAATCGGACGAACGACAACATTGACGCTGTCCCGCGTCATATTTGGCAAACGCGGCAATATCGCGCCCACCAGCTTTTGCTGGGTCAACCTAATGGGCTGGGAATCGGTCAACATCATTACCGGTACGCTTACCCTCGTCGCGCTGTTCGCCGCCATGGGTTTTGAAGAGAGCCTGACCACCACAGCACTATCGCTTTTCCTGTTTGGCGGATTGACCGTGCTGGTCAGCGTGCTTGGCCAAAATGCCGTGCTGATGATGCAAAAATGGATCACCCGTATATTTGGCGCCATGACGCTACTGGTAGTGATTTATTTGCTGTTCACCGCGGACTGGCAGGCTATCCTCGATCTGCCTTCAGGTAGCTGGTTGACCGGTTTTCTCCCGGCAGTCTCTATTATCGCCGCAGGCACCGGCATTAGTTGGGCTATCGCCGGTGCTGACTATAGTCGGGATCAGCGTCCTGATTCCGGTGAAAAGCGCATTTTTCTCGCCGTTGTTAGCGGTGCCGCCCTTCCCTTACTGCTGCTGATGCTCACCGGGATACTGCTTACCGCCCAAATCCCTGATTTAGCGTCCAGTGAAAACCCGATTTCCGCGATCGGCAAACTGCTGCCTTCGTGGATGGCAATCCCCTATCTTGCCGCGGCTACCGCTGGGGTCGTGACCATCGCAGTATTGAGCCTCTATTCCGCTAGCCTTAATCTGTTAAGTATGGGTATTAAGCTACAGCAGCGTACCGCCGTAGCCATCGACGCCGTGCTGGTTCTGGGGGTCGCGCTCTACGTGCTGTTTGTTTCGAAAGATTTTCTCGGGCCGTTTATTGCGTTTCTGATTTTCTGCGGGGTATTTCTGGCCGCCTGGGCCGCTATTTTTATTGTCGACTTCTACCGGATTCGCCGCCATGTCGGATACTCGGAAGCTGATTTATTCAGGGAAAGCGGCGCGAACCGAACCGCGCTGAGCTGCTGGCTTGTCGGCGCGCTGGCTGGACTAATGGTATCCAAAACCGGGTTTATCGACGGGCCTTTTGCGGTCGGGATTTTCGCAGACTCCAGTCTGGGATTATTCGTCTCTTTTGTTCTGAGCCTGGTGCTGTATCTCGCTTTTGGAACCAGGAAGGAGGTTTGCCATGACAATAACCGCTGATCAGCTATCGCCACAGCGGCCGATCGTCGTTATTGGCGCTGCTTTTGGCGACATTATTCTCCATCTCGATGCGCTGCCGCAAAGCGGTGGCGATGTCTCAGCCCGGGACGGCGGACGGCAAATTGGCGGCTGCGCGTTTAACGTCGCCCGGGCGCTCGCACGTCTCGACCTGGCCCCGGTTAATGCGATACCGGTAGGCAATGGCGACTGGGGGCAAGCCGTTGCGCAAAAAATGGCGCTGGAGAATCTACCTGTCCTACTACGCCACCCTACCCACGATAACGGCTGGTGTCTGGCTCTCGTCGAGGCCAATAAAGAGCGGACGTTTATCACCGTTGAGGGCTGCGAGCAGCACTGGAGCGCCGGATTACTGGCGCAAATTCCGCAGCCAAAGGAGGCGATTATTTACGTCTCGGGCTACGAGCTGGCCAGCGAAGCGCTGCGCCAGTGGATTCTGGGCCTTACGGAAGATAAAACCCTGTTTGTCGATTTTGGCCCTCGTCTGGGCGATCTGGATATTGGCTTTATTAAGGCGCTGTTGCGCAAACGTCCCGTGCTTACCCTGAACCGCGGCGAACTCAGTATACTAAGCGCACGTTTGTATGGGCAGGATAGCGTCACGCTTGATTCAGCCTCGCGGCTCGCCAGCGACTGGTGGCTTCGGGCCATTTGTCGGTTTGATAAAGACGGCGCGTGGGTGGTTGAACCCAACGTGGAGCCGCTGCATATCCCGGCATGCCGCGTGGAAGTTCACGATACGATTGCCGCAGGAGACAGCCACTGCGCGGGAACGATTGCCGGGCTGGCCTGCGGGATGAGCCTGCGTCAGGCGACGCGGCTAGGCAATGAGGTGGCGGCTATCGTCGTGACCAGGCCTGGCTCAGACGGCGCGCCTACCCGCCAGGAGCTACGCCAGTTCCAGCTTCGACAGGAAAATAACCGCTAACCGCTATTTACGCGCTTTCGCCAGCATCGCCCGGATGTTGGCGACGTTCGCCTGACCTTTATGCATACGCTCTTCCGCAGAAATAACTTTGCGTTCCTGCTCCCAAATCAGGTCGTCCTGCGGCAGTTCCAGCAGGAAGCGACTCGGTTCCGGGCGCACCAGCTCTCCGTACTGACGGCGTTCTTTGCACAAGGTAAAAGTCAGCTCTTTCTGCGCACGGGTGATACCAACGTAGGCAAGGCGACGCTCTTCATCTACGTTATCTTCATCGATGCTGCTCTGATGGGGAAGCAATCCCTCTTCCATGCCTACCAGGTACACATAGGGAAATTCCAGCCCCTTCGAGGCATGCAGGGTCATCAGCTGCACCTGATCAGACTCTTCATCTGACTCGCCGCGTTCCATCATATCGCGCAGCGTGAAGCGGGTGACGACCTGAGTAAGCGTCATCGGCTCATCAATATCGCTGCCTTCCAGCATTTCGGTCATCCACGTGAACAGGGTATTGACGTTTTTCATCCGCATTTCAGCGGCTTTCGGGCTGGGCGAGGTCTCATAAAGCCAGGATTCATAATCCACACCGCGTATCAGGTCACGGACAGCCGCAATTGGCTCACGCTCTGAAAGCTGCTGGATCTCCCGCAGCCACTGGGTGAAGCGGGTTAAAGACTCATAGCCGCGCCCGCTCAGCGTCTGGGTCAGCCCCATATCGAAGCTGGCGGTAAACATGCTTTTATTGCGCCCCATCGCCCATTCGCCCAGCTTTTTAAGCGTCGCCGAACCAATTTCACGCTTTGGCGTATTCACTATGCGCATAAAAGCGCTGTCATCATCAGGGTTGGTCAGCACGCGCAGGTAGGCCAGCAGGTCTTTAATTTCCGGGCGCGAGAAGAATGACGTGCCTCCAGAAATTTTGTACGGGATGCGGTTTTGCATCAGCATCTTTTCGAAAACCCGCGACTGGTGGTTGCCGCGATAAAGGATCGCGTAATCCTTATATTCGGTTTTATTAATAAAGTGGTGAGCGATCAGTTCACCGGCGACACGTTCCGCTTCATGATCTTCATTGTTAGCGGAGAGCACCTTCAGCTCTACTCCATAGCCCAGCTCGGAAAACAGTCGTTTCTCGAAAACATGCGGGTTATTGGCAATCAGGATGTTAGCCGCCTTCAGGATACGCCCGGAAGAACGGTAGTTCTGCTCCAGCTTGATCACCTGTAGCGCCGGGAAATCCTGGCTAAGCAGCACCAGGTTCTGTGGCCGCGCGCCGCGCCAGGAGTAGATCGACTGATCGTCATCTCCCACCACGGTAAAGCGTGCCCGCTGCCCCACCAGCAGTTTCACCAGTTCATACTGGCTGGTGTTGGTGTCCTGGTATTCATCCACCAGCAGATAGCGAATTCTGTTCTGCCAGCGCTCCCGCACCTCTTCGTTGCGCTGCAGCAGCAACGTCGGCAGCAGAATCAGATCGTCGAAGTCGAGTACATTACAGGCTTTCATATGCGCGTCGTACAGCCCGTAGCAGTGAGCAAAGATCCGATCCCGCTCTCCTTTTGCGCCAGCAGCCGCCTGTGAAGGCGTTTGCAGATCGTTTTTCCAGTTGGAGATCGTGGAGATCAGCTGCTGAAGCACCACTTTATCGTCTTCGATAATCCCTTCGGTGAGCTCTTTTAACAGCGCTACCTGGTCGGTATCGTCGAACAGCGAAAAGTTAGATTTCATGCCTAACGCGGCGTACTCACGTTTGATGATATCCAGCCCCAGCGTGTGGAACGTAGAGATCATCAGGCCGCGCGCCTCTTTGCGTCCCAGCGTTTGCCCGACGCGCTCTTTCATCTCACGCGCTGCCTTGTTGGTAAAAGTCACCGCCGCGATATGGCGCGCCTGATAACCGCAGCCGCGGATCAAATGGGCGATTTTATTGGTTATAACGCGGGTTTTACCGGAACCGGCACCCGCCAGCACCAGGCACGGTCCGGTAACGAATTCGACGGCTTGTTGTTGGCCAGGGTTTAAACGCATGGGAGTATTTTGCTCAATCTTCGAACGGGGTGGGGATTGTAGCAGAAAGAGGGGGAGAAGGAGTAACAGACTACCCTTGCGGGTAGCCTGAAAATCGGTCTATCAGGAAGCCGTCGCGGCTAGTGGCGTATAGCCGTTGCGCTGCGCGCTCTTGATCCAGCTGTAGGATCCCATCACCGCAATCGCCGTCAGCAGGACATATTCTAGCGACATGGCGTAAACGCCCTGCACCGCGTAGATAACCACGCTAATCACGTCGACAAACACCCACAGTAGCCAGTTTTCGACGAACTTGCGCGTCATCAGTACCATGGCCGCAATCGACAATACCAGCATGGTCGAATCCCAGAACGGGAAGGCGTCGGGCTGGAGGTCAGGCATAGCGACCTGCATACCAAATGTTTGCAGCAGGGCAATCATGATGCGGGTAAGCGCCGAGAAAACAGGGTCGATAAACAGCGTCATCAGAACAATCGCCACCGCGCAAACGCCTGCTAATACGAGGGTTTGCTGGCGGGAAAGCCAGCGTACCTTGAGCGCGGCTTCCTGCGCCTCGTTTTGCCGACTCCATGCATACCAGCCGTATATGTTGGCGGCGAAGAAAAATACCTGCAGCAACAGGCTGGCATAGAGCTGAATCTGAAAGAAAATCGCCGCAAACAGCGTGACGTTAATCAGGCCAAACAGATAGTTGATAATTTTTTCCCGACTAGCGCACCAGATGCACAGCAGACCAAACACGGTACCAATGGCTTCAATCCACGATAGCGCGTAGCCGCCTTCGCCAAGAGGAATATTGACCATCACATTGTTAATGCTAAAAAAGTCCATCACTGACCTCCTTGCTGGCTAGCGGAATAAATGACGCGGAGCGCCAGGGTAATTTGCCGTTCTTCGCCCTGCTGACACAGCGCTTCCTGCTGAACATAATCATTAATACTGCTATCCAGACAACCGTTGTGCGCAACCACCACGTTGAGTAATGACGCCGTACGTAACCCACGCAGTGCGCCGATAGTCATCAGAGCAGCGCTCTCCATATCCGCCCCAAGAACGCCCAGCGCCGACCACTGCGCATCAAGCACCTCTTCCCGGTCGGTATAAAAACTGTCGTGGCTGCGCACCAGACCGCAGATAGCGGGGATATTCATCTGGCGCGCCTTCGTCATCAGTTCCCAGGTTAAATGCGGGTCGGCGCAGGCCGGATAGCCCGCGGGCGCATAGGTACGGCTGGTTCCGTCATCCATAACCGCGGCATGAGCGATAATCACGTCGCCGAGCGCAAGATTATCCTGCAATGCTCCGCAACTGCCGATGCGAATTAGTGTCGTTACGCCGATCTGGCGTAGTTCTTCAATAGCAATCGCCGTGGACGGTCCACCGATTCCGGTAGAGAGTACTAAAATCTCGACGCCCTGATACCAGCCGCGCGCGGCGCGAAACTCCCGGTTTTGACCAAGAGGTTCTGGGTTATCAAGAAATTTAATGATGCGGTCGACCCGCTGCGGGTCGCCCGGTAGCAGCGCATACCGTGCGCTGGTCATTTCCTGGCTCAACTGGATATGAGGTTGCAGCGACATTCCCCCACCTCCTTTACTCTTACGGTTATCCGATATCAGCCTCCTGCTTTAGTTTTTCAGGGGCTAACAGCACAATGCGTTCACCATCGGTATCAATGATCTGTAACGCTTTCAGGTCATGCAAAATACGATTAATACTGCGGGTCGTCGCCGCGAACTCCTGGCTAAGATTCTGCTTATCCAGCAAGATTTCACTCGCCCTATCCTGTTGATAGCGCAGCCATAACGCCTGGCATACCCGCTGATGCAGCGAGTAAAGATTGTCGCTGCTGGCCTTTTTCGATAGCTGGTAATATTGCTGACTAAAGAAGCGCAGCATCCGCTGGTTAAAATGGTTATCTAATACCAGCCAGCGGCAGAAATGTTCCTGCGACAAACTCAGAAGCTGCACATGCCCTACCGCTACCACCGAGCAGATGTAATGACGCGACTCAAAGATCTCGAGCTCTCCCAGCATGTCGCCTTTACGGTAGCGGGCCTGACGGTAACGACGCCCATCTTCGGCTTCATAGAAAACATCCACCTCACCGGCAATAATCAGCGAAAAATGCTGACACACTTCCCCTTGCCGGCAGATAAAAGCACCGCGCGGGATCTCTTCAAAGCACCAGCGCTGCATGATTTCCAGAGGGCAGTATTTCAGTAATTCATAGAGCTGCGGATCGCTAACAATCTCACCAAGCCCGGTAAGCCAGCCGACTGAAAATTCAGGTTTTTTCATTGTATCCATGTTATATCACTCCACGGCTTCAGGGGCAGGACGGCTGTCCCCGGCAAGAGGGAATACGGCGGATAAAAATGTCGCCCATCTCCCGCTTCCATACATCAGGCGAGACATCTGTCCCGCGATGGCGAAGAGTATATGTCCGCGGCTAAGGTGGGTGGTAAAGTAACGGGACATCTTTGAGACGTGAGAACAAAATAATGGCAAAGAGCGCAGCAGCCCTGCATATCCTGGTAAAAGAAGAGAAGCTGGCGCAAGAGATCCTCGCCAAACTGGAACGTGGCGTGAGCTTCGATCATCTGGCAAAGCGCTATTCAAAGTGCCCATCTGGCCGCAACGGTGGCGATCTTGGTGAATTTAACCGGGGCGTCATGGTTGGCCCGTTTGACAGCGCCGTCTTCAGTTGCCCACTGCTCAAACCCTACGGACCGGTAAAAACTAAGTTCGGCTACCACATCATTAAGGTGCTGTATCGCCGCTAGCGCATGCTAGTATTGCCGTCTGATTCATAGCAACTTATCAAGGCACGATCATGGCAAAAACAGCGGCAGCAATGCACATTCTGGTGAAAGAAGAGAAACTGGCCCTCGACCTGCTGGAGCAGATCAAAAACGGCGCCGATTTCGAGAAGCTGGCGAAAAAACACTCTACCTGCCCGTCAGGTAAAAAAGGCGGCCATTTAGGTGAATTCCGTCAGGGCCAGATGGTTCCGGCGTTTGATAAAGTGGTCTTCTCCTGCCCTGAGCTGGAACCAACCGGCCCGCTGCACACCCAGTTTGGCTATCACATCATCAAAGTCCTGTACCGCAAGTAATAACGACCGAACCACTCTGCCTGAGAGTGGTTCACGATGATTGATGCAAAAACAAAAAACCCGGCAGCGCTGACGCATGCCGGGTTTTCGTTTATTGACGTCTCGTATTCAGAGCGGAGCGTTAGCCCGCAACAGCAATACGTTTCATGTCAGTCATGTAGCCGCGCAGTTTGTGGCCAACGGATTCGATCGGGTGGTTACGAATCGCGTCGTTCACGTCACGCAGCTGGGCGTTATCTACCGCGCCTTCCGCGATCGCTTTGCCGAGGTCACCGGTCTGCAGAGTGGTCATGAACTCTTTCAGCAGCGGTACGCAAGCGTAAGAGAACAGGTAGTTACCGTATTCTGCGGTGTCGGAGATAACTACGTTCATTTCATACAGACGCTTACGCGCGATGGTGTTGGCAATCAGCGGCAGCTCGTGCAGTGATTCGTAGTAAGCGGACTCTTCAATGATGCCGGAATCAACCATGGTTTCGAACGCCAGCTCAACGCCCGCTTTCACCATAGCGATCATCAGAACGCCTTTATCGAAGTACTCCTGCTCGCCGATTTTACCTTCGAACTGCGGAGCGGTTTCGAACGCGGTTGCACCGGTCTCTTCACGCCAGGTCAGCAGTTTCTTATCGTCGTTAGCCCAGTCAGCCATCATGCCGGAAGAGAATTCACCGGAGATGATGTCATCCATGTGTTTCTGGAACAGCGGCGCCATGATCTCTTTCAGCTGCTCGGACAGCGCATAAGCACGCAGTTTCGCCGGGTTGGACAGGCGATCCATCATCAGGGTGATACCGCCCTGCTTCAGCGCTTCGGTGATGGTTTCCCAGCCGAACTGAATCAGTTTTTCTGCGTAAGCCGGGTCGGTGCCTTCAGCCACCAGCTTGTCGAAGCACAGCAGAGAACCAGCCTGCAGCATACCGCACAGAATAGTCTGCTCGCCCATCAGGTCAGATTTTACTTCCGCAACGAAGGAGGACTCCAGTACGCCGGCACGGTGACCACCGGTCGCCGCAGCCCAGGCTTTAGCGATAGCCATGCCTTCGCCTTTCGGGTCGTTTTCCGGGTGAACAGCGATCAACGTCGGTACGCCGAAACCGCGTTTGTACTCTTCACGCACTTCGGTACCCGGGCACTTCGGTGCGACCATCACGACGGTGATGTCTTTACGGATCTGCTCGCCCACTTCCACGATGTTGAAACCGTGAGAGTAGCCCAGCGCAGCGCCATCTTTCATCAGCGGCTGTACAGAACGAACAACGTCAGAGTGCTGTTTGTCCGGCGTCAGGTTAACCACCAGATCAGCCTGCGGGATCAGATCTTCATAAGTCCCAACGGTAAAACCGTTTTCCGTCGCTTTACGCCAGGAAGCTCGTTTTTCAGCGATAGCTTCTTTACGCAGTGCGTAGGAGATATCGAGGCCAGAGTCACGCATGTTCAGACCCTGGTTCAGACCCTGGGCGCCGCAGCCGACGATGACCACTTTTTTACCCTGAAGGTAGCTGGCGCCATCGGCGAATTCGTCGCGAGCCATAAAACGACATTTACCCAGCTGTGCCAGCTGCTGGCGCAGGTTCAGTGTATTAAAGTAGTTAGCCATGGTGATACTCCGTGATGTTGTACGTCTTATTGTTCGGTTCGCTTGCCGTATTGTGGTTAGCGAGAATGAACCCACTATATGACAGGAAATTCATTGCGGAAATTGATATATTCACAACGTCACATTGCAATATCTGCAATGTAAAATCGTGGAGTGCGGCCAGTGGATTTACGCGATCTGAAAACCTTCCTGCATCTGGCGGAAAGCCGTCATTTTGGCCGCAGCGCGCGGGCGATGCACGTCAGTCCCTCGACCCTGTCCCGGCAAATCCAGCGCCTGGAAGAAGACCTTGGCCAGGCGCTGTTTGTCCGCGATAACCGCACGGTCACGCTCACCGAAGCGGGCGAAGAGCTGAGAACGTTTGCCCAGCAGACGCTGTTGCAGTATCAGCAATTGCGCCACACCATCGATCAGCAGGGCCCGTCGCTGTCCGGCGAGCTGCATATTTTCTGCTCCGTCACCGCCGCCTACAGCCATCTACCGCCTATTCTCGACCGCTTTCGCGCCGAGCACCCTTCGGTAGAAATTAAGCTCACCACCGGCGATGCCGCCGACGCCATGGAAAAAGTGGTGACGGGTGAAGCTGACCTCGCGATCGCCGGCAAGCCGGAGACGCTGCCGGGCGCAGTGGCATTTTCGATGCTGGAGAATCTGGCGGTGGTGCTGATAGCCCCGGCCTTACCTTGCCCGGTACGTAGTCAGATTTCGGTGGAGAACCCCGACTGGTCAACGGTGCCATTTATCATGGCCGATCAGGGCCCGGTGCGTCGGCGCATCGAACTGTGGTTCCGGCGGCAAAAAATCAGCAATCCGTCAATTTACGCCACCGTGGGTGGCCATGAGGCGATGGTCTCGATGGTCGCACTGGGCTGCGGCGTAGCCCTGATTCCCGAAGTGGTGCTGGAGAACAGCCCGGAACCGGTACGCAATCGCGTAATGATTTTAGAGCGCAGCGATGAAAAAACGCCGTTTGAGCTGGGCGTGTGCGCACAAAAAAAGCGGCTGTATGAGCCGCTTATTGATGCTTTCTGGTCTTTGTTGCCTAACCACTAACCCGCAAGAAAGAAGCGAAATGCCGGGTTATGCGTTTCATCGTGGCAGTCATAGCCCAGCTCATGCAGTCGGGTTTCAAAATCCGGCTCATGATCGCCAAGCTCAAAACCGGCCAGCACGCGACCATAGTCGGTCCCATGGCTGCGGTAGTGGAACAGCGAGATGTTCCAGTGGGTACCTAACGTATGCAGGAACTTAAGCAGCGCCCCTGGCGACTCTGGGAATTCGAAGCTGAACAGCCGCTCCTGCAGCGGTTTTGACGGCCGCCCGCCGACCATATAGCGCACATGCAGCTTCGCCATTTCGTCATCGGAAAGATCGACCACGCTATAGCCGCCTTCCCGCAGCAGATCCAGAATCTCTTTGCGCTCTTCCAGACCGCGGCTCAGACGGACACCGACGAAGATACAGGCGTCCTGAGCATCAGCGAAACGGTAGTTGAATTCGGTGACTGAACGCCCGCCCAGCAGCTGGCAAAACTTCAGGAAGCTGCCTTTCTCTTCCGGGATGGTGACCGCCAGCAGCGCTTCGCGTTGTTCCCCCAGCTCGCAGCGTTCGGAAACGTAGCGCAGGCCGTGGAAGTTAACGTTGGCGCCGGACAACACGTGTGCCAGTCGTTCGCCGCGAATATCATGCTGAGCGATATATTTCTTCATCCCCGCCAGCGCCAGCGCGCCGGACGGTTCTGCTACGGCACGGACATCTTCGAACAGGTCTTTCATCGCCGCGCAAATCGCATCGCTGTCGACGGTGATAATATCGTCGAGATACTCCTGGCAAACCCGGAAGGTCTCGTCACCGATGCGTTTCACCGCCACCCCTTCGGCAAACAGCCCGACGCGCGGCAGGTCCACCGGATGCCCGGCTTCCAGCGCAGCTTTCAGGCAGGCAGAGTCTTCCGCTTCGACCGCAATCACCTTGATCTGCGGCATCAGTTGCTTGATCAGAACCGCGACGCCCGCGGCAAGACCGCCGCCGCCGACCGGAACAAAAACGCGGTCCAGATGGGCATCCTGCTGCAGCAGTTCCAGCGCCATCGTGCCCTGCCCGGCAATCACCATCGGATGGTCAAAGGGCGGCACCCAAGTGAAGTTCTGCTGTTGCGCCAGCTCAATGGCTTTTGCTTTCGCTTCGTCAAAATTGGCACCGTGCAGCAGGACTTCGCCACCAAAGTTACGCACCGCGTCGACTTTGATATCCGCCGTCGCAACCGGCATCACGATCAGCGCCTTCACGCCAAGGCGCGAGGCGGAGAAAGCCACGCCCTGAGCGTGGTTACCTGCGGAAGCGGTGATCACACCCTGCGCTTTCTGCGCTTCCGTCAGCCCCGCCATCATCGCGTAGGCCCCGCGCAGCTTGAAGCTATGCACCGGCTGGCGATCTTCTCGCTTCACCAGGATCACGTTATCAAGACGCGAAGAGAGCTTTTCCATTTTCTGCAGCGGCGTAATCTGCGCCGCTTCATAGACCGGTGCCCGTAGCACCGCCCTGAGATATTCCGCCCCCTCAGGGGCGGCAGACAGGGGTTGTGACTCGGCCATGATTAACCCCCAAGTTTGGATTTATCGCGTACCGCGCCCTTATCGGCGCTGGTTGCCAGGCTGGCATAGGCGCGGAGTGCAAAAGAGACCTGACGTTCACGGGATTTCGGCGTCCACGCCCGATCGCCACGAGCCTCTTGCGCTTCGCGACGTGCGGCAATCTCGGCATCGCTCAACTGCAGCTGAATCCCACGGTTCGGAATATCAATGGCAATCATATCGCCATCTTCGATAATCGCGATATTGCCGCCGCTGGCCGCTTCCGGTGAAACGTGACCAATCGACAGGCCTGATGTGCCGCCGGAGAAACGTCCGTCAGTGATCAGCGCACAGGCTTTGCCCAACCCCATGGATTTCAGGAAGGTTGTCGGGTAGAGCATCTCTTGCATCCCCGGACCACCTTTCGGCCCTTCGTAGCGAATAACCACGACGTCGCCCGCCACTACTTTGCCACCGAGGATCGCCTCAACGGCATCGTCCTGGCTTTCGTAGACTTTGGCAGGCCCGGTGAATTTCAGGATGCTGTCATCCACGCCGGCCGTTTTCACGATACAGCCATTTTCTGCAAAGTTGCCGTACAGTACAGCCAGGCCACCGTCTTTGCTGTAAGCATGTTCCAGCGAGCGGATGCAGCCTTCAGCGCGATCGTCATCCAGGGTATCCCAGCGACAATCCTGCGAGAACGCCTGGGTCGTACGAATACCTGCCGGGCCAGCGCGGAACATTTTTTTCACCGCGTCGTCTTTGGTCAGCATGACATCGTATTGATCGAGCGTTTGCGGCAGGGTCAGACCTAAGACGTTTTTCACGTCTCGGTTCAACAGCCCGGCGCGATCCAGCTCGCCGAGGATCCCCAGCACGCCGCCCGCACGGTGAACATCTTCCATATGGTATTTCTGCGTGCTCGGCGCCACTTTACACAGCTGCGGCACCTTGCGTGAAAGCTTGTCGATATCGCTCATCGTGAAGTCGATTTCAGCTTCCTGCGCGGCTGCCAGCAGGTGCAGTACGGTATTGGTGGAACCGCCCATGGCGATATCCAGCGTCATGGCATTTTCGAACGCCGCTTTACAGGCAACATTACGCGGCAGCGCGGATTCGTCATCCTGCTCGTAGTAGCGTTTGGTCAGTTCAACAATGCGTTGTCCCGCATTAAGGAACAGCTGCTTGCGGTCGGCGTGCGTTGCCAGCAAGGAACCGTTACCCGGCTGCGACAGACCCAGCGCTTCGGTCAGGCAGTTCATCGAGTTGGCGGTGAACATCCCGGAGCAGGATCCGCAGGTCGGACAGGCGGAACGTTCAACCTGTTCACTCTGTTCGTCGGAAACTTTCGGGTCAGCCCCCTGAATCATTGCATCAACCAGATCGAGCTTGATGATCTTGTCAGAAAGCTTGGTTTTCCCGGCTTCCATTGGGCCGCCGGAGACGAAAATAACCGGAATATTGAGGCGCAGGGAAGCCATCAGCATCCCCGGGGTGATTTTGTCGCAGTTGGAGATACAGACCATGGCATCAGCACAGTGCGCGTTGACCATGTACTCAACCGAATCGGCAATCAGTTCACGGGATGGCAGTGAATAAAGCATACCTCCATGGCCCATGGCGATCCCATCATCCACTGCGATGGTGTTGAATTCTTTCGCAACTCCGCCTGAGGCTTCAATCTGCTCTGCAACCAGCTTACCCAGATCGCGCAGGTGTACGTGACCCGGAACAAACTGGGTAAAGGAGTTAACGACGGCGATAATCGGCTTACCGAAATCGGCGTCAGTCATCCCGGTTGCGCGCCACAGCGCGCGGGCACCCGCCATATTACGGCCATGAGTGGTGGTGGCGGAACGGTACTTAGGCATGCTTTAGTTACTCCCAGTTTCTGTGAAATGGGGCGCTGCGTGTCGCCCCATCTTTTAATGCTTAGTGGTTAACCTGATCCAACCAGCCCCATTTATCCTCGGTTTCACCGGTGAAGAGGCCAAAGAATGCTTGCTGAATACGTTTGGTCACCGGGCCGCAGCGGCCTTCGCCAACCTGGATACCATCAACGCTACGCACCGGCGTAATTTCTGCCGCCGTGCCCGACATGAAGACTTCATCCGCCAGATACAGCGATTCGCGGGACAGCACTTGCTCGCGGACTTCAATATCCAGGTCTTTCGCCAGTTTGATAATAGCGTCACGGGTAATGCCCGGCAGTGCGGAAGAGGTGAACGGAGGCGTGAACAGAATGCCGTCTTTCACTTCAAACAGGTTTTCACCCGCGCCTTCGGAGATATAGCCGTTCACATCGAGGGCGATCCCTTCCTGATAGCCATGACGACGGGCTTCACTGCCAACCAGCAGCGAGGACAAATAGTTACCGCCGGCTTTCGCGGCAGTAGGAATGGTGTTTGGCGCGACACGGTTCCAGGAAGAAACCATCGCATCGATCCCCTGATCCAGCGCTTCAGCGCCAAGATAAGCTCCCCACGGGAACGCCGCGATGATCACGTCAGTGTTGTATCCCGCCGGCGGGTTCACGCCCATGCCCACATCGCCAACAAAGATCAGCGGACGGATGTAAGCGCTGGTCAGGCCGTTTTTACGGATCACTTCACGGCAGGCTTCCATCAGCTCATCAACGCTTTGAGAGACCGGGAAACGGTAAATTTTGGCTGAATCATGCAGACGCTGCATATGTTCGCGATGGCGAAACACCACTGGCCCTTTGTGCGAGTCGTAGCAACGGATGCCTTCGAATACAGAAGTACCGTAGTGAAGCGCATGGGACATCACATGAACCTTGGCTTCGCCCCACGGAACCATCTCGCCATTGAACCAAATGTAATCAGCTTTTTTCGTCGTCATTTTTCTTCCCTTGCGCTTAGGCGCGGATTTGTTGTGATGTTGGTTGCTGGATCTCGACACAGGCGACGTCGACCAGCTTACTTAATTGACTAAACAGTAATTCGACGGGACGCTGGCTGGCAACGGTCAATTCGATATTTATGTTGCTGGCGTCTGCGGCGGTTTCCATATTCATGGAGCAAACCTGAAAACCGCGGTGGCGTACCACGCGCAGCACGCGTTCTAAGGTTTCCGGGTTAAAGCGAGCCTGTAAAGCGACCTGATGTTGCATCATGATAATTTCTCCAGCATTTCTGCATTACTGGCACCGGGCGGTACCAACGGCCAGACATTCTCAAGTTCATCAATTGAGACATGAAGCAGGTATGGCCCCTGGCTCGAAAGCATGGTGTCGAGAGCCGCTTCAACCTGGTCTTTACGGGTGATGTGCTGGCCTGGAATGCCAAAGGCGCTGGCCAGCGTGACGAAATCGGGGTTATCGGTCAGAGTCGTTTCGCTATAGCGCTCTTCGAAGAACAGCTGCTGCCACTGGCGAACCATCCCTAAGCGCTGGTTATCCAGCAACAGAATTTTCAACGGCAGCTGTTTGCGCTTCACGGTGCCCAACTCCTGAACGTTCATCATGAAGGAGCCGTCACCGGAGACGCAGATAACCGTATCGTTCGGCCGCGCAACCTGAGCCCCTACCGCAGCTGGCAGGCCGAAGCCCATCGTGCCTAAGCCACTGGAGGTGATAAAGTTCTCCGGGCGGGTGTAGGTCATGTGCTGCGCTGACCACATCTGATGCTGACCGACGTCGGTGGTTACAACGCTGTCGGCCGGTTTGCGATCGGACAGCTGTTTGAGCAGCAGCGGCGCGTAAATACCGTCGCCAGGATGATCGTAGCGCCATGCGTGTTCGGCGCGCAGGTCCTGGTTGTACTGACGCCAGGCATCGATCGCCAACGGCCGCTGTAACGCCGGCAGCAGCGTATTCAGATCGCCCGTTAAGGCGACGTGAGCCTGACGCAGCTTGTTCAGTTCCGCCGGATCGATATCCAGATGGATAACTTTCGCATGCGGCGCAAAGGTGTTCAGCTTCCCGGTCACGCGATCGTCAAACCGCGCCCCGACGGCGATGAGCAGGTCGCACTCCTGTACCGCCAGATTGGCCGCTTTAGTCCCGTGCATCCCCAGCATTCCCAGGTAGTACGGATACTCCGCATCAACGGCGCCCAGGCCTTTCAGTGTGCAGGTTACCGGCAGTTGCGTGACGCCGATAAAGTCGCGCAGAGCGGGAACCGCCTGTGCCATACCAACGCCGCCGCCGACGTACAGCATCGGTTTTTGCGCGGTTGCCAGCATTTGCAGAGCCTGTTCGACTTCGGCATGAGGGAAGGCGATATCATCATCGACGGTGGAAAACCACGGGTCGAGTTCGCCTGTTGCCAGCTGGATATCTTTTGGGATATCAACCAGAACCGGGCCAGGACGGCCTGAGTTGGCGACCTGGAAAGCCTCGGCGATCACTCGCGGCAGCTCCTCCAGAGACTGCACCAGGAAACTATGTTTGGTACAGGCCAGTGACAGTCCCAGAACATCCACTTCCTGGAAAGCGTCCGTGCCGATAAACGGCGCGGCGACCTGGCCGGTGATGGCAACAACAGGGATAGAGTCCAGCAACGCGTCCGCCAGACCGGTAATCAGGTTCGTCGCACCCGGGCCTGAAGTCGCGATGCAGACGCCGGTTTTACCGGTGGCACGGGCATAACCAATCGCCGCCATGGCTGCGCCTTGTTCATGCCGGCACAACAGGTGTTCCACGCCGCCGTCATACAATGCATCGTAAACCGGCATAATTGCGCCACCTGGATAGCCAAAAACTGTGTCGACTCCCTGTGTTCGCAAAGCATGTACTACCCACTGTGCCCCGTTCATAGTTAGTTCCCCGTCATAGATCGGAAGAAACAGAATTTTATGCTGTTAGTCATTGTCTGCTCCTCACTCATCATTTTTAAGTTATAAAAAAACCCCCGGACCTTTCGGTGCGGGGGTCTTAGTTCGTTAAGGCTTGATTACTAAGCCTTTCCTCGTCCAAGTGCAGCCCCGCACGGTGGGATAATAATCACCACCACGCTAATCACGACCAGGCTAATCACTCGTAGAAGGGCTGTCATTTTCTGTTCTTTCTGGCTTCTTGTTCGAAGGAATACCTAAAGAGTTATCACAGTCATCGCATCAAACACAAGATTTTTTTATGCCTCACTTTCTGATCATGCTAACAATTTTAGGTAAAACAATTGTTTTTAATAAGAAAAGTATAAAGTGAAAAAAATTCAATTTATTGCCATTTTTTATGACGACGCGATGATTACTCTCTGAAGAGTCCACCACCATGATGTCTGACCGCGAAGCACATTCCATATTGAATGAAATGTAACGATATTCGGCAAATTCGCTGGAATACGTCGTCTAAAACACGCTTATTGCAGGTTACCAACGCTTTTTCACCCGACATAATACCGGCACTCAGGAGGCATTATGTCACTCGCGATCGTTTACACACGGGCTGCTTTCGGTATCAGCGCCCCGCTTATTACTATCGAAATACATATCAGTAATGGGCTTCCCGGGTTGACCATGGTGGGTCTTCCTGAAACCACGGTGAAAGAGGCGCGGGACCGGGTACGCAGCGCGATCATTAACAGTGGCTATACGTTCCCGGCCAAAAAGATCACCATTAACCTGGCCCCGGCCGATCTGCCAAAAGAAGGTGGTCGGTACGATCTGCCTATCGCTCTCGCGCTTCTGGTGGCATCGGAGCAGCTTAATACCACCAGGCTGAATCAATACGAGTTTATCGGTGAACTCGCGCTTACAGGGGCGCTACGTGGCGTTCCTGGCGCTATCTCCAGCGCAATGGAGGCGATAAAAGCCGGGCGGCAGATTATCGTCGCCGAGGACAACGCAGCAGAGGTGGGGCTCATTGAAGGTAGCCAATGCCTTGTCGCCAGGCATTTACAGGAGGTGTGCACTTTCCTGGAAGGCCAGCACACGTTGTCCTGCCCTCTCCCAGAGGCAGAACTCCTTCCGCAGGGGCTTCCTGACCTGAGTGATGTCATTGGGCAACAGCAGGGGAAACGTGCGCTGGAAATTGTCGCCGCGGGTGGGCATAACCTGCTGTTGATCGGCCCTCCGGGAACAGGAAAAACTATGCTCGCCAGCCGACTGCCGGGTATCCTGCCACCATTAAGCAATCAGGAGGCATTAGAAAGCGCCGCGATCCTGAGCCTGTTCAGCTCTCAACGCGCTGCGAAACAGTGGCGGCAACGGCCGTTTCGCAGCCCGCATCACAGCGCCTCACTCACGGCAATGGTGGGAGGCGGATCAATCCCTGCTCCAGGTGAGATCTCTCTGGCCCATAACGGGGTGTTATTTCTGGATGAACTCCCGGAGTTTGAACGTAGAGTACTCGATGCGCTGCGCGAGCCGATTGAGTCAGGAAAGATACACATTTCACGGACCCGGGCGAAAATTGACTATCCGGCGCATTTCCAGCTTATTGCAGCGATGAACCCCAGCCCCACCGGGCACTATCAGGGCCACCATAATCGGGCTTCTCCCGAACAAACCTTACGTTATCTGGGGCGTCTGTCAGGACCGTTTCTCGACCGCTTCGATCTGTCGCTGGAAATCCCCCTACCACCGCCCGGCGTACTCAGCCAGGAAGGTGCTGTGTCAGAAGATAGCGCCAGCGTGCGCAAGCGAGTGCTGGCGACACGTGAAAAGCAGCTCTCCCGGCAGGAGAAACTGAATGCCGATCTGGAAAATAGCGAAATGAAAATCTGGTGTCCACTCCACCACCAGGACGCAATCTGGCTGGAGCAGGTATTAACACAGCTGGGACTCTCTATCCGCGCCTGGCAGCGCTTACTTAAAGTTGCCCGGACAATCGCCGACACCGGCGATGAACCTCGTATCGAGCGCTGTCACCTTCAGGAAGCCCTTAGTTATCGGGCAATAGAACGGATGCTGACTCATTTGCAGAAACTGATGACATAAAAAAAGGGCTTTCGCCCTTTTTCTTAATCGTCGCTTTCGGTGTAATCTTCAGCGCCTTCAACCTGCGGCTTACCGCCGGACAGGGTATGAAAACGCTTAGGCCGCTTAATGCGTGCCATATACTTAATCCAGACGCGCTCCATTTCCGTTGCTGGCTCACGCTCACCTCGGCATACCGAAACAAACTGTTTTTCATCTTCGGTGACAGGTTCGCGTTTACCCAGTTCCAGTTCGTTAAGAGCATAACCATGCTGTTCCAGCAGTTGTGCTTCTTTGATGGTGAAATCACCATGACGGGAGAACCCGCGCGGATAATGTTTATTATCGAAAAAACGATTAGTCGTCATAAAGCTTTCCGCCATCCTACACGCTCCTGATTCTTTGGCCGAGCTATTTATGGCGCGGAGTATTAGTTACGCTTGACAGAGTGTAAAACAAAAGATTTAAATCATTACGACAAATAATTTTGCGGAGAAGAGTGTGGATACGGAATTGCTCAAAACTTTCCTTGAGGTGAGTAGAACTCGCCACTTTGGGCGAGCAGCGGAGGCGCTTTATCTGACGCAGTCAGCGGTCAGCTTTCGTATTCGCCAGCTGGAAAACCAGCTTGGCGTTAACCTTTTTACCCGTCATCGCAACAACATCCGTCTGACGTCTGCCGGAGAAAAACTGCTTCCTTACGCCGAAACGCTGATGAATACCTGGCAGGCGGCGCGAAAAGAGGTTGCGAACGCTTCCCGGCATAATGAATTCTCGATTGGCGGTAGCGCATCCTTATGGGAATGCATGCTTAACGGGTGGCTGGGGAAACTCTACAAAGAGCCCCATAACCTGCAGTTTGAGGCGCGGATTGCACAGCGGCAATCGCTGGTTAAACAATTACATGAACGGCAACTTGATCTGCTGATCACGACAGAATCGCCGAAAATGGACGAATTAAGCAGCCAGTTGCTCGGTAATTTTACTCTGGCACTCTACTGCGCCTCGCCGTTTAAAAATAAGAGTGAATTGAATTATTTGCGCCTGGAATGGGGTCCGGACTTTCAACAAAATGAGGTCGGACTGATTGGTAGCGATGACGTTCCCCTGCTGACCACCAGTTCCGCCGAGTTGGCCTATCAGCAACTGGCGGCGCTAAATGGTTGTACATGGTTACCTACGCGCTGGGTGAAGGATAAAAGCGGGCTACACACGGTGACGGATAGCACAACGCTGTCGCGCCCTCTGTACGCTATCTGGTTACAGAATAGCGATAAGCAGGCACAGATCCGCGAGATACTCAAAACCAGCATACTGGATTAACTAAACACACGCCTCCAGGGACGGAGGATGTGGGGGGAGATCTCTGGAAGGGAAACGACAGGCAAAAAAAAATCCTTTGCCTAAGCAAAGGATTATATATGGCAGGGGCGGAGAGACTCGAACTCGCGACACCCGGTTTTGGAGACCGGTGCTCTACCAACTGAGCTACGCCCCTAAATTTTCTACTATTAAGCCTGCTAATGTAGCAGGCTTAATTTTAATAAGTGGCGGAACGGACGGGACTCGAACCCGCGACCCCCTGCGTGACAGGCAGGTATTCTAACCGACTGAACTACCGCTCCACCGAATTTCTTTACAACAACCGGTTTATTGCCCCGGTTTCACTGCTAATTTGATGCCTGGCAGTTCCCTACTCTCACATGGGGAGACCCCACACTACCATCGGCGCTACGGCGTTTCACTTCTGAGTTCGGCATGGGGTCAGGTGGGACCACCGCGCTATTGCCGCCAGGCAAATTCTGTTACCAGGATGCTAAAAGCACCCCAGTTAATCTGTATCAGGCTGAAAATCTTCTCTCTGCTCACCAAAACAGCTTTGGCGTTGTAAGGTTAAGCCTCACGGTTCATTAGTATCGGTTAGCTCAACGTATCGCTACGCTTACACACCCGACCTATCAACGTCGTAGTCTTCAACGTTCCTTCAGGACTCTCAAGGAGTCAGGGAGAACTCATCTCGGGGCAAGTTTCGTGCTTAGATGCTTTCAGCACTTATCTTTTCCGCATTTAGCTACCGGGCAATGCCATTGGCATGACAACCCGAACACCAGTGATGCGTCCACTCCGGTCCTCTCGTACTAGGAGCAGCCCCCCTCAATTCTCCAGCGCCCACGGCAGATAGGGACCGAACTGTCTCACGACGTTCTAAACCCAGCTCGCGTACCACTTTAAACGGCGAACAGCCGTACCCTTGGGACCTACTTCAGCCCCAGGATGTGATGAGCCGACATCGAGGTGCCAAACACCGCCGTCGATATGAACTCTTGGGCGGTATCAGCCTGTTATCCCCGGAGTACCTTTTATCCGTTGAGCGATGGCCCTTCCATTCAGAACCACCGGATCACTATGACCTGCTTTCGCACCTGCTCGCGCCGTCACGCTCGCAGTCAAGCTAGCTTATGCCATTGCACTAACCTCCTGATGTCCGACCAGGATTAGCTAACCTTCGTGCTCCTCCGTTACTCTTTGGGAGGAGACCGCCCCAGTCAAACTACCCACCAGACACTGTCCGCAACCCGGATTACGGGTCTACGTTAGAACATCAAACATTAAAGGGTGGTATTTCAAGGTTGGCTCCATGCAGACTGGCGTCCACACTTCAAAGCCTCCCACCTATCCTACACATCAAGGCTCAATGTTCAGTGTCAAGCTATAGTAAAGGTTCACGGGGTCTTTCCGTCTTGCCGCGGGTACACTGCATCTTCACAGCGAGTTCAATTTCACTGAGTCTCGGGTGGAGACAGCCTGGCCATCATTACGCCATTCGTGCAGGTCGGAACTTACCCGACAAGGAATTTCGCTACCTTAGGACCGTTATAGTTACGGCCGCCGTTTACCGGGGCTTCGATCAAGAGCTTCTCCTTGCGGATAACCCCATCAATTAACCTTCCGGCACCGGGCAGGCGTCACACCGTATACGTCCACTTTCGTGTTTGCACAGTGCTGTGTTTTTAATAAACAGTTGCAGCCAGCTGGTATCTTCGACTGATTTCAGCTCCATGAGCAAGTCACTTCACTTACCATCAGCGTGCCTTCTCCCGAAGTTACGGCACCATTTTGCCTAGTTCCTTCACCCGAGTTCTCTCAAGCGCCTTGGTATTCTCTACCTGACCACCTGTGTCGGTTTGGGGTACGATTTGATGTTACCTGATGCTTAGAGGCTTTTCCTGGAAGCAGGGCATTTGTTACTTCAGCACCGTAGTGCCTCGTCATCACACCTCAGCGTTAACAGAAGTCCGGATTTACCTAAACTTCCCGCCTACATGCTTAAACCGGGACAACCGTCGCCCGGCTAACATAGCCTTCTCCGTCCCCCTTCGCAGTAACACCGAGTACAGGAATATTAACCTGTTTCCCATCGACTACGCCTTTCGGCCTCGCCTTAGGGGTCGACTCACCCCTGCCCCGATTAACGTTGGACAGGAACCCTTGGTCTTCCGGCGAGCGGGCTTTTCACCCGCTTTATCGTTACTTATGTCAGCATTCGCACTTCTGATACCTCCAGCAACCCTCACAGGCCACCTTCAACGGCTTACAGAACGCTCCCCTACCCAACAACACATAGTGTCGCTGCCGCAGCTTCGGTGCATGGTTTAGCCCCGTTACATCTTCCGCGCAGGCCGACTCGACCAGTGAGCTATTACGCTTTCTTTAAATGATGGCTGCTTCTAAGCCAACATCCTGGCTGTCTGTGCCTTCCCACATCGTTTCCCACTTAACCATGACTTTGGGACCTTAGCTGGCGGTCTGGGTTGTTTCCCTCTTCACGACGGACGTTAGCACCCGCCGTGTGTCTCCCGTGATAACATTCTTCGGTATTCGTAGTTTGCATCGGGTTGGTAAGTCGGGATGACCCCCTAGCCGAAACAGTGCTCTACCCCCGAAGATGAGTTCACGAGGCGCTACCTAAATAGCTTTCGGGGAGAACCAGCTATCTCCCGGTTTGATTGGCCTTTCACCCCCAGCCACAAGTCATCCGCTAATTTTTCAACATTAGTCGGTTCGGTCCTCCAGTTAGTGTTACCCAACCTTCAACCTGCCCATGGCTAGATCACCGGGTTTCGGGTCTATACCCTGCAACTTAACGCCCAGTTAAGACTCGGTTTCCCTGCGGCTCCCCTATACGGTTAACCTTGCTACAGAATATAAGTCGCTGACCCATTATACAAAAGGTACGCAGTCACCTGACAAATCAGGCTCCCACTGCTTGTACGTACACGGTTTCAGGTTCTTTTTCACTCCCCTCGCCGGGGTTCTTTTCGCCTTTCCCTCACGGTACTGGTTCACTATCGGTCAGTCAGGAGTATTTAGCCTTGGAGGATGGTCCCCCATATTCAGACAGGATACCACGTGTCCCGCCCTACTCTTCGAGTTCACAACGTGTGCATTTTAGTGTACGGGGCTATCACCCTGTACCGCCGGACTTTCCAGACCGTTCCACTAACACACGCGCTGATTCAGACTCTGGGCTCCTCCCCGTTCGCTCGCCGCTACTGGGGGAATCTCGGTTGATTTCTTTTCCTCGGGGTACTTAGATGTTTCAGTTCCCCCGGTTCGCTTCGTTAAGCTATGTATTCACTTAACGATAGTGTGACGAATCACACTGGGTTTCCCCATTCGGAAATCGCCGGTTATAACGGTTCATATCACCTTACCGACGCTTATCGCAGATTAGCACGTCCTTCATCGCCTCTGACTGCCAGGGCATCCACCGTGTACGCTTAGTCGCTTAACCTCACAACCCGAAGCTGTTTCGTAAAACAGTCCGCGTTGCGAAAATTTGAGAGACTCGAACACACCATTTTTCCTTTCTTATTACGGAGAAAGGAAACAGTGTGTCGTTTCAATTTTCAGCTTGATCCAGATTTTTAAAGAGCAAAACTTCGCAGCATACCTTTTCAGGTATGCTCTGAAGTTTTCTTGTTATTCAGCAGTAAAGGATGGTGGAGCTATGCGGGATCGAACCGCAGACCTCCTGCGTGCAAGGCAGGCGCTCTCCCAGCTGAGCTATAACCCCATCGTAATACTCATCTCTCGTACCGGTAATTCAGACTGAAACAAGGCGTGGAAGGGCGAAGCATACTGACGTATGCGAGTCGTTTCACAACGCAGTATCAGGATGAATTTGGTAGGCCTGAGTGGACTTGAACCACCGACCTCACCCTTATCAGGGGTGCGCTCTAACCACCTGAGCTACAAGCCTGCAGAGATGTTTTACTGCTTATTTTTCATCAGACAATCTGTGTGGACACTACAAAGGCAGGTTCTTTCAGGTAAGGAGGTGATCCAACCGCAGGTTCCCCTACGGTTACCTTGTTACGACTTCACCCCAGTCATGAATCACAAAGTGGTAAGCGCCCTCCCGAAGGTTAAGCTACCTACTTCTTTTGCAACCCACTCCCATGGTGTGACGGGCGGTGTGTACAAGGCCCGGGAACGTATTCACCGTAGCATTCTGATCTACGATTACTAGCGATTCCGACTTCATGGAGTCGAGTTGCAGACTCAATCCGGACTACGACATACTTTATGAGGTCCGCTTGCTCTCGCGAGGTCGCTTCTCTTTGTATATGCCATTGTAGCACGTGTGTAGCCCTACTCGTAAGGGCCATGATGACTTGACGTCATCCCCACCTTCCTCCAGTTTATCACTGGCAGTCTCCTTTGAGTTCCCGACCGAATCGCTGGCAACAAAGGATAAGGGTTGCGCTCGTTGCGGGACTTAACCCAACATTTCACAACACGAGCTGACGACAGCCATGCAGCACCTGTCTCAGAGTTCCCGAAGGCACCAAAGCATCTCTGCTAAGTTCTCTGGATGTCAAGAGTAGGTAAGGTTCTTCGCGTTGCATCGAATTAAACCACATGCTCCACCGCTTGTGCGGGCCCCCGTCAATTCATTTGAGTTTTAACCTTGCGGCCGTACTCCCCAGGCGGTCGACTTAACGCGTTAGCTCCGGAAGCCACTCCTCAAGGGAACAACCTCCAAGTCGACATCGTTTACAGCGTGGACTACCAGGGTATCTAATCCTGTTTGCTCCCCACGCTTTCGCACCTGAGCGTCAGTCTTTGTCCAGGGGGCCGCCTTCGCCACCGGTATTCCTCCAGATCTCTACGCATTTCACCGCTACACCTGGAATTCTACCCCCCTCTACAAGACTCAAGCCTGCCAGTTTCAAATGCAGTTCCCAGGTTGAGCCCGGGGATTTCACATCTGACTTAACAGACCGCCTGCGTGCGCTTTACGCCCAGTAATTCCGATTAACGCTTGCACCCTCCGTATTACCGCGGCTGCTGGCACGGAGTTAGCCGGTGCTTCTTCTGCGAGTAACGTCAATCACTAAGGTTATTAACCTTAATGCCTTCCTCCTCGCTGAAAGTACTTTACAACCCGAAGGCCTTCTTCATACACGCGGCATGGCTGCATCAGGCTTGCGCCCATTGTGCAATATTCCCCACTGCTGCCTCCCGTAGGAGTCTGGACCGTGTCTCAGTTCCAGTGTGGCTGGTCATCCTCTCAGACCAGCTAGGGATCGTCGCCTAGGTGAGCCATTACCCCACCTACTAGCTAATCCCATCTGGGCACATCTGATGGCATGAGGCCCGAAGGTCCCCCACTTTGGTCTTGCGACGTTATGCGGTATTAGCTACCGTTTCCAGTAGTTATCCCCCTCCATCAGGCAGTTTCCCAGACATTACTCACCCGTCCGCCGCTCGTCACCCGAGAGCAAGCTCTCTGTGCTACCGCTCGACTTGCATGTGTTAGGCCTGCCGCCAGCGTTCAATCTGAGCCATGATCAAACTCTTCAATTTAAGTTTGATGCTCGTGAATTAAACTTCGTAATGAATTACGTATGTTCACTCAGAGACTTGGTATTCATTTTTCGTCCGAGGACGTTAAGAATCCATGTCACTTTGAGTGCCCACACAGATTGTCTGATAAATTGTTAAAGAGCAGTGCAACGCGGCTTTCGCTCACCGTTGCGAGGTCCCGTATAATACGTTTTCCTCATTCAGAGTCAAGCATTTGTTTTCGCTTTTCTCTGTCAGAATTTCCGGAGAAACCCTGCTGACCCGGCGGCTTGCGTGCCGTTGTTCCGTGTCAGTGGAGGCGCATTATAGGGAGTTCTGAGACGTTGACAAGCCCTGTTTTAAAAAAACTTTTCAACCGTCTCTTTTTTGTGCAAAACGCCCTTAAAGCGGCAGTTTTTCCAGCGCCTCAAAGCCATAACGCTGTAAAACGGGTAAAAGTTGCTCGGTTCCGGCAGTCAGCGCCATGCAATAGGCAATATTAGGGTCACTGGATTTTGCATCTGGTGCTTCGTGCTCCAGCAGCCAGACGGTACGACGGGCAATTGCGGCTCCGGAATCAATCATTCGCGTGCCTTCCGGCAAGACCTGCTGCAGTTCTTCCTGTAACAGCGGGAAATGCGTGCAGCCCAGCACCACTGTATCGGGCGGCTCTGACATCCGCAGCCAGGGACGCAGAATACGACGTAACTCATCCAGCGGGACCGGCTCGCCCTGCAGCTTCGCTTCTGCCAGCTCAACCAGTTCCGCAGAACCCAGCATCTCTATCTTACATTCATTGGCAAAGCGGCTGATCAGCTCACGCGTATAAGGACGCTTGACCGTACCGCGGGTGGCTAACAGGCCGACGATACCGTTCGCCGTGAGTCGCGCCGCAGGCTTAATCGCCGGCACCACGCCCACCACGGGAAAGCCGAATTTGTCACGCAGTGCGGGAAGAGAGACGGTACTGGCGGTATTACAGGCAATGACGGCTAGCGCCAGTGGATAACGCTGCTGAACCGCGGTGACAATCTCGAGTACGCGTTCAACGATAAATTCTTCACTCTTTTCCCCGTAAGGAAAAGCAACGTTATCGAAAGCGTAGATGTAATGTAGATCCGGCAGCAGCTGCCGGATCTCATTATAAACCGACAACCCACCGACACCGGAATCAAACACCAGTACGGTGGGACGTGGATCAGAAGGTGTAGCTGCCAGACAAGTAGTATTCTCGTCCTGCAGTTTGGTAGCCATAAGCTGTCTCGTAATCTTTATCGAACAGGTTGGCTATTTTACCACGAACTGTCAGGCGATCGGTGATCGGATACGCGGCAGAAACGTCAACCGTGCTGTAGCTTGGCAAAATTCGCTGCGTCGTATTGTACTGAGACGTATTGTTGTCGTAGCGCTTACCGTAATACTGCCACGAGATATCCATATCGACCTTGAACATCGTCCAGTCGATCTGGTATTTAGCCTGGCGTTTAGAACGTCTGGCCAGGACTTCACCATTGTCGTCATTGCGCGGATCGACATACTGCAACGTCACACGATGGCTGAAGATGCCGGTATCAATATTACCCGTCCACTCCACACCTTTAATAGTCGCGGAATTGATATTGTCATACTCGCCATCATAGGTAACAGGATCCGAGTAATAGGTAATCAGATTCGAAATCTTGTAGTGATACGCCGACAGTCGCCAGTCCAGCGGACCGGTGAGTCCTTCAAGCCCGGCTTCCCACTGCTTAGACTCTTCAGGCTTCAGGTTCGGGTTTGAGTTGATACCAAAGCGGGCGGAGCCGAACTGTTGCCCCAGAGAAGGCGCGAGGAAGCCGGTGCCGTAGCCCAGGGTGACGCGATAGTTCTCCACGAACTCCCAACCGGCGGTGGTTTGCCAGGTGCCGTGCCAGCCAAACTGCTCGTCGTGGTCCTCGCGACCGGAAGCCTCGAGCGTCACGTCGCCAAACTGCTGTTGCCCGGTCAGATACAGACCCGTGTTATCACGCTTATAGGTATCCGATATCACCGTGTCCGACGAGGTCAGTCGCTGCTGCTGCCAGTCCACACCGGCGCTCACCGAGCCGTGACCAACAACAAGATTGTTTCCCCACTGCAGATTACGCTGCGTCATGCGATCGAGCGTCGTACCGTCATTGTAACGGCCGTAAATGCTACTGTAGTTGTAGTCTTTCACCTTCTGGTAGCTGGCGATCAGTTGTGAAGAGTAGATCCCGGAGCTGTAGGTCAGGCCCGCATCCCAGCTCTGGTTATAGAGCTGTTCTTCATCTGCGCTGTACGCCGCGCTGTAGGGCGCACTTCCCAGATCGTAATCGGAGTTGTTGGTATAGCTACGACCGCGGAAGAAGCCGTCGAAGTTATCGTTGAATTTATGTTCGAGGCTGCCCCAGAACGCTTTACTGCGGAAGCCGTCGCGATCCTGGTCATGGCTCCAGCTGGAGTCAGGCTGAACGTTAAAGCCTTTATTGCCCTCATAGGAGCCCGCCACAGTGGCAACCGTATCGCCGAAGCGATGACGCAGAGTGCCATCGTATTGCTGATAGCCTTCCGACCCGATACCCGCAGTGACCTTAGATTCTTCTTTATCAGAGTGGGTAATGACGTTAATCACCCCGCCCATCGCGCCGGAACCATAAATCGCGGAGCGCGGACCACGGATGTACTCTACCCGTTGCACCAGCGAGAGCGGTATTTGGTTGAGGTCAGGGTTATTGGTGATGCCAGGGCGAGGCGTAGGAACGCCATCGATCAGCACCAGCACCTGTTTGGCTTCCGTACCGCGAATGAACAGCGACGAGCTCTGCCCCATTCCGCCATTCTGGGCAACATCCACCCCAGGCAGTCGACGCATAACGTCATTTAAATCCTTAGCCTGCCAGCGATCGATATCTTCCCGGGTCACCACCTCAGTCGGCGCAAGCACCGTATTGACCGGCTGTTGAAAACGATTTGCTGTCACCACTAACGTGTCTGAATTGCTGTCTTGCGCCCAGCCAGAAAATGCCGTGACGGAGAGTGCCGTCATCAGCGAAGCTTTTTTAATCATTGTAAAAGCATCCGTAACATATAAAGGATGCCGCTGGCTTCATCAGTAGCACGCGATGATAGAAACCAAATGCGACGTATTCCGGCAGGTCTTCGGGCTCGGGGTGTGTTATGGATGAAGACTTCCCACCAACTATCGGCAGTGTCTGCATAATGCGTTCATCCCACCTTCCTTACCGCTGCGCGTCAGCCCCAGATTTGCACTGGATTCCCTTTTAACTCACAGGACCGGTTACACAATGCTATAATTAGAAACATATAGATGTCCAGACTTCTATAATTATATTTGAAACCTTATCCGGGCTGGACATCCCCTGCGCTTTCCCTACAATCCCCGCGTAATTATTTTATTCAGGATGCATCATGACCCCCGAACATCTTCCGACCGAACAATATGAAGCGCAGCTGGCAGAGAAAGTCGTCCGTCTGCAGAAAATGATGGTGCCTTTTGCCGCGCCGGTTCCGGAGGTGTTTCGTTCGCCGGTCAGCCATTATCGAATGCGTGCTGAGTTTCGTCTGTGGCACGATGGCGACGACCTGTACCACATCATGTTTGATCAACAGACCAAATCCCGCATTCGCGTTGATAGCTTCCCGGCGGCCAGCGAGCTTATCAATCAGCTGATGACCGCCATCCTCGACGGTGTTCGCAACAACCCGGTTTTGCGCCATAAGTTGTTCCAGGTCGACTACCTGACGACCATGAGCAACCAGGCCGTGGTATCGCTGCTGTACCACAAAAAGCTCGACGATGAGTGGCGTCAGCAGGCCACCGCCCTGCGCGATGCGCTGCGGGCGCAAAACCTGAACGTGCACCTGATTGGCCGGGCCACTAAAACCAAAATCGAGCTCGACCAGGACTACATCGATGAGCGTCTGCCGGTCGCGGGCCGGGAGATGATCTACCGTCAGGTTGAAAACAGCTTCACCCAGCCGAATGCCGCCATGAATATTCAGATGCTGGAATGGGCGCTGGATGCCACCAAAGACGCTACGGGGGATTTACTGGAGCTGTACTGCGGCAACGGCAACTTCTCGCTGGCGCTGGCGCGCAATTTTGAGCGCGTACTGGCAACCGAGATCGCCAAACCGTCCGTCGCGGCGGCCCAGTACAACATTGCGGCTAACCATATTGATAACGTGCAGATTATCCGCATGGCGGCAGAAGAGTTTACTCAGGCCATGAACGGCGTGCGAGAGTTTAATCGCCTGCAGGGTATCGACCTGCAAAGCTATCAGTGCGAGACCATTTTTGTCGATCCGCCGCGCAGCGGTCTGGACAGTGAAACCGAGAAGATGGTGCAGGCGTATCCACGGATCCTGTATATCTCCTGTAACCCGGAGACCCTGTGCCAGAATCTGGAAACCTTAAGCCAGACTCACGACGTCACACGCCTGGCGCTGTTCGATCAGTTCCCGTATACCCATCATATGGAATGCGGCGTGCTGTTAACGAAGAAGTAAGAAGCAAGAAATGAACCCGGCAACGCGATGTTTGCCGGGTGAGTCCGACGGCCGGATTACTCTGCCGCCGTGTCCTTACGGTTGCGGATCCGGTAGCCAATCCAGAACACGGTGATCACCGACAGCACCGCCGGGAAGAAGTTAGACCCGATATCCGGATACTCCGCACGCACCACGGTGCTGTACAGCAAAACGCCCAGAATAAAACAGGCGGCAGCCAGGCCCGGCAGCCCCACGGGCATGCTGCGATTCTGATAGCGCTGGTGCAGACAGTATACCGTCAGCAGTAACGACAGAACCGGGAAGATGGAAAAGGGAACAATCGAGCTGAACAGGGCTGCGAAGGTTCCATTAATGGACAGGCCAGCGATCAGCGCCAGCAACAACGTACCTTTATCTTGAACTGAGTGTTTCATTGCTCGTCCTTCACGTTATTCGGAATGATGTGACATTTTTTCTTGTTCGCGGCGATACCAATAGTACGCCCCTTTCGAGATCATTCTGAGCTGCAGTACCAGTCGTTCTTCCAACTGCCGACGTTGTTCAACACCGACATCCAGCGCTTCTGCGCCGGCACTAAACACGATGGTGACCATAGCTTCAGCCTGCGCTTCGGTAAAGGCGCGTGGCATGTGGTTTTCGATTTCTAAATAGTCGGCAAGTTCCGCGATGAAATGTTGAATTTCGCGTGCGACAGCGGCGCGAAACGCCGCGGAAGTGCCAGAACGTTCCCGCAACAACAGGCGGAATGCGTTAGGGTTATTGCCGATAAATTCCATAAATGTGGAGACGGAGGTGCGAATCACACTACCGCCTTTAGCGATACGCTGCCGCGCCTGGCGCATCAGCTGGCGGAGCATGAGCCCACTCTCGTCGACCATCGTCAGACCTAGCTCATCAACATCACGAAAATGGCGATAAAAGGACGTGGGGGCAATCCCCGCCTCGCGCGCGACTTCACGTAAACTCAAGCTGGCGAAACTCCGCTCAGCGCTAAGCTGGCTGAATGCCGCTTCGACCAGCGAACGCCGGGTTTTCTCTTTTTGTAGCGCTCTTACGCCCATCACGATGTCTGAATCCTTCCAATAGCCCTGCTGGCACTATACCAGAGATTAAAACTAATCGGTTTACACTGCTTTGTGAATGATTGTTTACGAGCCGATTCTGCTTTTATGCCGCAAAAAAGCACAACGATAATTGGGTTAAAGCCCGGCGAATGTTATCATCGTGTTTATTTTATGTATAAAACAGGTGAGTAATGCCATGTCGCACTCTTGGGATTATGATGCAATCGTGATTGGGTCCGGCCCTGGCGGTGAAGGCGCCGCCATGGGACTGGTTAAACAGGGAGCGCGCGTCGCCGTTATCGAGCGCTATCATAACGTCGGCGGCGGCTGTACCCACTGGGGTACCATCCCGTCAAAAGCGCTCCGCCATGCAGTCAGTCGTATTATCGAGTTTAACCAAAACCCTCTCTACAGTGACCACTCCCGCCTTCTTCGTTCTTCTTTTGCCGACATTCTTAACCATGCCGACAGTGTGATTAATCAACAAACCCATATGCGTCAGGGTTTCTATGAGCGCAACCACTGCGAAATTTTGCAGGGCAACGCCCACTTTGTTGATGAGCACACCCTCGCGCTGGAATGTCACGATGGTACCGTCGAGACCATCACCGCGGAAAAATTCGTCATTGCCTGCGGCTCACGCCCATACCATCCTGCTGATGTTGATTTTTCCCATCCGCGCGTGTACGACAGCGATTCGATTCTCAGCCTGCAGCACGAACCACGCCACGTGATCATCTACGGCGCTGGGGTTATTGGTTGCGAATATGCATCGATTTTCCGCGGCATGGAGGTGAAGGTCGACCTGATCAACACCCGCGATCGTCTGCTGGCGTTCCTCGATCAGGAGATGTCCGACTCTCTCTCCTATCACTTCTGGAACAGCGGAGTGGTGATTCGCCACAACGAAGAGTATGAGAAAATTGAAGCCGTCGATGACGGCGTGATCATGCATTTGAAATCGGGCAAAAAACTGAAAGCCGACTGCCTGCTGTACGCCAACGGCCGTACCGGTAATACCGATTCCCTGGCGCTGGAAAATATCGGCCTGAAAACCGATAGCCGCGGCCAGATCAAAGTCAACAGCATGTACCAGACGGCTCTGCCGCATATCTATGCCGTTGGTGACGTTATCGGTTATCCGAGCCTGGCGTCCGCCGCCTACGATCAAGGCCGCATCGCCGCGCAGGCGCTGATTAAAGGCGAGGCCTCTGCCCACCTGATTGAAGATATCCCGACCGGTATCTACACCATTCCGGAAATCAGTTCCGTGGGTAAAACCGAGCAGCAGCTGACAGCGATGAAGGTGCCATACGAAGTGGGCCGTGCGGCGTTTAAACACCTGGCACGCGCGCAAATCGTCGGCATGAGCGTGGGAACCCTGAAGATCCTGTTCCATCGTGAAACGAAAGAGATCCTGGGCATTCATTGTTTTGGTGAACGCGCGGCCGAGATTATTCATATCGGCCAGGCGATTATGGAGCAGAAAGGTGGTGGCAACACCATTGAGTACTTCGTCAACACCACCTTTAACTACCCGACCATGGCGGAAGCCTATCGGGTTGCCGCGTTAAATGGCTTAAACCGCCTGTTTTAACTCTTTGTCGAAATGGCCATCCATGGTGCCGCGGATGGCCTCCGCCAGATGCTCGTAGCGACTACGCAGCGGTGAACCGGGACGATATACCAGACCGATGGTGCGTCTTGGTTCCGGCTTAATGCACGGAATATAGACCACGCCATCGCGTTTTCTCTCCTGCGGCACCGCTAACGCCGGCAGCAGCGTGATACCGCTACCTGCGGCCACCATGTTGCGCAGCGTTTCAAGACTGGTCGCGCGGAAATGGGTATCTTCATCCGCACCGGCCTCAAAACAGAAGCCCATCGCCTGATCGCGCAGGCAGTGGCCATCTTCCAGCATCAGCAGCTTTTCCCCGGCCAAATCAGACATCGGCACGCGATCGCGATTTGCCCACGGGTGATCTTCGTAGATAGCCAGCATCATCGGCTCATCAAACAGCGGGACCTCAATAAAGGCCTCGCTCTCTTTCACCAGCGCGAGGATCGCGCAGTCCAGCTTACCGCTGTCGAGCTGAGCCAGCAGTTGATGCGTTTGTGCTTCATGCAGATACATTTCCAGTTTTGGAAAAGTCTGGTGCAGCATCGGTATTATTTGCGGCAACAGATAAGGGCCAATTGTCGGAATCAGGCCAATATGCAGCGGCCCGGACATGGTCTCACCTTGTTGACTTGCCATTTCCTTGAGCACTTTGACTTCGCGTAACACGGTACGCGCCTGATCCACCAGCAACAGTCCGGCCTGGGTAAACAGAACCTTACGGCTGGTGCGCTCCAGCAACATGACCCCTAGTTCATCCTCCAGCTTGCGGATTTGTCCGCTTAGCGTGGGTTGGCTGACGTGGCAGGAGTCCGCCGCGCGCCGAAAATGGCGGTGCTCGGCTAGCGCAACCAGGTATTCAAGATCGCGAATATTCATTATTCATCCTCCGTCGCCATGATAGTTCATGGCGATAGATAGCATAGCAACGAACGATTATCCCTATCAAGTTTTCTGTTCAATAATAAGCCCAGAAACGAGGCCGACGTCAGAAAATCAACGATGGCCTCATCATATTCCCTGACCGAACAACTAAAGCCAACGTGAACTTTTGCGGACCTTGTGTCCGCTTTTTTTTGCATAAAAAAAGCCCGGGCATGGCCCGAGCCTCTTTGACGACTCACTCAGTTAGAGTGACCCGTGAAAATCGCGCATTCACACCAGACGCTGTTTGGCGTCGTCAATTGCTTTAGCGACCTGCTGCGGTGAGACACCGCCTTTTGCCGAACGCTTATCCAGACAAGACTGCAGCGACAGAATCGGATAGACATCATCGGCAATCACGCTGCTAAATTTCTGCAGGTCGGCCAGCGCCAGATCTTCCAGCGGCTTGCCCTGGGCGATCGCTTCTACTACCGCTTCACCGACGATATGGTGCGCTTCGCGGAACGGAACCCCTTTCGCTACCAGGTAATCCGCCAGCTCGGTGGCATTGGCATAGCCCTGCTGCGCCGCTTCTTCGCAACGCGGACGCTTAACCTGAATACCGTCCAGCACCAGCGCCGCCATATGCAGGCAATCCAGCCAGGTATCGAGCGCGTCGAACAGCCCTTCTTTATCTTCCTGCATGTCTTTGTTGTACGCCAGCGGCAGACCTTTCAGGGTCATCATCATCCCGGTCAGCGCGCCCTGAACACGGCCACATTTACCACGGATAAGCTCCAGCGCATCCGGGTTTTTCTTCTGCGGCATCAGAGAGGAGCCGGAGGTGACACGGTCGGACAACTCAATAAAACCGGCTTCCCCGGTATTAAAGAAAATCAGGTCTTCGGCAAAGCGTGACAGATGCACCATGCCAATCGATGCATCAGAGAGCAGTTCCAGCACGTGGTCACGGTCAGAAACGCTATCGAGGCTGTTGCGGGTCGCCGAGGCAAAGCCCAGCCAGTCGGCCAGCTGATCGCGGTCGATTTCATAGGCGGTTCCCGCCAGAGCACCGCAGCCCAGCGGGCTGACATCCAGACGTTTCAGAGCATCCTGCAGACGGCTTTCATCACGCGCCAGCATTTCAACATACGCCAGGCACCAGTGGGCAAAAGTCACCGGCTGCGCGCGCTGCAGGTGGGTATACCCCGGCATCACCGCATCCTGGTTGCTCTGTGCCGTCTCCACCAGCGCGCTTTGCAGCTGGCGGTTGGCCGACAGCAGCTCGGCGACCGTGTCTTTACACCACAGTTTCAGGTCGGTGGCGACCTGATCGTTACGGCTTCGCCCGGTATGCAGCTTCTTGCCCAGTTGACCCACTTTGTCGATCAGCTTGCCTTCTACCCAGCTGTGAATATCTTCCGCGTCGCTTTCAAGGATTTGCTGCGGGTTCGCCCGCACCTCTTCCAGCAGCACACCTAATGCCTCTTCCAGCTGCTGTTGCTCGGCGGCACTCAACACGCCCACCGTCACCAGCGCTTTAGACCAGGCGACAGAGCCAACAATATCCTGCTCCGCCAGGCGATAGTCGAAGCGCAAAGAGTCGTTGAACTGTTTGAACCGCTGATCGGCTGCCTGAGTAAAACGCCCGCCCCAAAGTGCCATAATGTGCTTCCTTCAAATTGGTTTTATGCTGCCGGGAAGCCCTGTGCTTCCCGTCTTCAACTGTGTTAAATCAGGCCAGAATGCGCGTACCAATAGGCGTGCCGTTAAACAACGCCGGCAGCTGCTCCGCATGGCGCCACGAGGCGATATCCACCGGACGGCCCAGGGTGCGTGCCGCATCCAGTGCCGCATTCACCTTCACAATCATACCGTCGGTAATAATGCCTTGTTCGATCAGCTGCTCTGCCTTCGCCGCGGTCATCTCCGCAATGCGCTGGCCCTTGCCATCGAGAATGCCGCTGACATCGGACAGCAGAATCAGGTCCGCACCGAGTGTCGCCGCCAGCGCGGTCGCCGCCTGATCGGCATTCACGTTCATCAGTTGCCCTTCATCGGTGACCCCAATGGAGCTGACCACCGGCAGATAGCCGCCCGCCAGCAGGGTGTTAATCAGCGCAGGCGAACCCGGCTGCGCCAGACCAACGTGACCCAGCTCTTCGTCCAGCTGCGTCACCTTAACGCTATCGCCATCGCCGAGGAACAGGCCCACGGAAGCCAGATGGTGTTTTTTTGCCCAGGCCAGCAGCGTTTTATTGGCGGTTCCCGCCAGCGCGCCGGTAATAATGTCGATCTGATCCGCCGGCGTAACCCGCAGACCATTTTTCTTGTTCACCGGCAGGTTGAGCTGCTTCATCAGCTCATCCACCACACAACCACCGCCGTGCACGATAATCAGCGGGCGATGATGGGCTTCACGGTAATTCACCAGCGCGGTAAACAGGCGCTCCAGCGCTTCTTCGCTATCGAGTAACACGCCGCCGAGCTTAATTATTAATGGGTTCATCATCACACCTTAAATAAGAGACTGCGTCTCAGCGTAGCCGAAACGAATATTCGCGCACTGTATTGCCTGTGCCGCCGCACCTTTCAACAGATTATCTTCTGCCGCCACCACAATAATGTGCTGGTCCTGAACGGCAAAACCGATATCACAGAATGGCAGACCCACGACGTTTTTCAATGCCGGCACGCCTTTATCATATAAACGGACCAGGGGCTTATTGGCATAGGCCTGCTGGAACACGGCGGCAACTTGATCTTTGCTCACGCCAGGCTTCAGGCGGCAGGTGATGGTTTCGAGGATCCCACGTTTAAAATTACCAAGGTGAGGGGTAAAAATAACCTCCGCGCCAAGGTGGGTGGAGATTTCCGGGTGGTGACGATGATTGAATACGCCATACGGCTGCAGGCTGACTTCACAGAAGCTATTGCTGATAGCCGCTTTACGCCCTGCGCCGCTGACGCCGCTGGTCGCATTGATCACCGGCCACTGGTTCAGATCCAGCAGGTCCGCATCGATCAACGGTTTCAACGACAACTGGGCCGCCGTCGGATAGCAGCCCGGGACAGCGACTAAGTTCGCCTCTTTCAGCGCGTCAGCGTTCCACTCAGCCAGACCGTAAACCGCCTGCTCAAGCAGGGCCGGATGCTGATGAGTGAAACCGTAATATTTTTCGTAGAACGCACCGTCATTCACGCGGAAGGCGCCGGACAGGTCGAACACCACGCAGCCTGCGGCAAGAAACTGCGGCGCCAGGTCGTGGCTCACTTCATGTGCGGTCGCGAGGAAGACAACATCGACGCCGGCGCTAAATTCGCTGATATCTGACATCGGCTGCAGCGGCAGATCCACAATGCCTTTCAGCTGCGGATGCAAATCGGAAACTAATTTCCCTGCATCATTGCTTTGCGCGGAGACCGTCAAAGCGGTTATGGTCATATGAGGATGGCGATTTACATAGGTCACTAGCTCTGCGCCGGCATAACCGCTGGCACCCACAATCAGCGTCTTCAACATCGGGGCTCTTCACCTTCTTACGTCATATTTGCCCAGGAAGCATCTCGCTTCCTCACCCAGTTAAGCCGTAAGAGTCTCCCTGCATTTTATGGGTTTTCTTACGCTCAACGATAATGTATTTTTATTCACAAATAATGCATGAATATTGATACTATCATGACCCGAGGTGTGTCAACAATGAAAAACAATTTACCGCCCTTTATCGAGATTTACCGCGCATTGATCGCCACACCTTCCATCAGTGCAACCGAAGAAGCACTGGACCAAAGTAATGAGACTTTAATCAATTTACTCGCTGGCTGGTTCCGCGATATTGGCTTCAATGTTGAAGTCCAGCCGGTGCCGGAGACGCGCAATAAATTCAATCTGCTGGCCAGTACCGGCCACGGCGCTGGCGGCCTGCTGCTCGCCGGGCATACAGACACCGTGCCGTTTGATGACGGCCGCTGGACCCGCGATCCTTTCTCCCTGACCGAGCACGACAACAAACTGTACGGTCTCGGCACTGCCGACATGAAAGGCTTTTTCGCCTTTATCCTTGATGCCCTGCGCGATGTCGATGTCAGCACGCTGAAAAAGCCACTCTACATCCTGGCCACCGCCGATGAAGAGACCAGTATGGCCGGCGCCCGCTACTTTGCCGAAACCACCCAGTTGCGTCCGGACTGCGCCATCATCGGTGAACCCACTTCTCTGCAACCGGTGCGAGCGCATAAAGGCCATATGTCCAACGCGATTCGAATCCAGGGCCAGTCCGGCCACTCCAGCGATCCGGCGCGCGGCGTGAATGCCATTGAGCTGATGTACGATGCCATCGGCCGCATCATGCAGCTACGCGACGACTTAAAAGAGCGTTATCACTACGCCGCATTTACCGTGCCGTATCCGACGCTTAACCTCGGCGCGATTCACGGCGGCGATGCCTCAAACCGCATCTGCGCCTGCTGCGAGCTGCATATGGATATTCGCCCGCTGCCGGGCATGACGCTCAACGATCTTAACGGACTGCTGGATGAAGCGCTGGCGCCGGTAAGCGAACGCTGGCCGGGCCGCCTGACGGTATCCGAACTGCATCCGCCGATTCCCGGCTACGAATGTCCGCCGGACCATCGTCTGGTTCAGGTCGTGGAAAAGCTGCTCGGCGCACAAACCGAAGTGGTGAACTACTGCACCGAGGCACCGTTTATCCAGACGTTGTGTCCGACGTTAGTATTAGGCCCAGGCTCCATCAACCAGGCGCACCAGCCGGATGAATACCTGGAAACCCGGTTTATTAAGCCGACCCGGGAGTTAATTACCCAGGTTGTCCATCATTTCTGCTGGCATTAAAGGCAGTCCGTTCCCGCCGCTTTTACCAGGGCGGGACGGTGATTCTGGTCACATTTCCATAAGTAATGCTTATCAGGCGACCTCTGAGTTAAATTTCGCAAATTGCCGTCATTTATTCGTTTGCTGAAGCGATTTCGCAACAATTGACGTGGGGGTTTTTACGTGGCTTTATAAAAGACGGCTGCTTATCCGATGCTCACTGTTGCAGAGCGCCGGATATAACAAAATAAAATGAGATGGGGTGTCTGGGGTAACATGAACGAACAATATTCCGCTTTGCGTAGTAATGTCAGTATGCTCGGTAAGGTGCTAGGCGATACCATCAAGGATGCACTGGGAGAGAACATTCTTGATCGTGTCGAAACTATCCGTAAATTGTCCAAGTCTTCTCGCGCCGGCAATGAAGCCAACCGCCAGGAATTGCTGACCACGCTGCAAAACTTGTCCAATGACGAGCTGCTGCCGGTGGCCCGTGCTTTCAGCCAGTTTCTGAATCTGGCGAATACCGCAGAGCAATACCACAGCATTTCACCGAACGGTGAAGCGGCCAGCAACCCGGAAGTGATTGCCCGCACCCTGAGAAAGCTCAAAGACCAACCTCATCTCAACGAAGAGACCATTAAGAAAGCGGTGGAGTCCCTGTCTCTGGAGCTGGTGCTTACCGCTCACCCCACCGAGATCACCCGCCGTACGCTGATCCACAAAATGGTGGAAGTGAACAACTGCCTGAAGCAGCTTGATAACAAAGATATCGCTGACTACGAGCATCACCAGCTGATGCGCCGACTGCGCCAGCTGATTGCCCAGTCCTGGCATACGGATGAAATCCGTAAATACCGCCCGACGCCGGTTGATGAAGCAAAATGGGGTTTTGCCGTTGTTGAAAACAGCCTGTGGGAAGGGGTACCAAACTACCTGCGCGAGCTGAACGAACAGCTGGAAGAGAACCTCGGCTATCAGTTGCCGGTAGACTTCGTCCCGGTGCGTTTCACCTCCTGGATGGGCGGCGATCGCGACGGTAACCCGAATGTCACCGCCGATATTACCCGTCACGTGCTGCTGCTGAGCCGCTGGAAGGCGACCGACCTGTTCCTGAAAGATATTCAGCTGCTGATCTCTGAACTGTCGATGGTTGAATGTACCGACGAACTGCGCGAACTGGCCGGCGCGGAAGGGGCACAGGAACCGTATCGCTATCTGATGAAAAAGCTGCGTACCCAGCTGATGGAAACTCAGACCTGGCTGGAAGCCCGCCTGAAGGGGCAGAAACTGCCGAAGCCGGCAGGCCTGATTACCCAGAACGAACAACTGTGGGAACCGCTTTACGCCTGCTATAAGTCGCTGCAGTCTTGCGGCATGGGCATCATCGCCAACGGCGAGCTGCTGGATACACTGCGCCGCGTGAAATCTTTTGGCGTGCCGCTGGTGCGTATCGACATTCGTCAGGAAAGCACCCGTCATACCGAAGCGCTGGGCGAAATGACCCGCTATCTGGGTATCGGCGATTACGAAAGCTGGTCAGAAGCCGACAAACAGGCGTTCCTGATCCGCGAACTGAATTCCAAACGTCCGCTGCTGCCACGTCAGTGGGAGCCAAGTAACGAAACCCGTGAAGTCCTCGACACCTGTAAAGTGATCGCCGAGGCGCCGTACGGATCCATCGCCGCGTATGTGATCTCAATGGCGAAGACCCCGTCCGACGTACTGGCCGTGCATCTACTGCTGAAAGAGTCCGGTATTGGCTTCGCCCTGCCGGTCGCGCCATTGTTTGAAACCCTGGACGACCTGAATAACGCCAATGACGTTATGACCCAGTTGCTGAATATCGACTGGTATCGCGGCTTTATTCAGGGCAAACAGATGGTCATGATTGGCTACTCTGACTCCGCTAAAGATGCCGGCGTCATGGCAGCATCGTGGGCGCAGTATCAGGCGCAGGACGCGTTGATCAAAACCTGCGAAAAAGCCGGGATTGAACTGACGCTGTTCCACGGCCGCGGCGGTTCCATCGGTCGTGGCGGCGCACCGGCACACGCCGCGCTGCTGTCTCAGCCTCCAGGCAGCCTGAAAGGTGGCCTGCGCGTGACCGAACAGGGCGAGATGATTCGCTTTAAATACGGCCTGCCTGAAGTCACCATCAGCAGCCTGTCGCTGTATACCAGCGCGGTGCTGGAAGCCAACCTGCTGCCACCGCCGGAACCAAAACCGGAATGGCGCCATATCATGGCCGAGCTGTCTGACATCTCCTGCACGATGTACCGTGGCTATGTGCGTGAAAATAAAGACTTCGTCCCGTACTTCCGTTCCGCAACGCCGGAGCAGGAGCTGGGTAAACTGCCGCTGGGTTCCCGTCCGGCAAAACGCCGTGCGACCGGTGGCGTCGAGTCTCTGCGCGCCATTCCGTGGATTTTCGCCTGGACGCAAAACCGTCTGATGCTACCGGCCTGGCTTGGTGCAGGTACCGCGCTGCAGAAAGTGGTGGAAGATGGCAAACAGAGCGAGCTCGAAACTATGTGTCGCGACTGGCCGTTCTTCTCTACCCGTCTCGGCATGCTGGAAATGGTGTTCTCGAAAGCTGACCTGTGGCTGGCGGAATATTACGATCAGCGTCTGGTGACTCCGGAGCTGTGGAAGCTGGGTGCAGAACTGCGCGAGCTGCTCTCTACCGGGATCAACGTGGTACTGGATATTGCGAACGATTCCCACCTGATGGCCGACCTGCCGTGGATCGCCGAGTCTATCCAGCTGCGTAACATCTATACTGACCCGCTGAACGTTCTGCAGGCAGAACTGCTGCACCGTTCGCGTCTGGCGGAAGAAGAAGGCAAAGAGCCGGACCCGCGCGTCGAACAGGCGCTGATGGTCACCATCGCCGGCGTTGCTGCCGGTATGCGTAACACCGGCTAATCTCGCCGCAAACCAGCCCCGGATAGCGCCGTTTACGCCTTATCCGGGCAACAAAAACCCCGGCCAGCATCGCGCGACCGGGGTTTTTTATTAACTGGCTTTTTGCATTAATGGTGCAGCATCTCGTCGACGATCTGTTCTTTGTGCAGGGCATACGGATAATAGGTCGGCCAGTTATCCATCTCTTTCAGCAGCGCCTCCTGTGATTCATTGCCCATAAAGATGTGGAAGTGCTGCGATTTGCGCGGACCGATAATATGATCGCTGAACTGCACAAATTTCGGCGCTTTTGAATCAGCCTGCTGGCATTCAAACAGATAGCGCACGCCCTTCTTACCGGAGGCATAGGTCAGGATCTTCTTGCCGGCATAGGCGTACTGGCAGGTATTGACCGTTTTGCCAATGTGGAACTCCATCACGTTGTCCTCAATCCCAATCAGGTCAACATCGGTGGCATAGCCTTTCTTATAATATTCCCGATACTCGGCTACGCTCTTATCGCCCGCTTTTTTGGCTTTTTGCTCCAGCACCGGATCCAAATCGCCATTGAGCAGATAAGGGTTCACTGACTGCCAGATCCCGTCCCAATCGCTTAGCGAGCGATCCTTCACATCCCCATCGGCAAAAATGCCCTCGCTTGCTTTTATCTCCGCCTCGGTTAACGCGGGTCCATGGCTATGATTGCCGTGAGCAAAGGTCTGAGCGCTGGCCAATAGCAGGCCAACGCCCAACGCAAGGGCAGACATCTTTGTGGTCATTACATTCTCCTGAGTTAACGCTTGCAACGATATGTTACGATATAACATATCACACATATCATGCAACATCGTTGTCCCGCCATCCTGCGCCGGCTTTTACCCTTTCAGCTCTGTCCGGTATGATAAATACGAGGCGCCTTGTATGGAGCAAGTATGGATACCGATCTCAATCAACTCATCGACGCGTTAATCACCGGTCCGGCGGCGATCCGGCAGATCCGCTTTGCCAGCACCCACCGTCCGCTTGCCGATGAAGTACAGAAGGCTGATTTTTCACGTCTTGAAATCATGCTTGAAGGCCAGCTGTACGATCCTGGTGTAAAGGCCGATCCGCCCATACTTTCCCGGTATGACGCGCTGTATATCCCCGCCGGAGGATGGCATTTTCCTCAGTGGAGCTCTCCCTGTCGCACCCTGAGCATCATGTTTGGCAAACAGCAGCTGGTGTTTACTCTGCAACGCTGGGACGGTAGCCATCTGCAGGTTGAGGAAAAGCTGCAGGTTCCGCGCCGCGGCCCTCGTACCGGCTCCTTCCTGCTACAGGCACTCAACGAGATGCTGATGCAACCCCAGGAACAGCGCACGACGCGCTGCATTGTTATCAGCCTGCTGAGCCACTGCGCCGATCTGCTCGGCAGCCAGGTACAAACCGCGTCCCGCAGCCAGGCGCTGTTTGAGGCGATCCGTCAGTATATCGAGGCCCACTTTGCCGAGCCGTTAACCCGCGAAGCGGTCGCGCAGGAATTTTATCTCTCGCCAAACTATCTCTCCCACCTGTTCCAGAAATGCGGGCCAATGGGGTTTAACGAGTACCTGAATCACGTCCGGCTGGAACAAGCCAGGATGCTGCTAAAGGGTCATGACATGAAGGTCAAAGATGTCGCCCACGCCTGCGGCTTTGCTGACAGCAACTATTTCTGCCGCCTGTTTCGTAAAAATACCGAACGCTCACCCTCCGAGTATCGCCGCCAGTACCACAGCCAACTGACAGAAAAAGAAACCCCGTAAAACTAGATTTTTGTAAGTATTTCTTCATATTTCGCTGATTAACCTGCCCAGGCGCATCAGGTATCACGGGAGAAATGTGATCTAAATCATCCTTAACCGTAATGCGTACATTTATCCAGTTTTTGGCAAATTTGTCATCTGGCGACCCGCCGGTGAGAAGCCGTATCCTTATCTCAACATCACTAAATTGAGCATCGAGGAAAGGCTATGGAACTCTATCTGGACACCGCAAACGTAGCAGAAGTTGAACGCCTGGCGCGCATCTATCCCCTGGCTGGCGTCACCACCAACCCCAGCATTATCGCCGCCGGCAAAACGCCGGTCTGGGAGGTACTCCCGCGCCTGCAAAAAGCCGTCGGGCCAGAGGGAACGCTGTTTGCCCAGACCATGAGCCGCGATGCCGAAGGCATGGTGGCGGAAGCCAAACGCCTGAGCAATGCCGTTCCGGGAATCGTGGTTAAGATCCCGGTTACCGCCGAGGGCCTCGCCGCGATCAAGCTGCTGAAGAAAGAAGGTATCCCGACTCTGGGCACCGCGGTCTATAGCGCCTCCCAGGGGCTGCTGGCCGCGCTGGCGGGCGCAAAATATGTTGCCCCTTACGTCAATCGCGTTGATGCCCAGGGCGGTGACGGCATCCGCATGGTGCAGGAACTGCAATCCATGCTGGAGCTCCATGCGCCAGAGAGCAAAGTGCTGGCCGCCAGCTTTAAAACCCCACGTCAGGCGCTGGATTGTCTGTTAGCGGGCTGCGAAGCTATCACCCTTCCTTTAGACGTAGCGCAACAAATGCTTGGCACCCCTGCGGTAGAGTCAGCCATAGAGAAGTTTGAGCAAGACTGGAATAACGCTTTTGGAAATCTGAACCTGTAACCCGATCGGCGCGCCGACAAAGGGCGGCGCCACGATCATCCAGGAGGAAAAGAAATGGATCACATTATTCAATCCCCGGGCAAATACATTCAGGGCGCGAACGCCATCACCCGCCTTGGCGAATACCTCAAACCACTGGCCGAACGCTGGCTGATTGTGGGCGACAAGTTTGTACTGGGTTTTGCCGAAGAAAAACTGCGTAAAAGCCTGACAGACGCCGGCCTGGTGGCCGAAATTGTCCCGTTTGGCGGCGAATGCTCACGCAATGAAATCAACCGTTTGCAGGACATTGCCAGTTCAGCCAACTGTCATGCCGTGCTGGGTATCGGCGGTGGCAAAACGCTGGATACCGCAAAAGCATTGGCTCACTTTATGCAGCTTCCGGTGGTGATTGCCCCGACCATTGCCTCAACGGATGCCCCCTGTAGCGCCCTCTCGGTTCTCTATACCGATGAAGGGGAGTTTGACAGCTATCTGATGCTGCCACGCAACCCGAATATGGTAATTGTCGATACGCAAATCGTTGCCGGTGCGCCACCGCGCCTGCTGGCAGCCGGCATCGGCGATGCGTTGGCGACCTGGTTTGAAGCACGCGCCTGTTCACGCAGCGGCGCCACGACCATGGCGGGAGGTCAATGCACTCAGGCCGCGCTGGCGTTGGCCGAGCTGTGCTACAACACGCTGATTGAGGAAGGCGAAAAAGCGATGCTGGCGGCGGAGCAACATGTCGTCACGCCGGCGCTGGAGAAAGTGATTGAAGCCAACACCTATCTGAGCGGCGTGGGCTTTGAAAGCGGCGGTCTGGCCGCGGCGCACGCCATCCATAACGGGCTGACGGTGCTGGCGGATGCCCACCATTTCTATCACGGTGAAAAAGTCGCTTTCGGTACGCTGACCCAGCTGGTGCTGGAAAATGCCCCGGTGGAAGAGATCGAAACCGTTGCCGCTCTGTGCCACAGCGTCGGCCTGCCGATCACCCTGGCGCAGTTGAATATTAAAGGGGAGATTCCGGCCAAGATGCGCGCCGTGGCGGAAGCCGCCTGCGCAGAGGGCGAAACTATCCACAATATGCCTGGCGGCGCGACGGCCGATCAGGTCTACGCCGCGCTGTTGGTCGCCGATCAGTACGGCCAACGTTTTCTGCATGAGTGGGAATAAAAAACAACATGGCCCTCATTGAGGGCCATCGTTTTATACCGCCGGGCGAACGCCCAGCGTGTGGCAAATCGCGTAGCTCATCTCAGCACGGTTCAGCGTGTAGAAGTGGAAATCCTTCACTCCTTCCCGGCTTAAAATCTTCACCATGTCCATGGCGATGTTCGCCCCGACCAGCTGGCGAGTTTCCGCATCGTTATCCAGGCCTTCAAACATTTTCGACATCCAGGTAGGGATGCGCACGTTGGTCATGTCGGCAAACTTCTTCGCCTGTTTGAAGTTAGAGACCGGCAGGATCCCGGGAATAATTTCGACATCAATGCCGGCCGACACGCAGCGATCGCGAAAGCGCAGATAGCTTTCAACGTCGAAGAAAAACTGGGTGATTGCCCGGTTGGCGCCCGCATCGACCTTACGCTTCAGATTCAGCAGATCCGCCTGCGCGCTTTTGGCCTCGGGGTGCACTTCAGGATAGGCCGCCACGGAGATATCAAAATCGCCCACCTCTTTAAGCAGCGTCACCAGATCGGCGGCGTACATATCCGGCTTGCCGCTACCCGGCGGTAAATCACCACGCAGGGCGACAATATGACGAATGCCGTTGTTCCAGTAGTCCTGGGCGATGGCGCGCAGCTCGTCGCGGCTGGCGTCAATACAGGTCAGATGCGGTGCCGCTTCCAGACCAGTACGCTCTTTAATGCCTTTGATGATGCTGTGGGTACGGTCGCGCTCGCCGGAGTTCGCACCGTAGGTCACCGACACAAACTTCGGCTTCAGGCTGCTTAAACGATCGATGGACTTCCACAGGGTTTGCTCCATTTCACTGGTGCGCGGCGGGAAGAATTCAAAAGACACATTAATCTGGCCCTGCACTTCTGCCAGGCTCTGATTCAGCGCTTCCCGCTGATTGGCGTGAAAAAAGCTCATACCTTACCTCATCAATCGCATTTTATTGTTTGTTGTGTTGCGAACTTCTATACGTTTAGACGTCCAGATGTAAAAATGACGGAAAAGCGGGCAGGCGTCAATAGAAAAATCAGCGTAAACAGTGAGGAATATTCAGTGAAGATGAGATTAATTCATGTCGCCCGACGCTAAGTTAATGATTCTTCAATTAACGGCAGGAGCCAATCGCGCAATGCGTCATCTTCCGGCCGGGTTAATAATCCCAGCATCAGATGCAAACGGGCATCCTCCAGCGTCTGGAACACCACCCCCTGACGCTGAATAGCCGCAAATGAGGCGGGCAGCAGAATCATCCCTTCGCCACGCGCAATACGCGCCAGCAGGACATCATGCTCGGCAGGCTCTTCAACGTAGGTTGGGGTAAAGTCAGCACGTTCAAAGATGCGCCGGGTCTGGTCAAAAAACGCCGGATTACGCTCCCGCTTGAACCAGAACAGCGGTCGATGGTTCAGGGCGTTTAAGGTAAGTTGGGCCATGGTGGCTTGCGGCCATGAAGCCGGCAACGCCGCAATCAGCGGTTCATCATAGGGCAGCGGCGAAAACGTTAAGCCGTCGGCATCCAGCGGCAGCGCTACCAGCGCGGCGTTCAGCTTGCCTCTGCGCACCTGTTGAGCGAGGGCCGGTGAAGCGTGTCGGCTGAGGTGCAGGGCGCTGACGTGACCGCTCAGGGCCGATTCCAGCGGCGCAAAGATCCCCTGTTCAAACGCGGTGGTCAGCCCCAGTCGTAACGGCTGCTGACGGTCGCGGGAGAGCTGGCTTAACGCGCTCAACGTCTGCTCCTGCAGCGCCAGCAACGGCCGGATCGTCTCCAGCACCCGCTCACCTTCTGCGGTCAGTATCAGTCCTTTGGTGTGACGGACAAACAGCGTCACCCCCAGCAGCATTTCCAGCTGGCGGATATGCCGGCTCAGCGGCGGCTGTGAAATAAACAACCGCTGCGCTGCCCGACTGATGTTGTTCTCTTCCGCCACCACCGCGAAATAACGCAGCAGCCGCATGTCCAGAGTAGATAAGCGCGAATTTGTCATACCGGAAAGGTATCACGAAAAGGGTATTACTCAACGCTTCCTGATGCCTCTACTCTCCTTACAGCACATTATCACTATGAGGAAAGATCATGACATCAGAACGTTATACTACCGGCCTTGAGATGCTGCAGCGCGTTGATGGTAAGGGCGGCGATGCCGTCGTGGCCAGCCTGCAGGCTATCGCCCCGGACTTTGCCCGCTATCTGATTGAGTTCCCGTTCGGCGATATCTACGCCCGTCCGGGGCTGGATTTGCGCAGCCGTGAAATCGCCACCATTGCCGCGCTCACCGCGCTGGGCAACGCCGCCCCACAGCTCAAAGTACACATTGCTGCCGGGTTACACGTGGGTTTATCACAGGAAGAAATTCTCGAAGTGATCATGCAGATGGCGGTATATGCGGGGTTCCCCGCAGCGCTGAATGGCCTGTTTGCCGCCAAAGAGGTGTTCGCTGCACGCTGATACCACGAGACCAGAGCAACGCCTGGTCTCGTGGCAGAGTTGAATTACAGCAACTGCGCCAGACGGTTGATGTCCGACTGAATGGCGCCAGCGGTCACATCGCGGCCGGCACCCGGGCCGCGGATCACCAGCGGGTTATCGCGGTACCAGCGGCTCTCGATCGCAAACACGTTGTCGCACGGCAGCAGCGCCGCCAGAGGGTGCTCCTCACGTACCGCTTCCACGCCAACTCGTGCTTTGCCGTTGGCATCAAAACGCGCCACATAGCGCAGAACCAGCCCCATTTCACGGGCCGCTTCCAGACGCTGCAGCATCTGCTCGTTCAGCTCTTCACCATTCTCGAAGAAGTGATCGACAGAGCCCTCTTCGCAGTGCGCAGGCACCAGCGATTCCACACGAACCTGATCTGGCTCGATGTCATACCCCGCCTCACGCGCGAGGATCACCAGCTTACGCATAACGTCTTTCCCCGCCAGGTCAACGCGCGGATCCGGCTCCGTCAGCCCTTGCTGCCACGCCTGATCGACCAGGTCGGTGAACGGCACGGTGCCATCAAACTGCAGGAACAGCCAGGAGAGCGTACCGGAGAAAATGCCGCTCAGCGCCAGGATGGTATCGCCGCTATCAATCAGATCGCGCACCGTGTGGTTCACAGGCAGGCCTGCGCCTACGGTGGCGTTGTACAGCCAGTGACGACCGGTTTTCTCAAACGCATCGTGGATCTGACGGTATTTATCGCTGCTACTGGCACCCGCCAGTTTATTCGCGCTGATCACATGGAAGCCATGGCTGGCGAAATCCAGGTATTGATCGGCCAGTTGCTCGCTGGCGGTTACGTCCAGCACCACTAAATCATCGTATGGGTGGGCGCGCATCCACAAGAACAGCGACTCTTCATCCTGAGCGACAGCCTCGTCGTTGAAGAAGGCCAATGCGCGGCTGGCATCCAGGCCCTCGTAGTTCAGCAAGCTGCGGCGGCTGTCCACCACCCCGGCGAGAATAAATTCAAAACCGGTGCGCGCGGAAAGCGTGGTTTGTTCGCGAGCGAACAGCTCCAGCCAGCGCGAACCAATGTTGCCTTTGCCAAACAGCACCAGGCCAATGCGTTTCTCTGCGCGGAACAGCGACTGGTGCAGACCCTGAATCAGGCTTTCCGTCGGGCCAGCACGCAGCACCGCGACCAGGCTGATACCCTCTTCGGACTGCCAGGTAAACTCAACCGGCTGCCCTTTCAGCTGCTGCCAGAAACGGTGACAGTGCAGTGGGTTACGGCTGACGCCAGCCCCCACCATAGCCACCAGCGCCAGTTTCTGACGCAGACGCAGCTCGCCCGGGAGACCGGCTTCGTCGAGCAGGCGCAGCGCGCTGTCGGCGACTTCCGAGGTATAGCAGAACTGCAGCAGCTTACGGTCGGCATGAACACCGACCGCCAGCGGGCGCAGCTGTGCGCGTTTAAAGATAAGATCCAGCTCTTTATGCGCCAGCTTGAAATCCTGGCCCCCAGGCACCTGGAACTCAATCAGGCACACATCATCGTGGCTGGTCACAATACGTGCGCCGGTACCGGAGGCCAGCACACGTTCAATACGCGTTGAGCCCTGTTCAGGGTTATAGCTACAGCGCAATTGCAGATCGATATCGCTACCGGAGACCGGCTGCAGAGTACGGGCATGCAGTACTGGCGCGGCCAGACGTGCCAGCTCGCTGGCTTCATCCAGGCGCAGCAGCGGCAACAGGCAGGCATCTTTTACCTTACGCGGGTCGGCACTGTAGACCCCGGCCACGTCGCTCCAGATCGTGACGCGCGAAGCCCCGGCCAGCGCGCCAATCTGGGTCGCGGAATAGTCGGAGCCGTTGCGTCCCAGCAGAACCGTCTCTCCCGCGTTGTTACGCGAGATAAAACCGGTCACCACCAGGCGTTTGTTCGGGTGCTGCGCCATCAGTTGCTGCAACAGCGGATAGGACAAGCCTTCATCCACCTGCGGCTGGGCGGCGCGTTCGGCACGCAGGAAGCTGCGGGCATCGAGCCAGGCCGCCTCCTGCCCTAAGTGGTTCAGGACTGCCGCCATCAGGCGTGCGGACCAGACTTCCCCGTGACCAACCACTTCGGCGTAGACCGCATCGGTCACGCCGCTGTCAAGCAAGCCGGCAAGACGCTCGAGATCGTGAATAAAAGTGGCGATCAGCGTATCGGCAGCGTCTGCTGGCAGCAGGCTGGCGATCAGCTCCATGTGATAACGGCGCAGCGACTGCTGCACCTGATGCGCAGAAAGGCGATCGGTCTGGCTGAGTTTCAGCCAGCTAATCAGCTGGTTGGTGGTGCTACCCGCGGCGGAGACAACCATCATGTCACCCGCCTGCGAGTATTCCGTCATGATCCCCGCGACGCGCAGGTAACATTTCGCATCCGCTAAACTACTCCCACCAAATTTGTGCAGCTGACGACCCTTCGCCCCTGCCTGCGCATTCACACTCATGTTTATTCCTCGTTTGCTGCCCGGAAGCCATTTTCCAGGTCGGCAATTAAATCTTCACCATCTTCAATACCGGTCGAAATACGCAGAAGCGTTTCTGAAATCCCAGCCGCCGCACGTGCTTCAGGCGACATACCTGCATGCGTCATCGTCGCGGCATGCGAAATCAGACTTTCTACGCCCCCCAGCGATTCGGCCAGCGTAAACAGCGACAATCCGCTCAGAAAACGACGCAACGTCTGCTCATCCCCGTCCAGTTCAAAGCTTAACATTGCGCCAAAACCTTTTTGCTGACGCGCAGCAATCTCATGCCCCTGATTTTCCGGCAGGGACGGATGATACAGTTTTTTCACCAACGGCTGGGCTTTCAGATAGTCGACAATCGCCTGAGCATTGCGCTGCGCCACTTCCATACGCGGAGAGAGCGTACGCAAACCACGTAGCAACAGGTAACTATCGAATGCACCGCCGGTGACGCCGATATTATTCGCCCACCATGCCAGTTCGGTGACAAGGGCCGGATCTTTGGCAATCACCACGCCCGCCACCACGTCAGAGTGGCCATTCAGGTATTTGGTGCACGAATGCAGCACCAGGTCGGCGCCCAGCGCCAGCGGGTTTTGCAACGCCGGGCTCAGGAAAGTGTTATCCACCACGCTTACCGCACCCGCTTCACGAGCCAGCGAGCAGATTTTCGCAATATCCACCACCCGCAGCAACGGATTACTTGGGCTTTCGACCAATACCAACTTCGGTTTTTCAGCCAATGCCGCATTCAGCGCCTGTTCATCATTCTGATCGACAAACAGCACGCGATAGCACCCGCGTTTCGCCAGGCTATCAAATAAGCGATAGCTGCCGCCGTAGCAGTCATGTGGTGCCACCAGCACATCACCAGGCTTCAGGAACACGGTGGTCACCAGCAGAATGGCCGACATACCGGTGTTGGTCAGCACGGCACCCGCGCCGCCTTCCAGCTCCGCCAGTGCGCGCTGCACGACATCACGCGTCGGGTTGCCGCGACGGGAATAGTCATGGGCACGAGGTTCATTAAAGCCGGTGAAGTTGTAGGTACTGGAAAGGTGAATCGGCGGGACAACGCAACCGTACTGTTCGTCGTCATTTAAACCGCTACGCACTGCGATGGTGGCCTGTTTACGCGTCATGTTGGGCAGTTCCTGGGCTGAATCGGTGAAAAGTCAGGCACCAGAGTAATCATTGTCACAATGGACGTCAATACATCTGGACATCTAAACTTCTTTGCGTATAGATTGAGCAAAAAGCGAATAGCCGTTAAAATTATATGCATTGGCGCACATCCGCAGGGGCTAATCAGATGTCAGACACGCCCCGCTACGGTAAACTACGCGCAATTATGGCCAGACAAGACGTTCTGGTCCTTAACTAATGAATAGAGGATTAAGGTATCTCATGGCTGAATGGAGCGGCGAATATATCAGCCCATACGCTGAGCACGGTAAGAAGAGTGAGCAAGTAAAAAAAATTACGGTTTCCATTCCTCTGAAGGTGTTAAAAATCCTCACCGATGAACGCACGCGTCGCCAGGTGAACAACCTGCGGCATGCCACCAACAGCGAACTGCTGTGTGAAGCGTTCCTGCATGCCTTTACCGGTCAACCGTTGCCGAACGATGAAGACCTGCGTAAAGAGCGCAGCGATGAGATCCCGGAAGCGGCGAAGCAGATTATGCGTGAGATGGGCATCGACCCGGATACGTGGGAATACTAAGCGCATGAAAAAGGGCGGAGTTTATCTCCGCCCTTTTTGACGTCGCTGACCGGCCATCGACTACAGCGCGGTCTGGTGACAAAAACAAAAAAAGCCGCCCTGAGGCGGCTTTTTCTTTCAGCAAATTACTTGCTGGTACCCGGCACGCTGAAGCGCTTGTTGAAGCGGTCAACACGGCCACCGGTAGCAACGTCACGCTGCTTGCCAGTGTAGAACGGGTGACATTTACCGCACACGTCGAGGTTCAGGTCGTGACCAACGGTAGAACGGATTTTCATGACGTTACCGCAAGAGCAGTTAGCAGTAACTTCTTCGTATTTCGGGTGAATATCTTTTTTCATGGGAGAACCTCAGTTAAGGCCGCGTCGCTCTTCCAGCCCTAACGCCAGACACCACGCGATGTTAATAATTGCCTGTCACCTTCTACGCTACCGGCACATTGACCACAGCGCGAGACTTTCAGGTAATACGTTTAGTTTGATGCTGCACGAAGCGCACCAAAGGCGGCGAATCATACAGAATTTGACCAGCATATGCAAACTGATCCGCGAGCCCTTATCACAATGTGTATACTAAGCGGCCAGATTTCAAGTCAGGAAGATGACATGTCCGTCGCCCACGTTGCCCTGCCCGTTCCGCTGCCCCGTACTTTTGACTACCGCCTCCCTGAAGGCATGACGGTCAAAGCAGGCTGTCGCGTGCGTGTGCCCTTCGGGAAACAGGAGAAGATTGGCATTGTCACCGCCATCAGCGAGCACAGCGAACTGCCGCTGGATGAGCTAAAACCGGTTGCCGAAGCGCTGGATAGCGAACCGGTGTTTTCATCTACCGTCTGGCGGCTGCTGCTATGGGCGGCCGATTATTATCACCACCCTATCGGTGATGTGCTGTTCCACGCGCTACCGATCCTGCTACGTCAGGGTAAACCGGCCAGCGCAGCGCCGCAGTGGTACTGGTTTGCCACCGAACAGGGGCAGGCCGTCGACATCAACAGCCTCAAGCGTTCGCCGAAGCAACAGCAGGCGCTGTCGGCGCTGCGTCAGGGAAAAATATGGCGCTATCAGGTAGCAGAGCTGGAGTTTAACGATGCGGCGCTGCAGGCGCTGCGTGGTAAAGGGCTGTGTGAGCTGGCGAGCGAAACCCCGGCCCTTACCGACTGGCGAAGCCATTTTTCCATTCCCGGCGAACGGCTGCGTCTGAATACCGAACAGGCCACCGCCGTGGGCGCCATTCACAGCGCTTCAGACCGGTTTTCAACCTGGCTGCTGGCCGGTATTACCGGTTCCGGCAAAACGGAAGTCTATCTCAGTGTCCTGGAAAACGTGCTGGCACAGGGCCGTCAGGCGCTGGTGATGGTGCCGGAGATTGGCCTCACGCCGCAAACCATCGCCCGCTTCCGCCAGCGCTTTAACGCGCCGGTTGAGGTGCTGCACTCCGGGCTGAATGACAGCGAACGTCTTTCTGCATGGTTAAAGGCTAAAAATGGCGAGGCGGCTATCGTCATCGGGACGCGCTCGTCGCTGTTTACGCCGTTTAAAGACCTCGGGGTGATCGTTATCGATGAGGAGCACGATAGCTCCTATAAGCAACAGGAAGGCTGGCGCTATCATGCCCGCGACCTGGCGGTCTGGCGCGCCCACAGCGAGCAAATCCCGATCATTCTGGGCTCCGCCACGCCAGCGCTGGAGACGCTCTATAACGTTCGTCAGGGCAAGTATCGTCAGCTAAAGCTGACCAAGCGAGCGGGCAACGCGCGTCCGGCTCAGCAGCACGTGCTGGATTTAAAAGGCCAGCAGCTGCAGGCGGGACTTTCTCCGGCCCTGATTAGCCGCATGCGGCAACATCTGCAGGCCGATAACCAGGTGATCCTGTTTTTAAACCGCCGCGGTTTTGCCCCTGCACTGCTGTGCCACGACTGCGGGTGGATTGCCGAATGTCCACGCTGCGACAGCTATTACACCCTGCACCAGGCCCAGCATCACCTGCGCTGCCACCACTGCGACAGTCAGCGCCCCATTCCGCGTCAGTGTCCCTCTTGCGGGTCGACGCACCTTGTTCCCGTCGGGCTGGGAACCGAACAGCTGGAGCAGGCGCTGGCTCCGCTGTTTCCCGGCGTTCCGATCTCCCGCGTCGACCGGGATACCACCAGCCGCAAAGGGGCGCTCGAGCAGCACCTCGCCGATATCCACCGCGGCGGCGCGCGTATCCTGATCGGCACGCAGATGCTGGCTAAAGGTCACCACTTCCCGGACGTGACGCTGGTGTCTCTGCTGGACGTTGACGGCGCGCTGTTTTCCGCCGACTTCCGTTCCGCCGAGCGCTTCGCCCAGCTCTATACCCAGGTCTCTGGTCGTGCCGGGCGCGCGGGTAAACAGGGCGAGGTGATTCTGCAAACGCACCATCCGGAGCATCCGCTGCTGCAAACGCTGCTGTATCAGGGTTACGACGCTTTTGCCGATCAGGCGCTGGCCGAACGTCAGACCATGCAGCTGCCGCCGTGGACCAGCCACGTCCTGATTCGTGCCGAAGATCACAACAATCAGCAGGCGCCGCTGTTCCTGCAACAGTTGCGCAATTTGCTTCAGGCCAGCCCGTTGGCCGACGACAAACTTTGGGTGCTTGGTCCCGTACCGGCGCTGGCCCCCAAACGCGGAGGCCGTTGGCGCTGGCAGATCCTGCTCCAGCATCCGTCGCGCGTTCGCCTGCAGCATATTGTCAGCGGGACATTAGCGCTGATCAACACCCTGCCGGAAGCACGTAAGGTAAAGTGGGTTCTGGATGTCGATCCTATTGAAGGTTAAGCCTTCTCTTGCGAGACGGATCGAAAAAATTCAACAACCATCACGTTTTTCATGAAAATTCTGTAACTCTCTGCATCGACTATCTGCTAAAAATGTTGCTGATGTCAGAGCACAAGGGATGTGTCTGCACGAGTCAGTGAGGAGAAAACAGGTGAAGCCCAAAAAACAGGTGGTTGCCGCCACGATGAAAGACGTCGCCCTGAAGGCAAACGTTTCCACGGCAACCGTGTCCCGAGCGTTAATGAATCCCGATAAGGTTTCTCAGACTACCCGTAACCGGGTGGAACAGGCAGCGCTTGAAGTCGGCTATTTGCCACAGTCGCTCGGCCGTAACATGAAACGCAATGAATCGCGTACGATTCTGGTCATCGTGCCTGATATTTGCGATCCCTTTTTCAGCGAGATCATTCGAGGCATTGAGATCACCGCGGCAGAACAGGGATATCTGGTGCTGATCGGTGACTGCGCTCACCAGAACCGCCAGGAAAAAACCTTTATCGACCTGATTATCACCAAGCAGATCGACGGTATGCTGCTGCTCGGTTCACGACTGCCCTTCGACGCTGGCGTTGAAGAGCAACGCAATCTACCGCCGATGGTCATGGCGAATGAGTTTGCGCCGGAGCTGGAGCTGCCGACGGTGCATATCGATAACCTCACCGCGGCGTTTAATGCTGTCAATTATCTGCATGAACTGGGACACCAGCGCATTGGCTGTATCGCCGGTCCGGAAGAGATGCCGCTGTGCCATTACCGGCTTCAGGGCTATGTGCAGGCGCTGCGCCGCAGTGGGATAACTATCGACCCGCATTATATTGCGCGCGGTAATTTTACCTATGAAGCTGGTGCCAACGCGCTGGAGCAGCTTCTGGCGCTCCCGGTGCCGCCCACCGCGGTTTTCTGCCACAGCGATATCATGGCGCTTGGTGCGCTGTCGCTGGCAAAACGCCGGGGCCTGAAAGTGCCTGACGACCTGTCGATTGTGGGTTTCGATAATATCTCTTTATCTGAATTTTGCGATCCGCCATTGACGACCGTTGCGCAACCGCGCTTTGATATCGGCCGCGAAGCGATGCTATTGCTACTGGATCAGCTACATGGTCATAATGTGAACAGTGGTTCACGATTGCTGGACTGCGAACTGATCGTTCGCGGCAGTACACGTAAAATCAGAGCATAACCATCCGGTTCTGGTCAAAGCCTTGCCGCTTAAGTAACATGGCGGACTGACGAACGAATAAGACAGCGAAACGATAGTGGCACAACGAGATTATGTACGCCGCAGCCAACCGGCTTCTTCGCGGCGCAAAAAGGGTAATACCCGAAGCTCAAGGAACAAACAGAGCAGCCTGGCGGCGGTTTCACCAACAATGGTTGCGATCGCGGCGGCAGTGCTGGTGGCCTTTATCGGTGGGCTGTACTTCATCACGCACCATAAAAAAGAAGAAGCGGAAGCCCTGCAAAACCGTCAGGCTGCAGGAAACGGCTTACCGCCGAAGCCGGAAGAGCGCTGGCGCTATATCAAAGAGCTGGAAAGTCGCCAGCCTGGCGTACGTGCGCCTACTGAACCGACGGCCGGCGGGGAAGTGATGAAACCCGAACAGCTAACCAACGAACAGCGTCAGCTGCTGGCACAAATGCAGGCGGATATGCGCCAGCAGCCAACTCAGCTGACTGAAGTTCCGTGGAACGAACAAACCCAGGCCCAGCGCCAGCAAACGCTGCAACGTCAGCGTCTGGCTCAGCAGCAGGTGCAACAGCAGCAACAGGTTGCCCAGCAGCAGTGGACTCAGACGCAAACGCAGGCGCCGGTACAACAGCCGCGTGCGCAACAGCGAGTAGCAGAACAGCCAAAACCAGCTGCGCAACCAAAACCGGTGCAGCAGCCGAAGCAAACCGCGTCTACCCAGCAGCCATATCAGGATCTGCTACAAACGCCAGCACATACAACGTCGCAGCCTAAAACCCAGGCCGCCGCGCCAGTTGCTCGCGTTGAAGAAGCGCAGAAAGCGCCGGCTGAGAAGAAAGACGATCGTAGCTGGATGATTCAGTGCGGCTCCTTTAAAGGCGCTGAGCAGGCAGAAACCGTGCGCGCACAGCTGGCATTTGAAGGGTTCTCGTCACGCATTACCACCAACAACGGCTGGAACCGCGTGGTGATTGGACCGCTGAAAGGCAAAGAAAGCGCCAACGATATGATCACTCGCCTGAAGATGGCCGGGCATGCAAACTGCATTCGTCTTGCCGCCAGGGGTTGAAACCCTAAAAATCCCCCCCATCTATAATTGCATTCTGCCCCGCGTCATCCGCGGGGCCCCTATTCTGCATTTGTAACCAAGGGGTCTGCTCGTGACAACAATAGTAAGTGTTCGCCGTAACGGCCATGTGGTTATCGCCGGTGATGGCCAGGCCACGCTTGGCAATACCGTCATGAAAGGTAACGTGAAAAAGGTTCGTCGCCTGTACAACGACAAAGTGATCGCAGGTTTCGCCGGCGGCACTGCTGATGCCTTCACGCTGTTCGAACTGTTTGAACGTAAACTGGAAATGCACCAGGGACACCTGGTCAAGGCCGCCGTGGAACTGGCAAAAGACTGGCGTACCGATCGTATGTTGCGCAAACTGGAAGCCCTGCTGGCGGTCGCGGATGAAAACGCCTCGCTAATCATCACCGGTAACGGTGACGTGGTGCAGCCCGAAAACGATCTGATCGCTATCGGTTCTGGTGGCCCCTACGCTCAGGCCGCGGCTCGTGCTCTGCTGGAAAACACCGATATGGGCGCACGCGACATCGCAGAGAAGGCGTTGAATATTGCAGGTGATATCTGCATATATACCAACCATTTCCACACCATCGAAGAATTAGCCTCTAAAGCGTAAGGATCTCCCATGTCTGAAATGACCCCACGCGAAATTGTCAGCGAACTGGACAAACACATTATCGGTCAGGATGCAGCCAAGCGTTCTGTGGCTATCGCGCTGCGTAACCGCTGGCGCCGTATGCAGTTAGACGAAGAGCTGCGCCACGAAGTCACGCCGAAAAACATTCTGATGATCGGCCCGACCGGCGTCGGTAAAACCGAAATTGCTCGTCGTCTGGCAAAACTGGCCAACGCGCCGTTCATCAAAGTTGAAGCAACGAAATTCACCGAAGTGGGCTATGTCGGTAAAGAAGTGGATTCGATTATCCGCGATCTGACCGATGCGGCGATCAAAATGGTCCGCATGCAGTCCATTGATAAAAACCGCTATCGCGCCGAAGAGATGGCCGAAGAGCGTATTCTCGACGTGCTGATCCCGCCGGCAAAAAATAACTGGGGCCAGGCAGAACAGCCTCAGGAGCCGTCAGCGGCACGCCAGGCATTCCGTAAGAAACTGCGTGAAGGCCAGCTCGACGACAAAGAAATCGAGATTGACCTTGCCGCTGCGCCAATGGGTGTTGAAATCATGTCCCCTCCGGGCATGGAAGAGATGACCAGCCAGCTGCAGTCTATGTTCCAGAACCTCGGTGGCCAGAAGCAAAAGCCGCGTAAGCTGAAAATCAAAGACGCGATGAAGCTGCTGATTGAAGAAGAAGCGGCGAAACTGGTGAACCCGGAAGAGCTGAAGCAGGATGCCATCGATGCCGTTGAACAGCACGGTATCGTGTTTATCGACGAAATCGACAAAATCTGTAAGCGTGGTGGCAACAGCTCTGGCCCGGATGTCTCTCGTGAAGGCGTTCAGCGTGACCTGCTGCCGCTGGTGGAAGGCTGCACCGTCTCAACCAAACACGGCATGGTCAAAACCGACCATATCCTGTTTATCGCCTCCGGCGCATTCCAGGTGGCCAGCCCGTCTGACCTGATCCCGGAACTGCAGGGACGTCTGCCGATCCGCGTTGAGCTGAAAGCGCTGACTACTGAAGATTTCGAGCGCATCCTGACCGAGCCGAATGCCTCCATCACCGTGCAGTACAAAGCACTGATGGCCACCGAAGGGGTTAACATCGAGTTTACCCAAGAAGGTATCAAGCGCATCGCACAGGCAGCATGGCAGGTAAACGAAACCACCGAAAACATCGGTGCACGTCGTCTGCACACCGTGCTGGAGCGTCTGATTGAAGATATCTCCTACGACGCCAGCGAAATGAACGGTCAGAGCATCACGATTGATGCGGAATATGTTGGTAAACATCTGGATGTACTGGTGGCAGATGAAGATCTGAGCCGTTTTATCCTATAATCCGGTCCAATATATTTTCATCACTATAGATGGGGCTATATAAACCCAACATAATTCGAGTTGCAGGAAGGCGGCGACGCAGAGAATCTCCGGGAGCTTACTCAGGTAAGTGACCGGGGTGAGCAGGCGAAGCCAACAAAGAGGCAGCTTGAAGGATGGCGGGTATAGCCCCATTTTTATTGGCCGGAACCTATGACTGAAAAACCAATAACCCGCACCCAGGCCTGGCTCGAAAGCCTGCGGCCAAAAACACTTCCTCTGGCCTTTTCCGCCATCGTGGTTGGCACAACGCTGGCCTGGTATCAGGGGCACTTCGATCCCTGGGTCGCGCTACTGGCGCTGATCACCGCTGGATTGCTGCAAATACTGTCGAATCTCGCCAACGATTATGGCGATGCCGTGAAGGGCAGCGATAAACCCGACCGTTTAGGGCCACTGCGCGGCATGCAGAAAGGGGCTATCACCCAGCCGCAAATGAAGCGCGCGCTGATCGCCACCGTGGCGCTGATTTGCCTCTCCGGGCTGGCGCTGCTGTTCTGCGCCTGGCAAACGATGGCCGATTTTATTGGCTTTATGGTGCTCGGCAGCCTTTCGATTATCGCCGCCATTACCTATACCGTCGGAACCCGTCCTTACGGTTATATCGGCCTGGGCGATATTTCGGTACTGCTGTTCTTTGGCTGGCTTAGCGTCGCCGGGAGCTGGTATCTACAGGCCCACACCATTGAAGCCGTCATTTTCCTGCCTGCCACCGCCTGTGGCTTGTTAGCTGCTGCGGTGCTGAATATCAATAATCTGCGCGATATCGATAGCGATAGAGAGAACGGCAAAAACACCCTGGCGGTACGCCTGGGGCCGGTCAACGCCCGCCGCTACCACGCAAGCCTGCTTATCGGCGCTCTGCTGTGTCTGGCGCTGTTTAATCTGATATCGCTACAAAACCTATGGGGTTGGCTGTTCATGCTCGCTACGCCGCTGCTGGCGAAGCAGGCGCGATTTGTGATGCGCGAGCGCGAGCCGGTCGCCATGCGTCCAATGCTCGAACGGACGGTCAAAGCTGCGCTGTTAACCAACCTGCTGTTTGTCATTGGAATTGTTTGCAGCAAGCTCGCGGGTTAACTGACAAATATCAATTAACAATTGATGATTTTGCCAACAATACGATTCGCGAGATATACTAAAAACTCTCGCAGCAACTGAACGTTAAGCCTATGAAATACGATACTTCCGAGCTTTGTGACATCTACCAGGAAGATGTCAACGTAGTGGAACCTCTGTTCTCCAACTTTGGGGGGCGGTCGTCGTTTGGTGGACAAATCATCACGGTGAAATGTTTCGAGGATAACAGGTTGCTATACGATATGCTCGAACAGAACGGCCGTGGTCACATCTTACTGATCGATGGCGGGGGCTCCGTCCGCCGTGCATTAATTGACGCCGACCTGGCGCGTCTGGCCGTACAAAACGAGTGGGAAGGGTTAGTGGTCTATGGCGCAGTGCGTCAGGTTGACGACCTGGAAGATCTGGATATTGGCATCCAGGCGCTGGCCGCTATTCCTGTTGGCGCCGCTGGCGAAGGCATCGGCGAAAGCGACGTTCGCGTCAATTTCGGCGGCGTGACCTTCTTCTCCGGCGACCATCTGTATGCTGATAATACCGGCATCATCCTTTCCGAGGATGCGCTGGATATCGAATAACCCGCCCGATAAAAAAAGGCCTTCTCTCTGAGAAGGCCTTTTTGTTTGTCTCGCGCCAGAATTAGTACAGTTTCTTCGCGCAATCCAGCCAGTCGTTTTTGAACGGACGCTTCATGTTCTCGATAGCATCGATGATGTCATGGTGCACCAGTTTTTCGTTCTGAATGCCGACACAGCGGCCACCGAAGCCCTGCAGCAACAGTTCAATCGCGTAGGCGCCCATGCGGGAAGCCAGGATACGGTCATAAGGAACCGGAGAACCACCACGCTGAATGTGACCCAGTACCGTTGCACGGGTTTCACGACCGGTTTCTTTCTCGATGTAGTGAGCCAGTTCGTCCACGTCGCACATGTGCTCAGTGATCGCCACGATGGCGTGTTTCTTACCTTTCGCAATACCGGCTTTGATTTCAGACACCAGGTCATCGCGGGTGTATTCAACTTCGGGAACCATGATGAACTCACAGCCACCGGAAATCGCCGCCGCCAGGGTCAGGTCGCCACAGTAGCGGCCCATCACTTCAACAACAGAAATACGCTGATGAGAAGAAGAGGTATCACGCAGACGGTCAATCGCTTCAACTACAGTGCTCAGCGCAGTGAAGAAACCGATGGTGTAGTCGGTGCCTTTGATGTCGTTATCGATAGTGCCAGGCAGGCCGATGCACGGGAAGCCCATTTCGGTCAGGCGCATTGCCCCCATGTAGGAACCGTCGCCGCCAATAACAACCAGCGCATCCAGACCACGCTTTTTCATGTTCTCAAGGGCTACGGCACGCACGTGTTCTTCACGGAATTCAGGAAAACGCGCTGAACCCAGGAAAGTACCGCCACGGTTGATCATGTCGGAAACGCTATAGCGATCGAGTTGAACCATGCGATCTTCATACAGGCCGAGGTAACCGTCATAGATTCCAAAAACTTCCAGACCTTCCGTTAATGCTGCGCGCACAACGCCACGAATTGCTGCGTTCATGCCCGGCGCATCACCGCCACTTGTCAATACACCGATTTTCTTAATCATGACTACCTCTGAACTTAGGAAGCAAAAAATAATCCTGTTGCCTGAAGCGCTCCTCGATCAGGAGAGCACGACGATAATTGCAATAGTATATCAAACGCTTCTGGCTGAATTGATTCAGGTCAGACCAAATGGCGGTAATTTATACAAATAATGCCGATCCGCCCCACATTTTAAAATCGAATTTACAGACTATAACTCAACGCTCAAAAAACGCCCTGGCGTGCCAGCGGCACGACGGAGCAGGGGTCTTGATGGATAATGACATCAGAACCCGGGAAACGGTGCAGAATCGCCTGCTCAACCTGGTCGGCAATCACATGCGCCTGAACCAGAGGGAGGTTATCTTCCATTTCCAAATGTATTTGAATAAAGCGAGTCGGCCCTGACTGCCGCGTTCGTAGATCGTGCGCCCCGCTGACGCCAGGCCATGCGGTCACGATATTGATAATGTCCTGACGTTCCTCGTCAGGAAGTGCGCGGTCTAATAACGACTGAACAGCGTCATAGCCCATACGCAGAGCGCTATATAAAATATAGATGCCAATCCCGAGAGCAAACAGCGCATCGGCACGATGCCAGCCATACCAGGACAGGCCCAGCGCCACCAGAATGGCGCCATTCATCATAACATCAGACTGATAATGAAGCATATCTGCTCGCACCGCCTGACTTTGCGTTTTTCTCACCACCCAGCGCTGAAAAGTGACCAGCACCAGCGTGCTGAGCAGCGCAATCAGGGTCACGATCATGCCGATACCTGCCGCCTGCATAGGCTCTGGACGTGCCAGATGCTGTATGCCGGTCAAAAACAGGAACAGGGCCGACCCGGAGATAAACATACTTTGCGCCAGCGCGGCCAGCGATTCCGCCTTGCCGTGACCAAAAGTATGCTCTTCATCAGCGGGTTGCAGCGAATATCGCACTACCAGCAGGTTGGTTAACGAGGCGGCAATATCCACCAGCGAGTCCACAAGCGCAGCCAGAATACTGACAGAACCGGTATACCACCACGCAAAAATCTTGATCAAAAGTAACGTGGAGGCCATCACCGTCGCCGCAATAGCCGCCCGGCTCACCAGCCGCCCATAAGATTGATTCATAAACTCTCCTTTTCGGCGATGCGCTTAGTATAACCTGAACTTTTACCGCAACGAGGCGCAAGGAGAAGAAGTCGTATTGCTGAGTGACAGGCAAAAAAAACCCCCACATCATGTGGGGGAAGACAGGGATGGTGTCTATGGCAAGGAAAACAGGGTTTACTACTGGGGTTGCACGGTATTGCTACTACTCGACAGCATGGTTGCTGATCCTTTCTGCATCCTTGCAACCTCACGCAACTGATCCATTCGTTGCTGGTGTTTAGCATTGAGAACCGCTTGCTGCTCTGGCGTTAACAGGTGGTACATCTGGTTGCGAACTTTTGCCATTTCGATCTGGCGGGCAACCTGTTCCTGCGCCATCTTATCTGCCTGAGCGCGCACAGCGTTTTCATCAAAATTTTCTGCGGTGACAAGGCGATGCATTGTCTCCATTTCGCTAACATTAATGGGTGGCCTGTCGTGGCGCGCCCGTCGCATAAGATCTCGTAACTGCTGACGTTGCTGTTCGGTTAAACTTATGCCGTCAAACATATGACTCTGGCTGGTGCGCTGCACCCCGTCGTCTCCGGGGAGCCAGTTAACGCTGGTAACGACTTCAGCGGCCTGGCTATATGCACTTAACGCCAGCGTTGAGGCCATGACGGCAGCTATAACATTGCGCATCACATACTCCCAATACGTTTGTGTCTGTGTAGCGATTCAACGAGATACAGTCTACGATTCGGGCTGCAAACATGCGTCAGGGGGTGTAAAACAACGTAAAGTCATGGATTAGCGAGCCTTGATGACGTAATTTCTGCCTCGGAGGTATTTAAACAATGAATAAAATCCTGTTAGTTGATGATGACCGGGAGCTCACCTCCCTGTTAAAAGAGCTGCTTGATATGGAAGGATTTAATGTGCTCGTGGCCCATGACGGGGAACAGGCACTGGCTCTTCTTGACGACAGCATCGATTTACTTTTGCTTGATGTGATGATGCCGAAGAAAAACGGCATCGATACACTGAAAGAGTTACGTCAGACACACCAGACCCCGGTCATTATGCTCACTGCCCGCGGTAGCGAGCTGGATCGCGTGCTTGGCCTTGAGCTGGGCGCAGATGATTACTTGCCTAAGCCGTTCAACGATCGTGAACTGGTGGCGCGTATACGCGCGATTCTGCGCCGTTCGCACTGGAGCGAGCAGCAGCAAACCACCGAAGCAGGTTCCCCGACGCTGGAAGTTGATGCATTAAGCCTCAATCCGGGTCGTCAGGAGGCCAATTTCGATGGGCAAACCCTGGAGCTGACCGGTACCGAGTTCACCCTGCTCTACCTGCTGGCGCAGCATCTCGGTCAGGTGGTATCTCGTGAACACCTGAGCCAGGAAGTGTTGGGAAAACGCCTGACGCCATTCGACCGCGCTATCGATATGCATATTTCGAATCTGCGTCGTAAGCTGCCGGAGCGCAAAGATGGTCATCCGTGGTTTAAAACCCTGCGTGGCCGAGGCTACCTGATGGTTTCAGCTTCATGATAGGAAGTTTAACCGCACGCATCTTCGCTATTTTCTGGCTTACGCTGGCACTGGTGTTGATGCTGGTTCTGATGTTGCCCAAGCTGGACTCGCGCCAGATGACCGAATTGCTGGAAAGCGAACAACGTCAGGGCATCATGATTGAACAGCACGTCGAAGCAGAACTGGCGACCGACCCGCCCAACGACCTGATGTGGTGGCGTCGTCTGTTCCGCGCGATCGATAAATGGGCCCCGCCGGGGCAGCGTTTGCTGCTGGTCACCAGCGAAGGGCGCGTTATCGGCGCAGAACGCAACGAAATGCAGATCATTCGCAACTTTATCGGCCAGGCCGATAATGCCGATCATCCGCAGAAAAAACGTTACGGCCGCCTGGAAATGGTTGGCCCGTTTTCCGTCAGGGATGGGGAAGATAATTACCAGCTTTATCTGATCCGCCCCGCCAGTACCTCCCAGTCAGACTTTATCAACCTGCTGTTCGACCGTCCGTTGCTTCTGCTCATCGTGACGATGCTGGTCAGTTCTCCCCTGCTTCTGTGGCTCGCATGGAGCCTGGCCAAGCCGGCGCGTAAGTTGAAAAACGCTGCCGATGAGGTCGCACAGGGTAACCTGCGTCAACATCCAGAGCTGGAAGCCGGCCCGCAGGAGTTTTTAGCCGCCGGGGCCAGTTTTAACCAGATGGTGACGGCGCTGGAACGCATGATGACCGGGCAGCAGCGCTTGTTATCCGATATTTCTCACGAGCTGCGTACCCCGCTCACTCGCCTGCAACTGGGAACCGCCCTGCTGCGTCGTCGCAGTGGCGAGAGCAAAGAGCTTGAGCGAATTGAGACCGAAGCCCACCGGCTGGACAGCATGATCAACGACCTGCTGGTGATGTCGCGCAACCAGGCGAACAACGCCCTGGTGAGCGAAACGGTGAAGGCGAATCAGCTGTGGGGTGAAGTGCTGGATAACGCAGCGTTTGAGGCCGAGCAGGTAGGGAAATCCTTCACGGTAGAGTATCCGCCAGGCCCCTGGCCGCTCTACGGCAACCCGAACGCTCTGGAAAGTGCGCTGGAAAACATTGTGCGTAACGCGCTGCGTTACTCGCATACCAAAATTTCAGTGAGCTTCTCCGTCGATAAAGACGGCATCACGATTAACGTTGATGACGACGGTCCAGGCGTTAGCCCGGAGGATCGCGAGCAGATATTCCGGCCGTTCTACCGCACCGACGAGGCGCGCGATCGCGAGTCTGGCGGCACCGGTCTGGGGCTGGCAATTGTCGAAGCGGCTATTCAGCAGCATCGGGGTTGGGTCAAGGCCGATGACAGCCCTCTGGGTGGATTGCGTTTAACGATTTGGCTGCCGTTGTACAAACGGACCTGATGAGGTCTCTCCCGGTGACACGGACATGTAGCCCGGACAGGCGCAGCGCGCCACCTCAGGGAACACGTCCGGCAAGGCTCTAATGGGGGGAATTATTCCCCCATAATCTCCGCGAATTGTCTTCTATCTGCCCGCTTAAACGCCGCTTCTGCATGGTGCGGGTCCAGCTCACCGACAGCCCCGCTGCAGATAGCAGACGATGATACTGCTCATCATCGAACGGCATATGCCAGGCAATGGCTCCGGCTTCGTAGACGCTCACATCACTGACCTGAGAGACCCGCTCCAGCGGCGCATCGCTGGAGACATGACCGCCCGCCACCACCCGATAGAGCCAGCCCGTTTTACCACTTTGCTGCATCCGCTGTGCCATATCGCTGATAGCAAAATGGAAGTTGAGTTTGAAGCAGGGTGAACGCGGCTGCGTGACCTGAATCAGCGCCTCGCCCCAACGAAAGATATCGCCAATGTGGACGTTATGCTCCGTCAGCCCTTCGGTAGAGAGGTTTTCGCCAAACGCCGGCGAGCAGAAAAGGTCGGCCTGTTCAGGAAACTCGCGGATCCAGTCGGCATAGTGTTCACGGGGATAGTGGCAAAGCGCGCGGTCCGGCCCGCCGTGAATTTTCTTTTCCGCCTGCTCATCACCTTCCAGGCCCAGCTCACCGAGGGTTAACTCGCCGTCGACCTGAATTTTTTTGATAGCGCTCGGGCGGCTGCCGGGAAAGTCGCGAACACGACCGATATAGACGTTGAGCGGATAGTGCATCTGCTGCTCCTTATGCCGATACAAAAAAAGCGAGTCATCAGACTCGCTTCTCAGTCAGCACAATGCAACCTTATTTTTTGGCGGCAAAACGCGCTGCAGCTTCGTCCCAGTTAACCACGTCCCAGAATGCTTTGATGTAGTCCGGGCGGCGGTTCTGGAATTTCAGGTAGTAAGCGTGTTCCCACACGTCCAGACCCACAATTGGGAAACCGGAAGCGCCAGAGATAGCTTCGCCCATCAGCGGGGAGTCCTGGTTAGCGGTAGAAACTACAGCCAGTTTATCGCCTTTCAGCACCAGCCACGCCCAGCCGGAGCCGAAACGGGTAGCTGCCGCTTTTTCAAATTCCGCTTTGAAGTTGTCAACGGAACCGAAATCGCGCTCGATAGCCGCTTTCAGGTCGCCCTGCAGAGTGGTACCGGTTTTCAGGCCTTTCCAGAACAGGCTGTGGTTCGCGTGACCGCCGGCGTTGTTACGCAGAACGCCTTTTTTGTCAGCCGGCAGCTGATCCAGTTTGGTGATCAGCTCTTCAGCGGACAGGCTAGCGAATTCCGGCAGGCTCTCCAGCGCAGCGTTAGCATTGTTAACGTAGGCCTGGTGGTGCTTAGAGTGATGGATTTCCATCGTCTGCTTGTCAAAGTGCGGTTCCAGGGCGTCATAAGCGTACGGCAGGGCTGGCAGTGTATAACTCATAATCATCTCCATTATTGTCGAGCGGCAGGAAGTGTTAATGCCGCGTAAGCAGTTGGTTCATTATAGTTAATTAAATGATATTGAAAACGCTTATCAATGCCGTATTTTTAATAAGGTTATAACAGTCAGTTATAGATGTATTTTTGTGATATAGAACAACTAATTAAGTTTTTGGTTGCCAGGATTAAGCGTCTGATGGCAACAGATTAAAGGCGGGAAAACTGACCGATTTTTACACTCATTGGGTCGGAAGAAGATTTATCCGATAAAAAATAGATGAGGATAAAATCAATGAATCACGCGATTACGATGGGTATTTTTTGGCATTTGATAGGTGCGGCCAGTGCAGCCTGTTTCTATGCTCCGTTCAAGAAAGTTAAACATTGGTCATGGGAAACCATGTGGTCGATTGGCGGAATTGTCTCCTGGCTGATCCTGCCCTGGGCCATCAGCGCCATGCTGCTCCCCGATTTTTGGGCCTATTACGGCTCGTTTGATGCCTCCACGCTTCTGCCCGTCTTCCTTTTCGGCGCAATGTGGGGTATCGGCAATATCAACTATGGCCTGACCATGCGCTATCTCGGCATGTCGATGGGGATCGGTATCGCCATTGGCATTACGTTGATTGTCGGCACGCTAATGACCCCAATCCTCAACGGTCAATTCGATGTCTTAATTAACACCAAAGGCGGCCAGATGACGCTGCTCGGCGTGCTGGTTGCGGTAATTGGCGTGGGGATAGTCACCCGCGCAGGCCAGCTCAAAGAGCGCAAAATGGGCATCAAAGCTGAGGACTTCAACCTGAAAAAGGGGCTGGTACTGGCGGTAATGTGCGGTATTTTCTCGGCCGGTATGTCCTTTGCGATGAACGCCGCCAAGCCGATGCATGAAGCCGCCGCCGCGCTCGGCGTTGACCCACTTTACACTGCGCTGCCAAGCTACGTGGTGATTATGGGCGGCGGCGCGCTGGTCAACCTCGGTTTCTGCTTTATTCGCCTGGCCAAAGTGAAAAATCTGTCGATCAAAGCCGACTTCTCGCTGGCGAAACCGCTCATCATCAGCAATATCCTGCTTTCCGCATTGGGCGGCCTGATGTGGTACCTGCAGTTCTTCTTCTACGCCTGGGGCCACGCCAGCATTCCGGCGCAGTACGACTACATGAGCTGGATGCTGCATATGAGCTTCTATGTCCTGTGCGGCGGCCTGGTAGGGCTGGTGCTGAAAGAGTGGAGCAACGCCGGTCGTCGCCCGGTTGGCGTGCTAAGCCTCGGCTGCGTGGTGATTATCATCTCCGCCAATATCGTTGGGCTGGGAATGGCGAACTAGCTTTGTTATGCGGCAGTGCGACTGCGCTGCCGCCACTGCCCCGGCGTCATGCCAATCTCACGGTTAAACACCACCGAAAAGTAGTTACTGTCTTCAAAGCCACACTGCATCGCTACTTCGCCAATCAGGCGTTCAGTATGCTGCAATAAGTATTGGGCGTGGCAAATCCGCAGCTGACGCAGGTAGTGGTTGATGGTCATTCCCGTCTGCTGACGAAACTGCTGGCGTAGCGCCCGTTCGCTGCACCCTTCCCGCTCACAAAATTTATCCAGAAAGAAAGGACGGTTCAGGCTGCCCGCCAGCTTGGTAAGCAGCTTATCAAGCAACGCTTCGCTTTGGGTTGCCGCCAGATTATCGGTGGCGTAGCGGTAACGCTGGAGAATAAGCACCAGTTGGGCAAACAGCAGCTCCGCCATATTATTGGCCTGCGCATCGCTGCGGCTACTCTCATGCTCCAGTTGGGTAATCACCTGCCGAACCTGAGCCATCCCGCTGCTGCCAATCCGCCAGTGCGGAACCCACGGCGTACCAAACAGGCCGGGAATATGCGCCGCCCAGTCAAAATTAAGCCGCAGCCGGTCCGGGCAATAGATAACGTTTTGCAGGACTAAATCATTCACCGAGGCATAGGAGTGTTTATCTTCAGCGCGGATATAAAACAGGTCGCCGCGGGTAATACGCCATGGGCGATCGTTAAGGACGTGCAGGCCGTTGCCCCGCCACACCAGCACCAGCTCACAAAACTCGTGAGTGTGCTCGGCGAAGACGTTTTGCGGATAGCGATCCGCCACCGCCACCGCCTGCGAAGGAGATGCGAAGAACTCATCTTTACGAAGAATCAGCTGACCTGCCACCACGCACACTCCAACGCCAATAACGGTTAATTATTGGCATTTTTACTCGCTAAAACGTTGACTGCTCTCGCGTTATTGAAGAATGGCGTCACGCCCCTGGCGAATATCGCGCGGCGACCAGTCAAACTCGCGGCGAAAAAGCGTCGAAAAGTGGTTACTGTCGCCGAAACCGCAGTGATAAGCGATATCCGTCACACTCTCATCGCTGTGGCGCAGCAGATGGCGGGCTTTCATCAACCGCACCCGGTTGAGATAGCGCTGCGGCGTTAGCCCGGTTTGCTGCTTTAGCTGGCGATGCAGGGTACGCAGGGACAGCGAAAACTGCGCCGCCACCTCTTCCCAGCAGACATCTTCGGCAAAATGATCTTCCAGCCAGGCCATTAAATGGTTCAGCCGCGCATCGTTATCAGATGCCCCTTCCGCAAGGCTGCTTTTACGTAGAAGCACCAGCAACTGCATAAAGTAAATCTCACGGCTGGCAATAGCGTGCATATCTGAATCCACGCCAACGTTCTCCATCTGCCCCACAATCTGGCGCACCTGCTGCAAAGCATTCTGATTCACCCGCCAGTGCGAGAGATAATTCCCCTCCTGCTCCTGCGGTAGCAGCTCGTGCAGACCGGACAAAAAACGAAACGCGTCCGGCGCGCGATAAAGCACGTTGGTCAGGCATAAATTATCCGTGTGCTCGTAGAGATGGCGATCGTGATCGCGAATAAAGCACACCGACCCGCCGCTGATGGTATAGGGCTGACCGTTGAAAACGTGAATCCCGGTACCGTGTTCAACGATGACGATTTCATGGAAATCATGATGATGTTCCGGAAAAGCCGATTGCGGGAGCCGCGGCTCAATGGCAACAGCTGAAACACCGGACTTAAAGAAATCCACACTGTGCAACATGGTCATAGCAGCTCCTCGAAATGAGAAATGTTATCAATCAGTGGAGCAAATAGTAATTAAGGGTCGGCGATCCGGCCTTCAATTTTTGACCGCAAAATTCGTAAAGGCTGCCGCTTTTTCAAGAAATGGCGGGAAAGATCGGGAACTGCGGACAACATCACATCCCCTCCCCATCCCCAGATAAAACGAAATTGTGACCTCTCTCACGGTCACCTTTGCTTTCTTGCCAGCGGCGAATTTTCCCTGTCAGTAACAAGAAGGTGAGCTTGACCCGACTTTTTTAGACTGCATGCAATGATTTTCACAAGGATCTTCCCATGAGTTTTCGTCATTGTGTCGCCGTCGATTTAGGCGCTTCCAGCGGGCGGGTGATGCTCGCCAGTTATCAACCCGGCCAGCAAACGCTGGCGCTGCGTGAAATTCACCGCTTTACCAATAGCTTAAAAAAGGTGGATGACTTCGACTGCTGGGATATCGATAGTCTGGAAGCTGAAATTCGCTGCGGGCTGGTGAAAGTATGCGAACAGGGCATCCTGATCGATAGCATCGGTTTTGATACCTGGGGTGTGGATTATGTCCTGCTGGATAAACAGGGTCAGCGCGTTGGTCTGCCGGTTTCCTATCGCGACTCCCGCACTCAGGGCTTGATGCGCCATGCTGAAGAGCAAATGGGTCGGGCGGAAATCTACCGCCGCAGCGGCATTCAGTTTCTACCATTTAACACGCTGTATCAGCTGCGCGCGCTGGTTGAACAGCAGCCGGAACTGGTCAGCCAGGCCGCGCACGCGCTGCTGATCCCGGACTACTTTAGCTTCCGCCTGACCGGCCAAATGAACTGGGAATACACCAACGCCACCACCACCCAGTTGGTCAATATTAATAACGATAACTGGGATGAAGAGTTGCTGAACTGGACCGGCGCGCCGCGCGAGTGGTTCGGTACGCCGACGCATCCGGGCAACGTTATTGGTCACTGGATTTGCCCCCAGGGCAATCATATCCCGGTGGTCGCCGTCGCCAGCCACGATACCGCCAGCGCGGTTATCGCCTCGCCGCTGGCCAGCAAAAACGCCGCCTACCTCTCTTCCGGCACCTGGTCGCTGATGGGCTTTGAAAGCAAAACCCCCTGCACCAGCGACGAGGCGCTAAAGGCCAATATCACCAACGAAGGCGGGGCTGAAGGTCGCTATCGGGTACTGAAAAATATTATGGGCCTGTGGCTGCTGCAGCGGGTGCTCAAAGAGCAAAACGTTGGTGACCTGTCGGCGCTGATCGCCCACACCACCACGCTTCCAGCCTGCCGTTTCGTTATTGATTGCAACGACGACCGCTTTATCAACCCGGACAATATGAGCGCTGAAATTCAGGCCGCCTGCCGTGAATCCGGACAGCCGGTGCCTGATAACGATGCCGAGCTGGCACGCTGCATTTTCGACAGCCTGGCGCTGCTCTACGCCCAGGTTCTCAACGAGCTGGCAGCACTTCGCGGTCAGCCATTCAGCCAGTTGCATATCGTCGGCGGCGGCTGTCAGAACGAACTGCTTAACCAGCTGTGCGCTGACGCCTGCGGTATCACCGTGGTCGCAGGCCCCATTGAGGCCTCCACGCTAGGCAATATCGGCATACAGCTGATGACCCTTGATGAGCTGAACAACGTCGATGAATTCCGTCAGGTGGTGCGGCAAAACTACGCCCTCACCACCTTTACCCCTAATCCTGAAAGTGAAATTGCCCGCTTCGTCGCGCAGTTTCAGCCCCAACAGACCAAGGAGCTTTGCGCATGACCACTCAACTTGAACAAGCCTGGGAAATTGCCAAACAGCGCTACGCCAGCGTAGGCGTGGACGTCGAGGAGGCCTTGCGCCAGCTGGACCGCCTGCCCGTTTCCATGCACTGCTGGCAGGGCGACGATGTTGCCGGCTTCGAGAACCCGGAAGGAAGCCTGACCGGCGGTATTCAGGCCACCGGCAACTATCCGGGTAAAGCGCGTAACGCCACCGAGCTGCGCGCTGACCTTGAGCAGGCACTGAGCCTGATCCCTGGGCCAAAGCGCCTGAATCTGCATGCACTCTATCTGGAGTCCGAAACGCCGGTACCGCGCAATGAAATCAAACCAGAGCACTTTAAAAACTGGGTTGAGTGGGCGAGAGCTAACAAGCTGGGGCTGGATTTTAACCCTTCCTGCTTCTCCCATCCGCTAAGCGCCGACGGCTTTACCCTTTCGCATGCCAACGACGACATCCGCCAGTTCTGGATCGATCACTGTAAGGCCAGCCGCCGCGTGTCGGCCTATTTCGGCGAGCAGCTCGGCACCCCTTCCGTGATGAATATCTGGATCCCCGACGGCATGAAAGATATTACCGTTGACCGCTTTGCTCCGCGCCAGCGCCTGCTGAATGCGCTTGATGAAGTGATCAGCGAGAAACTCAACCCGGCGCACCATATCGACGCCGTGGAGAGCAAGCTGTTCGGGATCGGCGCCGAAAGCTACACCGTCGGCTCCAATGAGTTCTATATGGGCTACGCCACCAGTCGCCAGACCGCTCTGTGCCTGGATGCCGGCCACTTCCATCCGACGGAAGTGATCTCCGACAAAATCTCCGCCGCCATGCTGTATATCCCGCGCCTGCTGCTGCACGTCAGCCGCCCGGTACGTTGGGACAGCGATCACGTAGTGCTGCTGGATGATGAAACCCAGGCCATTGCCAGCGAAATTATTCGCCACGATCTGTTCGACCGCGTGCATATCGGTCTCGATTTCTTTGATGCCTCCATCAACCGCATCGCCGCCTGGGTAATCGGCACCCGCAACATGAAAAAAGCGCTGCTGCGCGCCCTGCTGGAGCCGACCGGACAGCTGCGTCAGCTGGAAGTCGACGGCGATTACACCGCCCGCCTGGCCCTGCTGGAAGAGCAGAAATGCCTGCCGTGGCAGGCCATCTGGGAGATGTATTGCCAGCGCCACGATACCCCGGCGGGCAGCCAGTGGCTGGATAGCGTGCGGGCGTATGAAAAAACGGTGTTGGCCCAACGCGGGTAGCGTCAGCACATCCCCGGTCGCGCCGTACTGAGCGGTCGACCGGCATATAAACAACATATTTATGGTGAGGGGCGCTCCCCGCATCGCATTAACAGGAAACGCAAGACTATGCAGAACATCAACCACTCCTGGTTCGTCCAGGGCATGATTAAAGCCACTTCCGACGCCTGGCTGAAGGGCTGGGACGAGCGCAACGGCGGTAACCTGACGCTGCGTCTCGACGAGGCGGATATTGCACCGTTCACGGCCGATTTTCACGCCAAACCGCGCTATATCTCGCTGAGCCAGCCGATGCCAACCCTGGCTAATCAGCCGTTTCTGGTCACCGGCTCAGGTAAATTCTTCCGTAATGTTCAACTCGACCCGGCCGCCAACCTTGGCGTGGTAAAAGTCGACAGCGATGGCGCGGGATATCATATTCTGTGGGGGCTGACCGACGACGCGGTGCCGACGTCTGAACTGCCAGCGCATTTCCTGTCGCACAGCGAGCGCATCAAGCTCACCCACGGCAAAGACCGCGTGATCATGCATTGCCATGCCACCAATCTGATTGCCCTGACCTATGTGCTGGAAAACGACAGCGATCTGTTCACCCGCAAACTGTGGGAAGGCAGCACCGAATGTCTGGTGGTGTTCCCGGACGGCGTCGGCATTCTGCCGTGGATGGTGCCGGGCACTGACGAAATCGGCCAGGCCACCGCCCAACAAATGCAGCAACATTCTCTGGTACTGTGGCCTTTCCACGGGGTCTTCGGCAGCGGCCCGACGCTGGACGAAACCTTTGGGCTGATTGATACCGCAGAGAAATCGGCCGAAGTACTGGTGAAAGTCTATTCGATGGGAGGCATGAAACAGACCATTACCCGGGAAGAGCTGATCGCGCTGGGCAAGCGCTTTGATGTGCAACCGATGCAGTCCGCGTTAGACCTTTATCCATAATAACATCGCGCCCCGCTCACTGAGACGGGGCGAACTCTGTCACCTGCAAACCCAACTCAAATATGTGGAGTAAAAGCAATGAAAATAAAGACAAGCTTGATCCTCACCGTTGCCGCTCTGGCGTTGTCCGGTTCCGCTTTAGCTGAAGTAAAAATCGCCCTCGTGGCGAAATCGTTAGGCAATGGCTTCTTCGAAGCAGCAAACGTGGGTGCCCAGGAGGCAGCCAAAGAGTTAGGTGATGTAAAAGTTATTTATACCGGCCCTACCACCACCACGGCAGAAGCGCAGATCGAAGTGCTTAACGGGTTGATCGCCCAGGGGGTTGATGCGATCGCGATATCCGCCAACGATCCGGACGCGGTCGTGCCGGTGTTGAAAAAAGCAATGCAGCGCGGCATCAAGGTGGTCTCCTGGGACTCCGGTGTCGCACAGGCCGGACGGCAAATCCATCTCAATCCGTCGAATAACGCCTTAATTGGCGAAACCAACGTCAAGCTTGCCGCCGACGCGCTGAAAGCGTTGAACGTCGAAAAAGGCGATGTGGCGATCCTCAGCGCCACCCCGACGTCCACCAACCAGAACATCTGGATTGAAGAGATGAAAAAGGTGCTGCCGCAGTACCCGTCTATCAATCTGGTTACCGTCGCCTACGGTGACGATCTGTCTGATAAGAGCTACCGCGAAGCGGTGGGCCTGTTGAAGTCTTATCCGGATCTTAAAGTGATCGTGTCGCCTTCATCGGTGGGGATCGTGGCCGCCGCACAGGCGGTGAAGGATCAGGGCAAAATCGGCAAGGTGTACGTCACCGGGCTGGGGCTGCCGTCTGAGATGGCCGGGGCGATCAAGTCCGGCGCCAGCAAAAGCTTCGCCATCTGGAACCCGATCGACCTCGGCTATGCCGCGACATATCTGGCTGACGATTTAGTCAAAGGGACCGCCACCAAAACCGAAGCCAACATGGGCAAGCTGGGTAAAGTGCAGCTGGATGCAAACGGCAACGGCGCCATGGCGCAGCCGTTCGTTTACGATGCCAGCAACATCGATAAGTTCTCGAAGATTTTCTAATCCTCATCCCCTGCTTCTCCTGGCAGCAGGGGAAAAACCGGAGAACTATCATGTCAGCACCCACTCCTCTGCTGTCTCTTAAGGGCATCACCAAGATTTTTCCCGGTGTGCGTGCCCTCGAGAACGTGCAGCTCGATCTCTGGCCCGGCAAAGTGACCGCCTTAATCGGCGAAAACGGCGCGGGCAAGTCCACGCTGGTCAAAGTGATGACCGGCATTTATCAGCCCGAAGAGGGCGACATTCTCTATAAAGCGATCCCCATTCAGCTGCCGAACCCGGAGTCGGCGCATAAGGTGGGGATCACCGCGATTCATCAGGAAACCGTGCTGTTTGACGAGCTGTCGGTCACCGAAAATATTTTCGTCGGCCAGTATCTGCATACCGGCCTGCTGAAGAAGCTCGACTGGCCGGCGATGCATCGTAAAGCCGGTGAAATCCTCAATCGCCTTGAGGTGCAGATTGACCCGCGGGCGACGCTGAAAACCCTCAGCATCGCCCAGCGTCATATGGTGGCAATTGCCCGGGCGCTCTCTTTTGAGGCGCAGGTGGTGATTCTCGACGAGCCTACCGCGGCGCTCTCCCAGCATGAAATTCTGGAGTTTTATCAAATCGTTGAACGCCTGAAGCTCGACGGCAAAGCGATTTTGTTTATCTCGCATAAGTTCGACGAAATTTTCGAACTGGCAGATCACTACACCATTCTGCGCGACGGCGTGTACGTCAGCTCCGGCGATATTCACGCGATCACCGAAGAACAGATGGTGGCGATGATGGTCGGCCGGGCTATCACCCAGACCTACCCGAAGGTCGACTGCACGCCTGGAGAAACGGTGCTTGAGGTGAAAAATCTGTGCCACCCGACCGAGTTTGCCGATATTACCTTTTCGCTGCGCAAAGGCGAGATTCTGGGCTTCTATGGCCTGGTCGGCGCAGGGCGTACCGAACTGATGCAGGCGCTCTCTGGGGTCTCCCGACCGTCATCCGGAGAAATCGTGCTCAACGGCAAAACGGTGCGCTTTCGCCAGCCGGCGGACGCCATCCAGGCCGGGATTGTCTGCGTACCGGAAGAGCGGCAGAAACAGGGGGCAATTATCGCCCTGCCCATCGCCCAGAACATCAGCCTGCCGCAGCTCAGCAAGCTGAACCCCAACGGCGTGCTGAACGATGCCCGCGAATGGCGACTGGCGGATGAATACGCCACGCGCCTGCAGGTCAAAGCCTTTAGCTGGCGGCAGGCGGTGGAGACGCTCTCCGGCGGCAACCAGCAGAAAGTGGTGATCGGCAAATGGCTGGCGACCCATCCGGACGTGATTATTCTCGATGAGCCGACCAAAGGCATCGATATCGGCTCCAAAGCGGCGGTGCATCAGTTTATGTCCGAGCTGGTGAGCCAGGGGCTGGCGGTGATTATGGTCTCTTCGGAATTACCGGAAGTGATGGGAATGTCGGACCGGATTATCGTGATGCACGAAGGGTTGATGGTTGCCGAATATCGCGCAGGCGAAGCGACGGCAGAAACCATCGTCAGCGCCGCCAGCGGCACCGGCCAGGAGGCAGCATAATGGGGCGACAACTGCTTAAACACCGCGAAGCGCTGCTGGCAGCGGTGATCGTTTTGATGATCGGCGCCATCGGCAGCCGGGTGCCGTCGTTTATTTCCCCGGGCAATCTGGCGGAGATGTTTAACGACACCGCTATCCTGATCATCCTCGCGCTTGGTCAGATGATGGTGCTGCTGACGAAAGGCATCGATCTGTCGATGGCCGCCAACCTGGCGCTCACCGGAATGATCGTCGCGCTGCTCAATGCCCACTATCCGGGGATCCCGGTCGTGGCCCTGCTGGCGCTGGCGACCTTGTTGGGCCTGTTGATGGGGGTGATTAACGGCCTGCTGGTGTGGCGACTCGGTATTCCGGCCATCGTGGTCACCCTGGGGACCATGAGCATCTATCGCGGCATTATCTTCCTGCTCTCCGACGGCGGCTGGGTCAACTCGCACCAGATGAGCGCCGGGTTCCTCGGCCTGCCGCGGACCTCATTTTTGGGGCTGCCGTTGCTAAGCTGGTGCGCCATCGCCGCGCTGTGCCTGGTCGGCTATTTCCTGCGCTACAGCCGCACCGGCCGGGCGTTATACACCGCGGGCGGCAACGCCACGGCGGCCTATTACACCGGGATTAATGCCGGGAAAATGCAGTTCGTCAGCTTCTGCCTTTCCGGCGCGCTGGCCGGGTTCTGCGGCTATCTGTGGATTTCGCGCTTTGCCGTCGCCTACGTGGATGTCGCCAATGGCTTTGAGCTGCAGGTGGTTGCCGCCTGCGTCATCGGCGGTATCAGCACCATGGGCGGAACCGGACGGGTGTTGGGTTGCCTGTGCGGCGCGCTATTCCTTGGGGTTATCAATAACGCGCTGCCGGTGATCGGTATTTCGCCGTTCTGGCAAATGGCGATTTCCGGCGCGGTCATTGTGATTGCGGTGCTCCTGAACGAACGCAGCAATAAAGGGCACGGGCGGTTAATCCTGCGGAACGCAGCGTTAGCCCGGCAGAAACAGGCGGTGAAATCATGAGCAAAATGATGCTATCTGAAGAGATCAAAAGCGTGCCGGTTGCACCGTCACCGCTGCGCCGCCTGCTGTGCTGGGAGGGATTCCTGCTGGCGGTCACGCTGGCGGTGTTTATTGCCAATGCGCTGGCGTCTCCCTACTTCCTTAATATCTGGAACCTGTCGGACGCCACATTTAACTTTACCGAAAAAGCGATCATCGTCCTGCCGATGGCAATGCTGATTATTGCCCGGGAAATCGACCTCTCGGTGGCGTCGACGATGGCGCTGAGCTCCACGGTCATGGGCTTTTGCGCAGCGGCGGGGATGGATACGCCGCTGCTGGTCATGGTGGGTCTCGGCGTGGGGCTGCTGTGCGGCCTGTTTAACGGCATCCTGGTGACGCGCTTTAACCTGTCGTCGATTGTTATCACTATCGGCACCATGAGCCTGTATCGCGGGCTGACCTATATCCTGCTCGGCGATAAGGCTCTGAATCAGTACCCGGAAAGCTTCGCGTGGTTCGGCCAGGGCTACGTGTGGGGCGCGCTCTCCTTCGAGTTCGCGTTGTTTATCCTGCTCGCCGTCGCCTTTACCTTCCTGCTGCATAAAACCAACTTTGGTCGCCGGACTTACGCCATCGGCAATAACCCTACCGGGGCCTGGTTCTCCGGGATTAACGTCAAGCGCCACAACCTCGTGCTGTTTGCGCTGGTCGGGTTAATGGCAGGCCTGGCCGCAGTACTGCTGACCTCAAGACTCGGCAGCACCCGCCCGACCCTGGCGATGGGCTGGGAGCTGGCGGTGGTCACCATGGCGGTACTCGGCGGCGTCAACATTCTTGGGGGGGCCGGCAGCATGGTGGGGGTGATTATCGCCGCCTTCCTGATGGGGCTGGTGACCTTCGGCCTGAGCCTGCTCAACGTGCCGGGCATCGTTATGTCAATCATCATCGGCGCGATGCTGATTGTGGTGATTTCACTGCCCATCATTACCCGACGGGTGATGCAACGCAGGGGCAGCCAAAAGGATAACCCGTAGATATTAAGGAGAGTAATCATGAGCTTTATGTTGGCATTACCCAAAATTAGCCTGCACGGCGCAGGGGCCATCGGCGATATGGTGGAACTGGTGGCGAAAAAAACGTGGGGAAAAGCGCTGATTGTCACCGATGGTCAGTTGGTAAAGCTGGGCCTGCTGGACAGCCTGTTTGCCGCCCTCGATAAACACCAGCTGTCTTATCATCTGTTTGATGAAGTGTTTCCCAACCCCACCGAGGCGCTGGTGCAACAAGGCTATGCCACCTATCTGGCGGCAGGCTGCGACTACCTCATCGCCTTTGGCGGCGGTAGTCCGATCGATACTGCCAAAGCGGTGAAAATTCTGACCGCGAACCCGGCCCCGTCGACCGCCTATGCCGGCGTCGGCAAAGTGAAAAACGCCGGCGTGCCGCTGGTGGCCATCAACACCACCGCCGGTACCGCAGCGGAGATGACCAGCAATGCGGTGATTATCGATAGCGAACGCCAGGTCAAAGAGGTGATTATCGACCCCAATATCATCCCCGATATTGCAGTCGATGACGCCAGCGTTATGCTGGATCTCCCGGCCTCCGTCACCGCCGCCACCGGCATGGATGCCCTGACTCACGCTATCGAAGCTTTCGTTAGCGTCGGCGCGCACCCGTTGACCGACGCGAACGCCCTGGAGGCGATTCGCCTGATCAACCTGTGGCTGCCGCAAGCCGTAGACGACGGGCATCACCTCGAGGCCCGTGAGCAGATGGCCTTTGGTCAGTATCTGGCGGGAATGGCGTTTAACAGCGCCGGTCTTGGCCTGGTCCACGCGCTGGCCCATCAGCCCGGCGCCACCCATAACCTGCCGCATGGCGTGTGCAACGCTATTCTGTTGCCGGTGATCGAAAACTTTAACCGCCCGCATGCCGTCTCCCGCTTCGCCCGCGTGGCGCAGGCCATGGGGGTCGATACTCGCGGCATGAGCGATGAAGCCGCCAGCATGGAGGCCATCGACGCCATTCGCGCCCTGAGCAAACGCGTTGGGATCCCGCAAGGCTTCAGCCAGCTTGGCGTCAGTAAAGCCGATATTGAAGGCTGGCTGGATAAAGCGCTGGCCGACCCCTGCGCACCGTGCAACCCGCGCAGCGCCAGCCGCGATGAGGTTCGCGAGCTCTATCTGGAGGCCTTATGATCCGCAAAGCCTTCGTCATGCAGGTCAATCCCGACGCGCATGAGGAGTACCAGCGCCGCCATACGCCAATCTGGCCAGAGCTGGAGGCGGTGCTGAAAGCCCACGGCGCACACCACTACGCCATCTATCTCGATCCCGCGCGCCACCTGCTGTTCGCCACGGTAGAGGTGGAATCGGAAGCCCGTTGGGATGATATTGCCCGCACCGAAGTCTGCCAGCGCTGGTGGCAGCATATGGCCGATATTATGCCGACCAACGCCGATAGCAGCCCGGTGAGCGCCGCGCTGAAACCGGTATTTTATCTGGAATAAGTGGCGAGTTGCCCCGCGATATTCGCGGGGCAATGCTGACAGGTAATCAGAAGAAGTATTTAAAGCGTACGCGGGCGCCGTAGCGATCGTCGTCATCGCTCTGGCTCAGCTTATCGTTGCTATCGAGCAGAGAGTAATAAGCCCCGAGATAAATATTAAAGTTCTGCATATTCATCACGTTCGGGATTTGATACGAGGCGTGGAAGGTATGAATATTATAAGTGCCTTCATCTTTAATCCAGCAGTCGTTATCGCAAATTACCCCAGCATAATCGTTAATTTTATTATGCGCATAGACATATCCCAGCTCAAAGCGCTGCCATAGCGCATTCACCCCGGCGGTAAAATCTTTTTCATTACTGGCGTCCATATACGCAGTATTCAGATTCACCACCACGCCATTGTCCGGGTCGCTATTCAGGCCATCCCAGGTCATGGTCAGGCCATATCCGGTACGGTCAGATTGATCGACAAAATTCCCTTGGGCATTCTGATAACCATAGGCATTGTTTACCACGTTCGACTCCATCGCCGCAGCGACAGAAAAATCGTCTTTCGCCCACGAAATCACCGGACGCAAATAGGCGACGTTCTTTTTCTGCTTCATATTGCGACCGTGGTAGCCACCGTTGTCATACAGCGACGTGCCGTCTTCCAGTAGCGTATTGAGCTCAAAATACCAGTTGTCGATCTGCTTGCTCAGCAGGAAGTTACCGCCGGCATCGGAACGGCCACGACCCTCTTTCATCATATAGATATAGCCGTGGCCGTCGCTGTAGAGGTCATTTGCGGTATTGCCGGAGTGCTCAACAAAGGTGTCCTGGTTAAGCGGGAACATGTCGTAGGCTTCAAAGCGACCGACCTTCACCTTCCAGTCATCCTCCTGACCAAAAAAGAACACGGCGTCATCGAGGTTCATCGAGCCGGTCATATCCGCCAGAGGCTGAACCGAGAAGCCGGCAAAATAACCGTTATCCATTTTGCGCATGCCGTCAAACCCTAGCAGAATACGGCCATTGAGGTCCCAGCGATCGGAGGTCGGGTCGCTGCTGACATCGGCGTTGGTCATCGCCAGCAAGCCGCGTTTGCTTTCGGCATCCATGTTGAATTCAACATCACCATAGATTTTTAAATCGCCGTAGCCGCTGAGGGTCAGCGCAGGTACGCTGGTGTTTTTCTGCGTTTCAACATCTGGGGTCTGGCTTTTTACCGCCATCGTGCTTTGTGTGGTTTTAAGCTGCTGGATCTCTTGTGCTTGTTCAATCTTCAACTGCTGGATCTGATTTTCGGCTTGCGTGGCGCGACTCTCCGCCGCAGCAAGCCGCGATTCGAGCTGTTGCAGACGTTGTTCAAGCGTTTGTGACTGCGTTTTTGCCATACCGGCATTTGCCGTTAATAATAAACCAACGGCTACCGCTAATATTGTCTTATTCATCGTTATGTTTCCCAGAGATAAAATTTCAATGATTGGATTAATTAAAACCCACCACGTGAATATTTTTATATATGCCATACTTTATTGTTTTTGACTTATTAACGCCCAACAGATCCGAGACGCGTTACCGCAGGTAAACGAATAGTAACAACTCCTTTTAAACCATTAAAAACAATTAACAACCACACCACAACAATAGAAATAAGAGAACCAGACCGCAGAACAGGAATATTTCCGGTTCTGCATCTGGCGTCTTAATACATTAGTAATTTCAATATGATTATAGGCCTGGTCCCGGCCTACATCGCCATCGTCTTATTGCCGACGCTGTCGACGGACGTTTTCCCTGACAAGGTAAAGGCGGAGATAATAGTGACGACCAGCGCAATGCTCCCGAGGATCAGGTAGGTGTCCTGGAAACCAATCCGGTCATACATATTACCGGCAAATGCCGAGAGAAAAATCGCCGCCACCTGTTTGGCAAACTGAAAGCCCACCAGATAGATGGTCGCCGACAGCCGGGTATCGAACACCCCGGTAATATATTTGAATGCCCCCACCAGCAGGAACGGGACTTCCAGCGCGTGCAGCATTTTCAAAACCACGACCTCCGCCGCCGTCGTGGCGAACGACGAACCGATCATCCTCACCGCCATCACCATCCCGGCAATCAGCAGGGTATTCTTCGCACCGATGCGGTTAATGATCCACGGAGAGCTAAACATAATGATGGCATTGCAAATTTCTCCGGCGGTGGTCGCAAAACCAAAGGCGCGAGTGCCGGCTTCCGGGGTGGCAAAGTAAGATTTAAAGAAGGTCGCAAATTGCTGATCGAAGACGTCATACACGCAGGCCACGCCCACGACATACAGAATAAACATCCACATCTTGCGTTGGCGGAACATGCTGATGGCGGTTTTGAGATCCACAGCGGGACGGTTGGCGCCTAAGGAATCCAACACCTGCGCGGAAGAGCTGGCCTGCGGTCTGGCAATCGCCACCAGCATCAACAGCAGCAGCGCGGCGATCGACCCCATCCAGAACACCCACTCTGGGTTCACGCTAAACAGCATTCCGGCCGTGGTCGCACACAGCGCCCAGCCCAGGCAACCAAAGGTACGCGCCTTGCCGTACTCAAACCCGCTATTGCGGCTTACTCGTTCAATATAGGCCTCCATCGCCCCGGCGCCGGCAGAGAAAACAAAGCCGATATAGGCCCCACCGCTCAACGCACCGAGCCAGATATTGCTTTTCAGCAACGGCGCAAAGACATAGAGGAAGAAGGGGGCAATAAGGACCAACAACACTGTGACGATCCACATCAGATGCTTCTTCAGCCCCAGCTTGTCGGAAATCACCCCGAGGATCGGCTGAAAACAGATAGCGAACAGCGACAGGCTGGAGAAGACGATGCCGGTCTCGGTTTTATTCAGGCCAATGACATCCGACAGCCAGATCGGCAGAAACGGAAAGCAGGTGGCCATAATGAAGAAGTAGAGAAAAAAGAACAGTCCGAAAATCCAGAAGTTAGGGTTATTTTTATGAGTACAGACGGTCGGGTTCATTGTGTATTCCTCAAAAAGGGCCGATGCTCGGCCCGTCACCATCACACGCGTTGCAGGCCAATTAAAATGGCGCTTTCCGGGTCGAGAATGGGCAGCGCCAGTCCCGCTTGTTGTAACCACTCACCGCTTACCGTCAGCGGCGTCGTCATCCATTCCGGCAGCTTACGCATGGTATGGCCGCCCTCTCCTGTTATCTGAATATTCGGATGGTCCAGCAGCGTCACCCGATAGCGCGCGTCGGCTTGCAGGCCCGCCACCCGCAGCGGTGCCATCAGGGTGTAATCCGGCATCGCCAGCTGGCTTACGAGGAAAATCGCCTGGTGCTTATCTTCGCTAACCACGCCGTGGGCGAGCGTGGTCGCATCCGGCATATCTATCCGCCACTGCACACCGTGGTGCAGTAAGTCGCGCCACTGCTTATGCAGTGCTACATATTTGCGATAGCCCGCGCGTTCGTGCTCATCGACGCCCACCGGATCCAGCTCCAGCCCCATATGGCCAAACAGCGCCGTCAGGCCGCGGAAGGCAATATCATGCTGGCGGAAGGTGGCGTGGCAGTGGCGGTTGCCGACATGAGACCCCATCACTTCCGGCGGGAAGAAATAGCTCATCCCACGCTGGATGGTATTGCGCTCCAGCGCGTCGTTATTGTCTGAAGGCCAGAAACGGTGGCTGCGCTTAAGCACTTCATAATCGATACGCCCGCCGCCAGAGGAGCAGGACTCGAATTCAATCTGCGGGAAGCGAGCGACCAGCGTATCCAGCAGGCGATAGAACTGGCGGGTTTGCGCATCGGCGGCGGCTTTGCCGTTGTGGCCCGGCTGCACCAGCTCGCGGTTCATATCCCACTTCACATAGTCCACGGCGTGCTCGCCCAGCAGCCAGCTCATTCGCTCAAGGAGATAGTCAAAGGCCTCTGGGATATTCAGGTTCAGCACCAGCTGATGACGCCCGGGAAGCGGCGTATAGCCTGGCAGCGCCAGCACCCAGTCCGGGTGTGCGCGGTACAAATCAGAGTTCGGGTTGATCATTTCCGGCTCGACCCAGATGCCGAATTCCATGCCCAGCGACTTCACGTGATCGATAACCGGGGTCAGGCCGTTGGGGTACTTTTTCTCATCGAGATACCAGTCGCCCAGCGCCGCCCAGTCATCGTTACGCCCCTTAAACCAGCCGTCATCGATGATGAAGCGCTCGACGCCCAGATCCGCCGCCTCATCCGCCATGCGCATGATGTATTGCGGGTCGTGGTCAAAGTAGATCCCTTCCCAGGTGTTGAGATGCACCGGGCGCGGTTTGTTGTCAGGGAAGCGAATGATCTGTTCGCGCAGATAGCGGTGGAACTGCTGGCTCATGCCGTTCAGCCCCTGCGAGGAATAGCTGGCATAGAGGCTCGGAGTCCAGAGCGTTTTCCCCTCCTCCAGCACCATTTCGCCCGGCAGATAGAGCGCTTCGGCCTGCAGATAGCGACGACCGTCCGTTTTCGCTTCAGCCCGCAGACGATGGTTGCCGCTCCAGCCCAGATGCACGCCCCACACTTCGCCCTGCATTTCGCTGAAGGCCTGGCTGCCGGTAATCAGCGCCGGAAAATGTTCATGCGACGTTCGGCCCCGGCGGTTTTCCAGCACGATGCTGTCGTGCTCAAGCGTCAAACGGTGGGGCTGAAATTCGCGAGTCCAGCGACCATGAAAGGCCAGTACTTCCCGGGCGCGTTCGGCGACCGGCAGCGTGACCGCCAGACGATCCACCTGCCAGGGCTGCGGGTGCAGGTTGGTTAAACCGTGACGAACGCTCAGTACTCCGCTGCCGTCGAGCTGAATTTCGCTGCACAGGCGCAGACCGGCCTGAGCGTCTTCAGCGATCACGGTGAGCGCCTGCCCGTTCTGGATCACTTCAGTGGTCGTGAAAATCGGTGAGGCGTCGAGCCCCTGGCGGTGGCCTTCAATGCCCGGTGCGCCAAACAAACCGTGGCCCAGCTCGGCCATTAACGTCAGCGGTGAATCAACGTCCAGACGACCGTTGGCAACAGGACGCGCAATACTGTCAGCATCCTGCGGCGAAAAGTAACGTAAATGCGGCCCCCAGTAGACAATTTCGGCAAACGGGTGCGTTTTAATGATCACATCCGCCGTTGAACTTTGTAGGCGTAAAATCGAATCAGACATCAGACATCTCCACAACAAGGTATGTCTTACTGTTGATCCGAAACGTTTCGGGTAACAACCAAAACGTTTCGGATCCGTGATAGACCTCAGGAAATTAGTGTGGAGAGGTGTAAATCAGCTGGTTTCGCCGGGGATAAATTCTGGCTGCCAGAGCACCTGGAGTGAGGCGAGATCGTCACCTGCGATGAGCCGACGCACCATGCTGGCAATCTGGCGACCGACGCCCTGGCGAGTAGACTGGATCACCGCCCCGACCGGGGTTTCAATGATGCTGTCCTGCGGTAAACCATCGTACACCACCAGCGACACGCGGTTGTCACCGGTCAGACGCCCCTGCTGATAGAGCGCCATGGCGGCACCATCGCCGTGGGTATTGCAGTCAGTGATAATCGCCGTTGGCGGCTCTGGCAGGCGGAGCAGCTCCAGCGTGGCCTGGTAACCGCCGCGTCGGGTTGGCGGCACGCGGCGCTGCCAGCGATCGGACAGACCGGCCTCCCGGAGCGCATCCAGATAGCCGTTTCGCCGCTGTGAGATAAACGCCTGGTTGTTGTTTTCGCCGAGAAAAGCGATGCGCTGATGGCCCTGATTTATTAAATGACGGGCGGCGCGATAGGTCCCGGCATGGTTGTCGAAATCAAACCAGGCATAGGGCTGCGGCAGGCGGCTGCGTCCGAGGGCCAGAAAAGGAAAACCAGAAGCCAGCAGCTGCGTCAGGCGTGGGTCGTCGTCAAGGGTATGCGCCACGATCAGCGCATCAATCCGCCGGCTTTGCGCCATGCGCATATAGCCGTGCTGGTCGGCCTGCTCGTCGTCGGCAATCAGCAGCAGATCGATCTCATAGTGCGCCAGCTCGTGGCTGATCTCCCCGACCATGTCGTGAAACACGGTGTTATTCAGCGGCGCCGGGCTCATGGGGAACACCAGGCCGACGGCGTCGATTTTGCCCATTTTAAGCCGCCGCGCGAAGGTATTCGGCTGATAACCACGGCGCTTTGCTTCGGCTTGAACCCGGGCACGCGTCTCCTGCGACACGTCATCATAACCGTTTAACGCACGGCTGACGGTGGTGACCGAGATCCCAAGTTCTTTAGCAATGGCTTTCAGAGACATACATATCCTTGTCGACACGGGGGAGGCGGTTAGTGTCCCGCAATACGGGGATGGCGTCCAGCAACAGCATCGCCGCTTTACCCCAGATATGCCGCTAGTTTTGTTCCGCCACCAGCAGCGCCTGGGTATCCGGCTCCAGCGCCTGGAAAACATGCTCGCGATCGGCTGGATAGCAGATGTAATCCCCTTCCCCAAGCTCTTCCGGCGCCTCGGTCAGCCCAACCCGCGCCCGGCCCTGGGTAATAATAATATGCTCCACCGACCCTGCCGGATGCGGATGTGAAATACGATCGGCCCCCGGTTGCGTCAGCAAAAGATAGATGTCGCGACGCGCACCCGGCGGGCAGGCGGCCAGCAGGATCGCCTGATAGTTTGCCTGTTCAGCGACCACTTTTGTCCCCTCACCGCGGCGGATCACCTGGGTGGTGTTGACCTGCGGTTCCAGCAGGCGCGCAAAGGGGATATCGAGCGCCACGCAGAGCGCCCACAGGGTTTCCAGACTCGGGTTGCCGTTAGCCGACTCCAGCTGCGATAGCGTTGATTTAGCGATCCCGGCCCGTCGCGCGACTTCGGCGAGAGACAACCCGGTACGCGCACGTTCACGCACCAGACTTTTGGCAATCAGGCTTATTGGCTGCGTCATATAGCGCCCCACTGTTTTTTATATCGAACGTTTCGTTCGACTTGAAATGAATATGTGTTGCGTTCATTATAATGGAAATTCGTTCGATATGGCTAAAGAGTATGAAACAGCATTTTGCCAGCCTGAAAGGCGACACCATTAAAGCGATTACTTTAGTCTGCCTGGCGGTCGGTATCGTGGGCATGTCCTATGGCTCACTGGCCATCGCCTACGGCTTCCCCATTTGGGTGCCTTTTGTGCTCTCCGTCTCCGTGCTGGCGGGGGCTTCTGAGTTTATGTTTATCGGCATCGTCGCCAGCGGCGGCAATCCGCTAGCCGCCGCTGCTGCCGGGTTATTGGTTAACGCCCGCCATATTCCTTTTGGCGTCACCGTTCGCGACCTGGTCGGCAAACGCGCCGCCAGCTTTCTCGGCTGTCACATTATGAACGATGAAAGCGTGGTATTCGGCTTGTCACAAAAGACGCCGGAACAGCGCCGGGCAGCCTACTGGCTGTGTGGCCTGGGCGTAGCGATTATCTGGCCTCTGGGCGCCCTACTTGGCGCCGGGGTTGGCAAACTGTTGCCATCCCCGGAAACCATCGGTCTGGATGCGGTATTCCCGGCCATTTTGCTGGCGCTGGTAGTGCCGGCATTTAAAAACCGCACCACCCTGATCCGGGCCTGCAGCGGAGCGCTGGTATCCTTAGCCGCCGTGCCTTTTGCCCCGGTGGGTTTGCCGGTGCTGCTTTCTCTGTTTGGGCTACTGGCGAGGAAAAAATAATGGGTAACATGACGCTGTTTATCGCCGGTATCGCGATTCTGTCGCTGGGGACCTATTTAATGCGTTTAGGTGGGGCGAAATTGGGCAACCGCCTGGCCTTTTCCGAACGATCTCAGGCCCTGCTTTCCGATGCGGCGACGGTGCTGCTCTTTTCCGTGGCGCTGGCGACGACGTTTTATGAAGGTGAACATTTTGCCGGAGCGGCACGGGTATTGGGCGTGGGCTTCGCGGTATTTCTCGCCTGGCGCAAGATGCCGTTGATCGTGGTGATTATTGCTGCGGCGGTGGTGACCGCGCTGTTACGAATGGCCGGTATAAACTAAAAAAGCGCCCGCAGGCGCTCTTTCGACAATAGCTTTTGGCTTATTTATTCAGTTCCGCCGTCATATGCACGCGGTTACCGGTAAAGGCTTCGGTAATTTTGTAAGACGATGCCCCGGCAGCCTGAGCCTGTGCGGCGATTTTTGCTTCTGCACCGTCCATTGTCATGGCGGTCGCCGTTACGGTTTCAGCGGCAAAAGAACCAAAAGAGACGGTCATAGCGATAACTGCTGCAAAAGTTTTGATGCTGTTCATGATGTAAATCCTTTAAATTAGTTGTTTGGATAAGGCGCAGTGCCTTGATGTGATAAATAGTAGCCCTCACATCGCCAAACAAAAAGCGGAAGGATTTGTTCTCATCATTCAAAAAAATTGACTTAATTTTAACCGGCGATCAATCGCTGTGGATGGGTGTATACCGTGGCCCTGCCCGGCTTGCAGAAGCCGACCAGCGTCAGGTTGCAGCGCTCTGCGACCTCCACCGCCAGCGCCGTCGCAGCGGAGACCGCAAACAGAATTTCCACCCCGCACATCGCGGCTTTCTGCACCATCTCGTAGCTGGCCCGGCTGGAGACTAACGCAGCCCCGTCACGCCAGGCGCCTTCTACATCAACCCGATGCCCGAGCAGCTTATCTAGTGCCACGTGACGGCCAACATCTTCATGGCCTCCCGCCAGCTCGCCAGTAGGACGTACCCAGGCAGCAGCATGCGTGCAGCCGGTCAGACGGCCGATCGGCTGGAAATCGTTCAGATGCGCCAGCGCGCGGTCAAGATTCGCCAGATCGAAGGTCTGGGTAAACGGCAGCGGCTGCACCGGTTTGCCAATATCGTTGAGTTGTTCCACGCCGCACACGCCGCAGCCGGTACGCCCGGCAAGCGCCCGACGACGCGCTTTCAGCCCCATAAAGCGACGACTGGACAGCTCGATTTGCACTTCCAGCCCGTTGCAGGCCTGGGCGACATCTATCCCATAAATATCACGCCGGTCTTCTATAATCCCTTCAGAGAGAGAGAAACCAACGGCGAAATGCGCCAGATCCTTTGGCGTCGCCATCATCACGACGTGGGAGATGCCGTTATAGACCAGCGCGATCGGGACTTCTTCAGCTAACTCGTCCGGCTGAGGATGTTGCAAATCCTCGCGTTTCCAGAGCGTGACCCGGCGATAAGTTGTGACATCTGTCACATTTTCAATTTGTTCGTGAGGGTTCTTGTTCACTTTGTCTTAACCGTATTGGAACAGGCATACACACAATGTGGTATTCTCTCTATACCCCTTCAAGTGAAAGGGGGATCACCCCCAATTCTGAACCTTTGCGGCCCTGACCGCAAAGTAAATAACTACATGTGACAATGTCGATACAAGGAGTGAACCATGCAGGTCAGCAGAAGGCAGTTCTTTAAGATCTGCGCTGGCGGTATGGCAGGCACAACGGCAGCAACGCTGGGCTTTGCTCCAGCCATTGCGCTCGCGGAAACCCGGCAATATAAACTGCTGCGTACCCGTGAAACCCGTAACACCTGTACGTACTGTTCTGTCGGTTGCGGGCTGTTGATGTATAGCCTCGGCGACGGTGCGAAAAACGCCAAAGCATCCATCTTTCATATCGAAGGTGATCCTGACCATCCGGTCAACCGTGGTGCGCTCTGCCCTAAAGGGGCGGGTCTGGTCGACTTTATCCACTCTGAAAGTCGCCTGAAATTCCCGGAATATCGCGCCCCAGGTTCCGACAAATGGCAGCAAATCAGCTGGAACGAGGCGTTCGATCGCATCGCTAAGCTGATGAAAGAAGACCGCGATGCCAACTTCATGGCGAAAAACGACGCTGGCACCACCGTCAACCGCTGGTTGACCACCGGTATGCTGTGCGCCTCCGCCTCCAGTAACGAAACCGGTTATTTAACCCAAAAATTCTCCCGCGCGCTGGGTATGCTCGCGGTCGACAACCAGGCACGCGTCTGACACGGACCAACGGTAGCAAGTCTTGCTCCAACATTTGGTCGCGGTGCGATGACCAACCACTGGGTGGATATTAAAAACGCCAACCTGATTGTGGTGATGGGTGGTAACGCCGCTGAAGCGCACCCGGTAGGGTTCCGCTGGGCGATGGAAGCCAAAATTCGCAACGGTGCGAAGCTGATTGTTATCGACCCACGCTTTACGCGTACCGCGTCGGTAGCCGACTTCTATACCCCGATTCGTTCCGGTACTGACATCACTTTCCTGTCAGGCGTGATCCTGTACCTGCTAAACAACGAAAAAATTAACCGTGAATATACCGAAGCCTATACCAACGCCAGCCTGATCGTGCGTGAGGATTACGGCTTTGAAGACGGTCTGTTTAGCGGCTACGACGCTGAAACCCGCAAGTACGATAAAACGTCCTGGAACTACGAGCTGGACGAAAACGGCTTTGCTAAACGCGATACAACGCTACAGCATCCACGCTGCGTGTGGAACCTGCTAAAACAGCACGTTTCCCGCTATACGCCGGACGTGGTCGAAAATATCTGCGGGACGCCGAAAGCGGACTTCCTCAAAGTCTGCGAGTACATTGCGGAAACCAGCGCTCACGATAAAACCGCATCGTTCCTGTATGCCCTCGGCTGGACCCAGCACTCTGTCGGCGCGCAGAACATTCGTACCATGGCGATGATCCAGTTGCTGCTTGGCAATATGGGGATGGCAGGCGGCGGCGTTAACGCCCTGCGTGGCCACTCCAATATCCAGGGTCTCACCGACTTAGGATTGCTGTCGCAAAGCCTGCCGGGGTATATGACCCTGCCGAGCGAAAAACAGGCCGACCTGCAAACCTACCTCGCCGCCAACACGCCGAAGCCGCTGCTGCAAGGCCAGGTGAACTACTGGGGCAACTACCCGAAATTCTTCGTCTCAATGATGAAGGCTTTCTTTGGTGATAAAGCCACGGCGGAAAACAGCTGGGGCTTCGACTGGCTGCCGAAGTGGGATAAAGGCTACGATGTACTGCAGTACTTCGAGATGATGAACCAGGGCAAGGTCAACGGCTATATTTGCCAGGGCTTTAACCCGGTGGCCTCGTTCCCGAACAAAAACAAAGTTGTCGCTTCGCTGTCGAAACTGAAGTTCCTGGTGACCATCGACCCGCTCAACACCGAAACGTCCACCTTCTGGCAAAACCACGGTGAGTCAAACGATGTTGATCCGTCGAAAATCCAGACCGAGGTGTTCCGTCTGCCTTCCACCTGCTTCGCCGAAGAAAACGGTTCGATCGTTAACTCCGGCCGCTGGCTGCAGTGGCACTGGAAAGGCGCCGATGCCCCCGGGATTGCGGTCACCGACGGTGAGATCCTCGCCGGTATCTTCTTACGCCTGCGTAAGATGTATGCCGAGGAAGGCGGCCCAACGCCTGAGCCGGTGCTGAACATGACGTGGAACTATTCCACGCCGCATGAACCCGCGTCCGAAGAAGTGGCGATGGAAAGCAACGGCAAAGCGCTGGCGGACATTACCGATCCGGCGACCGGGGCGGTTATCGTCAAAAAAGGCCAGCAGCTGAGCTCGTTCGCCCAGTTGCGCGATGACGGCACCACCTCCAGCGGCTGCTGGATCTTCGCCGGAAGCTGGACGCCGGATGGCAACCAGATGGCGCGCCGTGATAACGCCGACCCATCAGGCCTGGGTAATACCCTGGGCTGGGCATGGGCATGGCCGCTCAACCGCCGCATCCTGTACAACCGCGCCTCTGCGGACCCGCAGGGCAACCCGTGGGATCCGAAGCGTCAGATCCTGAAATGGGATGGCACGAAGTGGAGCGGAATGGACATCCCAGACTACAGTGCCGCCGCACCTGGCAGCGATGTCGGGCCGTTTATCATGCAGCCTGAAGGGATGGGACGTTTGTTCGCTATCGATAAGATGGCGGAAGGGCCGTTCCCGGAACACTACGAACCGTTTGAAACGCCGCTGGGTACTAACCCACTGCACCCGAACGTGATCTCCAACCCGGCCGCTCGCGTCTTTAAAGGCGACCTTGAGCAGATGGGCAAAGCGGAGAAATTCCCGTACGTCGGCACCACTTACCGTCTGACTGAGCACTTCCACTACTGGACCAAGCATGCGCTGCTTAACGCTATCGCACAGCCGGAACAGTTTGTCGAAATCGGCGAGAAGCTGGCGAATAAACTCGGCATCGCCCACGGCGATACCGTTAAGGTCTCCTCCAACCGCGGCTATATCAAAGCCAAGGCGGTGGTGACCAAGCGTATTCGCACGCTGAAAGCCGACGGTAAAGATATCGATACCATCGGTATTCCGATTCACTGGGGCTACGAAGGCGTGGCGAAGAAAGGGTTTATCGCAAACACCCTGACGCCGTTCGTCGGCGATGCGAATACGCAGACGCCGGAGTTCAAAGCGTTCCTCGTTAACGTGGAAAAGGTGTAACGGAGACGACCTATGGCTTATCAATCTCAGGACATTATCCGTCGCTCCGCGACTAACGGCTTCACCCCCGCGCCTCGTGCGCGGGACCATCAGGAAGAGGTGGCGAAGCTTATCGACGTCACCACCTGCATCGGCTGTAAAGCCTGTCAGGTGGCCTGTTCCGAGTGGAACGATCTCCGTGACGAAGTGGGTCATAACGTCGGGGTGTACGACAACCCCGCCGATCTGACCGCCAAATCCTGGACGGTGATGCGCTTCTCGGAAGTGGAGCAAAACGACAAGCTGGAGTGGCTCATCCGTAAGGATGGCTGCATGCACTGCGCCGATCCGGGCTGCCTGAAGGCGTGCCCGGCAGAAGGGGCTATCATTCAGTATGCCAACGGCATCGTCGACTTCCAGTCTGAGCAGTGCATCGGCTGCGGCTACTGCATCGCCGGCTGTCCGTTCGACGTGCCGCGTCTCAACCCGGAAGATAACCGCGTCTACAAATGTACGCTGTGCGTAGACCGCGTCACTGTAGGCCAGGAACCGGCCTGCGTGAAAACCTGTCCGACGGGCGCTATCCACTTTGGCTCCAAAGAGGATATGAAAGTGCTGGCAGGCGAACGCGTTGCAGAGCTGAAAACCCGTGGTTATGACAATGCCGGCCTGTACGATCCTGCCGGCGTTGGCGGGACGCACGTAATGTATGTACTGCACCATGCCGACAAGCCGAATCTCTATCACGGCCTGCCGGAAAATCCGGAAATCAGCGCCACCGTGAAATTCTGGAAAGGCATCTGGAAACCGCTCGCGGCGGTCGGTTTTGCCGCGACCTTCGCAGCTAGTATCTTCCACTATGTGGGTGTCGGTCCGAACCGCGCAGACGAGGAAGAAGACAATCTGCATGAAGAGAATGACGAGGTGCGCAAATGAAAAGACGTGACACCATCGTGCGCTACACGGCGCCGGAACGTATCAACCATTGGGTCACCGCCTTCTGCTTCATGCTGGCGGCGATAAGCGGGCTGGGGTTCTTTTTCCCGTCCTTCAACTGGCTGATGCAGATCATGGGCACACCGCAGCTGGCGCGCATCCTGCACCCGTTTGTCGGCGTGATTATGTTTGCTTCATTCATCATCATGTTTTTCCGCTACTGGCACCATAATCTAATCAATCGGGATGATATCTTTTGGGCGAAGAATATTCGTAAGATCGTCGTCAACGAGGAAGTAGGTGACACCGGGCGCTATAACTTCGGCCAGAAATGCGTATTCTGGGCGGCGATTATTTTCCTGGTACTGTTGCTGATAAGCGGTGTGATCATCTGGCGCCCTTACTTTGCACCTGCGTTCTCAATTCCGGTAATCCGATTGGCGCTCATGCTGCATTCATTTGCCGCAGTTGCATTAATTGTGGTTATCATGGTGCATATCTACGCCGCCCTGTGGGTGAAAGGCACCATAACCGCGATGGTGGAAGGCTGGGTTACCAAAACGTGGGCGAAGAAACATCACCCACGCTGGTACCGGGAAGTTCGCCAGAAACAGGAAAACAAGACTGAATGAGTATTCGCATAATCCCGCAAGATGAGCTGGGTTCGAGCGAGAAACATACGGCGGAGTACATTCCGCCGTTACTGTTCCCCAGACTGAAAAATCTTTATAACCGCCGCGCTGAACGTTTGCGCGAACTGGCGAAGAACAATCCGCTGGGTGATTACCTGCGTTTTGCTGCGCTGATTGCTCACGCCCAGGAAGTGGTGCTCTACGACCATCCGTTACAGATGGACCTGGCCGCCCGCCTCAAAGAGGCAAACGAGCAGGGCAAACCGCCGCTGGATATTCACGTGCTGCCGCGCGATAAGCACTGGCACAAGCTGCTGCATTCGCTGATTGCCGAGCTGAAACCAGAGATGAGCGGTCCGGCGCTGGCGGTCATCGAAAACCTGGAGAAAGCATCTGAGCAGGAGCTGGAGCTGATGGCGAGCGCTCTGTTTGCCTCAGACTTTGCTTCTGTCAGCAGCGATAAAGCTCCGTTTATCTGGGCCGCGCTGTCGCTCTACTGGGCGCAGATGGCCAGCCTAATTCCTGGCAAAGCGCGCGCCGAATACGGTGAGCAGCGCCAGTTCTGCCCGGTATGCGGCTCCATGCCGGTATCCAGCATGGTGCAGATTGGTACCACCCAAGGGTTACGCTATCTGCACTGCAACCTGTGCGAAACCGAATGGCACGTGGTGCGCATCAAGTGCAGCAACTGCGAACAGAGCCGGGATTTACACTACTGGTCTCTCGATAATGAACAGGCAGCCATTAAGGCCGAGAGCTGCGGCGACTGCGGAACCTACCTGAAGATTCTCTATCAGGAAAAAGATCCGAACGTCGACCCCGTCGCCGACGATCTCGCATCGCTGGTGCTGGACGCCCGCATGGAGCAGGAAGGCTTTGCCAGAAGCTCAATCAACCCGTTCATGTTCCCGGGTGAAGGGGAGTAAATCAGCTCTCACGTCGGGCGGCACACGCTGCCCGACACACCCATTTGACCACATCTCTTTTCCCCGCATCAGGCTTGAGTTTCGCTTTTGCGAGCCGCTTTCCATAATCTTCCCGCCACCAGAAACACCATTTTCTTTTGCCGCAAATCAGGCTATAACACTGTATACCCATACAGTTTAAAGGAATAAAAAATGGCGCTGGAAAAAGGTATTGCCGAGCAGGTTCAGGCCTTTATCGACGCAGGTCGCCCCGCTTCGCGAGAGCAACATATTGATGACCGGAGAAACGGCTATATCGCCAGCACGGTACTGGCCGGCGAGACGGAAACCCGCGTGCAGGTAGAAGATATCACGCTGGAAGGCATGACCTTTCGCGTGGTCTCGCCGCACAATGCCGTCGGCACGCTACCTACCGTGATCTACTATCACGGCGGCTGCTTTATCAGCGGCGGTTTCGCCACCCATGATAAGCAGCTCCGGCAGCTGGCGTATGCCAGCGACTGTCGGGTCATCGCCGTGGCATACCGACTGGCGCCCGAACACACGTTTCCCGCCGCACACGATGATGCATACAAAGGCGCACAGATTATCCAGCGTCATGCCGGGCAACTCGGGGTCAATACCGCGCAAATCACCCTTGCCGGTGACAGCGCTGGCGGCCATCTGGCGCTGGTGACCGCGCTACGGCTGAAAGCCGCGCAAGACTGGCAACCGGCACAGCTCATTCTGATTTACCCCATGCTGGATGCCAGCGCCAGTTCCCCAAGCTACATCAGCAACGGCAGCGATTACATCATCACCGGAGATACGCTACTGAGCGGCTACGAAATGTATCTGGCGTCCACACCGTTAACGCACCCGGAGGCCAGCCCGCTGTGGCGCGACGACTTCTGCGGCCTGCCGCCGGTGCATATTGTGACCGCCGAATACGACCCGCTGCGTGATGAAGGCGAAGCGCTGTATCAGCGTCTGAGCGAGCAGCAGGTTGCCTGCACCTGCCAGCGCTACCTCGGGGTGATTCACGGTTTCTTTCAGCTTGCAGGGATAAGCCAGGCAGCGCGCGGTGCTATTGGAGATATCGCCTGGCGAATCCGTTCGCCTGGCCAGTCAATGTGATGGGTGCGGTGGGAATTACTCTTCTTCGTTCCCGCCCTCTTCATACGAACCAAAGGGCTTCGCGGGCAGAACAATGTAAATGCCTTCAAAAATCGCGCCCAGGCTCTCGCCGCCAAACAGCTCAACCTGAAGCTGAACGCGCGCTTTGCGCCCGCGGGCCAGACGATCGAGATCGCCGCTTAACGAGCCCAGATCAGCCACGGCGCTCGGGCGACCGCTGATCGGCTGGCTATAGCGAATATGCGCGTCGGCGAGAATAATCGTGCCGCCCAGGTGGCGCTCACGCAGCATTAACCAGATAAGCCCCCAGCCGGTTAAGGTCGCCAGGGAAAACAGGCTGCCGGCAAACAGGGTATGGTGCGGATTCTGGTTGCCAGCTTCGGGCATGGTGGTAATAAACTTTTTCCCGGTGTACTGCTGAATACGCACGCCCATTTTTTCGCTGAGCGGGATATGCTGATACCAGGCCTGCTGCAGCTGCCCGCACCAGTCTCCGCGGTGCAGAATGTCATCCAGCGAGGCGATCGGCTTAATCATCAGGAAGTGGCGAATTGGCGTGGTGGTTGGCGTGGTGATCTCGCCCTCGTTGACAAAACCGAGCTTGGCAAAGAAGTCCATGGCGTCTTCACGCGCGCTACAGGTTACGCGCTTGACCCCTTCCTGACGGGCTACGGACTCGAGGGTCATCGCCATCAGCGTCCCCAGCCCTTTATCCTGCACCGACGGGTGTACGGCCATAAAGCGAATAGAGGCTTCGTTCTCCGCGTTGATATACAGCCGTCCGACGGCAACCAGACGCCCTTCTTCATCTACCACCATCTGGTGATGCGCCATCGCATCCCAGGCGTCGCGTTCCGACCCTTTGGGCTGATGCAGCGGCTTGCGCAGCATCTCCCAGCGGAACTGATAGTAGCTCTCGAGTTCTTCTTCTGTTTGCGGTACACGAAGGTGATACATAGCTGTACTCTCTTTTGTTACCCGCAACCGGCCTGGAAGCTGGCTCATACCTGCAACCAGAAGGTCACAGGACCATCATTAACCAAAGAGACCTGCATATCCGCAGCGAATCTCCCGGTCTGCGTGTTCATCTCCTGCTGGCGGCAGCGTGCGACAAAATAGTCATATAACGCTTCCGCTCTGTCAGGGGCGGCACCTCTTGAAAAGCCTGGACGCATGCCGCGCTCGGTATCTGCTGCCAGCGTGAACTGCGACACCACCAGTACGCTGCCGCCGGACTGTTGAACATTGAGGTTCATTTTCCCGTCAGCATCGCTGAAAATACGATAGCCCAGCACGCGCTCGCACAAGCGGTTCGCTTTCTGCTCATCATCGTCTTTCTCGACGCCCAACAACACCAGAAGCCCCGGGCCGATTTCACCCGTCACTTCACCCTCCACGGTTACGCTTGCACGGGTCACGCGCTGAATTAATGCAATCATCGTTATTCTGTTTCTTCTTTTTTAAGTTTGCGGTATTCCTCGAGAGTGACAGTAATTTCTGCCCCAAGCAAGACGATACACCACGTCCAGTACACCCAGACAAACAAAATCGGCACCACCGCTATCACGCCATAAATCAGCTGGTACGACGGAAACGCCGTGATATATAGGGCGAAGGCTTTTTTACCCGCCTCAAACAAGAGCGCTGCCACCAGCGATCCCACCAGCGCATCGCGGGTGCGAACCCGGGTCGTTGGGACAATGCTGTAGAGCAGCCAGAACGCCGCCCACGATAAAATCAACGGGAAGATCCGCAGCACATCATCAATCACGCTGTTCAGGTCGCTCGCCCAGCGTAGAGACAGCAGATAAGAGCTGATCGCCAGGCTCGCCCCTGCCAGCAGCGGCCCCAGGGTCAGGATCATCCAGTAAACCGCAAAAGAGTAAATCTTTGGCCGGGTACGGGCGCTGCGCCAGATAGTATTCAGCGCGCTATCGATCGAGTACATCAGCAATAGCGAGGTGACAATCAGCCCGAAAGCCCCGACCGCCGTCATCCGGCTGGAGTTTGCGACAAACTGCTCGATATAGCCCTGGATGACATCCCCCGTCGCCGGGATAAAATTCGAGAAGATAAAGTGGCGGATCTGCCCGCTCACCTCGGAAAACATGGGAAATGCCGAGAACAACGCGAAGACGACGGCAATCAGCGGCACCAGAGAGAGTAACGACACATAGGCGAGGTTTCCCGCCAGTGTCGTCATATTGTCTTCATCAATACGCCGCCAGAGCAGCTTTATCCAGGCCACAAAAGGCCGGGTACGATGCTTTGCTTTTTGATGAACGATTTTGAACATAGTTATTTCGCAAAGTAAGCGGGGATAGTCTCCTTTCCGGTCACCAAAATACTGGTTATCCCCAACTGATCAGCCCCAGCTATATTATCGGCGTTATCATCAAAAAAGACCGCATCTTGCGCAGAAAAACCCTCTGATTGCAGAACGCTTTGGTAGATCCGCACCTCGGGTTTGCGCATCCCCATCTCCTGGGAAAGATAGATATGATCGGCGGCGGCGCGTATCTGCGGGTATTCATCCGGCCAGAACGTGGTATGCAGGCGGTTGGTATTTGACAGCACCACCACGCGGTGTCCCTGCTCACGCAGTTTTTGCATGATGGCAATAACTTCCGGGCGCAGGGCGACAAATACGGCCTGCCAGCCGTGGGAGAACTGTTCGTAGCTCAGCGGCATATTCATTTCATGGCACATCGCTTCGGCAAAGGCCTCATCGCTGATTTCGCCACGCTCGTGCTGGTGAAACGCCTCGCCCATGGTGAAATGTTGCTTGAGCGTCGCCAGCGGTATGCGGCTCAAATCACTCCATGTCCCAAGCACCCGGTTGAAATCGATGTCGACAATCACATTACCTAAATCAAAGATATAGAGCATTTTTGTCTCCTTCCGCACCCTGGATGTTTAACTGTAGCGGGAAAGGAGAGGTTTGACTATGGGGGGAATATCAGGAGAGCTATCAGGCCGCAGAGTCTCGCGGCCTGATAGCTCCAGGGAGTGTTGACGGGCTGGGCGTTATGCCTCTGCCGCCTCTAACGCACGTTTTCTTTGGCTAATGCGTTTCACCAGTAACACCGAGACTACGGCGCCGCAGAAGGCGAAACAAGCCATAATACCGAAGACAATTTTATACCCGAGGATCCCTGGGTTGAGGTCGAGGATATAGCCGTACAGGCTGAAGCAGAACATGGCAGGGGCATAACCGATAAAACTGCCCAACGCCATGGCGGCACCGGTCTGGCTTTCCGCGATCTTCGCTTCACCAATTGGCGCAAAGAAGACTGCGCGCTGGGTAAAGACGATGGCCCCAAAACCTAAGGTACAGGCCATACCCAGATACACCGGCATGCTTTCATGAGGAAGCAGAATCAAGACCACCAGCGCAGCTGCGCTGATAAAGAAGGTGTAGCACAGGTATTTACTTGGCGACTTCAGTATCTTATCGGAGATCATCCCGCCAACCGGGCCACCGATCATCTTCAGGCAATACTGGTTAATAATGCCGTAAGCCCCGACCAGCGCCACCGGCAGAAGGTAGATGTTTTTCAGGAACGGAATAAAGAATGTCAGCCCGCAGTAGACGGCGTAAACAAAAAAAACGTTAAAGGCAATCAGCCAGATGGTTTTGTCTTTCAGTACGGAAGAGATGCTGGTGTTTTTCTTATCTGACAGCTCACTGTCAACGGCTGCGACGTTGACTTCGTCGTCGTCCTGATTCAGCACGAAGAAGATAATCACCCCGACGCTGATGACGATGATGGAATAAAACCAGATCCCCGCTTTAAAGCCTAACAGGCCGCTGCCGAACCAGGCAAAAACCGCCAACGCAGAGAACGCGACGATGGTATCGACAATGCCGCGCCCGGTTTCAAAGAAACCAAATAACCGCCCCTGTTGTTCACTATTCCCCAGGCGGCTGACGGATTTTAATAGCACCGGCCAGTTCATCATGTCGCAGGTGACACCAAACAGCGCCCAGACAAAAAGTATGCCCCAGTACCCAGGCATGGTTGTCAGGTAGATACCTAACAGGCCGGTGGCAATAAGCGAAAAAGACATGGTGTACTTACGCGGCAACTTATCAGCAAAATAAATGGAAAGAAAGAAACCAATAGTAGTGACAAAAGAGTTCACGGACATGGCATTCCCGATTTGACCATTGGTCAAATGGAAATATTCCTGCATCGGTATATAGAACGCATCCTTTAGTGATGGCAGTTTATAAATCGTCCCACCACAAAGTGTTAATAAACTAAAGAGCGCCCATTTCTTTTTTGTGAGCATATGATCCCTTAATAATTTTTAAAATTATTTAGTTTTATAGGAAATAGAAGCTGACCACACCTGGTGGGTGGCATTGTGCAAAAATTAAAATAAAATACTGAAATAGTTAGCTAATAAGGTGGCTGGCCTCACTTTTTATTTGCTGGAGAGTGGTTCGGACAAAATCTAACTGCCGAATAGCATCCGCTTTCTCTTTTACTAAGCGTGCTTCCAGCAGAGCGGCGTCAGGTAAAGGGGTTTCACTCATTTCGCGCCATGGGATCCACGGGTTGTCGCCTTCATCAGCAAAACGGAATGCCGGGGCATAGTAGTCCACCTCTTCTTCCAGGCCATAAGCCATCACCTGAGGCTGCTCATCACCCAGACAAATCAGCCTGGTCAGCAGATCTTTGAACGGCATATCTCCTTGCCCGGAGCTGCAGGCCTGATGTCCGAGGCCATTATCCTCGTTGATAATCAAGGCATCTTTAATATGCACCTGAGTAATAAAAGGTGACATCGTCTCGAGGGCAGTCAGCGGATGCTCGTTGGCGTTAATCATATTGGCAAAATCAAACAGCAGAGAAAGAGAAGGCATCTCGCTTTGTTCAACCAGCGCCACCAGCTCATGGCTTTTCAAATCTTCATGTTGTTCGAGCGTAAACGTCAGACCGCTGTCCTGATAACGTTCTTTAATATACTGAATATCAAGATTAATTTTTGGCATGACGTCCTGCAAATGACCTTCATAACGAGGATAAAAACGAACAGAGGTCGCGCCTGTTTTTAATGCGATGCGGGTAGCATGGTCGATAGCCTGTTGATCCGAGGCGCTGGTTTCTATATGCACATCAAGCTGTAATTGTTTTGCTTTTTCCGCAAACCCGGCAAGTTCAGTATCATTCATATTACCGAGAGAACGCGTTTCACCATCGAGAACATGAATTTTCACGCCTCGCAGATGATTCTCATGCGCAATATCTAATAAGTCACCAGGTAATATCCGTTCAAGGCGCATATTAAAATGGTATGCATAGGCGTGAAGATAAAGTGGAAGGTTATCTACACGAGCGAGGATTTTTTCTGCATCGTATTTCGTTAGCATAAGACACCTACAAGTTAATAAAGAGGTCGACTGCCTCAAACCGCCAATATTCAATATCGATCTGAATGATATTGCCATTACTGTCAGCCCGGTGTTTCTCAATAAGAATGGCAGGCATGCCCGAGGAGCCGCCAATAAATTTACCAATATCACCAGACATTCTGACCGGTTTAAACACCAGTTTTTTCGTTACGACGTCCTTTTGGTACTCATTTTTCCAGACCGAGGAGAAAGACTGATTATCGAGTTGTTCAATAAACCCGGGGGCGACATTGGGGTTAATAAACGTCTCATGATAAAACACTTTATGTCCTTCCAGGGCACCCCACCCGGTAATGAGATACAGCTCATCCGACGGAGTTGTTGCGAGAAGCGGCCGTGCGGCATCGGGATAGCTGGCGGTGCGACTTTTGTCGATAAACCCCCAGGAAGGCTCCCTGCCCTGTTCCAGCGCCGCACGCTGGAAGCTGGCCGATAGCTCCGGGCTGTAGTTAAAACGCGGCTGGGTAACAAACCATCCCTTGCGGTCTTTACGGAAAATCCGCGATTCCGCTTCCAGGTTTAAGAGCGCCTGGCGCAGGGTCATACGCTTAATGCCCAGCAGTTCCCCGAGCTCTCTTTCAGAAGGAAGTTTACCGCCCGGTGCTGTGATCCCTTCCCTCAACCAGTGGTCTAATTTTTCTTTCGCATTTTCGACGGTTGATTGATTCATCGTTATTGTTTAGTCCATTTGGTTTAAACCAGATGATGAATCTTACTCTTACGCGCAAAAAAATAGCAATATCTACATTATTCTTTGGGGATAAATGTGACCGGCCTCTCCTCGCTAAAGGAGCGATTGTCCGTTGATGTGAGTGGTGACGGGGGATTGCTGAACTTCAGGGCAAAAAAAACCCCGCCGTTATGGCGGGGTTCTGGCGTCGACAAGAAGCGTAAATTAGTCTTCTTTCGGACCGCGCATCGCGCGTTTACGATCGTTCTCGGTCAGATGACGCTTACGGATACGTACAGAGGTCGGCGTCACTTCTACCAGTTCGTCGTCATCGATGAACTCCAGAGCCTGCTCCAGGGTCATTTTCTGCGCCGGAACCAGCGTAGTCGCTTCATCAGTACCTGACGCACGCATGTTGGTCAGTTTCTTACCGGTCAGACAGTTTACTGTCAGGTCGTTAGAACGGCTGTGAATACCGATGATCTGGCCTTCATATACTTCCGCACCGTGACCCAGGAACAGCTTACCGCGGTCCTGCAGGCTGAACAGTGCGAAGGCAACTGCTTTACCCTGACCGTTGGAGATCAGAACGCCGTTCTGACGCTGGCCAACATCACCCGCACGAACATCATCGTAGTGGCTGAAGGTGGAGTACAGCAGACCAGTACCGGAGGTCATGGTCATGAACTCAGAACGGAAGCCGATCAGGCCACGGCTTGGGATCACGTAGTCGAGACGTACGCGGCCTTTGCCATCTGGATTCATGTTTTTCAGGTCGCCTTTACGCTCACCCAGAGCCTGCATGACAGAACCCTGATGCTGCTCTTCAACGTCCAGCGTTACGTTTTCGAACGGCTCTTGTTTACGGCCGTCGATTTCGCGGAAGATAACTTTCGGACGGGAAACCGCCATTTCGAAACCTTCACGACGCATGTTTTCGATCAGAACAGACAGGTGCAGCTCGCCACGACCAGAAACGCGGAATGCGTCAGCATCCGGAGTTTCTTCAACACGCAGTGCCACGTTGTGCACCAGCTCTTTGTTCAGGCGGTCAAGAATCTGACGAGAGGTAACGTACTTACCTTCTTTGCCACAGAACGGAGAGGTGTTAACGCAGAAGAACATGGAAACGGTCGGCTCATCGACTGACAGCGCCGGCAGCGCTTCAACATTCTGCGGATCGCAGATGGTGTCAGAGATGTTCAGCTCGCCCAGACCGGTGATCGCAATGATATCGCCAGCTTCAGCAACATCACTCTCGATACGTTCCAGACCCAGGTGAGTCAGTACTTTACCGACTTTACCGTTACGGGTTTTGCCTTCGCTATCAACGATAGTGACCTGCTGGTTCGGCTTCACTTTACCGCGTTTGATGCGGCCGATGCCGATGACGCCAACGTAGTTGTTGTAGTCCAGCTGGGAGATTTGCATCTGCAGCGGGCCGTCCAGGTCTACGTTTGGTGCCGCTACACGATCGACGATGGTCTGATACAGCGGAGTCATATCGTCAGCCATATCTTCGTGATCCAGACCCGCGATACCGTTCAGCGCAGAAGCGTAAACGATCGGGAAGTCCAGCTGCTCATCAGTCGCATCAAGGTTAACGAACAGGTCAAATACCTGATCGACGACCCAGTCAGGGCGTGCGCCCGGACGGTCAACCTTGTTGATGACCACGATTGGCTTCAGACCATGAGCAAATGCCTTCTTGGTTACGAAGCGCGTCTGCGGCATCGGGCCATCCATTGCGTCAACGACCAGCAGCACGGAATCAACCATGGACATGACACGTTCAACTTCACCTCCGAAGTCGGCGTGCCCTGGGGTATCAACGATGTTGATACGATAGTCGTTCCATTTGATAGCGGTGTTTTTAGCGAGGATGGTAATCCCACGCTCTTTCTCCAAATCGTTGGAGTCCATCACTCGCTCTTGAGTTTCGGCACGAGCATCAAACGTACCGGATTGCTGCAGCAGCTTATCAACCAGGGTAGTTTTACCATGGTCAACGTGCGCGATGATGGCGATATTACGCAAATTTTCGATCACAACTTTGCCTCAGGCATTTAGAAATAGCGCGTTATTGTACACGGATTAATCGCAGTACAAAACAGGATCACAAACATCCTCCACAAACAAGTATTGCAGAGTTTCTTTGTGATCGCTTTCACGACGCGTTAAAAGGGTTTTTATAGGTGATTTGCACCAAATTGGTGCCCAATGTTCACACAATTGCACTATATTAGTGCAATGCATTCATAATGGTGCAGCCCTTTTGCACGATGGAGTGCATGATAACGCCTTTTGGGGGCAATTTAAAAGTTGGCACAGATTTCGCTTTATATTTTTTAAGGCAACAACGCCACTTTACGTAGCAAAAAAGTTTTCGTTACCACGACGACAATGACCAATCCGGGAGAGTTTAAGTATGTCCGCTGAACACGTTTTGACGATGCTGAACGAGCATGAAGTGAAGTTTGTCGATCTGCGCTTCACCGATACCAAAGGTAAAGAACAGCACGTCACAATTCCTTCTCATCAGGTGAATGCCGAATTCTTCGAAGAAGGCAAAATGTTTGATGGCTCCTCGATTGGTGGCTGGAAAGGTATTAACGAATCAGACATGGTTCTGATGCCGGATGCGACCACTGCGCTGATCGACCCGTTCTATGAAGAACCGACTCTGATCATCCGCTGCGACATCCTGGAACCAGGCACCCTGCAGGGCTATGACCGTGACCCGCGCTCCATCGCCAAACGTGCGGAAGAGTATCTGCGCTCTACCGGTCTGGCGGACACCGTACTGTTCGGGCCAGAACCAGAGTTCTTCCTGTTTGACGACATCCGTTTCGGCGCGTCCATCTCCGGTTCCCACGTTGCTATCGATGATATCGAAGGCGCATGGAACTCTTCCACCAAATACGAAGGTGGTAACAAAGGTCACCGTCCTGGCGTGAAAGGCGGTTACTTCCCGGTTCCGCCGGTAGACTCCTCTCAGGATATCCGTTCTACCATGTGTATGATCATGGAAGAAATGGGCCTGGTTGTTGAAGCTCACCACCACGAAGTGGCGACCGCAGGTCAGAACGAAATCGCTACCCGCTTCAACACCATGACCAAAAAAGCGGACGAAATTCAGATTTACAAATATGTGGTACACAACGTTGCTCACCGCTTCGGTAAAACCGCAACCTTCATGCCAAAACCGATGTTTGGCGATAACGGTTCCGGTATGCACTGCCACATGTCTCTGTCCAAGAACGGCGTAAACCTGTTCTCTGGCGACAAATATGCTGGTCTGTCTGAGCAAGCGCTGTTCTACATCGGCGGTGTTATCAAACACGCTAAAGCGATCAACGCCCTGGCAAACCCGACCACCAACTCCTACAAGCGTCTGGTCCCGGGTTATGAAGCACCGGTTATGCTGGCTTACTCTGCCCGTAACCGTTCTGCCTCTATCCGTATTCCGGTAGTAACTTCTCCGAAAGCACGCCGCATTGAAGTGCGCTTCCCGGATCCGGCTGCTAACCCGTACCTGTGCTTCGCAGCACTGCTGATGGCTGGTCTTGACGGTATCAAGAACAAAATCCATCCGGGCGAAGCCATGGACAAAAACCTGTACGATCTGCCGCCGGAAGAAGCGAAAGAGATCCCACAGGTTGCAGGCTCTCTGGAAGAAGCACTGAACGCGCTGGACGCGGACCGTGAGTTCCTGACTGCTGGCGGTGTATTCACCAACGACGCGATCGATGCTTACATCGCTCTGCGTATTGAAGAGAACGACCGTGTACGTATGACTCCGCACCCGGTTGAGTTCGAGCTGTACTACAGCGTCTAATTTTGCTGTAAATCCTGGGTATGCCATGTTGTGGCGTGGCATATCAAGGGTATTTTGTTGCCGTGGAAACTTTCAGCCCATCTCAGGATGGGCTTTTTTCTCCACCAACATGCTGATCTCATGCGCTTTTTATCCATAAAAAGCTATACTGCACTATAACAGTGCACTCATTTCAGGAGACTGTCAGATGGCAACAGGCACTCAGCCCGATGCTGGGCAGATCCTTAACTCTTTAATCAACAGTATTTTATTGGTCGATAACGACCTGGCGGTGCATTACGCGAACCCGGCAGCACAGCAGCTTCTGGCGCAAAGTTCTCGTAAGCTCTTCGGCACGCCACTCCCGGAACTGTTGAGCTATTTTTCCCTGAATATTGGCCTGATGCAGGAAAGCCTGCTCGCCGGCCAGGGGTTTACCGATAACGAAGTCACGCTGGTTATCGATAGCCGCTCCCATATCCTGTCTCTGACGGCACAACGCCTGCCTGATGGCTTTATCCTGCTGGAGATGGCGCCAATGGATAATCAGCGTCGCCTGAGCCAGGAGCAGCTGCAGCACGCACAGCAAATCGCCGCGCGGGATTTGGTTCGCGGGCTGGCACATGAGATTAAAAATCCGTTAGGTGGCCTGCGAGGTGCCGCGCAATTGCTGAGTAAAGCATTGCCTGACCCGGCGCTGATGGAATACACCAACGTGATCATTGAACAGGCCGACCGCTTAAGAAATCTGGTCGATCGTCTGTTGGGGCCGCAACACCCGGGGATGCATGTTACTGAAAGCATCCACAAGGTCGCTGAGCGGGTCGTGAAGCTGGTTTCCATGGAGCTGCCGGATAACGTCAAACTTATCCGTGATTACGACCCTAGCCTGCCGGAACTGCCGCACGACCCCGACCAAATTGAACAGGTACTGCTGAATATCGTGCGCAACGCGCTGCAGGCTCTGGGGCCAGAAGGGGGTGAGATTACCTTACGTACCCGTACCGCCTTCCAGCTGACCCTGCACGGTGTACGTTACCGCCTTACTGCGCGTATTGATGTCGAAGATAACGGTCCGGGTATCCCGCCCCAGCTGCAGGATACGCTGTTTTATCCGATGGTCAGCGGGCGCGAAGGCGGTACCGGTCTGGGGCTCTCCATTGCCCGCAGTCTTATCGATCAGCACTCCGGAAAAATTGAATTTACCAGCTGGCCGGGACATACCGAATTCTCGGTATACCTGCCGATTCGGAAATAGAGGTGTTTATGCAACGAGGGATAGCCTGGATCGTTGATGACGATAGCTCCATCCGTTGGGTGCTTGAACGCGCGCTAACCGGAGCAGGCTTAAGCTGTACAACATTTGAAAGTGGCAATGAGGTGCTTGATGCCCTCACCACCAAAACGCCGGATGTCCTGTTATCTGATATCCGGATGCCGGGAATGGACGGTCTGGCGCTCCTGAAGCAAATTAAACAGCGTCACCCGATGCTCCCGGTCATCATAATGACCGCTCATTCGGATCTCGACGCGGCGGTCAGCGCCTATCAGCAAGGCGCCTTTGATTACCTGCCAAAGCCGTTTGATATTGATGAAGCGGTCGCGCTGGTTGACCGGGCGATCAGCCACTATCAGGAGCAGCAGCAGCCGCGCAATATTACGATCACCAGCCCGACGGCCGATATCATCGGTGAAGCGCCGGCGATGCAGGACGTCTTCCGCATCATCGGGCGTCTGTCGCGCTCCTCAATCAGCGTGTTGATCAACGGCGAGTCCGGGACCGGTAAAGAGCTGGTTGCGCATGCGTTGCATCGTCACAGCCCGCGCTCAAAAGCACCGTTTATCGCGCTGAACATGGCGGCGATTCCAAAAGACCTGATCGAATCCGAACTCTTTGGTCACGAGAAAGGGGCCTTTACCGGCGCCAACACCGTGCGTCAGGGGCGTTTTGAGCAGGCCGATGGCGGGACGCTTTTCCTTGATGAAATCGGCGACATGCCGCTGGATGTGCAGACGCGCCTGTTGCGTGTTCTGGCCGATGGTCAGTTCTATCGCGTTGGTGGCTATGCGCCGGTGAAAGTGGATGTGCGCATTATTGCCGCCACCCACCAGAACCTTGAGCAGCGCGTACAGGAGGGAAAGTTCCGTGAGGACCTGTTCCACCGCCTGAACGTGATTCGCGTGCATCTCCCGCCGCTGCGCGAGCGTCGCGAGGATATTCCACGGCTGGCTCGGCATTTCCTGCAAATTGCCGCCCGGGAGCTGGGCGTCGAAGCCAAACAGCTGCATCCGGAAACGGAAACCGCGCTGACTCGTCTGGCCTGGCCCGGCAACGTGCGGCAGCTGGAGAACACCTGCCGTTGGCTGACGGTCATGGCCGCGGGTCAGGAAGTGCTGACTCAGGATCTCCCCAGCGAGCTGTTTGAGACGTCGATTCCGGATAGCCCGACCCATATGCAGCCGGATAGCTGGGCAACGCTGTTAGGGCAATGGGCCGATCGCGCGCTGCGTTCCGGTCATCAAAACCTGCTTTCAGAAGCACAGCCGGAAATGGAGCGTACGCTGCTGACCACCGCGCTACGCCACACTCAAGGGCACAAGCAGGAAGCCGCTCGTCTGCTGGGATGGGGACGGAATACTCTGACACGCAAGCTGAAAGAGTTGGGCATGGAATAAAGACCATCGGCCCCGGCAGACACCACGTCTGCCGGGGCCGCGTTTAAATCACCCGGGAGAACTGCTGCATCCGCGCTTTCTGGCGCAGATAGACATCAAAGCACATGCAAATGTTGCGAATCAGCAAGCGGCCTTTCGGCGTCACCTGAATCCCCTTCTCGCTGACATCCACCAGCCCGTCTTTTGCCAACGGCGCCAGCAGGGCAAGATCTTCGGCGAAATAGTGCTGAAAATCGAAATCCCAGCGGGCTTCTATCGCTGAATAATCGAGGCTGAACTGGCAGATCAACGCTTTGATGACATCACGACGAATACCGTCATCGCGGGTCAGGGCAATGCCGCGCCAGAGTGCATCTCCGCGTTCATCAACCTGCTGATAATAGAGCTTCAGCTCTTTCTGGTTCTGCGCGTAGGCGTCGCCAATCATGCTGATCGCCGATACCCCCAGCCCCAGCAGGTCCGAATCCCCCTGGGTCGTGTAGCCCTGGAAGTTGCGGTGCAATACACCTTCACGCTGGGCCACCGCCAGCTCATCATCCGGACGCGCGAAGTGATCCATCCCGATAAACTGATAACCGGCCGCGGTGAGCGACACGATAGTCTCCTGCAGGATATCCAGCTTCTGCTCCGCGGAAGGCAGGTCGGCATCTTTGATTTTACGTTGAGCGGCGAACAGCGTCGGCAGATGCGCATAGTTAAAGACGCTCAGGCGATCGGGGTTAAGCTCGGCCACTTTTTGCAGCGTAAAGGCGAAGCTCTCCGGCGTCTGTTTTGGCAGGCCGTAAATCAGGTCGATATTGGTCGACGTAAAGCCAATCTCACGAGCATGGTTGAGCAAGGAAAAAATAAAGGCTTCATCCTGCTCACGATTGACCAGACGCTGAACCTCTTTGTTAAAGTCCTGCACCCCCATGCTCAGGCGATTGAATCCTTCAGATCGGAGATGATCCAGGACATCCAGTTCAATTTCGCGCGGATCGACTTCAATCGAGATCTCCGCATCGGCGTTAAAATTAAAATGGCTGCGCAGCAGGTGCATCAGACGGCTGATTTGCGCTTTATTCAGATAAGTAGGGGTACCACCGCCCCAGTGCAGCTGGTTCACCAGACGCCCGCTAAAAAGCGGTGCACGATGAATAATCTCCTGCTCCAGGACATCGAGATACTGGTCGGCTTTATGCTGCTGGCGGGTCACAATTTTATTGCAGCCGCAGAAATAGCACAGCTTGTGGCAAAACGGGATATGTACATACAGCGAAAGCGGGCGCTGCGGATAACGAGCCACCGCCTCGCCAAATTCAGCCGCGCCAAATTCAGGAGAAAACTCCAGTGCGGTGGGATACGAGGTATAACGCGGCCCGGAATAGTTATATTTCTGGATCAGGGCCAGATCCCAGTCGATTAACTGCTCAGACATGCTCACTCCTTCCGATGGTGCCGCCGACGGGTACGCCGCCCCGGCCCAACCATATCTCGGGTAATGAGCCGGTTGCGCAGCCATTTCTGACGCCGCGACAACCGTCGTAGTTTAGCGAATAACCACAGCAGATAACATATAACCAGAAGGGTTATAAGCAGGACCGGGAATCCGACTGAGTGCAAACGTTAGTTTCCACCCTTCAGCAAGCGCATCATATCTTCCTGACGCTCTTCTTCTTCTTCATCTTCGTCATCGTCGTAGGACAGACCAAGCTGTTGCATCAGCTCATCAATACGATCGAGTTTGGCATCAACCCAGGTCTGCTCTTCAGCATTCAGGGAACCACCCTCTTCCAGACGTTCCAGCAGCGCGTCCAGGCGCTCATCGTTTTCCAGCAAATCCAGCTCAGCCTGCGGTGAAAGCATAGGTTTCTCGCTCTTCGGTTTGTGCTGCTTAGTAGCCGGGGTACTTTCAGTGACGCCCAGCGGAATCGGTTTTTTACTTCCAATACGTGGATCTTGCTGTTGGCCCTGTTTTTTGCCAGATGAGGCGGTATCGCCGCCGGTTGCGCGACTCCCTGCGACGTGGCCACGATGTTTTTTCTGGCGCTTGCGGTCGCGGGATTCCTGGTTCATTTCTTCACGGGTCTTGCGCTGCGTTTTGCCACGGGGTGCAGATGTCGGTTTTTTCATATCAGTAATCTTCAGATTCGTTTTCTTCAGTATAGAATTGAGGCGGAATCTAGCAGAAAGCAAGCAAAGAAAAAAGGCGACAGATTACACTGTCGCCTTTTTCCTCACTGACAACCCTTAACGGGTTTCCACTTTCCTTGTTAGCTAACGACACACCCTGTCTTTCCTTTAGCTAATAACAGTCCTTGTTACATCCCTTTCCTTATCAAAACGTCTCCAGACGTTTGTCATCCTGACGGTAATCCCTGGTCTTCGCCTCCTGGCGCTCCTGACAACTCATCCTGAGTGCATGTCCTGTCGGCTTCCTCGCCCTTGCCTGCTACTTTACCGTCTCAGGCAAATCCTACAACCACTGGTGATGAAAAAACGACTATTTCAGATTTATACCCTTTTACAACAACATGATTCTGAAAGCTTTTGTTATGACCCCACGCAAAATCTTCATCAATAACCCCTATACAGAATGGGCAATGTCTCACAAAGAGCATGGTTTTACTGACATCAGAGAGATGCGGTAAAAACGGTCTTTTTCTGCTGTTCAGGTATAATCCCCACCATAGCCTTATTTAACGGAGACGACAGTCTTGACCAACTGGAACTATCAACAAACGCATTTTGTCACCAGCGCACCCGATATCCGCCATCTTCCATCTGATACCGGTATCGAAGTTGCCTTTGCTGGTCGCTCAAATGCCGGCAAATCCAGCGCACTGAATACGCTCACTAACCAGAAAAGCCTGGCGCGTACTTCCAAGACGCCTGGCCGCACACAGCTTATCAACCTGTTTGAAGTTGCCGAGGGTAAACGCCTGGTCGACCTTCCGGGGTACGGCTACGCGCAGGTACCGGAAGAGATGAAGATCAAATGGCAGCGCGCGCTGGGTGAATACCTGGAGAAGCGTCTGTGCCTGAAAGGTCTGGTGGTGCTGATGGACATCCGTCATCCGCTGAAGGATCTCGATCAGCAAATGATTGAATGGGCAGTGGAAAGCGATATTCAGGTGCTGGTACTGCTGACAAAAGCCGATAAGCTCGCCAGCGGTGCACGTAAAGCTCAGGTGAATATGGTGCGTGAAGCGGTTCTCGCCTTTAACGGTGACGTGCAGGTGGAACCATTCTCTTCGCTGAAGAAATCAGGCGTAGATAAACTGCGGCAGAAGCTCGATAGCTGGTTTAACGACATCCCACCGCAGGAAGCGATCGAAGACGGCGAGTAATCCCTGCCTTTCCCCGGATAGCGGTGTCTGACACCTTATCCGGGCTGCATTTCCCGCCCGGGTAACGCGCCCGAAATTTTCTTTCGCGCAATAAAAAACGCCCCGGTCATAAATGACCGGGGCGGCTAAAATATTCAGCCAAATCCGATTACGTGAAGTAAAAGGTCTGAAAGATAGAACATCTTACCTCTGTACCCTACGTCATTAACTCTACTCTTCTTTCGATGAGGGAGAAAGCACTTTTTGTAGTTTTTTTTCACTCTTTACATAGCAAATTCAAATGATCATCACAAAATACGATAAGTTATGTTGCTTACTTACAGAAAATCACCTTATCCGCTGAATACTTAGTGCGCTTGATCCCAGTTTTCACCGCTTCCCACTTCCACCAGCAGCGGTACCGCCAGCGTGGTGCAGTTTTCCATCAGTTCATGGACCTTTTTCGCCACTACATCAAGATCGTCTTTATGCACTTCAAAAACTAATTCATCGTGGACCTGCATGATCATCCGCACGCGCGGTTGCTCGGTCAGCAGCCACTCATCGACAGCGATCATGGCGCGCTTAATGATATCGGCAGCCGTTCCCTGCATCGGGGCATTGATCGCCGCACGTTCCGCTCCGGCCCGGCGGGCGCCATTGCTGGATTTGATGTCCGGAAGGTAAAGACGGCGGCCATCCAGGGTCTCAACATAACCCTGATCTTTCGCCTGAGCGCGGGTGCGCTCCATATAATCCAGCACGCCCGGATAACGCTCGAAGTAGAGGTCCATGTACTTTTGAGCCTCTTTACGCGGGATGTTGAGCTGGCGGGCGAGGCCGAATGCGCTCATGCCGTAGATCAAACCGAAGTTAATCGCCTTGGCGCTACGACGCTGCTCGCTGCTCACGCTGTCGAGCGGCAGGCCAAATACTTCTGCCGCCGTCGCCCGGTGGATATCTTTTCCTTCAGCAAACGCCGTCAGCAGGCCTTGATCGCGCGACAGATGCGCCATAATGCGCAGCTCGATTTGCGAGTAGTCGGCAGAGACAATGAGGTAATCAGACGGCGCAATAAACGCCTGACGGATACGGCGCCCTTCCTCGTTACGTACCGGAATGTTCTGCAGGTTAGGATCGGTGGAAGATAAACGCCCGGTGGCGGTCACCGCCTGGTGATAAGAGGTATGCACACGCCCGGTCTTCGGGTTAATCATCAGCGGCAGCTTGTCGGTATAGGTCGACTTCAGCTTCGCCAGCCCACGGTATTCCAGAATAACTTTCGGCAGCGGGTAATCCAGCGCCAGCTCTTCCAGCACCTCTTCCGACGTCGAAGGTGCGCCGCCCGGGGTTTTCTTCAGCGGCTTAATACCTTGTTTTTCAAACAAGATGGTTTGCAGCTGCTTAGGAGAAGAGAGGTTGAACTCTTCACCGGCGATCTCGTAGGCTTTTTGTTCCAGCTCGATCAGACGTTTGCCGATCTCCTGCGAATGGGCGTGCAGGACCGCCGGATCGATTTTAACGCCGTTACGCTCCACGCGGGACAGCACCGGGACCAGCGGCATCTCAATCTGTTTAAAGATGTTCAGCGGCCCTTCATGCTGCTGCAGTTTCGGCCACATCTTCAGGTGCAGCTGCAAGGTCACGTCGGCATCTTCCGCCGCGTAGCGCCCCGCTTCTTCCAGTGCAATCTGGTTGAAGGTCAGCTGATTTTTACCTTTACCCGCAATCTCTTCAAAGGTAATGGTTTTGTGCTTCAGCCAGCGATCGGCGAGGCTGTCCATATCATGGCGACCGGCCACGCTATCAAGGATGTAGGACTCCAGCATGGTGTCAAACGCGATACCGCGCAGCTCTATGTCATAGTTCGCCAGAATCCCGCGGTCATATTTCAGGTTTTGCCCGACCTTCTGCAGTTTTTCATCTTCCAGCAGCGGTTTCAGCAGTTCCAGCACGCGCCCGCGGGGGATCTGATCCGGCGCATCCAGATAGTCGTGGGCTACCGGTACATAGGCCGCCAGGCCCGGTTCAATAGCAAATGACAAGCCAACCATATTGGCAGAGATGTTATCCAGGCTGTCCGTTTCCGTATCAAACGCAAACAGCGGGGCTTTCTTCAGCCTGGCGATCCACTCGGTCAGCGTCTGTTCATCCAGGATGGTGACGTAGTTGTCTGCGGACAGGGTTGATGCAACCTCACCCTCTTCTTCGGCCACGGCAGCCGACTCAGCGTCTGCTGGTTTCGCCGAGGATTTCACGCCCTTGGTCGCCATCCATTTACCGGATTCAACATCGGTGATCCAGCGCTTAAATTCATATTTTTTGAACAGCGCCAGCAGCTCGTCCGCAGCCGGCGGCAGCACGTGCAGCTCTTCACAGCCCAGATCCAGCGCAACGTCGGTTTTAATGGTGGCCAGCTTATACGAGAGATAAGCCAGCTCTTTGTTTTGTTCCAGCTTCGCCGCCATGGTTTTGGCGCCGCGGAAGGTCAGCCCGGCAATTTTATCTGGCTCAGCGTACAGCGTATCCAGCCCGCCCAGACCCTGCAGCAATGCCTGTGCCGTTTTCTCGCCCACCCCCGGAACGCCCGGAATGTTATCCGAGGAGTCGCCCATCAGCGCCAGGAAGTCGATAATCAGCTCAGGGGGAACGCCATACTTGGCCACCACTTCATCCGGACCAAGGATCGTATTGGTCATGGTGTTAATCAGGGTGATCCCCGGCGTCACCAGCTGCGCCATATCTTTATCACCGGTGCTGATCAGCACCGGGCGGCCCACTTTTTCCGCTTCACGCGCCAGCGTCCCGATCACATCGTCAGCTTCAACGCCAGGCACCGCCATCAAAGGCAGTCCCATCGCTTTTACCATGGTATGCAACGGTTCGATCTGCGCCCGCAGATCGTCCGGCATCGGCGGACGGTGGGATTTGTAATCCTCAAACAGTTCATCACGGAAGGTTTTGCCTTTAGCATCAAAGACCACCACCGCATGGCTCGGCTGATACTGCAGGATCAGGCTTCGCAGCATATTGAGCACGCCATACATGGCGCCGGTCGGCTCTCCGGCGCTGTTGGTCAGCGGCGGGAAAGCGTGATATGCCCGGTAGAGATAAGAGGAGCCGTCGACGAGGATGAGAGGGTTTTCTGGGATCTGAACCATAATTTCCGTGCCTGTTTATCAGATTATCGGTAAAGGATGCCACAGACAGGCCTGAAAACCTGAATTATTCCCGCATTTCACCGAAAAGATTCGTTGATCCGGTCGATCGTGCGCCGATGATATCTGTGGATAACTTTGTGCATAGTTTTATAAGGATAGCTATCCAGCCTGAACAAAAATAGCGAAAAATATAAATATCACTTATTTATCAATGCATTACTAATTGCCCTTTGCGCTTAATATCATTCTGATGACTCAATGTTCCATGTGGATATAAGATCCGCCTTTTTTTCTGTTCTGGTAAGACCCGTCATTTGCCGCGTTTTCTGGTAAAATCAGCCTCTTGCATCATTTAATGGTGCTCTTTATCAGCCTAACTTTCTGAATAAACTAACTATGTCGAGATTACTCGCTGCGATAACGCTTCCGCTGAGTATCGCCCTTACTATCTTAGTCACCATTATCTGTTCCGTACCGATAATCATCGCCGGGCTGATTAAACTTCTTATACCTCTTCCCGTGGTATGGCGTGCGGTATCCCATTTTTGTAATTTCATGATGTACTGCTGGTGTGAAGGGTTAGCGCTGCTGCTTTACCTCAACCCCTGGCTGAAGTGGGATGTACAGGGCCTTGAAGGGCTGAACAAGAAAAACTGGTATCTGCTTATCAGCAATCATCATAGCTGGGCGGATATCGTGGTGCTTTGCGTGTTGTTTCGCAAACACATTCCAATGAATAAATACTTTCTGAAGCAACAGCTGGCCTGGGTGCCTTTTATCGGGTTGGCCTGCTGGGCGCTGGATATGCCCTATATGCGGCGGTACTCACGCGGCTATTTGATCCGCCATCCGGAGCGTCGCGGTAAGGATGTTGAAACGACCCGCCGCTCCTGCGAGAAATTCCGGTCACACCCGACGACCATCGTGAATTTTGTCGAGGGATCGCGTTTTACCGAAGAGAAGCAGCATCAGACCCGCTCGCCTTACCGCAACTTATTGCCGCCAAAGGCCGCAGGCATCGCGATGGCGCTGAACGTGCTCGGCTCTCAGTTCGATAAGTTGCTAAACGTCACATTATGCTACCCGGAAAACAGCAAGAGACCGTTTTACGACATGCTGAGCGGCCGGCTGACGCGGATAGTCGTGCGCGTTAATTTGATTCCCGTGGCAGAGGAACTGCACGGTGACTATGTGAATGACAAGAACTTCAAACGTCGTTTTCAGCGTTGGTTGAATGTGCTGTGGGAAGAGAAAGATCGGCAGCTGACGGAAATCATGCAGCAAAAAGACAGAAACGTTCGTTAAGGTTGAAAACAAAAACGCCGGTCATTGACCGGCGTTATTTTATTACTTCTTCTCAACCAGTTGCTTAACGGTATCAGCATATTGGGCAACAAAGGCATCCATATTGCTGGTATCCATCCCCTGCGGGTTCAGCTGGTATTTACCGTTGACGTACATCGCCGGCACACCCTGCAGCTGCAGGTCGGCAGCCGCTTTTTCCTGCTGAGCAACCAGGGATTTCACCACGAAGCTGTTCCATGCCGCATCGTAGTCTTCACCTTTCACACCAGCATCAACGAAGACTTTACGAATATCGGCAACGGTCTGCACGGTCTGAGTTTTCTGTACTGCTTCGAACATCGGCACGGTAATTTGATCTTCAACGCCCAGCGCCATCGCCACAGCCCACGCCTGAGTTAAGTCTTTACCCAACGGTCCGAGGAACTCAACGTGATATTTGGTCATTTTGACGCCTTCCGGCAGCTTTTTCTTCACGTTGTCAGAGACGTGCAGCACTTCTTCAAACTGATAGCAGTGCGGGCAGTAGAACGAGAAGAATTCGAGCACCTGAGGCTCACCGGCTACGGGCTTATCAAGGGTGATGTATTGCTTACCGTCGGCGATCTGGGCAGCGGATGCGCTGAAAGCCAGAATCATACCAGCCAGCGCCAGCCAAATTTTTTTCATGCTTACGTTTCTCCTGAAAATATCAAATTAATACATCGGCGTTAACTGAAGAGGGGGTTCTTGCAGAACCTTCACCTGCTCAAGAAAAGTTGCAGTCTGCCCGCGCCAGTAATCTTCCCCGGTTAGCCATGGGAAATTAATAGGGAAAGCAGGATCGTCCCACCGCCTGAGTAACCATGCCAGATAATAGACTAACCGCATGGCACGTAAAGGTTCGATAAGGGCAATTTCGTCCGAATTAAATGGACTGAATTCTTCATAGGCTTCGATGATCATCTCCAGCTGCATTCTCTGCTCGGCTTTATCACCATTGAGCAGCATCCAGAGATCCTGAATTGCCGGACCGTTGCGGGCATCGTCTAAATCGACAAACAGTGGACCATCGCGCCAGAGGATGTTGCCGGCATGGCAATCGCCGTGCAGGCGCAGGACATCCGCATTGCCGTGCCAGTGTGCCATTACTGCCGCAATCAGCTTGTCGGCAGCATGAAGAAAACTCTGCTTCAGGCCTGCGGGGATCAGCGTTGAGCGTTCAAATACCTCGCGCGGAGCAAGTAAATACTCATCCACGCCGATTTCCGGACGCGCGACAAATTTCTGCTTGCGGCCGGTCTGGTGCAAGCGCCCCAGATAGCGGCCGACAGACTCCATTTGATCAAGGTTATCTGACTCAAACTGGCGCCCGCCTAAGCTTGGGAATACCGCAAAGTAGAAGCCCTGGTGTTGATGAAGCGTATTGTCGTTAAACAGTAGGGGCGCAGCGACGGGGACATCATCCTGCTTAAGCTGGAGGGTAAACTGGTGCTCTTCGATGATCTGTGCGGCAGACCAACGTTCAGGACGATAGAACTTCACCACATAGCGATGGCGGTCTTCGTCCTGAAACTGGTAAACGCGGTTTTCATAGCTGTTAAGCGGGGTGAGCCCGGAGTCCACCCGCATCCCCAGATCGAACAGGCCATCGATGATGGTATCCGGGTTAAGCGTCTGAAAATTGAAAGCCTTATCGTGCATCCTGACATCCGATAATCGTACGAATAGTTCAGGATATCATCTCATCAGTCGTTTCGTGGCAGCACTTACAACCTTTTACTCTTTAATCACGCCACGTGCGCGCAGTAAGGCCGTTTTGAAATCCTCTTCATAATCTTTCTGGATACCAGGGATCACCGCCTCTTTTGCCGAATCACGCATTTTCAGATGATATATCAGAATATCGTCGGAAAGATCGGTCAGTTCGCCGTCATAACCGGCTTCTTTCGCCAGTTTCTGCAAGAATTGCATCAGGTTCAGTTCCGGTTCTTTCTGCCAGGCTGGCTGGAGGAGTTCAATTACTTCATTCAGGCGTTTACATTTCATGGTCATGCTCCTTACTCTTGATGAGGACACGTTAACAGGGTCAATCCCACAAAGAAAGAGGCGATATTGATATGCAAGGCGAGGTCATAACCGGCGTGGTGTTAGCGGGCGGAAGAGCCACGCGCATGGAGGGGGCGGATAAGGGCTTACAGTTGCTCAACGGCAAACCACTATGGCGCCATGTTGCAGAAGCGCTTTCCTCTCAGGTGACAAACCTGGCCATCAGCGCCAACCGTCATCTCGATCGCTGGCACGCAAGCGGGTACCCGGTTTATACAGACAATCTCTCCGGCTTCCCTGGCCCGCTGGCCGGGATGCTCTCCGTGATGCAGCAGACGGATAGCGAATGGTATCTCTTTTGTCCTTGCGATACGCCGTTTATACCTTCATTTTTGGTCGAGCGCTTTATACAGCACAAAGGTACCGCTCCGGTCGTCTGGGTGCATGATGGAGAACGCGATCATCCTGCGATAGCCCTGATGCATCGCCGCCTGATTGGCGAACTTGCCGCGTATCTTACCGCTGGCGAGCGACGGGTGATGATGTTTATGCGCCAGAGCGGCGGGCACCACGTTGATTTTAGCGATGTCAGATCGGCGTTTATTAACGTGAATACGCTTACCGATCTGCAGAACATGCAGGAGCCATCATGATCCCGGTTCTCGCCATTTCCGCCTGGAGCGGTACGGGTAAAACCACGCTATTAAAGAAGCTGATCCCTGCATTGTGCGCAGAAGGCCTGCGGCCGGGTTTAATTAAGCATACCCATCACAATATGGATGTCGATAAACCGGGTAAGGACAGCTACGAGCTACGTAAAGCGGGGGCTGCTCAAACGATTGTGGCCAGCTCAGAACGTTGGGCGCTGATGACCGAAACCCCGGATCAACCAGAACTGGATTTACACTGGCTGGTCAGCAGGATGGATGCATCGACACTGGATGTGGTGCTGGTAGAAGGGTTTAAGCATGAACCGGTAGCGAAGATCCTGCTTTTTCGGCAAAACAGCGGACATGATGCAGCCGATCTTGTTGTGGATGAACATGTCATTGCGATAGCCAGTGATACGCAGATTGAGACTACGCTTCCGCAATTAGATTTGAACGATATTCCGCAGATCGTGGCATTTATTCAGCGGTGGCTGGCATAAACGCAAAAAGCCCATCCGTCAGGATGGGCTTCTGAGCTGTCTGATAGCCCGGAAATACCTTTCCCGGCTAAATCGCAGACAAAAACAAAAGGCCCAGTCTTTCGACTGAGCCCTTTGCTTTATTTGATGCCTGGCAGTTCCCTACTCTCACATGGGGAGACCCCACACTACCATCGGCGCTACGGCGTTTCACTTCTGAGTTCGGCATGGGGTCAGGTGGGACCACCGCGCTATTGCCGCCAGGCAAATTCTGTTATCAGGATGCCAAAAGCACCCCAACTAATCTGTATCAGGCTGAAAATCTTCTCTCTGTTCACCAAAACAGCTTTGGCGTTGTAAGGTTAAGCCTCACGGTTCATTAGTATCGGTTAGCTCAACGTATCGCTACGCTTACACACCCGACCTATCAACGTCGTAGTCTTCAACGTTCCTTCAGGACTCTCAAGGAGTCAGGGAGAACTCATCTCGGGGCAAGTTTCGTGCTTAGATGCTTTCAGCACTTATCTTTTCCGCATTTAGCTACCGGGCAATGCCATTGGCATGACAACCCGAACACCAGTGATGCGTCCACTCCGGTCCTCTCGTACTAGGAGCAGCCCCCCTCAATTCTCCAGCGCCCACGGCAGATAGGGACCGAACTGTCTCACGACGTTCTAAACCCAGCTCGCGTACCACTTTAAACGGCGAACAGCCGTACCCTTGGGACCTACTTCAGCCCCAGGATGTGATGAGCCGACATCGAGGTGCCAAACACCGCCGTCGATATGAACTCTTGGGCGGTATCAGCCTGTTATCCCCGGAGTACCTTTTATCCGTTGAGCGATGGCCCTTCCATTCAGAACCACCGGATCACTATGACCTGCTTTCGCACCTGCTCGCGCCGTCACGCTCGCAGTCAAGCTAGCTTATGCCATTGCACTAACCTCCTGATGTCCGACCAGGATTAGCTAACCTTCGTGCTCCTCCGTTACTCTTTGGGAGGAGACCGCCCCAGTCAAACTACCCACCAGACACTGTCCGCAACCCGGATTACGGGTCTACGTTAGAACATCAAACATTAAAGGGTGGTATTTCAAGGTTGGCTCCACGCAGACTGGCGTCCACGCTTCAAAGCCTCCCACCTATCCTACACATCAAGGCTCAATGTTCAGTGTCAAGCTATAGTAAAGGTTCACGGGGTCTTTCCGTCTTGCCGCGGGTACACTGCATCTTCACAGCGAGTTCAATTTCACTGAGTCTCGGGTGGAGACAGCCTGGCCATCATTACGCCATTCGTGCAGGTCGGAACTTACCCGACAAGGAATTTCGCTACCTTAGGACCGTTATAGTTACGGCCGCCGTTTACCGGGGCTTCGATCAAGAGCTTCTCCTTGCGGATAACCCCATCAATTAACCTTCCGGCACCGGGCAGGCGTCACACCGTATACGTCCACTTTCGTGTTTGCACAGTGCTGTGTTTTTAATAAACAGTTGCAGCCAGCTGGTATCTTCGACTGATTTCAGCTCCATGAGCAAGTCACTTCACTTACCATCAGCGTGCCTTCTCCCGAAGTTACGGCACCATTTTGCCTAGTTCCTTCACCCGAGTTCTCTCAAGCGCCTTGGTATTCTCTACCTGACCACCTGTGTCGGTTTGGGGTACGATTTGATGTTACCTGATGCTTAGAGGCTTTTCCTGGAAGCAGGGCATTTGTTACTTCAGCACCGTAGTGCCTCGTCATCACACCTCAGCGTTAACAGAAGTCCGGATTTACCTAAACTTCCCGCCTACATGCTTAAACCGGGACAACCGTCGCCCGGCTAACATAGCCTTCTCCGTCCCCCCTTCGCAGTAACACCGAGTACAGGAATATTAACCTGTTTCCCATCGACTACGCCTTTCGGCCTCGCCTTAGGGGTCGACTCACCCTGCCCCGATTAACGTTGGACAGGAACCCTTGGTCTTCCGGCGAGCGGGCTTTTCACCCGCTTTATCGTTACTTATGTCAGCATTCGCACTTCTGATACCTCCAGCAACCCTCACAGGCCACCTTCAACGGCTTACAGAACGCTCCCCTACCCAACAACACATAGTGTCGCTGCCGCAGCTTCGGTGCATGGTTTAGCCCCGTTACATCTTCCGCGCAGGCCGACTCGACCAGTGAGCTATTACGCTTTCTTTAAATGATGGCTGCTTCTAAGCCAACATCCTGGCTGTCTGTGCCTTCCCACATCGTTTCCCACTTAACCATGACTTTGGGACCTTAGCTGGCGGTCTGGGTTGTTTCCCTCTTCACGACGGACGTTAGCACCCGCCGTGTGTCTCCCGTGATAACATTCTTCGGTATTCGTAGTTTGCATCGGGTTGGTAAGTCGGGATGACCCCCTAGCCGAAACAGTGCTCTACCCCCGAAGATGAGTTCACGAGGCGCTACCTAAATAGCTTTCGGGGAGAACCAGCTATCTCCCGGTTTGATTGGCCTTTCACCCCCAGCCACAAGTCATCCGCTAATTTTTCAACATTAGTCGGTTCGGTCCTCCAGTTAGTGTTACCCAACCTTCAACCTGCCCATGGCTAGATCACCGGGTTTCGGGTCTATACCCTGCAACTTAACGCCCAGTTAAGACTCGGTTTCCCTGCGGCTCCCCTATACGGTTAACCTTGCTACAGAATATAAGTCGCTGACCCATTATACAAAAGGTACGCAGTCACCTGACAAATCAGGCTCCCACTGCTTGTACGTACACGGTTTCAGGTTCTTTTTCACTCCCCTCGCCGGGGTTCTTTTCGCCTTTCCCTCACGGTACTGGTTCACTATCGGTCAGTCAGGAGTATTTAGCCTTGGAGGATGGTCCCCCATATTCAGACAGGATACCACGTGTCCCGCCCTACTCTTCGAGTTCACAACGTGTGCATTTTAGTGTACGGGGCTATCACCCTGTACCGCCGGACTTTCCAGACCGTTCCACTAACACACGCGCTGATTCAGACTCTGGGCTCCTCCCCGTTCGCTCGCCGCTACTGGGGGAATCTCGGTTGATTTCTTTTCCTCGGGGTACTTAGATGTTTCAGTTCCCCCGGTTCGCTTCGTTAAGCTATGTATTCACTTAACGATAGTGTGTCGAAACACACTGGGTTTCCCCATTCGGAAATCGCCGGTTATAACGGTTCATATCACCTTACCGACGCTTATCGCAGATTAGCACGTCCTTCATCGCCTCTGACTGCCAGGGCATCCACCGTGTACGCTTAGTCGCTTAACCTCACAACCCGAAGCTGTTTCGTAAAACAGTTCGCATTGCGAAAATTTGAGAGACTCGAACACACCGCTTTTCCTTTCTTATTACGGAGAAAGGAAACAGTGTGTCGTTTCAATTTTCAGCTTGATCCAGATTTTTAAAGAGCAAATATCTCAAACGTGATTCCGGAGAACCAGTTTTGAGATATTGAGGTCGGCGACTTTCACTCACAAACCAGCAAGTGGCGTCCCCTAGGGGATTCGAACCCCTGTTACCGCCGTGAAAGGGCGGTGTCCTGGGCCTCTAGACGAAGGGGACACTGAAGTCTCAATCGCAAGACGCCTTGCTATTTACTTTTCATCAGACAATCTGTGTGGACACTACAAAGGCAGGTTCTTTCAGGTAAGGAGGTGATCCAACCGCAGGTTCCCCTACGGTTACCTTGTTACGACTTCACCCCAGTCATGAATCACAAAGTGGTAAGCGCCCTCCCGAAGGTTAAGCTACCTACTTCTTTTGCAACCCACTCCCATGGTGTGACGGGCGGTGTGTACAAGGCCCGGGAACGTATTCACCGTAGCATTCTGATCTACGATTACTAGCGATTCCGACTTCATGGAGTCGAGTTGCAGACTCCAATCCGGACTACGACATACTTTATGAGGTCCGCTTGCTCTCGCGAGGTCGCTTCTCTTTGTATATGCCATTGTAGCACGTGTGTAGCCCTACTCGTAAGGGCCATGATGACTTGACGTCATCCCCACCTTCCTCCAGTTTATCACTGGCAGTCTCCTTTGAGTTCCCGACCGAATCGCTGGCAACAAAGGATAAGGGTTGCGCTCGTTGCGGGACTTAACCCAACATTTCACAACACGAGCTGACGACAGCCATGCAGCACCTGTCTCACGGTTCCCGAAGGCACTAAAGCATCTCTGCTAAATTCCATGGATGTCAAGAGTAGGTAAGGTTCTTCGCGTTGCATCGAATTAAACCACATGCTCCACCGCTTGTGCGGGCCCCCGTCAATTCATTTGAGTTTTAACCTTGCGGCCGTACTCCCCAGGCGGTCGACTTAACGCGTTAGCTCCGGAAGCCACTCCTCAAGGGAACAACCTCCAAGTCGACATCGTTTACAGCGTGGACTACCAGGGTATCTAATCCTGTTTGCTCCCCACGCTTTCGCACCTGAGCGTCAGTCTTTGTCCAGGGGGCCGCCTTCGCCACCGGTATTCCTCCAGATCTCTACGCATTTCACCGCTACACCTGGAATTCTACCCCCCTCTACAAGACTCAAGCCTGCCAGTTTCAAATGCAGTTCCCAGGTTGAGCCCGGGGATTTCACATCTGACTTAACAGACCGCCTGCGTGCGCTTTACGCCCAGTAATTCCGATTAACGCTTGCACCCTCCGTATTACCGCGGCTGCTGGCACGGAGTTAGCCGGTGCTTCTTCTGCGAGTAACGTCAATCACTAAGGTTATTAACCTTAATGCCTTCCTCCTCGCTGAAAGTACTTTACAACCCGAAGGCCTTCTTCATACACGCGGCATGGCTGCATCAGGCTTGCGCCCATTGTGCAATATTCCCCACTGCTGCCTCCCGTAGGAGTCTGGACCGTGTCTCAGTTCCAGTGTGGCTGGTCATCCTCTCAGACCAGCTAGGGATCGTCGCCTAGGTGAGCCATTACCCCACCTACTAGCTAATCCCATCTGGGCACATCTGATGGCATGAGGCCCGAAGGTCCCCCACTTTGGTCTTGCGACGTTATGCGGTATTAGCTACCGTTTCCAGTAGTTATCCCCCTCCATCAGGCAGTTTCCCAGACATTACTCACCCGTCCGCCGCTCGTCACCCGAGAGCAAGCTCTCTGTGCTACCGCCCGACTTGCATGTGTTAGGCCTGCCGCCAGCGTTCAATCTGAGCCATGATCAAACTCTTCAATTTAAGTTTGATGCTCGTGAATTAAACTTCGTAATGAATTACGTATGTTCACTCAGAGACTTGGTATTCATTTTTCGTCCGAGGACGTTAAGAATCCATGTCACTTTGAGTGCCCACACAGATTGTCTGATAAATTGTTAAAGAGCAGTGCAACGCGGCTTTCGCTCACCGTTGCGAGGTCCCGTATAATACGTTTTCCTCATTCAGAGTCAAGCATTTGTTTTCGCTTTTCTCTGTCAGAATTTCCGGAGAAACCCTGCTGACCCGGCGGCTTGCGTGCCGTTGTTCCGTGTCAGTGGAGGCGCATTATAGGGAGTTCTGAGACGTTGACAAGCCCTGTTTTAAAAAAACTTTTCAACCGTCTTTTTTTTCACCAAAACGCTGCGTAACGTGGCAAAAAACCAGCGTTTTGCCGTTTTAACCAACGAAAGCGGCCGTCAGATGGCATACTGATACAGTAAAAAAGAGAAAGGAACGGCATTTATGTCATTAAGCGCACAGCAACTGGCGGCACAAAAGAACATCTCCTGGGTATTAGCGGAGAAACTGGCTCAAAAAATCCTGACCGGTGAATACCCGCCAGAAAGTATCCTTCCCGGCGAAATGGATCTCGGCGAGCAGTTCGGCGTCAGCCGTACCGCGGTACGAGAAGCGGTCAAGACGCTCACCGCAAAAGGGATGCTGCTGCCACGCCCGCGCATCGGCACCCGCGTCATGCCGCGCAGTAGCTGGAACTTTCTCGACAAAGAGCTGCTGTCATGGTGGCTAACGGAAGATAATTTTGAAGACGTGGTCTCCCATTTCCTTGTCATGCGCAGCAGCCTGGAGCCACAAGCCTGTTTTCTGGCCGCGACAACAGGCAGCCCGGAACAAAAGGCTCAGCTCAATACCTTAATGGAAGAGATGGCGCAGTTGAAAAGACGTTTTCAGCGTGAACGCTGGATTGAAGTCGATATGGCCTGGCACGAACACATCTATGAGATGAGCGGGAATCCGTTCCTGATTTCCTTCGCCTCGCTGTTTCATTCGGTTTACCACACCTACTTCACTTCTATTACCCAGAATGAAGTGGTGAAGCTGGATCTCCACCAGGCTATCGTTGATGCCATTCAGGATAGCGACGGCCCGCGAGCGCTTAACGCCTGCCAGACGTTATTGAACGCACCACACCATTCAGGCAAATAACAAGGGTTTCGCATGACCGAAAAGAAAGGGCGTAGTATGGCCGGGCTGCCGTGGATTGCGGCAATGGCCTTTTTTATGCAGGCACTTGATGCCACCATTCTGAACACCGCCCTTCCTGCCATCGCGCACAGTCTCAACCGTTCGCCACTGGCCATGCAATCCGCCATCATCAGCTATACATTAACGGTCGCCATGCTTATCCCGGTCAGCGGATGGCTGGCTGACCGTTTCGGCACCCGCAAAGTCTTTATTATCGCCGTCGGCCTGTTTACGCTCGGCTCGCTGGCCTGCGCCCTTTCCGGCTCGTTGATGGAGCTGGTTATCTTTCGCGTCATTCAGGGGATTGGTGGCGCCATGATGATGCCGGTAGCGCGCCTGGCATTATTAAGAGCCTACCCGCGTAGCGAGCTGCTGCCGGTACTGAACTTCGTCACCATGCCGGGACTGGTCGGCCCCATTCTTGGGCCGGTACTCGGTGGCGTGCTGGTGACCTGGGCCAGCTGGCACTGGATTTTCCTCATTAATATCCCTATCGGCATTATCGGCATCCTTTACGCGCGCAAATATATGCCGGATTTCACCACCCCACGCCGTCGTTTCGATACCACCGGTTTCCTGCTGTTTGGTTTAAGCCTGGTACTGTTCTCCAGCGGCATCGAACTGTTCGGCGAGAAAATTGTAGCGACCTGGATTGCGCTTTCCGTCATCGCCCTGAGCGTCATATTACTGCTGGCCTATATCCGCCACGCGCGCCGTCATCCAACGCCGCTGATCTCGCTATCATTATTTAAGACCCGTACCTTCTCGGTGGGGATTGCCGGAAACCTGGCAACGCGTCTGGGGACCGGCTGCGTGCCGTTTCTGATGCCACTGATGCTGCAGGTCGGTTTTGGCTATCCGGCGATTGTCGCCGGCTGCATGATAGCTCCCACCGCCATCGGTTCGATTATTGCGAAATCGACCGTGACGCAGATTCTGCGATGGCTTGGTTACCGGAAAACGCTGGTTGGTGTGACGCTGTTTATTGGTGTGATGATCGCCCAGTTCTCATTCCAGTCGCCGGGCATGCCGATCTGGATGCTACTGCTGCCGCTGTTTGTGCTGGGGATGGCGATGTCGACCCAGTTCACCTCGATGAATACCATCACGCTGGCTGACCTGACCGATGACAACGCCAGTGGCGGCAATAGCCTGCTAGCCGTCACCCAGCAGTTATCGATTAGTCTCGGGGTCGCGATTAGTGCTGCCGTGCTGCGTTTTTATGAAGGGTTTGAGAGCGCCAATACCATCGAGCAGTTCCACTACACCTTTATTACGATGGGGGTGATTACCGTGGTATCAGCGCTGACATTTATGCTGTTAAAAGCCAAAGATGGCCGCAACCTGATAAAGGAACGGCACCAGCGTTAGACCGAGCCGCGAATCACCAGCTCCGGGGTCAGCTGAACGCGCTGCTGTTTCTGCCCCGGATCGGCCATACGATGAATCAGCACGTCGATGGCCAGCTCACCCAGCTCATCTTTGGGTTGATGGATAGTAGTCAGCGGCGGTGTCATGTAGCGCGCCAGTTCGATATCGTCATACCCCACCAGCGCCATATCCTGCGGAATGCGTAGCCCGGCCTGATAAAGCGATTGATACGCGCCCACCGCCATCGCATCGTTGCCGACAAATACCGCCTGCGGCCGCTCGGGCAATGCCAGTAGCGCTTGCATGGCGCTAAATCCGCCGCCAAATTCAAAATCGCTGGTAATGACATAGCCTTCCGTCACGGTAAGTCCGGCGCGGGCCATCGCCGCATGGTATCCCTCCAGCCGCAGGCGCGACGGCGTTTTATCCAGCGGCCCTGCGATACAAGCAACCCGGGTATAGCCTTTATCAATTAAGTACTGCGTCGCCATATCGCCACCCAGCAACGAGTTATCCTGGATCAGATCGCTGTCGCCATCGAACGGCGCCCAGTCCATCATCACCGTCGGTACCGATGGGTAGCGCTGCATTATTTCTGGTGAAGGTTGGTGTGTTTCGGTACACAGCAGCAATAAGCCATCGACACGCTTTTGCATCAGCGTCTCAAGATTGCGATTCATGCGCTGCTCATCGCCTTCGGTGTTACACAGCACCAGGCTATAGCCGCGTTCAAAACAGCTGCGCTCCACGCCGCGCACCAGCTCCGAATAGAACGGGTTGGTACTGGCGGTGATCAGCATGCCAATCGTCCGGGTCTGGTTGAGTTTGAGGCTGCGCGCCAGCGCAGACGGCGCGTAGTTAAGATTTTTTATCGCCGCATCGACTTTGGCCGTGATCGCTTCGCTGACGAAGCGGTCTTTATTAATGACGTGAGACACTGTTGAAGTGGAAACGCCCGCTTCGCGGGCTACATCCTTCATGGTAGCCAAGCGTTACCCCTGTTGACGTAAAAACTCGTCGATCTCTTTGCGCCATGGAACCGAAGGCTGCGCGCCTTTGCGGGTAACGGCAATGGCAGCGGCGGCATGGGCAAAGCGGATCGCTTCATCCAGCGCGGTACCTTCCAGTAACGCCGTCACGACGGCGCCATTGAAGGTATCGCCTGCGGCAATGGTATCGATGGCCTGGACTTTAAAACCAGCAACCCGACGGCCTTCACCTTCACGGCTAACCCAAACTCCGCGGCTGCCGAGGGTAATCATCACGATGCCGATGCCTTTTTCATGCAGCACATGGGCCGCTTTTGCCGCATCGTCATCGTTTTCAACGTGGATACCGGTCAGCTTTTCCGCTTCGGTTTCGTTGGGGGTAATGATATCCACCAGCGAAAGCAGCGCATCAGGCAGTTCACGCGCCGGCGCCGGGTTCAGTACCACGGTTGTTTGATGCTGATGAGCGATGGTTGCTGCCGCCAGGACGCTTTCCAGCGGAGATTCCAGCTGCATCAGCAGCGCCTGTGCGCCTGCAATCCGCTCTTTTTCTGCTTCCACCTGGGCCACAGAGAGGGCGGCATTCGCGCCGGCATGAATACCGATGACATTCTCACCTTCAGCATTAACAAAGATCAGCGCCACGCCGGTCGATTGGTCTTTTACCGCTCGCACGGGCGTCACATCGATGTTATCGCGCTCCAGCTGGTGACGAACGCGCTCGCCGATATCGTCATCACCGGTGCAGGCAATAAACGCAATATCCGCTCCGCTTCGCCCGGCAGCAACGGCCTGGTTGGCCCCTTTACCGCCGAAAGCCACCTGATAGTGCTGGCCGGTGACGGTTTCACCCGGCGTTGGGAAAGATTCAAGGTTAAGAATGTGATCGGCATTGATGCTGCCAAGGACGACAAGTTTGCCTGAGGTTTTCATGATTTCTGTTCCCGGGAAAGCGCGCCACCGGACTCCGGTGGCGCATGCCCTGCTTTTCTTTTTTATGTTGTCCCTCGGACCGTTGCCGATCCGAATCGCATATTACTGCTTAATGACCAGTTTCAGCTCAACCGGATAGCTGGCATCCACTTTCTCACCCTTCAGCACTTTATCAGCAGTCTCCACGCCTTTCACGCCGATCTGCTCTGGCAACTGGGCGATAGTCGCTGCCAGTTTGCCACTGTTTACTGCTTTTTCGCCATCCGGAGTGCCATCAAATCCAACCACCATCACATCGGATTTACCGGCAGTTTGCAATGCACGCAGTGCACCGAGCGCCATTTCGTCGTTCTGAGCAAACACCGCTTTCACATCAGGATGCGCCGTCAGCAGGTTCTGCATGACGTTCAGGCCTTTGGTACGATCGAAATCCGCCGGCTGGCTGGCCAGCACATTGAATTTGTGTGCTGCAACGGCCTGTTTAAAGCCTTCACCACGTTCGCGTGCCGCAGATGTTCCGGCAATGCCTTGCAGTTCAATTACTTTCGCTCCTTCACCGGCTTTTTTGGCGATATAGTCGCCGGCCATTTTACCGCCCAGCACGTTATCAGAAGCAATATGGCTGACTACGTCGCCTTTTGCCGCCTGGCGGTCAAGGGTGATCACCGGGATTTTCGCCTGGTTAGCCATCTTCACCGCGTTGCCAACCGCATCAGAATCGGTCGGGTTGATCAGCAGCAGCTTCGCGCCACGCACCGTGAGGTCCTGGACGTTCGCCAGCTCTTTCGCCGGGTTGTTTTGCGAATCCAGCACCACCAGGTTGTAGCCCAGTTTGTCCGCTTCTTTCTGAGCCCCGTCTTTCAGGGAGACGAAGAACGGGTTATTCAGGGTCGAGATAACCAGGGCGATGGTGTCTTTCGCCATCGCATTGGCGCTGACGGTTGCACTGAGGGCTACAGCAGAGACCAGGGTCGCCAGTTTTTTCATATTCATAGTTAAGATGTCCTGTAGAGTTCTTAGTTACTGCTTTTTGTTGTCTACCAGCACCGCCAGCAAAATTACCACCGCTTTCACGATCATCTGGTAATAGGAAGAAACGCCTAACAAATTCAGTCCGTTGTTCAGGAAGCCAAGGATCAGCGCACCGATCAGTGTCCCGACGATACGGCCTTTACCACCGGCGAGGCTGGTGCCGCCAAGCACGACGGCCGCAATCGCATCCAGTTCATAACCAGTACCCGCCGTCGGCTGCGCGGAAGACAGACGCGCCACTTCGATAATCCCCGCCAGGGATGCCAGCAGGCCGCACAACGAGTAGACGATAATTTTGACTTTATTGACGCTGATGCCGGACAAGCGGGTTGCCGCTTCGTTACCGCCCAGCGCGTAGATATAACGGCCCAGCCGCGTATGGTGCAGCATGTACCAGGCCGCAAGAAAGACGATCGCCATAATCCACACCGGAGTCGGGATGCCTAACGGGCGGCCGATACCAAACCAGCCAAACAGGTCGGCATTATCGGTGAACCCGGTGTTAACCGGACTGCCGTTGGTGTAGACCATCGTCACCCCGCGCAGCAGAAGCATCATCACCAGGGTGGCAATAAAGGCCTGTACACGCCCTTTCGCCACGATGACGCCGGTAACCGCACCGATTGCCGCGCCTAACGCCAACGCACCAGCAATCGCCACCAGCGCATTGACCTCCAGGCCCACAATCGACGCGGCAACCGCGCCGGTCAGCGCCAGCAGAGAACCGACGGACAGGTCGATCCCTGAGGTCAGAATGACCAGCGTCATCCCAACGGCCATTATGGCGTTGACCGACGTCTGTTGCAGGATATTGAACAGGTTATTGACGGTAAAAAAGTTGGGGCTCATGGTCGACACAATCGCTATCAGCACCAACAGAGCAATTAACGATTTTTGCTCCATCAGCCATGCTTTCGTGAAATAGCGGCGACCAGAAACAGCCTGGGTTGTCATCTTTTTTACTCCTGATTCACACGGTTAAGCTTGCCCACAGCGGCAGCCATCAATACTTCCTGGGTGGCCTGCTCGCGTGTAAATTCACCGCCGAGATGCCCTTCATGCATCACAATGATGCGATCGCTCATGCCTAACACTTCCGGCATCTCCGAGGAGACCAGAATGATGCTCAGACCATCGGCTTTAAACTGGTTGATCAGCTGGTAGATCTCTTTCTTCGCCCCGACGTCCACGCCACGGGTGGGCTCATCAAGGATCAGCACTTTTGGCCGCGTCATCAGCCCGCGGGCAATCGCCACTTTCTGCTGGTTACCGCCGGAAAGCAGGCCAATCGCCTGTTCCATTGACGGCGTTTTCACATTGAATAAGCGGATAAAGTCGCTCACCGCCTGCTGTTCATCGCCATGTTTCAGGCGACCGCCGGCATGGCTGAAATAGCGCAACGCAGTTAAAGACATGTTTTCTTTCACCGACATACCGAGCACTAAACCATCGCGCTTACGGTCTTCGGAGATATAGACAATACCGTTTGCCAGGCCATCCTGAGGAGAGCGGGTCACCACTTCATGCCCGTCGAGGGTGACGCTACCGCTGTGCCGCGCCAGCGCGCCGTACAGCACTTTCATCAGTTCCGTTCGTCCGGCGCCCATCAGCCCGGCGACGCCGAGGATTTCACCCTGACGCAGGGTGAAAGTGACATTTTCAACGCCCGGCCCGCACAGGTTATCCACCTTGAGGCGAATAGCCCCCGGCGCTTTATCCAGATGCGGGTACTGATCTTCCAGCTTGCGGCCGACCATCATTTCGATCAGCAGATCTTCATTGAGGCTGGCGACTTCACGCTCGGCGATAAACTGCCCGTCGCGGAAGACCGTCACATCGTCGCAAATCTCAAAGATCTCTTTCATGCGGTGGGAGATATAGACAATCCCGCGCCCTTGCGCTTTTAGCTCGCGAATGACGCGGAACAGGGATTCGGTTTCGGTATCGGTCAGGGCATCCGTCGGTTCATCCATAATGATGACCTTCGACTCGAAGCTAAGCACTTTGGCGATCTCAACCATCTGCTGATCGCCAATCGACAGATCGCCCACCAGCTTCTGGCTGTTAAAGCGTAAGTTCAGCTTCGCCAACAGCTTGTCGGATTCGGCATACATCGTTTTCCAGTCGATTTTGCCAAACCGGTTAACGAACTCGCGACCGAGGAAAATGTTTTCCGCGATCGTCAGTTGAGGAATCAGGTTCAGTTCCTGATGGATAATGCCGATACCAGCTTCCTGGGAGGATTTCGGTCCGTTGAAGGTGACCTCTTTCCCCAGCCACAGCAGGGAGCCTGCATCGCGGGCATAGATACCGGTCAGCACCTTCATCATGGTGGATTTGCCGGCACCGTTCTCCCCGACCAGCGCCATCACGCGGCCAGCATAGACATTCAGCGAGGCGCCGGAGAGCGCCTTCACGCCAGGGAACGCTTTATCGATCCCTTTTAATTGCAGTAAGGCTTCCATATCGGCGACCTCAGAACGTTACGCCGGCACAGAGAATAACGTTCGCATACGGGGAACACTCCCCGCTGCGAATCACCGCCTGACTCTCAGCGGTTTGTTTTTTGAACTGCTCATGACTGGTGTAACGAATATCAATGATATTTCCCTGGTGTTGCTGCAGCTGCTCGAGGTGAGTGAGCAACGTCGCATGGAGCTGCGGATTATGCGTTTTGATCTCTTCCGCCAGGATCGCCGCTTCAACCTGCATTTCCGCCGTGACCACCTCCAGAACCTGCATAAAGGAGGGAACGCCCTGAGTTAGCGCCATATCAATGCGCATGCTGCTGTGAGGAACCGGTAAACCAGCATCACAGACCACCAGCGTATCGGTATGACCCAGGCGCGAGATAACCGAGGAAATATCAGCGTTAAGTACGGTGCCTTTTTTCATTTTTCTCTTTTGCTCCATTAGCGAAACGTTTCGCTGAGATAAGTATTGTCAATTAACGAGCGGAAAACCATCATCAGAGGAGAGAAATGTGATCGCCATCGAAACGTTTCGCGAACGCGGAGAAGAAATGTGAAGCGGGGCAAAAGGTAACAAAAAGCCCTTCACGAGGAAGGGCTTCAGGAACATCAGATTTCGACCTGGGTACCCAGTTCGATGACCCGATTTGGCGGGATTTCGAACTGATCCGGCGCCCTCAGGGCATTGCGCTGCAGCAGGAGATACAATTTCCCGCGCAGGCGCAGGTACCACGGCCGCTTGCCGATAATCAGCGATTCATGCGACATAAAGAACGAGGTTTCCATCATCCGGCAGCTCAGGCCTTCCAGTCCGCAGCGGTGGAACACTTCTTCGACGTTCGGCGTTTCGCGCCAGCCATAGCTGGCCACCACGCGCCAGAACGATGGCGAAATCTGCTCGATCTGGACCCGACGCACATTGTGTACATAAGGCGCATCTTCGGTCCGCAGCGTCAGGAGGATCACCCGCTCGTGCAGCACCTTGTTGTGCTTGAGGTTATGCAGCAGGGCAAACGGAATCACGTTCAGCGCACGGGACATATACACCGCGGTTCCCGGCACGCGAACCGGCGGCGATTTCTCCAGGGAAGAGATCATCGCTTCCAGTGAGTTGCCGTGCTCGTGCATACGGCGCAGCAGGCGGAAACGCTCGCTCTTCCAGGTGGTCATCACCGTGAACATCACCAGCCCCAGCGTCAACGGCAGCCAGCCACCGGACACAATCTTATCGAGGTTGGCCGAGAACAGCGGCAGGTCAATGCACATGAAGCCGATAAGCAGCAACGCCACCACGAACTTATTCCAGTGCCAGTTTTTACGCGCAACGGTGGTGAAGAGGATGGTCGTCAGCACCATGGTCCCGGTCACCGCAATCCCGTACGCCGCCGCCAGATTGGAGGAGTGCTCAAAGCTGATGATGACGATAACCACCGAGACGTACAACAGCCAGTTGATGAACGGGATATAAATCTGACCCGATTCCATTTCCGACGTATGGATGATGCGCATCGGCGACAGATAGCCCAGACGAACCGCCTGGCGCGTCAGGGAGAAGACGCCCGAAATAACCGCCTGCGACGCGATGACCGTCGCCAGCGCGGCGAGGATCAGCATCGGGATCAGCGCCCATTCCGGCGCCAGCAGGAAGAAGGGGTTTTTAATCGCTTCCGGGTGCTTTAACAGCAGCGCACCCTGGCCGAAGTAGTTGAGCACCAGCGAGGGCAGCACCACGGAAAACCACGCTAAGCGAATCGGCAATTTGCCAAAGTGTCCCATGTCAGCATACAGCGCCTCGACACCGGTAATAGAAAGCACCACCGCACCCAATGCCACGAAGGAGACGGTTTTATATTCCATGAAGAAATGGAAGGCCCAATAAGGGTTAAGCGCCTGCAGCACTTCCGGGTTGGCCAGAATGCTTCTTGCGCCCAGCACTGCCAGCAGCAGGAACCAGATCAGCATAATCGGTGCAAACAGCTTCCCGACCATGCTGGTGCCGTGCTTTTGAATAGCAAACAGCAGCGTCAGCACGATAATGGAGATGGGGACAATCCAGGTATCCAGATTCGGGGCAATAATCTCCAGACCTTCAATGGCCGACATCACTGAAATAGCCGGTGTGATGACCACCTCGCCATAGAAGAAGCTGCCGCCAATCAGGCCAAGGATCACCAGAACCGATGTCATTCGTGCGGACGTGTTGCGTCCAGCTAACGACATCAGCGTCAGGATCCCCCCTTCGCCGGCGTTGTCAGCACGCATAACGAAGGTGATATATTTGAGTGATACGGTAAAGATTAACAGCCAGAAAATCAGCGACAGAAAGCCAAAAACGGCATCACGTTCAACGCCAAACCCAAACTGACCAGACAAACATTCTCGAAGTGTATACAGCGGGCTGGTACCGATATCACCATATACCACGCCGATGGCTGCCAGCGTAACGGCCGGCAGCGATTGCTTATTATCAGTGCTCATAGACTAGTCTTTTCGTTTATAAAACAAATGTGTGCCTAGTCCCTTGGCCCACAAAAAGCGCACAGTATGCACGATTATTTGCTGAATCGTACCCCTAACTGACATCATATTAATCTGACTCAAAGAAAATAAATCGATTCTTCAGGCTATTACCATACCCAATCAAACATCTATACTCGACTCAATAACGACACATGAAAAAGCACGCAACTCAATTATGGCTCAATCACATTTACTGGCAGAAAGAATTTCCCGGCTAAGTGCCTCGCTGGAAAAAGGTTTGTTCGAACGCAGCCACGCAATACGACTTTGCCTGCTTGCCGCGCTCAGCGGAGAAAGCGTTTTTTTACTTGGCCCGCCGGGCATCGCGAAAAGCCTGATCGCCCGCCGCCTCAAGTTCGCCTTCCAGCAAGCCCGCGCTTTTGAATACCTGATGACCCGCTTTTCCACCCCGGAAGAAGTTTTTGGCCCCCTCTCTATCCAGGCACTGAAAGACGAAGGACGCTACGAGCGTCTGACCACCGGCTATCTGCCGGAAGCTGAAATTGTGTTCCTCGATGAGATCTGGAAAGCAGGCCCGGCAATCCTCAACACCCTTCTGACGGCCATCAACGAACGTCACTTCCGCAATGGCGCAACGGAGGAAAAAATCCCCATGCGTCTGCTAGTGGCGGCATCAAATGAATTGCCGGAAGCGGACAGCAGTCTTGAAGCGCTCTACGATCGCATGCTCATCCGCTTGTGGCTGGATAAGGTTCAGGATAAGACCAATTTCCGTTCTATGCTGGTCAGCCAGCAGGATGAAAACAGTAACCCGGTACCCACCAGCCTGCAGATCAGCACTGAAGAGTTTACCCAGTGGCAGCAAGATATCAGCGGCGTGAAGCTGCCGGATAGCGTATTTGAGCTGGTGTTCCAGCTGCGCCAGCAGCTGGATACGCTGCCTGATGCGCCTTATGTCTCCGACCGTCGCTGGAAAAAAGCCATTCGTCTGCTGCAGGCCAGCGCCTTCTTCAGCGGCCGGGACACCATTGCCCCTATCGACCTGATCTTGCTGAAAGATTGCCTGTGGCACGATATCAAAAGCATGAATCTGATGTCGCAGCAGCTGGAAGCCCTGATGACCAGCCATGCCTGGCAGCAGCAGGCCATGTTGACCAAACTGGGGGCGATTACCCAACGACGCATTCAAATCCAGCAGCAGCACAGCGACAAAACCGCGTTGAAGGTGACGCGTCTTGGCGGAATGTTCAGCCGTAAACCCCACTATGAGCTGCCTGCAGAGCTGCAGGAAGCCACCTTGACCTTACTGCTCCAGCAGCCGCTTAAACTGCACGATATCAACGTTATCCACATTACCTTCGTACGCGAAGAGCTGTCGCACTGGCTGGAAAAAGGCGGCGAGATCCGTGGCAAGCTTAACGGCATTGGTTTCGCACAGCTGTTAACTATCGATGTCGATGCCAGCCAGCACCTGGTGGTACGCGACGTCAGCCTGCAGGGTTCCCGCCTATCACTGCCTGGCAGCGAATCGCAGGAAAATATGCCGGCAGAAATCAGGCAGCAGCTGGAAGCGCTGGATGATGAGTGGCACCAGCAACATAACCGCTTCAGCGAACAGCAAAAATGCCTGTTCATTCCTGGTGACTGGCTTGGGCGTATCGAAGCCAGCCTGCAGGACGTCGGGACGCAGATTAAGCAGGCACGTCAGCCATGACGCTGGATATGCTGAATGTCATGCTGGCAGTCAGCGAAGAGGGGATGATCGAAGAGATGCTGCTGGCGCTGCTGGCCTCCCCTCAGCTTGCCGTATTCTTCGAAAAATTCCCGCGCCTGAAAAACATTATTGCTGCCGATATCCCGCGCTGGCGGGAGTCGATCCGGGCCCGGCTCAAAGAGACCCATGTCCCGCCAGAGCTGGATGCAGAAGTACAAAGCTATCAACGCGCGCAGTTGCTCTCCACCTCGCAGTTCATCGTCCAGCTGCCGCAGATCCTTAACGGACTGCGTAGCCAGCACTCGCCATTTGCCGCCCAGGCGCAGCAGCTGGTGGATGACAACACCACCTTCACTCCCGCACTGCATACCCTCTTTTTACAGCGCTGGCGCCTGAGCCTGGTGGTCCAGGTGACCTCCCTCAACCAGCAACTGCTGGACGAGGAGCGGGATCAGTTGCTCAGTGAAGTACAGGAACGCATGACCCTCAGCGGCCAGCTGGAACCGGTGCTGGTTGAAAACGATAACGCCGCCGGGCGACTGTGGGATATGAGCGCCGGCGAACTGAAGCGCGGCGACTATCAGCTGATCATCCGTTACGGTGATTTTCTTAGCCAGCAGCCGGAATTAATGCAGCTGGCTGAACAGCTCGGTCGTTCACGAGAAGCAAAATCGGTCCCCAAAAAAGAGGCGCCGATGGAAGCCTTCCGTAGCCTGGTCCGCGAACCGGCCACGGTACCGGAACAGGTTGATGGCCTGCAGCAGAGTGACGATATTTTACGCCTGCTCCCGCCGGAGCTGGCGACGCTTGGGATCACCGAACTGGAATTCGAGTTCTACCGCAAGCTGGTGGAAAAGCAGTTGCTGACCTATCGGCTGCACGGCGACGCCTGGCGGGAAAAAATCACCGAGAGGCCGGTCACCCGACAGGATGTCGACGAACAGCCGCGCGGGCCGTTTATCGTCTGCGTCGATACCTCCGGTTCGATGGGCGGTTTCAACGAGCAGTGTGCCAAGGCCTTTTGCCTGGCCTTAATGCGGGTGGCGCTGGCGGATAATCGCCGCTGCTTTATTATGCTGTTCTCCAGCGAAGTGGTGCATTACGAACTGACAGGCCCCGAGGGGCTTGAGCAGGCGATCCGTTTCCTGAGCCAACGTTTTCGCGGCGGTACCGATCTAGCCAGCTGTTTCCGCTCCATTATTGAGCGCATGCAAAATCCGCAGTGGGTGGATGCCGATGCGGTGGTGATTTCCGATTTTATTGCCCAGCGTCTGCCGGATGAGGTGATCAATCAGGTGGGGGAACTGCAGCGCAAACACCAGCATCGCTTTCACGCGGTGGCGATGTCGGTACATGGCAAACCCGGCATTATGCGCATCTTCGATCATATCTGGCGCTTTGATACCGGGTTGCGTAGCCGCCTGCTACGACGCTGGCGGCGTTAACAAACTTCGCGAAGGTCTATTAAAGAAGCGCGTCCACGCTCTCGCGAACCTGAGCTGGCCACACGCCGCACTGTACCTGGCCGATATGGTCAAGCTGCAGCAGCAACATGGTCAGACGGGACTGGCCAATACCGCCGCCGATCGTCTGCGGCATCTCACCGCGCAGCAGCGCCTGGTGCCACTCCAGCTTCAGGCGATCTTCATCACCGGTGATCGCCAGCTGGCGTTTCAGTGCATCAGCATCCACGCGGATCCCCATGGAAGAGATCTCAAACGCGTCTTCCAGTACCGGGTTCCACACCAGGATATCGCCATTCAGGCCGCTCAAGCCTTCATCGGCTGAGGTGCTCCAGTCATCATAATCCGGCGCACGAACATCGTGACGCTGGCCATCAGAAAGCTTGCCGCCAATACCGATAAGGAATACGGCACCCAGCTCTTTGGCAATCGCCCGCTCACGCCCTTTGGCATCGAGGCCCGGATAGCGGCTCAGCAGCTCCTGGCTATGAACAAACTGAATCTGCTCTGGCAGGAACGGTGCCAGCCCAAACTCTTTACATGCCGCGGCTTCGGTCGCTTTGATCCCGGCGTAGATCGCCTCTACGGTCGATTTCAATGTCCCGACGTGGCGCTCACCATCCCCCATCACGCGTTCCCAGTCCCACTGGTCGACGTAAACAGAGTGAATGGCGGTCAGTCGGTCTTCATCGGGGCGAAGGGCTTTCATGTGCGTGTAGAGCCCTTCGCCCGCGCTGAAGTCGTGTTGTCCCAGGGTTTGACGTTTCCATTTCGCCAGCGAATGAACCACTTCGAACTGAGCGTCTGGCAGTGTTTTCACTTTAACCTGAACCGCTTTCTCGCTACCAGAGAGGTTGTCCTGAGTCCCGTCTCCCACGCGGCTTAAAATAGGTGCCTGGACTTCAATCAGACCAAGCTTCTCTTCCAGCTGGCGGGAAAAGTGCGACTTAACGAAACTAATCTGGCGTTGTTTTGCGATGTATGCGGTTTTCATTTTTTTTAACTCCTGCGTCCTGTTGGTATTGATTAAGCAACAAAACAGGCCACCAATTCAATAATCAAACAACAAAAAGCCGGGTTCACTTTTGATTCATTAAAATATCAGGCTAATATAGAAAGAATCATCAAACATCATAAGAAAAACCTATGGAAAATTATCAGATCGACAATCTGGACCGCGGCATCCTCGAGGCATTAATGGCCAATGCGCGCACGGCGTACGCGGAACTGGCCAAACAGTTTGGCGTCAGCCCCGGCACCATCCATGTGCGCGTAGAGAAGATGAAACAGGCGGGGATCATTACCGGCGCACGCATCGACGTGAATCCTAAACAGCTCGGCTACGATGTCTGCTGCTTTATCGGCATCATTTTGAAAAGCGCCAAAGACTATCCTTCCGCGCTGGCCAGGCTAGAAAGCCTCGACGAGGTCACCGAAGCCTATTACACCACCGGGCACTACAGCATCTTTATAAAGGTGATGTGCCGCTCGATCGATGCCCTGCAACAGGTACTTATCAACAAGATCCAAACAATCGATGAAATTCAGTCCACCGAGACTCTGATCTCCCTGCAGAACCCGATCATGCGGACCATCCGCCCGTGATCGGGCTTTTTTAATCCCACATTTTCCACAGGTAGATCCCAGCTCACACACAGCGTACAATGTGCCACTCTGAATAATTGAGCAGACGATCATGGCAGACATTACGCTTATCAGCGGCAGTACCCTGGGCAGTGCGGAATATGTAGCGGAGCATCTGGCTGAAAAGCTGGAAGAGGCGGGTTACAGCACCGAAATCCAGCACGGTCCGTTGATCGAGGATCTGCAGGCTGAAGGGATCTGGTTAGTTATCTCTTCTACTCATGGTGCAGGTGATATCCCTGATAACCTGCTGCCGTTCTTTGAAGCTATTCAGGAGCAACGCGCAGACCTGTCTGCCGTGCGTTTTGGCGCCATTGGTATTGGCAGCCGGGAATATGACACCTTCTGCGGAGCCATCGACAAGATCGACAGCGCACTGAAAGCATGTGGCGCAAAACAGATCGGCGAAACGCTGAAGATAAATGTGCTGGAACATGAAATTCCGGAAGATCCGGCAGAGATTTGGGTCGGATCCTGGAAAGATTTACTCTGAGTTTTGTAAAGATCGTCCGTTTTTCTGTGTATAACTCTGCTTAAAAGCTCTGATCAACCGGTAGTTATCCAAAGAATAACCCTTGCTCGCTTTTTGGGCTGTGCATAACCCTTCATTTTGATCCCAGCTTATACGGAACAGGATCACCGATCATTCACAGATAGTGATCCTTCTTAACCGGTTGATCTTAAAGTCTGGATCCGGCTTATCCACAGAAAAGCTCGATCCTAATAAGAGATCACAATAAAACAGATCTCTAAATAAAAGATCTTCTTTTTAATACTCAAGATCCCGGAGCTTTCTCGATCGACTAAAGTTGAGTAGAATCCACGGCCCGGGCTTCAATCCATTTTCAAACCGCTTTATGCGAGGCATACCACCATGTTTTATCAGGATCCTTTTGACGTCATCATCATTGGCGGGGGTCATGCAGGCACTGAGGCCGCGATGGCCGCAGCGCGAATGGGTCAACAGACCCTGCTTTTGACACACAATATCGACACTCTGGGGCAGATGAGCTGCAACCCGGCGATTGGCGGCATTGGGAAAGGACACCTGGTAAAAGAAGTGGATGCACTTGGCGGCCTGATGGCGAAAGCGATCGACCAGGCAGGCATTCAGTTTAGGATACTAAACGCCAGCAAAGGCCCGGCAGTACGTGCCACCCGAGCACAGGCCGACCGTGTACTCTATCGCCAGGCGGTTCGCACTGCACTGGAAAACCAGCCAAACCTGATGATCTTCCAGCAGGCGGTTGAAGATCTGATTGTCGAAAACGATCGAGTTGTCGGTGCAGTAACCCAGATGGGCCTGAAATTCCGCGCCAAAGCGGTGGTCCTGACCGTGGGGACGTTCCTCGACGGCAAGATCCACATTGGTCTGGATAACTACAGCGGTGGCCGTGCAGGCGATCCGCCGTCTATCCCGCTCTCTCGTCGCTTGCGTGAACTGCCGCTGCGCGTTAGTCTTCTGAAAACCGGGACGCCGCCGCGTATTGACGCCCGCACTATCGACTTCAGCGTTCTGGCGCCACAGCATGGCGATAACCCAATGCCGGTCTTCTCGTTCATGGGCTCTGCGGATCAGCATCCGCGTCAGGTTCCGTGCTACATCACGTATACCAACGAGAAAACCCATGACGTGATCCGCAATAACCTCGATCGCAGCCCGATGTACGCCGGGGTGATTGAAGGGATCGGTCCACGTTATTGCCCGTCGATCGAAGACAAAGTGATGCGCTTTGCCGATCGCAACCAGCATCAGATCTTCCTCGAGCCGGAAGGGCTGACTTCAAACGAAATTTATCCGAACGGCATCTCCACCAGCCTGCCATTCGATGTACAGATACAGATTGTTCGCTCGATGCAAGGCATGGAGAACGCCAAAATCGTTCGCCCAGGCTACGCTATTGAGTACGACTTCTTCGATCCTCGCGATCTGAAGCCGACGCTGGAAAGTAAATATATCCACGGCCTGTTCTTTGCCGGACAGATCAACGGGACCACCGGATACGAAGAAGCCGCTGCCCAGGGTCTGCTTGCTGGCCTCAACGCCGGTCGTTTCTCAGCAGAAAAAGAGGGTTGGGCGCCAGCGCGTTCTGAAGCCTACCTGGGTGTACTGGTCGACGACCTGTGCACGCTCGGTACCAAAGAACCGTACCGCATGTTTACCTCCCGCGCGGAGTATCGTCTGATGCTGCGCGAGGATAATGCCGATCTGCGCCTGACCGAACAGGGGCGTGAGCTGGGTCTGGTCGATGATGAACGCTGGGCGCGTTTCAATCAGAAGCTGGAAAGCATTGAGCTTGAACGTCAGCGCCTGAAATCTACCTGGGTTTACCCGGCAGCAGACAGCGTTGAAGCAGTTAACGCGCATCTGAGCGCGCCGCTTTCTCGCGAAGCCAGCGGTGAAGATTTACTCCGCCGTCCGGAAATGACCTACGAGCAGCTGGTCCAGCTGCCACCGTTCGCGCCGGGCCTGGGAGATACGCAGGCCGCAGAGCAGGTTGAGATTCAGGTCAAATATGAAGGCTATATTGCGCGCCAGCAGGAAGAGATCGAAAGGCAGCAGCGTAATGAGAATACGATACTGCCGGTGACCCTTGATTACCGCCAGGTGATTGGGTTGTCGAATGAAGTCATTGCCAAGCTCAACGATCACAAACCGTCTTCGATCGGCCAGGCTACCCGTATTTCAGGCGTGACCCCTGCGGCGATCTCCATTTTGCTGATCTGGCTGAAAAAACAGGGCATGCTGCGCCGTAGCGCATAATCTATTTCATTGTCTTCCGGCGGGTGGCGCATGGCTAACCCGCCCTACAAGCTTGTATGCCCGGTTAGCGTTAGCGCACCGGGCAAATTATTCAGACAGGTATCAACAGTGCTTAACAAACTTTCTCATCTGCTTGCAGAAGCTGGCATTTCGCTCTCCGATCACCAGAAAAATCAGCTGGTAGGTTATGTTGGACTGCTGGATAAGTGGAACAAGGCCTACAACCTGACTTCCGTTCGCGATCCGAACGAAATGTTGGTACGCCATATTCTCGATAGCATTGTCGTTGCGCCGTACCTGAAAGGCAGCCGCTTTATCGATGTCGGAACAGGACCGGGGTTGCCGGGGATCCCTCTGGCTATCGTCTGCCCGCAGTCGCACTTCACGCTGTTGGACAGCCTTGGCAAGCGCGTACGCTTTCTTCGCCAGGTTCAGCATGAGCTAAAACTGGATAACATCGAGCCGGTACAAAGCCGTGTGGAAGAGTTTCCGGCAGAGCCGCCGTTTGATGGCGTCATCAGCCGTGCATTTGCCTCACTCAATGACATGGTGAGCTGGTGTCACCACCTACCGACGGAAGAGGGCGCTTTCTATGCGCTTAAAGGCGTTGCTCAGGAAGAGGAAATGGCCAATCTTCCGGAAGGATATGTGGTCAGCGAGGTGATTGAACTGCAGGTTCCGCAGCTGGAAGGGGAACGCCATTTGGTGCTTATTAAACCAAAAAAGATTTAAATTTTATCAAAAAATGTGAAAAAAAAATTCTGCCGCGTGTTACAAAAATGGACGTCAGTACGCGCGGATATCGGACCCTTTTTAACCATGTTTTTACTAAGGTTTATCCGGTCATTAACATTGGCATTTATTAACAGATAATATAGTCAACACTGAAAATATCAGCGTGCTAAAAATCGAGACGCTGACAAAGCATACGAATGTTAAATTTTTATTATAAATGTCAATGAGTAGTTTTTATTGTATATAGGGTTGTTTTATAAATTGTCGCTATTTTTTGTCTTTAATATCAAAACGATGAAATCAGACAATTTATGAACAGAATTAATTCGATTAAGCCAAAAATGTTTAATATGTGATCTGCCGCACGCTTTGTTTTCTGTGTTTTCTCAGTATTTGCAGTTTCGTATGATCGCTCACAGATTGGTAAAATGCAGGAAAAGTTGTCAGTCAGAAAATAATTAAACATTTATTCACTATTTTGCTACTTATTGTTTGAAATCACGGGGCGTCACCGTATAATTTGTCCGCTTTTTGATGCTTGACTCTTCGTCTTAAAGGACGTTTTATACGACACGCGACATACCTCGAAGGGAGCAGGAGTAAAAACGTGATGTCTGTGTCGCTCTTGAGTCGAAACGTTGCTCGTAAGCTTCTGTTTATTCAGTTACTGGCAGTAATAGCAAGTGGACTGCTGTTCAGCCTAAAAGACCCCTTCTGGGGCATCTCCGCAGTATGCGGAGGTTTGGCGGTTGTTTTGCCAAACATGTTGTTTATGATTTTTGCCTGGCGTCATCAGGCGCATACACCATCTAAAGGCCGTGTGGCCTGGACCTTCGCCTTCGGTGAAGCATTCAAGGTGTTGCTGACCTTTGCCCTCCTCGCGATGGCGCTGGCCGTTTTCAAAGTGGTATTCATGCCGCTGATAGTGACGTGGGTTTTGGTGCTGGTGGTACAAATTCTGGCACCAGCTGTAATTAACAACAAAGGGTAAAAGGCATCATGGCTGCAGAAAATATGACGCCGCAGGAATACATAGGTCACCATCTGAACAACCTTCAGCTGGACCTGCGTACTTTCTCGCTGGTGGATCCGCACAACCCCCCGGCCACCTTCTGGACGCTCAACATTGACTCCATGTTCTTCTCAGTGGTGCTCGGTCTGTTGTTCCTTACCATTTTCCGTAGCGTTGCTAAAAAAGCGACCAGCGGTGTTCCTGGTAAGCTCCAGACGGCCGTTGAGATGACCATTGGCTTCGTCCATGGCAGCGTTAAAGATATGTATCATGGCAAGAGCAAGCTGATTGCTCCGCTGGCCCTCACCGTGTTTGTCTGGGTATTCCTGATGAACCTGATGGACCTGCTGCCAATCGACCTGATTCCTTACATCGGTGAGCACATTTTCGGCCTGCCTGCACTGCGTGTCGTTCCGTCTGCCGACGTGAACATCACCCTGTCGATGGCACTTGGCGTGTTTATCCTGATTCTTTTCTACAGCATCAAAATGAAAGGCGTGGGTGGGTTCGTTAAAGAACTGACACTGCAGCCGTTCAATCACTGGGCGTTCATTCCTGTCAACTTAATCCTTGAAGGGGTAAGCCTGCTGTCCAAACCGGTATCACTTGGTCTGCGACTGTTCGGCAACATGTATGCCGGTGAGCTGATTTTCATTCTGATTGCTGGTCTGTTGCCGTGGTGGTCACAGTGGATTCTGAATGTGCCATGGGCCATTTTCCACATCCTGATTATTACGCTGCAAGCCTTCATCTTCATGGTTCTGACGATTGTCTATCTGTCGATGGCGTCTGAAGAGCATTGATTTTTACCAACATACTACGTTTTTACTGAAACAAACTGGAGACTGTCATGGAAAACCTGAATATGGATCTGCTGTACATGGCTGCCGCTGTGATGATGGGTCTGGCGGCGATCGGTGCTGCGATCGGTATCGGCATCCTCGGGGGCAAATTCCTGGAAGGCGCAGCGCGTCAACCGGATCTGATTCCTCTGCTGCGTACTCAGTTCTTTATCGTTATGGGTCTGGTGGATGCTATCCCGATGATCGCTGTAGGTCTGGGTCTGTACGTGATGTTTGCTGTCGCGTAGTAAGTTGTTCGAAAGAAACCTAAGCCACAGAGTTAATTTAAGAGGTATTGTGCTGTGAACATGAACGCAACAATCCTCGGCCAGGCCATCGCGTTTGTTCTTTTCGTATGGTTCTGCATGAAGTACGTATGGCCGCCTTTAATGGCAGCCATCGAAAAGCGCCAGAAAGAGATTTCTGACGGTTTGGCTTCTGCAGAACGCGCTAAGAAAGATTTGGACCTTGCACAGGCCAACGCGACCGACCAGCTGAAAAAAGCGAAGGCGGAAGCCCAGGTCATCATCGAGCAGGCGAACAAGCGTCGCTCTCAGATGCTGGACGAAGCTAAAGCTGAAGCAGAACAGGAACGCACCAAAATCGTCGCACAGGCGCAGGCTGAAATCGATGCCGAACGTAAACGTGCTCGTGAGGAGCTGCGTAAGCAGGTCGCTATCCTGGCTGTTGCTGGCGCCGAGAAGATCATCGAACGTTCCGTGGATGAAGCTGCTAACAGCGACATCGTGGACAAACTTGTCGCTGAACTGTAAGGAGGGAGGGGCTGATGTCTGAATTTGTAACGGTAGCTCGCCCCTACGCCAAAGCAGCTTTTGACTTTGCCGTCGAACACAAAAGTGTTGAACGCTGGCAGGATATGCTGGCGTTTGCCGCTGAAGTGACCAAAAACGAACAAATGGCAGAGCTTCTGTCCGGTGCTCTGGCGCCGGAAACGCTCTCTGAAGCGTTCATTGCGGTCTGCGGTGAGCAACTGGACGAAAATGGCCAGAACCTGATTCGGGTTATGGCAGAAAATGGTCGTCTTAAGGTGCTCCCGGATGTTCTCGAGCAGTTCATTCACCTGCGTGCTGCCAGTGAGGCAACCGCAGAGGTAGATGTTATTTCTGCCTCCCAGCTGAGTGAAGAACAGCTTGCGAAGATCGTCGGCGCGATGGAAAAACGTCTGTCACGCAAAGTTAAGCTGAATTGCAAAATCGATAAGTCTGTTATGGCAGGTGTTATCATCCGTGCGGGTGATATGGTCATTGATGGTAGCGTACGCGGCCGTCTTGATCGCCTGGCAGACGTCTTGCAGTCTTAAGGGGACTGGAGCATGCAACTGAATTCCACCGAAATCAGCGAACTGATCAAGCAGCGCATTGCTCAGTTCAATGTTGTGAGCGAGGCTCACAACGAAGGTACGATTGTTTCCGTCAGTGACGGTGTTATCCGCATCCACGGCCTGGCCGATTGTATGCAGGGTGAAATGATCTCTCTGCCGGGTAACCGTTACGCTATCGCACTGAACCTGGAGCGCGACTCCGTTGGTGCAGTTGTGATGGGTCCGTACGCTGACCTTGCCGAAGGCATGAAAGTAAAATGTACTGGCCGTATCCTTGAAGTTCCGGTAGGCCGTGGCCTGCTGGGTCGCGTGGTGAACACCCTGGGTGCACCAATCGACGGTAAAGGTCCGGTTGATAACGATGGCTTCTCGCCAATCGAAGTTATCGCGCCAGGCGTTATCGAACGTCAGTCCGTCGACCAGCCGGTACAAACCGGTTATAAATCTGTCGATGCGATGATTCCAATCGGTCGTGGCCAGCGTGAGCTGATCATCGGTGACCGTCAGACCGGTAAAACCGCGATGGCAATCGATGCGATCATCAACCAGCGCGATTCCGGTATCAAATGCGTCTACGTCGCTATCGGCCAGAAAGCATCCACTATTTCTAACGTGGTTCGTAAACTGGAAGAGCACGGCGCGCTGTCCAACACTATCGTTGTTGTTGCGACCGCTTCCGAGTCTGCTGCACTGCAATACCTGGCGCCGTATGCCGGTTGCGCAATGGGCGAATACTTCCGTGACCGCGGTGAAGATGCGCTGATCGTATACGATGACCTGTCTAAACAGGCTGTTGCTTATCGTCAGGTTTCTCTGCTGCTCCGTCGTCCGCCAGGACGTGAAGCATTCCCGGGTGACGTTTTCTACCTCCACTCCCGTCTGCTGGAGCGCGCATCCCGCGTTAACGCTGAGTACGTTGAGAAATTCACCAATGGTGAAGTTAAAGGTAAAACCGGCTCCCTGACTGCTCTGCCGATTATCGAAACCCAGGCGGGTGACGTTTCTGCGTTCGTTCCGACCAACGTAATTTCCATTACCGATGGTCAGATCTTCCTGGAAACCAACCTGTTTAACTCTGGTATTCGTCCTGCGGTCAACCCGGGTATCTCCGTATCCCGTGTTGGTGGTGCTGCTCAGACCAAGATCATCAAGAAACTGTCCGGTGGTATCCGTACCGCGCTGGCACAGTATCGTGAACTGGCTGCGTTCTCTCAGTTCGCATCCGATCTGGATGAAGCAACCCGTAAACAGCTGAGCCATGGTCAGAAAGTAACCGAGCTGCTGAAACAGAAACAGTATGCTCCGATGTCTGTAGCACAGCAGGGCCTGGTCCTGTTTGCTGCTGAACGTGGTTACCTCGAAGATGTGGAACTGGCGAAAATCGGTAGTTTCGAAGCCGCTCTGCTGGCTTACGTTGACCGTGACCACGCTCCGCTGATGCAAGAGATTAACCAGACCGGTGGCTATAACGACGAGATCGAAGGCAAGCTGAAAAGCATCCTCGACTCCTTTAAAGCAACCCAGTCCTGGTAAAGTCTGGCGGCTTGCCTTAGGGCAGGCCGCAAGGCATTGAGGAGAAGTTCATGGCCGGCGCAAAAGAGATACGTAGTAAGATCGCAAGCGTCCAGAACACGCAAAAGATCACTAAAGCGATGGAAATGGTCGCCGCTTCCAAAATGCGTAAATCGCAGGAGCGCATGGCGGCCAGCCGTCCTTATGCAGAAACCATGCGCAAAGTGATTGGTCACCTTGCAAACGGTAATCTGGAATATAAGCACCCTTACCTGGAAGAACGCGACGTTAAACGCGTGGGCTACCTGGTGGTGTCAACCGACCGTGGTCTGTGCGGTGGCTTGAACATTAACCTGTTCAAGAAAGTGCTGGCAGATATGAAAGTATGGTCCGATAAAGGCGTTCAGAGCGATATCGCAATGATCGGCTCTAAAGGCGTCTCTTTCTTTAGTTCCGTAGGTGGCAATATTGTCGCCCAGGTGACCGGCATGGGTGATAACCCGTCCCTGTCCGAACTGATCGGTCCGGTAAAAGTGATGTTGCAGGCCTATGATGAAGGCCGTCTGGACAAGCTGTACGTTGTCAGCAACAAATTTATTAATACCATGTCCCAGACTCCGACTATCACTCAACTGCTGCCGTTACCGGCATCAGATGATGCTGATCTGAAGCGTAAATCCTGGGATTATCTGTATGAACCAGACCCGAAAGCGCTGCTGGATACCCTCCTGCGTCGTTATGTCGAGTCCCAGGTTTATCAGGGCGTGGTAGAAAACCTGGCCAGCGAGCAGGCCGCACGTATGGTGGCGATGAAAGCCGCAACCGATAATGGCGGCAGCCTGATTAAAGAGCTGCAGTTGGTATACAACAAAGCTCGTCAGGCCAGCATTACTCAGGAACTCACCGAAATCGTCGGTGGTGCATCCGCGGTATAACCAGGTTAATTCGTAGAGGATTCAAGATGGCTACTGGAAAAATTGTCCAGGTAATCGGCGCCGTGGTTGACGTCGAATTCCCTCAGGATGCCGTACCGCGCGTGTACGATGCTCTTGAGGTACAAAATGGTAATGAGAGCCTGGTGCTGGAAGTTCAGCAGCAGCTCGGTGGTGGTATCGTACGTGCTATCGCCATGGGTTCTTCCGACGGTCTGCGTCGTGGTCTGGAAGTTAAAGACCTTGAGCACCCGATCGAAGTCCCGGTTGGTAAAGCAACGCTGGGTCGTATCATGAACGTGCTGGGTCAGCCGATCGATATGAAAGGCGACATCGGCGAAGAAGAACGTTGGGCGATTCACCGTGCAGCTCCGTCCTATGAAGAGCTCTCCAGCTCTCAGGAACTGCTGGAAACCGGCATCAAAGTTATCGACCTGATGTGTCCGTTCGCGAAGGGCGGTAAAGTCGGTCTGTTTGGTGGTGCGGGTGTTGGTAAAACCGTAAACATGATGGAGCTGATCCGTAACATCGCGATCGAACACTCCGGTTACTCTGTGTTTGCTGGTGTTGGTGAGCGTACTCGTGAGGGTAACGACTTCTACCACGAAATGACCGACTCCAACGTTCTGGATAAAGTATCCCTGGTTTACGGCCAGATGAACGAGCCGCCGGGAAACCGTCTGCGCGTTGCACTGACCGGCCTGACCATGGCTGAGAAATTCCGTGACGAAGGTCGTGACGTTCTGCTGTTCGTCGATAACATCTACCGTTATACCCTGGCCGGTACAGAAGTATCTGCACTGCTGGGTCGTATGCCTTCTGCGGTAGGTTATCAGCCGACGCTGGCGGAAGAGATGGGCGTTCTGCAGGAACGTATCACCTCTACCAAAACTGGTTCTATCACTTCCGTACAGGCAGTATACGTACCTGCGGATGACTTGACTGACCCATCCCCAGCCACCACCTTTGCTCACTTAGATGCAACCGTGGTACTGAGCCGTCAGATCGCGTCTCTGGGTATCTACCCGGCCGTTGACCCGCTGGACTCCACCAGCCGTCAGCTGGATCCGCTGGTTGTTGGTCAGGAACACTACGACACCGCGCGTGGCGTACAGTCCCTGCTGCAGCGTTATCAGGAACTGAAAGACATCATCGCGATCCTGGGTATGGATGAGCTGTCTGAAGAAGATAAACTGGTGGTAGCTCGCGCTCGTAAGATTCAGCGCTTCCTGTCCCAGCCGTTCTTCGTGGCAGAAGTATTTACCGGTTCTCCGGGCAAATACGTCTCCCTGAAAGACACGATCCGTGGCTTTAAAGGCATCATGGAAGGCGAATACGATCACCTGCCAGAGCAGGCGTTCTACATGGTCGGTTCTATCGACGAAGCCGTAGAAAAAGCCAAAAAACTTTAACGCCTTAATCGGAGGGTGATATGGCAATGACTTACCACCTGGACGTCGTCAGCGCAGAGAAACAAATGTTCTCTGGTCTGGTCGAAAAAATCCAGGTAACGGGTAGTGAAGGTGAACTGGGTATTTACCCGGGTCACGCACCGCTGCTCACCGCCATTAAGCCTGGTATGATTCGCATCGTTAAACAGCACGGTCATGAAGAGTTTATCTACCTGTCTGGCGGCATTCTTGAAGTGCAGCCTGGTAGCACGACCGTTCTGGCTGATACGGCAATTCGTGGCCAGGATCTCGACGAAGCGCGAGCCCTGGAATCGAAGCGTAAAGCCGAAGAGCATATCAACAGCTCTCACGGCGACGTAGATTACGCTCAGGCGTCTGCGGAACTGGCCAAAGCGATCGCCAAACTGCGCGTTATCGAGTTGACCAAAAAAGCGATGTAACACCGGCTTGAAAGTTAAAAAGCCAGTCTGGTTTCCAGGCTGGCTTTTTTTATGGTTCCGTTTCAGAAAAGATGAAACTAAAAAGCGAGTTCAATATTTTTGTGATGAATGTCTCATTTTTGTTGATCGATTAAAAAATGAGGCGTAGACTTTGTTTTGTGATGTGAGTCACAAAAAATAATCCATCAAAATTAATCGCTATCCAGGAAGTCATTATGAAACTGATCAATAAAATCGTCGCTTTCTTCAGTGCTATGAACGTTACCTTTGGTACTTTCAACAACTGAGAATAAAACTTTCCAGACTGCATTTGCGCTGTCCCGCTAACTAAAACGACAACACATGCGGTGTAAAGCAGAAAAGAAAAAAGGTCGCCTGAGGGCGACCTTTGTGTTTGTGCTCTTCCAGAAAACGCAACAGACTAGTTGCGGCTGAGGAAGTCCCCGGTAGCAAAGCTCCCGTCATCGCGACGTAACAACGGGTCCGGCAGCGCCAGGGTTTCATAATCGGCGCTCTGAATGGTTTTTCCTTCCGCGTCTACGCTTTTACCGTCACTAATGAAGTAGTTGTTTGCCTCGATGTTGCCAACGACGGCGTCATCATATTTCCCCGGCTGGCTACGCAGCGACAGGTTGTCGCTGAAGTGGCCCTGAGTGTCGGGCTTACCATAAGGGCTCGGGCGGAAAATATAGTTAAAGCGCTGGTTATCGACCGCCACGTTATTGACCACCACCAGCTTGCCGGGGTTGAAATTATCGGTGAACCCGTCCAGATGGTTGCCAATCGCAATGCTGTTACGCACCTCGTGCGCCACCGGCTGCCCTTCCCCGCCGAGCTTGAACCCGTTGCTGGTGTTGTTCTGCGCAATTGAATTCTCGATCACCACAACGCCATTGGCGCCGTCTTCAATCTTGTTGAACAGGTCGAAGCCATCGTCGATATTGTCGTGTGCGTAGCACCCTTCCAGACGGTTCCCTTCCCCGACCCGCATTTTGACCGCAAAACCATCGGCGTTAATCTTACCGGGATCGGCATTTTTGAAGGATTCTGAGTTAATGACCCGGTTATAGCTGGCCCACAGCGGGCGACCGATCTTATCCGGAGAGGAAATCTGGATCCCGGTATCATCGTTTTTGTAGGCGGTGACGTTTTCGATCAGATTATGACTTCCCTGGATACGCAGGCTTTTATCGGTGACCGAGATCCCGTTGATATGCCAGTAGCTCGCATCCAGTAACAGACCGTGAATAACGGCTTTACCATCGGCCTGCAGCGTTTTACTGCTGTCTTTCAGTCCACTGGCCTGCAGTGGAATGACCGTTTGCGGGTAGTCTCCGGCAGCTAACACAATCTTGCCTCCCGGCGGCAGCATTTCCACGGCGGTGGAGAGATCGAGCGGAGAATCTGCCGTCCCTTTAGCATCAGCCTGCCCCTGAGGCGCGACGTACAGCGTGTTGCCTGAAATGCGCGGGTTGTGCTCAACCGTCACTCGTTGTGCCACGGGCTTTTGGCCACCGGCGGGGGTAAAATCAATCTCAAAGGTACTCTTCTCTTTGAGCGTCGCAGGTTGGGTCAGCATCTCACCCGCTTTAACCTTTTTGTTTTGCCCGATGGTGACTTCGTCCTGACGGACGGTAAAGTCACCATCGTAATTTGCCCGAACCTGCAGCACATAATCGGCACGTTGGCTGGTGGCCCCTGATGCGATTTGCATGACCACCGGCCAGGCTTTGGCAACATACGGTTTAGAGACCACAGTTTGGGCGGGAGAGGTCACCAGGGAGGCGTTACTGACGGTTATCTTCGCATTACGTGAAGCAAAAAAGCCGACATAGTAGTTGTCTTTATCCTGCCGGGTAACCAGATCGGCATGCGGTACATTTTGGCTAACCCAGGCATCGCTGCCGACCGGCGCCCACGACGTGATAAACCCCTCGTTGGTGCGTTCCAGTCGCAGCTGGAATTCAGGCGTCTGCTTCACATCAACGTTTTCTTTATAACTCAGCTTATTGATAGAAGAGCCTGCGTTCCCCCAGGGCTGGGTAATCCCGTCACGAGCGATAGCCTGCAGCTTCACGCGGTCGTGATCTTTTTTATCCTGCGTCATGATGGCGTTCATGACCATATTGGAAGCTGCCGGAAACTCTTCGTAACCAACCATTAAAGGCTGGTGGCGCGGATTGCCGATGACATCACGCACCAGCAGGCCGGCCCCTTCCTGTGCCGCCGGCAGGGCGCCGTTTTCCGGGCCAAACTGATCGACCTTCACCGTTGCCTGCAGGACAAAGTTCTCGCCTGACGGTAGCTCGGTATAAAAGAAGGTCAGGCCATCGTGCGAGTTGGCAATTTTTCCGCCACGGCTTTCAATGGTGACCGGCGCGCTGAGATCGGCAACATCTTGTGGGGTTAGCTTTTTTCCCGCGATGGTTACATCGTTGACGCCGATTTTATCCGTCAGCACGTTAGAAGAAAAATTAACGTCAGTCGATTGACCAAACGCGATGCCTCGCCAGAGATGTTGCTCGTCAGCCTGCAGCGGCAATGCGATAATTGTGCTGCAAAGGGCTAATGCCAAAGGTATTTTGTTATTCATTTTTTGCTCCAGGGTAAATATTGACCAGCATTATCATGATAATGAAATGGTGTTTCTATTTACCGTGTCACAATAACTGAATATTGAAATATCGTTTTATTTTTTAACGTGAGCTTTATTCATTCATCGAAAAAACAAGAAAAGCAGTGAGATAGCAGCCTTTTATCTCCTTTGTTATGTTTTTTAGGAGATAAACTCATTTGCACTGGTGAAAAATAGCGCCATAAAATGGTGTATATCGTTGAGCCAGGGCGTTTTCTCCTTGTCTCGTTTCATGATGAAAAATATGTAGATATTTCAACGTGAAAGGCTTTTACTTTTCGTTCTAACAGCTGTCAGGATGCGTATGTCAAACAGTGCGATGAGCGTGGTTATCCTTGCCGCAGGCAAAGGGACCCGCATGTATTCCGATCTTCCTAAGGTGCTGCACTCCCTGGCCGGGAAGCCAATGGTGCAACATGTTATTGATGCTACTAAAGATTTAGGCGCCACTGCCGTACATCTGGTGTACGGGCACGGCGGCGATCTGCTGCGTCAGACGCTGCATGAAGACAATCTGAACTGGGTCTTACAGGCCGAACAGCTCGGTACCGGCCATGCGATGCAGCAGGCGGCGCCGTTCTTCCGTGATGATGAAGACATCATGATGCTATATGGCGATGTGCCGCTGATCTCTGTCGATACGCTCAAGCGTCTGCGTGCGGCCAAGCCGCAGGGCGGCATTGGCCTGCTGACGGTCAAGCTGGACGATCCGAGTGGCTATGGGCGCATCACGCGTGAAAACGGCCAGGTCACCGGCATTGTTGAGCACAAAGATGCCAGCGATGAACAGCGTCAAATTCAGGAAATCAATACCGGGATTTTGATCGCCGGCGGGGCGGATTTAAAACGCTGGCTGGCGAAGCTAACCAATAACAACGTGCAGGGTGAATACTACATCACCGACATTATCGCTATGGCCTACCAGGAAGGCCGGGAAATCGTTGCCGTACATCCGCAGCGTTTGAGCGAAGTAGAAGGGGTGAACAACCGCCTGCAACTCTCCCGTCTGGAACGCGTCTACCAGTCTGAACAAGCGGAAAAATTGCTGTTAGCGGGCGTGATGCTGCGCGATCCGGCACGTTTTGATCTGCGCGGAACGCTGACTCACGGGCGCGATGTTGAGATTGATACTAACGTTATTCTGGAAGGTAACGTTGTTCTCGGCGAACGCGTGAAGATCGGCACCGGCTGCATCATTAAAAACAGCCGCATTGATGATGACTGCGAGATCAGCCCCTATTCGGTGGTGGAAGACGCTCATCTGCATGCCGCCTGCACCATTGGACCGTTCGCGCGTTTGCGTCCAGGTGCTGAACTGCTGGAAGGTGCCCATGTTGGCAACTTCGTCGAAATGAAAAAAGCGCGTCTGGGCAAAGGATCGAAAGCCGGTCATCTTAGCTATCTGGGTGATGCGGAGATTGGCGATAACGTTAATATCGGCGCCGGTACCATTACCTGTAACTACGATGGCGCCAATAAGTTTAAAACCATCATCGGCGACGATGTGTTTGTCGGTTCCGATACGCAGTTGGTGGCGCCGGTGACTGTAGGAAATGGCGTGACCATCGCCGCCGGTACCACGGTGACGCGCGACATTGCCGATAACGAACTGGTATTAAGCCGCGTGCCGCAGGTCCATAAACAGGGCTGGCAACGTCCGGTGAAGAAAAAGTAATTTTTGGATTGTCGCCGGGTATGAAAATAGTCCGGCGAATCAGGATGAGAGGAACAACATAGTTCCCCGTCCGCAGGCAGTACCATAAAAATAACCCCACTCTCTACAAGGCTCGGGGCGCTCGAAAAGGGCATATAGGTCGGCGACAACGCATGGCATAACGCCATTATCAGGAAATTTAACTATGTGTGGAATTGTTGGCGCAGTCGCGCAGCGTGATATTGCTGAAATCCTTCTCGAAGGTTTACGTCGTCTGGAATACCGTGGCTATGACTCTGCCGGTCTGGCAGTGGTTGATAACGAAGGACATATGTCCCGCGTTCGTCGCCTTGGTAAAGTCCAGATGCTGGCTCAGGCTGTCGAAGAGCAGCCGTTACACGGCGGTACCGGGATTGCCCATACCCGCTGGGCGACGCATGGCGAACCGTCAGAAGGCAACGCGCATCCGCATGTTTCTGAACACATTGTGGTGGTCCATAACGGTATCATCGAAAACCACGAACCGCTGCGAGAACTGCTGCAGTCCCGCGGCTATGTCTTTGTCTCAGAGACCGACACCGAGGTGATTGCTCACCTGGTGCATTGGGAGCTGGAACAAGGCGGTACGCTGCGCGAAGCCGTGCTGCGCACCATCCCTCAGCTGCGGGGTGCTTACGGCACGGTGATTATGGATACCCGCGATCCGGCGACGTTGCTGGCTGCCCGTTCTGGTAGCCCGCTGGTTATCGGTCTGGGGATGGGGGAAAACTTCATCGCTTCCGATCAGCTGGCGCTGCTGCCGGTGACTCGCCGCTTTATCTTCCTTGAAGAGGGAGATATTGCTGAAGTTACGCGCCGTTCCGTTGTGATCTTCGATAAATCAGGCGCGGAAGTGAAACGCCCGGATATCGAATCCAACCTGCAATATGACGCCGGTGATAAAGGTATCTATCGCCACTACATGCAGAAAGAGATTTACGAGCAGCCAAACGCCATTAAAAACACGCTCTCCGGGCGTATCAGCCATGGTGAAGTGGATCTCAGCGAGCTGGGGGCCAATGCCAACGAGATGCTGTCTCAGGTTGAGCATATCCAGATCGTCGCCTGCGGGACCTCGTACAACTCCGGTATGGTTTCTCGCTACTGGTTTGAAGCGCTGGCTGGCGTTCCTTGTGACGTCGAAATCGCCTCTGAATTCCGCTATCGCAAATCAGCGGTGCGCCGCAACAGCCTGATGATCACCCTCTCTCAGTCTGGCGAGACGGCTGATACTCTGGCCGCTCTGCGTTTGTCAAAAGAGCTGGGCTACCTCGGTTCACTGGCGATTTGTAACGTTGCCGGCTCTTCGCTGGTGCGTGAGTCCGATTTGTCATTAATGACCAAAGCGGGCACCGAGATTGGCGTCGCCTCGACCAAAGCTTTCACCACTCAACTGACCGTCCTGCTGCTGCTGGTGGCAAAACTGTCGCGCCTCAAAGGCCAGGATGCGGCGATTGAGCACGATATTGTGCATGGTCTGCAGGCTCTGCCAAACCGTATTGAGCAGATGCTGTCTCAGGATAAGCGTATTGAAGCGCTGGCCGAGAACTTCTCTGATAAGCACCATGCGCTGTTCCTCGGCCGTGGCGATCAGTACCCGATCGCTCTGGAAGGGGCGCTGAAACTGAAAGAGATCTCTTACATCCACGCGGAAGCCTACGCGGCAGGCGAGCTGAAACATGGGCCTCTGGCACTGATTGACGCTGAAATGCCGGTGATTGTGGTGGCACCGAACAACGAACTGCTGGAAAAACTGAAATCCAACATTGAGGAAGTTCGCGCCCGTGGGGGTCAGCTGTACGTCTTCGCCGACGGCGAGGCCGGGTTCAACAGCAGCGACAACATGCACATCATCGAAATGCCGCATGTGGAAGAGGTGATTGCGCCGATCTTCTACACCGTGCCGCTGCAGCTGCTGGCTTATCACGTCGCGCTGATTAAAGGTACCGACGTTGACCAGCCGCGTAACCTGGCGAAATCGGTCACCGTAGAATAAAACAACACCTGTCGTGACAAGGGCTGCCATTCGGCGGCCCTTTTTTTATCCTTTCCAGCGCTTTTTTCATCGTCCCGAAAAAAAATGACCGGGCGCTGGTTTATGACAAACTGTCATCTTCGACTACGATCTTACGTGTCATAAAAAGAAAATTTTCCTGCAATGTTTCGGTCACGAAAGAAGATAACACTATGATTTATATTGTTTTTATTTTTCCGCGAACGCCATCTTTTTGGGTGTCATAAAACTGTAATAATTCGTACATTTTACTGTCACCTCTTTGTCCTATTTTGCTCACCATAGCCTTGAAACAACAATTTACGAACCCAGCAGGAGACATTATGAACGTTATGCGTACCACCGTCGCAACAGTTGTCGCCGCGACCTTATCGATGAGCGCTTTCTCTGCTTTTGCAGCAGCAAGTCTGACTGGCGCGGGCGCAACTTTCCCTGCTCCGGTGTATGCCAAATGGGCTGATACCTATCAGAAAGAAACCAGCAATAAAGTGAACTACCAGGGGATCGGCTCTTCCGGTGGTGTAAAACAGATTATTGCTAACACCGTTGATTTCGGTGCTTCTGATGCTCCTCTGTCTGATGACAAGCTGGCGCAGGAAGGCCTGTTCCAGTTCCCGACCGTGATCGGCGGCGTGGTGCTGGCAATCAACCTGCCGGGTGTGAAGTCTGGTGAGCTGGTACTGGACGGTAAAACGCTGGGCGATATCTACCTCGGCAAAATTAAGAAGTGGGATGATGAAGCGATCGCTAAACTCAACCCAGGTATGAAACTGCCTTCGCAGAACATTGCTGTCGTGCGTCGCGCTGATGGCTCGGGTACTTCCTTCGTGTTCACCAGCTACCTGTCAAAAGTGAGCGAAGAGTGGAAATCTAAGATTGGCGCGGGCTCTACCGTTAACTGGCCGACCGGTCTGGGCGGTAAAGGGAACGACGGTATCGCGGCTTTCGTTCAGCGTCTGCCGGGTTCCATTGGCTACGTTGAATACGCTTACGCTAAGCAGAACAACCTGGCTTATACCAAGCTGCTCTCCGCAGATGGCAAGCCGGTCAGCCCGACCGAAGATAACTTTGCTAACGCCGCAAAAGGTATCGACTGGAGCAAATCCTTCGCACAGGATCTGACCAACCAGAAAGGTGAGAATGCATGGCCGATCACCTCAACGACCTTTATCCTGGTACACAAAGCGACCACCAAACCGGAGCAGACAGCAGAAGTGCTGAAGTTCTTTGACTGGGCGTACAAAAACGGCGGTAAAGAAGCTAACGCCCTGGATTACGCAACGCTGCCGGAAAGCGTGGTTGAGCAGGTTCGTGCTGCATGGAAAACCAACGTGAAAGACAGCAGCGGTAAAGCGCTGTACTAAATACCCGCCACACTTCGAGTTGCAGCTGCGTGGGCTGCAACTCGGATTATTTAGGGTATAGCATTACGTTAGCCAGGAGGCACGGTAAAATGCGCGCTTCCAGGCCCAAACAGAAAGAGTAACTTATGGCTGCAACCAAGCCGGCATTTAACCCTCCGGGGAAAAAGGGTGACATAATTTTCAGCGTGCTGGTCAAACTGGCGGCGCTGATTGTGCTATTGATGCTGGGCGGCATCATCGTTTCCCTCATTATTTCTTCCTGGCCAAGCATTCAGAAGTTTGGTTTTTCCTTTTTGTGGACCAAAGAGTGGGATGCGCCAAACGAAATCTTCGGTGCGCTGGTGCCCATCTACGGGACGCTGGTGACCTCGTTTATTGCGTTACTGATTGCCGTCCCGGTGAGTTTTGGTATCGCGCTGTTCCTGACCGAACTTTCTCCTGCCTGGCTGAAGCGTCCTCTTGGTATCGCGATTGAGCTGCTGGCGGCTATCCCGAGTATTGTTTATGGCATGTGGGGCCTGTTTATCTTTGCCCCGCTGTTTGCGAAGTACTTCCAGGAGCCGGTCGGCAACGTACTATCGACGATCCCGTTTGTTGGCGCCCTGTTTTCCGGTCCGGCGTTTGGCATCGGTATTCTGGCCGCTGGCGTGATCCTCGCCATCATGATCATCCCGTACATTGCGGCGGTGATGCGTGATGTGTTCGAACAGACGCCGGTCATGATGAAAGAGTCGGCCTATGGTATCGGCTGCACCACCTGGGAAGTTATCTGGCGCATCGTGCTGCCTTTTACCAAGAACGGGGTTATTGGCGGGGTGATGCTGGGTCTGGGGCGTGCGCTGGGGGAAACCATGGCGGTGACCTTTATCATCGGCAACACCTACCAGCTGGATAGCGCGTCGCTGTATATGCCGGGCAACAGTATTACCTCCGCACTGGCGAATGAGTTTGCCGAAGCTGAAAGCGGCCTGCACGTGGCAGCGCTGATGGAGCTGGGGCTGATCCTGTTCGTGATTACCTTTATTGTTCTGGCCGCATCGAAGTTCATGGTGATGCGTCTGGCGAAGAATGAGGGAGCTCGTTAATGGCGACGATCGAATTGCAAACCACCGCAGAACTGGCGGAATCCCGCCGTAAGATGCAGGCCAAACGTCGGTTGAAAAACCGCATCGCCCTGACGCTTTCTATGGGCACTATGGCCTTCGGTCTGTTCTGGCTTATCTGGATCCTGATGGCCACCATCACCCGTGGCTTTGATGGCATGAGCCTGGCGCTGTTTACCGAAATGACGCCGCCGCCGAACACCGCAGGCGGTGGTCTGGCAAACGCCCTGGCGGGCAGCGGCCTGCTGATCCTGTGGTCGACGATTTTTGGTACGCCACTGGGCATCATGGCGGGGATTTATCTGGCGGAATATGGCCGTAAGTCGATTCTGGCGGAAGTGATTCGTTTTATTAACGACATTCTGCTTTCCGCACCGTCTATCGTGGTGGGGCTGTTTGTCTACACCATCGTGGTCGCGCAGATGCAGCACTTTTCCGGCTGGGCTGGCGTGATTGCGCTGGCGCTGTTGCAGGTTCCTATTGTTATTCGTACCACCGAAAACATGTTGAAACTGGTGCCGGATAGCCTGCGTGAAGCCGCGTATGCGCTGGGGACGCCGAAATGGAAAATGATTTCCGCGATCACTCTGAAGGCCTCGGTATCTGGCATTATGACCGGGATCTTGCTGGCGATCGCACGTATCGCCGGGGAAACGGCACCGCTGCTGTTTACCGCGCTCTCCAACCAGTTCTGGAGCACCGATATGATGCAGCCGATCGCTAACCTGCCGGTGACCATTTTCAAATTTGCCATGAGTCCGTTCGCGGAGTGGCAGCAACTGGCATGGGCCGGGGTATTGATTATCACCCTGTGCGTATTGCTGCTGAACATTCTGGCGCGCGTTATTTTCGCGAAGAATAAACACGGTTAATTTTTGCGGCGCGGCGAAATGCGGCGCCGAATGAGGAAGAGATTGATGAGTATGGTAAATGCGACCCCGGGTAAACTTTCAGTTCGTAACCTGAACTTCTACTACGGAAAATTCCATGCCCTGAAAAACATTAACCTGGATATCACCAAAAACCAGGTTACGGCGTTTATCGGTCCGTCAGGCTGTGGTAAATCAACGCTGCTGCGTACCTTTAACAAAATGTTCCAGCTGTATCCGGAGCAGCGCGCCGAAGGCGAGATCCTGCTGGATGGCGACAATATTCTGACCAATACTCAGGATATTGCGCTGCTGCGGGCGAAAGTGGGCATGGTTTTCCAGAAGCCGACGCCGTTCCCAATGTCGATTTATGACAATATCGCCTTCGGTGTGCGCCTGTTTGAAAAGCTGTCCCGTGCGGATATGGACGAGCGCGTGCAGTGGGCGTTGACCAAGGCCGCGTTATGGAACGAAACCAAAGATAAACTGCACCAGAGCGGCTATTCGCTCTCCGGTGGCCAGCAGCAGCGTCTGTGCATCGCCCGCGGTATCGCGATCCGCCCGGAAGTATTGTTGCTTGATGAGCCGTGTTCAGCGCTGGACCCAATCTCCACCGGGCGCATTGAAGAGCTGATCACCGAGCTGAAACAGGATTACACCGTCGTTATCGTTACCCACAACATGCAGCAGGCTGCGCGTTGTTCAGACCATACGGCATTTATGTATCTTGGCGAGCTGATTGAATTCAGTAACACGGACGATCTGTTTACCAAGCCCGCGAAGAAGCAAACTGAAGATTATATTACTGGCCGCTACGGTTGATATGCCCTTCAGCTTTCAAGCGATAACCGCGTTGGCTGCCTTTGCTTACCCCGGTCACGTAGTAGACTACGCTCCCGGGGATTCGCGCAGTTGCTGCCTTGCTCTCGCTCGAACTCTTTTGGGCATCTGGAGAAATGATGGATAATTTAAACCTTAATAAACATATTTCCGGCCAGTTCAATGCTGAACTGGAGTATATCCGCACCCAGGTATTGACCATGGGTGGGCTGGTGGAACAGCAGCTTTCTGATGCCATCACCGCGATGCACAATCAGGACAGCGAGCTGGCAAAAAGAGTTATTGACGGCGATAAGCAGGTCAACATGATGGAAGTCGCGATCGATGAAGCCTGCGTGCGCATCATCGCGAAACGCCAGCCTACCGCCAGCGACCTGCGCCTGGTGATGGCGATCATCAAAACCATCGCCGAGCTGGAACGTATCGGCGACGTCGCGGATAAAATCTGCCGCACCGCGCTGGAGAAGTTTTCTCAGCAGCACCAGCCGTTGCTGGTCAGCCTGGAGTCGCTGGGACGTCACACCGTGCAGATGCTGCATGATGTGCTGGACGCTTTTGCACGCATGGATCTGGACGAAGCGGTGCGTATTTATCGCGAAGATAAGAAAGTCGATCAGGAATATGAGGGCATCGTGCGTCAGTTGATGACCTACATGATGGAAGATTCACGCACCATCCCCAGCGTGCTGACCGCCCTGTTCTGCGCCCGTTCAATCGAGCGTATCGGCGACCGTTGCCAGAACATTTGCGAATACATCTTCTACTTCGTGAAGGGTCAGGACTTCCGTCACGTTGGCGGCGACGAGCTGGACAAACTGCTGGCGGGTAAAGACCCGAAAGAGTAATCCCGGCGATACGGCGCGTGCCGGGCTACAGAGCAGCGTAGCCCGGCCGAGCAGGCTCTTAACGCGTTACCTCCCACCCTCGTGCTTTCCATAGCGCTGGCAACTGTGCCAGATCGGTAAAGGTCGTCACTTTTGGATGGTCGATCGGTTTGTTGTGCGGATCGGCGCAGAAGTAAAAGACCTCCATGCCAGCATCGATTCCTGACTGCGCGCCCGCGCTGGAATCATCCACCAGAATGCAGTTCTCAACGTTAACGTTCAGCGCTTTTGCCGCGTGAAACATCAGCGCCGGATCAGGCTTCCAGCGCTGGATATCGTAGCCGCTGTACAGTTGTTCAGGAAAATGGTGCAACATGCCGGTTCTCCCGAGCGAGTGCTGCATTTTGCTGACCGGGCCGTTAGAGACGACGCACATCGGCACGCTGACCGCATCCAGCAGCGTTTCCGCACCGGCGATAGCCTGCAGCTCGGAGTCAAACAGGCGCGCGACTTCTGCCCGATAAATCGGTTCAAGCTCCGGTTTTCGCAGGTTGACGCCGTACTCTTCGTTGATGGTGTCGATGATTTCGTAGAGTTTTACCCCCTTGAAACGTTTGAAGATTTCTTCAAGATCCAGCGTAATGCCGAACGCGTTGAACATGTGAACATAGGCGCGGGAACAGATCACCTCGCTGTCGACCAGCGTTCCGTCACAGTCGAAAAACAGAGCTTCTATTTGAGACATGCCGTTTCCATTTAAACAAGTTTAACGTTTTCGTAATGCGTATTGGTGCCACGCAATCGTTGCCGTATAAGCAAATTCAATGAAAAAAAGTTACCATACAACTGCACCTGGTGTCGCATTTTGGTATAGGATAGCGACGAATTTTCCCTCCTTAAGTTCGGAAACCGATAATGAGTCAACAACAAACCAGCCAGTCTTCTGGCCAGGGTCTGCTGGAGCGCGTGTTCAAACTACGTGAACACGGCACGACGGCACGTACCGAAGCGATAGCAGGTTTCACCACCTTTTTGACAATGGTCTACATTGTTTTCGTTAACCCACAAATTCTTGGCGTGGCGGGTATGGATACCAGCGCCGTGTTTGTGACGACCTGTCTGATCGCCGCCTTCGGTAGTATTCTGATGGGGCTGTTTGCTAACCTGCCGGTCGCGCTGGCGCCAGCAATGGGTCTGAACGCATTCTTTGCCTTTGTCGTCGTACAGGCCATGGGCCTGCCGTGGCAGGTGGGCATGGGGGCTATCTTCTGGGGCGCCGTGGGCCTGCTGCTGCTGACCATTTTCCGCGTCCGTTACTGGATGATTGCCAATATTCCGGTCAGCCTGCGTGTGGGGATCACCAGCGGTATCGGATTGTTCATCGGCATGATGGGGCTGAAAAACGCCGGCGTGATTGTGGCCAACAAAGATACGCTGGTCAGCATCGGTAACCTGACTTCTCACAGCGTGCTGCTGGGGATCCTCGGCTTCTTTATTATTGCCATCCTGGCCTCCCGTAATATTCATGCGGCGGTTCTGGTCTCTATCGTCGTCACGACGCTGTTAGGCTGGATGCTGGGTGATGTGCACTACACCGGGATTGTGTCCGCGCCGCCGAGCATCACCACGGTGATTGGTCATGTGGATTTAGCCGGTTCGTTTAACCTCGGCCTGGCAGGCATCATCTTCTCCTTCATGCTGGTTAACCTGTTCGACTCTTCCGGTACCCTGATCGGCGTGACCGACAAAGCCGGTCTTGCCGATGAGAAAGGTAAGTTCCCGCGTATGAAGCAGGCGCTGTTTGTCGACAGTATCTCATCGGTGGCTGGTTCCTTTATCGGTACCTCTTCGGTGACGGCCTATATCGAATCCTCCTCCGGCGTCTCCGTGGGCGGGCGTACCGGTCTGACGGCCGTGGTTGTCGGGCTCCTGTTCCTGCTGGTGATTTTCCTGTCACCGCTGGCGGGAATGGTGCCGGCCTATGCGGCTGCGGGTGCACTGATTTACGTGGGTGTGCTGATGACGTCCAGCCTGGCGCGCGTGAAGTGGGACGATCTGACGGAAGCGGTACCGGCGTTTATTACCGCGGTGATGATGCCGTTTAGCTTCTCGATTACCGAAGGGATTGCGTTAGGTTTTATCTCTTACTGCGTGATGAAGATTGGTACCGGTCGCCTGCGCGATCTCAGCCCATGCGTGATTATCGTGTCACTGCTGTTTGTGCTGAAAATTGTGTTTATCGACGCCCATTAATGTGTCGCACGACACCCTCTCCCCGCAGGGAGAGGGTGATTTATTTACGCTTTCACACGCTGAATATACTCACCAAAGGCGCTCAGCTGTCCGCTCAGATGATCGAGCGTGCTCTGATCGACCACCTCGCCCGACTGCGGGTCAACTTTGTTCTGAATCACGCCGCCCATAAACTCCGGTTTGTTCATCACCATCGCGTCGAGGAACACCAGAATCTGGCGGAGGTGATACTGGCAGCGCGCGCCGCCGATAGCCCCCATCGAACTGGTTTGGATCAGCACCGGCTTACCAGATAGCGGCTGCTCAGGCAGACGCGACAGCCAGTCAATCGCATTCTTCAGGCCGCCCGGCACCGAATAGTTGTACTCCGGCGTCACGATAACAACGCCGTCAGCTTCACGAATCTGCTGCGCAATATCCTGCACGCTTTGCGGGAATCCCTCTTCCTGCTGAAAATCCGCGTCATAAAGCGGAATGTCGCCAATGGATGGCAGCGCGGAGATCGCCATGTTCGCCGGCGCGATCCCAGGCAGGGTACGGGCGACCATGCCATTAAAAGACCCTTTGCGCAGACTTCCGAGTAACGTAACAACTTTCAACGTATCAGACATGATTGCTCCTTTGCATCATGATGGCCGGACTGACCGGTCAGTTGAGGGAGAGTGCTTTTTCTACGGGGAGGCTGGTAAAACGCATCAACCGGGCGGCGGACTCTTTTGCCCGCATCTGGGCGTCCGGCAGATTACGCCAGCCTTCCTGATGCTGATATTCCCAGACTTTGAGCTGGCCGATGGCGGGGGTGGCGGCAATAGACCACACCAGCACCGTTTCTGCATCGCAGAGGGCCTCTACAGGCTGTATGTTGGTGGTTCGCAGGCGACCCGCGCCGGGCAGCAGCTGCAGGCGCACCGGGTCTTCACCGGTCAGCTTCAGCGCGCTCCGACGCAGTGCTACCAGCTGGGCGCGTGCTTCATCGGGATCGTGCTGGATGTTAATCCACAAATTCTCATTGCTGTTGAATACATAGCGGTTAGGGTCGTGCAGCGGATGGATCCCGCGCGAGGCGTGCTGGAGTTCCATATCCAGCCCACAGTCGCCTTCGGTGGTCAGTGCGACGCCGACAATATTCCCGGCATAGGAGATGGAAAAGCGCGGCAGATTGGGATCGGAAAAGACCGGTCGGCCGTTGTCGTCGGTGATGATATCGGGCAGCTCGCTAATGCCATACAGCATAAACAGCAGCTCGGCGAGCAGTGAACGTGATGCGCGGTAGCGACTCTGCCGATACTCGGGCAGGCGCTGGGCTGATTGATAGCAGGCCGCTGACAGTCGTGTCGATAGCGGCTCCCTGGTGCTGAGTATCCCTCTTGCAAAATGCGTTGCCATTCGTCGCTCCGTGATTAATGGTCATTGGAAAATTCTGAGGTCTATTATCACCTGGTATTGATAGGTTTTAATGCGGAATTCCCCCCTTGAAAAGGGTATTTATGCGAACTTTACAATTTCTTGCGCAGGCAGGAGAGAAAGGGCAACAAAATCGGCTTATAACGGGCCCTGATAGAGCTGTTTGAGGGTCTCTCTGAGCCAGACGATCTTCGGGTTACTGCTATTACGTTTATGCCACAGCAGGGTGAACGGCACACGCGTTTTTTCTAGTAGCTGAGGCTCCAGCGGCAGCGGGCGCGACACCAGCGGGAGGTGGTGCTGGCGGTTGTAGTGATGGCAATAGCGCGGCGCGGTCGCCAGCATGGTGTGATGTGGCTGGGCCGCCATAAACAGCGACTGCTCAAAGCCCGGCAAGGTTAACGCGACGGTTCGTTTGTGCCCCATATCGTGCAGAATGTCATCCAGCGCCCATGTATCGCTCTGCTCCCAGCTGATATTGATATGCGGGTAGCGTAAAAAGGTCTCCAGATTCCACTCCTCGGTGAGGGCCGGGTGATCTTCACGTAGCCAGACCAGAGGCAGGTCGGTAAACAGGACGTCAAAATCGATATACCACGGTAGCTGGCTTAACTGCTCCCGTGAACGCGGATGCGTTTCCCGCCCGCAAAATCCGATGTCGACCTCGCCGCGAATAATCGCGTCCAGCGAATCGTAATCCCAGTTTCGCAGGCGGATCAGCGCCTGGGGATAGCGCTGATAGATCTGCTGCGACAAGGTGTTAAACAGGATCATCAGCAGCGGTGATTCCGCCGCCAGTTCGAACTTCAGGCCGCTTGGCGTGGCATGATGAGGCTTATCGAGGATCTGGTGACCGATCTGCATCCAGTCCGCCAGATCCTGCTCCATGCTGGACATCAATGGCGTCGGTGACAGGCCGAGCGGGGTTTTGACAAACAAGGGATCGTCAAACCACGCGCGCAGCTTGGCTAACGATTTGCTCACCGCCGACGGCGAAACGTTCATCCGTTTCGCCGTGCGGGTTACGCTATGCTCCTGCGTCAGAAGCTGCAGGCAGAGTAATAAATTAAGATCGAGACTCGACAGGGGCTTCTTCATAGTGTTGCGCGACCCGTGCTGGGGAGGTGGCCAGAATCAGTACAAGGCTCACTATGCTACAGCCAATGAGTATCCCGATCAGCATATTCATTGCACTCAGCCCCACAATCGCCGCCAGCCAAATCCATAACGACGAACCGCAGACCTGAGCAATCCCCAGCACGGAGCTGGCCACGCCCGCCCGCAGGGTAAATGGCCCCAGAGCCTGGCTCATGGCCACGCCAAACCCCACCGAGAAACCGGCGCATATCAGCGCCAGGCCCAGCAGGGTGATTGTCTGGCTGGTGGCAAGGCTGAGCAAGACACCGGCAAGCAGGAACATCACCTGCGAGGTCAGCATCAGGGTGCGGGGTTTAAATATCGTGAGGGCGAAGGGAGTGGAGAACGACACCATCATGCTCACCAGCGCCATTAAGGCCATCGCCATTGAATATTGCCCGCGATCGAACCCCATCTCTTCCATCATCAATACCGGCGAGACATTCACGTAGGTCAGGATCGCCGTGACGCTGAGGGTGGTAATGGCGATGCGGCTGAGGAAAAAGCGGTTCAGCAGTGATTCAGCAACCGTATCCTGCCCGGTGGTCGCCAGCGAAGGCGCTGCAGGTCGCGTTTCCCGCAGGAGAAAGACCGAGAGCAGGCCGACCATCACCCCCATGCCGGTCATGGTATAGAACAGGCTTTGCCACGGGTACTTCAGCATAATCAGGTGGCCCAGTACCGGTGCCAGAACCGGGATAATGCAGGTGATGCCGTTCAACAGCGACAGGACTTTCGCACGGCGGCGATCGTCGAGGGTATCGCGCAGGACGGCGAAAGCGACCACGTAGCAGCTTCCGGCGCCGATGCCCTGCATAAAGCGCCCAACCAGAAAGAGGTCGCTGGTATGTGCATGTGCGCAGAGCACGGAGGCGAGAATAAACACCGCCGAGCCGAACAGCGCGACCGGCTTACGCCCGGATTTATCGGCAATTCTGCCGGCAAACAGCATCGCGGCGGCCATACCGGCCAGATAGACCGAGAATGCGATATGCAGCTGCGCTTCGCTGGCACCGAGATCCTGCGCAATCCGCGGCAGCCCCACCAGATACATATCGATGCCGGATGGATAGAGCAAAACCAGCGCAAAACTACAGATCAGAAAGCGTGCCATAAGACCCCCGGGAAAATAGTGGGGTACAGAGTAATGGCTATTGCATGGCAGCACGAGTTGCCATTTGGACAACAATGATTTCCTGAGAGGAAAAACCCTCCAGCAGATCGCAGGGTGAGAGGGCGCTAAAATGAAAAAACCTGTGTTAACAGTCCGTTAACACAGGTTGGTCAAGACTCACTTACCGCGCTTATTTACCGATACAGAAGCTCGAGAAAATCCGTCCCAACAGATCATCGGAGGTAAATTCGCCGGTGATTTCGCTTAACGCCTGCTGGGCGAGGCGCAGCTCTTCCGCCAGCAGCTCGCCGGCCCACGCGCCAAGCAGCTGGGCTTTACCCTGCTGCAGATGGTTGGCCGCGTCGGATAGCGCCTGCAGGTGGCGACGGCGGGCAAGGAAGCCGCCTTCCATATTGGTTTCAAAGCCCATGCTCTGCTTAAGATGATTGCGCAGAACATCCACGCCTTCGCCGGTGCGCGCCGACAGACGGATCAGTGAGTGGCCATTCACTTCACTGAGGCCCAGCGTTTCGCCGGTGACGTCGGCTTTGTTGCGCACCACCGTAATCGGCAGTTTCGTCGGTAAGCGTTCGATAAAGTCAGGCCAGATTTCCGCCGGATCGACGGCGCTGGTGGTGGTGCCATCAACCATAAACAGCACCCGGTCGGCCTGCTCGATCTCCTGCCAGGCGCGCTCAATACCGATGCGCTCAACTTCATCGCTGGCATCACGCAGGCCGGCAGTATCGATGATATGCAACGGCATACCGTCAATATGGATATGCTCGCGCAGAACGTCACGGGTCGTTCCGGCGATGTCGGTGACAATCGCTGCTTCACGCCCGGCCAGCGCGTTCAGCAGGCTCGATTTCCCGGCGTTCGGGCGACCGGCAATGACCACTTTCATCCCTTCACGCAGCAGGCTGCCCTGGCGCGCTTCGGCGCGAACGGCATCGAGGTCGGCGATCACGCCGTTGAGCTGGGCTTCGATTTTCCCGTCGGAGAGGAAGTCTATCTCCTCATCCGGGAAGTCGATGGCCGCTTCCACGTAGATGCGCAGGTGAGTGAGTGCTTCCACAAGGTGGTTTACACGGGTGGAGAATGCGCCCTGCAGGGAGTTCAGCGCAGAACGTGCCGCCTGCTCGGAGCTGGCGTCAATCAGGTCAGCAATCGCTTCAGCCTGGGCTAAATCGAGCTTGTCGTTCAAAAATGCGCGCTCGGAGAACTCGCCGGGGTTGGCAATGCGTAAACCTGGCAGGGTCAGAATGCGTTTGAGCAGCAGGTCGAGAATGACCGGGCCGCCGTGGCCCTGGAGCTCCAGCACATCTTCACCGGTAAATGAGTTCGGGCCGGGGAACCACAGCGCAATCCCCTGATCCAGCGGCGTACCGTCGGCATCTTTGAAAGGCAGATAATCGGCATAGCGCGGCTTTGGCAGCTTGCCCAGCACCGCCTGTGCCACGTCGCGTGCCTTCAGGCCAGAGATACGCAGAATGCCCACACCGCCGCGTCCCGGTGGGGTTGCCTGGGCGACGATCGTGTCGTTATGGCTCATGATGACTCTCTATGTAAATGTAAAAAAGGCGGTCTATTGACCGCCTTCTCTGGCATTAACTACTACCGTCGATACTCAAAATAATTCAAGCTGCGGGAAGGCTGTAAGTTAGCGAGGCCCCAGAAGCTTACTGAAGTAAGTAACTGGGGCGAACTAACGAAGCCAACGTGTCAGCGGCTTGAAGAATGAAGAGTATCAGCTCTTTTTCTTCTCGCGGCTATGCAGCCCACGTTTCTCCAGACCACGATAAATCAGCTGCTGCTGAATAATGGTGACCAGGTTGCTGACGATATAGTAAACCACCAGACCAGACGGGAACCACAGGAAGAACACCGTGAAGATGACCGGCATAAAGGTCATGATCTTCTGCTGCATCGGGTCGGTCACGGTGGTCGGCGACATCTTCTGAATGAAGAACATCGTAGCGCCCATGATGATCGGCAGGATGTAGTACGGGTCTTGTGCAGACAGGTCGTGGATCCACAGGATAAACGGCGCATGACGCAGTTCAACCGAGGCGCTCAGCATGTAGTACAGCGCAAGGAAGATTGGCATCTGGATAATCAGCGGGAAGCAGCCACCCAGCGGGTTAACCTTCTCGGATTTATACAGCGCCATCATTTCCTGACTTTGACGCTGTTTATCATCACCAAGACGCTCACGCATTGCCTGAATTTTCGGCTGCAGCATACGCATCTTCGCCATGGAGGTGTACTGCGCTTTGGTCAGCGGGTACATGATGCCACGAACGATAAAGGTAATAACAATGATCGAGAAGCCCCAGTTGCCCAGGAAGCTATGGATCCATTTCAGCAGCTTGAACAGCGGCTGAGAGATGAACCACAACCAGCCGTAGTCAACGGTCAGATCCAGGTGCGGCGCAACGGCAGCCATTTTGTCCTGAATTGCCGGGCCAACCCACAGTACGCTTTGCAGCTTGTCGGTCTGTCCTGGCTGAACCAGTACCGGCTGAGATTTATAGCCGATAGCGACAACACCGTTGCCAAGGTTCGAGGTGTAGAAGTTATTCGTACCGTTATTTTCCGGAACCCATGCTGTCGTAAAGTACTGCTGCAGCATTGCAACCCAACCGTTCTTGGTGTTGGTGTTCAGGTTTTCGTTATCGATGATGGTATCGAATTTATATTTTTCGTACTTCGACTCAGAAGTGGAATACGCGGCGCCACGGAAAGTGTGCATGGTGGACAGGCCACCGGTTTGCGTATCACGGCTGGTCGGCAGTGCTGCCGTTTGTTTCAGCTGACCGAACGTCGAAACTTCCAGCGGTTTTTCACTGGTGTTCTGCACGTTATAGCTCACGTTCACCGCATAATCACCGCGTTTCAGGGTGAAGGTTTTGGTGAATACGTTGCCAGCTTTATCGGTGTAGGTCAGCGGAACGACGATTTCGTTCTGGCCTTCGGCCAGTACAAACGCATCTTTATCGACGTTATACAGCGGACGTGGACCGTTAGCCGGGTTATCCGGGCCGTCACGACCGGTTAAGCCGCTTTGTGCCTGATAGATAAACTGTGGCGTGGTTTCCAGTAACTGGAACGGTTCGTCTGACTTCAGTGCTTTCGGGTAGGTCGGAAGCAGAGATTGCTCAATATCACCACCACGGGTGTTGATAGTCAGCTCCAGCACGTCAGTTTTAACCGTAATCAGTTTCCCTTGGCCACTGGCCGGTACGCCCTGGTCTGCGGCGCTACCCGCTGCTGTGGTCGTAGTCTGCGTGGTCTGCTGCTGGGCTTGAGGATTGTTATCCTGCTCCCAGGCTTGCCAGATCATGAAAGACACGAACAACAAAGCGATGATAAGAAGATTGCGTTGCGAATCCATCGTTAGTGTTCTCTGGTATCAAATGGTCCAGGCGGGACGGGGTCGTCACCACCAGGGTGTAAAGGGTGGCATTTTAATACGCGTTTCACTGTCAACCAACTGCCTTTTATCATTCCAAACCTGCGCAAGGCCTCAATTCCGTACTGAGAACAGGTAGGCGTGAAACGACAATGCGGCCCGAGTAGCGGACTAATCAGGCGCTGATAGACCCTGATTAGGCCTATCAGGACCCTGGAGCCAGGCGACAATGGCGGCGCCATAATTTTTCCAACGCTTCCGAGAGAGCACGGTTATCGAGGTCAGCAACCCCTTTTTTTGCCACCACCACGAAATCCATAGGCGGGAGTTCATGTTGACGCAAACGAAAGCTTTCACGCGTCAGACGTTTAATCCGATTGCGTTCATGCGCGCGCTTGACGTTTTTCTTGGCGACGGTAAGACCGATGCGGGGATGCCCCAGCGAATTCAGGCGGCCGAGGATGGTGATTTGCGGCGTGCCAGCCCGTTGTGGCTGCTGGAAGACGAAAGTGAAATGACTGGGAGTTAACAAACGTAACTCCCTGGGAAATGCGAGCTTAACCACGCAGGGTTAGCTTTATTACTTGGAAACGGTCAGACGAGCACGGCTTTTAGCACGACGACGTGCCAGAACCTGACGACCATTTTTAGTAGCCATACGTGCACGGAAGCCGTGAGAACGGTTGCGCTTCAGTACAGACGGTTGAAAAGTGCGTTTCATGGCGGTTTCTACCTAAACTTGAATAAATTCACTGACTTTTGCGTATACCCGAACGAACTTCGAACGACTTACGCCTCAGCGATGGTGATTAAAGAGGCCGGATTGTAATAATTGTACACTCCGGAGTCAATTCTCTTTCCTTATTTCTCGTACGTTGTCGCACAAAAAATGACCGGCGACAGTCGACGGAAAACGGGCATTACGCGCCGGGTGGAGGATTATACGGCCTGATGGGTAAAGCGCAAGGATCGTAAAGGATCTTTGTTAGATCGTTTAGACCCAAAACCGACTTAGCTCATTAAATTTTCCGATATGTGGCTGAAATCGTCCCCCACTCTGCGCTGGATCGATTACACTTACCCGGCTTTGATCCTTCCTGTGGATAAATCGGGAAGAATCTGTTGAGAAACAGAAGATCTCTTTCTCAGTTTAGGCTATGATCCCCGGTCCTGATCGCGATCTACCGATCCGCATCGGATAAATACCGCAGATAGCGGTTCGCGCGTCACCCCTTTATGTGCAGGGGCTTTTCGGCCAATGCAGGGTCTTGTCGACGTGTGCCAACAATCACGATTGTTTCTTTTTTTCTTTATATCGATTTTATGTTCGAGTGGAGTCCGCCGTGTCACTTTCGCTTTGGCAGCAGTGTCTTGCCCGATTGCAGGATGAGTTACCAGCCACAGAATTCAGTATGTGGATACGCCCGTTGCAGGCGGAATTGAGCGATAACACGCTGGCACTGTATGCGCCAAACCGTTTTGTGCTCGATTGGGTAAGGGATAAATACCTCAATAATATCAATGGACTCCTCAATGATTTTTGCGGTGCTGATGCCCCACAACTGCGATTTGAAGTCGGCACACGTCCGGCGGTACAGGCGCAAAGAGGCGCGGTAACGAGCAACGTTGCGGCCACCGTACCGGCAGCACAGGTGCAAACGGCGCGTGTGGCGCCAACCATCGTGCGTCCAGGCTGGGATAACGTCCCGGCACCGGCGGAACCGACCTACCGCTCTAACGTAAACGTCAAACATACCTTTGATAACTTTGTTGAAGGTAAGTCGAACCAGCTGGCCCGTGCCGCAGCACGTCAGGTCGCGGATAATCCTGGCGGCGCCTATAACCCTTTATTCCTTTATGGTGGTACCGGTCTGGGTAAAACCCACCTGTTGCACGCGGTCGGTAACGGCATCGTCGCGCGCAAACCGAACGCCAAAGTGGTTTATATGCACTCCGAGCGTTTCGTTCAGGACATGGTTAAAGCCTTGCAGAACAACGCCATTGAAGAGTTCAAACGCTACTACCGCTCCGTAGATGCCCTGCTGATCGATGATATTCAGTTCTTTGCTAATAAAGAACGTTCTCAGGAAGAGTTCTTCCACACCTTTAATGCCCTGCTGGAAGGTAATCAGCAGATCATTCTGACGTCGGATCGTTATCCAAAAGAGATCAATGGTGTTGAGGATCGTCTGAAATCCCGCTTCGGTTGGGGCCTGACGGTGGCGATCGAGCCGCCTGAGCTGGAAACCCGCGTAGCGATCCTGATGAAAAAGGCCGACGAAAACGACATTCGTCTGCCGGGTGAAGTTGCCTTCTTTATTGCCAAGCGTTTACGTTCAAACGTGCGTGAGCTGGAAGGGGCACTGAACCGCGTTATCGCTAATGCCAACTTTACCGGACGGGCGATCACCATCGATTTCGTGCGCGAAGCGCTGCGCGATCTGCTGGCTCTGCAGGAAAAACTGGTCACTATCGACAATATTCAAAAGACGGTGGCGGAGTACTACAAGATTAAGGTAGCGGATTTGCTGTCTAAACGCCGCTCCCGTTCGGTGGCGCGACCACGCCAGATGGCGATGGCGCTGGCGAAAGAGCTGACCAACCATAGCCTGCCGGAAATCGGCGATGCGTTTGGCGGCCGTGACCATACCACCGTGCTGCATGCATGCCGTAAGATCGAGCAGTTGCGTGAAGAAAGCCATGATATCAAAGAAGATTTTTCCAATTTAATCAGAACATTATCCTCGTGACGCTATGAAATTTACCGTAGAACGTGAACATTTATTAAAACCGCTGCAACAGGTGAGCGGTCCCTTAGGTGGCCGTCCGACGCTGCCCATTCTCGGTAACCTGCTGCTTCAGGTTTCGGATGGCGCCTTGTCGCTGACCGGCACGGACCTTGAAATGGAAATGGTGGCGCGTGTTGCGCTGATTCAACCGCATGATGCAGGTGCAACCACCGTTCCGGCACGTAAATTTTTTGATATCTGCCGCGGCCTGCCTGAAGGCGCGGAGATAGCGGTACAGCTGGAGGGCGACCGGATGCTGGTGCGCTCCGGGCGCAGCCGTTTCTCTCTGTCGACCCTGCCCGCTGCAGATTTCCCAAACCTTGATGACTGGCAGAGCGAAGTTGAATTTACCCTGCCGCAGGCGACCATGAAGCGTCTGATTGAAGCCACGCAGTTTTCGATGGCGCATCAGGATGTTCGCTACTATTTAAACGGCATGCTGTTTGAAACCGAAGGTGACGAACTGCGCACCGTTGCCACTGACGGACACCGCCTGGCGGTCTGTTCAATGCCGCTGGGCGAATCGTTGCCGAACCATTCGGTGATCGTGCCGCGTAAAGGGGTGATTGAGCTGATGCGCATGCTGGATGGCGGCGATACTCCGCTGCGCGTGCAGATTGGCAGCAATAATATTCGCGCCCACGTCGGTGACTTTATCTTCACATCGAAGCTGGTTGACGGTCGTTTCCCGGATTATCGCCGCGTATTGCCGAAAAACCCGGACAAGCACCTCGATGCCGGCTGCGATATTCTGAAGCAGGCTTTTGCCCGCGCGGCGATCCTCTCGAACGAGAAATTCCGCGGCGTGCGTCTGTATGTCAGTGAAAACCAGCTGAAAATCACCGCCAATAACCCGGAACAGGAAGAAGCAGAAGAAATTCTTGATGTTTCTTACTCCGGCAGCGAGATGGAAATCGGCTTTAACGTCAGCTACGTGCTGGATGTGCTGAATGCGCTGAAGTGCGAAAACGTCCGTATTCTGCTGACCGACTCCGTTTCCAGCGTCCAGATTGAAGATGCAGCCAGTCAGAGCGCGGCTTACGTTGTCATGCCAATGCGTTTATAGAAAAGTATCGGGCTATCTTACTTGTTATTCTGGCTCCGGGCAGTGCTCGCAATCCTCACGTACTTCAGTACGCTCCGGTTGCTGTGCGCTGGCCGTAACCAGACTAACGGCGACGATAACGCCCTGGTTATGAGCTGATATGTCGCTTTCCCGACTTCTAATCAAAGACTTCCGCAATATTGAAAATGCGGATCTCGCTCTATCCCCTGGCTTTAACTTCCTGGTGGGTGCCAACGGCAGCGGTAAAACCAGCGTGCTGGAAGCTATCTATACGCTTGGCCACGGTCGGGCGTTTCGCAGTTTGCAAATTGGCCGGGTGATCCGCCACGAACAAGAGTCGTTTATTCTGCACGGACGTCTGCAGGGCGGCGAGCGTGAGGTCTCCATCGGCCTGACCAAAGATAAGCAGGGCGACAGCAAGGTGCGGATTGACGGCACCGATGGCCACAAGGTGGCGGAGCTGGCGCACCTGATGCCGATGCAGTTGATTACGCCGGAAGGGTTTACTTTACTCAACGGCGGCCCCAAATACAGAAGAGCCTTCCTTGACTGGGGATGCTTTCACAATGAAGCCGGGTTCTTTACCGCCTGGAGCAACCTCAAGCGCCTGCTGAAGCAGCGTAATGCCGCGTTGCGCCAGGTCAGTCGCTATGCTCAGATACGGCCCTGGGATCAGGAACTTATTCCGCTGGCGGAACAAATCAGCCGTTGGCGTGCCGAATATAGCGCCGCTATCGTCGAAGACATGGCGGATACCTGTAAGCAGTTTTTACCTGAATTCTCTCTGGCCTTTTCCTTCCAGCGTGGCTGGGAGAAAGAAACGGATTACTCCGAAGTGCTGGAGCGGAATTTCGAGCGTGACCGCATGCTGACCTACACCGCCCACGGCCCGCACAAAGCGGATTTCCGCATTCGTGCCGATGGTGCGCCGGTCGAAGATACCTTGTCACGTGGGCAGCTTAAACTCCTGATGTGCGCGCTACGACTGGCGCAGGGAGAGTTTCTAACCCGCGAAAGCGGAAGACGCTGCCTGTATCTGATAGATGATTTTGCCTCGGAACTGGACGACGCACGGCGCGGTTTGCTTGCCAGCCGCTTAAAAGCCACGCAGTCGCAGGTTTTCGTCAGCGCCATCAGCGCTGAACACGTAATGGACATGTCGGACAAAAATTCGAAGATGTTCACCGTGGAAAAGGGTAAAATAACGGATTAACCTAAGTTTAAATGAGCGAGAAACGTTGATGTCGAATTCTTATGACTCCTCCAGTATCAAAGTCCTGAAAGGGCTGGATGCGGTGCGTAAGCGCCCGGGTATGTATATCGGCGACACGGATGACGGCACCGGTCTGCACCACATGGTATTCGAGGTTGTGGATAACGCTATCGACGAAGCGCTCGCAGGTTACTGTAAAGATATCGTTGTCACCATCCATAGCGATAACTCCGTCTCCGTACAGGATGACGGGCGCGGTATTCCGACCGGTATTCACCCGGAAGAGGGCGTATCGGCGGCAGAAGTCATCATGACCGTCCTGCACGCAGGCGGTAAATTCGATGATAACTCTTATAAAGTTTCCGGCGGCCTGCACGGCGTAGGCGTTTCCGTGGTTAATGCCCTGTCGCAGAAGCTGGAGCTGGTCATTCAGCGCGACAATAAAGTTCACCGTCAGATCTATGCGCACGGTGTGCCACAGGCTCCGCTGGCAGTGACCGGTGAGACCGAAAAAACGGGTACCATGGTACGTTTCTGGCCAAGCTATGAAACCTTCACCAACGTTATCGAGTTCGAATACGAGATCCTGGCAAAACGTCTGCGCGAGCTGTCGTTCCTGAACTCCGGGGTTTCTATCCGCCTGCGCGACAAGCGTGACGGTAAAGAAGACCATTTCCACTACGAAGGCGGCATCAAGGCGTTCGTTGAGTATCTCAATAAGAACAAAACGCCGATCCACCCGAATATCTTCTACTTCTCCACCGAAAAAGACGGTATTGGCGTCGAAGTGGCGCTGCAGTGGAACGACGGTTTCCAGGAAAACATCTACTGCTTCACCAACAACATCCCGCAGCGCGATGGCGGTACTCACCTTGCAGGCTTCCGCGCGGCGATGACCCGTACCCTGAACGCCTACATGGACAAAGAAGGCTACAGTAAAAAAGCCAAAGTCAGCGCCACCGGCGACGATGCGCGTGAAGGCCTGATTGCCGTCGTCTCCGTGAAGGTGCCGGATCCAAAATTCTCCTCGCAGACCAAAGACAAACTGGTCTCCTCCGAGGTGAAAACCGCGGTTGAACAGCAGATGAATGAACTGCTGAACGAATACCTGCTGGAAAATCCATCTGACGCGAAAATCGTGGTGGGCAAAATTATCGATGCGGCCCGCGCTCGTGAAGCCGCGCGTCGTGCACGTGAAATGACCCGTCGTAAAGGCGCGCTGGACCTGGCAGGCCTGCCGGGCAAACTGGCTGACTGTCAGGAACGTGACCCGGCGCTGTCCGAACTGTACCTCGTGGAAGGGGACTCCGCGGGCGGTTCAGCTAAGCAGGGCCGTAACCGTAAAAACCAGGCGATTCTGCCGCTGAAGGGTAAAATCCTCAACGTTGAGAAAGCCCGTTTCGACAAGATGCTCTCTTCTCAGGAAGTAGCGACGCTGATCACCGCCCTGGGCTGTGGTATCGGCCGTGATGAATACAACCCGGATAAGCTGCGCTATCACAGCATCATTATCATGACCGATGCGGACGTCGATGGCTCTCACATCCGTACGCTGCTGCTGACCTTCTTCTACCGTCAGATGCCAGAAATTGTTGAGCGTGGCCATGTCTATATTGCTCAGCCGCCGCTGTACAAAGTGAAGAAAGGCAAGCAGGAACAGTACATCAAAGACGATGAAGCGATGGACCAGTACCAGATTTCTATCGCTCTGGATGGCGCGACCCTGCACACCAACGCCAGCGCGCCGGCACTGGCAGGCGAACCGTTAGAAAAACTGGTGGCCGAATTCAACGGCACGCAGAAAATGATTGTTCGCATGGAGCGTCGCTTCCCGAAATCACTGCTGAAAGAGCTGATTTACCAGCCAACGCTGAACGAAACCGACCTCTCTGATGAGCAGATCGTGACCCGTTGGGTGAACGTGCTGGTGAGCGATCTGAATGAAAAAGAGCAGCATGGTAGCCAGTGGAAGTTCGATATTCACGAAAATACCGAATTGCAGCTGTTCGAACCGATTATCCGCGTGCGTACTCACGGCGTAGACACTGACTATCCGTTGGATCACGAGTTTGTCACCGGCGGCGAATATCGTCGTATCTGTACCCTGGGTGAGAAACTGCGTGGTCTGATCGAAGACGACGCGTTTATCGAGCGTGGCGAGCGCCGTCAGCCGGTTGCCAGCTTTGAGCAGGCGCTGGAGTGGTTGGTTAAAGAGTCCCGTCGCGGCCTGTCTATCCAGCGCTATAAAGGTCTGGGCGAGATGAACCCGGATCAGCTGTGGGAAACCACCATGGATCCAGACAGCCGTCGCATGCTGCGCGTGACCGTGAAGGATGCGATTGCCGCCGACCAGCTGTTCACCACCCTGATGGGTGATGCCGTTGAACCACGCCGTGCCTTTATCGAAGAGAACGCCCTGAAAGCGGCGAATATCGATATTTAATCGTTGCGATAGGGTCATACTCAGGCCGCGCGTTCAGCGCGGCTTTTTTATGGGCGCGGGTCAGGATCCAGCGACATCACTGCCGGTAAGCGACTCACCAGCCTGTCGATGGCTATTCTCACCCTCAGGGGCAAATGTGTCGTTTGTTGCCAGACGGCATGAACGGGAAAGCGTACATCAGCTGCCTGCTTGAACAGCGGGACGAGCTTTCCATTTTGCAGGTCCTGGCGCACCATCCAGCAGGGCAACCATGCCATGCCGTGTCCGGCCAGCGCGGCGTCGCAGATCGCCTGTAAATCATCCATATTCAGTGATGACTGGGGCACGATTGTGTGCGGCGTTCCTTCGTTATCTGCAAGTTGCCAGGGCAAAACCCGGCCGGCGCGCAGATAGTTAATGGCCGAATGCTGATGTAAATCGGCAATGGTTTGTGGCTGGCCGTGATTCATCAGATAATCCGGCGCGGCGCACAGGACCATTCTGTGTTCCCCCAGCTTTCTGGCGGCCAGCACGGTGCTGTCTGCCAGTGCGCCATTGCGCACCGCCATATCAAACCCTTCCTCGATGAGATCCACCACCCGGTCGCTGAATAACATTTCCAGCTCAAGCCCCGGATGTTCCTGTGCCAGTTCGATTAACAACGGCGCGATGCACTGACGACCAAACAGCATGGGCATCGCAACACGCAGGCGGCCACGCACCTGCTGTTTCCCGGTTTCCAGCAGCGATTCGGCACCACGAATCTCCTCCAGCGCGCGCAGGCAGTGTTCATAAAACAGGGCGCCGCTATCCGTCAGGCTCTGGCTGCGAGTTGTGCGTTGAAAAAGACGCACCTCCAGCCGCTCTTCAAGCCGGGCGATGCTCTTGCCCACCGCTGAACGAGATAAGTGCAGACGGATTGCCGCCTGAGCAAAGCTCCCCGCCTCAACGGCGGCCACAAAAACGGGAATATCCTTCAGCGTATCGGTCATAGATTGTGTCTATTTTGGCGTCAATGATGGGAAAAGTTATCGCCACTGGCGACGGTTAGTCAACGCTAAACTGTCGCTACTGAAGCCTTTTTATGGCAGGAGAAAAACGATGACAGAGACAATGCAACGCTGGTCAATGAATGCCCTCGGGCGCGAGAATCTCAGACTCATTCAGGAGCCTGTTCCCCGGCCTGGCCCCGGTGAAGTGCGCGTGCGCGTGAACGCCGTCGCGCTCAACTATCGCGATAAAATGGTCATTGAAGGCACTATGCCGATTTCACTTTCCTTCCCCTTTACGCCAGCGTCGGATATGGCGGGCGTGGTAGAGAGTACGGGGGCGGGCGTCACGCGTTTTAAATCCGGCGATCGCGTCATCTCGACCTTCTTCCCTGAGTGGATCGACGGCAAGCCGGTCGCGGACGCACGCCACCTGCCCTATAAAACGCTTGGGGGTTACTTCCAGGGCATGCTAGCTGAATACGTGATTGTGAATGAAAACTGGCTGGTGGCTGCCCCGCAAACACTGGATGACGCTGAGGCCAGCACCTTACCTTGCGCAGGGCTTACCGCATGGTTCGCGCTGGTGGAACGCGGGAATTTACGCGCCGGCCAGTCGGTGCTGGTGCAAGGCACCGGGGGTGTCGCGATATTCGCTCTGCAAATTGCAAAAGCACAGGGGGCAGAGGTTTTTGTCACCTCCGGCAGCGATGAAAAGCTGGCGCAGGCCAAAAAGCTCGGCGCCGATCACGGCATTAACCGGCTCAAAGGCGACTGGGCGGAAGGGATATACCAGCTGACCGACGATCGCGGCATCGACCATATTATCGAAACCGTCGGCGGGGAGAACCTGAGGCATTCCCTGCGAGCCGTTGCTGTTCATGGTCGCATATCGGTGATTGGCGTTCTGGGCGGGAGTGAAATCTCGCTGCCAGCCAGCGAGCTGTTGCTGAAATCGCCCGTTATTCAGGGGATTGGGGTTGGGCACCGCCGCGCGCTGGAAGATTTCGTCCGCGCCGTTGAGGTGACCGGGTTGAAACCGGTGATCGAGCAGCGCTACCGCTTTAACCAGCTTGAACAGGCGCTTGAACATCTCGATCGCGGTGCGTTTGGCAAAATAGTCCTCACCCGCGAGTGAGCCAGGTTCCCCAGGACGGGTGTAAAAGGGGTGTTTTTGCTGCGCAATGTAGCTCTATTTTTGCGAGCTTAATCGCGTTAGCATGAGGTAGCACTCATTTATCCTGGGGATCTCATGGCTATCAAACTTATTGCAATCGATATGGACGGCACGCTGCTGCTGCCTGACCATACCATCTCTCCTGCAGTGAAAGCGGCGATTGCCGCAGCACGCGCACGCGGCGTCAACGTGGTGCTGACCACCGGGCGCCCGTATGCCGGAGTTCACAGCTATCTGAAAGAACTGCAGATGGAACAGCCGGGAGACTACTGCATCACCTACAACGGTGCGCTGGTACAGAAAGCGAGCGACGGCAGCACCGTGGCGCAAACGGCGCTGAGCTATGACGACTACCGCTATCTCGAGCAACTCTCCCGTGACGTGGGGTCGCATTTTCATGCCCTTGACCGCAACACGCTGTACACCGCTAACCGCGATGTCAGCTACTACACGGTGCATGAATCCTATGTCGCAACGATCCCGCTGGTCTTCTGCGAAGCCGAAAATATGGATCCGAACATCCAGTTGCTGAAGGTGATGATGATCGATGAGCCGGCGATCCTCGACCAGGCTATTGCCCGCATCCCGGCGGAAGTGAAAGAGAAATACACCGTGCTGAAAAGCGCGCCATACTTCCTCGAAATCCTCGATAAACGCGTCAATAAAGGGACCGGTGTGAAATCGCTGGCCGACGCGCTGAATATCAAGCAGGACGAGATCATGGCGATCGGCGATCAGGAAAATGACATTGCGATGATTGAGTTCGCTGGCGTCGGCGTGGCGATGGACAACGCCATCCCAACGGTGAAAGAAGCCGCAAACTTTATTACTAAATCGAACCTGGAAGATGGCGTCGCCTGGGCGATTGAGAAGTACGTATTATCCTGACCGAACTTTCAGGCCCGGCAGCTCCGGGCCTGAAAACCCTCCGATGGTGCGTAAAATTAATCACTTAGGTCCTTTTTTTGCACTGAAAGAGGGAATCCGCACTTATCCCTTCCCTTGATGACGACGAATTCTATAAGCTTTCCTGTTTAAGGTTCGACGACCCCATTTCTGCTCCGAAAGAGTCAGGCTGGATGCCAGCTATACTCAAATTCGACGCTATCTTGCTTTACTGGCCGTCACCACTTTTTATCTCTGGAGAGCATCGTTGTTGAGCACGCTGCGTAGCGTCATTCTGTGTTGTATTACATGCTCGTTTATCGGGCAGGTTCAGGCACAGGCCCTTAACCGGGAGCAGATCGACGACTGGCTAAAACGGCTGGGTGCCAGCGACAAATTTGATGCCTCCAAAGGTATCGACTGGGGCGTGATGCCTGGTCCGTTTTATACGCCGGAATTAGGCCTCGGGATCGGAACCGCGGTGGTCGGCATGTACCGGCCCGACCCCAATGACACCCTCAGTCAGAACTCGACCTTAACGCTCAGCGGCTACGCCAGCTCTACCGGCGCTTTCGGCGTCAGCGTCAAGAATTACGCCTTTTTTGCCGACGATCGCTGGCGTATTTTTCTTGAAGGCTCGCTGGCTAATACGCCTACCTACTACTGGGGTCAGGGCTTTGCCGCTGCCGATAATGACGGCGACAAAGAGAAATATACCGCTCAGGTGCTGACGCTGCGGCCCACGGTCTATCGCCAATTGGTGGACAACGTATATCTTGGGGTTGGCTGGTCGCTGGCGGCCCAGAATGCCGACGAAATGGACCGGGAAGATCTGCCGAAAATAGAAAGTACCCCTCAGGGGCCGTCGGTTTTCAGCTCTGGCGTCAGCATTGATTTAACCTGGGACGACCGCGATTTTGTTCCTAACCCGCGTCAGGGCCAGTACGCCGGCCTGCGGTATACCTACTATGCACCGGGCCTCGGGAGCGACACCAGATTTGACGAATTCCATCTGCACTACAGCCGCTACACCGCGCTCAGTGACAAAAGCGTGCTGGCCTGGGAGGCCGATGGGGTCTTTACCCAGGGCGATGTGCCGTGGAGCATGCTCCCGCTGCTGGGCAGCGATGAACGTATGCGCGGCTATTATCAGGGGCGCTATCGCGATAAAAACGTATTCAGCTCGCAGCTGGAATATCGCCGTCAGCTAACCTGGCGCCACGGCATTGTTGCCTGGGTGGGCGCCGGTACGATGGGGCCGTCCGTCGATACGCTCAATGATGGCCGCTGGCTACCGACGGCGGGCGTCGGCTATCGTTTTGAATTCAAACCTAAGGTGAACATCCGCCTCGACTATGGCATTGGCAAAGGCAGCAGCGGCTTTTACTTCCAGGTTGGCGAGGCCTTCTGACCGCCATTTCCTACCAATCTTCTGACTTCCCCTCCGACAGCGCTCTCCCGATGCGCTGTTTTTTTATCCCATCAATTGGTACTGCTATCTGTCGAATCAGATAAATAAAGGTGTCATGTTTGTACGGCAAAGCCGAGCTGGATGACATCCTGCTGGTGGGCGATGTTAAACGTGTAGGCTAAACCTGCTTGATGCTATACCCTGATGCGATGGTTGTTCATCAGGGTATATACCCGTCATACTTCAAGTTGCATGTGCGTTGGCTGTTCTCGCTCACCCCTTCGGGGCCCGCGCAAGCGCTGTTCAATTCGGCTTCACCTTTTGTCCCGCAACTCGAATTATTTAGGGTATTCCATGAAGCAAGTCACTTTTTCTGCACGCAATCATCAGCTTACCAATACTCGCACCTGGACGGCGGATAGCCAGTGGCTGGTCTTTGATGTTCGACCGTCAGGTGCGTCTTTTACCGGTGAGACCATTGAACGCGTCAATGTGCAAACCGGCGTCGTCGAAACGCTTTATCGCGCCGATCATGGCGCCCATGTTGGTGTCGTCACCGTGCATCCATCGGCCGATAAATATGTCTTTATTCATGGCCCCGAGTACCCGGATGAGCACTGGCAGTACGATTTCCACCATCGTCGCGGCGTGGTGACGTCTCAGGGAGAGACGCACAATCTTGACGCGATGGATATCACCCCCCCCTATACGCCCGGCGCGTTGCGCGGCGGCAGCCACGTCCATGTTTACAGCCCGGACGGACAAGCGGTCAGCTTTACCTATAACGATCATGTGCTTCATGAACGCTCAGCCGCGCTGGATTTACGCAACGTTGGTGTCGCGGTGCCCTACGGCCCGGTCATTCCTCAGGGGCAGCATCCGCGGGAATATGGCGGTAGCCACTGGTGCGTGCTGGTGAGCCGGACCACGCCAACGCCGGTGCCGGGCAGCGATGAGATTAACCGTGCGTATGAAGAAGGCTGGGTGGGGAACCATGCGCTGGCGTTTATTGGCGATACGTTGTCGCTCAAGGGCGAAAAAATTCCGGAGCTGTTCATTGTGTCACTGCCGATGAGTGAGCAGGGCTGGAAGCAGGCGGGAGACGCGCCGCTGGAGGGCACTGACGCCACTCTGCCGGCCCCACCAGCCGGGGTGATGCAACGCCGTTTAACCTTTACTCATCAGCGCCGCTATCCGGGGCTGGCAACGACGCCGCGACATTGGGTGCGGGCCAATCCGCAGGCGACGCAGATAGCCTTTTTGATGCGGGATCAGGCGGGAGTGGTTCAGCTGTGGCTGATTTCGCCGCAGGGCGACAATCTGCGTCAGCTCACCCATAACGTGAATGACATTCAATCGGCCTTTAACTGGCACCCGTCAGGGGGATGGCTGGGGTTCGTGCTGGATAACCGCGTGGCTATCTGTCATGCCCAAAGCGGGGAAATCTCATTTTTGACTGCCGATCATGAAAACCCACCATCAGCAGATGCTGTGGTGTTTTCACCGGACGGGAAGCATCTTGCCTGGATGCAGGAGACGGGCGGCTATCGTCAGCTGTGGATAACTGACGTCGCGTTTTAGATCAGGGTAATGGTATGTCCGCTGGCGGGATCACTGAGTTGGTCGCCAGCGTCGCTTTCTCACTTTTTTCCACGCGCGATTTTATCGAGCTATCGGTGCGGAACATATCCCACGGCAACAGCAAGGTGTCCATCACCGCAGTGAAGGGCATATCCAGCACCACCAGGGATTTGGTTCCCCAGTTGGCATCTTCGTTACCCAGCATCTGCGCGCTGGCACGGGTTCCCGGATAGGTGCCTTCCTTGCCGCCGGTATGTGACATCACGCTGGAGCAACCGCCTAAACCCACAGCTCCGCTGAACAGTAACAGCTTTAACAGACCGCTTTTCATCATTCTTCCATCGTAGTGTCGGGCATTGAGATAACCTTCACATCGGTTATATCCAGCCATCCCGAGAATGCCTAGCGTTATTGCGCTGCACTGTGGCAGCCATCGCATTTTGCCTTTTGTGCTTTCCACCCAGTCTAAGCAATCAGCAGGAAACTGCAAAAAAAATTGGTTTAACGCGCTTGAAAACGTCGGGATAAACCACATTTTAAGAATGTAACCCGATGAGGAGTACGCCTGCGGGGTATTCCGGGTAATAACGACCTGTCCATGATGGAAGGTCAACCACTCTCGCTGATTTCAGGAGCTATTTGTTATGCGTAATTTCGATCTCTCTCCGCTGTATCGTTCTGCTATTGGTTTTGACCGCCTTTTCAATTTGTTAGAAAACAACCAGAGCCAGAGTAATGGCGGCTACCCTCCGTACAACGTTGAGCTGGTAGATGAAAACCATTACCGCATTGCTATCGCCGTGGCCGGTTTCGCCGAGAGCGAACTGGAGATCACCGCGCAGGATAATCTGCTGATTGTGAAAGGTGCCCATGCGGACGAGCAGAAAGAGCGGACCTATCTTTATCAGGGCATTGCGGAGCGCAACTTTGAGCGCAAATTCCAGATCGCGGAAAACATCCATATCCGCGGCGCAAACCTGGTAAACGGCCTGCTGTACATCGAACTGGAACGCGTAATCCCAGAAGCGGACAAACCGCGTCGTATCGAAATTAACTAAGTCGTTTGGGCCGCACGCGCTGCGGCCTGATAACAACCTAAATATGCCTGCCGTCAGGGGGCACATGCGAATCCACAGGATTTGCAGATATTCACTCGCTTCTTAGAAGGAGAAACACCTATGCGTAACTACGATTTATCCCCACTGCTGCGTCAATGGATCGGTTTTGACAAACTGGCCAACGCGCTTCAAACCACCAGCGAAAGCCAGAGCTTCCCGCCGTACAACATTGAAAAAAGTGACGATAACCACTATCGCATCACCCTTGCGCTGGCAGGGTTCCGTCAGGAAGATCTGGATATTCAGCTGGAAGGCACGCGACTGAGCGTCAAAGGGACGCCGCAGCAGGCTGACAAAGAGACAAAATGGCTGCATCAAGGACTGGTCAGCCAGGCCTTTAGCCTGAGCTTTACCCTGGCAGAAAATATGGAAGTCTCCGGCGCCACGTACAATAACGGACTGCTGCACATTGAGTTAACCCGTAACGAGCCGGAAGTGGTTATCCCGCAGCGCATCGCAATTAGCGAACGCCCGGCACTCAACAGCTAATACCACTATTTCTTATAAAGCCCCGATTTTCGGGGCTTTTTTTTCACGCTAATCCCGAGTATTTACAATTAAGCCAATGCTCTACGTCGTTCCGATGACCCGCTGATTATTGTGCGCCAGTCTGCATACAGACCCTGAGGCTTAGGCCATAATCCCTGATATTGATAATGTTATTCACAGGGAGCAGGCGATGAGTGATATAGCATTGACCGTCAGCGTACTGGCGCTGGTGGCGGTTGTCGGGTTGTGGATCGGCAGTGTCAAAATCCGCGGCGTCGGCTTTGGGATTGGCGGTGTGCTGTTTGGCGGCATTATCGTTGGCCACTTTGTGGATCAGGCGGGGATTGCTCTCAGCAACCCGATGCTCCACTTCATCCAGGAATTTGGCCTGATCCTCTTCGTGTATACCATCGGTATTCAGGTGGGGCCGGGGTTCTTCGCCTCGCTTCGCGTCTCCGGGCTGCGGCTCAACCTCTTCGCTATCCTGATCGTCATCCTCGGTGGGCTGGTCACCGCTATACTGCACAAGCTTTTTCAGATCCCGCTGCCGGTGGTGCTGGGGATTTTCTCCGGCGCGGTGACCAACACCCCTGCGCTCGGGGCCGGACAGCAGATTCTGCGCGACCTTGGCGTACCGTTCGACGTGGTCGATCAGATGGGGATGAGCTACGCCATGGCCTATCCGTTCGGCATCTGCGGGATTTTGCTGACCATGTGGCTGGTGCGCCTGTTCTTTCGCATTAATGTTGAAAAAGAGGCCCAACAGTTTGATGAAAGCAGCGGAAACGGCCATTCGGCGCTGCAAACCATCAACGTCCGCGTTGAGAACCCTAACCTGAATAATATGGCGATTCAGGACGTGCCGATGCTCAATAGCGACAAGCTGATTTGCTCTCGCCTCAAGCGCGATGAGCTGCTGATGGTGCCCGCGCCGACCACCCTCATTCAGACCGGCGACCTCCTGCACCTGGTGGGGCACCCGGCGGATTTACACAACGCGCAGCTGGTCATCGGGATGGAAGTGGCAACCTCCCTTTCAACCCGTGGTACCGACCTGAAAGTTGAACGGGTGGTGGTGACCAACGAGAAAGTGCTCGGCAAGCGAATCCGCGATCTGCATTTTAAACAGCGTTATGACGTGGTGATTTCGCGCCTCAATCGTGCCGGGGTGGAGCTGGTGGCCAGCAGCAATGCCAGCCTGCAGTTTGGCGATATCCTCAACCTGGTGGGACGCCCGGAAGCGATTGATGCGGTTGCCGCCGAACTGGGCAACGCCCAGCAAAAACTGCAGCAGGTGCAGATGCTGCCGGTCTTTATCGGCATCGGCCTGGGGGTGCTGCTTGGCTCAGTGCCGCTGTTTATTCCCGGCTTCCCGGTGGCGCTGAAGCTGGGGCTAGCCGGCGGGCCGCTGATTATGGCGCTGATCCTCGGGCGAATCGGCAGCATCGGCAAGCTCTACTGGTTTATGCCACCGAGCGCCAACCTGGCGCTGCGTGAACTGGGGATCGTGCTGTTTCTCGCGGTGGTTGGGCTGAAGTCCGGTGGTGATTTTGTCGCCACGCTGACGGAAGGTGATGGGGTCAGCTGGATTGCCTACGGCATTTTTATTACTGCCATACCGCTGCTGACGGTGGGGATCCTGGCGCGATTGCTGATGAAGATGAACTATCTGACCCTGTGCGGCATGCTGGCCGGTTCGATGACCGACCCACCGGCGCTGGCTTTCGCCAATAACCTGCACGCCACCAGCGGCGCGGCGGCGCTGTCTTATGCCACTGTCTACCCGCTGGTGATGTTTTTACGCATTATCACGCCGCAGCTACTGGCCGTGTTGTTCTGGGGGATGAGTTAGTGGGGTATCCAGGTGGGCGCGCCGCAGATGGTAGTCCACCTGATATTCGCTGGCGTTACGGAACATCACCGAATAGTTGAGAAACTCGCCGCTATCGCTATAAGACAGGGAGGTAATACGCAGCAGCGGCGTCTGCTCCTGCACGTTCATCGACCGGGCCAGCTGCTTGTCGGCGAGGACCGGTGTCAGGCTCTCGTAGTTACCGCTTATGGTGATCCCGCACTCTTTTTCAATGTAATCAAATTTCGACCCCTCCAGATGGATCAGCGACAGGTTGCGGAACAGTTTGACCGGCATATAGCTGTCCTCCAGCATCAGCGGTTTTCCGTCCACGTAGCGCACCCGGCGCGAGAAGTAGATCCGCTCGTTAATCTGGATGCGCAGCTGGCTGGCGATAGCCGGTGGTGCCGGCATCACTTCGAAGATCAACACCTGGCTCACCACCTCTTTCCCCTGTTTATGCAGCACTTCGGCAAGCCCGGTGAGGTTGGTGGTCTCGTGGTGTACGTCTTTGCGGGCGACATAGGTACCTGAGCCATGACGGCGCACCACCAGCCCCCAGCTAATCAGCAGCTCGATCGCCTTACGGATGGTCATCCGCGCCACGCCGAACTCTTCCGCCAGCTTTTTCTCACCCGGAAGCGGACTGCCGATATTGAAATCGGAGGAATTCAGCCGAAGGCGCAATCTGTCTGCAATGGATTTGTAGATCACCAGTAGACCTCTGTCCCGCTTTTTTAACGGTGTGTGAATGGATAGAAGTGGTCAAAAAACACACGTAATACATCAAGCTATGAATTGGTGTTCCCAAAGCGATAGTGGGCGTTATTCATCATGTCTATTTTTCACATCAAAAGTAGACAACATTGCTGTAATTAAAACCATGAAAGCGATCACGAATCGCACCGCCATTGCATGTCGCCAGTCCAGTAAATTCCTATTCTCGCTTTAGGCCGATACTCAAGACAAATAAGGCCTCTTACCCTACTGGTTGCTCTATGAGGATTTTAAAATGCTCAGTCAAATACAACGTTTTGGCGGCGCCATGTTTACCCCGGTTTTACTCTTTCCTTTCGCCGGGATCGTGGTCGGTATTGCCATTATGCTGCGCAACCCGATGTTCGTCGGTGAAGCGCTGACCGCTCCTGATAGTTTATTTGCGCAAATTGTTCACATTATTGAAGAAGGCGGCTGGACAGTATTTCGTAATATGCCGCTGATTTTTGCCGTTGGCTTACCCATTGGTCTTGCAAAGCAGGCTCAGGGCCGCGCCTGTCTGGCGGTGCTGGTGAGTTTCCTGACCTGGAACTACTTCATTAATGCCATGGGGATGACCTGGGGGCATTTTTTCGGCGTCGACTTTACGGCTGACCCGACCGCCGGAAGCGGCCTGACGATGATTGCCGGTATTAAAACACTGGATACCAGTATTATCGGTGCGATCGTTATTTCCGGGATCGTCACGGCACTCCATAACCGCTATTTTGATAAACCGCTGCCGGTTTTCCTCGGTATTTTCCAGGGCTCCTCGTTTGTCGTCATTGTGGCCTTCCTGGCGATGATCCCCTGCGCCTGGTTAACGTTATTGGGTTGGCCAAAAGTGCAGATGGGCATTGAATCTCTGCAGGCTTTTTTACGCTCAGCCGGGGCGTTGGGAGTCTGGGTCTATATTTTCCTTGAGCGTATTCTGATCCCAACCGGCTTACATCACTTTGTCTACGGACCGTTTATTTTCGGCCCGGCGGTGGTGGAAGGCGGTATCCAGGTGTACTGGGCACAACATCTGCAGGAATTCAGCCAGAGCACTGAACCGCTGAAAGCACTGTTCCCGGAAGGCGGCTTCGCCCTGCATGGCAACTCCAAGGTCTTTGGTTCCGTCGGGATTGCGCTGGCGCTCTACTTTACCGCCGCACCTGAAAACCGCGTCAAGGTGGCCGGCCTGCTGATCCCGGCGACGCTGACCGCGATGCTGGTGGGGATTACCGAGCCGCTGGAGTTCACCTTCCTGTTTATCTCTCCACTGCTGTTTGCCGTCCATGCGGTGCTGGCCGCGACCATGGCGACGGTGATGTATATGTGCGGAGTCGTCGGCAACTTTGGCGGCGGTCTGCTGGACCAGTTCCTGCCGCAAAACTGGATCCCGATGTTCCACAACCACGCTTCGATGATGTTCATCCAGATCGGTATCGGGGTGTGCTTCACCGCGCTCTACTTCGTTATCTTCCGCAGCCTGATCCTGCATTTCAACCTGAAGACCCCGGGTCGCGAAGAGAGCGAAATCAAACTTTACAGCAAAGCGGACTATCAGGCGGCGCGCGGCAAGACCAGCGCGGCAGGCGCGACGGAATCCAAATTAGGCCAGGCCGCAGGTTTCCTGCAGGCGCTGGGCGGCGCGAGCAACATCGAAAGCGTCAACAACTGCGCCACCCGACTGCGTATCACGCTGGTTGATATGGCAAAAACACAAAGCGACGACGTCTTTAAAGCGCTGGGCGCACACGGGGTCGTGCGGCGCGGCAACGGGATTCAGGTCATCGTTGGCCTGCATGTTCCCCAGGTGCGCGACCAGCTGGAATCCCTGATGAAAGATTCTCTACAGACCGAACAAACCACCATGACGGAGGCAGTATCATGAAAAAATTCTCAGTTGTTATCGCAGGCGGCGGCAGTACCTTCACACCGGGTATCGTTTTGATGTTGTTAGCAAACCAGGACCGTTTTCCGCTGCGGGCACTGAAATTTTATGACAACGACGGCGCGCGTCAGGAGACCATCGCCGAAGCGTGTAAGGTGATCCTCAAAGAGCAGGCGCCGGATATCGAATTCAGCTACACCACCGACCCGCAGGCGGCCTTTACCGATGTCGATTTTGTGATGGCGCATATCCGCGTCGGCAAATATCCGATGCGTGAAAAAGATGAGAAGATCCCGCTGCGCCACGGCGTGCTGGGCCAGGAGACCTGCGGACCTGGCGGCATCGCTTACGGTATGCGCTCTATCGGCGGCGTGCTGGAACTGGTGGACTATATGCAAAAATATTCGCCGAACGCGTGGATGCTGAACTATTCCAACCCGGCGGCTATCGTGGCGGAAGCCACCCGTCGTCTGCGTCCGAATGCAAAAATCCTCAATATCTGTGATATGCCGATCGGCATTGAAGGGCGGATGGCGCAAATCGTCGGCCTGAAAGACCGTAAACAGATGCGCGTGCGCTACTACGGCCTGAACCACTTCGGCTGGTGGACCTCAATTGAAGACCTGCAAGGGAACGATTTGATGCCGAAACTGCGGGAACATGTGGCGAAATTTGGCTATGTTCCGCCATCTAACGATCCGCACACCGAGGCCAGCTGGAACGACACCTTCGCCAAGGCCAAAGATGTACAGGCGCTGGATCCGGACACCATGCCGAACACCTACCTGAAGTACTACCTGTTCCCGGATTACGTCGTCGAGCACTCCAACCCGGCGCGTACCCGTGCTAACGAGGTGATGGATCACCGCGAGAAAAATGTCTTCAGCGCCTGCCGTTCGATTATTGCCGCGGGGCAGTCTTCCGCCGGTGACCTGGAGATCGATGAGCACGCCTCCTACATTGTGGATCTGGCGACCGCCATTGCCTTCAACACCCAGGAGCGCATGCTGCTGATTGTGCCGAACAATGGCGCTATCCATAACTTTGACGCCGATGCGATGGTGGAGATTCCGTGCCTGGTCGGCCACAACGGCCCGGAACCGCTGACCGTCGGCGATATCCCGAACTTCCAGAAAGGGATGATGAGCCAGCAGGTCGCGGTAGAGAAACTGGTGGTTGATGCCTGGGAGCATCGCTCCTACCACAAACTGTGGCAGGCGATTACGCTGTCGAAAACCGTGCCGAGCGCTTCCGTCGCTAAAGCGATTCTCGACGACCTGATTGAGGCCAACAAAGACTACTGGCCGGAACTGCACTAACCCTCCAGCGCTGACCGGCATCCATCGGGTGCCGGTCATTCATTATTAGCACCTCCGATTGAGTACTTCCGACGGCGCGTAGCCAAAGCGACGCTTAAACGCCTTGCTGAAATGAAAAGAGTCAAAGAAGTTGAGCATTCCTGCGACCTTACTCACCGAGCTTCCCTCTTGCTTCAATAACGACTGCGCCAGCTCCAGTTGCGCATTGAGGTAATATTCTTTCGGTGTTTTTCCGGTATGGCGCAAGAACAGGCGTCGTAACCAGGGCTCGCTACACTGCATGGCATCAGCCATATCGGCTACGCTCCAGCGCTTTTGCGGGTTGGCATGTAGCGTGGCAATCAGATTTTCCAGCTTTTGCAACTGGCGATCTTTATTACCATTTTCGGCAATCAGGCAAATCCACTGATAGATTATTTTAGTGAGGTAGGCGACAGCCAGATTATTCTTTAGCGGATCGCTTTCGGTAATCAATGCTGCCACTTCGCTGAGTTCTCTATTAAATACATTGCCATTATAAATTGTTGCGGTTTGAAATATTGGAAGTGGCATCAGCGTTGTGGGGATAAACTCCATCCAGTACTGTTCCCAAATTAAGCCGGCGCAGTGATAGGATTTTATATCCGTTGGTTTTAAAAATATGACGCAGTTCCCATTCAGAGTAATTTGAGAATTATCTTTCAGAATTATTTTTCCGCACCCCTGAAGGGTATATATCGCCACCCACGAGTTCGCTATTAGCGGTTTCTTTTTATCTCGTGGCCAGCTCACACGGTAGTTTTCATCCGCCAGGGTATGCCACAGTGAGATCAGGGAAATCCCGCTTGAGATCACATTTTCTTCCAGAACTAATGGGATGTTATACGTGGTTTCGTTTTTTACATGCGAAATATGTATTTTTCCATTCATTTTAAAATCCCATCAGCGAATGATGCCAGTAACCTGAACGGTGACTTTAGCAAAAGAGAGCCCTTCAGGGATACATTGCATTGACTTTATTAATCTCAACGCCTTACCCGGATAAGCTATTCTCCTGTACCTGATAGCCCCGGGATATAATGATAAACAAGGGCTACAAGATGAATACGATACAAATTTTGAGCTTTGTTGGTTTTACTCTGCTGGTGGCTATCATTACCTGGTTAAAGGTAAGAAAAACGGATACCGGTTCACAGCAAGGTTATTTTCTTGCCGGACGTTCGCTGAAGGCACCGGTCATTGCCGCATCACTGATGTTAACCAACCTGTCAACCGAGCAACTAGTTGGATTATCCGGCCAGGCCTATAAAAGCGGTATGTCGGTGATGGGCTGGGAAGTGACCTCGGCGGTCACGTTGATCTTCCTGGCACTGATCTTTTTGCCGCGCTATTTGCAGCGAGGCATCGCGACGATCCCGGACTTTCTTGAAGAGCGGTACGATAAAACCACCCGTATTATTATCGACTGCTGTTTTCTGATAGCAACCGGCGTGTGTTTCTTACCTATTGTTCTCTACTCCGGCGCACTGGCGCTGAACAGCCTGTTTCATATTGGCGAATCCTTGGGGCTGGCGCAGGGTGCGGCTATCTGGCTGCTGGTTATTTTGTTGGGGTTGGCCGGGATTGTCTATGCCGTGATCGGCGGAATGCGTGCCATGGCGATTGCCGATTCCATTAACGGAATTGGTCTGGTGATTGGCGGTCTGATGGTGCCGGTGTTCGGGCTTATCGTCATGGGGAAAGGGAGCTTTTCTGAAGGCATCGTGCAGTTGACCACCGTGCACGCCGAAAAACTCAACTCAATCGGCAGCAGCACCGACCCGCTACCGTTTGGCGCGGCGTTCACGGGCCTGATTCTGGTCAATACCTTCTACTGGTGTACGAATCAGGGGATTGTTCAGCGTACGTTGGCGTCAAAAAGTCTGGCTGAAGGGCAGAAAGGGGCACTGCTGACCGCCGTACTGAAAATGCTCGACCCGCTCATTCTGGTGCTCCCTGGGTTAATTGCTTTTCATCTCTACCAGGATCTGCCGAGTGCCGATATGGCCTATCCGACACTGGTCAACAAGGTGTTGCCGCTACCGCTGGTGGGCTTTTTCGGTGCCGTGTTATTTGGCGCGGTCATCAGTACCTTCAACGGCTTTTTAAACAGCGCCAGCACCCTGTTCAGCATGGGTATTTATCGCCGCATCATCAACCAGGATGCCCAGCCGGATCGGTTGGTGAGCGTTGGGCGCAAGTTTGGTCTTTTCATCGCCGTGATTTCCGTGATCGTTGCCCCGTGGATCGCCAATGCGCCGCAGGGATTGTACAGCTGGATGAAACAACTTAACGGGGTTTATAACGTTCCGCTGGTTACGATCATTATCATGGGATTCTTTTTCCCACGCATCCCGGCCATTGCCGCCAAAGTGGCGATGGGGCTGGGGATTGTCAGCTACATCACCATCAACTACCTGGTGAAGTTTGATTTCCACTTTCTCTACGTTCTGGCCTGTACGTTCTGTATCAATGTCGTAGTGATGCTGGTGATCGGCATTATTAAGCCGCGCGCCACGCCATTCAAATTTCATGACGCTTTCGCCGTCGATATGCAGCCGTGGCGGCATGTGAAGATTGCCTCCGTCGGTATTCTGTTCGCCATGATTGGTGTTTACGCCGGACTGGCTGAATTTGGCGGGTACAGCACACGCTGGCTGGCGGTGAGCAGCTACACCATCACGGCGGCAGTGGTGATGTATCTGATTTATAGCCATTGGCGTACACGCGGCACCGTCCCGACAACCCCCTCAGCCACTGACATTAAGGAAAAATCATGAGTCGCCCCAATTTTTTATTCATTATGACCGATACACAGGCGACCAATATGGTGGGCTGTTATAGCGGTAAGCCACTAAATACCAACAATATTGATAACCTGGCCGCGGAAGGGATCCGCTTTAATTCCGCCTATACCTGCTCGCCGGTCTGCACGCCTGCTCGTGCGGGGCTGTTTACCGGTATTTATGCCAGTCAGTCCGGTCCGTGGACAAACAACGTCGCACCGGGGAAAAATATCTCCACAATGGGGCGCTATTTCAAAGATGCGGGCTATCACACCTGCTATATCGGCAAATGGCATCTTGATGGCCATGATTATTTCGGAACCGGCGACTGTCCGCCGGAATGGGATCGTGACTACTGGTTTGACGGTGCGAATTATCTCGCAGAGCTGACAGAGCAAGAGATCAGCCTGTGGCGCAATGGGCTGAACAGTGTCGAAGACCTGCAGGCCAATAATATCGATGAAACTTTTACCTGGGCGCATCGCATCAGTAACCGGGCGGTGGACTTCCTGCAGCAGCCGGCTCGAGCTGAGGAGCCCTTCCTGATGGTGGTCTCTTATGATGAGCCGCACCATCCGTTTACCTGCCCGGTGGATTATCTGGAGAAGTATCAGGATTTTTACTACCAGCTGGGGCCGAAAGCCCATGACTCACTGGACGACAAACCGGAGCATCATCGCCTGTGGTCGCAGGCCATGCCTTCCCCGGTGGGCGAAGATGGCAGCTACCATCATCCGCTCTATTTTGCCTGCAATGATTTCGTCGACGACCAGATAGGCAGAGTCGTCAACGCGTTAACTCCTGAGCAGCGTGACAATACCTGGGTCATTTATACTTCCGATCATGGTGAGATGATGGGTGCCCACAGGCTAATCAGCAAAGGGGCGGCGATGTACGATGATATCACGCGTATCCCTTTGATTATGCGCCCTCCGCGTGGGACATCGCAGCAGATTGACACGCCAGTCAGTCATATTGATTTGCTGCCCACCATGCTGGCGCTGGCGAGGATCGACCAGCCGGATATCCTGCCAGGTGAAAATATCCTGAACGTCGATGCCTCCCGCGGGGTGATGGTGGAGTTCAACCGGTATGAAATCGAGCATGATAGCTTTGGCGGCTTTATTCCGGTGCGTTGTTGGGTGACGGATCGCTGGAAACTGGTGCTTAACCTGTTTACCAGCGATGAGCTTTACGACAGGATCAATGACCCGGATGAGTTAGAGAATCGGATTGATGCGCCTGAACTCGCTGACGTTCGTCGCCGGATGCACGATGCCTTGCTGGAATACATGGATAAAATACGCGATCCGTTCCGCACCTATCAGTGGAGCCTGCGACCCTGGCGGCCGGATGCTCAGCCGCGCTGGATGGGCGCTTTTCGGCCTCGCCCTGAAGATGGCTACTCGCCCGTTGTTCGTGATTACGATACCGGTCTTGCGACGCAAGGGGTGAAAGTCGAAAAGAAAACGCAGAAATTTTAATGGTGGTCTGGCGGCACGGGCGAAAGTGCGCGACCCGGCCCAATAACGGCTCTCTTTGCTATCATCATGCCAATCACCAGGATGACTGGCATGTTAGACAAACGGGAGCCGCTCAAGGAGCTATGATGAATATTTCCCGCCTCGGCGAAGCGCCGGACTATCGTTTCTCACTGGCGAACGAACGCACTTTTCTGGCATGGATTCGTACCGCACTGGGCTTTCTTGCCGCGGGCGTTGGGCTGGATCAGCTGGCACCAGACTTTGCCACTCCGCTGATTCGTGAGGTGCTTGCACTGCTGTTGTGCCTGTTTTCCGGCGGGCTGGCGATTTATGGCTATATCCGCTGGCTGCGTAATGAAAAAGCGATGCGGCTGAAAGAGGACCTTCCCTATACCCGCGGGTTGTTGATTATCAGTGTGATTTTGCTGATTGTCGCCGCGGCCGTCATGGGCCTGGTACTGTATGCCGGATAAGCGTAGGGCGCGAAGAGAGAGCGATCCGGGATTACAGCCGGAACGTACCTCGCTGGCATGGTTTCGTACCCTTTTGGGCTATGCCGCGTTAATGGTGCTGGCGATTAAGCATCAGGGTCAGCAGGCAGGCACGCTCTTTTGGATAACGCTCGGCGTGCTGGCCGTGGCGACAATTGTGCTTTGGCGTTATACCCGACACCGTCAGTTGATGGATATCTCGCTAAGCGACTTTTCCGAATCGCGTTCCGTGCGCGACAAACTGCTGATCGCCCTCGCTGTGTTTGCTCTCTCCGTACTGTTTGCAGCATCCCATGTAAGTAAAATCATTCTGTTTTTCAGGGAGTTTTCCTGATGAGATGTCAGGTGATGGCTAAACCTGCCAGTTCGCGCTGCAATCTTGATTGCCGCTACTGCTTTTATATCGACAAACCTCAACAGCCGGTCATGGATGACGCGACCCTCGACGCGTTTGTGGCTCAGCATATCGCGGCGCAATCGGCACCCGAGGTACAGTTTGCCTGGCAAGGCGGCGAGCCAACGCTGTGCGGGCTGGATTTCTTCCGCCGCGTGGTGGTGTTACAACAGCACTATAGTCAGGGTAAACGCATCGACAATACCTTCCAGACCAATGGTCTGCTGCTCAACGATGAGTGGTGCCGTTTCTTCCATCAGCAGGGCTGGCTGGTGGGTATTTCATTGGATGGTCCGGCGGACCTGCACGATCGCTATCGGGTCAACCGGCGCGGCCACCCCACACATCATAAAGTACTGGCGGGTATCGAGAAGCTGCGGGCCCATCGGGTTTCATTCAATGTACTCACCGTCATCAACCGGCAAAACAGCCAGCAGCCGGAACGGCTGTATCGTTATCTGCGCGAGCTGGGTACCCCTTTTTTGCAGTTTATCCCGTTGGTTGAACACGATAACCCTGAGTCGGTGAGCGCCGCGCAGTGGGGGACGTTTTTGAAGACGGTATTTGATATTTGGGCCCGGGAAGATATTGGCCGCGTATACGTTCAGCTTTTTGATTCAACGCTGGGCGTCTGGTGCGGATACCCTTCGCAGATGTGTTCGCTGGCAGAAGTATGCGGGCAGGCGTTTGCCCTGGAGGCCAATGGCGATCTCTATCAATGCGATCACTATGTTTATCCTCAATATCGACTCGGCAATATTCACCAGACATCCATCTCCAGCCTCAATCAAACCGACGCCGTGCGGGCATTCGGACAGTATAAACAAGCCACACTGTCCGACGACTGCCAGAGATGCCCGGTTCGCCACCTCTGTCATGGCGATTGCCCAAAGCATCGGACAGCAGGGAAAAGCGTTCTGTGTGAGGGATACCGGGCGTTTTTTTACCACTCGGCGCCATCAATGCGGATGATGCGAGATTTGATTAAGCGACATCGTTCACCGGCAACGCTGATGGCGTTATTAAAACGGGGAGAATCTCCAGGCCTTCTCAAAGGCCTGGATGAAAACCGTTAGCGACCTTTCGCCAGGTACTGCGCCATCTCCTCTTCCGGCACCATGCCGCCGCCGGTCGCCCAGACCAGATGCGTGGCATTGTTCATCTGGCCGGCGCTGAAGCCGTGCATCTGCTGATAAGTCTTGCTGGCGCAGACGCGCTGCGGTCCGGCCATCCCCGCCAGAGCGGATGGCTCCAGGCGAATATTTTCGGCCTGCGCCAGCCAGCCCAGCATGTCGTACATCGACTGGTCGCTGAGGGTATAGAAGCCATCCAGCAGATGCTCCATCGCCCTGCCGACAAACCCGGAAGCGCGCCCAACGGCCAGGCCATCGGCGGCGGTCAGGTTATCGATACCGAGATCCTGGACGGCAATACCATCATGTAGCCCGGTATGAACCCCCAACAGCATGCAAGGGGAGTGGGTCGGTTCGGCGAAGAAACAGTGAACATGGTCACCGAATGCCAGCTTCAGGCCAAATGCTACCCCGCCAGGGCCACCGCCCACGCCGCATGGCAGATAGACAAACAGCGGATGATCGGCATCGACCACGCGCCCCTGTTGCGCGAACTGCGCTTTCAGGCGCTCACCGGCGACGGCATAGCCGAGGAACAGCGTGCGTGAGTTTTCATCATCAATAAAGAAGCAGTTGGGATCGGCCTCTGCCGCCTTACGTCCCTGTTCAACCGCAACGCCGTAATCCTGCTCGTACTCCACCACCGTCACGCCGTGGCTGCGCAGTTTCGCTTTTTTCCACGCCCGGGCGTCGGCCGACATATGCACCGTGACCTTAAAGCCGATACGGGCGCTCATGATGCCGATCGACATCCCGAGGTTACCAGTCGATCCCACGGCGATGCTGTACTGGCTAAAGAACTGTTTAAACGCCGGCGTCAGCAGCTGACGGTAGTCATCTGCGGTGGTCAGCAGGCCCGCCTCCAGCACCAGTTTTTCCGCGTGGGTCAGGACCTCATAAATTCCGCCGCGCGCTTTAATAGAGCCGGAAACCGGCAGATGGCTGTCTTTTTTCAACAGCAGTTCACCGTCGATGGCCTGGGAAAATGCCTGCTCCAGCCGCGCTTTCATCGCCGGGATCGCCACCAGCTCGGATTCAATAATCCCGCCGGTAGCGGCGGTTTCCGGGAAGGCCTGCGCCAGATAAGGCGCAAAGCGCTCCAGCCGCGCACGGGCATCCTCAACATCTTCGCTGGTCAGGCCGACGTAGGGTAAGCCTTCTGCCAGTGAGGTGGTGGCCGGGTTAAACCAGGCGGTTTCTTTCAGGTCGATCAGCTCCTGCAGCAGCGGGAACCGGGTGATTAATGTGGTCATGTCAGCGTTTTTCATATGACGTCTCTTTGCGCTCAGATGATGAAAGAAAGCAGGAACGTGCAGGCAAGTGCAAGCAAGGATGCGATAAATGTGGCCGTTGTATAGTATTTGAACGTCTCACTCAGGCTCGCACCGCAGTACTGTTTTACCAGCCAGAACAGGGAATCGGTGACGATCGTGCAGCCAATTGCGCCGGAACCAATAGCAATGGCGATGATCTCCGGGCTTACGCCTGGGTACAGCGGCAGCATTGGCGCCACGATAGCGGTCGCTCCCATCATGGCGACGGTGGCCGAACCGACCGCCGCGTGCAGAATCAGCGCCACCAGCCAGGCCAGCAGAATCGGGTGCATATGCATGCCCGACAGAATCACCGCCAGCGAATCGGCCAGGCCGCTGCTCTTCAGGATGGCGTTAAACGCGCCGCCGGCACCGATGATCAGCAGGATATTGGCAATCGAGCCGAAGCCATTTTCAGTGTGGGTCAGCAGCGTGCCCATGCTCATATTCTGACGGATGCCGAGGATGTAGTAGGCTACAAAGACGGCGATAAACATGGCGGTAATCGGGTTGCCGATAAACTCCAGCAGCATATACAGCGTGCCGCTCCGGGTCATATTCAGCTCGGCCACGGTTTTCACCAGCATCAGCGCAATCGGCAGCAGAATGGTCAACAGGGTGGCGCCGAGGGACGGCAGAGTCTCTTCCTGACGAACTTCCAGATTTGAAAACTCGGCGGGAACCGCTTTGAACGGCAGACGATTACCCAGCAGTCTCAGGAACAGCGGGCCGCCGACCAGCGAAGCCATCAACCCGACCAGCAGGCCGTAGACAATCACGGTACCGATATCGGCGCCGAGCTTGTTGGCGACGAACAACGCTGCCGGGTGCGGCGGGACCACGCAATGCACTGCCATTAACGCGGTGCACAGCGGGATCGCCAGCTTCAGCAGGGAGGTGTGGGTCTTTTTAGCGATGGAGAAGGCCAGCGGAATGAGCAGCACCACGCCCACTTCGACAAACAGCGTAATCCCGCAGATCAGGCCAACCAGCACCATGATGACATCGACCGATAGCCAGCGGCAGCGCTGGAGCGTCAGGCCGATCCGCTCGGCGGCGCCTGAAATCTCCATCATTTTCCCGAGGATGGTCCCGAGACCGATCACCGCCGCCAGGAAGCCGAGGGTGCCACCGATGCCGTTTTCAATGGCGTTGACCATATCCAGCGGGCTCATGCCCATCATTGCGCCAACGAAGAAACTGGCTAACAGCAGTGCCAGAAACGGGTGAAATTTCAGCTTAACGATAGTTAGTACAATCAACACGATACTGATGAGTAGCGTGCTCACAACCCAAATCTGAGATTCCATACCCCACCTCGCCTGTGAATTAGATGGGGCTATTGAACAGAAAAACGTCACCGGCTGACAAACGATATAAATGGCGCTTCAGGTGAATCAGATTGAATCAAAGTGGTGATTAAGGTCTAAAAAAGCCAGGTATTTGCGCTATGGGTCACTTTTTCTCATCTTTAAACCAGCGCAACGTGGCCATTTTGCTTACCATTGACGGTAAAAACGGCAGGGAAAAGAACGATGGATGTGGGAAAAGAGATCGGCAACCGGCTGCTGAACGGCTGGCAGCTGTCCAAACTGTATACCTTCGAGGTTGCCGCCCGGCATGAATCTTTTGCGCTGGCGGCGGAAGAGCTGTCGCTCACCCCCAGCGCGGTGAGTCACCGGATAAATCAGCTGGAAGAGGAGCTGGGGATCCAGCTGTTCGTACGCTCGCATCGCAAAGTGGAGTTAACCCATGAAGGGCGGCGGGTCTACTGGTCGCTGAAGTCATCGCTGGACAGCCTGAACCAGGAGATTCTGGATATCAAAAACCAGGAGCTGTCCGGGACCCTGACCATTTACTCGCGACCGTCGATTGCCCAATGCTGGCTGGTTCCGGCGCTGGGGGATTTTACTCGCCGCTACCCGTCCATCTCGCTGACCGTGTTAACCGGCAACGAGAACGTCAATATGCAGCGCGCGGGTATCGATCTGGCGCTCTATTTCGATGATTTACCTTCATCGCAACTCACCCACCACTTTCTGATGGATGAGGCGATTGTACCGGTTTGTACTGCGGAGTACGCCCGTCAGCATCAGCTTCAGCAGCACCCCGAGCATCTTCAGCATTGCACGCTGCTGCACGATCGCCAGGCCTGGAGCAACGACTCCGGCACTGATGAGTGGTTTAGCTGGGCGCAGCATTTTGCGGTCAATTTGCCGCAATCGTCGGGGATTGGCTTCGATCGTTCAGATTTAGCGGTGATTGCGGCGATGAACCATGTCGGCGTGGCGATGGGGCGTAAACGGCTGGTGCAAAAGCGCATCGATAGCGGCGAACTGATCGCTCCCTTTGGTGACATGACGCTGAAGTGCCATCAGCACTACTATGTGACGACCCTGGCGGGCCGTCAGTGGCCAAAAATCGAGGCGTTTATCCACTGGCTGCAAAGCCAGGTGCGCTGAGAAGCCCGGATAAGGCATTCATGCCGTCATCCGGGGGAGACGCCAGGCGTTAAACCGGCTGCTGATGACGGCTGAAACGTGAAGCCAGCGGCAGCCAGCACAGCAGAATCAGCAGCCCCATCAGCATCATCAACAATCCCAGGCTGCTCTGACCGGTCTGCGGCATCATCGCCGAGAGCCAGGCCAGCACGCCGGAGCCGATATTTTGCAGCCCGCCAACCAGCGCACCTGCCGTCCCGGCGAGGAACGGGAACGGCTCCATCGCGCCGCTGGTCGCCAGCGGGAACAGCATGCCGGCGCCAAAGAAAAACAGCGCCGCAGGCACCAGCAGGGTCCAGACGGACATGACGCCCATCAGGCCAGGGATCCACATCATCACCCCTGCCAGCAGACAGCAGATGACCGATTGCCACATCAGGGTCGAGAAGCGCTTATTCGGACGCCCGGCAAACCACGCCCCGAAGAAGGCCGCCGGAATCGGCAGGATAAACAGAATACTGACCGCCATGCTGCTTAAGCCCAGTACGGCACCCAGCAGCACCCCGGAGCAGGCCTCAAACACGGCGATACCCGCCAGCCCGCCAATCAACATCAGCAGATAGCAGTTGAACGCAGTATTGCCGAAAAGCGTCTTATAGCTGGTGGCCAGCCGGGTACGCGGCGCGCCGACCGGGCGCGTTTCCGGCATCCAGCGTGCCATGCTGAAGGTCACCACCGCGCACAGAATCAACAGGAACGCGTAGCAGGCACGCCAGCTCCATACGGTATTGAGGATCCCGCCAATCAGCGGAGCCAGCAGCGGGCTGACCAGAATCCCCATATTTAACAGGCTATTGGCGTGTCTGAGCTGGCTACCTTCGTACAGGTCGCGCGGCAGGGTACGCGCCATGACGCCACCAACACCGGTCCCCATACCCTGAATCGCGCTGGCGATAATCAGCACCGTCAGACTGTGGGTGGTGATGGCAACCAGCGTCGCCAGCATAAAGATAGACATCCCGATGAGGATCACCGGGCGTCGTCCCACGCGGTCAGACAGCGGGCCGTAGAAGAGTTGCGATACGCCATAGGTCAGCAGATAGGCGGCCATTACGCTTTGCACCGCGCCTTCACGGGCGTTCAGCGAAATAGCCATATCGGCGATCGCCGGAATATAAATGGTCTGCGCCATCTGGCCTACGGCCACCAGCACTACCAGCATCAACAACAAAGTGAAATTCTTATGCCGTTTCATGTCGATGAATACTTTGATAATAGAAATAAATTAAGAATATGTGACTGGCACACCCCTTTAATGCTGGAGGAATCTACCACATAAAAATGACAGTACAACCACATGATGAGGATTGGTAAGGAATGCCAGGCAGGTTTTGTAAACGATAATCGGCAACAAATGTTGCCATTGTGCGTCAGGAGAGGCGCAGCAGAATAGCCCCGGCCGCAATCCCGCAGGCGGCCACGATACGCAGGGCAATAAGCTTCTCTTTAAGCAGCACCAACGCGATGATAGCGCCGAATAAAATAGAGGTTTCTCGCAGCGCCGCGACTACCGCCAGCGGCGCCTGGGTCATGGCCCACAGCGCCAGGCCATACGAACCCATGGTGCTCAGCCCGCCGATCAGCCCGGTTTTCCAGTGCTGGCGCAGATAGCGGCTGGCTTCCCGCCGGCGGGCGACCATTGACCAGCTCAGCAAACAGAAGCCGTTCATAAAAAAGGACCACAGCGTGTAGCCCAGCGCGGTGCCCGACAGGCGAACCCCGGTGCCATCCACCAGCGTATAGCCGGCGATAAAGCAGGCGTTGATTAGCGCGAGGATGATACCGGTGCGGGAGCTGGCGTGGCCATTGAAGGCCATCGCAAGGATCGCCAGGCAGATCACGGCAATACCGCTCCAGGCCAGCGGTGACAGCGAATCGCCGAGCACGGCGACGCTGACAATCGCCACCAGCAGCGGCGCGGTGCCGCGCATCAGCGGGTAGGTCTGGCTCATATCTGAGACCTGATAGGTTTTGGCCACCAGCACGGTGTAGACCACCTGTAAGGCGCTGGAGAGGACCAGATATGGCGCGCTGGTAAGGCTTGGCTGCGGCACGAAAGGCAGCGCGACCATGGCGATCAGCGCGGCAGAACCGCTCACGCCGATAGCGGCATACATCTTATCGCCGCTGGCTTTGACGATGGCATTCCAGCTGGCATGCAGCAGGGCGGCGAACAGCAGAATGCAGAAAACGCTAATGGTCATCGTAGGAGACGGTCAGTGACTATGTTATGGCACTGTAACACGGGCGTTTTCCACCAGCCAGCGGCCCTTAAAGCGAGCAGAACAGGCGATGCGTGACCCGCGGCTCATCATAAACCGGGCGGAACCCCAGGGTTTCATAGAAGGGCCACGCCGACGACGGCGCGTGGGTGTTGAGAAAATCGAACCAGTGGCCGGAATGGGTTATCACCGATACCAGCTGCTGCTGCCCGACAATAAAGGCGCCCAGCAGTTTCTCGCGCGGTGCATTAAAGCGGTTTTTACCACTTTGCCAGTTCTCCGTCAGGCGACGCAGCATGGCAAATTGTTGCTCCAGGCTTTCGCTGCGCAGGGCAAGAAAGCCGGGGGTCTCCGGGGTGACTGGGCGAATCAACAACGGTGGCATGATTTTCTCCAGTTAGTCGGCAACAGTTGATGGGGTACCGCCTGTAGAGGGGCGGTTTCCCGCCCCTCTCAGGTGCGACTTGAACCTGAATCAGCGAGGCTGTCTCAGGACTGCATCAAGCAGTTGCAACACGGCAACCATGAGTCTCAGGATAAGAACAATAATATCCATCGCGCCCATACGCGTCTCCTCTGGTAGAGGAGCACGACCCGCTGGCGTACCTTTCCGCCGCCTGTTGCCAGCGAGGGGATACGCCGCCCGCCCGGGTACGTTAGTGTGCCCGGAACACAGTGGCGTATTTGTTGACGTAACACAGTGTGCTCTCTCGGGGTTAAGGCGCTGACGGCACCACCCGTTTCAGCCAGGACTTCATTGCGCCGGTAAAACATGCGGCCCCGAATAACACAACGTGTACGCGTTCAGTATAAACATATACTGTATATTTAAACAGTATTTTCTGGACAATCTGGCACCCGCCTTCCATACTCTATTTCGGCGACAGCCGCGTGAAAATTGCGTCAATGCCAACGCGCGCGTATACTTTCACCGTTGACGTAATACAGTGTACTTGCGGTTACCAGCCGTAAACATGCTGACAAAAACCTCGCTGCGGCGGGGTTTTTTGTTTTTGTGCGTCAGACGAAAAATTGTGATCCCTTACGCAAATACTCGTTGATGAAAATAATTCCGTTGTGTAATGGCGACAGCTGTGTTTGTATAAATTCAGTTAATTTTTCGCACAACAGGTCCCTAATGAACACTTCCATTCTGACGTCGACTCTACTAAAAACCGCGCCTGCCGCGGTGGTCGTCGTGCGTGTGGTGGTCGTCGTCGGCAATGCGCCGTAGGGTCCGGAACAACACGATTCCAAACCCCGCCGGCACAAACCGAGCGGGGTTTTTTTTCGACACTCGCCCGGTAAGTCGGCCCAGAATAAAAGGACTGGAGCATGGCAAGTTCGGGCACAACATCAGAAAAAATGCGCTTCACCGGCGCGCAGTTAGTTGTTCATTTACTGGAGCGTCAGGGGATCACCACCGTTGCGGGTATCCCGGGCGGCTCGATTCTCCCCATCTATGATGCATTAAGCCAAAGCACGCAAATTCGTCACGTTCTGGCGCGTCACGAGCAGGGCGCAGGCTTTATCGCCCAGGGGATGGCGCGTACCGAAGGTAAACCCGCGGTCTGTATGGCCTGTAGCGGGCCGGGCGCCACCAACCTGATCACCGCCATCGCCGATGCCCGCCTGGACTCCATTCCACTGGTCTGTATTACCGGCCAGGTGCCGGCATCGATGATCGGCACCGACGCATTCCAGGAAGTCGACACCTACGGTATCTCTATCCCCATCACGAAACACAACTACCTGGTTCGCGATATCGCTGAACTGCCGCAGGTGATGAGCGACGCGTTTCGCATCGCGCAGTCCGGCCGCCCGGGTCCGGTGTGGATAGATATTCCTAAGGATGTGCAGACGGCAACCATCGAGCTGGCAGTGTTACCGGAGCCAGGTACCCGCGCGCCGACCCCGACGTTTGACAGCACCAGCGTTCAGGATGCGGCGGCGATGATCAATGCGGCGCAGCGCCCGGTGCTGTATCTGGGCGGCGGCGTGATTAATGCCGGGGATCAGGTTCGCGCATTGGCTGAAAAAGCCAACCTGCCTACCACCCTGACCCTGATGGCGCTGGGTATGCTGCCGAAGGCGCACCCGCTCTCGTTAGGCATGCTGGGTATGCACGGCGCACGCAGCACCAATTTTATCCTGCAAGAGTCTGATTTACTGATCGTTTTAGGCGCACGTTTTGATGACCGGGCGATTGGTAAAACCGAGCAATTCTGCCCGAATGCGAAAATTATCCACGTCGATATCGATCGTTCCGAGCTGGGCAAAATCAAGCAGCCGCACGTCGCGATTCAGGGGGATGTTGCCGACGTTCTGGCGCAGCTGATCCCGCTGGTCACCTCGCAGCCGCGTGACGAGTGGCGCCAGCTGGTGGCGGACCTGCAACGCGAGTTTCCGTCCACCATTCCGCAGCAGTGCGATCCGCTGGCCCATTACGGCCTGATCAACGCCGTGGCCGCCTGTGTCGATGACGAGGCGATCATTACCACCGACGTTGGTCAGCATCAGATGTGGGTTGCCCAGGCCTATCCGCTGAACCGTCCGCGCCAGTGGCTGACCTCCGGCGGACTGGGAACCATGGGCTTTGGCCTGCCGGCAGCGGTGGGTGCCGCGCTGGCTAATCCGCAGCGTAAAGTGATCTGCTTCTCCGGCGACGGCAGCCTGATGATGAACATTCAGGAGATGGCCACCGCGGCGGAGAATCAGCTGGATGTTAAAATCATCCTGATGAACAACGAAGCGCTGGGGCTGGTGTATCAGCAGCAGAGCCTGTTCTATCAGCAGGGCGTTTTTGCCGCCACCTATCCGGGGATGATCAACTTCATGCAGATTGCCGCCGGTTTTGGTCTGCAAACCTGTGATTTAAATAACGAAACCGACCCGCAGGCGGCGCTGCAGGCGATCATTGACCGTCCTGGCCCGGCCCTGATTCACGTGCGCATTGATGCAGAAGAGAAAGTCTATCCGATGGTTCCGCCGGGAGCGGCAAATACAGAAATGGTGGGGGAATAAACCATGCAACAGCAGACTCATGACAACGTTATTCTGGAACTCACCGTCCGCAACCACCCAGGGGTAATGACCCACGTTTGCGGGCTGTTCGCCCGCCGTGCGTTTAACGTGGAAGGCATTCTCTGTTTGCCTATTCAGAACAGTAACCACAGCCGAATTTGGCTACTGGTCAACGATGATCAGCGGCTAGGGCAGATGATCAGCCAGATTGAAAAGCTGGAAGATGTGGTGAAGGTCGCGCGTAACCAGTCCGACCCTTCGATGTTCAATAAAATAGCCGTCTTCTTTGAGTAAGAGCCTGTCCCATTAGCTCTTTTGGGATGGCGCTGAATTACTCGCTCTCAGTATCCGGCGTGATAACGTTGACCGAACCATTCCGGCAGTGGGCGGCGTAGTCTGCCGGTAATGGACGATCGCTGATCAGCACGTCAAATGCCGACAGCGGGGCGATACTGGCAGGCGCCACATCGTCGAACAGCGCATAGCGCGCGAGCAGGATTTTCCGCAGACCGCGATCCATCGCTTTACGTTTGGTGGCGAGGTCTTCGGGATTAAACCAGCTGACGCCAAAATGTTCGTGTACCCCGCTGGCGGAGATAAACACTTTCCGTGGGTTCAGCGAATCCAGCGCCGAAGGGTTGCTGGTATCGTAGAACGCATCGCTTTTGGCCCGATAGGTACCGCCACACAAAATGGCGGTGGCGTTGGGCTTTTCATTCAGGGCCATAAACACCCGATGCGAGTAACAAATGCCGGTAAAGGCAATGTCATCGGGGATCATACTGATAACCAGCGGCATTTCGCTGCCGTTATCAAAAAAGACCAGGTCGTTTTCACTCACCAGGCCCGCGGCGAGAATCGCAATCGGCAAATCGTCACGATGATGAGCCTGTTTTGGCGCAACGGCGGCGGTGAGCGACGGGGCTGACGGCCTGTTTACCATCACCACGTAGCCGCCGAGCAGCGTGAGCGGCAGCGGCGAATCATGCTCCTGGCTGAGATCCCGGCGGATGGTCATCACAGAGACCTCCAGCATACGCGCGGCCTCTTTAAGATGGATGCGGTCGGTTTTCTTCAGCAGTTCCATCAAGCGGCGTATACGTTCTTTTTGCTTGGTCTCCATTCACTCTCTCCGCAATTTATCTCGCAAATGTTCCTCTGGTAACATTTTTGCGCCTGAAGAAACATCCTGCATTCACATCACTATACTGTGAGCCAGCGGGAATTAAAAGCCTGACAGATCGCGTTTTTATCATAATAAATACTTTATTTTCAGTTTGTTATGATTGTGTTGGTTATCTTTTTTTTAATTTATCGCCTTATCACTCACTTTTTTGTGTGTGATAAATAAGCAGATAATGATAACGCAATCGCGATCATGGTCACAAATGGTACGAAAGTAACATGATAATGTTACGATAATATCATTGTTGTGTGATTGTTTCTGAGAGGTAGTAAAAATGGATATCGCGGTTATCGGCTCCAATATGGTGGATCTCATCACCTACACCAACCAGATGCCAAAAGAGGGCGAAACCCTTGAGGCACCGGCGTTCAAAATTGGCTGCGGTGGCAAAGGGGCAAACCAGGCGGTGGCGGCCGCCAAGCTCAACTCAAAAGTCATGATGCTGACCAAGGTGGGCGATGACATCTTTGCGGATAACACCATTCGCAATCTCGAATCCTGGGGCATCAACACCACCTATGTTGAAAAGGTCCCCTGCACCAGCAGCGGCGTGGCGCCGATCTTCGTCAATGCCAACTCCAGTAACAGCATCCTTATTATTAAAGGTGCCAATAAGTTTCTCTCACCGGAAGATATCGACCGCGCTGCCGATGATTTAAAAAAATGTCAGCTGATTGTTTTACAGCTTGAGGTCCAGCTGGAAACGGTTTATCACGCGATCGAATTTGGTAACAAGCACGGCATTGAAGTGTTATTAAACCCGGCGCCGGCATTGCGTGAATTAGATATGTCCTATGCCTGCAAATGCGATTTCTTTGTCCCGAATGAAACCGAGCTTGAAATATTAACCGGCTTGCCAGTGGACTCTTACGATAATATTTGCCTCGCCGCCCGCAGCCTTATTGAAAGAGGTCTCAACAATATTATTGTGACCATGGGCGAGAAAGGCGCACTCTGGATGACCCGCGACCAGGAGGTCCACGTCCCGGCATTTAAGGTCAGCGCGGTTGATACCAGCGGCGCGGGTGACGCCTTTATCGGCTGTTTTGCCCACTACTATGTTCAGAGCGGAGATGTTGAATTCGCCATGAAAAAAGCCTCCCTGTTTGCCGCATTTAGCGTCACCGGAAAAGGCACCCAATCATCTTATCCCAGTATCGAGCAGTTTAATGAGTATCTGTCGTTAAACGAATAATCACCCTGCATGGTAAAAGGTAGCACTATGAACGATAAAAACATCATTCAGATGCCCGACGGCTATCTGAATAAAACCCCTCTGTTCCAGTTTATTTTGTTATCCTGCTTATTCCCGTTATGGGGATGTGCTGCTGCATTAAATGATATTTTAATTACGCAATTTAAAAGCGTCTTTGCATTAAGTAACTTTGCTTCCGCTCTGGTGCAAAGTGCGTTTTATGGCGGCTATTTCTTAATTGCTATTCCGGCGTCATTAGTGATTAAAAATACCAGCTATAAAGTTGCGATTATGATTGGCCTGACGCTCTATATCGTCGGCTGTACGCTGTTTTTCCCGGCCTCGCACATGGCAACCTACACCATGTTCCTGGCCGCGATTTTCGCCATTGCCATTGGCCTGAGCTTCCTCGAGACCGCCGCGAACACCTACAGTTCGATGATCGGCCCGAAAAGCCACGCCACGCTGCGCCTGAACATCAGCCAGACCTTCTACCCGATCGGCGCGGCAGCCGGGATTTTGCTGGGTAAATATCTGGTCTTTTCCGACGGTGAAAGCCTCGAAAAACAGATGGCGGGCATGAACGCTGAACAGATCCATCAGTTTAAAGTGCTGATGCTGGAAAACACCCTGGAGCCCTACAAGTACATGATCATGGTACTGGTGGTGGTGATGGTGCTGTTCCTGCTGACGCGCTTCCCGACCTGTAAAGTCGCACAGACCGCAAACCATAAACGCCCGTCGGCGGCCGATACGCTGCGCTATCTGGCGAGCAATGCCCGCTTTCGTCGCGGAATTGCCGCTCAGTTCCTCTACGTCGGGATGCAGGTTACCGTCTGGTCGTTCACGATCCGTCTCGCGCTGGAGCTGGGCGATATCAACGAGCGTGATGCCTCAACCTTTATGGTCTACAGCTTCGCCTGCTTCTTTATCGGCAAATTTGTCGCCAATATTTTGATGACCCGCTTCACGCCGGAAAAAGTGCTGATCCTCTACTCGGTCATCGGCGCATTGTTCCTCGCCTACGTGGCGCTGGCGCCGAGCTTTAGCGCGGTGTACGTGGCGGTGCTGGTCAGCGTACTGTTCGGGCCGTGCTGGGCCACCATCTATGCCGGTACGCTGGATACGGTCGATAACGAACACACCGAAATGGCTGGCGCAGTGATTGTGATGGCGATTATTGGGGCAGCCGTGGTGCCGGCGATTCAGGGTTTTATCGCCGACATGTTCCATTCCCTGCAGCTCTCGTTCCTGGTGCCGATGCTGTGCTTCATCTACGTGGGTGTCTATTTCTGGCGTGAGTGCAAAGTGCGCCGCACGCTGACCGAAGCTACCGCATCCTGAGGAGTCTGTTGATGACGACACGTATACCGTTATGGCGCTCGCTCTTTCACGAGCAGCCTCGCACCCTTGTGGCCAATGATGACTTCACGGTCACTGCTTTTCGCTACGCCAGCGGCGTGGAAGGGTTGCGGGTAGCCAACGCCCGCGGCGCGCTGGTGATTTTGCCCTGGCTGGGGCAGATGATCTGGGACGCCGAATTTGATGGTCATGACCTGACTATGCGCAATATGTTCCACCAACCGAAGCCAGCCACCGAGGTGGTGGCGACCTATGGCTGCTTTGCGTTCCATTCGGGACTGCTGGCAAACGGCTGCCCGTCGCCGGAGGACAACCATCCGCTGCATGGCGAAATGGCCTGCGCCGGAATGGATGAGGCCTGGCTGGAGCTGGAGGCAGACAGCCTGCGCGTGGTGGGGCGCTACGAATATGTGATGGGCTTTGGTCATCACTACGAGGCGCGACCGGCGGTGGTATTACACAAAGCGAGCGCGCTGTTTGATATCCAGATGGCGGTGACCAACCTGGCGTCCGTCGCCATGCCGCTCCAGTACATGTGCCATATGAACTATGCCTACGTCGCGGGGGCCACCTTCAGCCAGAATATCCCCGACGAGGCACTGTCGCTGCGCGAATCGGTCCCGGCCCATGTTCAGCCGACGGCGTCATGGCTGGCGTTCAATCAGCGTTTGCTGCAGGGGGAAGCCTCGGTGGCGACATTGAATGAGCCGCAGTTCTATGACCCGGAGATCGTCTTTTTTGCCGATAAGCTGGATCGCTACACCGACAGCCCTGAATTTCGCATGATCGCCACCGATGGCACCACGTTCATCACGCGTTTCTCCAGCGCCGAGCTGAATTACGTCACCCGCTGGATCCTCTATAACGGCGATCAGCAGGTTGCTGCCTTCGCCCTGCCAGCCACCTGCCGACCGGAGGGCTTTCTGGCGGCCCAGAGCAATGGCAGCCTGATATCGCTGGCGCCGCAGGAGACCCGAAGCTTCTCGGTCACCACCGGGATCGCCTGAGGCGGATAACACTGCTCAAGGCGGCAAGTCTGAGAATCCCCAGGCGCTTACTTAAGTAAGTGCCTGGGGAAGCAGACGCCGCTTGAAGGATGCAGTGTATATCGTTAAGGTAAGCGCGTTTTTTAACCCGCCAGGATACATCATGACCACCATTGCCCTTATCGACGATCATCTTATCGTCCGCTCCGGTTTTGCCCAGCTGCTGGGGCTGGAAGCGGATTTCCAGGTTGTCGCTGAGTTTGGCTCCGGCCGTGAGGCGCTGGCGGGGCTGCCCGGACGGGGTGTGCAGGTCTGTATTTGCGATATTTCGATGCCGGATATTTCCGGCCTCGAGCTGTTAAGCCAGCTGCCGAAAGGCATGGGGATCATCATGCTCTCGGTGCACGACAGCCCGGCGCTGGTGGAGCAGGCGCTCAACGCCGGCGCCCGTGGCTTTCTCTCCAAACGCTGCAGCCCGGATGAGTTGATTGCTGCGGTCAGAACCGTGGCGACCGGCGGCTGCTACCTGACGCCGGATATTGCGCTGAAGCTGACCGCGGGCCGCCAGGATCCGCTGACCAAACGTGAACGTCAGGTGGCGGAAAAGCTGGCCCAGGGGATGGCGGTGAAAGCCATCGCCGTTGAGCTCGGGCTGTCGCCGAAAACCGTGCACGTCCACCGGGCGAACCTGCTGGAAAAGCTGGGGGTCAGCAACGACGTCGAGCTGGCGCGGCGCATGTTCGACAGCTGGCAGTAGCAGGCCATGAAACCACTCCTCTCCCGGCTGCTTTCGGTGGCCGGCTGTTTCTGTATTTTCTCCGCCGCATGGTTCTGCCTGTGGAGCATCAGCCTGCACCTGGTTGCCCGCGCGGATCTCGCCGTGCTGCTGTTCCCCTTCGGCCTGCGGCTTGGCCTGATGCTGCAGTGCCCGCGCGGCTACTGGCCGGTATTGCTGGGCGCCGAGTGGCTGCTGATCTTCTGGCTGGCGCAGGAAGTGGCGCTGGCGCATCCGTTAATTTTGATGATCGGTGGGGTGTTGACCCTGCTGCCGGTGGCGCTGATTTCGCGCTATCGCCACCAGCGCGACTGGCTCACGCTGTTACGTCAGGGGGCCGCGCTGATCACCGCCGCGCTGCTGCAATCGCTGCCGTGGGCCGCCGAAGGGAGCGACGGGCTGAATGCGCTGCTGCTGACCCTCACCGGCGGCCTGACCCTGGCCCCGACCTGCCTGGTTATCTGGCACTATCTCACCAGCACCGTCTGGCAGCCGCTAGGCCCGTCGTTGGTGTCGCAGCCGATCAACTGGCGCGGTCGCCACCTGATTGGCTACCTGTTGTTGTTTGTCATCAGTCTGTGGCTCCAACTGGGCCTGCCTGCTGAACTGTCGCGCTTCACGCCGTTCTGCCTTGCGCTGCCGATTATCGCCCTGGCGTGGCATTACGGCTGGCAGGGGGCGCTGATTGCCGCCTTGATGAACGCCATCGCCCTGATAGCCAGCCAGACCTGGCACGATCACCCGGTGGATTTACTGCTCTCGCTGCTGGCGCAAAGCCTGACCGGGCTGCTGCTGGGGGCCGGGATCCAGCGTCTGCGCGAACTCAACCAGTCGCTGCAAAGCGAGCTGGCGCGTAACCGGCGACTGGCGGAGCGATTGATGGAGACCGAAGAGAGCGTGCGCCGGGAAGTGGCGCGGGAGCTGCACGATGATATCGGCCAGACCATCACCGCCATCCGTACCCAGGCGGGGATTGTGCAACGCCTGGCGCCGCACAACGGCGGCGTGCAGCAGAGCGGCCAGCTGATCGAACAGCTGTCGCTGGGGGTCTACGATTCGGTGCGCCGCCTGCTGGGCCGGCTGCGTCCGCGTCAGCTCGACGACCTGACCCTTGAACAGGCGGTGCGCTCGCTGATGCGCGAAATGGAGCTGGAGGACCGCGGTATGGTCAGCCATCTCGACTGGCGTATCGATGAGTCCGCCCTGAGTGAAAACCAGCGCGTCACCCTGTTCCGCGTCTGCCAGGAAGGGCTGAATAATATCGTCAAACATGCCAGCGCCAGCGCGGTGACGCTGCAGGGCTGGCAGCAGGACGGGCGGCTGATGCTGGTGCTGGAAGACGATGGCTGCGGACTGCCGCCGGGCAGCGGACAGCCGGGCTTTGGCCTGACCGGTATGCGCGAGCGCGTCACCGCCCTGGGCGGGACCCTCACGATTTCCTGCACGCACGGTACCCGCGTTTGCGTCAACCTACCGCAACGTTATGTCTGAGGCGCGATGATGCTGAACTTGCTGAAATCCCCACCCGATGCCGCGCCGATTACCGATAAACAGGCGCTGGATGAGCGCTATCGCTACTGGCGGCGTCATATCCTGCTGACCATCTGGTTAGGTTATGCCCTGTTTTACTTTACCCGGAAAAGCTTTAACGCCGCGGTACCGGAAATTCTCGCCAGCAACGTCCTGACCCGCAGCGATATCGGCCTGCTGGCGACGCTGTTTTACATCACCTACGGGCTGTCGAAGTTTTTCTCCGGCATCGTCAGCGACCGCTCCAACGCCCGGTATTTTATGGGGCTGGGGCTGGTCGCCACCGGGATGGTCAATATCCTGTTTGGCTTCTCAACCTCGCTGTGGGCCTTTGCCGTGCTGTGGGCGCTGAACGCCTTCTTCCAGGGCTGGGGTTCGCCGGTGTGCGCCCGTCTGCTGACGGCGTGGTATTCGCGTACCGAGCGCGGCGGCTGGTGGGCGCTGTGGAATACCGCGCACAACGTCGGCGGGGCAGTGATCCCGATGGTGGTGGGCGCGGCGGCGCTGCACTACGGCTGGCGCGCCGGGATGATGATTGCCGGTACGCTGGCGATCCTCGCCGGGCTGTTTCTCTGCTGGCGGCTGCGCGACCGGCCCCAGGTTGTCGGGCTGCCGGCGGTGGGTGACTGGCGCCACGACGAACTGGAGATTGCCCAGCAGCAGGAAGGGGCGGGGCTGACGCGCAAAGAGATCCTCTACAAGTACGTGCTGGCGAATCCCTACATCTGGCTGCTGTCGCTGTGCTACGTGCTGGTTTATGTGGTGCGGGCGGCGATTAACGACTGGGGCAATCTCTACATGTCAGAGACGCTCGGCGTCGATTTGGTCACCGCCAACTCGGCGGTGACCATGTTCGAACTGGGCGGATTTATCGGCGCGCTGGTCGCCGGTTGGGGGTCGGATAAGCTGTTTAACGGCAACCGTGGGCCGATGAACCTGATTTTTGCCGCCGGGATTTTACTGTCGGTCGGCGGTTTATGGCTGATGCCCTTCGCCAGCTACGTGATGCAGGCGGCCTGCTTCTTCACCACCGGCTTCTTCGTGTTTGGCCCACAGATGCTGATTGGCATGGCGGCGGCGGAGTGTTCCCACAAAGCGGCGGCCGGGGCGGCCACCGGGTTTGTCGGGCTGTTTGCCTACCTCGGCGCCTCGCTCTCAGGCTGGCCGCTGGCGCAGGTGCTCGAGCGCTGGCACTGGACCGGATTTTTCGTGGTGATTGCCATTGCCGCCGGGATTTCCGCGCTGCTGCTGCTGCCGTTTTTAAACGCCCAGGCGCCACGAACGCCGCACGAAGCGTGATGCACCTCACTGTTTTGCCCCATTCGGGGCAAAACTAAGACATTTTCCCGGTTTCGCCTGGACGCTGTCTCAGGCCAGTTACGTCGCTGATTTTTACAATGCCTGCCATCAAGCAGGTATTCAAATCAGGAGTCACCCATGCTGGCCTTTCTCAACCAGGTGCGCAAACCCACGCTGGACCTGCCGCTCGACGTGCGGCGCAAGATGTGGTTCAAACCGTTCATGCAGTCCTATCTGGTGGTCTTTATTGGCTACCTGACCATGTATCTGATCCGCAAAAACTTTAACATCGCCCAGAATGACATGATCTCCACCTACGGGTTGAGCATGACCCAACTGGGGATGATCGGTCTTGGATTTTCGATCACCTACGGCGTGGGGAAAACGCTGGTTTCCTACTACGCGGACGGCAAAAACACCAAGCAGTTCCTGCCGTTTATGCTGATCCTCTCCGCCATCTGTATGCTCGGCTTTAGCGCCAGCATGGGGGCCGGCTCCACCAGCCTGTTCCTGATGATCGCCTTCTACGCGCTGAGCGGTTTCTTCCAGAGTACCGGCGGCTCCTGTAGCTATTCGACCATCACCAAATGGACCCCACGCCGCAAGCGCGGGACGTTCCTCGGCTTCTGGAATATCTCGCACAACCTCGGCGGCGCGGGTGCGGCGGGTGTGGCGCTGTTCGGGGCGAACTATCTGTTCGACGGCCACGTCATCGGCATGTTCATCTTCCCGTCGATTATCGCGCTGGTTGTCGGCTTTATCGGCCTGCGTTTTGGTAGCGACTCCCCGGAATCCTACGGCCTCGGTAACGCCGAAGAGCTGTTCGGCGAAGAGATCAGCGAAGAAGATAAAGAGACCGAAGAGAACGCCATGACCAAATGGCAGATTTTCGTCGAGTACGTGCTGAAAAACAAAGTCATCTGGCTGCTGTGCTTCTCCAACATCTTCCTCTACGTAGTGCGTATCGGTATCGACCAGTGGTCGACGGTCTATGCCTTCCAGGAGCTGAAGCTGTCTAAAGATGTGGCGATTCAGGGCTTTACCCTGTTTGAGGTGGGCGCGCTGGTCGGTACTCTGCTGTGGGGCTGGCTGTCGGATCTGGCGAACGGCCGTCGGGCGCTGGTGGCCTGCGTCGCGCTGGCGTTAATCATCGCTACCCTCGGCGTCTATCAGCACGCCAGCAACCAGTACGTCTACCTGATGTCGCTGTTTGCTTTAGGTTTCCTGGTCTTCGGTCCGCAGTTGCTGATCGGGGTTGCCGCGGTGGGCTTCGTGCCGAAAAAAGCGATCGGGGCAGCCGATGGCATCAAAGGCACCTTTGCCTACCTGATCGGCGACAGCTTCGCCAAGCTGGGGCTGGGGATGATTGCCGACGGCACGCCGGTATTTGGCCTGACCGGCTGGGCCGGCACCTTTGCGGCGCTGGATGCGGCAGCCATCGGCTGTATCTGCCTGATGGCCATCGTGGCGGTCTTCGAAGAACGTAAAATTCGCCGCGAGAAAAAGAAACAGATTTTGCAGACCGCCGAGTGATGGCGTATTGGTAACCTTGCCCGGCCTCAGCGCCGGGCTTTTTTTTATCTCTCCAGCTGGGCGGTCTGGTGCAGCAGTTCCCGCAGCCACTGCTGCGCCGGGTCACGGTGGCTACGCTCGTGCCACGCCATGCTTTTGGTAAAGCCGGGGATCGCCAGCGGCGGCGGGGCGATGCGCATTCCGTTCGCCATTTTCGCCAGCCGACGCGGCACCACCGCAATCATATCGCTGACCGCCAGCACCTCCGGCAGTACCAGAAAACTGCTGACCGACAGCCCCACCCGCCGCGACCGTCCCAGCGCCGCCAGCGCCTCATCGGTCACACCGCGAAAGCTATCGCCCTGCCAGGAGACCAGCACGTGTTCCAGCATACAGAACAGATCCAGAGTTAACGGCACCGCCGCCTGGGGATGGTCCGCGCGCATCAGACACACGTACTCTTCCTGATACAGCGCCCGGCTGTGAAGCTCGGGCGGCGTGGAGCGGGGCGTCAGCAGGGCAATATCAACATCCCCGCGTTCGGTTTGGCTGAACAGAGTCTGCGGCGATTCCGGGATAATGCGCACCCGGATACCCGGCGCCAGGGGCTTTAGCGCGGCGATAAACGGCACAATCACCGCTTTCAGCGCGTAATCGGTGGCGGCTATCGTCCAGGTTAATTCGGCCCGTTGCGGATCGAAAGTGGCCGGCTGCAGCAATGCGTCGGCATCCGCCAGCAGCTGCTTCACCGGCAGCGCCAGCGCCTGCGCGCGCAGGGTCGGCACCATGCCGTGCGGGGCGCGGACAAACAGCGGGTCGTTAAAAGCATCCCGCAGGCGCGTCAGCATGCCGCTGACCGCCGGCTGGGTCAGTGAAAGCCGCGCCGCCGCCCGGGTCACGCTGCGTTCATCGAGCAGCGCATCCAGCGTTTTCAGCAGATTCAGATCGAGGTTTCTGATATCAGATTTCATGATGCCCATCCTCAGCGACGATAAGTCACATTATGGTACGCCGGGGAGTCGACAGCGCGCAAATTCCCATTATGATAGTGAGGATGCGGGATACCCTCACTCATTCAGGTTACAGGAAAGCGGCAAGGGAGCGGCTCCCCTGAGGCAGAGATAACGTCTGGCCGGGGTGAACGCGCGTAGCCAACGCATCTGCAGCGTGAAGTATGACGGATAGAGAATGAGAGGATGAATGGTCTGGATAGGATTGGCCACGCTGGTGGTCGTATTTGTTGTCGGTTTTCGGGTACTTACCTCTGATTCGCGCCGTGCGATTCGCCGCCTGAGCGAGCGCCTGGGCATTACCCCGGAGCCACTGGAATCGATGATCGATGCGCTGGGGAAAGCCGCCGGTCACGAGTATCTGCGTTATCTTGAGCGCCCCAATGAGGCGCATCTGCAAAACGCCGCCCAGGTCCTGCTGATCTGGCAGGTGGGGATCGTCGACGGCAGCGAGCGCAATCTGCACTACTGGTATCGGCTGATGCAAAAGGCCCGCCTGGCGGCGCCGATCACCGACGCCCAGATCCGTCTGGCCCAAGGGTTTTTACGCGAGCTGGACCCGGAACTGAGCGACATTGTCCTGCTGCAACAGCGCTATAACGCCTTGTTTTTACCGGAAGATGGCGTCCACTGGCTGCACTGATATCACCACCTGTGATAATCATAATCAATGATGATGATTAGATTTATATCACCTCCCGGCAGATGATTGACCTCGTTAAATCTCACCATTACGAGGTCTCTTATGAAACAGTCAATGCACCAAAGCGCCATCGTCTGGCCGGAAGATTACCTGCCGGGGACAACCGATAACTTTGCCTCCAATGAAATCATCGTCAGCGGTTTGACCGCGGCGGAAATCTGGGCGCAGCTCGATGACACTACCTTATGGCCCACCTACTACAGCAACGTGGCCGATATCCGTTTTCATGACGGCAGCGGCCCGACGCTGAGCGCAAACGCCCGCTTCCGTTTTTCAACCTTCGGCTTCCCGATTGAAGCGCAGGTGACCGAATATGTTCCACCGGTGGCCGGACAGGCGGCGCGCGTCGCGTGGCACGGTTGGGCAGAAGGGGATGCAACCACGCGTCTGGACGTGATCCACGCCTGGCTGTTCGAAGATTTGCCCGGCGGTCGCGTGCGCATTCTGACCCAGGAGTCACAGAAAGGGGCACCGGCACAGGCGCTGGCGCAGACGCTGCCGAACCCGATGATCAACGGCCATCAGGAGTGGATTTGCGGCCTGGCTACGGCGGCCAAAAACGCACAGCGCGGCTAATTTAGCATTCTGTGCGCTGGCAAGCCTTGTCTGACCGGCTTGCCAGCCGTTTTACCGGCAATAATCAAGCTTCACGTGATTGAATTGTTAAATTACTCACACACAAAATGTTACACTGCGCAGCTTTTCCGCTCTCAAACCATGCAGGTAACCCATGACGTCTTCAAATGCCTCCACGCCACATGCTCACCAGACTGCGCGACCGAACTGGTCGGCGGTATTCGCGGTGGCCTTCTGCGTGGCCTGCCTGATTACCGTGGAGTTTCTACCGGTTAGCCTGCTCACGCCGATGGCTCAGGATTTAGGTATCTCTGAAGGGGTCGCCGGGCAGTCGGTCACCACGACCGCCTTTGTGGCGATGTTTTCCAGCCTGTTTATTACCTCGATTATCCGCAGCACCGACCGCCGTTACGTGGTGATTCTGTTTTCCGTGCTGCTTACCCTCTCGTGCCTGCTGGTCTCCTTCGCCAACAGCTTCACTTTGCTGCTGCTGGGCCGTGCCTGTCTGGGGCTGGCGCTGGGCGGCTTCTGGGCGATGTCCGCGTCGCTGACGATGCGTCTTGTGCCAATGCGGGTGGTGCCGAAAGCGCTGTCGATTATCTTTGGCGCGGTGTCGATTGCGCTGGTGATCGCCGCGCCGCTGGGCAGCTTCCTCGGTGGGATTATCGGCTGGCGTAACGTCTTCAACGCTGCGGCGGTGATGGGCGTGGTGTGTACGATTTGGGTGATCAAGGCGCTGCCTTCACTGCCGGGCGAATCTCCGTCACAACAGCAAAATATGTTTGGCTTGTTGAAGCGCCCCGGCGTGATGGCCGGTATGTGCGCCATCTTTATGGCCTTTGCCGGGCAGTTTTCCTTCTTTACCTACATCCGCCCGGTGTTTATGAACCTCGCTGGCTTTGATGTCTCTGGCCTGACGCTGGTGCTGCTGAGCTTCGGTATCGCCAGCTTCGTTGGGACATCGCTCTCCTCCGTGCTGCTCAAGCGTTCGGTCAAAGCGGCGCTGGCGATTGCGCCGGTGGTGCTGGCTGTCAGCGCGGCGGTGCTGGTGCTGTGGGGTGAAAGCAAAATCGTGGCCTCGACGGTGGCGATTATCTGGGGCCTCGCCTTCGCATTGATTCCGGTGGGCTGGTCAACGTGGATCACCCGATCTCTTGCCGATCAGGCGGAAAAAGCCGGGTCGATTCAGGTGGCGGTGATCCAGCTGGCAAACACCTGCGGTGCGGCGGTGGGCGGCGTGGCGCTGGACCATCTCGGTCTGCTGTCGCCGCTGGTAATTTCCGGGACCTTGATGCTGATGACCGGGCTGCTGGTCGCCACCAAAGTCCGGGTGTAACGTGCCGCCCGGGCACGGCGTTGCGGCCGCTGCCCGGGGGAACGCGAGCTATGCCTACGGGCGCTTACCCCTTGCCAGACGGGCGTTGATGTCGGCAATGACGCCCGGCAGATCGGCCAGGGTATCGACCACATAATGCGCCCCGGCGGCATACAGTTTTTCAGCCGCCCGTTCACGACGGGTGGCGATCGCTTCTGTCGTCATCTGCTGATATTCCGCCCAGGTCGCGCCAAACTCGTTGCCGGACACCGCCAGTCCGACGCTCCACATCCCGGCGTTCAGCCCTTCGGTAATACCCGGAACGGCATCGTCGACCTTCACGCAGTGCGCGACGGCATCAATGCCGAGGGCAATGACGTTTTGCAGCGCCATCCACGGGCCGGGACGCCCGCCGGCGGCCAGGTCGTCGGTAGCCACCCAATGGTCCGGGGCATAGCCCTGGGCGGCGGCGGCGGGGATCAGCTTCTCCATGACCGCGCGCGGGTAGCCGGAGCAGGAGCCGATTTTCAGACCGTCGGCGCGACAGGCGGCAATGGTGTCGACAACGCCAGCGATTGGTGCGGAAAAATCGACGACTTTGGCAATTTGCAGCGGCATGAACGCGGCGTAGATCGCGTCAATATCGTCGGCGCTCATCGCGCGGCCAAATTTCGCCTGCCAGCGGGCATCCACCGAGGGTAGCTGCCCCAGCGCTTCAATGTGTTGCCACTTGCCGAGCCCCATCGGAACGCGGGCCTCCGCCAGAGTTATCTCGACGTCAAACGCCTTGCGAAAGGCTTCGACAAAAATCTGGGTTGGCGCGAAGGAGCCGAAATCCACGGTGGTGCCGGCCCAGTCAAGAATCAGTGCGGTAATACGGTTCATGGCGGTTCCTCAGTGTTTCCAGTACATGGCGTTATCGATGGCGGTCAGCAGGGCGGTGATGTCGGCGTCGCAGACTTCGCCGATATTGCCGATGCGGAAGCAGTCGCTTTGCGAGACTTTCCCCGGATAGATCACGAAGCCCTGAGCCTTAAGCTGCTGATAGAAGTGTTCAAAGCGGTACTGCGGCGCCTTCGGCGAGTAAAAAGCGGTGATGATCGGCGAATGCAGGCTGTCTTCCAGCAGCGGCTGGAAACCTAAAGCGCGCATGCCGGCCACCAACCGACGCTGGTTGGTACTGTAGCGCTGATGGCGGGCGCTCACGCCACCCTCTGCGGCCAGCTCTTTCAGCGCCTGGGCAAAAGCCAGCACGGTGTGTGTCGGGGAGGTGAAGCGCCACTTGCCGTGATGATCTTCCATGCAGCGCCACTGGGCATACAGATCCAGCGACAGCGAGCGCGAGCGGCCCTCGCAGGCTGCCAGCTCGCTTTCCCGCGCAATGACGAACGCGAACCCCGGCACCCCCTGAATGCACTTGTTGGCGGAGCTGATCAGGTAGTCGATATTCAGCGCGGCGACGTCCAGCGGAATGCCGCCGAAGCTGCTCATTGCATCGACGATATAGCGTTTACCGTAGCGCTGCGCCAGCACTGCCACATCGGCAATCGGGTTGAGCATCCCGGTGGTGGTTTCGCAATGGACCATCGCGATGTGGCTGATCGCCGGGTCTGCCTGCAGGATCTTTTCGATCTCGGCCACGTCCGGGCGGGCCACTTCACCGCAATCGTACGGCTGACAGGCGACGCCCATCCGCTGCGCCATTTCAATCATCCGCGCACCGTAGGCGCCGTTGTTGACGATCAGCACTTTGCCCTGCGCGCCGACTGCGCTGCCGAGCACCGCCTCCACCGCGTAGCTGCCGCTGCCCTGCAGCAGCACCGAGGTGTAGCCTTCCACAGGCGTTGCCAGCTGAACCAACTGCTGGCGAATGGTCTGTACCACCCCGAGGTTGTAGTCATCATCCCAGGTGCAGCTATCGAAGAGCATCGCCTCTTTCACCGTGCGGGAGGTGGTTAACGGGCCAGGGGTTAGCAGCAGGTAATTACGTGACGTCATTTGTCTCACCATTTTGGTCTATACCAGATTGGTTTTATAATGGTGATAACGGCGGCAAAAGGTCAAAGAAAAGATCGCGCTGCAACAAAAAATTCATCTCCATGGGTATAATGGCGCTATCCAATCTGTGTGCGAGACATCATGAAATCACCCTCTGGCGAGACGCCGCAATACCTGTTGATTAAGGCGCAATTGCAGGCTCGAATCGAAAACGGCGCGTTGAAAAGCGGCGACAAACTGCCGTCAGAACGCGAAATGTGCAGCCTGTTCAACACCACGCGGATTACGGTGCGTGAGAGCCTGGCGCAGCTGGAGGCCAGCGGCGTGATTTATCGTGCCGATCGCCGCGGCTGGTTTGTCACGCCGGAGCGCCTGTGGTTGGACCCGACGCAAAATACCAACTTCCACAAGCTGTGTCTGGAGCAGGGGCGGGAGCCGAAAACGGTGCTGCTGAATGGCCGGCTCGCGGCAGTGCCGCTGGATGTGATGGCACCGCTGGCGCTACAGCCATTCGATCAGGTGTACCTGCTGACGCGCCTGCGCTACGCCGACGGGCGGGCGATCTGCTACAGCGAAAACCACTGTCTGCCGGCGCGCGTGCCGGAGCTGCTGCGCCACGATCTGAACGGCAGCCTGACCGAGATTTATCAGACCCATTACGACCTGATATATACCAGCATGCATCTGTCGTTCTATCCCACCTCGATGCCGTCCCAGGCCGCGCAGGCGCTGGGGGTGATGGAAGGGCGCCCGGCACTGTTGCTGCGCCGCCTCAACTACGATCAGCACGGGCGCATTCTTGATTACGATATCGAGTACTGGCGTCACGACAGCCTGCGCATCGAAGTCGATACCCACTGATTTTTTCGGCCCCTGTGTGCGGCCTCTCCCCGGTGGCGCTGCGCTGACCGGGCTACGATTCTTGCCGTTGGGTAGTCAGGTAGCCCGGACAAAGCGCGACAGGCGCCGCCTCCGGGGAAATTCCATGCGCTGATCTCCTCTCTGTTGTCTCCGTTTTTCATCCACCGGACACACTTCGTTCATCGTTCTGTCATAAATCCCCGGTAGCGTGACACTCGATCTGGTATAGACCATTTAACATCACCACCCAATGAGGCTGATACGATGAAACTCTCCCGACTTGCTCTGCTCTCCGCTTTCGCTCTCGCCAGCACCCCGGTGTGGGCCGATGGCGTGGTCACGGTTTATTCGGCTGATGGCCTGCATGATGGCGACAATAGCTGGTATCAGAACCAGTTCGACGCCTTCACCAAAGCGACGGGCATCAAAGTGCAGTATGTGGAAGGCGGATCCGGGGCAATCGTCGAGCGCCTGGCGAAAGAGCGGACCAACCCGCAGGCCGACGTGCTGGTTACCGTGCCGCCGTTTATCCAACGCGCCGCCAAAGAAAACCTGCTCGCCGAATTTACCCCGCAGGGCAGCGACGCAATCCCCGGCGCTAACGCCCACTACTCGCCGCTGGTGAACAACTACCTGACCTTCATCTATAACAGCCAGCTGTTAAAAAGCGCCCCGGCCAACTGGCAGGCGCTGCTGGACAGCAGTTTCAAAAACAAACTCCAGTACTCCACCCCGGGCCAGGCCGGCGATGGGACCGCGGTGATGCTGCAGGCCTTCCACAGCCTCGGCAGCAAAGAGGCGGGCTTTGCCTATCTCGGTAAACTGCAGGCCAATAACGTCGGCCCGTCCGCCTCCACCGGCAAACTGACCGCGCTGGTGAATAAAGGCGAACTGTTTGTGGCTAACGGCGACCTGCAGATGAACCTGTCGCAGATTGCCCGCAACCCCAACGTGAAAATCTTCTGGCCGGCGGACGAGAACGGCGAACGCAGCGCCCTGGCCCTGCCGTACACCGTCGGTCTGGTCAAAAATGGCCCGCAGAGCGAAAACGGCAAAAAACTGATCAACTTCCTGCTGGATAAACCGGCGCAGAGCCACGTCAGCGCGCTCTCCTGGGGCCTGCCGGTGCGCAGCGATGTCACGCCAACCGACGGAAACTACCAGGCGGCAAAAGCGGCCCTCAACGGCGTGAAAAGCTGGGAGCCGAACTGGGACGATGTGGCCGGATCGCTATCGGCAGACATTGCCCGCTGGCACCAAGTGACCGACAGCGAGTAAGCCTGATGCTGATGAAAACGACTGCTTCCCACTCCCCGGCGCAGGCGGGGACCTCCGGGATAACCCTCGACGCACTGCGCGTGTCCTATCACGGTAACGTGGTGCTGAAACCGCTGTCATTGACCATTGAACCGGGGGAAGTGCTGGCGCTGATCGGCCCGTCTGGCTCCGGAAAAACCACGGTGCTGCGGGCGATTGCCGGGTTTGTGCAACCGGCGGGTGGGCGCATTCTGATCGGCGATACCGACGTCACCGGGCTGCCGCCCTACAAGCGCGGCCTGGCGATGGTGGTCCAAAACTACGCTCTGTTCCCGCACATGAAGGTGGAAGACAACGTCGCCTTCGGCCTGCGGGCGCAAAAGCAGCCAAAAGCGCTGATCGTCGACCGGGTCAAGGAAGCGCTGAAGATTGTCGGGATGGCGGACTACGCCACCCGCTATCCGCACCAGCTTTCCGGCGGCCAGCAGCAACGCGTCGCCATTGCACGGGCCATTGCCGTGCGCCCGCGGGTGCTGCTGCTCGATGAACCGCTGTCAGCGCTGGATGCGCAAATCCGCCACAATATGGTGGAGGAGATTGCGCGCCTGCATCGCGAACTGCCGGAGCTGACCATTCTCTATGTCACCCACGATCAGACCGAAGCCCTGACCCTCGCGGACAAGATTGGCATCATGAAAGACGGCTCGATGATCGCCCACGGGGAGACCCATCAGCTGTACCACAACCCACCGAACCGCTTCAGCGCCGAGTTCCTCGGGCGCGCCAATATCCTGCAGGCCACGGCACTGAGCGATATGGCCGGCCCAGGGCTGGTCAGCGTCAGCTGCGGCGGCGGACTGATTCAGGCCTTCAGCCAGGGCGGGCAGCACGGGCATAACAAGCTGTTGTGTATTCGCCCGCAGCATATGAGTCTGGTTCCCCGTTCGGCGGTCAGTAACCGGCTCCACGCCACGCTGACCTCGGTGCACTGGCAGGGCGATTTGACCCATCTGCTGTGCGACGTTGCCGGCGAAGCGGTGCGTATCGTGATGACGCACGTCAATCCGCTGCCCCGGGCGGGCGACCAACTGACGCTCTACTTTGAACCGAACGATGCGGTACTGATTGAGGTGTAACGATGTCGCATATGCTCACGCTTTCGCGCCCGGCCCTGAACCTGCGGCCCTTCCTGTGGCTGCTGCTGCCGCTGCTGGTACTGGCGACGCTGTTTTTCTACCCGCTGCTGCTGATTGCTGAACAGGCGCTGCGCGATGACAGCGGTCATCTGAGCCTCGGGACCTTCTGGCAGGTCATCGACTCGCGGCGTTTTATCGGCGCCCTGCTGAACACCCTGCAAATCGCGGTGTGCGCCACGCTCGGCTGTCTGCTGCTCGGCAGCCTGCTGGCGCTGATTCTGGTGTTTATTCCGTTCCCCGGCAGCGCGCTGATTGGCCGGGTGATCGACACCTTTATTGCCCTGCCGACGTTTCTGATCACCCTGGCCTTCACCTTTATTTATGGTTCAGCGGGGCTGCTGAACGGCACGCTGATGTCGCTGTTCGATTTCGCCTTGCCGCCGGTCGATTTTCTCTACTCGATTCAGGGGGTTATTCTGGCGGAAATTACCGTGTTCACGCCGCTGGTGATGCGTCCGCTGATGGCCGGGCTGCGGCAAATCGATAAAAGCCAGCTGGAGGCGGCCAGCATTCTCGGGGCCCATCCGCTGCGGGTGATCGGCCAGGTGATTTTCCCGGCGGCACTCCCGGCGCTGATGGCGGGGGGCAGCCTGTGCCTGCTGTTGACCACCAACGAGTTCGGTATCGTGTTGTTTATCGGTGCCAAAGGGGTGAATACTCTGCCGATGATGGTCTACAGCAAGGCGATTCTTGAGTCCGATTACAGCGTGGCCTGCATGATTGCGCTGATCAATATTCTGCTGTCGCTGGGGCTGTTTATGCTCTACCGACTGGCCGCCGCGCGTACCGGCGTGAGGAGCTAACGATGTTAATCTGGTCGCGTAAAGGCCGTGTGGCGGCGGGTGGGCTGGCAGTCGTGCTGTTTGCCGGCTTTTTCTTCCTGCCGCTGGCGGTGATCCTGATGTCCAGCCTGAGCCAGCAGTGGAACGGCCTGCTGCCGTCGGGGTTTACCTTCGGTCATTTTGTGAATGCGTTTCGGGGAGCCGCCTGGGATTCCCTGTTCTCCAGCCTGGTGGTGGGCTTTTGCGCCAGCCTGTTTGCCCTGCTGTGCGGCATGTGGGCGGCGCTCTCTCTGCGCCAGTTCAGCGCCCGCCTGCAGCGTTATCTTGGGCTGGCGTTTTATCTACCCAGCGCGATCCCGTCGGTATCGGTAGGGTTGGGGATTCTGGTGGCCTTCAGCCAGGGACCGTTGCAGATGAACGGGACCTTCGGGATTGTGCTGGCGGCGCACTTCGTACTGATTTCCGCCTTTACGTTCAGCAACGTTTCCACCGGGCTGGCGCGTATTTCACCGGATATTGAAAATGTTGCCTCAAGCCTGGGCGCATCGCCGGGATACCGCCTGCGCCATGTGACTTTGCCGCTAATGATGCCGTGGATGATCTCCGCGCTGGCGCTGAGCCTGTCGCTGTCGATGGGGGAGTTGGGGGCTACGGTGATGATCTATCCGCCGGGCTGGACGACGCTGCCGGTGACGATTTTCAGCCTGACCGATCGCGGCAATATTGCGGATGGTTCGGCGCTCACCATTGTGCTGGCGGGGGTGACGCTATTACTGATGATCAAGCTTGAGCGCATCGCGCGTCGCCTGAGCCAGAAATAACGTCACACTAGTGTTATGCCGAAGGTGTCCGGGCGCGGCGTTACGCCGCGGCCCGGGAATGGATCTTAGAACCAGGCTTCGAACATCCCGCCGACGTTCAGCGAATCCAGCTGGTTGTCGTTGGTGTTGTTCACTTTCGCGGTATGTTTGTTATCGACCTGGCCGCCGGTAACGTAGAAGCGCAGCATCGGACGGAACTCCGGACCCATGCCGATAGAGATGTTCTGCGACAGCGTCAGCTTCCAGCCTTTGTTATCCCCGCCCTGATCGTAGTCAACACGCTGGTAGCCCGCTTCCAGCCAGGTTGAGTGTACTTCGTTCCAGAAGTACATCGGGCGCACAATCACGCCGTAGTTCTTACGGTTGTCGGTATTGTCTTTGCCGTCATCATAATCGTGGAATGCCAGCAGGTAATCGACCTGCGCCTGCTGGGTGAACTTATGGCTGCCTTCAAAGCTGGCGTACACCGTCGTCAGGTCGTCGGTTTTGTTATACACGCTGTTATCCGAATTATCGGAGTAGCGCAGGATAACCTTGTTGATGCCGCTGTCGTTGGTATGGCTCAGCACCAGGCCGCCCTGCCAGGCATCGAGGCGCTCATCACCATCCACCGCTTTCGAGTCGAAGCCGTAGTTGGCGTACACCTCAACATCGATCGGGCCGGCTTTCATGTTGTGAATTTTCGAGGTCAGCGCATAGTGGCCGTCGTCACCGGTGCCGGAGCCGCCGGTACAGGTGATGCGCGATGGGTTCGATTCATCGGCCATCACTTCCGGGCTACAGGATTCCACCTGCGAGACCGTTGCCACGTCAAACTGCACGCCGCCGATATCGAAGTTCTTCACCCCGGCACCCTGGCCGTCGTGGTTCATCCAGAAGTAGTCGTTGATGCCCTGTTGCGGACGCTGGTGGAAGTCACGACCGGCCCAGATATAGGCGTTCGGGTTGGATTCCAGCACGTTGGTCACGCCGACGTAGGCCTTTTTCAGGTTAACTTCGTCGCTCCAGTGGTCGAACATTACGTTGATATCCCAGATCGCGCCCTGGCTGCTCTTAAAGGCTTTGGTTATCTGGAATTCGCCGCCGTTGCCTTCGTTACCCAGACGACCGATCGCCGAGGCGCCGTTATAGGAGCCGTCCACGCCGACAAATTTCTGGTCGCCGGTCTGGAACTGCGCGCCGTAACGGGCGTAGCCGCTGAATTTGAGGCCGAACGGAATCGCCATATCCGGGGAGGCGGCGGTGGTTTGCGGGTTGGTCACCACATCCACTTTCTTATCGGCGGCGGCATCGATTTTGGCCTGACGGTCAGCCAGCGCTTTATCGACAGCTTTTGCCACAATGGCGTCGATTTGGTCCTGAGAAAAATCTTGTGCGAGTACGGAAACTGGGCACAGCGCGGCGACTACCGCCATGGCTAATGGCAGTCTTTTTATTGTTTTCATGGTTATCTCACATTTAATATTTTATTGATGTTCAGACAATAACCATCCCGCTCCGAATGAAATATCATGATCGGGGCAAGCTGATCCGGTTTATTTAGGGTACAGCTACGCTGAAGAATAAAGGGACTTATTATTCAGGGTGGTTCTATTAATAAATTAACGCTGATACAGGTGGATCATCTCTTCTGAAAATTCACGGGCAAGCAGTGAGTTCATTAAATGATCCTGCGCATGCACCATGATTAAGGTCATTGGCTGGCGCGCCTCACCGGCATCCTGCTCGATGAGCTGGGTCTGCATCTGGTGTGCGCGACGGGCATAACCATCAGCTTCATTAAGGAGTAATTTGGCTTCGTCGATATTACCGCTCCGGGCCGCATGCAACGCTTCAAAACATAATGAGCGTGACTGTCCCGCATTCACGATAATTTCCATTACCGCTTCTTCTAGTTCGATCATAATCATTCCTGAGGTTGTTCTATATATTAAATAATGTAGCGAAAATTCCTTTTTCGCATTATTCCAGAAAGTGCTGTCGATTTATTATTTAGTGGGTCCGGGAAATACAGTTGAGGGTGTATTTCCCCATGATTACTGACCAACCGTCTCAGCAACTGGAACGACGTTTTTGGCTTTTTCGACTTCAGTTTTCAGCAATGAGCGCTCATAGGCACGCAGGAACGGCAGGTAGATAACCGCAGACATCACCATGCAAATCACGCACATGACCACCGGGCTGAGCGTCCAGTTAGCAGCCCAGGAGGCGCCGATAGGTGCCGGTGTGGTCCACGGCGTCAGGGAAACCACCTGTGACAGCCAGCCGAGGCGGGTGGCGCCATAGGCGAGGATGGCGTTGATCATCGGGACGAACACGAACGGGATAAACATCATCGGGTTCATGATAATCGGGGCGCCGAACAGAATCGGTTCATTAATATTGAAGAAGCTTGGCACGATGCCCATTTTGCCGATGGTCCGCAGGTGCGCCACACGGCTACGCAGCAGCAGGAAGGCCAGCGGTAAAGTTGAACCTACGCCGCCAATCAGCAGATAGTGGTCCCAGAAACCTTGCAGATAGACGTGCGGCAGAGCAGCACCGGCAGCCAATGCGGCCTGGTTAGCCGACAGGTTCGCCATCCAGAACGGGTTCATAATCCCGGTGACAATCAGCGAGCCGTGGATCCCGGCAAACCAGAAAATCTGGCACATCAGCACGGACAGCAGAATCGCCGGCAGGGAGTCAGAAGCAGAAACCAGCGGTTCCAGCAGGTGCATAATCGCCTGCGGCAGAATCATGCCGGTCTGGGCTTCGATAAACAGGTTCAGCGGATGCAGGGTACCAATTACCACCAGTACCGGGATCAGAATTTCAAAAGAGCGGGCCACGCCGGTCGGAACCTCTTTCGGCAGGCGAATGGTAATGTTGTTCTGTTTCAGCCACGCATAAATGCGGGTGGAGTAAATCGCGGTGATTAACGCCGTGAAGATCCCCTGGCCTGACAGATACTGGGTAGAGATTTTGCCATCAGCATACGGTGCGGCCACCAGTAAAAAGGCCATAAACGCCAGCAGGCCGGACATTACCGGGTCCAGCTGAAACTGGCGACCGAGGCTGGCGCCAATTCCGACGGAGATAAAGAACGTCATCACCCCCATGCTGAGGTTGAACGGCAGCATCAGCTGTTCACGATACTGCTGGGAGAAGTCGAGCCAGCCGCGGGCAAAACCGTTAGTGGTGTCCGGTGAAAAAGGAGGAAAGATAAATACCAGCATGAAAGAGCCGATGATCATGAACGGCAATGCGGCAGTGAAGCCATCGCGAATCGCGATAACATATTTCTGCTGCCCAAGGCGTCCTGCCAGCGGAGTAATAGATTGCTCGATCACGGCAATCATGGACTGATACAGAGAACTCATTTGAACACCTCTTATTGCGCTGGGTTAATCAGCGACAGGGCATAATCCAGAACGTTATCTCCTCGCTGCATGCCGTAGTCCATGGTGTTAATTGGCTGGACCGGAATATTCAGCGAAGCGGCTTTGTCAGACAAGGTTTTCAGCATGTATTTCACCTGGGGGCCAAGAAGCACCACCTGGTATTGCGGAAACTGCATGTCAAATTCGGAAACGCCATAGGCGTCAATCTGCACCGGCAGGTTACGTTCCTTTGCCACATCCACCATCTTTCTGACCAGTAAGCTGGTGGACATTCCTGCAGAGCAGCACAGCATAATCTTGTACATCGACACTCATCCTCAAAATGTAAAAAGTTATTGCGTGAATGATTTGATATCAGACGGAAACCGGTTTCCATTCATAAAAAACAGAACTGTGATGACTGTCAAGATCTTCTCCTTATGCCGCTAATTAATTGGATTTCGCTCACAGAAATCGGCCGGTTTTGCGATGTTTTTCCATGAAATGGAGAATCGGTTTCCAAATGAAAATGGAAACGGATATACTGCGATGGTTATTATTGAAGCGATTCAGGACCAGGAATTTACGGGGATCGGACTGACCCTGTCAGGGGAGAATGATGTCTACAATCAATGATGTGTCACGTTTAGCTGGAGTATCCAAAGCGACCGTCTCTCGCGTGTTGAGCGGTACGCGTGGCGTAAAAGAAGCCAGTCGTCAGGCGGTACTGCAGGCGGCGGAAGAGCTCAACTACCGGCCCAATATGATCGCCCAGTCGCTGCTGAGCCAGACCACTGGCTGCATTGGCGTGATCTGTGCGCAGGACAATATTAATCAAACCACCAGCTACCTGTATGCCCTGGAAAAGCAGCTGAGCCAGCATCAAAAACATCTGCTGCTGCGCTTTGCCAATACCCGTGCCGGGGTGATGAACTCGCTGGAAGAGCTGAGCTGCGGGCTATGTGACGATGTGCTGATTATTGGCGCGCGTTTTCCACTGAATATCGACCGTCCGGACGTGGCGCTGATTGACTGTCTGGAGAGCGAAGGGGCTAACAGCATTCAGTTTGACCACGCGTTTGCGGCGGAAACGGCCTGTAACTATCTGATTAGTCAGGGGCGTCGGCAGATTGCGTTGATCCATCCGGAAGGGGGTGGGTTTGCCGAGCAGGTGCTGCTGGGCTACAAACACGCGCTGGAGAAAAACTTCCTGCCGTTTAATCGCAACCTGGTGTTCCTCGATAGCACCTCGCCGTCGGTGGCGGTTCAGGAGCTGGTCAACAATGCGACCACCTTGAATTTCAATGCCTTACTGGTGGCTGATGAGCAGCAGGCGCAGCATGTCGTGCCGCAGCTGATGGCGTTCAACCGGGCGGTGCCGGAGAAAGTGATGGTCTTTAGTCTGGCTGGATCGTTACAGCTTCCCGGCATCCCGACCATTCCGGCCATTGAGTATTCGATGGATGCGATGGCGGCGCGGATCGTTAACTGGCTGACGGAAAAAACGCAAATGCTCGGCGGCAGTATGCTGCGCGGCGATTTAATCATTCCGAACCGCTGATATCACCCGCCACAACCACTATCTCCCATCACCACCCACAGCCGTTAGGCTGTGGGTTTTTTTTATGCCTCTCTTTTTGTCGTTCACTTCACAATATAAACAGAACTCATAGCTGACGCCGGTTTTTTGAACCAGACAGCGCCCGGGGACTGCCTTAAGTTGAATACGAAAGTTCAATCCAAAAAAAACAGCCACCAGAACATTCGTACCGCCTGCTTAAGGAAGTGACCCTATGAACCACTCTCGTGTTGTCGATGTGAAGGCGTGGATCGATGCCCGACCGATCTCGCGCTTTCAATGGAACGTCCTGCTGCTGTGTTTTGTCATCATCATGCTTGATGGCTATGACGCGGCGGTGATGGGTTTTATCGCCCCGGCTCTGATTGAAGACTGGGGCATCAGCCGGGCGCAAATGGGCCCGGTGCTCGGCGCGGCCATGTTTGGTGTGGCCATCGGCGCGCTGGTGGCCGGCCCGCTCTCCGACCGCTACGGTCGCAAACGCATCCTGCTGTGGTCGGTGGCGCTTTTCGCCCTCTTCAGCCTTGCCGGGGCGCTGGCGCAAAGCCCGTCGCAGCTGGCGCTGATGCGTTTTCTGACCGGACTGGGGCTGGGGGCGGTCATGCCGAACTGCGTCACCCTGGTGGCGGAATATATGCCTGAGCGCCGCAAGGGGCTGATGATCACCCTGATGTACAGCGGCTTTAACGTCGGTTCCGGGTTGGGGGGCTTTATTGCCGCCGGGCTGCTGTCGCACTACAGCTGGCATTCGGCGCTGATTTTCGGCGGCGTGCTGCCGCTGGTGGTTCTGCCGTTTATGATAGCAATGCTGCCGGAGTCGGCGATGAATATGGTGGCCCGTCGGCTGCCGTCCGGGCAGATTGCCGGGGTGCTGAACCGTCTTGGCGGCAGCTTCAGCAGCGAAACGCGCTTCCAGCTGAACGCCCCGCAAATCTCGCGGCACAATAAAGTGGTGCAGCTCTTTCGCAACGGCTACGCCCGCGGTACCGTCGCCTTGTGGCTGACCTACTTTATGGGCCTGTTCGTGATTTATTTGCTCAATGGCTGGCTGCCGACCATCTTGCGCTCCGGCGGATTATCGCTGCAGCAGGCGGCGATAATTACCGGCCTGTTCCAGCTTGGCGGCCCGCTGGGCGGCATTCTGGTGGGGTATCTGATGGACCGCACATCAGCTAAAGCGGTGATTGCAGTAACCTATTTCCTGGGCTGCGTATGCCTGCTGACGCAGGGGCTGATGGATTTTGGCTCCGCGGCGCTGTCGGTGCTGATCTTTATCAGCGGCATGTGCATTAATGGCGCGCAGAATGGCCTGCAGGCCTACTCGCCAGCCTATTACCAGACTGAAATCCGCGCCACCGGCGTGAGCTGGATGCATGGCATCGGGCGTACCGGGGCGATACTCAGCTCGACGCTGGGCGGGGTGATTATGCTGGCGGTCCCGGGCCACTCTTCAATCTTTTTGGTGCTGGCGTTACCTGCCTGTCTGGCGGGGGCCGCGATTTTGCTGCACCGTATGAACCACCCGAAGCCTCGGCAAACAGAGGCCGATCTTAGCGCGCTGTCAGGCACAGTGCATAACCGATAAGTGGAGTCTCTTCATGGCCAGAATACTCGGCGGGATCGCCGTTTCTCATACCCCGACCATCGGCTTTGCTGTCGATCATCATAAACAACAGGACGCCGCATGGGCACCGATCTTCCAGAGCTTTGAGCCGCTGCAACGCTGGCTTGATGAGAAAAAACCGGATGCGCTGGTCTATATCTTCAATGACCATGTGACCGCCTTTTTCTTCGATCACTACTCGACGTTTACCCTCGGGATTGATAACGAATACGGTGTGGCCGACGAGGGCGGTGGCCCGCGCGATCTACCGCCGGTAAAAGGTGATGCGGCGCTCTCCAGGCATATCGGCGCCAGCCTGATGGCCGACGAGTTTGATATGTCATTCTTTATGAATAAAAAACTCGATCACGGGCTGTTCTCGCCGCTGTCGGCGCTGCTGCCGTGGCAGCAGGAAACCGGCTGGCCGACGCGGGTTATCCCGTTGCAAATTGGCGTCCTGCAATTCCCGATCCCCAGCGCCCGGCGCTGCTACAAGCTCGGCCAGGCGCTGCGTCGGGCGATTGAGAGCTACCCGGAAGATATCGACGTGGCGATCGTCGCCACCGGCGGCCTGTCGCATCAGGTGCACGGCGAACGCTGCGGTTTCAACAATCCACAATGGGACGCAGAGTTCGTGGATATGCTGGTCAATGATCCGGAAAAACTGACGGAAATGACCCTCGGCGAATTTGCCACCCTCGGCGGCATGGAAGGTGCAGAAGTCATTATGTGGCTGGTGATGCGCGGCGCGCTGTCGGCGAACGTCACCGAAACCTGGCGCGATTACTACCTGCCGTCGATGACCGGCATCGCCACGCTGATCCTGGAAAATAATGCCCGCACTCCGCCGGTAGATACCCTGAGCCGCCACCGTCAGCATATGGCGCAGCAGCTGGCCGGCGTTGAGGCGCTGCCGGGAACCTACCCGTTTACCCAGGAGCGTAGCCTCAATGGCCTGCGGCTGAACCGTTTCCTGCATCAGCTGATTCAACCCGCGTGGCGCGACCGTTTTCTCACCCAGCCGCAGGCGCTGTATGCCGAAGCGGGGCTGAGCGAACAAGAGCAGAGGCTGCTCGACGATCGCGACTGGCGCGGGCTGATTCAGTATGGCGCCAGCTTCTTCCTGCTGGAAAAAATGGGCGCCGTGGTCGGGATCTCTAACCTGCATATCTACGCCGCGATGCGCGGGCAGACGCTGGAAGATTTCCAGAAAACGCGTAACCAGCAGGTTACCTATTCGGTAGCGGGCACCCGTTAACCCGGCGCCACGTGCTGCTGGATAAACTGCAGCAGGGCCTGGGTAGCCGGTGAAGGCAGGCTCCCGGCGCGGAAGGTCAGCCCGATGCGGCGAGTGGTATCGGGCAGCGACACCGGCAGAACGGTGAGCAGGCCGTTGTCGATTTCAAAACGCATCTGGCTGGCGGAGACCGCCGCCAGCATGTCCGAGTCCCTCAGCAGGCCGCGCACCATGGCGGCATCGCCGGTCTCCACCGTCGGCTGCGGCAGGGGCAATCCCAGGGTCAAAAACGCTTTCTCCAGCAGGTGTCGCGCCGGGGCATTGGAACGGGGCAGCACCCACTGGGCCGACGCCAGCTGGCTTTGCGGGTCCGGGTGGCGCAGCAGCGGGTGACCGTTGCGCAGCAAAATAAGCATATCTTCTTCAAACAGCGCTTCGCAGCGCAGGTCCGGCAGATCCTCGTCCTGGCGCAGCGCGCCGATAATAAAATCGATATGTCCCGCCCGCATGTCGGACACCAGCGACTCATACGGGCTTTCGTTGGTCATCACCATAATGCCGGGATAACGCGCCAGAAAGGCGCTAATCGCCGCGGGCAACAGCTGGGTCCGGCTGAGCGGCAGGGCGCCAATGCGCACGCTGCCCTCCAGCACCCCGCGACGGGCGGCGAGATCGCTCCAGATATTTTCCAGTTCGTTCAACGCCCGGCTGATGGGCGGGTAGAGCAGGTCCGCCGCCGGGGTGGGGCGTACCCCTTCCGGGGTGCGGCGAAACAGCGCCGAGCCGGCACCTTTTTCAAGGATTTTCAGCGCGGCGCTGACCGCGGGCTGGGTGATCCCCAACTGGCTGGCGACCGTTTGGGTATGGTTGACGTGGTACAGCTGTAGGAAAATCTCCAGCCGTCGGGTGTTGAACAGCCAGCCGGAATCCGGCAGCGCGCCGGAGGCGGTGCTTCGCGCGTGGAGCTTTTGCATCAGCGCGGGAATGGCCTGAAGATCTTCGATGGCACGTAGCGCTCGCGGCAGAATGCAGCGGCCATATTCCGTCGCCACCATTCCGCTGTAATGGCGTTCGAACAGGGTGACGTTCAGCGCCGCTTCCAGATCGCGAATCGCCCGGGTGATCGCCGACTGCGTGCGGAATAAGTCATCAGCCGCGCGCGAGACGCTGCCGCGCTGTGCCACCTGGCAGAAGAAGCGTAGCTGCATGATATTTATTGTCTTATCGTACTTTCTCTTCAGCATTTCTCACCGGGTCCCGGAATGTGAGCGTAACGACAACATAAATAAAAATCATAGCCTTCGCAAGTTAACGAATTACCCACCCTCGCCACGACATGACAAGCTGAAAAAAACAACAGAGGAAGCCATCATGTCTCATTCGCATCATCCCAAAAGTGCCCTGGTTGTCAGCGCTCACTCTGCCGATTTTGTCTGGCGTGCGGGCGGTGCGATTGCGCTGCACGCCCGTCAGGGCTATCAGGTACATATTGTTTGCCTGTCGTTCGGCGAGCGCGGCGAATCGGCAAAACTGTGGCGTAAAGGCAATATGACCGAAGCGACGGTGAAGCAGGTCCGCCGCGAAGAAGCGCAGGCCGCTGCCGATATTCTCGGCGCCAGCGTCGAATTTTTTGATATAGGTGATTATCCGCTGCGCGCCGACAAAGAGACGCTGTTCCGCCTGGCGGACGTGTACCGTCGCGTACAGCCGCACTTTGTACTTACCCACTCCCTGCAGGATCCCTACAACTACGACCACCCGATGGCCTCCAACCTGGCTCAGGAAGCGCGCATCATCGCCCAGGCGGAAGGGTATCGACCGGGGGAAACGATTGTCGCCGCGCCGCCGGTGTACTGCTTTGAACCGCACCAGCCGGAGCAGTGCAACTGGAAGCCGGACGTGCTGCTGGATATCACCAGCGTGTGGGAACAAAAATACCAGGCGATTCAGTGCATGCAGGGCCAGGAACACCTCTGGGAGTACTACACCCGGGTGGCGTTGCAGCGTGGGGTACAGGCGAAACGCAATATCGGCATCACCGCAGCCCGCGATATCGTCCACGGCGAAGCGTTCCACAGCATCTTCCCGCGGGTGACGGAGAATCTGTCATGAACCTGTTGAATAAAAAAGGCATTGTCATCCGCCATCTGCCACGCCATGACGCGGCAACGCTGAGCCAGTTCGCCGCCGCCGGTGTGGCGACGATCCACGAAGCGTATGACCGACAGGGGCTGATGGCCCCGGACATCCGGCCGATCCAGCAGGGTATCAGCCGCGCCGGCAACGCGGTGACGGTACTGGTCACGCCGGGGGATAACTGGATGTTCCACGTGGCGGTCGAGCAGTGCCGACCCGGCGATATCCTGGTGGTGGCGCCAACCTCGCCCTGCGGCGACGGGTTCTTTGGCGACCTGCTGGCCACCTCGCTGCAGTCGCGTGGCGTGGTGGGCCTGGTGGGGGATATCGGTATTCGCGATTCGCACACCTTACGTGAAATGGGCTTTGCCGTGTGGTCGCGCCACGTTTATGCCCAGGGGACGGTGAAGGAGACGCTGGGCTCGGTCAACATCCCGCTGATCTGCGCCGGCCAGCTGGTTCAGCCAGGCGATGTGGTGGTGGCTGACGACGATGGCGTAGTGGTGGTGCCGCATGGGCAGGCCCGCACGGTGCTGGGAAAAGCGGAAACCCGCATGGCTAATGAAGTGGCGAAGCGCGATCGGATGCGAAACGGCGAACTGGGGCTGGATATTTACGCCATGCGCCCGCGCCTGGCGGAGAAAGGGCTGCGCTACTACGACAACGCGGATGATGTAGAGGGCTAAGATGGCACAACGCAAAATACCCTGTCTGTTGATGCGCGGCGGCACCTCGAAAGCGGCCTGCTTTCTGGCCGAGGACCTGCCTGCGGACGCGGCGCAGCGAGATGCGGTGCTGCTGGCGGTGATGGGTTCGCCGGATGCCCGGCAGATTGACGGTATTGGCGGGGCCGATCCGTTAACCAGCAAAGTGGCGATAATCCGCCGCTCCACCCGCGCCGATGCGGATGTCGATTATCTGTTTGCTCAGGTGAATGTCGATCGCGCGGTGGTGGATTACGGACAGAACTGCGGCAACATTCTCGCCGCCGTTGGCCCGTTTGCCATCGAGCGCGGGCTGGTGGCGCACACGGCGCCGCTGACCCAGGTGCGGATCTTCATGGAGAACACCAGCCAGCTGGCGATCGCTGGGATCCCATGCGACGACGATGGCGTGAACTATGAAGGCGAGACGCGAATTGACGGCGTGCCGGGCCATGCCAGCAAAATAGTCCTGAATTTTCTTGATGTGGCAGGGTCCAGCTGCGGGGCATTGTTGCCCACGGGCCAGGCGACCGACCGCGTGGACGGGATCGACGTGACCTGCATCGATAACGGGATGCCGGTGGTGATCGTCCGCGCCAGCGACCTTGGGCGCAGCGGCTACGAAACCCGCGAGCAGCTCGATAGCGACGAGGAACTGAAGCAACGGCTGGAGTCGATACGTTTGCAGCTCGGTCCGCGAATGAATCTGGGGGATGTGACCCGGCGAACGGTGCCGAAAATGACCCTGATCGCCGCCCCGCGCGACGGCGGCGCCGTGTCCAGCCGGACGTTTATCCCGCATCGCTGCCATGCCTCCATTGGCGTCTTTGGCGCGGTGAGCGTTGCCAGCGCCTGCCTGATCCCCGGCACCGTCGCCGAAGGGCTGGCACGGGGCGTTGACGGTGAGCAGCCGGTGGTCAGCGTGGAGCATCCGAGCGGCGAGTTCAGCGTGGCATTGCAGCGCAACCAGCAGGGCGAACTGGTGGGCTGCGGCCTGCTGCGTACGGCCCGGCTGTTGTTTTCCGGCGAAGTGTCTATTCCGGCCCGCGTCTGGCCACTGGAGGAGTAAGGATGACGGCAATCACGTTTATTGGTTTTGGCGAGGCGGGCGGCATTCTGGCGTGTGATTTAGCGAGCAGCAATGACGTCACTATCTGGGATTGTAAACTCAACGGCCCGGAAGGCGGCGCGATGCGGGAGCGCGCGCGCCAGGCTGGCGTGCTAGCGGCGGGTTCGCTGGCGCAGGCGCTGGAAGGGGCAGCGCTGATCTTCTCCACCGTCACGGCGGGTTCCGCGCTGGAAGTGGCGCGCTCGGCGGCGGCCACGATCGGCGAGGGGAGCTATTTTCTCGACCTCAATTCGGTGGCTCCGGACACCAAACGCCAGGCAGCGAAGGCGTTCCGGGCGGGGGGCTATGTCGATGTGGCGGTAATGGCGCCGGTGCCGCCGGCACGGCTGAAAACCCCGCTGTTGATCGGCGGTCCGCAGGCGCAATCCATCACGCAAACGCTAAATGTTTTAGGGCTGAACGCCCGTGCCGGCGGCGATGAGATCGGCGGCGTATCGGCGATAAAAATGTGCCGCAGCGTGATGATTAAGGGGCTGGAAGCGCTGACTACCGAATGCCTGTTTGCCGCCCGGGAATACGGCGTCGAAGAGGAGGTGCTGGCGTCTTTGCATGCCAGCTTCCCGTCGCTGGGCTGGGATGGCGCCTTTGCGGGGTATCTCATCAGCCGGGTGGCCGAACACGGCATTCGCCGTAGCGAAGAGATGGAAGAGGTGGTGAAAACGCTGCGCGATGCGGGCGGCGCGGGGCTGATGAGCCAGGCCACGGCGCATACTCAGCGCCAGCTGCCGCAGAGTATGGCCGCGAGCGGCCTGACCTACGGGCAACTGACGCCGTTCGACTGGAAAGCGCTGGCGGCTCAGCTGAAGTGATTACTTCGCCGGGCAGCTGATTTTATCGATGGCTGCCTGGTAGCCCTTCTGGTTGTTGCGCTCTTTTGCCAGCGTCGCTTCGCGTACATATTCCTGATTGGCCGGAGTGGCGAGGATTTTATTGGCAAAATCGGTATCGCTGATGGTGGTCTGCGGGGCGCATTTTTCCTTCACCGCCTTTAACACCAGCTGCTTTTGTTGCTCAAACTGCAGGCTTTTCAGCGGTGATTCGGCCCAGGCCGCCGTCGCGCTGAGGGTGGTAACCAGACACAGTATCCAACACGCTTTCATGGCGTTTCTCCTTAACTAGTAGCTTCAGTCAACTATATGCTCAGGCGGCGAAACACGCAAATGGCGCTGAGATTAAGTTGTTTAAAATCAGTTGATTGCTTTCTATGTTACCCGCACTTTACGCCGTGAATCCACGGCAATCAGCACCACCGACGAGAGAATCAGCAGCGTGCCTAGCCAGTCCGGTAGCGTGAAGGTAATACCCAGCAGCAGCAGGGATAGCAGGGCGCTGCTCAGCGGTTCCGCACAGCTGAGGATCCCCGCCTTCGCGCCGCCAATCATCTGCGCGCCGTTTAAATAGAGGCTGAAGGTCAGCGAGGTGCCGATCACCACCAGATAGAAAAAGGCCAGCAGCAGGCGGCCGTTGACCACAAAGTTGCTGCCCTGACCGCCGTAGAACGGCAGCAGCATGGCGCCGCCCAGCAGCATACTCCAGCCGACGATCGGCAGCGTGCCGTACCGGGCGATAAGCGTCGAGGGATAGGTGGTGTAAAACGCGGCGGCAAAGGCCGAAGCGACACCCCAGAGTAGCGCTGAGGGTGAAATAGACAGTGTGGTTGGATTGCCGTGGGTCACCAGCAGGAACGTCCCGGCCAGCGACGTGCCGATCGCCGCCAGCACCAGCGGGCGAGGGCGGGTTTTGCGCGCCAGCGCGAACCAGGCGACGATGATGGTTGGCGACAGGAACTGCAGCACCGTTGCGGTCGCGGCATTCGATTTCTCGATGGTCATCAGGAAGGTGTACTGCACGGTCAGCGCGCCGAACAGCGAGAAGATCAGCAGGCTCAGCGCATCTTTACGGTTTTGCAGGACGCGGAAAATTTTATCGCCATGAACGAAGGCGAGCATCAACAGAATCAGGCCAGCAAACAGCAGGCGCGTCATGGTCAGAAACGGCGATGACATCTGGCTTTGCTGCATAATGTACTGTGCACACACGCCGGAGCTACCCCATAGCACGGCGGCTATCAGTACGTTCAGCATCCCTTTTTTGCTGGAGCCCATCTTTTCCTCAAGTGAAATAGCGCAAAGCGGGCATCATAGCATGAGCCAGCGAGGAGCAACGGGCAGGAAATGGTAGTCGGGTCACTGGTGTGTTGGTGAAAAGCAAGGTATGCGGTAAACCATAAAAAATGCTGGCCACCTTAAGTGACCAGCATTACGCCATATTACGCATGTGGCGGGTTAAATAATGTACACCTTTATGTGCCTGGTCCGCGTCCTAGCTCAAATCAACGTTTTTGCTGCCGAACAGCCAGGTGCAGACGAAGCCACACAGATAGGCCACCGCGAGCCCCGCGGCATAAACCGCCATGCCGGCATAGATCCCGCTGGCGGAGGTCATCAGCGGCAGCGCCACCAGGCCAGACGGCCCGAACACCGTGTTCAGACCTACCGGCAGGCCCAGCCAGGCCACCAGCCCGAGGAAGAAGCCGCCGCAGGCACCGCCGATACAAGCGGTAATAAACGGCTTCATGCGCGGCAGGGTCACACCGTAAATCAGCGGTTCGCCAATGCCGAGGAAGCCGGGAATAATCGCCCCTTTAATCTGCGTACGCAGCAGCGAACCGTGCTTTGCCCGCCAGTACAGCGCCAGCGCCGCGCCGACCTGCCCGGCTCCCGCCATCGCCAGGATCGGGAACAGCGAGTTAAAGCCCTGGGCATCGACCAGCGCAAAGTAGACCGGCACGAAGCCCTGGTGTACGCCGAACATCACCGCCAGCAGGAACAGACCGGCCAGCACGGCGGAGCCGAACGGGTTGCCGTTGAGATGCAGGAACAACCAGGACATCCCGGTAAACAGCCAGCCGCCAATCGGCATGATCACGGTAAAGGTCACCGCGCCCATAATCAGCAGCGTCACCGCCGAGGTGAGGATCATATCGAGGTTGGCCGGCATGATCCGACGCACCTGCTTTTCCACCCACGCGCCGAGAATTGAGGCAATCAGCACGCCGATAATATTGCCGCGCGGGTCAATGCCGTGGCCAAAGAAGGTGGTGATCCCGGCATAAAATCCGCTGGTGGCTTCGGGGTTGTAGCCGAGGACGAACAACGAGGCGATGATCGCGCCGTTGACCCCGGAACCACCGAATGCCTTCTGGGCGTTATAGCCAATCAGGATGCTCAGGAAGGTGAACATCCCCTTGCTGAATACTTTCATGTAGCCGATCAGCGCCACCAGCGAGGCGCTGGGATGGGCGTTTTCCAGCACGAACATCTGCTCCGCCAGCGTCGCGAAGCCGAGCAGCAGGCCAACCGCGATAAAGCCGGGGATCAGCGGGGTAAAAATGGTGGCGAATTTGGCGAGAAACTTCTGCACGCTGCTGGTTTGCTTGCTCTTCAGCGCCTGTTTTTTCTCCGCCGCGACATCCGCCAGAGAAGGTGCGTCCGCGGGGGCGTCCTCCAGCAATCCGTTCATCATCTCTGCGGCGGTTTGCGCTTTGCCGGGGCCGAGCACCACCTGGAACTGCTCGTCGCTGACGATAACGCCCATCACGCCTTCAATCTGGCGGATGGCGGCGCTATCGGCGAGCTGCTCATCACGTAAAGTTAAGCGCAGGCGGGTCATGCAGTTCCCCGCCTGGGCGACGTTTCCGGCTCCGCCAACATGGGTAAGGATCTGCGCTATCATCTCTTTATTTATTTTTGCCATTGCACGTTACCTGGTTGTCGGCGCTTAGGTATTGCTCAGCGCCTGGCGGATATAGCCGTTATTTTTGCTCAGCAGCGATTGCGCCTCTGCGGCGCTAAGATTCGCCAGCACCATCACAATGGCCGTTTTACAGTGGCGATCGCAGGCGTCCAGCGCGGCAAGCGCGGTGGCGCGATCGCAGTCGGTCGCTTCCATCACGATGGAAACCTGGCGTTCGATAAGCTTGGCATTGGTCGCTTCGACGTCAACCATCAGGTTGCTGTAGACCTTACCCACGCGGATCATCGCGCCGGTGGAGATCATGTTCAGCACCAGCTTCTGGGCGGTGCCGGCTTTCAGGCGGGTAGATCCGGTGACCACTTCCGGGCCAACGACCGGGGTGATGGCGACATCGGCCAGGCGCGCCATTTCGCCATGCGGGTTGCAGCTGACGATGGCGACAAAAGCGTTCTGGCTGTGGGCATATTCCATCGCGCCAATCACATAAGGGGTACGCCCGCTGGCTGCCAGGCCAACCAGCACGTCGCGGTTGCTGAAGTTCAGGTTTTGCAGATCCTGCGCGCCCTGCGCTTTGTTGTCTTCGACGTTTTCGACGGCGCTGAGAATCGCTTTATGACCGCCGGCGATGATCCCCACCACCTGCTCCGGGCGGGTGCCGAACGTCGGCGGGCATTCGCTGGCATCAAGGATCCCGAGGCGACCGGAGGTGCCGGCCCCGATGTAGATCAGGCGCCCGCCGTCCTGGATGGCGGCAGCGACTTTATCCACCACCTGGGCAATCTGCGGCAAATAGGGGGCGATCGCCTGGGCTACCTGCTGGTCCTCCTGGTTGATTACCGTCAGCATGTCGACGGTGGACAGGGTGTCTATATTGGCGCTATTGGCATTACGGCGCTCGGTCAGCAATGCGCTCAGGTCGATACTCATCATAAAACCTCATCAGTCACAGTTGAGATAGATTCTAAGGAATTAATTATTCCTTTCATGTGAAGAGTATCACGATTGAGACAGAAGAGATAAGCGGATATTCATAGGTATGACGGGGTATTGTGCAGTAATAATATTGGAATATTTTATTACTGCACGATGGCTTAGCGGCTGGTGTTGCCTTTCTGCAGGCCGAAAAACAAGGCGATTAGATAGCTGATTGTCATGGCGATGCTCATTTTGAGCATCGTTTCACCGCCGATCCCGGCCAGCGGCGCGGCGATACCGCCGCAGACGAACATCAGGGTCCCCATCAGGGCGGATGCGGTGCCCGACTGGGCGCTGCTGACTTCGCTCATTGCTCTGGAGCCGGAAATCGTGCTGATGCCGCTCATGAAGGACACCGTGAAGAACAGGCCAGTCAGCGCCAGCCACGACAGTTGCAGCCAGGCGAGGAGCAGCGTCAGCGTCGCCGACAGGACGGCCAGCGTCAGGCCGCGACGCAGCAGCATATCCGCATCGTAGTGGTGCGAAAGGCGGGAAAAAATCTGCGCGGCGATAATCAACCCGATACCGTTCAGACCGAACAGCAGGCTGAACTGCAGGGCGCTCATGCCGTATTCGCTCTGGATCACGAACGACGATGACCCGATGTACGAGAACAGCCCCGCCATCATAAAGGCCTGAATCAGGCAGTAGCGCATAAAACGGCGGTTTTTCAGCACCGGGGTGTCGTGTTGCTGCGCTACCGTCGCGGTTCCCTGGGCGGGACGCGTTTCCTGAAGCACCGTCAGGCTGACAATCAACAGCACGACGCCGATACCGGCCATCGCCCAGAACAGAAAGCGCCAGTCGAAGGAGGTGGTGATGTACCCGCCGATCACCGGCGACACCACCGGGGCGATGCCGTTGACGGCCATCAGCAGGGCGAAGAACTGGGTCAGCTGGGTGCCCTGATATTTATCGCGGGCAATCGAGCGGGACAGTACCGAGCCGCCCGCCCCCGCGAAGCCCTGCAGGAAACGCCAGCCGATCAGCATATGTACGTCATTGGTCATGGCGCACATCGCCGATGAGAAGATAAACAGCAGCAGCGACAGCGCCAGCGGCTTTTTGCGCCCGATACGGTCGCTCAGCGGGCCAAAAAACAGCTGGCCCACGCCGAGGCCAATCAGCGCGGCAGTCAGGGAGAGCTGGGTCTGGGTGCCGGTGGCGCTCAGTTGCTGAGTTATGTCCGGTAGGGCGGGCAGATAAAAGTCGGTGCACAGTGGGCCGATGGCGGTGAGCAGACCGAGAATCAGCACCCATGAAAGAGAGATGCGTGGCATAAAAACTCCTTATGTCTGCCGGGCGAGGGCCCGGCAGGGATGACTTAGCTGGCACCGCCTCCCAGCGATTGCCAGAGGGTAATGCGGTTTTCCAGATCGGTTTGTTGCAGCGAAATCAGCGTTGCCTTTGCCGACCACAGCGTGCGTTGGGCGGTCAGGACCGACAGATAATCACCGATGCCGGTCTGGTAACGACGCATCGCAATATTCAACGACGTCTGTTCCGCCGCGACGTACTCGCGTTGGGCACTCAGCTGCTCGCTCAATGTTTCCCGGCGCGCCAGCGCATCGGCGACGTCCTTAAAGGCGCTCTGAATAGTCTTCTCGTAGGTGGCGATCAGCCCTTTTTTCTCCGCTTCGGCATAGCGCAGCTGCGCCAGATTGCTGCCGCCGGTGAACAGCGGCAGGCTGATCGACGGGGCGAATGACCACACCGACATCCCGTGGCTGAACAGCGACGACAGCGCATCGCTGCCGACACCGGCGCTGGCGGTCAGGGAGATGGTCGGGAAGAAGTTGGCCCGCGCCGAACCAATATTGGCGTTGGCGCTCTTCAGGTTGTGCTCTGCTTCCTGAATGTCCGGACGGCGCAGCAGCACCGATGACGAGACTCCTGCCGGCACCAGCACGATGCTGTTGTCGGCGAGACTTTCCAGGGTGCCCGGGAGCAGGCTGTCCGGCACGGTAGTGCCGGCCAACAGGTTGAGGGCGTTTTTATCCTGGGCGACCTGAGTCCGATAGCTGGCAACGCTGGCGCGTGCCTGCTGATAAACGCTTTCCGCATCGCTGAGATCGCCGGCGGAGGCGGTACCGACCGCCATCTGACGGGCGACGATTTTGCGCGAGTTATCGGCGCTGGCCAGCGTCTGCTGCGCCAGCGCCAGGTTGCTATTGTCCGCCGCGAGCGTAATCCACGCGGTGGTCAGGTCGGAAATCATCGTCAGGCGGGTGTTCTGCGCGGTGTATTCGCTGGCAAGCCAGGTTTCCCGCGCCGCCCGCGTCAGACTCTGATTTTTACCGAACAGATCCAGCTCGAAGCTGGAGACCGCCCCATCGGCCTGCGATGAGGAGGTCAGGCCGCTGTCTACCGTTTGACTGCGGGTATGGCTGAGCTCCGCATTCAGAGTCGGGAACAGCGTGGCGCGGGTTTCGCCAAGTTGCGCCCGGGCGGCTTCGATGTCGGCGATCGCTTTCTGCACGTCGCGGTTACTGGTCAGCGCCATGCTGACCACTTTGTTGAGACGCGCATCGTTGACGACCTGCTGCCAGTTACCGACCACCGCGCTTGCTTCACCGTGGGAGCCAGGGAGCGTGGCGGGGACCGGCGCCGCCGGGCGGCTGTAGTCCGGATCGAGCGAGACACAGCCGGCGGTCAGGAGCGCGACAAACACTAACGTAAAACGAAACATAACTTACTCCTGATTGGGGCGTCGGCGGGTGAACAGACGTTTCACCAGCACAAAGAACAGGGGAACGAAGAAGATCGCCAGCAGCGTGGCGGTCAGGGTTCCACCGATAATGCCGGTACCGATCGCCACACGACTGTTGGCCCCGGCCCCGGTGGCGACCGCCAACGGCAGCACCCCGGCGACAAACGCCAGCGAGGTCATCACGATGGGGCGCAGACGGGTTTGCGCCGCTCGCAGTGCAGCGCGTGACAGCGAGTAGCCCTCATCAACCGCCGCTTCGGCAAATTCGACGATCAGGATGGCGTTCTTCGACGACAGGCCGATGGTGGTTAACAGCGCGACCTGGAAGTAGACATCGTTGCTGAGATCGCGCATCCAGGCCGCCAGCGCGGCACCGAGCAGACCCAGCGGGATAACCATGATCACCGAGAACGGTACCGACCAGCTCTCGTACAGCGCCGCCAGGCACAGGAACACCACCAGAATCGAGATGGCGTAGAGGCTCATCGCCTGGCCGCTGGCCAGTTTTTCCTGAAGTGACAAGCCGCTCCACGCCCAGGTGGTTCCTGCTGGCAGGTTGTTGGCTAACGCTTCCATCTTGTCCATCGCCGCGCCAGAGCTGAAGCCGCTGGCGTTCTCACCCTGGATTTCAAAGGCGGCAGATCCGTTGTAGCGCACCAGGCTTTCCGGGCCATACTCCCAGTGGGTGCTGGCGAAGGCGGAGAACGGCGTCATGCTATCGTCGCTGCCGCGGACAAACCATTTGTTGAGATCCGACGGGACGGCGCGCGCCTCGCTATCGCCCTGGATATAGACCTTTTTCACTCGACCACGGTCGATAAAGTCGTTGACGTAGGTCCCGCCCCAGGCGCTGGAGAGCGTGTCGGTCACATCGCTCAGCGACAGACCCAGCGAGACGGCCTTGTTGTTGTCGATGTCCACCTGCAGCTGCGGCATCTGTGGCAGGTCGTTGGCACGGACCGACTGGAGTTCCGTACTTTGATTCGCCGCCGCCAGCAGCTGGGCACGCATCTTCATCAGGCTATCGCGGTCGGTGCCGCCGCTGGACATCAGCTCGAAGGTAAAGCCGTTGCTTTGACCTAAACCGTCCACCGATGGCGGGATCATCGCAAACAGGGAGGCATCGCGAATGCTGCCGAGCTCTTTGGTGGCGCGCAGGGCGATCGCCTGGGCGGTGTTTTCTGCCCCTTTACGTTCGGACCAGTTTTTCAGCGAGACGAAGGCCATCCCGGCGTTTTGTCCGCTGCCGCTGAAGCTGAAGCCATCAACGGTAAAGATAACGTCGGTGTTGTCTTTCTCTTTGCTCAGGAACCAGTCGGTGACCTGGCGGCGCACTTCTGCGGTTCGCACCGCGGTCGCTCCTGCCGGCAGGGTGTACTGGACCATGATTTCGCCCTGATCCTCGACCGGCAGGAAGCTGCCCGGCAGTTTCCACATCGCCAGCGCCATACCGGCGCAGATCACCGCGAAGGCCCCCATCATGATCACCGAACGGCGCAGGCCGCCGATAACACGATGCTGATAGCCCTGTTCGGTACGGCCCCACAGGCGGTTAAAGGCGCCAAAGAAGCCGGTGGTATGCGGTTTGGAGTGGCTGAGCAGCGCGCCGCACAGCGCCGGGGTTAAGGTCAGCGCCACCACCACCGACAGCATCATCGCGGAGATAATGGTTACCGAGAACTGGCGATAGATAACCCCGGTCGAGCCGCCGAAGAAGGCCATCGGCAGGAATACCGCCGACAGCACGAGGGCGATGGCGATCAGCGCCCCGGTGATTTCCCCCATCGATTTCTCGGTGGCTTCAAGGGCGGAAAGCCCTTCGTCACGCATGATACGTTCGACGTTTTCCACCACCACGATGGCATCATCGACCAGCAGGCCGATGGCCAGCACCATTGCAAACAGGGTCAGGGTGTTGATGGAGTAGCCGAACAGCGCCAGCACGCCAAAGGTGCCGAGCAGCACCACCGGCACCGCCACCGCCGGGATCAGCGTGGCGCGGAAGTTTTGCAGGAACAGGTACATCACGCAGATCACCAGCACGATGGCTTCAATCAGCGTTTGAATCACGTCCTCGATGGAGATTTTAATAAATTCGGTGCTGTCTTTCGGGTAGGCAATATCGTAGCCCGCCGGCATCTGGTGGCGGTACTCGTTGATTTTGTCCTTCACCAGCGTGGAGGTATCAAGGGCGTTGGCCCCAGGCGCCATCATCACCGCAATACCCGCCGCCGGGTGGCCGTTGAGGTTAGCCAGCGCGGTGTAATCTTCACTCCCCATCTCCACGCGAGCGACGTCGCTGATGCGCACGACGGAGCCGTCGGATTTACTTTTGACGATAATATTCTTGAACTGATCGACCGTTTGCAGACGGGACTGGGCACGAACGGTGGCGGTGAGCTGCTGCGCGTTCGAAGACGGCAGGGCGCCGATCTTGCCCGCAGAGACCTGCACGTTCTGCGCTTCAATGGCCGACTGCACGTCAGACGGCATCAGCGCGTAGGAAGCCAGTTTGGTCGGATCCATCCAGATACGCATGGCGTATTCGGCACCGAACACCTGCAGGCTCCCGACCCCTTCGATACGCGCCAGCGGGTCCTGCATATTACTGACCAGCCAGTCGGAAATATCGGAACTGGTGGCGCGGTTGGTTTTGTCATACACCGCGAGGATCAGCAGGAAGCTGCTCTGGGATTTTTCCACCGTCACGCCGGCCTGCTGCACTTCGCTCGGCAGACGAGATTCCGCCTGCTGAACTTTGTTCTGTACCTGTACCTGCGCGGTATCCGCGTCGGTACCCTGCTCGAAGGTCACGGTAATGCTGACCGAGCCGTCGGAGCTGCTGGTGGAGGTAAAGTAGAGCAGGTTATCCAGCCCGGTGAGCTGCTGTTCGATAACCTGGGTCACGCTGTTTTCCAGGGTTTCCGCAGAGGCCCCGGTGTAGGTGGCGGAGATTCTCACCGCCGGCGGTGCCACGTCAGGATACTGGGCAACCGGCAAGGTGCGGATGGCCAGGACCCCGGCGAGCATAATCAGAATCGCGATAACCCAGGCAAAGACCGGGCGTCGCACGAAGAAGCGAGAGAACATCAGGCATTGCCCCCGTTAGTGGTGGCTTCGACCGCTTTGACCTGCTGGCCAATGCTGACCTTCGAGGTGCCTTCGACAATCAGTTTATCGCCGGCCTTCAGACCGGTAACCACCAGCCATTTGTCGCCATAGGTTTCGCCGGTTTCCACTTCACGCTGTTCCACTTTGTTGCTGCTATCGACGATCAGCGCGGTGGCGGTGCCTTTGGCATCGCGGGTAATTCCCTGCTGCGGCGCCAGAATCGCATCGTCCATGACCCCTTCATCGACGTGGGCGCGCACAAACATCCCCGGTAACAGGACGTGCTGCGGGTTAGGGAAGACCGCGCGCAGCGTGACCGAGCCGGTGGACTCATCCACCGCCACTTCCGTCAACGCCAGGCGGCCTTTCTCGCTATAGGTGCTGCCATCTTCCAGGGTCAGAGAGACGCTGAGCGTGTCGCTGTTGGTGGTCAGGGTCTGTTTGCGCAAGCGCAGCAGATCGACGCTGGAGCGGGTGAGGTCGACATACATAGTGTCGAGGCCGCGCACGGTGGCCAGCGCGGTATCCTGATCGGCAGACACCAGCGCACCCGGGGTGACGGAGGAGATACCAATACGCCCGGCGATCGGCGAGGTGACGGTGGTCCAGTCGAGGTTGATGCGCGCGCTTTCGAGGGCTGCTTTTTTCGACTCTACGCTGGCCTTGTCCTGATTACAGGTGGATATCGCATCGTCGGCATCCTGACGAGACACGCCATTTTCCTTCACCAGCACCGCATAGCGCTGGGCTTTCTGACAGTCGGAGATCACCAGCGCCTGTGCCTGTTTCAGGGCGGCAGCGGCTTCGTTATAGGCGGCACGATAGCTGGAAGGATCAATTTGATACAGCGCCTGCCCGGCTTTCACCATATCCCCTTCGGTAAACAGGCGTTTTTGAATAATGCCGCCAACCTGCGGGCGCACTTCGGCGCTCAGCGATGCCGTGGTGCGTCCGGTCAGCTCGCTGATGACTGAAACCGATTGATTTTTCAGGGTGACAACACCAACTTCCGGCGTCATCTGCGGGGGAGCGGATGTTTGCGCATTATCACATCCGCTGAGGAGTAATAGTGCCGCTGCGATGGGGAGTATTGTATATTTCATTATATATTCTCAGGATGAACGACGTCCTCCTCGTTATTTAAATAACGAGGTTGTGGCCAGCTGATGACGCATTTCCGCGAAACGGAAACGACGAAAAGGGAATGCAATATTCCCGTTCTATTGATGGTGGTTAATTATTTATCCGTTAATAACATAGTGGTTATTTCCCGATACAGTTTCTCGAGTATCTCTGGCTCTACGGTGGGGGGAACCAGGCGCCGATAAATCGTCCCTTCCATCATCACTGCGGTAACTTCTACACAACAACGAACGCGTTCATCGCTGAGGTGCGGATAGGTCTTTTGTATGTGCGCGCAGGCGTTAGCAAACATACGTTTGTCGGCCTCGACCATCATGGCGGCGATTTGCGGGTTACGCGTCGCTTCTGCCGCCATTTCTAACATCAATGCGTCATCATCTTCATCCAGTGTTTCCCGGCGGGCAAGCACGCGGGGGATCTCATCCGTCTGGGTATTCCCGTCCATTTTGGTGATGCGGTAATCAATGATACGGCGGATCATTTCTTCAATGATGGCGTCTTTATTGGCAAAGTAACGATAGATTTGCCCGACGCTCAGACTGGCCTGGCTGGCGATGTTCGCCATGCTGGCCCCGTGGAAACCATGATGGCGGAAGCAGTGGCGTGCGGCAGCGATGATCTCATCCTGTCGGCGTTTTTGTCGGTCGGCCAGTGCACTGCTCATGGTGTTATCCTCGAAATAAAGAGTGAGAATGATCGTTCTCATTTTTCGTCATTATACGGTTTCAGTGAATGATGGAAAGTTTTTTTTGATTAAAAAAATGCTCAGGGAATTTACGCAGCAAATAATGGAGAAATTAAGTATTTTTTGTGAATTTAAGGTATAGGTATTTCTTATAAATATTCAATTATGGAGAATTAAGATGGCATTAATAATAACAAAAAGCATTGATTCGGCGGATCAGGAAGAGTTGTTCGCAGGACTACGAGAATATAATCTGCGGTATCTCGATGCGACACAATTTGGTGAAACCGGCATCTATATCCGCGATGAAGCGGGGGTCATGCTGGGCGGACTGATTGCCAAAAGAAAGGCTAACTGGTTGTGTATTGACTATTTATGGGTCAGCGAGGCGCAGCGCGGCGGCGGCCTGGGCAGCCAGCTGATGCGTGAGGCGGAAAACCAGGCGCGGGAGGCGGGGTGTTGCCATGTGCTGGTCGATACCTTTAGCTTTCAGGCCCTGCCGTTCTATCAAAAGCAGGGCTATCAGCTGCAGATGTCGCTCCCGGATTTCCCCCACGTCGGCATGGAGCGCCACTATCTCTCAAAGGCGCTATAGCCCTGCCGGGGAGTGCCGCTTCGTGGTCTATCCCGCAATGCCCTGTCGGAGCAGCGCCAGCGCATGGTCAACGATGTTCTGGCGGGTGATCGCCGCTAAACGTTCATCGGTGCGCAGGCGCGAGAACGGCACCAGCACCAGGCTAATCAGCGAGGTAAACAGCAGCGCTGGCGACAGGGCCGGGTTGATTTTTCCCTCCTCCTGCCAGCGTGTGACCGTGTTCAGCATCAGATGATAGCGCTCTTCGCCGAAGCGGGCGTGTATATGCTGGCGCAGCACCGGCATCTCGCCGATCATCTCCTGCATCCACAGGGGCGCAAACCAGGCGTGTTGCTCCGCCAGGGTGCCCAGCTCGTCAATCAGCAGCGTGAGGGCGGTGACCGGATCGTCCGCATGGGTGACAAAAATCTTGCTGATCTGGTGGCGCAGCGGCATGAAACGTTCTTCCAGCAGCTGGTCCACCAACGCTTCCCGCGAGCTGAAGTAGTAATGCAGCATCGCCGGGGTGACCCCCGCTTCTTTGGCAATCGCATTGAGCGAGGTGTGGCCGATGCCCTGACGGGCAAACAGCGCCAGGGCAATATCCATCAGCTGTTCGCGGTTGGCCGTACCGGGTTTTTTACCCCGCGGGCGGCCAGGGCGGCGAGGGACATCATTGTCTTTTTGTGCGCGCATTTCGGAATGTTCTCTTGACGTGATTCATCATTTCCCTAAATATTAATTATACATTTAATTAATTTCAAGTGAGTGATGAGATGACGTCTCAAATCACGACCCAACCTGTGCCGTCGATCCGTTTACTGTTCAGCGCGCTGCTGCTGGTGATGCTGCTGTCGGCGCTGGATCAGACCATTGTGTCAACCGCGTTGCCGACGATTGTCGGTGAGCTGGGCGGGCTGGATAAGCTCTCCTGGGTGGTGACCGCCTATATTCTTAGCTCGACGATTGTGGTGCCGCTGTACGGCAAATTTGGCGATCTGTATGGCCGCAAAATCGTGCTGCAGGTGGCGATCGTCCTGTTCCTGGTCGGGTCCGCGCTGTGCGGCGTGGCGCAGAATATGACGCAGCTGGTGCTGATGCGTGCCTTGCAGGGGCTGGGCGGCGGCGGTCTGATGGTGATTAGCATGGCGGCGGTTGCCGACGTGATCCCGCCGGCCAACCGTGGCCGCTATCAGGGGTTGTTCGGCGGCGTGTTCGGCCTGGCCACGGTGATCGGGCCGCTCATCGGCGGGTTCCTGGTGCAGCACGCCTCGTGGCGCTGGATTTTCTACATCAACCTGCCGCTGGGGCTGTTTGCGCTGCTGGTGATCGGCGCGGTGTTCCACAGCAGCAACAAACGTAGCCAGCATCAGGTTGACTGGCTGGGTGCGATTTACCTGAGCATGGCGCTGCTGTGCATCATCCTGTTTACCTCCGAAGGCGGCAGCGTGCGCGCGTGGAACGACCCGCAGCTGTGGTGCATTCTGGCCTTTGGCGTGGTGGGGGTTATCGGCTTTATTTATGAAGAGCGGATTGCCGCAGAACCGATTATTCCGCTCTCCCTGTTCCGTAACCGTAGCTTCCTGCTGTGCAGCATGATTGGTTTTGTTATCGGGATGGCGCTGTTTGGCTCGGTCACCTTCCTGCCGCTCTATCTGCAGGTGGTGAAGGCGGCAACCCCGACCGAAGCCGGGCTGCAGCTGATCCCGCTGATGGGCGGCCTGTTACTGACGTCGATCATCAGCGGGCGCATCATCAGCCGTACCGGGAAATACCGCCTGTTTCCGATTCTCGGGACGCTGTTAGGTATGGTGGGGATGTTGCTGCTGACGCGGATTACGATCCACTCGCCGATGTGGCAGCTGTACCTGTTTACCGGCGTGCTGGGTATGGGACTGGGGCTGGTGATGCAGGTGCTGGTGCTGGCCGTGCAGAACGCGATGCCGGCGCAGATGTACGGCGTGGCGACCTCCGGGGTGACGCTGTTCCGCTCAATTGGCGGCTCCATTGGGGTGGCGTTGTTTGGCGCGGTGTTTACCCATGTGCTGCAAAACAATCTCCAGCGTCTGTTGCCGGAAGGGGCCGAACTGCCGCGGGCGCTGAACCCGGCGGCGGTGCAAAACCTGCCGTCTGAGATCCGTCTCGATTATCTCGACGCGTTTGGCTCGGCGATCCATGCTGCCTTCCTGATGGCGGCCTGCATCATGGCGGTGGCGTTCCTGCTGTCGTGGTTGCTGAAAGAGGTGCCGTTGAAAAAGGCGATGGATTAACCGGTTGCCGCGATCCGTCGCAGCGCCTGACGCAGCGCGGGGGTGGCGAAATCGAGAAATTTCCGCAGCTTCAGGGGCGCCAGTTCACGAGCGGGATACAGCAGATGGACCGGCGCCGCTGGCGGCTCGACGGTTTCCAGTACCAGCCTGAGCTCTCCGCAGGCCAGGCCATCGATGGCCTGATAGTGCAGCAGGCGCGCAACGCCGGCCCCCAGCCGTGCGGCGTCCGCCGCGCTCTCCGGGGTGGTGACGCCGAGCACCGGCTGCAGCACGACCAGCCGGTCTTCCGCCGTCGGCGCGTTAAAGCGCCAGCCGTTATAGGGCATCGGTGATTCAATATGGATCGCCGGGAGCGCGCTCAGCTCGCGGGGGCGCTGCGGCGTCCCGTGCTTTTCCAGCAGCGTCGGATGCGCGCAGGTGACGATGCGCATCTCGCCGAGGCGAATGGCGACCATGCCGCTGTCCGGCAACACGCCGATGCGTACCGCGAGGTCAATGTGATCGTCAATCAGATCGGCATTGCGGTCGCTGAACAGTAAACGGATGCGAATTTGCGGGTAACTGGCCAGAAAAGCGGTAACTATCGGTAAAACGTGCTGTCGGCCAAACATCGTCGGCGCCGCAATCACCAGCTCCCCCTTCGGCTGCTGATATTCTCCAGCCGCCTGGCGCTCAGCCTGCTCCACCTCTTCCAGAATGCGCCGTGCTGCAGCGACATAATCGACCCCGGCATCGGTCAGCGTCAGTTTGCGGGTGGTGCGGATCAGCAGGCGCACCCCGAGCGCGCTTTCCAGTTCGGCGATGTGGCGGCTGACGGTGGTCAGCGGCATATGCAGCGTGCGCGCCGCGGCCGACATACTGCCCAGTTCCGTGACCTTCACCAGCAGTGCCATCGCGCTTAAGCGGTCCATGATTATCCCGTTTATCGGAAAGATGATTCTCAATATACCAGTATTATCATTTATGACGGCAGAGTCCATGATGAGCGCAGTGATACCGGACCCGGAGGCGTTATGTCAGGCGACTTTCTTGATATCGCCATCACACCTGATGTGATGGATGTGCAACATGAAATGGGCAGTGACGGCATGTGGCAGTCTCCGCACCGTCCGCGCCGGGGCGAGCGCTTCTCTGCCAGCGAAGAGGAGATGATTACCACCCGCGACAGTTTTTATCTGGCGACGATCTCCCAGACTGGCTGGCCCTATATCCAGCATCGCGGCGGGCCTGCGGGTTTTCTTCACCTGCTCGATGACACCACCCTGGCGATGGCCGATTTTGGCGGTAACCGGCAGTACATCACCACCGGCAACCTGCGTGGTAGCGACCGGGCCTGCCTGTTTCTGATGGATTACCCGCGGCGTGCGAGGCTCAAAATTTATGCCACCATTGAGGTGCTGGCGAAGGCGGATGCGCCTGAACTGCTGGCGCGGGTGACGCCGGAAAACTATCGGGCCAGAGTCGAACGTATTTATCGCTTTCATCTACAGGCATTCGACTGGAACTGCCCGCAGCATATTACGCCGCGCTACAGCCCGCAGCAGATCGCGGAATACAGCCAGACGCTGCAACAGCGCATCCATGAACTGGAGCAGAAAAACCAACGACTGCAACAACAGTTAACCCTCAAAGGAGAGCCATGATGACCGATCACCGTCCGCCATTACCGCCGTTTACCCGTGAAAGCGCGATGCAAAAGGTGCGCGCCGCCGAAGATGGCTGGAACAGCCGCGATGCGCAAAAAGTGGCGCAGGCCTATACCGTCGACAGTGAGTGGCGCAACCGCAGTGAGTTTGTGCATGGCCGGGCCGAAATCATCGACTTCCTGACGCGAAAATGGGGTAAAGAGCAGGAATATCGCTTAATCAAGGAGCTGTGGGCATGGAGCGATGAGCGTATCGCGGTGCGGTTTGCCTACGAGTGGTGTGATGACAGCGGCCAGTGGTTTCGCTCATACGGTAACGAAAACTGGGCCTTCGATGAGCATGGGTTGATGCATACCCGCTACGCCTGCATTAACGACCTGCCGATTGCGCAGAGCGAGCGCCTGTTCCACTGGCCTCAGGGGCGCCGCCCGGATACGCATCCGGGACTGAGCGAACTGGGGCTGTAGGCAGGCGCGCTTCGGGTTAATCCGCTTTCGGGAAGTCGACGACGGTGTCATTCACCCGGTTCACCATGTTGGTGAACAGAATGGCGCTCACCGCGCTGATGATCTCAATCACCTGCTGGTCGCTGAAGCCGGCGTGGCGCACCGCGCTGACCTCCGCTTCTGGCAGGGTGCCGCGGGTAGTCACCAGGGTCTGGACGAAGGTCACCAGCGTGTTGATGCGGGCATCGTCAGCATAATCACCGTGGCGCAGCGCCTGGATCTGCTCGCGGCTGTAGCCCGCTTTTTTCGCCATCAGGGTGTGTGCCGCCAGGCAATAATCACAGCCGGTGGCTTCGCTCACCGCCAGGTTAATGGCCTCCAGCTCTTTGGCGTTCAGACTGCCTTTGCTCAGCATCGCGTTATGCGCCAGCGCCTGCTGTAATGCCGCCGGCGAATGGCCGCCAATGGTCAGATAGGCGTTCGGGACCTTGCCCATCGCTTTTTTCATCCCGGTAAAAATCTCGGCGGCTTTCCCGGTGACGTCTTGTTCATGAATCTCTGTTAAACGGCTCATAGTGTGCTCCTGTCTGGGTGAGGGTATGTCGTGGCAATGACGTCATCTTAGGGAAGTTCAGCGTGCTAGACTGAGGCTCTGCATCTCATATTTATGTCTTATCGTCTCAGGGAGTGGCATGGACAGTCTCAGTCATCTGTTGGCGCTGCTGGCGCCGCGTTGTGAAGTGAATCTGCACTGCCGGTTTGGCGGCCGCTGGCAGGCCGGGCATGAGCAAATGCGCCGCGGGGTAGTGCCGTGGCACTTTGTCCTGCACGGCGAGGGGCGGCTGACGGTCGGCAAGCAAAGCCGGCATATGCGGGCGGGGGATGTGATCCTCCTGCCGCATGGTTCGCCGCATCTGATGGAGAGCCTGGTGGAGTGGGGCCAGATCCTGCCCGTCGCCCACCGCTTTAACGGCACGGTAACCGAGGTGCGCACCGGCAGCGACCACGATGCGCTGGAGATGCTGTGCGGGGAATTTTACTTCGGGCCACACGTCAGTTGGCTGTTTGCGCAAGAGACCGATCTGATTCACCTGCATACCGACGAACGGGCGGAGTGCCCGGAGCTGGCGCTGCTGCTTGACGTACTGGTGCGCGAAAGCCTGCTGGCGCATCCCGGCGGCGCGGCGATCGTGCGCAGCCTCGGCGATACGCTGCTGGTATTCCTGTTGCGCACGCTGCTGGGCAGCGACACCCCGCCGGAGGGCCTGCTGCGCCTGATGAGTGATGAACGGCTGATACCTGCGGTGCTGGCGGTGCTGGCGGCGCCGGAGCAGGCGTGGACGCTGGAGAGCATGGCCGCCCGCGCGTTTCTGTCGCGCGCCACCTTTGCGCGTCACTTTGCCCGCGCCTATCACCTGACGCCGCAGGCGTGGCTCTCGCAATTGCGGATGGCGATGGCCGCGCGCCTGTTGCGCATTGAGCGGCAGACCAACCTTGAGGTGATTGCCGGGCGCTGCGGATTTCAGTCACAGGCGTCGTTCTCGAAGACCTTTAAGAAGCTGTATGGTGTGACCCCCGGCGAGTGGCGGCGTCGCTAACACCAAAAAAATAGTCGTCTGGTTTTCGGTTGTTGCACCTGCGGCGTACAGGCCAGAATCCGAGCTATCACCACAGCACCGGAGGATCTATGGATTTCACACAACAGCATCACCAGGCCACGCCACTGCTGCTGGCCAACGTCATGGCGCTACCCGATCATGACCAGCTTGCGCAACTGGGCGTGAAGCGTATCTCGATGGGCAATGCGCTGCACGATGCGCAACAAGGGTATCTGTACCGGCTGCTGAAAACCGTCCGGCAGCAACGATCGTTTAAAGAGGTATTTGACCATGCAGGTGACTGATAGCGGGTTATGCGATACCTGGTACGACGCGCTGCTGGCCCGCGACTCCGGCTACGCGGGCGTTTTTTTCGTGGGGGTGAAAACCACCGGCGTGTTTTGCCTGGCGACCTGCCGCGCTCGCAAGCCGAAGCGGGAAAACGTCGAATTCTATCGCGACTTTAAAGCCGCGCTCAGCGCCGGGTTTCGCCCGTGTAAGATCTGCCGACCCACCGAAAACGCCAGCTCCGCACCGCCGATGGTGGAGCAGGTGATGCAGCAGCTGCGGGCCAACCCGAAAGTGCGGATCAGTGATGATCAGCTGCGTCAGCAGCACATCAGCCCCGAGCGGATCCGGCGCTGGTTTACCCATCACTACGGCATGACGTTTCAGGCCTTTCAGCGGATGCTGCGGGTAAATACCGCCCTGCAGGAGCTGAAGGGTGGACGGCGCGCCACCGACGTGGCCTTCGACAGTGGATACGACTCGCTGAGCGGGTTTGGCTACACCTGTAAAAAACTCACCGGCCACGCGCCCAGCGAGGCGGCGCAGGTGATCCTGCTGCACCGCTTTACCACGCCCATTGGCCCGATGTTTGTCTGCGCCAGCGAGCGCGGGGTTTGCCTGCTGGAGTTTGTCGACCGGCGAATGCTGGAGACGGAGTTTCGCGACCTCCAGCGCCTGCTCTCGGCGAGGATTATCGCCGGCGAGAATGACCATACGCGCCAGGCGGTGGTGGAGATCGGCGAATATTTTGCCGGCCAGCGGCGCCATTTTTCCCTGACCCTGGAGACGCCGGGCAGCGATTTCCAGCAGACGGTGTGGCAGCAGCTCCAGGCGGTGGCGTACGGCAACACCGAACATTATCAGGGGCTGGCGCAGCAGATGGGCAACGCCAGCGCGGTACGGGCGGTCGCCAACGCCAACGGCGCCAATCGGGTGGCGATCGTCATTCCCTGTCATCGTATTATCGGCAAAGATGGCTCGCTGACCGGCTACGGCGGTGGGCTGGCGCGCAAGGCGTGGCTGCTGGCGCATGAAGCGAAATATCGCTAGATGATTTTATTTCCTGTTGCTGTTTTGAGTGTTTAAAAACTGGTCTTAAAGCCGTTATAGTTTTCTTCGAAAATAATAATGACTTTCTCATGGACTGACAGGATAACAATGATGAAATTGCGTTTACGGACAGCCGCCGCAGTGATGCTGGCGGGCCTGCTGCTGGTAGGTTGCGACCAAAAAAGCGGTGATGCGAAACACATTAAAGTTGGCGTGATTAACGGCGCCGAACAGGATGTGGCGGAAGTGGCGAAGAAGGTCGCCAAAGAGAAGTTCGGGCTGGACGTTGAACTGGTGGGCTTCAGCGGGTCGCTGCTGCCGAACGAATCGACCAACGCCGGGGATCTGGATGCTAACGTCTTCCAGCACCGACCGTTCCTCGAGCAGGATAATAAAGCGCATAACTATCATCTGGTTGCCGTCGGTAACACCTTCGTGTTCCCGATGGCCGGCTACTCGCGCAAAATAAAATCGGTGGCCGACCTGAAAGACGGGGCGACCATTGCCATTCCCAACGATCCGACCAACCTGGGCCGCGCGTTGCTGCTGTTACAGCAGGAGAAGCTGATTACCCTCAAGGCCGGTACCGGGCTGCTGCCGACGGCGGTTGATATCACAGATAACCCGCATCACCTGAAAATTATGGAGCTGGAAGGCGCGCAACTGCCGCGGGTGATCGACGACCCGAAAGTCGATGTGGCGATCATCAGCACCACTTATCTGCAGCAAACCGGGCTGTCGCCGGTGCGTGACGGGATTTTCATCGAAGATAAAAACTCACCGTACGTGAATATCATCGTGACCCGCGAAGAAAACAAAAACGCCGAAAACGTGAAGGAATTCATCCAGTCCTATCAGTCGCCGGAAGTGGCGAAAGCGGCGGAGACTATCTTTAACGGCGGCGCGGTTCCCGGCTGGTGATCCTCTGCCGGTGATGTAACCCCGCTACGCTAAACGGCCCCGCTGCTGCGCCATCAGATGCAGCAGCGGTACCAGAGAGAGCCCGCCCCCATCCCGACCTACTCCTGATTGCGAGCAAGCCACAGTCAGATGGCAAACGCGCAAAGTTGGCCCAATATCATCGATCATTGCCCGGATGCCCATATTGTACCAGGCTGGTGGGACGTACGATGTTCGCCAGATGACCGTGAAGAGGAGTGAACATCGTGAAAATGACCCACATTCGTAATGCAACGCAACTGATTGAGTATGCAGGTAAAAAATTTCTGATTGACCCGATGCTGGCGGATCAGGGCGCCTGGCCGGGATTTGCCGGCACCGCCCGGGCCGAACGACGTAACCCGCTGGTGGGGCTGCCTGTTTCCGTCGCTACGCTGGTGGATGTCGATGCCGCGATCGTCACCCACACCCACGAGGATCACTGGGACGAGGCGGCGATCGCCGCGATCCCGAAAGCGCTGCCGGTTTTCGTGCAGCATGAAGCCGATGCCGGGCTGCTGCGTGGGCAGGGGTTCAGCGATATTCGTCTGCTGTCTGAGCACAGCGAGTTTGACGGGGTGACGCTGCAGAAAACCACCTCCGGGCAGCACGGTAGCGACCGTACCTATGCGGTACCGGCCATGGCGGAGCGCCTGGGTGAGGCCTGCGGCGTGGTGTTCCGCCATCCGCAGGAGAAAACTCTGTGGCTGGTGGGCGATACCATCTGGCGCCCGGAGATTGAAGCCGACATGCGGCGACTGCACCCTGACGTGGTGGTACTGAATGCCGGATACGCGCATGTGATCGGTTTTGGCCCGATTATCATGGGCAAAGAGGATGTGCTGAAAGCGCATTTCACGTTGCCGGAGGCACACATTGTGGCTATCCATCTCGAAGCGGTTAACCACTGCCTGCTGAGCCGCGAGGAGCTGCGTGAGTATGTGGCTGACAATCAGATTGCCGATGCGGTCAGCATCCCGCAGGATGGGGAAAGTCTTTTCTTTTAACGTATTGCAGGGAACGGAGGGCACCATGAAACTCACCGATGTCGCGATTGTTGCCGTGGATGGCTTTAGCCCTTTCCACTACTCGGTTCCCTGCATGGTGTTTGGCGACAGCGTGTCGGACACCCGGCGTTTCAACCTGCAGATTTGCGCCGAGCAGCCGGGATTGTTGACCGCCCGCGACGGCTTTGCACTGAACGCCAGCGCCGATTTTAAGGCTCTTGAGCAGGCCGATATCGTGGTGGTGCCGTTCTGGGGCGCGGTGCATCAGCGCCCGCCGCAGTCGCTGCTGGACAGCCTGGTGCGGGCCAGAGAGCAGGGGGCGGAGATTGTCGGCCTGTGCCTTGGTGCTTTTGTGTTGGGCTATGCCGGGCTGCTGGATGGTAAACGAGCCGCCACCCACTGGGAATTTGAGCAGGCGTTTCAGCAGCTGTTTCCCCAGGTGCAGCTGGATATTAACGCGCTGTACGTGGATGACCAGCGGATGATTACCTCCGCGGGCACGGCGGCGGCGCTGGACTGCTGCCTGTACATTATCCGCCAGCGTTTTGGTAGCCTGGCGGCGAACCAGATTGCCCGACGGCTGATCGTCCCGCCCCATCGTGAGGGAGGTCAGGCGCAGTTTATTGCCCAGCCGGTGCCGAAAAACACCCGCGATGCGCGGATTAATGGTCTGCTGGAGTATCTCCAGCAGCATATTCACGAACCGCACAACCTCGACACGCTGGCGCAGGTGGTGGCGATGAGCCGCCGGACGCTCACCCGCCATTTTGCCCACGCCACCGGCATGAGCATCGCCGACTGGCTGACCGCCGAGCGTCTGCGGCGCAGCCAGCTTCTGCTTGAAGCGGGAGATATGCCGGTGGAGCAGGTGGCGGAAATGGTGGGCTTCCGTTCCGCCGTTACCTGGCGCCAGCAGTTTAAATCCCGCTTCGGCGTGAGCCCGAGGGAGTGGCGACGCACCTTTCGGCGCGCCCCTTAACCGGCGAGGGTGGCGCTGTCGATCACGAAGCGGTACTTCACGTCCCCTTTGACCATTCTCTCCCAGGCTTCGTTGATCTGATCGCCGCGAATCAGTTCGATATCGGCGACGATGCCGTGTTCAGCGCAGAAGTCGAGCATCTCCTGGGTTTCCGGGATCCCGCCAATCATCGAGCCGGCAATCGCGCGACGGCGGTAGATTAAATTGAAGATTTCCGGTGACGGATGCGGGGTGGCCGGGGCGCCGACCAGGGTCAGCGTGCCGTCGCGCTTGAGCAGCGTGGTGAAGGCATCGAGGTTGTGCGGTGCCGCCACGGTGTTAAGAATAAAATCGAAGCTTTTCAGGTGCGCGGCCATTTCGTCGTCGTTGCGCGAGACCACTACCTCATCGGCACCCAGTTCTTTCGCCGCTTCACGCTTGGATTCCGAGGTGGTAAAGGCCACCACGTGGGCCCCCATGGCGTGGGCCAACTTGATCCCCATATGTCCTAATCCGCCAATACCAACGATACCGACTTTTTTCCCCGGCCCGACGTTCCAGTGGCGCAGCGGAGAATAGGTGGTGATCCCGGCGCAGAGCAGCGGCGCCACGGCGGCAAGTTGGGCTTTCGGATGGCGGACGTGCAGCACATAGCGCTCGTGTACCACCACCTGCTGTGAATAGCCGCCGAGGGTGTGTCCGGGCTCATCGGCCGTCGGGCCGTTGTAGGTCAGCACCATGTGGTCGCAGTAGTTTTCCAGCCCTGCTTCGCACTCTTCACACGCTTTGCAGCTGTCGACCATGCAGCCGACGCCCACCAGGTCGCCGACGCTGAATCCCGAGACCTGATTGCCGATGGCGGTGACCTGGCCGACGATTTCGTGCCCCGGCACGCAAGGGTAGAGCGTGCCGGCCCATTCGGAACGGGCCTGGTGCAGGTCCGAGTGGCAGACGCCGCAGAAATCGATGGCGATCTGCACATCATGAGGGCCTGGGTCGCGGCGTGAGATGGCCATTGCTTTCAGCGGTTGGGTGGCGGAGTACGTACCAATAGCGTTGATCTGCATAGCGAAACCTCTTTCTGAATGTACGAGCTGAAGAAACCGGAGGGGGGAACGAATCGTTGTTGGCAACGGTAAGCGTAGCCTGGTCAGCTCCGGGCGTGGCGCGATTAGCTCAGAGTGTTAAAAAGAAAAAGGGGGCGCCATGACGGATCCCCCGCGTGGCAGGGGATCCGTCATGGCGGAAGGCTTATTCGATTGGCGTCAGGTAATCGAGATCGCATCGTGGCTCATCTTAAAATCCTTCCAGCACGATTTTGCCGACAGCGCGGCCGGTTTCCAGCTGAGCATGGGCTTTTTGCAGGTTGCTGGTGTTAATTGGCCCGTAATGCTCGCCCAGGGTAGTTTTGATGGTCTGGTCGTCAATCAGGCTGGCAACCCGGGTCAGCAACTGGTGTTGGGCGATCATGTCCGGCGTGGTGAACATCGAGCGGGTGAACATAAATTCCCAATGCAGCGAGATGCTTTTGGCCTTCAGCGGCCGGGCGTCGAGGGTTTGCGGATCGTCAATCAGCGCCAGTTTACCCTGCGGCGCGAGGGCGGCGATCAGCTGGGCGTAATGCTGTTCGGTGTTGTTAAGGCTGGCGACGTGGGTAACCGCGGGGATCCCAATCCGCGCCAGCTCTTCGCTCAGCGGCTTGCTGTGATCGATAACATGGTGTGCGCCCGCATCACGTACCCATTTCTGGCTTTCCGGCCGCGAGGCGGTGCCGATCACCGTCATCCCGGTCAGTTTGCTGGCCAGCTGGGTGAGAATCGAACCGACGCCTCCCGCCGCGCCAACAATCAGCAGCGTGTCCCCGCTGTTGCCACCTTCCTGCACGCCGAGCCGGTCAAACAGCAGTTCCCATGCGGTAATGGCGGTCAGCGGCAGGGCGGCGGCAGAGGCGTTATCCAGCGAGCGCGGCTTCAGCGCGACCAGGCGTTCATCGACGAGCTGAAATTCGCTGTTGCTTCCCGCCCGACCCAGTGCCCCGGCGTACCAGACTTCATCCCCCGGCGTGAACAGCGTGACCGCTTCGCCGACCGATTTGACGACCCCGACCGCGTCCCAGCCCAGCACGCGCGGGGTGTCGCCCGTAAACCCGGCGCGGACTTTGGTATCCACCGGGTTGACGGAAATGGCCTTGATTTCGATTAGCAGGTCATGCCCTGCGGCAACCGGCTCCGGTAGCTCAATATCACGTAAAAAGGAGAGGTTGCTGCCGTCTGTAGCGGCACGGGTAATGGCGATCGCTTTCATATTTTCTCCGCAGAAGGAATTGGGTTTATCAATGGCATGCGTCGAGGATAGACCGGTGGGAGAAGGGGAAAAACGCCCCGGCGGCGATAACAGTTATATGCAAAAAGTGAAAATCAGGGGGCGAGGGTGGGTTCAGGTAGAAAGGCGTCATTGAGTTCGTTATACAGGGGCTGTCAGTGAGGGATGTTTTTCGTTTATTTCGAATATTGAAGCTTTCGATTATTTCGAATATACTCGCCAACGTGATCCAGAGGAGTCCAATATATGACCACAATGACGAATATTAGCCTTCCCGATCGCCAGGAAAGCGAACTTGCGCAGCGCGGGCAGCGTGAACTGGCCGCCTATCTTTCTACCGGGCTGGAAACACAGCGTATTGCCATCCTCGGCGAGGACGATAAAGCCCATCCGATCGAACTACCGACCAGCGCGTTGACGCTGCTGATGGATATCCTCGGGGAGCTGGCTTGCGGTAATGCGGTACAGATCGTTCCCGTGCATGCCGAACTGACCACGCAGGAGGCGGCAAATATACTGAATGTCTCCCGCCCGCATATGGTGAAGCTGCTGGAAGCGAGGCAGCTTCCATTTCACAAAACGGGTCGGCATCGCCGGGTGTTGTTCGCCGATCTTATGGCGTATAAAAAACGCAGGGAACAGGAGAGCCTGGACGCGATGCAGTCGCTGGCCGATCAGGCGCAGGATTTAGGGATGTATTAATGCGACATTCACCATACCCGGTGATTTTAGATGCGTGTGTGTTATATCCGGCGCGACTCAGGGATTTGCTGATGCACCTGGGGATTGCCGGGCTCTATCAGCCTAAATGGAGCCATGCTATTCAGGATGAATGGTGCAGGAACCTGATCGCTAATCGGCCAGACATCCCGTCCCAGACGCTTCAGCGGACCGTCAAACTGATGAATTCTGCTTTACCAGATGCCAATGTGACGGGATATAAGGGATTGATAAAGGGCCTGGAAATGCCCGATCCCCACGACAGGCATGTGCTGGCAGCAGCAATAAGAGCCAAAGCTGAAATTATCGTCACGCTGAACCACAAAGACTTTCCGCCAGAAGTACTGCGCCCCTTTGAAATAGAAGCGCTTCACCCTGATGTCTTTATTTCTGATTTATTCGACCTCAATCATGCCCTGGCACTTGAAGCCGTGAGGCGTCAGCGGCAGTCCCTAAAAAATCCACCGATGACGGTAGATGAGTACCTCACGATGCTGTTAAAGCAGGGATTGCCCATGACGGTGAAAGCGCTGATGAATTATCCGTACGCCATTTAAATCGATAAAAACGACTATCAATAACGCATTGATATTTAGATGATTGATTCGTGTGGTGTACGACGGAGGACTAACCAGGGGGAGCAAACTGGCGGAAGATCACAGGAGTTGAACCTGCCCGGGACCGCTGGCGGCCCCAACTGGATTTGAAGTCCAGCCACCTCACCGGAGATGACGATCTTCCGCGCCTCGATTGCTACATGGAGGCGGGGCGCATTATAGCTACTTTCCGCCATTTACCACATACCTAAACGCACTTTTTTACTGTTAAAACTGGACATTACAGAACAGTCTTACATAAACCCTTTCGAAATCCGAGGGTTACACTTTTTCGTCTGCATTCGTCCTACCGCGATCACAGAAAACAAGAAACATAATTTGATAACGAGATATCGCAATTCATCTTACTCAGCGGATCGTTTACAAATTCTGTAACCGGTACCAACCCGTGATACCGTTTGGGGAAGAGTGCGCACATGAAAGAACATATATTGTCCGTCAAAGAGAAGATTGGCTACGGTATGGGTGATGCCGCCAGCCATATCATTTTTGATAACGTCATGTTGTACATGATGTTTTTCTACACCGATATTTTTGGTATTCCCGCTGGTTTTGTTGGCACCATGTTCCTGCTGGCCCGTGCGTTGGACGCGATTTCTGACCCCTGCATGGGGCTGCTCGCCGACCGTACCCGCAGCCGCTGGGGGAAATTCCGCCCGTGGATCCTCTTCGGCGCGATCCCGTTTGGCCTGGTCTGCGTACTGGCCTACAGCTCACCGGACCTCAGCCACAACGGCAAACTAATCTATGCCGCCGTCACCTATACCCTGCTGACCCTGCTCTATACCGTGGTGAATATTCCCTACTGCGCGCTGGGCGGCGTCATTACCGATAACCCCACCCAGCGTATCTCGCTGCAGTCCTGGCGCTTCGTGCTGGCAACGGCGGGCGGCATGCTCTCTACCGTACTGATGATGCCGCTGGTCAACTTTATTGGCGGCGACGACAAAGCGTTTGGCTTCCAGGGCGGCATTGCGGTGCTCTCCGTCATCGCCTTCCTGATGCTGACCTTCTGCTTCTTCACCACTAAAGAGCGCGTGCAGGCACCGCCGAGCACCACCTCCATGCGTGAAGACCTGCGCGACATCTGGCGCAACGACCAGTGGCGTGTGGTTGGCGTGCTGACCATCCTGAATATCCTCGCAGTCTGCGTCCGCGGTGGCGCCATGATGTACTACACCACCTGGATCATGGGCTCAGCGGCGCTGTTTACCGTCTTCCTGACCACCTACTGCGTCGGCAACCTGATTGGCTCGGCGCTGGCAAAACCGCTCACGGACTGGAAATGCAAAGTCAGCGTGTTCTGGTGGACCAACGCGATTCTGGCGGTGCTGAGCGTGGCGATGTTCTTCGTGCCGATCGATGCAGAAATCACCATGTTCGTCTTTATCTTCGCGATTGGCGTTCTGCACCAGCTGGTCACGCCTATTCAGTGGGTGATGATGTCCGACACCGTTGACTACGGCGAATGGTGCAACGGCAAACGGCTGACGGGCATCAGCTTCGCGGGCACCCTGTTTGTACTCAAGCTTGGTCTGGCATTGGGCGGCGCGATGATTGGCTGGATGCTGGCCGGCGGTGGCTATGATGCGGCGGCCAAAACCCAGAATGGTGCGACCATCACTATTATCATCGCGCTCTTTACCCTCGTACCGGCAGTCTGCTATGCGCTGAGCGCGGTTATCGCCAAACGCTACTACACGCTGAAAACGCCGTTCCTGGTAAAAATCATGGCCGAACTGGCCCAGGGCGCACGTCGTAACGAACAAGATTTCGCTTCAGCCCCGATCGGCAAAGAATTGCAAAACTAAGAGCCTGGCGCATTAGGCTATTTTATTTGCCATTTTGGCCCTGGGCAGTGCTCACCATCCTCACGTACTGCGTGTACGTTCCGGTGGTTCCGCGCTGTCCGTGGCCAAACTGGCTGCAACAATGTACGCCTACTGAGATAGGCCCTAAGAGGACGTTTTAATGAAAATCAGTGATGGAAACTGGCTTATTCAACCGGGACTCAATCTGATCCAACCCGTACAGGTCTACGAGGTGGAACAGCAGGGCAATGAGATGGTGGTCTATGCCGCTCCGCGTGACGTCCGAGAGCGCACCTGGCAGCTGGATACTCCGCTGTTTACCCTGCGCTTTTTCTCCCCGCAGGAGGGCATCATCGGCGTGCGGATGGAGCATTTCCAGGGGGCGCTGGATAACGGCCCGCACTATCCGCTGAATGTCCTTCCCGATGTCGACGTTGAGATACAAAACACCGCAGCGTTCGCCGAGCTGAAAAGCGGTAACCTGAGCGTGCGGGTGACCAAAGGGGAGTTCTGGGCGCTGGATTTCTTGCGCAACGGCGTACGCATTACCGGAAGCCAGCTGAAAAACAACGGCTACGTGCAGGATACGAACACCAACCGTAATTACCTGTTTGAACGCCTCGATCTTGGCGTTGGTGAAACCGTTTACGGGCTCGGAGAGCGTTTTACCGCCCTGGTTCGCAACGGACAAACCGTAGAAACCTGGAACGAAGATGGCGGCACCAGTACCGAGCAGTCCTACAAAAATATCCCGTTTTATCTGACCAACCGTGGCTACGGCGTGCTGGTCAACCATCCGCAGCGCGTCTCCTTTGAGGTCGGGTCGGAGAAGGTCTCTAAGGTGCAGTTCAGCGTGGAAGGCGAGTATCTCGAGTATTTCGTTATCGATGGCCCGACGCCGAAAGCGGTGCTCGACCGCTACACCCGCTTTACCGGGCGCCCGGCGCTGCCGCCGGCCTGGTCCTTTGGCCTGTGGCTGACCACCTCGTTCACCACCAACTATGACGAAGCGACGGTGAACAGCTTTATCGACGGAATGGCGGAGCGTAACCTGCCGCTGCACGTGTTCCACTTCGACTGCTTCTGGATGAAAGCCTTCCAGTGGTGCGATTTCGAGTGGGATCCGCTGACTTTCCCGGACCCGGAAGGGATGATCAAACGGCTGAAAGAGAAAGGGCTGAAGGTCTGCGTGTGGATTAATCCCTACATTGGCCAGCGCTCGCCGGTGTTTAAAGAGCTGAAAGAGAAGGGCTATCTGCTCAAGCGCCCGGACGGCTCGCTCTGGCAGTGGGATAAGTGGCAGCCGGGTCTGGCGATCTATGATTTCACTAACCCGGAAGCCTGCCAGTGGTACGCCGATAAGCTGAAAGGCCTGATAGATATCGGCGTTGACTGCTTCAAAACCGACTTTGGCGAGCGTATCCCGACCGACGTGCAGTGGTTCGACGGTGCCGATCCGCAGAAAATGCATAACCACTACGCCTTTATCTACAACGAACTGGTGTGGAACGTGCTGAAAGAGACCGTCGGCGAGCAAGAGGCGGTACTGTTCGCCCGCTCCGCCTCGGTGGGCGCGCAACAGTTCCCGGTGCACTGGGGCGGCGACTGCTACGCCAACTACGAATCGATGGCAGAGAGCCTGCGCGGTGGATTATCGATCGGCATGTCCGGCTTTGGCTTCTGGAGCCACGATATCGGGGGCTTCGAGAACACCGCGCCCGCCCATGTCTACAAGCGCTGGTGCGCGTTCGGTCTGCTCTCCAGCCACAGCCGGCTGCATGGCAGCAAATCCTATCGGGTGCCATGGGCTTATGACGATGAATCCTGCGATGTGGTGCGCCACTTCACGCAGCTGAAATGCCGCATGATGCCGTATCTCTATCGCCAGGCGGCACTGGCCAGCGAGTGCGGGACGCCGATGCTGCGTTCGATGATGCTCGAGTTCCCGGACGACCCGGCCTGCGACTATCTGGATCGTCAGTACATGCTGGGGGATTCGGTCCTGGTGGCACCGGTGTTTAGCGAAGCGGGTGAGGTGCAGTTCTACCTGCCGGAAGGCCGCTGGACGCACCTGTGGCACAACGATGAAGCGCAGGGCAGCCGCTGGCTTAAACAGACTCATGATGTGCTGAGCCTGCCGGTGTACGTGCGCGAGAATACCTTGCTGGCGCTGGGCAATAACAACCAGAAACCGGATTACGCCTGGAACGAAGGCACCGCCTTCCAGCTGTTCCATCTGGCGGACGGTCATCAGGCAGTTTGCCAGCTCCCGGCGGCGGACGGCACGGTGGTCTTCACTCTGCGGGCGAAACGTCAGGGCAACACGATCGCCGTTAGCGGCGACGGTACGGCCAGCAACTGGACGCTTTGCCTGCGTAATATTGCGCAGGTTGCCGGAGTGCAGGGCGGTACGCAAACGGGCAGTGAGCTGGGCGTGGTGGTGGCCGCGCAGGGCAACGCGTTGACCATTATGTTGTGAGTGAATTCGTTAACGCCTGAGGCCCTCTTCGTTGTCGGAGAGGGTTTTTTTATTCCATTTTATCTAAGAAAGTAACGTTTGTTTCATTCCGGTGATTGATCCCACAGACAGTGCCGCCGTTCGGTGATAGCGTACGCTGCCGCTGAGAGGAGCCAGGAATGGATGTAGAAAATATCTTTCGTGACGTGAAGCTGAACAAAACCGAAATGACCGTCCTGCGCTTTATTCAGAACGATCCTGAACAGTGTGTGCGGGAGGGGATCCGCACCGTTGCCGAGCGCTGCTACAGCAATCCTTCGTCGCTGGTGCGCCTGGCAAAGAAGCTCAAGTTCAGCGGCTGGCTGGAGCTGGTCTATTTCATCAAATTCAATATTACGATGCCTAAGCTCGATGTCACCAATGATATCGACTATATGAGCATTCTCCCGGCTGAGCGGGTCACCCCGCTGCTGGAAAGCCTTCAGCAGCATCGTATCCTGATCCACGGCAGCGGCTTTTCGCAGCTGATTGCCCAATATATTTATAATAAGTTTCTGGTGACCGGCGTAAATGCCAGCCTCGCGCTGTGGCCGGATTATGAAATTCTCGAGCAAAAGAACGCCGCCAAATTTGACTCGATCTGGATAATTTCTAAATCAGGACGCAGCAGTTCGGCACTAAATTGGGTGAAGGCGCTGGAGGGCAAGGAGATTAACCTGGTCTGCTTTACCGGCGATTATCAAAGCCCGCTGGCCCAGGCGGCGGATACCGCGTTCATTATCCACGACCCGCAGAAATTTGATGATGATATTTACTGGAGCAACCCGTTTTTCGGCTACTGCATATTAGGTTTTGAGCGCTTTCTGAAGATGTGGTTTATGCAGATGGGGATCCCCGGAGGCGGCGCTTAACGCGCCTGTCCGGGCTACAAGGTCACAACATAGTGCTGAGCCGGTAGCCCGGTCAGCGCAGCGCCACCGGGAGGGGGCGTTATTGCCAGTCGGCAAACAGCTTATCGTCGAGGTAGGCGTTAGCCAGCTTCTGCGCCAGCGACCAGGAACCGACCAGCGGATGAGCCATCAGCGCCCGGATCGCCAGCGATTTATCCCGCTGCAGAATTGCCGCCACCGCCAGACGTTCATACTCTTTGACGCTGGCGATCATGTTCTTCTGCGCCGTTGGCACCTGTGCTGGGGTGACCGGCTTCAGACCCTCTCTGCTCAGATCGCAGCTGATCTCAATGACGTCATCAGGGCGTAAAAAATCGAGGGTGTTGTTGTTGGATATCGATACGACAATACGCTTGGTGGTGGTGCTGTTGACCGCCTCCAGTATATCCAGCGCCACGCCCGCGTAGCCGCCGGTATCCGGCTCTTCGATAAACTGCTGCAGGGTGAGCGGTTCGCGGGTATGGAATTTCTCCTGCTGGGACTCATTTTGCATATAGCTATTTTCCCGGCGCAGGTAGTGCTTCATCCAGATATTAAACGCCGCTTCCGGGTTGGTATGGACATCCACGGTGTGCAGCTCATCGCGCATATCGCGGTTGATGCGGGCGATCTGCTCGCCGCGGGTTTCCGGCGCGTCCTGAATCGCCTTTAATGCCACTTCGCGGTAGTAGTAGTAATAGAGATATTCGTTCAGCAGCTGGTTATCACACAGCGCAACCAGCTCCGGCGAGAAATACTGCATCGCCGTTTTACGGTACAGGTCCGGGCTGGCGATCAGTCGTTCGGTCACGTCTTCCCCGCGCACCGTGAAGTGGGTAAACCAGGAGAAATGGTTCAGGCCATAGCACTCGACGCCAAGGTCACGTTCGTCGCAGCCCAGAATCTCCGGCAGCTCGCGGATCAGCTCCGATGGCGCATCGCAGATACCGTACACGCGGCGCTTAAAGCCTGACTTGATAATCGCTTCGGTCACCAGCCCTGACGGATTGGTGAAGTTAAACAGAATCGCATCGTCGGCGGCGTGCTCTTCGATCAGGCGGCAGTAGTCAAGAATCGCCGGTATCGAACGCATCGCCATGGCAAAACCGCCGGCACCGGTGGTCTCCTGGCCCAACGTATTATGCTCCAGCGCAATACGCTCATCGCGAATACGGCTCTCATCGCCGCCCACCCGCAGGGTGGTAATGACGTAGTTAGTATCGGTCAGCGCCGCGACCGGATCGCGGGTAATACTAAAATGAATATCCGGGCGGATAGCCTGAAACACATAGCGGGCGATCTCACCAAAGATGGCCAGGTTATCTGCGGAGCTGTCGAGAAATACCACTTCCGTTAAACCAATGCGGTGCGCGTTATAAGCCAGTGACTTTGCCAGGAACGCAGAGCGAACGCCGCCCCCGCCTAATACGGTTAATTTCATAAATAACTCCTGATTAATTTTCTGCTAGCCAGCTATCAACCCGGGAACGAACCTGTCCCACTTTGACGCCATAAATAACCTGTACTTCATTTCTGTTGCGCACGACGCCGTTAGCCCCGGTGCTTTTTAATATGACATCGTCAACCAGATCCATATTGCGTATGGCAACCCGCAGGCGGGTAAAACAATTGTCCACGGAAATAATATTATCTTTGCCACCTAAGCCATTAATAATTTCATCTGTCACCGCCGACTTATCATTCATCTTCTGGCGATAATCGGCTTTGCTATATAACTTCACGTTTTCATCATCTTCGCGGCCCGGCGTTTTCAGGTTCAGCTTAACCACCAGAGTGCGGAAAATAACATAGTAGACGGCAAACTGGCCGATACCGATCAGCACATAGCCAGGCCAGCGTGTTAATGAAACGGGCAGTGGCAGGTTATAAATCAGGAATTCGATCAACCCCGACGCGCCCCATGGACGAACGGTAAAGATGTCGCAAATTGCCTGGGATGCGGCGGTTAGCGTGGCGTGAATAACCCACAGCAGCGGTGAAACAAACAGGAAGGTGAACTCGATGGGCTCGGTAATACCGGTCAGCATTGAGGTGATAATGGCGGGCAGCAGAATCGCTTTGGCCAGCATTTTCTTCTCGGGTTTCGCGGTGTGGTAGAACGCCAGTGAGGCTCCGGCAAGGCCGAAAATCGTGGTCATCCCCTGCTGGGAGAAGCGCAGGGCGTCGTTCATCACCGGGGTCAGATCCGGATGGCGCATATAGGCGAGGAAAATGGCCTGGGTACCGGACACCACCTGGCCGTCAACGTTCAGGGTGCCGCCGATTTGGGTTAACTGGAACGGGGACCACACGAAATGGTGCAGGCCGGTCGGGATGAGGAATTTTTCAAAGAAGCCGTAGACGAAGACGCCCGCGACGCCGGCATTTTTCATAAACCCGGTTAGTGCCGCAATGCCGTGAGTCATAAACGGCCAGATCCAGGTGAAGGCGATAGCATAGAAGATGATCACCGGCGTCATGGCCACTAACGTCAGCTTGGCACCGCCGTACATCGACAGCGCGCCGGGCAGTTCAATGGTTGAGACTTTATTATGGACCCAGGCGATAGTGCAGCCGAGAATAATGCCGAGGAAAACCCCCATATCGACCACCACAAACCCTAAGAGCTGCGTCTGGCCGGTGCCGTAATATTCGCCATTAATTTTTTCGGCAATGCCGTGAGTATGCTCCAGCCACGAATGGTTGGCGCCCAGAAACATGATAAAACACATCACGGAAACCAGCGCCACTTCGGTTTTTTTATCTTTTGCCAGGCCGTAGCTAATACCGACGCAAAACAGTAATCCGAGATTGCCGAATAATGGCCAGAAGGTATCGCCGAGTAACTGCCCCAGCTGATGTAAAAAACTGGTTTCAGAAATTAATGTGGGGTTGGTTAAGACAGAGCTGAGTGCCAGAATTAAACCGATAACCGGCAAGAACAATACTGCACCGATCATTGCTCTGGAGAATTTTTGCATATTCTCCAGAGCATGTTGACGTATTACAGACATAGTTGTTCCTTTTATTTTTGTAGGTACAGGGACTTTAATTATTTTTTTTACTTCCAGTATTTTTGTTATAGCAATTCCGCTATTTGAAAGGAACAGGTTGCGGGAAATAGGTACAAACAGCCGCAATATGGCAACAGGTTTCGGTGACGGGACAGGGTGAGAGGCCTTCTCCCGGTTGGGAGAAGGCTGAAGGAAGACGGACTTAAGGGGCGATAGGGGCTGGTGCGGCCTGGGCGGTCGTGACCTCGCCGTTGTGCATGGTCTGCGCAACCGGCTGTTTGTCCATATTCACCGCGCTGAGCTGGCCGCTTACCGTAGGTTTCAGCGGTGCCTCTGCCAGCACGCTGCCGCCGGCGGTCAGCTGGAAGTTACCATCGCCGGTAATCGGCAAGGCCGGCCAGCCCCACTGCTGCAGAATATTCAGCGGCACGCCACGGCCGTTCAGGCTCAGGGTGACCTGGCGCTGGGGAAGCTGCGACACCGCCGCGGTGGCCTGCAGAATACCGCGCTCGGTAAAGGCGCTCAGTTCACTGATATTGACCGTGGAAGCGTTGGCGCTCAGTTTTAACGAAGGACGGCGGACATCCACGCGGTTAAAGGTGGCGGCAGCGGCGTTCAGCGTGGCGTTGCCGTTCCAGACGCCCCAGCGACGATCTTTCACCAGCTGCAATTCGCCACCGTAACCGTCCAGGGCGGTGATCTGCCACGGGAAGGTAGGATCGATGTCGATCACCAGGTTACGGCTGGCGCTGAATTTCTTCAGCGTCAGGCTTTGCAGCCATGCTGGCAGCGGCTCCATCCACAGCTGTTTCCAGTTTTCAGGAAGGGTGTACTCCAGCCCGGCAAAGGCGGCGTCATCCAGCACCAGCGCGTTACCGGCGCGCAACCAGTTACCGGAGGTGCGCACCATTCCCCCTTCCCAGCGCGACGTAAACTGGCGCAGGGCAATCCCCTGAGGTGAAAATTCGGCATTGGCGATCGGGTCGAGCAGATGCAGCGAGCCGTTAATGAACTCGCTGGCATTCATCGACAGGGTTCCCTCTTCGCTCTGCCAGTCGCCGTGGCTCAGGGTCAGGTTCCGCAGGTTAAGGTCGAGGTCCGTCACCGCCCAGTCCGGCCCCTGCAGGCGCGCATCGGTCATATCGAGGCGGCCAATTTGCAGCGAAGGAATGCTGGTCAGCGGGGTGAAGAAGTCCGCCAGTGATTTATCGCTCTGCAGACGAATTTCGTTGAGTTGCAGGTTATCCACCAACCAGCTGCCGTCGGCGTTGCGTCTGGCGTTGCCGGTCAGCGTCCCGCGCGCGACATCGGCGCCGAGGGTGGAGAGCGTCACCTCGCCGTTATCGAGGCTGCCCTGAATCAGCACGTTGCTGGCATCAACGCCGTTGAGGGTCAACGAACCGGCGCTCATCTGAATCTGCGCCTTTTTGCCCAGTACATTACCCGCTTCCGGTGCCCAGGGGCTGACGCCGCCGGTGACGCGCTGGGCGCTCAGCTCCCAGCCGGTTTCCGGGCTGTTAAACGCCATATTGCGCAACTGCAGGCGGTCGGCGGCAAAAGGTAAGGAGGCGGAAGAGGGGGAAAGGTTTAATGTCCCGTCGCTCAGCACAATCTCGTCGGCGTGCAGCGGGTCGCTGAACTGGCGGGTACTGAAGCCAATATCGACCGTTTTGGCGACCAGCGTCGGCGGCTTGCCGTCGCGCCCGAACGTCACATTTTGCAGCTGCAGATGCAGCGGCGAAGAGAAGTCGTGGTCCATCTCGTCGAAGGAGACCTGCCAGCCGGTGCCGTCACTCAGCCAGGCGCTGGCCTGACGCGCGCCCCAATGGGTCTGCAGCAGGAACCAGGCGGCGACGATCGCGACCAGCAGGGCGGTCAGCAGCCAGAGCAGTAACTTTCCAGGCAATTTCATGGTCTTACATCCTGAGCGAGGCACATAAGGCTGTTATGCCCGAATTATGCGCAATCCTCAAGACAGGAATTGTGTAATCAGATGATGTGAGGTTACCGCAGGCGTCATTCGCAGGTGGCCCCGGCCGCCGAATGCGACCGGGGAAGTTAAGGCAGGATCAGTTTTTCTCTGGCGGGAAGACCAGGTTCAGCACAATCGCCGTAATACCGCCGGCAGCAATCCCGGAGGAGAGCAGGTTCTTCAACCAGTCAGGGGCGAACTGCAAAATCAGTGGCTGCTGGGACACGCCGAGACCGACGGCCAGCGACAGGGCGATAATCAGGATCGCGCGACGGTTCAGCGGCTCGCGGGAGACGATACGCACGCCGGACGCGGCGATGGTACCGAACATCACCAGCGTGGCGCCGCCCAGTACCGGCTCAGGAATGTGCTGCACAAAGCCGCTGACTGCCGGGAACAGGCCGAGCACGATCAGCATCAGCGCCACCACAAAACCGACATAGCGGCTGGCTACGCCAGTCAGTTGGATCACACCGTTATTCTGGCCAAAACAGGAGTTCGGGAAGGTGTTGAAGACGGCAGAAACAAAGGAGTTCAGGCCGTTCGCCAGCACGCCGCCTTTCAGGCGTTTCATATACAGTGGGCCGGATACCGGCTGCTCGGAAACGTCGGAGGTCGCGGTGATATCGCCGATGGTTTCCAGCGAGGTAATCATAAACACCAGCATCAGCGGCAGCAGCAGGCTCCAGTCAATGCCGAGGCCGTAGTAGAGCGGCGTTGGAACCATGATCAGGCTGTCGTTGGCCGGAGCGGCATTGGCCGGCAGCATATCGAGCAGCCAGGCTGCCAGATAGCCCGCCGCCATGGCGATCACCAGCGACGCAATGCGCAGGTACGGATTGCGTTGACGGTTAAGAATAATAATCAGCGCCAGCACGATGCCCGCCAGCAGCAGGTTTTTCGGCGCGCCAAAAGTATGGTCCGCCATGGCAGCGTAGCCGCCGCCAATCGAGGTCAGGCCGACCTGAATCAGCGACAGGCCGATAATCATCACCACCACGCCGGAGACCAGCGGGGTGATCACCCGCCGCGCCAGGTGCAGCACGCGGGAAATGACCATTTCTGTGCAACTTGCCAGCATCAGGGTGCCGAACAGCGCCGCCATCATCGTTGGCACGTCGGCGCCGCCGGTTTTTAGCGCGGTGCCGCCCATAATCAGCGGGGCGACGAAGTTAAAACTGGTGCCCTGGATGGAGAGCAGGCCGGAGCCGACCGGGCCCCAGGCTTTAATCTGGATGATGGATGCCACGCCGGAAGCGAACAGCGACATGCTGATGATGTGCTGGGTATCCTGAGCCGGAAGGCCCAGCGCCTGGCAGATGAGTAACGCTGGTGTGATGACCGCAACAAACATTGCCAGCAGGTGCTGAAAGGCGGCAAACAGGGTTTGTGGTAAAGGCGGACGGTCTTCGAGACGGTAGATTAATTCGCTGGTTGTTTTCGACGCAACCGGTTGCGCAACTTCTGACTCGGCGGTATTAACGGACATCACAAGCATTCCCAAAGTATCAAAGCGGGAATTTTATCGGACTGTAGTACAAAAGCAAACGTTTGCCACTCTTTGGCGGGAAATTTTTATACAAAAAACCAGCCCGGAAATTTTATTAACATTTTGTATGCTTGATCGCATCAATATCAAAACAAACTATCTTTTTCTGTTATTTGCTACGTGCTTCTGCTTAAAATCTGGCTCCGATTTCTCAAGACGAGAATCTATCGACACCGGGAATACCGTCGCGTGTGAATGAATCATGCGCAAATAAGGAGCTCTTTTTATGTTTCACCTCGATACCTTATCGACGCTCGTTGCCGCAACCTTGGTGCTGCTTCTGGGCAGACAACTGGTCCAGAAAGTCCCCTTCCTGAAGAAATACACCATCCCTGAACCTGTTGCTGGCGGCCTGCTGGTGGCGCTGGCGCTGCTGGTGCTGAAAAAAAGCATGGGTTGGGAAATCGACTTTGATATGAGCCTGAAAGACCCGCTGATGCTGGCGTTCTTTGCGACGATCGGGCTTAACGCTAACCTGGCCAGCCTGCGGGCGGGCGGTAAAGTTCTGGGGACATTTCTGATAGTGGTGGTGGGTCTGCTGCTGCTGCAAAACGCCCTCGGCATTGGCATGGCGAAGCTGCTGGGTCTGGACCCGCTGATGGGTCTGCTGGCAGGTTCGATCACCCTCTCCGGCGGCCACGGTACCGGCGCGGCGTGGAGTAAGCTGTTTGTTGAACGTTACGGTTTTGCCAACGCCACCGAAGTGGCAATGGCCTGCGCTACCTTCGGTCTGGTGCTGGGCGGCCTGATTGGCGGCCCGGTGGCGCGTTATCTGGTTAAACACTCCTCTTCTCCGGACGGAACCCCGGACGATCAGCTGGCGCCTACCGCGTTTGAAAAGCCTGAGATGGGCCGAATGATCACCTCGCTGGTGCTGATCGAGAGTATTGCCTTAATCGCAATCTGTCTGACGCTCGGGAAGGTGGTTGCGCAACTGTTGATGGGAACCGTGCTGGAATTACCAACCTTTGTCTGCGTGCTGTTTATCGGCGTGATCCTCAGCAACGGTCTGGCGCTGGCGGGCTTCTATCGCGTGTTTGACCGGGCGGTATCGATCCTGGGTAACGTCAGCCTGTCGCTGTTCCTCGCTATGGCGCTGATGAGCCTGAAGCTGTGGGAGCTGGCTTCGCTGGCGCTGCCGATGCTTGCCATCCTGGCGGTGCAGGCGGTGGCGATGGCATTGTATTCAATTTTCGTCACCTACCGCATGATGGGCAAAAACTATGATGCCGCGGTGCTGGCTGCCGGTCACTGTGGCTTTGGTCTCGGCGCAACGCCGACGGCGATTGCCAATATGCAGGCGATTACCGACCGCTTTGGCCCGTCGCATATGGCGTTTCTGGTGGTGCCGATGGTGGGGGCGTTCTTTATCGATATTGTGAACGCGCTGGTGATTAAGTTGTATCTGCTGTTGCCGATCTTTGGCTAAATCCCCGTTGTCTTTCAGGCCACAGGTGCGTTGATTGCGTTTGCTTACCCCGGTCACATAGTTATCTATGTGACCGGGGATGCGCGCACTTGTCGCCGTTCTGTAGCCCGGTCAGCGTAGCGCCAACGGGGAACGGAGGGTACTTACTCTTCGTGCTCTTCCCACGCCAGGGCGCGTTTCACCGCTTTTTTCCAGCCGCTGTAGCGGAAGTTACGTTCGGTGGTTTCGATCCCCGGGCGGAACTCGCGTTCGATTACTGCTTTCTCCTGCAGCTCATCCAGATTTTGCCAGAAGCCGACGGCCAGGCCTGCCAGGTAAGCGGCGCCCAGTGCGGTGACTTCACGGACTTCCGGGCGCTCTACGCGGGTACCCAGGATGTCGGACTGGAACTGCATCAGGAAATTATTGGCTACCGCACCGCCGTCGACACGCAGCGCGTGCAGACGTATACCAGAGTCAGCCTGCATCGCTTCCAGCACATCACGTGTCTGATAGGCAATTGATTCCAGGGTGGCGCGGATAATGTGGTTGGCATTCACCCCGCGGGTCAGGCCGAAGATCGCGCCACGAGCATACGGGTCCCAGTACGGTGCGCCGAGGCCGGTAAACGCCGGGACGACATACACCCCGTTGGTATCCTTCACCTTGGTGGCGAAATATTCGGAATCGAACGCGTCGTTTATCAGCTTCATTTCGTCGCGCAGCCACTGAATAGAGGCACCGGCCATAAACACCGCACCTTCCAGCGCATAGTTCACTTCACCACGCGGACCGCAGGCGATGGTGGTCAGCAGGCCGTGAGTCGACGCCACCGCTTTTTCACCGGTATTCATCAACATAAAGCAGCCGGTACCGTAAGTGTTCTTCGCCATCCCCTCTTTCACACACAGCTGGCCGAACAGCGCCGCCTGCTGATCGCCCGCGATACCGGCGATAGGAATACGCGTGCCGCCTTTACCACCGATGTTGGTCTGACCGTACACTTCGGAAGACTTGCGCACTTCCGGCAGCATGGCGCGCGGAATATCCAGCGCGTCGAGCATCTTATCGTCCCAGTCCAGCTCGTTAATGTTGAACAGCATGGTACGCGAGGCGTTGGTGTAGTCGGTCACGTGGACGCGGCCCTGGGTCATTTTCCATACCAGCCAGGTGTCTACGGTGCCAAACAACAGCTCGCCGCGTTTAGCGCGCTCACGAGAACCTTCAACGTGGTCCAGAATCCATTTTACTTTGGTCCCGGAGAAGTATGGATCAACCACCAGACCGGTGGCCTTACGGATGTACTCTTCCATCCCGTCACGCTTCAGCTGCTCACAGATTTCAGCGGTACGACGGCACTGCCAGACGATCGCGTTATAAATCGGTTTGCCCGTTTCGCGTTCCCACACAATGGCTGTTTCACGCTGGTTGGTGATGCCGATAGCGGCAATCTCATCGGAGCTAATATCGGCTTTCGCCAGAACTTCAACCAGGGTCGAGCTTTGGGAAGCCCAGATCTCCATTGGGTCGTGCTCAACCCAGCCTGGACGCGGATAAATTTGTTCAAATTCGCGCTGTGAAACGCTGACGATATTGGCATCGTGATCCATCACAACGGCCCGGGAGCTGGTGGTGCCCTGGTCGAGCGCAACGATATATTTTTTGTCGGTCATAGTATGAGTCCCGTAGTCAGATTACAGCGAAGCGTTGTGTTGCGTTGTCGAGGAAGTCTCTTTCTCTTCCTCAACGCAGGTGTCGCATGGCAGATGGCGGCCAATCAGCTTGCGGTAGCTGAACGCGCCCAGCGCGGCGCCCACCACCGGAGCACACAGCGGCACCAGGAAATAAGGGATATCTTTGCCGCCGGTAAAGGCGACATCACCCCAGCCGGCGAGCCAGGCGAACGTTTTCGGTCCCAGGTCACGTGCCGGGTTCATGGCAAAACCGGTCAGCGGCCCCATCGATGCACCGATGACGGCGATTAACAGACCGATCAGCAGCGGTGCCAGCGGGCCACGCGGTATGCCATTGCCATCGTCGGTCAGCGCCAGAATCACGCCCATCAGGATAGCGGTAATCACCATTTCTACCGCGAATGCCTGCACAAAATTGATATGTGGGTTCGGGTAAGTGGAGAAGATACCGGCTAGCTCAAGACTTTCGACGCTGCCACGCACCATATTGTGGCTGTGTTCGAAATCGAAGAAAAGATTGTAGTAAAGCCCGTAAACTAACGCTGCAGCGCAAAAGGCGCCGGCAAATTGAGAAAAGATAAAGGGTACAACTTTACGCCCGTCGAAGCAGGCAAAAAGCCACAGTGCGATCGTGACTGCAGGGTTGAGGTGCGCGCCGGAGACACCCGCGGTCAGATAGATAGCCATGGCCACCCCCAGACCCCAGATGATGCTGATTTCCCACTGACCGAAGCTGGCGCCCGCTACTTTTAATGCGGCGACACATCCAACCCCGAAAAAGATCAACAACCCGGTACCTAGGAACTCTGCGATGCATTGGCCTTTTAATGTTGATGTTTGGCTCATATCGAATCCTGAAGCGAAGTGGTGATTATGGTATGTATGAAGGTCGCAAGCGACCACGCTGCCATGTAGGCATAGTGTTAATTTATCGTTAACGAACAAAAACGAGAAATATCGAAATATAAATGTGTGTACTACGTCAAGAAAATGAGCGATTTCGCGCTATAAACGCGTGTTGTGACACATCAAAGACGCGTTGATGGCGGTTTTTGTTAACCCATTGATTAACAATTGCGGGTGAAGTTCCGGGGAAAAGCGCCGAATGCGCCAGGTAAAGACTGAAAAGTGTTGCAAACCGCGATCTACGCGGGTTGTCGCTGGACAGGGACGACGGGGATTCATACAATCGACAGCATGATCACTGTAGCGCGCTTATTTTCGTTAAGGCGTCACCGCGTAGGTACACAACATCATTCGGGATGCGTCAAAACGGCCAGCGAATGAATCCTCAGCCGCTTACTGTAGTAAGCGACCGGGGCGAACCCGCTAACGCAGAAGCAGCTTGAAGGACGGCGTGTACGGGATAGTACTCTATCAACGCCTTGCAAGTTCAGGAGAGGTATGACGATGTCATTAGAAGTGTTTGAGAAATTAGAATCAAAAGTACAGCAGGCGATTGATACCATCACTCTGTTACAGATGGAAATCGAAGAGCTGAAAGAAAAAAACAACACGCTGGCGCAGGAAGTTCAGGGCGCACAGCACAGCCGTGAAGAGCTGGAACGTGAAAACGGTCAGCTGAGAGAACAGCAGCAGGGCTGGCAGGATCGTCTGCAGGCACTGCTGGGTCGCATGGAAGAAGTGTAACCCTCTCGTCCTCACCCTCTCCTGTCCGGGAGAGGGTAAGCATTTCCCCGCTGTGTATATACTCTCAAGTTATAGCCAATCTTTTTTTATTCTTTAATCATTGGTTCGCTTTCTGGCACGCTTATCCCATCACAACACGACATAAAGAGAGCGGTGCGATGAATAAGTGGGGCGTTGGGTTAACTCTGTTGCTGGCATCCGCCAGCGTTCTGGCAAAAGACATTCAGTTATTAAACGTATCTTATGATCCAACGCGCGAACTGTACGAACAGTACAACAAAGCGTTCAGCGCACACTGGAAACAGGAAACGGGCGACAACGTGATTATTCGTCAGTCGCACGGCGGCTCAGGCAAGCAGGCGACGTCGGTCATCAACGGTATTGAAGCCGATGTGGTGACCCTGGCACTGGCCTATGACGTTGATGCGATCGCCGAACGCGGTCGTATCGATAAAAACTGGCTGAAACGCCTGCCGGATAACTCCGCACCGTATACCTCAACCATTGTGTTCCTTGTTCGCAAAGGCAACCCGAAACAGATTCATGACTGGAACGATTTGATCAAACCGGGCGTGTCGGTCATTACGCCTAACCCGAAAAGCTCCGGTGGCGCGCGCTGGAACTATCTGGCGGCATGGGGTTATGCCCTGCACCAGAATAACGGCGACCAGGCCAAGGCTCAGGACTTTGTAAAGGCGCTGTATAAGAATGTTGAAGTGCTGGATTCAGGCGCTCGTGGCTCGACAAACACCTTCGTTGAACGCGGTATTGGCGACGTGCTGATTGCGTGGGAAAACGAAGCGCTGCTAGCGGCGAACGAACTGGGCAAAGATAAGTTTGAAATCGTCACCCCGAGCGAATCGATTCTCGCAGAGCCGACCGTCTCCGTCGTGGACAAAGTCGTGGACAAAAAAGGCACCCGTCAGGTGGCTGACGCCTACCTGAAGTACCTGTACTCACCGCAGGGCCAGGAGATCGCGGCGAAGAACTTCTATCGTCCACGTGACCCGGACGTGGCGAAGAAATATGCGAGTGAGTTCCCGAAACTGAAGCTGTTTACCATCGATGAAGAGTTCGGTGGCTGGACCAGGGCCCAGAAAACACACTTCTCTAACGGCGGTACTTTCGACCAAATCAGTCAGCGTTAATCTCCCTCAACGCCCGGTTTCCTAACCGGGCGTTATCTTTTAGTCATCAAATTGCGCTACTCTTCCGTTTCTGGCTGAGACAGGAAAACATAATGCGAAGAGTGCGATACCTTTTATTAGCGCTGCTGGTGGTGGTGCTGGCGGCGATTGCGGGCGGCTATTACTGGCTGCATTCTGGCAATCCGGATGCGTTGCGCAAAATTGTTCTGCAACAGTGTGTTCCCAATCAACAGCAGCAGCAGAATCCCGCGCCCTGTGCGGAAGTGAACCTGAAGGGCGGCTATGTCCTGTTTAAAGACCGTAATGGCCCGCTGCAGTATCTGTTGATGCCGACTTACCGCATTAACGGCACCGAAAGCCCGCTTCTGCTTGACCCACTGACGCCGAACTTCTTCTGGCAGGCCTGGCAGGGGCGCGAAATCATGAGTGAACGTCGTGGCTCTGCCGTAGCGGATGAGGCGGTTTCATTGACGATTAATTCGCGTAGCGGACGCACGCAAAATCATTTCCATATTCATATCTCCTGCTTACGCCCCGACGTCCGTACTCAGCTCGATAAAGAAGCCTCTGTGATTAGTAGCCGCTGGCTAACGCTGCCCGGTGGCTTAATGGGCCATGAATATCTGGCCCGCCGGGTCACCGAGACGGAGCTGGCGCAGCGCAGCCCTTTTCTGATGCTGGCGGAAGAGGTACCGCAAGCGCGTGAACATATGGGGCGTTTTGCGCTGGCGATGGCGAAGCAGAGCGACGGCTCGCTGGTGCTGCTGGCGACCGAGCGTAATCTGCTGACGCTCAATCGTGCCTCGGCGGAAGAGATTCAGGATCATAGCTGCGCAATCCTGCGATAACCCCACTATATCTGGCATTTACCTGTCTTACTGTCCGTCGTATTCTTGCTGAAAAAAACGACAGGAGACAGGTATGTCGCTCTGGTTGTCCCACCCTTTGTTCCTTCCTTCTATCATTGTTGGCATCACCATCCTGCTGTGGGCGACCTCGCTGCTGCCGGAATTTATGACCGCGCTGCTGTTTTTCGCCGCCGCGATGATGGCCAAAATCGCCCCGCCGGAAGTGATTTTTGGTGGCTTTGCCTCGTCGGCGTTCTGGCTGGTGTTCAGCGGTTTTGTTCTGGGAATTGCGATTCGTAAAACCGGTCTGGCAGACAGAGCGGCGCGGGCGCTGTCGGCGCGCTTAACCGACTCCTGGCCGCTGATGGTCGCCAGCGTGGTGCTGTTGAGCTATGCGCTGGCCTTCGTGATGCCCTCAAACATGGGGCGTATTGCGCTGTTGATGCCGATTGTCGCGGCGATGGCGAAGCGGGCGGGCATCGAAGAGGGGACTCGTCCCTGGTTCGGGCTGGCGCTGGCGGTGGGCTTTGGGACGTTCCAGCTGTCGGCCACTATTCTGCCCGCCAACGTTCCGAACCTGGTAATGAGCGGGGCGGCGGAAGGCTCCTACGGGATCCACCTTAACTATCTGCCCTATTTGCTGCTGCACACCCCGGTGCTGGGCTGGCTGAAAGGCGGTGCATTGATCGCCCTGATTTGCTGGCTGTTTCCCGGAAAACCGCATCCACCACGCGATCTGACGCCTTTGCCACCGATGAGCCGCGATGAGAAGCGCCTGGCGTGGCTGCTGGCGGCTGTGCTGGTGCTGTGGGTCAGTGAGAGCTGGCACGGCATCGGTCCGGCCTGGACCGGGCTGGCGGCCGCGGTGGTGACGTTGCTGCCGCGCATCGGGTTTATCAGCGGGGAAGAATTCTCCAGCGGCGTGAATATTCGCACCTGCATTTACGTTGCCGGGATCCTCGGGCTGGCGATTACCGTCACCCAAACCGGCATCGGCGAGGTGGTGGGCAATGCGCTGCTGCACGTGATGCCGCTCGATAAAGAGAGTCCGTTTACCAGCTTCCTGGCCTTAACCGGCATCACCAGCGCCCTGAACTTCATTATGACCGCCAACGGCGTTCCCGCGCTGTACACCACCTTTGCGCAGAGTTTTTCCGATGCCACCGGCTTTCCGCTGTTAAGCGTGATTATGATTCAGGTGCTGGGCTATTCGACGCCGTTGCTGCCGTATCAGGCTTCGCCGATTGTGGTGGCGATGGCGTTGGGGAAAGTTCCGGCGCGTTCCGGCATGCTGCTGTGTATTGCGCTGGCGGCGGTGAGCTATTTGATTCTGCTGCCGTTGGATTATCTGTGGTATCAGGCGTTGGGGAAACTGTAGCCTGTTCTGCTCGGGGATTTTCCCGGAGGCGGTGCAGCGCACCTGTCCGGGCTAGCTGGAGATAACCCCGGTTGCGAAGCGCGACCGGGGAAAGACCTGCTAAAACGAATTACGCTTTTTTCGCTGCTTCTGCTGCTTTAACGATCACCGCGAAAGCATCTGCTTTCAGGGATGCACCGCCAACCAGCGCGCCGTCGATATCTGGCTGAGTGAACAGCTCTGCGGCGTTGGATGCGTTAACAGAGCCGCCGTACTGGATGATGACCTGCTCAGCCACTTTTGCGTCAGCTTTAGCAATGTGATCACGGATGAATTTGTGCACGGCCTGAGCCTGAGCCGGGGTCGCGGATTTGCCGGTACCGATAGCCCATACTGGTTCGTAAGCGATAACCACGCCTTCGAAGGCAGCTGCGCCCTGAGTGGTCAGAACGGCGTCGATCTGGCGTGCGCACACTTCTTCAGTTTTGCCCGCTTCGTTTTCCGCTTCGGTTTCACCAATGCACAGTACCGGGATCAGACCCTGCTCTTTCAGCACGGCGAATTTCTTAGCGATGAACTCGTCAGATTCTTTGTGGTAAGTACGACGCTCAGAGTGACCAATGATGATGTATTCAGCACCGACATCTTTCAGCATTTGAGCGGAGGTTTCACCGGTGAATGCGCCGGACTGGTTCAGGTCTACGTTCTGCGCGCCCAGGTGAATGTGGCTACCTTCTGCCGCGTGCTTAGCCAGGTCGATGTACATTTCTGGCGGAGCGATCGCAACGGCGCAGCCAGAAACGCCAGCCAGTTCGGTACGCAGGTTCGCGATCAGTTCGTTTACCATGTGGCGGCTGCCGTTCAGTTTCCAGTTACCCATCACTAAAGGATGTCGCATTTTAATTCTCCACGCTACTTAAGCGAATTAAGGAATATAGCCGCCCGGAAGGGCAGCATGGTCTGTCAAACAGTATAGAGATTCATCGCTGGAAAGGCTTTGCTTTTTGTCATTTATTATTGCTCTCAAGCGATTCAGATAGCGCCAGCTTAATCGGTTCAACAGCGAAGGTCAGCCCTTTTTCGCCGTGGTCTGCCACCACATAGCGTATCGCGCCTTCCGTTTCAGAGAAGTAGCGTTTGCCTTTGCCAGCGGCGAGAATTTTCTGTAATTTTTGCTGGCTCTGCGCCGGGCTTATGGTGGGGACAAAGGCGCATAATACGGCGCTCATATAGAGCTGCGCTTTGGCTTTGGCTGCTTTCTGCTCCGGCCCCTGAATAGGCAGCCAGGTGATCTGCATCGATTTTATTTTCAGCGTCCCGCGCTCCAGTGCCGCGGAGGCATAGAGATTCTCATTAATTTTAGTCGCCGCTCGCGTCAGGTTTTCCCGGTCGCGGTTTGAGGCGATGGCGCGAAACTCATTCAGCGGGAGCTTTGGATTATCGGTGTTGAATTTTTCCCGAAACTCGCTGATGGACATATCAAACGTGGGGGCGCCCGCCAGCAGATAGGGGGCTGTGGCGGAAGATTCTGGCTGTGCGGACAATGCCTTCTGGCCGACAGATAACGCTGTCAGCCCTATAAAACACAATGTCGTCCACATCTTCATGTCAGTCTTTCCTTTTTTTATCTGCTGACGATTAAAACGGGAACCGTCGCGCTTGTCAAAAAGTGGCGGCTTCAGGGTAAACTACGCGAATGATGATGGTAAGGAATAAAACATGACCCTACAGCAGTGGATGTTCTCAATAAAAGGGCGTATCGGACGCCGTGACTTCTGGATCTGGATGGGGATCTGGGTTCTGACGATGTGCGTGCTGTTTACCCTGGCCGGCACTAATTTGCTCAATTTGCAGACCGCGGCGTTCATGCTGGTTTGCCTGCTGTGGCCGACGGCGGCGGTGACCATTAAGCGACTGCATGACCGGGGCAAATCGGGGCTGTGGGCGTTGCTGATGGTGCTGGCGTGGATGCTGCTAGCCGGCAACTGGGCGATGCTGCCCGGCGTCTGGCAATGGGGCGTAGGGCGGTTTATCCCGACCTTAATTATCGTCATGATGCTCATCGACCTGGGGGCGTTTGTGGGCACCCAGGGCGAGAATAAATTTGGTAAAGAGACGCTGGATGTGCGCTGGAAAGCGGCGTCCTGATTACCAGTAATGCTCGGCAGTCATGTGGCCCGGACGGCGACGCAGATGTTTGGTCATCTCGCGGGTCTCTTTCAGCAACTGCTGAGTATCGCGCACCATCTGTGGATTACCGCACAGCATCACGTGGCTGGTGTCCGCCGTCATCGGCAGGCCAACGGCCTCTTCGAGCGCGCCGGTTTCGATCAGGAAGGGCAGTCGCCCGGTCAGGGAACCCGGCGCGGCCTCGCGGCTTACGACGGTTTGAATCCGCAATTTTCCGCCATAGCGTTGTTCTAATTCGCGCATCAACGGCAGGTAGCTGAGGTCGGCTTCATAGCGGGCGGCGTGGACCAGCACCAGGTTTTTAAAGCGCTCAAGGTCTTTGCCTTCCTGCAGAATGGACAGATAGGGGCCGATAGCGGTGCCCGTTGCCAGCATCCACAGGGTGTCGCAATCCGGCACCTCTTCGAGGACAAAAAAGCCCGCGGCTTCGCTGACGATCAGTACCTCATCGCCTGGCTTCAGGGCTGCCAGGCGGGGGCTGAGTTTGCCCTCCGGTACGGTGACCAGGTAAAACTCAAGGTCGGGATTGCCCGGCGCATTCACGTAGGAGTAGGCGCGCTGTACGCGCTCGCCGTCGATCTCCAGCCCGAGCTTGGCAAACTGCCCGGCGGTGAACGGTTGAACCGGCGCGTGGAGGTACAAGCTGAACAATGTATCGGTCCAGAACGTCACTTTTGTTACTTTGCCGCTAACCCAGTCCGCCATCTTCTTCTCCCGTTGCGCGAAGCGTTGCCTTATCTTCGTTGCACATGGCAAAGATTTCCAGCCCGACAGGGTAGAAAAGCTCTATTGATCAAATATTCCCGTGACGGAACAGGCGAGCCGGGGGGAAACCCGCTCGCCGTTTTTCACCCAGGCTTACAGGATGTGCAGCTGGATGTCCGGATCTTTACGGTCGAGATAATGAATGGACTGAATGCGGCGAATAGTGCGGGATTTACCGCGGATCAGCAGCGTTTCGGTGGTGGCCATATTCCCTTTGCGGGTGATGCCGTCCAGCAGGTCGCCTTTGGTGATGCCGGTGGCGGAGAACACCACGTTATCGCTGCGGGCCATCTCGTCCAGGCGCAGCACTTTGCCCGCTTCGATGCCCATCGCTTTGCAGCGCGCCAGCTCGTTTTCGCCGATGCGGCGGTTCTCTTCGGTATCCCCTTTAACAACATGGCGTGCCAGCAGGCGGCCCTGCATGTCGCCATCCAGCGCGCGGATCACCGCCGCCGATACCACCCCTTCTGGCGCACCACCGATGCCATACAGCACGTCGACTTCGCTGTCCGGCATGCAGGTCAGAATCGACGCTGCGACGTCGCCATCCGGAATCGCGAAGACCCGGACTCCGGCCTGTTGCAGCTCGGCAATGACCGCATCGTGGCGCGGTTTGGCCAGAATGGTCACGGTCAGTTCACCCAGCGGTTTTTGCAGCGCTGCGGCGATATTGTGCAGGTTTTCGACCAGCGGCAGATTGAGGTCGATAGCCCCTTTGGCCCCGGGACCGACAATCAGTTTTTCCATGTACATGTCCGGCGCGTTGAGGAAGCAGCCTTTATCGCCGACCGCCATCACCGCCAGGGCGTTTGCCTGGCCCATTGCCGTCATGCGGGTCCCTTCGATCGGGTCCACGGCAATATCCACCGCGTCGCCGTTGCCGGTGCCGACCTTCTCGCCGATAAACAGCATCGGCGCTTCATCAATTTCACCCTCGCCAATCACGATGGTGCCGTCGATATTGATCAGGTTAAGCATAATGCGCATGGCGTTGACCGCAGCGCCATCGGCGGTGTTTTTATCGCCACGGCCCAACCATTTATAGCCTGCCAGGGCGGCAGCTTCGGTGACACGCGAAAATTCGATGGCCAGTTCTCGTTTCATAATCCACTCGTTGTGAAGATACATTGAGCCAGGCGTCACGGCCGACCCTGCGGGCGCAGACGGGACGTCAGGCGTTGGAATAGCGTTCGGTTTCCGGCATCCAGCGCTCAATAAGCGCCTGGGCCTGCTGGGCATAACGTTCATGAATATGGCGGGCGATGCGCTGAACATCGGGGATCATGGCCTGATCGCGCAGCAGATCGGCGACTTTAAATTCGGCGCTCCCCGTCTGCCGGGTACCGAGCAGCTCGCCTGGACCGCGAATTTCCAGGTCTTTTTGGGCAATGACGAAACCGTCGTTGCTGTCGCGCAACACCTGCAGCCGTTTTTGCGCCGTTTTCGACAGCGGCGATTTATAGAGTAGCACGCAGTGAGAAGCGACCGCGCCGCGGCCTACGCGCCCTCTGAGCTGATGCAGCTGCGCCAGCCCCAGACGCTCTGGGTTTTCGATGATCATCAGGCTGGCGTTGGGGACATCCACCCCGACTTCGATAACCGTGGTGGCGATCAGCAGATGCAGCTCGCCCACTTTAAAGGCCTGCATGACCGCCTGTTTGTCGGCGGGCTTCATGCGGCCATGCACCAGGCCAATATTCAGCTCCGGCAGCGCCAGTTTCAGCTCTTCCCAGGTGGCTTCTGCCGCCTGCGCTTCCAGCAGGTCGGACTCTTCAATCAACGTGCAGACCCAGTAGGCCTGACGCCCTTCCTGAGTGCAGGCGTTGCGTACCCGATCAATAATATCGTGGCGGCGGGTATCGGGAATGGCGACCGTGGTGACCGGCGTTCGGCCCGGAGGCAATTCGTCAATAACCGAGGTATCGAGATCGGCATAGGCGGTCATCGCCAGGGTGCGCGGAATCGGCGTGGCGGTCATGATCAACTGATGGGGATGGAAGCCCTGCTGCTGGCCTTTTTCCCACAGCGCCAGCCGCTGGTGGACACCAAAACGGTGCTGCTCATCGATAATCACCAGCGCCAGACCGTTGAACTGCACCTGCTCCTGAAAAATGGCATGGGTGCCGACGATCATCTGTACCTGACCGCTGGCGATCGCTTCCTGCTGGGCCTGCCGTGCTTTCCCTTTCTGTTTACCCGCCAGCCAGCCCACTTCAATGCCCAGCGGGGCAAACCACTGTCGGAAGTTGGTGGCGTGTTGTTCTGCCAGCAGTTCGGTCGGCGCCATCAGCGCCACCTGCTTGCCGTGGGCGATGGCCCGCAGCGCCGCAAGGGCGGCAACCAGCGTCTTGCCGGAGCCAACGTCGCCCTGTACCAGACGCATCATCGGCACGTCGAGCGCCATATCACGCTCGATCTCCGCGCTGACCCGCGCCTGTGCGCCGGTTGGTTTAAAGGGCAGGGCGGCAAGCAGCTGATGTTTTAAGGTGTCGTCGGCGCTCAACGGCAGGGCGTGAAAACGCTGTGCGCCGGCGCGCAGCGCCAGCATGCTCAGGTTATGCGCCAGCAGTTCCTCCAGGATTAAGCGCTGCTGTGCTGGGTGCTTACCGCTTTCCAGATCGCTAAGCTGCAGCGATGGCGGTGGTCGGTGCAGGGTGCGCAGCGCCTCCGGCAGGCTCATCATTCCCTGCGCCAGTTCGGGCGGCAGCAGCTCGGCGATAGCGCAGGTTTCCAGTAGTTCCAGCGCCTGATCGGTAAGCTTACGCAGCGTGGCCTGCTTGATGCCTTCGGTAGTTGGGTAGACCGGCGTCAGGGTTTCCTGAAGCTCAGGGGTGCTCATGTCGCCCTGTACGCGATATTCCGGGTGGATCATCTCCGCCCCGTATTTGCCGCGCTTGGCTTCACCGTAGGCCAACACGCGCCGACCGGTTGCCAGGCTATTTTTCATGGCGGCGTTGAAGTTGAAGAAGCGCATGGTGAGGATGCCGGAGCCGTCGCTGATCTGACAGGTCATCATCCGGCGACCGCCAAAGGTGATGTTGCTGCTGAGGACTTCGCCCTCGACGGTGGCATATACCCCGGGCAGCAGTTCGCCTATCTGATAAAGATGGGTGCGGTCTTCATAGCGTAGCGGCAGGTGCAGCAGGAGATCCTGCACCGTATGCAGGCCGATTTTTGCCAGTTTGCTGCTTTGTGCTGCCCCTACGCCGGTAAGCGAGTTGAGCGGCACTGCATCTAACAGGCGGCCTGCCATGCTACTCGTCTTCCATCAGGTTGTGCTTTTGCTGGTCTGCTCCAGGGGTCGGGCGCGGAATACGGCGACGTCTTTGCGATTCGACCGTGCCGACAGCCTGCATGGTGGCCCACCATTGCGCATCGGCTTCGACTTCGCCTTGCGCGTTCACGTGCGGGTAAGGCAGCCCCTTTTGTCTGGCGACTCTGGCCAGAACCGGATAGCCCCCTTCAAACAGCAGGCGCTGCTGCTCTTCTTCCGGCAGCATGCTGTTCTCGCGTTTATACATGCCCGCATTTTGTCGCTGACGTTGCGCTTCGTAGAGGATCAGGGCAGAGGCAACGGAGACGTTGAGCGATTGCACCATGCCCGTCATCGGGATGATGATATCCTGGTCAGCCAGCGCTAAGGCTTCCTGAGTGATGCCGGTTTTTTCCTGGCCCATCAGGATGCAGGTGGGGCGGGTGTAGTCGATCTCGCGAAAATCGACGGCTTTATCTGAGAGATGCGTCGCAAGGATTTGCATGCCCTGGCCCTTTAAATGGCTGACGGCATCGCCGATACTGCGGTGGGTTTTGACCTGTACCCAGCTGTTGCTGCCGGCGGCGGCAGAGACCATGGTATGCATACGACTGCTGGGCCAGACAGCGTGTACTTCATGGACACCAACGGCATCTGCGGTACGCACCACCGCCGACACGTTATGAGGTTTATGGACCTGCTCCATGCAGACCGTCAGGTCGGGCTGACGCCTGGCGAGCATCTCACAAATACGTGCATAACGTTGAATATTCATAAAACGAGTTCTAGTTGCGGTTACGGGTGACTTTTATCACATCCGGCATGACGCGAATTTTGCGCATGATATTCGCCAGATGCACGCGGTCGCGCGCCGTGAGGCGGATAAAGGCGCTGTACACGCGGCCATCTTTTTCTTCCGTATTCAGGCTCTGAATATTGGAGGAGGCAGTGTTAATCGCCGCGGTGAGATTCGCCAGTGCACCCTGGTGGTTAAACATATCCACCTTAATTTCGGTAATAAACTCCTGCGCGGTCTCTTTATCCCACTCGACGGCCATAAACTTCTCGGGCTCTTTCTGATAGCCACGAATGTTACGGCAGGATTCATGGTGGATGACCAGGCCTTTGCCAGGGCTGACGTGGGCGATAATCGGGTCGCCAGGAATCGGACGGCAGCACTTCGCAAAGGTAATCAGAACCCCGTCGGCGCCTTTAATTGGCAGATGACCGTGGCCTGAGGCGTTTCCTTGTGCCGGCGCGCTGACGGTGGTTTCACCCTGTTGCAGGTTTTTCGCCACCACCACGCTCATGGCGTTGCCGAGACCGATTTCTGCCAGCAGATCATCAAGACTCGCTAGTTTCATTCGCTCGAGTTCGCGCTGAATGCTCTCCGGCGGGATTTCGGCCAGTTTACGGCTGCCACCCAGCGCATGGTTGAGCAGACGACGGCCCAGGCTGACGGAGTCATCGCGCTTGAGGTTTTTCAGCAGCTGGCGAATTTTGGCGCGCGCTTTCGAGCTGACGACAAAGTTCAGCCACGCGGCATTCGGACGTGCGCCCGGAGCGGTGATGATTTCCACCGTCTGGCCGCTGGAGAGCGACTGTGACAGCGGATACGGCTGGCGGTCGACGCGCGCGCCAACGCAGGCATGGCCGATATCGGTATGCACCGCATAGGCGAAGTCCACCGGCGTGGCGCCAGCGGGCAGTTCGACAATACGCCCTTCCGGGGTGAAAACGTAAATCTCATCCGGGAACAGATCGGATTTGACGCTCTCGATAAATTCAAACGAGCTACCGGCACTTTGCTGCAGTTCCAGCAGGCTCTGCATCCAGCGCTGCGCGCGGATTTGTGCGGTGGTGCTGCTTTCGCCACCGTGCTCTTTATAAGCCCAGTGTGCCGCGACCCCCATTTCTGCCATCTGGTCCATGTCTTCGGTACGAATTTGTACCTCAACCGGCACGCCGTGCGGGCCGATCATCGAGGTATGCAAAGATTGATAGCCGTTCGCTTTCGGAATGGCGATGTAATCTTTCATACGACCAGGACGGGGCTTGTAAAGGCTGTGCATCTGGCCAAGCACGCGGTAACAGGTATCGGCATCATGCACGATCACGCGGAAGGCGTAGATGTCCATGATCGAGTGAAAACGCTGTTCTTTCAGCACCATCTTGCAGTAGATGGAGTACAGATGCTTTTCGCGACCGCTGACGCGACAGGGGATTCCCGCTTCCTGTAGACGCCCTTCAATTTCGGAGAGGATCTTTTGAATCATCTCTTTACGGTTGCCACGCGCCGCTTTGACGACTTCTTTGATTACGCGATAACGGTTGGGGTACAGCGCTTCAAAGCCCAGCTCTTCGAGCTCGGTTTTGATGTGATGGATACCTAAACGGTGAGCCAGCGGACTGTAGATCTCCAGCGTTTCACGGGCAATGCGGCGGCGTTTGTCCGGGCGAAGTGAGCCCAGCGTACGCATATTGTGGGTGCGGTCGGCGAGTTTGATGAGGATGACGCGGATATCCTGCACCATCGCCATAATCATTTTGCGGAAGTTTTCGGCCTGCGCCTCTTTCTTATCGCGGAACTTGAGCTTATCAAGTTTCGATACCCCCTCTACCAGCTCGGCAACGCTTTTACCAAAGAGCTGCTCCATGTCCTGGTAGGTGGCAGGGGTATCTTCAATCACGTCATGCAGCAGCGCAGCCATTAGCGTTTCGTGGTCGAGTTTCATCTCGGCCAGAATACAGGCTACCGCCACCGGGTGCGTGATGTAGGGTTCACCGCTTGAACGTGTCTGGCCCTCGTGAGCGTCACGTGCAACGAGATAGGCCTGCCGAAGACGCTTGATTTGCTCTTCCGGCAGGTAGTGTTGAATCAGCTGATTCAGGCTTTCAAACAGATACAAGGGCGACCCACTGCGTGATTAACGACGACCTTCAGCAATAGCGGTAACAGCTTGTAATTCAGCGGCTTCCTGCTCTTGCTGTTCCTGGCGATCGCGGACGTCGAGGATCTGGTTGTTGATCAGACCTTCTTCGATTTCGCGCAGCGCGATAACGGTAGTTTTATCGTTTTCTTCCGGAACCAGCGGATCTTTTCCGCCTACCTGCATCTGACGAGCGCGACGCGCGGCGACCAGTACCAGGTCAAAACGGTTACCAATTTTCTCTACAGCGTCCTGAACAGTTACGCGTGCCATACTTAAAATGCTCCACAGATGAAGAAATGACTGGGCATGATACTGAATGTGGGTTCAGTCTGCCAACAGTTTGGTGATTAAAGCGCCATGTCGCTGCTTTTGGCGGCTCATGCGCAGACGTTCGGCGCGAATAATGTTTTTCAGATCGCTCAGGGCGGTATCAAAATCATCATTCACAATAAGGTAATCATATTCCGCGTAATGGCTCATTTCTGCAACAGCCTGCGCCATACGTTTTGCGATCACCTCTTCGCTGTCCTGTCCGCGGCCACGCAGGCGGCGGTCAAGCTCATCTTTTGACGGCGGCAGAATGAAAATGCTGCGCGCGCCCGGCATTTTTTGACGGATTTGCTGAGCACCCTGCCAGTCGATATCGAGGAAGACGTCGACGCCGGTTGCCAGTACCTGCTCGATGGTTTCGCGCGAGGTGCCGTAATAGTTGCCAAATACTTCTGCGTGCTCAAGAAATGCATCTCTGGCAATCATCGCTCTGAAATCGTCGTGATTAACAAAGAAATAGTGTTCACCGTGCACTTCACCCGGACGCGCCGCGCGCGTGGTATGCGAAACAGAAACCTGGGTGTCGTACAGCGGTTGGGTTTTCAATAAAGCCTGAATCAGGCTGGATTTACCCGCGCCACTTGGGGCGGAAACAATATAAAGCGTGCCTTGAGCCATGAGAGTCTTTTGTATGTGATGATCGAAAGAGAAACTACATACGAGCCTATTATACACGGCGCTGCACTGTGACGCAGTCCCTGTCACACATTTTGCCTCTGTTTCTTTCATTTTGCCTGCCGTTTCCCTGATTTCGCTGCGTCTTGCAGCGCTGAAGGACAAAGTCAGGAAGCCCGATCGCAACCTGAAAAATCGCCCATCGCCTGGAAAATACCTTCTCCGACACAATGGCCGCGAGCAAAACAGGAGGCGGGATCATGCAGAAAGGGATCTGGGCAATCGGCCTGTGGCTGGTGATGGAATACGGGCAGGCGGCGTGCCCCGAGTGGTCGCAGGCGCAGGCCGAGCAGGAAATCGCTCGCCTGAATCAGCAGGTCACAGACTGGAACAATGCTTACTGGCGGGAAGGGCGCAGCGACGTCAGCGATGACGTCTACGATCAGCTGCTGGCGCGATTGCAGCAGTGGCAGCGCTGCGCGTCGATTGCCTCTCCCCGTGACGATGAACCGCCGCCAGCAACGGGATCAGCCAGCCATCCGGTTGCGCATACCGGCGTGCGTAAACTGGCGGATAAGGCCGACGTTGCCCGGTGGATGCGGGGTAAAACGGATCTCTGGGTACAGCCGAAGGTCGATGGCGTGGCCGTGACGCTGGTGTACCGCGACGGGCGACTGGCTCAGGCCATCAGCCGCGGAGACGGGCGCAGCGGCGAGGCCTGGACGGACAAAGTGCGGCAGATCCCAGCGATTCCCGCGGTCACGCAAGGCGAACTGGCGAACAGCGTGCTGCAGGGCGAGGTTTTCCTGCAGCATACCGGGCATGTGCAGAAGCAGATGGGGGGTATGAATGCCCGGGCGAAAGTCGCCGGGATGATGATGCGCCGGGAATCACCCGCCCAACTGGCGGAGCTGGGTCTTTTTATCTGGGCGTGGCCAGATGGTCCCCAGGACATGCGTCAGCGTCTGAAGCTGCTGGAGGAGGGCGGATTTCACCATAGCGCCCGTTTTTCGCAGCCGGTAACCACCGTGCGGCAGGTGGAACAGTGGCGCGGGCGTTGGCTAACCTCGGCACTGCCATTTGCTACCGATGGCGTGGTTGTGCGCCGTGGGCAGGAGCCCGCCGGGCGGTACTGGTCACCAGGGCAGGGAGAGTGGGTAGCCGCCTGGAAATATCCGCCGGCGTCGCGGCTGATGGAAGTCCGCGACATCCAGTTTCGTATCGGGCGCAGCGGCAACATTGCCGTGGTGGCCCGGCTGGAACCGGAGCGCCTGGATGACAAGCTGGTTCAGCGGGTTAGTGTCGGGTCGCTGTCTCGCTGGAAGCGTCTGGATATTGGCCGCGGCGACCAGCTGCAGATCAGCCTGGCAGGCCAGGGTATTCCGCGTATCGATCGCGTGGTATGGCGGGTAAGCCCGCGGGATAAACCGCAGCCGCCGGCGGAACGCTATACGCCACTGAGCTGTTATTTCCTGGCGCCTGGCTGCAGCGAACAGTTTCTCTCCCGGCTGGTCTGGCTGTCGTCAAAACCGATACTGAATCTTGATGGTGTCGGGGAGTCGGTATGGCGGGCCATCCAGCTTACCCATCCGCTGGAGCATCTTTTCTCCTGGCTGACATTAACCCCCCAGCAGCTGGCGCGGGTTCCAGGGATGTCTGCGGCACGGGGGCAGCGGTTATGGCATCAGTTTAATCTGGCTCGCGAGCAGCCGTTTCTGCGCTGGATACAGGCAATGGGGATACCGATTCCTCAGGTGGCGCTTGCCGGTCTGGCAGGGGAGAGCTGGCAGCAGCTCCAGGCGCGCAATGAAGCGCAGTGGCAGCGCCTGCCTGGGGTGGGCGCAGGGCGCGCCCGACAGCTGGTTGTTTTTCTTCAGCACCCGGAGGTTGCCGCGCTGGCGCACTGGCTCAGCGGGCAAGGCATTCCGGGGTTTTGACGCGATCAGTGGGCGCTATGGTTGTAGTTGAAGACGGGCAGTCCCAGCTTCCAGCGTAGTGCCAGCATGCGAGCGGTAAAGCCAAACAGCAGGGTGGAGATAACCACCACATCGTGGCTGCTGACGTAGTGTTGCAGGGCGATATAGAGGATAGCTGCGGCAAATGAGATGCCGGCATACAGCTCTTTCTGGAACACCAGCGGGATACGCTTGCAGAACATATCCCGCAATACGCCGCCAAATACCCCGGTGACCACTGCTGCGATGGAGGCGATGACCGGCCCTTCTCCCATATCCAGTGCAATCTGCGCACCGATGATGGAGAAGACGATCAGACCCAGGGCGTCGAGGACCAGAAACAGGCGGCGCAAATGGGGCATCACCGGTGCGGCAATGGTGGTGAGTACCGCGGCAACGGCAACAATAATGACGTATTCCGGGTTCTTGATCCATCCGAGCGGGTAGTGTCCCAGCAGGATATCCCGGACTGAACCACCGCCCAGTGCGGTTGCGGTCGCAATGATAATGACGCCGAAGGTGTCCATCCGGCGGCGCCCGGCTGCCAGAGCACCGGTCATCGCTTCGGCGGTGATACCAATTAAATAAAGAATATGAAGCAGCATAGATCCCCCCACAGTGATGCCGGGCAGGTTAGCGATTTGTGCGCAAGATCACGATTGAGATTTTCTAAGGCGAAGCATTTTCCCCAGGAAAAACTAATGTGTGAGGTTGGGTATGTCGAGTTATTCAGGGATAGTTGTGGATCGATGGCGAAAAAAAAGATAAGAAAAAATAATGCTGGCTCACCATGCAGAGAGCCAGCAAAAGCGATTACTCGATATTCTGAATCTGCTCGCGCATTTGCTCGATCAGCACTTTCAGTTCGATGGCGGATTTAGTCACTTCCGCATTGATGGATTTTGACGCCAGGGTATTCGACTCGCGGTTAAACTCCTGCATCATAAAGTCGAGACGACGGCCAACGGCCTCTTTCTTCTTCAGGATGTTCCAGGTTTCTTTAACGTGCGCTTCAAGACGGTCCAGTTCTTCGGCCACATCGATACGCTGTGCCATCAGAACCAGTTCTTGTTCGAGGCGGTTATTTTCCAGCTGTACTTCTGCATCTTCCAGCTTCGAGACCAGGCGGTCACGCTGCCACTGTAAGATTTCCGGCATATGGGCGCGGACTTTCGTTACCTCGGCGGTCACGCCGTCGAGACGCTGCTCGATCAGGGTTTTCAGTGCCTGGCCTTCGCTCTCGCGGGCGACGATAAAGTCATCCAGCGCACCGTTCAAGGCGGACAAAATTTCAGCGGTAATCGCGTCGAGGTCCTGCTCACGGGCTGCCATCACCCCAGGCCAGCGCAGAATATCCACCGGGTTAATTTCGCCTTCGTCGCTCTGCATTTTGACCCAGTTGGCGGCATTGACCAGCTGTTTCGCGAGGTTTTCGTTCAGAATCAGCTCGCCCTGAGCGCTGGGATCCTGTTCAAAGCGTAAGGTACATTCTACTTTGCCACGGGTCAGGCGCGAACGAATGCGCTCACGTACAACGGGCTCCAGGCTACGGAACTGCTCCGGCAGGCGGAAATAGGTTTCCAGGTATCGTTGGTTTACCGAGCGCAGTTCCCACGCGGCGCTGCCCCAGTCACCCTTGATTTCTCGCCGGGCATAGGCGGTCATACTGCGGATCATAGACGTTCCTGTTTTTAAAGGAGAGTGAGGTGGATTATAGCTTTCAGGGGCCTGTCAGGATAGGAATAAGCGAGCATTATCGGTATATACACGTTATCCTTCTGAAAGCCCCGTGCCTGGCGGCACCGCAATGCCGGAAACACATTTTATCTATGTTGTCAGGGGTTTCTCGCCTCGATGCATACTGCATGAATTTGTGTATAATGCGCGCCACATTCGTTTCAAGCCGGAGATAACATTATGCGTCCAGCAGGTCGTAGCGCTAATCAGGTGCGTCCCGTCACCCTGACCCGTAACTATACAATACACGCAGAAGGCTCCGTGCTGGTCGAATTTGGTGACACCAAAGTGTTGTGCACCGCGTCGATCGACGAAGGTGTGCCACGCTTCCTGAAAGGTCAGGGACAAGGATGGATCACCGCAGAATACGGCATGCTGCCGCGCGCAACCCATACCCGTAACGCGCGTGAAGCGGCGAAAGGTAAGCAGGGCGGCCGTACGATGGAAATCCAGCGTCTGATTGCACGTGCACTGCGCGCAGCGGTAGACCTTAAAGCACTCGGCGAATTCACCATTACCCTCGACTGCGATGTTCTGCAGGCGGACGGCGGCACCCGTACCGCATCAATTACCGGTGCCTGCGTGGCGCTGGCCGATGCGCTGAATAAGCTGGTTGCTGCCGGCAAGCTGAAAAGCAACCCGATGAAAGGGATGGTGGCGGCGGTTTCCGTCGGTATCGTCAACGGTGAAGCGCTGTGCGATCTGGAGTATGTCGAAGATTCGGCAGCGGAAACCGATATGAACGTGGTGATGACCGAAGACGGTCGCATCATTGAGGTGCAGGGCACGGCGGAAGGCGAGCCGTTTACCCACGAAGAGCTACTCACCCTGTTGGCGTTGGCCCGAGGGGGAATCGAATCCATTGTGGCGACGCAGAAAGCGGCGTTAGAAAACTAGTTTTTAAGGCGACTGAGAAGTCGCTTTTTTTTGTCTGAAAATAGTGAGGGGCTATTCTATGAAGTTATATCAGCGCCAGTTTATTGAGTTTGCGCTTAGCAAACAGGTCCTTAAGTTTGGCGAGTTTACGCTGAAATCCGGGCGTAAGAGCCCCTATTTCTTCAACGCCGGCCTGTTTAACACCGGGCGCGATCTGGCACTGTTAGGCCGTTTCTATGCCGAGGCGCTGGTCGATTCCGGCATCGATTTCGATCTGCTGTTTGGCCCGGCCTATAAAGGTATCCCTATCGCGACCACTACCGCGGTAGCGCTGGCGGAACACCACGATCTGGATTTGCCATACTGCTTTAACCGCAAAGAAGCGAAGACCCATGGTGAAGGCGGCAACCTGGTCGGTAGCACTCTGCAGGGACGAGTTATGCTGGTCGACGACGTCATCACCGCCGGTACCGCGATTCGTGAGTCGATGGAAATTATCCAGGCGCACGGCGCTGAACTGGCGGGCGTTCTGATTTCCCTGGATCGTCAGGAACGCGGGCGTGGTGACATCTCCGCGATTCAGGAAGTTGAGTGCGATTACGGCTGTAAAGTGATCTCCATCGTCACCCTGAAAGAGTTGATCTCCTACCTGGAAGAGAAACCAGAGATGGCTGAGCATCTGGCAGCGGTTCGGGCTTACCGAGAAGCCTACGGGGTATAAGCCTCAGCCCGGCAGGCAACGACCTGCCGGGTCGGTTTCAGACCAGCTTTGCCCCCTGGGCATTGAGGTACAACGAATAGATTGAGGTGCTGGAGGCCATAAACAGGCGATTGCGCTGCTCACCGCCAAAACAGAGGTTCGCGCAGCGTTCCGGCAACTGAATGATGCCGATGTTTTTCCCCTGAGGATTGAAGACACGCACCCCGTCCAGCTCCTCGCTGCCGGTTCCCCAACCACACCACAGATTCCCGTCCATGTCGCAGGCGATACCGTCAGCGGTGCCGTTACCGCAGTCAATATGCACTCTTTTGTTTTTCAACGTGTTATCGACAACATCCCACGCCAGGATAAGGCGGTTCGGCGTCGCACGGCTCTCCACAACGTACAGCGTTTTCTCATCGGCAGAGAAACAGAGTCCGTTTGGCCCTTTCACGTCGCCCAGCATGACGCTCAGCTTGCGGCTTTCTGGATCCAGCCGATAGACGTTCTGCGGCAGCTGCGGCGTGGCTTTGTGTCCTTCATAGAACCCGCTGATACCGAACGGCGGATCGGTAAACCAGATGCTGCCGTCCGACTTCACGACGATATCGTTTGGCGAGTTCAGAGGTTTGCCGTCAAAGCTGTCGGCCAGGACGGTAATAGTGCCGTCGTATTCGGTGCGGGTAATGCGGCGGGTGTCGTGCTCACAGCTAATCAGCCGTCCCTGCCGGTCGCGGGCGTGGCCGTTCGCGTAGTTTGCCGGTTGACGAAAGACGCTGGTTTCACCGGTGGCTTCATCCCAGCGCATGATGGCGTTATTGGGAATATCGCTCCAGAGCAGCATACGCGTATCGCCAAACCATACCGGTCCTTCCGCCCAGCGAAAGCCCGTGGCGATCTGCTCGACTTTTGCGCTGGCAAGCATATAGCGGCGAAAGCTGTCATCCACCGCCATAATGCGTGGGTCGGGATAACGTGCGGATGGTGCCCAGGCCGCGAAACTTTTTTGACTGAGCAATAGTGATGCGGTCGCCAGACCGCCCAGTTTGAGCAATTCCCGCCGTGATGTCGCCATCAGCCTTCTCCTGGTCCATTGAAAAGATGCAATCAAAGGATGTTATGAGAGAGGCAGAGCAGAAAACATCTGGCAATTCAACGAATTGTCCTGGGCTTTATGACAGATAAATCAAAAATGAGATGCAGCCTTTTGGGCTGCATAGAGCGCGGTGCGGACTACTGCAATTGGGCGGCGACCAGCGGCCAGCGGGCGTCAAAGTCATCCGTCGGACGATACTTAAACTCGCTGCGCACAAAACGTGACAGCATGCCCTCGCAGAACGCCAGCAGCTGGCTGGCCAGCAGGGCTTCATCGACGGTATAGCCTTCACCTTCACGCATTTTCTTTTCGCGCATCACCTGGCGCAGCTGAACCTCAATGCGTTCGAATAGCTGGTTAATTCGCCCTTGCAGACGGTCCTGTTCGAACATCAGCGCATGGCCGGTCAAAATCCGCGTCAGCCCAGGATTACGCTCACCAAACCCAAGAATCAGCAGTACAATCAGGCGAAGTCGTGCCGATGTGTCCTTTTCATCTTTTAAAATCAAATTGATGCGCGTAATCAGACTGTCTTCGATAAACTCGATCAGACTATCGAACATGCGGGTTTTACTAGGGAAATGACGGTACAACGCCGCTTCGGATACCCCAACGGATGCCGCCAGTTTCGCTGTGGTAATCCGCTGGCTTCCATCGCTGGATTCAAGCATCAGGGCCAGAGACTGAAGTATTTCTTCGCGACGGTTCCTTTTCGCAGTTTGTTTTTCTGCCATGTTTTAAAATACCCCTGAAAATAAGCACTAGTCAGGCAGGCATCCACAAAGTGACCGCAAACGGTCGTTTGCGGTGATGTTATTGCATTAATGCACTTTGGGATGCGGATGTACTGTGGTCGGGCTTATGCGCGCCCTGAGTGGCCAAAGCCACCTTCGCCACGTTCGGTGGCGTCAAAATCTTCCACCAGGTTAAATTCCGCCTGGACGACGGGTACAAAGACCATCTGAGCGATGCGCTCGCCGGGCTCAATAGTAAAGCTCTGCTGACCACGGTTCCACACGGAAACCATTAGCTGTCCCTGGTAGTCAGAGTCGATAAGCCCGACCAGATTGCCCAGTACCACGCCATGCTTATGGCCCAGCCCGGAACGCGGCAGAATCACCGCCGCCAGAGAAGGGTCGGCGATATGGATTGCCAGACCGGTCGGCAGCAGCGTGGTGGCGCCCGGTGCCAGTTCTACGGCGTCATCGAGACAGGCTCGCAGGTCAAGTCCGGCAGAACCGGAGGTGGCATAGGTTGGCAGCGGAAATTGCTGGCCAACACGCGGGTCCAGAATCTTAACGTCGATTTTTTTCATCATAGCGGGTCACGATCTCGTCGAGTAATAATTGGCCCAGGAGTTCCTTGCGCTCAAGTGGTAAGCGCTTATCTCCATCCTGCCAGAAAAGGTGTAATGCATTGCTGTCGCTGTTAAATCCTTGATCAGGCTGCGAAACATCGTTAGCACAAATCAGGTCGAGATTTTTGCGAGCGCGTTTTTGTCTCGCGTATTCTTCCACATTATTCGTTTCGGCAGCAAACCCAACGACAAACGGTCGGTTAGTCGTCAGTCCGGCTACCCCGGCAACGATATCCGGATTTTTGACCATCTTGATGGTGAGTTCATCACCTTGCTTTTTAATTTTTTCTTCAGCAATCGCCACGGCACGATAGTCGGCTACGGCGGCGCAGCCAATAAAAATCTGCTGTTGCTGAGCGCCTTGCTGGACTGCTGATTCCATTTCCAGCGCGGTGGTTACATCGATGCGCTGTACCAGCGGCGGCGTGGGTAAAGAGACCGGTCCGCTCACCAGCGTCACGTTCGCCCCGCGGTTGGCGGCGGCGGCGGCAATGGCGAACCCCATCTTACCGGAGCTGTGGTTGGTGATATAGCGCACCGGATCCAGCGGCTCACGGGTAGGGCCAGCGGTAATCATGATATTGAGATGTTGCAAATCTTTGACAGGCGAAAAATGCGCAGCTGCCATATCGACGATGGTCATCGGGTCCAGCATGCGGCCCGGGCCGATATCGCCACAGGCCTGGCTGCCGCTATCCGGGCCCCAGAGCAGCAGGCCGCGTGAGGCAAGGACGGTCAGGTTATGCTGGGTGGCCGCGGCACGGTACATTTGCTGGTTCATCGCCGGTACGACGGCAACCGGAGAAGGCGTCGCGAGGCAGATGGTGGAGACCAGGTCATTCGCCATACCGGCGGCGACACGGGCAATCAGATCGGCGGTGGCCGGTGCGAGGATAACCAGGTCTGCCCATTTACCCAGCTCGATATGGCCCATCGCCGCTTCTGCAGCCGGGTCGAGCAGGCTATCGGATACCGGATACCCGGATACCGCCTGTAGGCTCAGCGGGGTAATGAAGGCTTTCGCGGCTTCGGTCATGGCGACGCGGACGTCCGCGCCACGGTCACGCAGGCGGCGCACCAGCTCTGGCGTCTTGTAAGCAGCAATGCCGCCGCTCACGCCCAGAACGATCTTTTTACCAGCCAGACTCATCATGATTCTTTCCTGTTGCAGTACACCAGAATCCGCGCATCTTACCACAATCCTGTCGCCGTCGTGCGGCTACCAGGCATTCACTTTGCGAGACGCTACGCAAGCGGGCGACGTGGTGGTCGGCAGCGCCAGCGCGCTGTGCCAGGATAGGCGCCACTGGAAAGGAGAGGCTCCACATGGATGCAGACGAAGCCCTCATGCCGAGGGAAAAAATGTCGCTTTATGGCATTGAAGCGTTATCGGATATTGAACTGCTGGCGCTGTTTTTACGCACCGGGACGCGGCAGAAAGATGTCATGGTCTATGCGGAAGACCTGCTGAAGCACTTCGGGTCTCTTCATGGCCTGCTGTCGGCAGATAGAGCCCGGTTTAATGAGGTCGAAGGGATTGGCCTGGCAAAATATGCTCAGCTGAAGGGGGTTGCCGAACTGGCCCGGCGTTATTTTAGCCTGCGGCTGATTGCGGAACCCTCCCTGGAAACGCCGATGATGACGCTGGAGTTTCTACAAAGCCATCTTGCCCACGAAGAGCGGGAGATCTTTATCGTGATCTTTTTAGATAATCAGAACCGGGTATTGAAACATAGCCGGCTTTTTTCTGGTACTCTTAGCCACGTAGAGGTGCATCCGCGAGAAATTGTACGCGAAGCCATCAAAGTGAACGCCGCTGCGGTGATCCTTGCACATAATCATCCGTCCGGTAGTCCTGAGCCGAGTAAGGCTGACAGACTGATTACCGAAAGAGTGGTAAAGTGTTGTGGTTTCATGGAGATACGAGTGCTCGATCATCTTGTAATCGGCCGCGGTGCGTACGTATCTTTTGCCGAGCGCGGCTGGATTTAGCCCCGATCACGCGATCCCGCGGGATCTTTGTCTGTTCGGGACTTGAGCACATCGCCGAGTCAGCGTATACTACGCCACCTTTGAGAATCTCGGGTTTGGCATTTGGGCCTGGCAATCGATGGTTCACTTAGACACCCAATCATTCAGGTTGCATCAAGTCGGCAAGAGAGTGAATCCCTGGGAACGTACTCCGTACATGACCTGGGTGAGCCGACGCTGAAGCAGCTTGAAAGATGACGTGTAGAACTGCGATGACCGGGCTGTAAAGCCTGACGAGGCGCCAATACCCCATACGAAGCTCGAGCTAATTTGATTTTTGGAGAATAGACATGTCCCGAGTCTGCCAAGTTACTGGCAAGCGTCCGGTGACCGGTAACAACCGTTCCCACGCACTGAACGCGACCAAACGCCGTTTCCTGCCGAACCTGCACTCTCACCGTTTCTGGGTTGAGAGCGAAAAGCGTTTTGTCACCCTGCGTGTATCTGCTAAAGGTATGCGTGTTATTGATAAGAAAGGCATCGATACAGTTCTGTCCGAACTGCGTGCCCGTGGCGAAAAGTACTAAGTACTAAGAGGAAATAAATCATGGCTAAAGGTATTCGTGAGAAAATCAAGCTGGTTTCTTCTGCTGGTACTGGTCACTTCTATACCACCACGAAGAACAAACGTACTAAGCCGGAAAAACTGGAACTGAAAAAGTTCGATCCAGTTGTTCGTCAGCACGTTTTATACAAAGAAGCTAAAATCAAATAATTTTAGTTTTCGATGTAAAGAAAACCCCGCCTCGGCGGGGTTTTCTGCTTTTTGTCCCGCGGAAACTTGCGGACTACCCCCTGCCGGGAATTTGCTTCCCAGATGCCTGCTGCTGAATCACAATACGTTAGGTTAACGGAGGAAAATAAATGCCTGAATTACCTGAGGTAGAAACCAGCCGTCGCGGTATTGAACCGTATCTGGTGGGCGCAACCATCCAGCACGCCGTGATTCGTAACGGACGCCTGCGCTGGCCGGTCAGTGACGAAATCTATCGCCTGAGCGACGTACCGGTGCTGAGCGTACGCCGGCGTGCCAAATACCTGCTGCTGGAACTGCCCGACGGTTGGATCATCATCCATCTGGGGATGTCCGGGAGCCTGCGCATCCTCAAGGACGACCTGCCCGCCGAAAAGCATGACCATGTGGATCTGGTGATGAGCAACGGCTACGTGCTGCGTTACACCGACCCGCGTCGCTTTGGTGCCTGGCTGTGGACCAAAGATCTGGAGGGCCATCCGGCGCTGGCGCATCTGGGGCCGGAACCGCTGAGCGATGCCTTCACCGCAGAGTATCTCCAGCTGAAGTGCGCGAAGAAGAAAGCGCCCATTAAGCCGTGGCTGATGGACAACAAGCTGGTGGTCGGCGTCGGCAATATCTACGCCAGCGAATCGCTGTTCTCCGCGGGGATCCATCCCGATCGGCTGGCCTCGTCGCTGTCGCGTGAAGAGTGTGAGCGGCTGGTCAAGGTGATTAAAGCGGTGTTGTTACGCTCGATTGAGCAGGGTGGAACGACGTTGAAGGATTTCCTGCAAAGCGACGGTAAGCCGGGGTATTTTGCCCAGGAGCTGCAGGTGTATGGTCGCAAAGGCGAGCCTTGCCGCATCTGCGGTACCCCGATTATCGCCAGCAAACATGCGCAGCGGGCGACCTTTTATTGCCGCCAGTGCCAGAAGTAACGCGTGGTAGTGGTGTTGATCCCGGCTCGAGCCGCGCCTGGTCCGGTAGCCCGGACAGGCGAATCGCGCCGCCTCCGGGAATAACCCCGATGGCGCAGGACTAGAGCTTCTTCAGCAGCGCCTGGTGCACGTTGGCAGGAAGAAAGTGGGACACATCGCCCTGATGGCGCGCCACTTCCTTCACCAGCGATGAAGAGATAAACGACCACTCTTTGCACGGCATCAGAAAGACGCTTTCCAGCGTCGGCATCAGATGGCGGTTCATGTGCGCCAGCTGCATCTCATATTCGAAATCCGCCACCGCGCGTAAGCCGCGAATCAAAATATTTGCCTGCTGAGCGCGGGCAAAATTAGCCATCAGATCGCTAAAGCCAATCACCTCGACGTTGACCAGATGCGCCGTCGCCTGTTGTGCCAGCGCGATGCGTTCATCGAGGGTGAACATCGGTTTCTTGCTCGGGCTGGCAGCAATCGCTAACAGCACCTTGTCAAACATGCTGGCCGCCCGGGTGACGATATCGATATGGCCGTTGGTGATGGGGTCGAAGGTCCCTGGATAGATCGCTTTTGTGCTCATAATTACACTTTCTCTGAGTAGCCGCGGCTCAGCGCCCACAGCTCGGTGTATTTATTAAACGTATACTGCGCGTTGACCACGGCGAGTAGCCAGCCTTGTTTACCATCCAGCACGCCCCCGCGCAGCAGCAGCGTTTTGACAAACGCGCCCAGCGTATGGCCAAAGATACCCGCCAGCGAGGTCTTCTTCCCCTTCTGGTGGCGCTCCTGTGCCCAGGCGGTGGCATAGGCCAGCTGCTTTTGCTGGAAGCCGGAGAAGTCACGGCAGGTCAGATGCAGTAAATCGCCCGACAGGTCGATAACCTGCGCCCCTTTGGCATCAAGGGATTCGTGTACCAGATTATTGTTATAGCGGAAACGGCGGCGTTCGTACAAACGCATCACGCGGTCGGGGTACCAACCGCTATGGCGCATAAAGCGACCAAGGAAATAGTTGCGGCGGGCAATGCTGTAGACAGCAGTGCTGTCAGGCGCTTCCAGAACCCGGCGGATGGATTGCTCCAGCTCCGGCGTGACGCGCTCATCGGTATCAAGCATCAACACAAACTCGCCGGTCGCATAATCCTGAGCGCGCTGGCGTTGAATGCCGTAGCCCTGCCAGTCGGTGTTGATATAGACCGTGGCTCCGAGGCTGCGGGCCAGTTCGACAGTGTTATCGCTGCTGCCGGAATCCAGCAGCACAATTTCATCGGCCCAGCTCACCGAGGCGAGGCAATCCGCCAGCAGCTCCGCCGCGTTTTTGGCGATCAGCACGACGGACAGTCGGGGAGCCATCAGTGGCTCCGCTGCGGAAGATAGGGTTGCAGCAAATGCAGCAGACGCGAAAGCGCTCCCTGGTTTTGATGCAGCACTTCCACCGCATGACGGCCGTACCACAGACGGTAGTCTTCGTCGGTCAGCAGGTTAGAAACCTGGGTAACCAGTGAACTCACGTCGGTCACCGTAATCAGGCCGTCGTCCTGCTGCAGCTTGGCGCAGATGTCTTTAAAGTTGAAGGTGTGCGGGCCCATCAGCACCGGGATGGCGTGCGCCGCCGGTTCCAGCGGGTTATGACCGCCCCGTTCAACCAGGCTGCCGCCAACAAAAGCGAGGTCGGCAATGCCGTACAGCAGCATCAGTTCGCCCATGGTATCGCCGATCACCACCTGGGTATCGTTCGATGGGATTTCGCCGGTGCTGCGCAGCGTGAAGCGCATACCCGCTTTCTGCACCATGTCTCGCGCATCTCCGAAGCGTTCAGGATGGCGAGGAACCAGAATCAGCAGTAAATCAGGGAAGGTCTCCAGCAGCTTTTTGTGCGCCTGCAGGATGATTTGCTCTTCGCCATCGTGGGTGCTGGTGGCGATCCACACTTTGCGGTGCGGCGCCCACTGGCGACGCAGGGTCACGGCACGTGCCGCCAGCTCTGGCGTCACGGAGATATCGAATTTGAGGCTACCAGTTACCGCCAACTGGTTGCGCTTCAGGCCGAGGGCCAGGAAGCGATTGGCGTCTTCTTCGTTTTGCGCGGCAATCAGGGTGATGCGGCTGAGCAGGCGACGCATAAACTTGCCGAGTTTGGCATAGCCTTTTGCTGAACGCTCCGACAGCCGGGCGTTGGCGATGACCAGCGGGATTTTACGTTTATGCAGCGCGGCGACCATATTGGGCCACAGCTCGGTTTCCATCACGATAACCAGCTTCGGCTGAACGGTATTGAGGAAACGGTTCATCGCGCAGGGTAAATCATATGGCAGGTAGACGTGGTGAACATCTTTGCCGAAGGCCGACATGGCGCGCTCGGAGCCGGTCGGCGTCATGGTGGTGACGGTGATCGGCAGGTAAGGGTAGCGGTGGCGCAGCGCACGCACTAACGGGATGGCTGCAAGCGTCTCACCGACGGAAACGGAATGCAGCAGAATCCCATCCGGTGCTACCTTGTTCTGACAATAGCCATAACGTTCAGCCCAGCGCTTTCGATAGGCCGGCGCCTTACGGCTGCGCAGCAGCAATCGCAGCCATACCAGCGGCTGAATAAGGTAGAGTAGGGTGGTATAAAGCAATTCCAAGCTATTTATCCGTTTTATGTTTTAGCGGGCAAATTCTAAGCATTTAGCCCGCGTAAAGCTATCTCTTTGGCGGCAACAGCGGGATTGTGAATCACGCCGCGTCGCGATAACGTTTAATCCGCAGGTAGCGCCGACCAAGGCGCCAGCGTAAACGGAAGGTCCGCGCATTTTTCCAGATCAGACGCCAGATGCCGCGGTCAAAGAACTCTTTAATGATGATATGCTTTTTTGACTCATCTTTCATGCTATCGAAGGTATGAATAATTCCCAGCCCCTCTTTGGCAATTTGCCAGCGGCAGGCGGAAATGTGGCGCACCTTGTCCGGATAGCGCTCGTTGATGGCGTCCAGCATCTCCAGAATCTTCATGTAGTGGCGTGCCGAACGCATCAGGGTGTCGTCGTTGTCCGGTTTATGCGATACCGATTCCGAGTGAATATAGTAATCGTAGAATTGTTCGCTGGTGTACTGCACGCGCTCTGCCGCCAGCAGCGCTTCCGTGGTCCAGGGAATGTCCTGATGGCGCAGTCCTGGCTCAAAGTGGAAGTGGTGCTGCATGATAAATTCCCGGCGATAGATATTCAGCCAGGTGACGTGCAGGAACTTGCGCGAGTCCAGCGCCTGTTTGAGCCAGACGTGGCCGGGCACAACCCCGGTCGAGGGCAGGCGGTCCGGTGGCAGAATCGGATGAATATCCTGGCGGGTCTCGTAAACATAACGGCCGTTGCAGGTGGCGATATCCAGGTTGCCCTTTTCTGCCATCTCCAGCAGCGTGCGGTACATGCCGGGATAGAGCTTATCGTCGATATCCGGAAACGCCAGGTACTTACCGGTCGCTACCGCCAGACCGGTGTTGCGGGCGACCGAGACGCCCTGGTTTTCCTGTTCCAGGACCCTCACGTTTTGCAGGCGCGCTTTCCACGCCTCGATGACCGCGAGGCTCCCGTCCGTCGAGCCGTCGTTCACCAGGATCAGTTCATAGCTTTCCAGCTGCTGTTGCTCAAGGCACTCGAAGAATTGCGCAAGGAATTTTTCACCGTTATAGACGGCGGCCACGATACTCAGTAAAGGCGTTTGACTCATAAATCATTCGATCCTGGTTAAATAACGGCGTCAGTCGCGACGCAATTGACGGTACTGCTGACAAATCGTATCGACGCTGAATTTCTCCAGCATCGAAGGTTCGATGGCCGGCGGGCTATGGTAAATGCTTTGCATCGTCCGGGCCAGCGCCGGGCTGTTCAGATCGGCCAGACCGCGGGCTAATTCGCCAGTGAGGATTTCCGTGACCCCGCCAGGACAGCGGGTGCTGGCGACGGGCGTATCCAGCAGCAGCGCTTCAACCACCACGTTGCCAAAACCTTCGCTGTCGGAGCTGAGCACCAGCATTCGTGCCTGTTTGATCCACGGCAGCGGGTTTTGCTGAAAGCCTTTAAACAGCACCCTGTCGGCCACCTGGTGCTGTTGCGCCAGTTGACGCAGGCGCTGTTCCTGCTCCGGTTTGCCCTGGCCCAGCAGCACCAGTGGCGCATTAATACCGCTTTGCGCGTAGGCCTCAATCAGGCGGTCATGACGCTTGCCGGGATGAAAACGGCCGACGTGAATAATATAGTCGCCATCGGGCCGATCGCTGGGGGCATCGGCGGCGGCACGCAGCGCGGCGATGTCGAACGGGTTATAAATTGTTTTTAACTGCGCCGGGCGCACCGCGAACTGTTCGACCAGATCCTGGCCTACCGCACTGGAGACGCTCACGATGTTGCGTCCCTGGTAGACGCGCTTAATCTTCTGCTGCTTCATCCAACGGTCAAAACCGGTGCGGTGACCGAGGTATGAGGTGGAGAAGACGCCATGCAGGCAGAACCAGAGGTTACGGTGGGCGAGCTGGCGGCTGCGGGCGACGATGCGGTCGGTTTTATGCAGGCTGGAGAGCACCAGATCGAACTCGCCCTGCTGCTCGGCCTGCGCGATAGCCGCATCCAGCTGGCGGGCGCGGCGCGCCAGTTCGGTGAGTTTGCGCCACGGGGCGCGACAACGGTCGGCAATGACCTGGTAATCCAGCCCTTCCGGCAGCGGATATTCGCAGACGTCGCGCAGGGAAAACAGCGACACCCGTTCACCCTGGCTCAGAAAGTGCTCTGCCAGAGTCAGCACCACTTTTTCGGCGCCGCCGCCGGGCAGGCCGTCAATGACAAACAGTATGCGCATCGCTATTTCACCAGATCCTGATAGAGGGAGAGCAGCTGCGCCGACAAGCGTTCGCTGGTGCAGTCCATAATGCGTTCCCGGGCGCGCTCGCCTTCCCTGGAGCCCAGAGCGCGGGCGGGAAGCGCGACCACCGCCTGCTGTAGCGCCGGAATATCCAGCGCGTCGCAGACATACCCGTTGTGACCCTGAACGATAAACTCCTGACCACCGCAGCCGGTGGTGGTGATCACCGGCAGACCGCAGGCCATGGCTTCCAGAATGACGTTAGGGAACGGGTCATACAGCGTCGGCAGCAGCAGGCCGTCGGCCATCTGGTAAAACGGCAGGGTTTCCGACTGCATCCCGAAGAAGCGTACCCGGTTTTCACAGTGCAGCGTTTTCGCCAGCGACTGGTAGCGGTTCTGATCTTTGTCTTTGCCCACCACCAACAGATAGCGGTCGGTGGGCGCAATGGCGCGAATCGCCGCCTCCAGTCCTTTACGCTCAAAACCAGACCCGACGTACACCAGACAGGTCGCCTGCAGCGGGAGATCCCACTGCGCGCGCAGAGCCGCAAAGGCCTCGGCGGTGGGCGGCAGGAACCGCCGGTGGTCAATGGCGTTGTAGATAACGTGGATCTTCTCTGCCGGGATCGCGAAATCATCGATGATCTCTTGCTTGATCATCGCGGCATTGCAGATCACTCCCCGCAGATGCGGGTCCTGATACATCTCCCGCTCGGCCTGCATGACATAGCGATGATAGCGGTCAGCAAACAGCAGGCGGCTTTTCCAGCCGGGCAGAATACGCGAGCGCTGGTGCAGCCAGCGCTGGTGTACGCCGTCACCGGCGCGATAGAGATCGCAGCCAGGGATACGCTCATGGCTCTGCACCAGATCGAACTGTTCGCGCTGCCACAGTTGGCGCGCGGCATTGGCGAAACCGCGCTCGCGGCTGATACGGCCCCATTTGCGCGGATTGCAGATGTGGATCTGCCAGTCAGGTTTGACCGGCCCTTGCCATTCACGGGTGATGACGTTCAGTTCAATATTGCTGCTATCAAGGGCTTCCAGCGCACGGGAGACGAAACGCTCCGCGCCGCCGTCCGGGCGATATTTCTGTCGCACCAGGGCCAGCCTGAATGTACTCATGCCAGTACCTTTTTCGCCGCCGCGATCACCGCGTCGGTGGGGATTAAATCGAGATACCGTTCGGTGGTGCCGGTATCAATGTCATCAGGGTCAGGCAGGGGACCGAAATCACCGGCCCAGATGACTTCGCCTTGTGCCTGCCACGGACGCCAGAAAGTTAGCTTCGACGGGCCAAAAAGCGCCACCAGCGGCGTACCGAGGGCGGCTGCCATATGCATGGGCACGGAATCCACGCCGATAAACAGGCGGGCATGGTCGATGACCGCCGCCAGCTGACGCAGGGACAGCTGGCCGGCAAGCGAGTGCAGGCGCGCCTGCGGGCTGCCGGCAATAATGGTATCTACCATCTGCTTCTCTTTGGCATCCGGTCCGGAGGTCAGGACGATAGCGTAGCCGGCGTCAGACAGCGCGTTAATCACGGCGCTCATGCGATCTTCCTGCCAGCATTTAAAGAACCAGCGGGAGGTCGGTTGAATCACGATGTAGTGATTTTCAAACCCCTCGGGCAGCAGTGAACGGCTGGTGGTCCAGTCCTGTTCGCTGTAGCCCATCCGCGCCGGGGCATCATCGAGAGTGAAGCCAAGCGGGGCCAGAATCGACAGGTTCTGCTGCACCGTGTGCAGGCGCTGATGTGCCTGGGTTGAGGCCAGCGTGGTGTGGCAGAAACGCCAGGCCGGATGGCGGCGCTTCGGGAAGTCAAAGCCGATACGCGTCGCCGCGCCGGTCAGTCTGGTGATGATGGCGCTGGGCCACTGGTCCGCAAGATTAAGCACCATATCGTAGTGCTGCTGGCGCAAGGTGCGGATCAGTCTGAATTCCATCCTGAGCTGATGCCCTTTCCCCTGTTTTTTCCAGCGCCGGTCAATGGCAAAAATCTGGCGGATGTCAGGATTGGCCGCGAGCATATCCCGGGTTTCTTCATAAAGCAGAACATCGACGCTGGCCGCGGGATATTGCTGTTTGAGGGCGTGAATGAGCGGCGTGATCAATAGCATATCGCCATGGTGGCGCAGCTTGATGACCAGGATTCGCGCCGGGGTCACGGTACCGGGAGAGCGGGTTTCAGGCGTCATTCTCTGTTCTTCATTCAGTATCAGGTTTCCGATTCTAGGGGATCAGACAGATTGAGAGAAGCGTTGTATTGCTCTACCATGACCCGATACGTATGGTCTGAGGACGTTTTCGTGCACAAACCCGCATTTCTCATCACGATCGATACAGAGGGCGATAACCTCTGGCAAAAACACGACAGCATTACCACCGAGAATGCGCGCTATTTACCGCGTTTTCAGCAGCTTTGCGAAAAGTATGGTTTTAAACCCGTCTATCTGACCAACTATGAAATGGCGATCGACCCCTTCTATATCGACTTCGCCAAAGATGTGATTGCCCGGGGTACGGCGGAGATTGGCATGCACCTGCATGCCTGGAATAGCCCGCCGACGGACCCGTTGACCGACGATGACTGGCGTCATAAGCCCTACCTGGTTGAATATTCTGATGCGGCAATGCGTGAAAAAGTCGCCTATATGACCCATCTGCTGGAAGAGACTTTCCAGACCAAAATGGTCAGCCACCGCGCCGGACGCTGGGCCTTCGACGAGCGCTATGCTCGCCTGCTGGTGGAGCATGGCTATCTGGTGGATTGTTCGGTGACCCCGAGGGTCAACTGGAAGACGGCGAAAGGCGCGCCGCAGGGCGATGGCGGTACAGATTATCGTCGTTTCCCGCAGCATGCCTATTTCCTCGATGAGAACGACATCAGCCGCGAGGGGCATTCCGCGCTGCTGGAAGTGCCGATGAGCATTCAGTATAAACACTCCGGCTGGATGAACAGCGTGAAGCAGGGCTACGACCGTCTGCGCGGCAAAGTCCGCTCGCCGTCGGTGCACTGGCTGCGTCCGATGGGTGGCAACGTCGAAACCATGAAAAAAGTCGTAACCCAGACGTTGACGCAGGGGAATGACTACGTTGAATATATGCTCCACTCTTCTGAGTACATGCCTGGCGGCAGCCCAACGTTTAAAAACGAGCAGGATATCGAGCGCTTATATGCTGACCTGGAAGCGTTTTTCAGCTGGCTGGCCCCGCAGGTGAAGGGAATGACGTTGGCGGAATACTACCAACAGAAACACACACAGCGATAAAAGACCACAACCAGGTACCGTATGCGTATCGTTAAGCAATTAACGCGGAAGAAAAATGCCTTCTTCCGCGAAATTAAATTTAATTTAATTAACTATCGTTATAGAAATAAAAGTGAGCGTCAGCCTTTTAATCCTGCGCACATTCAACACGTTTTATTATTGCGCCTCGATGACAAGGTCGGAGACATGGTTGTGACGACCGGCTGCGCAAGGCTTCTGGCCGATAGCGGCTTTAAGGTTTCCGTTCTGACGGGGCCTGTCTGTAAACAGATGCTTGCAGGTACCGCTTTTCTTGAGCAGGTCTATTTATATCAACCCCGCATGTCGCTGAAGGCATTGCGGGAGGCAAAATTTGATGCTGTTATTGATTTCGATGATGTTAAAACCTATGAGCGATTTAAATTACTCGCTGACTTACGTCCAGGTTGCGTGATCGGATTTAATAAACAACAGTACAAGCTGTACGACCAGTCCATTCCCTTTATTGAGAGTAGCTGCCATATTTCTGCCCGCTACAAAGAGGTCACCAGGCTATTTGGCATAGAAAGCGATGGTTACCATTATCATCTGCCCGGCGATGCCCGCGAACGGGAAAGAGTTAAGCGCTTATTAGCGCAGGGAAATGAGCGTGCGCTCTGTATCGCGATAAATCCATTTACTGCGTCAATGGATAAAGACTTTTGCCATCACCAGGTCGCCACGTTGATTGAACGCTTGCATGCGTTGCCCTATGAGGTGAACGTCGTGATGGTTGGGCATAGTGCAAAAATCAGCCAGTTAAATCTGGACAGCGTACAGTATCTGCCTGATAGCAATATTAATTCAGCGGTGGAAATCATTCGTCACTGCGATCTCGTTATTACCGCAGATACCGCAATCGTGCACATCGCTCGCGCGTTCGATAAGCCCATGGTGGCGGTGTACAACAAGCGCAAACTCAAAGATACCGGCTTACCGGGATACGCTATTTGGGCGCCGGGATATGAGAAAGCCATGCAGATCGTCTGCGAGGAAACAAACGTGGCCGATATGATGGTTGACGCCGTTTGGCCGGCGATTAAAGCGCAAGCCGATAGCCTCGTTGCCTCTCGCTAACAGGCGTAAAAAAGGGCCCGTATCGGGCCCTTTACTGTTTTGTTGGCCGGGGAGGGCGGTTAGCACTCACCCCGCAGGTATGCCGAATTTAGCGCTTTGCCTGCAGGCTACGGCTCAGCGCAATCCCCAACGGTAGCCAAAACAGCAGCCAGGTCTCTCGCGGGTTACTGATAATAAACATCCCCTGGGAAGCCATAAAAATCAGCGCATAGATGAAAATCGCTATCCCGTAGCGGCCATCCTCCTGCTGTTTACGCCACGCTTGCCAGCATCCCCCGACAACCACTGCCAGCAGCAACGTCAGTCCAATAATGCCGCCTTTCAGCAATGAGCCAAGATAGACGCTGTGTGTCGTGGTGATATGTTCGCCGCTGTAGTTTGTAAAATTCAGGGCATAGTCAAAACCGCGGCCCAGCCACGGCTGGCTGGCGACTTCTTCGACCGTATGATGCCAGATACTGATGCGTAATCCGCTCTGGGTGCCCAGCTCTTCAAAGCGCGCCAGCAGGAGATCGCCTGTTGGGGTGAAGAAGAAAAGTAGCCCAAGGACCATCGCTAATGCCACGACAATGAGCATGTTGCGACGAGTAAACACCTGCAGGTGGAGGGTACAAACAAACGCCACCAGCAGTGCGATAATCGGGCCACGGCTTTGGGTCAGAAACAGCATCACCAGCATGATGGCTATTGGTAAGTACAGGAAGTGGCTGCCTTTTTCTTTAAGCAGCATCGCGCAAAAAAGAATGCCGATGCCGCAATAGCCCGCCAGGTCGATCACGTTAGTCGGTCCGGGGTTGCCTGGTGAGACCATACGTTCTTTCAGGACCAGTGAAAAATCGGTAGCCATCGTCCAGAGGGACAGAACGGTTATCCCGGCAACCACGCTTAGCAGTGCAAGGTGTCGGGTCCGAGGGTTGCCGAGCAGCGTTGTCAGCAGCAAGAGATAAAAAATCAGATAGACGCCGTGGGTCAGCGGTGAGTCGATGTGCTGCGAGGTCTGGCCCCAAATATTGCTCAGCGCAAAGTAGACAAAAAAGACAATCAGTAGGCCATACACCGGCCACTGCTGGCGCACGCTGTCTGCAACTGCCCGGCGATTGTCCTTATCAATAAGTGAAAGGAGAAACAGTAAAATAGATAAATGAAGGAGGTTGTTTACCCGGGTTGATACGCAAAAAATAGCGCTAAAAAACAGAAACAAAGGAAAGACAATGTTGTAACCCTGTCTGGCGTAGCTACTGATTTTTAAAGTACTCATCAAAAGAAACCTTCTCAAAAATCGTTCCCGGAACCGCGCTTTCTACAGAGAAGTTGACGACCCGAATATGGTGTTGTTGCAGCACGTTGGCAGCGTGCGAAAAGGAAGGCATGACCAGGTCATCCACCTTGCTTGCCAGATAAGAAGGCAATTTATTCTGCTGTGTTTCATAGAACCGTGGGAGCGCGAAATGACTCATGTCCAGACCACTGATCAGGATGGTTTCAAATCCTAACCATGCGAGGATCTGCAAAGACCAGTAGACGACGGTGCCGGCATCAAAGACGCCATGACGGATATCGGTGCTAAAGCAGATATCCTGGCGCTCGGGATGAAAGCGCAACGCCGCGATATGCTGATAGGTTTTCTGCATCGCATTGCTGGCCACTTTAGGCTGATAAATTTTATAGCAGCCGTCTTCAATCAGCGCCAAACGGCAACGCAAATGGTCAGCATGATGATCGTAAATTTTGGCGATGCCGTGCATGGTGGTGAAAAGCACAAGGTCGGGCTGGCTAATCACCGAGCGAATGACGTCAGGTTTCTTATCGTAGAACTCCATATCAACAATGGTATAGAACGAAAAACGGAGTTTATCCGAGAGAAACCAGGCGCCGTTCACGCCCATGACCGGCACATTTTTGGGCAGTCGGGAAAAATCGATATTGCGGGTGGAGGGGCCGGTCGCCGTAAGCAAAACCTCACCGCTCTCCCTGTTTTTCAATTCGCTCAGGCCGACTAGCGGAACGGATTTTCCTTTATAAACCAGTGCGCTAATTTCCCCGCTTGCCGCGCGGGTGATTTTCGTCCACGGCCAGAGATTTTCGTTGTGGCGGTAGGCTCGCGGGCGGGTGTAGCGATAAAATTGTTTAAACAGTGAACCCATTACAGCAGTCCTTGTGATTTCAGCAACTGCGCCACCTGCTCTGCGGCAATATCCCCGGTGCTGTTGCCGCTGTCCGGGCGGACGACAAACTGGTTTTGACCGTAGCCGCCAATCAGCCCCGGATCGGTGGGTCCATACAGCGTAAAGTTCGGCTTATCGAGCGCCGCGGTCAGATGGCTCAGACCGGTATCGACGGACACCACGCCTCTGGCGCCCGCCAGCACCTGAGCGACCTGCTCCAGGCTCATCCGCGGCAGCACCTCGACAAAGTCGTGGCCTGCTGCCAGCCGTTTAGCCCGCGCTTCTTCGTGCGGCGCGCCCCACGGCAGCTTAATCTGCAGACCGCTGTCGGCCAGCAGGGCAATCAGCGCCTGCCAGTGGCTTTCTGGCCAGTGCTTATCGTCGCGAGTGGTGGCATGCAGGAAGACCAGGTACGGCGTAGCCGCAGCGGCTGACAAATCCGTAAAGTGACGGGCGATGGCATAATCACCTTGCTGCGCCGGTCGGGTATAGCCGAGGCTCCTGGCAAACAGTTCCCGGGTACGCTCGACGGCATGTTGCTGCTTTGCAATCGCGTGACGGCGATTGTAGAACAGGCTCGCCAGCGGCTCGCGGGCGCTGTGCCAGTCCATGCCGTGCTTGACCCCCTGCGCCAGGCGGGTCACTAACGCGGCGCTTTTGACCAGGCCCTGAGCGTCAATAATGGCATCGTAGCGTTGTGCGCGAATAGCCTGACGAAAGGCCGCACGCTCGGCTTTAATCGGGGCAGAGAACCAGGCTTTGCGCCAGCGGCGAATAGCGACCGGGATCACGCGGTCGACGGTATTATGCCAGGAGGGGATCTGCGCGAACCCTTCCTCCACCGCCCAGTCAAAACGAATGCCGGGAATGGCCTGCGCGGCGTCGGTCAGCGCGGGCAGCGTATGCAGGACGTCGCCCATGGACGAGGTTTTCACGATCAATACCCGCATCCGTTACGCTTCCTCTTGTTCCGGTTTTTCCTGCAGCAGCGTGGTCAGCTCTTCCAGCACGCGCTGCGGCGTAATATCGATCAGGCTCTGGTGATAGCCTTGCTCGGCATCGCCTTTACGGACTTTGTGATAGCCGCTAATCAGACGGATAACCCGCGCCTGGTGCGACAGCGGTGGAGTGAAATCGGGGCTGCTCGGGCCATATAGCGCCACCAGCGGGCGGTTTAATGCTGCGGCAACGTGCATCAGGCCAGAGTCATTGCTGACCACCGCTTTACAGGCGGCAATCAACACCACCGCTTGCTCAAGCTGGGTTTCGCCAGCCAGGTTGCGGCACCATGCCTGCTGCTGGGTGTTCAGCGCGGCGAGAATGTCGTTACCGGCTTCATGATCTTTGGCCGAACCGAACAGGATAACCTGATACCCGGTATCGATGAGCTGCTTTGCCAGTTCGGCATAGTGGTAATGCGGCCAGCGTTTAGCCGGGCCAAATTCCGCGCCGGGGCAGAAACCGACCATTGGCCGATCGGCCGAAATAGCAAAGGCGTTACAGACCTGCGATTTTTCACCGTCGAAAACCTGCAGCTGTGGCCAGAGCAGGGGCTGCGGCAGATCTTTGGCACTGCGCATGACGCCATTATCGTAAGCCAGCGCGACATAGCGCTCGACCATCAGTGGCCAGGCGTCTTTATCCAGCACCCGCGCATCGTTCAACAAACCGTAGCGCATCTCACCCCGCCAGCCGGTACGGTGCGGAATATTGGCAAAGAAGGGGACCAGCGCCGATTTAAACGAGTTTGGCAGCACGTAGGCGCGGTCGTAACGACGTTCACGCAGGCTGTGCCCGAGCTTGCGACGTTCGCCGATGGCCAGCGCACCGTGGCCGAGCGGCATCGGGATGGCTTCGTTGACTTCTGGCATACGCGACAACAACGGACGACACCACGCGGGCGCCATCACGTCGATAATGGCCTGGGGATAGCGCGCCTTGAGCGTGCGATAGAGACTTTGCGACATCATCATGTCGCCCACCCAGGACGGGCCAACCACCAATATTTTCATTCACTTCATCCTTCAAACGGTCTCTGCGTTGGCTACCTGCGTTCACTCCGGTCACTTACTTTTGTAAGCTCCCGGAGATTCACTTAGCTGCCGCCTTGTTACCGCTCGAATGATTTTGTGAATTTGTATCGCTGTCGCGGTTGAGCCAGGCCATATATTCCGTTACGCCTTCGGCAACGGTTTTAAACGGTTTGTCGTAGCCTGCTGCGCGCAGGTTGGTCATATCCGCCTGAGTAAACGCCTGATAGCGGCCTTTCAGCTTATCCGGGAACGGGATGTACTCGATGCTGCCTTTCTGGTGATAGGCCAGCGTAGCGTCCGCCACCGCCTGGAAGGATTCCGCACGGCCGGTACCCAGGTTGAAAATCCCGGAGACGCCGTTTTCCCAGAACCACAGGTTCACTGCAGCTACGTCACCCACATAGACGAAATCGCGTTTGAAGCCATCGCTGCCTTCGAACAGTTTCGGGCTTTCGCCGTTGTTCAGCTGGGTGTTGAGGTGGAATGCCACGCTCGCCATGCTGCCTTTGTGGCCTTCACGCGGCCCGTAAACGTTGAAGTAACGGAAGCCGACGATCTGCGAGTCTGCTTCCGGCATGATCTGGCGGACGTACTCGTCAAACAGGAATTTGGAGTAGCCGTAGACGTTAAGCGGCTGCTCGTATTCGCGGGATTCGATAAAGTCGCTGGTGCGACCACCGTAGGTCGCCGCCGAAGAGGCGTACAGGAACGGGATCTGGCGCTCCAGGCAGTAATGCAGAAGCTCTTTGGAGTACTGATAGTTGTTATCCATCATGTACTTGCCGTCCCACTCTGTGGTGGAAGAGCAGGCGCCTTCATGGAACACCGCTTCGATTTCGCCAAATTCTTCGCCGGCCATCACCTGGATCAGGAAGTCTTCTTTATCCATGTAATCCGCGATGTTCAGGTCAACCAGGTTCACAAACTTGGTGCCGTCTTTCAGATTGTCTACGACCAGAATGTCGGTAATGCCTTTGTCATTCAGGGCCTTAACGATGTTGCTGCCGATAAAGCCTGCGCCGCCGGTAACGATGATCATAACTGTAACCTTTGAAGTGTGGCGTCCAGAGACAATCCGGACGCGAATATTCATATCATATCACCACATGGAGAAGGCTTCAGCCATTCGCCGAAAAGGGGGTGTTGAGCGTGATTAATGCTGCAAATAATTCATTAAGGCATGCATCATCTCGTATCAGCGTATAGCTTTGGGTAATATGTGCCAAATTTTGCCGAATCTGGAGAGTTGCAATGCGTGGTGATTTTTACAAACAGTTAACCAATGACCTGGAGACCGCTCGCGCAGAGGGGTTGTTTAAAGAAGAACGCATTATCACATCGGCGCAGCAGGCGGATATCACCGTCGGCGGCAGCAACGTTATTAACTTCTGCGCCAATAACTACCTGGGTCTGGCGAACCACCCGGCACTGATCGCCGCGGCAAAAGACGGCATGGACAGCCACGGTTTCGGTATGGCTTCCGTGCGCTTCATCTGCGGGACCCAGGACAGCCACAAAGTGCTTGAGAAGAAGCTGGCTGAGTTCCTCGGTATGGAAGATGCGATTCTCTACTCCTCCTGTTTCGATGCCAACGGCGGCCTGTTTGAAACCCTGCTGGGGCCGGAGGATGCCATTATTTCTGATGCCCTCAACCACGCTTCAATCATCGACGGCGTGCGCCTGTGCAAAGCGAAACGCTATCGCTATGCCAATAACGATATGCAGGAGCTGGAAGCGCGTCTGAAAGAGGCCCGTGAAGCCGGTGTGCGTCACGTGCTGATTGCCACCGACGGCGTGTTCTCAATGGATGGCGTCATTGCCAACCTGAAAGGCGTCTGCGACCTGGCAGACCAGTACGATGCGCTGGTGATGGTTGATGACTCTCACGCCGTCGGCTTCGTCGGCGACAACGGTCGTGGCTCCCATGAATACTGCGACGTGATGGGCCGGGTGGACATCATCACCGGTACGCTCGGCAAAGCGCTGGGCGGCGCGTCTGGCGGCTACACTGCCGCACGCAAAGAGGTGGTTGAGTGGTTGCGCCAGCGCTCGCGCCCGTACCTGTTCTCCAACTCGCTGGCGCCAGCAATTGTCGCCGCCTCGATCAAAGTGCTGGAGATGGTCGAGACCGGCAGCGAGCTGCGCGACCGCCTGTGGTCCAACGCACGCCTGTTCCGCGAAAAAATGACCGCCGCGGGCTTTACCCTCGCCGGCGCTGACCATGCCATTATCCCGGTGATGCTGGGCGAAGCCGTGGTGGCGCAGAACTTTGCGCGCGAACTGCAAAAAGAAGGTATTTACGTCACCGGGTTCTTCTATCCGGTGGTACCAAAAGGCCAGGCGCGTATTCGCACCCAGATGTCTGCGGCGCATACCCCTGAACAAATTGAACGTGCGGTGGAAGCCTTTACCCGCATCGGCAAACAACTGGGCGTCATTGCCTGAGGGTGTGAGATGAAAGCGTTATCCAAACTGAAAGCGGAAGAAGGCATCTGGATGACCGACGTACCGGAACCGGAAGTCGGCCATAACGATCTGCTGATCAAAATCCGCAAGACCGCGATTTGCGGTACTGACGTACACATCTATAACTGGGACGAGTGGTCGCAAAAAACCATCCCGGTACCGATGGTGGTAGGGCATGAGTACGTCGGTGAGGTGGTGGGTATCGGTCAGGAAGTGCGTGGCTTTAAGATTGGCGACCGCGTTTCCGGTGAAGGGCATATTACCTGCGGCCACTGCCGTAACTGCCGTGCCGGGCGTACTCACCTGTGCCGCAATACTATCGGCGTGGGCGTCAACCGTCCGGGCTGCTTCGCACAATATCTGGTGATTCCGGCCTTCAACGCCTTCAAAATTCCTGACAACATTTCTGACGATCTGGCGTCCATTTTTGACCCGTTTGGTAACGCCGTGCATACCGCGCTCTCCTTCGACCTGGTGGGTGAAGACGTGCTGGTATCCGGTGCGGGTCCGATCGGCATCATGGCGGCGGCGGTGGCTAAGCACGTAGGTGCTCGCAACGTCGTCATCACCGACGTCAACGAATACCGTCTGGGCCTGGCGCGTAAGATGGGCGTCACCCGCGCGGTCAACGTCGCGCAGGAGAACCTGACTGACGTGATGGCGGAACTGGGCATGACCGAAGGCTTCGACGTCGGGCTGGAAATGTCCGGCGCGCCGCCGGCCTTCCGCACCATGCTGGACACCATGAACCACGGCGGTCGCGTTGCGATGCTTGGTATTCCACCGTCGGATATGTCGATCGACTGGACCAAGGTCATCTTTAAGGGTCTGTTAATCAAAGGGATTTATGGTCGAGAAATGTTTGAAACCTGGTACAAGATGGCGGCTCTGATCCAGTCTGGTCTGGATCTCTCGCCGATCATCACCCACCGTTTCGGCATCGATGAATTCCAGCAGGGCTTTGACGCGATGCGCTCCGGTCAGTCCGGCAAAGTGATTCTGAGCTGGGATTAAGCCATAACGACTGCCGCCCGGCGATGGCCGGGCGTAACGTCGCGATCCACTGAGCGCCTGCGGGCGCTTTTTTTTATTTAGTTTTGGATAACATTTCAACGCGTCTGCATCGCAAACGCACTATTTCTAAATCGATTTTTAACCTATTCGTTTATACAGTCGTTTAATCACCGTTTAATTTTATAAAACCATGTTTAAACTCTCTGTTTGCCTGCTGACCTGTAATTCTGCCCGCCTTCTACGGCAGGTTTTGCCCCCGCTGCTCGCCGTGGCGGATGAGTGTATTGTCGTTGATTCCGGTAGCAGCGATGCGACTCTGGATATCTGCCAGCAGTTTGGCTTAACGGTTCATCATCACCCCTATACCGCCCATGGCGATCAGATGAACTATGCCACGGCCCTGGCCAGCCATGACTGGGTGCTGTGCATGGATAGCGATGAAATTCTTGATAGCGACGTCGTCGCGGCGATCCTGAAGCTGAAAGCTGGCGAGGTGCCCGATCCGGCCTGCGCGTGGCGTCTGCCGCGTTACTGGTATGTGCTTGGCGAGGCGGTCAGAACTATCTATCCCGTCTCCTCGCCGGATTACCCGGTCCGCTTGTTCAACCGCACCACCGCCGCCTTTAATGACCGCCCGGTCGACGATCAGGTGGTGGGCCACACGCGCTCACTCAAGCTGCCGGGCCACGTGCGCCACGATACGTTTTATTCGCTGCACGAAGTGTTTAATAAGCTGAATGGCTACACTACCCGGCTGGTTAAAAACCAGAAGATCAGGCCGTCGTTATGCCGCGGGATCGTCAGCGCGATTGGCGCGTTTTTTAAATGGTATCTGTTCAGCGGCGCGTGGCGTCAGGGAAAGGTTGGGGTGGTCACCGGGCTGTACGCGACCTTGTACAGTTTTCTGAAGTATTTTAAAGCCTGGTATGCCGATGATGACAAACGGGAACCTGCCGTGGAAAAGCAGACGGATTCCCGCTCGACTTAGTTATTGGGATTATCCCAGCCCTGCCATTTCAGCTGGTAGTACTGCACCAGGGTGCTCTGGCTGATGCTTTCGCTCAGGATAGTGAAGAAACGACTGGCGGAAACCGGCTCAGGCGGATGCTTCGGCTTGCAGAATTTCACGCCGCGGAACGGGTTGCGCGGCTGTGTGTTCTGCGCTGGCGGCTGGCCTTTGTCTGGCGTTGAGGTATCGACCTGAGGTTCGTTCAGCAGGCTGCTGGGGCGAACGAGGGTGATATCCGGCGGCAGGTTATAGACCATCTGCTGCAGCACGCGCACCGTGGTGGGGTGCGGGTGACCGATGGCGATGGCTGAACCATTGCGGCGTGCCAGGGCGATCGCCCGATTAAACTGGACGCGAATATCGGCCTCATTCTGTGTGTCATCCAGAAACACCTTGCGCTTGATAACCTTGACCCCGGTCCCCTGCGCGGCGCGCATGGCCTGGGTATTCCCGATGGTGACGCTATCGAGGAAGTAGAGGTTGTAGCGCTCCAGCGCCTGCATCACCTTTTGCATGCCGAACAGGCTGGAGGTCATCGCGCTGCCCATATGGTTGTTCAGGCCAACGGCGTAGGGCACCTTGCTATAGGCGTCGCGGATGATGCGTTCGATCTCACTGCTGCTCATATCAGGGCGCAGGGTATCTTTTTCCAGCGGCTGTTTGCTGATTGGCGCCATCGGCAGGTGGATCAGTACTTCGTGACCGAGATTGTGCGCCCGGGTCGCCATTTCATGCGCATGGGGCGCGTTCGGTAAAACGGCAATGGAGATGGTCGCTGGCAGCGCCAGCACCTGGCTTTCCGTCTGGGGACGGTAGCCAAAGTCGTCGATAACAATGGAGAGTTTGCCGGCAAATGCGGGCGATGCCATAGCCAGCGTACCGGCTACCGCGAATGCAATTCTGCGAAATTGAAGCAAAACTTATCTTCCCAACCACGGCTGTGGATTGACCGCCTGACCCTGGCGACGAATTTCGAAATAGAGCGACGGGCGGCCCTGACCGCCGCTGCTGCCTACGAGAGCAATCGGCTGGCCCGCCCGGACCTGAGTGCCGACGCTGACCAGCGCGCTTTGGTTATAGCCGTAAAGGCTCATGTCACCTTTACCGTGTTCGACCACGACTACCAGGCCGTAGCCCTGCAGCCAGTCGGCGAGGATTACCCGGCCATCGGCAATTGCCTTGACCTCGGTACCTTCAGACGCAGCGATAACCATCCCTTTCCAACGTAGTTCACCTTGCAGCTGTTCGCCATAACGATGAAGCAACGTTCCGCGAACCGGCCAGTAGGCCTGACCGCGCGGCGAGCCCAGACCGCCGGTACGAGACATCAGCGAACGCTCGCTTTCCGTTGGTTTGTAGGTGGTGCCTTTACGGGATGCATCCTGCTGGCGATCGCGCACGGCCTGCGCATCGCGGGCTTCTCGATCGGCACGGGCCTTCGCCGCGGCTTCCGCCTGAGCGATGCGACCACGCAGGCGCGATTCGTTGGCCCGCATTTCGCCAAGCTGCTGCTGGCCTTTCTGAATGGAGGATTCAAGGCCTGAAAGGGTTTTCTTACGTTCGTTGCGTGCTTGTTCCAGCTTCGCCTGCTGTGCCCGCTGTTCGTAAACCAGCGTCTGCTGCTGGCTCTGCTTCTCTTCCAGATCGGCCTTTTGGGCGGCGACCTCTTCACGGGTCTGCTTCAGCTGGAGGATGGTTTCCTGGCGAGCCTGGTTCAGGTAACCGTAATAGACCTGCATGCGCTGGTTACGCTGCCCCTCTTCGCCACTGAGGATCATCTGCACCCCGGTGTGCGGCCCCTGGCGGAACGCGGCATCGAGCTGAGCGGAGAGGTTGCGCTCCTGGGAGGCGCGCTGGCGCTCGAGCTTCGCGATAGACGCGTTCATCTCGTTAATCTGCTTATTCAGCTGATTAAGGGTGTCCTGGGTTTCACGGAGTTTACGGGCCGCGGCGGAAATGGCTTCTTCCTGGGCCTTGAGCTGGGCGAGCAGGGAAGCGCGCTGCTGTTGCTGCTGCTTGATCGCCTGCTGTTTCGCGGCGATGTCAGCCTGAATGGATTTTAGCTGGTCACGATCGTCCGCCTGAGCGGGTGCGGCGCACAGCAATACGCCAGCGCTGAGTGCGCTGGCGTAAAGGACGGATCGAACAGCCGTTGCGATCCATGTGTTTGAATAAGTCGCCTTTCCCCTCATGGGGAAGGATTATTCCACGATGAACAGCGGCTTGCCAGTCATCTCTTGCGGGATTTCCATTCCCATGAGCGACAACATGGTTGGCGCGATATCGGAAAGCTTGCCACCTTCAGCCACTTTGACGTTTTTATCGCCAACGTAGATCAGCGGAACCGGCAGGTTGGTGTGAGCCGTATGGGCCTGACCGGTTGCCGGATCGCGCATCTGTTCTGCGTTACCATGATCGGCGGTAATCAGCAGCTGGCCGCCGACGGATTCTACCGCTTTGGTGACCTGCTCGATGCAGTTATCCAGGGTTTCAACGGCTTTAATCGCCGCTTCCATTACCCCGGTATGACCGACCATATCGCCGTTCGGGTAGTTACAGATGATGGTGTCATACTGACCGCCCTTGATGGCGCCAACCAGTTTTTCGGTCAGCTCGGCAGAGCTCATTTCCGGTTGCAGATCGTAGGTCGCCACTTTCGGGGAGTTGATCAGAATGCGCTCTTCGCCCTGGAACGGCTCTTCGACACCGCCGTTGAAGAAGAAGGTCACATGCGCATATTTCTCCGTTTCGGAGATACGCAGCTGGGTTTTGTCGTTCTTCGCCATCCACTCGCCGAAGGTGTTGGCCAATGAAGCAGGCGGATAGGCGCAGGCGACTTTGATGTCAGCGGCGTATTCGGTCAGCATCACGAAGTCGAGTTTGACGGTTTTCTTACGGGCGAAGCCGTCGAAATCGGCGTTCACGAAGGCGCGGGTGATCTCACGCGCACGGTCGGCACGGAAGTTCATGAAGATCAGCGCATCGCCATCTTCCATGGCGGCATCGGCCTGGCCTTCAGCACGGATCACGGTCGCTTTAACGAATTCGTCATTTTCATCACGGGCGTAAGCGGCCTGCAGACCGGCTACTGCGCTGTCTGCCTGGAACTCGCCTTTCGCCAGGGTCATCAGGTCATACGCCTGTTCAACGCGATCCCAACGGTTGTCACGGTCCATCGCGTAGTAGCGGCCAATGATAGAGGCCACACGGCCTTTACCCAGGGCCGCAAATTTTTCTTCAAATTTGGCCAGGGAGTTTTCAGCGCTGCGCGGTGGGGTATCGCGGCCATCAAGGAAAGCGTGCAGGTAGATTTTTTCTGCACCGCGCTCTGCGGCCAGTTCCACCATCGCCATGATGTGGTCTTCGTGGCTGTGAACGCCGCCAGCAGACATCAGGCCCATGATGTGCACCGCTTTACCGGCAGCAACGGCTTTATCGACCGCGGTGGTCAGCACCGGGTTAGCAAAGAAGGTACGTTCTTTAATTTCGACATCGAGACGGGTCAGATCCTGATACACGATACGACCGGCGCCGAGGTTTACGTGACCCACTTCAGAGTTACCCATCTGGCGGTCCGGCAGACCGACTTCCAGACCCGAAGCGTCAATCAGCGTATGGGGACGTTTGGCCCACAATGCGTCCATGACGGGGGTTTTCGCGCTATAAATCGCGTTATCCTGCTGGTCTTCACGATAGCCATAGCCATCAAGAATGACCAGTACCATTGGCTTTTTAGAATTCGACATTGCGACAACCTCATGCTCAAAGACAGAAAATTTGCGTAATTTTACTACAGCTGAATCGATCAAAGCACCGTAAAAGATCAAAGAAAGAGAGCGGCAATCGTCAACGAAAGTCACGCGGCGATTATTTTTTCGTGACGGACCGCAGAAAATGCATTACATCGCGCTCACTGGCTGTATTTGCCGCAATGCACAGGTATACTCCTTCCCTGGTTTTTTTATCACTTAGTCGGGAGTTGTAACCCCCCATGCAAGAAATTATGCAATTCGTCGGCCGTCATCCCGTCCTGAGCATCGCGTGGATCGCGCTGCTGGTGGCGGTGCTGTTCACCACCTTTAAAGGGCTGATGTCGAAAGTTAAAGTCATTACCCGTGGTGAAGCGACGCGCCTAATCAACAAAGAAGATGCCGTTGTCGTCGACCTGCGTCAGCGTGACGATTTCCGTAAAGGCCATATTGCTGGCTCCATCAACCTGCTGCCGAGCGATATCAAGGCAAATAACGTGGGTGAGTTGGAAAAGCACAAAGCACAACCCATTATAGTGGTAGACGGTTCCGGTATGCAGGCTCAAGATCCAGCCAGCTCGCTGAATAAAGCCGGATTCGAGAAAGTCTTTGTACTGAAAGAAGGCATCGCTGGCTGGAGCGGCGAGAACCTTCCGCTGGTACGCGGCAAATAATTTACCCCGCGTCTTTATGGCGTGACCGGGTCCCCCATTGTGCTGAACCGCCGGGGGTGCCTTGTCTGCGGCGTAAAATCCTCAGGGTAAAAACAGGAGTGAAGTCATGGCCAATATTGATATCTATACCAAAGCGACCTGTCCGTTCTGCGTGCGTGCTAAAGCGCTGCTGAACAGCAAAGGCGTAACCTTCAATGAACTGCCGATCGATGGCAATGCCGCAAAGCGTGAAGAGATGATCCAGCGCAGTGGTCGGACGACGGTTCCGCAGATTTTTATTGATGAACAGCACATTGGCGGCTGTGACGACTTGTATGCGCTTGATTCAGGTGGTGGACTTGATCCCCTGCTGCGCTAATTTTGCGTCCATCCACCTCGGATAGACGTATTTAAGGACAACACGAAAGGGTTTTACTATGTCAGAACAAAACAGCACCGAAATGACGTTCCAGATCCAACGTATTTATACCAAGGATATCTCCTTTGAAGCGCCGAACGCGCCGCAAGTTTTCCAGAAAGACTGGCAGCCAGAGGTTAAACTTGATCTGGATACCGCTTCCAGCCAGCTGGCTGAAGGCGTTTATGAAGTGGTGCTGCGTGTGACCGTAACCGCCGCGCTGGGCGAAGAAACTGCATTCCTGTGCGAAGTACAGCAGGGCGGTATTTTCTCCATCGAAGGCATTGACGGCAACCAGATGGCACATTGCCTCGGTGCATACTGCCCGAACATCCTGTTCCCGTATGCGCGTGAGTGCATCACCAGCCTGGTTTCTCGCGGTACCTTCCCGCAACTGAACCTTGCACCAGTGAACTTTGATGCGCTGTTTATGAACTATCTGCAGCAGCAGGCTGGCGAAGGTGCCGAACAACATCAGGATGCCTGATGAACGCACTTAATGCTGCAATGACTGTGATCGGTGCCGGCTCTTACGGCACCGCTCTTGCCATCACCCTGGCAAGAAATGGCCACGATGTCGTACTCTGGGGCCATGACCCGAAACATATCGCGACGCTGCAGCACGATCGCTGCAACGCGGCGTTCCTCCCTGACGTTCCGTTCCCTGACACGCTGCATCTTGAAAGCGACCTTGCTGCCGCACTGGCCGCCAGCCGTGACATTCTGGTGGTGGTGCCGAGCCATGTCTTTGGCCAGGTCCTGCGTCAGATTAAACCGCTGATGCGCTCTGATGCGCGCCTGGTCTGGGCGACCAAAGGGCTTGAGGCGGAAACCGGCCGTTTACTGCAGGATGTCGCGCGCGAAGCGCTGGGCGACACTATCCCGCTGGCGGTCATTTCTGGCCCGACCTTCGCCAAAGAACTGGCGGCGGGGCTGCCGACGGCCATTTCGCTGGCCGCAACGGATCCGCAGTTTGCTGACGATCTGCAACGCCTGCTGCACTGCGGCAAAAGCTTCCGGGTATATATCAACCCGGACTTTATCGGCGTGCAGCTTGGTGGCGCGGTGAAAAACGTCATCGCTATTGGCGCCGGGATGTCTGACGGCATCGGCTTTGGCGCCAATGCGCGTACCGCGCTGATTACCCGTGGCCTGGTGGAAATGTCTCGTCTCGGCGCCGCGCTGGGCGCAGACCCGGAAACCTTTATGGGCATGGCGGGACTCGGCGATCTGGTGCTGACCTGCACCGATAACCAGTCGCGTAACCGTCGCTTTGGCATGATGCTCGGTCAGGGCATGGATGTACAAGGCGCACAGGATACGATTGGCCAGGTGGTAGAAGGTTATCGCAATACCAAGGAAGTTCGCGTTCTGGCACAGCGTTTAGGTGTCGAAATGCCAATAACTGAGCAAATTTATCAGGTATTGTATTGCGGAAAAAACGCGCGCGAGGCAGCATTGAGCTTATTAGGTCGTGCACGCAAGGACGAGCGTAGCAACTAACTGCGATGGAACCTGGATCACCTGAATGACCCGGCCAGCATAGAACTGGCCGGTCATTATTATATCGTCTGGAGTCAGCAATGCCGTGTGAAGAACTGGATATCGTCTGGAATAATATTAAAGCCGAAGCTCGGGCTTTAGCTGACTGTGAGCCGATGCTCGCCAGTTTTTACCACGCAACGCTACTCAAGCACGAAAATCTGGGCAGCGCCCTGAGCTATATGCTGGCCAATAAGCTGGCATCACCGATTATGCCTGCCATCGCCATTCGCGAAGTGGTGGAAGAGGCCTATGCCGCTGACCCGGAAATGATTGCCTCCGCCGCCTGTGACATTCAGGCCGTGCGCACCCGAGACCCGGCAGTCGATAAATATTCAACCCCGCTGCTGTACCTGAAAGGCTTCCACGCGCTGCAGGCCTATCGTATTGGTCACTGGCTGTGGGCGCAGGGGCGTCGCGCGCTGGCGATTTTCCTGCAAAACCAGGTGTCGGTCTCGTTCCAGGTCGATATCCACCCGGCGGCTAAAATTGGCCGCGGGATTATGCTCGATCATGCCACCGGCATTGTTGTCGGCGAAACGGCGGTGATTGAAGACGACGTCTCCATTCTGCAGTCCGTAACCCTGGGCGGTACCGGTAAAACCAGCGGTGACCGTCATCCGAAAATTCGCGAAGGGGTCATGATTGGCGCCGGGGCGAAGATCCTCGGCAATATTGAAGTCGGGCGCGGCGCGAAAATTGGCGCCGGCTCTGTGGTGCTTCAGCCAGTGCCGCCGCACACCACCGCGGCGGGCGTGCCGGCGCGTATCGTCGGGAAGCCGGAGAGCGACAAACCGGCGATGGATATGGACCAGCACTTCAACGGGATACACCATACTTTCGAATACGGCGACGGGATTTGATTGATTTCCCGGAGGCGATGCTGCGCATCTATCCGGGCTATAAAACCGAGCGCTGTCCGGGACTCAACTACGCAATACTGCGCCAGCATATCCCAGCTGGCGCCACGCCTCATATACCACTACCGACACGGCGTTTGACAGGTTCATGCTGCGGCTGTCCGGCATCATCGGGATGCGGATTTTCTGCTCTGCGGGCAGAGCATCAAGAATGCTGGCCGGCAGGCCGCGCGTTTCCGGGCCAAACATCAAAAAATCACCCTCTTGATAGCTGACCGCGCTGTGGGCCGGCGTACCTTTGGTGGTCAGGGCAAACAGGCGCTGCGGCTTCGCGCTTTCCACAAAAGCGTGATAATCGTGATGACGCTGAACGGCGGTGAACTCATGGTAATCCAGCCCGGCGCGGCGCAGGCGCTTATCATCCCAGGTGAATCCCATCGGCTCGATGATATGCAGGCGAAAGCCGGTGTTGGCACACAGGCGGATAATATTGCCGGTATTCGGCGGGATTTCTGGTTCGAATAATACAATGTTCAGCATGCTGCCCTGTCTCATTAGGCTCTTGATCGCGGGGGGCAGAATAGCAGATATTTGCCCGGCGCTCACCCCTGCGGGCGCGCCGGGCGGGCAGATTACGCCGCGTTACCCTGCTTGAGGGCCGCGAAGGTCTGGAGCGCGTCGGCGCTCTGCACCAGCGAATCACGGCTGATTTCGCCGATGCTCTTCGCCCCGGTCAGGGTCATCGCCACCTTCATCTCTTTCTCAATCAGGTTCAGCAGATTGGCGACCCCTTGCTTGCCGTGGGTGGCCAGGGCGTACAGATAGGCGCGGCCCAGCAGTACGCTATCGGCACCCAGCGCAATCATCCGCACCACATCAAGGCCGTTGCGGATACCGCTATCGGCAAGGATCGTGATGTCGCCTTTTACCGCATCGGCAATAGCCGGCAGGGCGCGGGCGGAGGAGAGGACGCCGTCGAGCTGGCGGCCGCCGTGGTTGGAGACCACAATCCCGTCGGCGCCGAAGCGCACCGCGTCGCGCGCATCTTCCGGGTCGAGGATCCCTTTGATCACCATCGGGCCGTCCCAGAACTCGCGGATCCACTCGAGGTCCTTCCACGAAATCGACGGATCGAAGTTATTCGCCAGCCAGCCAATATAGTCCTCAAGACCGGTCGGTTTGCCCAGATAGGTCGAGATATTCCCGAGGTCGTGCGGGCGACCATTTAAGCCGACGTCCCATGCCCACTGCGGATGGGTCATCGCCTGCCAGTAGCGGCGCATGGCGGCATTCGGGCCGCTCATGCCGGAATGGGCATCACGATAGCGCGCGCCAGGCGTCGGCATATCCACGGTAAACACCAGGGTTGAACATCCTGCAGCTTTGGCACGCTCCAGCGCGTTACGCATAAAGCCACGGTCGCGTAGTACGTACAGCTGGAACCACATCGGGCGCTTAATGGTTGGCGCAACCTCTTCGATCGGGCAGACCGAAACGGTGGAGAGGGTAAACGGAATGCCTTTATCGTCCGCCGCCCCTGCCGCCTGCACTTCACCGCGACGCGCGTACATGCCGCACAGCCCGACCGGCGCCAGCGCAACCGGCATGGAGAGGGTCTCTTTGAACAGCGAGGTCTCCAGGCTCAGATCCGACATGTTCTTCAGTATCCGCTGGCGTAACGCCACGTCGGAGAGGTCTTCAACGTTGCGGCGCAGCGTGTGTTCGGCATAGGCACCGCCGTCGATGTAATGGAACAGAAACGGCGGCAGGATCCGCTGGGCGGCGGCGCGATAGTCGCTGGCGGCTGAAATAATCATCACGGGTTCTCCCTGGCATTTTCATTATGGTCACCGGGCAGGCGGGTAATTCGTGCCTGGCGGGCCTGGTCTTCATCAAAGTGTTTAATCGTGGCGTGGACAAAGCCGAGATGCGCCATCATCGCCTGCCGTGCGCCTTCGGCGTCACCGGCGAAAATGGCCTCCATCACGGCCTGGTGCTGCTCGGTGAGGCGGGCGAATACCGGCGGAACGAGGTACATCCGCTGGCGGCTTTGCTTGACCGAGGATTGTAAGAGGTCGAAAAAGCCGCGCATGGTTTGCAGCAGCACAACGTTATGTGAGGCTTCGGCAATCGCCAGGTGGAAGCGGACGTCAGCCTGCGAGGCGAGGTCCGGGTCTTCGCTCTGGGTGGCTTCAAAGCACAGGCGAATACGCTCTTTTTCGGCATCGGTTGCCCGCAGCGCCGCATGCCAGGCGGTGCTGGCTTCAATGGCGTGGCGGGCTTCCAGAATATCAAAGCTGTAATCGGGGTCGTCGGCGAGCAAGGTTTTCAGTGGCTGGACGATGTTCTGTTCCGACCACGCCTCATGCTGCCAGCGCAGGAAGGTCCCACCGCCGCGGCGGCTGACAAGCAGACCTTCGTTGACCAGCATCGCCAGCGCTTCACGCAGTGAGTTACGTGAAACGCCAAGCTGTGCGGCCAGCTGGCGCTCGGCGGGCAATCGCATGCCCGCCTCCAGATGTTGTTCTTCAATCAGCGCTCGCACACGACGAGCCACATCGTCTGCAAGGCGCCGGGGCATCACTATCATGGGATCATCCAGGTTAATACATAGGCCTGCAGCGTGGTGATGATGCCAACCATACAGGTAAAGATCAGGCTGTGTTTCACCGTGAAGCGGAACAGGTCTGATTCTTTACCCACCAGGCCGACCGCCGCACAGGCGATGGCGATGGACTGCGGTGAAATCATCTTGCCGGTGACGCCGCCGGTGGTGTTAGCCGCGACCAGCAGGATATCGGAGACGCCGATTTGCTGGGCTGCGGTGGCCTGCAGCGCGGCGAACAGGGCGTTAGATGAGGTATCCGAACCGGTCAGGAATACCCCCAGCCAGCCGAGGAACGGCGAGAAGAAGGTAAACGCGTGTCCGGTATGCGCCAGGGCCAGCGCCAGCGTCGAAGAGAGCCCGGAATAGTTAGAGATAAAGGCGAACGCCAGCACCATACCGATGGAGTAAATCGGCAGCGCCAGCTCTTTCAGCGTGCTGCCAAAGGTGACCAGTGCATCTTTTGGCTTCATGCGCAGCCAGACAATGGAAAGCAGCGCTGCGAACAGGATGGCGGTGCCGGTGGCGGACAGCCAGTCGAACTTATACACCGCCGCGTAAGGGGTCTCTGCGCTGACTACCGGCGGCATGCGGGCGACCATCTTATCGAGGAACGGTACGGAGATATTGATGACGAAGTCATACATCGCGCCGCCGGGGGCGAACAGGGCTTTAAACGGCGGGATGCTCCATAAGGTCACGGTGGCGGTCAGGAACAGGAAGGGCGACCAGGCGCGAACCACCTGTCCGGCGCTGTAGTGGGTGCGGGCCAGCGTTTGATCGACCTGTGCCGCGCCCATATCGCCGAAGCGGAAAATACGCACCGGCTGCCAGCGTTTGAGGAACAGGGTCAGACAGACCAGCGACACCAGCGAGGAGATGATATCCGGTAGTTCCGGCCCGAGGAAGTTGGAGCTGAGATACTGGGCGATAGCGAAAGAGCCACCGGCGACCATAACGGCCGGCCAGGTCTCTTTGATGCCGCGCCAGCCGTCCATAATCGCCATAATCCAGAACAGCACGATAATGGTCAGGAACGGCAGCTGGCGACCCACCATCTGGCCGATGGCGAAGCTATCAATTCCGGTCACCTGACCGGCAACCAGAATCGGGATCCCCATCGCTCCGAAGGCGACCGGCGCGGTGTTGACGATCAGGCACAGCCCGGCGGCATACAGCGGGTTAAAGCCCAGGCCAACCAGCAGCGCGGCGGTAATTGCCACCGGGGCGCCAAAGCCCGCGGCCCCTTCCAGGAATGCCCCGAAGGAGAAGCCGACAATCAGCATCTGCAGACGCTGGTCAGGGGTAATCGAGAGAATCGACGAGCGAATAATGTCGAACTGCCCGGTTTTGACCGAGATCTTATAGACGAACACCGCGGCGATAATAATCCACGCGATTGGCCACAGGCCGTAAAAGAAGCCGTAAACCACGGAAGTCAGCGCGCGGTCGACCGGCATTTTATAGAACAGCAGCGCGACCGACAGTGCAATGGCGACGGTCCAGGTTGCCGCGACGTACCCTTTGAGTTTGAGCTTAATCAGGGCAAAAAAGAAAAACAGAATCGGTAGCGATGCGATAAGACTCGAGATCCAGATATTACCGGCCGGATCGTAGTTTTGTTGCCAGAGGTTCATGCAGGTCTCCATCGGGCCATCATAATGTGGTGCTGAGTCTGCGCTCCTTGCAGGTCACATTATTTGTAAAATTGGCCCAGCCAAATTCAGTTGTAGGATTAACGACAACGAATGGTTAACCAAATGTTATTGCCAGGCAATATATCTGTGACCAAAAATGATGGATATGTGAACTGCTGGACGGTTTAAGAAATAATTGGTAGGGCCAATAATGCGGGGGAGGAATCAGGTCGCCCCGGTAAGCGTAGCGCCACCGGGGGAATGTTCAGGAGCAAAAGATCAGAACGCGGTTTTTGAAAAGCCGGTCATCTCTTTGAGGCCCATTTCGCGGCCGAGCGCGGTCATCGGATGAACAATCACCAGCCCGCGCACGCTTTTCTTCAGCTTGCCCATATCGGCCTGCTCTTTTTTGGTGATCGCGCGGCGATGTGGCAGCTTCATCAACTGTTGCGCTTCTTTGCTCAGTTTCTGGCCCTGCACGTCGCGCAGGCGAACGAGCTCAGCTTCGATGGTGGTTTTTTCTTTTTCCAGTTCGGCGTACTTGTCCGCCGCTTCAACCAGAGACAGGTCCGCCTGCTGGTGGCGGATGGCGTCGAGACGGTCGCTCAAACGCTTAATTTCATTCTTTTCGACTTCTTTCATGGTGACTTAATCTATTAATAAAGGGATTTCGACGTCATATAGTATGGGCTGTGACGGGTATTGTGGGTAGTCATTTATCAAAAAAGCGGCGTTTTTTCCGCGCGAGCATCAAAAGTGATGAATCTTAATTATTTGAATATAAATAATATTATGACTAATGTTCGCCTGAATTTCATCTCTGTGAAGTTCGTCGGTAATACCGCACGTTTTCCTCAAACAACCCCCTGCTTTTATCCGATCCTTTATAAGATTTATCCATGAAAAAGAGGAGGGCATGATGACAAAAATCGGTGACGGCGTACCGCGTATTATCGACAAGACGGTTGATTTTATGGCTTCAAGCCAGGCATTTATGGAGTATCTGAAAAAATCCCCGCGCATACAGCGCGTGCCGCGCGATATTCCGCAGAATAAAGAGGCGCTGTATCTGAGTCGTCTGGAGTACTACCGGCAGCTTTACCGGCCTGTTGATGAACAGGTAGAGTCCGGATCAGAGCGTTGATTTCTGGAAGGCTTTTTTTAAGCTGATTCGGGAAATCAGCTCAGTCAGAGACAGCATCATCGTTGAACGCACAACCTGCTGGTAGCGCAGTTTCTGCATTGCCAGCAGCTCATCGTCGCTGTCATCGAACAGCGGCAACGGCGGCAGGGCGGCGACGCAATGCAGTTCGCCAAACGGCCCAAGAATCTCATCATCGGTAAAACTGTAGTCATTACCGTCGTGATTGAGCTCTTCCCGCAGGGCCATCAGCAGCTCGGCGTCTTCGTATTCGGCGCGACTTATCACCCCAAGGCCGTAAATCAGCTTCAGGCGTACAGAAAGGTCGCCCAGCGGCCCGTCACCATCCAGCAACGGTTCCACTGCGTATTTCACCGCGTAATCGTCTTTGCGGAAAACCTGAAGCACCAGAATATTGACCGCTTCCGTGAGTAATTCGACGGCCGCAATCAGGAAGCTTCGTACGGTTTTGCCAGCATTCAGACGCTCAAGCACGCGGTTTTCAAATGCCTGTGTTTCTTCCATTATTGCCTGCATATCTGACAGGGGTGGTAATGGGCGCGGTTCATACCGCGCCAGATCTTGCATCATTTGGTCGCGTTATAGTCGAGAACGGCCTCCGCTACCACGGCGCTTGCTGCATCGAGACCAGAAATTTCTGCCAGTGCAGCCTGTGGACCTTTCTCGTCAATCAACGCAGCCAGTTCCTGCGCCTGCGGATCGTCTTCGCTACGGAAGTGCATCGCGGCAGCGATCCCTTTCACCAGATTAACGTGCGGCAGTGCATACTCCAGCGTGCCCAGCAGCGGTTTGATCAGACGATCGCCGGCGCTCAGTTTACGTAGCGGCTGACGACCTACGCGCTCCACGTCATCTTTCAGGTACGGGTTCTCGAAACGGCCGAGGATTTTCTGGATGTAGGCAGCGTGCTTCTGTGCATCAAAGCCGTAGCGTTTGATCAGCACCGCACCGCTCTCCTCCATGGCCCCTTTGACCACCGCGCGAATACGCTCATCGAGAATCGCGTCGCGGATTGTCTGGTGACCGGCCAGTTTTCCAAGGTAGGCGGTTATAGCATGTCCGGTGTTTAAGGTGAATAGCTTACGCTCGACAAATGCCATCAGGTTGTCGGTTAATTCCATTCCTGGGATCTCGGGCAGCGCGCCTTTAAACTGGGTTTTATCGACGATCCACTCGCTGAAGGTTTCCACCGTCACTTCCAGCGGATCGTGAGTTGCGGAGGCGGACGGCGGCACAATCCGGTCAACGGCAGAATCGACAAACCCGACGTGGGCCTCAACCCAGGCTTTGTCTTCTTCAGCCAGGGCGTTAAACACGTGGCCTTTGAGCTGCGTGGTGCCGCGCACCATGTTCTCACAGGCGATGATGTTCAGCGGGGTGGCGATCCCCTGAGCTTTGCGTTGTGCCAGCCCCTTCGCGATAGCCGGTGCGATGCGTTCCAGAACCACCGGGCCGACAGCGGTGGTGATCAGGTCGACGTGGGCAATCAGGTCAACCACCTCGTCGCCGATGCTGCTGATAGCATTGACGCCGGAAACGGTATCCACCTGCTCGTTTTCGCCGACAACATGGACCTGATAGCTATGACGGGCATTCAGGGCATCCAGGACGACCTGATTCACATCGGCGAATGTTAATGCGAGTCCTGCATCAGCCAGCAGTTTGCCGATGAAGCCACGTCCGATATTACCTGCGCCAAAATGTAATGCATTCATAGTATTAACCTTCATTAATGTTTTTACCTGAGAGGGTTCGGGTGAGGCTTGTCCCTCACCGGAACCCTCTCTCCCGTTCAGGAAGAGAGGGCCTGGGTTAAATTACGCTTTATTCCCCGCCAGCAGCGCCAGAACTTCGTCAACGCTGGTGGCATGAGTCAGGCGTTCAATGACTGATTCATCATCCAGCGCGTTGGTCAGGCTGGTGATCACGTGGATGTGCTCGTTGTTGCGAGCCGCGATACCGATGACCAGACGGGCAATGTCATCTTCTTCTTCACCGAAGCGGACGCCCTGCGGATACTGGCAGAACACCACGCCGGTCTTGAGAACGCGGTCTTTGGCTTCAATGGTGCCGTGCGGTACCGCAATGGACTCACCCAGATAGGTCGGGGTCAGTTTTTCACGGTCCAGCATCGCCTGCACATACTCCGGCTCAACGTAGCCTCCTTTGACCAGCTGCTCACCGGCGAAGAGGATCGCTTCTTCTTTGGTTGCCGCTGTGCAGCCGAGGAAAATGTTATCGGCACCGAGTTTGAACAGGTTGGTGTCTTTGGCATCAAAGCTGTCTTTCAGGCTGTCGCGTACTTTCACTTCGTTGTCTTCATGGCGCTGCGCGGCAACCAGACGTTCGGTCAGGCTGGTATACAGGCCACTGTCGAGGAAGTTGGTCAGCGAAATATGCTGGGCCTGCGGCACCTGACGCATCGCCCGCTCGGTCAGGTCACGGTGGGTAATCACCAGGTCGACATCCGGCGGCAGGTTGTTGATCGCACAGTTGGTAACGGAGATTGCGCTCAGTCCCGCATCCTGCACTTTCTTACGCAGTACGCCGGCACCCATGGCGCTGGAACCCATACCGGCATCACAGGCAACGATGATTTTGCGTACGTGGCTCAGGTCGTTAGCGACGTTCCCGGCAGACAGCGGCGTTGCTGCGCCTTTGGATTCGGCTTTCATATCGTGCATGCGACGGGTCGCGGCATCGATATCATCTTCTTCTTTCACTTTGCTGGTTTTCAGCAGGATAGCGGAGACCACGAACGAGACCGCCATAGCCGCAACAATCGCTGCGATGTTCGCGAAATAGGCACCTTTCGGGGTCATCGCCAGTACCGCCAGGATAGAACCCGGAGACGCCGGAGAAACCAGACCGCCGTTGAGGATAGTCAGGGTGAAGACGCCGGTCATACCGCCAAGGATAACGGCGAGGATCAGACGCGGGTTCATCAGCACATACGGGAAGTAGATTTCGTGGATACCGCCCAGGAAGTGGATGATTGCCGCACCGCCTGCAGACTGCTTCGCGCTACCGCGGCCAAAGAACATGTAGGCCAGCAGGACGCCCATCCCCGGACCCGGGTTAGCTTCAATCAGGAAGAAGATGGATTTGCCCAGTTCGTGAGACTGCTGAATACCCAGCGGTGAGAAGATACCGTGGTTAATCGCGTTGTTCAGGAACAGGATTTTCGCCGGCTCGACGAAGATAGATGCCAGCGGCAGCATGTCATGGACAACCATGAAGTTAACGCCCGCTGCCAGAATTTTGGACAATACTTCAACCGCCGGGCCAATGCCGAGGAAGGCCAGGATGGCGAGGATCATCCCGATAATGCCGGCGGAGAAGTTGTTGACCAGCATCTCGAAGCCGGATTTGATCTTACCGTCTACCCAGCTATCAAAGTGTTTAATCGCCCAGCCGCCCAGCGGACCGGCGATCATCGCGCCGAGGAACATCGGCATATCGGCACCGACAATGACGCCCATGGTGGTAATGGCACCAACCACGCCACCGCGCTCACCGCCAATCAACTTACCACCGGTGTAACCAATCAGCAGCGGCAGCAGATAGGTGATCATTGGACCGACTAACTTCGCCAGCGTTTCGCTTGGTAACCATCCCGTTGGTATGAAAAGTGCGGTGATGATACCCCACGCGATAAACGCGCCGATGTTGGGCATCACCATATTGCTGAGGAAACGACCAAAGCTTTGCACCTTGATCTTGATATCGGATGACATAAAACACCCCTTCTTCTGTTGAGCTTATCGCGTAGGCTAAAAGCCTGAGGCTTGTTGTTAATATGGCGGCAGAGGTCGCCGGACCCTGTTTGATGAAGCGAATTTGGCACCGAATCGTAAAACTGTCCAGTTGGTGGCTTTTTATGTGATCCGCGTCACGTGAATATAGGCGTTTGACGGTCATTTATAGTGATACTCATCACAAAATGGCTGTGCAAAAAAAATGCAGGAGGTCAAAAATAGGCCATTTCGGATAATTAATGTGAGATATGTCACGAAATATGGTTTGTTGTTTGTTTTGATAATGTGATGTTAATCACAATAAAAAGTGCGCTGTTTTTTCCGACTGTGATCCACCACAAATTCCATCTGACTGTTAGGGGTCAGTTTGGATATAGAGAATTATTGTACGGTAAGCCTGTTTTTTGAACAGGCTTACCTATAGCAAAAGGGTGTACTCCTGCGCTACATGCAGTTTCCCGTGGATTTTGTCTTATCAGATAACCTAAATGCGATACCACAAGAGCGATAACTTAAAAACGATAGCCGCTAAAGCCAAATCAATCAGTTATAAATATCTGTTGGTCAAATAATGCGCTTAACGTACAGAAATACCCACCCCCCCAATCCGACGCCTTAATAATCAATTACGTTTTGTTTGTTACAAAATGGCTACATGCCCTGTAAACTAAGCCCACAATAACATGAGGGATTAATGTATGGCGTTATATGGAAAAATGTTACTGAATGGTGCTGATATCGCGCCACTTTCCTTTCCCGGAGTAGGGACGTTTATGGCGTTCTCCGGTAATGGGGCTTATAAGAACCGGGGGGATGTGGAAAATATTCAGGGACAAAAGCGGGTGACGGCCCCATTCCTGAAGGAAACTACTGGATTGTGAGTCGTGGTAGTGGCGGTAAAATATCAAAGGCTATTGCCTGGGTGAAGGACTCGTATAATCAACACGCCAGCGGCGCGGAGTTTAGCCGTGATGAATGGTTTGCGCTGTACCCGAACGACTGGAACATCGATGACACACTCTGGATAGAAGGTGTTAAGCGTGAACACTTCCGGTTGCATCCTGGCGTCCTGTCTGACGGCTGCATAACCCTTGTAAGCAATGCCGAGTTTCGCACACTGCGCAACGCTTTACTGGCTACCACGCTAATCGACGTGCCCTGCATGAAAGATTTGAAAGCATATGGCATGATCGAGGTGGTCAACAATGGCTATAACACTTGCCCGTAGGCTAGCGAAAACCATCTGGTTTCTGGCGCTGTTCTGGCTGGGTACACGCTTGGTCTACCCTGAGTCGTTCATCAGTCTGTACACCTCTGAACGTTTCGCACGATGGGTTCATGGGTATTCAAGCCAGGAGAACTTCGACGATTTATGGGTGCTGACCTGGGTGGTAGGTTCTTTCGCGTTCGCGGTGGTAGGGTATCAGTTCTCCATGTGGACTGTCAGAAAAGTGCGCCGCTAGGGGCGCACTTTTTTAAGCCGTCTTGCGCTCGTTCCACGCATCAGCGTATTGCACATTACCATCCATGTAGTGCCAGGTGATTTTTTCGTAATTCAGACTGACGTTCTCAACATGATTAATCTGCGAGCTGGAGAGCTTGGTGTTCGGGATAGAGGTATTAACGCTCGTCACCTTCACGTTCTCCAGGATGATTTTGTAGTAACATTCTTCCTGGCCTGCGTGATTAATTCGGTAGAAACGGAACTCAGCGCTTTTCAGTGCCTGGCCTGTCGCCACCGCGCGATTAAAGTATGGGGAAGAGCTGTCGATCTCCTTCTCAATCATCATCGAGGAATGCTGGCGCGTGCCGGTGATTTTACCGCTGGCGCTGTCAACCGGCAGGCTGAGTCCGTGGGATAGACCGATAATCTCAATACTCCCATCACGATCCTGAACATCCACTGAGCCTTTGATGTCAGCACCACCATCATCCTTGAGCCATAAATACGCTGGAATTGGCATCTTTCCTTTTTTCCTCATGTTGTTAGTAAATCCACATAGGAAGTGTAGGATCTTTAGATTGGCGAGTAAACGATCAATTTTTTGCAGAAAATGTCGGTGTCTCACCCCCCTTGATTTGTACAAAAAATGCGCTAAACGTACAATAATTTCCTATATCCAAACTGACCCCTGTTACCGCTTGCGCCAGCCACAACTGACGAACTGAATGAAAAAACATCATCGAAACCCGACATGGAAAAAAGTAAAGATCTGTCTTAAGCTCAACGTGTAAAGTTAAGTATGTTGTTATTAAAGATATATTTTGTCACGCTTAAAAACTTGCAAGGAGAATAGTGAAAACCAATACTCCCCGGCCTTAAATTATAAATACACGCTGTTTGTACTTTAATTTAATTAATTAATTTGATTGCTTAGCATTTTAAATCATTGACGATTTGACATCGTATTTAGTGAGGTACATATGTTTCTCAACTACTTTGCACTGGGTGTATTGATTTTTGTTTTTCTGGTTCTTTTCTATGGCATCATCGCGATCCACGATATTCCATATCTAATGGCTAAAAAACGTAATCACCCCCACGCTGACGCCATCCATACCGCCGGATGGGTGAGCCTGTTTACGCTGCATGTTATCTGGCCATTTCTGTGGATCTGGGCCACGCTCTATCAACCTGAACGCGGGTGGGGAATGAAATCCCATATCCCGCCTCCCGAACGCGATCCCAGCGTTGATCAACTATCGCAACGTGTTGCCGAGCTGGAAAAACGACTAGGGGCGGTGTCCCCCTCCACAGATAAAGAGACGCCGGAGCGCTAATCATGGATCTGCTTATTGTATTGACCTATGTCGCGCTTGCGTGGACCGTGTTTAAAATATTCCGTATTCCGGTTAATCAGTGGACATTGGCTACGGCAACGCTGGGCGGTATATTTCTGGTTGGGGCCCTCATTTTATTAATGAACTATAACCACCCTTATACCTTTACGGCGCAAAAAGCGGTTATTTCTATTCCGATTACCCCGCAGGTTACCGGTGTTGTCAGTACCGTCACGGATAAAACTAACCAGCGGGTTAACAAAGGCGAGGTGCTGTTTACTATCGACCCGACGCGTTACCAGGCCCGGGTGGATCGGCTGCAGGCTGACCTGGTGACCGCCATGCACAGCATTAATACGCTGAAGGCGCAGCTTTCGGAAGCACAGGCCAACACGGTTCGCGTTTCCGCCGAGCGCGATCGGCTCTACAAAGATTATCAGCGTTACCTGAAGGGCAGCCAGGCGAGAGTCAATCCGTTCTCCGAGAGCGATATCGATAACGCCCGGCAAAACTATCTGGCGCAGGATGCGTTAGTGAAAGCGTCGATCGCCGATCAGGCGCAGGTTCAGAGCCAGTTAGACAGTACGGTGGGCGGCGAACAGTCGCAGGTTGTCAGCCTGCGTGCCCAATTAGCAGAGGCGAAATATAACCTTGACCAGACGGTCATTCGTGCCCCGAGCAACGGCTACGTGACGCAGGTGCTGATCCGCCCTGGCACCTATGCGGCGGCGTTGCCGCTGCGTCCGGTGATGGTCTTTATTCCGGAACAAAAACGTCAGATTGTGGCCCAGTTCCGCCAGAACTCGTTGCTGCGACTTAAACCTGGTGATGATGCCGAAGCGGTCTTCAACGCTCTGCCGGGCCAGGTTTTTCATGGCAAGCTGACCAGCATTCTTCCGGTCGTGCCCGGCGGTTCCTACCAGGCGCAGGGGACGTTGCAGTCGCTGAGCATCCTGCCGGGGACCGATGGCGTGCTGGCGACCATCGAGCTTGATGCCAACGCCGACGTGGATTCGCTACCGGATGGCATCTATGCCCAGGTGGCGGTCTACTCCGATCACTTCAGCCATGTCTCGGTGATGAGGAAAGTGCTGCTGCGCATGACCAGCTGGATGCACTACCTCTATCTCGATCATTAATTCCGACCGCGGCAGACTGACGCAACGTCAGTCTGCCATTTGTCTGTGCCTGAACCATACTTACCTTTTTGTTGGCGAAAGGAGCAGGCAATGAAACTGATCGGCAGCTACACCAGTCCCTTTGTGCGCAAAATCTCCGTCATTCTGCTGGAGAAAAATCTCCCCTTTGAATTCGTCAATGAATTTCCCTACCAGGAGGTCAACGGGGTCGGTAAATTCAATCCGTTAGGTAAAGTTCCGGTGCTGGTCACCGACGGCGGCGAGTGCTGGTTCGACTCGCCCATTATCGCGCAATATCTTGAACTGCTCGGCGTCGCACCGGCGATGCTGCCCGCGGACCCGCAGGCGGCGCTAAAAATGCGCCAGATGGAAGCCCTGGCCGATGGCGTGATGGAGGCGGCACAGGCGCTGGTGCGTGAAAAGGCCCGCCCTCCGGCGCAGCAGTCGGAAAGCGAACTGCTGCGTCAGCGGGAGAAGGTAGCCCGGGGCCTCGATGCCCTCGAGGCTCACGTTGCCGACGGCAGCCTGAGTACCGATGGGGTCAATCTGGCCTCGATCTCGGCGGCGTGCGCCATTGCCTACCTTAACTTCCGTCGGGTGGCCCCCGGCTGGTGCGCGACGCGGCCCAGGCTCATTAAACTGGTCGATACGCTGTTCCAGCGCGCCAGTTTTGCCCGTACCGAACCGCCAAGGACTTGACCCAGACAGGTAACAGTTTCCCCCTGGAGACGTTACAATCACTGCTGATTTGTTGACTCCCTCTCCCGTCGGGAGGGGGGAAAATAACCTACCGCCAGGTCCATTCATGACTACCGATATTCGTGCGCTTTACACCCGCCTTCCGGCTACCGACCGTTTGCTCCGCGATCCCGCGTTTTCCACCGTGCTGGCCGAGTATGGCCATGCTCAGGTTGTGGCGCTACTGCGTCAGATGCTGGAAGAGGCCCGTGAATCTGTTCGTCAGACGCAGGCGCTGCCGGCCTGGTGTGACGACTGGGCGCAGGAGGCCGCACGGCGGCTGGCGCAAACCGGGCAAAGCGCGCTGCGTCCGGTTTTCAATCTCACCGGCACCGTACTGCATACCAATTTAGGGCGTGCCGTACAGGCCGATGCGGCGGTTGAGGCGGTGGTACGGGCGATGCGGGCGCCGGTGACGCTGGAGTACAGCCTCGATGATGCCGGGCGCGGCCACCGCGATCGCGCGCTGGCTGAGCTGCTGTGTCGGATAACCGGTGCGGAAGATGCCTGTATCGTTAACAATAACGCGGCGGCGGTGCTGCTGATGCTGGCGGCGACGGCGGCGGGCAAAGAGGTGGTCGTTTCGCGCGGTGAACTGGTGGAGATCGGCGGCGCGTTCCGCATTCCCGACGTGATGCGCCAGGCCGGCTGTGTGCTGCATGAAGTAGGCACCACCAACCGTACCCACGCGAAAGATTATCGCCAGGCGGTGAATGACAACACCGGCCTGTTGATGAAAGTCCACACCAGCAACTACAGCATTGAAGGTTTTACGAAGGCGGTCGATGAAACCGAACTGGCGGCCCTCGGGCAGGAGATGAATGTGCCGGTTGTGGTTGACCTTGGCAGCGGTTCACTGGTCGATTTAAGCCAGTACGGCCTACCGAAAGAGCCGATGCCGCAGGAGATGATTGCCGCTGGGGTCAGCCTGGTGAGCTTCTCCGGCGATAAACTGCTGGGCGGTCCCCAGGCGGGGATTATTGTCGGCAAGAAAGCGATGATCGCCCGCCTGCAGAACCACCCGCTGAAACGCGCGCTGCGGGTCGATAAGATGACCCTCGCGGCGCTGGAAGCCACACTGCGTCTGTATCTGCACCCTGAAAAACTGGCAGACCGTCTGCCGACGCTGCGCCTGCTGACCCGCCAGGCGGTGGATATTGCCGGGCAGGGCCAGCGCATGCTGAGCGCCCTGGCGGCACATTATCCCGACTTTGCGCTGCGGGTAGAGCCGTGCCTGTCGCAGATTGGCAGCGGCTCGCTGCCGGTGGACCGTTTACCCAGCGCGGCGCTGACGTTTACCCCACGTGACGGTCGCGGCAGCCAACTTGACGCGCTGGCGGCCCGCTGGCGCCTGCTGCCGGTGCCGGTTATCGGCAGGGTTTATGAGGGGCGCCTGTGGCTGGACCTACGCTGTCTTGACGATGAATCCGGGTTTATGGAGATGCTACTGAGATGATTATTGCCACCGCCGGGCACGTTGACCACGGCAAAACTACGCTGCTGCAGGCGATTACCGGTATCAATGCCGATCGCCTGCCGGAAGAAAAAGCACGCGGTATGACGATTGACCTCGGCTACGCCTACTGGCCGCAGCCTGATGGGCGGGTGCTGGGATTTATCGACGTACCCGGTCATGAAAAGTTTTTGTCCAACATGCTGGCGGGGGTGGGCGGCATCGATCACGCGCTGTTGGTGGTGGCCTGTGACGACGGCGTCATGGCCCAGACCCGCGAACATCTCGCGATCCTCCAGCTGACGGGCAAGCCGACGCTGACCGTCGCGCTGACCAAAGCGGACCGTGTTGAAGCGCAACGCGTTGAAGAGGTGCGTGGTGACGTAACGGCGGTGCTGGCAGAATTTGGTTTTACCGACGCCACGCTGTTTGCCACCGTGGCCACTGAAAACCAGGGGATCGCCGAACTGCGCGAGCATTTACTGCAGCTGTCTGCCCGTGCGCACCCGCAGCACCAGCGCTTTCGTCTGGCGATCGACCGGGCCTTTACGGTTAAAGGTGCCGGGCTGGTGGTCACCGGCACGGCGCTGTCGGGCGAGGTCAATGTGGGCGATACGCTGTGGCTGACCGGGGTCGATAAACCGATGCGCGTGCGCGGTCTGCACGCACAGAACCAGGCGGTCGGGCAGGCCTGGGCAGGCCAACGCATTGCGCTGAATATTGTCGGCGATGCGCAAAAAGAGGCACTGAATCGCGGTGACTGGCTGCTCTCGACGCGGCCGCCGGAAGCCTCGGAACGGGTGATTGTTGAACTGCAGTGCCACACGCCGCTGAGCCAGTGGCAGCCGCTGCATATTCACCATGCTGCCAGCCACATTACCGGCCGCGTATCGCTGCTGGAAGGGGCGCTGGCGGAGCTGGTGCTGGATACGCCGCTGTGGCTGGCGGATAACGATCGCCTGGTGCTGCGCGATATTTCCGCCCGCGTCACCCTGGCCGGCGCGCGGGTGGTGGCGCTGAATCCGCCGCGCCGCGGCAAGCGTAAGCCTGAATATTTACAGTGGCTGGCGGCGTTAGCCGCGTCGCAGCGTGATGATGCTCAGGCGCTGGATATTCATCTGCAACGCGATGCGGTTCGCCTCGATGATTTTGCCTGGGCGCGACAGCTCAGCGATGAAGGCCTGAACGCCTTGATCAATCGCCCGGATTACCTGCAGGCGGGCAACAGTCTGCTCAGTGCCCCGCTGGCTGCGCGCTGGCAGCGCAAGCTGCTCGATGCCCTGGCGCGATATCATGACCAGCATCGCGACGAGCCGGGTCCGGGCCGCGAGCGTTTGCGACGTATTGCGTTACCGATGGAAGACGAAGCGCTGGTGCTGCTGCTGATCGAGCAGATGCGCGACAGCGGGATTGTCCGCAGCCATCACGGCTGGTTGCATCTGCCGGAGCATACCGCAGGCTTTACCGATGAGCAGCAGGTCATCTGGCAGCGGGTTGCCGGGCTGTTTGCCGATGAACCCTGGTGGGTGCGCGATCTGGCGCGGGAGGCCCGTGTCGAGGAGCCCGTTATGCGTGCGGTGTTACGCCAGGCCGCGCAGCAGGGGATGATTACGGCGATCGTCAAAGATCGTTATTACCGTAACGATCGGATTGTGGCGTTCGCCAGGATGATCCGCGAGCTGGATCTGGCGCGCGGATCCACCTGTGCGGCCGATTTCCGCGATACCCTGAACGTCGGACGCAAGCTGGCGATTCAAATTCTGGAATATTTCGACCGGATTGGTTTTACCCGCCGACGCGGTAACGACCATATCCTGCGTGATAAGGCGCTGTTCCTGTAGCCAGGGAAATCCCGGAGGCGGCGCTTGACGCGCCTGTCCGGGCAACCAACCTGTAGCCCGGACAGCGTAGCGCCACCGGGAAATGTGAGTCCGCCGGTGGTTCAGCGATAGCTTTCGCGCTTACGCCTCCGCTTCTTTCACCCAGATGCGCATCTCACCTTCGCCACGGTTAGCCCAGCTGAACCACGGAATAAAGGTCAGGGTCTGCGGCTGGCGGGTTGTCGGCGCGCGGTCGTAATGCCACAGTGCCTGCTGGCCGGCGTCTTCCGCCGTTTGCTTATAACCCGGCGCCTGCAGGATCACCTTGTGGGCAAAAATCCCTTTCCCTTCAAAGGCGCTGAACCGGGCGTCGCGTGGCAGCTGCAGGTTATGCAATTGCTCGCCGTTATCCGCCTGCTCCAGACAGTACACCAGCGGACCGCGCTGAACGGCAACCTGGCCGGCCTGATGACGCACCAGCGGATTACCGTAAAGACGGCGCACCGGCATCGGCAGCGTTAACAGAAGCGTGTCGCCTTCCTGCCAGCGATGGCTGATATGCAGATACCCCTTGCGCACATCCTGCGCCACCGGTTTGCCGTTGAGCGTCACCTGCGGATCATCGCACCAGTCCGGCAGGCGCAGCGCCAGGGTGTGATTGACCGGCGTCGGCGAGTCGATCGCGATCTTCACCTGCTCCTGCCACGGATAGTTGCCGCTGATACGCAGGCGCAGGGTCTCATCCCCCACCGGGATCTCCGCGCTGTTCCCCACATACAGGTTGATGTACAACGCATCCTGATGCGGCGTGTAGATATAGTGCCCCAGCGAGGTCAGCACGCGGGCAATGTTTGGCGGGCAGCAGGCGCAGCCAAACCAGCGCTGACGCACAGGCTTCACGTGGTCATAGATATGGTTGAATTTTAACGATGTCGGGTGCACTTCCAGCGGGTTAACGTAAAAGAAGTGCTTACCATCCAGCGCCATCCCGCCCAGCACGGTGTTATACAGCGCGCGCTCCATCACATCGGCATACTGGCTATCGGCTTCCATCTCCAGCATCCGGCGGGCAAACATCATCAGTCCGATAGAGGCGCAGCTCTCCGCGTAAACCGTGTCGTTTGGCAGGTCATAGTCGCTGCTGAAGGCTTCGCCGCTGCTCTGCGAACCAATGCCGCCGGTAATATACAGCTGGCGCTGAGCCATATTGTTCCACAGGCGCAGGCAGTCCTGACGTTTCCCCTCGTCCTGACTTAAGCGGGCGAGATGGGCGACGCCGGTCATCAGGTAGACAAAACGCACCGCATGGCCGATGGCGACGGGCTGTTCGGAAATGGGCTGATGCGCCTGGCTGTAGGGCTTATCCATCACCATCCAGGCCGGACCGTAGGTGTTCCAGTAGGAGGTTTTGCCCCGCTTTTCATATTCGATATCGTAAAAGTGCGGTTGCGTGCCACGCTCTTCGACGAAGTAGTTCACCAGCGCCAGATAGCGCGGCTGCTGGGTGATGTCGTACAGGCGCATTAACGCCAGCTCGATTTCCGGGTGGCCGGGGTAGCCGTGCAGCTGATTCTCACCGGGGCCGAACACGCTGTCGATATGGTCGGCGAGACGGCAGACCACCTCCAGCAGGCGGCGTTTGCCGGTGGCCTGGAAGAAGGCGACGCCCGCTTCAATCATGTGGCCCGCGCAGTACAGCTCATGGCATTCCGCAAGGTTGGTCCAGCGTTCCGCCGGGGCTTTGACCGTGAAATAGGTGTTCAGGTAGCCATCTTCGCACTGGGCGGCCGCCACCAGTTCAATCACCTCGTCGGCGGTCTTTTCCAGTTCGGCGTCCGGCTTCTGGCACAGCGACCAGGCAACGGCTTCCAGCCATTTCGCCACGTCGCTGTCCTGAAAGACCATGCCGTAAAATTCCCCTTCCTGCTGCCCCGCGGCAATCCGGAAGTTTTCTATCGCATGGCTCGGGTCCGCCTCGGCAATGCGGTCGTTCAACGCATCCCATTGATATGGGATCACCACATCGCGCACCAGTTGCTGGTACTGGCCGAGGAACGGGTCGCTGATTTTCAGTTTGTGCAGATCGACTTCCATAACAGACATGACGGACTCCTTAAGACTGAACGTGACGGGTGCGCAGGTCGCTGGCAATACGCGCCATCATAGGATTATTAAGCTTGCAGGCGCGAATGGTGAAGGCCAGCAGCAGATGGAACAGGGCAGGCAGCAGGGTCTCCATGGAGGAGATACCGGCCAGCGATGATGCCGTTTGGTTTTCCGCGCCCGGCTGATAGGCCACATAGATAAATACCAGGCTGATAATGCCGGCGCTGGAGGCCCATGCCAGCTTGATGAAGAACAGGTTAAAGGCGAAGTTCATGCCGGAAGAGCGCACGCCGGTTTTCCATTCGCCGTAGTCGTCGGAGAAGGCCATCAGCGAGAAGTGCAGCGGCAGAGTGAAGCCGAGAATAATGCCGTTACCGAGGATCACCACCAGCCACAAGGTCTGGTAAGCCGGGCCGGTCGGCAAAAACCACATCGCGAAGGCAATCGCGGCTAACACCAGGTTGGTGTAGTAGTAGAGTTTGACGGTATCGAAGCGGCGCGACAGCAGGTTGATAATCACCGAGCCGCCAATCGAGGCGAAGGTCACCATGGTGAAGAACAGCGAGGTATAGCCGGTAGATCCACCCAACACGTAGGTGATGAAGTACATGTAGCCGCCGCCGCGGATATTAAAGACGTTGATCAGCAGGAACGACATCACCAGCATCAGCAGCAGCTGGTCGTTCTGGCGCAGCCCGGCGATATGCTCGCGCAGGGTGAATTTACCCATCATGTCCAGCGAGACGCGTTCGCGAACCCAGAAGAAGCAGCACAGGAACATCACCACCGCGATGGCGCAGAGTACGCCGACGCCATACTGATAGCCCTGCGCGGTGTTGCCCTGGCCGAGCGCCTTCACCAGCCACGGCAGCCCAACGGATACCAGGAACCCTGCCACGCCGCACAACACAAAACGCCACGCCTGGCACGAGATCACTTCACTGTGGCGCGTGGTCATGGTGTTAATCAGCGCGCAGTAGGGCACGTTAATCGCGGTATAGCTCACCGACAGCAGCAGATACGTACCGAAAGCCCAGGCGATTTTTACGCCCATGCTGGCATCCGGCACGGTAAAGGTCAGAACGCCGATGATGCCGATGGGCAGCGCTATCCACAGTTGCCACGGGCGAAAACGTCCCCAGCGGCTTTGGGTGCGGTCGGCCAGCACACCCATGATCGGGTCGGAGATAGCGTCAAACACGCGCAGTGCCAGGAACAGCGTCCCGACCAGCGCCGGCGTCAGTCCAAAGACGTCGGTATAGAAGAAAGTTAAAAAGTTCATGATCAGGCAGGTAATGACTGTCCCGCCCGCATCGCCCAGGCCATAACCGATTTTTTCACGGAGCGTGAGGGAATCGTCCTGGGTGCGTTGTGCTATATCACTTGTCGTAATCGGAGCCGAAGTCATAAATAACTCCCGGAGATGATGTGCGGAATAATATCCCGCTGAAGTGCGGGCTTTTATTTGTCATTTGCAAAGTACGTTATTTATTCTGCACTAAATACCTGGGCTAACAAGGGAAGGGAAAAGTATAAAAAGGTGACGATTCCGACTTCATGATAAAAGTGTGATTGCGATCCTGAATCATGCGGTTTTATCGTGAATAATCAAAGGCAAAGCGAGTATCTGGTGATACAAATAGCGGGAATTTTCATATCTATGCTTGAATTATCCATGTCTTTACCGATTAGAGTCCAAAATGGCGGGTTATTTATTTCTCGCGGTATTGGCAGCCATCCGGCACGACAGCTTCGCTCCTGGGAAATTATCTTCGTTGAAAAAGGGACATTAACGATTCGCGAAGATAACGAGGTATTTAGCGTGAATGCCGGGGAAAGTTTGCTGCTGTGGCCGCAGCGTTTGCATGTTGGGGTGGGGCAATTTCTGGCGGATTTAAAATTCTACTGGCTGCATTTCGAAGTGATATCAGACGAGGCTGCGTCGCTGCCAGAAGCGTTGCTGGCGGTGCCCCAGCACACGCGGGTGAGCGAGCCGCAATATATAATCTCCCTGTTCAGGCAATTTTTACATGAACAGGAAAATATCCATCGTAGCATCGCGCTGGAGCTGATCCTGCTGCTGATTTTGCAGCAGATTGCGGCGGCGGCCAGCGAGCAGCCCGCCGATAGTCCCGGCACCGCGCTGGCGTGGAAAGCGCAGCAAATCATCCTGACCCGGTTTCATCTGCCGATTTCCGCCTCCACGCTGGCAAAGGAGCTGCACTGCAATGCGGACTACCTCGGGCGGGTCTATCGCCATGCTTTCCGGCTGACGCTAACCGAAGCGCTGCACCGCCAGCGGGTGAGGGCGGCGGAAAAGCTGCTGATCAGCGATTCGCTGTCGTTGACCGACGTGGCGTTGAAGTGCGGGTTTAACGATGTGGGCTATTTCCGCAAAATTTTCCGCAAGCACACCAGTCTGACCCCGGCAGCCTGGAAGCGTCGCTATTGTAAGGAGCACGTGAATTCGGCGTAGGATTTAGCGGTTCATACAAAAACCACCCCGGTGGCGCTGCGCTGACCGGGCTACCGGCTCGCGTCGGTAGCCCGGTCAGGCGCGTCAGTTTTGCCCGTAATAGGCATTGGCGCCGTGTTTACGCAGATAGTGTTTATCGAGCAGTTCAGACTGCATATCCGGTAGTTGCGGGGCCAGCTGGCGTGAGAACAGCCCCATGTAAGCGCACTCCTCCAGCACCACCGCGTTATGCACCGCATCGGCGGCATCTTTTCCCCAGGCGAACGGGCCGTGCGAATGGACGAGGACCGCCGGGATCTGCGCCGGATCCAGCCCGCGTTCTTCGAAGGTTTTAATGATCACTTCGCCGGTCTGATATTCGTATTCGCCGTTAATTTCGTCGACGGTCATCAGGCGGGTGCAGGGAATGGTGCCATAGAAATAGTCCGCATGGGTGGTGCCCCAGGCCGGCAGGTCGATGCCCGCCTGCGACCAGATCGTCGCGTGACGGGAATGGGTGTGCACGATCCCGCCGATCTGCGGATAGCGGCGATAGAGCGCCAGATGGGTCGGGGTATCGGAAGACGGCTTTTTGCTGCCTTCAACGACCTTACCGCTGGCGATCTCCACCACCACCATATCGTCGGCGGTCATCACCGTGTACTCGATGCCGGAAGGTTTGATGACCATCAGTGTGCGCGAGTCATCGATCGCGCTGACGTTGCCCCAGGTAAACGTTACCAGGTGGTGTGCCGGCAGCGCCAGGTTGGCGGCCAGGACCTCGGCTTTGAGTTGTTCTAACATGTAAATCCTCCTTCCTGCATTCGCGATTCAATCCAGCGCCGCGCCTGGATAATTTCCAGCACCGGTTCGCTGGCTTTCTCCGTCCACATTTCAATCAGGAACGAGCCGCGATAGTTCAGCTCATGCAGGGTTTTGAAAATGCCGACAAAATCGACACAGCCTTCGCCAAACGGCACGTCACGAAACTGCCCTGGACTGTGCGCGGTGACCGGCTGGGTGTCTTTCAGATGGATGGCGGCGATGCGGTCGATACCCAGTTTGAGCTCGGCGGCCACATCGTTACCCCAGGCGCTGAGGTTGCCGACGTCCGGATAAACGGTGAACCACGGAGAAGAGAGCATCTCATCCCACGCTTTCCACTTGCTGATAGAGTTCATAAAGGCGGTATCCATGATCTCCACCGCCAGCATCACCTGCGCTGCCGCGGCCTGTTCCACCGCCCACGCCAGCCCTTCGGCAAAGCGCTGACGGGTGCCTTCATCGTGTTCTTCGTAGTAAACGTCATAGCCCGCCAGCTGAATGGTGCGGATACCCAGATCGCGCGCCAGACGGATGGCTTTGGTCATGATCTCCCGCGCCCGCTGGCGGGTGGACTCATCGCGGCTGCCAAAGGGGAAGCGGCGGTGGGCGGAGAGGCACATCGACGGAATGGCCACCCCGGTTTCCAGCATGGCGGTCACCAGCGAGGCGCGCTGAGCGGGGCTCCAGTCGAGACGCGACAGGCGTTCGTCGGTCTCATCCACCGACATTTCAACAAAATCAAACCCGCAGCTTTTTGCCAGTACCAGCCGCTCTGGCCAGCTGAGATCTTTAGCCAGAGCTTTCTCATAGATACCTAATGGATGATTACGCATGCTGTTCTCCCCAGATGGCGTCAATCTGTGCGTGGAATTCGCCGGCAACCTGTGCCGGGTGGGCGGCGCCTGACAATGCGCGTCCGGCAATAAACGCTTTGACGTTAATATCGCGGAACAGCACCAGGTCGGCGGGGGTGATACCGCCGGTAATCGACAGTTCGAGACCAATATCCGACAGCGCCTTCATGCGCGTCAGGTCGGCGTCACTCCACTGTTGTCCGCTGGCCTGGGCGTCGCGTCCGCGGTGGTAGATCGCCTGACGAACCCCGGTGCGATACCAGTCACGGGCATCCTCCAGCGTCCAGTTGCCAAACAGCTCCATCTGAATTTCTCCACCGCAGGCCTGCGCCACGGCGTGGCCTTTCTCTACCGTGGCGAGCGGGGCGGCGCAGATGATGGTCATCCAGTTGGCACCGGCGTTAAACGCCTGCTGTGCCAGGGTTTCACCGGCATCCGCCACCTTCCAGTCGGCGACGATAATTTTGTCCGGACACTGGGCGCGCAGGGCGGTCACCGCGCGCAGCCCTTCGGCAAGACACAGGATTGTACCGGCTTCAACGATATCGACGTGGTTCTGTAACAGGGCGACATCGTGCTGTGCCGCCTGAAGATGGGTATGGTCGAGCGCCAGTTGCAGTAATGGACGGCTCATAGTGCGTGCTCCTTAATGCGGGCGTGGTAGCCCTGTAGTGCCTGAATCAAATGTTGGTATTGCTGGTATTTGTGCTGGTAGCGCGCATGCGCGGCCATGTCGGGCTGCAGCGTGCGTACCGGATGTTGTAGATCGTGCTGGGCGTCGTGGAAGGTGCGGTAGACGCCGGTCCCGACGCGGGCAGCAAGGGCCGCGCCGAAGCAACCGGTCTCCTCGACCTGCGGCAGTTCGATGCGCAGGCCGCTGACGTCGGCCAGCATCTGCATCCAGACGTCAGAGTGCGCCGGGCCGCCGGTGACGCGCAGGGCGTGAACATCGGAAAAGCGTTCACGCATGCGGTTCAGGTGGGTCATATGGCTGAAGACCACCCCTTCGTAGACCGCCTGCAGCAGATGGGCGCGGGTGTGTAGCGCCTGCAGGCCGTAAAACCCGCAGGTCATCTCCAGCCCGGCGTTGCTGCCGTAGAGAAACGGCAGGAAAAAGAGCTGACTGTCGGCTTTCGGCAGCCCGGCGACGGCCCGGTTGATCTCATCGAAAGAGAGATCGCACCATTGGGCCGTGAACCATTCGAGATTGCCGGAAGAGGTCGGGCTGGCTTCGTGAACGATGTACTGCCCGTCGTTGACGTAGCGACCGTAAACGTAAGGGTGGGCCTCGTGGTCGCGCAGGCCGTGGGTGATCCCGCTGGTCACCGCCCAGGTCCCCATCACCGCATTGAGGGTGAACTCATCTTCGATCCCCGCGCAGAGTGCGGTGGAAACCACATCAAACAGACCGCCGACGACGGGCGTTCCCGCCGCCAGACCGGTAATAGCGGCTGCCTGAGCGGTGATTTCCCCGCATATTTCTGCTGAACCGACGATGGGCGGTAACGCACTATCGATTTCACTGATGCCCAGCCAGCGGGTCAGCTGTGGATCGTACTGGCCGGTTGCCATGTTGTAGAGGTTGGACTCGGAGATGTTGCTCTCCTCGCAGCCTTTGACGCCGGTTAAGCACCAGCGCAGGTAGTCGTGCCCCATCATGACGTTGCCGATCTGCGCGTAACGCTGAGGCTCATGCTCTTTTACCCAGCGCAGCAGCGAGGCCGGATGCCCGGTCCACAGCGTCTGGCGGGTGACCGGATACAGCTGTTCAGGGATGCCGTCCTGCTGCCAGCGTTGGACGATGTCCAGCGCCCGGCGATCGGAAGAGAGCATGGCATTGCCCAGCGGCCGATCCTGTTTATCCAGGAGAAACAGCCCCTTGCCCTGCGCCGAAATACCGATCCCGGCAATCTGTTCGCCCATGACACCGGTGCGTTGCAGTAGCCCGGCGATGGTCGCCACGCATTGTTGCCAGAGCTGGTGCATGTCGCGTTCGGCATAGCCCGGCAATGGCGACGCCGTCTGCAGCGACTGCCGATGAATGCCATGCTCATGACCTTTGGCGTCATATAAACCGGCTTTCAGATAGGTACCACCGCAATCGATACCGAGCCAGAAGGTCTTTTTCTCACTCATCTTTGCATTCTCATTGTTGCCGGGAGGCGCAGACCCCCCGGCAGGGGTTACGCCGCGTGTTTACGTGGGCTCATCGTTTTTACCGGGGCTGCACCGGTATCGCATTTTGACGGCAGCAGAAGGGCCATCAGCGCAGCCAGCGCCAGGGAGATCGCCAGGCAGTAAACCCCGGCGTCTTTGCTGTAGAGGGTGATCAGTACGCCCACCGCGTATGGGCCGCAGAAGCCACCGAGATTGCCGAGGGCGTTGATGACGCCACGGGCGCCACCGGCCATTTCAGCGCTGAACAGACGGGCCGGAATGGTCCAGAACACCCCCGCCGCGGACTGCAGGAAGAAGCCGCAGCCCACCAGCGCGGCATAGGCCAGCCAGATGTTGTTTTTCAACGCCACCGACAGGAACATGCACAGGGCAAAGCCAACCAGCGGCAGGCAGACGAACAGTTTGCGTTTTCCGGTACGGTCAGAGAGGGAAGAGAACAGGAACATCCCGGCAATCGCCCCGACGTACGGCAGGATAGCGAGCATCCCAACCTGCCCCATGCTGCTGTGCGTCAGCTCTTTGAGAATGGTGGGGAGCCACAGGGTGTAGCCGTAAATACCGGTCTGATAGAAGAAGTTCAGGGCGATCAGTTGCCACATGGTTCTGTCGGCCAGAACGGCGCTGAGGGACGCATTTTTGACGGTGGTTCCGGCGATGGCGCGTTGCTCTGCGGCGAGGGTGTCGACGAGGTAGCGCTTTTCGGCTTCAGTAATCCACCGGGCTTCCTGCGGGCGGTCGTAGACGGTATAGGCCCACAACGCCAACACCACCACCGAGAGCAAGCCTTCAATAATGAACAGCCAGCGCCAGTCGAGGATGGTAATGATCCACCCGGAGAGCGGGGCGGTGATAATGCCGGCAATTGGGACAAACATAATCACAATCGCGTTGGCACGGCCACGTTCAGCATCCGGGAACCAGTTGCTGATCATCGTCAGCACCACGGGCAGCATGCCCCCTTCGGCGACGCCCAGTAAGAAGCGCAGGACCAGTAACTGATACTGGTTGGTGATTAAACCGGTCAGGACCGAAATCACCGCCCAGGCAACCAGCGACCAGCCGATAAACTTCTTGCCGCTGCCGTGGACCGCGATTTTTCCGCCCGGCACCTGTAAAAACAGATAGCCGATAAAGAAAATCCCGCCCGCAAGCCCCGCCATGGTGGCAGAAATACCGAGTTCAGCATCCATCCCGCCGGGCATGGCGAAAGCAATGTTGACCCGGTCCATATAGGAAATAATACACGCGATAAGAATAGGGGGAATAATTCTTAACCAGCGTTGGCGCGGAATATCCGCGGTGGTAGCGTAAGAGGAAGTGTTCATATTAATCTCGTGTTTAAAGTAACTGACGTTGCGATTAAATTGACGCTTTATATTTATTGTTGGGCTATGTTTAACGCGTTAATGCCATCGCGTAATATGGCTATGCGATGATTCGCATCAGCATTCTCATCAATTTCCAGTAACTTAATACCGGCAAACTGTAATTTTGCAGAATCAGCCACATTAAATAGTTCTTGTGCGTGCGCCGCCGTTAACAGGCTGTGCGGGCAGAACGGGGCGAACGGGGTGTGCAGGTCAGTCCATTCGCCGTACGGCCCTTGGGTTGCGGTGCCAGAGAACATCAGCGCCCCCAGTTTGCCTGCGGCATGTACCGCCTGAGCATGCGTCAGTGGCAGGGTGGTATTACGCCCTTCAATCGCCGAACGCGCCCAGTTGATACAGATATCGATGTTGTAACCTGCCAGGACCTCCAGCACGTTTTCCAGCGGCAGAAAGCCTTTGCGCGGCGCCGGTTGGTTCATGGCATCACAATGTTCCAGTACGAGTGAGCATGACCAGTCCCAGGCCGCTATCTCTTTGATTGAGCGCGCGAAAGCATCGGTTGCCTGTCCGACGTTTGCATTGCCTGCAAGCGGCGCTGCCTGCAGCTCCAGGGAGATAACCTTGCCGGCAAAACGTTTGTTTAGCGCATTGATTTTGTTGCGTAAATGACGATGAAATTCGACGCATGCCAGGCGCTGCTCTTCATCGCTGGAGGCCAGGCCGAAAGCCGTGTTGCCGCCGCCGCGACGCCGCATCGTTTCCGGGATGGCAGTCACCACCATCTTCCACTCCTGCGGCGTATGCTGGATCAACCACTCATCACCATAGGGGTGAAAGTTCTCATGGCATGGCTGCTCCAGCCCGCGGATGTGGGGCGTGTCCGCGAGTAAGCGCCAGAATTCCGTCTCTTCTTGTTCGCTCTTTTGGTGAAATGAAGGTGCGCAAGGGTATGCGCCGATGATATAACCGGCGTCATTTCTTTCCATTTTTCACTCCTTTTATTTATCGCCGTGCGACAAATAAACTACGGATTAATCTAAAGCGGAAATAGCAACTTTAACCACTATTTTCCTGATTGCCGTTGCCCGATGTTTATTACAGGCTGGTCGGTGAACATCCTGCGGGAAAAATATGGCGTAGTTCCCCGGCCTCATTTCTATTAACGATTCATTTTCGCTGTGGTGATAGAAAATAATATCCCGCTGCTCAAGTAATTCTTCACTAACGACATTATTGCCGGTATCGATAGCGACACCGATCTGCTCTTCACCGGAATATAAAAACTGGATATCCAGGTAGCGGCGGTGCACTTCCGGGCGCAGCTCATCGTGCGGGCGGGTGGTCAGGTCGAGGATCTGCGCGAAGATCGTGCGCCCCTCGATTTCGACCACCCCGGTCTCCAGTTTGCTGAAGTCCGTGGTGCGCAAAAATTCCAGTGCTTTTTCAATCGCCGCCGGATACCGGCAGGCGTTGGGTTGAGAAATATGCCCATAAATCATGATGATATTCCTTACAGCGCTTTGATTTTTGCCCACACGCTGTCATCAACGGTGATGCCGTTGCGGCGGTTCTCTTCCAGCAGACGGGAAAACTCATGACCAGGCAGACGGACCGGCACGTTTTCGTCGGCACGTTCGGCGCTGGTGATGTAATCCATGATGCGTTGCAGCTTGGCGTCGCGGGTGGCGCCGTCTATCAGTTTGTCCACTTCGATAGCAATAAAGACTTGTGAAATGTTGAATTCGTCACTGTTGTCTTCAGTTACCGCAGCAACGGAAGCGCCATCGGAGAGCAGGGTGGCGATCATGTCCAGCACAATGGAGAGGCCCGAACCTTTCCAGTAGCCCATCGGCAGAATACGGCGGTTTTTCTCGATGGGGGCCGGGTCTTTGGTCAGGTTGCCTTCGTCATCGAAGCCGCCGTCAACCGGCAGCTGGCGGCCCGCCAGACGGTTCACTTCCAGCATGCCGTAGGAGAACATCGACATCGACATGTCCACCATGGTGATCGGCGTCGACGGAATGGCGACGATCAGTGGGTTAGTCCCGATGCGGCACTCTTTGGCACCCCACGGCGGCATCACGGCAATGGAGTTGGTCCAGCAGATACCGATGTAGCCTTTTTCCGCCGCCTGCCAGCCGTAGCTGCCGCCGCGCATCCAGTGGTTGGCGTTTCGCACAGCAACCAGGCCAATACCGTGGTCCGAAGCCAGTTCAATGGCCCGGTCCATCATTTTTTTCGCCGTCAGGTTACCGATTGAACGCTGGGCATCCCACTGCTCAATCGCCCCCAGAGAAGTGGTGCGTTTTGGCTGGGCCTCCGGAATGATATCGCCGTTTTCCAGTTGCTGAATAAAGCGCGGGAAGCGGTTTACGCCGTGTGAATAGACCCCTGACTCGGTGGTGCGAGCGAACATTTCTGCGCAGGCATCGGCGGTTTCAGCCGCCACGCCGCGTGCCAGCAGGACACGGGTAAACTCATTTTTAAGGTCAGAAAAACTCAGTAACATACGTTTTCTCCATTACAGCTTTCGTTTCACATAGTGGAATATGATTCCACTAAATAGTGTCGGGTTGCAAAAACACGCCGGCAGGGCCGGTGCGTTTCGGTATTACTCTGGTTTATCCCTGAAGGCGGGATGGGGCGAGGGTCACCCGGTACAGCGATGTCGTCGCCGTAATAAAAAGCGTATTCCCGTCGGGGCCACCAAAGGTGCAGTTAGAGACGCGCTCGGGGACCGCAATAGTGTCCAGTAATTCGCCTGCGGCAGAGAAAATCAAAATCCCTGTCTCGCAGCTGCAGTAAATATTCCCGTCCTGGTCGACGCAGAATCCGTCCGGAATACCCGGTTTGACCTGGGTTACGACGTGGGAAAATAACGCGTTATCGCCTTCAAGACGGTAGGCGCGAATTTCCCGGCGGCCCTGGCTCGGAAAATCAATAACCGACATATCTGCCACGTAGAGCCATTTATCATCCGGCGAAAAGGCCAGCCCGTTGGGACGCTGGGTATCGCTGATGGCAATCGCGACCTGGTGACGCGCTTCATCAAAGCGGTAGACGTAGCAGCCAATGACCTGACTTGCGGCGCGATAGCCCTCTTCGTCACCGACGATGCCGTAGGGCGGATCGGTAAACCAAATCGACCCGTCCTGGCGCACCGCGATATCGTTGGGCGAGTTAAAACGCAGCCCGTCGACTTTATCCACCAGCAGGGTGTGATTGCCTGCGGCGTCGGTACGGCTGATCCCGCGCCGACCGTGCTCGCAGGTCAACAAACGCCCTTGCAAGTCCCGCGCGTTGCCGTTGGCAAAGTGGGATTCGGCACGAAACACGCTGACGCCATTTTGCCCATCCCAGCGGAACATTCTGTTGCCTTTCACATCGCTGAAAATCAGGCACTGCTGGTCTGCCAGCCACACCGGGCCTTCCGCCCAGATCGCTGGTGAGCACAGGCGTTCAACACTTCCCGTGACGGCTAACATCTCACTTCACGCCCCAGATGGCTTTGTAGCGATCGCGATAATGGTTGTCCGGGTCGAATTCGTTGTTCTGGCCACCGTCGGCGGCAATGTTCTCTTTGGTCACCAGATGTGCCGGGGTGACATAACCAGACGGCTCTTTGCCCGCGAAGGCGCGGTTAAATTCATCCAGCAGCTGCCAGCCGTGCAGTTTCAGCGGTTCTGGTACGGTTGCGATCTGCGCTTTGCCTTCACGCACGCGCTGGTAGGCGGTGACGGAACCATCGCCAGCGGAGATGTTGTACGGTGGTTTATCTCCGCTGCCTTTGCCCGCGGTTTTCAGGGCTGGGGCCATAAAGTCGAAGTACAGATCGTTAATAGCCAGCGAGTATTCGAATTTGTCGCCATATTTTTGGATCAGGCTGTAGGTCATGCCCGGCATGCGGTTGGAAGTATCGGCGAGGGGGGTATCGATAAACTCCACCACCTGGCAACCGCTGCACTGCTCAATCACCTTCTTCATCGCGTTGGCCTTATCCAGCGCGATTTGGTACAGCGAGTCGGTGAAAATCAGTACTTTGGCGGTGCCGTTGGATTTCGCCACCGCATACAGCGCCGCCATGCGCGAGACTTCGTTCGAGTCGGAGGTCACGTTGTAGAAAATGTTGTAAGCCGGAACCGGGCCAGGCGCGGGAACCGCGTGCCATGCGGTCAGCACGATGCCCTCTTTTACGGCTTTTTTCAGCGGGATTTTGGCGACGTTCGGGTTCCAGCCGCCAATGACGATACCGTCCGGTTTACGAGCGATCGCCTGGTTTAGCGCCGCCAGTTGATCTTTCACCGAACCTGCTCCATCCAGCACATCCAGCTGCCAGCCTGCGGTTTTCGCCGCTTCCTCCAGACCCTCTTTAACGCCCAGTACGCCGCCGTTTTTCATGTCCGAGGCGATGAAAATGATCTTTTTATTCGGCTGCAGCGCCGGGCCCTGGGTTGGGCCGTCCCAGGTGGTGACTGGCGCGGTTGCTTTGGCAATCGCCGTTTTCGCTTGCTGAACAAAGGTATCGTCGGCGAGGCTGAAACCACTTGCCATCATCAACCCGGCAGCCAGACAGCATTGAACTATTTTGTTATTCATTTTCAGTTCCTTACGCGAGAGTCATTGGGTAACGGAGGAGCCCGATGCTGGCGATTGTGTCCGCTGCACCAGTTTTTTATTTAATGCCCGACGGCGTTGGGCGTAGCCCGCCAGGGTAATCGACAGCAGCAGCGTCGCGCCGTTAAACAGCGGTTCGACCCAAAACGCGCCGCCGAACTGCTGGATACCCGCAATACCAATCGCCAGCACTGCAATACCGACGACCGTGCCCCAGACGTTTACCCGGCCGGGACGAATGGTGGTACTGCCAAGGAAGGCGCCCACCAGAGCCGGGAGCAGATAATCCATCCCGACGCTGGCCTGGCCCACGCCCTGCTCGGCGGCGATGATCACCCCGGTAAAGCCGGTTAAGGTGCTGGAAGTAATAAATGCCCCGATGATGTAACGATTAACGGAAATGCCGTTGAGCGCTGCGGCGACGGGGTTGCCGCCCACCGCATACATGCAGCGGCCGATCGGGGTATGTTCGGTGATAATCCACAGCACCACGGCGGCAATAAGGACGTAGAAGGCCACCACCGGAATGCCGAACAGGTCGGAGTGATGCAGGGCGATAAAGGCGTCCGGCAAGTCACCGACGATCTGCCGACCGCCAGAGTGCCAGAGCGCGACGGCGTACAGCACCGTACCGGAACCCAGGGTCGCAACAAAGCTGTCGATATCCGCCAGCGCCACCAGAATCCCGTTCAGCAAGCCGTAGAGCGCAGAGAGCACCAGCACGATCGCCACTGCGACGGGCCAGGAGAAACCATATTCAACCTGCAACGTAATGGCGAGGATGTGCCAGAGCACGATGCCGAAGCCGACGTTCAGGTCAATCTTGCCAACAATCATCGGGATCGTGGCCGCCAGCGCCAGCAGGGCGATTTTCGATTTGCTGTCGAGAATTGCCTGCAGCGTCAACAGGGAAGCAAATGAAGGCGTTGTCAGTGAAAAAACGATAACCAGCAGCACGCAGATCGCGGGTAAACCGTAACGAGTGGTCAATTGTCCAAGCCAGGCGGCCGCACCGTGTTCATGAAGTGATACGCGTGATTCCAGGGCCGTCGATTTCATTGATGTTTTAGCCATAACGCACTCCGACTTAATGTATGGTGCCGCTGCCTGATGCCAGCTCAAGCAATCTGGCAAAGGTGACATCCTGGTTGAGAAGTTCGCCGACGATCTGCCCGCGGTTAAACACCAGCGCCCGGTTACAGATGTGCGCCACCTCTTCCAGGTCGTTGGAGATGACCAGAATGGCAACGCCGTTTTGCAGCGCCTGATTGAGTAAATCGTAAATTTCTGCGCGTGCGCCTACGTCAACGCCGGCAGAAGGATCTTCCAGGATAAGCAACGGTGCATTGAGCGAGAGCCAACGCGCCATGACCACTTTTTGCTGGTTGCCGCCCGACAGTGCACTGATTTCAATATTTATCTGCGCAGGACGCACGTCGAACTGGCGGATTTTCTCCCAGCTCAGCGGCGCTTCGCTTTTTTCGTTATAGCGGGAAAGCAGCGCGTGACCGTGTTTACACGGGTTCATAAACAGGTTTTCACGCACCATCATGCCCGGGATCAGACTTTCATGAAGACGGTCACCTGCAACAAAAGAGATGCCTGCGGACATCGCCTCCCCTGGTGTTGTCGCCGTAAACGGCACGCCGCTTAACGTGATTTGTCCACTCTCCTGCGGCCTGCAGGCAAACAGTAAACGCCCAACCTCTTCCTGACCGGCGCCACGCAGACCGGCGAGTGCCACCATCTCACCGGCACGCAGCTCGAAGGAGACCGGCCCGGTATCACCCACTTTGACGTTGTCCATTTTCAACAGCACCGGCGCGCTGGCATCGGGTAAGGCCTGACGCTGATCGTCGCGGATGCTTTCGCCCACAATCAGTTCGACCAGACCACGCAGGCTATAGCGACCGATATCGCCGCCCCCGGCGTAGCAGCCGTCGCGCATCGCGCACACGGTATCAGCCATCTCCATCACCTCATCCAGGCGGTGGGTGATGTAAATCATGCCGACCTGCTTCTCGCGCAGGATGTTCATCACGCGGAACAGGTGGCAGACATCGTCAGCAGGCAGTGAGGCTGTCGGTTCATCGAGTACCAGCACCGAGGCGTCAACGGCCACCGCGCGGGCAATCGCCAGCAGGGATTTTTCGGTGCGGGAAAGGTCAAACACGCGGTCATCCGGGTCGAGCTGAATACCGATATCTTCCAGCGCTTTTTGCGCCTGGCGTTTGGTGGCTGCCCAGTCGATCAGGCCGAAGCGACGGGGGAAACCCATCACCAGCGCCATGTTTTCGGCGACGGTCATCCACTCTACCAGGCCTAAATCCTGATGAATAAAGGCGATAGGCTGTTCGTTGCCCTGACGTAACGCGGCGGCGGAGTCCACCGGCTGACCGCGAAACAGGATCTCTCCGCCATCACGGGAATAAACACCCGCCAGCACCTTAATCAGCGTCGATTTACCGGCACCGTTTTCTCCCAGCAGTGCCACAACCTGGCCCGGATAAATATCCAGGCTGACGTTATTGACCGCTACGTTTCCACCAAAGCGCTTGATAATGTGGCGCATGGATAACAACGGAGACAACACTGCTGCTTCTGCCATTTAAGGTGACCTCCCGATGTGAGGGAAAGAACGTTTTACATGCTATAAGTTTCACTATGCGAAATCTGATTTCAAATATATCGATCATGATTTGACAAAGCAATCGGTGAGGTTGTTTTTGAAATTCAATAAAATCAGATAATTACAAAATTTCTGTTCAGATCGTGAAGTGAAACACACTTTGCGCTACCATCAGAGCGGGTCGAAAAGGGGAGCTGATGAGATGGACATAAAAGAGAGAGAAATGACGCAAGATAAAGAAAGGCCTGCGGGAAGCCAGAGCCTGTTCCGCGGGTTGATGCTGATTGAAATCCTCAGTAACTATCCGAACGGTTGCCCGCTGGCGCACCTTTCGGAGCTGGCGGGCTTGAACAAAAGCACCGTCCATCGTCTGCTACAGGGGCTCCAGTCCTGCGGCTATGTGACGCCCGCACCCGCGGCCGGTAGCTATCGGCTGACCACCAAGTTCATTGCGGTGGGGCAAAAAGCGCTCTCCTCGCTGAATATCATCCACGTTGCTGCGCCGCACCTCGAGACGCTGAACCTGCTCACCGGTGAGACGGTGAACTTCTCCAGCCGGGAAGATGATCACGCCATTCTGATTTACAAGCTGGAGCCCACCACCGGGATGCTGCGCACGCGGGCCTACATCGGCCAGCATATGCCGCTGTACTGCTCGGCGATGGGCAAGATCTACATGGCCTTTGGTCACCCTGACTATGTCGAGAGCTACTGGGAAACTCACCAGGATATTATTCAGCCGTTGACCCGCAATACCATCACCGGGCTGCCGGCGATGCATGATGAGCTGGCGCAGATCCGCGAGCGTAATATGGCGATGGACCGGGAAGAGAACGAACTGGGCGTCTCCTGCCTGGCGGTGCCGGTGTTCGATATCCATCGCCGGGTGCCTTATGCGATCTCTATCTCCCTGTCGACCTCGCGCCTGAAGCAGGTGGGCGAAAAAAACTTGCTGAAACCGCTGCGCGATACCGCAGAGGCGATTTCTCGTGAGCTGGGCTTTGCCGTACGGGAAAACTAAGGCAGATGACCAAATTCCGCTGACGTCACGAAAAAAAGACCGCTGACTCCATTCAGGATCAAGGCGCGCAGGAGGATTTTTCTGGCACGCTGCCGTTTTATCCCCAATGGAGCAGTGGATGAACCGTTTTATCATCGCGGATGCGCAGAAGTGTATTGGCTGCCGTACCTGTGAAGTGGCCTGCGTGGTCTCCCATCAGCACGACCAAAGTTGTTCGACGGTTTCTGCGACTCAGTTTGCGCCGCGCATTCGCGTGGTAAAAAGCGACGCGTTGTCTACGGCCACTATGTGCCGGCAATGTGAAGATGCCCCCTGTGCCAATGTCTGTCCGGTTGAGGCCATCCAGCGCGACCGTGGGGTCTGGCGCGTCGACCAGCGCCGCTGTATCGGCTGTAAAAGCTGTATGGTGGCCTGCCCGTACGGGGCGATGAGCGTGATGATGACCGGGGAAGGGGTGCAGGCGTTGAAATGCGATTTATGTAGCCACACTGACGCAGGCCCGGCCTGCGTGGCGGCCTGTCCGACCCAGGCGCTGCGCTGCATGGAACCGATCGAGCTGGAAAGACTAAGCGCCGAGCGTCGCCAGCGCATGGCGCTGGCGATGTAGCGTATTCCCCGGAGGCCGCGCTGGTGCGCCTGTCCGGGCGACGGGCCGGTTACGCCCCCTGTTCACTCCAGGCCCGCTCAATCTCTTCGGCGAGGATTTTCACGCCCGCTTCGATTTTTTCCGGGTCCGGTACGTAGTTCATTCGCATACATTGATGGGTGTGCGGCCAGGGTTTATCCAGCCCCGGGAAGAAGTAGTCGCCCGGCACCATCAGCACGCCACGCTTTTTCAAACGCTGATACAGCAGCTCGGTGGAGATCGGCAGATCTTTAAACCACAGCCAGAGGAAAATCGCCCCTTCCGGTTTATGAATCAGGCAGCGTTCTTCGGAAAGATAGCGGCGAATGGTCGCGATCGTCTCCTGTACGCGCTGATAATAGAACGGCTTAATCACCGTTTCTGACAGCCGCAGCAGGTCGTGGCGTTTGATCATTTCACACATCATCGCCGGGCCCATTCCGCCTGGCGCCAGGCTGATAATCCCGTTCATATTGCTGATAGCGGTAATGATCTTTTCATTGGCGATGATGATGCCGCAGCGGCTGCCCGGCAGCCCCAGTTTTGACAGGCTCATGCACAGCACGATATTGGGGTTCCACAGCGGTCTGGCATCGCTGAAGATAATGCCCGGGAACGGCACGCCATAGGCGTTATCAATCACCAGCGGCACCCCGTGCTGATGGGCCAGCGCATCGAGCTTGATTAGCTCTTCATCGGTGATGACGTTGCCGGTGGGGTTGGTGGGGCGAGAGACGCAAATCATGCCGGTCTCTTCAGTTATCTGCAGGTGCTCGAAATCGACGTGATATTTAAACTGGCCTTCTGGCAGCAGCTCGATATTCGGTCGTGTTGCGACAAACAGATCCTCTTCGAGGCCCGAGTCGGCGTAGCCGATATACTCCGGCGTCAGCGGGAACAGGACTTTACGGGTGGTGCCATCCGCACGGCGCCCGGCAAAGAGGTTAAATAAGTAGAAAAATGCACTCTGACTGCCATTTGTTAGTGCAATATTCTGTGGTTCAATCTCCCAGCCCAGTTCGTTCCGCAGCATCTCCGCCAGCAGAGTCAGCAGCTCGCTTTTCCCCTGCGGGCCGTCGTAATTGCAAAGCGCATCAAGGGCTTTGCCGTTGCTCAGCATGTCGGCCAGCAGATTGTTGAAGTAGTCATTCATCTCTGGGATCTGCGCGGGGTTACCGCCGCCCAGCATGATGGCGCCTGGCGTGCGCAGGCCGTCATTGAGGTCTTCCATCAAGCGGGTAATGCCCGAATGACGGGTGAATTTGTCGCCGAAAAGTGAAAATGTCATCGCGGATAATCTATCGGTCTTCCTGGAAAGTGGGTAACCATAACGCCAGCGTTAGCGCGGTGCAAATCGGCAGGACCGACAAAGGTATCGCGATTATTCTTTTATTTATTTGTTCTGCAGTTATTTATTCTGTTAAGGCTCCTCCGGAAGCGGAGGAGCCTCTTCAGAAGGCGGGTTATCGCTGGCCTGCCCACACCACCATGACTTTGTCATCGCCGCTTTCGCGGGTGAAGCCATAGCCCTGCGGCAGCGAGAGCGTGGTCTGTTTACCCATGCCAATCGCCGGGTGGCGGGCGCGGAACTGGCCGAGCTTCTGCCAGTGGCTGACGCTGAGGGCGGCTTTACCCTCGACATCCTGCCAGTTCATATCGGAACGGGTTCCCTGCAGTGGATCGGACCCGGTAGGGCCAAACGGCCTGGCGGACTCATCACCGTAGAAGATCTGTACCGCCCCTGGCGCCAGCAGTAACAGTTCTGCCGCCGACGAGCCGCCTTCACGGAACAGGCGGGTATCGTGAGAGGAGAGGTAGCTCAGGACGTTAAAAGTCTGCAGTTTATCCGCCATCTGCTGCCAGGTCAGGTCAATCCCGGAGAGACAGCCTGAGGCCTTCGCAGCCTGGTCTTGATAGTCGAAGTTAATCATCGCATCAAAGCCGTGGCGATAGTAATCGCTCTGCATCACGCCGTGGCCCCAGGCTTCGCCGGTCATCCAGAACGGGGCGTTATCCAGCGCTTTGTCCGGGTTGGCCTGTTTCCATTCCGCCAGCGCCGCGGTGGCCTGGGTTTTCAGCTGTTGCCACGCGGCCTGTTCAACGTGCTTGGCGGTATCGACACGGAAACCGTCGATGCCATAATCACGCACCCACTGACTCAGCCAGTGGGTCAGATAATCACGCGGCGTGTAGCCGGGGATCGCTTTTGCCGCGGTGTCCGGCTTCTGTTGATAGAAGTTCGGCAGCCCGGAGGCGGTCGTCGATTCGGTTTTCAGGTCCGGCAGGAAGGCCAGCGACATGGTCAGATCGTCAAAGCCGGGGTTGTCGTAGTCGCCAATATCGGTGCGGATCCACTTTTTCCCCCACCATTTTTCCCAGCCGGCTTTATCGCTGAAGTTGATGTAGTCGTTAAAACTGTGCCAGCTCTGGCCCGGGCCGGGTTTCCAGTCGGTCCAGTGCTCGCCAAGCGTCTTTTTCAGCTCGTCGCCCTGCAGGTACAGCGATCCGAATTTGAACTCCTGCATGTCGGCGAGCGTGGCGTAGCCGATGTGGTTCATCACCACATCGAACAGGATGCGAATGCCGCGTTTGTGGGCTTCGTTGACCAGGCTGCGTAAATCCGCCTCGGTGCCCATATTGGCATCCAGTTTGGTCCAGTCCTGGGCGTAGTAGCCGTGGTAAGCGTAATGGGGGAAGTCACCCTTGGTTCCGCCACCGACCCAGCCGTGTATTTGCTCCAGCGGCGAGCTTATCCACAGCGCGTTAACGCCTAATGTTTTCAGGTAATCCAGTTTGCTGGTCAGGCCCTGCAGGTCGCCGCCGTGGAAGGTGCCAATTTCCTGCATGCCGTCTTTGTGGCGCCCGTAGCTGTTGTCGTTCGCCGGATTGCCGTTGACAAAGCGATCGGTCAGGACGAAATAGACGGTGGCGTTATGCCAGTTGAACGGGGCGTCGGCGGCGGTTTTTGCCTGCTCGAGCAACAGTAAGCCGTTGCTGTTGTGCGCCGGTTGCAGGGTGATTTTGCCGCCGCTGACCGTGGCGATGTTGCCGCTGTAGAAATCACGGACCTGGCTACCTTCGGCAAAGGTTTTGCTGACGTCCAGCGTCAGCGGCTTGCCATCCCATTTCGGGCACTGACGCAGCGGCGTGGCCGATGCCGTCACCGGCTCTTTTTCCTCCAGCGAGATCATCAGCGTCGGTGTACCAGAACGGGTATCCACCGCCAGGGTGTACAGACCTTCGCGGAAAACCCGCCACTGTGCAGGGGTTCCGTGGCAGGGTTCCATCGACAGCATCTGGTTGAGTTTTATGGCTCCGGCGGGCTGCCAGCACTGTTGGTCAAAATTAATGTGCAAAGGACGTGTACCCTTCGCCACCTCATTTTGACTGATAAATCGGCCGCTGCCTTCTTCAGTGAAGGCAGGAAAATCAGTGGTGGTCCAGGCGGCGAACGCCATCCCAGGCAACAACAGCGACGCAAGCGCAGCGAGTTTCATTCCGGAGTCCTGTGAGCGGTTTTTACCTAGTGTGCCCGGCAAATTCAGGGATGAACTCATCCCGCTGAGGCTTTTGCAGGGATGATGAAAAGGGGTGAGTGACAGGGGTCAAAAAATAGACAAAAAATGAGACGGCGCTAGCATTTTCGCACCCTCGTAACGGCACCGAAACCGATTTCAGATGACAGCATTTAGGAATTGGACTATTTCTGTTAGTGCTCTGACTGGGTATTTTTGATACTATTCGCGACTCAATTAACGTTTTTTTGCGTAAAACAAGGTGTTGGAATGATTAAATCCGACCAGGAGACCTAATGATATCGATTCCCATGCGACGATATGGGGCGGCGATACTCATGTTACTTACCTGCATATTTTCAGGTAGTGTGTTGGCAACAACCCACACGGCAACAACGAGTCATAAAGCCTCAAAAGTTACAAAAAGTAGTCAAGTTAAGGTAAGCAGTAAACAAGAGTATTCTCGCAATAGTGTAAAGAGCAGTTCACTTCCTGATTTGCGAAAATACCCTTCCGGGACACCAAGGAAAAAAGCGTTTCTCCGGACAGTAATGCCTTATATTACTAAACAAAATCAGGTGATTACCGCCGATCGCAACTGGCTTGTTACTAAGCAGTACGACTCGCGCTGGTCACCGACAGAGCGTACACGTCTGAAGGACATTGCGTCACGCTATAAAGTGAAATGGTCCGGTAATACCCGGCACATTCCATGGAACACGCTGATGGACCGCGTTGATATCATTCCGAACAGTATGGTCGCGACGATGGCGGCCGCGGAAAGCGGTTGGGGCACGTCCAAACTGGCGCGTGTGAACAACAACCTGTTTGGTATGAAATGCGGCGGCGGTAATTGCCAGGGTGCCATGAAAGGCTATTCGCAGTTTGATTCTGTAGAGCAGTCGGTTCAGGCGTATGTGACTAACCTGAACACGCACCCGGCTTACAAATCCTTCCGCAAATCCCGTGCGCAACTGCGTAAAACGGATCAGGAAGTGACGGCCAGCACCATGATTCATAAGCTGAAGGGCTATTCGACCAAAGGGTCGAGCTACAACAACTATCTCTTCGCGATGTATCAGGACAATCAGCGCTTAATTGCTGCTCATATGTAATTGAAAATGCCCGGTGCGCAAGCCCGGGCATTTTTCTTTCTGCACTTTTCCCTGCGTCTGTCTCTGCTACATGCCCTACATCATCACTTCACTGTGCCGGTCCCGGTACTCCTTCGGCGTGACGTCGTACTCTTTCTTAAACACCGAATAGAAATATTGCAGCGACGGATAGCCGCACATCTGTGAGATTTCGTTAATCGACAGCGTGGTGGAGACCAGCAGGCTGCGGGCCTTTTCTAACTTCTCGCTATGAATAATGGTGTGAATTGTATCGCCCACCTCCTCTTTGAAGCGTTTCTCGAGGTTGGAGCGGGAGATGCCGACGGCATCCAGTACCTGTTCGACCTTAATGCCTTTGCAGGCGTTATTGCGGATGTAGTGCATCGCCTGAATGACCGAGGGATCGCTCAGTGAACGGTAGTCCGTTGAGCGGCGCTCGACGACACGCATGGGCGCAACCAGCCGGCGCTGAAGCGGCAGCGGCTCATTATCCAGCAGACGATGCAGCAGCTTTGCCGCCTGGTAGCCCATCTGGCGTGTTCCCTGGGCCACCGAGGAGAGCGCGACGCGCGACAGGTAGCGGGTCAGCTCTTCGTTATCAATCCCAATGACGCACAGCTTCTCCGGCACCGGAATATGCAGCAGTTCGCAGGCCTGTAACACATGGCGGGCGCGGGCGTCGGTCACTGCGATGATGCCGGTTTGCGGGGGCAGCGTCTGTAGCCAGTCGGCCAGGCGATTCTGGGCGTGCTGCCAGTTTTCCGGCGCGGTCTCCAGTCCCTGATAGACCACGCCGCGATATTTTTCTTTCGCGACCAGCTGACAGAACGCATGCTCGCGCTCCACCGCCCAGCGCTTGCCGCTGGAGGTCGGCAGCCCGTAGAATGCGAAACGCTGCACGCCTTTTTCTTTCAAATGCAGAAAAGCGCTCTCAACCAGCGCGGCGTTATCCGTCGCAATATAGTGTACCGGAGGATAGTCGTCGGGATGGTGGTAGGAGCCGCCTACGCCGATAATCGGCACCTCGACCCCCGCGAGCAGTTTTTCAATTTCCGGGTCGTCATAATCGGCAATGACGCCGTCCCCCAGCCACTCCCTGATATTCTCAATTCGCGCCCGAAAATCCTCTTCAATGAAGATGTCCCATTCCTGTTGCGATGCCTGTAAATATTCACCAACCCCTTCGACAACCTGCCGGTCATAGGCTTTGTTGGCATTGAACAGCAGCGTAATACGGTGGCGCTTTGCAAACATAGTGTTGTTCCCTGGTCTTTCTGACTGGCCATACAATACCGGCCAATGCCCGAATCATGACAAGCGTCTTATGCGCAAATCTGGCGGTAGCGCAAATAATTCGGGCATTATTTTCTTAACGGACCTACCCGCGACGTTTGGTTGCTGAATCCATCCATACCGCCAGCAGCAATATGGCGCCTTTGACGATGTACTGCCAGAAGGTCGCGACGTCCATCATGCTCATACCGTTATCCAGCGCCGACATAATAAAGGCCCCCATGACCGCTCCTGCGACGCTCCCTACGCCGCCGGCCAGGCTGGTACCGCCGATAACGCAGGCGGCGATGGCATCCAGCTCGGCAATGTTCCCGGCGGAAGGCGAACCGGCCCCCAGACGCGAGCTCAGAATCAGGCCGGCGATAGCCACCATCAGGCCATTGATAGCAAAGACCGCCAGTTTGGTGCGCTCGACGCTGATGCCGGACAGACGCGCGGCTTCCAGATTACCGCCAATGGCGTAGATCCGGCGGCCAAACGCGGTACGGGTCGCCATAAACATGCCTGCCAGCAGCAGGGCCGCCAGAATCAGCACCGGCGTCGGCACGCCGCGATAATCGTTTAATAACCAGATGGCGCCTAGCACGATAACCGCGGTAATACTCTGACGCGCCACCGTTGAGGTGGGGGCCGGCGTGGTTAATCCCAGCGACTGGCGACGCAGGCGACCGCGCCACTGCCAGACGATAAAGGCCGCCATGCCAATCACCCCGATGCCGAAGCCCAGGCCATCGGGCAGATAGCTTTGGCCAATTTGCGACATCGCCGGGCTGGTGGGGGAGACGGTAGTGCCGTTGGTGATACCGATCAGAATACCGCGGAACGCCAGCATCCCGGCGAGGGTCACGATAAACGACGGGACTTTGCGATAGGCAACCCACCAACCGTTCCAGGCACCAAGCAGCAGCCCCATGACCAGCGTGACCACGATGGTCAGCGGCAGCGGCCAGCCAAGCCAGACGTCAAAAATCGCCGCCGCACCGCCGAGCAAGCCCATCATCGAGCCAACGGAGAGGTCGATCTCCGCGGAAATAATCACGAAGACCATGCCGACCGCCAGAATCCCGGTGATCGCCGTCTGTCGCAGCAGGTTGGAAATATTGCGCGCGCTTAAATAGGCCCCCTCGGTGGCCCAGGTGAAGAACAGCATAATCACCACGATCGCGGCGATCATGACGAAAACCTGCAGGTTCAGCCCCTTGAATCCAGGCAGGCCAGCAGAGGCGGGCGGGATAACTTTAATCTCAGACGACGTGTTTTTCGACATGGGGTTCGCTCCTCAGCGCGGCTTCCATCACCTGTTCCTGGGTCAGATCGTGGTTGACTAAATTGGCTTTCAGCTTGCCTTCATGCATCACCAGTACCCGATCGCTTAACCCCAGCACCTCGGGGAGTTCGGAAGAGATGACGATGACGGCGATGCCCTGCTGCACCAGTTGATTAATCAGTTTGTAGATTTCGTATTTCGCGCCGATATCGATACCGCGGGTTGGCTCATCGAGGATCAGAATGCGGGGATTCAGCAGCAGGCAACGGGCCAGAATCGCTTTCTGCTGATTGCCGCCGCTCAGACGGCCGATGGCCAGCTCCGACGAGGAGGTTTTGATTTTCAGCCGCTGAATGGATTGCTGAATGCAGTGCTGCTCGGCGGCATCATCCAGGCTGCTTAGCGGGCCGGTAAACTGGTCTAGCGCCGCCAGGGTGATGTTCTTTCCGACCGCCATCACCGGGACGATGCCATCTTTTTTGCGATCCTCCGGCACCATGGCGATACCGTGGGCGATAGCCTGCTGGCAGTGATGAATGGCAACCTGTTGCCCGTCGATGAAAATGTCCCCCTGCCAGCGACCCGGCCAGACGCCAAACAGGCATTGCACGGCCTCGGTGCGCCCGGCACCGACCAGCCCGGCAATGCCGAGGATCTCGCCTTTATGCAGAGAGAAGGAGACATCGTTGACCCGCTTAATATGGCGATTCACCGGGTGCCATGCGGTTAAATGCTCGACGCGTAGAATTTCATCGCCGCGTTCGTGCGGTTCGTTGGGGTAGAGGGCAGTGAGCTCGCGGCCTACCATCATGGTAATTACGTCATCTTCATTCATGCCGCTGGCGTCGCGGGTGCCGATATGCTGACCGTCGCGAATGACGCAAATGGTGTCGGAGATGGCCTTCACCTCATTCAGCTTGTGGGAGATGTAAATACAGGCGATCCCGTGATGCTGGAGATCGCGAATAATATTCAGCAGAATCGCTGTTTCCTGCTCGGTTAATGACGCCGTAGGCTCATCGAGAATTAATAAACGGACCTGCTTATTGAGCGCTTTAGCAATTTCAACCAACTGCTGCTGACCGAGGCCTAAATCGCCGACGCGGGTGTCGGGTGAAATGGCTAAATTAACCTGAGCCAGTAGTTTCTGACAGCGCAGGGTCATGGTTTCATAATCGAGAAGGCCATGGCGGGATATTTCCGTACCAAGAAAAATATTCTCCAGTACGCTCAGGTGTTTTACTAGTGCGAGCTCCTGATGAATAATGGCAATGCCTTTGCGTTCGGTGTCACGAATATGGTGGGGCGTGATGATTTCACCGGAAAAAACAATCTCCCCTTGATAGCTGCCGTGAGGATAAATGCCGCACAAGACTTTCATCAGGGTGGATTTTCCCGAGCCATTTTCACCACATAATGAGACGATTTCCCCGGCGTTGAGCCGCAGGCTGATATTATCCAGCGCTTTGACGGTGCCGAACGATTTGGTGATGTTTTTCATTTCGAGTAACCAGGTCATAGATGCTCCGCATAAGCGATATCCGACTGGACAGAAATAGCGCCCCGGCAGGGGCGCCAAAATTATAATTCGCTCTTTTTGTGGAACCCGTCTTTGATCACCGTTTGTTCGATATTGTCTTTATTCACTTCAACCGGGGTTAACAGCCGGGCCGGGACATCTTTCAGCCCATTATTCAGCGTGGTATCGGCCTTCGGTTGCTTATCGTTGCCTAACTCGACGGCGATCTCCGCCGCGGTGGTGGCCAGGGTGGTGATCGGTTTGTAGACGGTCATCGTCTGGGTTCCGGCAATGATACGTTTCACGCCGGCAAGGTCGGCATCCTGACCGGATATCGCCACTTTGCCTGCCAGGCCCTGGGCGCTTAATGCCTGAATGGCGCCGCCGGCGGTGGCGTCATTGGACGCGACAACCGCATCGATTTTGTTATTGTTGGCGGTGAGCGCATTTTCCATAATTTTCAGCGCATTTTCTGGCAGCCAGCCGTCGACCCACTGGTCGCCGACAATTTTAATTTTGCCTTCATCGATATACGGCTTGAGGACTTTCATCTGTCCGGCACGGAACAGCTTGGCGTTGTTATCGACCGGAGAACCGCCCATCAGGAAATAATTCCCCTGCGGGGTTTTATCAACCAGGCTCTGGGCCTGCATTTCACCAACTTTTTCGTTATCAAATGAAATATAGAAATCGATATCGGCGTTGTTGATCAGGCGATCATAGGCCAGGACTTTAATCCCTTCCTGTTTCGCTTCTTTAATGACATTACTTAATACCTGACCGTTGTAGGGAATAATAACCAGAACATCAACGCCGCGATTTATCATGTTTTCGATTTGCGACATTTGTGTTTCTTCATTACCATTGGCGGACTGCACAAATACTTTCGCACCTAATGATTCGGCTTTGTTGACAAAAATATCACGATCTTTCTGCCAGCGTTCAAGACGGAGATCGTCAATGGCCATACCAATCTTAACTTCTTTAGCAATACCCGCCATGCTGGTGAGCAGGAGTGAAGCACAGAGCGTGAGGCAAAGGTTCTTTATCTTCATAATAATAACGCCTTTTTTGTAGGGTGCAGGATAAGACGAACGGGGTAAAGAAACGGCCTGGTACTTAGTAGATTCTTAACAGCCAAAGGACCGCTGGCAATTATCTGTGCTTATTTTGCGGTTACGAAATTTCGTTTGTTTGCTGATTTATGACCACGATCTTATTTTTAAAAATGATGGTTTGCGCTATATCATTGATATGTCTCTGAAGGGAAAATAGCGGTGTGATTATTAATATCTAGTTATGGGATCTGGCGCACGTTTGTGGATTCTCTCAATGGTGGTGTGAAATAACGTAATTGAGGAAAGTAAAACAGCGATTCTATATTGAGGTCAGAGATATTACCCGCCGCATCCCTGAATATGGAGTTCATTATGCAGACCTATTTCGATCAACTCGATCGCGTTCGTTATGAAGGCCCGAAAACCACTAACCCGCTGGCATTCCGTCACTACAACCCGGATGAACTGGTGTTGGGCAAACGTATGGAAGAGCATCTGCGGTTTGCCGCCTGCTACTGGCATACGTTCTGCTGGAACGGGGCCGATATGTTTGGTGTGGGCTCTTTTAACCGTCCGTGGCAGCAGCCGGGCGATGCGCTGGAAATGGCCAAACGTAAAGCCGATGTCGCCTTTGAGTTTTTCCACAAGCTGAACGTCCCCTATTACTGCTTCCACGATGTTGACGTCTCTCCGGAAGGCGCCTCGCTGAAAGAGTACCTGGAGAATTTCTCCCGGATGGTGGATGTGCTGGCGGCGAAGCAGGAACAAAGCGGCGTGAAGCTGCTGTGGGGTACAGCAAACTGCTTCACCAATCCGCGTTACGGTGCCGGGGCAGCGACTAATCCGGATCCGGAAGTCTTCAGCTGGGCGGCGACCCAGGTCGTGACCGCTATGGATGCGACCCACAAACTGGGCGGGGAAAACTATGTCCTGTGGGGCGGTCGTGAAGGTTACGAAACCCTGCTGAATACCGACCTGCGTCAGGAACGTGAGCAAATTGGTCGTTTCATGCAGCTGGTGGTTGAACACAAACATAAAATCGGTTTCCAGGGCACGCTGCTGATTGAACCTAAACCGCAGGAGCCAACCAAGCATCAGTACGATTACGATGCCTCTACCGTCTACGGCTTCCTCAAGCAGTTCGGCCTCGAAAAAGAGATCAAACTGAATATCGAAGCCAACCACGCGACCCTGGCCGGCCACTCGTTCCACCACGAAATTGCCACCGCCATTGCGCTGGGGCTGTTCGGGTCCGTCGATGCCAACCGCGGCGACCCGCAGCTGGGCTGGGACACCGACCAGTTCCCGAACAGCGTGGAAGAGAATGCGCTGGTGATGTATGAAATCCTAAAAGCGGGTGGCTTTACCACCGGCGGGCTGAACTTTGATGCCAAAGTGCGTCGCCAGAGCACCGACAAATACGATCTGTTCTATGGTCATATTGGGGCGATGGATACCATGGCACTGTCGCTGAAAGTGGCGGCACGTATGATTGAAGAGGGCGAGCTGGATAAGCGCGTCGCGAAACGCTACGCCGGCTGGAACGGCGATCTGGGCCAGCAAATCCTGTCCGGGAAAATGACTCTGACGGAGATCGCCCAGTACGCGGCACAGCATAATCTGGCGCCGCAGCACCAGAGCGGCCATCAGGAACAGCTGGAGAATCTGGTTAACTATTATCTCTTTGATAAGTAATGATGACGCCCGGCACTGCCGGGCGTTGCAATAGCATGCATTCTCGCGCCACGCTTAGCCGTGGCGCGCGGTTAAGGAGAGTCCGTATGTACATCGGGATTGATTTAGGCACTTCGGGCGTGAAGGCCATTCTGCTCAATGAGCAGGGTGAGCTCCTGGCGTCGCACACCGCGCCCCTCAACGTATCGCGCCCACACCCGCTGTGGTCTGAACAAGACCCCGAGCACTGGTGGCAGGCGACAGACCGCGCCATGCAGGCGTTGGGTGCACAGCACGCGCTGCGCGACGTCAAAGCCATCGGTATCGCCGGGCAGATGCACGGCGCCACGTTGCTGGATAAACAACAGCGGGTCCTGCGTCCGGCGATTTTGTGGAATGACGGCCGTAGCGGAGACGAGTGTGCCGAGCTGGAACAGGCCGTGAGGCGCTCGCGACAGATTACCGGCAACCTGATGATGCCGGGCTTCACCGCGCCGAAATTACTCTGGGTTCAGCACCATGAGCCTGAGATCTTCCGCCAGGTCGATAAAGTCCTGCTGCCGAAAGATTATCTCCGTCTGCGGATGACCGGTGATTATGCCAGCGATATGTCAGATGCCGCCGGCACCCTGTGGATGGATGTCGAAAAACGCGACTGGAACGATGAGATGCTCGCCGCCTGCGGCCTGAGCCGCGATAACATGCCCGCGCTGTTTGAGGGCTGTGAGGTGACGGGAACGCTGCGTGCCGGGGTCGCTCAGGCCTGGAATATGCCGCAGGCGCTGGTGGTGGCTGGTGGCGGTGATAACGCTGCCGGCGCGGTCGGCGTGGGGATGGCGGATGCGGGCCAGGCCATGCTCTCTCTGGGAACTTCCGGGGTCTATTTTGCGGTCAGCAACGGTTTCCTCAGCAAGCCGGAAAGTGCGGTACACAGTTTTTGCCACGCCCTGCCGGGTCGCTGGCATTTGATGTCGGTGATGCTGAGCGCCGCTTCCTGCCTGGATTGGGCTGCAAAACTGACCGGCCTTGGCACCGTGCCTGCGCTGATCGCCGCGGCGGAATCGGCGAATGAGCATAGCGATGCGGTCTGGTTTTTACCCTATCTCTCCGGCGAACGTACCCCGCACAACAACCCGCACGCCAAAGGTGTTTTTTTCGGCCTGACCCATCAGCACGGTCCGGCGGAGCTGGCGCGCGCGGTGCTGGAAGGCGTGGGTTATGCCCTGGCGGACGGCATGGACGTGGTGCATGCCTGCGGCGTGAAACCGGAAAGTATCACTCTGATCGGCGGCGGGGCGCGCAGTCCATGGTGGCGGCAGATGTTGGCGGATATCAGCGGTCAGCAGCTTGATTTCCGCACCGGCGGTGACGTCGGGCCAGCCCTTGGGGCCGCTCGCCTGGCGCAGCTGGCGCTGCATAAAGGCGTGGCGTTCTCCGATCTGCTGCCGCAATTGCCGCTGGAACAGGCGCACCGACCCGACGCCGAACGTTTTGCCCGCTATGCGCCGCGCCGGGAAACCTTCCGGCAGATTTATCAGCAGCTGCTGCCGCTGATGTCGTCATAAATCCGGGGGGATTAGCTGACCAGACGTCGGGTATCCAGACGCTGTAGCAGTATCGACAGCAGCAGGCTGCCTGACAACGCCGCACCAAATACCCACAATATATCCAGCAGCGGCCAGCGGGTCAGCACCAGGCCGCTGGCCCGCAGTGCATGAATGAGCAGGGCATGAAAGCCGTAGATCCCCAGCGAATGACGGGCAATCAGCATCAGGAAGGGGATCTGGCGCTGATTCAGCGTGTTTTTCACCAGCGTGAACAGGGCTATCGCGCAGATAAATACCGCCGGTCCGCAGTATAAATACCAGGTATCGCCGAAGTCGCCCCGCCAGGCCAGCTCGTGCAGCGTCCCGCGTGAAATCACCCAGATCGCCGTGGCAACAAGCCCGGCGCACAGCAGCGTGAGCCATTTTTTCTCCGTCTCCATCATGCCTATCGCCCGGCCCAGCACGCCATACAGGACGTAGTAAAACGTATCGCCGTTGATGTAGAGGTTGAGCGGCAGCCATTCGATGCCGCCGGCTTTGAGCGACACCATGTTGGGGTTCGCCAGCAGGCCGATGACCAGCATCAGGACCAGCAGCATTTTGGGCGCTACCTGTTTCACCTGCAGCAGCGGAGAGAGCAGGTAAATGACGATGATGGCGAAGAAAAACCACAGGTGATAGAACACCGGCTTTTGCAGCAGATTCTTCAGCGACAGCAGCACGTTGATGTGGGTGAACAAGGTGATGTAGAGCAGCGACAGCGCGCTATAGAACAGCACACACAGGACGATACGCAGGAAATGCCGCGGCTGGGCGCTACGTTCGCCGAAAAACAGATAGCCTGACATCATGAAAAACAGCGGGACGCTGGCCCGGGACGCGGAGTTAAGCAGGTTGGCAATATCCCAGTCCAGCAGGTTAATCGTGTGGGGATGGGTGATGTACCAGGTGGTGCTGTGAATCATCACCACCATCAGGCATGCGATACCGCGCAAATGTGTAATCCAGCGTATTTTTTCCTGCATCAGTGCCTCAGTTGCTCCTGCTTAAAGAGAGTCTGACTTCCCTTATCGGAGGGTGTCGCAATGGAATATTCCGAGTTTCCCGCAATACTCTTGTCGGGATGTGGAGAGATTCGCACAATGGTCCGGTGATTTCACGTAGCCTGCAAGATAACAATTTGCTAACAAAACGGTTGGGAAAAATGGTGATGAAATATTTATTTTCTGGTCTGTTAGTGCTCCTGCTCGCGGGCTGCAGCCAGTCGCCAGCTCAGCCGGTGCAAAAAGCGCAGCGTGCGCGTATTACGCCGCAAATTACCCTTAATATGGAGCAACTGTGCAAGGATCAGGCGGCGAAACGCTATAGTACCGGAACCCGATTGGTGGACGTCAGCCGTTTCGAACAGTTTCAGGGGAGCTATGAGCTCTCTGGCCTGACCTCGAAGAATGAGCACTTTATCTGTTCTTTTGACCCAGACGGGCAGTTTTTACATCTTTCTATGCGATGAATCGGGCTCTGATGCCCCATGATGGCGCTAATTTCCGCAATTTTGTTTAAACAACACCGTTTCGTACTGTATATCTCGCATCCAGCGGGTATACTGATCCCTTCCTTTAAATCCACACGTATCCAGCACGAAATAATATGCAAAAGTTTGATACCAGGACCTTCCAGGGCCTGATCCTGACCTTACAGGATTACTGGGCTCGTCAGGGCTGCACCATTGTTCAACCACTGGACATGGAAGTCGGCGCCGGCACCTCTCACCCGATGACCTGCCTGCGTGCGCTGGGGCCAGAGCCGATGGCGACCGCCTATGTGCAGCCTTCCCGCCGTCCGACCGACGGTCGCTATGGCGAAAACCCGAACCGCTTACAGCACTATTACCAGTTCCAGGTGGTCATTAAGCCATCGCCGGACAACATTCAGGAGCTGTACCTTGGGTCTCTGAAAGAGCTGGGTATGGATCCGACCATTCACGATATTCGCTTCGTGGAAGACAACTGGGAAAACCCGACGCTGGGTGCCTGGGGTCTGGGCTGGGAAGTGTGGCTGAACGGCATGGAAGTGACGCAGTTCACTTACTTCCAGCAGGTGGGTGGCCTGGAATGCAAACCGGTTACCGGTGAGATCACCTACGGTCTGGAACGTCTGGCAATGTACATTCAGGGCGTAGACAGCGTTTACGACCTGGTCTGGAGCGACGGCCCGCTGGGTAAAACCACCTACGGCGACGTGTTCCATCAGAACGAAGTCGAGCAATCGACCTACAACTTTGAATACGCGGATGTCGACTTCCTGTTCTCCTGCTTCGAGCAGTATGAGAAAGAAGCACAGCAGCTGCTGGCGCTGGAAAACCCGCTGCCGCTGCCTGCCTACGAGCGTATTCTGAAGGCCGCCCATAGCTTCAACCTGCTGGATGCACGTAAAGCCATTTCCGTCACCGAGCGTCAGCGCTATATCCTGCGCATTCGCACCCTGACCAAAGCAGTGGCGGAAGCCTACTACGCTTCCCGTGAAGCCCTCGGCTTCCCGATGTGCAACAAAAACAAATAAGAGGCGGCCATGTCTGATAAAACTTTCCTGGTGGAAATCGGCACCGAAGAGCTGCCACCAAAAGCCCTGCGTAGCCTGGCTGAATCCTTTGCTGCGAATGTTACCGCGGAACTGGATGCTGCTGGCCTCGCCCACGGCGCCGTTGAATGGTTTGCTGCACCGCGTCGTCTGGCGCTGAAAGTCGCTAACCTGGCGGCATCTCAGCCGGATCGCGAAGTCGAAAAACGCGGCCCGGCGGTCTCTGCGGCGTTTGATGCAGAAGGCAAACCGAGCAAGGCGGCCGAAGGCTGGGCGCGTGGCTGCGGAATCACCGTCGACCAGGCCGAGCGTCTGGCTACCGATAAAGGTGAATGGCTGCTGTATCGTGCGCATGTGACGGGCGAAAGCGCCGAAGCGCTGCTGCCAAACATGGTAGCAACCTCTCTCGCGAAACTGCCGATCCCGAAACTGATGCGTTGGGGCGATTCTGACGTCCACTTCGTCCGTCCGGTCCACACCGTGACGCTGCTGCTGGGTGATAAAGTGATCCCGGCAACGATTCTGGGTATCGCTTCCGACCGCGTGATTCGTGGTCACCGCTTTATGGGCGAACCGGAATTCACCATCGACAATGCCGATCAGTATCCGCAGATTCTGCTGGAGCGCGGCAAAGTGGTGGCGGATTACGCAACGCGTAAAGCGATGATTAAAGCCGATGCAGAAGCTGCGGCGCAGAAGATTGGCGGTAAAGCCGATCTCAGTGAAAGCCTGCTGGAAGAGGTCACCTCGCTGGTCGAGTGGCCGGTAGTCCTGACAGCGAAATTCGAAGAAAAATTCCTCGCGGTACCGTCTGAAGCGCTGGTTTACACCATGAAAGGTGACCAGAAGTACTTCCCGGTGTATTCCGCGGACGGCAAACTGCTGCCGAACTTTATCTTCGTGGCTAACATCGAATCTAAAGACCCGCAGCAGATCATCTCCGGTAACGAGAAGGTGGTTCGTCCGCGCCTGGCGGATGCGGAGTTCTTCTTCAATACCGACCGTAAAAAGCGTCTGGAAGATCATCTGCCGCGTCTGCAGACCGTGCTGTTCCAGCAGCAGCTGGGCACGCTGCGCGACAAAACCGACCGTATTCAGGCCCTGGCTGGCTGGATTGCCGGTCAGATCGGCGCCGACGTTAACCACGCGACCCGTGCGGGCCTGCTGTCGAAGTGCGACCTGATGACCAATATGGTCTTCGAGTTCACCGATACTCAGGGCGTCATGGGGATGCACTACGCGCGCCATGATGGCGAAGCCGAAGACGTTGCCGTCGCGCTGAACGAGCAGTATCAGCCGCGCTTTGCCGGTGATGACCTGCCGTCCAACCCGGTAGCCTGTGCCGTGGCGATTGCCGATAAGATGGACACCCTGGCGGGTATCTTTGGCATCGGTCAGCATCCGAAAGGTGATAAAGACCCGTTTGCGCTGCGTCGTGCCGCGCTGGGCGTGCTGCGCATCATCGTCGAGAAGAACCTGAATCTGGATCTGCAGACGCTGACTGAAGAAGCGGTGCATCTGTACGGCGACAAGCTGACCAACGCGAAGGTTGTCGATGACGTTATCGACTTCATGCTCGGTCGTTTCCGCGCCTGGTATCAGGACGAAGGCTACACCGTTGACACCATTCAGGCGGTACTGGCGCGTCGTCCGACCCGTCCGGCAGATTTCGATGCCCGCATGAAGGCGGTATCGCACTTCCGTACTCTGGAAGCGTCATCTACACTGGCCGCGGCCAACAAGCGTGTTTCCAACATCCTGGCGAAGTCCGATGAAGTTCTGAACGACATCGTTCACGCCTCGGTGCTGAAGGAAGATGCTGAGATGAACCTCGCCAGAAACCTGGTCGTACTGCGCGATAAGCTGCAGCCGTACTTTGCCGAAGGTCGTTATCAGGAAGCGCTAATCGAGCTGGCCGCCCTGCGTGAGCCGGTGGATGAGTTCTTTGAGAACGTGATGGTGAATGCCGAAGATAAAGACGTGCGTATCAACCGTCTGACGCTGCTGTCGAAGCTGCGCGAGCTGTTCCTGCAGGTTGCGGATATCTCTCTGCTGCAGTAACGGTTCGTCTGCAAAACAAAAAACCTGCCCGATGGCAGGTTTTTTTATGCGCTAAGCGATGGATTAGCTCATCTACGGGCCGTTCGGCCCTTCTGATTTACTGCAGAGTCCCTGCAGTCAGGTTCTCTTTATCAAACGCGTGGCTGACGTTGATACGATTCTGATGCACTGAGGTATCAATGTTCGAACCGGCTTCCGGCTGTGCAGGCTGACGCTCTGCGGCCATCGTGCCAGAGGAGAGTGAAGCAGCCAGCAACAGGGCGGTGATCACGCTGATATTTTTCATTCTGTATTCCTTCTTCATCGTGTTGTCGTTGTCGCCTGTCTGGTTCACGTCCGGCGGCCCGGCAAAAACGGGGACGACTTATTTGGTCAGTTCGGCAGTCATATGCACACGGTTGTTAAACTGGGCGCTGGTGATTTTGTATGACGCACCCTGTTCGGCTGCCTGAGCGGCAATTTTCGCTTCTGCGCGGTCCAGCGTGGAGGCGGTGGTGCTGATACTCTGGGCAAACGCACCGAAAGACATCAGGGAGAGAGCGGAAACTACAGCTAAAGTTTTGATAGATTTCATGGTCATATTCCTTAAGTGGTTTTGTGTGGTAGAGCGCGTTGTTGCTCTGATGTGATAAATAATAGGACTATTGACGACTGATTAAAATCAGAACAATTTGCTCATATCTGTCAAAAAATTAGAATGAAAATTGAGCGGTGAAAATTAAGCGATATCGATAGTGTTCTGCATCTGCTAGCGGGGAGAGTCGATTAGCCTGATAGCGGTTGTTGGAAAATTAACCTTGTCATAAGGGCGGGGGTATGGCTATTCTATGCCCCGACGAATCCCTCGTCTCACTGAGAGCACACTGAAATGGACAAACACGCCTGCTGAATTCGGATCCTTGCTAGCGCACTGCGTCAGCAGGGGATGTAATGATTTCATTCAGGAGTGCTTATGGCCCATTGCGCCCAATCCCCCTCTTTTATTTTGCATCAGGTCACCTGTCAGTTTGCGACGGGAGAAATGCTTTTTGGTCCGCTGAATATCGCGCTGGAGAGTTCACTCTGCGGTCTGGTCGGGCGAAATGGCGTCGGGAAAACCCGGCTGCTGCGCCTGCTGGCGGGCATAGATTCTCCCTCTGGTGGACATATCGAACGCGGTACCTCACTGGCCTATGTTGCCCAGCAGCCGGCTATCACTTCCCGCACATCGCTGGCTGCCCTGTTGGGCTATGAGCCCATATTTTCTGCTTTGCGGCGGCTTGAGTGCGGTGAAGGGCTGCCTGATGACGTCGATAGCCTGGAAGGTTTCTGGGATCTGCGCGATCGCCTGAGTACGGCGTTTGAATATGCTGATCTTCCAGCGTTTTCCCCCGATCGACTCGCATCGTCACTGAGTGGCGGGGAGCGGGTGAAAGCGTTGCTGTGCGGGGCCTTTCTGTCAGGCGCGGACTATTTATTGCTGGACGAGCCAACTAACCATCTGGACAGACAAGGACGAGATTGGTTGTATCAACAGCTTGAACGCTGGCCCGGAGGGGCGCTGATAGCGAGTCACGATCGTGCGCTGTTGGCTAACATGCCGCGCATACTTGAACTCACGCCCGGCGCGCTGCGCAGCTACGGAGGCAACTACGCCGATTATCAGCAGCAGCGTGATGTGGAGCAACAAGCGGCACGTTCGGCGTTGGAACATGCTGCAACCGAGCGCCGTCGTACGCGTATACGGATGCAAAAGGAACATGATGCCAGCCAGCGACGCTCTGCTCAGACACTGCGAGTGGTTGATACGCTGAATATCGCCTCCTTTGAGCGGGTGAAATACAAAGGGGCGGCGAAGGAGCGTCCAGGTACAGTGCATCGCCAGCACCGGGAACAAAATAGCGCACTAAACGCTGCGGTTGTTCAGGCGCGTGAGCGGGTTGAAGAAGAGGCGGCGGTGATGTTTACCCTGCCGGGAAGTCAGATTTCCGCCGGCAAACAGGTATTAGCCCTCGACGCTTTACAGCTGGCATTTTCTGACACTCTGCCTCTTGACTGGCGGCTTGACGGACCGCTGCGCGTGGCCCTAACGGTTGCGGGAAAACCACGCTTCTGAAAACGCTGATGGGTCTGGTGGCACCTTTATCCGGCGACTGTCGGGTATCGGTGCATGCGGCCTGGTTGGATCAGAACTTGTCGCAGCTGGATTTGTCGCTGTCGGTCATGGCGCACCTTAATCTTGATGATACGCCGCTGGAGGCGGGCGCATTACGCAGCCGCCTTGCCCAACTGCAACTGGGGGCGGATAAAATTAATCTGCCGCTGTCGGCATTGAGCGGTGGCGAGCGATTAAAAGCCGCGCTGGCCTGTGTGCTGTGGCGGCGTGAAGCGGCGCAGCTTCTGTTGTTAGATGAGCCAACTAACCATCTTGATTTAGTGTCCACCCGGGCTATTGAGTCGGCATTAGCGACGTTTCCTGGGGCGATGATTGTCGTGTCGCATGACGATGATTTTCTCCAGGGATTGCGGCTGACCCACTCGCTGGAGTGGCGCATGGAAGGCTGGCATTTTTCAGCGCTGTGAAGACAAAAAAACCGCCCTCTGTGAAGACGGCGGTTGTTGATCTACAGATAAAAAAAATCCCCGCCGTGAGGCAGGGATCTTGAATTCTGAGCTTAATTTAAGCTTACAGGCTGGTTACGTTACCAGCTGCCGGGCCTTTAGCGCCGCTTTCGATGGTGAAGGAAACTTTCTGACCTTCATCCAGAGATTTGTAGCCATCGTTCATGATAGCGGAGAAGTGTACGAACACGTCTTTAGAACCGTCATCAGGAGTGATGAAGCCGAAGCCTTTGTCAGCGTTGAACCATTTTACGATACCAGTCATTTTACCGGACATAGCGAAATACCTTTAAATAATAAATGAACCTTTCGGCGATAAGGTCTGGACTACAGATTTGAAGCTATAAAGGGAAAGTTCACTACCGGGGTATCTATGATAACCGCTCAAGGACTACTCTATACCAATGCTCTGTGGTCTGTACATCAAACCTGCGAGCATTAACTCATTTTTGCGTAGCGATAGCAAACCTTTTTTTCACACAAATAAAAACGGTCCCGTATCAGGACCGTAGTCAGACCCTCACTTCATTATAGAACTTTAGTCGAGAAGTTGCCTTGAAAGCTGAGGGTTTGCCTGAATCAGGCGCATTAATTTGAGCTCGGTGGAAGAGGGTTTCACCCGTCTTGATTCCCACTCCTGTACCATCGCCACGCTGACGCCCATGGCATTGGCAAAATCATCAATTTGCAGGCCGCTGCCTTGACGAAGCCGCTCAAACTCGCTGAATGCGGTCTGCTTCCTGGGCTGGGCGTTAGTCGGAGAAATATCTTTAAAAACAATTTGTTCCAGGCTGCTAAGCAGTTCAAACACGGGATCTTTATATTCCATTGAGAACTCCTTTTATCACACAGCAAAAGGGTAGATTTATTTAGCCTATTAAGAATAGTCAGAAAAAAGGCAAATAATGATCACGTGGGTGATTATGTGCATGCAGGCTATCGTTTGAGCGGCGATACGCAGAGGAAAACGGCAGGTAAGGTGATGATTAATCATCAGTCGATCGGCAATGGAAAATTTTTGTAAACGCTGATGAAAACGGTCAGGCCAGCGGCTTCCCGCTGGCCTGAGGATCAGGCTTTTTGCATGCTTTTTGCCTGGGTCTGAGGCGATGTCTGTTGCTGCTTGCTCATCTTATATTTCACCAGCAGCGCACCGGCAGATAAGAACGCCGGAATCGACAGCAGGGTGAAAATGGTCTCGAAGGAGAGCTGAGCTTGCATCAGGAACGCACCGCTGAAGGCGCCAAGGATGCCGCCAAATCGGCCGATGCCCAGCATCCAGGCCACGCCGGTCGCCCGACCTTGGGTCGGATAAAATCCGGCGGCCAGGGCGGGCATCGAGGATTGCGCGCCGTTCATGATGCTGCCGGCAATAAACACCATCACCCCCATCAAGACCAGGCTGCTGGTGGAGAAGCCCACGAGGCAGACGAAAATACCGGTCAACAGCCAACCCACAGCCACCACTTTATTGGGGTTGATCTTGTCCATCAGCGCGCCGAGGATCAGCACCCCGATACCGCCGCCCAGCGGGAACAACGCGGTGATGATGGATGCCTGGCTCATCGATGCGCCGGTTTCGCGAATCAGCAGCGGCAGCCAGCTGGTCAGTAAATAGAAGATGAGCAGCCCCATAAAGTAGGTCATGCACAGCATCACGGTACCGACGATGTAGCGCGGCGAGAAAATCACCGCCAGCGCCGATTTCTCTTTCACCTGATCGGCTTCATGCAGCGTAAAGTCAACCTGCTCCGGCAGCGGCGCGATACGCCGGAGAATCGCCGCAATACGCGGTGCTGGCTGGCGTTTGACGACCATATAGCGCGCCGACTCTGGTAACAAGAACACCAGCGCCACCGCCAGCAGCAGCGGCATGACGCCGCCGAGGATCAGCACGCTTTGCCAGCCGTAATGGGGGATCATCCAGGCCGAGAGAAAGCCGCCCAGCGATGAGCCCATCGGGAAGCCGACGAACATCAGGTTCACCAGCAACGCGCGACGGCGTTCAGGAGCATATTCGCTCATCAGCGTGGCCGCGTTAGGCATCGCGGCGCCAAGTCCCAGGCCGGTCAAAAAGCGCAGCAGCGCCAGCTGGTTGAGGCTGGCGGCGAAGGCGGTCAACAGACTAAAGCTGCCGAAAACCACAATCGACATGAGCAGGACTTTCTTGCGACCAATGCGGTCAGCCAGCGGGCCGGCGGTCAGCGCACCAACTGCCAGACCGACCAGCGCGGCGCTCATCACCGGGCCTAAGGCGGATTTCTCCACGCCCCATTCCTGCACCAGGTCAGAGGCAATAAAGCCGATAATAGCGGTATCGAACCCGTCCAGCGCGACGGTGATAAAGCATAAGGCCAGAATCATCCACTGATATCTGGTAAACGGATGTTCATTAATAAAAGCCTGAATATCGATGGTTGTCTTATTCATACGGCATTCCTGGCAGCCAGAGCGGGGCAGGGTGATGACTCACTCCCTCGCTGTCGTTGAGATAATTTGTGCGATAATCGAACGAGTTGCCGTTAATCGCTCGTTTATCAAATCACCGAACGTCTACCCAGGCAACGCAGGCACGCCAGGAAGCGTGCGATTATCGTTCGCTTTCGCCGTTGGGTAGAAAGCGTGTTTTTTAAATATTAATTAAATCATGACGTTGCTGTTTTTTAACGACCGATGAATGATGGCGGTAATTGTGATGGGCTTAACACACGGCAGCCTCTGGCGATAAAACGCCGGGAACCGTGCTTTTCCTGCGGAGATTGTCAGGAAAGAGTATCCTGCCGGGCCGACCTGGACTATCCTTGTCAGCGTCTGGCACGTGTGTGTCTGTGTGCGCTTTTTTTGGCTGAAAGGAGTAAAAAAATGGCGACAGGAAAGTCCTGCTCTCGCTGGTTTGCGGCTATTGCGGCCTTATTGATGGTGGTTAGCCTGAGTGGGTGTTTTGATAAAGAAGGCGATCAGCGCAAAGCGTTTATCGATTTCCTGCAAAATACGGCAATGCGTAGCGGTGAACGTCTGCCGACGCTGACTGCCGATCAGAAAAAACAGTTCGGTCCTTTTGTCTCCGATTACGCGGTGATTTACGGCTATTCGCAGCAGGTAAGTCAGGCGATGGATGCAGGTCTGCGTCCGGTCGTAGATAGCGTGGGCGCGATTCGCGTTCCCCAGGATTATGTAACTCAGCGTGAACCGCTGCGCCAGGCAAACGGTGCGCTGGGCGTGCTGAGCCAGCAGCTGGAAAACGCAAAAATGCAGGCCGATGGCGCACATAGCGCGCTGAAGCAGGGTGACGATCTGAAGCCGGTCTTTGACCAGGTTTACAATAAAGTCGTGACCACCCCGGCCAATGCATTGCAGCCGCTGATCCCTGCCGCGCAGGTCTTCACGCAGCAGCTGGTACAGGTGGGTGATTTTATCGCTCAGCAAAATACTCAGGTGAGCTTCGTGGCGAACGGGATCCAGTTCCCGACGTCGCAGCAGGCCAGCCAGTACAACACCCTGATTGGCCCGCTGGCTGCCCAGCATCAGGCTTTCAACCAGGCGTGGACGGCGGCAGTTAACGCAACGCGTTAATCGCCACCCCGGGTCTGGCTCTGACGCCGACCCGGAAGACTGCCCGGCCGTATGCTGCCGGGTAGTATTAGCTTATCCCTTCACTTCACCTGCGGGTTAACGCAGTTTTTATCCACCTGACCATTCAGCGCATCAATCAGATTATCCACCGCACAGGCCGCCATATTGTAGCGGGTCTCATGGGTGGCGGAACCGATATGCGGCAGCGCGACGACATTCGGCAGACTCAGTAACGGAGAGTCTTTCGCCAGCGGTTCCTGCTCGAAAACGTCAAGCCCCGCCGCGTGGATTTCGCCCTGCTGTAATGCGGCGATCAGCGCCTGTTCATCAACGACCGGACCGCGTCCGGCATTGATAAAGATGGCGGAGGACTTCATTAGGGCAAATTTGTCGGCGTTGAACAGATGATGCGTTTCCGCGGTCAACGGCAGGATCAGACAGACCACATCGGCTTCCTGCAGCAGCGTATCCAGATCGCAGTAACGCGCGTTGAAGCGCTCCTCCGCCTGCGGATGTCGGCTGCGGGCATTGTACAGAATCGGCATGCCGAAACCGGCGTGCGCCCGCTGTGCCAGGGCCATCCCAATGCGGCCCATACCGACGATCCCCAGCGTCTTGTGGTGCACATCGGTGCCGAACCAGTCCGGACCAATGCTTTTGGTCCATTCCCCGGCTTTCACGCGATTCGCCACTTCGACGACGCGACGCGACGTGCTTAACACCAGCGCCATCACCGTATCGGCCACCGTTTCGGTGAGTACGGTCGGCGTATGCATCAAGAGCACCTTACGCGCGTTCAGCGCCTCAACATCGAAGTTGTCGTAGCCGACGGAGATGGTTGAGGTAGCACGAAGCCTGGGCATTTTCTCCAGTAACGCGGCATCAACTTTTTCGCTCGATCCCAGCAGCCCTACCGCGTTGGCAAAGGCATCGGCGTGCTGCTGGATAGTGTCGTGGCTCAGATTCTTAACCTGAGTCACGGTAAAGTGTTTTTCCAGACGTTGTAGCAGGTCGTCGGGAAGCGTTTTGTAGAGAATAACGGACGGCTTCATGCGGATCTCCCTGGTGATAAAGGTCAGGCGTGTCGAGCGCCAAGCGGAAGTTTTTGATGATTAGCAGGCTTAACAATTAAAGTAAGCCATACCGAGACGAAAAGCGCCACCCCCATGAAAATGTATGAGGCGGACGGGCTGCCGGTGCTGCCGTTCAGGTAACCCACGAACCACGAGCCAAAGAACGAGCCTAACGCACCCATGCTGTTAATCAGCGCCATCGCGCCGCCGGCGACGTTACGTGGCAGCATTTCCGGGATAATGGCGAAGAACGGGCCATAAGGGGCATACATCGCCGCACCGGCAATCACCAGCAGGGTATATGAAGCCCAGAAATGGTTGGCGCCGACCGCCCAGGAACCCATAAAGGCCAGCCCGCCAATCAGCAGCAGCGGCCAGACGAACAGTTTACGGTTTTGCATTTTATCGGACGCCCATGACACTACGATCATCGCGACAGTTGCGGCCAGATACGGTACGGAAGAGAGCCAGCCCACTTCCACCATGCCCATATTGACGCCACCGCTGCGGATAATCGACGGCAGCCACAGGACGAAACCGTACACCCCGATGCTCCATGCAAAATACTGCATGCACAGCAGAATAACGTTACGTGAACGGAAGGCTTCGCCGTAGTTACGCACGGCTTTGATACCCTGCTGTTCGCTTTCCAGCTGCGCCTGCAGCGCCGCTTTTTCGCTTTCAGCAAGCCAGTTGACCTGTGACGGTTTGTCTTTTACCAGCACCCACCAGCAGAAGGCCCAAAGCACCGCCGGAACGCCTTCAATAATGAACATTTCACGCCAGCCGAAGGACTGAATCAGGTAGCCGGATACCACCGACATCCACAGTACCGTGACCGGGTTACCCAGAATTAAGAAGGTATTGGCCCGCGAGCGTTCAGATTTGGTAAACCAGTTACTGATGTAAATCAGCATGGCCGGCATCACTGCCGCTTCGACGATGCCCAGAATAAAGCGGATGGCCGCCAGCGCCGGAATATTGTGTACCATGCCGGTCAGCGAGGCGCAGGCACCCCACAGAATCAGACAGATAAAAATCAGTTTGCGCACGCTGCGGCGCTCGGCGTAAATCGCCCCCGGGATCTGGAAGAAGAAATAGCCGAGGAAGAAAAGCGCGCCCAGGAGCGAGGACACCCCTTTGGTAATGCCTAAATCTTCAGTAATACCCGCTGCCGAAGCAAAACTGAAGTTTGCGCGATCGAGGTACGCCAGGCTGTACGTGATAAACACGATAGGCATGATGTACCACCAACGTTTTGCTGCATTGGTTGAGCTGTTCATAGGCTTGCCTCTAAAGAGTTGAGGTTTATGATGCCGCCGCTGTATGTAGGGTACAGAAGAGGCTGTTATGGTTCGCCAGCCCGGGTTATTCGCCCAGCGCCTCGCGAGTCGGTAATCCTTCGCTATCGCCCTGGACCTGAATTGCCAGCGCGCCGATGCGGTTCCCGCGTTGCACTGCATGATGCAGCGCGTGACCTTCCAGCAGGGCGCTGATCACCCCGACGGCAAAACCGTCGCCAGCGCCCACGGTATCAACCACGTTGTCGACGGTGACGGCGGCGACCGCCCCTTGCTCACCCGCGGCGGTTTTAAACCAGGCGCCGTCGGAGCCGGTTTTAATAATCACCGCCTGCACGCCGCGCGTCAGATAGAAATCTGCGATACCTTCCGGGGTCTGCTGGCCGGTGAGGATCATCCCTTCCTTCAGGCCCGGCAGAACCCAATCGGCCTGGAAGGCCAGCTGGTTGAGCTTCTCGACCATGTCGGCCTCACTCTTCCACAGCACCGGGCGCAGGTTAGGATCGAAAGAGATCGTTTTCCCCTGGGCTTTCATGGTGCTGGCCGCATGATCCAGCAGGGCATATGAGCTTTCTGACAGCGCCGCCGCCACGCCGCTGAGGTGTAGATGGCGGGCGCTGGCGAAGTAATCGGCGTGGAAATCATCCGTCGAGAGGTGGCTGGCGGCGGAGCCTTTACGGAAGTACTCCACAATGGGATCGGTTCCATTTTCGACTTTTGATTTCAGCTGGAAGCCGGTTGCGTAACGGCTGTCTTCGCTAACGCCGCGCGCATCAATGCCTTCTTTAGCCAGCGAACGCAGGACAAACCGGCCGAAGCTGTCCTTGCCGACGCGGCTGACCCAGCCCACCTTCAGCCCCAGACGAGCCAGACCGGTGGCGACGTTTAATTCCGCCCCTGCCACGCGTTTGATAAAGTGCTCGACGTCGGCCAGATCGCCAGTTTGCGTGGCGACGAACATGGCCATCGCTTCGCCAATGGTGATGACATCTAATGGGGTTTGCGTGATCGAGCTTTCTATCACCTTGTTTTCCATCGCTTAATCCTCGCGTAGCAAATTGACGTAGCGGCGGGTCACGGCCGTCAGATCGTGGCCAACCAGCGGAAATTCGATACCGCGCGGGGCATCGGCGGGCAGGTTATCGAGCAGGGCCAGCCAGCGTGTCGGCGCTTCATCAGGGGGAACGGCGCGATAGTTTTCCAGGTGGGGCTCTGCGGCTTTGACATGGATGTAGCTGACGGTGGGCGCCAGATGGCGGGCCGCCTCTTCGGGCGAATCGCCGACCCACAGCCAGTTCCCCATATCGAAAGTCAGGGTCACCGGCAGCTGCTTCACCCGGCAGGCGGACTGAAAGCGCAGCATCGGTGCCAGCTGGCCGCAGTCGGTCTGGTCGTTTTCCACCACCAGCGCCATGCCGCTCTCCTGCAGAGTGTGGCGCAGCGTTTCCAGATCCTGGTGATGGGTGAAGTTGCCCAGCGACAGTTTCAACCACAGGGCGTTGAGGGTTTGCGCCTCCTGCAGCAGCGCCGGCAGGCGCGGGTTGAGGGCGCCATTGGCTTCAAACAGGGCTTCCGGCGCGGAATAGCAGGCTAACAGGCTATGGCGCTCGATGTCTGCCGCCAGCGCGGGCAGCTGATTGAGCTCGTCAGCGCTAAATAATTCACGGCGGATTTCCACGCCGTCGGCGCCGGATCCGGCGATAAACGGCAGTACGGCGGATTGCCCACCCAGTTCCTTAATGCGATCGTGGCCATAGGCGGCGGTCACGACAATAATCTTTCTGGCCATCTGACAAACTCCCGGTAGCACTGTAGCGAATCTTTCTATAACGCTAGATGGTACCGGTTCCAAAGGAAAGCGAAGGATGTCTGATTTATGATCACCATCACGAAGGATGATTAGCGGGAGGTGGAGCCGCGCACGATCAGCTCGCCAGAAAATACCCGCTCGCAGATGGGATCGTTGCTGCCTTCAATGCGCCGAACCACCTGTTCAACGGCGGCATAGCCAATCTGCCACGTGGGCTGTTTCAGGGTGGTGATGCCCACGCCAGCCAGCTCCGCCCACTCCAGCTCATCGAAACCGAGCAGGCCAATATCGCTGCCCCAAATCAGGTCGACCCGTTTGAGCGCGCGCGCAATCTGCAGCGTCAGCGCGCCGTTGGCGGAAATCAGCGCCTTGCGCATTCCGCGATGCCGGGAGTGGAACTGGCGCAGCACCGTATCCAGCATCGCGCCGTCGTTAAGCTGGACTTCGGCGTTCTCCGCGACGATGCCGGTGTGGCGCTGGATCGTGGCGCGAAACGCGCTCAGGCGCTCGCGGCGGGTGTTCACCGATCCCAGCGGTTCGCTCAGGAACAGCAGGGCCTCGAAGCCTTTCTCCACCAGATGCTCCGTCGCCGTCGTCGCGGCCTGGGTGTTGTCCAGACCTACGACGTCACAGGCGAAATCAGGAATTTTGCGGTCGATAAGCACCATCGGCAGCGCCGACTGTTGCAGGCGATTCAGCCCCTCTTCACGCATCCCCACCGCATTGACGACGATACCTTCAACCTGATAGCTGCGCAGCAGGTCGAGATAGTGCAGCTCCTGGTCGAGCTGGTTGTTGGTATTACACACCAGCAGGGTAAAGCCTTTCTCCCGGCAGGCGGCTTCGATACCGCTGAGGACATTGACGGAGTAGGGGTTGGTGATGTCGGCGATAATCAGGCCAATCAGCCGGGTCCGGCCATGCTTCAGCCCGCGCGCCATCAGGCTGGGGTGATAGTTGAGTTCAGCAATTGCGGCTTCAATTCTGGCCAGCAGGTCATCGGAAAGCAGGTGTTTTTCGCCATTGAGATAGCGTGAAATACTGGTTTTTCCGGTCTTTGCGGCTTTCGCCACATCGCTAATAGTTGCTCGCGCCGCTTTCGCCATGATGGCATCCTTTGCTGAAATCTGGAGAACACCTTAGCGCGAAAATCGGCTATATCAAGCATTTTGCCCGGCAGGTGAGCGTTGCCGGGCGGAGGAAACCGCAATCGGTGCAATGACCGGCGGGATTACTGGAGCGGGCTGAGGGTGATTTCCACGCGACGGTTCTGCGCTTTGCCTTCTGCCGTACTGTTGCTGGCAATCGGGTTTGCCGGGCCCAGTCCGCTGGTGCGGATGCGGTTTGCGGCAACGCCCTGGGTGATCAACGCGCTGGCGACGCTGTCGGCACGTTGCTGTGACAGACGCATATTCAGATCCTGACCGCCGGTGCTGTCGGTATAGCCCACGACGTTCACCGCGGTTTTTTCATACTCTTTCAGAACCATTGCCACGCCGGTCAGGGTGTTGGCGCCGGCAGGTTTCAGGTTGGCGCTGCTGCTGTCGAAGGTGACGTTATTCGGCATGTTTAGCACGATGTTATCGCCATTTCGCGTCACGCTGACCCCGGTTCCCTGCATTTTCTCGCGCAGTTTTGCTTCCTGCACATCCATGTAATAACCGATACCGCCGCCCAGCGCCGCACCGGCTGCTGCGCCAATCAACGCACCTTTTCCGCGATCTTTTTTCGACGAGGAGAGGGCGCCTACGCCGGCGCCGACCAGTGAGCCGATGCCGGCACCGATCCCGGATTTGCCCGCTTCGCGTTCGCCGGTGTAGGGGTTAGTGGTACAGCCAGAAATGGCCAGGGTGCCGCTAACTACCGCCGCAATCATGAGTACGCTTTTTTTCATGTTATTTCCTTAATCCTTTTTATTCTTTGTCACAGCGCGCGTGACGGTTGATTATGACGCCCAAAAGCGTAGAAAATTCCCCGGATAACATCTCTTTTTGTAAATAACATTGAACGGTCGCGTAACAGACCGTCACCACACCTGCATTCGCTGACCAGGAGCCTGCTTTGCCAACCTCATCTGCAACCGAAACTATCTTAACCGCAGCCCACTGGGGGCCAATGCTGGTTGAAACGGATGGAGAAAATGTCCTCTCGTCTCGCGGCGCGCTGGAGACCTCTTTCGCCAACTCTCTGCAAACCGCCGTGCGCGAGCAAGTGCATAGCAAAACCCGCGTGCGCTATCCGATGGTACGGAAAGGTTTTCTGGACTCGCCGGAGCGCCCGCAGGGAGTACGCGGCCAGGATGAGTTTGTCCGGGTGAGCTGGCAGCAGGCGCTGGATCTTATCCATACCCAGCATCGACGGATCCGGGAAAGTTACGGGCCCGCATCGATTTTTGCCGGTTCCTACGGCTGGCGTTCTAACGGCGTCCTGCACAAAGCGGCGACGTTATTGCAACGCTATATGAGCCTGGCTGGGGGATACACCGGCCACCTGGGTGACTACTCCACCGGGGCGGCGCAGGCGATTATGCCGTATGTCGTGGGCGGCAATGAGGTGTATCAGCAGCAAACCAGCTGGCCGATGGTGCTGGAGCACAGCGATGTGGTGGTGCTGTGGAGCGCCAACCCGCTGAATACGCTAAAAATTGCCTGGAACGCTTCCGATGAGCAGGGGATCGAATGGTTTGACCGACTGCGCAAAAGCGGCAAGCGGGTGATCTGTATCGATCCGATGCGATCGGAAACCGTGGATTTCTTCGGCCAGGACGGAGAGTGGATCGCGCCCCATATGGGCACGGACGTGGCAATGATGCTGGGGATCGCCCATACGCTGGTGGAAAACGGCTGGCAGGACACGGCGTTTCTTACGCGCTACACCAGCGGCTATGACATTTTCGCCCGCTACCTGACCGGTGAGAGCGACGGCACGCCGAAAAGTGCCGAGTGGGCCGCCGATATCTGCGGCGTTAGCGCAGCTAAGATCCGCGAACTGGCGGAGTTATTCCACGAAAATACCACCATGCTGATGTCCGGCTGGGGAATGCAGCGCCAGCAGTACGGTGAGCAAAAACACTGGATGCTGGTGACTCTCGCCGCGATGCTGGGGCATATTGGTACCCCTGGCGGTGGCTTCGGGCTTTCTTACCATTTTTCCAATGGCGGCAACCCCACCCGACGGGCGGCGGTGCTGGCATCGATGCAGGGCAGCGTGGCGGGCGGCACTGATGCGGTCGATAAAATCCCGGTAGCACGTATTGTCGAGGCGTTGGAAAACCCCGGCGCCGCGTATCAACATAACGGGATGAACCGCCACTTCCCGGATATTCGCTTCGTCTGGTGGTGCGGTGGGGCAAACTTTACCCATCACCAGGATACCAACCGCTTGATTCAGGCGTGGCAGAAGCCGGAGCTTATTGTGATCTCCGAATGTTTCTGGACCGCTGCCGCTCGTCATGCCGATATCGTTTTGCCGGCGACCACCTCATTTGAACGTCACGATCTGACGATGACCGGGGATTACAGCAACCAGCATCTGGTACCGATGAAGCGCGTGGTGGCGCCGCGCGATGAGGCGCGGGATGATTTTGACGTCTTTGCCGATCTCAGTGAACGGTGGGAAACCGGGGGCCGTGAACGCTTTACGGAAGGGAAAAGCGATCTACAGTGGCTGGAAAGTTTCTACCAGATAGCGGCGCAACGCGGGGCGAGCCAGCAGGTCACCCTGCCGCCGTTTGAGCAGTTCTGGCAGGCTAACCAGCTGATAGAGATGCCGGAGAACCCGGAGAATGCGCGCTTTGCCCGCTTCGCCGACTTCCGCACCGACCCGCAGGCTCATCCGTTGAAAACCGCCAGCGGAAAAATTGAGATCCACTCCCCGACGATCGCCGGTTTTGCCTATCCTGACTGTCCGCCACACCCGATGTGGCTGGCGCCGGATGAGTGGCACGGTAACGCGCAGGCCGGGCAGCTGCAGGTTCTCTCCGCGCACCCGGCGCATCGCTTGCACAGCCAGCTTAACCACACGTCGCTGCGTGAAAGTTACGCCGTTGCTGGCCGTGAACCGCTGACCATTCACCCGCAGGATGCGCAGGCGCGCAATATTGCCGACGGTGACGTGGTGCGGGTCTGGAACGCGCGGGGCCAGGTGCTGGCCGGCGCGGTGGTAACCGACGGCATTCGTCCGGGCGTTATCTGCCTGCACGAAGGCGCCTGGCCTGATATTGACCCGCAGGCGGGCATCTGTAAAAACGGCGCGGTGAATATGCTGACCAAAGATATCCCGACCTCGCGGCTGGGCAACGGCTGCGCCGGAAATACGGCGCTGGCGTGGCTGGAGAAATATGATGGTCCCGCGCTGACGCTTACAGCGTTTGATCCGCCGGCCAATGCATAATCCAGGTCGGCTGTAAGGTATCATCCTGCCATGCGCAGTCTTCTATCCGGAAGCCTTGCGCATGGTAGAAATTCACCGCCTCAACGTTTTTCTGATACACCTCCAGACTTAGCCAGAGGTAATGCTGTTTGACCTCCTCCAGCAGCGCGCTGCCGATACCCTGGCGAATGGCATCCGGGGCGACGAACAGCGCACCGATAAAGCGGGCTTGCATGACGCTGACAAACCCTTTGACCATGCCATGCTCTTCCCACACCCAGCTGTTGGCGGCGGGCAGATAGACATCGCGTACCACCGCGAGACTCTCATGCCAGTAAGCTTCACGGATAAACGGGTGCGCATGAATGGTGCTTTCCAGCCACAGGGTGAGCAGCGGAGCGGTATCGTTAGCGTCCCACTTGCGGATCATCATCGCCTCCCGGGTGGCAGAAGCAGCTCGTCACGTGATCGTTGACCAGACCGCAGGCTTGCATGAAGGAGTAGCAGATCGTGGAGCCGACAAACTTAAAGCCGCGCTTTTTCAGAGCCTTTGAGAGCGCATCGGAAGCCGGGGTAGTGGTCGGGATTTCCGCCAGGGTGGCGGCATGGGTAATTTGTGGCTGATTATCGACGAAAGACCAGACAAAATCGTTGAAAGGCTCGCCACTTTGCTCCATTTCCAGGAAGGCACGCGCGTTGCCAATAATGGCCTGAATTTTCCCACGATGGCGAATAATACCGGCATCCAGCACCAGCCGTTCGATATCGGCTTCGTCCATGGCAGCGACGCGAACGGGGTCGAAATGATGAAAGGCCTGGCGATAATTTTCGCGTTTTTTCAGGACCGTTATCCACGACAGCCCGGCCTGCTGGCCCTCAAGGCAGATCATTTCAAACAGTTTATGGGCATCTCTTTGCGCAACGCCCCACTCGGTATCATGATAATCGATATAAAGCGGGTCCTGGCTTACCCATCCGCAACGTTGCATGTCTCTCTCCCTTTAGCAATAAAACTTACGCGTTCACCTTGACGGCTGAAAGATAAAGATAATAGTTAATACAGGGATACCACTCTCAAATATACCCGCCATTATTCAGGTTGCATGTGCATTGGCAGCATTCGCTCGTCCAGTCACATTATTCCGGGTATTCACGGGAAGCAGATCCCATAAAAACACAGCAATAATACTGGTTTGGCTCTTCTCTGGAGTCGCATTAATGATAATAAAGAAAAGCTATGGCATTCGGGGGCGCTTGCTTCCGGCGTGTGTGGCCGTCTGGGCCTCATTGGTTACTGGTGCGTATGCCTGGCAACAGGAATATATCGCTAACGATACTAAAAGTAATACCTCTGAGCGCTATACGTGGGATAGCGATCACCAACCACGTTATGAAGATATTCTGGCTGAGCGGATGAATGCCTCCGGCGATCTTCCCGGCATGGCATTGAATCAGGCCGTCGCCCCTCCGGACAGCAGTCACGGGATGAGCGTGGGCTGGAATTTTACTCTGGCCAGCGGCGTGACCTCCGGGCCGGTGGCGAGCCTGCGTAGCGATGTGGTATCGACCCCGCCGGCGCGTCGGGCGACCGACAATCCATGGGTTAATACGCTCGGCTGGCGTATGGACTACCAGGAGCTGTGGGGCGTGCACCCGTGGGCGCAGGTGAGCTATAACCAACCGCTGTCGTCGGAACAGATTGGGCCAAACCGCGGGCAGGATGGCGCCTGGCGCGATGTGACCTTTGGGGCAGACATGTCGCTTAATTCACACCTTGCGGCATGGGCGGCATTATCCCAGGCGGAAAATCCGACGACGGGCGCAAATTATCTCTACGTGATGGGTGTCAGCGCTAATTTTTAGCGTTTTTGTAGCATACTGGAAACGTAGTTGTTACCTAATAAATACAGTAATGGCGCAGGGTTGTAAGATAGTAATTACTAACTTATTGCCGATATTTTCATGCGCCATCGCTTTTCCAATGTCATTCATTCCTGCCTGCATGCATTTCATTCCATGCTGATGGCATTTCATGCCTTTTTTAACCTGGCGGTCAGGGGACTTCGCTATTGTGGCGGCAGTTAATTCTTCAGGATATCTGCTATGAACGCTGCAAACAGTCAATATACCCGCTGGCTTACGCTAGCCGGCACGATCGTTACACAATTCGCGCTGGGATCGGTTTATACATGGAGTTTGTTCAACAGTTCCCTTTCCGCAAAACTGGATGAACCGGTCAGCCAGGTGGCTTTCTCCTTCGGTCTGTTAAGTCTCGGTCTGGCGCTATCCTCTTCCGTTGCCGGTAAATTACAGGAACGTTTTGGCGTCAAACGCGTCACGATGGCATCCGGGATTTTGCTGGGCCTCGGCTTTTTCCTCACTGCCCACTCCAATAGCCTGTTAATGCTGTGGCTGAGCGCGGGTCTGCTGGTGGGGCTGGCGGACGGCGCGGGCTACCTGCTGACGCTCTCCAACTGCGTGAAATGGTTCCCGGAACGTAAGGGGCTGATTTCTGCCTTCTCCATTGGTTCTTACGGTCTCGGCAGCCTTGGGTTTAAGTTTATTGATACCCATCTGCTGGCTACCGTCGGGCTGGAGAAAACCTTCATTATCTGGGGTGCCATCGTCCTGGTGATGATTGTCTTCGGTGCGACATTAATGAAAGATGCGCCAGAACATACCGCGACTTCCCACAACGGCGTGGTGGAAAATGACTTTACGCTGGCTGAGTCGATGCGTAAACCGCAGTACTGGATGTTAGCCGTGATGTTCCTGACCGCCTGCATGAGTGGGCTGTATGTGATTGGCGTAGCGAAAGATATTGCTCAAGGGATGGTACATCTGGATGTCGCTACGGCGGCGAATGCGGTGACCGTTATCTCTATCGCCAACCTGAGCGGACGTCTGGTTCTGGGTATCCTGTCGGATAAAATCTCCCGCATCCGCGTTATTACGATTGGGCAGGTGGTATCCCTGATCGGGATGGCGGCGCTGCTGTTCGCCCCGTTGAACGCGATGACCTTCTTTGCCGCTATCGCCTGTGTGGCCTTTAACTTCGGCGGCACTATTACCGTGTTCCCGTCGTTGATTAGCGAATTTTTTGGTCTGAACAATCTGGCGAAAAACTACGGTGTGATTTACCTCGGCTTCGGTATCGGCAGTATCTGCGGGTCGCTGATTGCCTCGCTGTTCGGCGGGTTCTATGTCACCTTCTGCGTTATCTTCGCGCTACTGATTATTTCGCTGGCGCTGTCCACCACAATTCGCCAACCGAAAGGCGAGGTTTATAGCGAAGCGCACGCCTGAAAGCACGGCTATCCCGGCTTGAAGCGCTAGCCTCCTCAGCAAATTGTGGCAGTCCAACCAAATGTTTTGTAAATGTTTGGTTGGATCACATTCCCTCCCGGTACTTTTTCCTCTCTCTGTGGTCTACTTAGCGCGCTTTAAAGAGGTTTCTTATACTCTCCGTCCTTCAAATGACCTTATTGTTGACTGCGCTCGCTTGTTTCAGTCACTGACTTAAGTCAGTTCCGGAGGATTCGCGAGCCCGTCGCCGCAAGGCATCTCGAATGGGTTTGAGTAGTTAAACAACCTGAACGCACCCCATTAACCTGCCCACTTATATTGCGTAAGTAAGGCGGTTTTATCTCTTCTTTTTCCAGGTTTCATGCATGAAATATATTAGAACGATGACACAGCAGAAGCTCAGTTTTTGGCTGGCGCTGTACATCGGCTGGTTTATGAACGTCGCTGTGCTTTACCGTCGGCTCGATGGTTATGCGCAGGAGTTTACCCTCTGGAAAGGGCTTTCCGGGATTGTGGAATTGGTTGCTACCGTACTGGTGACGTTTTTCCTGCTGCGTCTGCTGTCGCTGCTGGGCAGACGTGTCTGGCGAATATTAGCCACACTGGTCGTGATTTTCTCTGCCGCCGCCAGCTATTACATGACCTTCCTGAACGTGGTCATTGGTTACGGCATTATTGCGTCGGTCATGACGACAGATATCGACCTTTCTCAGGAAGTGGTGGGCTGGTATCTGATTCTATGGATGGTGCTGGTCAGCGCGCCTCCGCTCCTGCTGATCTGGAATAACCGCTGTCGCCATACGCTGCTGCGGCAAATTCGCACGCCGGGCCAGCGGCTGAAAAATATTACTATCGTGGTGCTGGCCGGGTTAATGGTCTGGGGCCCGATTCGTCTTCTGGAAGTGCGGCAGAAGAACGTTGAGCGCAGCTCTGAGGTTGATATGCCAAGCTACGGCGGGGTCATTGCCAACTCGTATCTGCCGTCGAACTGGCTTTCTGCACTGGGGCTGTATGCCTGGGCGCAGGTGGATGAATCCTCCGACAACAAGTCGCTAATCAATCCGGCAAAAAAATTCACCTATGTGGCACCTGAAGGGCTGGATGATACCTACGTGGTGTTCATTATCGGCGAGACGACCCGCTGGGATCATATGGGGATTTTAGGCTACAACCGGGATACCACGCCGAAGCTGGCGCAGGAGAAAAACCTGGTCGCCTTCCGCGGTTATTCCTGTGATACGGCTACCAAACTCTCTCTGCGCTGTATGTTCGTGCGGGAAGGCGGGGCGGATGATAACCCACAGCGGACGCTGAAAGAGCAAAACGTGTTCTCGGTTCTGCATCAGATGGGCTTTAGCGGCGATCTGTTCGCGATGCAGAGCGAGATGTGGTTCTACAGTAATACCATGGTGAAAAACATTGCTTATCGCGAGCAGATTGGCGCCGAGCCGCGTAACCGTGGCAAGAGCGTGGATGACATGCTGCTGGTGGATGAGGTTCAGCGCTCGCTGGCGAAGAATACCCGTGGTAAGCATCTGATTATTCTGCACACGAAAGGGTCGCACTTTAACTACACCCAGCGTTATCCGCGCAGTTTTGCCAAATGGCAGCCGGAGTGCGTGGGCGTGGATAACAAGTGCTCTAAGGCCGAGCTGATTAACTCGTATGATAATACCGTGACCTATGTCGATCACTTTATCGTGAGCGTGCTGGACCAGCTGCGGGATAAGAAGGCGATTGTGTTCTATGCCGCCGATCACGGTGAGTCGATCAACGAGCGCGAGCACCTGCACGGTACGCCGCGTAAGATGGCGCCGCCGGAGCAGTTCCGCGTGCCGATGATGGTATGGATGTCGGATAAGTATCTGGAATCGCCTGACCATGCAGCCTCTTTCGCCCACCTTAAAGAGCAGGCGGCGATGAAGGTACCGCGTCGTCATGTGGAGCTGTATGACACTATTATGGGATGCCTTGGTTATACTTCGCCGGACGGCGGGATTAACCAGCATAACAACTGGTGCCACGTTCCTGATGCCGCAGCAGCGCCGAAGAAATAGCCGGGTGGCGAGTTTCTCGCCGCTTGAGTGATTTTTTCATAATAAGCCATTGACGGGTGTGTATCTCAGCAGTAAGATGCGCCCCGCATTCGGTGATTGGCGCAGCCTGGTAGCGCACTTCGTTCGGGACGAAGGGGTCGGAGGTTCGAATCCTCTATCACCGACCAAATTTAAAAGCCTGCTCAACGAGCAGGCTTTTTTGCATCTGTAGCCGACAAGGATGAGAACCTCCGGGGGTAAGAGGTTCGACCCGAGCGTAGCGAGGGAACGTTGCTTCAGCAACGGCCCGAAGGGTGAGCCACAACGTGGCGAGTCATCCTCTATCACCGACCAAATTTAAAAGCCTGCTCAACGAGCAGGTTTTTTTGCATCTGTAGCCGACAAGGATGAGAACCTCCGGGGGTAAGAGGTTCGACCCGAGCGCAGCGAGGGAACGTTGCTTTAGCAACGGCCCGAAGGGTGAGCCACAACGTGGCGAATCATCCTCTATCACCGACCAAATTTAAAAGCCTGCTCAACGAGCAGGCTTTTTTGCATCTGTAGCCTGGCACCAGCATCTGGCTTCAGCGCGCTCCCGGTAGCCCGGCCGAGCAGCGCGGCGCCGGGAATGCCTCACAGCCCGTTAACCAAAGTTACCAAAAAACCATTAATCCCCGTTTTCAAGCGCCTGTTAACCATTTTGTGACATCTTCCATTGTATTTTTTTATCTCTGGTTAGTTCTTATTTCGCGAAGCTTATGGATAACTTCAGCATTTTCCGCTGTGCGTTTTAACGTTCGCGCTATTAATCGCTCACATATTGGCCACATCGCAATAAATTTTCACCATTTACCAGAATTGCTTATCACTAGATGTTGCAAGGTATTAAGACGGTTGTGCTGCCAAATTGCCGGTAGCATAAATTTCTCTGCTGAAAATACCGGCATGAAGTTTTTTTAATCTTTGCCTGCGGATTCTCACCCCGGATGTAAAACCAGGTTGGCTGTATTGACGTTTACGCATTCTGTTGACAGATTGTAGGGCATGAGGGGCATTTCATGGAGAATCCGCACTGCAACTCAGTCGTTTTTGTGAAAGGAATCCCCATCTCTCTCTACGCCTTCGGGCACCACCGACCGGACCGGGTATATTCTAAATAGTTCGAGCTGCGGGAACGCGGCAAGCTTGAGAATCTCCAGACGCACAGATAATGATGTGATTGAGGTTAGCAAGCGTAGCCAACGCATTCGTAGCCCGAAATATGACGAATAAAAATAAATAAAGGCCTGGCGGATATATGCAAAACAACATCATCACATTTGGAGCAGAAGAATGAGTATTTCCTTGAAAAAGTCAGGGATGCTGAAGCTTGGTCTGAGCCTGGTCGCCCTGACTGTTGCAGCAAGCGTTCAGGCGAAAACCCTGGTTTATTGTTCTGAAGGTTCGCCGGAAGGATTTAACCCACAGCTTTTCACCTCTGGTACCACCTATGACGCCAGCTCGGTGCCAATCTACAACCGCCTGGTCGAATTCAAAACCGGTACCACCGAAGTTATTCCAGGCCTGGCCGAAAAGTGGGAAGTCAGCGCTGACGGTAAAACCTATACCTTCCACCTGCGTCAGGGCGTGAAGTGGCAGGACAACAAAGACTTTAAACCGACCCGTGACCTGAACGCCGATGACATCGTGTTCTCGTTCGATCGCCAGAAAAATGCCCAAAACCCGTACCATAAAGTATCTGGCGGTAGCTACGAATACTTCGAAGGCATGGGCCTGCCGGACCTGATTAGCGAAGTGAAGAAGGTGGACGATAAGACCGTCCAGTTCGTTCTGACTCGCCCGGAAGCGCCGTTCCTCGCAGACCTGGCGATGGACTTCGCCTCTATTCTGTCCAAAGAATATGCTGACAACATGCTGAAAGCCGGCACGCCGGAAAAAGTGGATCTGAACCCAATCGGTACCGGTCCGTTCCAGCTGCTGCAGTACCAGAAAGACTCCCGTATTCTCTATAAAGCCTTCCCGGGCTACTGGGGCACCAAGCCGCAGATCGATCGTCTGGTCTTCTCTATCACGCCTGATGCTTCCGTGCGCTACGCCAAACTGCAGAAAAATGAATGCCAGGTGATGCCGTACCCGAACCCGGCCGACATTGCGCGCATGAAGGAAGATAAGAGCATTAACCTGATGGAGCAGCCGGGCCTGAACGTCGGTTACCTGTCGTTCAACACCGAGAAAAAACCGCTGGATAACGTGAAGATCCGCCAGGCGCTGACCTACGCGGTGAACAAAGAAGCGATTATCAAAGCCGTTTATCAGGGCGCCGGTCAGTCCGCGAAAAACCTGATTCCGCCGACCATGTGGGGCTATAACGACGACGTTAAAGACTACACTTACGATCCGGAAAAAGCGAAAGCGCTGCTGAAAGAAGCCGGAATGGAAAAAGGGTTCTCGATCGACCTGTGGGCCATGCCGGTACAGCGTCCGTACAACCCGAACGCACGCCGTATGGCTGAGATGATCCAGGCCGACTGGGCCAAAGTTGGCGTCCAGGCGAAGATCGTGACCTACGAGTGGGGCGAATACCTCAAGCGTGCGAAAGCCGGTGAACACCAGACCGTCATGATGGGCTGGACCGGTGATAACGGGGATCCGGATAACTTCTTCGCGACCCTGTTCAGCTGCGCGGCGGCAAAAGATGGCTCTAACTACTCTCGCTGGTGCTACAAGCCGTTTGAAGATCAGATTCAGCCGGCACGTGCTACCGACGACCACAACAAGCGTATCGAGCTGTACAAACAGGCGCAGGTAGTGATGCATGACCAGGCTCCGGCTCTGATCATCGCGCACTCCACGGTGTATGAGCCGGTGCGTAAAGAAGTCAAAGGCTACGTGGTCGATCCATTAGGTAAACACCACTTCGATAACGTCTCTATCGAATAATAACAGCGTGTTTCCCCTCTCCCCGCCTTGGGGAGAGGGAACTGACATTTGTGAGCAATACAGACGCCCCGTCACCAGGCGGGTCGTCACTAGAGAGAATCCGGGTTATGTTGCAGTTCATTCTCCGACGTTTGGGACTTGTCATCCCGACATTTATCGGTATTACCCTTCTCACCTTTGCTTTCGTCCATATGATCCCCGGTGACCCGGTGATGATTATGGCGGGCGAACGTGGTATTTCCCCTGAACGTCATGCTCAGCTGCTGGCTGAAATGGGCCTTGATAAGCCGATGTGGCAGCAGTATGTCCACTATATCTGGGGCGTCCTGCATGGCGATTTAGGCATTTCGCTGAAAAGCCGTATTCCCGTGTGGCAGGAGTTCGTGCCGCGCTTTAAAGCGACGATGGAACTGGGCGTCTGTGCGATGATTTTCGCCGTCGCCGTCGGCATCCCGGTAGGGGTACTGGCTGCGGTAAAACGCGGTTCTATCTTCGATCACACCTCCGTGGGCCTCGCGCTGACCGGCTATTCCATGCCTATCTTCTGGTGGGGCATGATGCTGATTATGTTGGTCTCGGTGCAGCTGAATCTGACGCCGGTTTCCGGGCGAATCAGCGACACGGTATTCCTCGACGACACGCTGCCACTCACCGGTTTTATGCTGATCGACACCGCAATTTGGGGTGAGCCCGGCGACTTTATCGACGCGGTGATGCACATGATCCTGCCTGCCGTGGTGCTGGGCACCATCCCGCTGGCGGTGATCGTCCGTATGACGCGTTCGTCGATGCTGGAAGTGCTGGGCGAGGATTACATTCGTACCGCGCGCGCCAAGGGGCTGACCCGCATGCGCGTGATTGTGGTCCATGCGCTGCGCAACGCCATGCTGCCGGTGGTGACGGTGATCGGTTTACAGGTGGGAACGCTGCTGGCGGGCGCCATCCTGACCGAGACTATCTTCTCCTGGCCGGGCTTAGGGCGCTGGTTGATCGATGCGCTGCAACGCCGTGATTACCCGGTGGTGCAGAGTGGGGTACTGCTGGTCGCGACGATGATTATCCTCGTCAATTTGCTGGTCGACCTGCTGTACGGCGTGGTGAACCCGCGTATTCGGCATAAGAAGTAAGGGGCCATCATGTCACAAGTTACTGAAAATAAAGTTGTCGCCGCACCGGTGCCAATGACCCCGATGAAGGAGTTCTGGCACTATTTCAAACGCAATAAAGGGGCGGTCGTTGGCCTGGTCTACGTGGCGATCATGATTATTATCGCCGTGTTTGCGAACGTGCTGGCACCCTACAACCCGGCGGATCAGTTCCGCGACGTGCTGCTGGCTCCGCCAGCCTGGCAGGAAGGGGGAAGCTTTGCGCACCTGCTGGGCACCGATGACGTTGGCCGCGATATTCTGTCGCGACTGATGTACGGCGCCCGTTTATCGCTGCTGGTGGGCTGTCTGGTGGTGGTGCTGTCGCTGATCCTCGGCGTGGTGCTTGGCCTGGTGGCCGGCTACTTCGGCGGCGTCATTGACTCCATCATTATGCGTATCGTCGATATTATGCTGGCGCTGCCAAGCCTGTTGCTGGCGCTGGTACTGGTGGCCATCTTCGGCCCGTCGATTGTGAACGCCTCAATAGCGCTGACCTTTGTCGCCTTGCCGCACTACGTGCGTCTGACGCGCGCGGCGGTGCTGGTGGAAGTGAACCGTGATTACGTGACGGCTTCGCGGGTTGCGGGCGCGGGCGCCATGCGTCAGATGTTCATCAATATTCTGCCTAACTGTCTGGCACCGCTGATCGTTCAGGCGTCGCTGGGCTTTTCTAACGCCATTCTCGATATGGCCGCTCTTGGCTTCCTTGGCATGGGTGCGCAGCCGCCGACACCGGAGTGGGGCACGATGCTCTCCGACGTGTTGCAGTTCGCGCAGAGTGCCTGGTGGGTGGTCACCTTCCCGGGGGTAGCCATTCTGCTCACGGTGCTGGCATTTAACCTGATGGGTGACGGTCTGCGTGACGCGCTCGATCCCAAACTGAAGCAGTAAGAGGTTCGAGATGGCGTTATTGAATGTAGATAAATTATCGGTGCACTTCGGTGACGAAGGCACCCCGTTTCGCGCGGTAGACCGCGTGAGCTACAGCGTTAACCAAGGCGAAGTCGTCGGGATTGTCGGCGAGTCGGGTTCCGGTAAATCGGTCAGCTCGCTGGCGATTATGGGCCTGATTGATTACCCCGGTCGCGTAATGGCGGATAAGCTGGAATTTAATGGCCGCGATCTGAAACGTATTTCAGAAAAAGAGCGCCGCCAGCTGGTGGGCGCAGAAGTGGCGATGATCTTCCAGGACCCGATGACCAGCCTTAACCCGTGCTACACCGTCGGCTTCCAGATCATGGAAGCCATTAAGGTGCACCAGGGCGGCAATAAGAAAACCCGCATTCAACGGGCGATAGACCTGCTGACGCTGGTGGGCATTCCGGACCCGGCATCGCGGCTTGATGTCTATCCGCACCAGCTCTCCGGTGGGATGAGCCAGCGCGTGATGATTGCCATGGCGATTGCCTGTCGGCCGAAGCTGTTGATTGCCGATGAGCCGACCACGGCGCTGGACGTGACGATTCAGGCGCAGATCATTGAGCTGCTGCTGGAGCTGCAGCAAAAAGAGAATATGGCGCTGGTGCTGATCACGCACGATCTGGCACTGGTGGCTGAGGCCGCACACAAGATTATTGTGATGTATGCCGGTCAGGTCGTCGAAGCGGGCGATGCGAAAGATATCTTCCGCGCCCCGCGGCATCCGTATACCCAGGCATTGCTGCGTGCGCTGCCGGAGTTTGCTCAGGATAAAGCGCGGCTGGCCTCTCTGCCTGGTGTGGTCCCTGGGAAATATGACCGTCCTGACGGCTGTCTGTTAAACCCGCGCTGCCCGTATGCCACTGACCGGTGCCGCAGCGAGGAGCCGACGCTGAACCACGTTGACGGCGGCCGTCAGTCGAAATGTCACTACCCACTGGATGATGCCGGGAGGCCTACGCTATGAGTACCCATGAGGCCACCACGCAACAGCTTTTGTTGCAGGCCATCGACCTGAAAAAATATTACCCGGTGAAGAAGGGGCTGTTCGCGCCTGAGCGCCTGGTGAAAGCGCTGGACGGCGTCTCATTTACCCTCGAACGCGGGAAAACGCTGGCGGTGGTGGGGGAATCCGGCTGCGGTAAATCGACGCTGGGCCGCCTGCTGACGATGATTGAAATCCCGACCGGGGGTGAGCTTTACTACCAGGGACAAGACCTGCTTAAGCACGATCCGCATGCGCAAAAGCTGCGTCGTCAGAAAATCCAGATTGTCTTCCAGAACCCCTACGGGTCGTTAAACCCGCGTAAGAAAGTGGGGCAGATTCTGGAAGAACCGCTGCAGATTAATACCGCGCTGAACAAAGAGCAGCGCCGGGAGAAAGCGTTGGCAATGATGGCGAAAGTGGGGCTCAAAACCGAGCACTACGATCGCTATCCGCATATGTTCTCTGGCGGTCAGCGCCAGCGTATCGCCATTGCCCGTGGGCTGATGCTGGACCCGGACGTGGTGATTGCTGACGAACCGGTTTCCGCGCTGGATGTCTCGGTGCGTGCGCAGGTGTTAAACCTAATGATGGACCTGCAGCAGGATATGGGGCTGTCCTATGTGTTCATCTCCCATGACCTGTCGGTGGTTGAGCACATTGCCGATGAAGTGATGGTGATGTACCTCGGACGCTGCGTGGAGAAGGGCACCAAGGATCAGATCTTCAACAACCCTCAGCACCCGTACACTCAGGCGCTGCTGTCGGCGACACCGCGTCTGAACCCGGACGATCGTCGCGAGCGTATTAAGCTGACCGGCGAGCTGCCGAGCCCGCTGAACCCGCCGCCGGGTTGTGCATTCAACGCCCGCTGCCGTCGTCGCTTTGGCCCCTGCACCCAGCTGCAGCCGCAGTTGAAGAGCTATGGTGGCCAACTGGTGGCCTGTTTTGCCGTTGACCAGGACGAAAACCCGGAAAAACACCCCGCTTGATCGTTTGCGCCGCTGTCGATGAGACAGCGGCCGCAATTGCACAACCCGCCTGGTGTTTTGTCACTTAAATAAGCAGTTTGACCTATTTATATAACGATGAAAAAAGATATAAAATCTATTCCAGTCGCGATAATAGTTATTTTTTTACTTCATTGTTATTAATAATAACCAGATAAAATGCTGGTTTTTTTTGGTAATCAGGTGGTTTCAGGTTTTGCCTACAGATACCTCCTAAAAAATGGAGCTATCATTTAGTATAAGAAATGGTAGGGTAATCCCAAAGCTATCAATAAATTACACCGCCTTGACCAATATCCCTATACAAAGTCATTGTATTGTTGGTTATGCTGATCAACTTAAGCTAATGAAAACAATAAAATAAACTATGCTCTAAAGACGTAGTGTCAAAATAAAAACAGATTAAATATTATGTATTTAAAATCATGAGGTTATCCATGAACCATTATGATGATTTGCAGCGCTTCAAGGAAAAGACTCGTACGCAAAGTCTACATTTCAAGGACCTCTCATCACAGGCACCCACCCGGGAACAGGGCGATTGGATTATTCTCAATCAGCTAACTCCTGGGGAAGAGAAAGAAACGTCTCTGGCGATGGGTGGATCGGTATCACTACCCATACCACAACCCGTGCCAGCGGATATGTTCCATTGGGTGGAAGCAGAACCAGTGCCATCTCCTGCGCCGATAGCGGCGCCGACGCCTGTGGTAGAGCAGGCGGCTACGCTCCCGACGCCCCAACCGCTTGTATCCCCGGTGATTGTTGCTGCGCCTGTTGAACCGCCACCGCTGGTGACGCCAACGGCACCACCGGTCATGGCGGAACCCGCTCCGGCCATCGCCGCCGCACCGGCACCTGCACCGCGAATTGCGCCGCGTCCGGCGGCAACACCGACGCAGACCCACGACGGCTTTGCACATTTATTTGCGGCAAAAGCCGCTGAACCGGCGGTAAAAAATAAAGATCAGCCGCTGAAATCACTTTTAGAAAGGATTGCGACATGCCGTTGATCTGCGTGTGTTCTCCAAAAGGCGGCGTAGGAAAAACGACCCTCGCGGCTAATCTTGCCTATTCACTGGCGCGCGCGGGTAGCAAAGTTCTGGTGGTCGATTTTGACGTTCAGAATGCGTTGCGCCTGCATTTTGGCGTCCCGTTGAGTGATGAACGCGGCTATGTCGCGAAAGCGCTGGAGCTTCATGACTGGAGCCAGTGCGTACTCAGTGCTGGCAGCAATATTTTTGTCCTGCCATATGGCGATGTCAGCGAGGCGCAGCATCAGGCGTTTGATCAACACCTGGCCACTGACCCTCACTTTCTGACCCGGGGCCTGGCGGCGTTATTGAATTATCCCGGGCTGATTATCATCGCCGACCTGCCGCCTGGTCCGTCGCCAGCGCTCACGGCGCTGACGTCACTGGCGGATCTCCACCTGGTGCCGCTGCTGGCGGATACCGCGTCGATGTCGACCCTGTCGCACGTGGAAAAACAGCGTCTGACGGGCAGTAAGTTAAACAACAAACTCGGGCATTATTTTGTGCTGAATCAGAGTGATAATCGTCGCCAGGTCAGCCGCGATGTGACCGCGCTGATGGAGGACAAGCTGGGTGACCGGCTGCTGGGCATCATCCACCGTGATGAAAGCGTGGTGGAGGCGAATGCGTCCCAGAAGTCGGTTCTCGACTTTAGCTCCTCCTCTGCAGCCGCCTTTGATATTGAAATCATTGCAAAAAAAATCTCTGCGCTGTTGGGTATCAATATTGGCGACGGCACGGTGCACAGCCAGCCTCGCATGTCAGGGCTTTAACTTATTGCAGGGCTGCTGAATGAAAAAGTCTCTTTTCTGGTTGCTGGTACTGGTGCTATCGCCCGTTGCCGTTCTGGTGGTTATTACGCCGATGGACAGCCAAAAGCAGTATCTTTTTGGTCTGTTGAGTATCGGTATTCTGTTTTTAATGGGGTTTAGCAAAAAACGCAGCATCTCGGTCATTATGGTCGTGACTTCGCTGCTGATGTCGACCCGTTATATGTATTTCCGCTTGACGCAAACCCTGCATTTTAACTCCGGTATCGAGACGGTTCTGGGGATGGGACTGTTTCTGGCGGAAGTCTATATCTGGGTGATGCTGCTGCTGAACTACCTGCAAACGGTCTGGCCGCTTAAGCGCGAGATAGTCCCGCTGCCGGATGATATGAGCACCTGGCCGACGGTCGATATCTATATTCCTAGCTATAACGAACCGCTGGACGTGGTCCGTGATACCGTGCTGGCTGCGCAGTGTATTGATTACCCTGCGGATAAAATGAAAATTTATCTCCTGGATGATGGTAAACGCAACGAGTTTGCGGTGTTCGCCGCCGATGTCGGGGTGGGATATATCACCCGAAACGACAATAAGCACGCCAAAGCGGGCAACCTGAACCATGCGATGACCCTCACCAAGGGTGAGCTGATTTGCGTCTTCGACTGCGATCACGTGGCTACCCGCGTGTTCCTGCAGGCGACAGTCGGCGGTTTCCTCAAGGATCCGATGCTCGCTTTGGTCCAGACGCCGCACTACTTTTACTCGCCGGACCCGTTTGAACGTAACCTCTCGGTGGGACGCAATATTCCCAACGAAGGGATGTTGTTCTACGGCCCGATTCAGCAGGGCAACGACAACTGGAACGCGACCTTTTTCTGTGGCTCCTGCGCGGTGATCCGCCGGAAAGCGCTGGAAGATATCGGTGGGTTTGCGGTTGAAACCGTCACCGAAGATGCGCACACCGCGCTGAAATTCCAGCGTCTGGGTTGGAAATCGTCGTTTCTCGATATCCCGCTGGCGGCAGGTTTAGCGACCGAACGTCTGGTGGTACACGTGATTCAGCGAACCCGTTGGGCGCGCGGCATGACCCAGATTTTCCGCCTCGATAACCCGCTATTGGGGCGGGGGCTGACTATCCAGCAACGCTTGTGCTACCTCAGCGCCATGCTCTACTACCAGTTTGCGTTACCGAGGGTGGTGTTCGTCACCGCGCCGTTAGCCTACCTGTTGTTTAACCTGAATATTATCTACTCCTCGGCGAGCCTGATCGTGTCCTATGCCTTGCCGCACCTGTTCCTCGCGATCTACGTCGGTTCGCGGATGAACGGCCGCTATCGCTATAGCTTCTGGGGTGAAATCTACGACATCGTGCTGGCCTTCCACCTGGTGCTGCCGACGCTGGTGACGATGATTTTCCCGAAACGCGGCAAGTTCAACGTAACCGATAAAGGCGGGCTGCTGGATGTCGGTTACTTCGACTTTACCGTCGTCAGGCCGCATCTGGTGGTGGCCTGTTTGCTGGGCGTCGGCGTGATTGTCGGTATCGTTCGCGCCATTGGGCATGACTACTTTGGCTCTGACCCTAACGTTATCGCCCTGAACGTAGGCTGGGGACTCTACAGCCTGATCTTCCTGCTGGCAGCGATTGCCGTGGCGCGCGAAACCCGGCAGGTACGTAAGACTATCCGTATCGATGTGGATATTCCGGTGCTGATTCACTACGCCAGCGGCGTGGTGTCACGTAGCCACACCGCTGACCTGTCGATGGGCGGCTGTCGTATTGCGGTACCGGATGACCGCCATCTGCAGGACGACATCGAAGAGATCGAACTGATTTTGCAATCCGGGGCCATTTGTATTCCGGCAGAGCAGGTGACCGCCGACCAGCAGTTTATTCGTCTCAAGTTTGATGAAAATATCCCGCTGTCGCTGCGCCGCGAGCTGGTACGTGTGGTGCTGGCGCGTGCGGATGCCTGGATCAACCCGCCGCGTCCGCAGGACAACCCGTTCCGCTCGTTCGTGACCATCTTGCGCTGCGTCTTTGAACTGTTCTGGCTGTCCTGGAAAACCCGCGGCGCCCGCCGTCGGCAGAAACCTGTTGCGAGCCCCGCGCAGGAGGATGGCCAACTATGAAGCGATTGACCACACTTGCGCTGCTGGCCGGGATCTTTTCCGTGCCTGCGCTGCACGGTGAAGAGACGCCTGCCGAACCGACGGCGACGCTGAACTTCCCGCTGCCGGGCGCCGCTGTCGACGGAACGACCGCCGACAATGCCGCGACGACCCCGGACCCAACGGCAACGCCAGAATCGACCTCTGCAGACGCACCTGCGTCAGCAACTGACGCGACGACGGCCGACGACTCCACAGCCGTAGCGGATCCGGCGGCGGCCTCGCTGCCTGATTTACCGCCGCCGGTTAACACGCCGGCGCCGGTGGCTGTACCGTTAACACCGGTCGTTAGCGGAACGCTTAATCTGGCGCAAATGGGGATGCCGGACGGCATTATCCTCAGCGGCGGGCAACGTCAGGGGGGGGCTGATTTTACGCTGCCTTCTGACCAGGTCGTGACCCATGCTGAACTGATGCTGGATGTGCGGGTGTCACCAGAAATGGCGACCCGTAACGCCACCCTGCAGCTGATGCTTAACGGCCAGCCGTTGGGCACGGTACCGCTGGGTACCGACGGGGCCGATATTTCCCACTACCAGCTGGATATTCCGGCGGCGCTGATGGTTTCCAGCAATAACCTGAGTTTTAAGGTGAATGATGGCGACAACATGCAGTGCCTGCTCAATAGCCAGGATACATCGGGCGTCACTATTTTAGCGGCATCACGCTTCAGCTGGGAAAGCCAGCCGTTGAATCTGAGCAATGATTTAAGCCATTTCCCGCGGCCGTTCTTTGACAACATGCAGATGACCCCTGCAGATATCGCCGTGGCCTTCCCGGAAAACGCCGGCGCGGATGTCTATAGTGCCGCGGCGTTAATCTCCTCCTGGCTGGGAATTCAGGCGGACTATCGCGGTATATCCTTCAATGCGTTGCGCGATCGTTTACCGGAGCGCCACGGCATTATTATCGGTCATCCGGGCGACCAGGTGGGCGGGATCACCCTGCCGCAAACCGACAAACCGTTGCTGAGGATTATCGATAACCCGGGGAATCCGACCTACAAACTGCTATTGATCGTCGGGCAAAACGATGCGGCATTGCGCGCCGCGGCCTGGCGTCTGACCCGTGGCAACATTGCCCCGCAGACCGCCAGCCTGAGCGTGGATCCACAGGCGATCCCGGTCGGCAAACCGTATGACGCGCCGCGCTGGATCCCAACCGATCGGCCGGTAAAAATCAGCGAGCTGCTGCGTAAAGACCAAAGTATGACGGTCAACGGCGTCTGGCACGAGCCGCTGCGGGTGGCATTCCGCGCGGCACCGGACCTGTACCTCTGGGATGGCGAAACTATTCCGCTGCAGATTGGCTACCGCTTCCCGTCGGAAAACTGGATCAACGAAGATAAGTCGTTGTTGAGCGTTACGCTCAACAACACCTTCCTGCACAATTTACCGCTGAACAAGCAGGGGCCGCTGGAGAAACTGTGGCGCCGCCTGGGGGGCGATGCTCGTCAGGAGCAGTTTACCATCCCGCTGGCGCCGTACCTGATCTACGGGGATAACCAGCTGTCGCTCTATTTTAACGTGGTGCCGAAAGACAACGCGCCCTGCGCGGTGGTGATGAATAACAACATCAAGAGCCGCATTACCGATGATTCATGGATTGACTTAAGCAATACGCGCCATTTCTCGCTGTTGCCAAACCTCTCCTATTTCGTCGGGGCGTCGTTCCCCTTCTCACGCCTCGCGGATTACTCGCAAACCGTGTTGCTGATGGCAGAAAAACCGTCAGAAACCCAGGTGGCAACGCTGCTTAACCTGGCGGCACGTTCGGGGAATGCGACCGGAACGGCGCTGGCGAACAACCGGGTGGTGCTGGGCGTCCCGAGCGGTGGGGCGGGCCTGCAGTATCTGCGCGATCGCGATGTTCTCGCGGTCAGCGGCCTCGATCAGAAAACATTTAACCAAAGCCTGCTGGCGGACTCGCCCTATTATCAGGCGGATAGCCAACTGGGTGTGCGCGAGTCGGGGCTGGGAGAAAAAGTGCAGCGTTGGCTGAGCGGTGACTGGACGTCCGCCAGCGTCGACGCCGATCGCTATCTTTCTTCCAGCAACGCCTGGCGCGGCTTTATTAGCTACCGCTCGCCGTGGAGTTCTCAGCGCACGGTGGTGGTGGCAATGGCCAGCAACGATGACCAACTGGCAAGACTGAAAGTCGACCTCGATTCACCGCGCATCAACGCCGGTATCCGGGGCGATACGGCAATCATCACCAGCGACAATGGCGTGCGCAGCTTCCAGGTCAACACGCCGTTCCCGAGCGGTCAGATGCCGTGGTACATGATCGCGGTGTGGTATGCCAGCCAGCACTCTGGACTGCTGGCATTGCTGGGACTGTTCGCCACCTCGATGATCGGTCTGGCGCTCACCGCAATGTTTAAACGCCATGCTCGCAAGCGTCTGAATTCGGGGGAAAGCCAATGAAACGAGTGATTAAAATGAATCGCCGGTCGACCCGTAAATTATCCACCCTTTGCCTGTCAGGCGCGCTGACATTTGGCGCACTCGGTGATGCCCTCGCCGCCGGCAATGATGCCGCGCTGCAGGCGCTGTTTGCCCAGGCAAACTACTGGCATGAAAAATCGCACGATGAGCTGGCGAAGGAGTCGCTGCAAAAAGTGCTGCTGGTCGATGCCAATAACACTCAGGCCATGTATCTGATGGCGCTATGGTCGCAGCAGGGCGGGAATCTTCAGGAGGCAGCGCAGTGGCGCGCCCGGCTGGCGAAGGTCTCGCCCAATAGCCCCAATCTGCAGGAGCTGGATAACGCCAAGAAAATGGCCCAGGTTCCGCAGGGGCAGCTCAGCCTGGCAAGACAGCAGGCGCGCAGCGGCAATATTCCGGCGGCATTAACGACCTGGCGGGGCATGTTTAATGGCAATACCCCGCCATCGAGCCTGGCTGCCGAATATTACATGACCATGGCCAGCGACAAATCGCTCTACCCGCAGGCGGTCGGCGAACTGCGTCAGTACGTGGCGCAGCATCCGCAGGAGAACGCCGCGCGCGTGGCGTTAGGCAAAGCGCTGACCTGGCGGGAAGACACCCGTCGGGAAGGGATCTCGATGCTGGAATCGATGGCCAGCGGCAGTAAAGAGGCTGACAGCGGCCTGCGTCAGGCGCTGCTGTGGCTGGGGCCGCAGGCTGGCGATGAGGCGATGTACGATACCTGGATGCAGCGTCACCCGCAGGATACTGAAGTCCAGAATTACTACCGTCAGCGGATCAGCGGTCAGGCGCGCGGTCAGGGGTTTGTTAACCTCAATAGTGGCAATACCACCGCTGCGAAAGAGCAGTTTGAACAGGTGCTCCAGACCAACCCGCAGGATGCCGATGCGCTGGCGGGGATGGGCTACATCGCGCAACGTAACGGGGACTTTCAGGCTGCGTCGCAATATTTAAGTCGGGCCGCGGATCTTGGCGGCGCTGACTCCGCCGCCCGCCGCGAGCAGGCGGCAGATGCTTTATTCTACGGCCAACTGGCGCAGGCACAGCAGGCCTACAAACAGGGCAACATCAGCCAGGCGCTGGCGCTGTCCGCGCCGCTGGCACAGCAGAGCGGCACGCGTGGCGCGTCGGCAAAACTGTTCCGTGCCGATGTGTTACGTCATAACAAAGACCTTCCTCAGGCGGAGCAAACCCTGCGCTCGCTGCTGAACGATCAGCCGCAAAACGCCCCGGCGCGCGAGAACCTGTACTACGTCCTGCGGGAGCAGAATAAATCGGCGGAGGCGCAGGAGATGCTGCGCACGTTGCCAGCCAGCATGCAGCAGAAGCTGCAGCCTCGCGTGGTGACCGGGATGCCGGGAGATTCACTGCGTCGTCAGGCACAAGAGCAGGCCAACAGCGGCAACGTCACGGCGGCAATCGCGACTTTGCGTCAGGGGGTGTCCCGTTACCCGGACGATGCCTGGATGCGTCTGGATCTCGCCCGGCTGTTGCAAAAATCGGGCAATGAGAGCGAAGCCGCATCGACCATGGCAGCTGCCTATCGGCCTGGCGCCAGCAGCAATTCGCTGTACGCCGCCGCGCTGTTTGCCAGCGAAAACGGCGCCTGGCAGCAGGCGCAGACGCTGCTGGGGCGGATCCCCGCCGCCAGTCAGACCAGCCAGATGCGCGATCTACGCCAGCGGGTGAGCTACAACCTGCAGCTGGTGACCGCGCAGAACTACCTGGCGCAAGGGAATAGGGTTGCGGCATCGAATACCCTGAGAGCGATGGCCGCGACGCCGCCAAAATCGCCGGCGGATGTCGGCAAGCTGGCGCGCATGCTGGCCCAGAGCGGCGATGTCGCCGGGGCCGTCACGCTGGTGCGCAACAATATCAGCGGCGGCATCACCGGCAATGCCGGCGATTATGCCGATCAGGTCTCAGTGCTTAATCAGGCGGGGCTGACCAATGAAGCCCAGGCGCTGTTGACCAACCCGCAGCTGCAGGCCACCAGTACGCCGACGCAGCTGGCGAGCATCCGCAACGGTTACGTGATCAACGAAGCGGACCGGCTGCGCGAACAGGGCAACTATGCCGGGGCTTACGACAAACTAATGGGGGCGATGCAAAGCGACCCGCAAAATACCGACCTGATGTTCGCCATGGCGCGACTCTATCAGAGCGGAAAAATGAACAAAGAAGCGGGCGTGGTGTACGACTATCTGATGACCCGCGACACGCCGGACCAGGCGGCGCGTACCGGCGCGATTGACGTTGCGCTATCGGAAGGCAACAACGACCGGGCCGAACAGCTGGCTGGCGGACTGCGTCCGGATAACTCGCCGGATCGCCTGGTACTGCTGGCGCGCGTGGCGGAATCGCAGGGACATCACCAGCAGGCGATGACCTATCTGCGCAGCGCACGCGGCAAGCTGCTGGGGCTGCAGAGCAGCAACAGCGCCCAGACGCCAACCGTTGGCGGCGTGCTGGCGGCGGATAACCCCTTTGTGGGCGTCTCCCGCACCACCACCCCGACGCGGACGGCATCGGCTTATGGACAGTATATGCCGTGGCAGGTCGCCCAGGTGTCGACCGGACCCGGCACGACCCTGCCGGGGATCCAGCGTCCTGACCTGCCGGTAGAGACCGCGCAAACCCGTACGCTGCGTCAGGTAGACAGCATGATGGAGGCGCTACAGGAAAAAACCGGCACCTGGCTGCAGGGCGGTATGGAAGTGCGTGGGCGTGATGGCGAATCCGGTACCAGTAAGCTGACGGAGATGAAAACTCCGCTGACGTGGTCCTCTTCGCCGTTTGGCGACTCGCGCTTTGACTTTACCGTCACGCCGATCACGCTGAATGCCGGCACCGCCACCGGCGATGCCTGGCGGCGATACGGTGCGAACCCGCTCTCTAATGCGGTTTCCAATATGATCTCCACCGCCACCAGCGAGCAGGCGGCGATTGCCGCGATGACAGATACGCAAAGGGAAACCTATTTTGCCAGCAATCCTGGGGCAGAGGCATTAAGTACTCTGGGGACGCTGAACGCCTCCGACTTTAACGCCACCACCAGCAGCGGGATGGAGAATCTGGCGAAACTCGGTACCTACGACTCCGGCCAGGTGGCCAGCTATCTGGCGTCATCCAGCCTGAAACCGAACGTCGATCAGGCCAGCGGCTCAACGGATTCCCAGAAGGCCAATGGCGTTGAGCTGGCCATGGCCCTGAGCGGCGATAATTACCGTGTCGATATCGGCAGCACCCCGCTGGGCCAGGATCTTAATACCGTAGTCGGGGGCGTGAAATGGTCGCCGAAGCTGACCAACTACCTGTCGCTGATCTTCACCGGCGAGCGCCGCTCATTGACCGATAGCCTGCTCTCCTACGTCGGCCTGAAAGACTCCTACTCCGGAAAAAACTGGGGGCAGGTGACCAAAAACGGCGGCACCCTGCAGCTGAGCTATGACGATGGCGATGCCGGTTTCTACGTGGGTGGCGGCGGCTACAGCTACATTGGCTCAAACGTCGCCAGCAACACCAGCGTTAACGCTAACGCCGGGGTCTATCTGCGGCCTTATCATGATGATTATCGCCAGCTGCAGGCCGGGTTGAGTATGAGCTACATGGACTACTCGAAAAACCTCAGCTACTTCACCTATGGTCAGGGTGGCTACTTCAGCCCGCAGAACTACGTGAGCGTCTCGCTGCCGGTTAACCTGACCGAGAAGTATGACAACTGGACGATGAAGCTGGGCGGATCAGTGGGTTATCAATCCTACAGCCAGGATAAGAGCGCCTACTTCCCGACCAACTCTGAATGGCAGCAAACTCTGGAGACCGCGGTCAGCAACGGCTTTGCCAAGGAAGCTTACTATTCAGCGACCTCGAAGAACGGCATTGGCTATACGCTGCGCGCCGGGGCCGATTACAAAGTGAACAAGCAGATGACGCTGGGCGGCCAGATTGGCTACGACACCTTCGGTGACTATAACGAGAGCACCGCGGGTCTCTATATCCGCTATATGTTGGGAGACAACTGATCATGACAGAGAATAACAACGCGGAAGTCATGACCTGGTTTCAACAGCAGCAGACGCCAGCCGGATGGTTTGACCTGCTGCTGATCATGGTTGATGGCATGTTGAACAACGCCGGGGAGCTGGAAAGTCAGCCGTTCTTACGCCAGATGGGGGAGATGCTGGCGGATCGCTACCCGCTGCCCGAGTCGGAAACCGTGGGCCAGTTGGAAGCCAATATCAACCAATGGCTGAGCCGCTTCAAGTGGGGTGTGGTCAGCGTCGATGTGGGTGACGACGGGTTACGACTGCGCCATCGCGCGCTGCCGGTAAGTCGCGATGACGCGCACCGGGTGCGCTGGTGTAATGCATTTTGTGCCATACTCGAGGGGCTTTATTCTCGCTGGCTACAGGGGCAGGGCGGTAGTACGCACGTGGTGTTGCAACGTGAAAGACTGTTCTCGGTCTCGGATGTTCAGTTCCTCTACTTCCATCCATAACGGGTGACCTTATGTCTTTGCGTGCAGTAATAGCGGTCATAGTGACGATGATGGTGCTTCCTCGCGCGTGGGCTGACGACGCGTGGCAAAGCTATAAATCACGTTTTATGATGGCCGACGGGCGAATCGTTGATACCGGCAACGGGAGTATTTCTCATACCGAAGGACAGGGGTTCGCGATGCTGCTGGCGGTGGCGAAAAACGATCGTCCCGCCTTCGACAAGCTGTGGCAATGGACCGATAAAACGCTGCGCAATAAAGACAATGGCCTGTTTTACTGGCGCTATAACCCCGTCGCGCCGAACCCGATTGCGGATAAGAACGACGCCACCGATGGCGATACTATGATTGCCTGGGCGCTGCTGCGCGCCCAGAAGCAGTGGGGCGACAAGTCTTACGGTGCGGCCTCCGACGCCATTACCGCGGCACTGCTGAAAAATACGGTGGTGACCTTCGCCGGTTATCAGGTGATGCTGCCTGGTGCGAAAGGCTTCAACCTCAACGATCATCTCAATATTAACCCGTCCTACTTTATCTTCCCGGCCTGGCAGGCGTTTGCCGAGCACACTCATCTGGCCGCCTGGCGCAAGCTGCAAAGCGATGGTCTGACGCTGCTGGGGAAAATGGGCTGGGGTAAATCAAAACTGCCTACCGACTGGGTCGCACTGAAAGCGGACGGCAAGATGGAGCCGGCGAAAGAGTGGCCACCGCGCATGAGCTATGACGCGATTCGCATTCCGCTGTATCTCTCCTGGGCCGATCCGCACAGCGCCTTGCTGACGCCATGGAAAAACTGGTTCAACAGCTATCCGCGCCTGCAGACGCCGGCCTGGATCAACGTCAGCAACGACAACGTCCCGTCGTGGTTTATGACCGGCGGCCTGCTGGCGGTGCGCGACCTGACCATGGGGGAGCCGCAGAGTGACCCGCAAATCACCGCGCAGGATGATTACTACTCCGCCAGCCTGAAACTGCTGGTCTGGCTGGCCAACCACGACCAGTCGCGTTAGCTGTCGGACGCCTCGCCAGGATCAGTGCGGAATGATTTCGCCCTGGCGTAGCGTCAGGACCTCAACGCCGTCGGCGGTGACGGCCACGGTGTGCTCCCACTGCGCGGACAATTTCTTATCGCGGGTCACCACGGTCCAGCCGTCCTTTTTGACCTTGATCCGGCTGTCGCCCTGGTTGACCATCGGCTCGATGGTAAAGACCATCCCTTCTTTCAGAACGGTGCCTTCGCCCGGTTTTCCGTAGTGCAGTACCTGGGGGTCTTCATGCATCTCCTGCCCGATCCCGTGGCCACAATACTCTCGCACCACGCTGTAGCCATGGCTTTCAACATGGCTCTGAATCGCATGGCCGATATCCCCCAGGGTCGCACCGGGTTTGACGGCGTGAATGCCTTTCCACATCGCCTCGTAGGTTTTCTTCACCAGCCGACGGGCCAGCGGGGAGACTTCGCCAATCAGATACATTTTGCTGGAGTCAGCGATCATCCCCTCTTTTTCCAGCGTGATATCGACGTTAACAATGGCCCCGGATTTCAGGTGCTCCGTCTCTTTCGGTATCCCGTGACAGACCACCTCATTGATGGAGGTGTTTAGCACATAGGGGAAATCGTACTGCCCTTTGCTGGCGGGGCGGGAGTGCAGCTGATTAACGATAAAATCTTCCACCCGATCGTTAATCGCCATGGTGGTGACGCCGGGCTGGATAAAGGAGTCCAGCATGTCAAATACCGAGGCTAACAGCTCCCCGGCGTGGCGCTGCCTGGCGAGCTCATCGGCGGTTTTAATGCGAATTGATGGCATTGATCACCTCCAGCAAACGGTCGGAACCGGATTTCAGCATCATCATCTTAATTTGTTGATGGTTCAGCTCCGGATAGAGCTCGCTCATCATGCCCAGACGGATCCAGTATTCCGCCTGCGCGTTCACCGAACGTGACATGGCCTTGCTGGCATCGCGGATGTCGTCGTGCAGCAGGTCAGTGATTTTTACAATGCCCATATATATGTTCCGTAATGATTCATATATATATCGTATATTTTGAAACGATGGCTGTCACGGTGTTTTTGCCCGCATCAACGGTGAAGGGAACCACGGAGAAGACCGTAAAACCGCGGCCACAGGGTTTCCCCTGCGGCCGCGAGTCAGGTTATTGCGGGTACGGTACCCAACTTCCGCCGTTCAGCTGAACGTATGGTTTACCCTGGTACTGCATGACAATGGCGTTGGCGTTTTCGGACACCGGCGCGCTTTGCGGCAGGCCGGCGGTGTACTGCTGCCAGTCAACGTTATCTTCGGTGAACATCTTGCCATCCAGCGCGCGCACCACCAGTTCAGACACTGCCAGGTAGCTGCTCGGCTGGTCAATAACCACCGGCGCGCCTTGGTGCGGTGCCTTCATGCCGAAGAATTTCACGGCGGTTGGCACGTTGGTGATCGACGGGCTTGGGATGTCGCGCAGGCCAGACACCTGCATTTTGTCACCCTTCAACGCACCGCCGTGTTCCGGAACCACTACAACCATGACTTTACGGCCCGATTTTTCCAGCTCGGTAAAGAAGTTATCCAGCTCGTCGAACAGCTTCTGCGCACGTACTTTGTAGTCCGCCGTCTTACTCTGACCCGGGAAGTGGTTGCCGTCGTGGAGCGGCAGAATGTTGTAGAAGGTGGCGCTTCGGGCCGCGTCGCCCTCTTTGTTCTCTTTTTCCAGCCAGCGGTTCAGGGTGGCTAAGTCGTCATACACCGGCGAACCGTCGAAGGCCTGCAGGCTCACCGGCAGCCCGGTTTGATCCATCAGCGGGCTTTGCATGCCGCCTAAGCTGCGCAGCTCTTTCAGGAAGTCGCCGAACAGACCGTTATGGCCGAGCATCAGCTGCTGGGTAAAGCCAAGTTTTGCCAGGTTTTCGAACAGGTAGCAGTCGCTGCCCGACGGTTGATACAGGTTCGAGTGTGACAGCTGACCGCAGCTGGCGCGCAGCAGACGTACCGCCGCCGGGCCGCTGTAGGAGGTTGCCGAGTTGAAGTTTTTAAACACAATATCAAAGTGCTTCCACAGCGGATGGTCCATCAGCCCCGCCGCTTCAATATCCGACCACGACAGCGAACAAATATTGATCACCAGCAGGTCAAACGGTTGGGCATCCGCTGGCAGCTGTTCCGGGAACGGCGTTTTGCGTTTCTGTTCCGCAGCATAGAAGGTGTTCAGCCAGTTGGTTAAATTGGCTGAGGTTGGCGGTTCGGTCTGCGCCGGAATATCGCCGTTGGCAGCCGTCGTGCTGGCGGCCGAAGCGGCGGTATTGTTGGTTCGCGCGGTGGTGGCGGCCGCAGTTGTCGGCTGGCCGGCAGGCCACAGCGTAAAGGCCGGGAGCAGCGGACTGATGGTCAGCCAGATCATAATGGCGGAGACCAGGACCGTGACGCGCAGCCACTGCCTGATGAACAGCCACAGCACCAGCAGCAGGAAGAAGGCGCCGACCATATTCCAGTTAATAAAGCGGGTCACCAGGTCCCAGATGTAATCGGCGCTGAAGCCTGCCAGCTGTGAACCCTGACTAAAGATACTTTCCGGTCCCGGCAGCCAGGTATCATGCCAGAACAGCCCAATGCCGAGGGGTATGGCAATCCAGTGGCGCAGACGGTGGAGCTTGTACTTTGGCAGGGGAACCAGCAAAAAGGCGAGGAACACCAGGTTTAACATCGGGTGAAAGTTAAGATACCCCGCCCAAAGCAGCGCAAACTTTACCAGAAAGTAAAAATTCCAACCGGCCAGGCCGCGCCAGTACTGCCAAAGCGGAAGCGGCGTAGCGTTAGTTTTTTCATTCGTCATTTATTCAGTTTGCCTTGCTGAGTTGTTGCTTCCCGGCGTAAGACGCCAGCCGGTTTGACATAACGGGGTTTAAAGAACATCAACCGTAAAGTGGTGCGAATACGGCGTTGGTAGTGGCGCGTCAGGTATCCCAACGGGAAAAAAAGCAGGGCGCATAGTACGACCAGCTGAATAATATCACTGATGGACATCATGACGTTTTCTCCCTGTCAGTGGACAGACGATGCGGTTCAGGGAACCGTCGCCAGTGGCGTCCATCATGGGTGGCATTGATGGTGACATTTTTCTCGACCGAGATTGGCAGCGGCGTATTCCATTGAGATGGATCGATTCCGCGCATCAACAGAATTTCGGCGCTGATCTGTTTATCTTCGAACCAAACCATACGGTTAGAGAAGATATCGCCGGTGGGCAACGGGAAAATATGGTTTAACGCGGTGTCGAGGTCATTCACGCGACAAAACGACAGAAAAAGCACTAATCGGTTGTTGCCGATGGTCATGATATCGCCCATGCGATTCGGGCGACACAGCGTTAACGCCTGCTCGACCCGCAGGCCCGGCGCCGGACGTAACGCCACCATCACCCCTTTGCTGTCTTCAGGCAGCATGGTGTTAGTCATGATGTTGTGCACCGCCGTACAGAAGTCGCCCCATTTCTGGAAACCGCGCAGATTGAGCGGCTGGCTCCAGCTCAGCAGGGTGTCAAACTCTTCTGGAATATGGCGGGTGAATTTTTGCTTCTGCACGCTTTCTATTAAGGTCAGGCAGCGGGAAAGTGGGGCACTGGAAGGGATCACCATATTCGCGCCGCTGCTTAACAGCAGCCGTTCATCGGTGGTGCGCAGGCTCGGAGTCTGCTCGCGCACGACAATTTTCAGGGCGCTGCCGCGCTGCTTACGCAAGATATGGATATAGCGACCGAGCTGCTCAATCTGTTCGTTTTGGGTAACGGAAAACAGCAGGGTGGCCGCCTGTGATTTGCGTGCGGCATTAAAGACGCCATCGTTGGTATCAAACAGCGTCCAGTATTCGGAAAGCGCAGGCGCGCCTTCCAGCACCCGCAGGTTGCTTAGGACTACCTTCTCATCGCTGCGCGGTTGCACCAGCGTCTCTTCATCTTGCGCCAGATGCCAGCCGTCGTCGCCGTGTAAAACCGTCAGCTGCTGCTGCGCGCTCATTCCCTTTTCGCTGCCCCAGAAAGCAATATCAAATAAAAAACTATCGCCCTGGTAGCGCAAGCTGGCGAGCCCGGAAAGCGACCGGTATTCATTTAGCAGGGGGGAAAGTTGCTTATCAACATCCTGACCGGAATTAAGCACTAACAATGAACAATGATGATATTTGGTCCACCGGTGAGATTTTTCAGCCCAACGGCATAATTGTTCTTTTTTGATATTCTGCCAGGCATTTTCTGAAGCAAGCAGAATAAAGAGATAGTTGTCCGGATCGAGGCTACAAAGTAAATCGCGATGCAATTCTTCCAGCGCTTCTGTGCTATCCGGCATGGTGAACGCCGCAATTTTTGCCGGGCCGCGCTGAGGATCGACTGAAATGATTTTACTCGGTGTATTTCCCATCACGACGGCCGCGACTTTACAGTCTTTATCTTGTGCCGCAATTGTCTGATTAAGCAGACTTACCGCATCTTTGTAGCGATCAACGTTAAGCCACCATACGCCGCCTACGGGCATATGGCAGACTTCATCCCACAATGATGAAATACCCAAAGTATATACGTTTTCCACGGCGTCCCTCGTGAGAACTGATTTACACCAGAATAGTTTACTAGCGAAAGCGGCAGAGTAAACCTAACATTGAAATTAAAGGGTATCAGTTTTAGCATATATATAGCCTTCATCCTTCAAGCTGCCTGGGTGTTGGCTGCAAGCGATCACCCCGGTCACTTACTTGAGTAAGCTCCTGGGGATTTACGGCCTTGCCGCCTGCAAGCAACTCGAATTATTTTGGGTATAGGTGATTTGAGATTGAGCCTTTTGCCCCTGGGCTTTATTTATGTGTTATTTGTGAATGGAAAGTAAAATGCCGGGAAAAGAGCCTGTAGGACCTTCTGATGCCACACTGGGCTATACCTTTCAAAATGATTTCCTGGCGCTAAGCCGGGCATTTTCTTTGCCTGAAATTGACTACCATGACATTTCCCGGCGCGAGCAGTTAGCCGCGGCGCTGAAACGCTGGCCACTCCTGGCTGAATTCGCAGAGAAAAAGTAAGGACGCTGCCGATGGCTATTCTTGGATTACAGGGCATACGCGGTGGCGTGGGCACCACGTCGATTACCGCGGCGCTGGCCTGGGCGTTACAGCTGCTTGGTGAAACGGTTCTGGTGGTCGATGCCAGCCCGGACAACATGCTGCGGTTTCTCTTTAACGTCGAGGCATCCCATCAGGATGGCTGGGCGCGCTCGTTGCTTGACGGGCGTGACTGGCGTGATGCCGGTATTCGCTATACCTCGCATATTGATATTCTGCCCTTTGGTCAGCTCACCCCCGGCGAGAGAGAGCATGTCGATTCGCTCTATCCGACGCTGGAACCGATCGCTGAGATCGTCGAAAAACTGGTGCAGCAGGGCGACCATCGCTGGGTGCTGTTGGATTTACCCGAAGGATATTCCTCGCTGTCCAGCACGTTGATTAGCGCCTGCGACCGCACGCTGGTGGTGGTGCATCCTGATGGCAACTGCCATATTCGCCTGCATCAGCAGGCGCTCCCGGTTAACGGCGATGTGCTGATCAACGATCTGCGTGTCGGTAGCCAGCTGCAGGAAGATTTATACCAGCTGTGGCTGGAGAGCCAGCGCCGTATTCTGCCCATCACCATTCATCGTGATGAAGCGATGGCGGAGTGCCTGGCGTCGAAGCAACCGCTCGGTGAATATCGCCAGGACTCGCTGGCCGCGGAAGAAATTCTCACCCTCGCCAGCTGGTGTTTACTGCACTATGCTCGCGTGGAGGCACCATGATACGCCTGAGCACCTTGTTGCTGGCGCCTCCGGTGGCGGAACGACTGAGCGAACGTTACCGCGACTATCGTCAGCACGGCGCCTCGTGTCTGTCTGCGGCGATGGGCTGCCTGTGGGCGTCGATCGTCTGGGCGCTGATGCCGCTGGAAACCCCACGCTGGCAGGCCATTCTGAATAACCATCGCGACTATTTCCCGCATATTAATCCCCATCGCCCGCGTCTGTTGGATCCGCTGCGTTATCTGTTGCAGTCTCTGTGGCTGTTGGTGACGCGGGTGCCGGAACCTGAGAAAAAGGCTAACTGGCGGGCCTTTGTCGCCCTCGAAGGTGTTCACGGGCGCTACACGCAATGGATGGAGACGCTTCCCGAACGAGTCAACACCCGAACCAACCACCTGAATAAACAAAAAGAGCTGGCGCACCTGAACCCGAAATTGCGTAAGGCTATCCTCGGCATGGTGGTGGTCTTCTCGCTGATACTGGCTTTGCTCTGTATCACGCAGCCGTTTAACCCGCTGTCGCAGTTTATTTTCCTGCTGCTGTTGTGGGGCGTGGCGCTGCTGGTACGCCGTATTCCAGGGCGTTTCTCGGCCCTGATGCTGATTGTCCTCTCGCTGACCGTCTCCTGTCGCTATATCTGGTGGCGCTACACCTCGACGTTGAACTGGAATGACCCGGTCAGTCTGGTGTGCGGGCTGGTGCTGTTGTTTGCCGAAACCTATGCCTGGCTGGTGCTGGTGCTGGGCTATTTCCAGGTGGTCTGGCCGCTCAATCGCCAGCCGGTACCGCTGCCAAAAGATATGGCTGAATGGCCAACCGTGGATATCTTCGTGCCGACCTATAACGAAGATCTTAACGTGGTGAAAAACACCATTTATGCGTCGCAGGGTATCGACTGGCCGAAAGATAAAGTCAACATCTGGATCCTCGATGACGGCGGTCGCGAAGAGTTTCGCCAGTTCGCCAAAGATGTCGGGGTGCACTACATCGCCCGTACCACCCATGAGCATGCTAAGGCCGGGAACATCAACAATGCGCTGAAATACGCCAAAGGCGAATTCGTCTCCATTTTTGACTGTGACCACGTCCCGACGCGCTCCTTCCTGCAGATGACCATGGGCTGGTTCCTGAAAGAGAAAGAGCTGGCGATGATGCAGACGCCGCACCACTTCTTCTCTCCGGACCCGTTTGAACGTAACCTCGGTCGATTCCGCAAAACGCCCAACGAAGGGACGCTGTTTTACGGTCTGGTGCAGGATGGCAACGATATGTGGGACGCCACCTTCTTCTGCGGTTCCTGTGCGGTGATTCGTCGCGGTCCGCTGGATGAAATTGGCGGTATCGCGGTTGAAACGGTCACCGAAGATGCCCACACCTCCCTGCGTCTGCACCGTCGCGGTTACACCTCGGCCTATATGCGTATTCCGCAGGCCGCCGGGCTGGCAACCGAAAGTCTGTCGGCGCATATCGGCCAGCGTATTCGCTGGGCGCGCGGGATGGTACAGATCTTCCGTCTTGATAACCCGTTGTTTGGTAAAGGGCTGAAGTTCGCGCAGCGGATTTGTTATGTCAATGCGATGATGCACTTCCTGTCCGGTATACCGCGGCTGATCTTCCTGGTAGCCCCGCTGGCATTTCTTCTGCTGCACGCCTACATCATCTATGCTCCGGCACTGATGATCGCGCTGTTCGTTCTGCCGCATATGATTCACGCCAGCCTGACGAACTCGAAGATCCAGGGTAAATATCGCCACTCTTTCTGGAGTGAAATCTACGAAACCACGCTGGCCTGGTACATTGCGCCACCGACTTTTGTCGCGCTGATTAACCCGCATAAAGGCAAGTTCAACGTGACGGCGAAGGGTGGCCTGGTTGAAGACGAATATGTCGACTGGGTGATTTCACGGCCCTATATCTACCTGGTGCTGCTGAACCTGGTGGGGGTCGCCGTGGGGGTCTGGCGTCATTTCTACGGCCCGGAAAACGAAGTCCTCACCGTCTGGGTCAGTATTGTCTGGGTGTTCTACAACCTGATTATCCTCGGTGGCGCGGTGGCGGTATCGGTGGAGAGTAAGCAGGTTCGACGCTCGCACCGCGTGGAAATGAGCATGCCGGCAGCGATTGCCCGCGAAGATGGTCATCTGTTCTCCTGTACCGTTCATGACTATTCTGATGGCGGACTGGGGATCAAAATTCACGGTAAGGCGCAGGTGCTGGAAGGGCAGCAGGTGAAACTGCTGCTGAAACGCGGGCAACAGGAGTATGCCTTCCCGGTACGGGTCGCGCGCGTGAATGGCAGTGAGGTTGGTTTGCAGTTAATGCCGCTGACCAATCAACAACATATTGATTTTGTACAGTGTACGTTTGCCCGCGCTGATACGTGGGCGCTTTGGCAGGATAGCTTCCCGGAAGATAAACCGATGGAAAGCCTGCTGGATATCCTGAAACTGGGGTTCCGTGGATATCGTCACCTGGCGGAGTTCTCCCCGCCGTCGGTGAAGGTTATTTTCCGCTCGCTCACCATGCTGGTTGCCTGGATAGTTTCGTTTGTTCCTCGCCGGCCTGAACGCGCCGCAGCGATACTCTCTTCAGAACCAGAAATGGCTCAACAATGATGATAATGCGATGAAAAGAAAACTCTCTTTAATTTGTGCAGTAGCGGTGGGAATAGCTGGCTGGTATCCCTTAGCGACTTTATCGGAACCCACGACCGCGATTGCGGCAGCCCCGACTCCGGCGGCCTCGGCCGCTCCGGGAACGCCGGCTGCTACGGCGACAGATCCGCTGGTGATCCCCGCGCCGGTTGTCGCCGAAGGTCAACCGACGGCGACCGTGGTGGATCCCGCCGCAGCGCCGGTGGTGGTGGAAAACGTGCCGAGCCGCGACGTGAAGCTGTCATTTGCCACTATCGCCCCGGCGCCGGGCAGCATGGTACTGCGCGGCGCGCATCCTGACGGCGCGGTTGAATTTGGCATGCGCAGCGATGAAGTCGTGACTAAAGCGGTGCTTAATCTTGACTACACGCCGTCACCTTCGTTACTGCCGGTGCAGTCGCAGCTAAAGGTATACCTCAACGATGAGCTGATGGGCGTCCTGCCGGTCACCAAAGAGCAGTTGGGTAAAAAAATCAACGCGCAGATCCCTATCGACCCGCTGTATATCACCGACTTTAACCGCGTGCGGCTGGAGTTTGTTGGCCATTATCGCGATGTCTGTGAGAACCCGGCCAGCAGCACGTTGTGGCTGGACGTCGGGCGTAACAGTAATCTCGATCTGACCTATCAGGCGCTGGCGGTGCGTAACGACCTGTCCCACTTCCCGGTCCCGTTCTACGATCCGCGTGACAACCGTCCGCTGACCCTGCCAATGGTCTTTGCCTCCTCACCGGATGCACAGCAGCAGCATGCGGCGGCAATCGTGGCGTCGTGGTTTGGTAGCAAAGCCGGCTGGCGTGGCCAGACCTTCCCGGTGCTGTTCAACCAGCTGCCGGAACGCAACGCCATCGTGTTTGCGACCAACGACAAGCGCCCGGACTTCCTGCGTGAGCATCCGCCGGTGAAGGCGCCGACCATCGAAATGATCGACCACCCGAATAACCCTTACGTCAAACTGCTGGTGGTCTTCGGGCGCGATGACAAAGACCTGCTGCTGGCGGCCAAGGGCATCGCCCAGGGCAATATTCTGTTCCGTGGCAGCAGTGTCGAAGTCGATGGCGTCAAACAGCTGCAGGAACGTAAACCGTACGATGCGCCGAACTGGGTACGTACTGACCGTAAAGTGACCTTTGGCGAGCTGAAAACCTATGAGCAGCAGCTGCAGTCCAGCGGTCTGGTGCCGGACTCCATCAACGTGGCGTTGAACCTGCCGCCGGATCTTTATCTGCTGCGCGCCAACGGCATTGATATGAATCTGAACTATCGCTACACCATGCCGCCGATCAAAGACAGTTCGCGCATGGATGTCAGCCTCAACGACCAGTTCCTGCAATCGTTCAGCCTCAACAGTACTCAGGAAGTGAGTAAGCTGATATTGCGTCTTCCGGTGCTGCAAGGGCTGCTGGACGGCAAGTCAGAAATGACGATCCCGGCGCTGCGCCTGGGCGCGATGAACCAGTTGCGCTTTGATTTCCAGTACATGAACCCGATGCCGGGTGGGTCTATCGATAACTGTATTACCTTCCAGCCGGTGAGTAACCACGTGGTGATCGGTGATGACTCGACTATCGACTTCTCGAAGTATTACCACTTTATCGCGATGCCGGACCTGCGCGTCTTTGCCAATGCCGGTTTCCCGTATAGCCGGATGGCCGACCTCACCGACACCCTGATCGTGGTCCCGAAAGCGCCGACCGAAGGTCAGGTGGCAACGCTGCTGAGCTCTGTTGGCGGTATTGGCGCCCAGACGGGCCTCGCCGCGATCAACATGCAGGTCACCGATGATGGCAGCAAGCTTAAGGGCAAAGATGCCGACCTGCTGCTGATTGGCGCGATCCCGCCCGAGCTGAAAGACGAAAGCAAAATCAACCTGCTGGTTGAAGCGACCAAAAGCTGGGTGAAAATGCCGATGCGTCACTACGACCTGCCGAGCATTTACCCGGATGACGAAGCCAGAACGCCGAACACCCGTACGGATATCACCTCTTCCGGACCGATGGCGGCCATTATCAGCTTCCAGTCGCCGTACTATGATCAACGTAGCGTGGTCGCGCTGCTGGCGGATAGCGCCCGCGGTAACGAACTGCTGAACGGCGCCCTGAACGATACCGGTAAGCGCGCGGCGATGTTTGGTTCCGCCGCTGTGATTCGTGAATCGGGCGTCAACAGCCTGCGCGTGGGCGATATTTATTATGTCGGCCACCTGCCGTGGTTCGAACGCATCTGGTTTGCGCTGTCGAGCCATCCGGTGCTGCTGGCGATTCTGGCGGCCGTGAGTATCGTGCTGCTGGCGTGGGTGCTGTGGCGGATGCTGCGTATTGTCAGCCGTCGTCGCCTCCATCTTGATGACGAGTAAACCATGATGAAAGCGGTACGTGGAGCAATCATGTCGGTGTTAATGCTGGCGGCGGCGCAGGTGAATGCCGCGTGCCAGTGGCCGGCCTGGGATCAGTTTAAGAAGGATTTTGTGACCACCGAAGGACGGGTGGTTGACCCCAGCGATGCCCGGAAAATAACGACCTCTGAAGGGCAAAGCTATGCGCTGTTCTTTGCGCTGGCGGCCAACGATCGCAAGAGCTTCGATACACTGTTTCAGTGGACGCAGAACAACCTGGCAGAGGGCGACCTGCGTGCGCATCTGCCGGGCTGGCTGTGGGGTAAGAAAAGCGAAGCAGAGTGGACGGTACTGGATAGCAACTCGGCCTCTGACTCCGATTTATGGATAGCCTGGTCGCTACTGGAAGCCGGGCGTTTATGGCAGGTGCCGCAGTACACGGAAGTGGGCAAGGCGCTGCTGTCTCGTATCGCCGATGAAGAAGTGGTGGACGTACCGGGGCTGGGTCCGATGGTGCTGCCGGGAAAAGTCGGCTTTGCTGACGATAAAGGCTGGCGCTTTAACCCTAGCTATCTTCCGCCACAGCTGGCCAGCTATTTTGCCCGTTTTGACGCCCCGTGGCCGGCGCTGCGCGACAGCAACTTACGTTTGCTGCTGGAGACGGCACCAAAAGGCTTCTCCCCTGACTGGGTACGTTACGAAAAAGGCAAAGGCTGGCAGCTGAAAGCCGACAAACCGATTATCGGCAGCTATGACGCGATTCGGGTCTATTTATGGGCCGGGATGCTGGATGACGGTGATAAACAGAAAGCACAGCTGCTGTCCCGCTTTGCGCCGATGGAGGCGCAGACGATTCACCTCGGCGTACCACCGGAAAAAGTGAACATTGCCACCGGGAAAACCACCGGCAACGGCCCGGTTGGCTTCTCGGCGTCGCTGCTGCCGTTCCTGCAAAATGATGACATCCGGGCCGTGCAACGCCAACGCGTCGCAGACCACTATCCCGGCGCAGATGCCTACTACAACGCGGTCCTGACTCTTTTTGGCCAGGGATGGGATCAACATCGTTTTCGCTTCTCTGTGAAAGGCGAATTACGACCTGACTGGAACAAGGAATGCGCAAGTTCAGACTAAATGTTATCACGCTGTCGCTGGGCATCGTGCTGCTGCCGGCGGTACAGGCGGCGACAACGCCCGCCCAGGAACATCTGCTGGAGCAAGTCCGGCTGGGTGAAGCGAGCCATCGTGAAGATCTGGTGAAGCAATCCTTATACCGACTGGAGCTGATTGACCCGAATAATCCCGCCTATGTGGCTGCGCACATGCGCTATCTGTTGCGCCAGGGCGATACCGCCGGTGCGAAAAAACAGCTCGAAAAATTAGCGAAGGTGGCCCCGGACTCCGCGGAGCTGAAATCCTCGCGTAGCGAAATGAGCCTCAGCACCAGTGACGGGCGTCAGGAGCTGCAGCAGGCTCGCCTGTTAGGGGTTTCAGGACGGGTGGAAGAGGGCGTTGCCGCTTTTGATAAATTATTCGGCGGCGTGCCGCCCGATCCTTCGCTGGCGATCGAATACTGGGCGCTGGTGGCGCGGCTTCCGGCCCGTCATAAAGAAGCGGTCGCGCAGTTAAAAAAACTGGATGCCAGCAACCCTGGCAACCCCGACCTGCAGGCCGCCCTGGCTAAACAGATGTTTTCCGACGATAAGCCTGCGGAAGGGTTTGCCTATTTAGAGCAGATGTCGCGTTCGGCTGCCGGTCGCAGTACCGCGGCGGATATGTGGCTCAGCGAAATCAAAGACATGCCGGTCAGCAAGGGCAGCGTACAGGAGCTGCAGCGTTTTCTGACGCTGTTCGAAACCGGTAAATCGGCAGCAAATGCCCGGGTGCTGCTGGCTCAGCAGCAGGCACAGCTCCAGGATCCGGCGTTCCGCGAACGATCCGAAGGGCTGGCGGCGGTGAAAAACGACAACCCGGCACAGGCCATTGCCAGTTTACAACAGGCCGTCCGGGCCGATGCCAGGGACAGCGATGCGGTGGGGGCGCTGGGTCAGGCCTATTCGCAGCGTGGTGACAGAGCCCGGGCCGTCGCCCAACTGAATAAAGCGATCGCGATGGATCCCAAAAGTCCGAGTCGCGATAAATGGGACAGCCTGCTCCAGACCAACCGCTACTGGCTGTTGATCAAGCAGGGCGATAACGCGCTGAAAGCCGGGAAGCTGGATCAGGCACAAAACGCCTATGCACAGGCGCAGCGGGTCGACAATACCGATAGCTATGCGGTTCTCGGACTTGGTGATGTGGCGGCAGCACGCAAAGATACGGCCGCGGCGGAGCGCTATTATCAGCGTACCCTGCGGATGGATCGCGGTAACAGCCTGGCGGTCCGCGGACTGGCTAACCTCTATCGAACTGAATCGCCGGAAAAAGCCAGCGCCTATATTGCTACGCTATCGCCGAGCCAGCGCCGCAGCATCGACGATATTGAACGCAGCCTGGCCAATGAACGGTTAGAAAAACAGGCCGAAGCCCTGGAGAGCAAAGGGAACTGGGCGCAGGCGGCGGAAGTTCAGCGCCGACGTCTGGCGCTTGACCCGGACAGCGTGTGGATCACCTACCGCCTGTCTCGCGATTTAGTGAGTGCAGGCCAGCAGACGGAAGCCGATACGCTGATGCGCGATATGGTCAACCGTAAACCTGGCGATGCCGACCGCGTGTATGCCTACGGACTCTATTTATCCGGTAATAATCAGGATGACAGGGCGCTGGCGCAGATTAACGCGCTGCCGCAGAGTCAATGGACGGATAATATCCGGGAGCTGGATGCGCGTCTGCAAAGCGACAAAGTGATTCGACAGGCCAACCAGCTGCGTGATAGTGGCCAGGAAGCCCAGGCGATCGCCCTGATTAAACAGCAGCCGCCGCTGATCCGTTACGATCTGACGCTGGCGGACTGGGCGCAGCAGCGTGGCGACAACCAGACGGCGATCGCACGCTACAACGACGCGCTGGGTAAAGAGCCGGACAACGGCGATGCGCGTCTGGGGCTGGCGGAAGTGTATCTTGCCGAGGGCGATAAAAATGCTGCCCGCGCGCAGGTCAGCAAGCTGAAGGGCGACGAAACTGACTCCATCAATATGCAGCGGCGGATCGCCCTGGCAACGGCGGGATTTGGCGATACCGCCCAGGCGCAGCAGATTTTTGAGCGCATTATTCCGCAGGCGAAATCCCAGCCGCCGTCGATGGAAAGCGCGCTGGTACTGCGCGATGCGGCCCGTTTCCAGACTGCAAACGGCGAGCCTCAGCAGGCGCTGGAGAGTTACAAAGATGCGATGGTGGCTGCGGGCGTGACCCCTGTCCGCCCGCAGGATAACGACACCTTTACCCGCCTGACCCGCAACGACAGCAGCGATGACTGGCTGAAACGTGGGGTCCGCAGCGATGCTGCCGATCTCTATCGTCAGCAGGATCTCAACGTGACCCTGGAGCATGACTATTGGGGCTCCAGCGGTACCGGCGGCTATTCCGATTTGAAAGCGCACACCACCATGCTGCACGTGGATGCGCCGCTTGCCGACGGGCGGATGTTCTTCCGTACCGACCTCGTCAATATGGACGCCGGGAGTTTCTCCAGCAACAGCGACGGCAGCTACTCGCCGAGCTGGGGGACCTGCGGTGAAATTGCCTGTACCAGCGGCAGCAAGAACCAGAGTGACGGCGGGGCCAGTATTGCGGTGGGCTGGAAGAACGATACCTGGAGCGGCGATATTGGCACCACGCCGATGGGCTTTAACGTAGTCGATGTGGTGGGTGGACTCAGCTATAGCAACGACCTCGGGCCGATCGGCTATACCGTCAATATGCATCGTCGACCGATTTCCAGCTCGCTGCTGGCCTTTGGCGGGCAGAAAGACAGCAGCAGCCACACCGGGACAACCTGGGGCGGCGTGCGTGCTGACGGCGGTGGCGTGAGTCTGAGCTACGACAAAGGTGAAGCCAACGGGGTCTGGTCTTCGCTGGGCGTCGATCAGCTCACGGGGAAAAACGTCGAGGACAACTGGCGCGTGCGCTGGATGACCGGCTACTACTATAAGGTCATTAATGAAGATAATCGCCGCGTTACCGTAGGCCTGAACAATATGCTCTGGCACTACGATAAGGACCTGAGCGGTTATACCCTGGGGCAAGGTGGTTACTACAGTCCGCAGGAGTATATTTCGTTCGCGGTGCCGGTGACCTGGCGTCAGCGCACGGAGAACTGGTCGTGGGAACTGGGTGGCTCTGTCTCCTGGTCGCATTCACGGACCAAAACCCAGGCGCGCTATCCGCTGTTGAATTTGATCCCCTCAGAATACCGTGCTGACGCCAGTCAGCTGACGGAAGAAGGCAGCAGCAGCCAGGGCTTTGGTTATACTGCCCGGGCGCTGGTTGAGCGTCGGGTCACCGGCAACTGGTTTGTCGGCGCGGCGGTGGATATTCAGCAGGCGAAGGATTACACCCCGAGCCATGCGTTGCTCTACGTCCGCTACTCGGCCGCCGGCTGGCAGGGCGATATGGACATGCCGCCGCAGCCGCTCGTTCCCTATGCTGACTGGTAACAGAATCGCCTGAATTACGCTTTCGGACGTCACTCCACCCGTCCGTTCGCGTATACTCGTCACACTTCGTCCGTCTTTGGCTACGTTGGTCGTTCGTTCCCCCGGTGGCGCTGCGCTGACCGGGCTACAGGCTGGCGGGCGTTGAGTATATAATCAGCCTGAAAAAGACCGGTTTGATGGATCTAAACCGGGTATGTGTCAGGTATCAGTGTATCAGTGGAGAACCCAGTTGCGCGTCAGCCGTTCACTTACAATTAAACAAATGGCGATGGTCGCGGGCGTGTCCATGGCATTTGTATTGGTCTTCTGCTCTATTTTGCTGTTTCACTTTGTGCAACAGAATCGCTTTTCGACGGCCACGCACTTAGAAAGTATCGCTCGTGCGGTTCGCGAACCGCTGTCTTCGGCCATCCTGAAGGGGGACATTCCGGAAGCGGAAACCATCCTCAGTCGTATTCAGCCTGCTGGCATTGTCAGCCGGGCCGATGTGGTGTTGCCGAATCAATTCCAGGCGCTGCGGATGCGCTTTATCCCTGAACGCCCGGTGCCTGTGACCATCACCCGTATTTTCGAGCTGCCGATCCAGATATCGCTCCCGGTCTATTCGCTGGAAAGGCCAGCTAACCCACAGCCGATTGCCTATCTGGTGCTGCAGGCTGACTCCTGGCAGACCTACAAATTCATCATGAGCGTGCTCTCTACGTTAGTGACCGCTTACTTCCTTTTGGTGCTGATACTGACGGTTGCCATTACATGGTGTATCAACCGCCTGATTGTGCGCCCGCTGCGTAAAATCGCCCGTGAACTTAACGAAGTTGCGCAACATGACCGGCTGGGGCATCAGTTAACCCTGCCGCGGCTGCACCATGATGATGAGCTGGGCCTGCTGGTGCGCAGCTACAACCGCAACCAGCAAACCCTGCTGCGTCAGCACGACGAGCTGGCATTGCAATCCACCCGCTTCCCGGTATCCGACCTGCCCAATAAAGCCTTCTTAATGGCGCTGCTTGAGCAGACGGTGGCCCGACCGCAAACCTCAGCCCTGCTGGTGATCGCCTGTGAAACCCTGCAGGACACGGCGGGCGTGCTGAAAGAGACTCAACGCGAGATCCTGCTGCTGACGCTGGTGGAAAAACTGCGCGGTATTATCCCGCCGCGGATGGTACTGACCCAAATCAGCGGGTATGACTTCGCGATTCTGGCCCAGGGAATGAGCGAGCCCTGGCATGCGGTGACATTAAGTAAGCAAGTACTCACTGTTATTAATGAACGGTTGCCGCTGCACGGTATCCAGCTGCGCCCCTGCGCCAGCGTGGGGATTGCGATGTTCAATGGCGAGCTGACGGCGGAGCAACTCTACCGCCGGGCATTTTCCGCCGCCGTTGCCGCACGCCATAAAGGGAAAAACCAGATTGAGTTTTTCGACCCTGCCCAGATGGAAAAAGCCCAGCGTCGGCTAATGGAAGAGCACGATATCCTGGCGGCGCTGGATAACCATCAGTTTGCTATCTGGCTTCAGCCGCAGGTGAATACCGACAGCGGCGAGGTCTGCGGGGCGAAAGTGCTGCTGCGCCAGCATCAGGCCGATGGCAGCTGGTCGCTGCCGCCGAACCTGCTTGAGCGCATCGACGCCTGTGGCCTGACGGTGCCGGTGGGCTACTGGGTGCTGGAAGCCGCCTGTCGCCAGCTCGCCGCGTGGCAAAGTACCGGCATGATGTTGCCGCTGTCGGTGAGCGTCTCGCTCCTGCAGCTGTTGCATCACGACCGTGGCGCTGAAATGCTGACCTTACTCGAACGCTACCGCATTGCGCCGGGTACGCTGATCCTCGAGATTACCGACAGCCGTCGGCTGGACGACCCGCAGATGGTGGTTTCGCTGCTGCGCCCGCTGCGTGATGCTGGCGTGCACATTGCGCTGGATGATTTTGGCATGGGGTATGCGGGGCTGCGTCAGCTTCAGCACCTGAAATCGCTGCCGGTCGACATTCTGAAAATCGATAAGGCATTTATTGATATGTTGCCCGAGGACACCAGCATGGTCCCGGCGATTATCCAGCTGGCGCGCGGCCTGAATCTGCGCATTGTCGCCGAAGGGGTCGATAAGCAGGAGCAGTATCGTTGGTTGCAGGCATCCGGTGTCGATGTCGTTCAGGGACAGCTTTCCGGCGATGCGGTAGCGCAAGATGCATTTAGCGGGAAGTATCTGCTTCAGGGTGAAGAGGGTGCAAGTTTGTAAAACCAGAGTAAACTTGTGCGTGTCAGTTCAAGGTTTTTAACAATTCCGTTGCATTATTGCGGTTAGTTATTTCTGAAATGTTTCCTTGGTGTTATTTTTAGGCCACAGACGCCATATAACCCCTCAATGTCTGTGGTTATACCTAAGGACACTCTATGAAAACCTCTCTGTTCAAAAGCCTCTATGTGCAGGTTTTGTCTGCCATCGCGATCGGTATTCTGCTGGGCCATTTCTACCCGGAACTTGGCGCGCAGATGAAACCCCTGGGCGACGCCTTCGTTAAACTGATTAAAATGGTGATCGCCCCGGTTATCTTCTGTACGGTCGTGACAGGGATTGCCGGGATGGAAAGCATGAAGGCCGTTGGCCGTACCGGTGCGGTGGCGCTGCTCTACTTTGAAGTCGTGAGTACCATCGCGCTGATTATCGGGCTGATCATTGTTAACGTTGTGCAACCCGGCGCTGGCATGAACGTCGACCCGGCTACGCTTGATGCACATGCTGTGGCGGTCTACGCCGAGCAGGCCAAAGAACAGGGGATTGTCGCCTTCCTGCTGGATATCATTCCCGGCAGCGTGATTGGCGCGTTTGCCAGCGGGAACATCCTTCAGGTGCTGATGTTTGCGGTGCTGTTCGGCTTTGCGTTGCATCGCCTCGGCAGCAAGGGCCAGCTCATTTTCAACGTCATTGAGAGCTTCTCGCAGGTGATCTTTGGCATCATCAATATGATCATGCGCCTGGCGCCGATCGGTGCCTTCGGGGCAATGGCCTTTACCATCGGTAAATATGGCGTGGGATCCCTGGTGCAACTGGGCCAGCTGATCATCTGCTTCTACATCACCTGTATTCTCTTTGTGGTGGTGGTACTGGGTTCTATCGCCCGGATAACCGGCTTCAGCATCTTCAAATTTATCCGCTATATTCGTGAAGAACTGCTGATTGTTCTCGGCACCTCGTCGTCTGAATCGGCATTGCCGCGCATGCTGGATAAAATGGAAAAGCTGGGCTGCCGTAAATCAGTGGTCGGTCTGGTCATTCCAACCGGCTACTCCTTTAACCTTGATGGTACGTCGATCTATCTGACGATGGCGGCGGTCTTTATTGCCCAGGCGACCAACAGCCATATGGATATCTTCCATCAAATCACCCTGCTGGTGGTGCTGCTGCTCTCCTCGAAAGGGGCGGCTGGCGTGACGGGCAGCGGCTTTATCGTACTGGCGGCGACGATTTCGGCGGTGGGCCATTTACCGGTTGCCGGCCTGGCGCTGATTCTTGGGATTGACCGCTTTATGTCAGAAGCGCGTGCGCTGACCAACCTGGTGGGTAACGGCGTTGCAACCGTCGTGGTGGCAAAATGGGTCAAGGAGCTGGACACCCAACAGCTGGATGATGTCCTGAATAACCGCACGCCGGCCAACAAATCGCACGAATTATCCTCTTAAATCCTTCTGTTAAGCCCGTTGTCCTTGCTGGACTCCGGGCTCCTGCGCATAATTAGGTATCCTTCCCCGGCAACGGGGGACGATGCCTTATGTTTATTTTACGTCTCCGTGTGACATTTTCATCTCCACGTGGTCTAAACGACGTACTTTGCTCACTCTCTTTTTGGCAGCCCGCGAGCGGGTTGCTTTTGTAACCAGGAATGTTCATCAGGGGTTCACATGCAGGGCACAAAAATTCGACTGTTAACGGGTGGTTTGCTGATGATGGCAGCGGCCGGTTATGTGCAAGCAGAAGCGCTCCAGCCGGACCCGGCCTGGCAACAGGGGACTCTCGCCAACGGACTCCAGTGGCAGGTTTTAGCCACTCCGCAGCGTCCCAGCGATCGTATTGAAGTCCGTCTGTTCGTGAATATTGGCTCGCTGAGTGAAAGCACTCAGCAGAGCGGCTTCACCCGCTTTATCCCGCGTCTGGCCTTAACACAGAGCGGCAGCCTGCCGACCATGCAGGCGCGTTCGTTGTGGCAGCAAAGCATCGATCCTAATCGTCCTATGCCGCCGGCGCTGGTCTCGTACAGCTACACCATGTTTAATCTCAGCCTGCCAAACAACCGTAACGACCTGCTCAAAGAGGCGTTGAACTGGCTCTCCGATGCCAGCGGCAAACTGGTGATCACGCCGGAATCGGTGAATCACGCTCTGCAGGGCGATGATATGGTGGCGACCTGGCCGCTTGACACCAAAGATGGCTGGTGGCGCTATCGCCTGAAAGGCTCCACGATGCTCGGCCACGACCCGGCTGCGCCGCTGAAACAGCCGATCGATACGGCGCAGCTGAAGGCGTTTTATAAGAAGTGGTACACCCCGGACGCCATGACGCTGATTGTGGTGGGTAACGTCGATAGCCGCAGCGTGGCGGAGCAAATCAATAAAACCTTCGGTGAACTGCAGGGCAAGCGTGAAACGCCTGCGGCGGTGCCGACGCTGGCGCCATTGCCGACTACGCCGGTCAGTATCATAAGTAACTCGGTGCGTCAGGATAAACTGTCTATCATGTGGGATTCACCGTGGCAGCCGATCCGTGATTCGGTCGCGCTGCAACGCTACTGGCGCGATGACCTGGCACGTGAGGCGCTGTTCTGGCATGTTCAGCAGAGCCTGAGCCGTGGCAACGTCAAAGACGTGAGCCTCGGTTTCGACTGCCGGGTGCTCTATCAGCGCGCGCAGTGCGCCATCAATATCGAATCGCCAGGTAATAAACTCAACGCTAACCTGAGCGCGGTCTCCCGCGAGCTGGCGAAGGTGCGTGATAACGGCCTGCCGGCAGAAGAGTTTGATGCCCTGATCGCCCAGAAGAACCTGGAGCTGCAGAAACTGTTTGCCACCTATGCGCGTACCGACACCGATATCCTGATTAGCCAACGTACGCGTTCGCTGCAAAATCAGGTGGTCGATATCGCGCCGGAGCAGTATCAGAAGCTGCGTCAGGAGTTCCTCGATTCGCTGACCGTCGACATGCTGAACCAGTATCTACGTCAGCAGCTGTCGCAGGATATGGCGCTGGTATTGCAGCAGCCGCAGGGTGAACCGGAATACGACATGAAGGATCTGAAGGCGACGTGGGAACGGTTGATGATGCCGCCTCCTGCTGCAACCAGCGCTGACAGCGCCGGGGAAGCGCATAGCGACGTCACGGATATTCCACCGGCCCAGTAATGCGCCCGTAGGCCCTGGAGCTTTCCCGGCCACCTGCAATATCACAGATAGCCCCGGTCAGCGCAGCGCGACCGGGGAACCTCCCCGAATCGCGCCGTTCACGACGGTAAGTTACAGCGGCATCGCTTCGCGCGGGATAATCGCCCCACGATACTGAATCACCGTGCTGGCGGTCAGGTGCCCACGTCTGGCGGCTGACTCAGCATCGCCACCGGTCAGACGCACCGCCAGATAACCGGCGCTGAAGGAATCCCCGGCCGCCGTAGTGTCCACCACCTGCTCTTTTGGCAACTTCACGGCCGGTACGTCCAGCAACGGTTGACCAGCAACGGCCACCAGGCAGGAGTCCGCCCCGCGTTTTACCACCACTTCGGTCACGCCTGCGGCATGCGTACGGGCAATCACCTCATCGACCGGCTTTTCACCCCACAGCGCGTCTTCATCATCCAGCGTCAGGAAGGCGATATCGGTGCAGGTCAGCATTTGCTGGTAGACCTGCTGCGTCTCTTCTTTGCTGGCCCACAGACGCGGACGGTAGTTGTTGTCAAAAATGACTTTGCCGCCGTTAGCACGGCATTCGCACAGCAGGGTCAACAGTTTCTCACGGCTGGTGGGGCTGAGGATCGCCAGGCTAATCCCGCTGAGATAGAGGTAATCAAAGGTCGCCAGCTCTTCGCAGATGGCGGCGGAGTGTTCGCTTTCCAGCCAGAATTTCGCGGCGGCTTCGTTGCGCCAGTAGTAAAAGGTCCGCTCGCCGGTCTCGTCGGTTTCGATGTAGTACAGCCCCGGCAGGCGGTTAGCCATGCGCTGAATCAGGTCAGTCTGCACGTTTTCCTGCTGCCAGGCGTCCAGCATCTGCTGGCTGAAAGCATCCGTACCTAACGCGGTCACGTAGTGAACGGCGAGATCGCTGGCATCGGTCTGACGCGCAATATAGACGGAAGTGTTTAAGGTATCGCCGCCAAATCCGCGGTTTACCGCCGCGTGTTTCTCTGACAGCTCAATCATACATTCGCCAATGACGGCAATTTTTTTAGACATAGTCATGACCTGAGATGGAATCGAATTTAACGCTAGTGTGCGCTGTGCCGTTTTTATGGTCAATTATATTAAAACATTGTTCCATTATTTTTTTGACCTGACGCGCGTAATGTGACGAAAAACGCATTTGTCAGTGCAAAATGGCGATCCCGACAGGATTGTTCATCGACGTGAGGTACAGGCAATCGCAGCAGAACCGGGGAGCAACGGGGGGCAGGCGCGAGAATGTGCTGCCCGACGATATGCGCCGGGCAGCAGGTGATTACAGTGACTGGTGGCGCGTTTCGTGGGTTAACAGCAGTGCTATCAGCGTCAGCCCGGCCATCGCCGCCAGGTAGATGCCCACCGCCGTCAGACCGTAGTGACCCTGCAGCCAGGCCGCAATATACGGCGCAACGGAGGCGCCGAGAATCGACGACACGTTATAAGAGAACGAGGCGCCGGTGTAGCGGACTTCGGTCGGGAACAGCTCCGGCAGCAGCGCGCCCATCGGGCCAAACGTCAGCCCCATCAGGCTTAAGCCCAGCAGCAGGAAGGCGAAGACGAGGATCGGCTCGCCGGAACCCAGCAGCGGTTTAAAGGCGAACAGCGCGAAGAGGATAATCATCGAGGTAATGACGATCATGCTCTTACGACGACCAAACGCATCCGCCAGCAGGCCGGCAACCGGCACCATCACGCCGAAGCCAATTACCGCCATCATCAGCATCCACAGCACTTCATTACGCGGCAGGCCAAGACCGACCGGCGCCGCGCCGGTGCTGAACGTCATGGAATAGACGGTCATGATGTAGAACAGGGTGTAGGTGGCCAGCATGATGAAGGTACCCAGCACGGTCACGCGCACATGCTTTGTCAGCAGGGTACCCATCGGGATTTTGACCTGTTTCTTCGCCGCGGCGATTTTGGCGAATACCGGCGTTTCATGCAGCGAAACGCGGACATACAGCCCAATAATGACCAGCACGGCGGAGAAGATAAACGGCACGCGCCAGCCCCATTCCATAAACTGCTCGTCGGTCAGCAGCCAGGAGAGCAGCAGGAAGGTCCCGTTGGCAAAAAAGAAGCCGATAGGCGCGCCCAGCTGCGGGAAAGAGCCGTACAGCGCACGTTTACGCGGCGGAGCGTTTTCGGTCGCCAGCAGCGCAGCGCCTCCCCACTCACCACCGAGGCCCAGACCCTGACCAAAGCGCGCCAGCGCCAGCAGCATCGGTGCCAGAATACCAATGCTCTCGTAGCCAGGCAGCAGGCCGATAATAACCGTCGAAATCCCCATGGTCAGCAGCGAGGCCACCAGGGTGACTTTACGCCCGACGCGGTCGCCGAAGTGGCCGAACAACGCGGAGCCAATCGGACGTGCGACGAAGGCAATGGCGAATGTCGCCAGCGACTGGAGCGTCGCGGCGGCAGGATCGCCCTGCGGGAAGAAAATATGCGGGAAAACGATCACCGCGGCGGTGGCATAGATATAGAAGTCGAAGAACTCAATGGCGGTACCGATGAGTGACGCGACGACGACTTTGTTGCGCGAGTTAACCGGTGCGGTTTCCTGCGAATTGTCGAGTGTGGTGGCTGTGGCTTGCATAAATCTTTCTTATTTTTTGCGGACGAAAGGTCATATAGCCACAGCAAAAGGGACATTTCAATCTGTAACAGGGCCTGCCGAAGGCTAAAAAACAGGCAAAAAGCGGATAATTTTTACGCCAGAAAAATAACTTCCATGAAACACTTAGCATAAATAAAAAAATAGCAGATAAAACCAGTTTTAAGTTAAATAAAAGTTACACGTTGGATTTATCTGCTGAAATGATGAATCGGACTGAATTTTGCGTCTTTACTCAGTCCGATGGTGGCGTTAATCGTGCGTTTTTCCCGGCATCCGGCGGTCGTCTTTGTACTCGGCGGTGGCAATCCAGGCCGCGCAGAACAGCGTCAGACGGGCGAAGAAATAGAAGAAGGCCATCAGTCCCAGCACAGAACCAAATGCCGCGCCGGACGGCGATTTCACGAGGGCCGGCAGCGTCCAGGTCATGATTATCTTGATGATCTCAAAGCCGATGGCAGCGATCAGGGTGCCGCGAATCAGCGCTTTACGCCGCGGACGGTGGCGCGGCAGACGCCAGAAGATCCAGAAAAACAGCAGATAGTTGGCGAAGATAGAAATGGCGAGACCGATCAGCCGCCAGGCCGGTTTTAACCATTCGATATCATCGAGATACAGCGCCGAGATAATCATCTGCTGCGCCGACCCGGCCACCGAGGTGATCGACAGGGTGACCACCAGCGCCACCAGCAGGCCAATCAGCGAGATAAAATCACGGAAGTATTTCACCCAGATTTTTTCCTGGTCCTGCGGCGTGCGCTCCCACACGTCGCGCGACTGGGCGCGAATGGCCTCACGCAGGTTGCCCATCCAGTTAATCCCGGAGTACAGCGCCACCAGCAGACCCACCAGGCCGACGGCGGTACGCTGCTGCACGGCGGTATTAATGGTGTTTTTCAGGGTCGCTGCCAGAGTGGGATCGCTGACGTTGAGCAGGATCTTATCGAAAATATCCTGCAGCAGCGTCGGGTGCCAGGCCAGAACAAAACCGGCGGCGGCGAAGGAGACCATCAGAATGGGGATCATCGACAAGAACGAGAAGTAGGTGATGGCCGCGCCAAACTGGTTGCCCATTCGGTCATTGAAGCGTTCGGCGGCACGCAGCAGGTGCGCAATAATCGGGTTGCGCTGCACTTTCTCGGCGGTCCCGGTTACGCTCTTCAACGCCTGATTGGCCTTCTGCGCGACGGCAGAATCGTTGATAGCGGCCAGCCTACTTTTGCTTTTTTCTGGCGACTGGCCCGGCTCCTGGGGTGGGCGCTTACTGTCGTTTTCCGGTGTCATTCGTTATTTCTTCCTTTTTTTACAACGAGGTTCTACAAAATTATACCCTAAATAATTCGAGTTGCTTGCAGGCGGCAAGACCGTAAATCCCCAGGAGCTTACTCAAGTAAGTGACTGGGGTGAACGGGAGCAGCCAACACCCAGGCAACTTGAAGGATGACGGGTATATATACGTAAAACCTGCGAGGGGCTTGCCTTGCACCCGATCCGGCACCGCAAACCCCAGCATAAAGCGCTGCGGCGCTTAATCGACGTACTCTTTCATGACGCCCCCCAGCCACTCCATAAACAGATGCACCCGCCGGGAAAGGTTGCGGCGGTGAGGGTAGATGAGCGACACCTGCAAAGGCTCAGCGCGATACTGCGGCAGAATTTCAATCAGCTCGCCGGTGCGCAACGTTTCACGCACGCCGGTGCGCGGAACCTGAATTATCCCCAGGTCTGCCAGGCAGGCGGCCTGGTAGGTTTCGGTGCTGTTGACGGTGAGCACCCCGCCGGTTTTCACCCAGCGGACCACGCCATCACCCACCACTTCAAACCCCAGTGGCCGCGCGCCGGGGGTGCTCGCATAATGGATCAGGGCATGATCCGCCAGATCTTCAAGCGTGGTCGGGTAGCCGAACCGGGATAAGTATTGCGGGCTGGCGCAGTTAATTTGCGTCAGCTTGCCCAGCGGGCGGGCGACCAGGCCGGAATCTTTCAGCGTGCCGACCCGTACCACGCAATCAAAACCTTCGCGAATCACGTCCACCAGCCGGTCGCTACTGCTGAGCTCCAGCTCAATCCCCGGATACTGCTGCAAAAACGCCGGCAGGCGCGGAATAATCAGTTTTTTGGCCACCCCAACCGGCATATCTACCCGCAGGCGGCCGCTGATGCTGGAGGGATCGTGCTGAAACATACCATCCAGCTCGTCGAGATTACTCAGCAGATCTTTGGCGCGTTCGTAGTAGACCATACCATCCTGCGTGAGCTGTACCCGGCGGGTGGTGCGGTGCAGCAGGCGGACGCCGAGGTGGTTTTCCAGCGCCTGGATCTGGCGCGAGACGCTACCTTTCGGCAGGCTCAGGGTATCGGCGGCACGGGAAAAACTCTCCAGTTCTGCCACCCGAATGAACAGCTGCATTGCGTGAATTTTATCCATGCCGATACTCTATTGTTGTTCAAGATGAAACAGTAAAACGTAATTTAGCGTATTTATTGATTTACTTGCAGCTAATAAGCTCTGTAACCAGACAAACGTAACTGAGAAGGGGTTTTCTGATGACACAACGTATTGCTTTAGTGACCGGTGGCAGCCGTGGACTGGGAAAAAATGCAGCGCTGAAGCTGGCGGCGAAGGGAACCGACATTATTCTCACTTACCACAGTAACCAGCAGGCTGCGCTGGAAGTGGTGCAGGAAATTGAACTAAAAGGGGTGAAAGCAGCAGCATTATCGCTAAACGTCGGCGATACTGCGAGCTTCGAAGGCTTTGCACAAAACGTGGCGGATGTGCTGAAGCAGCGCTGGCAGCGCGACACCTTTGATTATTTATTGAACAACGCTGGCGTAGGGTTGAACGTTCCCTTTGCTGAGACCAGCGAAGCGCAGTTTGATGAATTAATGAACATCCAGTTTAAAGGCCCGTTCTTCCTGACCCAGCGCCTGCTGCCGCTGATCGCGGATAAGGGACGCATCCTCAATGTGTCGAGCGGGCTGGCCCGTTTTGCCCTGCCGGGCTTTTCCGCCTATGCGGCGATGAAAGGGGCGATGGAGGTGCTGACCCGCTATCAGGCGAAGGAGCTGGGGGCGCGCGGCATTTCGGTGAACATTATTGCCCCAGGCGCGATTGAGACTGATTTTGGCGGCGGTGCGGTACGTGATAATGCGCAGCTTAATCAGCATATTGCAGCGCAGACAGCCCTCGGAAGGGTTGGTTTACCGGATGATATTGGCGATGCTATCGCCGCGCTGTTGAGCGATGATCTGGGATGGATGAACGCCCAGCGCGTGGAAGTCTCCGGTGGGATGTTCCTGTAATCGTCCAACGCCTCGCGTGGGATACGGACGGCCAGGGTGGCCGTTCACTCCGGCGGGTGGTAATCGCGGCGCAACAGGCCAAACAGCCAGTCATTGTGCCAGCGACCGTTCAGCCAGTAGCATTCGCGCAACTCGCCCTCCTGCAGGAAGCCCATCTTCTGGAGCAGGTTGCGAGAGGCAATGTTGCCGACGGTGACGGTGGCGGTCAGGCGCCGTATGCCGCCGGTGTGAAAGGCGAAATCGCAGAGTGCCCGCAGGGATTCATAGCCATAGCCCCGACCCTGTGCCGCGGGGGTAAATAAAAAACCGACTTCCGCACAATCGCCCTCGAGGTGCCGGTAACCGGTCAGACCCAGCGGTACGCCGGTTTCCTGATTGCGCACGACCAGACATAGCCACTGTTTTGCACCTGGCGACCACGGCGGAATGCGTGAATCAAAGGCCTCTCGGATTTCTGACAGCGGGCGGGTATCGGCGATATAGAGCATCACCTGCGGGTCCCGCTGCAGAGTGAGAAAAAAAGACCAGTCTTCCAGCTTCAGCGGTGTGCAGTGCAGTCGTGGTGTAATCAGTTCGGTCATACAGCGATTCCTGCGAGGAGTTGTTGTATGACGATAACAGGACCTGAGCGGGCGGAATAGCACCTGGTTATAAGGGTTCGCCGTAAAGCCCGATCAGCCGACGTACCACGCCGTTGGTCCAGCCAAAGCCATCCTGCAACGGATATTCACCACCGCCACCGGCATGGGGAACGCTGCTGGCAATATGGTATTTCTCAATCAGCTTATGGTGCTGCTTGTAGAAGTGGTTCACCGTGTGCAGCCAGCTGTGGGCGATTTCGTCGCCGAGCGCGTCCTGGCCATACATTTTAAAACCCTGCACCGCCATCCATTGCAACGGCGCCCAGCCGTTGGGTTTATCCCACTGCTCTCCGCTGTCGTACTCGGTGGCCATGATCCCGCCGGGGGTTAACAGGCGGGCGCGGACCGCCGCCGCGAGCCGGTTCGCCTGTTCGTGGGTCGCCATCCCGACATACAGCGCCACGATGCTGGCGGCGGAAAACAGCGCCAGTTGCTCACGTCGCCAGTCGTAGTCGCGGAAGCAACCGCTCTCCTCGTCCCACAGATAGCGGTTTACCGCGGCCCGACGCTCGCTGGCCTTGTGGCGAAAAGCGGTTTCCGCCTCCCGGTCGCCATTGAGCCCGCTAAGGTTGGCGATGGTGTTTTCCAGTTTGAACAGGAACGCGTTCAGATCGATGGGGATGAACTGGGTGGTGCGAATGCTCGCCAGCCGGGTCATCTCGCGCAGCCAGCGGCTGGAATAGTCCCACCCGGAGGCGGCACCGGCGCGCAGATCGCGATAGACCTCATTGGCCGGGCGGCCGGAGTGCCGTGCGGTTTCGACATCTTCTCGCCAGGATTCATCGCGCGGCGTATCCCGGTCGTCCCAGTAGCGGTTCAGCAGCGAGCCGTCCGGCATACGCACCACATGGCGATAGGCCTGGTTGGGGATTAACGAGTCGGCGCCGTCCATCCAGAACTGGTACTCCAGCTTCAGATGATCGAGATAACGCCGCGCCCCGCGCACGCCATCTTCCTCAAACAGCTCCACCATCAGGGCAAAGACCGGCGGCTGCGAGCGGCTGAGATAGTAGGTGCGGTTGCCGTTGGGGATATGCCCGTAGGTCTCGATCATCCAGGCAAAGTTATCCGCCATGCATTTCAACAGGTCCTCGCGGCCGCTTTCCGCCAGCCCCAGCATGGTGAAATAGGAGTCCCAGTAGTAGGTTTCGCTAAAGCGCCCGCCGGGCACGATATACGACTGCGGCAGCGCCAGCAGCGACGACCAGGGAATATGATCCTGCGGCTCGCGGGTGAGGAACGGCCAAAGGTGATCGATATGCTCTTTCAACGATCGGTCCGGATCGGAGATGTAATCTTCCGCCCGATGATCCGGCAGCCAGAAGTGATCTTCGACGAACTGCCGCAGATCGAACTCCGGCATCCGCTTTTGCCGACGGTAGGCGATCAAAATATCCAGCGGATCCTGCCTGGGCGCACAGTCGGGGAAGGTTTTGCTGTCGGCAAAGATGCGCGAGCGCTGGACGTGGGTAAACAGCTCCAGATAACGGTCGGCGGGCGTCAGGGCATCCGAAGCCGGAAAGCCTTCGATGATCTCCGGCTCCGGTTCGGCATCGAACATTTCATCCAGTTTTAACTCATACGGATCGACGCCGTAGCGCAGTTCGTCTTCGATCGGCAGCGCGCTGCTATTATCGTTGCGTAATGTCTGGCTGGACATAGTGATACGGACCTCCGGATCGCGTCAGTTCAGGACGCCGGGCCTCTCCCGGCCTGATTAATAAGCGTAGTCATTCGCTTCGGTGTTCGGGAGAAAAACTGTGCGTCGTGTCACAGTTGTCAGCGAGGGAAGAAGACGCTGTTTTTATAATTAACTGATTTTAAACATAAAACGTTCTCAATGGCGCTGCCGTGAGCATCCGGCTGCGGCGCCATTGTTTTTGCAACAAAATCTAATTATGGCGGATGGGATGGGGAAATTACTCCCAGGCCGCCTCCAGCATCTCCAGCAGCTGCTCGCTATCGAGGCGTGCGGGATTGGCTTTCATTGATGAAGAGCTGCTGGCGGCCAGCGCTGCGGGTTCCAGGGCCTCGTGCGGCACCCCCAGATCGCGCAGATTCCCCAGCCCGGCGCGGCGGCTCCAGTCGCGCAGGCTGTCCCAGGCGGTCTCCGCCTCAATGTTCAGCCCGTCAGCCAACCACTGCCGGACCTCAGCAAAGCGCCCGACTATGGCAAGATCGCTAATCTGCGACTCATTGAGCGCGAGCCCGTAAGGCAGCAGGCTGCCGCAGAGTGCGCCGTGCGAGGCGGGGCTCAGGCCGCCCAACGGGCCAGCCAGCCCGTGAATCACGCCAAGTCCGGCATTGGCTAACGCCAGGCCACCGCACAGGCTGACCCAGGCCATCTCATCGCGGCTGTCCGGACACTCTCTTGCCATCAGCGTATTGAGCGCCCTGATCCCCCGTGGAATCGCCGTCCGGCACAGCGCATCGGTAAAGGGATTCGCCCGGGTGCACAGCCAGGGTTCGATGAGCTGGGTAATGGCGTCAAGGCCGGAACCGAGCGTTACCGCGCGCGGGGCGTTATCGGTGAGCGCCGGGTCGACAATCGCCAGGTCCGGCAGCATGCGGTCATCGCGCAGGCTGACTTTGCGCTGCTGCTGGGTGACGTTAATCACCGCATTCTTCGTGACTTCTGCGCCGGTGCCGGCGGTGGTCGGGATCGCGACAAACGGCAGCGGTTGCGCTTCTAATTGCCGCCCGTTGCCTACCACTTCCAGATAATCAATCACTGGTCCGGATGCCGGCACCAGTGCGGCAATGGCTTTGCCCGCGTCGATTACCGCACCGCCGCCGAGGCTGACCACCGCGCCGATACCCTGTTCACGCGCCAGACGTACCCCCTGTTCGATATCTTCCAGACACGGTTCGCGGGTGATGGACAGGGTTACAACATGGATTTCCTGGGCATGGAGGGCGTCCAGCAAAAACTGCGCCCGCTGCGGGCTGGCGCCGTGGATCAGGAGGACCTGAGCGGTATGCTGCGCCAGCCAGGGGGCGGCGCTCCCGGCAAGACCGCGACCAAAACGGATATTGCCCGGCGTTAAAACGTTAAACGGAGTCAGCATGGCGGGTTCCTGTGTCAGCAAAAATGGCTGAAATCAACTATACACATTATCCGACAAGCTGCCTGTTAGAGTAGGGTGAAAGAGACGTCTCATCGCTAAAGGAATTCACAATGCTAAGCATACTGGGCAAACGCACCTCAATTAACGTGCGTAAAGTGTTATGGACCTGCGAAGAAGCAGGGCTGGAATATCAGCAGGAGGATTACGGCAGCGGCTTCCAGCCGACCGACACGGCGGAGTTTCTCGCCCTCAACCCCAACGGTCTGGTACCGGTACTGCTGGATGACGATGTGGTTCTGTGGGAGTCCAATAGCATCTGTCGGTATCTGGCGCGCAAAGCCGGACGGGAAGATCTGCTGCCCGTGGCGCCACGACAGGCAGCAGATGTTGAACGCTGGATGGACTGGCAGGCTACCGAGTTCAACAATGCCTGGCGCTATGCGTTTATGGGCCTGGTGCGCAAAGACCCGCGTTTTCAGGATCCGGCGGCGCTTAAAGAGAGCATTGCGGCGTGGACCCGCTGCGTACAGATCGTCGAGTCGCAGCTTCAGCATACCGCTGGCTGGATCACGGGGGCGCATTTTACGCTAGCGGATATTGTGCTTGGCCTGTCGGTGCATCGCTGGAAAATGACTCCGTTTGCCCATCCGGAGATGCCGGCAGTGGAGCACTGGTATATGGCGCTGAACCAACGTCCGGCATTTATGCGTCATGGCAATAATGGTACGGCGTGATGGGGAAAAAGATGTCCAGAATTGGATAAAAACGGCGATATTTTCAGCCTGTTCGCTTTGCAATGATCGTTGACAGCCGTTACGATCCTGGCCTCTTGGCTTCTCCCCATTGATTTCAGTACGGCAGGAAGGTGTGGTTTGAACAGGCAGCTGAGCCCTGTGTTATTGGCGTCACTGCTGCTTGTAGGATGCTCCGGAACGCTCTCGCAGATGAGCGTTCCCTCTGATGCCACCATTCTGGTTGCGCAAAACGGGCAACCGATGCCCGTCGATGCCTTCGTCACCCGCTATATGCAGCAAAAGCAGGTTAGCGGCGTGGTGGTGGCGATCATCCATCATAATGGCCCGGCAGAATTTCACTGCTATGGGGTAACCGACAGCAAAAACCAGTACCCGATCGCCCCGGACACGCTTTTTGCGCTGGGCTCTCTGAGCAAAGGAACCACCGCCGAGGTGATTACCTTGCTGGTGAACGAGGGTCGGCTGCACTGGGATGATACGCTGCTGACGTTGTTGCCACCGGGCACACCGCTGAGCAACGATGCCAAAAAAATCACCCTGTTACAGCTGGTGACCCACACTTCCGGCCTGCCGCGTCAGCCGATGAACCTGCTGTCGCTGGAACATCTGCTGGCCTACCTGAGCGACGGCGAAAACTTCTACCATGAGCTGGATAGCGACAAGGTGCTGGGCTATCTGCGCACCTTTAACGCCCCCGCGAGCCGTGAACCCGAATACTCCAATTTAGGTTACGCGATCCTCGGCTACATCCTCAACTATCAGACCGGGGAGTCGGTGGAAACCCTGGCGTCGCGGATGATTTTTCAGCCGCTGGCAATGCGCAATACCAGCTACGCGCCACAGACGCTGCGCGGTTATCCACAGCGGGCCCTTGGTCATGCGGGGGACCAGCCGAAGTTTAAATCACGCGGCGCGCTGACCCCGGACTGGCAGTTCAGCAACAACATGGTGGGGGCGGCGAGCCTGTACAGCAACGCCCGCGACCTGATTGAATACGCCCGCGCCCATTTCTCACCGACCCATCATGCCGCGTTGGATAAGGCTTTTGCCGACGTCAGCGTCGAGTACTATGCGCGGGAAAAAGAGGCGGCCAATATTGCCTGGGTGACCGATACCCTTGGCGAGCAGAAAATTACCTATCAGGTGGGGTATATCGGCGGCTATGCCAGCTATATCGGTTTCGATAAAGCGCATCAGAATGCGGTGGTGGTGCTGCAAAACAGCTTTAACTGGAGTAACTACATCGGCCACACGATCCTGCAACACCAGGAGCCGACAAAAAAAGCCCCGTGAGAACACGGGGCCGGGAGGATTAACGCATGGTGACGAACTCTTCCGCTGCGGTCGGGTGAATCGCCACGGTGTTGTCGAAGTCCTTCTTGGTGGCGCCCATTTTCAGCGCGACCGCGAAGCCCTGCAGCATTTCATCCATACCGAAACCGATGCCGTGAATGCCGACAATTTTCTCTTCCGGGCCGACGCAAACCAGCTTCATGCGGCACGGCTGGCGGTGTGAGGTTACGGCTGTGTACATGGCGGTGAAGGAGGATTTATAGACCTTCACGGCGTCATCGCCATACTGCTCGCGCGCCTGCGGTTCGGTTAAACCGACGGTGCCGATCGGCGGGTGGCTGAAGACCACGGTTGGGATATTGCTGTAGTCCAGATGCTCGTCCGGCTTGTTGTTGAACAGACGTTCGGACAGGCGACGACCAGCGGCTACCGCTACCGGCGTCAGCTCAACCGCACCGGTGTTATCGCCGACGGCGTAGATCCCTGCCACGTTGGTGTTCTGGAATTTATCGACCGCGATATAGCCTTTGTCGTTGGTTTTTACGCCAGCGGCTGCCAGGTTGATGGTGTCGTTCGCCGGTTCACGACCGATGGCCCAGATCAGGCAATCGACGGTCTGGCTACGGCCATCTTCCAGCTCCAGCGTCAGGCTGCCGTCCGCGTTTTTCACTACTGCTTTCGGAATTGAAGTCGTGTGCAGCTGCGGCCCTTCGGCGTTCATCACTTCAACCAGCGTGTCGACAATCAGCGGATCGAAGCTGCGCAGCGGCGCATGTTTACGCACGAACAGGTGGGTTTCGGCACCCAGACCATTGATCACGCCCGCCAGCTCAACGGCGATATAGCCCGCACCGACCACGGCAACGCGCTTCGGCAGTGCCGGCAGCTCGAAGAAACCGTCGGAGTCGATGCCATACTCAGCGCCCGGAATCGACGGATGGCTCGGACGGCCACCGGTGGCGATCAGGATATGATCGGCAGTGATGGTCTCACCGTTTACTTCCACGGTGTGCGCGTCGACAAAACGGGCAAAGCCTTTGATTACATCGACCTTATTTTTGCCCAGCACGTTGTCGTAGGAGGTATGAATACGATCGATATACGCGCTACGGCTGGCGACCAGTTTATCCCAGTCGAAGTGATTGATGGTGGCGTCGAAACCGTAATCCGGGCCATACAGGTGAATTGCTTCGCGAATCTGCGCCGCATGCCACATCACTTTCTTCGGTACGCAGCCGACGTTCACGCAGGTGCCGCCCAGATCTTTAGCTTCAATCAGCGCGCACTTTTGGCCATACATTGCCGCACGGTTGATGGAGGCGATACCGCCGCTGCCGCCGCCGATAGCGATGTAGTCATAATGTTTGCTCATAGCGTATATCCTTAGAAGCGCCTGTCCGAGCAGGCTCTTAATCGTTGATTGACCGCGATTGTAGCGCGAGGCGTAAAAGGTTCCACCGATGGTTGCGATTACTCAGGGACGATCCAGCTGACGGTGGCATGGCCATTTCCCGTCGGCGACAGCTTCTTATGCAACCACGGCAGTACGTTGTTCATCTGCTGTTCCAGCTTCCACGGCGGGTTGATAACGATCATCCCGGAAGCGGTCATGCCGCGCTGGTCGCTGTCCGGACGCACGGCGAGTTCAATTTGCATGATTTTGCGAATGCCGGTGGCTTCCAGCTCTTTGATCATGCGCTTAATTTGCGCGCGCAGAACCACCGGATACCACAGCGCGTAGGTGCCGGTAGCAAAGCGTTTATAGCCTTCATGGATCCCGGCTACCACGGCCTGGTAATCGCTTTTAATTTCATACGGCGGGTCGATCAGAATCAGGCCGCGACGGGAGACGGGTGGAAGCTTCGCCTTCAGCTGCTGATAGCCATCGGCCTTAGCCACCCGCGTGCGGTTGTCTTTCTGAAATTCAGAACGCAGCAGCGGGAAGTCGCTCGGGTGCAGTTCGGTCAGATCCAGGCTGTCCTGCTCACGCAGCAGCTGGCGGGCAATCAGCGGAGAGCCCGGATAGTAGCGCAACTGACCGCTGCGGTTGAAATGCTGGACCACGGAAATATAGGCTTCCATCTCGGCCGGCAGGTCGTCCTGCTGCCAGATACGGGCGATCCCCTCGAGGTATTCACCAGTGCGTTCGGCGTGTTCGCCGCTCAGCTGATAGCGACCCGCGCCAGCGTGGGTGTCCAGGTAGAGAAACGGTTTTTCTTTCTCTTTCAGCGATTCAATGATCAGACTCTGAACGGTGTGTTTAAGGACGTCGGCGTGGTTGCCTGCGTGAAAGCTGTGGCGATAACTGAGCATGGATGCAGAGATTCCGGGAATTGAACAAGATTACCGATAGTTTACCGCAGATCCGCCCGGATTACCGCTGCGGCGCCACGCTGTTTCAATCGTGGTGAAAGGATTGCAAAACGTGAATGGGTCATAAAAGTGTCAAAAATCTGCGCTAGCGTCGCCTGCAGGCAAGGTAATTGTTTGAATAAAAGGAAAAATAATGAAACTGCAAATCACACTTTTGACATCAGCATTGATCCTGGCGCTGCCGGCGTTGGCGCACGCGGTACCGGTAAATCAGGCGGCGGCGATCGCCGGTAGCGTCACGCCCGCGGCGGCCAGCCCGGCGTTTGACGACCTCGAAAGTCAGGCGTTGAGCCGATTACGCGCGGCGCTGAAAGGTGATGCTGAGACCCTCACCCGCGACCAACTGGAGCACGCGAAACAGAATAAAACCCAGGCGGACAAGGCCTGGCTGAAGGCCAGCGGTTATGATTTTCAGGGGAAAGAAAACCAGCAGGCGGGCATTGCGCTGCTTGCCGCTTTCAGCACCCTCCCGGATGCGGTGGTGAAGGCCAACCTGGCAACGGTGACCGCCATTAACCGCGATGCGACTCAGGCGACCCGTCATCAGGCGCTGGCGGATGCGGAAGGGATTAGCTATCTCTACTTCCTCAGCGATGCGCTGGGTCCGCGGTTGGGGAAAGCCTTCCTCACCGCTTATGATAAAGGCGAGCTGGGTAAAGCGGCGGCGTTGATTAAGGCCAGTGAAGTCAGCACCGGGGCGGCGAAAAAGCATTTTAACAACCCGCGCCCGTTCCTGATTAAGGGCAATACCATTCATCTGGTGCCGGACGACGTGGTGGTCAAGGATAACCAGCCCTATACCGCCGACGGCGGCTCGTTCCCCAGCGGACACACCAACACCGGCTACACCGATGCGCTGCTGATGGCGGAAATGATCCCGGAACGCTTTGATGCCCTGGTGACACGCGGCGCGCGCTACGGCTACTCCCGCATCGTGCTCGGCGTGCATTATCCGCTGGATGTGATGGGGTCGCGGATGGTGGCGCAACGCAACGTCGCGCATTACCTCAACGACGCGAAGTATCACGCGCTGTTCAATGAGGCGCGCGATCAACTGCGCGCGGCGCTGGAAAAAGAGTGCGGCACGTCGCTTGCCGAGTGTGCAAAATCCGCCGGGAAAGACGATCCCTACCGCGACCCGGCCATGAACGCCTTTTACCAGTTCACCATGACCTATAATCTGGCGCAGCAGAAGGGCGAAAAGCCAGAGCTGACGGTGCCTGAAGGGGCGGACGTGCTGCTGGAGACCGCACTGCCTCATCTTTCAGGGGCTCAGCGTCGGGCATTGATGGTGAAAACCGCGCTACCGGCGGGTTACCCGCTGTCGGGTGAGAGCGCCGACCAGCAGTTCTGGCAGCGGCTGAATCTGCCGGCGGCTTATCAGATGGCGCAGAAAAGCCGCTAATCTCATCGCGTGGGCGGCACAGACGCTGCGCTGGATGACGTTTTCCCCGGTGTGGTTGGCACAGCCGGGGAAAGCCAGCGGTGCTAAGCCATGACTTATTGCAGTAATACCCGACGCCTGGCACGGCGTGACATTGAAATTCCCGCAACGATCCCCCATTCTAGATCTCATGCTAAAGCGCCGGAACGCGCGCTTCATTTACCCTTTTCAACAGGACTGCGCTTATGACCAATCCATTACTGACGCCTTTTTCTTTGCCGCCTTTTTCTGCGATCAAGCCGGAACATGTCGTCCCTGCGGTCAGCAAAGCGCTGGACGACTGCCGGGCATCGGTAGAAAACGTGGTGGCGCAAGGCGCGCCGTACAGCTGGGAAACCCTGTGCCAGCCGCTGGCTGAAGTGGATGACGTGCTGGGACGGATCTTCTCCCCGGTCAGCCACCTGAACTCGGTGAAAAACAGCCCTGAACTACGTGAAGCCTACGAGCAAACCCTGCCGCTGCTGTCTGAATACAGCACCTGGGTTGGCCAGCACGAAGGCCTGTACAAAGCCTACCGCGATCTGCGCGATGGCGACCATTACGCCACCCTGAACATCGCCCAGAAGAAAGCGGTCGATAACGCGCTGCGTGATTTCGAACTGTCCGGTATTGGCCTCGCCAAAGAGCAACAGCAGCGTTACGGTGAGATTGCCGCGCGCCTGTCTGAGCTTGGCAACCAGTACAGCAACAACGTCCTCGACGCCACCATGGGCTGGAGCAAGCTGGTGACCGACGAAGTCGAGCTGGCCGGGATGCCGGAAAGCGCGCTGGCGGCGGCTCAGGCACAGGCCCAGGCGAAAGAGCAGGAAGGCTATCTGCTGACTCTGGATATCCCTAGCTATCTGCCGGTGATGACCTACTGCGACAACCAGGCGCTACGCGAAGAGCTGTATCGTGCCTACTCCACCCGTGCGTCAGACCAGGGTCCGAATGCCGGTAAATGGGATAACAGCCCGGTGATGGCGGAAATCCTCGCGCTGCGCCACGAACTGGCTCAGCTGCTGGGCTTTGAAAGCTACGCCTTTAAATCGCTGTCGACCAAAATGGCCGAAAATCCGCAGCAGGTGCTCGACTTCCTGACCGACCTGGCAAAACGCGCACGTCCGCAGGGCGAGAAAGAGCTGGCCCAGCTGCGCGCCTTCGCCAAAGCCGAATATGGCGTCGACGAACTGCAGCCGTGGGATATTGCTTACTACAGCGAAAAACAAAAACAGCATCTCTACAGCATCAGCGATGAGCAACTGCGTCCGTACTTCCCGGAAAATAAAGCCGTTAATGGCCTGTTCGAAGTGGTTAAGCGCATTTACGGGATTACCGCTAAAGAGCGCACGGACATTGACGTCTGGCACCCGGAGGTTCGTTTCTTCGAGCTGTATGACGAGAGCAACGAGCTGCGCGGTAGCTTCTATCTCGACCTGTACGCGCGTGAGCACAAGCGCGGTGGGGCGTGGATGGATGACTGCGTTGGCCAGATGCGTAAACTCGACGGTTCGCTGCAAAAACCGGTCGCCTACCTGACCTGTAACTTCAACCGCCCGGTGAACGGCAAGCCAGCGCTGTTTACCCACGACGAAGTGATTACCCTGTTCCACGAATTCGGCCACGGTCTGCACCATATGCTGACCCGCATTGATACCGCCGGGGTCTCCGGCATCAGCGGGGTGCCGTGGGATGCGGTCGAACTGCCGAGCCAGTTTATGGAAAACTGGTGCTGGGAGCCGGAAGCGCTGGCGTTTATCTCTGGCCACTATGAAACCGGTGAGCCGCTGCCGCAGGCGCTGCTCGACAAAATGCTGGCCGCGAAAAACTACCAGGCGGCGCTGTTCATCCTGCGTCAGCTGGAGTTTGGCCTGTTCGACTTCCGTCTGCATGCGGAATACCAGCCGGAGCAAGGGGCGAAAATTCTCGAGACTCTCGCGGAAATCAAAAAGCAGGTGGCCGTGGTGCCAGGGCCGTCGTGGGGCCGCTTCCCGCACGCCTTCAGTCATATCTTTGCCGGTGGTTATGCGGCAGGTTACTACAGCTATCTGTGGGCCGACGTGCTGGCGGCAGACGCCTTCTCTCGTTTTGAAGAAGAGGGGATTTTCAACCGCGAAACCGGTCAGTCGTTCCTCGATAACATCCTGAGCCGCGGCGGTTCCGAAGAGCCAATGGTGCTGTTCAAACGCTTCCGTGGGCGCGAGCCGCAGCTGGATGCGATGCTCGATCATTACGGGATCAAGGGCTAAGCGTTTCGTGAAAATTTGCTTAGTCGATGAAACGGGCGCCGGAGACGGCGCCTTATCTGTTCTGGCCGCTCGCTGGGGGCTGGAACAGGATGATGACAACCCGATGGCGCTGGTGATGACCCCGGAGCATCTGGAGCTGCGCAAGCGTGATGAGCCGAAGCTCGGCGGTATCTTCGTTGATTTTGTCGGCGGGGCCATGGCCCACCGGCGTAAATTTGGTGGCGGTCGCGGTGAAGCGGTGGCGAAAGCCGTTGGCGTGAAAGGCGACTACCTGCCAGAGGTGGTGGATGCGACGGCGGGACTGGGGCGGGATGCCTTTGTGCTGGCGGCGGTCGGCTGCCGGGTGCGGATGCTGGAGCGTAATCCGGTGGTGGCGGCCCTGCTCGATGACGGGCTGGCACGCGGCTATGCCGACCCGGAAATCGGCCCGTGGTTACGCGAGCGTTTGCAGTTGATTCATGCTTCCAGCCTGACGGCGCTGACGGATATTACGCCGCGTCCGCAGGTGGTCTATCTGGACCCGATGTTCCCGCACAAGCAGAAAAGCGCGCTGGTGAAGAAAGAGATGCGCGTGTTTCAGTCGCTGGTGGGACCAGACCTGGATGCCGACGGGCTGTTGGCGCCGGCACGGCAGCTGGCAACCAAACGGGTGGTGGTGAAACGCCCGGATTACGCGCCGCCGCTGGCCGAGGTCGCCACGCCGAACGCGGTGGTCACCAAAGGCCACCGTTTCGATATTTATGCTGGGACGGCGATGTAAATAACCTGACGGGCTACGGATTAAACAAATGGTGCCAGCGGGTCGGCCATCTCAAAAGCGGCGGTTTTCTCGGCCTTTGGCGGATAGATCAACTCCTGGGTAATGGACATCTTCAGCTTCTTCGCCTCTTCTCGGGTCAGTTTCACCTGCTGATCCCAGCCTTCGGTATAGACTGCACCCCATGCCCCGAGGTCGAGACAGGTCACGTAGTTTTCCTGACGATAGGGCAGCGGCATCACGTCGAGCAGGCTGGCAGCCGCGTTATTACCGGCAAATTTACCCAGCAAAATTGCGTGCTGGCAGGTCATCAACGCATGGTTACCTTTGTCATCGGTGGCCGCATAGGCCACGTCACCGGTCGCATAGATATCGTCATAGCCCACCACCTGAAGCGCCGTATTCACATGCAGGCGGCCCTGGCGATCGCGCGGGGCATCAATCTGCGCCGTCAGGCCGTTGGCCTCGACGCCAACGGTCCAATAACGGTCCGGGAGGCGATGCTCTGGCCGTCTTTCAGCATCACGCCGTCGGCATCCACGCGTTCTACTTCGGTGTTCACCCGCCATTCAACGCCAAGCTCTGCGGAAGCCTGGACGATAACCTCGCGCAATGCTTCGCTGTAGCGTGAACCCGGCTGCGGCCCGCGCTCAACTACGACTACTCTGGTCTTAGCATTCGAGCCGAGGATCTCCCGCAATTTGCCGGGCAGCTCCAGCGCCATCTCGATACCGGTGAAGCCGCCGCCGCACACCACCACGGTATTGCGTGACTCACTGTCTGCCTCATGAGCAAGAGATTTCAGGTGCGATTCCAGCACGCTGGCGCTCTCCAGCTGATCGAGATCGAAGGCGTGGGTATCGGCGCCGGTCACCAGTGAACGGTTGACGTGGCTACCGCTGGCCAGAACTAACCGGTCGTAGCTCTGCTGCTGCATGACGCCGTTGGCATCAGTCCAGGTCACGGTTTTACTGGCCGGCAGGATCCGGGAAACCGTCCCGCACAGGAAGCGCACGCCGGTCACGTCAAACAGCGGCTGCAGCGGCGCCACCAGGGTCTCGACGGCATTTTCATAAAAGCGCGGACGTACCCGCAGTTCAGGTTGCGGGGCAATAACCGTGATCTCTACGGTCTGTGATTGATGTTGATCGGCCAGGCGAGCGGCGCTAAGCGCGGCCCACATTCCCGCAAAGCCGGCACCGACTACCAGAATTTTTTTACCCATGATGGTTTCACTCACTGTTAACGATGATATTTTTACTCGGATTTTATTTGTCGTAGTATGTAATTGCAATCTGATTTGTGATGCAGAGCGGTTTGGGTGGGTTGATTTGTGATTATCTAATTGATAATAAAAAGTTTAAAACTTTTATGGACGACGTTATCTTTTATCTTTGTGGTAAGACTTTGGTGAAAAAGCTACAATAACTCAGATTTATTTTGGCTGAGATAAGAGTATGGCATTCTACAGTTCCGGTGTTGAGTACGGCATCCATAGCCTGATGTGTATGGTGGACAGCAAAGGCGACGCCCGCGATATGAGCGTGCGCGAAATCGCCGATCTGCAAAGCGTGCCCTACGATTACCTGGCCAAAATCTTTACCCGCCTTTCGAAGGCCGGCCTGGTGCGCAGCACGGAAGGCAAGGGCGGCGGATTCCAGTTGGCGAAGCCGGCGGAACACATCACGGTACTCGATGTGGTGAACGCCATTGATGGCGATAAGCGCATTTTTGAGTGTCGGGAAATTCGCCAGCGGCTGGCGGTGTTTGACGAACGTCCGCCGGAATGGGCCTGCGAAGGGATCTGCGGCGTGCGGTCGGTGATGGATATGGCCCAGCAGCGCATGGAAGAGGCCTTAGGGCAGCATACGATTCTGGACCTGGCGCGTAAGATGTACCGCAAAGCGCCGGACGAGTTTGTTATCGAAGTACAGGACTGGATTGCCGCGCGCAAAGGTTAACCCCAGCCGGTGTTGCCCGCTGAGGTTAACCACAGAGTTACTGGTCGCTGGTCGGCGTTTTGATCATCCGGTTGAGCCACGGCACCAGAATCGCCATCACTATCGTCACTCCCAAGGTCACCAGGCCAATCTTGCCGAAGACGTTGGTGTAGATCGGTAGGGTTTGCAGCGGGTCGGTGATGTTTTCCGGCACGGCGGTGAAGGTCGCAACATAGCCGCCCATCAGGAAAGCTGCCGCCTGGGTCAGGAACCACATCCCGAGAATAAAGCCCATCAAATGCTGCGGCACCAGCGCGGCGACCATCGCCAGACCGAGGGCGCTAATCAGCAATTCCCCGAGGCTCTGGAACAGATACACCAGCACGATAAACCACGGTGACGTCAGCCCCTGAGCATCGGCAAACCAGATCCCCGCGGCCGCAGCGGTCAGAAATCCCAGCGAACATAAAAACATCCCGAGGGTAAACTTCATCGGCATGGTCAGGTCTTTGCCTTTATTGCCCAGGCGCGTGTAAATCACCGCCAGTACCGGGCTGGCCACCACTACCCAGAACGGGTTCAGCGCCTGGAAGCTCACCGGGTTAATGGTGATGCCGAGGATCTCGTGATGGACGTTATTGATGGCGAAGAAGTTGAGCGAGGTCGGCATCTGCGCGTACAGAATGTAAAACAGCACCGCCTCCAGCATCAGGATAAAGGCGACAAACATTTTATTGCGCCCGGTCTTATTGAGTTTGAAGGCCTCGCGGAAGAAGAAAATGATCACCACGATGGAGAGCACAATCAGCACCAGGTTGGCGATTTTAACGTTATGCAGCAGCCAGGCACAGAGGAACACCATCGCCACCGTACCCACCAGGACATACAGCAGGTTACGCAGCACTAAGGGACGATGGTCCGGTTCAGAACCGATATCTTTGACCATTCCCCGGCAGGCGAAATAGACCAGCAGCGCGATAATCAGCCCCGCGCCGCACAGGTTATAGGTGACGGCATAGCCAAACTTCTCGGCGATCACCGGCGCCAGCGACAGCGACAGCAGCGAGCCGATATTAATCGACATATAAAACAGGGTGAAGGCCCCATCAAGACGCGCGTCTTTGGGCGGATAGCATTTTGACAGCAGGCTGGCGGGGTTGGCTTTAAACAGGCCGTTACCGACAGCGATAGTCCCCAGAGCGATAAAAATCAGGTCAGGCTTGAGCAGCGACATCCCGGTCATAAAGTAGCCCAGCGCCAGCACCACCGCGCCGAGCACCAGCGTGCGTTTGGTGCCGAGCAAATGGTCGCCGACATAGCCACCGATCGAGATCAGGCCATACACCAGCGCCGCGAAGGCACCAAAGGTAATAAACGCCTGTTCCTGAGAAAATCCGAGTTGTTTAACAAAGAAGACGGCCAGAATCCCCTGGACGCCGTAATAGCCAAATCGCTCCCATAATTCCACAAAAAAAATCATGAAGAACGGCCGTGGTTGCTGCAACAACCCAGTAGGTGCAGTAGTTTTCATATTCCTTCGCCTTAAAGTTCTATCCCAAAAAAGTATGAACGCGTATGCCAGAACGCGCTGAAAAAGTATTCTTAAGCGCAATGATTCGGTCATTTGCTGTATTTGTAGATTATTATACGAATTATATTTCTTATAATTGGTTGATCACACTAATCATTAATAATTTTGTGGATTGATATTCTGTCGATCTTGCAAGGGGGAAGAGCGGGTGAAATACCATCAATAATGTGGTTCAGGCCGGTTCACGACCGCTAAAAACAACAACGCCCGCGATGGCGGGCGTTGGCATTCTGGAGGTCTACAGTGCGACGGTTATTCGTCTTCTTCGTCGCGCAGCGGAACAATCAGCATATCGACATGAACGGTGTTGATCAGCTGGCGCGCGGAGGACATCAGCTTGCTCCAGAAATCCTGATGGTGACCGCAGACCACCAGGTCCATATCGTACTTTTTAATCGCATCAACCAGCACCTGGCCGAGATCGCCGCTGCCGCTCAGGGTTTCGGTAATCGGATAGCCCGCATTGGTGGACAGCTCGCTCAGCGCGTGGTGGGTCTCTTCGGAAATGCGTTTCTGCATGTCGCCCAGATTGACATCGATTAGGCCGGTGTACAGGTCGGAGTAATTCACATCCACGTGAATCAGAGAAACCTTGGCATTGTAAGGTCGCGCCATTGAAACGGCTTTTTCTACCAGCACTTTGCTTTCCGGGGAGAGGTCTACTGCAATAAGAATATGTTTGTAAGCCATAGTGTTACTCCTTCCATAAGTTGTCGATGACCATTGGACCAGACAGCTGGTGCTGTCGCTTCGCCCGCGTCCTGCGCGCTAATCCGCGGGGGTTCATCCTGTTAAGGACTTAATTGTAGAAGATATTTCTACCTTATAGCGCCCCTCGCGCTCCGTCAATGCACCTGGTCCACCAAAAGTTAAACAAATATATCCGTCTTACGTATTGATAACGATTAACCTTGTGGTAAAAAAATTGACTGATCTCCTACACTATTTAATGAGCCGATCGGATAAATAAACGTGATCGGTATCTCACTCTCGTATTGTATGTTGGGTTGGGTATTGGGGAGCGCTAGCCCCGGAGACGTCTCCGAGGGTGGGTCGCCGGGGAGGAAGTATGATCAGCACTATTGCGCTGTTTTGGGCCCTGTGTATCGTTTGTGTGGTGAATATGGCACGCTACTTCTCTTCGCTGCGTGCGTTATTGGTTGTGCTACGTGGTTGCGATCCCTTGCTTTATCAATATGTCGATGGTGGCGGCTTTTTCACCTCGCATGGGCAGCCGGGTAAACAGATGCGTCTGGTTTGGTATATCTATGGCCAGCGTTATCGCGATCATCATGATGATGAGTTCATTCGTCGCTGCGAGCGGGTACGGCGGCAATTTATCCTGACCAGCGCGCTGTGTGGCCTGGTGGTGGTGAGTTTGATTGCGCTGCTGATCTGGCACTGACCGGTGGTCAGATAAAAAAAACGGGCCAGTTTCCTGACCCGTTTTTATCATGTGCTGATTCCCGCGTTAGATAAGCTTCAGCGAGAGCCAGTACAATCCGCCGGAGAGCAGAATCGCGGCCGGTAAGGTGAGAACCCACGCCATCAGAATGCTGGTGACGGTTTTTCTCTGCAGGCCACCGCCATCGACGAGCATCGTCCCCGCAACAGAGGAGGAGAGCACGTGGGTGGTCGAAACCGGCATACCGGTATAGCTCGCCAGACCAATCGAAACGGCGGCGGTCATCTGGGCTGACATACCTTGTGCGTAGGTCATGCCTTTCTTACCAATTTTCTCACCGATAGTGGTCGCCACGCGGCGCCAGCCGATCATGGTGCCGATACCCAGCGCCAGAGCAACCGCCATAATGATCCAGATTGGCGCGTACTCGATGGTGCTCAGCATATCGGTTTTCAGTTTCTTCAGCAGGCGCTGATCGTCTGCATTGACTTCCGGAAGCTTCGCGACTTTGTCGGTGGTATCGGAGATGCACAGCATAATGCGGCGCAGCTGAGCACGCTGATCGACCGAGAGGGCGTCATAGCTTTCGATACCAGTCAACGCGGTCTTCACACGGTCCAGCGCGTTGATAGTGTTCGCCGGGTGGCAATGGAATTCACCGCCGTTTGGCGTCGCGCCGGTGTCCGGAGACGGCACCAGTTGATCAACGCCGGTGACTTTCTTCAACAGCTCAGGACGCTGCTGGAAGAAGGTTTCCACGTTGTTGACCGCATCACGAGTCCGGGTGATTTCGTAGCCGGAGGCGTTCATGTTGACCACGAAGCCCGCCGGGGCGACACCGATAAGCACCAGCATGACCAGACCAATGCCTTTCTGGCCATCGTTGGCACCGTGCGAAAACGATACGCCAATGGCTGACAGAATCAGCGCGATACGGGTCCAGAACGGCGGCTTTTTCTTACCGTCTTTCTTTTCACGTTCCGCCGGGGTCAGGTGGATACGGGCGCGTTTTTTGGTACCGCTCCAGTAGCGACGCAGAATGAAAATCAGCCCGCCAGCTACCACCAGGCCGACGATCGGCGAGATGATAAGCGAACCGAAAATTCCGATCACTTTCGGGATATTCAGCGCGTCAACCACTGAGGTGCCGGTCATCAGCGCATTGGTTAAACCAATACCGATGATAGCGCCGATCAGCGTATGTGAACTGGAGGCCGGCAGACCAAAATACCAGGTGCCGAGGTTCCAGATAATCGCGGCTAGTAACATAGAGAACACCATGGCGAGGCCATGTGCGGAACCCATATTAAGCAGCAGGTCGGTCGGCAGCATATGCACGATGGCATAAGCGACGCTAAGGCCACCTAACAGCACGCCGAAGAAGTTGAAGAGGGCCGCCATCGCAACAGCAAGTTGCGACCGCATTGCGCGTGTGTAAATCACAGTTGCAACCGCGTTTGCGGTATCATGAAAACCGTTAATCGCTTCGTAAAACAGCACGAAAGCTAAAGCAAGCAATAGTAATAGTCCGGTATGTAAATCCAGACCGGCAAATAAATGTAGCATAGGACGTTACGCCATTTTGAGGACATGAACGCGGCGCATTATCAGGGACTTTAGCGGCGCGGGCAAAGTGAAATATAGACTTTTTTTGATTTTCTTCCTGTTTGAATTTTACCCCCTTGGGATTAATCTTATATCTTTCAATGGTGTAGCTAAATACATGGATTTTCGTGCTGGTGCGACCAGAGTGAAAAATTTACAATTCCCGACAATCGGGATATGAGGAAAGTTGTGTGGAAAGGTTTGATGCCATTGTAATCGGCGCCGGTGCGGCGGGAATGTTTTGTGCAGCGCTGGCGGGCCAGGCAGGGCAGCGTGTGCTGCTGCTGGATAATGGCAAAAAGCCGGGTCGTAAGATCCTGATGTCCGGCGGCGGGCGCTGCAACTTTACCAATATGTATATTGAGCCGGCGGCGTATCTCAGCCGAAATCCGCATTTTTGCAAATCTGCGCTGGCGCGCTATACCCAGTGGGATTTTATCGAACTGGTCGGCAAGCACGGCATCGCCTGGCATGAGAAGACCCTCGGCCAGCTGTTTTGCGATGACTCCGCCGGGCAAATTGTCGACCTGCTGCTGGCCGAATGCGATAAAGGCGCGGTGCAGATCCGCCTGCGCAGCGAGATTATCAGCGTCGATCGCGACGATGAGGGCTACACCCTGCAGCTGAACGGCGACGCGGTGGCGGCGAAAAAACTGGTGGTAGCCTCGGGTGGCCTGTCGATGCCGGGGTTGGGCGCCTCGCCGTTCGGCTATAAGCTTGCCGAGCAGTTTGGCCTCAAGGTGCTGCTTACTCGCGCGGGCCTGGTGCCCTTCACCCTGCACAAACCGCTGCTGGAACAGCTGCAGGTGCTCTCCGGCGTCTCGGTACCATCAACCATCACGGCGCAAGACGGCACGCTGTTCCGTGAAAACCTGCTGTTTACCCACCGTGGGCTTTCCGGGCCGGCGGTGCTGCAAATTTCCAGCTACTGGCAGCCGGGTGAGTTTGTCAGTATCAATCTGCTGCCGGATTGCCATCTCGATGATTTTCTCAACGAGCAGCGCCGCGAGCACCCCAACCAGAGCCTGAAAAACACCCTCGCCATGCAGCTGCCGAAGCGTCTGGTGGAGTGCCTGCAGCTGCTGGGACAGATACCGGATGTCACGTTGAAACAGCTGAACCTGCGCGATCAGGAGCTGCTGGTGGAGACGCTGACCGCCTGGCGCGTCCAGCCGAACGGCACCGAAGGCTACCGCACCGCGGAAGTAACCCTCGGCGGCGTGGATACCAACGAACTGTCGTCACGCACCATGGAAGCCCGGAAGGCGCCGGGACTCTATTTTATCGGTGAAGTGATGGATGTGACCGGCTGGCTGGGCGGCTATAACTTCCAGTGGGCGTGGTCTTCCGCCTGGGCCTGCGCACAGGCGTTGGCGGATTAGTCTTCTGCATCTGAAGCGCGACGGAATAGCGCCTGCCAGGCGCGGGATATGCGCTGGCTCTCGGCATCATTCTGGCGCGCCCCGACATCTTTAATTCAGGCCAAGAAAGTGCTGGGCGATTTTGAAGTAAATAATCAGCCCGGTACCGTCGATCAGCGTGGCAATAAACGGTGCTGAGACTACCGCTGGGTCAATCCCGACGCGCTTGAGCACCATCGGGATCACCGACGACACCACCGCGCTCCACAGGGTAATGCACACCAGCGTCAGGCTGACGATCATCGTGATTTCCATGCCGATGCCCATCATCCAGGCGCGGATGCATCCCGCCAGCCCAAGGGTAATGGCAATCAGCAGCGATGTGGTCACCTCTTTGCGGATCACCCGTCCCATATCCCGTAACCGGACTTCCCCCAGCGCCATGGCGCGCACCAGCGTGGAGGTGATCTGCGTACCGCTGTTGCCGCCGGTGCCGATCAGCAGCGGGATGAAAAAGGCCAGCGCAATGGCGGATTCCAGCGCCTCGCCAAAGTGTTGAAGCACGCTGCTGGTGTAGGCCTCCGCCACGAACAGCAGCAGCAGCCATACCGCTCGCTTCTTCCACAGTGCCCACGGGCTGATCTCCAGATAGGGCTGATCCAGTGGCAGCGTTGCCCCCTGGCGGTGAACATCTTCGGTGACGTCATCCTCCAGCAGATGGGCGATCTCTTTTTCCATCAGACAGCCCACCAGTTCGCCTTTCTCGACCACCGGCACCAGATCGAGCCCGCGTTCGGTCAGCTCCGCCACCACCTGCTGGCGCTCGTCATCGGGCCTGACGCGAAACAGGCAGCTGTCCATCAGGTAGCGAATGGGCTGCGCCGTCTCGTTCTCCTGGAGCAGTTTTTTAATTGATAAGCTCCCGCGCAGCTTCTTGCCGGCCACCACAAAAACCTGACCGGGGATCTCATCGCTGGCGAGCCGGGAGATAAACAGTTCCCGCGCTTCAGAGACGCTGAGGTGCTCAGGCAGGGTGATAAAATCGGTACGCATGTATTGCGCGATAGCATCGCCGTCAAAGTTGGCAGCGGGCAGGTGCGCGGTGCAGTGCTGAATAGATGACATGGTGTAGTTCCCTATAAAAAATCACTCATAGGGGCGAACAAGACAGGGTGCGCACAGGCAGATCCCTACGTCCTGGGTTTAGCACTGCACAACGTATCTGAACGGAAAATACCGCCAGAAGTTACCTTGGCAACACCTTGATTCGATGGATGCCTGTATTTCCCTGAATGGTCTCTCTCGATACCAGCAGGGCGGTAACTTATGTTTATGCAGGAGCCTCGCCATAACGAGATCGTTAAATGAGCGGCCATTATAGGGAGGTGAGATTGCTGTGAAAGCGTATCATTTACGTGGTTTATCAACCGTTGATAAACGATGGATAAACCACGGCAGATAAGCTGATTACGGCATCGAGCGTGTGTCAGGCGTGGTGGTGATCGTCTTGTGCCGTTAAACAGTGCAAATGGCCGTGGCGGACTCCGCGCTGGGCAATTACCTCATCGGCGAAATGCTGCACCTCGCCCATTTCGCCTTTTAGCACCGCGATCTCCAGGCAGTCGTCATGGCTGATATGCACATGCAGCGTGGCAACGGACAGGTCGTGATGGTGATGCTGGGTGGCGATCAGCCGGCTCGCCAGCTCGCGTTTTTCATGCTCATACACGTAGGAGAGTACCGCATAGCCGTGCTGTCCGCCCTGCTGGGAATGTTCATGCATCAAGGTGTTACGCAGGATATCGCGCACCGCCTCCGAGCGGTTGTGATAGCCACGCTGGGCGCTTAACGCGTCGAGGGTCGCCAGAAGATCGTCATCAAGAGTCAGGGTTACGCGCTGCATGGTCGTTTCTCTTTAGCAAGGGAGGCCGGAAAAGCGGGAAGCACCGCGCGCTGTAGCGCCCGGCCCGCCGTTGACTGAAGACGCAGCGGTGCGTGGACCGGCGTCGTCTCGATAAGCTGCCCGTTCTCCATCACCATCACCTGCTGGCAAAAACGCTCAACCAGCCGCAGGTCATGGGTGATAAACAGGCAGGCGGTAGAAAACTGTACCTGCAGGCGCTTGAGTAACGCAACGATCTCCGCCTGCAGCACGAGGTCGAGGTTCGACACTGCCTCATCAAGAATCAACAGCTGCGGCTGTACCACCAGCGCCCGCGCCAGGCACACACGCTGAAGCTGCCCGCCGCTGAGCTGCACCGGGCGCTTATCGCGCAGCGCCGGGGAAAGGTCCACCGCCTGCATCATCGCCTCTACCTGGGCCTGGCGTTCATCGCGCGAGTAGCGAAACAGATGGCGTAGCGGCTCGCTGATAATCTCGTTCACCGTTTTACGTGGGTTCACGGCGCTGTGCGCATCCTGAAACACCAGTTGAATATCGCGGCGAAATGCCCGCAGTGCCTCGCCTTTTAAGGCGTTCAGCGGGGTTTGCTGCCAGCGGATGTCGCCATGAGCAGGGGTTTCCAGACCGACCAGCATGCGCGCCAGGGTGCTTTTTCCGCAACCGCTGCGGCCAAGCAGCGCCATGGTCTCACCGGCCTGGATGCTGAAGCTGACTTCGCGCAGCACGCCTGGGTGATGTGGATAATCGTGGCTGACGTTGGTGACGTTCAGGAGATTCATACCGGGGACTCCATTCCATACAGCGCCAGATGCGCTGCCAGTAAGCGCTGGCTGACGGGATGCTGCGGCGCGCTGAACAGGGTATCGACGTCACAATGCTCGACAATGCGCCCGCTGTCCATCACCGCCACTTCATGCGCCAGCCGCGCAACCACCCCCATATCGTGCGTCACCAGCAGCAAACCCTGGCCGCGGGTGGCGACAATCTCTTCCAGCAGGTCAAGGATACGGCCCTGAGCGACGGCATCGAGGTCGGTGGTGGGCTCATCGGCAAAAATAAACGGCGCCTTGCTCAGCAGGGCGAGGGCGATCATCATGCGTTGCAGCATGCCGCCGCTCATCTCGAAGGGGTAGCGCTTGAGCAGCTGCGAGGGGTTGTCCAGCCCCACGGCTTTCATGGCGTTGATGAGCGTCGCCTCGTCCGTGGGCTGGCCGCTGGCACGGCAGGTTTCCCGTGCGTGGGTGGCCATGGTGTACAGCGGGTTAAAAGCGCTGCGTGGGTTCTGCATGATGGTGGCGACGGTGCCACCGCGCAGCAGCTCGCCGTGCACCGGAATACCGTCCAGCAGCAGACGGCCGGCGGTTTGCCGGACGCCAGGCGGCAGCACGCCGAGGGCCGCCGCGCAGGTCAGCGATTTGCCGCAGCCGCTGCTGCCCAGCAGCGCCAGCACCTGCCCACGGCGCAAGGTCAGCGACAGGTCCGTGACCAGCGGCTGGCCGGCGCACAGGGCTAATTGTTCTAACTGGATCTTCTGAGGCATCAGTGGTTGTGCTCCGCGATCAGGTGTGGATCGAGACGATCGCGTAGCGCATCGCCCACCAGATTAAAGGCCATCACGCTGATAAACAACGCCAGGCCGGGCCAGAGCATCTGCAGAGGCTGGGTCCAGATATACTGGCGCGCGTCGTTAATCATCACGCCCCATTCTGCCGTCGGCGCGCTGACGCCAAGGCCCAGGAATGACATCCCGGCGACATGCAGCATCATGTGCCCGATATCGAGCGTCGCGAGGACCAGCAACGATGGCATCACCGCCCCGGCCAGATGGTCGACAAACAGCCGCCAGCGGCTGGCGCCGCTGAGCCGGGCGGCGAGAATAAATTCGCGCTGGCGTAGCGACACCACCAGGCTGCGGACCATTCGGGCATACCATGCCCAGTGCGACAGGGCGATGGCGATAATGACGTTGGTCAGTCCGGTGCCCAGCACGCCGACCATAAAGAATGAGAGGATCGAGGTGGGGAAGGTCATAAACATATCGGCCACCCGCATCGTGAACTGATCGACCCGCCCACCAAGCAACCCGGCGCAGCCGCCGACGATAATCCCCATCGCCAGCACCAGCAGTAAACAGGCCATCACCGCCCCCAGCGAGACCCGCGTCGCCGCCAGCAGGCGGGAGAAAATATCGCGGCCCAGGTGGTCGGTGCCCAGCCAGTGCTGCGCGTCCGGCGACAGCAGACGGGCGGGCAAATTAATGGCCTGCGGATCGTATGGCAGCCACCACTGGCTGGTGAGGGCGATCAGCATCAGCACAGCGATAATGACCATCGCCACACGCACCGACCCGCGAGCGGAGCAGAAGACATTCATGAGTGCGCTCCTTCGTGGCGACGAATGCGGGGATCCAGCGCGGCATTTAACAGGTCAACCGCCAGATTACAGAGGGCGAACACCACCACCATGATCAGCGTAAAGCACTGAATCACCGGATAATCACGGTTGAAAATGGCGGAGACGGCATAGCGTCCGATGCCCGGCCACGCGAAGATATTTTCGATAATCATCGTGCCGCCGATCAGCTCGCCAATATGCATCCCCACGGCGGTGATCATCGGCAGCGAGGCGTTGCGCAGAATGTGGCGACGTTCGGTCTGCTTGTCGTTCAGGCCGCGCAGGCGCGCCCAGGTGACATGGCGCTGCCCGGCGACGTCCAGCATGCTGGCACGCAGCAGGCGGGCGTTAATGGCCAGCGACATAAACGCAATCGAGACAGCAGGCAGAACGATATGCTGCCAGCCGCCGTAGCCCAGCGCAGGCAACCACTGTAGGTAGACGGAAAAGAACAGCACCAGCAGGAAGGCGAGCCAGAAGTTCGGCATCGATACGCCAAGAAATGCAATCAAGCGCACGATGAAATCCGGTAGCTGCTCGCGGTGGCGGGCGGCCCAGATCCCCAACGGCACGGAGGTCAGTAGGATCAGCACCAACGCCGCGCCTGCCAGCTGCAGCGTCGCCGGCAGGAAGTGCAGTACGTCATCCAGCACCGGACGCTGGGTGGCAAATGAGAGGCCAAAATCCAGATGCAGCGCCTTCCACAGCCAGCTGCCGTACTGGACCAGCAGCGGCTGATCGAGGCCGAGCATGATCCGGGTGGATGCCACCATCTCCGGCGTCGGCGGCAGGTTCGAGAGCCGCAGGTAGTCGAGCGCCGGATCGCCGGTGCCGAGGCGAAGCATCAGAAAGATAATCACCGAGGCGGCAAAAATCATCGGGATCAGCAGCAGAACGCGCCGTAGCAGATAACGTCGCATCAGGGCTTCACCGTCTGAATCTGTTCGAACGGGATCTCAGTGACAATCGGGGCGTAGGGAATGGCCCCCAGCTCAGGTTTCGCCACCACCATCATCGAGATGTAGCTAATCGGCAGATAGACCGCGTCATTATGCAGACGGGTCAGAATATCGCGATACAGCGCCTGGCGCCGGGTCTCGTCGTTGGTCTCCAGCACCTGACCAATCTCTTTATCAATTAGCGGTTTATCAGCAAGCCCTTGCTGTGCCTGGTAATCGGCGTGGGAGGGCACGCGCATCGAGCTCATAAACGCATGGGGGTCGTACGGTGCGCCCCAGGTGCGGTTGAAGATCATGCCAAAACGGCCATCGCGTTGACGGGCATAAATGCTGCTCTCTTCTTCACCGACCAGCGTCACATCGACGCCGACCTGGTGCATATCCGCCTGAATAATCTCCGCCATCGATTTGCTCAGCGCATCGGTGCCGATAAACGACAGCTCAATGCGCAGCGGCTGGCCATTCTTCTCGCGGATTTCTTTGCCCGCCGGGCGGACCCAACCGGCTTTTTCCAGCAGTTGGTTGGCCTGCTGCGGGTCGTACTGCCGTGGCGTCAGCCCGATGTTGGCGTAGGGAACGCTCGGGGCAAATAGCGTGTCGGCAACCTGCTGGGTGCCGTACAGCACATTGTCGATCAGCGATTTTTTGTTGACCGCGTGGTTCAGCGCCTCGCGCACCGCCAGTTCGTTGGTCGGGGCTTTGGCGGAGTTCAGCGCCAGCATCACCGTCTCAATCGGTTGCGAAAGCTGGGTGCGGTAAGCCGGGTTGTTGCTAAAACGGGCGAAGGTATCCAGCGGCAGCAGGCCCTCGTTGCCATACAGCAGATCGATATCCCCGGTCTCAAAGGCGACGGCGCGGGTCATCGGGTCCGGAATGACTTTCACCGTGACCTGGTCGATTGTCGGCTTCTCTCCCCAGTAGTGCTCGTTGCGCACCAGCACATCGTACTGATTAAGCTTCGACGTTTTTAACACCCATGGCCCGGTGCCGATCGGCGCTTTAATGCCGTGCAGCGTGCCTCCCTCGACAAACTGTGACGGGGCGATAAACCGGAACGGCCGCGGCAGGGCCAGCTCCTGCAGGAACGGGTAGTAGGCACCTTTGAGGGTAATTTGCAGTTGGGTATCGCTCAGGGCGCGAACGTCGGTGATCTGGTTGGTCAGCTCCAGCCAGGCATGTCGTTGGCGATTCGCCAGCACCGCCTGGAAGTTGGCAACCGCCGCCTGGGCGTTAAACGGTTCGCCGTTAGAAAACTGCACGTCGTCACGCAGGGTAAAGGTCCAGACTTTTCCGTCCGTGGAGTGGCTCCAGTGGGTCGCCAGCCACGGTTTGACCGAACCATCGGCCTGATATTTCACCAGCGGTTCATACACCATGCTTTGGGCGAACATCTGGTTAGGGGTGTACAGATGGGGATTCAAAGGACCGACATTCACCGGCCAGGCGGTTGTGATGGTGTGTGGGGCGGCGGGAGCCAGCAGAGGAACGCAGGCGAGCACCGCCAGCAGCGTGGAGCGGAAAATAGACAAGGTCATGATCTCAACGGACAGGAAAGTATGATGATTTTAATAATTCATCATACTTAAGGAGTAATCTGGATCAATGTAAGGCCGGAAAGTATAAGAAAATCCTATATAACCGTGCTGTTTCAGGCGGCACAGGCGTTGGCTACACCCGCGCATCTCAGCGATGTTCGGGGGATCACGGCGTTCTGAACAGCGCCAGCAATGTTGCAAGCGGCTTATCAATGGGGGCCAGATCGCGCTTGACGATCAGGTGCAGCGGCGTGGCGCGGCGGGTGCCATGGGCGAGAGGCAGAATCTTCAACGTCCCCTGTTGCAGCCGGTCGCGGATGCGTTCTTCCGGGAGCCAGCCGAAACCAACCTGATACAGCACCGCGTCAATGGCCGCATCGATGGTGGAGAAGGTCCAGGCATCCCGGCTGGCCTGCGGATCGTCGCTGCGATCGGCGATCCGGACGAGGGGCCAGGGGGCCAGCGCGTTATCGTCCAGCGGGCCGCTCAGCGCGGCAAGCGGGTGGTGCTGATGGGCGACCGCGACAAAATCGATGTTCATCAGCCACTCGCCGCGCCCGGTAATATCCTGACGCCGGGTTAAGACCATCACATCGGCTTCGCTGAAGGCCTCGCTTTCTTCTTTTCTGTTCTCCAGCACTTCGGTCAGCCGGACCTGGGTCTGAGGGTGCTGCTGCTGGAACTGGCGCAGAATGGCAAACAGCCGTTCACGGGGGAAAATGCTGTCCACCACCAGATCCAGCCGGGTGCGCGCGCCGTTCTGCAGCGTGGCGGCGCGGGTTTCCACATAGGAAAATGCCTGCAGCAACGGTTTCACCTGGCTCAGCAGCAGCTCTCCGGCAGGGGTCAGCACCGCGCGGCGGCCGGCGGGCTGCAGCAGCGCGACCCCGAGCCTCTCCTGCAGCAGGGCGAGGTTATAGCTGACCGACGACTGGCTACGGTGCGTCTCGTCCGCCGCTTTGGCGAAGCTGCCCAGCTCGATCACTCTCTCCAGCAAAGCCCATTGTTCCAGCGTTGTCTTGTGCATAACTCATCTAAAAAATGAATGTATTTCATCCAAACATAGCGTTATTCATTCATTTTTTAAAGCCGTATGCTGAGTCTCAACAGCAAAGGAGAAGACATTATGAACACTTTTGATAAACACGACTTGAGCGGCTTTATCGGCAAACACCTGGTTTATACCTACGATAATGGCTGGAACTACGAGATTTATGTCAAAAATGGCCAGACGCTGGATTACCGTATTCACAGCGGTATCGTCGCCAACCGTTGGGTAAAAGACCAGCAGGCGTACATCGTGCGGGTGGGGGCGAGCATTTATAAAATTTCGTGGACCGAACCGACCGGTACCGACGTCAGCCTGATTGTTAACCTCGGCGATAAACTGTTTCACGGCACCATCTTTTTCCCACGTTGGGTGATCAACAACCCGGAAAAAACCGTCTGCTTCCAGAACGATCATATTCCGCTGATGGAATCCTACCGCGCCGCCGGCCCGGCCTACCCGACCGAAGTGATTGATGAGTTCGCCACGATTACCTTTGTGCGCGACTGCGGCGCGGATAATGACAGCGTGATTCATTGCCCGGCGAGTGAATTACCTGCTGATTTTCCTGCAAACTTGTAATCCCCTGGAAATAAAATTGTGATCTGAGTGAACTTTATTTCCCGCGGACTGAGAAATAAACCTCATCTATTGTTTCGCCGTTTAATGTTTGTTTACTTTATACCGACAGGCGTCTGCTTTTGGTGCAGTCAGGCGCCTCATTTCGTTGTTTTTCCTTCTCATTTTTCATGTATATTTCATTTAAAAACAATGAATTATGAATATCACATCAAATAATATTAATTTCTTAATATTATCCTAAGCAACCCCGTCTAGATTTAATAATATCGAATACCCTGGAATGAAATGTGACATTGCAGTGCGTCCATTTTCATTTTGTTTAAGTCCGCTGGCGCAGGATATTTTTTCTATCAGACCCGCAATCAGCAATGGGTCATATACCTAACAGGAAAATGATGAGCGAATTTTTGCCGTTTTCGCGCCCGTCGATGGGTGACGCAGAGCTGGCTGCGCTGCGTGAAGTTTTGCAATCGGGTTGGATCACCACCGGGCCGAAAAACCAGGCGCTGGAAGAGGCCTTCTGCGCGTTGACCGGCAACCGTCACGCGGTGGCGGTCAGCTCGGCGACCGGCGGCATGCACGTCACGCTGATGGCGTTGGGTATTGGCCCGGGCGATGAAGTGATCACCCCGTCACAGACCTGGGTTTCCACGCTGAACATGATTTGTCTGCTGGGTGCGACGCCGGTGATGATTGACGTCGACCGCGACAACCTGATGATTACCCCGGAGGCCGTTGAGGCGGCGATCACCCCGCAGACCAAAGCGATTATTCCGGTGCATTATGCCGGAGCCCCCGCCGATATCGACGCCATCCGCGCGGTAGCGGAGCGCCACGGTATCCCGGTTATCGAAGATGCCGCGCATGCGGCGGGGACCTACTACAAGGGGCGCCACGTGGGGGAGCGCGGCTGCGCGATCTTCTCCTTCCACGCCATTAAGAACATGACCTGCGCCGAAGGCGGGCTGATTGTCACCGATGATGACCAACTGGCCGCGCGTATTCGCAGCCTGAAGTTCCACGGCCTTGGCGTTGACGCCTATGACCGCCAGACCCACGGCCGGGCGCCGCAGGCGGAAGTGATTACCCCAGGTTTCAAATACAACCTGGCCGATATCAACGCCGCGCTGGCGCTGGTTCAACTGGATAAACTCGCCCATGCCAACCAGCGTCGTACCGAGATTGCCCAACGCTACCTGCGCGAACTGGCGGATACGCCATTCAAACCGCTGACGGTACCGGCGTGGCAGCACCAGCACGCCTGGCATCTGTTTATTATCCGCGTGGATGAAGCCACCTGCGGGATCGGCCGCGATGAGTTAATGGAAAAACTGAAAGCCATGGGCATCGGTACCGGGCTGCACTTTCGCGCCGCGCACACCCAAAAATACTACCGTGAACGATTCCCGACGCTGTCCTTACCGAATACGGAATGGAACAGCGCGCGCATCTGTTCACTCCCTTTGTTCCCGGACATGACCGATGACGATGTCACTCGCGTCATTTCCGCGCTGCACCAGCTGTCAGGATGTTGATATGTTTACTTACCCTCCCGTGAAAAAGGTCTCGGTGGTCATTCCGGTTTATAACGAACAGGAAAGCCTGCCCGAGCTGATTCGCCGTACCGATGCCGCCTGTGCGACGCTGGGCCGCGACTATGAAATTTTGCTGGTGGACGATGGCAGCAGCGATGAGTCTGCCAGCATGTTGACCGACGCCGCCGAAGCCGAAGGCAGCCACGTGGTGGCGGTGTTGCTTAACCGCAACTACGGCCAACACTCGGCGATTATGGCCGGTTTCAGCCATGTGACCGGCGACCTGATTATTACCCTCGATGCCGACCTGCAAAACCCGCCGGAAGAGATCCCGCGGCTGGTGGCGAAGGCCGATGAAGGCTACGACGTGGTCGGTACGGTTCGACAGAATCGCCAGGATACCTTCTTTCGCAAAAGCGCCTCGAAGATGATCAACCGCCTGATCCAACGCACCACTGGCAAAGCGATGGGCGACTACGGCTGCATGCTGCGCGCCTATCGCCGCCACATTATCGACGCGATGCTCAACTGCCATGAGCGCAGCACCTTTATCCCGATTCTGGCCAATACCTTTGCCCGCCGGGCGGTTGAAATCCCGGTGATGCACGCGGAACGCGAATTTGGCGATTCGAAATACAGCTTTATGCGCCTGATTAACCTGATGTACGACCTGGTGACCTGTTTAACCACCACGCCGCTGCGTCTGCTGAGCGTTTTTGGCAGCGTCATCGCCCTGCTGGGCTTTGCTTTTGCCTTCCTGCTGGTCTTCTTGCGGCTGGTGTTTGGCCCGCAGTGGGCGGCGGAAGGGGTGTTCATGCTGTTTGCCGTGCTGTTTATGTTTATCGGCGCGCAGTTTGTCGGCATGGGCCTGCTCGGGGAGTATATCGGCCGCATCTATAACGATGTTCGCGCCCGTCCCCGCTACTTTATTCAACGTGTTATTCGTCAGCCGGAAACGGCGTCTCAAGAGGAAGATCGTTCATGAAAGCCGTAGTCTTCGCTTATCACGATATGGGGTGTGCAGGTATTCAGTCTCTGCTGGATTCTGGCTATGACATCGCCGCTATTTTTACCCATCCGGATAACCCTGGCGAAAACCACTTCTTTGGCTCGGTGGCGCGTATTGCGGCTGAGCAAGGTATCCCGGTGTGGGCACCAGAAGATGTTAACCATCCACTGTGGATTGAACGTATCCGTACCATGAATCCGGACGTGCTGTTCTCTTTCTATTACCGCAATCTGCTGAGCGATGAGATCCTCAGCCTGGCGCCGCAAGGGGCCTTCAACCTACACGGTTCCCTGCTGCCGAAATATCGTGGCCGCGCACCGTTGAACTGGGTGCTGGTGAACGGGGAAACCGAAACCGGCGTCACCCTGCACCGGATGGTCAATCGTGCCGATGCGGGTGATATCGTGGCACAGCAGGCGGTGGCGATTGGCGCGGATGACGCTGCGCTGACCCTGCACCGTAAACTGTGCACCGCGGCATCAGACCTGCTGGGTCAGGCGTTGCCTGCGATCCGGGCGGGCAATGCCGAGGTGCGGGCGCAGGACGAGAGCCAGGCCACTTACGTGGGCCGCCGCACGCCGGAAGATGGCCGTCTCGACTGGGATAAACCGGCACTGACGCTGCACAATCTGGTGCGTGCCGTTTCCGACCCGTGGCCTGGCGCTTTCGGTTACGCCGGGGCAAACAAATTTATCGTCTGGAAGTCCCGCGTGCGCCACGATCTGGCGGCGGCGAAACCAGGGACGGTGATTTCCGCCGCGCCGCTGGTGGTGGCCTGCCAGGATGGCGCCCTGGAGATCCTGACCGGGCAAACCGAACGCGGCGTTTACATGCAGGGCGCCCAACTGGCTCAGGCGCTGGGCCTGGTCTGTGGCGCGGTACTGAGCAGCAAACCGGTGGTGGCGATTAAGCGTCGCACCCGGGTGCTGATCCTCGGCGTCAACGGCTTTATTGGTAACCACCTGACCGAGCGTCTGTTGCAGGACGATAACTACGAAATCTATGGCCTGGATATCAGTTCTGACGCCATTAGCCGTTTCCTCGGCAACCCGCGTTTCCACTTTGTTGAAGGCGATATCAGCATTCACTCCGAGTGGATCGAGTATCACATTAAGAAATGCGACGTGGTGCTGCCGCTGGTGGCTATCGCGACGCCGATCGAATACACCCGCAATCCGCTGCGCGTGTTTGAGCTGGATTTTGAAGAGAACCTGAAGATTATCCGCGATTGCGTGAAATACGATAAGCGCATTATCTTCCCGTCGACCTCAGAAGTGTACGGTATGTGCACTGACAACAACTTCGACGAAGACAGCTCTAATCTTGTTGTTGGCCCGATCAACAAACAGCGTTGGATTTACTCGGTCTCGAAACAGCTGCTTGACCGCGTGATCTGGGCTTACGGTGATAAATCCGGCCTGCGCTTCACGTTGTTCCGTCCGTTCAACTGGATGGGACCGCGTCTGGATAACCTCAACGCCGCGCGTATCGGTAGCTCCCGCGCCATCACGCAGCTGATCCTCAACCTGGTTGAAGGCTCGCCGATTAAGCTTATCGAAGGCGGGAAGCAGAAGCGCTGCTTCACCGACATCAGCGACGGGATTGAAGCCCTGTTCCGTATTATCGAGAACAAAGACGGCCACTGCGACGGGCAGATTATCAACATCGGCAACCCGGATAACGAAGCCAGTATCAAAGAGCTGGCGGAGATGCTGCTGGGATGCTTCGAGCGTCATCCGCTGCGCAGCAACTTCCCGCCGTTCGCCGGTTTCCGTGATGTCGAGAGCAGCGACTACTATGGCAAAGGCTATCAGGATGTTGAGCACCGTAAGCCGAGCATTCGCAACGCGAAACGCTGCCTGAACTGGGCGCCAGGCGTGCCGATGGAAGAGACCGTGGAACATACGCTGGACTTCTTCCTGCGCACCGTTGAACTGGTGGACGACAAGACATCATGAAACAGGTCGGCTTACGCATAGATGTCGATACCTTTCGCGGTACCCGGGACGGGGTGCCGCGCCTGCTGAGCCTGCTGGGCCAGCATGGGATTCAGGCAAGCTTCTTTTTTAGCGTGGGGCCGGACAATATGGGGCGTCATTTATGGCGCCTGATTAAACCGAAGTTTCTGTGGAAGATGCTGCGTTCCAACGCCGCTTCTTTGTACGGCTGGGACATTCTGCTGGCCGGGACCGCCTGGCCCGGACGGCGGATTGGCGCGGGGAATGAAGCGGTGATCCGTGCGACGGCCCAGCAGCATGAAGTGGGGCTGCATGCCTGGGACCACTACAGCTGGCAGGCATGGAGCGGCGTCTGGCCGCAGGAACGTCTGGCGCTGGAGATCGAACGTGGCCTGCTGGAGCTGGAGCGGATCATCGGCCGTTCGGTCACCTGTTCCGCCGTCGCGGGCTGGCGAGCGGATCAGCGGGTGATCAAAGCCAAAGAGTCATGCAATTTCCTCTTCAACAGCGACTGTCGGGGAACCCGTCCGTTCCTGCCGCTGTTGGGCGACAAGGCGACGGGCACCGTGCAGATCCCGGTGACGCTGCCGACCTGGGATGAAGTGGTCGGCAGTTGCGTCGACGCCGCGGGCTTCAACCGCTATCTTCTGGACAGGATCCACCAGGATCGCGGCACGCCGGTCTACACCATTCATGCCGAAGTGGAAGGTATTGCCTTTGCCCGGCAGTTTGATGAACTGCTGACGATGGCCGCGCAAGAAGAAATCCAGTTTTGCCCGCTGAGCCAGCTGCTGCCCGCTGATTTTAGCGCGCTGCCGTTGGGGAAAGTGGTGCGTGGTGAACTGGCTGGCCGGGAAGGCTGGCTTGGGCGTGAACAATTATTGAGTCAGGACGTATGAAAAGCCTTCGTTATAGCGTCGCTTTAGGGGTGCTATTTGCGCTCTATTATTTACTTCCGCTCAATTTCCGCCTGCTCTGGCAGCCGGATGAAACGCGCTATGCGGAAATCAGCCGTGAAATGCTGGCATCCGGTGACTGGGTGGTGCCGCATTTTCTTGGGTTGCGCTATTTTGAAAAACCCATTGCCGGATACTGGATGAACAGCATCGGGCAGTGGCTGTTTGGTCACAATAACTTCGGCGTGCGCTTTGGGTCGGTATTTTCGATTAGCGTCACCGCGCTGCTGATGGCGTGGCTGGCGTGGCGCATCTGGCGGGATAAGCGGGTGGCGATACTGTCCGGGGTGATCTTCCTGACCGCGCTGCTGGTGTACAGCATTGGCACCTATGCGGTGCTGGATCCGATGATCACCTTGTGGATGGCCCTGGCGATGTGCAGTTTCTGGGGCGCCGCTCAGGCGCAGACCCGAGGCGGCAAAATAGCCGGCTATGCGCTGTTGGGGGTGGCCTGCGGCATGGGGGTGATGACCAAAGGTTTCCTCGCGCTGGCGGTGCCGGTGGTCGGAGTCCTGCCGTGGATCGTCGCCCGTAAACGCTGGCGTGAGGTGCTGACCTACGGCTGGCTGGCGGTAGGGGTTTGCATTCTGATGGTGCTGCCCTGGGGGCTGGCTATCGCCAACCGTGAGCCGGATTTCTGGCGCTACTTCTTCTGGGTGGAGCATATTCAGCGCTTTGCTGAGAAAGACGCCCAGCATAAGGCGCCGTTCTGGTATTACATTCCGTTCCTGATCGCCGGGAGCCTGCCGTGGCTGGCGCTGCTGCCCGGCGCGCTGCAGCGTGGCTGGAGCGAGCGCGATGAGGCGCGTGGGGCACTGTATCTGCTCGGCTGGGTGGTGATGCCGTTGCTGTTTTTCAGTATTGCGAAAGGCAAACTGCCGACCTACATCCTGCCGTGCTTCGCGCCACTGTCGATCCTGATGGCACGCTATGGGCTGGATGCGGCGAAAGCCGGGGCCAAAGCGTTACGGATTAACGGTCTCATCAACCTGATTTTCGGCCTGGTGGGTCTGGTGGCGGTGCTGGTGGTGTCGCCGTGGGGCGTCATGCATAAGCCGGTCTGGAACCAGATTGAGCTGTATAAATGCCTGCTGGCGGCCATCGCGTTTGCGGTCTGGGCAGCGATGGGCTGGCTGGCGATGAAAGATAACGGTCGTCGCTGGACCTTAGCCGCCTGCTGTCCGCTGGGGCTGGCGCTGTTGATTGGCTTCGCTATTCCGGACCGGGTGATCGATAGCAAACAGCCGCAGTTTATGGTGGATATCGTAGGCGAGTCGCTGGCGCCCAGCCGCTACGTGTTGAGTAATAACGTCGGTATTGCCGCGGGGCTGGCGTGGGAGCTGAAGCGCAGCGATATCATCATGTATGGCAAGCAGGGCGAGCTGAAGTACGGCTTAAGCTGGGCGGATGCGCAGCAGAGTTTCGTCAGCCAGCGTGACTTTGCCGACTGGCTGGCGGCCCATCGTCAGCAGGGGCCGGTATCGCTGGTGCTGCTGATGGATAAAGGAGAGAACATGGCTGATTTACCCCTCCCGAAACCTGACAACGTGTATGTGTTAGAGCGGGTCGTGTTTCTTCAGTATTTACCGCAATGAGTACCTGGATCTGTCTGGCACTGGCGAGCCTGTTAAGCTGTGCAGGCCAGCTGTGCCAGAAACAGGCGACGCGCCCGTCGAAATCCCGGCGACGCGGTCGCCATATTCTCGGCTGGCTGGGGCTGGCGCTGCTGGCGCTTGGCGGCGGGTTGCTGCTGTGGCTGAGCGTCCTGCAATCCATCCCGGTGAGCGTGGCCTATCCGATGCTGAGCCTCAATTTTGTCTGGGTGACGTTAGCGGCCTGGGGGCTCTGGCGTGAACCGGTGGCGCCGCGTCACTGGGCTGGCGTGGGGCTAATTGTCGTCGGGATCGTGATCCTGGGGAGCAGCGTCTGATGGGGTTGGTCTGGGCATTATTCAGCGTCGGGCTGGTCAGCGTGGCGCAGCTGCTGCTGCGCGGCGCGATGGTTGCGCTGCCGCCGCTGAGCGACCTGATGGCGTTTCTCAGCCATCTGCTCCATCTGCGCCCCGGTACCTGGAGCCTGCTGTTGGGGTTGAGCGGCTATTTATTGTCGATGATCTGCTGGTACTTTGCCCTGCACCGGCTGCCGCTCGCCAAAGCCTATGCGCTGCTGAGCCTCAGCTACATTGTGGTGTGGGCGGCGGCAATCTGGCTTCCCGGCTGGCATGAACCGTTCCACTGGCGGGCGTTGGTGGGGGTGCTATTGATCATCGCCGGGGTGCTGACCATCTTCTGGCCGCTAAAACGCCCGGCGTCTCTCAAAGAATAAGCGTGGCATCCACAACAAACGGCGTCGGCGTGCACACCGCAAGGCTCAGGCCATCCAGCTGAATCTGACTGATCGACAACGTTGGGTGGCGGGTGCTGTCGACGCTGGCGATTTGCCAGGCGCTGCCGCCGCGCTGCTTCACCATGGCCTCTTTCCGCGTCCAGATCCGCCAGAATGCGTTGAGCTGCTGCTCCGGCGGTTCCGCTTCCACCTCCGCATGCTCATCCATACTAAAGACCGCATTCGCCAGTCGGCGCCAGTTCTGGCGTGGGCGAACCACTTCGATATCGCAGCCCACTTCTCCTTCATCGCTAATCAACAGCGCAATATCATCGCCGCTATGGCTGAGGTTAAACCAGCGCGTGGCGGTGCCGGCGAAGCCCGGTTTGCCCTGCGCGGAGTAGATGATATCTGGCAGCGGTGAGATCGCCTGCGCCAGCAGGGCGCGACCGGCCAGCCAGCTTGCGCGGCGCGCGCCCTGTGGCGCCTGAGCCACGATCTCAGGCGGCAGGGTTTGGGCGCTGAACGGCGAGATTTTCCGCAGGTACAGTTGATACATATCAGGGCCAGCGCTTAATGATGATGGAGGTATTGATCCCGCCAAAGGCGAAGTTATTACTCTGCAGGAACTCGCAGTCCAGCGAGCGGGCTTCTCCCATAATGTAATCCAGCTCACCGCACTGTGGGTCCGGCTGGCGCAGGTTGAGCGTCGGGGCAAACCAGCCTTCGCGCATCATCTGCAGACTCATCCACGCTTCCAGCGCCCCGCAGGCCCCGAGGGTGTGGCCAAAATAGCTTTTCAGCGACGAGATCGGCACGTTGTTGCCAAACACCGCGGCGCTGGCCTGGCTTTCGGCGATATCGCCGCGGTCGGTTGCCGTGCCGTGTGCAGAGACGTAGCCGATGTCCCGGGCGTTTAAGCCCGCCATCCTGAGCGACTGCTCCATGCAGATTTGCATGGTTTCCTGCTGCGGCTGGGTAATATGCGCGGCATCGCAGTTGGTGGCGAAACCGACGATCTCGCCGTAAATGGTCGCTCCCCGGGCTTTGGCATGCTCCAGCTCTTCGAGAATCAGGGTACCGGCGCCTTCGCCAATCACCAGCCCGTCGCGCTGCTCGTCGAACGGCGACGGCGTGGTGGCCGGGGCGTCGTTGCGTTGGCTGGTGGCGAACAGGGTATCGAAGATCGCGGCTTCAGACGGGCACAGCTCCTCTGCGCCGCCAGCGACCATCACCGTCTGATAGCCGTGGCGAATGGCTTCCCAGGCGTAGCCAATCGCCTGGCTGCCGGAGGTGCAGGCGCTGGAGGTGGGGATCACTCGTCCGCGCAGGCCGAAGAACAGGCCGGTGTTGACCGCGGTGGTGTGCGGCATCATCTGCACGTAGGTGGTGCCGGTGATGTTATTGGTGTGCTTCTCCGTCAGCATGGTGGCGAACTCGCTGACCGGGCCGGTGCTGCCGGTGGAGGAGCCGTAGGCAATGCCGGTTTCGCCGTTGGTCAGCACCGCATCGCCAATCAGTCCGGCCTGCTCCAGCGCCAGTTCGCTGGCGCGGGTGGACATCAACGACACGCGGCCCATGGCGCGGATCCGCTTGCGGGTATAGTGTTCCGGCAGGCTGAAATCGTCGATCGGCGCCCCGAGCAAGGTATGCAGGCCGTCATAGATTTTCCACTCCGGCATGGCGCGCACGGCGTTTTTGTAAGCGCGCAGCCGGGCAGACACCGCCTGCCAGCTTTCACCAAAGGCGGTCACGCCTCCCATACCGGTAATCACGACGCGGTGAGTCATAGCATGCCTCCGTTGATGGAAATCACCTGGCGCGTGACGTAGCCCGCGATATCCGACATTAAATAGCTGGCGAGTCCGGCCACTTCTGCGGCCTGGCCCATGCGTTTCATGGGGATGATCGACATCGCCTCTTTGAGGGCGGCCTCTTCCATGGCGATCATGCCGGTGTCAATCAGGCCGGGGGCAATGCAGTTGACGGTAATTTTGCGTTTTGCCAGTTCAATAGCCAGCGCTTTGGTGGCGCCGATAATGCCCGCTTTGGCGGCGCTGTAGTTCACCTGCCCGCGGTTGCCCATCACCCCGGATACCGAGGACAGCGTAATGATCCGCCCACCCTGGCGGGCGCCAATCATCGGCATAATGCAGGGCTGAATGACGTTATAAAAGCTGTCGAGATTGGTGTGGATCACCGCATCCCAGTCGTTGTCGCTCAGCGCCGGGAAGGCGCCGTCGCGGGTAATACCGGCGTTGCTCACCACGCCATACCACGGGCCGTGGGCGGCGATATCCTGCTCCAGCACCTCGCGGCACTGCTCGCGTTCGGCGACATCAAAGCTTAGCAGGCGGCCTGCACCGCCGGCGGCGAGGATCGTCTCCAGCGTCTCCTGCGCCCCCTTTGCATCGCGGTGGTAATGGACGCCGACGACAAAGCCGTCAGCCGCCAGCTGGCAGGCAATGGCCCGGCCGATGCCCTTGCTGGCACCGGTCACTAATACGGAACGGCTCATGGTTTCTCTCCCTGATTAAACAGCGTCGTTAACTCGTCTGGGGTGGGCTGGAAGGTGTTTACGCGGCCCGTCGCCAGCGTTGTATCCCCATCAGCGATAGTGCAGTCGAAACTGCCAAAACGGTCATCCTGCATTAACAGCGTGACGGCGATCGTCAGCGTGGATCCGGCAGGCAAAATACCGGCGGCGCAGACCAGTTCCCGGGCACCGAGCACCATCCCGAGGGCGATGCTCTCCTGCTGGTGTTGATGGCGATGCCAGCCTGACCAGACGCCGACGGTCTGTGCCATCAGCTCCAGCGCAAACCAGCCGGGCAGGTTGCCGTCGCTATCGACAAACGGTGCCAGCACCCCTGAGGTGTTCACCCCGACGCGGCAGGTGGCGGTCTCTTCGGTGACTTCCAGCACCTCTTCGAGCAGCAGCATCGGCGCGTCATGGGGCAGATAGTCGCCGGGGGGCAGATAGTGGCTCATGAACATCTCCCGAGCAGAATGCTGACGTTATTGCCGCCAAAGGCAAATGAGTTGGAGAGGATCGCCGGGCGCTCAAGGGGCTGCGCGGTGGTGATCAGACCGCAGTCTGCCAGCGCCGGGTCGCGCGGCGACAGCGTGAAGTCCTGGGGCGGTAACGGCAGGTCGCGCTGCAAAATCAGCATCGCGATGGCCGCTTCGGTAATCCCGGCGGCGCCGAGGGTATGCCCGGTCAGGTGTTTGGTGGAGCTGCACGGTACGCGATCCCCGAACAGCGCCTGTACAACCTGCGACTCTACCCGGTCGTTCAGCGGAGTCGCGGTGCCGTGGAGGTTGATATAGCCCACGTCATCCGCGCCGATGCCGGCATCGTCGAGAGCCATGGTAATGGCGCGGATCGCCCCTTCTCCCTGGGGATGCGGAGCCGAAATATGGTGAGCATCGCTTGACTCGCCGACGCCCAGCAGCGCAACAGGCTGCGGCTCGCGGGTGAGCAGCATCAGCGCCGCCCCTTCACCGATAGTGATCCCGTTGCGGTCGCGGGCAAACGGCTGGCACCGCGTAGGGGAGAGCGACTCGAGGCTGTGAAAACCGTTCACCGGCATCCGACTCAGGGTATCGGCGCCGCCGACGATGGCAACGTCGGCGAGCCCGGCTTCAATCAGCCGTCGTCCGCTGATGATGGCCCTGGCGCTGGAGGAGCAGGCGGTGGAGAGGGTAAACGCCGGGCCGTCCAGCGCCAGCCAGTGGCTCAGGAAGCGCGACGGATCGCCCAGCTCCTGCTGCGGGTATTGCCAGTCGCTGCTGGCGCGGCCGTTGAGGGTGCGGTCAACGTGAATATCCCCCTCGTCGAGTCCGGAGGTGCTGGTACCGAGCACCACTGCCACTCTGTCGTAGCCGAAGCGGGCGATGGCCTCGTCAACCTGGGGACGGATCTGCGCCAGCGCCGCCAGCAGCAGCTGGTTGTTGCGCGAGCGGTGGGCGGCAAAGCGCTCCGGGATCGCCGGCAGGGTGGCGTCCACGCCACCGAATACGGCCTCGGGGACTCCCCGTAGCCAACCGGTGCGCGGTTGCATCCCCGGTGCCACGCCGCGCGTCAGGTTCGCGGCGATTTCGTCCATGTCGTTGCCGAGCGCATTGATCATGCCGACTGCAGAAATATAGATCATCTCAGTCACCCAGATATTGCATGGTGATGTGGTATTTAAAGGCCAGTTGCTCGATGCTGATGGGCATGCGTTTCCCCTGGCGGTTCAGATAGACGATAGCCGTAACCAGCTTGCCCTGCGCGTTACGCAGTTCCCGGCGATCGCCGCTGTCGGTCAGGGTCCAGCCGGCCGGAAGCTGCTTCTGCCAGACGGCTATCGGCCAGTGGCTGAGCATCACATCCGCCAGCACCTGGCTGGCGGGCGGCAGCTGCGGCACCACGATCGATTGTTCGGCGCGCAGCCCGCGTTGATCGTAGGTGACGAGAAACAGGCGGATCCCCACCGACGAGAGGCCGGCGAGGGTGATTTTTTGGTCGTCGGCATTGAGCATCACCAGCAGTGACTGGGTCTGGCCACGAAAACGCCCGGTCAGCAGCTGCTGGGCGCTCAGCGGCGGCGCAATCCCCGGCGGCGGCAAGGTGACGCGAGTCCCCGGCTCCAGCCAGGCCTGGGGACGGCCGTCCTGCGGTTTTGGTGAGTGGCTGCACCCGGCAAGGATAAGGGTGGCAACCAGCGCGGCGGCGCGCCACAGTCTGTGCGTGATCATCGTCTTTTTTTCTCTTTTTTACCGGGCATCGCCATCGGTGACAGCAGGAAGGCGGTGAAAATACCGCTGACCAGCACAATGCCGAAGCTGCTGATGGCCTGGGTAGCGCTGAAGACCAGCATGCCCAGGGTCAGCAGGGTAGTCATCATCGCCAGAATAATCGCCAGCAGCGACGTCAGCGGCGTACCGCGAGGGTTACTGAAAAACAACGTGTAGTTGATGCCAATCCCCAGCACCAGCACCAGCGCCAGCAGGGAGAACAGATTCACGGAGTGGCCGCTCAGGCTGAGCGCCGCCAGCCCGCAGCCGAGCGACAGCACTGACGGCACGAGACTTTTCAGCCCGCTGCGCCAGCCGAGCCGCAGCATCGCGCCGCAGGCGATCACCGCCAGCGCCACCGCCAGGAGCCCCGTCAGAATATGACGATAGAGGGCGAACAGGCCGTCAAAGGTGCTTTTCCTGTCGACCCACGCCACGCCGGGCTGTTGCTCGCTCAGCGCCTGCAATGCCGCGCTTTCTTTCACGCCGTCAACCGGGATCAGGACGCCACTTTCCCCGCCTTTCAGAGTCAGCCACAGCAGGCGCCAGCCTTCACTGGCCGGGCTGGCAAGCCAGTCCTCAACCGTGACCGGCATGGCGTTAAGATCGACATTAACCGTCTGCACGCCGGCCTGCTGCAGCGCCTGGCTGAGCGCCGGGACTGCGGCCTTTAGCAGCGCCAGGTCCTGGCGCTGGCGGGCCAGCGAATTGAGTGGCAGCGTGCGATACCCGGCGATCGTCCCCTGTTTTTTGGCCTGTTCAAGCGCCGGGACAAAAGCTTCCAGCCGCTCAAGGGTTTGCTGCGGGGTCGCCCCGTAGACAACGAACCATTTCTGGTCGACGCTCTGGCCGGTTAAGGCCACGATGGCCTTTTCCTGGGCCAGAATCTGCGGCGGCAGCGCCTGCAGCTGCGAAATATCGTCATCGATACGCAGCGTGGCGATACCGGCCAGCGACACCAGCGCCAGCACCAGCGGCAGGCCGAGGTACAGTTTTTTACTGCGCCGCCATGCCGCCAGCCAGCGCAGCATCGGCACCATGGCTGGAACCGGGCGAACCGGCAATCCGCGAGACAGCAGCGGATGCCAGAAAATTACCGTCAGGCAGGAGGCGCTCAGCCCGACGGCGGCAAATACCGACATCTGGCGAATGCCGGGGAACGGGGCGAGCATCATAATAAGATAGGCCACCACCGCGGTCAGCAGTGCCAGCAGCAGCGCGCTGCGTACTTTGGCCAGGCTTTGCCACGGCGTGCTCTCGTGGCCGTGGACCATCCGTTCCGTCAGATAGTAGAGCGTATAGTCGGCGGAGATACCGATAATGCTCATGCTCATCACCAGCGTCATCAGATGCAGTTCGCCGAACAGCAGCAGCGTGGCGACGGTGCCCGCCAGCCCACCCATACCCACGGAAATCAGGCATAGCACCAGCGGTCGCAGCGAGCGGAAGGTCACGATGATTAGCAGCATCACGCCGAGTATCGTGGCGATGCCGAGCGTGGAAATATCCTGCTTCGCCTGCTGGCTGGCGTAGTCGCTGTAGAAGACCGTCCCGCGCGACAGCAGCTGTGCCTGCGGGTAGCGCGCTTTGAAGGTCTGCTCCAGCCCGGAAAGGGTGGTCACCAGGCGGTGTGTCTGCTGCATATCGAAAGAGGAACCGGCCAGTTCGCCGTGGATCAGATACCAGTGATTTCCCTGAGCATCCTGGGTGACCAGCCAGCCCTCTTTCAGCTGCAGGCGCTGGCCGTTTTTCGCCATCGCCAACTGCGAACCGCGCATCAGCATCAGCGGATCGCTGTGCAGCTCTTTGCCGCTGACGCCGGAGAAGGCGGAATAGAGCTGGGAGAGCACCCACTGCGCCTGCGTACCGCCGCCGTTTTGCAGACGGGCGCGGGTCTCGGAGTCGATCATCCCGTTGCGGTGCTGCCAGAAGAAGCTGCCCCAGGCCTGCTGGCTGGCGGCATCCATCGGACCTTTAACCTCCGCCAGCGCGTGGGACTGTTGCAACAGGCTGAGCCACGCTTGCGCCACCTGCGGGTCAGCCTGCTTGCCGGAGCTCACCAGCCAGACCAGCTGCCGGTCAAGGCGCTGGGTAAAGCCTTCGTTGAGGGCCGGCGGAATGGCGCCCAGGGTCTGTTTCGGCAGCATGGCCAGCACGCTGCTGTTGATGCGTGACTGCGGAAGCAGCGTCAACAACACCCCCAGCATCAGCAGGCAGACGAGTCCCCACAGCAGCGCAATGCTCCGACGGTTACGGTGCGGTAAATCGTTGTCGTTCGTCATCGGTCAGGTGCGCGGGAGTCAGTTGATGTTGCGATAGCGTGATGTCGGTGCGATCGCCCTGTTTATCATTGAGCTGGATGTGGTCGAGATAGGTCTGCCCGGCCAGATCGATGGTGGCGAAGATCTTATCCAGCGGCGTGGTAATCGGCGTCAGGCTCAGGGTCCAGCGTCCCTGGCCCTTATCGCTAAATTCGACGCGGAAATTCTGCTCCAGCACGCGGCGGTCGGCCTGGAACAGGGCGCGCAGCAGGTGGTTAAACTGGAACATCTGCGGGTTGTTTTCGGCGGTGATGGTTTGCGGCGGCTGGCCGTTGACCACCTGGACCATCCGTTTATCATCCAGCAGCAGCTGCATTGGGAACGGCGTGGTTTGATCCCACAGCAGACCGGTGTCGCGGGCGATCAACATCGTGCCCTGGGATCGCAGCGGCTGCGGCAGATCCTTGATGGTGCGGGTTTGATCGAAGTGGGCGCGGATCACCGGCTGTTCGGTAAAGCGCTGCTGAAGATCGTCCAGCGTCAGGGCGCTGACCAGCGGGCTGAGCAGCAGCGCCAGCAGAGGCCACCATTTCATGGCTTCACCCCCATGCGCTCGAACAGAATATCCGGGCTGACAAAGCTCATCTCGCGGCTCTGCTCATGGACCGCCACCTGAATGGTGTAGCCGGTGGTGGTGCGTTTGCCGCTGTCGGCGGCGAAAATCTCATAGCCGATGCGCAGCCGGTTTTCATACTCTTCGAGCCGGGCGCGCACGCGGATACGCTGTTCAAAGGTCAGCACATCGCGGTACTTCACGCGGGTGTCCACCACCGGCCAGACGTAGCCGGACTCCTTCATCTGGCGGTAGCCATAGTTAAACTGGTTGAGTAGCGCCTCGCGGGCAATCTCGAAGTAGCGAAAGTAGTTACCGTGCCACACCACGCCCATCATATCGACGTCGTGAAACGGGATGGTCAGCTCTACCTCGGCAGTAAAACGGGGATCGTTAAGCACCCTTTACTCCTTCTCTTTGGCATCCGGCAACCGCCAGAAATCGAAAAAATTGAACCAGTCCAATGGTGACTGGAGCGCATAGTGTTGCAGGCGCTGCGCGTAGCGATCGACCGCCTCCTGCAGGGCCGCCTGGCGTTCAGCCCGCGGCAGCACCAGCGGATCGGCAAAGGGTTCGCAGTGAATATGCAGCTTGCCCTGCTGGCGTAGCGCAAAAATAAGCTGTACCGGGCAACGCAGAATGGCGGCCAGAATAAACGGCCCCTGCGGGAAGGGGGCCGGCTGGCCCATAAATTCGCTCCAGCAGACGCGCCATTCGCCGCCGCGCTGGGGCGTCACGGCGATGCGGTCGCCGACGATAGCCACCCACTCGTTACGCTCCAGCTTCTCTTTCAGCAACATGGCGGTTTCCGGGCCGATATCGTTGACCGGAATCAGGTTTACCCCGGCCTGCGGCGCCATCTCTTCCATGATCTGCTTAAAACGGCGGGCGTTATCGCTAAACACCAGCGCGTTAATGACCTGACCGCCCTGCAGCTGCGCCAGCGCCCGACAGGCTTCAACATCGCCGAGGTGCGAGGCCAGCAGCAGTTTGCCGGTGGGGGCGCCGCTATTGAGCGCGGCTTCGGCCCCGGGAGCAAACACAACATCGCGATCGAAACGTAGCTCCCCGCGCCAGCTGGCGATTTTATCGAGCATCGCGTCGCCAAAACGCAGGAAATGGCGATAGCTGGTGAGATGCGCTGGCGGCAGCTGCCGACGGGCGGTCAGCTGTGCGCGGACCCGGGCTAGCCAGTCCTGTGAGGCACGCCGGGCGCGATGTGCGGTCAGCCAGTACACGCCGACCACCGGATAGAGCAGCCATGAGAATACGTTGCGGCCCAGAAGACGCCACACCAGCAGCATCAGACGCATTCCCCATAATCCCCTGACCTCATCCTGGCGCGCCCAGTGGGTCGCCCGGCGGCGCAGCAACAGGGAAGGGATGCGCGGCAGCATGCCGAGGAACAGGCGGGTATGCATCCACGAGATGCGGCAATTGTCCTTCAGGGCATCGAAATGAGACAGCCCGTCGGCGGGATAGGTGACCCGGGTCGGGACAAAATAGCTGTCATGGCCCTGCCAGTAGAGGCGCACCATGACTTCGGTATCGAAATCCATCCGCTTGCCCAGCGCCACGCGCTGCGCCAGCTGCAACGTTGGGCCAATCGGATAGACGCGAAAGCCGCACATGCTGTCTTTCAGCTGCAGCGAGAGGGTTTCAATCCACACCCAGATATGGGTTATCCAGCGGCCATACAGCCGCGAGCGGGGAATGGAGTCGTCGTAAATGGGCTGGCCGGAGATCAGCGCGGTAGGGTGCGCCTGCGCCTGTGCCAGCAGCCGGGGAATATCTTCAATGGCGTGCTGGCCGTCGGCATCCACCTGCACGGCATGGCTGAACCCGGCGTCCGCGGCGGCCTGCAGACCAAGGATCACGGCGCTGCCTTTGCCGGCGTTCTCCGCCAGGCGGATCAGCGTCAGGTTCGGTTCCTGCAGGGCCAGCTGTGCCAGGACCTCGCGGGTTGCAGCGTCACTGCCATCATCGACGACGACGCAGGGCAGCGCGAAAGGCTGCAGGCGGGCAATCACCTGCGTCATCATGGCACCGTGATTGTAGCAAGGGATCACCACGCAGGGCTTGAAGACTAGCGACATAGGCGGATCTTCCCGCTGCTGGCGGTATGACGCGCCTCGCCATCGTGGCGTTGATAGCTGAAGGCCACTATCTGGCGTTCGGGCTGCCAGCTGAGGCTGAGGGTGACGGTGCTCTCCGGCAACAGCGGCGCCTGAAATTTAACGTTTTGAATGCTCTGGAACCGCCAGCCTGGTGCCAGCAACGTGGTGGCATAATGCATCACCCAGTCCAGTTGTGCGACGCCGGGCAGCAGCGGCTGGACGGCAAAATGACCGCGGAACCACTGCAGGTCCGGGTCGAGATGCAGGACAATCTCCACCTGCTGGGGTTGTGCCTGATGGCGTTCAATTTCACGGGGTTTCAAGAAACAACTCCTGTAATTGCGCATAGACACGCTTGTTCATGCTGTTGACCGGTATGTCGTCGGTAACGCGCCAGTAGCGGGGGATGGCAACCGGCTCCAGCGTCGGGCGCAGCGCCCGTCGCCACGTTTGTTCAAGGGTTTTGCTGGCGTGTTGCCATGTCTGGCGGGTGTGGTCATCCAGCACCAGCAGGACACCGATATTCTGGCGACCGCCGCGGGTCACGAGCAGCGCGACCGCGTCGCGAATGCCTTCCAGCTCCAGCAAGCGCTGTTCAATGTCGCTGAGCGAAATGCGCTTTTCTTCTAACTTCACGACCCGTCCACGGCGGCCTGCCAGTTGGAAATGGCCGTTGGCGGTGAACTGCAGGCTGTCATCGAGTAACAGGCCGTCTTCTTCGGCTATCAGCGGTGAAAATACGCGGAATGCCTGGTTTTGTGGCATAAATCTGACACCGGGCAGCGGCTGCCAGTCGCCGTCTGGCCGATCGCGAAAACGCCAGGCCAGAACGCCGGTTTCGGTGCTGCCGTAAATCTCATCCGGCCAGCGTTTAAGCCAGCCGACCGTGCGGGTAACATCCTGCCACGCCAGCTGGCCCCCGGCGGAGACAATCAGCTCCACCGGCGGTGGCGTCAGCCGGGCATCCAGACGTTTTAACAACGCCGGGCTGCTGATAAACACATAACGATGCTGCGGATTGAGGGCGCTGAGCTGTTCGGCGTAGTTCAGCGTCGTGGCGTGCAGCGGCAGGCCAAGCGCCATCGGTAAAAACAGGCGGAAGGTCAGGCCGTACAGGTGCTGGGGCGCCACCGAGGCGATAATGCGGCAGCCGGCCAGCCGTTCGCCAAAGTGCGCGGCCAGCAGGGCGGCTTCGCGGTCGAGGCACTCCAGCGGCTTGATCACCCGCTTCGGCTGCCCCGTCGAGCCGGAGGTGAACAGCTCTACGCAGGCGTCATTGGCGATATCGCGTAGCGCGAGGGTATGCGCCGGCTCCTGCGGTGAACTGCTGATGGTCAACGCCGGACCGTTCCAGCCGAGGGGTTTATCGCTGAGCAGGCCATCAAACAGCGCCCGCTGTTCATTCAGCAGTGAAACGCGGCTGTGCCCCGGCATCACCGGCGTTTTGCCAGCGTGCAGGGTGGCCAGCAGCGCCACCAGAAACAGATAGCTGTCGTCGAAGCACAGCGCCCAGCGCTGGCCCTGCTGCCGGGCCAGGCATGCGACCCAATGCGCGACATCATGGCGCAGGTGGTCGACCGTCCAGCGTTGCTGACCTTGCCAGGCGATGAGGGTATCGGCGGGGCGCGAGGCGCTCAGCCAGCGGGAGATGGGCAGTGGCGCGTTCATGCGGCGTCTCGCTTAATGACCCGGCGGCGTACCAGCCACTCTCCCGCCATCAGCGTCCCCATCAGCAGGTAGGCGATCATGCCATTCCACGCGGTCCACAGCACCATATCGCCATGCAGCGCCGTGAACAGGGCGATACCGCCGTTAGCGATAAAAAACAGGCTCCAGATCTGCGTGACCCGGCGGGTATAGCGGATAGCCGTGGTGGGAAGCTGAGGGTCCTGGAGGCGCGCCAGGCGTTCAACGATCGGCATCGCCGACCACAGCGAACCGCCGAAAATGGTCAGCATCACGGCGTTGACCACCACCGGGTAAAACAGCAGCAGCTGGTGCGTTTTCAGCACATAGCTGGCCATACACAGCGTGATACCGGCCAGCGCCACCACCTGGGTGACGATGCGCAGAGGCCCGGCCTGACGCCGGGTCTGATAGAAGCGTAAAAACAGCAACAGCGCCATCACCGGAAGCAGCCAGTGCAGACTGTTATGCGCCAGACCCAGCCAGATTAACCCAGGCCAGGCGAGCAGCAGCAGATTCGTCAGCAGCGGTATCCCCCGACGCGAAAAGGCCTCCGACATGCGGATCAGGCTTCTCGGGAGAGACGTTCTAGCGCATCAACAACATCCTGCACGGTGCGCACGGCTTTAAACTCTTCGGCCTTAATCTTCTTGCTGGTTTTCTTTTGCAGGTGGACGATCATGTCGACCGCGTCAATGCTGTCCAGCTCGAGATCTTCGTACAGACGCGCCTGCGGCGTGATGTCTTCGGGATCGATTTCAAACAGTTTGACCAGCAGTTCCGAGACTTCTGCGTAAATATTTTGGGGTTCAGTCATGGTACGTGCCTCAGGTTCGTTGAGCGTGGATAAAGGCGGCCAGGGTAGCAACGGAGAAAAAGTGCTGGCGCATCTCGTCGCTTTCGGCAGAGAGCACTACGCCATACTGGTTTTTCACCGCCAGCCCCAGCTCCAGGGCATCAATCGAATCCAGACCGAGTCCATCACCAAAGAGTGCTGCATCGGTGTCGATGTCGTCAGGCGACAGTTCGTCCAGATTCAGCGTAGTTATTATGAGTTTTTTAATTTCAAGATAGAGCGCTTGCATCATTAATTCCTGAACCAGGCGTAGTCCCTGATTGTAACTGGAGCAAAAGATGCCGGTTTAGCTGCCTGGCCGCCAGGGACGGTTCATGCAGGTTGGCATCGTAAAACTGGCTTATATCTACCCGCTCGCGTACCTCAATGGTAAACAGCGGTTTGGTTGGCGGCGCATCGTACCATTTGCACTGCTTACCGAGCATGTGCTCGCTGCAGCGGATCGTCACGATCCGCACATCGCTGGCGCAGCGCACGGCAATATTGGCCGCGCCGCGTTGTAATGTCATTTTCTCGCCGGGGCGGGTACGGGTGCCCTCAGGAAAGATCAGGATGGTATCGCCCTGCTGCAGACGCTGCTGACTGGCGGGCAGAAGCGAATCAGCCTGGTCGTTGATCAAATAGTCCGCCGCGTGGATCACGCCGCTAACGAAGGGATTGTTGAGTAACGTGCTTTTCACCAGGCAGTCGGTCTCGGGCATGATCGATGCCAGCATCACATAATCAATCAGGCTGGGATGGTTGGCGACCACCAGGCACCCGCGTTCCTGACGCAGAATCGCCTCGCCCTCAATACGGTAGTCCAGCACGCCGACGGCTCGGACCACCGTTAAAAACAGGCGGAAGCTGGCCCCGATGCTGCGTCGTGCCAGACGGCGGCGGCGGGCTTTATTCCTCACCACCACCAGCAGCAGGTTGAACCAGATAAGGGACAGCACTAATCCACCGAGCCCAAACAGGGCGAAACAGACGCCGGTCATGGCGCCGCGCCAGACCCGGTTTACGCCCTGCATAATGCCGCTCATGCGCGACTCCAGCGCCACTGCAGGCGTTCGCCCGGCAGAGTAAAGTCGGCGTGGTCTTGCAAATAGTGCTGTAAAAACAGCAGGCTTTGCGGCAGGTCAGGCTCTTCGTCGCGCACGTCGCCTGTCGTGGCGCAGCGCCACGCGTCACCGGCCTCAATCACCAGCGCCAGCGCGTAGGGCCAGGTGGGCATGGTAGGGGCCAGCTGCGGATGGTAAAACTCCGGCAGGTGACCGTCGAAATCCACCATCAGCACCCGCTGATAGCCGGCGTTCAGCAGGCACATCACTTCGCATAACCCTTGCTGGAAGGAGTCCCGTCCGGCGGAGAGCGAAGAGGAGGTAATCGGATGTTGGGCGGTAATGGTCAGATTGCCCACCGCCGAGTTGTGTACCGAAAGCGCGAAGTCGGTAGGAGAGATATCCTGCCCCGTCGCCAGAGCGTGGAGGAGGCGATAGTTGCGCTCCAGTTCACCGTGACGGCTGGTGTACAGCACGGCGTCGATGTGATGACGGTGCAGCATTGCCAGTCCACACTCCACGGCGAGCTTGCTCCCCGAACTGAGTCGTCTGGCGGCCATCATCGGTAATTCACTTAATTTTGCCTGCGGCGCTGCCGGATCGATGGCGTGCGGCTGCCGTGACCATTGCTGCCACTGTGCTGTTTCGCTAAGCCCAGGGGCTCTGCCCTGCCAGTCAACTATGTTTAGTGAGAATTTCATCAACGCGCATCCGCGATAAACCGGTGATTCCAGCGACGTTTTTTGAACGCCGCTTTGTATTTTCTTCTGGCCCGCGAATACAGTATGGCTAACGTCTGAACCAACGGCGTTTTACCAGCCAGGATTTTTAGCGCTCCGCTTTTTCTGCCGACCGGATATCTGCTGCTCAGTGCAGAGTGAGGGCATAGTGGCAGGCATATTCACCGCCTGGCAAATTAGGTAGTGAAGTCAGCGCGTATTTTCATTATTTTCGCATGCCAGTGCAATTTATTATGGCAATTATTCGCAGCTGACAGCGATATTCCGTTATTCCATCAACAGGCCGATGGCTACTCTCTGACATTTGCACCATAAATTGCCGCGGCAGGCAGATGAATACATAGGAGAATGCCGAATTCACTCTCGCTGCCCCTATTTTTAGTCAGAATGAGTGCTTGAGTACTTACTCATGAAGCCATAACCACAGGTCTTGAATATCCTCAGTCAAAATAAAACCCCAGGCAAATAGCGATCGCGAATTCAACGTTGTTTTCTGTCGGGCGGTGTTGATCATAAAAACGTGTGGACAGGGTGGAGTTCGCCATGGGCAATTGATCAGACTCAGAACGCTAACATTATTTTTTCCGGCAAGTTAATAATCCGCAATATTTAGCCATCGCGCGTGGGTTATTTAAATATAGACAAAAACTTTCTTCCCATACGCTGCCGGTACGCTGCTGAAACGTGATTTTATGCGCAACTGGCTGCTTTTATGTGGTCAACATGGTAATAGTGAAACACTGTTGTAAAAATCTGGTGAACCCAATGCCCGAAGCCGTTGACGAACCGGCGCTGAATGGATTGCGCCTCAATCTGCGGATTGTTTCAGTTGTGATGTTTAATTTTGCCAGCTACCTGACGATTGGCCTGCCGTTGGCGGTACTGCCCGGCTATGTGCACGATGTTATGGGGTTCAGCGCCTTCTGGGCGGGGCTGGTGATCAGTTTGCAATACTTTGCCACGCTGCTCAGTCGCCCGCATGCCGGGCGCTACGCTGACCTGCTGGGGCCAAAAAAGATTGTGGTCTTTGGGCTGTGCGGCTGCTTCCTCAGCGGCCTGAGCTATCTGCTGGCGGCGGTCGGCGGCGACTGGCCGCTGATCAGCCTGACGCTGCTGTGCCTGGGACGCGTGATTCTCGGCATTGGGCAAAGCTTTGCCGGTACCGGCTCGACCCTGTGGGGCGTGGGCGTCGTCGGCTCGTTGCACATCGGGCGGGTGATTTCGTGGAACGGGATCGTGACCTACGGGGCGATGGCGATTGGTGCACCGCTTGGCGTGCTCTGTTATTCCCTCGTGGGGCTGAAAGGGCTGGCGTTGACGATTATGGCCGTGGCGCTGGTGGCGATTCTCTGCGCGCTGCCCAAGGCGGCGGTCAAGGCGACCAGGGGCAAGGTTATGTCGTTTCGCGCGGTGCTTGGCCGGGTCTGGCCGTATGGCATGGCATTGGCGTTGGCGTCCGCCGGATTTGGGGCGATCGCGACCTTTATCACGCTGTTTTACGATGCCAAAGGCTGGGATGGCGCGGCGTTCGCGCTGACGTTGTTTAGCTGTGCGTTTGTCGGCACTCGTTTGCTGTTCCCCAACGGTATTCAGCGTCTGGGCGGGCTGAACGTAGCGATGCTGTGCTTCAGCGTGGAGATCGTCGGGCTGTTGCTGGTCGGGCTGGCAGAAACGTCGTTGATGGCGAAAATCGGTACCTTCCTGGCCGGCGCCGGTTTTTCGCTGGTCTTCCCGGCGCTGGGCGTGGTGGCGGTGAAGGCGGTACCGCAGCAGAATCAGGGCTCGGCGCTGGCGACCTACACGGTATTTATGGATCTTTCGCTAGGGGTGACCGGGCCGCTGGCGGGCTTGCTGATGGCGTGGGTCGGAATATCGGCGATTTATCTGGTGGCTGCAGGGCTGGTGGCGGTGGCGCTGGTGTTAGGCTGGCAGTTAAAAAAACGGCCCCCGGTGGTAGAACCGGAGGCCGCGACGCCGGGCCAGTAGTTACTGGATGGCGAGGGTATTGATGATGCTTTCTGCTTCAGTCTGCGCCTGCTGCTGGTTGTCTGCTGGCAGGGTGATCTGCAGGGTCAGCAGCTTGTCGTCAATCTTGCCAAGCAGTACCGAAGACCACGCGGTCTGACCTTTGGCGGAGATGATGCTGTCCAGCTGTTGCAGGGTGTGGCCTTTGACCTCAACCGATTTATTGGTGACCACCTGCAGCTGCGGATCGCGGCTGCGCTGCTGCTCTTCCAGACGCTGGGCCAGCACGCTTAACTCTTCGTTGGTGCTGTCGCCAACAATCACAATCACCGCTTTTTGCCCGGTGACGTCAGAGTAGACGTGCATGTTGTTGGACTGAGTGCCCAGCTTGCCGCTCTGATCGGTCATTCCCGCCGGCAGGGAGAAACTCAGCTTGCCATCCAGCAGGCTAACGGTTTGTCCACTGGCGTTGCTCTGTGCAGCAGCCCCTTCGGTTGGCGTTTTTGAATCGCTGTTATCACAGGCCGCAAGACCTACAACCAGCAGGCCAATACCGACATATTTAACCAAATTGCGCATTGACATCTTCCTTTCGATAAACGGCCATTAACGGCTCATCCGAGTATCTTATCACATCAACCTGTGAGTACTCTTAACCTGGCTGCAATGCCGATAAATCAGATTTATCTGCCAGTCTTTTCATCAGCATATTCAATAGCATGCCATACATCGGCAGGAAGAAGACAATGCTGATCAGCACTTTGAAGCTGTAGTCGACAATCGCAATTTCTCCCCAGTTGGCCGCCATAAACGGGTCCGGGCTGCGCCAGAAGGCGATAAAGAAAAAGGCCAGCGTATCGCTGACGTTGCCGAACAGGGTCGAGGCGGTCGGTGCCAGCCACCAGCGGCGGTTTTGACGCAGACGGTTAAAGACGTGGACATCAAGGATCTGACCCAGCGCGTAGGCCATAAAGCTGGCGGCCGCGATACGGGCGACGAACAGGTTAAAGTGGGTCAGCGCGGCGAAACCCTGCCACTCGCCCATATAGAACAGGGAGGAGACGCCGTAGGAGATCAGCAACGCCGGGATCATCACTGCCAGGATAATGCGTCGCGCCAGCGGAGCGCCGAAAATCCGCACCGTCAGATCGGTGGCAAGGAAAATAAACGGAAAGCTGAACGCGCCCCAGGTGGTATGAAAACCGAAGATGGAGATCGGGAGCTGCACCAGATAGTTACTGGAAGTGATCACCAGCAAATGGAAAAGCGAAAGCCAGACCAGCGCTTTTGTACGCTGTACGGTAGTAAAGGGACTCATATTGTGACCTTTTTAGTGGTTGGGGTGAGGGAACCCAATAAAAACGGCTGCATGATACTGCGTTGCGTGTGTAATGCAACGGTTGTTTTTCGCGCAAACGTTAACCTGACTTGCGCGGCGCAAAAGTGGGGGTAAACTAGGGCCGTTTTGTTGATGTGAGATGAAAATGACCGAACTTTTCTCCAGTCCTGACCACACGCTGGATGCTCAGGGCCTGCGCTGCCCGGAACCGGTAATGATGGTACGCAAGGCGGTACGTACGATGCCGGTGGGCGAGACGCTGCTGATTATCGCCGACGATCCGGCGACCACCCGCGATATTCCTGGGTTTTGCCGTTTTATGGAACACGAGCTGTTGGCGCAGGAAACCGAGGCGCTGCCGTACCGTTACCTGATCCGCAAAAGCCACTGATCTGCTTCAGGCTGCCCCGGGGCTTTCCGCTTACTTCTGACGTAACAGTCGCAGGGCGTTCGCGGTGACCAGCACCGTCGCGCCGGTATCTGCCAGCACCGCCAACCACAGCCCGGTTAATCCGAGCAGGGTGGTGATGAGGAAAATCCCCTTCAGCCCAAGCGCGATGGCAATATTCTGTCGGATATTGGCGTGGGTGGCGCGGGCCAGGGCAATCATCTGCGCCAGACCGGTTAACCGGTTATGGGTCAAGGCGGCGTCGGCGGTCTCCAGCGCCACGTCGGTCCCGCTGCCCATGGCGATGCCGATGGTCGCGGCCTTCATTGCCGGGGCGTCGTTAATCCCGTCGCCAACCATCGCCAGCGGTTCCTCGGCATTGAGCGCCGTCACCGCCGTGACCTTATCGGCTGGCAGCAGTCCGGCGCGGAACGCCAGCCCCAGCTCTCCGGCAATCGCCGCCGCCGCGCGTGGGTTATCCCCGGTGAGGATCACCCCTTTGACGCCCAGACGATGCAGATCGTCGACCGCCTGACGGGCGTCATCCCGTAACGTGTCCTGCAATGCCAGAATCCCCAGCAGCGCCTGCTCGCGCTGTACCAGCACCACCGTCTGCCCGGCATTCTCCAGTTGCTGAATCTGCGCCTCATGCTGCGGCGCGCTGCCGTTACCCGCCGCGCAAATCAAGATTTGCTGGCCGTCGACGTCGGCTTCAATCCCGGAACCTGCCAGCGCACGCTGGTTGCGGGCCGAGGGGATCGCCAGCTGGCGCTGCTGTGCTTCCCGCACAATAGCCTGCGCCAGAGGATGGCTGGAGCCTTGCTCTACCGCTGCCGCCAGCGCCAGCAGACTGTTTTCATCCTCTTCGCTCAGCGCGATTATGGTGGTGACGCGCGGCTGGCCAACGGTCAGCGTCCCGGTCTTGTCAAAGGCGACCTGGCGTACCCGCCCCAGCTGTTCCAGTGCCGCACCGCCCTTAATTAACGCCCCGCGGCGGGCCGCTACCGCCAGTCCGGAGGTAATCGCCGCCGGGGTGGAAATTACCAGCGCGCAGGGGCAGCCGATCAGCAGCAGCGTCAGGCCTTTGTAGATCCACGGCAGCCAGGCGGCGCTAAAGAACAGCGGCGGGACAATCGCCACCAGCAGGGCGACGACCATAATGGCTGGCGTATAGACCCGGCTGAAGCGATCGATAAACCGCTCAATCGGCGCCCGACGCTCTTCGGCCTCTTCAATCAGCTTCAGAATACGGTCAATGGCGCTGTCGCCCGGCTCGGATATCACCGTCAACTGCACTAATCGATCGACGCTGGTGGCGCCTGCCGCCACGCGCTCGCCAGAGCGACGCTCGACCGGTACGGATTCGCCGGTTAAGGCGCTTTCATCGAAGCTGGCAAACGGTGTCAGCAGTTGACCATCGGCGGGTAAACGGCCGCCGGCGGCCACTTCAATCACGTCGCCGGGACGCAGATCGCGCTGGGCGACGGTTTGCCGTTCACCGTCGCGTAAGCGAATGGCGGTATCGGGTTTTAAGGCCATCAGCGCGCTCACGCCCTGGCGGGCGCGGCTGGCAGCCCAGCCTTCAAGACGTTCGCCAATCAGAAACAGCAGCAGCACCATCGCCGCCTCGGCGGTGGCGCCGATAAACAGTGCCCCGATGGCGGCAACGCTCATCAGTGTTTCAATGGCAAACCAGCTGCCGCTACGGATCAGGCGCACGGCCTGGCGGGCAACAGGCCACAGGCCCACGAGGGTAGTGGCGATGAACGCCAGCTCGCCAAACGGGTGGTTGAACTGTTCCAGACCCCAGCTCAGCGCCATCAGCAGCAGCAGCGTCACTAGCGGCAGGTTTTCGCGCAGACGTGAGACCTTCGGCACCGGGGCGCTTTCATCGCGTAGCGTATAGCCTGCTGCACGTACCGCACTTTCAATGCGCTCGCGGACGTCGCCATCGGCGTTCACCAGCAGCTTTTCGGTGGCAAACACCACCTGAACCTGACTGACCCCCTCGACCTGGCGCACGGCGGTTTCTACCTTGCGGGCGCAGGCGGCGCAGTCCATCCCTTCGACTAACCAACGGTAACGGGCTTCGTTTAAAGGCGTGCTTTCAGGCGGCGTGGCGGTGGCACAGGTGGACTCCGTGCAGCAGCTGTCAGCCTGCGCAGTCACCGGCTTTAATTTGAATGACGAGAATTGCGGGACTTTTTTATCCTGAGCTTCTGGAGTCGACATGAGACCCTCCGGGTAATGATAATTTTCTCATTACCCAGAGGATACACTCTGGAGTCGACTCCAGAGTCAAGCGATTAATTACAGGTACAGAGCGCGGACAATCAGGAAGTGACCGGCGAAGTAGCAGGCGGCCGCAATCGCGTTATCGGCGCGGAAGCGACGGCGATAGTGGCTGATCAGCCAGACGATATTGCTGAGCAGCAGGAATGACGCCCCGGCAAAGCCCGAAAGCGCGGTATCCGTCGGGCGGAAGAACCACAGTTCGCCGGCCAGCCAGACCATCACCAGCGTCATACCGATAAAGGTAAACACCGGCATGCGCAGCTCTTCAAGCCGGCTCCAGATCACCGCCAGCAGCAGCGCGCCGATAACCAGCAGGACCAGCGGCAGCGGCCAGAAAAATGACATTGTCATCTGGCTGGCAAACCAGATGGTATAGAGCAGATGCGACAGGAAAAAGGCGCCGACCGCATACATGATCCGCTGGCGTGGCAGCAGCGTTAACGCATCGCCCAGCAGCGACGCGCACAGCCCGGCGAGCACCAGATAGCTGATGGCATTGAACATCGGTGCCTGCCAGGCCAGCAGCAGCAGCAGGATCAGGGTGACGGGTTTAAAAACCCAGCGTTGCCACGTGGGGCCGCGATAGGATGCATCGACATAAAGCCACGCGGAGAAACAGACAGCAATAAACGACCAAAGCATAGTAAGTCCTTGTATCTGTTATTATTAAGTGATTGGCGTATTGACGGTACTGAATTCTAGTGTAGTGGTTCGGAGCGGCAGATGACAATGTTAATCAAGGCGCGGTATGCTTATTCCTGAGAATTCTTATGGGTTAGATGAATGAGTAAGGTACCGCTGTTTTTTATCGTCGTCGTCGCCATTATTGTGGTGGCCGCCTCGCTGCGTTATGTGCAGCAGCGACGGGAAAATATGAATAATGACGCCGCGCCCGTACTGCAAAAGCGGGTGGTGGTGAGTAACAAGCGGGAAAAGGTGATCAACGATCGCCGTTCGCGCCAGCAGACCGTGGCGCCTGCCGGCAGCGATATTCGCTATGAGGCCAGCTTCCGGCCAGAGACCGGCGGGATGGAAGTCAATTTTCGGCTTGAGGCCGCGCAATATCATGCGCTGAGCGTCGGCGACAGGGGGATGTTGAGCTATCAGGGCTCAAGGTTTGTCGCGTTTACGCCAGAACCCTGAGCCAGTCTGTCACTTCTTACGCAGCGTGGCCTTGAGCTTTTTCTGCCAGGCCACCAGTTCGAACACGCCAAAGACAAAAATGCGCACCTGCTCAAAGCGCCCCAGCGGCGGGGCGTCTTTCGGCTGCGTGGCTTTCAGCAGCGTCAACTGCAGGCCGTGCATCAGGATCATAAAGATCAGCGCGACGTTAACGAAAATATTCAGCGGTTTCGGGAAAGGCTGAAACAGGTTTAACAGCAAAAACGCCCACACGCACAGCATCAGCACGCGGCCAAAATTAATCAGCATGATTTTCTCCTTGTGCCTCACGTTGGTAGAGACGGTAGGCGACCTGTCCGGCCACTTTTTCACGATACAGATGCCAGTTGACCGGCACCGGCGGTAAGCCATTTTCAACTTCGCTCTCGACGTAGACGAGCGCTTCATCGGCGAGCCAGCCGTTATTTTCCAGCAGGCGCAGCGTCTCTTCCAGCAGCCCTTTGCGGAACGGCGGGTCAACAAACACGATCTGGTGCGGCGTGCCGGGCTGATTCAGGTAGGTGAGCGTATTAGTATTGACCACCTTGCCGTTCGCCGCCTTCAGCGTCACCAGGTTTTTTTGCAGCTGTTGGGCGACGCCGCGCTCCATTTCCAGCAGCGTGGTATTTCCCGCATAGCGCGAGAGCGCTTCCAGCCCCAGGGCGCCGCTGCCGGCAAAGCAGTCGAGGCAGTGCGCCTGTGCCATGACCGGCGCCAGCCAGTTAAACAGGGTTTCGCGAACCCGGTCGGTGGTCGGGCGCAGACCCGGGCTCTCCGGCACCGGTAATTTTCGGCCTCGCCATTGTCCGCCAATAATGCGGATCTGGCCGCTGCCTGCGTGGTTTGGTTTCTTCATCTCTTTGCTCAGGTCTCCACTTTCAGCCCGCTATTCTAGCGATCGAACGCGGATGACGAAACCTTAATCCGGGGGCGGTGATGCGAGTTAAGTTAAGTGATAGACTATCCGACTAATTTCATCATTTTTCAGCTTCCGCGCGTGATATGCCGAAGCTGTGCCATGAATAAACAGCGGGAGTGTCGTCGCAAATGGCAAAAGAGAAAAAACGTGGCTTCTTTTCCTGGCTGGGCTTTGGACAAAAAGAACAGGCGCAGGAAACCGAAAGCGAACAAAAAGTAGAAGGGCAGGACGAGGTTGTCGGGCAGCATCCGACAGAGACGCTGCCTGAGCAGACGGTTACTACGCCAGAAGCAGATGCGGTTAACGCACCTGCGGTAGAAAAAGAGGACCCGGAGACCTTTGCGGCTGATGTCGTGGAGGTGACTGAGCAGGTGGTTGAGCGCGAGCTGCCGCCGGTGGTTGAAGAAGTCGCGGTTATTGAAGAACCTGTGCTTGAAGCACCTGTGGTTGAAGAACCAGCAGCCGTGGTTGTTGAAGCGCCGGTGGTTGAAGAGCCAGCAGTCGTGGTTGTCGAGGAACCTGCGGTTGAAGAGCCTCGGGTTGAAGAAGTTACTGTTACCGAGCCGCTGGTTGAGGCGAGTCTTGCCCAGCCGGTTGTGGCGGAAGCGGTAGCCGACCTCGCGCCGGAGCAGGTGATGGCTGAGCCGGACGTCAGCGTTGCCGACGATGCGGTCATCGAAGAAGAGCCTGAGCCAGCGCTGTCTGATGAAGAACTGGAAGCCCTGGCGCTGGCGTCACAGCCTGTTGATGCCGACCACGAAGAAGAAGAGACCCAGGCGGAAGAACCTGTCCAGCAGGAGCAGGACAAACCGACTAAAGAGGGCTTCTTCGCCCGACTGAAACGCAGCCTGATTAAAACCAAACAGAACCTTGGTTCCGGATTTATCAGTCTGTTCCGCGGTAAAAAAATCGATGATGATCTGTTTGAAGAGCTGGAAGAGCAGCTGCTGATTGCCGATGTTGGCGTGGAAACAACCCGCAAGATCATTACCAATCTGACCGAAGGCGCCAGCCGCAAGCAGCTGCGCGACGCAGAAGCGCTTTATGGCCTGCTGAAAGAAGAGATGGGCGGCATCCTGGCGAAAGTCGATGAGCCGTTGAATGTTGAAGGGAAAACACCGTTTGTTATTCTGATGGTTGGCGTCAACGGCGTTGGCAAAACCACCACCATCGGCAAGCTGGCGCGCCAGTTCGAACAGCAGGGTAAATCGGTCATGCTGGCGGCGGGCGATACCTTCCGTGCCGCAGCGGTCGAGCAACTGCAGGTCTGGGGTCAGCGTAACGACATTCCGGTCATTGCCCAGCATACCGGCGCGGATTCCGCATCGGTTATCTTCGATGCCATCCAGGCGGCGAAGGCGCGCAACGTCGATGTGCTGATCGCTGATACCGCCGGCCGTCTGCAGAACAAATCGCATCTGATGGAAGAGCTGAAGAAAATCGTCCGCGTGATGAAAAAACTGGATGAAGATGCGCCGCATGAGATCATGCTGACTATCGATGCCAGCACCGGGCAAAATGCCATTAGCCAGGCCAAACTGTTCCATGAAGCCGTTGGACTGACCGGTATTACGCTGACTAAACTGGATGGCACCGCGAAGGGGGGCGTTATCTTCTCCGTCGCCGACCAGTTTGGTATTCCGATTCGCTACATTGGCGTCGGTGAACGTATTGAGGATCTGCGTCCGTTTAATGCGGGCGACTTTATTGAGGCACTTTTTGCCCGAGAGGATTAATCATGATTCGCTTTGAACAAGTCAGCAAAGCCTATCTCGGTGGGAGACAAGCGCTGCAGGGGGTGGACTTTCACCTGCAGTCGGGCGAGATGGCATTTCTGACCGGCCACTCCGGCGCGGGGAAAAGTACCCTGCTTAAGCTTATCTGCGGTATCGAGCGGCCGAGCGCCGGGAAAATCTTATTCGGCGGCCATGATATTAGCCGTCTGAAGAGCCGGGAGGTGCCGTTCCTACGGCGCCAGATCGGCATGATTTTCCAGGACCATCACCTGCTGATGGATCGTACGGTGTTTGATAATGTGGCTATCCCGCTGATTATTGCCGGTGCCAGTGGCGATGATATTCGTCGCCGTGTGTCGGCGGCGCTGGATAAAGTCGGGTTGCTGGACAAAGCGAAAAACCTTCCCATCCAACTCTCCGGTGGTGAACAGCAGCGCGTAGGGATTGCCCGCGCGGTGGTGAATAAGCCGGCGGTGCTGCTGGCGGACGAACCTACCGGTAACCTCGATGAGGCGCTCTCGGAAGGGATTTTACGTCTGTTTGAGGAGTTCAACCGCGTAGGGGTAACGGTTCTGATGGCGACGCACGACCTGGGGCTGATCTCCAGCCGCTCGTATCGCATGCTGACCCTGAGCGACGGTCATATGCATGGAGGCCACTGGGGTGAATAAGCGTGACGCAATAAATCAAATTCGCCAGTTCGGTAACAGGTTCGATCGCCTGCGTAACGGTGCTGGTGCGGGCGGTGGCGGCGGGCGCAATGCGCCGAAGCGGCCCAAAGCGACGCCAGCCCCGGCTTCCCGTAAGAGCAACGTCTTTAACGAACAGGTTCGCTATGCCTGGCATGGCGCGGTTCAGGATCTGAAAAGCACGCCGCTCGCGACCTTCCTGACGATCATGGTTATCGCCATCTCGCTGACGCTGCCAAGCGTCTGCTACATGGTGTACAAAAACGTCAATACCGCGGCAGCGCAGTATTATCCTACCCCGCAGATCACCGTGTACCTCGAGAAAACGCTGGATGACGATGCGGCGGCGCGGGTTGTCGGTCAGCTGCAAGCTGAGCAAGGCGTTGAGAAGGTTAACTACCTGTCGCGTGATGAAGCGCTAGGGGAGTTCCGCAACTGGTCTGGCTTTGGCGGTGCGCTGGATATGCTGGAAGAGAACCCGCTGCCGGCGGTGGCGATTGTGGTGCCGAAGCTGGACTTCCAGGGAACCGAGGCATTGAATACGTTACGCGATCGGGTGACGCGTATTCAGGGCGTTGATGAAGTGCGTATGGACGACAGCTGGTTCGCGCGCCTCTCTTCCTTAACCGGCTTAGTGGGCCGCGTATCGGCCTTGATTGGCGTCTTAATGGTTGCCGCCGTGTTCCTGGTGATCGGCAACAGCGTGCGTCTGAGCATTTTTGCGCGCCGCGATACCATTAACGTGCAGAAGCTGATCGGGGCGACCGATGGCTTCATCCTGCGTCCGTTCCTCTATGGCGGCGCGCTGCTGGGCTTCTGTGGTGCCTTCTTATCCCTGATTCTGTCGGAAATCATGGTGATGCGCCTGTCGTCAGCGGTAACCGAAGTGGCGCAGGTGTTCGGGACGAAATTTGAGCTCAGCGGTTTAGGCTTCGACGAGTGTCTGCTGATGCTGATCGTCTGTTCGATGATTGGCTGGGTAGCGGCCTGGCTGGCTACCGTCCAACATTTACGTCACTTTACCCCCGATTAAAAAAAGTCTGGTATAATCTTTCCCTGCACTGATGAATGTCTCTCTGCAGGGAAAGAGTCCCTGTTGTCTCTTCCCTACGCTTCATATCCATGTCACATTTTGTGCGTAATCTATTCACATCGTTGCATGGAACTTGTGGATAAAATCACTGTCTGATACTAATGTGGGTGATATTCTCGTTGCTCATAAATGCTGGCATGTTTGTTGCCCATGTGATGGGAAGCCACCGCGCCAGACGATATCGATTGAGAGGATTTGAATGACCAAAGATATGCAAACTTTAGCTTTAGCCCCCGTTGGTAACCTGGAATCGTATATCCGGGCTGCGAACACTTGGCCGATGTTGTCGGCTGATGAAGAGCGGGAGCTTGCTGAAAAGCTGCATTACCAGGGCGATCTGGAAGCAGCGAAAAGGCTGATTCTGTCTCACCTGCGCTTTGTTGTTCATATTGCTCGTAATTACTCGGGCTATGGCCTGCCGCAGGCGGATCTGATTCAGGAAGGCAACATCGGCCTGATGAAAGCCGTGCGTCGTTTCAACCCGGAAGTGGGCGTGCGTCTGGTTTCCTTCGCCGTGCACTGGATCAAGGCTGAAATTCACGAATATGTCCTGCGTAACTGGCGTATTGTGAAAGTCGCAACAACCAAAGCGCAGCGTAAGCTGTTCTTTAACCTGCGTAAAACCAAGCAGCGTCTGGGCTGGTTTAACCAGGATGAAGTCGAAATGGTGGCCCGCGAGCTGGGTGTGTCGAGCAAAGACGTGCGTGAGATGGAATCCCGTATGGCGGCGCAGGACATGACCTTTGACATGTCGTCGGACGACGAGTCCGATAGCCAGCCGATGGCTCCGGTGCTCTATCTGCAGGATAAAACCTCTAACTTTGCCGACGGCATTGAGGATGATAACTGGGAAGAGCAGGCGGCCAACAAGCTGACCGATGCGATGCAGGGTCTGGACGAGCGTAGCCAGGACATCATCCGCGCCCGCTGGCTGGACGAAGACAATAAGTCGACGCTACAGGAGCTGGCCGATCGTTACGGCGTGTCGGCTGAGCGTGTACGCCAGCTGGAAAAAAACGCGATGAAGAAACTGCGCATGGCTATCGAAGCATAACGCGACCGCGTGAACACCCGCCTCTTCGCAGGCACCTGATAACGCCCCACATTACGTTGGGGCGTTTTGTTTTTCTGCACCTTCTCCATTGTCCAGCACCTCGGGACATAATGTCTGCAGGCACTCCAGCAGGACCTGGAAGGCCGGCTCCATTTGCGTCTCTGGCAGGCTGGCAAACCCCATCAACAATCCTTTTTTACGCCGGGCCGTCAGGTAGTAGCGCGACAGCGGGCGCACCAGAATATGCCGGGCATTGGCCATTTTGGCGATCGCCACGTCATCTGCCTCGTCCGGCAGATTGAGGATCAGATGCAGGCCGGCATTATCGCTGAAATCTGACAGCGCCTGCGGGTTGCAGTAGCGTTGGATGAGTTCCGTCAGGCAGGCGCGGCGGCGGCTGTAAAGCAGGCGCATACGGCGAATATGGGCGGAGTAGTGACCGGCATTAATAAACTCCGCCAGCGCCATCTGAATCAACGAATGGCCGCCGCGGTAGAGCTCGGCATGGGCGTTTTTAAGATCGCCAATCAACGGCCGCGGCAGCACCACATAGCCCAGCCGTAGCCCGGGATAGAGGGTCTTACTGAAGGTGCCGATGTAGACCACCGGCGCATCGGCGACCAGCCCCTGCAGCGCCGGGATTGGCTGGCCGGAAAAGCGAAACTCGCTGTCGTAATCATCTTCGACGATCCAGCTGCCGTGCTGACGAGCCAGTGCCAGCAAACGCTGACGGCGCGCCAGCGTCATCACAGCCCCCAGCGGATACTGATGCGATGGGGTGACAAAAATCAGGTGCGGCGCCTCCTCAACCGTCTCCGGGGGGCACAAGCCGTTGGCATCAACGGTAACCGGCTCGATCCGCACATCATTCATCCCCAGCACGTGGCGTATCCCCCAGTAGGATGGCTCTTCCACCCAGGCCAGGTCACCGCTGTCACAAAGCATGCGCGTCACCAGGTCAATCGCCTGATGGATCCCTTCGGTAATAAGAATTTGATCTGCCTGGCAATGCACACCCCGGGATACTCTGAGGTATTCGACAAGCGCCTGCTGCAATTCCGGCGTGCCGCCATTGCAGCTGTAGCTCAATCGCTCAGGCTTCGGGCGGCGGCTGATGCGGGCCTGAATCTTGCTGAACAGCGGATGGGGAAAGGCGTTGACGTCCGGCACGCCGGGGATAAAAGCTCCCCACTGGCGCGGGCTGGCGCTGACGTGCGTGAGCAGACGCTGGCCGCGGCGGGATAGGTAGGCAGTCGGTGCCGGGGTGCTGCTGTTTACGTCGGTTTTATCAGCAGAATGCGAGGCATCATGGCCTATTTTTGCGACAAATGTACCGCTTCCCCGGCGGGAGATGACATATCCTTCCGCCAGGAGTTGTTCATAAGTTGTTAATATGGTGTTTCTTGAAACACCGAGTTCCCCGGCCAGATCTCGCGAGGGTGGCAGGCGGCTGTGGGGTGGTAAAGATCCGTCCAGAATCGAGCGGCGGACCGCGTTATATAAGCGTTTATGCAGGAGTGGGTCTGACTCTTCCTGCAATCTGACCAGCACCAGGTCGCCGACGAGTGAACGCAATTGGATCCCTAAGATAATCTAAATTGGTACTCGATTATAGGGCCAACTCCTGTGTAAATAAACGACATAGTTTCGAAATTGTTGCGATAACGTGACACACATGACAGGAGATTCGAGGGTGAAAAGTTCAGAACTGAATCAACGTCGCCAGCAGGCGACGCCGCGCGGCGTAGGCGTAATGTGCAACTACTTTGTTGAGAAAGCAGAAAACGCCACGCTGTGGGATGTGGAAGGCAACGAGGTGATCGATTTTGCTGCTGGTATTGCCGTGCTCAACACCGGCCATCGTCACCCGAAAATCGTTGAGGCCGTCGCACAGCAGCTGCAGGCTTTTACCCACACCGCGTATCAGATTGTCCCGTACGAAAGCTACGTCTCTCTGGCCGAGCGTATTAACGAGCTGGCACCGATCGATGGCCCGGCAAAAACCGCGTTCTTCACCACCGGCGCTGAAGCTGTAGAAAACGCAGTGAAGATTGCCCGCGCCTACACCGGCCGCCCGGGGTTGATCACCTTCGGTGGCGGTTTCCACGGTCGTACTTTTATGACCATGGCGCTGACCGGCAAAGTCGCACCGTACAAAATCGGTTTCGGGCCGTTCCCGGGGTCGGTGTATCACGGGGTCTACCCGAATGCCGCCCACGGAATTACCACGGCTGACGCCATGAAGAGCCTGGAGCGCATCTTTAAAGCCGATATTGGCCCGGACCAGGTGGCAGCGATTGTCCTCGAGCCGATTCAGGGCGAAGGCGGGTTTAACGTTGCACCGCCAGAGTTTATGCAGGCGCTGCGTGCGCTCTGTGATACCCACGGCATTCTGCTGATTGCCGATGAGGTGCAAACGGGCTTTGCGCGCACCGGCAAGCTGTTTGCCATGCAGCATTACGATGTGAAACCGGACCTGATGACGATGGCGAAAAGCCTCGCCGGCGGTTTCCCGCTATCGGGCGTCGTTGGCCGTGCCGACGTAATGGATGCGCCGGCGCCGGGTGGACTTGGCGGCACCTATGCCGGTAACCCACTGGCGGTGGCGGCGGCCCATGCGGTCCTTGATGTGATTGACGAAGAAAAACTGTGCCAGCGCGCGGAGCAACTCGGCAGCCATCTGAAAGAGGTGCTGCAGCAGGCGCGTCAGCATTGCCCGGCGATTGTTGATATTCGTGGTCAAGGGTCGATGGTGGCCGTGGAGTTTAACGATCCGCAGACCGGCGAACCGTCACCAGAGTTTACCCGCCAGATCCAACAGAAAGCCCAGGAAAATGGTCTGCTGCTGCTGAGCTGCGGCATCTATGGCAACGTGATTCGTTTCCTGTACCCGTTAACTATTCCAGACGCGCAGTTTACTAAAGCGCTGGATATTCTGGCGCGCATCCTCAAGGGATAACACGGCACACGCCTGTGCGGCGGCAGGGAAGCCGAATAAAACAGGATGCCGCATAGGGGTTTTACTCAGCGTGAGTGGTTTATCACCCTGATATCACCTTTTTTCCGGCGGCGCAGATCGCCGGAATAAAACGGAAAATATTATGTCTGAAAATTCCACCTTTTCCTCGGTTCTGACGAACCGGGAACGTACTGCTGTACCTGCAAAATCCCTCAGCTTCGTTGAAGGGGTGTCGATGATCGTCGGGACCAACATCGGTGCCGGGGTATTGTCCATCGCCTATGCCTCCAGTAAGGCCGGTTTTCTACCGTTGTTGTTCTGGCTGATCATCGTCGGCAGCCTGACCACCATTACCATGCTTTATGTCGCCGAATCGACCCTGCGTACCCGCAAACATTTGCAACTTAGTGGGCTGTCGCACCGCTATGTCGGGCGCTTCGGGGCGTTGATGATGTTCCTGTCCGTATGCGTGAACAGTATCGGCGCGTTGACCGCCTATATGACCGGCAGCGGCAAGCTGCTGCATTCGCTGTTCGGCATCTCCCCGGCGCTCGGCAGCGTGCTGTTTTTTATCCCGGCGGCAGGTGTGCTCTATCTGGGGCTGAAAGCGATAGGTCGCGGCGAGAAGTTTATTAGTATCGGCATGGTGGTGATGATTGCCGTGCTGGTTGCCGCCACCTTGCTCAAAGATACGACCCAGGTCAGCTATCTGCTCGACGGTAACTGGCTGTACATGGTGCCGGTGTTCAACGTCGTCGCCTTCTGCTTCTCGGCGCAATATATTGTCCCGGAAATGGCCCGTGGCTTCGCCGATAAACCGGAGAAGCTGCCAAAGGCCATTATGGTCGGGATGGGGCTGACTTTTGTTCTGCTGGCGCTGGTTCCGCTGTCGGTGATTGCGCTCAACGGCCTGGATAATATTTCCGATGTCGCGACCATCTCCTGGGGACGGGCGCTCGGTGAGTGGGCCTTTTTCTCTGCCAACCTGTTTGCCCTGTGCGCCATGCTGACTTCCTACTGGGGCCTGGGGGGCAGTTTCCTGACCAATATTTTCGACCAGTTCCGCCTCGGGAACGACGAACAGCCGCTTAAACGCCTGATGGTGCTGGTGGTTGTTGCGGTTCCGCCATTTATTCTGGCCTACAGCGGGATGGTGTCGTTTGTGAATGCGCTCTATTTCGCCGGGGTGTTTAGCGGGGTGATTTTATCCATCATGCCGATTCTGATGCTCAAAGGCGCTCGCCAGCGTGGGGATATTACCCCGGGCTGGGTGTGTCCGGCGGCGATAACCCATCCGCTTATCCAGACCTTCATTGTGTTGCTGTATCTTTGTAGCGCCGTTTACGCAATTGCTTCCGCTTTGGGCTACCTGCCCGCCGGTTGGTAATCTGGCGTCTTGACTCCACCGCGTCCGGTTGATCCTGGCGCGGTTTTTTATTTGTCACTTATCTGTTACATAACCCACAATTTTGTCATTTCAAATTCTCCTGAATGACGGTATGTTTAGCATAGTGTGCTGCAAAAGCGCAGGCGGCAGACCTTAAAATAGGCGTCATATGCTTTTCTTATGACTCAAATTAGAATAATGCGCTAACAAACAACATCACAACAAATGCAAAAACCATAATAATGGGGAGCCTCAGGATGAACATGAAGGGTAAAGCGTTACTGGCAGGATGTATCGCCTTGATTATGAGCAATGCCGCGCTGGCAGAAGACATCAAAATTGCCGTGGTTGGCGCGATGTCTGGTCCGGTAGCGCAGTATGGCGACCAGGAGTTTACCGGTGCCGAGCAGGCGGTTGCGGATATCAACGCCAAAGGCGGGATCAAAGGCAATAAGCTGCAGATTGTTAAGTATGATGACGCTTGCGACCCGAAACAGGCGGTAGCGGTTGCCAACAAAGTGGTCAACGATGGCATTAAGTACGTTATCGGCCACTTATGCTCTTCTTCTACCCAGCCAGCATCCGATATCTATGAAGACGAAGGTATTCTGATGATTACGCCAGCGGCGACGGCTCCGGAGCTGACCGCGCGTGGTTATAAAATGATTCTGCGTACCACCGGCCTGGATTCTGACCAGGGGCCGACGGCGGCAAAATATATTATCGAGAAAGTGAAGCCGCAGCGCATCGCTATCGTTCACGACAAGCAGCAGTATGGTGAAGGCCTGGCCCGTGCGGTACAGGATGGCCTGAAGAAAGGCGGCGCGAACATAGTCTTCTTCGACGGTATCACCGCCGGTGAGAAAGACTTCTCCACGCTGGTTGCGCGTCTGAAGAAAGAAAATATCGACTTCGTATACTACGGTGGCTACCACCCGGAAATGGGGCAGATTCTGCGCCAGTCACGTGCCGCAGGCCTGAAAACGCAGTTTATGGGTCCGGAAGGCGTGGCCAACGTTTCCCTGTCTAACATCGCCGGTCAGTCCGCTGAAGGCATGCTGGTAACGAAGCCGAAGAACTACGATCAGGTACCGGCGAACAAACCGATTGTTGACGCGATTAAAGCCAAAAAACAGGATCCGAGCGGCGCGTTCGTCTGGACCACCTATGCGGCAATCCAGTCGCTGGACGCTGGCCTGAATCAGTCAGAAGACCCGGCAGAAATCGCGAAATACCTGAAGGCAAACTCTGTTGATACCGTGATGGGGCCGCTGTCATGGGATGCGAAGGGCGACCTGAAAGGCTTCGAGTTCGGCGTGTTTACCTGGCACGCGGATGGCACCGCCACCGACGCCAAATAATTTAACCTTCGCCTTTCACGCTACAGGTGTGTTGGCTGCGCTCCTCAACCCCGGTCACTTACTCGTGTAAGCTCCCGGGGATTACCGGGAGGGTGGTTTACGCTTTCCCCGGTGGCGCTGCGCTTACCGGGCTACAGGTGTCTGCTTTTGGTAGCCCGGATAAGGCGCGATGCGCCGCTATCCGGGATGTTTTTAACGTTTTTCCCAGCCGTCCTGCTGTGCGCTAAAGCCCAGCGCCTGCATAAATGCCGACATCACCGTCTTGTCTTCTACGCCGGCTGCGTTGACCCGCCAGCGGCCGATCTCCGGGTTATTTTGCAGGATCTCTTCCACTAAATACTGCCCGACGCCGCGTCGACGGGTGACTTCGCGTACGCAGAGCGCGCTGAGCTCGCCTGCATCGCCACTTAACGTCACACGCACGGCAGCCAGCAGGCGCTCGTTAAAGCGGGCGGCGTAAACCCGGTGATGGTCGTCCAGCGGGATCGCGTCGAGATCCTGTGACGGCCAAATTTTCCCTAAGTCGATGCGATCCTGTTCGCCGAAGCGCGGTAATCGAATAATGGTCAGTTTCATGCACAGCTTGCCCCGTCAAAATGAAGGGGTCAGTGTACCCAAATTTGTCGTCAGGCAGGGCGCTGTTTTTTTCCTGTTCATTAGGGGATTCGTTTTCCTGAGGTAATCAGAGTAGCGCAATGCGTCATGGATCGAAAAATAAGCAGAATTTTAACCTAATGTGCAGCGTTTTATTCCGCCTTATGTATCGTTATATTATGCTGGGAACGGGACTTTTTTTGTTTATCTTCGACTTATTTCAGAATATTATCTTCGCTTAATAGCCTGAAATATAGAGATTTTACGCTAAAATCAGGCAAAAACTTCGCTAAACCCTTAAAGACAATGGTAAAAGTAGCGTTGTTTAATAAAAGCACAGAATGCTTTTTAACCATAAAAATACAAAATATATAAACCCTAAATAATTCGAGTTGCAGGAAGGCGGCGACGCAGAGAATCCCCAGGAGCTCACTGAAGTAAGTGACTGGGGTGAACGAGTACAGCCAACGCTCATGCAGCTTGAAGTATGACGGGTATACACCACATCACGAACGGGGTTCTGCAGCATGAACAGGAACGCGAAAACGATTATTGCGGGATTTGTCGCACTGGCGATGTCGCACACGGCGATGGCCAAAGATATTAAAGTTGCGGTTGTCGGCGCGATGTCCGGTCCGGTCGCTCAGTGGGGGGACATGGAGTTCAACGGCGCGCGTCAGGCAATCAAAGACATCAACGCCCAGGGTGGCATTAAGGGCGATAAGCTGGTTGGCGTTGAATTTGACGATGCCTGTGACCCGAAGCAGGCCGTCGCGGTAGCGAACAAAATTGTTAACGAAGGCATCCAGTACGTCATCGGCCACCTGTGTTCTTCTTCCACCCAGCCGGCCTCTGACATCTATGAAGATGAAGGCATTCTGATGATCTCCCCGGGCGCCACCAACCCGGAACTGACGCAGCGTGGCTACCAGTACATCATGCGCACCGCCGGTCTGGACTCTTCTCAGGGGCCGACCGCCGCGAAATACATTCTGGAAAAAGTGAAGCCGCAGCGCATCGCCATCATCCACGATAAACAGCAATACGGTGAAGGCCTGGCGCGTTCCGTCCAGGATAGCCTGAAAAAAGCCAATGCCAACATTGTCTTCTTCGACGGCATTACCGCCGGTGAGAAAGACTTCTCGGCGCTGCTGGCTCGCCTGCAAAAAGATAATATCGACTTTGTTTACTACGGCGGTTACTACCCGGAAATGGGGCAGATGCTACGCCAGGCACGCTCCGTGGGCCTGAAAACCGTGTTTATGGGACCGGAAGGTGTGGGTAACGCGTCGCTGTCTAACATCGCCGGTGCAGCCGCAGAAGGCATGCTGGTGACAATGCCGAAACGCTACGACCAGGACCCGGCGAACAGCGCCATCGTCGAGGCGCTGAAAGCAGAGAAAAAAGATCCGAGTGGTCCGTATGTCTGGATTACCTACGCTGCAGTACAGTCGTTAGCCCAGGCAATGGACAGAAGTAGCAGCCAGGAACCACTGGACTTAATTAAAGATCTGAAAGCTCACGGGGCGAAAACCGTGATTGGGCCGCTGAATTGGGACGAAAAAGGCGATTTGAAGGGATTTGAGTTTGGTGTCTTCCAGTGGCATGCGGATGGATCATCCTCTGTCGCAAAATAAGATGCGTTATCCCACCGCCCGCGTAAAACGGGCGGCATGAAAAAGGTTACCTTATGTCCGAGCAGTTTCTCTACTTTCTGCAGCAGATGTTCAACGGCGTCACGCTGGGCAGTACTTACGCGCTGATCGCCATCGGTTATACGATGGTCTACGGCATTATCGGCATGATTAACTTCGCCCATGGCGAGGTCTACATGATTGGCAGCTACGTCTCCTTCATGATCATTGCCGCACTGATGATGATGGGGATTGATACCAGCTGGCTGCTGGTGGCCGCGGGTTTTGTCGGGGCGATTGTGATTGCCAGCGCCTACGGCTGGAGCATCGAGCGCGTGGCCTATCGGCCGGTGCGTAGCTCCAAGCGCCTGATTGCGCTGATCTCCGCCATCGGGATGTCTATCTTCCTGCAAAACTACGTCAGCCTGACGGAAGGGTCGCGCGACGTGGCGTTGCCGAGCCTGTTCAATGGCCAGTGGACGGTGGGCAGCAGCGAAAACTTCTCTGCGACAATCACCACCATGCAGCTGGTGATCTGGGTCGTGACCTTTGTGGCGATGCTGGCACTGACGTTGTTTATTCGCTACTCCCGCATGGGCCGGGCCTGTCGTGCCTGTGCTGAAGATCTGAAAATGGCGAGCCTGCTCGGGATTAACACCGACCGGGTGATTGCCCTGACCTTTGTTATCGGCGCGGCAATGGCGGCGGTAGCGGGCGTTCTGCTGGGTCAGTTCTATGGTGTTATCAACCCGTATATCGGCTTTATGGCCGGGATGAAAGCCTTTACTGCTGCGGTTCTGGGCGGCATCGGCAGTATCCCTGGCGCAATGATCGGCGGGCTGATCCTCGGCATCGCCGAAGCGCTCTCTTCTGCCTACCTCAGCACGGAATATAAAGACGTGGTCTCCTTCGCGTTGTTGATTCTGGTGCTGTTGGTGATGCCTACCGGCATACTGGGTCGTCCGGAGGTAGAGAAAGTATGAAACCGATGCATATTGCGATGTCGCTGCTGTCTGCGGCGATGTTCTTTGTTCTGGCCGGCGTGTTTATGGGCGTGCAGCTGGAGCTGGACGGCACCAGGCTGGTGGTGGACACCGCCGCCGATATCCGCTGGCAGTGGATCTTTATCGGCACCGCGGTGGTGTTCTTCTTCCAGTTGATGCGTCCGCTGTTCCAGAAAACCCTGAAGAATGTCTCCGGGCCGAAGTTTATTATGCCGGCTATCGACGGGTCGACGGTGAAGCAGAAGCTGTTCCTGGTGGCGCTTTTGGTGATCGCCGTGGCGTGGCCGTTTATGGTATCGCGCGGCACGGTGGATATTGCCACCCTGACGATGATTTATATCATTCTCGGGCTGGGGCTTAACGTGGTGGTGGGGCTGTCAGGTCTGCTGGTGCTGGGCTACGGCGGCTTCTATGCCATCGGCGCCTATACCTTTGCGCTGCTGAATCACTATTACGGCCTCGGCTTCTGGACCTGTCTGCCGCTGGCGGGCCTGGTGTCTGCCGCCGCGGGCTTCCTGCTGGGCTTCCCGGTGCTGCGCCTGCGCGGTGACTATCTGGCCATCGTGACGCTGGGCTTCGGCGAAATCGTGCGTATCCTGCTGCTCAACAACACCGAAGTGACCGGCGGCCCGAACGGTATCAGCCAGATCCCTAAGCCGACGCTGTTTGGTCTCGAGTTTAGCCGTAGCGCCCGCGAAGGCGGCTGGGATACCTTCAGTAACTTCTTTGGTATGAAGTACGATCCGGCTGACCGGGTCATTTTCCTCTATCTGGTGGCGCTGCTGCTGGTAGTACTGTCGCTGTTTGTGATTAACCGCCTGCTGCGCATGCCGCTGGGGCGCGCGTGGGAAGCGCTGCGTGAAGATGAAATTGCCTGTCGCTCGCTAGGCCTTAGCCCGACGCGCATCAAGCTGACCGCCTTTACCATCAGTGCCGCGTTTGCCGGTTTTGCCGGGACGCTGTTTGCCGCTCGTCAGGGCTTTGTCAGCCCGGAATCCTTCACCTTTGCCGAGTCGGCTTTCGTGCTGGCGATTGTGGTGCTCGGCGGCATGGGGTCACAGTTTGCGGTGATCCTTGCGGCGGTGCTGCTGGTGGTATCGCGCGAACTGATGCGTGATTTCAACGAATACAGCATGTTGATGCTGGGTGGTTTGATGGTGCTGATGATGATCTGGCGTCCGCAGGGACTGCTGCCGATGACGCGCCCGCAGCTGAAGCTGAAAAAAGTTCAGGCGAAAGGAGAGCAGGCATGAGTCAGCCATTATTATCCGTCAGCGGCCTGATGATGCGCTTCGGCGGCCTGTTAGCGGTCAACAACGTGTCGCTTGAGCTGCGCCCGCAGGAGATTGTCTCGCTGATTGGCCCTAACGGTGCCGGCAAAACCACGGTCTTCAACTGCCTGACTGGTTTTTATAAGCCGACTGGCGGGACCATTAAACTGCGCGATCAGCATCTCGAAGGGTTGCCGGGTCAGCAGATTGCCCGCATGGGCGTAGTGCGGACCTTCCAGCACGTGCGCCTGTTCCGTGAAATGACGGTGATTGAAAACCTGCTGGTGGCCCAACATCAGCAGCTGAAAACCGGGGTATTTTCCGGGCTGCTGAAAACGCCGTCCTTCCGTCGCGCCCAGAGCGAAGCGTTGGACCGTGCCGCCACCTGGCTGGATCGTATCGGCCTGCTGGAGCACGCCAACCGTCAGGCCAGTAACCTGGCCTACGGCGACCAGCGACGTCTGGAGATCGCCCGTTGCATGGTGACCCAGCCGGAAATTCTGATGCTGGATGAACCGGCGGCGGGTCTGAACCCGAAAGAGACCAAAGAGCTGGACGAGCTGATCGCCGAGCTGCGTAGCCATCACAACACCACCATCCTGCTGATTGAGCACGATATGAAGCTGGTGATGGGGATTTCCGATCGTATTTATGTGGTTAACCAGGGCACGCCGTTAGCTAACGGTACGCCGGAAGAGATCCGCAATAACCCGGACGTGATCCGCGCATACCTTGGTGAGGCATAAGTATGGAAAAAGTGATGTTATCTTTTGACAACGTGAGCGCCCACTACGGCAAGATTCAGGCGCTGCATAACGTCAGTCTGCACATCAATCAGGGGGAGATCGTCACCCTGATTGGCGCCAACGGCGCGGGTAAAACCACGCTGCTCGGCACGCTGTGCGGCGACCCGCGCGCCTCCAGCGGCAAGGTGGTCTTTGATGGTAAAGATATTACCGACTGGCAGACCGCGAAAATCATGCGTGAAGCAGTGGCGATTGTGCCGGAAGGGCGTCGCGTCTTCTCGCGGATGACGGTAGAAGAGAACCTGGCGATGGGCGGTTTTTTTGCCGACCGCGATCAGTTCCAGAGCCGCATTCAGTGGGTTTACGAGCTGTTCCCGCGCCTGCTTGAGCGTCGTATTCAGCGGGCAGGCACCATGTCCGGCGGCGAGCAGCAGATGCTGGCCATCGGTCGTGCGCTGATGAGCCAGCCGCGTCTGCTGCTGCTTGACGAGCCGTCCCTGGGGCTGGCGCCGATTATCATTCAGCAGATTTTCAACACTATCGAGCAGCTGCGCGAGCAGGGGATGACCATTTTCCTCGTCGAGCAGAACGCCAACCAGGCGCTGAAGCTGGCCGATCGTGGCTACGTGCTGGAAAACGGCCACGTGGTGCTGGAAGATACCGGCGACGCACTGCTGGCCAACGAGGCGGTACGCAGCGCCTATCTGGGCGGTTAATCCTGTGCAATACGCCCGGCGCAGGCCGGGCGTATTGCAGCTCAGATCACAGCTCCAGCGAACGTTTCCACAGCATAAAATCATACTGTTCCAGCGTATCTGCCCTGGTACGCCAGCTGCCGCTGGCGGTGGCGATGATTTTCTCAAACAGCCCATCGGCGATATCTGACAGCGGCGTACCTTCGATAATCGGACCACAGTCATAATCGATAATATCCGGCATTTTGTTGGCTAGCGCGGTATTGGTCGAGACCTTGAGTACCGGCACGATCGGGTTTCCCGTCGGGGTGCCAAGTCCCGTTGAAAAGATCACGATATTGCAGCCTGCGGCGACCAGTCCCGTCACCGCATCGACATCATTACCCGGAGTACAAACCAGCGAAAGCCCGCGTTCGGCCATCGGCTCCGCGTAATCGCAGACCGCGCTCACCGGCGCTCTGCCGCCTTTTTTGGCTGCCCCGGCAGATTTGATGGCGTCGGTAATCAAGCCATCCGCAATATTGCCCGGGCTTGGGTTATCGGCGATGGTGGTGCCAAAAAAGTTAGCGACGTGCTCGTAGTTTTTCATCAGCGCCAGAAACTTCTCTTTGAGCTCGCGATTGAGACAGCGGTGGACGATGTCTCCTTCCGCGCCGCATAGTTCCGGGAACTCCGCCAGCCCGGAAGCACCCCCGAGGGCGATAAGACGATCGGACACTTCACCCATCGCCGGGTTGGCGCTGATCCCCGAAAATCCGTCGGAAGCGCCGCATTTCACGCCCGTTTTTAACCGCGAGAGCGGAACCTCCTGGCGCTCCGCCACCGGAGCTTCGCGAATCGCGTTATAGGTGGCGCTTAACGCGTCCTGCATCATTTTTTCTTCGCTGCTCCAGTCCTGCTGCCGGAAGTAGATAACCGGCTTATTAAACTGCGGATTGCGCGTGGTGAGGGCGGTTTGGAAATCGACAATCCGCGCCTTTTCGCAGCCTAAGGCAAAGACCGTTACCCCGAGCACATTGGGGTGATCGGCGTAGGCCGCGAGGACATCGCACATCGTCATGCTGTCTGAGGCCGCGCCGCCGCAGCCGGAAGTGACGGTAATACAGCGAATGCCGTCAAGATGGGGGAAGGGCAAATGGCGGTTATCATTCAGGGCATCGGTGGATGTGACCTGACGGGCGAAATTTTTCAGACTGTTATTGGCATAGCCGAGCGCATCGTTTAGCGCATCGGTGACGCGCTGCACATTGCGGTTTTCACAGAATACCAGCGGAATCACCAACCAATAGTTCGCGGTGGCAACCCGCCCATCTTCACGGACGATGCCGCGAAATGTGCGCTGCTGCCAGGCAGAGACATCGGGCTGCTGCCAGTGATAAGGCGCTTCGTCATTCAGCGACACCGGGGCCGCATAGTGTTTGATATTGTCGGTGGTGACGGCCTCGCCCCGGGTGATGGGTTGCGTCGCTTTACCAACCGGCACGCCGTACAGGGAGACGATATCGCCGGGATAGATGTCCTGCGTGGCGAACTTATGCTTGGTTTTGACATCGCTACGGAGAACGTACTCTTCATCGTTCCAGTTAACCCGCTGGTCTTTGCGTAAGTCTTGCAGTGCAACGATCAAATTGTCTGTAGGGTCAATTTTTAAGATGGTCTGCATGTTAGGTATCCTTTGTTATCAGTGCCGCAGGATTTTAGTGGTGGGTAAGTGCGACACCAGTGGTCGCTTTTCTGCCGGCGAGTGCAGCAATGAGCAAGGCGCAGCACACGGTGATGAGAGACAGGGCTATCAGTCCAGCCGAATCGTTACCGAAGAAGGCATCAACCTCAACGCGAATCAGCGGAGCCAGGAAACTACAAAAAGCGCCCATGGTGGTACAAAAACCGATACTGGCCGCCAGCGCCGAGCCGGAGACGATCTGCGCAGGGAAAGTCCAGAAAATAGGTTGCACTGAGAGGAAGCCGATAGCTGACAGCGAAAGCGCGGCAATAGCTAGCACCGGGCCTGACCAGGCAGAGACAAACAGCCCCAGCGCCGCCGCCAGCATGCACAGTACTGCAATCAGCACCCGGCGGGTCGGCATTTTGTCCGCCAGTCGCGGAATGTAGTAGACCCCGACCGCGGAGCAGGCCCATGGGATGGCGGCGACGAGGGATTCTTTAAAGCCCAGCGTGGAGCCCATCAGCGAGGCGACCTGAGATGGCAGGAAGAACATCAGTCCGTAAACGCTGATTTGGATGGTGCCGTAGATCAATGCCAGGTGCCAGACTTTAAGGCTTTTTAGCGCGGTACTGACGCTACTGGTTTCCGTCTGGCGCTGCTCCTGGTGCAGCTGGTTGATGAGCGCTTTTTTCTCGGCGTCGGTCAGAAAGCGCGCTTTGGCTGGTGTATCATCCAGCCAGAACCAGGCGAAGATCCCCATAACGACGGCCGGGATCCCTTCGATGAAAAACATCCAGAACCAACCGGGTTTACCCAGAAATCCGTGCATTTCCAGCAGCGCACCTGAGACCGGCGAGCCTAAGGTCAGTGCCAGCGGGACGCCGAGCACGAAAATTCCCACTACGGAGGCCCGAACTTTGTTAGGGAAGTAGATTGAGGCCAGCAGCAGAATACCGGGGTAAAAACCAGCTTCTCCTAAACCCAATAAGAATCGCAGAACAATAAACTGGGCTTCCGTCTGCACCAGGCCGGTGAGGGCGGAGAGTACGCCCCACAACACGGTGGTGATACTTAACCATTTTTGCGCGCCAATCTTATTCAGGATCAGGTTGGCGGGAATACCGAACAGCGCATAGGCGGCGAAAAATATCCCCGCTCCCAGGGCAAAGGCCGAGTTGGAGAGCCCAATATCGACCTGCATCGCCTCTTTGGCGAAGCCTACATTGACCCTGTCAATAAAGGCGATGAAGTAGAGGATAAACATCAGCGGAACCAGACGCTTCCACGATTTAGCGATCGCGGAATTTAATACCGGGTTGTCGTAAGCGGTGATCGTTTTCATCATACCTCCACGGTGGGGTCAGGCATCAATGGCAATACCAGCGCGGGAAAGTATCTGTTGAATACTTTCGCTCTGGCCGATGGTCAGCGAGTTAAAAGGCGCGGTGCAGCGGTCTGACTGAATAATGCCGCGCAGTTGCAATGCTTTTTTAAACGTCGGGATGAAAGGATCGTTAACCGTATAAATATCCATTAAATCATCGACTTTTTGCTGGAGTGACGACACCTTGCTGAGGTCGTTGTCGCTAAACGCCTGCATCCAGTCGCGGAAGATTTCGGGACAAAGATTGGATAAACCGCCGATGCAGCCATTTCCGCCCGATAAAACGTTGTGCGCGAAGTTGTTATCGTAACCGGCGTAGACTTCAAAATCCGGGCGCTCTGATTTGACCTGGCGAATGATCTGCGCCGTATGGCCGGTGTCCGGAATTGTGTCTTTCAGGCCGATAATATTAGGGAATTCGCGGGCGAGTCGCAGGCAGACCTCGGGTGAGACGGAATAGCCGGTACGTTCCGGGAAGTTATAGATAAAGATTTTGGCCGCGGTCCGATGCGCTATCTGGCTGTAAAAGGTATAGATTGCCTCATCGGTCAGGCGGAAGTACCAGGGGCTGATAATCATCACGCCATCCAGCCCGCATTCATCAGCATAGTTTGCCAGCTCAACGCACTCGTCAATATCCATGCGGCTGGTTCCGGCATAGGCCTTTATTCCATGACGTGGGAACTCTGCGGCCATATGAATAATCTGACGGGACGTTTTCATATCCAGAGAGAAAAACTCGCCGGTACTGCCCATGACGACAAATCCGGAGACGCTATTTTTGATGAAATCATACAGTCGGAAATTACCTTCCGGATCCAGTCTACCCTGGCTATCAAATACCGTGACGGCAGGGGTGATGTAACGACTTTGCATGTCATGCTCCTTTTGTTCGCATATGCAAACAGTGTTTGTATTTGCAATCAAACATAAGTAAACATGATGAGAATACGAAGTCAAACCGATGAGAAAGTGGCGAAAAAATGATTAATTCAATGAATTGATGGAGAAATAGACAGCTGAGCCAGGTGCCACAGTAGGTGATTAAATATCGGTAATGTGTGTGTAATCACACTTCCTGTGGCCGGGAGAGGACGGTCAGTAGTTTTTGATTTCGGGCAGCTTGTTCAGCACGCTTTCGATACGCGTTTTCGCGCTTTTTAAGGCGTGGATGACCTGCTGTGTTTTCTCTTCTCCGGCCCGGAACGCCGGTAAAGAGACGCTGATGGCCGCCAGAATGGTCTCTTTTTGCTGCAGGGGAACGGCGAAGCAAATCGTGTCGTCATTCACTTCCCGGTCGTCCATGGCGTAGCCGTTGCTGGCGACCTGGGTTAACTGTTGACGAAGCTCGACCATGCTGGTGATGCTGCGTGGGGTGACGCAAGGCAGACCCTGCGGGTAAAGTTCCAGAATCTCGTCGTCACGGTGTTTGTGCAGCAACGCTTTGCCCAGCGCGGAGCAGATCGCCGGAAGGCGAGTGCCGACCTTAGAGACCAATTGTACGGTCTGGTCGCCCTGCACTTTATCTACATAGAGCACCCAGGCGTCGTCGAGGATACCGAGCTGGCAGACTTCGTTGCATTCGTTGACGACCGCCTGCATCTCGCTATTAATCATTTTTAGCCAGAACTCTTTTTCAACGGTGGCGCTGGCGAGGACTGCGCATGAGATCCCGAGCGTGTAAATGCCGTTACGCTCATCGTGGCTGATATATTTCCGGTATTGCAACGACTTAAGAATCGGGAAAATCGTTCCTTTAGAAATATCCGTTTTGAGCGACAGCTCAGACAGCGTCATCCCATCAACATTGGCTAATGTTTCGAGGATAAGTAAAACGCGCTCGGTGGGTTTGTGAAGCGTCTTCATGTTTGTCCTTGTGACGGTTCGCCGGAGAGTGCTCTTAAACGAACTCTATTTAACTACAGATTGTCACTTATCTGTAGTCCGGCCGGGAATTATCCCCATGACGTGTCAAAGCTCCCACTTTCCTGTCTCCGATCTTTCATCGTCTTGCCATCTCTTTGACGCCTTACTATCTTTTTTTTGTAATAAAAAAGTTATTTTTCTGTAATTCGAGCATGTCATGTTACCCCCGCGAACATAAAACGCGTGAAATCGCGCATCTGGAACAACAAGAGAGATAACCGATGATATCGTTACGACATACAGCTTTAGGACTGGCGCTCAGTCTGGCATGTGCCGGTCAGGCGCTGGCAGTCACCACCATCCCGTTCTGGCACTCAATGGAAGGGGAACTGGGTAAAGAAGTTGATTCTCTGGCGCAACGTTTCAACGCGGCCAATCCGGATTACAAAATTACGCCGGTGTACAAAGGCAACTACGAGCAGAGCCTGAGCGCCGGTATCGCGGCGTTCCGTACCGGTAACGCGCCCGCGCTGCTGCAGGTGTATGAAGTCGGTACCGCGACGATGATGGCCTCGAAAGCCATTAAGCCGGTGTATCAGGTGTTCAGTGATGCGGGCATTAAGTTCGATGAATCGCAGTTCGTGCCGACCGTTTCCGGTTACTACACCGATTCAAAAAGCGGCCATCTCCTCTCCCAGCCGTTTAACAGCTCTACGCCGGTGCTGTACTACAACAAAGACGCCTTCAAAAAAGCCGGTTTAGACCCGGAGCAGCCGCCGAAAACCTGGCAGGAGCTGGCCGCCTATACCGATAAGCTGAAAGCGGCGGGCATGAAGTGCGGTTACGCCAGCGGCTGGCAGGGCTGGATCCAAATTGAAAACTTCAGTGCCTGGCATGGTCTGCCGGTGGCGACCAAAAACAACGGCTTCGATGGTACCGACGCGGTACTGGAGTTCAACAAGCCGGAGCAGGTGAAGCATATCGCCATGCTGGAAGCGATGAACAAGAAGGGCGACTTCAGCTACTTCGGGCGTAAAGACGAATCCACCGAGAAGTTTTATAACGGTGACTGCGCCATTACCACCGCCTCTTCCGGTTCGCTGGCAGATATTCGCCAGTACGCCAAATTCAACTACGGCGTGGGCATGATGCCATACGACGCCGACGTGAAAGGCGCGCCGCAGAACGCCATTATCGGCGGTGCCAGCCTGTGGGTGATGCAAGGTAAAGACAAAGAAACCTACACCGGTGTGGCGAAATTCCTCGAATACCTCGCTAAACCGGAAATCGCCGCGGAATGGCACCAGAAAACCGGCTATCTGCCGATCACCACCGCCGCGTATGACCTGACCCGTCAGCAAGGCTTCTACGAGAAAAACCCGGGCGCGGATATCGCCACTCGTCAGATGCTGAACAAGCCGCCGTTGCCGTTCACCAAAGGCCTGCGTCTGGGCAACATGCCGCAGATCCGCACCATTGTGGATGAGGAACTGGAGAGCGTGTGGACCGGTAAGAAGACGCCACAGCAGGCGCTGGATTCAGCGGTTGAACGTGGTAACCAGCTGCTGCGCCGTTTCGAGCAGTCGACGAAGTCTTAACCCTGTGCCCGGCAGCGTGATGCTGGCCGGGCCTGTCGTTCGAGATTTTGTAGGCCGGGTAAGGCGCATATCGCCTCCCGGCGTTTTCTGAAGAAGAGTTCCCTTATGTCATCATCCCGTCCGGTATTCCGCTCGCGTTGGTTGCCCTATGTGCTGGTCGCGCCGCAGCTGATTATCACCGTTATTTTCTTTATCTGGCCCGCGGGTGAAGCGCTGTGGTATTCGCTACAAAGCGTTGATCCGTTTGGCCTTTCCAGTCAGTTCGTTGGTCTGGACAACTTCATGACTCTGGTCCATGACCCGTACTATCTGGCCTCGTTCTGGACCACCATTAAGTTCAGCACGCTGGTGACCTTCAGCGGCCTGATCATCTCCCTGTTCTTTGCGGCCCTGGTGGACTACGTCGTGCGCGGCAGCCGCTTTTATCAGACCCTGATGCTACTGCCCTATGCGGTGGCGCCGGCGGTGGCGGCGGTGCTGTGGATTTTCCTCTTTAACCCCGGACGCGGGCTGATTACTCACTTCCTCGCTGAGATGGGTTACGACTGGAACCATGCGCAGAACAGCGGTCAGGCGATGTTCCTGGTGGTCTTTGCCTCGGTCTGGAAGCAGATCAGCTACAACTTCCTGTTTTTCTTCGCGGCATTGCAGTCAATTCCGCGATCGCTGGTCGAGGCCGCCGCCATTGATGGCGCCGGGCCGGTGCGGCGTTTCTTTAAGCTGGCGCTGCCGCTGATCGCGCCGGTCAGCTTCTTCCTGCTGGTGGTCAACCTGGTCTACGCCTTCTTCGATACCTTCCCGGTGATCGATGCGGCTACCGCCGGTGGCCCGGTACAGGCGACCACCACGTTGATCTACAAGATCTACCGCGAAGGCTTCGCCGGTCTTGACCTCTCCGCTTCCGCGGCCCAGTCGGTGGTGTTGATGCTGCTGGTGATTGTGCTGACGGTGGTTCAGTTCCGCTATGTTGAAAGTAAGGTGCGCTACCAATGATTGAGAACCGTCGCGGGCTGACGATTTTCAGCCACACCATGCTGATCGTGGGGATCGCGGTGATCCTGTTCCCGCTGTATGTCGCGTTTGTCGCGGCGACGCTGGATAACAAGGCGGTGTTTGAGACACCGATGACGCTAATCCCCGGCGGACACCTGCTGGACAACATGGCCACCATCTGGACCCAGGGCGTCGGGGCGAACAGCGCGCCATTCTGGTTGATGATGCTCAACAGCTTCATCATGGCATTCTGTATCACGGTGGGGAAAATCGTGGTGTCGATGCTCTCGGCATTCGCCATCGTCTGGTTCCGTTTTCCCCTGCGTAACCTGTTCTTCTGGATGATTTTTATCACCCTGATGCTGCCGGTTGAGGTCCGTATTTTTCCGACGGTAGAAGTCATCGCCAACCTGAAAATGCTCGACAGCTACGCCGGGCTAACGCTACCGCTGATGGCCTCGGCGACCGCCACCTTCTTATTCCGTCAGTTCTTTATGACGCTGCCGGATGAGCTGATTGAAGCGGCACGCATCGACGGTGCTTCGCCGATGCGCTTTTTCCGCGACATCGTGTTGCCGCTGTCGAAAACCAATCTCGCGGCGCTGTTTGTGATCACCTTTATCTACGGCTGGAACCAGTATCTGTGGCCGCTGCTGATTATTCAGGACGTCAATCTTGGCACCGCGGTGGCGGGTATCAAAGGCATGATCGCCACCGGCGAGGGCACCACCCAGTGGAACCAGGTGATGGCGGCGATGCTGCTCACGCTTATTCCCCCGGTTGTTATCGTTTTAACCATGCAGCGCGCGTTTGTGCGTGGCCTGGTCGACAGTGAGAAATAAAATGGCTGGTTTAAAACTACAGGCAGTGACTAAAAGTTGGGATGGTAAAACCCAGGTGATCCAACCGCTGACGTTGGACGTCGCGGATGGCGAATTTATCGTGATGGTCGGCCCGTCCGGCTGTGGAAAATCAACTCTGCTGCGCATGGTGGCCGGTCTTGAGCGCGTGAGCAGCGGCGATATCTGGATTGACCGCAAGCGCGTCACCGAAATGGAGCCGAAGGATCGCGGTATCGCGATGGTGTTCCAGAACTATGCCCTCTACCCGCACATGAGCGTCGAAGAGAATATGGCCTGGGGACTGAAGATCCGCGGGATGGGCAAAGGGTTGATCGCTGAGCGGGTGCAGGAAGCGGCGCGTATTCTGGAGCTCGATGGCTTGCTGCAACGCCGTCCCCGTGAACTTTCAGGCGGCCAGCGTCAGCGTGTGGCAATGGGCCGCGCGATTGTGCGCGACCCGGCGGTGTTTCTGTTTGATGAGCCGCTGTCCAACCTCGATGCCAAGCTGCGGGTGCAGATGCGCCTCGAACTGCAGCAGTTGCATCGTCGCCTGAAAACCACCTCGCTGTACGTTACCCACGATCAGGTAGAAGCGATGACCCTTGCCCAACGGGTGATGGTCATGAATAAAGGGATTGCCGAACAGATTGGCACTCCGGTGGAAGTTTACGAAAAACCGGCCAGCCGTTTTGTCGCGAGCTTTATCGGCAGCCCGGCGATGAACCTGCTGGAAGGGCGCGTCAGCGCCGAGGGGAATGACTTTGAGCTGGAGGGCGGCATGCGTTTGCCGCTGAATAACGGGCATCGTCAGTACGCCGGGCGTAAGATGACGCTGGGTATCCGCCCGGAGCATTTTGCATTAAGCTCCCAGGCGGAAGGTGGCGTACCGCTGGTGATGGATACGCTGGAAATTTTAGGTGCCGATAACCTGGCCCACGGTCGCTGGGGCGAACAGAAGCTGGTGGTCAGATTGCCACACCAGCAGCGTCCGCCAGCGGGCTGTACGCTGTGGCTGCAGCTGCCAAGGGAACATCTGCACCTCTTTGATGGTGAAACAGGACAACGCGCATGAGTCACTGGCCTTATCCCCACATCGTCGCCCATCGTGGCGGCGGGAAACTGGCGCCGGAAAACACCCTGGCGGCCATCGACGTTGGCGCGCGATTCGGTCATACGATGATCGAGTTCGATGCCAAACTGTCGAAAGACGGCGAGATCTTTTTGCTACACGATGACAATCTGGAACGCACCAGCAACGGCTGGGGCATTGCCGGAGAGCTGCCGTGGCGCGATCTGCTGAAAGCCGATGCCGGAAGCTGGTACAGCGCTGAATTCAAAGGTGAGCCGCTGCCGCTGCTGGCCGAGGTAGCCGACCGCTGTCGTCAGCACGGCATGATGGCGAATATCGAAATTAAGCCGACCACCGGTACCGGTCCGCTGACCGGCAAAACGGTGGCGCTGGCGGCCCGCGAGCTGTGGCAGGGCATGACCCCGCCGCTGCTCTCGTCATTTGAAATTGATGCGCTGGAAGCCGCCCAGCACGCGGCGCCTGAGCTACCGCGCGGGCTGTTGTTGGATGAGTGGCGAGAAGACTGGCGCGAGCTGACCACCCGGCTGGGCTGCGTGTCGATTCACCTCAACCACAAGCTGCTGGATGAGACGCGCGTCGCCCGCTTGAAAGAGGCTGGCCTGCACATCCTCGTGTATACCGTGAACCAACCCCAGCGGGCGGCAGAGCTGTTACGCTGGGGCGTCGATTGCCTCTGCACCGATGCCATCGACGTTATCGGCCCCGATTTTCAGCCCTGAGCTGACAGCATACGGCGCCTATGGCGTCGTCTGCTGATGCAGCATTCCCCCGTTGCTGTTCGGCAACATCTGCTGTGACGAATTCAAATTCCCGCTCTGGGTTACCCGCTGCTGATTATTGTTGAGCTGGGTCTGAAGATGCTGCTGCTGGGCGCGAGTCTGGTTCTGCATATCCTGCTTCAGCATGCTCTGGTGTTGCTGCTGCTGGACCTGCATTTGGTTCTGCATCCGCTGTTGGCTGGGGACGACATACCCCGGCTGGTTGGGGTTGTTGGTGGTGTTAAGCGGCTGTGCCAGGACGCTGAGCGGCATCAGTGCCGCCAGAAAAAATAGTGCTTTCATCGTTCTCTCCTCCCGTGTGTGGGATCACTTAAGTGTACCGCCTTTCCGGCATAACAATGATTTTTTAAGACTTATCAGCCAGGCTTAAACCCTGAATATTTCGCGTTGCCGCCTACAAGCAACTCGAAATATTCAGGGTGTATATGGGGATAAAAATACATTTCAGGGGTAAGACAATGATAACAAAACGTTTATGGCGTCAGGTGGTCATCGCTGCTTTGCTGGCCGGCGGTAGTTTTACCGTCGCGGCAAATCCCGCCCCGTCGCCGGTTTCCTACGGTGTAGAAGCGGATGTCTTTCATCCGGTTCGTGCGCAGCAGGGAATGGTGGCCTCGGTGGATGCGCTGGCGACCCGGGTTGGGGTCGATATTTTGCGCCAGGGCGGGAATGCCGTTGATGCCGCGGTGGCGGTGGGCTATGCGCTGGCAGTCACGCATCCGCAGGCCGGTAACATTGGCGGCGGCGGGTTTATGATGTTGCGGACCAAAGACGGGCACACCACGGCGATAGATTTTCGCGAAATGGCGCCGGAGCAGGCCACCCGGGACATGTTCCTCGATGACCACGGCAACCCGGACAGTAAAAAATCGCTCACCTCGCATCTTGCCTCCGGTACTCCGGGCACCGTTGCTGGCTTCTCATTAGCGCTGGAAAAGTACGGCACGCTGCCGCTCAACAAGGTGATGCGCCCGGCGATCAAGCTGGCAGAAGAGGGTTTCACGGTTAACGATGCGCTGGCTGATGACCTGAAAACTTACGGGAGCGAAGTGATCCCGCAGCACCCGAACAGCAAGGCCATCTTCTGGAAAAACGGTGAGCCGCTGAAGAAGGGCGACAAGCTGGTACAAAAACAGCTGGGGAAAAGCCTCGAGCTGATTGCCGAGCATGGCCCGGACGCGTTTTATAAAGGGGCGGTTGCCGATCAGATAGCCGAAGAAATGCAGAAAAACGGTGGCCTGATAACCCGGGCGGACCTCGCGGGCTACAAGGCGGTCGAGCGTACGCCGATCGCCGGTGAGTACCGTGGCTATCAGGTATTCTCGATGCCGCCGCCGTCGTCCGGCGGGATCCACATCGTGCAGATCCTTAATATCCTCGAAAACTTCGATATGCAGAAATATGGCTTCGGCAGCGCAGATGCCATGCAGGTAATGGCGGAGGCCGAAAAACATGCCTATGCCGACCGCTCGGAGTATCTCGGTGACCCGGACTTTGTCAACGTGCCGTGGCAGGCCTTAACCAACAAGGCTTACGCTAAATCGATTGCCGATCAGATTGATATCAACAAAGCCAAACCTTCCAGCCAGATCCGTCCCGGCAAGCTGGCACCCTATGAAAGCAACCAGACCACCCATTTCTCGGTGGTGGATAAAGACGGCAATGCGGTGGCGGTTACCTATACGCTGAACACCGTATTTGGCACCGGGATTGTCGCGGGCAGTTCCGGGATCCTGATGAATAACCAGATGGATGATTTCTCGGCAAAACCGGGCGTACCGAACGTCTACGGTCTGGTGGGCGGCGATGCCAATGCCGTTGGGCCGAAAAAACGTCCGCTGTCGTCGATGTCGCCGACCATTGTGGTGAAAGAGGGCAAAACCTGGCTGGTGACCGGCAGCCCGGGCGGCAGTCGCATTATTACCACCGTCCTGCAGATGGTGGTGGATACGATTGATTTCGGCATGAACGTCGCGGAAGCCACCAACGCCCCGCGCTTCCACCATCAATGGCTGCCGGATGAGCTGCGGGTGGAGAAGGGCTTTAGCCCGGATACGCTGAAGTTGCTGGCACAGAAGGGACAAAAAGTGGTGCTGAAGGAGGTAATGGGCAGCACGCAGAGCATTATGGTCGGCCCGGACGGGACGCTGTACGGCGCTTCCGACCCGCGCTCGCCGGGTGATTTAACCGCCGGATACTGAGTCAATGGCCGGGCAGCACGGCGTGTGCCCGGCCTGTAATCCTGTTTTAACCTTTACTTCAGGCGCGCCATAAAGTGCGCATCGACATACTCGCCGTTACGCAACGCGAATTTCCGTCCGGTTCCTTCAACGACAAAACCGTATTTGCGATAGACGGCAACGGCGGCGGCGTTATCGGCAAACACCGTGAGTTCGATCCGCTCAACCCGCAGCCAGTTATCGCACAGGCCGATCATTTCGCGCATCAGGGCGCTGCCAACGCCGCGACCCTGGAACGGTGCCGCCACGCTCATCCCGAAAGTGGCGACATGGCTTCGGCGTGGACGGGGTTCGACGCTGAGCATCAGGTGGCCGACGACCTGCTCGTCGATCGTGGCAACCAGGTGGTGACCGTGCGGCCGGGGTTTTAGCCGTTCCTGCCACATTTCCATTGACGGATGCGGGAGCTGTAGCGTGTCGTGATAGACCTCCGGGTGTGCAGTCAACTGGCGTAAAGGTTCTGCATCGCGCGGTTCAGCGTGGCGTATCACAATCTCACTCATTCCTCTTCTCCCTTGTACCTGAATATCAGGCTTTGTGTGCTCAATGGTTCTTTTAAACATCCCTGACTTTAAAAAAGGCGTCAACGGCTAATTTTTGCAAAAAGGGGTAGACAAGTGCGAATGAGAATGATTATTATTGTCCTGCATTCAGGGAGACCCTTGCGGAAAGCCTGAAAGCACGACATTGCTCACATTGCTTCCAGTATTACTTTAGCCAGCCAGGTGCTGGCTTTTTTTTTGCGTTTTTTCAGGCCCTCACGTGAAAGGGTTGTTCGATAGCGCGCTCTCCGTCCCCGGTTTTTTCTCTCCACGCTTGTCCTTCAACGATGGCGTTTCAGGTGTGTCGCTCAGTGCCGGCAGGATCTCAGTCTGGCCGCAGAATACCGAAAATTTTTTCATTATCATAAATAAATTATGTTATTTATCATGTGTTTATTGTCTATTTTTATGTGTGGTGATTGACGCCTTCTGCAGATAAATTTATGCAATCACGGACAGGGAAAGAGTTAAGTTCCTTGCCGGGGTGCGCTATGGTTAACGGCAGAAACCTCAACACAGGACGTTATTATGACTCTGCATTGTGCATTTATCGGCTTCGGTAAAAGTACCACCCGCTACCATCTGCCCTATGTTCTGCACCGCAAAGACCGCTGGCACGTCGCGCACATCTATCGCCGCAGCGCCAAGCCCGAAGAGCAGGGGTCGCAGTACTCGCATATCCACTTCACCAGCGATCTTGATGACGTGCTCAATGACCCGCAGGTCAAACTGGTGATTGTCTGTACCCATGCGGATAGCCATTTTGACTACGCAAAACGGGCGCTGGAGGCGGGCAAAAACGTGCTGGTGGAAAAACCGTTCACGCCAACGATGGCCGAAGCGAAGGCGCTGTTTGCGCTGGCGAAGAGCAAAGGCCTGACGGTGACGCCGTACCAGAACCGCCGCTTTGACTCCTGCTTCCTGACGATGAAAAAAGTCATAGAGAGCGGCAAACTCGGCGAGATCGTCGAAATTGAGAGCCACTTTGACAACTATCGTCCGGTGGACGGTGGCAAACCGGGACTGCCGCAGGACGGCGCGTTTTACGGTCTTGGCGTGCACACGATGGATCAGATTATCTCGCTGTTTGGTCGCCCGGATCACGTAGCCTATGACATCCGCAGCGTGCGTAATAAAGCTAATCCGGATGATACCTTCGAAGCCCAGCTGTTCTACGGCACGATGAAAGCCATCGTCAAAACCAGCCATCTGGTGAAGCTGCCTTATCCGAAGTTTATCGTCCACGGCCATCGTGGGTCGTTTATTAAGTACGGCATCGATCAGCAGGAGACCAGCCTGAAAGCCAATATCATGCCGGGGGAAGCTGGTTTTGCCGCGGATGACAGCATGGGTGTGCTGGAATACGTTGATGACAACGGCGTCAGCGTGCGTGAAGAGATCGGCGTGGAGCCGGGCGACTATGGCCGGGTCTATGATGCGCTGTACGACACCCTGGTGAATGGTCGCGAAAATTACGTCAATGAATCTGAGGTTCTCACCAATATGGAGATCCTCGAACGCGGCTTTGAACAGCCTTCTCCGTCGGTAGTAACCCTCATGAAATAAGCTTTTTTGGCTCCTCGGTTCTTATTCATATTTTTTGAACAGAGGAGTCAATTTTCACCCTCTATGATCGTCAGTGGAATGAGTCCACACTGACTCCATCGAAAACATACGGGGGTGCAACATGATCTACTTACGCAAAGCTAACGAACGCGGTCACGCTAACCATGGCTGGCTGGATTCCTGGCATACTTTCTCTTTCGCCAACTATTACGACGCGAATTTTATGGGTTTCTCGGCACTGCGCGTAATCAACGATGACGTGATTGACGCCGGCCAGGGCTTCGGTACCCACCCGCACAAAGACATGGAAATCCTGACCTATGTGCTGGAAGGGGCGGTTGAGCACCAGGACAGCATGGGTAACAAAGAGCAGGTTCCTGCCGGTGAGTTCCAGATCATGAGCGCCGGTACCGGTGTTCGCCACTCGGAATACAACCCGAGCAGCACCGAGCGTCTGCACTTGTATCAAATCTGGATTATGCCGCAGGAAAACGGGATTACACCGCGCTACGAACAGCGTCGCTTTGATGCGGCACAGGGCAAACAGCTGGTGCTGTCGCCGGATGCGCGTGAAGGCTCCCTGAAGGTACATCAGGACATGGAGCTGTACCGTTGGGCGCTGCTGAAAGACGAACAGTCGGTGCATCAGATTGCCGCTGAACGCCGCGTCTGGATCCAGGTCGTGAAGGGCGAAGTGACCATCAACGGGACCAAAGCCACCACCAGCGATGGCCTGGCGATTTGGGATGAGCAGGCGATTTCTGTTCACGCCGACAGCGATAGCGAAATCCTGCTGTTCGATCTGCCGCCGGTCTGATGCCGTTCTGAAGATGTCTAAATAAATTGCGCAGCCTTCCCGGATGTTTGGGAAGGTTGCGCTTCGTCCGTGATAAACTGAGATAATGTCTCCCCGTTATCACAGCCAGGAATCACAGTCAGGACGATGAAAAAGAAAAGACCCGTACTTCAGGATGTAGCCGATCTTGTCGGCGTGACCAAAATGACGGTCAGTCGCTTTTTACGTAACCCGGAACAGGTTTCTGAGGCTTTGCGTGGCAAGATTGCCGTTGCTCTCGATGAACTGGGTTATATCCCCAATCGTGCGCCTGATATTCTCTCCAATGCGACCAGTCGCGCCATCGGCGTGCTGCTGCCGTCGTTAACCAACCAGGTATTCTCGGAAGTGCTGCGCGGCATTGAAAGCGTCACGGACGCTTTCGGCTATCAAACGATGCTGGCGCACTACGGCTATAAGCCGGAGATGGAAGAGAAACGTCTCGAATCGATGCTCTCGTGGAACATTGATGGCCTGATCCTCACCGAACGCACCCATACTCCCCGCACGCTGAAGATGATCGAAGTGGCCGGTATCCCGGTGGTCGAGCTGATGGATAGCCAGTCGCCGTGCCTCGATATCGCCGTAGGTTTTGATAACTTCGATGCCGCACGACAGATGACCGCCGCGATTATTGCCCGCGGCCATCGCCATGTGGCTTATCTTGGCGCGCGCCTCGATGAACGTACTATCATCAAACAGAAGGGTTACGAGCAGGCGATGTCTGATGCCGGCATGACGCCCTACAGCGTGATGGTTGAGCAGTCGTCGTCCTACTCGTCAGGGATTGAGCTGATGCGTCAGGCACGCCGGGAATACCCACAGCTCGACGGTATTTTTTGTACCAACGATGACCTGGCGGTCGGCGCGGCCTTTGAGTGCCAGCGACTGGGATTAAAAATTCCGGATGATATGGCGATTGCCGGTTTCCACGGACATGATATTGGTCAGGTGATGGAGCCGCGGCTTGCCAGCGTGCTGACCCCGCGTGAGCGCATGGGCCGCATTGGCGCCGAACGCCTGCTGGCGCGGATCCGTGGTGAAACCGTTACGCCTAAGATGTTAGATTTAGGTTTCACATTGTCACCGGGCGGATCTATTTAATCCGACAAGTTTGAAGTAGATCACACATATTCATTTCTGGCACGAATGGTGATTGCTTATCCCTTAGTCCCGCACGACAATGTTACCGATAACAGTTACCCGTAACAACCAATTTGTATGCGAGTCTCCCATGCTGTATACCGCAGCTTGCGCGGCCTCGCATATGTGTCCAGTGGGAGGAAGCTTTGAGCACGACTAACCATGATCACCACGTCTATGTCCTGATGGGCGTTTCCGGCAGTGGTAAATCCGCTGTCGCCAGCGAAGTGGCGCATCAACTACATGCCGCGTTTCTTGATGGCGACTTTCTGCATCCGCGCAGCAATATCAATAAGATGGCCTCCGGTGAGCCGTTAAATGACGACGACCGTACACCGTGGCTTCAGGCGCTGAACGACGCCGCTTTTGCTATGCAGCGCACCAATAAAGTTTCGCTGATTGTCTGCTCCGCGTTGAAAAAGAGCTATCGCGACATTCTGCGTAAAGGTAACCCGAACCTGTCGTTTGTCTACCTGAAAGGGGATTTTGACCTGATCGAAAGCCGTCTGAAGGCGCGTAAAGGCCACTTCTTCAAAACCCAGATGCTGGTGACGCAGTTTGAAACGCTGCAGGAGCCAGGCGCAGACGAAGGCGATGTCTTAATCGTCGATATTGATCAATCGCTGGAAGGCGTGGTCGCGAGCACCATTGAGGTGATCAACAAAGGCAGTAACTAGTGAGTACTTTAACGCTTGTTTTAACCGCAGTCGGCTCTGTTTTGCTGCTGCTGTTTTTAGTCATGAAGGCACGTATGCATGCCTTCGTGGCCTTGATGGTGGTTTCTATTGGTGCCGGTCTCTTTTCGGGCATGCCGCTGGATAAGATTGCAGCGACCATGGAAAAAGGGATGGGTGGTACGCTGGGCTTCCTGGCGATTGTCGTGGCGCTCGGGGCGATGTTTGGCAAGATCCTCCATGAGACCGGGGCGGTCGATCAGATAGCCGTGAAGATGTTGAAATCTTTCGGCCATAACCGCGCCCATTATGCGATTGGTCTGGCCGGGCTGATCTGTGCGCTGCCGCTGTTTTTCGAAGTGGCTATCGTACTGCTGATCAGCGTTGCCTTCTCTATGGCGCGTCATACCGGTACCAACCTGGTGAAGCTGGTGATCCCGCTGTTCGCCGGCGTTGCCGCCGCTGCGGCATTCCTGCTGCCAGGGCCCGCACCGATGCTGCTGGCATCGCAGATGCATGCCGATTTCGGCTGGATGATCCTGATTGGTCTGTGCGCCGCTATTCCGGGGATGATTATCGCCGGTCCGCTGTGGGGCAACTTTATCAGCCGCTACGTTGAGCTGCACATTCCTGACGATATCAGTGAGCCGAGCCTCGGCGAAGGCAAGATGCCGTCATTTGGCTTTAGCCTGTCGCTGATTCTGCTGCCGCTGGTGCTGGTTGGGCTGAAAACCGTCGCCGCACGCTTTGTACCGGTAGGCTCTACGACCTATGAATGGTTCGAATTTATCGGCCATCCGTTCACCGCCATTCTGGTGGCCTGTCTGGTGGCGATTTATGGTCTGGCGGTTCGTCAGGGCATGGCGAAAGACCGGGTCATGGAGATCTGCGGTCACGCGCTGCAGCCGGCGGGGATTATCCTGCTGGTTATCGGGGCAGGCGGCGTCTTTAAACAGGTGCTGGTGGATTCCGGCGTGGGCCCGGCACTAGGTGAAGCGCTGACCGGTATGGGTCTGCCGATTGCTGTGACCTGCTTCGTGCTGGCGGCCGCGGTGCGTATTATTCAGGGCTCTGCGACCGTCGCCTGCTTAACCGCCGTCGGGCTGGTGATGCCGGTGATTGAGCAGCTGAACTACAGCGGTGCGCAAATGGCGGCGCTGTCCATCTGTATCGCCGGCGGCTCCATCGTGGTGAGTCACGTCAACGACGCGGGTTTCTGGCTGTTCGGTAAATTTACCGGTGCCACCGAAGCGCAGACGTTGAAAACCTGGACGATGATGGAAACTATCCTCGGCACCACCGGTGCCATCGTCGGTATGATTGCGTTTACGCTGCTGAGCTAAACGTAGGTCACCTCGCCCGGCTGAGCGATGCAACGCCGGGCGATATTTCCCTCTGCCATCACCCAAAATTTCCTTCCTGCTGAGCGCTGCGAAAAACGTATTAACCCTCGTAAGGCCGCACCAGCTCTGGTTTTTTTCGAACCTCTTTGCCACATGCCCGTCACCCCATTTCCGGACGAATTCATAACCCAGATCAATAAATTAGCGGTAGAAAATATTCCCTTCCCCGGGCAATATACCGATAATCTTTAGGGTTTCCTGGATGCTGTTGGCAACAAAGATGGCGTGAATAATAAGCTGCTTTTCTGATTGCCGCGCAATCATTGATTAATTTCACTTGCGACTTTAGCAGCATTTTGTAATGTGAGGGATGATCCAGTAGGAAACTGGCTTGACACAAACAGCACACATCTCCCAGGAAATACGTTATGAAAAATGTTGGTTTTATCGGCTGGCGCGGAATGGTCGGCTCTGTACTCATGCAACGCATGGTTGAAGAGCGCGATTTCGACGCCATTCGCCCTGTTTTTTTCTCCACCTCTCAGCTGGGGCAGCCTGCTCCATCCTTCGGTGGCAGCACCGGCGGTACGCTTCAGGATGCATTTGACCTGGAAGCACTGAAAGCGTTGGACATTATTGTGACCTGCCAGGGCGGCGATTATACCAACGATGTCTATCCGAAGCTGCGTGAGAGCGGTTGGCAGGGTTACTGGATTGATGCGGCTTCGTCGCTGCGTATGAAAGACGATGCCATCATTATTCTCGATCCGGTTAACCAGGATGTGATTACCGCTGGCCTGAACAACGGCGTGAAAACGTTTGTTGGCGGTAACTGTACCGTCAGCCTGATGCTGATGTCCCTTGGCGGCCTGTTTGCGCAGGACCTGGTTGAGTGGGTCAGCGTGGCGACCTATCAGGCCGCTTCCGGCGGCGGCGCGCGTCATATGCGCGAGCTGCTGACCCAGATGGGCCAGTTGCATACCCACGTTGCGGCAGAACTGGCGGACCCGGCTTCCGCGATTCTGGATATTGAACGCAAAGTGACGTCGCTGACGCGCAGCGGCGAGCTGGCAGTCGATAACTTTGGTGTGCCGCTGGCGGGCAGTCTGATCCCGTGGATCGACAAACAGCTGGATAACGGCCAGAGCCGTGAAGAGTGGAAGGGCCAGGCAGAGACCAACAAGATCCTCGCCGCCCCGTCAGTGATTCCGGTTGATGGTCTGTGCGTTCGTGTGGGCGCCCTGCGTTGTCACAGCCAGGCGTTCACCATCAAACTGAAAAAAGATGTCTCTATCCCGACCGTTGAAGAACTGTTGGCGGCGCACAACCCGTGGGCCAAGGTGGTACCAAACGATCGTGATATTACCATGCGTGAGCTGACCCCGGCTGCCGTTACCGGCACCCTGACCACCCCAGTTGGTCGCCTGCGCAAGCTGAATATGGGGCCGGAGTATCTCTCGGCCTTCACTGTCGGAGACCAGCTCCTGTGGGGCGCTGCGGAGCCGCTGCGACGCATGTTGCGCCAGCTGGCTTAATATCCGACTCAACAACGGGAAAGGGGGTGTTTAACACCCCCTTTTTTTTGCGTAATACAAGGAGTAAACGCGAATGTTAGATTTTTTCCAACGGAGGTAAGTCAGCCTTGGCTATGCTTTAAGTAAGGAACGACAACGTTGCCTTACCTGAAGGTGGGACGGAGCAGAAGGATGCACAGAGTGCTGCACCGTTCAGGTCAAAAAAAGTCGTCAGATACAGGAAATGACGGCACTTACAACAGGATGAAACCATGTCTAATCGTATCGATAGAGACGTGATTAATGCGCTTATCTCTGGCCATTTTGCGGACCCTTTTTCCGTGCTTGGCATGCATCAAACAGATGCCGGTCTGGAGGTACGTGCGTTATTACCCGATGCTACTGATGTATGGGTTATTGAGCCGAAAACCGGGCGCAAAGTAGGCAAACTGGAATGCCTCGATTCACGCGGGTTCTTTAGCGGCGTTCTGCCGCGTCGAAAAAATGCCTTCCGCTACCAGCTGGCGGTGACCTGGCATGGTCAACAAAATCTGATTGATGATCCTTATCGTTTTGGCCCGCTGCTGCAGGATCTCGACGTCTGGCTGCTCTCTGAGGGGACCCATCAGCGCCCGTATGAGACGCTGGGTGCGCATGCTGACACGATGGACGGGATCACCGGGACGCGCTTCTCCGTCTGGGCGCCGAACGCCCGCCGGGTTTCCGTCGTCGGCCAGTTCAACTACTGGGACGGGCGCCGCCACCCGATGCGTCTGCGAAAAGAGTCCGGTATCTGGGAGCTATTTATCCCCGGCGCGCACAACGGCCAGTTGTACAAATTCGAACTGATCGACGCCCACGGCCATCTGCGGGTGAAATCTGACCCTTATGCCTTTGAAGCACAGATGCGCCCGGACAACGCCTCGCTTATCTGCGGGTTGCCGGAAAAAGTCGAACAGCCGGAAGTGCGTCGCCAGGCTAACCAGTTTGATGCGCCGATTTCGATTTATGAAGTTCACCTCGGTTCATGGCGCCGCCATACCGATAACAATTTCTGGCTGAGCTATCGCGAGCTGGCTGACCAGTTGGTGCCTTATGCCAAATGGATGGGCTTTACCCATCTGGAGCTGCTGCCGATTAACGAACATCCGTTTGATGGCAGCTGGGGCTATCAGCCCACCGGGCTGTACGCGCCGACCCGCCGGTTTGGTACCCGTGAAGATTTCCGTTACTTCCTCAATGCCGCGCATGCCGCTGGCCTGAACGTGATTCTGGACTGGGTTCCCGGCCACTTTCCGTCCGATGACTTCGCGCTTGCCTCGTTTGATGGTACCTCGCTGTATGAACACAGCGACCCGCGCGAAGGATATCACCAGGACTGGAATACCCTGATCTATAACTACGGTCGCCGCGAAGTCAGTAACTTCCTGGTCGGGAATGCGCTGTACTGGATTGAACGCTTCGGGATCGATGCGTTGCGGGTCGATGCGGTGGCGTCAATGATCTATCGCGACTACAGCCGCAAAGAGGGCGAGTGGGTGCCAAACGAGTTTGGCGGTCGGGAGAACCTCGAGGCGATTGAGTTCCTGCGCAATACCAACCGTGTGCTTGGCGAACAGACGCCGGGGGCGGTCACCATGGCGGAAGAGTCCACCGATTTCGCCGGCGTATCACGGCCTTCGTCGACAGGTGGTCTCGGTTTCTGGTTCAAATGGAACCTTGGCTGGATGCACGACACCCTCGATTACATGAAGCTCGATCCTGTCCATCGCCGTCATCATCATGACAAGATGACCTTCGGGATGCTCTATAACTACACCGAAAACTTCGTGCTGCCGCTGTCCCACGATGAAGTGGTGCATGGCAAAAAATCGATTCTGGACCGCATGCCCGGTGACGCGTGGCAGAAGTTCGCCAACCTGCGCGCCTACTACGGCTGGATGTTTGCCTTCCCGGGCAAAAAGCTGCTGTTTATGGGTAACGAGTTTGCCCAGGGGCGGGAGTGGAACCACGATGGCAGCCTGGACTGGCATCTGCTGGACGGCGGCGATAACTGGCATCACGGGGTTCAGCGCCTGGTGCGCGATCTGAACCATACCTATCGCCACCATAAAGCGCTCCACGAGCTCGATTTTGACCCCTACGGCTTTGAATGGCTGGTGGTGGACGACCACGAGCGCTCGGTCTTTGTCTTCGTGCGCCGCGATAAAGCCGGTAACGAGATTATCGTTGCCAGCAACTTCACCCCGGTTCCACGTCATGGCTACCGCTTCGGGATCAATCAGCCTGGGCGCTGGCGCGAGGAGCTGAATACCGACTCGATGCACTACCACGGTAGCAATACCGGCAACGGTGGCGTCGTGGAAAGTGACGCTATCGCCAGCCACGGCCGTGAACATTCGCTGTCAATTACGCTACCGCCGCTGGCGACCGTCTGGCTGGTACGGGAGGCATAATGACGATGCTGGCCGCTGGAAAACCCTCACCGTTAGGCGCGAGCTATGATGGAAAGGGCGTGAATTTTACGCTCTTATCCGCCCACGCTGAGCGGGTAGAACTGTGCGTCTTTGACGCGCAGGGCAATGAGCAGCGCTTTGATTTACCCGCGCGCAGCGGGGATATCTGGCACGGCTGGCTGGCGGATGCCGGGCCGGGGTTACGCTACGGTTACCGTGTCCACGGCCCGTGGGACCCGGCGCAGGGGCACCGTTTTAATCCGGCGAAGCTGCTGCTCGACCCCTGTTGTCATCGGGTCGTGGGGGGGCTGCCCGATGACGAGCTACTCCACGGCGGTGACCATACGCCGGATCACCGGGACAGTGCGACGATCGCGCCGAAGTCGCAGGTGGTGGATCTGCACTACGACTGGCACAACGATGCGTCGCCCCGGACACCCTGGGGGCAGACGGTCATCTACGAAGCCCATGTTAAAGGGTTGACGTGGCTGCACCCGGCGCTGCCGGAGGCCATCCGCGGCACCTATAAAGCGTTGGGTCATCCGGTGATGATCGACTACTTCACCACCCTTGGGATCACGGCGCTGGAGCTGATGCCGGTGGCGCAGTTCGCCAGTGAACCGCGGCTGCAGAGAATGGGGTTGAGCAACTATTGGGGCTACAACCCGATGGCGATGTTCGCGCTCGACCCGCGCTACGCCAGCGAGCCGGAGCGCGCGCTCGACGAGTTTCGTGACGCGGTGAAAGCGCTACATGCTGCGGGCATCGAAGTGATCCTCGACGTGGTGCTGAACCACAGCGCGGAAATTGACCTTGAGGGGCCGACCTTCTCTTTTCGCGGAATCGACAACCGTTACTATTATTGGATAAGGGACGACGGGGATTACTACAACTGGACCGGCTGCGGCAACACCCTCAATCTGAGCCAGCCTGGAACCGTGGAGTTTGCCCGTCAGTGTCTGCGCTTTTGGGTCGATGAGTGCCACGTCGACGGCTTCCGTTTCGACCTGGCCTCGGTGATGGGCCGGACCCCGCAATTTCGCCAGGATGCGCCGCTGTTTGAGGCGATTCGCCACGATCCGCAGCTTTCGGCCGTCAAGCTGATTGCCGAGCCCTGGGATATTGGTGCCGGGGGGTATCAGGTGGGGAATTTTCCGCCGCTGTTTGCCGAGTGGAATGATCATTTCCGCGACGTCGCAAGGCGTTTCTGGCTGCATAACAACGTATCGCTGGGCGAGTTCGCCCGGCGTTTTGCCGCCTCCAGCGATGTGTTTCAGCATAACGGACGGCTGCCCGCGGCGGCGGTCAATCTGGTTACCGCCCACGACGGCTTTACCCTCTGCGACTGCGTTTGTTTCAATCAGAAACACAATGAGGCGAACGGTGAAGAGAATCGCGATGGGACTAACAATAACTACAGCAGCAACCATGGTATAGAAGGGTTAGGTGGCAGTCTTGACGTGATGGAACGGCGTCGGGACAGCGTTCATGCCCTGCTGTCCACGCTGCTGTTGGCACAAGGTACGCCGATGCTGCTGGCGGGTGACGAGCATGGTCATAGCCAGCATGGCAATAATAACGCCTATTGTCAGGACAATGCCCTGACCTGGCTTGACTGGAGTCAGGCCAACGGTGGGCTGACCGCATTTACCGCCGCGCTCATTCATCTGCGCCGCAGCATACCGGCCTTAACCGGGAATGCATGGTGGCAGGAAGGGGACGGCAACGTGCTGTGGCTAAACCAGAATGCGCAACCATTAACCGCTGACGAGTGGCAGCATGGCATTCCACGCCTGCAAATTCTGCTCTCGGATCGTTGGCTGGTGACGCTGAACGCCACCCCGGAGGTGGCGCCAATGGAATTACCTGAGGGGGAGTGGCACGCTGTTCCTCCTTTCGCCGGAGAGGATAATCCGGTTGTCATAGCTGTCTGGCATGGGCCCGCGCACGGAGTGTGCGTATTTCAAAGGTCGTAAGCCCTGAAGCTTCCGGTTGAACTCGCGGCGGCTGCGCGGTGAGAAGGACGGGAAGACCGGGATGTAAAAAGGAGTTAATCATGGTTAGGCTTGAAAAGAATGACCCATTGATGCTGGCGCGTCAGCTGCCGATCAAAACCGTTGCGTTAATTCTGGCGGGGGGGCGCGGTACCCGGCTTAAGGACTTAACAATCAAACGTGCAAAACCGGCCGTCCATTTTGGCGGTAAGTTTCGCATCATTGATTTCGCGTTATCCAACTGTATTAACTCAGGTATTCGTCGTATCGGCGTGATCACCCAGTATCAATCCCACACGCTGGTACAACATATTCAACGTGGCTGGTCGTTCTTTAGCGAAGAGATGAACGAGTTCGTCGATTTGCTGCCGGCACAGCAGCGTGTGCATGGCGAAAACTGGTACCGCGGTACCGCGGACGCCGTGACGCAGAACCTCGATATCATCCGCCGCTATAAAGCGGAATATGTGGTGATCCTCGCTGGCGACCATATCTACAAGCAAGACTATTCCCGCATGCTGATCGACCATGTCGAAAAAGGGGCGCGCTGCACCGTCGCCTGTATGCCGGTGCCCATCGAAGAGGCATCCGCCTTCGGCGTGATGGCGGTGGATGAGAGCGACAAAATCATCGAATTCGTCGAGAAACCGGCCAACCCGCCGGCCATGCCGAGTGATGCCACTAAATCGCTGGCCAGTATGGGGATCTATGTCTTTGATGCGGATTATCTTTATGAGCTGCTGGCGGCAGACGATAACGACGAAAACTCCAGCCACGATTTCGGCAAAGATATTATTCCTAAGATCACCGAAGCTGGCATGGCTTATGCACATCCTTTCCCACTCTCCTGCGTGCAGTCTGACCAGGATGCGGAACCGTACTGGCGTGATGTGGGAACGCTGGAAGCCTACTGGAAAGCGAACCTTGACCTGGCTTCGGTGACGCCGGAGCTGGATATGTATGACCAGAACTGGCCAATTCGCACCCATATGGAGTCTCTGCCACCGGCGAAGTTTGTGCAGGACCGTTCCGGCAGCCACGGCATGACGCTGAACTCCCTGGTGTCGGGCGGCTGTATTATCTCCGGTTCCGTGGTGGTGCAGTCGGTGCTGTTCCCGCGCGTGCGCGTGAACTCATTCTGTAACATTGATTCGTCAGTCTTATTGCCAGAAGTATGGGTGGGGCGCTCATGTCGTCTGCGCCGCTGTGTGATCGATCGCGCCTGTGTCATTCCTGAGGGGATGGTCATCGGTGAACATGCGGAAGAGGATGCGCGTCGGTTCTACCGCTCAGAGGAAGGTATCGTGCTGGTTACGCGTGATATGTTGCGGAAGTTGGGGCATAAACAGGAGCGCTAATGCAGGTCTTACACGTATGTTCGGAGATGTTTCCGCTGTTAAAAACCGGCGGTCTGGCAGATGTCCTCGGCGCGCTGCCTGCGGCACAAATCGCGGAAGGTATCGACACGCGTGTGTTGTTACCGGCCTTCCCTGATATCCGTCGTGGAGTGACCGATGCGCAGGTAGTGACGCGCCGGGATACTTTCGCGGGTCGTATGACGCTGCTGTTCGGCCATTTTAACGGCGTGGGGATCTATCTGATCGATGCCCCGCATCTCTATGACCGCCCAGGGAGCCCTTACCACGATACCCATCAGCATGCTTATACCGACAACGTGCTGCGCTTTGCCCTGCTGGGATGGGTCGGGAGTGAAATGGCCAGCGGGTTGGATCCTTTCTGGCGCCCTGATGTTGTGCACGCTCATGACTGGCATGCGGGGCTGACGCCCGCCTACCTGGCGGCACGCGGACACCCGGCGAAATCGGTCTTTACGGTACATAACCTGGCCTATCAGGGGATGTTCTACTCCTGGCACATGAATGATATCGAACTGCCCTGGTCGTTCTATAACATGCATGGCCTCGAGTTCAACGGGCAGATCTCGTTCCTGAAAGCGGGACTCTATTATGCCGACCACATTACGGCGGTGAGCCCGACCTACGCGCGCGAGATCACCGAGCCGCAATATGCCTACGGCATGGAAGGGCTGCTGCGTCAGCGCCAGCACGAAGGGCGGCTATCGGGGATTCTTAACGGGGTAGACGACCGTATCTGGAACCCGGAAAGCGACCTGCTGCTGGCCGCGCGCTATGACCGTGACCGCCTTGAAGAGAAAGCAGAAAACAAACGTCAGCTGCAGATTGCGATGGGGCTGAAAGTCGATGACAAAGCCCCTCTGTTTGCCGTCGTCAGCCGCCTGACCAGCCAGAAAGGGCTGGATTTGGTGCTGGAAGCGCTGCCGGGCCTGCTGGAGCAGGGCGGACAGCTGGCGCTGCTGGGCGCAGGCGATCCGGTACTGCAGGAAGGTTTCCTGGCCGCGGCGGCGGAGCATCCGGGGAAAGTTGGCGTGCAGATCGGCTATCACGAGGCCTTCTCCCACCGCATTATGGGCGGCGCCGACGTGATTCTGGTTCCCAGCCGTTTTGAACCCTGCGGCTTAACACAGCTGTATGGCCTGAAGTACGGCACGCTGCCGTTGGTTCGTCGTACCGGTGGCCTGGCGGATACCGTCACCGACAGTTCGCTGGAAAACCTCGCCGATGGCGTGGCCAGCGGTTTTGTGTTTGAAGACAGTAATGCCGTTTCGCTATTACGGGCCATTCGACGCGCCTTCGTGCTGTGGTCGCGCCCGTCGCTGTGGCGTTACGTGCAACGCCAGGCGATGAATATGGATTTTAGCTGGCAGGTTGCAGCGAACTCCTATCGCGAACTTTATCAACGCTTGATGTAACCACAGGAGTCATTGCGATGAATGTACCCTTTAGCTATGCATCACCCACGCTAAGCGTTGAGGCGTTAAAGCACTCTATTGCCTACAAGCTGATGTTTATCATCGGCAAAGATCCGGCTATCGCCAATAAACATGAGTGGCTCAACGCTACCCTGTTTGCCGTCCGTGACCGGATGGTTGAGCGCTGGTTACGCTCCAATCGCGCGCAGCTTTCTCAGGAAGTTCGCCAGGTTTACTACCTGTCGATGGAGTTCCTGATCGGTCGTACCCTCTCTAACGCGTTGTTGTCACTGGGCATCTACGAGGATGTGAACAATGCGCTGGAGGAGATGGGGCTCAATCTGGAAGAGCTGATTGATGAAGAGAACGACCCGGGCCTCGGCAATGGTGGCCTGGGACGCCTGGCGGCCTGTTTCCTCGACTCTCTGGCGGCCTTAGGTCTGCCGGGGCGGGGCTACGGTATCCGTTATGACTATGGGATGTTTAAGCAAAACATCGTGGACGGGCGGCAGAAAGAGTCCCCCGACTACTGGCTGGAATACGGCAACCCGTGGGAGTTTGAACGCCACAATACCCGTTACAAAGTGCGCTTTGGCGGGCGCATTCAGCAGGAAGGTAAACAATCCCGCTGGGTAGAGACCGAAGAGATCCTCGCGGAAGCGTACGACCAGATTATCCCGGGCTTCGACACCGACGCCACCAACACTTTGCGGTTGTGGAGCGCGCAGGCCAGCAGCGAGATCAACCTCGGTAAATTTAACCAGGGCGACTACTTTGCCGCGGTAGAAGATAAAAACCACTCGGAAAACGTCTCCCGGGTGCTGTACCCGGACGACTCGACCTATTCCGGACGCGAGCTGCGCTTACGTCAGGAGTATTTCCTGGTGTCCGCTACGGTGCAGGATATTCTTAGCCGGCACTATCAACTGCATAAAACCTACGCCAACCTGGCGGCGAAGATTGCGATTCACCTCAATGATACCCACCCGGTGCTGTCGATTCCGGAGCTGATGCGTCTGTTGATTGACGAGCACAAATTCAGCTGGGATGAGGCTTTCGAAGTCACCTGCCAGGTGTTCTCCTACACCAACCATACCCTGATGAGTGAAGCGCTGGAGACCTGGCCTGTCGATATGCTGGGGAAAATCCTGCCGCGACATCTGCAGATTATCTTCGAGATTAACGACTACTTCCTGAAGACGCTTCAGGAGCAGTACCCCAGCGATACCGGGCTGCTGAGCCGTACGTCGATCATCGATGAATCTAACGGTCGCCAGGTGCGCATGGCGTGGCTGGCGGTGGTGATTAGCCATAAAGTGAACGGTGTTTCCGAGCTGCACTCACGGTTGATGGTGGAGTCTTTGTTTGCCGACTTCGCGAAAATCTTCCCGATGCGCTTCACCAACGTCACCAACGGCGTGACGCCGCGACGCTGGCTGGCGCTGGCGAACCCGCCGTTATCGAAGGTGCTGGATGAGCATATTGGCCGCACCTGGCGTACCGATCTGAGCCAGCTGAAAGAGCTGGAGCAGCATATCGACTACCCGACGGTGAACCTCGCCGTGCGTCAGGCGAAGCTGGAGAACAAGCAGCGGCTGGCGAACTACATTGCCCAGCATCTGAACGTGGTGGTGAACCCGAAAGCGCTGTTTGATGTGCAAATCAAGCGTATCCACGAGTACAAGCGCCAGCTGATGAACGTACTGCACGTGATTGCGCGCTACAACCGCATCAAGGCCGATCCTGACGCCGAGTGGGTGCCGCGCGTGAATATCTTTGCCGGGAAAGCCGCATCGGCCTACTACATGGCGAAGCACATCATTCATCTTATTAACGACGTGGCGGCGGTGGTGAACAACGACCCGCAGATTGGCGATAAGCTGAAAGTGGTGTTTATCCCGAACTACAGCGTCAGCCTCGCGCAGGTGATCATTCCGGCAGCCGATCTTTCCGAACAGATCTCGCTGGCGGGAACCGAAGCCTCCGGGACCAGTAATATGAAATTCGCCCTGAACGGCGCGTTGACTATCGGGACCCTGGACGGCGCCAACGTTGAGATGCAGGAACACGTCGGAGAGGAGAATATCTTTATCTTCGGCAATACTGCAGAAGAGGTGGAGGCGCTGCGTCGGAGTGGCTATAAGCCGCGGGAGTTCTACGAGCAGGATCCGGAACTGCATCAGGCGCTGACGCAAATCGGCACCGGTGTGTTTAGTCCTTCAGAACCGGGGCGCTATCGTGATCTGCTGGATTCGCTGATTAACTTTGGCGACCACTATCAGGTGCTGGCGGATTACCGCAGCTACGTGGATTGCCAGGATAAAGTCGATGAGCTGTATCGTCATCCGGAAGAGTGGACCATGAAAGCGATGCTCAATATCGCCAATATGGGCTATTTCTCCTCTGACCGTACGATTCAGGAGTATGCCGAGCATATCTGGCATATCGACCCTGTCCGGCTGTAGCAGCTAGTGGACTAAAACATACGGGGTCTGTTGGCCCTAATGCTGGTCACCTTAGGTGACCAGCATTTTTTTGGCTTATTGCGGGCCCGGTCAGTCGCTTAAGAGGCCAGCGACAGCTCAGACTTTCCCGCGTGCTGCGCCAGCCAGGTCGCAATCTGCGCCTGCTGGCCGGCGTTCAGCCACATCCCCTGTTTCGTCCGACGCCAGATGGCATCGTCAAGGCTGCGTACCCATTCATGTTCCACCAGGTATTTCAGCTCGGCTTCGTAAAACTCATGACCAAAGTCTTCACCCAGATCGCTCAGCGAGGTCGCTCCTGAGAGGATAAGCTCGCTGTTGCTGCCGTAGGTGCGGGCATAATGGCGCGCCATGGATTCGCTGATAAAGGTGAAGCGGCGACGGAGTTTCGCCGCGTAATCGTCCCGGTCACCGCCGATATCGCCACCAGGTAACACGGCGGTTTTGGTCCACGCCGGGCCGATCCCTTTGTAGTAGGGCGTCAGTTTTTCCAGCGCATGTTCGGCCAGCTTACGATAGGTGGTCAGCTTGCCGCCAAACACCGACAGCAGCGGCGCCTGACCATTTTCGTCATGGATATCAAGGGTATAATCGCGGGTGATGGCCTGCGGTGAATCCGATTCGTCATCGCACAGCGGACGGACGCCGGAGTAGGTCCAGACGATATCGTCGCGCGACAGCGTCTTCTTGAAGTGGGCGTTGTAGGCCTTCAGCAGATAGTTTATCTCGTTGTCATCGATCGCCACTTTTTGCGGATCGCCGTTGTACTCCACGTCGGTGGTGCCGATGATCGAGAACTCATCCATCCACGGGATGACGAAGACAATACGCTTGTCTTCGTTTTGCAGAATGTAGGCCTGCTTCTGGGTATGCACCCGCGGCACCACGATGTGGCTGCCTTTGATCAGGCGGATGCCGTACGGCGAGCGCAGCTGCATGCCATCGTCAAAGAACTGTTTGACCCACGGGCCGGTCGCGTTGACCAGTCCCCGGGCCTGCCAGGTAAATTTCTCGCCGGTATCGATATCCTCGGCTTCCACAATCCACAGACCGTTTTCGCGTTTCGCCGAGATAGCCCGGGTACGGGTACGGACCTCGCCGCCTTTACGTTCCACCATCTGTGCGTTAGCCAGTACCAGCCGCGCATCGTCGACCCAGCAGTCGGAATATTCGAAACCGCGCACAATTTCAGGTTTAAGTACTGATTCTGCGCCAAATCGCAACCCGGTTGAGCCGGGCAAACTGGTGCGTTTGCCGAGGTGATCGTACATAAACAGACCTACCCGGATCATCCAGGCCGGACGCAGGTGCGGGCGATGGGGCAGGCGAAAGCGCATCGGGAAGGCCAGATGCGGCGCCATTTTTAGCAGCACTTCGCGCTCGGCCAGCGCTTCGCTGACCAGGCGGAATTCGTAGTGTTCAAGGTAGCGCAGCCCGCCGTGAATCAGCTTTGAGCTGGCGCTGGAGGTGGCGCAGGCGAGATCGCGTGCTTCCAGCATCAGGACGGATAAACCACGCCCGGCGGCGTCTGCCGCGATACCGGCACCGTTGATGCCTCCCCCTATCACAATCAGATCTTTGGTTTCCACGTTCGCTACCTCTTGCACTTTCGTTTAAGCTCACAAATGTTCGATATCGCTCAATATAGCAAACAAACGCGCCTTTGGTAACATCAAAAAAACATTTCAGAGTGATGCATGTAACATATTGGTGTTTAATTGCCGTCTGACGGTAAACTAGGCAGTAGAATCATGGCCGGTTACCGCCCGTAAAAAACCCCTGCTATATATAGAGAACAGAGCACATGGACCACTTTGAATGTATCAACGTAGAAGAAGCGCACCAGAAACTGCATCAGGCGATGGCGGTGCTGGTGGATATTCGCGACCCGCAGAGCTTTGCGATGGGGCACACGCCGGGCGCGTTTCATCTGACCAACGATACGCTGGGCGCGTTTATGCGTGATAACGATGTTGAAACCGCGGTGATGGTGATGTGCTACCACGGCAACAGCAGCAAAGGCGCCGCGCAGTATCTGCTGCAGCAGGGCTATGACAAGGTCTACAGTGTGGATGGCGGTTTTGATGCGTGGCATCGCCACTTCCCGGCTGAAGTGGAGCATGGCGCGCAGTAAGCGTCCACATCCTGACCAGCCGTCGGCTGGTCGATGCCGTTGGGCACTCTCTTGCCGTCTCAGGGCCATTAGCGAGACGGCCCGGTGGCGTCCGCGGCGTACATCTCCTGCAACTCGACGGGTTTAGTGTATATACTAGCCCCCTTTGTGTGGAATAAGCGACCCGCTGTATGTTAATGATTACCTCTTTTGCTAACCCGCGTGTGGCCCAGGCGTTTGTCGACTACATGGCGACGCAGGGCATTATCCTGACCATTCAGCAGCATGAGCAGAGCGATGTCTGGCTGGCTGATGAGAGCCAGGCCGGGCGGGTGCAGACTGAACTGGCTCGCTTTCTGGAAAACCCGGCCGACCCGCGCTATCTGGCGGCCAGCTGGCAATCCGGGCACACCAACAGCGGCCTGCGCTACCAGCGCTTTCCCTTCTTTGCCACCCTGCGTCGTAACGCCGGGCCCTTTACGTGGGCAGTGCTGATCGCCTGTATTCTGGTCTTTGTGCTGCAAAATATTATCGGCGACCAGCCGGTGATGCTGCTGCTGGCCTGGCCGTATGACCCATCGCTGAAATTTGAAGCCTGGCGCTACTTTAGCCATGCTTTCATGCACTTCTCGCTGATGCATATTCTGTTTAACCTGCTATGGTGGTGGTACCTCGGCGGCGCGGTGGAAAAGCGTATTGGCACCGGCAAGCTGGTGGTCATTACCGTGATTAGTGCCCTGTTGAGCGGGTTTATCCAGCATCAATATAGCGGCCCCTGGTTTGGTGGTTTGTCCGGCGTAGTCTATGCGCTGATGGGCTATGTCTGGCTGCGGGGCGAGCGGGATCCGCAAAGCGGCGTCTATTTACAGCGCGGCCTGATCCTCTTCTCATTAGTATGGTTAGTGGCTGGATGGTTTGATGTTTTTGGCATGTCGATCGCCAACGGCGCGCACGTGGCCGGGTTGTTGACCGGGCTGGCGATGGCGTTTGTCGATACGCAGCATGTGCGAAAGCGAACATAGAGCCTCTTCACCGGGCTCTCTGTGAAGTGAGTCTTATAATCCCAGGGATATTTCATGAAACAAACACAACGTCATGACGCGATTATCGAGCTGGTAAAAAAACAGGGATATGTCAGTACGGAAGAGCTGGTCGAGCAGTTTGCCGTCAGCCCGCAGACCATTCGTCGTGACCTGAATGACCTCGCTGAACAGAAGATGATCCTGCGTCATCACGGCGGCGCGGCGCTGCCGTCGAGTTCGGTGAACACCTCGTGGCATGACCGAAAAGCCACCCAGACGCAGGAAAAAGAGCGCATTGCCCGCAAGGTGGCGAGCCAAATCCCTGACGGCGCCACGCTGTTTATCGATATCGGCACCACCCCGGAAGCCGTCGCGCACGCGCTGCTGGAGCATAACGATCTGCGTATCGTCACCAATAACCTCAACGTCGCTACCACGCTGATGGTGAAAGAGGACTTCCGCATTATTCTGGCCGGTGGTGAACTGCGCAGCCGTGACGGAGGCATTATTGGCGAAGCGACGCTGGATTTTATCTCCCAGTTCCGCCTTGATTTCGGCATTCTTGGCATCAGTGGCGTCGACAGCGATGGTTCACTGCTGGAGTTTGATTACCATGAGGTGCGGACCAAACGCGCGATCATTGAAAACTCGCGCCATGTGATGCTGGTGGTGGATCACTCGAAGTTTGGCCGTAACGCGATGGTGAATATGGGCAGCATCAGCATGGTCGATGCAGTCTACACCGATGTGATGCCGCCGGCAGGAGTGCTGAAGGTGATTACCGAGAATAACGTTCAGCTGGAACTGTGCTAAACGGCGTCAGACGCCGTATCCCATCATTTTAAGCAACCGCTGGGCATGCTGAACGGCATCCTGGCGGTGTGCGACTCCCAGCTTCTGATACAGATTACGAATATGGGTTTTGATCGTCGTGGCCGCCACGTCCAGCTCGCCAGCGATCTGCTCGTTGCTGTAGCCGGAGTAGATAAGCCCTAATACCTGCCATTCGCGTTGCGTCAGCGGGCTGGTGCGGATTAGCTCCGGGACTTCCGGGTGGCTCAGCAGCCGCTCGACAAAGCCTTCATCAAAGTGGGCAAACTTATGGCGATGGTGCTGGTTAATATCGCGCAGGATGCGCTGGGCGCGGTGCTGCTCGAGCTCCGGCAGCGTATTTAACTGAATAAGCTGACGCAGCTGCTGCGCCATGGCTTCGCCTTCAATCACAAAGTGGTTAATAAACCCGGTACGGTTGGCGAGGGCCAGCGCTTCAAGCAACACTTTTTGCGCTTCGCCTTTGCGCCCCGCCTGCCAGTAAAGCTGGTTGAGCAGCAGCAGGTTGCGGTTGATATCGCTCATCAGGCGCAGCGAACGCGCGTTGTCGTTTAACTCTTCCAGTACCATTTCCGCCGAGTCGAAATCACCCAGCAGGATCTGCGCCCGGGCAATGTTGCGCCACTGGCTCTGCAGGAAATGGTTATTGGCAAATTCTGGTTTTGGCGTCTGGCGCAGCCAGTTGGCCGCCGCGGCTTTATCGCCGACCATTTGCCAGTAGATCACCCGGACTTTGTCCGCGTTCGACACCCAGTCGCTATGGTAGTGACCGTTGCCGAGCAGGTTTTCCAGACGGTTGAGATGGCTGCGGGCGTTATCCAGATCTCCACGCGCCAGCGAGCACTGGACCATCAAGGCCAGGCATTGCAGCTGCTGTTGCGGCTGATAGGTCGCCAGGACTTCCATCCCGCTGCGGGCTGAGACTTCCGCTTCGTCCAGACGCGCCCATGCCCACAGCAGCTGCGCGCGAATACGCAGCAGGAACTCATGCATCGGTAGCTGTTCGAGATGCTGCTCCCGGATCAGCTGGAAGGCTTTCTCCTGAATTTCCCACGCGGCCTGCAGGAAGCCCTGAGCAAACAGAATTTCACTTTGCTGGATCATGCTCCACAGCGCGTAGTGCCAGATATCATGGCGACGGGCCATCTGTTCCGTCTGTTGCATGACCGCCAGCGATTTGCTCAGCAGGCCTTTGCAATGCAGCACTTCACCGTGCACCGAAGTGGCGACGATGCGGCTGTAATAGCTGGCCAGCGGCAGCTCGTCGAGGGCGACCATTGCCAGCCGCTCAGCCTCTTCCTGATCGCCGGCGTTAATCGCCACCTGCGCGCGCAGGGCGTTGAAATCGCCGTGCATGGCGGTATCCAGCTTAATATCCATCTCCTGCTCGGCGCGGGCCAGCAGAGTATTGACTTCGCTGTAGCGGTGCTGGCTTTGCATCAGCCAGGCCTGCAACAGAATCAGGCGCGGATTTTCCAGCAGGCTTGACCACGGCAGCGCCGCCAGCGACTGCTCAAGCAGCCCCAGCTCGCTGTGGTTAAACATGCCCCAGGCGTGATTGAGCAGTATATCGCGCAACATTTTCGCGTCTCCAGCCGCCAGTGCGTGATGGATAGCTTCGCTCGGGAAGCCGAGCGCCATCCAACCTTCTGCGGCGGAGCGGTGAATTTCAGGGAGTTCGGTTGCCAGTTCCCACTGGCAGCGCTGCCGCAGGAAGTTGCCGAACAGAGGGTGATAGCGGAACCATTCACCGGAATCGTCCATCCGCTGCATGAACAGACCCTGACGTTCGATCTCCTCCAGCTGCATCTGACCGTTATCTTCCCCGGTCACGCGCACGATAAGCGCATCGTTCATTGAACGTAACAGCGAGCTTTTCAGCAGCACATTGCGCGTGCGGGCATCGACATTATCCAGCACTTCATCCACCAGGTAATCGGACAGGTGGCTGGCGTTAATGCCGGCCAGACGTCGGGCGGAGTGGTGGGCGGAGGAGTTATTCTGGCGTGCCGAGAGGGCAATCAGCTGCAGTGCGGTTGCCCAGCCGGCGACATCGTCACACAGCCGGCGGCTGTCTTCTGCTTCAATCGGTGACGTCAGGCGACAGTCGAAAAATTGTTTGGCTTCCTGATGGGTAAACGCCAGCTGTTGGCTGCCGATCTCCAGTAGTTGATCGCGGACCCGTAGGTTGGCAATGCCAAGCTGGGGCAGGTTACGCGAGAGCACTACCAGGGTCATATTTTCGGGTTGGTGGCGCAGGAAGAAGCGCATCGCATCATGAATCACCGGGTTGTTGATCAGGTGATAGTCATCGATGATCAGGTACAGCGGATGCTGCCAGCTGGCAAGCTCAATAAATAGCTGCGCGAAGAGCGAGGGGAGGCTGGCGTACTGGCGCTTCTGCACCATTGCCTCGCTGGCGGCGCAGTGCCCACCGGTAGCCTGCTGAACGGAGGCGATCAGATAACTGGCAAAACGTTCCTGTTGGTTGTCGCCTTCATCAAGCGAGAACCACCCAAGTTCTTTTTTCCCCGCCGCCCACTGTGAGATGAGCGTGGTCTTGCCATAGCCTGCCGGGCTGGTGACCAACACGAGACGGTAATTGTTGGCGCCGGAAAGTTTCGCCAGTAATCGCTCGCGAACCACAGTGTGTTCAAGGCGGACTGGACGACCTAATTTAGACGGAATCAACATAGTTAATCATTTCGCTGTGCAAGAGAGGTTTGCGATTTTTTTTGCGCTTCGTAATTAATGACTATTAAGGTCGGCGATTATGAAAGTTATTGCAAGTTATGTCCGAATTTTATGCTCTTGAATTTGCACCAGGTCACAAATTCCTCATTAAATCACTCGCATGGTAAAACCGGTACCAGTGGGCGTGGAGCCTGGGTTTGATCGCACTTTCAGCGGTGATGAAATGAATTTCACTGCATTTTCTTGTAGTTGCATGTTTTTATTAAATTAATGTCAGCAAATCCTTGGAAATAAGCGTTTTGACGTATTGAGCAACCCGGAGAGGATTATTTTTACACAATGTTTATTTTTATTTGGTGATAATTACGCAAGGGTATTGGGTTGAGCGCCATGTTTCGCCCTGTAACAGATTTTGTCCCCCTGTCGCCCCCCAATGTGGTGATTTATTCAGCAAATTTTTCTCAGAGAGCTACCGTTATAGTGGCCACGATCACACTTTTCGCTCATCCCTGCTGCTCCTCCCTGCCTAATCCCCATCGGGATGAGGACGTTGTTGCAGGAGGTCGGCACACTAACGCCAACGTTTTAGTAAAGGACCCGGATTTCTTATGTCACAGACTTCTTTTAATAAAGATCAGTTTCAGGCTGCACTGACCCGTCAGTGGCAGCATCTTGGCTTACAGTCCGCTTCTGAGATGACGCAGCGTCAGTGGTGGCACGCCGTGAGCGGCGCGCTGGCCGAGCTGTTATCGGCTCAGCCGATCGCGAAACCTGCGAAAGGACAGCGCCACGTCAACTACATCTCGATGGAGTTTTTGATTGGCCGCCTGACCGGTAACAACTTGCTGAACCTCGGCTGGTATCAAGGGGTGAGCGATGAGCTGAAAGCGCACGACATCCACCTGACCGACCTGCTGGAAGAAGAGATCGATCCGGGACTGGGTAACGGTGGTCTGGGCCGTCTGGCAGCCTGTTTCCTCGACTCCATGGCGACCGTAGGCCAGTCGGCAACCGGCTATGGCCTCAATTATCAATACGGTCTGTTCCGCCAGTCTTTCAACGATGGCCAGCAGATTGAAGCGCCGGATGACTGGGGGCGTAGTCGCTACCCATGGTTCCGCCATAACGAACAGCTGGACGTACAGGTCGGGCTGGGCGGCAAGGTGAGCAAGAGCGGTGCCTGGCAGCCGGCGTTTGTGATTACCGGTGAAGCCTGGGATCTGCCGGTACTGGGCTATCGCAATAACGTCGCGCAGCCGCTGCGTTTATGGCAGGCGACTCACGCGCATCCGTTTAACCTGACCAAATTTAACGACGGCGATTTCCTGCGTGCTGAACAGCAGGGTATCGACGCGGCCAAACTGACTAAAGTGCTTTATCCGAACGACAACCACCAGGCAGGGAAAAAGCTGCGTCTGATGCAGCAGTACTTCCAGTGTGCCTGTTCGGTTGCCGATATTCTGCGTCGTCATCATCTGGCAGGCCGCAAGCTGGCCGAGCTGGCGGATTACGAAGTGATCCAGCTCAACGACACGCACCCGACGATTGCCATCCCCGAGCTGCTGCGCGTGCTGATCGATGAGCACCAGCTGAGCTGGGACGATGCATGGGCTATTACCAGCAAAACCTTCGCCTATACCAACCACACGCTGATGCCTGAAGCGCTGGAGTGCTGGGACGAGAAGCTGGTCAAAGCGTTGCTGCCGCGCCACATGCAGATCATTAACGAGATCAACAAACAGTTTAAAACCCTGGTTGAGAAAACCTGGCCGGGCGATAAGCAGGTATGGGCGAAACTGGCGGTGGTGCATGACAAGCAGGTTCGCATGGCGAACATGTGCGTGGTCAGCGGCTTCGCGGTGAACGGCGTGGCAGCACTGCACTCCGATCTGGTGGTGAAGGATCTGTTCCCGGAATATCACCAGCTGTGGCCGAACAAATTCCATAACGTCACCAACGGCATCACGCCGCGCCGCTGGATTAAACAGTGCAACCCGGCTCTCGCCGCGCTGCTGGATAAGACGCTGAAGAAAGAGTGGGCCAACGACCTCGATCAGCTGATTAACCTAGAGAAATATGCCGATGATGTGGCGTTCCGTAAAACGTATCGTGACATCAAGCTGGCGAACAAAGTCCGTCTGGCAGAGTTCGTTAAGCTGCGTACCGGTATCGAGATTAACCCGCAGGCGATTTTCGATATCCAGATCAAGCGTCTGCACGAGTACAAACGTCAGCACCTCAACCTGCTGAACATCCTGGCGCAGTACAAAGAAATTCGTGAAAACCCGCAGGCAGACCGCGTACCGCGCGTATTCCTGTTTGGTGCGAAAGCGGCACCGGGCTACTACCTGGCGAAGAACATCATTTTCGCTATCAACAAGGTAGCGGAAGCAGTGAATAACGACCCGCTGGTGGGCGATAAGCTGAAAGTGGTGTTCCTGCCAGATTATTGTGTCTCCGCGGCGGAAATGCTGATCCCAGCGGCGGATATCTCTGAGCAGATCTCCACGGCAGGTAAAGAAGCCTCCGGTACCGGCAACATGAAGCTGGCGCTGAACGGCGCATTGACCGTCGGCACCCTGGACGGCGCGAACGTTGAAATCGCTGAACAGGTCGGCGAGGAAAACATCTTTATCTTCGGTAACACCGTCGAAGAAGTGAAAGCGCTGAAGGCGAAAGGCTATGACCCGCTGAAATGGCGTAAGAAAGACAAGCTGCTGGATGCGGTGCTGAAAGAGCTGGAAAGCGGTAAGTACAGCGATGGCGATAAACACGCCTTCGACCAGATGCTGCACAGCCTGCTGAAAGGCGGCGACCCGTACCTGGTGCTGGCAGACTTCGAAGCCTATGTGGCGGCGCAGAAGCAGGTGGATGAATTGTACCGTGACCAGGAAGCCTGGACGCGTGCGACCATTCTGAATACCGCGCGTTGCGGCATGTTCAGCTCCGACCGCTCTATCCGCGATTATCAACAACGTATCTGGCAGGCAAAACGCTAAGGACGGGCCTATGGAGACTCAACGCCTTGATAACGCCGCGCTGGCGGCAGGGATAAGCCCTGACTACATCAATGCGCATGGTAAGCCGCAGTCTATTGCTGCGGCGACGAAAAAGCGTCTGCTTGATGCGATGCATCGGACCACGGCTGCCACGAAAGTGGCGGTCGATCCCCTGCCGGCGGTGAAGGTATTCACCCACGGGAAAAAAATGTCGCTGCCGGTTGCCGGCAGCGGTGAATACCAGTGGATCCTCACCACCGAAGAGGGGAAGCAGTATCAGGGCAAGGTTAGCGGCGGCGATACGCTGCCGCTGCCGGTGAAACTCCCGGAAGGCTATCACTCGCTGACGCTCACCCAGGAGGGAGAGCGCTGGCACTGTCGGGCGATTGTCGCGCCCGTACGTTGCTATGAACCTCAGGCGTTGAAAGAGGGCCAAAAGCTGTGGGGTGCCTGCGTGCAACTCTACACCCTGCGCTCAGAGAACAACTGGGGAGTGGGCGACTTTGGCGATTTACGTGCGATGCTGCCGCAAATTGCTCAGCGCGGCGGGGCGTTTATCGGTCTTAACCCGATTCATGCGCTCTACCCGGCAAACCCGGAAAGCGCCAGCCCTTACAGCCCGTCTTCGCGGCGCTGGCTGAACGTTATCTATATCGACGTCAATGCGGTCGATGATTTCCGTCTGAACAAAGAAGCCCAGGCCTGGTGGCACTCGGCAGAGACGCAGCAGGCCTTACAGGCGGCGCGTCAGACTGAAGATGTGGATTACACCGCGGTCACCGCGTTGAAAATGACCGCATTGCGCATGGCCTGGCAGCGTTTTTCTGTCCGCAACGATGAGGCCATGACGGCGTTTCGTCAGTTCGTGCTGCGCGAAGGCGAAAGCCTGTACTGGCAGGCGGCGTTTGATGCGCTGCATGCCTGGCAGGTTCAGCAGGACCCGCTGCGCTGGGGCTGGCCGGCGTGGCCAAAAGCCTACCAGGACATCACCAGCCCTGAAGTGAAAGCCTTCTGCACTGAACATGCTGATGAGGTGAGTTTCTACCTCTGGCTGCAGTGGCTGGCCTGGTCACAGTTTGCCGACTGCTGGCAGACCAGCCAGCGCGATGCAATGCCGATTGGCCTGTACCGCGATCTGGCGGTCGGCGTGGCGGAAGGGGGATCGGAAACCTGGTGTGACCGTGAGCTGTACTGCCTGAAAGCCTCCGTTGGTGCACCGCCGGACATTCTTGGTCCGCTGGGACAGAACTGGGGCCTGCCGCCGATGGATCCGCATATCATCGTCTCCCGGGCGTATGAGCCGTTTATCGAACTGCTGCGGGCCAACATGCAAAACTGCGGCGCGCTGCGTATCGACCACGTGATGTCGGTCCTGCGTCTGTGGTGGATCCCGTACGGCGAAACCGCCGACCACGGGGCCTATGTGCAGTATCCGGTGGATGATCTGCTGTCGATTCTGGCGCTGGAGAGTCAGCGTCAGCGCTGCATGGTGATCGGCGAAGACCTCGGTACCGTGCCGGTAGAGATTGTTGGCAAGCTGCGTAAGAGCGGCGTTTATTCCTACAAAGTGCTCTATTTCGAAAATGACCACGAGAAGACTTTCCGCGCGCCGCAGACGTATCCGGTGCAATCAATGGCGGTGGCAACAACGCATGACCTGCCGACGCTGCGCGGTTACTGGGAAAGCGGAGACCTGACGCTGGGTAAATCGTTAGGCCTGTATCCGGATGAAATGGTGCTGCGCGGTCTGTATCAGGATCGCGAGCTGGCGAAGCAGGGGTTGCTGGACGCCCTGCATCAATACGGCTGTCTGCCAAAACGCGCCGGGCATCACGCCTCGCTGATGGCGATGAGCTCCACCCTGAATCGCGGGATGCAGCGCTATATTGCCGACAGCAACAGCGCGTTGCTGGGGTTACAACCGGAAGACTGGTTGGAGATGGCCTCCCCGGTCAATATTCCTGGCACCAGCACCGAGTATCCGAACTGGCGGCGCAAGCTGTCGGTAACCCTTGAGCAGATGTTTGCCGATGAGCGGGTGAATAAGCTGATTAAGGATTTAGATAAGCGCCGTAAAGCCGTGACGAAGAAGCGTTAGATCTGTGGTTTACCCGGCAGCACTTGTGTGCCGGGTTGGCCCGACATCGCAGGCTACACCACAGTAAAAGACCACCTTCTGAGAAGGTGGCTTTTGAGAATGCCCCCTGTAAGGGGGGCTATTGTCACCTTCCGCTGATTACTCTAGCAATTCCATCTGCTGTTCATACGTTTGTTCCGTTTTCTCCTGATGCCTCACATATCGTCTGATAATTTCTTCATTCACTCCCACCGTATCGACAAAGTAGCCTCGGGACCAAAAATGGTTCCCCCATAGCTTCTTCCTGATATGTGGAAAACGGTTATAAAGCCTGATGGCACTGCGTCCTTTTAGATGGCCCATCAGAGTTGATATCGAGATCTTTGGTGGGATGATGACGACCAGATGTACATGATCGGGCTGAACATTTAGCTCCAGAACCTCACAATCCTTTATGCCACAGAGGATATAGATCGTCCTGTACAGCTCCTTACCCAGCTTATCTTTCAGGATCCTGAATCGGTACTTGGGTGTCCAGACTATGTGGTATTTGCAACGCCAATATACATGTGATGAACTCCTGTAAAGTCCCATGTCGGTTTGTCTCCTTTTACTTGTGGTGAGTAAGCAGAGATATTCCGACATGGGCATTCTTCAGGCTATAGCCTTACAGGAGCAATCACCACCTCCCTAGGAGGTGGTTTAGGGATGACAATAAAAAGGCCGGGTCGCAGAAAGCGGACCCGGCCTTTTTTTATCACGGTGCCTGAGTTACACCACCATCCCCAGCAGCAGACAGCCCACCAGGCCGCAGACTGAAATAATGGTTTCCAACATCGACCAGGACTTGATGGTCTCACCGATGGTCAGGTTGAAGTACTCCTTAAACAGCCAGAAGCCTGGGTCGTTAACGTGAGAGAAGATCACGCTGCCTGAGCCTACGGCGATAACCATCAATTCCGGGCTGACGCCGGTGGTGGCGATCAGCGGAGCTGCAATGCCCCCCGCGGTGATGGCCGCAACGGTCGCCGAACCCAGAGCAATACGTAGTACGGCGGCAATCGACCAGGCCATAAACAGCGGAGACATGTTGGATTCATGCATGATAGAGGCGATATATTTATCCATGCCGCTATCTACCAGCACCTGTTTAAAGGCGCCGCCGCCGCCGATAATCAGCAGCATCATGGCGATAATTTTAATCGATGAGGTCAGCGTCTCGTTGATCTGATCCATCGAACGGCCGCGGTTCAGACCGAAGGTGAACAGAGCGATTAAGACCGCGATCAGGGTTGCCATCACCGGGTCACCAAAGAATTCAGCAACCGGCAGGAAGGCGTGACCTTTCGGCAGCACCATTTCCGCCACGGCGCGCATCGCCATCAGCACCACCGGGACCAGCGAGGTCCAGACGCTGACGCCGAAGCCCGGCATCTCTTCTTCGGTGAAGGTTTTCGGGTTATGCAGGCCTTCCGGAATCGGTTTATCGATGTTCTTCAGGCAGCGGGCATACACCGGACCGGCCAGAATCACGGTCGGAATAGCCAGCAGCGTACCGTACAGTAAGGTTTTACCCATGTCGGCATGGAAGATGGTGGCGATCGCCGTCGGACCCGGGTGCGGAGGCAGGAAACCGTGGGTAACGGAGAGCGCGGCCGCCATCGGGACACCGACATACAGCAGCGGGATACGAGCAGACGCGGCGATGGTAAAGACCAGCGGCAGCATCAGCACAAAGCCCACTTCATAGAACAGGGCGAAGCCGACGGTAAAACCAGTCAGTACCACTGCCCACTGAATGTGCTTTTTGCCAAATTTGGCGATAAGGGTCGTGGCGATACGCTGGGCGCCACCACAATCCGCCAGCAGCTTACCGAGCATGGCGCCAAAGCCCATGATCAGCGCAAGACTGCCGAGGGTGCCTCCCACGCCGTTTTTAATGGATACGATGACTTTATCCAGCGGCATACCCTGCATCAGCCCGACGGCGAGAGCCACCAGAACCAGCGCGATAAATCCGTTCATTTTGAAGCGGATCATCAGCAGTAATAACAGGGCAACCCCGATAGCAACGATGACTAATGGCATAATTTACCTGGCCTTTCATTTGTTATGGGTAACGTCAAATTTCAATCTCTTTTCGCTTGCTCCCGCGAGGGTGGCAAGCGGTGCGGCGCCATAAAATCGACTATCACTCCTTTAATAAAGGATAGCTGGCTATTTTTATAGCAGCGGTGCCTGAAATAGATGATACGGGTAACATATGCAGGTTGAGAATCACCTGGCGGGGGTAAATTTTAAATATGAGACTTAAGTCATACTCTTTTCCGGGTTTTAGCCGGATAGCGTAGCGGGAAATGCTGTGCGGGGGTGTCAGAAAAGCAGCCCGGCCGGTGAAACACCGCCGGGCGTGAGGCAGCAGGGGAGACTTAGTAGTAGGAGTGCTCGCCGCGCTGGTGCTCGGTCAGATCGCGCACGCCTTTCAGTTCCGGGAACTCGTTCAGCAGCTGCTTCTCGATCCCTTCTTTCAGAGTCACATCGACCATGGAGCAGCCGTTACATCCGCCACCGAACTGCAGGATCGCCAGGCTGTCTTCGGTGATTTCCATCAGCGTGACGCGCCCGCCATGGCCGGCCAACTGCGGGTTAATCTGCGATTGCAGCATGTACTCCACGCGCTCCATCAGCGGTGCGTCGTCGGAGACTTTACGCATCTTGGCGTTCGGCGCCTTCAGCGTCAGCTGAGAACCCAGCTGATCGGTTACGAAGTCAATCTCAGCGTCATCGAGGTACGGCGCGCTGAGTTCGTCGACATAGGCGGTCAGTTGCTCAAACTTCAGCGCCGTGTCGGTGGCTTCCACCGCATCCGGTGGGCAGTAGGAAACGCCGCACTCAGCGTTAGGGGTGCCGGGATTGATCACAAATACGCGAATTTGTGTCCCTTCTTCCTGATTGACCAGCAGTTTGGCAAAGTGCGCTTGTGCAGCATCGGAAATACGGATCATAGCGTTGGCCTAATAGTTGACTATTTTACTGGGTTATAATACGCCCATCAGCAGGGGTCTACAAGGTACGGCATATACACCATACCTGAACCGTCGCGGCGCCGTTTCGCAAAAGCAGGCGGGATATCTCGGCGACGGTGCTTCCGGTTGTGACGACATCATCCACAATGGCGATATGGTGACCCTGAACCGGGATTTCAAGCTGAAAGGCATTTTTCAGGTTACGTCGGCGTAATCGGGCGGAGAGCTGATGCTGGGTAGCGGTACGCCGGTTGCGGCGCAGAGCGTCGTGATGCCAGGCGCAGTGCATCCAGCGCGCCAGCGGGCGACAGAGCAGGTCGCTTTGATTGAAACCCCGCCGCCAGTGGCGCCGCTGCCAGAGCGGGACGCTGACGAGCCGGTCTGGCCGGGGTAATTCCGCGCTCTGGCGCAGGCGTAACAGCAACAGGCGCGCCAGCGCCGGGGCCAGTTCCGGACGTGCGGTAAACTTCAGCCGATGCACCAGGCCGCTCAGCGGTGGCCGGTAGTCATTGACCGCCACCAGCCGTTGCCACGGCGGCGGTTTTTGTACGCAGCGGCCGCAGGGCTGCAGGCCGGTGATGGCCGGCAGTCCACACTGCGGGCACAGCGGCTGCGGATGCAGTAATGCGCTGGTGCAGCGCGAACAGATCCCCCATCCGCTGAGCGCCAGCGGCATTTGGCATAGCCAGCATAAGCTGTGTGCTGTTAGCATATTTCACCTCATAGTGATGGAAAGAGAACAGTAACTGATGAACGACATCTGGTGGCAAACCACGGGCGAAGGAAATTGTCATCTTGTGCTGCTGCACGGCTGGGGGCTGAATGCCGGAGTATGGGATGGCGTCGTGTCGGAACTGGCCTCGCATTTTACGCTGCATCTGGTCGATCTGCCGGGCTATGGCCGCAGTCGCGGCTTTGGCGCACTGTCGCTGGACGCCATGGCGCAGCTGGTAGTAGAAAAAGCACCGGAAAAGGCGGTCTGGCTGGGCTGGAGCCTCGGCGGGCTGGTGGCCAGCCAGGTGGCGTTACAGCATCCTGAGCGGGTGCTGGGGCTGGTGACCGTTGCTTCATCCCCCTGTTTTGGCGCCGATGGCGACTGGCCGGGTATCAAGGCAGAGGTGTTGAGCGGCTTCCAACAGCAACTGAGCGAGGATTTTCAGCGCACCGTTGAGCGTTTTCTGGCGTTGCAGACCATGGGTACCGAAAGCGCGCGTCAGGACGCCCGGGCGTTGAAAAGCACGGTCTTGTCGCTGCCGATGCCCTCCACTGACGTATTGAACGGTGGCCTGGAAATCCTCAAAACTACGGATCTACGCCAGCCGCTGGCGGCTTTAACCATGCCGTTTATCAGACTGTATGGCCGACTGGATGGCCTGGTGCCGCGCAAAATTGTGCCCCTGCTGGACGCCTTATGGCCGCAGAGCGAATCCATCGTCTTTGATAAAGCCGCCCATGCGCCGTTTATCTCGCACCCGCAGGCGTTTTGCCAACCGCTGGTGGCGCTGAAAACCCGCCTGAGCAATTATTTGTAGCCGGCTGTGGCAAAAATCCCGGTCAAAGCAATACTTAGGTTGTCGCGGAGAAAGTGAATTTCACTTATCACCGCGTCCTATAAAAACAACCTGATGGAGAGTTAGGCTATGAAACTTATTACGGGTATTGCTGCATCTCTGGTTATTGGATCCCTGTCTTTTGGCGTATTTGCGGCGAAAGAGATTCAAAAAGATGAAGTTGCATCGATGAATTTGACAAAAGTCGGAAGCATTACCACCTCTAAAACGACATCCCCGATGGATGCAAAACGCGATCTGTCGAAGAAAGCGGATGAACTGGGCGGCAAGTATTTTGTGGTTATTGCCGGTGAGAAAAACGAGAAAACCGTGCACGCTAACGCCGACGTCTACAAATAAGCAAAAAGCGGGTCTCAGGACCCGCTTCGCTTTGATCTTCGCGCCGTCATGGCGCTCAGCGTAGTGCCCACCACTCCCGCAAACAGGCGTTGCCCTCCGGGCAGCTTTTGCAGCTACCGGACAAGCAGCTGTCTTTGTCTTCCTTGATGCGCACGACTTTCCCCATGGCTTCCAGGCGGCTCAGCATGGCGTCAACCAGCGGCTGTGGCGCATGGAGACGAGCGCTGAGCTGCGTCGCCTCCATACGTCCCTGCAGGGCCAGCATATCGCGGACTTCAATCAGTGACGCCATCATGGTTTCCTAGTGGCAATCCCCTGCCGGGCTCTGGCAGCAGGATGACGGCGTTTTACGGGTGGCCAGCAGTGAGACATCCACCCGGCTACGTGCCCGACGCAGCAGACCAAAGACCACGATGTTAAACAGGATCACCGACAGGATGCACACCAGGCTATAACGTGGATGCTGGCTGAAGCTGACGGTCTGGTAGTACAGCGTCGAGAGCGAATAGGCGATGTTCAGCCCCCACAAGATGGAGAATGACATCCAGCCGCGGCTGGATTCGCGGGCGATAGCCCCCATCACAGAGATGCACGGAATATAGAGCAGAACGAAAATCAGGTAGCTGTAGGCGGCCGCAGCGCTGCCGAACTTGCTGCCCATCACGCCCATGGCGCCGGTTTCCATTTCACCATCGCCTTTGCTGGCTTCGATAGGGTTAGCCAGCACGCTCAGGCTGAAGGTATCTTTCAGGCTCTGCCACGTCTCGTCTACTGCCGCCAGTAGCTCGTCACCGAGGTGGAACTCTTGCGGGTCAAAGGCTTCATTCTGGATATCTTCCGCGGTGTAGAGTGTGTTCAGCGTCCCGACCACCACTTCTTTGGCCATTGCGCCGGTAAACAGTCCGACGGTCGCCTGCCAGTTATCTTCATGCACGCCGATTGGTTTGAAAATCGGCGTGATCACCCGGCTGACCGACGCCAGCGCCGAATCGTTGATGTTGTTCACCAGTTTCCCGTTGAGCGAGAAGCTGTTCAGGGCGCTGAGGAAGATACTAACGATGACGATAACTTTACCCGCGCGCAGCACGAAGCCCTTCAGGCGCTGCCAGGTCTGGATAATCAGGCTCTTAATATGCGGAACGTGATAGACCGGAAGCTCCATCACGAATGGCGAAGCTTCGCCACGCATGATGGTGTGCTTGAGCATCAGTCCGGTCAGGATCGCCATCACAATGCCAAGCAGGTACAGCGAGAACACCGCCAGCGCACCGTTCTGACCAAAAAACGCAGCGGCGAAGACGGCGAAGATCGCCAGGCGTGCGCCGCAGGACATAAATGGCGCCATCATGATGGTCATCAGGCGTTCACGCGGTGCATCCAGCGTGCGCGCCCCCATCACCGACGGGACGTTACAGCCGAAGCCGACAATCAGCGGCACGAAGGATTTTCCCGGCAGACCCAGCGCCTGCATCAGGCGGTCCATGACGAACGCCGCCCGCGCCATATAACCGGAATCCTCAAGGAAGGAGAGGAACAGGTACATCATGCCAATCTGCGGCACCAGCGGCAGGACGGTATTGATACCGCCGCCAATCCCCTGAGCCAGAAAAACGGTCAGCCAGTCCGGAAGGTGCAGGGTGTAGCCCAGCCACTGGATGCCATGGATAAAGATAGCCACGGAACCGGCGTCGAAGAACGGCTGCAGCGCGCCGCCGATGTTGATTGCCAGCAGGAACATCAGGTACATGACAAACAGAAATACCGGCAGCCCCAGCACGCGGCTGAGGACGATTTTATCCATCGCGGCGGTGAAGCGGCTCGGCTCGGCAGTCAGGGTGTTGCTGACCGCATCGCAGATGGCGGCGATGCTTTGATAGCGGGCGTCGGCAATATGCAGCGCCGGGTCGTCAATCTCATTGCTCAGGTTGGCGAGCGCGGACTCTAGTTTATGCTCGGCATTACCGGCGTATGCGCGGCTGTAAATATCACCCTCCAGCATCTGCAGACCCAGCCAGCTGCGTTGGCGTGCCGGGATTTCCTGCGCCATCTCCTGGGCCAGCATGTCGGCTTCGCGCAGCAGCGGCTGCGGATAGTGCACCAGTTCGAGCGCGGTATTTTGCTGGTGGCGATCGACCGCCATTTTTAAGGCTTCGATCCCGCGACCGCGCGTAGAAACCAGCGGGATCACCGGGCAGCCGAGACGGGCCGCGAGCGCATCAACGTCGATACGGATTTTTTGCTTCTCGGCGATATCCAGCATATTCAGGGCGACGATGCAGGGGAACCCGAGTTCCAGTAACTGGAGCGTCAGGTAGAGGTTACGTTCCAGGTTCGAGGCGTCGACCACGTTAATCAGCATGTCGGCGTCGCCGCTGAGGATATAGTGGCAGGCAATTTGCTCATCCAGAGAGGTCTGCGAAGAGATGGTGGTGAGCGAGTAAGTTCCCGGCAGGTCAACCAGCGTGACCTGGTGGTCCGTGGTGCTAAACGCCCCTTCTTTGCGCTCAACGGTCACCCCGGCCCAGTTGCCTACTCGCTGGCGGGCGCCGGTGAGCTGGTTGAATAACGTTGTTTTACCGGAATTAGGATTTCCAATTAAACCAATGGTTAATTTTTTCATATTTCAGACTCTGAGTGCCGGGCCGGCGTTATTGTGCAACCGCTTCCAGTTCGATTAATTCGAGATCTTTTTTACGTAATACCAGGCTCACGCGCCGGGTTTCGATATGAACGGGATCGCCAAGCGGTGCGACGCGAACCACACTAAAAGAAGAGCCAGGCAGCATTCCAAGAGACAGCAGTTTCTGACGATAGGCCGGGCTAATATCGCGAGAGAAACCAGTGATTTTCCACGCACTATGAGGAGTGAATTGCATAGGGCCTACTTGTCATCGCTAAGTCAATGAGAACGGATTACATGCGATAGCTACACCGCGCCGGGGAGCATCGCCAACGGAGAAAATATATACTGACTATAATGATGATAATGATAATGGTTTTTATCATCAATACATAAGCGGTGTAATAATCAATTTAGCCCGGCAAATTTGCCGGTTTTTTGATATGACGCAAGGTCTGTAGTGTGGGGGAAAATAAAGCCAAACAGTGCCGCTGTCGTTAATGTTTAATTAAGGTTTCATTGGTTAACAAAATGAAATCTTTATGCGGAGAATATTTACTCATTTTATTGACCGTAATTAACTGTAATTAATCGGTTACGAGAATATATAAACGCTCAGAGATTACTGGCAGAGGGGAAGGGAATGGCGAGCGTTGCGGGAAAGGAAACGGCCCCTCATAACGAGGGGCCGGGAAGGCATTAACGTTTTTTGCCCATCGCCGCAGCCAGCGCGTCCATCATGGCGCTGTTACCGGCCGACGCCGTTTCACGGCCGCGAGGTTTCGCCGCTTTCGCTGCCGGGCGGTTGCCACCCTGCGGGCGTTCGTTGCCGCCGCCGCGTCGGGCGTTGCTCTCACCAGGCTGCTCGTCCAGACGCATGGTTAAGGCAATACGCTTGCGCTGCAGATCGACCTCCATTACTTTCACCTGCACGATATCGCCGGCCTTGACCACGGTATGCGGGTCTTCGACGAATTTATTCGACAGCGATGAGATATGCACGAGGCCATCCTGGTGAACGCCGATGTCGACAAAGGCGCCAAAGTTGGTGACGTTGGTGACCGCCCCTTCAAGCACCATACCGGGCAGCAGGTCGTTCATGGTCTCGACGCCGTCGGCAAACTTCGCGGTTTTAAACTCCGGACGCGGGTCACGCCCCGGTTTTTCCAGCTCTTTGATGATGTCGGATACCGTTGGCACACCAAACTTGTCATCGGTGAAATCGACAGCTTTCAGATTGCGCAGTTCGCTGCTGTTGCCCATCAGGTCGTTTAGCGCCTGCTGGGTGGCGGCCAGAATGCGCTCCACGATCGGGTAGGCTTCCGGGTGCACGGTAGAGGCATCCAGCGGGTTATCGCCGTGGTTGATGCGCAGGAAGCCGGCACACTGTTCAAAGGCTTTTGGCCCGAGGCGGCTCACTTTCAGCAGCTGCTGGCGGTTCTGGAACTGACCGTTTTCATCACGCCAGGCGACGATATTTTGCGCCATCATTCGGGTCAGACCGGCCACGCGGGTGAGCAGCGGCACGGAGGCGGTGTTCAGATCTACGCCGACGGCGTTTACGCAGTCCTCGACGACCGCATCCAGTTTACGCGCCAGCTGCGACTGGCTGACGTCGTGCTGATACTGGCCCACGCCAATGGATTTCGGGTCGATTTTAACCAGCTCGGCCAGCGGGTCCTGCAGGCGACGGGCGATAGATACCGCACCACGAATGGAGACGTCGAGGTCCGGGAACTCCAGCGCCGCGAGCTCGGAGGCGGAGTAGACGGAGGCGCCCGCTTCGCTAACGATCACCTTCTGCGCGGTAACTTTCGGGAACTGCTGCTGCACGTCGAGGAAGAAACGCTCGGTTTCGCGGGAAGCGGTGCCGTTACCGATCGCCACCAGTTCGACGTTATGTTTTTCACACAGCGCAGCCACGGCAACCGCCGCTTTGGCAGCCTGCCCGGTATGCGGGTAGATGGTATCGGTGGCTACCAGTTTACCGGTGCCGTCGACAACCGCGACCTTCACCCCGGTACGCAGGCCAGGATCTAGGCCCATGGTGGCGCGCAGACCCGCAGGCGCAGCCATCAGCAGATCGTGCAGGTTGCGGGCAAAGACGTTGATCGCTTCATCTTCCGCGCGTTCACGGACGGTGCCCATCAGCTCGGTTTCGAGGTGCATCAGCACCTTGATTCGCCAGGTCCAGCTCACCACGCCTTTACGCCAGCTGTCTGCCGGGGCGTTGTTCAGGCGCAGGCCAAGGTGATTGATAATAATGAGCTCGCACTGGCTCTCTTTCGGCGGCTCGTCGAACTGCGGGTCGGCATTGAGGGCCAGCTGCAGTATGCCTTCGTTGCGCCCACGGAACATCGCCAGCGCACGGTGTGAAGGGACGGTAGCGATCGGTTCGTGATGGTCGAAGTAGTCGCGGAACTTGGCACCTTCTTCTTCTTTCCCCGTCACGACGGTGGCGACCAGGTGGGCATTCTTCCACAGATAGTCGCGCACTTTTGCCAGCAGCTGGGCGTCTTCGGCGAAACGCTCCATCAGAATGTAGCGTGCGCCATCCAGGGCGGCTTTGGTATCGGCGACACCTTTGTCGGCAGCGATAAATCTGGCGGCTTCCGTCTCCGGATCGTGGGACGGTTCGTTCCACAGCAGGTCTGCCAGCGGCTCCAGTCCGGCCTCAATCGCAATCTGCCCGCGGGTGCGGCGTTTGGGTTTGTACGGCAGGTAGAGGTCTTCGAGCTCGGTTTTGCTCAGGGTGGTGGTGATGGCTTTTTCCAGCGCGTCGGTCAGCTTGCCTTGTTCGCCGATCGATTTGAGAATCGACTGACGGCGGTCTTCCAGTTCACGCAAATAACCGAGACGGGTTTCCAGATTACGCAGCTGCGTGTCATCCAGACCGCCGGTGACTTCTTTACGATAGCGTGCAATAAACGGCACGGTATTCCCTTCATCAAGCAGGCGAACGGCAGCTTCTACCTGTTCAGACCTGGCCTGAAGTTCACCCGCAATAATGCGGCAGAGCGAATCATTCATCATGTCTATTTCATCTTGTGGATCGAAAATCAGGGGATAGTTATACGGGCTGGCACGGTAAAATGCCAGTCGCCGCACGAGGCTCTCAGAATGTTCCGGACGCGCTATTTAACATATTCAATCTCGTTCACGTACCAGCTGGCTTCGCCTGCCGGGGTGTTGACCACCGCCAGGTCGCCGACCTCTTTTTTCAACAGCGCGCGGGCCATCGGCGAGTCGATGGAGATGTAGTCTTTGCGCCCGAAGATTTCATCGTAGCCCACGATGCGAAAACGCTTGGTATCGCCGTCGTCGTTCTCGATTTCCACCCACGCGCCGAAGAACACTTTGCCTTCCTGCTGCGGGGAGTAATCGACAATCTTCAGATGTTCCAGGCATTTGGTGAGATAGCGTACCCGGCGATCGATTTCGCGCAGACGCTTCTTGTTGTACTGGTAATCCGCATTCTCGCTTCGGTCACCGAGGCTGGCGGCCCAGGTGACTTTCTTCGTCACTTCCGGACGTTCTTCACGCCACAAGTAGTCCATTTCTTTTTTAAGTTTTTCATACCCTTCACGGGTGATCAGCGGCGTTTTCATTCATCGATCTACCTTCAGGTTACCGGTATTGCACGTGGGGATGTGCGGTTGCGCACAATTCGTAGTGCGTAATAATACCGACAGGATAAATAATGTGTCTTATGATTAAATGTATGCTTAAGCTGCTGTTAAATATGCTTTGTAACAATTTAGCCTGGAATATATACCAGATTTAGCTGGTGGGCGAGCCGGGCTTTTTTGAGAATACGCACTGACAAATGCAGTGAACCTTTGGGAGTATAAACAATGCAAGAGAATTATAAGATTCTTGTTGTCGATGATGACATGCGTCTGCGTGCGCTGCTCGAACGTTATCTGACCGAGCAAGGCTTCCAGGTTCGTAGCGTCGCAAACGCTGAACAGATGGATCGTCTGTTAACCCGCGAATCGTTCCACCTGATGGTGCTGGATCTGATGCTGCCGGGCGAAGATGGCTTGTCCATTTGTCGTCGTCTGCGTAGCCAGAGCAACCCGATGCCGATCATCATGGTGACGGCGAAAGGGGAAGAAGTTGACCGTATTGTGGGCCTCGAAATCGGTGCTGACGACTACATTCCGAAACCCTTTAACCCGCGTGAACTGCTGGCCCGTATCCGTGCCGTGCTCCGTCGTCAGGCGAATGAGCTGCCGGGCGCACCGTCGCAGGAAGAAGCGGTAATCGCTTTCGGCAAGTTCAAGCTGAACCTCGGCACCCGTGAGATGTTCCGTGAAGATGAGCCGATGCCGCTCACCAGCGGCGAGTTCGCGGTGCTGAAAGCGTTGGTCAGCCATCCTCGTGAACCGCTCTCCCGTGACAAGCTGATGAACCTGGCCCGTGGTCGCGAATACTCGGCGATGGAGCGTTCCATCGACGTGCAAATCTCCCGCCTGCGTCGCATGGTGGAAGAAGATCCGGCCCATCCGCGTTATATCCAGACCGTGTGGGGGCTTGGCTACGTATTTGTGCCGGACGGCGCTAAGGCATGAAACGCCTGCGCTTCTCGCCGCGAAGCTCTTTTGCCCGCACCCTGTTGCTGATCGTCACTCTGCTGTTTGTCAGCCTGGTGACGACCTATCTGGTGGTGCTGAACTTTGCGATCCTGCCGAGCCTCCAGCAGTTTAATAAGGTGCTGGCATACGAAGTGCGTATGCTGATGACCGATAAGCTGCAGCTGGAGGATGGTACCCAACTGGTGGTGCCGCCGGCGTTTCGGCGCGAGATTTACCGCGAGCTGGGGATTTCGCTGTACTCCAACGAAGCGGCGGAAGATGCAGGTCTGCGCTGGGCGCAGCATTATGAGTTCTTAAGTCAGCAGATGGCGCACCAGCTAGGTGGGCCAACCGAAGTGCGGGTTGAGGTGAATAAGAGCTCTCCCGTGGTGTGGTTGAAAACCTGGCTGTCACCCAATATCTGGGTGCGCGTACCGCTGACGGAAATCCATCAGGGCGACTTCTCGCCGCTGTTCCGCTATACCCTGGCGATTATGCTGCTGGCGATTGGCGGGGCCTGGCTGTTTATCCGTATTCAGAACCGACCCCTGGTCGACCTGGAACATGCGGCGTTGCAGGTTGGACGCGGCATTATTCCGCCACCGCTGCGGGAGTATGGTGCCTCTGAAGTGCGATCGGTGACCCGGGCCTTTAACCATATGGCCGCCGGCGTCAAACAGTTGGCGGACGACCGTACCCTGCTAATGGCCGGCGTCAGTCACGATCTACGTACGCCATTGACGCGTATTCGTCTGGCGACGGAGATGATGGGCGAAGAGGACGGTTACCTCGCCGAATCGATCAACAAAGATATCGAAGAGTGTAACGCCATCATCGAGCAGTTCATCGACTACCTGCGTACCGGTCAGGAGATGCCGATGGAGCTGGCGGACCTGAACTCGGTGCTGGGTGAGGTTATCGCGGCAGAGAGCGGTTACGAGCGGGAAATCGCGACTAACCTGCAGCCAGGCGAAATCCCTCTGCGGATCCATCCGCTGTCGATCAAGCGGGCGCTGGCCAATATGGTGGTTAACGCCGCACGTTATGGCAACGGTTGGATTAAGGTGAGCAGCGGTAGTGAAGCCAACAGCGCTTGGTTCCAGGTTGAGGATGATGGTCCGGGGATCAAACCGGAGCAGCGCGAGCATCTGTTCCAGCCGTTTGTTCGCGGCGACAGCGCCCGCAGCACCAGCGGAACCGGACTGGGGCTGGCGATTGTGCAGCGTATTATCGATAACCATAACGGTCGCCTGGAGATTGGCTCCAGTGAACGCGGTGGCTTGTTGATTCGTGCGTGGCTGCCGGTGCCGTTCCAGCGCGTACAGGCGCCTACGAAGCCAGGGAAAGAGAGTTAATCTACTCAGGCTGTGAGTCGGTGAGAAACTTAAAAAGCCGGGCGAACGCCCGGCTTTTTCTTTATCTAGCGACTGAGGATTAGCGTTTCGGGCCTGCGGCTACCAGCGCTGCGCCAGCTGGCGTATCAGTGTACTTCTCGAAGTTCTCAACGAACAGCTTCGCCAGCTGCTCGGCTTTCTCCTGCCACTGCTCCGGCGATGCGTAGGTATTACGCGGGTCGAGAATATGCGTATCCACACCCGGTAGCGAGGTCGGGATCTGCAGATCAAACATCGGCAGGGTGAAGGTTTCTGCATCGTCCAGCGAACCGTCGAGAATGGCGTCGATAATGGCGCGGGTATCTTTAATCGAGATACGTTTGCCGGTGCCGTTCCAGCCGGTGTTGACCAGGTAGGCCTGGGCACCGGATGCCTGCATGCGTTTTACCAGCACTTCCGCATACTGCGTCGGGTGCAGCGACAGGAACGCCGCGCCGAAACAGGCCGAGAAGGTCGGCGTTGGTTCGGTTACACCACGCTCGGTACCCGCCAGCTTAGCGGTAAAGCCGGAGAGGAAGTGGTACTGGGTCTGGTCAGCGGTCAGGCGCGATACCGGCGGCAGTACGCCGAAGGCATCCGCGGTCAGGAAGATGACTTTGGTGGCATGGCCCGCTTTAGAGACCGGCTTAACAATGTTTTCGATATGATCGATCGGGTAGGAAACACGGGTGTTCTCGGTTTTCGAACCATCATCGAAATCAATGGTGCCGTCAGCGCGCACGACGACGTTTTCCAGCAGCGCATCGCGGCGGATAGCGTGATAGATATCCGGCTCGGCGGCTTCCGACAGTTTAATGGTCTTGGCGTAGCACCCGCCTTCGAAGTTGAAGACACCGTCGTCATCCCAGCCGTGCTCGTCATCGCCAATCAGGCGGCGTTTCGGGTCGGTGGACAGGGTGGTTTTGCCGGTACCGGAAAGCCCGAAGAAGACCGCAACGTCCCCTTTTTCACCGACGTTGGCGGAACAGTGCATCGATGCGATGCCCTGCAGCGGCAGCAGGTAGTTCATGATAGAGAACATCCCTTTCTTCATCTCGCCGCCGTACCAGGTCCCGCCGATCAGCTGAATGCGCTCGGTCAGGTTGAAGGCGACGAAGTTCTCAGAGTTCAGACCCTGTTCTTGCCACTGCGGGTTGGTGCATTTGGCGCCATTCATCACGATAAAGTCTGGCGTAAACTGCGCCAGTTCTTCTTCGCTTGGGCGGATAAACATGTTTTTGACAAAGTGCGCCTGCCAGGCCACTTCGGTAATGAAACGCACGCTCAGGCGGGTGTCGGCGTTGGCGCCACAGAACGCATCAACGATGAAAAGGCGTTTACCCGAAAGCTGATCGGTGACCAGACCTTTCAGATGCTGCCAGGTTTCCTGAGACAGCGGTTTGTTGTCGTTCTTACCGTTGCCTTTATCTGACCACCACACGGTATCGCGGGTAGTGTCATCGCGAACGATATATTTATCTTTCGGCGAACGACCGGTGAAAATACCGGTATCGACAGCGATCGCACCGAGACTGGTGAGGGTACCACGCTCATACCCTTCCAGATTGGGATCGAGTTCCTCTTGATACAATGTTTCGTAGCTTGGATTGTGGACGATATCCTGGACGTCGTTGATACCATAAGCCTTGAGATCCTGCGGGGTTAAACCATGATTAACGCGCATGTCACTGCTCCTTAGCCATTAAGATATACTGCTTCAAATTGTAGGGGTTCTTTAGGGGTATAGACCGCGACCAGGCTCATAGATTTACGTATCTCGACAAACGCCTTACTTACGAAAAACACGGTGACTCCTGTCACGAAGCGTGCGTGATTATCTCAGGAAAATGGCGATGGGTGGTGATAGATGTTTCTTATTGGTTAAAAAGTAATTAAAGAAACTGCTGAAATGTGAATGTAATCGCTTTCTTGAAAGAAAGTTACGTAACTCTTTCAGTGAAAATCGATTCATCTCGCGAAGGAAAATTTCACGCCAGCGGCGGCGGCGGCAGAAAACCGACACCTGGCCCGCTGGCGGGGGAAGAAAATCAGTGAACCTGAGGGTCGGCCGGAGAGGCGTTATTGCGGATCTCGGCGATATCCATCGCATTGAAGAGGTAATGACTGCCGCAGTAATCGCAGTGCATATCAATTTCGCCTTCGTCAGCCAGAATGCTGTCGATTTCTTCATCCGGCAGCGTTTTCAGCGCACCGGCGCAGCGCTCGCGAGAACAAGTGCATTTAAATTCCACATTCTGCGGATCGTAAACGGTCACTTCTTCTTCGTGATACAGGCGCCACAGTACGTCGGTCGCAGACAGGGTGAACAGCTCTTCGGCTTTGATGGTTTCCGTCAGCGTCGCCAGATGCTCGAAGTCTGCCGCCTGAGCATCCTGCGCCGGCATCACCTGCAGTAACATGCCACCCGCCATCGGTTTACCTTCAAGTTCACCGGTACGGATGACCAGACGGGTCGGCAACTGCTCAGAGCGCTGGAAATAATCTTCCAGACAGGCCGCGAGGGTGTCGCCTTCCAGACCGACGACGCCCTGATAGCGCTCGCCTTCATCCGGAGAGATAGTAATGACGAGATAACCATTACCGACCAGCGTTTTCAGATCCGCATCTTCCGGAATATCGCCCTGAACGCGCGCGACGCCGCGCAGCTGCTGCTGGTTGGTGCCGTTAATCACCGCCAGAGATAGCGGCCCGTCGCCCTGCAACTGCACGGTAATATCACCGGCAAATTTTAGCGTTGCGGTCAGCAGGCTGGTGGCAACCAGCAGCTCGGCCAGCACGGTTTTAACCGGCTGCGGATAGCTGTGATTCTCCAGAATCTGCGCCAGAGTTTCTGATACGGTCACCAGTTCACCGCGCACGGCAACGTTTTCAAACAGGTAACGATGTAATTGATCGTGTTGAGTCATAATTATCTCTCTTGCTGGCCACAGTGGCTTCTACGGATATAGAAGGTTATTCACTGTCACCGTGTTTAAATCTCATCAGGTCGCGGCGTTCTTTCTTGTCCGGACGTCTGTCGGGATGGGGCATGGTCAGCGCATTCATTTTGCGCGCCAGCGCCGTTTTCTCGCGCTTTTCGATGCTCTCCGCCGTCTCTTCATACAACGAGATGGCTTCGCTGGCGGGCCGGCGTTGTTCCATGATCGCTTTGACGAGTAGCGTGCGGTCGTCATTGCCCTGGCGTAGGGTCAGGATTGCGCCTGGCTCGACGATTTTCCCAGGCTTACTGCGCTGCCCGTTGTAGTGCACCTTACCGCCTTCAATCATCTCGCGCGCCAGCGCACGGGTTTTATAGATGCGGGCCGCCCACAGCCATTTATCCAGCCTGACGGCATCGACGGGTTTTTCTTTCATGGCCTCTCCTGTTGGGTCAGGGAAGGGATCAGCCGCCGGTAATCGTTCAACCCTGGGTGGCGCACATAGCTTTTTTCCGCCAGCCCGGAGTCCGGATTGGTGATGCCAAGGCAGTAGCGAATACCGAACTGCGCGGCAGCATCCAGAATGGCCTCGTTATCATCGACAAAGAGCGTTTTACGCGCATCAAAGCCGGTTTCTTCCTCGACCGCACGCCATAAGCGCTGATCCTCTTTCGGATAACCAAATGTGTGGGTGGAAAGCAATAAATCAAGGTGTGCATCGAGGCCGGTATGCTTAAGTTTAACGGCCAGGTTGTGCGGATGGGCGTTGGTCAACAGGATCCGCTGCTTGCCGCTGGCTTTGAGCGCATCAAGGAACGGCACGGTATCTTCACGCAATGAAGCGCGTGGCCCCTGCTCGCTGGTCATCGCACGAATATCCAAATTCAGACGCTCGCTCCAGTAATCAAGACAGTACCAGTTTAGCGTATGCTGAACCGCATGATACTCCTGGTGCATAGCCTCTTTGGCTTCTGTCAGGCTGAGCCCGCGAGCGGCCCCCCAGGTTTCCGGGACCAGCTTTTGCCAGAAATAGTTGTCAAAGGCGAGGTCGAGCAGCGTGCCATCCATATCCAGCAGAACGGTATCGACCTCCTGCCAGGCAATATCTACGTGCATGGTGAGTCTCCAGCGAGGGGGGAAATGCGCGACAGGGTATCACACCCATCGCGCCGGGAATTACTCTTGATGATCCGTCGAGGAGATGAGGACCGGATTCAGGCAGCTTTCATAGTATTTCTGAATATCTTCCATCCGCTGGCGATGGCGCTGGTAGCGACGAAGCGTCAGGACCCCGTGCCACGACATGCAGCCTAACATCGTCAGCAGCAGCAGGGTGGTGCCAAGGTAGCGCCACAGACCGGAGCGGTCAGGAATGCGATGCAGATTAATGTGCTGTGTCCCGTTGGCATCGGTGAACAGATTGGTGACGATCCCTTCGGCGTGGAATGGCGTACGCATCAGCATGCCAGCCAACCGTTGCAGTTCGCCCCACTGTTCATGGGCAGGATAGTCATACAGGCTGGTGGTGGGCCACGGCTGATTGACCAGTTCGCTGCCTTCATCGCTGGCGATCACGAAGCCGCCAGGGGCCGGGCTGTTCAGCGCCTGCGCCGCGCGCGATGTCTCGCGAACGATAAACGGCGCAGTTGAGGTGGTGACCAGGTTCTCCAGCGATTCGGCGCTGACCGGGCGAAGAAGCACGTTGACGCCATCCAGCTTGCCTGAACTGGCGCGCTTGGTCAGGGCTTCCCAGTTACGGGTATTGCCAAGGTTAACCAGCGCATTTTTCAACCGGGTACAGTCATCTTTGGCCGAACACAGGCTATTGGTTTTAATGACGATATCGCCAAAGTCATCCAGCAATACCATGCCTGATTTCTGAATTGCCGAGCGCAGCGCCGGGCTGACGCGTGAATCATCGTCCGGGTCAGGATGCAGCTGGCGCTGAACGGACTGCATCAGCGCGGTGGCTTTACTGACAATATCGGACTCCGGCAGCGGCAGCGGCGGGGCTTCATTCCAGATGATCTGTGAACAATCGAAGGGCATAAACGGCGAATTTTCTTTAGCCGTCCAGCTGTCGGGAGAGTGAATATTACACATCCCAATGCCTTTCAACCTGAGCGTATCACCGATGCGAACCTGCGACTTTTCCATTTGCGCGACGGTGGTAGCTTCAATCGTCTGCGCGCCCTTCAGCCACGAGAGGGTGAATTTAAACGGCATATTCAGCGGGACGCTGGCCCACAGCATCATCACCACCAGCAGCGCGCCGCTGGCGATAATGGCGCTGCGCAGCCAGTACTGCAAAGGGAAGTGTTTCACCTCATCGTGCAATGACAGGAAGCGTCCCTGGCGAACGACGTGGCGGTTCAGATAGATATCGATATCCGTTTGTTGGCCGAGATCCTGGGCAATCCAGGGCTGCCAGTGGCGCGGGTAAATCAGATCGATAATTCCCAGGGAGATGTTGTTGATCTGCTCCTGGTCATTTTCGCCAAACAGGCCCCAACGTTTTGGCATCCCGCGCAGGCAGTGGATCTCCCGTAGCGAGGTCTTACATGGCGGGGCATAGATCCCCCACAGGCCTGCTGCCAGTAACAGCAAGCCGCCAGTCAGCAACCACGGCGTAAACACGTAGGGGCTGATCAGACTGAAGTAAAACAGCAGGAACGAGGCGACGATGAGGACGGCTTCACGAAGGCCGTCAGGACGAATCAGGGCGTGTTCTTCCTGGCTTTCCTGACGAATGTTCAGCAGCTCAATCTGCTCGCTCTCTTCTCCGCGTATCGAGGCCTGGGTGGCTGATGCCCGCTCAAGCGCGAAGTTGCGATGCTCCTGCGGATAATCGCTGAGCGCGTGGCCATTGAGTGCAATGACCAGCGGCAGGCTCTCGGTAGGGATCAGCTCAATGCTATTTTCGTCATTGATATATTGTTCCCAGAACGGTGGCAGATGAACTTCTACCGAGTCGAGGAAATAGCGCCATTTGTTCGATTCGTCAGTGGTAATGCCGTAGCGCGTGATCGCGCGGGTGACGGTAAAGACGGTATCGCTCTGAGGCGTTAATGAGAGATCGGCCGGCGCCACGCTGGCTCCGGATGCCGGCGTCTGCTGCGCACGATTGACGCCCTCGAGGTATTTTTCTACCGCCCGCTGTTCATCCGTCGTGATCTTGCGCGTCGCGGCGTCACTAAAGGCATGCAGCAGGGGAAGGCGGCGACGTCTGGCATGCACGCGATACCACCACCCGATGAGCAATGCGCAGATTAGCAGAGCTGTGACAGAAATCAGAAAGGTGCCCATGCCCATCCCATCATAGTTATTCTTTTCTTACAGGTTCGTCGATTGCATAACACGTTGCGCAAACCTGCAGTTTGCTCGTGGCAGATGTCGTGTAAATACGGGAAAAATTAGTATGCGATATAGCTGCCTGGTAGCTTATCAAAAACGCAAAAAATCAGGAATCAGTAAATTCTCAAAGACATTTCAAACTATTGACTTTTTTATCTTAATCAGCGTTCGCCTACCGGTAGTTAGGTTGCAATTATGTAAATTAGTGGCGAATTGAATTGCCGAAACCGTGGCGCGTATCGCACAATGACTTCTGGAATCACAGCATAGATCGATAACAATGAGCAAATCATTACAAAAACCCACCATTCTTAATGTTGAAACAGTAGCGCGTTCGCGTCTTTTTAACGTTGAAAGTGTGGATCTGGAGTTCAGCAACGGCGTGCGTCGTGTGTATGAACGCATGCGTCCTTCTACGCGTGAAGCCGTGATGATTGTCCCGATTGTTGATGACCACCTCATCCTGATTCGTGAATATGCCGTCGGCACCGAATCCTATGAACTGGGGTTCTCCAAAGGGTTGATTGATCCGGGTGAAACCGTGCTGGAGGCTGCGAACCGCGAACTGAAAGAAGAAGTCGGTTTCGGTGCCAACCAGCTGACGTTCCTGAAAAAACTGAGCATGGCGCCGTCGTATTTCTCCAGCAAGATGAATATTCTGGTGGCGGAAGACCTGTACCCGGAATCGCTGCCGGGCGATGAGCCGGAGCCGTTACCGCAGGTGCGCTGGCCGATATCGCAGCTGATGACGCTGCTGGATGAAGAGGACTTTAATGAAGCGCGCAACGTCAGTGCGTTGTTCCTGGTCCGCGAATGGCTGCTGGCTCAGGGGCGGTTGTAGTTCGCGAAAGTCAGTTGCCGACCCGAGCACAGAGATAAAGAAAAAGCGCCCGCAGGCGCTTTTTTTGTCAGAACAATTCGTGAGTTTCGCCACCGCCATCGGTGATGGTGGTCCCCACTTCATGCACCGCCTGATGAGTAGGCTGCGTGCCTTCGATGAAGTATTCGGCGCGGCTGTTACCTCCGCTCGCGAGCTGCCCGGTGCTCCGGTCGATATTCACCGTCACTACGCCAGGTGGCGGCGTTAACGGCTCTTCCGGCACGCCTTCCAGCACCCGTTTCATAAAGTCATCCCAGGCCGGCTGGGCGCTTTTTGCTCCCCCTTCATAGCCGGAGATCTGATCTTTAATCGCCCCGGAAGCGGTGGTCCGCCCCAGGTCACGGCGGTGATCGTCGAAACCAATCCATACTGACGTGACGACACCAGGACCGTAGCCCGAGAACCAGGCATCTTTAGAGCTGTTGGTGGTCCCGGTTTTGCCGCCGATATCTTTGCGTTGCAGATCGCGACCGGCACGCCAGCCGGTACCCATCCAGCCTGGTTCACCGAAAATGTTCGTGTTCAGCGCGCTTTTGATCAGGAACGCCAGCGGGGTGTTAATCACGTGCGGCGCGTATTCCTGCGTGCCGGTTTGCGCGACCAGAGACTGGTTAGCCTGTTCAAGCTGTGGCTGCGGCGGTACCGGAACATTCTGTGCGGTGTCAGAGGTGGCGACATCTTCGACATCTTTGTTTTCCAGCACGTTGGATTTCGGTGTGTCACCGTAAATCACCGGCACATCGCACTGTGGGCAGGCAATCTTCGGTCGTTCTTCGAAGATCACACCGGCCTGGTCGTTCTCGATTTTGCTGATAAAGAAAGGCGTCACCAGGAAACCACCGTTCGCCATAACCGAGTAACCGCGGACCACCTGCAGCGGCGTAAAGGAAGCGGAACCCAGCGCCAGCGATTCGGTACGCACGATATTCTGTGCCGGGAAGCCGAAGCGCTGCAGATATTCCGCGGCATAATCGACGCCCATAGCGCGCATGGCGCGCACCATCACCACGTTTTTCGACTGTCCTAGCCCCTGACGCAGACGGATCGGGCCGGCGTACTGCGGCGGGGAGTTCTTCGGCTGCCAGTCGGAACCGGCGCCGGCGTCCCAACGGGAAATCGGTACGTCGTTGAGCATACTTGCCAGGGTCAGGCCTTTATCCATCGCCGCAGTGTAGAGGAACGGCTTGATGTTTGAGCCAACCTGACGCAGCGCCTGGGTCGCGCGGTTAAATTTGCTCTGATTGAAATCGAAACCGCCAACCAGCGCGATAATGGCGCCGTTTTGCGGGTTGATGGATACCAGCGCCGAGTTGACGTCCGGAACCTGCGAGAGCGCCCAGTTAGCGCCCACCTGACGTACCCACACCTGCTGCCCGGCCTGCAGTACGTCGGTCACTTTACGTGGCGTAGCGCCCTGTTGGGTATCGGAGATAAAACGACGCGCCCAGCGGACGGCATCGATATTCAGCGTGACGGCGGTACCGTTGTTTAATAGTGCAACGGCTTCCTGCGGGTTCGCCGCGGTGATCACCGCAGGCGTCAGCGGCCCGTATCCCGGCAGTCGTTTGAGCTCCGCCAGAATTTTAGCGTTATCCCACGGGGTTTCACCCACTTTCCACAGCACATTTGCCGGGCCGCGGTAGCCGTGGCGCATATCGTAATCCAGCACATTATTGCGGACTGCCTGCTGGGCCGATTGCTGATTTTTACGGGTAATGGTGGTGTAAACGCGGTAGCCATCTTCATAGGCCTGCTCGCCGTAGCGGCGGACCATTTCCTGGCGGACCATTTCACTCAGATATGGCGCGGAGAAGGCAATTTTCGGTGCGTGGTAGCGAGCGTCGATGCTTTCGCTACGTGCGCTGTCGTACTGCGTCTGGGTGATATAGCCTTCACTCAGCATACGCGCCAGAACCACGTTGCGACGTGCGGTGGCGCGATCCATCGAATAGAGCGGGTTAAAGGTCGACGGCGCTTTAGGCAGGCCGGCAATCACCGCCATTTCACTCAGCGTCAGCTGATCGACGTTTTTACCAAAGTAGACCTGCGCCGCGGCGCCAACGCCGTAGGCACGGTAGCCGAGATAGATTTTATTCAGGTATAGCTCAAGGATTTCATCTTTATTCAGCAACTGCTCGATGCGGATCGCCAGGAAGGCTTCTTTGATCTTACGCATCAGAGTCTTCTCCGGACTCAGGAAGAAGTTACGCGCAAGCTGCTGAGTGATGGTACTGGCACCTTGCGAAGCATGCCCGGAGAACATGGCCACGCTGGCGGCACGGAAGATACCGACGGGGTCAACGCCGTGGTGCTCATAGAAACGGCTGTCTTCGGTGGCAATAAACGCTTTGATCAGTTCAGGCGGCATTTGCTGCAACGTGACAGGAATACGACGTTTTTCGCCATATTGCGCGATCAGCTCGCCATCCGCGCTATAGACCTGCATCGGGATCTGCAAACGCACATCCTTCAAGGTCGCGACATCGGGGAGTTGCGGCTCAATATATTTATAAAGGCCAAAAATCGAGCCTGCTCCCAGCAGTACGCAACAGACTGCAAGGATCAATAGATACTTTACGAACTTCACCGGAGATTTCCCATTTAGTTTGATTTGGGCAGTTTATAAACAAACGCGCGGTAGTATAAAGGCAAGCCTGGTGCATTGATAGAGTCGAGCCGTAATGGCGGACAAGGAGATCGTAAGCATGGCTTTCAGCAACTGGCGAATAGGGATGCATATCCAGCAGGACGAAATCGTGCTTGTGGCGCTGCGTTACGCGCGCTCACGTTGGGCGCTATGTCGCTGGTGGCGTATCCCGCTGACACCCGGAACCGTACGTCATGGAATGGTGGTTGACGTTGTCGGGCTGGCACAGCAGCTACGTCACTGGCGGCGAGAGCTGCCGTTGCAACACCAGGTCAGCATTGCCTTTCCGGCCAGCCGAACCCTGCAAAAGCGGCTGCCGCGAACACAGCTGTCCCTCAGCGAAAGTGAACGCGCACAATGGATAACCAGCGTTATGGCGCAGCAGCTGGAAATGCCTGTTGCCTCACTCTGCATCGATTATTCGGCCGCACCGGCACTGGCCGAATGGCGGGTGACGGCGGCGCAACGCCTGGAGATCGACCTGCTGCGCCAGCTCGCGGCGCGTCTGAAGCTAAGAGTGGCAGAGATTGTGCCGGATGCCAGTGCCCTCAGCGCCTATTTCCCCTGGCTGCCTTCAGGCTCGCACGGTCTGGGGTGGCGTCATGGCCCTAACTGGTTGTGGGCCACACAAGAGGGCTGGGGCTGCTCGCCCTGCACTGAAATCGCTTCATTTTCCCAGCTCGCCCGGCAAATCAACGCCGAATCACTCCAGCATTGCGCAGCTGGTTCCGGCGATGAACCCTGCTTTGATCCCTGGAGCGTAATTTACCGCCTGCAACCCCCGTTGCCAGAGGGCGGCGATGGCTTTGCCGTGGCGATCGGGCTGGCGTTAGGCGGGCGTTAACCATGGCTGCACTGGTCAATTTTCTACCCTGGCGTAACGTTCGCCGCCGTCAGCGAGTGCGCATCGGGATGCTGTATGCCATCGGGCTGGTGCTGGCGCTGCTGACGATCGCCGTGGCTCAGCGGGCAGCACGCGACGCTGGCGAGGCACCGCTCGCGGTACGCATGGCGGCGGACAACCAGCTCTTTGCTGCTCTCAGCCAGCGCGAAAGTCTGCTGCTGGAGCGGCAACAGCAGTGGGAAAAACGGCGCCAGCGGCAGCAGAGACGAGCGTTGACCGAGGCCTGGCATCAGCGTTTACAGACCATTGCCATGCGGCTTCCACCGCAGGCCTGGTTAACCCGGCTGGAGTATCAGCGTGATGCCCTGACGTTGAGCGGGCTGGCCTTGAACCTGAACGCCGTGGCGGGGCTGGGTCAGGCACTCAGTGCGGTTTCCGGGTTCCGGCCCGCGAAGGCTGGTGAAACGCGTCGCGGTGAGCAGGGGTACTGGCAGTTTAGTTTTTCTCTTGCCGGAGAGCACGCCGATGCGAGCCATCATTGAGCGCTGGAGCGGGCTGTTTTATTCCGGGCGCGGCAGCCAGCTGGCGCTGCCGATCGTGCTGGTATTGCTGGTGGCGGGGTGTTTCTGGTTCTCGTTACCACCTCCGCCAGTTGAAGGCCATGAGCCTCCCGGCATACGCCAGCAGTGGCTGCGGCTGATGCCGCTACAGGTCGCCGCGCAGCAGGATAGCGTTGAAGAGCCCGTCACGCAGCGCTTTTCTCCGATGGAGCTGCCCGATCCTGGCAGCAAACTGCTGGCCTGGCGTCCTGTGGGGCGAGGGGGAGAGCTGGTGCTGGATGTCCGCTGGCAGGCGGTACCGCCTCTGTTTTCGTGGCTCGCGCAGTGCGGTATGCGCGTCACGACGTTTTCACTTCATCCGCTCAAGGGATCGTTGCAGATGGCGCTGGCGCTGGAGGCCGAGCATGCGGATTAACGGGTGGTGTCTGCTGTGTCTGCTTCCGTTGCCGGGGCTGGCTGCCGATCGCGATCCGTTTGAGCCAGTGGAAGACCACTGCCAGACGGCGCAGCTGGCGCAATGGCACTACGGCGGCGCGGTGGGTACTGCGCAGCAGAAAGTGGGTTACCTGCAGGACAGCGCAGGGAAATGGCGCCGCGTCCGGGTGGATGACGCCTTGCCTTCCGGCTGGCAAGTCACTGCGCTGACGGCGGAACGCATTGAAATCACTACCGGGACAGGATGCGAACCCCTGCATTGGGCGTGGAAGCGAAAGGAGGTCGGAATAAATGATGCGATGGATAAGCCTGCTGATTCTGCTGCTGCCAGCAATGGCGTTTACCGCGGGCGGAGCGGCAAAAAATGAGCCGCCAGTTTCTCTGATGGTTGATGATGTGCCGGTTGCCCAGGTGCTGCAAACCCTGGCAGAAATGCGGCAAAAAAACCTGATTATCGCGCCGGACGTCAGCGGTTCGCTGTCGCTGCATCTGAAAAATGTTCCCTGGCAGCAGGCGTTACGGTCGGTTATCGATAGCGCCGGACTGACGCTTAGCCAGCAGGGCACGGTTCTCTATGTGCACACGATGGCCTGGAAAAACGCCCGGCAGGCACAGCGGGAGGCGGAACGTGAGAAGCGATTGCTCAGCTTGCCGTTACAACGGCACAGCATGACTTTGCACTATGCCGACGCGGCGGAGCTGGCGAAGGCCGGGGATAAATTACTCAGCGCGCGTGGCAGCCTGACGGTGGATACACGCACCAATCGCCTGTTGATGCGCGATGATGCCCGCCATCTTGCGATCCTGAAAGCGTGGGCGCAGGAGATGGATCTCCCGGTTGGTCAGGTCGAACTGGCTGCGCATATTGTTTCCATGAGTGAAACCAGCCTGCGTGAGCTGGGGGTGAAATGGAGTCTGGCCGAGGCCAGCAATACGCCAGGTTTCGGCAAGCTAACGACCTTGAGCAGTCAGCAGGCGGTAAGTCATGCCGATACGCGGGTCGGTTTTAATATCGGTCGCATCAGCGGGCGGTTGCTGGAGCTGGAGCTCTCGGCGCTGGAACAAAAGCAGCTGGTGGAAATCATCGCCAGCCCCCGCTTGCTGGCTTCCCACATGCAGCCTGCCAGCATCAAACAGGGGAGCGAGATCCCTTATCAGGTTTCCCGGGGTGAAAACGGCGCGACCTCGGTGGAGTTTAAAGAAGCGGTGTTAGGCATGGAGGTCACGCCAACGGTTCTGCAGCAAAACCGCGTGCGTCTGAAGTTACGGATTAGCGAAAATACGCCGGGCCAGGCCCTGAAACAGGAGAATGGCGAAGTGCTGGCGATCGACAAACAAGAAATTGAAACCCAGGTCGAAGTGAAAAGCGGTGAAACGCTGGCGCTGGGCGGAATATTTTCACAGAAAAAGAAATCATCCCGCGATGGTATTCCCTTACTTAGCGATATCCCCTTGCTTGGCCAGCTGTTTCGTCACGATGGTAAAGGGAAGGAACGACGTGAACTGGTGGTGTTCATCACCCCACGAATTCTGGCAGTGCATTAAGCCCTTTTCTTGCTAAACACGTTTCAGGTGTTTGACGTGAGGACGGATTTAGCATACAAGGGGTACCGATTTGAGAGTCGGGTTCGGCATCAATCTTCTTTTTTGTCCGGTGATTTAAACAAGATCATTCAGGATGCATCAAGGCGGCAAGCTGATTTACCCCCAGAAACATAGATAACTATGCACCTGGAGGCGAAAAAGTGCAGCCGACGGCAGGGTAGTTTGAATATTGAAGAGTATATTCAGTTGCCAAACCTGCCTGAGTATTGAGATAATTTTCAGTCTGACTCTCGCTCTATTGCATATGAGGTTTCAGTTCATGTCCTGCTGCGCCGGGTAGTTGCGAAGCGGGTTTACCATTAACGAATAGTCTTAGTAGTACCGAAAAAATGGCAGAGAAACGCAATATCTTTCTGGTTGGGCCTATGGGTGCCGGCAAAAGCACTATTGGGCGCCAGTTAGCCCAACAGCTCAATATGGAATTTTACGATTCTGATCAAGAGATTGAGAAACGCACTGGCGCAGATGTAGGCTGGGTTTTCGATGTCGAAGGTGAAGACGGCTTCCGCGACCGTGAAGAAAAGATCATCAATGAGTTGACGGAAAAGCAGGGAATTGTGCTGGCGACTGGCGGCGGCTCTGTGAAATCCCGTGAAACGCGTAACCGTCTCTCCGCCCGCGGCGTGGTGGTGTACCTGGAAACAACGATCGAAAAACAGCTTGCCCGTACGCAGCGTGATAAAAAGCGCCCTCTCTTACAAGTTGAAGCGCCGCCTCGCGAAGTTCTTGAAGCGTTGGCCGACGAACGCAACCCACTGTATGAAGAGATTGCTGACGTCACTATCCGTACCGACGATCAAAGCGCAAAAGTCGTGGCAAACCAGATTATTCATATGCTGGAAAGCAATTGATTCTGGCTTAATAAAGAGCGTCAGAGTAAAAGCAACTGAGGTGGACGTCGCGTTATGGAGAGGCTTACTGTAACTCTCGGGGAACGTAGTTACCCGATTACCATCGCGGCTGGTTTGTTTAACGATCCAGCTTCCTTCCAGCCACTGAAATCAGGCGATCAGGTAATGCTGGTCACCAATGAGACTCTGGCGCCGCTTTATTTGGATAACGTTCGCTCCGTGATGGAGCAGGCGGGTGTTAAGGTTGACAGTGTCATTCTCCCTGACGGCGAGCAGTACAAAAGCCTGGCAGTGATGGATACCGTCTTTACTGCCCTGCTGCAAAAACCGCATGGCCGTGATACGACGCTGGTGGCGCTTGGTGGTGGTGTAGTCGGTGATTTAACCGGCTTTGCTGCGGCCAGTTATCAGCGCGGCGTGCGCTTTATCCAGGTTCCAACCACTCTGCTGTCGCAGGTGGACTCCTCGGTCGGTGGTAAAACGGCCGTCAATCATCCTCTCGGAAAAAACATGATTGGTGCCTTCTGGCAGCCGGTTTCCGTGGTCGTCGATCTCAACTGTCTCAAGACGTTGCCGGCCCGCGAGCTCTCATCCGGACTGGCCGAAGTCATCAAATATGGCATTATCCTTGACCCTGAATTCTTCAGCTGGCTTGAAGACAATATCGATGCGCTGATGGCCCTTGACGAGAAAGCAATGGCGTATTGCATTCGTCGTTGTTGTGAGCTGAAAGCCGAAGTTGTCGCTGCTGACGAGCGCGAAACCGGGTTACGTGCTTTACTCAATCTTGGACATACTTTTGGTCATGCTATTGAGGCCGAAATGGGCTACGGTAACTGGCTCCACGGCGAAGCCGTCGCTGCCGGTATGGTGATGGCCGCGCATACGTCCGAACGATTAGGGCAGTTCAGCAAACAGGACACTCAGCGTATCATTACGCTGTTGCAGCGTGCGGGCTTGCCGGTACGTGGACCGCAGGAGATGTCTGCGCAAGCGTATCTGCCCCACATGATGCGTGATAAAAAAGTGCTGGCCGGTGAGATGCGGCTGGTACTTCCGCTCGCTATAGGGAAAAGCGAAGTACGCGGCGGAGTGCCGCATGATGTTGTTCTTGGCGCGATTGCTGATACTCAGCTAGCGCAACAATAAGAAGGTCTAGCCGCGCTTGCGCGGCGTTATCATTTCAGGTGACATGCAAAAGTCGTGAGCATAAGCCTTTTAGTGGGGTGTTAAATGGATGAATTAAAACCAGAAGACGATCTGAAAGCCGATCGCAGCGATCGTCGTACTGGTCGTTCCCGTCAATCTTCCGAGCGCGATAGCGATCCGCAGATCAATTTTGATGATGTCGATCTTGATGCGGATGACAGCCGTCCAACACGTGCCAGTAAAGCACGCCGTGAGCGCGATGAAGAAGAGTATGGAGAGGACGTAGAGTCTGAAGAAGACGAAGAGCAGGAAGAGCAGCAGGTAGAGCGCCGTCCGCGTAAGCGTAAGAAAGCGCCCTCAAAGCCAGCGTCTCGCCAGTATATTATGATGGGGGTGGGGATCCTCGTGCTGCTGCTGCTGATTGTTGGCATCGGTTCTGCACTGAAGTCGCCGTCCTCTTCCAGCGAACAAACCGCATCGGGTGAAAAGAGCATCAACCTGTCAGACGATCAGTCTGGGAATGCTCAGCCAGCCTCTCAGGAGCCGTCTGCTTCTCAGGGTCAGACTGCGGGTACCACTCAGCAGCAGGACGTCTCGCTGCCGCCAATCGCCGCTAACCCGACTCAAGGCCAGACGACCACTGAGCCGCAAGGGCAGCAGCGTGTTGAAGTTCAGGGCGATCTGAACAATGCACTGACTCAGCAACCGGGCCAGATTGACAGCGCTGTGGCTAACTCCACACTGCCGACCGAACCTGCCACCGTTGCTCCGGTACGCAATGGCACCGCGCCGCGTCAGGCGACAACCGAACGTCAGACTGCCGCCACCCAGCGTCCGGCAGAGCGTAAGCATACGGTTATTGAGCCGAAGCCAGTTGCGAAAGCGCCGGTCGAAGCGAAGCCAGTACAGCCTAAGCGTGTAGAAAGTACTGCGGCAACCGCCCCGGTGAAAGCGCCTGCTACCCAGCCGAGCAAGCCTGTTGCGACAGCACAGACTAAACCTGCTCCGGCAGCCACGGCGACCGCGCCAGCGGCCACTGCAGCAGCCACAACGGCGGCGGCAGCAGCAGGCGGTGGTAAAACTGCGGGTGATGTCAGTTCCATGAAAGCGGCACCGTCTGGCAACTACACTCTGCAACTTAGCTCCTCCTCCAACTACAACAACCTGAATAGCTGGGCGAAGAAAGAGAAGCTGGAAAAATATGTTGTCTATGAGACCACCCGCAACGGTCAACCCTGGTATGTACTGGTCAGCGGCATCTACGCCTCGAAAGACGAAGCGAAGCGTGCTGTAACCACTCTGCCAGCGGACGTGCAGGCGAAAAACCCGTGGGCGAAACCGCTTCATCAGGTACAAGCTGACCTGAAATAAGCGCGGTGAAGTCTTAAGCGCAGGGTGCTGTCGGAGCTTTCTCCACAGCCGGAGAATGTGTAATTAGTTAGGCAGCATGAAAAAGAATCGCGCTTTTCTGAAATGGGCAGGGGGGAAATACCCCCTGCTTGACGATATTAAAAAGCATTTGCCGCAAGGCGATTGTCTGATTGAGCCCTTTGTGGGCGCCGGGTCGGTATTTCTTAATACCGACTTTTCTCGTTATATCCTCGCGGACATCAACAGCGATCTGATCGGTCTCTACAACATCGTCAAATTGCAGACTGATGAGTACGTGGCCGCAGCGCGTGACATGTTTACGCCGGAAAATAACGCCGCAGAGCAGTACTACCGCTTCCGGACTGAATTCAACCTGAGCCAGGACCCATTCCGCCGTGCGGTGTTGTTCCTGTACCTCAACCGCCACGGTTACAATGGCCTGTGTCGTTACAACCTGCGCGGTGAATTTAACGTCCCGTTCGGCCGTTATAAGAAACCCTATTTCCCGGAAGCCGAGCTGTATCATTTTGCCCAGAAGGCGCAGAATGCGTACTTCTACTGCGAGTCGTATGCCGACAGCATGGCACGCGCGGACGGGTCTTCGGTGGTCTATTGCGATCCGCCGTACGCCCCTTTGTCGTCGACCGCCAATTTTACGGCATACCACACCAGCAGCTTTAATGCCGAGCAGCAGGCGCACCTGGCGCAGCTGGCAGAGAATCTGCTCGAACAGCGGGTTCCGGTTCTGATTTCCAACCACGATACGGCGCTGACGCGCGAATGGTATCGTCAGGCTAAGCTGCATGTCGTCAAAGTGCGACGCAGCATCAGCAGCAACGGTGGTACACGAAAGAAGGTGGACGAGCTTCTTGCTCTTTACCGTCCGCCCAAGACTAAATAATTTCAAGGAGATGCGGATGAAGCAGTATTTGATTGCCCCTTCGATTCTGTCGGCTGATTTTGCCCGTCTGGGTGAAGATACCGCCAAAGCGTTGGCAGCAGGTGCCGATGTTGTGCACTTTGACGTGATGGACAACCACTACGTGCCGAATCTGACCATCGGCCCTATGGTGCTGAAAGCACTGCGAAACTATGGCATCACCGCACCGATCGACGTGCATCTGATGGTGAAGCCGGTTGACCGCATCATTCCTGATTTCGCCGCGGCGGGCGCCAGCATCATCACCTTCCATCCGGAAGCCTCTGAACACGTCGATCGTACCCTGCAGTTAATCAAAGAACATGGCTGCAAAGCCGGTCTGGTGTTTAACCCGGCCACTTCGCTGAGCTACCTCGATTACGTGATGGACAAGCTGGACGTTATCCTGCTGATGTCCGTCAACCCAGGTTTCGGCGGCCAGTCTTTCATTCCACAGACGCTGGATAAACTGCGCGAAGTTCGTCAGCGTATTGATGCCTCGGGCTATGACATTCGCCTGGAAGTCGACGGCGGCGTCAAGGTCAGCAATATCGCGGATATTGCAGCGGCGGGTGCCGATATGTTTGTTGCCGGCTCGGCGATTTTCGATCAGCCGGACTACCAGCAGGTTATTGATCAAATGCGCAGTGAATTAGCAAAGGTTAGTCATGGATAAATTACACGCCATTCGCGGTATTGCCTTCGACCTGGACGGGACGCTGGTGGACAGCGCGCCGGGGTTGACTGCCGCGGTTGATAGCGCACTTTACGCGCTGGAGTTACCGGTCGCCGGTGAACCACGCGTCGTGACCTGGATTGGCAACGGCGCGGATGTTCTGATGGAGCGGGCCCTCAACTGGGCGCGTCAGGAACGTGCCACCCAGCGTGCCGCGATGGGTAAACCGTCTGTCGATCATGACGATATCCCGCAGGCAGAGCAGTTGATGGTGTTGCGTAAGCTGTTTGACCGCTACTACGCCGAAGCCGCTGAAGAGGGCAGTTTCCTGTTCCCGGCGGTTGCCGATACCCTCGGTGCCCTGCACGCGAAAGGTTTACCGCTGGCGCTGGTGACCAACAAGCCTACGCCGTTTGTCGCGCCAATCCTGGACGCGCTGGACATCGCGAAATACTTTAGCGTCGTTATTGGCGGCGATGATGTGAAGAATAAAAAACCGCATCCGGATCCGCTGCTGCTGGTAGCGCAGAAACTGGCGCTGGCGCCAGCTGAGCTGTTGTTTGTCGGGGATTCACGCAATGACATTCAGGCGGCAAAAGCGGCGGGCTGCTGTTCTATCGGACTGACCTACGGCTATAACTACGGTGAGTCGATTGCTCTCAGCGAACCGGACTACATCTTCGACCAATTTAATGAACTCTTGCCCGCTTTCGGGCTACCGAACAGTGAAACTCAGGAATTGAAAAATGACTAAGCCCATCGTTTTTAGTGGCGCACAGCCCTCAGGTGAATTGACCATTGGCAACTACATGGGTGCGCTGCGTCAGTGGGTGAGCATGCAGGATGATTATCACTGCATCTACTGCATCGTGGATTTGCATGCTATCACCGCGCGTCAGGATCCGGAGAAACTGCGTAAAGCGACGCTGGATACGCTGGCGCTTTACCTGGCCTGCGGGATCGATCCTGAGAAAAGCACCATCTTCGTTCAGTCACACGTGCCGGAGCACGCACAGCTGGGCTGGGCGCTGAACTGCTACACCTATTTCGGCGAACTGAGCCGTATGACCCAGTTCAAAGATAAATCGGCGCGCTATTCAGAAAACATTAACGCCGGCCTGTTCGACTATCCGGTGCTGATGGCGGCGGACATTCTGCTGTATCAGACCAACCAGGTGCCGGTCGGTGAAGACCAGAAGCAACACCTGGAGCTGAGCCGCGATATTGCCCAGCGCTTCAACGCCATCTACGGCGACGTGTTCAAAGTGCCTGAACCGTTTATTCCGAAATCTGGTGCTCGCGTGATGTCCCTGCTTGAGCCGACCAAGAAAATGTCCAAGTCGGACGACAACCGCAATAACGTGATCGGCCTGCTGGAAGACCCGAAATCGGTCGTCAAGAAGATCAAACGTGCAATGACCGACGGTGACGAACCGCCTGTTGTGCGCTACGACCAGCAGAATAAAGCCGGCGTGTCCAACCTGCTGGATATCCTCTCTGGGGTAACCGGGCAGAGCATCGCCGAGCTGGAACAGCATTTTGAAGGCAAAATGTATGGTCACCTGAAAGGTGAAGTGGCCGATGCCGTGTCCGGCATGCTGCTGGAGCTGCAGGAGCGTTATAACCGCTTCCGTAACGACGAAGCGTTCCTGAACCAGGTGATGAGAGACGGGGCCGACAAAGCCAGCGCTCGCGCGTCTGAGACCCTGAAAGCGGTGTACGACGCTATTGGTTTTGTCGCTAAGCCGTAATCGGTCAGCGTTCGGCAAACAGAAAAGGGCGGGTTATCCCGCCCTTTTGCTATTCAGGCTATGCCTGAATCAATGATGTGAGAACCAGTTCAGTTTGTCTCGCAGGCTGACGACGCGACCCACGATAATCAACGCCGGGCTGGCCATTTGCTGTGCCAGAAGATCCAGCTGATCCAGCGTCCCGGAGACCACCTTCTGGCTGACCGCCGTGCCATTTTCCACAATGGCGACCGGCATCTCTGCCGCCATACCGTGGACAATGAGCTTTTCACGGATGGCCGGTGCCTGACTCAGCCCCATATAAAACACCAGGGTTTGTTTCTCTGCTGCCAGATTTTCCCAGTCCATCTCGCCGTCAGTTTTCAGGTGCCCGGTGACAAGCCGCACGCCCTGGGCGTAATCGCGATGGGTCAGCGGGATGCCGGAATAGGCGGAACAGCCGGAAGCGGCGGTGATCCCCGGTACCACGGAGAAGGGGATCCCGGCGTTGCACAGGGTTTCCAGCTCTTCACCCCCGCGGCCGAAAATAAAGGGATCGCCACCTTTCAGACGCACAACGCGGCGCCCGTTCTGGGCTTCGCGCAGCAGGATCTGGTTAATCTCTTCCTGCGGTACGCAGTGGTAACCCGCGCGTTTGCCGACGAACACCCGGTCGGCGTCGCGGCGTACCAGATTCATAATGTCGTCGGAGACCAGGCGGTCATACACCACGACGTCGGCCTGCTGAATTTGCTGGAGCCCTTTCAGCGTCAGCAGCCCGGCATCGCCCGGCCCGGCGCCCACCAGCACCACTTCACCACGATGATCTAGTGGCTCCGTGAGCAACTGCTCGGTGGTATCCGCCACGGCCTGACGGTCCTGGTTGGCCAGCGATTGCGCCAGGCGATCGTTGATAAACAGCTTTTCCCAGAAACGGCGACGTTCGCCGACCGTCGCAAACTGTTTTTTCACCCGCGAACGTAGCTGGCCCGCATAGTGCGCGAGCTGGCCTAAATGGAGTGGTAACAGGGATTCCAGCTTTTCCCGCAGCAGTCGCGCCAGCACCGGCGAGGTACCGCCAGAGGAGACGGCGACCATCAGCGGCGAACGGTCGATGATCGACGGCATAATAAAGCTGGCCTGCTGCGGTGCATCCACCACGTTACAGAATATCCGACGGGCTTCTGCGGCGTCGCTGACCTGTTGATTGACATCTTCATCGTCGGTGGCGGCAATCGCCAGCCAGCAGGCGTCAAGCAGCGCGGGGTCAAAGGGCGCTTTCACCAGCGTCAGCATCTGCGAATCCGCCCACGCCTGGAACTGCGGCGAGAATGCCAGCGCGTTGACCGTTAACCTGGCGCCGGCATCCAGCAACAGGCGCGCCTTGCGTTCGGCAACATCACCGCCGCCGACCAGTAAACAATCGCGACCGCGCAGCTGACAGAAAATAGGTAAGTGGTCCACGGAACATCCTCGCAGAAAAGCAGTGGGAGAGGGTAAGCGGTCGTAGCATAACAGCAGAGGGTTGACGGAATACACGACTTTTCTGGTGTCTACCGCTTAGTGGTCATAAGAAAAAAATAGGGTTCCCTCCGGGTCGGAGGGAACCGCAGGGCGTTATGCTTTCAACTGCACGTTGCCGTCTTTTACTCGCGCCTCAAAGTGGGCGATGGAATGGCTTTCATCTTCCATGCACAGACCGTCGCGCAGGCGGAAGCGCTGCTTCTTCAGCGGACTGGCAACCCACAGCTCGCCTTCGTGTTCGGCAATGATGCCGCGTGACAGTACGCTGGCGTTGAAGAACGGGTCGATATTGCTGATCGCAAATACCCGATCGTCATGGTAGGGCCGGAACAGGGCGACCTGTTGTTGGCCCAGCAGCGCGCAGACGCCGGTCGCGGGCAGGATATCGTCAATCTTGCAGATGTTTATCCACTGGCTCATGCGTTTTCCTCCACCAGCGTCACCGGGATACGCTCATACGGCGTGGCCGGGCGATGCTGCTCGCGTTCCGCAACGACCTGCACATTCGGGTCACGCTGGTTGCTGTTGATAAAGTGTTTGAAGCGGGTTTGCGCCGCCGGGGTGTTGACCGTTTCGGTCCACTCGCAGGCGAAGGCGGCACGCAGACGCGCCAGCTCTTCTTCCAGGTGTTCGTTCAGGCCCAGCTTGTCGTCGATGATCACGCTGCGCAGGTAGTCGATCCCCCCTTCCATGTTGTCTAGCCATGGTGCAGTACGGGTCAGCTTATCGGCGGTGCGGATGTAGAACATCATGAAACGATCGAGATAGCTGAGCAGCGTTTCACGATCGAGGTCGGCGGCCAGCAGATCGGCATGGCGCGGTTTCATCCCGCCGTTGCCGCAGACATACAGGTTCCAGCCTTTTTCGGTGGCGATAATCCCCACGTCTTTACCCTGGGCTTCCGCACATTCACGGGTACAACCGGAGACACCAAACTTCATTTTGTGTGGCGTGCGGATGCCCTTGTAGCGGTTTTCCAGCTCGACGCCGAAGCCCACGCTGTCGCCGACGCCGTAGCGACACCAGGTGCTGCCGACGCAGGTTTTCGCCATACGCAGCGCTTTGGCATACGCGTGGCCGGTTTCAAAGCCCGCCTCAATCAGCTGGCGCCAGATTTCCGGCAGGTCGTCTTTTTGCGCGCCGAACAGGCCGATGCGCTGTGAACCGGTAATTTTGGTGTAAAGGTTATATTCGCGTGCAATGCGCCCGACGGCGACCAGGCCTTCCGGGGTGATTTCACCGCCGGCGGAGCGCGGGATCACTGAATAAGTACCGTCCTTCTGGATGTTGGCGAGGAAGTTATCGTTGGTATCCTGCAGCGGCGTATGCTGCGGCTTGAGGATGTACTCGTTCCAGCAGGAGGCCAGCAGGGAACCGACCGTCGGCTTACACACTTCACAGCCGTACCCTTTACCGTGTTTCGCCAGCAGCTCTTCAAAGGTTTTAATGCCTTCGACGCGGATCAGGTGGAACAGCTCCTGACGGGAGTAGGCGAAGTGTTCGCACAGGTTATGATTAACTTCGATACCCTGTTTCGCCAGCTCGGCGTTCAGCACCTGCGTGACCAGTGGGATACAGCCGCCGCAGCCGGTACCGGCTTTGGTCTCAGCTTTCAGCGCCGCCACGGTATGGCAGCCTTTGTTGATGGCGGAAACCAGCATGCCTTTGGTGACATCGAAGCAGGAACAGATTTGCGCGCTGTCCGGCAGTTTATCGACGCCAATCGACGGTTTGCCGCTGCCCGCATGGGCCGGCAGGATCAACGAGTCCGGGTTTTCCGGCAGCTCAATACGGTTCAGTACCAGCTGCAGCAGGTTGCCATAGTCGCTGGTATCGCCAACCAGCACCGCACCAAGCAGGGTTTTATTGTCTTCGCTGACGATCAGACGTTTATAGACTTCTTTGCTTTCATCGAGATAGACATAGCTACGGGCGCCCGGCGTGCGGCCATGCGCGTCACCGATGCCGCCAACGTCGACGCCAAGCAGTTTCAGTTTGGCGCTGAGATCGGCGCCGGTAAAGGCGTTGCTGTTGCCGAGCAGATGATCGACGGTCACCTGCGCCATCTTATAGCCCGGGGCTACCAGGCCATAGACGCGGTTGTCCCAGCTGGCGCATTCGCCGATCGCATAGATATCCGGGTCTGAGGTCTGGCAGGTATCATTCACGACGATGCCGCCACGTTGGGCGACCGCCAGACCGCACTGGGTCGCCAGCTTGTCGCGTGGACGAATACCGGTGGAGAAGACGATAAAGTCGACCTGTAGTTCGCTACCATCGGCAAACTGCATGGTCTTGCGCGCTTCGCTGCCCTGCTGGAGGATCTCTTTGGTGTTTTTGCTGGTATGGACCTTCACGCCCATGCTTTCGATTTTACGCTTGAGCTGTTCGCCGCCCATGTTATCCAGCTGCTCGGCCATCAGCATCGGAGCAAACTCGATCACGTGCGTCTCGACGCCGAGGTTCTTCAGGGCGCCAGCGGCTTCGAGGCCCAGCAGGCCGCCGCCGATGACCGCACCGCGTTTGCTGCGGCGGGCGCAGGATTCGATCGCGTTGAGGTCTTCAATGGTACGGTAGACGAAGCAGTCCTGAGTTTCCGCGCCTTTGATCGGTGGGATCCACGGATAAGACCCTGTCGCCATGACCAGCTTGTCATAAAAGACGGTGCGTCCGGCGCTGGAGTGAATGACTTTCTCCTGACGGTTAATCGTGATCGCACGTTCGCCGATCAACACCTTCACGCCATGTTTTTCGTAAAATCCTTCACGAACCAGCGAGAGTTCTTCCGCAGTGTGGTGGGAGAAGTAAGACGACAGGTGGACACGGTCGTAAGCGATACGGGGTTCTTCACAGAACACGGTAATGTCGAATTGTCCGGCAGGCGCCTTATCAAGAAGCTCTTCGATAAAGCGATGGCCGACCATGCCGTTACCGATAATAGCGATTCTGACTTTGCTCATTTTTGCCTCGATTTCTTTTCTATTACCGCCTACCTTAACGATTCAGCCAGTGCACTTATTGATACAAATCAAGATCGCCCCTGCCTACCACTTAATGGGTATGATCATGATTTTAATGGATATTTATAAGTTATGGAAAACTCAGGCTTTTCCTTCCTGTTGCTTTTGTGTACAAACTGGAGGTGAGAAAATGTGCATGGCCTGGGTGAATAATCAGCATTATTAACGGGAGTCATCACGATGACAGCAGTTCCGCTTTGGTTAATTCAGAACGTACGTCTGCCGGACCGCGACGGGTTATGGCAGATTGCGATAGATAAAGGCTGTTTTGGCGATATCACCCCGATGGGTGACGCGCGCAGTGAAAGTTACGAAGTGCTCAACGCCCGTGGAGGGCTGGCTATTCCGCCGTTTATTGAACCGCATATCCACCTGGATACCACCCAAACCGCCGGCGAGCCAAACTGGAACCAGTCCGGGACGCTGTTTGAGGGTATTGAGCGCTGGGCCGAGCGTAAGGCGCTGCTGAGCCACGAGGATGTGAAAGCCCGGGCGTGGAAAACCCTGAAGTGGCAAATTGCCAACGGGATCCAGTTTGTTCGTACCCACGTTGACGTTTCTGACCCGACGCTGACCGCTCTGAAAGCGATGCTGGAAGTGAAGCAGGAGGTAGCGCCGTGGGTAGATTTGCAGATCGTCGCCTTCCCCCAGGAGGGGATTTTATCCTACCCCAATGGAGAGGCCCTGCTGGAAGAGGCGCTGCGCCTCGGAGCCGATGTGGTGGGCGCCATTCCGCACTTTGAGTTTACCCGCGAGTATGGCGTCGAATCGCTGCATATCGCGTTCCGTCTGGCGCAACAGTATCAGCGGCCGCTGGATATTCACTGCGATGAAATCGATGATGAGCAGTCGCGGTTTGTCGAAACCGTTGCCGCTCTGGCGCTGAAAGAGGGGATTGGTCCGCGGGTCACCGCCAGCCATACCACCGCGATGCACTCCTACAACGGCGCCTATACCTCACGGCTGTTTCGCCTGCTGAAGCTCTCGGGTATCAACTTCGTGGCTAACCCGCTGGTGAACATTCACCTCCAGGGACGGTTTGATGATTATCCGAAGCGCCGGGGTATTACCCGGGTGAAGGAGTTGATGGCGGCGGGCATTAACGTCTGCTTTGGGCACGATGATGTGTTCGACCCGTGGTATCCGCTCGGCACCGCCAACATGCTGCAGGTGCTGCATATGGGGTTACATGTCTGTCAGCTGATGGGCTATCAGCAGATTAACGACGGGCTGAAGCTTATCACCGACAACAGCGCCCGCACCTTCGGCCTGCAGGATTACGGCATTGTCCCGGGGAACCCGGCTAACCTGATTATTCTGCCGGCGGAGAATGGTTTTGAAGCGGTGCGTTGTCAGGTACCGGTCCGCTGGTCGATTCGTCAGGGGCGGGTGATTGCCACGACGCAGCTGGCACAGACCTGGATCCAGACTGACAGAGGGGGAGAAGAGTTGTTCTTTACCAGAAACAGCCCCTTCGCGGATGCCAAGGGGCCGACGGCTTAAAGGCTTAGTGAGACGCCGCTGCCATGTTGTGCTGGCGGTGGCGGGAGACGAACCCGAGGATCAGGCACATCACAAAGACCACGGCGTAGAGGCCGTTAGCAGTGTGCAGCGCAGCCAGTGGGCCGCTGGCTGCCACAATCGGGCCGGTCACGACGAAGGTCAGCATGGTGCCGATGGTGCCGCAGGTCAGAACGAAGTTCACCAGCTTCGGCGATGCCACTTTGGTCTGCAGTGAACCCAGGGTGATGAGTGAGGTGTAAATCGCGCTGGAGAAGAAGCCCAGGGTCAGGATAAACCACGGCATGTGCTCCGGCGAACCGTTGATGAACAGATACATCAGCACCGTTGCCAGGCCCGCCAGAACGGTGAGGATCCGCTGAAGGTCGAAGAAGCGCAGGATAAAGCTGAATGACCACATACCAATCATGTAAGACATCCAGAAATCACTCACCAGTTGACCACCGTCGGCCAGGCTCATGCCCAGGGTCTTCGCGTATTCAGGCACCCAGGAGATAAAGCCCAGCTGGCCGAGGATATAGCACAGCGCCGCGATAGCGAGGAACAGCACGCCGATGCCCCACTTTTCTTTGACCACTGGCTGGTTGTCCTGCTGCGCTTTTTTACCGAGAACCGGGAATTCACAGCCGAACGTCAGAACAAAGATCGCTACGTAGACCAGACCAATGCAGGCGTATACCCAGTACCACTCGATGCTACGGGCCAGCAGGAAGGCCGCGACCATCGGGAAAATCATCCCCGCCATGCTGAAGAAGGAGTCGGTAAACAGCAGGCGCGCGCCGCGCTGACGGCCTTCATACATGTGGGTGATCAGGAAAGTACCGATCGACATGGTAATCCCGCTGACCAGGCCCAGGACGAACATCGAGGCGGAAAACAGCGCCAGGCTGTGGCTGTATATTAGCCCGGCCACGGCCAGTACCATCAGGATAAAGCCAAAACGGAGCTGAGTTTTCAGCGGGACAATTTCCATCAGCCAGGCGTTCAGGAAGATAGAGATCAGGATACCGGCGTTGAGAAAAGTAAAAGTGTTACTCATACTGGAAACCGGCAGGTGGAAATAATCGGCGATATTTCCCATCACCATTCCGGTGACGATCACCAACGCACCGGTAAGGGCGTAGGAGAAGAAGCTGATCCATGTGAGCTTGATACGGTTGCTGTTAGTCATGACTGGCCTGTGAATAGAAATGTAAAACGCATTGACTGCGCGATGGCGAACAGATTTTATTCATTCGCGTGATGTAAGCAAACGTTTATTATGTAATGCACTCTTTTTTGCATTGATTAGTGTGATGTTGATCGGTTTTGAATGTTCTGCTGGTTAATGCGTGTGTCGTAACAACTATTTCAGCTACGTAAAATTAGGTAAAACGCTGGCCCAGGATGCAAAGGCTCTTTAGAATCAAAGCACTCGCTTTTTATTCTGCTCCGTTAAGGAATTCCCATGTTCAAATCAACTCTGGCGGCGGTGGTTGCCGTTGTCGCCATTTCAGCTTTCTCTCCGGCTATGGCTGCGAAGGGCGATCCTCATGTATTGCTGACGACCTCCGCGGGAAATATTGAGCTGGAGTTAAATAGCCAGAAAGCACCGATTTCCGTGGATAACTTCCTGAAATACGTGAACAGCGGTTTCTACAACAACACCACCTTCCACCGCGTAATCCCGGGCTTCATGGTGCAGGGCGGTGGCTTTAACGAACAGATGCAGCAAAAGCAGCCGAATCCGCCGATTAAAAACGAAGCCGATAACGGCCTGCGCAACACCCGCGGCACCATCGCGATGGCGCGTACTGCCGACCAGGACAGCGCGACCAGCCAGTTCTTCATTAATATCGCTGACAATGCTTTTCTCGACCACGGACAGCGTGATTTTGGCTACGCGGTCTTCGGTAAAGTGGTGAAAGGCATGGACGTGGCCGATAAGATTTCTCAGGTGCAGACCCACAACGTCGGGCCGTACCAGAATGTTCCGTCTAAACCGGTCGTCATCCTCTCCGCGAAAGTCCTGCCATAAGTTTTTCTTCCCGCGCGGGTAATTATCGCCCGCGCCTTATCGCCCGTACTGTATCAGCGGAAAGGGCGATTCCGACCCTTCTGCACGGATGTTTCGCAAAGTGATAAGCGCAGCACCATAATCTGAGTAGAATAGCCCGGTTTTGTTTTTTCCGGAGCCACCATGATCCTGCTTATCGATAACTATGATTCTTTCACCTGGAACCTGTACCAGTATTTTTGCGAGCTGGGGGCAGAGGTGCTGGTCAGGCGCAACGATGAGTTGACGCTTGAGGAGATTGCGGCGCTGGCGCCAGAGAAAATTGTTATCTCTCCCGGACCCTGCACGCCGAATGAGTCCGGCATCTCGCTGGCGGTTATCGCACATTACGCCGGCCGGGTTCCGCTGCTGGGGGTTTGCCTGGGTCATCAGGCGATTGCGCAGGCCTTTGGGGCCACTATCGTACGCGCTGCCACCGTCATGCACGGCAAAACCTCCCCCATCCGCCATAACGGCACCGGGGTTTTCCTGGGGCTGAATGATCCGCTGGTGGTCACCCGCTATCACTCTTTACTGATTGATCCTGCAACGCTTCCCGACTGCTTTGACGTAACGGCGCGTAGCGAGAGTGGTGAAATTATGGGGATTCGCCATCGCGAGTGGGATCTCGAAGGGGTACAGTTCCACCCGGAGAGTATTCTCAGCGAGCAGGGGCATCAGTTGCTGGCAAATTTCCTCAATCGATGATTTATACCTTTCATCCTTCAAGTTGCCTGGATGTATGAGCCTCATTGATGGTGAGGCTCACCCTTCTGACCAGCGCTTAGTCGCTGCACCTCACAACCCGAATTATTTTGGCTATACAGTTGCCATTGATTGATTTTTTATGCATATTTTGTGATTAGATTATCACAATAATGATTGCGTAACGAAGAAGGATGGCATGACATGGCAACTGAGCAACCGGTAATTACCCGCGCCACATTCGATGAAGTTATTCTGCCGATTTATGCACCTGCGGAATTCATCCCGGTAAAGGGTAAAGGTAGCCGCGTATGGGATCAGCAGGGTAAAGAGTACATTGATTTTGCCGGTGGGATTGCGGTGACGGCGTTAGGTCATTGTCATCCGGCGCTGGTGGCGGCGCTGCAGCAGCAGGGTGAAACCCTGTGGCACACCAGCAATGTCTTTACCAACGAACCGGCGCTGCGTCTTGGTCGCAAGCTGGTGGACGCCACCTTTGCCGAGCGCGTGGTATTTATGAACTCCGGTACGGAAGCCAACGAAACGGCCTTCAAGCTGGCGCGTCACTACACCATTACCCGCCACAGTCCGTATAAGACCAAAATCATCGCCTTCCATAACGCCTTCCACGGCCGCTCGCTGTTTACCGTGTCCGTGGGCGGGCAGCCAAAGTATTCTGATGGTTTCGGCCCGAAACCCGCCGACATTATCCACGTGCCGTTTAACGACCTGCACGCGGTTAAAGCGGTGATGGACGATCACACCTGCGCAATCGTGGTTGAGCCGATTCAGGGCGAAGGTGGCGTGATGGCGGCGACGCCAGAGTTCCTGAAAGGGCTGCGCGAACTGTGCGATGAGCATCAGGCGCTGCTGGTGTTTGATGAAGTGCAGTGCGGGATGGGGCGTACCGGTTCGCTGTTTGCGTACATGCATTATGGTGTGACGCCGGACATCCTCACCAGTGCCAAAGCGCTAGGCGGCGGTTTCCCGATCAGCGCCGTGCTGACCACTAACGAAATCGCCAGCGCCTTCCACGCCGGCTCCCACGGTTCAACCTACGGCGGTAACCCGCTGGCCTGCGCGGTTGCCGGGGCGGCATTTGACCTGATCAATACGCCTGATGTGCTGGAAGGGGTGAACGCGAAGCGGGCGCTGTTTGTGCAACATCTGCAGGAGATTGACGCTCGCTTTGACCTGTTTAGCGATATCCGCGGCATGGGGCTGCTGATTGGTGCGGAGCTCAAACCACAGCATCAAGGCCGGGCGCGCGATTTCCTGTATGCCGCGGCGGATGCAGGCGTCATGGTGCTCAATGCCGGGCCGGACGTCATGCGCTTTGTGCCGTCGCTGGTGATCGATGAGCAGGATATTGCCGAAGGAATGGCGCGCTTTGCCCAGGCGGTACAGAAGGTGCTTAGCGCTTAGTCGCGCTCAGCCAGATGCCATGATGTGGGCGCTGACGCCATGCCACCGACGAGATGGTGTGCATGGTGTTCAGATGGTCGAGGATCCGCTGCAGGTGCTGCTCCATGGTACTTAGCGGGCCGCGACTCACTTCGACGTCCTGAGACTCCATAATATTCACGTCGTCAGCGCTGCCGGGACCGTCAGTGTCCAGCCGCTGCTGACAGCGCTGAAGCGCAATCTCGCAGGATTCCAGATAGCGCCGGGCCAGCTCCGGCGTCAGCATGTTGTGCTCGCGGGCCAGGGTGGTCATCGCGTTGATGTGCTCAACAATAAACTGGCTGTGGGTAACCCACAGCTTCATATCTTCCAGATAATGCGAGTTAAACCCTGGCTCCTGCATGGCCTGGTTCAATGAGTTAAACAGCGAGTTATGTGCCTGATTGACGCGCATGCGGCGATAGGCCAGCGCCGGAGCCTGGTGATCGTCGCTGAGGATCAGCCGGAGGGCCTCCTGATCGGCCTCCAGCGCGTCGTGGGCGTTTTTACGTAGCAGCCCGCTCTGCCACTGTGGCCACAGCCAGACCATTCCGCCAAAGGCGATCAGGCAGCCGATAAGCGTATCGATAAGCCTGGCGACAATGTACTGCTCGCCGTTAAGTGTCAGCAGCTGCAGGGTATATACCGCCGTCACGGTAAAGCCGACCATCGCCCAGCCGTAGTGCTTGCGAATAATCAGGTAGCTCAGCAGCGTAATGATCAGCAGCGCGGTCAGAGTATAGCCATCGGGAACGTGAAAGTGCAGCGTCAGCCCGGCAATGGCGAGGCCTGCGAGGGTGCCGGCCGCCCGATGGACGATGCGCACTCGCGTCGCGCCGTAGCCGTTTTGGGTGACGAAAAGCACCGTCATTAAGATCCAGTAAGGCTTGGGAAGGTGCAGGGCGCTGCCCATCAGGCTGGCGGCAGTGAGCATCACGCAGATACGCGCTGCATTGCGCAGCGCCGGCGATTTCCATGAGAGATAGTGCTTTAGCGCAGGCAACAGCGGCAGGCGGCGTTCTTTATCTGCCATCAGGTTGCGGGCATACAGCGGGCGCTGGGTACGCAGCACGCGGGCGATGCGGCTAAAGTGCCAGGCACAGAATTGCCCGACCGGGTTGTCGGGGTGCTGCCAGGCAATTTTCTCCAGCGCGCCAATCTGCTTATCCATATGAAAGCGTTGCGGATAGCGATGGTACAGAATGTCGTCGGCCAGCACCCGCAAACGGGCGGCAACGGTTTGCGCGTTCCAGCGGATCACCGCCTCCGCGTGGCTACGCTCCACCAGCTTCTGGACTTCCTCAGGCTGATGCAGGCTGACGGAGATATGTTCCTGTAGATCCAGCGCCACCTGAAACGCCCGCAGCAGGCGCTTGTGATCGTTGCGCTGGTTCGCCGCCAGCATATGCATCTGCTGATAGCACTGGGTGATCAGGTCCACCACCTTTTGCTGGCGAGTGAGCAGCGGCGGGAGCGATGTCGCCGGGTCGATATGCTGAGTCAGCAGGCTGTATTTCGCTTCGCAGTAGTTAGCCAGCTCCCTGTAGAGCAGGCTCAGGGATTCACGTAGCGGCTGTTCACGCCAGAGCCAGAACCAGAACCAGCTAAACAATCCGTACCACAAGGTGCCGAGCGCGTAGATCAACAGCGGCTCCCAGATGGGCATGTTCCCGGCAAGGCTCAGGGTAAAGATGGCCGCAATCAGCGAGGCCGGGAGGAGTCTGGCATGGAGCGAGCTAATCTCTGCCGTCACGCCAAGCAGCAGCGCCAGGCCGCTAAGGATCAGGGGCAGCGGGATCTCCTGTTGCAGCAGTAGCTGGACCACCAGGCTACAGCCAGCAAACAGCGAGCCACCCACGATCAGGCGTTTGAAAAAGCGTTTGTGCGGGGTGTCCAGACCGGCGACGTTACAGCAGGCAGGCACTAAGGAGAACAGCAGACCCTGTTGCAGATGACCGAGGAGAAGACCGACCGCGACAGGCAAACACAACACCAGCGTTTGCCGCAGTGCATAGTTGACTTCCGGGTGGTAAATCAGCCTGCGCCACATCAGGGGGAGACAAAAACGGCGTATTGCGGGGGCAACACGCCGTTTTAACGACTTAACGCGTACCGTAAACGACGATAGTTTTACCGTGTGCGGAGATCAGATTCTGATCTTCCAGCATCTTCAGAATACGGCCGACGGTTTCACGAGAACAACCGACGATCTGACCAATTTCCTGGCGGGTAATTTTAATTTGCATACCATCAGGGTGGGTCATGGCATCCGGCTGTTTAGCCAGATTCAGCAGCGTCTGAGCGATACGACCGGTGACGTCGAGGAAGGCAAGGTTACCCACTTTTTCGGAGGTGACCTGCAGACGACGAGCCATCTGCGACGACAAGCGCATCAGAATATCCGGGTTAACCTGGATCAACTGACGGAATTTTTTGTAAGAGATTTCGGCCACTTCACATGCGGTTTTTGCACGTACCCAGGCGCTACGCTCCTGGCCTTCTTCAAACAAGCCTAATTCACCGATGAAATCGCCCTGGTTGAGGTAAGAGAGGATCATCTCTTTACCTTCTTCATCCTTGATGAGCACAGCCACAGAGCCTTTGACGATGTAGTACAACGTTTCTGCTTTTTCACCCTGGTGGATCAGCGTGCTTTTCGATGGGTACTTATGAATATGGCAATGAGACAAGAACCATTCGAGGGTAGGGTCTGTTTGCGGTTTGCCAAGCACCATGCGCGGTTATCCTCTGTTATAAGCTATCTCCGGGTGCCGACACTACACGGCATCCGGGCATGCAATCGTATTGTTTCCCTATGCCTGGGAAATGGCTGGTGATTTTTCTTCAGCCTGTAATGTGAACTCCTCTGCATACATGCAATACATTAATGTAATACTGTAGCATCCCGACTGTTTTAGCATAGCTTTTGCCGCATGTCTCCTGGTGTCTTGCTTCAGCATGATGTAGGTCGCCTTCCGTTGCGAGAATTGTTATGTGCGCGTAATCTGTCAGGAAAATTGCAACCTCGGAGTTAAATTTTATGCAAGCTCGTGTGAAATGGGTTGAAGGGTTAACCTTCATCGGAGAGTCCGCATCAGGTCACCAGATTCTGATGGACGGCAACTCCGGAGATAAAGCGCCAAGCCCGATGGAAATGGTGTTGATGGCGGCGGGCGGATGCAGCGCGATTGATGTTGTGTCTATTTTGCAGAAAGGGCGTCACGACGTGACCAACTGTGAGGTGAAGCTGACTTCTGAACGCCGGGAAGAGGCGCCGCGCCTGTTTACCCATATCAACATGCATTTCATTGTGACTGGCAAAGAGCTGAAGGATGCGGCGGTATCGCGTGCGGTGGATCTGTCGGCAGAGAAATATTGCTCGGTGGCGCTGATGCTGCAAAAAGCAGTCAACATCACCCACACCTATGAAGTCATTGAAGGCTAACTGACGGCCGGATAGTGCCAGGTAGCAGAGAACAACCCCAGTCGTTATACGTCCGGGGTTTTTTATGGCTAGTCGATCTTTCTGCCTTCCATCAGGCGCTCTACCAGCGGCGTCATGATCAGCTCCATCGCCAGACCCATTTTGCCCCCCGGAACCACCAGCGTATTGATATGCGAGATAAACGATCCCTGCAGCATCGCGAGCAGCCACGGGAAATCGATATCCTGCAGATTACGGAAGTGGATCACCACAAAACTTTCATCCAGTGAAGGGATGCCTTTCGCCGCAAACGGGTTCGAGGTATCGACGGTGGGGACTCGCTGGAAGTTGATATGGGTACGGGAAAACTGCGGGGTGATGAAGTTGATGTAGTCCTCCATCGAACGCACCACGGAATCCATTACCGCTTCACGGGAATGGCCGCGCTCGCTGGTATCCCGGATAAGTTTCTGGATCCATTCCAGATTGACAATCGGCACCACCCCGACCAGCAGGTCGACATTTTGCGCGACGTTGTACTGCGGGGTGACCACGCCGCCGTGCAGCCCTTCATAAAACAGGACGTCGGTCGGTTCCGGGAGCGGTTGCCACGGCGTGAAGGTACCTGGAACCTGATTCCACGGGACCGCTTCGTCATAGGTATGCAGGTATTTTCGCGACTGGCCGCTGCCGTTGCGCCCGTATTCAAGGAAGGTATTTTCCAGCAGGCCGAAGTCGTTGGCTTCCGGACCGAAGTAACTGATGTGCTTGCCCTGATCGCGCGCTTTGCGGATCGCCATGTCCATTTCCGGGCGGGTGTAGCGATGGAAGCTGTCGCCTTCGACTTCCGCAGAACGTAGATTCAGCTGTGCGAAAATTTTACGAAAGGCGAGGCTGGTGGTCGTGGTTCCCGCGCCGCTGGAACCCGTGACGGCAATCACCGGATGTTTGGCAGACATAACAACTCCCAGATTAAACGATGGTGTGGTGCCGCCTTAGCCGTGGAACTGCTTGCGGGGCATAATGTTGACCGTTTCGTGTAGTTCAGACCACACCAGCACGGCTTCTCCGCTTTTTAACTGTTGTTTGACGTCGGCGACTTTATCCACCAGCGAGCGTTCATGTTCACCATAATCGGTGCCTTCACGCAATACAAAGCTTTCGATCAGGTTATCCAGCGTTTCGGGATCCAGATCGTGCCAGGGAATAATCATATTTATGCTCCCAACCAACGGGTTAACCAGTCCGGAATGCGTCGTTCCAGCCACATTTCCGGCTTACGCAGCGTGCCGCCAACGAACCCGACGTGCCCGCCTTGCTCGGTCAGCTGATATTCCACATTTGCCGGCAGCTGTTCCTGCGGCGGGATAGAGTGGTGATCCATGAAAGGATCGTCCTTCGCGTGAATGATCAGCGTCGGCGTGGTGATATCACTTAATCGCGGCATCGCGCTGCACTGGCGATAGTAGTCTAGCGCACCGGCGAAGCCGTGGATTTTCGCGGTGATCATATCGTCAAACTCGCGGATGCGGCGCATCCCTTTGAGCTGGCGTAAATCGACCGGTAGCGAACCCGGGTAGGCCTTCAGCTTACGGGCCGCATTGGCCTTTAACAGGTTAAGCAGATAGCGCTGATAGACCCGGGAAAAGCCTTTATCCATATGATAGCTGCAGGCTTCCAGCATGAAGGGGGCTGAGACGATCACCGCGGCGTCCAGCGGGGCGTTATCGCCTTCTTTTGCCAGCAGGCAGCCCAGCATGTTCCCCCCCAGTGAATAGCCAACGGCGGCGGTCGGGACCGTACCAAATTCACGTTGCAGCCAGTGCAGAAACCAGCTGCCGTCTTCGGTTTCGCCAGAATGATAGATCCGGTTATTACGATTGGGTTCACCGCTACAGCCGCGAAAATGCATCACCACGCCAAGCCAGCCGCGCTGCATGGCAGCATGAATCAGACCGTGGGCGTAGGGGCTGTGCAGGCTGCCTTCCAGGCCATGAAAAACGACCAGCCGCGGTTTGTGCCGTGCCAGGGAGGGGTCTTCGCTCCATGCCAGATCGACAAAATCACCGTCCGGAAGCTCGAGGCGTTGCCAGAAGGGTGTGAAGCCCAGTTTGCGACGGATCAGACGCGGAAGCATGGTTTGCAGATGACGATTACCCACGCCGCGCATCGGATGAAACTCGCGCGAATCGTCTTCAGGGGGCGTCATTTCTGTGGGGGTGATTTCAACCATAGCACCAGAGCAATTAATAAACTAATACAACACTATACCGCGCACGAGGTGCGCCGGTTATCCAATATGTGGTCTTACGGCCAGCTCTATAGGTTACACGAAATTGCGGCCGGGTGATGACTGGAGTACGCGCTGCCGGAAATTATCGCACCCGGCAGGCGTCTGTCTGGCGGCTCAGGAGTGGTAATGCCAGGCGCTGAGGAAAGTGGTGACGGCGGACTTAGCTAGCGGCTCCAGCAGGGCGGGATCAAGGGCCTGCTGCGAGATCAGCGCCGCCGGTAACGGGTAACCCATCACCGACCCAAGGAACAATCTGGCCTGAATCTCGGGTTCCGTCATGGTCAGGGTGCCGCGCGCATTTTGCGTGCTGAGTATCTCAACCAGCACGGTCAACACCCGGCCCGCCGGCCGTTGTTCGAGTGCCGCGTACAGCTCGGGCTTTTGCACCAGCACCTGGATCAGCAGGCGCTGAAAACGGATATTTTCCTCGCTGTAAAAATGCGCCTGCACGACACGGGCAAAACCGAGCAGCAGCGCTGGCAGGTCGTGCTGCTTATCCTGCAGCAGCTGACGCAGCGGCGGCTGCATTTTCCCGTTTAAATAGGAAAAGCTCTCCAGCAGCAGCGCATCTTTACCACCCGGGAAGTGGTTATAGAGCGTGGGGCGGGAGCTTCCTGCTTCAGCAGCGATGGCGTCGAGGGAGACGTCCAGCCCGTGCTTTAAAAAAAGTTCGCATGCGGTATGTAAAATGCGGGGGCGTGCGGTCATCGGACGCCCACGTTGGTTAGCCATCAATTGCTATCCTTTGTGTTTTCCTTTTAGGGAGTGGATCCCCTGCTGGATCAGGATGAAAAAAAGCGGGACCAGGAGCAGCGTCAGGAGTGTCCCGGAAAGCATTCCGCCGATCACCGCGGTTCCGATTTCCGTGCGGCTCGACGCACCAGCTCCGCTAGAGAGTACCAGAGGGATGGCGCCAGCAACAAATGCCAGCGACGTCATTATGATCGGCCGTAAACGCAGGCGCGCGCCTTCAAGGGTGGCTTCCACCAGCTTTTGGCCTGCCGCCAGCCTCGTCTGGGCGAACTCAACGATCAAGATGGCATTTTTAGCCGACAGCCCCATGGTGGTCAGCATCCCGACCTGAAAGTAAATATCGTTATCAAAACCGGCCAGCGTCGATGCGCTTACGGCCCCCAATATGCCCGGTGGAATGATCAACATGACGGCCAACGGAATTGACCAGCTCTCATAGAGCGCGGCAAGACAGAGGAAAATAAAGATCGCGGAGGCAAGGTAAACCCACAGCGTCTGCCCCGATGAGGCCTGTTCCTGGTACGACAAACCGCTCCATTGCAGACCGAAGCCATCCAGGCCCTGTACTAATGAGGTCATCTCATTCATTGCGCTACCGGAGCTGATACCGCTGGCGGCGCTTCCCTGGAACTGGACCGCCGACAGGCCGTTAAATCGCTGCAGCATCTGCGGCCCGGTGGTCCATTGCATCGACGCGAAGCTGTTGAAAGAGGCCATGTTGTCTTCACTGCCGCGTACAAACCAGGCGGCGAGACTTTCGGGGCTGGAGCGCCACGGGGCATCGCCTTGCATGTAAACACGTTTGATACGTCCGCGGTCGACAAAATCGTTAACGTAAGCGCCCCCCCAGGCGGCGGCGATGGTCTCGTTGATGTCAGCCTGCGCCAGCCCCTGAGATTCGGCCTTTAGACGATCCACCTCAATGTGCAGCTGGGATTTTTCATCAAGGCTGTTGAGCCTCACTGCATCGAGATTGCTGTTGGCTGTCGCCATCGACAGCAGGTTTTTTTGTGCCGCCAGTAGCGCGTCATACCCTTGCGCCGACTGGTCCTGCAGCCACAGCTCAAAGCCGCTGGATTGCCCAAGCCCGCGAACGGCCGGCGGGGCGGAAACGCTAATCGTCGCGTTGGTCGATGCCCTGAAGTACTGATTGGCGCGAGCAATAATCGACTGGGCGCTGTTTTCCGTACCCTGGCGTTCGTCCCAGCGTTTTAACTCGACAAACGCCATACCGACGTTTTGCCCGCTGCCGGCGTTATTACGCCCGGTGACCATAAAAATGACGTTCAGGTTGTCTTTCTCTTTGGTCATAAAATAGTTTGAAATGTCTTTTCCCGCCTGCTCGGTCATCGACATCGGCGAGCCGGACGGCAGCGTAAACTGAATGGCGACTGACCCCTGATCCTCCTCCGGCAGGAAACCGGTGGGCAGGCGTTGATACTGCCAGAGCATCAACAGGATCAGCAGGAGAGTGAGCAGGCAGTTGCGTAAGGGCCGGCGGGCGATGCGCTGCAGAATAACCAGATAGCGGTTTTGGCTTTTTTCGACGCCGTGGTTAAACCAGCGGAAAAAGCGGCCTTGCTTTGCGTGACCGGGCTTGAGCAAATGCGCGCACAAGGTCGGGGTCAGCGTCAGCGCTACCAGCGCGGACAGGCTCATGGCGGTCACGATCGTGGCGGTAAACTGCCGGTAGATGATGCCAACGGAGCCGCCAAAAAAGGCCATGGGAACAAAGACGGCCGACAGCACCATCGCGATGCCGATTAGCGCTCCGGTAACCTCATTCATCGAGCGTAGCGTCGCCTCTACCGGGCCGAGTCCCTCTTCAGCCATTACCCGCTCGACGTTTTCGACCACCACGATAGCATCATCGACCAGCAGGCCTATCGCCAGAACCATTGCGAACAGCGTCAGGGTATTGATGTTGTAGCCGAGCACGCTAAGGATGCCAAAGGTGCCAAGCAGGACGACCGGGACGGTGACCGTCGGGATCAGCGTCGCACGCCAGTTTTGCAGGAACAAGTACATGACGATCACCACCAGAATGATGGCTTCGATAAGGGTTTGCACCACGCCTTCAATCGAGACGGTGACGAACGGTGTACTGTCGCGCGGGTAGGCCGCCACCATGCCGGCAGGGAACTGAGGGCTTAATCTTTCGACTTCAGCACGTACATTTTCGGCGGTACTGAGCGCGTTTGCCCCTGAGGCCAGTTGGATGGAGATCCCGGCGGCCGGGTAGCCATTCAGGGTGGTCAGGTTCTGATAGTTTTCGGCGCCGACCTCGACGCGAGCAACGTCGCGCAGATAGATCGTGGACCCATCGTGGTTGGTCCGAATCGTGATGTTTTCAAACTGTTCCGGTGTTTCCAGCCGCGACTGCATTGTGACGGTCGCGTTGAGGTATTGCCCCTCCAGCGTCGGCAGCGTGCCGATTTCTCCACTGGTCACCTGTGTGTTTTGCGCCTCAATGGCGGCGCGTACGTCAGAAGGCATCAGCCCGAAACTGTTGAGCTTGTGCGGGTTCAGCCAGATGCGCATGGCGTACTGGGCACCGAACACCGTGGTTTCTCCGACGCCATCGACGCGGCTGAGCGGATCCTGCAAAGTGCTGACCAGGAAGTCGTTGATATCAATATTGGTGAGCTGGCCGGTTGTATCGTACAGGGCGACCACCATCAGGCTGTCTCCCTGCGATTTGGTTACCGTGATCCCTTGCTGCTGCACTTCCTGTGGTAAACGGGTTAATGCCTGGTTGACGGCGTTCTGGACCTGGACCTGCGCCATATCCGGATCGATATTCTGGGCAAAGCTAAGGCTGATGCGTGCCTGTCCTGCAGAGCTGCTGCTGGACGAGAAGTAGAGCAAACCATCGATGCCCTTAATTTGCTGTTCCAGCACCTGAGTGACGCTTTCTTCGATCGTTTCAGCGGAGGCACCAGGGTAGTTTGCCGTCACGGTGACGCCAGGCGGCGCAATATCGGGATATTGTTCAACGGGTAGCGTAAACAGGGCGAGCGCACCGGCCGCCATGATGCAAATTGCCATGACGGCGGCAAAAACGGGTCGGGAAACAAAAAAATGTGCCAGCATATTCACAAACCTTTCGTCAGTCAGCGGGATAAAGTTTCCGGAGAAGCGAGGGGTAGGCTTCAGGACAGTAGAGGGCGCGTCGTGCGTAGTTGACGCAGAGTGGATTGATTTCAAGCAACATCAGGTTCCACTGATATGCTGTCCACAGGCGGTCATAGACCTGGATACTGAGTGAGTTTTGCTGCAACTTTTCCCGCAGTTGATGCAGCGTTGCCAGTGTACTTTGGCGGTTGAATAACCGCTGTTGCAGGCCGCTGCGTGTCCAGACGGCGGGCGCCGGACAGATGGCGGAAATTTTGATCGCTACCGGCGCGATGAGAAGGTGTGCGGACGCAGAGTTTCCGGCGCTTAATACCGATAACAACATGAAAAACACCAGATAATTCCACCTTTTGTACAGCGTCATGTTACGGCATCCACATCAATTTATTTACTTTACAGTAAAGTAAATAAATTGGTTAAACAAGACACATTCGCAAGTGTTATGACGAGGGGGAACAGAGCAAGGTGTAGGGGAGGTCAGAGAATAACGCAGGAAAAGCAGCCACCTTGCACCACAGATGGCTGAGTGACGGACTTAAAACATGCCGTTGCCGCTGGCCGTTTTTTCCGGAACAGTCTGAATAACATCCCAGTGTTCCACGATTTTATGCTGTGCGTCGAGGCGGAAAATATCCACGATAGCGCGGGTCACTCCGGGTTCGCGTCCGGTGGTGGCGACGTGCAGGACAACGTAGTCGCCATCGACGATCGTCCGTTTAATCTCGCTGCGGGAGTCCGGGTATTTGTCTTTCAGGAAGGCGATAAACTGGCGAAATCCTTCAGGCCCATCCTTTGCACCGGGGTTGTGCTGGATATACTGCTGGCCGAGATAGGGCCTGGCGGCATCAAAGTCTTTATCGTTCAACGCTTTATTATAAAAAGCGATGACGTTTTCTTTGTTTTTTAATTCGCTCTCGGTGTAGGCGGCAAAGGCTGTATGGGTCAGGGCGCACAGCAGTGAGAGGGAAAGGAGCGTTTTTTTAACCATGGCAGTTCCTCTTGCAGGTGAGTTATGCGGTTTTTAACAGAGGCGAGGCACGATGCGTTCCCATAAAACCACATCGCTGGATTTTCGCCTCTGTTATTAGCATACCCGGCTTTAGCCTTCCTGTAGCATTTGCTCCAACTGCTCTTGCGCCTCCAGCCAGGCCATTTCACACTCTTCCAGACCCGACTTCGCACTGGCCTGCTGTTGCAGGCAGGCGGTTAACTCCGCTTTGCGAGAGAGGTCATACAGCTCGCTGTCACCCAGCAACTCTTCCGCCTGGGCAAGCTGCGTGTTGAACTTATCCATCTCTTTTTCGAGGCGGGTAATCTCTTTGCGCAGCGGTTGAGTCAGCGTACGCAGTTCGGCTTCCCGCCGTTTTTGATCTTTGCGGGCCTGGGCGCTGTTACCGGCCTCTTTCGGCGCTTCAGTGCTCTGGCTTTCCAGCTTTTGCGAGTCGCTGAGCCACTGCTGATAATCCTCCAGGTCACCATCAAATGGCTCAACTTTGCCATCGTGCACCAGATAGAGATCGTCAGTGGTTGAGCGGATCAGATGGCGATCGTGCGATACCACCACCAGTGCGCCTTCGAAGTCAATCAGCGCTTCGGTTAAGGCCTGGCGCATATCGAGGTCAAGGTGGTTGGTGGGTTCATCGAGCAGCAGCAGGTTCGGGCGCTGCCAGACGATGAGTGCCAGCACCAGTCGCGCTTTTTCACCGCCGGAGAAACGCTGGGTCTCTTCGTTGACCTTGTCGCTCTGGAAACCAAACCCGCCGAGATAATCGCGCAGCTTCTGCTCCAGCTCCTGTGGCGCCAGACGAGCCAGGTGCTGCAATGGTGATTCATCAGCGCGCAGGAACTCCAATTGATGCTGGGCAAAGTAGCCAAGCTTAATACCTTTGGCGAGGCCAATCTCACCGTGCAGCGGCTGGAGTTCACCGGCCAGCAGCTTAATCAGCGTCGATTTACCGGCGCCGTTACGGCCTAACAGGCCGATACGGGAACCCGGCACCAGGTTGAGTTTAATGGAGTCCAGAATAATCCGTTCGCCGTATCCGGCGCTGACCTTCTCCATTTTCAACAGGGGATTGGGCAGGCTTTCCGGGGCGCGGAAGCTGAAGTGGAACGGGTTATCGACGTGGGCCGGGGCGATCAGCTCCATACGCTCCAGCATCTTGATACGGCTCTGCGCCTGCTTGGCTTTAGTGGCTTTGGCACGAAAACGGTCGATATAGCTCTGCAGATGCGCGACGCGCAACTGTTGGCTTTCGTACATCGACTGCTGCTGCGACAGGCGGGTCGCGCGCTGGATTTCAAACGAGCTGTAGTTGCCGGTGTATTCGAACATGGTTTGCTGTTCGATATGAATGATTTTATCGACGATCGGATCGAGGAAGTCGCGGTCGTGAGAGATCAGAATCAGCGTGCCCGGATAGCCTTTGAGCCATTTTTCCAGCCAGATGACCGCGTCGAGGTCAAGGTGGTTGGTCGGTTCATCGAGCAGCAGTAAATCGGAACGGCAAATCAGCGCCTGCGCCAGGTTCAGACGCATACGCCAGCCGCCGGAAAAGTCGCTGACCGGGCTTTCGAGTTGTTCGTTGCTGAATCCCAGCCCGTGTAGCAGGCTGGCGGCGCGGGAGCGAATGGTCCAGGCATCGATTGCATCCAGCTTGCCGTGCACCGTGGCGATAGCGTGGCCGTCGTTCTGCTCGTTGGCGTGATGTAAATCCGCTTCAAGCTGGCGATATTCGCGATCGCCGTCGATAACATAATCAATAGCGGGCTGCGGAAGTGCCGGGGTTTCCTGATTAACCCACGCCAGCTGCCAGCTGCCCGGGAAGGTCATACTGCCGCCGTCGGCGCTAATCTCGTTTTTCAAAAGCGATAGCAGCGTGGATTTCCCGCAGCCGTTTTTACCCACCAGACCGACTTTCTGGCCAGGGTTGATGGTGGCGGTGGCGTTGTCCAGCAGGACTCGTACGCCGCGACGAATTTGTAACGAGGAGAAAACAATCATAAGGCGCCGTATGTTCTGACTATGTTAGTTTGTCATTATGATAATGTAATGTGGTAGCAAATAGCTCCACCGGGCCGCAATGGTAGCCCAAAACGAAGACGATAGACAAAGTCATTCTGGTTGCGTCAGGACGCAGCCATGTTAGAGGCCGCCAAAAGACATTCGGGAGGGGAATGATGTCTCAGACAGCGAAGGTTTTGCTGCTGTATGCCCACCCAGAATCCCAGGATTCCGTGGCCAACCGGGTTTTGCTTGAACCGGCTTTACAGTTGCCTAATGTCACCGTGCACGATCTTTATGCGCACTACCCCGATTTTTTTATCGATATTGCCCATGAGCAGGAACTCCTGCGTCAACATGAGGTGATTGTGTTCCAGCATCCGTTATACACCTGGAGCTGCCCGGCCTTACTGAAAGAGTGGCTGGACAGGGTTCTGAGCCGCGGCTTTGCCAGCGGTGCCGGAGGAAATCAGCTCGCGGGAAAGTACTGGCGCAGCGTGATCACCACCGGTGAGCCAGAAAGTGCCTACCGACGTGATGCAAACCGCTATCCGATGAACGATATTCTGCGGCCCTTTGAGCTGACGGCCGGTATGTGTCGCATGCACTGGATGAGTCCGATTATTGTCTACTGGGCTCGCCGGCAATCGCCCGACGATCTGAAAAGTCATGCCCGCGCCTACCGTGACTGGCTGGCCAATCCCATTACGGCAGGAGGAATTTATGGCGGGAGCTGATCTGCTGTTAGCCGGCGTCTTATTTCTGTTTGCTGCCGTGGTTGCGGTACCGCTGGCCGCCAGGCTCGGTATCGGTGCGGTCTTAGGCTATCTGCTGGCCGGCATTGCGATTGGCCCGTGGGGGCTGGGATTCATCAGTGATGTCGATGAGATCCTCCATTTCTCCGAGCTGGGCGTGGTGTTCCTGATGTTTATCATCGGGCTGGAACTGAATCCGTCTAAGCTGTGGCGATTGCGCAGTTCGATCTTTGGCGTGGGGGCGGCGCAGGTACTGCTCAGCGCGGGTATTCTCGGCGGCCTGCTGGTGCTGACCGGTTTCTCCTGGCAGGCGGCGGTGGTCGGCGGTATTGGGCTGGCGATGTCGTCCACGGCGATGGCGCTGCAGTTGATGCGCGAAAAGGGAATGAGCCGGAGTGAGTCCGGACAGCTGGGGTTTTCCGTCCTGTTGTTTCAGGATCTGGCGGTGATCCCGGCGCTGGCCCTGGTACCGCTGCTGGCGGGTCCCGGCAATGACCATTTTGACTGGGTCACGATCGGGATGAAGGTACTGGCTTTCGGCGGCATGCTGATTGGCGGCCGCTTTTTGCTGAGGCCGGTTTTCCGCTTTATCGCCGGCTCCGGCGTGCGCGAAGTATTCACTGCCGCAACGTTGTTGCTGGTGCTGGGGTCGGCTCTGTTTATGGACGCCCTTGGCCTGTCGATGGCGCTCGGTACCTTTATTGCCGGCGTGCTGCTGGCCGAGAGCGAATATCGCCACGAGCTGGAGATCGCTATCGAGCCGTTTAAGGGACTTCTGCTCGGTCTGTTTTTTATCTCCGTGGGGATGGCGCTGAATCTTGGCGTGCTGTACACCCATTTGCTGTGGGTAGCGGCAAGCGTCGCGGTGCTGGTGGCGGTAAAAAGCCTGGTGCTGTATATCCTGGCAAGAGTGTATGGCCTGCGCAGCTCGGAACGAATGCAGTTTGCCGGGGTGCTGAGCCAGGGGGGAGAGTTTGCTTTTGTACTATTCTCGCTGCCGGCTTCGCTCCGGCTGTTTGAAAACGATCAGATGGCGCTGCTGCTGGTGACGGTTACATTGTCCATGATGACCACGCCGCTCCTGATGACCCTGATAGATAGCGTGCTCTCCCGGCGTTTTAATCAGTCGGAAGAAGAAGATGAGGCGCCGTGGGTTGAGGATGATAAACCGCAGGTCATTATCGTCGGCTTTGGCCGTTTCGGGCAGGTGATCGGCCGCTTACTGATGGCCAACAAAATGCGTATTACCGTGCTGGAGCGCGATATCAGCGCGGTTAATCTGATGCGGAAATATGGGTACAAGGTCTATTTTGGTGATGCAACCCAGCTGGAGTTGCTGCGCTCGGCAGGGGCCGAAGCGGCACAGTCGATCGTGATCACCTGCAATGAGCCGGAAGATACCATGAAGCTGGTGGAGATGTGCCAGCAGCACTTCCCGCATCTCAATATCCTGGCGCGGGCGCGGGGCCGCGTTGAGGCCCATGAATTGCTGCAGGCCGGCGTGGCGCAGTTTTCGCGTGAGACCTTTTCCAGCGCCCTGGAACTGGGGCGCAAAGCGCTGATTACCGTCGGCATGCACCCGCACCAGGCACAACGTGCGCAACTGCACTTTCGTCGTCTGGATATGCGAATGCTGCGAGAGTTAATGCCGGTAAATACTGATACGCTGCAGATATCACGCGTGCGGGAAGCGCGCCGGGAGCTGGAGGAGATCTTCCAGCGCGAGATGCAGAAAGAGAGCAGACAGCTTGATGGCTGGGATGAGTTTGAATAAAGGGTCAAAAAAAGATGGCGGTACGTAAACGTTTTATTGCTGGCGCAAAATGTCCGACGTGCCAGGCTCAGGATTCACTGGCGATGTGGCGTGAAAATAATGTCGATATTGTTGAGTGTGTTAAGTGTGGACACCAGATGCGTGAGGCGGATAAAGAGGCAAAAGAGCATGTCCGCAAAGATGAACAGGTGATTGGCATTTTTCATCCGGACTAGCGTTATCGCTCGCCTTTTTTTAAGCTAGAGGGTACACGGGTGCAGAATTCCGTTACAATCTGCGCCACTATTCTTCCCATGCTCAGGAGCAATCATGAAAGTAGCAAAAGACCTGGTGGTCAGCCTGGCCTATCAGGTACGTACAGAAGACGGTGTGTTGGTTGATGAGTCTCCGGTGAGCGCGCCGCTGGACTACCTGCATGGTCACGGTTCCCTGATCTCCGGCCTGGAAAATGCGCTGGATGGTCATGAAGTGGGCGACAAATTTGACGTAGAAGTCGGCGCGAACGACGCGTACGGCCAGTACGACGAAAACCTGGTTCAGCGTGTTCCTAAAGACGTCTTCATGGGCGTTGATGAACTGCAGGTTGGCATGCGTTTCCTGGCTGAAACCGACCAGGGTCCGGTACCGGTTGAAATCACTGAAGTTGATGACGAGCACGTTGTGGTTGATGGTAACCACATGCTGGCGGGTCAGAACCTGAAGTTCAACGTTGAAGTGGTTGCGATTCGCGAAGCGACGGCGGAAGAGCTGGAACACGGTCACGTACACGGTGCTCATGGCCACGATCATGACCACGATCATGATGGTTGCTGCGGCGGTCACGGCCACGATCATGGCCACGACCACGGTCATGAACATGGCAAAGGTGGTTGCGGTAACGGTGGTTGCGGCTGCCACTAATACCGAACGTCTTTCAAGCGCAGGCGCGCTGGTTTCGCTGTTAACTCCGGTACGTCGGGTGTTCTCAGGTTACCGCAATATCGCGATATAGCGGCTTGAAATTCTTAAGGTATTCAATCCGGTAGCATAGCTGCTACCGGATAGAGAAAGCGGGGAAACCCGCTTTTTTTACGTCTCAATAATGTGGAGGAGGCGTTTCTTCGGCCTGTGACGCGATGTGCGATGACTGGGTGGCTTTCAGTTTTTCGACCATCAGACGCATATGCTCGCGCATTTTCGCCATCTCGATCTCATGGGCGGTAACGGTCTTGTTGAGATCTTCAAGGGTGATTTCCTGAAATGCCAGCCGGCTTTCTAACTCCGCCAGGCGAGTCTCCAGTGTATTATCGTGCATGAGTTACCCCTTTTGTCGGATTTCGCGGGCGGATTCTACTGAATTTTCATCAGTTGTGCAGCAACCTGGCGTAAGGCAGGAAACTAATTTATACAAAAATAGTCTGAAAACGGGTGATATTCAGGAACGACTGTATGTAGATTTATCCTGCAACGTTCTATAGTACCTCTTTTGCATTTTACGATAACCCTGGGGTGAGATGCCCCGGCCCTGGAGAAATGGATGAAATCACTGTTTAAAGTAACGCTGCTGGCGACCACAATGGCTGTCGCCCTGAATGCACCGCTGACCTTTGCGGCTGATACTGCTGCGAAGGCGGCACCTGCGACGGAAAGCAAAGCGGCATTTAAAAATGACGATCAAAAATCTGCTTATGCGCTGGGTGCATCGCTGGGACGTTACATGGAAAACTCCCTGAAAGAACAAGAAAAACTGGGCATCAAGCTGGATAAAGATCAGCTGATCGCCGGTGTTCAGGACGCGTTTGCCAACAAGAGTAAACTGTCCGATCAAGAGATCGAGCAGACACTGCAGACTTTCGAAACTCGCGTAAAAACTGCTGCACAGCAGAAAATGGAAAAAGACGCGACTGAAAACGACGCGAAAGGCAAAGCCTATCGTGACACCTTCGCCAAAGAGAAGGGTGTAAAAACCTCTAAATCTGGCCTGCTGTACAAAGTTGAGAAAGAAGGTACCGGTGACGCACCGAAAGACAGCGACACCGTTGTCGTGAACTACAAAGGTACGCTGATCGACGGTAAAGAGTTCGATAACTCTTACACCCGTGGTGAGCCGCTCTCCTTCCGTCTGGACGGCGTGATCCCGGGCTGGACTGAAGGCCTGAAAAATATCAAGAAAGGCGGTAAAATCCAGCTGGTCATCCCACCGGATCTGGCTTACGGCAAAACAGGCGTACCGGGTATTCCGGCCAACTCCACCCTGGTATTTGACGTAGAGCTGCTGGATATCAAACCAGCACCGAAAGCCGATGCCAAGCCTGAAGCAGCGGCTGACGAAGCGGCAGCAGCACCGGCTGCAGACGCCAAGAAGTAATCTGGTTTAAGCCGCCGCCCTCAAAGGCGGCGGCTTTTTTATTTGGGGCGGATATAATTAAAACTGGAAAGTGCCTCAAGCGCTGTATTACTTTAGATAGCTTAATAATGATGATGAGCCTGCCCTGACGAGCTACACTTCATCCTTCAAGCTGCATCTACGTTGGCCGCACCCGCTAATATCGGTGACCATCGGAGTCAGCTCCGGGAATCATAAGAGACGTCGTGCCTCTTACTGAGCCAGCTTCTGGCTGGTCAAATTCGTTGCTGATGAATTTGTCCTGGACTTGTGCCGCAACGCACCTTGAATGATTTGGTGTAAAAAATGACAGGCTCCTGAAAAGGAGTGCTTTTTTTCATGTCCAGGTCGCTTTTAACCAACGAAACCAGTGAGCTTGACCTGCTGGATCAACGTCCTTTCGACCAGACCGACTTCGATATCCTCAAATCCTATGAAGCGGTGGTGGACGGGTTAGCGATGCTCATTGGTTCCCATTGTGAGATCGTGCTGCATTCCCTACAGGATTTGAAATGCTCCGCTATCCGCATCGCCAACGGTGAACATACCGGTCGCCAAATCGGCTCGCCTATTACCGACCTCGCGCTGCGGATGCTGCACGATATGACGGGTGCCGACAGCAGCGTTTCCAAATGTTACTTTACGCGGGCCAAAAGCGGCGTCCTGATGAAGTCGGTCACCATTGCTATCCGCAACCGCGAGCATCGGGTCATTGGTCTGCTGTGCATCAACATGAACCTCGATGTTCCGTTCTCCCAAATCATGAGCACCTTTATTCCGCCGGAAACGCCGGAGGTGAACTCGCAGGTGAACTTTGCATCGTCTGTTGATGACCTGGTCGCTCAAACGCTTGAGTTCACGATTGAGGAAGTCAATGCGGACCGCAATGTGTCCAACAATGCCAAAAACCGCCAGATTGTCCTGAACCTCTACGAGAAAGGGATCTTTGATATCAAAGATGCCATTAACCAGGTCGCCGATCGGCTCAATATTTCCAAACATACGGTCTACCTCTACATTCGCCAGTTTAAGAGCGGCGATTTCCAGGGGCTGGATAAGTAATGCGTTTTGCCATTACGGTGACAGGCCCGGCCTACGGTACACAACAGGCCAGCAGTGCCTGGCAGTTTGCTCAGGCGGTTCTGCAAGAGGGCCATGAACTGGCCTCTATTTTTTTCTATCGTGAAGGTGTCTATAACGCTAATCAGCTGACGGCGCCTGCCAGCGATGAGTTTGACCTGGTGCGCGCGTGGCAACGCCTGCATGACGAACATGCGGTTGCATTACACATTTGTGTCGCGGCTGCACTGCGCCGTGGCGTAACCGATGAGCGGGAAGCTCAGCAGCTGGGCTTGCCGGGCCATAATCTGCAGCCAGGATTTACGTTGAGCGGCCTGGGTGCGCTGGCCGAAGCGTCTTTAACCTGCGATCGGATGGTGCAGTTCTGATGAAACGCGTGGCCTTTGTTTTTTCTTCCGCGCCGCACGGCACGGCTTCCGGCAGGGAAGGTCTGGATGCACTGCTGGCGACCTCTGCACTAACCGATGAGCTGGGTGTTTTCTTTGTTGGCGACGGTGTTTTTCAGCTGTTGCCGGGGCAAACCCCGTCAGCGGTGCTTGCCCGCGACTATATCGCCACCTTTAAGCTGCTGTCATTGTATGACATTGACGCCTGCTGGATATGCGCGGCTTCCGCCCGTGACCGTGGTCTTGATGCAACTACACCGTGGATTGTCGATGCTGAATGTCTGGAACCCGAGGCGCTACGCACCCGGCTCGATGATTTTAACGTGATTCTGCGGTTTTGAGGTTCCGATGCTCCACACCTTAAGCGTTTCTCCCTGGCATGCTGATATCACCACCATGCTCCGTCTGATGAACTCGGGGGATGACCTGCTGCTGTTATCGGATGGCGTCACTGCCGCCATCGCCGGTAGCCGCTTCCTTGAAATGTTGCAGTCTGCCCCCATAACCATTCATGTTCTGCAAGATGACATCGATGCCCGCGGGTTGGCTGGTCAAATTTCAGACAGCGTCGTCAGGGTTGGCTATACTGATTTCGTCAGAATGTCGATCAAACATCCTGGGCAATTGGCCTGGTAATGACGGGATTGTTGTATATTTCTTGACACCTTTTCGGCACCGCCCTAAAATTCTGCGTCCTCATATTATATGAGGCGATTTATTACGTGTTTACGAAGCAAAAGCTAAAACCAGGAGCTATTTAATGGCAACAATTAACCAGCTGGTACGCAAACCACGCGCACGCAAAGTTGCAAAGAGCAACGTGCCTGCACTGGAAGCCTGCCCGCAGAAACGTGGCGTATGTACTCGTGTATATACCACCACTCCTAAAAAACCGAACTCCGCACTGCGTAAAGTTTGCCGTGTTCGTCTGACTAACGGTTTCGAAGTCACCTCCTACATCGGTGGTGAAGGTCACAACCTGCAGGAACACTCCGTGATCCTGATCCGTGGCGGTCGTGTTAAAGACCTTCCGGGTGTTCGTTACCACACCGTTCGTGGTGCGCTTGACTGCTCCGGCGTTAAAGACCGTAAGCAAGCTCGCTCCAAGTATGGCGTGAAGCGTCCTAAGGCTTAATGGTTCTCCGTTAAGTAAGGCCAAACGTTTTATATTAATGTCAAACTAAACTCTTTGAGTTTTGGACAATCCTGAATTAACAACGGAGTATTTCCATGCCACGTCGTCGCGTCATTGGTCAGCGTAAAATCCTTCCAGATCCTAAGTTCGGATCAGAACTGCTGGCAAAATTTGTCAACATCCTGATGGTAGATGGTAAAAAATCTACTGCAGAAGCAATCGTATACAGCGCGCTGGAGACCCTGGCTCAGCGTTCTGGTAAAAATGAACTGGAAGCTTTCGAAGTCGCTCTGGACAACGTCCGTCCGACCGTCGAAGTTAAGTCCCGCCGCGTAGGTGGTTCTACTTATCAGGTTCCAGTTGAAGTCCGTCCGGTTCGTCGTAATGCCCTGGCAATGCGTTGGATCGTAGAAGCTGCTCGTAAACGTGGTGATAAATCCATGGCTCTGCGTCTGGCGAACGAACTTTCTGACGCTGCAGACAACAAAGGTACTGCAGTTAAGAAACGTGAAGACGTTCACCGTATGGCAGAAGCCAACAAGGCGTTCGCACACTACCGTTGGTAATCCCTTCGGAGTCATAGTCACCAGGCGGGCGCTTCAGGTAAGTCGCCCGTACTGGATAACTTAACTGAACGCCTAAAGAAACAAACGAGGAATCAAATGGCTCGTACAACACCCATCGCACGCTACCGTAACATCGGTATCAGTGCGCACATCGACGCCGGTAAAACCACTACTACCGAACGTATTCTGTTCTACACCGGTGTAAACCACAAAATCGGTGAAGTTCATGACGGCGCAGCAACCATGGACTGGATGGAGCAGGAGCAGGAGCGTGGTATTACTATCACCTCCGCAGCGACTACTGCATTCTGGTCTGGTATGGCTAAGCAGTATGAACCGCATCGCGTTAACATCATCGACACCCCGGGGCACGTTGACTTCACCATCGAAGTAGAACGTTCCATGCGTGTGCTTGATGGTGCAGTAATGGTTTACTGCGCAGTTGGTGGTGTTCAGCCACAGTCTGAAACCGTATGGCGTCAGGCAAACAAATATAAAGTTCCGCGTATTGCGTTCGTTAACAAAATGGACCGCATGGGCGCGAACTTCCTGAAAGTTGTTGGTCAGATCAAATCCCGTCTGGGCGCGAACCCGGTTCCGCTGCAGCTGGCAATTGGTGCTGAAGAAGGTTTCACCGGTGTTGTTGACCTGGTGAAAATGAAAGCCATCAACTGGAACGAAGAAGACGCAGGTGTAACCTTCACTTACGAAGATATCCCGGCTGACATGCAGGATCTGGCTGAAGAATGGCACCAGAACCTGATCGAGTCCGCTGCAGAAGCTTCTGAAGACCTGATGGAGAAATACCTGGGTGGTGAAGAACTGACTGAAGAAGAGATCAAAACTGCTCTGCGTCAGCGTGTTCTGAACAACGAAATCATCCTGGTAACCTGTGGTTCTGCGTTCAAGAACAAAGGTGTTCAGGCGATGCTGGATGCGGTAATTGATTACCTGCCATCCCCGGTTGATGTACCTGCGATCAACGGTATTCTGGACGACGGTAAAGACACTCCGGCTGAGCGTCACGCTAGCGATGACGAGCCGTTTGCTGCTCTGGCATTCAAAATTGCTACCGACCCGTTCGTGGGTAACCTGACCTTCTTCCGTGTGTACTCCGGTGTGGTTAACTCTGGTGATACCATCCTGAACTCCGTGAAATCTGCACGTGAGCGTTTCGGTCGTATCGTACAGATGCACGCTAACAAACGTGAAGAGATCAAAGAAGTTCGCGCGGGCGATATCGCCGCTGCTATCGGTCTGAAAGACGTAACTACTGGTGACACCCTGTGTAACCCGGATGCGCCGATCATTCTGGAGCGTATGGAATTCCCAGAGCCGGTAATCTCCATCGCTGTTGAACCGAAAACCAAAGCTGACCAGGAAAAAATGGGTCTGGCTCTGGGTCGTCTGGCTAAAGAAGACCCGTCATTCCGCGTATGGACTGACGAAGAATCTAACCAGACCATTATCGCCGGTATGGGTGAACTGCACCTCGACATCATCGTTGACCGTATGAAGCGTGAATTCAACGTTGAAGCGAACGTCGGTAAACCTCAGGTTGCTTACCGCGAAGCGATTCGCTCTAAAGTTACCGATATCGAAGGTAAACACGCCAAACAGTCTGGTGGTCGCGGTCAGTATGGTCACGTTGTGATCGACATGTACCCACTGGAGCCGGGCTCAAATCCGAAAGGATACGAGTTCGTCAACGACATCAAAGGTGGTGTAATTCCTGGCGAATACATCCCGGCCGTTGATAAAGGCATCCAGGAACAGCTGAAAGCTGGTCCGCTGGCGGGTTACCCGGTAGTTGATCTCGGTGTGCGTCTGCACTTCGGTTCTTACCATGACGTTGACTCCTCTGAGCTGGCGTTTAAACTGGCCGCTTCTATTGCCTTTAAAGATGGCTTTAAGAAAGCGAAACCAGTTCTGCTTGAGCCGATCATGAAGGTTGAAGTAGAGACTCCGGAAGAGAACACTGGTGACGTCATCGGTGACCTTAGCCGTCGTCGTGGTATGCTGCGTGGTCAAGAATCCAACGTTACTGGCGTTGTGATTCACGCTGAAGTTCCGCTGTCTGAAATGTTCGGATATGCAACTCAGCTGCGTTCTCTGACCAAAGGTCGTGCTTCTTACTCCATGGAGTTCCTGAAGTATGATGACGCGCCGAACAACGTTGCTCAGGCCGTAATTGAAGCCCGTGGTAAATAAGCCGTAGGGTTAAAACCAAAATCCCGTGTTCTCTCCTGATGGGGAGAGCACTATAGTAAGGAATATAGCCGTGTCTAAAGAAAAATTTGAACGTACAAAACCGCACGTCAACGTCGGTACTATCGGCCACGTTGACCATGGTAAAACTACTCTGACCGCTGCAATCACTACCGTTCTGGCTAAAACCTACGGTGGTTCTGCTCGTGCATTCGACCAGATCGATAACGCACCAGAAGAAAAAGCTCGTGGTATCACCATCAACACTTCCCACGTTGAATATGACACCCCGACTCGCCACTACGCACACGTAGACTGCCCGGGCCACGCCGACTATGTTAAAAACATGATCACCGGTGCTGCTCAGATGGATGGCGCGATCCTGGTTGTTGCTGCGACTGACGGCCCGATGCCGCAGACTCGTGAGCACATCCTGCTGGGTCGTCAGGTAGGCGTTCCTTACATCATCGTGTTCCTGAACAAATGCGACATGGTTGATGACGAAGAGCTGCTGGAACTGGTTGAGATGGAAGTGCGTGAGCTGCTGTCTCAGTACGACTTCCCGGGCGACGACACTCCGATCATCCGTGGTTCTGCTCTGAAAGCGCTGGAAGGTGAAGCAGAGTGGGAAGCTAAGATCGTTGAGCTGGCTGGCTACCTGGATTCTTACATCCCGGAACCAGAGCGTGCGATTGACAAGCCGTTCCTGCTGCCGATCGAAGACGTATTCTCCATCTCCGGCCGTGGTACTGTTGTTACCGGTCGTGTAGAGCGCGGTATCGTTAAAGTTGGCGAAGAAGTTGAAATCGTTGGTATCAAAGAGACTGCTAAGTCTACCTGTACTGGCGTTGAAATGTTCCGCAAACTGCTGGACGAAGGCCGTGCTGGTGAGAACGTTGGTGTTCTGCTGCGTGGTATCAAACGTGAAGAAATCGAACGTGGTCAGGTACTGGCTAAGCCGGGTTCCATCAAGCCGCACACCAAATTCGAATCTGAAGTGTACATCCTGTCCAAAGATGAAGGCGGCCGTCATACTCCGTTCTTCAAAGGCTACCGTCCGCAGTTCTACTTCCGTACAACTGACGTGACTGGTACCATCGAACTGCCGGAAGGCGTAGAGATGGTAATGCCGGGCGACAACATCAAAATGGTTGTTACCCTGATTCACCCGATCGCGATGGACGATGGTCTGCGTTTCGCAATCCGTGAAGGCGGCCGTACTGTTGGTGCGGGCGTTGTAGCTAAAGTTCTGGGCTAATTTATTAGTTCTGAATTAAAAAGGGCGCTTAGGCGCCCTTTTTGCTGCCTGCCATTTACGACGACAGCAATGTTGTCGCTTGATTAAAACGTGCTTCACTGCCGGTATTTAACCAATAGTCTATTGTAATTATAACTATTCTCATTTACACTTTTGATCATAAATTGAACGGGAGTCGGTATGTACGTTTGTTTGTGTAATGGTGTAAACGATAAAAAAATTCGTCAGGCCGTACGTCAATTTCATCCTCAATCTTTTCAGCAACTGCGCAAATTCATTCCTGTGGGAAATCAATGCGGTAAGTGTGTCCGTGCCGCCCGCGAGATTATGGAAGATGAATTAACCCGCATGCCTGAGTTCCAGGAGATCGCTTAAGCGCTCCGGGTTTTCTTTGACATCTATATAGCCCGAACTACGCTTCAATAAGTGGAAGCGGAGGGACTATATAATGAAAGGTGATGTCAAAATCATAAGTTATCTCAATAAATTATTGGGAAATGAGCTTGTCGCAATAAATCAGTACTTTCTTCATGCCAGGATGTTCAAAAACTGGGGCCTGATGCGCCTCAATGATGTTGAATATCATGAGTCCATAGATGAAATGAAACACGCCGATAAATACATCGAGCGAATTTTGTTTCTTGAAGGCATTCCCAATCTGCAGGATCTCGGAAGGCTGGGCATCGGTGAAGATGTCGAGGAGATGTTGCAATCTGATTTAAGACTGGAACTGGAAGGCGCAAAAGATCTGCGTGAAGCGATCGCTTATGCCGATAGCGTTCACGACTATGTCACTCGCGACATGCTGATCGAAATTCTTACTGATGAGGAAGGCCATATCGACTGGCTGGAAACAGAGTTGGATCTGATCGGCAAAATCGGCCTGCAAAATTATCTTCAGTCACAGATCAAAGTAGCTGACTAACTCGCGTTTACCATCCACACCAAAAACCCGCTGCAGCCAAAAAAGGGCCAAACGGCAGCGGGTTGTTTAATGACCCCATCGTTTTACCCGACAGCATCAAAATCAGCCATCCGCCACAGGCCAGAAGTGAGGCCATAAAGATTAACTGTGGTAATAGTTGCCAGCCATGCCATGCGCCGAGCGCGGCCAGAAATTTCACATCCCCATAGCCTAATCCTTCATAGCCGCGAATCCCGCGGTAAAACCAGTAGATCAACGCGAAGGCGAGATAACCGGCGATGGCACCTGCAACGGCATGTTCCAGTTTCAGTGGGGCATAACAAAGATAATAGAGAAGACCACTCCAGAGCAGGGGACAGGTCAGGCGGTCAGGAAGTAACCCGTCCCGTAGATCGTACCAGCACAGGGCGAGCGTAAAACTGCTATAGACAAGTAAGAAGGGGAGTGTCATCGATTCATTGCCATGGCTGCGGAGTGTATACGCAGAGTCTGGAAGAAAGGGGGCCCCGTGGCAAAAGGCAGAGCTGACAAGCGCGAGCGGCTTTCCGAGGTTTTGACCCTATTTCATAGTGTTTCAGTGCCTGGCCAGGCTGGCACGTAAAAATGATTGCTGATTTTGTATGCAGCACTTGCGTAAGGCCGGAATTTGCGTATAATGCGCGGGCCTGTCAAAATTGGCAGGCTGGTTCGATATGAACCCTGATAGAGCAGTTAGCTATCAAACAATGTTCCCAATCGGGGAACTATGTAAGAACGGTTACACTCTCCCATCAATCGTAATGGGTATGAGGAGTAATCATTTCGTCTATAAATAATTGGAGCTCTGGTCTCATGCAGAACCAAAGAATCCGTATCCGTCTTAAAGCGTTTGATCATCGTCTGATCGATCAATCAACCGCGGAAATCGTCGAGACTGCCAAGCGCACTGGTGCGCAGGTTCGTGGTCCGATCCCGCTGCCGACCCGCAAAGAGCGCTTTACCGTTCTGATCTCTCCGCACGTCAACAAAGATGCGCGTGATCAGTACGAAATTCGCACTCACAAGCGTCTGGTTGACATCGTTGAGCCAACTGAGAAAACCGTTGATGCTCTGATGCGTCTGGATCTGGCTGCCGGTGTAGACGTGCAGATCAGCCTGGGTTAATCAGGTCATCGAGCGATTGAGAGGTTGAAACAATGATTGGTTTAGTCGGTAAAAAAGTGGGCATGACCCGCATCTTCACTGAAGATGGCGTATCTATCCCAGTAACCGTAATCGAAGTTGAAGCAAACCGTGTTGCACAGGTCAAAGACCTGGCTAACGATGGTTACCGCGCAATTCAGGTTACCACCGGTGCTAAAAAAGCTAACCGTGTAACCAAGCCGGAAGCTGGTCACTTCGCTAAAGCTGGCGTAGAAGCTGGCCGTGGTCTGTGGGAATTCCGTCTTGCTGACGGCGAAGAATTCACCGTAGGTCAGAGCATTAGCGTAGAACTGTTTGCTGACGTTAAAAAAGTTGACGTAACCGGTACCTCTAAAGGTAAAGGTTTCGCCGGTACCGTTAAGCGCTGGAACTTCCGTACCCAGGACGCTACTCACGGTAACTCCTTGTCTCACCGCGTTCCGGGTTCTATCGGTCAGAACCAGACTCCGGGCAAAGTGTTCAAAGGCAAGAAAATGGCAGGTCAGCTGGGCAACGAACGTGTCACTGTTCAGAGCCTGGACGTAGTACGTGTTGACGCTGAGCGCAACCTGCTGCTGGTTAAAGGTGCTGTCCCGGGTGCAACCGGTAGCGACCTGATCGTTAAACCAGCTGTGAAGGCGTGAGGAGATAGCAATGGAATTAGTATTGAAAGACGCGCAGAGCGCGCTGACTGTTTCCGAAACTACCTTCGGTCGTGATTTCAACGAAGCGCTGGTACACCAGGTTGTTGTTGCTTATGCAGCTGGTGCTCGTCAGGGTACTCGTGCTCAGAAGACTCGTGCTGAAGTAACTGGTTCAGGCAAAAAGCCGTGGCGCCAGAAAGGTACCGGCCGTGCGCGTTCAGGTTCTATCAAGAGCCCGATCTGGCGTTCCGGTGGCGTAACCTTCGCTGCTCGCCCGCAGGACCACAGTCAAAAAGTTAACAAAAAGATGTACCGCGGCGCGCTGAAAAGCATTCTGTCCGAACTGGTACGTCAGGATCGTCTGATCGTTGTCGAGAAGTTCTCTGTTGAAGCGCCTAAAACTAAGCTGCTGGCACAGAAACTGAAAGACATGGCTCTGGAAGATGTGCTGATCATCACCGGTGAGCTGGACGAGAACCTGTTCCTTGCTGCGCGCAACCTGCACAAGGTTGACGTACGCGATGCAACTGGTATCGACCCGGTTAGCCTGATCGCCTTCGACAAAGTCGTAATGACTGCTGATGCTGTTAAGCAAGTTGAGGAGATGCTGGCATGATTCGTGAAGAACGTCTGCTGAAGGTGCTGCGTGCACCGCACGTTTCTGAAAAAGCGTCTGCTGCGATGGAAAAAACAAACACCATCGTTCTCAAAGTTGCTAAAGACGCGACTAAAGCAGAAATCAAAGCTGCTGTGCAGAAACTGTTTGAAGTCGAAGTCGAAGTCGTTAACACCCTGGTAGTTAAAGGGAAAGTTAAACGTCACGGACAGCGTATCGGTCGTCGTAGCGACTGGAAAAAAGCTTACGTCACCCTGAAGGAAGGCCAGAATCTGGACTTCGTTGGCGGCGCTGAGTAAGTCGGAGGAGTAATACAATGGCAGTTGTTAAATGTAAACCGACATCTCCGGGTCGTCGCCACGTTGTTAAAGTGGTTAACCCTGAGCTGCACAAGGGCAAACCTTTTGCTCCGTTGCTGGAAAAAAACAGCAAATCCGGTGGTCGTAACAACAATGGCCGTATCACCACCCGTCATATCGGTGGTGGCCACAAGCAGGCTTACCGTATTGTTGACTTCAAACGCAACAAAGATGGTATCCCGGCAGTTGTTGAGCGTCTTGAGTACGATCCGAACCGTTCCGCGAACATCGCGCTGGTTCTGTACAAAGATGGCGAGCGCCGTTACATCCTGGCCCCTAAAGGCCTGAAAGCTGGCGACCAGATTCAGTCTGGCGTTGATGCTGCAATCAAAGCAGGTAACACCCTGCCGATGCGCAATATCCCGGTTGGTTCTACCGTTCATAACGTAGAAATGAAACCAGGTAAAGGCGGTCAGCTGGCACGTTCCGCTGGTACTTACGTTCAGATCGTTGCTCGTGATGGTGCTTATGTCACCCTGCGTCTGCGTTCTGGTGAAATGCGTAAAGTCGAAGCAGACTGCCGCGCTACTCTGGGCGAAGTTGGCAATGCTGAGCATATGCTGCGCGTTCTGGGTAAAGCAGGTGCTGCACGCTGGCGTGGTGTTCGTCCTACCGTTCGCGGTACTGCGATGAACCCAGTCGACCACCCACATGGTGGTGGTGAAGGTCGTAACTTTGGTAAGCACCCGGTATCCCCGTGGGGCCTGCAGACCAAAGGTAAGAAGACCCGCAGCAACAAGCGTACTGATAAATTCATCGTACGTCGCCGTAGCAAATAATATTAGAGGATAAGCCATGCCACGTTCTCTCAAGAAAGGTCCTTTTATTGACCTGCACTTGCTGAAGAAGGTAGAGAAAGCGGTGGAAAGCGGAGACAAGAAGCCCCTGCGCACTTGGTCCCGTCGTTCAACGATCTTTCCTAACATGATCGGTTTGACCATCGCTGTCCATAATGGTCGTCAGCACGTTCCAGTTTTTGTTTCCGACGAAATGGTTGGTCACAAACTGGGTGAATTCGCACCGACTCGTACTTATCGCGGCCATGCTGCTGATAAAAAAGCGAAGAAGAAATAAGGTAGGAGGAAGAGATGGAAACTTTAGCTCAACATCGCCATGCTCGTTCTTCTGCTCAGAAGGTTCGCCTTGTAGCTGACCTGATTCGCGGTAAGAAAGTGTCGCAGGCCCTGGATATTCTGACCTACACCAACAAGAAAGCTGCTGTATTGGTCAAGAAGGTACTGGAATCTGCCATTGCTAACGCTGAACACAACGATGGCGCTGACATTGACGATCTGAAAGTTGCGAAAATTTTCGTAGACGAAGGCCCGAGCATGAAGCGCATTATGCCGCGTGCGAAAGGTCGTGCAGATCGCATCCTGAAGCGCACCAGCCACATCACTGTGGTTGTGTCCGATCGCTGAGACTCTGGAGACTAGCAATGGGTCAGAAAGTACATCCTAATGGTATTCGCCTGGGTATTGTCAAACCATGGAACTCTACCTGGTTCGCGAACACCAAAGAATTCGCTGACAACCTGGACAGCGATTTTAAAGTACGTCAGTTCCTGACTAAAGAACTGGCTAAAGCGTCCGTATCTCGTATCGTTATCGAGCGTCCAGCTAAGAGCATCCGTGTGACCATTCACACTGCTCGCCCGGGCATCGTTATCGGTAAGAAAGGCGAAGACGTAGAAAAACTGCGCAAGGTCGTAGCGGATATCGCTGGCGTTCCTGCACAGATCAATATCGCCGAAGTTCGTAAGCCAGAACTGGACGCTAAATTGGTTGCTGACAGCATCACTTCTCAGCTGGAACGTCGCGTTATGTTCCGTCGTGCTATGAAGCGTGCTGTACAGAACGCAATGCGTCTGGGCGCTAAAGGTATCAAAGTTGAAGTTAGCGGCCGTCTGGGCGGCGCGGAAATCGCACGTACCGAATGGTACCGCGAAGGTCGCGTACCGCTGCACACTCTGCGTGCTGACATCGACTACAACACCTCTGAAGCGCGTACCACTTACGGTATTATCGGCGTTAAGGTATGGATCTTCAAAGGCGAGATCCTGGGTGGTATGGCTGCTGTTGAACAACCGGAACCGGCTGCTCAACCTAAAAAGCAGCAGCGTAAAGGCCGTAAATAAGGAGCGTCGCTGATGTTACAACCAAAGCGTACAAAATTCCGTAAAGTGCACAAAGGCCGCAACCGTGGTCTGGCGCAGGGTACGGATGTTAGCTTCGGCACTTTCGGTCTGAAAGCTGTTGGCCGTGGTCGTCTGACTGCACGTCAGATCGAAGCAGCACGTCGTGCTATGACCCGTGCAGTTAAGCGTCAAGGTAAGATCTGGATCCGTGTATTCCCGGACAAACCGATCACCGAGAAGCCGCTGGAAGTTCGTATGGGTAAAGGTAAAGGTAACGTGGAGTATTGGGTTGCCTTGATTCAGCCGGGTAAAGTCCTGTATGAAATGGACGGTGTTCCGGAAGAGCTGGCCCGTGAAGCCTTCGGCCTGGCAGCAGCGAAACTGCCTATCAAAACCACCTTTGTAACTAAGACGGTGATGTAATGAAAGCAAAAGAGCTGCGTGAAAAAAGCGTTGAAGAGCTGAACGCTGAGCTGCTGAACCTGCTGCGTGAGCAGTTCAACCTGCGTATGCAGGCTGCAAGTGGCCAGCTGCAACAGACTCACCTGCTGAAGCAAGTGCGTCGTGATGTTGCGCGCGTTAAGACTTTACTGACTGAGAAGGCGGATGCGTAATGACCGATAAAATCCGTACTCTGCAAGGTCGTGTTGTTAGCAATAAAATGGAGAAGTCCATCGTTGTTGCTATCGAACGTTTTGTGAAACACCCGATCTACGGTAAATTCATCAAACGTACGACCAAACTGCACGTACATGACGAGAACAACGAATGCGGTATCGGTGACGTGGTCGAAATCCACGAATGCCGTCCGCTGTCCAAGACTAAGTCCTGGACGCTGGTTCGCGTTGTAGAGAAAGCAGTTCTGTAATAGAGCTGTGTTCTCAACGGATAAACGGCTCAGCGATGAGCCGTTTATTTTTTCTACCCATATCCGATTTCCGGTGTTATAATGCCGCGCCCTCGATATGGGGATATTTATTGGCCCGATTTTGGGTCTCAGTAGTAGTTGACATTAGCGGAGCACTAAAATGATCCAAGAACAGACTATGCTGAACGTCGCCGACAACTCCGGTGCACGTCGCGTAATGTGTATCAAGGTTCTGGGTGGCTCGCACCGTCGCTACGCAGGCGTAGGCGACATCATCAAGATCACCATCAAAGAAGCAATTCCGCGTGGTAAGGTCAAAAAAGGTGATGTGCTGAAGGCGGTAGTGGTGCGCACCAGGAAGGGTGTTCGTCGCCCGGACGGTTCTGTCATTCGCTTTGATGGTAATGCATGCGTTATTCTGAACAATAACAGCGAGCAGCCCATCGGTACGCGTATTTTTGGGCCGGTAACTCGTGAGCTTCGTACCGAGAAGTTCATGAAAATTATCTCTCTGGCACCAGAAGTACTCTAAGGAGCGAATCATGGCAGCGAAAATCCGTCGTGATGACGAAGTTATCGTGTTAACCGGTAAAGATAAAGGTAAACGCGGTAAAGTTAAGAATGTCTTGTCTTCCGGCAAGCTCATTGTTGAAGGTATCAACCTGGTTAAGAAACATCAGAAGCCGGTTCCGGCCCTGAACCAACCAGGTGGCATCGTTGAAAAAGAAGCTGCAATTCAGGTTTCTAACGTTGCACTCTTCAATGCGGCAACCGGCAAGGCTGACCGTGTAGGCTTTAGATTCGAAGACGGCAAAAAAGTCCGTTTCTTCAAATCTAACAGCGAAACTATCAAGTAATTTGGAGTAGTACGATGGCGAAACTGCATGATTACTACAAAGACGAAGTAGTTGGTAAACTCATGACTGAGTTTAACTACAATTCTGTCATGCAAGTCCCTCGGGTCGAGAAGATCACCCTGAACATGGGTGTTGGTGAAGCGATCGCTGACAAGAAACTGCTGGATAATGCAGCAGCAGATCTGACAGCAATCTCCGGTCAAAAACCGTTGATCACCAAAGCACGCAAATCAGTTGCAGGCTTCAAAATCCGTCAGGGCTATCCGATCGGCTGTAAAGTAACCCTGCGTGGCGAACGCATGTGGGAGTTCTTTGAGCGCCTGATCACTATTGCTGTACCGCGTATCCGTGACTTCCGTGGCCTGTCCGCTAAGTCATTCGATGGTCGTGGTAACTACAGCATGGGTGTCCGTGAGCAGATCATCTTCCCAGAAATCGACTACGATAAAGTCGACCGCGTTCGTGGTTTGGATATTACCATTACCACTACTGCGAAATCTGATGAAGAAGGCCGCGCTCTGCTGGCTGCCTTTGACTTCCCGTTCCGCAAGTAAGGTAGGGTTACTTAATGGCTAAGCAATCAATGAAAGCACGCGAAGTAAAGCGCGTGGCTTTAGCTGATAAATTCTTCGCTAAACGCGCTGAACTGAAAGCTATCATCTCTGATGTGAACGCAACCGACGAAGATCGTTGGAATGCTGTTCTCAAGCTGCAGACTCTGCCGCGTGATTCCAGCCCGTCTCGTCAGCGTAATCGCTGCCGTCAAACAGGTCGTCCGCATGGTTTCCTGCGGAAGTTCGGGTTGAGCCGTATTAAGGTCCGTGAAGCCGCTATGCGCGGTGAAATCCCGGGTCTGAAAAAGGCTAGCTGGTAATTGTCACCAATTGAATCACGGGAGTAAAGACAGATGAGCATGCAAGATCCGATCGCGGATATGCTGACCCGTATCCGTAACGGTCAGGCCGCGAATAAAGCTGCGGTCACCATGCCTTCCTCCAAGCTGAAAGTGGCAATTGCCAACGTGCTGAAGGAAGAAGGCTTTATTGAAGATTTTAAAGTTGAAGGCGACATCAAGCCGGAACTGGAACTGACTCTTAAGTATTTCCAGGGTAAAGCTGTTGTAGAAAGCATTCAGCGTGTCAGCCGCCCAGGTCTGCGCATCTACAAACGTAAAGATGAGCTGCCGAAAGTTATGGCGGGTCTGGGTATCGCGGTTATTTCTACCTCTAAAGGTGTTATGACTGATCGTGCAGCGCGCCAGGCTGGTCTTGGTGGCGAAATTATCTGCTACGTAGCCTAATCGGAGGAAAAAATGTCTCGTGTTGCTAAAGCACCGGTCGTTGTTCCTGCCGGCGTTGATGTAAAAATCGACGGTCAGGTTATTACGATCAAAGGTAAGAATGGCGAGCTGACTCGTACTCTCAACGATGCTGTTGAAGTTAAACATGCAGATAATGCACTGACTTTCGGTCCGCGTGATGGTTTCGCAGACGGTTGGGCTCAGGCTGGTACCGCGCGTGCCCTGCTTAACTCAGTAGTTATCGGTGTTACCGAAGGCTTCACTAAAAAGCTTCAGCTGGTTGGTGTAGGTTATCGTGCAGCGGTGAAAGGGGATGTAGTAAACCTGTCTTTAGGTTTCTCTCATCCTGTTGAACATAAGCTGCCGGCGGGTATCACTGCAGAATGTCCGACTCAAACTGAAATCGTGCTGAAAGGCGCTGATAAGCAGGTGATCGGTCAGGTTGCAGCAGATCTGCGCGCCTACCGTCGTCCTGAGCCTTACAAAGGCAAGGGTGTTCGTTACGCCGACGAAGTCGTGCGTACCAAAGAGGCTAAGAAGAAGTAAGGTAACACTATGGATAAGAAATCTGCTCGTATCCGTCGTGCGACCCGCGCACGCCGCAAGCTCCAGGAGCTGGGTGCAACTCGCCTGGTGGTACATCGTACCCCGCGTCATATTTACGCACAGGTAATTGCACCAAACGGTTCTGAAGTTCTGGTAGCTGCTTCTACTGTAGAAAAAGCTATTGCTGAACAATTGAAGTACACCGGTAACAAAGACGCGGCTGCAGCTGTGGGTAAAGCTGTTGCTGAACGCGCTCTGGAAAAAGGCATCAAAGATGTTTCCTTTGACCGTTCCGGGTTCCAATATCATGGTCGTGTCCAGGCACTGGCAGATGCTGCCCGTGAAGCTGGCCTTCAGTTCTAAGGTAGAGGTGTAAGATGGCTCACATCGAAAAACAAGCTGGCGAACTGCAGGAAAAGCTGATCGCGGTTAACCGCGTATCTAAAACCGTTAAAGGTGGTCGTATTTTCTCCTTCACAGCTCTGACTGTTGTTGGTGATGGTAATGGCCGCGTAGGTTTTGGTTACGGTAAAGCGCGTGAAGTTCCAGCAGCGATCCAGAAAGCGATGGAAAAAGCCCGTCGCAATATGATTAACGTCGCGCTGAACCACGGCACCCTGCAGCACCCGGTTAAAGGTGTTCACACGGGTTCTCGTGTATTCATGCAGCCAGCTTCCGAAGGTACCGGTATCATCGCCGGTGGTGCAATGCGCGCCGTTCTGGAAGTTGCTGGAGTTCATAACGTTCTGGCCAAAGCATATGGTTCCACCAACCCGATCAACGTGGTTCGTGCAACTATTGATGGCCTGGAAAATATGAATTCTCCAGAAATGGTCGCTGCCAAGCGTGGTAAATCCGTTGAAGAAATTCTGGGGAAATAAACCATGGCAAAGACTATTAAAATTACTCAAACCCGCAGTGCAATCGGTCGTCTGCCGAAACACAAGGCAACGCTGCTTGGCCTGGGTCTGCGTCGTATTGGTCACACCGTAGAGCGCGAGGATACTCCTGCTGTTCGTGGTATGGTCAACGCGGTTTCCTTCATGGTTAAAGTTGAGGAGTAAGAGATGCGTTTAAATACTCTGTCTCCGGCCGAAGGCTCCAAAAAGGCGGGTAAACGCCTGGGTCGTGGTATCGGTTCTGGCCTCGGTAAAACCGGTGGTCGTGGTCACAAAGGTCAGAACTCTCGTTCTGGCGGTGGCGTACGTCGCGGTTTCGAGGGTGGTCAGATGCCACTGTACCGTCGTCTGCCGAAATTCGGCTTCACTTCTCGTAAAGCTATGATCACTGCAGAAGTTCGTCTGTCTGATCTGGCTCACGTAGAAGGCGATGTAGTCGACCTGAACACGCTGAAAGCGGCTAATATTATCGGTATCCAGATCGAGTTCGCGAAAGTGATCCTGTCTGGCGAGGTAGCTCGTCCGGTAACTATTCGTGGTCTGCGTGTGACTAAAGGTGCTCGTGCTGCTATCGAAGCTGCTGGCGGTAAAATTGAGGAATAAGTAGCAGATGGCTAAGCAACCGGGATTAGATTTTCAAAGTGCCAAAGGTGGACTTGGCGAACTGAAACGCAGACTTTTGTTTGTTATCGGTGCGCTGATTGTATTCCGTATTGGTTCTTTTATTCCGATCCCTGGTATTGATGCCGCTGTACTTGCCAAACTGCTTGAGCAACAGCGAGGCACCATCATTGAAATGTTCAACATGTTCTCTGGTGGTGCTCTCAGCCGTGCTTCTATCTTTGCTTTGGGTATCATGCCGTACATTTCGGCATCGATTATTGTCCAACTGCTGACCGTTGTTTACCAACCGTTAGCAGAGATGAAGAAAGAAGGGGAGTCTGGTCGTCGTAAGATCAGCCAGTACACCCGCTACGGTACCCTGGTGTTGGCGATATTCCAGTCGATCGGTATTGCTACCGGTCTGCCGAATATGCCTGGAATGCAAGGCCTGGTAATGAATCCAGGCTTTGCATTCTACTTCACCGCTGTTGTAAGTCTGGTCACAGGAACCATGTTCCTGATGTGGCTCGGCGAACAGATTACTGAACGTGGTATCGGTAACGGTATCTCGATCATTATCTTCGCTGGTATCGTTGCGGGTCTCCCGCCAGCCATCGCCCATACTATCGAGCAAGCGCGTCAAGGCGACCTGCACTTCCTCCTGTTGCTATTGGTTGCAGTATTAGTATTTGCCGTGACATTCTTTGTTGTATTCGTAGAACGTGGTCAACGCCGCATTGTGGTGAACTACGCGAAGCGTCAGCAAGGTCGTCGTGTCTATGCTGCACAGAGCACACATTTACCGTTGAAAGTGAATATGGCGGGCGTAATCCCGGCAATCTTCGCTTCCAGCATTATTCTGTTCCCAGCAACCATCGCGTCATGGTTCGGGGGCGGAACCGGTTGGAACTGGCTGACAACAATTTCGCTGTATTTGCAGCCTGGGCAACCGCTTTATGTGTTACTCTATGCGTCTGCGATCATCTTCTTCTGTTTCTTCTACACGGCGTTGGTTTTCAACCCGCGTGAAACAGCAGATAACCTGAAGAAGTCCGGTGCATTTGTACCAGGAATTCGTCCGGGAGAGCAAACGGCGAAGTATATCGATAAAGTAATGACTCGTCTGACTTTGGTTGGTGCGCTGTACATTACCTTTATCTGCCTGATCCCGGAGTTCATGCGTGATGCAATGAAAGTGCCGTTCTACTTCGGTGGAACCTCGCTGCTTATTGTTGTCGTTGTGATTATGGACTTTATGGCTCAAGTGCAAACTCTGATGATGTCGAGTCAGTACGAGTCTGCATTGAAGAAGGCGAATCTGAAAGGCTACGGCCGCTAACAGATCGCCCGAGAAGTTACGGAGAGTAAAAATGAAAGTTCGTGCTTCCGTCAAGAAATTATGCCGTAACTGCAAAATCGTTAAGCGTGATGGTGTCATCCGTGTGATTTGCAGTGCCGAGCCAAAGCATAAACAGCGCCAAGGCTGATTTTTTCGCATATTTTTCTTGCAAAGTTGGATTGAGCTGGCTAGATTAGCCAGCCAATCTTTTGTATGTCTGTACGTTTCCATTTGAGTATCCTGAAAACGGGCTTTTCAGCATGGTGCGTACATATTAAATAGTAGGAGTGCATAGTGGCCCGTATAGCAGGCATTAACATTCCTGATCAAAAACATACCGTAATCGCATTAACTGCAATTTTCGGTATCGGCAAGACCCGCTCTAAAGCCATCTGTGCTGACACGGGTATCGCTGAAAATGTTAAGATCAGTGAGCTGTCTGAAGAACAAATTGAAGCCCTGCGTGAAGCAGTAGGCAAATTTGTCGTTGAAGGTGATCTGCGCCGTGAAATCACCCTGAGCATCAAGCGTCTGATGGACCTTGGTTGCTATCGTGGTTTACGCCATCGTCGTGGTCTTCCGGTTCGCGGTCAGCGTACTAAGACCAACGCACGTACCCGTAAGGGTCCGCGTAAACCGATCAAGAAATAATCGGGGTGATTGAATAATGGCAAAGGCACCAGTTCGTGCACGTAAGCGTGTAAGAAAACAAGTCTCTGATGGCGTGGCTCATGTCCATGCTTCTTTTAACAACACCATCGTTACCATCACTGATCGTCAGGGTAACGCACTGGGTTGGGCAACAGCCGGTGGTTCCGGTTTCCGTGGTTCACGCAAATCCACTCCGTTTGCAGCTCAGGTTGCAGCAGAGCGTTGCGCTGAAGCCGTAAAAGAATACGGCATCAAGAATCTGGAAGTTATGGTCAAAGGTCCGGGTCCAGGTCGCGAATCTACTATTCGTGCACTGAACGCCGCTGGTTTCCGCATCACTAATATTACTGATGTGACTCCGATCCCTCATAACGGTTGTCGTCCGCCGAAAAAACGTCGCGTATAACGCGCTCGTTTCTAGGATTGTTGGAGAAAGAAAATGGCAAGATATTTGGGTCCTAAGCTCAAGCTGAGCCGTCGTGAGGGCACAGACCTGTTCCTTAAGTCTGGCGTTCGCGCGATCGATACCAAGTGTAAAATTGAACAAGCTCCTGGCCAGCACGGTGCGCGTAAACCGCGTCTGTCTGACTATGGTGTGCAGTTGCGTGAAAAGCAAAAAGTTCGCCGTATGTACGGTGTGCTGGAGCGTCAGTTCCGTAACTACTATAAAGAAGCAGCACGTCTGAAAGGCAACACCGGTGAAAACCTGTTGGCTCTGCTGGAAGGTCGTCTGGACAACGTTGTATACCGTATGGGCTTCGGCGCGACTCGTGCTGAATCACGTCAGCTGGTTAGCCACAAAGCTATCATGGTAAACGGTCGTGTTGTTAACATTGCTTCTTATCAGGTTAAAGCGAACGACGTTGTTAGCATTCGTGAGAAAGCGAAAAAGCAATCTCGCGTGAAAGCCGCTCTGGAGCTGGCTGAGCAGCGTGAAAAGCCAACCTGGCTGGAAGTTGATGCTGGCAAGATGGAAGGTACGTTCAAGCGTCAGCCGGAACGTTCTGATCTGTCTGCGGACATTAACGAACACCTGATCGTCGAGCTTTACTCCAAGTAAAGCTTAGTACCAAAGAGAGGACACAATGCAGGGTTCTGTGACAGAGTTTCTAAAACCGCGCCTGGTCGATATCGAGCAAGTGAGTTCGACGCACGCCAAGGTGACCCTTGAGCCTTTAGAGCGTGGCTTTGGCCATACTCTGGGTAACGCACTGCGCCGTATTCTGCTCTCATCGATGCCGGGTTGCGCGGTGACCGAGGTTGAGATTGATGGTGTACTGCACGAGTACAGCACCAAAGAAGGCGTTCAGGAAGATATCCTTGAAATCCTGCTCAACCTGAAAGGGCTTGCGGTGAGAGTTCAGGGTAAAGATGAAGTCATCCTTACTTTGAATAAATCTGGCATTGGCCCTGTGACCGCAGCCGACATTACCCATGACGGTGATGTCGAAATCGTCAAGCCGCAACATGTGATCTGCCACCTGACCGATGAGAACGCTGCTATTAGCATGCGTATCAAAGTTCAGCGCGGTCGTGGTTATGTGCCGGCTTCTGCCCGAATTCATTCGGAAGAAGATGAGCGCCCAATCGGCCGTCTGCTGGTCGACGCATGCTACAGCCCAGTAGAGCGTATTGCCTACAATGTTGAAGCAGCGCGTGTAGAACAGCGTACCGACCTGGACAAGCTGGTCATCGAAATGGAAACCAACGGCACAATCGATCCTGAAGAGGCGATTCGTCGTGCGGCAACCATCCTGGCAGAACAACTTGAAGCTTTCGTTGACTTACGTGATGTACGTCAGCCGGAAGTTAAAGAAGAGAAACCAGAATTCGATCCGATCCTGCTGCGCCCTGTTGACGATCTCGAATTGACTGTCCGCTCTGCTAACTGCCTCAAGGCAGAAGCTATCCACTATATCGGTGATCTGGTACAGCGTACCGAGGTTGAGTTGCTGAAAACGCCGAACCTGGGTAAAAAATCTCTTACTGAGATTAAAGACGTGCTGGCTTCACGTGGTCTGTCTCTGGGCATGCGCCTGGAAAACTGGCCACCGGCAAGCATTGCTGACGAGTAACCGGATCACAGGTTAAGGTTTTACTGAGAAGGATAAGGTCATGCGCCATCGTAAGAGTGGTCGTCAACTGAACCGCAACAGCAGCCATCGCCAGGCTATGTTCCGTAACATGGCTGGTTCGCTGGTTCGTCATGAAATCATCAAGACGACCCTGCCGAAAGCGAAAGAACTGCGTCGCGTAGTTGAGCCGCTGATTACTCTTGCCAAGACTGATAGCGTTGCTAATCGTCGTCTGGCATTCGCCCGCACTCGTGATAACGAGATCGTGGCAAAACTGTTTAACGAGCTGGGCCCGCGTTTCGCGAGCCGCGCCGGTGGTTACACTCGCATTCTGAAGTGTGGCTTCCGTGCAGGCGACAACGCGCCGATGGCATACATCGAGCTGGTTGATCGTGCTGAGCTGAAAGCAGAAGCTGCTGCAGAGTAATCTGTAGTAACGTAAAAGAACCCGCCTCGGCGGGTTTTTTTATATCCTCGTTATGCTAGCTTCACTACAATAGCTGTATTCTTTTTGTTCATCCCCGGAGCCGTATGATGTGGTTACTGGATCAGTGGGCAGAACGCCATATCCTTGACGCCCAGCGCAAAGGCGAGTTCGACGACCTACCCGGCCGTGGAGAACCGCTGACGCTAGACGACGATCTGCATGTCCCACCTGAACTGCGTGCCGGCTATCGGCTACTTAAAAACGCAGGTTGTCTGCCACCAGAACTTGAGCTGCGCCGGGAAGCTGTTGTCCTGACTGATTTGCTTAAAGCTGTCCGTCCTGATGATCCACAACACGCTGAGCTCAGCCGTCAGCTTGCGTTGCTTGAACTGAAGCTTAGCCAGGCTGGACTGAAGACTGATTTTTTGCGGGGTGAATATGCGGGCAGGCTACATAACAAAATTGATAAGGAGTAATCATGTACCGTATTGGTGAACTCGCGAAACTGGCGGATGTGACTCCCGATACCATCCGCTACTATGAAAAGCAGCAGATGATGGCTCACGATGTCCGTACCGAAGGCGGTTTTCGGCTGTATACCGAGAAAGATCTTCAACGTTTACGGTTTATCCGCTATGCCCGCCAGTTAGGCTTCACTCTGGAAGCGATCCGCGAATTATTGTCGATCCGCGTCGATCCTGAGCATCACACATGCCAGGAATCTAAAGGCATTGTGCAGGCCCGTCTGGGTGAAGTGGAAGCACGCATTAAAGAACTGCAATCGATGCGCCGTTCTCTGCAACGACTCAATGATGCCTGTTGCGGGAGTGCGCACAGCAGCGTGTACTGCTCGATTCTTGAGGCGCTTGAACAGGGAGCAAGTAGCACGACCGGACGTTGATTTTCTCAGCGCGCGGATCTACACTCGCGACGATCTTATCCACTATCAGGAGTAATTATGAGCCGATATCAACACACCAAAGGGCAAATTAAAGACAATGCTATTGAGGCGTTACTGCACGACCCATTGTTCAGGCAACGGATTGAAAAAAGTAAGAAGGGGAAAGGTAGTTATCAACGTAAAGACAAACATGCAGGGCGGAATGACCGGGAGGCCAGTGGCAAAAGAGTGATTCACTTTTTTACCACTGGCCTTCTGCTTTCTGTCGCTTGATTAAGAACGGTTATTTTGCTCTTTCAACAGATCGCGAATTTCACTTAACAATACTTCTTCTTTCGATGGAGCCGGAGGTGCAGTTGGTGCTTCTTCCTTTTTGCGATTCAGGTTATTCATCAGTTTGATTGCCATGAAAATGGCAAAAGCCACGATCACAAAATCGAAGACATTCTGGATAAACACCCCGTAATGCATCACGACGGCAGGGACATCACCCTGCGCATCGCGCAACGTGACGGCAAAGGATTTAAAATCAATACCGCCAATCAGAAGTCCTAGCGGTGGCATAATAATATCGGCAACCAGCGACGATACAATTTTACCAAATGCCGCACCAATGATGACACCCACAGCTAAATCAACAACGTTCCCGCGCATCGCGAAGTCGCGAAACTCTTTTAAAATGCTCATTTTATTCTCCTTGAACCAGCCAACTTAATAAGTTTATCAAATGTATTCCTGTTTGCCATTACTGTTGAATAATTGCTAAAAAATATTAGCCATTAATAAGTATAGGGTAATTAAAGCGGGCGCCGTATTGTCGCCCGCAGTTATTACAGGAAGAAAGGACTTGGTTGGAACAGGCGTTCGACGTCGGAGATAAATTTTTTGTCGGTCAGAAACATAATGACGTGGTCACCCTGTTCAATGCGCAGGTTATTATTGGCGATCATGACATCATTGCCACGGACCACGGCGCCAATGATCGTGCCTGGGGGGAGTTTGATCTCATCGATCGAACGACCAACCACCCGGGAGGTACTTTCATCGCCATGGGCGACCGCTTCGATGGCCTCAGCTACGCCGCGGCGTAGTGATGATACGCCAACGATATCCGCTTTACGCACATGACTGAGCAGGGCAGAGATGGTTGCCTGCTGCGGAGATATCGCAATGTCGATCACGCTACCTTGCACCAGATCGACGTATGCTTTACGCTGGATCAACACCATCACTTTTTTAGCGCCCATCCGTTTGGCCAGCATAGCGGACATGATGTTCGCTTCGTCATCGTTGGTGACAGCAATGAAAAGATCAACCTGATCAATATGCTCTTCTGCCAGCAGTTCCTGATCGGAGGCATCGCCATAAAAAACGATCGTATTCTGCAATTTCTCGGCAAGTTCAGCGGCACGTTGTTGATCGCGTTCGATGAGTTTTACGCTGTAATCTTTTTCCAGACGGTGGGCGAGACCAGCCCCGATGTTGCCACCACCAACCAGCATGATCCGCTTGTAGGGTTTCTCCAGACGCTGCAGTTCACTCATTACCGCGCGGATATGTTGGGATGCGGCAATAAAGAACACCTCATCGCCGGCTTCAACAATCGTTGAGCCCTGAGGGCGAATAGGTCTGTCATGACGGAAAATAGCCGCGACGCGCGTGTCGATATGTGGCATGTGCTCGCGCATGGTTGAGAGCGCATTACCGACCAGCGGACCGCCGTAGTAGGCTTTCACGACCGCCAGGCTGACTTTCCCTTCTGCAAAGTTGACGACCTGCAGCGCCCCCGGGTACTCAATAAGGCGGTAGATACTGTCGATCACTAATTGCTCTGGCGCGATCAGATGGTCAATGGGTACCGCTTCTGAGTGGAACAGTTTTTCGGCATCACGGACGTAATCCGGCGAGCGGATACGGGCAATACGATTGGGTGTATTAAAGAGCGAATAGGCAACCTGGCAGGCCACCATATTGGTCTCATCTGAACTCGTCACCGCAACCAGCATATCGGCATCATCGGCGCCGGCTTCACGTAATACCCGAGGGTGGGAACCGTGCCCCTGGACAACGCGAAGGTCGAATTTATCCTGTAGACCGCGCAGGCGATCCCCGTTGGTATCGACTAAGGTGATGTCGTTGTTCTCTCCGACGAGGTTTTCCGCGAGAGTTCCGCCTACCTGACCGGCGCCCAGAATAATAATCTTCATCAGCAGTGATCCATTATTTCCGATGTTTGATCAGCTTAGCGTAAAAGAACCCATCACCGTCTTCAGCACCAGGCAAATTTTGCACGCCAGGCTGCTCGGGGGTACCGGTAATGCTGAGTTCGGCATCCGCGGTACGCTTCAGGAACGCCGCAATCTGCTGGCTATTCTCTTCCGGGAGGATTGAACAGGTTGCATAGACCAGTGTGCCGCCGGGTTTCAGATGTGACCAGATAGCATCCAGAATTTCTGACTGCAGCTGGGCCAGCTCGGCAATATCGCGATCGCGACGTAACCATTTAATATCCGGATGGCGACGGATGACGCCGGTTGCCGAACAGGGGGCATCAAGCAGAATACGGTCGAACTTTTCATCCTCGCACCACTGGGCCGGATAGCGGCCATCGCCCTGTTTGACCTGGGCCTTCATGCCGAGTCGCTTCAGGTTGTCGTAAACGCGGGACAGGCGCTGCTCGTCAATATCAACGGCCAGTACGTTAGCCTGCGGCGCGACTTCGAGAATATGCGTCGTTTTACCGCCAGGGGCTGCGCACAGATCCAGGATTCTCTCGCCGTTTTCCGGGGTTAAATAGCGCATGCAGCCCTGGGCCGAAGCATCCTGAACGGTGACCCAGCCCTGGTCGAATCCTGGTAATGCATGGACGGGAGCCGGCGTTGCCAGGCGTACCGCATCAGGGTAATCAGGATGAGTGAACCCCTGTAATCCGGCCTCTTCCAGCAATTTCAGCCACTCATCGCGCGAGTGATGATTACGGTTTACACGCAGCCACATAGGCGGGCGCTGGTTATTGGCTTCGGCGATGGCTTGCCATTGCTGTGGCCAGGATTTTTTCAGGCGGTTAAGCAACCAGGCAGGGTGGAGAAAGCGGCTTTCGCCTTGGGCAAATTCGGCCAGCAGGGTTTCCTGTTGACGCTGAAACTGGCGCAACACGCCGTTGATAAGCCCTTTCAGCTGCGGACGTTTGATCGCTACCGCACCTTCAACGGTCTCTGCTAGCGCAGCATGAGCCGGAATGCGGGTATAGAGCAGCTGATAAAACCCGACCATAATTAAATAGTGAATAGTGCGCTGTTTGCCCGTCATCGGGCGCGCCATCAGCTTGTTAACCAGCCACTCCAGCTGGCTCAGCGTGCGCAGTACGCCAAAGCACAACTCTTGCAGCAGTGCTTTATCCTTTTCCCCAACCTTCTGCTGTAACGCTGGCAGAACGTTGCTCAATGACTGACCTTGTTCGACAACCTGCTCAACGGCCTGTGCCGCCAGACTGCGTAAATTAAGATTTTTTTTCATAACCGCAAAATAAAAATGCCCGGTAAATCCGGGCTTTAGAGGTGATTACCGTCAGGAGAGACGGTTGCCGGGGGTAAACCATTCCCGGCGAGAATTTAGCAGATCCTGGGCGCTCATCGCTTTTTTACCTGCAGGTTGCAGCGATTCCAGATTCAGGATGCCGTTGCCTGTTGCGACCTGGATGCCTTGTTTACCGGCGGCCACGATGGTGCCTGGTTCCGCGCTGCTGGTTTCAGCAATCACCGATGCCTGCCAGACTTTCACCGGCTGCTCGTCAATTTCAACCCAGCTCATCGGCCACGGATTGAAGGCACGAATGCAGCGTTCGAGCTGGGCTGCGGAAAGCGACCAGTCAATACGGGCTTCTTCTTTACTGAGCTTCTCAGCGTAAGTGACGACAGCTTCGTCCTGTACTTCCGGCTGAGTGGTGCCGTTTGCCAGTTGAGTTAATGTTTCCAGTAACCCCTGCGGACCGAGATCCGCCAGCTTGTCATACAGGCTGGCACTGGTATCCTGCTCCGTGATCGGGCAGGAGAGCTTGTACAGCATGTCTCCGGTATCCAGACCAACATCCATCTGCATGATGGTTACGCCGGTTTCCGCGTCACCCGCCCAGAGCGAACGCTGGATCGGTGCTGCCCCACGCCAGCGTGGTAACAACGAGCCATGTACGTTGATGCAGCCCAGGCGCGGCATATCCAGAACCGCTTTAGGCAGAATCAATCCGTAGGCCACGACAACCATGACATCGGCGTTCAGCGACGCAACCAACTGCTGATTTTCCTGCGGGCGCAAGGATACAGGCTGGAATACCGGCAGGTTGTGGCTTTCAGCGAGGGTTTTTACCGGCCCTGGCATCAGCTTTTTGCCGCGGCCAGCAGGGCGATCCGGCTGGGTAAATACGCCAACAACCTGGTGCTCAGACGACAACAGCGCATCAAGATGACGCGCTGCAAAATCGGGAGTTCCCGCAAAAATGATACGTAGTGATTGTGACACGTTAGTCCTTGTCCTCAGGCACGCGTACGCAAACGATCCAGTTTTTCAACTTTTTGACGGATACGCTGTTGTTTGAGCGGCGACAGATAATCGATAAACAGCTTGCCTACCAGGTGATCCATTTCATGTTGGATGCAGATAGCCAGCAGACCATCAGCCTCCAGTTCGAACGACTTGCCTTCGCGATCTAATGCGCGAATTTTCACGGTTTCGGCACGTGGAACCAGCGCGCGTTGTTCCGGGATCGACAGGCAACCCTCTTCGATACCTGTTTCACCGTCCTTTTCCAGCAGCTCAGGGTTGATTAACACCAGCTGCTGTTCGCGGTTCTCAGAAACATCAATGACGATAATTCGCTGATGGACGTCCACCTGAGTGGCGGCCAGGCCAATACCTTCTTCCGCGTACATCGTCTCGAACATATCATCGACGATACGCTGAATTTCTGCATTCACTTCTTTTACCGGCTCAGCGACTTTGCGAAGGCGCTCGTCCGGGATATGTAACACTTGCAAAACTGCCATAAAGATCCAGAGTCGTATTCAGGAGTGGATAAGATTATTAGCTCTATTCTAGACAAAACCCCCTGTAATTGACAGTCTCGCTCTCCAATCACAAGGATTGTCAAAGCCACTTATGGCAGGGGATAAGGATGGCGCCTACAGAGATTTGGTTGCGACTGATGAAGGTGAACAACCTTTATGGTGACAGCATGATGAGGGCAGCCCGGAAACTGTGTGCCGCCCCTGTGCTTGATAGTGAAGCACTCGGTGCCTGTGGATTGAGTGGCGCGCAGGCTGGGCAATTTATGTCTTTGAGCCAGCAACAGCTTGATTCTGCACTCTTGTGGCTGGAACAACCTGAGCATCATCTGCTGCTGGGCGACCATCCACACTATCCACCGCAGCTACGTGCGATCGTTGATTATCCGGGTGCACTTTTCGTCTGTGGCGATTTACCCCTTCTCAGTAGCGTTCAACTGGCGATTGTTGGTAGTCGCGCACATTCCTGGTATGGCGCGCGTTGGGGGCGGCAGTTCAGTGAACTGCTGGCGTCGCGTGGCATCACGATTACCAGTGGTCTGGCGCTCGGCATTGATGGTGTCGCTCATCGCGGTGCGCTGGAAGCGCAAGGGAAGACCATTGGCGTACTCGGTAATGGTTTAGAGGCGATTTATCCACGTCGGCATCGTGCGCTGGCAACACAAATCGTGGATAGCGGTGGCGCGCTGTTGTCCGAATTCCCTCTCGCTGCGGCTCCGCTTCCGGGGAATTTCCCTCGTCGCAACCGGATCATCAGCGGGCTTAGTGTCGGCGTTGTGGTGATTGAGGCCGCTTTGAGAAGTGGTTCCCTGGTAACCGTTCGCTGCGCATTAGAGCAGGGGAGAGAGGTTTTTGCGCTACCCGGGCCGGTGGGTAATCCCGGCTCAGAAGGGCCGCACTGGTTAATTAAGCAAGGTGCCATCCCTGTGACGTCAGCGGAAGATATCATTGAATACTGCCGGCAGGAGTTACAATGGTTCCCTGATATGCCTGACAATATAAATAATTGCGTAGATCGGCCTCCCATGGCATTGCCATTTCCAGAGCTCCTGGCTAACGTAGGAGATGAGGTAACACCTGTTGACGTTGTCGCTGAACGTGCCGGCCAATCTGTGCCAGTGACCGTAGCTCAGCTACTTGAACTGGAGTTAGCAGGCTGGATCGCAGCTGTACCCGGCGGCTATGTCCGATTAAGGAGGGCAAGCCATGTTCGACGTACTCATGTATTTGTTTGAGACTTACATCCAAAACGAAGCAGAAATGCGCGTGGACCAGGACAAACTGACCCGTGATCTGACTGATGCAGGTTTTGATCGGGAAGATATCTATAACGCGCTGATGTGGCTCGAGAAACTGGCTGATTATCAGGAAGGTCTCGTTGAACCCATGCAGCTTGCGTCAGACCCGCTCTCTCTGCGGATTTACACCGAAGAAGAGTGCTTACGTCTGGATGCCAGTTGCCGAGGATTTTTGTTATTCCTCGAGCAGATTCAGGTGTTGAACCTCGAAACGCGAGAAATGGTGATAGAGCGCGTATTAGCGCTGGATACGGCAGAGTTCGATCTGGAAGACCTGAAATGGGTGATCCTGATGGTGCTGTTTAACATTCCAGGCTGTGAAAATGCCTATCAACAAATGGAAGAATTACTCTTCGAAGTAAATGAAGGTATGCTGCATTAATCTTTTTGCAGCAACATCGAGTTGTTATGACCAAATCAGCACTGTTTTCGGTGCGTAAAAATGAGCCCTGCCCACAGTGTGGGGCTGCGCTGGTAATCCGCTCCGGGAAACACGGGCCGTTTCTCGGCTGCTCACACTATCCGGACTGTGACTATGTCCGTCCCCTGAAAAATCAGGCGGACGGGCATATCGTAAAAGTGCTGGAGGGACAGGAGTGTCCGTCTTGTGGTGCTGTTATGGTGTTACGCCAGGGGCGCTTCGGGATGTTTATTGGCTGCAGCCGTTACCCGGAATGCGAACATACCGAAACTATCGATAAACCCGACGAAACCGCGATTGCCTGCCCGCAGTGTGGACAGGGGCAGTTGGTTCAGCGTCGCTCTCGTTTCGGCAAAACATTCCATTCCTGCGATCGTTACCCCGATTGCCAGTTCGTTATCAACTTCAAACCGGTAGCGGGTGAATGCCCTGAATGCCACTATCCGTTATTAATCGAAAAGAAAACGGCACAGGGCGTAAAATGCTTTTGTGCCAGTAAGCAATGTGGAAAGCCGATCCCGGCGGAATAAATCAGTGAATAATAACCTGCACTCAGAAACCGTCGCCCATGCCGTGGCGGTTCTACATAATGAACATGTCATCGCCTATCCGACAGAAGCCGTTTTTGGTGTTGGTTGCGATCCTGACAGCGAAATGGCTGTTATGCGCCTGCTGGACCTCAAACAGCGTCCCGTCGATAAAGGCCTCATTTTGATCGCCGCGAACTTTGAGCAACTGAAACCTTATATTGATGATTCACAGCTCAATGACGAACAGCGTGCGGCGATTAACGCCTGCTGGCCAGGACCCGTAACCTTTGTTTTTCCTGCTAATGCTTCAACACCCCGCTGGTTAACCGGCCGCTTTGATTCTCTGGCCGTGCGTGTTAGCGATCATCCGCTGGTGATAGCGCTGTGCGAGGCTTATGGAAAACCGTTGGTCTCAACCAGTGCCAATTTATCCGGCCAGCCACCTTGCCGCACTACGGCAGAAGTTCTGGCGCAGTTTGGCGCTGATTTCCCGGTAGTTGATGGTCCGACAGGCGGCCGTCAAAACCCGTCTGAAATTCGCGATGCCCTGACGGGTGAACGCTTTCGCCAGGGGTAAATAATGGAAACCTATGCAGTCTTCGGAAATCCGATAGCCCACAGCAAGTCCCCTTCTATTCACCAGCGTTTTGCGCAGCAGCTGCAGATTACTCACCCGTATGGCCGTATCCTGGCGCCGACAGACGGTTTTATAAACACTCTGAATGCTTTCTTTGCTGAAGGTGGGAAAGGGGCGAATATTACCGTGCCGTTCAAGGAAGAAGCGTTTGCCCGTGCAGATGAACTCACTGAACGCGCGGCGTTAGCCGGTGCGGTAAATACCCTGAAGCGACTGGATGACGGGCGTTTGTTGGGGGATAACACTGACGGGATTGGGCTGTTGAGCGATCTGGAGCGGCTGGGATTCATTAAGCCAGGTTATCGGGTATTGCTCATCGGTGCAGGTGGCGCATCGCGCGGTGTTCTACTGCCGCTTCTGTCACTGGATTGTGCGGTGACGATTGTTAACCGCACCTTCTCTCGCGCCCAGGAGCTGGCAACACTGTTCGCGCACACTGGCAGTATTTGTGCTCTGGAGATGGAATCGCTGGCTGGACATGAGTTCGACCTCATTATTAATGCGACCTCCAGCGGCATCAGCGGTGAAGTGCCAGCCATTCCTTCTTCATTAATAAATGCTCAGGTCCATTGCTATGACATGTTTTACCAGAAAGGCAGCACGCCGTTTCTGTGCTGGTGCCAGAAGCATGGCGCTAAAATGTATGCCGATGGTTTAGGGATGCTGGTGGCACAGGCTGCTCACGCGGTACTGCTCTGGCATGGCGTTCTGCCGGAAATTGCACTGGTTATCCAGGAACTGGATCAGGAACTGAACGCGTGAATCAGGCGATCCAGTTTCCCGACAGGGAAGTGTGGGATAGTGACCGGCAATGTGTCACCTTCCCGGCCCTGGTACAGGGGTTCCAGCTCACTTGTGCAATCCGCGGCGCGACATTAAAGCAGCGCTTTGGTGGTGATGAGCCGGGGCAGTGGCTGGACGCGTTCCGTGAGCATCGTTGGGATCTGGAAGAAGAAGCTGACGAATTGATCCGCGACCAGCAGGAAGACGATCAAGGCTGGGTCTGGTTTTCCTGATCCAAATAATCGTTTTTCCATTTCACATAGTTGTTGGCTGAATACAGAAGACCAGTCCGCTCCGCCTCCGTCAGGGGGCGAATTTGTTTTACCGGGTTACCGAAATAGAGATAGCCGCTTTCCAGACGTTTATTTTGCGGTACCAGACTACCGGCACCAATCATCACATCATCTTCTATAACGACGCCATCTAATAAAATTGAACCCATCCCGACCAGGACTCGATTGCCAATAGTGCAACCATGCAGCATCACCTTGTGACCAACGGTGACATCTTCGCCGATGAGTAGCGGATTCCCCTGCGGGTTATAGGATGATTTGTGAGTGACGTGCAGGACGCTCCCGTCCTGAATGTTCGTGCGGGCGCCGATTTCCACATAGTTAACATCCCCACGAATGGCGACCAGTGGCCAGATGCTGACATCGTCAGCCATTCGGACATCGCCGATCGCCACGCTGGTCGCATCGATCATGACGCGCAGGCCGGTTTGTGGGAACAAATCTTTATACGGACGTAAGTTAGCGGACATGGTTACCTCAATAAACCCGGGTTGTATAAAGACTTTGGTGGCTTTTAAGGCCATCTGCAACCCTTTATTGTGGTAAAAACTGAGCGAATTGGGTAATAACACCGCGAAAAGGGTGAAAAACCATCACTTGGAAAAAAAGATCGATAAAAGGCTTGTGCAAAAAAATGGGATCCCTATAATGCGCTCCCACTGACACGGCAAATGTGAACAACTTCACAGAGTAAGCCGGGTCAGAAAGAGAAAACTTCTGAAAAATGAGGTTGACTCTGAAAGAGGAAAGCGTAATATACGCCACCTCGCGACAGAGCGCTAAGCGCCGTCGCACTGCTCTTTAACAATTTATCAGACAATCTGTGTGGGCACTCAAAGTGACATGGATTCTTAACGTCCTCGGACGAAAAATGAATACCAAGTCTCTGAGTGAACATACGTAATTCATTACGAAGTTTAATTCACGAGCATCAAACTTAAATTGAAGAGTTTGATCATGGCTCAGATTGAACGCTGGCGGCAGGCCTAACACATGCAAGTCGAGCGGTAGCACAGAGAGCTTGCTCTCGGGTGACGAGCGGCGGACGGGTGAGTAATGTCTGGGAAACTGCCTGATGGAGGGGGATAACTACTGGAAACGGTAGCTAATACCGCATAACGTCGCAAGACCAAAGTGGGGGACCTTCGGGCCTCATGCCATCAGATGTGCCCAGATGGGATTAGCTAGTAGGTGGGGTAATGGCTCACCTAGGCGACGATCCCTAGCTGGTCTGAGAGGATGACCAGCCACACTGGAACTGAGACACGGTCCAGACTCCTACGGGAGGCAGCAGTGGGGAATATTGCACAATGGGCGCAAGCCTGATGCAGCCATGCCGCGTGTATGAAGAAGGCCTTCGGGTTGTAAAGTACTTTCAGCGAGGAGGAAGGCATTAAGGTTAATAACCTTGGTGATTGACGTTACTCGCAGAAGAAGCACCGGCTAACTCCGTGCCAGCAGCCGCGGTAATACGGAGGGTGCAAGCGTTAATCGGAATTACTGGGCGTAAAGCGCACGCAGGCGGTCTGTTAAGTCAGATGTGAAATCCCCGGGCTCAACCTGGGAACTGCATTTGAAACTGGCAGGCTTGAGTCTTGTAGAGGGGGGTAGAATTCCAGGTGTAGCGGTGAAATGCGTAGAGATCTGGAGGAATACCGGTGGCGAAGGCGGCCCCCTGGACAAAGACTGACGCTCAGGTGCGAAAGCGTGGGGAGCAAACAGGATTAGATACCCTGGTAGTCCACGCTGTAAACGATGTCGACTTGGAGGTTGTTCCCTTGAGGAGTGGCTTCCGGAGCTAACGCGTTAAGTCGACCGCCTGGGGAGTACGGCCGCAAGGTTAAAACTCAAATGAATTGACGGGGGCCCGCACAAGCGGTGGAGCATGTGGTTTAATTCGATGCAACGCGAAGAACCTTACCTACTCTTGACATCCACGGAATTTAGCAGAGATGCTTTAGTGCCTTCGGGAACCGTGAGACAGGTGCTGCATGGCTGTCGTCAGCTCGTGTTGTGAAATGTTGGGTTAAGTCCCGCAACGAGCGCAACCCTTATCCTTTGTTGCCAGCGATTCGGTCGGGAACTCAAAGGAGACTGCCAGTGATAAACTGGAGGAAGGTGGGGATGACGTCAAGTCATCATGGCCCTTACGAGTAGGGCTACACACGTGCTACAATGGCATATACAAAGAGAAGCGACCTCGCGAGAGCAAGCGGACCTCATAAAGTATGTCGTAGTCCGGATTGGAGTCTGCAACTCGACTCCATGAAGTCGGAATCGCTAGTAATCGTAGATCAGAATGCTACGGTGAATACGTTCCCGGGCCTTGTACACACCGCCCGTCACACCATGGGAGTGGGTTGCAAAAGAAGTAGGTAGCTTAACCTTCGGGAGGGCGCTTACCACTTTGTGATTCATGACTGGGGTGAAGTCGTAACAAGGTAACCGTAGGGGAACCTGCGGTTGGATCACCTCCTTACCTGAAAGAACCTGCCTTTGTAGTGTCCACACAGATTGTCTGATGAATGATAAATTTCAAAATGTACTGTGAAGTGCATTGTGAAATTTTGCTCTTTAAAAATCTGGATCAAGCTGAAAATTGAAACGACACACTGTTTCCTTTCTCCGTAATAAGAAAGGAAAAGCGGTGTGTTCGAGTCTCTCAAATTTTCGCAACGCGGACTGTTTTACGAAACAGCTTCGGGTTGTGAGGTTAAGCGACTAAGCGTACACGGTGGATGCCCTGGCAGTCAGAGGCGATGAAGGACGTGCTAATCTGCGATAAGCGTCGGTAAGGTGATATGAACCGTTATAACCGGCGATTTCCGAATGGGGAAACCCAGTGTGATTCGTCACACTATCGTTAAGTGAATACATAGCTTAACGAAGCGAACCGGGGGAACTGAAACATCTAAGTACCCCGAGGAAAAGAAATCAACCGAGATTCCCCCAGTAGCGGCGAGCGAACGGGGAGGAGCCCAGAGTCTGAATCAGCGCGTGTGTTAGTGGAACGGTCTGGAAAGTCCGGCGGTACAGGGTGATAGCCCCGTACACTAAAATGCACACGTTGTGAACTCGAAGAGTAGGGCGGGACACGTGGTATCCTGTCTGAATATGGGGGACCATCCTCCAAGGCTAAATACTCCTGACTGACCGATAGTGAACCAGTACCGTGAGGGAAAGGCGAAAAGAACCCCGGCGAGGGGAGTGAAAAAGAACCTGAAACCGTGTACGTACAAGCAGTGGGAGCCTACTCGTTAGGTGACTGCGTACCTTTTGTATAATGGGTCAGCGACTTATATTCTGTAGCAAGGTTAACCGTATAGGGGAGCCGCAGGGAAACCGAGTCTTAACTGGGCGTTAAGTTGCAGGGTATAGACCCGAAACCCGGTGATCTAGCCATGGGCAGGTTGAAGGTTGGGTAACACTAACTGGAGGACCGAACCGACTAATGTTGAAAAATTAGCGGATGACTTGTGGCTGGGGGTGAAAGGCCAATCAAACCGGGAGATAGCTGGTTCTCCCCGAAAGCTATTTAGGTAGCGCCTCGTGAACTCATCTTCGGGGGTAGAGCACTGTTTCGGCTAGGGGGTCATCCCGACTTACCAACCCGATGCAAACTACGAATACCGAAGAATGTTATCACGGGAGACACACGGCGGGTGCTAACGTCCGTCGTGAAGAGGGAAACAACCCAGACCGCCAGCTAAGGTCCCAAAGTCATGGTTAAGTGGGAAACGATGTGGGAAGGCACAGACAGCCAGGATGTTGGCTTAGAAGCAGCCATCATTTAAAGAAAGCGTAATAGCTCACTGGTCGAGTCGGCCTGCGCGGAAGATGTAACGGGGCTAAACCATGCACCGAAGCTGCGGCAGCGACACTATGTGTTGTTGGGTAGGGGAGCGTTCTGTAAGCCGTTGAAGGTGGCCTGTGAGGGTTGCTGGAGGTATCAGAAGTGCGAATGCTGACATAAGTAACGATAAAGCGGGTGAAAAGCCCGCTCGCCGGAAGACCAAGGGTTCCTGTCCAACGTTAATCGGGGCAGGGTGAGTCGACCCCTAAGGCGAGGCCGAAAGGCGTAGTCGATGGGAAACAGGTTAATATTCCTGTACTCGGTGTTACTGCGAAGGGGGACGGAGAAGGCTATGTTAGCCGGGCGACGGTTGTCCCGGTTTAAGCATGTAGGCGGGAAGTTTAGGTAAATCCGGACTTCTGTTAACGCTGAGGTGTGATGACGAGGCACTACGGTGCTGAAGTAACAAATGCCCTGCTTCCAGGAAAAGCCTCTAAGCATCAGGTAACATCAAATCGTACCCCAAACCGACACAGGTGGTCAGGTAGAGAATACCAAGGCGCTTGAGAGAACTCGGGTGAAGGAACTAGGCAAAATGGTGCCGTAACTTCGGGAGAAGGCACGCTGATGGTAAGTGAAGTGACTTGCTCATGGAGCTGAAATCAGTCGAAGATACCAGCTGGCTGCAACTGTTTATTAAAAACACAGCACTGTGCAAACACGAAAGTGGACGTATACGGTGTGACGCCTGCCCGGTGCCGGAAGGTTAATTGATGGGGTTATCCGCAAGGAGAAGCTCTTGATCGAAGCCCCGGTAAACGGCGGCCGTAACTATAACGGTCCTAAGGTAGCGAAATTCCTTGTCGGGTAAGTTCCGACCTGCACGAATGGCGTAATGATGGCCAGGCTGTCTCCACCCGAGACTCAGTGAAATTGAACTCGCTGTGAAGATGCAGTGTACCCGCGGCAAGACGGAAAGACCCCGTGAACCTTTACTATAGCTTGACACTGAACATTGAGCCTTGATGTGTAGGATAGGTGGGAGGCTTTGAAGCGTGGACGCCAGTCTGCGTGGAGCCAACCTTGAAATACCACCCTTTAATGTTTGATGTTCTAACGTAGACCCGTGATCCGGGTTGCGGACAGTGTCTGGTGGGTAGTTTGACTGGGGCGGTCTCCTCCCAAAGAGTAACGGAGGAGCACGAAGGTTAGCTAATCCTGGTCGGACATCAGGAGGTTAGTGCAATGGCATAAGCTAGCTTGACTGCGAGCGTGACGGCGCGAGCAGGTGCGAAAGCAGGTCATAGTGATCCGGTGGTTCTGAATGGAAGGGCCATCGCTCAACGGATAAAAGGTACTCCGGGGATAACAGGCTGATACCGCCCAAGAGTTCATATCGACGGCGGTGTTTGGCACCTCGATGTCGGCTCATCACATCCTGGGGCTGAAGTAGGTCCCAAGGGTACGGCTGTTCGCCGTTTAAAGTGGTACGCGAGCTGGGTTTAGAACGTCGTGAGACAGTTCGGTCCCTATCTGCCGTGGGCGCTGGAGAATTGAGGGGGGCTGCTCCTAGTACGAGAGGACCGGAGTGGACGCATCACTGGTGTTCGGGTTGTCATGCCAATGGCATTGCCCGGTAGCTAAATGCGGAAAAGATAAGTGCTGAAAGCATCTAAGCACGAAACTTGCCCCGAGATGAGTTCTCCCTGACTCCTTGAGAGTCCTGAAGGAACGTTGAAGACTACGACGTTGATAGGTCGGGTGTGTAAGCGTAGCGATACGTTGAGCTAACCGATACTAATGAACCGTGAGGCTTAACCTTACAACGCCAAAGCTGTTTTGGTGAGCAGAGAGAAGATTTTCAGCCTGATACAGATTAACTGGGGTGCTTTTAGCATCCTGGTAACAGAATTTGCCTGGCGGCAATAGCGCGGTGGTCCCACCTGACCCCATGCCGAACTCAGAAGTGAAACGCCGTAGCGCCGATGGTAGTGTGGGGTCTCCCCATGTGAGAGTAGGGAACTGCCAGGCATCAAATTTAGTGTGCTGATATGGCTCAGTTGGTAGAGCGCACCCTTGGTAAGGGTGAGGTCCCCAGTTCGACTCTGGGTATCAGCACCAGTTTTTAAGTTATAAGTTAGTACTTTAAAAGAATTTGCCTGGCGACGAGAGCGCGGTGGTCCCACCTGACCCCATGCCGAACTCAGAAGTGAAACGCCGTAGCGCCGATGGTAGTGTGGGGTCTCCCCATGTGAGAGTAGGGAATTGCCAGGCATCAAATAAAGCAAAAGGCTCAGTCGAAAGACTGAGCCTTTTGCTTATCTGTTGTTTGTCGGTGAGCATTCTTTGGCGGTTCAGATTCGTCGGGAACGAATGTGAACGTTGCGCAGCAACGGCCCGAGGAGGGGATGGGCAGGAAAGTCCGCCCTATCATTACCCGGCATCACGTAATACAAAAGGGCTCCGTCTTGCGACGGGGCCCTTTGTGTTATCTGCTGTTTATCCTGGCGGTATGCCGCCGTACTCAAACTTAACGAGTTAACGCCACAATGCCAAGGGTTAAACCGGCAACGGCTGCAGCACCGCCTGCGATAGCGCCTGCCGTTTCCCAGTTATCCTGGGTGGTCCCTTTCATACAGGTGTTGGTATGGACCAGTCTGCCCTCAGAATCATAGACCGGCACGCAGGGGGAATCGTGAGCACAGCCTGCGAGTAAAGTCGCCAGCAGTGACACTATAATTAATTTTTTCATGACAGGACCTCTGAATAAACCGCCTGGTTGTATCGATTCAGATACATGACGGAATGCGTTATTTTACCATTAGCAATATCAGGTCCCGGCAGACGAAATAATCTCAATTTATGACCAGCGTAAATATCATGGAGAAGGTTGTGGGATTATGTGGGAAATATGCAGAGTGGAGCAAAGAAACACATTTTTAACGGCTTCGTGAGTCAGACTCGGTGAAAGGTCTGAAACTCACGCTATACAGCGCAGAGGGTATCGTATGCCAATGAGAGCCCCCAGAATCCACGACATTGGCTTCCCGGTCACCTCTTTGGTTCAGGCTAATCTTTTAGCAACGATCGCGTAATATGCGCTGTGCTGTCGCATACGCTGTTTCAGCAGGAAGGTGTTCAGGGGAGGCAGGAGCCAGAAAATAAAAAGGCGCTTCCCCATGCCGAAGAGCGCCTTTTATCACAAGCAATTAACTGATTAGTATCAGTTCATGCCGTATTTTTTCAGTTTTTTACGCAGAGTACCGCGGTTGATACCCATCATCAGGGCCGCACGGGTCTGGTTACCACGGGTGTATTGCATCACCATGTCCAACAGGGGCTGTTCAACTTCAGCCAGTACTAGCTCATACAGGTCATTCACATCCTGACCATTCAGTTGAGCAAAATAGTTCTTCAGTGCCTGTTTAACCGAGTCACGCAGGGGTTTTTGAGTTACCTGATCCTGAGAGTTAACGGTAGAAACGGTCAGTACGTCAGAATTTACGCGTTGTTCGAACATAGTTCTGTCAGCTCTTTATTTCATTACGCAAGATTTTCGAAGTATGCCTCCAACGCCTCCAGCTGTTCGCTGGCATCCTCTATGGCGTTGAATGTGCGCCGAAACTGGTCATTTGGAGCGTGCTCCTGGAGATACCAGGATACGTGTTTACGCGCAATTCGGTACCCTTTTGCATGGCCATAAAAGTCATGCAATTCCCGAACATGCGAACAAAGCAAGCGCTTAACCTCTGCCAGTGGCAGTGGGGCAAGCAGCTCTCCAGTGTCCAGATAATGCTGGATTTCCCGAAAGATCCAGGGTCTTCCCTGAGCCGCACGTCCTATCATCAGAGCATCAGCTCCCGTATAGTCGAGCACAGCTCTGGCTTTAAGCGGGTCAGTAATGTCACCATTCGCGATAATCGGAATGGAAACTTTCTGCTTTACTGCCCGAATGCTGTCGTATTCAGCTTCGCCATTGAACAAACAGGCGCGAGTGCGTCCATGAATGGTCAGGGCCTGAATGCCGCAGTCTTCGGCCAGTTGGGCAATCTCTACACAGTTACGGTGTTCCGGCTCCCAACCGGTGCGAATCTTGAGTGTCACGGGAACGTCCACTGCCTTGACGACCGCCGTCAGGATTAACTTCACCTGATCGGGATACTGCAAGAGGGCTGAACCTGCGAGCTTGCGATTCACCTTTTTCGCCGGGCACCCCATATTAATATCAATAATCTGGGCACCGCTTTCCACGTTAATACGGGCGGCTGCGGCCATCTCTTCCGGTACGCTACCGGCGATTTGCACGGTACGAATACCGGGCTCATCAACGTGCACCATCCGTAAACGGGACTTGTCACTCTCCCAAACCTGCGGGTTGGAGGACATCATCTCGGAAACGGTTAAACCGGCTCCCATCTCATAACACAGCGTCCTGAATGGTCTGTCAGTGATGCCAGCCATAGGCGCTGCAATCAGGCGATTTCTGAGCTGATAGTGTCCGATGCGCATGAATTAAGAAATGACCATACTGTGACTGCAAGGCGGCGTATATTACGCATTTTTTGCACGAGATGAAAGGCCAAACTTTGAGCAATCCTCTGTCACAGATCAATGAATCCAGTATCGACATAAAAGAGATGATTAAATTACCATATTAATCATTATCTTAATCAATAGCGGATAATTTGTGCCCATTTATAAAATCGCAAAACTTCTCGATTTTTCTTAGAAAATGGCGACCGTTGACGGCATAAAACGCTGTTTTTGTAGCCAAAAAAGCGCATCGTAATGCGATCTGGCTCTCATTTCTTGACGTCATTCAGCGGTTACTGGAAACAAAAGGGCGGCCCGCAGGCCGCACTGCGGTGTTATTTGCGCTGGCCGGTAATGCGGCACCACTCTTCTTTCTCCACCACCGGGTCGAGAGTAAAGCGGTCGATATATGCTTCGCAGACGCTTTCCGCCTGGCTGGCAAGAATACCTGAAAGGCCCAACAGACCGCCTGAGACGGGCAGCACGCTGATTAACGGGGCTAACTCACGTAACGGGCCGGCCAGAATGTTGGCGACCACGACATCGGCGCTGAGCGCGTCTGGCTGGTCCTGCGGTAAATAGAGTTCCAGACGGTCGGAGACGCCATTGCGCTCGGCGTTATCACGGCTGGCCTGAATCGCCTGGGGATCGATATCAATGCCGATCGCTTTAGCCGCGCCGAGCTTCAGCGCGGCAATGGCCAGGATACCCGAACCACAGCCGAAATCGATGATGGTTTTGCCCGCCAGATCCAGGCTGTCCAGCCACTGCAGACACAGCGAGGTGGTCGGGTGCGTGCCGGTACCAAATGCGAGGCCTGGATCGAGCATCACGTTGACCGCGTTTTCATCCGGCACGTCACGCCAGCTCGGACAAATCCACAGGCGCTCGCCGAAACGCATCGGGTGGAAGTTATCCATCCATTCGCGTTCCCAGTCTTTATCTTCCAGCTGTTCGATTTTATGCGCAAAACCGGTCCCCAGCAGCGGATGCTGCTCAAGGATAGCCACGACCTCATGCATATCGCTTTCGGCATCAAACAGGCCGATAACGTCAGTATCGCCCCACAGGCGGGTTTCGCCCGGCAGCGGTTCGAATACCGGTGTATCGTGGGTATCCTGGAAGGTGATGGAGACCGCACCGGCCTCCATCAGCGCGTCGCTCAGCTCTTCAGCGTGGGCGCCGGTGGTATTCAGTTTCAGTTGGATCCATGGCATAGCAAAACTCTTTATTTGTCAGTAGTCATAATAGGGGCAGGTGGTACGGGTTGACCAAAACGGTTTCCCACCACAAAAGCCAGCAAACTTAGCAGCAGCGAGGGCACGATCGGGTGAAAGCCCAGGTACTGAATCTTGAACGTGGCGAGGACGGCATACAGTATGCCGCCGACCAGCATGGCGCTGAGCGCACCGGCCGCATTCGCACGCTCCCAGTACAGTCCCAGCACCAGCGGCCATAGGAACACCGCTTCCAGGCCACCAAAGGCTAACAGGTTCAGCCAGATGATCATTTCAGGTGGCCGCCAGGCCGCCAGCAGCAGCAGCGCGCCGAGGATCAGCGTAATCAGCGCCGACATCCGCTTCAGGCGTTTCTCATTATGCAGCTGTTCCGGGTGCAGGTTCAGGTACAAATCCTTAATGATCGTAGCGGAACTCTGCAATAACTGCGCGTTGATCGTCGACATGATCGCCGCCATTGGTGCGGCAAGGAAGATCCCGGCGGCAAACGGCGGCAGCACTTTCACCATCAGTGTCGGGATCACCAGATCCGGAATCGTCAGATCCGGGATCACCGCACGGCCCAGGGCGCCGGCGAGGTGCATACCAAACATCAGGATCGCCACCACGATGGTGCCGAGAATAATCCCACGGTGCACCGCCTTGCTGTCTTTATAGGAGATACAGCGCACCGCCGTGTGCGGCAGCCCGATAACCCCAAAGCAGACCAGCACCCAGAAAGAGGTCATAAAGGTCGGCGACAGAATATCGTCCGCTCCCTGAGGCGCAACCAGCTTCGGATCGATGTGTTCCAGGGTCTGCACCGCCTGGCTCAGACCACCCGCAGCATGAACGATACCGACCAGCAGCACGATGGTGCCAACCAGCATTACCAGCCCCTGCATTGCATCATTCAGCACGCTGGCGCGGAAGCCGCCAAAAGCGGTGTAGAGCGCGATGCTGATACCGAAAATCAGCAGGCCGGTTTCGTACGGGATACCGGCAGCGGTTTCCAGTAATCGCGCACCACCGATAAACTGCACCGTCATTGCGCCGATAAACGCAACCAGCAGGCTGAGGCTTGCCAGCCACACCAGCAGACGGCTTTGGTAGCGAGCGAACAGCATATCGTTGAGGGTCACCGCGTTATAACGACGGGCAAGGATCGCGAATTTTTTTCCCAGCACGCCCAGAGACAACCACACGGCAGGCAGCTGGATCATCGCCAGCAGGACCCAGCCAAGCCCGTATTTATAGGCCGCACCCGGGCCACCAATGAATGAACTGGCGCTGATATAGGTGGCGGTCAGGGTCATGGCCAGCACGAAGCCGCCCATTGAACGGCTGCCGAGAAAATATTCGTTGAGGAATGTGCCGGTCGTGCGTTTGCGCATCGCATAAATCGACAGGCCAAACACTACCACCAGGTAGGCAACCAGCGGCAGGATCACTTCAGGCTGCATCGTCATCCTCCAGAGGAATATCGCAGTAGATAAACTTCACCATGGCCCAGCACAGCAGCGTAAACAGCAAGGGCACCAGCAGGCAGGCCATTTCGAACCAGTGCGGCAGACCGGTGATGCCAATGCCATTACCCGGTAGGTAAGCCGCGACCAGCCAGGCAGCAAGATAGAGAAGGGTCAGCCACAGCGCCCAGCGCGCTTCTTTGTGGGCCTGAACAAACCGTTTGTCCATTTTTGAGTCCCGGGAGGATGAAGAAAGCGGGGATTGTACCGCATGGTAAAGACGAGAGGAGAGAAAAAGAAAAAAGGCCGGATTAACCGGCCTTTTGCTGCATGAGCAGGATTATTTTTCCTGCAGACCGAGTTTTTTCTCCAGATAGTGGATGTTGGTTCCACCGTGCTGGAAATTCTCGTCATTCATGATGCGAATCTGCAGATCGACGTTGGTTTTGATACCATCGATGATCAGTTCCTGCAGCGCATTTTTCATGCGTGAAATGGCAACATCACGGTTCTCACCGTAGCAAATCAGCTTGCCAATCATTGAGTCATAATACGGAGGCACGGTATAGCCTGCGTAGATATGAGACTCCCAGCGCACGCCAAAACCGCCAGGCGCGTGGAAGCGAGTAATTTTACCCGGGCTCGGCAGGAAGGTGTTCGGGTCTTCGGCGTTGATACGGCATTCAACCGCATGGCCACGGACATGAACTTCTTCTTGCTTGATGGAAAGCGGCTGGCCTGCAGCAATACGCAGCTGTTCTTTGATAAGGTCAACGCCGGTGATCATTTCAGTGACCGGGTGTTCAACCTGAATACGGGTGTTCATTTCAATGAAGTAGAACTCGCCGTTTTCGAACAGGAACTCGAAGGTCCCGGCGCCACGATAGCCGATATCGACACAGGCTTTGGAGCAGCGCTCGCCGATGTAGCGACGCAGTTCCGGCGTAATACCCGGTGCTGGCGCTTCTTCGACCACTTTCTGGTGACGACGCTGCATAGAACAGTCGCGCTCTGCCAGATAGATAGCGTTGCCCTGGCCGTCAGCCAGTACCTGGATCTCGATGTGACGCGGATTTTCCAGGTACTTTTCCATGTAGACCATGTCATTGTTGAACGCGGCTTTCGCTTCAGCTTTGGTCATGGAGATGGATTGCGCCAGTTCGGCATCGCTGCGCACAACACGCATACCGCGACCGCCGCCGCCGCCGGAGGCTTTGATGATAACCGGGTAGCCGATGCGTTTCGCATGGGCACGGTTAGCATCCATATCTTCACCCAGAGGGCCGTCAGAACCTGGAACGGTCGGAACGCCTGCTTTCTTCATCGCGGTGATTGCTGACACTTTGTCGCCCATCAGGCGAATCGTGTCGGCTTTCGGGCCGATAAAGATAAAGCCAGAACGTTCTACCTGCTCGGCGAAGTTCGCGTTCTCCGAGAGGAAGCCGTATCCTGGGTGGATAGCCACCGCACCGGTGATTTCAGCCGCGCTGATGATCGCCGGGATGTTCAGATAGCTTTTAACGGACGGAGCCGGGCCGATACAGACCGTCTCATCCGCTAACAATACGTGTTTTAGATCGCGATCCGCAGTGGAGTGCACAGCAACGGTCTTGATGCCCAGTTCTTTACAGGCACGCAGGATACGCAGTGCAATCTCGCCACGGTTGGCGATAACAATTTTATCCAGCATGTTCGCCTCGTTACTCGATGACTACCAGCGGCTCGTCAAATTCTACCGGTTGGCCACTTTCGATCAGAATGGCTTTCACCACGCCGGCTTTATCGGCTTCGATCTGGTTCATCATTTTCATTGCTTCTACGATGCACAGGGTGTCGCCCACGTTAACTTTCTGACCGATTTCCACAAACGCTTTAGCGTCCGGGCTCGGGGTACGGTAGAAAGTACCGACCATCGGGGAACGTACGATGTGACCGCTGATTTCTGCTTTCGCCGGCGCTGCTTCTGCCTGAGCGGCAGCTGCTGGTGCTGCTGCAACCGGAGCCTGCATCATTGGTGCGGCATAGGCCTGCTGCATGACCGGGTAGCCCGCATTTGGTGCGGCACGGCTGATGCGTACAGACTCTTCGCCTTCAGAAATTTCCAGTTCGGAGATGCCTGATTCTTCAACCAGCTCGATCAGCTTTTTAATCTTACGAATATCCATGAGTGGGTTCCGTACTCTTTGTTTAGTGTGATTGTGACAGGCGTTTTACCGCCGTCTGTAAAGCGTATGAATAGCCGTCCGCACCAAGTCCGCAGATGACGCCCGAGGCGATATCCGACAGATAGGAGTGGTGACGGAACGGTTCGCGTGCATGTACGTTGCTCAGGTGGATCTCGATAAACGGGATACTCACCGCAAGTAACGCATCGCGGATAGCCACGCTGGTGTGCGTAAACGCGGCCGGATTAATCAGGATATAGTCCACAGTGTCTTTAGCCTGATGAATTCGGTCGATGAGCACGAACTCCGCATTGGACTGCAGGTGATCCAGCGTAACATTCAGAGCCGAGGCTTCTGACTGCAATTGGTTAACAATCTCAGAAAGCTTAAGGGTTCCGTACTTCTCAGGCTCGCGTGTTCCAAGCATGTTAAGGTTGGGTCCGTTTAAAAGCAAAATGCGAAACTTGTCAGCCATTGTGCGGCTATCTCCTGCCATTCTCGGGTAAAAAACAAAATATACCTTCGAAGCGCGCTTGTCACCTTTTCAGAGTCCGAAAACCCCGTCAGGAAAACCAAAGTCGCACATTATAACGATTTCGTAGCATTTGGCAGCTAAATACTGGTCTTATCAGGGAAGATTATCAACCGCTATTGTTAAAAGCGTCGCGGTTGATAAAAGATCTGCGGGAAACTGCACATATCCGGTGATTAACGCCACCACTGACGGAACTTCTTGTAACGCCATGCTAAAAGCAGTGCGGCGAGTACCGCATAAATCACCGGTTGCGGGGATAAAATCTTCACCGACCACAGGTAATGAACCGGCGCGAGGAGCGCCACCAGATAGACGAAGTTGTGCAATGTTTGCCAACGACGGCCTAATTTTCGCTGTAGTGCCTGAGTCGAGGTCGCGGCCAGCGCCAGCAAAATCAACCAGCTGATAAGGCCTAATGTAAGATACGGTCTGCTGACCACCTCTGAACCCAGCAGCGCCAGGTTGTTGATCCCTAACTCCAGCAATGTGTAGCTGGTGAGATGCAGCGTCGCCCAGGCGAAACACCATAATCCCAACAAACGCCGGGTACGAATCAATAATGGTTGTTTAGCGTAGCGTGCCAGCGGCGAGACAAGCAAGGTCGCGAGCAAAAATTTAAGAGCCATCCTACCGGTAAAGTGTTGAATATCTTTTGCCGGGTCGGCGCTAAAGTAGCCCTGTTGTCCGGCCCAGAACAGCCAGATGAACGGCAAAAAACCGGCCAGGTGGAGAACCACTTTCAGCCAGGTAATCTGTTTTACACTCAGGCGCACTAGTAGTTCTCCCGCAGATTAAGACCCCGATAGAGCGATGCCACTTCGTCAGCATAGCCGTTGAATAACAAGGTGGGCTGGCGCTTAACGTCGAGCACGCCCCCTGAACCGATAAAGCGTTCTGTGGCCTGCGACCAGCGCGGATGGTCGACATGAGGATTCACATTGGCGTAGAAGCCATATTCTTCCGGGCCCGCCAGATTCCAGGTGGTGGGGGGACGTTCACGGGTCAACTCGATGCTGACGATCGATTTAATGCCTTTAAAACCATATTTCCATGGCACGGTCAGGCGCACTGGCGCGCCATTTTGCGGCGGCAACGCTTTACCATAGACGCCGACGCTTAACAGCGTCAGAGGGTGCATCGCTTCGTCCAGCCGCAACCCTTCCACATAAGGATAAGCCAGCCCGCCGCCGATAAAACGGTCCTTCTGCCCTGGCATCTGGTCCGGGGCGTAAATCGTTTTAAACGCCACGAACCGGGCATTGCTGGTGGGTTCAACCAGCGCCAGCAGTTTATGCAGTGGGAAACCGACCCATGGCACCACCATTGACCAGGCCTCCACGCAGCGCATCCGGTAAATGCGTTCCTCTAGTGGGAAACGTCTGGTGAGGTCATCATGATCAAGGGTCAGTGGTTTAGCGACTTCACCGCCAATGGTCAGCGTCCAGGGATCGGTACGCAGGCTACCGGCATTGGCTGCGGGGTCGGCTTTATCGAGGCCAAATTCATAGAAATTGTTGTAGCCCGCGACTTTATCTTCCGGCGTGAGGGCGAGGGAGCTTTGCCATTGTGCGGGCTTGTCGAAGGTTAACGCTTTTCCTGCCGGGGCGGGAGGGCGGTCATGGCCTTTGAACCAATCCAGAAGATCGGCCTGGGCGACAGGAGAAAGTGAGAGGGCCGTGGCGGTAATACCGAGGGTCTTCAGAACCTGGCGGCGCTGCAGCATAAAAACGGATTCAGCCGTTACATCGGCTTCCGTGAGTTTTTTGGGTTTCATGACATCCTCCGGCATGCTTTTTCCTAAGCATGACGGAGGCGAAGCGTTATCGCGAATATGTCACGAAAAATTGCAGATTAGGCGATCTTGACCAGCGTCCGGCCCTGGATCTGGTTATTGATGATTTTGTCAGCGAATGCCGGCGCCTCTGCGAGGGCGATCTCGGTGGTGCTGGTGGCGTAGAACGATTCCGGTAGATCGCGGACCAGACGCTGCCAGGCTTCAGCACGGCGTGCCGGTGGCGTCATCACTGAGTCCACGCCCTGCAGGCGGACGTTACGTAAAATAAACGGCATGACCGTGGTCGGCAGCGCGAAGCCCCCGGCCAGGCCACAGGCGGCGACGCAGCCGCCATAGTTCATCTGTGCCAGCACTTTCGCCAGCACTTTATCCCCGACGGTATCGACCGCACCGGCCCACAGCTGTTTTTCCAGCGGACGGGTTTCGGCAAACTCTTCACGCCCGAGAATGCGTTGAGCACCGAGGCTTTTCAGGTATTCATGCGTGCTTTCACGACCCGATACCGCGACGACCTGGTAACCCAGTTGATGCAGCAGCGCAACAGCGGTACTGCCAACGCCGCCGCTGGCGCCCGTCACCACGATTTCGCCATCCTGCGGGCGAATACCGGCATCTTCCAGCGCCATCACGCACAGCATGGCGGTAAAACCGGCGGTGCCGATAGCCATAGCTTTGCGGCCATCCAGGCCGGCGGGCATGGCAACCAGCCAGTCACCCTTCACCCTGGCGCGCTCTGCCAGGCCGCCCCAGTGGTTTTCACCGACGCCCCAGCCGGTCAGCAGCACTTTCTGGCCGCTGTGGAAACGGGGATCTTCGCTGGCGTGAACCGTACCGGCGAAATCGATGCCAGGAATCATCGGAAAGTTTCGAATGATTTTTCCCTTGCCGGTGATCGCCAGCGCATCTTTATAGTTGAGGCTGGACCATTGAATATCGACGGTGACATCGCCTTGCGGTAGTTGCCCTGCGTCGATGGTTTGCACCGAAGATATTGTTTTGCCATCCTGCTGTTCTAATATTAAAGCCTGCATATGCGGGTCCTTATATGTACAAAGATTGGAAAATTTTTTCTGCAGACTATACTCGCTATCGGCATTATTACGCCGATTTAACGCAATAAATTGCCAGATACGCCAGCTTTGATAGTATGCCTCGCGCTTTAGAAAGTTAGTGCTTACTTTAGGTATAGCAGCGCTAGTACAGGAGCCTGAATTTCTATCGGGCGGTCATTCACTCGCGGAGTTAACACAGGGATGCGATTAACGACGAAGTTCTCAGCATTTGTCACGCTGCTTACCAGCCTGACCATCTTTGTCACGCTTATAGGTGCTTCGCTGAGTTTCTATAACGGTATTCAGCTGAAAATGGAAAATCGCGTCCAGGCCGTGGCGGCGATGCTGGATAACCGCCTGGTGACCTCTTCCTTTGATAAGCTTGAGCCGCAGATGGATGAGCTGATGACGCCGGTCGAGATCGTCCGGGTGGATTTCCTGCTCGGCGGGAAGTCGGTGTACAGCCACTCGCGTAGCGACAGCTATCGTCCGCTGGGAAGTAATAATCAGTATCGTGAAATCATTGTACCGTCGTTAAAACACCCGGGGATGACGCTTCATCTGGTCTATCTCGACCCGATGGTGAACTATTTCCGTGCGCTGCATATCACCGCGCCATTATCGATTGCCATTGGCCTGATGGTGCTGGCGATTTTCCTCTCCGTACGCTGGGTTCGCCGTCAACTGGCGGGGCAGGAATTGCTGGAGCTGAGAGCGGCGCGGATCCTTAGCGGCGAGCGCGGTCCCCAGGTGAGAGGGTCGGTACACGAGTGGCCGGCGAGTACCAGTAGCGCGCTGGATATGCTGCTCTCTGAACTACAATTTGCCAGCGACCAGCGCAGCCGTATGGATACGCTTATTCGTTCTTATGCCGCGCAGGATTCGAAAACCGGGCTAAGCAATCGTCTGTTTTTTGACAACCAGCTGGCTACCCTGCTGGAAGATCAGGAAAAAGTCGGGTCACACGGTATCGTAATGATGATTCGTCTGCCGGAATTCGACCTGCTTCGGGATAACTGGGGACGCGCTGCTGCCGAAGAGCATTACTTCACGCTGATTAACCTGCTTTCTACTTTTATTATGCGCTACCCAGGATCGCTGCTGGCGCGTTATCACCGCAGTGATTTTGCGGTACTCCTTCCTCATCGCACCTTAAAAGAGGCCGATAGCATCGCCGGGCTGCTGTTAAAAGCGGTTGATGCGCTGCCTCCGACCCGCATTCTTGACCGTGACGACATGATGCATATCGGCATCTGTGCCTTCCGCAGCGGCCAGACCGCGGCGCAGGTGATGGAACGCGCTGAGGCTGCCACCCGCAATGCGGTACTCCAGGGCAGCAATAGCTGGGCGGTTTATGATGATTCGTTACCAGAGAAAGGGCGCGGCAACGTCCGTTGGCGCACGCTGATTGAGCAGATGCTCAGCCGCGGTGGACCGCGTTTGTATCAGAAACCGGCGGTAACGCGTGACGGTCGGGTCCATCATCGCGAGCTGATGTCACGGCTGTACGACGGCACGGAAGAAGTCATTGCGGCAGAATATATGCCGATGGTGCAGCAGTTTGGTCTGGCGGAAGAGTATGACCGGCTGCAGGTGACGCGACTGCTGCCATTTTTAAGTTTTTGGCCGGAAGAAAATCTCGCGCTGCAGGTCACCGTTGAATCATTGATCCGGCCGCGTTTTCAGCGCTGGTTGCGTGATACTTTGATGCAATGTGAAAAATCGCAACGGCGACGGATTATTTTTGAACTTGCAGAGGCAGATGTTTGTCAATATATCGGTCGCTTACAACCGGTCATGCGCCTGGTGAACGCTTTGGGTATACGCGTGGCGGTTGTTCAGGCTGGATTAACGCTGGTTGGAACCAGCTGGATCAAGCAGTTAGACGTCGAAGTTATTAAGCTGCACCCGGGGCTGTCGCGCAATATAGAAAAGCGCAGTGAGAACCAGCTGCTGGTGCAGAGCCTGGTGGAGGCCTGTAAGGGCATGCCGGTCCAGGTTTTTGCCACCGGAGTCCGGAGTCGAAGCGAGTGGCAGGTGCTGTCTCAGTGCGGTGTCACCGGTGGTCAGGGGGAATTTTTTGCCGCCTCACAGCCACTTGACACAAATGTGAAAAAATATTCGCAAAGATACTCGGTTTGATCTGCCGTTTAGCGTGATTTCACGTAGAATAACGCGCGCCATAGTGAAGGGGGTGTGCTTGTCTACCTGCCGGATTATCGCAATGTAAATGCCAGTAAATGACCTTTGACGGGTTACGGATTCAAGCGCTGAGCGCTGTTGAACATTTCAGCACTGAATGGACCCGGTAAATTTGTAACGAAGGACATGAACTGCACTAATTTTCACCGTAGCAGATGATTTTTGCGCCTTGTCGCTGCTGCGTGTGGTTGGTAAAGTAAGCGGATTTTGTTTTCCGCCCCAGCTTTCAGGATTATCCCTTAGTATGTTAAAAAAATTTCGTGGCATGTTTTCCAATGACCTGTCCATTGACCTGGGTACTGCGAATACCCTTATCTATGTAAAAGGACAAGGCATCGTATTGAATGAGCCTTCAGTTGTGGCCATTCGTCAGGATCGTGCCGGTTCGCCGAAAAGCGTCGCTGCTGTTGGTCATGAAGCGAAGCAGATGCTCGGGCGTACTCCGGGCAATATCGCGGCGATTCGCCCGATGAAAGACGGCGTTATTGCCGACTTCTTCGTTACTGAAAAGATGCTCCAGCACTTTATCAAACAGGTGCACAGCAATAGCTTCATGCGTCCGAGCCCGCGTGTTCTGGTGTGCGTGCCGGTTGGTGCGACTCAGGTTGAACGTCGTGCGATTCGTGAATCTGCGCAAGGTGCAGGCGCGCGTGAAGTCTTCCTGATTGAAGAGCCGATGGCGGCCGCAATCGGTGCGGGCCTGCCGGTTTCTGAAGCTACCGGTTCAATGGTGGTGGATATCGGTGGTGGTACCACAGAAGTTGCGGTTATCTCCCTGAACGGTGTGGTGTACTCCTCTTCCGTACGTATCGGCGGTGACCGTTTCGATGAAGCCGTGATTAATTATGTGCGTCGTAACTACGGCTCACTGATCGGTGAAGCAACGGCGGAACGTATCAAGCATGAAATCGGCTCGGCATACCCGGGTGATGAAGTGCGTGAGATCGAAGTTCGCGGCCGTAACCTGGCAGAAGGTGTGCCACGTGGCTTTACCCTGAACTCCAATGAAATTCTCGAAGCCCTGCAGGAACCGCTGACCGGTATCGTGAGCGCAGTAATGGTCGCACTGGAACAGTGTCCGCCAGAGCTGGCTTCTGATATCTCCGAGCGCGGCATGGTGCTGACCGGCGGTGGTGCGCTGCTGCGTAACCTTGACCGTCTGTTGATGGAAGAGACAGGTATTCCTGTCGTAGTTGCAGAAGATCCACTGACTTGCGTCGCGCGTGGCGGCGGTAAAGCGCTGGAAATGATCGACATGCACGGCGGCGACTTGTTTAGCGAAGAGTAGTCAGCCGAAGGTCTGGGGTAGTTCGTAAACGCTACCCCTGGTCTTAACTGACACGAGAATACGCATAGCCTATGAAGCCAATTTTTAGCCGTGGCCCGTCGCTACAGATTCGCCTTATTCTGGCGGTTCTGGTGGCGCTTGGCGTGATTATCGCCGACAGCCGCCTGGGTACGTTCAGTCAGATCCGAACGTATATGGACACAGCCGTCAGTCCTTTCTACTTTGTCTCAAATGGTCCCCGGGAATTACTGGACAGCGTGTCGCAAACGCTGGCTACCCGCGATCAGCTCAAACTGGAAAACCGTGCACTGCGCCAGGAGTTGCTGCTGAAGAACAGCGATTTGCTGATGCTGGGTCAGTACAAGCAGGAGAACGCGCGTCTGCGTGAACTGCTGGGCTCACCGCTGCGCCAGGATGAGCAAAAAATGGTGACCCAGGTCATCTCAACGGTTAACGATCCTTACAGCGATCAGGTTGTCATCGATAAAGGTAGCGTCAACGGCGTCTATGAAGGCCAGCCGGTAATCAGCGACAAAGGTGTTGTCGGCCAGGTCGTGGCGGTGGCGAAGCTCACCAGCCGCGTTCTGTTGATTTGCGATGCGACCCATGCCTTGCCTATTCAGGTACTGCGTAATGATATCCGCGTGATTGCGGCCGGTAACGGCTGTACTGACGATTTGCAGCTGGAACACCTGCCGGCCAATACCGATATTCGCGTCGGTGATGTGCTAGTGACTTCTGGCCTCGGTGGGCGTTTCCCGGAAGGTTATCCGGTCGGGGTGGTCTCTTCCGTGAAGCTGGATACGCAGCGTGCCTATACGGTTATTCAGGCGCGTCCGACCGCCGGTCTGCAGCGTCTGCGCTACCTGCTGCTGCTGTGGGGTGCCGATCGTAACGGAGCCAATCCGATGACGCCGGAAGAAGTCCATCGCGTGGCCAATGAGCGCCTGATGCAGATGATGCCGCAGGTTCTGCCGGCACCGGATGCCATGGGGCCGCAAATGCCCGCGCCGGCAACCGGCCTGACGCCACCTGCGCAACCTCTGCCTGCAGGGGGGCAATAGTGGCAAGCTACCGAAGCCAGGGACGCTGGGTTATCTGGCTCTCGTTTCTTATCGCACTATTGCTGCAGGTAATGCCCTGGCCGGCGGATCTTACCGTCTACCGGCCAAACTGGGTGTTCCTTATTCTGCTTTACTGGATCCTGGCCTTACCGCATCGGGTCAATGTCGGCACCGGTTTTGTGATGGGGGCAATCCTTGACCTCATCAGCGGGTCGACACTGGGCGTTCGCGCGCTATCGTTAAGTATCATCGCTTATCTGGTCGCTCTGAAATATCAGCTGTTCCGCAATCTGGCACTCTGGCAGCAGGCGCTGGTGGTCATGATGCTATCGCTCGCGGTGGATATCGTTGTTTTCTGGTCAGAGTTTTTAGTGATCAACGTCTCTTTCCGTCCGGAAGTGTTCTGGAGTAGTGTAGTAAACGGTGTGCTGTGGCCCTGGTTATTCCTCCTGATGCGTAAGGTGCGTCAGCAATTTGCGGTGCAATAAGGTTGATATGATGATGTTGTATCTCGCTTCTGGCTCTCCACGTCGGCAGGAATTGCTGACGCAAATGGGTCTGTGTTTTGAACGTCTGGTTCCCGGTATTGAGGAACAACGTTTACCGCAGGAGAGCGCCGAGCATTATGTCGTTCGTCTGGCGCGTGAAAAAGCGCAGGCGGGCGTGGTGCTGGCCGAGCGGGATCTGCCGGTACTGGGTGCGGATACCATTGTCATACTGAACGGCGAAGTGCTGGAAAAACCCCACGACGCTGACCATGCCGCAGAGATGCTGCGTATGCTTTCCGGGAAAACGCACCAGGTCATGACGGCCGTGGCGTTGGCCGACAAGCAGCAGACGCTGGATTGCCTGGTGATGACGGAAGTGACCTTCCGCCTGCTCTCAGAGCAGGATATTGCCGGCTACGTGGCCAGCGGCGAACCGCTCGATAAAGCAGGTGCATACGGTATTCAAGGGCTGGGTGGCTGTTTCGTCAGGAAGATTAATGGCAGCTATCACGCCGTAGTCGGCTTACCGCTGGTAGAAACGTATGAGTTGCTGAGTAACTTTAACTCACTGCGTGAAGAAAAGGGATAAAGATGACGGCTGAACTACTCGTTAACGTAACACCATCGGAGACGCGCGTTGCGTACATCGATGGCGGTATTCTGCAGGAAATTCATATTGAGCGCGAAGCGCGACGCGGGATCGTAGGCAATATCTACAAAGGGCGCGTCAGTCGTGTGCTGCCGGGAATGCAGGCGGCTTTTGTAGATATTGGCCTGGATAAGGCCGCATTTTTGCATGCGTCAGATATTATGCCGCATACCGAATGCGTTGCCGGAGAAGAGCAAAAACAGTTCACCGTGCGTGATATTTCCGAACTGGTGCGCCAGGGCCAGGACCTGATGGTACAGGTGGTGAAAGATCCGCTCGGCACCAAAGGCGCCCGCCTGACCACCGATATTACGCTACCCTCCCGCTATCTGGTGTTTATGCCTGGAGCGTCTCACGTTGGCGTATCCCAGCGTATTGAAAGTGAAGCGGAACGCGAACGGTTGAAGCGCGTGGTGGCCGACTACTGCGATGAGCAGGGCGGTTTTATCATCCGTACCGCCGCAGAAGGCGTACACGAACAGGAACTGGCCGCCGATGCCGCTTATCTTAAGCGGGTCTGGACCAAGGTCATGGAGCGTAAGAAACGTCAGCAGACGCGCTATCAACTCTACGGAGAGCTGGCGCTGGCTCAGCGTGTGCTGCGTGACTTCGCCGACGAACACCTCGATCGTATTCGCGTCGATTCGCGCCTGACTTATGAATCGCTGGTCGAGTTTACCGCTGAATATATGCCTGAGATGACCAGCAAGCTGGAGCATTACAGCGGCCGCCAGCCGATCTTCGATCTCTTTGACGTCGAGAACGAGATCCAGCGCGCGCTGGAGCGCAAAGTGGAGCTGAAGTCCGGTGGTTATCTGGTTATCGACCAGACCGAAGCGATGACCACCGTGGATATCAACACCGGCGCATTTGTGGGCCACCGTAATCTCGATGACACCATCTTCAATACCAATATCGAGGCGACTCAGGCCATCGCCCGCCAGCTACGTCTGCGCAACCTGGGCGGCATTATTATCATTGATTTCATTGATATGAATAATGAGGATCACCGCCGTCGGGTGCTGCATTCGCTGGAACAGGCACTGAGTAAAGACCGGGTGAAAACCAGTATTAACGGTTTCTCTCAGCTCGGACTGGTTGAGATGACCCGTAAGCGTACGCGTGAAAGCGTTGAGCATGTCTTGTGTAAAGACTGCCCTACCTGTCATGGCCGCGGTACGGTGAAATCAGTGGAAACCGTGTGCTATGAAATCATGCGTGAGATTGTCCGTGTGCACCATGCCTACGATTCCGACCGTTTCCTGGTCTATGCTTCTCCTGCTGTCGCGGAAACCTTAAAAGGGGAAGAGTCGCACGCGCTAGCGGAAGTCGAAATCTTTGTTGGCAAGCAGGTCAAAGTTCAAATTGAGCCGCTCTATAATCAAGAGCAGTTCGATGTCGTTATGATGTAATCATCCGTCAGCTCTGTTCAGGTATTTATGGACACAAACTGGCGATGCTTCACCATGAAGTGAAGGTCGCTGACGCAGAGGCAACCAGACGGATGATGTGTAAAAGTCTGACAAGGAGAGAGGCGTGAGACGACTGCCCGGGATATTACTGCTCACCGCGGCAACATTGACTGTTGTCGTCGCTCTGCTGGTGAGTGGCCTGCGTCTCGTGCTGCCGCAGTTGGATGCATGGCGCCCACAGCTGCTGGCAAAAATCTCCGCGATGTCAGGCACGCCGGTAAATGCCTCACAGCTGACAGCCAGCTGGCAGAATTTTGGCCCGGCCCTCGATGTGCGTGATATCAGCGCTGGCCTGAAAGATGGCGGTCAGCTCTCTGCCAAACGTGTCACCCTGGCACTGGATGTCTGGCAAAGCCTGCTGCATATGCGCTGGCAGTTCCGCGATCTCACTTTCTGGCAATTAAAAGTCCATACCAATTCACCGATCCAGACCAATGATGGCGGCGATAGCCTGAAAACCGACCATATTGGCGATCTGTTCCTGCGTCAGTTCGACCACTTTATCCTGCGCGACAGTCATTTGAGTTTTGTGACCATTTCCGGCCAGCGTGCAGAGTTAGCCATACCCCAGCTCACCTGGCTGAATACGAATAATCGCCACCGTGCGGAAGGTCAGTTGAGCCTCTCCAGCCTGAACGGCCAGCATGGGGTGATGCAGGTGCGTATGGACCTGCGTGATGAAAATGGTTTGCTCAACAAGGGGCGGGTGTGGCTGCAAGCCGACGACATTGACGTTAAGCCGTGGCTCGGGCGCTGGATGCAGGACAATATCGCGTTACAAAACGCGCGCTTTAGCCTTGAAGGCTGGATGAACATCGACAAAGGCGACATCGCCGGGGGCGACGTCTGGCTGAAAAAGGGCGGCGCCAGCTGGAAGGGCGATAGCGAACCTCATCATTTGACGGTGGATAACCTGACGGCGCAAATCTTCCGTGAGAAGCAGGGCTGGGGTTTTCATATCCCGGATACCCGTATCTCGATAGATGGTAAAGCCTGGCCACGCGGCGCGCTGGCGATGGCGTGGATCCCGGCGCAGGACGTGGGTGGCGATGACCATTTACGTAGTGATGAACTGCGTATCCGCGCCAGCAATCTCGATCTGAATGGCCTGGTCGGGCTGCAACCTTTTGCAGATAAGTTAGCTCCGGCGCTGGGTGACATCTGGCGGACCACGCAACCTACGGGCATCATCGATGTTCTGGCGCTGGATATTCCGCTGCAGGCGGCGGATAAGTCCCGCTTTCAGGCACGCTGGAGCGATCTCTCCTGGAAACAGTGGAAGCTGTTACCAGGGGCCGAGCATTTCTCCGGAAACGCAGCCGGTAGCGTGGAGAACGGCGCACTGCATGCCAGTATGACGGATGCAAAAATGCCCTATGCCACGGTCTTCCGTGCGCCGCTGGAAATTGCCCAAGGCGATGCCACCCTCAGTTGGGTGAAGAATGACAAAGGCTTCATGCTCGACGGGCGCAATATCGACGTGCAGGCGACCGGCGTACGCGCCCGCGGCGGGTTCCGTTATCTACAGCCGCAGGACGATGAGCCGTGGCTGGGTATTCTGGCAGGGATCAGCACCAACGACGGCGGCCAGGCATGGCGCTATTTCCCGGAAAACCTGATGGGGAAAGCGCTGGTGGATTATCTCAGCGGCGCGATTAAAGGGGGCAATGCGACTAACGCCACCCTGGTATACGGCGGCAATCCACATCTGTTCCCGTACCTTCATAACGAAGGCCAGTTCCAGGTGTCGGTGCCATTAACCAACGCCACCTTTGCTTTTCAACCCGACTGGCCGGCATTGACCGGGCTGGATATCAACCTCGACTTTATCAACAACGGCTTATGGATGAAGTCCGATAAGGTGATGCTGGGTAAAGTTGCCGCCACTCACCTTGATGCCGCCATCCCGGATTATTCGCGGGAAAAGCTGCTTATCGATGCCGATGTGAACGGCCCGGGGAAAGAAGTCGGCCCGTACTTCAAAGAGACCCCGTTGAAAGATACGCTGGGATCGGCGCTGGATGAACTGCAGTTAGATGGGAATGTGAGCGCTCGCTTACATCTTGATATTCCGCTGGACGGCGAGCTCACCACCGCCAAAGGCGATGTGGTACTGGCCAATAACAATCTGTATATCAAGCCAATCGATACGACGTTGAAAGACCTCAACGGTAAATTCAGCTTTGTGAATGGCGATCTGAAAAGCGATACCCTGAAAGCCAACTGGTTCAATCAACCACTGAATGTCGATTTTTCCACTACCGAGGGGCCAAAAGCCTTTGAAGTAAACGTGGGAATGAACGCCAACTGGCAGCCTTCACGCACGGGGCTGCTGCCAAAAGCGGTCGATGACGCCTTGAGCGGCAGCGTGCCGTGGGAAGGCAAGGTGGCGATTGAGCTGCCGTATCGCGGGAGCGCGAGCTATAAAGTCGATATCAGCGGCGACCTGAAAAATGTAAGTAGCCACTTACCTTCTCCTGTGGATAAACCGGCGGGCGTCGCGCTGCCGGTGAAAATTAATGCCGAAGGCGGGTTAAACAGCTTTGAACTGACCGGGACCATCGGCGGGAAAAATCATTTCAACAGCCGCTGGCTGCTAAACCGTAAGCTGACTCTCGATCGCGCTATTTTAACTTCTGATAGCAAGGCGATTTCTCCGCTGCCAGATCAGGCCGGGGTTGAGCTGAATATGCCGCCGATGGATGGCGCTGAGTGGCTGGCTCTGTTCCAGGGGGGCGCCGTCAATGAAGTCAGCAGCAATATCGTCTTCCCGCAGCGCATTACGTTACGTACGCCGTCGCTGACCTTCGCCGGTCAACGCTGGAACAACGTCAGCCTGGTGAGCCAGCCGGATGCGGGCGGCTCGAAGGTGGAAGCCCAGGGGCGGGAAATCAACGCCACTCTGACGATGCGCGACCATGCGCCCTGGCAGGCAGCCATTCGCTATCTGTATTACAACCCGACCAGCGCCCAAAAGTCCGCTGACACCACGATCAGCGCCCCGCTTGCCGATAACCGCCTTGATTTCCGCGGCTGGCCCGATCTCCAGCTCCGCTGCGCGGAGTGTTGGTTATGGGGGCAGAAGTACGGGCGCATCGATGGCGATTTCGCCATTAAAGGCGATACCCTGTCTCTGGATAACGGCCTGGTGGACACCGGTTTTGGCCGCCTCACCTCTGAAGGCGTGTGGGTGAATGCGCCCGGCGGCGTGCGGACATCGCTGAAGGGCAAACTCCACGGCAACAAAACGGATGCTTTCGTGAGCTTCTTCGGTATCTCCACGCCGGTGAAAGGCTCGTCGTTTGATGTCGACTACGATTTACACTGGCGCGCGCCGCCGTGGCAGCCGGATGTGGCGTCGCTTAACGGGGTGCTGAAAAGCCACCTTGGGAAAGGCGAGTTTACCGATATCAGCACTGGCCACGCCGGTCAGCTGCTGCGTTTGCTGAGCGTCGACGCGCTGCTGCGCAAGCTGCGTTTCGACTTTAGCGATACTTTTAGCGAAGGCTTCTATTTCGATTCAATCAACAGCACGGCATGGATTAAAGATGGCGTGCTGAATACTGACGATACCCTGGTCGATGGCCTTGAAGCGGATATTGCCATGAGAGGCTCGGTCGATCTGGTGCGACGCGAGCTCGATCTGCAAGCGGTGGTGGCGCCGGAAATCTCCGCTACCGTCGGCGTGGCAACTGCGTTTGTGATTAACCCGATTGTCGGCGCTGCCGTCTTTGCTGCCAGTAAGGTGCTGGGGCCGCTGTGGAACAAAGTGTCGATCCTGCGTTATCGCATCACCGGTCCTATCGACCAGCCGCAAATTAATGAAGTTCTGCGCCAGGCGCGCAGCGACAAAAAGCAATGATTTGACGATTACGGGGAATTATCGCAATCTCAATAGATAGCGTTTTATACCCGCTATCGCTGCAGGCTGCAGCCTGAACGATTTAGGGTATATTCTTCCGCCTGATACGCGACAACATATGAGTAGCAAACGATGAGTCTGAACCTGGTAAGTGAACAATTACTGTCGGCAAATGGCCTGAACCATCAGGATCTTTTTGCCATTCTTGGCCAGTTGGCCGAGCGCCGTCTTGATTACGGCGATCTCTATTTTCAGTCGAGCTATCACGAATCCTGGGTTCTGGAAGACAGCATCATTAAAGATGGCTCGTATAACATTGACCAGGGTGTCGGCGTGCGTGCGGTCAGCGGTGAGAAAACCGGTTTCGCCTATGCCGACCAAATCAGCCGACTGGCACTGGAACAGAGCGCGCAGGCGGCCCGTACCATCGTGCGCGACAGCGGTGATGGCAAAGTACACACCCTGGGCGCGGTAGAGTACAGCTCGCTGTACACCAGTATCGATCCGCTGCAAAGCATGAGCCGTGAAGAGAAACTGGATATTCTGCGTCGCGTCGATAAAGTTGCTCGTGCTGCCGATAAGCGCGTGCAGGAAGTATCTGCCAGCCTGAGCGGTGTCTATGAACTGATTCTGGTTGCGGCGACCGATGGAACGCTGGCGGCGGATGTTCGCCCGTTAGTGCGCCTGTCCGTCAGCGTGCTGGTGGAAGATGATGGCAAACGCGAACGAGGTTCCAGCGGCGGCGGCGGTCGTTTTGGTTACGACTATTTCCTGGCCTCCGAAGATGGCGATGTTCGAGCGGATGCCTGGGCGCGAGAAGCGGTGCGTATGGCGCTGGTGAACTTGTCAGCCGTTGCGGCACCGGCTGGCATGTTGCCGGTGGTACTTGGCGCCGGCTGGCCTGGCGTGTTACTGCATGAAGCGGTAGGGCACGGTCTGGAAGGTGATTTCAACCGTCGCGGCACCTCGGTCTTTAGCGGCCATATGGGGGAGCTGGTGGCGTCAGAACTCTGTACCGTGGTGGATGATGGCACCATTGCCAATCGTCGTGGTTCACTGGCGGTGGATGATGAAGGGACCCCAGGTCAATACAACGTATTGATTGAGAATGGGATCCTTAAAGGTTATATGCAGGATAAACTCAATGCGCGCTTGATGGGCGTTGCGCCGACCGGTAACGGCCGTCGCGAATCCTATGCGCATTTACCGATGCCGCGTATGACCAATACCTACATGCTGGCAGGGAAATCAACGCCGCAGGAGATTATCGAATCGGTGGATTACGGTATCTATGCACCAAACTTTGGCGGCGGCCAGGTGGATATTACCTCCGGTAAGTTTGTGTTCTCCACCTCTGAAGCCTACCTGATCGAAAAAGGGAAGGTTACTAAAGCGGTGAAGGGGGCGACCCTTATCGGCTCCGGAATTGAAGCCATGCAGCAGATTTCGATGGTTGGTAATGACCTGAAACTGGATAGTGGCGTCGGCGTTTGTGGCAAAGAAGGCCAGAGCGTACCGGTGGGCGTTGGCCAGCCGACGCTGAAAGTGGATAACCTCACCGTCGGCGGAACCGCCTGAGTGTCGTCACTGCGCTTCCGCTTCGTGCGGAGGCGCAACCTGCCCCTCGATTCCCGATCGCTTCACCTTTCTGTTGTTCGCGCTAGCGGGCGATTCCGCGGCCGTGCATGCCCTGATAAATTTTCGCCACTTCGACAAAATACTCCGTTAGCGAGTTTATACACACCTGCACCTTCAGCGGTAGCTTGTCTTTTTCGGTATACACCGCATACACCGGGCGAGGATCGGACTGGTAGCTGGGTAACAGGATCTCCAGCTCGCCACGGTTGATCTCCTCGATCGCCCACATCAGCGGCACATAGGCCACCCCGACACCGGCGGTCAGCCAGCGTACCAGCGTCATCGGATCGTTGGTGACAAAGCGGCCCTGCGGGATCAGTTTGGTGGAGATCCCTTCCGGGGCGATAATTTCGAACTCATTATCCGGGCGCACGCTGTACTCAAGCCATGAGTGGCTGGCGAGATCGGCGGGTTTTTCCGGGATCCCCGCCTGCTGCAGATAGCTTTTCGCCGCGCAGAGCACCATCGGCATTGAGCCAAGGCGCCGTGAAAAGAGGCTGGAGTCCTGCAACGCCCCAACGCGGATCACCACATCCAGACCGTCGGCGATCAGATCCGGAGCCGGGATACCGGTGACCAGGTTGACTGATAAACCCGGGTATTCTTTCAACATACCAGCAGTAATGTGGGCGAGGACATTCTGTGCCATAGTTGAAGAGCAGCCAACGCGCAGCGTACCGATAGGCGTATTGTTAAATGCGTAGAGTTGCTCGTGGACATCACGGGCTTCGAACAGCATCCGGCGGCAGCCCTGGTAATAAATCTTACCGGCTTCCGTTAAGGCCAGGCTGCGCGTGCTGCGGTTTAACAGCTTCACCTGTAGCTCATCTTCCAGTTTAGAGACAGTCTGGCTGATGGAAGAGACACTCATCTGAAGCTGCTGTGCCGTGGCGGTAAATGAACCCAGTTCAACCACTTTGGCAAAAACGGACATGCGTTTTAATCGTTCCATTATTCACTCTGACTTAAAAGTGATTTAGATCACATAATATAGATCATGCTGCAATGGTTACGTTACTATATTGTTAGCTAAATAATAAACGCTTCACGCTACCACCTGTACGCTTCTTATCAAGGTCATCATGAGTCTGTTCCCTGTCATCGTGATTTTCGGCTTGTCATTTCCGCCGATCTTCTTTGAATTGCTAATATCGCTGGCCGTTTTCTGGCTGGTGCATCGGCTGCTGGTTCCCACCGGCATCTATGATTTTGTCTGGCATCCTGCACTTTTCAATACCGCGTTATATTGCTGCCTTTTTTATCTGATATCGCGTTTGTTCGTTTGAGGTCGATGTGAAAACACTAACAAGAAATATCTTCCGTACCGCAATCACTGTGATACTGGTTATCCTGGCGTTTGTCGCGATTTTTCGCGCCTGGGTCTATTACACTGCCTCTCCCTGGACGCGTGATGCACGCTTTAGTGCCGATATCGTGGCCATCGCCCCTGATGTCTCAGGGCTGATTTCACAGGTAAATATCAAGGATAACCAGCTGGTTAAGAAAGACCAGATATTGTTTGTGATCGACCAGCCGCGTTACCAGAAAGCCCTCGCCGAAGCGCAGGCAGACGTCTCCTACTACCAGACGCTGGCTCAGGAAAAGCGTGTTGAAGCCGGCCGTCGTAACCGCCTGGGTGTGCAGGCCATGTCTCGTGAAGAGATTGACCAGGCCAACAACGTCTTACAAACGGTAGAGCATCAACTGGCGAAAGCGGTCGCTACCCGCGACCTGGCGGCACTCGATCTTGAACGTACGGTGGTGCGCGCGCCGGCCGATGGCTGGGTGACCAACCTCAACGTCTACAACGGCGAATTTATTACCCGCGGTTCTACCGCCGTGGCACTGGTTAAACAAAACACCTTCTACGTGGTGGCCTATCTCGAAGAGACCAAGCTGGAAGGTGTCCGCCAGGGCTACCGTGCGGAAATCACCCCGCTGGGCAGCAGCCTGTCCATTAAAGGGACGGTAGACAGTATTGCCGCCGGGGTGACCAACACCAGCAGCAGCGTCGATGCGAAAGGGATGGCCTCTGTGGATTCCAACCTCGAATGGGTGCGCCTGGCGCAGCGTGTCCCGGTGCGTATTCGTCTCGACAAGCAGCAGGGCAATCTGTGGCCTGCCGGGACGACCGCAACGGTGGTGATTACCGGTAAGGAAGACCGCGATACCAGCCAGGCTAACTTCTTCCAGAAACTGGCGATGCGCCTGCGTGAGTTTGGTTAATCGCCATGGGCATCTTCACCATTGCATCCCGGCATCTTCGCTTCGCGGTTAAACTATCCTGTGCGGTCGTGCTGGCGCTGTTTGTCGGTTTCCACTTTCAGCTGGAAACGCCACGCTGGGCGGTGCTGACCGCGGCGATTGTGACCGCCGGCCCCGCGTTTGCCGCCGGAGGAGAACCTTACTCTGGCGCTATCCGCTATCGCGGCATGCTGCGTATTGCCGGGACCTTTATCGGGTGTATCGCCGCCCTGACGATTATTATTTTGATGATTCGCGCGCCGCTGCTGATGATGCTGGTGTGCTGCCTGTGGGCGGGATTTTGTACCTGGATCTCCTCGCTGGTGCGGGTCGAAAACTCCTACGCCTGGGGGCTGGCGGGCTATACCGCACTTATCATTATCATCACCATCCACACCGATCCGATGCTGGCGCCGCAGTTCGCCGTTGAACGATGCAGCGAGATTGTCGTGGGGATTGTCAGCGCGATCATCGCTGACCTGCTATTTTCCCCGCGTTCGATTAAGAAAGAGATCGATCTCGAGCTGGATAACCTGCTGGTCGATCAGTACCGGCTGATGCAGCTGTGCGTAGCGCATGGCGACAGCGAAGTGGTCGATAAAGCCTGGGGGGCGCTGGTGCGCCGGACCAGCGCGCTGGAAGGGATGCGCAGTAACCTGATTATGGAGTCATCGCGCTGGGCGAAGGTCAACCAGCGGCTGAAGGCAATCAATACCATCTCGTTAACGCTGATTACCCAAGCCTGTGAAACCTACCTTATCCAGAACTCGCGCCCGGAAATGGTGACCGATGATTATCGTGAGCTGTTTGCCGAACCGGTAGAGAGCGTGCAGGACGTCCACCGGCAACTGAAAAGAATGCGCCGCTTTCTGACCTGGAAAGGGGAACACAATACGCCGGTTACGATCTACAGCTGGGTAGGCGCCGCGACGCGTTATTTGCTGTTGAAGCGCGGGGTGGTGGGCAATACCCGAATCAGCCGGATTGAAGATGACGTGCTGCAGGGCGAAGTGGTGATAAAGGCGGGGTCCGCTGAACATCACCATGCGATGGTCAACTTCTGGCGTACTTCTATTTCCTGCATTCTGGGCACGTTGTTCTGGCTGTGGACCGGCTGGACCTCCGGTAGCGGGGCGATGGTGATGATTGCGGTGGTCACGTCGTTGGCCATGCGTTTGCCTAATCCGAGGATGGTGGCGATTGACTTCCTGTATGGCACATTGGCCGCTTTACCGCTCGGAGCGCTATTTTTCCTGGTGATTATGCCCGCCACGCAGCAAAGCATGTTGTTGCTGTGCCTCAGCCTCGCGGCCATGGCATTCTTCATTGGTATTGAAGTCCAAAAACGGCGGCTGGGATCGCTGGGGGCGCTGGCGAGCACCATCAACATCCTGGTGCTGGACAACCCGATGCAGTTTCAATTCAGCCAGTTTCTCGACAGCGCGCTGGGGCAGATCGTCGGTTGTTTCCTGGCGTTGATGGTGATTCTGCTAGTGCGGGATAATTCGCAAGCGCGTACCGGACGTGTGCTGCTTAATCAGTTTGTGTCGGCTGCGGTTTCATCGCTGACGACCAACACCGCGCGGCGCAAAGAGAACCACCTGCCCGCGCTGTATCAGCAGCTGTTCCTGTTGCTGAATAAATTCCCCGGGGATATAGCTCGCTTTCGCCTGGCGTTAACGCTGATTATCGCCCACCAACGCTTACGGGATGCGCCGGTACCGGTGAACGACGATCTGTCGGCATTCCACCGTCAGCTGCGGCGTACTGCCGATCATGTGATGTCCGCCAGTAATGATGATAAGCGGCGACGCTATTTCGCTCGCTTGTTAGAGGAGCTGGACGTTTATCAGGAAAAACTGCAGCTCTGGGAAGCGTCACCGCAGGTGACCGAACCCGTACGAAGGCTGGTGGAGATGCTGCGTAAATACCAACAAGCTCTCACCAACAGCTAACCCTCTGAACCGACGCCTGAAGCGTCGGTTTTTTTATCACTATACTTAAGTGTCGAGGACGTTTACGTTCTGTACAGGAGAGCGGGTGGAAAACCCGGCGCAGAAAGAGTATCGGGACAGGTGACAATAGCGCGATATTGACAGGGTGCGGGCGATGACTATCTATACCTTTGATTTCGACGATATAGCCGAACAGCAGGATTTCTATCGTGAATTCTCACGGACCTTCACGCTCAATCGTGACAAGGTGAATAATCTGGACTCTTTGTGGGAAGTAGTAACCGGAGGACTGCTGCCGTTGCCGCTGGAGATTGAGTTTATTCACTTGAGTGATAAGCAGCGTCGGCGCTTTGGGGCGTTGATATTGCTGTTTGATGAAGCGGAAGAAGAGCTGGAAGGGGAGCTACGCTTTAATGCCAGACAGGCATAAAAAAGCCCCCGACAGGGCGGGGGCAAGTCGTCGGACTAGACGACGAGGGTTTATTTGTACAACTCAGCTGTAGCGTGCCAGCTATCGCCGGTACGGGCTTCAATAATACGGTAGCTGCTTGCGCCTTCTTTCTCGGCTTTCGCCGCCAGTTCCTGACGCATATCCATCGGGGCGCTGCCTACCTGAGAAACAGACACGGTACCCATAGACTGTAGATTTTGAGCTTGTTCCGCGCTGACCTGATTAACGGCAGCATTCGCGCCGAAGGAGAGAACGGAAGCCAGGCCCAGGGATGCGATGATCATTGCACTTTTCATAATCTTTACTCCAACCATAATGTTGCAGCGGCGGGAGGTGTCGTATGAACCTGGGCCGCTGGGGAAATTCGTATTCAGTTAATAACCGACAATCGTTAAATCTTATTTATAAAGCTCAGCCGTTGCGTGCCAGTGGTCACCGGTGCGGGCTTCGATAATGCGGTAGGAAGAAGCACCTTCTTCCTGAGCTTTCTGATTCAGCATTTCATGCATATCCATCGGGGATGCGTTCACCGCACCGACGGAAACCGTGCCGATTGACTGGCGGCCTTGCGCCTGCTCGCTATTAATCGAGTCAGCGGCGAAAGCGCCAAAGGAGAGAACCGACAGAACGCTGAGTACAGCGACAGTTGTTTTGATTTTCATGATGTTCACCTCGTCGAATCTTATTATTGAGGGCTCTTCGTTTCGTGACCCTCATCACAAAATCAAGTATACACTAATCACCGAAAATATTAATACCGTGCTAATTATTTTATGAGTAAATAATTGCAAGGAATTGTCGTTTTTATAACGTATAAGTATTAGGAATGTCATTTTTTCGCCATGACCAGGTGTTATAGCGAATAAAATCATATAGATAGGTGAATTTGATATTTTGTGCGTTTTAGACTCTCTCATTCGGTAAAGGAATGTATAGAGGCGGAAAACCACACTTAATGTTAAAGAAATGCTGCGTTTTTAAATGAGCCCCCTGGCGGGCGCCAGAGGGAAGGGGCTTACAGTTCTTGTTCGAACAGCACCAGAATCGCGTCGTGCAGATCTTTGACGGTAAATCCTCTGGCCGGGGTGGTAAAGATGGTGTCATCGCCGGCAATACTGCCGAGAATACCTTCCGCTTTGCCGAGGGAGTCCAGCAGGCGGGCAATCAGCTGCGCCGCACCCGGGCTGGTGTGAATCACCACTACGGCATCGTTATAGTCGATGTCGAGGACCAGGTTCTTCAGTGGGCTGGAGGTTGTCGGGACGCCAAGCTCGGCAGGCAGGCAATAGACCATCTCCATTTTGGCGTTCCGGGTACGCACCGCGCCAAATTTTGTCAGCATGCGGGAGACTTTCGATTGGTTAATATTATCGAAACCTTCTTCCTGCAGCGCCTGGACAATCTCGCCTTGAGAGCTGAACTTTTCTTCTTTAAGCAGCAGTTTAAACGCTTTAACCAGTTCTTCTTGTTTTGCCGAACTTCGCATAAGTCACCCAAATTATGGTGGTAAAAACAACATCATTATGCATAGGAATGAATTTTTATGCAAATAATCCGCAGGGGGATAAAGTAAATAATGTTATGAAGGGGGCATATTTTAGCAAATAACCCTGCGAAGGAACATGCCTTCATCACAGCCCGTAAATCGCTGTAAAAGTAAATTAAATGTTATGAGAATGATGTTGTTTTGCCGAGCAAGCTGGGTGTATTGTAACCAATAGTCGACCCGGTAAAGCATTGTGCCGGGTAGTCACCCTCAAGGATGAAAATGCGAAGCTGATGCATCACTGCGCAACAGTCCGCATTATTCAACCATACTGATTGTAATTGTTTATCTTGTGAATTAAGGTCCAGGCGACGGAATAACGAAAGACGATATTAACCATAATAAGGAGTTTAGGATGAAAGTTGCAGTCCTCGGCGCTGCTGGTGGAATTGGCCAGGCGCTTGCCCTACTACTTAAGACCCAACTGCCTTCAGGTTCAGAACTCTCGTTGTACGACATTGCTCCGGTCACACCGGGCGTGGCGGTTGATCTTAGCCATATCCCTACCGATGTGAAAATTAAAGGTTTCTCCGGTGAAGACGCTACTCCAGCACTTGTCGGGGCGGATGTCGTGTTGATTTCTGCTGGCGTAGCCCGTAAGCCAGGCATGGATCGCTCCGATTTATTTAACGTGAACGCCGGTATCGTGAAGAATCTGGTACAACAGATTGCGAAAACCTGCCCGCAGGCCTGCATCGGCATTATTACCAACCCGGTGAATACCACGGTGGCCATTGCGGCAGAAGTGCTGAAAAAAGCGGGCGTTTACGACAAGAACAAACTGTTTGGCGTGACCACGCTGGACATCATCCGTTCGAACACCTTTGTCGCTGAGCTGAAAGATAAATCGGCATCAGATATCGAAGTCCCGGTGATTGGCGGCCACTCCGGCGTGACGATCCTGCCGTTGCTGTCCCAGATTGCGGGCGTGAGCTTTAGCGATCAGGAAGTTGCCGATCTGACAAAACGTATCCAGAACGCCGGCACCGAAGTGGTGGAAGCCAAAGCCGGCGGCGGGTCGGCGACGCTCTCGATGGGCCAGGCGGCCGCGCGTTTCGGCTTGTCCTTAGTGCGGGCAATGCAAGGCGAAAAAGGGGTCGTGGAATGTGCTTACGTGGAAGGCGATGGTCAGTACGCGCGCTTCTTCTCCCAGCCGCTGCTGCTCGGTAAAAATGGTGTTGAGGAACGCCAGCCGATCGGTAAGCTCAGTGCATTTGAACAGCAGGCGCTGGAAGGGATGCTGGATACGCTGAAGAAAGATATCGCCATGGGCGAAGATTTCGTCAACAAATAAGCGTGTGATGGATTAAAAAAACCGGAGCGAGTGAGCAGCTCCGGTTTTTTTATGTCTGCTAGTTGGTGGCCGGGTATTCCTGAACGGCAATATGCAGAGTGATCTTCTTGTCATCACGCATAATGATCACCGGAATTTCTGAGCCAGGGCGGATCTCCGCGACCTGATCCATGGTCTCAAGTGCGGAGACGGCTGGCTTGTCATTCACGGAGACGATCACGTCGTTGGCGCGGATCCCGGCCTGTGCTGCCGGGCCATCTGGGGCGACATCATTGACCACAATCCCTTGCAGCTGATCGATCCCGCCGCTCTGCGCATGCAGTGGGGCAATCTCACGACCGCTGATGCCGATATAGCCGCGGATCACCCGACCATCGCGGATAAGCTTATCCATAATCTTGGTGGCCAGCTGGAACGGAATGGCGAAGCCGATCCCTTCTGGCGTTTCACCATCATTGCTTTTATCAAATGACAGCGTGTTGATGCCCATCAGCTCGCCCAACGAGTTCACCAGCGCGCCGCCGGAGTTACCGTGGTTAATGGAAGCATCAGTTTGCAGGAAATTCTGGCGCCCGGTAGGGTTCAGGCCAATACGACCGGTGGCGCTGATAATGCCCTGAGTAATCGTCTGCCCAAGGTTATAGGGGTTACCAATCGCCAGCACCACATCACCGATATGCGGTACCCGCTTAGGGTTGATCGGGATAACCGGCAGGCCGGCGTTGGCGTTGATCTTCAGGACCGCGAGGTCGGTTAGCGTATCGGAACCCACCAGTAACGCTTCAAAGACCCGGCCGTCCTGTAGGGCGACGATGATCTGATCGGCATCATTGATAACGTGCTTATTGGTCAGAATGTAGCCGCGCTGATCCATGATAACGCCGGATCCGAGGGTGAGCTGATTATGGCTGGTGCCATTCAACGCGCGATTATAGACATTTACCACCGCCGGTGCGGCACGGCGGACGGCTGGATTATAGCTGGCGGGCGATTCGTCCGCGCTATCGTACTGGGTGGTCGTCGACAGATGCCACTTACGCAAAGAAGGCATCGCGGCGAGCAGCAGGCCGCCGACGATCAAACCGATGAGTACAGAACGTAGTAACTTTCCAGGCATGATGCAGATATCGTTAATGGATGGACATGCGCAGCATAGCACGAGTTATCCGGACATCGCACGGCAGGCGATGTCCGGAAATCCGCATTAACGCAGCAGCAGATAAATGCTTTCGTTCCCGCGCATGACGTTCAGCGCAATAACGGCCGGTTTACTCTCCAGCACTTTACGCAGCTCGACGATGGACTGAATGCGTTCGCGATTCAGGCCGATGATCAGGTCATCTTTGTGCAGGCCAACCTGAGCCGCAGGGCTTCCTTTATCTACGCTATCGACGGTGACGCCTTTCGTACCGTCTTTCATCTGTCCGTCACTGAGTGACGCACCCTGAAGTGCCGGAATGATGAGGTCGGCGCTGGCGGTCGAGGAGGTGCTTTTATCCAGCGTCACTTCAACGTCCAGCGGCTTCCCTTCACGCAGCAGGCCCAGCTTCACTTTGGTCCCCGGCTCCGTAGTGGCGATCCGCGAGCGCAGCTCGGCAAAGCTGTTAAGCGGTTTGCCATTCATGCTGACAATCACGTCGCCAGATTTCACCCCGGCTTTGGCCGAACCTGAGTTCGGCAGGACTTCACTGACGAAAGCCCCGCGCTGAGCGTCGATGTTCATCGCTTTGGCGATATCTGCACTCATTTCCATGCCTTTTATACCCAACAGGCCGCGTTTGATTTCGCCAAACTGGATCAACTGCCGGGCAAGGGTCTGGGCCATATTACTCGGAATGGCAAAGCCGATACCGACGCTGCCGCCACCCGGCGCCAGAATCGCGGTATTGATACCAATCAGTTCGCCGTTGAGGTTCAGCAGGGCCCCGCCAGAGTTACCTCGGTTAATGGAGGCATCGGTCTGGATAAAGTTCTCGAGCCCTTCGAGGTTCAGCCCGCTGCGGCCCAGCGCCGAGACGATGCCTGAGGTCGCGGTCTGGCCAAGGCCAAACGGGTTGCCGACGGCCACGGCGAAATCGCCGACGCGCAGCTTATCAGAGTCGGCGATGGCGATTTGCGTCAGATGGCTGGGCTTTTGGATTTGCAACAGCGCGATATCGCTCTGGTCGTCGCTGCCGACCAGTTTCGCGTCAAACTCACGACCGTCGTTGAGCTGAACGCTGATTTTCTGCGCCTGGCTGATCACGTGATTGTTGGTCAATACATAGCCTTTTTCGGCATCGATGATGACGCCGGAGCCGAGGCCTTCAAAAGGCTGAGCCTGCTCCTGCGGCACATTGTCGCCAAAGTACTTTTTCAACTCTTCCGGCATATTTTGTGCAGGCGCGGCGGTCCCTTCAACCTGCACGCTTACCACCGCTGGCAGCACTTTTTCTAACATGGGGGCAAGGCTTGGCAGTGCGCCCTGGCCGGGAATCTGGGTGGGTAACGATGCCATAGCCGTAGGTAAAACCGACAGCGATAACCCGATGCTTAACGCTAATGCACTCAACAGCAAAGTCTGTTTCTTCATCTGATGCTGGCTCTCGTAACCTGAGGTGTATGGAAATGCGTCCCGAATGGTCTGATGTTATTGAATTTTTGACCCGCTAACAATGCGGTCAATGGTTAAATAATAGCTGGGATGCAGGGTTGAGACGGGCGCAGGGAACGCGCCCGGATAATATTTTTGCGGTCAGGGAGAGATTAGTCGCGTTTTGCTCCGCCGCGCAGCAGGCCGGACGCGCCATCAGAATAGTCGCGCGGCATCTGGACCGGCGCCTGATCGTTGCCGGCTTCGGATTCAGCCAGACGGTTGCGGAACGGGTTTGCGTCCGCCATGGTGTCTGGCAGCAGGCTGCTGGAGCTTTTTGCCATATGCTGATACAGCTGGCGATAGTCATCGGCCATGTTATCCAGCAGTTCTGCACTGCGGGCAAAGTGGCTGACCAGCTCTTCACGATACTCTTCAAGCTCTGTTTTATTCTTTTCCAGCTCGAACTGCAGCGCCTGTTGTTGGCGTAATTTGCGGTTGCCAAAACGCATGGCGACGGCACCGATGATGATACCGACAACTAGCCCAATTAGCGCATATTCCCAGGTCATGTACATCTCCCGTTGTTTTGTGGTTCCGTAGGGTGGCTGTAAGGCTCTCCGCCTGCGCCCGATAGTGCCACTATAACCGCTAATTCCACAGAAGTGGAATCCTGGCGTATCATCGCGTAGTGTAGAACGGCCTTTTTTTCGTCAATCGTGAGCTTCAGCATTACGGTTTTCAAGGAATAACAATTAGATCATGCAAAGCCTGTCCCCAACATCGCGTTACCTTTTCGCTCTCAAAGAGGGCAGCCACCAACCCGACGATGTCCAGCAAGAAGCGGTGAGCCGCCTTGATACCATCTATCATGAACTGCAGAATAAACCCGTTCCGGTACCGCAAAGCGGCGGTTTACGGGCAAAATTCGGCAAGCTGCTGGGCAAGCGTGAACCTACCGCTGATACCGCTGCCGTGCGCGGCCTCTATATGTGGGGAGGCGTAGGCCGGGGCAAGACCTGGCTGATGGATCTGTTTTACCAAAGTCTACCGGGCGAGCGTAAGCAGCGCCTGCACTTCCACCGCTTTATGCTGCGTGTGCATGAGGAACTCATCACCCTGCAGGGGCACAGCGATCCGCTTGAGATCCTCGCTGACCGCTTCAAGGCGGAAACTGACGTGTTGTGCTTCGATGAGTTTTTTGTCTCCGATATTACCGATGCGATGCTGCTGGGCGGGCTGATGAAAGCGCTGTTTGCCCGTGGAATTACGCTGGTGGCGACCTCGAACATTCCGCCGGATGACCTGTACCGCAACGGGCTGCAGCGTGCTCGCTTCCTGCCTGCCATCGAGGCGATTAAACAGCACTGCGACATTATGAACGTCGATGCCGGTATTGATTACCGCCTGCGTACCTTAACCCAGGCCCATTTGTGGCTGTCGCCTCTCAATACGCAGACCCAAGAACAGATGGATAAACTGTGGCTGGCGCTGGCGGGGGCTAAACGCGAGCAGACGCCGACGCTGGAGATCAACCATCGTATGCTGCCGACGCTTGGCGTCGAAAACCAGACGCTGGCGGCCTCGTTTGCCACGCTGTGTGTGGATGCGCGTAGCCAGCACGATTACATTGCGCTCTCGCGCCTGTTCCATACCGTGATGCTCTTTGATGTCCCGGTGATGACCGGGCTGCTGGAGAGTGAAGCCCGGCGTTTTATCGCGCTGGTGGATGAATTCTATGAGCGCCACGTCAAGCTGGTGGTCAGCGCCGCGGTTCCGCTGCATGACATTTATCAGGGCGAGCGCCTGAAGTTTGAGTTCCAGCGTTGCTTATCGCGCCTGCAGGAAATGCAAAGCGAAGAATATTTGAAACGCCCGCATATGCCCTGACTAACAACCTTTCCCTTATGCCGCGTTGCCTGAGGGAAAGGCAGAAGAGAACGGCATGACACCGGCGAAAAAACCTGCTTCTAATCACATAAAGGGGTCGACCTTTGTTCCCGACTTCTCTATAATCTTGCGACCCCACGTTACAAGAAGGTTTTTTTCCCAAAACTTTCTATAGTGCCGGCATAGGCTATTCGAAGGGGTAGGTTTGCTGGACAATGTCGCGTGAACCTCAACTGACTAAACGTTTGGGTGTTCACCAACGTGTAACTTATTATTTGGGTAAGCTTTTAATGAAAACTTTTACAGCTAAACCAGAAACCGTACAGCGCGACTGGTATGTTGTTGACGCGACCGGTAAAACTCTGGGCCGTCTGGCTTCTGAACTGGCTCGTCGCCTGCGCGGTAAGCATAAAGCGGAATACACTCCGCACGTAGATACCGGTGATTACATCATCGTTCTGAACGCAGAAAAAGTTGCTGTAACCGGCAACAAGCGCGAAGACAAAATGTACTATCATCACACCGGCCACATCGGTGGTATCAAAGAAGCGACCTTTGAAGAGATGATTGCTCGCCGTCCTGAGCGTGTGATTGAAATCGCGGTTAAAGGCATGTTGCCAAAAGGCCCGCTGGGTCGTGCTATGTACCGTAAGCTGAAAGTTTACGCGGGTAACGAGCACAACCACGCGGCACAGCAACCGCAAGTTCTTGACATCTAATCGGGATTATAGGCAATGGCTGAAAATCAATATTACGGCACTGGTCGCCGCAAAAGTTCCGCAGCTCGCGTTTTCATCAAACCAGGCAGCGGCAAAATCGTTATTAACCAGCGTTCTCTGGAACAGTACTTCGGTCGTGAAACTGCCCGCATGGTAGTTCGTCAGCCGCTGGAACTGGTCGACATGGTTGAGAAACTGGATCTGTACATCACTGTTAAAGGTGGTGGTATCTCTGGTCAGGCTGGTGCGATCCGTCACGGTATCACCCGCGCTCTGATGGAGTATGATGAGTCCCTGCGTGGCGAACTGCGTAAAGCTGGTTTCGTTACTCGTGATGCTCGTCAGGTTGAACGTAAGAAAGTCGGTCTGCGTAAAGCACGTCGTCGTCCTCAGTTCTCCAAACGTTAATTGTTTTCTGCTCACGCAGAACAATTTGCGAAAAAACCCGTTTCGGCGGGTTTTTTTATGCAGAAATCTGGCTTTTTCCCTCCGAAAACCACCTGTTCTTTCCACTTTTTCAGCATTTCCAGAATCCCCTCACCACAATGCCTTCAAGATCTGGTAAACTATCATCCAATTTTCTGCCCAAATGCTGGTGATCGTTCATTTTTGTGATTTTACCCAAACGAGAATGACGTCACGCTACTGGGGTTTTTACATCTGGCCAATCCTGTGTGATTGGTAGCAGTACAAAAATTCTGAATATACCTGGAGGTTTTCATGGCTGTCGCTGCCAACAAACGTTCGGTAATGACGCTGTTTTCTGGTCCTACTGACATCTATAGCCACCAAGTCCGCATCGTGCTGGCAGAAAAAGGTGTTAGTTTTGAGATAGAGCACGTGGAGAAGGACAACCCACCTCAGGATCTGATTGACCTCAACCCGAATCAAAGCGTACCTACGCTGGTGGATCGTGAGCTCACTCTGTGGGAATCCCGCATCATTATGGAATATCTGGATGAGCGTTTCCCGCACCCACCGTTAATGCCGGTCTATCCGGTTGCGCGTGGGGAAAGTCGTCTGTACATGCAGCGCATCGAAAAAGACTGGTATTCGCTGATGAACACCATTCAGACCGGTACCGCTGCCCAGGCTGAAACCGCGCGTAAACAGCTGCGCGAAGAGCTGCAGGCGATTGCACCCGTTTTCACCCAGAAACCTTACTTCCTGAGCGATGAGTTCAGCCTGGTTGATTGCTATCTGGCACCGCTGCTGTGGCGTTTGCCGGTTCTCGGTGTGGAAATTATTGGTGCTGGCGCGAAGGAGCTCAAGGGCTATATGACTCGCGTCTTTGAACGTGATTCCTTCCTCGCTTCCTTAACTGAACCCGAGCGTGAAATGCGACTCGGTCGAGGCTAACCGATGGATGTATCGCAGCTAACGCCGCGTCGCCCGTACTTACTGCGGGCGTTCTATGAGTGGCTGCTGGACAACCAGCTGACGCCACATCTGGTTGTCGATGTGACATTACCCAACGTACTGGTGCCGATGGAGTACGCGCGCGATGGGCAAATCGTCCTGAATATTGCGCCGCGTGCCGTGGGGAACCTGGAACTGGCTAATGACGAAGTGCGTTTCAACGCGCGCTTTGGCGGTGTCCCACGCAATGTTTCCGTGCCGATGGCTGCGGTACTGGCTATCTATGCCCGTGAAAACGGTGCTGGTACCATGTTCGAGCCTGAAGCGGCCTACGATGAAGACGTCACGACGCTGAATGATGACGACGCATCGGTAAGCAATGACAACGAGACGGTGATGTCGGTGATTGACGGCGACAAACCGGACAATCATGACGATGACCCTGACGATACGCCGCCGCCGCGCGGTGGCCGTCCGGCGTTACGCGTCGTGAAATAATCATCCAGCAGGTTATGGATGCCAGATTGCAGGCCCTTCGGGGCCTGTTCTGTTATCTACGCCGCCCACAGGGAATTCTTGTGGTAAGATGATCCCGTCGTCACTTGCTGTCACACATCACACATGGTCCCTATGAGCGCAATTGATCCCCAGACAGAAGAAACCTCGTCCGCCATCGGTAGCAGCCTGCGCCGCCGTCCGCTGGCGCGTAAAAAGCTCTCTGAAATGGTAGAGGAAGAGCTCGAGAATATGATCCGTCGCCGTGAGTTTGCTGAAGGTGAGCAACTCCCGTCTGAGCGTGAGCTGATGACCTTTTTCAACGTTGGTCGTCCTTCTGTGCGCGAAGCGCTGGCCGCATTAAAACGTAAAGGCCTGGTGCAGATTAGCAACGGCGAACGCGCCCGCGTCTCCCGGCCTTCCGCCGACACCATCATTGGTGAACTGTCGGGGATGGCGAAAGACTTCCTGTCTCACCCTGGCGGTATCGCCCATTTTGAACAGCTGCGCCTGTTTTTTGAATCCAGCCTGGTCCGTTATGCCGCGGAGCACGCCAGTGATGAGCAGATCGATAAACTGGGGCAGGCCTTGAAGATCAACAGCCAGTCGCTTGATGACAACGCGCTGTTTATCCGTTCTGACGTGGAATTTCATCGGGTGCTGGCGGAAATCCCCGGGAACCCGATTTTTATGGCCATCCATGTCGCGCTTCTGGACTGGCTGATTGCCGCACGACCGAAAGTCCCAGAGCACGCGTTGCACGAACACAACACTGTCAGCTACCAACAGCATATCGACATCGTCGAAGCCATTCGGCGTCGCGACCCCGATGAAGCCGATCGCGCCTTACAAAGCCACCTCAATAGCGTTTCCGCGACCTGGCACGCCTTCGGCCAGAAAAAGCACCCCACAAAATAAGACAGACGATCGTCAGGATCGTTGTTTAGTGAAGCAGATCGCATAATAAGCGTTCTGTATGAGGCTACCGCGCAACCTGTCTGGTATAACAGGTATAAAGGTACATCATTAATCACAGGCAATATCACTACGAGGTTTATATGGCGGTCAATTTACGTGGAGTGATGGCGGCGCTGCTTACGCCGTTCGACGGGCAACAAAAGCTGGATACTCAGAGCCTGCGCCGGCTGGTGCGCTTTAACCTGAGCCAGGGCATTGACGGGTTATACGTTGGCGGCTCGACTGGCGAGGCTTTTGTGCAAAGCAGCGCAGAGCGCCAGGAAGTGCTGGAGATCGTGGCTGAAGAAGCAAAAGGGAAAATGACGCTGATTGCCCACGTCGGCTGCGTCAGCACTCTGGAGAGCCAGCAGCTGGCCCGGGCCGCGGACGACTACGGTTACGATGCCGTTTCCGCCGTTACGCCGTTCTACTACCCTTTCAGTTTTGAAGAGCACTGCGCTCATTACCAGGCCATTATTGATTCGGCTAATGGTTTACCGATGGTGGTCTACAACATTCCGGCGCTCAGCGGCGTTAAGCTGACTCTCGAGCAGATCAACACGCTGGTGACCTTGCCGGGCGTGGGCGCGTTGAAGCAAACCTCGGGCGATCTCTTCCAGATGGAGCAAATCCGTCGCGCGCATCCGGATCTGGTGCTTTATAACGGTTATGACGAGATCTTTGCCTCCGGCCTGCTGGCGGGCGCCGACGGCGGGATCGGAAGCACCTACAACATTATGGGATGGCGCTATCAGGGGATCGTGCAGGCGCTGCGAACCGGCGATATCGCAAAAGCGCAGAGGCTGCAAAGCGAGTGCAACAAGGTCATCGATCTGCTGATCAAAACCGGTGTATTCCGCGGCCTGAAAACCGTCCTGCATTATATGGATGTGGTGGCGGAGCCGCTGTGCCGCAAACCGTTCTCCCCGGTCGATGAGAAGTTCCTGCCGGAGCTGAAGGTGCTGGCGCAGCAGTTGCAGCAGGAGAAAGCGCTGCTGGGTTAAGACGAACGCGCACCCCGCCGCATTGCGCGGGCGGGGATATTCCCGGCCACCGGCACAATATGCCTTGTCCGGGTAACAACACTGTCTGTATCGGGTGTGGTGCAAACGACATCCGGTATCAAAAGCCAAGCGTGGGTCTGACCCATCGCGGGAGAGTAAAATGAGTACAACGACCCAGAACATCCCGTGGTATCGCCATCTCAACCGGGCACAGTGGCGGGCGTTCTCCGCCGCCTGGTTGGGATATTTGCTTGATGGTTTTGATTTTGTCTTAATCGCCCTGGTCCTGACGGAAATTCAGGGCGAGTTTGGCCTGACCACCGTTGAGGCCGCCAGCCTGATTTCCGCCGCCTTTATTTCACGCTGGTTTGGTGGGCTGATGCTGGGCGCAATGGGCGACCGCTACGGACGCCGGCTGGCAATGGTCACCAGTATTATCCTGTTTTCTGTCGGTACGCTGGCCTGCGGCTTTGCGCCCGGCTTTACTACCATGTTTATCGCCCGACTGGTGATTGGTATGGGCATGGCGGGGGAGTATGGCTCCAGCGCGACCTACGTCATTGAAAGCTGGCCAAAACAGATGCGCAACAAGGCCAGCGGCTTTTTGATCTCCGGTTTCTCCGTCGGGGCGGTGATCGCGGCACAGGTCTACAGCCTGGTGGTGCCGGTCTGGGGCTGGCGCGCGCTGTTTTTCATTGGCATCGTGCCGATTGTCTTTGCGCTGTGGTTACGCAAGAACATTCCGGAAGCCGAGGACTGGAAAGAGAAGCATGAAGGCCAGGCGCCGGTCCGCACGATGGTGGATATCCTGTACTGCGGAAAGCATCGGGTTATCAATATCTTCCTGACTATGATGGCTGCGACCGCGCTATGGTTCTGCTTTGCAGGCGATCTGCAAAATGCCGGCATCGTGGTGCTACTGGGGCTGGTCTGCGCGGCGATCTTTATCAGCTTTATGGTGCAGAGCAGCGGCAAGCGTTGGCCAACCGGGGTGACGCTGATGGTGGTGGTCCTGTTCGCCTTTCTCTATTCGTGGCCGATCCAGGCGCTTTTGCCCACCTATCTCAAAACAGAACTCGCGTACGACCATACCACCGTGGCGAAGGTGCTGTTCTTCAGCGGCTTTGGCGCGGCGGTGGGCTGCTGCGTCGGCGGTTTTCTCGGCGACTGGCTGGGCACGCGCAAAGCCTATGTCTGTAGCCTGCTGGCATCCCAGCTGTTGATTATTCCGGTGTTTGCTATTGGCGGTACAAACGTGTGGGTACTGGGACTGTTACTGTTCTTCCAGCAGATGCTGGGGCAGGGGATCTCTGGGATCTTACCGAAATTGATCGGCGGTTATTTCGATACCGATCAACGCGCCGCTGGTCTGGGCTTTACCTATAACGTCGGGGCGCTGGGCGGAGCGATCGCGCCGGTTCTCGGGGCGCTGATCGCACAGCGGATGGATCTGGGCACCACGCTGGGATCGCTGTCGTTCGGTCTGACCTTTGTGGTGATCCTGCTTATCGGTCTGGATATGCCCTCCCGCGTGCAACGCTGGATCCGCCCGGAAGCGGTACGTACCCATGATGCAATTGATGGCAAACCGCTGAGCGGTGCGGTGGCATTCGGTGCCAACAAAAGCGGATTACTGAAAACCAGGTAGCCGACGCCCGGTGCTGATGCCGGGCCATGACAGATATCAGGGAGTTATTATGTCTTTGCTTGAACAACTGGATCGCCGCATCGAGATCGATGGCGGGTTAATTGTCTCCTGCCAGCCGGTCCCCGGTAGCCCGCTGGATACGCCAGCGATTGTTGCCGCGATGGCGCTGGCGGCTGAGCAGGCCGGGGCAGTGGCATTGCGCATTGAGGGAGTGGAAAATCTGAAAGCGACTCGTGCCCTGGTGACGGTGCCGATTATTGGCATTCTGAAACGCGACCTCGAGGATTCTCCAGTGCGCATCACCCCGTTCCTCGAGGATGTGGATGCTCTGGTGCTGGCGGGTGCAGATATTATTGCTATCGATGGCACCCAGCGCGCGCGTCCGGTGGCGATCGAGGCGCTGCTGGCGCGAATCCATCAGCATAACAAGCTGGCGATGACCGACTGCTCCTCCGTTGAGGATGGCCTGTTCTGCCAGCGACTCGGAGCGGAAATTATTGGCACCACGATGTCGGGTTATACCACAGCGCATACGCCGGACGAGCCCGATCTGGCCCTGGTGCAGGCGCTTCACGCGGCAGGCTGTCGGGTGATTGCCGAAGGGCGTTACAACACACCAGCCCAGGCGGCAGAGGCGATGCGTCAGGGAGCGTGGGCGGTGACCGTCGGTTCCGCCATTACCCGGCTGGAACATATCTGCGGGTGGTACAACACCGCGCTGAAAAAGGCGGTGCAATGACAACACTGGCGATTGATATTGGTGGCACTAAGCTTGCTGCCGCGCTGATTGACGGGGAATTTAACATTCTCGAACGACGTGAAATGCCAACCCCAGCGAGTCGGACTCCCGCAGCGTTAGCCGCTGCACTGGAGACGCTGGTGGCACCTCTTGCCGAGCGCGCGACCTGTTTTGCTATCGCCTCTACCGGCATTATTCAGGACGGTATCTTAACGGCGATTAATCCAGCGAACCTCGGAGGCCTGGCCCGCTTCCCTTTGCTCGATTGTTTGTCCGGCCTGACCGGGCTCCCGGGCATCGCGATCAATGATGCGCAGGCCGCGGCGTGGGCGGAATATCATGCGCTGGCAGAGAAGGTGGGGGAGATGGTCTTTCTCACCGTCTCAACCGGCGTCGGGGGCGGGATTGTCAGCCATGGCCGACTGCATACCGGTCGCGGTGGTCTGGCCGGCCATTGTGGCCACACGCTGGCGGATCCTGACGGGCCAGATTGTGGCTGCGGTCGGCGGGGATGCGTTGAAGCGATCGCCTCCGGGCGCGGTATCGCCGCGGCGGCCCGTGACGATCTGAGTGGGCTGGATGCCAGAGCGATTTTTTCCCTGGCCAGCGAAGGACATCTGCAGGCACAGGACTTGATCCAGCGTTCGGCACGAGCGCTGGCACGACTGATTGCCGATCTTAAAGCCGTCACAGACTGTGACTGCGTGGTGGTCGGCGGCAGCATCGGCCTGGCCAGCGGTTATCTGCCGCTGGTGGCGGAATATTTGTCACAAGAGCCCGCGGTTTATCAGGTTCCGCTGCGGGAAGCCCGTTACCGACATGATGCGGGGCTGTTGGGTGCGGCATTATGGGGACAAGGAGCAACGATATGATTTTTGGTCATTTACAGCAGCCTCTGCCGGCCGGGTTACCGACGGCGCTGGTGCGGGCTATTGCGCTGGCACAGGCCCACGACCTGCACAATAAGGCTCCGGGCAGCTACGAATTACAGGGCGATAATCTGTTTATGAACGTCATGCAGTTCACCACCGGTGCCCCTGAAGAGAAGAAAGCCGAACTGCACATGCAGTTTATCGATATCCAGATTTTGCTGTCGGGAACGGAGCGGATTTTCTACGGCGCGACAGGCTCAGCACGTGAGTGCGAGGCCGCACGGGTAGAAGAGGATTATCAACTGTGCCAGCGCATTGCCGGGGAGCAGGTGCTGACGCTGCAGCCGGAGATGTTTGCGGTATTTATGCCCGGAGAGCCGCATAAACCCGGTTGTCAGGTGACTCTCCCTGCCGACATCAAAAAAGTGGTGATTAAGGTTCGCGCCGATCTGCTGCTGTGACTAGTCCTGATATAGGTTGACAGTTTTCTGTCTGTAAAACGCCTGATGAACATCATCGGGCGTTTTGTATTTCAGGGCCAGGTGTGGCCGCTCATGGTTATAGATTGCCACGGATTCTTTTACCATTTCCCGGGCCTGCGCCAGGTTTGCAGGACGCGAGAGTAAAAATTCATTTTTTAGGATCCCGTTTACCCGCTCAGCCAGCGCATTCTGGTAGCAGTCATAACCATCGGTCATTGAACAGGTTATTCCGTTTCTTTCATGAACTGACTGATAAAGTACCGAGCAGTATTGCAGTCCTCTGTCAGAGTGGTGTACCAGCGGACCTGTCGTTTTTCTCTGCCTCAGTGCCTGTCTGAACGCTTTTACCACATTTTCTGTCTGCAGGTTTTCCCCGACATGGTAGCCCACGATTTTTCTGGAGCAGGCATCAGTGACCAGACTCAGATAAGCCGTGCCGCTGCGCAGAGGAAGATAAGTTATATCAGCGACCCAGACCTGCTCTGGCCCAAGGGCGGTAACCTGTTCAGGGCCGGGTTTCAGCAGATTAGGATGCCGGTAAAAGCGATGATGGCTGTTGGTGGTTTTGTGATATGCCCGTTTCACTGGCACCAGAAGTCGGTATTCATCCAGCAGGTTAAACAGACGGTCCCGTCCGATATTCAGCGTTTTATCGGCCTGAGTGTTCAGCAGATAGTGCAGTTTACGCGTACCGATTCGCGGCTGACGGCACCTGACGCGGGCAACAAAATCAAGAACCTGAGCATGATGTTCCTGTTGTTTTCTGCGCCTTGTGTTGTCCTGATACCATGCCTGTCTGCTGTGCCCCAGGAACTGGCATACGCGTGTAACGGTTATTTTTTTGGCCGGACTTTGCGAGAGGACTTGCCGGGCCGCTTTTTTACGATGCTCACCCCGTAATCATTTTTCAGAACATTGATAACCGATTCAAAAAACTCAGCTTTCTGGTTTGCCAGCTTAAGCTGTTCTTCAAGTTCCCTGATTCTTTGCTCGGGTGTAAGCGGGACAGTCGTCTGAGCCACAGGCAGTTTCCTCTTCACCAGGTCAGGAAGACCGGGGCTCCAGTCAAGCCGGCCATATTTACGCAGCCAGACAAGCACGGTGGAGCGCCCCTGAATGCCATACCGCTGCTGGGCCTGCTTGTAGGTCATCTCGCCTTTTTCGACCTGCCCGACAACGGCTATTTTAAAGGATAGAGGATAATCACGTTGGGTGCGTTTGAACTCAGTCATCATCACGTTCTCCGGATTTAAGTCAGGAACGTGTCAACGCTATTCAGGACGGGTCACTGCCATAAAAAAAGCCCGCGGGTTTTCACCCACGGGCGTTGTCTTTCCGCCCGGATAAGTCGTTTATCCGGGCAGGGGTATTACACTTCCAGGTAGTTGAGGATCCCGTCAGCCGCTTTACGACCTTCGGCAATGGCGGTGACCACCAGATCGGAACCGCGTACGATATCGCCGCCAGCAAAGATTTTCGGGTTGCTGGTCTGGAACGCATTTTCATTGCCTTCCGGGGCGATAATACGGCCCTGAGAATCCAGCTCAACGTCGTGCTTCGCCAGCCACTCCATGCTGTGCGGACGGAAACCAAACGCCATAACTACCGCATCAGCCGGGACAACGTGCTCGGAGCCGGCGACGATTTCTGCGCGACGACGACCCTTAGCATCCGGTTGGCCCATCTCGGTACGCGCCATTTTCACGCCGCACACTTTGCCGTTGGCATTAACTTCAACGCCCAGAGGCTGAACGTTGAACTGGAACTCGACACCTTCTTCACGCGCGTTTTTCACTTCGCGGCGGGAGCCCGGCATGTTTTCTTCGTCACGACGATAGGCACAGATGACATGCGATGCCCCCTGACGTACGGAGGTACGCACGCAGTCCATCGCGGTGTCGCCACCGCCCAGTACCACGACACGTTTGCCTTCCATGTTGACGTACGGCTCGCTCGCCGTTTCGCCAAAGCCCATGGTCTGCTTGGTGTTAGCAATCAGGAACGGCAGGGCATCAAAGACACCGTTTGCCTCTTCGTTTTCCAGCCCGCCGCGCATGGACTGATAGGTCCCGACGCCGAGGAACACCGAATCGTACTCTTTCAGCAGGTCGTCGAGCTGAACATCCCGGCCCACTTCGACGTTGAGTTTGAACTCAATACCCATGCCGGTGAAGATTTCACGACGACGAGTCATGACTTCTTTCTCCAGCTTGAATGCCGGGATACCGAAGGTCAGCAGGCCGCCGATTTCCGGGTGACGATCGAAGACCACCGCTTTGACGCCGTTACGGGTCAGGACGTCCGCACAAGCCAGGCCCGCGGGGCCTGCACCAACGATGGCCACGGTTTTACCGGTGGCTTTGACGCCGGAGAGATCCGGGCGCCAGCCCATTTCGAACGCTTTATCGTTGATATAGCGCTCGATGTTACCGATAGTCACCGCGCCGAATTCATCATTCAGCGTACAGGATCCTTCGCACAGGCGATCCTGCGGGCAAACGCGCCCGCAGACTTCCGGCAGTGTGTTGGTCTGATGCGATAGCTCCGCCGCTTCAAAAATACGCCCTTCATTAGCCAGCTTCAGCCAGTTAGGGATGTAGTTGTGGACCGGACATTTCCATTCGCAGTACGGGTTACCGCAGGACAGGCAGCGGTCTGCCTGTGCTTTGGCCTGGCCTTCTGAAAACGGCTCATAAATTTCCACAAATTCAATTTTGCGGATCTTCAGCGGTTTCTTTGGCGGATCAACACGCTGTAAGTCGATAAACTGGTATACGTTCTGGCTCATCTGAATTCCTTACTGCGCCTGCACACGCAGCTCTGCTGCGCTACGACTACGGTGACCCAACAGTGCTTTAACATCGCTGGACTTAGGTTTAACCAGCGCGAATTTCGCTGCAAAGGCCGGCCAGTTGGCCAGGATCTCTTCGCCGCGAGACGAACCGGTCAGCTGCACGTGTTCGGTAATCAGACCACGCAGGTGCTCTTCATGGATAGCCAGAGAATCAACGTCCAGCACTTCCACTAGTTCAGGGTTCACACGTTTACGGAAGTCTCCGTCTTCATCCAGCACGTAAGCAAAGCCGCCGGTCATCCCTGCGCCAAAGTTGACGCCGGTTTTACCCAGTACGCAGACAATACCGCCGGTCATGTATTCGCAGCCGTTATCGCCGATGCCTTCGACCACGGTGATGGCGCCGGAGTTACGTACTGCAAAACGTTCACCCGCACGACCTGCGGCGTACAGACGACCACCGGTCGCACCGTACAAACAGGTGTTGCCGATGATGCTCGCTTCGTGGCTGCGGAAGGCAGAACCCACCGGAGGACGAATGGAGAGCAGACCGCCTGCCATCCCTTTACCGACGTAGTCGTTGGCGTCACCGGTCAGGTGCAGCTCAACGCCACCGGCGTTCCATACGCCGAAGCTTTGGCCCGCGGTACCGCTGAAGTGCGCGGTGATAGGATCGGCCGCTAACCCCTGGTCGCCATGGGTCTGGGCGATATAGCCGGACAACGAAGCGCCTACGGAGCGGTCGGTGTTACGGATATCGAACCAGAAGGTTTTGCTCTGCTTGCCGTCAACAAACGGTTTTGCCTGCTGCAGCAGCTGCGCGTTCAGCACCCCGTTATCAAACGGCGGGTTGCTTTCGGTGCAGAACAACGCTTTGCCCGGATGCGGCTCGGCGGTTTCCAGCAGTTTGCTCAGATCCAGCTTCTGTTGCTTCGCGGTAAAGCCGTCCAGCACTTTCAGCAGGTCGGTACGACCAATCAGGTCCACCAGACGCTTCACACCCAGCTCGGCCATCAGCTCGCGGGTTTCGCGGGCGATGAATTCAAAGTAGTTTGTCACTTTGAACGGCAGGCCGTGGTAATGGTTCTTACGCAGTTTGTCATCCTGGGTTGCTACGCCGGTTGCGCAGTTGTTCAGGTGGCAAATACGCAGGTATTTACAGCCCAGTGCGACCATAGGGCCGGTGCCGAAGCCGAAGCTTTCCGCGCCGAGAATCGCCGCTTTGATGATATCAAGGCCGGTTTTCAGGCCGCCGTCCACCTGCAGGCGAATCTTATGACGCAGGCCGTTGGCTACCAGCGCCTGCTGGGTTTCCACCAGACCGAGTTCCCACGGACAGCCGGCGTATTTCACCGAAGATAGCGGGCTGGCACCGGTACCGCCATCATAACCAGCGATGGTGATGAGGTCGGCATAGGCTTTTGCCACGCCGGTGGCGATGGTGCCGACGCCAGGTTCAGAAACCAGCTTCACGGAAATCATCGCTTTCGGGTTGACCTGTTTGAGGTCAAAAATCAGCTGTGCCAGATCCTCGATAGAGTAAATATCGTGGTGCGGCGGCGGCGAAATCAGGGTTACGCCTGGAACCGAATAACGCAGTTTGGCAATGTACGGCGTGACTTTGTCACCCGGCAACTGCCCACCTTCGCCCGGCTTCGCGCCCTGAGCCACTTTAATCTGGATAACATCGGCGTTGACCAGGTATGCCGGGGTAACGCCGAAGCGACCGGAAGCAACCTGTTTAATACGCGACACTTTATTGGTGCCATAGCGCGCCGGGTCTTCGCCACCCTCGCCGGAGTTAGAGAAGCCGCCGATGCTGTTCATAGCTTCCGCCAGCGATTCATGCGCTTCCGGGCTCAATGCACCGATAGACATAGCGGCGGTATCGAAGCGTTTGAACAGCTCTTTTGCCGATTCAACCTGGTCGATGCTGATGGCGTTCTCGCCAGGATTCACTGCCAGCAGATCGCGCAGCGTCGCGGCCGGACGTTCATTGACCAGTTTCGCATACTGCTGATAATCGCTGTATTCACCGCTCTGAACGGCCTGTTGCAGCGTGCGCACTACGTCAGGGTTATAGGCGTGATATTCACCGCCATGAACGTATTTCAGCAGGCCACCCTGCGCCAGCGGCTTACGGACCAGCCACGCACGTTTGGACAGATTCAGCAGATCCTGCTGGAAGTCATCAAAGCCCGCGCCGCCGATACGGCTGACAACGCCGAGGAAGCACAGGTCGGAAACTTCACGATGCAGGCCGACCGCTTCGAACAGCTTCGAACAGCGGTAAGAGGCGATAGTCGAAATGCCCATTTTGGACATGATCTTGTACAGGCCTTTGTTGATACCGTTACGGTAGTTCAACATCACTGAGCGGTAGGCTTTATCAATAGCTTTGCTATCGACCAGTTTTGCCAGCGTTTCGTAGGCCAGGTACGGATAGACAGCCGTGGCGCCGAAGCCCAGCAGCACCGCAAAGTGGTGCGGGTCACGGGCGCTGGCGGTCTCAACAATAATGTTGGCATCGCAGCGCAGGCTCTTATCTACCAAACGGGTCTGGATCGCGCCAACCGCCATCGGGGCCGGTACCGGCAGACGATCTTTAGCGATATTACGGTCGGAGAGCACCAGCAGAACGGTACCGTTACGTACCATCTGTTCAGCTTTATCGCACAGCGCTTTCACCGTTTCGGCCAGCGTGGTTTCGGTGGCGTTAAAGGTGATATCCAGCGTATCGGCGCGATAGTGTTCCTCTTCCATCGTGGTCAGCTGTTTGAAATCAGAGTACAGCAGGATTGGCGATTTGAAGCTCAGACGGTGTGCCTGGCCTTCCGCTTCGCAGAAGACGTTCATTTCGCGGCCGATGCTGGTGGCCAGCGACATCACGTGCGCTTCACGCAGCGGATCGATCGGCGGGTTGGTCACCTGCGCGAACTGCTGACGGAAGTAGTCATAGATAATACGTGGCTGGCTGGAGAGCACCGCAAACGGGGTATCATCGCCCATCGAGCCGACGGCTTCCTGGCCATTTTCACCCAGCACGCGCAGCACGGAGTCCAGCTCTTCAGCGCTGTAGTTAAACTGTTTCTGGTAGCTGGAGAGGGTATCGTCATCCAGCTGACGGCTGCCAACGTCTTCGTCAGGCAGGTCTTCGAACGGCACCAGACGGCGGACGTTTTTCTCCATCCACTCTTTATACGGATGGCGGCTTTTCAGATCGTCATCGGTTTCCGCGGAGTGCAGAATGCGGCCTGCGCGGGTATCGATAACCATCAGTTCGCCCGGGCCAACGCGGCCTTTTTCCACCACTTCGTCAGGCTGGTAATCCCAGATACCGACTTCTGATGCACAGGTGATCAGCTTGTCTTTGGTAATGACGTAGCGCGCCGGACGCAGACCGTTACGGTCGAGGTTACAGGCCGCGTAGCGACCGTCGGACATAACGATGCCCGCCGGGCCATCCCACGGCTCCATGTGCATGGAGTTAAAGTCGAAGAAGGCGCGCAGCTCCGGATCCATATCCGGGTTGTTCTGCCAGGCTGGTGGCACGAGCAGACGCATGGCACGCACGATATCCATCCCGCCGGCCAGCAGCAGCTCAAGCATGTTATCCATGGAGCTGGAGTCGGAACCGGTTTCGTTAACGAACGGTGCTGCATCGTGCAGATCCGGAATTAACGGGGTCTGGAACTTATAGGTACGCGCGCGCGCCCACTGGCGGTTACCGGTGATGGTGTTGATTTCACCGTTATGTGCCAGGTAGCGGAACGGTTGTGCCAGCGGCCAGCGTGGGACGGTGTTGGTGGAGAAGCGCTGGTGGAACAGGCAAATTGCTGATTCCAGGCGCAGGTCCGCGAGGTCCAGGTAAAAGCGCGGCAAATCTGCCGGCATACACAGACCTTTATAAATATTCACCAGGTTCGACAGGCTGCAGACGTAGAAATCTTTATCTTCCTGCAGGCGCTTTTCAATGCGGCGACGAGCGATGAACAAACGGCGTTCCATATCGCGCGGGCGCCAGCCTGCCGGGGCGTTAACAAAAATTTGTTCAATACGGGGCAGCGAGGAGAGGGCGATTTCACCGAGAACCCCTTCGTTAGTCGGCACATCGCGCCAACCGACAATAGACAGGGTTTCACATTGTAATTCTTCTTCAACGATGCGGCGCGCCGTAGCAGCCAGTTCAGGATCCTTATTAAGGAATAACATCCCGACGGCATAATTTTTGGCTAAACGCCAGCCGTTCTCCTCCGCAACGATACGGAAGAAACGATCGGGTTTTTGCAGCAGCAAGCCACAACCGTCGCCGGTTTTACCATCGGCAAGGATCGCGCCGCGGTGCTGCATTCGGGCCAGTGCGTGTATAGCGGTACGCACTACCTTGTGGCTAGGTTCGCCTTCTATGTGGGCGATCAGGCCGAAACCACAGTTATCCCTCTCAAGGGATTTATCGTACAACATATCAGTGAACCTCCCCAGGCTCTACGGGACACCCTCCGATACCGATTGCGCACGGGCACAGAAAGAGCATGGCGACGGGGTGGTTTGCACCTCGCATTCGCCCTCTTTAAATCCTTTTCGCATCGGTACGCAAGTTTGAGGACTTGCTGTAAGAGGGAATCTCAATTACTGCATAAATATGATGAGCAGAGTGCTCATCCAGAAAGCTTCCAGCGGATTCCCAACTTATCGGGAATCGGCACTTACGTCAAATGGCAATCTTATTTATACAAAAATGTGCTATGAGGTGCTTAATGTTATGATTATTAAGGAAAATAGGGAGTTTTAAACAACAATGAAACGCAGCGGAAAGCATATTCTAGTGTGATCTGTCTCACTATATCGATAGCTTATCATTATCGTCATATGCTGAACTGGCTATTTATCGCAGAGTATTCTTCTGACTGATTCTTTCGGGGTGGGGAATAACACTGTTTTTTCCCCTGATGAAGATAATGGCAATCCAGGGCTTAAGTATAAGGAAAAGTCATTACCGGACGGGTGAATGAAATTGCAGTTATCTTGAGTTGTTATGCAATGAAGTGTGCGGCCGCACTGACGATTGATCCAGGTCATCGTCTTCGGTGGCTAAAAATGGCAGGCTTGGCCCCTTTCTTAAGGCCGGTCTATCAGATTATGCAGTTACAAAAATTAGTCAATATGTTTGGTGGGGATCTTTCACGTCGCTATGGCGAAAAAGTCCATAAACTGACGCTGCATGGTGGGTTTAGCTGCCCGAATCGCGATGGCACCATCGGTCGTGGAGGCTGCACCTTCTGCAATGTGGCCTCTTTTGCTGACGAAGAACAGCAGCATCTTTCTATTGCAGAGCAACTGGCGCATCAGGCGCAGTGCGTGAATCGCGCAAAGCGTTATCTGGCCTATTTCCAGGCGTACACCAGCACCTTTGCGGAAGTGCAGGTCCTGCGCAATATGTATCAGCAGGCGGTTAGCCAGGCCAATATCGTCGGGCTCTGTGTCGGCACCCGCCCGGATTGTGTCCCGGAAGCGGTGTTAGATCTGCTGAGCGGCTACCACGAGCAGGGTTATGAGGTGTGGCTGGAGCTGGGCCTGCAAACCGCACATGACAAAACGCTGCACCGGATTAATCGCGGCCACGATTTTGCCTGCTACCAGCGAACGACCCGCCTGGCACGTGAACGCGGGCTGAAAGTGTGCTCGCATCTGATTGTCGGGCTGCCGGGCGAAACCCTGGAGCATTGCCTGCAAACCCTGGAGCAGGTGGTGGATACAGGCGTCGATGGTATCAAGCTGCACCCCCTGCACATAGTGACCGGCAGTACGATGGCGAAAGCCTGGCAGGCCGGACGCCTCGAGGCCATTGCGCTGGAGGAGTATACAGTCACCGCCGGCGAGATGATCCGCGCCACGCCGCCCGAGGTGATTTATCACCGAATTTCCGCCAGCGCCCGTCGCCCGACGCTGCTGGCGCCGCTGTGGTGTGAAAACCGCTGGACCGGGATGGTAGAACTCGACCGCTATCTGAATCAGCACGGCGTGCAGGGCTCGGCACTGGGACGTGCCTGGACGCCACCTTCCCTCCAGGAGTAAGGGGCTTCGCATTTTTCGCACAACTTACAGCGGTTTGCTCAGAATTGGGTATTATTGTGCGGAGTTGTCGCGAAGGAATCCCTTATGAAGCAAATCCGTATGCTGGCGCAGTACTATGTCGACCTGATGATGAAGTTGGGTCTGGTGCGTTTTTCCATGCTGTTGGCCCTTGCACTGGTGGTGCTGGCGATTGTCGTACAGATGGCCGTTACGATGGTGCTGCATGGCCAGGTCGAGAGTATCGATGTTATCCGCTCCATCTTCTTTGGTCTGCTGATCACGCCCTGGGCGGTCTATTTTCTGTCGGTGGTCGTTGAGCAACTGGAAGAGTCGCGGCAGCGCCTCTCCCGACTGGTTGAAAAGCTTGAGGAGATGCGCGAGCGCGACCTGAAGCTTAACGTGCAGCTCAAAGACAATATCGCCCAACTCAATCAGGAGATTGGCGAGCGTGAGAAAGCGGAAGCCGAGCGCGAAACAACCCTCGAACAGCTGAAGATTGAGATGAAAGAGCGTGAAGAGGCGCAAATTCAGCTCGAACAACAATCCTCTTTCCTGCGCTCTTTCCTGGATGCTTCCCCGGATTTAGTTTTCTATCGTAATGAAGACAAAGAGTTTTCCGGCTGTAACCGCGCCATGGAGCTGCTGACAGGGAAAAGCGAAAAGCAGCTTATTCACCTGAAACCTCAGGATGTCTATAACGAGGAAGCGGCAGTAAAAGTCCTCGAGACGGATGAAAAAGTCTTCCGTCATAACGTCTCCCTGACCTATGAACAGTGGCTGGATTACCCCGACGGGCGCAAAGCCTGCTTTGAGATCCGCAAAGTCCCTTACTATGACCGCGTGGGTAAACGCCGGGGGCTGATGGGCTTTGGCCGCGATATTACCGAACGTAAGCGCTACCAGGATGCGCTGGAACGCGCCAGCCGGGACAAGACTACCTTTATTTCTACCATCAGCCATGAGCTGCGTACGCCGCTGAATGGCATCGTCGGGCTGAGCCGTATCCTTCTGGATACTGACCTGACCGGCGAGCAGGAAAAATACCTCAAGACCATTCATGTGTCGGCGGTGACGTTGGGGAATATTTTCAACGATATTATCGATATGGATAAGATGGAGCGCCGTAAGGTTCAGCTGGATAACCAGCCGGTCGACTTCACCAGCTTCCTGGCCGACCTCGAAAACCTCTCCGGTCTGCAGGCGCAGCAGAAGGGGCTGCGCTTCGTGATGGATCCGACGCAGCCGTTGCCACATAACGTGGTGACTGACGGAACCCGCCTGCGGCAGATTTTGTGGAATCTTATCAGCAACGCCGTGAAATTTACCCCGCAGGGCGGAAATGTCACCGTCCGCGTGCGCTACGATGAGGGAGACATTCTGCACTTTGAAGTGGAAGACTCCGGTATCGGTATTCCTCAGGCGGAGCAGGATAAGATCTTCGCCATGTACTATCAGGTAAAAGACAGCCACGGTGGTAAGCCGGCAACCGGGACCGGGATTGGCCTTGCCGTGTCGCGTCGTCTGGCGCGCAATATGGGCGGCGACATTAATGTCTCCAGTTTGCCTGGGCAAGGGGCGACGTTTACGTTGACCGTGCATGCGCCAGCGGTGGCGGAAGAGACGGAAGACAGTCTGACAGATGATGAGATGCCGCTGCCGGCGCTCAGCGTGCTGCTGGTCGAAGATATCGAGCTTAACGTGATCGTCGCGCGCTCGGTGCTGGAGAAACTGGGCAATACCGTGGATGTCGCGATGACCGGTACCGCGGCACTGGAAATGTTTAAACCGGGCGAGTATGACCTGGTGTTGCTGGATATTCAGCTGCCAGATATGACCGGCCTGGATATTTCCCGGCATCTTAAACAGCACTTTGCTGCTGATGAGCTGCCGCCGCTGGTGGCGCTGACGGCGAACGTGCTGAAAAACAAAAAAGAGTATCTCGATGCCGGTATGGACGATGTCCTGAGCAAGCCGCTATCGGTGCCGGCATTAACCGCCATCATTAAAAAATTCTGGGACTCCCCGGAAGAGGATGAGATCGAGATCCCGGCGGCGGATACCAGCAAGGCCTCTTCAGTGCTCGATATTCCAATGCTTGAGCAGTATATCGAGCTGGTCGGGCCGAAGCTTATCAACGACGGTCTGGCGGTGTTCGAGAAGATGATGCCAGGCTATATGGCGGTGCTGGAGTCTAATCTGACCGCCCGTGACCGCAAAGGCATCGTGGATGAAGGGCATAAGATCAAAGGCGCAGCGGGCTCTATCGGCCTGCGTCATCTTCAACAGCTCGGACAGCAGATTCAGACCCCGGACCTGCCGGCGTGGTCAGATAACGTCGCTGAATGGGTTGAAGAGATGAAGTCAGAGTGGCAGAACGATGTGGCGGTGTTGAAGGCGTGGGTGGCGTCGGCACCAAAAAAATGACCCCGGATAAACCGGGGTGCGCGAACACTGCGCCAACACCAGGGAACTGGTCGTTGCGCCAGAATTTTTCGATAGAGTTATAAGCAGCGCAACCTGAGGATTCGGTTTGCTCGCTCATTAAGATAGCAAACCTTAAATTATTTGTTACGTGAATCAGTTAAATATGTGAAGCAATGCGAGTAAATCAAAATTTTTGACTGGTTTCAGTAAGTTGTACTAAGGAGTGGGCGTATGAAAAAGATTGGTGTGGTACTGAGCGGGTGTGGTGTGTATGACGGGACGGAGATCCATGAAGCGGTCATTACCCTGTTGGCGATTGCCCGTGGCGGCGCGCAGGCCATCTGCTTTGCGCCGGATAAGGCTCAAACGGACGTTATCAACCATCTGACCGGCGAACCGCTGAGTGAAACGCGCAACGTGCTGATTGAGGCGGCGCGCATTGCCCGCGGTGATATCCAGCCGCTGGCCAGCGCCCGGGCCGAGGCGTTAGACGCGCTGATCGTTCCCGGTGGGTTTGGCGCGGCGAAAAATCTCAGCAGCTTCGCTTCACAGGGCAGCGAGTGCCTTGTCGACAGCGATCTGAAAGCGCTGGTGCTGGCGATGCATGAAGCCGGTAAACCGCTGGGCTTCATGTGCATTGCTCCGGCGCTGCTGCCGAAAATTTTCTCTGTGCCTTTGCGCATAACCATCGGCACCGATCTCGATACTGCTGAAGTGGTGGAAGAGATGGGCGCGGAACACGTGCCTTGCCCGGTCGATGATATCGTGGTCGATGAAGAGAACAAGGTTGTGACGACCCCGGCCTGGATGCAGGCGCAGAACATCGCGGAAGCGGCAAGCGGCATTGAGAAGCTGGTGGCCCGCGTCCTGGTTCTGGCTGCATGAGTGTTCGTCGCCAGTCGCCGCTGCGGATGTTAAAACGCCTGCTGCTGCGTATCCTGATGATTGGGGTGGTGATGTGGGGCGGCGGAATCGCCCTCTTTAGCGTTCTGCCGGTGCCTTTTTCCGCCGTCATGCTGGAGCGGCAGGTTGGCGCATGGTTGCACGGTGACTTCCACTACGTCGCCCATTCTGACTGGGTCAGCATGGATGCGATATCACCGTGGATGGGGCTGGCGGTTATTGCTTCTGAGGACCAAAAGTTTCCTGAGCACTGGGGCTTTGATGTGTCGGCGATAGAAAAAGCGCTGGCTCACAATCAACGCCAGGAAAATCGCGTGCGCGGTGCCTCCACGCTGTCGCAGCAGACGGCGAAAAACCTGTTCTTGTGGGATGGCCGCAGCTGGTTGCGTAAAGGGCTGGAAGCCGGACTGACGGTAGGCATTGAGACGGTGTGGAGCAAGAAACGTATCCTCACCGTCTATCTCAATATTGCCGAGTTTGGTGAAGGGACGTTTGGTGTTGAAGCGGCCTCTCAGCGTTTTTTTCATAAGCCGGCCAGCAAGCTAACCGCCTCGGAAGCCGCGCTTCTGGCGGCGGTACTGCCTAACCCGATCCGCTTTCGCGCCGATGCGCCGTCCGGCTATATTCGCAGCCGCCAGGCGTGGATCCTGCGTCAGATGCGTCAGTTAGGCGGAGAAGGGTTTATGCGGGCGCATAAGCTGGATTGAGGCAGGGCAGGGAGCGTAAGTCCCGGTCAGCATCGCGCCGCCGGGGAGGGCATCAGGAAAGGCTAATCTTCGTCAAAACCGGCGTTGAACAGCGCAATGACCGCTGCCAGCGCCTCGGCTTCCTGCGGACCGTTGGCCTCAATCTCAATTTGTCGACCCTTGGCAGAGTCGAGCATGAGCAAGGCAATCACACTATTGGCTTCGGCTTCCGTACCTTCATCATTGCGCAGCAGCACTTCTGCGTCATAATTTTGCATCAGCTCAAACAGCTTCATAGCCGGGCGGGCGTGCATGCCCAGCTTATTGGTGATCTCAACGGTCTGCTTTACAGTCATGATTTGCGTTTTTCCAGCGTCCGATGTCGAGACTGCACATTCTTGCCGCGCGAGCGGAAGTAGTCAGCCAGTTGCTCGGCAATGTAGACCGAGCGATGTTTACCGCCGGTACAACCAATAGCCACCGTCAGATAGCTGCGATTATTGGTCTCCAGCATCGGTAACCATAGCTCAAGATAGCTGCGGGTCTGGTAAATAAAATTGTGAACTTCCGTGTGCCGATCAAGGAAGGCAGCCACCGGTTTATCCAGCCCGGTCATGGGACGCAGTTTGGGATCCCAGTGCGGGTTGGGTAAGAAGCGCACGTCGAAGACATAATCGGCATCAATTGGAATGCCGTGCTTAAACCCGAAGGATTCAAAGACCATGGTCAGCTCGCGCTCACGCTTGCCGAGCAGGCGCGTACGCAGCATTTCTGCCAGTTCATGCACCGACATTTCGGAGGTATCGACGATCAGGTCTGCGCGGGAACGCAGTGGTTCCAGCAGGGCGCTCTCTTCATCAATTGCGCTTTCAAGCGACAGGTTCTTGCTCGACAGCGGGTGCAGGCGACGCGTGTCACTGTAGCGGCGGATCAGCGTGTTACGGTCAGCATCGAGGAACAGAAGCTGAGGTGAAAATGTCTCCGGCAGGTTTTTCATCGCCTGCTCAAAGATCTCCGGTGATTCCGGCATATTGCGCACGTCAATGCTGACGGCAGCGGATATGTTTCTGTCGGCCAGCGAACGGGCCAGTTCTGGCAGCAGCACAACCGGCAGGTTATCTACGCAGTAGAAACCCATATCTTCCAGCGCCCGCAGGGCAACGGATTTCCCCGAGCCTGAGCGGCCACTGACGATCATCAGTACCATGTACCGTTTCTCCTCAGTACGATAAAGAGTGAGGTGCGACTCTCGTTAACTATCATCGCTGCTTCCTGCTTCGGTGATGATCTCATACAGCTCTTCATCGCTTTGCGCGCTACGCAGGCGACGGCAAATGGTTTTATCTGCCAGCCGTTTCGCCACCAGCGACAGCGTATGTAGATGGGTCTTGGTCTGGTCAGCCGGCACCAGGAGCGCAAACAGCAGGTCGACCGGCTGGTTGTCGATGGCATCAAATGCAATCGGGGTTTCCAGCTGGACAAATACGCCAACCGCACGCAGCGTATCCTCTTCGAGCTTGCCATGAGGAATGGCAATCCCATTGCCAATCCCGGTACTGCCCATTTTCTCGCGAGTGAGGATCGCTTCAAACACCAGCTGTGGCGGTAAACCTAACTGTTTAGCTGCCAGCTCACTGATGATTTCCAGCGCGCGTTTTTTGCTCTGGCAGTGAACCTGGCTACGGGTACATTCCTGGTTAAGGACGTTGCTCAGTTGTAGAGCCGAATCGTTGTTCATCATAATTTCACCTGAGCGCCCCTTGCCTGCCACCCATGAAAGCGGGTAACAGGCGAGAGCAACGCCCGGACAATTAGTGTTGTTTTAGTTTATCTTTATGTTTCGTTAACTGTCTTGCCAGCTTATCGATAAGACCATCGATAGCGGCATACATATCCTGCCCTTCCGCACTGGCATGGATTTCGCCACCGTTGACATGCAGATTGGCATCCGCAATTTGCGTCACCTTCTCTACTTTTAACACAATGTAGACCTGATTGATCCGGTCGAAAAACTGCTCCAGTTTGCTGAACTTCGCGTTCACGAAGTCGCGCAGTGCAGGGGTGATCTCGACGTTGTGTCCTGTAATGTTGAGCTGCATAGTGTCTTCCTTATCGGTTGTGTCAGACCAGTTGTTTACGCTGGTTGGACGGCGGAATGGATAAAGACTCTCGGTACTTGGCAACGGTACGGCGCGCGACCATGATACCTTGTTCGGACAGTATGGTGGTGAGCTTACTGTCACTCAACGGCTTCGCGGGGTTCTCCGCGGCGATTAACTTCTTCACCAGCGCACGAATGGCGGTGGACGATGCCTCGCCGCCGCCTTCGGTGCTTACGTGGCTGGAGAAGAAATACTTGAGCTCAAAAATACCGCGCGGACTGTGCAGGTATTTTTGAGTGGTGACACGTGAAATAGTGGATTCATGCATCTCGACGGCCTGAGCGATATCCGCCAGCACCATCGGTTTCATATACTCTTCGCCCTGCTCGAAGAAGGCTTGCTGCTGCTCGACGATGCAACGGCTGACTCGCAGCAGCGTATCGTTGCGGCTTTCCAGGCTCTTGATGAGCCAGCGAGCTTCCTGCAGGTTGCTACGGATAAACTGGCTGTCGGCGTCATTGCGCGAGCTGTTACCCATTGCGGCATAGTGCTGATTGATTTTCAGGCGCGGGATACTGTCGGAATTCAGCTCCACTACCCAGCGGTCGCTAACCCTGCGCACCAGAACGTCAGGAATGACATACTCTGGCTCACTGGTCTGGATCGACTGGCCTGGGCGAGGATCGAGCGACTGGATCAGGTTAACCGCTTCTTTCAGCACATCTTCTTTAAGACGCGTCACGCGCATCAGGGAACGGAAATCATGGTTGGCGAGCAGATCGAGATGATCGCTGATGATCAGCCGGGCCTCTTCCAGCCACGGCGTCTCTTTTGCATATTGTGAAAGCTGAACCAGCAGGCAGTCGCGCAGATCTTTCGCCGCCACGCCAACCGGGTCGAAACGTTGGATACGTTTTAGTACTGCTTCTACTTCTTCGAGGCCGATCTCTTCATCGTCGATGCTCTCGACAATATCTTCGATCCGAATGGTGAGATAGCCGGTGTCATCGACGGCATCGACGATAGAGGTGGCGATGGCGCGATCGGTATCGGTAAATGGCGTCAGCTCGACCTGCCACATCAGGTAATCCTGCAGGCTTTGGGTCGTTTCGCCCTGATAGACCGGCAGCTCGTCGTCCTGATAGTCAACGCCGTTTCCTGACGGTGTACCGGCGGTGTAGATCTCATCCCAGCTGGCGTCGAGGGGCAACTCCTCCGGCATATCTTTTTGCTCAAGCGCATCGACCGTATCCAGGGATTCGCGGTCCTCGACCTCTTTGGTTTCTACCTCATCGTGAAGATCGGTTTGCTCAAGCAACGGATTACTCTCCAGCGCCTGCTGGAGTTCCTGCTGGAGTTCTAACGTGGACAGCTGCAGCAAACGGATGGCCTGCTGCAGTTGTGGCGTCATGGCAAGCTGTTGGCTTAGCCTTAATTGCAAACCTTGCTTCATATTCAGGGCAAATATCTCCGGCTAAAACGTCTGTAACCTCTACCCTATCAGAGTCTGAAGTCTTCCCCAAGATACACGCGCTTAACCTGCTCGTCTTCCAGGATTTCTTGCGGCGTGCCGTGGGCAATCAGATGACCCTGGCTAACGATATAGGCGCGTTCACAAACGGCCAGCGTTTCCCTGACGTTATGGTCGGTGATCAGCACCCCAAGACCGCTGTCTCGCAGGTGTTCGATGATCCGTTTGATGTCGATAACGGAAATCGGGTCCACGCCGGCAAAGGGTTCATCCAGCAGGATAAATTTCGGGTTAGCGGCCAGCGCACGGGCGATTTCGACACGACGGCGTTCACCACCGGAAAGCGCCTGACCGAGGCTGTCGCGCAGATGTTCGATATGAAACTCTTCCATCAGCTCTTTGGCGCGATCTTCGCGCTGCTCGCTGCTGAGATCGTCCCGAATCTGCAACACCGCCATCAGGTTATCAAACACGCTCAGGCGGCGGAAAATAGAGGCTTCCTGCGGCAGATAGCCAATGCCCCGGCGCGCGCGCGCGTGCAGCGGCAGCAGGCTGATATCTTCATCGTCGATGATAATGTTGCCGGCGTCGCGCGGCACAATGCCCACCACCATGTAGAAGGTCGTGGTTTTACCGGCGCCGTTTGGGCCAAGCAGGCCGACAATCTCGCCGGAGTTCACGGTCAGACTGACATCTTCCACCACGCGGCGGCCTTTATAGGCTTTAGCAAGATTCTTTGCAGTTAATGTTGCCATAACGAATTACTTACCTTTCTTTGACTGATCGCCACTTTTGTCCTGCAGCTGCGAAGGAACCAGAACCGTGGTTACGCGTCCGCCTTTACTGCTGAAAGCCTGCATTTTCTGCTCTTTCACCAGGTAAGTGATTTTGTCACCCTGGATGTTGCTATCGATCTGCTCCAGATGCGCGTTGCCGGTCAGCACCACAAAATCGTTCTGCAATTCATAATGCATTTTATCGGCGCGGCCTTTCACCGGTTTGCCGTTGTCCTGCATCTGATAGAAGGTGGCCGGGTTACCATAACCGTCGATCACTTCTTTGCCTTTTTCACCGCCAGGACGGGTGACGACCACCTTATCTGCGTTGATTTTGATGGTGCCCTGGGTGACGACCACATTGCCGGTAAAGGTGACGATATTGCCCTGCATATCCAGCGATTGCTGATCGGATTCGATGTGAATCGGCTGATCGGTATCACCGGTTTTGGCCAGTGCCGGCAGGCTGGCGGCCAGAATGGCGCTGGCGAGCGCAATCTTAAGGCTGAGTTTGTTTGTTCTGAATTTCATAAGAGGTTCTAACCTTTTCAATCAGCTCGGCAGTTTTGCTGCGCAAGTTACCGCGCATTTTCAGGCCGCTAGAATTAAATGTTGTCCCGTACAACGTCACCATGTCATCGGAGGTAACATCTTGTGTTACCAGGTTTATCTGGGCGTTATCCGTCGTAATTTTGCGCAGTTGAGAGTCCGCTGTCAGTGCGTTTACCTCAACATGCCCATAAAGATACAGCATGCGGTCGTTGGTCAGCTTTGCCCTGTCTGCTTTGATAGACCAGGTCGGGACCTTATTGGTGTCAAAGGTCGTCATGACCGGTTTGGTGAACCACGATAGCGCCTCGGCGGAAAAATACTCCACGTGCTCAGCGATCAAGCGATAGTTAAGCGCCCCTTCAGGGCTGTAGACCACGGTATCGGTATGCTCGCTGGTGTACGTTGGGTCAGCAGGATTGGCCTCTGGTGCCGGCGTGTCGTCCGTACCCGCCAGATTCAGGCCTATCAGGACCAGCGCGACCAGCGATAGTAAAATAATAACCCAACGTCTGGTTTTACTCATATTGATTGTCCTTTGGCCTCATCCAGCTTGCCCTGCGCCAGGAGTAACAAATCGCAGACTTCTCGTACCGCTCCACGCCCGCCATTGATGCGGGTGATGTAGTTCGCTCGTGGCAGCAGCAGCGGATGGGCATCTGCCACCGCAACGCTCAGCCCGACTTCTGCCATAACCGGCCAGTCGATCAGGTCATCGCCAATGTAGGCAACTTCATCCGGATGGACCGCCAGCTTGCTTAATAAGTCACGGAATGCCAGCAGTTTATCAGACTGCCCTTGATACAGGTGCGTAATGCCCAGTGTCTGACAACGGTCTTCTACCAGTTTAGCTTTTCGCCCGGTAATAATCGCGACCTCAATACCGGAAGTCAGTGCGCAGCGGACCCCATAACCGTCCCGGACGTTAAACGCCTTCAGCTCTTCGCCGTGGTTACCCATGTAGATAAGACCGTCGGACAGCACGCCGTCAACGTCGAGGATGAGCAAACGGATCTTTGCCGCCCGCTCGATAAACTCAGCGCTTACCGGTCCGTAACAGGTTGCCAGCAGAGCATCAGCATTATTCATTATTTTATCCTTACTTACACTACGCCTGCGCGCAGGAGATCGTGCATATGTACCACACCCAACAGATGGTCGCCATCGGCAACTAACACGCAGGTGATATGACGGGACTGCATCAGGTTCAGCGCATCCACGGCCAGAATGCCGGGACGGATGCGGATCCCGCCCGGTGTCATCACCTCGGCGATGCTGGCGTTACGCATATCGACGCCGGTATCAAACACCCGGCGCAGGTCACCATCGGTGAAAATACCAATGATGTTCATGTCGTCGTCGCAGACGGCGGTCATGCCTAAATTTTTACGCGTGATTTCCAGCAGCGCATCGCGCAAGGTTGCCGTCACGCTGACGTGCGGGATTTCATCACCCGTATGCATAATATCATTGACGCGCAGCAGCAGCTTACGACCCAGTGCGCCGCCAGGATGCGACAGGGCGAAATCTTCAGCGGTAAAACCACGTGCTTCCAGCAGCGCGACCGCCAGCGCATCACCCATCACCAGCGCGGCGGTGGTGCTGGAGGTCGGGGCCAGCCCTAGCGGACAGGCTTCCTTCAGTACTTTCACGCAAAGGTGAATGTCTGCCGCGCGCGCCATGCTGCTTTCCGGGCGACTGGTCATGCAGATGAGCGGCACCTGCTGGCGTTTCAGGACCGGAATCAGCGCCAGGATCTCGTTTGACTCGCCGGAATTGGAGAGCGCAATGATGACATCCTGCGGTGTCACCATGCCTAAGTCGCCGTGGGCCGCTTCGCCGGGATGAACGAAAAACGAAGGCGTACCGGTGCTGGCGAAGGTGGCCGCCATTTTACGCCCGATATGACCAGATTTGCCCATCCCCATCACCACCACTTTCCCGCTACAGCGGAAGATCTTTTCGCAGGCCTGCGTAAAATCGGCGTTAATGTACTGATCGAGTTGAGCCAGACCTTCACGTTCAATGTCCAGTACTTCACGTCCTGCCCGTTGAAAGTCAAAATCCGTTGGCAAATCTATTTGCGACATAATGTTATCCCGAGTCATTCAACGAAGAGCGGTGCTGCCCAGTACAGCATCGCCAACCAAACTACAAAACCGCCGACCAGGAGCGCACCGACAAGACGGCCGGGTTGCTGTTTGCGTCGCCAGCACAGCAGGGCGAAGATCACGCTGACGACCATCATGACCGCGTAGTCGCGGGTAAATGCCTCTGGTGCGAACGCGCCCGGTGCAATCAGTGCCGGTAAGCCAAGCACCAGGGCAATATTGAGAATATTAGCGCCAATAATATTGCCAATGGCGATGTCATCTTCCCCTTTTCGCGCCCCGGCGATTGCCGTCGCAAGTTCCGGCAGGCTGGTCCCGATGGCGACCACCGTCAGGCCAACGGTCAGCTCGCTGATAGCAAAATAGTTAGCCAGCACGGTGGCGTTATCCACGACCATTCGGGTAGCCATCGGCATAATAATCATGGCCACGCCCAACCACAGCAGGGCGACCGGAAGCGAACCTTCCCGCGGGAGTTCGGCCATCTGCTCCCGGGTCAGACTATCGCTGCCCTGGCGTTCAGCAATACGGGCGATTTTAATCGTAAACAGCAACCACAGAATGGCCAGCGCGAATAAAAACAGGCCATCGATACGGGACAGTTGTCCATCGTACAGCACAAAGCTTGCCAGCAAACTGACCAGCAACATTAGCGGTAACTCGCGGCGCAGGATATCAGAATGCACGGTAAATGGATGGAGCAGGGCAGCGAGGCCAAGTATTAATAATATATTGGTAATATTGGAGCCGATTGCCGTACCGATGGCTAAATCGGTCTGTCCGTGCAGGGAGGCGGCGGCAGAAACGATGATCTCGGGCAGGCTGGTGCCTATACTGACCACCGTCATTCCGATAATCAGCGGCGGGATCCCCAGCATTCGACACAAAATTGAAGCGGCGTAGACCAGACGATCGGCGCTGTAGACTACCAGCAGTAAACCAATGATTAACAGAGCCGTCGCTAAGAGCATCTAAAGTCCTTTCTTCAGGTATAATCGTCGCTTCGCTGTCCTATTCCGTCTGCAGCGTAACGAATTCTCAATTTTGACTTTATGTTTGTCAAAAGTAAAACAAATGCCAGTTTTCGCTAACCCAGGCAGGTAAGATTCTGTAAAAATGTTGGGTTTGTGGTGAAGGTACGCGCCATGCTTAGCCCGAGGGATGTTTAGGAAGGATGATTTTATGAGCCAAACATTGGCGAATTTGGTCGAAGTTCGCGGTATCCGCTTCTCTCGCGGCGATCGGGTGATCTTCGATGACATCTCGCTGTCAGTGCCGCGCGGTAAGATCACGGCGATCATGGGGCCATCGGGGATCGGTAAAACGACGCTGCTGCGCCTGATCGGTGGACAGATCCCGCCCGATAAAGGCGAGATCCTGTTTGATGGCGAAAACGTGCCCGGGATGTCACGCTCGCGCCTCTATACCGTGCGCAAGCGTATGAGCATGCTGTTCCAGTCCGGCGCACTGTTCACCGATATGAACGTGTTCAATAACGTCGCTTACCCGCTGCGCGAACATACGCGTCTGCCTGAAGCGCTGCTGCATACCACCGTCATGATGAAGCTTGAAGCCGTCGGTCTGCGCGGCGCGGCGAAGTTAATGCCTTCTGAGCTCTCTGGCGGGATGGCGCGGCGTGCCGCGTTGGCGCGGGCTATCGCGCTGGAGCCAGACCTGATCATGTTCGACGAACCGTTTGTCGGGCAGGACCCCATCACCATGGGCGTGCTGGTGAAGCTGATTTCAGAACTGAACAGTACGCTTGGCGTGACCTGTATTGTGGTGTCGCATGACGTGCCGGAAGTGCTCAGCATTGCGGACTACGCGTATATCGTGGCCGACAAAAAAATCGTGGCTCATGGCAGCGCAAAGTCGCTGCGGGAAAATGACGACCCGCGGGTTCGTCAGTTTATCGACGGCATTGCCGACGGTCCGGTACCGTTCCGCTATCCGGCGGGCGACTATCACCATGATTTACTCGGCAAGGGAGTGAGTAACTGATGCTGCTAAATCTGCTGGCATCACTCGGGCATCGGGGGATTAAAACCACCGCGACGTTCGGGCGTGCCGGGTTAATGCTGTTCAATGCCGTCGTGGGCAAGCCGGAGTTTCGTAAGCATGCGCCGCTGCTGGTTCGCCAGCTCTATAACGTCGGCGTGCTGTCCATGTTGATCATCATCGTGTCGGGGCTGTTTATCGGCATGGTGCTGGGGCTGCAGGGCTATCTGGTGTTAACCACCTACAGCGCCGAGACCAGTTTAGGCATGCTGGTGTCGCTGTCGCTGCTGCGCGAGCTGGGGCCGGTGGTTGCCGCGCTGCTGTTTGCCGGGCGTGCGGGCTCTGCATTGACGGCCGAAATTGGCCTGATGCGTGCGACCGAACAGCTCTCCAGTATGGAGATGATGGCGGTCGATCCGCTGCGCCGCGTGATTTCGCCTCGTTTCTGGGCCGGGGTGATTTCGCTGCCGCTATTGACAATTATTTTTGTCGCCGTGGGGATCTGGGGCGGTTCGCTGGTGGGCGTCAGCTGGAAAGGTATCGACAGCGGCTTCTTCTGGAGCGCGATGCAAAATGCCGTCGACTGGCGAATGGATCTGGTTAACTGTCTGATTAAGAGTCTGGTATTCGCCGTTACGGTGACCTGGGTGGCGTTATTTAACGGTTATGACGCTATCCCCACTTCCGCCGGGATTAGCCGGGCAACGACGCGCACGGTAGTGCATTCGTCGCTGGCGGTTCTGGGGCTGGATTTTGTGCTGACTGCGCTGATGTTTGGGAATTGAGTTCATGCAAACGAAAAAAAGTGAAATCTGGGTAGGTGTGTTCTTACTGGTGGCATTACTGGCGGCGCTGTTTGTCTGCCTGAAGGCCGCTAACGTGACGTCTCTGCGTACCGAGCCGACGTATCGTATCTATGCCACCTTCGACAATATTGGTGGACTCAAAGCTCGCTCTCCGGTGCGTATCGGCGGCGTTGTCGTGGGTCGGGTCGCGGACATCACGCTGGATCCGAAAACCTATCTGCCGCGTGTGGCGCTCGATATCGATGAGAGCTACAACCATATCCCTGACACCAGTTCATTGGCGATTCGTACCTCTGGCCTGCTGGGGGAACAGTACCTGGCGCTGAATGTCGGTTTTGAAGATCCGGAACTGGGGACGTCTATTCTTAAAGATGGCGGCACAATTCAGGACACCAAGTCAGCCATGGTACTGGAAGACCTGATTGGTCAGTTCCTTTACAGCAGTAAAGGCGGTGACAATAAGAATTCTGGCGATGATTCGTCTGCTGAAGCGGCTCATACTGACGCGACGCAGCCGGCTGCCACGACGCATTAATTTCAGGAGAAAAACGATATGTTTAAACGCGTACTGATGATCGCCATGCTGGTGATTGCCCCATTGACCGCCGCGACGGCAGCGGATCAGACCAATCCGTATAAGCTGATGGACGAAGCGGCGCAGAAAACCTTCGATCGCCTGAAAAACGAACAGTCGAAGATTCAGGCTAACCCGAACTATCTGCGTGACATCGTCGATCAGGAACTGATGCCTTATGTCCAGGTGAAATACGCGGGTGCACTGGTGCTGGGCCGCTATTACAAAGATGCGACGCCGGCACAGCGCGAAGCCTACTTTACGGCCTTCCGTGAATATCTGAAACAGGCCTATGGCCAGGCGCTGGCGATGTACCACGGTCAGACATATCAGATTGCACCGGAACAGCCGCTGGGCGATGCAACGATTATTCCGATTCGCGTGACGATTCTCGATCCTAACGGCCGTCCGCCGGTACGCCTGGACTTCCAGTGGCGTAAAAACACCCAGACCGGCAACTGGCAGGCTTACGACATGATTGCCGAAGGGGTGAGTATGATCACCACCAAACAGAACGAGTGGAGCGATCTGCTGCGTACCAAAGGTGTTGATGGCCTGACCGCGCAGTTGAAATCGATCTCCGCGCAGCCGATCACCCTGGAACAGAAAAAATAATGACCGGGCAGCTGAGCTGGACTCGCGATGGCGAGCGACTGGCACTGCATGGGGAGCTGGACCAGGATCTGCTGGTCCCGCTCTGGGAAGCCCGTGCACAGGCGACGGATGGCGTATCGGTCATCGATCTTAATGCGGTCACCCGGGTCGATACCGCCGGGCTGGCGCTGCTGATGCATTTCGTGGCGTTAATTCGCCATCAGGGCAGGGAAGCGACACTGACGGGAAAAAGCGAAAATCTGCAAACGTTGGTCAGCCTCTACAATCTTCCTGCCGATATGATCCCATAGCTTTTCAGTGTGTTATTGCTGAGGTTTTCCTGAAAGTCCCCTCTAAATTTTAGAAGGGACTTTTTGCTTGTTTAAGACTGCGTCACTTTCCTCTAAGATGTTGGGCTATTTTCACCACCAGATAAAATGTGAACCCATGGAAAATCATGAAATTCAGACCGTGCTGATGAACGCACTCTCCCTTCAGGAAGTCCACGTCTCTGGCGATGGCAGTCACTTCCAGGTTACTGCTGTGGGTGAGATGTTTGACGGCATGAGCCGGGTAAAAAAACAGCAGGCAATCTACGCCCCGCTGATGGAATACATCGCCGACAACCGTATTCATGCGCTGTCGATCAAAGCGTTTACCCCGCAAGAATGGGCACGAGACCGCAAACTAAACGGCTTTTAAGCTGCCGGGACGCTCCCTGCAGCATAGGTAAATTTTTAACAGAGAACAGAATCAATGGATAAATTCCGTGTTCAGGGTCCAACTCGCCTTCAGGGTGAGGTCACTATCTCCGGTGCGAAAAACGCAGCCCTGCCAATCCTTTTTGCGGCACTGTTGGCAGACGAGCCGATTGAGATCCAGAATGTCCCCAAACTGAAAGACATCGATACCACGATGAAACTGCTGAGCCAGCTCGGCGCCAACGTTAAGCGCAACGGCTCAGTCTGGATCGATGCTGGCCCGGTTGACGTCTTCTGTGCACCGTACGACCTCGTTAAAACGATGCGTGCTTCCATTTGGGCGCTGGGGCCGCTGGTGGCTCGCTTTGGTCAGGGTCAGGTTTCACTGCCGGGTGGTTGTGCTATCGGTGCGCGTCCGGTCGACCTGCATATTGTCGGTCTGGAGCAACTGGGCGCTGAAATCAAGCTGGAAGAAGGCTATGTGAAGGCGTCGGTTAATGGGCGTCTTAAAGGCGCCCATATCGTGATGGACAAGGTCAGCGTAGGCGCAACCGTGACCATCATGAGCGCAGCGACCCTGGCAGAAGGTACCACCGTTATCGAAAACGCCGCCCGTGAGCCGGAAATCGTCGACACGGCGAACTTCCTCAACGCGCTGGGTGCGAAGATTACAGGTCAGGGGACTGACCGCATCACCATCGAAGGCGTCGCCCGTCTGGGAGGCGGTGTTTATCGCGTGCTGCCGGACCGTATCGAGACCGGTACCTTCCTGGTGGCCGCGGCGATCTCCGGCGGTAAAATTGTGTGCCGTAACGCTCAGCCGGATACGCTGGATGCCGTGCTGGCCAAGCTGCGTGACGCGGGTGCTGACATCGAAACCGGTGAAGACTGGATTAGCCTGGATATGCACGGCAAACGCCCGAAGGCTGTCAACGTGCGTACCGCGCCACACCCAGGGTTCCCGACCGACATGCAGGCGCAGTTCACGCTGCTGAACCTGGTTGCGGAAGGTACCGGGGTGATTACCGAGACTATTTTCGAAAACCGCTTCATGCATATCCCGGAGCTCATCCGTATGGGCGCGCATGCTGAAATCGAAAGTAATACGGCGATCTGCCACGGCGTGGCACAGCTTTCAGGTGCACAGGTGATGGCGACCGATCTGCGCGCTTCTGCCAGCCTGGTTCTGGCGGGCTGCATCGCGGAAGGGACCACGATTGTCGATCGCATTTACCACATTGACCGTGGTTACGAGCGTATTGAAGACAAACTGCAGGCGCTGGGCGCAAATATCGAGCGCATCAAAGGCGAATAAACCTGCTATGACAGCAGCCCTCTGACGTCCGTCCGGGGGCTGTTTTTACACTCACTTCTCAATTCACTTGCTCTCTTTCTTCAGACGTATCATCTGCGTCCTGTCGATAAACTGATGGGTGACAGGATCATGATAACGTGAGGGCCAGATAGCCCAGGGCGTGGTATCCAGCGCCGTCGCAATTATCAGCTCGCCTTTCGGCCATGGCCGGGTTAGCGCATTTGCTAGTGTTGAAGAACTTAAGCCGTTGCGCCGCGATTCTGCTGCGAGCGACGTCCCTTTTTTGCGTAATCCAGCAATGATATCTGCTTGGTGCCAATCGATGAACTTATCCATAAATTCTCCCGGTGGTAAGGATCCAGTGCGTCGCCAACAGGCGACTGAATGACTATACCCCAGGATCACGATAGTTCTAACAAGTTCTAGTAAAGTGTGTGTATATTCAGAATGTACCAGGGTCTGGTTGATAATGGTGAGATTCTGGAGTTTATAGGAACTTCCCGCGCAAACGCGCGGGAATGAAGCAGAGGGGGGGGATTAGCTATCACGTTGCACGGCAATATGCGCCAGGCCGATAAGCGCTTCACGCCATGGTGAATCCGGTAAAGCCTGCAGGACGGCAATGGCCTTATCCGCTTCTTCTTCCGCGCGCTGGCGGGTCCAGTCCAGTGAACCGCAGGCCGCCATGGTTTCCAGTACGGCATCCAGCAGGTGGCGGCCGTTACCCTGCTCAATCGCTCCACGTATCATCGCAGACTGCTCAGGCGTACCGTGACGCATGGCATGGAGCAACGGCAACGTGGGTTTGCCTTCATTCAGATCATCGCCGACGTTTTTGCCGAGACGCTCGCCATCGGCGCTGTAATCGAGCAAATCGTCGATCAGCTGGAACGCCGTGCCAAGATAACGTCCGTAGTCCTGCAGCGCCTGTTCCTGCTCTGCGGTACAGCCTGCCAGAATGCCGGAACACTGGGCGGCAGCTTCAAACAGGCGGGCGGTTTTGCTGTAAATCACCCGCATGTAATTTTCTTCCGTGATATCCGGGTCGTTGACGTTCATCAGCTGCAGCACTTCGCCCTCAGCAATGACGTTAACGGCTTTCGACATGACTTCCAGCACCTTCAGCGAGCCGAGGCTGGTCATCATCTGGAAGGAACGCGTATAGATAAAATCGCCCACCAACACGCTGGCGGCGTTGCCAAAAGCGGCGTTTGCCGTCGCCTTGCCACGACGCATGTCTGACTCATCAACCACATCATCATGCAGCAGGGTCGCGGTATGGATAAATTCGATCAGCGCGGCAATGGTGACGTGGGCGTTGCCCTGGTAGCCGACGGCCCGGGCTGCAAGGACCGCGATCATCGGACGAATACGTTTTCCGCCTCCGCTAATGATGTAATAGCCTAACTGATTGATAAGCTGAACATCTGAGTCAAGTTGCTCAAGGATTGCCGCATTGACACCCGCCATATCTTGCGCGGTTAACTCATTGATTTTTTCTAAATTCATCGCAAAAGCCGGGCCACATGTCCTGTTACCGCGAATCCAGATGGGTTCACAGAAGGATTAAGATAGAATTAAAAGAAGCTATGATTGTACTGAAAAATTGGCATAGATAAACGTTAGCGTGAAAGTTGTGTTTTTTTTCTGCGTTGATCGCTAATCGCTCTTGTCAAAGGCTCGCGTTTTGCGTAATATTCGCGCCCTATTGTGAATATTTATAGTGCACTCTGAATCACACGAAGAGGTGCACGGAAGCGGAGTTTTATATGTACGCGGTTTTCCAAAGTGGTGGTAAACAACACCGAGTAAGCGAAGGTCAGACCATTCGCCTGGAAAAGCTGGACATCGCAACTGGCGAAGCTGTTGAGTTCGCTGAAGTTCTGATGATCGCAAACGGTGAAGAAATCAAGATCGGCGTTCCTTTCGTTGAGGGCGGCGTAATCAAAGCTGAAGTTGTTGCTCACGGTCGTGGCGAGAAAGTTAAAATCGTTAAGTTTCGTCGTCGTAAACACTACCGTAAACAGCAGGGCCATCGTCAGTGGTTCACTGATGTGAAAATTACTGGCATCAGCGCCTAAGACCTGAGGAGAGATTTAAATGGCACATAAAAAGGCTGGCGGCTCAACTCGTAACGGTCGCGATTCAGAAGCTAAACGCCTCGGCGTTAAGCGTTTCGGTGGCGAATCCGTTCTGGCGGGCAGCATCATCGTTCGTCAGCGTGGCACCAAGTTCCACGCAGGCACCAACGTAGGTTGCGGTCGTGACCACACTCTGTTTGCTAAAGCAGACGGTAAAGTGAAATTTGAAGTGAAAGGCCCGAACAACCGTAAATACATCAGCATCGTTGCTGAGTAAGTTTTTCGTGGTCCGGTAACGGATTAAAGCCCCGCAACGTGTTGCGGGGCTTTTTACATTAGAACCCCGGATATTTTTCTGCAGGGAAAACGGGTATGAATCAGCAGGCCGGCATTGGCATTCTTTTGGCGCTCACCACCGCAATGTGCTGGGGTGCATTGCCAATTGCAATGAAGCAGGTTCTTGAAGTGATGGAGCCACCAACCGTGGTGTTCTATCGCTTTTTGATGGCGAGTATCGGCCTTGGCACTATCCTGGCAATCAGGGGAAAACTGCCGCCGCTGCGCCTCTTTCGCAAACCACGCTGGTTGGTTCTGTTGGCCATTGCGACGGGCGGCCTGTTCGGTAACTTCATCCTGTTTAGCTCTTCCCTGCAATATCTTAGCCCTACGGCTTCTCAGGTGATCGGCCAGCTGTCTCCGGTCGGCATGATGGTGGCCAGCGTATTCATCCTGAAGGAGAAAATGCGCGGTACCCAGGTCGTGGGGGCGCTAATGCTGATTTGCGGGTTGGTGATGTTTTTTAACACCAGCCTGATTGAAATTTTTACCCGCCTGACGGATTACACGTGGGGGGTAATTTTCGGCGTCGGAGCGGCCGCAGTCTGGGTCAGCTATGGCGTCGCACAAAAGGTGTTATTACGCCGCCTGGCGTCACAGCAGATCCTCTTTTTGCTGTACACTTTATGTACGATAGCACTGTTGCCCCTGGCAACGCTTTCGCAGGTTCTGGCGTTAAGCGACTGGCAGCTAGCGTGCCTGTTTTTCTGCGGGTTAAATACCCTGGTAGGCTACGGTGCGTTGGCGGAAGCTATGGCGCGCTGGCAGGCAGCGCAGGTGAGCGCGTTAATTACCTTAACGCCGTTGTTTACGCTGCTTTTTTCAGATTTATTATCAATGGCCTGGCCCGATGTTTTCGCCAGACCGATGTTAAACCTGTTAGGTTATCTCGGTGCGTTTGTCGTGGTTGCGGGCGCGATGTACTCCGCCATAGGCCACCGTCTTTGGGGTGGCTTACGTAAGCGTGAAGCGGTTGTACCGCTGCCCCGCTCAGGCGAATGATTTTCGGAGAGTAAAATGAAGTTTGTTGATGAAGCAACGATCTTGGTCGTAGCAGGTGATGGCGGCAACGGTTGTGTTAGCTTCCGCCGTGAAAAATATATTCCGCGAGGCGGCCCGGATGGCGGCGACGGTGGTGATGGTGGTGATGTCTGGCTGGAAGCGGACGAAAACCTGAACACCCTGATCGACTATCGCTTTGAGAAGTCTTTCCGCGCCGAGCGTGGACAGAATGGTCAGAGCCGTGACTGTACCGGTAAACGTGGCAAAGATGTCTCGGTGAAAGTGCCTGTAGGGACCCGTGTTATCGATCAGGGGACCGGCGAAGTCATGGGCGATATGACCAAACATGGTCAACGTCTGATGGTCGCTAAAGGCGGCTGGCACGGTCTGGGCAACACCCGTTTCAAATCGTCCGTTAACCGTACCCCGCGTCAAAAAACAATGGGTACGCCGGGCGACAAGCGCGATCTGCAGCTGGAGCTGATGCTGCTGGCAGACGTCGGGATGCTGGGCATGCCGAATGCCGGTAAATCCACGTTCATTCGTGCCGTTTCTGCCGCGAAGCCGAAAGTGGCTGACTATCCGTTTACCACGCTGGTACCGAGCCTTGGCGTTGTCCGTATGGACAACGAGAAGAGCTTCGTTGTTGCGGATATCCCGGGGCTAATCGAAGGGGCTGCGGAAGGCGCAGGTCTGGGGATTCGCTTCCTGAAGCACCTTGAGCGTTGTCGCGTACTGCTGCACCTCATCGATATCGAGCCTATCGATGGATCCGATCCGGTCGAGAATGCGCGCATTATCATCGGTGAGCTGGAGAAATACAGCGAGAAGCTGGCTGAGAAACCGCGCTGGTTAGTCTTCAACAAGATTGACCTGATGGATAAAGCCGAAGCTGAAGCTAAGGCAAAAGCGATTGCCGAAGCGCTGGGCTGGGAAGACAAGTTCTACCTGATCTCTGCGGCAAGCCAACAGGGCGTGAAAGACCTGTGCTGGGACGTGATGACCTTTATCATCGAAAACCCTATCGTGCATGCGCCGGAAGAGAAAGTCGCAGAAAAAGTCGAGTTCATGTGGGATGACTACCACCGTCAGCAGCTTGAAGAAGCCGAAGTTGAAGTTGAAGATGACGAAGACTGGGATGACGACTGGGACGAAGACGACGAAGAAGGCGTTGAGTTCATCTACAAGCGTTAATCTGCTGAACTGCACCCCGGTCATACTTGCGGTCGGGGTGAGCGCGATACGGCCCGTATAAGGCTTTTGTCACATTCAGGACGTACTAAAAGGGCCGCATTCAATGCGGCCCTTTTGTTTTAGTTATTCTGGTACAAATCTTTGTATAACCGGCTTTCGAAGCGCACCAGCGGGATCCGCCGGTTACGCTGATCGGCAGGCGGTACGGCATACCCAGATAAATACTGTACAAAGGCAATTTTCTGCCCGCTGGCGGCGGTAATAAAGCCGGCGAGGTTATAGACCCCCTGCAACGAACCGGTTTTTGCCGATACCTTGCCATCAACACCCGCCTGATTCAGCCCCGCACGATACTGGAGCGAACCATCGTGACCCGCCAGCGGCAGCATGGAGATAAAGTTCAGCTCATTATCATGCTGGGCAATATATTGCAGTACCTGCATCATGGTGGCTGGCGCAATCAGGTTATGGCGCGACAGGCCTGAACCATCGGCAATAATGGTATTGCCCAAATCGATACCGGCCTGCTGACGCAGGATTTGGCGCACTGCATCAGAGCCGGCGCGCCAGGTTCCTGGTACACCAAGACGCGCATGGCCGATGGTGCGAAAGACGGTATCGGCGATCATGTTGTCGGACTTTTTCAACATGATCCGCAGGAGATCGTGCAGCGGCGCGGATTGTGTGGTGGCCAGAACGGTGCCCGGCTCGTTAGCCAGCGTCTGGCGCAGCAGCGTTCCACTGTAGGTGATCCCCGCCTGCGCCAGTTCAGACTTCAGAATCACGCCGGCATAGCTGGCGCCGTCCTGAATTGCGAACGCCAACGGTAATGGCTCACTACGTTGCGGCAGGCAGCCGGTTAAGGTGTAGCGGTTCAGATCGCCAGGCACCACGTCAAGTTCACAGTACTGGGCTTCAGACGAACCGCGAGCCAGGGTTCTCACCTGGCTGAACATGGTCACCGGGTAATAAGAGGCGACGCGGATAAAGGCCAGATCGCCAGGCTTCTGTGCGCTGTAAAGCGAGATAGAAAAACAGTTGCGGTCGACGATAGCGGCAGCCGGAGGCGCGCTGAAGCACTGGGTCATGTCGTTCCAGGGCCAGCCAGGTGCTTTGTCATGGCTGGCGAAGACTGAGGTATCAATCAGGACGTTACCTTCGATCCGCTGGACGCCGGCTTTTTTCAGCGTCGCCACCATATTGCGAATATCCTGGCGTCTGAGGGTCGGGTCGCCGCCAAAACGGGCGATCAGATCGCCTTTCAGCACGCCGCTATCAAGGCTTCCCTTGGTTTCCAGGGTGGTCGTGAAACGGAAATCCGGCCCAAGCTGGAGCAGGGCGGCCAGCGCGGTGATCACCTTCTGGGTACTGGCAGGCAGTGCCATCTGCTGACTGTGAAAATCTATCTCCGGCGTAGGGGAGCCAACCTTTTGCGCCATGAAGGCGAGGTTTGCACCCGCGGGAAGCTGGGTGATGTAGTCGTCAATATTCGCCGCCTGAGCGCTAAACGCTATACCGGCAGTCAATCCGATGATAAATCTGGAAAATCGCATAATCTCGCGCTAACAACCTGAAACCGAGCCGTCATACTACGGTGCAATACCCTGTAAAGTAAACGATGACCCATAGTGAACTTCAGGGTAAAATACTTATCAAATTGAAAATTGCTGCTGACCTGGGGAATGTTTTCCGGGTTGGTTTTCTTTTTGCTCCTGTCCTGCCTATGGCGTGGCCGGTTGCGGAACGGAAGCATCCGTTCCATGAAGGAATGATAAAGAGGTATAACAAATGCAAGCTATTCCGATGACCTTACGTGGTGCCGAAAAACTGCGCGAAGAACTGGATTTTCTGAAATCCGTTCGTCGTCCAGAAATCATTGCTGCGATTGCCGATGCGCGTGAACATGGCGATCTGAAAGAGAACGCTGAATATCATGCAGCCCGCGAACAGCAAGGTTTCTGCGAAGGTCGTATCAAGGATATTGAGGCCAAACTGTCTAATGCGCAGGTAATTGATATCACTAAAATGCCGAATAACGGGCGAGTGATTTTTGGCGCGACGGTCAATGTACTGAATCTCGATACTGATGAAGAGCAGACCTACCGCATCGTGGGTGATGATGAGGCTGACTTTAAGCAAAATCTGATCTCTGTGAATTCACCGATTGCACGTGGTCTGATCGGTAAAGAGCAGGATGATGTGGTGACAATCCGCACGCCTGGTGGCGAAGTCGAATACGAAATTATTAAGGTCGAGTACCTTTAACCCGTATTACCCGCTACCATGTTGATGGATTGTAAAGAAAGGAAAAAGGCCGCATAGCGGCCTTTTATCAACGTCCGGAGCATGGCATTTTGCTCGTCTACCCGTAGAAATCCCTCGTTTTACACAAAGTTGTGTAGAGTTTCAGGATATTCTTAGCGTGGCAGCGAGATTTTACGCTCTTTAGTTGGGCGATACAGGACCAGCGTTTTACCGATGACCTGTACGTTACAGGCGCCGGTTTCGCGCACGATAGCTTCCACGATCAAGGTTTTCGTTTCGCGGTCTTCCGATGCGATTTTCACCTTGATGAGCTCATGGTGCTCTAACGCTTGTTCGATCTCGGCCAGTACCCCTTCGGTCAAACCATTATTGCCAAGCATAACTACCGGCTTGAGCGGATGTGCCAGACCTTTCAGGTGCTGTTTTTGTTTAGTACTCAGATTCATCGTATTTTTTTGCTTACGTTGGGATTGAAAACGGTTCATTCTACCGCCATCTCCCATATATCGCCAAACTACCGTGTCGATTTTTACGTCGCAAAGTATGATGAACCCGAAATGGGAATGTTAAATGACAGGTAAAAAGCGTTCTGCCAGCTCAAGTCGCTGGCTTCAGGAACACTTTAGCGATAAATATGTTCTCCAGGCGCAGAAAAAGGGGTTACGTTCCCGCGCCTGGTTTAAACTTGATGAAATACAGCAAGGTGACAAAATTTTTAAACCGGGGATGACGATTGTTGACCTCGGCGCTGCCCCCGGTGGCTGGTCGCAGTATGCGGTTACCCAAATCGGAAACAGCGGCCGCATCATCGCTTGCGATCTTTTACCGATGGATCCAATCGTTGGTGTGGACTTCCTTCAGGGCGATTTTCGTGATGAATTAGTCCTGAAAGCGTTACTGGATCGTGTAGGTGACAGTAAAGTACAGGTTGTCATGTCCGATATGGCGCCAAATATGTGTGGAACACCGGCGGTGGATATTCCCCGGGCCATGTATTTGGTAGAGCTGGCGCTTGGAATGGCTCGTGATGTATTAGCGCCAGGTGGTAGTTTTGTAGTGAAGGTGTTCCAGGGCGAAGGTTTCGATGAGTATCTTAGAGAAATTCGCTCCCTGTTTACGAAGGTCAAAGTTCGTAAGCCGGACTCTTCTCGCGCCCGTTCGCGTGAAGTGTACATTGTAGCGACCGGGCGTAAACCATAACCGGTAGATTTCAAACGAAAGTTTGAAAGACGCTGGATATAGAGTATCCTGACGCTGTTTTTAACACAGTTGTAATAAGAGGTTAATCCCTTGAGTGACATGGCGAAAAACCTAATACTCTGGCTGGTCATTGCCGTTGTGCTGATGTCAGTATTCCAGAGCTTTGGGCCCAGCGAGTCTAATGGCCGTAAGGTGGATTATTCAACCTTCCTGCAGGAGGTCAACCAGGATCAGGTTCGCGAAGCGCGTATCAACGGACGTGAGATCAACGTTACCAAGAAAGATAGTAACCGTTACACGACTTACATTCCGGTTAACGATCCGAAGCTGCTCGATAACTTGTTGACGAAAAACGTCAAAGTGGTTGGCGAACCGCCGGAAGAGCCGAGCCTGCTGGCTTCAATCTTCATTTCCTGGTTCCCGATGCTGTTGCTGATCGGCGTCTGGATCTTCTTTATGCGGCAAATGCAGGGCGGCGGCGGAAAGGGCGCGATGTCCTTCGGCAAAAGCAAAGCCCGTATGCTGACGGAAGACCAGATCAAAACCACTTTTGCTGATGTCGCCGGTTGCGATGAAGCGAAAGAGGAAGTCGCTGAGCTGGTTGAATACCTGCGTGAACCGAGCCGTTTCCAGAAGCTGGGCGGTAAAATCCCGAAAGGCGTCCTGATGGTCGGCCCTCCGGGTACTGGTAAAACGCTGCTGGCGAAGGCTATCGCCGGTGAAGCAAAAGTACCGTTCTTCACAATTTCAGGTTCTGACTTCGTAGAAATGTTCGTTGGTGTGGGCGCATCCCGTGTGCGTGACATGTTCGAACAAGCTAAGAAAGCAGCACCGTGCATTATCTTCATCGATGAAATCGACGCCGTAGGCCGCCAGCGTGGCGCGGGTCTGGGCGGTGGTCACGATGAACGTGAACAGACACTTAACCAGATGCTGGTTGAGATGGATGGTTTTGAAGGCAACGAGGGCATCATTGTTATCGCTGCAACTAACCGTCCTGACGTTCTTGACCCTGCGCTGCTGCGTCCTGGTCGTTTCGACCGTCAGGTTGTGGTTGGGCTGCCGGATGTTCGCGGTCGTGAACAGATTTTGAAAGTTCACATGCGTCGCGTACCGCTGTCGCCAGATATCGATGCAGCTATCATTGCGCGCGGTACTCCAGGCTTCTCCGGTGCTGACCTGGCAAACCTGGTCAACGAAGCAGCACTGTTTGCTGCCCGTGGCAACAAACGCGTCGTGTCGATGGTTGAGTTCGAAAAAGCGAAAGACAAAATCATGATGGGTGCGGAACGTCGCTCCATGGTGATGACGGAAGCGCAGAAAGAATCTACCGCTTACCACGAAGCGGGCCACGCGATTATCGGCCGTCTGGTACCAGAGCACGATCCGGTCCACAAGGTGACGATTATTCCGCGCGGTCGCGCATTGGGTGTGACCTTCTTCCTGCCGGAAGGCGATGCTATCAGCGCCAGCCGTCAGAAACTGGAAAGTCAGATTTCAACGCTGTACGGTGGCCGTCTGGCAGAAGAGATTATCTACGGCGTGGAACATGTTTCTACCGGTGCGTCTAACGACATTAAAGTCGCGACCAATCTGGCACGTAACATGGTGACGCAGTGGGGCTTCTCTGACAAACTCGGTCCGCTGCTGTACGCGGAAGAAGAAGGCGAAGTCTTCCTGGGCCGTAGCGTCGCGAAAGCGAAGCATATGTCCGATGAGACTGCACGTATCATCGACCAGGAAGTGAAATCACTGGTTGAACGTAACTACAATCGTGCTCGTCAGATTCTGAACGACAACATGGACATCCTGCATTCGATGAAAGATGCGCTCATGAAATATGAGACTATCGATGCACCGCAGATTGATGACCTGATGGCTCGTCGTGACGTTCGCCCGCCGGCTGGCTGGGAAGATCCGAGCGGCAACAATAATTCTGGCAACAATGGTACGCCGAGTGCGCCGCGTCCGGTCGATGAACCGCGTACGCCGAACCCGGGCGGCACCATGTCAGAGCAGTTGGGCGACAAATAAGTTAGCCGCTGTTGATGTTGTTGTAGATATCGAAACCCCGGGGCGCCTGCCGCTCCGGGGTTTTTCTTTTTATTAACCCTTCCTGATTCAGGGATTTCGTGATGAAACTCGCAGCCCAGGGCTCAATCCTCGACCTCTCCCATCCACACGTGATGGGGATCCTTAACGTGACTCCCGACTCCTTCTCTGACGGCGGTACGCATAATTCGCTGGTAGAAGCGGTGAAACATGCCAACCTGATGATTAACGCGGGAGCGACTATCATTGACATCGGTGGTGAATCGACGCGCCCTGGTGCGTTAGATGTCAGCGTTGAGGAAGAACTAGCGCGCGTTATCCCGGTGGTGGAGGCTATTGCTCAGCGTTTCGAAGTCTGGATTTCTGTGGATACCTCGAAACCTGAAGTGATCCGCGAGTCCGCGCGGGCAGGGGCGCATATTATTAACGATATCCGCTCGCTGACCGAACCCGGCGCCTTAGAAGCCGCCGCGCAAACCGGGCTGCCGGTATGCCTGATGCATATGCAGGGCCAGCCGAAAACCATGCAGGAAGCGCCGAAGTATGATGATGTCTTTGCCGATGTTGCCCGCTTTTTCACCGAGCATATCGTGCGCTGTGAACGGGCCGGCATCGCAAAAGAGAAATTGTTGCTCGACCCAGGATTCGGTTTCGGTAAAAATCTTTCCCATAATTATGAGCTGCTTGCTCGACTCGGTGAGTTCCATCATTTCGGTCTCCCCCTGTTGGTCGGTATGTCGCGTAAGGCGATGGTCGGTCAGTTGCTCAACGTCGGACCGACGGAACGCCTCAGCGGCAGCCTGGCTTGTGCAGTAATTGCAGCGATGCAGGGCGCGCAGATCATTCGCGTCCATGACGTCAAAGAAACGGTAGAAGCGCTACGCGTGGTGGAAGCCACTCTGAGCACAAAGGAAAATAAACGTTATGAGTAACCGCAAATATTTTGGCACCGATGGTATCCGTGGCCGCGTAGGCGATTCACCTATTACTCCGGAATTCGTACTCAAGCTGGGCTGGGCGGCGGGTAAGGTACTAGCGCGTCACGGTTCACGGAAAATCATCATCGGTAAAGATACACGTATCTCCGGCTATATGCTGGAATCGGCGCTGGAAGCAGGACTGGCGGCCGCAGGGTTGTCGGCCTCTTTCACTGGCCCAATGCCAACGCCAGCGGTGGCTTACCTGACGCGTGCCTTCCGCGCGGAAGCCGGGATTGTGATTTCGGCTTCGCATAACCCGTTCTATGATAACGGCATCAAGTTCTTCTCCATTGAAGGCACTAAGCTGCCGGACAATGTCGAAGAAGCTATCGAAGCCGAAATGGAAAAAGAGCTGACCTGCGTCGATTCTGCAGAGTTAGGTAAAGCCAGCCGTATTGTCGATGCAGCCGGCCGCTACATTGAGTTCTGCAAAGGCACCTTCCCGAACGAACTGAGCCTGAATGCCCTGAAAGTCGTGGTTGATTGCGCGCACGGGGCGACCTATCACATCGCGCCGAATGTGTTCCGTGAGCTGGGTGCCCAGGTGATTGCAATGGGTTGCGAACCCAACGGTCTCAATATCAATGAAGAAGTCGGGGCGACCGATGTGCGCGCCCTGCAGGCGCGGGTGTTGGCAGAAAAAGCCGATCTTGGGATTGCCTACGATGGCGATGGTGACCGCGTCATCATGGTCGACCATGAAGGTAACAAGGTCGACGGCGACCAGATTCTGTATATCATCGCCCGTGAAGGGCTGCGTCAGGGCCAGCTGCGCGGTGGCGCGGTGGGAACTCTGATGAGCAACATGGGGCTGGAGCTGGCGCTCAAGCAGTTGGGGATCCCGTTTGTTCGGGCAAAAGTGGGCGACCGCTATGTCCTCGAGAAGCTGCAGGAGAAAGGCTGGCGTATCGGTGCTGAAAACTCCGGCCACGTTATCCTGCTGGACAAAACCACGACCGGTGACGGCATCGTTGCCAGCCTGCAGGTTGTAGCGGCGATGGTGCGTAACCATATGAGCCTGCATGACTTGTGCAGCGGCATGAAAATGTTCCCGCAGATTCTGGTTAACGTGCGCTTCACCGAAGGCAGCGGCAACCCGCTGGAGCACGAAAACGTCAAAGCGGTCATGGCGGAAGTGGAAGCGGCATTAGGCAACCGAGGTCGTGTGCTGCTGCGTAAATCGGGTACCGAACCGTTAATTCGCGTGATGGTTGAAGGTGAGCACGAAGAGCAGGTACATGAATTTGCGCACCGGATCGCAGATGCAGTGAAAAATGCCTGATTAAGCCAATGTGCTTCGCCGATCTGTTTAGCAGGGAGACCCGGAGCAAGGCTATAATCAGGAAGGTTGATGTGGTTCTATGTGTTTAAAAAGGCGGCGTTTGCCGCCTTTTTCGTCGACCCAAAAGCGCTTTTTGCTGTTTTTTTCCGCAGTTGATACAATGCACCGAAATTGCCCTTGCGAAGGTCATTCGCTTTGGTTAGTATTCACACCCGCTTCAGTGGGAAACGTTAATACGTCCCGCTTTATTGGTTGAAGCAATTGGTATGCGGCGAATCCGCAAGGAACAGGTTGATTATGCAAGAAGCTCTTTTAGTTGTTTTCCTTATTGTGGCGATTGGTCTCGTTGGCCTGATCATGCTGCAGCAAGGTAAAGGCGCTGATATGGGAGCCTCCTTCGGAGCAGGCGCTTCCGGCACGTTGTTTGGATCCAGCGGTTCTGGTAACTTCATGACCCGCATGACAGGTATCCTGGCAGCGTTGTTCTTCATCATCAGTCTGGTGCTGGGTAATATCAATAGCAACAAGACCAATAAAGGAAGTGAGTGGGATAATCTGAGCGCGCCGAAAACTGAGCAGACTCAACCCGCAGCACCGGCACAGCCGAGCAGCGATATCCCACACTAAGATTTCTGTACCGAGGTGGTGGAATTGGTAGACACGCTACCTTGAGGTGGTAGTGCCCTAACGGGCTTGTGGGTTCGAGTCCCATCCTCGGTACCAATATTCCGAAAAAAAGACGCTGAAAAGCGTCTTTTTTTTCGTCTGTAGTTTGCGTTTGTTTATTTATAAATAACTCTTCACTGGTCTTGATCCCTGCGTAATCGCTAAAGTCGCGCCCATCTATTCAGAAGAGGTGAAGTGACGCAGATGAAGAAGTTCAGGTCGTTCATTATTGCAGGCGTCCTGTGTTTGTCCGGATGCAGTGCCACGCCATCGGCGGATACGGTCGATACCATTAATACCTTAACGGTGCCGGTATTACATAGTGATGCACAACCTTCAGGACAAAGTGGTCAGGAGGCCGTGAGCTGTTTTCAGGATAATACGGCGCTGATTAGTAGCCTGAGCCAGTCACTCAAAGATAACTACTTGCAGGATGTCTCGAAGAAAGACATCTTTGATAAAGACAGTGATGCGTTCCATGTTTATAGCGCACTGACGAAACTGGAACAGATGTCTGCAATGAATGAGGTTTATCGTAAAGAGAACAATATTGCAGGCCTGCAGGTGATTAACCGGCTACTGAAAACCGTACCCGCGGTTGCTTAAGTGAATGAGGGATTGCCAGCGGCAATCCCTTTTGCATGCTATCAGAAACGGAAGTTGAAGCCCGCATAAGCACCATCGGCGAGGGTGTTGTCGCGATGGCTGTTTTTGCCCGCCATATCGATATAGCGATATCCTGCTTCAATACTCAGCGATTTAATGACGTTCACCCGCACCCCGGCGTTAGCCTCGACATAGTCGTCGACGCCGCTGGACATGGAGTCCGGGGAATAATAGGTCTCACCAAACAGGGTAAAGAAATCCCCCAATGGCAGTTGTGCACCGCCACCCATCGCGACCGCATAGCCTTCATCGCCATCTTTCGGATTCAGGTACAGCGCTTTTCCCCCAAGGGTCAAAAGAAACGGGCCGAGGTTAAAGTTATAGCCCATGCCTAACCCGGCAACATCACCATCGTTATCGCTGTGTGCCCAGCTGCCGTTGAACGTCATGCCCGGATCTTCCGCGCCGAAACTGGCGGAGAGGTTAGTGAACTCCTCTCCCGCCTCGCCGTGCAAATTGACGGATGCGCAGGCAGCGCTGCTTGCGCTGAGAGCTGCAACTAACAGAACTGATTTCGGAGTGATCATGCTCATTGTTGAATTCCTTCAGGTAAAAAAATACCCGATACGAGCGTTCGGGCAAATGATTAACGGTTTTTTGGGTTTAATCGTTATTAGCTGAAGTGCTTTCCGTTATCACCAGCACGGCAGGGAGAACAATACTTATGCTTTGCTGATGACTGGAAGCGTGGCAGGCATGCTCCGACAACAGAACATGTGATATCAAGAATCAGACCGGTTTAATCCGCTATGCGTCTTCAGGGATAGCTGAAAGTGCATGTCTCTCCGTCCACTTGTGTACCGAAGCACGTCTGGTGAGCGGAGCAGGGAATACCATCGCCATTTCTGAGCCTGTTTTTCAGCTTTCAGTACACTTTTCAGTGTGATAAATACAGGGGCTCAGAATAAAAGTATTTATCGCTTGTCGTTATCGTTTGTTTGTTTAAATTTAAATTCGCTTGCCGGTACACGGCGTGACGACGATAGATAAGCGATAAATAGTGTGATGGCTAATTAGAATTTCTCAGGAAGTGAATTTACGTTTTGCAGATAACCGCCACGGGCGAACTCAATGTAGCCTCCCTTTTTTAATGCCGACAGGACATTGAGAATGCTGCTGCGTGAAAGGTGGGTACGGTCCTGGATATATTCAAGAATGGAGACGCGTAAGCGTGTCTCTTCCGGTAACAGCAGCATCTCCATCAGATGATTGCGGATAACCGAATAGGTGCGTTGCTGTAATACCAAATCGTCGCGATACACCAGGTAAGAGGTGTGGTATGCCAGTAGGCGGGTGACCTCTTCCCACAGATTATGTTCGCGGAACAGTTTGATGGCGTGCTCGCTGTCAATTCGCAACACATCGGAGGCGACTTCAGCGCGTAGGGCATGGCTATGGCTGGGTTGCAATATTTCCGCTACGCCAAAAAGATGCGGTTCATAGACCGTCACAATCAATAATTTGTCGGAAGAACGAATGACCGACAGCTCACCTTTTTTTAAAAGATAGAGCTGCGTCTTGCCTTTATAGCTTGGGGTCAGCCTTTTTCTGGCGACGACATTCATTGGTGTCGCGTACGGTTCGAGTATTTCCAGAAGACGGTTGATTGCCTGGTTTGGCCTGACCGGGGGATTAATATTCATTGCGATCCTCACGGGGTCAAGGATAAATGTATTCGGCTGATTATAGACAACAATTATAAGAAATTGCGACAGGTAAAAAATTTCGGGTCATCATTTGCACATCGATGGTAGCACGCCACAGTAAAAAGCCGACGGATTAGCGTCGGCTTAGTGCACAGGGAAAAATAGCTTATTTGTCTCTGTTTTCCAGGTTCTCAACCTGAGGAAGGCCGGTCGCCGAAGAGGCGGTCAGCAAACCCGATTGCGCGTAACCAAACAGCTTGTCACGGGTGTCGGTGATATCCAGATTACGCATCGTCAGCTGACCAATACGGTCTTCCGCGGAGAACATCGAATCACCTTTTTCCATCGTTAAACGCTCTGCCTTGTAGGTCAGGTTGTCGGAAACGGTGTTCAGGATGGAGTAGTCGTTACCGCGACGCAGTTCCAGCGTGACTTCGCCAGTGATGGCGCTCGCCACCCAACGTTGCAGCGCGTCACGCAGCATCAGCGCCTGCGAGTCAAACCAACGACCCTGATACAGCAGACGACCTAGCTGACGACCGTGAGCATGATACTGCTCGATGGTATCTTCGTTGTGGATGCCGGTCAGCAGACGCTCGTAGGCGATATGCAGCAGCGCCATCCCCGGAGCTTCGTAGATGCCACGGCTTTTTGCTTCGATGATGCGGTTTTCAATCTGGTCGCTCATGCCCAGACCATGACGGCCACCGATGCGGTTCGCTTCAAGCATCAGCTCAACATCATCGCTGAAGGTTTTACCGTTCAATGCCACAGGGTGACCCTGCTCAAAACGGATGGTGACTTCTTCAGCCGGAATTTTTACGCTCTCATCCCAGAATTTGACGCCCATAATCGGGTTAACGATTTTGACGCTGGAGTTCAGAAACTCCAGATCTTTCGCTTCGTGGGTGGCGCCCAGCATGTTGGAGTCGGTGGAGTAGGCTTTTTCTACAGACATTTTGTAGTCAAAGCCGCAGGCGATCATAAACTCGGACATCTCCTGACGGCCGCCCAGTTCATCGATAAAGTCGCTATCCAGCCACGGTTTGTAGATTTTCAGTTCGGCGTTGGTGAGCAGGCCATAACGATAGAAACGTTCGATATCGTTGCCTTTATAAGTACTGCCGTCACCCCAGATGTTCACGCCGTCTTCTTTCATTGCCGCAACCAGCATGGTGCCTGTTACTGCACGACCCAGCGGGGTGGTGTTAAAGTAGGTCAGGCCACCGGTGGTATTGTGGAACGCGCCACACTGGATAGCGGCGATACCTTCTGCGACCAGCTGCTTACGGCAGTCGATCAGACGAGCGCCTTCGGCACCGTACTCTTTGGCGCGACGAGGAATCGCATCGTAGTCCTCTTCGTCCGGCTGACCCAGGTTCGCGGTATAGGCATAAGGCACTGCGCCTTTTTTGCGCATCCACAGCAGTGCGGCGCTGGTATCCAGTCCACCAGAGAAAGCGATACCAATGCGTTGACCAACCGGGAGATGCTTAAGAATCGTCGTCATAAAATAAAACCCTGCTAGATAGACTGTTGTGAGTTCGGTTTATCAAGTCGTAAAACCTGTCCCATTTGACTATTCTGCCTGCCGTTTTTTTTCCGGACATCGCACATAATCGTGACGAACATTGACGCTGCTCTGGTGACTGCGCGCTTTCCGTGCCCAAAGAGGCGGTAACAATAGCATCAAGTGGAACAACTTTTTATTGCATGTTTATGCATTAATTGTGAGTTTTCATTTAATCATCTTTTGCGGATGACAGGAAGTGATTCATTGCTTTTTTGCTAAAAAAGAGCGAAATGACAGCACAAACGGGAACAGGACATGATGAAATACATGTTGACAAAATATAGGGTTTATCAATAAACTTTACCACGATTTTATGTCCCGTCCTCGGTACCAAATCCCAGCAGTATTTGCGTCTTTTACTCATTAAGAGTAAAATATGCCACGTTTCAGGCGCGGGGTGGAGCAGCCTGGTAGCTCGTCGGGCTCATAACCCGAAGGTCGTCGGTTCAAATCCGGCCCCCGCAACCACTTTCCCTTTGAGTACTTTTTCAAATATACTGTGAGGACCTGGTCCTTCGTAGCCGAATTTGAAAGAATTCTCCTGGAAGGTGTTCCAGATCGCAGTTGCGATCGCAGGGTTCAGTTATCTAAAACCCCGATTTATCGGGGTTTTTTGTTATCTGACTTCAGAATAACTGGGCGATACGCCCTTTTTTTATGTCTTGGGGGTGGGTTTGTCCACATTAGAGCAAAAATTAACAGAGATGCTCACTGCGCCGGTTGAAGCGCTTGGCTTTGAGCTGGTCGGCATCGAATTCGTTCGCGGTCGCACGTCCACACTGCGCATCTATATTGATAGTGATGATGGCATCAATGTTGATGATTGTGCTGATGTGAGCCACCAGGTCAGCGCTGTCATGGATGTCGAAGATCCAATCACCGTAGCTTACAACCTGGAAGTGTCTTCACCTGGCCTTGATCGCCCGATGTTTACCGCCGAACACTATGCGCGTTTTTCCGGTGAGGAAGTCTCGCTGGTACTGCGTATGGCGGTGCAGAACCGTCGCAAATGGCAGGGCATTATCAAAGCGGTAGACGGTGAAATGATCACGGTAACCGTTGAAGGCAAAGATGAAGTGTTCGCGCTGAGTAACATCCAGAAGGCGAACCTGGTTCCCCACTTTTAACAGTCTGGATTGAGGTGAAAGGCCCCGATGAACAAAGAAATTTTGGCTGTTGTTGAAGCCGTTTCCAACGAAAAAGCGCTGCCGCGCGAAAAGATTTTCGAAGCACTGGAAAGTGCACTGGCAACGGCAACCAAGAAAAAATACGAACAAGAGATCGATGTGCGTGTAAGCATCGATCGTCGTAGCGGTGATTTTGACACTTTCCGTCGCTGGTTGGTCGTTGAAGAAGTGACCCAGCCGACGCGCGAAATCACGCTGGAAGCGGCGCGCTACGAAGACGAAAGCATGAATCCTGGCGACTTCGTTGAAGACCAGATTGAATCCGTCACCTTCGACCGTATCACTACGCAGACCGCGAAACAGGTTATCGTGCAGAAAGTGCGTGAAGCTGAGCGCGCCATGGTGGTCGATCAGTTCCGTGAGCACGAAGGTGAAATCATCACCGGTGTGGTGAAGAAGGTAAACCGCGATAACATCACTCTGGATCTGGGCAGCAATGCTGAAGCCGTGATCCTGCGTGAAGATATGCTGCCGCGCGAAAACTTCCGCCCTGGCGACCGTATTCGCGGCGTTCTGTACGCTGTTCGTCCGGAAGCTCGTGGTGCTCAGCTGTTCGTCACCCGTTCCAAGCCGGAAATGCTGATCGAACTGTTCCGCATTGAAGTGCCAGAAATCGGCGAAGAAGTGCTCGAAATTAAAGCGGCTGCCCGCGATCCTGGCTCCCGTGCGAAGATTGCAGTAAAAACTAACGATAAGCGTATCGACCCGGTTGGCGCTTGCGTTGGTATGCGTGGTGCGCGCGTTCAGGCGGTTTCTACCGAACTGGGCGGTGAGCGTATCGACATCGTCCTGTGGGATGATAACCCGGCGCAGTTCGTGATTAACGCAATGGCTCCGGCTGATGTCGCGTCTATCGTGGTTGATGAAGATAAACACACCATGGATATCGCGGTTGAAGCGGGTAACCTGGCGCAGGCGATTGGCCGTAACGGTCAGAACGTCCGTCTGGCCTCGCAGCTGAGCGGCTGGGAACTCAACGTCATGACCGTTGATGACCTGCAGGCGAAACATCAGGCTGAAGCCCACGCGGCGATCGATACCTTCACTAAATATCTTGATATTGATGAAGATTTCGCCACCATGTTGGTTGAAGAAGGCTTCGCTACGCTGGAAGAACTGGCCTATGTGCCGGTAAAAGAACTGCTGGAAATCGACGGTCTCGATGAAGACACCGTTGAAGCACTTCGTGAGCGTGCGAAAAACGCGCTGACCACGTTGGCGCTGGCTCAGGAAGAAAGCCTGGGAGAGACTAAACCTGCTGAAGATTTACTGAATCTGGAAGGTTTAGAACGTTTGATGGCTTTCAAACTGGCTGCCCGTGGCGTTTGTACGCTGGAAGATCTCGCCGAGCAGGGCATTGATGATCTGGCTGATATCGAAGGGTTGACCGACGAAAAAGCCGGAGAGCTCATCATGGCCGCCCGTAATATTTGTTGGTTCGGCGACGAAGCGTAATAAACTGTAGCAGGAAGGAACAGCATGACAGATGTGACCATTAAAGCGCTGGCCTCAGAGATTCAGACCTCTGTGGATCGCCTGATACAGCAGTTTGCTGATGCAGGGATTCACAAATCGGCTGATGATTCTGTGACAGCGCAAGAGAAACAGACCTTGTTGTCGCACCTGAACCGTGAACACGGCTCGGCGCCCGACAAGTTAACGCTGCAGCGCAAAACGCGCAGCACGTTGAATATTCCAGGTACCGGTGGAAAGAGTAAATCGGTACAAATCGAAGTCCGCAAGAAACGCACCTTTGTGAAACGCGATCCGCAAGAGGCAGAACGCCTTGCCGCGGAAGAGCAGGCGCAGCGTGAAGCGGAAGAGCAAGCCCATCGTGAAGCAGAAGAAACTGCCAAGCGAGAGGCGCAATTAAAAGCTGAACGCGAGGCCGCAGAACAAGCTAAACGTGAAGTCGCTGAGAAAGCGAAACGTGAAGCCGCGGAAAAAGACAAAGTGAGCAATCAACAAACCGACGATATGACCAAAACCGCCCAGGCTGAAAAGATCCGCCGTGAAAACGAATCAGCAGAGCTGAAGCGCAAATCTGAAGAAGAAGCGCGCCGTAAGCTTGAAGAAGAAGCGCGTCGTGTTGCGGAAGATGCCCGCCGCATGGCCGAAGAAAATGAGAAAAATGGTGTGAATGCCGAGCCGACTGAAGACACCAGCGATTACCACGTGACCACCTCTCAGCATGCCCGTCAGGCTGAAGATGACAATGACCGCGAAGTTGAAGGTGGTCGTGGCCGTGGCCGCAACGCCAAAGCCGCACGTCCTCAGAAGAAAGGTAACAAGCACGCAGAATCCAAAGCCGACCGTGAAGAGGCTCGTGCAGCCGTTCGTGGCGGTAAAGGTGGTAAGCGTAAAGGTTCTTCTCTGCAACAGGGCTTCCAGAAGCCTGCGCAGGCCGTAAACCGTGACGTTATCATTGGTGAAACCATCACCGTGGGTGATCTGGCCAACAAAATGGCCGTCAAAGGTTCTCAGGTCATCAAAGCAATGATGAAGCTGGGCGCAATGGCGACCATCAACCAGGTCATCGACCAGGAAACCGCACAGCTGGTTGCCGAAGAGATGGGCCACAAAGTTATCCTGCGTCGTGAAAACGAGCTGGAAGAAGCGGTAATGAGCGACCGTGATACTGGCGCTGCGGCTGAAGCCCGTGCACCGGTTGTGACCATTATGGGTCACGTTGACCACGGTAAAACCTCGCTGCTGGACTACATTCGTTCAACGAAAGTGGCATCTGGCGAAGCGGGTGGCATTACCCAGCACATTGGTGCATATCACGTTGAAACTGAAAACGGGATGATCACCTTCCTGGATACCCCGGGGCACGCCGCGTTTACCTCCATGCGTGCTCGTGGTGCTCAGGCAACGGATATCGTTGTTCTGGTTGTTGCTGCCGACGATGGCGTGATGCCGCAAACTATCGAAGCTATCCAGCACGCGAAAGCAGCGCAGGTACCGGTAGTCGTTGCCGTGAACAAAATCGACAAACCAGAAGCTGACATGGATCGTGTTAAAAACGAACTGTCTCAGTACGGCGTTATGCCGGAAGAGTGGGGCGGCGAATCTCAGTTCATCCCAGTATCTGCGAAAGCCGGTACCGGTATCGACGATCTGCTGAACGCCATCCTGCTGCAGGCTGAAGTTCTGGAGCTGAAAGCCGTTCGTAATGGTATGGCAAGTGGTGCGGTTATCGAATCCTTCCTGGATAAAGGTCGTGGTCCGGTTGCTACCGTTCTGGTACGTGAAGGTACTCTGAACAAAGGCGATATCGTTCTGTGTGGCTTCGAATATGGCCGCGTTCGTGCAATGCGTAACGAACTGGGTCAGGAAGTTCTGGAAGCAGGTCCGTCCATTCCGGTGGAAATCCTCGGTCTGTCCGGTGTTCCGGCTGCCGGTGACGAAGTGACCGTTGTTCGTGACGAGAAAAAAGCGCGTGAAGTTGCGCTGTATCGTCAGGGCAAATTCCGCGAAGTCAAACTGGCACGTCAGCAGAAGTCCAAGCTTGAGAACATGTTTGCTAACATGACTGAAGGCGAAGTTCACGAAGTGAACGTGGTACTGAAAGCAGACGTTCAGGGTTCTGTGGAAGCGATCTCTGATTCTTTACTGAAACTGTCTACCGACGAAGTGAAAGTGAAGATCATTGGTTCTGGTGTCGGTGGTATTACCGAAACCGACGCGACCCTGGCTGCGGCATCCAACGCTATCCTGGTGGGCTTCAACGTACGTGCTGATGCATCTGCACGTAAAGTTATCGAAGCGGAAAGCCTGGATCTGCGTTACTACTCTGTCATCTATAACCTGATCGACGAAGTGAAAGCAGCGATGAGCGGCATGCTGTCTCCGGAACTGAAACAGCAGATCATCGGTCTGGCTGAAGTGCGTGATGTGTTCAAATCGCCGAAATTTGGCGCCATCGCGGGCTGTATGGTTACCGAAGGTATCATCAAGCGTCATAACCCAATCCGCGTTCTGCGTGACAACGTGGTTATCTACGAAGGCGAGCTGGAATCCCTGCGCCGCTTCAAAGATGACGTTAACGAAGTCCGTAACGGCATGGAATGTGGTATCGGTGTTAAGAACTACAACGACGTTCGCGTTGGCGATATGATCGAAGTATTCGAAATCATTGAAATCCAACGTACTATCGCTTAATTGCTGATGGTAGGCCGGGTTAGCACAGCGCCACCCGGCACGCATTCTAAAAAGGGGCTAAGGCCCCTTTTTTGTCTTTATCTGGAGAATCTATTATGGCGAAAGAATTCGGTCGCCCGCAGCGTGTGGCTCAGGAGATGCAAAAAGAAATTGCTATCATCCTGCAGCGTGAAATTAAAGACCCGCGTCTGGGTATGATGACGACAGTCTCTGGCGTCGAAATGTCCCGCGATCTGGCGTATGCCAAAGTGTTTGTGACCTTTCTGAACGACAAAGACGAAGCCGCGGTTAAAGCGGGTATCAAAGCGTTACAGGAAGCATCCGGCTTCATCCGTTCTCTGCTGGGTAAAGCGATGCGCCTGCGTATCGTGCCGGAACTGACCTTCTTCTACGACAACTCACTGGTCGAAGGGATGCGCATGTCCAACCTGGTGACCAGCGTGGTGAAACATGACGATGAACGTCGTGTGAACCCGGACGACAGCAAGGAGGACTAATGAGTCGTCCTCGTCGTCGCGGTCGTGATGTGCACGGCGTACTGCTGCTGGACAAGCCTCAGGGCGCCTCCAGCAACGATGTACTGCAAAAAGTAAAACGTCTTTATAACGCGAACCGGGCAGGGCACACCGGTGCGCTGGATCCGCTGGCAACCGGCATGCTGCCGGTTTGCCTTGGCGAAGCCACCAAGTTCTCCCAGTATCTGCTGGATTCCGATAAGCGCTATCGCGTGATTGCCAAACTCGGGCAGCGCACCGATACCTCCGACGCCGATGGTCAGGTAGTTGAAGAGCGCCCGCTGACGTTTAGCGATGAACAGCTGGCGGCAGCGCTGGACAGTTTCCGTGGCGAAACCCAGCAGGTACCGTCGATGTATTCGGCGCTGAAGTACCAGGGGAAAAAGCTGTACGAATATGCCCGCCAGGGGATTGACGTGCCGCGTGAAGCCCGCCCGATTACCGTCTACGAACTGCTGTTTATCCGTCATGAAGGTGACGAGCTGGAGCTGGAAATTCACTGCTCAAAAGGCACCTATATTCGTACGATTATCGACGATTTAGGTGAGAAGCTGGGCTGCGGCGCGCATGTGATTTTCCTGCGTCGTCTGGCGGTCAGCAAATATCCGGTTGAGCGGATGGTGACGCTGGAACAGCTTCAGGCGCTGGTTGAACAGGCCGCCGCGCAGGATATTCCTGTCGCGGACCTGCTTGACCCGCTGCTGATGCCGATGGACAGTCCGGCATCGGATTATCCGGTGGTTAATATTCCAGAAACATCGGCTGTTTACTTTAAGAACGGTAACCCGGTTCGCACATCAGGCGTGCCGTTCCAGGGGCTGGTTCGGGTCACCGAAGGTGAAGCCGGGACGTTTCTCGGGATGGGTGAGATTGACGATGAAGGCCGCGTGGCACCACGTCGCCTGGTTGTTGAATACCCAGCTTGAGGGCTGTTCTTGCGATAAAAGCCGGCTGCGAGTAGAATATCGCCGCTTAACGTCCGCAAAAGTGTTTTAACATTTTCGGGCGTTACATCGGGGGTTGCTGAATTAGAGATCGGCACCCTTTCTTTCTTTTCAATTTGGAGTTTTAAAATGTCTCTAAGCGTTGAAGCTAAAGCAAAAATCGTTTCTGAGTTTGGTCGTGGCGAAAACGACAGCGGTTCTACCGAAGTTCAGGTTGCACTGCTGACTGCACAGATTAACCATCTGCAGGGTCACTTCTCCGAGCATAAAAAAGATCACCACAGCCGTCGTGGTCTGCTGCGCATGGTTTCCCAGCGTCGTAAACTGCTCGACTACCTGAAACGTAAAGATGTTGCACGTTACTCTGCGCTGATCGAGCGTCTGGGTCTGCGTCGCTAATTCTGCGAGTTTCAGAAGAAGGGGCCTCAGGGCCCCTTTTTTCGACCGGGCGGCAGCAATTCACTAAAAACTCATGTATTGTTGCTATTAATGATCTTTGTGCAGAGGTTCGCGCGGCTAATGAGAGGCTTGACCTGTAGAAACGGGTAAAGGTTGTCATTAGTCGCGAGGATGCAAAAGATCGGGTCAACGATGCTATGTCGTGGATATAGCGTCACCAATTGATATAAAGGATAGAATCTTGCTAAATCCGATCGTTCGTAAATTCCAGTACGGCCAACATACCGTGACCCTGGAAACCGGCATGATGGCTCGTCAGGCCAGTGCCGCTGTCATGGTGAGCATGGATGACACTGCGGTATTCGTTACCGTTGTTGGTCAGAAAAAAGCTAAACCAGGTCAGGACTTCTTCCCGCTGACCGTTAACTACCAGGAACGTACCTACGCAGCCGGTAAAATCCCGGGTGGTTTCTTCCGTCGTGAAGGCCGTCCGAGCGAAGGCGAAACCCTGATCGCGCGTCTGATTGACCGCCCGGTTCGTCCGCTGTTCCCGGAAGGCTTCGTCAACGAAGTTCAGGTTATTGCTACCGTTGTTTCCGTTAACCCGCAGGTTAACCCGGATATCGTCGCCATGATTGGTGCTTCCGCGGCACTGTCCCTGTCTGGTATCCCGTTCAACGGTCCTATCGGTTCTGCGCGCGTTGGCTACATCAACGACCAGTACGTACTGAACCCGACTCAGGATGAGCTGAAAGAAAGTAAGCTGGACCTGGTTGTTGCCGGTACCGAAGCTGCCGTACTGATGGTTGAATCCGAAGCAGAACTGCTGAGCGAAGACCAGATGCTGGGCGCCGTGGTCTTTGGCCATGAGCAGCAGCAGATTGTTATTCAGACCATCAACGACCTCGTAAAAGAAGCGGGCAAACCGCGTTGGGACTGGCAGCCTGAAGCCGTCAACGAAGCGCTGAACGCGCGCGTTGCTGCACTGGCTGAAGCTCGTCTGAGCGACGCTTACCGTATCACCGACAAGCAAGAGCGTTACGCGCAGATTGACGCGATCAAAGCTGAAGTCATCGCTACGCTGGTTGCAGAAGACGAAACCCTGGACGCTAACGAACTGGGTGAAATCCTGCACGCTATCGAGAAAAATGCCGTTCGTAGCCGCGTACTGGCAGGCGAACCGCGTATCGATGGTCGTGAAAAAGATATGATCCGTGGCCTGGACGTTCGTACCGGCGTACTGCCGCGTACTCACGGTTCTGCACTGTTCACCCGTGGCGAAACGCAGGCGCTGGTTACCGCGACCCTGGGTACTGCACGTGATGCACAGAACATCGATGAACTGATGGGCGAGCGTACTGACTCCTTCCTGTTCCACTACAACTTCCCTCCGTACTCCGTTGGTGAGACCGGCATGGTAGGTTCACCGAAGCGTCGTGAAATCGGTCACGGTCGTCTGGCTAAGCGCGGCGTGTTGGCCGTTATGCCGACCACTGAAGAATTCCCGTACACCGTACGTGTGGTTTCTGAAATCACCGAATCTAACGGTTCTTCTTCTATGGCTTCCGTGTGTGGTGCTTCTCTGGCGCTGATGGATGCTGGCGTGCCGGTGAAAGCCGCCGTTGCTGGTATCGCAATGGGCCTGGTGAAAGAAGGCGACAACTACGTCGTTCTGTCTGACATTCTGGGTGACGAAGACCACCTGGGTGATATGGACTTCAAAGTAGCGGGTTCCCGCGACGGTATCTCTGCACTGCAGATGGATATCAAAATTGAAGGTATCACCAAAGAGATCATGCAGGTTGCGCTGAACCAGGCTAAAGGTGCACGTCTGCACATCCTGGGTGTTATGGAGCAGGCGATTAACGCGCCGCGCGGCGATATCTCTGAATTCGCACCGCGTATCCACACCATCAAGATCAGCCCGGACAAGATCAAAGACGTTATCGGTAAAGGCGGTTCCGTTATCCGTGCGCTGACCGAAGAGACCGGCACCACCATCGAAATCGAAGATGACGGTACCGTGAAAATCGCAGCAACTGATGGGGACAAAGCACAGCACGCTATCCGCCGTATCGAAGAGATCACTGCTGAGATCGAAGTGGGCCGCGTCTACAATGGTAAAGTGACCCGTATCGTTGACTTTGGTGCATTCGTTGCCATCGGCGGCGGTAAAGAAGGTCTGGTGCACATTTCTCAGATCGCTGATAAGCGTGTAGAGAAAGTGACTGATTACCTGCAGATGGGTCAGGAAGTACCGGTTAAGGTACTGGAAGTTGACCGTCAGGGCCGTGTTCGTCTGAGCATTAAAGAAGCAGCTGAACAAACTCAGCCTGCCGCTGCACCGGAAGCTCCGGCTGCTGAGCAAGGCGAGTAAGATTGCCGTTTGCCCTCCGCTCTGGCGGAGGGCTTATTACGGGCAGGACGCCTTGTTTGCAGTCGGGGAACTGGACGTTCATCCAATCGTTGTCTTCGGGAGTGGGAAATGAAGCCTTTTTTGCGCTGGTGTTTCGTGGCGACAGCTCTCACGCTGGCAGGATGCAGCAACTCTGCCTGGCGTAAGGACGCAGTCCTCGCGGTGCCATTGCAACCGACTTTGCAGCAAGAAGTGATTCTGGCGCGCATGGAACAAATTCTTGCCAGTCGGGCTTTAACCGATGACGAACGCGCACAGCTTTTATATGAGCGCGGAGTGTTGTATGATAGTCTCGGTCTGAGGGCATTAGCGCGAAATGATTTTTCACAAGCGCTGGCAATCCGACCAGATATGCCTGAAGTATTCAATTACTTAGGCATTTATTTAACGCAGGCAGGCAATTTTGATGCTGCCTATGAAGCGTTTGATTCTGTACTTGAGCTTGATCCAACTTACAACTACGCGCACTTAAACCGCGGCATCGCCCTGTATTACGGCGGTCGTGCTAAGTTAGCGCAAGATGATCTGCTGGCGTTTTATCAAGACGATCCCAATGATCCTTTCCGTAGTCTGTGGCTTTACCTCGCTGAGCGCAAACTCGACGAGAAGCAGGCGCTTGAAGCACTGAAACAGCGCTTCGATAAATCGGATAAAGAACAATGGGGATGGAACATTGTCGAGTTCTACCTTAACGATATTAGCGAAAAAACGCTGATGGATCGTTTGAAGGCAGACGCAACGGATAACACCTCGCTCGCTGAGCATCTCAGTGAAACCAACTTCTATTTAGGTAAGTACTACCTAAGTCTGGGGGACAGGGACAGCGCTACGGCACTGTTCAAACTGGCGGTCGCAAACAACGTTCACAACTACGTTGAGCACCGATACGCATTGTTGGAATTATCGCTCTTGGGCCAGGAGCAAGATGACCTGGCAGAATCGGACCAGCAATAGCTGACGAACACACATCAGCCCATTTTTTGTTTGCCATCACCTTTACGGGTGAGGGCGTTGTTGTTCGTTAATACACCTACTTTGAGCCGGTTCACACTTTTCAATGAAAATTACTCTAAATTTTCACGTTGAGTTATGTAGACTGGCCGCCATTAATTTTGAGGCACACGTACTACATGGCTGAATTCGAAACCACTTTTGCAGATCTGGGGCTGAAGGCTCCTATCCTTGAAGCCCTTAACGATCTGGGTTACGAAAAACCATCTCCGATCCAGGCTGAGTGCATTCCGCACCTGCTGGGCGGCCGCGACGTTCTGGGTATGGCCCAGACTGGTAGCGGTAAAACTGCAGCGTTCTCTTTACCGCTGCTGAACAACCTTGATCCTGAGCTCAAAGCACCGCAAATTCTGGTGCTGGCGCCGACCCGCGAACTGGCGGTACAGGTTGCTGAAGCAATGACGGATTTCTCTAAACATATGCGCGGCGTAAACGTGGTAGCCCTTTACGGCGGCCAGCGTTATGACGTGCAGCTGCGTGCTCTGCGCCAGGGACCACAGATCGTCGTCGGTACCCCGGGTCGTCTGCTGGACCACCTGAAACGCGGTACGCTGGATCTCTCTAAACTGAGCGGTCTGGTGCTGGATGAAGCTGACGAAATGCTGCGCATGGGCTTCATCGAAGACGTAGAAACAATTATGGCTCAGATCCCAGAAGGTCATCAGACCGCTCTGTTCTCTGCCACTATGCCGGAAGCGATCCGTCGTATTACCCGCCGCTTTATGAAAGAGCCGCAGGAAGTACGCATCCAGTCCAGCGTAACCACTCGCCCGGACATCAGCCAGAGCTACTGGACTGCTTACGGTATGCGTAAAAACGAAGCGCTGGTGCGTTTCCTGGAAGCGGAAGATTTTGATGCGGCGATTATCTTCGTTCGTACCAAAAACGCGACCCTGGAAGTGGCAGAAGCGCTGGAGCGTAGCGGCTATAACAGCGCCGCGCTGAACGGTGATATGAACCAGTCCCTGCGTGAGCAGACTCTGGAACGTCTGAAAGATGGTCGTCTGGACATCCTGATTGCGACCGACGTTGCGGCTCGTGGCCTCGACGTTGAGCGTATCAGCCTGGTTGTTAACTACGACATCCCGATGGACTCAGAATCTTACGTTCACCGTATCGGCCGTACCGGTCGTGCGGGTCGTGCTGGCCGTGCGCTGCTGTTCGTTGAGAACCGTGAACGCCGTCTGCTGCGTAACATCGAGCGCACCATGAAGCTGACGATTCCAGAAGTAGAACTGCCGAACGCAGAGCTGCTGGGCAAACGCCGTCTGGAAAAATTCGCCGCGAAAATTCAGCAGCAGCTGGAAAGCAGCGATCTGGATCAGTACCGTGCGCTGCTGGCGAACATCAAGCCGTCCGCCGAAGGTGAAGAACTGGATATCGAAACTCTGGCCGCAGCACTGCTGAAAATGGCTCAGGGCGAGCGTCCGCTGATTCTGCCGCCGGATGCCCCGATGCGTCCTAAGCGTGAATTCCGCGATCGCGACGATCGTTTCGAACGTCGTAATGACCGTAACGATCGTAATGACCGTGGCCCGCGTGGCGACCGTCCTGAGCGTAGCGGTGAAGATCGTCCTAAGCGCGAGCGTCGTGACGTTGGCGATATGGAACTGTATCGCATTGAAGTGGGCCGTGATGATGGTGTTGAAGTTCGTCACATCGTTGGCGCTATCGCTAACGAAGGCGACATCAGCAGCCGTTACATCGGTAACATCAAGCTGTTTGGTACCCACTCCACTATCGAACTGCCGAAAGGTATGCCGGGCGAAGTTCTGCAGCACTTTACTCGCACCCGCATCCTGAACAAGCCGATGAACATGCAGCTGCTGGGTGATGCTCAGCCGCGTCCGGACCGTGGCGGCGAGCGTCGTGGCGGTGGTGAACGTCGCGAAGGCGGTCGTGCATTCGGTGGCGAACGTCGTGAAGGCGGCCGTAATTTCAGCGGTGAGCGTCGCGAAGGTGGCCGTGGTGATGGTCGTCGTTTCAGCGGCGAACGTCGTGAAGGTCGTGCACCGCGTCGTGATGATGCAGCTGCACCGCGCCGTGATGATTCCGCTGGTCGTCGTCGTTTCGGTGGCGATGCGTAATTAGCGCACTCCGCTAGCGTAAAGTAAATAATACAGCCCCGATCGTGATGATTGGGGCTTTTTTTATTCCCTTTGTACTCGTGTACTGGTACAGTGCTTCGCGTTAATAACTAAAAGCATGATTGACTGGAGATTGCGTTAAATGGCGACACTTACCACTACGGCAACCCGACCGTCCCTGTTTGGCGGCGTGGTGATTATCGGCGGGACCATTATTGGCGCAGGGATGTTTTCGCTGCCGGTGGTCATGTCCGGTGCGTGGTTCTTCTGGTCGCTGGCAGCTCTGGTTTTCACCTGGTTCTGTATGCTGCACTCCGGGCTGATGATTCTGGAAGCGAACCTGAACTACCGCATTGGTTCCAGTTTTGACACCATCACCAAAGACCTGCTCGGCAAAGGCTGGAACCTGATTAATGGGCTTTCAATTGCCTTCGTCCTTTATATCCTGACCTACGCCTACATTTCGGCCAGCGGTTCGATCCTGCACCATACGTTTTCTGAACTTTCGCTAGACGTGCCGGCGCGGGCGGCGGGCTTTGGCTTTGCGTTGCTGGTCGCTTTTATCGTTTGGTTGAGCACCAAAGCGGTGAGTCGGATGACGGCGATTGTGTTGGGCGCAAAGGTCATCACCTTTTTTCTGACCTTTGGCAGCCTGCTGGGGCATGTTGAGCCGACCACGCTGTTTAACGTCGCTGAAAAAAATGCCTCCTACACGCCGTACCTGCTGATGACGCTGCCGTTTTGCCTCGCGTCATTTGGCTATCACGGTAATGTGCCGAGCCTGATGAAGTATTACGGCAAGGATCCGCGCACCATCGTCTGCTGCCTGGTATACGGTACGCTGCTGGCGCTGGGGCTGTATGTCATCTGGTTACTGGTGACAATGGGCAATATTCCGCGCCCGGAGTTTGTGGGTATCGCTCAGAAAGGCGGTAACATTGATGTGCTGGTGCAGGCGCTGAGCGGCGTGCTCAACAGCCGTAGTCTGGACCTGCTGCTGGTCGTGTTTTCAAACTTCGCGGTTGCCAGTTCATTCCTCGGGGTGACGCTGGGCCTGTTTGACTATCTGGCCGATCTGTTTGGTTTTGATGATTCGGCACTGGGACGTTTTAAAACGGCGCTGCTGACCTTCGTTCCACCGATGATCGGCGGGCTGCTGCAGCCTGACGGTTTTCTGTATGCCATCGGTTATGCCGGGTTAGCGGCGACCATCTGGGCGGCGATTGTGCCGGCGCTGCTGGCCCGCGCATCACGCAAGCGCTTCGGTAGCCCACAGTTTCGCGTCTGGGGTGGAATGCCGATGATTGTGCTGATTCTGCTGTTTGGTGCCGGAAACGTGGTGGTCCATTTCTTATCAAGCTTTAACATTCTGCCTGTTTATCAATAATTTCAACGCTTCCCGGTTGGTGTTCATCCCAGCCGGGAAGCGGAAACAGACATTAACCCAGCAATTCCTCTTTCACCTGCATCGCTAACTCAAACGAATGCAACCGCGCCTGATGATCGAAGATCTGGCCGTTTACCATCAGCTCGTCGGCCTGGGTATCACGCAATACAGACTCCAGCCCGTGGCGAATCTTGGTTTTGTCCCCGACCAGCGACATGCTCAGCGCCTGTTGCACGCCGTACTGCTCAGAAGCGGACCACAGCTGGTGCATATTCTCCACCGGCGGTGGTAGTTGACCGGTTTCGCCGCGGCGCAGTTTCACAAACGCCTGCTGCATCGAGGTAAACAGGAATTCAGCATCACGGTTGCTGTCGGCGGCGATGATATTAATGCACACCATGGCATACGGCTGTGCTAACCGCGCTGACGGCTTGAACTGGGTCCGGTAGAGATGCAGGGCCTGCAACAGCATGTCCGGCGCGAAGTGTGAGGCGAAGGCAAAAGGCAGCCCAAGCTGCGCTGCTAACTGGGCGCTGTAGAGGCTGGAACCGAGCAGCCACACCGGGATCTTTTCCCCGTAGCCGGGCACCGGGCGCACGTGCGGATTAGGTTCTCGGGCATCAAACCAGTCCACCAGATCGGCAACATCGCGCGGGAAATTGTCGACATCTCCGCTCATGTGGCGGCGCAACGCGCGCATTGTAGGCTGGTCGCTGCCCGGCGCGCGGCCGAGCCCAAGGTCAATGCGTCCAGGATAGAGCGTATTCAGGGTGCCAAACTGCTCGGCAATCACCAGCGGCGCGTGGTTGGGCAGCATGACGCCACCGGAACCCAGGTGCAGCGTGGTAGTGTTGGCGGCAAGATAGCCGATAAGCACCGAGGTTGCGGCGCTGGCGATCCCGACCATATTGTGGTGCTCCGCCAGCCAGTAGCGGTGATAGCCGCGTTTTTCAGCCAGCTGCGCCAGGTCTAAAGAGTGGGAGAAGGCTTCTCGCGCAGAGGATCCCTGCGGGATCGGTGCCAGATCGAGCACCGAGAACGGAATAGATTTGTCAGTCATAAAGGCTCACTTTGTTACAGCATCGTCATCAGATTGAAGGTCTTCTTCCAGCCTGGCGCATTCAGCAGGCGCCGGCCAGAAAAGCTGCAGCGTTAATACTGCATGAAAAAACGAGACGTGTTGTTAACAAAGTGAGCTATTTTCAGGATTGCAGTTCCAGCCCGGCTAGTCGCTTCCAGTAACCGTTACAATCGCTGTTGGCGATCAGCGGCAGCGGTGCGCCGCCATTTTCATTGGCGCGGAAGGCGTCCAGCATGGCAAAGGTCTCATTGCCAAGCGGCGACAGACGTACCATATCGACCAGCCCCTGCATCGATGCCAGCTCGTTACCCAGGTTGTACACATAGCCGCTCATGGTCTGAATACCGTTCAGGACGAAGACCTGCTGATTCTCCTGCGACAGCACGTTGCGCCCGTTGGGGTACTTGATGCAGCAGGTTTCGCATTCGTCTTTCGGACGATCTTCGGAACGGGCGGTAAAGCAGCGGGCAGAGTAGGCCAGCGGCAGATGGCCGTAGCTCAGCACTTCCACTTCAAACCGGTCGCGGATCCCCAGCTCTTCACACTGCGTGAGCAGGTTCACCAGCCAGTCGCGGGAAAGTTCCACCGGCATGCACCAGCGCACCATCCCCTGTTTTTGCAGTAAACGCAGGGTGACGGCGTTATAGCAGTTGAGCGCATGGCCGGCGACAAACGGCAGTCGACGTTCGGCGCACATATTCACCACGCCCAGGTCGCTGGCTTCGATCAGAAATTCGCCATTATCGACATAGCGTTTCAGCTCGCCTAACTCAGAAGAGGCCTGAACAAGCGCGAGGGTTGAGAGCACCACCTGCTTGCCGCTGCCGGCCAGGGCTTTCGCCATCTCAAGCCAGTCGCCCACTTTGGTGGCACGACGTTTACTGCATACCGCTTCGCCCAGATAGATGGTATCGGCGCTGGAGCTGGCTGCCTGCTGGTAAAAATCGTCCAGCGTCTCTTTTGACCAGTAGTAAAGCACCGGCCCTAACGAATATTTCATCACGTTTCTCACTGCCATTTACGGTGGTAGGCGCCAAGAGTGGTTTGCGTCCCTTCAGACATCGCGCCGAGCGTCTCCATCCACGCGGACTGCGGGATAAAGTGCTGCGGGTCGGCTTTGCAGCGATCGATCGCCTGACGCCAGACTTTCGCGACCTGGGTGACGTAGGCGGGGCTGCGCTGACGGCCTTCAATTTTCACCGACGCAATATTTGCCGCCATCAGTTCCGGCAGCAGCTCCAGCGTATTCAGGCTGGTTGGCTCTTCCAGCGCATGATAGCGCTCGCCATCCACCAGATACCGACCTTTGCACAGTGTCGGATAGCCGGCGTTTTCACCATCCTGATAACGGTCAATCAGGACTTCGTTCAGGCGCGACTCCAGCCCCTGAGGTGTCTGTTGCCAGCGAACGAAGCGCGCAGGCGAACAGGCGCCGACGGTATTTGGCGACTCGCCCGTCAGGTAAGAGGAGAGGTAGCAACGGCCTTCCGCCATGATGCACAGGCTACCGAAGGCAAAAACCTCCAACGGAACCGGCGTGGTGCGCGCCAGCTGCTTCACCTGATGGATCGAGAGTACCCGTGGCAATACCACCCGGGCGACGTCGAAATTACGGTGATAGAAGCGCACCGCCTCTTCGTTCGTGGCCGAAGCCTGCACCGAAACGTGGCGCTCAATATGCGGATAGCGCTCGGCGGCGTACTCCAGCATGGCGATGTCGGCCAGAATTAAGGCGTCAGCACCCAGCTGGGCCGCCATGTCTACCGCACGCTGCCAACGGATGTAGCCGTCAGGGTGAGCAAAGGTATTGATCGCAATATGCAGTTTACGACGATGCTGATGAACAAAGCTGACGGCTTCCTGCAGTTTCTTTTCTGTGAAATTCAGACCGGCAAAGTGGCGGGCGTTGGTGTCATCTTTCAGCCCAATATAGACGGCATCGGCACCGTTTTCGATGGCCGCCTTAAGTGCCGGAAGATTACCGGCTGGGCAGAGCAGCTCCATAATTTTTCCTGGAAAAATGCGGCCCGGAGGGACGCTAATTAGGGTTAATGAGCAGGGATTTTAGTTAACCTTCTGGTGACAATTCTTGATTTGAGGCAGTTAAAAGCGTATTGACGGACTCAATAATAGGAACCTGTCGACGCGATTTTGTTGATTTACGCCGCTATGTCGTTTATTTGATATGGCACAATAGTGGAACTATTGCTTTCATGGAGTAAGGCTTGTGTTGGATAAATTGCGTTCCCGGCTGGTCCACTTTGGCCCGTCTTTACTGAGCGTGCCGGTTAAGCTGGCGCCTTTTGCCCTCAAGCGTCAGGTGCTGGAGCAGGTGTTAAGCTGGCAGTTCCGTCAGGCACTGGAAGATGGCGAGCTGGATTTTCTCGAAGGCCGCTGGTTAAGTATTAATGTGCGTGATATCGGTCTGCTGTGGTATACCTCGGTAAGCGACGGCCGGCTGGTGGTGAGCTCAATGGCGCAAGCCGACGTGAGCTTCAGCGCCGATGCCAGCGATCTGCTGATGATTGCCGCGCGTAAACAGGATCCGGATACGCTGTTTTTCCAGCGTCGACTGGTGATTGAAGGCGATACCGAGCTGGGGCTGTATGTAAAAAACCTGATGGATGCCATCGAGCTGGAGCAGATGCCGAAAGCGCTACGCGTAATGCTGCTGCAAATGGCGGACTTTGTTGAAGCTGGGCTAAACAGCCCGCAGAAACCTGAACAGACATCGGTAGGTGAGGCATGCTGATTCGAGTTGAAATTGGGATTGATGCACCGGGAATCGACGCCTTATTGCGTCGTACGTTTGGCAACGAGGCTGAAGCGCAGCTGGTGCACGATTTACGTGAAGACGGCCTGATCACGCTCGGCGTGGTCGCGACCGACGACGAAGGGCAGGTTATCGGCTATGTTGCCTTCAGCCCGGTCTCTGTCGAAGGTGAAGAGCTGCAATGGGTCGGTCTGGCACCGCTGGCGGTGGATGAAAACTACCGCGGACAGGGCCTCGGCAGCCAGCTGGTTTACGAAGGGCTGGATTCTCTGAATGAATTTAGCTACGCCGCCGTCGTCACATTAGGCGACCCGGCCTTCTATGGCCGTCTGGGTTTTGTGCCGGCAGCCCGTTTCGATCTGCGTTGCCGTTGGCCGGATTGCGCCGAGGCATTTCAGGTTCGTCCTCTGGCCGAAGACGCGCTGGAAGGCGTGCATGGCCTGGTGGAGTACAGCGACCACTTCAATCGCTTCTGAGACTCTCCAGCAGGGTCTCGAAAGAACCATCTCCGGCAACGAGGCGCTCTTTCTGGCGCTTCGTTAGCTGCTTGATGCGGTACTCGAGCCGTAGTGCAAGTGAGTGTTCACCAACCTCCTGGCTAAACGCCAGCTGCAGCGCACCTTTTCCCCGCAATGCCTTCGCCCCTTTACCCTCCTGATGCTGGCAAAAACGGCGTGAGACATCGGTCGTAATCCCGGTATAGAGACGATTATCGGCGGTACGTATCAAATAAAGAAACCAGCACACGGCAGTGAGATCGGTATGTTAAGGTGGGTGCACCATAGCATACTGGAGAGTAAAGATGGATACGCTTGCTGCTATCGGCCGCTGGCTGAGCAAACAGCACGTTATTACCTGGTGTGTGGCCAGCGAGGGCGAATTGTGGTGCGCCAACGCGTTTTACGTATATGACTCAGAACGTGTTGCCTTTTATCTCCTGAGCGATGACAACACCCGACACGGGCGGATGAGCGGCCCTCGAGCGCAGGTTGCTGGTACCGTGAATGGCCAGCCGAAAACCATCGCCCGGATCCGTGGCGTCCAGTTCAAAGGTGAAATCCGCCGCCTCTCTGGCGACGAGGAGGCGGCGATGCGCAAGCGCTATATCAGCCGTTTTCCAGTGGCCAGAATGCTGCCCGCGCCGGTCTGGGAAATCCGTCCCGATGAGCTTAAATTTACCGATAACACCCTGGGTTTTGGCACCAAACTACACTGGCTACGCGACGCCGAAAGCGCGTAAAAGCTGGCGCCAGGCGTGCAGAATCTCATACTGCCTGCATACTGTGGTTAGAGCGGTTATCGCCGCGGCAGGGTGATTTTTTCTGGAGGTATAATGAGTCGGGTCTTGATTACCGGGGCGACCGGGTTAGTTGGTGGGCACTTACTTCGAATGTTGAGGCAGGCGCCGGGCATCACGGCAATCACCGCCGCAACCCGCCGTCCGCTGGCGGATGCCGCAGGGGTGTTCAATCCTCACGACCCGCAGCTGAGCGATGCGCTGGCGCTGGTGGTCGATCCAATCGATATCGTGTTCTGCTGCCTGGGTACCACGCGGCGGGATGCCGGCAGCAAAGCCGCGTTTGTTCAGGCGGACTACACGCTGGTGGTGGATACGGCGCTGACGGGCCTACGCCTTGGCGCAAAGCATATGCTGGTGGTCAGCGCGATGGGAGCCAATGCGCATTCGATGTTTTTCTACAACCGGGTTAAAGGTGAGATGGAAGCGGCGTTGCGCGCGCAGCCGTGGCAGCAGCTGACGATCCTGCGCCCCTCGATGCTGCTGGGTGAACGTGAAAAAACCAGGGCCAACGAAGCGCTGTTGGCGCCGTTGTTCAGCCTGTTACCGGGGAACTGGAAATCGATCCGCGCCCGGGATGTGGCCCAGGCGATGCTGAGCGAAGCGCTTGCGCCCGCGCGGGAGGGCGTCACGATTCTGCCCTCGGCAAAACTGCGTGAAATTGCGGCCAGCGAAGCGTAGTATTCTGCGCTTCACATTATCACCACATTTTTTCTGGGGAATGCTATGGCTGGTCAGTCTTCATCTCAGGCGGCAACACCGTTTCAATGGTGGAAACCCGCACTCTTTTTTCTCGTCGTGATCGTTGGTCTGTGGATCGTCAAATGGCAGCCGTACTACGGCAAAGCGTTTACGGCCGCAGAAACCCACAGCATCGGCAAATCGATCCTCGCTCAGGCTGATGCCAACCCGCTAAAAGCGGCATGGGACTATGCGCTGGTCTACTTCCTGGCGGTCTGGAAAGCGGCGGTGTTGGGCGTCCTGCTCGGCTCGTTGATTCAGGTCCTGATCCCGCGCAACTGGCTGCTACGCACGCTGGGACAAACGCGGTTTCTCGGGACGCTCTCCGGCGTGCTGTTCGCGCTTCCCGGCATGATGTGTACCTGCTGCGCCGCGCCGGTGGCGGCGGGGATGCGTAAGCAACAGGTGTCGATGGGCGGCGCGCTGGCGTTCTGGATGGGCAATCCGCTGCTGAACCCGGCGACGCTGGTGTTCATGGGGTTTGTACTGGGCTGGCAGTTTGCTCTGATTAGGCTTGTGGCGGGGCTGGCGACGGTGCTGATTGTCGCGACGTTGGTTCAAAAATGGGTGAAAGAGGCGGCAACGCAGCCTTCAACCGTGCCCGTCATCGACGAGAGCGAACCGGGGCACTTTTTCTCCCGCTGGCTGAGCGCGCTGTGGACGCTGTTCTGGAGCACGATCCCGATCTATATCCTGGCGGTGCTGGTGCTTGGCGCCGCCCGAGTCTGGTTGTTCCCACATGCCGATGGCGTGGTCAGTAACACGCTGTTCTGGGTTATTGCGATGGCGATTGCCGGCTGCCTGTTTGTGATCCCGACGGCGGCAGAGATCCCTATCGTGCAGACCATGATGCTGGCGGGAATGGGGTTTGCACCGGCGCTGGCGCTGCTGATTACCCTCCCTGCGGTCAGCGTCCCGTCGTTGATTATGCTGCATAAGGCATTTCCGGCGAAAGCGCTGTGGTTGACCGGCGGGCTGGTGGCATTGTGCGGTGCGGTGGTGGGTGGACTGGCGTTAATCTGATGATCTTCCCGGAGGCGGCACTGCACGCCTGTTCGGGCGACGAAACTGGTAGCACCGCCCCCGGGAAAGGGGCGGGCGCTGGGACTTATTTGATGTAGGTAAAGGCGGTCGTGACGCGAGACACGCCGCTGACCCGGCTGGCGATATCCGCCGCCGCACGACCTTCACGATCGGTGACCAGCCCCATCAGGAACACTTCACCATTCTCGGTGGTCACTTTGACGTTCGACGATTTCACCTGATCGGTGCCCAGCAGCTGGGAACGCACTTTGGTGGTTACCCACGTATCGGAAGAGGCGGTGCCTAAGCCAATCGGCTGGCCCTGGCGGACTTCGTTAAACACTTCTGTGGTCCCTTCGACACCCATCGCAATTTGTTTTGCGCGTGCGGAAAGGTCTGACGTCGGTGACTGACCGGTCAGCAGGACTTTACCCTGATAGGCCGTGACGTTAATTCGGGCCTGTTTCTTAATCTGTTCGTCTTTCGATAGCGCGCTGTTGACGCGCAGTTCCAGCGTGCTGTCATCAACCTGGGTACCTACCGTACGCGGGTCTGTGGCGGCTTTGGTGCCGACAGCTGCGGTTCCGACTACCGCTGCGGCAACGCATCCTTGTAGCAGTAGTGCAGACAGAATGATGGCGAGGGGCGAGAGAGCCTTCATGTGTTCTCCTTAATCGTCCTGGTGTGGAAAAAGCGTGTTATCAATCAAATCGCACAGGCAGTTGACGGTGAGCATATGCATCTCCTGAATTCGCGCGCTGCGATGAGAAGGAATGCGGATTTCGACATCCTGCTGGCCCAACAGGCCGGCAAGCTCACCACCGTCGTAGCCGGTCAGCGCGACAATGGTCATGTCGCGGGTAACCGCCGCTTCAACGGCTTTCACAATGTCCCGACTATTGCCGCGTGTGGAGATCGCCAGCAGGACATCGCCTGCGTGACCCAACGCGCGCACCTGCTTGGCATAAATTTCGTCATGCAGGCGATCGTTGGCAATTGCGGTTAAGACCACATTATCGGTATTTAGTGCAATGGCGGGTAAACCAGGGCGCTCTGTTTCAAAACGATTAATCATGCTGGCAGCAAAATGCTGTGCGTTGGCGGCAGAGGTGCCATTGCCACAACAGAGGATTTTGTTGCCATTAAGCAGCGACTGGACAAGGGTCATGGCCGCACGGGAGATAGCATCCGGGAGCGCTTCCGCTGCAGCGATTTGAGTTTGAATACTTTCAGTGAAGCAGGCTTTAATTCGATCGAGCACGGGATCCCTTAATTCATTTACGCTATTCGCCAAAGGCGTTTTTTAGCCATTGGATGTCGTTTCCGGTGAAGGCTACCACATCGAAACGGCAATCCACAGTGTCAAAGCTCCCATTATGTCGGGAGAGCCACAGACGGGCGGCCTGCAGGAGCCTTTGTTGTTTTCTTTGCGTGACGCTGGCGGCAGCATCGCCGTAGCTGGCGTTACGACGATAGCGCACTTCCACAAACACGGTGGTCACACCATCGCGCATGATGAGGTCAATTTCGCCGCCTCGCTCGCGGGCGTTGGCGGCGACAAACCGAAGTCCTTGATCTTCCAGCCATCGACGCGCCTGGTTTTCCCAGGCGTCGCCGGTCTGTTTGGTTAGTTGGCTGAGACGACCTGTCCGTGCTGGTACTTGAGCCATGACAATTTCCTGGTGATCACACAGTCAGGCGTGGCCGTCAGATCGCCGGTATTGCCGTTCAGCTCGAAGCCCGGAGTCTGGCGCATCTGGGAGAAATGGTTCGCCAGCGACCAGGCATCCGCGCCCATCGCATACAGGCGAGCCAGCGAATAATCGTTGCGTACGGCTGAGAGCGCCTGCTGCATCAGCGCCGGATTGCTGCCGGCCAGCATCGGGATCTCGCTAAACTGCAACCCTTCCATTTCCAGACGGAAATCAGGACCAGCGGTACCCTGAGCGCTACGGGAGCTGGCGTACAGGGTGGCACCGCTTTGGCTGCCGTTGCGCAGGGCGATCATCGGTTTGATGTAGCCAATCTGCTCTGGTGTGGCGAGGATCCAGGTTGCATCGACGCCGCCTGAGCGACTAACCGGCACATCTTCCGCGCTGCCGAGAGTGCTGTCCTGCGCTGACGGCAACGTTGACACCGGCGTACCGGTCAATGAAATGCCGCTGTTCACGCTGGATTTCAGCTCGGAGGTGGAGCCGAAACGCTGCTGCAGGACGGTCCCGCCGCCCAGTTTTAGCCATTCGTTAGCGAAAGCGCTTACCACGCGATCGCCGAGAGCGCCGCGCGGCGCCAGCAGCAGCGGCGTTTGTTTACCTTGATCGTGGATATGACGCGCCGCATCGCGGGCTTCATCTTCCGGCGACAGCGCGAAATAGCAGATATTGGCGCGGTTCTCGACTTTCTCCGGCTGGTTCAACGCCAGCACGTTCAGCGAGGTATTGCTCTTGATAACATCTTCGACGTTATTTTTGAGCAGCGGCCCGACGACGATGGTCGCGCCGTCCTGCTGCACCTGCGCCAACAGCTGGCTCATCGGCTGGGAGCTGGTGTCATAAATTTTCAGCTCTGCCGACGGGTTGGCCGGGGTTGCCGCCACGCCCTGAACCGCAGGCGTAGTGACCGCAGGTTGTTCGGTGGTCGCGGTGGCGTCGCTGGTGGTGGATGGCGCTGGTTGTGTTGTCGGCGGGGCCTGGTCAGCGGCTGGGGCCTGCACCGGCGCCTGGGTAGTACCGGTGGAGGTCAGGTCGTTTACTTCGGCCTGAGAAGGGCTGACGACGTCGTTGGTCGTGACATTCGCCGCCTGGGCGACCTGCGCAGGAACGGCGCTGCCGGCAACGGCAGGCGCGCCATTTTTAGCGGCTTCAAAACCTTGCTGAATAGTACGACCAAATACAGCGGCCTGGCCGTTTAAGGGCAGCAGCAGGGCAATCTTATTGATCGAGGCCGGCTGATAATTTTGCATATTCACCAGCGCCGTCGGCAGCATTTTGGCGCCCGGGTTCTGCGGATAACGGGTCTGCCAGTCTTTCACACCGGCTTTGAGCATGGTGGGATCGTTGCGGTTATCGAACCACATACGCTGCAGATCCAGCCACCCTTGCAGGACGTTTTCATCGGCGTTGATCACCAGGGCGTTGGCCTGATCCTGGGTCATGGTGGTGAGCGCTTTCCAGGTCGCGTCGATATTCTGCTGCTGCTGTTTCGGCTGAGTCAGCAGCGGCTGCTGGGCGATGAGCGCCCGCAGTAACGAAATAGACGGACGGCCCTGGCTGGCATCGATTTGCGCCTGCCAGTAACGTGACTGCTGATGTTGCTCCAGGCTGGCCGGATCAAGCTTGTCCAGCAGCGTCTGGGCGCCCTGGAAATCGTTCATCGCCAGTTTCACTTCCACGGCCAGCAGAGACTGCTCCCGGGCCTGTGCCGCATTGAGATTTGACGGCAGCTGGTTGAACAGGTCAACGGCCTGCTGCTTTTTCCCTTCCTGCAGCAGCGCATGAATGGCGAGTAATTGCCAGTTGGTCTTGCTATCATTCGAGCTTTGCTGCATTTGTTGCAGGTAATAACTGGAATCTGCCTGTGCTGTACCCTGTAAAAACGCCGTGCTTTGATCCGGGGTATGGGTGCCGCAGCCAGCAAAGATCAGAGCGGCCAGCATTACGGGCAGACAACGCGCGGGTTTAGAACGAAGAAATGTTGACGGTACCATATGTATCCAGTGATATTTTTTTGGCTCAATGCTCAATATTAATTCGGCAATACGGACGAGACAATGAAACAACACGAATCAGCAGATAATTCTCAGGGACAGCTCTATATTGTGCCCACTCCGATAGGAAATCTGTCTGATATCACGCAACGTGCCCTGGAAGTGTTGCAAGCTGTTGATTTAATTGCGGCAGAAGACACCCGTCATACCGGTTTGTTGCTCCAGCATTTTGCGATTAACGCCCGTTTATTTGCGTTGCACGACCATAATGAGCAGCAAAAAGCTGAAACACTTCTGGCGAAATTGAAAGACGGGCAGAACATTGCGCTGGTTTCGGACGCCGGGACGCCGCTTATCAACGATCCTGGCTACCATCTGGTACGCACCTGCCGCGAGGCGAATATCCGCGTGGTCCCGTTGCCGGGGCCGTGTGCGGCGATCGCGGCGCTGAGCGCGGCGGGCTTGCCCTCGGATCGTTTTTGCTACGAAGGCTTCCTGCCCGCCAAATCGAAAGGCCGTCGCGATACGCTGAAGGCGCTGGAAGAAGAGCCGCGCACCATTATCTTTTATGAATCTACGCACCGCCTGCTGGAAAGCCTGGAAGATATCTGTACGGTGCTGGGCGAATCCCGCTACGTGGTACTGGCGCGCGAGCTGACCAAAACCTGGGAGTCGATCCACGGCGCACCGATTGGCGAGTTGCTGGCGTGGGTGAAAGAGGATGAGAACCGTCGTAAAGGCGAAATGGTGCTGATCGTCGAAGGCTTTAAAGCGCAGGAAGAGGCGCTGCCCGCCGATGCGCTGCGCACCCTGGCGCTGCTGCAGGCGGAACTGCCGTTGAAAAAAGCCGCCGCCCTGGCCGCCGAAATTCACGGCGTGAAGAAAAACGCGCTGTATAAATATGCCCTGGAGCAGCAGGGGTAGGAGAGCGGCCCGGCAAAACCGGGCCGGTTCGCTTATTTCACCGGGGGTGCTTCAAAGACCAGTGTTTGTAACGGCTGTAGCGTCACCACGACGGCATCCTGGTCATTCTCCGGAAGCGTTGCGTTGCTGCCATAAACAGCTTTCATCGTGAAATGTTGAACCCCTAATCTCCGCAAATCACTCTGCAATTTTGCACAACTGAATCAGGCAGACGGCATTTATGTTCAGCTCGAGATCGACGGCCCATTGCGTACTCAGGCGCTCATCTCTGACGCTCAGGGTAGGTTCAGAACGCTGATTGATGTAAGCCATCGTTTCAGTATCGCGATCGTAGCTGGTCGGATGCAAACCGTACTGGTAATACAGCGCGCCATTTTTCTGATCAAAAAGCCATGTTTTGATTCTCCATATCCCGCAATCAGGTAGCTCTATCTGAAGTGAGTAGCGCTTACTATAATCGTTTAGCAGATGCTGCTGAACGGACAACAGCGGATTGATTGTGACCGGATTGAGCAACAGTACCGACAGCTTCTCTCTCTGACGTGTAGCCACCCAGCCAGGCCCAGAGCCGAAAACATCGCCATCAATACGCTGCTTAAGAGCCAGAATGTGAAAGACAGGACGCCTCGTATTGGCGCTAAAGAATAGCGAAAGGCTATTATTTTCAATAAAATTTGCGGCGCTGACTTCATTTTGCAACTGGGAGTTTAGCCATAATCCCAGCATCTGAACTTCTTGCGGCAGCGACAGCAGAATATCCATCAGCAGTGCACCGCGGAAAAACAGACCGTTGGTCATAAGTGTATTGCCTGTTAGTGTACTCCATGACTGTAAATAGAGTGGCCGGGCAATTCCCTGATTGCTAAGATTCCGCACCAATTCTTCCAACTGCTTAATAATGTATTGATTTTCTGGCGGATTGTATTCAGGTGCAGAGACTGGATCGAAACTTTCGTTCACCGCGACGGAGATGCCGATAAAATCAGCTTGCTGTAACAGATTCCCTGGAAACATATTGCTCTGGTGCCAGGCTATTCCAATGCGGCAGCCCGGCAATGCCTGGCGAATCTGTCTAAACAGCGCATCACAAAGCGCAGCACGGTTTTCCGGGGTGAGTAGTTGCGTTCTATCGATATCAAGAATAAATGTCCAGCGCTGGACGCTGACGTCTCCAAGTAACATCCGGTTATGTTGAAGAAATGCGGCCAGCCTGGCACTGTATGAACTGAGCGACAGCGATCCGGGTTCGAATTGAATGCGAATGACCGGCGAAACATCCAGCTTCTGAAGAAACTGACAAGCCAGATCGAGATCGCTCCAGGGAGACCAGGTCGGATTAATTTCGCCCGTCAACACCGTAGGTCCATCAAGGCCGCCGGTTATTGGGTCACCAACCTCAACGTCAAAGGAAGAAACGTTGCGTTTTAGCTGAAGCAACTGCTGTTGGACATGTTGTTTCAGCAACTCGCTAAAGCTATCTACCGCAATAATATAGTGTCGTGTCCGCGTTTTCTCACCGCCATGTGTTGGCTGCAGAGAAATATGCTCTCGTCTAACCGCATTCTTGAATTTTGTCTGTGCTAGCAAAGGCTGCGTATACTGTACCAACAGCGAGAATAGCTCCACTGGGTTGACTTTTTTCTTTTGATCGGGTGACGCGTGAGTTGTCTCCTGCCAGCTTACTTTTCCCGTTTTAACACCAGCGCGCCAACGGCCTGGTGAAAGAGCATAGCGATCGCGAAAGAGTTTATTAAAACGCTGCAGTGAACTAAACCCGCAGTCAGACACTACCTGACCAATGGTATGGCGCGTTAGTGCCAGCTCCTGTGCGGCCTGCCTCAGCCGCCGTTGAATAAGCCAGGTGCGGAAATTAACTCCCGTCTCTTGTGTGAATTGCCTCGAAAGATGGGCGTGACTGACATGCAACCAATCAGCCAACTGATATAGGCTGATATTATCCGTGAAATGATCTTCAATCCATGCCACTGCTTTCGCGATTCTAGGGCTAAGAGACGAACCGGTATTCCCCTCCGGGAGTGGAGTTTTACTGTACTGAAGTAGCAGACAAAACACATCAAGAAGCTTTTTGTTGACCTCCAGAGGCCAGATTTCACTGCTTTTCTTCAGCCAGAGCACCGCTACCTCGCATAGCTGCGATCCGATACGCTTTATTACATCTGGTGCAGTACTGTCTGCAATATGAAAATAAGCGTTCGAAAGTACCGGAGAACGAGCCAACAGCCACAACAGGGAGATATCCACGATCAAAACAATGTTGTCGGCATCGCTGATAATTCGGTATTCGGTATTCGGATTGATAATCTGCACATTCCCTTTGTACAGCCTCTGTGTTGCACTGGTCGCCATTTTCAGCTGGATCTCGCCTTTCAGCACCATAACCAACCTCGATTGCCCAACCGTTCGACCGCTGCAGCAAATCACATTCCAGAACTGCACATGAAAAAATTCCGCTTGTTCCTTCATTTTGACTCCTGGGTCTCCCTTTTTTTCAGATTATCAAATTCATATACATTCTCTTTTGATTTGGGTACAAGATCGAAGAAATAAGCCATAAACATAGTGCGTCAATACGTCACTTCTACCGCTTTTTTAACACCATAAATTGTATAACCATGAAAGGAATGATGATGAATGGCATATAACCCTGAAGGAGAAAATAACTATGTCTTTACAGAATTTTATAGAGACTCATCATTCTGAGTTTATTAATCTGCGGCGTGATATTCACCAACACCCGGAAATTGGCCTTGAAGAGATTCGCACCAGCGATATTGTGGCAAACTTACTGGAAAGTTGGGGCTATGAGGTCACTCGCGGATTTGCCAAAACTGGCGTGGTCGGTACGCTGCGTTCGGGAAACGGCATGGGAGTGTTGGGACTACGTGCTGAGATGGATGCTCTGCCAATGCAGGAGAATTCAGGCAAGTCCTGGAGCAGCACTGCAGACGGTAAGTTCCATGGCTGCGGGCACGATGGTCATACCGCAACATTGCTATTTGCTGCAAAATGGTTTGCGCAAACCCGCCGCTTTAACGGCACGCTACACCTGTTTTTTCAACCTGCCGAAGAGTTACTTTTTGGCGGCAAAATGATGCTGGACGATGGCGTATTCAGGCAGTTTCCTTGCGATGCCATTTTCGCATTACACAACATGCCGGGTCTGAAGGAGGGGAGTTTCCACTTCCGTAAAGGGGCGATGCTTTCATCATCCGACACGCTACAAATAGAAGTAAAGGGCGTTGGCGGCCATGGTGCTATTCCGGAAAAGACTATCGATGCAACGGTAGTCGCTTGCTACATCGTAACAGCATTACAAACGATCGTATCCCGTAATATCACACCGTTCCAGCCGGCGGTGATAACAGTAGGCAGTTTTAACGCAGGTAGTGTTGCCAACATCATTAATGATAGCGCCATGCTTAAGCTTAGCGTGAGAACGCTGGATCCTGATATCCGGCAGTTGGTGCTTCAACGTATCACTACTGTTGCCAAGGCTCAGGCTGAAAGCTTTGGTGCTACAGCCGTGGTTAGTCACATTCACGGTAGCCCTGTACTGGTTAATGATGCCGACATGACCGATTTTGCCATCGGAGTGGCTCGCGAACTATTTGATGAAAGCCTAATCATTGCAGACGGTAAACCCATAATGGCGAGTGAAGATTTCGCCTTTATGCTGGAAGAAAACCCTCGTGGAGCCTATTTCTTAGTGGGTGCCGGTGAAAGTTGTTCAGTCCACAATCCCGGCTATGACTTTAATGACGAGATAATGAAACCTGCAGTGGCATTCTGGGCTACGTTAGTTGAAAAATATCTGAAATAAACGATCCACTATCTACGCAGATAAAAACAATAAGCCTGCAACTGCATTTGGCAGATTTATTCTGCACCAGATTTATATTTTTAAGTTAAGGTCAATTCCATGAATAAGACTGTACTGAATTATCAGGGGAACGGAAGATTAATCCTTGGTATCGTTCTGCTGGTATTAACATTCTGGATGTTTGCACAATCCATGCAGGCTGCATTAATTCCAATTATTGCAAAGGACTTTAATATCAGTGACGATCCAGCCCAAATGGATTTACTAAACCTTGCTGCCTCTATCACCCCCCTTTTTTCTGCCGCATGCATCGTGGCTGCTGGTGGTCTTGCGGATCGCTATGGCCGAATGCGCTTTTCAATGATCGGTGTGATACTGAGTGTGATTGGATCTCTCATCGTTGCCACGGCGAGTAATGTTGAAATATTGATTATTGGTCGTGTACTTCAGGGGATTTCCGCTGCCTGTATTATGCCCGCAACCATTGCACTGATGAGAACCTACTTCGAAGGGAAGAGGCAGGCTACAGCGCTGACCTGGTGGTCGGTCGGCTCATGGGGTGGGTCGGGCTTTTGCGCCATACTGGTCGGATTGATAGAACCGAATTTCGGCTGGCAGGCTATTTTTTGGCTTAGCGCCATTGTAGCCATTATTGGTTTGATATTAATGGTCGGTACACCGGAATCAAAAGCACAGGTAAACGATAAAAAATTTGACACCCTGGGTTCGGCTATTTTTATTGCTTCGTTGATTTGTCTGGTTCTTGCCGTTTCTCGCGGGCGTAGTTGGGGATATGGAGACATCAGATTTGTCGGCACGTTGGCAATTGCTGTTATTGGTCTGGTGTCCTTTTATTTTGTCGAAAAACGGGCCCCGGAAAAGGGTATTTCTCAGCTAGTAGATTTTACACTGTTTAAATCACGCGGTTACTTTGGCGCCACGCTTTCAAACTTCTTGTTAAATGCGGTTGCCGGGGCAATGGTTATTGTGAATATCTATATGCTACAAGGCCGAGGTCTGAGCACTGGCGATGTGGCAACAATGACCATTACCTACGCCGTAGCCGTGCTTGTGTTGCTGCCCGTGGGGCAAAAAATCCTGTTTATTTTTGGTGGTCGCCTGCCCATGGTAATAGGGACTATTGTCACATTTATGGGCGTGATGCTGATGTCGTTTACCAGCATTGATGACCTGTCTCTTTACAAACTGCTGGTGAGCGTAGGTTATGCTATGTTCGGTCTGGGTTTGGGGATCTACGCCACGCCCTCTACCTATACTGCAGTTTCAGCCGCACCCCAGGAAAAAGCCGCTGTGGCAGCCGGTATCTATAAGCTTGCCAGTTCAATGGGGGGGGCAATGGGGGTCGCTCTCTCTCTGGCAGTGTACTCAGCTTTCCCTGATGTGCACGAGGCCGGAGCTGCGGGACTGTGGTTGAACGTTGGTTTTGGCGTTATGGCGCTGATTTCCATTCTGTTCATTGTGCCATCAGAAAAAAAGAAACTCACCCTGACCGCAGCACAATAATAATAGTCCTTGTAACAAGGAGGCCGAAGCCTCCTTGTCTACATTCCGACAGTTTCTTACGCATCCAGACATTTCCCGTGCTTTCATGAGTTGCATTTTCCCGCAGAGCTACGCGCGATCTTAAAAAACCAGAGTTTAGAATCCATACCGAAGCCAGGCAAAGAGAACATTGCCATTATTATAAGTTCCTGGAATATAGGTGAATTGAACATTAATATTTTTATAACCTGCTGAGAAAATAGGAAGCGCTATCGGTAATGGAATATAGTTTGCAAAATCCTTCCGTGCAGTGATACCTGCAGTTAGTCCAAATCCAAGACGATAATTTTTTTTATCATCAAGATACCAGATGGTCTCCCTTGCATAACCAACAATAGGTTGCCATTCGTTGTGTGAATCCTTAAACATCATAGCAAACAAAGCATTCCAGTTACCTTGAGCATTATAACCAGAAATACCTACCCCACCACCCCATGGCATTTCATTATACTTATCGGTTTTATCCTTGTCATACATAAATCGATTATGCCAACTGATAAATGGCAAATAAAAATCGTAGTGCTGCGGTCGTTGCCAAACATTTGATACATCATCGACAAACTGACTCCACCAACCCGTTTCAGACGCCACGTAATCAACATGTTCAGCAGCATAAGCAGGTACACCCCCTGTTAGCGCTATCGCCATTAATATTTTTAAAACGTAGTTCTTAACACAACTCCACGCCAAAACGATTGCTCCCAAATAATAACGACCTAAGTGACCGTTCTCATTTTACTGTATGGTTTTTTATAAAATATGAGCAAGAAGGAAAGAAGGCTGACTAAGTCAGCCTTTCAAAGTATAACTCAACATAACTTTATGCTAAGGCTTTATCTTTGAGCTTCTTATATTCGCTTTCCTTTATGATCCCTTGGTCCCACAGTTTCTTCGCTTCGATAATTTGCTCTACCGGTGATTGACCAACCATTCCCTGTACTGTGGCACTTATTTTTCTTGCGTGTACGCGCTGCCGCTCATTCATGCCTTTGCCACGAACAATAATATAAATCAACGAAGTCACTAACGGAATAAACAGTAAAAAGATGACCCATATGGTTTTATAAAAACCATTTAGCGTATTATCACGGAAAAGATCCGTAATGATTTGAAAAAGAATAAAAAGAGCTGCAATAAAAAAGAATAAGGAAAATGTTGTTGCTATAACATTCCAGAATGTTATTAAATGATATGTCATTTAAATCACCTCAAAAGAAAAAGCATCCTCTATTATATAGAGAGCTTTGGTAATTAAATTATTTATGCAGACTTGTTTAGTTCTGTGCCAGCATCGGAGAAATGATAACATTCCCCCCCTGCGAGAGAACATTCACACGTTGACCAACAAAGAATTGTATCTCCCCCATTCTCTGAACGACTGCAAAATCACGTCCTTCGTCAGGGCGGATAATTAACTCTACGCCATCGCTTCGGGTCCATCTATTTTGCACCGCATTGCCGGTAACAGCACCCGCCACAGCTCCTCCGGCAGTGGCCAGGCGACGCCCGCTTCCACCACCGAGGCTATTACCGGCAAAACCTCCGATTACCGCCCCTCCTACAGTACCAGCCACATTATTGCTACTGTCATCCTGAATTATCACTGGTCTTACCGATACTACACTCCCCTGGAACAACTGCATTGCGTGTCCGGTACGAGCAGCATTTATTCTGTTTGCCGAACCTGTCTGCGTATCTGCACAACCCGCTAATATGATTAATCCTAAGAGAGGTAATATTTTTCTATAGAACATTTTTCAATCCTTAATAATCTACCGCATCGCGAATTAACGGACAGGTCATGCAATGACCGCCACCGCGACCACGACCTAACTCGCTGCCCACAATTTCAATCACTTCAATACCTTCTCGGCGTAAGCGTGTGTTGGTCTGGGTATTCCGGTCGTAAGCCATCACCACACCAGGTGACATCGCGATCACGTTGTTTCCACTGTCCCATTGCTGTCGCTCGGCATCATACAAATTACCTTCCGTTTCAACGACGCGAAGTTTATCCAGGTTCAACGCACCTGCAACCACACTAGTTAGCCCATCCTTATGATGTTCCAGGCGCATACCTGAAGGCGTATCGGCTTTGTATAGAGAAAATACCTGAATCTTGTCGACAATCCCGGGATACAATGTCACCAGATCCTTGTCGCAAAAGGTAAATACTGTATCTAGATGCATAGCTGCACGTAGCTTAGGCATTGCTGCAATGATTACCCGCTCAACATCACTTTGCGGGTTGGAGAACAGTGACGAGGCTAATTGGGCAATGGCCTGATAGGAAGAACGTTCGCTCATACCAATCAGTACTGTTTTATTACCTATTGGCATGACGTCACCACCTTCTAACGTCGCTGACCCGTGGTAACGGGTAGGATCCCCCCACCAGACGTTGATATCCTCCATAGCAAAATCAGGGTGATAACGGTAAATAGCACTGGTAAGAAGGGTTTCTTCTCGTCGTGCTGGCCAATAGAGTGGATTGAGCGTCACACCGTTATAGATCCAACTGGTTGTGTCGCGTGTATAGAGCGTATTAGGTAACGGTGGCAACAGATATTCCCGCAATCCCGTTGCTTCACCAATCAGTTCCAGCTCTTCTTTATCGCATTGCCAGTTGCTTAGCAGGTCATGAGTAGACAAGCCTCCTATCATTATCTCTGCTAAACGACGTGGGAGAAGATTATCCAGATAGGAGCGCGTTTCATTTATCAGCCCCAGAGGGATTTCATCAGCCACAATTTGTTGGTCAAGCAGCCAACTACGAGCCTTTGGAATAGCCAACGTTTCTGCCAGCAAATTATGCATCTCAACAACTTCAACATCGCATTCACGCATATTTACGATGAAATCGTGATGGTCACGGCGGGCGCGTTCTACCCACATGACATCATCAAACAATAATCGGTCACAATTACCAGGGGTCAAGCGGCTATGCGCAAGTCCAGGGGCGCAGACCATTACCTTGCGCAATTGACCAACTTCCGAGTGAACACCGTAACGGGTATTTTTCATGGGTATCTCCATTATGATAATTAAATAGTGATGTTTCCGCTAAGGATGCCGACAATACCAGCCAACGCAGCGAAAATAATTAGAATGAATAACGAACGTTCTTTTCGCGTGAAGACAGAACGTAGCTGTTCTCGTTTGGCAATGAAATAGAGTATCGAACCTGGTGCATAGATAATGGCGGAGAGCAATAAGTATTTCAGGCCGCCAGCATAAATCATCAGGCAGGCATAAATAGTAGCCAATAACGCTATAATCAAATCTTTGCGATGTCCCTGGGGGTTACACATATATGTTTCACGAGTAACCGTCAGTTTCAGACCATAGCCTGCAACCAGTAAGTATGGGACGAGAGTCATCGCGCTAGTCAGCTCCAGAGACAACTGAAAAGCGTAGTTGCTAAACATCGTAATTATCAGAAATACCTGAATTGTGATATTAGTTAACCATACTGCAGAGGAAGGCACCGACCATTTGTTTTCTCGAGAAAAAATATCTGGCATACTTTTGTTTTTTGCGGCCGAAAAAATCACTTCTGCAGCTAACAGAGACCAGGACAAATAGGCACCCAACACAGAAACAATTAAACCCAGACTGATAACGATAGCACCCCAACGACCGACAATGCTTTCCAACACTCCCGCCATCGAGGGTTGGCGCAACTCGGCCAGTTCGGAACGAAGCATTACGCCGAATGAAAGCATAGTAACCAGCATTAAAAGGCACAGCACACCGATGAATCCGAATAACGTGGCCAGGCCGACATCTTTGCGACTTCGTGCATATCGAGAATAAATACTCGCACCTTCAATGCCCAGAAAAACAAATACCGTAACCAGCATGGTACTACGTACTTGTGAGAATAGAGATGGTGCATCAGAAACATTTCCTGGAGCCCCACCCCAAAAATTAAGCATGAACATATCGCTGCGGAAGGCGAAAAACAGAACCACGACAAACAAAAATATGGGGATTATTTTTGTGCAGGTTACAAGCGTATTAATAAACGCAGCCTCTTTTATCCCGCGCAGTACTAAAAAGTGGAACGCCCATAAAATAATAGATGATACCGTAATAGCCGGTAGTGTATTGCCTTCACCAAATATAGGGAAAAATGCACCTAGTGTGGATTTAATCAGAACAAAATATGATACATTACCAATACATGTGCCTGCCCAAAACCCTAGAGCAGAAATGAAACCAAGATATTCACCAAATCCTGCCTTGGCATAACTAAAGACGCCAGCATTAAGATGCGGCTTACGTTCGGCCAGGTTCTGGAATACAAATGCCAGCATCAACATACCACCACCGGCTATAGCCCAGGCGATCAATGCTCCCAACCCACCAGTTGCACGTCCAAATGTAGTAGGTAAAGAAAATATTCCGGCACCTATCATCGCCCCCACAACAAGTGCGGTTAGCGAGCCGAGCGATAGCGTATTATTCGCTGGCTTACTCATATATTCATCCCCTCATCACGCTAATTTCTTAACGTGAAAAAAGTAAAATAGATTACTTGACAATATTCAACAGTCATTTAAATTGAATATAAATCAGTATGTTGCTCATAAAAATAGAATCATGATGACAGTTCAAAACAACAACATAAAAATCATGCTCAGAGATAAATTCCATTAACGTGGGCCACCCACAAATAACAAGGTGGCCCATGCTAGTTAGAATTTGTATGCTGCACCAATATAGGCACCATCCAATAAAGTATGGTTTGCTGTTGAAGATTTCCCATTGACACCCATATAACGGTATCCTAGTTTGACGTCTAAATTATCTTTCGCTTTCAATGCCAAACCAGCATCAACTTCAGTGTAGTTTTCTACAACGTTATTTAATCCACGAGGGGCGACATAACCCTCACCATATGCGTAAACATTTTCACTAAGATGTACACGAACACCTGCGCCAATAGGCACGGCAAACCCATTATCACCTTTGCCTGGTGCGATATACATTGCTTTCAAACCTGTATATAAATCGAAATGATCGCGAGAAATCTGATAACCGATACCGATACCACCGGCATTCGGACCACTTTCGTAGTTTTTAGTCCAACTTCCTGTATAGAAAAGACCATTATCTTCCGGGGCAAACTTCGTATTCAGCTCCAGATACTCTGTACCCAGGCTCGCCCCCATTTCCAATGCTTGTGCAGAAAAAGACATAACAGAGAGAAGGGAAAGCGCAGCAACAGTTTTCTTTAACATAAGTTATTTACCTTATAAAAATAAATTCAAGTCAATTAACGAATTATCTAGTAGTCGGACAGATTTTAGGGGCGTAACTTATACACAAATAAAACGAGAGTATTTGCAGGAATTCATTACAGGTTGTACCTGCAATAAAATTGATCAATATCAAACCAGGTTGATTTCACACCATTTCGTTTAATATATATATAAATTACATCCTTACTCTCATCACCCAATACAAAAATGCATATTTAAAAGTGAGTTAGCTTTGAGTGAAATTCATGCCAGACGCATAAAACAAAAGAAATACGTGAGGATATTCCTCATATTCAATGCAATTCTTGCATTGTTCTTTGGGATCTTGGTTAAATTCGGCTGGGTATCATTTCCCAATACTTCAACATCTTTAACAAATGTTGTGTTTTGGTCTGGTGCAATTAAACACGCCATACTACTTAGTGGTATTTGGATTTTTGTTGATATTATGTTTGCTGCATTGCTTTATTATCAAATGAAACTCGAAAGCAAAAAATAAGGAAATTCCATGTTATTCACATCATGGCTCTTAGCAATAATAGCCAATGAGTTACTTCTCTGGGAAATTAGCTACTTAAATATAATTTCGCCTCTGGTATTTACCACCCTGGGTGGTATGTATCTGTATCAACGACAGAGAATAAAAAGCAAAATATGGATTGATGAGAATATGAGGAAAATAGAGTCACTGAACCTCAAGATTTTATTTCTTGTCGCTATGCTTACCCTGTTAGCTGTCTCAGTGAATATGAAATTCATGCTCGGCGTATTTAATTCATTAAATTAGCGCGTGTTTTTAGCATCATGCAAATTTACATTGTGAATTTAAACTTAGAAAACAGAAACTAACATCTGATTTAATAAAAACCACTCATTTATTTGGTGAATGATCATGATAAAAAAAGTAATCCGCTGGGGGTTAATTTCAACTAGTGTTGCTCTATTATTATTGGTGGGCACTTTAATTGCTAGAATATATGAAACTGAGAACAAGCTTCCCCTTGAGCTTTGGCATACATTTATCCCCACTGAAATGCGCCAGCGCGAAATTGATAGATCAGACTGGAATGCCTATCTGGAAGCTGAAGACAGGATTTTTACCGAAATAAAACATAACGTAGTGAGCAAAACGTTAGATAGTGGCGATACTGAATTTAATCGTTATAACAGCCACAGCCCGGTCTATCCAGAAAGCTTCACGGATAACTGGAATCGTTCCTATACGCTATATCCGGAGCAACCAGTGAAAGGTTCGGTGGTATTGCTGCATGGCCTGACTGATTCTCCTTACAGCTTACGCTATATAGCAGACCATTATTATCAAACGGGTTATGCAGTGGTCGGCATACGATTACCGGCACATGGTACATTGCCCAGTGCACTTACTGATATTGAATGGGAAGACTGGCTAGCAGCTGTGCGACTTGCAGTCCGCGAAGCGACAAGTCGAGCAGGTGAGCACCTCCCATTGCATATTGTAGGTTTTTCCAATGGTGGCGCTCTGGCAATGAAATATACACTGGATGCATTAGAGGATACCCGGTTAATCATGCCGCAACAGGTAGTTCTCATCTCTCCAATGATTGGCGTTACACAATTCGCCCGCTTTGCTGGTCTTGCAGGTCTGCCGGCTATTATGCCCGCATTTGCTCGCGCAGCCTGGTTGAACATCGTGCCAGAATTCAACCCGTTCAAGTACAACTCTTTTCCGGTTAATGCAGCACGGCAATCGTTTCTTCTGACTCAGGTGCTGCAAAAGCAGATAATCAACGCTAGCAGACAAAATAAGCTACATCACCTGCCACCAATACTCACCTTTCAATCGCTACTGGATTCAACAGTAAGCACCCGAGCGGTAGTGCGGTCTTTGTACGATTATCTGCCTGATAACGGCAGTGAACTGGTGATTTTTGATCTCAACCGCACGATAAATTTTCGCACATTGTTCAGCCGCTCTTCAGATATGGCACTTTCACGTTTACTGCCGCCCGCAGTACGACAATACAGCACTACCCTTGTCACCAATGACGGCATAAAAAATGGGCCAATGATCGCGAGGACCACAAAAGCGGGAAGTGTATTAATGCAGGACCAAAGGCTAAATTTAATTTACCCGGAGGATATCTTTTCGCTATCACATGTTGCTTTACCGTTTCCCGTCACGGATTCTCTGTATGGCCGGGAGCCTTCACAACCTAATCGCTACGGCATCAGTTTTGGCACACTTGTAGTACGCGGTGAAAGTTCAGTTTTGCATATAGGCATGGATACACTAATGCGGATATCTTCTAACCCTTTCTTTGACTATATGGCACAGCGGATTGAGGATGGTATCCGCCCTTTGCAGCTTCAGCATTGAAAAAATACCCTTTACCACGAGACGTAGCGATAATATTTTGACCATAACCAGCCAATTTCTTACGTAACCGACCGATAAGAATTTCTACTGTATTACATTCCCGGGCGATCCAGTCATCATAAATATGACACATAATCTTTTGCTTGGTCATAATTTTATTAACATTCTTCATCAGCAAATAAATTATTTTATATTCGTACGAAGTGAGTTTGATATCCTCACGTTCAGTACGTAATACTTTACGACATAGATCGAGATTTAACGCCCCGCAGGTGATAATCTTCGACGGTAATAAGCTATTCCGCCGCATTAAACAATGAATGCGAACGATTATCTCCTCGATGCGACAAGGTTTTTCGACATACATATCTGCTCCGACATTAAATGCCGTTACCTTCTCACTCAACCCATTTAGAGCACTTAATACTATTATCGGTGTCGTTATATTGTTATTACGCCATTTGCGAATGGTGACATTACCATTTACATCAGGCAAATCAATATCTATGATAATTACATCAGGGTTGTTTACACATATGTAATACTCGGCCTCTTTAGCATCGCTTGCACAGTCAACAATATAATTAGCATCTTGCAACTGTGAACTTAAATGATGTCTTTGAATATCGCTATTTTCAACAAGTAGAACTCGCATATAACCCTCTGTTTTATTCCTCATCAAATGATCCACACATCATCTTTTTTTGCGCATAAGAAATCCCATATTACAATCATGTAGATTAATAATATAAATTACGCATAAATATATCTAACAAAAATATATCGTGAATGATGTTCCCATTACGCAAGCTCTGCTCTCACGTATTTAAATGATGAAGTGATGAATTCAACATCCGGTCATATGCAGCTCCGTATAACCAAATGTTATGTGCTATAAGCTTCGCAACTTAAGTGAATAGAGGCAATACCTTAACGCCAGGTACACTAAATTCGGCAGATTACCCTGGAGGTTCAAAAATATAATAAAATTATTTAAACAAATTACACATCAGTAATGTTTTAATGCTAAAAATCACATATTATCAGGGATAATATCCTGAAAATGACCTCGTAAACGCCAGTAACAGGATTAAAATATCGGCAATCGTGCTTCACATGAGGGGGGCTGGAAGGGGTGTTAAATGATTTTTTTGGGAAAAAAACCTTAAGTTAACAATGTAAACCAAAAGTTCTAACACATCTTAAAAAAATTTACTGAAAATTAATGACGGCAAATAAATATAGTTCGCTGCTGATCGCTTATCTTCCAGGTAGCAGAATCAATTTTCTCTACTTTATAAAGTAATATTGGTTGACTGGAGACCAAATGTTCGATCAAAGAGGGCGGCACAGTTTCCTTCAAATTAGAAACGACGCTGTTTCTGGTAACTTCGTGGTATCCATTTTGTGTCTTTGATGACATAGTCATATTGACCAGACGGTCGAGAAAATACTCTTTCCCTTGAAATTTTATTGTGCCGTACTCAGTAACACGCATCTTTAAATCATCCTGAATATGAAAGACAAATTTAATAGATGCACGGAGGATATCTTCACGCTCTTTACTTTCTCCGCTGTTAACATATATCATTGCGGTACAGTCCATCGGAACAGGATCATGCTGCTCATAAAATTTAAACCAAATAACAGCACTAAACAGAGCAGCAACAAATGCTATCACTGAACTAATTATTGTTATAATTGATATAGTTTTTGCACTCATCATCAGCCTCTTTTTTTTCATCGCCACATAAAACCACATGAGTCTCGTAGGCACGATTACTTATTGGTATTTTATTATCATCAAAATAGATATTTTTTTTCTGAGTCTTACAGTTTTCTGAAATCCTCAGCCCGAGTGGTGACGTGAAAAAACTATCAACATGCTTAACGTTGATTTTTTTATCATTTAAAAAAACTTGACAACTCCCAATGTTTTTATATTTGACTAAGTCAACATTATCCTGGCTGGAGTGATGAATGCTAAAGTAAAGTAGGGTGATAAACAATAGGGCACAAAACATACTAATATAACATCGTATTAATCCCGCCTTCTTATTAACTGCCGTTGAAATAGTGACATCCTGCCCACTGATGATGTCTACTTTGCCGTGAAAGATATATCCTTGCTTTGGAACTGTTTCTATTTCAACCGAAACATCAAACTCCTGAAACGCTTTCCTAAGTAAAGAAATGTTCCTGTTAAGATTATTATCGGATGCGACCAGCCCCATATCATCCCAGACATTCTCTAATAATGTCATACGACTAACTTGCTGCCCATTGGAAGAAATTAGCTCCGCAAGTAATTTCGACGTAGCAACTGCAAGTTGAGTTTCTGTACTTTTATCCTTTAGTGTTCTCTTCTCATCATCAAAGTAAAGTGTATCATTAAGCAGATACTTCATATCCTCAGTCCAATTAATAGAAAGCACAGGTTATTTTAGTTTAGCGATTCACATCATGCAATTACTTATTTTTCATGGGATTTCCACCAGATTGTTCGGCTAGCAATGAATTCCGTGTCGGAATCACCTAAAACTACCCAGCCTGTGCGTACTGCTGCTTAGAGAAGAATACGATCGTGAGGGTTGTTCAGGGATTCATGCGGTCACTCGCTGCTATATTCCGTCAGCCAGCACTCTGCCAGCTCGGTTAGCATCTTGGTCACTGGTTCATCACGCCGGGTGTCGGGCTGGTAAAAATACACCGTTGCTGCTCAGCGATAACGTCTTTCAGGGCCTGGCATTCATGGCTGAGATCGGCAAACATCTGTTTGAGACGACGATTTTCGTCCTCGAGATCTTTCATTTTTTTGATATCAGAGGCTTCCATACCGCCAAACTTCGTTTTCCAGTTGTAATAGCTGGCTTCAGAGATACCGGTTTCACGGCAGACATCCTTTACGGTACATCCGGTTTCGACGGACTTCAGAACGGCAATGATCTGGTGTTCGGTGAGTCGGGCTTTACGCATGGTGATCTCCTCAGAGGACATAATCAGTATGTCGGAAGATCTCTAAAAGTGAATGGCTCGATTATGCGGGATACTTACAGTCTCTCCAGAGGAAATTTGATAACTTTACTAGTGAGAACATTCAACATTCACAGATAATTAGATGTTATAAGTTGTTATCACATTAAAAATAATCTCTAACCCACAGCCAATTGACTTGTATCAATTGAAATATTCATGATGACATTTATATTATTGGCTGTTTTTTGATTCAGCCTGACAGGCTTACGTAATTACTTACGCATTTACATATACTCTAAAAAACTTACGTTTACTTTAACAAGAGAGCTAATCCCTTTGTCATTTTTTTTTGTTACTTTTATCATTAAAACTATTTTATTGAAACTAGTGTTTCTCATAGCTATGGTCGCCAGAATCATATCCTTGTTTCACAACACAAATCTCACTCGGGGTTTGGTGCTCTCTTTTCACTTTCTGAAACGATTCCTCACCCAGGAAAATGATGTGGTCGGTGCAAAAGGATGGGGGGGAACTAAAAACATCTCTATATGTTACCCCCCTTCTTTTATGAAGCTAACATACAGACTAAAACTCCCTAATGACAACAGTTCATTACCATTCATGTTGCGGAAATTTATCATGAAAACATTTTACTCACTTACAAAAACAGATTATACCATTGATTTTAAAGGGCTATTAAATTTAAGAATATTGTCACTGGAAATTCCCCGTCATTTATTGATACTATTAATAAAACAAATTGTTGAAGTCAAATGGGGCTTGTATTCCTTATCACTTAAACTTCGTGTTATTTGCATGGGTTTACTTAATGTGCTTGCCAGGTTCACTTTTATTGATGTAAGCAATCAAAAATCACATCACTCATACGCCACTATCAGAGCATTTAAAAAGATTATATAAGGGAGTTGAAATGCGTATTGTCAATTTAATTGCATTACTAATATTGGTGTTCCCAGGAATCACCCTGGCAGCAACATGTAGCGTAACGGCTAAAACTAAAACTAATACATTATCAGGAACTATTACGGTCCCGAGAAATGTATCGCCAGGTGACGCAATAGGTGGTTTATATGGCCCATTTAGTGGTGGAACCAGTTCTGTATCTTGTACCGGTATACCGTATTTATATGTGTCTTTTGCTTCAACGCAACAATTATCATCTTTTACTGATATATATAAGACCAATATTCCTGGAGTGGGAGTGAAAGTCTGGAGCTCATTCAGCGGTAAAGTAATGGTTGGAAACGCAGATAAATATTGGTATAGATCGAATGCGAGTTCTGGTTCCTGGTGGTTAGCAAGTGTTTATTTACAGTTTTATGCTATCGACAGTAATATAGGACAAGGAAAAATTTCTTTGTCTTCCCCTTTTGTAAGAAGCAGGGCAGGCGATTATCGGACGACCTATTCTTACTTATCCTTTAACTCATCCCTCACTATTAATCCAGAGAAGGGGTGTTCAGTGACAAATTCCAGCCAGACTGTTACCTTATCCGAGGTCAAAAAAAATGAGTTACGTAATAGTCCAGGCAGGCATTCGGACGGAAAAGGCTTTAATATCGGGTTGAATTGTACACCTCAGACAAAAGTGTCAGTGGCGTTTGAAGGCCCCACTATGTCTGGCCATGATAGCGTCCTCGCTAATCAAACTACCGGTAACAATTCTGCCGGTTCATCCGTTGGGATCCAGATGTTATATGACAATAGCCCTGTTATTTTAGGGAAACCTTTACAGGTTGTCACTGATGCGCAGTCATCAGAAACGATACCGTTCACAGCACACTATTATTATAATGGAGGGGCAGACATTCAGGCGGGTAACGTTACAGCCGTGACTACATTTACATTCACTTACCAGTAAATGTCCAACTGGACTACCCGGTTTTTACCGCAGGTTTCCGCGCTTTCATGCAGATCGCCATGAACCCGGTGGTAGCCGTACACGCCTGCGCTCGGTGAATACGAGTCACAGATGAGCGCCAGCAGGCGCTGGTTATCTTTATTCCTCGCAGCGACCGGGTTATGCAGCCACGCATACAACTCCACCCGGGCGACACATCGTCATGACACCCCATACAGAACCTGGCTTGCGGCAGACTTCGGGCACGGACGTACCCGGTTCAGCCTGCTTCAGCCAGTTGCGCACGGTCCCAAAGTCGACACCCGGAGCAATCGGTAATAATGAAACGCGTTCTGGTGAATTCTGCAGGGGAATGATGCTGTTCATCTGTTATTTTTCACGTAGCGCACGCACTGGGTATGGATACAGGCATTCTGGCCTGAAACGCCGGCTCCTGCCATGCCAATAAATCGCAGCACGCGGATCCTTTTTGCGCTCAGATCCCTGCTGAAGCCAGTCATGGCAAGGCCTGCAGACAGTTTGGTCATTTTGGGGAGAATAGGGGTAATGCCAGGACAGATGGAAAAGTTCTGAAGAAGGGGGGCTCTATACAAAATCTGATGGGTAATAACCCCTGTCATTTTGTCAGCTTTCACGCAACTAAATGGGGGAAATGTTCTGTCAATAAAGATCGCTGTCTTCATCCGGGATGTAGACACCAGATGTGGAGAATCATTTCTAATTCGACTAAACTCAATGTTTAGATGAGCCCAGCTGTTATTAAACATTCTATAATTAAAACTGTCTTTTGTTTTTTGTAGGAAACGAGACGAAACAGTCGTCTTATAAAAATGTCATATATATATTTTTTAATTCTGTATGTTCTTGATTTTAAAATTAAATTTTTAATTTATTTTTTTATCACTTGATGGGCATGAAAGAGCCTTGTTAATATTCTTAAGTATTAATTTTTGATATTTATTGCTATCATCTTAAACAAGACTTGATTTTTATCTATGTATGGTACGCATGGGACGAAGATAGATATTCCTATATTATTTTCGATAATAGATTGTTTCCTCCATATTTATGGATAGGGTTTTCTGTTTTAAGCAGGGCAGTGAATTAATGCCTCACTAATTATGTAAACATGGTCGTTTAAGTATAAATAAGGTAATGTATGAGTAGATTAGCACAACGAATTAGAAAAATAAAAAACGCACAAGCAAAAGAAAACGAGCGATGTGAGCTTGTAAATAATTCAGCATCTGTTCTATATACCTCGATTATTGATTTTTTCAAAAAAGGGAATGTAAAAATTAAAGAGGGCAAGCATGGCATATCATCAATTGCAACTTTGCATATCGATGACTACTTGTTCCATTTGTCATGGAGGTTTGTCCATGATGGCATCATTCACATGTCATTTTATTGTGATAACGCCATGAACAGAAAGATTTTTATTCGGTTGCATTATTTTAGGTTAATCGACAAATGGTTTATATGTAATTCAAGTATAAGGAAATATAAGTATCTACTCAGAGAAGCGAAACCAGAAACTATAGAGAAAGTAATTGCAGATTTAATCCGTGAAAATTAATGCTTTCTTGTCTTGGGAGTGGTGACCATCGACCAGTCATAATAATATTAATCGAGACATTTCTTTAAATGCCTCAGTATTTTACTATTGATAGTCAGGGTGCCTTAAATATCTCAACAAAAAACCTTCACAGTGCCGTTTTTCTCTTAATTTTTTATTAATTAGATTGTCATGCCATTGAATCTAAAGGGTTTTTTATTTGATGTTTTTATTAGTAGGAGATTTAATTTCGTATCCATTAAGATGATTTCGTGGATTAACTTCTCACGCAAAAATACTGTTTGGTGCATTGGTTTTTGACAAGAAGGTCAAGAAGGTCTTGGCCCTTAGCATAAGCCGCATTTATTTAAACATCCTTAATTGTTATTACAAGGAACCATAAAAAATGGTTAAGTTGAAAAAATTAGTTTTTATTCCTCTGGCGATCTTCTCTCTGACTTCTGCAGTGGCTTTTGCTGCTACTACTGTAAATGGCGGTACCGTTCATTTCAAAGGTGAAGTTGTCAATGCCGCCTGTGCGGTTGATGCTGGTTCTATTGATCAAACTATTCAGTTAGGCCAGGTTCGTTCAGCGAAACTTGCTACTGCTGGCAGCACCAGCTCCGCTGTCGGTTTTAACATCCAATTAAATGAATGTGATACTACCGTTTCAAATAAAGCCTCTATTGCGTTCTCCGGAACTTCAGTTGATTCCAATTCTGATGTCCTGGCTTTACAAAGCTCCGCTGCCGGTAGTGCAACTAATGTTGGTGTGCAGATCCTTGACAGCACGGGCACTCCGTTGACTCTGGATGGCGCGTCATTTAGCGCGGCAACCACGCTAAATGACGGCACCAACATCATTCCTTTCCAGGCTCGTTATTATGCTACTGGTGTGGCTACGGCTGGTACTGCTAACGCAGACGCTACTTTCAAAGTGCAGTACGAGTAATCCAAACATAGGACAGGGAAGTATTTTGGGCCAGGATGGCCCATTTCCACAACAGGGGGCCTGGGGTGATATCGATGCAAGGAGTAAAGACAGGTCTGCTGATGTTTTTGCTACCTCCAGTGCTGCTGGCCGGCGATCGCTTGAATATGACCTCAGCAGGAGGAAGCATGCGTTTTCAGGGCGTTATCATCGCTGAGCCATGCCGTGTTGAGGCAGGGGATCAGAAAATGGCGGTCAATATGGGGCAGCTCAGCAGTAATCGCTTTCATTCTCTTGGGGAAGAAGTGAATCCCGTACCGTTTGATATTCACCTTCGCGATTGCAGTGCCACAGTAATTCGACATCTCAATGTGTCGTTTCATGGGGTAGCTGACGGTAAAAACCCGAACGTGCTATCGGTTGGTGAAGGACCAGGTATTGCCACTGGTGTAGGTATCGCGCTGTTCGATAAACAAGACCTATTGATTCCACTGAATAGTCCGCCAGATGCATGGAGGAGGTTGCGAAATGGTCCGAGCTCTATGCATTTCGTAGCCAGGTATCGGGCTACGGGAAAACAAGTAACAGGGGGCGCGGCAAGCGCGCAAGTTTGGTTCTCTCTGACCTATCAGTAATTAACCAGCAGACATGCCAGAAACAGGAAATAACGGTGAGTACAAAAAGGGTTAATGTGAAAAATATACTGGGGATGATGCACGGATTACTGATGATAGCCGCATTATCATATTCCTCCTGGGGGCAGGCTGGCGTAGCGCTAGGTGCTACGAGGGTTATCTATCCGGCAGGACAAAAACAGGTACAACTTGGCGTTACCAATAATGATGATAGCAGCACCTATCTGATTCAGTCATGGGTGGAAAATGCAGACGGCGACAAAGATGGAAGTTTTGTTATTACACCACCACTGTTTGCCATGCAAGGAAAGAAAGAGAATACCCTGCGTATTATTGATGCCACTAATAACCAACTGCCGCAGGATCGCGAAAGCTTGTTCTGGATTAACGTCAAAGCTATTCCTTCGATGGACAAAACGAAAATCAGCGAGAACATCTTGCAGCTGGCTATTATCAGCCGCATCAAGCTCTACTATCGCCCAACGAAACTGGCGCTGTCACCTGATCAGGCGGCAGAAAAATTGACCTTTAGTCGTAGCGGCTCATCGTTGGTGTTGAATAACCCAACCCCTTACTACCTGACGGTTACCGAACTTAATGCCGGAATCCGGGCTCTGGAAAATGCATTGGTGCCGCCAATGGGTAATGCATCCGTTAAGCTTCCTCCGGATGCCGGTAGCGACATCACTTATCGCACAATTAATGACTATGGCGCATTGACTCCACAAATGAAAGCCGCGTTGCGTTAACACAGGAACGGTTCGGCGACAGGACCACTCTGTACATAACAATAAGAACTGACAGCCGGGTGACTTCAGACCGGAGGGACTATGTCACATCTCAAATATGGACTGGACCGTTTTGGTTCCCGAAGCGCCAGGCAACAATCTCGCTACAAGAAAGCTTTTGCTATGGTGACAATTCCCATGGTGATCTGTTTTGTTTTTCCGGTTTGTCAGGCGCAAGCTGAGCTCTATTTCAACCCTCGATTTCTGGCCGATGATCCCGCTGCGGTAGCGGATCTTTCCAGTTTTGAAAACGGGCAAGAGGTTCTCCCAGGAACTTACCGTGTGGATATCTATCTTAACGACGGCTTTATGGCTACTCGCGACGTTACTTTTAAGCACGGCGAAAACGGTCACGGGCTCAGCCCTTGCCTGACCCGTAGTCAGCTGGTTTCTATGGGGGTTAACACCGCAGCGGTCATCGGGATGAACGCACTGGCTGTCGATGCTTGCATGCCTCTGACTACTATGATCGAAGATGCAACTACCCGGTTCGATGTCGGGCAGCAGCGCCTGTATCTCACTATTCCTCAGACCGTTATGAGGAACCGTGCGCGCGGATATATTCCACCAGAGTTGTGGAATGACGGCATCAATGCCGGACTATTGAACTACAACTTAACAGGTAACAATGTTCATCATGATGCTGGTAGCAGCAATTACGCCTATCTAAACCTGCAAAGCGGTCTTAATCTCGGAGCCTGGCGGCTGCGCGATAATTCCACCTGGAGCTACAGTAGCGGCAGAGGCTCCAGCAATGAAAATAAGTGGCAGCACGTTAACACCTGGGTGGAACGTGGTATTACGCTGCTTCGCTCACGCCTGACGCTCGGTGATAGCTTTACCAACGGTGATATCTTCGACGGCATCAATTTCCGCGGAGCCCAACTTGCGACCGACGATAATATGCTTCCGGACAGCCTGAAGGGCTTTTCGCCGGTGATCCACGGCATAGCCCGCAGCACAGCCCAGGTGTCGATCAAACAAAACGGTTATGAGGTTTATCAAAGCACGATGCCGCCAGGCCCGTTCACTATTAACGATTTATACGCAGCGGGTAATGGGGGGGATCTGCAGGTAAATATTAAAGAAGCCGACGGTACTAACCAGGTTTTTAGCGTTCCATGGTCAACGGTGCCGGTTCTTCAGCGTGAAGGGCATACCCGCTACGCGCTGACCGCAGGTGAATACCGAAGCGGTAACGATTTTCAGGAGGCACCGAGGTTCTTTCAGAGTACGGTACTACGCGGCCTGCCCATGGGCTGGACGCTATACGGTGGTTCGCAACTTGCTAGTCGCTACCGTGCCTTTAACCTCGGGGTTGGTAAGAACATGGGGGGACTCGGTGCTGCGTCGCTTGATCTTACCCAGGCCAACGCTACGTTATCCGATGACAGCGATCATCAGGGGCAATCAATCCGTTTTCTTTATAATAAATCGCTGAGTGATATCGGCACTAATATCCAGTTAGTGGGCTATCGCTACTCCACTAAAGGTTATTACAGCTTTGCTGATACAACATACCGACGAATGAGCGGTTATGACGTAGAGACTCAGGATGGAGTGATTCAGGTGAAACCTAAATTCACCGATTACTATAATCTCGCCTACAACAAACGCGGTAAGGTTCAGGTCAGTGTCACCCAACAACTGGGGCGTACCGCCACGCTTTATTTAAGTGGAAATCATCAGACTTACTGGTCGACCGGTAAAACGGATCAGCAATTACAGGTTGGGTTGAACGCGGCAGTTGACGATATCAACTGGACTCTGAGTTATAACCTGACCAAAAACGCCTGGCAACAGGGTCGTGATCAGATTCTGGCAGTCAACGTCAATATTCCATTTAGCCACTGGCTGCGCTCCGACAGTAAGTCTGCGTGGCGACATGCTAGTGCCAACTATAGCATGTCGCATGACCTGAACGGTCGGATAACCAATATGGCGGGGCTTTACGGCACGTTACTGGAAGACAATAACCTTAGCTATAGCATGCATACTGGTTTTGCCAATGGCGGTGACGTCGGGAGCAATGGGACCGGCTATGCCTCGCTGAACCATCGCGGCGGCTATGGTAACGCCAACGTTGGCTACAGTCGCAGCGATGGTTTAACACAGCTGTACTATGGCGTCAGTGGTGGGGTACTGGCGCATGCCGACGGCGTGACATTAAGCCAGCCGTTAAACGACACGGTGGTTCTGGTGAAAGCTCCTGGCACCGATAACGTAAAGATCGAAAACCAGACCGGGGTCAGAACTGACTGGCGCGGCTATGCGGTGCTGCCATACGCCACCGAGTACAGGGAAAACAGAGTAGCACTGGATACCAATACCCTCGCCGATAACGTTGATTTGGATGAGGCGGTGGTGAGCGTGGTGCCGACGCATGGCGCGATTGTGCGGGCAGACTTCAAAACCTACATCGGTGTTAAGTTACTGATGACCCTCACCCGGGACGGCAAACCAGTACCTTTCGGGGCGATGGTCAGTTCAAATAGCAACCAGGGCGGCAGCATTGTGGCCGACAACGGGCAGGTCTATCTGAACGGAATGCCGCTCACTGGCAGCGTGCAGGTGAAATGGGGAGAAGGAGTGGACTCCAGCTGTGTGGCCAGCTATAGCCTGCCAGAAGAGAGCCAATGGCAGGCGCTGAGTAAGCTATCAGCAGAGTGCATTTAAGGAACTGATGATGAATAAACTATCGAATTTGTTGGTCACTGTGCTGATGCCGGTCTGCGCTAACGCCTTCTCGGCGGACAGCACCATCACCATTAGTGGCTACGTTCGTGATAACGCATGCGCGGTCGCGGTCGAGTCAAAAGAGTTCACTGTCGACTTGATGGAGCATGCTGCCAAACAGTTCAATGCAGTAGGCGCTACCACGCAACTGGTACCATTTCGCATCGTACTGTCACCTTGCGGTAGCTCGGTGACGGCGGTAAAGGTCGGTTTTACCGGAACCTCTGATAACGACAATACTGAACTGTTAAAAATTGATGGCGGTGCGTCTGCGGCGACAGGTATGGCGGTGCAGATCCTGAATAGTCAGAAGACAATACTACCGGTCAACACTCAATCCTCTTCTCTCTCGTGGACCTCACTCATGCCTGGGCAGACAAATACACTAGGCTTTTACGCCCGTCTGATGGCGACCCGCGTGCCGGTCAGTGCCGGACGCGTGTATGCCACCGCGACCTTTACGCTTGAATTCCAATAATCGGGGCTAAGATGAAAAAAACTTATACCAGATGGCTTCTGACAGTTTTTATGGCGTTAAATATTACGACATTACAGGCCGCTGACATCACTATTACAGTTAACGGCAAAGTGGTAGCCAGGCCATGCACGGTCTTCACTACCAACGCTAACGTTGAATTAGGCGATCTCTATACCTTCAGCCTGGCCTCGGCTGGCAGCACTTCCGCCTGGCACAGCACCGTGCTCGATTTAACCAACTGTCCGATTGGCACCTCTCGTGTGGTCGCCACCTTCAGTGGAACAGCAGATAGCACCGGTTATTACAAAAACAAAGGTACTGCGGGCAATATCCAACTCGAACTACGGGACGATAGCGACACTACACTCAACAACGGCGCAAAAAAAACGGTACTGGTGGATGATAGTTCGCAATCAGCCCGTTTTACGTTGAAGGTCAGAGCATTATCTGTCAACGGTGGTGCCACCCAGGGAACTATTCAGGCAGTGATTAGCGTTACCTATATCTATGCCTGAATCAGGAGAGTTTTTTAATGAAAAAAATCATCGTTATGCTTACCACAATGCTATTAATGGGATGGTCTATTAACGCCTGGTCCTTTACATGTAAGACTCGGAGTGGTCAGGCTGTTGGTACCGAAGGTTCAGGAACAAATGCTAATGTCTACGTTAACCTGACTCCTTCAGTCTCGGTTGGTAGTAATTTAGTGGTCGACCTGTCGTCGCAAATTTTTTGCCATAATGATTATCCAGAGACACATACAGATTATGTTACCCTACAGCAAGGGTCCGCTTACGGCGGTGTACTATCTAGTTTCGCCGGTACCGTCCGATACAATGGATACTCATATCCATTTCCGCTTAAGGCGGAAACAGCTTATGTTGTTTATAATTCAAGGACAGATAAACCATGGCCCATCGCACTTTATTTGACGCCTTTAAGCACCGCCAGCGGAGTTGCTATTAAATCAGGCTCACTTATTGCCAAGTTAGTTCTGCATCTACGCAACAATTTCAATGAGCATGTTACGTTTAACTGGATGATATATGCCAACAATGATGTGGTCGTACCGACCGGTGGTTGCGATGTTTCATCACGAAATATAACTGTAACGTTGCCCGATTATCCAGGGACGAAGCCATTACCTGTAGCTGTTCACTGCGCGAAAAATCAAAATCTAGATTTCTATCTGTCTGGCACTACCACTGATAGTGCTAATTCAATTTTTACTAATACAGCACCCACCACGCCAGCGCTAGGGATTGGCGTACAGATATCTCGTAATGGGGAGGTTGTATCAGCTAACAGTAAAGTGTCGTTGGGTACAGTGGGTACATCCCCGGTAAACCTGGGGTTAACCGCTACCTATGCTCGTACTGGTGGTCAGCTTACCGCTGGTAATGTAACGTCGCTTATTGGATTGACGTTTGTTTACCAATAAATTCAAAGCCTTGTTAATTAAAATGTCGATTTACTATGGGTGATTGAAATGTGGAGATGGATGGGGGGTGACTACGCTGCCGTAAATTTTATGTGATTGGGAAGGGGGTATTTAAATTGGTATAGACAGCCATGTTCTGCATCACATCAAAACCCCTCTGTTATGGAGAAGAAAGAAGGACTGCATAGCATAGCTGGCTATTATTAATAGGTGGTGTTATTAGTAATCAATGCAAATAAAATACGGCGTTCGAGATGTGGAGAAAACCCATGCCCCAGAGTTTATCTTTTCAATGTTAACATAGTAGTACAAAGGGGTTTTTTTAATGAAAAAGTCAGGCAGAAATTGACTCAACAATTTCGCCTCGTCAGCACTCACATCAAACACGTTACTTTTGGCTTGCTCAAAAATAAACCCAGTGCCTTTTTTATAAAATGAAAAATTCTTTTTTATATTTACATTGGTTTTATTTTTGTCACTATCCAGAATAAATCCATTAATATTGACAAAACCTTTTCCGGATGACAGGTTAAAGCTAAACGAAGCCTCAAGAACATTTTTGCCTGAGTGAATTTTGGTATTTGACGTACAAAGAATAGAACTTTCTTTGTCTTGAATATGCATTTGCAATCCGGCGCCAAATAGCAAACATGCTATAAAAATAGCTATGTAAAAAAAACGTTTATTTTTACTTGTCACTCCCCCCCCCAACACCATCTAAATAATAATTTGACAAACACAACGCTTTCCCGTTATCTGCAGCAAAAAAAAGAGGTTTATTGCATCGAATTAACGATACTTTATGTGAAGGTGGATAATTAATTATATACACCCACTCTGGCTTGGTACAGTTAATATTGTTTTCCTCAATAAACCTGTAATAAAATGAATCAGGCATAAGTGTTTTGTTTCTGAATACGTTACATTTTCCTGCATTAGATAACTGAATGTAAACAGGGGCAACATATGTTGGGATTTTCTCTTTGTAAAAATAAGTAGTTACAAAAGATGATAAGGAGATTGAAATGGTCACCATCAACATCATTAATATTGCCACTTTTACATAAAGCAATGGTTTCTTTTTAGTTGAATCTATATTGTTGTCAAGTGGGAGAGTAGCGTTATCACTCGATTTATGCTGTGTTTCATTATCCTCTCGAATCATCTTTATATCCGGAGAGTCTTTAATCATAAACCCACGTTTAGGGATGGTTTTAATAAAATCATCCGCAATACCGAAGCTTGACAAAGCTTTACGCAATATAGAGATATTCTGGTACAATGTGTTAGATGTTGCATTAACGCCACGAACTTCCCATACTGCTGAATAAAACTCAGCATGAGAAACGACTTCGCCTTTGTTTTCCAGTAATAATAAAAAACACAGACTTGCAGGTAAAGCAAGCATAACTCGAGAATCAATATCATCACACCTGGATACACAATGAAGGTCTGGTCTGTAGATAATATCATCCTTTAATAGGACCTTGATGAGATTCATTATTATTCCGGAAATTAAAGGTTGTGATAATAATCTTTAATTATAGATGTAAGGATTTTTTTTGCAATTAAAACAAACCTTTTGCACATGTTTTTTAAAAGGATTTACTCATTATTTGAAATCTAAATCATTCTTTATAACATTAAAAAATAGCCGGCTGTTTATAATGAAGGTCATATAGAATTTAATAAAGCTAGAGTAATTAAACTTCATTGCAATATCATTCCTGACTCTATAGATGGATTTTTCACTAAACTGAAATGATTTGGCTATTTCACGTATTGGCCGTTGATTCGCAATCATTTTAAGAACAATAACTTCCCGCACTGTTAACTTCGGTGTTATACCTGCGCTAACCTCACTGAGTTCAATGTTAATAGTATGTATTATGCTGTTTAAACTAATGTTGCGGTGTTCCAGATGCTTGAAGTTTATCCCTCCCCACTGTCTGTTTACCTTAAAAGCATTCATAAACAAATGCATTAATAAGGGTTCGACAAATACAAAATCAAGATTCAAACAGGGGTTGGATTTTCTTTTTGAAGAATAAATATCCTTAAGATAATCCAGAGTTTCCAGAGAAATAAATTTCCTGGATGCATAAACGATGATGTCACGATTAAAGTCAAAACAATTAATAACATCTGTATTTAGTTCAGTAAATGAGATAAAGTCAATAACATCAACCATTAAGTCCAGTTTATATCTCATCCCTTCCGACAACCATACATTGTCGCTAATGAAAACTATCCGTTTTCTTAATGAAAGATTAGATACAATTACCAAAGGAGCATCCTGTTCTGTGTTGAGCTCTTCCATAAATGTTTTCATCGTTATTGGTATGTGAAATTAAATGTTGTTGTTGCGGTAACATTACCAGCCTGAATATCGGCTCCACCATTGTAATAATAGTGTGCGGAAAAAGGTAATTGCTCTGATGATTGCGCGTTCGAAAGCACCTGTAATGGCTGCCCTAATGTAACAGGATTGTTGTCATACAACATTTGGATCCCAACGGATGCGCCAGCTGAACCATCACCAGTAGTCTGATTAGCGAGGACGCTATCCTGGCCCGGCATGGTGGTTCCTTCAAACTTAACAGATACTTTTGTCTGTGGTGTACACTCCAACTCGATATTAAAGTCTTTTCCGGATGGGTACCTTCCTGGGTTATTTAGCAATGCATTTTTTTTGACTTCTGACAATTCAACTGTATTATTCGGATTATTTACTTTGCATGTTTTCGCTGGAATAACCATCGGGTTGTTTAAAACAAATGACCAAGTTATAGGCCATGACCACTGCAGAGGACCTGAAGAATTCCCCATATTAGAGCGTTGCTCTACTCTTAAGCTTGCTATTTCTGTTCCGGCAGGAATGTTTATACCTGCCTGACTTGTTGGATTAATTTGGCGCATGCCGATTGCTAATCTTAAAGGAAACCAACCTGTTGGCGGTGGTGAGCATGCAGTATCTAACCATACACATCTATATCCTACTGGCATAAGATATGTATCGTTAAATATTTTCACAAACCCTTTATATCCCAAGTTTTTGAGTTCAGGTGAAATGTATGTTGATGTACTTGTAGTTCGCAGCGCATCCTTGTAGGAAGCAATGCCACTGCAAGAAACATTTTCACTTAGGTCTTTTATTATAATATCATCTGTTGCGTTAGACAGATTGACATCAACATAAACAACTCCTCCAGAAGGAACACAACGAAAAGCCATCGCTGCATTTGGTAAAATAACAAAACACAATATCAGACATTTGATGATATTCACTATAACCCCTTTATTATAAACATTGGGCATTCAGGTTCTGGATACCCGTTGCAGCATCTTCACTTTTAACTTGATATGTTGCCTGGCATTTTTGCCCGGCTCCTTTGCCCCATTTAACGTCCAGAGTCCCACTCTTATCCAGCCCGCTCAGATATACCTGACCACTATCCCCCACAATAAATCCCTGGTCGGTATTATCACCTCCATGCGTGACTGTCGCGCCAAAGGGTACTGGTCGTCCGTCCGACCGCGCCAGCACCATCAACGCTCTGACACCTACGCTTGCCTGGTATGTTGCTTTCGCCACCGCACCACGGGTCGGGATGACGGTTTGCGTGTTCACTGCAACTTCCGTGTCATCGCCCATCGTTTCAGTATTTAGTGCGATAGTATTTCTGCGGTACGGGCTGGTATATGGCACGACCGTGTACCCTCTGAAATCTGTTTTTACACCAGTCTGATTACTTACGGAGACTCCTTTCGCCCCAGGAGCCGCAATCAAAGTTACCGTTTCTCCTAGCGGCTGGGAAAGCGTCACTCCTTCTGAATGAGCCACTAACCCGCCTTGCAGGCCGTAGTTGAGGCGACGGGAGTTTTTGTCATAGCTGTACCCACCGGTGACTTCCCCGTAGGTAGCCCGCCAGTCAGCATTAACAGCCGCGCTATTTCCCTGGCCTTTAGTGCCATATCCTTGTTGAACGCCCCAGCTCAGGTTGTTGCCATCCAGTGTTGTTCCACTGATACTGGCGCTATGGGTGGTATTACCTTTTTTGCTACTGTTGACCATGTAGCTGGCATAAAGAGAATTACGGCTATGTCGACCAAACAACGTGTCCAGCGGAACACTGACATTGAAAGCAAATACATGATCTCTATTGTCTACGCTCCCTTTCGCTCCCACGTTATGGCTGAGGTTTCGGCTATAGGTGTAATTCAGTCCGTAGCTGATATTATTCCAGGAGTTGTAATAACTCGTACCTAAAGATTCCTGATGTCGGTTACTGTTCCAGTAATCCTCCCGAATGGCTGTTAATGACACACTGCCCATCTCTTGCCCTAAGCTTTGGGTCATTGTCATTTCTGCCCGGTTACGTCGGCGGTCCTGATCATGGTAAAAATATTCCCCACGCTTGGTATCCATAACCTCAGACATACTCCAGTATCCGTCAGTGGCATATCGATAACCGGCAATAGAAAAGTTAGTCCCGGTACTTATAATGTTCTTGCTATAACGAGCACGGAAAGAACGACCATCTTCTTTTTTCTGTTGGTGCCGTTTTGACCATGCCTGGGTCATATCAATGGAGATGGCACCTAATTGCCCTAAGTTTTTACCCACTCCCAGAGCCAGTGACTGATATACACTAGAAAACTGACCGCCTCCGTAGCCCGTAAAGCCGAGAGGAAGTCCGTAGATTAACGTTGCTTGTGTAAAAGGAGTTTTGTCCACCTGACTATCGTATGAACGATAGGCAGCAGTCGTTATGCTGTATTTCAGACGCCCCTCACGTTGTAATACGGGTAGGGAGGCAAATGGAATAACCAGTTTTTGCTCGCTACCGTCGGATTCTTTTATAGTGATATTTAAATCACCAGAACCACCTGTGGGGTACATATCATCAATCTCGAAGCTACCGGGTGAAACATAGGTCTGATAAATGATATATCCGTTCTGACGGACCGTGACCTGAGCATTTGTCCGGGCTATACCACGCACTACTGGTGCATAACCGCGCAGGCTTTCTGGCAACATGTCATCATCGGATGCCAGCTGGATGCCTCGAAACGGGACGCTGTCAAATACGTCTGATGGACTGGTACTATCCCCAAGGATAAATTGACTCTTAAGCACCCGGATATCGCGCTGAAGATAGGTGTAAACGGTATTCCACTTGTTTGTGGTTACGCCGCCTGATTGACTTGCGCGTGACCAGGTCGTGTAGTTTCGTAAACGCCACGGACCGATATTAAAACCTGGCCGCAGGTTAACGAACTGGCTATTGCTGTCGTTCCTGGAACTGCTTCTGGCTGAGTTATTGGCCCCGCTAATACTGTAGTTCAGTAGTGCGGCAGGAACACCATCATCCCATATTTCGGGGTCTACCCAGCCACGTGCAGAATTGTTCATGGCTGATTGGGGAAAATGCAGCAAGAGTTGTTGCTTATTAAAGCGGAATTCACTGCTCGCCTGAGGAATGGCTGACAAGCGGGCACAGAATATTCCATCGGCTCCCAGCTCCGGATATTTTACGACCAGAACACCCCATTTGGCGAGGTCATCGACCGCAATACAGGGGAAAAGACGGTTATTACCTTCTTCATCATTGACTGCCTGAAATGTAACAGTTTGCGTGTCAGCTTTTTCATTATTGACAAAAATATCTACCCGGTAATCTCCTGGGGTCTGTCCATCTTCGTCTTCGAAAACCGAAAGGTCAATTGTATCCTTTGTATCCTTTGCTGACATTACTCGTTCCAGTAATGCGGGGTTAAAATAGTCCCTGCCATAAGCACTCGAAATAATACCAGTTGGCAGAAATAGTATAGTTGCCACACTCAAAATCACTTTGCTCGGCAGATTATGGTAATAGTAAGTTCCTTTCATCCGATATATTCCACTCTGTATTATTACCGGCAAATTTTCTTCGGGCCGTTAATGTATTGTTGTATGTTCTGGGCCAATACCACCGTAATCGGAGATCAGCTTCCAGCTCACGGTTCCGGTGGCTCCTGAAGGTGTTGTAAATGTTGCCTGGCTCATCGGAAGCACGAAAGTGGCATCCTTAATATCCCGCCCACCGACTTTCACCTCTTTGAAATTCATAACAAACGGTGTTGGGTTATTGACAGTCAGTTTGTTGCCGGAAATACTCCACTTGAGTTTGTTGGCCACATCCTCCGGTACACCAGAAAGTGCTGCTGGACGATATATCAGTTTGATACGACTCTTGACTGCAATTTGCAGAGTATTGGCATCGCTCTGCTGCTGTCCTCTGGGTATGGATTTAACACTGAGCCAGTACAGTGATTCACGATCTTCCGGTAGATTACCGCCCGTCCGGACAATCCTCAGAACGTTCTGCTGATTACCCTCAAGTCGAAACAGCGGTGGAGTCACAATAAAAGGGACTTTCTCAGCTCCACCGTCTTGATTTTCTGCCCATGACTGAATGAGATATGGGGATTTATCAGAATTGGTGACGCTCAGAGAGGCCTCTTTCCGGCTGCCATCATAAATCAGGCGGGTACCACCAATAGTTACGCCACCAGGGCTGGCGTATAACAACTGACAACCCATAACAGTGAAAAGGGCCAAAGCTTTAAACCAAATATTCATGTAATAATTAACTCTCAAATCGTGGTCGAATCAAATAAACCGCCTCCCGACATATGAAAGTCAAAGAGGCGGAATACTCACCCAGTTTAGTTATAAACTATTGTGAAATTACTGGTGGAGTTTGCCGGCCCAGCAGTTACGGTGTCTGAAGTTGCATAATAACGCGCCATAAAGTCGAGGTTGTTACTACCGCCCCCAAGTGAATATGGTTGAGACGCTGTGTAAAGAGGGATGGTATTGTTGTTGACATCCGCTAACTGGATACCAACGCCGGTCGCTACGCCGGGATCATCATTTAGAGCCAAAATGGTATTCTCCACTGCATGTGAAACTCCGTCAAACTTTACTGTGGCGGAGGTGACAGTATCCGGACATTCGGTTAATGCAATCGTGAATTTAGTTGGGGCTGCTGTTGAACCTGCACCAGTAAATACAGTACGGGACACATTTCCCAGTGTGACGGTTAGTGGATTGCTGACATCATTTGTCACGGTACAAGCAACGTCGGTAATGCTGCCGACGAAGTTAATTTTCCCGTCATCAGCAAATGCAACGGAAGACAGAGTTAATGAAGAGATGATGGCTGCGGAAATAGCTAACTTTTTCATATGAAATCCTTAAACGATGTTTTCTCAAGTTGTAAATGATGAGTTTCTATCTAAAGTGGATAATGAACTCACGTTTAAAAATTTATCAAAATACAATAATCGCTCCTACTAATAAATTGATGAATAAGAAAAACACTTTAAAATCATAATCTTAAGATTAATATTAAGAATGGGAAAAGGTTTTTTTGAGAAATAAATAGCATCCTTACTTGCATTGGAATGATCACAGCTTTCCAGGGACTCAATAAAATAACGGAGTAATGGCGTTGGTATTTAACGAATAGCTGCGTCCACTAACGCTTCCAATGAAATCGTCATCCAGGCCTACTGAAACCACTTTAGCTTTCAATTCCCGAACCGTTCGCCATAACAGCTGGCTGGATGCGCTCATGCCATAATCCTCCCAAACCTCTTTCAAAATGACTTTTTTCGGTACGTTAAGTTCACCACTAACAGTTTTGGTTAACAGGCATCGTAAAAAACGTACTAAAGTTTCATTAAGCAATGCGGCACCAAAAATAACAGTGCGTTCGGAATGTACCGCGCTTATTCTGACCAGTCTTCTGTTGGAAATATCAAACTGGACATCATGGTTGATAATGAATCCAAAGAGTTCCTTCTCCATAACATGTCTCTTCCAAATACAAGAATTTTTTATCATCCATCCAGGATGGAAACGAAATAATATAACTCAGTGATACATGCATGCAATCAAACAGAAAAAAGAACTATTTTGTATGCGCAATGTTAAATGCAGCATATAAACCTGATTATCATTTAGTTTATGGAAGATATGACCACTCATATTGGAATTGCAATAACATGCAACTTAAAGTCATATCATCGAAAATGCCAACCTAAAAACCCACTTACCGCAAGTTTGTCAGTGTATTATGCTGTTTTATACAATAACACCATGATTAATATGGCACCATCATAAGGGAGTGAAGATATGTAAAGTCAGAGACACGCCCCAGATTGATTGATAATGCAGCACATGTTGCCATTGGGTTAATTTTCGAATCAGTTTATATCTCCTTATATCACCGCGTGCTTCCTTCGCTCCCCCCCCATCATCATTTTCCTGATGTGACTGGATAAGACAAAGACTAGGGCAACATTAGGAATATTCATACTTAACTTTTTTTATTTAAGTTTATTAGTGCGCTTGTTTGCCGAAACTTAAGGAGTAAAGCCCCTGACAGGGAGGGGTGAGTCGGGGGCTGGGCCATGCATTGTTTGAGGTTGTTGTATCTTGTTGTATTTAATGCATAAAATAATTATTAAGAAAAAACAACGGGCCTTATTAAGGTCTTGTTTACATTTGTGCTGAATACTATAGAGATTGATTGGTAGCCTTATTAGATTGCATATTAGGATATTGAAATGAAAGGAAATTATATAATAAACGAGAAAGTGATTTTTTTTCCAGACGAACATCGGCTGGAGCCCCTGGGAAATCAAGGGGTAGCTCTTACCTTGAATATTCCGGTCAGCCGTTGTCTTTTGCTGTTACTGCAGCGTGAAGGTGAAGTTGTCGGCCAGAACGAGATTATTGCTGAGGTGTGGGAGAATAATGGCCAATATGCCAATTCTAATACTTATTTCCAGAATATACATATTTTGCGTAAGTCTTTGAAAATATCGGGAATTGAGGAAAGTGTTATCATCACTGTGCCAAAAGAAGGATTGCGCTTTACCGGGATGGTGGCATTTGATCATCCTGATATCCCCCCTGAATCTCCCGAGGTTAAGGCGGAACCGGTTGATGGTGCTTTACAGGAAAGCACCCCGGAAGTAAAAATCACATCCACACCATTCTTGAGTGGTAGGTGTAAAGCTTATGTCAATTTAACATTGATACTGTGTTTGCTGGCTACGTTCATTATGTTTTCGCATCGTTTCTATGCTAACTATCGACAGAATACTGATTTCTTTTCTGATTACCGATTTCTTGGTGAAATGAACCAGTGTCAAGTATATGCCAGCGGAGGGAGTATGTTCCGCCAGCATGTTGAATACCTGGATTTTATCCAACAGAAAAACATTCAGTGTCAATCCGGGCAGATGGCCTATATGTCAATAAATAATGTAGAAACGCGAGTTCTCGTGCATCTTTGTGATAAAAATATGAAGGATGCAATGTCCTGCCTGACAAAACTGTATATGGTTGATAACAAAAATGAAGAGTAAATCGGCAAATCTATTTATTGTAATTTTAACAATGCTAATCATATTAATTTATCTCGCACAGATGGTTTATAATTATCGTCATAACCATTTCTCCTGCGGCGGGAATATCACCTTTTCTGATGATAAGCGGAGTTATTCTGTTCAGGTGAAATACATCTTTAACGGCGGGGGAGGTAAAGTTATTGCGCGTGGGGAATACCATGAAGCAGGAATGAAAAATGTGCGATTGTTGCATCAACTTGCTTTTGATTACATGCGTCGTGATGATAGCATCGTCATGTTTTCAACAACGCCTGCATTAAGTGATACCCAGGCAAGAATGCTTGATACGTTGGTGCCCGATTTTTATCTCTATAAAGACCGTGGTTTCCGGGTTCGTATTTTTAAACAAGGTAAGTCAGGCTACATATTTACTAACCTCGGGATCCCCGTTTTTATCTGCACTAAAATTTGATTACCATCGTGTTACGTCAAAATTAAAACTGATGGAATAGAATGTTTCGTAAGTTACTACAGTTATGAAATGGTTAACCTGATGGAGCTGAGTGGCATATAAATAACATTTAAAATCAATAAGATAGCCATTCATAGATTATGTTTAAAATGGATTTTAACGGCAGTGCGGTACAACTACAACTAAGAAATAAAAAGATTTATTTAAGGGTTTTTCCTGTAAAACAAAAGCCCACATTATTGTGAATAAAAATAACATAAATTTAATTGATGAAAAAAATATCTTACATATAACATTAGGCCTTAACTTTTGAGGGGGTATGGTTTATAGTTATATGTAAACACATTCCCTAAAAGGATTATTGGTAATGTCATTAGTTAAAATCCCATTGAAGGAGTCCGTTCTGGAGGCAAGTCAGCAGCGTATTCTTTGGGTATTTGAAAACTTCTCACGCATCTGCATTTCTTTTTCCGGTGGAAAAGATTCTACCGTAATGCTGCATCTTGCCGCACTTTGTGCCAGGAAAATGAGAAAAAAAATCAGTGTGCTATTTATTGACTGGGAGGCTCAATTTTCTTGCACAATTAACCATTGTGAAAAAATTCATGCTGAATACCAGGATGTAATTGAAAAGTTTTATTGGGTGGCCCTGCCCTTAACTACTCAAAACGCACTCACTCAGTTTTCTCCAGAATGGCAGTGCTGGGAACCTGGAGCTAACTGGGTGCGTCAGCCCCCCGTCGAAGCTATTACTGATCCAGCCTATTTCCCTTTTTATACTACCGGTATGAGTTTTGAAGAGTTCGTTCGTAGCTTCGCCGACTGGTTTTCGCAAAACCGACCAGCTGCGATGATGGTTGGTATCCGCTCCGATGAATCACTCAATCGTTTTCGAACGATCTCTTCGCAGCGTAAGCAGCGCTTCGCAGACGATAAACCCTGGACCACTATGGCCCCTGGAGGCCACACCTGGTACGTGTACCCAATTTATGATTGGAAAACCGCCGATATTTGGACTCTATTTAGCAAGAATGGCTATACCTATAATCCTCTCTATGACCTGATGTACCAGGCGGGCGTGCCGCTGCGTTATATGCGAATCTGCGAACCCTTTGGCCCAGAACAACGTCAGGGATTATGGCTCTATCATGTACTTGAGCCTGAACGCTGGGCCGCTATCTGCCAGCGAGTAAATGGAGTTCATAGTGGTGGTGTTTACGCCGGGTATGACAACCAGTTTTACGGCCACCGTAAGCTCGATAAACCTTCGCACCATAGCTGGAAACGCTATGCACTGTTTTTACTCGACAGCATGCCCCGGAATACTGCGGAGCATTATCGTAATAAAATTGCCGTCTACCTTCACTGGTATCAAAAACAAGGAATGGAGGATATTCCCGATAGTCAGGATGGCGATACCAGCTCCCGGGATATACCGTCCTGGCGGCGAATCTGCAAAGTGCTGCTAAATAATGATTACTGGTGCCGTCAGCTATCTTTTAGTCCAACTAAGGCCACTAACTATAAAAAATACTGTCAGCGAATGAACAAAAAGCGTCAACAATGGGGGATATTATGAAACAAAGGCTAATTGCACAACTTGAAGAATATATGGCTGCACTGCCAGAAGAAGAAAAAATCAGTGCATTAAACGAATTTCGTCAGGCTTTGCATCGCCACAGTCCGTTTCGAACTCAGCCGGTCGATTGTGTATTGTGGGTCAAGGTGGAAGAGGTTATGCCCAATGACTACAATCCAAATAACCTTGCTCCACCGGAAAAGCGTCTGCTATTTACCTCCCTTGAAGCGAACGGCTTCACACAGCCAATTGTCGTACTGAAGCAGCAACCAAAACAGTATACTATCGTTGATGGTTTTCATCGCCGCGAGCTAGTGAACGGCAAAACGGCCCTAAAAAAAGAGTTAAAGGGATATCTGCCAGTTACCTGCCTGACAGAAAGCAGCACCCAGCGCGATGCGTTGATGGCTGCAACCATCCGCCATAACCGGGCTCGTGGGCGCCATCAAATTAACTCAATGTCGGAAATTGTCCGGGAACTGGCGAACCTGGGCTGGAGTAACGAAAAAATCAGCAAAGAGCTGGGTATGGATGCGGATGAGGTTTTGCGCCTGAAGCAAATTAGTGGTTTGACCGAGCTATTTAGCGATCGGCATTTCTCCCAAGCCTGGACGGTTAAATAATATACAGGGCGACCCGCTGTTAAGAGGTCTGCGCATCGTCCGGGACACGCTATTGAGAAGAAATACGCGTTTAGTCTCTTCCAGACGGATAACAAACGTGCGTGATGCATTAAGATGCTGTATAGCTGCAGCTATTCGTTGTCTGGATGCTTCCTGGAAAGCAGGCTTTATATTTCGCAGGTCAAGGTATACTGACGGGATGGCAGATGAAGCGGGAAGTGAACATTAACTTCACCAGCCAGAAGTTTGAGTCGTCATTCAACGATCACCCGGACTTTAGGTTTGGATAACAAAATCTTTGTTAATTCAGCGAAAGAGACAGGTTTGAAGAAATAGTATCCTTGCATAAATGTGATTTTTTTCCGACTTAGATACTCGAGTTGCTCCTGCGTTTCCACTCCTTCGGCAACGATGCTTATTGAAAGTTTATGTGCCAGATCGAGCACGGAATCCAGTATAAGAGTCGAGTACTCGTGTTCATTTACCCTGCTAACAAAGCTTTGATCAATTTTGATGTAATCGATGTGGAGCTTCTGCAAGTAAGAAAGCCCAGAGTATCCGGTCCCAAAATCATCTAGCGCAATATAAAATCCTTTTTTATGAAGTTTATTCAAGGTTTGAATAAGTGTTTTATCGATATTAAGAGGTTCACGTTCCGTCACCTCAATTATCAGATTCAAATCATGACGGCTGAAACTACTCTTATATTTCAAACATTCTTCAATGAATGTAGGTACCGCGATATGGCAAGCGCTATAATTAATTCCAACATGAAAGCCTTCCGGTAACTTACTGGCAATGGTGTTCATATTGGACGCAACCTGAGTCATCAGACTTTGCGTTAGCGGCACTATCAATCCTGACTTTTCTGCTAAAGATATAAATGAACCTGGTGATATGTACCCTTTTATTGGATGATTCCATCTGGCCAGCACTTCAACACCACGGAGCGTTCCTTCTGCGCCATTTACGATGGGCTGGTAAAAGGGGACGATCTCACCTTTCTCAATTGCCCGTTGGAGTTCATCTTCAGGGAGCGTATTTGTATTGAGATATTTATGCAGAATGTAAGCAGTAAGATAGGATATCAGCAGTAAAAACAATAAGACCCCCCAGGAGCGGCTTATCATTTTCGGCAGGTTTTGCAGACTGAAAAAAGCGGGTGCGTCGTATTCAATGCTGAAGGGATATTCTGTCGCCACCATGTGTACAGGATGATGCTGTGTTTCATTTATTGCAGTTACATCACCAAACATACCGATAACATTATTTCCTACCCTCAGTACGTACCTCACATCTTTTATCGGGATGTCCAACGCATCCCGGATATGACTATCGCTCACGGTAACCATGATACGACTGTCAGCGAATACAGTCTGAACTAAAAGAATAGGAAGTCCATTTACTGTGCCGCCAGAAGGTATAAGTAACAATGGTGAAATTGGCAGTCTGGAGGCATGAATCAGTAGCACGCGATTCCCTGGCAGGGATGAGCACCAGACTGTTTCGTCCCTGAGAATAATGATAGTCCTGAGATGGGGTTGAAGCGATGCTTCGGTACCGAGACGATATTGTTCTTCCGGGCCACAGCCTTTTTCGACAATATCTATTGCTGTTCGGGTGGCAAGGCGGGCTTCATTAAGAATCATATTCATATTCTTTAGAGCATACTTTGCCCCGGCAAGGCTGTCTGCGCGTGCAGCATACCAAAATTGAGTATTCAAAATAAAGGCACCCAATACAAACATTGTCACGGCTGCTACGATGGATATGAGCCTGTTGTGCATTTGTATACCTTGGGCAAGGAAGAATCGATTACACTGGTGGTATCGGAAGCACTTAATTTTATATTAAAAATAATATGGTCGATAAAGTTAAAATTATCAAGTAATTAACATCTAACTGTTTCATAGAAACAAATTCTTATCCTGAGACATTCCGTTATAGCACAAAGTAGTCAAACATCTGGTGATCTGTCTCCTGGATTAGAAACAACCTTCAGTTAGTAATGTCAGTTGATGAAGGGATCCCAACCGAAAGCCTTGAAGGGCTAAAGATAGCCCTCTCCTTGCAGGAGAGGGGCACAATGCTACGCTGCCGGTAGTTAATCAGGTCACCGGCGCTGGGTTAAACACCGCCAGCTGATTATGCAGGCCCCAGCGGTCAGAGAAGGTCTTCTTGCGACCGCTCGCCACATCAAGAATAAACTCAAACAGTTTCAGGCCGACGTCTTCGATGGTCTCTTCGCCGGTGGCGATGGTCCCGGCGTTGATGTCCATTAAGTCATACCAGCGGTTTGCCAGTTCGGTGCGGGTCGCCATTTTAATAACCGGCACCGCCACCAGACCGTATGGCGTGCCGCGCCCGGTGGTAAACACCTGCACGGTAATTCCCGAGGCCACCTGTTGTGTGCCGCAGACAAAATCGCTGGCCGGGGTGGCGGCGAAGATCAGGCCGCGTTTCGTCGGGCGCTGGCCCGGAGACAACACTTCCGCAATCGCGCTTTTACCCGATTTGGCGATAGAGCCCAGCGCTTTTTCTACCACGTTCGCCAGACCGCCTTTTTTATTGCCCGGAGAAGGGTTGGCGCTGCGGTCGGTTTTCCCCAGGTCGAGGTAGTTATCGTACCAGGCCATCTCTTCGAGCAGACGCTTGCCGACCTCTTCGTTGATCGCCCGTGGCGTCAGCAGATGAATGGCGTCGCGAACTTCGGTTACCTCAGAGAACATGACGGTTGCGCCGCAGCGAACCAACAGATCGGAGGCATAGCCCACGGCCGGGTTAGCGGTCACGCCGGAGAAGGCATCGCTGCCGCCACACTGCATGCCGACCACCAGTTCAGAGGCCGGGCAGGTTTCGCGCTGACGGGCGTTCAGTTTTGCCAGATGACGCTCGGCAACCTGCAGGATATCTTCCACCATCGATTCAAAACCGACGTGATGTTCGTCCTGTAAGCGCACGATGCTGGCGCTGTCGACGGCAATCGGCTGAACATCCTCGGTTCCCTGCAGCAGACGTTCAGGCTGGAGTTTTTCACAGCCCAGACCCACCACCATCACTTCACCGCCAAAGTTTGGGTTCAGCGAAATATTATGGATGGTGCGGATAGGGATCACCGCGGCGGGGGCGTTGATCGCGACGCCGCAGCCATACAGATGATTAAGGCCAACCACGCCATCGACATTCGGATATTTTGGCAGCAGATCACGTTCAATAATTTTCACGACATAATCCACGACCCCAGCCACGCAGTGAACGCTGGTGGTGATCCCCAGCAGGTTCTTGGTGCCGACGCTGCCATCCGCATTGCGGTACCCCTCGAAGGTGTAGCCGGTAAGCGGCGGTAGGGGCTCCGGCACTTTTGTTGCCAGTGGTAGCGTGTTTAATGGCGGCGCGCTCGGCAGCTCAACCATGGATTCATCAATCCAGCTACCGCGTGCGATATCGCGTACGGCGTAACCAATCACCTCGCCGTAGCGGATGATTTCGCCGTGTACGGGAATATCGACCAGCGCCACTTTGTGACCTTGCGGGATATGCTCGATCAACGTCAGCCCATCAGGGAAACGCGTTCCGGCCGTTAAACCTCGATCGTTAACAATAATCGCCACATTATCGGTATCGTGTACTTTTATATAAAACGCCGTCGGCGATTCTTGTCTAATTTCAATGTCAGCCATTGTCCAGTATTCTCCAGCAAGGTGCGAATAATTAAATAAATCGGTTATTCAAAGAGTGCCACTGTGATTTGTTAAATAAAGAATGTCAGGTGTTCAGGATTTAAAATGTGATCTAAATCACTCATTGTGGCGAGAGCCAGCCTGACAACAAGGGAAAACGCCGGAACTGTGCATCAGCGCCCATTTGTTATTGCATTTGCACAGTAATAACTGGTTTTTGTCGCTGCTTATGGGTTATATGCACAGTGTTCAATGAGCGCCGGCTGATTATACTGAATCATGCTTGCAATGCACCGGATGAGTAAATCGAGGAAGTTTGATATCGATTTCTGAATAATTAAAAATCACACCAAAAATAAATAATGGTAGGTGTGCTGTACCTGAGGAATATTAAATGAGTCTGGATGCAACGATAGAACAAAGAAAAGGTATACCAACCCGGTATTTAATTCTACTTATTATATTTATTGTTACCGCCGTTAACTATGCCGACCGTGCAACATTATCTATTGCCGGGACGGAAGTGGCGAAAGAGCTGCAGCTCAGTGCCGTATCAATGGGCTATATTTTCTCCGCTTTTGGCTGGGCCTACCTGCTGATGCAGATCCCCGGCGGCTGGCTGCTGGATAAATTTGGCTCGAAGAAAGTCTACACCTATAGCCTGTTCTTCTGGTCACTGTTCACCTTCCTGCAGGGCTTTGTGGATATGTTCCCGCTGGCCTGGGCGGGTATCTCCATGTTTATCATGCGTTTTATGCTTGGTTTCTCGGAAGCGCCTTCCTTCCCGGCAAACGCCCGTATCGTAGCGGCCTGGTTCCCGACCAAAGAACGCGGCACCGCTTCGGCTATCTTTAACTCCGCGCAGTACTTTTCCCTCGCGCTGTTCTCACCGCTGCTGGGCTGGCTGACGTTTGCTTGGGGCTGGGAGCATGTCTTTACCGTGATGGGCGCCATCGGCTTCGTACTGACCGGTCTGTGGGTCAAGTTGATCCATAACCCGACCGACCATCCGCGTATGAGTAAAGAAGAGCTGAAGTTCATCTCTGATAACGGCGCAGTAGTCGATATGGACCATAAAAAGCCGGGCAGCGCGGCGGCCAGCGGTCCTAAACTTCACTATATCAAGCAGCTGTTGAGCAACCGCATGATGCTGGGCGTGTTCTTCGGCCAATATTTTATCAACACCATCACGTGGTTCTTCCTCACCTGGTTCCCGATTTACCTGGTGCAGGAAAAAGGGATGTCGATTCTGAAAGTGGGGCTGGTGGCCTCAATCCCGGCGCTGTGTGGTTTTGTCGGGGGCGTACTGGGTGGCGTGTTCTCTGACGCTTTGATTAAACGCGGTTTTTCTCTCACCGTGGCGCGTAAATTGCCGATTGTTCTCGGTATGCTGCTGGCCTCAACCATTATTCTGTGTAACTACACCGATAACACCGCGCTGGTCGTGACGCTGATGGCGCTGGCGTTCTTTGGTAAAGGGTTTGGCGCACTCGGCTGGCCGGTGATTTCGGATACCGCGCCAAAAGAGATCGTCGGTCTGTGCGGTGGGGTCTTCAACGTCTTCGGCAACATTGCCTCCATTGTGACCCCGCTGGTTATCGGTTACCTGGTGAGCGAGCTGCACTCATTCAACGCTGCGCTGGTCTTCGTCGGCTGTTCGGCTCTGATGGCGATGGTTTGCTATCTGTTTATTGTCGGCGACATCAAGCGTATGGAACTGCAGAAATAATTAACGGTTAAGTGACAAGGTATAAGCGATGAACAACGATATCTTCCCGAACAAATTTAAGGCTGCTCTGGCGGCACATCAGATTCAGATTGGCTGCTGGTCAGCGCTGACCAGCCCGATTAGCACCGAAGTGTTAGGCCTGGCTGGTTTCGATTGGCTGGTGCTGGACGGTGAACATGCGCCGAACGACATCTCAACCTTTATCCCTCAACTGATGGCGCTGAAAGGCAGCGCCAGCGCGCCAGTGGTGCGTGTACCGACCAACGAGCCGGTCAATATTAAACGCCTGCTGGATATCGGTTTCTATAACTTCCTGATCCCGTTCGTTGAGAGCAAAGAGGAGGCGGTCAATGCGGTGGCTTCCACCCGCTATCCGCCAGAAGGCATCCGCGGCGTGTCCGTGTCGCACCGCGCCAATATGTTTGGCACCGTGCCGGATTACTTCGCGCAATCGAACAAAAACATCACCATCCTGGTGCAAATCGAGAGCCAGCAAGGGGTGGATAACGTGGATGCGATTGCCGCTACCGACGGCGTCGACGGTATTTTTGTCGGCCCAAGCGATCTGGCTGCTGCCTTAGGGCATCTGGGCAACGCGTCGCATCCGGAAGTGCAGAAAGCTATCCAGCACATCTTCGCCAGTGCGAAAAAGCACGGTAAGCCTAGCGGGATTCTGGCACCGGTAGAGGCGGATGCACGCCGTTATCTGGAGTGGGGCGCGACATTTGTGGCCGTCGGCAGCGACCTTGGCGTATTCCGCTCGGCGACGCAGAAATTAGCTGATTCCTTTAAAAAATAATCACCATCGATACGAGAGAGATAACGTTATGACAATGAAAGTTGGTTTTATTGGCCTGGGCATCATGGGTAAACCAATGAGTAAAAACCTCCTGAAGGCGGGTTACTCGTTGGTGGTTACCGACCGCAATATGGAAGCGATTGCCGACGTGATTGCCGCTGGCGCGGAAACCGCCACCTCGGCGAAGGCGATTGCTGAACAGTGTGACGTGATCATCACTATGCTGCCGAACTCACCGCACGTTAAAGAGGTGGCGCTGGGTGAAGGCGGCATTATCGAAGGCGCGAAGCCGGGTACGGTGCTGATCGACATGAGCTCAATTGCTCCGCTGGCGAGCCGCGAAATCAGCGATGCTCTGAAGGCCAAAGGCGTGGATATGCTCGATGCGCCGGTCAGCGGTGGTGAACCGAAGGCCATCGACGGCACCTTGTCAGTGATGGTGGGTGGCGATAAAGCGATTTTTGACAAGTATTACGACCTGCTGAAAGCCATGGCGGGCTCCGTGGTGCACACCGGCGATATTGGCGCGGGCAACGTGACCAAGCTGGCCAACCAGGTGATTGTGGCGCTGAACATTGCCGCGATGTCTGAAGCACTGACCCTGGCAACGAAAGCCGGCGTTAACCCGGACCTGGTGTATCAGGCCATTCGCGGCGGCCTGGCCGGCAGCACCGTGCTGGATGCCAAAGCGCCGATGGTGATGGATCGCAACTTCAAGCCAGGTTTCCGTATCGATCTGCATATCAAAGATCTGGCGAATGCGCTGGATACCTCCCATGGGGTGGGCGCACAGCTGCCGCTGACCGCGGCGGTGATGGAGATGATGCAGGCGCTGCGTGCCGACGGTCTGGGTACCGCCGACCATAGCGCACTTGCGTGCTACTACGAAAAACTGGCGAAAGTGGAAGTCACTCGCTAACAAGAAGGGCGCGGGCGCGCGCCCTGTAATTCTTGCCTTGCGCGGCACTGTCAGGCTACATAACTATGAAAATCGTAATCGCCCCAGACTCTTATAAAGAAAGCCTCTCGGCGACTGAGGTTGCACAGGCTATTGAAAAAGGTTTTCGGGAAATTTTCCCCGATGCGCAGTACGTGAAGGTTCCTCTTGCCGACGGCGGCGAGGGTACCGTTGAAGCGATGATCGCCGCGACCCAGGGAACCGAGATGAGCGCCTGTGTGACGGGGCCATTAGGGGTTCCTGTTGATGCCTGCTGGGGGCTTTCCGGCGACGGTAACACGGCGTTTATTGAAATGGCGGCGGCCAGTGGCCTGGCGCTGGTGCCACCGGCGCAGCGCAATCCGTTATTGACGACGTCACGTGGTACCGGCGAGCTGATTTTGCAGGCGCTGGATCACGGGGCGAAAAATATCATTATTGGCATTGGCGGTAGCGCGACTAATGACGGCGGCGCGGGGATGGTACAGGCGCTGGGCGCGCGTCTTTGCGATGCCGAAGGTGCCGAAATTGGCCACGGTGGCGGCAGCCTGTGCCATCTCAATTCGATCGACGTTTCCGGGCTTGATGCCCGACTGCAGGATTGCGCGATCCGCGTGGCCTGCGATGTGACCAACCCGCTGATCGGCGAGAGCGGTGCATCGCGGATATTTGGGCCACAGAAGGGGGCGACCGAAGCGATGATCTGCGAGCTGGACGATAATCTGGCGCATTACGCGCAGATCATTCAGGCCGACCTGCAGGTGGATGTGAAGCAGGTGGCTGGCGCCGGGGCAGCCGGTGGGATGGGCGCGGCGTTGATGGCGTTCCTGCATGCCGAATTACGCAGTGGGATCGAGATAGTGACCCAGGCGTTGAATCTGGAAGAGCATATCCTCGATTGTTCGCTGGTGGTGACCGGCGAAGGCCGGCTGGATAGCCAGAGTATTAATGGCAAGGTGCCGGTTGGCGTGGCGAGCGTCGCGAAAAAATACCATAAGCCGGTGATTGGTATTGCTGGCAGCCTGACCAGCGATGTGGGCATCGTTCACCAGCATGGTATTGATGCGGTGTTCAGCGTGCTGACCGGTATAACGACGCTGGAAGAGGCATTTCGCGGTGCGTCGGACAATATTTACCATGCGTCGCGGAATATTGCGGCGACATTGCAGGTGGGGATGGCGACGGAGGGATGACAAGCGGGTGCAAACCCTCTATACTGCGCGCCGAAGCTGACCAGACAGTCGCCGCTTCGTCGTCGTCCTCTTCGGAGGAGACAGACGGAGGGGAGGAAAGTCCGGGCTCCATAGGGCAGGGTGCCAGGTAACGCCTGGGGGGCGCAAGCCCACGACCAGTGCAACAGAGAGCAAACCGCCGATGGCCCACGCAAGTGGGATCAGGTAAGGGTGAAAGGGTGCGGTAAGAGCGCACCGCGCGTCTGGTAACAGTTCGCGGCACGGTAAACTCCACCCGGAGCAAGGCCAAATAGGGGTTCACAAGGTACGGCCCGTACTGAACCCGGGTAGGCTGCTTGAGCCAGTGAGCGATTGCTGGCCTAGATGAATGACTGTCCACGACAGAACCCGGCTTAACGGTCAGCTTCACCATTCAAAGAAAACCCCGCTTCGGCGGGGTTTTTGCTTCAACGTGTACGCTCAACCGTTAAGAAAAATGTTCCTGCAGCTTTATCTTTTATTCCCGAATATTCACCCACGCCAACCAATGTATAAATTTAAACGTTTTTTGGGCTGTGTTTAACGGAACTCTCGGTGATACTGTCAGAATAAGTGTTGGTCTGTTCTATCCGTTGTGCGCAATGATTTCTGGGATGAATTCTGCCGTCTTACAGGTTAATGGATAGTATTTTTATTCTTTGCTGCCCGGCAGGAGCGTGGATGATATGAAAAATTTTGTTTTATTTCCACAAGTGAAATTTGCCATTGAATGGTTGAAAGGTCATGGCGATACTATTTTTCAATTCGGCTGGAATATTGCTGCGGCAATAATACTGCTGTTTGTCGGCAAGATAATATCGAAACTATTATCCAAGGCCATTGAAAAAATTCTGGTACGGCGAAACGTCGACGCCACGGTGGTGCATTTCTTTGCGGCAATTGTTCGTTATATCACCATGGCATTTGCGATCGTGGCGGCCCTGGGGCGGGTCGGGATTGAAACCTCATCTATCATCGCCGTCATTGGTGCCGCTGGCTTAGCGATTGGCCTGGCGCTGCAGGGCTCACTCTCGAACTTTGCCGCCGGCGTGCTGCTGGTGACGCTGCGCCCTTTCCGTGCCGGTAATTTTGTTGAAGTAGGCGCCGTCTCCGGGGTAGTACAAACGGTGCATGTCTTCTCGACAACCTTGTTGACGGTAGATAACAAAGAAGTGGTGATTCCCAACGGGAAAATTATTGCCGACAGTATCGTCAACTATTCACGTCACCCGTGGCGGCGTATCGATCTGCTATTAGGCGTTGCTTACCAAAGCCGTATCAGTGAAGTGAAAACGGTTATTCAGGATATTATTGATAATGAGCGGCGAATCGATAAATCCCGCGGCACCACGGTACGACTTATTGAGCTTGGACCATCAACGCTGAATTTCACCGTGCGCGTGTGGGTGAAAAACAGTGAATACTGGGATACCTATTTCGACTTGCTGGAAAATATTAAAGACTCGTTAGATGAACACCAGATCCTGTTGCCAGGGCCACGCATGGACGTGCGTTTGATGAGTCCGGCGGGGAATCCACTGATCCAGCCCCACGGCTAGGCCTGGCGACACAATCGGCCCCTTCTGGGGCCGAATCTAGTGTATCAGGCGGCGTTTTCTTCATCCTGAAGCCGCGTGGCGGCGTCTGCAACGATAGCTTCCAGTTCACTGAGCATCTCGTCATAGCCAAAACTGGCGACCTTCGGTGCGTCTTGCTGCAGAGGTTGAGACGACGGTACGGCTTTTACTGTTTTCTTCTTATGCTTACTCACTGACAGACTCCATCACTGCTGTAATTACACTGGTAAATCTATCAGTAAAGCGCGTAAAGGCGTATCGGCAACAAGGGTAATGTTAGCTTCGTCACGAATAAATGCGCCGTCTCCACAGGTCAACGCCTGCTTCTCTTCTTCACAAGCAACGGCATGCACCGTGCCATGAATCGATTGCAGATAGGCACGCGGCCCGTGCAACTGCACATTGATGTGTTCGCCGGCGGCGAGATCGAGCTGGTGGATCCACACCTGCTGACGAAGCTGCAAACTGTTCTGCGCGCCGTCCGGGGACGCGAGCAGCTGATATGGAGCATCGGCGATGGCCAGCTTTTGTATTTGCGGGTTTTCCCGCTGCGGGCAAGCATCCAGCCAGAGCTGCATCCGGGTCAGCGACCCCTCTTTACTCAGGTTATGTTCGCTGTAGCTGATCCCTGGCTGAGTCGATATCAGCAGCGCTTCACCGGTCTTTGCCTGCACATGGTTGCCGTCACTGTCGCGATATTCCGCTTCCCCTTCCAGAATCAGGTTCAGAATATCGACTTTCGGGTAGGTCCGCGGCTGAAACGACGCGCCGGGGGCCAGAACTTCCTGGTTGAGCACGCGCAGGGAGGCGTATCCTAACAGTTTAGGGTCAAAGTAGTGTCCAAAGGAAAAGGTGTAGCGGGCCTGCAGCCAGCCGAAATCTGCTTGTCCACATTGTTTGGCTGTTCGGGTAGTAATCATTTTTTTGACCTCTCTTTACACTAAATCAATGGTAAAGGTATGGACGCTGTATTGTTAGCCAGATATTCTGCCTGGTATGTTCAAATTTCCTGAATGAGAGTCTTATGGCTAAAGAGAGAGCATTAACGCTGGAAGCGTTACGTGTAATGGACGCTATCGACAGGCGCGGGAGCTTTGCTGCTGCGGCTGACGAGCTCGGTCGGGTGCCCTCCGCCCTTAGCTACACGATGCAAAAGCTGGAAGAGGAACTGGATGTGGTGCTGTTTGACCGCTCAGGTCATCGGACAAAATTCACTAACGTTGGTCGCATGTTGCTGGAGCGCGGACGCGTGCTGCTGGAAGCGGCAGATAAGCTCACCACCGATGCCGAAGCCCTCTCGCGCGGCTGGGAAACGCATCTGACCATCGTGACAGAAGCGCTGGTCCCGACGCAGGATTTCTTCCCGCTGATTGAAAAGCTGGCGACCAAATCCAATACCCAACTGTCGGTGATAACCGAAGTACTGGCCGGGGCATGGGAGCGCCTGGAGCAGGGGCGGGCGGATATCGTCGTGGCGCCGGATATGCATTTTCGCTCCTCGTCGGAGATTAACTCCCGTAAGCTCTATTCGGTGATGAACGTCTACGTTGCCGCGCCGGATCACCCGATCCATCAGGAGCCTGAGCCACTTTCTGAAGTCACTCGGGTTAAGTATCGCGGCGTTGCGGTGGCGGATACCGCCCGTGAACGTCCGGTGCTGACGGTGCAATTACTCGATAAGCAGCCGCGTCTGACGGTCAGTACCATTGAAGATAAGCGGCAGGCGCTGTTGGCGGGTTTAGGGGTGGCGACGATGCCCTATCCGCTGGTTGAGCAGGACATTGCCGAAGGGCGCTTACGGGTAGTCAGCCCGGAATACACCAATGAGATCGACATTATCATGGCGTGGCGCCGCGATAGCATGGGCGAAGCGAAATCATGGTGTCTGCGAGAGATCCCGAAGCTGTTTGCCAGGAAGTAAGTTGACGGTGCGCTCCTGCCGCAGAAGGAGCGCAGTCATTATAAGGATGACGTTTTAGGTTCCGGCCCGAAACGGTTCGCTCCCGGCGTGCCGTTCTGGCAGTTGAACACCAGGATAACCAGCCAGCCAATGACCGGGATCAGCATCAGCAATAGCCACCACGCTGAGCGATCGGTGTCGTGCAAACGGCGAAACTGCACCGCCCACCATGGCAGAAAGACCAGCACGCCATAAATCGTCGTCAGGATGCCTTCCCCACCCGCGCGCTGCCAGCCTAACATCTTGTCGATGATACCCAGGACAACGGTCAGAACGATGTTGACCAGAATAAACATCCAGTATTCTTTGCGCCGAGCGCGGCCACCAAATCCAATATAGTTTTTCAGTACTTTTAAATACCAGTCCATTTTTACGCCTCGATTAACGGTCAATCACTTGTTTTTTAAGCGATCGAAATAAGAATAGCCGTGAATGGAAGGCGGGTAAATATATTCACCAGATGAAATATCAGGCGCCGCAGCGGGCGCCTGAATGTTTAGCTGAAGAGACGATCCCGGCCGTGCGGTTCGCTGAGATCCTGATGCGGGCCGACGGAGATAATTCCGGTGGGGTTGATCGTTTTATGGCTGCGGTAGTAGTGGTTGCGGATATGGGCAAAATTTACCGTCTCTGCGATGCCTGGCATCTGGTAGATATCGCGCAGGAAACCATACAGATTAGGGTAATCGCTGATGCGGTGTTTATCGCACTTAAAGTGGGTCACGTAGACCGGGTCGAAACGCACGAGAGTGGTCCACAGCCGAATATCGGCTTCCGTGAGCTGATTACCCGTCAGGTAGCGGTGCTCACCAAGGATCTTCTCCAGGCGATCGAGCGATACAAATACTGCCGTTACTGCCTCATCGTATGCCTGCTGGCTGGTGGCGAATCCGGCTTTGTAGACCCCATTATTGACGTTGTCGTAGATCCAGGCGTTCAGTTCATCGATGGTTTCGCGCAGGGCTGGCGGGTAGTAATCGCCGGCTGTGGCCCCCAACGCGTCGAAAGCGCCATTGAACATACGGATGATATCCGCCGATTCGTTGCTGACGATGGTGTTCTGCTTTTTATCCCACAATACCGGCACCGTCACGCGCCCGGTATAGTGCGGATCGGCGTGCAGATAGAGCTGATAGAGAAAGTCGTGTTGATACAGTGAATCGCCGGTTGCGTCGGGGAAATCGTGAGCGAAGGTCCAGCCGTTTTCCAGCATCAGGGGGTGAACCACCGAGACGGAAATAAACGGGTCCAGTCCTTTGAGCTTGCGCATGATCAGCGTGCGGTGCGCCCACGGACAGGCAAGGGAAACGTACAGATGATAGCGGTCTTTTTCGGCAGCAAAACCACCGCTACCGGAGAGGCCTGGCGCGCCATCGGCGGTCAGCCAGTTGCGAAATGCCGACACCGAGCGCTTGAAACGTCCGCCGGTGGATGCGGTGTCATACCAGGTATCCTGCCAGACGCCATCGATTAATTGTCCCATTCTCTCCTCCTTCAGACTTCAGATAGCAAAAGCGAGGAGATGTCTCCTCGCTTTATTGTTCATTCAGTATATACCCTTCATCCTGCAAGTTGCCTGGGTGTTGGCTGTACACCCCAGTCACTTACTTCAGTAAGCTGCTGGGAATGATGGGCCTCATTGATGATGAGGCTCACCCTACGGGCCAGCGCTTGCCGGCTACAAGTAACTCGAATTATTTAGGGTATAGTGCGCTTACCACTTTTTATTCAGCACGCGGTCGATGCTGAATGCGCCTGGACCGGTGATAGCCAGCAGCAGGAAGCCGCCTGCAATTGTCAGGTTTTTCATGAACATCAGCGAGTTCACGCCTTCAGCAAAGTTGCTGTGGAACAGGAACGCGGTCAGCAGAGTAAAGCCTGCGGTGAACAGCGCGGTGGTACGGGTCAGGAAACCGAACAGGATAGCCAGACCGCCGCCAAACTCCAGAAGAATGGTTAACGGCAGCAGTGCGCCCGGTACGCCCATGGCTTCCATATACTGTTGCGTGCCCGCATAACCGGTAATTTTTCCCCACCCTGCGGTGATGAACAGGATTGGCATCAGAATACGCGCTACCAGTACACCAACATCTTCTAATTTTTTCATTTCTTACTCCAGTAAACCCAAAGGGCGGCGATTTTGTTTTTTAGTGCAATCCTGCATAGTTACGCGGGCTTGCTGTCGATGGAGTGGATATTAGCGAGGCTCTGGAGTAATTGTTAGCAAGGAAAACTGTAGATCTTTATCAAAGAATCTGAGTAAGTGATGGGGGGAAGGCCAAATGAACGTATCTGCACGCAGCGGCGACCCGCTGGCACAGAGAAAGAACGTCAGGGATTGTGAGGAGTGTCAGCCGTAAAGCGGCGCTGTTGCGCCTGAGGGGGATCAGTGAGTGGATGGCTGGCGCAGCAGGCGTTTGACCATACGCCAGGTGCTCCAGAGGCCGACGCCGCGTTTTGTCCAGCGCAGTAAAAACCGCGGATGGCGCACTGACCACACCGCCATGATACCGCTGCCGACCATCGCCCATGAGCGGAGATGCTGGAACGTCTGCCAACCGCGATCGATCGGTGCGGTGGCCTCAAGCCAGTCACGACGGCTGGCGCTTAAATCCAGCCGTTGTTGTTGGATCTGGCGCAGCAGCAGCGCTTTTTGCCGTTCACGTTCCTGCTTATTGCTCATGACCGATCGTCCTCCAGCAGCGCCCGGTCTTCGGCCAGTTCTTTGCGCGTCATGCGCAGGAACGTCGAACGACGGGCTTTGCGTAGCGTCCAGATCCCGCCTATCAGCGAGCTGAGCAGCAGTACGGCGGTGGTGGCAATCATGACGTTCAGTCGGTATTGCGGATCGATGGCCCAGATAATCAGCACCAGCAGGCTCATCAGGCCAAAGGCGGCAAACAGCAGCGTCAGTCCCAGCATCAGAAACAGCTGGAAGAGATTGGCTTTCTCTTCTTCCAGCTCCACGACCACCAGGCGCAGGCGCGTTTCCAGCATTTCGACCAGCAGGCTAATTATCCGCTGACCAATACCGAAAACGCTCTTGCCTGGGCCTTGCGTGTGTTGAGTATCCGCCATAATTAACGACGCGTCAGCAGGACACCCAGCACCAGCCCGACGGCTGCGCCAATCCCGACACCGGTCCACGGATTTTCGCGGACATAGTCGTCGGCGCGAGCAGCGGTTTCACGGGTTTGTCTGACGATGGCGTCGCTGGTTTCACCGAGGCGAACGCGGCTCTCTTTCAGCGCGCTTTCCGCTTTACTACGCAGTTTGCCCACTTCTTCTTTTGACTTATCCGCTGAGGAGTTCAGCACTTCTTCCAGGGTATCCGCCAGCGTTTTCAGTTCGGCACGCAGATCGTCTGCAACGTTGTCTTTAGGCATCTTTCTCTCCTATAGAGTGGTTCCATATACGTAAGAAATTACGGATTAATAATCACGCGACTCCAGCGTTTTCAGCTCTTGTTGCGCTTCATCAAGCTTGCTCTGACGCTTGCTGATTTTATCCTTGTCACCTTTCTGCCGGGCTTCCTGCAGGTCGCGCTGGCGTTCAGCCACTTCTTCCCGCTGTTTGGCGATTTTTTGCTGATGATCGGCCTTGAGCTGGCCGTCATTGCAGTGTGCTCTGACTTCACTAAGCGCTTTGTTCAGACCGTCAATGCGGTTCTGATTGTGGTGTTTTTCAGCGTAGGTGATCTCACGCTTGATATCCTGCTCTTTTTCCTGACACGGGGAGTTGGCAAAGGCGCTGGCGCTCAGCGAACCCATAACCAGCAGCAGAACGACGTGGTATTTCATGAATGCTACCTTCCATTGTGTAAGGGCATATCCGGGAGATATGCCCGATCCAGTCGATAAACGTCAGCCCGGCGGCTCCCGCAATCTTAAGCATAGTAAGTAAAACGAGATTTCACCAAACTGTGTGAAAATATTCAGAATTTTGGTAATTATCCGAATCTATGAGGGACGTCGCGCAGGCGAGAGAGCCATGCTGTTGGCGTATTTTCATCCTCATGCAAAGCAATAATATAACCGTGCGGCAGGGCGCGGCCCAGCACTTCTTTTGCCGCGATGCTTTGCTCGCTGGAGTCAAACTTAATCAACAGCCCGTCTTTTTGAGGGGTAATGCTTTTAAAGCGAATGCCGTTGGCGTCGAGATGATGCCAGACGGAGAAGCCATCCGGCATGCCAACACCCTGGGTGACAGGGTGGATCGCCAGGGTGGATTCCTGCTGTTGGACAGCAAGCCAGAGCCAGAACAGGGCGCACAGAAGCACAGAGCCGCCCAGCATCCAGCCAATCTGGCGCACAGAGAGGCTTTTTTTGACCATCTTCATCCCCGACTACTGTGTTTTTTCTTCCACAGGACAACTAACGAACCGACCAGGCCAAACACCAGCAGCACCACCGGCAGCAGCATCAGACAGGACATCAGCTGGTCCTCATACTTCAGGAAGACCGGCGTTTTACCCAGCAGATAGCCCAGGGTCGTCAGAATCAGCACCCACAGCAGGCCGCTCATCCAGTTAAAGAACTGAAAACGGGCATTATTCAGACCGGACAGCCCGGCGATGGTGGGCAGCAGAGTACGTACGAACGCAATAAAGCGGCCAATCAACAGCGCGGAGAGCCCGTGCTTGTGGAACAGGTGATGCGCACGCTGGTGGTAGTGCGACGGCAAATGTGACAGCCAGTTTTGGACTATTCGCGTATTACCAAGCCAGCGCCCCTGGATATAGCTGAGCCAACAGCCCAGGCTGGCGGCGGTGGTCAGGAGAAGCAGCGTTTCCGGAAAACCCATCGCCCCTTTGGCAATCAGCACACCGACCAGCACCAGCAGGCTGTCGCCGGGCAAGAAGGCGGCAGGAAGCAGGCCGTTCTCAAGGAACAAAATCATAAATAAGACAAAATACAGCATGCCAATCATGGAGGGATTGGCGAGAGTTTCGTAATCCTGGCTCCACAGAGCATTCAACAATTGGGTTAATAGTTCCATTCACGATTCCTGGTACATCGGTTAACGATATGTCTGAACGCGGTAGCGACCTGGATTCTTATTAGATTATGGCCGTTGCTCATGCGTTCTGAACGGTTCCTTGTTCAAAAGTGAAGCCAGCAAAAGCTAACTCTCAGAGCGACAAAATGCATCTAATTGTAACAAAGGCACCGACTTTTCGTCAGAAAAATTGCAGTTTGTTGCGCATTGATTTTGCTGATTGCAATGGCGGGTGGCGAGTGTCTTTACACAGGCTGACACTATATATGTTTGCTTACCCAAACGAGGGAACAGGCAGGCGCAGACGGCCTGCCCGACAGGCGGATAATCGCTTATTTTACGCCGTTGGTCGCCGTATCGAGGTGAACAACAGGATTATCGGCAAACAGGTAACGATCGGCGTTGAACTCAAAATCATCGCTGGTTTCGTTGAACAGCATCAGCTTGGTGTTTTCCAGATGCTGCCACATCGCCAGTTTTGCCGCGTGCGGATCTTTGCGAATCAAGGCTTTGAGGATTTCGTCATGATCGTCACACCAGTTATCCACGGTGCGCAGGTCGATGTGATCATGCAGTTTTTTCCAGTACGGGTTGTGCACGCGCTGGGTCCACATTTGTTCGACGATAGCCGCGAGGGCAGTATTCTGCGTCGCCAACGCAACCTGGACGTGAAACAGCAGGTCCCACTCAGAATCGCGGTACGACTTCTCTTTGCGCGATTTCTCCTGGATCTCCATCAGTTTCATGATGTCCTGCTTGGTCACCTGGGTGGCGGCGAACTCAGCGATGTTACTTTCAATCAGCTGACGCGCCTGCAGCAGTTCAAACGGACCATAGCTGGCGAACTCCAGGTTCTCATCAATGGCCTGCTGGTATTTCGGGTGGTTAGAGATAACGTGGATGCCTGAGCCTTTACGGACTTCAACATAGCCTTCCACTTCCAGCATGATAATGGCTTCGCGAACCACGGTGCGGCTGACGCTTTTCTCGTCGGCGATAAACCGTTCTGCGGGCAGTTTATCGCCCACAAGGTAGACACCTTGCTCAATACGCGCCTTGAGCTCAGCGGCAAGCTGCTGATACAAACGACGCGGTTCTGTGATTTCCATATTCACTCCCGGAAGATGGCGACAATATTGGATTTGTTATACCACTTTTACGCCCATCTCACCACTGTAAGACATGAAAAAGCCGCCTGTAAGAAGGCGGCCTGGTGAACAACTCAATCAGTATAACAACTAGCTCTGCGTCGCCGGTTTACTCGTTTTGAGCGAGGGAGAGTCGTCATCGGCTGATTGGTTCTTCAGCACGGTCCAGATAACGACGGCACCCAGCAGGTCGAAGACCGCCAGTACGGCAAACAGCGGGCTGAAACCAATGGTATCGGCCAGCGCACCGACCACCAGAGCAAACATGGTACTTGCCATCCATGCCGCCATACCGGTCAGACCGTTGGCGGTTGCCACTTCGTTACGGCCAAACACGTCGGAAGAGAGCGTAATCAGCGCACCGGACAGGGCCTGGTGAGCGAAGCCACCGACGCACAGCAGGGCGATAGCAACGAACGGGCTGGTGAACAGGCCGATCATCCCTGGGCCAATCATCAGCAGGGCGCCCATGGTGACCACCATTTTACGGGATACAATCAGGTTCACACCAAACCAGCGCTGGAACAGCGGCGGCAGGTAACCCCCGATGATGCAACCCAGGTCGGCAAACAGCATCGGCATCCAGGCGAACATCGCGATTTCTTTCAGGTTAAAGCCGTAGACTTTAAACATGAACAGCGGGATCCAGGCGTTAAAGGTACCCCAGGCTGGTTCAGCCAGAAAACGCGGCAGGGCGATGCCCCAGAACTGGCGGTTGCGCAGAATCTGCCACGGAGACATTTTCTTGCCGTTATTGGTCTGATGCTGAGATTCCTGACCACCAATAATGTAGTCACGTTCTTCGGTGGTTAATTTTTTCTGGTCGCGCGGGTGTTTGTAGAATACCAGCCAAGCCATTGCCCAGATAAAACTCAAGACACCGGAAATAATGAACGCCATCTGCCAGCTGTGCATCACGATCGCCCAGACCACCAGCGGCGGAGCAATCATTGCGCCGATAGAGGAGCCGACGTTGAAGTAGCCTACGGCAATAGAACGTTCTTTTGCCGGGAACCACTCAGAGCTGGCCTTCAGGCCTGCCGGGATCATCGCGGCTTCTGCCGCACCGACGGCGCCACGTGCCAATGCTAATCCACCCCAGCTGCCCGCCAGCGCCGTGGAGCCACAGAAGATAGCCCAGGCAATCGCGAAGAAGGCGTAACCGATTTTCGTCCCCAGGACATCAAGAACGTAGCCCGCAACGGGCTGCATGACGGTATAAGCAGCTGAATAAGCTGCAATTATATAGGAATACTGTTGGGTGGAGATGTGTAACTCTTCCATCAGAGTCGGCGCAGCCGCAGCCACAGTGTTACGCGTCAGGTAGCCCAGCACGGTGCCCATGGTCACCAGTGCAATCATATACCAACGTAACCCTTTAATTTTACGCATGTAAAACCTCATCGTTTGTTTTATCTCCGCAGCGAGTGCGGCCATCTTCAAACCCTGTCACCAGGGTTGAGAAGGAGAAACGGAGGGCTCAGGGGGATTAACCCATATGGCCCGAACCTTGCCATCAATTGTTTTGCTTAATTCGGTATCCATACCGGTCAATGCGATGTGATAAATCATCGCGAAATCATTCCAACGGTTTATATGTTGCGACGGCAGAACGATAACTTGTCATACAACTTTAAAAGTTGAGTGCTGTCACAAAAGTGGGAAAGTTTATGGGGGTATTATTCCCTGCGGAAGAAGCCAGTGCTGGCGCGGCTTGCAGCGGTGTTTACTCCGGAGTGAGTACTTTTTTTGTCAGCGTTTATTGATCTAACTCACGAAAAAGATTTCGGCCTGTAGAAATTGGTGTGATAACTTTGTCAGCATATAGTCAATCATCTGAACGGCTCCTCAAGGGGAGCGAAGAGGAAATGAAAATGACAGCGTTTATGACCGAAGATTTTCTGCTTGATACCGAGTTCGCTCGTCGTCTGTACCATGATTACGCCAAAGATCAGCCGATTTTCGACTATCATTGCCACCTTCCACCGCAGCAGATTGCCGACGATTACCGTTTTAAAAACCTGTATGACATCTGGCTGAAAGGCGACCACTACAAGTGGCGCGCGATGCGCACCAACGGCGTGGCTGAGCGCCTGTGTACCGGCGATGCCTCGGACCGCGAGAAGTTTGACGCCTGGGCCGCCACCGTACCGCATACCATCGGCAACCCGCTGTATCACTGGACGCACCTGGAACTGCGCCGTCCGTTTGGTATTACCGGTCAGCTGTTATCGCCGCAAACTGCGGGTGCTATCTGGGATCAGTGCAACGACCTGCTGGCTCAGGACCGCTTCTCTGCCCGCGGGATCATGACCCAGATGAACGTCAAAATGGTCGGTACCACCGACGATCCGATCGATTCGCTGGAACATCACGCGGCGGTGGCCAAAGTGACCACCTTCAAAACCAAAGTGCTGCCAAGCTGGCGCCCGGATAAAGCCTTCAACATTGAACAGGCGACGTTCAACGACTACATGGCGAAGCTGGGTGAAGTGTCTGATACCGACATTCGCCGCTTTGCCGATCTGCAGTCCGCGCTGACGAAACGTCTGGATCACTTCGCCGCTCACGGCTGTAAAGTGTCTGATCACGCGCTCGACGTGGTGCTGTTTGCTGAAGCCAGCGAAGCGGAACTGGACAGCATTCTGGCCCGTCGCCTCTCCGGCGCGGCGCTGAACGAACAGGAAGTGGCGCAGTTTAAAACGGCGGTGCTGGTCTTCCTCGGAGCTGAATATGCCCGTCGCGGCTGGGTGCAGCAGTACCATATTGGCGCATTGCGTAACAATAACCTGCGTCAGTTCAAACTGCTGGGGCCTGATGTGGGCTTTGACTCCATCAACGACCGCCCGATGGCGGAAGAGCTGTCGAAGCTGCTGAGCAAGCAGAATGAAGAGAACCTGCTGCCGAAAACTATTCTTTACTGCCTGAACCCGCGCGATAACGAAGTGCTGGGCACCATGATCGGCAACTTCCAGGGCGAAGGGATGCCGGGCAAGATGCAGTTTGGCTCCGGCTGGTGGTTCAACGATCAGAAAGACGGGATGGAACGTCAGATGACCCAGCTGGCACAGCTCGGCCTGCTGAGCCGTTTCGTCGGGATGTTAACCGACAGCCGCAGCTTCCTGTCCTACACCCGTCATGAATATTTCCGTCGCATTCTGTGCCAGATGATTGGCCGCTGGGTTGAAGCCGGCGAAGCGCCAGCGGATATCCAGCTGTTGGGTGAGATGGTGAAAAATATCTGCTTTAACAATGCGCGTGATTACTTCGCTATTGAACTGAACTAAGACCAGAGGCCGGTTGATATGCAATACATTAAAATCCATTCGCAGGATAACGTTGCTGTCGCGTTAGCTGACATGGCTGCGGGGACTCAGGTCACCATCGACGGTGATACGGTCACCCTCGGCCAGGACGTTGTACGCGGTCATAAGTTTGCATTACGCGCGATTGCGAAGGGAGATAACGTCATTAAGTATGGTCTGCCCATTGGTCATGCGCTGGCGGATATCGAGCCAGGTGAGCATATTCATGCCCATAACACGCGGACCAACCTGAGCGACCTTGACGAGTATAGCTATCAGCCGGAACTGATCGAGCCATCGGCACAGCCGGAAGACCGTGATGTCCAGCTTTATCGTCGTGCGAATGGTGACGTCGGGGTGCGCAATGAATTGTGGATCCTGCCCACCGTCGGCTGCGTTAACGGTATCGCTCGTCAGATCCAGAACCGCTTCCTGAAAGAGACCCAGGATGCGGAAGGCACCGATGGCGTGTTCCTCTTCAGCCACACCTACGGCTGCTCGCAGCTGGGGGATGACCATGTGAACACCCGCACCATGCTGCAAAACATGGTGCGTCACCCGAACGCCGGAGCGGTGCTGGTGATTGGCCTGGGTTGTGAGAACAACCAGGTAGATGCCTTCCGTGAAACCCTCGGGGATTTCGACCCTGAACGGGTCCACTTTATGGTCTGCCAGAAGCAGGACGACGAAGTGGAGGCCGGGCTTGAGCATCTGCATCAGCTGTATGAAGTGATGCGCCACGACAAGCGTGAGCCGGGTAAACTGAGCGAGCTGAAGTTTGGCCTGGAGTGCGGCGGATCCGACGGTCTGTCCGGGATCACCGCGAACCCGATGCTGGGTCGTTTCTCGGATTACCTGATCGCCAACGGCGGCACCACCGTGCTGACCGAAGTGCCGGAAATGTTCGGCGCCGAGCAGCTCCTGATGAGCCACTGCCGTGACGAAGAGACCTTCGGCAAGTTGGTGACCATGGTCAACGACTTTAAACAGTACTTCATCGCGCATAACCAGCCGATCTACGAGAACCCATCGCCGGGCAACAAAGCGGGGGGCATCACCACGCTGGAAGATAAATCATTAGGCTGCACCCAGAAAGCGGGTTCCAGCCAGGTGGTGGACGTCCTGCGCTACGGCGAACGTCTGAAAGTGCACGGCCTCAACCTGCTGAGCGCGCCGGGTAACGATGCGGTCGCCACCAGCGCACTGGCCGGCGCAGGCTGTCATATGGTGCTGTTCAGCACCGGTCGCGGTACCCCGTACGGCGGTTTTGTGCCGACGGTAAAAATTGCCACCAACAGCGAGCTGGCAGCGAAGAAGAAACACTGGATCGACTTCGATGCCGGGCAGTTGATTCATGGCAAAGCCATGCCCCAGCTGCTGGAAGAGTTTGTCGATACCCTGGTTGAGTTCGTGAATGGCAAACCGACCTGCAATGAACGCAATGACTTCCGCGAGCTGGCAATCTTCAAGAGCGGCGTCACCTTGTAGGTTCGAGAGGGATCCCGGTCTTTGTCGTTAACGTGAAAACGGCGCTCCTTCGCAGGAACGCCGTTTTTTTCTTTTTGCTGAAAAGGATCTTTCATGACTGCGTATTGGGTTGCCCAGGGCGTCGGCGTCATCGCCTTTTTTATCGGTATCACCACCTTTGTTCACCGCGACGAGGGTCGCTTTAAACGTCAGCTGGCACTGTACAGCGGGATCATCGGCCTGCACTTTATTCTGATGGGGGCGATACCGGCGGGCATGAGCGCCGGGCTGAACGCCGTGCGCACCTTGATTTCATTGCGTACCCGTAGCCTGTGGGTGATGACGATTTTTATTGTGCTGACTCTGGTGTTGGGGCTGGGGAAACTACAGCATCCGATGGAGCTGTTGCCGGTCGTGGGCACCGTAGCCAGCACCTGGGCCCTGTTCCGCTGTAAAGGGCTGACCATTCGCTGCGTTATGTGGTGCTCTACCGCCTGCTGGGTGACGCATAACCTGTGGCTGGGGTCGATTGGCGGAACGCTGATTGAAGGCAGCTTTTTGATCGTCAACGGTCTGAATATTATCCGTTTCCGACGCATGATAAAGCGGGGGATCGATCCGTTTAAACAGGAAGTGGCAGAGATGCAAGAAACCCCCTCCGCACGCTAGCGGAGAGGGTCGGCAGGATTAATCGCGCAGCGCGTTTTTCGCCAGCTGATTGTCTTCAGCCATACAGGCCGCGGCGGTGAACAGCACGTCGGTAGAGGAGTTCAGCGCCGTTTCGCAGGAGTCCTGCAGAACGCCGATGATGAAGCCTACAGCAACGACCTGCATGGCGACATCGTTCGGGATGCCGAACATGTTACAGGCCAGCGGGATCAGCAGCAGAGAGCCACCGGCGACGCCGGAAGCACCACAGGCGCACAGCGATGCCACGACGCTCAGCAGCAGGGCGGTCGGCAGATCCACCGGGATACCCATGGTATGGACGGCGGCCAGCGTCAGCACCGTAATGGTAATTGCGGCCCCGGCCATGTTGATGGTGGCACCCAGCGGGATGGAGACGGAGTAGGTATCGCGATCGAGGTTCAGCTTTTCGCTCAATGCCATATTCACCGGGATGTTGGCGGCGGAGCTGCGGGTAAAGAAGGCGTACACGCCGCTTTCACGCAGGCAGGTCAGCACCAGCGGATACGGGTTGCGACGGATCTTCCAGAACACCAGCAGCGGGTTAATCACCAGCGCCACCAGCAGCATACAGCCCACAAGTACAACCAGCAGCTGACCATAGCCCCACAGCGTAGAGAAGCCGGTAGTCGCCAGGGTGGAGGAGACGAGGCCGAAAATCCCCAGCGGCGCGAAGCGAATCACCATTTTCACAATGAAGGTCACCGCATGGGAGACATCGTTGATCAGGTTTTTGGTCGTCTCATTGCCGTGACGCAGCGCAAAGCCCAGGCCAACGGCCCATACCAGGATCCCGATATAGTTGGCGTTCAGCAGTGCATCAATAGGGTTCGACACCATGCTCATCAGCAGCCCGCGCAGGACTTCGACAATCCCCGATGGCGGGGTGATATCGCCGGCGGCAGCGGACAGGTGCAGCGTGGAAGGGAAGGCAAAACTAAACAGCACGGCGGTTAATGCTGCGCTGAAGGTCCCCAGCAGGTACAGGAACAGAATCGGACGGATGCTGGTCTTCTGCCCCTGCTGGTGGTTAGCGATCGATGCCATCACCAGCATCAATACGAGTACCGGTGCGACGGCTTTCAACGCGCCGACAAACAGCGTGCCGAGCAGGCCAACGGCAATGGCCGCCGGTTTTGACACCAGCGCTAACAGCACGCCAAGAATCAGCCCTACTAAAATTTGTTTTACCAGGCTGCCCTGAACAAGACGCTGTAGCAGGCCCGATGAAGGAGTTTGTGTCGTCATAATGCATTCCTTGTGATGATGTCGCTGTCCGTCTCATGTACGTACTCTTTGTTACGCTTATGTCCGGATGTAAATAAATGTTTGCCTGGTCGAGTATACGGAAAGCGCGGCGGGTAGGAAGCGTAAAATGCTGCTTATTTCGTTCAGATCTTATTTTTTAACTATATATTAACGAATGTGTGACATGGTGAGGGATAATGCATGGTGCCAGTTGCTGGCCGGGCAAAAAACCTCTTCACCCGGCCATTTGCGGCTTATTGCTGTAATTTTTTCTTGTCGTTCTGCATGTTGACCCAGGCGTTAATCAACAGGGTCAGGCTCAGAATGCCGCCCACCACGCCGAGCGAAACGCCAATCGGGATGTGGTAGAAATCGACGATCAGCATCTTGATACCGATAAACACCAGGATCACCGACAGGCCATATTTCAGCATCGAGAAGCGCTCCGCCACGCCCGCCAGCAGGAAGTACATGGCGCGCAGGCCAAGGATCGCGAACAGGTTTGAGGTCAGCACGATGAACGGGTCGGTGGTCACGGCGAAAATCGCCGGGATGCTATCGACCGCGAAGATAACGTCGCTTAACTCCACCAGGATCAGTACCAGCAGCAGCGGGGTGGCGAACAGGACACCGTTCTTGCGCGTGAAGAAGTGTTCATTTTCAATTTTATCGGTCATGCGCAGGTGGCTGCGGATCCAGCGTACCAGCGGTTTGTCGCCGATGCCGGAATCATCTTCCTTCGCCAGCGCCATTTTCACACCGGTAAACAGCAGGAACGCACCGAAGATATAGAGCAGCCACTCGAACTGGGTGATAAGCCAGCTTCCGGCGAAGATCATCACCGTACGCAGCACGATCGCCCCAAGAACACCGTAAACCAGCACCCGACGCTGCAGCGCAGGCGGCACGGCGAAGTAGCTGAACAGCATCAGCCAGACGAAGACGTTATCAACGGCCAGCGCTTTCTCAATCAGATAGCCGGTAAGGAAAGCCAGCGCCTGAGGATCGGCAACCTCGCGGCCCTGGGTCTGCGCCAGGTACCACCAGAAAGCGGCGTTAAAGAGAAGGGAGAGGGTGACCCAAAGCATCGACCAGCCTGCAGCCTGCTTGATGGTCATGCCATGCGCGCCACGCCGACCCTGAAGAAACAGATCGATGGCCAGCATGATCACGACGACAACGGCGAATCCACCCCACAATAACGGTGTGCCGACAGTATTCATTACTCGATTCCTTACATAAAAACAAAACGGCTGACGTCGGAAGACGGCAGCCGCTGCGTGTTTATGCATAGACCTCGCCTTCCGGCAAGGTCTCACTTACAACAACCAAAACACCGCGCACTGAAGGCGGACACTTTGGTTATTGCCCGGCGACCGGATGCGGTTTTGCACGCATCGTAATGACGATCCACCGGCAAGGAAGTTACTCCCCTTTGCACGTAACAAAATATTACAAGTCATAAGAGGCGTCAATGATCGAAGACGGCCTCTTTACACTCTTTTACGCCACCTGTGGATTATCCGCCGGGAATACCACACCGGTCTGACGGCGAATTTCACTGAGCAGTTTGGCCGTAATCCGGCTGACTTCCAGACCCGGGTGATTCACCTGGCTGGCCTCGACCAAATCCGCGAAAACGTCCGCCTCATACAGCATAGTATTGATGTGCTGAGGCTGCGTCAGATCCTGCGCTTTGCCACCGCGGGGGATGAAAGCGACCTTCTGGCACTCCGAGATTTTCTCGATCACCAGCGCACCGGCTTCGCCCTGGATTTCGCTTGGCAGCGTAGAATCGCTCACTTTTGAGTGGTGCAGCGTGACGTCAAAATCCGCATAGCTCAGTACCACGGTACCCTGGGCATCCACGCCGCTGTCCAGCAGGCTGGCGCTGGCATGCACGGCACGCGGTTCACCCCACAGCGCGACGGTCGAGGCCAGGCAGTAAAAACCGATATCCATGATCGAGCCGTTGGAAAACGCCGGGTTGAAGGTGTTCGGGTTCTCGCCATCAAGGTAACGCTGATAGCGGGAGGAGTACTGGCAGTAGTTGATAAAGGCTTTATGCAGCTTGCCCACTTTGCTGAGCGACTGCTGCAGCAGCAGGAAATTCGGCAGGCTGGCGGTTTTGAAGGCTTCGAACAGCACCACCTGGTTTTCCTGGGCGGTACGGATGGCGGCTTCGACTTCCTGAATGTTGGAGGCCAGCGGCTTTTCACAAATCACATGCTTTTTATGGCTCAGGAACAGCTGCGTTTGCGGGAAGTGCAGGGAGTTCGGGCTGGCAATATACACGGCGTCGACGGCATCGCTCTGCGCCAGATCCTCCAACGACGTGAACAGATGGTCGACGGGATAATCGCGCGCAAAAGCCTGGGCTTGTTCAAGGCTGCGAGAGTAAATTGCGGTGAGTTTATACTTGCCAGTTTCATGGGCGGCATCGACAAACTGTTTGGTTATCCAGTTTGTACCAACAACAGCGAAACGTATCATAAACGTTGACGAACTCCGTTAAAGGGGACCTTTTGCCACTCTACCATGCCAGCATGACAAAACCAGTGCGCCATTACGCAGAACGATTTAACGAAAGATGCGTTAGCCACAGGCGGGTATCGAACTCCAGCTGGTGGTACTGAGGCTCCATATAACAGCACAGCTGATAGAAGGCTTTGTTGTGATCTTTCTCTTTGAGGTGCGCCAGTTCATGGACCACAATCATACGCAGAAAGGCCTCCGGCGCATCGCGGAACACCGTCGCCACCCGGATTTCAGCTTTGGCCTTCAGCTTGCCGCCCTGAACCCGGGAAATGGCGGTATGCAGGCCGAGCGCGTTATTCAGCACGTGAATTTTATTGTCGTACATGACCTTGTTGATCGGTGCGGCGCCGCGCAGATAGCGGGACTTCAGATCCTGGGTGTACTGATACAGCGCCTTATCGTTATTGACGTCGTGGCCTTCGGGGTAGCGTTTATTCAACACCGCGCCCAGACGTTGCTCGGCGATTAGCGTGCGGACCTGAGAAAGCAAATGCTCCGGGTAGCCCTGCAGGTAAGTCAGTTGGCTCATCAATACTCCAGACAGAAGAACATCACATCCTCTTTCAGGCGGCTTCGGCGCATCCTGAATGATTTTGTGTGCAAAAAGGGTATACTCACGCACCCTTTCAGGGATAACACCGAAATTTTACCACTCAGGAGGGCCGATGAGCCACTTAGACAACGGTTTCCGTTCACTGACATTGAAACGTTTTCCGGAAACGGACGACGTCAACCCGCTTCAGGCGTGGGAAGCGGCGGATGAATATCTGCTGCAGCAGTTAGATGACACGGAGATTAACGGCCCGGTCCTGATTCTGAATGATACCTTTGGCGCATTGAGCTGCGCCCTGGCGGAGCATACCCCGTTCAGCATCGGCGACTCCTATTTAACCGAACTCGCCACCCGTGAGAATTTACGCCATAACGCGATTGAAGAATCCAGCGTCAAGTTCCTCGACAGCACGGCAGAGTACCCGCAAGCGCCGGGTATCGTGCTGATCAAAGTGCCGAAAACCATGGCCCTGCTGGAGCAGCAGCTGCGCGCATTGCGCCTGGTGGTGACGCCGGAAACCCGAATCATCGCCGGGGCAAAAGCCCGTGACATTCATACCTCGACCCTTGAGCTGTTTGAAAAAGTGCTGGGGCCGACCACCACGACGCTGGCCTGGAAAAAGGCCCGCCTGATCAACTGTACCTTCAGCGCCCCGGCTCTTGCCGATGCGCCGCAGACTTTAAGCTGGAAGCTGGAAGGGACCAACTGGACGATCCACAACCACGCGAACGTGTTCTCACGTACCGGGCTGGATATTGGCGCGCGCTTCTTTATCGAACACCTTCCGTCAGACCTTGAAGGCGAAATCGTCGATCTGGGCTGCGGCAACGGGGTGGTCGGGCTGACGCTGCTGGAGCAAAACCCGCTGGCCAGCGTGGTGTTCGTCGATGAGTCGCCGATGGCCGTCGCCTCCAGCCGCCTGAATGTCGAAACCAACATGCCGGACGCGCTGGATCGCTGCGAGTTTATGATCAACAACGCCCTGTCAGGCGTCGAGCCTTTCCGCTTTAACGCCGTGCTGTGCAACCCGCCGTTCCACCAGAAACATGCGCTGACGGACAATATCGCGTGGGAAATGTTCCACCACGCGCGCCGCTGCCTGAAGATCAACGGCGAGCTGTACATCGTGGCGAACCGTCACCTTGACTATTTCCACAAGCTGAAGAAGATTTTCGGCAACTGCACCACCGTTGCCACCAACAATAAATTCGTGGTGCTGAAAGCGGTGAAAATGCGCAAGTTGCGCTAATTGCAGACCGCCAGCCGGGCTACTCATCTCAGTAGCCCGTACCCGTAGCCCGGGCAAGCGAAGCGCCCCCGGGAAATTCCGTTAAATCTCCAGTGCCAGCTTCGTCCCCTGGGCGATGGCGCGGCGAGCATCCAGCTCCATCGCCACATCGCACCCGCCAATCAGATGCACTACTTTCCCTGCCGCACGCAGCGGATCTGCAAGCTCGCGGCGCGGCTCCTGCCCGGCACAGATAATCACCTGATCGACGCGCAACACCTGCGGCTCTCCGCCGATCGTGACATGCAGCCCCTCATCATCGATCTTCTGGTAGCTCACGGCCGGGATCATCTTAACGCCGCGCGCCAGCAAGGTTGCCCGGTGGATCCAACCGGTGGTTTTGCCTAAACCGTCGCCAGGCTTACTGGCCTTGCGCTGGAGCATCACAATATTGCGCGGACTTTTCTCCAGCTGCGGCCCTTCCGGGCGCAGGCCGCCGGCGGTCTGCAGGCTGGTATCGATGCCCCATTCTTTGCAAAATTCGGCGATATTCTGGCTGGTGGCGATGTCGGGCTGGCTCAGGAACATCGCGGTATCAAAACCGATCCCGCCGCAGCCAATAATCGCCACGTTATCGCCCACCGGCGCTTTGTCACGCAGGACGTCGAGATAGCTCAGCACTTTCGGGTGGGTGATGCCGTCGATCTCCGGCATCCGCGGGGCGATCCCGGTGGCGAGGATTACTTCGTCAAACACCGTCAGACGATCCGCCGTCACCCGTTCGCCGATGCGTACGTTAACGCCGTGCCGATCCAGCATCCGGCGGTAGTAACGCAGCGTTTCGTAAAACTCCTCTTTGCCTGGGATCTGTTTGGCGATATTAAACTGGCCGCCGATCTCCTGCTGCGCATCAAACAGGGTCACAGAATGGCCGCGCGCGGCGGCATTTACGGCAAACGCTAGCCCGGCGGGGCCCGCGCCGACCACCGCCAGGCGTTTTGGTACCGGAGCCGCTGTCACCGGCATCAGGGTCTCATGGCAGGCGCGCGGGTTGACCAGGCAGGAGGTGACTTTACCGACGAAGATCCGATCCAGGCAGGCCTGATTACAGCCGATGCAGGTGTTGATCTCGTCCGCCCGTCCGTTTTGCGCTTTGCTCAGGAACTCGCCATCGGCGAGGAAGGGGCGGGCCATCGACACCATGTCGGCATCACCGTGGGCGAGGATCGCGTCCGCAACGCCAGGATCGTTGATGCGGTTGGTGGTCACCAGCGGGATCGACACGGCGCCTTTAAGCTTACGGGTCACCCAACTGAAGGCTCCGCGCGGGACCGGGGTCGCGATGGTAGGAATGCGCGCTTCGTGCCAGCCGATACCGGTATTGATAATTGTGGCACCCGCCGCTTCGATGGCCTGCGCCAGCGTGGTGACTTCTTCCAGCGTGCTGCCGTCGGTCACCAGATCGAGCATCGACAGGCGGTAGATAATAATAAAGTTGCGGCCAGCCCGTTCGCGGACCGCGCGCACCACTTCCACGGCAAAACGCATGCGCCGGGCATAATCGCCGCCCCACTCATCGGTACGCTGGTTGGTGCGGGTGGCGAGGAATTCGTTAATCAAATAGCCCTCTGAACCCATCACTTCAACGCCGTCGTAACCGGCCTCCTGGGCCAGTTGCGCGCAGCGGGCAAAATCGTCGATCAGCTGCAGGATCTCCTGATGGCTTAGCGCGTGCGGGGTAAAGCGGTTAATTGGCGCCTGTAACGCCGACGGGGCCACCAGCTGCGGCTGATAGCTGTAGCGCCCGGTATGCAGAATCTGCAGGGCGATTTTGCCGCCTTCACGGTGTACCGCTTCGGTAATCTGCCGATGGTGCGCCAGATGGTGGGCATCGTCGAGCACCGCGCCGCCTGCCATGGTGACCCCGGAGGCCGTAGGGGCCACGCCGCCGGTGACAATCAGCGCCACGCCGTGACGGGCGCGTTCGGCGTAAAAGGCCGCCAGCCGCTCTGCGCCGTCGGCATGTTCTTCCAACCCGGTGTGCATGGAACCCATCAGCACGCGGTTTTTCAACTGGGTAAAACCCAGGTCGAGCGGGGCGAATAACGACGGGTAGTGGCTCATAATGGCTTCCAGTCTCTTATACCCGTCATACTTCAAGCTGCATATGTGTTGGCTGCGCCCGCTCACCCCAGTCACTTACTTATGTAAGCTCCTGGGGATTTACGGCCTTGCCGCCTTCATGCAGCTTGAATTATTTCGGGTATGTAACATTATTGTTATGTGGTCGGATGAGTTACTAATTTAGCCGTCGCGCGGAAAAAGGGAAAAAGAGAGTGCGGTGATTGTGATGGGATTCAAAGATCCTGCAGGCTAGCTGAACGGCGATGCTGGAGTCAGCATGCGCCGCCTGTGATGTGGTCGGTGCTGTCGGGGTGGGGCAGGTTACGGCGTCCGCGCCCGGACGGGCGGAACCAGCCCCGGCGCCTGCCACATCGAGGTGGTCAGGCCGCTGTCCACCAGTCCCAGCTGGTCGGCATAGACCGACTGCCATTTTTCCATCATCCCCTGATACAGCTCGCGGTGGGCCGGGTTCGGTGTAAAGACCCTATGCCAGCTCACCAGTTTTTCCCCGGCGGTTGCCATATCGTGGTACAGACCGGCGCCGGTACCGGCGGCAATGGCGCAGCCCAGCGCGGTGGCTTCGCGCACCACCGGCACCCGCACCGGCAGGCCGGTGACGTCGCTGAGGATCTGGCTCCACAAGGCGCCTTTCGAACCACCGCCGGCGAATACCAGGCTGTCGAAGGTTACCCCGGAAAAGCGCGAGATCTGCGCCAGATTACAGGCGGAGACGATGGCCGCGTTCTCCTCCAGCGCGCGGAACAGCGTGGCCTTGTTGCATTTCTCCGGGTCGATGGAGAGGTTAATAAACGACGGCGCGGCGTGATACCACTGCTTGAAATGCATCGCATCGGAGAAAATTGGCATCACGCCGTGCGAGCCTGCCGGTACGCGGCTGGCCATCTCCTCCAGCAGGGAATAGGCATCCACCCCGAGGCGTTCGGCAACCAGCTTCTCTTCGGCGCAAAACGCATCGCGGAACCAGCGCATGGTCAGGCCGGTAAAGAAGCTAATGGACTCCGCCTGCGCCATACCGGGAATGACGTGCGGGTTCACGCGGATGTTCATGTCCGGGTCGGTCCGCACTTCCGGCAGGTTGACCACCTGTTGCCAGAAGGTCCCGCCCAGCACGGCGCTTTGCCCGGCGCGCACCACCCCAAGGCCCAGACAGCCGAGCTGAACATCACCGCCTCCCATCACCACCGGCGTGCCGGCCCGCAGGCCGCACTGCTGCGCCGCCGCGTTGGTCACCGTGCCGAGCAGTGTCCCGGTCTCTTTGACCGGGGAGAGCATATCCGCGCGCAATCCCGCCATATCGAGCAGCGCCGGGCGCCAGTTGCGGCTGAACAGGTCGAGCATGCCGGTGGTACCGGCGTTGGACGGATCGACGGCCAGCTCGGCGGAGAGTTTTGCCGCCAGCCAGTCGCTAATCATGGTGATGGTCGCCGCCTTGCGGTAGATATCCGGGCGATGGTGGGCCAGCCACAGCAGACGCGGCATGGCGCTCAGCGCCAGGGTCTGGCCGGAGACGTCATACACTTCGGATTCAAAATGAAAATCGTGGATCTCTTTGAGCTCCGCCACTTCGCGGCTGGCGCGGGCATCGACGTTGGCGCAGGCCCAGATAGCCTCGCCGTTACGATCGTACAGCACGATGCCTTCGCGCATCGAACAGCAGGCCACGGACTGAATATCGGCCCCCTGGAGATGGGCGTTTGCCAGCGCCTGGCGAATGCACTGGCAGGCCAGCTGCCAGTTGGTGGTGAGGTCGAACTCCATCGAGCCGGGCACATTTTCGATACTCAGATGCTTCCATTCCGCCTGGCCGACCGCCAGCTGGCGGCCGCTGAGATCGAAAATTACCGCCCGAATACTGCCGGTCCCGGCATCTAACGCTAACAGGTAACTCATGACATGCGCCTCGCGATTGTTGCGCGGCGCAGGACCGTCAGGAGGCCAGCGTGAGCACCGCGCGTGCTGTTGTCTCTTCCGTTACCAGGCCATTGATGCGTTTGCCCACCAGGGCGGCATAAATCGCCTGCGCTTTTTCCGTCCCACCGGCAACGCCGACAATAGTCGGCAACTGCGCCAGCTCGTCGAGGGTCACCCCGAGTAATTCCCGGTGAATCTCCAGTCCCTCAACCCGCTGACCATCGGCCTGCAGGAAATACCCCAAAATGTCGCCCACCGCACCTTTGCGGGCATACATCAGCTGTTCGCCTTCGCTGATGTAGCCAGAGCGCAGGATCGTGGCATCGCGATGCTGGTCGATGGCGCCGATACCCACGACCGCCGCATCTGCCGCCGTCGCCGCAAGGATCACGTCCCGCACGCTCGACTCCCGGCGTAAAATTTCTGCCACATCGGCCGAAGAGACCCGCAGCGGCGCCGGAATAATGCTGACGCGACAGGCGGCGTCCAGCTGGCCGATGCCGGTCATATACGGGCCGACGCCGCCGGAGAGCGTGACCAGGCGTACCTGCTGCGAGCTGATAAATCCGCTGAGGTGCTGCAGGCAGCTCATGGTCGCTTCGCCAAAACCCACCGCCAGCAGCTGCCCCGGTTCGAGGACGCCCATCAGCGATTGCGCCGCGCCAATCCCCAGACGGGTGTTCATCGGCGGGGTGTTGAGCGCCGGCAGCACCCGGGCGATCTTCAGGCCAAAACGCTGCTGCAGTTCGGTTTCCAGCGCCAGGCACCCCTCATAGCGAGAGTTGATCTGCACGCGGATCACCCCGGACTGGCGGCCTTTCTCCAGCAGGCGGGAGATCTTTAAGCGCGGCAGCCCCAGGCGCTCGCCGATATCGTTCTGCGTCAATCCATCGTGGTAGTAACACCATGCCACGCGCGCCACCAGCTCCTCTTCGGCTAACGCCAGGCCAGCGTAGCGGCTCTCTTCCGTAATGCGTTTTTCGCTCATAAAGTGAACTCTTATAAAAATTTAGATCATATGTTCGCTCTTGCGCAGGCGGAAAGTGTGAGCCGACTGGCAAATCCGATCTTTCATGGTTTGGCGATTTTTTCCAACGATCTAAAGCACCAAACTGTGATCTTTGCACGGTTGTAAATATAGTTCACGGTCTACGCTTTTGAACATTATTAAATTAAAAAATCATTTGTTCATACGAGGCGTGACAATGAAGCCATTGCTTGAAGCTCGCCAGATCCGCAAACAGTTCTCCGGCATCGCCGTGCTGAAGGGCATTGATTTCACGCTCTTTTCCGGCCAGGTGCATGCGCTGATGGGCGGCAATGGCGCGGGGAAATCGACGCTGATGAAGATTATCGCCGGGGTTGAAACGCCTGATGATGGTGAACTGACGCTCGGCGGCCGCACATTTTCGCGCCTCAATCCGGCGCTGGCTCACCAGTTGGGGATTTACCTGGTGCCTCAGGAGCCGATGCTGTTTCCCAACCTGACTGTGCGCGAGAACATTCTTTTCCGTCTGCCGAGACGACCCGAAAACGGCGGGCGTTTGCAGGAGAAGCTGCAGCAACTGAACTGCCAGATCAATCTGGAGGCGGCGGCCGGCACGCTGGAGGTGGCGGATCAGCAAATGGTGGAGATCCTGCGCGGCCTGATGCGCGACGCGCAGATCCTGATCCTCGATGAACCGACGGCTTCGCTGACCCCGGGGGAGACGGATCGTCTGTTTCGTCAGATCCGCGCGCTACAGGATCTCGGCGTCGGTATCGTCTTTATCTCGCATAAGTTGCCGGAGATCCGCCAGATCGCTAGCCATATCTCGGTGATGCGGGACGGCGCGGTGGTGCTGAGCGGTGAAACGACGGCATACAGCGACGCCCAGCTGATTAGCGCGATGACGCCAGCTGACCGCCAGCACGATCTGAGCGATTCGCAGAAGCTGTGGCTGGCGCTGCCGGGCAACCGCCGTACCCAACCGCAGGATTTTCCGGTGCTGCGGGTGGAGGATCTGACCGGCGAAGGGTTTATCGATCTCAGTCTGGAGATCCACGCCGGCGAGATCGTCGGCCTGGCCGGGCTGGTGGGATCCGGGCGCACCGAATTTGCCGAAACGTTGTACGGCCTGCGTGCGCCGCGGGCCGGGCGCGTGTGGCTGGAGAACCGCGATATCAGCCGCGACAGCACCCGCCAGCGTCTGGCTAGCGGGCTGGTCTATTTGCCCGAGGATCGGCAGGTGTCCGGGCTGTTTCTCGATGCGCCGGTGCGCTGGAACACGGTGATGTTCAACCAGCCATCGTGGTGGCAGCAGCGCCAGCGCGAAGCAGCGGTGGTGGAGCGCTACCACCGGGCGCTGGGCATCAAACTGAATCATAGCGAGCAGACCGTGCGGACGCTCTCCGGTGGCAATCAGCAGAAGGTGCTGCTGGCCCGCTGTCTGGAGGCCAACCCGCTGCTGCTGATCGTCGATGAACCCACGCGCGGCGTCGACGTTTCTGCCCGGGCCGACATCTACCAGCTGCTGAAAAGCGTCGCCGCGCAAAACGTGGCGGTGCTGATGATATCGAGCGATCTTGATGAGTTCGTCGGGCTGGCCGACCGGGTACTGGTGATGCACCAGGGCCGGCAGAGCGGGGAACTGCTCAGGCCAGCGGTGACCGTCGATCGCATGATGACCCTGGCCTTTGGAGGAGAGTCATGAAAACGTTACTCAGAAACCGCGAGCTCAGCGCGCTGCTGGCGATTCTGGCGCTGTTTGCGCTGCTGATCGCCCTCAACCCGGCCTGGTTCAGCCTGCAGATTCTGGCGATGATCTTTGCCAGTTCGCAAATCCTGTGCCTGCTGGCGCTGGGGGCCACGCTGGTGATGCTGACCCGCAATATTGATGTTTCCGTCGGTTCGACCGTCGGCCTGAGCGCGATTGCGGTCGGCGCAGCGCTTAACGCCGGCTATGACCTGACGCTGGCCATCGGCTTTGCGCTGGCGGTTGGCGCCCTGGCCGGGGCGTTTAACGGCCTGCTGGTGGTGGGGCTGCGTATTCCGGCGATTGTCGCCACCCTGGGAACCCTGGGGCTGTATCGCGGGGTGATGCTGCTGTGGACCGGCGGCAAGTGGATCGAGGGGCTGCCCGATAGCCTGAAGTCGCTGTCGGAGCCGCTGTTTATCGGCGTCTCTCCGCTGGGCTGGCTGGTGCTGGGGCTCCTGCTGGTGGGCGCGTGGCTGCTGGCACGCACCGCGTTTGGCCGTGACTTCTACGCCGTGGGTGACAACCTGGCCGCCGCGCGTCAGCTCGGCGTGGCGGTGAATCGCACGCGCATGCTGGCTTTCACCCTGAACGGCATGCTGGCGGCCTGCGCCGGGATCGTCTTTGCCGCGCAAATCGGTTTTGTCCCTAACCAGACCGGCAGCGGGCTGGAGATGAAAGCCATCGCCGCCTGCGTCCTCGGTGGGATCTCGCTGCTGGGCGGAACCGGCACGCTGGTGGGCGCTTTCCTCGGCGCCTTTTTCCTGACGCAAATCGACACCGTGCTGGTGCTGCTTCGGCTGCCGGCGTGGTGGAACGACTTTATCGCCGGCCTGGTGCTGCTGGGCGTGCTGGTGCTCGACGGACGACTGCGCCAGGCGCTGGCGCGTCATCAGCGGGCGCTGAAGTACAGCCGCTTTCAGCCCGGTAACAAAGGGGGAAAGCACGTCACCCCGTTCACCAACCGTAAGAACAAAGAGGTGGCGTAGATGAAACTCAACTGGGAATGCGCGCTGCTGCTGTTACTGGTGCTGGAGATCCTGCTGTTTGGCGCGATCAACCCGCGGATGCTGGACCTCAACATGCTGCTGTTCAGCACCAGCGATTTTATCTGTATCGGTATCGTCGCGTTGCCGTTGACGCTGGTGATCATCAGCGGCGGGATCGATATTTCGCTGGGCTCCACCATTGGCCTGTGTGCCATTGCCCTCGGGGTGATGATGCAGGCGGGCTGGCCGATGGCGTTGGCGATCCCGCTGACCCTCGTGGTGGGGCTGCTGTGCGGCCTGCTTAACGCAGCACTGATTCACTACACCGGCATCAGCCCGCTGGTGATCACCCTCGGCACACTGTACCTCTACGGTGGGGCGGCGCTGCTGCTTTCCGGGATGGCGGGGGCGACCGGTTATGAGGGGATTGGCGGTTTCCCGGACAGCTTTACCGCCTTCGCCAACCTGACGCTGCCCGGACTTCCGTTGCCGTTACCGCTGGTGCTGTTTGCGGTGCTGAGCTTTTTCTTCTGGCTGCTGGCCCATCGTGGGCGCTTTGGCCGCGACCTCTTTTTGCTGGGACAAAACCCCCGGGCCGCGCGCTATGCGGCGTTGTCGGTGAACGGCATGCCGTATGTGCTGTATGGCCTGGTGGGGGTGGCGTCGGCGATAGCGGCGCTGATTCTGGTCTCCTACTTCGGCTCGGCGCGATCGGATCTCGGCCGCGACCTGCTGATGCCGGCCCTCACTGCCGCCGTGCTCGGCGGGGCGAATATCTACGGTGGGTCCGGTTCGGTCCTCGGTACGGCACTGGCGGCACTGCTGGTGGGGTATCTGCAACAGGGTTTACAGATGGTCGGCATCCCCAACCAGGTGTCGAGCGCGCTGTCAGGGGCGCTGTTGGTTGTGGTGGTGATGGGGCGCTCGCTGAGCCTGCACCGTGAATGGTTGCGGATGGCCTGGCGACGTGTTTCACGCGCATAACTCAATCGGAGCATAAAATGAAAGCTAAACATCTCTTGCACATCAGCGTCCTCGCGATCGCGATGAGCGTAGCCACCGCCCAGGCGGCAGACCGCATCGCTTTTATTCCTAAGCTGGTCGGCGTCGGCTTCTTTACCAGCGGCGGCAACGGCGCGAAAGAGGCGGGCAAAGCGCTCGGCGTGGATGTCACCTACGACGGCCCCACTGAACCCAGCGTCTCGGGCCAGGTGCAGCTTATCAATAACTTCGTCAACCAGGGTTACAACGCGATTATCGTCTCTGCGGTGTCGCCGGATGGCCTGTGCCCGGCGCTGAAGCGCGCGATGCAGCGCGGGGTGAAGGTGCTGACCTGGGATTCCGACACCAAACCAGAGTGCCGCAGTATTTATATCAACCAGGGCACGCCGCAGCAGCTCGGTGGCCTGCTGGTGGAGATGGCCGGGAAGCAGGTGAGTAAACCGGCCGCCAAAGTGGCGTTTTTCTACTCCAGCCCTACGGTCACCGACCAGAACCAGTGGGTGAAAGAGGCAAAAGCCAAAATCGAAAAAGAGCACCCGGAGTGGCAAATCGTCACCACCCAGTTTGGCTATAACGATGCCACCCGTTCCCTGCAAACCGCTGAGGGGATCTTAAAAGCCTACCCGGATCTTGACGCCATTATTGCCCCGGACGCCAACGCGCTGCCGGCCGCCGCGCAGGCGGCAGAAAACCTCAAACGCCAGGGTGTCGCCATCGTCGGCTTCAGTACGCCGAACGTTATGCGCCCGTACGTTGAGCGCGGCACGGTGAAAGCCTTCGGCCTGTGGGACGTGGTGCAGCAGGGAAAAATTGCGGTCAACGTCGCCGATCGCTTGCTGAAAAAGGGCGATCTTAACGTCGGTGACAGCGTGGAAGTAAAAGATCTCGGGGCGCTGAAGGTCGAGCCAAACAGCGTGCAGGGTTATCAGTATGAAGCGAAAGGCAACGGGATCGTGCTGCTGCCGGAGCGCGTGGTGTTCACCAAAGAGAACATCAATAACTACGACTTCTGAGGGAGGATGAGATGGCAGATTTAGACGATATCAAAGAGGGAAAAGACTTCGGTTTTGACCGGCCGCAGAAAAACACGCTCTATACGTTGAAAGGCTGCGGCTCGCTGGAGTGGGGGATGCAGTCCCGACTGGCGCGTATCTTTAATCCGCACAGCAACCGGACGGTGATGCTGGCCTTCGATCACGGCTACTTCCAGGGTCCGACCACCGGGCTGGAGCGGATTGACCTCTCTATCGCCCCGTTGTTTGATGAAACCGATGTGCTGATGTGTACCCGCGGGGTGCTGCGCAGCCAGGTCCCGGCGGCGACCAACAAGCCGGTGGTGCTGCGGGCATCCGGCGGCAACTCAATCCTCAGCGAACTCTCCAATGAGTGCGTCGCCGTGGCGATGGAGGACGCATTGCGCCTGAACGTCTGCGCGGTGGCGGCCCAGGTCTATATCGGCAGCCCGTATGAACATCAGTCGATCAACAACATCATCAAGCTGGTGGACGCCGGGAACCGTTACGGCATGCCGGTGCTGGCAGTCACCGGTGTGGGCAAAGAGATGACCCGTGATGCCCGCTACTTCTCGTTAGCCAGCAGGATTGCCGCCGAGATGGGGGCGCAGTTCGTGAAAACCTATTTCGTCGAAGAGGGGTTTGAAAAAGTCACCGCCAGCTGTCCGGTGCCGATCGTGATCGCCGGCGGGAAAAAGCTGCCGGAACTGGAAGCCCTTGAGATGTGCTGGCGGGCAATCGACCAGGGGGCATCCGGCGTGGATATGGGGCGCAATATCTTCCAGTCCAGCGCGCCGCGCGCCATGCTGCAAGCGGTGAAAAAAGTGGTCCATGAGAATATCAGCGCCCGTGAGGCGTACCAGTTCTGGCAGGAAGAGAAACAGGGAGAGCTAAAATGAACGTGACGCTGGTGGAGATTAATATCAAGCCGGAGCGGGTGGATGAGTTTCTCGACGTCTTTCGCGCCAACCACGAAGGGGCCCTGCAGGAGCCGGGGAATCTGCGTTTTGACGTGCTGCAGGACCCCGAGGTGAAGACCCGCTTTTTTATCTATGAAGCCTATAAAGACGACGCGGCGGTGCTGGCGCATAAGAAAACCCCGCACTACCTGGCCTGCGTGGAGAAACTGGAAGAGATGATGTCGCAGCCGCGGCAGAAGCGCAGTTTTGTGGGACTGCTACCGGAGGTATGAGCATTGCCGGGCCTACGAGTCAAACCTCGTAGGCCCGGTAAGCGTAGCACCACCGGGCATTAATGGACTACGGCTTCCTGAAAAAATCGTTATACAACATATACAAATGTGCGGCGCTCCAGGAGAAGTTGGGGGCGCCTTGCTGGGCGCCGGTCAACGGATTGTAGTTCTCCTGAATCGGGCCGTCGGAGGTGAGTCCTTTGGCGTGCTTGAAGAAGGTATCCGCCAGCTTCAGCGCTTCTTCACGATGGCCGTAGCGTGCCATTCCTTTGAGGCCGAACCAGAACTGATCCACCCACACCCGGCCGCGCCAGTAAATATCCGGGCCGAATGCCGGGTTGGTTAATGCGGCGGTCCCCAGCGGCACGAAGGTATTGAACTCTTTGGCATCGAGCATCACGCTAATCACCCCATCGGCGTGCTGCTGGGTTGCCGCGCCGTTAAACAGCGGCGACCAGCCTTCCGGGCCTTTGCCACGTTCGACAATTGGCTTCCCGGCGCAGCCGTTGGCCAGCGGCTTTTCTTCGATCCGAATGTCGTAATAGAACGAGGTCTGTGGGTCGAACATGCAGGTGTTGATATAGTCCGCCAGCTTCTGTGCCAGCACCTGATAGTGTTTCGCCTCATCAGGTTTACCGAGAAGGGTTGCCATCTCTGCCAGATAGTGGTTGTCGCTGTACATATAGCTGGCCTGATCCACCGACTCCTGTAACAGCGAATAGCCCAGCAAATGTCCTTGTTTATCGCGGTTTTCGGCAAAGTTCACCGTCCAGTCGCTTCGCTTGCCACCGTTGGCCACGTATTTATCCAGCTGATCTTTATCGATAAAGCCGAACACCGCCGCGTCATCGCGCCCTGACTCCCAGGAAGCGGCGACCTGCGCCGGGATCTCCAGGCTGTCATAGTCCCCCTTGCGGGTGACGGCTTCATAGGTTTTCAGGCCAGAAAGCGTCTCTTCGCTGTCGCCTTTTTTGCGCGTAAACAGCATCGCACCGTCGGCGGTATTATGGGCTTTATCGCGAGTGGCACCGTACTCTGGCACGCCGTTACCGTTATGATCGCGATTGCGTAGCCACCAGTCGTGATAGGCCACCAGCTTCGGATACATCTCCTGTAGCCACGCTTTATCTTTGGTGACGTGATAGACCTCCATCACTGACCAGGCGGCCAGGCTTGGCTTGGTATTGCGCTCGTTCCAGTTAGTGCCATCGCCGCCGCGCTCCGGGCTCAGATTCCAGGCGATGAGGTCCGGGACGAAGCCGACATCCTGCGGGCGTACCTTGTCGTTGGCCTGAATCTGCCAGGAGAAGACTGCGCGAATATTCTCTTTGGCAATCTCGGGGTTAAAGTGCGCCATGGCATAGGCCTGTTTCCAGGTATCCCACGGCCAGGTCTGATTGCCGGAGAACCAGCGCCCGGTAACCGATGGGGTGATGGTATTGTGCTGCACTGCGCCGCCCGGCGCGCGCCAGTTACCGTTAAGCGTTTCGATAGCCTTGACCGCTACCCGGGTCTGTTCTGCGGTGGCCTCCGGGTTAGTCAGTCCTTTTTGCAGATAGCCGTCCCAGCGCTGTTGCGACGCGTTCAGGTAGAACGCCGGGCGCGCGAGGATATCGCGGATTTGCGCTTTCTCCGTTCGCACCTGCTCCGCCGTCAGCAGGTGCGAATAGGTCGTGTAAATCGTCGTGGAGCCGCTGATTTTGGCCGAGCTGGTAAAGCGGTGACCGTCGATCCTGGTCTCGGCCGGCAGGGACTTATGGATCTGATACTGCGACGCACCGGAGGTCATCAGGTCAGACGCGGAACGCACCTTGCCGAAGCTGACTGTCAGGCCGTCGTGGGTTGCCGTCAGCCGGCGCTGATAATCCGGGAATGTACCGTCGATGGTTTTATCCGAGAGTGGTTTGCCCTCTTTGGCTTCCAGTTTATCCAGCAGCTCGCCGTCCCACACCAGCGTGAGCGGCGTATTGCTGGTGATTTTGGTCTCCAGCAGCGAGGTGTGCGGGCTGGCAAAGCGCAGTGTCATGACAACGCGTACGCCGGGGGCGGTTAGCGTCTGTACCAGCGCGCCGGGCAGACTCCAGGCCTGAAGGGTGAAGGCCACTTTTTGACCGTTCTGATAGACCGTCAGGCGATCGAAGCTGGTGGCCATAAAGTTGATGTACTCTTCGGTCAGCAGCGCCGGGCCGGGGAAGCCGCCCATGGTTGCCGGGCCGTCCGGTAGCAGATGCCCGTGCCACGCGCCGAGATCGAAAAACGGGTTGAAACGCTGGTGGTCATCGTGGTCAAAATCATGCATGTACTGCGGCGAACCGGCCCGGTTGATGACGTTTTTAAACGCCTCGGCGGTGACCGCGTGGGCGGAAAAACTCAGTAGCAGCGCACAGGCCAGCGGCGTGAAACGGGTAGTGATATTCATGGTATTTATATCCCTTCTTACCAGTAAAAATATTGCATCAGGAAGAGCTGATCGGCCGGATCGCCAGAAGCGTTTTTCATATAAAAACGGCTGTCGGCGGCGGTAGCAAAACGGCCGCCGCCATATTCGTACCAGATACCAAATTGCATAAACGAGGTGGTCTCTTCGGCGGCCCGATCCGGGCGATGTCTGGCGTAGCTGTATGCGGTTGAAAGGTAAAAACCTTTTAATGCTTCATACATTGCGCTGGCCATAAACCCGGTTTCACTGCCGGGGACGCTCAGGCCTTTAGCGCGTCCGGTATGGTGCCAGGCACGGGCGGCGAGGTTGGGCGAGAGAATACCGGTTAAAAACAGCTGCCCGGTGCCGTCGGTCACTTCCAGGCCGTTCATCCAGGTGACCTCTTTGGCCAGGTCGTACTGGATATAGCCGTTGACCATTGCCGGATAGGTATATTTATCGTCGTAGCGGTCATATTTGCCAAAGTGCAGCCAGGCTTTGCTTTCGTCATGATGTCCGGCTGGCGTAGCGGTGATGCTGTAGCGCAATTCTCCAGTCAGGTTTTGCACCTTGAGGGCGTACATGATGTCGCGGGTGTTGGGAATCACGTAGCCCAGATCCGGCGTAAAATCGCCCCACCACTGCAGGTCATCCAGCGAAGAGTCCTGGCGCAGGCTGAGCATGATTTCGGTGCTGTCATCGGTTTTATAGCCGCCATAAAGCCGGTTTATTCCGCCTTCAAACCCGCCCCAGCCGTGGCCGGGCTCCCAGGCATTGCCCTGACTGTCCGCCTGCACTGTCCAGCCTTCGCCGTAAATTAAGCCGAACCAGTGTCCATGCTTTATTTCGAGACCACCTTCAATATAGGTCCCGTCGCTATACTTATGTTTATTTTCACCTTCTAAATCCATATATCCGCCGAGGCCCATCTCGCCATAAAAACGGAATGAAGGAGAAGTGATTTCAGGCGTTTTGGTATCATCATGCTCTGCTGGATGGACGACCTCGGCGCCAATAGCCGGGCAGCAAAAAACGAGGGCAGCGAGTGCCCCGTACAGCGAATTATTATTTTTCATAATGTTTTCAGAGGTATTGTTGTTTATATTTTTAGAATGATTTTTAGGCGTATTAAGAAATATTTGAGACCGGATCGGCTTCCATTTTCTTCTCTTCCGGGGTTAATCCTTTGACGTATTTGCTGTATTTCCACCATGCAAATCCAAGGAAAATAACAATTCCGCCGACGTTATAGAAAATAATCGTCATGATATTGCCGCCGCTCGGGAAGGTGGAGGCGATAAAGCCGATAGTGAAAATGACAATCAGCATTGAGACGACCGCGATGCCGGTAGTTCGTGAGCCCATTTTGAAATCACGCGGCAGGTGATCGAGTTTACGGCGCAGGTTAAGATACGCCAGCATAATAAACAGCGGTGGCAGCATGGACGCGGCAGCGGTCATATTAATGATGGTATTCATTAATTCCTGAACGGTGTTGGAACCCAGCATCGGAATAATCATTAACGGGATGACAATCAGGAACTGAATCCATGCTGCGCGAGCCGGTACGCCATTTTTGTTCAGTTCAACGGTCTTCTTACCGAAGATACCCTCGGGAATTTCGGAGAAGAAGATTTTTACCGGCGTCGCGGTCCACATCAGCAGCGAGCCGAACATGGCGGTAAAGGAGACGAGGCCGACGAAGCGGTTCATCATGATTTCAGGCAAACCAAAGTACGCGGCCAGGCCGTGGAATACCTGCACTGAACCGCCGGTAAATTTCAGCTCTTTGCTGCTGATGAAAACGTTGATCAGTACTGAAGAGACAGAATACAGTACGCCAATCACAATCCCGGCAAGGATGATCACTTTGACAAAGGATTTCGAACCGCCTTTGACGTCATTGACGTAGACCGCAACGGACTCTGCCCCGCCGGCGGCCATAAAGATCCAGGTGGTTATCCCAAGGAACGCCCAGTTAAAATTCGGGATCATTGCTTCGACGGTAATCGGGTCCGCCGGCTGTACGCCGCCGACCAGCGCGGTTCCCGCCAGTAAAATATAGGAGAGTGTCAGCAGCAGCATCAATGATGAGGTTACGGAAGTAATCGGCCCCAACATTTTTGCGCCGTTGGTTGAAACCCAGGTGGAGAAGGCGAACAGCACCATGCTGAGCACCGTTGTTGCTACGGGAGTCAGAATGTACTCGTAGCCTAAAAAGGCGTACGAGGCGTAGGCGATAACGCGTGGCAGCAGGGAAGTAAAAAAGAACAGGTTCACGAACCAGTAAGTATAGGCAGTAATAAACGCCCAGCGGCCGCCTAGCGAGCTTTTGACCCAGGCATAGACCCCCGCTTCGGAGGTTTTATTCAGCGACACGAATTCCGCAATGATCAGGCAAAACGGGATGAAGTAGAACAAGGTGGCGAGGAAAAACATCGGTGCCGATGCCAGTCCTAATTCGATATTGTTATTGATAACGTTATTAAAACTGTAAACGGCGGCGAAGGTCAGCGACAGCAGGCCAAACTTACCGATGGTATTACGTTTGATATCAGACATAACACATCTCCACACATTGTCCTTCAGAGAAAGCCGAAGGGGGTTGTGTTGTTTGTAGGATAGAGGTAGTTAAGTAATTATGTTTATTTTAGTAAAAATTTTAGTAAATAAAAGGAGTAAAACCTGGTTGCTTTAACTCGATCACGAAAAAGCTGAGGGTTACGTAATGACAGGCAGAAAAAAGCCCGCCAGCGGGAATAGCGCTGACGGGAGAGCGTGATACGTTATTTGGTGATACCCGGCGCCGGCGCAATCGACGCTTTCTGGCGCTGCTGCTGTTTTCTCTCAAAGCGGGTGATCCACCACCATGCGAGACCTGAGAACACGGCGGTCATAAAGACGTTGATAAAGAAGGCGTTAACCAGGTCGACGCCCGCCGGGAAGGCGGAAGCCGTCATGCTGACCACAAAGATCACAATCAGCATGGAGACCACGCTCATGCCGACCTTGCGCGAGCCCATGCGGAAGTCGCGCGGGGTATCATCGTGTTTCCAGCGCAGGACAAAGTAGGCCACCATAATAAACAGTGGTGGCAGCATGGCGGTACCGGCGGTCAGGTTAATAGCCGTATTCATCATCTGCTGAACGCTGGCGGAGCCAAAGCCGTTAACGATGAGCATCAGGAAGACGAACAGGAACTGCCACCAGGCGGCACGCACCGGTACGCCATGCGCGTTCAGTTCGGTGGTTTTCTCGCCGTAGATGCCGGCCGGAATTTCAGAGAAGTGGATTTTTACCGGTGCAGCGGTCCACATCATCATGCTACCGAAGATGGCGATAAACAAAATAATCCCGACAAAGCGGCCCATCAGCAGCTCAGGAATATGGAAGTAAGCCCCCAGTCCGGTAAAGATTTCCACCATTCCACCGGCGTAAGTCAAATCTTCACGGGCGACGAAAACGTTAACCAGCAGCGAGCCTAGCGCATACATGCCGCCAATCAATACGCCAGCGGATATAATGACTTTGATAAAGGATTTCTGGCCGCCTTTGGTATCGTTCAGATAGGCTGCCACGGTTTCCGCGCCGCCTGCGGCCTGGAAAATCCAGCACATGATGCCCAGCGTGGCCCAGTTGATGGTCGGCTCCATGGCGGAGAGCGTAATCGGCTGTGCCGGGACGTGGCCAGAGCCTAATGCGGTAAAGGCGCCGACGACGTAGATAGCAAATAGCGCGAAGACGCCGTAGGCCACGCACTCAGAAATTCTCCCCAGCCACGTTGCCCCTTTAGTCGAGATGTGAGTCGCCATGGCGAACAGCACGATGGAGATCATTGAGGTAACCATCGGGGAGAAGGGAATGGCGTATCCCATCACGGCGTATGAGGCATAGGCCACGACGTTGGGCAGTAGCGAGATGAAAAAGAACAGGTTCACGAACCAGTACAGGAACGAGCCGAGATAGGCCGCCCGTGACCCTAACGGCTGTTTCAGCCAGGCATACATGCCCGATTCGGAATGCTTATTGGCCGAGACAAATTCGGCAATAATAAAGACAAAGGGGATGAAATAGACCACCGTGGCAAACAGGAATATCGGGGCGGAACTTAACCCTAGCTCGATGTTGTTATTGACGATGTTCCGCACGTTAAACACGGCGGTGAAGGCCATCGACAGCAGGGCGAATTTGCCTATTTTGGCGCGAACTGATTCGGACATAAGTCCTCCGGGAAATCATTTAGCCCGCATTCTGGGCTGGAAACGGTCAGGTCAGCGGGTGTCCCGCTGACCTTGGGCATTGCTGAAGGCGGTACTATTTATTCAGGAAATACCCGTCTTCAATCGTCACTTTGAGCACCACTTTTTTTACCGGTGTGTCGCTGATAAAGCGGTAGGCCTCATCGTTATCACAAATCACCATCTGGCCTTCATGCACCTGGACGGTTTCACCGAGGCCTTTCAGGTATTCGCGATCCGTCTCATCCCGGTAGCAGGCCACGGTTTGCAGCTGTGCTTTCGCGGCAAACTCGATCTTTTGCTGTCCCTGCAGGTAGTAATGCACCTCGAAGTAGCGGCGGTGGCCGGCAAACAGGGCATCGGTGGTGCTGTCGTTTTCCACGCGATAGGAGAGTGAGTCCCCGATCGAATGGGCCACGCCAGGGCGAATATTGTCGATGTTATTGATGGCTTCCACGCAGCGTTGCCATTTACGTCCGCTGTGATAGATCTGCTTAAATTGTTCTAAATTATCAAGAATTCTCATTTTTCAGCCTCGCTGTGTGAAACGGGGGAAAAGAAACCGGCGCCGAAGTCATGGTTCGCCAGTACCTGCGAGGAGCCGCATCCGCCTTCCAGCGGCAGCAGCGTAAAGCCATAGTTGAAGGGGGTGAGCCAGACGCGCCAGCTATCCAGCACTTCACTGCCCCAGGAGTTGGAGCCAAGACCGAGCAACCGGGCGTCGATGTTCAGCGTGATGTCATCGCTGCGCTGTAGTTCGTTGCAGTGCTGGGCCGCGTGCAGGTTTTCTGCTGTGTAGTGCCAGGCGCTGAGGTTCACCGGCGCACGTGGAACCACCAGCAGGCCGCTGCCGTGACGATTGGTAAATGACGCCCAACGTACGTGCTGACGGTTGCCGTTATTCTGTGGGAACGGGTAGTTCTCAAACATGTCGTCAACATTGGTGCGCCAGACATCGATGATGTTGCTCTGCTGGCTGTCGGCGTAGTTCTCACCCGGCCCGCGACCGTAATAATTGACCTGCTCAAACTGACCGTTAATTCCCATCATAAAGCCGATGCACGGAACGATATGCGGGTAGTCGCCGTAGCGCTCACCCTGCAGTTCAACGTTGATATGGCCCTGTGGCGTGATCTGCCAGCGATAGGTGCAGCGCATCCCGAAATCAAAAACCGGCGGCGCGATAATCGTCCGCGTGGTGACGATAACGGTCTCACCCTGCTGTTCAACGCTGAACTCCCGCAGATGCTCCTGCATGATGTGCAGGTGGCTCGGCTGCCACAGCCCTTCATATTCCTGTTTATGGTTATCAATCATCGGCTTGAAGAAGTTAATCTTCGGCTCGCGGGTCACCTGCTCGCAGCCATTAACCAGCCAACGGGTTAGCTTGCCGCTGAGTTTAGAGAATTCGACGCGGAAATTATGCCCGGTGAGGGTGTAACTCAGGCGTTCGTCAGCCATCTGTAGCGGCGTTGCGCTGGCATTGACGAGCGTCGTTTTTGCCGCTGTCTGCGCCTTTAGCGGGAACTGATACACGGCAATATTGTGGTTGGCTTCGCTGTACAGGGTTCGGGAGTCTTTGGTCACTATGACGTTGACGAATGTTTCACGCGCGTCCATTTCGGGCAGCGTAATCGTGATGTCTCGACCACTGTTCGGTGGCAGATCGCGAACTTTTATCGTCTGAGTCGACAGCGTTTCCCCTTCGGCGCGTACTTCGATGCGCAGGGTGTAATCGTCGAGGGTGGAGAACCACAGCTTGTTCTCAATGCGCAGTTCGCCGCGATGGATATCCGTCGCCTGCACCTTGACCGGCGCAATAACCTGCTTGTACTCCCTTAAACCCGGCCCTGGGGTCTGGTCGGAGAAGATCAGGCCGTCGAGGCAGAAGTTGTAGTTGTTCGGGTAGTCGCCATAGTCGCCGCCGAATTTGTACCATACTGCACCGTTCTCATCGGTGGCCTGAATGCCGTGATCGCACCACTCCCACACGTAGTGGCCCTGAATGCTGTCGTACTGGTAAAAAACGTTCTGGTATTCGGTCAGGCCGCCCGGGCCGTTGCCCATGGCGTGGGCATACTCGCAGATAATGCGCGGCTTCTCGTGCGGGTGCTCGCCGAACTCATTCATCAGCGGCACGCGGGTATACATGGTCGAGATGATATCGACGACTTCGGCGTCACGGTCTTCTTCGTAGTGCACCAGACGGGTATCATCCAGCGCTTTGGTGGCGTGATACATCGCGCGAATATTACAGCCGTAGCCGGACTCATTTCCCAGAGACCAGATGATGATTGATGGATGGTTTTTCTGCGCGTGTAGGTGCCGCACGATGCGCTCGACGTACACGTGCTCCCAGCTCGGGTCATCGGTAATGCGACTCAGGTTGCCGACGTTAGCGAAACCATGGGACTCCACGTCGGTTTCCGCCATCACAAACAGGCCGTAAATGTCGCACAGCTCATAAAAGCGCGGATCGTTTGGATAGTGGGCGGTGCGCACCGAGTTGATATTGTGCTGCTTCATCAGCAGCAGATCTTTTTCGACGCGATCCATCCCGACGGCGCGGCCTTTCAGATGGTCGTTGTCGTGACGGTTGACGCCGTGGAGCATCACGTAATGGTTGTTAATATAGAACAGGCCATTGCGTACCTTGATGTCACGAAAGCCGATGCGCTGCGGGATGATTTCAAGCACTTCACCGGCGGCGTTTTTCACCGTCATCACCAGATGATAGAGCCAGGGATTCTCCGCCGACCACTGCTGCGGGGCTGCCACATCAATGGCGAAACCGCTCTCCAGTGATTGCCCGACCGTCAGGCGCCCGGTGGTACCCTGATACAGCGCATTGTCGCCATCGAACAGGGTATATTCCACGCTGACATCGGCAGGTCGGTCGCTCAGGTTTTCCAGTACCAGCTGGCAGGAGAGAGTGGCGTCGCGGTAATCGTCATTAAAATCAGTGCGTACGGTAAAGTCCTGTACGTGAAGTGGATTTTTACCCACCAGGTAGACGTCGCGGAAGATCCCCGCCATCCACCACATATCCTGGTCTTCAATATAGGTGGAGTCTGCCCACTGCATCACCCGCACGCACAGCAGGTTGTCGCCGGTTTTCACTGCCGCGCTGATGTCAAATTCGGCGGTCAGACGGCTGCCTTTACTGAAGCCAATATACTGGCCGTTGACGTAGACTTCGAAGTAGGTTTCGACGCCGTCGAACTTAATCAGGGTCTGCTTACCCTGCCAGCCGTCACCGAGGGTGAAGATGCGCTGATAGGCGCCGGTCGGGTTGTCGGTTGGTACGTACGGCACGTCGATCGGGAAGGGAAAACCTTCATCGGTATACTGAAGCTGCCCATGGCCTTCCATCTGCCACATTCCCGGTACGGTGATCGGGCCCCAGCCTTTGATATATTCGCGGGTGAACGCTTCCGGCACCAGCAGAGGGTGCGTGAAGAAGCGAAAGTTCCATTGCCCGCTAAGCGATAAAAAGCGGCTGCTGGTTTCGCGGACAAAAGTGCGCGCCTGAGCCAGCGTATCGTAAGAGAAGAAATACGCTCGCGGCGGCAGCCTGTTTTCATGAGTGAGTTGAAGATTTTCCCAGCGATTCATATCGCCTCCCTGTACGGATCTGATGTAATACGGCTATTTTAGTAAAACTTTTACTAAATAAAATGGGCAGGGATGATTTACTTTAACTCGATCACAAAATGAGCGCTGTCAGAGAGGGGGTGTGCAAACCAGAAAATACCGGGGCGGCATGTTACCGCGTTGACACAAGGATGGACGTAGAGAAGGTCATCCCGGCAAGCCTGGTGCCGCCGGGAAAGTATCGTGCGCAGAGGTGTTATCGGGTGGTGCCGCGCAGCTTCAGGACGCTGGGGACAAAGACGTTCAGCGGTAACGCCCGGCCGTCGCGGGCTTTTTCGTACAGCAGGTTCACCCCCTGGCTTCCCATCATTTCAGAGTGGATGCGCACGGTAGAGAGCGGTGGGAAGGTGAAGCGCGCGGTCGGAATATCATTCACGCTGATTAAAGAGATATCTTCAGGTATCGACAGGCCGCGTTCGTGAATAGCGCGCAGGACGCCGATGGCGATAGAGTCCGAGGCGACAAACAGCGCCGTCGGGTAGTCTTCCTGAGCCAGCATCGTTTTCGCCAGTTCATAGCCCGACGAGCTGGAGAAACCGCCGCGCCAGATATCACCCTGTGAGACCACGCCTTTTAGCTGCCCATACTCAACGAACGCCATTTCGCGGATATCGGCTTTGCCGGGTTCATCCTGGCCTCCGATAAAGCCAATGCGTGAGGCCCCCTGGGCGATAAAGAAGTCGATCACCTCTTTGGCGATGCGCACAAGATCGATATCCACCGCATCGTAGCTGCTGTCTGGCTCATGAAAATCGATAAAGCAGATATTGTCGGTCAGCGCGGTGGCGGCTTCGCGAATGGCGCGAGAAGGTTTGCCGACAATCAGTACGCCGGTGGCTTTTTTCAGTTCGGGCAGTGCGTTGTTGAGGTAGCAGTTGGTCAGCTCGATCCCCAGCTTTTCGCACTGGGTTTCAATCCCATGGCGGATTGCCAGATAGTAAGGATCGTTAATCTCCAGATCCTGCTGGTAGCTGTAGAGTGCCAGAATATGGTGATGGCCCACGGCGTGAACCTGTGCCTTGCGAGAGCTGCTGCTTTTATATTCCAGCTTCTCTGCAATTTCCAGGATACGGTGCTTGGTCTCTTCTTTCACGTTCAGGGTTGGATCGTCGTTTAATACCCGTGAAACCGTCGCCAGTGAGACACCCGCTTCGGTTGCGATATCTTTGAGTGTTGCCATCTTATTCCTTATCTGACGTTGCCCCATCTGCGCCCGCCCATTGTAAAGCAAGCTTGGGTTCCTGCATCTGTTTTCAGTAAATATTGCTGGTTTTATTTGCAGCGAACGGGGACTTTTTTCCGCCATAAAGAGTGACGAAAGTAACATTCCTGTCAGCGGGGTGCTGAACAAATAATAAAACTTGCTATATTTTACTAAAATTTTACTGGAGGTAAATGATGGATACTGTTGCTTACGATGATTTTGCCAGACTGGAAATGCGTACCGGAAAGATTGTCGAGGTTAAGCGGCATGACAATGCCGATAAACTGTATATCGCGAAGATTGATATGGGTGAGCGGATCTTGCAAACGGTGACAAGCCTGGTGCCTTACTACAGCGAGCAGGAGTTGCTGGGAAAAACGGTGGTGGTGCTGTGCAATCTGGCTAAGGCCAAAATGCGGGGTGAGACATCGGAGTGCATGCTGCTGTGCGCAGAGACAGAAGATGGCAGCGAAAGCGTACTGCTGACGCCGGAACGTCTGATGCCACCTGGCGTACGGGTCGTTTAAGCTCCGTTTCTCTCTGTGAGGACATCCGCGGAACCGCAGAAAAAGCGCCTCTCCCCGATGGGGAGAGGACAGCGCAGAGAGCTTCAGGCCTCTTCCACTGAAACCCGCAGTGCAGCCAATGCTGTACGTGCCGCTTTAAGCACCTGCTCACACTGCTCAAGCGTCAGCGTCAGCGGTGGCTCAATGCGGATGGTTTTGGCGTTGTTGAGCGTCCCCGCCACCAGAATGCGCTGGCGGAACATCTCACTGGAGAAGCTGTAACCGATTTCGTTATCCACGAACTCAATCGCCATCAGCATCCCTTTACCACGCACCTCATTCACCAGATCCGGGTACTCGCGGGACAGCTGACGGAAGCCATCCAGCAGCAGTTCGCCTTTCTGTTCCGCCTGTGCCGGGAGATTTTGCGTCAACAGAACGTTGATCGTCGCCAGCGCCGCGGCACAGGCCAGCGGATTTCCACCGAAGGTGGTGGTATGCAGGAACGGGTTGTCGAACAGCACCGAGAACACCTCTTCGGTGGCGACCGTCGCGCCAATTGGCATCACGCCGCCGCCGAGGGCTTTGGCAAGGCACAGAATGTCCGGCTGAACGTTCTCGTGCTCACAGGCAAACATTTTGCCGGTGCGCCCCATGCCGGTCTGCACCTCATCGAGGATCAGCAGTGCACCAAATTCATCACACAACTTACGTACCGCCGGCAGATAGCCCTGAGGAGGCAGGATCACGCCGCCTTCGCCCTGGATCGGCTCAAGGATCACCGCCGCGACGTCATCACCGGTTTTCTTGCACTCACTGAGCAGCGTGCGCATGGCGTTGATATCGCCAAACGGCACGTGACGAAAGCCCGGCAGCAGCGGCATAAAAGGCTTACGGAAGGTCGATTTGGCGGTAGCCGACAGAGCACCCAGCGATTTCCCATGGAACGCGCCGCTGGTGGCCACGAAGGTAAATTTGCCACGTGGCGACTGGTAGGCTTTGGCGAGCTTGAGCGCCGCTTCGACCGATTCCGTACCGCTGTTACTGAAGAAGCTGTATTTCAGTTTGCCGGGCGTTAATGCTGCCAGCGTTTTGGCCAGCATGGCCCGAAGCGGGTCCAGCAGTTCCTGACTATGAAGAGGTTGTTTAGCGAGCTGATGCTCGACGGCGGAAATCACAACTGGATTACGGTGCCCTACATTAAAAATCCCAAAACCACCCAGACAATCGACAAACTCTTGTCCTTGAGTGTCGACAAGCGTATTTAACCCTCCCGCCTGCCACTCTACGGCTCCGTAATCCCCGCCAGCGGTGACCGATTTTCGGTACTCTAAAAACCCTGGATTCACATGCTCTTTAAAGTATTCCCTGACCTCCTGGTTAAGTGCTTTCATCTCCTCATGATCAAGCGTTCGCTTCTCAATGAGATTCAGTGCGTGTGCGCTGCAGGCCAGAGCCGATGCGCTGGAAGGTAACCTGTTCAAAGTGAGCTCCTGGGGCGGGCGTATCACATGATACTGAATTAAGTATTGCAGGGATTACGCCACTTCGGTGGAGGCGCTGAAAATCGGGATAAACGCAGCGTGAAAGCGGATATGTGCGGAATTTAATCTCACGGCGATATTTTTGGCATGTTTTACTCCTGAAAGGAGCTAATAACCTGCTGGCAGCTATACCGCCGCGTGCTTCGCGGCGGTGCAGGTTGCCCAATTAGAGGGCAGAAGGGTGGTTTAATCGAGCTGGGAAATTTCCATGGCTGCGCGGTCGATAACGGCGACGATCTGCTTGAGCTGCGCGTCGCTGGTGGGCTGCTGATTCACTTTCAGATCCAGTACGGTTTTAAAGTTCTCCAGCGCCCGCTTCATTTGCGGATTTTTGCGCAGTTCACAGCCGACCATCCGCTCCTGTAAACGCTCTTGAATTTGAGCCAGTTGCTCGAGATTTTCGGCGTGCAGCTGGCTGCCTTCGGCGGTAATGGCGATTTTCTTGCGGCCATTTTCCTCTTCAACGCTGATCAGACCCTGATCCTGCAGGAGATCGAGGGTGGGGTAGATCACGCCCGGGCTAGGGCTATAGTTACCCTGAGTCAGGGTCTCTATCTCTTTAATCAGTTCGTAGCCGTGGCTGGCGTTGCGAGTCAGGATATCGAGGATAACCAGTCGCAGTTCGCCGTGACCAAAGAAACGCTGACGGCGTCCGCCGCCTCTGCGTTCGTGCTCGCCATGGTCACCGCCTCTGTGGCCGTGTTCCCCACGTTCACCGCGGTGCCCACGTGGCCCGCGCCCTTCTTCATGATGATGTCGCATCGTTTATTCCTCATTAGTTTTGATATATCTAATGTATATCTAAAAAATGACGGTTAGCAAGTATGAGATCTGATATTTTTTTAATTTATTGATTTTAAATGTTTTTATTGATGGGTTTGGACTTTTTTGCTTTTTGTCACGACTATATCAAAAATAACTTGCATTCTTTTTTAATGGCAATCATTATCATTTAGGTTGTGTTTAGATATATCTATTTTTCACGAAGGCGATCGAATCGATGATGATAAAAACGAAAAACACTCAGTACCCGCAACGCGTTCGTAATGAGCTGCGTTTCCGTGAGTTAACCGTCCTGCGCGTAGAGCGTATCGGCGCGGCTTTTCAGCGCATTGTGCTGGGCGGGGAGTCGCTGGAGGGTTTTGTTTCCCAGGGGTTTGACGACCATACCAAACTGTTTTTCCCCGAAGCCGGCGCCGCGTTTACACCGCCGCAGGTTACTGATGAAGGCATTAACTGGGGTGAGAATGTTCGTCCGGCAACCCGCGACTATACGCCGCTGTACGATGCCGAGCGCCATGAACTGGCGTATGACTTCTTTATCCACGACGGCGGGATTGCCAGCAGCTGGGCGCTGGCGGCCAAACCGGGCGATACCCTGGTGATTGGTGGGCCGCGCGGTTCACTGGTGGTGCCGGAAGATTATGCCTGGCAGCTGTATGTCTGTGATGAGTCCGGGATGCCGGCACTGCGCCGTCGCCTGCTCGGCCTCAGCCGTCTGCCCGTGCGCCCGCAGGTGACGGCGCTGGTCACGATCGGCGATGTATCTTATCAGGATTATCTGGCGGACCTGCAGGGCTTTAATATCGAGTGGGTGGTGGGCCATCAACCCTCCGTCGTGGCAGAGCGTCTGGCACAGGTGAGCGTGCCGCCAGAGGATTACTTTATCTGGGTCACCGGCGAGGGCGCGGTCGTCAAATCGCTGCTTGGTCGTTTCGAAAACGACGAAATTGATCCGCAGTTGGTGCGCTCTCAGGCCTACTGGCACAGCAAATAATCGCTGCTCTTGCGAGCGCTCCCCGGGTAACGACATAGACGCGTAGCCCGGGGCCTCTTTAGCCTTATCTTTAGCTACGCATCACGCGCTGCCCGACGACATCCAGCGTCAGCGTTTCACCATCATGAAAGCGGGTTAGCACCTCACGTTGCTGGCACAGGAAGGCGATGCCGGCCTGGCGGGCGATAATCGCCCCGTGGGCGAGGTCGCTGCCTTCCTGCAGACAGATGCCTTTTACCTGCCGGGGATCCAGCTGCACGACTGTGGAAGGAAAGATATCGTCGGCGATGAGGATCGTCGGTCCTTGCAGGCGCGGCGGCTCCTCGTTGTGACCCGCGAGATGGCGCAGCGTACGCTGCAGCAGATCGTCGATATCGATATAGCGAGCCTGCAGATAGGCATCGTCCAGATCGCGGTATTGCTGGCTAAGATCAACCAGCACCTGATACCACGCCCAGGCCGCGCCGCAGCGCTCATTTCGCATGATCTCGCAGGCGGTATCGTATAAATCAGGATCGTCGAGCAGCGTATGGTGGCCGGAAAAGATCGCCGAGATATCAGCGGAATAACGATCTTCCGCCAGCGAAGTCAGCGCGGTGAGATCCGCCAGGGTCTGGTCGATCGCCTGTTTCAGGCGCTGCATCTCATCGGTAATATCTGCGCCGCTTTGCCGCTCCGGCCGGGTGTGAGGCCGTGGGTAGCGCATCGCGCTCCCCTGGACGCGGACGACAGCCGGCGCAGGGGCGGCTGGCGCAGCGTCCGGCTGCTCACCAAAGTTTTCTGCCGCCAGTGCCTGAAATGCCGCCAGCGCCGCCTCGGCGTCCGGCCCGCGGGCTAGCAGTCGCAAGGTATCGTTGCAACGAACCTGGAGCAGGGCAATCTGGTTGATGCTGTCCGGCGACACGCATTTACCGCCTTTCTCCAGCACCAGATCCGCCTGGAACCCGGCTAAGGCCGCCACCAGACGCGATGCCGGGCGAACGTGCAACCCGTTGTGATTTTTGATCACCACCGAGACGGACTGCCCGCTCAGATCATCAACATTGGGCGTTGCCTCAATGACCTCGTGTGCTGACGATGGTAATCCCAGCTGCACGCGCTTGGCTTCCAGGGCGTGCATGGCGTCGGCGATCACTTTATCGATATCCGATCCGGTGGCGGCGCTGACCGTGGCGGCCAGCGTGCCTTCGACCAGCGGGGCGGCGCACAGGCGGACCTTGGCCGCGATGGCCGGATCGAGGAGATCCAGCGCGGTCTCCGCGCTGAGCAGGGCGCTGCCGATATCCATCATTACCAGCACGTGGTCGGTATCGGCCACGGACTCGATCGCCTCCATCACCTTCAGCGGATCGGTGCCGATCGGGTTCTGCGGATCGTCAATCCCGGCGGCGATCGCCAGCTTGCAGCCATCGCCAATTAACATCTGCCGGGCCAGTTCCCCGACGCCTTCGCCCAGCCGGGCGCTATGAGAAACAATCACCAGGTTTACCATCGCCTTATCCTTACGCTTTGGCGGCTGCCGCCAGTTCCTGAATCATCAACATCACCGAAGTTGCCCCCGGATCCTGATGCCCGATGCTGCGCTCGCCGAGGTAGCTGGCGCGGCCTTTGCGGGCCTGCATAGTGATGGTGGAACGAACGGCTTCCTCCGCCTGCTGCGCCGCGACGTCCAGCGCCTGTTGCACCGACAGGTGCTGTTCGCCGGACTGGCGCAGCGACTCGACCACCGGCAGCCAGACATCGCACATGGTTTTATCGCCGGGCTCTGCCTTGCCACGATTGACCACGCCCTCGGCCCCTTCGCGCATCATCTGATACAGCTCATCGAGGGTCAGGCTCTGGTGAGCCTGAGTCACCTGGGCTGCGCGAATAAAGAAGGTGCCGAACAGCGGCCCGCTGGCGCCGCCGACGTTGGAGAGCAGCGTCATCCCGGTATTCTTGAGAATAAAACCGATGTCTTTATCGGCGATGGACGGTAGCTTCTCCACCACTTTGCTGAAGCCACGATGCATGTTCAGACCATGGTCGGCATCGCCAATCTCTTTATCGAGGCCGGTCAGGAAATCTTTCTCGCGGGTGAAGGTATCGCCGCAGCGATAGAGCCAGTTAACGATTTGCGTTCTGTTCAGTGACATGTCGTGCTCCTTAGTGGCCCCAGTTCAGCGCAGGGGTGTGAACGGGGGCGTCCCATAACGTCAGCGTGGCGTCATCGACTTTCAGCAGCGTGATGGAAAAGCCCACCATATCCAGCGACGTGCAGTAGCTGCCGACGAGGCTGCGGGCGATCGTGATGCCGTGCTCCTCGCAGCGCATTGCCAGGCGGTTGAATACGCCATACAGCTCCGATAGCGGGGTCGCGCCGAGGTTGTTGACCAGGGCGATGACGCGGTCGCCTTTCTGCAACGCCTGTTTGCTTTGCTGCACGTCCTGCCAGCTGCCTTTCAGGTGATCCCACTGGCGCAGGGTACGGCTGTAGGTCCCGTTTTCCAGCAGGGTGTCGAACATCTCATCCACGGTGCGATCGAGAGAGCTAAAGGCGCGACGGTCGATGCCCGGTTCGCCATGAATACCGACGCCGAACTCCATCTCATTATCCTGTAGCTCAAACGACGGCTGTCCGGCGGCCGGCACGGTGCAGGCGCCCAGCGCAATGCCGATGGAGTGGCCGTGGTTGTTGAGACGGCGGCCCAGTTCAGCGCAGGCTTCCAGCGAATCACCGCGTTCGGCGGCGGCACCCACCAGCTTCTCTATCAGCACGGTGTTGGCGACGCCACGGCGTCCGGCGGTGTAGAGGCTGTCTTTGACCGCCACGTCGTCATCGATCACCACGGTGGTGACCTTGACGCCGCTTTCATGCAGCAGCTCGGTGGCGGTTTCGAAATTGAGGATATCCCCGGTGTAGTTTTTGATGATCAGCAGTACGCCTTCACCGCCGTCGATATTCATGGCGCACTCGAACATTTTGTCCGGCGTCGGCGAGGTGAAAATCTCGCCCGGACAGGCTCCGGAGAGCATCCCTTTGCCGATATAGCCGCAGTGCATCGGCTCGTGTCCGCTTCCGCCGCCGGAGAGCAGCGCGACTTTTCCGGCCACCGGCGCATCGGCGCGGGTGACGTAGACCGGGTCCTGATGCAGCGTTAATTCAGGGTGGGCCTTCGCGAGGCCTTGTAATTGTTCACTCAGGACATCTTCGACACGGTTAATCAGTTTTTTCATTATTCATGCTCCGTCGACGTGATGCGATGCGGCCTCTCTGCGCACGGAGGCGGTCATCGTGTAGGGGTATCGCCTGGCGGGAACAACAACCGGCGATGTGATGATTCTGGCTGAGTTAACGGAAAAAAAAATGCCGCGAAAACGGGTTTCATTACGGAACATGATTATTAATTTTCGTTCCGTAATGGAACGTTTTTGCTAGGGAAATGCGAAAAATGCGAGTCAGGGCGGTTTTTTCGCCTCGCGCACCACGGTGGTGGATGGCGGTCGGGACGACTTTTTCGGCGTTTTTTTGCCGGGAGAGGGGAACGTCACCCGCCGCTGGTCCCTGGTTTTGTGGCGTTTGGTGACTGAAGGGGCCGATCGGGATCGCAATCCCGGTGTTTCTTCGCCAGTCATGTTCCAATATGAAACATTAAAAATCGATCGTCGTTTCAGATCAGAACAAAATCGGCAAAAATTTTTTTGTTCGCCGCTCGCCCTACAGTGTTTGCATCGCTCCGGTCATGCTCCCGTTCCCGCCTTTTACCGAAAGCTGAACGGGATGACGCCAGGGCACATCATGTAAAACATGCACTTATTTGAGGGTGAAAGGAATGCTAAACGTTATTCAATCTCCGGCCAAATATCTTCAGGGACCTGATGCATCCACGCTGTTTGGCCAGTATGCCAAAAATCTGGCGGACAGTTTTTTCGTGATTGCCGATGACTTCGTCATGAAGCTGGCGGGGGAGAAGGTGCTCAATGGCCTGCATAACCACGGACTCAGCTGCCATGCCACACGCTTTAACGGCGAATGCAGCCATGCGGAAATCAACCGCCTGATCGCCATTCTGCAGCAGCACGGCTGCCGCGGCGTGGTGGGGATTGGCGGCGGCAAGACGCTCGATACCGCCAAAGCCATCGGCTTCTACCAGAAGCTGCCGGTGGTGGTGATCCCGACCATCGCCTCGACCGATGCGCCAACCAGCGCGCTGTCGGTGATTTACACCGAAGCCGGTGAATTTGAAGAGTATCTGATCTACCCGAAAAACCCGGATATTGTGGTGATGGATACGGCGATTATCGCCAAAGCGCCGGTGCGTCTGCTGGTGGCGGGGATGGGCGATGCGCTTTCCACCTGGTTTGAAGCGAAGGCCTGTTTTGATGCCAGGGCTACCAGCATGGCCGGCGGCCAGTCCACGGCGGCGGCCTTGAGCCTGGCCCGCCTGTGCTATGATACGCTGCTGGCGGAAGGCGAAAAAGCGCGTCTGGCGGCCCAGGCCGGCGTCGTGACCGATGCGCTGGAGCGTATTGTCGAAGCCAACACCTACCTCAGCGGCATTGGCTTCGAAAGCAGCGGCCTTGCGGCGGCGCACGCTATTCACAACGGCTTCACCATTCTGGAAGAGTGCCACCATCTGTACCACGGCGAGAAAGTAGCCTTTGGTACTCTGGCTCAACTGGTGCTGCAAAACAGCCCGATGGAAGAGATTGAGACGGTGCTGGGCTTCTGCCAGAAAGTGGGGCTGCCGGTGACGCTGGCGCAGATGGGCGTGAAAGAGGGCATTGAAGGGAAAATTCAGGCGGTGGCGAAAGCGACCTGTGCGGAAGGTGAAACCATCCATAACATGCCTTTTGCCGTGGCGCCTGATAACGTCTATGCCGCGATTATGACGGCCGACCTGCTCGGTCAGCAGTGGCTGGCGCGTTAAGGTTACGCGAACGCGTAGTCTGAACGTGAAGGACGTTTCTCCCCTCCGACAGTCTCTGCCGGAGGGGTTGTCTATTGGTCAACAGTGGAAAGGGACATGGCGGCGCAGACTCAGGATTCTTCACAGACAGCATCTTCCGTAATCGGCCAGTCATGGCATCGTTGCAGCCGGTTTATGCAGCGGGACACCTGGCAGGCGCCGCATCAGGCGCAGGGGCTGACGTTTGAGTCGATCTGTCGGCGTAAAACCGCGCTGCTGACCATCGGCCAGGCCGCGCTGGAAGATGCCTGGGAATTCATGGACGGCCGCCCCTGCGCGCTGTTCATTCTGGATGAGTCCGCCTGTATTCTCAGCCGCTGCGGTGAAGCGCAGACGCTGGCGCAGCTGAAAACGCTAGGGTTCCTCGACGGCAGCTATTGCGCCGAAAGCATTATCGGCAGCTGCGCGCTGTCGCTGGCCTCGATGCTGGGGCAGCCGGTGAGAACCTCCGGCGATCAACATTTTAAACAGGCGCTGCACGGCTGGTCATTTAGCTCGACGCCGGTGTTTGATAACCACGGACGCCTGTTTGGTTCCATTTCGCTGTGCTGCCTGATCGAACAGCAGGCGGCTTCTGATTTGTCCCTGACCCTCGCGATTGCCCGGGAGGTGGGGAATTCACTGCTCACCGACAGCCTGCTCGCCGAATCCAATCGCCACCTCAATCAGATGTACGGTCTGCTGGAAAGCATGGACGACGGGGTAATGGCGTGGAATGAGCAAGGGGTGCTGCAGTTTATTAACGTCCAGGCCGCGAGGCTCCTGCATCTGGATGCGCAGGCCAGCCAGGGGAAAAATATTCACGACCTGGTGATGCTGCCGGCGCTGCTGCGTCGGGCCATTAAGCACGCGCGGGCGCTGAACCATGCGGAAGTGACATTTGAGAGTCAGCATCAGTTTATCGACGCCGTGATTACCCTCAAGCCGATTGTCGAAGCGCAGGGCAACAGCTTTATTCTGCTGCTGCATCCGGTGGAGCAGCTGCGTCAGCTGATGACCAGCCAGTTGGGCAAAGTGAGTCATACGTTTGAGCAGATGTCTGCGGACGATCCGCAAACGCGGCGGCTGATACATTTTGGCCGGCAGGCCGCACGCGGCGCTTTCCCGGTTCTGCTGTGCGGCGAAGAGGGCGTCGGGAAAGAGCTGATCGCCCAGGCTATTCATAATGAAAGTGAACGGGCGGGCGGCCCGTATATTGCGGTTAACTGCCAGCTGTATGCTGACAACGTGCTGGGGCAGGATTTTATGGGCAGCGCGCCGACTGATGATCAAAACGGCCGTTTGAGCCGCCTGGAGCTGGCCAGCGGCGGGACCTTATTCCTGGAAAAAATCGAGTACCTGGCGCCGGAACTGCAGTCCGTGCTGTTGCAGGTGATTAAGCAGGGGGTGTTAACCCGGCTCGATGCCCGCCGGCTGATCCCGGTGGATGTGAAAGTGATCGCCACCACCACCGTCGATCTCGCCAACCTGGTGGAGCAGAACCGCTTTAGCCGCCAGCTCTACTATGCGTTGCACTCGTTTGAGATTGTCATTCCGCCGCTGAGGTCGCGGCGCAGCAGTATTTCCGCGTTGGTGCATAACCGTCTGCGCAGCCTCGAACGGCGTTTTTCATCGCGGCTGAAAGTGGACGACGACGCCCTGGCTCAGCTGGTGAACTACTCCTGGCCGGGCAATGATTTTGAGCTCAACAGCATTATCGAAAATATCGCCATCAGCAGCGATAACGGCCATATTCGCTTGAGCAACCTGCCGGAATATCTTTTCTCCGAGCGCCTGGGCAGCAGCGACAGCGCGTCGCCGCTCTTACCCGCCAGCCTGACCTTCAGCGCCATCGAAAAAGAGGCAATTATTCATGCCGCCCGCGTCACCAGTGGCCGGGTGCAGGAGATGTCCAGCCTGCTCAATATCGGGCGCACGACGTTGTGGCGCAAGATGAAGCAGTACGATATCGACGCCAGCCAGTTTAAGCGTAAAAACCAGGACTCATCGTTGACCTGATGCCCGCGCGGCGCGCCAGCTAGTGCGGAAACGAGCGTCTTAAGTGCGCAGAAAACCGCCATGCAAACGTTTGAATGAGGGCTGAATCAAATAAAGGCAACGTTCTCTTTGATATCCCGGCGAACTTGGGTCCATAGTATAAACATGTTCATCACATGGTTAATTTTAAGGATAAGAGCATGCCAACAGCGATAGATAAAGCATTAGATTTTATTGGTGGTATGAACACATCAGAACCGGCTCCGCCTTCAATGGATGAAAGCACCGCTAAAGGCATTTTAAAGTATTTGAATGAGTTAGGTGTTCCGGCAAGTGCCGATGACGTGATGGCGCGAGGTCAGCAGGAGGGATGGAACGCCGGGTTCACGGAAAAAGTGGCCGGATGGGCAGATAAGATCGCATCTGGTGACCGTCTCATTATTAAAAACCCTGAGTTCTTCTCTTCCTACATGCGGGAGCAGCTGCGGGAACTGGTGTGAGTTGAGCGTTTCAACCGCCCATTCATAATCGTGCTGTTCAGCGTATAAGGTATAAAAAAGGAGCGAACCGTTATTAACGGCGCTCCTTTTATTTTCACCTGTCTGCGGATGGCTTCAGCGGCGATGGCGGCGGATTCTAACCGCAAACGTAGGTCGTGTTGTGTTCTATCAGCACCGGCTTAAAACCTGCTTTCACCGCCAGCATGGCGTTATCAGGACCGCCCGCTTGCTTGTAGATGCCGACTTTAAAACCGTCATTGGCATCCGTCGATGACTGCAGCTCCAGAAATGTACCGTTTACCCGCAGTGTTTTCGGGAACAGCGTCACATCCACCTGATAATGCTGGCCCCCGTCGGTGCCACACGCCAGCACCGGACCACTTGAAGCGGGAAACACGCTTGCGCTAGCCGAAACCGAAAACCATCCCGCAACCAAAGCCAAAATAATGATCTTCCTGAAATCCATCGTATTGCCTTCAAAATGAAAGGGGCGAAATGTAATGGTGTTCCGTGGGCAGCAACAGTCCTTTAATGGCCTGTTGGCGGGCGTTAACTGGTGTGGTGTGAGTGCGAAACGCTAAAAAGCGCAAGGGCCGGCGATTTCTCGCCAGCCCTTGCGGTGTCTGGTGGCCCCTGCTGGACTTGAACCAGCGACCAGGCGATTATGATTCATAAAATTGGCATGTTTTTAATTGTTCGCCATTGTCTCTGTTTGTATTTTTAATTGTTTATAATCAATTAGTTGTTAGGTTATTTTTGTTTCTGATTGGTTCTCTCATTTCCCCATTGCACTATCTTTACCTGACCCGTTACCTGATCCGATGAATACCAGCGTGGGTATTACGTTCGATCTTGAAGTAAATCCGGTATCGGCCATACCGAAACAGTCTTCGGCGGAGAAAGTGGGTGAGGCGGGGATCAGCAAAGAGATCCGCGATCGTATTCAGAACCATGCTTTGAATGATGTCAGCTCCAAACACTACGGCCGTTATGATTACCTGACTGAAAAGCGCAGAGCGCTTGAGATCTGGGAAGATCGGGTCAACAACTATCAGCGGCAGCAGGAAATGGAGGCGCTGGAGTCTGGCTTGCTGCTGATGCTGTATGAGCAGCTATTTATTGAGGGGCAGACACCTGATGTGCTGGCTTTTGAGCACCTCAGCAGATGGCATCGCCAGTGGCTGGGGAATGTGTACGACTGGGCAGGGAGGCTGCGTAATGCCAACTTAACTAAGGACGGCTTTCAGTTTGCCGCTGCCGACAGGATTCCGCTTCTTCTTGATGGTTTCGAGAAGCAGTTTCTCGCTCGGTCTGGTGAACTGAAATCCCTGGCTCGTCTGGAGCTGGTAAGTTATCTGGCTAAATGCCATGTGGAGTTTATTTTGATCCACCCATTCAGAGAAGGTAACGGGCGTTTGTCGAGATTGCTTTGCGATGTGCTGTCGGTTCTGGCAGAGAAGGGCTTACTTGATTACAGCCTGTGGGATGAGCACAAGGCGTTTTACTTCAAGGCAATACAGGCAGGTGTATCAGGGAACTACAGCCCTATGATGCAACTGGTGAGCGACATCTTGCCAGATTAACGGGCGAGGCCAACGGCTTTCGCCTGTGCCTGATTTTGTTTCAGTTGCTGCTCAATTTTTTGCACAGAAACACCGGTTTCTATCGCGGTTGAGCTGGCAACGGAACGGTAGATTTGAGTTTTAGTGATCTGGCTGTGTACTGTTTTTTTTGTCATCGTTAAAGCCTCGTTTTGCTGCCATGATTCTAGTTCGGATGGGAACTGCCTGCAAGGCTGCTCTCAATAGGGGGGACAACGGTGAATACCTGTATCGTCCATAACCGAAGTTGTCGAATGGGCCAGGACAGGTCGGGGCGGTAAAGTCTATGACCTGGTTAAGGCAAGCCTCAATACTGCCACTTGCTCATCACGATATCCAAACCGTTGAGTCGAAGCGAAAGGCGGAAGCTAACGACCCGACTTAGGGATAACAAACGGGTCACTAGCCGGGAATTTGTCCACGGAACGGATAAACAAAGCTCGGCAATTGACAGAACAATAGGCGAGATTCAGCTCACGACCGGCGAAACCATCAGCCGAGGTGAGGCCTTGCACCTGATGACCGGTGGAAAAAGCTGTATAAACGGCAAATGGTGCCGTGGTTCCGCAACCGGTGAAATTTTTCCGGCAGCCCCCTCACATCGGGCGAAGGCCAGACAAATCCTAAATCGAGTCGCGGGGTTAGCGTCAATTACTAAGTTGAGACTGTAATTAATTTATGTCCATATCATGTACATACGTCATTTTTTGGTGATGTTTTTCTTTCATTTTTTTATCGATACGTGATGCTGTGTATTTATACAGTTATCCGTATTGGAGGTTGTGTGGATAGAGAGTTAAGCGAGCAAGTCATGATTGCGCGTCTGACGACAGAGAGTGTTTGTCAGGACAGGGAACGTGAAATTGCTTTAAATTTAATCGCGGAAATAGCGAGAGGCAACCTAATGAAAAATAATGATTTTTCTGTTTTTTTTTTCCGCTCCGCTTGTTGATGAAATCTTTGCAAGGGAGGGCAAAGTGAAAGTTAACATCACGTTAGATAAAGACCAAAAAATAGGCCAGCCAATAATTGATGCTTTTCAATGCGAATTGACCAGGCGAATACAGTCTGTTTTTCCATCTACGTGCGTTACTGTCAAAAAGGGCTCAATGACAGGTGTCGAGTTGATGGGATTCAACAAGGATTCAGAGCGTGAGGCGTTGGAAAGCATTCTTCAGGAAGTTTGGGAAGATGAAAGTTGGCGGTAGCACCTGAAAAAAGTGCTGAACATAACCCCACGGCTAGTTGCGTGGGGATTGGAAAATGTAGTTCGTATTTTCTATCTCTCTCAAAGACTGTAAGTTGAAAAGTGTTCTTTTGGATGTGTTAACCTCATAACAGTTCCAACTTTAGAACTTGTAAAATAAGACGCTACGTTTATGATTGATAAAAACTAAAAGAGCATAAAGAGGCAAGAAAGGAGTTTTATCTATGCCTGTATTTCAAAATGAGCAGCAAAATCAATTTGATGAGCACGCTCCAGCAATAAATGTAGATTTAATCGAACATTTTGCTGAACAGCCTATAGCCCTTGTCTATCAATATAGTCAGCAAATTAGCGATCTTGCACCTCAATGTCCGCCGGCCGCCGCGACTGAATGTGATAAGGAATGTTGGCGCTTCACTCTCAATCCGATAACAGAAAGTTGCTTTTGGCCTCCCAAAAGAAGGGTTCCAGAGAGAGTTGCGTCGGACAGTGAGCAGGAGTGCTCTATGTGGGCGTTGTCTATGTATGAATCAGAACGACAAGCTGTTGTTGCTTATGCTGGGCTTTCTAAATCTATAAAAAATATTAAGAAGGCAATTGGAGATCATCTTGCAATAGGTGCAGTGACTTGCCGTGATGGCAAATGCATGCCTCCAAATAGAAAAGGCCATTTCGACTTTCATCCATATTTAGATGCTGAGTTTTCTAATGGCTTTCAGGTAATAAGAGCATTGCCATGATAAGATTAGATGCTAAAAGAATTAATGCACCTGCAGTCGGGGATTACTCGTGGTATTCAGATTTGGTATATTTTGATGGGCCATTAATTTGCTTATTTCGAGGGAGTGGTTATAAGGATGCGCTGTATGTTTGGCTTGATAATTCGGCTCGAACTAACCGTTGGTGTTTAATCCCTGTTTCTAGATCGACATTAGACTCATATCTTAATCAAAGGATGAGTTTAAGAGAGATTATACAATCAAATGAGTGTGTGTATATCTGCAATCATTACGCAGAAACAGGGCGTAAAAATTACAGTCTTCTGAGTGTGGAAAATTTCCCTGAAGAGTATATGCCTGATGAAGACTCATATTTATATGAGGAGATATGTACCGATGATGCGCTATTGTTAAAACAAGAACGTACTTCTAGTTACATGCTTGGTTTGGATAATCAATTGTTTATAAACGATTTATCTGTTATTCCAAAGGTTTTTGAACAGTTGTACTCTTTTCACTATGGGCTTGCTCATTTGGGGCGAGTTTCGATTAGAAACACGATGCTGCGATTAATGGGTAACTGGACTGGGGGTATCTCAGCAGTAAATATATTTACTGGGTTAAAGAATATTATCCCTGTTTTGCATCGCCCGGAGGTTAGTTCACTACAATACAACTCGCCTGGGCATATTGAATTGAACCTACTTCCTGATTTGGCTCAGAGTGTTCAAGATGTATCTGCTCGCGTCGAAAGTGAATTTATTTATGATCGTCTAGAAAAAATTTATAAGAATACTTACGCATATTTTAGAGATAAAGGATTGTCTGGGTTTGACGAGGATGGAGGGATTGAGATTAGGAACATCGATCTTGAAACTACCGAAAATCTTCGTAAGCGCGTTAGGATTTTTTTTAGATGTTTGGGATGGCAAACTTACCAAGCTCAATTTGATATGATTGGCGCCCACCCTTTGCAACAGTTACGCGCAGTTATGGCGTACTACAGGCGCCTGAAAATACTAAGAGAATATATCGTGTCAGAGAAATTATTCGTTGGTCAGTCGCGAGTGCAGGTAGCGCAAATTGTTGCACAACCTGAAGGTTAGCTTCTCGCATGTGAATGCGTGAATTTGCATTAGCTATTGATTCATCCCGCAGATACTCTAGGGCTCATCCGCGCTGACCTTTGGACTACTATGCAATTACATTAAAACTACCCATGAAGCGGGCAGGCGAGGCGGGGAAAGCACTGCGCGCCAGCGTACTTTTGCGCATTTATTTTCGCAAGCCTGAGCGCGTCGCTGCGCCGCGCGGATTCGCGAGTGTGTCGGTGGGCGATGCGGAGGCGTTCGAGGGTATGGCGGGCTTTTGAGGCGGTCAGGCGTGGGGGTAAGAAAAAGCCGCCCGGAGGCGGCGGAAATCAGTTACATTTGGTGCCGCCGAGCGAGCCGACGTTTTCCGGCTTGCCACCCATCAACTGGAACGGGATGCGGTGTGCGTCGAGCAGGTCGGCAGCGCTGACTTTTTTGATATTGAAGAAATCGTCTTTCGTTGCCACCTCACTGAGCGGCACAATTTTTATGCCGTCCGGTTTTCCGTGCGGTGCGTAGAAAAACAGATTTTTGAAGTTGTCGAGCCCCTTCGAGCTGCGCATCGCATTGCGCAGCGCCTCAACATCGGTACCGCTTTGCGCGGCGTCCGTCACATACATGATGTAACCCGTATGCGCTCCGTTCTGGTAATACTTGCGACGGAACAGCATCGCCGCTTCACTCAGCCTGACGGAGTTTAGCGCGCTGAGATATTCCGGCATGCCGTACAGCTCCTGATTGATGCCAGGCTCCAGCAGGTGGAATACGGATCCGGTGCGGCTGGTCGAATGACGGCACCCACCAGTAGACATCATCCTCAATACCACGCCGCGTGTATTTCGCCGGTGACGCTTCCAGCTTCAGTGGGCGAGCAGTGACACTCTTTCGGAGCTCTAAAAACGCGTTGCCAAACACCAGAAAATCAAGCGCGAAGCGGCTGAAGTCCTGTTGTGACAGTAGCGGGTGCGGAATAAACGTTGAGGCCAGAATGTTGCGCTTAACGTAAATCGGCGAGCTGTGATGAACGGCGGCGCGCAGGCTTTTCGCCAGCCCGTAAAAGCTGACTGGCGGTTCGAACCAGCGGCCGTTATTGACGCATTCCACGTAATCCAGAATGTCGCGTCGATCGAGCACCGCGCTCGGCTCGCCAAAGGTATCACCGGCAACATCAGTAATCGGTTGATGAGCCTGACCATGACAGACAATCGCGGATTCGAAGCCGACCAACTCGACATCGAGCTTGATGATGCTGACGGGCTGGTCGAGCTGCCGTTACGCGGTGCCGTACTGGCGCTTTACCTCGGGTGGAAAGGCTTTGCGTTGATTAGTAAGGGAAGTTTTACCGTCGATGAGGTTGAACATCATGGCGCGCCGGACACGGCGACAATCGGTGGAACGTTTTATTGTTACACCAGGTACGATAGTACCGGCCCCACCTCACCCGACTGTCGGTGGTCAGCGGCCATTGTGGCTCTGATAAATTTCCGCTAAATGCCCGCCGCGTGCGGGTTTTTTATGCCCTCTGTAGAATGGCGGTAAAAATCCACCGCCATTCTATCGCCACTCGAAAACGAGGTAACAAAAAGGCCACTCGCGAGAGTGGCCTAAGTGCATGTATCTACTTATAAAATTTGGTGGCCCCTGCTGGACTTGAACCAGCGACCAAGCGATTATGAGTCGCCTGCTCTAACCACTGAGCTAAGGGGCCGTGGCGAGGGATTATAAAGTAACTGGCAAGCGCAATCCAGCGTAAAACGCACGGCTGCTGATTTTATAAACAACGCATTTTCAATCCTTTATAATCACCTTTTCGATATTGAGTGGGTGAAAAGATGATCAACGATATTCTGGCTCCGGACCTGCGGGTGGTCTTCTGCGGCATCAACCCCGGGAAGTCCTCCGCGCATACCGGTTTTCATTTCGCTCATCCGGGAAATCGTTTCTGGAAGGTGATTCACCAGGCCGGGTTTACCGAGCGCCAACTGGCACCGGAAGAGGAGCAGCATCTGCTCGATACCGGCTGCGGTATCACGATGCTGGTGGAACGCCCGACGGTGCAGGCCAGCGAAGTGGCATTGCAGGAGTTTCGTAGCGGCGGGCGGGAGCTGATCCTGAAAATGGAACAGTATCAACCGCGAGCGCTGGCGATCCTCGGCAAACAGGCTTTTGAGAAAGCCTTCCAGGTGCGCGGCGCGCGCTGGGGCAAGCAACAGGTGACTATCGGCGTGACAGAGGTGTGGGTGCTGCCTAATCCCAGTGGATTGAACCGGGCGACGCTGGAGGCGCTGGTGGCGGCCTATCGCGAGCTGGAGGAGGCGCTGACCGCGCGAGGTCGATAATCCGCACGCTGCGGACGTGAACAGCTGCGGCCCTCCCGGTAAATTGAGGGCAAAAAAAAGCTCCCTGCAGGGAGCTTTTTATATGCAACAACGATTAATCGTCGAGGAAGCTACGCAGCACTTCAGAACGGCTCGGGTGACGCAGCTTACGCAGCGCTTTCGCTTCGATCTGACGGATACGTTCGCGGGTTACGTCGAACTGTTTGCCGACTTCTTCCAGCGTGTGGTCGGTGTTCATATCGATACCGAAACGCATACGCAGAACTTTCGCTTCACGGGCGGTCAGGCCAGCCAGAACGTCGTGAGTGGCGGCACGCAGGCTTTCCGTGGTAGCGGAATCCAGCGGCAGCTCGAGGGTGGTATCCTCGATGAAATCACCCAGATGCGAATCTTCATCGTCGCCGATCGGCGTTTCCATGGAGATTGGCTCTTTGGCAATTTTCAGCACTTTGCGAATTTTATCTTCCGGCATCAGCATGCGTTCAGCCAGCTCTTCCGGCGTCGGCTCGCGACCCATTTCCTGCAGCATCTGGCGGGAGATACGGTTGAGCTTGTTGATGGTCTCAATCATATGCACCGGAATACGGATGGTGCGCGCCTGATCCGCGATAGAGCGGGTAATTGCCTGACGGATCCACCAGGTAGCGTAGGTGGAGAACTTGTAGCCGCGACGATATTCGAACTTATCAACCGCTTTCATCAGACCGATGTTACCTTCCTGAATCAGATCCAGGAACTGCAGACCACGGTTGGTGTATTTCTTGGCGATAGAAATAACCAGACGTAAGTTTGCTTCAACCATCTCTTTCTTCGCACGGCGGGCTTTCGCTTCACCGATGGACATACGACGGTTGATATCTTTAACCTGTTCGATGGTCAGGCCGGTTTCTTCTTCAATCTGCTGTAGTTTCATCAGGCCGCGCTGAACGTCTTCTTTCACGTCATGCAGCTTTTCAGACCACGGCTTGTTCATAGCGACAGCGGCGTTGAACCAGGTTTCGCTGGTTTCGTTGCCGGTGAACAGCGTGATGAAGTTTTTCTTCGGCATTTTGCACTGTTCAACGCACAGTTTCATGATGATGCGTTCCTGAGTACGGACGCGATCCATCATGCTACGCATGCTGCCAACCAGGTAATCGAACTGTTTCGGTACCAGACGGAACTGTTTGAACACTTCGGACAGCTTGAGAATTTCTTCCTGCGCGGCGGCGTGGCTACGACCTTTTGCTTTAATGGTGTCGCGGGTCAGTTCGTACTGCGTACGCAGCTCACCGAATTTCGCGCGCGCCAGCTCAGGGTCGATGCTGTTGTCGTCATCGCTGCTGTCGTCATCGTCGTCTTCATCTTCGTCTTCGTCGTCATCCATCTCTTCCTGAGACAGTTCAGAACCAACGTGCGTTGCGGTCGGAGCCAGATCTTCTTCAGCGTTAGGATCGACAAAGCCGGTGATCAGGTCAGACAGACGTGCTTCTTCCGCTTCAACGCGATCGTACTGCTCGAGCAGATAGGTGATGGCTTCCGGATATTCAGCAACGGAGCACTGAACCTGGTTAATCCCATCTTCAATACGTTTGGCGATGTCAATTTCGCCTTCACGCGTCAGCAGTTCGACGGTACCCATTTCGCGCATGTACATACGCACCGGATCGGTTGTCCGTCCGATTTCAGATTCAACACTGGACAGCACCTGTGCAGCTGCTTCTTCTGCATCTTCGTCAGTGTTGTTGCTGTTTTCAGCCAGCAGTAGATCATCGGCATCCGGTGCTTCTTCCATCACCTGAATGCCCATGTCATTGATCATTTGGATGATGTCTTCGATCTGATCGGAGTCGACGATATCTTCCGGCAGATGGTCATTGACCTCGGCATAGGTCAGATAGCCTTGCTCCTTACCACGTTGGACAAGAAGCTTCAGCTGTGACTGCGGGTTTTGCTCCATAAGACGGTATCCACACTTATTTCGTTTGATTGGTGTCGACAACAAACTGCCAACATTTAAAGCGAGGGCGTACTTATATTATTGCCGCTGCGCCTCAGCGCGGCTGTCGGGGGCTTCCCGAACGATATTCGGCACTTAAGCCGTGCAAATCATTTCTTTGCCAGTTCCTGACTGATGGTCCAGAGTTCCCGGCGTTCTTCACTGCTTAAACCGTGTGTGCGGTCACGAGCTATCAACTCTTCTTGCCGCAGTTCAAGCAGTGAATCAAACATATGGTTGAGCGAGTCGGTGAAGGTTTTTTCCGCGATATCTTTATCTGCTATATCGTCCCACATCGACAGTTTTTCAAGGGTGGCGGCCTCATTTGTGCCGCGATACTGCTCTAAAAGTTGCCCGGTCGTCAGGCCTGGCTGTGACAAACAGGTTTTCACCAGTTCGCTGAACAGACCCAGTCCCGGCATTTTGCGCTGATCCAGACCTTCTAAAGGTGGAACCAGCGGGGCCAGATCCGGGTTTTGCACCAGCAGCCCTATAAGTATACGCATGGTCGTGCGTTTTAGCTGCGGTGCGGGACGCGGGGCACCACTTTCTGTCTGTTTTGGCATTAAACGTTCAAGCTGGGCGTCATCTAAAATCCCTAACTTGTTGCCTAATTCCTGACGTAAATAAATGCGCAGCGTTTCGCCCGGCACCTGGGTTATCAGCGGCAGCGCCAGCGTACTGAGCTGCGCACGCCCATCCGGGGTGCTTAAGTCGACCTGTGGCATCAGGCTGTTAAACAAAAACGTGGAGAGCGGCTGAGCCTGCTCCATCCGCGCTTCGAACGCCGCTTTACCCTCTTTACGCACCAGCGTATCCGGGTCTTCACCGTCAGGCAGAAACATAAAGCGTAGCTGACGACCGTCGGTCATGTACGGTAGCGCCGTTTCCAGCGCTCGCCAGGCGGCATCGCGGCCGGCCCGGTCGCCGTCGTAACAGCAGATGACCTGGTTGGTGGCCCGGAACAACAGCTGAATATGGTCAGCGGTGGTCGAGGTCCCCAACGACGCTACGGCATAATTGATGTCGTACTGCGCCAGCGCCACAACGTCCATATAGCCTTCGACAACCAGCAGACGGGGTGGTTCGGCGTTATCCTGCTGCGCCTCATAAAGGCCATACAGCTGGCGACCTTTATGGAAAATATCGGTTTCCGGGGAGTTCAGGTATTTCGGCAGGGCATCGCCCAGCACGCGTCCACCAAACCCAATAACCCGGCCTCGCTTATCGCGGATGGGGAACATCACCCGTTCGCGGAAGCGGTCGTAACTGCGCCCCTTATCGTTCGTAACCAGCATGCCGGCATCGATAAGCGACTGGCGGTTTTCTTGATTGCCGCCAAACCGTTTTAAGACGTTATCCCAACCGGGCGGCGCGTAGCCAATCGCGAAGCGCGCAATGACCTCGCTGCTTAAACCGCGTTTTGCCAGATACTGGCGCGCAGGGTCGGCGGCGGGGTGTGTCAGAGACTGTTGGTAAAACGCATTCAGACCGTCCATTAACTGATAGAGACTTTGCCGTTGATGGCGCTCTATCTGACTCGGTCCGCTGCCTGCTTCGTATGGCACTTCGAGGTTGTGCATGGCGGCAAGTTCTTCGACCGTCTCCACGAACTCGAGCTTGTCGTAGTTCATCAGGAAGTCGACGGCGTTGCCGTGCGCACCGCAACCAAAGCAGTGGTAAAACTGTTTTTCACCGTTGACGGTAAAAGAGGGGGTTTTTTCGTTATGGAATGGACAGCACGCGTGGTAGTTCTTGCCCTGCTTCTTGAGCTTTACCCGCGCGTCGATAAGATCGACGATGTCGGTTCGAGCCAGCAGGTCATTAATGAATACGCGTGGAATTCGTCCAGCCATAGGCCCCGTAAACTATACACATGATCCTGTAGACGGCCTCAGCGTTGACTGTGGACGTTCTTACCTGATGCTATGTATATGCTAATGCATAAACGAAAATAAGCCGCGCATTCCTTCCGGAAGCACGGCCTTACAACTACAACTCGGTCTGAATTGAGGGCTGTGCCCTCAACAGATTAGTACAGACGAGTGCGGCGTGCGTTTTCGCGAGCCAGTTTCTTCGCGTGACGTTTCACTGCAGAAGCTTTAGCGCGCTTACGTTCGGTAGTCGGTTTTTCATAGAACTCACGACGACGAACTTCCGCCAGAACACCTGCTTTTTCACAGGAACGCTTGAAGCGACGCAGAGCTACGTCGAACGGCTCGTTTTCACGTACTTTAATTACCGGCATGTGCCTCTCACCTTTATTAATTCGGTTTGCTGCTGGCATCAACGCCAGCTTATTTCAAAATGGTGCGGAATTTTACTGCAACTACTGCTGCTTTGTAAAGCACCGGCGCCCTTTTTGAAAGGACTTTTATAAGGGTGAGGAGTATACACGAGCCTTCTTCCTGGGGCGAACAAAGTTTTACCGCGATACGCTGAGGGTATACATCAACCGGCATTGGTCCTACACTGCGCGGTATTAGAGTGAGGTAAAAAAGACATGCGTGTACTGGGTATTGAAACATCCTGCGATGAAACCGGCATCGCCATTTATGACGACGAAAAAGGGCTGCTAGCCAACCAACTGTATAGTCAGGTGAAATTACATGCTGACTACGGCGGCGTTGTGCCTGAGCTGGCTTCACGCGATCACGTGCGCAAAACCGTACCGCTGATCCAGGCAGCATTAAAAGAGGCCGGGCTGACGGCAAAAGAAATTGATGCAGTGGCCTATACCGCCGGACCGGGTCTGGTTGGCGCGCTGCTGGTCGGTGCTACAGTCGGGCGTTCGCTGGCGTTTGCCTGGAACGTACCGGCGATTCCGGTGCACCATATGGAAGGCCACCTGCTGGCGCCGATGCTGGAAGATAATCCGCCGGAATATCCTTTTGTGGCGCTGCTGGTTTCCGGTGGCCATACCCAGTTGATCAGCGTCACCGGCATTGGCCAGTACACGCTGCTGGGCGAGTCTATCGATGATGCCGCAGGCGAAGCCTTCGATAAAACGGCGAAACTGCTGGGGCTGGATTATCCTGGCGGGCCGATGCTGTCTAAAATGGCGGCGCAGGGCACCGAGGGGCGATTTGTCTTCCCGCGTCCGATGACTGACCGCCCGGGGCTGGATTTTAGCTTCTCTGGCCTGAAAACCTTCGCGGCTAACACCATCCGCAATAACACCGACGACGAGCAGACCCGTGCCGATATCGCCCGGGCGTTTGAAGATGCGGTGGTGGATACTCTGATGATCAAGTGCAAGCGAGCGCTGGAGCAGACCGGCTTTAAACGCCTGGTGATGGCCGGTGGCGTGAGCGCGAACCGCACGCTGCGAGCGAAGCTGGCACAGATGATGACCAAGCGCGGCGGCGAAGTCTTCTATGCTCGTCCGGAATTTTGCACCGATAACGGCGCGATGATCGCCTATGCCGGGATGGTGCGTCTGCGCACCGGCGCGAAACCTGACCTCGGGGTGACCGTGCGTCCGCGCTGGCCGCTTGCTGAACTGCCTGCGGCGTAAGCCACTCTACAGGCCGACGCAGCGTCGGCCTGTTTTCTTTCCTGCTTTCCTGCGTTACTCCATACTCTTACACAGCGAGCAAATCGCGCCCTGATGCTTGTGCGAGTGCATCACGTCCGGACGTTCATACTCTTCATCACAGCTGAGACACTGGTAAACGGTAGTCGAAGCGTTGCCCTGCGCGTCGTAGCGCGGTTCGCTGATACCGTCGTCGTGCTGCTTGATGTAGTAACGGCCGCCGGTAAGGATCCCCATCAGCGGGGTCATCACCAGCGCCACAACCAGGGCAATTAGCGGAGAGAACGGCGCCAGGGTAGCGCCCAGCAGGCCGAAGAAGGCGCAGATCGACAGGCCTGCAGCCAGGGCGAAAGAGACCACGCCGACCGGGTTCACGTTGTGAATCATCCCGCGACGATATTCCGGCTGTGCCGGCGCGAGCTTCAGCAGCCCCTTGTTCACGGTGATATCGGTGGCAACCACCACAACCCAGGCAATGGCAAAGTTAGAGTAGAAGCCGAGGATCCATGACAGGGCGCTGAACATATCGCCCTCCATCAGCGCCAGCGCAATCGCCAGGTTGACGATCACGAAGATAATCCGCCCCGGATAGCGTTTGGTGGTCCGTGTCCAGGCGCTGGTCCACGCCAGCGAGCCGGAGTAGGCGTTGGTAACGTTGATTTTAATCTGCGAAATCACCACCAGCACCACGGCCAGGGTCAGCGCCAGCCAACCGGGCACCAGGTTATCAAAGACGCTGACGAACTGCTGTACCGGTTCGGTGTTGTGCACCGCCGGGAAGCGGGTCAGCAGATAGAAGCCGAGGAAGGCGCCGATGATCTGTTTAATCGCCCCCAATACGACCCAGCCCGGTCCGGCGGAAAAGACCGCCAGCCACCAGCTTTTGCTGTTCTCCGCCGTTTTTGGCGGCATAAAGCGCAGGTAATCGATCTGTTCACCAATCTGCATAATCAGCGACAGGCACACGCCGGCGCCGAGCATAATGGCGGTTAAGTCGACGTGCGCGGCGTTGTTTTTGCCGCTGAAGTTCATGAAGCCGTCCACCAGGTCCGGGTCTTTGGCAATCAGCCAGGCCACCGGCACCACCATCAGCACTAACCACAGCGGCGTCGTCCAGACCTGCAGACGGGTCAGCGCTTTCATACCGTAAACAACCAGCGGCAGGACCATCAGGGTGGCGATGAGATAGCCCATCCACAGCGGGATCCCAAGGCCAACCAACAGCCCCTGGGCCATGATCGAGCCTTCGAGGGCGAAAAAGATAAAGGTAAAACCGGCAAAGATAATGCTGGTGATCACCGAGCCAAAATAGCCGAAGCCGGCGCTACGGGTGATGAGGTCGAGGTCGATGTTGTAGCGGGCTGCGGTAATGGCCAGCGGGATCCCGGTCAGAAAAATCACCAGCGCCGCCAGCAGAATGGCGTAAATGGCGTTGGTGGTGCCCCATGCCATGCCGATGCTGGCGCCGATAGAAAAGTCCGCCAGATAGGCGATGCCGCCCAGCGCGGTTACCGCGACGACGCCCGGTCCCCAGCGACGGAAACTCAGCGGGGCATAGCGCAGGGTATAATCTTCCAGGGTTTCCCGGGAGCCTGATGTATCGGTCTGTACAGGCAGCTCAGTTTTAATATCCAGTGATGACATCGTCATTCCTTAATGGTTAGGCATGACTATGATTAGCAAACCTTATGCCACATCCTGATGTCACATCGTGGCACAGCAGCGGCGGGACTGGTGGGGTGAGCGAGCGTAAAGAAAGGGCAGGGCGTGCACCATGCGGGCGCAGGCGCGTCCGCATGGTGCAGGGGAGGGTTAGCGCAGCATGCCCTTGTCTTCGAGGAAGGCGATAATGTTGTTCAGTCCATCGCCGCTTTTCAGGTTGGTGAAGGTCCACGGACGTTCGCCGCGCATGCGCATGGTGTCGCGCTCCATGACTTCCAGCGATGCGCCCACATACGGTGCAAGGTCGGTTTTGTTGATCACCAGGAAGTCAGATTTGGTGATCCCCGGCCCGCCTTTGCGCGGGATCTTTTCGCCTTCCGCGACGTCGATGACGTAGATGGTCAGATCCGCCAGCTCGGGGCTAAAGGTGGCGCTCAGGTTATCGCCGCCGCTCTCAACGAAGATCAGGTCGAGGTTACCGAACTTTTCGCTCAGCGCTTCCACCGCCGCCAGGTTCATCGAGGCGTCTTCACGGATCGCGGTATGCGGGCAGCCGCCGGTTTCGACACCGACGATACGCTCCGGCTCCAGCGCACCGGCTTCGGTGAGGATGCGCTGATCTTCTTTGGTATAGATATCGTTAGTGACGACTGCCAGTTGATAGCTGTCACGCATCGCTTTACACAGCGCTTCCAGCAGGGCCGTTTTCCCGGAACCGACCGGGCCGCCGACGCCAACGCGCAGCGGGTGTTTGTAATTGTTCATGCTGTCTCCTAGGAACGGAATATTCGGGAATACTGGGTTTCATGCCGGGCGGAGGCAATCGCCGCCAGCGGCGTAGAGGAGCCGATGGCGCTGTCCGGTGCCGCAAGGGCGCTGGCCATATCCGCCGCGTAGCGATCGCACAGACGTAAAATCAGCTGTTGAGCTGCCTGCTGGCCGAAGGGGACCAGCTTAACGCCCGCCATCACCGCGCTTTCGATCCAGCTGTAACCAAGGCTCAGGGCCAGATCGGGGATGGCGATTTTCCAGCGCACGCCCAGCCAGGCCATCCCGGCGAGTTGGCTTTGCTGACACAGCTTGCGCCAGGGCGGCGGGCAATCCGGCTGCCAGTCCGCCAGCAGCCGGGCAAATGCCGCACCGCGATTGCGCTCTTCCTCGCGCAGCTCACGGGTTTCACGGCAGGCCAGCAGCCAGGCAGTCCAGCGCTGTGCGGACGGTAAATCGTCCTGCTCGCAGGCGCGATACAGGCGGGCAAATAGCGGCAGATCGACGGTGAAAAAGCTCTGTTCCATCTGCTGTAGCTGCCAGCGTTCAAAGGCCGGGGTATCCGGCACCCAGCCCGCTTCCACAGCCCATTCCAGTCCCTGCGACCAGCTGTAGCCGCCGACCGGCAGGCTGCTGCTGGCCAGCTGCATCAGCCGCAGGCGTTTTTCCGGCGTCGGCATTTAGTGGTTGTGCTCGTGATGGTGATGTTCGTGATCATGGCCGTGGTCGTGGCTGTGCCCGTGATGATGCCCGTGGCTTTCGCTGGCGTAGGCGCCCGCTTCCGGCTCGAAGGGTAACTGGGCAAAACTCACCGCCAGGCCAAACTGACGCAGCATATCGTCCAGCACGTGGTCGTGATGAAAGCGCAGTTCGCCAGGCATGATTTGCAGCGGAACGTGACGGTTGCCGAGGTGATAGCAGGCTTTCGCCAGCATGAACGGATCGTCGCAGTGCACCACCGATACCCCTTCATCGGCGGCGATCACTTCGATGAACTCGCTGCCCTCTTCATTGCTGAGCACATCGCCACCGCGTAACAACAGCCCGCGCGGCAGCAGCAGGCCCGCTTCACGGCCATCGTTGAGGGTCACTTTGATACGGCTTTTTACCCGCATATCAATCGGCAGCGTGATGCTGGCGGTCAGCGCCGCCGTGGGAGAATCAACTCGTTGGGTCAGATAGAGCATCCGGACTCCTTAAAACAGAAAATAACGTTGCGCCATCGGCAGAACCTCTGCCGGTTCGCTGGTAATCAACTCGCCGTCGATACGGACCTCATAGGTCTGGGCATCGACGGTGATATTCGGCTGCAGACTGTTGTGGACCATATCGGCCTTCTGCACCGTCCGGCAGCCTTTGACCACCGCCGTCGCGCTGTGCAGGTTCAGGCGTTGCGCCACGCCGCCGTCTACCGCCGCCTGCGGCAGAAAGGTGAGGCGGCAGTGATGGCGGGCGCTGCCCAGAGCGCCAAACATCGGGCGATAGTGCACCGGCTGCGGTGTCGGGATCGAGGCGTTAATGTCGCCCATTGGCGCGATGGCAATCATGCCGCCTTTGATCACCGTCGCCGGCTTAACACCGAAAAATGCCGGTGACCACAGCACGAGATCCGCCAGTTTCCCGACTTCCACCGACCCCACTTCATGGGCGATGCCGTGGGTCAGCGCCGGGTTAATGGTGTACTTGGCGATATAACGCTTCACGCGGAAGTTGTCGTTATCGCCACGCTCTTCCGCCAGCGGCCCGCGCTGGACTTTCATCCGGTGCGCCACCTGCCAGGTGCGCAACACCACTTCGCCCACGCGCCCCATCGCCTGTGAATCAGACGAGGTCAGCGAGAAGGCGCCGAGGTCGTGCAGGACATCCTCTGCGGCAATGGTTTCCCGGCGTATACGCGATTCGGCAAAGGCGACATCTTCGGCGATATCCGGGTCGAGATGGTGGCAGACCATCAGCATATCGAGATGTTCGTCGATGGTATTGACGGTGTAGGGCAGCGTCGGGTTGGTAGAGGAAGGCAGAATATTGGGGTGCGCGCAGGCGGTGATGATATCCGGCGCATGGCCGCCGCCCGCCCCTTCGGTATGGAAGGTGTGGATGGTCCGTCCGCCAATCGCCGCCAGGGTATCCTCGACAAAACCGGATTCATTGAGGGTGTCGCTGTGTAACGCCACCTGGATATCCATTTCGTCGGCTACGGTCAGCGCGCAGTTGATGGTCGCTGGCGTCGCGCCCCAGTCCTCATGGATCTTCAGGCCAATCACCCCGGCGGCCACCTGCTCGCGCAGCGCTTGCGGATTCGAGCCATTACCTTTCCCCAGCAGGCCGATATTCACCGGCAGGCTGTCTGCCGCCTGCAGCATCCGCGAGATGTACCACGGGCCGGGGGTACAGGTGGTGGCGTGGGTCCCGGCCGCCGGGCCGGTGCCGCCGCCAACCATGGTGGTGACCCCGGAGACCAGCGCCTCTTCCGCCTGCTGCGGGCAGATCCAGTGGATATGGGTGTCCACGCCGCCTGCGGTGACGATCTTCCCTTCGGCGGCAATCACTTCGGTTGCGGCACCGATCGGGATCGTCACGTTGGGCTGGATATCCGGGTTACCGGCTTTACCGATGGCGAAGATCCGCCCCGCTTTGACCCCGATGTCCGCCTTGATGATCCCCCAGTGGTCGATAATCAGGGCATTGGTCAGCACTAGATCGACGCACTCGTCGGCCAGCATTTGCCCCTGGCCCATTCCGTCGCGGATTACTTTGCCGCCGCCGAATTTGACCTCTTCGCCGTAGGTGGTGAGATCGTCTTCGACCTCTACCCACAGTTCGGTGTCCGCCAGCCGCACTTTGTCGCCGGTGGTGGGGCCAAACATATCGGCATAGGCCTGGCGTGAAATATCACTCATCGTGTGCCTCCAGATTGCCCATCACATCGCCACGAAAACCGTACACCGCGCGGCTACCGGCAAGCGCCACCAGCTCTACTTCGCGCTTTTGCCCCGGTTCAAAACGGACCGCGGTACCGGCGGCAATATTCAGGCGATAGCCGGTTGCCTGCGCCCGGTCAAACTTCAGCGCCGGGTTAACTTCGGCAAAATGATAGTGCGAGCCGACCTGAATCGGCCGGTCGCCATGATTCTCAACGATCACGCTGCGGGTGGCGCGCCCCACGTTCAGGGCGATGTGCCCCGGCTGCACCTTGTATTCACCTGGGATCATCGTGATACCTCAGATTATCGGGTTATGGACGGTGACCAGCTTCGAGCCGTCCGGGAAGGTGGCTTCGACCTGGATGTCGGGGATCATTTCGGGCACGCCCTCCATGACCTGTTCGCGGCTTAACACATGGCGGCCGGTTTCCATTAGCGTCGCCACGCTGGTGCCGTCGCGCGCGCCTTCCATAATAAAGGCGCTGATCAGGGCCACCGCTTCCGGATAGTTCAGCTTGAGGCCACGGGCCAGACGACGCTCGGCGACTAAGGCGGCGGTAAACAGCAACAGCTTGTCTTTTTCTCTGGGTGTCAGTTCCATAGCGTTCTCTTAGGTCAACCATATTCGGGGAAGAACCGGGGATTTGCCGGTCAAATGCGGGCGCATAAACTGCCAGATATCACGCATTGCCCGCTGGCACAGTAAGTTATCGTCACTTAAAAATCGGACCGTCAGCAGGCCGTCGGTGAGGGTGGCGCCGGCATAGTTCGCCAGCGGCGTCAGCCGGTCGCGTACGCCCTCCAGCAGGGTTTCACTGGCGGGGTAGAACAACAGGGTGCCGACCCACGGCTGCTCCGCCACGCTGGCCAGCCGTCCATCGGCGAGGCTCAGGCGTTCGATTAGCAGCGGCGAGCCATCCATCCATACTTCAAGGCGGTTGTTGAGGCTGCCGTGGCTAAAAGCTTCGCCGATGACCGGACGACCAAGACACAGCAGATCCCAGGCCAGCAGCGTGCTGGTGGCGCTCAGGTGAAAAGCGGTGTGCAGCGTGGCCTGCGCGCCGGGAAAGAAAATAGCGTCCTGCGGCAGCCACTCCAGCGTGGCGTTTTCCGCCAGCGTCAGCGTTTGGTGCAGTCGGGCCTGTGGGCCGCTGCTGCGGTAAAACTTGCTGGCGCCGGGCATGGTGATTAACGTGTGACAGCCTTCATCGAGCGTGGCGCTAATCGTCAGCTCATCGCCGCCGACGATGCCGCCGGGGGGATGGAGCAAATAGAGATGGCAGGTATCTTCTTCCGGGTAAAAGGGACGCTGGACGGTAAGTGGACCGACATGGCGGGCGGAGGTCAGAACCGTTTTGCCGCTGCGATGGTGAAAATGAAGATCCAGCGTGGCCTGCCAGCCTTTTTTATGTTCTGGTAACGCGGTGCTGTGCAATGTAGCGCCCCTGCAAAAATCAAGATAAAACAGCAGCGATGAGTATTGATCGGAGAGAAAGTATCGCGATCATATGAAAAGCTTATGAATGAAAGGCGGGAAAACAGCCGCCTGCGCGACGGCTGTTCAGGGGCTGGTTATGGCGCCTGGTAATCCTCGGCGTCAATGTCGTAGCCCGAAGGCTCCCAGCGAATGGCGAGCAGCGACAGCAGGCCAATCAGCGGCGCGGCGGCGATAACCCAGAATACCCGGGTATCCAGCGCCGCAACCAGCAGCGGGAACAGGAACAGCGACAGGGTGGAGCTGCTGCGCATCAGGGTCTGGTTGAGGCCAACCCCAACGCCGCGCAGCGAGGTCGGGTAGCTCAGAGATGCAAAGGTCATGGTGTGCGCGCCGGGGCCAAAACCCTGACCAAAAAGGAACAGGGCCAGCATGGCGACCGCCGCGATCCCTTCACCGACACCTTCCGGGCGGCCAACCAGCGCCAGGCCGAGCAGCGCCGTCAGCTGGCAGCTGTAACCGGCCAGCGACATCTTCCACGCACCTAAGCGCGGGACCAGCCGCACGGCCAGCAGGCCCCCGACGAACGCAAACAGCAGATTCAGCGCCAGCGAGATCAGAATAGTGGTCAGCATCGACTGGACAAAGAAGCTGGAGATAATGACCGGCAAGCCGAAAGCCACGGCGTTATAGGCAAAGGAAGAGACCACCGACAGCAGCGTTGCCAGGGTAGTACGCCGCAGATAGACGCCCTGGAACAGACGTAAATAGTTACTCCACTGCGCCTTTTTCACCACCGGCGCAGGGTTATCCAGCGCCTCCTGGGCCACGTGGGCGTTGATGTTATAGGCCTGGCGCAAAATGGAGGCCGCTTCGCGCAGGTTGCCCTGATTGGCGGCCCATACCGGGGACTCGCTCATGTAGCGGCTACGAATCGCGATGATCACCAGCGCGGGGACGGCGCCGAAGCCGAGAATGATGCGCCATAGCCAGTCGCTGTGGCTGTCCGGCAGCACGGCGTAGAAAAAGAGCACCAGCAGATACGAGATGCTGATGGCGGCATACCAGGTCGGGCACCACATGGCGACGCTGGAGGCTTTGTTGCCCGGCCCTTTGAGCTTCGCGAACTCGCTGAGGAAGGCCATCGCCACCGGCAGGTCGATCCCGACCCCAAGCCCCATCACAAAGCGGGCGGCGGTCAGGACATACTCATTGGGCGCCAGCGCACAGGCGATAGCGGCCACCACAAAGAACAGCATATCGGCCATAAAGACCCGATAGCGGCCGATTTTATCGGTCAGGTAACCCCCGATCAACGCGCCAACGATAGCCCCGAAGGTGATGGCGGATGCCACCATCCCGGTGCCCGCCGGGGTCAGGTTGAACTCGCGAGTAATATCTTTCAGGCCGAAGGCGAGGGAGCCAAGATCGTAAGCATCAAGGAAAATTCCGCCGAGGGCGATGCCGATGACAATACGCGCATTGTTGCGCCCGCTGCTGCCTTCATTAATTAATCGAGATACATCGGCGGCGCCGCGTATCCATTGGACTTCCCCGCCAGGCGAGCCGGTCGCGGTGACCGGAGCGGCATTAATTACGTCTGTCATGATGGTGTTCTGTGATGTCTGTTCAGGAGGATCAGAGTAAACAGCGCTACAGGCGGGAATAAATCACATTTGGTTATAAGACATAACTAACTGATTGTTGTGAAAGGATTATCTTCGGCGAGGTGACGAATCAGGATGATTGGCGGTAAAACAGGGCAATTCTGTGAGATTGTCGGGGCTAACGCCACCCGGCAACGGTTACCGGGGGCGAGATTATTTCTGCTCTGGCTTTTTTTTGTTCTTCTTCAGGCGGCCCCAGATTTTGCTTTCCTGGCGGCGCCATAAGCGCTGAATGTTATCGTGGTGGCGCAGCAGAATCAGGCACGAGAGCATTGATACCGGAAAGGTATACTGCGGTTTGAACCACCAGACATAGAAGGGGGCAATCAGCGCGCTGACGATAGCCCCAAGCGACGAGTAGCCGCTCAGCAGGATGGTCAGCAGCCAGGTGCCGGCCATCACGCCGGTCAGATCCCAGCCGATAGGGGCAATTGCACCAAACGCGGTGGCGACACCTTTACCGCCGCGAAAATGAAAGAACACCGGCCAGATATGGCCCACGCAGGCCGCAATCGCGACCAGGCCCAGCCAGAACGGCGTCAGGCCGAGCGCCCAGGCACCCCAGACGGGAAGCATGCCTTTGAGCACGTCAAAAATCAGAACCGTTACGGCTGCTCCTTTGCCGCCAATTCGTAGTACGTTAGTCGCCCCAGGATTGCCTGAGCCGCTATCGCGAGGGTCGGGCAGGCCAGCGAGACGACACACCAGAATGGCGCTGGAAATTGAGCCGCAGAGGTAGGCAAGGATAACCAGTCCAGGCGCGATTGCACTCATCAGCTGTTCCATTTTGAAAATGTCATTTTGTCCCCTTTACCCTTCGCGTCGCCGGCGCACCGGTGGTTCTCGTTCAGACAGAGGCCGCCTGAAACGTCGAGCCAGACCGCGTGTACCGCCGCGGTGTTCCTGCAATGCGAATTATTTTGGGGATGTCTTTGCATCTGTGGATAATACGCATAATTCGCCGGAAGTGGTATCCGGTTTAGCCAAAAAGCAGGCAGGTCGTGATGGATATTGTATTTATAGAGCAACTTTCGGTAATCACCACTATCGGGGTTTATGACTGGGAACAGACCATTGAACAGAAACTGGTGTTCGATATCGAAATGGCCTGGGACAACCGTAAAGCGGCGAGCAGCGACGATGTCAGCGACTGCCTGAGCTACGCCGACATCAGCGAGCTGGTGGTGGGGCACGTTGAGGGAGGACGCTTTGCGCTGGTCGAACGGGTGGCGGAAGAGATTGCCGATCTGCTGCTGGAAAATTTCCCGTCGCCATGGGTGCGGATCAAAGTCAGCAAGCCAGGTGCGGTGGCCCGGGCAGCCAATGTCGGGGTGATTATCGAGCGCAGTCGGGCATAATCGGGCATGGCCTTAATCTGAAATAAAACTTTTCAGGTCATATTGATTAAACAAAGGGTGTTTATACCGGTCATAGCTGGCGGTTATCGGGATACGTTATTGTGATGGACGACAGGAGAAGACTCGAAATTTGAGCGGACTCCGTGTACGCTCCGATTTCCCGCGCCGTCCGTGTCCAAACTGGCCGCATCAATATCACCTGATGGAAGGGTTCAGCGTATCTGGTTTTTTCATTTTACTGTTAAAGGGTTTATGGGATGAGCGATATACACTCGCTGCTGGTGGCGGCAATATTGGGTGTGGTTGAAGGGTTAACGGAGTTTTTACCGGTTTCCAGTACCGGGCATATGATTATCGTCGGCCATCTTCTGGGTTTTGAAGGTGATACCGCGAATACTTTTGAGGTGGTCATTCAGTTAGGGTCTATCCTGGCGGTCGTCGTGATGTTCTGGCGTCGCCTGTTTGGTTTGATCGGTATTCACTTCGGCAAACCGCCGGTGCATGAAGGGCAGGGAAGCGGGCGCTTATCGCTGATTCATATTCTGTTGGGGATGATTCCGGCGGTGGTGCTGGGGCTGGTCTTCCACGATATGATCAAATCGCTGTTTAACCCAATCAACGTGATGTATGCGCTGGTGGTGGGTGGCGTACTGCTGATCGCCGCAGAGGTGTTTAAACCGAAGCAACCGCGCGCCGTGGGCATCGATGATATGACCTATCGTCAGGCGTTTGCGATTGGCTGTTTCCAGTGTCTGGCGCTGTGGCCGGGCTTCTCCCGTTCAGGGGCGACCATTTCCGGTGGGATGCTGATGGGCGTTAGCCGTTATGCGGCGTCAGAGTTCTCTTTCCTGCTGGCCGTGCCGATGATGATGGGCGCCACCGTGCTGGATCTGTATAAGAGCATCGGTTTCCTCAGCGTGAGCGACATTCCGATGTTTGCCGTTGGGTTTATCATGGCGTTCATCGTGGCGCTGATCGCAATTAAAACCTTCCTGCAGCTGATTAAACGTATCTCGTTTATCCCGTTCGCCATCTACCGCTTTATCGTCGCGGCAGTGGTCTACGTGGTGTTCTTCTAAGCACTAAGCACAGGGTAAACCTGGCCCTCAGTCTTGCGGCTGAGGGCAGCGTTGTTCCTTCCACTGCGCGACGGCCAGAATCCGGCGTCGCGTCAGTTCTTCACGAATCTCCGGCCCTTTAAGCCCCAGCGCGACCACCTCTTTGGTCGATACCGATTGGGCGACATCCCAGGCTTCAAGCAGCAAACGCCCCTGCGGGTAATCGCAGGCTTCAAACCCGGTGCGTCCGCGGACATCGGCCTCGCTGGTTAGCGCAATTTGCCTGACGCGCTGCGGCTTACGCCAGGCGTCGATATTGTCGAACAGCTTAATCAGCGTTTTGGGCTGCAGGATCGGCAGGGTGTGGATCAGGTCGTGGAACTCGGCAACCAGCTTCGCCAGATCGCGAATATCGTTTGGCACACGCAGACGGGCGCAGAGTTGCTCCACCAGCTTAACGCCCGCCGGACCGTGGCCGTGGTGGCGTGGCCACAGCGCCTTCGGCGTCAGCCCTTTGCCAAGGTCGTGGCACAGGGTCGCAAAACGCACGTCAACATCCGGCGACAGCATTGCCGCCATCGTCAGGGTCATCAGGGTATGCAGACCGGTGTCGATTTCCGGGTGCCATTTCGCCGGGGCGGGTACGCCGTACAGCGCGTCGATCTCCGGGAACAGCACGCCGAGCGCATGGCAATCGCGTAAGGTCTGGAAGAACACCTGCGGATTGCGAGTGCTGAGGGCGTTTTCTGTCTCTTTCCACACCCGCTCGGGCGTCAGGTGGGCCAGTTCGCCAGCGTCGGCCATGTCGCGCATCAGCGCCAGGGTCTCATCGGCAATGCGAAAACCAAGGTGGGCATAACGCGCCGCAAAGCGCGCAACGCGCAAAACGCGTAGCGGATCTTCACTGAATGCCGGGGATACGTGGCGCAGCAGGCGCAAGTGCAGGTCGGACTGACCGCCGTAGGGGTCGATAATCTGGCCGTCGGCGTCCTGGGCCAGCGCATTGACCGTCAGATCACGGCGCAGCAGATCTTGCTCGAGAGTGACATCCGGGGCGGCATAGCAGGTGAAGCCGGTGTAGCCCGAGCCGGATTTCCGCTCGGTACGCGCCAGCGCGTACTCTTCCCGGCTTTGCGGATGCAGAAACACGGGAAAATCGCGGCCTACCTGCTGGTAGCCCGCGTCAAGCAGTTGCTCAGGCGTCGCACCCACGACAACCCAATCTTTATCTTTGACCGGTAGCCCTAATAACGCATCCCGAACCGCACCACCGACCAAATAAATCTTCACGCCCTGCTCTCCCGTATCTGCTTTGTGCAAGATGATACGTAAGTCTGGCAGAGAAGACGAATTAGTTCATCCACCGGTCTTTACGTTTACGGCTCGGAACCAGATGAGGCAGCACGAGGCCGAGCAGCAGGCCAATACCCAGCACACCACCGCCGTACATAAACCACTGCATAATAATGGTGCGCTGTTTGTCATCCAGCTGGAGATTGGCGGCATTGACCTTCTTCTGGGCGACAACCAGCTCATTTTTCAGCTTTTGGTTCTCGTCTTTCAGCGCGTTGATGGCGTTATCGCTGCCCGCGACTTTTTTCTGCATGTCGGCAGTGCGCTGGTTCCAGGTGGTATCGATGTTATTCAGCTTGTCGGTCAGGGTTTTCACCTGATTTTCCAGATCCGGCACGCGGGTACGCAGGCTGGGCTCGGTGCTCAGCTCTTTCAGCGGAATCCAGGCGGTACGGCCATTGCCGTCGCGGATCTGTGCATAATTGGTGCTGTCATTGGTTTGCAGCAGAGAGACTTCTTCCCCAGCGTTGATGGTGCCCTGAAGACGATAATTATCGCCAGGACCCGTACGAACCCAGGTGTTCAGTTCATCAGAAACATAGCGTTTTTCTTCTGCATGAACCGCCGTCGCGGCGCTAAGCGCCAGCACAACAAAAGTAATAAGGCGTAATTTTGGCATCAGGTCATCGTTAAGTCATAAAAAGGTGAACGATAGTAGTGGCATCGCCATAGCGACGCAAAGTTTTCTGCCACAATCGGAAACATCCAAAGGGTGGCCCGGCAAAATGCGCAATGTGCATTGCATGGCGAATCGCCGCAAAATACTATCTACTGACAAAAAATATCGGCATTAGTTCGCCGTATTTTCCCGGCAGAGCACAGAAGCGGAAGAATTCAGTCATGACTCAAGAAATCGAATTAAAATTTATCGTCTCCGACAATGGCGTAGAAGCACTGCGTCAGCACCTTAACACGCTCAATGCCCAACATACGCCTGCGGGCCAGTTGCTCAATATTTATTATGAAACCGCGGATAACTGGCTGCGTCGTCATGATATGGGGTTGCGGGTTCGCGGCGACGGCGGTCGTTACGAAATGACCCTGAAAATTGCCGGCCGGGTGGTGGGCGGATTGCATCAGCGTCCAGAATACAATATCCCGCTGGACGGCCCAGAGCTGGCGCTGGAGCGCCTTCCTGCCGAAGTCTGGCCGCAGGGGGAGCTGCCTGCTGAGCTTGTACAGGGCGTGCAGCCGCTGTTCAGCACCGATTTTGAGCGTGAAAAATGGGTGGTCAGCGAAGGCGAAAGCCAGATTGAAATCGCCCTCGATCGCGGGGAAGTGAAGACTGCTGACCATCAGGAAACGATCGGCGAACTGGAGCTGGAACTGCTCTCCGGCAAGACGGAGGATGTACTGACGCTGGCCCGTCGCCTGCTGGAAACCGGCGTACTGCGCCAGGGGAGCCTGAGCAAAGCCGCCCGCGGCTACCATCTGGCCCAGGGCAACGCTGAGCGCCCGGTCACCGCGTTCGGGGTTGTGCAGGTCGCGGCAAAAGCCAGCGTTGAGCAGGGGCTGGAAGCGGCGCTGGAAAACGCGCTGGCGCACTGGCTCTATCATGATGAGGTCTGGAGCCGCGGCAATCCGGCGGCTAAAACGGAAATTCTGCGGGCCATCGCGCGAGTTCGTCACGCGCTGGTGCTGTTTGGCGGTATTGTGCCGCGTAAGGCTACCGCCTCGCTGCGCGAAGCGCTCAACGTGGCAGAAACGGCGCTGGTGGAGGCCGGAAAAGACCCATCGGCGGTGTTTAGCATTGCCACGGTCAGCGCCAAACTCACGTTGACCGAATGGCTGGTGAACCGCGGCTGGCGTGAATCGTTAAATGAGGGCGCGCAGAAGAAAATCGCCGGTTCGTTTAAACGTTTTGCCGATATCCAGCTATCGCGCGCCGCTGCCGAATTAAAAAATGCGTTCCAGCAAACCCTGGGCGACGACTATGAAGGCCAGTTGCCGCGTCTCACCCGCGACATCGACAGCATTCAACTGCTGGCCGGCGCCTATGCCGACGCTGCTACCGCCTGGCTGGAGAACTGGCTGGAAGTGCGTCGTGCCATAGAACACCGGGATCGCAGCGTCATCGATTATTTCCGCCGCCAGGCGCTGGCCGCAGAGCCATTCTGGTTGCATAGTGGCAAACGATAATTTCAGGCCAGGGAGACCCCTATAATGCCGCTTTCTTCGCAGTTACAGCAGCACTGGCAGACGGTTGTGGACCGCCTGCCAGCGGATTTTCCAGTATCGACATTAAGCCCACAGGCGCAGTCGGTGATGGCGTTCAGCGATTTCGTCGAGCAAAGCCTGGTGGCCCAGCCGCAGTGGCTGGCGGAGCTGGAAAGCGCCCCGCCCAGCGCGGAAGAGTGGCGACACTATGCCGAGTGGCTACAGGCGGCGCTGGCTGAGGCCAACGACGAAGCGGCGTTGATGCGCGAGCTGCGCCTGTTCCGCCGCCGTATTATGGTGCGTATCGCCTGGGCCCAGGCGCTGCTGCTGGTCAGCGAAGAAAGCAGTTTGCAGCAGCTAAGCGCGCTGGCCGAGACGTTAATCGTTGCCGCCCGCGACTGGCTGTATAGCGCCTGCTGTAAAGAGTGGGGGACGCCGTCGAATGCCCAAGGGAAGCCTCAGCCGCTGCTGATTCTCGGGATGGGAAAACTGGGCGGCGGCGAGCTTAACTTCTCGTCGGATATCGACCTGATTTTTGCCTGGCCGGAGCATGGCGCCACCCTCGGCGGTCGTCGGGAGCTGGATAATGCCCAGTTCTTTACCCGCCTGGGACAGCGCCTGATTAAAGTGCTCGACCAGCCGACGCAGGATGGCTTTGTCTACCGTGTCGATATGCGCCTGCGTCCCTTTGGCGACAGCGGGCCGCTGGTGCTGAGCTTTGCCGCGCTGGAAGATTATTATCAGGAGCAGGGGCGCGACTGGGAGCGCTATGCGATGGTCAAAGCGCGGATCATGGGCGATAACGAAGGGACTTACGCCAACGAGCTGCGCGCCATGCTGCGGCCGTTTGTCTTCCGTCGCTATATCGACTTCAGCGTGATTCAGTCGCTGCGCAATATGAAAGGGATGATTGCCCGTGAAGTCCGCCGTCGTGGGCTGAAGGACAATATAAAGCTCGGCGCTGGAGGCATCCGCGAAATCGAATTTATCGTCCAGGTCTTCCAGCTGATCCGCGGCGGGCGCGAACCGGCGCTGCAGCTCCGGGCCTTGCTTCCGACGCTGGCCGCCATCGAAGCGTTGCATTTACTGCCGGAAGGCGACGCCACCCGGCTGCGCGAAGCCTATCTGTTCCTGCGGCGTCTGGAAAACCTGCTGCAAAGTATCAATGACGAGCAGACGCAAACGCTGCCACAGGACGATCTCAACCGCGCCCGTCTGGCGTGGGGGATGCAGGCTGATGACTGGGAGACGCTCAGTACGCGACTGGCGGAAAAAATGGCCAACGTGCGCCAGGTGTTTAACGAGCTGATTGGCGATGACGAAGCCCAGTCACCGGATGAGCAACTGGAAGAGTACTGGCGCGAGCTGTGGCAGGACGCGCTGGAAGAAGATGACACCAGCCCGGCGCTGGCCCATCTTGAGGATAGCGATCGCCGCAGCGTGCTGGCGCTGATTGCCGATTTCCGCAAAGAGCTGGATAAGCGCACCATCGGCCCGCGCGGGCGTCAGGTGCTGGATCAGCTGATGCCGCATCTGCTCAGCGAAGTGTGTTCCCGCGCCGATGCGCCGGTACCGCTGGCACGCATTACCCCGCTGTTGACCGGCATCGTCACCCGTACCACCTACCTTGAGCTGCTCAGTGAATTCCCCGGTGCGCTGAAACACTTAATCAGCCTCTGTGCCGCTTCGCCGATGGTGGCCAGCCAGTTGGCGCGCCATCCGCTGCTGCTGGATGAGCTGCTGGATCCTCACACCCTTTATCAACCGACGGCTACCGATGCCTACCGCGATGAGCTGCGCCAGTATCTGCTGCGCGTGCCGGAAGAGGATGAAGAGCAACAGCTGGAAGCGCTGCGCCAGTTTAAACAGGCGCAATTGCTGCATATTGCCGCTGCCGATATCGCCGGAACGCTGCCGGTGATGAAAGTGAGCGATCACTTAACCTGGCTGGCTGAAGCGATGATTGACGCGGTGGTACAGCAGGCCTGGATGCAGATGGTGGCGCGTTATGGTCAGCCAACCCATCTGCATGACCGCCAGGGACGCGGTTTTGCGGTTGTCGGCTACGGCAAACTAGGTGGCTGGGAGCTGGGTTACAGTTCTGACCTCGATCTGGTGTTCCTCCATGACTGCCCGGTTGAAGTGATGACCGATGGCGAGCGCGAAATCGATGGCCGCCAGTTCTATCTGCGCCTGGCCCAGCGCATCATGCACCTGTTCAGCACCCGCACATCGTCGGGCATTCTCTACGAAGTGGACGCTCGCTTACGCCCTTCCGGCGCGGCGGGCATGCTGGTCACCACCGCCGATTCTTTTGCCGACTATCAGAAAAATGAGGCCTGGACCTGGGAGCATCAGGCGCTGGTGCGCGCTCGCGTGGTCTATGGCGCCCCGGCGTTGCAGGAGCGGTTTGATACCATCCGTCGCGATATCCTCAGCACGCTGCGTGACGGGACGACGCTGCAGATCGAAGTGCGGGAAATGCGCGAGAAGATGCGCGCCCACCTCGGGAATAAGCAGCGCGACCGCTTTGATATTAAAGCCGATGCCGGAGGCATTACCGACATTGAATTTATCACCCAGTATCTGGTCCTACGCTATGCGCATGAAAAACCAAAGCTGACGCGCTGGTCGGATAACGTGCGCATTCTGGAACTGCTGGCACAAAACGACATTATGGATGAAGGCGAAGCGCGGGCGTTGACCCACGCCTACACCACGCTGCGTGATGCGCTGCATCATCTGGCCTTGCAGGAACTGCCGGGTAATGTCGCCCCTGATGCCTTTACCCACGAGCGCGAGCAGGTGAGCGCCAGTTGGCAGAAATGGTTGATGGATTAACTAAAAAACCGGGTGTGCTATTATCGCGCGCAAAGTTTGCATCTCGCAGGAGAGAGTCATGAAAGTAACGCTGCCGGAGTTTGAACGTGCAGGAGTGTTGGTGGTTGGCGATGTGATGCTGGACCGCTACTGGTATGGTCCCACCAGCCGTATTTCCCCTGAAGCCCCGGTACCGGTGGTTAAAGTGGAAAATATTGAGGAACGTCCTGGCGGCGCAGCAAACGTGGCAATGAATATCGCCTCCCTCGGCGCGACTTCTCGTCTGGTCGGGCTCACCGGCATTGATGATGCTGCGCGGGCGTTGAGCAAAGCGCTGGCTGACGTCAATGTGAAGTGTGATTTCGTCTCCGTGCCGACGCACCCGACCATCACCAAGCTGCGCGTGCTGTCGCGTAACCAGCAGCTGATCCGCCTTGATTTCGAAGAAGGGTTCTCTGGCGTTGACCCGCAGCCGATGCATGAGCGTATTCAGCAGGCGTTGGGGACCATCGGGGCGCTGGTGCTGTCTGATTATGCCAAAGGCGCGCTGACCAGCGTTCAGACCATGATTAAGCTGGCACGCGATGCCGGCGTGCCGGTGCTGATTGATCCGAAAGGCACCGATTTTGAACGTTATCGCGGCGCCACGCTGCTGACGCCGAACCTCTCTGAATTTGAAGCGGTGGCGGGCAAATGCAAAGACGAAGCGGAGATTGTCGAACGTGGCCTGAAAATCATTGCTGATTTCGAGCTGTCCGCGTTGCTGGTGACCCGCTCTGAGCAGGGGATGACGCTGCTGCAGCCGGGCCGTCCGCCGCTGCATATGCCGACTCAGGCGCAGGAAGTGTATGACGTGACCGGTGCCGGTGATACGGTGATCGGCGTGCTGGCGGCGACGCTTGCCTCCGGCAACACCCTGGAAGAGGCCTGCTACTTCGCCAACGCTGCGGCGGGCGTGGTGGTCGGCAAACTGGGGACCTCTACCGTATCGCCTATCGAGCTGGAAAACGCGGTCCGCGGGCGTGCCGAGACCGGATTCGGGGTGATGAACGAAGACGAGCTGAAGCAGGCGGTAGCGGCGGCACGTAAGCGCGGTGAGAAAGTGGTCATGACCAACGGCGTATTTGACATTCTGCATGCCGGTCACGTGTCGTATCTGGCCAATGCGCGCAAGCTGGGCGATCGCCTGATTGTGGCGGTTAACAGCGATGCATCGACCAAACGTCTGAAGGGCGAGACCCGACCGGTTAACCCGCTGGAGCAGCGCATGATCGTGCTGGGCGCGCTGGAAGCCGTCGACTGGGTGGTCTCGTTTGAAGAGGATACCCCGCAGCGCCTGATCGCCGGGATCCTGCCGGATCTGCTGGTGAAAGGCGGTGATTATAAGCCGGATGAGATTGCCGGCAGCGAGGAAGTCTGGGCCAACGGCGGCGAGGTGCTGGTGCTCAACTTTGAAGATGGCTGCTCAACCACCAATATCATCAGGAAGATTCAGAAAGATAGCGGGAAGTAATGACTGACGCCGAAGTGCCGATAAAACGGCCGGCGGCGTAAGGAATAAGCCCGTTGAAAAGGCCTGCGATCGCGAGATCGTGGGCTTTTTTTTATTTAATCATGAGAGAAATGATTCAGCGCAATAAATAAGCTATTCAGGCGCATTTTTCGTACAGAAAGCGGTAGCGTAAGTATAAATACTGAAGTCAGTAAACAGCATATGACCTAACAGAACACTCACGGTTGAAGGAGTATGCGGATGAATCATCACGAACTGTATTCAATGAAGAACTTTGACTTTCTGGCGCTGAGTTTTGCCAGAATGCGCGCACAAGGCCATAGCGTTGATCTCCAGGCCATTGTCGGCAATATGGATGAGGAACATCGTGAATGGTTTTGTCAACGGTATGAACTCTACTGCCGTCAGGTCGATGAAGAGGTAGCGTCGGAACTTGAACACTAAGAGTCTGGCTCAGGGTAAGCTCTGAAGCAATAACGGGCCGCAGCGGGCCCGTTATTTTTTACGGCTTCTCTTCGACGTCCGGGGCCGCCGAGCGGCTTTCCAGATCGCTGATACGCTGTTCCAGTAAAGCCAGTTTCTCTCGGGTGCGCAGCAGCACCTGAGTCTGTACATCAAACTCTTCGCGGCCAACCAGATCCAGACGGGTCAGCTGCGACTGGAGGACCTGGCGGATTTTCTTCTCCACATCATCCCCAAGATCGCGCAGGCCTTTCGGCATTGACTCATGGACCTGGCGGGCGATTTGTTCAATTTTTTTCGGGTCAATCATGGTGGTTTCCTGCTCTGGTCGATTTGTCGCTTATTGTAGTGCGAACGGCGGGCGCTATAAACCAGAAATGTTTGAAGCTTATACGTTGCCGATGATAATCAATAGCGTTATAGTTACTTCGCTTATTCTCAGGGCGGGGCGAAATTCCCCACCGGCGGTAAATCAACCATGCGTTGAAAGCCCGCGAGCGCTTTCTGCGAAAGCAGAAAGGTCAGCAGATCCGGTGTAATTCCGGGGCCGACGGTTAGAGTCCGGATGGGAGAGAGTAACGGCTCAGTCGGATTGCGATCCGCTTGCGTTGACTTTTGCCGCTTAACCGGCACTCCTAAGACTGCCCTGATTCTGGTAACCATAATTTTAATGAGGTTTATTTACCATGAATCAGACGCTCCTTTCCTCTTTTGGTACCGCTTTTGAACGTGTGGAACACGCTTTAAATGCACTGCGCGAAGGCCGCGGTGTGATGGTGCTTGATGATGAAGACCGTGAAAACGAAGGCGACATGATTTTCGCCGCCGAAACCATGACCGTTGAGCAGATGGCGCTGACCATTCGTCACGGCAGCGGCATTGTCTGCCTGTGCCTGACCGACGAACGCCGTAAGCAGCTTGACCTGCCGATGATGGTGGAAAACAACACCAGCGCTTATGGCACCGGCTTTACCGTGACCATTGAAGCCGCTGAAGGCGTCACCACCGGCGTGTCCGCCGCTGACCGTGTGACCACCGTGCGTGCGGCCATTGCCGACGGCGCAAAACCTTCCGACCTGAATCGTCCGGGCCACGTTTTCCCGCTGCGCGCGCAGCCGGGCGGCGTATTGACCCGTGGCGGTCATACTGAAGCGACCATCGATCTGGTGACCCTGGCGGGCTTCAAGCCAGCGGGTGTCCTGTGCGAACTGACAAACGACGACGGCTCCATGGCGCGAGCGCCAGAGTGCATCGCCTTTGCTCAGAAGCAAAATATGGCCGTTGTCACCATCGAAGACCTGGTGGCCTACCGCCGTGAGCATGAGCGTAAAGCCAGCTGATAACGACGGACGTCATCTCAAAGCCCACGCTTGCGTGGGCTTTGTTGTTTTCAGGTCAGCCGATTCCCATAGCCTGCAGGGCAACCAGACTTAATCCCATCACCGACATCCCGCACAGCACGCCATAGCTGGGGTTGCTCTGAGGATCTATCTCTTTTGCCAGCGGCATCAGCTCATCGACCGAGAGCGCCACCATAATGCCGGCAACGGCGGCCATAATGGCGCCCATAATGACCGGCGACACCAGACTGCCAAGGATCAGCCACGCCAGCACACCGCCGAGGATTTCCGCCAGTCCGGACAGCCCGGCCCACAGCACGGCTTTAGAACGCGAGCCGGTTGCGGCATACACCGGGCCGGCAACCGCCAGCCCCTCAGGAATATTATGTAACGCGACGGCCAGCGCGATGCCCATACCCAGCTCGAGGTTATTGCTGGCGGTCACAAAGGTGGCAATCCCTTCCGGGAAGTTATGCAGGCTGATACCGAGGGTCAACAAAATCGCGGTACGGCGTAGATTACGCGGGCGTGCGATACCGGGTGACATCAGGTCCTGCGGATGGGCGTGCGGTAGCAGATGGTCGAGTGCAAAGTAGCCCAGCAGGCCGATGACAAACATACCGTAGCCGAGCAGCGGCGACATCCCTTCGGCGTTCAGCGCCGCGGGTAGCATCTCCATCAGTGAGATCAGCAACATGATCCCGGCGGCAAACCCGAGGGAGAATCCCAGCAGGCGATTAGACGGTTTCTGACCCAGGACGCCAAAAATAGCACCGATAAACGTCGCGCTCCCGGCCAGTAGCGTCAATATTAAGGGTGACGACATCATTCCCCTCCTTTGATAATGATTATCATTAATAATATCAAGATTGTCAGAGTACGGCGAGAGGGTGAAATGCCCCTTTACAGCGAATTATACCCGTCATACTTCAAGTTGCATGAGCGTTGGCAATACTCGGCCCATCCCTGGGCCTCGCCCCTTCGGGGCCAGCGCAAGCGCTGTTCAATTCGGCTTCGCCTCTTGTCCTGCAACTCGAAGTATGACGGGTATACATTCAAATTTTCTGACGATCATCATCATGCTTATCTGAGTTATTCCTGACGCAAAAACGCGTAATGTGAAGGCATCGCAATTCCTCTCTAGTTATTAAGGATATCACCATGTCCCGTACCCGAATGCCAGCGTTGTTTTTAGGCCACGGCAGCCCGATGAACGTGCTGGAAGACAATATTTATACCCGTACCTGGCGCCAACTGGGCGACACATTGCCGCGTCCAAAAGCGATCGTTGTGGTTTCTGCGCACTGGTTTACGCGCGGCACCGGGGTGACGGCCATGGAAACGCCGAAAACGATCCACGATTTTGGCGGCTTCCCGCAGGCGCTGTACGATACGCATTACCCGGCTCCCGGTTCCCCGGCGCTGGCGCAGCGCCTGGTTGAGCTGCTGGCGCCGGTTCCCGTCACGCTGGATAAAGAGGCCTGGGGCTTCGATCACGGCTCATGGGGCGTTCTGATTAAAATGTACCCTGATGCGGATATCCCGATGGTGCAGCTGAGTATCGACAGCACCAAACCGGCGGCCTGGCATCTGGAGATGGGGCGTAAGCTGACGGCGCTGCGTGATGAAGGCATCATGCTGGTAGCGAGCGGTAACGTGGTCCATAACCTGAGAACCGCACGCTGGCACGGCGAGAACACGCCATACCCGTGGGCAGAATCATTTAACGATTACGTGAAAACCAACCTCAGCTGGAAAGGACCGGTGGCCGAACATCCGCTGGTGAACTACCTGGCGCATGAAGGTGGCTCGCTCTCAAACCCAACGGCGGAACACTTCCTGCCGCTGCTCTATGTGCTGGGCACCTGGGACGGCGAAGAGCCGATTTCTATTCCGGTAGACGGTATTGAGATGGGATCGCTGAGTATGCTGTCTGTGCTGATTGGGGCGTAACGGCGGCGGCAATAAATCACCCCGGTAGCCATCTGCGCTACCGGGGTGAGGTTTATTCGACGAAAATATGCGGGTAGAAGCGGGACAGATCCTGAGTGATCAGCGCCCGATCCTCTCGCACGCCGATCCCGGCGGGCTGGTCGTTGATCAGCCAGCTGCCGATCAGCGTATAGCTGTCGCCAAACTTCGGCAGCGGATAGAACTCCTGCACGATCGTACCTTCTTCACCGTACGGGCCTTCTACGGCCTCCAGCACTTTGCCGTTCTCGACGATCGACACGTTGGCACCTTCGCGGGAGAAGATCGGTTTGATGACGTACTTCTCCATCTCCGGGTGCGCATCTTCGCTGAAGTAAGCCGCCAGCAGGTTCGGGTGGTCAGGGAACATTTCCCACAGCAGCGGGAGCAGCGCTTTGTTAGAGATGATGCTCTTCCAGGCCGGTTCCAGCCAGCGTACGCCAGCATCTTCCAGCTTGGTGGAGAACATCTCGCGCAGCATGTATTCCCACGGGTAGAGCTTGAACAGATTGCCAATCACCTGATCCTGCAGGTCGGTGAACTGACCCTTTTCGCCGAGGCCGATATCTTCGATATACAGAAACTCGGTGGCGACGCCGGCTTCCGCCGCGCAGTCCTGCAGATACTGGACGGTGCCGCGATCTTCTTCGGTATCGCGGCAGCAGGCCATATGCAGCAGCTGGAAGCCAAACTGCTCGCGCAGCTGGCCGAAGCGCTCAATCAGCTTTTCCTGCAGGCTGTTGAACTGGTCGCTGCCTTCCGGCAGCTGCCCGGCGTTGATCTGATCTTCCAGCCAGATCCACTGAAAGAACGCGGCTTCATACAGCGAAGTCGGAGTATCGGCGTTGTTCTCCAGCAGCTTCGGCGCACCGACACCGTCCCACGCCAGATCGAGACGCGAGTACAGCGACGGCTGGTTGGTTTTCCACGACTGGCGCACGAAGCCCCAGGTATGTTTGGGGATACGGAATTTGGCCATCAGCTCATCGCTGGCGATGACTTTTTCCACTGCCTGCAGGCACATTTGATGCAGCTCGGCGGTGACGTCTTCGAGCGTTTCAACCTGGGCCAGCGTCAGTTTGTAATAGGCTTCTTCGCTCCAGTAGGGCTCGCCATACATGGTATGAAAGTTAAAGCCATATTCCGTCGCCTTTTCACGCCAGTCCGGGCGCTCCGTGATGCTGATTCTTTCCATGGTATTTAGCCGCCCATTGAGCGTTTAGTCGAGGTAGTGCCCGCAGCGCTACGCTGCATGGTGGATTGTTTTGCCACCGACTCACCAAACCCACCGCGCGTTACGGTGCTGGTGGTCGCCGGTTTAGGCGCCATTGCCGTCTTCGGCACGTTCATTGTCCGCCCCGGTTGCGCGGCGCCATAGCTCTTACCACCGGCATCGGTGTATTGACCGTAGGCCGGGCTGGCCGGGTTTTTCGAGCTAAACAGCGGCTGCTGTGCGCCCATACCGCCGCCCATCATTCGGCCCATCATATAGCCGGCCATCAACGGCATCCAGAAGCTGCCGCTGCTTTGCGCCTGGGCCTGATTTTCCGGAGCTACGCCCGCCTGAGCTGGCGTTTGCTGGCACTGGCCTTCACCGAATTCCGCGACGCAATCTTCGCGCGTGGCGTATTTCGGTGCGGTACGTACCGCTTCCTGCTGCGCGTTGTTGAACGCGGTGGTGCATTCAGCGCTCTTGCCCGGGTTGGCGGTAGAGCAGTCATCGGCGTTTTGATAGAGAGAAACCGTCTCGTCGGTTTTTTCACAACCGGCAAGCATAAATACGGCCGTAACGGCAAGGGCGACTGGCGTCAAATGACGTGCGCTCCAGCTTTTACGGAACGAGGCATGATTGATATTTTTTGTCCGTTTCATAATTGTCTTCCAGGACCCAGTGGTATGGCATTTTGTTAACGCTCAGGATAGAGGATGAGTGGTGGAAAATGAAGCGAATAGGGGCGGAAAGGAGGGGAAAGCAGGGGATCTTTACGTTGCCTTACGTTTAGCGCTTCGCTTAGCTGAAATCGTTAAGCGAAGCGCTATCGTACCGCGGCGATTACTGACGGAAAGGATTGGTGCCGCTGGTTTTTGTCGTGCGGGTGGTTGATGCCGGGGTTGCCGCCGGCGCCGCATTGCTGCTGTAACCGTCTGCGTTGGCATCCTGCTGCGGAGATTCCGGCGCCACGCTGTCTGGCGATGTAGCTACCGGTTTGCCCAGCGTGTTGTTCAGTGCCACCAGATCCTGCTCGTTCAGCGTACCGAGCGCAGATTTAATGTTCAGCTGGTTAATCAGGTAGTTATAACGCGCGCTGGAGAGCTGTTGCTTGGCGTTATACAGCGTGGTGGTTGCATCCAGCACGTCGACGATGGTACGCGTACCGACCGAATAACCTGCTTCCATGGCATCAAGGGAGCTCTGGGCAGAGACCACCGCCTGTTTATAGGCGTTGATGCTACTGATAGAGGCATTGATGTTGTTAAAGGAAGAACGAACGGTCTGTACGACGCTACGATGCGAGCTTTCCAGCTGTTCGCTGGCGCCAACAAAGTTGTACTGCGCCTGTTTGACCTGCGAGTTCACCATTCCGCCCTGGTACAGCGGCAGTGAGAAGCTCAGGCCAATTTTGTTCTGCCCGGCGTCGTTGTCGTCATACTGGGAACTGTTGTGGGTTTTGGAACCGCTGTAGGAGGTGTTGGACACTCCGGTCGATGCAGTCAAATCCAGTGTCGGCATATGGCCGTCTTGTGCCTGGCGAATTTGTTCGCGTGCAAGATCCTGGTTCAGACGTGCCTGCAGCAGCGACAGGTTACGGTTTTCCGCTTCCTTCAGCAGCGCGTTCACGGTCTGCGGCTTGTTGGTCTTAAAGCCGTCAACGTTCAGCGATGCCAGTTCCGGATAGTAGTTGCCGGTAACCTGACGCAGCGATTCTACCGCGTTATCGAGGTCGTTTCGTGCGGTGACTTCGTTAGCCAGCACGGAATCGTACTGTGAACGGGCGTTCTGCACGTCGGTGATCGCTACCAGGCCCACGTTAAAGCGTTGGGTGGTTTGATCTAACTGACGGTAGATAGCCTGTTTCTGCGCTTCGGTGTAGGACAGCGTATCAATCGCGCTCAGGACGTTAAAATAGGCCGTAGCGGTGTTCAGGATCAGCGTTTGCTGATCGGTCTGATAGGTCACATCCTGAATACCAGCTGCTTTTTCCTGCAGCGTCAGGGCGCGCCATTTCGACATATCAAACAACGTTTGTGTTAACTGCAGCGAACCACTGGTGACATTAGAGTTCACGCCGTTGCTGTCGCGGTAGCCATTGGTATAGGTATAATCAGCACCCAGACCGAGCTGAGGCAGTAACGGGCTACGTGCTTCGTTGATCTTTTCGAATGCAGCATCACGATCGGCTGCTGATTTACGCAGGTCAGGGTTGCTGACGCGCGCCTGCTGATAAACCTGCATCAGGTTCTCTGCCTGACTCATGGCGCTGAAGCCAGTCAGGCCAAGGCCGATGAGGATGGGGAGAAGTTTCTTCATTTGCATTCCTTGTTGTGAAGCATAAAGTGCAGCCCAAATTTTAAAGTTATCTGCTGATTGTATCGACTCTGCCGCGGTAAAAAGTTGGCGTTACGTGCCATCGGGCGGTAATTTGCACCAATCTAACATACAGACTGTAAAACGGTAGCCAAACGGCTTATAAATCCTTCCTTTCGGATTCGCAGGACAGAGACAATGAACAAGCCCAATCAGCAAGGAAATACCTTCTCTAAAAACGATGTAGAAATTATTGCACGCGAAACGCTTTATCGTGGTTTTTTTTCGCTGGACTTGTACCGTTTTCGCCACCGTCTGTTTAACGGCGAGATGAGCGGAGAGGTGACGCGCGAAATTTTTGAGCGCGGGCATGCCGCAGTCTTGCTACCCTTTGACCCGATACGTGATGAGGTTGTGCTGGTCGAGCAGATTCGCATCGCGGCGTATGATACCAGCAAAAGCCCGTGGTTGCTTGAGATGGTCGCCGGTATGATTGAAGAGGGCGAATCCCCTGAAGATGTTGCCCGGCGTGAAGCGGTAGAAGAAGCCGGGCTGGAAGTCGGGCGAACAAAACCGGTGCTGAGCTATCTGGCCAGCCCCGGCGGCACCAGCGAAAGACTGTCGATTCTGGTCGGTGAAGTCGATGCGACGACAGCGAAAGGGATTCACGGCCTGGCGGAAGAAAACGAAGACATTCGGGTGCATGTAGTAAGCCGGGAGCAGGCTTATCAGTGGGTAGAAGAGGGGAAAATCGACAACGCGGCCTCTGTCATCGCCTTGCAATGGCTGCAATTGCATTATCACCATTTACGTAACGAGTGGACAAAATGAAGCGTTATACACCTGACTTCCCGGAAATGATGCGCCTGTGCGAAACCAATTTTGCTCAGCTGCGCCGCCTGTTGCCTCGAACCGATACGGCTGGCGATGTCGCGGGTTATCAGGTGGGTAATGCGCAGTATCGACTCACTATCATCGAATCGACTCGCTACACTACATTAGTCACGATTGAACAGACGGCGCCAGCGGTAAGCTACTGGAGTTTACCGTCGATGACGGTGCGTCTTTATCATGATGCGATGGTGGCTGAAGTGTGTTCGACTCAGCAGATCTTTCGCTTCAAAGCAAAGTATGATTATCCTAATAAAAAGTTGCATCAACGCGACGAAAAGCATCAAATTAATCAGTTCCTGGCGGACTGGCTGAGATACTGTTTAGCACATGGAGCGATGGCGATTCCGGTTTGTTAGCGTCGTGAAACCTAAGGACACCATTTGGAAAGCCTGTTAAATCTGCCTCTGGCTGGTGAGACCAGAGTCAGGATATTACAAATTACTGATACTCACCTGTTTGCTGAAAAACATGAAACGCTGTTAGGCATCAATACCTGGGAAAGCTACCAGGCCGTGCTGGATGCCATCCATGCTTCACAGCGTGAATGCGATCTGATTGTGGCAACAGGCGATTTGGCGCAGGATCATTCAGCCGCGGCCTATCAGCACTTTGCTGAAGGTATCGCGAGTTTTGCCGTGCCCTGCGTCTGGCTACCGGGCAATCATGACTTCCAGCCAGCGATGTACAGTACGCTGCAGGAGTCAGGCATCTCCCCGGCTAAACGGGGTTTACTGGGCCAGCACTGGCAAATATTATTGCTGGATAGCCAGGTCTTCGGCGTGCCGCACGGCGAACTGAGCGACTTCCAGCTGGAATGGCTGGAGCAGCGCCTGTCAGAAGAACCTGAGCGATACACGCTACTGTTGTTACATCACCACCCGCTTCCTTCGGGCTGCAGCTGGCTGGATCAACACAGCCTGCGCAACGCCGGCGCGCTGGACCGCGCACTGACCGCTTTTCCACGGGTGAAACATCTGCTCTGCGGCCATATTCATCAGGAACTGGATCTCAACTGGAACGGACGGCGGATGATGGCGACCCCATCAACCTGTGTACAGTTCAAGCCCCATTGCGCCAATTTTACGCTGGACACGATATCCCCCGGCTGGCGCTGGCTGGATCTCCATGCCGATGGGACCTTGACCACCGAAGTCTGCCGCCTTAAGGGCGTGAAGTTTCACCCGGATATTGCTTCAGAAGGATACTGATGGCTACGCTCCTTTATCTGCACGGTTTTAACAGTTCACCGCGGTCGGCAAAAGCGACGGTGCTGAAGGAGTGGCTGGCGCAGACCTTTCCTGAAATAAACATGGTGGTGCCGGAACTGCCTGCCTATCCGGCCGAAGCCGCAGAGTTACTTGAGGCGATAGTGCTGGAACACGGCGGGGAACCGCTGGGGGTTGTCGGCTCTTCCCTCGGGGGCTACTACGCCACCTGGCTATCGCAGTGTTTTATGCTGCCAACCGTGGTGGTTAACCCGGCGGTACGCCCTTTTGAACTGCTGAACAATTTCCTTGGCCTCAATGAGAATCCGTACACCGGGCAGCAATATGTGCTAGAGTCTCGCCATATTTACGATCTCAAAGTCATGCAAATCGACCCACTGGAAGCGCCCGATTTACTCTGGCTGCTGCAGCAAACGGGCGATGAAGTGCTTGATTACCGCCAGGCCGTTGCTTATTACGCTTTATGCCGGCAGACGGTCGAAGAGGGCGGCAACCACGCATTTGTCGGCTTTGAAGGTCATTTCACTCAGATTATCGATTTTCTGGGTCTGCGTTAAGCAGCCTTGGATCACCTACGAATACACACCATGACGCAATCTTCATATAACGCTGATGCCATTGAGGTCCTCACCGGGCTTGAGCCGGTTCGCCGCCGTCCGGGGATGTACACTGACACAACACGTCCTAACCATCTCGGTCAGGAAGTTATTGATAACAGTGTGGATGAAGCACTGGCTGGCCACGCGAAACGCGTGGAGGTCATTCTTCATGCCGATCAATCGCTGGAAGTAATCGACGACGGGCGCGGAATGCCGGTTGATATCCACCCGGAAGAAGGGGTTCCGGCCGTTGAACTGATCCTCTGTCGGCTGCATGCGGGCGGCAAGTTCTCCAATAAGAGCTACCAGTTCTCCGGTGGTTTGCATGGGGTGGGGATTTCGGTGGTCAACGCCTTGTCGAAACGCGTTGAAGTGAACGTGCGTCGTGATGGTCAGGTCTACAGCATCGCCTTCGAGAACGGCGATAAAGTCGAAGATCTCCACGTCACCGGCACCTGCGGCAAACGCAACACCGGGACCAGCGTGCATTTCTGGCCTGATGAAAGCTTCTTTGATAGCCCGCGTTTCTCCGTAACGCGCTTGACGCACGTGCTGAAAGCCAAGGCGGTACTTTGCCCGGGCGTTGAGATCGTGTTCCGCGATCAGGTCAATAACAGCGAGCAGCGCTGGTGTTACCAGGACGGCCTGACGGACTATCTGTGCGAAGCGGTGAACGGCCTGCCGCTGCTGCCGGAAAAACCGTTTGTCGGCAACTTCTCCGGGGAAACCGAAGCGGTTGACTGGGCGCTGCTGTGGCTGCCGGAAGGCGGCGAGCTGCTGACGGAAAGCTACGTCAACCTGATCCCAACCATGCAGGGTGGGACCCATGTGAACGGCCTGCGTCAGGGGCTGCTTGAAGCCATGCGTGAGTTCTGTGAATACCGCAATATCCTGCCGCGCGGCGTGAAGCTGTCGGCGGAAGATATCTGGGATCGCTGCGCCTACGTGCTGTCGGTGAAAATGCAGGATCCTCAGTTCGCCGGTCAAACCAAAGAGCGTCTCTCTTCGCGCCAGTGCGCGGCCTTTGTCTCCGGCGTGGTGAAAGATGCCTTCAGCCTGTGGCTCAATCAGAACGTTCAGGCGGCGGAGCTGCTGGCCGAAATGGCGATCTCCAGCGCCCAGCGCCGGATGCGCGCGGCCAAAAAAGTGGTACGTAAAAAGCTGACCAGCGGCCCTGCGCTGCCGGGCAAGCTGGCGGACTGTACCGCTCAGGATCTGAATCGCACCGAGCTGTTCCTCGTCGAAGGGGACTCGGCGGGCGGTTCAGCCAAGCAGGCGCGCGATCGTGAATATCAGGCGATCATGCCGCTGAAAGGCAAAATTCTGAATACCTGGGAAGTCTCTTCCGATGAGGTGCTGGCGTCGCAGGAAGTCCACGATATTTCGGTGGCGATCGGTATCGATCCGGATAGCGACGATTTAAGCCAGCTGCGTTACGGCAAAATCTGCATCCTGGCGGATGCCGACTCCGATGGTCTGCACATTGCCACGCTGCTGTGCGCCTTGTTTGTGAAGCACTTCCGCACGCTGGTAAAACACGGCCACGTGCATGTCGCGCTGCCGCCGTTATACCGCATCGACCTCGGTAAAGAGGTGTACTACGCCTTGACCGAGGAAGAAAAAGCCGGAGTGCTGGAGCAACTGAAACGCAAGAAGGGCAAACCTAACGTCCAGCGCTTTAAAGGGCTGGGCGAAATGAACCCGATGCAGCTGCGTGAAACCACGCTTGATCCGAATACCCGCCGCCTGGTGCAGCTGATTATCAGCGATGAAGATGAGCAGCAGACGACGGCGATGATGGATATGCTGTTAGCCAAGAAGCGTTCGGAAGATCGCCGTAACTGGCTGCAGGAAAAAGGGGATATGGCGGATCTGGAAGCCTGACCGGTGGTGTTATCAGAACTGGCGCTGCCGCCAGTTCTGAGGCATGGCTGTTGTACTTCTCTTCAGCACTTCTCTTCAGTATTTCTCTTCGCGTCGCCGGATGACCTTCCCGGCTTCGCCAGCGCTTAAATACCGGACTGCAGGATCCGAATAGTGGTGTCCAGCACGTCGCCTTTCACCGCTTCACCGTAGGCTTTCATGTGCGGCGTTTGCAGGTGCGCTTCAAGATGGGCAACGCTTTCCCACTGCTCAACCATGACGATGGAATCCGGGGAGGTGCTCTGAAAACTGACGCCTGCCGCGTGGTCTACCAGCGGCGCATAGCCGTGGCAACCTTCTTCCTGCAAAACGACAGGGGTAATTTTAGCAAACTGCTCAAGCACGGCCTGACGATGGTGCTGGCCTGGGCGGGTGCGAATTTCTGCGATCACTGTCAACATGATTAACTCAACTCCTTCTGTAGGTAGAGCTTTAGTTAACCAAAAATTTGCGCCAGATGCTTGCGATATTCTGCGATGTAATGCGGAACATCAGGCAGTTTAATCACGTCGTTGGCGATAAACGTCGGCAGGGCGGTCATGCCGAGGAACTGGTTGGCTTTATGGAACGGCAGATAAACACCATCAACGCCGACGCCGTGGAAGAACTGGTCTTTATCGGTAAAGGCCTCCATCGGTGCGTTCCAGGTCAGGGAGAGCATGTACTGTTTGCCCTGGATTAAACCGCCGGAGCCATATTTCTTGCTGGCGTCGGAGCGGGTACGCCCGTCGCTGGCATACAGCGAGCTGTGGCCTTCGGTGAAGACATCATCAATGTATTTCTTCACGGTCCACGGCGCGCCCATCCACCAGCCCGGCATCTGCCAGATAACCACGTCGGCCCACAGGAAATTCTGCACTTCTTGTTTGACGTCGTAATCGCTGTCGGCACGAACGATTTTAACATCATGCCCGGCGTCGCGCAGATAGCCATCCGCGACCTCGGTCAGGGTGTCATTCAGTTGACCGTTGGAGTGGCCGAATTTTTTCGCGCCGTTGATAATCAGGATTTTGCTCATTTTTTACCCTTCAATGTTCAATTTTGTCGTCAATTTTACCCCGGAGGGCGAAGCGGGAAAATGAGCAAAATGTGCAAAGTCTTTTGCTAAATTCACAATAATAACGGTTACCAGCGCACCAGCGCCTCGAAACCGCCTTCGCGGACGGCGTTGAAATCCACCGTCATCTGGTGCAGCGTGGCGATCCGACGGACGATGGAGAGCCCCAGCCCGCTGCCGGGGGCATCCTGGCCCGGCGGACGATAGAAGCGCTCGCCGATACGCGCCAGCGCCTCGGGGCTAATGCCTGGGCCATTATCACGGACGGTAAACTGGCGAGCATCGAGAGTGATATCCACCTGGCTACCGCGCGGGCTGTAGCGCACCGCATTATCCAGCAGGTTACGCACCAGCAGGCTCAACAACAGCGGCTGGCCCTGGCGCATGACATGGCTGGCGTGCAGATGCAGGCGCAGATCGATCCCGGCCTGTTGCGCAGCGTGGTACATCTCCATCACCGACGATTGCAGCAGATCATCCATGACAAGGGTCTGCACGTCATCAAGCTGGGCCAGTGAATCCAGACGCGACAGCGTCAGGAGCTGGTCTACCAGCCGGGTAGCGCGGTCAATCCCTTCATGCAGCTGCGCCAGTGCCCTGTCGCGCCCCTGCGGGTCGTCCGTCGACAGCTGTGCGACCTCGGTCTGAACCTTCAGCGCCGCCAGCGGGCTACGCAGTTCGTGGGCGGCATCGGAGGTGAACCGCCGCTCGCGCATCATGGTGTCATGGGTGCGAGTAAACAGCTGATTCAGCGCCTCGACAAGCGGCCTGACTTCACTGTGCACCTTGTCGACGTCCAGCGAGTCGGGCGAGTCAGGCGCGCGCAGGCGCAGAGTGCGGGCCAGCTGTTTCAGCGGCGCCAGCTCGCGGCTTAACAGCACAATCAGCAGCAGGAACATCAGCGGCAGCGCCACCAGCCACGGCGTCAGCTGCGAGGTGACGATATCCAGCGCCATCTCCCGGCGGTAGTCCCATTCTTGCCCGACAACGATGCGGTAGCGGCCATCACGGGTGGTTAACTGGAGAAAGCGCCATTCGTCGTCATCGTTATTCAGATGGCCATCGCTGAACCCCTCCCGGCGGTTACTCCACGGGATATCCTGGCCGTTTTCGCCATCGTGCATGATGTTCTTGCCGTCGGCGCTGAAAATCGCGAACGCCAGCGCATCGTCATCAAGATGCCCGTGTTTGACCTTCTTTTTGGCCCTGATCTGCGGAGGCAGGGTGTGCAGTTCGTCGAAATTGATGGTGCTCAGGCGGCGGGCAAACAGCAGTTGCTGGGTATCAAACAGCTTATCCAGCTTTTCGGTGGTTTGTTGCCAGGCAATAAAGCTGGCGATGCCCCAGGCGGCGCTGGTCAGCAGGAAAAAGAGTAACGTCAGACGCAGGCGTAGGCTCAGGCGTTTCATGCGTCACCAAGCGTGTAGCCGATACCGTGAACGGTACGAATAAATTCGCTGCCGAGCTTGCGCCGCAGGTGATGCACGTGCACCTCGACCGCGTTGCTGGAGACATCGTCGTCCCAGTTATAAAGCTTCTCTTCAATCAGCTTACGCGGCAGGACGCGTCCGGCATTGCGCATCAGTAGTTCCAGTAAGGCGAACTCCTTGGGTTTTAGCGGTAGATTTTCGCCGTTCACCGTCACCGTCAGGCCGCTGGGGTCCAGCGTGACCTCGCCATGACGCAGTTGGCTGCTGCTCTGGCCGTGCGCGCGGCGAACCAACGCTTCCAGGCGGGCGGCAACTTCAATCAGCGCGAAGGGTTTACACAGATAATCATCGGCGCCGAGGCGCAACCCTTCTACCCGCTGATTGAGCGCATCGCGAGCGGTGAGGATCAGCACCGGCTCATGATGACCCCGATCGCGCCACGCGCGCAGGATATCCAGCCCGTCGATACCGGGAAGCGTCAGGTCGAGGATCACCGCATCGTAAGGGGCGGTATAGAGCGCGGCTTGTCCGGCTTCGCCGCGGGTAAACCAGTCGACGCTAAAGCCCATTTTCGCCAGCCCGGCTTTAATGCCATCGCCGATGAGCTTATCGTCTTCCACCAGTAAAATACGCATTGGTCACTCCTGTGGGGATCGCCTTCCTGCAACGCGAATTATTTAGGGTATAGAGGCAGTAAACCGCGTTGCAACCGTCGCTGTACAGCAATAAAATTTCTTTTTACCGCTTAAGAAGTTGTTAAGTTTTGCCTGATGTAATCGTGACGATATAAACATAAAGGGAGAACCTATCATGAAGAAAATTGCTGCAATGACCGCTATCGTGGCCTTGATTTCCATGCCGGTACTGGCGGCGGAGCAGGGTGGTTTCAACGGACCTGCCGCCACGCAATCCAGCCAGACGTCAACGCAAAACGGCGGCTTTATTGGCCCTAACGGCAGCGTCACGACGGTGGAGAATGCCAAATCGCTGCGCGATGACACCTGGGTTACCCTGCGCGGTAAAATCGTTCAGCGCATCTCCGACGACCTGTATAAATTCCAGGATGCTTCCGGAACCGTGAATGTGGATATCGATCACAAGCGCTGGAACGGCCTGACCGTGACGCCGCAGGACACCGTGGAAATTCAGGGCGAGGTCGATAAAGACTGGAACTCGGTGGAGATCGACGTCAAACAAATCACCAAAGTCGCCCCCTAATCGCGACATCGGGCACCTGCGCTCGGGAATGATTCCCTCGCTCTGCCAGGGTATTTAACTGCCGCTGAACGGATTCTCGCCAAAGAGAATCCTCAGCCGATCTCACGGCCTGTGACTCAGGGCGTGAGATCGGGTATTATCGCCGGTAGTTTTGCCGCCCGCACGGTCGGTACGCAGATTGAGGATTCACGATTAATGAGCGATATGGCAGAGCGCCTTGCGCTGCATGAATTTACGGAAAATGCCTACCTGAACTATTCCATGTACGTCATCATGGACAGGGCATTACCGTTTATTGGCGATGGCCTGAAACCGGTCCAGCGTCGCATCGTTTATGCGATGTCCGAGCTGGGACTGAACGCCAGTGCTAAGTTCAAAAAGTCCGCCCGCACCGTTGGTGACGTGCTGGGTAAATATCACCCGCACGGCGATAGCGCCTGCTATGAAGCCATGGTGCTGATGGCGCAGCCATTCTCCTACCGTTATCCGCTGGTGGACGGGCAGGGGAACTGGGGGGCACCGGACGATCCTAAATCCTTCGCCGCGATGCGTTACACCGAATCCCGTTTGTCGAAGTATGCAGAACTGCTGCTGAGCGAACTGGGTCAGGGAACCGTCGACTGGGTGCCGAACTTTGACGGGACGATGCAGGAGCCGAAAATGCTGCCTGCGCGCCTGCCGAATATTTTGCTCAACGGCACCACCGGCATTGCCGTGGGGATGGCAACCGATATTCCTCCGCACAACCTGCGTGAAGTGGCGCAGGCGGCGATCACCCTGATCGAAAAGCCGCAGACCTCGCTCGACGAGCTGCTGGATATCGTCCACGGGCCAGATTACCCGACCGAAGCGGAGATCATCACCCCGCGCGCTGAAATCCGCAAAATCTACCAGAATGGTCGCGGCTCGGTGCGCATGCGTGCGGTATGGAAGAAAGAAGACGGCGCGGTGGTGATCAGCGCGCTGCCGCATCAGGTCTCCGGCGCGCGCGTGCTGGAGCAAATCGCCGCCCAGATGCGCAATAAAAAGCTGCCGATGGTTGACGATCTGCGCGACGAATCGGATCACGAGAATCCGACTCGTCTGGTGATTGTCCCGCGCTCCAACCGCGTGGACATGGAACAGGTGATGAATCACCTGTTCGCCACCACCGACCTCGAAAAAAGCTATCGCATTAACCTGAACATGATCGGCCTCGACAATCGCCCGGCGGTGAAAAACCTGCTGGAGATCCTGTCGGAGTGGCTGACCTTCCGTCGCGATACCGTGCGTCGTCGTCTGAGCTACCGTCTGGAGAAGGTGCTCAAGCGGCTGCATATCCTGGAAGGTTTGCTGGTCGCCTTCCTCAATATCGATGAAGTGATTGAAATTATCCGCCACGAGGATGAACCGAAGCCGGCCCTGATGTCGCGCTTTGGCATCAGCGAAACCCAGGCGGAAGCAATCCTCGAGTTAAAACTGCGCCATCTCGCCAAACTGGAAGAGATGAAGATCCGCGGCGAGCAGAACGAGCTGGAAAAAGAGCGCGATCAGCTGCAGGCGATCCTCGCGTCAGAACGCAAGATGAATAACCTGCTGAAGAAAGAGCTGCAGGCCGACGCCGACACCTTTGGTGACGATCGTCGTTCACCGCTGCGCGAGCGTGAAGAAGCGAAAGCGATGAGCGAGCACGACATGCTGCCATCTGAGCCGGTGACCATCGTGCTGTCGCAAATGGGCTGGGTGCGTAGCGCCAAGGGCCATGACATCGATGCGCAGGGCCTGAGCTATAAAGCGGGTGACAGCTGGAAAGCCTCGTCGAAAGGCAAGAGCAACCAGCCGGTGGTGTTCATTGATACTACCGGGCGAAGCTACGCCATCGATCCGATTACGCTGCCTTCGGCACGCGGCCAGGGCGAGCCGATTACCGGTAAGCTGACGCTGCCGCCGGGCGCCAGCGTGGAACACATGCTGATGGAAAACGACGACCGTAAGCTGCTGATGGCTTCTGATGCCGGCTACGGTTTCGTCTGCACCTTCAACGACCTGGTGGCGCGCAACCGTGCGGGCAAGGCGCTGATCACGCTACCGGATAACGCCCGGGTGATGGAGCCGCTGGTCATTGAAGATGAGTCCGACATGCTGCTGGCGATAACCATGGCCGGGCGTATGCTGATGTTCCCGGTCAGCGATCTGCCGCAACTGTCCAAAGGCAAAGGGAATAAGATTATCAATATTCCTTCGGCGGAAGCCGCCTCCGGGCAGGATGGTCTGGCGCACCTGTTTGTACTGCCGCCGCAGAGCACGCTGACGATTCATGTCGGCAAGCGTAAGATCAAACTTCGTCCGGAAGAGCTGCAAAAAGTCACCGGTGAACGCGGTCGTCGCGGCTCATTGATGCGCGGATTGCAGAAAATCGACCGCGTGGAGATTGATTCACCGCGTCGTGCATCGGCAGGTGATAGCGAAGAGTAAGATGAGCATCCCTTGGCGCAAAACCGGGGGATGCTAAAATTTGCCGCAAAATCGTTGTTTATTCAGGTGTTGCGATTAACAATAGGCGCAAAATCATTCAATACCTGCCGGGGCGATCGGCGCATAACCCCGGCGCCAGCAATTTGCTAAACAACGAATCAGGCGGTTTGGGTTTTAGAGGTAGCTATGCTATTTATTTTTCGACTAATTGTTGTTGTTATTTATTGTATCTTTGTGTGCATATTTGGCTGTATTTACTGCTTGTTCAGCCCGCGGAATCCAAAACATGTTGCCACCTTCGGGCATCTGTTTGGCCGGCTGTCCCCGGTATTTGGCCTGAAAGTAGAAACGCGTAAGCCTGCCGATGCTGAGCAGTATGGGAATGCGATCTACATCGCTAACCATCAGAACAACTATGATATGGTGACGGCATCCAATATCGTGCAGCCGCCGACCGTTACCGTAGGTAAAAAGAGCCTGGTGTGGATCCCGTTCTTTGGCCTGCTTTACTGGCTGACGGGGAACCTGCTGATTGACCGAAATAACCGGGCGAAAGCGCACGGAACGATTTCACAGGTCGTCGATTCGTTTAAAAAACGCAACGTCTCTTTCTGGATGTTCCCGGAAGGTACCCGTAGCCGTGGCCGTGGCCTGCTGCCGTTTAAAACCGGCGCTTTCCATGCGGCTGTCGCTGCTGGCGTGCCGATTATTCCGGTATGCGTTTCTAACACTTCGAATAAAATTAACCTCAATCGCCTGAACAACGGTCTGGTGATTGTTGAAATGCTGCCGCCGGTCGATACCAGCCAGTACGGTAAAGAGAACGTTCGCGCGCTGGCAACGCACTGTCGCGAACTGATGGCCGCGAAGATTGAAGAGTTAGATCGTGAAGTTGCCGAGCGCGAAGCGGCGGCAAAGAAATAAAGCAGGAACTGCCGCGATAACGCGTGCACGTGGCTAGCGGGAAACGAATTCCCCTTTTGATTTGTTTGTATTTCATGGAGTTAATATGTCATTCAGTCGGCGTCAGTTTATAAAGGCTTCAGGCGTAGCGCTATGCGCGGGAGCCGTGCCGCTGAACGCACATGCCGCCGGCCAACAGCCTGCACTGCCGGTGCCGCCGCTGCTGGAGTCGCGCCGCGGCCAACCGCTGTTTTTAACCCTGCAGCGGGCGCACTGGTCATTTACTCCCGGCACCCGCGCGTCGGTCTGGGGCGTGAACGGTCGCTACCTTGGGCCGACAATCCGCGTGTGGAATGGGGATGATGTTAAGCTGATCTACAGCAACCGTCTGACGGAAAACGTCGCTATGACCGTTCGCGGCCTGCAGGTTCCCGGCCCGCTGATTGGCGGGGCGGCTCGCATGATGTCGCCGAACGCCGATTGGGCGCCGGTGCTGCCGATTCGCCAGAGCGCTTCCACTCTCTGGTATCAGGCGAACACCCCCAACCATATGGCCAAACAGGTATACAACGGTCTGGCCGGGATGTGGCTGATAGAAGATGAGGTCAGCAAAAATCTCCCGGTGCCGAATCACTACGGCGTCGATGACTTCCCGGTGATCATTCAGGATAAGCGCCTTGATAACTTCGGTACGCCGGAGTATAGCGAGCCGGGCAGCGGTGGTTTTGTTGGCGATACGCTGTTGGTGAACGGCGCGCAGAGCCCGTATGTCGAAGTATCACGCGGCTGGGTGCGCCTGCGCCTGCTGAATGCCTCTAACTCCCGTCGCTATCAGCTGCAGATGAGCGATGGCCGGCTGATACATGTTATTTCTGGCGACCAGGGCTTTTTACCAGCCCCGGTGTCGTTGAAGCAGCTGTCGCTGGCTCCCGGAGAGCGGCGCGAAATCCTGGTCGATATGACCAACGGCGATGAAGTGTCGATCACCTGCGGTGAAGCGGCCAGCATTGTTGACCGTATACGGGGCTTCTTCGAACCTTCAAGCATCCTGATTTCCACCCTGTTATTAACGCTGCGTCCGACGGGCCTGCTGCCGCTGGTGACCGATAGCCTGCCGGTGCGCCTGCTGCCGACGGAAATTCTCACCGGGACGCCAACCCGCACCCGCGATATCACGCTGGGCGACGATCCGGGTATTAACGGCAATCTGTGGGATCCGCAGCGCATTGATATTACTGCACAGCAGGGGACATGGGAGCGCTGGACGGTGCGTGCCGATCGGCCGCAGTCGTTCCATATTGAAGGCGTGATGTTCCAGCTGCGCAACGTTAACGGTTCCGTTCCGTTCCCGGAAGATCGCGGCTGGAAAGATACCGTGTGGATTGACGGGCAGGTGGAACTGCTGGTGTACTACACCCAGCCTTCCTGGCCCCACTTCCCGTTCCAGTACTTAAGCCAGACGCTGGAACTTGCCGACCGTGGATCTATCGGTCAGATCCTGGTAAATCCGGCACCGTAATGCCGCATACCCCAGCCGCATCATGGTTGGGGTATAAGAAAATCTCCCTTCATTTCTATCATCGATCCGGCTTATAATCGCCGGCCTTTGATTATTTTTTTATCATTTTTCCGGAAGCAATATGAGCGCAATATCCCTGATCCAACCGGATCGTGACCTTTTTTCCTGGCCGCAGTACTGGGCCGCCTGCTTTGGCCCCGCGCCGTTTTTACCAATGTCACGCGAAGAGATGGATCAACTTGGCTGGGATAGCTGCGACATTATTCTGGTAACCGGCGATGCCTATGTTGACCATCCGAGCTTCGGTATGGCTATCTGCGGGCGCATGCTGGAGGCGCAGGGGTTCCGCGTCGGGATTATTTCCCAGCCGGACTGGAACAATAAAAATGACTTTATGCGTTTGGGTAAACCGAACCTGTTCTTCGGCGTCACCGCCGGCAACATGGATTCGATGATCAACCGCTATACCGCCGACCGTAAACTGCGTCACGACGATGCCTACACCGCGGGCAACGTTGCCGGTAAACGCCCGGACCGCGCCACCCTGGTTTACACCCAGCGCTGTAAAGAAGCGTGGAAAGATGTCCCGGTTATCCTCGGCGGCATCGAAGCCAGCCTGCGTCGTACCGCGCATTACGATTACTGGTCTGATACCGTACGTCGTTCGGTGCTGGTGGACTCGAAGGCCGATATGCTGATGTTCGGCAACGGCGAACGCCCGCTGGTTGAAGTGGCGCATCGTCTGGCCGCCGGTGAGCCGATTGGCCACATTCGCGACGTGCGCAACACCGCCATTATGGTCAAAGAGGCGCTGCCTGGCTGGAGCGGCGTGGACTCCACGCGTCTGGACACCCCAGGCAGAATCGACCCGATTCCGCACCCGTACGGTGAAGATCTGCCGTGCGCGGATAACAAAACCGTGGCGCCGCCGAAACAAGAAGCCAAACAGGTGACCGTTCAGCCGCCGCGCCCGAAACCATGGGAAAAGACCTACGTTCTGCTGCCTTCCTTCGAGAAGGTCAAAGGGGACAAGGTACTTTACGCCCATGCGTCACGTATTCTGCATCATGAGACCAACCCTGGCTGCGCCCGCGCGCTGATGCAAAAGCACGGCGAGCGTTATATCTGGGTAAACCCACCGGCGATCCCGCTGTCGACGGAAGAGATGGATAGCGTGTTTGCGCTGCCATATAAGCGCGTTCCGCACCCGGTCTACGGCGACGAACGTATCCCGGCTTACGAGATGATCCGCTTCTCGATCAACATTATGCGCGGCTGTTTCGGCGGCTGTTCGTTCTGTTCGATCACCGAGCATGAAGGGCGCATTATTCAGAGCCGTTCCGAAGATTCGATCATTAACGAAATCGAAGCCATTCGCGACACGGTACCGGGATTTACCGGTATTATCTCCGATCTTGGTGGCCCGACGGCCAACATGTATATGCTGCGCTGTAAGTCGCCGCGTGCTGAGCAAACCTGTCGCCGCTTGTCCTGCGTCTATCCCGATATCTGCCCGCACATGGACACCAACCATGAGCCAACGATCAATCTGTATCGCCGCGCTCGCGATCTGAAAGGGATCAAAAAAATCCTGATCGCTTCAGGTGTGCGCTATGACATCGCCGTTGAGGATCCGCGTTACATCAAAGAGCTGGCGACCCACCACGTGGGCGGCTATCTGAAGATCGCGCCGGAACATACCGAAGAAGGCCCGCTGTCGAAAATGATGAAGCCGGGTATGGGGAGCTACGACCGCTTTAAAGAGCTGTTCGATAGCTATTCGAAGCAGGCGGGCAAAGAGCAGTACCTGATCCCGTACTTTATTTCCGCCCACCCGGGAACCCGTGACGAAGATATGGTGAACCTGGCGCTGTGGCTGAAGAAAAACCGTTTCCGTCTCGACCAGGTGCAGAACTTCTACCCGTCGCCGCTGGCTAACTCGACCACCATGTATTACACCGGCAAGAACCCGCTGGGTAAAATTGGCTATAAGAGTGAAGAAGTTGTGGTGCCGAAAGGGGACAAACAGCGTCGCCTGCATAAAGCGCTGCTGCGTTACCACGATCCGGCAAACTGGCCGCTGATTCGCCAGGCGCTGGAGACCATGGGCAAGAAACACCTGATTGGCTCGCGCCGCGAGTGTCTGGTGCCTGCACCGACCCTTGATGAGATGCGTGAAGCACGCCGTCAGAACCGCCACACGCGCCCGGCGTTAACCAAACATACGCCAATTGTGCATCAGCGTTCGAACGGCGAGGCGACGGCGAAGAAGCCGGTAAAACGCGCTAAGAGCGCCAGTCGCTAAAACGACGGTATTTGCCCGGTGACGTGTTGCTTGCCGGGTAGACGATACGCTGAAAAAGCTGAAAAAAAGCCGGACTGACGTGAATGCCAGTCCGGCTTTTTTACTTTTTAGTCGCCAGGTTTTTACCCGCCAAACTGATCTGGATCCGGGCCAAGACGCTTGTTCTGGTCCAGTTTTGCCATTTCACTCATTTCGTCTTTATCGAGGCGGAAGTCCCAGACGTTAAAGTTCTCGGCGATACGCGCCGGGGTCACGGATTTAGGAATGACCACCAGACCGTTGTCCAGATGCCAGCGAATGACGATTTGCGCCGGCGTTTTCCCGTACTTATCTGCCAGATGGTGGATAATTTTCTGATCAAACACCCCTTCACCGCCCTGTGCCAGCGGGCTCCAGGATTCAGTCTGGATCTTATGGGTGGCGTTCCAGGAATGGAGCTGACGCTGTTGTAGCAGGGGATGGAGTTCCACCTGATTGATCACTGGCGCTACGCCAGTTTCATCGAGCAGCCGCTGCAGATGGTGGACCTGGAAATTACAGACGCCGATGCTCTTGATCAGCCCCTCTTCTTTCAGCGCGATCAGGTTTTTCCAGGCGTTAACGTAGTGGTCTACGGCCGGAACGGGCCAGTGGATAAGGTATAAATCGACGTAGTCGAGCTGCAGTTTACGCAGGCTCTCCTGCAGTGCTTCACGCGGATGTTTTTGGTCGTCATTCCACAGCTTGGTGGTAATGAACAGCTCATCGCGTGGGACGCCTGCACTGCTTAACGCCGTGCCGACGCCGCTCTCATTCTGGTAGGCTGCGGCGGTATCAATGGAGCGATAACCGACTTCCAGCGCCTTATGAATGGCGGAGACGACTTCCTCGTTGCCTGCTTTCCACACGCCGAGACCCAACTGTGGCATCAGATTGCCGTCGTGCAGTTTTATAACGGTGGGATGTGTCATGCCTTCCTCCTGTTAATGAAACCTGGCGGTATTCATTCCGCCAGGGGGTAGCATTAAGTCTGGACGAAATAGCTCAAAACGGTAGTTAAACTCTTCTCCATCGCCTCGGATCGGGCGATGGAGAGGTGACAAACGCGGACGAACTTAGCGTGCAGCCTCGTAAATCCGGCGGCTGACGTCGAGGGTGATATCCTGATTTTCACCCAACTGAGTCATGCCATGTTCTTCCAGTTTAGCCAGTAACGCCGGAATGGAGCTCCCGTCCAGGCCGTAATCAGAAAGACGGGTTGGGACGCCCATCTGTTCGAAGAATTGACGCGTCGCCGCAATAGCTGCATCGATGCGCTGGTCTTCAGAACCTTCGGTGATATTCCAGACGCGCGCGGCATATTGCAGCAGTTTGGCGCGTTTGGTATCGCGTTTTTCATTCCACAGCACCGGCAGCACGATGGCCAGAGTCTGCGCGTGGTCAAGACCATGCATTGCAGTCAGTTCGTGTCCCAGCATATGGGTTGCCCAGTCCTGCGGCACGCCAGCGCCGATCAGGCCGTTTAACGCCTGGGTCGCGGCCCACATGATATTGGCACGCACATCGTAGTTTTCCGGCTCCTGCAGCGCTTTCGGGCCATCTTCAATCAGGGTCAGCAGAATGCCTTCGGCAAAGCGATCCTGAATTTTGCCATCAACCGGATAGGTGACGTACTGCTCAACGGTATGGACAAAGGCGTCAACCACCCCGTTAGCTACCTGGCGCGGCGGCAGGGTGTAGGTGTAAACCGGGTCGAGGATCGCAAATACCGGCTGCACGTGAGAAGACATAAAGGCGCGTTTGTCGCCGGTGGTTTTACGGGAGACCACAGCACCTTTGTTAGATTCGGAACCAGTGGCTGGCAGCGTCAGCACGGAGCCCATCGGGATCGCGCTTTTCACGTTGCTGCCGTAGGTTTCGAGGATTTCCCACGGATCGACGTTTTCGTCATAGTGCGCCGCCGCGGCGATGAACTTAGTACCATCCAGTACCGAACCACCGCCAACGGCCAGCAGGAAGGAGACCTTTTGTTCGCGGGCGATTTTGACGGCGTTCATCAGGGTTTCATAGGAAGGGTTAGGCTCAATCCCGCCAAACTCCAGCACGTCAAAACCATCCAGTGCGCTGAGCACCTGATCGAGCACGCCGGTTTTCTTCACGCTACCGCCGCCGTAGGTCACCAGAATACGGGCATCTGCCGGGAGCTGATCGCGCAGGTTGTCGATGGCGCCTTTGCCAAACAGGATGCGGGTTGGGGTATATAGATCGAAATTGTTCATTACGCGTGTCCTCAAAAAATAAAAACTGCCGACAGAGAGAATGCCTCGGCCAGATGACGGTCATTGTGGTCCTGTCGCCTGTTCCTCTCAATGCACATTCCTGCCGTTGTCTTGCCCATTTCTCCATGGTGCTGGAGAAAAGGCAGGAATGTGCGCACAATGCAGTGGTGAGAAAACCGCTGGAGAGTCACCGAAAATGAACCGCGCCGAGATATGTCAGCTGCTGACAGAGAAAGTTAATGCGCTGAAAGATAAAGAAGAAAGTCTCAGTATGCTGCTGCCAGATATCCGTCTGCTGTACGGCACACAGCCGGGTACACGCACCCCGGTGATGTACCAGCCCGGCATCGTTTTTCTCTTTTCCGGCCATAAAATTGGTTACATCAATGAGCGAACTTTTCGTTATGACACCAATGAATACCTGCTGCTGACCGTACCGCTGCCGTTTGAGTGCGAGACCTTCGCTACCCCAGAGGTGCCGCTGGCGGGGTTACGCCTGAATGTCGACATTCTGCAGCTGCAGGAGCTGCTGATGGATATCGGCGAGGACGAACAGTTTCAGCCCGCGATGGCCTCAAGCGGCATCAACTCGGCGGCGTTATCGGAGGAGATCCTCTGCGCGGCGGAGCGGCTGCTGGACGTGATGGAGCGCCCGCTGGACGCGCGTATCCTCGGGAAACAGATTATCCGCGAGATGCTCTACTACGTGCTCACCGGGCCGTGCGGCGGCGCGTTGCTGGCGCTGGTGAGCCGACAGACCCATTTCAGTTTGATTAGCCGGGTTCTGAAGCGCATCGAAAGCCAGTACACCGAAAACCTGAGCGTCGACCAGCTGGCGGCGGAAGCCAATATGAGCGTCTCGGCGTTTCACCATAATTTCAAATCGGTGACCAGCACCTCGCCGCTGCAATACCTGAAAAGCTATCGACTGCATAAAGCGCGGATGCTGATGATCCATGACGGCATGAAAGCCAGCGCCGCGGCGATGCGCGTGGGGTACGAAAGCGCGTCGCAGTTCAGCCGGGAGTTTAAGCGCTATTTTGGCATGACGCCGGGGGAAGATGCGGCGCGGATCCGCATGATTCAGGGAATATAATGGTCAGAACCGGGAAGGCGCGGGTACGCGTCCTCCCGGCAGGAAGGGGAAATCAGGCGTTACAGAATTTTTTCTTGATAACCACGGCCAGGGTGCCGACCAGACCCGCCACCAGCAGCGCAATTGGCAGAATCATCAGGCAGGTCATGACCTGGTCTTCATGGCGTTTGACGAACGGGATCATGCTCAGAGCATAACCCAGACCGGTGACCACGCCCACCCACAGCAGTGCGCTCAGCCAGTTAAAGAACTGGAAACGGCGGTTTGACAGCCCGGAGATCCCGGCCATCGTCGGGAGCAGAGTGCGCACGAACGCCAGAAAACGCCCGGCCAGCAACGCCAGCAAACCATGTTTATCAAACATGCAGGTCGCACGTTGATGATACTTTTGCGGCAGATGCGCCAGCCAGCCTTTCACGGTGGCAGTATTGCCCAGCCAGCGCCCTTGCAGATAGCTCAACCAGCAGCCGAGACTGGCCGCCGCGGTGAGAATGGCAAGTGTCGGCACAAAGTCCATGACGCCTTTAGCAATGAGCGCCCCGGCGAGCAGCAGCAGGCTGTCTCCGGGTAAAAATGAAGCGGGTAGCAGACCGTTTTCCAGAAACAATGTCGTGAACATGACCAGATAAACAACGCCCACAACCTGGGGGTTTGCCAACGCGGCAAAATCATGTTGCCACAGGGCGGCGACAATCTCTTGAATGACAACCATGGACTTTCCTAAGTGGTACCGTATTTGCGAGTAGTGTACTCCTGAAGAGCCCCGAACACCTTGATCTCGGGCGCAACAAAAGCGGCCGCCGATACAGAGCGTCCGCCATTATTGCCAATCACCGTCACTTTACACGATACGAGAGAAGCCTGCCGCTAAATCCGCCCACAGATCGTCAACATTTTCTAATCCAATATGCAGGCGAATCAGCGTGCCGCTGAAATCGACTTCCGCTTCCGGGCGGATGGCGGCGATCTGCTCCGGCTGGTTCGCCAGAATCAGCGACTCAAAGCCGCCCCAGGAGTAGGCCATACTGAACAGGCTGAAGTTGTCAAGATAGGTTGACAGCTCGCTGTCGGTCAGGCGCTTGTTGAGGACAAAAGAGAATAGCCCGCTGCTGCCGGTGAAATCGCGTTTCCAGAACTCATGGCCCTTACTTCCCGGCAGTGCAGGGTGATTGACGCGTGAGACCTGCGGATGTTGCGCCAGCCATTCGGCAATCTGCAGGCTGCTTTCGTGGTGCTGACGCAGGCGAACGCCGAGGGTACGCAGGCCGCGGCTGGTCATATAGGCGGTATCCGCATCCACCATTTGCCCCATCAGGTAGGCATTCTCCCGCAGCTGATCCCAGCAGCGCGCGTTGGATACCGCGGTGCCGACCATCGCATCGGAGTGGCCGATCAGGTACTTCGTCCCGGCCTGAATGGAGATATCGACGCCAAAATCCAGCGCCTTAAACAGCACGCCCGCCGCCCAGGTGTTGTCGATCATGATGATCGCTTCTGGTGCCACGCGGCGCACGGCGGCAACAATAGCCGGAACGTCATGGACTTCCATGGTGATAGAGCCGGGAGATTCCAGGAACACCACGCGGGTATTTGGCTGCACCTGACGGGCGATATCCGCGCCCACCAGCGGGTCAAACCAGCTGGTGGTGACGCCGAGCTTTGCAAGAATTTTGGTGCAAAAGTCCTGGCTGGGCTCGTATGCGGTGTTGGTCATCAGCACATGGTCACCCTGTTCGACGAACGCCAGAATGGTATTGGCAACCGCCGCCGCCCCGCAAGGGAACAGCGCGCAGCCGGCACCGCCTTCCAGTTCACACATCGCTTCCTGTAGGGAAAAGTGGGTGAGGGTGCCGCGACGTCCATAAAACAGTTCGCCTTTCGCCCGATTGCGGGTGGCCTGCTTTTTGGCTTCAACGGTATCGAAAACCAGCGACGAGGCACGCTGAATCACGCTGTTGACCGAGCCCTGAGTATATTTTTTGCTGCGCCCGGCATTCACCAGCGCGGTATCAAGATGTTTGTCCGCCATGTTTTTATTACCTGCTTTTATACGTCTGGACGTCTAAACTAGCATGAATGGACAATCGTGTACTGATGAATGGTCGATACGGGTAAAAATATCGCGAAATCCGCTGATGGCCGCTTTTTTACTGCGTAAGCGCAAAGAATGTAAACGTGATTTGCTGCACAGTGTAAATACTAATGAGAACCACTATCAATTCGATGCTTTTTTGATATTATTGTGCTCAGATTTTGTGATTTACGTCCTGGAGATTCAGCGTGGGTAATAATTTGATGCAGGCGGACCTGTCCGTTTGGGGTATGTATCATCATGCCGATATTGTCGTTAAGGTAGTGATGATCGGCCTGATTCTGGCGTCGGTAGTCACATGGGCTATCTTTTTTGGCAAAGGGGCTGAAATTCTCTCCAGCAAACGCCGCCTCAAGCGTGAACAGCAACTGCTTGCTGACGCTCGCTCCCTCGACCAGGCCAGCGATATCGCAAATAATTTTCACCCGAAGAGCCTGAGCTCGCAGCTTATCAATGAAGCGCAGAACGAGCTGACGCTGTCCGAAGGTGTTGAAGATAACGAAGGCATCAAAGAACGTACCGGTTTCCGCCTTGAGCGCCGCGTGGCGTTCGTCGGCCGTTATATGGGCCGTGGCAACGGTTACCTGGCGACCATCGGCGCCATCTCGCCGTTCGTCGGCCTGTTCGGTACCGTCTGGGGTATCATGAACAGCTTTATCGGGATTGCCCAGACGCAGACCACCAACCTGGCGGTTGTAGCTCCGGGTATCGCAGAAGCGTTGCTGGCAACGGCTATTGGCCTGTTTGCGGCCATTCCTGCCGTTGTTATCTATAACATTTTCGCCCGCATGATCGGTAGCTACAAAGCCTCTCTCGGCGACGTTGCCGCGCAGGTGCTGCTGCTGCAAAGCCGTGATCTTGACCTGAGCGCCAGCGGCGTTAACCCGGTCCGTTCCGCGCAGAAATTACGAGTAGGTTGATGCCCCATGGCGATGCATTTTAACGAAAATCTTGATGATAACGGCGAGATGCATGACATCAACGTCACGCCGTTTATCGACGTTATGCTGGTGCTGCTGATCATCTTTATGGTGGCGGCACCGCTGGCCACCGTTGACGTGAAGGTTAACCTTCCGGCCTCCTCCAGCCAGCCGCAGCCGCGTCCGGAAAAACCGATTTATCTGTCGGTGAAAGCGGACAAAACCATGTTCCTCGGTAACGATCCGATTACGGAAGAGAGCATGATTAACGAGCTGAACGCGCTGACGGAAGGCAAGAAAGACACCACCGTTTTCTTCCGCGCCGATAAGACCGTGGACTACGAAACGATGATGAAAGTGATGGATACCCTGCACCAGGCGGGTTATCTGAAGATTGGTCTGGTGGGCGAAGAAACCGTCAAAGCGAAGTAACCCTCCCGATAACGCTTCTCAGGCTGGCCTTGTGCCAGCCTTTTTTATGCCTGACGCACGGTGCTTATATTGTCATGGCGCTGACAGGTTACGATATAATTCCCACATTTTCATTAACTTACATTAACCTATGGAACGCTTTCTGGAAAGCCTCACGCTGGCTGCGGGCACCGATTTATTTTGGCCTGTCGCTCGGGCTGGTCTCTTATTGATCCGACGACGTTTGCCATAAATTGAGCTGCCCGTCGGCCACGTGCTGGTCAATCCGCGCCAGCTCTTCTGCACTGAAGGTCAGGTTTTGCAGCGCCTGAACGTTCTCCTCAAGCTGCTGTGGACGACTGGCGCCAATCAGTACCGAGGTCACCCGCGAGTCCTTCAGCAGCCAGCTGAGGGCCATCTGGGCCATACTCTGGCCACGGCTATTTGCCATCTCCTGCAATAACCGCAGGCTATTGAGGTTGGCGTCGCTGAGCATATTTTCCGTCAGCCCGCGCGCCCGTTTCCCTTCGTAGAACATCCGCGAGCCTTCCGGGATCTGCTGGAGATATTTGCCGGTCAGCAAGCCCTGCGCCAGCGGCGTAAAGGCGATGCAGCCGACGCCATTCTCCTCCAGCGTATCCAGCAGTCCGCTGGTATCGACCCAACGGTTAAGCAGGTTGTAGGAGGGCTGGTGGATCAGCAGCGGGATCTTCCATTCGCGCAGCAGCGCCGCCATCTCCCGGGTGCGCTCCGGTGAATAGGAGGAGATCCCGACATACAGGGCTTTACCGCTATGTACCGCCTGCGCCAGCGCGGCGGCGGTCTCTTCCATCGGGGTGTTTTCATCGACGCGATGCGAATAGAAAATATCGACGTAATCCAGTCCCATCCGCTTCAGGCTCTGGTCGAGGCTGGAAAGCAGGTATTTGCGTGAGCTGCCGTTGCCGTAAGGACCGGGCCACATGGAATAGCCGGCTTTCGTCGCGATGATCAGCTCATCGCGGTAGGCGGCGAAATCTTCGCGCAGCAGGCGGCCAAAGTTTTCTTCAGCGCTGCCGGGCGGCGGCCCATAGTTATTGGCCAGATCGAAGTGGGTAATCCCCAGATCAAACGCTTTGCGCAACAGGGCACGCTGGTCATCCAGCGCGTGACTATGGCTGAAGTTGTGCCACAGGCCCAGCGACAACAGGGGCAGCTGCAGACCACTTTTGCCGCAGTAGCGGTACTGCATCTGGTCGTAGCGGGTAGGGGCGGCTAACCAGGACATGTTCTCTCCTCGTGAATTAAAACGTTGTTTCTATTTTATCTGGTATGGCACTCTGGTGACGTTTGCTGGATCACAATGCGTAAGATTGCTGGCGACATAGTGAGCTTATGCTTTGCTTAATAGGGCTTCATTTCCGGAGAAAAGATGATGACGCGACTGACGGCGAAAGATTTTCCGCAAGAGTTACTGGAGTATTACGACTATTACGCGCACGGCAAAATCACCAAGCGGGAGTTTTTGCAGCTGGCCGGTAAATACGCCGTCGGCGGTATGACCGCGCTGGCGCTGTTTAACCTGCTGAAACCTAACTATGCGCTGGCAGAGCAGGTGCTGTTTACCGACCCGGATATTCGTGCGGAATATATTCGCTATCCCTCTCCCGACGGCCACGGCGAGGTGCGCGCTTATCTGGTGGTGCCGACCACCGCGACCGTGAAACCGGCATCGGTGATTGTGGTGCATGAGAATCGCGGCCTGAATCCCTATATTGAAGATGTTGCCCGGCGGGTGGCAAAAGCCGGCTATATCGCGCTGGCACCGGATGGCCTGAGCTCCGTGGGCGGCTATCCCGGCAACGATGATGAGGGACGCGAGCTGCAGAAAAAGGTCGATCCGCAGAAGCTGATGAACGATTTTTTTGCCGCCATCGCCTTTATGGAAAAGCATCCGCAGGCGAGCGGTAAGGTAGGGATCACCGGTTTTTGTTACGGTGGTGGGGTGTGCAATGCCGCCGCGGTCGCCATCCCGGAACTGGCCTGCGCGGTGCCGTTTTATGGCCGTCAGGCGCCGGTCGCCGATGTCGAAAAAATTCATGCGCCGCTGCTGCTGCACTATGGGGAGCTGGATAAGCAAATCAACGCCGGATGGCCGGCCTATGAAGCGGCGCTGAAGGCGCACAACAAAGTGTACGAAGCCTACATCTATCCCCAGGCGAATCACGGTTTTCACAACGACTCCACGCCGCGTTATGACCGCGAGGCCGCCGAACTGGCCTGGAAACGGACGCTGGCCTGGTTCGATAAATACCTGAGCTAACTTTGCCGGAAAATTGCCAGAAATAGCGCTAACGCTCGCTCAAAAAATCGCTATATAATTTAGTATATAACGATTAAGAGCCTAATGGGGAGGCAGAGATGGATAACCACTTCGGCAAAGGACTAATGGCGGGGCTCAATGCCCCCCAGGCGGAAAGCGCCAGCGAGGCGGCCAGTTTTTGCACCGACTATAAGCGCGGGTTTGTGCTGGGCTATTCGCAGCGCATGTTTGAAAAAACCGGCGATCGCCAGCTTAGCGCCTGGGAAGCCGGGATCCTGACCCGTCGCTATGGCCTCGACCGTAATATGGTGATGGACTTCTTCAAAGAGGGGCAATCCTGTACGGCGGTGCGTTACTTTATGGCGGGATATCGGCTGGAGAGTTAACTACCGAAGGCCGCAGCCTTCGGTAGGCGTTCGGCTATGACTGGCGTTTGTCTTCGGTCAGGGTATCGAAGTCGCTGGCATCATGGCGTTCATGCAGCTGCTCGTTAAGCGGGCCGTTGGTACGGTTAACGATGCGCCCACGCTTCACCGCCGGACGATTAGCGATATCCTGCGCCCAGCGCAGAACGTTTTTATAGCTGCCGGCATCGAGGAATTCCGCGGCGTTATAGGCACCACCGAGCACCACATTGCCATACCACGGCCAGATGGCCATATCGGCGATGGTGTACTCTTCCCCGGATACATAGCGGGTACGGGCCAGCTGTTTATCCAGCACGTCGAGTTGACGTTTGGCTTCCATCGTGAAGCGGTCGATCGCGTACTCGATTTTCACCGGCGCATAATGATAGAAGTGCCCAAAGCCGCCACCGAGGAACGGGGCTGAGCCCTGTAGCCAGAACAGCCAGTTCAGGGTTTCGGTTCGCCCGGCGGGATCTTTTGGCAGGAAGAAACCAAACTTCTCGGCGAGATAGAGCAGGATGCTGCCGGATTCAAACACGCGAGTTGGCGGGGTGGTGGAGTGGTCGCTCAGCGCCGGGATTTTTGAGTTAGGGTTCACCTCAACAAAACCGCTGGAGAACTGATCCCCTTCGCCGATGCGGATCAGCCATGCATCATATTCCGCACCGCTCACGCCCAGCGCCAGTAGCTCTTCCAGCAAAATCGTCACTTTCTGGCCGTTTGGCGTGCCCAGCGAGTACAGCTGTAGCGGATGTGTGCCTACCGGCAGCGTTTTTTCGTGAGTGGCACCGGAGACGGGGCGGTTGATGTTGGCGAATGCTCCGCCGTTGCCTTGCTTCCATTCCCACACTTTCGCGGGTTGGTAATTATTCTCTGACATGATGACCTGCCTTTTTAGTGAGAGATTGAGGGAGTGTAGCAGGAGTTAGATGTCGGGTTTAACCGTCTGAGGCTTAGAGACTGTCGCATCAGGCTCTTATTGCGGGGGAGATCCCCCGGCAAGCGCCGCTCACCGGGGAACAGGGCAGAGGATCAGGCCATAATCCGCGCGGCCCACACGCTAATATCGTCCCCGCTGCCGAGGTCCGGCTGCACCAGACCGTTAACCATGAAGGTCGGCGAAACGTGGATGCCGTTCTGCCGGGCATATTTGCTGTGCCATTTAATTTCCGTCTGCAGCTCAGGATGGGCAAAGGCGGTGGACAGCAGCACCTGGCTGTAGCGCTCGATGCGCTGGATAATCTGCTGCGGCGTGGTGTCCATATTCGGCCCGCTACAGTGGTCGGTAAACTCAAACTCTTCGCGATGGTCGGCGACCGCTCTTAGCACTCTGAGCGCCTGCTCTCTGCCGTGCGGCAGCGTCGATGCGGCAAGAATGCAACGCACGATCACCCCCGAGAACAGATGCCAGGGCTGGGACTGCAGACGAATTTTGATCGTCACATTATCGGCGCCGACTTCGTCCAGCAGGTCGTCCAGTTTCCTGAACGCCTTGACGGAATAGGGGCAGGTTGGCTCCAGGAAAACCTCAAATGTCCGTGGACCGTGGCCCCAGACCAGCGGCTGAGCCTGCAGATGCGGTTGTGTGCTCATACTCAACTCCTGATGTTGTTTTGTTATTCGTTGTTTTTTCCCTGAAAAACCCGGATTGTTATCAACGGCGTGCAACCTGAAGTATGACGGGGAGAGGTTATCAATAACGATATCACTTTTACCCGAGGGCGCAGGGTTATTTTCCCGCAGGGCACGAATGGTGAATCCAATGAGTGGTATCATCATCCCACCTCTGTCTGGTAAGTGCCTGCGGCAGGATAAGAAGAGGGAGTTTTGTTCCGCCAACTGCCCAGGCTGCATTAATTTGAGGTCAGGCTAATGAGCAAAGGATCGACAAGCAGTGATGCCCCTTTTGGTACATTGTTAGGCTACGCGCCGGGCGGCGTAGCAATCTATTCATCGAATTACAGCAGCTTAAATCCGCGAGACTATCCGGATGACGCGACGTTCCGCAGTTATATCGGTAGCGAGTATATGGGGCACAAATGGCAGTGCGTCGAATTCGCGCGTCGCTTTTTGTTCCTCACCTACGGCTTTGTCTTTACCGATGTCGGCATGGCCTATGAAATCTTCTCCCTGCGCTTCCTGCGCGAAGTGGTGAATGACAATATTCTGCCGCTCCAGGCCTTTGCCAACGGCTCTCAGCGCCCGCCGATGGTTGGATCGCTGCTGATCTGGCAAAAAGGTGGTGAGTTTAAACATACCGGCCACGTCGCGGTGATCACACAGCTGGTGGGCAATAAGGTCAGAATCGCCGAGCAAAACGTCATCCATACGCCGCTGCCGCAGGGCCAGCAATGGACCCGCGAGCTGACGCTGGAAGTGAAAAATGGCCTCTACACCATCAAAGACACTTTTGCCGATACCGAAATATTAGGCTGGATGATTCAGACCGCCGATACCGAGCACAGCCTGCCGCAGCCGGTGCTGCCGGGTGAGGCGATGGCTATCCGCGGCGCAAGACTGCCGAACAAAGGCCAGTTCCGCGGCCACTGGCTGAACGAAAAAGACTCGCTGCAGAAAGCCTACGTCGCCGCCAACGGCCACGTCATTAATAAAGATCCCTACCAGTATTTCACCATCACCGAAAGCGCCGAGCAGGAGCTGATCAAAGCGACCAACGAGCTGCATTTGATGTACCTGCACGCCACCGACAAAGTGATGAAAGATGACAACCTGCTGGCGTTGTTTGATATCCCCAAAATCCTCTGGCCGCGTTTGCGCCTCTCATGGCAGCGTCGTCGTCATCATATGATTACCGGCCGCATGGATTTCTGTATGGATGAGCGCGGGTTGAAGGTCTATGAGTACAACGCCGACTCCGCCTCCTGCCATACCGAAGGCGGGCTGATCCTCGAACAGTGGCTGAAGCAGGGTTACTACGGCACCGGCCATAATCCGGCGGAAAATCTGCTTGATGAGCTGGCGGGGGCGTGGAAGCACAGCCGTGCTCGTCCGTTCGTGCACATCATGCAGGACAAGGATCTGGAAGAGAACTATCACGCCCAGTTTATCCAGCGTTCGCTGACTCAGGCGGGTTTTGAAAGCAAGATCCTGTTCGGCCTCGATGAACTGCACTGGGATGCCGCCGGGCAACTGATCGATGGCGACGGACGGCTGGTGAACTGCGTCTGGAAAACCTGGGCCTGGGAAACCGCCATCGAACAGGTGCGCGAAGTGAGCGCCGATGAGTATGCCGCCGTGCCGATCCGCACCGGACATCCGCAAAATGAGGTGCGGCTGATCGACGTCCTGCTGCGTCCTGAAGTGCTGGTGTTTGAGCCGCTGTGGACGGTGATCCCCGGCAACAAGGCGATTCTGCCGGTGCTGTGGTCGCTGTTCCCGAATCATCGCTACCTGCTGGACACCGACTTTGTGGTCAACGACGAACTGGCGAAAACCGGCTATGCGGTGAAACCGATCTCCGGCCGCTGCGGCAATAACATCGACCTGATTGGCCCGAAAGACGAAGTGCTGGATAAAACCAGCGGGCAGTTTGTCGATCGTAAAAATATTTACCAGCAGCTATGGTGCCTGCCGAAGGTGGATGGTAAATACATTCAGGTATGTACGTTTACCGTGGGTGGCAACTACGGCGGGACCTGCCTGCGTGGCGATGATTCTCTGGTGGTCAAAAAAGAGAGTGATATCGAGCCGTTAATTGTGCTGAGCGACAACGATAACCGTTAACCTCAACCCGGACTGAACGATACGTACTGAAGCCCCGGCCAGCATCGCACGGCCGGGGAATATGCAGTAAGAAACAGATAACACATCACAACAACAAGACAGAAAAGGAAAATAGCATGCACGATAGGCGACTCGCCGTCCGCGCGGGTGAACTCAAGCCCTCCGCCGTTCGCGAACTTCTCAAGCACAGTAAGCTCCCCGGCGTAATCTCGCTGGGCGGCGGCATTCCGGCTCCGGAACTTTTTGATACCGAAGGTCTGAATCTGGCGGTGCAGCAGGTGATGAGCGGGCGCTTCAACGATGCATTCCAGTATGGGCTGACCGAAGGCTACCCGCCGCTGCGTCAGGCCGTGAGCGAACTGTGCCAGGCGCGCGGTGTTGCCTGCCAGGCCAGCCACGTCTATATCACCTCCGGTTCGCAGCAATCGCTGGATATCGTGGCCCGCACGCTGCTCGATCCGTGCGATGCGATCGTGGTGGAGCGCCCGACCTATCTGGCGGCGTTGCAGGTATTCCAGCTGGCGCAGGCCAATATTCTCAGCGTGGATACCGACGATAACGGGATGCTGGTTGAGCAACTGGCGGACCTGCTGGCCACCACGCAGGTGAAAGCGGTCTATCTGGTGCCTACCTTCGGGAACCCAGGGGGGAAAACTCTGAGCGACGATCGCCGCCGCCGTCTGGTTGAGCTGGCGAAGCAGCACGATTTTGTCATCATCGAAGATGACCCCTACGGTGAAATCAGCTTTACCGATGAAGTCCGCCGTCCGCTGTATCAGCACGCGGTGGAACTGGGCTGTGAAGATCAGGTGGTCTACACCTCGACGTTCTCCAAAATCCTCGCGCCGGGGATGCGTATCGGCTGGATCGTCATGCCGGACTGGCTGGCGCACCAGACGGTGATCGTCAAGCAGGCGGCGGATCTGCATACCAATATGCTGTCGCAGGTGATCACCGCGGAATACCTGGCAATGAACCGGCTGGATAGCCAGATCGCGTTGATCCGTGAAGATTATCGTAAGAAGTGTGTGGCGCTGGCGGATGCGTTGGAATCGCGTCTCGGAGAGCACATCGAGTTCAGCCGACCGCAAGGCGGTATGTTCCTGTGGGCCCGTTTCCGTTATCCGTTTGATACCATGGCATGGCTGCAGAAAACGCTGGAAAACGGCGTGGTATACGTCCCGGGTGAAGCGTTCTATCACGACAATCCGGACACCCGCACGCTGCGTCTGTCTTATTCTACGGTGTCGGAAGAAGGGCTGATGACCGCCGTCGAACGTCTGGCGAAGTCGCTGTAGGTCTGAATCATTAACTCCGCGCCGCCGGGCGGCGCAGAGTTTTAATACGGTTTAATCGCTTTCGGCAATACGATCATCAAGCCAAATCAGCATTAATGAAGAGAGAAAGGCCACGGCAAGCGTGCCAATAAAGAGCCACATAAAAGAATCCCTCAGAGGTGTTTTATTATTTTTCTGTTACCGGTGAGTGGTGGTTGGTGTTGCGCATGGTCACTTTGGTCGTATTCTGGGACGTCGCGAGGGTAAAGAAATCATCAGCATCAATATCAAAATTCAGAACAATTTCCCGGTAATTCCCGCAGTGAATTAATTCCTTTGCTTCTTGGATACTACTGGCTGTTATTGTCGGCATCGTCTTATCTCGTATGAAAACTGGTTAGCAAAGTAAGAGCTTGTGCATATCAGATCAACTCTTTTTTGATAGCGGTGAGAAATAGACTATTTCCTTATTATTACAAAGGTAAATAGCCGGCGAGAGAAATGAACGGGGCAAAACGTCATTTAACGCCCTGCCCCGGTACGTTAAAAAGCGTAAGCCACGCTGAGGTTTCCGCTGTAGCCGTGGCTGTCTCCGCCGCTGGCGACTTCCGCCTGGCCGCCAAGATTCAGGCTCAGCGCTCCGCGGGTGAGGCCAATATTGGCCCCGGCATTGACGATATCACGGCTATCATAGGCAGAGTGCTGCCACACCTCATAACGATAAACCTGGCCACCGGTGCTGACCGACGGGCCGCTGAAGAAGTGCTCGTAGCCGATATTTACCGCCGGCGAGAGCGTCCAACTGCCAAGGCTGTGCGGGTTAAAGGCGAGATTCACCCCGGCCAGCCCGCTGCTGCTGTTTTCACTCACGCTATCGACGTCCAGCGCCAGCTCGCTGCCGCTTTCGTGGAAGGCATCCATGCGCAGATGGGTGAGCCGGGTGCCGATGGAGGATTCCACGCTGAGCGCCTCAAACGCGCTGACGTAACCCAGGCGCAGCGTACCGCCCACCACCTGACCGTGGGTATCGCCGGAGGCGGTGCCTAACCCGCCATTCAGCCGACGGGTGCTGCTGTAATCGACCCAGCCAGCGTTAAGGTCAGCGGCGGCAAAGGGACCATGGGCGAGATCCTCGAAGGCGTAACGCGTACCGATCCCTATCAGCGTGGTGTTGGCGTCGGCTTCCGCGTTGGCGCTGCTCAGCGAGCCCCAGCTATAGCCTACGGTGCCGTAAGCGCTGAGCTGCGCGTTCACCCGTTGGGTATAACCCAGCAACGTCCCGGTAGAGTGTTCATTGCTGCTGGCGGCACGGGCAGAACCGTCGGTCCCCAGATAGCCGTTCAGCGCGGTCAGCCAGAGCTTACCTTCGCCGTCCCGCAGCTGGCGGCTGTCGGTATTCGGTGCCAGCGCCTTGTCCAGGCGCGAACCGCTGCGCAGCAGATAGCTGGCGGTATCGGCATAAATCTGCCCGCCAACCTGCGATTCCACGCCCCCGAGCGTCCCGGCATCGATCGCCGATTGCAGGTAGTTGTTGTAAGCAGTGTAGCGGCCTGACAGCTCGCTATTTTGTAGCGCATTCAGCAGCGCTGCGCCCTGGGCGGCGTTGCCGCGCAGGTCGCTCTGGCCCGGCAGCTGCGCGTAGTGGACCATTTTGCCGCGCAGCACGTAGAGAGTCTCCTGTGACAGCCCCAGCCCTTCCTTGAGGTAATTATCTACCGTGCCGTATTGCAGGGTGATCTGATCGAGGCCGGCCTGCAGATAGCTGGCATCGACACCGAGCAGTGGCTCGTAGATCGCCGCCATCGCCGGTGGCATCGCCGCCAGGGTCGCCTCAATCCGCTGGCGGGTATAGTCATTGGTCGCGAGGTAGTTTTCCATGATGGTGGCGCTATCGACGCCGGCAATGCTCAGCAGCATGGCCGCGGTCCAGCCGGTCCGGTCTTTGCCGGCGGTGCAGTGAAACAGGGCGGCGCCATCGGCGCTGGCTAAATCGTTAAACAGGGTCGTGAACTGCGCGCGCATTCCCACATCGCTGACGAACGAGACGTTAGTCTGCTGCATCATGGCTTTCGCGGCGGCAGCGCTGGTGACGGACACGCTGGTGATGTTGCTGCCGGAGGTGCCACTCCCGATGATGTCGATATTGGTATAGGTGGCGCCGTCCGGCAGCACGTCCGGGGCGCTGGCGATTTCGCTGGGGGTACGTAAGTCATAAACATCACTGATCCCCAGTGAACTGAGCGTCGCCTGGTCCGCTGCAGAGAGCGTCAGCGCGTTGGCGCGATAAAACACCCCGGTGCGCATGGTGCCATCGTGGCTGGTGGTATAAATCGAGGTGGTCCCCGCGATATCGCGAAAATTATCAATGCTGGAGAGTATTGGGGTATTAATCGGCGTAGCGTAGAGCGCACCTGAAAGGGTGCTGGCGACCAGAGACAAAGAAAAAGGAATATAGCGATTCACAATGAGCCTCAGTTATATATGGGGTGAAACTGACTTTTTGTTGAGGCCTGAAAATATAGGTGTGAATTGTTGCAGAATTATTTCTGTTTGGGATTTTATGATTCGCAACAACCCGTTATGTGAAATATCTGGGGTCTTAAAAAACAAAATAGTGAGCTATTTTTTAATTTCTCGCTATTTTTAACGGGAGTCCTGACGGTGGAAAAGCAGAATGTTGTTTTATCCAATCGTTAGCCAGCTAATCCTTCGTTGTTGCAGTAATTGCGGGGGAATAGTGGGGGAGTGATGGAGGCTGTCGTGGCCTCCACCGTAGGATCACAGCTGATATTGCCAGCCGAGCAGGATGCGCTTGTCCGCTTCATCCAGATAGGTATTGTTATCCTGAACATAGGTCATCACTTTGACCGAGTTATGTTCCGTCAGGTTATAGCCAAGGCCGATACCCGCAAAGTAGCCTTTGTAGTTGTCGCCGGCATCGTTCTTCGAACCGTAGGATCCCGCCAGAAAACCCAGCAGGCGCAGATTTTCACTAAGTGGCTTCAGCACGAATGCCCCCAGGTAACCGCTACTGCCGGTCACATTGGTGGATTCAAAACCGTTCGCCGGCGATGGCATGCCGTCAAAACCCGGCTGAGAACAGGCTTTGTGTTTATCGGTATTACACGCCATATGGTCGCCATCGTTATAGGTATACCCCGCCATCGGGAAGATCTGGAAGCCGGCCGGCTCGATACCAAAGAAACTCAGAGGGATAAAGGTGCCGACAGAATAGTTGGTTTGCGATGAATCATCGGGAAACTCATTTTTACCAAAGTTGAAATTCAAAATCCCAATCGGAAATAACCATGAACCACCGACGCGCCACTCTGAAGCATCGCTATTGACCCGGACGTTCAGTTTCTTGGCCTGATCGAAGGCCAGAGAGCCTGAGAATGAGACGTTGCTGTCGTTCATCTCATAGTTATCTGACCAGGAGACCCCGACTTTGGTGGTGACTTTGGTCGGATCGTCTGCTGATTTTTCAGCGTTCGTTTTAACTTCTCCCGCTTTGGCGAAAGGAACACCGGAAAACAGCCCGATGCACAGGGTAATAATGGGGAGGTATTTCATTTGCATTACTAATATCCAGAGTGAAGATCAACACGTCTTAATTAAATTACAACCAACAACTGTACAGGTCGTCGGGTATTTAAAAGCATCTATTTATATTTAATTTTGAATTTTCCGTCGGTATTAAATATATTAATTTTTCTTAACCGATGGCCGAGAAAATAAAAACACCAGCGGTAACAGTAGAAAACACAAGAACATCATCAGGCGGAAATCCTGATAGTAAGCCAGCACCGTTGCCTGACGCGTCACTTCGCCGTTGATGGCCAGCAGCCCCGGCAGATGATGAATGTTGTACGCGCCGGACTGCATATCATGCTGCAACGCCTTATTGAACGGATTAATAAAGCCGGAGAAGGTCATGTGGTTACGTTGGACCTGCTGCGCCAGGTAGGTGGTCACGACCGAAATCCCGATACTGCTGCCGATATTGCGGATCAGCGAATAGAGCGAGGTCCCTTCGGTACGATACTGCGCGGGCAGCGTCGAGAAGGTCAGCGTGGAAAGCGGCACGAAGGTTAACCCCATCCCAATCCCCTGGACCACGCCAGAGCTGATAATATCCCATGGACTCATCCACATGGCGTAACGCGTCATCATCCACAGGGAAAACGCCATGATCACGATACCGACGCTAATCACGTAACGCATGTCGACCTTGCCCGCGATACGCCCGACCAGCATCATGCTTAGCATGGTGCCAAACCCGCGCGGGGTCATCAGCAACCCGACGTCAATTACCGGATAGCCCATCATGCCTTGCAGCAGCGGCGGCATCAGCGCCATCGTTGCCAGCAGGATCGTCCCCACCACAAAGCTGAACAGCAGGCCGACGACAAAGTTTTTATCGTGGAAAATCCCCGGGTCGATAAACGGCTTTTTGATGGTGAAGATATGCACCACGAACAGATAGAGCGCCAGCGCGGCCAGTACCGCCTCGATAATAATTTCACCGCTGGAAAACCACTCTTTCGACTCGCCGCGGTCGAGAAACAGCTGCAGGCTGCCGATGGCGACGCTGAGGAAAAAGAATCCCAGCAGGTCAAACTTCCGCGTATGGTCGACGGGGGTTTCGCTGACGAAGGTGGTAATGCCCAGCCAGGCCAGAACACCAAAAGGAATGTTGATATAAAACACCCAGCGCCAGCTGTAATACTCGGTTAACCAGCCGCCCAGCGCCGGGCCAAGGATCGGACCGACCATCACTCCCATGCCCCACATGGCCATGGCGGAACCATGCTTCTCCGGTGGCCAGCTGTCCAGCATCACCGATTGTGACAGCGGCACCAGGCTGGCGCCAAATATCCCCTGTAGCAGGCGGAACAGCACGATCTGATTGAGCGTCTGCGCAGCACCGCACAGCATCGAGGCGGCCGTAAAGCCAATCACCGCAATGACAAACAGCCGCTTACGTCCGATACGCGCGGAGATAAACCCGGTCAACGGCATGGCGATGGCCGCCGCGACGATATACGAGGTTAGTACCCACGAAGTCTGGTCCTGGGTGGCCCCCATGGCGCCCTGCATATGGGGCAGGGCAACGTTGGCTATGGTGGTGTCCAGCGCCTGCATGATCGTCGCCAGCATCACCGAAAAGGTGATCAGCAGGCGACGGTCAACGGCGCTGTTTTTCGGCGGCAAAGCCGCAATCACATTAGACACGGTTCCCCCTTACGACGCGCTGTTGACGTCAGATTGGGTATCGATTTTGATCGCCGCGCTCAGGCCAGCACGAAGCTGCGGCTGTTGGGCGTCGGTTTGCAGACGAATACGTACCGGGACACGCTGGGTGACTTTGACCCAGTTGCCGGTGGCGTTTTCGGCCGGGATCACCGAGTATTCCGCGCCGGTCGCCGGGCTAATGCTGCTCACTTTGCCGTGCCAGGTCACCCCTGGGGCGTAATCGACGTTAATTTCTGCCTGCTGGTTATTGCGGATATGCGCCAGATCTTTTTCCGTGAAATTCGCTTCGATATATAAGTTCTTATCGGAGACTAATAACATGGTGGTGGTTCCGTTCTGCACATATTCGCCTTTCTGCAGCACTTTGGTAATGGTGCCGGAGGCCGGGGCATATTCCTGCACGTGCGACAGATTATTTTTGGCAGTATTTAACTCGGCCAGCGCCTTTTTATAACGCGGGTGTTGTTCAACCGGCATTGAAATATCGCCGCCAAAACTATCGGCCACTTCCTGCAGCTGTTTTTTAAGCATGTTGACTTCCAGCGCCATCAGCAGCGTTTTTTGATGGGCGCCATCGAGATCCGAGGCGGAAACATAGCCAGGCCCGTTCAGACGATGCAGACGGTCTTCCTCACGCTGGGCATACTGGTGCTGACTTTGCGACACCGCGATATTCGCCAGCTTGCTTTGGTATTGCGATTTGATGGTGTTCAAATCGATAACGGTAGTATTCAGATCGGACTCTGCCTGGGCGACAGCCAGCTGATAGGGCTTCGGATCGACGCTAAACAGCAGGTCGCCTTTATTAACGTGCTGGTTCTCTTTCACCGCGACATTTTCAACCCGGCCAGCTACTTCCGCGCTAATGCCGGTTTTATCCGCTTTGACGTACGCATTATCGGTTTCGACGTAACGACCGTTGGCTAAATAATACCAGCCACCCGCGGCCAGCCCCAGAGCAGGCACAACCAGTAACAGCATTACACGCAGCTTTTTAATATTCATATTGTCGATCTCTTTATTAAACAGGCTCTAAATATCCCGATAGTGAGCGACCCAGGATGCCCGGTATGTGAATGTTGATGGCACGCGATGACATGCGATGTGAACCATCTGTGCCTTGCAGGGATAATTGATGAATGGCGAACGGCTACCGCAAGGTGTCGTTGATAACGGATAATATAATTAGCACGCTTATTATAAACTAAGCACCTCGTGCTATTAGCTGTTTAAAAATAAACGTCGGGCGCGGGGGAAATGACCCTGGAAATAGTGATGAGCCCGCGGTGAAGCGGGCTCGGGGAAAAGCAGGGGGTTATAGCAGGCCGATCTCTCGGGCGGTGCGGTCGACGGCTTTTTTAGTCTTCTCAACCAGCTCATCCAGCTCGCTGTGGCTGGCGATAAGCGCCGGGGCCATGATCATGCGTCCCAGGGTCGAGCGAATAATCACGCCTTCCTCAAAGCCGATGGTCCGGCAGCGCCAGGCCAGATCGTTTTCATTGGCAAAGCGTTTGCGGGTCTGCTTATCTTCGGCGAACTGCAGGGCTGCGACGAGGCCTGCTCCCTGGATTTCACCGATCAGCGGGTGGTTGCCAAATACTTCGCGCAACGTCTTTTGTAAATAGGGGCCGCTGTCGTTACGCACCGTCGTCACCCACTGCTCATCCCGCAGCGCTTTGAGGTTGGCGATGGCGACGGCGGCAGCCACCGGATGGCCGGAGTAGGTCAGGCCGTGGGCGAACACACCACCTTTCTCGACCAGCACGTCGGCCATGCGCTTGCTCAACACCAGGCCGCCCATTGGCACGTAACCGGAGGTGAGTCCTTTGGCAATGGAGAGGGTATCCGGTTCGAAGCCAAAGTATTGATGGGCGAACCACTCGCCGGTTCGGCCAAAGCCGCCGATGACTTCGTCGGCACACAGCAGCACGTCATGTTTCCGGCAAATGCGTTGAATCTCAGGCCAGTAGCTCTCCGGCGGGAACACCATTCCCCCGGCGCCCTGGAACGGCTCGGCGATAAAGCCGGCGACGTTTTCTGCCCCCAGCTCCAGAATTTTCTCTTCCAGCTGGCGGGCGCAGCGCAGCCCGAACTCCTGCGGCGTCAGGTCGCCGCCGTGCATATACCAGTAGGGTTCATCGATGTGGGCGACGTCGGGGATCATCCCGCCCATGGTGTGCATCGCTTTCATGCCGCCGAGGGCGGTCGCGGCAAGGGTTGAACCGTGATAGCCATTCCAGCGGCCAATCATCACCTTTTTCTGCGGCTTATCGAGGATCTGCCAGTAGCGACGCACGGTGCGGATCAGCACTTCATTCGATTCGGAACCGGAGTTGGTGTAGATGGCATGGCTGTAGTGGCCGGGCAGCAGGCTGAACAGCAGTTCGGACAGCTCGATGACCGTGGGGTGCGTGGTGTGAAAGAACATATTGTAATAGGGCAGTTTGGCGAACTGTGCCGCCGCGGCATCCGCCAGATCCTGGCGGCTGTAGCCCAGCTGGGTGCACCACAGCCCGGACATACCATCGAGGTATTTGTTACCGTCGTTGTCCCACAGGTGCAGGCGCTCACCGCGCACCATCACGCGCGCCCCTTCGGCATTCAGCGCTTTCTGGTCAAGGAAGGCATGGATATGATGTGCGGCATCCGCGCTTTGATACTCGGTGGTAGAGCGCGTCGGGCGAACGGAATCGATCATTTTTTTCTCCTTTAAGCGGAATCAGCGCGCGGCAATGGCCGCTGCCTGCTAGCGAAACTGGAACCAGGTGGTTTTAAGCTGGGTGAATTTGTCGAAGGCGTGCAGCGACAGATCCCGACCAAAGCCAGACTGTTTATTGCCGCCGAATGGCACCGTGACATCCAGCGCATCGACGGTATTGACCGACACCGTTCCGGCGTTAAGATGCCCGGCCACGCGGTGCGCACGATGCAGGTCATCCGTCCAGACTGAGGCGGCGAGGGCGTAAATATGGTTGTTGGCCAGATGGACCGCCTGCTGCTCATCATCAAAAGGCAGGACCGCCAGCACCGGGCCGAAAATTTCTTCTTTCCACAGCGCCATCTCTTCGCTGACCGTTTCCAGCAAGGTGGGCTGCACGTAGTTGGCAATCCCGTCAATCTCAACCTGATGGCCGCCGGTGAGCACGTGAGCACCCGCCTGTTCGGCACAGCGGATAGCGTCGATCACCTTCTGTGCATGGGCGGCGCTGACCATGGCACCCATTTTGGCCTGAGGATCGAGCGGGTGAGACGGTGCCCAGGCCTGCATTTTTACCTGCAGTTGGGCGATGAACTCGGCGTAGATCGAGCGTTCAACCAGCAGGCGCGAGTTGGCGGAGCAGACCTCGCCCTGGTTAAAACAGATGCCAAACGCGGCTTTTTCGGCGGCCAGATCGAGATCCTGGCAGTCGGCAAAGATGATATTGGCGCTTTTACCACCGCACTCCAGCCACACCTGCTTCAGATTGGATTGCGCGGAATAGGCCATAAAGGCCTTACCGACGGAGGTCGAACCGGTAAAGGTGATCACGTCGATGTCGTGATGCAGCCCAAGCGCGGTACCGGCTTCGGTACCGAGGCCGGTGACCACGTTCAGCACGCCGGGCGGCAGGCCCGCTTCGAGGGCCAGTTCGCCCAGGCGCAGCGCCGAGAACGGTGAGTTTTCGGACGGTTTCAGAATCACGCTGTTGCCGGCGGCCAGCGCAGGCCCCAGTTTCCAACAGGCCAGATCGAGCGGAAAGTTCCACGGGACGATGGCCGCCACGACGCCTACCGGCTCGCGGGTGAGGGTGGCCAGCGAACCTTTGCGGGTGGGAGCAACCTCGTCGTACATTTTGTCGATGCTCTCGGCGTACCAGGCAATGACGTGCGCGGCGCCGGGAATATCGATATTCAGCGCATCGTTGACCGGTTTGCCCATGCTGGCACTCTCCAGCAGCGCCAGCTCTTCACGGTGTTCGAGGATCAGCGCGGAGAGCCTGAGCAGCACGGTTTTACGTTCCTGTGGCGACAGCCCGGACCAGACGCCGGCGTTGAAGCTGTCGCGGGCCGATTTCACCGCAAGGTCGATATCTTCCGCCTGCAGCGCGGTGACCTCCGCGAGTACGGTATTGGTCGCCGGGTTGATCGCCGGGCACACCGCGCGGCTGTGGGCGAAGCAGGGTTGGCCATCGACGATCGCGTGGCTGATAAAGCGTTGCTCCCGCAATTTATGCTGCCAAAAGTTTCTGTCAGACATGCGACTCTCCCTTAATGTGTTGCTTGTTTGTTATTTATTTGTTGCTGTTAATTCATGATGCAGGAGGGGAGGACGACGAGAAAGGACTAAAAATCTAGGTAACCTCCATAAAAAACTGTGTTAGTCCCGCTGGCGGGAAAATAACCGCGGATTCACGGGGTGACGGTGACGGGGATGAGTCTCACACTAATTGCTGGGGTATGTAATTAATTTATTGTATTTAAAGTGATTATTTTATTTTTCTTCACGGATTTGATTATTACCACAGGCGTGTTTTGACAATATTTAATATTGTCTTTTATGTATTTAGATTATAAAAAAATATCGAAGACCTTAATTTCGGGCTGGTTGGGTACCGCTTGATGGTCGTCGGTGTGCCATTGTGTGGTGGCTGTCTGTTAATTTTTTGTAAAAATCAGACCCGTGTCGGATTGTTGATCTTTTTCCGCTGGCGGGGTTGCGGGGGCAGGGGAGCATCGTTTAATGCTAACGAGCTTATCTCTCTGAGAATAAAAAATAAGGTACTCCCCGATGCCCCACTTCACCCTGAAACAGCTGAAATACTTCGTGGCCGTTGTCGAAGCCGAGAGTATTGCCGAAGCCTCCCGACAGCTGCACATCGCGCAACCGTCCGTCTCCATCGCGGTAAAAACGCTGGAGGATATGTTTGAGCAGCAGTTTTTTATTCGCCACCATGCCCAGGGCGTGTCGATGACCCCCAGCGGGCAGCGTTTTTATGAGAAGGCCAAAGAGCTGCTGCGTCTGGCACATCAGTTTGAGCAAAATTCGAAAGCGGATAACGAACTGGTCTCCGGCATTATTTCGCTTGGCTGTTTTGAAACCGCGGCGCCGCTCTATTTGCCCGCGCTGATTGCCGGGTTTAAAAAAATCTATCCGGATATCACCATTAAAATTTACGACGGTGAACAGCATGAAATCGCCCACGGTCTGCATCGCGGTCGCTTCGACCTGGCGTTTCTGTATGACCTGGAGCTGGATACCTCCATCCAGACGGAGAGCCTCAACGCACCGCAGAAACCTTATGCCCTGCTGCCAGTGAACCATCCGCTGGCGCAGCGGGCGACGGTGAAGCTCGCCGATCTGCATGCCCTGCCGATGGTGCTGCTGGATGTGGTGCCGAGCCGCAACTATTTTATCAGTATCTTCAAAGACAAAGGCTACAATCCGCAGGTTGCCTATAGTTCGCCGTCGATTGAAATGGTGCGCTGTATGGTCGGCCAGGGGCTGGGCTTTTCGGTGCTGGTGACCCGCCCGGTGTCGGACGTGACCTATGATGGCCAGCGGGTGCGCTGCGTCGAGATTCAGGATGAGATGGCCAACTCCACGCTGGTCATGGCGCATCTGCGCAGCAGCGAGCCAACCAAACCGACGCAGCTGTTTATGGAATATTGCCGTCACGCGGTACTCAGCCCGCCGGACGTCGAGGCAAAGGTAGCCTGACCCCTAAAAGACAGCCGTCTGATTATTTTAAACAGACGGCTTAAATATAAAAAAGTGAGGCTCTTAATATATTTTTTATTGGCTGAACGTTGGCGCATTATTTTTATTTTACGACTTTTATTGAGCGGTTTCAGGCTCGCTATCCTCTGGTTTTTTTATATTTATCCAGTCTATTCAAGGTGCTGCGCTCTGCATCACTATTTTATTCTCAGGTTCTAAATTTATAATAATTTACCTGTTTGTTACGGTTTATTAACCTCGGTCCTGCGCAGTGGTTTATTCCTGGCGATTGAACACCATTCGAAGGACACATGTTATGACCGTAGAAAAAACAAATATTGATACGCTGATTGTGGGCGGGGGCCAGGCCGGTATTGCCATGAGCGAGCATCTGACGAAGCTTGGCATTTCACATCTGGTGATCGAGAAAAACCGCATTGCGGAAGCCTGGCGTACCGGGCGTTGGGACTCGCTGGTGGCTAATGGTCCGGCGTGGCATGACCGCTTTCCCGGCATGGAGTTTAAGGGGGGAGATCCCGACAGCTTCATTCCCAAGGAGGGCGTTGCGGAATACTTTGAAGATTACGTCAGGGAATTCGCGCTGCCGGTGCGTACCGGGGTGGAGGTCAAGAGCGCGGTGCGCAACAGCGGGCGTCCGGGATTTACCATCGAAACCACCGATGGCGTGATTGAAGCGCAGCGCATTGTGGCGGCGACCGGGCCCTTTCAGAAACCGGTGATCCCGGCAATTGCGCCGAAAGAGAGCGAGATCCATCAGATCCACTCTGCCCGCTACTACAACCCCGAACAGCTGCCTGCTGGTGGGGTGCTGGTCGTCGGGGCAGGTTCCTCGGGGGTACAAATTGCCGACGAACTGCAACGTGCGGGCCGCCAGGTCTATCTGTCCGTTGGCGCCCACGACCGTCCACCACGTGCTTACCGCGATCGTGATTTCTGCTGGTGGCTGGGGGTGTTGGGCATGTGGGACGCGCCTGCCAGCGCGCCGGGGAAAGAGCATGTCACCATCGCGGTAAGCGGCGCCCACGGCGGCCATACCGTCGATTTCCGCCAGCTGGCGCAGCGCGGCATCACCCTGGTGGGGCTGACCAAAGCCTTTGAATCCGGTACTGCCACCTTCCAGTCGGATCTGTGTGACAACATCCGTCGCGGAGATGAAAACTATCTGGCGCTGCTGGATGCTGCGGATCGCTACGTTGAGGCAAACGGCCTCGATCTGCCGCCGGAGCCACAGGCGCGCGAGTTTTTACCCGACCCGTCGTGCATGACGACACCGATTCTGTCATTGAATCTCGCCGATGCCGGGATCACCACCATTATCTGGGCGACGGGCTATGCGGTGGATTACAGCTGGCTGAACGTCAACGCTTTCAATGAGCAGCGTCGGCCGCAGCATCAGCGCGGTGTCTCCAGCGAACCGGGGGTCTATTTCCTCGGATTGCCGTGGTTGTCACGCCGTGGCTCAACCTTTATCTGGGGCGTCTGGCATGACGCAAAACACATTGCGGACCATATCGCCACCCAACGCAAATACAGCCAGTACCAGTCCGCCGGTCAGCGCTGAACCTTCGCTCATTGAACAGGATAAACAAGATGCCAACCCATACCCGTATTCGCATGTTTAACACCAAAGAGACCTACCCGAATCAGAGCCTGGATAACGATTTATGCCAGGCGGTTCGCGCCGGCAATACCGTCTATGTCCGTGGTCAGGTGGGGACCGATTTTTCCGGGAACCTGGTAGGGCTGGGCGACCCGCAAGCCCAGGCCGAGCAGGCGATGAAAAACGTTAAACAGCTGCTGGAAGAGGCCGGCAGCGAGCTGTCGCATATCGTGAAAACCACCACCTATATTATTGACCCGCGCTACCGCGAGCCGGTGTATCAGGAAGTGGGCAAGTGGCTGAAGGGCGTCTTCCCGATCTCCACCGGGCTGGTGATCTCCGCGCTGGCGCAGCCGCAGTGGCTGATGGAGATCGATGTGATTGCCGTGATCCCTGATGACTACGTGAAATAAGGAGCCATCATGACCTTTTCTATTGCTGCTTATTGCCCGGAGAGCGGGCAGTTTGGTATCGCCATCAGCTCCTCCAGCATTGCCGTTGGTGCGCGTTGCCCGTGGCTCCAGGCCGGCGTGGGGGCGGTGTCCAGTCAGAATATTACTTTACCGGCGCTGGGGCAGATCGCCCTGGCTCAGCTGGAGCAGGGCGTTGAGCCTGAAAAGGCCCTGCGCCGCGCGCTGGCGGAGGATGATTTCAGCCGCTATCGGCAAATTATCGCCATCGATGCCAACGGCAAAACCGCTTCGTTCAGCGGGGATAAAACCCTCGGGATTTACCACGTTACCGAAGGGCAGAGCTGTATCGCCGGCGGCAATATGCTGGCCAGCCCGTCGGTTGTTGAGGCGATGGTAAGCGGGTTCGAGCGCAGCGAAGGCGAAATGGCGATGCGGCTGATTGCCGCCCTAAAGGCCGGACTGGCCTGCGGCGGCGAGGCCGGCCCGGTGCATTCTGCGGCGGTGAAAGTGGTGGATGACTACTCGTGGCCACTGGTCGACCTGCGGGTGGACTGGAGCGATGACGATCCCATTGGGGAGCTTTCCACGCTCTGGCAGGCGTATGAACCGCAGATGCAGGCCTATATCACGCGTGCGCTCGACCCGCGGGAGGCCCCCAGTTACGGAGTGCCGGGCGATGAATAATCAGGCGACAACGATACTGGCAACGCTACTGGCTTTTGATACCACCAGTCGCGAATCGAATCTGGCAATGATCGACTACATAAACCGCTTTCTGAGCGGTTTTGGCATTGAATCCCGGCTGTTTTTTGACGAGGAGGGCAAAAAGGCGAATCTCTATGCCCGCCTGGGGCCACCGGGGCCGGGCGGGGTGATGCTTTCCGGTCATACCGACGTGGTCCCGGTTGACGGGCAGCACTGGACGGTCCCTCCTTTTGCACTCACCCTCCGCGACGGCCTGTGCTACGGCCGTGGCAGCAGCGATATGAAGGGCTTTATCGCCTGCGTTCTGGCCTCCGTACCCGCGTTTCTCGCCCAGCCATTAACCATGCCGCTGCATCTCGCCTTCTCGTATGATGAGGAGGTGGGCTGCCTGGGCGTCCGGAGCCTGGTCAACCACCTGAAAGCATCAACGGAGAAGCCCGCGCTGTGCATTATCGGCGAGCCCACCGGGATGCGCCCGGTATACGGCCATAAAGGCAAATTAGCGATGCGCTGCCATATTCACGGCAGGGCCTGTCATTCGGCCTATGCCCCGGAAGGGGTGAATGCCATTGAGTATGCGGCGAAGCTGATGACCCGTTTAGGCGTGCTGGGTGAAAAGCTGGCGCTGCGCCAGGATGCGCGTTTCGACCCGCCGTACAGCACGGTGCAGGTAGGGCTAATTAGCGGTGGCGCGGCGCTGAATATCGTACCTGAACGCTGCCAGTTCGATTTTGAAATTCGCCATTTGCCGGATGTCTCTCTCGACGAAACCCTTGCCGGGCTGCAGGCCTATGCCGAAGAAGAGTTGGTGCCGGCGATGCGTGCGGTGGCGGAGGATGCCACGATTCGCTTCCATCCTCTCAGCCAGTATCCAGGCCTGCTGAGCGACCCGCAGTCGGCGTTTGCCGGCTGGCTGGCGCAGTGGGCGGGAAATGCTGACTTTGCTACCGTCGCATTTGGTACCGAAGGTGGGCTGTTTGACGAAGCGGGCGTGGCGACGATGATCTGTGGACCGGGCAGCATGGAGCAGGGGCACAAGCCGGATGAATTTATTGCGCTGGCCGAACTGGAGAAATGCCTGGCGATGTTAGATAACCTGCGTCACTGGATGGCCATCTCCTGACGATAATGATGATGATGACGATAAAGCGCCCATTATAGGGCGCTTTTTTTTCCCATCGTTTTATCGTTTAGCGCGGGATATTTCCGCGTGCCATATTCTGCTGGTCGTGGAAAACAGTGGACAAAAAAAACTCCGGAGGGTATCCGGAGTCAGGAATAAGTACTGAAGGAATGTATTGCTTAAGCTTTCTCTTTAGCAAAAGCCATCTTCTTGACGGTTTTCGCTTTCGAGAGCGTGTAATAGACAGGTGACACCACAAGCAGACCAATAATCCAGGATAAATCAGCCCCGCCAATTGACAGCGCAATCGGGCCAGTGTAAATAGCCGTCGACATAAACGGCACTTCTACCGCAATACCTAATAAATAACAGAAGATGGCGGTCGTATTAAAATAACCGTAGACGCCGCCATCGCGTTTGAAGAACGATTCAACATCATATTCACCGTGGGCGACCAGGTAATAATCCACAAGGTTAATAGCGGTCCACGGCACCAGCACATACAGCAGCACGGTAATAAAGTTGGTATAAATTAATAAGAAGTTTTCCTGACCATAAATTGCCAGCGCGATTTCGAGGAGCATCGTCAGGATCGCGGTAATGATTCTGGCCCGTGCCATCGGCGACCAGCCATCAATAAAGGTCTGGCCCAGGGTCAAGGTACAGAGCACACCGCAGTACAGCATCATCGAGTTGGTGGCGGCAATCCCTAAGGCCAGAACCACAATCACTACCGCACCCATGCCGCCGGTGAGGTCGATAATACCTTGAATAATATCATCATTACCAATGCAGGTTGCGACCAGCACCCCGAGGATCATCGGCAGATAAGAGCCTAAAATACAGCCAAAGTAGCTGGCGTAAAACACGCTCTTGTCGTTGGTGCTGTAGGGCATATAGCGTGAGTAGTCAGAGACATACGGGGCGTAGGCCAGCTGCCACAGGGCGGCAATGGAGACGGCCCCGAGGAAGCCGACGCCGTTAAAGCCGCCGCGAGCGAGAAAATCGACCGGCAGGCCGTGCACAAAGACGATCCATAAAAAGGCCGCCGCCAGCACAATCCCTGAAATCCACGACATTATTCTGGCGTAGGAGTGGATGATTTTATAACCAAAAATGGTTGCGAATAAGCTGAGCGCACCTACCACAATAATACCGATATCTGAGTTCATCGGTTTATAGATGGCATGCATGGATTGCCCGCCTAATACCAGGCTCGAGGCGGTAAAGCCGATATACATTAATACGACTATCGATACCACCAGCACGGAACCATAGGAGCCGAACTGACCTTTGGTTTGCACCATTTGCGGCACGCCCAGTTTAGGCCCCTGAGCAGAATGTAGCGCCATAAACAGGCCACCAACCAGGCTGCCGATAAGTAATGCAATCACTGACCAGAAAAATGAAAGATGGAAAATAGTGACGGACATGGCACCGGTAATAACGGTGAGCAGCATAATATTAGAACCAAACCAAATGGTAAAAAGATCGCTGGGTTTACCGTGTCGCATATTAAGGGGAATCGGTCTTATGGTATTACTTTCAAGATTTTCAACAGGCACAGATTGATGTTTAGTCATGGCGCTCTCTCATCACTGCGAGGCTAAGTCAGCGTTATACCCGTCATACTTCAAGTTGTATGGGCGTTGGCGTTACTTGTTCACCTCAGTCACTTACTTCAGTAAGCTCCCGGGGATTCTCTGCGTTGCCGCCTGCCTACAACTCGAATTATTTAGGGTATAGATGGATATTCCAATGAGGAGTACAGCTAATCTACTCATCATAACATTTCGTTTACTATTGTCACAATCTCGCAGCATTTAAGAAATTATTAAAAATGTCTAACGTCGATATAAAAAAAATGCTTTACCTCTGTCCTGGCGCCTGATTCAACGGCGCGAATAAACCCGAAAAACCATTTTGTAGCGGTTTCTGCTATCTAAAAGGCGATTTAATAATTAACTCGCTGGAAGGTTATTTTCAGGCAGATAAAAATCCGACCCGGTGAAAATTGTCCGGAATGATTGGTTGTCAGCCACGATATAAAAGGCCTGGTTATTTTGTGGGGAATTTGTGGTGGGGATCTGCACCATAATTTTTAAAGATAAGAATTATTATTTTCAAATAAATCAATTAATTAGTCTGTTTCTTGAATAGGGTGAATTGAAGCGGGAAGCGGCAGCGAAAATTAAGAATGCGAATGCGCTCACACTCTGCGCTATTTAGTGAGAGTGTGCAGCGGATCAATATTTAAAACATGTGTTGTTTAACCGGGCTGGTAAAAGCCGCCTGTCAACCGGGAGCATCTGGCAGGGTAGTCGCTCCCGGTGGTGGTGTGAATCAGTAGCCGACGGTGTAGATCCGCCCGGTCTGCACCCCTTCCACGCTACGGCGATAGGCCCTGGCGACGGTTGCGGCGGGAATGCTGTCGAAGCCAGGGAAGAAACTGTCATAGGTCGCGAGCGATTCCGTCAATACGGTGGGGCTTATCAGGTTAATGCGGATCCCGCGCGGTAGTTCGCAGGCGGCGGCGCGGACAAACCCTTCCAGTCCGGCGTTCACCGTGGTGGCGTTGACGCCCTGGGCAATCGGTTCGTGAGCGACAATCCCGCTGACCAGAGTAATCGAGCCGCCATCATTCAGGTAGTGCTGCCCGGTCAGCGCCAGGCGGATTTGCCCCAGCAGCTTATCCTGCAAACCTTGATTGAAATCCTGGTCGGTCATGCTGGCCAGCGGACCAAAGAACAGATTGCCGGTGGCCGAGACGATGGCATCGACCTGGCCGATGTTTTCAAACAGCGCTTCAACGCTTGACTGCGAGGTGATATCAACCTGGAAATCGCCGTGGGTACGACCCACGCGAATCACGTCATGTTGGTGACTCAGTGCTTCGCTGACCGCCTGTCCGATGGTACCGCTGGCTCCGATAACGATGATTTTCATGGCTGGCTCCTTATCTGTGGTGAGCTTCTATTCTTTAATGAAACAGGAATCGGATAAACTGGCTAAAAGTTAGATAATTACTAACCAGAGGTTTGTAATATGGATAAGCTGCGCGGAATGGAGATACTCATCGCCGTGGTGGAATGCGGCAGCTTCACCGATGCGGCATCACGGCTGGAGATGTCGGCGGTGATGGTCGGGAAATATATCGCCAATATCGAGCGCCAGCTCGGTACCCGGTTGCTTGAGCGCAATACCCGCCGTCAGAGCCTGACCGACGCCGGGCGGGTCTATTATGAGGAAGCCAGGCGAGTCGTGGAACAGGTCGCGATTGCCGAACGCTCGGTCGAACGGTTGCGGCTGGCGCCCGCCGGGACGTTGCGTATCAGCGCGCCAACCTCCTTTGGCGCCTGTGTGATCGCGCCGCTCACCGCTAGCTTTTTGCAGCGCTGGCCGGATGTACGCATCGAGCTGGATCTGACCAACCGGAGGGTCGATCTGGTGGATGAAGGCATCGATCTGGCGATCCGTATCGGCGATATTCACAACAGCGATCTGGTGGCGAAATATCTCTGCCCATACCGCATGGTGATCTGCGCCGCTCCCGATTATCTGGCCCGCTACGGTACGCCGCTCACCCCGGCGGATTTGGCCAGTCATCGCTGTCTGTCCCATACGGTATGGACCGAGCGCAACGAGTGGATATTGCCGGGCGAACAGGATGCGGTGCGCTGGAAGCGTGATGCGGTGCTGCGCTGCAATGACGGGCACGGCCTGCGAATGGCGGCCATCGCCGGTGCCGGGTTGCTATTACAGCCGGAAGTCCTGCTAAGCGAGGCGCTTGCCAGCGGCAAACTGGTGCGGGTACTGGACGCCTACACGCCTCAGTCACGACCGGTCCATTTGCTGTGGCGTCAGGATCTGCGCCCGCTGCCGAAGCTGACCCGCTTTGTGCAGCACGTGATGACCGCGTCGGAACGTGATTTATGAACTACGCTTATCCCGTCATTCATTCACGACACAGTTCACGGAGTCTGTTATGGGGTTACTTGATCAGATTGGCGGCATGCTGGGTGGGCAGGCCGGTAAAGCGGAGCAGCTACAGGCCATTATGAGCTGGATCCAGCAGCAGGGCGGTATTCAGGGGGTACTGGAGAAATTGCGCAGCGGCGGGCTGGGAGAGATCGTCGAATCGTGGATCGGCCAGCAGAACAACTTGCCGGTTTCCAGCGATCAGGTGTCGTCGGCGTTAGGATCCTCCGCGCTGCAGGATCTGAGCGATAAGCTGGGGATCGATCCGCAAACAGCATCGTCGGTGATTTCTGAGTATCTGCCTAAAATCGTTGATGGCTTATCACCCAACGGCGAGGAGCCTGCCCAGCAGGACCTGCTGTCAGAAGGCATGAACCTGCTAAAAGGTAAGCTGTTCGGCTAAGGATGGGGCGGGGTGAGCGGTGTGACACAAAGAATTGAATCCGCTGGTTAACATGTTGTTTTTTTATTGTCTTTATTAGTTTTTCTCGTAAGCAGAGACCCACGAAGACCCCCACAATAATCACCTTGGCTTTGTGAGGATTATCACGAAAACTCGTTGGTTAAGGGGAGGGGTTTCGTTATGTGTGGAGTTAGGTTCACACATAACGGTTCGGGGCCCACACATAGCGGCGCTAAATCGGTAACATAACATCAGCATCGCTCAGTCTGACCATTTACCGCCGGACCACATCCACGTAGCACATTGATTTTAAGTAGATGAAGTCAGCCGTTTTTATGGTGCCGCAGCAATCTCTATTTATTCAACAACACCGATCCTGTTATCAGGAGACAGGCAATAAAACAGAACCAGACACACAAGCTCAGTGTGTCGATACCTTTAATGCGTTAAGTTTCAGGAAAAGAGTATATTTTTCCCTATTTTTTTGTGACTAACATCACCATTTTAAATAATTTATCTATTTATCAATTAGTTAATTATGTCCATTATTTTTATATGGAGAATGTTTTTCTCCATATTTGCCTGATTAGAGGGAAAATAGGTAAGATTTTCTTCCCTGCCTAATATACATTTTAACTGTGGTTGAAGGACGCAAATCACTATGTTGATGATGAAATAGCCATCTATTTTCTGGCTATTAAACGAGGTTTTGGTTGGTGTTTTATTCGCCAGTTTTGCTGACCACATAAATATAATTTTACGATATTTTATGACTAATAATAGTTAGAGTGTACCCTATGAAAACCAGAACTAAAGATATTGCAACTCTGGCCGTTCACGCCGGAAATCAGTCCGATCCGGTAAATAACGCTATATTTACCCCAATTGTTACAGCTAGCTCATTTATACAACCTAATCTTAACGAAGGCGGTGATTTTTGTTATTCCCGTGTTTCTAATCCAACGAGAAAAGCCTATGAATCTGCTCTGGCAGAACTGGAAGGGGGCATTTATGCTACAGCCACGGCTTCGGGAATGGCTGCTACGAATATCGTGATGGAATTATTGCCTAAAGATGCCCATATTATTGCAATGAAAGGTGTCTATGGCGGAACCTGGCGGTTGTTTGAGAAGCTAAAAACTCACACCACCGGCGCAACTATTTCCTATATTGATCTTAATGATGAGCAAAGCCTGGTTAACAGTATTCAGGAAAATACGAACTTAATCTGGATTGAAACGCCAACTAATCCGTTGCTGGAACTGGTCGATATCGCGAAGGTCTGCCGTATTGCTAAAGAACACGCTATCACCACCTGTGTCGATAATACTTTTGCCAGCGCCTGGAACCATAAACCACTCGAAATGGGAGCGGATATAGTGATGCTCTCTACCAGTAAATATGTCGGCGGGCATTCAGATTTAATTGGCGGTGCGGTAATTACCAATAATGAAGCTTTAGCGTCCCGACTTGACTTTATTAAAACGACTATCGGTTCTATTGCCTCACCTTTTGATGCCTATCTTGCCTTGCGCGGTATGAAAACGCTTGATCTGCGCATGGAGCGCCAGTGCAGCAACGCGCATCGTGTTGCGGAATATCTGGAAAACCATCCGGCGATTGCCAGCGTCTATTATCCTGGCCTGCCATCGCATCCTCAGCATCAGTTGTGCAAGGCGCAAATGCGCTCAGGTGGTGCGGTGGTAACTGCGACGTTGAAGGGTGATATCCAGAGCCTTAAACGTTTTATCGGTGGGCTGCACTATTTTGTGCTGGCGGAGTCGTTGGGCGGGGTGGAAAGCATGATTAACCATTCGGCTTCCATGTCCCATGGTTCGATGTCAAAAGAAGAGCGGGAAGCCATCGGGGTTTATGACACTACGCTGCGTTTTTCCGTTGGCATTGAACATATCAATGATCTGCTACAGGACCTGGACATAGCCTTCGCCTCTATGGACATCACACAGGGTAACTATCATGCATGATTATGGAATCTGGACGATTATTACCCCGTTGGTCACCATTATTCTGGCGATCCTTACCCGCCAGGTGATCCTTTCGCTGCTCTCCGGCATTTTCGTCGGCTACACGGTGATTAACCACAGTATTATCCAGGGGGTTGGCGGTACCCTGAACGGAATCATCGAAACATTCGCTTCCGCCGGTAATACGCGAACGATTGTGTTTATGGTGATGATCGGCGGCATTATGCGGCTGATTGTGGTGACTGGCGGTGTGCGTAAACTGGTGCAGTTTCTCTCGGAGAAAAATGATTTTGTCACTAATAAAAAGTCAGTACAGCTGCTGGCAATGGTGGTGACATCGTTAATATTTATCGAGAGTTCAATAAATCAGCTGATCGCTGGTGCATCCACTAAAAATCTTGCCCGACGCTATAAAGTTTCGCCAGAAAAGATGTCCTACATTATCCAGACTTCCTGCGTTTCCGTCTGCTCATCAGTGATGATCAACGGCTGGGGGGCGGCGATGATGGGGGTTATCGGCGTACAGATTGCGCAGGGTTATCTGACCGGCGAACCTTTTGAGGTGCTGGCCAGTTCGATGGTCTGGAATATCATGGCCTGGTTCTCATTAGGTTCCGTTCTCTTTTACATCCTCTCTGGCTGCACTTGGGGACCGATGAAAAAGGCTGAAGTGAAGTTTGAAACTGCGCTGACGGAAATAGAACAAGAACATGGTGAAGACGATGCAGATCCGGTGATTGACCACCCGGCATGTAATTCATTGCTGAACTTCTTTATCCCGATTCTTTCCACAGTATTAATGGTTCCTGTTGTTCTGTATATCACCGGTGATGGGCAGTTCTCCAAAGGCAGCGGCTCGATGTCGGTCTATTCTGGCGTAATGTTCGGTACTGTGGTCTCATTCATCTGGTTCAAAGTGCGCGGCATTCTCAACGTTGAGAACTTTTTCAAAGAGCTGTATATCGGCTATGCCAGCATGGTTAAAATTAGCTCAATCATGATTCTGGCCTTCCTGATGGGGCATATTTCTGCGGAGCTGAATACCGGGCAGTATATTGCTTCTATAACCTCCGGTGTGATTCCGCCCGGCTTCTCCATTGGCTTTATCTTCCTGATTGCGGCGGTAATGTCTCTGGCAACAGGTACCTCATGGGGAACCTTTGCCATTATGATCCCGATTGGTGTTCAACTGGGTGTGTCATTAGGCATTGACCCGCACTTTATGATTGGTGCAGCTATTTCAGGATCAATTTTTGGCGATATGACTTCCCCCATCTCCAGCGATGCTATCGTCGCCTCAATGGCGACTAATTGTGACCATATTGAACATATTCGTACTCAGATGCCTTATGCCCTGGTGACCGGGGGACTTGCTCTCATTGTCTATTTAATTGTCGGTTTTACTCTTTAACCCAAACATTATTTAAGGATTGGCTATGACTGAGGTTATTACGACAGAAAATGCCCCACAAGCAATTGGCCCCTACATCCAGGGGGCGCGAACCGGTAATTTTATTTTTACTTCTGGCCAGTTGCCCATTAATCCGCAGACGGGAAGCATTCCTGAGTGCGCCGAAGGCCAAACCCGGCAGAGCCTGGAAAATATTCAGGCTATTATTGAGGCCGGAGGACTGACGGTCGGCAATATTTGTAAGATTAATATTTTTGTGAAAGATCTGAATGAGTTTGCCGCAATCAATAATGCTTATGCTGAGTTTTTCACCCTGCATAACGCTTCTTTCCCTGCGCGTTCTTGTGTGGAAGTCGCCCGGCTACCGAAAGATGTGAAAGTAGAAATTGAAGCCGTGGCCTGGCAAAGCTAATTCAATGTAAATACGACTCTACGGCGGCTCATCAGCCGCCGTTTTTATTTGAAGGGAAAGTTTATGTCTGTAAAAAACTATTTGCATAGCTTACCGCGCGTCGCGCTGGTAGGGGGTGTCACACCCGTTCAGCACCTGAAGCGCCTGTCGGAGTATTTACAGCGTGATATCTATATTAAACGCGATGATGTTTCGCATCTTGGTATGGGCGGTAATAAGCTCAGAAAGCTGGAGTTTCTGGCGGCAGACGCCCTCAGCAAAGGCTGCGATACGCTGGTGACCGCTGGGGCAATTCAATCCAACCACGTACGCCAGACTGCAGCAGTCGCCGCACATCTTGGGCTAAAATGCGTGGCGTTGTTGGAAAATCCGATTCAGACCGCAGAGCCAAACTATCTCTGTAATGGTAACCATCTGCTGTTTAGCCTGATGGGTTGCCAGATTGAAATGGTTGGTGAACTCAACGATCCGGACGCGCAGTTGCAGCAGTTTAGCGAACGGCTTTCGGCTACAGGTGCGAAACCCTATATTGTTCCCATCGGCGGCTCGAATGCGCTGGGTTCACTGGGCTACGTAGAGTGTGCGCTGGAGATAGCAGAACAGTGTGACCAGATGAACCTTAATGTGCAGTCCGTGGTGGTGCCTTCCGGCAGCGCGGGGACGCATGCCGGGCTGGCCGTAGGATTTGCGCATTGCCAGCTTGATGTGGAGGTCGTCGGCGTGACCGTTTCCCGTCTTGTTGGTGATCAGCTACCTAAAGTGGAGAAGCTACAGCGCGAACTATCCGCAATGCTGGGCATGCCGTCACTGTCGCCGCTGACGCTGTGGGACGACTACTTTGTACCGCGCTACGGCATGCCGAACACCGAAGGGATGCATGCGGTGGAACTGCTGGCGCGTCTGGAAGGCATTATGTTAGACCCGGTATACACCGGCAAGGCGATGGCAGGTCTGATTGATGGCGTGAAAAAATCGCGCTTCAACGGCAGCGGGCCAGTGATGTTTATCCATACCGGCGGCGCACCGGCGCTCTTTGCTTATTGTCCTCACGTCTGATTTACTGCTTTAAACGAGAATTCAAACCACTCCAGTGCCAGTGGGCCGGAGTGGTTTTTACGTGTCATGGTCAGGGAATATAAAACGGGGAGTCTGGGGGGATTTCTGCCGGGCGGCGACGGGCACCTTGCCCGGCCTGAAATCATTAGTGTCGCGCAAACAGTCTATAACGCTTGTGCGCCATAATTTCGATAATTTGTCGGTCGGTGTGCTGCATGGCCTGTCCGGCGATAGCACAAAGATTACGAATGGAGTTTTCCACATCGTGCTCGACAATCCCGTCGTTGCCGGAAACGACAGAATTATCCAGCGCCAGCAGAATTGCTTTCCAGGCAGAAGAGATACTGGTGGATACTTTCATTGAACAACTGCCAGAGGCACCGTCGCAAATTATGCCGCTGACGTCGCCAATCATGTTATTCACCGCCATAGCGATGTTTTCATAACTGCCGTCCATTAACCAGATAATCCCCGCTGCAGCGCCCATCCCGGCGGTTGTGGTGGCGCACAAAGCCGACAGTCGCGGAAGTTTACAGTGGATATAGATAGCCACCAAATGCGAGAGTGCCAGCGCACGGGCCAGTTGCTGCTGGCTGGCGTTAAGACGTTCAGCAACCACCACTACCGGCATGGTTGCCGTTATACCCTGATTGCCTGAACCAGAGTTGGTCATTGCCGGTAGCGTTGCGCCGCCCATTCGGGCATCAGACGCGGCGCTGGTCCGGTAGAGGATCTCGGTAAACATATCATCGGAAACCAGCCCCTTGTCGACCTGGCGCTTCAGCGTCGGGCCAATATGCAACCCCCACTCCTTTGCGAGACCTTTTTTTGAAAGGGCGTTGTTCATCGTTCCGGCGTCGAGCATAAAATCGAGCTCTTCCGGGGGAATATCACAAATGAAATCGTAGATATCACGCAGCGAGCTGCTGGCGACCCTGTCCAGCAGGTTAATAGTATCTTCGCTGGTATTGTTCTCTGGCTTGATAAACAGAGACTGCCCCATTTTTTCAATTGCCACCACGTTGGTGTGGTCGCCTACGATAGTTACCGTGGCGTGTTGATCCCCGGCGTAAACTTTGGCACGAACGAAGAGGATTTCATCACAGGGTTCCTGCAACGACACGCGCACAGCACCGACCTCCAACAGAGCTCTGGCGGCGTTAATCTCACGCTTAGTCGCTTTTTTGAGCACTTCGAGTTTAGCCTGCGGATCGCCTGCAATAGCGCCTAAGGCGGCTGCGATGGGCAGGCCGGTCATTCCCGTGCCCGGGATTGTCACACCCATACCGTTTTTCATTAAGTTTGGCGAAACCGCTGCTTCGATACGCACAATTGCGCCTGGCAGTTGCTGTGCCGCTACGGCGCAGGCGAGGGCAACCGATACGGGTTCGGTACAGCCTAAAGCGGGTTTGACTTCCTGTTTCAGAGCATTAATAAACGTGTTCCATTCAACACGGTTTTCCCGGTGTGACATGACTGAGCCTCTGGGTCGGTACAGAAAAATGTCCGTCGAGTTATTGAGTGTGCTCTCGACCTTGATTTGCGTCTGCAGCCCGAGTTTGTCAGAACGACGCAGTTCCGAACGACAGAAACGATAACAAGAATATTACCGCACCCGGAAGAGAAAAAAGTTGCATCTTTAGTTTGTGAATGTGCTTTGAGAGAGAAAGAAATTCTTTTTTTATGGCTTTTTAGAGTAGTGACGCAAATTTAATGTTGTTGTGTTTTTTTGTCTTCTGGGTGATTGATGGCAGGCATTGATGTAGTTCTCTCGTTGTTCTGAAACTCATGGTGTAATCCGAAACGGTCATTCCAGTTCAGGGCAGCTTTATCGCCGCACAAGAGACTTGATGCAGGTGGAATTCGATGGAGTTCGGTGGAAACGGAGGATTCGCGAGGTGCGTATTTTGGCGGGCGCAGAATGCAAAAACGGACCTCCGTGGAGGTCCGTTGATATGAATTTGGTGCCCGGACTCGGAATCGAACCAAGGACACGGGGATTTTCAATCCCCTGCTCTACCGACTGAGCTATCCGGGCAACGGGGCGCATTAAAACCGATTCGCCTCGCGGCGTCAACGAAATTTATTCAATTTGACGCAGACTGCACAATCTATCACCAGTTCGAATTAAAAGCACGCACCCTCAGGCGAAAAAGGCCGTCCAGGCCAGTGATATCGGCATTGCCAGCAGCAGGGCAGGCAGCATGTTCACCACCGCAAACATCTTAATTCCGCAGATGCGCAGGCCCGTTGCCAGCAGCAGCATCCCGCCAACGGCAGTAAAATCTGCCATCATCATCGGCGTCGTCAGCGGCATGATCAACGAGGCGCAGGCCGCCAGCGACAGCTGAATGAGCAGCATCGGCACGCTAATCGCGGAAACCGCAAACCCAAGGGTGCAGGCGAAAATCGTGGCGGTGAAAAAGTCGAGAAAGGCCTTAGCGATCAGTATGCTGGCATCGCCGGTCATGCCCTCGCGCATGGCACCAAAAATCCCCGTGCCGCTGGCGCAAAACAGCACGATAATGGCGACGTAGCTCTGAATAAACGACGTATTCACCGGGGCCTTTGTTTTGCCTTTCGGCGTGAGCCATTGCTGGAGCTTACTCACCAGGTTATTGACGCCTTTTTCCATGTTACAGGCTTCGCCAAGCAGCGTTCCCACCAGCGTTGATAGCACCATCACCGGCAGGTTGGCGCACTTGATCACCAGCAGAATACCAATGCCCAACGAGGCCAGACCAAAAATAGAGGTCATCGACGTGCGGATCCGCTCCGGCAGTCTCTGGCTCAATAGCGCACCCAGAATACCGCCCAAAAGGACCGCGCCGGCGTTAATAAAAGGTCCTGTAACCACTGTGAAGCTCCTGTTCATTGTCCCTGATCACCGCGTTATTATGACCTGAAAGTGCGGTAAAGGCCTGCGAATATGCCAGCAGATTGCATACAGATTTCATCTTGCGCGGGTATGTCAAAGGTGACATTATTGCGCGAATTTTCTTCTCTTCAACCATGAGGCCGCTGGGATGCTAACACCGTCTGTATATCGCCACTGCCGCAGCGCACAGGTGCATCAGCTGCCTCATCTTGCTACGCTATCTTCTGATGACCTGCCACCCATGCGGTGACGGCAGCGCATGCTCACTGCAGGACAACAGTAAGAGCGGACCCGGTCTGTTTTTACTGATGTCGGGCGGTCGGAGCTGGGATCCAGTCAGACCCTGACAGTTCGTTGGGCAAGGCATTAACGCCTTGCCTGAAGCCTTTTACTCTCCCGAAACGGGTATTCGCGCTAATGAAATCCATGCACATTGCCGCCAGCCACGCGCTGGTTTCTCATCTCTCCACCCACCGCAGCGTGGTGGCGCTGGACAGTACTGATTTTACCGATGTGGCGGCAGTCGTCATTACCGAAGCGGACAGCCGCAGCGGCATCCTCACGCTGCTTAATCGCAGCGGTTTTAATCTGCCCGTCTATCTGCTGAGCGATGCCAGCCCGGCAAAGCCACAGGGCGTGACCGCAGTCATCACCGGTAAAGAACAGGAGTGGCTCGAGCTGGAAGCCTCCGCCTGCAGCTACGAAGAACGTCTGCTGCCGCCGTTTTTCGACACCCTGACCCAGTATGTTGAAATGGATAACAGCACCTTCGCCTGCCCGGGACATCAGCACGGTGCTTTCTTTAAAAAGCACCCGGCAGGCCGTCAGTTCTTTGATTTCTTCGGCGAAAATGTGTTTCGTGCCGATATGTGCAACGCCGATGTTAAGCTCGGCGACCTGCTGATCCACGAAGGATCGGCCAAGCACGCACAGAAGTTCGCGGCGAAGGTCTTCAACGCCGACAAAACCTATTTTGTCCTCAACGGCACCTCGGCGGCGAATAAAGTGGTGAGCAACGCTCTGCTGACGCGCGGCGACCTGGTGCTGTTTGACCGCAACAACCATAAATCCAACCACCATGGTGCGCTGATTCAGGCCGGGGCAACGCCGGTCTATCTCGAAGCCTCGCGCAATCCGTTTGGCTTTATCGGCGGCATCGACGACCACTGCTTTGACGAAAGCTACCTGCGTAAGTTGATTCAGGAAGTGGCGCCGGAGAAAGCCGATGCGCCGCGTCCGTTCCGCCTGGCGGTGATCCAACTGGGCACCTACGACGGCACGGTCTACAACGCGCGTCAGGTGGTCGATAAAATCGGCAGCCTCTGTGATTACATCCTGTTTGACTCCGCATGGGTAGGCTACGAGCAGTTTATCCCGATGATGGCGGACTGCTCGCCGCTGCTGCTCGATCTGCATGAAAACGATCCGGGCATTTTCGTCACGCAGTCGGTGCATAAGCAGCAGGCCGGGTTCTCGCAAACCTCGCAGATCCACAAAAAAGACAACCACCTGCGTGGTCAGGCGCGGTTTTGCCCGCACAAGCGGCTGAATAACGCCTTTATGCTGCACGCCTCGACCAGTCCGTTTTACCCACTCTTTGCGGCGCTGGATGTTAACGCCAAAATCCACGAAGGGGAGAGCGGCCGTCGTCTGTGGGCGGAGTGCGTGGCGCTGGGGATTGAAGCGCGTAAAGCGATTATCGCCCAATGCAAAATGATCCAACCGTTTGTGCCGCCGCAGGTGGCAGGACGCCCGTGGCAGGACTATCCCACCGAAGAGATCGCGGCTGAACGTCATTTCTTCAGCTTTGAGCCGGGCGCCCGCTGGCACGGTTTTGAAGGCTACGCCCAGGATCAGTACTTCGTCGACCCTTGCAAACTGCTGCTGACCACGCCGGGCATCGATGCTGAAAGCGGCGAATATACCGACTTTGGGATCCCGGCGACGATTCTGGCGCACTATCTGCGTGAGAACGGTATCGTGCCGGAGAAGTGCGATCTCAACTCGATTCTGTTCCTGCTCACCCCCGCCGAGAGCACCGAAAAACTGGCTCAACTGGTGGCGATGCTGGCGCAGTTCGAGCAGCATATCGAAGCTGACACCCCGCTGGCCGACGTACTGCCGACCATCTATAACAAATACCCGGTTCGCTATCGCGACTATACCCTCCGTGAGCTGTGTCAGGAGATGCACGACTTGTACGTCAGCTTTGAGGTGAAAGACCTGCAAAAAGAGATGTTCCGCAAACAGAGCTTCCCGCGCGTGGTGATGAACCCGCAGGATGCAAACCGCGAGTTTATCCGCGGTAACGTTGAGCTGGTGCGTTTGAGCGAGGCCGAAGGCCGCGTTGCTGCTGAAGGGGCGCTACCGTACCCGCCGGGCGTGCTGTGCGTAGTGCCGGGGGAAGTCTGGGGCGGCGCGGTGCTGCGCTACTTCCTGGCGCTGGAAGAGGGCGTCAATATGCTGCCCGGTTTCTCGCCTGAATTGCAGGGGGTCTACAGTGAAACGGATCCTGATGGCATCAAGCGGCTGTATGGTTATGTGCTGAAGGCTTAAAAAAACGCCCCGTCGGGAAGGCGGGGCGCTGCATATTGTTGCTTTCTGGTATCGCTACCCGCTGGTGTATTAATGCGCGGTGGTAGCCTGTGCGCCTGCCGGTACGCGTACGTGTTTGTACTTAAACAGGGCGATAAAGGCGATAGCCAGCACCAGTGAGTATGCCGCAAAGATCAGCCATACCGGCTGCCAGTCGGTGATACCGTTGGTGGTATACATCTCCACCACTTTCCCGCTCACTACGCCGCCGAGGATGCAGCCGAAGCCGTTGGTCATCATCAGGAACATCCCCTGGGCGCTGGCGCGGATTTCCGGGCGCACCTCTTTCTCGACAAACACCGAACCAGAAATGTTGAAGAAGTCGAAGGCGCAGCCGTAGACAATCATCGACAGCACCAGCAGCACGGTACCGAACGGCGTCGGGTCGCCATAGGCAAACAGACCGAAGCGCAGCATCCAGGCGAAGATACTGATGATCATCACATTCTTGATACCGTAGCGGCTCAGGAAGAACGGGATGGTCAGAATGAACAGGGTTTCCGAGATCTGCGAGATCGACATCATCACCGACGCGTGCTCAACGATAAAGCTGCCGGAGAACAACGGGTTGTTATCGAAGCTGTGCAGGAAGGTGTTCCCGAACATGTTGGTGATTTGCAGCTCAGCGCCTAACAGCATCGAAAAGATAAAGAAGATCGCCATGCGCTTGTTTTTGAACAGGGCAAACGCGTCCAGGCCCAGCATGGTGCTCCAGCTCTGGTTTTTCTGCTGATTCGAGACCGGGATATGCGGCAGCGTCAGGGTGAACAGCGCAAGGACAATGGAGAGCGCTGCGCCGATATACAGCTGCATATGGCTCAGTTCAAAGCCGGCAAAGCTCACGCCCCACATGGCGATGATAAAGCCGATGGTGCCCCAGATACGGATCGGCGGGAAATCGGTCACGATATCCAGACCGGCGGATTTCAACCGGTAGTAGGAGATGGTGTTGATTAAGCCCAGCGTTGGCATATAGGCCAGCGAGTTAAGCAGGATGACAAAGAACATTTCTCCTGGCGTGGTGACCTGGGCCGCCATAAACAGCGTACCGGCTCCCACCAGGTGACACAGCGCATACACCCACTTTGCGCTGACCCATTTATCCGCCACGATCCCCAGCAGCGTCGGCATCAGAACCGCCGCAATACCGAGCGAACTATACACGGCACCGATAGACGCGCCATCGAACTTGAGCGTCACAAACATATAGGAGCCGAGTGTTGTCAGCCAACTACCCCACAGGCAGAACTGCAGAAACGACAAAATTTTAAGCTGCAGCTTAAGGTTCATGTTATTTTCCTCACAAAATGGCGGGGTTCTTGTTTTGTTGATTACATACAGGGTTGCTGTTTGATGCGATTCTATCAGCCCCGGTGGTTATGTTTTGTTACCTTCCGCAAAAAAATGCAATCCACATTAGCTTGCAGATTAAATTGTGATGCAAATAACATTTTCGTATGAAGTGCAGGCGAGGGCGATGGAATACCCGGCCCTTTCTGGTCGCGAAAGGGCGGGTGGGGAGGACGTTTATTTCCGGCGGTAGGACTTCTGCGCGGTATTTACCTTATACAGGTAACGGCGTGATTCTGCGGACGGATGGCGGTTGGTGATGGTGGAGTAAACATCACCCGGCGTCATGCTGTTAATGATGTTAGCGGCCTGAACCTTGTCGCTGGAGAAGATGCGCAGCACGCTGCCCGCTCCCCCGTTATAGGCGGTGATCACCGCATAGCGCCGCGAGGTCGGGTTATCGATGCCTGACAGATAGACGTTATTCAGCATCGCCAGATAGGCGGTGCCGGTATCGATGTTATTTGCCGGGTCGAACAGGTAGCTGCGGCTTGGCAGCCCCGATTTGCCCTGCGAACGATAGACGTCTTTCCCGGCGCTGTGCTGAACGACCTGCATCAGGCCCAGCGCATCAGCATGGCTGACGGCATACGGGTTAAAGGACGATTCCGTCTGCATAATCGCCAGAATCAGCGACTCATCCACGCCATATTTCCGCGCCGACTGACGAACGTAGCCGATGTACTTATGCGCACGTTTGTCGAGGTGGTTGGGCACCAGATTGATGGTAATGCTGTAGATGATGCGCAGGCCGTTGCTGCGACTTTTCAGCCGCGTCTGCAGCAGATAGTCGGCATAGCGCGAGGCGCGCCACTCCCAGCGGATCGGATCGCCGTGGTTATCGACCACCTGGCCGTACAGGAACGGCTCTTTCGAGATCTGAATATCGTCGGCGTCGGAGTAGAGATCGATGGAACCCGGATCGTCGCCCATCAACAAGGTCTTTATGATCGTCTGGCGTAAACGGCCGGTCGGATCGGTACCTGCGATGGTCTCGACGGTAATGGTCCCCTCATCAAAGTTGATGTGGCTACGGGTCTGATACTGATCGGTGTATTTGACGTAGTCCTTCGGCCCGGCGAGCAGGACTTCTTTATAACCCCAAATATTTTCAATGTTATGGGCAAACTGCCCCATCAGAATATCGAAGCCGTTGGTGTCCTTGACCCAGGCTTCGTTATACCCGGTGCCCTTTTTATTAGAGCTGGAACACGAAACGAGCAAAGGCGCGATGAGCGCTAGCGCTAAATATTTTTTCATCATTCCGGGAATGTGCGTTGTGTTTGTTGTGCTTAAGGGTCATCTGACGACGACTATTTTTCTGGCGGCGTGTAGCCTTCAATGTGCACATCTTTCCCTTCAAACAGGAACTTGATCATCTCTTGTTCCAGCAGCTTGCGGTGTTCCACGTTCATCATGTTGAGCTTCTGCTCGTTGATTAACATGGTCTGCTTGTGCTGCCACTGCGCCCAGGCTTCTTTAGAAATCTCGTTATAGATACGTTTGCCTAACTCGCCCGGATACAGCTGGAAATCCTGGCCATCAGCTTCACGCTGCAGGAAAGTACAAAAAATCGTTCTGCTCATTAGTGATCCTCTTTGTTCGCCAGAAAGCTATGCCAGTGCCCCGGCTTTCAGTTGTTGCAACAGGCGCTCGACGGGAGCGGCCAGTCCGACCGACGGTGGCTGCGCTAAGTTATACCAGAGTGCGTTGCCTTCATCCATGCATGACCCGGATGAATCTACCTGAAGCCACATCGGGACGATATCCAGATGAAAGTGGCTGAAAGTATGGCGGAACGCGGTCATCTGCGTCAGATTATCGGCCTTAATTTGCCGCTGAGCCAGCCATTCACGCAGTGCGGACTCCTCCTCAAACTGAGGAAAGCAGAATAATCCGCCCCATAATCCCACTGGCGGACGCTGGGCGAGAAACACCTCATTACCGTGCTGCATCAGCAGCAAATAGCCGGTACGTTCCGGAATAATCTGTTTCGGTTTTTTGCCTGGATATTGCGCCCAGGAATGGTTTGCATAGGCGATGCAGCCATTATGCAGCGGGCAAATTTCGCATTTGGGCTTCGACCGGGTGCAGACAATCGCCCCGAGATCCATCATCGCCTGGTTAAAACGCTCGACCCCATTGGCCGGCGTGACCTCTTCGCTTATCTGCCACAGACGCTTCTCCACCTCTTTTTTCCCCGGCCAGCCACTAACCGCGTAGCAGCGTGCCAGTACCCGCTTGACGTTGCCATCGAGAATGGGGAAATGCTGGCCGAGAGAAAGCGATAAAATAGCGCCCGCCGTCGAGCGTCCGACGCCGGGCAGCGCGGCCACTTCGTCGAAGGTCTGCGGGAATTCACCGCCGTGCTGGTTGGCCACCTGCTGCGCGGCCTTATGTAAGTTACGTGCGCGGGCGTAATAACCCAGCCCGGTCCACAGGTGCAGGACTTCATCCAGCGGCGCCGCAGCCAGGTCGGTCACCGTCGGGAAGCGCGCCATAAAGCGTTCAAAATAAGGGATAACCGTTGTGACCTGGGTTTGTTGCAACATCACTTCGGAGAGCCATACTTTGTAAGGCGTTTTGCCGATTTGCCACGGCAGGGTTTTACGGCCGTATTTGTCGTACCAGTCCAACACCTGGGTTGAAAATTGCGCGGCGAGAAAAGTCAAAGGTACAGCTCCGGAATCGCGAGAACAGGGTGGCAGATTGCAGCATAAGGGCGACAGGCTGTAAACCCTTGCATCCGTCGGGTAACTTTGGATAATGCCCGTTTTCCGAACACTTTCACAAGCAGACTTAACTTTTATGAAAAACGACGTCATATCTCCGGAATTCGATGAAAACGGCCGCCCGCTGCGCCGCATTCGTAGCTTCGTCCGCCGCCAGGGGCGCCTGACAAAAGGGCAACAGCACGCGTTGGATAATATTTGGCCGGTGATGGGCGTTGAATTCAACGAAGCGCCACTCGACTTCTCCGCGCTGTTTGGCCGCGAAGCGCCGGTGACCCTGGAAATCGGTTTCGGCATGGGCGCCTCGCTGGTGGCGATGGCGAAGGCCAAACCCGAGCAGAATTTCCTCGGCATTGAAGTCCACTCGCCTGGCGTCGGGGCATGTCTGGCCTCCGCAGAAGAAGAGGGCGTCCAGAACCTGCGCGTCATGTGTCACGATGCGGTGGAAGTGCTGCATACCATGATCCCGGATAACTCCCTGAATATGGTGCAGCTGTTTTTCCCTGACCCGTGGCATAAAGCGCGTCATAATAAACGCCGTATCGTCCAGGCACCGTTTGCTGAGCTGGTAAAAAGTAAGCTGAAGCTGGGCGGCGTCTTCCATATGGCGACCGACTGGGAAGCCTATGCAGAGCACATGCTGGAAGTGATGTCATCGCTCGATGGCTATCGTAACCAGTCGGAAAGCAACGATTACGTACCGCGCCCGGAATCGCGCCCGGTAACCAAATTTGAACAGCGTGGTCATCGTCTTGGCCACGGCGTATGGGACTTAATGTTCGAGAGGGTAAAATAATGGCAAAAAATCGTAGCCGTCGTCTGCGTAAAAAAATGCATATCGATGAGTTTCAGGAGATCGGTTTTTCCGTTGCATGGCGTTTCCCGGAAGGGAGCACTGAAGATCATATCGACCAGACCGTGAACGATCTGATCGATGAAGTGATCGAGCCGAACAAGCTGGCGTTTGACGGCAGCGGCTATCTCTCCTGGGAAGGTCTGATTTGCATGCAGGAAATCGGCAAGTGCACGGAAGAACATCAGGCTCTCGTGCGCAAGTGGCTGGAAGATCGCCAGCTCGCCGATGTACGCACCAGCGAACTTTTTGACGTCTGGTGGGACTAAGTTTGACAAGGGTCGGCAATTGCCGACCCGTTTTGTCTTAAGGGAGCTTTATGATGCGCAAAACGCTGTTGGCGGTGGCATTGTCCGTTACCGCTCTGTCCGCGCATGCGGACTACCAGTGTAGCGTCACGCCGCGTGACGATGTGATCCTCAGTCCGCAAAAAGTACAGGTTAAAGGAGAGAACGGCGATCTGGTGATAATGCCGGACGGCAACCTCACCTGGAACGGAAAGTCGTATACCCTGACTGCGGCCCAGCGCGAGCAGGCACAGGATTATCAGGCCGGTTTGCGCAGCAGCCTGCCGTGGATTGATGAAGGCGCGCGCACCAGGGTCGAAAAAGGGCGTCAGGCGCTGGATAAAATCATCACCGAACAGGTGGGCGCCAGCAGCAGCATGCATGGCCGCCTGACCAAGCTCGACGCGCAGCTTAAAACCCAGATGAACCGGGTTATCGAACATCGCAGCGACGGTCTGACCTTCCACTATAAAGCGATCGATCAGGTGCGGGCCGACGGCCAGCAGCTGGTGAACCAGGCGATGGGCGGCATCCTGCAGGACAGCATTAACGAGATGGGCGCCAAAGCGGTGCTGAAAGGCGGCGGCAACCCGTTACAGGGGATCCTCGGCAGTCTCGGCGGCCTGCAAACGGCGATTCAGGAAGAGTGGAAAAATCAGGAAGCGGATTTCCAGAAGTTTGGTAAAGACGTGTGCAGCCGGGTGGTCTCCCTGGAAGACAGCCGCAAGGCGCTGGTGAGCACTCTGAAGTAACGCCTTTCGCGGTGTGCCACGGCCTGTGCCGGGACACACCGCATTCAGTTCACTCAGGCACGCCCGTGGGAAACACGAGAGCGGCGGGCCAGAGAGTCAATAATCACCGCAATCGCCAGTACGCAGCCGGTAATGATGTAGCGCAGCGACGACGGCAGATTCAACAGCGTCAGACCATTCGAAATTGCCTGAATCACGATGATCCCCAGCAGCGCGGACCAGGCGCTACCGCGTCCGCCGAACAGACTGGTGCCGCCGATGACCGCGGCGGCAATCGCGTTCAGGTTCACATCGCCGGTCCCGGCCTGCTGGCTGGCGGAGGCGAGGCGAGACGCCGCCAGAATACCGCCGAAGGTCGCCAGGGTGGTACAGAGCATAAAGGCGCTGACGTAGATGGTCCGCACGTTGATCCCCGAGCGGCGAGCAGCCTCGCGGTTACCGCCGACGGCAAACATCGAACGCCCCCACTGGGTACGCTTGAGCGCATAGTTGAGTACCATCACAAATGCCACGAACAGGCCGAAGATCCACGGTACACCGCGCCCGAGGTTTAGATAGAACACGGCGGCTTCAAAAATCACCGTTAACACAATGGCGCGCAGCAGCAGCGAGCCGACAGCTTCCGCCGAGAGGTTCGCCGCCAGCCGACGGGTCCGCGTTTTGAGGCCAAAAACCACCATCGCCAGCCCGGGCAGCAGCGCCATCAGATGAGAGAACCAGCCGGGCATCACCATCAATTGGCCGAAACGCACCAGCGGCGAGGCGTAGGGCAGGTTGATACTGCCGCTGGGGCCGAGAATATACAGCTGCAGCCCGAGCAGCGCCAGCAGGCCGGCGAGCGTCGCCACGAAGCTCGGCATCCCGACTCGGGTGTACAGCAGGGCGTAAATCAGGCCGACGCCCAGGCCGCACAACAGCGCGACGGCGATGGCGGCGGCTACCGGCCAGCCGGCATTCACCCACAGTACACCGACTATCGCCGAGGCGAGTCCGCTCATGGAGCCGACGGAGAGATCGATCTCTCCGAGCATCAACACGCAGACGATACCCAGCGAAATAAAGCCCACGGTGGCGCAGTCAAACAGCAGGTTGACGAGGTTATTGGGGGCGATAAACACCGGGTTGAGCCAGGTGAAAACCAATGAGATCACGATCAGGCCGGCGATGACCGGGGCGGTGCCGAGATCGCCGGTCCTGATGCGATTGATTTGCGCACGCACCACGCCGAACAGGCCATCGTTGTGCCGGACGCGCTCATCGCTACGATCCAGAGCAGGGCGAGATTCTATCTTGCTGTTCATAACGTTAACTCACTTCAGTAGAACGTAACTGTGATTTCCGTTCGACACGGCGTGACACGGCATTCTCGGTCGCACCGGTAATCGCCGCCACCAGATCCTGGTTTGACGCATCGGGAGTGAAAATGCCTTTGTTGCGCCCCAGCCGCAGAACCACAATCCGGTCGGCCACCGCGCGTACGTCTTCCATGTTGTGGCTGATAATAATGACCCCGAGCCCACGCTCGCGAACGCGCTCAATCAGGTTCAGCACCTCCGCGGTCTGCGCGACGCCAAGCGCAGCGGTGGGTTCATCGAGCATGATGATTTTGGGGTTCATCAGCAGCGAACGCGCAATCGCCACGGTCTGGCGTTGGCCACCGGAGAGCGAAGCGATCGGCTCGCGCACCGACGGGATCCTGGCCGCCAGCTCCTGCAGCAGGGTCCACGCCCGAACCTCCATCGCAACTTCATCCAGCTGGAAAGGCGCGATCTCGTGGCCTAAAAACAGGTTGGCCACCACATCGAGATTTTCGCACAGCGCTAAATCCTGAAAGACCGTGGCAATGCCGTATTCCAGCGCTTTGCCGGGGCTGTCGAGGGTGATGATGTTGCCGTCGAATTCAATGGTCCCGGCGGTGGGCTGGTGTACGCCGGCGAGGATTTTCACCAGCGTTGATTTACCCGCACCGTTATCGCCGACCAGCGCGACCACTTCCCCGGCGTGGACTTCCAGCTCGATATCGGTCAATGCGCTGACCGCACCGAAGTGTTTCGAGACCTGACTCAGTTTTAAAATGGGTTGCCTGGTGCTGGCGACATGGTCTGGTTTTGGTGTGTGTTCGTGCAACTGTGCTTGCAACATAAAAGAGACCTCAATCATGGCGATACTACGCCCGCCGCTGAAGACGGGCGCAGGGACATCACTGCTTCTCGATACCTAATTTCTGGCAGGCGGCGGCATAGTCGCCGCTGCAAACCTGAGCGTAGGTCTGGATCTTTTTATCGAAGATTTCCGCTTTGATATTTTTGGCGGTGATCACCGCCGGGGTAAACAGCTGCGAAGGCGTGTTGTACAGCGTGGTGCTCGCCTGCGGTTTCTTGCCCTGAATGAGTTCCACGGCTACTTTTGCCGCAGCGGCGGCAACGATTTCTGACGGTTTGGAAATGGTGTTGTATTGGTCACCGGCGATGATGAGCTGCAGTGCGGCGATGGTGGCGTCGTTTCCGGTGACCGGCGGGACGGGCTGAACGCCGGCGGCTTTGAAGGCGGCAATCGCACCGCCGCCGGTGCCGTCATTGGCAGCGACCACGCCTTTAATCTTGTCGCCAAAGCGGGTTATCTGCCCGGCGGCCCACTCCTGCGCTTTCGGCGGCGCCCACTCCGGCGTATCAAACTCCGCCAGCGTAGCGTAGCCCGACTCTTTCAGACCACGGTGAATACCATCGCGGATCAGCCCCGCGGCGGCATCGGTCGGCGAGCCGTTAATCTGCAGAACTCCGGCCCCTTTTGGCACGCCGCTCTCTTTCAGATGGTTAACCAGCGACTGGGAAATAGCGTAGCCGATACCTTCGTTATCAAAAGAGACGTAAAAATCCGCCGGTTTACCGGGGATTGGGCGGTCATAGGCGATCACTTTCACATCCTGCGCCTGGGCATTTTCCACCAGCGCGGCGGCGGCAGAAGAGTCCACCGGGTCGAGTACGATAATCTTCGCCCCCTGGGCAATGACCGAGTTGAACTGCTGCTGTTGCAGCGTCGCGCTGGCGTTGGCATTTTGATAAATAACCTTACAGTCCGCGCACAGCTTGCTCATTTCGGCTTTGAAGCCCGGAAAATCATGCTGCTCATATCGTGTGGAGGCCTGATCGGGCATTAAAAAGGCCACGGTCGCGGATTCTGCCGCCTGTGCCGAGGCGGCCAGGCTGCCGGAGATTGTTGCGAGTGCGATAAAAATATTACGGTAATTCATTGTATTACCCTCTTTTTTATAGGCGTGTTCCCGCCGGGGTTGAGCCGGCGTCACTCAGACTTTTTTAATAAGAGTTACCAATAATTCACATGCAGGATACTTCGGTTTTACATTTGCTCAACCGATGAAGCAGGATTATCATTGCCTAAAAAAGGAGTCAAGAAATGGAAAAATGTCGATGCAGATCTGTGACTGGTCGCAAAGAACTGAATAAAAAACCAGCAACTGATTTGACCGAAACGCGGGTGAAAAAAACGTTGGGGTGAGGGCGAAAAGTGCACGATAAAACGGGCGGTGGGGAGCCGCCCGACGGATTACGCTTCGCTGAGGAACAGCTCCAGCAGCGAGTTTAAAAACAGCTTACCGTGCTCGGTTATCTGCCAGTAATGTGCATCTTCGGTCAGATAGCCCTGCGCGAGGGCGGCCTCGATTTGCGGGCGGATCGTGCTTTCATCCAGACCGGTATAGCGGCTGAATTCTTCGCGCGGCGCCGCTTCCAGCAGACGAAAACGGTTCATAAAGAACTCGAACGGCTTATCGCAGGCTTCCACATCATGCTGGCGTTCAAGGTAACGCCCCTCCATGTAGCCGCGCGGGTGGCGGGTTTTTGCCGTACGCAGAATTCGCCCGTCCGGGAAGGTGATTTTGCCGTGCGCGCCGCAGCCGATGCCAAGGTAGTCACCAAAGCGCCAGTAGTTCAGGTTGTGCTGACACTGATAGCCAGGTTTGGCGTAGGCCGAAGTTTCGTACTGCTGGTAGCCCGCAGCGCTCAGCAGAGCATGGCCCTGCTCGTAGATGTCCCACAGCGCGTCGTCATCCGGCAGCACCGGCGGACGGGAGCCGAACAGAGTATTTGGCTCAATGGTCAGCTGATACCAGGAGAGATGCGGCGGATCGAGTTCGATGGCCTGGCGCAGATCGTCCAGCGCCTCTTCCAGCGACTGATCCGGCAGGCCGTGCATCAGGTCGAGGTTAAAGCTGCGCAGCCCGAGGCCGCGGGCCAGGTGCGCCGCGCGTTTGGCCTCGTCAGGGCCATGAATACGGCCAAGGCGTTGCAGCTTAGGTTCACTAAAACTTTGTACCCCGATGGAGATGCGATTGACTCCCGCGCGCTGATACTCAACGAAGCGATCGGCCTCCACGGTGCCAGGGTTGGCCTCCATGGTGATCTCCGCATCGGCGGCCAGCGGCAGGCAGGCGCGTACACCGTCCAGCAAGGTTTGCATCGCCGGGCCAGAAAGCAGGCTCGGCGTACCGCCGCCGATGAAAATAGTGCCAATTTCACGTCCCTGAGCATAGGCGGCATCGGCCCGCAGGTCGCTCAGCAGATGCTGCACGTAATCGTCGTGCGGCACCTCGCCTTTCAGCGCGTGCGAGTTGAAGTCGCAGTACGGGCATTTCTGCACGCACCAGGGAATATGAATATACAGGCTCAGAGGCGGCAAATTAGCCATTACGTAATGCTTCCAGTAACAGTTTCAAGGCGCGTCCACGGTGGGAGATCGCGCTTTTTTCTTCACGGCTGAGTTCCGCTGCGGTTTTACCCTCAGACGGCACAAAGAAGATAGGGTCGTAGCCGAAGCCACCCTGGCCTGCCGCCTGACGGGTAATCACGCCAGGCCAGCTGCCGTGGCAGACGATCGGCGTCGGGTCAGCTGCATGTCGCATATAGACCAGCACGCAGTGGAACTGCGCCAGGCGCTTGTCGTCAGGGACGTCCTGCAGGGCATCCAGCAGCTTCTCCAGGTTCTGCTGGTCGCTGGCGTCTTCGCCGCTGTAACGTGCAGAGTAGATCCCCGGCGCGCCGCCCAGGGCATCGACCGCAATGCCGGAGTCGTCAGCAATCGCCGGTAAGCCGGTGACCTCAGCGGCATGGCGGGCTTTCAGAATCGCGTTTTCGATAAAGGTCAGCCCGGTTTCCTCAGCGGAATCCACGCCCAGCTCGGTTTGAGCGACGATATCCAGACCAAAATCTTCCAGCAGCGAGGCCAGCTCGCGGACCTTCCCGGCATTACCGGTGGCGAGAACAACTTTTTGCATCATTAATCCTGTTTATTCTGTCAGCGCCGCGACCGCGGTCGGGATCTGTTGCGGGTTGATGATTTTTATCTGTTTGTGGCGGCCAAGCTCTCCTTTTTCAAGAAGTACCTGGCTTTTCGCGACACGAAACTGTTTGGCGAGGAATTTAACCAGATGGGCGTTAGCCTGGCCATCAACGGGTGGTGCGGTAATGGCGACTTTGAGTTCGTCGCCATGTAACCCAACAATGCTATCACGGCTGGCCTTGGGCTGAATATACAGCCGTAACACCAGCCCGTCAGCGCAGAGTTCGACGGCACTCATAGCGCCATCCATAACCCCGGAAGCAGGACGTTGCCGGTTGCCTGCAGCAGTTCCGCGACGCCCATATTGGCCACGTACAGTAGCAGAACCAGTACCATTGGCGAGAAATCGATTCCGCCCATCGATGGCAACATTTTGCGAATCGGGCGCAGCAGCGGGTCAGCCAGCTGCATCAACACAAACTCAACCGGGCTGCGGCCCTGGCTTACCCAGCTCATGATCGCCATCAGCAGCAGCACCCAGAAAATCAGCAGGCCGATGGTTTTGAGCAGAATCAGCAGCGCGGAAATCCAGATAATCGGCTGGAAGGTGACCACCATAAACAGCACGATGGCTTTCACCACGCAGAGAATAAATGCGATCAGCAGCGATGAGCTGTCGATGGGACCCATGGCCGGGATAATGCGGCGCAGCGGCCCGACGACAGGTTGGGTGACCTTAACGATAAACTGCGAAAAGGGATTGTAAAAGTCGCAGCGTGCCCACTGCATCCAGACGCGTAGCAACATAATCATTGTGTAAAGCTCAATGACGGTTGCCAGCAGGAAAGTCAACGTCTTCATGGCGTTCCTCAGATTCCTTAATTATTGCTATAGTCGCGCGCACCGAAAATTGCGGTACCGATGCGCACCATGGTGCTTCCCGCCGCGATTGCGGCTTCCATATCGTCCGACATGCCCAGAGATAATGTATCGACCGTAGGGTATTGCGTTTTCAACCGCGCAAATGCTACCGCCATTTGTTGGGCCACGGCAAACTGCCTTACATATTCTGACTCTGGTGCCGGAATCGCCATCAGCCCGCGTAGCTGCAGGTTTGGCAGGGCGGCAATCTCTGCCGCCAGGGCATCCAGCGCGTCCGGAAGAATGCCAGATTTGCTCTGCTCGTCGCTAATGTTTATTTGAATCAATACGTTCAGCGGCGGTAGATGCGAAGGGCGCTGTTCACTTAGTCGCGTAGCGATTTTCAGACGATCGACGGTGTGGCACCAGTCAAAATGTTCCGCCACCAGACGACTTTTGTTGGACTGTAATGGCCCAATAAAGTGCCATTGCAGATGGCTGGCGCCGGCCTGCTGGAAGTGGCGAATTTTCTCCACCCCTTCCTGAACATAGTTTTCACCAAAAGCCACCTGGCCTGCTGCCATCGCCTCTTCAATCGCGCTCGCAGGTTTTGTTTTACTCACTGCAAGCAACACCACTTCTGCTGGATCGCGGCCGCAACGTGCGGCAGCGTCTGAGATTTTGTCCCGGACCTGTGCCAGGTTATGCGCAATATCGTTCATATTCCGAGGATGAGTTATGGAGCTGGAAGAAATCGTGGCCCTTAGTGTAAAGCATAACGTCTCCGATCTACACCTGTGCAATGCGTCACCCCCCCGCTGGCGGCGCCAGGGAAAACTGGAACCCGCGCCATTTCATACGCCGGATATCGTGCAGCTGCTTCATGAGCGGCTCAACGATAAGCAGCTCGCGTACTGGCAGGCTGACGGCCAGGTCGATTTTGCCTTAACACTGGCCGCCGGCCCACGGCTGCGCGCCAGCGCCTTTTGTCATACTCGTGGGGTATCGCTGGCGCTGCGCCTGCTGCCGGAAAGCTGTCCTCAGCTCCCCGCGCTCCGGGTTCCGGACGCGCTGACGGAGCTGCTGAATGAAGAGAGCGGTTTGATTCTGGTGACCGGCGCCACCGGCAGCGGAAAGTCCACCACCCTGGCAGCGATGGTTCATCATCTTAATCAGCAGCGTGATGGCCATATTCTGACCCTCGAAGATCCGGTGGAGTTTATACACCGCAGCGAGCGCTGCCTGGTGCAGCAACGTGAAATCGGACGTGACTGTCCCTCCTTTACTTCCGCTCTGCGGGTTGCACTGCGTCAGGACCCCGACGTTATTTTGTTGGGGGAGCTGCGCGACAGCGACACCATCCGTCTGGCACTGACTGCTGCAGAGACCGGCCATCTGGTGATGGCGACGCTGCATACCCGCGGTGCGGCGCAGGCTGTTGAGCGTCTGGTTGACGTTTTCCCGGCGCAGGAGAAAGAGCAGGTCCGCAGCCAGCTGGCGGGAAGCCTATGTGCCGTCCTCGCCCAGAAATTGTTACCTACTGTGTCAGGCGACAGAATTGCGCTATACGAGCTTTTGGTGAATACCCAGGCGGTAGCAAATTTGATCCGTGAAGGGAAAACACACCAACTGCCTGGCGTGATGCAAACCGGGCAGCAGGCCGGAATGCAGACTTTTACGCAAAGTTTTCAACAGCGTGTGGCATCCGGTTTGTTATAGGCGTTGGTTTATTATTCAGTTGTCATGCCAGTGGGGTGTTATCGCAATGTTTTATTAATGTTTGCGGCTATTGCAGTTGAATATTAATCAGCGTAAATGACCAGGCCAAATGAATGACGGTAGCCAGGCTCGTAGTGCATTGTTCTCTCATATTTAAGAAAAAAGTAAGATTATCTTTTGACACTTTTCGTAGGTTCGAATTATGCTGTTTGTGGGAATAGGACTTTTCCCATTAAATATTGTTTTAATTTGTAAATTTTTTAATTTTTTGTAATTTTAAGTTTAATTAACTTAACCGCCAAGATGGTGGGTTGCTTGCTAAGGAGAGTTTTAAGTGATTAATTTATCAGGTAATTATTCTGATTCTCGTCAGGTCGTCTTTATTACCCATCAGTCAATTCAGAGTAAGGCATTCGCCTCATATCTGACGGATTCATTGTCGGTTATGGTGACGATTCATAATATCAATAAGCCGCTAACTCAGCGTTTGCCGAAAGATGCTGTAATATTGTTTGATATTGCCGTGTCGAATAAAAAGCTGAATGGCCTGTGGCGGGATATTATTCGCTCTTATGCTGACAGCCCGCGTTTGCTGATTATCAACAGCGCGCAGAAATATGAACTCTATGAAATGGCGCAGTGGCCGGCACTGTACGGCGTCTTCCGCCATGACGATGATGAATCGCGCTTAATTGAGGGCGTTAAGGCCGTATTAAATGGCGAACAGACGGCTGAATTGAGCGTGATGCACCCGGCGATGTATGCCGCGGATCATGCATCGATCCCTGCGGAAAGCTCGCCGCTGACCGAGCGTGAGTGCGAAATTCTGAATGAGTTACGCTGTGGCGCCACCAATATGGACATTGCCCGGGCACTGTTTATCAGCGAAAACACCGTACGTACTCATCTGTACAACGTTTTCCGTAAGCTGAGCGTGAAAAACCGTACCCAGGCCGTCAGCTGGGCAAATGAAAATTTGCGTCACTAAGGTGTTCGAACGGTCAAAGGAAGCGATGGCGCCATGCGATATGCATAAGAAGGCGCCATCCGCCTTAGGGTGATTCAGAAACCCTGCTCGAAATAGCTTTCGAGAATAATCACCGCGGAAGCCGAATCAATACTGCCTTTGTTCAAAGCGCGGAATCCGCCGTGCTCGAAGAGCCCGGCACGGGCTTCCACGGTGCTCAGGCGCTCGTCGTGTAAGGTGATTTTGACCCCAAAACGGCCATGGATCTTATTGGCAAAATTGCGCGCCCGCGCGGTTAGTGGCTGCTCGGTACCGTCCATATTCAGCGGCAGGCCGACGATAACGGCTTCTGGCTGCCACTCTTTAAGCAGCTTTTCGATCAGGTTCCAGTCCGGCTTGCCGTCCTGCGCTTTGAGGGCCGGAAGAGGGCGGGCGGTCCCGGTAATTCGCTGACCGACGGCGACGCCGATGCTTTTGGTGCCGAAATCAAAACCCAGTAATGTTCCGCTCATTATGCGTGCCCCGCGACGCCAGACATCGTCACAATATCGATACCAATCAGCTTAGCCGCGTCACGCCAGCGGTCGGCGATAGGGGTTTTAAACAAAATATTCTGATCCGCCGGGGCCGTCAGCCAGGCATTATCCAGAATCTCCTGCTCCAGCTGTCCTTTCTCCCAGGAGGAATACCCGAGGGCGACCAGCACGTTGTCGGGCTGCTTGTCCGTACCGAGTGTCTCCAGTACGTCACGGGAAGTGGTAATCACCGTGTTATCGGAAATGCGAATGCTGGAGGAAAAATCAGACGGGGGTGAGTGCAGAATAAAACCGCGGTCTTCCGCCAGAGGGCCACCAAGCATCACCGGCTTATCCAGTCGAATATCCGGATTACGCGGCTCGGCGACAATCTTTAACTTCTCCAGAATGCCGTCAATCTGCAGATTTTCCAGCGGCTTATTGATGATAATCCCCATGGCGCCATCCTCGTTATACTCGCAGATATAGACCACGGAGCGGCGGAACATAGGATCCTGAAGAGCAGGCATGGCAATCAGAAAGTGATGCTGTAAATTCATTGTCAGAGGTTCTGTTCCTGGTTCAAAAAGCAGCATTTAGTATGCGGGTAAACCCTGGACCTGTCGATTCAACTTTATCTTTCAGGCGACAGATGCGTTGATTTCCTCGCTCGAACCGGTCACATAGTAAACTATGCTCCCGGTTTCTCGCTGCGTCATCGCCTTCCTGTCACCCGAAATCTTTCGTTGAATCCGGCTAAAGATGCGTAGATTGTTTCGCTCGGACCGGGATTCTCATGAGGGGCATTCTGCCCCTTTGTGTGGCCTGAACCCGCTTACTTGCTGAGGCGCATTTCGATAGCGTCCATCAGCATACCGGTGATGGAGATCGGAAATGCTGCTTCGATTTCACGCACGCAGGTCGGGCTGGTCACGTTAATTTCCGTCAGGCGATCGCCGATGATATCCAGGCCGACGAAAATCAAACCTTTGGCCTTCAGCGTCGGGCCGACGCGGCGGGCAATGGCCCAGTCGCTCTCGCTTAACGGACGCGCTTCACCGCGACCGCCGGCGGCCAGGTTGCCACGGGTTTCACCGCCCTGCGGGATACGTGCCAGGCAATAAGGAACCGGCTCGCCATCGACAACCAGCACGCGCTTATCGCCATCCTTGATCGCCGGCAGATAGTTCTGCGCCATGCAATAACGGCTACCCAGCTCAGTCAGCGTTTCCGCAATTACCGGCAGGTTAGGATCGCCCTCTTTCACGCGGAAAATGGAGGTGCCGCCCATCCCGTCCAGCGGTTTAAGAATAATATCGCCGTGTTTCTCCCAGAAGGCTTTCAACTGGGCTTTATTGCGGGTGACCAGAGTTTCTGGCGTCAGGTCGGCGAACCAGGCGGTAAACAGCTTCTCGTTACAATCGCGCAGGCTCTGCGGTTTGTTGACGATCAGCGTACCTTTATCTTCAGCGCGCTCCAGGATGTAGGTGGCATAAATAAACTCGGTATCGAACGGCGGATCCTTACGCATCAGAATCACGTCGAGGTCCGCCAGCGGCAGATCCTGCTCGCCGGTGAAGTCGTACCACTTATCGTAATTTTGCTCCACGCTCAGCGTACGTGTGCGTGCGCGTGCTTCACCGTTGATTAAGTACAGGTCGTTCATCTCCATATAATGGAGTTCATAGCCGCGACGCTGCGCTTCCAGCAACATGGCGAAGCTGGTGTCTTTCTTGATGTTGATGGTTGCGATGGGGTCCATCACGATGCCGAGCTTGATCATTGTTATTCTCCGTTAACGCTTCAACCTAAGTCGCCAAAACGCACCTGCAGGGCGGTGATGGCAGTAAGCGCAGTTGTCTCTGTACGCAGAACGCGCGGTCCCAACAGAATATCAGTAAACTGGTAGCGAGCGGTCATCGCGATCTCTTCCGCCGACAGACCGCCTTCCGGCCCAATCAGCAAACGAACTCGCTCGACCGGCAGCGGCAGCGTGTTAATACTGGCGCTGGCACGCGGGTGCAGGTTGAGCTTCAGGCTATCATCCTGCTCGGCACACCAGGCTTCCAGCTGCATCGCCGGGCGAATCTCCGGCACCACGTTGCGGCCGCTCTGCTCGCAGGCGGCAATGGCAATTTTCTGCCACTGTTGGATCTTTTTCTGCAAACGTTCGGCATCCAGTTTAACGCCGCAGCGTTCGGAAAACAGTGGCGTTATGAGGCTTACACCGAGTTCAATCGACTTTTGAATGGTGAATTCCATCTTTTCGCCGCGCGACATCACCTGGCCGAGGTGGATGTGCAGCGGTGACTCGCGGTCGTCGGTCTCAGCGCTGAGCACCTCAACCAACACGTTTTTTTTGCCCGCTTCGGCAATCACCGCGTTGAACACCTGATTACTGCCGTCGAAAAGCTGAATCTCCTGGCCTTTACCCATACGTAATACGCGACCAACGTGGTTGGCGGCATCTTCTGAAAGGGCGAGTTGGCTACCTACCGTAATCGGTTCCGGGTGGTGGATGCGAGGGATGCGCATGCTTGATATTCCGTTCTACGCGCAGGTTCACCGTTGCCGGAAGGCCGGGGGATGAACCTGCAAATTAACAATTGTCGCTAGTGTAGGTTAGCTCTTTTGCGCCTGGCAAGCTTGCTGGACATATGGATTGTGGTTGCCCTGGACTTTGGCGATACGTTCGTCGCGCTCGCACTCCCAGGAGCTCACCGGATACATCTTATCCCAGGCGGTAAACAGCTGGGTTTGCTGACGGGAGAGGGTCAGCTGATAGGTATCACGCATATAGAAGTAGGTGCGGGCGATCGCGCCGCGAGCGCGGGCAGGCGGCTCGGCGACTTTGTCTTTAAAATCGACTTTCATGGTGCACTGGCCGTACTGGCCTTCGCCGCCGTTCCACTGACCGTACATAAAGTTTGCGCGATCGCCGTTCACCTCACCGACCGCCGGCTGCAGGTTGTGCATATCGCTTTCTATTTTGCGATACACCGGGTCTTTGGCGCAGTTTTTACGTCCGCCATCCTGCCAGCACTGGCGCTGATGGCCAAACTGCCACGCGGGTACCACGTGCTCCCACTCAACCCGGCTGGCGCGGTTTTCATTTTTACGCACTTTATAGCCGCAAGATTCCAGATCGATAACGCCTTTTTTCCCCTGCCAGTTAATTTTACAGCCGCAGTAAAAATCACCGGGCACGTCGGCATTCACTTTCACACCGGCGGATTTGGCCTGGGAAAAACTGTTGATTCCTTCGGCCGCAACCTGGCCACTGAACGCCGCGGTCAATAACGCCGCGGCAATAACATCAATACGGGACATCGTAAACTCCGTGTCAAAACGAGCCCGCAACGTAGCGAATGCGATTGTCAGATGCAATCAGCTAGATCAGAAAATTTCCAGTTAATGCCGCCACATAGCAAAGTCCCGACGAGTAGGTGATGCCAACCCTCCCGCCTGACGGGTTTGCCAGTGTTACTCAGAAGGGGTCTGTTTGTCGGCGACCAGCAGATCGCCGCAGCGCACACAGCGGTAGGTTGCTTCGCCCCGCACCACACGGTTGTGGCGGCGCACGGTGAGCTGATGTTGCTGGCACTGACAGCGATAGGGGAAGGTGTTCTGGCGAACCGAGTCGAGTTCGAATCGGTGGGTGCGTTTGGCTTCGACGCCGAGCACGCTTTCCATCATCCATTTCCACTCTTTCCCGTGCGGCGCTACGCGGCCAAAGTGTTTCCACGTCAGCAGATGCGCCAGCTCATGAGGCACCACCTCGTCGATAAAGTCCTGCTGGTTTTCCAGTAGCAGCACCGGGTTGAGGCGAATTTCGTTTTTTTCCAGCCAGGCGGTGCCGGCGGAGGTACCACGCTGCTGATAGACCAGGGTTGGTTCCGGGTACTGGCGACCCAGTTTGAGGTTCGCCTGGGCAAGTTTTTCCCGCAGGCTGCGCATGACGGCCTGTTGAATAGCGATGGGGATGCGGGGTGTTTTCATAGCGCCAGAGGATAGTGCGCTGTGACGGGGAGAGCAAGGGAAAGACGCTTCCTCCCGGCATGGGAGGAAGCGTAGATGGTTAGTTGCGAGCGCCGATTTCGCGCAGCTTACGGCCACTCATCAGGTTACGCTCGATGTGCTCCAGCGAAACGCTTTTGGTTTCCGGGATAAGCCACAGTGTTACGAAAATAAACAGCACGTTCAGACCACCGTAAACCCAGAAGGTGTTCGCGCTGCCCAGCGAGTTAAGCATGGTCAGGAAGGTCGCCCCGACGATCATGTTGGCAATCCAGTTGGTCGCTGTTGAGCAGGTGATACCGAAATCGCGGCCTTTAAGCGGCTGAATTTCAGAGCACAGAACCCAGATCAGCGGACCGGCGCTCATGGCGAAGCCAACGATAAACATCAGCAGCATCAGTACGGAGAAGTACTGTGCAGCCGCAGAGTGAATCCCGATGTGCATCATTGAGCCCAGCACGCCCATACCGACGGCCATCACGATAAAGCCGAGGATCAGCGTTGGCTTACGGCCCCAGCGGTCAACCAGTCCGATGGCGATAAAGGTCGCCAGCACGTTGGTCAGACCGACAATCACGGTCCCCCACATCTGTTCGGTGGTGTTCGCATAGCCAGCCAGTTCAAAAATTTTCGGCGCGTAGTACATGATGACGTTCATACCGGTGAACTGTTGCATCACCTGCAGCAGAACACCAAGGAACACCGCGCGACGGAAGTTACTGTTTTCTTTAAATAACGCCCAGCCGGACTGTTTGATCTTCAGGCTTTCACGAATTTCATCCAGCTCGCGTTTGGCTTCGGCGCTGGTATCACGCAGACGCAACAGTACGCGTTCGGCATCTACAAAGCGGCGTTTGGCCGCAAACCAGCGCGGGCTGTCCGGCAGGAAAATCACGCCAACCAGCAGCAGGATCGCCGGGATGATAATGACGCCGAGCATCCAGCGCCATGCGCCGGTGTAGCTGAAGGCGGTATCCGACAGGTAGGCGCCGAGGATCCCGATGGTGATCATCAGCTGATACATCGAAATCATGCTGCCACGGATTTTTTCCGGAGCGATTTCAGACAGGTATAGCGGTGCGGTATACGAGGCGACACCAACGGCCAGGCCAAGCAGCACGCGGGAGATAAGCAGGACTTCCACGTTCGGCGCAGCTGCTGAGAACAGCGAGCCGGCAACGAACAGGATAGCGCCGATCATCAGGCTCTTTTTACGACCAAGGCGGAAGGAGAGCCAGCCGCTGCCCACGGCACCGACGGCGGCACCGAACATCATGGAACTCACCACCCATTCCTGAGTGTGAGCGCTTATCTGGAACTCGTTGGCAATAAAAGGTAAGGCGCCCGCAATGACGCCGATATCAAGGCCGAAAAGCAGGCCAGCCAGCGCGGCGAGGAAACAGACAAAGAACGTCATCGTTTTGTTCGAGCGCCCTTGTTTTTTGTTGTCAGGCATAACGCCCTCCAGTTGAGTTATTGATTCTGTCGATGGTTAGAGTAGGGGAGTCGATAACAAAAAAATGTGATGGCAATCACGGCTGTGTAAACGGTTACACAAGAGTAAAGAAATGTAATATGTTAAATATTATTTAATTCAAATAGATATGTGATTATAAAGCTAGCGCAAAAAAGCGGTAATCAGACAAAGCTGAAACATTATGCAACGCAGTGAAAAATTGTTTCACTAACCGATAAGTATGGGTAATGAGTGGCGGTTATGCTCATGTAATCGCTTTCATTTAGTGGCCGAAGGGAAAATAGCGCAGCGGCTGAAAACGGCACAGGGGGCTGAAAGGCGGGGAAAGGGCGCAATAAAAAGGCCAGCGCGAGGCTGGCCTGTTCAGCAGAAAGCAGCGGGATTATTTCAGACCGGCAGCTTCACGCAGCAGTGCGGCTTTGTCGGTTTTTTCCCATGGGAAATGTTCGCGACCAAAGTGACCGTATGCGGCGGTTTCTTTGTAGATCGGGTGCAGCAGGTCCAGCATCTGGATCAGGCCGTATGGACGCAGGTCGAAGAATTCACGCACCAGCAGCGTCAGCTGCTCAGAGGCGATTTTCTCGGTACCGAAGGTCTCTACCATGATGGACGTTGGTTCAGCCACACCGATGGCGTAGGAAACCTGAATCTCACAACGGTCAGCCAGGCCAGCAGCAACGATGTTTTTCGCCACATAGCGGGCTGCGTACGCCGCAGAACGGTCAACTTTAGAAGGATCTTTACCGGAGAACGCGCCGCCGCCGTGACGAGCCATGCCGCCGTAGGTATCCACGATAATTTTACGACCGGTCAGGCCGCAGTCGCCCATTGGGCCGCCGATAACAAAACGTCCGGTTGGATTGATGAAGAATTTGGTGGCGCTGCTCAGCCATTCGGTCGGCAGAACCGGCTTGATGATCTCTTCCATCACCGCTTCCTGCAGCGATTTCTGATCGATATCTTCGGCGTGCTGAGTCGACAGCACTACCGCGTCGATACCGACGATTTTGCCGTCATCGTACTGGAAGGTCACCTGGCTTTTCGCATCCGGACGCAGCCACGGCAGGGTGCCGTTTTTACGCACTTCAGCCTGACGCTGCACCAGACGGTGAGCATAGGTGATCGGCGCTGGCATCAGCACGTCGGTTTCGTTAGTGGCATAGCCAAACATCAGGCCCTGGTCACCGGCGCCTTGCTCCAGCGGATCGGCACGGTCAACGCCCTGGTTGATGTCCGGGGACTGTTTGCCGATGGCGCTCAGTACGGCACAGGAATTGGCATCAAAGCCCATATCGGAATGCACATAGCCAATTTCACGAACCGTATTACGGGTGATCTCTTCGATATCAACCCATGCGCTGGTGGTTATTTCACCACCAACCAGCACCATGCCAGTTTTGACATAAGTTTCACATGCGACGCGCGCTTTCGGATCCTGCTCGAGGATCGCATCTAACACTGCATCGGAGATTTGGTCAGCAATTTTGTCTGGATGCCCTTCTGATACGGACTCGGACGTAAATAGGTGTTTTGCCATGTTTTATTTTACCTGTGGAGTATTCGTGTAGCTCATACTGTTGTGTGGATTAGCTTCGGTGGATGATTCTACCAAAGCTTGCAGGTAGTGACACGAGCAGTCTGAGTGTTAATCAGTATAGACGGATTAACTTCTGGATGGCTATTTTAGGTCAGAACTTAATCCCATTTCCAGCCTTTTTTGATGTGTCTCGCATTTGTGAAAAAAGGCAGGTGGCAATTTTTCCTGCCAATCATCGGCATGCACATATTTTTATTTTGCTTTTTACCCCGCTTCTCGGTATAAAACGCCGCGCGCGGCTCATTAAAAAAGCGCACGAAAAGCATCTCGTGACGCCACTTCCAGCCGGGTTAAGCAGTCTGTATATACAGAACTCTGCGACAACGTGTTTTGGCGTTGTTGCGGTATGTCTAGCTTTGGCTTGTCGCTGGCCCGTATCGGGGCAGTGTGGAGGTGATACCAGATAATGAACCCACGTTTTTCACTTGATTCGTCGCGTCGTTCTGTCGCGCGTCAATTACCCGCAATCAGCATCTCTCTCATGCAAACCAGCCGATGTTCTTCCCGTCTCGGCGCTTCTCAGGATTCCAGGGCCGGCAGGCTATCTGAAAACTGAACAAGGGCTCTCTTGCTATAGCTATCGCAAGGGTTTTCTCGTGGTTTCTCCGGACTGTCATATAAGGTTCGGGTATGTGTTTTACTATGATATGAATAAGAAACCGGTCGCGCAGTCGCAAAACCAGCACTATCTGCTGGGGTTTAGGACTGTTCATGGGTTGTTATCGCGTCTTTGGACTGCGATAGTAGTTGACTGTTTTATACCCGTTGTCGGTCGTGCTGTCGGGCAGCCTGCCTGCGCCGCAACGCCGATAGGGTATACACTTTTTAGAGAATTCGAGGTTCGCGATGTCTGACGACATGTCTTTAGTTTCGCCTTCGTCAGCAGGCGAACACGGTGTACTACGTTCCATGCAGGAGGTTGCGATGAGCTCCCAGGAAGCCAGCAAAATGCTACGTACTTACAATATTGCCTGGTGGGGTAATAACTACTACGACGTTAACGAACTGGGCCATATCAGCGTTTGCCCGGATCCTGACGTCCCGGAAGCCCGCGTCGACCTTGCTGAATTAGTCAAAGCACGCGAAGCGCAGGGGCAGCGCCTGCCGGCACTGTTCTGCTTCCCACAGATTTTGCAGCACCGCCTGCGTTCGATTAACGCCGCCTTTAAGCGTGCGCGTGAATCCTATGGCTATAACGGCGACTACTTTCTGGTTTACCCGATCAAGGTTAACCAGCATCGCCGTGTCATTGAGTCGCTGATTCACTCCGGCGAGCCGCTGGGACTGGAAGCCGGTTCCAAAGCGGAGCTGATGGCGGTTCTGGCCCATGCGGGGATGACCCGTAGCGTGATCGTCTGTAACGGTTATAAAGACCGTGAATACATCCGCCTGGCGCTGGTGGGTGAAAAGATGGGCCACAAGGTCTATCTGGTCATCGAAAAAATGTCGGAAATCGCGATCGTGCTGGAAGAAGCCGCGCGCCTGAACGTCGTTCCGCGCCTGGGTGTGCGTGCACGTCTGGCGTCGCAGGGTTCCGGTAAATGGCAGTCTTCCGGCGGTGAAAAATCGAAGTTCGGCCTGGCTGCCACCCAGGTATTGCAGCTGGTTGAGATTCTGCGTGCCGCGGGGCATCTGGAAAGCCTGCAGTTGCTGCACTTCCACCTCGGCTCGCAGATGGCCAACATTCGCGATATCGCCACCGGCGTGCGCGAGTCGGCCCGCTTCTACGTCGAGCTGCATAAGCTGGGCGTGAATATTCAGTGCTTTGACGTCGGCGGCGGCCTTGGCGTTGACTACGAAGGGACCCGTTCGCAGTCCGACTGCTCGGTGAACTACGGCCTGAACGAATATGCCAACAACATTATCTGGGCGATTGGCGATGCCTGTGAAGAGAACGGTCTGCCGCACCCGACGGTGATTACCGAATCCGGGCGCGCGGTGACGGCGCACCACACCGTGCTGGTCTCCAACATCATCGGCGTTGAGCGCAACGAATACACCGAAGCGACCCCGCCGGCGCAGGACGCGGCGCGTCCGCTGCAGAGCATGTGGGAAACCTGGCAGGAGATGCACGAGACCGGCAACCGCCGCTCGCTGCGCGAATGGCTGCACGACAGCCAGATGGATCTGCACGATATTCACATTGGCTACTCGTCCGGCACCTTTAACCTGCAGGAACGCGCCTGGGCAGAGCAGCTGTATCTGAACATGTGCCATGAGGTTCAGAAGCAGCTCGACCCGAGCAACCGTGCGCATCGTCCGATTATCGACGAACTGCAGGAACGTATGGCGGATAAAATTTACGTCAACTTCTCGCTGTTCCAGTCGATGCCGGATGCCTGGGGTATCGATCAGCTGTTCCCGGTGATGCCGCTGGAAGGGCTGAACATGGTGCCTGAGCGCCGTGCGGTGCTGCTGGATATCACCTGCGACTCCGATGGTGCCATTGACCACTATGTGGATGGCGACGGCATTGCCACCACCATGCCGATGCCGGAGTACGACCCTGAGAACCCGCCGATGCTGGGCTTCTTTATGGTCGGTGCGTATCAGGAAATCCTCGGCAACATGCACAACCTGTTCGGTGATACCGAAGCGGTAGACGTGTTTGTGTTCCCTGACGGCAGCGTCGAAGTGGAGCTGTCCGACGAAGGGGATACCGTAGCGGATATGCTGCAATATGTGCAGCTGGATCCCAACACCCTGCTGACCCAGTTCCGCGACCAGGTGAAAAACTCCGGTCTGGACGAGGCGCTACAGGTGCAGTTCCTCGAAGAGTTCGAAGCTGGTCTTTACGGGTACACCTATCTGGAAGACGAATAATGTTTTACGGGCCCTCTCTGCAGTCGGGGGAGGGCACCCGGTCACACAACTGTGATGCCGACTTGAACCCGTACGCATTAACGGCGATAATTCGCACTAACAAGCAGTCCCCTATTCAAACCCTTCCTCGTCGGGCCTAACGACGCGGAGGGGTTTTTTTATATCTGTATAAACATACATCGACGGTAAAAAGAGGTCATTCTCATGAGCACCTTAGGTCATCAATACGATAACTCCCTGGTATCTAACGCGTTTGGTTTTCTGCGTCTGCCGCTGAACTTCCAGCCGTACGACAGCGACGCCGACTGGGTGATCACCGGCGTTCCTTTTGATGCGGCAACCTCCGGTCGTGCGGGCGGACGTCACGGTCCTGCGGCGATCCGTCAGGTGTCTACCAACCTCGCCTGGGAAGGCAACCGCTTCCCGTGGAACTTCGATATGCGCGAGCGTCTGAACGTGGTTGACTGCGGCGATCTGGTTTACGCCTTCGGCGATGCGCGCGACATGAGTGAACGTTTGCAGGCCCACGCTGAAAAACTGCTGGCAGCCGGTAAACGGATGCTCTCTTTCGGCGGCGACCACTTTGTCACCCTGCCGCTGCTGCGCGCTCACGCGAAGCACTTCGGCAAGATGGCGCTGGTGCACTTTGATGCGCACACCGACACCTACGCTAACGGCTGCGAATTTGACCATGGCACCATGTTCTTCACCGCGCCGAAAGAAGGCCTGATCGACCCGAACCACTCGGTGCAGATCGGCATTCGTACTGAGTTCGACAAAGATAACGGCTTTACCGTGCTCGACGCTTGCCAGGTCAACGATCGTTCCGTTGACGACATCATCGCGCAGGTGAAACAGATTGTTGGTGACATGCCGGTATATCTGACGTTTGATATCGACGCGCTGGATCCGGCGTTTGCTCCGGGAACCGGTACGCCGGTGATTGGCGGGCTGACCTCAGACCGCGCGATCAAACTGGTGCGCGGCCTGAAGGATCTGAATATCGTCGGGATGGACGTGGTGGAAGTTGCGCCGTCTTACGATCAGTCTGAGATCACTGCTCTGGCCGCGGCGACGCTGGCGCTGGAGATGCTGTACATTCAGGCGGCGAAAAAAGGCGAATAAGCCTCAGACCCGCACGGCTGCTGCGCGACGCATGCGCAGCAGCAACACTCCTCCGGCAAGCAGCGTTATCACCTGCGAGGCCACCAGCACCGAAAACCCTGAACTTACCGATCCCACCGACTTCATCACCATCCCCATCAGCAGCGGAATAAACGCCGCGCAGAGATTACCAATCCCATTAATAATACCGTAGGCACTGCCCACCGCCTGTGGCGATGCATGATGCTGAACCACCGCCGGGATCGCCGCGCCCTGCAGCCCCCAGAAGATATTGGCCGACAGCATAAACAGCGCCAGCATGGCCGGCTGCTGGCTGAGCATCAGCGCCAGCACCGAACCGGCGGTGAGAAAGCCGCCAACCACAAACAGCAGCGGCGCCTGCTCCGGGCGCATTTTATCGAGCAGCACGCCGCCGAGAAATTTCGACCCGAGGCTGAGCAAAAAAGGGATTGCGGCCAGAAACCCGGTGGCCTGAAGGGAAAAGTGGTGCTCATCGCGCAGCCAGGCCGGCAGCCAGGCGCTGCTGCCCCACAGGTAGCTGAGGGTGGCAATTTCAACCAGCAGGATCCAGCCGAGTAGCGGCGTACGCCACGCCAACAGAAACGTCTGGCGAAAGCCGGGGCTGACGGCGTTCGCCCTGGCGGCCGGGGCGGGTAAAAAGCGCCACACCACGCCGCCACCGAGCAGCAGGTTCAGTAGCGCCAGGCTGTAAAACGATCCCATCCACCCCTGGTGTTCCACCAGAAAGGTGATCAGCGGAAAGCCCAGCGCCAGCCCCAAAGAGACGCCCAGGGCGGTGACGGCATTCGGTTTGCCGATGGCCTCGGCGGCGAAGTTGTCGCTGATAAAGCGCGTTTTGAGTGAAAACAGTGGGCCTTCCGCTATTCCGAGGATCAGCCGGGCGATCAGCATCCCCATCAGCGAACCCAGCAGCGGCGAGATGGCGCAAATCAGCGCCCACAGGGTAATACTGCCTAATAACCCCTGACGGTAATTAAGTTTACTTTCTATAACCGGCGTTAATAACAGTGCCGAAAATCCATAACCCAGAAGAAAGCAGGTCATCAGCATTCCCTGTAACATTCTGTTATCATTTAACTGAAAGTGAGCGGCGAAATCGGGGTTGAGAATCATCACCGAGATATTTACCCGGTCCACGTAAGAAATGATTATTAGCACCAGAAGTGCGATTGTTCCCTGCCATCTTGCGGTCATTTTTATTTTTCTCTCTTGATCAACGATAACGCGATGTGGTTATTTTTAAATCTCAGTGATAGTTGCCAGGTGAAAATGGTTCATAGGTGAAACTCGTTGTTTTAATTGGTTAAATTTACAGTTTGTTTCACCAGTGAAACTTTATCACTCGTCCTTCTTATTATTTTTAATGGCCATATTGAAAAGAAGTCAATCGCCATTTACGAAAATATCATCAACCGATTAAATTATTTCTTCCCGCCATTTTAAATATCACAATTTCATATTACAGCGATTTTTCGTGATCAATTGCACACTTAGCTCATTAAAGCATGTTTGATTAACAAATCTTTCACATTGCCGCTTGACGAAATGTTGAACGCTTTTATATTGACCGTATTAAATAAGAAACAGAGTTTCATATATGAAACAAAAGCCTGGAGGATCGTGATGAGCTGGATAGGCGTATGTGACGCAGAGCAAGTACAGGAAGATTTCCCTTTTAGCGGCAACATCGACGGTAAAGAGATCGGTATTTATCTGATTGAGGGTCAGTACTACGCACTGGAGGACGTCTGTCCCCATGCCTATGCGCTGTTAAGCCAGGGTTTTGTCGAAGATGGCAAGGTTGAATGCCCGTTGCATGAAGCGGTGTTCGACGTAAAAACCGGCCAGTGTCTGCATGGTCCGGGTGGCCGTAACCTCAATCGTTACCCGGTGCGGGTATTCGACAATCAGATCCAGATTACGTTTATCGAGGAGAGTGTGGCATGAGCGAAACCCTGAACTTCAACCCGGCGCTGCCGGAAAGCCGCCAGTTTACACCGCCTGCAGAAGGCGGGAACGGCAACATTCATAAGCCGGGCGACTATCACAACCTTATCTGGCAAACCCGTAGCCGCGTCCCGGAAAACTGGGAGCTGCAGCTTATCGCCACCCTCGAAACGCTGTTCGAGCAGGGCGCGGAAAGCCTGAGCCAGCTGGTCAATGGGCTGAACGCCCTGAAAATGCACGACCAGCAGGGTGAACCCTGGAGCGAAGCCAGCTTCCAGGCCTTTTTACAGGTCAACGGATACTGAGGAAACGGCGATGACGACAACGGTACAGAACTATCTCGATAAAGGGTTACGCGGCCTGTGGTATCCGGTGCTGGCGAGCTGGGAAGTGCAATCCGCCCCGGTGGGGATTACCCGTCTTGGCGAACAAATTGTGGTGTGGCGTAACAAAGACGGTCAGCTGCAGGCGCTGGAAGACCGCTGCCCGCATCGCGGTGCCCGCCTGTCGATGGGCTGGAACCTCGGCGATCGGATTGCCTGCTGGTATCACGGGGTGGAAGTGGCCGGCAACGGCGAAGTGAAAGATGTGCCGGCAGTCGATAAATGCCCGCTGGTGGGCCAGCAGTGCGTACGTAGCTACAGCGTCCAGGAAGCGCACGGGGCGATTTTCCTGTGGTTTGGCGCCACCGCCGACCAGCAGCCCGAGGAACTGACCTTCCCGCAGGAGCTGGCCGACAGCGATAAGTACAGCAACTTCCTCTGCACCGCAGCCTGGAAATGCAACTATCAGTACGCGCTGGAAAACGTGATGGACCCGATGCACGGCACCTATCTGCACTCCTCATCGCACTCGATGGCGGAAGGTGAGCGTAAAGCCGAAATGGTCCTCCAGCCGACGCAAACCGGTTTTATCTTTGAGAAGAAAGGCCAAAGCGGCGTCAACTTTGACTGGGTCGAACTGGGCAACAGCGGCGCCTACTGGATGCGCTTATCGATCCCTTACAAAAAGCGTTTTGGGCCGGGCGGTCACTTCTGGATCGTCGGCATGGTGGTGCCGGAAGACAACGACAACTGCCGGGTCTTTTTCTGGCGTATTCGCGGCGTGCAGGGCTGGCAGCGCGATCTGTGGCGCTTTATGTACCGCAACCGCCTGGAAAAACTGCACTGGGAAGTCCTGGAGCAGGATCGCGTGGTACTGGAGAGCCTGGCGCCGAACGCCCGCGATCACGAATATCTCTATCAGCATGACGTTGGCCTTTCCCGCCTGCGCCGGATGATGCAAAAAGCGGCGAAAGAGCAGCTGGCCGCCCGCGAAGCGCCGCAGGGAGCTGCCTGATGAACGGGCTGTTAACCGGCAAGCGCATTGTGATTACCGGTGCGGCGCGCGGGCTGGGTTTCCATTTTGCCCAGGCCTGTGCCGAACAGGGTGCTGAGGTCGTGATGTGCGACATCCTGCAAGGTGAGCTGGCGGAAAGCGCCCATCGTCTGCGCGAGCAGGGCTACCGTATCGAATCGCAAACCATTGATCTGGCGGATGCTCAGGCGATTACGCAGGCATTTCAGGCGATCGGCGAGCGGGGAAAGATCGACGGTCTGGTGAATAATGCGGCGATGGCCACCGGCGTCGGCGGCAAAGATATGATCGACTACGATCCCGATCTGTGGGATCGGGTGATGTCGGTGAACGTCAAGGGCACCTGGCTGGTGACCCGGGCGGCGGTGCCGCTGCTGCGGGAAGGTGCCGGGATTGTCAATGTCGCTTCCGACACCGCGCTATGGGGCGCGCCGCGGCTGATGGCCTACGTTGCCAGCAAAGGCGCGGTGATTGCCATGACCCGTTCCATGGCCCGTGAACTGGGCGAAAAGCGCATTCGTATCAACGCAATCGCCCCAGGGCTGACCCGGGTTGAAGCCACGGAATATGTCCCGGCAGAACGCCACCAGCTCTATGAAAACGGGCGCGCCCTGAGCGGCGCCCAGCAGCCGGAAGACGTCACCGGCAGCGTGGTGTGGTTGTTGAGCGACCTGTCGCGGTTTGTCACCGGGCAACTGATTCCGGTCAACGGCGGATTTGTTTTTAACTAATGAGGCGAAGCGGTATGGCAAACGATCAGGAAGTGAAATACCTGGTGCCGGGACTGGAGCGGGGATTACAGCTGCTGCTGGCATTTGGCGAACAACATCGCGATCTGACCTTTGCCGAGCTGCATCGGCTGGTGGATATGCCGAAAGCGACCGCTTATCGCGTGGTGCAGACGCTGGAGTATATGGGGTTTCTGGAACGCAACCCGCGCACCAATACCTTCTCGCTGGGGATGAACGTGCTGCGCCTTGGCTTTGAATATATCGCTTCATTGGATGTGGCGCAGGTCGGCCAGCCGGTGATCGAACAGCTGCGTGATACCAGTCAATGCAGCAGCCACCTGGCGATCCGCGACGGACGAGACATCATTTATATCGCCCGCGTCAGCGCCGCTGGTTCCCGCATCAACCAGGTCAGCATCGGCACCCGTCTGCCGGTTCACTGCACCTCGCTTGGCCGTATGCTGCTGACCGATATTTCACGCGGTGACTTCGAACAGCTGTTTCCTGACGAGCGGCTGCCGGGTAACGCGCCGGGGCAAATTAACGACCGCGAAGCGCTGTGGCAGATGGTGCAGCAGGACAAAGCGCGCGGCTACGTAATTGGCGAATCCTTCTACCGCCACGGTATCTCCTCCATCGTCTACCCGGTCTACGATCGTAGCGGGCGGGTGGCGGCGGTGGTCAGTATCCTGGTGCCGTCGGATGAGATCCCGCAAAGCGATCGCGAACGGCTGCAAAACGACGTCAGCATGGCGGCGGACAAAATTTCTGGCTTCTTAGGGCACTTGTCACAGGCCAGCTAAATCAACGAGTTAACGGCAGGCGCTTGAGTGCGTCGGGCATGTTTTACGCCCAAATCAGGGCGACTGAACGGTAAAGAGGCAACGAACGATGAGTGTAACCGGAATTGAAAAGCTGGAATTTGGCGTTGATGACCTGACCCACAGCGCCAAATTTATGCGTGATTTTGGCCTGAAGGGTGATGCCAGCGGCCAACGTTTTACCACCCTGAGCGGCGCCCGGGTAGAACTCAACCCGATCGATAGCCCGGACCTGCCTGCGGCTTTTGAAGCAGGCAACACCTTGCGCCGGATGACCTGGGCGGTGGCGGATCGGACGGCGCTGGATGCGCTGCGACCGAAGCTGGCGCAGCAGCCGGCGTTTCGTGAGGTTGACGGCGCCCTCGAGTGCCAGGACCCGAACGGCATGACGCTGCGCGTGCAGGTCACGCAACAAACCGCGGTGGAACTCAACGTCGAGGCGATCAACCAGTGGGGCGATATCCGCCGCATTGACACACCCAGCCCGGTCTACGATCGCGCACAGCCGATCAACGTCGGGCATGTGGTGTTCTTTGTTGAAGAGCTGGCGGCGGTCGAAAGCTTCTATCGTGACGTGCTGGGATTTCAGGTATCTGACCGTTACATCAACCGCGCGGTGTTCCTGCGCTGCGGCGCGCGCGGCGGCCATCACAACCTCTTTTTATTACAGCTTCCCAACCGCAAGCGTGGCCTGAACCATGTAGCCTTTACCGTGCGCGATATTCACGAAGTGATCGGCGGCGGCATTGCGATGAACAAAAACGCGTGGAGCACCTTTATCGGTCCAGGCCGCCACCCGGTCTCTTCTGCCTATTTCTGGTACGTCAACAGCCCGACCGGCGGGGCGTTTGAGTACTACACCAACGATGATTTCCTGACCGAGAAGTGGCAGCCGCGCGAGCTTGAACACTCGCTGGTCTCCTTTACCGAATGGGCGGTAGAAGGGGGAATCGACCACGACACCCGCCGTCAGCAGAAAAAGCCGGAGGCGGTATGACCGCGCGGATCGTGATTATCGGTGGCGGCCAGGCGGGCGGCTGGGCGGCAAAAACCCTGCGCGATGAAGGCTTTGACGGCGAGATTTGCGTGGTGGCCGAAGAGGCGTGGGATTTCTACGAGCGCCCGCCGCTGTCAAAAACGGCGTTGCTGGAGGCCGACGCGCCGCTGCCGCGCCTGTTCAGTGAAGAGGCGCAGCAGGCGCTGAATCTCAGTTGGTATCGCCCGCTGCGCGCCGACGCCATCGACCGCGAAGGCAAGACGGTGCGCCTGAGCAACGGAGAATCGCTGGGCTACGACAGGCTGCTGATCGCCACCGGCGGCCGGGCGCGTCTGCCGGGTGACGCCTGGGCGCAGCATCCGCAGGTGTACACCTTGCGCCACTGGCAGGATGCCCAGCGCCTGAAGCAACGGCTGGCTACCACCTCGCGGCTGGCGATTGTCGGCGGCGGCTGGATAGGGCTGGAGATTGCCGCATCGGCACGGAAAAGCGGCGTGGCGGTGACCCTGTTTGAACAGCAACCGTTGCTGTGTATGCGCTCGGTAAGCGCGGATGTTTCGCAGGAGCTTGAACGTCTTCATCGCGAGCAGGGCGTTGATATTCGACGCGGCTGCGGGGCGCTGGAGCTGGAAGATGATCATGGCCTTCCGGTGATCAACTGCGACGGACAACGCGAAGCCTTTGATACGGTGGTGGTGGGGATCGGCGTGGATCTTAACCTCGAGCTGGCGCAGGCGGCGGGGCTGACGGTGGATCGCGGGATCGTGGTCAACGCGCAGGGGCAAACGTCCGATCCGGCGATCTTCGCCGCCGGCGACGTCGCCCGGCATCACCAGTACGGCGTGTGTATTCAGTCGTGGGCCTTCGCGCAGAATCAGGCGGTGGCGACCGCCAGAGCAATGCTCGATCCGCAGGCGGCCGGTTATGACGAGGCGCCGTGGCTGTGGTCGGATCAATACGCCTGCAATATCCAAATCCTCGGCATCCCGCAGCCCGGCTGCCGGGCGGTGGTACGCCTGGAACCGCGAGGACCGCTGTTCTTCTCGCTCGATGCCCACGGTCGCCTGGCTCAACTGGTGGCGTTTAACGACGCGCGCACCGTCAAGCTGGCGAAACGCTGGATGGCTGCGGGGCGGGATCTGTCCGCCGTACCGCTCGATGACCTGACCTTTTCGCTGATGTCGCTGCGATAAGACACGCGCACCCTTAAGGGGGAGAGATGACCACATTAGAGACAAACGCCGCGCCGGTTGAGGCAAGCGGTGAGGGCGTCTGTACGCCTGAAAAAGCGGTCCGCTGGGCAATTCCGCTGTCGCTGCTGGCCTGCGTGCTGCTGGCGTTCTTCGACAAAATCAGCATCGCCGCGCTGTTTTCCGATAGCCATTTCCAGCAGGCGATGGGGATGGAGTTTGACACCACGCGGCTCGGCATTCTGATGAGCGCCTTTTTGCTGAGCTACGGCTTCTCCTCGGTGCTGCTCAGCGGCCTGGGCGACCGCATTGCGCCGCTGCGTCTGCTGACCGGCATGATGGTGGTGTGGTGCATCTTAATGGTGATGATGGGCTTTACCCATAACTACACCGCCATGGTCACGCTGCGTATCCTGCTGGGGATCGCGGAAGGGCCGTTGTTCCCGCTGGCGTTCGCCGTTGTCCGCCACACTTTCCCGCAGCGGCTACAGGCGAGGGCCACCATGCTGTGGCTGCTCGGCACGCCGATCGGGGCGGCGATTGGTTTCCCGCTCTCCATTTGGCTGCTGAACACCTTCGGCTGGCAGAGCACCTTCTTTGTGATGGCGATGCTGACGCTGCCGGTGCTGATCTCTGTGCGTGTTGGTCTGCGCGGGGTCCAGCTGGAGAGCAAAACGACCACGGAGAAAGTGTCGCAGGAAGCCCGGCGCGCCGCCCGCCGCGAGCTGTTTGTTAGCCCGCACTTCTGGATGATCTGCGTCTTTAACATCGCCTTCCTGGCCTATCTGTGGGGCATTAACGGCTGGCTGCCGGGCTATCTGGTTAAAGGTAAGGGCATCCATCTGGAGCATGCCGGCTGGCTGTCGTCGATGCCGTTTATCGCCATGCTGCTGGGCGAAGTGATTGGTGCCTGGCTCTCCGATCGTCTCGATAAACGCGCTGCCGCCTGCTTTATTTCGCTGGCCGGGGCGGCGGTTGGTCTGGCGGCGGTGATGCATCTCCACACCCCGCTGACGGTGATTGCGGCCATGAGTTTTAGCACCTTTATGTGGGGCACCGGTGCACCCAACATCTTCGCCCTGCTGGCTAAGGCGACCCATCCGCGGGTCAGCGCCACCGCCGGGGGCATTTTCAACGGGCTGGGAAACTTTGCCGGTGCCTTGTCGCCGGCGGTGATGGGGGCGCTCATCGCCTTCACTCACAGTATGGATTCCGGAATGATTTTTCTGGCGGTGATGGCGGCGGTGGGCTGCGTCCTGTTACTGCCGCTGCTGAGACGTTACTGAGGATAAAACGATGACTGATTCAACCGTAACTGCAAAACAAGGTATCAAACCTGAACATCTGACGATGGAAGAGTGGGTGGAGTCGCGTATCGCGCGCTTTGAGGGGCGGAAATACGACTGGAACGCGTTGAAATTCCAGGCCGATTTTGACCCGAAATATCGCCGTGCCCAGATGCGCTATATCGGCACCGGCGCCACCGGCGTCGCCAATGATACCAATACCGTCGCGGCAGAGAACTTCACCTTCTCCACCATGGTGCTGCCAGCGAAATGTGAAGGGCCGTTGCACCTGCACGACGACGTGGAGGAAGTGTTCTTCATGCTCAAAGGGCAGATCACGCTGATGATTCAGGATGGCGACGGCTATACCGAAACCGTGCTGCGCGAGCGCGACCTGATTTCCGTCCCGGCGGGGATCTACCGTGGGCTGTTTAACCACGGTGAAGAAGAGGCGTTGATGTGCGTGATGCTGGGGACGAAGAAGCCGAACATCCCGACCTACCCGGAAGATCATCCGCTGTCGAAAGTGAAGCGTAATTAAGGAGGCGCTATGACGGGTTTTCGTGAACAGGGGCAGGGCACGCCATTGATGTTGTTGCACGGCATCAGTTCCGGCGCGGCCTCCTGGCATAAACAGATGGCGCTATCCGGCTACCGCGTGCTGGCCTGGGATATGCCCGGTTATGGCGAAAGCCCGATGCTGCCGGTTGAGCGGGCCGATGCCGGCGATTATGCCGACGCGCTGGCACAGCTGCTGGACCGCGCCGGCGTTGCGCAGACGGTGCTGGTGGGACATTCCCTCGGTGCGCTGGTGGCCAGCGCTTTTGCGGCGAAGTATCCGCAGCGCGTGCGGTATCTGGTGCTAGCCGATGCCGCGCAAGGCTACGGTCAGGCAGAGGCGCAACAACGGGAAAAGGTCTGGCACAGCCGCCAGCAGCTGATCGCCCAGGGCGCCGAGGTCATGGCGTCCACCCGGGCAGCGAAGCTGTTGCATCCCTGTGCTAAGGCGAGCGATATCGCCACCGTGGCCGCCGGCATGCGCATGCTGCGTAGTGAGGGCTACCTTGCGGCGGCGTGGATGCTGGCGCACGACAATATTCACCGCTGGCTTGGTGACTATCGCGGCCGGTTTGAAGTGTGGTGCGGCGAACAGGACGCGATCACTCAGCCCGAACTGGTTCAGGGACTGGCGCTGCGCTACAGCATGCCGTACACCGCCATCCCGCAGGCGGGACATGCCAGCTATCTCGATAATGAAACCTTTTTTAATCAACAGCTTTTACGAGTAGGGGAAGAGGTGCGCGATGAATGCACAAATTGAAGGACGTGTTGCGGTCGTCACCGGAGGCTCGTCAGGGATCGGCTTTGAAACGCTGCGTCTGCTGCTGGGAGAAGGGGCGAACGTCGCCTTCTGCGGCCGCAATCCTGACCGCCTCGCCAGCGCCCATGCGGCGCTGCAAAACGAATATCCCGGCGCAGAGGTGTTCTCTTACTGCTGCGACGTGCTTAAAGAAGAAGAGGTTCAGGCCTTTGCCGCCGCGGTGGCTAAGCGCTTTGGCGGTACGGATATGTTGATCAACAACGCCGGGCAGGGCTACGTGGCGCATTTCGCCGACACCCCGCGCGCGGCGTGGCTGCACGAAGCCGAGCTGAAACTGTTTGGCGTCATTAACCCGGTGAACGCCTTCCTGTCGCAGCTGGAGCAGTCGGATATCGCCTCGATTACCTGCGTCAATTCACTGCTGGCACTGCAGCCGGAAGAGCACATGATCGCCACCTCCGCCGCCCGCGCGGCGCTGCTCAATATGACCCTGACGCTCTCAAAAGATCTGGTGGGAAAAGGGATCCGTGTGAACTCGATTTTGCTGGGCATGGTGGAGTCCGGGCAGTGGCAGCGGCGTTTTGAAAACCGCGCCGATAAGCGCCAGAGCTGGCCCGAGTGGACGGCAGATATCGCCCGTCAACGGGGGATCCCGATGGCACGTCTCGGCAAGCCGCAGGAGCCCGCGCAGGCGCTGCTGTTCCTGGCCTCGCCGCTGGCGTCGTTTACCACCGGTGCCGCGCTGGATGTCTCCGGCGGTTTTTGCCGTCACCTGTAAATAAGGAGCCATCATGAAAAAAATCATGCTTATCGGTTACGGCGCCATGGCGCAGGCGGTGATTGCCCGTCTGCCGGCAGAGGTGGCGCTAGGCTGGATTGTCGCCCGTGAACCGCACCATGCGGCGATCCGCGCCCGCTTCGGCGCGGCGGTGACGGTGCTCGACGACCCGCAGGATTGTAGCGAAAACCCGGACCTGGTGCTGGAGTGCGCCAGCCAGCAGGCGGTTGCGCAATTTGGCGAAGCGATTCTGGCGCGCGGCTGGCACCTGGCGGTGATCTCCACCGGCGCCCTCGCCGATAGCGCTCTTGAACAGCGCTTACAGCAGGCGGGCGGCCGTCTGAGCCTGTTATCCGGCGCGGTGGCGGGTATCGACGGACTGGCGGCGGCGAAAGAGGGCGGCCTGGAGCGGGTGACCTATCAGTCGCGTAAAAGCCCGGCCAGCTGGCGCGGCAGCTATGCAGAAATGCTGATTGACCTTAATGCGGTCAACGAAGCGACCATTTTTTTCGAGGGCAGCGCCCGTGAAGCGGCTCGCCTGTTTCCGGCGAACGCCAACGTCGCGGCCACCGTGGCGTTGGGCGGCATCGGGATGGATGACACCCGCGTGCAGCTGATGGTCGACCCGGTGACGCAACGCAATACCCATACGTTACATGTTGAAGGGCTGTTCGGCGAATTTCGCCTCGAGCTGAGCGGCTTACCGCTTGCCGATAACCCCAAAACTTCCACCCTGGCGGCACTGAGCGCGGTCCGCGCCTGCCGCGAACTGGCGCAACGCTGAGAGGCTGCGATGGATGACTTAACGATTTTTATCGGCGGCCACTGGCGCCACGGCACCGGAAACCTGATGCACAGCTACTTTCCGGCCGACGGTTCGGTGAATGCCAGCCTGTATGCGGCCAGCCTGGAGGATCTCGACGAGGCGATCGCCTGTGCCGATCGCGCCTGGCAGGATCCGGCCTGGCGCAACATGCTGGCGCACCAGCGGGCAAAGATCCTGCATAAGGTGGCGGATCTGATCGAATCACGCGTGGATGCGCTGGCGCAGATGCAAAGCCGCGACAATGGCAAACCGCTGGCGGAAACGCGGGGGCTGGTGATGAGCGCGGCGGGCTGCGCCCGATATTTTGCCGCCGCTTGCGAACTGCTGGAAGGGGAACTGCCGACGCCGCGCCACAACGATCTGCTGACCCTGAGCCGCTACGAGCCACTGGGCGTGGTGGCGGCGATCACGCCGTGGAACTCGCCGATCGCCAGCGAGATGCAAAAAGTGGCGCCGGCCATCGCCGCCGGTAACGCGGTGATCCTAAAACCGGCGGAAGCCACGCCGCTGATGGCGCTGGAGCTGGCGCGGATCTTCGAACAGGCCGGCCTGCCCGCCGGGCTGCTGAGCGTCCTGCCGGGGAAAGGCTCGGTGATTGGTGACGCGCTGGCCCGCCACCCGCGGGTACGCAAGATTTCGTTTACTGGCGGTACCCGTACCGGGCGTCATCTGGCGCACGTGGCGGCAGACAAACTGATCCCGGCGTCGCTGGAGCTGGGCGGGAAATCGCCGACCATCGTGCTGGAAGATGCCGATATTGACCAGGCGGCACGCGGTATCTGTTACGGCATTTTCAGTTCTGGCGGCCAGGCCTGTATCGCCGGCTCACGGCTGTTTGTTGATGAAAAAGTCTACCCGCAGCTGATGACGCGCCTGCTGGAGCTGACCCGCGGGCTGCGGATCGGCCATCCGTTTAATGCAGATACCCACGTCGGACCGCTGATTAATCAACAGCATCGCGACAGCGTGCTGGCCTACGTCGAACTGGCGAAACGCGAAGGCGGCCAGGTGCTGTGCGGCGGTGAGATCCCGGCGGATCCGGCGCTGGCGGCGGGCAGCTACTTCCAGCCGACGATCGTCGAAGGGCTGAGCAATAGCGCGCGCGTGTGCCAGGAAGAGATTTTCGGCCCGGTGCTGATCGCGATGCCGTTTAGCGATGAAGAGCAGCTGATCCGCGAGGCCAACGATTCGGTCTATGGCCTCGCGGCAGGCATCTGGACCCGCGACAGCGGACGCGCTCTGCGCTTAAGCGATCGCCTGGATACCGGAACGGTGTGGATCAACACCTACAAAGTTTTCTCCATTTCGACCCCGTTTGGGGGCTTTAAAGAGAGCGGTCTGGGCCGCGAAAAAGGCATTCAGGGGCTGAAAGCCTGGATGCAACAAAAGAGCATTTATCTGGCGACGGGTAATAGCGTGAATCACTGGTGCGATTGAGAGAAGGGTGAGCAATGAGCGAAATGATAACCGTCGGCGAAGCCATCGCCAGAACGCTGGAGCAGTATAACGTTGAGGCTATTTACGGCGTCATCTCCATTCATAACCTGCCGGTGGCCGATGCGATTGGTCAGCGCGGCAAGATCCGTTTTGTCCCGGCGCGCGGCGAAGCCGGCTCGGTCACCATGGCGGATGCCCACGGTCGCTTCTCCGGCCTTGGGGTGGCGCTGACCAGTACCGGCGCCGGAGCGGGCAACGCGGTTGGCGCGCTGGTCGAGGCGATGAACGCCGGTACGCCGCTGCTGCATCTGACCGGTCAGGTGGAGAAAACCTGGCTGGATGCGGATACCGGTTTTATTCACGAAACCCGCGATCAGCTGAGCTTCCTGAAAGCCAGCTCTAAACGCGCGTGGCGGATCAGCAATGCCAACCAGGCCATCGCGATTCTGCACAAAGCCATCCAGGAGGCACAGACGCCGCCGTGCGGGCCGGTTTCGGTGGAGATCCCGATTGATATTCAAGGGGCGAAAATACCACTGTCGCTGGTGACCGCACCACTGAGCACCGCGCCGGTAGCGTCCGCTGACCCGGCCATGGTGGATGCTCTGTGGGCGCAGCTGAAGCAGGCTAAACAGCCGCTGCTGTGGCTCGGCGGCGGCGCCATCGCCAGCGGAGAAGCGGTGAAGGCACTGGCGGATGCGGGGATCACCGTGATCTCCAGCACCCACGGACGCGGCATTCTGCCGGACAGCCATCGCGCCAGCCTGCGCGCGTTCCATAACTCGCCTTCCGTTGAGGCGCTGATGGCGCAATGTGATTTTACGCTGGTGGCGGGCTCGCGCCTGCGCAGCAACGAAACCCGCTCCTGGACGCTGGAGCTACCGTCTCCGCGGGTGCAGATTGATATCGACCCGGCGGCGGCCAGCCGTAACTATCTGATGGACAACACCGTGACGGCCGACTGCAGCGTGATGCTGAGCGCACTGGCGGCAAAGGCGCGGGGGCGTGAGTGGGGCAGTGCCCAGTGGGACGGGCAAATAAAAGCGGCGCTGGAGCTGGCAGAGCAGGGGCTACGCGAGCAATGCGGCGCCTATGCTCAGCTGAACGACGCTATTGCGCAGGCGTTGCCTGACGACGGTATTCTGGTTCGCGACATCACTGTTTCCGGTAGCCTGTGGGGCAGCCGTCTGTTCCGCGCCCATGGCCCGATGATGAACGTGCATTCGCTGGCCGGGGCCATTGGCATGGGGCTGCCGATGGCTATCGGGACCGCCATCGCGAACCCACAGCGCAAGATCGTTGGCCTGGTGGGCGACGGTGGCCTGAGCCTGAACCTGGGCGAGCTGGCGACGCTGGCGCAGGAAAAAGCCAACGTGACCTTGATTATCATGAACGATGGCGGCTATGGGGTGATGCGCGGTATTCAGGATAAATATTTTGGTGGTCGTCAGTATTACAACGAGCTGCATACGCCGGACTTCACGCTGCTGGCGCAGGCCATTGGTCTGCAGGCGTGGAGCGTTGAGCGGGCGGACGATTTCCGCGCGGTGATGACCGAAGCGCTGGCGATGCCGGGGCCATCGGTGGTTGAAGTCAGAATGGGTAGCATCGGCGCGTTGCGCTTTGCCGGGCCGCCGCAGAAGACCCTCTACTAGCCAGCTTCCCCCTCCCGTTATGCCCGTGAGGGGGAAAAGGCATTACTTAATGCCGTCCGCTTTCATGCGATCGCGGATGTGCTGGGCGCGTTCTTCAGATGCCGGGTGATCGTCAAACATCGAGCTTTGACGACCGGCTTCCAGTTTGGCCAGCTTCTCGAAGCTGGTGGCCAGCCCCGCTGGGTTAATTCCACGTTTGCGCAGCAGATCGTAGGAGTAGTCGTCGGCTTCTGATTCCTGGCGCTGGGAGAACTGCGAGTTCACCAGTTTTTCGCCGAGATCGCCGAGCTGAGATTGCGACAGGCTACCGACGATACCGCCAGCGGAGGCGGCTGCGGCGCGAACGGCGTTGGTGCCGAGGGCGACCTGCATACCTTTCTTCACATGGCCGAGGGCGACGTGGCCCATTTCATGGCCGATCACGGCTTCGACTTCGTTATCGTTCATGATATCCATCAGGCCGCTGTACACGCGGATACAACCGTTAGCCATCGCAAAGGCGTTCACGTCTTTGGTTTCATAGACTTTGTAATTCACCGGCTGGCCGTTGATGTTGTCGCCCAGCGCGGCGGCGATTTTACTCAGGCGCTGGCTGTACTGGCTGCTGGCAGGAGAAATCGTGGCTTTCGCATCCATCTCTTTGCAGGCCTGATCGCTTAAGGCTTTTACCTGCGCATCGTTCAGCGAGTAAGCCTGAAAAGCTTCTGCGCCGGAGCTGAGAAGGGCGTTGGAGTCCATGTTCTGACATCCGCTAAGGGTTGCGGCAATCCCAAGGGCAAGAATAGTTGAGCGAATTTTCATTTTTATCTTCCACAATCGTTCGATGATCTGTCTGAAAATGACGACGATAAGCCAGTCGCATCCTGCACAAATTATAAAGACTATTGCGCAACAAGGGTGAGAGGATTCCGGGGCAGCACAACGTGTTCCGGAGATTTCTTAAACCACAAAAGGATGCTCCATGTACATGCTTTGTCGCTTGGGTTACATTGTTGTCACTTTTTTCTGGCATAGCCCAAAATGCGCTCTCGTCAAGCCGTTAAGGGTATGACCTTCAACAGTCCGAACTGGAGTCAAAATGTCCTCACGTAAAGAGCTTGCTAACGCTATTCGTGCGCTGAGCATGGATGCTGTACAGAAAGCCAAATCCGGCCACCCGGGTGCCCCGATGGGTATGGCTGACATTGCCGAAGTCCTGTGGCGTGATTTCCTGAACCATAACCCACAGAATCCGTCCTGGGCCGATCGTGACCGCTTCGTGCTGTCCAATGGCCATGGCTCCATGCTGATCTACAGCCTGTTGCACCTCACCGGTTACGACCTGCCGATCGAAGAGCTGAAAAACTTCCGTCAGCTGCACTCTAAAACCCCGGGTCACCCGGAAGTGGGCTACACCGCGGGTGTGGAAACGACCACCGGTCCGCTGGGTCAGGGTATTGCTAACGCCGTAGGTATGGCTATCGCAGAAAAAACGCTGGCGGCGCAGTTCAACCGTCCGGGCCACGATATCGTTGACCACTTCACCTACGCCTTTATGGGCGACGGCTGCATGATGGAAGGGATCTCTCACGAGGTTTGCTCCCTGGCCGGTACCCTGAAACTGGGTAAACTGGTGGCGTTCTATGACGACAACGGTATCTCCATCGACGGTCACGTTGAAGGCTGGTTCACCGACGATACGGCAAAACGCTTTGAAGCTTACGGCTGGCACGTTGTGCGTGGCGTAGACGGTCACGACGCCGATGCCATCAAACGTGCAGTAGAAGAAGCGCGCGCGGTCACCGACAAACCGTCCCTGCTGATGTGCAAAACCATCATCGGTTTCGGTTCCCCGAACAAAGCCGGTACGCACGACTCCCACGGCGCACCGCTGGGCGACGCAGAAATTGCGCTGACCCGTGACGCGCTGGGCTGGCATCACCCGGCCTTCGAAATCCCGTCTGATATCTATGCGCAGTGGGATGCGAAAGAAGCCGGTCAGGCGAAAGAAGCCTCCTGGAACGAGAAGTTCGCAGCTTATGCGAAAGCCTTCCCGCAGGAAGCAGCTGAATTCACCCGTCGTATGAAAGGTGACATGCCGTCTGATTTCGATGCGAAAGCCAATGAATTCATCGCCAGACTGCAGGCTAATCCTTCCAAGATTGCCAGCCGTAAAGCGTCTCAGAATGCGATCGAAGCGTTCGGTCCGCTGCTGCCAGAGTTCCTCGGCGGTTCCGCTGACCTGGCGCCATCTAACCTGACTATCTGGTCTGGTTCGAAAGCGATTAACGAAGATACCGCCGGTAACTACATCCATTACGGCGTGCGTGAGTTCGGTATGACCGCTATCGCTAACGGTATCTCCCTGCACGGCGGCTTCCTGCCGTACACCTCGACCTTCCTGATGTTCGTCGAATATGCCCGTAACGCGGTGCGTATGGCGGCACTGATGAAGCAGCGTCAGGTGATGGTGTACACCCACGACTCTATCGGTCTGGGCGAAGATGGCCCGACTCACCAGCCGGTTGAGCAGGTTGCTTCCCTGCGCGTTACACCGAACATGTCCACCTGGCGTCCGTGTGACCAGGTTGAATCTGCGGTGGCGTGGAAATATGGCGTTGAGCGTCATGACGGCCCGACTGCGCTGATTCTGTCTCGTCAGAACCTGGCACAACAGGATCGTACCGAGCAGCAGCTGAAAGACATCGCTCGCGGTGGCTACGTGCTGAAAGATTGCGCAGGCCAGCCTGAGCTTATCTTCATCGCGACCGGTTCTGAAGTTGAGCTGGCGGTTGCCGCCTGGGACAAACTGACTGCCGAAGGCGTGAAGGCGCGCGTGGTTTCCATGCCGTCCACCGACGCGTTCGACAAGCAGGATGCCGCTTACCGCGAATCCGTGCTGCCGAAAGCCGTCTCTGCGCGTGTGGCCATTGAAGCCGGTATCGCTGATTACTGGTTCAAATACGTCGGCCTGAACGGCGCTATCGTCGGTATGACCACCTTCGGTGAGTCTGCGCCGGCAGAGCTGCTGTTCGAAGAGTTTGGCTTCACCGTGGAAAACGTGGTCGCCAAAGCGAAAGCGCTGCTGTAGTCGTCTGCATCCTGGTTATCCAGGGGCTAACGTCAGAAAAAACCGGGAATTTTCCCGGTTTTTTTTTATCTTCGTTATTCCCAAAAGCCGTCTGGCGATGGCATATTATTCCAACAAAAATGTGACGAATGTCAGATAACTCACTTCTTCCACTGGACAGCCATTCCTTTTATTCCTTGTTTCGCTTATTCTAGCTGAAGCGTTTCAGTCGTATAAATGTTCGACAATTAATCAATCAGTCGCAGTTTGCGACGGGTAAGGTTTCCCTTAAGGCGCGGCTGGATTACTCTGTCAGCCATCTCAAATCAGGGACAACCTTGCAGGAGACCTATGACCATACGCATCGCGATTAATGGCTTCGGTCGCATAGGACGCAACGTGGTTCGCGCGTTATACGAATCCGGGCGTCGTGCGGAAATTACCGTGGTGGCTATCAACGAACTGGCGGACGCCGCAGGCATCGCGCATTTGTTGAAATATGACACCAGCCATGGGCGCTTTGCCTGGGATGTTCGCCAGGAGCGAGAGCAGCTGTTTGTCGGCGATGATGCCATTCGCCTGCTGCACGAACCTTCGATTGCGGCGCTGCCCTGGCAGGAACTGGCGGTTGATATCGTTCTGGATTGTACCGGCGTGTATGGCAGTCGTGAGCATGGCGAAGCCCATCTTCAGGCTGGGGCAAAGAAAGTGCTCTTTTCCCATCCCGGTGCCAGCGATCTCGACGCGACCGTGGTATTTGGCGTGAACCACGAAGAGCTACGTGCCGAGCATCGTATTGTCTCTAACGCCTCCTGCACCACCAACTGCATTATCCCGGTCATAAAGCTGTTAGATGATGCCTACGGCATAGAGTCAGGAACGGTAACGACAATTCACTCCGCGATGCACGATCAGCAGGTGATCGATGCTTATCATCCGGACCTGCGGCGTACGCGTGCTGCGAGCCAGTCGATCATTCCGGTTGATACCAAATTGTCCGCGGGAATTACGCGAATTTTCCCGCAATTTAATGACCGTTTTGAGGCGATTGCGGTCCGCGTTCCGACGATTAATGTGACGGCGATCGACCTGAGCGTCACGGTGAGAAATCCCGTAAAAGCCAGTGAAGTCAACCAGTTGCTGCAAAAAGCAGCACAAGGTGCATTTCATGGTATAGTTGACTATACGGAATTGCCGTTGGTCTCGATAGATTTTAACCACGACCCGCACAGCGCCATCGTTGATGGCACGCAAACCCGGGTGAGTGGTGCCCATCTGATCAAAACACTGGTCTGGTGCGATAATGAATGGGGCTTTGCTAACCGGATGCTCGACACGACGTTAGCGATGGCCGTTATTGGTTTCAGGTGAGACATCCCTGCGCAAAATCGTTCGCGATCGCGCGTATGGCGTCTGCAAAACTTTAAGAATCATTGAGAGGATTCACCATGTCTGTAATTAAGATGACCGATCTGGATCTGGCTGGTAAACGCGTTTTCATCCGTGCCGATCTGAACGTACCAGTTAAAGACGGGAAAGTAACCAGCGACGCGCGTATCCGTGCTTCTCTGCCGACCATTGAGCTGGCTCTGAAACAGGGTGCTAAAGTGATGGTCACTTCTCACCTGGGTCGTCCGACCGAAGGCGAGTACAACGAAGAATTCTCTCTGCTGCCGGTTGTTAATTACCTGAAAGACAAACTGTCTAACCCGGTACGTCTGGTTAAAGATTACCTGGATGGCGTTGAAGTTGCCGCGGGTGAACTGGTGGTTCTGGAAAACGTTCGCTTTAACAAAGGCGAGAAGAAAGACGACGAAGCGCTGTCCAAAAAATACGCGGCACTGTGTGACGTGTTCGTGATGGATGCATTCGGTACTGCACACCGTGCACAGGCATCTACCCACGGTATCGGTAAATTCGCCGACGTCGCTTGCGCGGGCCCGCTGCTGGCTGCTGAGCTTGATGCGCTGGGTAAAGCGCTGAAAGAACCGGCTCGTCCGATGGTTGCTATCGTCGGTGGTTCTAAAGTTTCTACCAAACTGACCGTGCTGGACTCTCTGTCCAAAATCGCTGACCAGCTGATCGTTGGCGGTGGTATCGCCAACACCTTCGTTGCAGCCCAGGGCCACAACGTTGGTAAATCCCTGTATGAAGCAGACCTGGTTGATGAAGCTAAGCGCCTGCTGACCACCTGTGATATCCCGGTCCCGACAGACGTTCGCGTAGCCACTGAGTTCTCCGAAACCGCTACCGCAACCCTGAAATCTGTTAGCGACATCAAAGATGAAGAGCAGATTCTGGACCTGGGCGACGTTTCTGCACAGAAACTGGCTGATATCCTGAAAAACGCTAAAACTATTCTGTGGAATGGTCCGGTTGGCGTATTCGAATTCCCGAACTTCCGTAAAGGTACCGAAATCGTAGCTAACGCGATTGCTGACAGCGAAGGTTTCTCCATCGCAGGCGGCGGCGACACCCTGGCAGCGATCGACCTGTTCGGTATTTCGGACAAAATCTCCTACATCTCCACCGGCGGCGGCGCATTCCTCGAATTCGTGGAAGGCAAAGTACTGCCAGCTGTAGCGATGCTTGAAGAGCGCGCTAAGAAGTAAGTTTGATCAGGCGGGACATTCCCGCCTGTTTTACAAATAAAATTCAATTTGTTGCTTTAAATCGTTGGTGTTGCAGGAAGCGGGCAACAGCGCGAACGTCGGGGACTGACGTCACCGGGGAACGCGAGGTCAGCCAGAGGACTGCCACACCAGTGATGGCGAGCATAAACGGCCGAAGATACAGGACTACGTAACATGTCTAAAATTTTTGATTTCGTAAAACCTGGCGTGATCACTGGTGATGACGTTCAGAAAGTGTTCCAGGTAGCTAAAGAAAACAACTTTGCTCTGCCAGCGGTTAACTGTGTGGGTACTGACTCCATCAACGCCGTTCTGGAAGCAGCTGCAAAAGCTAAATCTCCGGTTATCGTTCAGTTCTCTAACGGCGGCGCTGCGTTCATCGCAGGCAAAGGCGTGAAAACTGACGTTCCGCAGGGTGCTGCAATCCTGGGTGCTATCTCTGGCGCACATCACGTTCACCAGATGGCTGAACATTACGGCGTGCCGGTTATTCTGCACACTGACCACTGCGCGAAGAAACTGCTGCCGTGGATCGACGGTCTGCTGGACGCGGGTGAAAAACACTACGCTGCTACCGGCAAACCGCTGTTCTCTTCTCACATGATCGACCTGTCTGAAGAGACCCTGCACGAAAACATCGAAATCTGTTCTAAATATCTGGCGCGCATGGCCAAAATGGACATGACTCTGGAAATCGAACTGGGTTGCACCGGTGGCGAAGAAGACGGCGTGGACAACAGCCACATGGACGCTTCTGCACTGTACACTCAGCCGGAAGACGTTGATTACGCGTACACTGAACTGAGCAAAATCAGCCCGCGTTTCACCATCGCTGCTTCCTTCGGTAACGTACACGGCGTGTACAAGCCGGGTAACGTTGTTCTGACCCCGACTATCCTGCGCGATTCTCAGGAATATGTTTCTAAGAAACACAACCTGCCGCACAACAGCCTGAACTTCGTCTTCCACGGCGGTTCCGGTTCTTCCGCTCAGGAAATCAAAGATTCCGTCAGCTACGGCGTTATCAAAATGAACATCGATACCGATACCCAATGGGCAACCTGGGACGGTATCCTGCAGTACTACAAAACCAACGAAGCTTACCTGCAGGGCCAGCTGGGCAACCCGAAAGGCGAAGACCAGCCGAACAAGAAATACTACGATCCGCGCGTATGGCTGCGCGCTGCACAGGCGTCCATGGTGACTCGTCTGGAGCAGGCATTTAAAGAACTGAACGCGATCGACGTTCTGTAAGAACATTCTGTTTCTTGCCCAAAAGCCCGCGCTATTGCGGGCTTTTTTACATCTGAAGCCAGTGATTGGTCACGGGAAATTGTGATCAACTTGGCAAAATATGCCCTTATTGTTTACCCTTAGTTAACCTGATGATTGCAGGTCTGGTTATTTATTTCCCCTATGGGTATTCATAAGGAATGTTAAATGGAAGATTTGAACGTTGGCGACAGCCTACATAACGCCAGCTCGTGGCTGGTGCGCAATCAGGAGCTGCTGCTGAGCTATGCCGTCAATATCGTCGCTGCCATCGCGATTATCATTGTCGGGATGATCGTGGCACGGGTGGTATCGAATACGGTTAACCGCCTGATGCTGGCGCGCAAGATTGATGCGACCGTTGCCGATTTTCTGTCTGCGCTTGTACGCTATGCCGTTATCGCCTTTACCTTGATTGCCGCACTGGGCCGCGTCGGCGTGCAGACGGCATCGGTGATCGCCGTCCTCGGTGCCGCGGGTCTGGCCGTCGGTCTGGCGCTGCAAGGCTCCTTGTCTAACCTCGCCGCAGGTGTACTGCTGGTGATGTTCCGTCCGTTCCGCGCGGGTGAGTATGTCGATCTCGGTGGCATTGCCGGTACCGTGCTGAACGTGCAGATCTTCTCGACCACGATGCGCACGGTTGACGGCAAAATTGTGGTGATCCCCAACGGCAAAATTATTGCCGGCAATATCATTAACTTTTCCCGCGAGCCGGTGCGCCGTAATGAATTCATTATCGGCGTATCCTACGATGCCGACATTGATAAGGTGAAGCAGCTGCTCACCAATATCATCGAATCGGAAGATCGTATCCTTAAGGATCGCGAAATGACCGTGCGTCTGCATGAGCTGGGGGCATCCTCAGTAAACTATGTGGTGCGTGCATGGAGCCAGAGCAGCGACCTGCAAAGCGTTTACTGGGACGTGCTGGAGCGTATTAAGCGTGACTTTGACGCGAACGGCATCAGCTTCCCGTACCCGCAAATGGATGTCCATGTGGTTCGCCCGCAGGAGAAAGTGGAGTAATTCGCCGCCGATATGCCAGGCCTGACCGTCGGTTATCGGTTAGCTTGATTGATTAAAGGCTGGCATAAAAAGGGTTCATGCTATGCATGGACCCTTTTTTAATCACACCGTCATTAGTTATATTAATTAATGATTAAAATTATCAATTTCCTCTAATGATTTTTACGCGTTATATTCCCCTGCATTAACGACCTTATCGGAACAACACTTCATGTTATCGTATTATTTTCAGGGACTTGTCCTGGGAGCGGCGATGATTTTGCCGCTTGGCCCGCAAAACGCCTTTGTGATGAATCAGGGCATTCGTCGGCAGTATCATGTGATGATCGCGCTGCTGTGCGCGGTCAGCGATCTGCTGCTGATTTGTGCCGGTATTTTTGGCGGCAGCGCATTGCTGATGCAGTCGCCGTGGCTGCTGGCGTTGGTGACCTGGGGTGGCGTGGCGTTCCTGTTGTGGTACGGTTTCGGCGCATTGAAAACGGCGATGAGCAGCAATCTGGAACTAGCCAGCGCGGAAGTAATGAAGCAGGGGCGCTGGAAAATTATTGCCACCATGCTGGCGGTGACGTGGCTGAATCCGCACGTCTATCTCGACACCTTTGTGGTGCTGGGGAGCCTGGGCGGACAGCTTGCCGTGGAGCCGAAACGCTGGTTTGCATTAGGGACGATCAGCGCCTCCTTTATTTGGTTTTTAAGCCTGGCGCTGTTGGCGGCCTGGCTGGCACCACGCCTACGTACTGCGCGTGCGCAACGGATCATCAATGTGCTGGTGGGCGTGGTCATGTGGTTTATCGCCTTTCAGCTGGCAAAAGAGGGGCTTGTGCATCTTCAGGCGTTAGTGAACTAAGTGTTGTCCGATGGACTTTCGTCGCGTACGCGTTAAGCTTGCAGACATGCGCCCGTAGATGGGCGACTCATGTGTAAGATGGAGAAACGACAGTGAAGTTAAAACTCATGGCCCTGGCGGCAGCAATCGGATTCAGCGCAATGGCAGTGCAGGCAAATGAATTGCCGAATGGACCGCACATTGTCACTTCAGGTACTGCCAGCGTGGCGGCGGTTCCGGATATCGCCACCCTGGCGATTGAAGTTAACGTTGCAGCGAAAGACGCGGCATCGGCGAAGAAACAGGCCGACGATCGGGTGGCGCAGTATCTCTCTTTCCTGGAAAAGAACGGCATCGCTAAAAAAGATATTAACTCTGCGAATTTACGCACCCAGCCGGATTACGACTACCAGAACGGCAAAAGCATTCTGAAAGGCTACCGCGCGGTGCGCAGCGTTGAAGTGACGTTGCGTCAGCTGGACAAGCTGAATGGGCTGCTGGATGGCGCACTGAAAGCGGGGCTGAATGAAGTTCGCTCCGTCTCTTTAGGCGTTGCGCAACCGGATGCTTACAAAGATAAAGCCCGTAAAGCAGCGATTGATGACGCCGTGCATCAGGCGCAGGAGCTGGCGTCCGGCTTCCACAGCAAGCTGGGGCCGATCTACAGCGTTCGCTATCATGTCTCGAACTATCAGCCGAGCCCGATGGTACGCATGATGAAGGCTGCCGATGCGGCGCCGGTCTCCGCCCAGGAAACCTACGAGCAGGCGACCATTCAGTTTGACGATCAGGTCGATGTGGTGTTTGAACTGCAACCGGCTCAGGCCGCTACACCAGCAGCGCCAGCGAAGACCCCTGAAACCGCACAGTAAGCCATAAATTAAAAAGCCACTTCTCTGAAGTGGCTTTTTTTATGCGCGGTGTTTAGTCCTGACGCAATACCTTGTGACCGTAATCGATCAGCGCATCGGTCACCCGACGCATCATCCGGCTCTCCGGCGCGAAGCGGTGCCAGTAGAGCATTCGACGTTGAAACAGCCCCGGCGTTAAATCGATCAGCTCGCCGCTGTTGAGCTCTTTTTCAATCTGCAGATGCGGGATCATACAGCAGGTCGTACCCTGGCGGGCGAGTTGTACAAAGGCTTCTGACGAGTTAACGATATGGCAGGGGACGCTGCCCGGCGGCAAATCGAAGTTCTGCTGCAGGAACGCCTGGTGCATATCATCCAGATGATCGAAGGCGACAACCGGCGCTTTCAGCAGCGCTGAGCGGGTGACGCCATTCGGGAAATAGCGTTGCGCAAACTGTTTTGACGCGACAAACAGGTAGTCCAGCGCGCCCAGTTGATCCACCAGGCAGCTTGGCAGCGCCTGCGGCTGAATACTTACCGCGCCGACAACTTCGCCGCGACGTAGCCGCTCCTGAGTGCGGGTTTCATCTTCGACCTGCAGGTTGAGGCGGATAGGGGAATCGGAAAGGACATTTGACAGCGCCGGCAGCAGCCAGGTCGCCAGACTGTCGGCGTTAACGGCCAGCGACAGCAGCAGCGGCGTTGAACCGGTCTGCTCATCGCCCAGCCACTCTTCTTCCAGCAGCTCAACCTGACGCAGCAGGGCCAGCAGTTTTTGTCCCTGCTCGGTAGGACGCGGCGGTACCGTACGGACCAGCAGCGGCTGTCCGAACATATTTTCCAGCTGTTTTATACGCTGAGAGACGGCGGACTGTGTAATGCATAGCTTCTGCGCGGCGCGCTCAAACCCACGTTCTCTAATCACCGCATCCAGCGCTTGTAGTGTTCTGTAGTCCGGTCGTTTCATTGCTCAGGCGTACCCCATAACTTTTCGTTAACTTGCACTATGACATAAATTTGTTTTTGATGAAGACGAAAAATGGTCTGCTCAGTTGTGTGAGCCTGTCACAGGGACAATGGCCCCTGTGGTGTTCTATAATGCGCCACAGGTATTCACATCTCGGACCATAATCATGACGCAAGATGAACTGAAAAAAGCAGTAGGCTGGGCGGCATTGCAATATGTACAACCGGGCACCATCGTCGGTGTCGGTACGGGCTCCACGGCAGCACATTTTATTGATGCGCTGGGGACCATGAAAGGGCAGATTGAAGGCGCGGTATCCAGCTCTGATGCCTCTACCGAAAAACTGAAAAGCCTTGGTATTCCGGTTTTCGATCTCAACAGCGTGGACCGTCTGGGGATTTACGTCGACGGCGCCGATGAGATTAACGGCCATATGCAGATGATTAAGGGCGGCGGTGCGGCGTTAACCCGCGAGAAGATTATCGCCTCGGTGGCAGACAAATTTATCTGCATCGCAGACGCCTCTAAGCAGGTTGATATTCTGGGGACCTTCCCGCTGCCGGTCGAAGTGATTCCGATGGCGCGCAGCGCCGTTGCGCGTGAGCTGGTGAAGCTGGGCGGTCGCCCGGAGTACCGTCAGGGCGTGATCACTGATAACGGCAACGTCATTCTCGACGTGTTCGGCCTGGAGATCCTTGACGCGATCGCTCTGGAAAATGCCATTAACGGTATTCCAGGCGTCGTCACCGTTGGCCTGTTCGCCAACCGCGGGGCTGATGTGGCACTGATCGGTACCGCCGATGGCGTGAAAACCATCGTAAAATAATATTATTGGGGGAGCGAATCCGCTCCCTCGCAAATATTTTTTCTCCTGGTCGAATTTGGTGACTTCTGTCACATTTATGCAGCCGGCCTCAGTAACAATCTACCTTTTCTTCTCTTTCTGGTGTTTTGTCCTGTCATTTCCCTCTGTGTGATATTTCTTCAGGTCGCCTACGCAAACGTTCATATTGCCGCGATAGTTTTTTTTGATATGTTGCTGGGAAGAACTTTCGTTCCGCACGACATCAGATAAGACAAATACAGGACGGGGAAATGGCTAAGGTATCACTGGAAAAAGACAAGATTAAGTTTCTGCTGGTAGAAGGAGTCCACCAAAAAGCGGTGGAAAACCTTCGTGCAGCAGGCTACACCAATATCGAATTTCACAAAGGCGCGCTGGACAGCGAAGAGCTGAAAGCGTCGATCCGTGATGCCCATTTCATCGGCCTGCGTTCCCGTACTCATCTGACTGAAGAGATCTTCGCCGCGGCGGAAAAACTGGTGGCGGTCGGCTGCTTCTGTATCGGCACCAACCAGGTTGACCTGGACGCGGCGGCAAAACGCGGGGTCCCGGTCTTCAACGCGCCGTTCTCAAACACCCGCTCCGTTGCGGAGCTGGTGATTGGCGAGCTGCTGCTGATGCTGCGCGGCGTACCGGAAGCTAACGCCAAAGCCCACCGTGGCGTGTGGAACAAGCTGGCCGTTGGCAGCTTCGAAGCGCGTGGTAAAAAGCTGGGGATTATTGGTTACGGCCATATCGGTACCCAACTGGGCATTCTGGCTGAGTCGCTGGGGATGCACGTCTATTTCTATGATATCGAAAGCAAACTACCGCTGGGTAACGCTACTCAGGTACAGCATCTCTCCGATCTGCTGAACATGAGCGATGTGGTGAGCCTGCATGTGCCGGAAAATGCCTCCACCAAAAATATGATGGGCGCGGAAGAGCTGGCGCTGATGAAGCCGGGCGCGCTGCTGATTAACGCCTCACGCGGTACCGTGGTCGATATCCCGGCGCTGTGCGATGCGCTGTCACGTAAGCATCTGGCTGGCGCTGCGATTGACGTATTCCCGACTGAACCGGCAACCAACAGCGATCCGTTCACCTCCCCGCTGTGCGAGTTTGATAACGTGATCCTGACGCCGCACATTGGCGGCTCGACGCAGGAAGCGCAGGAGAACATCGGTCTGGAAGTGGCGGGCAAGCTGGCGAAGTATTCTGACAACGGTTCGACACTCTCTGCGGTTAACTTCCCGGAGGTTTCTCTGCCGTTGCACGGCGGTCGTCGTTTGCTGCACATCCACGAAAACCGTCCGGGTGTGCTGACCGCAATCAACCAGATCTTTGCAGCTCAGAGCATCAACATCGCGGCACAGTATCTGCAAACCACACCGCAGATGGGCTATGTAGTTATCGATATTGAAGCGGAAGAAGATGTGGCGCAACACGCGCTGCAGGCGATGAAGGCCATTCCGGGCACGATCCGCGCGCGTCTGCTGTTCTGATTAACCTTTGAAAAGGATCCCTGCGGGGATCCCTTTAATTTATGCATACTTCTCAGTTGAATGTGGGCGCCTTTCTTCTGCTGCTGATCCTGGCATGGACGGGGTTTGGTTCGCACGACAGCCTGACCTGGCTGATGGAAGTGACGCCGGTGATTATTATCGTGCCGTTACTGCTGGCGACGCGATCGCGTTATCCCCTCACACCGCTCTTGTATACGCTTATCTTCTTTCACGCCATTATTTTGATGGTGGGCGGGATGTACACCTACGCAAAAGTGCCGATCGGTTTTGATGTACAGGCGTGGCTGAATTTGAGCCGCAACCCGTACGATAAGCTTGGCCACTTTTTCCAGGGTCTGGTGCCGGCGCTGGCGGCGCGGGAGATTCTGATCCGCGGTGGCTATGTTCGCGGGCGCAAGATGCTGTCGTTTCTGGTGGGTTGTATCGCGCTGGCAATCAGCGCCACCTATGAGCTGATTGAATGGTGGGCGGCACTGGCGATGGGGCAGGGGGCGGATGATTTTCTCGGCACCCAGGGCGACCCGTGGGACACCCAGTCAGATATGTTCTGTGCGCTGCTGGGGGCGCTGACGACCCTCTTCCTGCTGCGCGGCTGGCATGACCGGCAGCTGAAAACGCTCGGTCAGCGCTAATTTACGACCACTGCCAGCATGTCGACGGCGTGATGACGGCAGGCAGTGGCACATCCCAGTGGGCTGTTGGCAGTGCGTCTACCTGCTGGCAATCGTGAGCGTAGCCTACGGGCTGCAGACGATACGCCTGCCAGTTTTGTAAGGTCCTGTCGTAGAACCCTCCTCCCATACCCAGACGCTGCCCGGCGGCATCAAAAGCCACCAGCGGGACAATCAGCACGTCGAGCTGGCTCAGCGGCAGGACGTCGCGCACATCAAGTTTAGGCTCGTCGATTCTCAGCCGGTTTGTGACCAGCTCGCTGTGCGGGTGATAGTGCAAAAACAGCAGGTTTCCCGGGCTAAAAGGGTGGAGCACCGGAAGGTAGACTCGCTTACCGGCGCGCCACAGCTGGTCGATCAGCGGCTGGGTATCAAGCTCGCCATCAAAGGATAAGAACAGCGCCACGTTTTGCGCCAGAACCACCGGCGGGTAGGCCATCATGCGATCGGCGCCCTGCAGGGCAAACTGGGTCTGTTGCTCGGGCGTTAGCGCGCGGCGACGCTGGCGAATTTGTTGACGGATCTGCTGTCGGGTTGCTTGGGTGTCGCAAAGTTGAGTCATGTTAAGCCACCTGCGTTGGCACGCGCGCACTATGCGCGAATAGCCATGGATGCGTGTTGGCGTAGTGTAATACACAAGGTGATAAAAACCGAAAATGACACAAAGAGGGGTCGAACAGAAAAGAAGGGAATCTCCGAGATGCCGCCGCAGGCTGTAACCCTTGAACCCTTGGTTCAAGGTGAATGCGTCGTCACAGTTTTAAGGCTTCTCGGACGGACCGAGCATGCTCACCAACCGTGGAGCGCCACATTCTTGTGGTATGAAATATCGGCTCAGGGGACTGGCCCGCTTGCAAACATCTCAGAGAAATTTTGTTCTGGTTCTTACTCTAACACAGTTAATTGCAAAGTGTTATTCAAACTTCGGCCCGGTTCTTTCGCTTATGCGACCTTGCTCAAGCAACGCTTGTTCGATGGTCTGCTGAAGCATCCGAATACGCTGTTCCATACTGGAGGCGTAATCGCGGGTTTTCGCTTTTTCCTGAGTCAACTCATAGCTGATGTTCAACGCGGCGATGAAGACCAGCTGCTCAGTATTTGTGACTCTAGTGCGTTCTTTTAAATCTTGCAACCGCTGATTCAGGTCATCAGCTGCCTGACTCAAAGCATCCCTTTGTTCAGGCGGGCAATTCACACGAAGTGAACGGCCAAAAATTTGGAGATCGACGGGTTGTGCAGACATGCCACCTTCCTGCTGATTGACTGCGCGGCCTTCACGCCCGTACCGGGCCTGCGAAGGGGCGACACTATAGCTACCCTGGTGCGAAGGTACAAGCCCCATTCTGGTTCACCAGGGTCCAAAGTGGTAGCATACCATGAATATTCCTCCCAATGATGACGAATGCGCATGTCTATACAGAACGAAATGCCTGGCTACCGCGCGGTAGACCAGTTACTGAACCAACAGGGGGTGGGCTTAACCCCTGCCGAAATGCACGGTTTAATCAGTGGGATCCTGTGCGGCGGCAACAAAGACAGCAGCTGGCAGCCGCTGGTCCACGACCTGACCAACGAAGGCCTCGCCTTTGGTCACGAACTGGCTGAGTCTCTGCGTAGCATGCACTCCCAGACCAGCGACTCTCTGGAAGATGACGGTTTCTTATTCCAACTCTATCTGCCGGAGGGCGATGACGTGAGCGTGTTTGAACGCGCGGATGCGCTGGCCGGCTGGGTTAACCACTTCCTGCTGGGCCTTGGCGTGACTCAGCCAAAACTGGATAAAGTCAAAGACGAAGCCGGGGAAGCCATCGACGACCTGCGCAATATTGCGCAACTCGGTTACGACGAAGACGAAGACCAGGAAGAGCTGGAAATGTCGTTGGAAGAGATTATCGAGTATGTGCGTGTCGCCGCGCTGCTGTGCCACGAAACCTTCTCGCGCCAGCAGCCAACCGCACCGGAAGTTCGCAAGCCAACATTACACTAACAATAATTTGTTGAGGGGGCGTCATGACACAGCAGGAATTTCTTTCTCGTCGCCAGGCACTGTTGGCGCAGATGCAGCCAGGCAGCGCGGCGCTGATTTTTGCCGCACCGGAAGCGGTACGTAGCGCAGATTCAGAATATCCCTACCGGCAGAACAGCGATTTTTGGTACTTCACGGGATTTAATGAGCCGGAAGCCCTGCTGGTGTTGATTAAAAGCGACGACACCCACAACCATAGCGTGCTGTTTAACCGCGTCCGCGATTTAACCGCCGAGATCTGGTTCGGTCGCCGTCTTGGGCAGGATGCGGCACCGGCGAAGCTGGGTGTCGATCGCGCCCTCGCATTTAGCGAAATTAATCAGCAGTTGTTCCAGTTGCTCAACGGCCTTGACGCTATCTACTTTGCGCAGGGCGAATATGACTACGCGGACAAAATTGTCTTCAACGCGCTTGATAAACTGCGCAAAGGCTCGCGCCAGAATCTGCAGGCGCCAGGCTCGGTGGTTGACTGGCGGCCGATGGTGCATGAAATGCGCCTGTTTAAATCAGCGGAAGAGCTGGAAGTCATGCGTCGTGCCGGTGAGATTTCCGCGCTGGCCCACACCCGCGCGATGCAGCACTGCCGCCCGGGGATGTTTGAATACCAGCTGGAAGGGGAAATTCTGCATGAATTTACCCGCCACGGTGCACGTTTCCCGTCCTACAACACCATCGTGGGCGGCGGAGAAAACGGCTGTATTCTTCACTACACCGAAAACGAATCCGAACTGCGCGATGGCGATCTGGTCCTGATTGACGCCGGCTGCGAGTATCGCGGCTATGCCGGGGACATCACCCGTACGTTCCCGGTGAACGGCAAATTCAGCCCGGCACAGCGCGACATTTACGATATCGTCCTCGAATCGCTCGACACGGCGCTGACGCTTTTCCGTCCCGGCACCTCGATTCAACAGGTGAACCAGCAGGTGGTGCGCATCATGATTAGCGGTCTGGTGCGCCTCGGTATCCTGAAAGGCGAAGTGGACGAGCTGATTGCGAACAACGCCCATCGGCCTTACTTCATGCATGGCCTGAGCCACTGGCTGGGGCTGGATGTCCATGATGTGGGCTTCTACGATGTTGAACGCTCGCGTCTTCTGGAGCCGGGTATGGTGCTGACCGTTGAACCGGGTCTTTACATTGCCGTCGATGCCGATGTTCCGCCGCAGTATCGCGGGATTGGCGTGCGCATTGAAGACGATATCGTGATCACTGCAGACGGTAACGAAAACCTGACCGCAGGCGTGGTGAAAAACGCCGACGATATCGAGGCGCTGATGGCGGCGGCCCGGCAATCATGAGCATACTGATCGTTGGCGGTGGGATGACCGGCGCGACGCTGGCGCTGGCAATTTCTCGCCTGACCAGAGGAGCGCTAGCGGTGCATCTGGTGGAGGCCGCACAGCCGGATTCGTCGCAACACCCTGGCTTTGACGCTCGCGCTATTGCGCTGGCGGCCGGCACCTGTCAGCAATTGGCACGAGTTGGTATCTGGCAGGGGATAGCCGATTGCGCGACACCGATTCAGCGAGTCCACGTCAGCGATCGTGGGCATGCGGGCTTTGTCACACTTGATGCGCAGGATTACAACCTGGCCGCGCTGGGGCAGGTCGTCGAGCTCCACGATATTGGCCAGCGCCTGTTTGCGCAACTGCGTGACGCGCCGGGTATCACTCTGCACTGTCCGGCGAAAGTGGAAGACGTCAGCCGATGGGAGGATGGCGTCAGTATCACGCTGGACAGCGGTCAGACGCTTAGCGGTAAGCTGCTGGTGGCCGCCGACGGTTCGCGCTCCACGCTGGGCGCCCGCTGCGGCATGAGCTGGCAGCAACAGCCCTATGAACAACTGGCGGTGATCGCCAACGTCAGTACCGCCTTGTCCCATGAAGGGCGGGCTTTTGAACGCTTTACCGAGCATGGCCCGCTGGCGATGCTCCCCATGTCGCAGGGCCGCTGTTCACTGGTATGGTGTCACCCGCAATCGCAGCGTGATGCTGTGCTGGGCTGGTCTGACGCGGAGTTTTGCGAACGGCTGCAGCAGGCATTCGGCTGGCGGTTGGGACGTATCACCCATGCCGGCACGCGTAGCGTTTATCCCCTGGCGCTGACCACCGCGACGCGCCCGGTTGCGCATCGTCTGGCGCTGGTCGGCAACGCGGCGCAGACCCTGCATCCCATCGCAGGTCAGGGTTTTAACCTGGGCCTGCGGGATGTTATGAGTCTGGCAGAACTGCTGGCGCAGGCCAGTGCGAACGGCCAGGATCCCGGTGACTATTCGCTATTGTGCGATTATCAGGCGCGGCGGGCGGATGACAAAACCGTCACTATCGGCGTGACCGATGGGCTGGTGCATCTGTTTGCCAATCGTTGGGCGCCGCTGGTGGCGGGGCGCAACGCGGGTCTGATGGCCATGGAATTATTTACTCCGGCGCGTGATGCGCTGGCGCAGCGTACCCTCGGTTGGGTTCCCCGTTAAGGAGTTGAACGTGCAAAGTGTTGATGTTGCCATTGTTGGCGGAGGCATGGTGGGGTTAGCGGTCGCCTGTGGTTTACAGGGGAGCGGGCTGCGGGTTGCGGTACTGGAACAATCTGAGCCACAGCCGTTGAACGCCGACGCGCCGCCGGCGCTGCGGGTTTCGGCCATTAACGCCGCCAGCGAAAAACTGCTTAGCAAGCTGGATGTCTGGCCGGCAATCCTTGCCCAGCGCGCCAGCTGTTACCACGGAATGGAAGTGTGGGATAAAGACAGCTTTGGCCGTATTTGCTTCGACGATCGCAGCATGGGCTTTAGTCATCTGGGTCATATTATTGAAAACGCCATTGTCCATCACGCCTTGTGGCAGAAAGCCCAGCGCTGCGCTGATGTGACGCTGCTGGCACCGGCACAGTTGCAACAGGTGGCGTGGGGCGAAAACGAGGCCTTCCTGAGTCTGCAGGACGGGACGATGCTGACAGCCCGACTGGTGGTAGGTGCCGACGGTGCGAACTCATGGTTGCGCAACAAGGCGGACATCCCGCTGACCTTCTGGGACTATCGCCATCATGCGCTGGTGGCCACGATCCGCACCGAAGAGCCCCATCAGGCGATTGCCCGCCAGGCGTTCCACGGTGACGGCATTCTGGCCTTTCTGCCGTTAAGCGACCCGCACCTGTGCTCTATCGTTTGGTCGCTGTCGCCGCAGGAAGCGCAACGGATGCAGCAGGCGGATGACGCCGCCTTTAATCAGGCACTGAATATCGCTTTCGATAATCGGCTGGGACTGTGCCACGTGGAAAGCGAGCGTCAGGTATTCCCGCTGACCGGCCGCTACGCTCGTCAGTTTGCCGCCCATCGTCTCGCGCTGGTTGGCGACGCCGCCCACACCATCCATCCGCTGGCCGGGCAGGGGGTTAACCTGGGCTTTATGGATGCCGCAGAGCTTATCGATGAACTCAGACGCCTGCATGCGCAGGGCAAAGATATTGGTCAGCATCTGTATCTGCGCCGCTATGAGCGCAGCCGCAAACACAGCGCCGCGATGATGCTGGCGGGGATGCAGGGCTTTCGTGAAATGTTCTCCGGCAGCAACCCGGCGAAGAAACTGCTGCGCGATATCGGCCTCAAGCTGGCGGATACCTTGCCGGGCGTCAAACCGCAGCTTATTCGTCAGGCGATGGGACTGAACGATCTCCCCAGCTGGTTACGTTAAGCCCGTCACACTTCTCTTTCCCGGCCCTCGCGCCGGGTTTTCCCTTCTCATTTGAAATAAACTAATCTCACCCATTTTTTCGCATTAGTTTTATTAATGTTTGTCGTTTTTAGTCACGGAAAATAGGCCCGGTTTTTCGCATAAAATACCATCATGCTCGGCGTTATTGGCGATTGATGTTAATTTTATGTGGCATAAATCGCTTTTTTCCAGTCGATAACTCTGTAGTCTTTCTGGCGAATTTTGGTCATAAGCTAATGTGATGTCCTGATTTAGCTTATGGTTTAGCGCCGGGTTCGGTGGTAAGTTCAGGCAAAAGAGAACGTTTGCGTCGGCGTCTGATAACGGCACCGGCGGTCGATTTTATCGTGTGAAATCGCCCGGACAATCTCGCTCAACTCGTAGCTGCTTGCGTTTTACTCGATGAGGAAAAGATGGCTCAACAGACTCCGTTGTATGAACAACACACGCTGTGCGGCGCTCGCATGGTGGACTTCCATGGCTGGATGATGCCGCTGCATTACGGTTCCCAGATTGATGAGCACCACGCGGTGCGCAGCGATGCCGGAATGTTCGATGTATCACACATGACCATCGTCGACTTCCACGGCAGCCGCATTCGGGAGTTCTTGCGCTATTTGCTGGCGAACGACGTGGCGAAGCTCACGGTCCCCGGCAAAGCGCTCTATAGCGGCATGCTTACCGCCTCCGCCGGCGTCATCGATGACCTGATTGTCTATTTCCTCTCTGAAGATTATTTCCGCCTCGTTGTTAACTCCGCCACCCGTGAAAAAGACCTCGCCTGGATCACCCAGCAGGCTGAGCCGTATGGTCTTGAAATGACCGTCCGCGACGATCTTTCACTGATTGCCGTACAGGGACCGCAGGCGAAAGAGAAAGCAGCGACCCTGCTCACCGAGGCGCAGCGCCAGGCCGTTGCCGGGATGAAACCCTTCTTTGGCGTGCAGGCTGGCGATCTGTTTATTGCAACCACCGGTTACACCGGTGAAGCCGGGTACGAAATTGCGCTGCCAAATGAACAGGCAGCCGATTTCTGGCGTGGTCTGCTCGACGCTGGCGTGAAGCCTTGCGGCCTGGGCGCGCGCGATACCTTACGTCTGGAAGCCGGGATGAACCTGTATGGTCAGGAGATGGACGAAAGCATCTCTCCGCTGGCCGCCAACATGGGCTGGACCATTGCCTGGGAACCGGCTGACCGTGCGTTCATCGGCCGTGAAGCGCTGGAGTTGCAGCGTGAAAAAGGTACCGAGCAGCTGGTGGGCCTGGTGATGACCGAGAAAGGCGTACTGCGCGGCGGACTGCCGGTGCGCTTTAGCGATGCCGAGGGCAATCAGAAAGAAGGTATTATTACCAGTGGCACCTTCTCCCCGACGCTGGGCTACAGTATCGCGCTGGCGCGCGTACCTGCCGGTATCGGCGAAACGGCCATCGTGCAGATTCGCAACCGCGAAATGCCGGTCAAGGTCACTAAACCTGTTTTTGTACGCAACGGCAAAGCCGTAGTGTGATTCCCCCTTTTTGGAGATCAATTGATGAGCAACGTACCAGCAGAACTGAAATACAGTAAAGAACACGAATGGCTGCGCAAAGAAGCTGACGGCACCTACACCGTTGGGATCACCGAACATGCTCAGGAACTGCTTGGCGATATGGTCTTCGTTGACCTGCCGGACGTCGGCGCGACCGTTGAAGCGGGCGACGACTGTGCGGTTGCCGAGTCGGTAAAAGCGGCATCTGATATTTATGCCCCGGTGAGCGGCGAGATTGTGGCCGTTAACGAAGAGCTGAATGACTCTCCTGAGCTGGTGAACAGCGACCCGTACGCTGACGGCTGGATCTTTAAAATCAAGGCCAGTGATGAAGCGCAGGTTGCGGCGTTGCTGGATGCGGCGGCTTACGCTGCGCTGCTGGAAAACGAATAACCGCGTTGCCTCTTTCACGCTGCGGGCGCCAGGCGCCGGCGGCGTGAATGATTTTTGCCTGTTCAGATAAGTAAAGACACATACGATTCACTGCACGTTTCAGGAACCATCGCTCATGACTCAGACTTTAGGTCAGCTTGAAAACCGCGGCGCCTTTATTGAACGTCACATCGGCCCGGATGCTCAGCAACAGCAAGAGATGCTGAAAACCGTCGGCGCCGACTCGCTTAACGCCCTGATTGGCCAGATTGTGCCGCAGGATATTCAGCTGGCGACCCCACCGCAGGTGGGTGACGCAACCACCGAATTTGCCGCGCTGGCGGAACTGAAGGCGGTAGCCGGTCGTAACAAGCGCTTCAAGTCTTACATCGGCATGGGTTACACCGCCGTGCAGCTGCCGCCGGTTATTCAGCGCAATATGCTGGAAAACCCGGGTTGGTACACCGCCTATACGCCGTATCAGCCGGAAGTCTCCCAGGGTCGTCTGGAGTCGCTGCTGAATTTCCAGCAGGTGACCCTCGATCTGACCGGTCTGGATATTGCCTCCGCATCCCTGCTCGATGAAGCTACCGCCGGGGCAGAAGCGATGGCGATGGCTAAACGCGTTAGCAAACTGAAAAATGCTAACCGCTTCTTCGTGGCCGCGGATATTCACCCGCAGACCCTCGACGTGGTCCGCACCCGTGCTGAAACCTTTGGTTTTGACGTTATCGTTGATGATGCTGAAAAAGCCCTCGACCATCAGGACGTGTTTGGCGTACTGCTGCAGCAGGTTGGCACCACCGGTGAAATTCACGACTACAGCAAACTTATCTCCGAGCTGAAAGCACGCAAAGTCGTGGTCAGCGTCGCGGCAGACTTTATGACGCTGGTTCTGCTGACCGCTCCGGGCAAGCAGGGTGCCGATATCGTCTTCGGTTCCGCCCAGCGTTTCGGCGTACCGATGGGCTACGGCGGCCCGCACGCGGCCTTCTTCGCCGCGAAAGATGAATTCAAACGCTCTATGCCTGGCCGTATCATCGGCGTATCGAAAGATGCCGCGGGCAATACCGCGCTGCGTATGGCGATGCAGACTCGTGAGCAGCATATCCGCCGCGAGAAAGCGAACTCCAATATCTGTACTTCCCAGGTGCTGCTGGCCAACATCGCCAGCCTGTACGCGGTGTTCCACGGGCCTGCGGGTCTGAAGCGTATCGCCAGCCGCATCCATCGCCTGACGGATATCCTCGCCGACGGGCTGCAGAAAAAAGGGCTGAAGCTGCGCCATGCGCACTACTTCGACACCTTATGCGTAGAAGTGGCCGACAAAGCCGCAGTGCTGGCACGCGCTGAAGCGCTGGAAATTAACCTGCGCAGCGATATTCACAACGCGGTCGGCATCACTCTCGACGAAGCGACCACCCGCGAAGATGTCATGAACCTGTTCCGCGCTATTATCGGTGACAATCACGGTCTGGATATCGACACGCTGGATAAAGACGTGGCGCTCGACAGCCGTTCTATCCAGGAAAGCATGCTGCGTGATGATGCGATCCTGACGCACCCGGTGTTCAATCGCTACCATAGCGAAACCGAGATGATGCGCTACATGCACTCGCTGGAGCGTAAGGATCTGGCGCTGAATCAGGCGATGATCCCGCTGGGTTCCTGCACCATGAAGCTTAACGCTGCGGCAGAAATGATCCCGATCACCTGGCCGGAATTTGCCGAGCTGCACCCGTTCTGCCCGGCAGAACAGGCAGAAGGTTATCATCAGATGATCGCCCAGCTCTCCGACTGGCTGGTTAAACTGACCGGTTACGACGCCGTCTGCATGCAGCCGAACTCCGGCGCACAGGGCGAGTACGCGGGTCTGCTGGCGATTCGCCACTACCACGAGAGCCGCAATGAAGGCCATCGTGATATCTGCCTGATCCCAAGCTCTGCGCACGGCACCAACCCGGCATCGGCACAGATGGCCGGCATGCAGGTGGTGGTGGTGGCCTGTGATAAAAATGGCAACATTGATCTCGCGGATCTGCGCCTGAAGGCGGAGCAGGCGGGTGAGAATCTCTCCTGCATCATGGTCACCTACCCGTCCACTCACGGCGTGTACGAAGAGACTATCCGCGAAGTGTGCGAAATCGTGCATCAGTTCGGCGGCCAGGTTTATCTCGACGGCGCCAACATGAATGCTCAGGTGGGCATCACCTCGCCAGGCTTTATCGGCGCGGACGTGTCGCACCTTAACCTGCATAAAACCTTCTGCATTCCGCACGGCGGCGGTGGCCCGGGTATGGGACCGATTGGCGTCAAAGCGCACCTGGCACCGTTTGTTCCGGGCCATAGCGTGGTGCAGATTGAAGGTATGCTGACCCGTCAGGGCGCGGTATCTGCCGCACCGTTCGGCAGCGCATCTATTCTGCCAATCAGCTGGATGTACATCCGCATGATGGGCGCAGAAGGGCTGAAGCAGGCGAGCCAGGTGGCTATCCTCAATGCCAACTACATCGCGACCCGTCTGAAAGAGGCGTTCCCGGTGCTCTATACCGGTCGCGACGGCCGTGTGGCGCACGAATGTATTCTTGATATTCGTCCGCTGAAAGAAGAGACCGGCATCAGCGAGCTGGATATCGCCAAGCGTCTGATCGACTTTGGCTTCCATGCGCCGACCATGTCCTTCCCGGTAGCCGGAACCCTGATGGTTGAGCCGACCGAATCGGAAAGCAAAGTCGAGCTGGACCGCTTCATCGACGCGATGCTGGCGATTCGTGGTGAAATCGACCGTGTGAAAGCGGGTGAATGGCCGCTGGAAGATAATCCGCTGGTGAACGCGCCGCATACTCAGGGCGAGCTGGTGGCTGAATGGCTGCACCCGTATACCCGTGAGATGGCGGTATTCCCGGCAGGTCTGGACAACAAATACTGGCCGACGGTGAAACGTCTGGACGATGTCTACGGTGACCGCAACCTGTTCTGCTCCTGCGTCCCGATGAGCGAATACCAGTAATTAGCTGACTGGACTATCTTTTAAAGGCGCTTCGGCGCCTTTATTTTTTGGGAGAGTCATATGGCTTTAGCACTGATTACCGGCGCCAGCCGGGGTATTGGCAAGGCAACCGCGTTGCTGCTGGCGCAGGAAGGCTATACCGTGGTGGTTAATTACCACCGCAATATCAATGCCGCGATGGCGGTGGTGAATGAGATTGTCATTCTGGGCGGCAAGGCAGTGGCGCTACCTGCGGATATCAGCGATGAAGCCCAGGTCATGGCGATGTTCGACAGTATCGATAAGCTGGATGAACCGTTGACCGCCCTGGTCAACAACGCGGGGATCCTGTTTACCCAGAGCACCATTGAAAACCTGACCGCCGAGCGGATTAACCAGGTGCTGAGCACCAATGTCACCGGCTATTTCCTCTGCTGTCGCGAGGCGGTAAAGCGGATGTCATTCAGGCATGACGGTAAAGGCGGGGCGATCGTCAACGTCTCGTCGGCGGCATCAAGGTTGGGGGCGGCAGGTGAATATGTAGATTATGCCGCGTCGAAAGGCGCCGTGGATACATTGACCACCGGGCTGGCGCTGGAAGTGGCGGCGCAGGGCATTCGCGTAAACGGCGTACGCCCTGGCTTTATCTATACCGAGATGCACGCCAGCGGCGGTGAGCCGGGGCGGGTGGATCGGGTAAAAGCCGCGCTACCGATGCAACGCGGCGGTCAGCCCGAGGAAGTCGCGCAGGCTATCGCCTGGCTGCTGAGCGACAAGGCCTCCTACGTGACCGGTAGTTTCCTCGAACTGGCCGGCGGCAAATAACCGCCGCCCCACACCACTTATAACTCCGGCTAAGCCCAGCGCAAGCCGGGGGCTACGACGCCAGCCACAACCGCAGGCGCATTCCCCAACTGCTGGTCCAGCCGGTGGTGACCGACTTCACTTCACCGCCGGAGATAACGATCAGCGTCGGCGTGACCTGAACATCCCACTGCCGGGAAAGCTGGCCCTGGGGATCGTTCACCGTTGGCAGCATTAGCTTTTTCTGCGCCAGCCAGCGTGCCAGAGCGGCATCGTCCCCGGAGCGCAGCGCCACCGACATCACGTTTTCCCCGCGGCTCGCCAGGGCTGAGACCGACGGCGTGGTGTAGCGACAGACCCCGCACCAGGTCGCCCAGACGTAGAGCAGCAACGGGCGCTGTTGGCTCATGGCGGCCAGATCGACCGTTTTGCCATCCAGCGTCTGTAATGGCGTGCTGGTAAAGTTCTGCGGCAGCGCGGGCTGGCGCAGATAATCCATCCCGGCGATGAGCGCCGCGGCGAGTAACAGCAGAATCACCAGCTCGCGTAGCCAGCGGCGTAATTTACTGACCATCGGCTTTTGCCAGCTGCGTTTTCACCAGCTCCTCCAGATCGTCATAGGGAATGGCGCCGGCAACCATCTGATCGCCGATGATTGTCGCCGGGGTGCCCTGAATATTCAGCACCTGCGACAAAATCAGGTTCATCTTGAGGGGATCCATAGTCTGGTCATCAATCTTTACGCCGTCGGTTGCTGTTTTCTGGCGGGCGGCAAGAATGCTGGCATCATCGTGGTAACCTTTTTTCGCCATCAGACGCTGGTGCAGCGGCCAGAATTTATCCGGCTGCTGGCGCCATGTAGAGAGCGCGGCTTTGGCGGCGTTGGCCGAGCTCTGGCCTTTAAACGGCAGCAGCTTCACGATCAACAGAACGTCAGGATTCTCGCGAACGATCTTCTCCAACTGCGGATCGAACTGCTTGCAGTAGGGGCAGTTGTAATCGGTAAACGAAACGATCGTCAGGCGCGGATTTTTGGCGCCAAGTCGCGGGCTGTCGGGGTCGTTGAACAGCAGCTTTGCCAGCTGGTCGTCGGCGGATGAGTCGGCTTGTTCAGCCGGGGCGGCCAGGCTGAAGGTGGACAGACACAGCAGAAACAGAGCGGTGATGATTCGCATGATTATTGACCTTTCGCATCAGACAGGGTGGCGAGGAGTTCGTCGCGGTTTAACAGCGGGGGCAGCACGTGGCCCTGCGGTATTCCCGGTCCGTAGATTTGATTAAAGGGAACGGCGGCGCTGCCGCGGGACGTCAGGAAACGGCTGATGGTTGCCGATGGCCGACTCCAGTCGCCGCGCAGGGCGACCACGTCCGGTTCCGATAGCGCGCGCTGGACATCGTCACGCAGCAGCACGTTGTATTTATTGGCTTTACAGGTCACGCACCAGTCGGCGGTGACATCGATAAACACCCGCTGGTGGTTCGCCAGTGCGTCGATAATCGCCTGTTCAGTGAGGGGCTGCCAGTTGACGCGGTCGCGCCGCGACGCCTGACTATCAGGCTGCATAAACAGCGTGAAGGCTCCGGCAACCGCAAGCGCCAGAACGCCGGCCCACATCGCGGTGCGCCAACGGTAGCGCCAGAGGATTGCCAGCAGCAACGCCAACGCCAGCAGCACGACCAGCGCAATAACCGGCATCTGGCCGAGATGCACCGTCAGCAGGCTAATCAGCCACAGCGATGAGCCCAGCATCATCAACCCGAGCCCCACGCGCATGATGTTCATCCAGCGTCCAGGGCGCGGCAGATGTCGGGCGAGTCCCGGCCAGGCGGCGACCAGCAGCCACGGCAGACTCATGCCCACCCCCATGGCGAAGAAAATCCCCCACAGCAGCGGAAGCGGCGCCACCAGTGCGACCGAGACGGCGGTGCCGAGAAACGGTGCGGTGCAGGGGGTTGCCAGCAGTGTCGCAAATGCTCCCTGCCAGAAATGGCCCATCAGCCCATGGCCGCCGCGGGTGGCCAGAAAGGTGCTGGTGCCGGAGGAAAGGCGGATCTCAAACAGGCCCAGCAGGCTGGCGCTGAACAGCACCATCACCAGCGCCATCGCGCCAATAAACCACGGGTTCTGGAACTGAATTCCCCAGCCCAGCGCCTGGTTGCCCAGGCGCAGCAGAGTCATCATCAGCGCCAGCGCCAGAAATGAGACGACGATCCCGCAGACCGAGGCCATGAACTGCCGGCGCACCACGCCGCGCTCCTGCCCGCCGCTCTGCACCAGCGACCCGAGCTTCATGGCCAGCACCGGCAGCACGCAGGGCATCACGTTGAGGATCAGGCCGCCCGCCAGCGCCATCAGCAGCACCCACCATAGCGACGGCACTGCTACCGGGGATCCCGGGTCAATAGTCAGCGCGCTCTCCTGCGCCTGCCCGCTGTCGGCAAGGACCAACGACAGGTGTTTGCCGCTCAGGTTGGGCGCCGTCTCACCCCAGCTGTCGGTGACCGGGATCTGCGCGATAAGAGTATCGTCTTTCAGCGAGAACGTCGGTTTGCCAAAGTCGACATCATCCATGCTGTCGATAAACAGCGCGGGCTGCTGCCAGCCGGCGTCGCGCACTGCCGTTACCGTCAGTTTTCCATCGCGATAGGCTGAGGTCAGTCGGGACGTCAGGCCATCCGGTCGCGGCAGCGTACCCAGCGCCCGGGTGAAATCGTAGCCAAAGGCGTCTCCCGGTGAGGCGCTCATCTCCAGTGAGAAGGGGTAGTCGGTGAGAATACAGACGTTGCTGCAGGTGGATAGCGTCAGCACGCCGCTCAGGGTCTGTGGCAGCGGGCCGCGGATCTCCAACGGAAAGCTGACGCGGTCGTGGTAGCCCTGGGTGGATATGCCCGCGACGTCAAAGCGCTGCGGGGTTGGCCAGTGCCAGGTAACACCCAGCGGCGTATTCCAGACGATGGCGGGCGCAATGCCACCTTCACCGGGCGATCGCCAGTAGGTTTTCCAGCCTTTTTCCAGTTTCACATCCAGCAGCAGGCGTGCGGTATTGCTGCTTTCGCTCTGGGCGCGCAGCCGGACGCTGGCGTGTTGATTATCGGTGGCGCGTAACCAGCCGCTGTCGGCAGCCTGACTGACGGGCAGCCATAGCCAAAGCAGGCAGACCAGGAGTCGCCTGAATACCATAAACATAAATTTTCTCCATAAATGATTAATTAACCTGAGTGTTCAGGAAATTGCTCATTCACGGAAAACGCACAATCGCAGATGCACCCGTAGCCGGGGAGGGGAGATAACGCGGGGAGGCCAGAGACGCTCGATGCGGGGCGGGATCGCCGCCAGCAACGTCAGTAACAGCGCGACAGCCAGTAAGGCGCCTTCGAACAGCACCGGCGGCGATGCCAGTAGAGATTTCGCGCTCAGCTCGCAGGGCGTCACCGGCGCTTCCGCCGTCTCTGGTCCCTGCTGGGCCGATTGCGTCACGGCCGTGGCGTTCATGACAAGCGCATGCAGCCCGGCCATACGCTGCGCGGTGCATACCAGCACCACCAGACAGGCAAGGGCTACAAGAAGAATGGCTTTTCGCTGTCGCTTAATCATTATCGCCTCAATAATTCACGAGGCTTATCTTATCGGGCGGGCAGGTTTTAGCAATGTTAAAGCTGTAAAGAAGTGTCTGTAAGACAGGGGATTTTCCTCTCCCCGGATGGGGAGAGGAAGCGTGCGAGGGACAATCAGAGCTTTTCGCCGTTGCTGGCGATGACGTCTTTGTACCAGTTGAAGCTTTTCTTGCGCGAGCGGGACATGTCGCCGGTACCATCGTCATGCTTGTTGACGTAGATAAAGCCGTAGCGCTTGCTGTACTGCCCGGTGGTGAAGGAGACGCAGTCGATGCAGCCCCACGGGGTGTAGCCCATCAGATCGACGCCATCATAGGTGACCGCTTTGATCATCTCTTCCACGTGGGCGCGGAGATAGTCGATACGGTAGTCGTCGTTGATGCTGCCGTCTGCTTCGACTTTGTCGTAAGCGCCAAAGCCGTTTTCTACGATAAACAGCGGTTTCTGGTAGCGTTCATACAGTTCGCACAGCGCGTAGCGCAGGCCAACCGGGTCAATCTGCCAGCCCCAGTCGGACGCTTTCACGTGCGGGTTCGGCACGCTGCCTTCAAAGCCAGAGATCGCATCGCCGCTGCCGCCTTCCGCTTTGACCGCGTTGGTCATGTAGTAGCTGAAGCCGAGATAATCGCAGGTGCCTTCACGGAGGATCTGCTCATCGCCGGCTTCCATTACGATGTTGAAGCCGCGGCGTTCCCATTCGTTCAGGACGTAGGTCGGGTAGTAACCGCGCAGCTGTACGTCGGTAAAGACGTAGCGTTCACGCATGGATTCCTGAGCGAACATCACATCTTCAGGTTTACAGGAGAACGGATAGAGCGCCACCATCGCCAGCATGCAGCCAACCTGCATCTGCGGGTTGATGCGCCGCGCCGCCTTCACCGCCAGGGCGCTGGCAACGAACTGGTGATGCAGCACCTGGTACATGGTCTCTTCCGGGTTTTCATGCTCGGTATAGACCACGCCGGAGCAGCAATAGCCGAACAGCGGCGCGCGCCAGTTACGCTGGTTGTTGATCTCGTTAAAGGTCATCCAGTATTTCACTTTGTGCTTATAGCGCTCGAACACCACTTCAGCGAAACGCACAAAGAAATCGACCACTTTACGGTTGGTCCAGCCACCGTACTGCTGCACCAGATGCAGCGGCATTTCAAAGTGGGAGAGGGTGATAACCGGCTCGATGTTGTATTTCAGCAGCTCATCAAACATGTCGTCATAGAACTTCAGCCCTTCTTCGTTGGGCTGCGTTTCATCACCCAGCGGGAAGATACGGGTCCAGGCGATGGAGGTACGGAAACATTTGAAGCCCATCTCGGCAAACAGTTTGATGTCTTCTTTGTAGCGGCCATGGAAGTCGATGGCTTCATGGTTCGGATAGTATTTCCCGGCTTCCACTTCATGGGTGATTTCGCGCGGAACGCCGTGAGCGCCGCCGGTCAGTACGTCACAAATGCTCGGGCCTTTGCCGTCTTTATTCCAGCCGCCTTCCACCTGGTGCGCCGCTACCGCGCCGCCCCACAAAAAGTCTTTCGGTAAAGTGATTTTTTTCATCTTTGCTGATCTCATCAAATAGCATCTGATTTTGAGTCTAACAAAGGGAATATAAATGTCACGATATAACAATTCCCGCGACGTGGAATATGTTACATCGAAAAAACAGGGTGTTATTTTCAGGCCAGTTTGCGGGCTAATTTACGTCCGAGGGATTCCAGAATATATATGACCGGAATTTGGGTCGTAATATCGTATACGCCGCCAATGCGGGTTTGCGGCACGTGCCAGGAGAGGTTGAAGTCCGCAAGCTTTGCCAGCCGCGAGTGTTCATGGCTGGTGACCGACATCACCTTGCAGTTGTGCAGGCTGAACTGGCTGGCGAAGCGCAGGATCTCTTCGGTTTCCCCGGAGACGGACAGGACGATCGCCAGTGCGTTACGGGCCATATCGTTGGTTACCGGGAAATAAGGGTCGTCGATATGGTTGCTGAATTTTCCGACGTTAGAGAAAAAACGTGCGCCATATTTCGCGAGGGCGCCGGAGGTGCCAGCACCAACAAATATAATACGCTCTGAAGCCAGAATAATATCGACGGCGCGGTCGAGTAAATTATCAAATTCGTCATTATTGACGCTTTTAAAAAAGCTCATGATTTCGCTGGCGCCGATATTTGCCTGTTGAGGCTCGTTCTGCTCGAGATATAATTTAAAGCGTACGCGAAACTCCGAGTATCCTTCACACTGCAGTTTGCGACAAAAGCGCAGGACGGTCGTCGTGGAGACGCCGGAGGCTTCTGCCAGTTCGCGAATGGTCATGTACATCACCTTGTCACGATTTTTGATGACGTAGTGGTAGACCATCATCTCAAGATTATTGAGACTGGCGATCGCAGCGTGGGAGAACATGCTCACAGTAACAACTCACAATTCATAATGACCAGGAGGGAATTATATCATGCAGCCGAATGACATAACTTTTTTTCAACGCTTTCAGGACGACATCCTTGCCGGGCGGAAAACGATCACCATCCGCGATGCTGCCGAATCGCATTTTAAAACCGGGAACGTGCTGCGGGTTGGTCGCTATGAAGATGACGGCTATTTTTGTACGATTCAGGTGGTGGCAACCTCGACGGTTACGCTCGATACGCTGACAGAACGCCACGCGCAACAGGAGAATATGACGCTGCCGCAGCTGCGCCAGGTGATCGGCGAGATCTACCCTGATGATGACCAGTTTTATGTTATTGAATTTAAAAAGCTTTAACAAAACAGCGAACGAGTGTTAGGCGAAAAATATAATTTAACTTGATGATTTTATTGAATTAACAAAAATACATCTTTTTATTTTAGCTAACAGGTGTTCACTGGAATCATTCTCAGTTACCCTAGGTGTGCATTGAAAGCGTTCTTGTTTTCGGAGTCAAATATGGTTCGCAAGCCATTAATCACACAGGGTTATTCTTTGGCAGAGGAAATTGCCAACAGTATCAGCCATGGAATCGGGCTGGTGTTCGGTATCGTCGGTCTGGTGCTCCTGCTGGTTCAGGCGATTGACAGCAACGCCAGCGCCACGGCAATTACCAGCTACAGCCTGTATGGCGGCAGCATGATCATGCTGTTTCTCGCGTCCACGCTCTATCACGCGATCCCTCATCAGCGGGCTAAGCAGTGGCTGAAAAAATTCGACCACTGCGCCATCTATCTGCTGATTGCCGGGACCTATACCCCTTTTTTGCTGGTGGGGCTCAATTCGCCGCTCTCACGGGGCCTGATGATCGTCATCTGGAGCCTGGCGCTGCTGGGGATTTTGTTTAAGCTCACCATCGCGCATCGCTTCAAGATCCTCTCGCTGGTGACCTATCTGACGATGGGTTGGCTGTCATTAATCGTGGTGTATCAGCTGGCAATCAAGCTGGCGGCAGGTGGCGTCACGCTACTGGCGGTGGGCGGGGTCGTCTATTCGCTGGGGGTTATCTTCTACGTCTGCAAGCGCATCCCTTATAACCATGCTATCTGGCACGGCTTTGTGCTGGGCGGCAGCGTCTGTCATTTCCTGGCGATCTATTTGTACGTCGGCCAGGTGTAACGAAAACGCCGCGCCATCGGGAGATCCCCGGCGGCGCGGCGGTTATCGGAACAGCAGGCCTGCGAGCCTTAACTCTCTTCTAACGAGTACGGCAGCGGAACGATGCTTAAGGTGCCGGCATCATCGCGCACGCGGAACACGCTGTCCGGCTCCATGTCGTTATTCATTACTACCTGCACCAGCAGATTGCCATCATCCAGCTGAACCGCGGCCAGCACGGTGCCGGTCCGGCGCCAGTTGTCGCCCATCTTCAGCTCAAGATCTTCCCCGGCCTGCGGCACGCGGCTGGCTTTACCCGCCAGATACCACAGCGCACGCTTGTTGGCGCCGCGGAATTTAGCTCGCGCGACCATCTCCTGCCCGGTGTAGCAGCCTTTTTTAAAGCTGATGCCGCCCAGCGCCTGCAGGTTAGTGGCTTGCGGAATGAACTGCGCGCTGTTGGCGCTGTCAATGACCGGCAGGCCCGCTTCGATATTCAACGCCAGCCACTGCTGGCTGTTGTTCAGTTGGGCATCGCTGCGCAGCGCATCGGTGATGCGGGTGGCGGTTGCGACATCGGTCACCAGCAGGAAACGCTCTGCCGGATGCTCAAACCACAGCAGGCTGGTGGCGCCGTCGGTCACCAGCGGTTTGTCGCTGCCGGGCAGCTCGCTAAACAGCGGCGCCAGCGCGGCGCGGGCCTGGAAACCAGCAACGCCCAGCAGGACGTGTTCATCGTCGGCGGCAATGGCGACTTTGGAGAATACCGCGTATTTTTTCAGTTCGGTCAGCTGCGCGTCGCGCAGGCTGCGGCGTTCGATCCAGGCATAGCCACCCTGGCGATGGAAGACCCGCAGGTTGCTCCACATCTTGCCCTTGGCATCACAGTGCGCGGCAAGCAGGTGCCGATCGTCGGTCAGCGCGCTGACATCGGCGGTAATCTGTCCCTGAAGATACTTCTCGGCATCCTTACCAGTTATCGTCGACAGCGCCCAGTCATCCAGCGTCATCAGCGTTAACGGCAGACGCGCGGAAGCGGAAGGCTGGCGCGGGGGAAAAGGTGTAAAAGCCATAGTCATGTCCTGAATAGCTTAACGCAGAGTGAGTCACTAATGGTAAAAGAGCTATGGTGCAATGCAAGCGCTTTTGGCAGGCGATTTGTGCCCTGATGAGCTAAACGAACTGACAACGAAGGTAGATAAAACCATGGTTAATTTATGGTTTTTTGCGAGTGGCGTTCTCTGTTTGCGATATTGCTGTAAAGTAAGTGCAAAAAACGGGTTAAACTAACCTACTAATAACATTCATCAGGCCGCATCCCGCTAACCTGAAGAATGCACTGTGTATCTTTATGCTGGAAGGACAACATGGACATTACTAATAAAGCCCGTATCCACTGGGCATGCCGCCGGGGTATGCGCGAACTCGATATCTCTATCATGCCGTTTTTTGAGTATGAGTACGATACGCTCAGTGATGACGACAAGCTGCTGTTCATTCGTCTGTTAGAAAACGACGATCCGGATCTGTTCAACTGGCTGATGAACCATGGCGAACCGGCGGATGCGCAACTGCAACGGATGGTAAAATTAATCCAGACTCGGAATCGGGAACGTGGTCCTGTGGCAATCTGATTTACGCATCTCCTGGCGTTCGCAGTGGTTTTCACTGCTGCTTCACGGCATTGTGGCGGCGATAGTGCTGCTCATGCCCTGGCCGCTGAGCTACACACCGCTATGGCTGTTACTGCTGTCGCTGGTGGTGTTTGACTGCGTTCGCAGCCAGCGGCGGATCCACGCCTGTCGGGGAGAAATAAAACTGCTGACTGATTCGCGTCTGCGCTGGCAAAAAGTGGAGTGGGAGATCGTCGGTACACCCTGGGTGATTAACAGCGGTATGCTGTTGCGCCTGCGGGAGAGCGAAACGCACCGCAGCCAGCATTTGTGGGTTGCGGCGGACAGTATGGACGCAAAAGAGTGGCGCGATTTGCGCCGGTTGGTATTACAAAAACCGGCGCAGGATTAAGAGCCAGTCAGGCGAACTGCTCAGCCATCTCGCCGAGGATCTGCTCGCACCAGTTCTGCAGGCGATCGTCGCTCATCTCATACTGGTTTGTTTCATCAAGCGCCAGGCCAACGAACAGCTGGCCATCGGCGATAATCGGTTTCTGGCTGGTGAATTCGTACCCTTCCGTCGGCCAGTAACCGATAAACTTCACCCCTTTGGTGATTAACTTATCGTGCAGCATGCCCAGCGCGTCGAGGAACCATTCGCCGTAGCCCAGTTGGTCGCCCATGCCGTACATCGCCACAATTTTATCCTGCAGATCCAGGGTGTCTAACTGCTGCCAGATAGCGTCCCAGTCTTCCTGAATCTCGCCGAAATCCCATGTCGGAATACCGAGGATCAGCACGTCATATTCTGTCATCAGGGCAGGGGAATCATCTTTCAGATTGTGCAGCGTCACCAGTTCCGGACCGATGATATCGCGAATCTTCTCCGCCGCCATCTCGGTGTAGCAGGTGCTGGAGCCGTAAAAAAGACCTATGTTCATGGGGTAAACATCTCAATTCATGCTGTGACTTTGCGCTTAGTTTATCAGAAAGGCACCGCCGGCCGCATACTTAAGGTTGTATGTTCAACGTCTGAGAGCACCGCGCTGCCGTTTTTGCCCAGCAGGGCAACTAATTTGGGTATACTGGAGCCGTTTTAACGAGCAAAGAGGCCGATGTGGAACAGGATCTTGCACGAATCGAACAGTTTCTCGATGCGTTGTGGCTGGAGCGTAACCTTGCTGAAAATACGCTCAGTGCCTACCGACGGGATCTGACCATGGTGGTGGAATGGCTGCACCATCGCGCGTTGACCCTGATAAGCGTTAGCGGCGAAGACCTGCAGGCGCTGCTGGCTGAAAGACAAACCGGCGGCTATAAAGCCACCAGCACCGCGCGCTTGTTAAGCGCCGTGCGCCGCTTCTTTCAGCATCTGTACCGGGAAAAAGTACGCCCGGACGATCCCAGCGCGTTGCTGGCGTCGCCGAAGCTGCCGCAGCGGCTACCGAAAGATCTGAGTGAAGCCCAGGTCGATCGCCTGCTGCAGGCACCGTTGGTCGAACAGCCTTTAGAGTTACGCGATAAAGCGATGCTGGAGGTGCTGTACGCCACCGGCCTGCGCGTATCGGAGCTGGTTGGCCTGACGATGAGCGATATCAGCCTGCGTCAGGGGGTGCTGCGGGTGGTCGGTAAGGGGAATAAAGAACGGCTGGTTCCGCTTGGCGAAGAGGCGGTGCTGTGGGTGGAGAACTACCTGGAGTACGGGCGTCCCTGGCTGCTCAACGGTGTGGCTTCCGATGTGCTTTTCCCCAGCCAGCGCGCGCAGCAGATGACGCGCCAGACTTTCTGGCATCGGATTAAGCACTATGCCGTACTGGCCGGCATCGATAGCGCGAAGCTTTCACCGCATGTGTTACGCCATGCGTTTGCCACGCACTTACTTAACCACGGCGCGGATTTGCGCGTGGTACAGATGCTATTAGGACATAGCGATCTCTCTACGACGCAGATCTACACCCACGTGGCGACCGAGCGTCTGAGACAACTTCATCAACAGCATCACCCACGGGCGTGAGTGCTGACTAAAAAGGACGATGTATGAAAAACGGTTTATTGATGTTCACTCTGCTGGCGGCAACGCTGTCCGGGGCCGCGCATGCTGACACAGCAGCCATCAAACAGTCATTGGCCAAGCTGGGTGTGCAGAGCACGGATATTCAGCCTTCTCCGGTTACCGGGATGAGCACCGTGCTGACCGACAGCGGCGTACTGTACGTGACTGATGACGGCAAACATGTCATCCAGGGGCCGATGTACGACGTCAGCGGCGCGCAGCCGCTTAACGTCACCAACGCGTTGCTGGTAGGCAAGCTGAACGCGCTGGAAAAAGAGATGATCATCTATAAAGCGCCGCAGGAAAAACACGTGATCACCGTGTTCACCGATATCACCTGCGGCTACTGCCACAAGCTGCACGAAGAGATGAGCGACTATAACGCGCTGGGGATCACCGTGCGCTACCTGGCCTTCCCGCGCCAGGGGCTGCAAAGCCAGGCGGAGCAGGATATGAAAGCGATCTGGTGTGCGAAAGATCGCAACAAAGCGCTGGATGACGCCATGGCCGGCAAAGGTGTACAGGCCGCGAGCTGCAACGTTGATATCAGCAAGCACTACACGCTTGGCGTGCAGTTTGGCGTGAACGGGACACCGGCGATGGTGTTGAGCAACGGCTACGTGCTGCCAGGTTATCAGGGGCCGAAAGAGCTGAAAGCCTTCCTTGATGAGCATCAAAAACAGACAAGCGGTAAATAATTCGCGTGAAACCACAGATACAACTACGCCGCCGCGAGGCGGTTGACGGGGCTGATTTACCTGGCGACCTGCCACCGCTGTTGCAGCGTCTGTACAGCAGCCGCGGTGTGCTGCGCGCCCAGGAGCTGGAACGCGGCGTCAAAGGCATGCTGCCATGGACGCAGCTGAACGGCATCGAGCGTGCGGTAGAGATGCTGTACAGCGCTTTCCAGCAAGAGCTTCATATCGTCGTGGTCGGCGACTTTGATGCCGATGGCGCTACCAGTACCGCACTGAGCGTTCTGGCGCTGCGTGCGCTGGGCTACAGCAAGGTCTCCTACCTGGTACCGAACCGGTTTGAAGATGGCTACGGGTTAAGTCCTGAGGTTGTCGATCAGGCCCATGCGCGCGGCGCGCAGATGATTATGACCGTCGATAACGGGATTTCATCGCATGCCGGCGTCGATCACGCACACGCGCTGGGGATCCCGGTGGTAGTGACCGATCACCATCTACCAGGCGATACATTACCGGCGGCGGAAGCCATCGTGAACCCCAATTTGCGCGACTGCGAGTTCCCGTCGAAATCGCTGGCTGGCGTGGGCGTAGCGTTCTACCTGATGCTGGCATTGCGCACTTTCCTGCGTGATAAAAACTGGTTTGAAACCCGTGGAATTGCCGCCCCTAATCTGGCAGAACTGCTGGATCTGGTGGCCCTGGGAACGGTAGCGGACGTGGTGCCGCTGGATGCCAATAACCGGATCCTGACCTGGCAGGGGCTGAGCCGTATTCGGGCCGGCAAGTGCCGTCCGGGGATCAAAGCGCTGCTGGAGATCGCCAACCGCGATCCGCAAAAGCTGGCGGCCAGCGATCTGGGTTTTGCCCTGGGGCCGCGGCTGAACGCGGCGGGCAGGCTGGATGATATGTCGGTCGGCGTGGCGCTGCTGCTGTGCGATAACGTCGGCGACGCGCGGATGCTGGCCAACGAGCTGGATGCGCTAAACCAGACCCGCAAAGAGATTGAGCAGGGCATGCAGGCTGAGGCGCTGACGCTGTGCGAGCAGCTTGAGCGCAGCGGCGATACCCTGCCAGGCGGGCTGGCGATGTATCACCCGCAGTGGCATCAGGGGGTGGTCGGCATTCTGGCGTCGCGCATCAAAGAGCGTTTTCATCGCCCGGTGATTGCCTTCGCGCCAACCGGCGACGGGCTGTTAAAAGGGTCCGGTCGCTCCATCCAGGGGCTGCACATGCGCGATGCGCTTGAGCGTCTTGATACCCTTAATCCTGGGCTGATCCTGAAATTTGGCGGCCACGCCATGGCGGCGGGGCTGTCGCTGGAAGAGGCGCGCTTTGCCGAGTTTCAGAAGTGCTTCGGCGATCTGGTCACCGAGTGGCTGGATCCGGCGCTGTTACAGGGCGAAGTGGTGTCCGACGGCCCGCTGGAGGCGACGGAGATGAGCATGGAAGTGGCCCATATGCTGCGTGAAGCCGGCCCCTGGGGCCAGATGTTCCCGGAACCGCTGTTTGACGGCCGTTTCCGCCTGCTTCAACAGCGACTGGTGGGCGAGCGTCATCTGAAGGTGATGGTCGAACCGGTCGGCGGCGGCCCGCTGCTGGACGGTATTGCCTTCAACGTTGATACTTCGATGTGGCCGGATAACGGCGTGCGCGAAGTGACGCTGGCCTATAAGCTCGATATTAATGAGTTCCGTGGTAATCGCAGCCTGCAGCTTATCATCGACCATCTCTGGCCGGTCTGACGAAAAAGCCGCCAATAAAGAGGCGCACTGAAGGGCGAAGTGTCTATAAAAGAGAGCGGGGATCCGGTACAATTCCGCTCTTATCACCGCATTTTGACGAATCCATTAAAAGAAAATCGACCATGTTTGAAATAAATCCGGTAAAAAACCGCATTCAGGACCTCACGGAGCGCTCTGACGTTCTCAGGGGGTATCTTTGACTACGATGCCAAGAAAGAGCGTCTGGAAGAAGTAAACGCCGAGCTGGAACAGCCGGACGTGTGGAACGAACCCGAGCGCGCACAGGCGCTGGGGAAAGAGCGTTCTTCACTGGAAGCCATCGTCGAGACGCTGGACCAGATGTCCCAGGGGCTGGAAGATGTCTCCGGGCTGCTGGAGCTGGCCGTTGAAGCCGACGACGAAGAGACCTTCAACGAAGCCGTTGCCGAACTGGACGTGCTGGAAGAGAAACTGGCGCAGCTTGAGTTCCGCCGTATGTTCTCCGGCGAATACGACAGCGCCGACTGCTACCTCGATATTCAGGCCGGTTCCGGCGGGACTGAAGCCCAGGACTGGGCCAGCATGCTGACGCGTATGTATCTGCGTTGGGCTGAAGCGCGCGGTTTTAAAACCGAGATTATCGAAGAGTCTGAAGGTGAAGTCGCGGGTATCAAATCCGTGACCATCAAGATTATCGGCGATTACGCCTACGGCTGGCTGAGAACGGAGACCGGCGTTCACCGCCTGGTGCGTAAGAGCCCGTTCGATTCCGGCGGCCGTCGCCATACCTCGTTCAGTTCCGCGTTTGTCTATCCGGAAGTGGATGACGACATTGATATCGAGATCAACCCGGCAGACCTGCGTATTGACGTTTACCGCGCTTCAGGTGCGGGTGGTCAGCACGTTAACCGTACGGAATCCGCGGTGCGTATTACCCACATTCCAAGTGGCTTAGTGACGCAGTGCCAGAACGACCGTTCACAGCACAAGAACAAAGACCAGGCCATGAAGCAGATGAAAGCCAAGCTTTATGAACTGGAAATGCAGAAGAAAAATGCCGAGAAGCAGGCGATGGAAGATACCAAATCCGACATCGGCTGGGGCAGCCAGATCCGCTCTTATGTGCTGGATGACTCCCGCATTAAAGATCTGCGCACCGGGGTGGAAACCCGCAATACTCAGGCCGTGCTCGACGGCAGCCTGGATCAATTTATCGAAGCAAGTTTGAAAGCAGGGTTATGAGGAACCAACATGTCTGAACAACAAGCACAGGGCGCTGACGCGGCAATTGACCTTAATAATGAACTGAAAAGCCGTCGTGAAAAGCTGGCTGCGCTGCGTGAGCAGGGTATCCCGTTCCCGAACGATTTCCGTCGTGACCATACCTCTGACCAACTGCACGCTGACTTCGATGCGAAAGAAAACGAAGAGCTGGAAGCGCTGAACGTTGAAGTCTCCGTTGCTGGCCGCATGATGACCCGTCGTATTATGGGTAAAGCGTCCTTCGTGACCCTGCAGGACGTTGGCGGCCGCATTCAGCTGTACGTGGCGCGTGACGATCTGGCAGAAGGCGTCTACAACGAGCAGTTCAAAAAATGGGACCTCGGTGACATCATCGCCGCACGCGGTAAGCTGTTCAAAACCAAAACTGGTGAGCTTTCTATTCACTGCACCGAACTGCGTCTACTGACCAAAGCCCTGCGCCCGCTGCCGGACAAATTCCACGGCCTGCAGGATCAGGAAGCCCGCTACCGTCAGCGTTATCTGGACCTGATCTCCAACGACGAATCGCGTAAAACCTTCAAAATTCGCTCCCAGATTCTGGCCGGTATCCGCCAGTTCATGGTTGGTCGCGACTTTATGGAAGTCGAAACCCCGATGATGCAGGTGATCCCTGGCGGCGCGTCTGCCCGTCCGTTCATCACCCATCACAACGCCCTGGATATGGACATGTACCTGCGTATCGCGCCGGAACTGTACCTGAAGCGTCTGGTAGTTGGCGGCTTTGAGCGCGTGTTCGAAATCAACCGTAACTTCCGTAACGAAGGGATCTCCGTTCGCCACAATCCAGAGTTCACCATGATGGAACTCTATATGGCGTATGCGGACTATAAAGATCTGATTGAGCTGACCGAATCCCTGTTCCGTACTCTGGCGCAGGATATTCTGGGCAACACCGCGGTGCCTTATGGCGATCAGACCTTCGATTTCGGTAAGCCGTTTGAAAAACTGACCATGCGTGAAGCTATCAAGAAATACCGTCCGGAAACCGAGATGGCGGATCTGGATAACTTCGATTCTGCGAAAGCTATCGCACAGGCCATTGGTCTGCACGTTGAGAAGAGCTGGGGTCTGGGCCGTATCGTGACCGAGATCTTTGAAGAAGTGGCGGAAGCGCACCTGATTCAGCCGACCTTCATCACCGAATACCCGGCAGAAGTTTCTCCGCTGGCGCGTCGTAATGACGAGAATCCGGAAATCACCGACCGCTTTGAATTCTTCATCGGCGGGCGTGAGATCGGTAACGGCTTTAGCGAGCTGAACGATGCAGAAGACCAGGCGCAGCGCTTCCAGGACCAGGTGAATGCGAAAGCGGCCGGTGACGACGAAGCGATGTTCTACGACGAAGACTACGTAACCGCGCTGGAACATGGTTTGCCGCCGACGGCTGGTCTGGGTATTGGTATCGACCGTATGGTGATGCTGTTCACCAACAGCCACACCATCCGCGACGTGATCCTGTTCCCGGCCATGCGCCCGGTGAAATAAGATCGACTGCGAATAACACAACCCCGGCTATCGATGCCGGGGTTTTTTTTGGTCTTAATTTCCGGGGAATACGTTTCCGCTAGCGGGTCATCGCAAGCGCGCGGCGTAGTTGCACAGCGCCTGGCGGGCATCCTGGTCATCCGCTTCAAGAACCATCCACGGACTGTAGGCCCATGGCGTTAAGGCGAGCCCCTGCAGCAGATCGTCAAGGCTGCACCACTGATAGTCCATCACCTCATCGGCATGGGGAGCGAGCGGGCTGGAGGTCGTGGCGGCATAAACCGGGCAGACTTCGTTTTCGACAATCCCATTTGGGGCGACCGCGCGATAGCGGAAGGCCGGGTGCACCGGCGTAATGTCGGTGATGGTGACGCCCAGCTCAAAATGGCTGCGTCGCCGGACGGCCTGCTCAAACGTTTCGCCCTCCTGCGGGTGGCCACAGACCGAGTTGGTCCAGACGCCAGGCCAGGCCTTCTTGCTCAGCGAACGACGCGTCACCAGTAGCTGCCCTTGTTGATCAAACAGCCAGCAGGAGAAGGCGAGGTGCAAAGCGGTATTGAGGGTGTGGGCAGCATACTTTTCCTGCATGCCAACCGGCTTATCTTGCTCATCGAGCAAAATGACGTGTTCCCCGGTCATGACAACTCCTGAAAGTAAAAAACAACTGGCATAAACGTGCCGGGTTATGCAATCAGGCACAGGGTAGCCGATAACGGTACGAAAGGCATTATCTAAACAAGCGGTAGGCAGGTGGTCAGCGCAGCGATGAAACCGGACACCACAAGCGTAGCGATTGGGGTTCTGCCAGTGGGCTGGTATGATAGTCATCCATAATGATGAGATGAGAGCTGTCTTAAGTGCAGGACGCCTGATGAGAAAACGCTTTTTTATCAAGATGATGTTGGTTTGTAGTCTGGTGATTGCCGGGTGTTCCAGTTCATCTGATTCCGGTTCCGTCTATACCGTGAAACGCGGTGACACGCTGTACCGTATTTCCCGGACGACTGGCACCAGCATCAAAGATCTGGCCCGACTGAACAATATCTCTCCGCCGTATACCATTGAAGTTGGGCAGCGTCTGAAGCTGAACCCGGCTGCCGGAACCAGCTCCTCGAAGAGCCGCTCGTCGGCGAAGAGCAGCACGCGCACTGCCGCGAGCAAGCCGCCTGCGGCTTTACCACCGGTCTCCTGGCCGCCGGTGGGGCAACGCTGCTGGCGCTGGCCGACCAGCGGGAAAGTCATTCTGCCTTATTCCTCGAGCGATGGCGGGAATAAAGGCATTGATATCGCTGGGACGCGTGGACAGCCGGTGTACGCCTCCGGGGCTGGCAAAGTGGTGTATGTTGGCAACCAACTGCGCGGTTACGGTAATCTGATCATGATTAAGCACAATGAAGATTACATTAGCGCCTATGCCCATAACGATAAGCTGATGGTCAATAACGGTCAGAGCGTGAAGATAGGACAGCAGATTGCCACCATGGGCAGCACCGATGCGGATTCCGTGCGCCTGCATTTCCAGATTCGCTATCGGGCGACGGCCATCGATCCGCTGCGCTATTTGCCGCCGCAGGGCAGCAAGCCTAAGTGCTAACCGGTTATTTTATCAGCAGTTAGTGTGGTTAAGTCTTGTAAGACGGTGCGTAAGGTCTATAATGGCCTACGCACCTCAAAGCGGGCGTAGTTCAATGGTAGAACGAGAGCTTCCCAAGCTCTATACGAGGGTTCGATTCCCTTCGCCCGCTCCAGATTTCTCCCCTTGTGGAGAAGCCTTAAAAGCCTTCTCTATCAGCAACTTAAATAGTTACCTATTTTAGTCGCCTATGGGTTCTACCATTGTGATCCGCCCTTGGTAACTGTCACGCTAAGTTACATGGTGAGATGACAGTATAACTCAGCGTTGGCGGCAGTTGCATCCTCACACCGCGACAGTAAAACGTGAAGAAAAAGCCCACCCTGGCATCGTTATGTCATCGACAGATTGATCACACGCATTTAAGCCCGATGTGCGGCCTTGTGGCTGCGTAAACAGGTGAATAGTGGTAATGCCCCGGTAGCTAAAGATCCGGCTCTGCCAGCGCTTCGCTCACGCTCCTAACGGTACACGAGCACCCTGATAAGGTGTGATTCTTCTGACAATCTGATGAAGTCGCTACGTTCCGCTTGTCTCCTTACCACTAACGGGGCTTTATGGCTTGTATTGTGCAAAATCTGCGCTACGCTACCTTTGACTACCCACAGCAAAGGATAAAAATTATGACAAAAGAACATTTTAAAGCGGCTGCACAGTATGACGATTGGGAAGGAAGCGTTGCAGCAGATGAGCTTGAGAAGAATAATTTCAGCGACTTCTTAAGAACGAAAGGAGTACTCAAACAAGGTGAAGTCGTCAAAGGCATCTCCCTTTATTCGGGTGTAAATCGCTTTGATGTGGAAGCGTACATCGCTGATGATAAAAACGTACTACGGAAAGAAGACATTCAGATTACCCTTGAAGAATTTTTCAAAACTTTCAAAAGGTTCTCTATCAAAATTTCTCGTAAAGGGGAGTTTGACGATCAAGAAATCGAGTTCAAAGAGTAAGGATAATAACTTCATGAGCATCTACTTCACTGAACATGGCATCGCTATCGAGTACCAAGTAGAAGGACGTTGGTCAGTCAAGGGAGATTATTTGCAGGTCAATCATGGCCCTAACATTCCAGGCGGCTTATACAAAATCAACGATGATAAAGTGAAATTCCCATTCGACTACAAAGAGGTTGAAGGAGTGATCGATACTGAAAAATTCACCTTCACCGTGAATGGTCAAGAGTACCCAATGAAGAGAATAAGAACTAATCCGTGGGATGTATAGCTGTATAGGGGGTATTGCGCCCCCTTGTATCATCCTCTCAAAGCCTGTAGCCACATCAGTCCTTTAACCCGCCTTCTTGCTTCTAGTTGCACAGCGCTTGCTGTAGTGTCGTTCCTGCCAACTTTATCCAGCCCGTGAAAGGGGCTGGCTCTCTCGTGGTGTTCACCGTGCCATAAACGAACGGTACTCGATAAGAGAATGGTTAACTGACAAACACCCCTGATGATGCGCCTACAGCGCTTTTATGGTGTCCCATCACGGCGCTTTATGGTTGCTATTACCTTTTTTATTTTTTCGCTCGATGTTTGCTAAAACTTTTTCTATCCATTTAGGCTCATCTTCGAGATCTGCATAGTGGCAATACTCTGGAACAGCTTTCCAGAATGCAGTTATTGCATCAGCAAATTCAACAAACTGCTCTTCTGAAACGTGTAAATCATCATGATTAGGTACGATCTGCGTCCCTCGAACATCGGTAGGGTGTGGGTAGTACTGAGGATAGTTGGATGATAGTGTTTGATGTGCAGCGCCGTCTCCATGCTTGTATACGTTTACTACCAAGTTACAGGCATTGATCCTTTCTCCGTATTCTGTTCCATTGATTTTGAGGCCAATCCATTCGAGAAAATCAGTAAGCTGATGGAATGTGAAATTCCAGATCATGGGAGTAATCAACTCTCGTTTGCACCAGTGGCTTAGCTCTTTGATAGTATGTTCTCGTAGTTTCTTATCGAACTGGTGATACATACCTGCTGTTAATGCCAACAACACGGTATTTTGCATCTCCAGAAGCGACCATACATAGTTAATTCCCTCATGATAGGCTTGCTCGTAAGCCGCCATTGGGTCATCGTTATCTGGATCAAAATACTCAGCAGTAGCCTCCAAAAACTGTTGTTCTCTCTTCTCTGCTTCTTGTTCTAAATCACCAAACTGAGAGAGAAGTCGTCGCCTTGCCTCAGAAACGTAAAATTCATGAGGTTCAAGAAAGTATGGAAGATCGCCTCTGGCGAGAAAGAAGGTGACAAAATTTTCTGTAGACATACATTTCCTCAATGAAGCGATAGACATTTTGAAGTTATGTTATCTTCGGTGAGGGTTAAAATCCTCCACTGATTCAATGGAATTGTCATTTGGTTTGAAATGCGGTAAAAGGATAAAATTCGTACTGTACGCTTTGCAGAAACAATCTGAAAATGAGGTGGTTATGAGTGAACGTTACGAATTTTTACCCAATTGTTTCCTGAAAGTCTCTATCTCCTCGGGTTACTTTACTGCCATCCTTGATGGTTCGCTTCCTCCTGATGCCCCTGGTTCTGTTCATGCTGATAATGCCACGCAAGTTATAGGGGTACTCGATTCTTATTTCCAATTGACTGACTCACAGCATCAAGGAATTGCTAATTATCTATGCTCTCAAGGGATGGAACTTTGATAGATTGGTTGCTTAATGTTGATAATCTGACCATGCTTGCCGCATGGGCTGGGTTTGCACTTGCTGTATTTCAGTTATTAAAATCTAGAACAGCGCTACGCCTTTTCTTGGGATGTGATCAGTATGAAGATCGAATTTACGTTTCCAATAAAAGCGCCCACGATGTGACGCTAAGTTCAGCGGGTGTTATAACCCCAAGTGGACGCCTTAGCGATTGTTCTAACGAACATTGCGACGAATACATGATCAGCCCGATGTTACCGCGTCGATTGAAAGCCCGTGATGAAATGATTCTGGAAGTACCATTCATCAACAAGGCTTATCATAATAAGGTGCATCATCGTGGAGGGGTGTATGTGACTACATCTGATGGAAAATTGTTCAGTGATGTTAGTTGGCTGCGTCGCCGTTGGTGGTGGTTATTGTCTATGATCCTGCGTGATACCAAACGGTGATTCCTGATACCACTCACCAGATAAAACTGGTGAACGGTTCTTTCTCCTTCTTCAATCGTTACTCCTCCTCAAATGTCCGGGTGTATTTGCATTGCTGCGACGGTTTGATCGTCACTGTCTCTGTATAATTTGCGTTGCTGTATACGCAGATCTTCGCGTTATCTGTCTCCTGTTCATCCGTTAAAATTAATGTGATCCCTGCATGGGCGAGGGATGGCAGTAGCGCCAGCGTCAGCACAAGGTGTTTCATGTGTACCTTCTTATAAGTCCATCTCATTGATCACCCTGCTAACGGCTTGCTTGTCTAAGTCCAGATACCGCCTGGTGTCGGTGATGTTGCTGTGATTAAGTACGGTCATAGCTAACGCGATGTTGTTTGCTGAACGCTTGTAGATGGCATTCCCGCCAGCTTTGCGGAAGCTGTGCGCCGATACAGTGCCATGAATCCCGATAGCTTTAGCGGCTTCTGCGATCTGCTTGCTCACTTCCTCGCGTCGTACAGGCGCTTGCTTCTTCATCGAGCGGTTACGCTGACTCCTGAACACATGTACATCATTTGGAAACTCAGCACGGCGACGTGCGATCATCTGCATCACTGGAGCAGGAAGGGTGAGGGCTTTACGCTTACCTGTCTTCTGTTCTTCTATGTCTATCTCACCGTTGATCACTTCGTCGAAGCGTAACGCGACGGCATCCCCCACACGCAGTACGGCGGCTTGCATCATTAACGTAACGTCAGCTATCAGGCTCTTGTTATGAGCGTTTAGCCACTCTCTGATCGCTTTAGCTTGCTGTTCGTCTAACACTACTGCTCTGTTCAATTTATCCTCCTTTAAGGTCACACATCTAAACTGATTTAATAAACATTATGATCAATTTCAGTAAGTTGCAAGATAGATGATCAAGAATTAATCTGCGATGTGTGTGGTGAATGGCGCGATTGTGTCCAGTGCTGAACGCGAAGATCAGGCGCATCCAGATCGAAATCTGCACAATTTTGAAATATCTTAAATAAAATCAACGATTTGGAGTTTATAGACATGTGTTTGGACGTTGCCAAATCCCCAGAACGGCACGAAGAACAGCGGCAACAGCGGAACATCACACTACCAATGCTTGTGTGTGGTTGTTGGCTATCTCATTGTTTTTGCATTGGTAAATGGGAGGCTGTTAGGCGAGGGCGGCGCTAACCTGCCAGTATGCACGGAGTATGCAGAGTTTATGCACTTAAATTTGATTGCATGATGAAATCATTTTAAAGCTAATCATTTGGGTGCTTTGGCATGGAAAAATCGAATTGTTACATTATAACAAAGAGTCGTTAAGCAGAACGGGCTTACATCAAAGTGATGAACGTTGTGGCAATCAGTGATAAGCCGCACGGGGCAAGGCTTCTACATAAGTGTAGCGATTCTACAATGAAAGTTTATTGTTAAGTTTGGCTACACTTTGCTTGTGTCAACGGTGCTTCTTTACATGCTGATTACCAGCGCTTTTACCTCTATTAATCGCCGCTTTAGCCGGATTAATCTTAGGGTTGTTGTATGGACGGTACGCAGTGAGCAGGACGACGATTTACCGTTGGGTGAAGTGACATTTGGTCACACTCTGCGTGAGAACACACGGGAAAAACCCGACTATCGAAATTAGTAGGATGAAGGATACACGGGAAAAACCCCAGTATCAGGCACTCCAGATCCCAATGAAGACCCCTATCAAGATTGATACCCCTATCAGAACTGATACCCCCCACCCCTATCAACTTTGACAGGACTACCCCTATCAATCTTGATACCCGATAAGAATGACTTAATAACAATAACCTAATAAGAATGATCTTTATTCTTTTGCGCTGGCTGATGCCAGGCTACGCCGCGCAAGAATGATATTCTTCATTATCTCTTTTGCTGGCGGCTCTTCGCCGTCACTCAAGGGGAAATGTCCTGGTACGCCGTTTGATGGCTTCCCGGACACCCCCGTTCCGCTCACGACGCAGCAGCAACGCGTTTACATGTGTAAGGGTGTTTTCCATGACGACAGGCATGGAAGATGTGTTGTGCCAGGCTTTGGCCTTCGTGAAACGAGGCACAAGCATATTACGCCGTGGTGTAAATCACCTTGGCGCTGTGCGCGGAATTACCATCTGATAAGCAGACTAACCTCAACTCTTACCCTCCATTTCATTACGTGTAAGGTTTCAGAAAGTCAGTGGCTAAGGCTCCCTGTTCACCGTGTAAGGTTCCAGTTCACCAAGCCAACATGTCCAATCATCTACACCCGTCCGATCTCACTACCGTTCAATCTTCTGAGTGTAGATTCTTGGTGTTGGTGTGGGATAAGTGCCAGAGGGTGGCCCATGACGCACCGGAACGTACAGGAAGCCCGTAGAGCGATTTAAACAGGGTAGGGAATGCAATGGTAGCCTGAATGTGTCAGAACGCCGTAGAGAGCCTTACAGGAGGTTTTGTGCGTTGTTCATAGGTAAACTGCTCGGGAATGGATCATATCACAAAATTATCTTGACTGATATGGTAAAATTTTGATATAAAGAGCACTAATAGCGAAGTAAAAATATAACACATTGAAAATGATCAAAAATATTTCAATAAATCACCGTTGAGGGGTTGACAAAAGTTTAGAAAAATGTTAAAGTAGTCTTATAGCACAAAACTTTATCTAACCAATCAACGCACTTTGAGCCGTCAGGCTGCAAGGTGTTTTTTTTATACGCCTAACCAAGGAGACTGATATTGAGATACTTCGATGTTGAAGACACACTTCGACAATTAACCGACGGAACCACCACCCGTTACCACATCCGAGCATTACGCAATGCCTGCCGTGCTCGCGGCTACCACGAACGAGAAGCCTTTCTCACAGAAGTATTGAAGCGATGGGATGAAATCCGAGCTTCGACCACTGAATAATCTCACGAAGGAGAAGACACGATGAAAATCAATTTCACAACAGAAACTTACGAGGCGTTGATCAACCGTGCCAACAAAGAAGACAAACCCGCTGCCGCTCTGGTATCGGAACTCATAACAGCGATCCTTAGCAAAGAGGAAAATAATGAAGACAGCAAAACACGTAAAGCCATTCCTGGCGATTGACTATGATTTACTCGGAATCACTTCCGTAGAAGTTAACGGCGAAACTCACGAAGTAAAACTTCACCACAAGATCGTTTATTCCTATCTGCAAAGCCTGTCCGGTACGTTCAAACAAGTAACCCCTTCATTAACTGGTATCGGTGATCGGCTTGGACTCGGTACTGATCAAACTGTACGCCGCCATATTAAAGATCTCGTTTCTTTTGGATGGCTACATGTGAAAGAGCGTTCAGGGTGTACAAGCATCTTCACCGTTCTACCGTTTGCACCAGAAGCGAAGTCAGAAGCCCCGGAAGAAGTGCCAGCGCCAACAATGACCAAAGTCATAGAGGAAGCTGTGATCGTGGCTGAAAGCGTTGCAACAACAACGGAAAGCGATCAGGCGGTCATGGATGTGGACGCGGCTCTTGAGGTTGTTTGTGAGCGACTCTCACACCCTGATAGCCTTAGACAAAACCAAAGATACGACACATTTACAGCTTATGCGCGTCGTGTCCTGCGTAATGACGGCAAGCCCTTATCACGCAGATTCGAGAAGAGGTTAGAAGAACGTTTTGAACAACGTTACCCGCATCTTTATTCAAGATTCGATGACATAGGATTTTAACTAAGAGGAATAATGAGCAATAACATTTACTTACTGAACGAAAACACAAATTTCCGCCTTGGCTGCAATGACGTTTGCAGACGCATTTACAATCACCTTGCCAGCCTCCACCGTGAGAACGGAATGTTCCGTTCCAGCGTCAAAACCCTGGCATCTGCCCTGGGCTACTCGGAAAGCGGAATCCGTTACTGGCTGTTCCTGATGCGGGATGCCAAAGTGCTTACGCTAACGCGCCGTGGTGGCTATTACGACTTCGATGTTAACCATTCGGTTAGCTTCATCACCTCGAACCACTAAGACGAGGTGCAATGTCTAAGAAAGAACGGAACACCCTCACCCGTATAGAACGGGAAAATGTCAACAGGATCGGCAAAGCCTCGCAAGTACGAACAAAACGCCTCTACGTAAAATCCCTTGAGGAAATCCCTGGGGAGCTTATCGAAACAGTGACAGAAGTTCATTCAACACCGCCCTCTGTGGAAGAGTGGGCCGCGTTAAATGATCTCCTCGAATGTTCAAGCGGAGTTTATTACCGCCCCCGCAAGCGCAAAGTTTACACCTACGATGATAGCCAGCTTCACCGCTGGCAATGCCTGGGCTTCGATAGCCTAAACCACTACCTAACATACAACGCAATGAACAACACCGTGGCGGGAGCCAGGGACTTTGATGAATTATTCCACATTGGAGACAGCTATACAGAATGATCACAGAAATAACAGAACAAGAATACTTTCAACAGCGTATGCAATACATGCAGGATTTAGTTATACAAGCTGAATGGGCTGAACAGGCACAGGATGTTAATAAGGTGGAATACCTCCTTGATGTGCTGGCAACGGAAATAGCGCCGTTTCAAGTGGCGCTGAACATCGTCAAAGCAGCAAAGGGACGGCTAACAAATGACTAAGTATGAAATTGATGACGCACTGGACGAATTTCATGAACAGCTACACATGCCACTTCTTGACGCAGTGAACGCCGTATACAAAGCAAGCCCTGAGAAAGCATCTGAGAGCCTCTCTGAGGCCGTTAAAATGCTCTCCCTTGCAGCGGTGGCGCTGGAAGGTATCATCATCACTGTAGAGCGTACAGACAGCCTACGAGAGGATCAGGAACTGGCAGAGGAAGTTACACAGTTGGCGCTGTCTCTGGCTGCGTGTAAGGAAGAACTGAGCGACCTGGTACAAAACCAGATTGCATAAATATGCACTAAAAGCGAATAAATACCTTGACTTTGTAACGGAAATGCTGTAGAATAGGATTTATAGGGTAAGTATTCGAATCACGTTTCTCTCCCTCATATGTCAATACACTCCCGAGAATGCCGTTTCCCATAGGCGGCGCTCTCTCCCCCCTGAGTGTGTTCCCTGAAAGCGGTTGTTTTCCTTTGTTGTGTCGGTTCCAAAGGGGCGCGGGCGCTACTGTTTTTTGTCGGGCAATGGCGGCAATCCCCGCGCTATCCTCTTTCAGAGAGCACATTCCGTGTTCTATGCCTTATAACCATCCTTCATGGATTATAAGCAGTCAGACAAACATCAAAGTTACGTCTGGCATTCTCTTATTATTGTTTCCAGCGATGATAACGAGATTCCACTTTCCCACTTCTTGCCATGACAGAAGGGCTTCTGTTTTGAAGTGGGAGCAATGACGGGCGATCCTACTTTGTGTTTACACCTGTATTCACATTGCGCCCTTCATTTATTTAGAAGTCATTGTTTAACATCATAATTATCAGAAATGACCTTAACCAATGCTTTCTAACAAGAGCATTCCTCCAGGGGGCTACTTCGGTAGCCCCTCTCTTTACCCTGCATGTAACGCTTTCGTTATAAACATGCAGACATAACGCGAAGGAAACGACATGTTTCTACTTAATAACAAATCGCGTGTACTCAAGTATAAAAACGATGTTCTCACCGTCAATTCTCAGATGATTGAATTGGTGGCTCAGTATACAGGTTGTGAAGTGTCCGACGTGATCAAGGCAATGGAAACGTATTTCCCTGACGAATCACCAGAACAGAAGCCAACCATTGATGATTTGATTGCACGTAAAGTAAAGGACTCAACCAAACAATGATTATTGATCTTGATACGCTGTTCCCACAGCGACTGTCACCAACTGATATTGTCAGTTATGCCACAGACACTTTCGCCTCTGTGGAAAGCAAGATTTTTGCCTCTCTTCCTGCTGATGTTGAATGCGGCGATGTGGTGAACTCTTCCGGGGCCTTATACACCTCCGGCGCTGATGCCTTTGTGGTAGTAAGTGAATTTGTCACTGCTGGCTCTAACAAAGCCGTCAACGTCCTACGCTCTCCGGCGCGTGGCTCTCTTGTCTGCATCAAATCGGACAATCTCACCGCTGCTGATGGCGCACACGATGCCGCTGTAGCTGCTCTGGCTGCTCAAGGCTTCCAGATGCGTGAATTCTTCACCAGTTAATCAAGGAAGGAAAATAATAACATGGCTATTTTAGGTCAAAACTACGTGGATCTTTCTCCACTGTTCAATCTGAACCCAACACGTAACTATCTGCTTGCCTCGCTGGGGCTGTTCGACGGCGTGGGCGTTTCTTCTCATAAAGTGGCGGTGAGCCGTCTTGTTGAAGATAACCGTTCTCTTTATAACGAGCCTACTGCAAGGTTCTCAAGTGAGCATAACGTGACAGCACGGCAGAACGGGAAAGAATGGCTGATCGAGCTTCCGTATTTCCTGCGTGAAGACCAGATCACTCCGGCAGACATTCAGGGCAAGCGCAAGCCTGGCACTGACACACAAGAAACCCTCACCGATTTATTCACTGATTACACTCACAAGCACAGTGTAGCGTTTATGCGAACTCGTGAGAGCTATCTTGCACGTTCTCTGTTCTCCGGTACGGTGAACACGCCAAAAACTGATGATGTGCTGATCGACTTTGGCGACCTGTTCGGCGTAGCACCAATGACAGCCACGCTTGATCTCACTGCTACAGACAGTAGCACCCTACGTGCAATTGATGACATGGTGAGTCAGATCACTGAGGCGGCTCAAGGTATGGCGGCACAGGTAGAGAGAATTATCGTTTTCGCTAAGGGTGGATTTTATAGCGATTTACGTTTCAGCCCTGCAATGGAAGCGGCTTTCCGCTACGTGTCTCCGCTGGATGAAAGCAACGTGGTTTATCAACGTCGTGACCTCCTGCCTGGTGTGAGCACTTTCAGTATTCCAGGCTCTAACGTCGATGTGATTAAGGTTACTGATCCGCTGCTACTCGCACAGATGGGTGATGCTGATGCTATCGCTATCCCGCAATTTGCGGCTGGCTCGAATGTATACCAGAACATCTACGGTGCTCCGTCGAGCAACTTTGAACTTCTGGACGCTACCCCAGCAGAAACCTATAGCTGGAGCTATGAAAGCGAACGCGGCGACGTGGTGAACGTGATTTCAGAGAATAGTTCTCTGCCTGTGAATAACGGGTTGGGCTTCTCTGTTCACATCAAAGCGGCTTAACGAGCGATAGACGTTAGCTCTTCACGTCTGGAAATAACAGAAGAGCTTTAATCAGGGGCGTAGGGAACTGGAACACGCAAAGCAAATGCGCCAGCCCTTGCCCCTTTTTTGTTTCCAGAGTGAGGAAAAATTATGCAACTTATTTTAAAAAGCGCCCAGGGAATGCACATCAACATTCAGGGCAATGATGCAGCCGGATTACTCAAGGTGAGCCAGCTTTGCGAACTATTAGAAATTTCGTATACGGGCGTTAGAGCGCGTATTTTCCGTGGTGATACGGTGGAACAGGCTGTTCATCACTTCCTGGATCAGAAAGGCGGTGCTGATGCTTGAGATCAACACGTCTAAAATCGTCAACACAGTTACTTTTACCGTTGATAAAAGCAGTATTGCCGAAGCGAAAAAGGCGGCTACAGACCTTCAAAAACACTTTGAGAAACTCGCCAACCCTAAGATCCGTTTCAAGGCTCAGAAGCAACGCCGACAATCAGCGCGTGAAAAAGTGGCAGATGCTAAAGCGGCTTCTCCTAAGTCTACGAGTGACTTGAAGCAACAACGTCAGGCAGCACAGGCGGGGAAAGCGCAAGCCAGAGAAGCCGCGAAGATAGCTAAACGTAATGAAACGGCAGATCTGAAACGCCGCTCATCCATCCTCCAGATGAAAGGTATAGCTGGTAAATACGGTGTGGATGCCGCCACACAACACCAATTTGCAAAGTTTGCTCACGAGCAGACAGAGCTTTTCCGTAACGGGCAGATCAGCAGCCAGAAGATGAATTATGAACTTCGTGAGCGTATAGCGCTTATGCGTCGTGAGGCTGCATTGCAAAACCGTATCACTGCATCCACTCAGGCACAGGCGGCAGCGCTGAAACATGCCAAACGCACGGACTACCCTGGGGCGGCAAAGGGTATTAAAGAGAAGGGGCTGAATCTGAACGGTGGTGGTGCTGGCTTTATTGGCGCAACGGCGGCATTAGCTGGCGGCGCTGGCATCTTGTCTCGTGTCCGTGATAAGGGGAACGAGAATCTGGATCTGGTGAGAAAATCAGCATTGGTTAAGGCTAATCCAAACGCTGTAAAAGCGCTGGTAGCCTACGGACAGCAACATGGTATCGACAGCGCATCTGTAGACAAGATCACTGATAACTTCAAAGACGTGCGTGAGCGTTTGGGCGAGTCGGTGACAAACTCCACATTCGATCAGAAGTCTGGAAAATGGAAGGGCGGCAACGGTGCTATAGACAACGTTATGAACCAGTTCGGCTGGAACAAAGAGCAGATCGCTAAGTATCAGGATAATCCGTTAGATTTCATTCAAGCTACGGTGAATGAAGGTCAGCGTCGTGGAATGTCTCAGGCATCCATAGGGCATCTTATTGAGGACTACGGCGACGATCTTGCACACTATACCGATGCTTTCCTGAATAATGGCGCAGAGTTTATCAAGACGCTGAAAACCCTTGTGGACAGTGGTCAGACGCTGAACGACGAGCAAATTAAGCAAACCTACGCTTATGGCGATCTGTCTGTAGCAATGTCGTCCTTAATGAACGGTGTTGATAACAGTTTATTCACTGGATTCATGAAAGGCTTTGCTGATGGGGGCGACGATCTCGTGAAGAACACCAAAGTGATCACCGAATCTGCTGAAATGCTCGGAGAGGGGTTAGGCGACTTAGCTAAACAGGTGACGGGCTTTATTGGTGAGATTTCTGGTGTTGTGAGCGATATTAACGCAGGGCTTCGCGCTCGCTTCCCTCAGTGGTTCGCAGATTCCGATAAACCAGCGGCCCAGGCTCTCTACGATGGTGTTGTTAATGGTTCAGCCAATGCTAGTGCTGATTGGATTCAAGAGAAAACGGGCTTCGATACTCGAAGCGTTGGCCCCGCTATTATGGACTGGTTGGGGATCAGTGGTGAGTCTGCCGGAACAGCGGCGAATCAGTACGACCTTTCAGGGCAATCCCTGCGTGATAGTGCTATGTCTCTTGGTGGTGGTGCGCCAGCTTACACGCTGAATCCTACGTTTAATCTGCAAGTGAATCCAGAAGTAGGACTAACCCTGCAAAGTGATGTTAGTCGCTTGTCTGATTACATCGATTTCAACGCTAAAGCATCAGCAGCCAGTTTCGAACAGTCGTTAACGTTAGCAGTAAGCAGCGGTCAAAGCAGTACAGGCGGTTGATAAGAAAAAGGGGCTTACGCCCCTTTTTTCATTTACGCCCTTTGTTCGATTGAGCGAGAACAGAGGCGGCAAGTTCTTTGGTTAATTCACTTGAGCGTGGGTTGTTGAGGGCAGCAGATGCTTTATGTTCCATTGCACCGCTTGTTTGGTTTGAAGAACCCTTTTGAGACAGTGCTGAACCAGCAAGGCTCTTTTGGATTCCAGATGCGTTAGGGTTGTTTAATGTTTGTGCTGCGACAGATGCTACTTTGCTTGAGGTCTGCTTTGAGTTGTTAGCCATTCTCAACACCTATTCAGAAAGTGAATAATTGCACATGTTGTATCTGTTTGATGAATTAACACAACATGTGGTATTTATAATAAGCCTCACCGTTTCGCTGTGCAACGATGAATCAGCATTTAACTGGATAAATTCACAGTTAGCAAAACGTGCGATATTTTATGCTGAAATGACTGCTTATTTAACATCATGATTAGGTGATATCACTGGTTTTATTGATCGCTATTTGTTCATAATTCACCATCTCCACATACCCTGCTAACTCTTCCATGCTCGCCCCCTGAGAGTATGTGCGGAAGGCTTCCGTTTTGGCTTTCTGTTCGGTGTGTCCGGTGATCGCCCCTACACGCTGCTCGGGGCATCCAGCACGGTCAAGACAGGTGATGAACATCCCGCGCAAGCTGTGGAAGCATTGGCGATCTGTAGCTGTAGGCAAAACACGACGGCGTAACCTGGTGAACGCTTGAGAGTAGAAAGGGCCTTTCTTACCGTCAGCACGGTTAATCTTGTTAGCCTGTGGGAACAGGTATTCGCCGTAACTGTGGCTCATGTATTCATCGACTATCGCAGATAACAGGGAGTGAATCGGCACATGCCTGATCCCCGCTTTGGTCTTTGACTTCGAGATGTAGAAACAGCGCACACCTTCCACCGTCTGGATCTCCGACTTCTTGAGGCTTGCCAGTTCATCAAGGCGGCATCCTGAAAACAGCCCCATGATTACAATGTTCCTGATCTCCGGCTCTGCTGCATCAAGTAGCTTTTGCATCTGCTCAGGCTCGAATGGTTGATAGCTCTCGATTGTTCGTCGTGCTTCGAGGTTGTGACCGTGAAACGGGTTGCGATCTGGTATGCCATCATTGCGGCGCTTTGCAAACTCATAGAGTGAGCCTAAGCACGTCAGCCAGTTTTGACGAGATTGATCGGCGGCCCCCTTTTCCTTTTGCGTTTCGAGAAACTCAGTGACCAGGCGACGGCCTATCCTTTCTAATGCAATGTCGGGTTGTTTGGCACTTTCAAGGAATAACTCAACGGCTCGCGCCGATTTGCTCAACGTTGAATAAGAACGTCGGTCTTTATAGCTTTCGGCGTATTCGTCCCGTAATAGGCACAGAGTGGGAATCGAACAGGATCGCGCTACAGGTTGAGGGCGGTTCTTATTCTTCTTCCCCTCGGTATGTAATGCGGCTATTGACTGCTGTAACCACTGATCCGGGTTGCTTGGATTGTACTTCCGCTTTAGCTCTTCCCACTCTAACAACAGGTGGTTTCTGAACCGTCGAGCCTCGTTGAGATCGCGGGTTGAGGTGGTTTTACGCCACATCCGACACGGATATAAGAATCGAAGATACTTAGGCACGAAGATCTGAAACATCCAGATTCCGTCTTTTCGCTTATATAAATACGCCTGGCTCTTGATTGACACGATAATAATCCTCTATTATCACGCAATCAGTTACCTATGCTGATCGCAATATCGTTATCTGTCAGTAGGTTACAGAAGTGGAATGGATTTTTGTTCGATTCCCTTCGCCCGCTCCATGATCATTCTTTCAGTACCTATCTCATTGAATCCCTTGAGGACACGGCATAAAGCCTCCTTACAGTAGCTGACTGTAACCTACTGTGTAACCCAAATTGGGCTACGAGCATGATTCAAAGCAATACTATTCACCTGACAAATGTTTATCTTTATCAGCGCAATGGAATTTACTATTTCAGGTTGAAGAACCGTCATAAAATTACCTCTCTTTCCCTTCGTACCCGAGACAGAAGAACGGCTATGTCACATTCACGGCAAATCAAAGCGGCGCTCAAGGCTGTTCATGCGGATAATCCTGATATGGCCTACGAGGATATGAGGGAGCATCTCAAGGAAATTGCTGAGTGGGAAATCTCTGCGGGACGTTCTGATCTATTCCAGACAGATATGAGGGATACTTATCGGGACCAGTACAACGAGCTTGGACAGCATTTGACTGATGCTGTAGCCAGTGAACAGCTGACTATCGACCAGCACCGCTACATTGCGGAAGCACTGACTGTTCTGAAAGCGTGTATGGAAAGAATCGAAGGTAATAATAAGCCATTGCTGGATTATCTCGATGGTCATGGCAATGTAGCCGCTAATGTGCCTGTATCTGTTGGACTCGATGTAAGCGAGACTGTATGTCTCAGTGATCTCATTGAGCAGTATGAAAGTGAAAATATTCAGAACTGGAAACCAGCAACTTTATCTGAGAATCAGGCATCCCATTCGACCCTTGTAGAAATATTCAAGCACCTTGGAATCGATGATCTCACAAAGGCCACCCGAGCAGATATGATTGCTGTTCGTGATATTCTCCAGCAAATACCAAAGAATCGTAAACAACGTTTCAAGGATGCCCCATTAGTTGAACTATTGGCGCGCGCTGATAAATCGGATTGTATGGATGTAGTGACCATCAATAATAAATATTTGGTCAAAATGTCGGCTGTAATAAAATGGGCAGTCCGTAACGGTCTCATTGAAAGAAATCTTACTGAAGGGTTGGAACTCAAGGCACCTCCTCGCAAGGCTTCTGATGCGCGTAAGGCATTCACAGTGACACAGGTAGACCTGCTTATTAACGCTGCTGCTAAGTACGCTGACAAGCCTTCTGGTAAGCCATATCACTATTATGTGCCAGTCTTGGCAGCTATTACTGGGGCACGACTCAATGAGGTTGCTCAGTTGCAGGTGAGTGATATTAAGACCACTGAATGCGGGACTGTCTATATCCATATCAATGAATCAGGTTTGAAAGGTAAGTCTATCAAGAACCCACACAGCGAGCGCTCTGTACCGCTTGTTGATGGTGCTTATGGATTTGTATTAGCTGACTTCATGAACCTCGTAGAATCCCGTAGGGGCGCTTCTGAAGATGATTCAACAATGATCTTTGATGGGCTGCGTCTTATGAAGAATGGTTATGGTGAGCAGGTTAGTAAGTGGTTTAACAGGACACTACTGCCCAAAGTAATTATTGACCGTGATGGTTTAGCGTTCCACTCGCTCAGACATACCGTTGCCACACAGTTAAAACGAAAAGGTGTCGAGCTTGCTTATGCTCAGGCAATATTAGGCCATAGTTCAGGTTCGATAACATATGACCGATACGCTAAAGAAATCGAAGTAGATATATTAGCAGAGGTATTAGTATCTACGTTGATTCCTGCTATTCATTAAAAGAAGGTGAAAAATGTTCGGATTTAAAAAGCAGGTTATTTATCCAGAATCGTATGACAACAAAGATGTTGAGGCCGTATGTATTGAATTAATGAGGGTTGGAGTGGAATTTAAACACTTACGTAATTTGGGCGAGGGGTTTTATATCCAGCTTTTAAATGCGCGCGCGGCTGATGTAATTGGGCGTTTAAATATTCAATGTAAAGAAAGAGATTGGTAGTTAACAAAAATCAATACTCCTCGCTATATAGGATATAAGTCTGAATTAATGCCAGTGACTATTGGGGGAATGGATTCTCTAATACCCCACACTATTGGGAGAACAACATGCTTTCCCTAATCAGGACATCCGAGTCCGGCCTATAGCTACTAAGGCTTGTGCGTATATCTTTGCCAGTGCCCGAAGGGGTGATCAAAATGGTCGATCTGGTGACAGCGTGGGGTGGTGCTCATGTTAATCAATAGAAAGGTTAGTGCCAGACCAAAAGGCGCTCAGTGATTCCCCTTCTGAGCTTAGTCAGCCAGATATGAGGGATGGCAGCGATGCCCCGGACAGCCATGTCACTATTGAATTGTCGATATACGTTCAGGTATCGGATACGACTATAATTACACAAGTAATTAATTCATAAAGATATTCATTATTAGTCTTATTAGTGTCCCTAATGTCGTCGGTGACTCATGGTTTTGAGCTATTATGATTAACGACTCCCAATCGATGCCCGAAAGCATCACTTAAATCATCTTAATCCAGTCTTTATTAACGTGTCTCATTGTCTGTTGGCGAGGTCATAAATCCGCTGACTGGTTGGTCTTTGCCCTTTCGGAGCAGATGAAAAGACACCTTCATAGAAGGAGAATCAATTATGTCTATTCAAGCAATGACTTTTGTTCAGGTAGCCAAAGCTGTTGGCCTGACTCGAGAGCAACTTTATATCACCCTCCGTGCTAATGGCATCATTGAGTCTGTAGGGTTTGAACGTGTATATCAGCGCCGTGATGGTGCAATCCAAAGCTATATGAGTGAGCGCTATGATGGTGAGTTTATAATCAATAGCGCTTGTGGTAAGCGTGACCAGAAGAATAGAATTGTCCCAGACCAAATGTTAGATAGTCGGGTTGTTTTTGTTCTTAAGGCACTTCCGCAAATGGGTTAATGGAAAATGTAAGAGTTAAACTCATACCAAAGCCTCTGACTCAGTGAGCGAAATCTGATAGCGTTTGACTGCCTCTGCAAAGGCTTGGGCTGCATCGGCATTTGACACCATGTATTCTTCAGTCACCCCAGTTTGAGACTGAAAAGTAATATTCCCATAAATACAAATTGGGATTTGATAGTTGTCTTTAAATCTACGGTCTGGTGAGCCATTCTTATTCGTTTTAGCCCATGTATGTCCTGCTATCTTGGAATCACTTGGAACACCATCTTCCTCATGGAATCCTCGATGTTCTGCACTAATTTGTAATTCCCGTAAGTCAATTAATGCGAATGCCCCATCGGCGCGTGGTATGACAGCAACACCCGGATAAAGCAATATATCGTCACCATTGACGTTTTCAAACCGCAATGCACGCCCTGTAAACTGAATGAGGTCAGTTGAACTGAAATCGAAAGTAACAGGGTGGCGATTAACAGACCGCGTGGCTAACGTCCTTTCGGCAAACTGGTCTGTAGCCTTATCCGCAGTAATATCCCATTTTTTTATGCTCGATCTTAATGCGTCGAATGTACGGACCATTGCGGCATAAGCCCGCTGTGAGGCATCACTGCTTTCGAAGGTGATAGCAATTTTAGTATTGTCCTCCCAAGATACGAGGCGAGAAATTTCTGCTTGGGTTTGGGGAAGTTCAGTTTCAAGTTCTGCAATTCGGCGCTTGTAAAACCAACGGAAGAGACTTGATTTACGTCGAACCAATTCGCTCTTTTGTTTTGATTCTTCAGCGAGTGCTTCGTGTAAATCTGCTTTTACCTCTGCCTTTTGCTCTCGGGCTTTGGCGATCAAATCCCGCAGCGGTAAAAGTGATGTACTTGTCAGAACTTCAACCGAGGCGCTGGAAATTTCATTCATCCCAGCTTGGGGCATATAAATCTTAGCGTTTGATGGAATGTTGCTTGGCACTGTCTCTGGTAAATCAAAATGAGGCTCTGAAGAAGACGGATTTAGTAGATTGGTAGCTGAGTGCTTGTCTTCGTAGGGTAAGGTCGGCGTTGTATATGACAAACCAGAACCAGGTAATCCTACTGTCGCTCTGATTCCTTTTTGACCAATATTGACAGTTGCACCCGGTACACCGATGCTCGCGCTTATTCCTCGCTTACCAATGTTGAGGCGAACGCCGGGGAAAAGAGTAAAGGTTTGTCTGAAGCGGAGAGACATAAAGTATTCCCTGTATAGTTATGCGCACCAAAGTTCGAAGTTTCTTTAACATCAATCAGATACAGAAGCCTAATCCTTAACCCGTCCCACGTACTGGCTTATCGTCATTGTTTCTTTCTTCAGATAAATACAGTGGCGAGCGCGCTTCTTCATAAGCGATTTTCACATTCAAGTGATTTAATTTCCATAGGAAATATGTTGATGATGAGCAAATCATACATGCAGTGAGTATTGCAATGTCAGTTGACGCTTATGAAAAACTGTCAAAAATTTCTGTGTGGTTACCATGAAAGTCGCTCTCTTCCTGCATTCCCCGTATGCCCCTAAGGTGGTCTCAATGGCTACCTTTATTTCCTGATAATAGGTTTTATTAAGGTTTTCTGCCTATTCCTTTTGGTGCCAACAAACATCCGTTAGATGTCACTAAGGCTAAGGGTCATTCTATGGTGTCATAAAGTAGTGGTTGATATTAATTGTCACCATTACTATGATGTCCCCACTTTAAATGTCACCTTAAGAGTTCATCATGACCCGACAGTTTATCTATTGCCGTGTATCCACCAGCGAACAGACGACAGAGAACCAACTCAGTGCTATCCGCCAGCGTGGCTACGATGTACCAGCCAGTCGTGTAGTTAGCGAGACCATTTCAGGGGGGATTCCTACAGCCAGCCGTAAGGAGTTCAGTAAGCTGGTGGACAAACTGGAAGCGGGGGATGAACTGATTGTTCTTAAGATTGACCGCTTAGGTCGTGATGCTATCGATGTGTTATCTACCGTAGAACGCTTAGGGTCTATGGGCGTGAAAGTTATTAGCCTCGATTTACCAGTCCCTGATCTCAGCAAGCCTGAAGGCAAAATGATGTTGGGGATGTTCTCCGTCTTTGCTGAGTTTGAGAAGAACAGAATCAGGGAGCGTACTCAGGAATCTCTTGATCGCCTGAAAGCTGAGGGCGTTAAGCTGGGGCGACCTGAAGCCACTGAGACAACCGAGAGCGTTCAACAGTGTAAGACTATGGGACTATCTCAGGCTCAGGCTGCTGATCATCTGGGCATCTCTGTTCGCACTGTGAAGCGTCATTGGCATAAATGAGGAATAGAACACGTAGACAGATCATCAAGTAGACTGTAACCTACTATGTAACCCAAGGGATTCCTTGGTACTTAAGAATCAAATGGTTAGTGACCGATTGTCTTCGATACTTCGATTCCCTTCGCCCGCTCCAGATCTCCTGAATAATCAATAAGTTAGATTATTCAGTCAGTTACGTTGTCCTGCTTTACAGGTACAACTTAAACTACCCATTGTACTACGCCCGCACCTGTCGCGTGATTGGTCTGTGGTACAGAGGCGCATATCATCACACTGGCAGTCGTTCCATCGTGCATACTGCGACAGTCCAACATGAACACAAAGCCGTCTACCCGGCATAATTCCCCAAACTTTCAGTAAAGCGCATTTTTGCCGATGCTCCCACATGCTACACGTCGTGATGACGTTGCAGGGAATAAACAGGTTTATGGTGGTTTTGGTACTTGCAAACCACATGCAAGCTCTGCCAGCGGTTCGACCTCGCTCCTTCGGGTACATGGTCATCCTGATAAACTTCACTGTCTGATATACCCTGATGGAGTCGCTACGCTCCGCATGTTGTCTTACCACCAACGGGCATCAGGTTTGCTATTGTCTGAAATCAGAAGAAAAGAGCCAGCGTGAAAGCTGGCTATGCTCTTAGAATGGTGATGAGGTGAGGAAGACAGGCACGGAGTAGATCGAATCCCGCACTTTGTAAGCCGCCCGGTTGTGAAAGGCGTAGATGGTTCCCTTCACTGACAAGTAGATCGCGTCATTCTCGACCTTCTTCAATGCGTCTTTGTCCGTGGTGATCATGAAAGGCTCGTGATCGTCCTCCAGACTCGCCATAAACGCTTCATCGTCTTTGGTTGCATCATACAGGTAGAAACGGTAGGAAAAGCCCGTGGTGGCTCCTGCGCTCGCTTCCGTGATGTAGAGGTTAGCCAGGTTGTTTACTTTCACCTTCTTGATAATCTCTTGCTCAAGTGGTGAGAAGTGCAGCACCTTGTAAACCCCAAAGGCGACAACTGCCAGCAGGATTAAGAGTAGGTAACGCTTCTTAAAAGCCTGTGCGTTTTGCATAATCGATACCCGCCCTTATCCAATACTGGTCGTTAGGATCATCACCGTAAGGCGTTGAGCCATACCAATCACCAAAAGCCGGATCAGTTGTTCCTGCGCGACTTTGCGCCCATCCTGCGCCCCTGAGTAACACTTTGTCAGGAATCCCCGCAGCGTGACCAACAGCCCCGTAATGGAAGTTACCAAAACTCTCGAACTGCCTCCCGCGCTGTTTGTAATCCCACGGGCCATGCCATCTTACCTGCTGATAAAACCATGCATAGGTGAGGGCTGACGGGCCACGGTGAAAGCGAGCCATCATCATGTTACTGACGATATTCACACCCGGCGGGGCGAAAGAGGACACATCAAACGGCGGGTGAGGTGATGCCGCGAATGTTGGATATCTCACGCTTGCGCTCGCTCATTCCAGGCGTCGGTAAACTGAACATTACCATCGCAGTATTTCCAGGTGATACGCTCGTAGCGTAGCTCTACGCACTCAAGGTGGTTATGCTTTTCTTTGGTCGGATCTTTAGTGTCGTGCATCACTGGAGAACCCGTCATTCCGTCGGTTGGAATGCTCAGATTATGGGAAAATCCGTTGATCCCAATGCTGCCGTCACGGTCTTGAACATCTACAGATCCTTTAATGTCTGCGCCGCCGTCATCCTTGAGCCATAAATACGCTGGAATAGCCATTTTCTCTTTTTCCTCATGTTGTTATAAAAGTCCACAAGGAAAGTGTATGTAATCAAAGTTGGTGAGTAAACGATCAGATGTAACAAAATCATTAATGTAAGCATGGTTAAGTATGAGTTAAGTAACGCTAAATAAAGGGGGCATTGCTATTGTCTGAAATCAGAAGAAGAGAGCCAGCGTGAAAGCTGGCTATGCTCTTAGAATGGTGATGCATTCAGGTAGATTGTGGTTGAGTAGCTCGCGCCATTGGTGAAGTGGTACACATCGCCTTTCACGTCCAGATGAATAGCACTATCACTTATAGCGATCTTTGCACTGCCGTCAGACGTTGATAAAAAAGGCTGGTACTTATCCCCGATACCTTTCAGGAAAGCCGTTTCCGTGACTTCTGGAGGGACTAAATAAAACTGGTACACAAAGTCCGTGGTAACACCTGCACTTCCCTCTGTGATGTATAGCGACAACTTAGAGTTAACTTTTTCAACCTTGTAAACAGTCAGGTCTATTGGGGAGTTGAGCACCTTATACACACCGTAGCAAGCCACTATGACCAAAAGCACTACGGCCCACTTAAAAACCCGAACGTTTCGCATAGTCTATCCCTGCTCTAATCCAGGTCTGGTCTTGAGGATCATCACCATAAGAGTTAGGCCCTGGATAATCTGCAAACTCTGGACGGTTTGTACCTGCGAGAATTTGCGCCGCACCTGCACCGCGAAGAAGAATCTGATCCGGGATACCAGCAGCGTGACCAACATGGTTATGTTTCTCTTTGGTCGGATCTTTATTGTCGTGCATCACTGGAGAAACCCGTCATTCCGTCGGTTGGAATGCTCAGATTATGGGAAAATCCGTTGATCCCAATGCTGCCGTCACGGTCTTGAACATCTACAGATCCTTTAATGTCTGCGCCGCCGTCATCCTTGAGCCATAAATACGCTGGAATAGCCATTTTCTCTTTTTCCTCATGTTGTTATAAAAGTCCACAAGGAAAGTGTACGTAATCAAATTTGGTGAGTAAACGATCAGATGTTACAAAATCATTAATATAAGTGTGGTTAAAATTTAAGTTAAGTGACGCTAAAGGAAAGGGGCATTACACCCCCGTTTATGTTCAATAGTTAGAAGTAGTTTCTCCAGTCGTTCCCTGGGTTTACTTCCTCACCAAACCACCAAAGCGCGTCTAAAAGATATTTAGCTTCAACAATATTTAATTGCTTCCAATACGCGTTTTGAACTACGTCAAAGTAGGCTTTTAACTTGTCCGTTTTGCTACCTTCGGTTTGATCAATTGCCTCGAACTTTTCCAGAATCTCAGCCGGGCGTAACGAGATATTCCCGCTAACTTCGATAAGATAGGATGCAATAGGGTGGTTTTGATGGACTGACCCCACCCCGGAAGTTTCCTGTACTAGCGGGAGCCTATCTCCATTTAACCTCATCTTTGTTACTCTTACTTACGTTGCATTCATTACACATGATTTGCAGATTGGAGAGCTCCAGGGCTAAATGCGGGTAAAGGGAACGAGGTTTAATATGGTCAACATGCATCACCATCCCATCACTTGCACCACGACCACACACGCAGCATTTGTTTCCGTACTCTCTGAACGCCTGATAACGTAAACGCCGCCATTCCTTTGAGTTGTAGAACACTTCCGCATCATTTGCGGTTCGCTGTCTTTGTTGCTGCTCACGCTGGATCTGTTCGAATAACCCGACATGTGTCTCGGCATTGGGATAATTTCCCCATGAGTCTTTCATATTGCTGCTGTCATACTGTTCCCGTGCTTCCATCGTGTCAGGAGGATATAGCCTGGCGGCTACGACCTTGACGATTTTGAATAATATAAACACGACAACTGCCACAACCATTAACGTTTCCACTGCGCACCTATCCTGCACGTTAAAAAAATCTGTATGGTGCAACGCTTCTGTCAGCACCAAAGAGATGTGCATTATATACCTGACCGAGGGTCTCCGCGTAATCAAAAAGGGGCGCTGTATGCCCTGGAGTCTTAACTATTATCCTCTCCAGGCCCGTAGCCACATCACCAACAGATGTAGCCAGTATTTGGACGGTTCTGCCGCTGTCTTTACGTTCTACATATTTGGCAATAGCTGGGAACACTCCATGCCACAACCGGAGAACTGTCTTATATAAAGACAAGTGCTCTACTCATGCAAATATACATAGTCTTCGAACGCCTTGGTTGGTTAAATAACTGGATAAAACAGTCTGCGGGTCGTTATATATCAAAAAAGTTTGATGGTAACTATTTTGAACTGGTACTGCAAAATAAAACCCAATCAAAGAAAATGGATTTAACTCCGCAGGAAGTGATTTTATTGAATGCTCTGGCTAATGTTGCATCAGACCGGGAATCAGGAAACAGAGAAATATTCCCGGGATCTTTATTGTTTTACAGTAAAATAATGGCATGTTGTGCAGGTAAATTACCGAGTTGTTATACTTGTCCCGGACAATAACGTTGAGCATCATAAATATGATAAGGCTCTGACGGACAAATGCCGCGCGGAATCGCGGGTACAGTAAACATGCCGCTGCCCATGGTGGGCAGCACTTGTTAACCCACGGGAGCTTCTATGATCTTCAGCCACATGCGTATTGCCCGACCGGTCAGCGACCTTGAGCACGCCTGTGAGATGTACAGCCAGGGACTGGGACTGGAGCGCATTGCCGATTTCGCCGATCATGACGGTTTCAGTGGAATTATGCTGGGCCATGCGACGCTGCCCTGGCACCTTGAATTCACCGTCTGTCACCGGCACCCGGTGCAGCCTGGCCCGACGGATGAGGATTTACTGGTTCTCTATTACCCCGACAAGCCCGACTGGGAGCACGCTTGCGCCCGAATGGTGACGGCTGGCTTTCGCGGGGTATCAGCGTTTAACCCGTACTGGGACGTGAACGGGCAAACATTCGTCGACGCCGACGGTTACCGGGTGGTGCTGCAGAACCGGCGCTGGGCATAGCGTTCACGCGCGAAAATTCACACACGCTCTCTCAGGCATTGCAAAAATTCGGTGCTGTTGGTCCGGCTTCGACCCGCCTCCCTCAGCGCCGTCATCCTTCCGGCCAGCTAAGATCACAACTTATCGATGCTTCCCAACATCGCGGCGACCAACCTGGTATTTCCCCTACTTTTTATCGCGTTATCCTGCCTTTCTGCACGTGACATCAATGCGATAATCTATGCACATAACTAATTGTTTCTAATCGAATAATCCTTTCTTTTATTTTCATTTGAGATGTCAATCACATTTTGACTTTAGCCAACTTAAAATCTATAAAAGTAGACGTTTGTCGAGTTTTCATCTAAAAGATTGGGGTGAGGGGCTAGACAAAACCAGAATATGGTTATCAAATAGTTAAAAAATATTATACCTCATGTTAATTACTGGCCGGATGTATACATAGTCAACATGTTTTCTGCGGCGCACCTTATCTGGAGAAGTTATGCATTCCTCTGTGAATAAAAATGAAAGCCGGACCTTCTTTGGTCATCCTTATCCGCTGGGTTCGTTATTTTTTACTGAAATGTGGGAGCGCTTTTCGTTTTACGGGATTCGCCCACTATTAATTCTGTTTATGGCCGCCACCGTGTATGACGGCGGAATGGGGCTGGCGCGTGAGAACGCCTCAGCGATTGTCGGTATCTTTGCCGGCAGTATGTACCTCGCGGCGTTACCGGGCGGCTGGCTGGCGGATAACTGGCTGGGTCAGCAGAAGGCGGTCTGGTATGGATCGATTCTGATCGCGCTGGGTCACCTGTCGATCGCCCTGTCTGCCTTTATGGGCGACAACCTGTTCTTCATCGGGTTGATTTTCATCGTGCTGGGGTCGGGCCTGTTTAAGACCTGTATCTCGGTAATGGTGGGCACGCTGTACAAGAAAGGTGACGCCCGTCGTGACGGTGGATTCTCGCTGTTCTATATGGGCATCAATATGGGATCGTTTATCGCTCCGTTGATCTCCGGTTGGCTGATCAAATCGCACGGCTGGCACTGGGGCTTTGGCATCGGTGGCCTCGGGATGCTGGTCGCGTTGGTTATCTTCCGTGTCTTCGCGGTACCGGCGATGAAACGCTATGACAGCGAAGTGGGCCTCGATTCGACCTGGAACAGCCCGGTGGCGAAGAAAAACGGCGTCGGCGCCTGGCTGCTGGCGCTGGCGGTTGGCGCGGCGGTGATCATCACGCTGATTGCTCAGGGGGCGATCGTGGTGAACCCTGTCGCGGTCGCCAGCATGCTGGTATACGTGATTGCCGCTTCGGTGGTGCTGTACTTTATCTACCTGTTCATGTTTGCCGGACTGAGCCGTAAAGAGCGCGCCCGCCTGCTGGTGTGCTTTATTCTGCTGGTCTCTGCCGCCTTCTTCTGGTCGGCATTTGAACAGAAGCCAACCTCATTTAACCTGTTTGCCAATGACTACACCAACCGAATGATCGGCGACTTTGAAATCCCGGCGGTCTGGTTCCAGTCGGTCAACGCGCTGTTTATCATTCTGCTGGCGCCGGTCTTCAGCTGGGCATGGCCGGCCATGGCGCGTAAAGGCGTCCGTCCGAGCAGCATCACCAAGTTCGTTATCGGTATTCTCTGCGCGGCTGCAGGCTTTGGCCTGATGATGATGGCGGCACAGCATGTACTGAACAACGACGGGGCAGGTGTATCACCGTTCTGGCTGGTGGGCAGTATTCTGATGCTGACCCTCGGCGAGTTGTGCCTGAGCCCGATTGGTCTGGCGACCATGACGCTGCTGGCGCCTGAAAGAATGCGCGGCCAGATGATGGGTCTGTGGTTCTGCGCCAGTGCGCTGGGCAACCTTGCGGCAGGCCTGATTGGCGGTCACGTTAAAGCGGACCAACTGGATATGCTGCCGGATCTCTTCGCCCGCTGCTCGATTGCGCTGCTTATCTGCGCCGCCGTGCTCTGCGTGCTGATCGTCCCGGTGCGTCGTATGCTGGAAAACACCCGCAACAACAGCGCTCAGAAGTCAGTCTCCAACGCCTGACGGCAGCGGAAAAACGATGTACAGCGGGCCGTCTGATTAAGACGGCCCGCTTCGGACATTAACGGTAAACAATCCCGCCATCGATCAGGATCGACTGACCGGTAATATAGTCGGAATCCGGGCCAGCCAGATACGAGACCAGGCTTGCCACATCGTCCGGCGTTTCTGCGCGACCGAGTGCAATACCTTCAACATATTTTTTATAGGTCTCACCGACCGGCGCACCGGTAATGTCGGAGAAACGTTTATCGATTTCGGTCCACATGCCGGTACCGACAATCCCCGGGCAGTAGGCGTTCACGGTGATCCCACGGCTGGCGTACTCTTTCGCCGCCGCCTGAGTCAGGGCGCGAACGGCAAATTTGGTGGCGGAATAAATCCCCAGCATAGCGAAACCGTCATGTCCGGCAATCGAGCAGGCGTTGATAATTTTGCCGTTCTGCTTGCGGTCGATAAATTTTTTCGCCGCGGCCTGGATGCCCCATAAAGTTCCCTGAACGTTGATACGCATGATCTGATCGACCTCGTCAGGCGTCACGTCGGCGATCGCCTGCACCTGCGCAATGCCCGCGTTGTTGACGATAATATCAAAGCCGCCCAGCTCTTTTTCCGTCTGGTCAACGGCGGCATATACCTGGGCGCGATCGGCAATATTGGCTACGAACGTCGCGGCCTTACGACCCAGGGCCTCAATCTCTGCGGCTACTGCCGCAATCCCTTCCGGCTTCACGTCGACAAGCATCAACGACGCGCCTTCTTTAGCCAGACGTAAAGCAATACCGCGGCCAATGCCCTGACCTGCGCCGGTCACTAAAGCAACTTTATTTTCGATAGCCATTTCTGTACTCACCTTGTACTGATTAAGAGATGATGGATGCCGGATGGGAAAGGCTGGCCGCACGAACAAGCTGGCCTGACGTACCGCCCATCGGTGGCAGAGGATAAAACTACTTTATAGGTATGGATAAACATGGCCTACCCCCCGTTTGGGGGGGATAATGGCCGGTGTACGGGATGAAGAGGTCATAGCGCTATGGAATTGTTACCCTCGACGGAAGACGCATTGAGCGGGTTTGTTCACCAGGAACCGTTCCGCCTTGCGCGCACCTTACCGCTGATTGCGACGCGCTTTACGCCGCCGCGATCGCCGGGGACGCTGCAGCCACGCGAGCGTCTGCTCCAGCGTCTCGATGCCGCCCTCACCAGTACCCTCACGCTGGTATGCGCTCCCGCCGGGTTCGGTAAAACCACGCTACTGGCCCAGTGGTACCAGCATCGGCAGCAGCAGGGCGATGCGCTCGCCTGGCTGAGTATCGATGACGATGACAGCACGCCTTTGTTGTTGATGCGTTACCTGCAAGAGGCGCTGCGGCCGCTGTGGCAGGCAGAGCATACCCTGGCGGAGAATGCCCCAGGTGACGATTTCCGCCTGTTTCTCGCCGGGCTAGTCAACCAACTGCACCGCCGTCAGGCACCGCTGTTTCTGATTCTTGATGACTACCAGAATATTAGCGACCCGGACATTCATGAGGGGCTGAATTGGTTGCTGAACCATGCACCGCCGTCTCTGCATGTGATTATTGCCAGCCGCAGCCAACCCCCGCTGGCGTTGAGTCGCCTGCAGATGGAGGATCGGCTGGTGGAGATTGACGATCATGCGCTGCGGTTTAACGCCGCCGAGGCCAGAATCTATTTTTCAACGTCGATCTCACCGGCCCCCGAGCGGCAGGATATTCCGCGACTGATAGCCCGCACCGAGGGCTGGGTTGCCGGAATGAAAATGGCCGCCTTAGCGAACGGCAGCGCCCATTCCTGCCTCACCGACGGCAAACTGAACACCGCCTCCCGGGCCCTCTCTCGCTATCTGGACGAAGTTATTTTTGCGCCATTGCCCACGGAGGTGTTGGCCTTTCTTCTGCGAACCTCCATGCTCAACCGTCTGCACCCGTCGCTGTGCGATGCCGTGACCGGGAAACGCAACGGTGAAGCGATGCTGACGTGGATAGCGCAGCACAATCTGTTTCTCTCTGCCCTGGATGCGGACGGCTTCTGGTTCCGTTACCACCCGCTGATGCGCGAAGCGCTGCTGTACCGCCTGCGCCATAGCGCGGAGGTGGATATCCGCACGTTGCATGAACATGCCAGTAACTGGTTTGCTGGCCAGCAGTTGTGGGCGGAGGCGATTCGCCATGCACTGGCCGCCGGAAAGGCGGGGGCCGGGCATGCGGAAGCGGGCGCCCAGTCGCTGGCGGAAGAGGGCGATATCGAGACCATGGTGCGCTGGATCCGCTATCTGCCGGCCAATCTGGACCCTTCGCGCATCGAACTGCAAACGAACCTCGCGTGGGCGTTAGCGCACCGCTTTCGCTTTCACGATGCCCGCCAGCTGCTGGACGCCATTGAGTCACTGGCCGCCGCCAACCGCCGCGAGTTAGCCCACAGTTCATGGATCAAGATCCGCGTCGTGCGGGCTATCTGCGAAGCGTTTGCCGACAATATTGCGCAGAGCATTGCGATCGTCGAACCGCTGCTGCATGACGTACCCTGCGGTGATATCTGGGTGGATGGCCTGGTGTGCAATATTCTCAGCTACTGCCACCTGGCGAACGCCCGGCCGCAGCAGGCGCTGGATGTGCAGCAACGGGTATCGGGAGTGCGGGTGGCGAACCGCAACCTGTTCGTCGAGGTGTACCGGGCGTTTGTTATGGCCCAGGGATACCTGCGTCAGGGCAACCTGGCGGAAGCTCAGCACCAGGCGGCGCGGGCGCTGCAATATGCCGAACAACAGACCGGTCCCCATTCCAGCAGCGGCGCAACCCTGGCGCCAATCCTCGCAGAAATTGCCTGGGAACAAGGGGAAGTGCAGTCCATCGCGACGCTGCTGATGCTCCGCCTGGAGATGATCGATGACTTTTGCCCACCAGATGGCTTTAGCCGCTGTTACATCGTGTTGGCGAGGCTGGCGCGATTAAACGGGCAGACGGACGAGATGATCTCGCTGCTTTTGCATGCCGAAGGCCTGGCGGTGCAGCGCGGATGGCTGCGGGCGCAGGCGCCGCTGCTGGCCGAGCGTATTTGCAATGCGCTTCAGGCGGGCGATCGCGCGGCGGCCGACAGTCTGCTGCTGCGTCTGCAGCAACTGGCCCTCGGGGCCGCCGCGGAGAGCGCTGATTTTGTCACCGCCTGTTTGACCCTGAGTCAGAGCCGGGTGCTGATGGCCGATGGAAAACCCCTGGCGGCAGCCCGGCAGCTCGAGACGCTCGCCGATGAGCAGGAGCGTGTCGGCGAGTGGCTGTTTGCCGTACGTCTGCGGCTGATTCAGGCCGTCGCGCTGTGGCGTGCCGGGGAACAGGAGCGGGCAATTGCTGTGGGGATCCCCGCGTTGCGCCGGGCGTTTCAGCAGAAACTGTGGCGCAGCCTGCTGGACGGCGGGGAGGATATGGCTGCATTGCTGATGGCTATCCAGCAACGCGGAGGCCAGGGCGAGGCTTTCAGCGGTGAGCTGGCGCAGCGCCTTGCCAAATTTAGCGAGGCTGGGATCCTGACTGCTGTAGCCCGTCAGGCGCCGGCGAACCTTCGTCTGACCGAGCGGGAACTGCAAACGCTGGGGCTGATCGCCGAGGGCTACTCCAATAAAGAGATCGCCCGGGCCTTAGGGATTACGGCGGAAACCGTGAAATGGCATCTCAAGCAGCTGTACGAAAAGCTGGAGGTGAATGGCCGGATTCAGGCGGTCAATCAGGCGCGAGAATGGCAGCTATTTGCCTGACGCCTGTGGATCTAACGCGGGTCCGCGACGAAGTGGTCTGCTTCACCAGCGCTTTCGCGCGTCCAGCGTTGTCAGGCGGGCCCGGGCATCTTCCAGCATGGCCTGATACGCCCGCTGACCTCCGGCACCACAGGATCGTGGCGAACAGAAAAACCAGCCGGGGAAGGTCGCTCCGAATACCGGAATCGCTGGCAATAATGAACAGCCAGAGAGAAAAACAGGCTGGAATAATAGTACCTCAGTACTTCCCTCTGTTTATTGAGGGGGAATGTCGGGGCGATGCATGAAATAGATAGGTCAGGATAAGATGATAATTAAATCATTTATTTTGCATCAATACGCTAAGTCTTAACGATATATACATTAGGGATTCGCCATTTCCCCATAGCGGGGGCGGTTTGGCAGGGCTATGCTTAGCACCTGAACAATAAAAAAATAATGAGGCAATGTCATGGATAAGGAACTAGTGGAAGCCGGCTATCGGGCCTATACCGGAGAGAAGATAGATGTCTACTTCAACACGGACATCTGTCAGCACTCGGGAAACTGCGTGCGCGGTAGTGCAAAGCTCTTTAACCTCAAGCGTAAGCCGTGGATCATCCCGGACGAAGTGGATGTCGCCACCGTCGTACGGGTGATCGATACCTGCCCGAGCGGTGCCCTGAAATATTGCCAAAAATAAGTGAGGAAATAGTGGAGATACTGGAAGGTCATAACAAGTTTTACGTCAATGATGCGGCAGGGAATCAGGTCGCCGAAATTGTTTTTGTCCCCACCGGCGAGCATCTCAGCATTATTGAACATACCGACGTGGACGAGAGCCTGAAAGGCCAGGGGGTAGGCAAACAGCTGGTAGCGAAGGTCGTGGAAAAAATGCGCGGCGAGCAGCGAAAAATTATCCCGCTGTGCCCGTTTGCCAAACATGAGTTTGATAACACCCGCGAGTACGACGATATCCGCGCCTGAAATATAAGCACCGGCTTCAACCGGTGCTCTATTTTGCCTGACGTAGATCGCATCTACCGCAAATCAGGTCGTGCCTTCATTTTCCAGCTTCTGCCTTTTACGCAGGTGCGGGAAAATGGTCATCCAGATGGCCACTACCACCAGGGTTCCAATTCCGCCAAGTGCTGCTGCCGGTACGGCGCCCATCCATGCGGCTAACAGGCCAGATTCAAACTCGCCAAGCTGGTTTGAGGTATTGATGAAGATAGCGTTCACCGCGTTCACGCGACCGCGCATATCATCCGGCGTATCCAGCTGCACCAGCGCACCACGAATGACCATGCTCACCATATCGAATCCGCCGAGCGCGGCCAGCGCCAGCAGGGAAAGCCACAGCCGCTCAGAAAGCGCAAATACCAGCGTTGCCAGGCCAAAGCCCGCCACCGAGGCGAACATGATCAGGCCAACGTTTTTCTCCAGCTTGTGGCGGCTGAGCCAGACGCCAACCAGCAACGCGCCAACCGATGGCGCTCCGCGCAGCATCCCCAGGCCCCAGGGGCCAGTATGCAAAATATCCTGCGCGAAGATCGGTAACAGCGCGGTTGCCCCGCCGAGGAGGACGGCAAACAGATCGAGCGAGATCACACCCAGGACATCTTTTCGCTCGCGGATAAAATGCACGCCGGCAAACAGGTTGGTGAGGTTCATGGGCAGACGGGTTTGCGGTGGCCGCTCGTAGCGCAGTCGGCTAACCAGCACAATCGAGAACAAATAGAACAGCGCCGATACACCATACACCACCTCCGGGCCCGCCACGTACAGCAGGCCGCCAAGCGTTGGGCCGATAATCACTGCCGCCTGTCCGCCGACTGAGCTGGCCGCCATCGCCCGTGCAAGGATCGGCGGCGGCACCAGCGCCGGTAGCATCGAGGTGATTGCCGGCCACTCCAGCGCTTTTGCCACCGAGATTAAAAAGACCAGCCCCCAAATTTCAATCTTGTCCGCCCATTGCAGCAGCGTCAGCGCAACCAGCCCGAGTAATGCAACCCACTCAATGAACTGACCAAGCAGCACAATCCGCCGGCGATCGAACTGATCCGCAAGGTGCCCGGCAGGGAGAGCCAGCAGGACGGAAGGTAAGAATTGCATCAGGCCGATCATCCCGAGCGCCATCGCGCTGTGGGTGATGGCATAAATTTGCCAGCTAACGGCAACCGAAAACATTTGAAAACCAAACGATGAACAGGTGCGCGCCAGCCAAAAGGTGACGAACGGCCTGTGCCTCAGCAGTGAATCTTGTGCCGCGGATACCAGTGAACCCATAGTCTTATCCCATTAAAAGCCCATATTCCGGCCGGCATCGTGGTACCGGCCTGGTGGAAAGTCCGCCAGGAACTTTCGGTTTTTATCGTCTGACAAAGTGCGATATCTTGTACATTCCGGCAATGGCAAGGTGTGCGTTTCGCATTAATAAGTTGCCACCTCACCACGACAGGAAAACCATTTGCCTCAACGCCAGCAACAGAAGATGCGTCGGACTGCATTTTTGGCAGATACCGTTGCGCTGATCCTCTTTTTCACGACAACCGGCATTATTAATGAACGCCTGATCGCCGGCATGACGTGGGAGCAGGTTTTCCATGCCCGCCTGCTGGGGGCGGCTCTGATGGTTCCGGTGGCCAGACCTTACGGCATGTGGCGTGACTGGGTAATGAGGCGTGCCGGTGAGAGTCGAATATCTACACTGTTTTGGGATAGCGTGGCGCTTGTCAGTTTTCAGGTTCCCATCTATGCATTGATCATTGCTTTCAGCGGAGCCTCGGGAAGCGGATTGCTTCGCGGCACGCTTGGCGCCGCCCTGATGATGCTTTTGCTGGGACGCCCTTATGGCGCATTTCTTAACTGGGTTCGCAAGTTGTTCGGCTTACCTCCAGGAGGAAGTAAGCCGATGTCGTTGGACAGCTGACTGGTCAGGCGATCTTTTTCTTCTCAGAATTTACTCCCCCCGAGGGGATCGCAAATCGCGCCACATAGCCGCCTCACCATTAAGGCATTCGGCCTCTATGCCGAACTATCCGGCAATGCTGGTGGGAAATCGCCCTGCGGAAAAGCGCTGGATAAGATCCGGCAGATTATCGCCCGTCACCGGCGGTGAGATCAGGTAGCCCTGAAAACGATCGATGCCCTGGGCCTTCAGGATATTGAATTTCTCCAGGCTATCGACCCCTTCAGCAATGCAGCGGCTGCCGGAGAGCTGGCAGTAATAGATCAGGCTTTTGATCAACGCCAGGGCGTGCGGGTCGCGCGCCAGATCGTTGATAATGCTGATATCCAGCTTGTACTCATTAAAGCGCACGGTTCGAACCGGAAACATTACGCTGCTTTGTGAAAAGCAGTCGTCGAGCATGATACAAAAGCCCAGCTGCTGTAAGCGGGTAATATTCTCACCGGTTTTGCCGTGGCGGCTGAGATCGACGGTTTCAGCAAATTCCAGTACCAGCCGTTTGCCCCACTGCGGTTCATGTAACTGCTGACGCGCCGCCTCCATCATGCGGACAATATTGCTATTGTTGGCGATGACCGGCGGGATGTTCACCGCGAAGTAAAACTCCCCCGAGTGCTGATTGATGTTCTGCACCGCCTCCTGCAAGACAAAAGCGGTGAGCAACAGCCAGGCATATTCCGAACGGATCCGCGGCAGAAACTCGCCCGGCAGTAGCACTTCACCGTGGCGCCGCCAGCGTGACAGCACCTCGATGCCCTGCAGCATTAAACGCTCGTCGGTGATGGGCTGGAATACCGGAAAAATGTGCCGGCAGTGAATCGCATGAACAAACTCACGCTCGAACGCAGAAAGCGCGGCGACACCGCTGGCCTTTTGTCCTTTGGTCTGGCTGCCGGGAAAGCGGCTCGCCAGATGTGGATGATGTTCCACCATCTTCTTCAGTCCTGAACTTCGCTGGGTATAGAGGGTTTTATGACTCAGCCCCCGCCGTTGCGCCTGACTATTGATGCTGTCCCCCTGCAGCCAGTCCAGCGCGGTAGTCAGCTCCGGCTTACTGATGCCGCAGGTCGGCGTGCCGCCGGTCGCCATCTCCCGCACCGCCTGCTGTTCCAGAAGGGGGGAGCCCGCTGATGGGGAATAGCTGAGAAGCTCCGCCAGCTGCTGACAGGGTAAATCGGCGGCGGCGGCCTGTACCGCGGCCAGGTAACGCGCCTTGCCGACCTGATGCAACAGCGTGTGCCACAGCCAGTTTGCCGGACTGCGGCTGAGGATCAGCATCGGTAGCGCCACGGCGCGATGTTTCAGGAGCTGCGCCGCCTGGCGCAGAGTGAGCAGCAGCCAGAACGGATCGTCGGGCAAAAATACCACCACGCGACGGACGCTGACCCGCTCGGGAATGAGCCGCGCCTCATGGCGTTGGGGAAACAGCCGACGGGGCTGGCGCAGGCTGCCGTCGTCCATCAACGCGGACAGCCCCTCGGCGGCGATCGTGCAGGGCGAGAGAATATAGTCCACCGGCGGAGAGACCTGCGCCACGCTGCCGCTATTGATAGACAAATGTCACCCCAATAATGGACTGCACGTTGCCCGCCGTGACCTGGCCGGTGGTGCGCGCGTAGGTCGCGGTTAACCCCAGATTGACCGCTGACGTCCCGACGGTCCCCAGAGACACCGTACTGTTGGCCGGAACAACGCTGCCGTTACGGGTCATCTGCACGCCAATGCCCTGGGCGGGCGAGGCCGACGCGGTGTTGCTGAAGATAGAGTTCGCCGCATCGGCGGTGGTACCGGAGAGATAATAGCCGAGATTCTGATTCTGCGCGCAGTACACCGTGACCGGCACCGCCATCGATCCGGGGTATTCCGGGAGCGTCACTGTTACGTCGCGGGCAGAGACATCGCAGCCGCCGGTGGGGACCACCACATCGTTGTTGGCGTAGATATTCCACACGAACTGATATGAGTCGCCGTTGTAGTTGTTGGTCTGGTGCAGAATCAACACCGCAATCAGCGAACCGGTGGTGATCGCCACGCCGCCGGCGGTGCTGATTGGCGTCAGATAGAGCACGGTTGGCCAGGGTTTATCGGTGGTGGAATCATAGATAACCCGGGCGGTTTCCGTGGTGGTCGGGAACGGATAGGTGGTGCCGTTATATCTTACCGTACCGGAAAAACTCGACAGTACGCCGCCGTAAGCGGAGCCGCGCTGCAGGGTCACGTAGTCGGTAATGGTCTGCGGATAGTCGTTGTGGCAGAAAATTTGTGATGACAGGTCGACCACCAGGTTTTGCCCGACGTTGACCGCCGGTGCCAGGTTGACGTAGACGTTGGCGCTGCCGCCGCCGATGGGGATCGTCGCCCCGGTCGCGGTTTTGCAGGCGAAGGACCAGGCATTGACTGACCAGCCCAACAGCAGCAGCGTGGTGAACAGGGTTAAGACTTTTTTCATCAACTTACTCTCCTGACTCAGGCGTAGGTGTAGGTGACACTGATCACCGCCTGAATGGTTCCCTGGGTGGCGCCGCCGTTGACCGTCAAGGCTCTGACCTGCAGCGGGAAACGGGCGGACTGGGTGGTGTCATCAACCTGCACCGATTTGGTGGCGCCGTTGTTGAGGGTGGTGCCGCCGTCATCCTGCAATTCCAGCTGGATATTGCCCGCGGTCCCCTGGTTCTTGTAATACCCGGTAGCGTCCGCGGTGCCGCTAAAGCTGGCGGTGACTCTGGAGGTGCCCACCGGGCAGTTGCTCAGGTCGAGCGCCACGCTGTGCCAGGCCGAAGCGGCACCGGCAGACACCAGGCTGAAGGTATACAGATCGCCAAGCTCCACGGTGGCCTGGGTGGTCGATACCGTACAGGGTTTGGCAACCACTTTGCCGTTCACGGTGATCGTGATGTCGGCCGCCTGCAATGGGGAGACGGCCAGTGCCAGCACGCTGGCCAGCAGCCATCCTCGGGGAGTCCCGTTCATCTCAACCTCCGGTTACTGAAATTCCAGCGTAAATGTCGCTGTGGCGTTGACGTGCCCGGCGGTGACCGGGACCTGGGTTGCCATCAGACGCGCGTAAAAGTTCAGGGTATTGGTCTGCCCTGGCGTCAGGGTGGTCCAGGCGATCGCCGTCGAGGCGGCGTTGAGCGGCAGCATCGTCTGGTTGGTGTCGAGGATCTGGATCCCCATTCCCGCCGCCGCAGACGCGCCGCTGTCCAGCTTTAACAAACTGGTGTTGCTGGTATCCGCCACGCCGGTGAATCCCACCTTGACGGCGGTCACCGAGCTGCCGCACGGCGACAGCACGATGCGAAACGGCACCACCGGCGTGGTCGCGCCGATGGCGTTGAACTGCTTCGCGGCGTTATCCATCAGGTCGACGGTAAAATCTTTCGATTCTCCCGCCACCGCGCAGGCGTTATCCCGGACGTAGCCGTTGATGGTAATGGTGCTGTCGGCAGCGAACACGTGGGGGAGGGTAAACGACAGCATGGCCCCCAGCAGATACAGTGATTTAGTCATCATCATTCTTCCTTAGCGGCAGACCGCGGAGAGCTGGCTCAGCGCCTGCAGCTGGCTCTCTGGCGGCAGGCGGTACTCGGCCACGCAGCTGGCGGCGGCGCCTTCACCCCATTTCACCTGTACTTTTCCGGCCAGCGGCATGCCGCTCATATAGACCTGACCGTTATCGGCGACGATGCTGCCGCTCTGGTTATCCACCGAGGTCACCATGGCGCCGAAAGGCACCGGCTTGCCATTGCGGGTCAGGGTCATCAGCAGCTTCATCCCGACGTGGGCTTTAAATTCGGCGCGCACGATGGCGCCATGGGTCGGCACCACGCTGACCACCGCGTCATCGAGGTCGACATTGTCGGCCAGGGTGTTGGTGTTCAGCGCTACCCTGTTCTCACGGTATTCGGTGGCATAAGGCAGCACCGCATAGCCGCGCCAGTCGGTGCGCACCCCGGTCTGGTTTTCGACTTTCACGTTGTCCGCTCCCGGCGCCTTAATCAGCACTATCGTGTCGTTCAGCGGCTGGCTTAAGGTGACGCCGTTGCGATGGGCAAGCACGCCGCCACTCACGCCGTAATACAGTTGTTTCAGGCCATCGCTGTGGCTGTACCCGACGTTGGCGTTGCCGTAGCCGCCGCGGTAGTTCAGCGCGGCATAGCCGGTGGCGCCGCTGTCGCCGTTGCCGCCTCCGGCATACCCGGTCTGCATGCTGTAGCTGAGGTTGTTGTCCTCCAGCAGCGTGCCGTACAGGCCGGCCAGGTTGGTCATCCGGCCATCGAGGTCATGCGACATGCTGTAGCTGGCGCTGGCATGGCGCCACACGGAGGTGCTGTCGGAGCGCATCCAGTGGCTGAACGGAATGTTGACGTTGACCGCCAGCATCTGATCGCGACCGTCCTGCCAGGCGTTTTTGGTGACGCTGTAGCTCAGGGTCCAGTTGATATCGTTGACCGCCGCATTGAGCCCAGCCTGCAACTGCTCGTCGGCTTTGCCGGTGCCCCAGTAGCTCTGGTGGCTGCCGCTCAGATACAGCGTGGCGGTGCGTCCTAGCTGCTGCGTCAGGCTGACCTGCACTTTGCCGCGCTTACTGTAGGCAAGGTTGTAGTAATCGGTGTACTTAGGCTTCACCTGGATAACGCCATCCTGCGTTTCCACGTCATAGCCGCTCATCCGGTTGTAGGTGGTATCGGCAAAGCTAAAATAGCCGCGCGTGGAGTAGCGGTAGCCGACCAGTTGAATGTTGGTGCCCACGTCGGTGAGCGATTTGTTATAGAGGAAGCGCAGCGATTGTCCCTGGTGTTCGCTGTCGTCGGGCAGTTTGGCATTGGCCTGGGTGACGTCCAGCGACACGGCGCCGAGATCGCCCATATTTTTCCCCACCCCAAGGTTAAATGCCCGGTAGCGGTCCGCCAGCTGGGTCCCGCCGTACAGCGTCCATCCTGCCGGCAAGCCGTGGAGCAGCGTGCCCTGGAAGAATTTGGGTTTATCCTGCTGGTCGTTGCCGCTGCGGTATTCCCCGGCGGTCAGAGCGAAGCGCGTATGGCCCTCACGTTGCAGCACCGGCACCGTTGACCAGGGAACGGAGAACACCTGAAGGCTGCCGTCGGCCTCTTTCACCGTGACCTGCAGATCGCCCCCGTTGCCGGCGGCATAGAGATCGTTAATGGTGAACGGCCCAGGTGGCACGGTGCTCTGGTAGATCTCATAGCCGTTCTGGCGAATGGAGACCTGGGCGGTGCCGCGGGCAATACCGTGGATCACCGGGGCAAAGCCCTTCTGGCTGTCCGGCAGCATATTGTCGTCCGAGGCCAGCTGCGCCCCGCGAAAGTTAATCCCGTCAAAAACGTCGCCGTTGGTGTAGCTGTCGCCCATCGTCAGGCGCGAGCGCAGAGGCACAATGTCCCGCTCCAGCCAGCTGTTCACGTGCTGCCATTTATTCTCATTGCTCGCGGAACTGCCGCCGGTGCTGTAGCTCCAGGTGGTGTTGTCCCGCAGACGCCAGGCACCGAGGTTGAGGCCGCTTTGCAGGTTCAGATAGGCGTACTGGCTGCTACCGCCGATGGAGTTGCGCACGTTGTTGCCGGTGAAGTTGTAATTCAGCAGCCCGGCATTGATCCCGTCATCCCATAGTTCCGGTGGGATATAGCCGCGCGCGCGGTTGCCCATAAACGCCTGCGGAACGGTCAGGTACAGGCGCTGGGAGCCGACGTCAAAACGGCTGGTGGCATCCTTGATTAACTCCGCCATCGGCACGCAGGCATCGGCGGCCAGGGTGTTCATCCCGGTAACGGCGGCGGTGTTGACCCCCATGCTGGCGAGCTGTCCGCGGGTCAGGCAGGGGGCGAGGCCATGCTGGTTCTCTGCGCGATTAAAGGTGACATCGCGGGTGGTCATAAACCCATTATTCAGATAGATATCGACGCGATAGGTGCCCGGCGGCACTTCCTGTCCTTGTTCGAATCCCGATAGGTCCGCCACGGCGGCAGGATCGTCGGCGAGAAAACGCGGGTTAAAGTAGAGTTCCGCCTGCGCGGAAAAAGCTGGCAGGGCCAGCAAAAGGGCAATGGGGAACCGGGCAAATACGCGAACCGACCCAGGGGCACCCTGCCGCGTACGCTGGATGCCCAAACGGTCCAGTCCATATTTCAGATGTGACATAGTCCCTCCGGTCCGTAGTCGCCCGGCTGTCAGTTCTTATTATCATTCAGGGGAGAACGCTGGTTTCCCCGGAGTTATTGCAGTGCGCCCTTCATCCGTGGGGTCAGTGCGCCATAGTCGTTGATGGTCCGGTAGGTGATATCGCGACCCGCATCGGCCGGGATTTTTACCGAGGTTTCACCCATCGGCGGGACCAGCGCGTTTTCCAGTACCCGCGTACCGGCATTGAGCTCGGTGACCGTCAGGTAGTAAGGCGTCGGGTTAATTAGCGTGAGGGCCGTGGCGCTGCGGCGAAACGTCAGTTTCTCCGGGGCCTGATCCGGTGACAGCGTCAGTTTTGCCGGGCGATAGTAGAGCTTGATGCGGCTAATAATCGCCAGCTGCAGCGTATTATCGCTGAGCTTTGATTTATCCATCGAAGGGATGGCTTTGACGTTCATCCAGAACAGGCTTTCCCGATCTTTCGGCAGCTTGTCGTTGGTGGCATCAATAATGCGTAAGGTGTTCTCTTTTTTACCCTGCATGGCGAACAGCGGCGGGGTTATTACAAACTGCCCGTCTTTTTGCCCCTCGGCATTTTCGACCCATGACTGAATCAGATAGGTGCTGCTGTCATCATTATTCGTCACCGCCAGCTGGACCTGTTTCTGTCCGGCCGGATAGATCACCCGGGTTGCCCCCAGCGCTACGCCAGCTTCGGTTTGTGCAGTGAAACCTGCCGTGGCGACCATCAATAAGCTCGCCAGCAGATAGCGCGTCATCCCCAGTGTTTTTCTCACGTTTTCCCCTTTTATACTCACCGTTGTGTCCTGCATCCGGTATGCCCGCCGTTATTTACTGATAGGTCAGAGAGAACCAGGCCTGAGCATTGGCGGCTCCGCCGGTCACCTGATGGCCGGTCGCGCGATATTTCGCGACAAAATGCAGCGTTGTTGGCCCGACATACAGTCGTGACCAGGCGCTGGCCGGTGCGTTAAGCGGAATCAGGCGATCTTCTCTATCAAACAGCGCAATACCGATTCCGGTGGCGATGCCGGGGCCTTCACCCACCGAAAGCACGTCTGGATTTTTACCGTCCGCCACGCCGTGAAAAGCGACGCCGACGCGTTGGCTGACGGCGGTGCTGCAGTCCTGAAGATGGATATCGAAAGGCACGGGGTCGGTATCTTCCCCGGCAGAATGAAGGCGATTGCTGCTGATCTGCCCCATATTGACCGTCAACTGCTGGTCTCCTGCTTCAACCCGGCAGGATTCCGCAATAATGACTCCCTGAAAGCGCATGTTTCCGCCAGGGAGCGTGACGTTCCAGTGGTTCCCTGCCACGGCGAGTGGCGGCAGCAGCAGTAGCAACAGTGCTGATTTCATTCCTGGCATCGCTATCACTCCAGTCCTGTCGTAGATAACGGGCCATCCTGGCCCGAACCGCATCCTTGCCTGATGAGTGAATTACTCGTATTGCACTTTGAAGGTGGCGTCTGCGTTAGCAGTACCGGCAGTTGCTGCACCGGTTGCGTAGTAGCGTGCCTGGAAAGGAATAATGTTGGTACCGTCGTTCAGGGTGGTCGCTGCACCGAAGGTAGCGCCATCCAGAGCCAGCGGAGTACCAGTGCTGTCGAGGATCTGTACACCCACGTTAGTGGCGCCGCCAGCTGCGGAGTTCTGCAGTGCCAGTACGGTGGTGTTGGTGCTGTCTATAGCCGTCCCGGAGAAGGCAACGGAAGCTTTGGTCGCTACGGTGGTGTCGCAATCATCCAGCTGGATGTTGAAACCTACCGCTGAGCTGGTGCTCCCTGCTGTAGCGAGTCTGGCTGAACGGACCTGGCCCAGTTGAACGGTCTGATCGATAGAGCCGGCATCTACGGCACAGGCAGCGTTAACCACTTCCCCTTTGAAATGCACTGTACCGCCGTTAACCGTAGTGGTATCAGCCAGAGCCGCTGCAGAGCTCAGGGACAGGGCTGACAGAACAACGATTGCCAGTGTTTTGATTTTCATGGTGTTTTCCTTTAAACAAAGTCGATATTACGAACCGAAATTGGCAGTCGTAGTGCCTTCCAGGCATTCCATATATCAGCCGAATGGTTCGACTGCCGGCTCTGCACAGTTTTTCCCCAACTAATGAGTCAATTGGGGCCATTTTGACTCATTGAAACAAAATGCTTATTTATGTCTTTTATGTTTTTGTGATTGGTTATTAATGTTGTCTTTTGTATCTTTGTGGCTTTATCAGCTGAATTTTTTCGTGGGGGAGAGCCAGGTAATCGGCGGAGTCAGAAAAGATGATATGGCAGAACGGCGGAATGGATTAGCGAATAAGTAAAATCTATTAGAGGTAAAATATGATAATAATCAGTTAGATAATATTAATTTCTTAGAATTGACGTACTTGTTAGTTGCAAAAGTTTGCAAAATATTTTTATGATGTAAACAGTTTGGCCCCAATTGACTTGTTCATTTCTAAAAATATCCTTTTTTATCAGTTGGTTGAATTACTTCTTCTGTTCATAAGATTTTTCTTCCAGCAGGTTATTTCTTTCCCATAATCCGGCAAATCTCGCCGCATTACTGGCGGTGTAGCGCACCGTGTGTCGAATATTGCGATGACCCAGATAATCCTGAATCAAACGCGTGTCTGTGCCCCTTTCTGCAAGTTCATAGCCACAGGCGTGGCGCAACATATGCGGATGGGTTTGGGTCGCGGTGCCTGCGTGCTCGCCAGCGCTGCGAATAATCCGATAGGCCTGCTGACGGGAAAGCTGGGTTCCTCGGCGTGAAATAAAGATCGCACTGGTTTTTTGCGCAGCTTTCCAGCCGACACGTACCTGACTCCAGCGTTCAATCGCTTCCAGTTCGTCAAATCGCAGGGGGTGAATGGTCGAAAATCCATTTTTCAGCCGGCGGACATTGATCCGTCCCTCAGTAAGATCCAGATCCCGATAGTGCAGGTCGAGAAGCTCACTGATACGCATACCATGGCGGAACGCCAGCAGTATCAGACAATAGTCCCGCTCTCCGGTGGGACCCTGCTGGGCAGCCAGCATCATCGCCTGAACTTCTTTGGCGGTAAGAAAACGACGTCGATTCACAATACATTGCTCCTGAAATTGATGAACGAAGGCGCCGCCCTGAAAGAAATCAGGGCGGCTAAAAAATAATCCGCAATGTTAAAGGTGTATTCAAAAAAACAAATGCTCACATTACATTTACACATAGTTCAAATATCGCCAGGCGATAAATCTTATTTTTATGGATTTCAGGTCATATCACAATAGCGTTAAGCGCAGCGAATGCCAGGTTCATAAAATTACAGGAGAAAAAGTTATAGGTGGCGAGGATTTAAACGGAAAATATAATGCTGAATGGTTTAATTCGACAATAAATAACGAATTAAAATCCTGATTATTTACAAGGATATCACCCGTTTAGCTATTATGAATGAAGTCAGAACTTGCGGGAACAATAATCTTAGTTAACGCATGGTTAATATTTGCTAATGTTTTCAGTAACAGTTGCTCATTTTAACGCCATCCATGGCATCAGACTCTGAACCCCGTTGCTGAGACGGGGTTCAACGCAAGAGGTTGTTGCGCTGCTTCTCTTTTTTATTGTCCCAGATGCCGTAAAAACGCCCGGCGTTACTGGCGGTATACCAGACGGTATGACGGATATTACGATGACCGAGATAATCCTGAATAAGGCGGGTATCGATACCCATATTCGCCAGCGCAAATCCACATGAATGACGGAGCATGTGGGGATGAATTTCAATGGTCAATCCGGCGTTATCTCCGGCAGCCGAAATAATCTGGTAAAACTGCTGGCGGGAAAGTGGATTGCCTTTGCGAGATAAAAACAGCCATTCGCTGTCAGCATCCGGATACGAACTGCGAATATCCAGCCAGACTTTTAATGCCTGAATTTCTTTATTTAATAACGGGTGGGTTGTTGAAAACCCTTTTTTAAGTCGACGAATGTAAATACATTTGGAGCATAAATCAATATCCGAGATTTGCAGACGGCAAATTTCACTGGCGCGAAAACCATGAATAAAGCAGAGTAATGTCAGACAATAGTTACGTGCAGCGTGGACTCCACTATTTGCTGCTTTGAGGAGCGACTCGATCTCGTTTTGAGTCAGGAAGTTCCTCTTCTTGATTTCAGAAGTACTCTTCATGTTATTCCCTTTTAATTGAAGGCATTCATTCCGTGTGGTCTTCGTTGCCAGGCCAGCGCGTTGATCAGTAGGTGTTGTTGAACATTTATTTTTCGTCATAGCGCGATATGCTTTTATAACGGATAAAAGTTCCTCAGCATATATCATGCTGAAACGGGGACTCCAAATGCAGGCTGGTTTTAAACATGAAGCCTCTCCCTTCGTCGTAGGGGAATAACCTCATGTAATTTGGTGACATACCATTTTTTGTTAATAAATATTAATATTCGGGGAGGGTTCCATATTCTGCTCATCCTACATTCCTTCTGGTTATGCACTCCTGGAATACGGAGGCGCAGGGGTGGGTGGCCCACTGAATATTGCATAACGTGCGTCGCAGTATGGCAAAAATGATATGCCAGACCGGGTAGCATTCACTGCATGACGATAACCGTGATTAAACCATACTGCAAAATTATGCCGGAGAATAGCAATAATAAACCTGAGGTATGTATTCCTGAGTGATATATGACTTAATTGTTGAGGTGTGTCACGCCGGAATCCGGTACTTTTGCGAATCAGGATTGCCGGCTTCTCTCGTTTTACTGGAGTGTTTAGAATGATGGGGGTGGTGGCGATGGAAATATAATGTTGTTTAGTATCAGATTGTTGATGATAGGATGTAAATGATTTCAGGAATTATCAAGACTGTTTTTATTGTATTTTTGGCATGCGGGGTTGACGGGCGAAACAGGGGGGTAAGAGGTGGATTAAATATCTCCCGTCTTTCGTCGGACGGCATCAAATAGCATACTTATGGCGTGAATAGTTGCTCGCGCAATTATCCCGATCAGCCATCGCACGGAAATAAAAAGTCACTGAACGTAACCTATGGTAACGTATTTGTTGGTGGCTATCGCGTGCTCAGTGGGGATTCTGTTTGAAGAATGTAAATCTTGACCTGCGTAATAGCAGGCGTGTTTACCACACCTGCTGTTTTTGTCAGTGGATCACCACTTCTCGTCGCGGGCATCCTGACGACCGTCGCGGCGATTCTCACGTTTGTCCTGGCGGCAACCGGCATTGCTCTTGTTGTTGTCCCGGACGCATTGCTGCTTGGTATCACGTCCTTCCTCGCGAGAGTCCTGGCGGATATTTCGTGCGTCCTGGCGGTTATCGCTGCGGTAAGTTGCATGGGCTGACAGCGCTGGCAGCAACAGGGCTGCGGTGATCAGAGGAATAATAAACTTTTTCATATAAATTGCCTTTCTGATAAATCCAACATTCCAATATATAAAATAGAAGACGGTGTCATTGTGGCGTGGAATTATTTATCAGGTTCAGCAAAAAATGCCGGCTTAACCATTGTTTTGTTTAAATTTAAATTTGAAGGCTGGGGTTCAGAACGGGCAACATCCTTGTTGCACAGACCATCATGCCGATGAGTATTACAGGGCCGGTTGCCGCTGTGGGCGTGCGGTGGTGGGCTGGCGAATACTGATCAGCGCGACCAGAGCCAGTAATGCAAAGGCCAGTAGCATCAAGGCGACCGGGACGTAGCTGTCCCACTTGATTAAAAACGCCACCGCTAGCATCGGGCTAATCCCGCCGGAGATAACGGCGCCAATTTCATGGCCGAGCGCCAGACCGGTATAGCGCACTTCCACCGGGAACAGCTCCACCATCATGCACGGCTGGGCGGCGATCATCGCCCCGTGGCACACCGGCAGGGCCAGCAGCATCGCCAGCAGAATCGCCGGGAAGCTGTGCATTTGCAGGAGCCAGAAGAACGGAAACGCCACCAGGGCCATGCCAATCACGCCGATATAATAGAGCGCTTTCCGGCCGATCCGATCCGACAACCAGCCCCAGGCGAGAATGGTGACGATCTCCACCGCCATAGCGATGGTCACTGCGGCAATCACCAGCCGGGTTTCAATGCCGATATGTTTGCAATAGACCACTGAGAAGGTGAAAAAGATATACACCGCGCCGTTTTCCGCCAGCCGCAAACCGATGGCCTGCAAAATGGCTTTCGGGTGATGTTTGAAGGCGCTCAGTACCGGTAACTGCGCGTCCTCGGGTTGCTCTTTGCGCGCGACGAACTCGGCATTCTCCTCGATATTGCGCCGGATATAGACCCCCACCAGGAAGATAAACAGGCTCAGCAGGAACGGGATGCGCCATGCCCAGGCCAGTACATCTTCCTGGGGCAGCAACTGGACCAGATAGAACGCCAGCGACGAAAGGACAAAGCCGCCGGAAACGCCGACCTGACTCCAGGCGGTGTAGTAGCCCTTTTGATGTTCCGGGGCATTCTCGCTCAGCATCAGTACGCCGCCGCCCCATTCGCCGCCGGAGGCCACGCCCTGCACGAAACGCAGGGTAATCAGGGCGATGGGTGCCAGCACACCGATGTGCTCGTAGGTTGGTAACAGACCTATCAAAAAGGTGCTGGCCCCCATCAGCGTCAGGGTGATGATCAGGGTCATTTTACGACTGTATTTATCTCCGAGGTGGCCGAAGGCGATACCGCCCAGCGGCCTGGCGATAAAGCCAATGGCAAACCCCGAAAAGGCCAGGAAGGCGCCGAGCAGCGGGTCATCGGTGGTCGGGAAGAACAGCGGCCCGAACACCAGCGCTGCCGCCGTGCCGTAGAGAAAAAAGTCGTACCACTCAAGAGAGTTACCCAGAAAAGAACCGATAATCAATTTGCGCATTGATTGGGGCTTGCTTACCGGCGTATCGCTCGCAGTTCCAGACATCACATGTACTCCAGTGCAGGTGAAAAGAGGGCGCCGACGAGTCAGCACCTTGACGCCACCCAAAGGCGATGGGGAGGCGTAATGCGATAGGGTATTTTTTTGAGCCTGATGGACAGGCTCTTATGGGTTGTTATGCAAACACTTAGCGGTACGGTTGCGCGCTGAGGGTATGGAACTGACGGTTGAACCACACTAGTCCGTCGCCGGCCTGGTTGTGACGGATCTGCCGGACCTCACAATAAAACACGCTGTGGCTGCCCACTTCATGGCTGGTGGCGATCGTGCAGTCGACGTTAGCAACGGCAGACGCCAGCACCGGTGAACCGGTTTCCAGCGCCAGCCACTGGTCATGCAAAAAACGCTCCTCCGATCGCAGCTGGCTATTGGCGAAGACGCCGGAAAGGTCCTGATGCTGAGCGGAGAGCACGTTCACGCACAGCACGCCGTTCTCTTTAAACTTGCTATGAGCGAACGAGGAGCGATTCATACAGACCAACAGCGTGGGCGGCGAATCGGTGACGCTGCACACGGCCGAGGCGGTAAAGCCAAAGCGGCCCGCCGGACCATCGGTGGTGATGATGGTGATGGCGCTGCCCAACTGCGCCATGGCATTACGGAAATCTGATGTCAGGTTCATAGCGGTATCCGTTATTTCAGTTTGACGTATTCGAAGCTTTCGATAACCAGCCGGGGAGTTCGGGCACGCGAACAGCACAGCAGAATTTGATCGTTATCTTCGCGTTCTTCATCGGTTAAGTATTCGTCGCGGTGGTCCGGGACACCGCTACACACGTTGGCAAGGCAGGTTCCGCAAACCCCCTGTTCGCAGGAGACTTTGACCTTGATCCCTGCTTTTTGCAGCGCGGCGACGATGGTTTCGTTCTCCTCGACGGTGACGGTTAAGCCCAGCTCCGGGACATCGACTTCAAAGCGGTCGCCGCCGGTTTCGACTTCACGATTGAAGTACTCCTGATGCAGGCGTTCCGGGGAATAGCCGTAGCCGCGTGCGGCATCGGATACCCAGTCCATAAACCCTTCCGGGCCGCAGACATAAACATGCGCATCAGCATGGTGCGGCGCCAGCACGTCTTCGGGGCGGATCTTGTGCCCTTCGTCACTGATATGCAGATGAACATGTTGGCTAAAGTGGCAGTCCGCCAGCTCGTGCAAAAAGGCCATTCCCTCGCGGCTGTGCCCGCAATAATGCATCTCGAAGGGCTTGCCGGCGCGGAACAAGGCATCCGCCATGGCCAGCATCGGCGTAATGCCGATCCCGCCACCTATCAGCAGGCTGCGGCTGGCGTCCATCTCCAGCGGGAACAGATTACGCGGTGGGCTAATCGCCACCGTCGCGCCGACCTGCAGCAGGTGCGCCGCCAGCGATCCGCCGCGTGAAGCCGGATCTTTAAGGATGCCCAGACGATACTGTTCCGGGTGATGCGGGCTGCTACACAGCGAATACTGGCGGACGATCTCCTCGCCGAGGTGGAGATCGATATGCGCCCCGGCGCTAAAGGCGGGCAGGGCGGTTCCGTCCAGCGAGGCCAGCGTCAGGACGACGACTTCGGTTCCCTGAATTTCGCGTTCTACGACGCGCACGGTCAGCGTTTCAACCATCTTTCTTCTCCACCCTGCAAGGGCTTAACGCATATAGATGCCGCCGTTGATATCCCAGGTCGCCCCGGTGATATAGGTGGCGGAAGGGGCGGCCAGCAGCTCTACCGCGCGGGCGACCAGCAGCGGATCGCCCAGGCGTTTCATCGGGATCATCTCCAGCAGCGCCGGCATTTTTTCTTGCGGTACCGCGGCCCGCACCGACGGGAGATCCAGTGGGCCTGGGGCGATGGCGTTGACGCTGACGCCGGCGGCGCTCAGCGCGCGGGCGAACACTTTGGTCAGGGTCAGAATGCCGCCTTTCGACGCCGCATAGTGGGCGCCGGAAGCGGTGCCGCCGTTTTGCCCCGCCAGCGAGGCGAGGTTGATAATGCTGCCCTGCTGACGCTCGCTAAAATAGCGGCCGACGGTCTGGCAGCCGAGAAACGTGCCCCGCAGGTTGGTGCTGGTGACGCGATCGAATTCTTCGACGCTGATCTCCATGATCGGCGTGGTCAGGGTGAGCGCGGCGTTATTCACCAGCACATCCAGCGCGCCAAAGTGGCGGCACACCTGATCCAGTGCGGCCTGGAATTGCTCGGCTTCACGGATATCCAGCGCCAGCGGCAGCAGCCGCTGCTGGTCGGCGTCGATCTGCCGGGCGCTCTGGCGCGCGGCGTCGAGAGAGATATCGGCCATCGCAACCTGATAGCCCTGCTCCCAGAGATGGCGGCTGATGACCAGCCCAAGGCCGTTAGCCGCGCCGGTCACTAATACGGTTCTGTTCATTGCGGCCTCACAGGATGTAGCCAATGCTATGCAGATAGTCATCGCCGTTAATCAGCCGGACGACCTTCTGCGCGATAAGGAAGCTCTCTCCCTGCGGCACCAGGGTGTAGCTCAGGTCGGCAACGTAGTGCTGCTCGTTGCCTTTACGGTATTCATAGAGAAACTGGGCGCAGCGGATTTCGACCTGCTCGCTGTCCTGCGTCACCAGACGATGGCGCCCGGTCATGCGAATGGTGCGCGCCCGTGGTGTCGTGGAGATCGACTCTCCGCTGTACAGACGATGGACGCGCTTTTCGCGCATCGCGTGGTTGTCATAGGCGTAGTTCAGCGCATTGGCGAAATCGGTGGTCTGCTGGTCGACGGGGATGATGTACATCCCCTGCGGCTGCCACAACGTCAGCCATTCGCGAAATTCACCCTGGTCGAGCAGGTCCGCTTCCAGGTTAATAAAGTGGATGGCGGCGGTTAAGGTGGACTGTGCGCTCATTTTTGCCCCCGGCTTTCGGCAGTCATGTACTTTTTCCATTGCTGATAGGCGGCACGCATGCCGGTTTCGGCGCTGACGTCGCTGCGCAGACCGTCGGCGGTGCGGGTTTCTCCCGGCAGGCCGCGGTTGAGCATGATCCACAGATCGTTGCCCGCGCCGCCGCCGCGCTGGACGCGCTCCCAGGCTTCCGAATCATCCGGCGTGCCAAAGCCCATCGGCCCCTGGAAGTGTTCGTGCATCCGCAGGCGCGCCTGGTTGGCGATCGCCGGGCCATCTTTCATGGTCAGCACCACGTGGTGGATTTCGGTTTCCTGTACCGACACGGGCTGCAGTACGCGGAAGAACGCCATCGAGCAGGCTACGTTAGGGAACAGGTTCAGGTTAAAGCCGCTGCCGCCGACCGCGCGGACGATGCGACGCACCTGCAGCTCTTCATGACCTTCTTCGCGTAGCGCCTGCGCCAGTTCGAGGAAACGGTCCGGCACCGGCGCATCGAGGTTCTCTTCGAGATCAATCAGCTCCGGGATCATCACCATCACGCTGTGCCCGTTGCCGAGGTCTTCGACAAAGCCTTTTCCGTCGACGAAATTGAGCATCTCCTCCGTCTGCTTATCGACCGAGCTGAGGAACGATTTATGCACGATGGGGAAGTGATAGCCGTCGGTGGTATTTTCCAGCTGGATCTTCCAGTTGCCAGGGAAGCGGAAGCGGTGGGCGGTGGTGGCCTGCAGCGCATAGCCCGCCCCCTGTTTCATAAACAGATCCATCCACTTCATGGCCGGGCCGAGGAAATCCGTCAGCGGTTCGATCTCATGGTCGAAGGTGGCGAAGATCATCCCGGCGTAGCTTTCGGTACGCAGACGCACCATCCCGAGCTGGTCTTTTTCCAGGGTATCGCCGTAGCTTTCTGGATGCGGCACGCCGCGCAGGGCGCCGTCGAGGCCGTAGCCCCAGCCGTGATACGGGCAGACGAAGCTGTTGGTTTTTCCGCTGCGGTGTTCGCAGACGGTGGCGGCGCGGTGGCGGCAGCGGTTCAGCAGGACGTTGATATTGCCCTTGCGGTCGCGTACCACGATGACCGGCTGGGTGCCAACCATCGACGACTTAAAGCTGCCGGTGTCCGGGACTTCGCTTTCGTGCGCCACCCACACCCAGGTGTGGTTAAAAATCTTATCGATCTCGAGGGCGAAGATATCGCCGGAGGTGTACAGCGAAGTATGCACCCGGTCTGACTGCACCAGGGAGGCTAACGTGGCGGCGCAGTAGCCGCTCTCTATATTTTTAACCGGAATACATTCAGACATTGCTCAATCTCCTGAGGCCCCGTGATGGTTCTGCGGGCGGGCTGCCCGCGGAATCATTCCGGAGACTGCGTTGCATTAGGTACGGGTAAATCCGCCTGCGAGTGCCAGTAATCCACCGGGCGACTCAATAAATTACGGGTGGTGAAATGGTCGATCAGCCAGCGGTCGCCGGCTTTTTTAAAGCGGATGACCAGTTCAGCGCTGTTGAGATGCGACCCGCCGGCGCGGAAGGTGGAAACCTGCAACATTTTCCAGCGCCCGATGGCCTCTTTTTCCGCACAAATATCAATATATTCTGACGTTAAATAATGAACGTTAATGGCAAAGTGAGAAGGCTCGCTAATATAGCTGGCCATCATTCTGGCAATATTTTCGCGTCCACAATAACGCCCTAGTTTTATTTGATATAAACTGCCGATACCTTCCCAGATAGCTGCCTCACTAAATAATTCAGCAATTTCATTGGCGATATCCGGATGGGATAAATCGTCGCATAAATGCATATACTGGCTCATCAGATTACGGATCTGGTTGGCGGCTTCGAGTTTATCCAGGCGCTGTAGCAGTTTATCGCTATTCATTTATCAGGCCTGAATAATTAATTCACGCCCGGTACGGGCTTCGACTTTGCAATATTTCCACAGCCGGTCCGGACCGCCGCCAACCTGCACGCTGCGGAACAGATTGCAGGCGGCGGTAACAGCGTCAAAATCACGGGCGTCGGCGAGGACGTAGGTGGTCCATGGCCAGCCAGTAGATGGCCCGACCATTACCCGGTCGTCATCCATATTGCCGATCACCTGAATACCGTCGGTGTTTTCAATCCCTATCATCATTTCGCCAAACGCGGCCCAGACCTGCTTGCCGACCTCCGGGGTGGCATCGAAAAAGTTCTGATTTACGCCGATACAAAATAGAACACGGATCATCGTCATACTCCTTAAAAGGTTATAAATAGCCGGGCAGCGGCGAGTGGCCGAAGAACATGTTCCCGGCATTGATGTAAGTCAGTTCGCCCATAAAGGCATGCTGAGTGATCACCATCGAATCGCGGGCATAGCGCTGCAGCGGGCTACGCATGGCGACGCCGGGCATACCGGCCAGCTTCAGCGCGCGGGTGGTCACGGAGGAAGAGACGCGGGTGATGTGCGTCGAGGACAGGCGCAGGGCGTTGATCATCTCTTCGCCTGGGGTATCACCACGTAAAATGGTCTGCCAGACGTCGTCGATGGCGTCGTAGAACCAGCAGCGGGCCGAGCGCAGCTCTGCTTCGCAGTGGGCGATTTCCATCTGTGCGAACTGGCGGTCGGCGAGACACGGAGCGCCGGTGACTGAACTCTGGCGCTCGGCGATGGCGTAGATCTCGCTGAGCGCGGCGCGGGCGATACCCAGCGCTACCACCGAGAGTACCTGGGTTGCCAGCGACAGTACCGGGTAGCGATAAAGCGCGCCGTCCAGATTGAGTTCGCCGCCGCGAATAAAGGTCCACTCTTCGGGGACAAACGCCTCTTTGAGCACTACGTCATGGCTGCCGGTGCCGGCCAGCCCGACGGTATTCCATACCGGGTCGATGGTGAAGCGATCGGCGGGAAGCACCGCGATACGCGGCAGCGGACGGGCAGAGCCGTCATCCGGCAGGATGCCCACGCCGATAAGCTCTGCGCCGGTGCAGCCGCTGGCGAAACTCCAGCGCCCGCTGACCTGGAATCCGCCGTCCTGGGCGATGGCTTTTTGCGGAGGGAAAATCCCGCCGGCAAAGACCACATCAGGGCCATGGCGATAAATTTCATCCAGCGTGCTTAAGGGCAGACCGCCGAGATAGAAAGGGTTCATGCCAAAGCTGGCGACCCATCCGGCGGAGCCGTCGGCGCTGGCGATGGTTTCAATCAGCTGGCAAAATTCGGCGGGTGAAATTTCATCCCCGCCATATTGCGCCGGGACTAATGCACGATAAACGCCAATCTTTTTAAAGCGCGCAATAATATCGCCAGATATATATCGCTGCTGTTCAAATTCCTCACTGCGTGATTTTAATTCGCCGAGTAATTCGTTTAATTCACTATTTGTTGCGTGCAGGGTCTTTTCCGCACGCAGTGATGCCGATGGGTTTAACATGTGACATAGCCTCTTCCAGTTAAAGAGAGTGAATTGTTTTTGTTATTATTAGTTTGTGAGTCTGATTATTTTAATTTTGCCATTAATGCTTCAGCAAAATAGAGTAAATCGAATTCTTTATTTTTCTGCCCGACGATTTGTAAAGCCACCGGGCGTTGATTGATCTCCCCGATGGGAAGCGTCAGCGCCGGATGGCCGCTGAGATTAAACGGCCGCACCAGCCGGGTCAGGTTCACCACGTTTAGCGGGTCGGCGGCTTCGGCCAGCGTCGGCGGGAAGGCCGGCAGGGTCGGCAGTAAAATCACCGGCGTGCGGGCCAACTGGGCATCAACGGCCTGGCTGAAGGTCTGGCGTACATCTTCGGCAGCCCGGCGCTGGGCCGGGCTAATGTCCGCACCCGCGCGGATGCGCACGGCCACATCCCTGGCCAGCAGCGGAGAGTCGACGATGGTGTGAAATGCCTGCCAGTTTTCCTGGCTGATGATCGTCAGACCGGCCTGGTGGGCGTCGGCAAAACCTGGCAGCGAGGTCTGCACCGCATGGATCCCCGCCTGCGCCAGGCGGGCGAGGATCAACTGTTCAATGTCGGCCGTAGCCAGCCCGCAGAGAAAGACCGTGGCCGGCTGGGCCGGGACGGCAGGGGCGTGCTCGGCCAGTACGGTTTCCAGCACCGGTCGCAGGGTTGCCACGTCGCGACTGAAGAAACCAACGCAGTCCAGCGAGCTGTCGGCGGGCATCACTCCCTGGCGACTCACGCGGCCCCAGGTTGGTTTCAGACCCACGATGCCGCAACAGGCCGCCGGCATACGCACCGAACCGCCGGTGTCGGTGCCAATCGCAAAATCGACCTCGCCCGCGGCGACCACGGTGGCTGAACCGCTCGACGATCCGCCGGGGATCAGCGCCGGAAAGTGCGGGTTGACCGGGGTTCCGCTCCAGCTATTGATGCCGGTGACGCCAAAGGCCAGCTCATGCAGGGTCGTTTTCCCGCGCAGCTGATAGCCGTTATCCAGCAGTTGCTGAACCACCCGGGCGTGGGCTTCAGCCGCCGGCACATTCTGCCGCACCGGGCTGCCGGCCTGGGTGGCATGGTCGGCGATATCAATGGTGTCTTTGACCGCAAACGTCACTTTTCCGGCGCCCAGCGTAAAACGCGAGATAAATCCTGAAGGCGCGGATGTCATGTCTGAGCAATGTTCATTAGCCATGGTTCATTTATCCGTTTAACGATACTGAGCGAAGTGACATGGGCATAAAACGTACAGCGTCGAACTTGAGATAATCTTGTCATTAAAACTTGAAACTTCAAGTGATTTGTAACGTATTTTTCACATCGAATTTGATGATGTGAATTTTTTATAAATAAAAAATAATTTTTAATTTGTTGTTTTTTATGGTTATTATTTGGTGTTTATATTTTAATCTCTTGAGGGGGCTCACAAAAAACAGCGCAAAAATATAAGTTAATAAAATGATAAAAACTGTGCGAAAAACGTAGGGGGAACGGGAAGAACGACAATACCCTTTTTACTATAAAGGTTATTGTCGCGTCGTCAGAAGGGGGAACTAATCGTTGAGGTTGTGGAGCAGCAGGGACAGCACATGATTCATTTTCTTTTCCTGGGCGGGGGTAATACCTTTAAACGCCCTGGCGAACACTTTTTTGCTCAGCACCTGGGCCTCGGCGACCTTCGCCTGACCGGCGGGCGTCAGCTCGGCTTCCGTGACGCGGCCATCGCTGGCGCTGATATGGGTGGTCAGCAGCCCGTCATCGCGCAGGCGCCCCACGATTTTGGTGACGGTGGGCATTTTACTGACGGCATACTCCGTAATACGGGAAATACTGGCCCGGTGATATTGATGAACCAGCATCAGCACCCGGAAACGGGAGAGGTCGATGTCGATTTTTTTTAATTCTATTTCCATCAACTGCGTATACTTTGCATACACGTTAACCACCCAGAAGAAGGGGAACTCCTCTTTATGGAAGCGGCTCTCGTGGCTGTCGGGGTGTTCAGAGGTGTTATTTTGATCCACAAGCATCTCCTTGCCTGACGACGGTAGAATGGCTGATGGTATGCGTAATTGACGGGTATTGTAAAATGCAATCTACGCCTGCTGAGGTAGGCTCTTAATGGCTAAAAATGATGACAACTCGCATTCTGACGCGTGACTGGCGTCTTCTCTCACTGGGGCTGCCGGTGCTGGCGCTACTGTGGGCCGGGGTGGCGCTCCATGCGCACTGGGGCGCTTTCCTGCAATGGTGCCTGGCCACCCAAATCACGCTGCACCGCTATCTGGTGATGTATCTTTTGCAGCTCAACAACCATGAGTACAGCGGCGGGTTGTGGTTGCTGGGCGGGGCGTTTCTGTATGGCGCGCTCCACGCGGTAGGCCCCGGGCACGGTAAATTTATCGTCACCACCTATCTCAGCACCAACCAGGAAAGCCTGCTGGCGGCGCGGGTGGTACCGTTTCTCGGCAGCCTGATGCAGGGAGTCAGCGCTATTCTGTTTGTCTTTATTCTGGCGGTGGGGCTGAATCTGGCCTCCGGCGATCTCAGTACCAGCCGCTGGTATGTGGAGAAAATCAGCGCCCTGATGATCGGGGCGTTCGGCGCCTTTGTGATTTATCAAACCCTCAGGGGTCTGCGACCGCGGAAGATGACCATCCGCGCGGCGACCCCGCTGCACCAGCACGACGACCATTGCGGCTGCGGCCATCATGGCGTCGGGCATGACCTGACTCAGGTTGACTGGAAAACCCGGCTTGGGGTGGTGCTGGCGATTGGCGCCAGGCCCTGCAGTGGGGCGATCATGATCCTGCTGTTTTCCAACGCCCTGGGGATCGTCAGCTGGGGTATTGCCGCGGTGATGACCATGTCGCTGGGGACCGCGTTATCGATCCTCGGCCTCTCGCTGGCAGTCCGCTACGCGCGTGAACGGGCGGTTAGCCTGTTTGCCGGAGACGATGAGCGCCGCCTGACGTGGCTGGTCCCGACGGTAAAAATTATCGGCGGAGTGATCCTGATGTTATTCGCCTGCGTGCTGTTTTTAACGGTGATCCCGATGAGCGCGAACGGTGACTATATCGCCGCCGGTTGCTAGCGGTCTTCCAGCAAACGCATCAACAGCGCCAACGACTGATCCAGCTGCTGGCGCTGGGCGGCGGTCAGCCCGGCCAGCAGCTGGCGTTCGTTTTCCACATGGGTTTCTACCGCCTCATCGATCCGCTCGCGCCCTTCAGGCGTCAGGACGACCAGCATGCTTCGCGCATCGTTCGGGTCAGCTAACCGGCTGATAAAGCCTCTTTTCTCCAGCGCTTTCAGACGATGGGTCATGGTGCCGGAGGTGATCATCAGCGTCGAAAAAAGCTGGGTGGGAGAGAGGATAAACGGCGCGCCGGCCCGGCGCAGCGTTGCCAGCATGTCAAACTCCCAGCGCACCAGATCGTGGCGAATAAACGCGACTTCTATTTGCGGCTCCAGCAGCATGGCGCAGCGCTTCAGGCGCCCGATCGGCCCCATCGGGCTACAATCGAGATCCGGGCGCTCCCGTTTCCACTGTTCAAGAATGCGATCTACGGCATCAGCCGGGCGGGACTTGTCCAATTGTGCTCACTTATCTTGATATCAAGACATTTATCGATACATACTTAAGCCATCAATTTACCTTGAAGTGAAGATAAAATCATGCGCTTTCTCTCGCGATCGCCCGTTGTAGATTTACTGTTGACCGCCCTGGCTCCGGCTATCTGGGGAACGACCTATATTGTGACTTCGCAGTTTTTGCCGCCGGACCGGCCCCTTATCGCGGCGCTGCTGCGGGTGCTGCCGGCAGGCGTGGCGCTGCTGATCTGGTGTCGGCGTTTTCCGCGCCACGGAGAGTGGTGGAAGCTGATCGTCACCGGAATCCTCAATATTGGCGCGTTTCAGGCACTGTTGTTTATTGCCGCCTACCGCCTGCCCGGCGGGCTGGCCGCAGTGATTGGCGCGATACAGCCGCTGTTGGTGATGCTGCTGGCCTGGTGTGTCGACCGGCAGCGTTCGCCGTGGCTGGCGGTGGTCTCGGCGTGTAGTGGCATTATCGGCATGGCGCTGTTGCTGCTGTCGCCGGACGTTGTGCTGGATCCGCTGGGGATCCTTGCGGCATTCACCGGGGCGGTGAGTATGGCGCTGGGCACCTGGCTGTCGCGGCGTTGGGCGATATCGCTGCCGGTGGTGGCATTGACGGGCTGGCAACTGCTGATTGGCGGCGTGGTGCTGGCGCCGGTGGCGTGGTGGGTGGATCCGCCTTTGCAACCGCTGACAATGACCCAGCTCGCAGGCTATCTGTGGCTGTGCGTGGCCGGGGCCATGCTGGCTTACGGGCTGTGGTTCCGGGGGATTAGCCGTCTGCCTTCGGTTGCAGTATCGGCATTAAGTTTGCTGAGCCCGGTGACGGCGGTCTTGTTAGGTTGGATTTTTCTTGGACAGAAAATTGAGGGGCTGGCGCTGGTGGGGCTGATCGTGGTGCTGGTGAGCGTGCTGACTATCCAGCGCGCGCTAACAAAAAAAGCCCCATAAAGGGGCCCGACATTGCTGCATGATGCTTGTGCGGCGGGAACCAAACGGGCCGCCTTTCAGCGGCCAGTCTGGCAGTTCCCTCTGCAACCATTCTGTTATTTAGACAGCTCGGCGGTCATATGAACCTGATTACCGGTATACGCTTCGGTAATGTGGTAAGACGCGCCCTGATCTTTAGCGATAGTGGCAATTTTTGCTTCTGCGCTGTCGAGGGTATCTGCAGTGACGCTGACCGGGTGCTGAGCAAAGCTAGCGAAAGAAACCAGGGAGAGCATACCGGCAGCGGCAAGTAATTTTACGTTTTTCATGGTGTGTATCCTTTTAACTTTTTAGGTGGAAAGCGTTGTGCTTTCGATGGGTTTATAATAAGCCTGCTAACTATAACTGGCGTGGCAAAAAGTGCGATTTAGATCACACTTTTGTGCCGGAAGGATGACGGTCGGATGACGTTTTGGATCTTGTCTCCATCAAAAACAATGGCTTATTTGCATTTTTGTGAGCCCGGAAAATTAAAAAAAAGTATTGCTGATACCATGATTTTTTGAAGAGTGCGGCCAGGACATGCCTGCCAGCCGGGTTAAAAGAGGGCAAATGATACTTCGCTGGCCGACGAAGCATCGGCTGAACCGGAGTATTACAGTGGCGTTATCACTGACAGCAGAAGGACGACACGATGATCGCGGTACTCTTTGAAGCCGATGTCACACCGGCAAAACAGGCGCGTTACCTGGCCCTGGCGGCGGAGCTGAAACCGTTGCTCAGCACCATCGATGGCTTTATCAGCATCGAGCGCTTTCAAAGCCTGACGACGCAGGGGAAAATTCTCTCCCTCTCGTGGTGGCGTGATGAACAGGCGGTGCTGGCCTGGAAACAGAACCTCTGCCACCAGGCGGCCCAGCAGGAGGGCAAGGCAGATATCTTCGCCGCCTGGCAGATTCGAATTGCGCAGGTTATCCGCGCCTACGGCTCGGCCAGCCGGGAGGAACACGGTAATGTATGATATTCATGTGATCCTGCCCAATACTCCTGGCCAGCTGGCGAAACTCGGGCAAACGCTGGGGGAACAGGGCGTGGGGCTGGAAGGGGGCGGCGTGTTCACCTGCGGCAATCAATGCCATGCGCATTTTCTGGTGGTTGAAGGCGAACGGGCCAGAGCGGTGCTGGAACAGGCGGGGATCCCGGTAGCGGGTGTTTGCCAGCCGCTCATCCGCAGGTTAAAACAGGAACAACCCGGTGAACTGGGGGCGATAGCGCAGGCGCTGGCTGAGCAGGGAGTCAATATTCTGACCCAGTACAGCGATCACGCCAATCGCTTGATTCTGGTCACCGATAACTTTTCACTGGCGCAGGACGTGACGCGTGCCTGGGCTACCACCTGACGAGGCGCTATGTTAAAACCGGCCAACATTATTGCTGATGATGAGTCACTGGCGGGATCTATCACCGCGCTGGCTGCCGCCATGGCCGACGCCTCGCGGATGAAAATGCTCTGTGCCTTAATGGATGGCCGGGCATGGACCGCCACGGAGCTGTCGACGGTTGCTGAGGTTTCCGCCTCAACCGCCAGCGCCCACCTTAACCGGCTGGTCACCAGCCAGCTGCTGGTGTGCCTGGCGCAGGGGCGCCACCGTTATTACCGGCTGGCGAGCGCCGACGTGGCCGGGCTGCTGGAAAACATGATGGTCATGGCCGGCAAACACGCGACGGCGCTCACCACCCGCACCCCGGTGAATTTGCGCACGGCGCGCACCTGCTACGATCACCTGGCGGGCGAAGTGGCGGTCGGGCTCTATGATTTCTTATTGCGCGAAGCGTGGATCACGCCGGATGGCGAGGCGCTGACGGCGACCGGAGAGGCGCAGTTTGCTCGTTTAGGAGTGATCCTGCCGACCGGGCGGCGCCGGGTGTGCTGCGCCTGTCTGGATTGGAGCGAGCGGCGTTTTCACCCCGGAGGCGCCGTGGGGGCCGCATTATTGCGCCATGGTCAGCTCAACGGCTGGTTTGTTGTCACCCCGGGATTTCGCCAGGTGACGATCGCCCCGAAAGGCAAGCAGGCGCTACGCCAGCACTTTCAGTTGCAGCTGTAGGGCGTTATTTGGCAATATTGATGGCTCCCTCCGTTTATTATTCAGAATATTCGCGATAGCCAGCAAATAGCATTATTTGTCATGATGTTCCCTCCTCGATATATATCTATTGCGCCTTTTTCTTTTCAATGTAAATAACTTGCTGTTTGTTTTTAGCTATTGTTAGGTTTTTATCAATAGTCAAAACTTATCACTCGTGGGGTGTAACAAGTTATAAGCAAATGTATATTTGTTGCCGATAAATAGCATTCTTTGACGCCGATAGCATTACCGAACACCATCAATCGCGTTCGTGTCCTGACGCCTTAAATATTGCGGCTTCCGGTCAGTCGAAGTTTCTATTCACAGTTGCACAAGTGAGCATCGCATAACGCTTCTGACTTTTGTGCAGATTTACTGCTGGTTTTATTGATATAAAACTCACTCTGACAAGGAAATGGCAATGAAAAAGGTTCTTCTCTCTGCAGCAATGGCGACTGCTTTTTTTGGTATGACTGCGGCAAATGCGGCTGATACCAATGTTGGTGGTGGCCAGGTTAATTTCTTCGGTAAAGTGACCGATGTATCCTGCACCGTTTCCGTTAACGGCCAGGGCAGCGATGCTAACGTTTACCTTTCTCCGGTTACCCTGACTGAAGTCAAAGCGGCTGCCGCAGATACCTACCTGAAACCAAAATCTTTCACCATCGACGTCAGCAACTGCCAGTCTGCAAGCGCCGAGAAGCAGGATGATGTCAGCAAACTGGGCGTGAACTGGACCGGCGGTAACCTGCTGGCTGGCGCGGCAGGCAAACAAGTCGGCTACCTGGCGAACACCGAAGCTGCAGGTGCGAAAAACATCCAGCTGGTTCTGTCCACCGATGACAGCAGCACCCTGGCTAAAAAAATCATCCCGGGTGACACTACTCAGCCGAAAGCTACCGCTGATGACTCCGCAGTCCAGGACGGCGCGCGCTTCACTTATTTCGTCGGTTACGCGACTAATACCCCGGATACCGTAACTACCGGTGTGGTTAACAGCTACGCGACCTACGAAATTACTTACCAGTAATTTTCGCCAGAAAATAAAACCGTCGGTTGCTCCGACGGTTTAAAATAATAATAAAGCGGCCCTTGCTGCCGCTTGTTTTTTTCTTCTGAGGTCAGCATGAAGCATATTGTCCTTTTTTTCTGTTTCATTTTTAGTTTCGCGGCTCATGCCAACAATATTATCGTCAACGGCACCCGCTTTATTTATCCAGGAAATGAAAAAGAAATAACGGTGCAGCTTTCTAATACCGCCGACCGTCCGGCCCTGGCGCAAGCCTGGCTGGATAACGGTAATGCCGACGCTACGCCGGATACCATTACCACGCCATTTATTATTACCCCGCCGATTTCTCGCGTTGACGCGAAAAGCGGCCAGACCTTACGCATTAAGCTGGGTAGCGCTGCCGGGTTGGCACAGAATAAAGAGACGCTGTGGTGGCTGAATCTGCTCGAGATACCGCCGGTGGTTGCCAATCAGAAAAATGAAGGCGAGAACATCCTCCAGCTGGCGATCCGTTCGCGCTTTAAGTTTATCTATCGTCCTGTCGGACTGGGCAACCGCGACGCCGCGCCGGAGCAACTGACGCTGACCGCCAATGGCAGCAGCCTGGCAGTTAACAACCCGACGCCGTTTTATCTCACCATCAGCCGTATTTCCCGTGAGGGCGGCAAAGCCCTGAACAGCAAAACGGTGATGCTGGCGCCGCAGTCAAGCCAGACCGTAGCACTCTCTGGCGCCGTGAACCGCGGCGAGACCCTGACGCTCAACAATATCAATGACTATGGCGCAGATGTGGCGGTGAAAGTCGCGGTTAAATAAGGGATTCGATCATGACGCAGAGGTCTATCTGCCCGGGAAGATTAAGCACGGCGATCGCGATGGCGCTGTTCTGCTTCCCGCCATTTTCCAGCGGACAGGAAAACCCGGGAACGGTATACCAGTTTAATGATGGTTTTATCGTTGGCAGCCGGGAAAAGGTCGATCTGTCTCGCTTCTCCGCCAGTGCCATCACGGAAGGGACCTATTCCCTCGATGTTTACACCAATAACGAGTGGAAGGGGCGCTACGATCTCAACGTCACCCGTGACAAAGAGGGCAACCTCGGGATCTGCTACACCCGCGAGATGCTCGAGCGTTACGGCATTTCGGCAGAAAAACTCAACCCGCAGTTGAGCAAGCAGGCAGGCTTCTGTGGCCGTCTGCAGGCGTGGTATGACGACGCTTCCGTTAAAGACAATCTGATTCAGTCCGCTTTGCGACTGGAGATTACCATTCCGCAGATCTTTCAGGATCAGCGTCTGAAAAACTTTGTCAGCCCGGAATTCTGGGATAAGGGCATTGCCGCGCTGAATCTCGGCTGGATGGCGAATACCTGGACCAGCCACACCTCGGCGGCTAACGGCTCGGATAACAGCAGCGCCTATCTCGGCATCAATGCCGGTCTGTCCTGGGACGGCTGGTTGTTCAAGCATATCGGTAACCTCAACTGGCAGCAGCAGCAGGGGAAAGCGCACTGGAACAGTAACCAGACCTACCTTCAGCGGCCGATCCCGCAGATTAATTCAATCGTCAGCGGCGGGCAGATTTTCACTAACGGGGAATTCTTCGACACCATTGGCCTGCGTGGGGTAAACCTGGCGACCGATGACAATATGTTCCCGGACGGCATGCGCTCCTACGCCCCGGAAATCCGCGGCGTGGCGCAAAGCAACGCGCTGGTGACGGTGCGCCAGGGCAACAACATTATTTATCAGACCTCGGTACCGCCGGGGCCGTTTACGTTGCAGGATGTCTACCCTTCTGGCTACGGCAGCGATCTTGACGTCACCGTCAAAGAGGCTGATGGTTCGGTGCAGGTCTTCAGCGTCCCTTACGCCTCGGTTGCGCAGCTGCTGCGCCCGGGCATGACCCGCTATGCGCTGTCGGCCGGTAAGGTCGATGATAATTCGCTGCGAAACAAACCGATGCTGTATCAGGCCACCTGGCAGCATGGTCTGAGCAACCTGTTCACCGGCTATACCGGCGTGACCGGCTTTGATGATTATCAGGCGTTTCTGCTGGGGGCCGGGATGAATACCGGTATCGGTGCATTGTCGCTGGATGTCACCCAGTCGCGGTTGAAGAGCGACACTCTCGATGAGAAAGGGCAGAGCTATCGCGCCACCTTTAACCGGATGTTCACCGAAACTCAGACCAGTATCGTGCTGGCGGCCTATCGCTATTCCACCAAAGGCTATTACAACCTCAGCGACGCACTGTACACCATCGATCAAGAGAAGAATCGTAACCGCAACTACACCCTGTGGCGGCAGAAAAACGGCATGACCTTTACCGTTAACCAGAACCTGCCAGATGGCTGGGGCGGTTTTTATCTCAGCGGTAGCGTCTCTGATTACTGGAACCGCTCGGGAACCGAGAAGCAGTATCAGCTCAACTACAACAATACGTACGGGCGTCTTTCGTGGTCCGTTGGGGCGCAGCGCGTCTATACGCCGGATAACAACGGGCATCGTCGCGACGACCGCGTCTCGCTTAACTTCAGCTACCCGTTATGGTTCGGTGAGAACCGTACCGCCAACCTGACCTCGAATACCTCGTTCAACAATTCGCGCTTTGGCAGCTCGCAGATTGGTATTAACGGCGCGCTGGATCGCGAAAATAACCTCAACTACGGCATCTCCACCACCACCGTGACCGGGGGGCAGCATGATGTGGCCCTGAACGGCAGCTACCGCACGCCGTGGACCACCCTCAACGGCAGCTACAGCCAGGGCGAAGGCTACCGGCAGAGCGGGCTCGGGGCCAGCGGGACATTGATTGCCCATCGCCATGGCGTGGTGTTCTCGCCGGAAAGTGGCAACACCATGGCGCTGATTGAAGCCAAAGATGCCGCCGGCGCCATGCTGCCGGGATCGCCAGGTACCCGCGTCGACAGCAATGGTTACGCCATTTTGCCGTATCTGCGTCCGTACCGGATTAACTCAGTCGAGATCGACCCGAAAGGCAGCCAGGATGATATCGCCTTTGAGCGTACCGTGGCGCAGGTTGTTCCGTGGGAAGGCAGCGTGGTGAAGGTGTCGTTCGCGACCTCGGTGCAGAACAGCATCACCCTGCAGGCGCGACAGGCGAATCATCAACCGCTGCCGTTTGCCGCCACCATTCTTGATCCGTCAGGGAAGGACATTGGCGTGGTAGGTCAGGGCAGCATGATGTTTATCAACGATGCCAGCGTACAGCGCGTCACGGTGAAGTGGAACGACGGGCAATGTTCGGTCGATCTGGGTCAGGCAAAAACAAAGGAAACGGTATGTCGCTGAGTAAACGACTGATCATGGCGGCTGGCCTGCTGGCCCTGGGAACATCCACGGTGTGGGCGGACTGCTCGCGGCGTACGGCCAGCACGGTAAAGTTTGATATGACCCTGGGACGGGTGGTGGTGTCGCCGGACCTGCCGGTCGGGGCGGTTATCGTTAAACAGGACTGGACCATGCCGGGCGGCAATGGCGTCAGCTACTACTGCACCAATAACAACACCTTCAGGGCCGACATTGTGGCTGCTGGCGTGCACGATCTGGGAAACAAGATCTACTCCACCAACGTGCCGGGGATTGGTATGCGCTTTAGCCGTGGCGGCTCGACGGTGAATATTGTTTATCCCGGCAGCTATACGTCCAACGGGGGACGGGGGACGAACTATACGCTGGAAGGCTCGCGTTTCACCCTTGAGCTTATCAAGACCGCCGCAGTCACCGGCAGCGGAACCCTGGCCGCGGGGAAATATACCTCGTATGACTGGGAAAGAGGCAACAATCCGATCCTGGAAACCTACCTGAGCGCCAACGCGATCACCATCGTCTCCCCTTCCTGTACGGTGGTGGGCGGTAAGAATATGAACGTTCCGGTAGGCACCATTAAACGTAGCGACCTCAAAGGGGTCGGCACCACCGCCGGTGGGCGGGATTTCAATATTGAACTGCAGTGCAGCGGTGGGTTAAGCGACACAGGATTTGCCAATATTCAGACTTCGTTCTCCGGCACGCTGGCGACCAGCACCACCCTCAAGCAAGGGGCACTGCTCAATGAAAAAAGCGGTAGCTCAGCTGCGACAGGGGTCGGCATTCAGGTGCTGCGGGACGGGGTTCCGTTGGAATTTAACAAAAAGTACAGCATCGGCTCTCTACGTAATCAGGAGACGCGTTACTTTACGCAAGCCTATCATGCGCGCTTTTACCAGTATCTGCCGACAACCAGTACCGGCGAGGTGGAGTCGCATATGATCTTTAACCTGACATACGATTAATTCGGGAGGCCGGCATGAAGGATTATGGATGGGGTACCCGCAGCAAACGACGTCTGAGACTAGCGGTGGCAGGCAGCATGATTGTCACCTCGTCGGTCTACGGTTTTATGCCGGAATACGATAACGGGCGGGTCGATTTTGCCGGGAAGGTGACGGATATCTCCTGCAGCGTGGCGCTCAACGGCGGCCATAATGCCGGCAGCGGCAACGTCTGGCTGGCGCCGGTAAGTCTGGCGGAAGTCCACGCGCGTGGTGCCGGAGCATTGATGAAACCGCAGCCTTTCACTCTTGAGCTATCGAACTGTCAGCTACGCCATGACGGTGGTGCGGCGGACAGCCATGAGATCCGCTCGGTGAATGTGCGCTGGGTCGATGGATTTATGCTGACGGCGGTCGCGAACGAAAACGCCGGCTATCTGGCTAATACGTTGCCGGACGGGGCGCGGAATATCTATCTGGCGCTGTCGACCAATGACAATAATACCCTCGATAAGAGCAATAAAATTGTGCCCGCTGACCCGCAGCAAAACCGGGTATCGATGGTAGAAAAATCGGTCAATGGTGGGGTATTTACTTATTATATTGGCTACGTGTCGCCGACGCCGTTGCAGGCAACCAGCGGCCCGCTTACCAGTTGGGCCACCTGGGAATTAGTGTATAACTGAGGGTGTGCGCTTTTCGCCAGTAAAAATACCGGATGGTTCCGGTATTTTTACTGGGTGATATTTTCCTGAACCAACTGTTCAATACTGACTTCTTTCCAGTAATGCCCCTGAACGGCAAACCATTCCATTCCCTGCAGCCAGTTTTTATGCGCTTCACTTTCCACGCCTTCAATAATGACGTTATGGTTATTGCGTGAAAGGAAGGTTACCAGCGCATCCATTAGCGGGCGCCCGGATTCTTTTTTCATTAAATGCCAGAAGAAGTCTTTATCAATTTTGACATAATCAAAATGATATCCTCGAATAGCATTAATACCGGCGTAGCCAGAGCCAAAGTCATCGAGCCATAAGGTGGACGCGGGGGAGGATTGCCAGTTGGCAAGTGCATCGTTAAGCAAACTATTGGCGTTTTCAGTCACCTCAAAATGCACACAGCCCAGACGTTTTATATAGGCGTCTATTTCGGGGTGATGGAGAATGCTGAGGATGTGGTCGTCGACATTGATTGTCGCCGAAATGCCATTATCAATAAACCATGCTTTGTGCTTTTCAATTAATGCTAATTGCTCCATAAAAATACTTTCACGCAGCGCGGCATTGGCGTGGCGAAAGAAAAATTCCGGCGCGACCGGCATGGTATCGAAACGACTTAAGCACTCTACGGCAACCAGGGTATCTTGTGGCGAGAACATTTTTTGAAAGACATAACGTACGGCAATATCACTACGAGACAAATTGTTATCTGAAAATAGGGTGGCTTTCATTTTTTCGCGCCAGGAAGTTACACATGGTTGTTGCAGGGTGTAATGATTATAAGTGACCTTGTTGTAGTTGGGAATAATTATTAAATGTAACTTCTCAATTAATTATTTGGTTTTGATTGGTATCTACTTGTTTTTATGCTGAAGGAGGGGAATACCTTTTTTAGCATTGATACAGATTGACTATTTTTTGGTTCATCATCCGCGAATTATCCATACCCAGCTTTTTCATGATATGCATTTTATGGCTGTGTACCGTTTTATGGTCGATGTCCAGCAGGGTGGCGATGCGTTTATTGTTATGACAGCTCATCGTCAACTCAAGAACCTGTAGCTCTCTGGCGGAGAGTTTCTTCTGCGCCGGGGCCTGGCGCCCGTTGCGCGGCGTGCTGGTGGCAAGGTAAAAATCACCCAGCGATGATTTTTCAGTGAGTATCAATACATTATCTATACCGATCAGCTCCAGACACAGGCCGGCAATGTCACTTTTTACCACCAAAATCAGCCGGGAGCAGTTCAGGAGATACCCGCGCAGCATATTGAGTCGCGACATTGTCTCGCCAGCCGATATGTCCTGATGGATGACATTAATGATGACGATGCCGGCGAAAGGCATCCCTGCCTTTTGCGCAATATCCTGATAACGAAATAATGAAATATTTTTATTGTTATCAATCATATAGCGATGTATCGATTGCCCGATGAGATTATCATCAGTGTACAGCGATATCCTGTCCAAAAGATCAGACTCTCTTTTTACGCTTGGCTTCCAGAATCAAATCCAGCAGCATTTTCTCTATTTTGGTTTTGTCATCATGATGGCGGAATTTAAACTGGCAGGAAACCTGATGGTAGCTCTCCTGGTCTACGCAGCCATCGTCGAGGGTGACCTCAATGACATTTTTGATGACTAAATCGATAGTGATTTCGCCGTATTCTGCTAATGACAGAATTGAATTTTTCAACACCGAGTGATGGCCCAGGAATTTTAAGTTGGGGTTTTTCGCCATCAACGCGCAGCCGCCATCTGATATGTCTTTAATTTCGAAAGTATAGTTCTCACCATTTTTATGTCGGCCACGACAAAAGAAATCATAGTGGTGATGCAGGCGAAAGCGCGGGTCGCGTCGGCGTTGAATCACCTGAAGACAGTCAGGGAGGCTAAATGAGAACTTATTACCCTGTTGGTGCTCGCTGCCATAATTTTCCAGCAGCGTTGAGTTGAATTCAATTTTGCCTGAATCGCTATGCAGAATGAATCTATATCTATTCCCCGGAGGGATTTTGCTATGCGTGACGATATGGAACTCGGCAAAATCAACCCGCGTGAGTTGAGTCATGATGCTTTTGTTATTGAGGACGATTTCTATCTCGGACTGTTTTCTGAGTTCTTCCCTGAAAATAGCAATGATCTCATACCTGCTGGTTTTTATCGTTCCCTCAGTCATTTAGATTCCTTGTCGATTTTTGTTGTGTGTAGTTAATTTTTTGTATAGCAATGCCAACATTCTGATTGTATTAACCAGATGTTTTTCTGAGCATTTGATGTTATTAGCTATCTTTATAGCTGGATTGATTTGTATAAACGTCGAATCAGATATTGTTTTTCCTGTAATCAAGAGTTCAAAAAAATCTGGAAGGCAAAAACGACAGAAGTCCCCATAAAGGAGACTCGTCTAAAAAAGTGTATTTCACTGCTATGTATGAGGTTATTGGTTACTGAATAGTGCAAACAACTACCTGCTTATTCTATACCCTAAATAATTCGAGTTACAGCAAGGCGACGACGCAGGGAATCCCCGGGAGCTTACTGAAGTAAGTGACTGGGGTGAGCGAGAAAAGCCAACGTACATGTAACTTGAAGTATGAAGGGTATATATAGTGCCAGCACTGTTGGGCTTATTCCAGGCAAATAATGGCAGGGCGAGGCAACCGGTGCGAAAAGCCTCCCACCGGTTGCCAACTATCGTCAGGCCTGCAAGTTATCTAACGTTGCGATGGCCTCAGGCGGTAGGATCAGAGCGCCAGCGGCGAGGTTTTCCTGCAAATGCTGAAGCGAGGAGGTGCCTGGGATCAGCAGAATATTGGGCGAGCGCTGCAGCAGCCAGGCGAGAGCGACCTGCATCGGCGTCGCCTCCAGCGCGGCGGCCACATCGTTCAGCTCCTGCGCCTGCAGGGGGCTGAATCCGCCCAGCGGGAAGAACGGGACGTAGGCAATATTCTGTGCGGCAAGCAGGTCGATCAACGCATCATCACCGCGGTTGGCGACGTTGTACTGATTCTGCACGCAGACGATGGGCGTCAGCTTTTGCGCGTCGGCCACCTGCTGTGCGGTAACGTTGCTGAGACCAATGTGGCGGATAAGCCCGCGTTCTTTAAGCTCAAGCAGGGTGGTCAGCGGCCCTTCGAGCGACCCTTCAACCGGCCCGTGGGCGCTGAGCATGCTGCGCAGGTTCACGACCTCCAGCACCTCGAGACCCAGGTTACGCAGGTTATCTTCCACCGCTTGCGTCAGCTCTTCCGGGGATGTTGCCGGGAGCCAGTTCCCTTGTTCATCGCGACGGGCGCTGACTTTGGTCACGATGCAGAGATCGTCGGTGTAAGGGTGCAGGGCCTGTCGAATCAGCTGGTTGGTCACGTGCGGACCGTAGAAATCGGAGGTGTCAATATGGTTGACCCCGGCCTCCACCGCCGCCTGAAGCACCCGGATGGCGCCTTCCGGGTCGGCCGGCGGGCCAAAGACGCCAGGGCCGGCCAGTTGCATGGCGCCATACCCCAGACGATAAACCTGACGATGACCTAATGTGCCGCTTCCGGATTGTTTTACGCTGGACATGGATTTTCCCCGATGATGAGCAAAGCCTAAGAGGCTGTCCCATTAGACTATTTGGCATAGGCTCTAAGTGTAAGTCAGAGGGGAAACTTGTTGCGACAGGAATGTTGACAGAACGTGCGGTGGCGGTGGGAACCGCCGCCGCAGAGGAGCTTAGCTGAAGAACATCACGGAAACGCACATCAGTCCGACCACCAGGGTAATGAAGTTACCCACAGAGCGGTACGGCTTCAGAGCCGGGATAATATAGGTCGACAGCGTTGGCATGATGAACAGAATCATGGCGATCAACGGGCCGCTGATGGCGTAGATCATCGAGATGGCATTCGGGTTGATAAAGCAGACCACGAAGGTCAGCGCCGAGACCAGCAGAATCGAGATCGCACGGTTAAACGCACGGCTTTTGCGCACGCCCACCTGACCAAGCGTCGTTTTCACGATTTCGCTGGCGCCTTCAATCACCCCAAAGTAGGTGCCCAGGAACGATTTGGACATGGCGACCACGGCGACCACAATTCCGGTCACCGCCAGCCATGCCGGAGAACCTGGCATCATCGAGAGGGCCGAGAGGATCGTCACCCCTTCATTTCGCGCATTCTCAATATAGGAGGCCGGAATGGCCAGCAGGCAGCTAAAGACAAAAAACAGTACGCTGGCGCAGATGATCGTGTAGGCCACCTTCATGATTTTTTTGCATTTACCCATGGCCTGCTCGCCGTATTTCTCCTGCTGATCGATAGCAAAAGTCGAAATGATAGGCGTATGGCTAAAAGCGAAAACCATCACGGGAATCGAGATCCAGATCTGGTGGAACGTGTGCGAGGTCAGCTGCATCTGGCTGGTGAGATGGTCTGGCTGCCAGTCGCGGATCAGATAGATGGACAAGAACAGGAAGCAGGCAATCAGCGGGAACACCAGAAAACCCATCACTTTAATGGTGATGTGGCGACCCATCAAAAAGATCAGATTCAGCACCATCACCACGCCGAGACTCAACAGCGCGCGAACGCCTGGGGTGATCGGCATATGCCGGCCCAGCTGCTCCGCCAGCGAGTTGGTAATGGCGACCGCGTAAATCAACACCACCACAAAGAAGGCGAGAAAATAGAGCGCGGTAATCAGGTTCCCCACTTTCTTGCCGTAGTAGTGATTGACCGCACCGGTGATCCCGAGGCCGGGGGCGGCTTTCGCGGAGAGGATGAACTGACTCAGGGCTTTATGCGGCCAGTAGGTTAACGGCCAGGCGACGAGGGCAGTAATGAACAGGACAATGGCGCCCGCGGATCCTAGCTGGATCGGCAAAAACAGGGTACCAGCGCCTACGGCAGTGCCATATAAGGCAAAACTCCAAAGAGTTTCTTCTTTTGACCAAATTTTAGACATCGTGTGAATTTATCAACCGTAAAACCAAAAAAAAGGAGTGTAATTTACCACAACAATGGATGAGCCGTGGCGATAGTTTAGGATGACAAATAAGCGCGGCGATCGCCGGGTGGCCTCCCGGCGTCGCGCATCGACTAGCTGCGGGCCAGCATTCGCTGCTGGCGATATTTCAGGACCCGCTCGCGCAAGGTATCCCACAGCCAGTTAAACAGCATGGTGTAGGGCAGGAAGAACAACATAAAGCCAATTTCCAGCATAAATGCCTGGACCAACGAGACGCCGAGGATCAATGCCACGGCGGTGACCCCAATAATAATGAAGCCGCTCTCAAAGCCGATGGCGTGCAGCGCGCGAACTCTCAGGGTGCGCACCACCCGGGAAACTGGCCACAGGCGATCGAACACGGCGTTATAAATCAGGTTCCAGATCATCGCCAGGGTGGCGAGCAGGATGCTCAGCCCGCCCATCTCGACGACCGAGCGCTGCATCAGCCAGGCGGCGGTTGGCGCGAGGATCAGCGTGGCGAGCCCTTCAAAGCTGACCGCATGGATAACGCGTTCTGTCAGCGTTTTACGCTGAAACGTATTCTGTTGCATGGTGTATGGCCTCCGATAAAACCGTTATTCCGATCGATCCCCTCAGGGATAGGAAATCTGTTGTCAGAATTTATGCCGTATTTTATGGATAATTGTGATAAACAAAAGATAGGTTCCATCGATAAAGTAGATAGTTCATGCGCTACTCACCTGAAGCTCTGACCGCCTTTGTGGAAGCGGTCGCCTGCGGTTCGTTTTCTGCCGCCGCCCGCCGCTTGCGGAAAAGCCAGTCCACCATCAGTACCGCGATTGCGAATCTTGAAACCGACCTCGGGGTGGAGCTGTTTGACCGTTCCACCCGGCAGCCCATGCTCACTCCGCAGGGCGAGCAGGTGCTGAGCTACGTCAAAGCGATTCTGGCGGCCAGCGAACGCCTGGATGAGCTGGCTGTTTCGCTCTCGGATGAGACCGAGGCGCGGCTTACCTTCGTGCTTTCCGACACCCTGCATCCGGACGTACTGGAAGACCTGTTGCAACAGTTCGACCGGCATTTCCCCCATACCGAGTTTGAGTGCCTGATTGGGGAAGATGAGGACGTGATTGACCTGCTGCAAAAGGAGCGCGCGCAGGTCGGGTTAATCGAGGCCAGAGATCGCTATCCGACGGAGATCGGCAGCACCCGCCTGCCGTTGCAAACCGCGATGGCTATCTACGTCGCACCAACGCATCCGCTGGCCCGCCAGGAACGGGTGATTTGGGACGAACTGCACAGCTGGCGCGAGCTCCGTCTCAGTACTTTCCTCGGTAACCCGGCGGAACCGGCAAAAGGGCAGGTGTGGTCCGCTCCTAACTATTTATTGCTGCTCAGTATGACGGTGCAGGGGCTGGGATGGTGCATTTTACCCTGCGCGCTGGTAGAGGAGTTTGCCGGTTCAGATGGGCTGGTGGCGCTGAACATTCCCGGCTGGCCGCGGGCTATCTCCGTGGATTTATTATGGAATAAGCGAGCGCCGCCGGGAAAAGCCGGGAGCTGGCTGCGACAGCATTTACAGCACCAGGAGCGCTAAGGCAGTCGCAATTCTTTGTGATTTACCTCACTTTTTTTAAACAATTGCGAAATTTTTTGATAACAACTCTCTACTATATTGCTGTTTCTTTGCGCAGAGCCAGGGCAGAGGTAGAGGATGAAAGATGTCGTTATCGTCGGTGCGTTGCGGACCCCCATCGGTTGTTTTCAGGGGACCTTAGCACGTCACTCGGCGGTGGAGCTGGGGAGTCTGGTGGTGAAAGCGCTGGTGGAGCGGGCCGGTATCGACCCCCACAGTGTGGATGAGGTGATCCTCGGACAAGTATTAACGGCTGGCACCGGGCAAAACCCGGCGCGGCAGTCGGCCATTCGCGGCGGGCTTCCGAATACCGTTTCCGCCATTACGATTAACGATGTCTGCGGATCCGGGCTGAAGGCGCTGCATCTGGCGACCCAGGCGATCCAGTGCGGCGAAGCCGATGTGGTGATTGCCGGTGGTCAGGAAAATATGAGCCGGGCGCCGCATGTCCTTACCGATAGCCGTACCGGTGCGCAACTGGGTAACAGTCAGCTGATTGACAGCCTGGTGCATGACGGCCTGTGGGATGCCTTCAACGATTACCATATGGGCGTAACCGCGGAAAACCTGGCGCGGGAATATGGCATCAGCCGCGAGCTTCAGGATGCCTGGGCGCTCAGCTCCCAGCATAAAGCCCGGCGGGCGATCGATTCGGGGCGTTTTCGCGATGAGATCGTGCCGGTGAGCACCGAACTGAATGGCGCCCCGCGCATGGTCGATACCGACGAGCAGCCGCGGGTGGATGCCAGCGCAGAGGGGCTGGCGAGCCTGTTGCCGACCTTCGACCGTCTGGGATCGGTGACCGCCGGTAACGCCTCGAGCATCAATGATGGGGCGGCGGCGGTGATGATGATGAGCGAGAGCAAAGCGCAGGAGCTTGGCCTGCCGATCCTCGCGCGGATCCGTGCATTTGCCAGCGTCGGGGTCGATCCGGCGCTGATGGGCATTGCGCCGGTGCATGCGACGCGCCGCTGTCTGGAAAGAGCCGGATGGCGCCTGGATGAGGTTGATCTCATCGAAGCGAACGAAGCCTTTGCGGCGCAGGCGATTTCGGTGGGAAGGGTACTGGAGTGGGATGAGCGTCGGGTCAATGTCAACGGCGGTGCAATTGCGCTGGGTCATCCGATTGGCGCTTCTGGCTGTCGTATCCTGGTGTCGCTGGTGCACGAGATGATTAAGCGCGATGCCCGTAAAGGTCTGGCGACGCTGTGTATCGGCGGCGGGCAGGGCGTGGCGCTGGCGGTGGAACGCGAATAAATTCTTTCTTTAACGATTATTTATCAAGCCTCCGGTCGGAGGCTTTTTTTATTCCTGTTTTTTGCAAAATACCACCGTGAAAACGTCCCGCCGGGGCGTTTTTTGGTGAGCTTTGTCACGTCTTCTTGTGCCATGTTTTTTGAAACAAATAATTACGATCTCGATCACTAAAACACGAGTGTATAAAAAATAAAATCAAGTTTCATAAAATAGAAACATAATTTTAATTTTGAGGGGTACCCCATGTTTGCAAGAACTCTGGCTCTGGCTGCGCTCTGTGCTGCAACTTTCTCTGCATCTGCTGTAACCGTCGATCTGCGTCATGAATTTATTGATGGTGGTAAAACTGATAAAACTAACGCCGACCGTGTTGCGGTCTCACATCGTTTTGCTAATGGCTTCGGCTTCTCCGTCGAGGCGAAGTGGAAATCAGGTGGCGATAATACCGACCAGCCGTATTCAGACTTCGTTGGTAACGGTCACGAGGAGACTATTAGCTGGCAGTGGAAGGCCAATAAGAATTTCTCCGTCACCCCAGGGTTTAATATTGAGAGCAACGATAGCCGCTCAATCTACAAACCAAACCTGCGCGTGCAGTACAGCTTCGATAATGGCTTCTATGTAGCCGCCCGTTACCGTTATGACTACACCCGCTATCCGGCCAGCGCGGGTAAAGAAGATGACAAAGTGAACCGTGGCGATGCGTGGGCCGGTTATGTCCTCGGCGACTGGCGTGCTGAGCTGAACTATGTGTACGCGCGTAGTTCTGAAGGCGTGAATCGTAACGACAACAAACCGTACTCGCAGGAATACAACCTGAAAGTGGCGTATAAGCTGGATAAAAACTGGGCACCGTATGGTGAACTGGGTAACGTTGGGGTGAATGACCGCAGCGATCGCCAGACGCGTTTCCGTGTCGGTGTGGCTTACACGTTCTAAGAAAACCGATTCCGATGAGAACCCTGGCGTAGTTGGCCGGGGTTTTCTGTTTCTGGTGAGGCGGAAAGACGGGGGAAATCGTTATTGAGACAGGGAAACATGCCACCCAGTTTAATCAACTTATCTCCCCACCCAATTCCCCTACATCACCAGCCAAAAAAAAGCCCTCCGCGGGGGAGGGCAAGGCCAGTTACAGAAACACTCAATCAAAAAGTCTACTTTATGCTTTTAACATCTCTGGGTTTTCAGGCAATTTGGCGATATAAAGCGCCGGCTTACCGTCTTTATCAGAGCTGTACAGAATGGCACTGTCGTCCGGCGTGAACGACGGGTGCGGGTGGGTAACCTGGCGGCTGTTCGCCACCGTCGCCCAGGAGGTATCGTGACGTGCGACGCGATAGTAAGCCTGCTTCGCGACATCGAAAACATACAGATACGGATCGTTATCGATGGTGTAGCCGCTGGTATCTTTCACATCCACCGGCGTACCGGAACCGTCGCCAACCAACAACGTGCCGTCGAAATTACTCATCAGATGGGAACAGGCCGGCATCTGCATCAGCGCCGTGTTGACGCCGGTATCCGGGTTAAAGCTGTAAATGGTGCGTCCCTGCTGACCTTTCAGATAGGAGACGTACACCAGCGCTGAACCGTTCGGTACCCAGAATTCATGGGTGCAGCTTTCGCCTTCCGCATGCTCTTTGACCTTGCGAACATTGCTACCGTCTTCATTGACCATCCACATGCGCGCATCCACCAGATCGTGCGGACCTTCGTGGCAGAAGGCGACGGTGTTGTCGTCGAATGGGCGATAGATCGGGTGGCCCAGCCAGTTTTTCTCTTCATGAATCACGCTGCTGGCCCCGGTTTTTAAATCGACGCGCAGCAGGCGACAGTGTGGACCTTTATGGAAGAAATCGTGGAAAATCTGCCAGTCGTTGAGCGGCGTCCAGTCGCTTTTGGCAATCTCGATGCCGACCAGTTTGGTGCAGTCGCTGTTGGCAACCCAGGTGCCGTAGCCGACCCACTCGTCGGAAACGCGATACACTTCGCGCTCTTTAAGGGTGGTGAGGTTCACTTCTAACAGCGTGCGGTCGTTCTTCACGTAATACAGTGAGGCGTCATCCGGGGAAAGGAAGCCGCCGAAGGTGTTATCGCCAGCCCCTTCAGTTAACTGGATGGCTTCGGCTTTCGCGATATCTAACAGATAGTAGTTCCAGTTACCGTCGAACTCGCCGGCAAACAGCAGATGGCTGCCATCATTGAAAAAACACTTCTGATAGAAATAGTTACGATGACAGGTCACTTCCGGTGGGGTTAAGCGGGTAATTTCCGCGCCGGTATCCGGATCGTGACTGACTTCGTAGTTTAGTTTTACCCGCATGCCTTTAGCCATGATGTACTCCTTTTCTTTCCTGCAGTATCGCCAGCCGCGAAGGGGCGCGTCGCCAGGTGAAGTTGATTTAAAAGATGGGTGTCAATTTATCAAAACATTGTTTCATTATTTGTGATGGCTAACGCAAATCACCATAAAATCTTGCACTGGATCGCAGTTTCTTCCCGCCGCTGGCCGCACGACGACGGCCAACTTTGATTTCATACCCACTTATTGTTTTGTTTTGTCTTTTTTTAAAGTTTGATTAATTGACTGTATTTTAATGTTTTTTTAATGATATTGCTTCTCGGCCAGGGACGCGCTTCGTGATCCGTTTTGCATTTTTGATAATTATACCGTGAAAATATGAAACATCGTTTTAATAAAAATTGAAAACAATTTTCTCAAGGGGTAAGATGACCTCAATAGCAAAGCAAAACTGTGTTTTATTTTTCTATTGCGGATAACGCTCCAGGCGTTTCCCCAGGCGTCAGGAGCCGTGCGGGTTGCGGGCCGGACTACAAATAGAACCTTGCCTGTGTTGTACGGGCTCTGAAAGATTAAGGAATAAATTATGATTCTCGATGCATTCTCTCTACAGGGTAAAGTGGCAGTAGTGACTGGCTGCGACACCGGACTGGGCCAGGGTATGGCGGTAGGTCTGGCGGAAGCGGGCTGCGATATTGTGGGCATCAACATTGTTGAACCGACAGAAACCATCGAGCGCGTTACCGCGCTGGGGCGTCGTTTTCTGAGCCTGACCGCCGATCTGCGCCAGATTGATGGCATCCCGCAGCTGCTGGAGCGTGCTGTAGCCGAATTCGGTCATATCGACATTCTGGTGAACAACGCCGGTCTGATTCGTCGTGAAGATGCCATTGAGTTCAGCGAGAAGAACTGGGATGACGTCATGAACCTGAACATTAAGAGCGTGTTCTTTATGTCTCAGGCGGCGGCAAAACACTTTATCGCCCAGGGCAATGGCGGCAAGATCATTAACATCGCTTCGATGCTCTCCTTCCAGGGTGGCATCCGCGTTCCGTCTTACACCGCATCGAAAAGCGCCGTGATGGGCGTGACCCGTCTGCTGGCGAACGAGTGGGCGAAGCACGGCATCAACGTGAACGCCATCGCGCCGGGCTATATGGCCACCAACAATACCCAACAGCTGCGCGCTGACGAACAGCGTAGCACCGAGATCCTTGACCGTATCCCGGCGGGTCGTTGGGGTCTGCCGTCTGACCTGATGGGTCCGGTGGTGTTCCTGGCATCCGGCGCATCGGATTACATCAACGGCTATACCGTTGCGGTCGATGGCGGCTGGCTGGCGCGCTAATTCATTGCCTCTTAGCGTCCGATAAAAAAAACCTGCTGCGGCAGGTTTTTTTATATCGCAATAATAATTGTCCATACTCAAAAGCAGGAATAATCCATATTTATTTGTTATGAATTTCATGAATCCCTTTATTTAAGCGGCTTTATAGGTGGTCATATATTATTCATTGTTGTATTGAAAGTTGAATGTCCATCACAAAACAGACTTTGCCAGCCAATTAGTCCATATCTTTGACCTGTCCTCCCTGACACATTGTCGCGTCAATCACGTACTTTCAGTGCACGTCTTACTTTGCTCAGGCAGGAAAAAATGACTTCAATCAGTGATGGCGTGACGGCAATACCGCGTAGTCAGCGCGATACCCGACGCATGAACCAGTTCGTTTCGATTGCCGCCGCGGTGGCAGGTTTACTTTTTGGCCTCGATATTGGGGTCATTGCCGGGGCATTGCCCTTCATTACCGACCATTTTGTCTTATCCAGCCGACTTCAGGAGTGGGTGGTGAGCAGCATGATGCTGGGAGCGGCGCTTGGCGCCTTGTTCAATGGCTGGCTCTCTTTTCGCCTTGGCCGCAAATACAGCCTGATGGTCGGAGCGATCCTGTTTGTTGCCGGTTCTCTCGGTTCGGCATTTGCGACCAGCGTGGAAATGCTGCTGGCAGCGAGGATCGTGCTTGGCGTTGCCGTCGGGATCGCCTCCTATACCGCGCCGCTGTATCTTTCTGAAATGGCGAGTGAAAACGTGCGCGGCAAGATGATCAGCATGTATCAGCTGATGGTGACGCTGGGCATCGTGATGGCGTTCCTGTCCGATACCGCCTTCAGCTACAGCGGCAACTGGCGGGCGATGCTGGGGGTACTGGCTCTGCCGGCCGTGCTGCTGATTATTCTGGTGATTTTCCTGCCGAACAGCCCGCGCTGGCTGGCGGAAAAAGGGCGCCATGTCGAAGCGGAAGAAGTCCTGCGCATGTTGCGTGATACCTCAGAAAAAGCCCGCGACGAGCTCAATGAAATCCGCGAAAGCCTGAAGCTGAAGCAGGGCGGTTGGGCGCTATTTAAAATCAACCGTAACGTCCGTCGTGCGGTGTTCCTCGGCATGCTGTTGCAGGCGATGCAGCAATTTACCGGGATGAACATCATCATGTACTACGCGCCGCGTATTTTTAAAATGGCCGGTTTCACCACCACCGAACAGCAAATGATGGCGACCCTGGTGGTTGGCCTGACCTTTATGTTCGCCACCTTTATCGCCGTCTTTACCGTCGACAAGGCCGGGCGCAAACCGGCGCTGAAAATCGGTTTTAGCGTGATGGCGCTGGGAACCCTGGTGCTAGGCTACTGCCTGATGCAGTTCGATAATGGCACCGCCTCCAGCGGCCTTTCCTGGCTGTCGGTCGGCATGACCATGATGTGTATTGCTGGCTATGCGATGAGCGCCGCGCCGGTGGTGTGGATCCTGTGCTCCGAGATTCAGCCGCTGAAATGCCGCGACTTCGGGATCACCTGTTCCACCACCACCAACTGGGTGTCGAACATGATTATCGGCGCGACGTTCCTGACGCTGCTTGATTCGATTGGCGCCGCCGGGACCTTCTGGCTGTACACCGTTCTGAACGTCGCGTTCATCGGCGTGACCTTCTGGCTGATCCCGGAAACCAAAAACGTCACCCTCGAGCACATCGAACGTAAGCTGATGGCGGGCGAAAAGCTGCGCGATATCGGGATTTAATTACAGTGATGAGCGGGGTAGCCACGGGCTGGCGACGCGTACCGTCTCCCGATGGCTTTCCCCGTTAATGATATGCAGGGCGCTGAGGCGCCCGATATCGTAATGCGGCAACTGCACCGTCGACAGCGGCGGTAAAAACAGATCGCCAATCCCCACCATATTGTCATAGCCCACCACCGCCACGTCCTGCGGGATCCGCAACCCCAGCCCTAGCAACGTTTGATAGACCATAAAGGCGATTCGGTCGTTACCGCAGATCACCGCGTCGAACTGCGCTTTCCCTGCGTGGATGCCGGCCAGCACCATGGCGGGAATATCATGATAGTGGCGATCGCCCAGGGCCATATAGTGATGGGTGAGCGTTTCCGGCGCGATACCGGCCTCCAGGCAGGCGCGTTCCAGCCCCCGACGGCGGCGCACGGTTGCCAGATGGTTTTGCGGAAGATGCAGACACAGCGGGTTACGATAGCCGGCGGCCAGCAGCGCCTGTACCGCGGCGTACTGACCCTGCTCATCATCCGGAATATAGCTGGCGACCGGATCGTTCAGGCTTTCGCAGTTGGCGAGGACGCAGGGCAGCGTCAGCAGTTTGGCCGGTACCGGCACCTGGCGCAGCCCCATGGTGGTGTAGATGATGCCGTCAGGGCGGTGGGAGAGCAGCAGGTCGACGATGCTGTCCGGGCTGTCGTCGGAGAACATATTCACCACGAAGCTGTTCCAGCCGTGCGCCCGGGCGGTCTCTTCGATAGACAGCGTGATATCGACCGAAAACGGGGTGGTGACGGTATCCAGCGCCAGCACGCCGATGGTATTCGGCGTGGCGTGGGCGCCGCGGATTTTCTTGGCGGAAAGGTCAGGGACGTAGTTGGTCTGCTCGATGGCGGACTGCACGCGGGCCAGGGTCTCGGGCTTGAGACGCTCCGGGTTATTCAGCGCCCGCGAAACGGTCATCAGAGATACGTTTGCCAGTTTTGCCACATCTTTCAAGGATGCCATCTTTCATACTCCACCGTTGCTGCCCTGCCACAGGCTATACAACTAACTCACTGATGTAAAAGGATCATGCGATATTCTATCGCACGCGGTGCCGATGCTATGGTGGCGAATCTTTGATCGCGATCTCATCCCTGTTATGTTAACGTTAACTTTTGTGATTAACATCATGTATCGCGGCAAAACGGCATGATTTATGTTTTTTGTTAACGTTACCATTGCATTCGTCACCCCTACACGAGCATGTCATGATGAAAGCACATCACTCTCACAGCTATCCGTTACTCAGCGCCTTACTGTTTTTCTTTTTTGTGACCTGGTCTTCCTCCGGCTCTTTGCTCTCTATCTGGCTGCACCAGGAGGTGGGGCTGAAGGCGGGAGATACCGGAATTATCTATGCCGTTCTGTCCGTGTCGGCGCTGTTTGCGCAGGTCTGCTACGGCTTTATTCAGGACAAGCTCGGACTGCGTAAAAACCTGCTCTGGTATCTCACCGTGCTGCTGATCCTCTCGGGGCCGGCCTTTTTACTGTTTGGCTATCTGCTGAAAATTAACGTGCTGCTTGGCAGCATCTTCGGCGGGATCTATATCGGCTTAACCTTTAACGGCGGTATAGGCGTGCTTGAGTCCTACACCGAGCGCGTGGCGCGCCAGAGCCAGTTTGAGTTTGGCCGGGCGCGGATGTGGGGATCGCTGGGCTGGGCGGTGGCGACCTTTTTTGCCGGGCTGCTGTTTAACATCAACCCAAAACTCAACTTTGCGGTCGCCAGCTGCTCCGGCCTGGTGTTCTTTATTCTGCTGGCGCGGCTGCGGGTCTCTTCCGCGCCGCAGGCCATGCAGGAAGCGATCGCGGGCGGCAAAGTGACGCTGGAAGATGCGTTGCGCTTGCTGACGCTGCCGCGCTTTTGGGCGCTGGTGTTTTTCGTCGTCGGCACCTGCATTTACGGCGTCTACGACCAGCAGTTCCCGGTCTATTTTTCTTCGCAGTTCGTGACCCTGCAGGAAGGGAACGCGATGTACGGCTACCTCAACTCATTCCAGGTGTTCCTGGAAGCCGCCGGCATGTTCTGTGCGCCGTGGCTGGTTAACCGTATCGGGGCGAAAAACGGGCTGATTTTTGCCGGGATGGTCATGGCGCTGCGGATGATCGCTTCTGGCCTGGTGGAAGGGCCGCTGCTGATTTCCATCACCAAGCTGCTGCACGCGGTGGAGCTGCCGGTGCTGCTGGTGGCGATTTTTAAATACAACAGCATCAACTTCGATAAACGCCTCTCTTCGACGCTGTATCTGGTCGGCTTCGCCTGCACCAGCTCGGTGATTGCCACGGTGCTGTCGCCGCTGGCGGGCTACAGCTACGAGATTTATGGCTTCGCCCGGTCCTATCTGATCATGGGCCTGCTGGTGTTCTGCACCACCTTTATCTCCATTTTCTTGTTGCGCTCCAGCCGGCCATCTTCGGATCCGCTGATGTCGCAACCCTCCGCTATCTGAATGAAAAGAGTGACGAATATGACTTACACCATTGCCAAAGCCGAACAGGAACTGCAGCAGAAAAGCGACGCGTTGAATCTGCGCTGGTATCCCCGCTATCACCTCGCCGCACGGGCGGGCTGGATCAATGACCCGAATGGCCTGGTCTGGTTTAACGGCTGGTATCACGCTTTTTATCAGCATCATCCGTACTCCACGCAGTGGGGACCGATGCACTGGGGCCACGCCCGTAGCAAGGATTTGGTCCACTGGGAACATCTGCCGGTAGCGCTGGCGCCGGAAGGGCCGGAGGACAAAGACGGTTGTTTCTCCGGTTCCGCCGTGGTGGATGGCGATACCCTGGCGCTGATTTATACCGGGCATAAATTCCACGGCGAGGCCGGTAACGACGATCATCTTTATCAGGTTCAGTGCCTGGCCACCAGCCGCGATGGCGTGCACTTCGACCGTCAGGGGACGGTGCTGGATACGCCGCCGGGGCTGCATCATTTTCGCGATCCGAAGGTGTGGCGTGAAGGGGAAAACTGGTACATGGTGGTCGGCGCCCGCGTCGGCGATACCGGGCAGGTGCGGCTGTACCGCTCGGCTGACCTGCGCCAGTGGCACGACGAAGGGATCCTTGATGAAGCCGAAGCCGGGATGGGCTATATGTGGGAGTGCCCCGACTTCTTTACCCTTGGTGAGACGCGGGTGCTGATGTTCTCGCCCCAGGGCATCGCGGCGGATGGCTATCGCAACCGGAATCTGTTCCAGAGCGGCTACCTGACCGGCGAGTGGCAGCCCGGGCAGCCGTTTGTCCGCGACGGCGAGTTTGTCGAGCTGGATCTCGGCCATGATTTTTATGCGCCGCAAAGTTTCCTGACGCCCGACGGCCGTCGCCTGATTATTGGCTGGCTGGATATGTGGGAGTCACCGCTGCCGGAGCAGGAGGATGGCTGGTCGGGGATGCTCTCGCTGCCGCGGGAGCTGACGCTGGGGGAGGACAATCGTCTGCTGATGCGCCCGGCGCAAGAGGTGGAGTGCCTGCGCGGCGCCTGGTTCCCCTGGCCGGTGAGCGCCCTGAACAACCAGCAGTCACTGATGGTGGAAAATGCTGAAGCGATGGAGGTGATTCTGCACTGGGATTGCGCCGGCAGCACTGCGGAACAGTATGGGCTGAGCTATGGTGACGGCCTGCGCATTTACGTTGATGCCCAGATGCAGCGGCTGGTTGTGGAACGCCACTATCCGCAGCACGGGCTGTGCGGCGTTCGCAGCGCCGCGATCTCCCTGACGTCGCCGCTCACGCTGCGCCTGTTTTTCGATCGGTCTTCGGTGGAAGTGTTTGTCAATGAAGGTGAGGCCTGCCTGAGCAGCCGTATTTACCCGGATGCTGAGCGCCGGGCGCTGTCATTATTCGCCTGCAACGGTAGCGCGCTGCTCTCGGAAGCCGGCGCCTGGCAGCTAGAGTAATCGGCCAGATTGTGGATAAGCCCCGTCCGTGATGCCGGACGGGGTGTCACTACCTTCAGACTTCGGCCAGATACAGCGCCGGCATACCTTCTTTGTCAGAGGTAAACAGCACCCAGCGGTTATCCGGTGAAAACGAAGGGTGGGGGTGGCTGACCTGACGTTCGCCGTTGATCACCGTCCAGGTGGAGTCATGGCGGCACAGCGCTTTCTGCTCGCCAGAGCGTAGATCGAACAGCCAGATGTAGGGATCGTTAAGCTGAATATCGCCGGTATGATGAGGCGAGCCGTCGCCGACCACCAGCGATCCATCATGGTTGCTCATCAGGTGAGAGCAGGGCGGGATCGTCATTAGCTGGTGGTTCTCCAGGGTCGCCGGATCGGCGCGCCAGAGATAGCGGTGCGGATCGTTCTCCTGATGGGCGACGTAGTACAGCGCCGAACCGTCGGGAACCCAGAACTCATGGGTAAAGCTTTCGCCGGGCTGGTGCTGACGTACTTTACGCATTTTGCTGCCATCGGCATCGATAAGCCACATTCTGGCGTCGATCGCATCGCGCGGACCTTCATGGCAGAAGGCAACCGTGCGGTCATCAAACGGCCGGTAGATCGGATGGCCCAGCCAGCGTTTTTCCTGCAACACCACGCGCTGTTCGCCACTATGCAGATCGATGTTGATCAGCCGACACTCGGGTTCGGTAAAGTAAAACGCGCGGAATTTACCCCAGTCGGTCAGCGGCTGCCAGTCGCTTTTTTTGATCTCAATCCCCACCAGTTTGCTGCCATCGCTGTTCGCTACCCAGGTGCCGTACGCCACCCATTCATCATCCACTTCGTAGACAACCTGTTCTTCCAGCGTGGCCAGATCCACCCGACGCAGCTGATGGTTATTTTTGACGTACCACAGCGAGCGGTCATCGGCGGATAAGAAGCCGCCAAAGGTGTTGTCGCCGGGGCCGTCGGTCAGCTGCGTCGCCTGCTGCGCGGCGATGTCTAACAGATAGTAGTTCCAGTGGCCTTCAAATCCGCCACCAAACAGCAGTTTACCGCCGTCGCGGGTGAAGCATTTTTGATAGAAGTAGTTGCGGTGGCAGATGACGTGCGGGGGCGTCATCCGGATCACCCGATGACCGGTTTCGCTGTCTTCCGTGGTGCGAAAATTCAGCGGGATGATTTTGCCTTTCATGGCTTACTCCTGATAAAAAAATACCCCGCAGCTGGCGCGGCGGGGTAGGGACAGTGATATCGGATTAACGCATTGCGCGGCGCAGAATACGGTCAGACTGACGCTGGAAGTCTTCTGCCGTCTCTTCGACGGTTTTTTTGCCGTAGTCGATGTACTGCAGCGAAGTACCAAACTGAGCCACGATCTGCGGGTCATCAAAGTATGGCGAAACCGGCAGCTTGGTTGGCAGCGATTGCGCCAGCTTCAGACCGGCAACCGCCGGGTCATCGGCTTTAATGGTGCCGTCTTCGGTCAGGTACTGCACCGCCACTTTGCTCAGCGGCACGCCGCGCTCCAGGCCGAGGGTGTCGACCCCTTCTTTGCTGTTCAGTAGGAAGTTAATCACTTTTGCTGCCGCTTCCGGATTTTTCGTCGATTTACCGATCGACAGCATCTGTGCTGGTTTAAAGAACAGACCGGCATCGGTAGCGCCCGGCAGCATCGGGTAGGCGCCCAGATCCAGTTTTGCTGGTGGCTTCAGGTTATCGGAGTATTTGTTGATGGTGGAGTTCCACATATAGGTTCCCCCCCATTCGCCCTGGATCCACGGCTTCATTTCGTACATGTTGCTCTTACCGAAAGAGGCATAGTACTTGGTGTCCGGCATCACGTGGCTGTCGACCAGCTTTTTGTACATCTGGAAGAATTCCACCCACTGTTCTTTGCTGTAGGAGAATTTCTTCGTTTTTTCATCGACAGCCGGCTGGTTATATTTTTGAATCATATAGGAATTCAGCAGAGCCAGCGTATCCTGGTGCTCCAGCACTACCGGGTAATACTGTTTACCCAGTTTGCTCTCAAAGGTTTTCCCGGCTGCCATCAGCTCGTCCCAGGTTTTTGGGTATTCGACGCCAGCTTTCTTCCAGGTTTCATCGTTGAAGTAGAACACGCGAGCGGTGACGGAGATCGGGATCCCGTTGAGCTTGCCGTTCACGGTGGTGGATTGCAGTTCTTTCGGATCGAACTGGCTCAGGTCGATCACGTCCTTCATCTTGTTCAGATCGTAGAAGCCCTCACCGTTTTTCGAGAAGATCGGCAGCCAGTTCCAGTTGGTCTGCATCACATCCGGCTCGGTTCCCCCGGCGATCTGGGTGGTCAGACGCGACAGGTGACCATCCCAACCGGTGTATTCGGCTTTAACGTTAATGTCCGGATTTTGTTTATGAAACTCTTCCAGCGCCTTCAGTGTGACCTGGTGACGGCCGTTGCCGCCCCACCAGGACATACGTAAATCAACATCCTTCGCCATAGAAGGCAATGCGGTCAGGCCCAGAGTTGCGGAGATTGCGGCGCTTAAAAGCACTTTTTTCATTTTAATACTCCAGTAGTTACAGAGAGATATTCTGTTCTGTGGTGGCATCAAAGAGATGGCACTTGTTCATATCGAATTTGAACCAAACCTTACGGTGAAGCCCTTTTTCAATCATCGGTTTTGCTTCATCTGAAGGAACGCGAGCGGTCAGTTCATAGTCGGCGACCTTCAGGTAGACGAAGAACTCGTGACCCATATTCTCGACGCGGACCATTTCGCCGGAGCAACCGCCTTCGGCAAAAGGCTCATCGGAAATGGAGACGAACTCCGGACGCACGCCGTAGAACAGTGACTGATCGGTGTGGTTGCTGGCTTTCTCCTGCAGCGCCGCGCTTAACGGCAGCAGTTCATCACCAATGGTCAGGTGCAGACGACCGGCGCGATCCACCAGTTTGCTCTGGCGGATGTTCATCTCTGGTGCGCCGATAAAGCCGGCCACGAACATGTTTTTCGGTTTGTGGTACAGGTTGTCCGGCGTATCGACCTGCATGATATGACCCAGCTTCATCACGCAGATACGGTCACCCATGGTCATCGCTTCGGTCTGATCGTGGGTCACGTAGACGGTAGTGGCTGGCTTGCCGGATTTCTTCAGCTGCTTGTGCAGGTCGGAAATACGGATACGCATCGAGGCACGCAGTTTCGCATCGAGGTTAGACAGCGGTTCATCGAACAGGAACACGTCCGGCTTTTTGACGATGGCGCGACCGACCGCGACACGCTGTGCCTGGCCGCCGGAAAGCTGGCGCGGCAGACGGTCAAGCAGCTCTTCCAGCTCCAGAATTTTGGCCGCTTCATTAACCTGGCTTTCAATCTGCTCTTTAGGCAGTTTGCTGAGCTTGAGGCCAAAGGCCAGGTTCTCACGCACGGTCATGTGCGGGTAGAGTGCATAGTTCTGGAACACCATCGCGATACCGCGCGATTTTGGCGCGAGGTTGTTGACGATTTTCTCACCGATGCGCACTTCACCACCGCTGATGGTTTCCAGTCCTGCCAGCATGCGCAGGGTGGTGGATTTGGCACAGCCGGATGGCCCGACGATAACCATAAATTCGCCATCCGCAATTTTCAGGTCGATAGCATGTACCGCTTTGAAGCCGTTGGAGTAAACTTTTTCCAGTTTTTTGAAAATAACTTCAGCCATGATATTTCCCTCTTAACCTTTAATTCCGCTGCTGGTAACGCCCTGTACGAAGTAGCGTTGTGCCAGGAAGAACACGATGATGGACGGCAGAATGGAGATACTCGCCATTGCCAGAATTTCGTTCCACGGAGCGCCTTCCGTGACGTCGATGGACATTTTCAGTGCCAGCGCGATTGGGTATTTATCAACGCTGTAGACATAGATCAGTGGGCCGATAAAGTCGTTCATTGACCACATGAACTGGAACAGCGCCACGGAGATGATCGCCGGTTTAAGAATCGGTACCACCACATACCACAGCACCTGGAAAGAGTTACAGCCGTCAATCTGCGCCGCTTCTTCCATATCACGCGGTACACCGCGCAGGAACTGAATCAGCATGAAGACGAAGAACCCTTGGGTCGCGAATGCCAGCGGCAGATACAGCGGCAGATAGCTGTTCAGCATGCCCATTTCACGGAACATCAGGTACTGCGGGATCAGCAGGACGGTGCTTGGCAGCAGCATGGTGGTGATCAGGGTCGCGAACCAGAATTTCTTCCACGGGATCTCGAAGCGGGCAAAGCCGTACGCCACGATGGTGGAGGAGATAATGGTCAGCAGTACTTTCGGGATCACATACTTGAAGGTGTTCAGCATGTAGTGACCGAAGTTGTACTCGGTGCCGGTTTTCCAGCCGTTAATAAAGCCATCCCAGGTGGCATGAGCCGGCCACAGGCTCAGAGTGGTGAAGATCTCATGGTTCGGTTTGAACGACGCAGAGAACATCCACACCAGCGGATAGAGCATCAGCAGGCCAACGAACAGCAGGATTACGTAGCGGATCATCCGGCTAATTTTTTCGCGACGCAGAGTACGGGCAACCTCACGTTCTGCAATTTCCATCGCCGGGGTCATTTGTTGGATATCAGCCATTTTTGCCTCCCTTATCGGCGGAGTAGAACACCCAGTATTTCGATGACTTGAATGCGATGGCGGCAAAGACCGCGACGACGAGGAACAGCACCCACGCGAGCGCGGCGCCATAGCCCATATCAAAGTACTTAAAGGCCGTATCGTAGATGTAGAGCGAGAACAGATAGGTGGAGTAGGTTGGGCCGCCGCCGGTGATAACGTACGGTCCGGTAAACTCCTGGAATGCCTGAGTCGTCTGCATGATGAAGTTGAAGAAGATAACCGGCGTAATCAGCGGCACGGTCACTTTCATAAACATCTGCCACTTCGAAGCACCGTCGATCATCGCCGCTTCATACTGTGACTGCGGGACGTTCTGCAGCGCTGCGAGGAAGATAACCATCGCAGAACCGAACTGCCAGACGCGCAGCAGCGTCACGGACATCAGCGCCAGAGACGGTTCGCCAAGCCAGTTCACCGGGTCAAAGCCCAGCACGCCGATAAAGCTGTTCAGCAGGCCATCGATCGCAAACAGCGCACGCCACAGAACGGCAATGGCCACCGAGCTGCCGAGAATCGAAGGGATGTAGTAAGCGGTACGGAAAAAGCCGATGCCGCGCAGTTTAAAGTTGAGAACAAAGGCAATGCCTAACGCAAAAGCCAGTTTTAACGGGATCGTTAAAAAGACGTAAGCAAAGGTCACGCCCATGGATTTCCAGAAGAGCGAATCTTCGGTCAACATGTAGCGATAGTTTTCAATGCCGTTAAAGACCGGCGGACTCATCAAATCGTACTCAGTGAAACTGAGGAAGAAAGATGAAACAAAGGGAAAAGCGGTAAAGAGTATCAGCCCGATGATATAGGGCGATATCCATGCCAATCCCAACATCTTGTTTTCATTCATACATACCTACCTGGCTTACGAGTTTGTAAAACGGATTCGGTGTAATGGCTTTTTCCGTGCCGACGTTCGGCAGGAAAGTTAATCTGGTGCTGGTGTCTTCGCTGGCGCTAGCTTCCTTTTTAACCTTGTGTTTATTATTGAGGGTTACTCGCAGCTTCCCTGCTGAACCTGTTCGTTTCGTTTTTTACCTACCCGACGTCTCAGTTTTATAAAACGCCGTTTTATTTTTATTTTATTGCTATTTATTACAGAGTCATTCGATTCATAACGGAAATGTGATCGAAGTCGAAACGATGTTTCAAAAAATGCGGGTCATGAACGATTTCTGTGGGGCATGGGACGGAGAAAAAGGGCGAGGCGGGGATTTGAACCATACGAAGTGATAATAAATAGTGAGCTAATGATTTGTTCGTAGAGGGTTTTTTTGGTTAACGGAGCTGATGAGATCAAGGGCGCCGTTGCGCGAAGGGGGCATGTCAGGAATGCCCCCTGATGGGACTAGTTTTGCAGGAAATCTTCACGGATTGGGGTGAAGGTGTCCAGCAGGGTGCCAGGCTTCAGGCAGATGCAGCCGTGCATGATATGCGGTTTCTTATAGAGGGTATCGCCGGCGCGGACTACGTGCTTCTCTTCGCCGATGGTGAACTCAAATTCACCGGAAAGCACATAGGTCAGCTGCTCGTGCGGGTGGTTGTGCATCGGCCCGATGGCACCGACGTCGAAATTGACCTCGACGGCCATCATGTGACCGTCGTGCGCCAGGATACGACGGGTGACGCCATTGCCCAGATCTTCAAGGGTGGTCTCTTTGTGAAAAATAAACATCCGGCAGTCCTGTTGTTAAGTGAAACAATGTTTCATTTAATTTATATCAGATTGCATTGAAAAGAAACGATCGACAAGAGAAGTGGAAAGTTGATCACAAGTTTGTTTCACTGGAACAAACCCTGTTAAGGAGCAAATGATGAAAACGATTGGCCTTTTGGGCGGCATGAGCTGGGAATCCACCATCCCCTATTACCGCCTGATTAATGAAGGCGTCAAGGCGCGCCTGGGCGGGCTGCACTCGGCCAGCCTGCTGCTGCATAGCGTTGATTTCCATGAAATCGAAGCCTGCCAGTCTTCAGGGCAATGGGATCGTGCCGGGGAGATCCTGGCGCAGGCGGCGTATGGCCTGCAACAGGCCGGCGCGGAAGGGATCGTGCTGTGTACCAATACGATGCACAAGGTGGCGGAGGCTATCGAAAGCCGCTGTGAGGTGCCGTTCCTGCATATTGCCGATGGCACCGGGCGGGCGATTAGCGCCCAGGGGCAACGTCGCGTGGCGCTGCTCGGCACCCGCTATACCATGGAGCAGGATTTTTATCGTGGCCGCCTGCAGCAGCAGTTCTCCATCGAGACCCTGATCCCCTCCGCCGACGATCGTCAGCGTATTAACGAGATCATTTTTGACGAGCTGTGCCTCGGGACATTTAGCGAGGCGTCACGCGATATCTACCTGCAGATCATCGCGGAGCTGGCGGATCAAGGGGCTGAAGCGGTGATCTTTGGCTGCACCGAGATCGGCCTGCTGGTTCCCCCGGCGTTCAGCCCGCTGCCGGTGTTTGATACCACGGCGATTCACGCCAGCGATGCGGTGAATTTCATGCTCTCTTAAGCACCGCCTCGAGCGGTGTCTGAATGCGCGTCAGGCTGCTTTGCAGATGCTGAATTAACGCCTCGACCAGCGCCGAACCGGGGCGATGCAGCGGGCGGATCAGGCTGACGGTAAACGGGACATCGACGCTAAAGCGGCGCACCACCACGCCGCTCTCGGCGTAGTCGAGGGCGGTCAGCGGGTTGACGACGGAGATGCCGACGCCTGCCCGCACCATCGCACAAATGGAGGCCGCGCTGTGGGTCTCCACCACCATCCGGCGTTTGATCTGATGCTCCTGGAACAGGGCGTCAAGCAACTGGCGATAGCTGTCGGTACGCGACAGGCTAATATAGTTTTCACCGTGGAAATCCGCCGGCGTCAGCACCGGTTTGCTGGCAAGCGGATGGTCCTGTGGCAGCACGCAGACTTCGTTGAGGGTCAGCAGCGGCGTGCGCTCGGTACCGGCGGGGGTGTGCAAGGTTTCCGTCAGGCCGAGATCGTGGCGCTGAGCGGAGAGCCACTCCTCCAGCAGCGGTGACTCCTGGGGAACGATGTGCAGGCTGACTTCCGGATAGCGCGCCAGAAACGGCTGCAGCAGCAGCGGCAGAAACGACTGGGAAAACACCGGCAGACAGACCACCGACAGTTCCCCCTGGCGGAACTCGCGCAGGCTTTCCGCGGCGCTGACGATGCGATCCAGCCCGTACCACGAGCGCTGCACCTCTTCGAACAGCCGTAGCCCCTGTACCGTCGGCTGCAAACGTCCGCGGGCGCGGGTAAACAGCGTCAGCCCGATCACCTTTTCAAAACGCGCCAGCTCCCGGCTGACGGTCGGCTGGGAAGTATGCAGCATCTGCGCCGCTTCGGTCAGGTTGCCGGTGGTCATCACCGCGTGGAAGATTTCAATATGACGCAAATTGACGGCTGGCATAGCGACTCGCAGAAAGTGTCCGGTATCCATATCATTTTTGCATAGAGTCACGATAAAACGATATTTTTTATTCTCTTTACCCTATGGCGTAATCATAAAAAAACATGCACAGCACAGACAACACCGGAGTTCACCATGCCACGCTCGCTTTATGCCACCGATACCGACCTGACCGCCGAGCATCTGCTCCGCCTGCCTGCCGAATTTGGCTGCCCGGTGTGGGTCTATGACGCGCAGATTATCCGCCGCCAGATTGCCCAGCTCAGTCAATTCGATGTGGTGCGTTTCGCCCAGAAAGCCTGCTCCAACATCCATATTTTGCGCCTGATGCGCGAGCTGGGAGTGAAGGTGGATTCGGTCTCGCTGGGGGAAATCGAGCGTGCGCTGGCGGCAGGGTACGATCCGCAGCAGCATCCGGAAGACATCGTGTTTACCGCCGACCTGATCGACGACGCGACGCTGGAACGCGTCAAAGCGTTACAGATCCCGGTCAACGCCGGTTCGGTCGATATGCTGAGCCAGCTCGGGGAAGTCTCGCCGGGCCATCGCGTGTGGCTGCGCGTTAACCCGGGCTTCGGCCACGGTCACAGCCAGAAAACCAATACCGGCGGCGAAAACAGCAAACACGGGATCTGGTACAGCCATCTGCCGGCGGCGCTGGAAGTGATCCGCCGCTATCAGCTGCAGCTGGTGGGGATCCACATGCATATTGGGTCCGGGGTCGATTATGGCCACCTCGAACAGGTGTGCGGCGCGATGGTGCGCCAGGTGATTGAATTTGGTCAGGATCTGCAGGCGATCTCCGCCGGCGGCGGCCTGTCGATCCCCTATCGCGAAGGCGAAGAGACGATCGATACCGATCACTACTACGGTCTGTGGAACGCCGCGCGGGAACAGATCGCAAAACACCTGGGTCATCCGGTGAAGCTCGAAATCGAGCCAGGCCGTTTCCTGGTGGCGGAATCCGGGGTGCTGGTCTCCCAGGTGCGCAGCGTCAAAGAGATGGGCAGCCGCCACTTTGTGCTGATTGACGCCGGGTTTAACGATCTGATGCGTCCGTCGATGTACGGCAGCTATCACCATATTTCAGCGCTGTCGGCAGATGGCCGCGACCTGCGCGATGCGCCGCTGGTCGAGACCGTGGTGGGCGGGCCGCTGTGCGAATCCGGCGACGTCTTTACCCAGCAGGAAGGGGGCAAAGTGGAAACGCGTCTGCTGCCGGACGTGGCGCCGGGTGACTATCTGGTCCTGCATGATACCGGCGCGTACGGGGCGTCAATGTCCTCAAACTACAACAGCCGTCCGCTGCTGCCGGAAGTGTTGTTCGACAACGGCCACGCGCGGCTGATCCGTCGTCGCCAGACTATTCAGGAGCTGCTTGTCTTAGAGCAGTGCTAAAAAAAAGGTCCCGTCGATACCGAGTCGCGCAACACCAGCGTGCCGGTAAACGGCGGGATCGTTTCGATCGGCTGGTCATTGGCGAGCTTGATGGCCTGATCGATTGCGGTAGTGATCATGTTATCGATCGGCAGATAGACCGTCGACAGGCCTGGCTCCAGCCATTTCGCGCTAGGGGCATCATCAAAACCGAACAACGAAATATCCTGCGGGATCCGCAGCCCTGCCTGGTGCAGCGCCTTTGAAGCACCTAACGCCATATCATCGTTACAGGAAAACAGCGCGCTGAACGTGGTTTTCTCTGCCAGCAGCTCGCAGCACAGCTCGTAGCCGCGGGTCATCGTCGAATCGCCGTATTTCACTTTTTCCGGATCCCACGCAATCCCGTTCTTTTTTAGCGCCTTGCGGTAACCCTGCAGGCGGGCTTTACCGGTCGGCGTGTGCATCGGTACGGTGATACAGGCGATGTCACGGTGGCCCTGGTGAATCAGATAATCCACCGCCTGGAAAGCCGCATCTTCTTGCTCGAAGAAAACGCAGCGCTCCCGCGCCAGGCTGACGTCACGGTTAATCACCACCAGCGGCATATCGATGGATTCGATCAGCGACATGATCTTTTTTTCGCTCATGTGGCGGGTATAGAGAATGATGGCATCGCACTGGCGATCGGCGAGCATCTGCACCGCCTCTTCTTCACGCTCCGGCGCATCGTGACCGTCGGTGACGATCAGCTGTTTTCCCCAGGCTTCCGTCTGCCGTGAGGCCTGCTGTAACAGGCGACCAAAGTAGAAGCCATCGAAGGTGGAGACCACCAGACCGATGCTGTTGCTTGTGCGGTTCGCCAGTGAACGCGCGAGAAAGTTTGGCCGATATCCCAGCTCTTCCATCGCCTTGAAAACCTGTTGGCGGGTGCTCTCTTTTACCTGACCTGTGCCGTTCAACACGCGGGATACCGTCGCTTTAGAGACGCCTGCGCGAATTGAGACATCCAGCATTGTTGCCATTGATCGTTTCCTGATATCACGTGATAGGCCGCAGTTTATCACAGACATTCAGGGGGATATGCGCTCAACGGAGAGCAAACAACCATCGCGATCACGCTTTTTACAGGAACTGTGCGTCGCGAAAAGTGAACCCACTTATGCGGTATACCAATATTAAATATTCTAATAATTTGGAATACCACATCGCGCGTTGAGAGTTGAGTCACAGAACTTTTTACCACCAGTGACTATTTTTTGGTATGCCAAAAGGTGTTTAGCAGTACACCTTGTGTGCTAAAAAGCCCTTAAACCAGAGGTATCCTTTATGGCATTGCAGGAAAAACTGATCGACTCGCTGGGAAGTTTCGCCACGACATTCAACAGCTACCGCTACATCATGGCGATAAAATCCGCTTTTATTACCCTGATGCCGGTGATCATCGTTGGCGCCTTCTCGGTGCTGATTTCAAACATGGTGCTGGATCCGAAGAACGGGCTCGCCAGCTTTCAGTCGCTGTCATTCCTCGCCGCCCTGAAGCCCATTACTGGGGCGATTAACTACGCCACCCTGAACTTCCTGAATATCGGTGCGGTGTTCCTGATCGGGATCGAACTGGGGCGTATCAACGGTATTAAAAGCCTGTTTCCCGGCCTGCTGGCGGTTATCTGCTTTATCTGCGTGACGCCGACCACCGTCGAAATGATGGTCGACGGGCAGATGCGTGAGGTGAAAGATGTCCTGATGCGTCAGTTCTCCGATACCCGCAGCCTGTTCCTCGGCATGTTTATCGCCATTCTGTCGGTGGAGATTTACTGCTGGCTGGAGGGGCGCAAGGGGCTGAAGATCAAGATGCCGGATACCGTGCCGCCAAACGTCTCGGCCTCATTTTCGGCGCTGATCCCGGCGATCATTACCACCACGGCGATCGCCACCTTTGGCTTTATTTTCCATCAGGTCACCGGCATGTATCTGTATGACGCCATCTACCAGGTGGTGCAGCAACCGCTGGAGCGCGTGATGCAAAGCCTGCCGGGGATCCTGCTGCTGATGTTTGTTGCTCAGCTGTTCTGGGTTATCGGCATTCACGGCAATCAGATGATTAAACCAATCCGCGAACCGCTGCTGCTGGGGGCCATTACCGTCAACATGAGCGCCTTTGAGCAGGGCAAAGAGGTGCCTAACATCATCACCATGCCGTTCTGGGATGTGTATATGAGCATCGGCGGCTCGGGGCTGACCATCGGGCTGCTGATTGCGGTGATGATCGCCACCAAACGCAAAGAGATGAAAGAGATCGCCAAGCTGTCGATAGGGCCTGGGCTGTTTAATATCAACGAGCCGGTGATTTTCGGCATGCCGATTATGCTCAATCCGATCCTCGCCATCCCGTTTATTATCACGCCGCTGGTGACCGGCAGCATCGGCTACTTTGCGACGGTGACTGGGTTTGCCGGTAAAGCAGTGGTGATGGTGCCGTGGACCACGCCGCCATTGATTAACGCCTGGCTTTCCACCGCCGGTTCGATGGGTGCGGTGGTGACCCAGCTTATCTGCATCGTCACCGCGGTGATTATCTATCTGCCCTTTGTGAAGATTGCCTCGCGCCGGGCGGAGATTGCCCAGCGTGAAGCAGAAAATGCACAGATCGCCAACAACGCATGAGGATGTCATGAGCACGAAAAGGATTGCGATTCCCCACGATTTTATCCTGGGAGCGGCCGCTTCCGCCTGGCAGACCGAAGGCTGGAGCGGCAAAAAAGAGGGTCAGGATTCCTGGCCCGATCTGTGGTACAAGAATGACCGCCATGTCTGGCATAACGGCTATGGCCCGGCGGTAGCGACCGATTTTATCAACCGCTTTCGCGAAGATGTTCAGCTGATGAAGCTGGCGGGGCTGACCCACTACCGGACCTCGATTAACTGGTCGCGCTTTCTGATCGACTATGAAAACGTCACCATCGATGAAAGCTACGCTGCCTATTACGACCAGTTGTTCGATGAACTGCTGGCCAATGGTATCGAGCCGATGATCTGCCTTGAGCACTATGAGCTGCCGGGGTATCTGCTGGAGCACTACGGCGGCTGGGGTTCGAAAAAGGTGGTGGAGCTGTTTGTGCGTTACGCGGAGAAGGTGTTTGCCCGCTACCACCATAAAGTGACGCGCTGGTTTACCTTCAACGAACCGATTGTGGTGCAGACCCGGGTTTACCTTGATGCGCTGCGCTGGCCCTACGAGCAGAACACCGCAAAATGGATGCAGTGGAACCACCATAAGGTGCTGGCGACGGCGAAGGTGGTGGCATTGTTCCGCGAGAAGGGCTATCGCGGTACGGTGGGCTGTATCCTGAACCCGGAAGTGACCTATCCGCGCTCGCAGGCGCCGCACGATCTTCATGCCGCCGAGATGTACGATCTGTTCTATAACCGTGTCTTCCTCGATCCGCTGGTGCATGGCGCCTATCCGCCGGCGTTGTTCGCGCTGCTCGAACAGCACCATGTGCGCTGGGACTACAACGATCGCGAGCTGGCGATTATTCGCGACAACACCGTCGATGAGCTGGGGATTAACCTCTATTACCCGCATCGGGTGAAGGCGCCGTCGCGGGCCTGGCATCCGCAGACGCCGTTTCATCCGGCCTACTACTATGAACCCTTCGAGCTGCCGGGGCGGCGGATGAATAACTCCCGCGGCTGGGAAATATATCCGCGCATTGTTTTCGATATGGCGATGCGCATCAAAGACGACTACCGCAACATCCCGTGGTTTGTGGCGGAAAGCGGTATGGGCGTGGAAAACGAAGGGCAGTTTCGTAACCACGAAGGTACCATCGCGGACGACTACCGGATCCGTTTTATCAGCGAACATCTCTGGCAAACGCTGCGCGCGCGGGAAGAGGGGGCCAACTGCCACGGCTATATGCTGTGGGCCTTTACCGACAATGTGTCGCCGATGAACGCCTTTAAAAACCGCTACGGGCTGATTGAAATCGATCTGCAAAACCAGCGTGCACGGCGGCCTAAGGCTTCCGCCAGCTGGTTCCGTACGTTAGGAGAAAGACGCGAACTGACGCTGGATATCGACGATGAGTGGCGCTAGCCCGGCGTAAACTTTGCTAAGATAGCGCCGATATGGATTCCCTCGCAGACAACGCACAGGTGATATTGTGGAGAAGGCTATCATTCCGCCGGAAAAGAAACCCTACCAGGAAATTGGTGATGATTTACGCGCACAGATTGCGCAGGGGCGCTATCCCGTTGGCTCGCGCCTGCCGCCGGAACGCAATATCGCCGAAACCTATGGCGTCAGCCGGACTATCGTCCGGGAAGCGCTGCTGATGCTGGAGCTTCAGGGAACCGTCGATATTCGCCAGGGCTCCGGGGTCTATGTCATGCGCATTCCGCACGAGGACGACAGCGAGGAAGAGCAGATGCTGAGCAGCGACGTCGGGCCGTTTGAAATTCTCCAGGCGCGCCAGCTGCTGGAGAGCAACATCGCCGCCTTCGCCGCCAAAATGGCCACCCGCGCCGATATTGATAATCTCAAACGTATTATCGAACAGGAGCAGCGGGCGATTGCGACCAATGACACGGCCCAGGATAACGCCCGGCTGTTTCACCTGGTGCTGGCCGGGGCGACGCAAAACCAGATGCTGCTCGCCACCGTGGAGCGGATCTGGCTGCAGATGGACAGCAGCCCGCTGTGGCAGCAGTTTAATGCGCATATCGCCAGCCGCGCCTACCGCCTGAAGTGGTTGGGGGACCGGCAAACGATTCTCGCCGCGCTACGTCGGCGCGATGTGATGGGGGCCTGGCAGGCGATGTGGCAGCACCTCGAAAACGTCAAAAACAGTCTGCTGGAGCTGTCCGATGAAGACGCGCCGGATTTTGACGGCTATCTGTTTGAATCCGTGCCTATTTTTCAGGGAAAGCTGGTGTGACAATCCTGCCGCTGTATGCCGCACCGCAGCACGCGGAGCAGGTGACGGAATGGTTGTGGCAGGCCTTCGGCGGGGAGACGCTGCCGCGGACCTTTTTTGCCAGCATCATTGCGCATAGTCAGGAACCGGAGGCGCTGCCGATCACCTTTATCGCCGTCGAGGGCGACCGGCTGTTGGGAACGGTGGGGCTATGGCGCTGTGATTTAATCAGCCGCCAGGATCTGTTTCCGTGGATGGCGGCGCTGTACGTTGCCGAGGACGCGCGAGGCCAGGGGCTCGCCGGAGCACTGCAGCAGCAGGTGATCGCCTATGCTCGCCAGCGTGGGTATCCGCAGCTTTATCTTTACTCCGGCTGCCGCGATTTTTATGAGCGCTTTGGCTGGCACTATATCGGCGAAGGCCTGGATTACCCGGCCACCGCCGTGAGCCTCTATCGCTACGATTTATCGCTTTCCGACGGTGCGCTGACCGAGTGACGGCGAACCAGCGTCGGGCTGAAGAGATGGGTGATTTCCGGTGCTGGACGCTGATCTGCAAGCGCCAGCGCCAGTTCAGCGGCCTGAGTTGCCATGGTTACGATAGGGTAACGCACGGTGGTCAGTCGTGGGCGAACATAGCGCGAGATCAGCACATCATCGAAGCCAATCAGTGAAATTTCCCGCGGCACATCAATACCATTGTCATTAAGCACGCCCATGGCACCCGCCGCCATCGAGTCGTTATAGCAGGCCACGGCGGTAAAATTACGCCCGCGCCCCAGCAGTTCCGTCATCGCCAGTTCACCCCCGCTTTCGTCAGGCTCCGCAAAGGTCACCAGCCGATCGTGGCAAGGTAAACCGCTCTCTTTTAAGGCGTCGTAATAGCCCTGCAGGCGGTCTTCGGCATCGGAAATCGCGTGGTTGGAGCACAGATAGCCGATACGGGTGTGTCCCTGTTGGATCAGGTGACGGGTCGCCAGCCAGGCGCCGTAGCGGTCATCCAGCGCTACGCAACGCTGTTCAAAGCCCGCAAGAATACGGTTGATAAGCACCATGCCGGGGATCTGTTTCATCAACCCGGCGAGTTCGTCATCAGGGATCATTTTGGCGTGTACTACCAGCGCGGCACACCGGTGGCGGATGAGCTGTTCAATGGCCTGGCGCTCTTTCTTCACGCTGTGGTAGCCGTTGCCGATCAGCAAAAAGTTACCGGTGTGGTAGGCCACCTGCTCGACGGCTTTGACCATCGCACCGAAAAAAGGGTCGGACACGTCGCCAACCACCAGACCGACGGTTTCTGTCGACTGCTGGGCCAGCGCGCGAGCATTGGCGTTGGGATGATAATTCAGCGTTTCCATCGCCGCGGTAACAGACTGGCGCGAAGTTTCACTGGCTTTGGGGGAGTTATTGATAACGCGGGATACGGTAGCGACGGACACTCCAGCGAGTCGGGCTACATCCTTTATTGTCGCCATACCTGACCTTTTATAGGGTAAGCGTTTACATAAGGGTTATGTTACGGGAAAGCGCGGCAGATTCAAGGCTGGTGGCATCTGGTATCACGCAAATGTGATACAGATTTGCCTTAACGGTGACAAAGTTACACAGCGATTGCGCGCGGGAACGGCGAATGAAACCGGGAAGGGAAGATTCACACCTTTGGTTACACTTTGCGATTAGCTGTTGCGAATGTTCGCTGGTTTATCCATTCAATGCATTGATATTCTGGCTATCCCAGAGGTATTGATAGGTGGAGTCAACGGTTACGTTGGCCACTCTAATTACACCAGCCTGCGCAGATGCGCAGGTTTTTTTTTGCCCGCCGTTCAGCCTTGTTACAGTTACCGAAAATGGCAATAACTGGTTGCACTTAGCGTTATTCCCTTGCGTTTTATCGCTGGTGCGTCAGGGGCAAAAAACAGGACAATCAGGGTCCCAGAGGTATTGATAGGTGAGTTTTTAAGTACGCATTTCGTACTAATTATCTTGCACCAGCCTGCGCAGATGCGCAGGTTTTTTTTATTCTGAATTCCGCGCCCTACACTGCATTTCCCGTCTCTTCTCGTGTAACCTGCTTTGACTTACTCACCGGTCAAATGGAGTTGTTATGCTGTTGGCATTTTTCAGGTTGCTGTTCAAAGGGTTGTATCGGGTCAGATTGACCGGTGACACGCAGTCCTTGCAACAACAAAAGGTCTTGATCACCCCGAATCACGTCTCTTTTATCGATGGGATCTTGTTAGCCTTGTTCCTGCCCGTCAAACCGGTCTTTGCAGTATACAGTTCTATCAGCGAACGCTGGTTTATGCGGGCGCTTAAGCCAATTATTGATTTTGTCCCGCTGGATCCGACCAAGCCGATGTCGATTAAACATCTGGTGCGCCTGATTGAGCAGGGGCGTCCGGTGGTGATTTTCCCGGAAGGCCGTATTTCAGTCAGCGGCTCGCTGATGAAAATCTATGACGGCGCGGCTTTCGTGGCGGCGAAATCACAGGCGACGATCGTTCCGCTGCGTATCGAAGGCGCAGAGCTGACCCCGTTCAGCCGCCTGAAAGGGCTGGTGAAGCGCCGCCTGTTCCCACGGATCCAGCTCCATCTGCTGCCGCCAACCCGCATTGAGATGCCGCAGGCGCCTCGCGCCCGCGACCGCCGTAAAATCGCCGGTGAAATGCTGCATCAGATCATGATGGAAGCGCGCATGGCGGTTCGCCCGCGGGAAACCCTGTATGAATCGCTGCTGGCGGCGCAGGACCGGTTCGGCGCCCGTAAAAACTGCGTGGAAGACATTAACTTCACGCCGGATACCTACCGCAAACTGCTGACCAAAACCCTGTTTGTGGCGCGTATTCTGGAAAAATACAGCGCTCAGGGTGAGAAAATTGGCCTGATGTTGCCCAACGCCGGCATCAGCGCGGCGGTGATCTTCGGCGCCATTGCTCGCGGGCGTATCCCGGCGATGATGAACTATACCGCGGGCGTAAAAGGTCTGAGCAGCGCCATTACCGCCGCCGGGATCAACACCATTTTCACCTCCCGCACCTTCCTTGATAAAGGCAAACTCTGGCATCTGCCAGAGCAGCTGACCCAGGTACGCTGGGTCTTTCTGGAAGACCTGAAAGGCGACGTCACGACCGGCGATAAACTGTGGATCTTCGGCCATTTGCTGGCGCCAAAGCTGGCGCAGGTGAAACAGCAGCCGGAAGATGCGGCGATCATCCTCTTTACCTCCGGCTCGGAAGGCCACCCGAAAGGGGTGGTGCACAGCCACAAGAGCATTCTTGCCAACGTCGAGCAGATTAAAACCATCGCCGACTTCACCGCCAGCGACCGCTTTATGTCGGCGTTGCCGCTGTTTCACTCCTTCGGTCTGACCGTTGGCCTGTTGACCCCGCTGTTTACCGGCGCCGAAGTGTTCCTCTATCCCAGCCCGTTGCATTACCGCGTGGTGCCGGAGCTGGTTTACGATCGCAACTGTACGGTGCTGTTCGGCACCTCAACCTTCCTTGGGAACTATGCGCGCTTTGCCAACCCGTATGATTTTTATCGTCTACGCTACGTGGTAGCCGGAGCGGAAAAGCTTCAGGAGAGTACTAAGCAGTTGTGGCAGGACAAATTTGGTCTGCGCATCCTCGAAGGCTACGGCGTCACCGAGTGTGCGCCGGTGGTGTCAATTAACGTGCCGATGGCCGCGAAGGTCGGAACCGTCGGGCGCATTCTGCCGGGGATGGATGCCCGCCTGCTGGCGATGCCGGGGATTGAAGAGGGCGGTCGTCTGCAGTTAAAAGGGCCGAACATCATGAACGGCTATCTGCGGGTTGAGCAGCCTGGCGTGCTGGAAGCGCCAACCGCCGAGAATCAGCACGGTGAAATGGAAACCGGCTGGTACGACACCGGAGATATCGTCACCTTTGACGAGCAGGGCTATGTCCGGATTCAGGGGCGTGCCAAACGCTTTGCGAAAATCGCCGGCGAGATGGTGTCGCTGGAGATGGTCGAGCAGCTGGCGTTGGCGCTCTCCCCCGACAAGATGCACGCGACGGCGATTAAGCAGGATGTCAGCAAGGGCGAGGCGCTGGTGCTCTTTACCACCGACGATGAGCTGAACCGTGAAAAACTGCTGCGTTACGCCCGCGAACATGGCGTACCGGAGCTGGCAGTACCGCGCGACATTCGCTGGCTGAAGCAGCTTCCGGTTCTCGGCAGCGGTAAGCCGGACTTTGTCACTCTGAAAGGCATGGTTGATCAGACGGAACATTCGCATGAGTGAGTCAGTACACACTAACACTTCGCTGTACTCGAAAGGCATGATGGCGGTCATCTGCGCCCAGTTTTTCTCAGCCTTTGGCGACAACGCTCTGCTGTTCGCCACCCTGGCGCTGATGAAGCAACAGTTCTATCCGGACTGGAGCCAGCCGGTGATGCAGATGTTGTTTGTAGGTGCTTACATACTCTTTGCGCCGTTTGTCGGACAGTTCGCCGACAGCTTTGCTAAGGGACGGGTGATGATGGTCGCCAACGGCATGAAGCTGATTGGTGCCGGCTGTATCTGCTTCGGTCTCAACCCGTTTATCGGCTATACCCTGGTGGGGATTGGCGCAGCCGCCTACTCACCGGCCAAATACGGCATCCTCGGCGAACTGACCACCGGCGATAAGCTGGTCAAAGCCAACGGCCTGATGGAATCCTCCACGATTGCGGCGATTTTGCTGGGGTCTATGGCCGGCGGGATCCTTGCCGACTGGCACGTGCTGGCGGCCCTGGCTATCTGTGCGCTGGTGTACGGTGCGGCGGTGATCGCCAACCTGTGGATCCCGAAACTACCGGCGGCGCGACCGGGCCAGTCATGGCGTTTCACGCCGATGACCCACAACTTCTTCAGCGCCTGCCGCACGCTATGGCGCAATGGCGAAACGCGGTTTTCCCTGATGGGGACCAGCCTGTTCTGGGGCGCTGGCGTGACCTTGCGTTTCCTGCTGGTGCTGTGGGTCCCGGCGGCGCTGGGCATCACCAGCAACGCCATGCCGACCTACCTTAACGCGATGGTGGCGGTAGGGATTGTGCTGGGGGCCGGGGCGGCGGCGAAGCTGGTTACGCTGCAAACGGTCTCTCGTTGCATGCCTGCCGGGATTCTGATTGGTGTGGCGGTGATCTTTTTCGCCGTGCAGCACGCGCTGCTGCCGGCGTTTGGGCTGCTGCTGTTGCTGGGTATCTTTGGCGGTTTCTTTATCGTGCCGCTCAACGCGCTGCTGCAGGAGCGCGGTAAGCATACGGTTGGCGCCGGTAATGCCATCGCGGTGCAGAACCTCGGTGAAAACGTGGCGATGTTGCTGATGCTGGGGCTCTATTCGCTGGCGGTAAGCATCGGTATTCCGGTGGTTGGCGTCGGGATTGGTTTTGGCGCGGTGTTTGCGCTGGCGATCGCTACCCTATGGATTTGGGGACGGCGCAAATAATCTCTCGGTGGTGCTGAACTGGTATTTTCCCGGAGGCGGCGCATTGCGCCGCCTCCGGGTAAGGCGTTTACGTCGCGACCCGGGGCTTTCCAGTCTTACGGTGCCGGGTAGGTATAAACCTGATGCACCGCTTCAATCTCTGCCAATACCTCAGCGCTTAACTCAAGATGCAGGCTCTCGACGTTGGTCTTAAGCTGATCCATGGTGGTTGCGCCCAGCAGGGTGCTGGCGACAAATGGCTGACGGCGTACGAAAGCCAGCGCCATCTGAGCCGGGTCGAGGTTATGACGTTTGGCGATATCGACATAGGCCGCGACCGCTTTCTGCGTTTGCTCGCCGCTGTAGCGCGTGAAACGGCTGAACAGCGTATTGCGCGCCCCGGCCGGTTTCGCACCATTCAGGTATTTCCCGGTCAGCGTACCGAAGCCGAGGCATGAGTATGCCAGCAGCTCTACGCCCTCATACTGACTGACTTCCGCCAGACCCACTTCGTAGCTACGATTGAGCAGGCTGTAGGGGTTTTGAATGGTCACGATGCGCGGCAGATCGTGTTTGTCCGCCAGATGCAGGTAGCGCATGACGCCAAAGGCCGTTTCGTTGGAGACACCGATATAGCGGATTTTACCGGCCCGCTGGAATTCGGTGAGTGCTTCGAGGGTATCGAGCAGCGTCACCACCGGCGCGGAGTCGCTCCAGCTGTAGCCCAGTTTGCCGAAACAGTTGGTCGGGCGCTGCGGCCAGTGAACCTGATAGAGATCGAGATAATCGGTTTGCAGACGCTTCAGGCTGTCGTGCAGGGCATCGCGGATATTTTTACGGTCGAGCACATGGTTGGGGCGAATGCTGCTGTCGCTGTTGCGCGCCGGGCCGCTGACTTTGGAGGCGAGGACTAACTTTTCGCGATTTCCGCGTTTCGCCAGCCAGTTACCGACGTAGGTTTCCGTCAGCCCCTGGGTTTCCGGGCGCGGTGGGACAGGGTACATCTCAGCAACATCAATCAGGTTAATGCCCTGACTGACCGCGTAGTCGAGCTGTTCGTGCGCGTCGGCCTCGCTATTTTGCTCACCAAACGTCATGGTGCCCAGTCCAAGCGTACTGATTTCAAGAGAACTGTGTGGGATACGGTGATACTGCATAGCCGGCTTCCTTTTTTATTAACAAGGTCAGGAGTTCCCCGACAAAGGAGTATCAAAATGGCAGAGGGGGAGAAAAAGAGGAAGTAAAAAGATCAAAAAAGCCGGGCTTTCAGAATCCGCAGGCGTAACGCGGCGGATGTATCAGAACGTCCCGACTCTTTTATTAAGACGATATGGCGATGTTACAAGCGACGTCAGCAATCTGTTTCGGTTCAGTGCTGGTCGCTGACGCGTATTAACGTTTAATAATCTGTGAAACGTCATCGCGATTGATCTGCATTTTGTTGCCTTGCTGATCTTCGTAACTGATAAGACCGGTGTCATCATCGACGGCCGGCTTGCCATCGGTCAGAATCATGCGTCCATCTTTCGTTGCCATTACGTAATCGCTGCTGCAACCGGAAACCGAGAACGCCAGTCCTACGGCGGAAATCAATACTGCCCATTTTTTCATCGTTATTACCTCTTTAATACCCAAAATTATTCGCGTTGCTTGCAGCCAACACCCAGGCAACTTGAAGGATGAAAGGTATAGATGGTCGCACCTCACACCAGTGTATTAATAGCCTGATTTGTGAGACATAAAAAGCAGTTAAGTCTTAAAAAAGATTACAGCCCAGGTTTGGGCTGTAATTTTGTGGGTTACAGCGGATTTTTTTTGTTGCGCAGCAGGTTGAGACTTTCGACGGTAATCGAGAAGAACATCGCGAAGTAGATGTAGCCTTTCGGGATATGGATCTCGAAGCTTTCCAGCATCAGGGTAAAGCCGACCAGAATCAAAAATGACAGGGCCAGCATTTTTACCGACGGGTGTCGGTCGACGAAATCGCCGATTGGACGCGCGGCGAACATCATAACGCCGACGGCAATCACCACCGCAGCCATCATGATAAACAGGTGATCCGACAGGCCCACGGCGGTAATGACAGAATCGAGGCTGAAAATAATATCCAGCAGCATGATCTGCACGATCGCCCCCATAAAGGAGTGGACGTTGGTTTTGAGCCCTTCTTCCTCGCCTTCTATTGATTCATGGATCTCCTTACTGGCTTTCCAGATAAGGAACAGTCCGCCGAGCAGTAAAATCAAATCGCGAAACGAGACTTCATGACCGAGCACGCTAAACAGCGGGTTGGTGAGCTTAATAACCCAGGCAATAGAGGCCAGCAGCGCCAGGCGCATTATCATCGCGCCCATCAGGCCGATTCGTCGTGCGTGAGCGCGCTGAGCGGTCGGAAGTTTGGCGACAACCAGAGAGAGGAAAATAATATTATCAATCCCGAGCACGATTTCCAGCAGCGTCAGTGTACCGAGCGCCAGCCAGGCGTTAGGGTCGGTTATCCATGCAAATAACATTGTTCAAAGTCCAGCAAAAAAGAAAGTCGTAATTATATGCAACCCGGCTGGCAGAACAAAAATTTAATCGTGCCGCAGAAGAAAATGTCGGGCCAGCAGGGCGGCGGTAAAATTCTTCTTCAGATAAAAGCCCCGGGGCAGCGTGAGAATGGGTTCGCCGTGGGCGCCAATCGCCTCGGTTAGTGCTTTGCTGTTGGCGGCTTTTGGGCGCAGCTGCAGGACTTCGCCGTGACGGGCGGTGATACGTTCAACCTGGCCGAGGACGATCAGATCCATCAGCTCCTCCCAGTCCATGCGCAACTGGCGATCCTCTTCCTCATTCGGGGTCCACAGCAGCGGCGCGCCGACACGGCGTTGTGCCAGGGGGATCGCCCGATCGCCCTCCACCGGTACCCACAATACCTGTTGGAGCTTATGACGCACGTGGCTGCTTTCCCAGGTCACGCCGCTGTTACCGGTCAAGGGGGCGACACAGACAAAGGTAGTTTCCAGCGGGCGACCCTGGCTATCGACAGGAATGGTTTTGAGCTCGACGCCCAGCGCTGCGAAATCCTGCTCGGGCTTGCTGCCAGCGCTGGCGCCAAGCCACATCTCCAGCAGAATGCCGATCCACCCCTTATCGCGTTTTAAATCACGTGGAATGGGAATGCCTGCCAGTGCCGCCAGTTCACCCAGCGAGTAGCCCGCCAGCTGCTGGGCCTGGGCCAGAAGTTGCTGCCGGGATTGCGGTGGTGACGTTAACGGCGCGATGGCGGTCATAGGGTGAATTTCCTGGTTAAAAAATGAACGCTAAAATGGTGCGTTGTGGACAGAGTTTACCTTTTCTTGGGTAACTATGACAATGTGATGATTAATATGGCTTTTTTTTGATATTTTTGTCGTTATGAAAATGATGAAAACAGGTTTTCCAGAACTGGTCACTGGCAATGAACAGGATCTTACACCATGTTATCCACAGAAAAATGGGATAACTGGGGAAAAGCCCCACTACTGTTTCCATTTACAGCCTTGACGTGCGACGAAAATCGAATTTTTAGACAAAATGTGCCCAGTGGGCAGGCATAATCTGTGGATAAAATCGACATTGTTCGATCTTTCATCAGTTCCAGGATCGCATGTGTGATGATCATCACGTTATGCTGCAATTATTGAAAGATATATGTGCTAACATGATGAATACAATGCCATTATTAAATAATGGTATCCGTAAGCGGTTCAGACTACTCCGGGTTTTCCCTGGGTAATTCCATACTTCTTCACAACTCTATCCACAGAAAAAGTGAATAAAATGGGGCTGCGATCGCTTTCACTGTTTATAACTCTGCTGATTACTGTGAGTTATTCAAATGTTATTCGATCGCACAGTGGCAACAGAGTGGTTTACCGTTTACAGCGAGTGTGAAACAATCGTTCACATTGAAGATTATTTTGAGGTAGTCCGGTGATTGATGACGATGGCTACCGCCCAAATGTCGGTATTGTAATCTGTAATCGTCAGGGCCAGGTCATGTGGGCCAGACGCTATGGTCAGCACTCGTGGCAGTTCCCGCAAGGGGGCATTAATCCAGGGGAATCAGCCGAGCAGGCGATGTACCGGGAGTTGTTTGAAGAGGTTGGGCTAAGTCGTAAAGATGTACGAATCCTGGCTTCTACCCGGAACTGGTTGCGTTACAAATTGCCTAAACGTTTGGTGCGTTGGGACACAAAGCCGGTTTGTATCGGCCAGAAACAGAAGTGGTTTCTTCTGCAGTTGATAGGCAGTGATGCAGAAATCAATATGCAAACCAGTAGTACACCTGAGTTTGATGGTTGGCGATGGGTAAGTTATTGGTACCCGGTTCGTCAGGTGGTGTCGTTTAAGCGCGACGTGTACCGCCGGGTGATGAAAGAGTTTGCCAGCGTCACCATGTCGCTGGCAGAAACGGCACCTAAACCGCAAAGCGCGCCTGCTTATCGACGTAAAAGAGGTTAAGCCACGCACATTATGCTCACTCGGTTACGAGAAATCGTCGAGAAAGTCGCGAGTGCGCCACGTTTAAACGAGGCGCTGGATATTCTGGTCACAGATATCTGCCAGGCGATGGAAACGGAAGTCTGTTCGGTCTACCTGGCCGATAACGATCGGCGATGCTACTACCTTATGGCCACTCGCGGGCTGAAAAAACCTCGCGGGCGTACCGTTGCGCTCGCCTTTGATGAAGGCCTGGTTGGCCTGGTCGGCCGCCTGGCTGAACCTATCAACCTTGCCGATGCGCAAAAGCACCCCAGCTTTAAATATATTCCGGCCGTTAAAGAGGATCGCTTCCGCGCGTTTCTTGGCGTACCGATTATCCAGCGGCGCCAGCTGCTGGGCGTGCTGGTGGTGCAGCAGCGCGAGCTGCGCCAGTTTGACGAAAGCGAAGAGTCGTTCCTCGTCACGCTGGCGACGCAGATGGCTGCCATTCTCTCCCAGTCACAACTGACGGCACTGTTTGGCCAGTATCGCCAAACCCGTATTCGTGCACTGCCGGCATCTTCCGGGGTGGCGATTGCCGAAGGCTGGATGGACATTAGTCTGCCGCTGATGGAGCAGGTCTATGAAGCCTCGACGCTGGATACCGCTTCCGAACGCGAACGTCTGACCGGCGCGCTGGAAGAGGCGGCTAACGAATTCCGTCGCTACAGCAAGCGCTATGCCGCCGGGGCGCAAAAAGAGACCTCGGCAATCTTTGACCTCTATTCACACCTGCTGTCTGATGCCCGACTGCGCCGCGAGCTTTTTGCCGAAGTCGATCAGGGCGCGGTGGCCGAATGGGCGGTGAAAAAGATCATCGAGAAGTTCGCCGAGCAGTTTGCCGCGCTGAGCGATGGCTATCTGAAAGAACGTGCTGGCGACCTGCGTACCCTCGGACAGCGCCTGCTGTTCCACCTCGATGACACCATCCAGGGGCCCAATACCTGGCCGGCTCGCATCGTTCTGGTGGCGGACGAACTTTCCGCGACAACGCTGGCAGAGGTTCCTCAGGACCGGCTGGCGGGTGTCGTTGTACGCGACGGGGCGGCGAACTCCCACGCGGCGATCATGGTTCGTGCCTTAGGGATCCCGACGGTGATGGGCGCCGACATTCAGCCCTCGTTGCTTCACGGCCGCATGCTGGTGGTGGATGGCTACCGTGGCGAGCTGCTGGTGGATCCTGAACCAGCGCTGTTGCAAGAGTATCAGCGGCTGGTCAGCGAAGAGAACGAGCTCAGCCGCCTGGCGGAAGACGATCTTGAACGGATCTCCGAGCTAAAAAGTGGGGAGCGGGTCAAGGTCATGCTGAATGCCGGCCTGAGCCTTGAGCATGAAGAGAAGCTCGGTAACTTTATCGACGGCATCGGCCTGTATCGCACCGAAATACCGTTTATGTTGCAAAGCGGCTTTCCGTCGGAAGAGGAGCAGGTTGCCCAGTATCAGGGCATGCTGCAGATGTTTAATGAAAAACCGGTAACCCTGCGTACGCTGGATATCGGTGCCGATAAACAGCTGCCGTATATGCCGATCAGTGAAGAGAACCCGTGCCTTGGCTGGCGTGGGATCCGCATCACCCTCGATCAGCCGGAGATTTTTCTGATTCAGGTACGCGCCATGCTGCGTGCCAACGCCGCCACCGGTAACCTCAGTATTCTGCTGCCGATGGTGACCAGCCTGGATGAAGTCGATGAGGCACGACGCCTGATCGATCGCGCCAGCCGCGAGGTGGAAGAGATGATTGGCTACGCCATTCCGCGTCCGCGTCTTGGGGTGATGCTGGAGGTGCCGTCGATGGTCTTTATGCTGCCGCACCTGGCCAGCCGCGTCGATTTTATCTCTGTCGGAACGAATGACCTGACCCAGTACATTCTCGCGGTCGATCGCAACAATACCCGGGTTGCCAGTCTGTACGACAGCCTGCATCCGGCGGTACTGCGGGCGCTGTCGATGATTGCACATGATACCGAACGTTTCGGTATCGACCTGCGGTTGTGCGGCGAAATGGCCGGTGACCCGATGTGCGTGACTATTCTGATTGGCCTCGGCTATCGCCATCTCTCGATGAACGGTCGTTCGGTGGCAAGGGTAAAATATCTGCTGCGCCGCATTGATCTCGAGGAGGCGCAAGAGCTGTCGCGTCGTAGCCTTGAAGCGCAGATGACAACGGAAGTGCGTCATCAGGTAGCGGCCTTTATGGAGCGTCGTGGCCTGGGCGGTCTGATCCGCGGCGGCCGGTAGCCTCTCTTCCGGGTAAGGCATTGATGCCGCAGCCCGGGAGAACTTCACCGAGTGGATCACCGGCAGCACGATGGCCGTTAGCATCCGTATACATATCTTTTACAACAACGGCACGGCCAGTGAATTAACCTTATGTTATTATTCGCCCCCTTGGAGCACCCGCATAGCTCGGGCGTGTATGATGACCGCTGTCCACTTTCGGCGGAATAACAAGTCTTTATGGTGACAGATGAATAGTGGCTACCTGCATTTTCCGGAGTTTGATCCGGTAATATTTTCCGTTGGGCCGGTTGCCCTCCATTGGTACGGCATGATGTATCTCGTCGGGTTTGTTTTTGCGATGTGGCTGGCCACCCGTCGGGCCAATCGTCCGGGCAGCGGCTGGACCAAAAACGAAGTCGAAAACCTGCTGTATGCCGGCTTCCTTGGCGTCTTCCTCGGCGGTCGTATTGGTTACGTTCTGTTCTATAACTTGCCGGTCTTCCTGCAGGATCCTCTGTATCTGTTCCGTGTCTGGGACGGCGGGATGTCGTTCCACGGTGGCCTGATTGGCGTCATCCTGGTGATGATTATCTTTGCCAAACGCACCAAACGTACCTTCTTCCAGGTATCCGATTTTATCGCGCCGCTGATCCCGTTTGGTCTCGGCGCTGGACGACTGGGCAACTTTATCAACGGCGAATTGTGGGGCCGCGTTGACCCGAGCTTCCACTACACGATGATTTTCCCCGGCTCACGGGCGGAAGATCTGGCTCTGCTGCCGTCACATCCGGAATGGCAATCGCTGTTTGATACCTATGGCGCACTGCCGCGTCACGCTTCACAGCTGTACGAGCTGGCGCTGGAAGGGATTGTGCTGTTCCTGATCCTGAACCTGTTTATCCGCAAACCGCGCCCAATCGGCTCGGTCTCGGGTCTGTTCCTGATTGGCTACGGCCTGTTCCGCATTATCGTGGAATTCTTCCGTCAGCCGGATCAGCAGTTCACCGGTGAGTGGGTGCAGTACATCAGCATGGGCCAGATTCTTTCCATTCCAATGGTGCTTGCGGGCATCATTATGATGGTCTGGGCTTACCGCCGCCGTCCGCAGCAACAAACTTCTTGAGGAACCATGAAACAGTATCTTGATTTGATGCAGAAAGTGCTTACAGAAGGCACGCAAAAAAATGACCGCACCGGTACCGGCACGATCTCTATTTTCGGCCATCAGATGCGTTTTAACCTGCAGGAAGGCTTCCCGCTGGTGACGACCAAACGCTGTCATTTACGCTCCATCATCCATGAACTGCTGTGGTTCCTCCAGGGTGACACCAACGTCGCGTATCTGCATGAGAACAACGTCAGCATCTGGGATGAATGGGCAGATGAAAATGGCGATCTGGGGCCGGTTTACGGCAAACAGTGGCGCTCCTGGCCGGCGCCAGATGGCCGCCATATTGACCAGATCAGCACCGTGATGGAACAGCTGAAAAACGACCCGGATTCGCGTCGTATCATCGTTTCCGCCTGGAACGTTGGCGAACTGGACAAGATGGCGTTGGCGCCGTGCCATGCGTTCTTCCAGTTCTATGTTGCGGACGGAAAACTCTCCTGTCAGCTCTATCAGCGCTCCTGTGACGTGTTCCTCGGCCTACCGTTTAACATCGCCAGCTATGCGTTGCTGGTTCATATGGTGGCCCAGCAGTGCGATCTGGAAGTGGGTGATTTTGTCTGGACCGGCGGGGATACCCACCTGTACAGCAACCACCTTGAGCAGACGGATCTGCAGCTGAGCCGCGAGCCTCGTTCACTGCCGAAGCTGGTTATCAAGCGTAAACCGGCGTCGATTTTCGACTACCGCTTTGAAGACTTTGAGATCGAAGGCTACGACCCGCATCCGGGAATTAAAGCGCCGGTGGCGATTTAATTTAACCAGAACAGGACGTGACAGATACAACAACCGGTGCCAGTGGCGCCGGTTTTTTTTGTGCCATGAATAACCCTTCCAGATTTTCCGCAACGTGCTGCAAATGTTGATTCTTGCTTCGGCGCGCCACGCGAATTGCTCTTTTGCCTGTCGTTCCGGTGTCGCAACTTCCCCATACTTGCGCCATGAACAGACAACGCGGCTATACCCTCATTGAAACGCTGATAACGCTGGCACTGATGTTAATCCTCAGCGCCGGCGCGCTGTACGGCTGGCAGCGCTGGCAGCAGCAACAGCGGTTATGGCAAACCGCCAGCCAGGTGCGCGATTACCTCGTGCTGCTGCGCGATGATGCCAACTGGCATATCCGCAACCGCGTGCTGAGCGTGGGCCAGCACGCTGATGGCTGGTGCCTGAGCGCCCTGGAGGCTCCCGTGAATTGTGCGCCTGCAATGCCGTTTACATTTCTGCCGCGCTGGCCTGAGGTATCGCTCAGCCATATCACGCCGGGCCTGGGATTTTACGGGCTGCGCAATAGCGCCTGGGCCGGACATATCCGGTTGCATAGCGCGGGTGACAGCTGGAACATAATTGTCTCCAACTGGGGGCGCATTCGTCTGTGCCGCAATGAGGAGACCGCATCATGCCTGTGATCTCCCGTGGGTTTTCTCTGGCTGAGACGCTTATCGCGATGGCTATCAGCGCCATTTTGCTGACCGGCGCCTCGCGTTTTTTACCTGCGCTGCAACGGCAGGTACTGCGCCAGACGCAGCAGCAGTCGCTGGATGACGAACTGTGGCAGCGCCTTTATACGGTAGCCAAACATCTGCAACGGGCAGGGTATTGCCGTGGGAAGTGTGTGGGGGAGCCATTGCTGATCGCCAGCAGCGGCCACTGCATCATCGTCCGTTGGGACAGCAACAGTAACGGCGTATGGGATATCTCGCCGGAGGCAACCTCAGATGCCACGGGCTTTCGCCTGAACAACGGTGCGTTAGAAACCCGGCGCGGGGTGACCAGCTGTTATGGCGGCGGATGGGAGAAAATGACCAATCCCGCGGCGATCAACGTGACCCATTTTGAGGTGACCCGCCAGGCGATTACCGGCTTTGCGCCAGAGCTTAGCGTGACCCTGACCGCACACTCGACCGCGGATCCACGAATGACCGCCCACGCGGAATACCGCGTGACGGGATATAACCTATGAGCTGCCAGCAGGGGTTCTCGTCACTGTTGATGGTGCTGTTGCTACTGGTGCTCGGTAGTACCTTGCTACAAGGGCTGAATCAGCGCCAGCGCGCGTTGCTGGCGCAAACCGCCGGAGAAACCCGGGGCATCCGGGAGACCGCCGGGGCGCACTCCGCCCTGCAGTGGGGAAAAGAGCAGCCGTGGTCGATAGATGACCCCGCAGCCTGTCGGCACGCAGGCAGCGATAACTGGCGCGCTTGTCTGCGCATTTTTAACGATGCCTCGGTGCTGCTGATAGCCAGCGGCGGCAGCATCTTATTATGGCAATCCGGGTGGGTTGAAAAGGGCGTGGTTCAGTTTTCACCCCACGGCTGGAGCGACTTCTGCCCGTTGACGGAGGAGGGCTTATGTCAAATGCCCTGAGCCGGGAGCACGGTTTTAGCCTGCCGGAAACGCTGCTGGCGATGGTGCTGCTGATGATGGTAGTGACTGTACTTGGCGGCTATCAGCGAGGGTTAGCCAGCGGTTTTATTCAATTAAATCAGTATCGCCAGCTGTGGCGTGATGCGTGGCGCTACGGTCAGTTGAACCCTCCCGCCATCTCGGGCGGCAGGGCGGTCAGCCGTTTGCAGACATCGGCGGCAAGATGTGTCAGCATCACGGTAACGATCACCATGCCCGTTGAAAAACGGGTGCAGATGACCCGGCTGCATTGCCCGGTAAATCAGTAGTCAGGAGCGAATATGTTAAGGGTGTACCACTCAAACCGTCTGGATGTTCTTGAAGCGTTGATGGAGTTTATCGTCGAGCGCCAGCGGCTGGACGACCCTTTCAAACCGGAGATGGTTCTGGTGCAAAGTACCGGTATGGCACAGTGGCTCCAGATGACCCTGGCAAAGCGATTTGGCATTGCGGCCAATATCGAATTTCCATTGCCAGCCAGCTTTATCTGGGACATGTTTGTTCGCGTACTGGCGGATATCCCCGGTGAAAGCGCCTTTAATAAACAAAGCATGAGCTGGAAACTCATGACCTTACTGCCGCAGCGCCTCGACGATGACGCTTTTACGCTGCTGCGCCACTATCTGAGCGACGACAGCGATAAGCGCAAGCTGTTCCAGCTCGCCTCCAGGGTGGCTGACCTCTATGACCAGTATCTGGTCTATCGCCCGGAATGGCTGATGCGCTGGGAGGCTGACGAACGGGTTGATGGCCTTGGCGATGCGCAGCAGTGGCAGGCGCCGCTGTGGAAAGCGCTGGTCGAACACACCGCCGAACTGGGGCAGGAGTCCTGGCACCGTGCGAATTTGTACCAGCGTTTTATCAGCGCCCTGGAAACGGCAGACCAACCGCCGGCCGGGCTGCCTTCACGAGTGTTTATCTGTGGTATTTCGGCGCTGCCGCCGGTCTATCTGCAGGCACTACAGGCGCTTGGCAAGCACGTGGATGTCTACGTGCTGTTCACCAACCCTTGCCGCTACTACTGGGGCGATATTAAAGACCCGGCTTTTCTGGCGAAACTGATGTCGCGCCAGCGCCGTCATCACCGCGAATCACGGGAGCTGCCGCTGTTCCGCGATGCCGAACAGGCGCCGGGGTTGTTTAACGACGCCGGGGAACAGGACGTCGGCAACCCGCTGTTGGCCTCCTGGGGCAAGCTGGGCCGGGACTATATCTATCTGCTGGCCGGGCTGGAACGCTATGAAGAGCTGGATGCCTTCGTCGATATCACGCCGGATAATCTGCTGCACAATGTACAGGCCGATATTCTCGATCTGCGCAATGCGGCGGTGGCCGGGCGTAACGCCGAGGAGTTTGCCCGCAGTGACAGCAAGCGCAGGTTGGCCCTGGGCGATCGCAGCTTGACTATTCAGGTGTGCCATAGCCCGCAGCGTGAAGTGGAAGTCCTGCACGACCGGCTGCTGGCGATGCTCGAAGAGGACCCGACCCTGACGCCGCGCGATATTATCGTGATGGTGGCGGATATCGACAGCTACAGCCCCTATATTCAGGCGGTATTCGGCAGCGCCAGCGGCGAACGCTGGCTGCCGTGGGCGATCTCTGACCGACGCGCCCGTGAATCGCACCCGGCGCTGCAGGCGTTTATTACGCTGCTGTCGCTGCCCGACAGCCGCTTTGCCAGTGAAGATGTTCTGGCTCTGCTGGATGTGCCGGTTCTTGCTGCCCGCTTTAGCATTGATGAAGCGGGGTTGCGCTACCTGCGTCAGTGGGTTAACGAGTCCGGCGTGCGCTGGGGGATGGACGACGATAACGTACGTGAGCTGGATCTGCCAGCCACCGGGCAGCACACCTGGCGTTTTGGTCTGACGCGTATGCTGCTGGGCTATGCGATGGACAGCAGCCAGGGCGAGTGGCAATCGGTATTGCCGTACGATGAATCCAGCGGGCTGATTGCCGAGCTGGTGGGCAACCTGGCTTCACTGCTAATGAAGCTCAACCAGTGGCGTCACACGCTGGCGCAGGAGCGTCCGCTGGCGGAATGGCTACCGCTGTGTCGCGAACTGCTGGACGACTTTTTCCTGCCTGATGGCGACACGGAAGCCGCTCTGGCGTTGATCGAGCAGCAGTGGCAGGCGGTCATTGGCGAAGGCGCTCAGGCGCAATATGCGCAGAGCGTTCCCCTGTCACTCCTTCGTGATGAGCTGGCCCAGCGCCTGGACCAGCAGCGTATCAGCCAGCGTTTCCTCGCCGGGCCGGTTAACATCTGTACCCTGATGCCGATGCGTTCGATCCCGTTCAAAGTGGTATGTTTGCTGGGGATGAATGACGGCATTTATCCGCGTACGCTGGCACCACTGGGCTTCGATTTAATGAGCCAGAAGCCGCAGCGGGGCGATCGCAGCCGTCGCGATGACGACCGCTATCTGTTCCTCGAGGCGCTGATGTCTGCCGAACAGACCTTATATATCAGCTATATCGGCCGCTCGATTCAGGACAATAGCGAACGTTACCCGTCGGTACTGGTACAAGAACTGGCGGACTATATTGGCCAGAGCCACTGCCTGGAAGGTGATGAAGAGCTGGATTGCGACGCCAGCGAGCGGCGGGTCAAAGCGCACATCACCCATCTGCATACCCGGATGCCCTTCGATGCGGCCAACTTCCTCGATGATGAACATCGAAGCTACGCCCGGGAATGGCTGGCGGCCGCCAGTCAGCAAGGGGAGGCGCACAGTGACTTTATCCAGCCGCTGCCGGTGCCGCCCATTGACACCCTGCCGTTTGAACAGCTGTTGCGCTTCTGGCAGCACCCGGTTCGGGCCTTTTTCCAGCAACGCCTGCGGGTTAACTTCCGCTCTGAAGAGAGCGATATCCCCGATGACGAACCCTTTACCCTGGAAGGGCTTAGCCGTTATCAGCTGAATCAACAGCTGCTGAATACCTTGATTGAGCAACAGGATCCCGCAACGATGTATCGTCGTTTCCGGGCTGCGGGCGAACTACCTTTCGGTGCTTTTGGCGAGCTGGCCTGGGAGACGCAACGTCAGGAGATGCAGAACCTTGCGGAGCGGGTTATTGCCAGCCGCCAGCCAGGGCTGAGCGTGGAAATCGATCTGCAATGTCACGGCGTTAACATTACGGGCTGGCTGCAGCAGGTACAATCAGACGGCCTGTTACGCTGGCGACCTTCGCTGCTGAGCGTGGCGCAGGGGATGCAACTTTGGCTGGAACACCTTGTCTACTGTGCTGGTGGCGGAACCGGCGAAAGTCGGCTGTTGGTGCGAAAAGAAGGCGAGTGGCGTTTCCCACCGCTGGCGCAAGAACAGGCAAAGGCATATCTTGATGAACTGGTAGCGGGTTACCTGCAAGGCATGTCCAGACCGCTACTGCTGCTGCCTGAAAGCGGCGGCGCATGGCTAAAAGTCTGTTATGACGCTGAAAAGGATGTCATGTTAACGGACGAAGAGACACAACAAAAAGCGCGGAGTAAATTTCTTCAGGCCTATGAAGGCAATATGGTGGTCAGCGGTGAAGGTACTGATGTCTGGTATCAACGCCTGTGGCGCACTCTTGAACCGGAATGCTATGACGAAATTATTACCCAAACACAGCGTTACCTGTTGCCGATATTTCGTTTCCATCAGTCCGAATAAATTGTAATAGTATAAAAATTGCGCAGATTAAGGTGTTCAATTATCATGCGCAACCAATCACGGACTGATGTGCACCGCGCCGATGCAACCGGCGCAAATTTGTTAATGATGAGGTTCGTGAATGCCCCGCAGTGTATGGTTCAAGGTTATTTTAGTGCTGGCGGCCCTTTGGGCGCCGTTAAGTCAGGCAGATACCGGATGGCAACCGATTCAGGACACTATCCGCAAAAGTGAAAAAGATCCCCGGCAGTATCAGGCAATTCGTCTGGATAATGGCATGGTGGTTCTGCTGGTTTCCGATCCGCAGGCGGTGAAATCGCTGTCTGCACTGGTGGTGCCCGTGGGATCGTTGCAGGATCCCGTCGAACACCAGGGGCTGGCGCATTTCCTCGAGCACATGACGCTGATGGGCTCACAAAAATACCCGCAGCCTGACAGCCTCGCCGAATTCCTCAAAATGCACGGCGGCAGTCATAACGCCAGTACCGCGCCTTATCGCACCGCGTTCTATCTTGAAGTTGAGAACGATGCGCTGGATGGTGCGGTCGATCGCCTGGCGGATGCCATTGCGGCCCCGTTGCTCGATAAAAAATATGCCGACCGCGAACGCAATGCCGTCAATGCCGAGCTGACCATGGCGCGGACCCGGGACGGGATGCGTATGGCGCAGGTCAGTGCCGAAACCATTAACCCGGCTCACCCGGCATCACATTTTTCCGGTGGTAACCTCGAAACGCTCAGCGACAAGCCCGGCAAACCGGTGCTCGATGCCCTGCATGCTTTCCGTGATAGCTGGTACTCGGCGAACCTGATGAAAGCGGTGATTTACAGCAATAAACCGCTGCCGGAGCTGGCAAGTATCGCGGCCACTACCTATGGCCGGGTACCCAACCACAATATCAGCAAACCGGAGATCACCGTTCCGGTGGTGACCGATGCGCAAAAGGGCATCATCATCCACTACGTTCCGGCGATGCCGCGTAAAGTGCTGCGCATTGAATTCCGTATTGATAACAATAGCGACCAGTTCCGCAGTAAAACCGACGAGCTGGTGACCTATATGATAGGGAACCGCAGCCCGGGGACCTTATCCGACTGGTTGCAGCAGCAAGGCCTGGTGGAAGGCATTCGCGCGGACTCCGATCCGGCGGTGAATGGCAACAGCGGCGTGCTGGCGATTTCCGCGACCCTGACGGATAAGGGCCTGGCGAACCGCGATGAAGTCGCCGCGGCGATCTTCAGCTACCTTAACCTGCTGCGTAGTCAGGGCATCGACAAACGCTATTTCGATGAGCTGTCTCACGTTCTGGCGCTCGATTTCCGCTATCCCTCGATCAACCGCGATATGGACTACGTTGAATGGCTGGCGGATACCATGATCCGCGTACCGGTAGAGCATACGCTGGACGTGGTGAATATTGCCGACCGGTACGACCCTCAGGCGATTAAAGACCGGCTGGCAATGATGACCCCGCAAAACGCCCGTGTCTGGTATATCAGCCCGCAGGAACCGCATAACAAAACCGCCTACTTTGTGAATGCGCCCTATCAGGTCGACAAGATTAGCCCCCAGACCTTTAGCGACTGGCAGCAGAAGGCGAGCGCTATCGACCTCAAGCTGCCGGTGCTGAACCCCTATATTCCTGACGATTTTACGCTGATTAAAAGCGACAAAGCCTACCCGCATCCGCAACTGATCGTCGATGAGCCGACGCTGCGCGTGGTCTACGCGCCGAGCCAGTACTTCGCCAGTGAACCGAAGGCCGATGTCTCGTTGGTGCTGCGCAACCCGCAGGCCATGGATAGCGCCCGCAGCCAGGTGATGTTTGCCCTGAATGATTATCTGGCGGGTATCGCGCTTGACCAGCTCAGTAATCAGGCGGCGGTCGGGGGAATCAGCTTCTCTACCGGCGCCAATAACGGGTTAATGGTCAATGCCAATGGCTACACCCAGCGCCTGCCGCAACTGTTTACCGCACTGCTGGATGGCTATTTCAGCTACACGCCGACCGAAGAACAGCTGGCGCAGGCGAAGTCCTGGTACGCACAGATGATGGACTCGGCGGAGAAAGGGAAAGCGTACGACCTGGCGATTATGCCGGTACAGATGCTGTCTCAGGTGCCTTATTTCCAGCGGGAAGAGCGCCGTGGGCTGCTGCCGTCGATCACCCTGAAAGAGGTCCTGGCCTACCGGGACAACCTGAAAGCCAAAGGACGACCGGAGCTGATGGTCATCGGTAATCTCAGCGCCGAGCAGTCCACCGCGATGGCTCGCCAGATCCAGCAACAGCTGGGGGCTGATGGTAACGAGTGGTGCCGGAACAAAGATGTGCTGATCAACAGCCAGCAGCTGGCGATTTTTGAAAAAGCCGGTAACAGCACCGACTCGGCGCTGGCCGCGGTCTTTGCGCCACCTGACGCCGATGAGTACAGCAGTTCCGCCGCCAGCTCCCTGCTCGGGCAGATTATTCAGCCGTGGTTCTATACCCAACTGCGTACCGAAGAGCAGCTTGGCTACGCGGTCTTTGCCTTCCCGATGAACATCGGCCGCCAGTGGGGGATGGGCTTCCTGTTGCAAAGCAGTGATAAACAGCCGGCGTTCCTCTGGCAACGCTTTAAGGCCTTTTTCCCCACGGCTGAAGCCAAACTGCGGGCCATGAGCCCGGCAGAGTTTGCGCAAATCCAGCAGGCGGTGATTGGCCAGATGACCCAGGCGCCGCAAACCCTCGGCGGGGAAGCCTCGCAGCTGAGCAAAGATTTCGATCGCGGTAATATGCGTTTCGATTCACGTGATAAAGTAGTGGCTCAGATAAAACTGCTGACGCCGCACAAACTTGCCGACTTCTTCCATCAGACGGTGGTGGATCCGCAAGGCATGGCGATATTGTCCCAGGTCTCCGGCAGCCAGAATGGCAAGACCGATTACGTCCACCCTGAGGGTGGCAAAGTCTGGGAAAACGTCAGCGCATTGCAGAAATCCTTACCCCTGATGCGAGAGAACGAATGACCGAAACCGCCGAGCCTCTGAATCCTCTGCGCTTGCCCTTAACGGGCGAGCGCCTGATAGAAGCCTCTGCGGGCACCGGAAAAACCTTTACCATCGCCGCACTCTACCTGCGGCTGTTGCTGGGACTCGGCGGTGAATCCGCCTTTCCCCGGGCGGTCAGCGTGGAAGAGTTGCTGGTGGTGACTTTCACCGAGGCGGCCACCGAAGAACTCCGTGGCCGTATCCGCAGCAATATCCATGACCTGCGCATTGCCTGCCTGCGTGAAAGCACGACCGATCCCCTCTATGCCGCGTTGCTGGCCGAAATCCCGGATAAAACTCAGGCGGCGAACACGCTGCTGCTGGCAGAACGGCAGATGGACGAAGCGGCGGTGTTCACCATTCACGGCTTCTGCCAACGGATGCTGAGCCTGAACGCCTTTGAGTCAGGCATGCTGTTCGAACAGCAACTGATCGAAGATGAATCCCGGCTGCGCTACCAGGCCTGTGCCGACTTCTGGCGCCGCCACTGTTACCCGCTGCCGCGCGACATTGCCGCGGTGATCCACGAGGCATGGAAAGGCCCGCGCGATCTGTTGAAATCTCTCGACCGCTGGTTACAGGGCGAAGCCCCGCAGCTCAAATCCCCGCCCGCGCCCGAAGAGACGCTGGCTGAACGTCATCAGCAAATCATTACCCGTATCAATGCGCTGAAAGCACAGTGGCGCGAGCAGGTTGGTGAGATTGAAGGCGTGCTGGAGAGCTCCGGCATTGACCGGCGCAAGTTCAATCGTGGCAATCAGGGTAAGTGGATCGACAAGATCAACGCCTGGGCTCAGGAAGAGACGCTAAGCTACCTGCTGCCCGACGCGCTGGAGAAATTCTCTCAGCCCTTCCTGTATGAACGCACCAAGGCCGATGGCGAGCCGCCGGTACATCCGCTGTTCAGCGCGGTGGAACAGCTGCTGGCCTCTCCGCTGACGCTGACGGATCTGGTGATGGCCAGGGCGATGGTGGAGATCCGCGACGCGGTGGCACGGGAAAAACGTCGCCGCGGCGAGCTGGGTTTTGACGACATGCTCAGTCGGCTGGATGCTGCGCTGCATGGCGAAAGCGCAGACGCGCTGGCCAGCGCTATCCGCCAGCGTTTCCCGGTGGCGATGATCGATGAATTCCAGGATACCGATCCGCAGCAGTATCGTATTTTCCGCCGTATCTGGCGGCACCAGCCGGAGACGGCGCTGCTGCTGATCGGCGATCCCAAACAGGCCATCTATGCCTTCCGTGGTGCGGACATTTTCACCTATATGAAAGCCCGTGGTGACGTTGCGGCTCACTACACGCTTGACACCAACTGGCGTTCTGCCCCCGGGATGGTGGAAAGCGTTAACCGCCTGTTTGGCCTCAGCGATAACCCCTTTATGTTCCGGGAAATCCCCTTTTTGCCGGTCAAAGCGGCCGGGAAGAACCACGGGCTGCGGTTTACCGTTGATAACGCCGCGGTGCCGGCGATGAACATCTGGCTGATGCCGGGTGAGGCCGTCGGGGCGGGCGAGTATCAGGCGTATATGGCGCAGCTGTGCGCGGCGCAAATTCGCGACTGGTTAAGCGCCGGTCAGCAGGGAAGCGCGCTGCTCTGGCGCGGGGACGCTGCCCGGCCGGTCCAGGCCTCGGATATGACGGTGCTGGTGCGTAACCGCCAGGAAGCCTCGTTGATCCGGGACGCCTTGCGGGCGCTGGCGATCCCGTCGGTATACCTTTCGAACCGTGACAGCGTATTTGAAACCCCGGAAGCGCAGGAGATATTGTGGATCCTGCAGGCGGTGCTGGCTCCGGAGCGCGAAAATACGCTGCGCAGCGCGCTGGCGACCTCGGTCTTTGGCCTGAACGCGCTGGATATCGAAAGCCTTAATCAGGACGAACGCGCGTGGGATGCGCTGGTTGAGGAGTTCAGCGAATATCGGCAAATCTGGCGCCAGCGTGGCGTGATGCCGATGCTGCGGGCGCTGATGAGCGCGCGGAAAATTGCGGAAAACCTGCTGGTGACGGTCGGCGGCGAGCGCCGGTTAACGGATATTCTGCACATCAGCGAACTGCTCCAGGAGGCGGCCAACCAGTTGGAGAGCGAACATGCGCTGGTCCGTTGGTTGACGCAGCACATCGCCGAACCGGACAGCAATGCCTCAAGCCAGCAGATGCGCCTGGAGAGCGACAAGCACCTGGTGCAAATTGTCACCGTGCATAAATCGAAAGGTCTGGAATACCCGTTGGTCTGGCTGCCGTTTATCGCGCGTTTTCGTAAGCAGGATCAGGCGTTTTATCACGACCGTGACTCCTTCGCTGCGGTACTTGATCTCGACGAAAACGAGGGCAGCCTGGAGCTGGCGGAAGCGGAGCGCCTGGCAGAGGACTTACGTCTGCTGTACGTTGCACTGACCCGTGCGGTCTGGCATTGCAGTCTCGGCGTCGCACCACTCAGCACCCGCCGCAGCGACAAACCCGGCGCCAGTGATTTTCATCAAAGCGCCCTGGGGCGCCTGCTGCAGGGCGGCGAAGCGATGGATGCCGCCGGGCTGACGGCGCGTCTGCAGGCCTTATGCTGCGATGATATTGCGTTGCAAACCCCAGCGGCGCTGGACCCGACACCCTGGCAGGCGCCGCAGGAGGCGTTGCCGCCGCTGTCAGCAAGGTTCCTGACGCGCCAGGTGACGGACGACTGGCGTGTCACCAGCTATTCCGGGCTACAGCAGCATGGCCATAGCCAGGCTCAGGATCTGCTGCCCCGTCTTGACGTCGATGCCGCTGGCGTCGGCGAGGTGGCCGACGATCCACAGCTTACTCCGCATCAGTTCCCGCGCGGCGCATCGCCGGGGACCTTCCTGCACAGCCTGTTTGAAGATCTCGATTTCACCCAGCCGGTGCCTGCCGAGTGGATGGCGACACAGCTGCAGTCCGGCGGCTTCGGCGAGCAGTGGACGCCGGTCCTGACCCAGTGGCTGGATGACGTACTGCGTACGCCGTTGCCGGGTGCCGGTATCGCGCTAAATCAGCTTAGTGCGGGCGATAAACAGGTGGAGATGGCCTTCTATTTACCCATTGAACAGCGGCTGGATCCGCAGCGGCTGGATGCCATGATTCGCCGCTACGATCCTCTCTCCATCGACTGCCCGCCGCTGGATTTCCGCCAGGTTCGCGGCATGTTAAAAGGCTTTATTGACCTCGTGTTCCGCCATAACGGTCGCTACTATCTGCTGGATTACAAATCGAACTGGCTGGGACCAGACCGCGAGGCCTACACCCGCCAGGCGATGGAACAGGCCATGCGCGGGCATCGCTACGATTTGCAGTACCAGCTCTATAGCCTGGCGCTGCACCGCTATTTGCGGCATCGCATCGCTGACTACCAATATGAACACCATTTCGGCGGCGTGATTTATCTCTTTTTGCGCGGCATTGACGGCCAGGGCGGTGAGCAGGGGATATTTACCACCCGTCCCGCTCAGCCGCTGATTGACGGCCTGGATGCGCTGTTTGCCGGAGACGTTCAGGAGAGCATGTCATGACAATGGATGAACTGTTGCTGGAAGCGGCAAATCAGCGGGTGTTACGCCCGCTAGACGTGCAGTTTGCGCTGATGGTGGCGCACGATGCGCATCCGGCGGTGAAACTGGCGGCCGCGGTGCTGAGCCGCGATGCCGGAGAAGGCCACGTCTGTCTGCCGGTGTCGCGCCTGCGCTCTGCGGAGTTTCTGGGTGGTAAAGCCAGCGAGATGCGCGAACAACTTCTGGCTCTGGCGGGATCGCCGGATGACTGGCCGGCGCTGCTGCTGGCGTCGTCTGCGGTTAGCGTTGGCGATCGTCCGACGCCGATGATCCTCTGCGGCGAACGGCTCTATCTCAACCGCATGTGGCGAAATGAGCTAACCGTGGCCCATTTCTTTAACGAGGCGAACCAGGTTATCGAGGTGAACGATGCCCGGCTGGCCGCCACGCTGGATGCCCTGTTCCCGGCAAGCGATGAGACCGACTGGCAAAAAGTTGCCGCCGCGGTTGCCCTGACCCGTCGTATTTCGGTGATTTCCGGCGGCCCCGGTACCGGGAAAACCACCACCGTCGCCAGACTGCTGGCGGCGTTGATTCAGACCACTCACCAGCCGCGCTGCCGTATCCGTCTGGCGGCCCCGACCGGGAAAGCCGCCGCCAGATTGACCGAGTCGCTGGGGGACGCGCTGCGTCGCCTTCCGCTAAGTGATGAACAAAAAGCGCTGCTGCCCAGCGAGGCCAGCACGCTGCACCGTCTGCTGGGCGCCCAGCCAGGCAGCCAACGTCTGCGCTATCACGCCGGTAACCCGTTGCATCTGGACGTACTGGTTGTGGATGAGGCCTCGATGATTGACCTGCCGATGATGGCGCGGCTGATTGACGCGCTGCCGGAACACGGGCGGGTTATTTTCCTCGGCGACCGCGATCAGCTGGCATCGGTAGAGGCCGGGGCGGTGCTCGGGGATATCTGTGCCTGGGTGAATGCCGGCTATACCGCCGGGCGTGCGGAACAGCTGACGAAGCTGACCGGCTATGCGCTGCCGGCCGGAGAAGGTGAAATTGCCGGTGCGCTGCGCGACAGCCTGTGTCTGCTGCAAAAAAGCTACCGTTTTGGCAGTCATTCCGGGATCGGCAGCCTGGCTCGGGCGGTGAATAATGGCGATCGCCAGGGCGTCAGGGCGACGTTACGCCAGCCGTTTGACGATATCGTCTTGCATCCGCTGAGCACCACCGAGGAATACGCCGCGATGCTCGCCCAGTCGCAGGATGGATATGGCCACTATCTACAGCTGCTGCGTGAACGGGCTGAGCCCGAAGTGCTGCTCGCTGCTTTCGCGGAGTTCCAGCTACTGTGCGCCCTGCGTGACGGCCCATATGGCGTCAGCGGCGTAAATGAACAGCTGGAGCAACGGCTAAACCGCAACCGGGCGATTTCGCTGCCGCGCCACTCGCGCTGGTATGAAGGGCGTCCGGTGATGATTTCGCGCAACGATAGTGCGTTAGGACTGTTTAATGGCGATATCGGGATTGCGCTGGAACGAGGGGAAGGGCTGCGGGTCTGGTTCCCGATGCCGGATGGCAGTATTAAGTCGGTACAGCCGAGCCGTTTGCCAGAGCATGACACCGCGTGGGCGATGACGGTGCATAAATCACAGGGGTCGGAGTTTGATCATGCGGCATTGATTCTGCCAGCGAAGAGCGTTCCGCTGGTGACCCGCGAGCTGGTCTATACCGCGATCACCCGCGCAAAACAGCGTTTATCGATGTATGCCGACGAGCAGGTGCTGCTCCAGGCTATCGTTGCCCGCACCGAGCGGCGCAGCGGACTGGCGGATATTTTCGCCAGTCATCAATAGAAGCAGGAACCCCGGCGGGCGACGGACAAGAGTCGCCCGGATAAGGCGTTTACGCCACTATCCGGGAGGGGGCGCTTTAGCCGAGGTCGGCCATCATCACTTTTGAACGGCGCTGATAGTTGTACATCTCTTTCTTACTTTCCGGCAGCAGGTCGATATCCACTGGTGTGAAGCCGCGCTCCTGGAACCAGTGAATGCTGCGGGTGGTGAGAACAAACAGTTTGCTCAGCCCCATTTGCTTCGCCTGGGTGGCAATCCGGTTAAGCAGCACTTCGCCGCGGGATGAACTGCGGTAATCCGGATGCACCGCCACGCAGGCCATTTCACCGATTTTCTCTTCCGGGAACGGATAAAGCGCGGCACAGGCAATGGTGGTGTTATCACGCTGAATAATGGTGAACTTATCGATCTCCATTTCCAGCTGCTCACGGGAGCGGCGCACCAGAATCCCCTGTTGCTCCAGCGGGCTAATCAGTTCGAGGATCCCGCCGATATCGTTAATGGTGGCGCGGCGAATCTGCTCCGCACTCTCCATGACGATCTGGGTCCCGATGCCGTCGCGTGAGAACAGCTCCTGCAGCAAGGCGCCATCTTCCTGATAGCTGATCAGGTGGCAGCGACGGACGCCGCTACGACAGGCTTTCACCGCGCCACGCAGAAAACGCACCGTGCCGGAGTTGTAATCTTCTTCCGCTTCCAGCTCTTCCACCCGGACCTGGGCTTCGTTCGGGAACAGCTCCGGAACAATCTCGCCATCCTGGTTGTAAACGCCTTGCGAGGAGCAGAAGCCGATCATTTTCTCGGCCTTCAGCTTAATAGCCAGCTGAGTTGCGATCTCTTCCGAGGTCAGATTGAAGCTTTCGCCAGTCACCGAAACGGCAACCGGTCCCATCAGGACGATGGCGCCGTTATCCAGTTGGCGGTGGATAGCTTCTTCATCGATGCGGCGGATGCGTCCGCTATGGCAATAATCAACGCCGTCATCGACGCCCAGCGGCTGGGCGATAATAAAGTTGCCGCTCACCACGTTAATATGGGCGCCCTGCAGCGGGGTATTGTTCAGGCTCATCGACAGGCGTGCGGTAATTTCCAGCTGCAGCATACCGGCAGCCTGCTTCACCAGTTCGAGGGTTTTGGCGTCGGTTACGCGGGTCTGTTTATGGTAGACCGGCTCGTGACGGTGCTCCGACAGATTGGCGTCAATCTGCGGACGGGCGCCATAGACCACCACCAGGCGGATGCCCAGGCTGTGTAACAGACCGATGTCATTGACTATGCTGGAGAAATTTTCATGCTCAATCGCTTCACCGCCAAGCATGATGACAAACGTTTTTCCCCGATGAGCGTTAATATAGGGGACTGAATGGCGGAATCCTTCTACCAGTTCGGTGCGACGTTCCTTCACCATGACAAACCCTCAATGCATGATTATTCGTAATAAGTGTATTTTTATTCTGTTTTGCCGTTAAACGCAAGCCTAAATTTATGGCTAAATTGATAAAAATCTGTGGCCAAATCCGTGTTCTCTAAGTTTGTTTACCCTTTTATTGATGACAGGTTATGCCGCTTTGGTTAAAGTTTCTGGTCAATCTGTTTGTTTTGAATACCAGTACGTTTTATTGCTTGGGAGTGGCATGCCGGGATACAAGTCAGGATTAAGCCGCCGTCACCTGTTAAAAGGGGCGGGTGCGATGTGGTTAATGAGCGTCAGCCCGATAGGTTTCGCTGCGGCGGCGCAGGTCGTCGCCGTCCGTGTCTGGCCGTCGTCAACCTATACCCGCGTGACGGTAGAATCTAATCATGTGCTGAAATACCGGCAGTTTGCGTTGAGCAATCCGGAACGGCTGGTGGTGGATCTGGAAGGGGTGAACCTGAACTCCGTGCTCAAAGGCATGGGAGGGAGCATCCGCGATGACGATCCCTACATTAAATCCGCGCGCGTCGGGCAATTTGATCCCCAGACGGTGCGGATGGTGTTTGAACTGAAGCAAAACGTCAAACCTCAGCTGTTTGCCCTGGCGCCGGTGGCCGGCTTTAAAGAGCGTCTGGTGATGGATCTCTATCCGTCCAACGCCACCGATGTGCAGGATCCTCTGTTGGCCCTGCTGGAAGATTACAACAAAGGCGACCTCGAACGGCAGGTGCCGCCTGCGGAGAGCGGCCCGAAGCCGGGGAAAGCCGGGCGCGATCGGCCGATTGTGATCATGCTCGATCCGGGCCACGGCGGCGAAGATTCCGGTGCGGTAGGCAAATACCATACCCGCGAGAAGGACGTGGTGCTGCAGATTGCCCGCCGGCTACGGGCGTTAATCGAAAAAGAGGGCAATATGCGGGCTTACATGACCCGCAATGAAGATGTCTTCATTCCGTTAAAGGTGCGCGTTGCCAAGGCGCAAAAACAGCGTGCCGATCTGTTCGTCTCCATTCACGCCGATGCCTTTACCAGCCGGCAGCCGCGGGGTTCTTCGGTCTTTGCCCTGTCGACCAAAGGGGCGACCAGTACCGCCGCGAAGTATCTCGCGCAAACCCAGAACGCCTCTGACCTGGTGGGGGGCGTCAGCAAGAGCGGCGATCGCTACGTCGACCATACGATGTTCGATATGGTGCAGTCGCTGACCATCGCTGATAGCCTGAAATTCGGGAAAGCGGTGCTGCAAAAAATGGGTAAGGTGAATAGCCTGCATAAAAACCAGGTCGAGCAGGCGGGCTTTGCGGTGCTGAAAGCGCCGGATATTCCGTCGATCCTCGTGGAAACGGCGTTTATCAGTAACGTTGAAGAAGAGCGTAAGCTGAAAACGGCCACCTTCCAGCAGCAGGTGGCCGAGTCCATTCTTGCAGGGATCAAAGCCTACTTCGCCGATGGTGCAACGCTGGCAAGACGCGGTTAATCAACACGGGAGCAGGAAATGGCGCTACTGAAGAGCGCGCATGGCGGTAATACCCGGGAAGCCGCAGCGCTGCTGGGGATTACCGCGGAACAGCTGCTGGATTTTAGCGCCAATATTAACCCGGCCGGCATGCCGGAAAGCCTCCGGTGTGCGCTGATTGATAACCTCGCCTGCGCTCAGCATTACCCCGACCTTGATTATCAGCAGCTGCACCTTGCGCTGGCCGAACATCACCAGATCCCCGCCGCGTGGATCCTCGCGGGAAATGGTGAAACCGAATCTATTTTTACGCTGGTCAACGGCCTGAAACCGCGTTCGGCGATGGTGGTAACGCCGGGTTTCGCGGAGTATCGCCGTGCGCTACAGGCGATTGATTGCGTTCCCCGAAGCTATGCGCTGCGCGAAGAAGACGGCTGGCAGCTGACCGAGGCCATTCTTGACGTGCTGACGCCGGATCTGGACTGTCTGTTCCTTTGTACCCCCAATAATCCCACCGGCCTGCTGCCGGAGCGTCCATTGCTTGAGGCGATTGCCGACCGCTGCCAGACCGCCGGTATTGCGCTGATTCTGGACGAAGCGTTTCTTGATTTTATCCCCGACCAACCGGGGTTTATCCCTTTCCTGCAGCATAACCCGCATATCTGGGTGCTACGGTCGCTCACCAAGTTTTACGCAATTCCCGGCCTGCGTCTGGGCTATCTGGTGAACAGCGATGAACAAGCCGTGGCCCGACTGCGCGAGAAGCAGATGCCCTGGTCGATCAATGCCTTTGCCGCGCTGGCCGGCGAGGTAGTCCTCAAGGATCGCGCTTATCAACAGGCGACCTGGCAATGGCTGGCGCAGGAGGGGGGACGCTTTTACGAGGCGTTGAACCAGCTTGATGATCTGACCGTCTATCCGGGACGGGCCAACTATCTGTTTTTGCGCTGCAATCGTGAGGGGCTCGACCTGCAACAGGCGTTGTTGCAGCAGCATATTTTGATCCGCAGCTGCGCGAACTATCCGGGCCTGGGTGAGGGTTATTATCGTGTGGCGATTCGCAGCCTGGAAGAGAATCAGCGTCTGCTTACGGCGCTCCGCACTATCATGGCATAATAGCGCCCCCTGATGCCTCCATCATCGGGGCAGACTATCACCAACAGGTGCCAGGGAAGGGGGTAATACTTCCCCGCAGCGACCACTCTGAACAGGAACAGGGTATGGCGGTAACACTCCATCCATACATTTTCATCCACCGACTGGTGGCCGCGAGGCGTAAGCCATGACGCTGCTGGCCTGGTGTGTCGCCTGGGTTCTCGATGTTTTGATCGGCGATCCCCCGCGGTGGCCGCATCCGGTGCGCTGGATGGGCAATCTCATTACCTTTATTCAATCTCTCGTTCGTCGGTATTGTCGCAGTGACCGCGCGCTGCGCATCGGCGGTGCCGTGCTGTGGCTGACCGTCGTCGGTCTGACGTGGGGGCTGAGTTGGGCGGTGCTGAATATCGCCCGGCATATCCATCCCTGGCTGGGCTGGGGCATTGAAGTGTGGCTGATCTTTACGCTGCTGGCCGGTCGTTGCCTCGCGGACTCTGCCCGGGAGGTCGAATGTCCGCTGCGGGCTGGCGACCTGGCGCAAAGCCGCGAAAAGCTCTCCTGGATCGTCGGGCGCGATACCTCTCAACTGCAGCCTGAACAGATTAACCGCGCGGTGGTGGAAACGGTGGCCGAGAACACCGTCGACGGCATTATCGCGCCGCTGTTCTTCTTATTGCTGGGCGGCGTGCCGCTGGCGATGGCCTACAAAGCGGTGAACACCCTCGATTCAATGGTGGGGTATAAGCATCAAAAATATCGCGCCATTGGTATGGTCAGCGCCCGCCTCGACGACGTCGCGAATTATATTCCTGCCCGCCTGAGCTGGCTGCTGATCGGCCTCGCAGCGTTCTTATGCCGCAACGACGGCGCGCGTGCCCTGCGGATCGGCTGGCGCGATCGTTATTGCCACAGCAGCCCCAATTGCGCGTGGTCAGAAGCCAGCGTGGCTGGGGCGTTAGGTATTCGCCTCGGCGGCCCGAATGACTATTTTGGCGAGCGGGTGGAAAAACCGTGGATTGGCGACGCCGTGCGCGATATTGCGGTCGATGATATTCCCCGGACCATTCGCCTGATGTGGGTCGCCTCGACGTTAGCCCTGGTACTGTTTATGGTGCTGCGCTATCTGTGGGCAGGTGCGGCCTGAGCGCCGGCACAGAAAACAAAATAGATTGCAATGACATGCGAGAAAACGCGAGCGAGGAAGCCTTATGAAGCAGGCAATTATGTTGCAGGGGACGGCGTCCGATGTCGGCAAAAGCGTGCTGGTGGCCGGATTATGTCGAATTTTTTATCAGGATGGCCTGCGCACGGCGCCGTTTAAATCGCAGAATATGGCCCTGAACTCCGGCATCACCGCTGACGGTAAAGAGATGGGCCGGGCGCAGATTTTCCAGGCCGAAGCGGCCGGGATTGCGCCGGACGTGCGCATGAACCCGGTATTGTTGAAACCGACCAGCGATCTCAAAGCCCAGGTAGTGCTGATGGGGAAAGTGGCCACCAACATGGACGCGGTGAGCTACCACGAGTACAAACCGCGCCTGCGCGAGCAGATCCTTGAGGTCTATCGCAGCCTGGCGCAGGAGTACGATGTCATGGTCCTGGAAGGGGCCGGCAGCCCGGCGGAGATCAACCTGCGCGACCGCGATATCGTCAACATGGGCATGGCGGAGCTGGCCCAGTGCCCGGTGATCCTCGTTGCCGATATCGATCGCGGCGGGGTGTTTGCCGCCATCTACGGCACTCTGGCCCTGCTGCAGGAGCAGGAGCGCGCCAGGGTCAAAGGGGTGATCATTAATAAATTCCGCGGCGATATCACGCTGCTCTACTCCGGGATCGAACAGATCGAAGCATTAACCGGCGTTCCCGTGCTGGGCGTACTGCCGTGGCTGGAGGTCGACCTGGAAGATGAAGACAGCGTCGCGTTGCAGAAAGGCAAATACCTGAGCACCACGCAGCGCGAGATAGACATCGCGGTGATTCAGCTACCGCATACCTCGAACTTCACCGATTTCAACGCGCTGGCGGCGCAGCCGGACGTCCGCGTCCGCTACGTCCGTTATCCGCAGGATCTGGCGGGCAGCGATCTGGTGATCCTGCCCGGCAGCAAAAATACGCTGGGCGATCTGCTGTGGTTGCGCGAAAGCGGGATGGAGCAGGCGGTGCTGCAGGCGCATCAGCAGGCGATCCCTGTTCTGGGGATCTGCGGGGGATATCAGATGCTGGGCGAGACGATCGTCGATGGCGTCGAATCTGGTCTGGAGACATTACCCGGGCTGGGCCTGCTTAACACCGTGACCCGGTTTGCCCAGCATAAAACCACCACCCAGGTTGAGGCGACAATGTCGGCCGCGCTGCCGGGCTGGCTGGCTGGAGTTGGCGGCCTGCGCGTGCGCGGCTATGAAATCCACATGGGTGAGACGGTGCTTCACGGGGACAGCCAGCCGGTGCTGGCGCTGGAGAAAAACGGCCAGCGGGTCGCGGACGGGGCAATGACCGCCGACGGCCTGGTATGGGGTACCTACCTGCACGGGCTGTTCGACAGCGATGATTTCACTCGCGCGCTGGTCAACGGCCTGCGTATGCGTAAAGGGCTGAACGCGCTGGATCTGTCGGTCCATTACGCGCAATACAAATCAAAGCAGTTTGATGTGCTGGCCGCCGCCATGCGCCAGCATATTGATATCGAAAAAATTTACCATATTATGCAGCAGCATCAGGAGCCATCATGCTGATTCTGGTTACCGGCGGCGCCCGTAGCGGCAAGAGCCGCCATGCCGAAGCGCTGATTTCCGATTCGCCGCAGGTCCTGTACCTCGCGACGTCGCAGATTATTGATGACGAAATGGCCGAGCGGATCCAGCATCACCGCGATAGCCGACCGGCGCACTGGCGGACCGCCGAACGCTGGCAGCATCTCGATGAACTGATTACGCCGCACAACGACCCACAGGAAGCGGTATTGCTGGAGTGCATCACCACCATGGTGACTAACCTGCTGTTTGCTCAGGGCGGCGAGAGTTCCCCGGACGGCTGGGATTTTGCGGCGATGGAGCGAATGATAGACGACGAAATCCACACGCTGATCGCCGCCTGCCAGCGCTGTCCGGCGACGGTGGTGCTGGTCACCAATGAGGTGGGGATGGGGATTGTCCCGGAAAATCGTCTTGCGCGGCATTTCCGCGATATTGCCGGGCGGGTCAACCAGCGTCTGGCGTCTGCAGCGGATGAAGTCTGGTGGGTAGTATCAGGTATTGGAGTCAAAATTAAATGATCAAATTATTTTGGGCAACGCTCTCTTTTATCAGCCGGTTACCGGTGCCGGGCCGCTGGTCGCAAGGGCTTGAGATCGATCACTACGTGCGCGGGATTGTGACCTTCCCGCTGGTCGGGGTGTTGCTGGGCGGGCTGAGCGGGCTGGTGTTTCTGGCCGTGGCGTCGTGGTGCGGCGTGCCGCTGGCGGCGCTGTTCTGTGTGCTGGCGCTGGCGTTGCTGACCGGTGGTTTTCATCTCGATGGCCTGGCCGACACCTGCGATGGGGTGTTTTCCGCCCGTGGCCGGGAACGGATGCTGGAGATCATGCGTGACAGCCGGCTGGGAACCCACGGCGGGCTGGCGCTGATTTTTGTCCTGCTGGCAAAAGTGCTGGTGATTAGCGAACTGGCGCTGCGCGGGGCACCGGTTCTGGCTGCGCTGGCGGCTGCCTGTGCGGCGGGGCGAGGTGTCGCCGTGCTGCTGATGTATCGCCATCGCTATGCCCGCGAAGAGGGGCTGGGCAATGTGTTTATCGGCAAAGTGAGCGGGAAACAAACCTGCGTAACGCTGGGCGTGACCGCCATTCTCGCGGCCATGTTGCTGCCCGGCATGCAGGGCGTCATGGCGTTGGGGATCACCATGGTGGCGATTTTTGCCATTGGGCAATTATTGAAACGTACCCTGGGCGGGCAAACCGGCGACACGTTGGGAGCCGCGATAGAACTGGGTGAGCTGATTTTCCTGCTGGCACTGTTGTGAGTCAGTATGAGTAACCGGGCGCCATGGTCGCTCCGCATGGGGTGGCGATGGCGTATCTGGTATCAAGGTTATTGGATAGCTATGAGGGTGGCGGGGCGCAGAAACAAAAAAACACCCGTTAGGGTGTTCATTGTGTTGGTTGCGGGGGCCGGATTTGAACCGACGACCTTCGGGTTATGAGCCCGACGAGCTACCAGGCTGCTCCACCCCGCGTCCGTCTTTACTCTTCATCGAGTAACTTGCTTATCAGATTTTAAATTGGTTGCGGGGGCCGGATTTGAACCGACGACCTTCGGGTTATGAGCCCGACGAGCTACCAGGCTGCTCCACCCCGCGTCCGTCTTTACTCTTCATCGAGTAACTTGCTTATCAGATTTTAAATTGGTTGCGGGGGCCGGATTTGAACCGACGACCTTCGGGTTATGAGCCCGACGAGCTACCAGGCTGCTCCACCCCGCGTCCGTCTTTACTCTTCCATCGAGTAAAGCTTACTGCTTATCTGATTTTAATTGGTTGCGGGGGCCGGATTTGAACCGACGACCTTCGGGTTATGAGCCCGACGAGCTACCAGGCTGCTCCACCCCGCGTCCGTGGATGCGCACTATACTCCGCTAACGTTCTGATGCAACCCTTTTTCATCTAAAACAGTAATTTTGTAATAACTGATGTATAAAAGAGCGCTTTTCGCTGGTTTTTTGCTCAAATTTGTATTTGTGATGCTTTAGCGCATTTCAATAGCCCTGGGGGTTTGTTATCTTCCCTCCTCACGAACCGCGACTAAGCAGCGTAAAGAAGAGATACCATGAAAGGACGTTGGGCAAAGTATGTAGTGACCGGAGCAATGATGGCAATGCTTGCCGCTTGTTCCTCAAAACCGACCGATCGCGGCCAGCAGTATAATGAAGGGAAGTTAACCCAGCCGTTTTCGCTGGTTAACCAGCCTGATGCGGTGGGTTCGCCCATTAACGCCGGTGACTTCTCCGAGCAGGTCAGGCAGATTCGCAGTGCCTCACCGCGCCTCTATAATAGCCAGAGCAACGTTTATAGCGCGCTGCAGCAGTGGTTAAGCGCCGGTGGCGATACCCGCACCTTAAGCCAGTACGGTATTGATGCCTGGCAGATGCAGGGTGCCGATAGCTACGGCAACGTGCAGTTCACCGGCTACTACACCCCGGTGGTGCAGGCGCGCCATACCCGTCAGGGCGAATTCCAGTACCCTATTTATCGCATGCCGCCGAAACGCGGTAAGCTGCCGTCCCGTGCCAGCATTTATGCCGGTGGGCTGAGTGACGCCTATATCCTGGCCTACAGCAATTCGCTGATGGACAACTTTATTATGGACGTGCAGGGCAGCGGCTATATTGATTTTGGTGACGGCTCGCCGCTGAACTTCTTCAGCTATGCCGGCAAAAACGGCTGGTCTTACCGCAGTATTGGCAAAGTGCTGATCGACCGTGGCGAAGTGAAGAAAGAAGATATGTCGATGCAGGCGATTCGTGAATGGGGCGAAACCCATAGCGAAGCGGAAGTGCGTGAACTGCTCGAACAGAACCCGTCGTTCGTCTTCTTTAAACCGCAGTCATTCGCACCGGTGAAAGGGGCGAGCGCGGTTCCGCTGATTGGCCGCGCGTCGGTGGCCTCTGACCGCAGCATTATTCCGCCGGGCACTACCCTGCTGGCAGAAGTGCCGCTGCTGGATAACAACGGCAAGTTTAATGGTCAGTACGAACTGCGTCTGATGGTGGCCCTGGATGTGGGCGGGGCGATTAAAGGGCAGCATTTCGATATTTACCAGGGCATCGGGGCGGACGCTGGCCATCGTGCTGGTTGGTATAACCACTATGGTCGCGTCTGGGTGCTGAAGAACGCACCGGGTGCTGGCAACGTCTTTAGCGGTTAACATCTCCTCTCCTTGTTCCCCGGTCGCGCCGTGCGTACCGGGGCGACGGTAGCCCGGTACGGCGCCTGTGCGCCATCCGGGTTTTTCCACTTATTCTGAGGTTTTATGTCTGTTGTAATCAGCGACGCCTGGCGCCAGCGTTTTGGCGGTACGGCGCGTTTATATGGTGAAAAAGCGCTGCAGTGTTTTGCGCAGGCGCATGTCTGCGTCGTTGGCATTGGCGGCGTCGGTTCCTGGGCGGCGGAAGCGCTGGCACGAACCGGTATCGGCGCGATCACCCTCATCGACATGGACGATGTCTGCGTCACCAACACCAACCGGCAGATCCACGCCCTGGGCGGCAACGTCGGGCTGGCGAAAGCCGAGGTGATGGCCGAGCGTATTCGCCTGATTAACCCGGAATGCCGGGTGACGGTGATTGACGATTTTGTCACGCCGGAAAACGTGGCTGAGTATATGGGCGCCGGTTATAGCTACGTGATTGATGCCATCGATAGCGTGCGTCCCAAGGCGGCGCTGATTGCCTGGTGTCGCCGTAATAAAGTGCCGCTGGTGACCACCGGCGGGGCGGGCGGACAAATCGACCCGACGCAGATTCAGGTGGCTGATCTAGCGAAAACTATCCAGGATCCGCTGGCGGCGAAGCTGCGTGAACGGCTGAAAGGGCAGTTTGGCGTGGTGAAAAACAGCAAAGGTAAGCTGGGGATTGATTGCGTCTTCTCAACCGAAGCGCTGGTTTATCCGCAGGCCGACGGCAGCGTATGCGCCATGAAGAGTACCGCCGAAGGCCCGAAACGGATGGATTGTGCCTCCGGCTTTGGCGCGGCGACGATGGTGACCGCCACCTTTGGCTTTGTTGCCGTATCCCATGCATTGAAGAAAATGCTGGCGAAGGCCGAACGTCAGGGATAGGTTTTTGCGCGCCTGATACGGGCTACGGGGTTAACAGTAGCCCGTATTAGGCGCAGCGCCAGCCGAGGGAATCAGCGGCTATACCTCGCGGGCGGCAGCAAGCACCGCCTCGCTGAGGGCCGACAGGCCCTGACTGCGCGACGCGCTCAGCTGACCGCGAAGTCCCAGCTCATCAAACAACGCCAGCGGATCCCGCGCCAGCAACTCCGCCGCGCTTTTGCCTTCGACGGCGGTCAGCAGCACCGCCAGCAGCCCACGCACGATGCGTCCTTCGCTGTCGCCGAAGAAATGCAGCCTGCCATCAACCACCTGATATCCCAGCCAGACGCGGTTCTCACAGCCGGCGATCTCCCGGGCCTGAGCCTTTAGCTCGTCGCTCAGCGTGGGAAGCTTTTTGCCGAGTAAAATCAGCTGCCGGTATTTATCCTCCCACTGGGTCAGCGGAAGGAAGGTTTGCCGTAACGTCGCGTCGGTGACGGCGGTGCCAAAGGGATGTGAAGCTGTCATTAATCCACCAGTATTTCCAGGGCGCGGTCAACGGCGTGAACCAGCGCGTAAACATCGTCCTGGGTATTATAAGGGGCAAACGAGGCGCGCAGGGTGCCGCTGACGCCCAGCGCCGCCAGTAACGGCTGGGCGCAGTGCTGCCCGGCGCGTAACGCAATTCCGGATTCTGCCAGCAGGGTGACCATATCGCTGTGGTGTACGCCAGCAAAATCAAAGGCCAGCAGGCTTGAATCCTGGCAGCGGAACGAACGGAACCCCGGTCGTTTAGCCAGCGCCTCTTCGGCCAGCGTCGCCAGGCTGCGGCTCCAGCTTTCGGCCTGGGCGATATCGCAATCTTCCAGCCACTCCAGCGCCGCGCTCAGGCCAATCACTCCGGCGACGTTGGGGGTACCGGCTTCCAGACGATAGGGCACCGGCTGGGTAGTGAAACCCTCGAAGGTCACCTGCGAAATCATCTTGCCGCCGCCAAGCCATGGCGACATGGCGTCGAGGAGATCGTTTTTGCCGTAGAGCACGCCAATCCCGGTCGGGCCATACAATTTATGACCAGAGAAAGCATAAAAATCGATATCCAGCGCCTGTACGTCGGCGGGGAAATGGACTGCGCCCTGCGCCCCGTCTACCATTACCACCATCCCGGCATCATGGGCGTGACGGATCGCCGTCGCCAGGTCCGGGCAGCCGCCGGTGACGTTGGACATCTGGCCGATTGCCAGCAGCCGACTGCGCGGGGTGATCAACGCAGGCAGCAGAGTGACGTCTGGCAGACGATCGGCGCCGATCGGCAGTTTAACGATCCGCGCACCGGTCTGCTCCGCCACCATCAGCCAGGGCACCAGGTTGGCATGATGCTCTGCCTCGCTGACGATGATCTCATCGCCGGGCTGCAGGCGAGGGCGAAGATAGCTTTGCGCCACCATATTAATGGCTTCAGTGGTGCCGCGGGTCCAGACGATATCTTTGGCGGATGGCGCATTGAGCAGCGTCGCCACGCGTTCGCGGGCATCTTCATAGCGCTCGGTCAACCGCTGAGCGGCGGCGAACTGGCTGCGATGCACGTTACCTGCGCTGAGGCGATAAAACTGGTCGCTGGCGTCGATCACCGCAAGCGGCTTCAGCGCCGTCGCGGCGCTATCAAGATAAACGCCAGCATCGGCCAGCGCAGGAAACTGGGCGCGAAATTGCGCAGGGTTGAATGCGTTCATGGAATTCCTCATTGCAATACGTCGATCGTCGCGCAAATTAGCCATCAGGGCAAGGCTGGAGAGAGCAAGAGTGTGGGGAATCGTGAGCGTGCGGTGACGGACAGGCAAAAAAAAGCACCGCTTGTTGCGGTGCTACATTAAATCACTATGGACAGACAGGGTAAATGTACAGGAAGTGAAAAGGGGTAGCTTAGCTACCATGGTCCGCAAAGACAGACCAATTGCAAACACAACAACACAACATCACAACCGTAAGCCAAAAGCTTGTTGGAACACGCATTCCAAAAAAAGCTCTTCGTTCCGGCTCAGGAAGTGCCGCCACTATAGGTATTTGCTGGTAGAACCTCAACGGACAAATTATAATGGCTCAGATAAAAAAAACTAATAGGTTAACTGTTGTTTCCTGTTTGTTAAATTGCCTTAACATCTAAGCCAGAATAACTATGTCAAAGCGATTACCCCCCCTGAATGCATTACGTGTTTTTGATGCAGCCGCACGTCATTTAAGCTTCACTCGCGCCGCCGATGAGCTTTTTGTGACCCAGGCCGCAGTAAGTCATCAAATCAAGTCACTAGAGGATTTTCTAGGGCTGAAGCTGTTTCGACGCCGCAACCGTTCGCTGCTGCTGACGGAAGAAGGACAGAGCTATTTTCAGGATATTAAAGAGATTTTTTCGCAACTGACCGAAGCGACACGTAAACTGCAGGCCCGCAGTGCAAAAGGGGCCTTAACGGTCAGTTTACTGCCCAGTTTTGCTATTCAGTGGCTGGTGCCGCGACTTTCAAGCTTTAACTCAGCTTATCCGGGGATCGACGTCAGGATCCAGGCGGTGGACCGTCAGGAAGATAAGCTGGCGGATGACGTCGACGTGGCAATTTTCTATGGCCGGGGCAACTGGCCAGGGCTGCGCGTCGAAAAACTGTACGCCGAATATCTGCTGCCGGTGTGTTCACCGGCGTTGTTGACCGGCGACAGGGCATTGAAAACGCCTGCCGATCTGGCGCAACATACGCTGTTGCACGATGCTTCCCGTCGCGACTGGCAAACTTATATCCGTCAGCTAGGTCTAAGCCATATTAATGTGCAACAGGGGCCTATCTTCAGCCACAGCGCGATGGTGCTGCAGGCGGCGATTCACGGGCAAGGGGTGGCGCTCGCGAATAACGTGATGTCCCAGTCCGAAATTGAGGCCGGGAGACTGGTCTGTCCGTTTAATGATGTCCTGGTCAGTAAGAATGCGTTTTATCTGGTTTGTCATGACAGTCAGGCTGAACTGGGTAAAATAGCCGCCTTCCGGCAGTGGATACTGGCGAAAGCGGCGAGCGAACAAGAAAAATTTCGTTTTCGTTACGAACAATAGATGATTGTAGGGTAAAAACATGACCAGCCGTTTTATGCTGATATTCTCCGCGATAAGCGGTTTTATTTTTGTGGCTCTGGGCGCCTTTGGCGCACACGTGCTGAGTCGCACCATTGGGGCGACAGAAATGGCCTGGATCCATACCGGGCTTGAGTACCAGGCGTTCCATACGCTGGCGATTTTCGGCCTGGCGGTGGCGATGCAGCGTCGCATCAGCATTTGGTTCTACTGGAGCAGCGTGTTTATGGCGCTCGGTACCGTATTATTCAGCGGCAGCCTCTATTGCCTGGCGCTGTCGCATTTGCGCCTGTGGGCGTTTGTTACGCCGGTGGGAGGCGTGAGCTTCCTCGCCGGTTGGGTATTAATGTTAATTGGTGCAATTCGTCTGAAACGTAAGGGCGTTGTTCATGAATAAGGTTGTCCTCTATTGTCGCCCCGGGTTTGAGAAGGAGTGCGCAGCAGAAATTACGGACAAGGCTTCCCGCCTTGATATCTTTGGCTTTGCCCGGGTTAAAGAAGACTCTGGCTATGTCATTTTTGAATGCTATCAGATGGAAGATGGCGACAAGCTGGTGCGTGACCTGCCGTTCAGCTCGTTGGTGTTTGCCCGTCAGATGTTTGTGGTTGGCGAACTGCTGCGCGACCTGCCGCCAGAAGACCGCATCACGCCGATTGTCGGCATGCTGCAGGGCGTGGTAGAGAAGGGTGGCGATCTGCGGGTTGAAGTGGCCGACACCAACGAAAGTAAAGAGCTGATGAAGTTCTGCCGTAAACTGACGGTTCCGCTGCGCGCCGCGCTGCGTGAAGCTGGCGTGCTGACCAACTATGAAACGCCAAAACGTCCGGTAGTGCATGTGTTCTTTATTGCCCCTGGCTGCTGCTACACCGGTTATTCCTACACCACCAACAATTCGCCATTTTATATGGGGATCCCGCGTCTCAAGTTCCCGTCCGATGCGCCGAGCCGTTCAACGCTGAAGCTGGAAGAGGCATTCCACGTCTTTATTCCTGCCGATGAGTGGGACGAGCGTCTGGGCAACGGCATGTATGCGGTAGACCTCGGGGCCTGCCCTGGCGGCTGGACCTATCAGCTGGTCAAACGCAATATGTGGGTGTCGTCAGTGGATAACGGCCCAATGGCGCAGAGCCTGATGGATACCGGGCAGGTGACCTGGCTGCGTGAAGATGGATTCCGCTACCGTCCAACCCGCAATAACATCTCGTGGATGGTGTGCGATATGGTGGAAAAACCGGCTAAAGTGGCGGCGTTAATGGCCCAGTGGCTGGTGAATGGCTGGTGCCGTGAAACCATCTTCAATCTCAAACTGCCGATGAAAAAGCGTTACGAAGAGCTGTCGCGTAACCTTGCCTATATCCAGGAACAGCTGGATGAACACGGCATTAATGCGCAGATCCAGGCGCGTCAGCTGTATCACGATCGTGAAGAAGTGACGGTGCACATTCGTCGCCTGTGGGCGGCAGTTGGCGGGCGTCGTGACGAGCGCTAAGCGCCTGTGAACGTCCGGAGATACCCGTCTTCAGTCACCGCATGAAGAGGGTATCGCGGCGCCGCCTGTCGGCGCCGTACCCGCGGTGCCGATGGCGCTACTTTGCCGCCAGCTGCTCATCAGAAATAATATGTGTCACATCATCAAGGTGGCCAATACTGGCCTCTCCCGAACGATTAAACTTACTTTTGTCGATCAGCAGTAACGACTGCGCCGCGCGTTTAAGCAGCAGCGATTTAAACTCGGCATTCACGATATTCGAATCCCACAGTGTGCCATTGCTATCAATGCCTTCGCAGGAAAAAATAAACAGATCGATCTCCAACGGTTTGACCTGCGAGATCAACGATGGGCTGACGTAGCAGCCGTTTTTACGCTGCAGAGTCCCGCCGGAGCAGGTGAGCTGAATATTTTCGCGTTTGCTCAGCTCCTGGCAAATAGGCTGGCTGTTGGTAAACACGTGCAGGTTGATATCCGGCAGCTGACGGGCCAGATACCAGCAGGTGGAACTGGCATCCAGGGCGATCACCATCCCTTCGTCGATCCACGCCAGCGCGCCGCGGGCGATGTCCGCTTTATGGGCATAATGGCTTTTGAGGCGGATGTGAAATGGATCGCCGCTGTCCTGGCTCTCCCGATGAATGATTTTGACCCGCCCGTGGTTACGCAACACTTTTCCCCGGGACTGCAGGTCGCTGAGATCGCGGCGAATCGTCTCTTTGCTGACGTTAAGCTGGAGCGATAAGGCTTCGGTCGTCAGGCTACTGTGGCTGATTAGCAGGTCTATTATCGCTTGCTGGCGTGCCGCTTTCATTGTCTCATCCTGTCATTCGATGAACGCCCGCATCAGGCGGACGCTCCGGCATGAGATTACGGCGTTACTCCTTTTTTTAAAAGAATATTCCCGTACTTAGCACGCTCGCCTGTGATAACGATCGCAAAGGCTTTTTGCGCTCGTTCATAGAAGGCAAAACGGTCAATACGCGTGATCTCCGGGCAGGAGCCCTGGTACGAAAGCGCGTCGCGGTAGCGCGTTTCCACCTGCGGATCGAGCGTATCGCCCTCTACCACTGCCATCATCACCAGCGGCGGCGCATAGCTGTCCAGCTCAAACAGCGGAATAATCGCCCGCAGCAGATCGCTGACCAGCAGGCCGTCGGCACGCAGCACCTGTGGCCCGACGCTGTGAGCCGGAAAGTGGGCGTCGGAGAAAATAATTTCATCCCCATGGCCCATCTCTGCCAGCACCTTAAGCAGTTCCGGCGAGATAAGCGGCGAGATCGTTTTTAACATTTCAGGCTCCCTCTGTCAGTTCAGGTTCGGTATGCGGGTAGAAATAACGGTAACGATAGTCCACCTGGGCTCTGGCCTCCTCGGGGGTGGCAAATTCCCCTGTGCCAGACCAGGCGTACATCGCCGCGCCGGCAACGGTGGTTTCGGCGTCATCCAGGACTTTGATCGGGATATTCAACATGTTGGCTTTGATTTGATTCCACAGCAGGTTACGACTGCCGCCGCCAACCAGCAGCAGTTCGCTGGCGGTAAAGTGGCCGATGGTTTCCAGGGTGCGCAGGTTATTGTGCAGCTGAGTGGCTAAGCCTTCCAGCGCGGCGCGATAAAAATGGCCGCGGGTGGTATTGAGCGTGACGCCTTGCCAGCCAGCATTGTGGCAGGCGAGCAGATCGCACTGCATGGTTACGCCCCCGGCGCCGTCTGGGATTTGGCGGGCCTCGTCAATCAGGGTTTGCCACGGTGTCTCTGCGGTCCAGAGCAGCTGGCGTACCCACTCCAGCACGCCGGATGCCAGCCACTGCATGCCGGGGTTAGCCAGTCCGGCATGGCTGTCCAGCTCGCAGGTGGAACCGGGATACTGGCTGAGCAGGGACGTGTTGACCCTGGCGCTACGCACCATCAGGATTTCCCAGGTCCCGGAGGAGAGCACCGGTTCATCCTGCTGCGCACCGGCACCGAACAGGGCAAATTGCGTGTCGTGCCCGGCAGAGAACACCGGGATCCCGACAGGCAGTCCCAGCAGCGTGGCGGCGGTATTTTGCAGGACGCCAATTCGCTCACCGGCTTCAACCAGCGCAGGAAACAGACGACGTGGTATCCCGGAGGCATCAAGGATCGCCGGGCTAAAATCGCGCTGATGAAGATCGAGCATCTGGCTGGTGCCGGCCATGGTGGTATCGGTGGTGAACGCCCCGGTTAAGCGGTGGTTGATTAACGAGGAGATAAACAACCAGGCGTGGGCTTTTTCCAGCAGCTGCGGGTGGTTTTCTTTGAGCCACACCAGCTTGTATAGCGTATTGAAGCTGAATGCGCCGACGCCGGATATTTCCTGTAGCCGTTGCGGGGCCATGATGCGGCCGATATTTTCCATCACCGCGAGCGTGCGCGGGCATTTCCAGCTGATGATCGGGTAGAGCAGTTCGCCCTGTTCATCGACCAGCGCACCGTCCACGCCAAAGGTGGTGACGGTGATACCGCGGATCCGACAGTGAGCCAGTTCCGCGCTCAGGCGCCGGCAGCACTCGGCGAAGCGTTGCAGAATGGCGTCCAGCGACCACTGGTGCCAGGCCACGTTCTCGCAGGCGCTCTCGCTGGCGTTGGCGGTCGATGCCCGGGCGACAATCTTCCCCTGACGGTCGACGGCGATGGCCCGCACGTTGGTGGCGCCGCAATCGAGGACCAGGATGACTTCATTTTTCATAATCTCTCCCAGCAAACAATTACGCCCTCCCGCATTGGGGAGGGCGTAGCGCATTAACGTTTGTACAGCGGACCGTAATTCTGACAGGCGCGATAATCCTGACCTTCGCTGTCCATGCCGTGGGCCGACCAACTGGAAGGCCGGTAGATTTTGTCCTCTTCCACGTTGTGCATGCACACCGGAATACGCAGCATCGACGCCAGGGTAATAAAGTCAGCCCCGACGTGACCAATGGTCAGCACCCCGTGGTTGGCGCCCCAGTTAGCCATCACCGAGTAGACATCGGCGAACGGGCCTTTGCCGGTCAGGCGCGGCGCAAACCAGGTGGTGGGCCAGGTGGAGTTGGTCCGCGCATCCAGCTGGGCATGTACCTCTTCAGGTAACTCGACGCTCCAGCCTTCTGCAATTTGCAGTACCGGCCCCAGCCCTTTGATGATGTTCACGCGGGTCATGGTAAACGGCACGCCGCCTTCGGTCAGGAAGCGAGAAGAGAAGCCGCCGCCACGGAAATATTCGTGGATCGCCGGGCACCACTCGGTGGCCGCCAGGCAGGCATCGGCCTCCTGTTGCGTAATGTCCCAGTGCGGTTTTATCGTCGGGTTACCGGCACTGTCGCGCTGTTTGCAGGAGCCGTCGAGCGCCGCTGAACCGGAGTTAATCAGGTGAATAATGCCGTGCTGTGCCAGGCCAGTAAGCGGCTGGCCGGTGACGCGTTCGACGGCATCCGGCGACCAGTAGGTTCGCACGTCGGCAAAGACCTGTGCGGTACCGGTCAGCTGATGGCCCATCAGCATCGCCACGCCGTTAAGGCTGTCGTTTTCGGTGGCGACAACAAATGGTTCACGCACGCCGTTCCAGTCGAAGGAGCTGTTGAGCAGCGCCTCGGCGGTGTCGCCGTTGGGGTATTGATCGGTCCAGTGACGCTGGCCCTGGAAGCCGGCGGCAATGGCGTTGAAGCCCAGCGACTCTTCAACCAGCCCTTTTTCCGCCAGCTTGCTGTTGCCCTGCATCATGTCGCGAATGCACATCGCCATCAGCAGGCTCTCTTTCAGCACCGCGCGGCTCTGTTCTTCATTGCGCTTATACTGCTGGGCGTTCTGGTCTTCGCCGTAGCGGAAGTTTTTATCTGCCCAGGCCAGCGCCATCTCCAGTTCGACTTCGTCATAGATCTTCTGGTCGATGCGGCGACGCAGCTCGGTCATATCTACCGGCTGGACCTTCATCCCAAGCCAGGATTCAAAGAAGTTATGGTCGACGATGGAGCCGGCGATGCCCATCGATACCCCACCAACGGAGAGGTAGCTTTTGCCTTTCATGCTGGCAACGGCCAGCCCGGCGCGGGCAAAACGCAGTAGCTTTTCTTCGACATCGGCCGGGATGGTGTTGTCGTCGGCATCCTGAACGTCATGGCCGTAGATAGAAAAGGCCGGAATGCCTTTTTGAGTGTGGGCGGCCAGCGCGGCAGCGAGATACACGGCGCCGGGACGCTCGGTGCCGTTGAAGCCCCAGATGGCCTTCGGGCGCATCGGGTCCATATCGATGGTTTCGCTGCCGTAGCACCAGCAAGGAGTGACGGTAATGGTCACGCCGATGTTCTGACGGCTGAACTTCTCTTCACAGGCGGCGGATTCCGCCATGCCCGCGATACAGGTGTCGGCAATCACGCACTCAATCTGCGCGCCGCAGGCATGACGGAGCTTCTCGCCGATCAGCGCGGCGGTGGCTTTCGCCATGTTCATGGTTTGTTCTTCCAGCGACTCGCGTACCCCCATACGACGTCCGTCAATCACCGGGCGAATACCAATTTTCGGTAAGTTGTTTTTTTTCATTCGAGGTTCCTCATCTCACGTTATGCCATTGCTGCCGGAGCGGATGTGAGGACACCGCCGAAGCAGTTGGTTGAATTACCATTTTTGCTAACTCGAGTTAGCTTAGGTATTCGCGAGTTTTTTACACAACTTTTTTGTTTTGGATATGTGAGAGGCTTCACGAGAAGTGGTTAAAATTCGATCTACATCAAATTAATTAATGACGCCATTTTGTTTTATTTGGTTATAAATCATTATGATAAGATAAATATCTTGCCTGGCATCACAATTTTTAACCAAATGATTTGGCTATTTTTGGCAGCTAAAATAGCCTTTAAAAGGCATGAGCTACCTCGAGTTAGCAAATTAATATAATACACATGAGCTTTTAGACAGTATTCGCATTAACGGTGACGATGGCTCTCTGACAACATTGCTTTTGCCTGATTCACTGGTGACCGTTTCTGATTATTGAGGAAAGCAGCAATGTCTGAAGCATTCTTACAGATGAGTCATATTACTAAACGATTTCCGGGTGTATTAGCGCTGAGTAATGTGAGTTTCTCCTTGCGCAAGGGTGAAGTCCACGCACTGTTAGGCGAAAATGGCGCAGGGAAGTCGACCCTGATGAAAATTTTGTCTGGGGTATATCAACCAGATGAAGGGGAGATTATTTTTGAAAATAATTCTGTTTCATTCGCTAATCCACTGAGCGCGCAAAATGCGGGTATCACGATAATTCATCAGGAGTTTAATCTTTTTCCTGATCTCACCGTTGAAGACAATATATTTATCGGCAGGGAGTTTTGCAAAAATAACCGCTGGCGTCTGGATGAAAAACAACAGCGAAAAGCCGCGGTTGATATTTTGCAAAAATTAAACCTGAATATTTCGCCAGATACCCTGGTTGCCGACCTCACCGTCGCGCAACAACAAATGGTGGAGATTGCAAAAGCGATATCGGTTAATGCCAGGATTTTGATCATGGATGAGCCGACCGCCGCGCTGACGGAAACAGAGATCGAAAGCTTGTTTCAGGTCACCCGCTTGCTTAAAGAGCAGGGGACCGGGATCGTGTACATCTCACATCGCCTGGAGGAGTTAGCGTTGATCGCCGATCGCGCCACGGTGATGCGCGATGGCCAGTTCATTGCCACCGTTGACTATGACTCTGTCAAAATCAGCGATCTCATTGCCATGATGGTTGGACGTGATTTGGGCAATATCTATCCGTCTCGTGAACCTCTGGCTCAGCATATACCGGTGCTTGAAGTCAGCGGCCTGGGACGTGAGGGCGTGCTGAATAACATCGATTTCACTCTGCATCAGGGCGAAATTCTAGGCTTTGCCGGTCTGATGGGGGCCGGGCGCACTGAGCTGGCCCGCGCCATCTTTGGCGCCGATCCGATTGATGTCGGGACGATTAAGCTGAACGGCACCCCGACGGTGGTAAAAGATATTCCGGATGCTATCCGACAAGGTATCAGCTACTTGACGGAAGACCGTAAAAAAGAGGGGCTGGCGTTAGGATTATCTGTTGAACGTAATATTATGCTGGGGAATTACCCTGAATATTCCGATCGTTATGGCAACGTTGATACCCAACGCTGTCAGAAGATCAGCATGGAACAGGTGAATGCCCTACGCATTAAAACACCACATCTTGAGCAGGCTGCTTTGAATTTAAGTGGTGGTAATCAGCAGAAAATTATTATTGCCAGATGGGTATGTAAGGATACCGACATTCTTATCTTTGATGAACCTACGCGCGGTATTGATGTAGGGGCCAAACTTGAAATTTATGAATTAATGAATCGACTGGTGGCAAAAGGGAAATCAATCATCATGATCTCTTCTGAATTGCCAGAAGTACTGGGGATGTGCGATCGCATTTTAGTTATGCGTAGCGGGCGTATTACCGGTGAATTAACTTCTGATGAAGCCACGCAAGAAAAAATAATGCAATACGCGACGTTAGAGGATTAATTTATGACTATCTCTACAACCTCTTTAGACAGTAATGATAAGAAAACAAAAGTTAATAAAGAACTTTTGATGCGCCTTGCACCGCTGTTCAGCCTGATTATTTTGGTAATATTTTTTAGTATTGGCTCACCATTTTTCTTTAATACTGAAAATATTATGACAATCGCCCTACAAACTTCGGTGATTGGCATTATGGCTATTGGTGTCACCTTTGTCATTATCACCGCCGGGATCGATCTTTCACTTGGCTCCGTTGTAGCCTTCTCCGGTGTGGCTGTCGGGTTATGCGCCACACTTGGTTTGCCACTGCCGGTATGTATTCTGGCGGGGGTACTGGCTGGGGGACTTTGTGGCTATGTGAACGGACTGTTGGTTACCAAAATGACGATCCCGCCCTTTATTGCCACATTGGGTCTGATGATGTCTGTCAGAGGTATCAATATGGTGATGACCGATGGACGCGCGATTTACTTTGCCGATTATCCCACCTTCAAAATGCTGGCTCAGGGACGCCTGTTCGATGTGCTCCCGTACCCCGTCTTTTATCTTGTCGTCGTGGCGCTGGTGGCCGCTTATATCCTGAAAAAAACGGTCATTGGACGCTATGTCTACGCCGTCGGCAGTAACGAAGTTGCCGCCCATCTCTCCGGGATCAAGGTTCAGCGCGTCAAAATTTTCGTCTATGCCTTCTGCGGTCTGTTAACCGGCATCGCCGGGGTTATCCTCGCTTCGCGTTTAAACTCGGGCCAACCAACGGTTGGTGTGGGTTACGAACTGGAGGCCATTGCGGCGGTAGTGATTGGCGGCACAAGCCTGATGGGCGGGATCGGTACGATCGGCGGCACCATTATCGGTGCATTCATCATGAGCGTACTGAAAAATGGGCTGAATTTGATGGGGGTTTCTCAGTTCTGGCAAATGGTGGCGATGGGTATTGTCGTGGTGGCCGCCGTCTATCTCGATACCTTACGCAAAAAAATACGCTGATTTACGCTCCCGAAGGTTGCGGGGCACTATGACCCTGACGTTTAGGGTGACTCACTCAGAACGGAGTACAACAATGAGAACCAGGCATTTTGTCTACGCGTTATCTCTGCTGGCCTGTATTACCTCCAGCGCATTGGCTAAGGATTTGAATCTTCCCGTTGTCAGTAAAGGTTTCCAGCATGAATTCTGGCAAACCGTGAAAATGGGGACTGAAGCGGCAGCGAAGGAGCTGGGTGACAAGACCAGCTATGTTGGCCCGGCGGATGAAACTCAGATTGCTGAGCAGATTCAGTTGGTTGAAAACGTTATGGCGCAAAAACCTAACGGGTTGTTGTTGGCCTCGTTAGATGCTAACGCGCTTGCGCCGCTGGTGGAAACGGCTAACTCACGCGGCATTAAGGTGGTGACCTTTGATTCCGGCGTTAATTCCGATATCCCAGTCAGTTTCGTGGCAACGAATAACCGTAAAGCGGGAGCCGAAGCGGCTGACGCACTTGCTGTGCAGGTTAACAATAAAGGAAAAGTAGGGATTATTGCCCACGTTGCGGGTACCTCTTCTGCAATTGAACGTTCAGAAGGATTTAGTGCACGCATGAAGGAAAAGTATCCGGACATCCAGGTTCTGCCGGTTCAGTACAGCGATGGCGACCCGCAGAAGGCGATGGATAAAACTATCGATATGATCCAGGCCAACCCAGATATCGCCGGAATCTATGCGACGAACGAAGGATCAACGCTCGGGGTGGCGAACGCCATTGATAGCCAAAACCTGAAGGGCAAAGTGAAGGTGATCGGCTTTGACAGTACAGAAGCTATTATTGCCTTCCTGAAATCAGGTGTGATACAGGGCTTTGTGGTACAGGATGCTTACCAGATTGGCTATCAGGGGATCAAGGCGCTGAATGCCGCGGTGTCCGGTCAGCCTGTACCAAAAGAGATTGATATTCCGGTCAAATACGTGAATGCGCAGAACATTAACACACCGGAGATCGATAAGTTATTACACCCGTTTGGTAAGAAGTAGCGCGCGTTGGGGCGACGATCTCGCCCCCACGTTTCCCGTTAGCAGCAGGGCGTTATGATGAGGAGAACCGCGCTGCAGGACTTTTCCGTGCGCAAACTACAGGCCTGTATGACGTAGTGGGATCAATAACAAGAGGTTAACCAACTGATGCAGTAAGACAAATGTTTAAAATACTTTTATGATTGAGAATTGACGCTTGGATGTGGATTGGGGCATATAAATGGCTAAAACAGTAGAGCAGATAGCCAGCGATCTGAATTTATCGGTTACGACCGTGCGACTGGTGTTGAATGGGAAAGCTGAACAGTATCGAATCAGTGTTAAAACCCAAACGCGCATTAATGAATATGTCGAGCGATATGGTTATGTCATTAACCATTCGGCCCGTAGCCTGAAGCTGAATAAAACGGATACGCTGGGTCTGATTGTACCCAATATTTCCAACGTGTTTTTTGCTACCCTGGCTGAGAAACTTGAGCAACGCTGCCGTCGTTCCGGATATCAGTTAACGATTAGCTGTACCTATGATGATGTTGATTATGAAAATAAATTAACTAAAGCGTTAATTGCCCGTAATGTTGATGGCCTTTTTATTGTGCCTTCGACGTTAGAGAATCAGCAGCACCATCTGCGTCAGGTCAGAAAACCGATGGTTTTACTTGACCGTGATTTTAAGTATACCGATAACGCACTAGTGGAAAGTCATAATATTCTGGGGGGAGAGAAACTCACCCAAAGCCTATGTGATGCGGGCAAATCGCCGGTTTGGTTTTTAGTCGGCGATACCGGGTTACCCAGTATTGGCGATCGTCTGAATGGGTATCTTAATACTCTGGCTAAACAGGGGATTACTCACCGTGACTGGGTGCGTGAAGGGCCTGATAATACGCCCGATGGCGGCTATCGGTTGATGGAGAAACTGCTCAACGAGCAGGGGTGTCCGCAAGCGTTTATAGCATCGTCGTTACCCGTGCTGGAAGGGGCGGTGCGAGCGATTCGCCATCGCTTTGGCGTGGTACCTGCGGAAATCAATATCGGGACCTTCGATGAACATCCCATGCTGGGTTTTTTGTCGAATAATGTGTGGTCAATGCAGCAGGATGAAAACGTCTGGGCGGAAAAAGCGTTTGACATGATGCTCAGTGCGATTGAAGAACATCCGGTAAAAGAGACCGTGAAAGTTGAAATGAAATTAATTAAACGCCTTAGACAATAATAAAACGTAAGCGTTAAAAATAGAACCAGCGACTGAGTATTTATCATGCTCAGTGGCTGTCCTTACCTTAAACCTGACCTTTCTTTATTTTTATCAATAAAGACGAGGGGAACTGTACCCGGAGAATAATTATGGAAAGAAATCGGCTGTCGCGAGAAATAATTGAAACTTGTCTTGAAATGACCCGTCTGGGATTGAACCAGGGAACAGCTGGAAATGTGAGTGTGCGATATGATAACGGAATGTTAATCACCCCCAGTGGCATTCCATACGAAAGACTCACGGAAAGCATGATTGTATATGTTGATAACGACGGGAAATACGACCAACGGCAATTGCCTTCCAGTGAATGGCGCTTTCACCTCGCGGCTTACCAGACCCGGCCCGACGCTCATGCGGTTGTTCATAACCACGCGGTGCACTGCACGGCGGTGTCGATCCTTAATCGTCCGATCCCGGCGATCCACTACATGATTGCCGCCGCCGGGGGAAACTCGATCCCCTGCGCGCCGTATGCCACGTTTGGCACCCGCGAGCTGTCTGAGTTTGTCGCCGTAGCGTTAAAAAATCGCAAAGCGACCCTGCTGCAACACCATGGCCTGATTGCCTGCGAAGAGAATCTGGAAAAGGCGCTGTGGCTGGCCCACGAAGTGGAAGTCCTGGCCCAGCTTTATCTCAGTACCCTGGCAATAGTCGATCCCGTTCCGGTTCTGGGCGACGAGGAGATTGCCATCGTACTGGAAAAATTCAAAACCTACGGGTTACGGATTGAAGAGTGATTCGCAAAGCGAGCGGGAGGCAGCGATGGCGAACAGAATGATTTTAAATGAGACGGCATGGTTCGGGCGGGGAGCGATCACCGCGTTAACCGATGAAGTAGCCCGTCGGGGATATCGTAAGGCGCTGATTGTGACCGACAACAATCTGGCGCAATGCGGTACGGTTGAGCAGGTGACCCGCAAGATGGATGCCGCGGGGCTGACGTGGGATCTCTTTGCCGGGGCGATCCCTAATCCAACGATTGCCGTGGTGCAGGAAGGGTTGCAGGTATTCCAACGCAGCGGCGCGGATTATTTGATCGCGATAGGCGGCGGCTCTCCGCAGGATACCGCGAAGGCGATCGGCATTATTAGCAATAACCCGGAATTTGCCGACGTGCGCAGTCTGGAAGGTCTCTCGCCGACCCGCCAGCCGAGCGTGCCGATCATGGCCATCCCGACCACCGCCGGGACGGCGGCTGAGGTGACCATTAACTACGTGATCACCGATGAAGACCAGCGGCGCAAATTTGTCTGCGTCGACCCGCATGATATTCCGCAGGTGGCGTTTATCGATGCCGATATGATGGACGGTATGCCGCCGGCATTAAAAGCGGCGACCGGGGTAGATGCGCTGACTCATGCCATTGAAGGCTACATCACGCGGGCGGCGTGGGCGCTGACCGATGCGCTGCACATTAAAGCCATCGAGGTGATTGCCGGGGCGCTACGAGACTCGGTCACCGGCGATCGCCTGGCGGGAGAGGCGATGGCGCTGGGGCAGTATATCGCCGGCATGGGCTTTTCCAACGTGGGACTGGGGTTGGTGCACGGCATGGCGCACCCTTTAGGGGCGTTTTATAACACCCCGCATGGGGTGGCAAATGCCATTTTATTGCCTCACGTGATGCGCTATAACGCCGACTTCAGCGGCGAGAAGTTTCGCGATATCGCCCGGGCCATGGGGGAGAAAGTCGAAGATCTGAGTCTGGAGCAGGCCCGGCAGTCTGCGGTTGACGCGGTCTTGCGCCTCAACCGCGATGTCGGGATCCCGCTGCATTTACGCGATGTCGGGGTTCGCAAAGAGGATATTCCGGCGCTGGCGCAGGCGGCTTTTGACGATGTCTGCACCGGCGGCAATCCGCGGGAAGCCAGCCTGGCAGACATTGTGGCGCTGTATCATACGGCCTGGTAGGTAATGTTGTCGGCCAGTACACAGGGCGATACTGCTATCGCCCTGTCGCCGCAGGCAAGTTTACGGCGTCAGTCGTAGCTGCTGTAAATTGCCGTCGAGCTGCAGGTCGGTCTGCAGACGGGCGATCTCACGACAGGTAAACGCCATCTCTTTATGCATTTCCAGCTTCTTGCGCCACTTCTCAGGCACGTCGGCCAGACGGGCGTAGATCCCCTCGAGGTCCTGAAAATCCGTCAACAGCTGTGCCGCGCTTTTAGGGCCGATCCCCGCCACACCCGGCACTTTTGAACTGCTGATCCCGGCAAGTCCCCAGTAATCGGGCAGCTGCTCGGGCGTGACGCCAAACTCGTTGGCGATGAAAGGGGCATCCAGCCAGCGCTTTTGAAAGTAGTCGCGAATACGGATTGGGGGCGACAGCAGCTGGCAGTAGCCTTTATCGGTGGAGACAATGGTCGCCTGATGCCCGGCGTGCGCGACTTTGATCGCCAGGGTGGCGGCGAGGTCGTCTGCTTCATTGCCTGCTAAGGTCCAGCAGCGGATCCCGCGTTGCTCAAAGGCCGCCCGCAGCGCGGGCATTTCAGCCTCCAGGGTTTCAGGCATCGGGGAACGCCCGGCTTTGTATTCCGGCAGACGCTGGTGGCGCCAGCCGTGAGCGCGGTCTTCATCATCAAACACCGCCACGGCATGCGTGGGCTGGCTATGAACGATGAGCTGTTCCAGCGCATGCAGGCAGGTATCCACACAGGGAGAGCCCTGAACGGCATGGATGCGACGGATCAGATTGAGTGCGTCGACAATTAACAGATGAACGGCCACAGATGCCCCCTTAGCGCCCGGTGTTCTCTAAACCCTAAGGGTATCAAAGCCGTGAGGGGGTGGCTATCGGCATGCGGATATTCAGGAATGCGCCGCGCAAAGGTGTCATATTCGCGTTGGCGATATCTGCGGTGCTAAATAACAGAATGGTGGAATAGTAGAATAGAAGCATGGGGAATAGTGGAATAATTGAATGTCAAAGGAGCCTTACGGCTCCTTTGAATAAACGATCACCCGTTAATGATGTTGTACTACCTGGGTCAGATCTTTTTCTTTGACCTTACCACCGACTTTTCGTGAATAAATTGCGGTAATAATGGGCACCAGAATTGCGGTGACAATAACGCTGGCGGCAACCAGCGCGGTTGCTGATGCGGCCACCGGTTCAAAGGCCGGATTAATTTGGGCAATAATTACCGGGTTAGCCACTGCAGCACCGGCCGCGGAAGAGGCTGCAATACCGGCAGTACCGTTACCGCCGCCAATAAATTTATCAGCGAAAATCAGTGGAATACCGGTGATGACGATTACCGCGACGCCCAGAATAATACCCAGTAAGCCGGTTTCCATAATCACGTTGAGATTAATCGTATTCCCCAGCGCGAAGCCGAAGAAAGGAATCAGCGTCGGCGTTGCTTTACTGAAGAACGCGCGGAAATCGTGGTCAAGGTTGCCAAGGGTGAAGCCAATCAGGAACGGCAGCACCGCGCCAATAAAGTGGTGTGGCTCAAAGGTGGCGAGGCCGGCGGAACCCAGAATCACCATAGTCATCAGCGGACCTGATTCCAGAGACATTAAGACGAACGCGCCGGACTCTTCTTTGGTGCCGTACTGATTCATAAGGCTGGCGTACAGGCCGCCGTTGGTCATATCCATGGCGGAAACGATCGCCAGCACCGACAGGCCGGCGAACATACCGGTCTGAATACCACCATCAGGAATAAAGGAGGCGGCAATCATCGCCACAACCCAGGCCACCGCAATTTTGGTGATCACCAGGGTGCCGGATTTTCGCAGTACCGTGCCGGTGGCACGAAGGTCAATTGAGGCGCCGATGCAGAAGAACCACACTGCAAGAATTGGTACCGTGCCGCTGATCATTCCCTTGGTAAAGGAGCCAAAATAGGCGCCAGTATCCGGAGCGAAGGTATTCAGCATCGCGCCAAGTAGCAGCGGAATCAGCATCATCCCACCTGGGATACGTTCAATGGTTGCTTTAATTTTCATCATCATTCCCTTTATTTTTTTATTGTCTACAGCGACTTACTGGTGACAGTCCCTCTGCTGAGGCAATAAATTTCATTTTATAATTGAATTAAAAATCTTCTTTTAGGAGTCATGGTGTTGACTCTTACTTCTGACCCTGGGCGGTGTTGTAAAGGCTTTAGCCTTAAATGTTATGCTCCGAAAATGACCTGTCGGGGTATACTATCCTTTTGAAGAAACCTTGATTCAATCAAATTGAAACAATATTTCAGTTTGGATCACATTATTTTTGTCACCACGCTGATAAGATATTTTCTAACAGGGTTAAATGTGAAAAATGTGTGATTACTTTAATTAAATGTCGTTTTTTTATTAATGAGATGGAGGCGGTTAGCGCGCCTGTATTGATTTGCCAGTGAGGAGTTATAAATGGATATACGTCAAAGCATTCACAGCGATCACGCCAAAACGCTTGATACCGCAGGTTTACGCAAAGAGTTTCTGGTAGAGACTATCTTTGCCGCCGATCGCTATACCATGACCTACAGCCACATCGACCGCATCATCGTCGGCGGCGTGATGCCGGTGACGCAAACCGTGAGCGTGGGCGGCGAAGTGGGCAAGCAGCTCGGCGTCAGCTACTTCCTTGAACGCCGCGAGCTGGGGGTTATCAATATCGGGGGAGCGGGCACCATTACCGTCGACGGCACCTGTTATGAAATCGGCCATCGCGATGCGCTGTATGTCGGGAAAGGGGCGAAAGAGGTGATCTTTGCCAGCGTCGATGCGGCGAAGCCTGCCCGTTTCTACTATAACTGCGCGCCAGCCCATACCACCTATCCGACAAAACGCGTGACCCCTGCGGATGTAGCGCCGGTTGTGCTGGGTGAAGATGTGACCAGTAACCGTCGCACGATTAACAAGTATTTCGTGCCGGATGTGCTGGAAACCTGCCAGCTGAGCATGGGGCTGACCGAGCTTGCGCCAGGCAACTTGTGGAATACGATGCCGTGCCATACGCATGAGCGTCGGATGGAGGTCTATTTCTACTTCGGTCTGGAAGAGAACAGCTGCGTGTTCCATATGATGGGACAGCCGCAGGAGACGCGGCATATTGTGGTGCAAAACGAACAGGCGGTGATTTCACCTAGCTGGTCGATTCACTCGGGTGTCGGTACGCGCGCGTATACCTTTATCTGGGGGATGGTAGGGGAGAACCAGGTATTTGACGATATGGACCACGTCAAAGTGGGCGACCTGCGCTAACGTCTTAATAAGGCTGTCTGAGACAAGATATTGTCGCCCTGAGCATTGCAGCTCAGGGCGTTTTTTTGTGCTGATTAATCGCAGGCGACGATTTTCATTGCCAGACCACCGCGCGAGGTTTCGCGGTATTTGGCGTTCATATCTTTGCCCGTTTCGTACATGGTTTCGATCACTTTATCGAGGCAGACGCGCGGCTCGCTGGTGCGGCGAAGCGCCATCCGCGCGGCGTTTACCGCTTTAACGGCGGCGATAGCATTACGCTCGATGCAGGGAACCTGCACCTGGCCGGCTACCGGATCGCAGGTCAGACCCAGATTGTGTTCCATGCCGATTTCAGCGGCGATACACACCTGGCCCGGACTACCGCCCAGCAGCTCCGCCAGACCGGCGGCGGCCATTGAACAAGCCACGCCGACTTCGCCCTGGCAGCCTACTTCGGCGCCGGAAATAGAGGCGTTCATCTTATACAGCGAGCCGATGGCGCTGGTGACCAGCAGGTAGCGAGCCAGCGAGTTGGCGTTCACCTTACGGATAAACTTGTCGTAATAGGCGAGTACCGCCGGGACGATCCCGCAGGCGCCGTTGGTCGGTGCCGTGACCACGCGACCACCAGCCGCATTTTCTTCGTTGACCGCCAGAGCAAACATATTAATCCAGTCAACAACCGCCATCGGGTCGCTGTTGGTATTGTCCTGACTGACCAGCATCCGGCGCAGGGCGGCGGCGCGGCGCGGTACCCGCAATCTGCCCGGCAGAACGCCTTCGGTGGTAATGCCGCGTTCAATACCGCCGCTCATCACTTCCCACACCGCTTCGAAGTGCTGTTCCAACTGGGCTTTGCTGTGCAATGCCAGCTCGTTTTGCATCATCAGGCCGGACAGCGAGAGCCCACTTTCACGACAGTGTCGTTGCAGGTCTGCGGCATTTTTGTATGGGTAAGGCACCACGGCCGGGGCTTCATTGGTCTGGCCGAAGTGTTGCTCATCGACGATAAAACCGCCGCCAATGGAGTAGTAGGTTTGCGTGTAGAGCACCTTGTCGTCGTTCAGAGCGGTGATGCGCATACCGTTTTCGTGCAGCGACAGGTTGTCGGCATGGAAATTCATGCACTGGTCAACCGGGAAGTCGACTTCATGCTGGCCGTTTGCCAGCATCAGACGCCCGTGGGTGTTGACGTCCTGAATAAACGCCGGGATGGCGTCGATATCGACGCTGTCTGGCAGGTTGCCCGCAAGGCCCATAATAATGGCGATGTCGGTATGGTGGCCTTTACCGGTCAGGGAAAGCGAGCCGTAAACGTCGACAACAACTTTGCTGACGTTGGCAAGCAGCCCACGTGCGATGAGGTCGTCGGTGAATTGTTTGCCCGCTTTCATCGGTCCAACGGTATGGGAGCTGGACGGGCCAATGCCGATTTTAAAGATATCGAATACGCTGATCATGATGCATCCAGTACTGTCGGGAAGCGCGCCGCCCGCGGGCGGCGCGAAGGGGGATTAGCTGAACAGAGAGTAGAAAATAGCGGAGATGGCAATCAGGCCCATAATCACAACGAAGACGTTGCTGATGTGGCCGCTGTATTTGCGCATGGCCGGGACTTTCTGAATGGCGTACATCGGCATCAGGAACAGAATCATCGCGATAATCGGGCCGCCGAGGGTTTCGATCATACCGAGAATGCTTGGGTTCAGGGTCGCCACAATCCAGGTGGTAACCAGCATGAACAGCGCTGTGATTTTGTTCAGTTTGTTGATTTCGATGCTTTTGCCTTTACCGCGCAGGGACTTAATCACCATGCCGTTAAAGCCTTCACGTGCACCCAGATAGTGGCCGAGGAAGGATTTGGTGATGGCAATCATCGCAATGATCGGCGCCATCCAGGCAATCAGCGGTGCGTTAAAGTGGTTCGCCAGGTAAGAGAGAATCGAGATGTTCTGATCTTTGGCCGCCGCGAGGTCTGCCGGAGACAGGCTCAGTACGCAGCTGAAGACGAAGAACATCACGGTGATCACCATCATGACGTGGGCGCGAGCCAGGATGCTGGAGCATTTTTTCTCTGCGCCGTCGCCGTACTCTTCACGCTTCGCTACGGCGAAGGAGGAGATGATCGGTGAGTGGTTAAAGGAGAACACCATCACCGGAATCGCCAGCCACAACGTCATCCACAGGCCGTTACCGGTGGCGGAGGCGCTGCTCAGGGAGAGGGTTTCCAGTGCTGCGCTGTTCCACTGCGGGATCAGGTACAGTGCCAGAATCATCAGGGCGACCACAAACGGGAAGACCAGAATACTCATCGCTTTAACAATCATCTGCTCGCCGAAACGTACGATGGTCATCATACCTACGATCAGAATCAGCGAGAGGATCGCACGCGGCGGTGCAGTCATCTGCAGCTGGTGCGTCATAAAGCTCTCAACGGTATTGGTGATCGCCACGCTATACACCAACAGAATCGGGTAGATGGCGAAGAAATAGAGCAGCGTAATCAGCTTACCTGCGCCAACGCCAAAGTGCTCTTCAACCACTTCAGTGATGTCTTCACCCGGATTTTTACCGGAAAGCACAAAACGGGTCATCCCGCGGTGGGCAAAGAAGGTCATCGGAAAGGCAAGTATTGCCATGATAATCAGGGGGATCATACCGCCGACGCCGGCATTAATCGGCAGGAACAATACGCCCGCACCGATTGCCGTGCCGTACAGGCCCAGCATCCACATGGTGTCTGTTTTGCGCCATCCGCTGCGGGTTTCGCCCGTAACGATAGTGCTGGTTTGAGTGGTTTCCATCTGTTTCTCCTGGAGGAAGCGACCAAATATAATGATTAAAATCAATTAAGTAATACTAAATTCGTTTGTTTACGGTTTTTTAATGATTTTCTCCGTAACAAGTGGGGCGGGAAGATACATTTATCTGGTAAATGCATCAGTGATCGCGATCCCAATTGCAATAATCCACTTTCGATGTGGGTATTTTTAGTTCAACAGTCTGTTTCTGGTGATCAGCCAGATATTTGTGGCGCGAAGGCTATCATTTACAGGATATGAGATAAAAGGAGTGGGGCGTAATAACGAGGTTTTTGCTGTAAAAATGAGATGTAGACGATGTTTTCACGCTTAAATGCATTTTTATTAGTGATATTTATCGCTGTTTATGGAAACGCAAACGATTGGCTTTGTAAAAACAGAACAAACGATTCTTAAAATAATTGAATCATTCGGAAAGTCGCGCCGAGGAAAGGCAAGGGAACACGCAGGGGAAAGTGGAGGAGAGCAAAGGAGAGAAAAGGAGAGCACAGGGGAGAACCAGGGAAGGAAAAGCGGGTTACGGCATCGCGTGTCGTAACCCGGTATGGCAGAGTGACAGGTTATTTGTCAGGAGCCGATTTCATAGCAAGGAATATAGGCAGTTCCGCCTGGCAGCTTCATGCGATGCTGGGCGACGAAGCCCTGCAGCAGCTCGTCCATCCGACGCATGATCTCCGGATCGCCGTGCAGCTTGTAAGGGCCGAACTTCTCAATCGCCTGAATACCCACCTCTTTGACGTTGCCGGCCACGATGCCGGAAAACGCACGACGGAGGTCCGCCGCCAGCACTTCTACCGGTTGGTCCGGATAGAGCTTGAGGTTGGCCATGTTTTCATGCGTTGGATCGAACGGCATTTGCAGGTCAGGAGTAATACGGATCGACCAGTTGAAGCTGTAGGCATCCCCGGTCTCGCGGCGGTTCTCTTTCACCAGCGGCATCGCTTTCTTCATCTGCCGTGCCACCTCTGCGGCATCGTCAACGATAATGCGGTAGTGACGACGGGCCGACTCACCCAACGTGTGCACGATGAATTCATCCAGCACGCGGAAATAGTCAGCGCTCTCTTTTGGTCCGGTCAGGATCAGCGGCAGCACCTGCGACTGGTTTGCCGGGTGCATTAAAATACCCAGCAGATAGAGCAGCTCTTCTGCCGTCCCCACGCCGCCCGGGAAGATGATAATGCCGTGGGCGATGCGCACGAACGCTTCCAGACGCTTTTCGATATCCGGCATGATGATCAGCTCGTTCACCAGCGGGTTTGGCGGCTCGGCGGCAATAATTGACGGCTCGGTCATCCCGATAAAGCGGCTGTCTTTATAACGCTGCTGAGCATGGCCGACCGCGGCGCCTTTCATCGGTGCTTCCATGGCGCCCGGGCCACAACCGGTGCAGATGTTCAGCTCACGCAGACCAAGCTGGGTGCCGACGCGACGGGCGTACAGATATTCATTTTCGTTAATAGAGTGGCCGCCCCAGCAGACAATCATGTTCGGCGCTTCGCCGACGTGCAGGGCGCGGGCGTTACGCAGAATCGAAAACACCAGATTGGTGATATGTACCGAGCTTTCGAGATCGAGATTCGGGAGGCGCACGGTGTTGTGGATTTGTCCGTAGACGAACAGGATATCGCGCAGCACGGCAAACAGGTTGGCCTGCAGGGAGCGAATAATCCGCCCGTCAACGAAGGCCTCTTCCGGCGGATTGATCAATTCCAGCTTCACACCGCGTTCGCGGCGCAGGACGTTAATATCGAAGTTTTCAAAACGAGACAGTAGCTCCTTGCTGTTATCGGTCAGGCTCCCCGAATTGAGTACAGCAAGCGAGCAGTTACGAAAGAGTTGATAGAGGTCACTGCTGGCGGTGCGTTTAAGCATATCCACTTCCAGCTGTGACAGCATATCCATTGAACCAAGCGGGCTAACATGTGTAATCAAGTGAACTCCTTACAGGACGATTATCGTCTTCCTGAGATTACAATAGCCTTGCCGGTGACGTTTCCACAACCTTGCGCACGCGTTAACGCACGCAAATTGTGAAAATGTTTACTACTGACGGGCGAGGCGGCCGATGGCCGGCACAAATTCGCCGTTGCTGCGCCACGGGTTAATATCCAGACCCCCGCGGCGGGTATAGCGGGCATAGACAGAAAGGGATTCCGGCTGGCAGAAACGCAGGAGGTCGTTAAAAATTCGCTCGACGCACTGCTCGTGGAATTCATTGTGGTGGCGGAACGAGACCAGATAGCGCAGCAGCTTTTCGCGGTCGATTTTAGGCCCACGATACTGAATCTGTACCGAGCCCCAGTCGGGCTGGTGGGTGATCAGACAGTTGGATTTGAGCAGATGGCTGACCAGCGTCTCCTCGACGATCTTGCCGCCCGCGGCATCCTGCAGATAGTCGGTGCTGAACTCATAGTTATCAATCTCGATATCCTGCTCATCGATGCAGGTACCGTGCAGATGCGCCACCGGCTGGCCTTCGAGCTCGTCGAGGCGATACAGCGACACCATGACCTCGCCCTGGGCGCAGGCGCTGAGATCGCGTGTCAGCGTTGCCTGAACATCCTGCCAGCTGGCAAAACGGGTCTGATTAAAACTGTTGAGATAGAGCTTAAAGCTCTTCGATTCCACCAGGTTAACGGTTGTGTCATTCAGCTCAACGTGACCGACGGCGACCTGCGGCAGCCCTTTGGCGTTCAGCCAGGAGAGCTCGTACAGGGTCCATATATCACCGCCGTGAAACGGCAGATTATCCGCGTGCAGCCCCAGCGGGTCGCGGTTCAGGCTGCGCGGCACGCCCTGAAGCAGGGAGGCATCATAAGTATCGCGGTAATCCGTTGATTTACCGAGCGTCAGGCCGGCCAGCGCCTGATGATTATCGTAAGAAGACATGTTTCACCATAGGAAAGCGGGTACACTAGCAACCAAGTGTATCCTGGCTAACGTGAAGAGAGAAACCGGTGGACCATCAAACTGCAGAAGCGCTGCAAGCCTTTACTCAACGCTATTGCGCTGCCTGGCAGCAGCAGTACGCCAGCCTGCCGCGAAGCGAAGAGCTTTATGGTGTCCCGTCTCCCTGTATCAGCGCGACGGACGATGATGCGGTGTTCTGGCAGCCGCAGCGCTTTTCCTTAGAACCCGATATCAGCGCAGTTGAACGGGCGCTCGATATTGTGGTACAACAGCCGATTCATAGTTATTATACCACCCAGTTTGCCGGTGATATGACGGCCCGCCTGGCTGGTGAGACGATGACGCTGTTGCAAACCTGGAGTCCGGATGACTTCCAGCGCGTGCAAGAGAATTTAATCGGCCATCTGCTGGTGCAAAAACGACTCAAGCTGTCGCCGACGCTGTTTATTGCGACGCTGGACAGCGAGCTGGATGTCATTTCGGTCTGTAACGTGAGCGGCGAAGTCCTTAAAGAGACGCTCGGTACCCGCAAACGGACAACTCTTTCTCCTTCTCTTGCGAGTTTCCTTAATCAGCTTGAGCCAGTTCTGTAATCCATTATACCAACCAGTTTGTGAGAGATCTCTTACAAGACCTGTAAGAGATCGTCATCATTTACGCAATTTTTTAATCAATTGATTTGTAATAAATCCATAAAACTCAAACGGTTGTCCTTTTTTGTTGCTCCGCAGGGTGAGGTTAATCTTAAGAGATTCTCTCAAGAAGGCTTGTAAGACGAAGCGGAATCAGTGATCCTATGTACGTCGACAGGAAGTCGCGAGAAGAAGTGAACATCAGGATGATGACACTTCTTGCAGGACCCGCCGGGAAGGCGTTGCAAGGACAGGCTTCAGGATGAAGCACAGGATCACGCAGGAACGCGTAAAGGACACCTCCAGGATGGAGAACGTGAGCCGCTCATGATGAACGGTGGATCAGGAAGATCGGGACAAACTTAGGATAAGTGATTTCACATCGGGGTGGTGTGAGAGCAGGATGCGCTAGTTTATGGATGAACATGGTCAGGAGACCACAGGAAAAGTTTTCATGGACGAGCAGGGAGCACCAATGTAGCTGGATTGCTGCGAAACGAACCGGGAGCACTGTTAACACAGTGCTCCCTTTTTTTATGCCTCTAATACAGTAGTTTTCGCTGCGGTATTTGCTATTCTGCGTCCGGTTTACAACTCATCGAGGTTTCCCATGACTCTTCACCTTAGCGTGCGCGAGCGTTTGCACGCCCTTGAAGCGCTGCTGCGCGAAACAGAACACTGGCAAGAAAATGCGCCGGAAAGCCGGGCTTTTGCCAGCGATCAGCCGTTCTGTATGGACACCCTGGAACCGCTGGAGTGGCTTCAGTGGGTCCTGATCCCGCGGATGCACAACTTACTCGATAGCGAACAGCCGCTGCCGCAGAATTTCGCCGTGGCCCCCTATTATGAGATGGCTCTCGATGCCACCCATCCGCTGCGTGAACGCGTACTGGCGGAACTGCTGCTGCTCGATACGCTGTTTACGAGCGACGACGCCTGATGCTGGAAATTATCTATCAGGACGAATGGCTGGTGGCGGTGAATAAACCTTCCGGCTGGCTGGTCCATCGTAGCTGGCTGGATCGCGATGAAAAAGTGGTGGTGATGCAGACCGTCCGCGATCAGATTGGCCAGCACGTGTTTACCGCTCATCGTCTCGACCGCCCGACCTCCGGGGTCCTGCTGATGGGGCTGTCCAGCGAAGCGGGACGGCGGCTGTCGCAACAGTTTGAACAGCACCAGATGCAAAAGCGCTACCACGCGGTAGTGCGCGGCTGGCTGACCGACGATGCGGTCCTGGATTACCCGCTGGTGGAAGAGCTGGATAAAATCGCCGATAAATTCGCCCGCGATGACAAAGAGCCCCAGCCGGCAGTCACCCATTATCGCGGGATGGCGACGGTCGAAATGCCGGTTGCGACCGGGCGTTATCCGACGACGCGCTATAGCCTGGTGGAGCTGGAACCAAAAACCGGGCGAAAACATCAGCTGCGCCGCCATCTCTCCCATTTGCGGCATCCGATTATTGGCGACAGCAAACACGGTGACCTCCGACAGAATCGTAGCGCCACCGAACATTTTGCCGTAGACCGCCTGATGCTTCACGCCAGCCAGCTATCATTAACCCACCCCTTTACCGGCGAACCGTTGGTGATCCGCGCGGGCCTGGATGAGGTCTGGATGCGTGCGCTGTCGCAGTTTGGCTGGCGCGGCCTTCTACCGTTAAATGAAAGGGTTGAGTTTGCTGACGACAGCGGTCAGGATGAAGATATTGAGGTCAATCCAGGGAGATAATCATGGCAGAAGTCGGGATTTTTGTAGGCACGATGTATGGCAACGCGCTGCTGGTCGCCGAAGAGGCAGAAGCCATTCTGAGCGGACTGGGCCACAAAGCGAAGGTGTTCGAAGATCCGGAAATCCAGGACTGGGAACCCTACAGCGGCAAATATGTGCTGGTGGTGACATCCACCACCGGACAGGGCGATCTGCCGGACAGCATCGTCCCGCTGTACGAAGGGATGAAAGACATGTACCAGCCGCATCTGCGCTACGGGATTATCGCGCTGGGCGATAGCACCTACGCCAATTTTTGCGGCGGCGGCAAGACCTTTGACGCGCTGCTGCAGGAGCAGGGCGCAAAACGGATCGGCGATATGCTGATGATCGATGCCAGCGAAGATCCGGAACCCGAGGGTGTCTCCAACCCGTGGGTGCAACAGTGGGCGAGCCTGCTGGAGTAACGCAATAACAGATTGCGCCCTCTGTGCCGCAGAGGGCCTTTTCGCCGCGGCCAGCGCTGGTTCACACCGTTTGGCCCGTGGTTCTGGCATTTGCACGATAGCCTTGTGGTTTATCTGGTTTTTTCCCCGACATTTCCACCGGGTCAAGAGAGACAATTCACACTCCTGCGGATTGTTTCACCGTTAGCGTGGCTGGCGGCCGTTGCTTTTCATTTCCGTGAACTACCCCCCATCTTCTCAGACAAAAGCCACAAATCTATTTCTAAATGCCCGTGAAAGCTGTGTATATGCACGGTGAGCCAGCCAGGGCCTCTTTCTATACTCTCCGAGCCAGTTAAAAAAACAGTACGTCAGACATAACAAAAATGAACAGAAACACGAACACGTCATTCTGATTACCCTACCGGTTGTGCCGTTCAGAATGAACGTAGCTATCGGCTATGATTCAGGAGTGCAACAATGAGTACATTAAGTCAGGCTGCGAGCGGCGCGGAAAAACGCACCAATGCTCGCTACTGGATAGTGGTGATGCTGTTTATCGTCACGTCCTTTAACTATGGCGATCGCGCTACGCTGTCGATCGCCGGTTCGGAAATGGCCAAAGATATTGGCCTCGATGCCGTTGGCATGGGATATGTTTTTTCTGCCTTCTCATGGGCTTACGTTATTGGTCAGATCCCCGGCGGCTGGTTGCTCGACCGCTTCGGCTCCAAACGCGTCTACTTTTGGTCCATTTTCATCTGGTCGATGTTTACCCTGCTGCAGGGTTTCGTCGATATCTTCAGCGGCTTCGGCATTATTATCGCGCTGTTTACCCTACGTTTTCTGGTCGGCCTGGCGGAAGCCCCATCATTCCCCGGCAACAGTCGAATCGTCGCGGCCTGGTTCCCTGCACAGGAAAGGGGCACGGCGGTAGCGATTTTCAACTCGGCACAATACTTTGCCACCGTGATCTTCGCGCCAATCATGGGCTGGTTAACCCATGAAGTGGGCTGGTCACATGTGTTCTTCTTTATGGGCGGACTGGGGATTGTTATTAGCTTTGTGTGGCTGAAAGTCATCCATGAGCCTAATCAGCATCCCGGCGTGAACAAGAAAGAGCTGGAATATATTGCTGAAGGCGGTGCGCTGATCAACATGGATCAGAAGAAAGACACGCATAAAGTCCCGATGAGCGAAAAATGGGGGCAAATCAAACAGCTGATCGGTTCCCGCATGATGGTTGGTATCTATATTGGCCAGTACTGCATCAACGCGTTGACCTACTTCTTTATCACCTGGTTCCCGGTGTATCTGGTTCAGGCTCGCGGCATGTCGATCCTGAAGGCCGGGTTTGTCGCCTCGATCCCGGCGATCTGCGGCTTTGCCGGGGGCGTGCTGGGCGGGATCATCTCCGACTGGTTAATGCGGCGCACCGGTTCACTTAATATTGCCCGTAAAACGCCGATTGTCTTAGGCATGCTGTTGTCGATGGTCATGGTGTTCTGTAACTACGTGAGTGCAGAATGGATGATTATCGGCTTCATGGCGATGGCCTTCTTCGGCAAAGGGATTGGCGCATTGGGCTGGGCCGTGATGGCGGACACCGCGCCGAAAGAGATCAGCGGCCTGTCTGGCGGTCTGTTCAACATGTTCGGTAATATCTCCGGCATCGTGACGCCGATTGCAATTGGCTACATCGTCGGGACTACGGGCTCATTTAACGGCGCGCTGATTTACGTCGGGGTGCATGCGCTGGTGGCTGTACTGAGTTATCTGGTGCTGGTGGGCGATATCAAACGTATTGAACTCAAACCGGTTACGGAGCGCTAATGATGAATACACAATCAAGTCCCGTCGTTACCGACATGAAAGTGATTCCGGTGGCCGGCCATGACAGCATGCTGCTGAATATCGGCGGCGCGCACAATGCCTGGTTTACCCGCAATATCGTGGTCCTGACCGACAGCGCCGGCAATACCGGCATCGGCGAGGCACCGGGCGGCGAAGTGATTTATCAGACGTTGCTCGATAGCGTTCCGCTGGTGGTCGGGCAGGAAATCGCCCGCCTGAACAAAGTGGTTCAGCAGGTACACAAAGGTAACCAGGCTTCAGACTTTGATAGCTTTGGCAACGGCGCCTGGACCTTTGAGCTACGGGTGAACGCGGTGGCCGCGCTGGAAGCGGCGCTGCTGGATCTGCTCGGTAAAGCGCTGCAGGTTCCGGTCTGCGAACTGCTGGGACCGGGCAAACAGCGCGATGCGGTCACCGTGCTGGGCTATCTCTTCTATATTGGCGATCGTAACAAAACCGACCTGCCGTATCTGGAGAATACCCCAGGCGATCACGACTGGTATCACCTGCGCCATCAGGAAGCGTTGAACAGCGACGCGGTGGTGCGCCTTGCCGAAGCCGCGCAGGACCGCTATGGCTTTAAGGATTTCAAGCTCAAGGGCGGCGTGTTGCCCGGCGAGCAGGAAATTGACACCGCCCGTGCGCTGAAGAAGCGCTTCCCGGATGCGCGTATCACCGTCGACCCTAATGGCGCGTGGCTGCTTGATGAAGCGATTGCGCTGTGCAAGGGGCTACAGGATGTGCTGACCTATGCCGAAGACCCGTGCGGCGCCGAACAGGGCTTCTCGGGCCGTGAGGTGATGGCCGAGTTTCGTCGTGCAACCGGGCTGTCGGTTGCCACCAATATGATCGCCACTAACTGGCGTGAAATGGGCCACGCGGTGATGCTTAACGCGGTGGATATTCCACTGGCCGACCCGCACTTCTGGACCCTCTCCGGGGCGGTCCGCGTCGCGCAGCTCTGCGATGACTGGGGGCTGACGTGGGGTTGTCACTCGAACAACCACTTTGATATTTCGCTGGCGATGTTTACCCATGTGGGCGCCGCCGCGCCGGGTAACCCGACCGCCATCGATACCCACTGGATCTGGCAGGAAGGCGATTGCCGCCTGACGAAAAATCCGCTGCAGATCGCTCACGGAAAAATTGCCGTACCGGAGGCGCCAGGGCTGGGTATTGAACTGGATTGGGACCAGCTGCAAAAAGCCCATGATGCCTATAAGACCCTGCCTGGAGGCGCGCGTAATGACGCGGGTCCGATGCAGTATCTGATCCCCGGCTGGAAATTCGATCGCAAACGTCCCGTATTTGGTCGCCGTTAAGTCGCCACCTAATAAGAAAAGGATTCAAGATGAGTACATTATTTTCTACTCCCGTCGTTACCACCATGCAGGTTATTCCGGTTGCCGGTCACGACAGCATGCTGATGAATCTTAGCGGGGCGCACGCCCCCTATTTCACCCGTAATATTGTGATTATTAAAGACAACTCGGGCCATACCGGCGTCGGCGAAATCCCCGGCGGCGAGAAAATCCGCCAGACGCTGGAAGAGGCGGCTGAACTGGTGGTCGGCAAGACGCTGGGTGAATATAAAAACGTGCTGGGCGCCGTGCGTCAACGCTTCGCCGACCGGGATGCCGGCGGTCGCGGTTTGCAAACATTTGATTTACGTACCACCATTCACGTCGTGACCGGAATTGAAGCCGCGTTACTGGATCTGCTGGGGCAGCATCTTGGCGTTAACGTGGCCTCTCTGCTGGGCGACGGTCAGCAGCGTAGTGAAGTTGAAATGCTGGGCTACCTGTTCTTTGTCGGCAATCGCCATGCCACGCCGTTGAACTATCAAAGCCAGACTGACGAACGCTGCGACTGGTACCGGATGCGCCACGAAGAGGCAATGACGCCGGATGCCGTTGTCCGACTGGCGGAAGCCGCTTACGAGAAATATGGTTTCAACGATTTCAAACTCAAAGGCGGCGTGCTGGCGGGTGAGGAAGAAGCCGAATCGATCGTCGCTCTGGCGAAGCGATTCCCGCAGGCGCGGGTGACTCTGGATCCTAACGGCGCCTGGCTGCTGGATGAAGCCATCCAGATTGGCAAGCAGCTGAAGGGCGTGCTGGCGTATGCTGAAGATCCCTGTGGCGCAGAGCAAGGGTTCTCCGGTCGTGAAGTGATGGCGGAGTTCCGTCGTGCCACCGGTTTGCCGACGGCCACCAATATGATTGCCACCGACTGGCGTCAGATGGGGCATACTCTGTCATTGCAATCGGTGGATATCCCGCTGGCGGATCCGCACTTCTGGACCATGCAGGGGTCGGTACGTGTGGCGCAGATGTGCCATGAATTTGGTTTGACCTGGGGTTCACACTCCAACAACCATTTCGATATTTCGCTGGCGATGTTCACCCACGTAGCCGCGGCGGCACCAGGCAATATTACGGCGATCGACACCCACTGGATCTGGCAGGAAGGTAACCAGCGCTTAACCAAGCAACCTTTTGAAATTCAAGGGGGTATGGTGCAGGTGCCGTCAACGCCGGGCCTGGGAGTCGAGCTGGATATGGACCGCGTGATGCAGGCGAACGAGCTGTATAAAAAGCATGGACTGGGGGCGCGCGATGACGCCATGGCGATGCAGTATCTGATCCCGAACTGGACGTTTGATAACAAGCGCCCGTGCATGGTGCGCTAAGGAAAATCCGGTTCCAGCGGGAACCGGAGACCTATTGATACCGGGTGTTTGGTCATTTAAGGACAGCGTATGAAAATTGTGATTGCGCCGGATTCATACAAGGAGAGTCTGAGCGCCCTGGAGGTTGCGACCGCGATAGAGGCGGGGTTTCAGGAGATTTACCCCGACGCGGAGTATGTCAAACTGCCCGTTGCCGACGGCGGCGAAGGGACCGTCGAAGCGATGGTCGCCGCCACTCAGGGACATCTGGTACAGGTGACCGTGACCGGCCCGCTGGGGGAACTGGTGCAGGCGTTTTACGGCCTGTCCGGGGATGAACGCTGCGCCTTTATCGAAATGGCGGCAGCCAGCGGCCTGGAAAGCGTCCCGGTGGCCAGCCGCAATCCCTTAATCACCACCACCTGGGGAACCGGGGAGCTGATCCGTCACGCGCTGGATGCGGGCGTCCAGCAGATTATTATCGGCATTGGCGGCAGTGCAACCAACGATGGCGGCGCCGGGATGGTGCAGGCGCTGGGGGCCAAATTGCTGACGCAGGATAACCAGCAGATTGCCGCCGGGGGCGGTGCCCTGGAGCAGCTAGCGCGCATTGACCTCAGCGGGCTGGATAGCCGGCTCGCCGATTGTCGCATTGATGTTGCCTGCGATGTGACTAACCCGCTAACCGGCCCGGAGGGGGCAACGGCGGTATTTGGCCCGCAAAAAGGGGCGACGGCGGAGATGATCGTTCGCCTGGATCGGGCGCTGGCGCATTTCGCGCAGATTATCCAACGTGATTTAACCGTCGATGTCCTGCAGCTGGAAGGCGGCGGTGCCGCCGGCGGCATGGGCGCGGCGCTGTATGCGTTCTGTGGTGCCCGATTACGCCCGGGGATTGAGATAGTGACCGATGCCCTGCATCTCGCCGAACTGGTCGCCGATGCCGACCTGGTGATCACCGGCGAAGGGCGCATTGATAGCCAGACCATTCACGGCAAGGTGCCGGTCGGGGTCGCGAAGGTCGCCCAGCGCTACAACGTACCGGTGATTGCCATCGCTGGCAGCCTGACCGCCGATGTTGGTGTTGTGCATCAGCATGGCCTGGATGCAGTATTTAGTGTGATCTATTCGGTGTGCACCCTTGAAGAGGCGCTGGCCAATGCGGCAGACAATGTGCGCATGACGGCGCGAAACGTCGCCGCGGTGCTGAAACTCGGCCAGCAACGTTAACTCCCAGCCGTATCCCGGATAAGCGTCGTGCTATCCGGGATACGGGCCGACGGTAGCCCGGACAGGCAGCGTGCTATCCGCTATACGGCGTTTTGATTCCTGGCATTTTGCAGGCTTCCCGCGTGACATTATCCATCTCATCCAGCAGTTCAAGCAGCTCCGGCTCCAGATCTTCAGCTGCGGTTCCGGTCCGCAGCTGGCTTTCAAGGGTCTGACACAACTTTTTCAGCCGCGGCACACCGCTGTAGCTACAGCTGCCGTGGAGCTTATGAATCAGATCCAACAGCCCCTCCGGTTCTTCGCCCACCAGCTGCTCTTCCACTTTATTGCGCACCTCCGGCATAAAGGCGATCAGCATTTGCAGCATTTCTCGCGCCAGGTCAGGCTTCATTGCGGCCTGGCGTAGCGACAGCTGCCAGTTGAGTGTTACGTTATGGTCGATGGGCGGCTCGATGGTTTCTGCCGTTAACGGCGGCGCGACATGGCCTCCCGGCTGATAGCGCAGCAGCAGGTTGTATAACTTCTCTTCCTCGATGGGCTTCGCCAGATAGTCATTCATGCCGGCGTTCATCAGCTTTTCTTTCTGCCCGTCGAAGGCGTGGGCGGTCACGGCGATCACCGGGGTTTGCTGCTGATGGGGAAGATGACGAATCAGCTCGCAGGCACGAATGCCGTCCATATCCGGCATCTGGATATCCATCAGAATCAGATCCAGCTGCATCTCTTTGGCCTGCTCCACCGCGCGCTGGCCGCTTTCGCACAGCGTCACGTGCTGCACCAGATCCTCCAGCAACACGCCGATAAGCTTGAGGTTTGCCGGATTATCATCCACCGCCATGACCGTCATCGGCAGCTTATTGCTGTCGGTGTGGGGAAGGGCGGCGGGGGTTCTGGTGCGGCTGGAGGCGATAAGCGCCGGCACTAAACGCGTGGCGGTCAGCGGTTTGAGCAGGCAGGCGGCGACGCCATCCTGCTTCAGGGATTCGGCATTTATCTGCGCGTGGCAGGGGAGCGCCAGCAGCAAATGATCTGCGATGGCGCAGGCTTTCGCCAGGTTGTCTTTCTGCTGGCTAATATCGCGCATCGACACCGGGAGCCCGGCCAGCAGAATATCGTAGTGCGCTTTCGGCAGCGCGGAGAAGGTTGGGCTGTAGACCACCTCCAGCGGCGTGGTGGCCAGCAGCTCCAGAGTGCACTGCGCCGCCGTCGCGTTGGCCTCGATATAGGCCAGCGTTTTGCCCGCCAGAAGCGGCGTCAGCGGACTCTCCTGAACGGCGTTCGGGTTGAGGTCGAGACTGATATGGAACCAGAAGGTGGAGCCGCGATTGGGCTGGCTGTGGAAGGAGATATCGCCGCCCATCTCTTTGACCAGCCGCTGGGTAATCACCAGCCCAAGCCCGGTGCCGCCGTGACGGCGGGAAATACTGGCATCGGCCTGGCGGAAGGCCTGGAACAGCCGGGACTGGTCGCGCTCGGGAATACCGATGCCGGTATCGTGGATTTGGATCTCTATCTGCACGCTGGTGTTGCTGAGCGCCCGCTGTTCGACCAGCACGTCGATATTGCCATGTTCGGTAAACTTGATGGCATTCCCGACCAGATTGGTGATGATTTGCTGCAGGCGCAGCGGATCACCGATAATATTATCCGGCACATCGTTTTTGATGTTTAACGTCAGCTCCAGCCCCTTATCATGGGCCGAATGCGCCAGCAGGGTGACGACTTCATCCAGGGTATTGCGCAGCAGGAACGGAATGCTTTCCAGGATCAGCTTACCGGCTTCCAGCTTGGAGAAGTCCAGCACGTCATTGATGATCGCCAGCAGGTTATTTGCCGAGCGTTCAATCGTGGTGAGATGGTCACGCTGGGTGGTGTTCAAGTCAGTTTTCAGCGTCAGGCGGGTGAAGCCAATCACCCCATTGAGCGGGGTTCGCAGCTCGTGGGACATATTAGCAAGGAACTCCGACTTGATACGCGCGGCTTCCTGGGCGCGCTTCTTCGCCAGATCCAGCTCAACGTTCTGAATCTCCATCTGCTCGAGAGTTTCGCGAAGATCGGACGTCGCCTGATCGATATTGTGCTGCATCTCTTCGTGGTAAGCCGCCAGCGACATCGCCATCGAGTTAATGCCATTTTTCAGCATATCCAGCTCGCCGAGCATAAAGCCTTCGACGCGGCTATCCAGTTGCCCACGGCGAATTCGGTCAACGGTATTCACCATATTGCGGATCGGGCCGGTGACATCGCGCATCAAGCGCCAGCCGAAAATGAGCGCAATGCCAATGCAGAACAGCATCATGACGCTGGAGATAAAGATCTCTTTGTACTGCTGCAAGCGTACCGATTTCAGATCGAGCTCGAGGGCCACATAGCCCAGCATATTGCCGGGCATCTTGGCGTCGGTCCCCGGTGATTCATCTGGCGAATAGCTTTCGGAGACGATCGGGGTACGCAAAATCATCACGTCGCCTTCGCGTATCGCGGTGAGCTGAGTGGGAAATTTCGCCCCTTTCGGCAGACGCAGTTCGCTGGGGTTCAGCTGAAAGTTAGAGGTGACAAACAAGCGGTTCTGCGAATCGTAGATGGAAATGGCCCGCACAATATCGGAGTGGCGGCGATGCAATACGCTAATGAGCTGGCCGATTGACTCGCGGTTTTGCAGATTCATGCCATATTCACTGGAGACCGCCAGTGGTTCAATAATGCTGGCTCCGGCGTCTTCCAGCTGACGCTGCAGGTCGTGATAGCGATGGGCGACGAAGAAAATACTGAGCAGCAAACCAATGAGTACGGTAGGTGCCAGAATAAGAATCATCATGCGAGCACGTAGGCTGTAGTTGGTCATGCGGTTCCGTTATGGGAGAATATACGCTTCATCCTTCAAGTGCCTCTGCGTTGCTGGCCTCAGTGCCGGGCTTACACACGCTGTCGTGGACTCCTGCCCGCCGCGCTGATGTATCTTGAAAGGACTCGTGTATAGAGTCGGTTTATTTTGATTGAGACAAATCTCTACGATGGCGCAATTCTACTCTGCAAAACGGCGTGTGACGACGCGCCAGATCATAACCGTGACAGTAAACGACCTCGATCCCTTTGGCCAGGGCGTTGCGCGTCACCATGGTAAAGCGCTATTTGTTAGTGGCTTACTGCCACAGGAACAGGCCGAAGTTGTGCTGGTGGAAGACAAAAAACAGTACTCCCGGGCCCAGGTCAAACGCCGTCTGAGTGATAGCCCGCAGCGTCAGGCACCGCACTGCCCGCATTTTGGCGTTTGCGGCGGCTGCCAGCAACAGCATGCCAGCATTGAGCTACAGCAGCACAGTAAGCGTGCCGCGCTTGCGCGACTCATGAAACACGATGTTGACGATATTATAGCCGCTTCGCCGTGGGGATATCGCCGGCGTGCGCGTCTGAGCTTGAATTACCAGCCGAAGTCCCAACAATTACAGATGGGGTTTCGCAAGGCCAATTCCAACGACATTGTCGATGTGGTGCAATGCCCTGTTTTGGTGCCCGATCTTGAGGCATTACTGCCGGCGGTGCGGGCCTGCCTGACGGGGCTGAAATCCCAGCGTCAGTTGGGGCATGTCGAACTGGTGCTGGCGGATAATGGCCCGGTGATGATCCTGCGCCACACGGCGGCGTTACCGGCAGGCGACAGAGAAAAACTGGAACGATTTTCGCAAACTCATGATCTTGCCCTGTATCTGGCCCCACAAAGCGAGATACTGGAGCATATTCGTGGCGAAGCGCCATGGTATACGTCAGACGGGCTACGCTTAATGTTCAGTCCGCGCGACTTTATTCAGGTGAATGACGGCGTCAATCAACAGATGGTGCAGACCGCTCTGGCGTGGCTGGACGTTCAGCCGCAGGACCGGGTGCTCGATCTGTTCTGCGGTATGGGTAATTTCACGCTGCCGCTGGCGACACGCGCCACTGAGGTCGTCGGGGTTGAAGGTGTTCCGGCGCTGGTGGAGAAGGGGCGGGAAAATGCCGCACTCAACCAGTTGCACAACGTGACATTCTTTCATGAAAATCTGGAAGAAGATGTTACCCGTCAGGCGTGGGCGAAGCGTGGTTTTGATAAAATATTGATCGATCCGGCGCGAGCCGGGGCGCCAGCGGTGATACCGCAGATTATAAAACTCGCGCCGCGTCGCGTGGTTTATGTCTCCTGTAACCCGGCGACGCTGGCACGTGATAGCGAACACCTGTTACAGGCAGGCTATACGATCCAACGCCTGGCGATGCTGGACATGTTCCCGCATACCGGACATCTGGAATCGATGGTGTTGTTCGAGCAAAAGCTTACATAACATCATTCGTATCGTATCGAGGTGGCAACATAGTCAGTTCCCAAGCACAGGCCCAGGTCGGTGGCTGAGGTGAACGAAAAAGCCAACGCTGATGCGGTTTGAAGGATGAGGTGTAAAAGTTGAGGCTTGCCGACTTCGGCAGGCCAGGTCCCTTAAGGAGAGGACAATGGTTGCGGTAAGAAGTGCACATCTTAATAAAGCTGGTGAATTTGACCCGAAGAAATGGATCGCGAGTCTGGGAATTTCCAGCCAGCAGTCGTGTGAACGCTTAGCCGAAACCTGGGACTACTGTCGCGAAAAAACGCAGGGACATCCTCGAGCGGACCTTCTGTTATGGCGCGGCGTGGAGATGGTGGAAATACTCTGCACGTTGAGTATGGATATCGACACGTTACGGGCCGCCATGCTGTTCCCGCTGGCGGACGGCAACGTCGTTAGCGAAGAGGTGATGCAAGAGAGCGTCGGTAAATCCGTCGTCACATTGATTCACGGCGTGCGCGATATGGCGGCTATTCGCCAGCTTAAAGCCACCCACACCGATTCCGTCTCCTCGGAGCAGGTTGATAATATCCGCCGCATGCTGCTGGCGATGGTCGATGATTTCCGTTGTGTGGTCATCAAGCTCGCCGAGCGTATCGCCCACCTGCGGGAAGTCAAAGATGAGCCCGAAGACGAACGCGTGCTGGCGGCAAAAGAGTGCACCAACATCTATGCGCCGCTGGCTAACCGCTTAGGGATCGGCCAGCTGAAATGGGAGCTGGAGGACTACTGCTTCCGCTATCTGCATCCCGATGAATACAAACGCATTGCTAAACTGCTGCACGAACGGCGCATCGACCGTGAACACTACATCGATGAGTTCGTGGGGCATTTACGCTCCGAAATGAAAACCGAAGGCGTCAAGGCTGAGGTCTACGGGCGGCCGAAGCATATCTACAGCATCTGGCGAAAAATGCAGAAAAAACACCTCACCTTTGATGAGCTGTTTGACGTGCGGGCCGTGCGTATTGTCGCCGAGCGCCTGCAGGACTGCTATGCCGCACTGGGGATCGTCCATACCCACTATCGCCACCTGCCGGATGAGTTCGATGATTACGTTGCCAACCCCAAACCGAACGGCTACCAGTCGATTCATACCGTGGTGCTGGGGCCAGGGGGAAAAACGGTCGAGATCCAGATCCGTACCCGGCAGATGCATGAAGATGCCGAGCTGGGCGTCGCGGCGCACTGGAAGTACAAAGAGGGCGCCAGCGCAGGCGTGAGCGGCGGGCGCGGCTATGAAGACCGTATCGCCTGGCTGCGTAAACTGATCGCCTGGCAGGAAGAGATGGCCGATTCGGGTGAAATGCTGGATGAAGTCCGTAGCCAGGTCTTCGACGACCGGGTGTATGTCTTTACGCCGAAAGGCGATGTGGTGGATTTACCCGCCGGTTCCACGCCGCTCGACTTTGCCTACCACATTCACAGTGACGTCGGTCACCGCTGCATTGGTGCCAAAATCAGCGGGCGCATCGTGCCGTTTACCTACCAGTTGCAGATGGGCGATCAGATTGAAATCATCACCCAGAAGCAGCCGAACCCCAGCCGCGACTGGCTGAACCCGAACCTCGGCTATGTGACCACCAGCCGCGGGCGTTCCAAAATTCACGCCTGGTTCCGTAAACAGGATCGCGACAAAAACATTCTTGCCGGGCGGCAGATCCTGGACGATGAGCTTGAGCACCTGGGGATCAGCCTCAAGGAGGCAGAGAAACACCTGCTGCCGCGCTATAACTTCAACGAGCTGGACGAACTGCTGGCGGCTATCGGCGGCGGCGATATTCGCCTTAACCAGATGGTCAACTTCCTGCAGGCGCAGTTCAATAAGCCGAGCGCCGAAGAGCAGGATGCGGCAGCGCTGAAACAGCTACAGCAGAAAAGCTGGGCGCCGCAGAGCCGCAGTAAAGACAATGGTCGGGTGGTGGTGGAAGGCGTCGGTAACCTGATGCACCACATTGCGCGCTGCTGCCAGCCCATCCCGGGCGATGAGATTGTCGGCTTTATCACCCAGGGACGCGGGATTTCGGTACACCGGGCAGACTGCGATCAACTGACGGAACTGCAGTCGCATGCGCCAGAGCGTATCGTCGATGCGGTGTGGGGAGAAAGCTACTCCGCCGGTTATTCGCTGGTGGTTCGTGTTGTCGCCAACGATCGCAGCGGCCTGTTGCGGGATATCACCACGATCCTCGCCAATGAAAAAGTTAACGTGCTCGGCGTCGCCAGCCGTAGCGATACCAAACAGCAGCTGGCGACGATCGACATGAACATTGAAATCTACAACCTACAGGTGCTGGGCCGCGTGCTCGGGAAACTGAACCAGGTACCGGATGTGATTGATGCCCGCCGTCTGCACGGTGGCTAATTGATCGTATTTTGCTTTCTCCGGCAGCGCCGGGGATACGCTTTCACGTTAGCCGGGTAAGGCGAAATCCGTACCCGGCATTATCGTTTTCAACAGGAAAAAAGATGAACCAAATCGACCGGCTGCTCGGCATTATGCAGCGCCTGCGCGACCCGGAAAACGGCTGTCCATGGGATAAAGAGCAGACCTTCGCCACCATCGCCCCCTATACCCTCGAAGAAACTTACGAAGTGCTGGATGCCATCAGTCGTGAAGATTTCGACGATCTGCGCGGTGAGCTGGGCGACCTGCTGTTTCAGGTGGTGTTCTACGCGCAGATGGCGCAGGAAGAAGGGCGCTTTAACTTCGACGATATCTGCGCGGCTATCAGCGACAAGCTTGAGCGCCGCCATCCGCATATCTTCGGAGAAGCGACCGCCGGCGATAGCGCCGAAGTGCTGGCGCGCTGGGAGCAGATAAAAAGCGCCGAGCGGGCCGAAAAATCACAGCATTCCGCGCTGGATGATATTCCGCACAGCCTGCCGGCGTTGATGCGCGCGCATAAAATTCAGCGCCGCTGTTCGGCGGTAGGGTTTGACTGGACCTCGCTGGGCCCGGTGCTGGACAAAGTGCATGAAGAGATCGACGAGGTCATGCATGAAGCGCAGCAGGCCGTCGTGGATGAGGCTAAACTGGAGGAGGAAATGGGCGATCTGCTGTTTGCGACCGTCAATTTATCCCGCCATTTAGGGGTAAAAGCCGAAGTGGCGCTGCAAAAAGCGAACCTTAAATTTGAACGCCGTTTCCGCGAAGTTGAACGAATTGTGGCCGCCCGTGGGCTAGAAATGACCGGCGTTGACCTCGAAACCATGGAAACCGTGTGGCAAGAGGTAAAACGGCAGGAAACTGATCTCTAACGAGTTTTCGTGATCAAGCGCCATTTGTGTGATTTTTTAAATAACAAGCGCTTGATTTGCGTCAAAAACATTTCGCCAAAAGCGGCTATTTTCTCACTCCCTGTGTTTGTGTGAGCCTGCTGAAAAGGAGGGAGAATGAAAGTTTGTGGCGTCAGTCATGATCGGGTATACTGCTTTCCCGTCTTGGTTATTCCATCGTCTTTTAAACCTAACTTCTCAGGTTCAGCATGACAACGAACTATATTTTTGTGACCGGCGGGGTCGTATCCTCTCTGGGTAAAGGCATTGCCGCAGCTTCCCTCGCCGCTATTCTTGAAGCCCGTGGGCTTAACGTGACCATGATGAAACTGGATCCGTACATCAACGTCGATCCGGGTACCATGAGTCCAATCCAACACGGGGAAGTGTTCGTTACTGAAGACGGCGCTGAAACCGACCTGGACCTGGGTCACTACGAGCGCTTCATCCGCACCAAAATGAGCCGCCGCAACAACTTCACTACGGGCCGTATCTACTCCGACGTTCTGCGTAAAGAACGCCGCGGTGATTATCTGGGCGCGACCGTACAGGTCATCCCACACATCACCAACGCGATCAAAGAGCGCGTGCTTGCCGGTGGTGAAGGTCACGACGTGGTGCTGGTTGAAATCGGCGGTACCGTCGGTGATATCGAATCCCTGCCGTTCCTCGAAGCTATCCGTCAGATGGCCGTAGAGATTGGTCGTGAGCATACTCTGTTTATGCATTTGACCCTGGTGCCGTACATGGCAGCCGCCGGCGAAGTCAAAACCAAACCGACTCAGCACTCCGTGAAAGAGCTGCTTTCTATCGGTATTCAGCCAGATATTCTGATCTGCCGCTCCGATCGGGCGGTACCGGCCAACGAACGTGCTAAAATTGCATTGTTCTGTAACGTTCCGGAAAAGGCTGTTATTTCTCTGAAAGACGTCGATTCCATTTATAAAATTCCGGGCCTGTTGAAATCTCAGGGGCTGGACGATTATATTTGTAAACGATTCAGCTTAAGCTGTCCGGAAGCGAACCTGGCCGAATGGGAACAGGTTATTTACGAAGAAGCCAATCCGGCTGGCGAAGTCACCATTGGTATGGTCGGTAAGTACATTGAACTGCCGGACGCCTACAAATCGGTGATCGAAGCGCTGAAACACGGTGGTCTGAAGAACCGCGTTACCGTCAACATCAAGCTGATTGATTCGCAGGATGTGGAAACGCGCGGCGTCGAAATTCTGAAAGATTTGGACGCTATCCTGATCCCGGGTGGCTTCGGCTACCGCGGTGTTGAAGGTAAAATTGCCACTGCACGCTATGCGCGTGAAAACAAAATTCCATATCTGGGTATTTGCCTGGGTATGCAGGTTGCGCTGATTGAGTTTGCGCGTAACGTCGCGGGAATGGAGAACGCCAACTCGACGGAATTTGTGCCAGACTGTAAGTACCCGGTTGTGGCCCTGATTACCGAATGGCGTGATGAAGAAGGCAACGTTGAAGTTCGTTCTGAGAAGAGCGACCTCGGCGGCACCATGCGCCTTGGCGCGCAGCAGTGCCAGCTGGAAGACGAAAGCCTGGTTCGCCAGCTGTACGGCGAATCAACCATTACTGAGCGTCATCGTCACCGCTACGAAGTCAACAACATGTTGTTGAAACAGATTCAAAATGCGGGCCTGCGTGTTGCGGGCCGTTCCGGGGATGATCAGTTGGTCGAGATCATCGAAGTGCCGAATCACCCGTGGTTTGTCGCTTGTCAGTTCCATCCGGAGTTTACTTCAACGCCACGTGATGGCCACCCGCTGTTTGCAGGTTTTGTGAAAGCGGCAGGCGAGTATCAAAAGCGTCAGGCGAAGTAAAATGAGTTAGAACGGCAATGCACCCATTTGGGTGCATTGTTTGTCTGGAGTTTTAGTTTAACTTGTACTGAGGAAAACCTAATGTCCAAAATCGTTAAAGTCATCGGTCGTGAAATCATCGACTCCCGTGGTAACCCGACTGTTGAAGCCGAAGTACACCTGGAAGGTGGTTTCGTTGGTATGGCAGCAGCTCCGTCAGGTGCTTCTACTGGTTCCCGCGAAGCGCTGGAACTGCGCGATGGCGACAAATCCCGTTTCATGGGTAAAGGCGTACTGAAAGCTGTTGGCGCTGTCAACGGCCCGATCGCTCAGGCAATCCTTGGCAAAGACGCCAAAGATCAGGCTGGCATCGATAAAATCATGATCGACCTGGACGGTACTGAAAACAAATCTAACTTCGGTGCAAACGCCATCCTGGCCGTGTCTCTGGCTAACGCCAAAGCAGCTGCTGCCTCTAAAGGCCAGCCGCTGTTCGAGCACATCGCTGAGCTGAACGGTACTCCGGGCAAATACTCCATGCCGGTTCCGATGATGAACATCATCAACGGTGGTGAGCACGCTGACAACAACGTCGACATCCAGGAATTTATGATTCAGCCGGTTGGCGCTAAATCCCTGAAAGAAGCCGTACGTATGGGTTCTGAAGTGTTCCACAACCTGGCTAAAGTTCTGAAAGCTAAAGGTATGAACACTGCAGTTGGTGACGAAGGTGGCTACGCGCCGAACCTGGGTTCCAACGCTGAAGCTCTGGCAGTTATCGCAGAAGCGGTTAAAGCTGCTGGCTACGAGCTGGGTACCGACATCACTCTGGCGATGGACTGTGCAGCTTCTGAATTCTACAAAGACGGTAAATACGTTCTGGCTGGCGAAGGCAACAAAGCGTTCACCTCTGAAGAGTTCACTCACTTCCTGGAAGACCTGACCAAACAGTATCCGATCGTTTCTATCGAAGACGGTCTGGACGAATCTGACTGGGATGGTTTCGCATACCAGACTAAAGTCCTGGGCGACAAAATCCAGCTGGTTGGTGACGATCTGTTCGTAACCAACACCAAGATCCTGAAAGAAGGTATCGACAAAGGCATCGTTAACTCCATCCTGATCAAATTCAACCAGATCGGTTCTCTGACCGAAACTCTGGCTGCGATCAAAATGGCGAAAGACGCTGGCTACACTGCCGTTATCTCTCACCGTTCAGGCGAAACTGAAGACGCTACCATCGCTGACCTGGCTGTTGGTACCGCTGCAGGCCAGATCAAAACTGGTTCTATGAGCCGTTCTGACCGCGTTGCTAAATACAACCAGCTGATTCGTATCGAAGAAGCGCTGGGTGAAAAAGCACCGTACAACGGTCGTAAAGAGATCAAAGGTCAGTAAGTCTGACTTTCGCTCTTAAGAAAAAACCCGCTTCGGCGGGTTTTTTTATGTCTGCAATCCGTCTATTTAAAATCAACGGCCATCTGCTGCGGAATGGTCAGCCCACGGGTGGTCTGCACGCAACGGTCGATATAATCGGTAAAGCGCGGCGGCTTCGGCATTCCCATACTGAGCAGCTTATCGTTGCTGAACCGTACGTTAAGCGTGGCGAAAGCCCCATACAGGCGCATCGCTTTGAGCATCAGGCGTTCATTGCAGGGCCCAAAGATATCCTTCAGCTCACGGCGCATCTTCACCAGCGTCTCATAGCTCACCTGGGCATACTTATCGCCGACGGGAACCTTCTCCAGCGCGCACGCCATGGCGTTATCAATCTCGGCAAATTTCACGCTATTCTCCTCCCCGGCAGAAATATGAACCACCTCGCCACGGGCCAGCGGACTGCTGAGCAGCATCAGCAATGCATCGGCACAGTAATCGACGGGGATCACATCGATACGGTCTTCCATCGAACACATGAATTTTTGCAGCATCAGCCCCATGCTGAACACCCAGAAGATACTGCTGGAAGGCTGGCAACCGTGGTGAGTGTGGCCCACCACAATCGAGGGGCGGGCGATGACCAGCGGTAGCGTCGGGCATTCCTGCTGCATCAGGCGTTCGATGGTTGATTTGGAATGGGTGTACTCAACCAGATGCTCTGCACGTTCACGGAATACTGCGCTTTCCGCCACCAGTGAATCGGGTTCTGGCGAGCAGGACATCGCGGTGCCCACATGCAGGAAGCGTTGCAGCGTACCTACCTGCGCCATGGTCTGGGCAAACTTCAACGTGCCTTCGACATTCACTTTCCAGATCAGTGGATTGTTGCCAAAGGAAGCGACGGCGGCACAGTTAATCACGTGGGTCACCTGCTGCAGTCGCGGGTCGCTGAGAAAGGTGTCGGGATTGGCCAAATCTCCCAACAGCATATTGCGCGGGGTCAGCGCCGCCAGATTCTCTTCGGCGATGTTGAATTTACGCAGGTTTTCTTTGACCCGTTCCACCGCGGCCATGTCCGAATCGGCACGGACTAACAGCAGCAGGTTCACCTCATTCATCTGATTAAGAATGTTTTCTAAAACCGCTCCGCCCAGAAATCCGGTCACGCCTGTAATTAATAATGTGTTCATGAATACCGTCTCATCATGGTTGATTTGCGGATTTTAGGCGCGGGAAATTAAACGGTGGGTAAATAAAAAAAGGGCTATTTGTGCGCTGTCTTAAGACTATTTTAAGTTAATGAAGCGCGGCGGATTAGGTTGGACTATGGCAGCCGATAATAGATTCACAATAATATGTATCTGTTTGTACGTATTTGAAATTTAGCTGTTTTATTATTTTTGTTTGATTTTTATATGACGGTTATTAAACATATTCTGTTACATCAAAATGACCCCGCAGCTGCGGACAAGACCTGAGCCGACAAATCTGCGATAATGTGCGCTCATAACCCCACACCGAGATGATTATGCAGTACCCGATTAACGAGATGTTCCAGACCTTGCAAGGCGAGGGTTACTTCACCGGCGTGCCCGCCATTTTTATCCGTCTGCAGGGATGCCCGGTCGGTTGCGCCTGGTGCGACACCAAACATACCTGGGATAAGCTTGCCGATCGGGAAGTGTCGCTGTTCAGCATTCTGGCGAAAACCAAAGAGAGCGATAAATGGGGTCCGGCTAGCGGCGAAGATCTGCTGGCTATTATTGGCCGCCAGGGCTGGACGGCCCGCCATGTGGTGATCACCGGCGGAGAGCCCTGTATTCATGATTTAACGCCGCTGACCGTGTTGCTGGAGCAAAACGGCTTTAGCTGCCAGATAGAAACCAGCGGCACCCATGAAGTGCGCTGTAGCCCTCATACCTGGGTGACGGTATCGCCGAAGGTGAATATGCGCGGCGGCTATGATGTGCTGTCCCAGGCATTGCAGCGGGCCGATGAAATTAAACATCCGGTAGGACGCGTGCGCGATATTGAAGCCCTCGATGAACTGCTGGAAACGCTGACGGATGACAAGCCGCGGATTATTGCCCTGCAACCGATCAGCCAAAAAGAAGACGCAACGCGCCTGTGCATCGAGACCTGCATTGCGCGGAACTGGCGCCTCTCCATGCAAACGCATAAGTATCTGAATATCGCCTGATAAAAAGGCCCGGTCACATACTGTGAACCGGGCCTTTTTGCTCGACAGACCAGGCGGACGACACGCCGCCCGACCGGGATATCACTCGCCGCGATAGATGCATCCTGCAGTACAGGTTTCTTTAATCATCACTGCGCTCAGCAACGGCACGACAGGTTTCATCTGTTCCCAGACCCAACGGGCCAGCACTTCGCTGGTCGGGTTTTCCAGGCCAGGAATATCGTTCAGATAGTAGTGATCCAGACGATCGTAGATCGGCTTAAAGGCGGCCTTGAGCTCGGCAAAATCCATGATCCAGCCCGTGTGGGGATCGACTTCACCGGTAATCTCCAGACGCACCATAAAAGAGTGACCGTGCAGGCGACCGCACTTATGACCTTCCGGTACGTGAGGCAGGTGATGGGCGGCTTCGAAGGTGAAATCTTTAAACAGGGTGGTGGACATCTTTCATTCTCATAAGACAAAAAAACCGCCGTAGGGTACCGGAAAGTCTATTTTTTATCATTAACTAAAACCGATCCTGAGGGAAAACAGCATCATTGACTATGTTGTCAGGAAAGATATCGTTATATTTTATGTAGTTAGATAATCGTTTTTGTTGTTAATAACTATAACTAAAACAGGTTAGTCCATTTGGTTATTTGTTATTTCCATCCCTTCTTTAATTGTTATTATCTGCGCCGTTAACCTTACAATCTCTTCTGTTTTTGCCGCGCTGACAGGGTGCGATGAACAGCTTAGCTTACTGGAACATAACGACGCATGACGACACAGGCCCCATCTTCCAATTTGCTGCCGCTTAACCCGGAGCAAATGGCGCGCCTTCAGGCGGCCACGACAGATTTCACCCCAACTCAGCTTGCCTGGGTTTCTGGCTATTTTTGGGGCGTGCTGAATCAGCAGTCCGGTGCCGCGGTTGCGGTACCTGCCCAGGCGGCAGAAGCCCCGAGCATTACTCTTATCTCCGCATCGCAAACCGGCAACGCCCGTCGGGTAGCGGAAGCGCTGCGGGACGATCTCCAGGCAGCGCAGCTGAACGTGAAGCTGGTTAACGCAGGCGACTATAAATTCAAACAAATTGCCTCCGAAAAACTGCTGGTGATCGTGACCTCTACTCAGGGTGAAGGCGAGTCGCCGGAAGAAGCCGTCGCGCTGCATAAGTTCCTGTTCTCGAAAAAAGCGCCAGCGCTGACCGGGACGGCTTTTGCGGTCTTCGGCCTGGGCGATACCTCTTATGAATTCTTCTGCCAGTCCGGGAAAGACTTCGATAGCCGCCTGGCGGAGTTGGGTGGTGAACGCCTGCTGGATCGCGTGGATGCCGATGTCGAATATCAACCGGCGGCGGCAGAATGGCGTGCGCGGGTGGTCGAGGTGCTGAAAGCACGGGCACCGGTCGCGGCGCCGGTTCAGGCTGTTGCATCCGGTGCGGTCAACGACATTCACTCCAGCCCGTATACCAAAGAAGCGCCGCTAACGGCGACGCTGGCGGTGAACCAGAAAATCACCGGCCGTGATTCCGAAAAAGACGTGCGCCACATTGAAATTGACCTTGCAGATTCCGGCCTGCGCTACCAGCCGGGCGATGCGCTGGGCGTGTGGTATCAGAATGACCCGGCGCTGGTAAAAGAGCTGGTTGAACTGCTGTGGCTGAAGGGCGATGAGCCTGTTACCGTTGACGGTAAAACGCTGCCGCTGGCCGAAGCGCTGGAATGGCACTTTGAACTGACGGTGAATACCGGCAATATCGTCGAGAACTATGCCACCCTGACCCGCAGCGAATCACTGTTGCCGCTGGTGGGCGATAAGGCGCAGCTGCAACATTATGCGGCGACCACACCGATCGTCGATATGGTGCGCTTCTCCCCGGCGCAGCTTGATGCCGAGGCGCTGATTGCGCTGCTGCGTCCGTTAACGCCGCGTCTGTACTCTATCGCCTCGTCGCAGGCGGAAGTGGAAACTGAAGTCCACGTGACCGTGGGCGTCGTGCGCTTTGATATCGAAGGCCGCGCTCGTGCAGGGGGCGCCTCCAGCTTCCTCGCCGACCGTCTGGAAGAAGATGGTGAAGTTCGCGTCTTTATTGAACACAACGATAACTTCCGTTTGCCGGCTAACCCGCAAACGCCGGTCATCATGATTGGTCCGGGTACCGGCATTGCGCCGTTCCGTGCCTTCATGCAGCAGCGTGCGGCGGAAGGGGCAGACGGGAAGAACTGGCTGTTCTTCGGCAACCCGCACTTTACGGAAGATTTCCTGTATCAGGTCGAGTGGCAAAGCTACGTCAAGGAGGGCGTACTGAGCCGTATCGATCTGGCCTGGTCCCGCGATCAACAACAAAAAGTCTATGTTCAGGACAAGCTGCGCGAGCAGGGGGCCGAACTGTGGCGCTGGATTAATGACGGTGCCCATATTTATGTCTGCGGCGATGCCAATCGTATGGCAAAAGACGTCGAACAGACGTTGCTGGAAGTGATTGCCGAATTCGGCGCGATGGACGCCGAAGCGGCGGACGAATTTTTAAGTGAGCTGCGCGTTGAGCGCCGTTATCAGCGAGATGTCTACTAATGAGCGAAAAACATCCTGGACCCCTGGTGGTTGAAGGTAAACTGGCCGACGCCGAGCGTATGAAGGTAGAGAGCAACTACCTGCGCGGCACGATTGCAGAAGACTTAAACGACTCCCTTACCGGTGGCTTTAATGGCGACAACTTCCTGCTGATTCGCTTTCACGGCATGTATCAGCAAGATGACCGCGACATTCGCGCCGAGCGTGCGGCTCAGAAGCTGGAGCCGCGCCATGCGATGCTGCTGCGCTGCCGCCTGCCGGGTGGCGTGATCACCACCACGCAGTGGCAGGCGATTGATAAATTCGCCGCCGATAACACCATTTACGGCAGCATTCGTCTGACCAACCGCCAGACCTTTCAGTTTCACGGCATTCTGAAGAAGCATGTGAAGCCGGTGCACCAGATGCTGCACTCGGTGGGCCTGGATGCGCTGGCGACCGCCAACGACATGAACCGTAACGTCCTGTGCACCTCGAACCCGAACGAGTCTCAGCTGCATGCTGAAGCCTACGAGTGGGCGAAAAAGATCTCTGAGCATCTGCTGCCGCGTACCCGCGCCTATGCTGAGATTTGGCTCGATCAGAAAAAGGTCGCCACCACCGACGAAGAACCGATCCTCGGCCAAACCTATCTGCCGCGTAAGTTCAAAACCACGGTGGTGATCCCGCCGCAGAACGATATCGATCTGCACGCCAACGACATGAACTTCGTGGCGATTGCTGAAAACGGTAAGCTGGTTGGTTTTAACCTGCTGGTGGGCGGTGGTCTGTCTATCGATCACGGCAACAAAAAAACCTATGCCCGCACGGCGAGCGAGTTCGGCTATCTGCCGCTCGAACATACGTTAGCGGTGGCGGAAGCGGTGGTGACGACTCAGCGCGACTGGGGTAATCGTACCGACCGTAAAAATGCGAAGACGAAATATACCCTTGAGCGCGTTGGCGTTGAGACCTTCAAGGCTGAAGTTGAGCGCCGGGCAGGCATTAAGTTCGAGCCGATCCGGGCGTATGAGTTCACCGGTCGCGGCGATCGCATTGGCTGGGTCAAAGGGATCGATGATAAATGGTATCTGACGCTGTTTATTGAAAACGGTCGTATCCTTGATTATCCGGGCCGTCCACTGAAAACTGGCCTGCTGGAGATCTCGAAGATCCACCAAGGTGAGTTCCGGATTACGGCGAACCAGAACCTGATTATCGCCAGCGTACCGGAAGCGGAAAAAACGCGGATTGAAAAGCTGGCGCGCGATCACGGGTTGATGAATGCCGTCACTCCGCAGCGTGAAAACTCGATGGCCTGCGTCTCCTTCCCGACCTGTCCGCTGGCGATGGCCGAAGCCGAGCGCTTCTTACCGTCGTTTATCGATAAGGTGGACGGGGTGATGAGCAAACATGGCGTCAGCGATGAGCATATCGTAACGCGTGTGACCGGTTGCCCTAACGGCTGTGGCCGTGCGCTGCTGGCGGAAGTCGGGCTGGTGGGTAAAGCGCCGGGTCGTTACAACCTGCACCTGGGGGGTAACCGCAGCGGAACGCGTATTCCACGCATGTATCGCGAGAACATTACCGAGTCGGAGATCCTCGACTCGATTGACCAGCTGGTAGGGCGCTGGGCGAAGGAGCGTGAAGCGGGTGAAGGCTTCGGCGACTTTACGGTGCGTGCGGGCATCGTTCGCCCGGTGCTCGACCCAGCCCGTGATTTCTGGGAATAACTCAGCATCGCCCGCTAAGGTTATGCTTATCGGGCGTACTGGTTTTGTAGGCCGGGCACAGGCAGTATCGCCCGACGAAACAGGCTAATGAGGTCCTTATGTCCGTACTCGATCTAAACGTGCTTAACGAATTACCGAAGGTCGATCGCGTTTTGCAACTAGCGGAAACCAACGCGCAGCTGGAGAAGCTCAGCGCCGAGGAGCGCGTCGCGTGGGCGCTGGAAAACCTGCCGGGCGACTATGCGCTCTCTTCCAGTTTCGGTATTCAGGCGGCGGTCAGTTTGCATCTGGTGAATCAGATCCGCCCGGATATCCCGGTGATCCTCACCGATACCGGCTACCTGTTCCCGGAAACCTATCAGTTTATCGACGAGCTTACCGACAAGCTGCAGCTCAATCTGAAGGTGTATCGCGCAGAAACCAGCCCAGCCTGGCAGGAAGCACGCTACGGCAAGCTGTGGGAGCAGGGCGTTGAAGGGATTGAGAAATACAACGAGATCAACAAAGTCGAACCGATGAACCGGGCGTTGAAATCGCTGAACACCCAGACCTGGTTTGCGGGCCTGCGTCGGGAGCAGTCCGGCAGCCGCGCCACGTTACCGGTGCTGGCTATCCAGCGCGGCGTCTTTAAGGTGCTGCCGATCATCGACTGGGATAACCGTACCGTCTACCAGTATCTGCAAAAACACGGCCTGAAGTACCACCCGCTGTGGGACCAGGGCTATTTGTCGGTGGGCGATACCCATACGACCCGCAAATGGGAACCGGGCATGGCGGAAGAAGAGACGCGCTTCTTTGGCCTGAAGCGCGAGTGCGGATTGCACGAAGGGTAAATAGCTGGCCCTGTAGCCATTTTCCTGTAATGCCCTCTGTCTGAACGACGAGGGCATTTTTGTAACCAGCCAGCCCAGTCAACGCTGCGTTTCGGTCTTCGCCAGCTCTTTGATCAGCGGCAGCATCACTTTGACGACATCGCGGCTGCGGTGCTCGATGCGGCCCGGCAGGGCTTTATCGATATGCTGTTGGTTATCCAGCTGCACGTCATGCCAGCTGGTGCCCTGCGGGAAAGAGGCCGATTTGTTGCGCTGCTGATAGCCATCTTTCTTGCCCAGCGCCCAGTTGGTAGCCTCTACGGATAACACCGGGATCCCGGCGCTATCAAAAACGCTGGCGTCATTACAGCACCCGGTACCTTTGGGATAATCAGGATTGAGCCCAGGATTGGTGTAGGCGGCAATGCCTTTGCTGCGGGCGATGGCCAGGGCGCGGTCACGGGTAAGTTTGCGGATCGCGGCGGGAGTGCTGCGGCCGCTGTTAAAATAGAGCTTATCGCCGACCACCAGATTGTCGAGATTAATCACCAGCAGCGTATTTTTCTTCTCCGCATCGCTCATCCGTTTGAGGACATTTTGCGCGCCGAGGCTACCTTCTTCTTCGCCGCTGGAGGCGATAAAGCGGATGCTGTAACGGGTCGGGACATTTTTCAGGTGTTCCGCCAGCTCCAGCAATACGCCTACCCCGACGGCGTTATCGTCAATACCCTGCAGGGTTAAGCCACCGAGGTTGTTCTCGACATCGGTATCGCTTCTTGGCGCATAGGTATCGAGGTGTGCCATCACGATGATCTGCTGGCGATCTGAGCCCTCATGTGCCGCGATGACGGTGCTGCCGGTGACGTTTTGCCAGTTTTTGCGCGCATCTTTATTACTGTAGATATAGCGCGCGTGGAAGCTGCGAATGTCGCTCTGGTAGCCCATCTGGGCAAATTGCTGGCGAACGTAATCCGCCGACAGCATCTCTGCGGGCGTTCCGGTCATTCTGCCGGGGAAAACTGTCGCGATATGACGAGCCTGGGTATTTGCGGTATCACCCATGGCGCTGAACGCCGGGGCGGAGAAGACAAAACCTGCGCCAAGCGCCAGGGGAAGCAGGCGGCGGCACAACGCGGAATACATAGAAAGGTCCTTTCTCGGCGGGAATATTTTAACCCATGTAGTATGAAACTGTGACCGGGGTTAAACAATTTCATTTCCTCTTAAATCGCGGAAAAATCGCGTGTTAAGCACTTTTTGATATTTGTATTTCCAGCTCGTTATTCTTTTGGGTAACAACTCATTCCATTTAGTAATTTCATTTGCTCTAAGCAGCACCCTATAGTCGCTCTATGACTGAATGTAAGCGAGTTGTTGCACCGTGGACTATTTGCCCTTATTTGCCGAAGTGAAAGAAAGACCTGTGCTGGTAGTTGGCGGTGGGGAGATTGCTGCGCGCAAAATTCTGTTTCTGCGCAGGGCCGGCGCCAGGGTTCAGGTGGTGGCAGCGGAGCTATCCGAAGCCATCGCCGGGCAGGTTGAACGCCAGGAAATCAGCTGGCGCGCTAAGGCGTTTGAAGAGCAACAACTTGACGATGTTTTTCTGGTGATTGCCGCGACCGACGATGATGCGCTTAATCAGCGAGTCTCGGCGGCGGCAAATGCCCGTTACCGCCTGGTTAACGTTGTCGACAATCAGCCGCTGTGCTCGGCGGTGTTTCCCTCCATTGTGGACCGCTCCCCGCTGCTGATTGCCATTTTCTCTGGCGGTTCGGCGCCGGTACTGTCCCGGCTGATTCGCGAAAAAATTGAAGCCTTACTGCCGACCAATCTCGGACGCGTTGCCGAAGCGGCAAGCTACTGGCGGCATCATATTAAAACCCATCTGACCACCACGGCAGCGCGGCGTCGCTTCTGGGAGCGGGTGTTCAATGGCCGTTTTGCCAGCCTGATGATCGCCGGCAACAAAGCCGCCGCCGATAAGGCGCTGGAAGATGAACTGCATCAGCCGGAAAAACGGCTGGGCGAAATTATTCTTGTCGGAGCAGGGCCGGGAGATGCCGGGCTGCTGACGCTGCGAGGCCTGCAGGCGGTCCAGCAAGCCGACGTGGTGTTTTATGACTCTCTGGTGACGCCGGAAATCCGCGAGCTGGTGCGTCGTGATGCCGACATGATCTGCGTCGGCAAACGGGCTGGCGAACACTCCGTGCCTCAGCATGAAACCAACCAGATGCTGGTGGATGCGGCGCGAGAGGGCAAAACGGTAGTGCGTCTGAAAGGCGGCGATCCGTTTATTTTCGGTCGCGGTGGCGAAGAGCTGCAGGCGGCTGCGGCGGCGGGGATCCCGTTTCAGGTGGTCCCGGGCGTTACGGCAGCGGCAGGGGCCACAGCCTACGCCGGTATTCCGCTTACCCATCGCGATTATGCCCAGAGCGTGACCTTTGTGACCGGCCATTTCAAGGCGGACAGCGCGTCGCTCGACTGGACGCAGCTGGCACAAAGCCGACAAACCCTGGCTATCTACATGGGCACCCTGAAAGCGGCAGAGATCAGCGCACAGCTGATCGCCCATGGCCGGGATGCTAACACGCCAGTGGCGGTGATTTCTCGTGGTACCCGTGCCGATCAGCAAACGACGACGGGCACGTTACAACAGCTGGAACAGCTGGCGAAAGAGGCTCCGATGCCAGCTCTGCTGGTCGTGGGCGAAGTGGTGCAACTGCATCAACAGCTCGCCTGGTTTCAACACTCAACTCAAGCAGAGGCATTTAATGCGTCTGTGGTAAATCTGGCTTAGTCCCGGCGCGACAGGCCTTATAAGGAACGGTTATGGACCAAAAACGACTCACTCACCTGCGGCAACTGGAAGCAGAAAGCATCCATATAATTCGTGAGGTGGCCGCCGAATTCTCTAACCCGGTGATGATGTACTCCATCGGTAAAGATTCCAGCGTGATGCTGCATCTGGCGCGTAAAGCGTTTTATCCGGGAACCTTGCCTTTTCCGCTGTTGCACGTGGATACCGGCTGGAAATTCCGCGAGATGTACGAGTTCCGTGACCGTACCGCGAAAGCCTACGGCTGCGAGCTGCTGGTGCATAAAAACCCGGAAGGGGTGGCGATGGGCATTAACCCGTTCGTTCACGGCAGCGCCAAGCACACCGATATCATGAAGACCGAAGGCCTGAAGCAGGCGCTGAACAAATACGGCTTTGACGCCGCGTTTGGTGGAGCCCGTCGTGATGAAGAGAAGTCGCGCGCCAAAGAACGTATCTACTCGTTCCGCGATCGCTTCCACCGCTGGGATCCGAAAAACCAGCGCCCGGAGCTGTGGCACAACTACAACGGCCAGATTAACAAAGGCGAAAGCATCCGCGTCTTCCCGCTCTCCAACTGGACCGAGCTGGATATCTGGCAGTACATCTACCTGGAAAATATCGAGATCGTTCCGCTGTATCTGGCAGCCGAGCGCCCGGTGCTGGAACGCGACGGGATGCTGATGATGATCGATGACGATCGCATTGATTTACAACCGGGTGAGATGATCAAAAAACAGATGGTGCGCTTCCGTACTCTGGGCTGCTGGCCGCTGACCGGCGCGGTAGAATCCAATGCGCAAACGCTGCCGGAAATTATTGAAGAGATGCTGGTTTCCACAACCAGCGAACGTCAGGGTCGCATGATAGACCGCGACCAGGCCGGCTCCATGGAGCTGAAGAAACGTCAGGGGTATTTCTAAGGAGCCGCCATGAACACGACAATTGCACAACAAATTGCTAATGAAGGCGGCGTAGAAGCGTACCTGCACGCGCAACAGCACAAAAGCCTGCTGCGTTTCCTGACCTGCGGTAGCGTCGATGACGGCAAAAGTACCCTGATTGGCCGCCTGTTGCACGATACCCGTCAGATTTACGAAGATCAGCTCTCATCGCTGCATAATGACAGTAAACGTCACGGTACCCAGGGTGAGAAACTGGATCTGGCGCTGCTGGTGGATGGCCTGCAGGCCGAGCGCGAGCAGGGCATCACCATCGACGTGGCCTATCGCTATTTCTCCACCGAGAAGCGCAAATTTATCATCGCCGATACCCCGGGGCATGAGCAGTACACCCGTAATATGGCGACCGGTGCCTCCACCTGCGACCTGGCGATTCTGCTGATGGACGCGCGTAAAGGCGTCCTCGATCAGACCCGTCGCCACAGTTTCATTTCTACCCTGCTGGGGATTAAAAACCTGGTGGTAGCGGTGAATAAAATGGACCTGGTGGACTTCAGCGAAGAGACGTTCAACCGCATTCGCGAAGAGTATCTGACCTTTGCCGGACAGCTGCCGGGCGATATCGATATCCGCTTTGTACCGTTGTCTGCCCTGGAAGGGGACAACGTCGCTTCCCAGAGCGCCAGCATGCCGTGGTACAGCGGCCCGACGCTGCTGGAAGTTCTGGAAACCGTTGAAATTCGCCGGGCGGTAGAAAACCAGCCGCTGCGTTTCCCGGTGCAGTTCGTCAACCGCCCGAACCTCGACTTCCGTGGTTTTTCCGGCACGGTAGCCTCAGGCAACGTGACGGTCGGACAGCGTCTGAAGGTGCTGCCATCTGGCGTAGAATCCAGCGTTGCCCGCATCGTGACCTTTGACGGCGACCTGCAGGAAGCCGGCGCCGGTGAAGCCATCACCATCGTACTAAAAGATGAAATTGATATCAGCCGTGGCGATTTGCTGGTGGATGCGCAGGTTTCTCTGCCGGCGGTACAGAGCGCCAGCGTGGATGTGGTGTGGATGGCAGAGCAGGCGTTAGCTCCGGGCCAGAGCTATGACATCAAAATTGCCGGCAAGAAAACCCGCGCGCGGGTCGACGGCATTCGCTATCAGGTGGACATCAATAACCTGACCCAGCGTGAAGTCGACGCACTGCCGCTGAACGGCATTGGGCTGGTGGATCTGACCTTTGACGAACCGCTGGTGCTGGATAAATACCAGCATAACCCGGTGACCGGGGGACTGATCTTTATCGACCGTCTGAGCAACGTCACGGTAGGGGCTGGCATGGTGCGTGAGCCGCAGGAACAATCCCAGGCATCGGCATCGTCCTTCAGCGCATTTGAACTGGAGCTGAATCAGCTGATTCGCAAACATTTCCCACACTGGGACGCTCGCGATCTGCTGGGAGGCAAGTAATGGCCCGGCATGACGAAAATGTCGTCTGGCACGCCCATCCTGTTACTCAGCAGCAACGTGAACAACACCACGGCCATCGCGGCGTGGTGCTGTGGTTTACCGGGCTGTCCGGCTCCGGTAAATCCACCGTCGCCGGTGCGCTGGAAGAGGCGCTGCATCAGGCCGGCGTCAGCACCTATCTGCTGGATGGCGATAATGTGCGTCATGGCCTGTGCAGTGACCTGGGATTCAGTGATGACGATCGCAAAGAGAACATTCGCCGCGTTGGCGAAGTCGCCCGACTGATGGTTGATGCGGGACTGGTTGTGTTGACCGCATTTATATCTCCGCATCGTGCTGAGCGACAGATGGTGCGGGAACGGCTGGGGGAAGGACGCTTTATCGAAGTGTTCGTCGACACCCCGCTGGCTATCTGTGAAGCGCGGGACCCGAAAGGGTTATACAAGAAGGCGCGTGCGGGTGAGTTGCGTAACTTTACCGGGATTGATTCAGTGTATGAATCACCGGAACAGGCGGAAATTCATCTGGATGGGGAACAATTGGTAACAAATTTGGTGCACCAACTATTAGACCTCCTCAGACAGAGCGATATTATCAGATCCTGAAACGGCGACGGCACTGCGATACCGGTCGCCCGGTCAACAGGATTCGATATGCGTAACACCCAGAACCTCAGTCTTATTCGTTCAGAACCACCCGCGGTGGCCAATGACGAGACCACCTGGTCTCTGTCAGGGGCGGCCGTGGGCTTTATATCATGGCTGCTGGCGCTGGGTATTCCCTTCCTTATGTATGGCAGCAACACGCTGTTTTTCCTGCTCTACACCTGGCCGTTTTTCCTTGCACTGATGCCGGTCGCCGTGGTGGTCGGTATTGCACTGCACTCTTTGTTGAACGGTAAACTCCTCTACAGCGTCTGCGCGACGATTTTGACGGTAGGACTGATGTTTGGCCTGCTGTTCCTCTGGTTACTGGGATAGTTCTTTTTGTGTGAGAATCTAGCCTGGGTATCAGCGACAGAAATGTGTTACAGTCCCCGCGTTACGCGGCATCGTCCGCGCGTCGGAGCAACAAACTCAGACGAGTTTTGGGATGATGATGCCGTTTTTCAGGGGGCAGAATGGGTAAATTAACGCTGCTGCTATTGGCTTTGCTGGTCTGGCTGCAGTACTCACTGTGGTTCGGTAAAAATGGTCTGCATGACTATAGCCGGGTGAACGACGACGTCACCGCGCAGCAAACCACTAACAGCAAATTAAAAGCGCGCAACGATCAGCTCTTCGCAGAAATCGACGACCTCAACGGTGGTCAGGAAGCGATCGAAGAACGCGCACGCAATGAATTAAGCATGACCCGCCCGGGCGAAACCTTTTATCGTCTGGTCCCGGATGCGTCTAAACGCAACCAGGGGTCGGCGCAGAACTCTCGATAAACCAGCCCAGGATTAAGACATGGCAGCCACTTTTCCGGGTGTTTGCGCCGTGGTGCCGGCCGCCGGCTTTGGCCGCCGGATGCAAACGGAATGCCCGAAACAATATCTCTTAATCGGTAACAAAACGATTCTCGAACACACGGTTGCCGCGCTGCTGGCCAATGCCTGTGTTCAGCGCGTGGTGATTGCCGTCAGCCCTGGCGATGTTCGCTTCAGCCAGTTGCCGTTAGCCAGCCACCCACAAATTACCGTCGTCGACGGCGGCGCAGAACGCGCTGACTCTGTACTGGCTGGCCTGCAGGCGCTGCCAGACGCCGGGTGGGTGCTGGTGCATGATGCGGCGCGTCCGTGCCTGCATCAGGACGATCTTAACCGTCTGCTGACGCTGCGTGAAACCAGCCGCGTGGGCGGTATTCTCGCCGCGCCGGTGCGCGACACCATGAAACGCGCTGAACCCGGCAAGACCGCCATTGCTCATACAGTCGATCGCAATGACTTATGGCACGCCTTAACACCGCAATTTTTCCCTCGTGAATTACTCCTCGAATGCCTGACGCGTGCGCTCAATGAACGGGCCACCATCACCGATGAAGCGTCGGCGCTGGAGTACTGTGGCTTCCATCCCGAACTGGTAGCCGGACGAGCTGATAATATTAAAGTGACGCGCCCGGAAGACCTGGCGCTGGCAGAATTTTACCTTACCCGTTCCCCACACCAGGAGAAAGCATAATGCGAATTGGACACGGTTTTGACGTACACGCTTTTGGCGGTGAAGGCCCAATCATTATTGGTGGGGTGCGAGTGCCTTATGAGAAAGGGCTGCTGGCCCACTCTGATGGTGACGTAGCGCTGCACGCGTTGACCGATGCTCTGCTGGGGGCCGCGGCGCTCGGGGATATCGGCAAGCTGTTCCCGGACACCGATCCGGCTTTCAAAGGCGCCGACAGTCGCGAACTGCTGCGTGAAGCCTGGCGGCGGATTCAGGCCAAAGGCTATACCCTTGGCAACGTCGATGTCACCATTATTGCCCAAGCGCCGAAAATGCTGCCGCATATTCCTCAAATGCGCGTCTTTATTGCCGAAGACCTCGGATGCCACATGGATGACGTTAACGTAAAAGCCACCACCACCGAAAAGCTGGGGTTCACCGGCCGCGGCGAAGGTATCGCCTGCGAAGCGGTGGCGCTGCTGCATAAGGCTGCGCAATGATTGCTTTCAACGACCTCACCTGGCTGCATGGTCAACCGCAGGGGCAGGGGCTTCTGAAAGCCAATCCGGAAGATTTCGTGGTGGTCGAGGATCTGGGCTTTGGGCCTGATGGCGAAGGCGAGCATCTGCTGGTGCGGATCCTCAAGAAAGACTGCAATACGCGGTTTGTCGCCGACGCGCTGGCGAAATTCCTTAAAATCCATGCCCGTGAAGTGAGCTTTGCCGGGCAGAAGGACAAGCATGCCGTCGCCGAACAGTGGCTATGCGCCCGGCTGCCGGGTAAAGAGATGCCTGACCTGAGCAAGTTTCAGCTGGAAGGCTGCCAGGTACTGGAATACGCGCGGCATAAACGCAAGCTGCGTCTCGGCGCCCTGAAGGGTAACCAGTTTACCCTGATTCTGCGGGCAATCAGTGACCGTGACGATGTTGAACAGCGTCTGCAGGCCATCGCTGCGCAGGGCGTGCCGAACTATTTCGGCGCCCAGCGTTTTGGGATCGGCGGCAGCAACCTGCAGGGCGCACTGCGCTGGGCGGAGAGCGGCGCACCGGTTCGCGATCGCAATAAACGCAGTTTTTGGCTGTCGGCGGCACGTAGCAGCTTGTTTAATCAACAAGTCAGTATTAGATTAAAAAAACCGGAATTTAATCAGGTTGTTGATGGCGATGCGCTACAATTAGCGGGGCGCGGGAGTTGGTTTGTCGCCACCTCTGAAGAACGCGAGCTGCTGCAGGCACGGGTTGATAGCCGTGAACTGATGATTACTGCTGCCTTACCGGGGAGCGGTGACTGGGGCAGCCAACGCGATGCGCTGGTTGCCGAACAGGCGGCCATTGCTGAAGAGACGCAGCTTCAGGCTCTGCTGGTGCGTGAAAAAGTGGAAGCGGCACGCCGGGCGATGCTGCTCTATCCGCAGCAGATGAGCTGGAACTGGTGGGATGACGTAACCGTTGAACTGCGTTTCTGGCTGCCAGCGGGCAGCTTCGCCACCAGCGTGGTAAGGGAACTTATCAATACAACGGGTGACTATGCGAATATTGCTGAGTAACGATGACGGGATTCATGCGCCGGGCATTCAGACCCTGGCGAAGGCCTTGCGCGAGTTTGCTGAGGTCCAGGTAGTTGCACCCGATCGTAACCGCAGTGGCGCATCGAATTCCCTGACACTGGAGTCTTCGCTTCGTACTTTCACCTTCGATAACGGCGATATCGCCGTCCAGATGGGCACGCCAACGGACTGTGTCTATCTCGGCGTTAACGCCCTGATGCGTCCTCGCCCGGATATTGTGGTCTCAGGGATCAACGCCGGGCCAAATCTCGGCGATGACGTCATCTACTCTGGCACCGTCGCAGCCGCGATGGAGGGCCGCCACCTTGGCTTCCCGGCACTGGCCGTCTCTCTGAACGGCCACAAACACTACGATACCGCGGCGGCCATCACCTGTTCCATTCTGCGCGCCTTAAACCGCGAACCGCTACGAACCGGTCGAATCCTCAATATCAACGTCCCGGATCTGCCGCTGGAGCAGATTAAAGGCATTCGGGTCACCCGCTGTGGCAGTCGTCATCCCGCCGATCAGGTGATCCCGCAAAAAGATCCGCGCGGCAATACGCTGTACTGGATTGGTCCGCCGGGGGAAAAACACGACGCCGGGCCGGATACCGATTTTGCAGCAATAGATGAAGGCTATGTCTCAGTGACTCCGCTGCACGTTGATTTAACCGCCCATCAGGCTCACAGCGTGGTGAGTGACTGGCTGAATCGCGTTGGGGTGGATACACAATGGTAAGCAAACGTGTTGAAAGTCTGCTGAATCAACTGCGCACGCAGGGCATTGTCGACGAGCGGGTGCTGGAGGCGATAGCCCTGGTACCCCGTGAAAAATTCGTTGATGAAGCCTTTGAGCATAAGGCGTGGGAAAACACGGCATTGCCAATCGGCCAGGGGCAAACTATCTCGCAACCCTACATGGTGGCGCGGATGACGGAGCTTCTGACCTTAGCGCCGGAGTCGCGAGTGCTGGAAATTGGCACCGGTTCCGGTTACCAGACGGCGATCCTGGCACACCTGGTGCATCACGTCTGTTCGGTCGAACGTATTAAGAGTTTGCAGTGGCAGGCGCGTCGTCGTCTGAAGCAACTTGATTTACATAATGTTTCAACCCGCCATGGTGATGGATGGCAGGGTTGGACCGCACGCGCGCCTTTTGATGCGATAATCGTCACTGCCGCGCCGCCGGAAATTCCGCCTGCGCTGCTGGCGCAGCTGGATGAAGGTGGCGTGCTGGTTTTACCGGTCGGCGAGGAACATCAGTATCTGAAACGGATCCGCCGTCGCGGTGATGAGTTTGTGATTGATACCGTCGAAGCCGTACGCTTTGTTCCCCTGGTTCAGGGGGAGCTGGCGTGAGACCCGGATTAATCCATGTTTTTTTTGCCTGACTTTAGGCGTAGGGTGGACACATTTTCAGTGTCCTGGCCGGGTGTTACCCGGTAAGCAAGATATTGGCAGTTAACATATTCCTGGGGGATAAATGAGCGCGGGAAGCCCAAAATTTACCTTAAGTCGCATTGCGGCATTATCACTGGTTTCACTCTGGCTGGCAGGTTGTTCAAATAACAATAACCCGCCTGCACCGGTTAGTTCAGCGGGTGGAACCTCCTCTTCCGGAACCAATTCCGGGATGCTGATTACCCCGCCGTCGCCAACAGGATCCTCCACAGCGGTACAGACCGCACCGCAGATTCAGCCGGTTCAGACGCCGACAACGCAGGTTCAGCCTGTAGCGCAACAGCCGGTGCAGACCGTCGATGGTAAGATCGTCTATAACCGTAAATATGGCGATATTCCGAAAGGTAGCTACACCGGTGGCAGCACTTACACCGTGAAACGCGGCGACACGCTGTTCTATATTGCGTGGGTTACCGGCAACGATTTCCGTGACCTTGCCCAGCGTAATAATATCCCCGCACCGTATGGCCTGAACGTCGGTCAGACGCTGCAGGTTGGCAACTCTGCCGGCCAGCCGATTACCGGCGATAACGCGGTTGCCCAGGCCAGCGCACAGTCCAGCGGCGGTATGACGGCGGCCACAACTTCTGCACAAAAATCCACCGCAGTGGTTGCGTCGCAACCAACTATTACGTATTCTGAATCTTCAGGTGAACAGAATGCTAATAAGATGTTGCCGAACAATAAGCCTGCGACGACTACCGTCGCGCCGGTTACGGCTCCAGCTGTCAGCACTACCCAACCGACTGCAAGCAGTACGTCAACCAGTTCGCCGATCTCCGCATGGCGCTGGCCGACTGACGGCAAAGTTATCGAAAACTTTAGTGGTGCCGAAGGCGGCAATAAAGGGATTGATATTGCAGGCAGTAAGGGACAGGCTATTGTCGCGACAGCTGATGGTCGCGTCGTCTATGCCGGTAATGCGCTGCGCGGTTACGGTAATCTTATTATCATCAAACACAACGATGATTACCTGAGTGCCTACGCTCATAACGATACAATGCTGGTCCGGGAGCAACAGGAAGTTAAAGCGGGGCAGAAAATCGCTACCATGGGTAGCACCGGCACCAGCTCAACAAGATTACACTTTGAAATTCGTTACAAGGGGAAATCCGTCAACCCGCTGCAATATTTACCGCAGCGATAATTTGGCAGAGTACGGATAAGCGTCATATCAATTTACTGGCGTCAGGCCGGTTGTCATCGCCCCTTCAGTGGGGCAAAAGTTTCCGTCCTGGCGTTGTTTAATTGATATATACCCTAAATAATTCGAGTTGCAGGAAAGCCAACGCTTATGCAGCTTGAAGTAGGACGGGTAATCGCGAAGGTGCTTTGCTCAGGGATCACGGGTAGGAGCCATCTTTATGAGTCAGAATACGCTGAAAGTTCATGATTTAAATGAAGACGCGGAATTTGATGAGAACGGAGTCGAGGCCTTCGATGAGAAAGCCTTAGTAGAAGAGGAACCCAGTGATAGCGATCTGGCTGAGGAAGATCTCCTGTCGCAAGGCGCAACACAACGCGTGCTTGATGCGACACAGCTCTATCTTGGTGAGATTGGTTATTCCCCACTGCTGACGGCGGAAGAAGAAGTTTATTTCGCTCGTCGCGCGTTGCGTGGTGATGTCGCATCACGCCGCAGGATGATCGAAAGTAACCTGCGGTTGGTGGTGAAGATTGCTCGTCGTTACAGCAATCGTGGTCTGGCGCTGCTGGATCTGATTGAAGAGGGCAACCTGGGGCTGATCCGTGCGGTTGAGAAGTTTGACCCGGAACGTGGTTTCCGTTTCTCAACTTACGCAACCTGGTGGATCCGTCAAACGATTGAACGGGCGATCATGAACCAAACCCGTACCATCCGTTTGCCTATCCATATCGTTAAAGAGCTGAACGTCTATCTGCGTACCGCCCGTGAGTTGTCCCATAAACTGGACCACGAGCCGAGTGCGGAAGAGATTGCCGAACAGCTGGATAAGCCGGTTGATGACGTGAGCCGTATGCTGCGTCTGAACGAGCGCATTACCTCGGTGGATACCCCGCTGGGTGGTGACTCGGAAAAAGCGCTGCTGGATATTCTGGCCGATGAGAAAGACAACGGTCCGGAAGACACCACGCAAGACGATGATATGAAACAAAGCATCGTTAAATGGCTGTTCGAACTGAACGCCAAGCAGCGTGAAGTGCTGGCCCGTCGTTTCGGTTTGCTGGGTTATGAAGCCGCTACGCTTGAAGATGTTGGCCGTGAAATCGGTCTGACCCGCGAACGCGTTCGTCAGATTCAGGTTGAAGGTCTGCGCCGCCTGCGGGAGATCCTGCAAGGCCAGGGGCTGAACATCGAAGCGCTATTCCGCGAATAAGACATTTTCTCTCAAAAAGGCCCGATCGAAAGATTGGGCCTTTTTCTTTTCCAGCCAGCCTGACTCTACCCCTGCCAGGTCTCCTGCAGGTGGCGCCACAAAATCCGCTCGCCCTCCTGCCTGAACACTACCGTTGACCAGCGCACCGTCGGCGCCTGCCCAGGAAGGGTCTGCGTTTCCCGATAGAGAACCGCCGCGCCGTCGTGCCAGCGGGCAAGTTCCGTGAGGCTATCAATGGCGATCTTCAGGCCCGTGCGGCTGCCGCCGGCCTGCTGGAAAAAGTCGCTGACCTTTGGATGGTCCAGACAAGTGCCGCCGGTGGCCAGCAGCGTAAAATCGTGGGTAAAGCGCGCCATTAACGCCGCCGCGCTCCCTTCCTTGCGGCCCAACCAGTTTTCAATAACGACGTGGGCATCAATAACTTCATCAAAATAAGCGCTCATTTGTTCTCCATTTTGCTATGCAGGCGCAGGATCAGCGCCTGGTTGTCGAATCGCAGGCAGCTCAGCAGGGGGATGAGGGTGATCCCGGCTGCGGTCATAAACACTCCGCGCCACGCCAGCGTGGTGGGATAGTGGTGGAGCAGGACGCTGAGCAGCGTCGCCAGCAGCGCCGCGCCGGCTAAAAAGCTGAGCTGGCGGTTGATATTCCACAGCGCGCTGGCGTCCGGCAGGTGGTGATTGGCGATATTCAAAAAGGCGCTGCTCTGCGCCGTGCTGCTGCACAGGCTGCCACCCGCGCCCATCAGCGTGAAGGCGCTTATCAGCGTGTTCGCCGAAGTTTGCGGGCCGACGCCGATCAGCAGCAGGATCCCCGCCGCCTGGAGCAGACATCCGCTGATAATAAACGGCCGGGGGCCGAATCGATTGTAGTATCTGCCGGTCAGCGTAATCGCCACAAACGATGCCAGTGACCACGGCAGCATCAGCGAGCCGACGGCGGAAGGCGACATACCGGTGAGGGTTTGCAGGTAAAACAGGCCGACCACGTTGATGCCAATGAAGGTGCCGGGGACGCAAAGGTAAATCAGCATCGCGAAGCGCAGCAGCGGGTCGGCCAGCAGCGGCAGGTGTAAAAAGCGGCCCGGACGCGTCGTTTTTGCCTCTTTTTTAAGCCAGCAGGTGGCTAAGGTAAGCGTCAGAAAAGCCACGGGCAGGCTGGCAAAGAAGACCCAGCGCCAGCTGAACGTCTGTACCAGCACCCCGCCAAGAGCCGGAGAGCAGGCGGGAGCCAGCAGCCCGACCAGCATCACCGCGGCAGAGAGTTTTGCCCGCTCGTGGCTCTGAAAATACTGCCAGGTCATTGCCTGGCCGACGGGAATTAAGAGTCCGCCGCCCATCCCCTGCAGTGCGCGCCAGAAAATCAGCGTGCTCAGCGATTCCGCCATTCCGGCACCCAGCGCCGCCGTGCTGAACAGCAGAAGCGACAGCAGAAAAACGTGTCGGGCACCAAATCTCTGCGCAAGCCAGGCGCTAAAGGGGAGCACCAGCGTGAGCCCGGCAATGTAGCCGTTGCTGACCCAGGTGAGTTCTCCCACGGAGGCGTTAAGCGCCCGGCTCATATCGGGAAAGGCAACGCTGGCGATAAACATATTGATTAAGTCGAGAAAAAAACCGAGCAGAAAAACGGTGGCAACCTTGCTGCGATAGGTCATGGCGATCTCCGGTTAAGAAGGTCGCTACTCTAAACCCCTACGTCGGGCGGATAAACGTCATGAAGCGGGATATACTGTCTGAAAATTTTTGACAATAAGCTGAATTAGCATGCTGAATCTGCAACGTATGGCCATGTTTGTGGCGGTAGTGGACTGCGGAAGTTTTACCGCGGCGGCGGCGGCCCTGGCCCAGACCAAAGCGGTGGTGAGCTTTAACGTGCGCCAGCTGGAGAGTGAGCTTGGCGTCACCCTGCTTTTACGCTCCACGCGGCGGCTGACCCTGACGGACGCGGGGACGGTGTTCTATCAGCGTGGCGTCGGGCTGCTGAAGGCGGCGGAAAATCTCCAGGATGAGGTGCGGGCCGGCCACACCGGATTGAGCGGCGAGCTGCGCATCACTACCACCCTGGAGTACGGGTCTCAGGTGATTATTCCGGCGCTGGCCGAGTTTAGCCGGCTGCACCCGGCGCTGCGCGTGCGCCACGTTTCATCCTCGCATCATGCCGACTTAATTTCCGAACGTTTTGATGTCGCCATTCGCCTCGGGACGCTGGCGGACTCGCGCTACCGTGCGGCGCTGATCTCGCGTTTTGCAATCCTGCCCGTTGCCGCACCCGCGTGGCTGGCGCAGCATCCGCTGGCAGCGCTTGAAGACCTGGCCCAGGCCGAGTGGATTATTCACGAGCGGCTGCAAACCCCGCTGCGCTGGCAGCTCAGCGGTCGGGATCGCAAGGTTATTGATTTTGAGATTAAAAAGACCCCGCGTCTGTCGGCGGACAGCGCCACCGCGCTGATGGCCTTCGCTATCGCCGGCAGCGGCGTGGCGCTGTTGCCGGAGTGGCTGGTGGCCTCATCGTTGGCTCAGCAGCGTTTGATCCATCTGCTGCCGGAGCTAAGCTTTCCGCCGCAGGGGGTCTATGCGGTCTATCCGGACGCGCGGCACGTGCCGACTAAGGTCCGGGCGTTTATCGATTTTTTACGCCAGCGGGTGGGGTAACCCGCCGGCATCTTCGGCCACTCCTGCGGTACAGACCCGGGCGGCGCGTTGCCGCGCGCCCGGGAGTGACGTTCAGAGGAGGAGGGGATTAGGCCAGGCTTTTCAGCCGATAAATCCACTCCAGCGCCTGGCGCGGGGTCAGCGTATCGGGGTCAAGATGCTCCAGCGCTTCGAGTGCCGGGGAGGTCTCTTCCGGAGCCGACAGCAGCGACATCTGGGTGCCGTCCACCTGAGTGGCCGCCGCGTTGGGGGCAATGCTCTCCAGCTCGCGCAGCTTCTGGCGCGCACGTTTGATCACCTCTTTCGGCACGCCGGCCAGCGCGGCAACCGCCAGACCGTAGCTCTTACTGGCCGCGCCATCCTGCACGCTGTGCATAAAGGCGATGGTGTCGCCGTGCTCCAGCGCGTCCAGATGGACGTTGGCGACCCCTTCCATTTTCTCCGGCAGCTGCGTCAGCTCGAAGTAGTGGGTGGCGAACAGCGTCAGCGCCTTAATCTTATTGGCGAGGTTTTCCGCACAGGCCCACGCCAGCGACAGGCCGTCGTAGGTGGAGGTGCCGCGGCCGATTTCGTCCATCAGCACCAGGCTGTGCTCGGTGGCGTTATGCAGAATATTGGCGGTTTCGGTCATTTCAACCATGAAGGTTGAACGACCGCTTGCCAGGTCATCCGCTGCCCCGACGCGGGTAAAGATACGATCGATGGGACCGATCTCGACTTTCTCTGCCGGCACATAGCTGCCGATATAGGCCAGCAGCGCGATAAGCGCGGTCTGGCGCATATAGGTACTTTTACCGCCCATATTCGGCCCGGTAATAATCAACATCCGACGCTGTGGGGCCAGGTTCAACGGGTTGGCGATGAACGGCTCTTTCAGCACCTGTTCGACGACCGGGTGGCGGCCTTCAGTGATACGAATGCCCGGCTTGTCGCTAAAGGTCGGGCAGCAGTAGTTCAGGGCTTCGGCGCGCTCGGCGAGGTTGATCAGCACATCGAGCTCAGCCAGCGCACTGGCGCTCTGCTGCAGGTCGGCCAGGTGCGGCAGCAGCATGTCGAACAGCTGCTCGTAAAGCTGTTTCTCCAGCGCCAGGGCTTTGCCTTTCGAGGTCAGAACCTTGTCTTCATACTCCTTCAGTTCCGGAATAATGTAGCGCTCGGCGTTTTTCAGGGTCTGGCGACGGACGTAGTGGATTGGCGCATGCTGGCTCTGGCCGCGGCTGATCTGGATGTAGTAACCATGAACGGCATTGTAGCCGACCTTCAGGGTATCCAGACCCAGACGTTCACGTTCGCGAATTTCCAGCTTATCAAGATAGTCGGTGGCACCATCTGCCAGGGCCCGCCATTCGTCGAGCTCCTCATTGTAGCCCGGGGCGATGACTCCGCCGTCGCGCACCAGCACCGGCGGCGACTCGATAATCGCCTGCTCCAGCAGTTCGCGTAGTTCGCTGAACTCGCCCATTTTGTCACGCAGTTGCTGAACCGGCGCGCAGCTGACGTCAGCCAGCATTTCACGCAGAGCCGGCAGCTGCTGGAACGCGTAACGCATGCGGGCAAGATCGCGAGGGCGCGCGGTACGCAACGCCAGTCGCGCCAGGATACGTTCCAGATCGCCAACCTGGCGCAGAACCGGCTGCAGGTCGCTGTAGTACTCCTGCAACGCGCCGATGGTCTGCTGACGCTCAACGAGCACCGCGGTGTCGCGTACCGGCATATGTAGCCAGCGTTTCAGCATACGGCTGCCCATTGGCGTAACGGTGCAGTCGAGCACTGATGCCAGGGTATTATCGAAACCACCGGCCAGGTTCTGGGTAATTTCGAGGTTACGGCGGGTCGCCGCATCCATGATGATGCTGTCCTGCTGGCGCTCCATGGTGATGGAACGAATATGCGGCAGGGTGGTGCGCTGGGTATCTTTGACGTACTGCAGCAGGCAGCCGGCGGCGCACAAGCCGCGCGGTGCATTTTCGACGCCGAAGCCGACCAGGTCGCGGGTGCCAAACTGTAAGTTCAGCTGCTGACGGGCGGTGTCGATTTCAAACTCCCACAGCGGACGACGGCGCAGGCCGCGACGACCTTCGATCAGCGCGGACTCGGCGAAATCTTCGGCGTACAGCAGTTCGGCAGGGTTGGTGCGCTGCAGTTCTGCGGCCATGGTGTCGCGGTCCGCCGGTTCGCTGAGGCGAAAACGGCCGGAGCTGATATCCAGAGTGGCATAGCCAAAGCCTTTGCTGTCCTGCCAGATGGCGGCCAGCAGGTTATCCTGACGCTCCTGCAGCAGTGCTTCATCGCTGATGGTGCCGGGGGTGACGATGCGCACCACTTTGCGCTCGACCGGCCCTTTGGTGGTGGCCGGATCGCCAATCTGTTCGCAAATTGCCACCGACTCGCCCTGATTCACCAGCTTCGCGAGGTAGTTTTCCACCGCATGGTGGGGGATCCCGGCCATTGGGATCGGCTCGCCTGCCGAGGCACCGCGTTTGGTCAGCGAAATATCAAGCAGCTGTGAAGCGCGTCTGGCGTCGTCATAAAACAGTTCGTAGAAATCGCCCATCCGGTAGAACAGCAGGATCTCCGGGTGTTGAGCTTTCAGCTTCAGATACTGCTGCATCATCGGCGTATGGCTAGAGAAGTCCTTATCAATGGCATCATTCATGTTGATTTTACTCATTTTTTAATTCTTTCAAGTGCTCATGTGGCCCAGGTAAAACCCCTTTAAACCCACATAAACCCATAAATTTGTCGCTCACTTGTAGCTCAGAACGAGATAGATTGGTTTTACTCTTTCTCTGGGCTACAAATGGTGGTGATACTTTGAAAATAACTCTCACTCAGTCTTTTATTATCAACAAGTTAAGTGTCTATGTTAAGCCAGAACTCAGTAGCTCTGGAAAAGTTGTTTTCGAAGTTAACCCTGACCAAAAACCTGACATAGTTTTTGATGATCACAGGGACGTGCCTGTGGGATTCGGGGTGAAGGTAAGTTTGACGAAAAAAGCCTATGTAATCCAGCGAAGAGTATCTTCTGGTGAGCGTAGTGTGAGTGACGGTAAGAAACGCAAGTTCTGCGTTGAAAGTAAAAGTGGGCAATGTTTCTGATTTTCCGAGTATCGATCAAGATCGTGAAACAGCCCGGCAGTTGGTTCAGACAATGATCGCAACAAAGAGAAATCCCAACAAAATTAAACGAGAAACAGATGCTTCTGAACTCACTATGAGTGAAGTATTTGCTCAATATCGTCAACATCTGTTAGGAAGATCAAAACCAGCTAAACCAAACACACTGAATGTGCTGAACAAAGCAGAAGAAAGGTTTTCCGCGTGGTCTGGCCTTAGTGTCAAAGATCTTTCAGGTAATGCGATCCTTGGTAAGTTTGATGAAATCGCAAACAGAGACAGAACAGCAGCGGAACAGACATTCCGATGGGCAACTATTGCTGTCAGTAGCGTTAAAGCAGTATGCGAGGGCGGGATGAACACGACCAATGGAACACCGATCGTGTCTATGGAAGATCTTACTTTTTTCTATACATCTCTATGTTGAAGTTTTTGCCGAAGGGATTTATACCTTCTAATAACTTTTTGTCATGGTCATCATTTTTTATAATGTAAGACTGACTTGCTCCAGATGCTGTGAAATCTTCTATGGTTTTAATTTTCTGATTGGAAATTCGTTCCAGTATATCAAAATCTTGAGATCTCAACACTTTCCCTTTATAAACCATGTTAGTTGGAGTCGACTTTAGAGTATTCAGTGTTGTTATTAGTTCGTTATCATGAATACTCCACTCTCCAGCACCATTAATAGCAAAGGTTATGATGGTTGTGCTATCTGGTTGAAAAGACATGTCAGCATTAACATTGTATTTTCCATTAGAAAAATATGATGTATTTCCATTTGTTCTAACTATAATTCCTCCATTATCATATGAATAATCTGATGTCCACGTACCAATAATGTCATCACTCTTGTGCGCATCTGGAGTATTTGGAAATAAGTAGGTACATATTCCTGCAATAGCAGCTACGAATAGTACGATCTCCATGACTAGTTTTATTTTTTTATCCATAATAAGATGCCCGCTAATGAACGCTTGATGATTGTAGATAAATTTTATCATTTTTCATCTGGAGTTAAAAAACAATTTTTACCTATCAATTAAAAATTTTAATTATTGTTTTGTTTATATAAAAAGTAATATTTGTGAAAGGTGTAAATTAAAAATGATGTAAAATATCATTGTGTTTATTTTATCCTTACAAATCAAGAGTTATTGGCATCATTCAATGAGTTATTTTTATTAGGTGAGTATAAAATTCCCGGCCTATCAATGCTCATATTTCGTAGGGAGAGCAATATATAATAAATACAGCTGTTTCCCCCATCCCTTCTGGACGGAGAACGGCAAAGCCTGTCTTCAATCGTATAGCCACTTACCCGCTTTTGCTGATTCAGCAAACATCTCTGCGGTTAAGGGTTTACGAGTTCGTTCTACATCTTCCCGTTTTGCTAAAAAGCCCCGCAGGGCTTTGTTTATGCTGTTGGTCGTTCGTTCCAGGCATCAGTATACTGAATATTGCCATCAACAATTCGCCAGCTGATTTAACATTTGGCACACCACAGTTAACACCAGTGATTTTCACATTTTCCATTAAAACAGTGTAGTAGCAAACTTCTTGTCCGGCATCACTGATATGGTAAAAACGGATTTCAGCACTTTTTAAAGTCTGACCAGTAGCTGCCGCTTTATAAAGATAAGGTGTAGAGCTATCAACTTCTTTTTCAATCATCATAGATGAATGTTGACGAGTGCCGGTGATTTTACCATTAGCATTATCCACTGGAAGATTGATACCGTGGTTTAACCCGATAATTTATATGCTATCGTCACGATCCTGAACATCGACAGAACCTTTAATGTCTGCACCACCATCATCGTTAAGCCACATATACGGAGGGATTGGCATATTATTTGTTCATTATTTTGTTAAATAGCATCATTAATATGATATAAATAATTATGGCTACTGAAAATACAGAAGTGATGTCTATATAAAAATAAGCATCGTAAATCGATTCTGCATTTACATCTCCACTTATGAATAGAGCTAACTTACTCGCAAGATCGTGATTTATGTAGGCTTCCGGACCGCCAAAAGATCGTGCCACAACAAAGGTTATAATAATAAAAAATATCGTTTTAGCCATTTTACGGGCAAGTATTCGAGCCATTGGCTATCACCTCGATCCAACCACGAGCCATAAGATTTTTCATGCATGGAACTTGTATTGGAGTGGTGTTAAGGAGTGCGTTTCTGATTAAGGCATAATCTGAGTTATGAGCAATGGTAATACAACCCTCCGATACCGTTCCGGGATGTAGCCTGAACAATCCACGGTAGACACCATCAATCCAGGTTCCGTCATCAATACCCCAATCATCCTTATATAAAGCGAACCATTCGTCCCGTGAAAAGACAGCACCGTAGCGAATTTTGCTCCATGTATCCTGAATATCTGCCTTTCTTCTTGAAAAGAACCCGCCAGATCCCCTTTCAACAATCCAGTATTTACCCGGTGGCAAAGGACCATCACCTTTTACGGCTCCACATGCTCCTTTATTTCGATAAATGCCATTACCAGAGAAAGCCATAAAAACACCCACACCATACAGATTGAAAGGTGCATAATCTGCCTCGTTCAATATAAATTTTCCGTGTAAGGCCATATTCCTTTTCCTTATGGTATTGTAAATCCTCACAAACATTGTATCTATTGCGCGGAGGTGAGTAAATAACCAATGTGTAGGTGTTTTGCTCCCTGGAGAGTGAGTTACCTGCTTCTATCAAACCGTACTCACATTCCCTGAAATGCATGCCACCAGTAAGCTAGAAATATTGGACTGACCCCGCCCCGGTAGACGATCCTGCCCAAGCTTCCTATTTTATAAAATATAACACTATTATTTTATCAGTCATAAAGCCATTTTCCAGCTTCCGCTGATTCGGCAAACATTTTGATGGTTAAAGGTTTACGAGTTCTTTCGACATCCTCCCGTTTTAATTTAAACCACCGTGTAAGCAGTGGCGTATTTTCCCAAGGAAAATAAAACGACCATTTAACACTGGAAAGATCAACATTAAATTTTTTTTCAAATTTATCCAAAGCTTCATGCAGATCATCGCCAGGAGCCTCAAATAAATCAGAATCAAGTTCTAAAGGGATTTCTTTCCAATGGTTGTCTAAATATCCGGGAATTTCTTTTCTAAATAAATCCAGAACAATGTATTCAACAGTGGTCATTAGAATGGTCCCATTATGCTTGGTATTTACTTTCCGTTTTGCTAAAAAGCCCCGCAGGGCTTTGTTTATGCTGTTGGTCGTTCGTTCCAGGCATCAGTATACTGAATATTTCCATCAACAATTCGCCAGGTGATTTTTTCATACTGTAAGCTGACACTTTCGACATGGTTCATTTTATCGTTGCCAGCTAATTTAACATTAGGTACACCACAGTTAACACCAGTGATTTTCACATTTTCCATTAAAACAGTGTAGTAGCAAACTTCTTGTCCGGCATCACTGATATGGTAAAAACGGATTTCAGCACTTTTTAAAGTCTGACCAGTAGCTGCCGCTTTATAAAGATAAGGTGTAGAGCTATCAACTTCTTTTTCAATCATCATAGATGAATGTTGACGAGTGCCGGTGATTTTACCATTGGCATTGTCTACTGGAAGATTGATACCGTGGCTTAACCCAATAATCTCTATACTACCGTCACGATCCTGAACATCGACAGAACCTTTAATGTCTGCACCACCATCATCTTTAAGCCACATATACGGAGGGATTGGCATATTATTTGTTCCTTATTTTGTTAATTAACTTCATTGTAACTAAATAGATTAAAGTTGTTATAGAAAAAACTGTTATTACGGACACATAGAAATAAAGATCATAGTAATTGTCTGCACCTATTTCTCCTGAGCCATAAATAAGATGACCAAGCCATGAATAGAACTTGTCACTAACCCAATTTTCAGGAGCACCTAAGGTGCGAGCTATAACCAGAGACAAAAAGATATAAAATATAACTTTCGCAATTCTACGGGCAAGTGTTGTTATAGTCACCAGCTATTACCCCCACCCAGCCACGAGCCATAAGTGACCGCATACATGGAACTTGTATTGGGGCCGTTCTTAGAAGTGCATTTCTGATGAGTGCATAGTCTGAATTATGTGCAATTGTGATACAACCCTCAGAAACTCGACCTGGATGAAGTCTAAACAATCCACGATGAACACCATTGATCCAGGTTCCGTCATCAATGCCCCAATCATCTTTGTATAGGGCAAACCACTTATCCCGACCAAACTCAGCACCATAGTAAAATTTATTGTATAGATCTTGTGCCTTAGCTTTAACCCATGAGCCTAGCCCACCTGCTCCTCGCTCTACTATCCAGTATTTTCCCGGTGGTAGTGGTCCGTCACTCGGAATAGCTCCACATGCTCCTTTATTCCGATATACTCCTTTACCAGAGAAAGCCATAAAAACACCCACACCATACAGATTGAAAGGTGCATAATCTGCCCCGTTCAATATCAATTTTCCGTGTAAGGCCATACTCCTTTTCCTTATGGTATTGTAAATCCTTATAAATAGTGTATCTATTGAGAAGAGGTGAGTAAATAACCAATGTGTAGTTGTTTTGCTCCCTGGAGGGTGAGTTAACTGCTTCTATCAAACCGTACTCACATTCCCTGAAATGCATGCCACCAGTAAGCCAGAATATAGCTGGAAACTAATTAATTCCTCTATTTCAATAGATTAACCATTGAAAAATGATACTGCTGCATCATGGGTGTGTGGGCGTCTAAATTTTCTATTGTACTCATCGGTTTGTGATGTCCATTATTCTTAATTTTAAATGAGTTAGTGATTTTTTGTGTTTATCATTAAGTTTCACGTTGTTTCATCGACTATCATGAAAGCCTGCATTTATGTTCATGACTGCATAAGGAGCATGATAACGGAGTCTTTATAGCAGGAAAACAAGAGGGGAAGATGCTTTCGTTTAAAGCGGTCAAAATGATGAAGCCAGGCGACAAAGATCGGGCTGATGTTGGCGAAAATTGTGGTTTACGTATCACCCGCGGTGCAACAGGGGGTTAAGTCGTTTTCTATTGTGGACGTATTGCAGCTGGGTTGGCCTCTATATTTCCATATGTCGGTTTGCGTCTTTACGGTCAATAAATAGATTGCGGGACAGGCAGCTAAGACATTTCATTGTGCCCCAGCGTAAAATGTTTCCGAGTCGGAATGAAGAAAATAATATACATTAAAAATAAGCCTCCGGCGGTGTGGTGGAGGCTTAACTGTCTTTGTATCTTAAACTGGTAATGCAATTAAGTAATTTTCTTGCATTTTCTTAAAGTCACTGTCGCTGAAACCCAGCTCATTTTTAATATAGCTTCTCACACTACCGGACATCGTCTTCATGGCATTGAGCGATTCAACAATAAACGTATCGCGGGTATCGATCAGCGTGAGCAAATAATCGAGTACATCCTGATTATCAGTAATTTGTCGATAGGCGGCCATTTTAACGTTGTTGCGTTCCAGACGATTAGCACCTGTGAGCATATAGTCGGCAATAATGTCCTGCTCGGACACGCCAAGCATAGAGAGAACCAATAAGGCCCCATAGCCTGTACGATCTTTGCCACCGCGGCAGTGTTGGATATTCGGCGCATTCTCCAGGTCCAGTAGCACATTTATCACCGCCTTAAAGGCATTTTTTGACTTTTCACTGACCACGAAATTTCGATACTGCTCAATAACCTGATCTCCCTGTCCGTTGATTAATTCAGCAGGGATATCGCGTACCACGCTCTCTATCAGGGCGCGATCCTCATTGCTCGGTTCGGCGGCAAACTGAGCTGCTAATTCCGCCGTTTGCGCTGTGGCATCCAGGTGAAAGGTTTCTTTTTCACCGATATAGCCATTGGGGTTTTTCGCGATTTCATTAGCGCTGCGGTAATCGATGATAGTGTTTATGCGCAGCCCTTCCAGATAGGCCTGAGCCTGCGGAGTCAGATTGTGCAGATGGTTTGAGCGATAGAGCATGCCCCATTTAACGCTTTTGCCGTCTGCTCCAGTGTATCCCCCCATATCCCTGAAATTGTTTATGCCTGATACCGGTAGGGTTCTTTCGCCAAACAGCCAGGATTTTCCCGCATACTCCAGAATAAAATAGATACGCTGCCGCGCCTGCAACGGATCGTCTAAATAGACAGGGCCAGCGGTACACCCAGTAATGAGATTACGTTCAGCCGTATTGATATCATGGTCCCGCGTCCAATAGAGCGTGGCGTTATCTAATACTTTGGAAAAATGAATTTCAAGCTGCGTCTGGTTTTTACGAATAACGGAAAACTGCAGTGTTTCATTCATACATCATCCCTTAATTTAAAATTCCCAGCGTCGAACAAATAACCCCAACACACATCATGCAAACGATAAGCGCTACGGTATGCTTGCCTTTAAATCTTTTGACGAGGAAGAAAATACCAAGTGCGAACAGCAGCGTGAGCAGGTTTGGAATAACCTTGTCGAACATCTCCTGCACTTTTATTGACTGTTCACCCACGGCGATAACCAGCGGTGTTGATATTTTTACGGTGGTGGCAATGAGCGACCCCAGGACCATCACGCCAACCACGTTGGCGATATTGGAGATGCGCTGAATGATATTTGAGTTTTTAGACTGCTCGATTAAATTAACACCTTTATTATAACCATAATGGATAAAGAAATACTTTGAACCGACGTTGACGACATTAAATAGAATAAACATCAGAATAGGGCCGATGATATTACCCTGCAGAGCAAATGCCGCACCAATACTGCCGCAGATTGGCAGCCAGGTAAATTTTAACAAACTGTCGCCGAGACCAGCAAACGGTCCCATGAGCCCGGCTTTTACTGAGACGACGGCCTCTTTTTCCTCTTCCGTGGTTTTCTCTTCCAGGGCTGCGGTGACGCCCAGAATAAGCGCGCCGGTGTTCACCTGCGAGTTGTAAAACTCCAGATGGCGCTTCATAGCTTTAATACGCGTGGCCTGGTCGGCATCAGCATAGAGCCGCTCCAGAACCGGAATCATGCAGTGGGCAAAGCCAATGGTCTGCAATTTTTCATAGTTATAGGAGAATGACATTGACTGGATATTCCAGAAAATGCGGTTAAGGTCCTGTTTTGTCAGTTTTTTATTTTGGGTTGAGGTCTCAACTACACGATAAGAGGCGATGTCGCTCATAAGTCATATCCTTCTTCAGGCTCGGTATCGGGCTGTTTCTCTTTTTCCGCTGGTGAATTCGTGGCGTTATTCCCGTTGCTATAGGCCATGTCATAAAGCACAGCGAAGGCGAGAGCGATAAAGGTGATTGGAATGATCGGCAGCTTTAGGTAGGTAGTCAGCATGAAGCCGAGCAGAAAGAAGAACCACATCCGGCCTTTTAGCAGCATCAACAGCAGGATACAAACGCCTATTGCCGGGATCATTTTGGCGGCGACGCCCATGCCCGTGAGGATGCTGTCCGGGATGGCTGCCAGAATCCGACCAACCAGGTCACCACCGAAATAGACCGCCAGGAAACAGGGGACAGCGCGAATTAAGAACCACAGCGGGGTGGAGAAATAGTGGATTTTGAGTAATCGACGATAGTCGCCATCGTGGATAGATTTCTCCGCCCAGACGTTCAGGAAGCTGGCGAAAGAACGCCAGATAATCAGGAGCTGCTGGCAGAGTATGGATACCGGGACGGCGAGGGCGATGCCCGCGGCAATACCGCCATTGGAGGAGATGCCCAGGGCGACGCCGATGATTGATCCGGCAATAATATCAGGTGCGGAGTACGCACCGACGTTGCCGATGCCCATCCACATCAGTTCCAGCGTAGCGCTAATCGCCAGCCCTTGAACCATGTCGCCCATAATGATGCCGGCAACGGTTCCCGTTAATAGCGGGCGTCGCAGCATCTGCGGCCCGACATCGTCCAGTGAGCAGATACCTGCCCAGATGGCGACTAAAATAGCTTCAATTAACATAGAGTTATCCCTGTAAATTTAATGTCGTCGTTCCCATTGGTGCTAAATTAACGTCTGCAGATCAACTACCGGATCTTTAGGTACCATCTGTATTTCCACTGGAATATTTCTGGCAATAATCGATTTAAATGCTTGTTCTTCTTCTGGCGTCACCGCAACGGCACGGGAAAGGCTTTTTCTGCCTTCCTGCATTCGCATTCCGCCGACGTTGAGCTTGTCGATTTTTACCCCATTTTCTACTAATGTATTTACGTCAATACTGTTGGTGAACAGCAGCATGGTGCGTCTTTTAATTTCCGTCTTTTGCAGAATTTCAATAAATTTCTGCACGCCGAATACCTGCACCTTTAATTCCGGTGGGGCGGACATGGTTAAAACCGATTGCTGGATTTTATCGCCAGCAACTTTATCGTTGATGATCAGCACTTGTTCGATATCGTGATTTTTTACCCAAGTGGTAATAACCTGTCCATGAATAAGGCGGTCGTCAATTCTTGCAAGATTAATGGGCATAATGATTTCCCCTACAGATCGGTTGATTGTGTGTATTCTGCTTGTAACGTTTCCCCGACGTTAAAACAGCTACCAGGGAAAACCTCTTCGATTATTGCGCCAATCTCTTTTAACGATAAATCACGGTTGCTGAGTACTTCCAGCAGCGTCGGGATATTGAATCCGCAGAACAGCAGAATATCGTCGTATGTCAGATAAAGCTCACTGGCTAAGTTGCAGGGTGAACCGCCCATCATATCGACAAGAATTACTACGCCGTTTCCCTGGTTTATCGCCTGGTAGGTTTCCAGCAAAGTGGCGCGGACGTCGTTGATATTAGCCTCAGGGGTCAGTGATACGACGGCAACGTTGTGTTGTTCACCAATCAGCATTTCCGCACAGGAAAGCGCGCCCTGGGCAAAGGGACCGTGGCTGATCAGAATGACAGGAATCTCAGTTTGCATGTTTTCTCCCGATCCTCTTTGGTTACATTGTTACTAAATGTTTGGTTATTTATAGTAACTATATTACTTTGAGGCGTGGGAATACACAGGCTAAAAGCCCATTTATCTATTCTGCGAGGGTGATCACTCTTGAGGTATTCATCGCCGCGTTGCGATTGCAATACGGCTGGTGGAGAAAGGGTACGACAGCGCGTTATCCGTCAGGATTTATGATTCTGGTTGTAGAAGCGCTGAGCGCGGTTCTGAGTTTGTTTCAACAAGCGTTCGTCATATTGCTGAATAAAGAGGTTTGTCACCAGCATATTGATAACCGAGAGCTGAGACATTTTTGAACGGATAGGGATCAGGCGCGATACGCTTTCGCTGGTGATGGTATGCAAAAGGATGGTGGCGAGCGTTGAGATGCGGCTTTGACCCATTTTGGTGATGGCAATCGACGGAACGCCCAACTCCTTCGCCATGGTAAGCAGCTTAACACCTTCCAGATTTTCGCCGGAGTGGGAGAGAATAATCACCAGGTCATGCTCATCCAGCGTATTGACGATGCTGTACTGGATGCTGTAATCCGAGTGACAGCTGACGTCCTTTTTAATTTTGATGAGCTGATACTCCAGCTCTTTACCCACCAGCCCGCTGCTGCCGGCACCGTAAATAACAATCTTATTGCTTTTTCTGATGAGCTTAATCGCCTGGTCGAGTTGCTCGACGTTGACGATAGCGTGAGTCTCATCAATAGATGATTTTTCGATCAGCTGAATTTTATGGTTTACGCTCTCGATAGATTCATCGAGATTAATGTCTTCCTGCAAAATCTTGTCGTGATTGTTGTTACCTGAAGAGGTTATCAGGTCAATTTTAAGATCGCTAAACCCCTGATAACCGAGTTTGTGACAGAGTCGCAATATGGTTGTCGTGCTGACATCGTTAGCCTTTGCCAGGGACTGAATGCTCATGCTTTTCAACAAAGATTTATTCGCCAGAATATAGTCGGCGACAAGGCGCTCTTTGGTGGACAGGCTGTTATTAATTTCTCTTAGCTTTAAGTCAAGCATTTGACCACCTTAATGGAATGAAACGAGCAATCACGCCGAACATTGTACTAGTTGGTTTGACACCAATCAAACAGGTGAGTTTATTGATGTCGACGTCAGAAACGGATTATTGGTACGGGGGAAAATTCTACAACACCGGGATTCCATCCTTGCATGTAATAGTCGTGTGATGGTTGCACTATCGCTATCCGCCTTTGCCCGGCAGTCACGCCAGCGCTTGCCATTGGTTCCGTGTGTAGGTGAGCGTCTTTGCCCGATCTGAGTCTCATAACAAAGTGTCCACCATTTCACGCAACCAATTATCCAGTGATGGAAGAAGCCGTTTTGTTTTCCACGAGCGTTCAGTCAGGCACTCTACTGTCAGTTTTCCCACTCCGATATAGCCGAACAGCAACAGGGAAATGTAAGGTTATTGTTCACAACGATACTTACAGAGATTGACGCTGGTAAAAACTTATCGCTCTATTTGTTAGTGATTCGCTATTAAACTCGTACAGATAACAGGGAACGCATATCTGATTTAACCGCCTGTCGATGATGAATAACGATGGAATATATTTACCATTTATCATTTACGTACATGGCTTGTGAAGTGTATCAATGTGGTCGCATGTTAATTGATTACTATCAATAATTTCCTTATGTTCAAATGTAATATTATTTGACCGGAAGCGAATTCAGGATGAATAAAATTAAATGAAAACAATAATCAATAAACTATTGCAACATGGCCTGTCCCGCAGACAGGTTATTGTGAACACGACCAGGATGAGTGCTGCGGTTGCGGCATCAAGCACACTGACCCTACCGTTTACTCTCAATGCGGCTGATACGGCCTCGGCTTCGGGAAAGGATGGGGCTGAGACCATAAGACATAGTGCCTGCTTAGTAAACTGCGGCGGCCGTTGCCCGCTGAAAGTGATCGTTAAAGATGACCGTATTGTGCGTATTGAACCGGAAGATGCCAAAGACGATGCGGTATTTGGCGAACACCAGATTCGTCCTTGTTTGCGCGGCCGTTCCAGTCGCTGGCGTGTTTACAGCCCCGATCGGATTAAATATCCGATGAAACGCGTGGGTAAACGGGGCGAAGGGAAATTTAAACGTATTTCCTGGGACGAAGCGACAGCATTTGTCGCTGAAGAATTAAAACGCGTGACGGAAAAGTATGGCCGTGAGGCAATTTATTATAACTATCAGTCGGGCGCTTATTATCATACCCAGGGTTCGCCTGCCTGGAAACGTCTGCTAAATCTTACCGGCGGCTATTTAAATTATCATAACACCTATTCCACGGCGCAAATTGCCACCGCAACGCCCTATACCCACGGCGCGTATATCGGGAGCCACTTTACGCAAATTGCTCATTCCGATCTAGTGGTGCTGTTTGGTCTGAATTTGTCTGAAACGCGCATGTCTGGCGGTGGACAGGTGGAAGAGTTACGTCGTGCGCTGGAAGCCTCGAAGGCGCGGGTGATTATTATCGATCCGCGTTATACCGACTCGGTGGTTACCGAGCATGCCGAGTGGCTGCCGATTCGCCCGACGACCGATGCCGCGCTGGTGGCCAGTATCGCGCACACGTTGATTACCGAACAGTTGATCAATGAAACAGAGGTAAATAAGTACTGCGTGGGCTATGACAGCAGCACGCTGCCCGAAGGTGCTGCGCCGAATGCCAGCTATAAAGACTACGTGACCGGTAAAGGTGATGACGGCATCGCTAAAACGCCGGAGTGGGCGGCTGAGATCACCGGTATTCCGGCGACGCGCATTCGCCAACTGGCGCGCGAAATTGCTTCGGCTCGTGCCTGTTACATTTGTCAGGGTTGGGGACCGCAGCGTCACGCCAACGGCGAGCAAACCGTGCGCGCCATTCAGACGTTACCCGCACTGACGGGCCACTTTGGCCTGCCGGGAACCAACAACGGTAACTGGCCATATGGCACCCGATACGGCGTGCCGCTGTTACCGATTTTGACCAACCCGATCAAGACCTCTATTCCGTGCTACCTCTGGACGGATGCGATTCAACGCCCGGAAATGATGACGGCCACCACGATGGGCGTGAAGGGGGCGGATAAACTGAAAACCGGCATCAAGCTGTTCTTCAACCAGGCCGGTAACACGCTGCTGAACCAGCACGGTGAGACCAACCGCACGCGCAAAATTCTCGCGGATGAAAGTTTATGCGAAACCATTATCGTCATTGAAAACCACATGACGCCGAGCGCGAAGTACGCCGATCTCCTGCTGCCGGAAACCAGCTATCTCGAAGCGGAAGATCTGGTGGACAGTTCCTATGCCACAGGCTCTCACAACTACATGATTGCCCTACAGAAAACGGTCACCCCGATGTGGGAAGTACGTAGCACCTACGATATCTGTGCCGATATCGCCGGCCATCTGGGGCTGCGTGAGCAGTACACCGAAGGGCGGACACAGGCGCAGTGGGCAGAAATGCATTATCAGCAGATCCGCGAAAAACGTCCGTACCTGCCGGAATGGCCGGTGGCGAAAGAGATGGGGGTCATCGACCAACGTATCGCGACAGACAAACAGAGCCTGGCGTTTGCTGATTTCCGTGCCGACGCCGTGGCCAATCCGCTGACCACGCCGTCCGGCAAGATTGAGATCTACTCGCAGGCGCTGGCCGATCTCGCGAAAGCGTGGACGCTGCCGGAAGGCGACCGCATCCCGGCGGTACCGGAGTTCTGCGCGGTGACAGAGTCGCATCTGAATAAAGCGCTGACCGCGAAGTATCCGCTGCAGTTAAGCGGTTTTCACACCAAAGGCCATACCCACTCAACCTATACCAACGTGCTGATGCTGCATGAAGCGGTACCGGATGAGGTCTGGATCAACCCGATAGACGCCAGCGCGCGTCAGTTGAAATCCGGCGATCTGGTGCATGTCTTCAACGATCGCGGTGTGGTGGCGATTCCTTGCAAGGTGACACCGCGCATTCTCCCGGGTGTGGCGGCGATGCCACAGGGGGCGTGGACCCGGCTGGACAGCAACGGTGTGGACGTGGGCGGGTGTATGAACACCCTGACCAGCCACCTGCCGTCGCCGTTGGCGAAAGGGAACCCGCAGCATACCAACCTGGTTGAAATCAAACGCGCTTAAGGAGTGTCCGCAATGAAACAGTATGGCTTTTATGTTGACTCCTCGCGCTGCTCAGGCTGTAAAACCTGCCAGGTCAGCTGTAAGGATAATAAAGATCTGGACGTCGGTCCGAAATTCCGCCGGGTCTATGAGTACGGCGGCGGAAGCTGGGTGAAAGAGGGGGAAAGCTGGCACAACGACACCTTTACCTACTACCTCTCTATCGCTTGTAACCACTGTGATGAGCCAGTCTGCGTATCAGGCTGCCCGACCGGCGCGATGCACAAGCGTGAAGAAGACGGTCTGGTACTGGTCGATGACAGCGTCTGTGTCGGTTGCCGCTATTGTGAAATGCGCTGCCCGTATGGCGCGCCGCAGTTTGATGCTAAGGCTAAAGTCATGCGCAAATGCGACGGCTGTCTCGACCGGCTGGAGCAAAATCTGCGCCCCATCTGTGTGGATTCCTGCCCGCAGCGCGCACTGGATTTTGGCCCAATCGATGAACTGCGCGCGAAGTACGGCAGCGAGAACGAAATCGCACCGCTGCCCACCGCGTCGTTTACTCATCCTAACCTTATTATTAAACCCCATCCGAAGGCTCGCCCAACGGGAGATAAAGAAGGGGCCATCATGAACATGAGTGAGGTGCGTCATGCATGAGTTACCTTTGGTCTTTTTTACCGTCTTTACTCAGAGCGCAGTTGGCGCGTTTATTCTATTGCTGATTGGCGGCACTCTGGGACAGATTGACAGGCGGCGTATGGCTGTTGGCCTTTTCTCGGCGATGTGTCTGTTTGGCGCTGGCGTGTTGCTGGGGATTTTCCATGTAGGCCAGCCTTTACGCGCATTGAACATGTTGCTGCGAGTGGGCCATTCGCCGATGAGCAACGAAATTGTGCTGTCGGCAGTGTTTGCCACGCTCGGCGGGCTGGGTTCTCTCGGTCTGCTGCTGAACCGTGGCGCGACCACGCTGTGTAAAGCGTTGGTGTGGCTGGCAGCGGTGGTGGGCGTGGTCTTTATTTTCGCCATCCCGCAAATCTACCAGCTGCCGACGGTGGTCACCTGGCGCACCTCGTATACGACGGTGATGATGGTACTGACCCCGCTGATTGGCGGCGGCATTCTGGCTGGCCTGTTCGGGCTGCGTCTGGGGTTGCTGGTGAGCGTGCTGGCGATTCTGGTGAGTTTCTGCCTGCGTCCAGGCTATGTTTTGACGCTTATGGATGCTGATGGAGTGCTGACCGCGGCGCAATCCAGTTGGTTCACTGCTCAGGCAGTGCTGCTGGCTGCCGGCATTGTCGGGGTGGTGGCCTGGGCACGACTCAAAACTAATATGGCCGTTCTGGCGGCCACGTCGCTGGTGGTTATTGCTGCGGAGCTGGTGGGTAGGATCGCATTCTACAACCTGTGGACGTTGCCGATGTAATCTATGAGCGGCTGTCGCCGCTCTGTTTTCAGGAGAAGTCAGGGATGTCCCCCGATATTTTATTACCGAGGATCCTCGGTGCACTGTTCTACTACTCTCCGGGACGACCGGAGGTGAAAGCACTTGTCGATTGTCTGCCCACGCTGTCAGATCTGTATCCTTGGCACGATCCAGAGCAGATTGCGGTGTGGTGTGCGGACTGGCCGTTGCACGATGATGACGAACTGGCATGGCAATTCTCTGTGCTGTTTGAAGGGCAGGGCGAGATGCCAGTGCCACCCTGGGGATCTGTCTGGCTGGAACGCGATAACCTGCTGATGGGCGACACCACAGCTGAGTACCGGACGTTTCTGCAGTCTCAGGGAATGGCTTTTAACTCGCGTCAGAATGAACCGGAAGATCAGTTTGGGCTGATGTTGTTAGCCTGCAGCGCGTTACTGGATGCCGGAAAAGATGCGGCGGTGAATCAGTTGTTAGAGGCTCATTTGCTACCCTGGGGATACCGCTATCTCGACAAGCTACAGTGCAACGCGGTGAGTCCGTTCTATGCCCGTCTTGCCGTCGTGACCACGCATTATTTACAGGATGTGCAGCAGCAACGGGCGTTGAAACCTGCGGCAAAACGGCTTTATTTTGGATGAACAAGTCTGAGAAATATTATCAGGAGTTGATGACTCACCGACACGTCAGTCGACGCGGGCTGTTTCGGGCGTTTGTCAGCGCGGCAAAACACACCACGCCAGAAGTACGGCCTATCCGGCTGGGGCATTCGCTGCCGCCAGGCGCGGCTCCTGACGCGGAGTTCGTTGCCCAGTGCACCCAATGTGGCCAGTGTATTGATGTCTGCCCAATGGGCGTCCTGTCCAGGCATGAAGACGGTTACCCGCAACTGATGATTGAGTTTGCCAGTTGTGATGGCTGCAGTTTGTGTATCGCCGCATGTTCGAGCCATGCGCTACGCGTACAGTCTCGTTTTGATACCGGACTGCGCCCGGTATTCAGTCATTCTGCCTGTGCGAATCCTGTCAGACAGTGTAAACAGTGCGCGGATGTATGCCCGCGACTGGCCTGCTTTATTGATGAGTCAGGGCTGGTGTCGGCTGACAACGAACGCTGTGATGGGTGTGGCGAATGCGTTGTACAGTGCCCTCACAATGCTCTCGCAATGCAGTAACGTTCTACCGATGAGCCAGAGACTCGTGCGCCAGTGCCTGCAGAATCTCCTTCAGCCAGTGGGTCACATCGCGCTTGCCGCTGCGCTTATGTGAATAAATCTTCACTTCAAACCTTGGTATCTCAAACGGTAGCGGAAAGATCTTGATATCCGCTGCCGGAAGCAGTTTCGTCGCGGCAAAACGGGGGATCGCCATCAGCAGGTCGCTTTCCGCCACGATAAACGGTGCGCTAAGCATCGATGGTGTTTTGATGGTGGTCTGGCGGGTATATCCCATCTGTTCCAGCTGTAAATCCAGCACCCCCAGCTTCTCATTCCAGGGCGTCACCACCAGATGCCGGGCGGCGAGATAATTCTCCAGCGTCAGCGCTGTCCGTCGGGTATTGCTGATGACGACGTACTCATCTTCGAACCAGCTGAGCTCATCCAGCTCCGGATGCCGGATATCTTCTGCCGTACTGAATCCAAGCGCCAGATCCACTTCGCCCGCCAGCAATTCGGTTAATGCCGGGCTGTGCGGCAGATAGTGGAGCTCAAAGCGCAGGCCCGGCGCGGCATGCTGCAGCTTATGCATTAGGGCCGGGAAAATGCAGAATGCGGTAAAATCGGTAATCGCAATATGTAAGCACTCGGTACTGCTGGCTGCTTCAAATTTCGGCTGGGGCGTCAGCTCCTGGTTCAGCAGTTTCAGCGCCGCGGCCAGGGTCGGCGCGAGCTGAATAGCATACACGCTGGGGCACATCCGGTGGCCTTCGCGATAAAACAAAGGATCATTGAGGGAGAGCCGTAGTCGCGATAACGCGTGGCTCAACGCCGAGGTGCTCATCGCCAGCTCATCCGCCGCCAGGCGAACCGAACGATGACGATAGATCGCATCAAAAACAGGCAGGAGATTCAAATCAATACGCCGCAGCGCCGGATGCATAATATTCATCATTACGTGATTTCATTGCACTTAATTCTCCTGACAATAACCCTTATGCTTAGCGCCATCAATGTTCACGCCAGACCGTAATGACAGGAAAACTTATGAGCATCAGGATTCGCCAGGCCCGCCCGGAAGACGTCACCACTATTTACGATATGATCTATGAACTGGCGGTGTATGAAAAAGCCCCGGAGCAGGTCGTTACCACGCCAGATGAGATCCGCGACACGCTGTTTGGCGCAGACAGCAAGACCGAAGCGCTCATCTGCGAAATTGATGGTACATCGGTAGGCTATGCCGTCTTCTTTACCAGCTATTCCACCTGGCTTGGACGGAATGGTATCTATATGGAAGATTTGTATATTTCCCCTGAGTATCGCGGCCAAGGGGCGGGCAGGGCGATGCTGAAGCATATCGCGCAATGTGCGGTACAACGCCAGTGCGGCCGCCTTGAATGGAGCGTGCTGGACTGGAACCAGCCCGCCATCGATTTTTACCTGAGCATCGGCGCGTTGCCGCAATCTGAGTGGGTACGCTATCGTCTGGATGGTGAGGCGCTGCTTAAGTTTGCCGAATGACCCTGCGCTAAATAAAGAAAACTCCGCCGAAGCGGAGTTTAGCGGATGGGCCGGTTTTGCCTCCGTCAGCAAGGCGATGGCGTTCGACGTTTACGGCGCCAGATAGACCTGCGGAATGGCGATGTCCGGGTGCTCGCCCAGGCGCACGTCGGCGCCGTACCAGCGGCCGATAACCGACTGACGGATGACCTCATGCGGCGTGCCCTGAGCCACCAGTTTGCCCTGATGCAGCAGCAGAATTCGGTCCGCCCAAAGCGCGGCGAGATTGAGATCGTGCAGCACCACGCAGACGTGCAGCAGGCCGCTGCGGGTCATTCGTTTGAGCAGGCGCAGCAGGTGCTGTTGATAGTACAGATCCAGCGCTGAAGTCGGCTCATCAAGAAACAGCCAGCCCTGAGGGGCGTTTTCATGCCACAGCTGGGCGAGACTGCGGGCGAGCTGCACCCGCTGCTGCTCGCCACCGGAAAGCGACGGGTAGCTTCTGCCTGCCAGATGGTCGCAGCCGGTTTCCACCATCACCTGCTGGATCATCTGCTGGTCCGGGTTTTTGCCCCACGGCGAGCGCCCCATGGCGATCACCGTTTCAACGGGCCAGTCGGCCTGCAGCTGTGTGCGCTGTAGCATCACCGCCCGGCGGCGGGAGAGCGCTCCGGGCGACCAGCTTTCCAGCGGACGGCCTTCCACCTGGCGTTCGCCGTCATCCGGGACCAGGAAACCGGTTAGCAGCCGGAGCAGCGTCGATTTCCCGGCGCCGTTCGGGCCAATCAGCGCCGTCACTTCTCCCGTGTGCAGCTGCACCGAGACATCATCGATCACCCGGCGTTGACCCAGCTGCAGAGAGAGCGAGGTGGCGCTATAAGCGTGATTCAGGTTAGCCATAAGTTGCCCTCTGCTGGCGAAAAATAAGCCACAGAAACCACGGCGCACCGAGCATGCTGGTCAGCAGACCGACCGGCATTTCAGCTGGCGCCGCGACGGTACGGGCGAGGGTATCCGCCAGCAGCAGCAAAATTGCCCCGGCCAGCAGCGATCCCGGCACCAGCCCGCGATGGTCTGGCCCCAGCCACATGCGCATCAGGTGTGGCACCACCAGGCCGATAAAGCCAATCACCCCGCTGATCGCCACCGACGAGGCCACCAGCAGTGCGCTGCACAGCAGCAACAGCCGCTGTAATGCCCGGACGTTGATGCCAAGGTAGTGCGCTTCTTCATCGCCAAGCTGGAGCAGATTAAGGCGCGATGCCATCAGCCAGACGATCGCCGAAGCGGGGATCATTAAGGTGGCCGCCACCAGCAGCGTTGACCACTCGGCCTGGCCGAGGCTGCCCATGCCCCATAGCGACAGCTGGCGCAGCTGGGTATCGTTGCTGATCCACGCCAGCACCCCCACCAGCGCGCTGCACAGCGCGTTAATCGCGATGCCGACCAGCAGCAGACGCGAAAGCGAACCATCCCCGGCTTTGCTGAGGATAAAAATCACCACCATCACTGCCATGCTGCCGATAAATGCCGCCAGCATCGGGGCATACAGCGCCACCAGTACCGGAACCGACAGCGGCAGCACCAGCCAGCAGGCGACCGCCAGCGCCGCGCCGCTGCTGATCCCCAACAGGCCGGGATCCGCCAGCGGGTTGCGGAACAGCCCCTGCATGACGCAGCCAGAAAGCGCCAGCGCGGCGCCCACCAGCAGCGCCAGCAGCACCCGTGGCAAACGAATGGTCAACCAGATATGGCGGAGCATCTCATCGCCCGGTGGCAACAGGCTGACAATCGGCAACGGCATCGCCCCGAGAGTCGTGGCGAACAACGTCAGGCCGATCAGCAGTAGCACCATTAACCACAGATTGCGGGAGGTGGTGGGGCGCATCAGGGGAGCTGCTCCGCTTTTTGGCGCAGCTGGCTGACGGCGTCAGGCGTGCGTGGGCCAAAGCCGAGCAGGGCCATATCATCAATCACCAGCACCTGCTTGTTGCGACCGGCCGGGGTTTGCGCGAGACCGGGCAGTTTCCACAGTCCGGCTTCGCCGCCCATGCCTTTGAGGCCATCGGCGGAGATCACCACCAGGTCCGGCAGACTCGCCACCACTCCTTCCTGGGACATGCTGCGATAGTGGTCAAAACCCTGCATCGCGTTTTGCAGCCCGGCCGCCCGAATGGCGCCGTCCGCCGAGGTCTGTTTCCCGGCAACCATGGTGTTCATGCCGCCATGGCTGAGAATAAACAGCACCCGCTTGTTGATGGGCTGCGTCGGTATCCGGGCTATTTGAGCGGCGACCGTCTGGCGTAGCGTATTGCCTTCCGCCTCTTTACCCAGCGCCTCGGCCACGGCCGCGATTTTGGTATCAATTGCCGCGAGGTCGTTTCCGCCCGGAATATTGACCACTTTCACCTGGTTCTCCTGCACCTTTTTCAGCACCAGCGAAGGCTGGGCCTGCGCGCTCGCCAGCACCAGCGTCGGGCGCAAAGAGAGGATCCCTTCGGCATTCAGCTGGCGGATATAACCCACATCCGGGAGTGAATGCGCGGCAGGAGGCCAGGTGCTGGTGCTGTCTTTGGCGACCAGTTGCTGTTGCGCCTGCAGGGCATAGACGATCTCCGTCACGTCGCCGCCGAGCGACACGATGCGCTCGGTCGCCGCATGGGCCCACAGCGGAAATGCGGCACATAACATCAGCCAGTATTTCATGCGGTTTGTCCCTGCGTCGTCAGGCTGTCAACCTGGTTCCGCCACGTCGCTTGCTCCGGGTGGCCTTCGCTGCGTTGCCCATACAACTGAGCAATCTGGGTTCCGTCCTGGGCAAACAGCTCCACGCTTGTGACGTGGCCATCTGAAGTGGGCTTGCGGGTCACCCACACTTCATCGATGCTATCTTCGCGCAGATGCAGGGTAAAGGCGGTGTTGAAGATGTTCAGCCAGCCGCGCATCGGCGTGAGTTTTTCCAGCGCACCAGTAAAGATCTGCACGCAGCCGCGGTTGCCAACGAAGATCATGATCTCGTTCCCTTCTTCGCGTATGGTCTCCAGCAGACGCGGCAGGGCATCACTATCAATGCGGCAGGCCAGGTCGTCGTTGACCAGGCGGAATGCCTGCTGGCGGGAGAGGTTATATTTGCGCAGCAGCCCGAAGAACTGATGCACGTCGGTCATGGCGCGCCATTCGCTTTCCAGCGCAGCGCCGTCGGCAGAATCCGCGTAGCGGGGGGCATCGACCGGGCGGAGAGCCAGCGCTTGCGGAGCCGTCTGGCTGTGCCCGGCAACCAGCGCATCCCACGCCGCCATATCGGTCTGCTCGGTGGTGTAGACCTTCAGCAGCGCGTCGCCGTGATGGTCGAAGAACTGGATACTCTGACGACCGTTGTCGTTCAGGTGGAAGGCGCTGGCCCACTGGCTGAGGAACAGGCGAAGATCGAGCGCGCGCGGGTTGAGAACCAGCCCCGCGTGGCCGTTAAGATGCTGGTGGGTAAACTGGCCAACCTGCTCATGGACCGCATATTCGTTACGGCAGATGCATTTGGTCTCGCCGACGCTTTCCAGCCCGGCAATCAGCACCCGCGCGTCATCCTGCAGGCGCGTGGCGTCGTATCCAACGCGTGCGGCGGTCAGTTCGGCTTCACTGATCGCCATTTCGGCGGCGATATCGCGCGCATATTTGGCGGAGGAGTTGGCTTTGGCGGTCTGATAACGCTGCCACAGGTCGTTTTGCGCGTTTTGCATAATTCACATCCTTCTCTACGATGAATATCCCCGGCCTCGTCAGGCCGGGGAGCAGGTTTATTATTATTACGGTGATTAGAAGTCGACGTTCACGCCCAGCTGCCAGGTTCGGCCCGGCATGACCGCCAGCGCTTTATCGTTGGCATCCTGGTTGGTGGATGTCTCAATATTGCGGCTGCTCAGGTAATCCCAGTATTTACGATCGGTAATGTTGTACACGCCGCCGTTCAGGCGCACGTTCTTCGCCACCTGCCAGTAAGCGGTCCAGTCCAGCATCCCATAGCCCGGTACGCGCATGTATTCGCTGGTGGAATCGGTAATCGCGGTGCCGGTGTTGGTGTAGCTTTCGCGGTTGGTGGCGGTGGCCTGCTTACCTTTCACAAAGGTCGCGGTCAGCGCGGTACCGTAGCGTTTGGCCGGGTCATCCCATGCCACGCCGACAATCGCTTTCATTGGCGCAACGCTATCGATGTCGACATATTTGTCGCCGCTGTAGCTGGATTTCGATTTGCCTTCGTTATAACCGTAGGCGAGGGTCGCGCTCAGGCCATTAACCTCTTCAAACCAGGTGCCGAAGTTGAACTTCGCGCTGATTTCACCGCCGTAGATATAGGCTTTATCACGGTTTTCCGCCTGATAGATGGTGTAGATATTCGACGGAACGTTGCTGAACTTATCCGGGTTACCGGAGCGCGTATAGCGGCTATAGGCGATGAAGTTTTTATAGCTGTTATAGAACAGCGCGGTGCGCATGGTGATCCCTTCCACCACTTCACCTTTTAAGCCCCATTCGAAGTTATCGCTGGTTTCAGTTTTCAGATCGGTGTTACCGATCAACGCGTATTGCGCCCGGCCGGCGTAGCTGGAGCCGAGGTTCCACGAACCGTACAGCTGGCTGGCATTCGGGAATTCAGCGCCGCGCTTATACTGCAGATAGGTCATGGCGCGTGGCGTAATGTCGTACTGGAAGGTTAAGGACGGCAAGACCTGGGTGTCGGAGTTTTTGCCGTACAGGGTGGCAACCGAGTCTTCGGTCAACACGCTGCTGTTAGTGGTCAGCGAGCTGAGGTTTTCAGGCCTGGTGGATTGATGCACCACGCGCACGCCCGGGATCACCGCAAAGTTGTGGCTATCCAAATCGAAGTTGATCTTGTCCTGTACGAAGCCGCCCAGCGTGTAGCCGCGGCTGTCCGCTTCCGGCTGCATGATCGCAGTGTAGACGCTTGGTACCGGTGACTGGCTAAACGGACGCTGAGTTTTGGTGGTGCTGGCGTTCAGGCCGGCGCTCAGGTCGTGACGACCGATCGACTTCGCCAGCGCGGTCTGGAAGCCCCAGGTGTCGGTATCGTAGTTGGAGTTGACCGTTTCCATCGCCAGGGAGGTGCTGTCCGGCATGTAGGTCCAGTCGTGGGCTTCGGTGTGCTGGTAATAGACTTTGGTCGACATGCTGTCGATGTAGTCATTCATCGGCGTCCAGTCGTCTTTCAGGCTGATGCCCCAGCGACGAGTCTGGCTGGTCTGGTTAGAAGTACCGATAACGCTGTTACCGCTGGAATCCCACGCGTCGTAATGGGTATGGTTGGTTTTGTGGTAGTAATCGAAGGTACTGGTCAGCTTATGTTCGTCGTTCGGCTGCCAGATCCCGGAGGCCATAAACGCGTCGGAGTGCCAGTTTGCCGGGTACGCCTCTACCGTCCCGCTGTTATTTTCCGTTTCCTGACCATCGCGGCGGCTGTAGACGAAAATGCCGCGCAGGGTTTCATCCCCGCCCGCCACCGTCACGCCGTTATGCCAGCTGCGGTCCGCCGAGTCATAGCCGCTGCGGTAACCAAACGCGCTGGTTTTTCCCGGATGCAGATAGTCATCCGCCGATTTCGGCTGGAACGAGACATTTCCGCCGATCGAGGTATTCACGGTTTCAGTTGAGGTTGCACCGGACTGAATATCGATGCTGCCGTACATGTACGGGTCGATATAATCGCGGCCGATGCCGAAGGTATTCAGGCCAGCACGGCTGACGTAGCTGCGCCCGGTGGCGTCCGGCTGGGCGATGCCGTCGACGTCAATGCCGACGCGGTTGCTTTCCAGCCCGCGAATGTTATACCCGGTGTAGCCGCCGCGGTCGAAGCCGCTTTTGCCGTTGCCCGAGCCGCCACTGGCGCCAGTTGCGCCAATCAGCGGTTCATAACGCATGATGGAGCCAAAGTCTTTGGCCCCTTTATCCTGCAGTTCCTGGGCGCTAACCGAATGTTCGCTGCCCGGCTTGAACACCGGCGCAGGTGCCGTGACCGTCATCTGCTCCGTCGTATCGGACGAAGCATCGTTGATCGAAGTTTGGGTGGTCGTATCAGCCGCCCCGGCGGTGGTCTGATACATTGCTGCGAGCAAAGAAGTCACCAGCAGGCTTTTTTTAAACCAGACAGGTGATTGAGTGGATTTATACATAGTAGCCACGCCTTGATAATTATTAGTATCGGCTCACGCGTTACTTCCAGATTTGCAGGTTAGTCCCGTTGTTTCCCTGGCGGACCGTATTCTCCATGCTTGTTGATTGCGAATGGTAATAATAGGCATTATCATTTGCAACAAGATCTTCAACTATTCCTCATTTATTCTGCAACCTGTTTACAATTACCCTTTCAGACACCGTGAGATCACCATGAGCCATAAAGCCAACATCACCATCAACTACTGCTCGCAATGTAACTGGATGCTGCGCGCCAGCTGGATGGCGCAGGAGCTGCTGCATACTTTCAGTACCGATATCGCCTCGGTGAAGCTGGTTCCCGGAACCGGAGGGATCTTCACGATCCACGTGGACGAGGTACAAATCTGGGAGCGCAAACAGGATCAGGGCTTCCCGGATGCCGCCGAGCTGAAGCGCCGGGTTCGCGATGTCTGCTTCCCGGAAAAAGCGCTGGGGCACGTGGATAAACCGGCCGACCCGGCGTAAGCGGCAGGGGAAAAACGGCTGCGCCCTGGACGTTAAAGGTGTATTATTTTTGCATCTTTATTGAGGGGAAAGGCCATGGCAGGAAAACGCATCGACCGTGAGAAACAGACCATTCGTTGCATGATTGCGCTCTACCAGCGCCGCTGCCCGGATGCGCAGGGCGATGCGGAGCACTATCAGGCACTGAACGTCTATGCGGATAAGCGGCTGGATAAGTGCGTGTTTGGCGAGGAGAAACCGGCCTGCAAGCAGTGCCCGGTACACTGCTACCAGCCGCAAAAACGCGAAGAGATGAAGCAGATCATGCGTTGGGCCGGGCCGCGTATGCTCTGGCGGCACCCGATACTGACCATTCGCCATCTGATTGATGATAAACGCCCGGTGCCGGAGTTACCGGAGAAATACCGCCCGAAAAAGTCGCGGTGATTTCCCCGGAGGCGACCCATCGCACCTGCCAGTAGCCCGGACAGATGCGCAGCATCGCCGCCGGGAAGCGTATTCTGACTACTAACCACCACTCACGGTCGCCTGGGTTCGACTATCGCGAACCGACGTACCGACAAATGTGATCACGAACAGCGCGCTGAACAGCACCACGATTGTCGGCGCCGGTGCGCTATCCAGATAAAACGACAGCCAGACGCCGGCGAAGCTACAGCTAACGGCAATGGCCACCGCCAGCAGCAGCGCGCTGACAAACCGTCGGGTCAGCAGCAGCGCAATGGCGCCGGGGGCAATCAGCAGCGAGATCGACAGAATAATCCCAACCGCTTTGAGCGTCGCCACGATGGTCAGCGCAATCATGCACAGCAGCCCGTAGTGCAGCAGCCCGCAGCGCAAGCCGCTGGCTTTGGCCTGATGCGGGTCGAAGGCATGCAGTACAAAATCACGCCATTTTAATCCGACAATCAGCGTAATAATTAAGGCAATCACCGACGTTTGCCCAATATCACTCGCGGAAATCCCCAGCATATCGCCAAACAGAATGTGGTCGAGATGGACCTCCGACTGGATCGAGACGTACAGCACCAGCCCGGCGCCAAACATCCCGGAAAAGACAATGCCCATAATGGTATCGCGTTTGATGCGGCTGTTATCGTCGAGATAGCCGGTGGCCACGGCGCAGAACAGGCCGGCGACAAAGGCGCCGATGGCGAACGGAATACCGATAATGTAGGCCACCACCACGCCGGGGAAGACCGCGTGACTCATGGCATCTCCCATTAACGCCCAACCTTTCAGCACCAAAAATACCGACAGCAGCGCGCACGGGACGGCGACAATCGTCGCCACCAGGAGGGCGTTAATCATAAACGAAAACTGGAAGGGTTCGAGGAGGGTTGTTATCAGCATGAAGACCTCCGGGCGCGGCGACGGTTAGCCAACAGACCGTGTTTAGGCGCCATCACAAAGGTGATTAAAAAGATCAGCGTCTGGGCCACCACGATAATGCCGCCGGTGGCGCCGTCCAGATAGTAGCTTAGCCAGGCGCCGAAAAAGCTGGTCAGGCTGCCAATGGCCACGGCAATCGCCAGCAGACGCGGAAAGCGGTCGGTCAGCAGCCAGGCGGTGGCACCGGGGGTGACCACCAGGCAAATTACCAGGAAGGCGCCCACGGTTTGCAGGGCCGCCACGGTACAGGCTGCCAATAGGGTGAAGAACAGCAGCTTCAGCCCGGTGGTGTTGAGGCCAATGGAGCGGGCGTGACTTTCATCGAAAAAGGTCACCATCAGATCTTTCCATTTCAGTAGCAGTATCACCATTGAAATCGATCCGATGGCCGCCAGCTGGATAATATCCTCCGGCGCAATCGCCAGAATATTCCCGAGAATAATGGTCTGGATATTCACCGAGGTCGGGTTGAGGGAGACCATAAACAGCCCGATGCCGAAGAACGAGGAGAATATCAGGCCGATAATGGCGTCTTCTTTCAGCTTCGACCGTTGGTTGAGAAACAGCATGCTGCCTGCCGCCAGCCCGCCGGAGAGAAACGCGCCGACGGCAAAGGGCAGACCCAACATATACGCCCCGGCGACGCCGGGCACGATGGAGTGGGAGAGGGCATCGCCAATCAGCGACCAGCCTTTCAGCATCAGGTAGCAGGAGAGAAAAGCGCAGACGCCGCCCACCAGTGCCGATACCCACATCGCATTCAGCATGTATTGATAGCCAAACGGCTCAAGCAGCCAGTTCACTCTTCACCGCCCGTCGCCCGGCGGCTGATAAACGGACGTTCATCGTCAGTAATGACCTGAGTTTCACCGCCGCTGAGCACCACGTGGCGCAGGACGCCGCTGAACGCGCGCTCGAGGTTTCCGGCAGTGAAGGTGGTTTCCGTCGGCCCGCTGGCCAACACGGTACCTTTGACCATCACCGTATAATCGCAAAACTCGCTGACCGACCCGAGATTATGGGTGGAGACCAGCATGGTGCAGCCTTCATCGCGCAGTTCGCGCAGCAGGGCGATGATCCGCGCTTCGGTCTGGACGTCAACGCCGGTGAACGGTTCGTCGAGCAGAATCACCTGGCCTTGCTGAGCAATAGCGCGGGCAAGAAACACCCGCTTTTTCTGCCCGCCGGAAAGCTCGCCGATTTGCCGATGGCGGTACTCGCTCATGCCGACCCGGGCCAGCGCCGCATCGACGCGCTGGTGATCCTCGGCTTTGGCCCGCCGCAGCCATCCCATGTGTCCGTAGCGGCCCATCATCACCACATCCTCTACCAGCACCGGGAAGGACCAGTCCACATCCTCAGACTGCGGTACATAGGCCACCAGGTTCTGGCGCAGGGCGCGATTGACCGGCTGCCCAAGAATAGCAATCTCGCCGTGGGACAGGCGGACAAAGCCCATCAGTGCTTTAAACAGCGTCGATTTCCCCGAGCCATTCACCCCGACCAGCGCGGCAATCGAACCGCGCGGGACGCTGAACGTCGCATCGCGCAGCGCCGTGTGGCCATTGCGATAGGTGACACTGACCTGGTTGACCGCAAGGCCGGCGATGTCTGTACTCATTGCTGTTTCCTCAGGCCGTCGTTGATGCCCTGGACGATGGTTTGCGTGGTGACGCGCAGCAGGTCCAGATAGGTCGGAACCGGGCCGTCGGCGGCGCTCAACGAGTCTACATACAGCACGCCGCCGTAGTGGGCACCGGCTTCTCTCGCCACCTGACGCGCGGGTTTATCAGAGATGGTGCTTTCGCTGAAGATAGTCGGGATATGCTCTTTTTTCATGGTGTCGATGGTTTTACGCACCTGCTGCGGCGTGCCCTGCTGGTCGGCATTGATCGGCCACAGATAGCGCTCCTTCAGCCCATTATCCCGGGCCAGATAGGAGAAGGCGCCTTCACTGGTCACCAGCCAGCGCTTATCTTCCGGCAGCCGGGCCAGTTCCGCTTTCAGCGGCGCCATGGTCTGGCGGATTTTCTCTTTATAGGCTTCGGCGTTCTGGCGATAGGTATCGGCATGCGCAGGGTCGTACTTCACCAGCGCGTCGCGAATGTTATCGACGTAGATCAGCGCATTGTCCATCGACATCCACGCATGAGGATTGGGCTTACCGTTATAGGGGCCATCGCTGATCCCCATCGGCTGAATGCCGTTGCTGACCACCACTTCCGGGACTCCTTTCAGATGCTGATAGAAGCGGGCGAACCACAGTTCCAGATTAAGGCCGTTGGTGAGGATCAGTTGCGCCCCCTGGGCGCGCTTAATGTCGCCTGGAGTGGGCTGATATTCGTGGATCTCGGCGCCAGGTTTGGTGATCGAATTGACCTGGGCCGCATCGCCGGCGACGTTTTGCGCCATATCGGCAATCACCGTAAAGGTGGTGATCACGGTGAATTTTTCGTTCGCCTGAACCGGGGCGATGGTCATTACGGCCAGCAGCGTGGTAAAGAGCAGATGTTTCAGCGACGGCAAATGCAGCATAAGATCCCTCATTGCGATGTGGTTAATTAATCATCTTTTATAGCCATTGCTATGTTATATAGCATAGGCTATTTACAAATGAAAATGATTATTATTTATGGTGGAGATGCCGGGATAATGATTAGCACGGCAAGGGCATCGCGGGAGCTAAGCGGGGAAATTGCAGGAATAAAACAGGGTATCTGCCTGCCCGGCAGGGGATAACAGCCCGGGCAGGATAAAATCAGGAGATGTCGGCGACCGACTGGCGTGGGATCAGGCGGCCTGCGAGAGTGCGTCCTTCGGTGGCAAATGCCGGACGCTCATCAATCAGGTTGCGGATGCGCTGCAGGCAGTTTTCCATCAGCTGTTCCAGCGGCCAGGAGATACAGGTCAACGGCGGATAGAGCAGCGAGGCCAGCGGCGAATCTTCGAGGCTCAGCAGCGAGACTTCCTGCGGCACGGCAACATTAAATTCGCGCAGCAGGCGCATGGCCTCCGCCGCGTAGCGGTCACGCTTCACGATAATCACCGAATATTTGCTGAAGCTGTTGATCAGCGTAAGCAGCGCCTGTTCGACATCGTCATTGGCGGTCAGCACCAGCTGGCGGTTGAAAGGAATCGAGTAGTTTTGCAGGACGTTACGATAGCCTTCCTGCATCTGGCGGCTGGCGTCATCGCTGTCGCTGTCAGAGAGCAGGGCGATGTGACGATGGCCTTTGCCAATCACGTAGCGACAGGCGCTTTCGGTAGCAAAGGCGTAGTCGTAACCCTGATTGTTCACCCCGGCGATGCTGAAACGATCGAAGGAGATCACGTTGCGTGGCGTATCCGCCGGCAGGGGGCCGAGCACCACCACGGCGACACACTGGCGCTGGAAATCGTCGATGACGGCCGCCTGCTCGACAGCATCCGTCACGTACTGGACGATCAGGTTTTTATTCAGGCTTTTCAGCGCCACAGACAGCAGAGGTAGCAGCCGTGCGCTGCTGCTTTCATCCCGCACCGGGAGCACCAGACCGACATGATTGGATGTTTGACTGGCGAGGTTCTGCGCGGCAAAACTTGGGCGATAGTTCAGCTCTTCCACTGCCCGCAGGACGGCTTCCCGGCTTTCGTCACGCACGCCGCGGGTGCCGGTGAGCACACGAGATACCGTCGCTCTCGAGACATTCGCTAATCTTGAAACATCATCAATGGTTGGCATGGTATTTTCTGCTTTGATTATTTCGCTTAGCTTAACATACCTGCTGAAAAAGTGTCATCGCCAGCGGTCCGTGGAATTTGCCAGAACCGGCAGCCACGCTGCCCCGCGCACGCCGCTGGCATCGCCGAAGCGAGCCGGTTTAATCTGGGTTCTGCAACTGTCGGAAAACAGATAAGGCACCAGCGCTGCCGGCAACGTGTCGTAGATTTTTTCAACGTTAGATAAGCCGCCGCCTAGCACAATGACCTGGGGATCGAGAATATTAATCACCGATGCCAGGCTGCGGGCAAAAGCATCGATAAAGTGCTGCCAGTGGGCCAGTGCCTGCGGGTCGCCCTCGCCAGCGGCCTGAATAATCGCCTCCGCTCGCGCCTGCTCGCCGAAGCGACTGGCAAAGCCGGTGCCGGAGATAAAGCTTTCTATGCAGTTCACTTTGCCGCAGTAGCAAGGCTGATCCGGGCCATCGCGCTCCGGCGTATAGCCCGGTAGCGTGTTGTGTCCCCATTCGCCCACGATGGCGTTGGGTCCGCTCAGTAGCTGCTGATTGACGGCGATGCCGCCGCCGCAGCCGGTGCCAATAATCACCCCGAATACTGTACTGGCACCAGCCCCTGCGCCATCCACGGCTTCGGAGAGCGTGAAGCAGTCGGCATCATTGGCTATCCAGACCGGCTGGCCGAGCTGCTGCTTGAGATCCCGACGCAGGTCGTGGCCGTTGAGGACCAGGCAGTTGCAGTTTTTAATCAGGCCGCTCTGCGGGTCGATGGCGCCCGGCAGGCCAATGCCAATCGTAAACGGCTGTTCGCTCCACTGGCGCACGCTGTCGATCAGGCCAAGCAGCTGCTGCATAAAGGCCTCATAGCTCTCTTTGTGCGTCGGTCGACGTTGGCGATAGACGCATTCGCCGTCGGCATTGAGCATCACGGCTTCCATTTTGGTACCGCCGATATCTAAACCCAGATGTAGCATGGTTGTCCTCAGATAAGAGTGGGGGAGTGCACTCCCGGACGGTCGCGTCAACGCCCGTCCGGGTCGCCCGGCTACTGGTGCAGCGGGCGTGAACGGTAGACCGCAATCAGCTCGGCGATCAGCTCTTTCGCCAGAATTGAGGTCATCAAATGATCCTGGGCGTGAACCATCACCAGCGTCATTTTGGTTTTCCCTTCCCCTTCATCGGCTTCAATCAGCTGAGTCTGGACCAGGTGCGCTTCGCGGGAATAGTGCGCGGCTTCTTTCATCTTCTCGTCAGCGGCGGCAAAATCCCCCTCTTTGGCACAGCTTAGTGCTTCAAAGCAGAGGCTACGCGCCTGACCGGCATTGATGATAATGCCCATGATTTGTTCTTCTGATTCCATCATAAATCTCCATATCCGTCATACTTCAAGCTGCAGGGGATTCACTGCGTCGCCGCCTGCCTGCAACTTGAATTATTTAGGATATACATAGTGTTGTGTGAATTAAGCGGACTGAGCCACGGCTTCAGTCTGGGCTGCTGCGTTGTCGTGTTCTTGCTGCAGCAGCTGTTTTTCGTAGGCTTTCAGGAACGGCATATACATCACCATCGCTGTGGCCATACAGATCAGGCACATGATCACCGGGCTAAAGCTCCAGTTAGCCGCCCACGATGCGCCAATCGGCGCCGGGGTGGTCCACGGGGTCATCGAGACCACGCGACTCACCAGATCCAGCTTCAGGGCAAACCAGGCGAGGGTGGCGTTAATCATCGGTACCAGCACAAATGGCAGGAAGAACAGCGGGTTCATGATAATCGGCGCGCCGAACAGAATTGGTTCGTTGATGTTGAACACGCCCGGGACGACGCCCATGCGTCCAATGGTACGCAGATGGACCGCCTTGCTGCGCAGCAGCATCAGCGCCAGCGGCAGCGTTGAACCAACGCCGCCAATCAGCAGGTAGTGGTCCCAGAAACCTTGCACATAGATGTGAGGGATCGCCGTACCCGCCGCCATAGCGGCCTGGTTAATCGACAGGTTCGCCATCCAGAACGGATTCATGATCCCGGTGACGATCAGCGCCCCGTGGATCCCGGCAAACCACAGTACCTGGCAGACCAGCACCGACAGCAGAATGGCGGGTAAGGTATCGGAGGCGGCAACCAGCGGTTTCACCAGCGACATGATCGCTTCTGGAATGATCATCCCCAGTTGCGCTTCGATAAACAGGTTCAGCGGATGCAGCGTCAGGACGATAGCCAGCACCGGGATCAGGATTTCAAACGAGCGCGCGACGCCAGCCGGGACTTCAGGCGGCAGGCGAATGGTAATGTTGTGCCGCTTGAGGAAGGCGTACAGTTCGGTGGAGTAAATCGCCACCAGAATCGCGGTAAAAATCCCCTGTCCGGAGAAGTAGGCGGTGGAGATCTGCCCGTCTTTCAGCGGGGCGGCTACCAGCAGGAAGGACATCAGCGACAGCATGCCAGCGGTCAGTGAATCCAGGTTGTGATGCTTTGCCAGGCTGGCGGCAATGCCGACCGCGATAAACAGGGTCATCACCCCCATGCTGAAGTTAAAAGGCAGCATCAGGGCATCGCGATGATCGAGAGAGAACTGTAGCCACGCCCGGGCAAATCCCCAGCTGGTATCCGGCGAGAAGGGCGGGAAGATAAAGACCAGCAGGAAAGAGCCGACGATCATAAAGGGCAGCGCCGTGATGAAACCATCGCGGATCGAGGTGACATACTTTTGCTGCCCGATTGCCCCGGCCAGCGGAGTAATTTTTTGTTCAATAACGGCGATCAATTTAGCGTACAGAGAGCTCATGATCTTTCCTTAGTGGTTGTTATCAATCAGGGAGAGCGCGAAATCCAGTACGGCGCCGCCTTTCTGCATGCCGTAATCCATCATGTTGATGGGCTCAACGCGGATCCCATATTTGTCCGCCTGCTTTTGCAGATCTTTCTGCATGTATTTCACCTGCGGGCCAAGCAGGACGACCTGATAGTTCCCGACCTGCTGATCAAACTCGGCGACGCCAAAGGCATTGATCTCCACCGGCAGACCGCGCTGCTCTGCTTCGGCAATCATTTTTTTCATCAGCAGGCTGGTGGACATACCTGCGGAACAACACAACATAATCTTTTTCATAAACCGTTCCTGGTGAGTTGGATGGGTGGACTATAGTCACAATGGCGTCATTACGGAAAGCGCTTTCCATTTGTGGATTTATTAATTGTGATAACGATCACCTAAGGCGGGCTTTTACTTTATGTTGTAGTGCGCGATCATCCAGCCAACAAAACCACTCGATAAGGTAGAACCATGAACAATCCGTTGATGAATGTTGCCGTGGACATCATCGAACAGCGTCTGGCGCCACTGGCGAACATCCTGACGCGCAATAATCACATTACGGCGATGCGCGATAGTTTTGCGCTGGCGATGCCGTTCGTGATTGTGGGGAGTTTACTGGTGCCCGTTTTGTTTCCGCCCGTTTCCATAAATGGCGCGACGACGTTCGGACAGTTCTACCTGTGGCTGCGCCCGATGCTGCTGCCGACGTTTGAATTGACCATCGGCCTGGTGGCGCTGATTGTTGCCTTCGGCGCCAGTGCCAGCCTGGCGAAGCAGTACCGCCTGCCGGAAAGGCTCTGCGGGCTGACCGGCTGCCTGTCGTTTCTGCTGTTCATTGGCTTTCGTGATAATGGCGTAACCAATATTTTCCTCGGCGGCATGGGGATTTTTACTGCGCTGATATCCAGTACGTATTCAATTGAAATAATTAGGTTTTTTTATAAGAGAGGCTGGTGCATTCGCTTGCCTGAAGAGGTGCCGCTGATGACCCGCAATGGGTTCCAGCTGCTGGTTCCGCTGCTGTTTGTGATGATTTCCATCAGCGTGGTCAATGCGCTGATGCAGCAAGCCACCGGGCGGATTTTACCGGAGCTGATCAGCGAAGCGGTCAGGCCGCTGGTGGTGGCCTCAGATACCCTGACCGCGGTGCTTATCTCTTTGTTTATCTGTAATTTACTGTGGTTTGTTGGTATCCATGGCGCGCTGATCATCACTGGAATAATGAACCCGTTCTGGATGACCTATCTGTTTGAAAACCAGCAGGCGCTGGCGGAAGGAGCGACGGCGTTACCGCATATCTACCTGCAGGGGTTCTGGGATTTCTACCTGCTGATTGGTGGCATTGGCTCGACGCTGCCGCTGGTCTTTATGGCGATGCGTAGCCGATCGCGGCAGCTGAAAAGCGTCGGTAAAATTGGCCTTATCCCGTCGTTGTTTAATATCAACGAGCCGATACTGTTTGGTTTTCCTATCATTATGAACCCGGTTTTCCTGCTGCCGTTTATCTTCGTCCCGCTGATAAACGCCTGTATCGCATGGTATTTGACGCAGATTGGCATCCTCGATCGGGCGGTGGCGATGTTACCGTGGTCGATGCCGTCCCCGCTCGGCGCGGCCTGGTCTGCAAACGGCAGCTGGAAAAATCTATGCATGACGCTGTTCGCCATCTTCAACGCATGGATGCTATACCGGCCGTTCTTTAAGGTCTACGAACGCCAGCTTGCCGACGCCGAACGCTAGTTTTTTTGCCCTTCTGCTGGCCGACATCTCGCCCGCGTCATGCGGGCGTTTGAATATTTCATTGCGTGATGTAAATCACAAATATATCTGAGTCCCCCTCAAATTTGTGAACCAGGCCGACAATAATGGAAAGCGGTTTCCGTTTGTGGATGTACATTTCCGCATTTTGTCAGTAGATTTCTTTTGGTGCACTGGGCCGTATTTTTCACCTCAACAGATGAGGTGACAGGGTAGACCTTTTTTTGGCTGCGCCTGTCAGGCGCGGCCTTTTTTCACTGACAGGAGGCGTTATGACCCGGTATCAGTTTCCGGAAGGCTTTTTTTGGGGGGCAGCAGCATCAGGTCCGCAAACGGAAGGGGTAAGCAACAAGCCGCACCGCTCGATTTGGGACAGCTGGTTTGCCGAGCAGCCGGAACGTTTTTATCAGCAGATTGGACCGCAAACCGTCTGTGACACCTATCATCAATACCCGCAGGACGTGGCGTTGATGAAACAGACCGGCTTTAACTCCTTTCGTACCTCGATTCAATGGTCTCGCTTGATTGATGATTTTGAAACCGGGGCCGCCAATCCGGACGCGGTGCGTTTTTACAATGCCTATCTTGATGAGATGATCGCCAACGGTATCGAGCCGATGATCAACCTCTATCACTTCGATATGCCGGAAGCGCTGCAAAAGCAGTACGGCGGATTTGAATCGGCGCACGTGACGGATCTCTTTGCCCGTTTCGCCCGCACCGCCTTCGAGCTGTTTGGCCATAAAGTGAAATACTGGATCACCTTCAACGAGCCGATTGTGCCGGTGGAAGGTGGCTATCTGTACGATTTCCACTATCCGTGTAAAAAGGATGGCAAGCTGGCGGCGCAGGTGGCTTTTAACATTATGCTGGCCCACGCCAAAGCGATTCGTGAGTTCCGTGAGCTGGCGCTGCCGGGCGAGATCGGGGTGGTGCTGAACCTGACGCCTTCCTACACCCGCAACGACAGTCCGGAGGATAAAAAGGCGGCATGGTATGCGGATCTGTTTTTTAACCGCAGCTTCCTCGACCCGCTGGTCAAACATCAGTTCCCGAAAGAGCTATGCGAAATTCTGGCCGCTCACGATTGCCTGCCGGAAGTGACGAAAGCCGACGTTGAGCTGATTACCGGTTCGCACGTCGATTTTCTCGGCGTGAACTACTACGTTCCGCGTCGGGTACAGGCGCGTGAGAGCGACTATACGCTGGGCTATTTCACCCCGGAGTATTACTTCGAAAACTACGTTAATCCTGAAGGGCGGTTTAACCCGTATCGCGATAACAACGAAATTCTGCCGCAGGCGATCTATGACATTGCCGCCAACGTGCGCGACAACTACGGCAATATTAAGTGGTTCCTCGCAGAAATTGGTATTGCGATGGATATCGAGTCGGAAGGGGAACCGGGTGACGACGGGGTGATCGATGATTCATTCCGCATTCGTCTGATGGAAGAGCATCTGGTGCAGCTGCACCGGGCGATAGCCGACGGCGCCAACTGCTTCGGCGTGCACCAGTGGACCTTCATCGACAACTGGTCGTGGATTAACTCGTTCAAACGCCGCTACGGCTTCTGGCGCCTCGATCTGCAAACCGGCGAGCGGCAGATAAAACGCAACGCGCTGTGGTTTGCCGAACTGGCGGCCAGCAACGGCTTCAGCACCGATAAATAGCCCCGCAAAATCTCCCGGAGGCGGCGCAGACGCGCCTCCGGGGGAGATATATCTGGCGCTACTTTTTCATCTCCGGCAGTGATGCAATCCAGTTCATCGCCAACTGAGGCCACTCGGCGGCGGGCAGCCCCGTCGTTCCACGTATACCGAAACCGTGCTTACCCTCGGCAAACAGGTGTAACTCGGTCGGCACCTTGTGAGCACGCAACGCGTTAAACATCACCAATGCGTTATCGACCGGCACCGAAGGATCGTCCACCGCATGCATAATGAACGTCGGCGGCGTCGCGGCGGTCACATTGTGCTCCGGCGAATAGTGACGTTGCTGTTCTGCCGTCGGCGTATCGCCAATCAGCGCGTGGCGCGAACCGGGATGGGCAATGGCGGGATCCATCGAAATCACCGGATAGCCGAGCACCACAAAATCGGGGCGCGCACTCTGGTGGTCGACGGCGTCCGTGGCGGGATAGACCGTATCGTCATAACGGGTCTCGAGGCTGGCGGCGACATGACCGCCGGCAGAAAAGCCCATGATGCCAATTTTATGCGGGTTGATGTGCCACTCCGAGGCGCGGGCCCGCAGGGTGCGCAGCGCGCGCTGGGCATCAGCCAACGGCGCGTTGCTGCCTTCCGCGTGACCGTCCGCCGGCATGCGGTAGGTCATGACGAACAGGGTATAGCCTTGCGCAGTAAACACCGGGGCAAGATCGCTGCCTTCTTTGTCCAGCACCACCCGCTGGTAGGAACCGCCAGGGGTGATCAGCAACGCAATACCGTTGGGCTTCACGGGTGCATACACCGTGATCTCCGGCGCGCGGATACCGGTCACCGCTCGGTCGGGCAGGGCGCCATCTTTGCTACGATCCACCAGCGACGGGACCGCCTGGCTGTTTTTTGCACCGGGGGCCTCGCCGCCGGGCCAGACCGGGAGCGTGGGCAGGGCGGCGAGTGCCGCCTGAGAAGAGATAAGCAGAGTCATGGCTGCCGCCAGGGGTAAACGCGTCATAAGCATCTCCATGATGGAAAACGCTTATGTATCATTCATTCACGGCGGGTAACGCGAGGTGACTCACAGAACACTGTTTCATTTTTATCGAAATGAAACAGTGTTTTGGATGGTGTTAAGCGCGGGTGGCAATCAGGATCGCCGAGGCCTTAATCAGCGCCAGCACGCGGCTGCCCTGCACCAGCTGCATCTCTTCCTGACTCTCGTTGGTCACGACCGCCACAATATCAAACCCGGCATCGGTAGTAATATGCACCGTCGCGTTCACCGCGCCTTCGGTCACCCGGCTGACGCTGCCGGCAAACTGGTTACGGGCGGAGAACTTCAGACCGCACGCTTCTGTTGCCAGGGTCACCCACGGGGCTTTAATCAAGGCAATGGCTTCTTTGCCAGGGACCAGCCCCAGCGCCTGCTGGCTGCTGTGGGTGACAATCGCCACCAGTCTTGCGCCGCCGGTGAGCGTCAATTCAACTTCATCATTGACCGCGCCAGTGGCAACGGCACTCACCGTGCCGGTCAGTTGGTTACGTGCTGATACCGCCATAAAACCTCCTTCCAGTGATTGATTGCAATAAGTATGAAATTTATACTAACTCATCTTTGCCAATTCCAAGGCGTTTCATGCGGGAAAGTAGCGTGGTGCGTTTGAGACCCAGCCGTTGCGCGGCCCCTTTCGGCCCGGCAACCACCCCGTTACTCTCTTTCAGCACCCGAACAATCAGCTGATATTCGTCTTCCCCCTCCTGCGGCAGGGCGGCCTCCGGTAGGGTTTCCGGCTCAATATTCAGCTCAGGCAGCGACAGCTGGAGCACGCTGCCGCGGGTCAGCAGCACCGCGCGCTCAATCACGTTCTCCAGTTCCCGAACGTTGCCTGGCCACTCCATCCGGCTGAGGGTGCGCAGGGTCTCCGCCGGAATGCTGTCGATATTGCGCCCGAGGCGGCGGGCGATTTTAAAGGTAAACGCTTTGACCAGCAGCGGGATATCGTCCGGGCGCTCGCGGAGCGGCGGCAGATGGATCGGGAAGACGTTCAGACGGTAATAGAGATCGCTACGGAATTCGCGATCGGCGACCATCTGTTTAAGATCGCGGTTAGTCGCGGCGATCAGCCGGACGTCGGTCTGGATCAACTTATTGCTACCGAGCCGCTCAAATTCCTGCTCCTGCAACACCCGTAACAGTTTCGGCTGCAGCTCCAGCGGCATATCGCCCACTTCGTCGAGGAACAGGGAGCTTTTATCCGCCAGCTCGAAACGGCCAATACGCTGCGCGCTGGCCCCGGTAAAGGCGCCACGCTCATGGCCGAAGAGATCGCTCTCCAGCAGCCCGGCAGGCATCGCGGCGCAGTTCATCTTAACCATCCGCCGGCCGTTGCGCCCGCTGAGATTGTGGATCGCCCGGGCAATCAACTCCTTGCCGGTGCCGGTTTCACCGAGGATCAGCACGGTGCTGTCACTCTGCGCCACCATCTCGACCTGCTTGAGCACGCTGTGCATGGCTTCGCTGCGGCCGATAATTTCACCAAACTCGCTCTCGACGTTATTCAACTGCTCGGTCAGCGCCAGGTTTTCGTCAACCAGTCGCTCTTTCAGACGCTGAATTTCCTGGTAGGCGAGGGCGTTATCGATGGCGATCGACACCCGCTCGGCAATCTGGCGTAGCAGCTTGAGGTTGGTGGTGGTGAACACCTTTTCGTCGCACTGCGCCAGCTTCAGCACCCCCAGCAAATTATTGCCGGACATCAGCGGTAGCAAGCACAGGGTCTGGATCTGGTTGCCCCACATCTCGAAGAGCATTTTTTCATACGGTGCCAGCGAGTCGTGCTCGTGCAAGTTGAGCAGCAGCATCTCTTTGCTTTTAAACACCCGCTCGGTCAGGGTTCCAGCCTCATTGACCTCGCTCTGGTCGTGCACCGGGTGGCTGGCGTCAAGATAGTGAGTCGAGTAGATATTCAGCTTGCCCTTGCGGCTGCTGTGCAGCACCACGCTGATGGCGTCGATACGGAAATAGCGGTGAATCTCCTTCGCCACCTCGCCCACCAGCTCATCGATATCCAGCCGGGAGAGCACGGCGTTGGTGATGGCGACCAGAATGCGGAAGTTGTCGCGCTCGTGGCACAGCAAATCGTAATCCACATTGTTGCTGACCCGACTCTGGATTTGTTCGGTCACCACCGCAACCAACTGGGTAAAGGTATGCAGCCGCTGGTACTCTTTTTCGGTCCAGGGGCGGTCGTCGTTGCGGATAAACTCGCAGCCGCCGAAGATGCGACCTTCCGCCGCCAGCGGCAGCAGGCAGTAATAACCGAATGGCGGATACAAACCGCAGCTGGCCAGCTGCGGCCAGGCTTCGACAAAGGTGGCATGGTCACAATGTAGCGCATCGGGGCGCGACAGCAGGCGGCGCACCGGCCCGTGGGCCAGTAAGGTTTCATCTTCATAGCTGACCGGCAGGCCCGCATCGTCGCAGGCGTAGCGGGTCGCGCGGTGGTTTCCGGCATTCCACAGGATAATGGCCGCGCGATCTGCCAGCGCAGATTGCTGAACCAGGTGGGTTAGCGTTTCACTCAGCGCGGCCAGATCAGGCTGCTGTAACAGAATACGGGTGATATCGAACAGCCCTTGCTGCCCAAAATCGCCCAGTGGTGTATACGACATTGCTTAAGTCCAAAAAGCGCCATTCAGGCGGCGCATAAGAAAGTGATGACACAAATAATAGTATGTTAAAAAGCAGTCGTTGCCGCGGTAATCCATCCGTGGTGGCCCGATGATTTGGGCTGGATAATCATGCTGAGATACTGATGTTTTCCCCGGAGGCGATGCTGCGCATCTGTCCGGGCTACCGGTTCACTCGGTCAATCCGGTTAACAAATCCGTGGTAAAGGCTCGGCGTGAGGCAGATCCAACGTGCGTTTGACGCCGTATAACCCGACGGAACGTACGCCGCGGCGTTCAACCACCTCGCCAACCATCGCCGCATCGCGGCCCAGCGGATGGCTGCGCAACTGCGCCAGCGCCGCTTCCGCCGCCTCCCGGGCAACGGCAATCACCAGCTTGCCTTCGTTGGCGAAGTTAAGCGCATCCAGCCCTAATAACTCGCAAACTCCGCGCACGGTATCGTTGACCGGCAGCGTCTGTTCATGCAGCTCGATGCCGCAACCGCTGGTGGCGGCGAACTCATGGGCCACCGCGTTGACTCCGCCGCGAGTGGCATCGCGCAGGGCTTTGACGCCGGGAACGTCGCGCAGGGTCTGAATCAGCGGCGTGAGTACTGCGCAGTCGCTGGAGAGCGCGCCGTCCAGCCCCATCTGCTCGCGCAGGTTGAGGATGGTGGCGCCGTGATCGCCGAGGGTGCCGCTGACCAGCAGGACATCGCCGGGGGCAATCTGCTGTGCGCCCCAGCGAATGTCTGCCGGGATCGCGCCGATCCCGGCGGTGTTGATAAACAGTTTATCCGCCGCGCCGCGCGGCACGACTTTGGTATCGCCGGTCACGATGGCAATCCCGGCGGCCTGCGCGGTATGGGCCATGCTGTTGACCACCCGTTCGAGGATGCTCATCTCCAGCCCCTCTTCGAGAATAAACCCGCAGGAGAGATAGCGCGGCAGGGCGCCGCTGACCGCCACGTCGTTGGCGGTACCGCATACCGCCAGCTTGCCGATATCGCCGCCGGGGAAAAACAGCGGGTCAATGACGTAGCTGTCGGTGGAGAAGGCAAGGCGGTCGCCGAGGGCGGCTAACTGCGCCAGATCAAGACGCGCCTGATCTTCCTGCTCCGCCAGCCACGGGTTGGCAAACGCCTGCATAAACAGGGAGGCGATCAGCTGCTGCATCGCCTGACCGCCGCTACCGTGGGCTAACTGGACGCTTTTCATGCTTCGTTTTCCTGACTGCGATATTGATACCAGGCGGCGCATGCGCCTTCTGATGAGACCATCAGCGCGCCGAAGGCGCTCTGGGGATTACAGACTTTGCCGAACAGTGAACACTGGTGCGGCTTACAGCGACCGGTCAGCACGTCGCCGCAGCGGGCGCGCGGATCGTCACAGACGCGCTGCGGCGCCGGGCGGAAATGGGCCTCGGCATCGAAACGCTGGTAGGCGGGCGTCAGGCATACACCGGAATTGCTGATGACCCCCAGGCCGCGCCATTCGCTGTCGCCGCTGAGGCAGAAAACATCGGCTATCGCCGATTGCGCCAGCGGATTGCCTTCATCAGGCACCACGCGGCGATACTGATTTTCCACCTGATTGTGCCGCGCTATTGTCTGCTCAACCAGCATCACCGCGCCTTGCAGTAGATCAAGCGGTTCGAATCCAGCAACCACTAAAGGACGATGATAGTCGCTGGCGATAAAACCGTAGGCGTCGGTACCAATGACCATGCTGACGTGACCGGGGGCCAGAAAGGCGTCGATGTCGTTGTCCGGCTGGTCGAGCAGGCTGCGCAGGGTCGGGAGCAGCGTGATGTGCTGGCAGAAGAAGTAGAAATTGTCGACGCCGCGCTCGCGGGCGTGGCGGAGGGTCAGGGCGGTGGCGGGCATGGTGGTTTCAAAGCCGAGGCCGAAGAAGACCACTTCACGTTCCGGGTTCTGCTGCGCCAGCTTCAGGGCGTCCATCGGCGAATAGACGATGCGCACATCGGCGCCGCGGGCTTTTGCCTGCAGCAATGAACCGTTTTTGCCGGGCACGCGCATGGCGTCGCCGAAGGTACAGAAAATCACGCCCGGACGGCTGGCAATGTCGATACAGGTGTCGATACGCCCCATCGGCAGCACGCAGACCGGGCAGCCAGGACCATGAATAAATTCAATATTGTCGGGAAGCAGCTGGTCGAGGCCGAATTTAAAAATGGCGTGGGTGTGGCCGCCGCAGACTTCCATAATCCGCAGCGGGCGTTCGGCGGTATGGGGAAGCCGCTGCGCCCGCGCCTGCAGGTGCTCAACCAACTGCATCACCTGTTCCGGGGCGCGGTATTCATCAACGAAACGCATTATCGCTCCTCGCCGTACAGCAGCGCGCCGACGTCCGGCTCGACCTCAAACATATTCTGCAGCGCCTCGAGAGTATCCCGGGCTTCGGCTTCATTAATGATGCTCATGGCGAAGCCGACGTGGACCAGCACCCACTGTCCGAGGCGCGGCTGACCGTGCTCGTCGACGGCGCCGACAAGGGTCAGATCGACTTCGCGCTGAATGCCGCACACTTCGACCTTCGCCTGATTGCCATTAATGGCGCAGATTTGTCCCGGAATGCCTATGCACATTGCTGCGCCTCCAGCCAGTTGAGCCACGTATCCATGCCTTCACCGCTGGTGGCGGAGAGCATGATGATCTCAATATTGGGGTTCACCTCCATGGCACTGGCGAGGCACTTCTCCACATCAAAGTTGAGGTACGGCAGCAGATCGATTTTGTTCAGCAGCATCAGGCTGGCGGCAGCGAACATATGCGGGTATTTCAGCGGTTTGTCTTCCCCTTCGGTCACCGATAGCACCGCCACTTTGTGACGTTCGCCGAGATCGAAGCTGGCCGGGCACACCAGGTTGCCGACGTTTTCAATAAACAGAATTCCGTTATCCGCCAGCGGCAGGCGCGGGGCGGCATCGGCGATCATCTGCGCATCGAGATGACAGCCTTTACCGGTGTTGACCTGAATGGCCGGGGTGCCGGTGGCGCGAATACGCGCTGCGTCGTTGATGGTCTGCTGGTCGCCTTCGATAACCGCGCACGGCGTTTTGTCTTTCAGGCGCAGTAAGGTTTCGCTCAGCAGGGTGGTTTTACCGGAGCCAGGGCTGGAGACCAGGTTCAGCACCACCTGACCACGGGCGGCAAAGCGGGCGCGGTTGCGGGCGGCCAGCCGGTTATTTTTATCCAGTACGTCGATCTCCACCTCCAGCATCCGGCGCTGGCTCTGGCCTGGCGCGTGGGTTCCTGCTTCGCCATGGCCGTAGTGCAGGTCGCCGCTTTCAGTGCGGGTAGGGGTGAAGTTATCGGTTTTGACGCCGGTAATGGTCATGGTCTGGCGCGGGGCCGGCGCGAAGGGGGCGCTGCGAAACGCCGAGTGAGGGTTGTGTTCATCACCTTCGATATAAAGGTTGCCTTCCCCACAGCCGCAAGTCGTACACATAGTTTACTCCTGATCTGTCCCGTCATCGTTCACGTTGTTTTGGTCTTGCCGGAAACAACCCGAATCAGTCGGGGCTCACTTCTATTCGTTGGATCTGTAAGCCGTCGTCGGCGACGATTTGTAAGGTGTCGCTCTGACACTGCGGACACCGACGCACATGCTGCGAGATGAGATGTACATACTTCTGGCAGGATTCACACCAGCATTCCGCCTGCTGTTCGTCGATATGCAGCTCGCAGCCTTCCGCCAGCGTCCCGCGGCACACCAGTTCAAAGCAGAAGGTCAGCGCGCTGGCTTCTACGCAGGAAAAGGCGCCGACTTTCAGCCACACGCCGGTGACCCGTTGTGCCCCGGCCTGCTGCGCTTGCTGTTCAATAATTTCCAGCGCCCGCTGGCTGAGTGTGATTTCGTGCATGGTTGCCTACCTCTCTATCGCTATTGGCCTTATATGCAATAACGATGCCAGCTCACCGTTATCGTCGGCGTGGCTGTCGATGACGACAGTGAATGGCTGTCATCGACATGTCAGTTCAGGACGTTGTTTTTATTAATTTCATTTAATATCAGATAGTTAAAATTTGGCATGGAAAATGCTAGTACGGTGCATCTCATGAAAACGGGGAATCCGAGATGACTATTTGGGAAATAAGTGAAAAGGCGGACTACATCGCCGATCGTCACCGTCGCTATCAGGATCAGTGGCGGCATTACTGCAACTCGCTGGTTCAGGGCATCACGCTGTCCAAGGCGCGTTTGCATCACGCGATGAGCTGCGCGCCGGACAAAGAGCTGTGCTTTGTTTTATTTGAACATTTTCAGGTGTATGTCGCACTGGCGGAAGGGTTCAACAACCACACCATCGAATACTACGTTGAAACACGCAACAGCGATGATAAGCGTCTGATTGCTAAAGCAACGCTGGCCTCCGACGGCACCATTGATGGCCGTATCAGCAACCGTTCGCGCGAACAGGTGCTGGAGCATTATCTGGCGATTATCGCCAGCGTGTATGACCGTCTGTATGACGCCATGGAACGCGACCAACCGGTGGATTTAAGCCATCTGGCGTTGGCTCATTAACCGTAGGTGTCGACAGGTGTCGAAAATGACAGCTGAACACCCTGATTTCGTCAAAAATGACTGTCACCCGAGGATGATCCGGTGAACCGTTTTGTAATTGCTGACTCCACCGTCTGTATTGGCTGCCGCACCTGCGAAGCCGCCTGCGCAGAGACGCACCGCCAGCACGGCCTGCAGGCCATGCCGCGACTGCAGGTCATGCGTAATGAAAAAGAATCCGCGCCGCAGATGTGCCACCACTGCGAAGACGCACCCTGCGCCGCCGTGTGCCCGGTTAATGCGATTAACCGCGTTGATGGCGCGATCCAACTCAACGAAAGCCTGTGCGTAAGCTGCAAGCTATGCGGAATTGCCTGCCCGTTTGGGGCGATCGAATTTTCCGGTAGCCGTCCGCTGGATATTCCGGCGAATGCCAATACGCCTCTGGCACCCGCCGCGCCACCGGCCCCAGCACGCGTCAGTTCGCTGCTCGACTGGGTTCCCGGCGTGCGGGCTATCGCCGTGAAATGCGACCTGTGCCATTTCGATGAACAGGGACCGGCCTGTGTCCGGACCTGTCCGACCAAAGCGCTGTTGCTGGTGGATATTCGTGATATCGCCCAGGCCAGCAAGCGTAAGCGCGAGCTGACCTTTAATACCGACCTCGGCGATCTGTCGCTGTTTCAGGCGCAACAAGGAGGCGTGAAATGAGTGTGATTTCTTTAGTCAATCAGGCTGTGGTCTGGTATGCCGTCAGCGGCGTGCTGGCCTTTCTCTTTACCATGCGTAAATCGCTGAGCGGCGCAATTGCCGGGATTGGCGGCGCGGTGGCCAGCGTGATGCTGGTGCTGGCGGGCGGCGCAGCGCTGCTGATGCCGGACCGGATGAACGGCGGTGTCCTGCAGTTGCTGAACCTCACCATGCGGGTTGGCGGTATTAATGCGCTGTGGCTGCTGGCCATCGGGCTGTCGGCTTTACCGATTTCGCTGTTCAATATCGCGTGGCACCGTCACCCGCAGGTCAAAGCCAACGGCCTGCTGGTGAACCTGCTGCTGGCGGCGGCCACCAGTGCGGTAGTGGTGACGAACTTTGGTGCGCTGGTGGTGATGGCGGAAATCATGGCCCTGTGCGCCGCCTTCCTGACCGGCTGCGCACAGTCCGGCAAGCTGTGGTTTGTGCTGGGACGTCTCGGCACTCTGCTGCTGGCCTGGACCTGCTGGCTGGTCTGGTCGACCTACGGCACGCTCGAAGTGGCGCAGATTAACCGCCTGACGCTGGGCGTCGCGCCGGATATGCTGCTGTGGCTGCCGGGGCTGATTGGCTTCGCCCTGCTGGCCGGGGTGATCCCGCTGCACGGCTGGGCGCCGCAGGCGCATGCTGGCGCCAGCGCTCCGGCTGCCGCGCTGTTCTCCACCGTGGTAATGAAAGTCGGTCTGTACGGTATTTTGACAGTTTCGCTGGCCGGGAGCGTACTACCGCTGTGGTGGGGCGTGATGCTGTTAGTTCTGGGGATGATCACCGCCTTTGTCGGCGGACTGTATGCCCTGATGGAGCACAATATTCAGCGTCTGCTGGCGTACCACACCCTCGAAAATATCGGCATTATTCTGCTCGGCCTTGGGGCCTTCGTCACCGGCGTGGCGAGCCACAACACCACCCTGATGCTGCTGGGCTTTATTGGCGGCATGTATCACCTGATCAACCACAGCCTGTTTAAAACCACGCTGTTTCTCGGCGCGGGCGCGGTCTGGTTCCGTACCGGTCATCGTGACATCGAAAAGCTTGGCGGGATTGGCAAAAAGATGCCGCTGATTTCGCTCTCCATGTTGGTGGGGCTGATGGCGATGGCCGCGCTGCCGCCGCTGAACGGCTTTGCCGGCGAGTGGGTTATCTATCAATCCTTCTTCACCCTGAGCACCGGCGATGCCTTTGTCGGTCGCCTGCTGGGGCCGATGCTGGCAGTTGGACTGGCGATTACTGGCGCACTGGCGGTGATGTGCATGGCCAAAGTCTATGGCGTGACCTTCCTCGGCGCGCCGCGTAGCAAAGAGGCGGAAAACGCCACCTGTGCGCCGTGGCTGATGACCTTTAGCGTGGTGCTGGCTGCCGCCAGCTGCGTGGTGGGTGGGGTCGCTGCGCCGTGGCTGCTGCCGCTGGTTGGCGGGGCCTTCCCGGTACAGGCGGAAGTCTCAAGCGTGGTGTCGCAGCCGCTGATCGCGCTGCTGCTGATCGCCTGCCCGCTGCTGCCGTTGCTGCTGATGATCTTCTTTAAAGGCGACCGTCTGCCGGCCCGCTCGCGCGGTGCGGCCTGGGTGTGTGGCTATGACCATGAAAAATCGATGGTTATCACCGCCCACGGCTTTGCCATGCCGGTGAAGGAAGCCTTTGCACCGGTGCTGAAACTGCGTCACTGGCTGAACCCGGTCCGTCTGGTTCCCGGCTGGCAGAACGCTGCTGCGCCTGCGCTGTTCCGCAGCGTCGCGCTGGTTGAGCTGGCGGTGCTGGTGGTGATTGTGATTTCGCGAGGAGCCTGAGAATGAGTGTATTAATTGCATTGTTGCAGGCGCTGGTGCTGTTCGCCGCCGCGCCGCTGTTGTCCGGGATAACCCGTGTCGCCCGCGCTCGTCTGCATAACCGTCGCGGTCCGGGCGTGCTGCAGGAGTACCGGGATATCTTGAAGCTGCTGGGGCGCCAGAGCGTTGGTCCGGACGCTTCCGGTTGGGTGTTCCGCCTGACGCCGTACGTGATGGTCGGGGTGATGCTGACCATCGCCACCGCGCTGCCGGTGATCACCGTCGCCTCCCCGATGCCGGGGCTGGGCGACCTGATCACCCTGATCTACCTGTTCGCCATCGCCCGCTTCTTCTTCGCGATTTCTGGCCTCGATACCGGAAGCCCGTTTACGGCGCTTGGCAGCAGCCGCGAAGCGATGCTCGGCGTGCTGGTTGAGCCGATTCTGCTGCTCGGCCTGTGGGTCGCGGCGCAGGTCGCGGGTTCCACCCATATCAGCAACATCGCCGATACCCTTTATCACTGGCCTGCCGCGCGCAGCATTCCGTTGATTCTGGCGCTGTGCGCCTGCGCCTTCGCCACCTTTATCGAAATGGGCAAGCTGCCGTTCGACCTGGCGGAAGCGGAGCAGGAGCTGCAGGAAGGGCCACTCACCGAATACAGCGGCAGCGGCTTTGCGATCCTGAAGTGGGGGATCAGCCTCAAACAGCTGGTGGTGTTACAGATGTTTGTCGGCGTGTTTATCCCGTGGGGACAGATGACCCACTTCAGCGTCGGCGGACTGCTGCTGGCGCTGGTGCTGGCCGTCGTCAAGCTGGTGGCCGGTGTGTTGGTGATCGCCCTGTTCGAAAACAGCATGGCGCGTCTGCGTTTCTGTGCCACCTCCCGCGTCACCTGGGCCGGGTTTGGTTTCGCCTTTTTAGCCTTCGTCTCCTTGCTGGTGGCGTGATTTAAGAGAGTTTGAGCATGTCTGAAGAAAAAATCGGTCAACACTATCTCGCCGCTCTGCACCAGGCCTTCCCTGGCGTGGTGCTGGATGAAGCCTGGCAGACCAAAGACCAACTGACGGTCACGGTGAAGGTCAACTACCTGCCGGAAGTGGTCGAGTTCCTTTACTACCAGCAGGGCGGCTGGCTGTCGGTGCTGTTCGGCAACGACGAACGTAAGCTGAACGGTCACTACGCGGTGTATTACGTACTGTCGATGGAGCAGGGCAGCAAATGCTGGATCACCGTGCGCGTGGAAGTCGATGCTGATAAGCCGGAATACCCGTCGGTGACGCCGCTCGTGCCTGCCGCGGTCTGGGGCGAGCGCGAAGTGCGCGATATGTATGGCCTGGTGCCGGTGGGACTGCCGGACGAACGTCGTCTGGTGCTGCCGGATGACTGGCCGGATGAACTCTATCCGCTGCGCAAAGACAGCATGGATTACCGTCAGCGCCCGGCGCCGACCACTGATGCGGAAACCTACGAGTTCATCAACGAACTGGGCAGCAAGAAAAACAACGTGGTGCCGATTGGCCCGCTGCACGTGACCTCCGATGAACCGGGCCACTTCCGCCTGTTTGTTGACGGCGAGAATATTATCGACGCCGATTACCGCCTGTTCTACGTCCACCGCGGCATGGAGAAACTGGCGGAAACCCGCATGGGTTACAACGAAGTGACCTTCCTCTCCGACCGCGTGTGCGGTATCTGCGGCTTTGCCCACAGCACCGCCTATACCACCTCCGTTGAGAATGCGATGGGCATCGTGGTGCCGGAGCGGGCGCAGATGATCCGCGCCATTCTGCTGGAAGTGGAGCGTCTGCACTCGCATCTGCTGAACCTCGGTCTGGCCTGCCACTTTACCGGCTTCGACTCCGGGTTTATGCAGTTCTTCCGGGTGCGCGAAACCTCAATGAAGATGGCTGAGATCCTCACCGGGGCGCGTAAAACCTACGGTCTGAATCTGATCGGCGGGATTCGCCGCGATCTGCTGAAAGATGACATGATCCAGACCCGTCAGCTGGCGCAGCAGATGCGTCGTGACGTGCAGGATCTGGTGGATATGCTGCTCAGCACCCCGAACATGGAGCAACGTACCGTAGGTATCGGCCGTCTTGATCCGCAAATCGCCCGTGACTTCAGCAACGTTGGTCCGATGGTCCGCGCCAGCGGCCACGCCCGTGACACCCGCGCCGACCACCCGTTTGTCGGCTATGGTCTGCTGCCGATGGAAGTCCACAGCGAGCAGGGCTGCGACGTTATTTCACGCCTGAAGGTACGCATCAACGAGGTGTACACCGCGCTGAATATGATCGATTTCGGCCTCGACAACCTGCCGGGCGGTCCGCTGGCGGTTGAAGGGTTCACCTACATTCCTCACCGCTTCGCGCTCGGCTTCTCGGAAGCGCCGCGCGGGGATGATATCCATTGGAGCATGACCGGCGACAACCAGAAACTGTATCGCTGGCGCTGCCGTGCCGCCACCTACGCCAACTGGCCGACCCTGCGCTACATGCTGCGCGGCAACACCGTCTCCGATGCGCCGCTGATTATCGGTAGCCTCGACCCTTGCTACTCCTGTACCGACCGCATGACCGTGGTCGACGTGCGCAAGAAGAAAAGCAAAGTGGTGCCGTACAAAGAGCTGGAGCGCTACAGCATCGAGCGTAAAAACTCGCCGCTGAAATAAGGAATCGCCATGTTTACCTTTATCAAGAAAGTCATTAAGACCGGGAATGCGACCCACTCCTATCCGCTGGAGCCGATGCCGGTAGATAAAAACTTCCGCGGCAAGCCGGAGCATAGCCCGCAGCAGTGCATCGGCTGTGCGGCCTGCGTCAATGCCTGCCCGTCCAACGCCCTGACGGTGGAAACCGATCTGGCGACGAACGAACTGGCGTGGCAGTTCAATCTCGGGCGCTGCATCTTCTGCGGACGCTGCGAAGAGGTCTGCCCGACGACGGCGATTAAGCTTTCGCAGGAGTATGAGCTGGCGGTGTGGAAGAAAGAGGATTTTCTCCAGCAGTCGCGTTTCGACATCTGCCATTGCCGGGTGTGCGAACGGCCGTTTGCGGTGCAGAAAGAGATCGATTACGCCATTGCGCTGCTCAAGCACAACGGCGATTCCCGTGCCGAACTGCATCGCGAAAGCTTTGAGACCTGCCCGGAGTGCAAGCGCCAGAAATGTCTGGTGCCGTCCGACCGTATTGAACTGACTCGTCATATGAGAGAGGCCAGCTGATGAGCAACTTATTAGGCCCGCGCGATGATAACGGCATTCCGGTGCCGATGACGGTGGATGAATCCATCGCCAGCATGAAGGCATCGCTGTTGAAGAAAATTAAGCGTTCCGCCTACGTCTACCGCGTGGACTGCGGCGGCTGTAATGGCTGTGAAATTGAGATTTTCGCCACGCTTTCGCCGCTGTTTGATGCCGAACGCTTCGGGATCAAGGTGGTCCCGTCGCCGCGCCATGCCGATATTCTGCTGTTTACCGGCGCGGTCACGCGCGCCATGCGCTCGCCGGCGCTGCGGGCATGGCAGTCGGCACCGGACCCGAAAATCTGTATCTCCTACGGCGCCTGCGGCAATAGCGGCGGTATTTTCCACGACCTGTACTGCGTCTGGGGCGGCACCGACAAAATCGTGCCGGTGGATGTCTATATCCCAGGCTGCCCGCCGACGCCTGCCGCCACGCTGTACGGCTTTGCAATGGCGCTGGGTCTGCTGGAGCAGAAAATTCACGCGCGTCTACCGGGTGAAGAAGACGACAAAGCGGCGGAGATCCTGCACCCGAATATGGTGCAGCCGCTGCGCGTTCGCATCGACCGTGAAGCGCGGCGCCTGGCAGGCTATCGCTACGGTCGCCAGATCGCCGACGACTATATGCGGCTGCTGGGGCAGGGCGATAACCAGGTGCTGCGGTGGCTGGAGGCGGAAAAAGATCCGCGTCTGACCGAGATTATTACCCATCTGAATCAGGTGGTTGAGGAGACGCGTATCCGATGAGCGAGACGGTGGTGTTCAGTCAGCTGAGCCGTAAATTTATTGATGAGAACGATGCCACGCCGGATCAGGCGCAGCAGGTAGTCTATTACAGCCTGGCGATTGGCCATCACCTCGGCGTTATCGACTGTCTGGAGACGGCGCTGAGCTGCCCGTGGGATGAATATCTGGCGTGGATTGGCACGCTCGAAGCAGGGAGTACCGCGCGGCGCAAAATGGAAGGGGTGCCGAAGTATGGCGAGATTGTCATCGACAGTAACCACGTCGTGATGCTCGCGCATGCTTTCGATAAAGCCCAGGCCGGGCAGACTGCACAGCAGCAGGCATGGAGCAAAACGATGCTCAGCATGCTGCATGATATTCACCAGGAAAGCGCCATCTACCTGATGGTGAGGAGACTCCGTGACTGACGTTTTACTCTGTGTCGGCAACAGTATGATGGGCGATGACGGCGCCGGACCGCTGCTGGCGGAAATGTGCGCCGCCAACCCGCAGGGCGACTGGGTGGTGATTGATGGCGGCAGCGCGCCGGAAAATGACATCGTGGCGATCCGCGAACTGCATCCTACGCGGCTGTTGATTGTCGATGCCACCGATATGGGGCTGAACCCCGGCGAGATTCGCATCGTCGACCCTGACGATATCGCCGAGATGTTTATGATGACCACCCACAATATGCCGCTCAACTACCTGATCGACCAGTTGAAAGAGGACGTTGGCGAGGTGATCTTCTTAGGTATTCAGCCGGATATCGTCGGGTTTTACTACCCGATGACCCAGCCGATTAAAGATGCGGTGGAAGTGGTGTATCACAAGCTGAACGGCTGGCAGGGACAGGGCGGCTTTGCCGCACTGGAAGCGCCGGAAGACGAGCCACTTCAGGGATAACCTATTCGGGATAGCCCCCCGGTTACAGGGGGCTTTATCTCGTCGTCTGGATAAGCCATTTGTGGCGCAATGCTGGGCCGGTGAGGCAGGCGATGTTACACCAGGTCTTCGCCGTTGCTGGCAATGACCTTTTTGTACCACCAGAACGATTTCTTGCGCTTGCGCTCGAGGGTACCGTTCCCGGCATCGTCGCGGTCAACGTAGATAAAACCGTAGCGCTTGCTCATCTCGCCGGTAGAGGCGGCCACCAGGTCAATACAGCCCCAGCTGGTGTAGCCCATCACCGGAATGCCGTCCTCGATGGCATCGCCCATGGCTTTAATATGCTCACGCAGATAGCTGATGCGGTAGTCGTCGTTGATCTCGCCGTTGGCGTCAATCTCATCCCGCGCGCCGAGGCCGTTCTCCACCAGGAATAGCGGCTTCTGATAGCGGTCATACATCATATTCATGGTGATACGCAGGCCGAGCGGGTCGATACCCCAGCCCCATTCGCTGGCCTGGATGTGCGGGTTCTTCAGCGATTTCACGATATTGGCGGCGTTGGTATTGTTGGCGTTCATCTCTGCCGACGCACAACGCGAGGCATAATAGCTGAAGGAGACAAAATCGACGGTGTGCTTGAGGATCTCGTCGTCACCCGGTTCTTTGGCAATGACCACCCCTTTTTCACGGAACACCCGCGCCGCCCACACCGGGTAGGCACCGCGCGCCTGCACATCAATAAAGAACAGGTTTTCGCGATCCTTTTCCAGCGCCATCCACACGTCTTCCGGCTTACAGGAATAAGGGTAAAAATTACCGCCCGCCAGCATACAGCCGACCTGATTGTGTGGGTTCACCTCGTGAGCGATTTTGGTCACCAGGGCGCTGGCGATAAGCTCATGGTGCGCCGCCTGGTACTTCACCTGCTCCTGGTTTTCGCCCTCTTCGAACACCAGCCCGGCGCCGGAGTAGGGGCTGTGCAGCATGATGTTGATTTCGTTGAAGGTCAGCCAGTATTTCACTAACCCGTCAAAGGCTTCAAAGCAGGTGCGGGCGTAGTGGCTGAAAAAGGTCACCATCTGACGGTTACGCCAGGAGCCATATTCGGTCACCAGATGCATCGGTACATCGAAATGGCACAGCGTCACCAGCGGCTCGATATTGTGCTTTTTGCACTCCTCGAAGAGTGAACGGTAAAAGGCGATCCCTTCGGCATTCGGCTCCTGCTCATCGCCTTTCGGGAACAGACGGCTCCAGGCAATCGAGGTGCGGAACACGCTGAACCCCATCTCCGCCATCAGGGCAATATCGTCTTTATAACGATGATAAAAATCGATGGCCTCGTGGCTCGGATAAAACTCATCGTCGCGCAGCGTAAAGCGCTTCTCGAGTCCCAGTTTTACCGGCAGGCGGTTCGCGCCATGAGGGATCGTATCAACCGTGGTCAGCCCTTTGCCGCCTTCCAGATAGGCCCCTTCAGACTGGTTGGCGGCCAGTGCGCCGCCCCATAAAAATCCCTGTGGGAAAGTCGCCATGCGTTACCTCGTTATCAATATTGTGTTCAGGCGTGTGTTGCTTGAATGCTGGCCTGACGCTGTCTGGCGTCGGCGGCAGCCTCTTCAACCGGAATATCTTCGAAGCCGAGTACCAGAGTCAGGATAAACGACAGGACTACCGCCAGCGCCATCACCCCAAAGACCCACACGATGGTCATCGGATTGGCCGGGTCGAAGAACTGCACGCTGGTAAACAGGCCCGGTGCCGCCATCGAGTGGCTGGCAAGCCCGGCGATACCGGCCACCGCGCCACAGATAAAGCCGCTGATCAGGCTGGCGATGAGCGGGCGTTTCAGCCGCACCGCAACACCGTACAGCGCCGGTTCGGAAATCCCGGCCAGAATCGCGGAGGCCGCTGCTGCCAGCGCCGTCTGACGCAGTTCCGGGTTTTTGGTTTTCCAGGCCACCGCCAGCGACGAGCCACCCAGCGACAGGTTAGCACCGATTTCTGACGACATAACCATGCCCTCTTTACCGGTTTCGGCAATGGTCTGAATAATGGTTGGGGTAAAGACCCGGTGCATCCCGGTCATCACCAGCAGCGGCCAGATCGCCCCCATAATGGCCACCGACAACCAGCCCAGATAGCTGTGCACGGTGTACACCAGCGCGGATATTGCGGTGCCGATCCAGATACCGATCGGGCCAATCAGCAGAATCGACAGCGGGGCGGCAATCAGCACGATCAGCATCGGTTTAAGGAAGTTTTTGGTGACCGCCGGGGTGATGCGATCGACCCAGCGTTCGATATAGGACAGACACCAGGTCATCACCAGCGCCGGGATCACGGTGTAGGTATATTTCACCGCCGTCACCGGGATGAAGGCGAATTCAACATGCTCGCCCTGGGCGGCTTTGGCCATCAGTTCGATAAAGCTCGGGTGCACCAGAACCCCGGCAATGGCGATGGCCAGCGACATATTGGTTTTGAATTTGACCGCGGCGGAGGCGGCCACCATCAGCGGCAGGAAGAAGAACGCACCATCGCCGATCACCGTCAGGATCGTCAGGGTTGGCGCCCCTTTTGGCAGTACGCCGCTCATCTCAAGGATCATCGCCAGCAGTTTCACCATCGATCCGCCGATAATCGCCGGGATCAGTGGTGACATGGTGCCGATCAGCGCATCGAGGATCCCGGCGCCGATGCGTCTGAACGTCAGCGGCGCTTTGCCCTGTGGTTCTGCGGGACGCATGTCGCCCGGCAGCAGGTTGACGACTTCGCGATACGCCTGAGAGACGGTATTGCCGATGATCACCTGACACTGGTTATCGCTCTGTACCACGCCGAGCACCCCTTTCAGGCTCTTCAGCGCAGCGCTATCCACCCGCGCATTATCTTTGACGACAAAACGCAGGCGGGTCATGCAGTGGGTGACGGCGGCGATATTTTCAATCCCGCCTGTTGCCGTCAGTATTTGCTGCGCCAGGGCTGCATAATTTTTCGACATCGGATTTTATCCTGTTTAATCAATAGGGTACTGGCTTTTTATCGCCCCATCAAAACGGGGGACGTGGTCGATACATAGGAAACCGGTTCCACAAAATCATGATTAGTTTCATTGATTCATACAAGATCTAAAAAAATCAGTTTTCCATTTTGTGATTTTGATCGCCTTGTGAGGTGAAAAAGAGTCCACCGTGACGAGGGTCAACGCTGTAAAAAAGCGAGACGTGCAGTACACTGCGGGCATCTTTTGCAACAGGAAGAACAACATGGCAACGATGCTGGAGGTAGCGAAACGCGCGGGGGTGTCGAAAGCGACCGTGTCCCGGGTGTTATCGGGCAACGGCTATGTCAGTCAGGACACGAAAGATCGCGTATTCCAGGCGGTGGCGGAAAGCGGCTACCGGCCCAATCTGCTGGCGCGCAACCTGGCCACCAAAAAGAGCCAGACGCTGGGGCTGGTGGTGACCAATACCCTCTATCACGGGGTCTATTTCAGCGAGCTGCTGTTTCACGTCGCGCGAATGGCGGAAGACAAAGGGCGGCAGCTGATTCTGGCCGACGGTAAGCACAGTGCCGAAGAGGAGCGCGAGGCGATCCAGTATCTGCTCGACCTGCGCTGCGACGCGATTATTATCTATCCCCGCTTTCTCAGCGTCGATCAGATGGATGACATCGTTGAGAACCACACTCAGCCGATCATGGTGCTCAACCGCCGCCTGCGGCGTAACGCCAGCCATTGCGTCTGGTCCGATCAAAAAGCCTCGGCCCTGGCGGCGGTGGAAAAACTGATTGCCCGCGGCCACCGCGATATCGCGTTTATTACCGGTTCGCTGGATTCGCCGACCGGGATTGAGCGTCTTTCCGGCTACAAAGATGCGCTGGCGCAGCACGGTATTGCGCTGAACAACGATCTGATTGTCGAAGGAAAGTGGACCCCGGAAACCGGTGCCGCGGGCGTGGAAACCCTGCGCCAGCGTGATGTCCGTTACAGCGCGCTGGTGGCGAGCAACGATGATATGGCGATTGGCGCCATGAAGCAGCTGCATCTGCAGGGGATCAAAGTGCCGGAAGAGGTGTCGGTGATTGGTTTCGATGACATCGTGCTGGCGCCGTATATGGTCCCGGCGCTCTCCAGCGTTAAAGTCCCGGTGACGGAAATGATCAAAGAGACCATTAACCGGCTGATCTTTATGCTCGACGGCGGCGATTTAAAATATCAGCAGACCTTCCCCGGCGAGCTGATTGAGCGCGACTCGATAGCCGCCGGCCCCGACGCCTGACGTCGACATCTGTCATCGTCAGATGTGACGATGACAGAATCTCTCTCCCGTACCCCTGTTGTTAATTCCCTTTATTATCATAATGATAAAAGTTGGAACGTATTATGCATATTCCGCCGCGTAACCTTCTTACTGCTGGAGAAATGGATGAACCGTTTCATTATTGCCGACGCGAGCAAATGCATTGGCTGCCGCACCTGTGAAGTGGCCTGCGTGGTCTCTCATCAGGAAAATCAGGACTGCGCGGCGCTGACGCCCAAATCTTTCTTACCGCGTATCCACGTGATCAAAGGCGTTAACGTCTCCACCGCGACCGCCTGCCGTCAATGTGAAGACGCACCCTGCGCGAACGTATGTCCAAACGGCGCAATCAGCCGGGATAAAGGGTTTATTCACGTGATGCAGGAGCGCTGCATCGGCTGTAAAACCTGCGTCGTGGCCTGCCCGTATGGCGCGATGGAAGTCGTGGTGCGCCCGGTTATCCGTCATAGCGGTGCCGGGCTTAACGTCATGGCGGAAAAAGCCGAAGCCAACAAATGCGATCTCTGCCACCACCGTGAAGCCGGCCCGGCCTGTATGGATGCCTGCCCGACCCACGCGCTGATCTGCGTTGACCGCAATAAGCTTGAGCAGATGAATATCGAAAAACGTCGCCGCACGGCGCTGGCCTGGTAAGGCGTCAGCATCATGAACGGGGTGCAAATTCGCATTCGCGGTAAAGTTCAGGGGGTGGGATTCCGCCCCTTCGCCTGGCAGCAGGCCCGGCAGCTCGGGCTGCGCGGTGATGTCTGCAATGACGGCGACGGGGTGCTGGTGCGCATCGTCGGCGATGAGACGGTGTTTGTTGCCGCGCTGGCTCAGCAGTGTCCGCCGCTGGCGCGTATTGATAGCTTGCAGAGCGCGCCATTCCACTGGCAGACGCTGCCTGAGGATTTCGCGATCCGCCACAGCGAAGGTGGGAGCATGCGAACCCAGATTGTCCCGGATGCCGCCACCTGTCCGGCCTGCCTTGCGGAGATGAATAACCCGCAAGATCGCCGCTACCGCTACCCGTTTATTAACTGCACCCACTGCGGTCCGCGCTTCACCATTATTCGCGCGATGCCTTATGACCGGCCATCAACCTCGATGGCGCCGTTTCCGCTCTGTCCTACTTGCGAGGCGGAATATCGCGATCCTGCCGACCGTCGTTTTCATGCCCAGCCGGTCGCCTGTGCCGACTGCGGCCCGCGACTGGAATGGCGCGCCGAGGGTGAGGTGCTGTACGGCGAGGCGGCACTCCAGGCGGCGATCCAGCGCCTGAAGCGCGGCCAGATTGTGGCCATGAAAGGACTCGGCGGCTTTCACCTGGTCTGTGATGCCGGTAATTCCCAAGGGGTGACCACGTTACGTCTTCGTAAACATCGCCCGGCGAAGCCGTTGGCGGTGATGCTGCCAGTGACAGAAGGGATCCCGTCGGAGGCGGTGGCTTTACTGACCACGCCCGCGGCACCCATCGTCCTGATAGATAAATCACAGGTGGTTGGCCTGTGTGATGACATTGCGCCAGCGCTGAAGGAAGTGGGGGTGATGCTGCCGTCTAATCCGCTGCAGCATTTGGTTTTACAGGCGCTGGCGCACCCTGTTGTGATGACCTCCGGCAACCTCAGCGGGCGGCCACCGGCGTTAAGCAACGCCGACGCGCTGCGCGACCTGGCGGGGATTGCCGACGGTTTTCTGCTGCACAACCGTGACATTGTCCAGCGTATGGACGACTCGGTGATACGCCAAGGCGGCGAGATGCTGCGCCGCTCGCGGGGCTACGTGCCGGACGCGATGCCGCTGCCGCCGGGGTTTCATGACGTGCCGCCGCTGCTGTGTCTCGGCGGCGACATGAAAAATACCTTTTGCCTGGCGCGCGGCGATCGGGCAGTGCTGAGCCAGCACTTTGGCGATCTTGGCGATGAAGGTGTTGAAGCGCAGTGGCGTGAGGCGCTGCACCTGATGCAGGATATTTACGCCTTTACGCCGCAGCGGGTGGTAGTCGACGCCCATCCCGGCTATCGTGCCTCGCAGTGGGCAGCATCGCTTACCCTGCCGGTCGACAACGTCCTCCATCATCATGCCCATGCTGCTGCCTGCCTGGCGGAACACGGCTGGCCGCTGGACGGCGGCGATGTTATCGCTCTGGTGCTCGACGGTATCGGCATGGGGGAAAACGGCGCACTGTGGGGCGGGGAGTGCCTGCGGGTTAACTACCGCGAGTGTGAACGTCTTGGCGGATTGCCTGCGGTGGCGCTGCCCGGGGGCGATCTGGCGGCTCGTCAGCCATGGCGCAATTTGCTGGCGCAGTGCCTGGCATTTGTGCCGCAGTGGCAGGACTATGCTGAAACCGCCGCGCTGCATCAGCACAACTGGCCGCTGCTGGCGCAGGCGATTGCGCGCGGAATCAATGCGCCGCTGGCGTCATCCTGTGGACGACTGTTTGACGCGGTGTCCTGTGCCCTGATGTGTGCCCCGGACAGCCTGAGCTATGAAGGTGAGGCGGCCTGTCAGCTGGAAGCGCTGGCGACGGCCTGCGAAGGCGTTGTCCACCCGGTCAGCATTCTCTGGCGCGACGGCACGCTGGATCTGGCAACATTCTGGAGGCAATGGCTGGAGTGGCAGGCTACGCGGGAACAGAAAGCCTGGGCATTTCATGATGCGCTGGCCTGCGGGCTGGCGGCGATGCTTCGGGATTGCGCCACGTCGCGCGGCGTGACGACGCTGGCCTTTAGCGGCGGGGTGCTACACAACCGCTTACTGGTCTCCCGATTGACGTTTTATCTGGCGGATTTTACTCTGCTGTTTCCGCAACAGTTACCTGCCGGAGATGGGGCGATTGCCTATGGTCAGGCGGTTGTTGCCGCCGCGCGCTGGCAGGCTCACAGGACATCACCATGATAGTGACGATTTTACGCCAGCAGCCGCGAGCCGCGGTGCTGGTTGGGGGGCTGATTCTGGCGAATGTATTGGCCTGGATCTGGGCCTGGCAGGCATTTGGCGACAGCGGTGCGCTGATGGCGGCCAGCCTGCTGGCGTGGGGATATGGCCTGCGTCATGCGGTGGATGCCGATCATATCGCGGCAATTGATAGCGTCACCCGCAAAATGATGCAGCAGGGACGGCGGCCTTTCGGCGTCGGGGCGTGGTTTTCATTAGGCCATTCGTCGATCGTGGTGCTGGCTTCGGCGGCCATTGCCGCGACGGCCACCGCGTTCGGGCAACAGATGAGCTGGTTTCATGATACCGGCAGCGTGATCGGCACTGCGGTGTCGGCACTGTTTTTATTGCTGATGGCGTTTGTGAACCTGGTGATTTTGCGCAGCGTCTGGCGCAGTTTTCAGGCGTGGAAGAAAGGCGGAAGCGTCAGTGATGAGGTGGCGACCGGCGGCGGCATGATGAGCTGGCTGTTCGGTAAAACCTTCCGTCTGATCAGCCGCAGCTGGCAGATGTATCTGGTCGGTTTCCTGTTCGGGCTGGGATTCGATACCGCCACCGAAATCGGCGTGCTGGGCATTTCTGCCGCCAGCGCTTCGAGCGGGATGTCCATCTGGTCCATCATGGTCTTCCCGGCGCTGTTTGCCAGCGGAATGGCGCTGGTGGATACCATCGACAACGTGCTGATGGTGGGCGCGTACGGTTGGGCATTCAGCAAGCCGCAGCGCAAGCTCTATTACAATATGACCATTACCGGGACCTCGGTGGTGGTGGCGCTGTTTATCGGCGGGCTGGAGGCTCTGGGGCTGCTGATGGATAAGTTTTCGCTCAGCGGCGGCCTGTGGCGCTGGGTTGGCGCACTGAACGATAATCTTGGCGATGCCGGGTTTGTGGTGGTCGGGTTGTTCGTCGCCTGCTGGGTGCTGTCGGTGCTCAACTACCGCTGGCGCGGGTACGATAACCTGGCGCGGTGATGTCTTCCCCGGAGGCGCAGCACCGCCTCCGGGAATAAGGTTAACTGACCAGCTGCTTGAGTAGGGCAAAGGCGTCTTTCATATGGTCCTCGCTGACCACAAACGCGCGCAGCTGGTTGTCGGCGTCAATGCCTTTCGCGACCAGACCGTCTTTGGCGGCAACAATATTCCATGTTAAATCGTCACGCTGGGTTTCGCCTGCCAGGTGCAGCGGTAAATCCGGCGTTTTGACCTTCACCAGCATCGGCGGCAACCTCAGCTCTCCCGACTGTCCCAACAGGGTTTTACTCAGGCACATGGCGCTGAGCATTATCGGCTGCAAAAATGGCAGCACTTTGCCGTCGATCTCCGCGCAATCGCCGAGGGCATAAATCGCCGGATGGCTGGTTTGCAGCTGGCGATTCACCACCACCCCACGCTGGATAGCCACCCCCGCATGACGTGCCAGCGCCGTTTCCGGACGCAGGCCGACGGCGGCCACTACCGCATCGACGACCGTTGAACGTTCACCCGCGAGGGCCACGTGAATACCATCGGCCTGCTGTTCGAGGCCCTCAAGCCCGGTTTGCAACAGCAGATGGATGCCCATCCCGGTCATCCGGTGCTGCAGGCGGCTGCTGACCTCCGGCGGCATCAGCGCCGACAGCACGCTGGCGGCGTGGTCGACGACCGTCACCGCTTTGCCGGCGCGGCAGAAATCCATCGCCAGCTCGCAGCCAATCAGCCCACCGCCGACGATCAGCACCCGCCGGGCATCACGCAGTTGGCTGTGCGCCGCGCCATATTCCCGCTGGCTGTTCAGGGTCAGCATCAGCTCGCGCCCCGGTACCGGCGGGACAAACGGCGCGGCACCGGTCGCCAGCACCAGCTTGTCATAGCGCCACTCGCGGTCCTGGCTCTTCACCAACTGGTTTTCGGCGTCGATATCGCTGACCCAGGTATGCGGAAACAGGCGCAGATTGTACTGCTCGGCAAACTCACCTGCCGTTTGCAGGGTCAGGTCGTCGGCGCTTTGACCGCGGCTGACCACATGGCTGAGATCCGGTTTATTGTACTCATCCATGCTGTCGGCCGCGATCAGGGTCAGCGGAACCTGCGGATCCTGCTTACGGATGTTTTTCACCAGCTGACGGGCCGCGAAGCCCGAGCCGATGATGACGATACCTTCGCTCATTTGGCCTCCGTTGCCAGCACGTCAAAGACCTCTTTACCCAGGGAACATTCCGGGCACAGGAAGTCGTCCGGAACCTCGCTCCACGGCGTACCCGGCTGCACCTGCTGGTTCGGTTCGCCTTTTGCTGGATCGTAAATCCACTGGCAGACGCTGCACTGCATGGTGGGGCCCATGCCTACTGCCGCGGCGCAGGCGTTCTGCTCCGGTGCGGCGGGGGCGGCGGCAACCGGCAGCGGGGAGAGGGCCCACTGGCGGGCAATCTGCCGGCCGTGCTCGCGACACAGCGCCAGCGCGTCGAGGTCCGGACGCCATTTGGCCTTCAGGCTCAGAGACATCTCAAAACCGGCATCCTGTAAACGGGTAGAAAGTCTGTCCACCGCGCCGCCGCTCCAGCCGTGCGAGCCAAAAGCGCTGGCACGTTTGTTACGAAAACGCAGGCCGGTCATCTCTTCCACCAGGCCGGCGATTTTCGGCATCATCACGTTATTCATGGTGGAGGTACCCACCAACACCCCTTTTGAACGGAACACGTTGGTCAGGATGTCGTTCTTATCGCTGCGGGCGACGTTGAAGATTTTTACCGCCACGTTAGGGTCAACTTCGGTGATGCCCTGAGCGATAGCGTCCGCCATCATGCGGGTGTTGTTGGACATGGTGTCGTAGAACAGGGTGATGCGATCTTCCTGATAATCCGCCGCCCATTTCAGGTACAGCTCGACGATCTGGGTCGGGTTATCGCGCCAGACCACGCCGTGCGAGGTGGCGATCATATCGACGGGCAGATTGAAGCCGAGGATCTCGGTAATTTTGGGCGTCACCAGGCGGCTGAACGGGGTCAGGATGTTGGCGTAGTAGCGCTGGCACTGTTCGAACAGTTCGTTCTGGTCCACTTCATCATTAAACAGGTGCTCGTCGCAGTAGTGCTGGCCGAAGGCGTCGTTGCTGAACAGCACCGCGTCGCCGGTCATGTAAGTCATCATGCTGTCCGGCCAGTGCAGCATTGGTGTTTCCACGAAAATCAGCTGCTTGCCGTTGCCGATATCCAGCGCGTCGCCGGTTTTCACCACGTTGAAATTCCATTCCGGGTGATGGTGATGGCCGGTAATGGAATCGATAGCGTTGGCGGTGCAGTAAATCGGCGTGTCCGGAATGCTGTTCATCAGCTCGGTCAACGCGCCGGCATGGTCTTCTTCCGCATGGTTAATGATGATGTAGTCGATATCCGCGAGATCGATTTCGCTACGCAGGTTCTGCACGAACTCGCGGCTGAATTTATGATCCACGGTATCAATCAGCACATTTTTCTCTTCGCGGATCAGGTAGCTGTTGTAGCTGCTGCCGCGCAACGTTTTGTATTCGGTACCGTGGAAATCACGCACTTCCCAGTCACGCTGGCCGACCCAATGAATGTTATTTTTCACCACAATAGACATAGCAACCTCAATTTATACAGCATGTTCAGATACGATGGGTTACCTATATCAAATTGCGTGCCAGTTTTTTAATTTGTTGATTTTGTTGTGTTTTATGTTTTTTCATTAAACCGGTTGATGTCAAAATGACAGCGGTTAAAATAGTCTTTATGACCATTACTAGTGTCAAAATGACAATGAGGCCGCGATGCGCTTTTCCGTGGACATGCTGGCGAAGATCGCCATTGATTTACAAAGCGATATTGGCCATGCCGACCGCTTTTCCCGCTTGATTACGACCCTGCGCCAGGTGCTGGGCTGCGACGCCTCAGCGCTGCTGCGCTACGAGGCGCATCAGTTTGTGCCGCTGGCGATCGACGGGCTGGCTGAAGATGTGCTGGGGCGACGTTTTGCGTTGGCGGGCCACCCGCGGCTGGAGGCGATTGCCCGCGCCGGCGATGTGGTGCGTTTCCCGGCGGACAGCGACCTGCCGGACCCCTATGATGGCCTGATTCCCGGCCATGAGAGCCTGAAGGTGCATGCCTGCGTGGGGCTTCCACTGTTTGCCGGACAGACCCTGATTGGCGCGCTGACCCTCGACGGCATGGAGGCCGACCGCTTCGATAGCTTCAGCGATGAAGCGCTGCGCCTGATCGCGGCGCTGGTGGCGGGAGCGCTGAATAACGCGCTGCTTATCGCGCGGCTTGAGAATCAGAACGTGCTGCCGGAGGCGAGCGTGCACTATACGCCCCCGGACCATCAGGAAATTATCGGCCTGTCGGCGCCGATGGTGCAGCTGAAAAAAGAGATCGATATCGTCGCCGCCTCGGATTTGAACGTCTTGATCAGCGGTGAAACCGGCACCGGCAAAGAGCTGGTGGCGCAAGCGCTGCATCAGGGCTCGTCCCGGGCAGCCAATCCGCTGATCTATCTGAACTGCGCGGCGCTGCCGGAGAGCGTGGCGGAAAGCGAGCTGTTCGGGCACGTGAAAGGGGCCTTTACCGGGGCGATCAGCAACCGCAGCGGCAAGTTTGAAATGGCCGATAACGGCACCCTGTTTCTCGATGAGATTGGCGAGCTGTCGCTGGCGCTGCAGGCCAAGCTGCTGCGGGTACTGCAGTATGGCGATATTCAGCGGGTAGGGGATGACCGCAGCCTGCGGGTTAACGTCCGGGTGCTGGCGGCCACCAACCGCGACCTGCGCCAGGAGGTGGTTGAAGGCCGGTTTCGTGCCGATCTCTATCACCGTCTGAGCGTGTTCCCGCTGTCGGTGCCGGCGCTGCGCGAGCGGGAAGATGACGTGGTGCTGCTGGCCGGTTATTTCTGCGAGCAGTGTCGGTTACGCATGGGGTTAGGGCAGGTGGTGCTCAGCGATGCGGCGCGCTCGGGGCTGCGCAAGGCGCCGTGGCCGGGCAACGTGCGCGAGCTGGAACATGCTATTCATCGTGCGGTGGTGCTGGCGCGGGCGACCCAGACGGCGGATGAGGTGCGGCTGGATCCACACCATTTTCAGTTTGCCGCCGCCGCGTCGCTGCCGCCTGCCGCAACGCCGGTCGCGCTGCAACAGACGATCAATCTGCGCGAGGCAACCGAGACGTTCCAGCGCGAGGCCATTTCCCGCGCTTTAGCGGATAACCAGCGTAACTGGGCGGCAGCGGCCCGGGCGCTGGAGCTGGACGTCGCCAACCTGCATCGGCTGGCGAAGCGTCTGGGGCTTAAAGGATCCCGGCCTGATAAAAGTTTTGCAGGTTAATGGCGCCCACCAGAAGGCCGTTTTCATCAACCACCGGTGCGGCGCTGATTTTGTGCTTCATCAGCCGCTCTTTGGCTTCTACCGCGCGGCTTTCGGCCTGCAGGGTGACGCCGTTACGGGTCATCGCCTGGCTGACGGTATCGTCCAGCGTGCCGCCGCCTACCAGCCAGCGGCGCAGGTCGCCGTCAGTGAAGACGCCCTGGACGCGGTTTTGTCCATCGCAGACGGCAACCAGCCCCAGCCCGGTGCGGCTGAGTTCCAGCATCGCGTCCATCACCCGGGTATCCAGCTCAACCCGCGGCACATCGCCATCGCGGCGCATCAGGTGGTGAACCTTGTTCAGCAGCCGTGCGCCGAGGGCGCCGGCCGGGTGTGAGCGGGCAAAATCTTCTTCATTGAAACCGCGGGCCTGCATCACCGCCATCGCCAGCGCGTCGCCGAGCATCAGGGTGTTGACGGTGCTGGAGGTCGGGGCCAGATGCATCGGGCAGGCTTCACGCTCCACGGTGATATCCAGCACCGCTTTTGCCGCCAGCGCCAGTGGCGAGGTGGATTTGCCGGTCATCGCCAGCAGCGGAATGGCTTTTTCTTCCAGACGCGGGACGATGAGATCCAGCTCTTTAGCGCCGCCGGAGTAGGAGATAAACAGCATTACGTCGCGGCCGTCGAGCATCCCGAGGTCGCCGTGCAGCGCTTCCGCCGGATGGACAAAAAAGGCCGGGGTGCCGGTGCTGGCGAAGGTGGCGGCCAGCTTTTTGCCGATGTGACCTGATTTACCGATACCGGAGACCACCAGCTTTCCTTCGCAGTGGAGGATGGTTTCCGCCGCGCGGATGAAGTCGTCGCCCAGGCGGTCAGGCAGGCGGCTGGCCTCCTGCAGCTCCAGTAACAGGGTCTGGCGTCCGGCTTCTAACAGAAAGTTACTCATGTTCTTCTCCAGTAATAATCACGTCTATGCCTTGCGCTTCCAGCGCCCGCTGGAAGGCCGGGTCGATGCCCGCATCGGTAATCAGCTTATCTACGCGCTCAAGGCCGCAGACGATATTTGGGCTTTTACGGCCAAACTTTGATGAGTCGGCCATCAGGATCACTTCTCTGGCGGCATTGCACATTGCTTTGCTGACGGTATACACCTCGTTGAAGGTGGTGACCCCCGCGTTGAGGTCGATGCCGTCGGTGCCCATAAACAGCTTGTCGAAGCTGAACTGTTCGAACGCATTTTCCGCCAGCTGGCCGTGAAAGGAAGCTGATTTTTTGCGGAATGTGCCGCCGGGCATCAGGATCGTTTGTTCATTATCCAGTTCGGAGAGGGCATTGACGATGTGCAGGCTGTTGGTCATCACCGTGATGTTGTTGAAGCAGCTGAGCAGCGGCACCATTTGCAGAACCGTGCTGCCGGCATCGAGGATGATCGAGTCGCCGTCATGGATATAGCGCACCGCCATTTCGGCGATTCGCGCTTTTTTATCGGTGTTAATCAGCGTTTTGTGATCGATAGGGGGATCGGGTTCGTCCTTGTTAAGGACCACGCCGCCGTAGGTACGAATCACGGTGCCGGCATTTTCGAGGATCACCAGGTCTTTGCGAATGGTGGTGCCGGTGGTATCGAAGTGCTGCGCCAGCTCTTCAACCGAGCATTTCCCCTGAGATTGCAGGTGCTCAAGAATGGCGGCCTGGCGCTGACGTGGTTTCATAGCGGTAATATCCTATCTTGCGTAAAGTTTCGAAGTGATAATTTCGCAAGATATTTACTTTTACAACGAAATTATACATGTTTCGGTTTAAGCGCTAATGATAGTGCATTCCGACAGAGCGGATCCTGGGGGAAGATCATATCTGGCTGCAATTCCTCACGATATTGTCCGTTAATTGCCGGGATTTTTGTCGGGCGGGCGAACACGGTTAGCCCTTTCATCAGCAGCGTGTCGCGTACCCGGTCGTGCTCGTCAAAGGCGATAGCCACGATTGCCCGTGGTTTGAAGCGCCCCGATGAGCGGCCAACCCCGACTCGCCCCTGCAGGCAGAGCTGGTCAAAGGCGCGGTTGAACTGACGAATCTGCCAGCCGCCGAAGGCGAGCTGGGTTATCCAGGCGATCGCCGCGACGGTGATTAATGCGCTAACCATAAAATCTCCTTAAGGTGTGTCTGAATATTCCCCGGAGGCGCCTTGTCCGGGCTACGGATCTCGTTTTGTAGCCGGACAGGCGCAACGCGCCGCCTCCGGGAAACAGCGCGTAACGGTTAAAACATCACCTGACCGCCGGTGACGTTGATCGACTGCCCGGTGCAGTAGGAAGCCTGCGGGCTGGCGTAGAACATCAGGACGTTGAGGACATCCTGATAATCACAGCCGCGCTTGAGCGGAACCTTGTCGATGTAATATTGCTCGACCTCGTCTTCGGCAATGCCCAGTTTGCTGGCGTATTGCGGCAGCAGCGACTGGAACATCGGCGATTTCAGCAGGTTCCCCAGCATCAAGGCGTGAACGGTAATACCGTATTCCGCCAGATCCAGCGCCAGCGACTGGGTCAGCCCGACGCCGCCAAACTTCGCCGCGCTGTAGCCGGAATTGTGCTTGCTGCCCACTTTGCCGGATTTGGAGTTGATCTGAATAATCCGCCCCTTGATGCCATCGCGGATCATCAGTCGTGAAAACTCGCGAGCGCAGAGGAAATAGCCCACCAGATTCACCTGCAATGAGCGGTCAAAATCACCGAGGGCAAAATCGCTGATAAAGGCCGCTTTGGCGATCCCGGCGCTGTAAACCAGCAGATCCACGCGGGCGAAAATTTCGTCCACCCCACGGGCGAGGGCCATTACGCTGGCCTCGCTGGTGGCGTCGGCGCCAAAGCCGTATGCCTTCCCTTCACCATATTCCTCGTTGATGGCCTGGGCGACGCGCGTGGCTTTATCGCTTTGGATATCCACAACCGCGACACGGTAGCCCTGAGCGGCAAGGCCCCGACACAAAAACTCACCTAAGGTTTGTCCACCGCCGATGACAACAGCAACCTGATTCATCATGTTCTCCTTCCTGCTTAAGCAACAAATTTCAGTATGCAACCGGGAGCAAGCGCTTCCGGTACGGGGCCGGCAACGTGCACCGTCCCTGGAAACTCCGCCTCGCGATGGCCATCAAAGCGCAGTGTGATATGGCCCAGTTCGCGCAGATTCTGTTCGGCGACCTCGCCAACGGCGGTCACCGGATAGCGCTGTTCACCCAGCAGGAGCTCGGTACCCGCCGCCAGCGCGCCGGATAACTCGCCGTGGTTGTGAATAAAGCAATACTCTTCGATATCTGCCGGTGCCCCTTCGCGGAAGGTAATTAACATCTGCTCTTCGAGCGCCATCGTCGCGCTGGCGCCGATACGGGTAATGGTGGTCTGGTAAATCACGGTCATCGTCAGGCACCTCTTATTGATAAATAAATCCGGAAACAAACCAGGCGATCAGCACCGTCGGCGCACCGGTCAGAAAACGTCCCACCAGCACCGACGGGACCCCGACACGAACCGTGTCCTGACGCGCTTCGGCCAGTGACAGCCCCACTGGTATAAAGTCGCAGGCGGCCTGGGCGTTAATGGCGAACAGCGCGGGAAGCGCAAGGTGAGGGGGAATATTGCCGAGGCCAATCTGCACGCCGATCAGCACGCCAATAACCTGAGCGATAACCGCGCCTGGGCCGAGGAACGGCGACAGCAGCGGGAATGAGCAGATGAGCGCCAGGGTCACCAGCCCGAGCGGATTGCTGGCAAGCGGGGCCAGACCGTGGGCAATCCAGTCGCCGATGCCGGAGGCCATAATGATGCCGATCAGCGCCGATACGAAGGCCATAAACGGCAGGATTGTTTTCAGTACCGTGTCGATGGTGTCGCGCCCGGACTGAAACAGCACCGCCACCACGGAACCCATCCCCATGCCGACCTTGGCCAGCAGGCCGTCGCTCTGCTCGGTAATTTTTTTGCTGGTGTCGTAATCCCGCGGAGCGGGCTGGTTGGTTTTCTGCGTCGTTGCTGCCGGGCCGCCATCGCTCAGCAGATGGATGTTCTCTTCTTTCACGCCGGAGACGTAAATATCTTCGACGATATACTGCGCCAGCGGGCCGGATTTGCCGGTCGCGTGGATATTGACGGTTGGGATGCGGCGTTTCGGATAGAGGCCGCAGCGTAATGTGCCGCCACAATCGATAATGGCGACGCCGATCTCCTCCTCCGGTGGTTCCCCTTCTTTGAAACCATCGACAGCCTGCCAGCCGGTGATGTCGGCGATCTTGTCGACGATCCTCGGGCGGGTACCGGCGGTAATGTAGACGATTTTTTTGCCAGCAACGACGTCCAGCTCAAGCGGGCCGCCCCAGCCGCTGGCGCCTTTTTCAATACGAATACGGGTCATGAGGTTGCTCCGGAGAGATGGACTTTCTGTTCAAGCTGGATGCCCATTTTTTTCTCAAAGATTGAGGTGGTCAGGTCGGTGACCCAGCCACGGAAGAAGTTGGTGACCAGACCCACCAGCAGGTAGCTCACCGCCAGTGGCCCTAACGGTAGGCCAAGGGTGGTCAGTCCGCTGGCAATCCCGAGGTAGACGAACAGTTCGCCGGGGTTGATATGGGGAAACAGGCCGTTCATGGAGTGGCAGCTGTAAGAGGCCGCCGCGTAGTAGCTGGGTTTGTACTTCTCAGGCATAAAGCGCCCCAGGCTCAGGGTCATCGGGTTACAGAAAACAAAGGTGCCGATGCAGGGCAGCAGCAGATAGCGCGAGATCGGATTGCCTGCGCAACGCTGCGCCAGCTTTTCGATCCGCCGCTGGCCGATGAAGTTGATCAGCGCGTTCATGATCACCAGCAGACTGATCAGAAGCGGCAGGATCCCGGTGACCATCCCGGTAAATACCTCGCCTCCCTTCTGAAACAGGCCGATAAACCATTCGGCACCGTGGGTAATGACTTCAATCATTGTGTTCTCCTTCAGAGTGTTATTTTTCTTGCTAACTGGCAGCTGATTTTAATCATTTTGAAAGGTTAAAAAGTGTTAATTTGATCTCAAAATGAAAGATAAATATTTTATTGTGAAAGTTATTTGTCAGGAATGACGCTTGAAACGCAGAAAACGAGGGGAGAACGGACCGGCGGTAAGAGAAAAGCGGGCGGCATGAACAGGACTATTTTATCCGCAAATACATTGCCGCTTTCTTGTTGGCGGCCACATGCTTTACCATAATTACCCTTTGCCAAACTTGTTAAATGGATGTCCCATGTTGAAGCGTCGCTATCTGGCTCTACTTCCCCTGTGTGTTCTCCTTGCTGCCTGTAGCAGCAAACCTAAAGCCACTCCAGAAGCGGAGAAGACGGGTGGAGGGGGCGGTTTTTTGCTGGAGCCGCAGCATAACGTGATGGCGATGGGCGGTGATTTCGCCAACAACCCGGCGGCGGAGCAGTTCATCGACAAAATGGTGAGCAAGCATGGCTTCGACAGACAGCAACTGCATGAGATCCTCTCCCAGGCAAAACGTCTGGATTACGTCCTGCGCCTGATGGACCGCCAGGCGCCGAGCGGCCTGCCGCCGTCAGGGCCTAACGGTGCCTGGCTGCGCTACAAGAAACAGTTTATTACCCCCGATAACGTGCAAAACGGCGTCGTATTCTGGAACCAGTATCAGGATGCGCTGAACCGCGCGTGGCAGGTTTACGGCGTGCCGCCGGAGATCATCGTCGGAATTATCGGCGTGGAAACCCGCTGGGGTCGCGTGATGGGGAAAACCCGCATCCTCGACGCGCTGGCGACGCTGTCGTTTAATTACCCGCGCCGCGCCGAGTATTTCTCCGGTGAACTGGAAACCTTCCTGCTGATGGCTCGCAGTGAAAAAGATGACCCGCTGGATCTCAAAGGCTCGTTCGCCGGGGCGATGGGCTACGGCCAGTTTATGCCGTCTTCTTATAAGCAGTATGCGGTCGACTTCAACGGCGACGGGCATATCAACCTGTGGGATCCGGTGGATGCCATCGGCAGCGTGGCGAACTACTTCAAACAGCACGGCTGGGTGAGCGGTGACCAGGTGGCGGTCCAGGCGCTCGGCCAGGCGCCGGGTCTGGAGAACGGCTTTAAAACCAACTACAGCATCTCGCAGCTGACGGCGGCGGGGCTGACGCCAACGCAGCCGCTGGGTAACCATCAGCAGGCCAGCCTGCTGCGCCTCGATGTTGGCACCGGTTATCAATACTGGTACGGCCTGCCGAACTTCTACACCATTACCCGCTATAACCACAGCACCCACTACGCCATGGCGGTCTGGCAGTTGGGTCTGGCGGTTTCTCAGGCCCGCGGACAGTAAGCCTGTTTCTGAGGTTCCCCTCGTCCTGAGGGGAGCCTGTTACATTTCGCAGCATTTCCCCTCGTTGACGTTGATTTACATTTTTCTGTCAATGCAATATTGTTACGTTATAACATATTAACTTGGTGGAATGATGACCTCTCTTTTTATGGCCTCCGCGGTACGGCGTGTCGCCGCGGCCTGCATGCTGCTGGCGCTACTGTGGCTGGCGACCTGGTGGGCGGTCACGCTGCCATGATTGAACTGGATCACCTGGTGGCAGGTTACGAAGCGCTGGCGATTACGCCCGCCCTGAGCGGCACGATCGCCGCAGGCAGCATGACGGCCATTGTCGGGCTGAACGGCTGCGGCAAATCCACGTTGCTGAAGACCCTGGCCGGTTTTATTCCGCCGGTGAGCGGCAGGCTGAGCTGGTCGACATCGCGCCCGGTGATTGGCTGGCTGGCGCAGCGGCATGCCCTCGAATCGCAGTTTCCGCTGACGGTGCAGGATGTGGTGAGCCAGGGCGCCTGGCCGCACGTCTCTTTATTGCGCGGCATACGCGGGGAATTTCGTCGGCGTATCGGCGCTGCGCTGGAGCGTGTCGGGCTGGATGCAATGGCGAAAACGCCCATTGAAGCGCTCTCCGGCGGGCAGTTCCAGCGCATGCTGTTTGCCCGGGTCATCGTGCAGCAGGCGCCGCTGGTGATGCTGGATGAGCCATTTACCGGCATCGATGAATCAACCAGCCGCGAGCTGATGGCGCTGATCCTCGAGATGCACCAGCAGGGGCAGACGGTGCTGGCGGTGCTGCACGATAACCAGCGTGTCGCCGACTATTTCCCGGAAACGCTGCTGCTCGAACCACAGTGCGCCCGCTGGGGCACCACGGACGCGGTGCTGCCGGCTTTTGATTCGGCGAGGCTGGCATGATCTGGCATACCTTCTTCCAACCGTTTATCGAATTCGGCTTTATGCGCCGTGCGCTGGTGGTGTGCCTGGCGCTCTCATTGAGCACCACCATGCTCGGCGTGTTCTTACTGCTGCGACGCATGAGCCTGATGGGCGATGCGCTGTCGCACGCGATCCTACCCGGCGTTGCGGTGGGCTACCTGCTGAGCGGTATGTCGCTGCTGGCAATGACGGTCGGCGGCTTTATCGCCGGTATCGCGGTGGCGCTGGTGGCGGGCTGGGTCAGCCGACGCACGCCGTTAAAAGAAGATGCCAGCTTCGCCGGGTTCTACCTTGGGTCGCTGGCGCTGGGGGTGACACTGATTTCACTGCGCGGTTCCAGCGTTGACCTGCTGCATTTGCTGTTCGGCTCGATTCTGGCGGTGGATAACGACGCCGCGCTGTTTGTCGCCGGGGTCGCCAGCCTGACGCTGATCTGCATCGCGCTGCTCTATCGCGGGCTGGTGAATGAGGCCTTCGACAGCGCCTGGCTGCAGGTGAACCACCCGAGACTGCCGGCGCTGCTGCACGGCCTGTTTCTGGCGCTGCTGGTGCTCAACCTGGTGGCGGGTTTTCAGGTTCTGGGGACCCTGATGGCCGTTGGCGTAATGATGCTGCCGGCGGTTGCCGCCTGCTGCTGGGCGCGCACGTTACCCGGGATATTACTGCTGGCGGCCTTGAGCGGGGTTTTCTGCGCGTGGATGGGGCTGAGCCTGTCGTGGGCGGCGAATTTGCCCGCCGGCCCCTCCATCGTGCTGACCGCCAGCGGGATCTTTTTTATTTCACTCTTTTTTGGCACACGCAGCCGACTGGTCGTCAGCTGGCGTAAATTAATGGGGTAAGGACAAAATGAAGAAAAGAACGGCAGTAATCCTGACGCTGGCCTTTGGCCTGGCGGTACAGGGGGCGATGGCGAAAACACTCAACGTGGTGAGCAGTTTTTCGGTGCTGGGGGATATGGTGCAGCAGGTTGGCGGCGAGCATGTCAAGGTCGCCACGTTGGTGGGCCCGGACGGCGATCCGCATACGTTTGAACCTTCGCCGCAGGATAGCGCGTTGCTCAGTAAGGCCGACGTGGTGGTGGTTAACGGCCTCGGACTGGAGGGCTGGGTCGACAGGCTGATTAAAGCCTCGGGCTTTAAAGGTGAACTGGTGGTGGCGTCCACCGGGGTGAAAACCCACACGCTGGATGAAGACGGCAAAACGGTGACCGACCCGCACGCATGGAACAGCGCCGCGAACGGTGCACTGTATGCGCAAAATATCCTCAATGGCCTGGTTGCCGCCTCGCCGCAGGATAAAGCCGCTCTGGAGGTCTCTGGTCAGCGCTATATCGGCCAGCTCAAAGAGCTGGATAGCTGGGCCAAGAGTCAGTTCAGCACGATACCGCAGGAAAAACGTAAAGTGCTGACCAGCCATGACGCGTTTGGCTATTTTGGCCGGGCCTATGGCGTCACCTTCCTGGCGCCGCAAGGGCTGTCTTCGGAAAGTGAAGCCAGCGCCGCGCAGGTGGGGGCGTTGATTACCCAGATTAAGGCCGATGGCGTGCACACCTGGTTTATGGAAAACCAACTTGACCCGCGTCTGGTGAAACAGATTGCCAGCGCGACCGGGGCGCAGGCGGGCGGCGAACTCTATCCGGAGGCGCTCTCTAAGCCGGGCGGCGTGGCGGACAGCTATGTGAAAATGCTGCGCCACAACGTGGAACTGATCGCTGCCAGCATGAAATAACACCATGATTAACGGTCCCGGATCCCCCGGGACCGCTCATTTTTAGATGCCTCCTCGTAAATTCATCACCTCATCCCCATATCTGTGTTGAAAGTGCTATCTTTGATGGCCTCTTTATCTGGCTTAAGAGGGGCGATAATGACTGATTCAGAATTAATGCAGCTGAGCGAGCAGGTCGGGCAGGCGCTGAAAGCGCGCGGCGCGACGGTTACCACCGCGGAGTCCTGTACCGGCGGCTGGGTCGCGAAAACGCTCACGGATGTCGCCGGTAGTTCGGCATGGTTTGAGCGTGGGTTCGTTACCTACAGCAACGAAGCCAAATCGCAGATGATCGGCGTCAGCGAGGTGACCCTGCTGGAGCATGGTGCGGTGAGCGAACCGGTGGTGGTTGAAATGGCGGTGGGCGCGCTGCGCGCGGCTCGTGCCTCCTATGCTGTCTCGGTTAGCGGGATTGCCGGGCCGGATGGCGGCAGCGCCGAAAAGCCGGTGGGTACAGTGTGGTTTGGCGTCGCCAGCGCCAACGGGCAGGGCGTTACCCAGCGTGAATGCTTCGCCGGAGACCGTGAAGCGGTGCGCCGTCAGGCAACGGCTTACGCGCTGAAACTCCTCTGGCAACAATTTCTACAAAACACTTGATACTGTATGACCATACAGTATAATTGCCTCAACAGAACAAAATTTATCACCCGGTTACACCCGGCATGACAGGAGTAAAAATGGCTATCGACGAAAACAAACAGAAAGCGTTGGCGGCAGCACTGGGCCAGATTGAAAAGCAGTTTGGCAAAGGCTCCATCATGCGCCTGGGTGAAGACCGTTCCATGGATGTTGAAACGATCTCCACCGGTTCGCTTTCACTGGATATCGCGCTCGGCGCCGGCGGTTTGCCGATGGGCCGTATCGTCGAAATCTACGGGCCAGAATCGTCCGGTAAAACCACGCTGACTCTGCAGGTCATCGCCGCTGCACAGCGCGAAGGCAAAACCTGTGCGTTTATCGATGCGGAACACGCGCTGGACCCTGTGTATGCACGTAAGCTGGGCGTTGATATCGACAACCTGCTGTGCTCCCAGCCGGACACCGGCGAGCAGGCGCTGGAAATCTGTGACGCGCTGGCACGTTCCGGTGCGGTCGACGTTATCGTGGTTGACTCCGTCGCAGCCCTGACGCCGAAAGCGGAAATCGAAGGCGAAATCGGCGACTCTCACATGGGCCTGGCGGCTCGTATGATGAGCCAGGCAATGCGTAAGCTGGCCGGTAACCTGAAACAGTCCAATACGCTGCTGATCTTCATCAACCAGATTCGTATGAAAATTGGTGTGATGTTCGGCAACCCGGAAACCACCACCGGCGGTAACGCGCTGAAATTCTACGCCTCTGTGCGTCTGGATATCCGTCGTATCGGTGCGGTAAAAGATGGCGACAACGTCGTCGGCAGCGAAACCCGCGTAAAAGTTGTGAAAAACAAAATTGCCGCGCCGTTCAAACAGGCTGAATTCCAGATTCTCTACGGCGAAGGGATCAACTTCTTCGGCGAGCTGGTTGACCTGGGCGTGAAAGAGAAGCTGATTGAGAAAGCGGGTGCGTGGTACAGCTACAACGGCGATAAGATTGGTCAGGGTAAAGCGAATGCGATTTCCTGGCTGAAAGATAATCCGGCTGCGGCGAAAGAGATTGAGAAAAAAGTACGTGAACTGCTGCTGAACAACCAGGACGCCAAACCGGATTTCGTGGTGGACGCTAGTGGTCCGGGTGCTGAAGAAACCCACGAAGATTTCTGATAATCTTCTGAATACCCCGAAGGGCTGCGCATGCAGCCCTTTTGCTTTTGGTTTGTTTTACTCGGCTTGTTTTACTCTGGATTGCCTTACTTTGTATTGTCTTGCTGAGGATTGTCGAGGTGCCTGTGACTGAACCTTCATCCCGCCGTTCCGGTTACGCCCGGCTGTTGGATCGTGCGATTCGTATTCTGGCCATGCGTGACCATAGCGAACAGGAGCTGCGGCGCAAGCTTGCCGCCCCGGTGCTGGGAAAAAATGGCCCCGAAACGCTGGACGTCACGCCGGAAGAGGTCGATACCGTTATTGCCTGGTGTATCGAGAACCGCTACCTCGACGATGGCCGCTTTGTCCGCCAGTTCATTGGTAGCCGCAGCCGGAAAGGGTATGGACCGGCGCGTATCCGTCAGGAACTCAACCAGAAAGGCATCCCGCGTGATGTCAGCGAGAGCGCGATGCGGGAGTGTGATATCGACTGGGCGGCGCTGGCGAAAGAGCAAGCGCAGCGAAAGTATGGCGAACCGCTGCCTGTGACATTTGCCGAGAAAGTTAAAATCCAGCGTTTTTTACTGTACCGCGGCTATTTGATGGAAGATATTCAGGAAATCTGGCGAAATTTTGCAGATTGACCCATCGGGTATTTTACTTCCCCGTGAAGAAAACTTATCTTATTCCCACTTTATTCCGTCCGGTCGCTGAGTGCTGGAAAGGCAGCCAGCGTCCACGACGATTATTCCTTATACACAAAATCATTCACGCTGCATCAAGGTGGCAAGAGAGTGAGTCCTCTGGAGCGTGCATTGGTACGCACCTGCTGGAACGAGCGTAGCCAACGAAGAGGTGACGTGAAGGGTGATGTGTATAGCTTGATTTCAGGATAATTATGAGCAAGAGCACTGCTGAGATCCGTCAGGCGTTTCTCGATTTTTTCCATAGCAAGGGACATCAGGTAGTTGCGAGCAGCTCCCTGGTGCCGCACAACGACCCGACCCTGCTGTTTACCAACGCCGGGATGAACCAGTTCAAGGATGTTTTCCTGGGTCTCGACAAACGTAATTATTCTCGCGCGACAACCTCGCAGCGTTGCGTTCGTGCGGGTGGTAAACACAACGATCTGGAAAACGTCGGTTACACCGCGCGTCACCACACTTTCTTTGAAATGCTGGGTAACTTCAGCTTCGGCGATTACTTCAAGCATGATGCCATTCAGTACGCATGGGAACTGCTGACCGGTGAAAACTGGTTCGCGCTGCCGAAAGATAAACTGTGGGTAACCGTCTACGAAACCGATGACGAAGCCTTCGACATCTGGGCAAACGAAGTCGGTGTTCCGCGCGAACGTATCATCCGCATTGGCGACAATAAAGGCGCGGCCTTCGCTTCTGACAACTTCTGGCAGATGGGCGATACCGGTCCGTGCGGTCCGTGCACCGAGATCTTCTTTGACCACGGCGACCACATCTGGGGCGGGCCTCCGGGAAGCCCGGAAGAAGACGGCGATCGCTACATTGAGATCTGGAACATCGTCTTCATGCAGTTTAACCGTCAGGCTGACGGTACCATGGAGCCGCTGCCGAAGCCGTCTGTCGATACCGGTATGGGCCTGGAACGTATCGCTGCCGTGCTGCAGCACGTGAACTCCAACTACGATATTGACCTGTTCAGCAAGCTGATTGAAAACGTCGCTAAAGTGACTGGCGCCACCGATCTGAGCAACAAATCGCTGCGCGTTATTGCTGACCACATTCGTTCCTGTGCCTTCCTGGTCGCAGACGGCGTGATCCCATCGAATGAAAACCGTGGCTACGTGCTGCGTCGTATCATTCGTCGTGCGGTCCGTCATGGCAACATGGTTGGGGCGAAAGATACCTTCTTCTGGAAACTGGTTGCTCCGCTGATCGACGTGATGGGCGCTGCGGGTGACGAGCTCAAGCAGCAGCAGGCGCAGGTTGAGCAGGTACTGAAAACCGAAGAAGAGCAGTTTGCTCGTACTCTGGAGCGCGGTCTGGCGCTGCTGGATGAAGAGTTGGCTAAGCTGAAGGGCGACACGCTGGATGGCGAAACTGCTTTCCGCCTGTACGATACCTACGGTTTCCCGGTTGACCTGACGGCTGACGTTTGCCGTGAGCGCAACATCAAAGTCGACGAAGCTGGCTTTGAAGCCGCGATGGAAGAGCAGCGCCGTCGTGCGCGTGAGTCCAGCGGTTTTGGCGCAGACTACAACGCGATGATTCGCGTTGACGGTGCTTCTGAATTTAAAGGCTACGATCAGCTGGAACTGAACGCCAGGGTCACCGCGCTGTTTATCGACGGTAAAGCCGTTGATAGCGTGGGGGCAGGTCAGGACGCGGTTGTTATTCTGGATCAAACCCCGTTCTATGCGGAATCCGGCGGTCAGGTAGGCGATAAGGGCGAACTGAAAGGCGCTGGTTTCTCCTTCGTGGTCAACGATGCGCAGAAATACGGCCAGGCTATTGGTCATATCGGTAAACTGACCAGCGGCGCGCTGAAAGTCGGCGACGCGGTGCAGGCTGATGTCGATCAGGCTCGCCGTCAACGTATTCGTCTGAACCACTCCGCGACGCACCTGATGCACGCAGCACTGCGCCAGGTACTGGGTACGCATGTGGCGCAGAAAGGCTCTCTGGTGAATGACAAAGCGCTGCGCTTTGACTTCTCTCACTTCGAAGCCATGAAGCCGGAAGAGATCCGTGCGGTGGAAGATCTGGTCAATGCGCAGATCCGTCGTAACCTGCCGGTTGAAACCAACATCATGGATTTGGACGCGGCAAGAGAGAAGGGCGCAATGGCGCTGTTCGGCGAGAAGTATGACGATCGCGTTCGCGTTCTGAGCATGGGTGATTTTTCTACCGAGCTGTGCGGCGGTACTCACGCCTCACGTACCGGTGATATCGGCCTGTTCCGTATTACGTCCGAGTCTGGTACTGCGGCAGGTGTTCGCCGTATTGAAGCCGTAACTGGTGAAGGCGCAATGGCTAACCTGCATACGCAGAGCGATCTGCTGGGTGATATTGCACAGTTGCTGAAAGGCGATAGCCACAACCTCGGCGATAAAGTGCGTGCCGCGCTGGAACGTACCCGCCAACTGGAAAAAGAGCTGCAGCAGCTGAAAGAGCAGGCGGCAGCGCAGGAGAGCGCAAACCTCTCCAGCAAAGCGGAAGAGATTAATGGCGTTAAACTGCTGGTCAGCGAGCTGGCTGGCGTTGAGCCGAAAATGCTGCGTACCATGGTTGACGATCTGAAGAACCAACTGGGTTCAACGGTTGTCGTGTTAGCCACGGTAGCGGATGGGAAGGTTTCTCTGATTGCCGGTGTGTCTAAGGATGTGACAGATCGTGTGAAAGCAGGGGAGCTGGTTGGTATGGTCGCCCAGCAGGTGGGTGGCAAAGGAGGCGGTCGTCCGGATATGGCTCAGGCCGGTGGTACCGATGCGTCTGCTCTCCCTGCAGCGTTAGCCAGTGTGAAAGGCTGGGTCAGCGCAAAACTGTAATAACTATAAATGCATAGATGCCGTTTTCCCCGGATTACGGTATCTTGCGAGAGAAGCACTGATAACGATAAAGTCGGGTTGAAGTTGTGTATATCGGCTAAACTTAGGTTTAACAGAATGTGATGCCGTGACTGCTTACACCGTATGGTGTTTGTCATCGCTTACTTTTTGGCGTTATATGATGGATAATGCCGGGATACGAGAGACCCGACTCTTTTAATCTTTCAAGGAGCAAAGAATGCTGATTCTGACTCGTCGAGTTGGTGAGACCCTCATGATTGGAGATGAGGTCACTGTGACAGTTTTAGGGGTTAAGGGTAACCAGGTACGTATTGGCGTTAATGCCCCTAAAGAAGTCTCCGTGCATCGTGAAGAGATCTACCAGCGTATCCAGGCTGAAAAATCCCAGCAGTCCAGTTACTAAGGTTTTCGCGCCTCGCGGTTCTGTGAGGCGCATCCCCATTCGGCTTTCGCTCTCTTTTCTTCTGTTTTTCTTCTCTGTTCTCTTTCCTGTCGTCACTTTTTTCGTTCACTGCCCATTATTCTCAACAGTTATCTTTTAGCATCAGCGAGGCGAACCCTCTGAATTCCTGTTGATAAAACACTCTTTTCGCCGTTTTTGCAGTCTAATTGCGCGGTAAGTGTGCAAACGGAAAAAGCGTTCGAAAAATTGTTTGACTTATAAGTACCAGAAAGTAATATGTGCGCCAACGCAGCGACGAAGAGCAGAAACAAGTTCTTCGAAGCACTCGCAAGAGGCGTTGTGGTGAGGTGGCCGAGAGGCTGAAGGCGCTCCCCTGCTAAGGGAGTATGCGGTCAAAAGCTGCATCCGGGGTTCGAATCCCCGCCTCACCGCCATTTTGCATCCGTAGCTCAGCTGGATAGAGTACTCGGCTACGAACCGAGCGGTCGGAGGTTCGAATCCTCCCGGATGCACCATCTTAATCAGTGTGGCAAGTGTTAGTTGTGGCACTGACATGCAGTAAAGAAGTTCTCCCTGATGCATCCGTAGCTCAGCTGGATAGAGTACTCGGCTACGAACCGAGCGGTCGGAGGTTCGAATCCTCCCGGATGCACCATATTAATCAGTGTGACAAGTGTTCGTTGTGGCTCTGACATGCAGTAAAGAAGTTCTCCCTGATGCATCCGTAGCTCAGCTGGATAGAGTACTCGGCTACGAACCGAGCGGTCGGAGGTTCGAATCCTCCCGGATGCACCATCTTCTTCGAAATAACAGCTTGTTGTTTCATGGTCTGCGAAATTATCGCCAGTACCATAGAAGTTAATGTAGTAAAGAAGTTCTCCCTGATGCATCCGTAGCTCAGCTGGATAGAGTACTCGGCTACGAACCGAGCGGTCGGAGGTTCGAATCCTCCCGGATGCACCATATTCTCCAGGTCCAAACCCCAAATCATTCATCCGTTCTCTGTTTGCCTTTTCTGGCTATCATCAGCACTGATTATCCTTCAAACGCCGTTTTTAAATTTTTTTCATTGGCAAGTGACTCTTTCCTCTATAATTTACCTGAATATATCGATCTGATTCAGGTGAGATAAGTGCAAGGAGAGAAATCCATGAAATGGTTCAAAGCAATACCTGCGTTTTGCGCGACGCTTCTGGTGGCCGTATCGTTAGCTGGCTGTGCGGGATCGTCCACAAAGGAAAGTACCGGTGGCTATATCGACGATACCGTCGTGACAACGAAAGTCAAAACTGCACTGTTTAACGAAAAGGACATTAAGTCCTCTGAAATCAGCGTGCAGACCTTTAAAGGACGCGTTCAGCTGAGCGGCTTTGTTTCATCAACGAAAGATGCCAGCCGAGCGGTGGAAGTGACCCGTCGGGTGCAGGGCGTTCGTTTGGTTGAGAATGATTTAAAAATCAAATAAGCCACGACATTGATACGATAAAGGCGCCTGATGGCGCCTTTATGGCGTAAAGTGCCGGCCGCGACAACCTGCGCCTTTTGCGATAAAGTAACGTTTTCTTATCCGGTTTGTGAGAACACGATGTACGAACGTTACGCAGGACTGATCTTTGATATGGATGGTACCATTCTCGATACCGAACCAACGCATCGTAAAGCGTGGCGCGAGGTGTTGGGCCGGTATGGCATGCGTTTCGACGAGCAAGCGATGGTCGCACTCAACGGTTCTCCGACCTGGCGTATTGCCCAGGCGATTATCGAGCTGAATAGCGCGGATTTAAACCCTCATGAGCTGGCGCGGGAAAAAACCGATGCCGTGAAGAGCATGCTGCTGGACAGCGTGCGCCCCTTACCGCTGATTGAGGTGGTCAAGGAATGGCACGGGCGTCGCCCGATGTCGGTAGGCACCGGCAGCGAGAGCGCTGTCGCAGAGGCACTGCTGGCACATCTCGGCCTGCGTCACTATTTTTCGGCGGTTGTGGCCGCCGATCATGTCGAACATCATAAACCCGCCCCTGATACCTTCCTTCTGTGCGCTGAGCGCATGGGCGTGGCAGCGGAAAAATGCGTTGTCTTTGAAGATGCGGACTTTGGTCTGCAGGCGGCGAAGCGCGCGGGGATGGATGCTGTCGACGTGCGCTTGCTGTGAGCGACGCGCTGTCGCTAGCCTCGCTGTTTGCCAGTAGCTTTTTGAGCGCGACATTATTGCCCGGCAACTCAGAAGTGGTGCTGATTGCTATGCTACTTACGGGAGCAAGTCAACCGTGGGCTCTGGTTTTAATAGCAACAATCGGCAATAGCCTTGGAGGGGTAACTAACGTTATTCTGGGGCGCTTGTTTCCGCTGCGCAAAACATCGCGCTGGCAGGAAAAAGCATCCGGCTGGCTAAAGCGCTACGGCGCGGTCACATTATTATTAAGCTGGGCACCGGTTATCGGTGATTTGCTGTGTCTGCTGGCGGGATGGATGCGCATCTCGTGGGGACCGGTACTTTTTTTCTTATGCCTTGGTAAAGCGCTACGCTACATCGTCATTGCGGTGGTAACGCTTCAGGGTATGACGTGGTGGCACTAATTGTGGAACTAAGACTATCCCGGCAGGCCATTTTACTGGCTATTTTGTCGCGCTGCTAAGCCCGACATCGCCAGACTTCGGCACTCGCATGCGAACTGGCGGTAACAATAATATCTTCTGGGATAGCCTGTATGGTCACCATTACAATTATGCTTATTCAAACGATTTCGACAGGCGGGAGGTCAAATTGATCCCGGACGTATCACAGGCGCTGGCCTGGCTGGAAAAAAATCCACAGGCCCTGCAGGGTATTCAACGTGGTCTTGAGCGCGAAACATTGCGCGTCAATGCCGATGGTTCACTGGCAACCACTGGTCACCCTCAGGAACTGGGCGCGGCGCTGACCCACAAATGGATTACCACCGATTTTGCCGAAGCGTTGCTGGAGTTTATTACGCCAGTTGATGGCGATATTCAGCATATGCTTACCTTTATGCGCGATGTGCATCGCTACACCGCACGCCACATCGGCGATGAGCGGATGTGGCCGCTGAGCATGCCTTGCTATATTGCCCCAGGTCAGGATATTGAACTGGCGCAGTACGGGACTTCGAATATTGGCCGTCTGAAAACGCTGTATCGCGAAGGGCTGAAGAACCGCTATGGGGCGCTGATGCAAACCATCTCCGGCGTCCACTATAACTTCTCGCTGCCGATGGCATTCTGGCAGGCGAAGTGCGGCGTTGTGGATGCGGAAAGCGGCAAAGAGGCGATCTCTGCAGGCTATTTCCGTTCTATCCGTAACTACTACCGCTTCGGCTGGGTGATTCCGTACCTGTTCGGCGCATCGCCGGCTATCTGCTCGTCATTCCTGCAGGGCAAACCGACGACGCTCCCGTTTGAGGAAGCGAAGAACGGCATGTACTACTTGCCGTACGCCACCTCGCTGCGCCTGAGCGACCTGGGTTATACCAATAAGTCGCAAAGCAATCTCGGTATTACGTTTAACGATCTGCATGAGTATGTGGCAGGATTGAAGCGGGCGATTAAAACGCCGTCGGAAGAGTATGCCCGGATTGGCCTTGAGAAAGACGGCAAGCACCTGCAAATCAACAGCAATATTCTGCAGATTGAGAACGAGCTGTACGCGCCTATTCGTCCGAAGCGGGTAACCCGCAGCGGAGAGACGCCATCTGACGCCCTGTTGCGCGGTGGCATTGAATATATCGAAGTGCGTTCGCTCGATATTAACCCGTTCTCACCGATTGGCGTCGATGAGCAGCAGGTGCGTTTCCTCGATCTGTTTATGGTCTGGTGCGTACTGGCTGATGCGCCGGAAATGAGCAGCGATGAGCTGCTGTGCACGCGTACTAACTGGAATCGCGTGATTCTGGAAGGGCGTAAACCGGGTCTGACCTTGGGCATCGGCTGCGAAAGCGCGCAGTTCCCGCTGGCTAAAGTCGGTAAAGACCTGTTCCGCGATTTGCGTCGCGTCGCGCAGACCTTAGATAGTATTCACGGTGGTGAAGCCTACCAGCAGGTGTGCGATGAGCTGGTTGCCAGCTTTGACGATCCGGAATTAACTTTCTCAGCACGCGTCCTGCGTTCTATGCTTGAAGAAGGGATTGGTGGCACCGGTCGGGCGCTGGCCGATCAATACCGGACGATGCTGCGCGAAGAGCCGCTGGAAATTTTGCGTGAAGAGGATTTTATCACTGAACGTGAATCTTCGGTGGTACGTCAGCAGAAGATGGAAGCGGAAGATAGTGAGCCGTTTTCAGCCCTGTTAGCGCGACACGCGTAGCAAAAAGCAGTACAAAAGAAAAAGGCCACATCAATGTGGCCAAACTTTCATCTCTGATTCAGGGATGATGATGATAATAAATGCGCGTCTTTCATATACTCAGACTTGCGGGTGTACAAAGAGTTCATTTTATTTTAAAAAAAATCACTATCGGAGGTGAAGAATGCCGTTGTTAGATAGTTTCACAGTCGACCATACCCGCATGGAAGCACCGGCGGTGCGCGTTGCGAAGAAAATGAACACGCCACACGGCGATGAAATTACCGTTTTCGACCTGCGTTTCTGCGTGCCAAACCAGGAAGTAATGCCGGAAAGAGGGATCCACACTCTTGAGCACCTGTTCGCGGGCTTCATGCGCGATCACCTGAACGGCAATGGTGTGGAAATTATCGATATCTCTCCGATGGGCTGCCGCACCGGCTTCTATATGAGCCTGATCGGTACACCAGACGAGCAGCGCGTAGCAGATGCCTGGAAAGCGGCGATGGCCGACGTGCTGAAAGTTAAAGAGCAGAAGCAAATTCCTGAACTGAACGTTTACCAGTGCGGTACCTATACCATGCACTCGCTGGAAGAAGCTCAGGACATTGCGCGTCATATCATCGAGCGCGACGTGCGTATCAACAGCAACGATGACCTGGCTCTGCCGAAAGAAACACTGCAAGAACTGCATATCTAGTGCTTCTGTGTCGGTCCGGCGTTCTTCGCCGGGCCGCTATTCCTGCGCCGCCATCCATGTCGACGACCTCAACCTTCTCTTTTCAGCACCGCGCTCTGGTGCCGTTTGCCCATGATTACGCCCACGGCGAGAGCGAACCGTGGCATCAGCATGACTGTGCCCAGCTGCTGCATATCCTCTGCGGCGTGGTACGGGTCGATACGCCGGTGGGTTACTGGGTGGTACCGCCCGGACGCGGCGTCTGGCTACCGGCGGGGACGCCCCACGCGCTGCGGATCACCGGTAAAGTCGCGGCCCGAACGCTGTTTATCGATCCCCTGGCGCGAGCCGATCTCCCGTCCACGTGCCAGATCGTGCAGATCACCCCGCTGCTGCGTGAACTGATCGTCAGTTCGCTGGCGCTGGGCGAGCGTTATGAACCCGGTAGCCGTGACGAACGGATCTATGAATTAATTCTCGATGAGATCCGCGGCATGACGGTGCTGCCGTTTGGCCTTGTGGAGCCCCAGAGCGAGGCCCTGCGCCGTTTGTGTCAGAAGGTCCGCGAGATGCCGGGGGAAGCCTGGAGCAGCCAGCAGGCGGCGAAAGAGAGCAACATGAGCGAACGAACGCTGAACCGCCACTTTCAGCAGCAGACCACGCTGACCTGGAGTGAATGGGTGCGCCGGGCGAAGCTAATGGAAGCGCTGGTTCGCCTGGCGCAGGGGCAGTCGGTGTTACGCGTGGCGCTGGATCTGGGCTATGGCAGCCACAGTGCCTTCAGCGCCATGTTTCGTCGGGTCATAGGCGTCGCCCCCAGCGACTATTTCCGCCCGCCGGCGTGATCGCCTGCGCTGAGCGCATTGCACAACGCCTGTAGTGAGGCGCGCGCCACATCATTATCGATGCCCACGCCCCAGTTGCTGACGCCGTTGGGGAAGATGCAGCGGATATAGGCCACCGAACGGCTGTCGCTGCGTTCGCCGAGGGTATGTTCATGGTAATCCTTTATCACGAACGGTTGCTTCAGCAACGCGCTGAGGCCGCTGGCGGCGGCAGAGAGCAGACCGTTGCCGCGCCCCTGAAGCCGTCGCGTCTCGCCATTAACCCGCAGCGTAGCCTGTAAGGAAAGCTGGCCGTCCTGCTGGCTGTCGCTTTGATAATCCAGCAGCATCAGCGGCGAGCCCTCGAGCAGCCCGTAACGGGAGCGGAACAGCTGCCACAGCGCATTCTGGGTCATCTCTTTACCGTGGCTATCGGTTTCCTGCTGCACGTGGAGGCTGAAATCTTGCTGTAACGCCCGGGGCAGCTTCAGCCCGTGATTCTGTTCGATCAGCCAGGCGCTGCCGCTCTTGCCGGACTGGCTGTTGACGCGGATAACCGCTTCATAGCTACTGCCAATGTCCTGCGGATCGACGGGCAGGTAGGGCATTTCCCAGTGCTCGCCGGGTTTACGGGCATCGAATCCTTTCTTAATGGCGTCCTGGTGCGAACCGGAGAAGGCGGTATAGGCGAGACTGCCGGCCCACGGATGGCGGGGATGCACCGGCAGCTGATTACAATGCTCGACCACTTCCACCACCCGGTTCATCTCCGGGAAGGTAAGCTGCGGAGCAATGCCCTGGCTGTAGAGATTCATCGCCAGCGTGACCAGGCAGACGTTACCGGTGCGCTCACCGTTACCGAACAGACAGCCTTCGACGCGGTCAGCCCCGGCCATCACCGCCAGCTCGGCGCTGGCAACGCCGGTCCCGCGGTCATTATGAGGATGAACGCTGATGCAGACCTCGGCGCGACGGGAGAAGTGGCGGCAGAAATACTCGATCTGGTCGGCGTAAACGTTCGGGGTATTGACCTCGACGGTGGCGGGCAGGTTGATGATCATCGGCCGTTCCGCGCAAGGCTGCCAGATATCCGCCACCGCTTCGCAGATTTCCAGCGCAAAGTCGGCTTCGGTAAAGCAGAAGGTTTCCGGCGAATATTCATATTGCCAGCGGGTGTCCGGCTGCGCTTCGCACTGCTCGCGGATCAGGCGGGTGGCACGGGTGGCGAGGGCCACCACCTGCGCTTTATCCATGCCAAATACCAGCTTGCGGAACAGCGGCGCGGTGGCGTTATACAGATGGACAGTGGCGTGATGGGCGCCGCGCAGCGATTCAAAGGTACGCAGGATCAGGTCTTCCCGCGCCTGGGTCAGGACCTGGATCGTGACATCCTGCGGAATACGTTGTTCATCGATCAGCTGGCGGACGAAGTTGAAATCGGTCTGCGAAGCAGACGGAAACGCCACTTCAATTTCTTTAAATCCGCACTCCAGCAGCAGATTCCAGAACTGCAGTTTGCGGGCGCCGTCCATCGGTTCGGCCAGTGCCTGGTTGCCGTCGCGCAGGTCGGTGGACAGCCAGCGAGGCGCGCGGGTGATGGGGTTGTCCGGCCAGCGGCGGTCGGGCAGGGAAATCGGCGGCCAGGGACGATATTTTTCGCCAGGGTTTGTCAGCATGATGCTCTCCTTGTGTCGGTTCTTTATCCTGCAGAAACACCGAGAGGGGCGCTTTATCAAAGCGGACAGAAACTAGCGAGAACTGGACAATGTGGCTTTATCGCGCGCCATAAAAAAAGGGATCCGCAGATCCCTTTTGATGACAGATGTTGGCCGCTAATGCGCGCCACCGCCGCCGCCGCCGGCGCTAAACGGCGGTTTCGCAAACCACACCAGTCCGAGCAGGAGGATAAAGATCGCCGCCGAGAACCAGAAAATTTCGTTGGCGGAAATAATCAGCCCCTGGTTGGTGATCTGCTGGGCTATCCAGCCCGATGCCTGCTGCTGGGTTAACCCGAGCCCCTGCAGTTGATCGTACATCTGCTGGGCGTTGGGGTTATATGGCGTCACCGATTCGGTAAGCTGCGCATGGTGCAGCGCCTCGCGGTTGGTCCACATGGTGGTGGTGATCGAGGTCCCGATTGACCCCGCCAGCGTGCGGGTGAAGTTCGACAGGCTCGATGCCGCCGCCAGCCGCTCCGGCGGCAGGCCGGACAACGTGATGGTGGTCAGCGGCATAAAGAAGCAGGCCACCGCAAAGCCCTGGATAAACTGCGGCCAGGCCGATGCGCCGAAGTCCATACCGGGCTCGAAGGTCCACGCGCGCCAGTAGAAGCAGACCGCGTACATGATAAAGCTGAAAGTCACCAGCCGGCGCATATCCAGCTTATGGGCGAAGCGGCCGATAATCGGCGACAGGATGACCGGGATAATCCCCACCGGCGCGGAGGCCAGCCCTGCCCAGGTGGCGGTATAACCGTAGACCTCCTGCAGCAGTTGCGGCAGCAGCACGATGGCGCCGAAGTAGAGCATGTAGGCGAGGCTGATACACAGGCAGCCGATGGTGAAGTTTCGCGATTTAAAGAGCGAGAGATCCACTATCGGGTTGTCGTCGGTCAACTCCCAGACAATCAGGAAGCTGATAGCGACCACCGCCACAATCGTCAGAATGATAATCTCGTTTGAGGCGAACCAGTCCAGCTCCTTGCCGCGGTCGAGCATCACCTGCAGGCTACCGATACCGATAACCAGCAGCGCCAGACCCACGCCGTCAATCCGCCGCTGTTCGGTTCTGGTTTCGCGGCTACGCAGCGTCTGCAGCGTCATGACGACCACCGCGACGCCAATCGGGACGTTGATAAAGAATATCCAGCCCCAGTGGTAGTTATCGCTGATGTAGCCGCCGAGAATCGGCCCGCAGATTGGCGCGACGATCACCGTCATCGACCACAGCGCCAGCGCAATGGAGCGTTTTGCCGGCGGGTAGTTGCTGAGCAGCAGACTTTGCGAAAGCGGAATCAGCGGACCGGCGACGATCCCCTGAATAACGCGGAAGAAAATCAGCATCGACAGGCTGTTGGACATCCCGCAGGCCCAGGAGGCGATAGCAAATGCCACCGTAGACCACATGAACAGCTTCACTTCCCCGACGCGCTTGGCCAGCCAGCCGGTGATCGGAATGGAGATCGCGTTCGCCACCCCGAACGAGGTAATCACCCAGGTTCCCTGGCTCAACGATGAACCGAGGTTACCGGCAATGGTTGGAATTGCCACGTTGGCGATGGTGGAGTCCAGCACCTGCATGAAGGTCGCAAGCGACAGCGCAATGGTCATGATGACCAGTTGCGCGCCTTCCAGCGGTTTTTGCTGTTGCATTACGCTCACCCCGAATTATCCCGCGTTCGCCTGGATGATACCGTCGATCAGTTTGTTCACCGGCGCCAGGCCGATTTCACGGGCGTTACTTTCATAAACCGGAGTTTTACGGGTCTGGTTCGACAGCATCTCGCCGCCGCGATCGGTGGTGTTGACCTCAACCAGCGTGGAGAGACCAATGCGCAGCGGGTGTTCCGCCAGCTGTTTGGCATCCAGCTCGATACGTACCGGCAGACGCTGGACGACTTTGATCCAGTTCCCGGTGGCGTTCTGCGCCGGCAGCAGTGAGAACGCACTACCGGTGCCCATATCCAGCCCTACGACCTTGCCGGTGTATTTCACGTCATCGCCATAGATGTCGCTGATGACGGTGGCTTCCTGGCCGATGCGCATATGCGCCAGCTGGGTCTCTTTAAAGTTAGCGTCGATCCACAGATTGGTCGCAGGTACTACGGCCATCAGCGGCGTGGTCGGGCTGATTTGCGCCCCCGGCTGCACCGAACGACGAGAAACATAACCGCTGATAGGGCTGACGATCTGTGTACGTTGCAGCGCAAGCCAGGCGTTACGGACGTCAGTTGCTGCCTGGAGAACCGCAGGCTGCTGTTCCAGGCGGGTGCCCAGTACGATGGCCTGGTTGGCGTTGAATTGCTGGATAGCGACGTCCAGCTCAGCTTGTGCGCTGGCGACGGTATCGCGAGAGTGCTGCAGCTCTTCGCGGCCAATCAGGTTGGCCGCGCCCAGTGGGATTCGACGGTTAAGGTCAGCCTGTGCCTGAGACAGCGCGGTTTTCTTAACGTCGATACTGGCCTGTAGCTGCTTGCTGTTGATCATCTGCTGGCGGGTCTGACGCACGCTGGCGGCCAGCTGAGTTTGCGCTTTTTCAAAGGCTTGTTGGGCGTCGGTCTGGTCAAGGGTGACCAGGGTATCGCCTTTTTGCACGAAATCGGTGTTGTCGGCCCAGACTTTCGTCACGCTGCCGGACACCTGTGCCATGATTTGAACCTGGTTCCCTGCCACGTATGCATCATCGGTTTCTTCATAATGACGCAGTACTAAAAACCAATAAATACCGTATGCCACGGCAACAATAATAAAGAGCAATGTCAGCAATAAAAGGGCGCCCTTGCGCTTGCCTTTCTTGCTGTTCGGTTGCTGCGGGATTGGGCTCTCCGCATTTGCGCTCATGTTATTCTCCACGATCTTATTATTTCACATCGGCTGAGCCGACCTGTTTATCAGACAGGCCAGCAGATAATCTGCTGGCCTGTCTGTTTTTCCTTGTTAATCCAGAAAAGTTTTTGAGCGGTTCCCGCGCTTAGCGCAGCGACTCCGCAACCACGCCATCCTCTTCCATCTGGTCAAGGCGACCTAACAGTTTGCGGGTGATGTGTTCGAGCTGATCTTTCTCGCTGGTGCTTAAAGAAGACCAGAGCTGATGCAGGCAGTTGTGCTGCGGCGGTAAGACTTCACGTAAAAACTGATGACCTTTATCGGTCAGTTGCAGATGCAGGCAGCGGCGATCGTTATCGCTTTCACGGCGTTCAATCCAGCCGCGCTTTTCCAGTTCATCGGCAATACGCGTGGCGTTGGTACGTGAAGAACCCAGCGCACAGCTCAGCTCGGAAGGCTGAATGCTGTGGTTTTCCTGAGACTCAAGGGTTATCAACGCCATAAATAATGTCTCGTTAATTCCCTGCGCTTTCAGCATCTTATTACGATTTTCCAACAGCTTACCTTGCATGTGCATGCAGAGGCGAGTGAGTAAAATCTCCTGGAAGGGGAAATCTTCGTGGCGGCTGGCGCGGAACTTGAGCATTTGCTCAATGGGAGTAAACGAACTATCCATTAGGGTATGACCTCATTAATTACAGCCGATATAATAACTATTGTGACAAATAAATCAAATGAATTATTGACTAAAATTGATACGTTAAACTTAGATCAACGTCGTGATTTTCCATGCTATTCCGTAGGCTAACGCGCTGAGCAGCGTCGGAAAAATGATGCTTCGCGTCTTCCAGAACGCCAGCCCCAGTACCGCAAATCCCACCAGGGTCGGCAGCAGCCGCCGGGCGTCGCTGAGGATTTCCGGGACGCTGGAGACGACCAGCAGGGCGCAGATAGAAGCGATACCGATGGTATCGAGCAGGACGCTGACCGGACCACGGCGCGTAGGCCGTGCGTTATCCGCCCGCAGGCGTAGGGGCAGGTAGCGGAACAGATAGTTCACGCAGCCGACCACGATGCCGATAATCAGGACGTTACTGTTCATCGGGCATCCCCTGAATACTGGCCTGAATCAGCGCGACCAGACAGCCGCAGACGATCCCGGCGAGGATAGCCGCCGGAATAGAAAACAGAATAATGCCGCCCATCGCACCCACCAGTGCCGCCAGCACGCTGAGGGACTGTTTGCGCTGGAAGGAGGCCAGCAGGAAGCTCAAAAACAGCGCCGGGAGCATAAAGCCGAGTGCCGCTTCTACCGCTGGATAACCAGCCAGCAGGCCGCTACCGGAGTAAGCTCCGAGCAGCGTGCCGAACACCCAGGATATCCAGGAGGTGAAGGCGATACCCAGCATCCAGTTTTCGCTCCAGCGGCGGTTATCGCGCACCAGCTTCGCGGTGGCGGCGGCGAAGACCTCATCCGTCAGACCAAAGGCCCAAAGCGCGGTTTTCCGCTTATCAAGCGCGCGGTGAATACGGCTGCGCAGCGAGGGACCGTACAGGACATGGCGCACATCCATCGCCATCACGGTGAGGGCGGCGACCCAGAGCGAACTGCCGGCGGCAATCATTGCGGTGATGACAAACTGGCTGGCGCCAGCGTAGATAATGCAGGAAAAGAACAGGCTTTCCAGCGGCGTAAAGCCGAGTCGGGTGGCATTCATACCAAAGGCAAAAGCGACAGGAATATAGCTGATCACAATCGGCAGGCTGTCTTTAATCCCTTCAGAAAGCGTGGCTTCGCTGGCCGTGGAGGCGGGCGTCACTGCGGCGGGTTTTTCCATTTAGCGTTATTTATTGATAACTCACGTGAATGTCACATGATTGAACAGGTCGGACTACCTTAGCAGAGAGCTGGATGCATTTATACCCTTCATCCTTCAAGTTGTTTGGGGGTTGGCTGCACCCGCTATTCGGCTCAACTCGAATTATTTTGGGTATATGCCTTGATGAGTCGGGGCAATAGCGTGAGGTGATGGCAGACCCGAAGCGCGTGCGGCGCTCCGGGTCAGTATCGTGATTACTTCTGCGCCGCCAGCGCTTCTTTTATCCAGCCGTCAAACTGCTGCTGGTGGGCTTTGATCCAGCCGTCAACGTGACCCTGGATATCGGCTTCTGACGAATGACCTTCATGCATCATCGCGTTTTCGGCGTTAACGTCGCTAATCGGCAGCTTCATGATGCTGAACAGTTTCGCCGCCGCCGGGTTTTTCTCAGCCCAGGCTTTGTTGGCTACAATATGCATGGTGCTGACCGGGAAGCCGTAGTTGGCACCGTTCGCCAGCTTGGTGTCGATATTTTTCTGCACGCCCGGCAGGGAAGAGAACGGCACCTGCAGCCAGACCACATCTTTACCCGGTTTCAGCACGTCGCTGACCCAGTACGGCGTCCAGGTGTAGTAGATGACCGGTTTCCCTTCTTTATAGCGGGCGATGGTGTCGGCCATCATTGCCGCGTAGTTCCCCTGATTGTGTACCACCGTCTTGCTCAGACCATAGGCATCAATCTGGTGGTTGATCACCGCTTCGCAGCCCCAGCCTGGAGTACAGCCGGTGAGATCGGCCTTGCCGTCGCCGTTGGTATCAAACAGTTTGGCGATTTTCGGGTCTTTGAGCTGATCGATAGATTTGATGTGGTACTGCTCGGCGGTCTTTTTATCGATCAGGTAGCCCTGTGCCGCACCGTTCACATACACGCCTTCTCGATAGAAGCTTTTGTCACCGCCAGCGGCGGCGTACATGTCGTCATGCAGCGGCTGCCAGTTAACGGCGGTAAAGGTGGCATCCCCTGAGGCAAGTGAGGTGTAGCCAACGTTATAGTCAACTTCACTCGGCTTATCGACGGTGTAGCCCAGTTTTTCCAGGGCACGGCTGACTAACAGCGTCTGGAAGGTCTCTTCCGAAATGGTGCTCTGGATCGGTTTAACGGTGATGCCTTTCCCCGGCAGGTCGGCCGCCCAGGCGGCGCTGGTGGCAAGCAGAGTGGCAAGTGCGGTAGTAATAATCGTGTTATGTCGCATCGTTATTCCTTATTTAAAGAGAGGAAAACTGCAGGCCCGGCCGGCGTGATACGACCGGGCAATGAGAAGTTCAATGAGAAGTTACTGACGGAAAGGACGAGTAATTAGCCCCAGAGGACCGGTTGCGTACCAGCGGCGGTTGCCCCGGCTACGGGAATCGCGGCCTACGGCCTGGGTCAGGCGGTCGAGAATAATCGCCAGAATGACGATCCCGACGCCACCGACGCTCGCCAGCCCCATATCAAGACGGCCGATCCCGCGCAGTACCATCTGGCCCAGACCCCCGACGGCGATCATCGAGGCGATAACCACCATCGACAGCGCCAGCATCAGGGTCTGGTTAACCCCGGCCATAATGGTCGGCATGGCCAGCGGCAGCTGGACCTTGAACAGCAACTGGCGCGGGCTGGCACCGAACGAGCGTGACGCTTCAATCAGATCGGCAGGAACCTGGTTAATCCCGAGGATCGTCAAACGGACGATTGGCGGCAGGGCGAAGATAATGGTCACCACCACCCCCGGCACGTTGCCGATACCGAACAGCATGACAATCGGCACCAGGTAGACGAACGCCGGCGTGGTCTGCATGGCATCCAGCATGGGGCGGATAATTTTGGCCGCCCGGGGGCTGCGCGCCAGCCAGATCCCCAACGGGAGTCCTATCAGCATACAGAACAGCAGGGCGGTCAAAACCAGCGCCAGCGTCACCATGGCCTGCGACCAGGCACCGATAGCGCCGATCGCCACCAGGGAAATCAGCGTTGCCACGCCCATGCCGACGCTGGAGATTTGCCAGGCGATCAGGGCGAACAGCACGATGGCTACCGGTGCCGGCATCCCTAACAGCAGCTGCTGGAAGGCGCTGAGGATATAGTCCACCGGTACGCGGATGCCCTGGAATACCGGGCGGAAGTGGACCACGATCCAGTCAATCCCGTGGGTCACCCAGCTGTCGAGCGGGATCAGGGTATGGTGGAACGGATCCATAATATTAAAGTGTTCCGGCTGTGGCGCGGGTGCGCTATTGAGCCAGTCTGCACCGCCGCCATCGGTCGGTGCGGCTGCCGGCGTGCCCCAGGCATCGGCAGATTGTGCGGCGCTGTCCGCCGCCGGTGTGGTGTCCCACGGATTCGATTGATCAGCCATTGTTTGCCCCCTCGCGATCTAAAGCTTTCAGCAACATTCCTTTCGAAATAATGCCGATGTACTGTTGCCCTTCATCCACCACCGGGACCGCGCACGGTGCCTGGCCGACGTGGGAGAGCAGGTCGCTCAGCGACGTTTGTGCATCCACCGCCTGCGGGGATTCGAGTAACGCCGCGTCAATTCCCTGACCTTCGCTCAATGCTGATTTCAGTGAATCAATAGAGACAATGCCGACAAACTTATTACCGCGTTCAATCACATAACCATATTCACGGTCCTGGTCCTGCAATAATTTCATTGCAGAGCGGGGGCCGATGCCCGGCGTTTTACGAATTAAGCCGACGGGGCTACGACGTGCAATATCTTTGGCGCTAAATACCTGGCTAATATCGACGCCACGGAAGAAGGTTTTCACATAATCATTGGCAGGATTATTGAGAATTTCATCCGGGGTACCGACCTGAATCACTTCGCCATTTTGCATGATGGCAATACGATCGCCAATGCGCATAGCCTCATCAAGATCGTGGGAAATAAAGACCACGGTACGTTGATGTTTCGCCTGTAATTTTGTCAGCTCATCCTGCATTTCAGTACGAATTAATGGGTCGAGGGCCGAGAAGGCTTCATCCATTAATAATATATCGGGGTTGATAGCCAGGGCGCGGGCGAGACCGACGCGCTGGCGCATCCCGCCGGACAATTCATCCGGGTAGGCGTGAGCATAGGTTTCCAGACCGACCTGGCGCAGCGCGTCCAGAGCGTTCTGCTGGCGTTGCTGGGTTGGAACCCCCGCCAGTTCCATGCCGAAGGCGGCATTGTCCAGAACCGTCATGTGCGGCATCAGCGCAAATGACTGAAATACCATAGCGATCTTTTTTCTGCGCACCTCGCGAAGTTCAGCTTCTGAGATTTTGGCGATATCGACGCCATCGATCAGCACCTGTCCGCGGGTAGGTTCAATCAGGCGATTGAGAAGGCGAACCATGGTGGATTTTCCTGAGCCGGAAAGCCCCATGATGACGAATATCTCGCCTTCTTCAATGGTCAGACTGGCGTCTTTTACGCCAAGCGAAAGTCCCGTTTTTTCCAGTAGTTGCTCTTTGGTAAATCCTTTTTCAATATATTTGAACGCTCGCTGTGGGTGCTCGCCAAATATCTTATAGAGATTCTTAATTTCTAATTTAATTGCCATGCAATAAAGAGTTTCCTGTTATTTATATTATATCAATATAGTACCTGATGGAGATAATGACCTTTTTACACCCTAACATACTCAGATTCTGTGACAACCCTCAATGTCCCGCGGAAGCTGACATTGGGCAGGCGGAGTTCCGCGAATTCCCCGTGACATAAGGGCTGAGCGTTGATTCACAAAAGGTAATATTTTTTGATGATGGCTGGATAATAATTGGTAAACCACGTGATTCCTGCTGAATATTGCGGCAATGTTTCAGTCAAATATCACGTGGATTATTTTGTGTAATGAAAGGTAATTATGTGAAATAGATCACCAGGGAATAAACGCTAATCCCCTGGTGAAATAAGGGTTAAAAATCCCAATCGTCGTCGGCGGTTTCTTCGGTTTTTCCCATGACATAGGAGGAGCCGGAACCGGAGAAAAAGTCGTGGTTTTCATCGGCGTTTGGCGAAAGGGCCGCCAGAATTGCCGGGTTAACTGCGGCCATCTCCGCCGGGAATAAGGCCTCATAGCCGAGGTTCATCAGCGCTTTATTGGCGTTGTAGCACAGGAAGGCGTTGACCTCCTCGCCCCAGCCGCTGTCAGCGTACAGCTCCTGGGTATAGGCCAGCTCGTTTTCATACAAATCCATCAGCAGATCGAGGGCGAACTGCTTCAGCTGCTCGCGGGTTTGCGCATCGACGCTCTCCAGCCCTTTTTGGTACTTATAGCCGATGTAATACCCGTGCACTGCCTCATCGCGAATAATTAAGCGAATCAGGTCGGCGGTATTGGTCATCTTGCCGCGGCTGGAAAAGTACATCGGCAGCCAGAAACCGGAATAGAAGAGGAACGATTCGAGAAACACGCTGGCGATTTTTTTCTTCAGCGGGTTATCCGCCTGATAGTACTCGAGCATCAGGCGGGCTTTATGCTGAAGCGAGACGCTTTCTTCGCTCCAGGCATAGGCGGCATCAACATCTTTGGTCTGGCATAAGGTCGAGAAAATCGAGCTGTAGGAGCGGGCATGCACCGCTTCCATAAAGCTGATGTTAGAGAGTACCGCCTCTTCATGCGGGGTGATCGCATCTGCCATCAGCGCCGGCGCGCCGGTGGTGTTCTGAATCGTATCGAGCAGCGTCAGCCCGGTGAACACGCGAATGGTTAGCTGCTGCTCCACCGCCGTCAGCGCCTGCCAGGCGGGAATATCGTTGGACAGCGGCACCTTTTCTGGCAGCCAGAAGTTGCTGGTCAGGCGGTTCCACACCTCCAGGTCCTTATCGTCCTCGATGTTGTTCCAGTTAATGGCGCGAATACGCGATAAATGGGTCATCCTGTTCTCCTTATAGCGCGCAGGATACGCAGCCTTCGATTTCAGTGCCTTCCAGCGCCAGCTGGCGCAGGCGGATGTAATACAGCGTCTTGATGCCTTTTTTCCACGCGTAGATCTGCGCTTTGTTGATATCGCGAGTGGTGGCGGTATCGGGGAAAAAGAGCGTCAGCGACAGCCCCTGGTCGACGTGCCGCGTCGCTTCGGCATAGGTGTCGATAATCTTTTGCGGGCCAATTTCCCAGGCGTCCTGATAGAGCGCCAGATTTTCATTGGTCATAAACGGCGCGGGGTAATAAACCCGGCCGGTTTTGCCCTCTTTGCGGATCTCTATCTTTGAGACGATCGGGTGGATGCTCGAGGTCGCATGGTTGATATAGGAGATTGAGCCGGTCGGCGGCACCGCCTGCAAATTACGGTTGTAGATGCCATAGCGCATCACATCGTCACGCAGCTGCTGCCACATGGTGCGGTCGGGCAGCACGATGCCGGCACGGGCGAACAGGTTACGGACGGTGGCGGTTTTTGGCTGCCAGTCGCCCTGAAGATACTGCCCGAAGTATTCGCCACTGGCGTAACGCGATTGGGCAAACCCGGCAAAATGCTGACCGCGCTCGCGGGCCATCTGCATCGAAGTGTGCAGCGCGTGCCAGGTGACGGTATAGAAATAGAAGTTAGTAAAGTCCAGCCCTTCCGGACTGCCGTAGGCGATGCCTTCCCGGGCCAGGTAGCCATGCAGGTTCATCTGCCCAAGTCCGATGGCATGGGAAGCGGCATTGCCCGCCGCTACCGATGGCACCGAACGGATATCGCTCATATCTGACACCGCCGTCAGGCCACGAACCGCGACGGCGATGGTCCGGGCGAAATCCGGCGAGTCCATGGTGTGGGCGATGTTAAGCGACCCCAGATTACAGGAGATATCATGGCCCACGTGGGCGTAATCGAGGTTTTCATCAAAGGTTGACGGGGTGTTGACCTGCAAAATTTCCGAGCACAGGTTGCTCATGTTAATGCGCCCGGCAATCGGGTTGGCCCGGTTCACGGTATCTTCGAACATGATGTACGGGTAGCCAGACTCAAACTGGATCTCCGCCAGCCGCTGGAACAGATCCCGGGCGCGGATCCAGCGCTTGCTGACCCGCTCGTCGGCAACCAGCTCGGCGTACATCTCGCTGATGGCAATATCGCCAAACGGCTTGCTGTACAGACGCTCAACGTCATAAGGCGAGAACAGCGCCATCTGCGCATCCTCTTTCGCCAGCTGGAAGGTGATATCGGCGATCACCACGCCAAGGGACAAGGTTTTGATGCGGATTTTTTCGTCGGCGTTTTCCCGTTTGGTATCCAGAAAACGCAGAATATCCGGGTGATGGGCGTGCAGATAGACCGCTCCGGCTCCCTGGCGAGCGCCGAGCTGGTTGGCGTAGGAGAAAGCATCTTCCAGCATTTTCATCACCGGCACCACGCCGGAGGACTGGTTTTCAATACGCTTAATCGGCGCGCCGGCTTCACGCAGGTTGGAGAGCAAAAACGCCACGCCGCCGCCGCGTTTGGAGAGCTGCAGGGCTGAATTCACCGCCCGGCCAATCGACTCCATGTTGTCCTCAATGCGCAACAGAAAGCAGGACACCAGCTCGCCGCGCTGCTGTTTTCCGGCGTTGAGGAAGGTGGGCGTTGCCGGCTGGAAGCGCCCGCTGAGGATCTCCTCGGTCAACTGACGGGCGAGGTTTTCATCGCCTTGTGCCAGGTTCAAGGCGACCATGCAGGTCCGGTCGGCGAAATGTTCGAGATAGCGTTTGCCGTCGAAGGTCTTCAGCGTATAGCTGGTATAAAACTTCCACGCGCCGAGGAAGGTCTGAAAGCGGAAGCCATAACCCTGGGCCTCGGCAAACAGCGCCAGCACAAACTGGCGATCGTAGCGGGCCAGTACGCTGGCATCGTAATAGCCTTCGGCGATAAGCCACTCCAGCTTGTCGTTTTGCGAGGCGAAGCTGACCGTATTGGGCTGCACGTGGGTTGCCATAAAGGCGTCCACCGCCTGGCGGTCCTTGTCAAACGGAATGCGGCCGTTGCTGTCGTATAAATTCAGCATTGCATTGAGGGCATGGAAATCGGATGCCCCGGTCGTTTTCGCTTCTACGGTTGTCGTTGCCAAAATTCGCTCACTCCTTTACGCACGTTATCGACATCGGTTGGGGTGCCCATCAGCTCAAAACGATACAGGTACGGGACGCCACACTTTTGGGCGATGACATCGCCGGCCCGGCCGTAGGCATCGCCGAAGTTGCGGTTGCCTGCGGCAATCACGCCGCGTATCTGCTGGCGGTTATGGGGATCGTTGAGAAAGCGGATCGCCTGGCGGGGCACCGCGCCCGCCGTACCGCCGCCGCCATAGCTGGGGACAATAAGAATGTAGGGCTCGTCTACCTGGATGCGCTGGCGCTCGTTCAGCGGAATGCGCACCGCGGGCAGCCCCAGACGCTGGACGAACCGGTGCGTATTTTCGGAACTGCTGGAGAAGTAGACGATCAGGCTCATGCGCTGGCTACCGGTTGCGGGCGCAGGCGATTGATCATATCCGGGCGGAAGCCGGACCACTGGGTTTCACCGGCCATTACCACCGGCAGCTGGCGAAAACCCTGCTCGCGCAGCATATCGGCGGCATCAGGGTGATGCTCGACATTCACCATCTCGAAGGTGACGCCGCGGCTTTCCATCGCGCGCCTGGTGGCGTGGCACTGAACGCAGTCATCTTTAGTGTAAATAGTAATGCGCATGATTCGTATTTCCATTTATGATAGCAGAACGGCGCAAAAAGGCGTGACGTTCGGTATCGGTTAACTGTTTAGGAAATACTAGATGTAGTTATCTAAAAGTTCAACCACGCAATATATAGCGTTTTTAGATAAAGGTGTGCCCTCGCGTGTGGAACCCGCGAGGGTGGGGACGTTTGCTCTGAAATTACTGACGCATGCTGACGGCCAGGCGGTTAAAGGCGTTCATCAGGCTGATGGCGAAGGTCAAATCGCTGATCTGGCGCGCGCTGAAATGGTCCAGCAGCGGCAGGTAAACATCATCTTCCGCATGGCTGGTGGCGATATCAGTCACGGATTCCGCCCATGCCAGCGCCGCCTGTTCCGCGGCGCTGAAATGTCCGCTGACTCGCCAGCCTGCCAGCGCATCCAGCTTATTCTGCGCTACACCGGAGTGACGCAGCGCCTTACTGTGCATTTCCAGGCAGAAGGCACAGCCGTTAATTTGTGACACTCGCAGGTACACCAGCTCCACCAGGGTGCTGTCCAGTTCGCTTTTATCCAGCGCCATCTTGGCTTGCAGCAGACCGTTATAGACTTCCGGGCTCAGTTGATTGTAGGGCTGACGTAGTTGGCTCATGGTATTTTCCTCAATTAAGAACCGCTGCAAAATAGCACTATAATGGACTGCAAAAGATAGCCATATTGTAATCAAAAAAGCAGACCATAATGGACGTCAAAAAAGTACCGCACTATCAGCGCATTGCCCGCCAGCTCAAATCAGCGATTGAAGGTGGCGAACTGGCGCCCGGCAGTCGCCTGCCCGCCAGCCGGGTGTATGCCCAGGCTTTGGGTGTCTCCCGGGCCACCGTCGAGAATGCCTGGGGCGAGCTGGTGGCTCAGGGCTGGCTTGAGCGACGCGGGCAGGCCGGGACGTTTGTCAGCGACAGGCTAAGTCCGCAGCAGCAAGCTCCGGCGCGTGAGCCGCTCAGCAGTGAACCGACGGCGCCGCAGCCGTTTCAGATGGGTCTGCCGGCGCTGGATCTCTTTCCTCGCGGCCTGTGGGCGCGGGTGATGGGGCGACGACTGCGCACGCAAACGCGGTTTGATTTGGCGCCGGGCGATCCGTGCGGGGAGGCGATCCTCCGCCGCGCGATCGCCGATTATTTGCGGCTTTCCCGCAGTATTGAATGCCTGCCTGAACAGGTGCTGGTGACCGGGAGCTACGCCGCCTCGATGCAGTTGATCCTCCGCACTCTGGCGCAACCCGGCCAGCATATGTGGATGGAAGATCCCGGCTTTCCGTTGATTCGACCGGTGATTACCCGCCACGGGGTGATTATCGACCCGGTGGCGGTCGATGACGAAGGGATGGATGTGACCCAGGCGCAGCAAGACTACCCGGAAGCCCATTTCGCGCTATTGACGCCGGCACATCAGAGCCCGCTGGGCGTGGCGCTGTCGCTGAGCCGACGCCGGCAGCTGCTGGCCTGGGCGGCACAGCGCGATGCCTGGATCATCGAAGATGATTACGATAGTGAATTTCGCTATCAGGGGAAGCCGCTGCCGCCGCTGAAAAGCCTCGATGCCCCGCAGCGGGTGATTTACGCCGGTACCTTCAGCAAGTCGCTGTTCCCGGCGTTGCATGCTGCCTGGCTGGTGGTGCCGCTGCCGCAGGTGGCTGCTTTTCGCGAGCAGGCGCAGATGTTGAGCTGTAGCGTCCCGACGCTGTGGCAGCAGACGCTGGCCGATTTTATCCTTGAGGGGCATTTCTGGCGGCACCTGAAGAAGATGCGTGCCAGCTACGCCCAGCGTCGGCAGTGGCTGGAGTCGGCGCTGCAGCAGCAGGGGTTTGGCGTGGTGCCGCAACTGGGAGGGATCCAACTGGTGATAACGGTAAGCGGTGACGACCGGGTGCTGGCCCGCAAAGCGCAGCAGGCCGGGCTGGCGGCCCAGGCGTTAAGCGACTGGCGGATGGCAAGCCGCGGGGCGGGAGGGCTGTTGGTGAGTTTTACGAATGTGACGTCGATGGAGATGGCGACAGAGGTGGTGCGACGGCTCAGGCAGGCGCTGTCTTCTTCTTAGGGGTAACGCTGGTTATTGAGGCTCAGGAGGATTCAGGTAAACGGTGGTTTGCGCGAAAGTGGTTTATTGCATGGGCTCCGTGGACAATTCTGTTTGCTTTCGTGGAATGTTCCGTTCACGGTGAATCCAGTACTTTTCTCACACCCTCAGCGGGTGAACGGCATGGGGGGCGTTTCGCTCGCCCCCCATGACCCCCGGCATTGCGCTGAAAACGGCCGCTGAGCGGTATGCTCCACTCCGGCTTCATCTGGCGGACCGGGCCGGACTCGACATCCCTGTCTCGACCTGCCCTCTGACGGCCGTCCAGGCCGTCAGTCCTGGATGCGCGCCTGCGTTCCCGCCCGTTTTCTTGATGCGCCTTAACCCCGCGCTGCCATCCCGAGACTGTCCCGTCGCAATATCATGGCTGAAGGCTTTTTCAGCGACCAAAATGCAGGCATGGAATATAGCGACATGCTGCAAGGAGGTTGGAGCAGCTAAAAACCACTTTCCCGTGAACCACCCTCTGAAGACAATCATGCCCACATCGGATGGCAAGCAATCAGACAACAAAAAGCCCCTGCGGACCAGAGGCTCGCAGGGGCGGACGCGTATTTGTTATCTTCATTTATCGTTTATATTATCGACGCAAATTCAATAATACGCCAATAAATAACCCCACGGCGGCGGCGGCACCCACACTCTGCCAGGGTTTATCCCGCACGTAGGTATCGGCACAGCCTGCGGCATCGCGGGCAGCCTGCTGCACGCGGTTATTGCCATTCAGGCGGGCACGTGTCTCTTTCAGCAATGCCTGTGCTTTTTTCCGCGCGGCGTCTGCTTCATCTTTGGCATCGCTGCCCCATGATTTCAGCACTTCTTCCAGCGTATCCGCTAATTGGCTGACATCGCTATGAATATCCTCAGCGCTTTCATCGATATTGTTGCGGTTTGCTCGGTTCGCCATTGCGTTCTCCCTTAATTCCGTTGAGTGATTAAGTGTAGAACAAGATTTTGAATTATGCTGATAGTGTTCGGTTTCTGGAATTTTCCGAAAGCGTTATCAATGCTGAATAAGGTAAGGTTCAATGTGCGGTAAAAGATAATGAGGAATGAGTATGTATTTAAGACCCGATGAGGTGGCGCGCGTTCTTGAAAAGGCCGGCTTCACCATGGATGCGGTAACCCAAAAAGCGTATGGCTATCGCCGCGGTGATAATTATGTCTATGTGAACCGCGAAGCGCGCATGGGGCGCACGGCTTTAATTATTCACCCTGCGTTAAAAGAGCGCAGTAATTCGCTGGCGGAGCCCGCGTCGGATATCAAAACCTGCGATCATTATGAGCAGTTCCCGTTGTATTTGGCCGGGGAGGTGCAGCAGCATTATGGTATTCCACACGGGTTCAGTTCGCGAATGGCGCTTGAGCGCTTTATCAATGGGTTATATGGCGAAGTGACGCCAAGCCTGTCTCACAGCTAAGCTTAGAGCAGCAAGGGTGGGGATGTATCCGGGAAGCGACTGACAAGGGTCAGTCGCTGAGTCGTTGAACTGAAAGGATCAGGCCTTAATCTGTTGGTACGCGCTGACGCGGAACAGGCGGCGGCAGTAATCGAGAAAGTAACCGTAAACCGCCCCCATCATCATCGATACCGCAATGTTTGAACTCACTGCTGCCGCAATCTGATGCCAGTCCGCACCGACCACAAATAAAATCGCGACGTATACCGGTGACTGAAAGGTCACATATGCCACGACATCGGCAATATTCTTCATCCAGCCAGAGGGGCTGATATGGCGTGCCAGACGCATGGCGCGGTCACGATAAAAGCCATAAGGCACCGCAATAACAATGTTCACCGGAATGGCGACCAGTCGTGAGGAAAGCGACTGCTCAAAAGTCATTCCAGAGAGGAATATTTCGATCATCATGTTTACAACGGTGCAGTACACCACCATCGCAAAGGTGTCTGCTACCGCATGACGCAAGCGGGACTGAGCAGAGAACATCGGAGTGCTCCTCGAAAATGAAGTCTGTTACGCCACAAAATGTGTTCATTTGCAGCGTTTTGGGTTGTATCGTTTTGTGTGCGTAGATTATCTCTCTGCCTTAAAACTGGCAACTAGCTATAAATTTTTATTTGGTGGCGTTTTGTCGATAAAATACTCTGTAAGAGTTCGTTTTATGGGCGTTGCGCTACTTTTGTCCTGGGTTTGTATTTTTTGTATTAATATCAAATGGTTGTTTTTCTGCTGGCTGAAGGGGAGTTGCGCGTGCGAGGAGGCGAACGGCCCGGATGGCGCCTGATGTTACGTTTCAGTGTGATGGCTATCACTTTTGGAGTAATTATCTCGTTCTTGTCGTCATTTCTGGCATGGTATTCTGATTGTTAATTTTGATTTTCATTCTGATTTAAAGCATATTTATTCATTGTCAGACTGGAGCCGTATAACCCAGTCGCCGTATTGATGCTGATAACCTGCTGAGACGCCAGATAATATATCTACTGGTGCTATCAGTGTGGCTTTTTTATTCTATTCAGCCGGGTGACGTCATCCGCTTATTTTTTAATTTGGTAATAATCCCTGCCATTTAAAATTGAATTGAGCGAGTGTCTTCGGGATATATTTATTCACAGGGATTAAAGGTGGTAATAAATAGCCCAATATATTAAAGTGTCCCGGTAGTATTGTCTTATTTGAAATTTAGGATTGTTTAGTAATTTATGTCTTTAATGTTACAGAAATTGAATAATATCCGTTCGCTGCGGGCGATGTCGCGTGAATTCTCCATTGACGTGCTTGAAGAAATGCTTGAAAAACTCAGGGTCGTCACTGAAGAAAAACGGGCAGAGCAGCTGGCTGCCAGCGAGCAACACGCTGAATACCAGGAAAAAGTACAGACCTGGCTGGAGCTGATGATCGCCGACGGTATTACCCCTGACGAACTGGTTTCACTGGATGCCGCTCCCCATCAAGGCAGCAAAAAACGTCAGCCGCGTCCGGAAAAATATCGTTTTACCGACCTCAATGGCGAGCAGAAAACATGGACTGGTCAGGGACGTATGCCGAAGCCGATTGCTAACGCCATCGCCGCAGGTGAAACCCTGGAAAGTTTTCTGATCTAATCGTTATGGCTAACGACGTTCGACCGGCGATAAACGCGGGTGGGATGGGATCGGAACCAGCAGAAATAACGGTGGGGTGACCCACCGTTAATATTAACAAACGCCAAAATCACCGTCTTCGGTATAAGGCGAAACGTCAGCAGGTTTCAGCGTATATTGCTCGCCCTGTTCGTTACTGGCCTGTACGGCAACGATATGCTCTTCGTTGACGGCTACAATTTTCAGTTTTGGCCCGCCCATACGTGGCTGTACCAGATCACCCACTGAATACATCGCTTTCTCCTCATCTGTCGATCAATATTGTGCTCAGGTTCACTGCGCACGTCGGTTCCATGGCATCACGGCCAGCAGACGCGCCATCCCGCAAAAACCGGTCAGACCGGCCAGAGTTAACCCGGCCCCGACGAACGCGCTGAGCAGGAAAAATCCGCTACTCACGCTATATCCTAGCACTACCCCCAGCAAAATGAGTCCGCCAGCGGCGATTTGTACCTGGCGCATCAGCGGCAGAGGCTGAGTTTTGTCTTCTATGACCGGCAGACCTGCCGCTTTCCACGCCTGAATACCGCCGCTCATCAGCTTGACCTGCGCGGGGGCCGCGGCGGCGACCAGTCGAATGGCGTTATTTTGCGTCCGCGAGCCCGCCTGGCAATGGAAGATAACCGTGTCGTCCGCCGTAGTACGCAGCGTGGCGCCGTTGGTGAGCGTCGCCAGCGGTACCAGTTCGGCATCAGGAATATGCTCGCGGGCATATTCATCGGCATCGCGAATATCGATTAATCTGGCGCCTTGTGCAATCTGAGCCCGGACGTCTTCGGGGGAAAGGGTGGCGATAGTCATGGTTGTTCCTTAAGGGCAATAGAGGGTCTTCAGCGTGGAGATAATTTGCTGAACCGCAGGATGAGTGATGAAGTAATGGATACGCTGCGCCTCACGCTCGCAGCCGATGAGGCCTTCTTCGCGCATGCGTGCCAGATGTTGCGAAGTGGCTGAAGGACTCAGGCCGGTGATGCGGGCCAGTTCGCCGGCGCTGGCGCGCGGCGTTTCGCAGAGCATGCAGAGGATCACCAGCCGCTTGGGGTGGCTCATCGCTTTGAGCAGAGCGGCGGCCTCGCCGGCGGCTGACTGTAACTGTTCGGGTGTATTCATCTATTTTAGCTTTTTCTAAATTTAGATAATTCTAAAATAAACAAACGCACGACGCCAGTGAGAAAGTGCGGTCGCGGGGCAACCCGCCCCGCAGCGGGTTAATTTTTTCCGTGACGTGCCGCGCGGCGATAGAGCGTGCTGCGGGCAACGCCCAGCGCCTGCGCCGCTTTACTGACGTTGCCGTTGAAGGTGCTTAGCGTCTGGGCGATCAGCTGAGCATCGTGCTGCTGAAGCCCACGCGATGGCAGCGGCGGTGGTGCAGTCTGGTACTCGGCGGGCAGATCCGCCACCGTCAGTTCATCTCCCTCGTCAGCCAGCGCCAGCAGCACCTTCATCAGGCTCTGCAACTGGCGGACGTTACCCGGCCAGGGGAGGCACGCCAGATGCGTCAGCAACGGCGGTGAGAGTTGCACATGGCGGGCCGTGGCGCCGAGGTCGTGCCAGAGCTGCTGGATAAAGGCCGGCAGCATCGTCCACTCGCGCAAAGGGGGAATGGTGAGGGCAAATTCGCGCAGGCGATACAGCAGGTCTTCGCGGAAGGTCCCTTCGGTCACGTGCTGCGCCAGGTTGCGGTGGGTGGCGCAAATCACCGCAAAGCTAACCGCAGCGCTACGGCTGGCGCCGAGCGGAGTCACCTCTTTTTCTTGCAGCACCCGCAGCAGGCGGGTCTGGAGCAACATCGGCATATCGCCAATCTCATCGAGGAACAGCACCCCGCCGTCGGCCTCGCGGATTTTACCGATATAGCCGTTTTTACTGGCGCCGGTAAAGGCCCCCGGCTGGTAGCCAAACAATTCAGATTCAATCAGCGATTCGGGAATGGCGGCGCAGTTGATGGCGACGAATTTACCGTTGCGCCAGCGGCTATGCTGGTGCAGCGTCCGGCTGACGAACTCTTTCCCGCATCCTGTTTCCCCTTCAATGCATAACGCAATACCGGCATTCAGCAGACGTAACAGCTTTTCCCCTTCCTGCGGGCTGGTGAATGGCAGCTGGAGAGGCTCAGGCTCAGGTGCCGGGGTCGGGGCCACCACCGCCACGCTGCTGCGGGCCGGGGCGCGTAAACGGTAATAACAGGTGTGTTGCTGCAGGGTGACCGGCAACGGGATGCTCACGGCGGTTTGCGTCAGCTGCGGGAACAGCTGCTGGAAGGTGACCTGCCCGAACTGCTCGGGATCGAGGCCCAGATCGCGCATCGCCAGGCGATTGCCGGCGGTCAGTACGTTATCGGAGAAGACCAGCAGCAGCTCTTCGACGCTGTCGAGCTTGTGGGGATCGGCATGCAGGCTCATCAGCCACTGCTGCGGGTGCAGGCTCTGCTTAACCCACAGGTACTCAATCTGTTTAGCCGCCGCTTTTACCCACGCCAGGGTATGCGGATGAGGCACCTGGGCCGGGCCGGAAATATCCAGCACCCCGGCTATTTTTCCGTCGGGGCTCTGCACCGGCATGGCGGCACAATAGAGGTCCTGGTTGCTGGTGAGAAAGTGCTGGCGACCATCGATTTCACAACTGTCGTCGATGGCCAGCGCGGTGCCGATGGCGTTAGTCCCGCGACCGCTTTCACTCCACAGATTCCCCGGTGCAAGGGCGAAGCTCTGCGCTTTCTCCATGGCGTGCAGGTTGCCGAAGGTTTGCAGCACCAGGCCGCTGGCGTCAGAGAGGATCACCACCGACTGCAGGTCAGCCACTTTTCGCGACAGCGTGTTCACCACCGGCTGAGTGAGCTGCTGTAGCCGGGTATGGCTGGCCAGCACATCCGCCAGCTCGTTGGATCGCAGCCGCGGAAAATCATCCGTCGTCGGCTCCAGACCATACTGCTGGCTACGAAACCAGGAATCGCTGAGCAACGGGTTGGTTTTCGCCTCGGGGTCGAGGGTAAACGAATTGCCTTGCACGGAGCACCTCATGGCCGTTTAAGTGATGTTGCAATATTGTAGCTTTATGGTTTCTCATGTGTTGCGATTTGCGACACAGAAGCAGAAATCAGTGCGACACCCGCCGAAGGTATTCGTGTAACTCAATGAATAACATTATGATTTTATCGCCATAAAACTCTGGCATAACCCCTGCATTACTCCTCATGCAGCAGGCAACAGCACAAAACCAATACGCCGCTGCGCCTCAACCCTACAGAAGGAGATTGCGATGCGTTATGCACATCCTGGCAAGCCGGGCGCCTTAGTGTCATTTAAGTCCGCTTACGGTAACTATATAGACGGCAAATTTGTCGAGCCGATCGGTGGCGAATTCTTTATGAATACCTCGCCGGTGGACGGGAGCGACATTGCACAATTCCCCCGCTCGGATGCCAAAGATATCGACTTTGCACTCGATGCCGCGCACCGCGCCGCAGAGGCCTGGGGCAAAACCTCGGTCCAGCAGCGTTCGAATCTGCTGCTGCAGGTGGCCGATCGCATCCAGCAAAACCTCGAGTATCTGGCGATTGCCGAGAGCTGGGACAACGGTAAGCCGGTGCGCGAAACCCTGAATGCCGACCTGCCGCTGGCGGTCGATCACTTCCGCTATTTTGCTGGCTGCCTGCGCGCGCAGGAGGGGAGCACCGCGGAGATCGATGAAACGACCGTGGCCTACCATTTCCATGAGCCACTGGGGGTGGTCGGGCAAATTATTCCGTGGAACTTCCCGCTGCTGATGGCGGCATGGAAGCTGGCGCCAGCGCTGGCGGCCGGTAACTGCGTGGTCCTCAAACCGGCAGAGCAAACGCCGCTGAGCATCACCCTGCTGATGGAGTTGATTGGCGATATCTTCCCGGCGGGCGTGCTGAACGTGGTGCAGGGCTTCGGTAAAGAAGCCGGTGAAGCGCTGGCGACCAGCAAGCGCATTGCCAAGATCGCCTTTACCGGCTCCACTCCGGTCGGGCGGCATATTCTGGCCTGCGCGGCGGAGAATATTATTCCGTGCACCGTTGAACTGGGCGGCAAGTCGCCGAATATCTACTTCGCCGACGTGATGGATGGCGAAGAAGAGTTTATTGAGAAGGCGGTGGAAGGGCTGGTTCTGGGCTTCTTTAACCAGGGCGAAGTCTGTACCTGTCCGTCGCGGGCGCTGATCCATGAATCGATCTACGAGCCGTTTATGGAGCGGGTGATGGCCAAAGTGGCGCAGATCCGTCGCGGCGACCCCTTTGACACCGATACAATGATTGGCGCGCAGGCATCACGTCAGCAGTTCGATAAGATCCTGTCGTACATCAAGATTGCCCGTGACGAGGGCGGCCAGATCCTGACAGGTGGCGAGCGCGCCAGCATTGCCGCCGAGCTGGACAATGGCTACTACATCCAGCCGACCCTGATTAAGGGGCGCAATGAGATGCGCAGCTTCCAGGAAGAAATTTTTGGCCCGGTAATTGGCGTGACCACCTTTAAAGATGAAGCGGAAGCGCTGGCCATCGCTAACCAGACCCAGTTTGGCCTCGGCGCCGGCGTCTGGACCCGGGACACCAATCTGGCCTACCGCATGGGTCGCGGGATCAAGGCTGGTCGCGTCTGGACCAACTGCTATCACGTCTATCCGGCGCATGCGGCGTTCGGCGGGTACAAGCAGTCAGGGGTTGGCCGCGAAACTCACAAAATGGCGCTTGAAGCCTATCAGCAGACCAAAAACCTGCTGGTGAGCTACGGTACCGCGCCGTTAGGACTGTTTTAATTGAGAATTTAACCGCGCATTTACCCACCTGATGTTCGATACAACCCGTCACCGGCGTTTGCCGTGGCGGGTTTTTTTATGGTGCACATGTACTGTTATTTGTCATTCAGATATCGGCTTGGGATTAATCACAATGAAATAACATTAGTTGCCGTGTGTGAAATTCATTCAACTAAAGCTTTCATTTGAAATATGAAATGTCAGGATAGTTATAAGAGGTATTTATTAGTGCAATTATGATTACCAATGTGACAAATATAAGCGGGTGGTCGTGACTAAGAATAATCTTAAAACAGCAGTTGTCCCTTGCGGGCTCACAGAAATAACACAGCAGAACAGGGCATCTTTTTGTTGGTGTTGTTAACTGACGAGGTGATTTGTTTCATTACCCTGTTATGCTGTTGAGTTTTTTGGGTTGTAAAATTAACAATTCTGGTGAGCTATAGGCTTTTTATTTCATTGGTAAAGTAAAACATCATTTCATTAACATAACAAAATATTGCGTTTTATTTATCGCAAGAATAGTATTTCTCTTAATATTAAATGCCTGGTGTTATTTTTCCTGTTCGCGGTTTATTTCGCCATTCTGGTGCAATAAATTGAACGGGACCTGTTGTCGAGCGTTTAATATCCCGCTGATGGAACGCGCATATTCTTAACATGGAGAAATGGAAAGCAGAGTTGCTCAAACATACTGTTTCTGAGCTGTATCTGTCATAAAGATCTGTTAGCAATGAGATAAAAAATGAAAACCAAGTTTTGTATTATGGCAACGATGGTTGGTGCTCTGGTATCCGGCGTTGTAATGGCAAGTCCCGCACAACCTGCACGTTCCGCAATGACCGTCAACCCGGGCTCAAACAGCGGTACGCAAGGTACGGGTGGTCAGGTCGAGTTCACCGGCTCCATTACCGACACCTCTTGTAACATCGAGAGCACCAGCGCCAGTCAGGTCGTCGACCTGGGCAAGTGGGCGAGCAGCTACTTTGCTGGCGCCGGCTCCGAAACCACCAAAACCGCCTTCCATATTAAAGTCAAAGATTGCCCGACCTCGGTCACCAAAGTCTCGGTGCTGTTCGATGGCTCCCGGGATACCAACAACAGCGACCTGCTGGCGGTGAACGGCGGCGCGCAGGGTGTGGCGATCAAACTGTACGAAGATGACAAATCCACGCCGATTAATCTCGGCACCGTCTCTCGTGACCAGAACGTGGTTGCCGGGACCAGCGGCGCCAGCACCGGTACGGCCGATCTGCAATTCTTTGCCGATTATATCTCCACCAGTGCGGTGACCGCCGGTGCGGCAAACGGAACCGCTAACTTCAATATGGTGTACAACTAAGAAAGCAATGAGCAGGAATACCTGCTCATTTTCTTTTTGTATTTGGCTGTTTGTTATGTTTTGCGGTTGTATTTAAACCGTTATTTGATGATTGTGACGATGAAATATACTCTGGCTGGCATCACCGCTGCTTTTATTCTGTTGGTCTGCACCACGGCTCAGGCCGGTATTGTGATGGGAGGGACGCGGGTTATTTATCCAGAAGGAAAGCGCGAAGCCTCACTGTCCGTGACGAATGCCGATACCCATTCTCCTTATCTGGTGCAGTCGTGGGTGGAAAACTATGCGGCAAAAGATACCAGCCCGGTGCCTTTTATTGTGACGCCGCCGTTATTTCGCCTCGACCCTGAACAAGAAAACGTATTGCGAATTAATTTCATTGGCAAAACGCTGCCCCGCGATCGCGAATCGGTATTTTGGTTAAATGTGAAAAGTATTTCCCCGACGCAGCAAGGGGACACCAATAAATTACAGGTCAATATTAAGTCGAAGTTTAAAATTTTCTATCGGCCAAAGGGCCTGGCGGGCGATCCGGCTAAAGCCTGGCAATCGTTGATTTTTAAAGTTATCGGTAACCGGCTGGTGGCGCAGAACCCGACGCCATACTTTGTCTCCTTTTTTACGATTTCGGTGGGTGGCAAAGCGATCGAAGAACCGGGAATGATTGCCCCGTTAGCCAGCAAAACGTGGCCGGTTAGCGGTTCCGGAGTCGTGAAATGGCGCGCCATTAATGATTTTGGCGGGATTACGGATTACGCCCAGTAGTAATTTTTGCGCTTAGCATCGCCAGGTCAGCTATTGTGAAAAAAAGATCCCTTGTTACCGTTCACGGCGATGCTGTGAAGGCGTCCCCGTGTGGGGATGCCCGGCTCATCGCCAGCGTGCCGCTGCTGTGTTTGTTGTGCCACAGCGCGCTGGTTTGGGCCGATGATTATTTCGACCCCGCGGCCCTCGAGTTTGCCAATCCACAGCAAAAAATGGCGGACTTACACTATTTCGCCAAATCCGGCGGGCAGCAGCCCGGTACCTATCCGGTGAGTATCTGGGTCAACAATCAGGAAATTGGCCAGGGGTCGGTCACCTTTGTCGAAGACCACGGGGCCTTGCAACCGGTATTGACCCCGGCGCAGCTGGCCGATTTCGGGGTCAACGTCAGCGCTTTCTCATCCTTTAACACCTTGCATGACGGTGAGACCTTCATCCGGATTGAACACTACATTCCGAATGCCAGCAGCCAGTTTGATTTCGCCACCCAGCGGCTGAATTTAAGCATTCCGCAGGCGGCGATGAACACCCAGAGTCGCGGCTATGTCGACCCGTCACGTTGGGATGAGGGCGTGCCGGCGGCGTTCGTTAACTATAACCTGACCGGGGCGCAGACCCGGCAGTCTGATGAACAAAGCCGCTCCAGCTATCTGAATTTACGCAGCGGGGCTAATTTTGGCGCCTGGCGACTTCGCAATATCTCCTCAATGCAGTATGACCAGCATTACCGCTGGCATTCACAAAGTACCTATGTGCAGCGTGACGTGGCGCCGCTCAAAAGCTTGCTGCGCATGGGCGATACCTTCACGACCGGCGAAGTCTTCGATAGCGTGCCGTTTCGTGGCGTGCAACTGATGTCCGATGACGAAATGCTGCCGGACAGCCAGCGCGGCTTTGCCCCGGTGATCCGCGGGATGGCGCACAGCAACGCCAGAGTGACGGTGCTGCAGCATGGTTATGTGATCTACGAAACCTTCGTCTCGCCGGGGGCCTTTGCGATTAAAGACCTCTACCCGACGGCACAAAGCGGCGACCTTGAAGTGCAGGTGAAAGAGAGCGATGGCTCGGTACGCTCGTTTACCCAACCCTATTCCGCGGTGCCGTTTATGCTGCGGGAAGGGCGGGCCAAATTCAGCCTCAGCGGCGGGCGCTATCACTCCGACCACAACGACGTCCGTTCACCGGAGTTTATTCAGGGCACGCTGTTCTATGGGCTGCCCGCGTCGGTCACCCTGTACGGCGGCACACAGCTGGCGCAGGATTATCAGGCCTGGGCGATGGGTATCGGGCGCGGCTTTGGCGAACTGGGATCGCTCGGCGGCGACCTGACCTGGGCCAACACCGCCACGCCGTCAGATAAACATTTTGCCGGCCATTCGTTCCGCGTGCAGTACCAGAAAGATTTTGCCCGCACCGGAACCTCGTTCAGCCTCGCCAGCTATCGTTACTCCTCGAGCGGCTATTACGACTTCAGCGAAGCGAATGCGCTCGAAAGCCAGAGCCAGATGGTCGATAACAAACGCAGCCGGGAAGAGCTCTCTATTGCCCAGTCCTTTGGTACCGCCAGCAGCCTGGCGTTGTCCGCCTACTCGCAGGATTACTGGCACAGCAACAGCCGCGATGAAACGATACATCTCGGTTTTTATAGCGCCTGGAAAGGTATCTCCTGGGGCGTCGGTTACTACTACACCCAATCCTCCGACCGGGAGCGCGCGGACCGTTCCTGGTCATTTAACCTGAATATCCCACTCAGCGGCTGGCTGGCGGAAAGCTCAGTGAGCTACAGCACCACCTCCGACAACAATGGTCACTCCTCGCAGCAGGTTTCAATGTACGGCGTGATGCCGCACAGCCAGAACCTCTATTACTCGGTGCAGCAAGGCTACGCCAACGCCGGGCAGGGGAGTAACAGCAGCGCCGCGCTGGATTACCACGGTGGCTACGGCAGCGCCCAGCTGGGCTATCGCCATGACAGTGAAAGCAATCAGCTGACCTGGGGCGCTTCCGGTTCTATCGTGGCGCACCCCCATGGCGTCACGTTGGGGCAACCTGTCGGCGACAGCTTTGCCATCGTGCGGGCGCCAGGAGCTGCGGATGTGGCGATTCAGAACGGCAGCAACGTCCACACCGACGGGCGTGGCTATGCGGTCGTGCCGACGTTAACGGTCTATCGCAAAAACACCATCACCCTGGATACCGAATCGATGACCAACGACACCGATGTCGAACTACAGGGACAGACGGTGATCCCCGGCGGTGGCGCGGTGGTGATGGCGAACTACCAGACGCACATCGGCAATCGTGTACTGTTCACCCTGCGCAATCACGACGGGGCGATCCCGTTTGGCGCCAGCGTCCAGCTGCGCCAGGAACAGGACGACATGGGTGCGGCGCCGCAGGGGATGGTCGCCGATAGCGGCCAGGTGTACCTCAGTGGTATCCCTGATCAAGGCACGCTTGAAGCGAGCTGGACCCAGGACAACCTCGCGCGGAAATGCACCCTGCATTTCCATCTTTCCAGTGAACAACAGCAGAACAGCGTAAAAACCTTCAGCGGTTTTTGCCAGTGAGTTTAGGAGTAGCAGCCATGCATCGCAGCCTTCGAATAATGCAGTTTGTATTCCTGCTGATGGCGGGGATTTATAGCCACTATGGCTGGAGTGAGAGCTGCAGCGGCAGCGTCGGGCAGATGACCATTAACGTGCCGAATATTCACTATCTTCCCACGTTGCCTGCCAACACGCAGATGACCAACGCCATGGCGGATAACGGTAGCGGCATTCATTTTGTCTGCGATCTGCAACTGCCCACCGCGGTCTGGAAACAGATTGTCTATCGGCAAAACAGCACCGGGACGCCGCTGGTGATTAACGGCCAGCATGTCTATCCCACGGCGCTCAGCGGTATCGGTTATTCGCTGGGATTCCAGTGCAGCGGCGGCCCGGTACGCTACATCGACGGCAGCAATGCGCCAGCCGGCAGCGAGTCCATGACGGTCTGCGACAGTTCACAACTGTCGGCGTTGCTGAACCAACGCGAAACCGTGGTCAAAGCCTATATTACTTTTTACAAAACCGGCGACGTGGCGTTGGTGAGCGGCAACCATGCCAGCGTCCCGGCGCAGCCGCAGGTCGGTAATTTAACCATCGAGAAGCAGGACGTCAGCGGCGGGAGCCACACCGCCAGCGCGCCGGTGAGTATCGACCTTGGCGCGCTAAACGTTGACATTGGATCCAGCGGCAGCTGTCAGGTGACCCGCCCGACCATCAACGTGAATCTGGGGACTGTGAATAAAGCGGCGTTCAAAGGCCAGACCACCACCGCCGGGACGGCGCAGACCTTCAGTATTCCGGTCTATTGCACCACCCCGACCGATATCCGCATTGGCTTTTTTGGCGTCACCGCCGACCCCAGTCTCAACGATACCCTGGCACTGGCAAAGGTTGACGGGGCCGCTAGCGGCGTCGGCATCAAACTGAGCTACGGCAATAATCCGGCACCGGCACCCTCTGCCGGGACTGCGGTAAAAATCAATGAGTCCAGTAACCTGCCGGTGCTCAAACATATGCCTGCCAGCAATGCCGCCGGCGCGGAGAACATCAATTACACCGCCCAGTACGTGCAGACCAGCACTGTCGTCACCCCCGGACGGGCGAACGGCCAGGTCACTTTCGCGATCGAATATAACTAACCTGACGTGCTGCGCCGGGAGTCGCCCTGGTTCAGGAGGCGTTTGCAATTGTGTCGGCCTTCCAGCAACGGGCTGCATTACCGTGGGCGAGTGGCTGCAGCGGCTGCGGTTGCTCACAGCCAGCGCCTGCGAAGGGGCAGCGTTCGCGAAAGTAGCAGCCCTGCGGAAGCTGCCGGTTGCCGGGCAGCTCTGTATTGCGTGGCGCATCACCCAGGGGTGATCCAATTCGCGGCACCGAGTCCATCAGCAATCGGGTATAGGGATGCGCTGGGGCATCGAGAACCTGGCGCGCTTCGCCCATCTCGACGATTTGCCCGAGATACATAACGGCCACACGATCGCTCATATGGCGGATAACGGAGACGTTATGCGAAATCAGCACAAAGGTCAGATTTCGTTGCTTTTGCAGCTCGACCAGCAGGTTGAGGATTTGCGCCTGCACCGAAATATCCAGCGCCGAAGTGGGTTCATCCAGCACGATAATATCGGGATTGGCCGACAGTGCGCGGGCAATGGCGATGCGCTGTCGCTGACCACCGGAAAATTCGTGGGGTAAGCGATCGAGATACTCCGGGCGAATACCTACCTGCAACGCCAGCTGTTGCGCCAGATGACGCCGCGACTTTTCATCGGGACGAGACTGGATCCAAACGGGTTCGGTAATGGTGCGCCACACGGGAAGGCGAGGGTCCAGTGAGGATAGCGGATCCTGAAAGACCATTTGCATGCTGCCATGCAATGGTCCGCTGTCAGATGTCTTGGTGCGTTCAAACTTCCCGGAAGAGGGATTCAGCATACCCATCAGCAGTTTTGCAAGGGTGCTTTTTCCGCAGCCGGACTCACCGACGATACCCAACGTTTCGCCGCGATATGCCGCCATATTCAGTCCGTTCAGCGCATACACGTGTTCGACGACTTTCCCGCGCCAGTTCTTGCGTGCCGGGAAGTTAAGATGAACATCACTCAGCTTTAACAGTATTTCAGACATGAACTTTCTCCCGTTGCGGGTACCAGCAGGCCGCCTGTCGATCGGTGTGTTCCAGCGGGCGCAGCGGTGGGGTCACGCCGCAACCCTCTCCGGCGGCGAAGCAACGTTCACGAAAGGCACAGCCTGCCGGTAAGCGCGCCAGATTCGGCACCGTGCCGGGAATAGATCGCAGCAGCGAGCGTGGCTCACCGTTATCCGGAGCGCTGTCGAGTAAGCCAACAGAATAAGGATGCAGAGGATGATGCAGAACCTGGTGGGTTAACCCGCTTTCGATAACTGTACCGGCATACATCACGTACAACCGATCGCAGACCTGGGACACCACCGCCATATCGTGGCTAATAAACAACACCGCGGTTCCAGTGGCCTGCGCTTTCTGTTTTAACAGGCGCAGGACCTGGCGTTGAACCGTGACGTCCAGTGCGGTGGTTGGTTCATCGGCGATCAGCAGGTCGGGTTCGCAGGAAAAGGCGATGGCGATCATCACCCGTTGGCGCATGCCGCCGGAGAGCTCGAAAGGGTAGCGCTCCATGACGCGTTCCGGGTCGGCTATCTGCATATCAGCCAGCAGGGCAATCGCTCTGGCACGGGCTTCCCGGCCGGAGAGCGGGCGATGCTGGCGGATAACATCAACCATCTGTTTACCGATACGTCGGGTAGGATTGAGCGCGGTCATCGGCTCCTGAAAAATCATCGCCACCTTACTGCCGCGGATGTCGCGCATCTCCTTTTCTGAGGCCTTGAGGATATCGTTGCCCATCAGGGTCACCTGGCCGCTATGGATCTGATAGCTTCCCGGCGGCAGTAACCGCATGGCAAGCATTGCGGTGACGGATTTGCCAGAACCGGATTCACCCACCACGCCGACAATTTCGCCGCGGTTAATGTGCAGTGAGACGGCATTCAGGACGTGTACTTCCCCCTGATAGACGGGAAAGCTCAAACGGATATTATCGATCGTCAGTACCCGGTCATTCATGTGTTGCGCCCTCCGGACTTCGGATCCAGTAAATCCTGGATACCATCACCAAACAGATTAAAACCGACAGCAGTTATCAGGATCGCGGCACCCGGGAAGGCGCAGTACCACCATTGATCGAGGACATAGTTGCGACCGTTTGCCACCATCGCGCCCCATTCGGCAGTGGGTTGTTGGGCGCCGAGGCCAATAAACCCTAACGTTGCCGCCATCAAAATGGCGCTACCGATATCCAGCGAGGCCTGCACCACCAACGGCGGCAGCGCATTACGTAAAATATGCCAGCTGATCAGATGCCAGCGGGAGGCACCGAAGGTGACCGAAGCTTCGACAAAGCTGTGCTGACGCACGATCAACGTTTGTCCGCGTGCCAGACGGACGTAAAACGGGATCCGCACGATGGCGATCGCCAGCATGGCGTTAAACAGGCTCGGGCCTAATGCGGCGGCCAGAGCCATTGTCAGCACCAGCGAGGGGATCGACAGCATGATATCCATCAGTCGCATGATCAACGCATCGCTGCGACCACCGAGAACACCGGAAAGACAACCGAGCAACGAACCACTGATCCCCGCGATAAGCACCACCGCCAGTCCGGCGGCGATCGATTGCTGGCTGCCGATCAGCACCCGGCTGAACAGATCCCGGCCCACTTCATCGGTTCCGAACCAGTGGGCTACCGAGGGAGCCTGCAGGCGCGCGGTCAGGTCGATGGCGTTGGGATCGTGCGGCACCAGCCAGGGCGAGAAGATCATCAGAAACAACATGATCAGCATAATGCCGCCACCGATCAGCGTCAGCGGGCTTTTACGCACCAGCCACAGGCGCCGTTTCCACATGTGGCTTCGGGCAGTTTTCACGATAACGGCGGGGCTTTCCTGGGTCATCATCACTTAGTTTTCTCCCCGACCCATACGCGGGTCTATCCATAAATAGAGCAGGTCAACGAGCAGGTTGACCAATACATAGGCAAATGACACCACCACGGCGAACCCCATGACCGCAGGAAAATCGAGCGCCTGAATGGAGGCAACCACGTAGGCGCCCATCCCGGGCCAGGCAAACACGGTTTCGGTTAGCACGGCGCCATACAGCAGATCGCCCAGCGCCAGCCCGAGCACGGTAACCGAGGGAATTAAGGCGTTAGGCAGCGCATAGCGCATCACAATGGTCCATTTCGGCAGGCCGCTGGCCAGCGCCGTGCGAATATAATCTTCGCTAAGCTGTTCCAGCATCGCGGAGCGAATTTGCCTGGCAACAATGCCCAGGTGCACGAAAGCAAGCGTAGTGGCCGGCAGAATCAGATGCTGTAGGGCGTTAAAGAACACCTCAAGGTTGCCCTCCAGTAGCGCGTCAATCAGATAAAAACCGGTCACGTGAGTCGGTGGATCAAACCAATCATCAAGACGCCCGCTGCCGGGCAGCCAGTCCAGCTTGCCGTAAAACAGGACAATCACCCCCAGCCCCAGCCAGAACGCCGGTGTGGAAATGCCGGTTAGCGCCATCAGGCGAACCAGATGATCGGTCCAACGGTTGCGATATACCGCTGAGAGCACGCCAAGCGGGATCCCGACGACCAGCGCGATAAACAGGGCGCATATCGCCAGTTCGAGGGTTGCCGGGAAGAAGGTTTTTAAATCTTCCACGACCGGGCGGCCGGTACGAATGGAAGTACCAAGATCGCCGTGCAGCAGGGCACTGACATAATGGAGAAATTGCTGCCACAACGGCAAATCCAGCCCCAGTTGCTGGCGAATATGCTGCACGATCTCATCGCTGGCGCGATCGCCGGCCAGCAGGCGTGCAGGGTCGCCGGGTATCAGGTGCGAAATAATAAAGGTGATCACGCAGACGCCGGCGACGACGAGGATCAACCCCCAGCTACGTTGTCGTAGTAAACCCCAGACACTCATGATGACGTCCTCTGCCGGGCCTGTAATAGCCCGGCATGACAAGGTTAAATAGCGCGCTATTTGTGCATATCGGCAATATTAAAGATCTGTTCGAGCATTGGGTTAAAGACGAACCCCTTAACCTCTTTGTTCATTGCCACCTGATAGTTTTTCTGGAACAGGTAAACGTAGGCGGCCTCGTCGATGACCGTTTTCTGCGCAGCCTGGTAATCCCGGGTACGTGCCGCCTGATCGGTGGTGGTGACGGCTTGTTTGAGCAAAGCATCAACCTGCGGATTGACGTAGAACGAACGGTTGCCCGGCAACCCTTTTTTGTCTGACTCAAACCAGTAGTTCATGAACATATAGGGGTCAGCGAAGTCCGGGCTCCAGTTGCCGATGGCGATGTCGTAATCCCCTTTACCTACACGTTCTCGCATGGTGGCATTGGCCAGTTTTTCGAGCTTGACCTGGATCCCAAGGGATTGCAGGTTGGCCTGGGTAGAGAGCGCAATAGGCTCCCAGTTGGGGTCATTGTCGGAATAGAGGAACGACAGGGTTTTGGGCTTATCCGCCACTTTCGCCAACGCGGCTTTGGCTTTGTCCAGATCAAGGGAATACTGCATTGCGCTGGCGTCGAAGCCCCACATACCATCCGGGATCGGGCCACGCATTTGTTTGCCATTACCGCCAAGAATCCCGCTGACCATGCCTTTGTAATCGGTGGCCCAGGAGACGGCGCGACGTAAATCGACCTGGTTCATCGGCGCTTTGCTGTTATTGAGATACAGATAGGTCACACGCAGCGCCGGATAATCATAAACCGCCACACTATCCTGCTTTTTCAGGGCGGCAAACTGGTCGACCGGCAGAGCATCGGCAATATCGAGATCGCCCTTGGTCAGTTGCAGACGGCGGGCAGAACTCTCGCCAATGATCTTCACCGTCACGCGTTTGAAGGTCGGTTTCACGCCGCTAAAGTGTGGGTTGGGTACCAGCACCAGCTGCTGGCCTTTTTGCCAGCGTTGCAGCATGTAGGCGCCGGACCCGGCGGTATGTTCCGCCAGCCAGGCGCGGGCATCATCGGCGGCGTTGGCCTTCAGTACCGCTGGGTTGATGATCGACGCGCCGTCATTCGCCAGGGTGTGCAGGAATGGCGCGAAGGCGTCAGGCAGGATGAAACGCACCGTGGTTGGGTCTACCGCCTCAATTTTTAGCCCGGAAGGGAAGGCTTCCGAAGGCCCTTGCTTAATGCGCATCAGGCGTTCGAAAGAGAGTTTTACCGCGTCGGCCGTTACCGGTGAGCCGTCGTCAAACTGCATGTTTTTGTGCAGCGTGAAGGTCCACGTTTTGCCGTTATCAGAGACCTGCCAGCTTTCAGCCAGATCGCCTTCCACGTCGGTGGAGCCTTTTCCATCCGCAGTTTTATATTTCACCAGCCGCTGATAGGCCGGGTAGGTGACAGTCCAGTCGTTGTTATCAATCGTGACCGCCGGGTCGAGAGTCTGCGGATCGGCCGCTTTGCCGATCACCAGCATATCTTTCGGAACGGCGGCCCAGGCCGGGGCAGTGACGCCAGCCAGCGCGACGGCCAGCAGCAGTGGGCGAAAACCGGTTAAGGGGGTGCGAATCATTTTCATGGTGTAACTCCGTCAGTCTGAGCTGGGGACAGGCAGGCAAAAACATCATCAAGGAGCGGATAACCGGCCGCATCCGGTAACTCGAAGTGCCACCATTCCGTGGAAATACCCTTAAAGCCACCACCAAACATCACGGCGTTTAGCAGCAGGCGATGACGCTGAGCGGCCGGGGGAACCGCCGGGTGATAAGGGTGAGAGAGGTCGTCCATCTCATCGAAGTCGGTGCCCATATCCAGCGGCTGACCGTTTTCGTCGAGTAACGTCACGTCTATCGCAGTACCACGACTGTGATTGGACCCTAGCGTCAATGGTGTGACGTAATCCTGATTCGGACAGGCGTTCCACAGTAGCTGCTGAGCCTGCTGCGGACGATAGGCATCGAGAACCAGCAGATTCAAACCTGCCAGCTGGGCAATGCGTAGCGATTTTTCCAGCGCGGCAGCGGCATCCGGGTGCAGCAGGCAGCGGGCTTCACCATAAATAGGCTGGCCGGTAATGTTATCGGCGCTGGCGTACTTGAGGTCGACCGGCAGCGTCGGGAAACGAGTGCGGATATCGATCAGTGTGACTGGCTGATTCATCTGTTATTTCCTGTCCTGAAGCCTGGCAAGCAGGCGTTTAATCGCGTTCAAATTGACCAAATTCTTGCTGTAGCGCGCGGTTTTCCGCGAGCCGGTGCGACAGCGACGGACCGAGCCGCTCGACAACCGCAGAGAGCAGCAGATTGAAAAGGCAGCTGATCGGCGCGAGAGAATCCCAAAAGTGACCGGTGTCGGTTTTTACCTGCAGCAGATCGACCGGGTAGTCGCGGGCCCATGGACACCAGATATCGGTGACCAGCGCAGTATCAATTTGGCGTTGGGCGGCCACCCGGCAAAACTGACGAGCCGTGCTGGAGTAAGCGCGGGTATCCGTCAGGATGACGTAAGGACGTTCATATTCTGAGTTCAGTGACTCCAGCCAGCTGCCGGAACTGCCATCGGCATAGGTCACGCGCGGACGCAGGTATTCGAGGTGACTAAAAAAGCTGTTTGCCAGGCCGCGAGTTGACTGGATCCCGAGAACAATCACCGCATCAGCATTGGCGAGTCGTTCGCTGACGCGGGCAAAGATCGCTTCCTGCGCCAGTTGATAGACATAGCGGATCGCATCCAGCTCCATCTGCAATGAAAGGCTGGCACGATTGGGTTGGGTTTGCTGTTGCTCCCAGGAGTCCAGGCGGTCGATAACGCCCCAGTGTTTATAGGGCACTGGCGGAAGATCTTTCAGGCTGTGTTTGACGTCATCGAGATTACGAAAACCCAGTTTACGCAGATAGCGGCCAACGGTTATTCCGCTGGTACCGGTAGCCTGTGCGATGCTATCGGCAGTTTCATAAGGAATATGTTCCCGATGGCTCAGTAGCCAGCTGCCGATGCGCTTTTCGCTTGGCGTAAGTTGACTAAATGTTGACTCGATCGTGCGAAACAGTCTGGAGTTATCGTTCATACTCGCCCTCAATGATATTTCACTCTCATGGACCATCATTGTGTTACTTAGCTAACAAAGCACGATGCATGCCATCTATTCCGGAAGACCGTTGTGGCCAGTATTACCGGGAAAATGCAGGAGACAGGCGAACGATGAGCATAGATTTTCGCCAACATATGCACAAAGAAAGTGCAACGCTTCCTGGTTGTGCGTCACAAAAATAAAACATACCATTAACAAATGGCCGGGTTGCCCCCGGCAATCAACCCATAAAACGCGGTGTAATAACGCGGAAAAGTACCCTAACGAACGCATTGAAAAGGATGATGGTATGAACCTGAAGGTCTGTCTTGCCTGTGTGCTGGTGAGTATTGCCGGTAGCAGCCAGGCGCGCGATATGTCGACGATCCAACACAGCGGCGAGCTGAAAGTTGGCGTACCGGGAGATTACGCCCCGCTGGCATTTCATAACGAGGCGGGGGAACTTCGCGGATACGACGTCGATATGGCGAAGGATCTCGGTCAGAAGCTGGGGCTAAAAGTTACCTTTGTGCTGACCAGTTGGCCGACGCTCTCCAGTGACCTGAAAGCCGACAAATTTGATATTGCGATGGGCGGCGTGACCGAGACCCCGGAGCGGGCGAAGGATTTTGCCCTTAGCCATCCGGTGGTGGCGAACGGCAAGATTGCCCTGGCGAACTGTGCCGCGGCCCCGGCGCTCGGTAGCCTGGAGAAGATAGACCAGCCGACGGTCAAAGTGATCGTTAATCCGGGCGGCACCAACCAGAGCTATGTCGATGCGCATATCAAACACGCGCAGATCATTCGGGTCAAAAATAACGTCGATAACCTGGAGGCGCTGCGCCAGAAAACCGCCGATATGATGGTTACCGACCTGATCGAAGGGTTTTATTACCAGAGTAAAGAGCCCGGTGTCTTTTGTGTCGCCACCGATAAGCCGTTTCCAGGTACCGCGAGCTTTAAAGTCTACATGATGAACAAAGACAATCAGCCGCTGCTGGAGAAGGTCAATCAGTGGCTGGACCGTCAGGATAAAAATGTCCTCAAGCAAAAATGGAAGATTCACGAGTAGTGGTCAGCGACACACGCCTTGCCTGAAGGCCGGGCGTGACATGAAATCTAGCGTTTACGCGCTTTGATCTCGGCGCGGACGCTGTCCCGTATTGCGCGGATTAAGGTCTCTTTGCTGCGACCGCGGCGAAAAATCAGCGAGAAGGGCGCCTGGTAGCCGTATTCTGTTGGCAGCAGGGCGCGCAGTCGTTGCGATTGCACCCACGGCAAGGCGTAGTGCTCCGGCAAATAGCCGACGTATTTCCCGGACAGAATCAACATCAGCTGGGCTTCCATGCTCTCCGCACTCGCCACGCTCTGCTTAAAGCCTTTGCGCCCCAAATCGCTGCTGCTCCAGTAGCTGCGGGTCACCATCCGCATCTGTGAAATCAGCGCTTCGGTGGGATGTTTCACCGTAAACAGCGGGTGGTTGTCGGCGCAGTAGAGCCAGTTTTGCTCGCGATAGAGCGGGTGAGAGACCACGCTGTTGGCCTGAATCGAGAAGGTACCTATCGCCAGATCCAGCTCGTTATTCAACACTCCCTGCAGCAGGGCGTTCGGGCTTCTGACCTGCAGGTTGATATGCACCAGCGGGTAGCGCTCGCTGAAGCTGGCGATGATTTTACTCATCGGCAGCATCGGGTCGGTTATCGTTGAATCAATTACCCCAAGGTTAAAAATCCCGCTTTGCTCACCGCGCAGCATGGCGGTGCTGCGCTCAAAATGCTCCATCGAATCGAGCAGGTCGATGCTCTGCTGCAGCACGGTTTCGCCTTTTTCGGTCAGCGAAAAACCGCCTCTGCCCCGGCGGCACAGGGTGATGCCGAGCTTCTCTTCAAGCTCGCTCATATAGTTGCTGATGGCTGAGACCGTCAGGTTAAGCTCCTGCTGCGCATTGGCGTAGCCCTGATATTTTGCCACCGTAATAAAAACCTGCAGCAGGCGCAGATTCGGAAATTTGCCAACTGACATAAGAGGATGCTCCGCTGTAAGTCCCGGGAATTGTTTTTATTTTTCTAAACTAATTTTTTAGCTTTGACTATTTTTTCTCAGCATCCCGTTGCGCAGTATCTCTGCATCGACCCGAAAAGCATGGAGATACCGCAATGACATCTGCCCCTGAACAGGCCTATCCGCAACCGCAGGATGGCGACATCCCGCGTTTTAGCGGACTACCGACTTTTTTCCGTCTTCCCTTTGCGCCGCAGGCCGCCGATCTGGATATCGGCGTGGTGGGCGTGCCGTGGGATGGCGGGACCACCAACCGTGCGGGAACCCGCCACGGGCCACGCGAGCTGCGCAATGCCTCGAGCCTGGTGCGCCGGGTGCACCCGGTCTCGCGCCGCTCTCCCTATGATTGTGCGCGAGTGGGGGACCTGGGTGACGTGCGCATTAACCCGATGGATGTGCAGGACAGCATGGCGCGCATTGAAGCCTGGTATCGCGACCTCGCTCAGCAGGGGGTGATGCCGTTAACGGCCGGGGGCGACCATCTCACCACCTTGCCGGTATTGCGGGCGCTGGGGCGGGATAATCCGCTGGGGATGATCCATTTCGATGCCCACTCGGACACCAACGACAGCTACTTTGGCGGCGAGCGTTTTACCCACGGCACCCCGTTTCGTCGCGCGGTGGAAGAGGGGGTGCTCGACCCCCGGCGGACGGTGCAAATCGGCATTCGCGGCGCGCTGTTCTCTGAAGACGAACACTGCTGGGCGGAGGAAAATGGCATCACCATTTTCCGCATGGAACAGGTGAACGAGTTGGGTATCGACGCGGTGATGCAGCAGGCCCGTGAGATCGTTGGCGATCGGCCGACTTACATCAGCTTTGATATTGACGTGCTGGATCCGGTATACGCGCCGGGCACCGGGACCCCGGAAATTGGCGGCATGACCACGATCCAGGGACAGCGCTGCATTCGCCAGCTTGCCGGATTGAATCTGATCGGTGCGGATCTGGTCGAGGTGTCGCCACCGTTTGATCAGGGCAACCTCACCAGCCTGACCGGCGCGACCCTGATGTTTGAACTGCTGTGCCAGCTTGCCGATGCCCACCATCGGCGTATCGCTTCCTGAACGGAGTCCGACAGATGAAACAACCTTTTGCAGTACGTACTCTCGCCAGCGCGCTGGTGCTGGCGTTGGGGCTGGCGTCGTCGGCTCAGGCCGCACAGACGCTGCTTGCGCCGGGGAAAATAAAAATCGCCATGGAGGTGGCCTATCCGCCGTTCGAGTCCTGGCAGGATGACAAGATCGTCGGTTTTGATGCCGAACTGGCGGCGCTGCTCAGCGAGAAAATGGGCCTGACGCTGCAGCTGGTGGATACCAAATTCAGTAGCCTGATCCTCGGCCTTAACGGCGGGCGCCAGGATGCGGTGATCTCCGCGCTCTATATCACCCCGGAGCGTATCCGCCAGGCGGATGCGATCCCCTATGCCAACACCGGGGCCTATATCATGGTGCGCAGCGACAGCCAGGTGATGCCGAAAACGGAAAACGATTTGTGCGGCTTAAGCGTCGGTTTGCAGCAGGGAACGTCGTGGGTGAAAAAGCTCCAGGAACTCTCCGCCGGGTATTGCCAGCAGCAGGGCAAAGGGGCTATCGAGATAAAAGAGTTCCCGACCTCGCCGGAGACCCTGCAGGCGCTGCTGTCCGGCAATATTCAGGCTCAGGTGGATATCGCCGGGGTGGTCAGCCTGTTTACCCAGCGCAGCAAAGGGCGCCTGAAGGTTAGTTCGCCGCAGACTATTTATCCGCAAACGCTGGGGATTTATGTCGGCAAGGGCAACCAGGCGCTGGCGCAACAGTTCGCGGCGGCGCTGCAAACGCTGCGTGACAATGGGCAATATCAGGCGTTGTTGCAGAAGTATGCCGCCTACGGCATTACGGATGACAGGGTGCAGTAGTTATAGAAGGATAACCCGCCCGGCCGCAACAGTGCGGACGGGCGCAATGCCGTCAGATAATATCGTCCACCACGCCGCCGTCAACGCGCAGTGCCGCACCGGAAGTGGCGGAAGCCTGGGTTGAACAGACGTACACCACCATGTTTGCCACCTCCTCAACCGAGGCCGCCCGCTGGATCACCGAACTCGGGCGATGGGTCATCACAAAATCTTTCGCGAGCTGGTCCAGCGGCTGGCCGGTTCTCGCTACCTCTTCTTTTAACATCTCGGCGAAACCGTCGGAGATCGTCGGGCCGGGCAGCACGCTGTTGACCGTGACGCCGCTACCGGCGACAAATTTCGCCAGTCCGCGGGCCAGCGACAGCTGGGCGGTTTTGGTGACTCCGTAATGAATCATGTCTGCCGGGATATTGCGCGCCGACTCGGAGGAGATAAAGACCACCCGGCCCCAGCCTTTCTGGACCATCGCCGGCAGAAGGGCGCGCGACAGCCGCACGCCGGACATGACGTTGGTCTGCCAGTAGTTTTCCCAGGTGGCATCATCGGTGGTGTAAAAATCCTGCGGTCCGTAAATCCCGGCGTTATTGACCAGAATATCCACGCCGGTGACCGCCTGGAGCAATTGCGCGACTCCGTCGGCGTCGCTAAGGTCGGCTACCGCGGCGCGCGGGCGCGCACCAGGGACGTCATTTTGCAGACGGGCGATGGCTGCACTGACGCTGCGCTCGCTCCGCCCGTTAACGATCACCTCCGCACCACTGGCGGCCAGCCCTTTGGTAATCGCGTAGCCAATGCCGGCCGTTGACGCGGTCACCAGCGCCACTTTTCCCGATAGATCAATGTGCATAATGTAGGCCTTATGGTTGATGAAACAGACCCTTAAGCGTAGCAGTTGCTCATCGTGCAGACCGGGGATTGTCCGGCAAAAAAGGATTAATAACCGCTCTGTTTATTGACCAGATTTTTCAGCGGCAGGGCCTGCTGCTGGCGCTGAATATTGTCCAGCAGCTGGCGGGCAATCACCTCGACCGGGGCGATGGAGGCCATATGCGGCGTAACCACTACCAACGGATGGTCCCACAGCGGATCGTCCTGCGGCAGCGGTTCGACCGGGAATACATCCAGCACCGCCCCTGCCAGTTGGCCGCGATCCAGCGCCTGTACCACATCGTCATTGACCATATGCTCGCCGCGCCCGCAGTTGATCAGCACCGCTCCTGGCGGGAGTTGGTCGAACAACGGCTGGGCGAGGATCCCACGGGTCTGCTCGGTGAGCGGCAAAATATTGATTAGCGCGTCCAGCTGGCCCAAAAAGGCCCCGGCCTGCGCCTCGCCGTGATAGCACTGGACACCAGCGAGCTGCTTCTCGCTGCGCGCCCAGCCGGAAACGCGGTAACCGAGTGCGGCGAGATGGCTGGCAATGTAGCCGCCGATTTCCCCCAGTCCCATTACCCCGACGTGATAATCGGCGGCGGCGCGCTGGGGATCGATCTTCCAGACCCGCTGGCGTTGATGCGCCAGGGCGCGGTCAAAATGACGCTGGAACCACAGCACGCCCCACAGTGCATACTCGAACATGCCGTGGCGAAAATCTTCATCGACAACCCGGCACAACGGAACGTCGCTGGCGAAAACAGCCTCCGGGAGATGATCCACACCTGCCGATGCGGCCTGGATTAATTGCAGGGCCGGCGAGCGGGTCAGAAGGTCCGGGTCGGGGAACCAGCAGCTGGCATACTGCGCGTCGCTGGCGGCCGGATGATCGGGCAGCACCGCTGTCACCTCGGGAAAACGCTGCAACGCGTCGCAAATCTCACGGGCATAGCTCTGGTCGTTGCAATCGACGACGATAGTCAGGTTTGACATAGGCTTTAGTCTTTGTAAGAAGTGTCGAGACGGTCGAGGCGGCGCAACCACGCCTGCCAGACCTGTTGGCGCTCATGCTCCACGCCCATCAGCTGCTCGCAGGCGTGCTGGCTCAGGTGGGGCGGAATGGTGTGGATCGGGCTGAGCGGGGCGAGCTGCGCGGTCGCCATCTGAATTTCGCAGGCACGGTTGAGGTAGTACATGATGTAAAACGCATCGGCAACGGTGCGCCCCACCGACAGCAGCCCGTGGCTCTGTAAGATCATGGCGATGTTGTTGCCCAACGAGCGCTGAATACGCGTGCGCTCGTCGAGGTCAAAGGCGACGCCCTCGTAAGGGTGGTAACCAACACGCTGATAAAACTCGGTGCTGATCTGGTTAAGCTGCAGTAAGCCATCCTGACAGGCGGCGACCGCCATTCCAGGCAGCGTATGGGTGTGGATGACGCAATGCGCATCTTCCCGCGCCATATGTACCGCGCTGTGGATGGTAAACCCGGCGGAGTTCGCCGGGGCGTGGCCGGCCACCACTTTCCCCTGCATATCGACGACGATCAGATTGCTGGCGGTTACCTCATCGAACATCATGCCGAACGGGTTAATCAGAAAACGCGGTTCGCCGTCGCCGGGCAGACGTACGGAAAAGTGGGTGTAGAGCGTATCTTCCCAGCCAAACAGCGCCGCAAGGCGGTAGGCGGCAGCCAGATCCTGGCGTAGTTCACGTTCAGTCATCATTTATTGCACTCCCATAAATTCACGTATGCGGCCGAGCGCCGGGGCGTCCGCGTTATCACGAATGCGCTGCGGGTGGGCATCGCTGACCACGACGCCGTTTTCCATCATCACCACCCGGTCAGAAATCGATAAGGCGAAGTCCATCTCGTGGGTGACGATGAGCATCGTCATCCCTTCGCGGGCGAGGGACTGAATCACCTTCAGCACTTCGCCAACCAGCTCCGGATCCAGCGCCGAGGTCGGTTCGTCAAACAGCATGATGTCCGGTTTTAAGGCCAGCGCCCTGGCGATGGCGACGCGTTGTTGCTGGCCGCCGGAGAGCTGCCATGGGTATTTTTCGGCATGGGCCAGCAGCCCGACGCGGTCCAGCAGATAGAGGGCCTGCGCTTTGCCGACCTCGCGGTCAACCAGCTTGTGATACAGCGGGGCGAGCATCACGTTGTCGAGCACTGTGCGATGGGGGAACAGGTTAAAGCCCTGGAATACCATGCCGATACGCCGCACGCCGGCACGCATCTGCGGTTTATCGACGATTGCCGCCCCTTTGAGGTAGTCTTCGCCGTACAGCACGATCTCCCCGGCATCAATGCTTTCAAGGGCGTTGATGGTGCGGATAAGGGTGGTTTTACCGGAGCCGGATGGCCCGATAATGCTGATGACCTGGCCGTTTTCGACTTTCAGGTCGATGCCTTTCAGCACCTGATGCTGGCCCCAGGATTTTTCGATAGCCCGCAGGTCGAGCGCCGGCGGCATGCCGCTGGTGGCTTCGGCTTTGACAGTCTGCTGTGGCGCCTTCAGGCTGCTGCGCAGGGCTTCACACTCGGCGTCATTGTAGGTTTGCGGGCGTTTTTGCTGAATATCCAACATGTTTTCCAGCGCCCGGAACAGCCAGGTAAAGATAGTCACCACCATCACGTAGTAGACCGCGACCGCCAGCAGCGTCTCCATCACGAGGAAGTTCTGCGCATACAGCCGTTGGCCGGTGAGCAGCAGTTCCGGTAATGAAATGACCGACAGAATTGAGCTGAGCTTAATAATGGTGATGTATTCGTTAATCAGAGTGGGTAACGAAATCCGAAACGCCTGCGGAATAATAATTAAGCGTTGGATCCCGATAAAGCTGAAGCTTAATGCGTGACCGGCTTCGCCCTGGCCTTTTGCCACTGACAGTAAACCGCCGCGATGGATCTCTGCCATATAGGCCGCTTCGGTGACGGTCATCGACACTAGTCCGGCAATAAACGGTATACCGAGCAGCGGCTGGGTTACCGGGAAGAGCTGCGGCAGGTTATAGACAAATACCAGCAGCACCATTAGCGGCACGCTACGGAAAAACCAAATATAGAGTTCGACGGGAACCTTCAGCCAGCGCGGGCCGGAGAGCTTGGCGCAGGCTAAAAGAAAACCCAGTATCAGGCCAATAAACCAGGACAATGAACTGACGACCACCACCGTGACACACGCCTGCCAGAATGCCCCAACGCTAAATAATGAGAAAAAGTATCCCCAATCGAACTCCATACCGACTCCTGTTTCTTATGGCTTTATTGTATTAATCGATGCGTTCTAAATTGTATTTCTTGATGATGGCGTCATATTTGCCGTTGGCTTTTAAGGTGGCCAGCGCCGATTTAATCGCGGTCACCAGTTCGCTATTGCCTTTGGCGACATAAATTCCCAGTGGTAATGGATACACCAGCCGCGTGGAGCTGATGGCCAGGCGGCCACGGCTTTTATCGACGATGATCTGCGCCGCTGGGGCGATTTCGACCTGCGCGTTGATATTTTTCGACAACAGGGCCTGGGAGACTTCCGGCGAGGTCGGGAACTCCGAAATGCTAATCGCCGGTTTGCCGTTTTTCAGGCAGTACTCATCAGAGTGGGTTTTCAGGCTGGTCACCCACGAGGTTCCCTGCTGCAGGCCCACTTTCACGCCACACAAATCATCTTCCGTTTTTGGCTGCACATCGCCGCTCTTGAGGGCAATGATTGCCGCGCCGGAGAGGGCATACGGGATTGCATCGGCTTGTTTCAGGCGTTCCGGGGTGATGTACATCCCGGAGATCACCGCGTCGTACTTCTTACCAATGCCTAAAATCAGGCTGGTGAATTTGGTATCGATCAGTTGTGGTTTGGCTTTCAACTGCTCGGCAATCAGCGCGGCAAAATCCGGATCGAGGCCAACGATGTTGTTGTTGCTGTCGTAAGATTCAAACGGCGGATAGGTAACCTCCATGCCTACTTTAAAGACGCCATCGGTCAGCAACTCTGCGGCCTGGGTCAGCGGGGAAAAACAGGCGGTGACGGCGATAGCTAAAGCCACACGGCGCGAGAACTTCTTAAGCGTTTTTTTCATCATTTATCCTCACGGGTTATTAACGGTTTTTTGCTGTGCTTGTTTTTTCAGGTGACCAAAGGTGTTGGTGCCGCGGGCGCGCTCCGGCAGCTGCAGCTCGCCTTTGGTGACTTTCTCGCGCAGGTAGCGATAGGTTTGCAGCGCCTGGCTCCACATATGTTCGCCGATGCTTAATTCCTGGTATTCGCCGGCTTCCCCGGCGGTCAAAAAGGTCGGCAGCGGGCGGATCAGCGTGTGGTAATCGCAGGCGAAAAACAGCGGGAAGGAGTAGCGTTCCTGCGGCACTTTGCGAACCCGGTGTGCTGTAGCAACAAATGTGCCAGCGCTCAGCACTTCCAGCATGTCGCCGATATTGATCACGAACGCCTCTTCTTCTGCGGCGTTCTTCTGCGGCGGCGCATCGATCCAGACGCTATCTTCATTCAGCACTTCCAGGCCCGGCTGGTCAGCGAGCAGCAGGGTGAAGCACTCGTAATCGGTGTGTGCACCAATACCGGGAACATCTTCGGCACTGGCATCAAAGGGATAGTGGATCAGGCGCAGCTTTGCCGGCGGGCAGGTGACCATCTCCTTGAAGTAGCCTTCCGGCAGACCCAGGGCGAGGGCAAAGGCGTCAAACAGGCGATGACCAAGGGCGAACACCGCCTCGTAGTATGCCAGCACCCGCGACTGAAACTCGGCCAGTTCCGGCCACTCGTTGGCGCCAATCAGCGGCGTACCGGCCAGCACGAACGGATGATCGGCGGCGGCCTGGAAACCGATATCGAAGGCCTCTTTATGGTCTGGTTTGCCGGAGCCATAGATCTCTTCCCCTTCCGGAACATAGCCTTTGTGGCTGGCTGAACGGCCGATGTAGTACTGCATTTTTTGATCCATCGGCAGGGCAAACAGCTCTTTGGCGGCGCTGCGGACCCCGGCGATCAGCTCAGGGGCAATACCGTGGCCGGTAATATAGAAAAAGCCGACTTCACGCGCGGCCTGGCCTATTTCATCCGCTACGGTCTGGCGCTCGGCAAGATCGTCGCTGAGAAGAGCGCTGATATTAATGGTCGGTAATTCAGTGAAAGAACTTTTTGCAACGCTCATCTCTAAAGCTCCTTGTCGGTGAGGGATAAAAAGTCGGCAAACTGCTGTTGTTGCCGGGTTGCCATCCACGCGTTCAACGACCACAGGTCGGCGACCGGGACGTTGGTGAACGGCAGATGATGGAGATAACCATCGGGGCCAAACTCAGGAGTCAGCGTGGTGTGCTGATAGCCGCGCTGGCGCTGCGAGTGCCAGATTTGCTGCCAGATGCGCTGCTGGAAATCCAGCGCGGCGCGATATTCCGGCGCCGCCGGGTGAGGCACCTGCGGCCCCTGGTCGTAACCGGCGCGGGCCTGGGTGTGGTGCACGCGATCGATAAAGGCGCTGAAATCATCGCAAGGGTCATCCAGCAGGCGTTCGCTGACCACTATCCAGTGGCTGATGTCGGCGGTAAATCGCAGCTGTGGCAACTGGGCGATAATCTCGAGGGTCAGCCACGGGCTGTACAACGAGGTGGCGCGGTGGGTTTCGAAGCTGCAGGTCAGCTCGTACGCCGCCGCCAGTTCGTGGGCCTTGCCGAGAAAATCCACCTGCTGCGCCAGCGGCCAGCGGTCGTTGCCGGCCAGCAGATTGACGAAGCGCGGATTCAGCGACTTTGCTTCATCAAAGCGGCTTTTTAAGCGCTCGAGGTGCTGCTGCGGCGTCTCGGCCTGGGCCGGGATCACGCCTCCGCCACTGAAGACGATAGCGATGTACTCCAGCGCGGACTCGTGTAACTGTTGGGCCAGCGTCTGGCGCGCGTCGGTGGTCAGCGGTACGCGAGCCTCGATACCGCAGCAGCCGACCGTTTTCAGCTCGCTGAGCGTTTGTTGCCACGGGGTGGTGACCCCCCAGAGCGTGCGAAAAACCTTGAGTTGCATGGTCTGGCTCCTTATGGGTATTTCACGCCGGGCAGCACGCAGAGCATTTCGTACAGCAGGTTGGCGGCCAGTTGCGAGGTATTGCCGCTGACGTCGTAGGGCGGCGAGACTTCAACCAGATCGCAGCCAATCAGGTTCAGGCCGCGGCAGCCGCGGACGATTTCCAGCGCCTGAATGGAGGTCAGACCGCCGACTTCCGGCGTTCCGGTGCCGGGCGCCCAGATCGGATCGAGGCTGTCGATATCAAAGCTCAGATAGACCGGGCCATCGCCCATCTGCTCACGCACCTCGGCCATCAGCGGGGCCAGGGATTTGTGCCAGCACTGTTCCGCCTGCACCAGACGGAAGCCCTGGTCGACGCCCCACTGGAAGTCTCCGGCGGCATAGCCCTGGGCGCGTTGACCAATCTGCACTACCCGTTTGAGATCCAGCAGGCCCTCTTCCTCTGCGCGGCGGAAGGTGGTGCCGTGGGCGATTTTTTCCCCAAACATCTCATCGTTGGTGTCGGTATGGGCATCCACATGAATCAATCCGACCGGGCCGTGTTTCTTGGTCAGGGCGCGCAGAATCGGCAGGGTAATGGTGTGGTCGCCGCCGAGGGTCAGCGGGATCAGCGGGAAACTATTTAATCCCGTGTAGTAATCCTCGATAATCTGCACCGATTTCAGCAGGCTGTAGGTGTTGATCGGCACGTCACCGATATCGGCAACCGATAAGGATTCAAAAGGCGCCGCGCCGGTCGCCATGTTATAGGGGCGAATCATCACCGATTCGGTACGGATATAGCGCGGCCCGTAGCGGGTGCCGGAGCGCTGGGAGGTACCGATATCCAACGGGATGCCCACGAATGCCGCATCAAGTCCCTGTAAATCTTCAATAAACGGCAGGCGCATCATGGTTGCGCGGCCGCCAAAACGTGGCATCTCGTTGCCACCCTGTGGTTGATGAAAGACGTTATCCATTTTAGCTCCTGAATCTGATACACAAATGCTCGACAGGGAGATAGTGCGAAAGATGTGCTGGACTTTAAATCGTCTGCTGTAAATACTTAGTTCATTTATTGGTGAACTAAATATGCTTAACGACGGCAGTCTTAACATCCGACAGCTACAGGTTTTTGAGGCGGTGGCCCGCCTTGAGAGCTACAGCCGGGCCCAGCAGGAACTGGGGATTTCGGTATCGGCGATCAGCAACGCCATGTCTCAGCTGGAGACACAGCTCGGGTTCAGCCTGTGTCAGCGCGGGCGCGGGGGCTTTGCCCTGACTGAGAAAGGTCAGCAGTTTTTACAGCAGGCGATTCGGGTGCTCAGCGAGCTGAACGAGCTGGAGCGCCAGTCGTCACTGTTGAAGGGCGAACACAGCGGCACGATTTGCATCTCGACGCTGGACTCGATCGAAACCGAAACCGCGCTGTCGCTGCCGGTGGTGCTGCGCAGCTTCAGCGATAAGTTTCCCCATGTGCATATCAAGCTGATTATCCGCACTCCGGCGGAGCAGCTAAACGGCGTGCTGAACAACCATATTGATTTGGCGATCGGCAGCTATAACTCCCAGGTGCATAACATCATCAGCGAGCCGCTGTACCGCGAGCAGCACTGGCTCTACTGCAGCGATCTGCATCCGATGTTCTTCAGCCGCCAGTTGGATAAAGACCAGATCAGCCAGTGTCCGCTGGTGACCCGCAGCTACTGGAATACCAGCGACCTGCGCCGCCGTGGCTTTAGCAAAGGCAGCGCCACCGTCGAAACCGTCGACGCACAACTGCTGCTGATCCTGTCGGGGAAATATATCGGTTATCTTCCCGAGCACTACGCCTGGCCGTGGATCAAAGAGAACCGGCTGCGGGTGCTGCTGCCCAACGAGTTTGGCTTCCAGTCGCCGTTCTCGGCGATCTGCAAGCGCGGGCGCAGCAACGAGCCGTATCTGAAAGAGTTTCGTAATTTGCTGAAGAAGAACACGGTGGCGAGGCCGAAGTGGAACTACTAGGCGGCGTTTCAGGGCGGGGGGAGAATGCCAGCCGCAGGGGCTGGCATGTAGGCTATGCAGGAGGCTTATTTCGTCGGGCACTGCGCCGGGTCGAAGACCGTTTTCCAGTCCTGTTTCATATCGACCACCGTCCAGCCTTTGGTTTTGGCTTCCGGCAGGGCCTCTACCAGCTTGCCGCTGGCGGGCGGATGGCTGTCGTAGGCGTACTCGCGCGCCGCATCGGTGTGGTGTACCAGCAGGCCGAAGGCTTTGTAATCCGGATTGGCAGCGGCGTATTGCAGCATCTGCAGGTCACCATCGCTGTTACCAAAGGCGGCGACCGGGCGATGCCCCATAAACAGATGGATCGCTACCGGCTTGTTGGCCTTATCGTCATTAAAGGCCCCCTGCATGGTCTTGCGGATTTGCGTGCCGTCAGCGCTCAGGGAAAACTCGCCCAGCGCAAATGAACCGACCACCTGCTCAGGCGGGATCCCGTACATCTTCTGCGACATCACGCGCATAAAGTCGATGCCGCCGCCGGAAATAATCCAGGTTTTAAAGCCGTTCTCGCGCAGATAATCAAGCAGCTGGCGCATTGGTTGATAGCCCATCTGATCGTAGCGGCAGCCAAAACGCTTATCTTTATGAGTCTCCAGCCAGGTGGCGACCCGGCGATCGAATTCGTCGGTGGTGATCCCGCTGTGGGTTAGCGCCAGCAGCTTCATCAGCCCTTTATCGCCGGCTTTCACCACGGTTTTGAGATCGTTGGTCAGCACGGCGTTGATCAGCGGGTCCTTTTTCCACTCCGGGTGCTCGGGAGCCTGACGGACAATTTCATCGAGGATGAACTGGATCTGGAAGGTTAGCGGCGCTTCTGGCCACAGCGTGCCGTCGTTATCAAATACCACGTAGCGTTTGTCTGCCGGGATAAAATCGGGGCTACCCTGTTGCGTGGCATGCTGCACCCATTGTTCTATCGACTGTTTTGCCGCGGTGTCATTCCAGGCGGAAAGAGGATCGGCATGGGCGGCGGTCGCGCATCCCAGCAGCAAGGCACAGGCCAGTAGGTTTTTTTTCATTGTTTTCTCCTGTTCACAGGGGCTAATTCGGGGAGCGACACCGGGGACCAGAAGCGCTGCCAGCGGTGCAGTAACCAGACAAGGCTTTGGCGCAGCGGTCGACGGGCGAACCAGCCTGCGGCGGCTAGCACTATCAGTGTGAGCACAATCAGGGCTATCTGCCATTTTTCGCCGTCACGACGTCCTTCGAGGGCCGACTCTTTCCCGGCGGCACGCGCGCTCTCGACTTTCAGAGTCTGGCCCGGCAGGGTCGCCAGCTGCCACTGCTGCTGATCGGTATCCCACCAGCGCAGCTTCACCGGTGGTAGCGTCAGGGTGCCGGCACCGGTCGGCAAATAGCGCAGCCGTTCGACGCGTATCGCGCCGTTAATTCCGCCCCGTCCGTCTTTGTCAAAGCGGTTCTCCGGCGCCAGCCGTTGGCTGCCGTCTCCGGGGATGGCGTACAGGATCTGCGGGATCTGCGCCGGGAGTACGTCTTCGGCCTGGAGGGTCACCACGCGTTCGACGGCATCACCGGCCCGCAGGGTTTTATCGTTCCCCGCATGGAACTGGGTGATGTTCTGGCTGAGGGTCAGATGACGCGCGGGCAAAAAGCGGTCAGGCTGCTCAACGCCCGGCGGCCAGGCCACAGGTTGCTCCAGCGCATCGAGATGGACGGTCACCGGCGGCTGACCGGCGGAAGTGAGCGTCAGATCCACCGCGGGCAACCGCAACGTACTCTGATCCCACGTCATCACCTGGCGTTCAAGGCGAATACCGCTCCAGCTGATGCCGTTTTTCTGGCGGGTAAGCAGCTGATTGGGGAGCGGAGTATTGAGCAGCACACCATTCTGCACCGCAAAGTCTGGCCATTGCGGCGGGGGATTGAACCAGCTGTCGGTCCAGAAGGTCACGGCGACCGTGATGGGCTGGCCGGGAGCGACATGGCTGGGGGCGACAATTTCACGGCTAATATCCATCACCGCCCGGGCGGGGGATATCGCCAGCAGCAGTGCCGGGAGCAGCAGGGCTGACAGGTATCTCATGGTGTCGTCTCCTGTGCGCCGTTGCGGTACAGACTTTCCAGCAGGCCGGAAGGGGAGACCTGAAGATTCTCGAACCACTGATTGAGCTGTGGCGCTGCGCTGTCGACGGCGCCGATATCTTTCTGCTTCACGCCTTCGCCTTTTTTCAGGTCTTTCACCACTTTATCCGGCCCGTCGTCCATATCATCGCCTTGTTCCTGCCCTCTCTCGCGCTCTTTCTGGCGCAGTTGCATAACGATCTGCGCGATTTTTTCGCGGTTTTCGTGCGCCATCTTCCAGTCCGGCCGCAGGCTCAGCGCCTGGTCGTAGGTATCCAGCGCTGCCTGCCACTGCTTCTGCTGCGCCAGCGCGTTGCCGGTCCACAGCAGCGTCTCGGGGGTTTGCGGCGCGCGGCGAAATGCCCCTGTCGCGGCAGGGTAGTTTCCGGCCTGATACCAGGCTATTCCCTGCCACAACGGGTCACGGAAATGTTCTGCCGCTTTCTGGTACTGGCCCTGTTCGTAGGCATGCTGCCCCTGAACATCCGGGCTGACCCAGGCGTCGAGCCATGCGGCTTCTCCTTGCGGGGACCAGAACAGCATCGGAAGGGTAAACAGCACGCAGATAAGCTGGCGTCGCCAGAAAAACAGTAGCACCAGCATCGGTATCGCCAGCCACCAGCCGCTGTTTTTCCAGTGCAGGTCGTGGCGGGTATTATTCTGCTGGGTTATCGATTGCTGGATATGGCTCTGCACCACCTGCAAATCACGGTCATCGCTGCTGACCAGGGTCACCGGAATACCGGCATCGCGAAGATCGCTGAAACGCGCAACGTTCAGGCGGGTATCGATGCCGCGGCTGGCGTAGCGCTCCGGCAGTGGGCCGCCGGCGGCGGTGCCGGGTACCCAGATTTGCAGCGGCGCGTGGCTTTTTTTCAGCCATTCGGCATCGGCGGCGGAGAGCGTATCGGCGACCAGAATCAGGCTACGCGGTGAGGCCGGCATATTTTTTTGTGCCAGGGCGATAGCCTGCTGCAACCCTGAGCCTGGCCCTTCGGGCATCAGTGAGGGTTCCTGCGCATGTAAAAACAATGAGAAAAACGGTGGGTCCTGGGTCAGGGGCGTAGTGACAAACGCCTGATTGCTGTAGACCACCATGCCGTAGCGTGCGCCGGGCGAGTTCTCCATCAGCTGGCTGATTTTGCTCTGCATCCGTGCGTTGCGGTTGGGGGCCAGGTCCTGAGCATACATCGCCAGGTCCTGTTGCAGGATCACCATCACGTTGCTTTCCGGGGTCAGCGCCGCCGGATATTCACGCTGCCAGGTGGGCCCGGCCAGCGCGATAACGCCCAGCGCAAACAGCCATGGCAGCACCTGCGTCAGGCGTTTCTGACGCCCGACGATCAGCGCCTGGGCGAAGGGTTTCTCCATGATCCGCTGCCAGGCGCTGGTTTGCCCCCAGGGTATAAACCACAGCCCGGCCGCGAGGATAAGTCCAAGGAGCCGCCAGGGATAGATAAAATGAAAGTCGTTCATCGGCGTTTCTCCGCAATCAGTCGGCCCACTGCCAGCCCCAGCAGAATCAACATCGCCAGCCCCATTGGCCAGGCAAACAGCGGCAGATGCCAGGACCAGCCGATGCTTTTCACCTGCACCGGCGTGATGGCGTCAATTTCCGACCAGACGCTGTCGAGGGCGGCGCCGGAGTTCGCGGCGGTCCAGGATTTGCCGCCGGTAGTGCTGGCGATGGTTTGCAGCAGCGGCAGATCGACTTTGTCGTCACCCTGGCTTTGCAGGTCGCCAAAGGCGATCGTGTGCACCTGCACATGGTGTGCTGCTGCCAGTTGGGCGGCGAGGGCAGGGGAGAGCTGCGAGGCGGTGTCATTGCCATCGGTCAGCAGGATGGCCAGCTTGCTGGCCTCTTTATTCTGGCTTTGATCGAGCATCTTAACCGCCACGCCAAGCGCGTCGCCGATGGCGGTCTGCTGACCAATCATGCCTGGTGCCAGCTGGTTGATACGCATATTCAGCGCCTGTTTATCTTCACTCACTGGCGCAAACGGCCAGGCGGAGCTGGCGAAAATCACCATCCCGATGCGGTCGGACTGACGCGCGGCGACAAACTTGCGCACCGATGCCTGCACCGCCTGCAAGCGGGTTATTCCGCCCGCCACGTCGTTCTTTTCCATCGAGCCGGAGACGTCGAGGATCAGCACCATATCGCGCATCGGTTTTTGAATATGCTGCGGCGGAGCAAGGTATTCCGGGCGTGCCAGCGCACAGACCAGCAGCGCCCACGTCAGCCAGAACAATGCGCCGCGCAGCCAGCCTTCGCGCACCGGCTGGCTGTCGAGCTGCAGATCGTTGATAAGCTCTGGCAGGAACGGGACGCGCACGTGGGATTTTTGCGGCTTTTCCTGCGGCATCAGGTAGCGGCTGAGCAGCGGCAGCAATAGCAGCAGCCATGCCCAGGGCCAGGCAAAATCGATCCGTGATAGTAATTCAGACATCAGGCAACTCCTTCAGCCAGCGGGTCAGCTGCTGGCGTAATCGCGACGCCTGTTCGCTCTCGAGACGGTTATCGCGCTGGCAGTACTTCAGGCACAGGGTCTGTTGCAGATCCGCTTCGAGCGGCAGCTGCTCCAGCAGTGATTCCGGGGTCAGGCTGTGGCTCACCACGTTACGCGGCTGATGCACCAGTTGGATCTGTTTGATCAACGCCATCCAGCCGTCAACGGAGTGGGGGAGAGCAAACGCGGCGAGCGCTTCACGCCGCCAGCGGTTACGGCGCCAGCGCGCGAGGCGAAAAAAGAGGTAAATGGCCAGCGCCGCCAGCAGCAGTGCGCCCAGCACCAGCCAGCCCGGCGGCAGTGGAAACCAGGAGATCGACGGGGGTAGCGCCGGATGTAACAGCACGGGCACGGTAAAACCTTTCTCGAGCATCTAGATACCCTTTTGTAACTGCTTTATCAGGTCCTGCGTCACCACCAGATGATTCACCTTGATGCCCAGACGCGTCAGGCGGCTTTGCTGACGGGCCAGGCGGGCGGTGATGCTCTGTTCAATGTCTGCTTTCATGCCAGGGGAGAGCGTAAAGGCCGCCTCATTTCCCTGATAGCTCGCGGCCAGCGAGCCAGATGCGGGCAGATGCAGGTGCAGATCGTCGAGGATCACAAAGGCGCTGATTTCGCAGCGGCGGCGCAGTCCCGCCAGCAGCGCATCGCAGTTTTTATTCAGATCGTGAAAATCGCTCAGTACCGCCACCCATGCGCCGTTGGGGATCGCTGTGCTGGCGCGCTGCAGGGCATCGGCGAGGGACACCGTTGCCACAGGCTCGGTGGGATACTGCGCCGGCAGAAGCTGGTTGTAATGCAGGAGATCGTCGAGGATTGCGTTCAGCGTGGTGCGCGGCGAGCGGCATTTCTGTAACGCCATCGCGGTATCGTTGAAGGTCAGGCTGCCGATGCGATCGCCATCATGAAAGCTGCGCCAGGCGAGCAGCGCCGCGGTTTTGGCGGCAACGACGGATTTGGTCTGCCCGCGGGTGGCGAAATACATGTCGAGCCGCTGATCGACCAGCAAAAAGACCGGGCGCTCGCGCTCTTCGTTATAGAGACGTATCCACGGGGAACGCAGACGGGCCGTGGCCTGCCAGTCAATCAGCCGCACGTCGTCTCCCGGCTGGTAGCGTCGCAGGCTGTCGAAATTAAGCCCGCGCCCCTGCTGTTTTGAGGTGCGCTCGCCCGCCAGCGCACCGGGCGGGATCTGCCCCGGCGGGTTGGCGATCAGCCGTGCGTCGTTGATCAGCGCGAGCAGCGTCTGCCGATCGACGCTGAGAGGCGTGTTCATCACGCCACCACTGCATCAAGCAGCATCGTCACCACGTCGTCGGCGCTGCGATTATCGGCATTCGCCTGATAGCTCAGCATCAGACGATGGCGGATCACCGCCGGAGCGATCCGGCGGATATCCTCCGGCTGTACCGCATCGCGGCCTTCCAGCCACGCCAGGGCACGGCCGCAACGCTCCAGCGCCAGGGTCCCGCGCGGGCTGACGCCAATATTGATGTAGCTCGCCAGGGTTTCGCTGATGTTTTGCGGATGGCGGGTGGCATCAATCAGATTGACGATGTACTCCTCCACGGTGGGAGCGACGTACACGGTGGAAATTTCCTGCCAACTGGTGGCGATTTCCTGCTGCGACAGAATCAGGGTCTCTTCAGCGCTGACGCTGTCCTGGTGAGTCAGGGCCTGATATTTGGTCTGCTGTTCGGCACGCACCAGCTGCATGACCTGTTGTTCCTGAGCTTTAGAAGGGTAGTCGACCAGGATTTTCATCAGGAAGCGGTCAAGCTGGGCTTCCGGCAGCGGCCAGGTGCCTTCCTGATCCACCGGGTTTTGTGTTGCGAGCACCATAAACACGCCGGGAAGATCCCAGCTTTTGCCAGCGACGGTGACGTGGCGCTCTTCCATGGCCTCCAGCAGGGCTGACTGGACGCGGGCGGAGGCGCGGTTAATCTCATCGGCGAGGATAATGTTGCCAAACACCGGGCCGGGGCGGAAGCGGAACTGGTCCTCTTCGCGGGTGGCATTTTGCTGGTAGATCTCACTGCCGGTGATGTCCGATGGCAGCAGGTCCGGGGTGAACTGAATGCGGCGAAATTCCCCTTCCACGTGGCGCGCCAGCTCACGCACCGCTCGGGTTTTCGCGAGGCCGGGCAGCCCCTCCAGCAGGACGTGACCGTCGCAGAGCAGGGCGATCAGCAGCATGCGTACCAGCTCTTCCTGGCCCAGTACCTGAGTGTTCATGCGCTGTTCAAGCTGAAGCAGTTTGTCTCTGCTGTTCATTTTTTCACTCCCGTAAAATCACGTTTCAGCAGCGTAGCGATGCCGACCAGAATCGGTTCTGCGTAGTTAAAGAAGGCTTTGATCCCTGGACAGAGATAGTTCAGACCCAGCTCACCGTCGGGGGTGCGGACCAGGCGGTTTTTCGGGCATTCGCCCCAGCACAGCTTGAGGTAAGGGCACTCTTTGCAGTATTTCGGCAAGGTGTCTTTTTTCCCCATCCCGAACGCTTGCTGACGCTCAGAAAACGCCAGGTGTGCCAGCTTGCTGTTCTCGATATTGCCAATCTGGTATTCCGGATAGACGTAGTGGTCGCAGGAGAAGATGTCGCCATTTTTCTCAATTGCCAGCCCCTTGCCGCAGAACTCGGAGGCGGTGCAGATTTGCGCCGGCATCCCCATGGTCTGGGCGACGGCGGTCTCAAACAGATTGACCTGTACGCGGCCTAAATCGTTGTTAACCCACTCTTCAAAGGTGGCAATCAGGAATTTACCCCAGTCTTCCGGATCGACGGACCAGTCGGTGACGATGGAGTCAAGATCCCCCGGACGCGCGCGGCGGCTGCCGGTTACCGGGATCGAGTCATCCTGCCAGAATTGCGGTGCGGTGCTTTTAAAATCGACGCCTTCAACGCAAGGGTTGTACTGGACGTAGGTGGCACCCAGTTCGCGGGTCATAAAGCGGTAGACTTCCAGCGGGAAGCGGGCGTTGGTGCGGTTGACGGTCACCAGTGCGTTAAACGGTACACCGTGGCGTTTGAGGGCCGCTACACCTTCCATCACTTTATCGAAGGTGGGCTTGCCGCTACGGGTGATGCGATAGCGGTCGTGCAGTTCTCGTGGGCCATCAATCGAGATACCCACCAGAAACTTATGTTCTTTAAGAAATTCTGCCCATTTGTCGTTGAGCAATACGCCGTTGGTCTGCAGATCGTTTTCGATGCGCTGATCCGGCTTCTTATATTGCTTCTGGAATTTAACGACTTTCTGGAAAAATTCGAGTCCCATCAGGGTCGGTTCGCCACCCTGCCAGGAGAAGACCACCTGCTCGCCATCCTGGCCGTCGATGTACTGACGAATAAACTGTTCGAGCACCTCGTCGCTCATTCCGGTGTGTCGGTCCTGATGGAGTAATTGCTCTTTTGACAGGTAGAAACAGTAGGTACAGTCGAGGTTACAGGTGGAGCCGGATGGCTTGGCCATCACGTGGAAGCGGCGTTTATATTCTGGCCCTTTGCCGTCATATTTTTCAGCAGACGGTAGTGCTCTGGCGGGCAATGTGGTGCTGTACTTCATAGCAAACCCCTAGGCTAAATGGCTGACAAAGCGCACATCAATTGTATTTTTTGTAATACAGAGCGGATTGCTGGTGCAATCCGCTCTGTTGTTGAGGTCAGCGCCTCATGTTAACGACACATTATTTGTTGACGCTAGAACCCTGCTCCAGCATAGCGGAGGCATCAGAAACGGTGAATGAACCCGGTTTCTGGCGTGGAGGGAACTCTTTGAAGGTCTCCAGCATTTTCTTCGCTTCAGCAGACGCGCCGCCCATCAGGAACAGACGATCGTAGAACCAGGACTGATAGCCCATACCTTTGTCGGCTTTCTCTAACGGATCGACATCCAGATCGAAGATCAGCGGTACACGCAGTTTGGTGAACGGATATTTCCACAGATCCAGGCCTTCATGTTCCTGGATCATGAAGTGGATTTTCCAGCGACCCATACGCATTGCCAGCAGATCGCCGTCATCACTCCAGTAGAAGAATTCGTTACGCTGGTTCTTGGCTTTACCCTGGAGGAAGTCGAGTTGGTTGTAACCATCCAGGTGAACCTTGTAGGTGATGGATGGGGTTTTGTAACCTTTCAGCAGTTCCTGTTTGATGTTCGGGTCGCCCGCTGCAGCAACCAGCGTTGGGAACCAGTCATTGGAACCGAACATGCCGTTAATCACGGTGCCTGGCTTGATATGGCCCGGCCAGCGAACCATGGCAGGTACGCGGAAGCCACCTTCCCAGCCGGTGTTCTTCTCGCCGCGGAACGGGGTTTCGCCGGCATCAGGCCAGGTGGCGGTCATTGGGCCGTTATCGGTGGTGTATAGCACGATGGTGTTGTCTTCGATGCCCAGATCTTTAATTTTCTGCAGCACTTCGCCAATCATTTTATCGTGTTCAACCATGCCATCTGCATAATCACCCAGACCAGTCACACCTTTGCTGGCGTCTTTCAGGTGGGTTTTGTTGTGCATGCGGGTGGTGTTGAACCAGGTAAAGAACGGTTTACCCGCTTTAACCTGACGTTCCATAAAGTCGTTGTTGGCCGCCAGCGTTTCTTCGTCGACGGTACCCATACGCTTGATGTTCAGAGGACCGGTATCCTCAATCTTGCCGTCCGCGGTGCTCTTAATGACGCCGCGCGGGCCAAACTGCTTACGGAACGCTGGGTCTTTCGGATAATCCGGGTTTTCTGGCTCTTCTTCAGCGTTCAGGTGATACAGGTTGCCGAGGAACTCATCGAAACCGTGGGCGGTAGGCAGGAACTCATCGCGGTCACCGAGGTGGTTTTTACCAAACTGACCGGTGGCATAACCCAGTTGCTTCAGGATGTTAGCAATCGTCGGGTCTTCTTTCTGCAGGCCCTGCGGCGCACCTGGCATACCGACTTTACTCATCCCGGTACGGAACGGCATCTGGCCGGTAATGAAGGAAGAACGGCCAGCCGTAGAACTCTGCTCAGCGTAGTAAGAGGTGAATTTTGCACCTTCAGAGGCCAGCTTATCGATGTTCGGGGTTTGATACCCCATCGTGCCGCCGTTGTAGGTACTGATGTTCCAGTAACCGATGTCATCGCCAAAAATCACGACGATGTTGGGCTTGGCATTATCTTGTTTGGGTGAGTCGGTCGCTGGCGCTGCATAAGCAGACGTTACGGCACCTGAAGCCAGCGTGAGCATACTGGCCAGCATCGTGCGTTTAAACGGGACATTTTTTGGCATTGGCAAGGTTCCTTCGACGGTAAAACAGATGACGTATAGAAAACGGCTTGTAGTATTTGATGTTGCAAATGTTATGATTTAGTTACATTACATATAGACTATCAATGAGTTACTCACCACGTGTCCGATCATGAATTTTTTACAATGTGATACGAATTCTAAATTTCGTCGTTGATGATGTAATTTGCAGAATGGTGCAACTGCAATCAGAACATGAAAGTGTGAAGCGAACTCTAATGCGAAGGTATGATATTAACCAGACCACAGTCCGTTTACGGATTCAGTATTTATTTTGGACCTGTGCGAACGCGCCAGCGCTGTGCTTTCAATCGAAGAAAAGTGGTGTTAACCTGCGGGTAGTATATATAAGAGGCACCGTAAAATGAAAATAAAGTACTCTGCCATTATTTCTGAGTATAAAAAAATCATTACTCAGGATGAGTCGATTATTAAATCCGTCGCGACGCCAGAAAATACCCGGATAATTAAAAGCGGTGAGATTTTCAGAATTGAAAACGGCGAGATTATTGTCGTACTGAGCGGGGTGCTGGCGATCAACATGCAGCAGCCTACGTTTCCGGAGCATGAGAGCATCACGGTGGCTCATGAAGAACCTTTCCGCGTCGGAAAAGCCGTACGGGGCATGGTTATCGGGCTGGTGGAGTCGTTTGGTTCATCTGTCTCCCTGCAGTACGTCGCCAAGCAGGACAGCAAAATTGCGACCCTGCGCTATGATGATTTTGTCGAGATGTTTACTCAAAAAGAGCAGTTTAGCTACCTGATTAAAATGACCGGATTTACCCTGGTGATGCTGCTGGATTCTTATAATGAACGTAATTTTAGTAATCGTTATAATGTGATTCGTTCCATGATCTACCGTTATAAAATTCAACAGGATGAAGGTATTTTACATGACGACAGCCTGGCTGGGTTTATTCTGAAACGCACCAAAATATCGCGCAGTTATTTATTCCAGATTCTCGCGGACCTGAAAGATGGCGGCTATATTGATGTGCGTAACGGAAAGCTGGATTCGATTTTAAAAGAGCTGCCAGAGAAGTACTAAAGTTTACTGACTTAGCTCCGTGGTTGCGGGATGAACCAACGGTTTTTTCTGTTCCTTTTGCTATTGTTACCCATTTCATAATGGGTGAGCCTGATTTAGAAGTGTGGGAATCGCTACGTGATTACTTTGGTATCCTGATCAACACTCTTATCTGCGTTCCAGTGCTTAGTGTGATCGTTACCGCTTACAACGTAATTACACACAGAGCTGATCAGTCAGGGCTTACGAAACAGTGGGCGGTATCCACTTTAAGACGGTTTGCTAAAATATTCGGTTTTACCTTCCTGTTTTGGGTGTTATTCCGCTTTCTGCCATTTCAATCAGTCTTCCCCGATGGCAAAACGTATTCGACTTTCATTACAGCGGCAATCATGGGCTTTAACCTGTTACTAACGATTGCTTGCTACTGGTTCATCACGAAGAAAATCACAACCAAAAGGAGTTTGTAGAATGCCTATTCCCGCTTATATGTGGCTGGACTGACCCCACAACAGTAGACATTTCCTGTCCTCATGACGGGGTCAGTCCAATTGCTGGAAAAATCAAGTGAGCGCCAGATATCGTCGGCATAGTCTTCTGTTACGCTGGCTTTCTTCACATTCCACCAACGCTCGGCAACTAACAGGAAAGTGTTGGTTTTTGCCTCTTGAGAATTTCTTACCTGTTCTTTCTGATGTTCCTGCGGATCAATGTCTTTCGCCAGTAAAACTCGAGATTCAGCTCTGAGTTTACGCGCATCAGAAAGTGAGACGGCAGGATAGGCGCCGAAGCTCTGTTTGGTTCGCTGCTTGGTCAGAGGGCGATAGTAACGGAACTGCCAGAGCTTACTACCGCTGGCCTTGATTAGCAGAGTAAGCCCGTCGCCGTCATACAGCTGGTAATCGGCATCTTTAGGTTTGGCGGCTTTGATTTCCGTATCGGTTAACGGCTTGGTTTTTCTTGCCATGGGGAGTCTCCATGCGTTTAAGCCCAACGAAAACAATAGAGCTTTTCGTTGGGCCTATCAATGGGCCTAAAAGGTTCGGATTTAATTAGTTATCTTCGGACTTCGCGGGACAAATTGAGGGCACAAAAAAGCCCGCAGGGCTTGCGCCGTGCGGGCTCTTAGGACTTCATCGGATGACTCTGGTAATCACCGATGGAGAATTTTGGTGCTGGCGTCCCTGTAATACATCCTTTAATGCTCTGATTATTAAATGTATAAATGATTTGTATTTTACAATAAGGTGCAATAGAGGGATAAAAAAAGTATTGTGGCTAAAAATCAGTCACATTTTAAATGTCATGATTAGCGGTGAGGAGTTGAACTCATGAGTTCAACTTCCGAAGGGTTGAATGACTGTCAATGTAAAATAGTCAACTAAAAAAGCACTTTTTGCTAAAAAAGTTGTTGATCGTCATAAGCGATATTCGAATAATAGCTTCTGTCGAAAAACAATGGGAGAGATAGATGAAAGAAAAAAACAACTTTATACGTTTACCTGAAGTTCTGGAAAGAACAGGATTTTGTAAAGCTTGGATTTATCGTTTGATTAGTCGTAACGAATTCCCTTCACCTATAAAAATCGGTGATCGTGCCATCGGGTTCGTCGAAAGTGAAATAGATGCGTGGATTGATGAGAAGATTTATTTCTCAAGGAATAAAGCCGCCTGAATGTTATTACAAGTTTTTTGATTTATTCCTGACGGGATTAGTCATTAAAAGTAGAAAACCTCTCAAAATCGCGTATAGAGCGTTTTAGAGCCACATATGAAAAATATTATTTATTTAAAATAAAAGACTGGTTTTTGAACTGGTCTTTTTGTTTTTTATCTAATCGCGTTTTTAAAATATTTTTGATTTTATCTATTGACTGATGTTATGAATGGATTTATATAATATAAAGATACGAAAAATTAAAAACTCTTCGCCGACTTTTAACTTACGTTAAATACCACTTCCAGAAGATTTTAATCTTTAATAAAGCAATAACGCTAATCCTGTGTATCGGGTATAAGAATGAAGGTTCCTCAAGTGTTTGGCAATTCTTATGTTATTGTGGCAGTGCCGGATGACGCGTAGCTGCCAACCTGAATCGCACAATCTAAAAAATTTCAGACGGTAGTATAAGCTCTTTAGTAAAACGAGAGTTGTTTGAAAGTTTCATGTTTTGTGTTTGCGCGGGTCGTGGGGGAAATATCAGGATGGAAATGTTCTGAATATTTTCAAGGCGCAATGAGCATCTCCTATCTCTCTATTTCAGCCTTTTGGCGTGGGGGGTAGGGGGGGAATGCTTAAAGAAAAACTATTTCCTCCTTCGGAGGAAAACTACTACGGCTGAAAGCCGCCCCCGCTAAAACACAAACCCCAAAACCTTAAAACCAAAAACTTTTAAATTAATTAATTAGTACTACTAGTACAAATTTTTTTAATAAAAATAAAATCCAAGATAAAAAATATAAAAGTAAAGTGCCATTTCATGAAGCACTAATAGAAATATAAGTAATGTCAGATCATGGAGAAAATATAAAAGAAGTCGGATTACGCCAACTTCTTTTTTAGATAAAATGGTATTGGATTTAGATTAATCTAACAACCCGCGAGAAGTTTTACTTGCCGTTTGTCTAAAGGTATAGCGTTCAACAACATCACCTTTAAACCAGATCTCAAGATCTTTCATGTGCGCTGTGCTGCTGTTTTTTAATAATGCTAATCCCGGTATGTAATTTGAAATCTGAGATTCACCGGACATAACGGAATACCCCCACATTTCTTTACCATCGTTAGTTTCTTTAGTTTGAGGCTCCCCATAAAAACGAAGGATATCTTGTTGAGTAGTTTTACCATTGATAATCTTAGAGGCTATTGTCTCCTGTGTGTCGTCTTTAATAGATTTGTTTCCATAAACGGTACAACTCGCCAAAGGAAGAATAATAAATGCTGCCGTAATCAATCTTTTCATATCAACTCCAAATATAAATATTAAAACACAACAAGGTTATAAAACGTATTTATTAAAAATGAGAAGCCAGCGATCGCAGATCTCCTGATTGGTCGATGATGTTTTGTTTTTCATTGGTAGATTGATTTTCCATGAAGGATTTTTTATATCATCTGTCAGTATAAAAATACCGGAACGCTGGTTAGCTAACATTTGTTCATTACTGTTAGCTCCAGCGGACTTTATCATAGAGTTTAGATTATTACCTGTGCTATAAATTTTTCCGGCTTCGGATAGCGTATAATTTATTTCCCTGATGTTGCCGTATTCGAAAGTGCTATCTTTATCTGCATTGAAAATACGTACTGTGCGTTTTTTAGTATTAATGACTATACCGGTGTTTTGGCATTCATATGAGAGAATATCACCATCTAACATCTCTGTGTAAGTATTGAGATGCCTTCTTTTCTTAGGGCCAAAGTAAAAAAACTGGCAGAGAATCAGGATAAAAATCACTGCCCAAAAAAGAAAAATAATGTTTTCGGTTTTCATAAAATTTCATTCCTCATAGAGCGATAGTTTTTAGCTTAATCATGAAGATACCAAGGTGATTCGCCCGGCCTTCCACGCTCCGAGCATACCATGAGGAGGGCTACTCTCAAGTAAAATGATCGTTATTGCAGATCAATAATTTAATATTGATAGGTTTTAACGATTAAAATTGATTTATCGATCGGTGTATCAATTGCTTTAATCGATCGATATATGGTTTGTGATAGTTAAAAGCTATCATTTTATTGATTTTGATCGATATAAACGATACGACGTCAGGTGAAAATAAACCAATACTATCAATTGGTTAAATTAAATATAACGCTGAGTCATTCATTGTGGATAAAAAATGAGCAAAATACTTAGCGCTGTATTGGTCGGTTTCTTCTGTTCTCATATGCTTCACGTTCTTCATTAAATCTCTGTTCAGTTAATGATATTGTTTGTTTAGCTGTATGAAATTTATTTTTAAACTCACTTTTTGACTGTGTTTTGTTATCTTGAGAAAGTTCAGGAACGGCAGTGCCACCCATCAGATAAGCTTTTTTCTTAGCTGCGGCTTCTTTATTTTCTAAATCCTCTAACTCTTCTTTTTGTGCTTCTGTTAAGTGTAGGTTCTTATCTATTTTCTCATCTATCAAATTAATATTTGATGTTGAACCTGTAGCTGCTGCTGAACTGCTTTTATTATTGTTTTTAGTATCTTTAGACGTAGGGGATTTGTTTTCATTATCAGCATTAAGATCTGCTTTATCTTCCTTATTGAGTTTAAATTGAAGATATTCGCCAACTCCGCCGAGTTTATTTTGTGGGTTGTTTTCATTGCCTCCCTGTGTAGCAACTGGTAAAGATGCGGCAGAGGAGGAAGCAGGAGCCAGCGGCGAGGGCTTAAGCTGTTTCTGTTCAATGTGGTTAAGTGCTTTTGCCTCTTGTGATACTTTCACTTCTTGTAGCACGTCAAATCTTGCTTGTCGCTCTGGATTGCGGCTATGGCCTCTATGGATAGTCGGCGGTCTGTCTAAGCTGATAGTCTGCGCCTCTTGCTCAACCGTTCTGAGAGGGGGGAGGATAGCGTCAAGCTCTGCTTTTTGTTCTTTCAGTGAACGATGATCAATACGCGCATCGATGCCAGCCTTTTGCATGTGCTCGTTCGCTGTGTCTGCCCAGCTCTTGCGCCATTCTTGTAGCTGCTCTTTGCTGTTCCATTCTCTGACCTTTTGCCCGAACCCTGCACCGTCAGGAGTAAGGCGGCGAGTGGTTAGCATTACGTGGAAATGTGGGTTGTCGCTATCGAGCTTGTGAAAAGCTATATCAGCTATCATTCCATTTTTTACAAAATGCTCTTGGCAAAAATCTATTGCTAACGTCTTTTTTTGTTCGTCTGTCATTTCGATAGGAAGCGCAATATTAAACTCGCGTGCTAACTGCGCATCTTTTCTTTTTTCGCTTTTTTCTATCGTGTTCCATAAATATCCAGTCTTTAAAAAATTACGGTCTGCGCTTTCAGGTATTAATATCACACTGTCTGAAATGCCTTTCTTTTTGCTGTAGTCGTGGATCTCTCCTGTGTGTTCGTCCGTTAACTTTTCGCCGTGGCGATAAGCTGACGCAGCGACGCTACTATGCCCCTTACTGCGTGTTATTGTTTGAGCGCTCATATGAAATATTGCCATTGTTTCTATCTCCTGATATTGAAAGCACATACTTTTTAAAACAAGCAAAATATATTTGCTTTTTTAAAAATCGATTAAGTAATATTGAGCATAAAGCTAATATTACTTTTTATTTTTATGCGTTAGTAAATCCCCATTTATGGGGCGCGCACATTCGAAGAATGTATAAGTGCGCTATTGTAGTTTTTAGCAAAACTAAAATAGCCGCTATACGTAAACCTTTTATCTATAAAATCGCGCTCTGTACATGAAAATATATATATCGCGCTTTACTTAAATAAATAAATATATTACTTAAAAAATATATAACAGAAAAACGTAAAAATAAAAGAGGTGGAATATGAATGATATTGATAAAAAAATAGAAGTGGCAGCGTCTGAACTTGTTAGATTGATTATTAAAAAACTACAAGATGAAAATACGGATGTTATATGTAGAACGAGCTTATTTATAACTTACAATCTTTTTTCTCATGAAAGCGATTTTACTGTTGTTTATGACACGCTAGGGGGAGAACTGGAATGATTGGAAATTATAACAATGATTACGACTATGATGATAATGAGTATTTAAATGATGACACTATAGAAATCCCTTTGAGCTGTGAAGATGACGAATATAGAGAGAATTATTTAAGAGAACAAGAGCAAGAACAAAAATCTGTTTTACAGAAAATGATTGAGTATAAAAATGAAAATACGCTGTTTGGCCATGTATACGAAATGTCCGGCGTTTTTGGTTTTACTGTTGTTTTATTGTTAGGGTTTATTTTTACTCTGCCGATTTTGTTTATAGCTGGATTGATTTCGTTTTTTATTACATTGAAAGAAAAGAGGAGTTCAAAAAATGGCGTTTAATATAGAAAAATATAATAAAGTAAAAAAAGAGCTTGAGCAAAGAGCAAACTTACTGAATAGAATGGAGCAAGAAATGAAGGCAGAGGAAAGGAAGAAAGAGGCGGCACGTAAAATAAAAGTTGGCGCTGAACTAATAAGAATAGTTAGAGAGAATAACATCGAGACATTAGATTTTGCGAATGACATTTCTTTGTTAGTAGGATCGTTAACTAATAATCTAATACTGAAAAGAATACACGATCAGCGTGAGTTCTTAAAAGCTGAAGGCGATAAAAGATTGAATGAATGGAAGCTAAAAAACAACAAGAAAAGGAGTAAAGCAGATGAATAATTTAAGACCTAACACGAACCCTCGAAAAGAGGGAACGGCGGATATGATGAACCGCTTAAACTTCTATGGTACGTCTTTTACTTGCTTACATTTTTTAATGATAGATTTTGATAATGACATGCAAGAAATGAAAAGAAAAAAAGATTTTCACCCGCTCCAGCTTTTAAACAAGCACGATAGAGCAAGTTTAGATTTAGAGATATTAAATATTATTAGAATATCACTTGCTAGCAAAATGTTAGATATTCAAAGTGAAGAACTATTGAGCGCTGATTTATATTTTAATAAAAAAGATGAGTTAGACATGGGGGAGGATGCGAGAATAATAGGTTTTGTGTTTAGAGACTTTGTAAAACAAAGAATAGAAACAGCGATTAAAGCTATTGAGGAGAAAAATATATGAATATATTAGGTTTAATAGCAAAAGCAAAACCTGCGGTAGACGATGGCGGCGGTAGTCTCATTCCTGCCGCGATGGGTTTTTTTATTTGTGCTTTTTTAGTTGCTATCATTTCCTCTGTTGTTTCTAGTGCTTTTCGTTCTGCTAAAAATTCAGCAGACGTGAGTATAAACAATGCAAAAAAATATCACATAGCACTAATAAAAGAGCAGTATAGAAAGAAAGGCGGGGGCTGATATGTTTTATTTAATATGTATGGTTTTTATGGTCATATTTTTTATTGCTTGTATGTTGTCGGTTATATATGCGTCTGAAATATATCAGTGGCAGCATTATAACAGCTATAAGTTTAAGCAATGGTTAAAAAATGGGAGTATAAAAAAAGATGCGCATGAAGAAAAAATAAAAAAGGAAGTGAAAAAAATGACTATAGATTATATATTAAAACTTCTTAAAAAATACAATATAGATTTTGATGCTAACGAGTTTGTAAAGGCAAGTTTTAACATTAAGATGAAATACTACAAGTTAATATTAAATGAAAAGGAGAGGCTGAAAGAAAATAAAATATTAGATGAAGCAGTTAAACAAAAAATAAAAATAGAAACTGACACATTTGACGCTGAAAAATTTCAAAAAGAAGCTGATGAACGTTATAAGTTATTCATGGAACGCCGCAATCTCTCCAATAGAGAAAAATAACAACTCCTATATTTAGGACGTCAAGAAGAATGGCGGGGGTTCCCTTTTAAGGGTTCCGCTATTGTTCTTGATGACACATAGATAAAGAATTTTTATGGGTGGGTGATTCACGTAGTGAAACACTCCACCTATTATACCTTTTTATCACGGCCCTACATGAAAAAGCATATGTATAGATCTGCTGAAATGTTCTTAGTACAATCATAAATTATGCTTGAGTGGTACTTCTCTTTGCATGTAAATACCGTCGTTTGGGCGTTTTCGCTCTTCAAAATGGATAGCTAATGATAGATACATTATTGAGTTACGAGCTAAGCCAATGAGTTGCATAATTCTTGATTCGAATTGGCTTATTGGCACTAAAAGACAATGTGATGATAGTTTTTCTTTTTCATGGATTTTTGCTTTTAAGTCTGAATGCTTAGTATTTAGTTTGTTAATCTTTTCTTTAAGCTGTTTAGATAAATGAGGGTCATTGTCTTCATTTGTTTTTTTTATCTTTAATTCAATTTCTCTAATTTCATCTGGTATCGTATTGACCTCTCTTTGCAATTTTGTAAATTCTTCATCATTGTAAGTATTATGTGATGTTGCGAGTTCATAGCCAAAATCATCAACAATTTTCAATGAACGATGTTCCATAGCATTTCTGATTTCAGCAAATGCTACAGCATTTGGATCTAACCATTTTGATACTGAATCAGAGCTACCAACTTTGCGGATATCTTTTAATATATAGAATAAAGCATGGATAAAAGGATTATCACTATCCTTAAGTTTTTTATGGGGCTTCCATTCACTATTCTTGCCTGTGAAGTCGCGAAATAAATTGTCGATGCTTATTTTTCTGTCATGCTTTAAGTCATTTAAATCAAAAAAATGGCTAATTAGGTATGCTATTTTGTCAAAAAGTGAATATATTATTCTGAATGCTGATTTGTATTGGGCAACCTTTAAATTGTTAATTGAGTAAGTCATATCTTCAACGTGTTGAAAAGTTGAGTTGAATATATGAGGCGCATCGTCCGGTATATCCTTTGAGGAGTATATTAAATACCGCGCATAGCAGTAATCATTTTTTAATTCATCATAATTACCATGGTATGATAATTCTTCATGCATTGTAAGCGCACCATTAAGAGATTGGATAAATGATGGTAATGAAAAAATATCTTGGTAAGTAATCTGGTAATCGCAAACATCATTTAAATCATTAAGGAAAAGCTTGTTTTTTGCACACCATTCAAAATACTTTTTCTGTTTTATTGATGTGAGTTTTTCAGTGTATTTCATGAAATAATCGAAAGATGATATCTCAAAATTATCCTCAAACCATTTTTGGAAATTGTGTAATCGCCCCCCATCTTCAAGTGATTCTTTTTGTTCTGGATATTGTTTTTTGAAATTATCGAGTCCCTTTTTTAATAGATTATAAGCAATGAAATAATGATATTCAGAATGTCCTTCATCGTATAGTGAATTGCCAAGAAATAATTCATTATTGGCTTTTGATATAATTGCTACGGGATTGTTATCTATAGAAATAGCTTTGTCATAGTGAGGGATACAGCATAGTGCTCTTCCCTGCGATGAAAGACGGTTAGCTAAATTTGTCTCAATCATAGATCTAAGACTATCATATGCATGAATGTTATTTACGTGTTCCTGCCAGTTTGCTTTAGGGAGAGTATGTATGGCTTTTCTGTAGAAGATGACCGATTTCATCAAATCATCTGAATACCACTCTGTTTTACGTGTTTCATAGAGTTTGGAATAACAATTTCCTAGACAGTAGAGATAATGGGCTTCGTACAAGGGGTGAGAAAAGGTGAAATCCTGTTTTGTATAACTTTCGACTAACGCAGCTAAAGAAGCGTGATCACATGTAATGATGTATTGATCCGCAAGTTTACTGAACTCCTCAAGTTCATCTTTTACCATTAACAAGGGAACTCCTTAAATATTGATAATTATTAATTGCCGAACTTCGATATTAAAAGATAGTATACATTTCTGTGTGTTATCATGCGGCAATAGACTTATATTTTTGTATTTGGACGTAATCACTCCACCATTGCATTAACTCGGCACGCTCGGCTAAATATTCTGCACGGTTGTATGCCGCAATGATTTCATCTTTTTTAGAGTGAGCGAGGGCTGCTTCAAGAACTTCTGTTCTGAACTTACTGGATTCCTCGGCGGCAGTTCTGGCAATAGAACGCATACCATGTGCCACCATTTCACCGCCAAAACCCATGCGGATTATCGCTGCGTTAGCTGTTTGCTCGTGCATATGGCTAAGAGGAGCTTTGATGCTGGGGAAAACCCACTCACGATGACCGCTGATTGGTTTCATGGATTCAAGAATACGCATAGCTTCCTTACTCAATGGAACCTTGTGGGGCCGTTTCATCTTCATGAACTCAGCGGGGATGTTCCAGAATCGGTTCTCTTCGTCGATGTCAGTCCAACGCGCCCGAACGGCTTCACCGGGCCGAACCCAAGTCAATAACTGCCACTCGATAAGCATACGTGTTTCTAAACGTATAGAAGCGTTTGCTAATGCTGATATGAAACGTGGTAGCTCACTTGGGGGGAGGGCTGGCATATTTTGCTTCTTTGGCTTGCTGAAACGCTGTGTAAGGTTATCTGCAGGGTTGAACTCAATAAGCTCTTCTGTGGCCGCATAACGGAAAATTTCGTTCAGTCGTGAAATTATACGGCGTAGAGTTTCAAGGACACCTCTTTGCTCGATAGGGTCAAGATGTTGTTTCAACATCTTAGGGCGGATCTCTTTAATAGGAATATCCCCCAAAGTTGGAAAGATGTTTCGTTCAAGGCTACGCCAGATATCCTTAGCATGATCTTGCGATATGCCTGATGTTTTAATTTTTTCATCAAGCCACTTTTTCGCCACTGTTTGGAATGTGTGTTCAGTTGCATCTTTGAGCGCTTGAGCTTTTTGCTCATTGTGGGATTGGGGATCGATGCCCTGTGCAAGCAAAGAGAGGTATTCATCCCGTAGCGCTCTTGCTTGAGCAAGTGTCAGGTAGGGATAGAACCCAAGACTCATTTTGGCCCGTTTCTTGGTTAAAGGAACGGTATAGCCGAGGTGCCAGATTTTTTTGCCACTTGGTTTGATACGCAGGAACAAGCCATCTCCATCCCATAGCGTGAACTCTTTCTCTGTGGGCTTGGCCTTTTTGATCTCTGTGTCAGTGAGTTTTGTTGCTACCTTCGGCATTTTTGCTCCCTCGTTTTTACTCCCTCATCGACGAGGGATAATAGGAGGGTGCCATAAGGAGTGGTTTCTAGCAATTCTCAGTAGACTTCACTGGACATGAAAAAGGCCGCAAACCCTTGTGGAATGCGGCCTTAGTAGACTTTAGTAGACGTCATTTTACTAAAAATTGGTGGAGCTGGCGGGAGTTGAACCCGCGTCCGAAATTCCTACATCCTCGGTACTACATGCTTAGTCAGTCTTTACATTCGCCTGGCACCTGCGGATTGACACGCCACTACCAGACTAGCCTGATTAGTTTTAACGCTTCAACCCCAGGCAGGATTTCCACGCGATCTCTTTTGGGTTTGACCTCTCTTGAATCCCCGTCTTAAGAGCGGAAGCTAGGGAGAGAGGGCTCAGAGCAGGTTATTAAGCTGCTAAAGCGTAGTTTTCGTCGTTTGCGACTATTTTTTTGCGGCTTTTTACGAGGCCAACCGCCCCTCGGCATGCACCTTGGGTTTCGCAAATCCCGTCGAATCCAGAATCAGCCCCAATGTGTTACGGCAAGTATAACAGATTAGTGAATACGGTTACCAGTACTGCGTAGGATGATTATTGCGGGGGAGTGGGCAAAAAAGCAGCATCAACAACAATATAGCGCAGAAGGGCCAGCTGAGCTGGCCCTGAGGAGGGGATTAGCGGCCCGCGTGTTTCATAATGCGCGCTTTATCCAGCGCCCACTCACGATCTTTGAGGTCGGTACGCTTATCGTGCTGTTTTTTACCTTTCGCGACGCCGATTTTCACTTTGCACCAGGCGTTCTTCCAGTACAGCGACAGGGCTACGACGGTATAACCTTCACGGTTGATACGGCCATACAGGTTATCCAGCTCGCGCTGATTGAGCAGCAGCTTACGGGTACGGGTTGGATCGCACACGTAGTGGGTGGAGGCTACGGCCATCGGCGTAAAGTTTGCGCCGAACAGGTAGGCCTCTCCATCTTTCAGGATAACGTAGCTGTCGCCGATGTTGGCTTTGCCGGCGCGCAGAGATTTAACTTCCCACCCTTGCAGAGCAAGACCAGCCTCGTATTCATCTTCGATAAAGTATTCATGGCGGGCGCGTTTATTCAGCGCAATGGTGGCTGATCCAGGTTTGTGGGCTTTTTTCTTGGTCATAATGTCCTGAAGTCATTGCTAAACGGGAACACAGTACCTCAATCCATCCTGCGAGGTGTAATGCGCTATCTTAGCACGAGTTGCAGCACAGCGTTTTTTTTAGCGCCAGATAAATGATATTATTTGCGCCGTGTTTAAATGTGGAACTTGCTATGCCTCAGATTAGCCGTACTGCGCTGGTGCCTTTCAGCGTGGAACAGATGTATCAACTCGTGAATGACGTGAAGTCCTATCCTGATTTCTTGCCTGGCTGCACCGGGAGCCGCGTGCTGGAATCTGGGCCGACGCAAATGATGGCGGCGGTTGATGTGTCCAAGGCAGGCATCAGTAAGACGTTCACCACTCGCAACACGCTCACCAGCAACCACAGTATTTTGATGAGCCTGGTCGATGGCCCGTTTAAAAAACTGATTGGTGGCTGGAATTTTATCCCGTTAAGCCCGGATGCCTGCAAAATTGAGTTTCACCTCGATTTTGAATTCACCAATATGCTGATCGAGATGGCATTTGGCCGCATCTTTAAAGAGCTGGCGATAAACATGGTGCAGGCATTTACCGCCCGGGCCAAAGAGGTTTATCGTGTTGGCTAAAATTGTGGTTGAAGTTGCCTATGCGCTGCCGGAAAAACAGTATTTGCAAAGCGTGAAGCTGGAAGAGGGGGCGACCGTCGAGCAGGCGATTCAGGCCAGCGGTCTGCTGACGCTACGCGACGATATCGATCTGACTAAAAACAAGGTCGGGATATACAGCCGTCCCGCTAAGCTGAATGATGCGGTGCATGATGGGGATCGGGTAGAGATCTACCGCCCACTAATTGCGGACCCGAAAGAACTGCGACGCCAGCGCGCGAAAAAAAACGCCGACAAGTAACGGCCGTAACCGTGGTGATAAAAAAAGCGCTCAATGAGCGCTTTTTGCATTTCTGGTCCGATGCTGACTCGATTACTCGTTGGTCAGTGCCGGTTTGTTATCGATGTTGGTTAACACACCGCTGCTGTCGAACGTCAGCGTCAATGTCTGCTGGGTAATTTTTTCATGCCCAGGCTGCTGACGGAAAACATAGAACCAGGTGTTGGTGCCAAACGGATCCGACATCATTGGGGTACCCAGCGCATAAGCAACCTGTTGTTGCGTCATGCCGACACGAATTTTTGCTACGTCGTTGGGTGCCAGATAGTTACCCTGGTTGATATCAGGACGGTAAACCACTCGTTCCAGAGTGGAACAGCCTGCGGTCAACATGAGAAGAACCGCTGCGGCAGCAGTCAGCGTTTTACAGCGCATAGTGATTTTATTCCTTTTCGGGCCCGAGCAGTACGTGGCTCATCTGTAATATGCCGATAATAATAGACCTTTGCCCGGTTGGAAACCTTCGACTGCAGGTCTTGCGGCAATTTGCTGTTCACTATGACTCTGCGAAATTCAAAAAGTTTACGCGGCGAGCAACTCTTTCGCATTAGCGAGGGTGTTGCGCGTGACCTCGCTACCGCCCAGCAGGCGGGCCAACTCCTGCAGTCGCGCCCGCTTATCTAGCGGATGCATATGCGTTTCCGTCATTTCGCCATCGGTCTCTTTGCAGACATAGAAATGATGGTGGCCACATCCGGCGACCTGCGGCAGGTGAGTCACACACATTACCTGAGTGGATTCGCCTAGCTGACGCAGCAGTTTACCGACCACCGCTGCCGTCGGGCCGCTAATGCCGACATCGACCTCATCGAAAATCAGGGCCGGGGTTTCCATCTTACGGGCGGTAATGACCTGGATTGATAACGCGATACGCGAGAGTTCGCCGCCGGAGGCCACTTTCGCAATCGGCTGCAGCGGTTGTCCCGGGTTGGTGGTGACGCGGAACTCAATGCGGTCAGCCCCTTCGGCGGTAAGATGACGCTCATCGAAGGCAACATCGATGGCAAACACCCCGTGAGGCATGGAAAGTGAGTGCATACTTTCAGTAATCAGCTGTGTTAGCTCTTCGGCACTGCGTTGACGCAGGTCGTGCAGCTGGCGGGCGGTCTCCAGCGCCAACTGATGATGCTCGACGACGCTATGGCTCAGGGATTCCAGCGAGCCGGCGCTATCGTCCAGCAGGCGCTGCTCTTCCAGTAGGGCCTGATAAAATGCCGGGAGCTCTTCCGGGGTGATCTGATGCTTACGCGCCAGGGCAATCTGGCGGGAGATGCGTTGCTCCAGCTCGAACAGGCGGTTCGGGTCGAGATCCAGACGGTCGTTATAGTGGCGCAGTTCGTCGGTGGCTTCGCTGAGCTGAATGGCCGCTTCTTCGAGCATGTCCAGCACGCCGGAGAGTTTGCTGTCCATGCCGGCGAGTTCGGTCACCAGCTGTCTGGCAGTGTAGAGCTGGCTTTGCAGGTTAGCTTCTTCGCTGTCGGCGAGTACCGTCAGCGCATGCTGGCAGGTGGTCAGCAGCTGGCCGCTGTTGGCCAGACGCTTATACTCTTCGTCGATTTGTTCGTACTCACCCGCTAGTGGGTTGAACTCATTGAGCTCTTTTAACTGGTATTGCAGCAGGTCGGCCCGCGCGGCGCGCTCCTGGCTTTGTTGCTGATGTTGCGCCAGCTCGCGGCAGCTCTGGTGCCACTGATGGTAATGCTCAGCCATACGCTGAGTAAGCGCATACTCACAGGTGTAACCATCGAGCAGCGCTTTTTGATGTTCGGGCCGGGTCAGCCGCTGGTGTGCATGCTGGCCGTGAATCTGGATAAGCAGCTGACCGAGTTCGCGCAGCTGAGAGAGCGGGACGGCGGTGCCGTTAATAAAGCCCCGGGAGCGGCCGTCAGTGCTGATGACGCGGCGGAGTAAACACTCACACCCGCTTTCCAGCTGGTTCTCTTCCAGCCAGCGCTGGGCCGCCGGTGTGTCTTTCAAGGCGAAGCGGGCGCAAAGGTCTGCACGGCTGGCGCCTCGTCGCACCATGTCTGCTTCTGCTCTTCCGCCAAGGCACAGCCCCAGCGCATCAATGGCGATAGATTTCCCGGCACCGGTTTCCCCGGTGATCGCGGTCATGCCGCTGTGAAAATCAATTTCCAGTTCACGAACGATAGCAAAATTACTGATGGTGAGTTGCGCCAGCATAGCAGCCTTCCTGTATGAAAAACCATTACTGTGTTTTCGTACAGTATAGACTGGTTTTTTATCCAGTAAAGAGGCGGCAGTAAAAATCAGAACAATTTTTTAGACCAGCCGAGTTTGGTACTCAATGTATTGAAATAGCTGTAATCTTTGGGATGAATCAGATTCAGATGATAATCGCAGCGATGGATCAGTACGTCTTCGCCGTCCTGAATCGGCAGCGCTATCTGGCTGTCACAGCTGATCTCCAGATCGCTGCAGCGCTGAGAGAAACGCAGGCGGATAGTGCTGTCGCCGTTAATCACCAGCGGGCGAGCCGATAGCGTATGCGGGAACATCGGGACCAGGGTGATGGCGTCCAGTGATGGCGTCAGAATCGGGCCGCCGGCGGACAGCGAGTAGGCGGTAGAGCCCGTTGGGGTGGAGATAATCAGGCCGTCGGAGCGTTGGGAGAAGGCAAACACCTCATCAATGTAGACCTCAAACTCAATCATATGCGCGACTTTGCCTGGGTGCAGAACCACTTCATTAATTGCGGTGCTGATGCGTTTCTGACAGTCTTGCTGGCACACCTGCGCTTCCAGTAAAAAGCGTTTTTCGGAGATGTAGTGGCCTTCCAGTACGTCCGCGAGCTGCTGCAGGGCGTTATCCGGATCAAGGTCGGTCAGAAAGCCGAGATTGCCGCGGTTAATGCCGATGACGTTGATATCGTAACGCGCCAGGGTCCGCGCCGCGCCGAGCATATTGCCGTCGCCGCCGACCACTACCGCCAGATCTGCCTGCTGACCAATTTCGGCCAACGTGCCGGTTTTGACATTGCTAAGCTGAAGTTCATGAGCGATCTGTTGTTCGACCAGGACCTCGTATCCTTTGCTGCATAACCAGCGCCAGAGCATTTCATGTGTGGTCAGCGCGGTTGGGTGACGAGGATGTCCCACAATGCCTATACACTTGAAATGATTCTTCATGTTCTGGATGTCCTTGCGTTAAATGAATGATGACAATCTGACGGCTTCCCTTGAAACCCGGAAACGGATCCCCATAATAAGCGAAGTTAGCGAGATGAATGCGAAAAAAAACGCGGAGAAATTCATGAGTAGTAAAGAACAGAAAACGCCTGACGGGCAAGCCCCGGAAGAAATTATCACGGAACAGCACGAGAGCGTTGAGGCTGTTGAGCCTGAAGTTTCGGCTGAGCAGGTGGATCCGCGCGATGAAACAATTGCGAATCTGGAAGCACAGCTTGCTGAAGCACAGAAACGTGAACTGGAAGTGAAACTGCGCGCGAAAGCCGATGAAGATAACCTGCGTCGTCGTACCGAACTGGATATCGAAAAAGCGCACAAATTTGCGCTTGAGAAGTTCGTCAACGAACTGCTGCCGGTTATCGACAGTCTGGATCGCGCACTGGAAGTGGCGGACAAAGCCAACCCTGACATGGCCTCTATGGTCGAGGGTATCGAGCTGACGCTGAAGTCGATGCTGGATGTTGTACGCAAATTCGGCGTGGAAGTGATTGCCGATACCAACGTACCGCTGGATCCTAACGTCCATCAGGCCATTGCGATGGTTGAGTCTGACGATGTGGCTGCGGGCAACGTGCTGGGCGTGATGCAAAAAGGCTATACCCTGAACGGTCGTACCATTCGCGCGGCGATGGTCACCGTGGCAAAAGCGAAGTAATTCGCTTCCAAACGGCCGCCATCCGGTGGCCGTTTTTCTCTTTCTCTTATCTTCTGCCCGTTTCCGGGGCAAAAAAAACGGCGAACCCCAGGCCCGCCGTATCTGATGTATCGGATGATTACTCGGCGACGCTTTCGCGAATCGGTTTGACCGGTATGACCTTAACCTGCTTAATCATGTTGTCCTGAACGTCGAGAATATCGATATCGTATTGCTCGATGCGCACGCGCGTGCCGGGAACCGGGATCTCTTCCAGCGCTTCCAGAATAATACCGTTAACCGTCCGCGCTTCATCTTCCGGCAGGTGCCAGTTAAAGGCTTTGTTGATTTCACGAACGTTGGCGCTGCCGTCGATAATCACCGAGCCGTCGGTTAGCGGCGTCACTTCTTCCGCCAGCGTAGGCGACATCGAGGTGGTGAAATCGCCGACGATCTCTTCGAGAATGTCTTCTACCGTTACCAGGCCCTGGATATCGCCATACTCATCGACCACCAGGCCGACTTTCTTCTTATTCCGCTGGAACTTCACCAGCTGTGTGCTGAGCGGCGTGCCTTCCGGGACGTAATAGATTTCATCGGCGGCGCGCAGCATCACCTCTTTGGTGAACTCTTTTTTCTCGGTCATCAGGCGGTAAGCTTCGCGCACGCGCAGCATGCTGATGGCGTCATCCAGCGAGCCGCGATACAGCACAATGCGCCCGTGTGGGGAGTGGGTCAGCTGGCGAACGATGGCTTTCCAGTCGTCGTTAATATCAATCCCGATGATTTCATTGCGCGGAACCATGATGTCGTCAACGCTGACCTTTTCGAGATCCAGCACCGACAGCAGCATGTCCTGGTTGCGGCGGGAGATCTGGGTTCGCGACTCGTTCACGATGGTGCGCAGCTCATCTTTGCTCAGCGCGCCGCTGACGATGATATCGGTTTTGATGCCCATCATGCGCATCAGCAGGCGGGTGATGGTGTTAAGAAACCACACCAGTGGCATCATCAGCACCTGTAACGGTGCCAGCAAGAAACTGCTGGGGTAGGCCACTTTTTCCGGATACAGCGCGGCGATGGTCTTCGGCAGGACTTCGGCAAAAACCAGCACCACAAAGGTCAGCACGCCGGTGGCAATTGCCACCCCGGCATCGCCATACAGGCGCATACCGACAATCGTCCCGAGTGCGGAGGCGAGGATGTTGACGAGGTTATTGCCGATCAGCACCAGGCTGATTAAGCGGTCAGGTTTACGTAGCAGTTTTTCGACTCGCTTCGCCTGGCGGTTGCCCTGTTTGGCCATGTGGCGCAGACGATAGCGGTTCAGCGTCATCATGCCGGTCTCTGAACCAGAGAAGTAGGCGGAGATGATCACCATGATGATCAATGTGACGATCAGCGTGGTGGTAGATATGTGTTCCAGGGGGGACTCCTTAGCGCCTGGCCCGGTAGGCTATTTGTCTCGATGATGCCTGCCGGGCCAGGCTTGTAGTCTGGGTTAACTCATTAACTGTTGCAGCACGCGGCTGCCGAAGTAGGCCAGCGTCAGCAGTCCGGCACCGGCGACGTTAAACCAGACGACCCGGCGACCGCGCCAGCCTTCATGGTAATGTCCCCACAGCAGTACGATATAGACGAACCACGCCACGATCGACAGGACGGCTTTATCGATGTTTTCCGTGCTGAACAGATTCTGCATGTAGAACAGGCCGGTGCAGAGCGTCAGGGTCAGCAGGACCACGCCAACCTGGGTTATATGAAACATTTTACGCTCAATACTCATCAGCGGTGGCATTTCATGGCTGAAAACGAGCTTTTTGTTTTTCAGTTGATAGTCAATCCATGCCAGCTGCAGCGCATACAGCGCGGCAATGATCAGCGTCGCGTAAGAGAACAGCGACAGGCCGATATGCACCAGCATCCCCGGCGTGGTTTCGAGGTGGGTGATGTATTCGTTGGGAACGAAGGTGGCGAAAGCCAGATTAATCAGCGCAAACGCATAGACGATGGGCAGCAGCAGCCAGCCACGGTTGCGCGAAGCAACGATGGTCATCACCGTACAGATCATCAGGCTCACCAGCGAGCCGACGTTAAGCAGGCTGAGATTTTGCCCGCTCTCGCCGCCGGGGAAAATGCGTGACTCCAGCGCAAAAGCATGACAAATCAATGCAATTGTTGCTGAAAGTATCGCCATCCGCCGCCAGCTGCTGTTTTTTTGCAGTAAGCCGGGGACGATCAGCGCAAGGCTGATGGAATAGGCGACAAGCGCGAGTAGAGCAAAAACAGGCATATGGGCGTCGACTGTTGACTAAATAAGTAAGAAAGATAAGCAGTATAGCGTTACGCGACGTCTGCTCCAACCGTTGCATCACATCGCGCTTCATGTCGTGTTATACTGCGCCAAATCCGTGTTTTTCGAGTCGCTACCGCGACCGACAGTTTCCACCTCAGGCGAGAGACAATGTTTGATAATTTAACCGATCGTTTGTCGCGTTCGCTGCGCAACATTAGCGGCCGCGGACGCCTTACCGAAGACAATATTAAAGACACCCTGCGCGAAGTGCGCATGGCGCTGCTGGAGGCGGACGTTGCTCTGCCTGTCGTGCGTGATTTCATCAGCCGCGTCAAAGAGAGTGCGGTGGGTCATGAAGTTAACAAAAGCCTGACCCCGGGTCAGGAATTCGTCAAAATCGTACGTAACGAACTGGTTGCGGCGATGGGCGAAGAGAACCAGGCGCTGGATTTAGCCGCGCAGCCGCCGGCTGTCGTGCTGATGGCGGGCCTGCAGGGTGCGGGTAAAACCACCAGTGTTGCCAAGCTCGGTAAATTCCTGCGTGAGAAGCACAAGAAGAAAGTGCTGGTTGTCTCCGCGGACGTTTATCGCCCGGCGGCGATTAAACAGCTGGAAACTCTGGCCGAACAGGTTAGCGTTGATTTCTTCCCGTCCGACGTGGGCCAGAAGCCTGTCGATATCGTCAACGCGGCGCTGAAAGAAGCGAAGCTGAAATTCTACGACGTGCTGCTGGTGGATACCGCCGGTCGTCTGCACGTCGATGAAGCGATGATGGACGAGATCAAACAGGTCCACGCTTCACTGAATCCGGTAGAAACGCTGTTTGTCGTGGATGCGATGACCGGCCAGGATGCCGCGAATACCGCCAAGGCCTTTAACGAAGCGCTGCCGCTGACCGGCGTGGTGCTGACCAAGGTCGATGGTGATGCTCGTGGCGGTGCGGCGCTGTCTATTCGCCACATCACCGGCAAACCGATCAAGTTCCTCGGCGTCGGCGAAAAAACCGAAGCGCTGGAGCCGTTCCACCCGGATCGTATTGCATCCCGTATTCTCGGCATGGGCGACGTGCTGTCGCTGATCGAAGATATCGAGAGCAAGGTTGACCGCGCACAGGCCGAGAAACTCGCTTCCAAGCTGAAGAAGGGCGATGGCTTCGACCTGACTGACTTCCTTGAGCAGCTGCGCCAGATGAAAAACATGGGCGGTATGGCTAGCCTGATGGGCAAGCTGCCGGGCATGGGGCAGATCCCGGACAACGTCAAATCGCAGATGGATGACAAAGTGCTGGTGCGGATGGAAGCGATCATCAACTCGATGACCCTGAAAGAGCGTGCCAAGCCGGAAATCATTAAAGGTTCACGTAAACGCCGTATCGCCGCGGGTTGTGGCATGCAGGTGCAGGACGTGAACCGTCTGCTCAAGCAGTTTGACGATATGCAGCGCATGATGAAGAAGATGAAGTCGAAAGGCGGCATGATGAAGATGATGCGGGGCATGAAAGGGATGATGCCGCCAGGATTCCCTGGTCGCTAATCGGCCTGGCTTGTTTGCCATTTCGGCACCGGGGTGTGCTCGCCATCCTCACGTACTACGTGTACGCTCCGGTGGCTGCGCGCACGTCGGCACCGAACTGACCGCACCGCCGACGGCCTTTTATAGCAGACTTATCAACTGTTGATTGCAATTTCCCCAAAAATGAGTAAAATTTTCGGGCTTTTAATATGACACCCGGGCTCCGTTCCTCGATGGGGCCCGGTTGTTCTATTCACACAAGAGGATGTTATGGTAACTATTCGTTTAGCTCGTCACGGCGCTAAAAAGCGTCCGTTCTACCAGGTTGTTGTCACCGACAGCCGTAATGCACGTAACGGTCGCTTCATCGAGCGCGTTGGTTTCTTCAACCCGATCGCATCTGCGAATGAAGAAGAAACTCGTCTGGATCTGGATCGTATCGCTCACTGGGTTGGCCTGGGTGCGACAGTTTCCGATCGCGTAGCTACGCTGATCAAAGCAGCAAACAAAGCAGCTTAATCTGTCACGGTGGTCATGATGAGCAAGCAACACACCGCACAAGCACCTGTTGATCCGATTGTATTGGGCAAGATGGGTTCTTCCTACGGTATCCGTGGTTGGCTCAGAGTGTTTTCCTCCACCGAAGACGCCGAAAGCATTTTTGACTATCAGCCCTGGTTAATCCAGAAGGCGGGTCAGTGGCAGGTTGTTGAGCTGGAAAGCTGGCGCCACCACAATCAGGACATCGTGATTAAGCTGAAAGGCATTGACGATCGCGATGCTGCGAATCTGCTGACTAATTGTGAAATTGTCGTCGATTCCTCGCAGTTGCCGAAGCTCGAAGAGGGCGACTATTACTGGAAAGACCTGATGGGTTGCCAGGTAGTCACCACTGAAGGCTATAGCCTGGGTAAAGTCATCGATATGATGGAAACCGGGTCAAATGACGTTCTCGTCATTAAGGCAAACCTGAAAGATGCATTTGGCATCAAGGAGCGGTTGGTTCCGTTCCTCGATGGGCAGGTTATCAAGAAAGTCGATCTCGCTACTCGTACAATCGAAGTAGACTGGGATCCTGGTTTTTAAATTATCCGGATAAACGGTAAAAGACGGCGCTATGTGGATTGGCATAATTAGCCTGTTTCCTGAAATGTTCCGCGCAATTACCGATTACGGGGTAACTGGCCGGGCAGTAAAAAATGGCCTGCTGAGCATCCAGAGCTGGAGTCCTCGTGACTTTGCTCATGACCGGCACCGTACCGTGGACGATCGTCCTTACGGCGGCGGACCGGGGATGCTAATGATGGTGCAACCCTTACGGGACGCCATCCACACAGCAAAAGCCGCGGCAGGTGAAGGCGCTAAGGTGATTTATCTGTCACCTCAGGGACGCAAGCTTGATCAAGCAGGCGTCAGTGAACTGGCAACGAATCAGAAACTGATTCTGGTGTGCGGTCGCTACGAAGGGATAGACGAGCGCGTAATCCAGACCGAAATTGACGAAGAATGGTCAATCGGTGATTACGTTCTCAGTGGTGGAGAGTTACCGGCAATGACGCTGATTGACTCCGTTTCCCGGTTCATTCCGGGAGTTTTGGGCCATGAAGCATCAGCAACGGAAGATTCCTTTGCTGATGGGTTGCTGGACTGTCCACACTATACTCGTCCTGAAGTGTTAGAAGAGATGGAAGTACCGCCAGTATTGCTGTCGGGAAACCATGCTGAGATACGTCGCTGGCGTTTGAAACAGTCGCTGGGCCGGACCTGGCTTAGAAGACCTGAACTTTTGGAAAACCTGGCTCTGACTGAAGAGCAAGCAAAGTTGCTGGCGCAGTTCAAAACTGAACACGCACAACAGCAACATAAACATGATGGGACGGCGTAAGCCCCCAATATCAGTTTACCCAGGATAAGAGATTAAATTATGAGCAACATTATTAAGCAAATTGAACAAGAACAGATGAAGCAGGACGTACCTTCCTTCCGCCCGGGTGATTCCGTGGAAGTGAAAGTATGGGTTGTTGAAGGTTCCAAAAAACGTCTGCAGGCATTCGAGGGCGTGGTTATCGCTATTCGTAACCGCGGTCTGCACTCTGCATTCACTGTTCGTAAAATTTCCAACGGCGAAGGCGTTGAGCGTGTCTTCCAGACTCACTCTCCGGTAGTTGACAGCATTGCTGTTAAACGTCGTGGTGCTGTACGTAAAGCTAAACTGTACTACCTGCGTGAGCGTACCGGTAAGTCTGCTCGTATCAAAGAGCGTCTTAACTAAGATTCGCTTTCGCGACATCCTGATGAAAAGGGCTGGCCTGATGGGCCGGCCCTTTTTTTATCTTTAATTTAACTATCGTGATGTAAATCATTTACAATATCCCCTCATCTCGGAGGGGCGGTGGTCAGCGATATTTCTCAACACTCAACAATCGAACGGCGGGCCGCATGGCTGGCGCTTTTTTCGATCCTGTTGATCGTGATCGCACCGCTGATTTCGGTTTCGTTGCAAAAAGATCCGATGAGCGTCATGCCGGGCATGCACCATGCGATGATGGGCATGACGCACGATATGGCGGAGCCGCATTCTGCCGCGTCCACAGATCCCTCCTCGACGCATACGCAACCGCTTGACCATGCCGAAGCCTGCGGCTATTGCGTGCTGTTAGCCCATGTTCCGGGGCTGCTCTTTGCGCTGGCGGTGTTGCTCTCCGTCGTCCTGCGACGCGTGCGGGTCCTCTTCCCCTGTCTGGTGCTGAATCGCCGACATTACTTCCCCTGGCTTTACCCGGAAACCCGCGCACCGCCGCGCCGTTCTGCTTTTCCCGCTTTCTAAAAATAATGTGCGCACTGCGCAACGTTCTCTTTTTGCTTTCAGAAAGGAAAAGTATGACAACCTGCACCTCGCGCGCGGCATGGCTCAACCTGCTGCGACGTCTCCATTTTTACATTGGCCTGTTTGTCGGGCCGTTTATCTTTGTGGCGGCCTTGACCGGTACGCTGTACGTCGCCACCCCGCAGCTGGAAAACTGGCTTTATCGGGACGCCCTGCACGGCACGCTCAACGGCGAAAGTCAGCCCCTGAGCTTACTGCTGGCGGCGGCGCAAGATGCCACTAATGGTAACCTTCGTATACAGGCGGTGCGTCCGGCCCTCAACGCCGGTGAAACCACCCGGGTGATGTTTGCTGACCCGCAGCTGGGCGAGTCTGAAACGCGGGCAATTTTTATCGACCCGGTGACGCTGAAGGTGATGGGGGACATGACCGTCTACGGAACCAGCGGAATTTTACCGCTGCGCCAATGGATCGATTACGCCCACCGCTCGCTGTTGCTAGGGGATAGCGGGCGGCTTTATAGCGAGCTGGCGGCATCGTGGATGTGGGTGGCGGCGCTCGGTGGGCTCGTGCTCTGGGCGATGACCCGTCCCCGCAGACGGATCAACAACCGGATGCAGAACCACCGTCGTTTGCATGTCTCTTTGGGCTGGGTGCTGTTGGCGGGCATGTTACTCTTTTCTGCCACCGGCCTGACCTGGTCGCAGTGGGCGGGCGGCAACGTCGATAAGATGCGTGCCGCGTTCGGCTGGCTGACGCCGCAGGTGAATACCCAACTGCATAGCGCGATGCCGATGACGCATGACCCGCATGCTGAACATCATATGGGGCATATGGCGATGACGGAGGCCATGCCATCAGCATCGGGCGAGCAGTTTGATCGCGTGCTGACGGTGGCGCAGGCGGCGGGCCTGGATGCCAGCAAGCTGGAGATCCGCCCACCGGCCTCGGCCGGCCGGGCGTGGACGGTCACGGAGATCGACAGAAGCTGGCCGACCCAGGTTGATGCGGTGGCGATTGATGGTGAACGGATGCAGGTGGTGGATCGTACCCGTTTTGCTGATTTCCCGCTGATGGCCAAGCTGACCCGCTGGGGCGTGGACTTCCATATGGGGATCCTGTTTGGCCTGGCCAACCAGCTGCTGCTGATCGCCTTCGGTATCGCGCTGTGTGTGATGATCGTGGTGGGATATCGTTTGTGGTGGATCCGTCGTCCGGCCCACGCTGCTTTTAACCCGGCAAACACCCTGGTTCAGGCGTGGGTGAATCTCGGGTGGCCAGCCCGCGTCATCACGCTGGCGATCGCGGTGATTCTGGGGCTGGCGTTGCCATTGATGGGCGTCAGTCTGGCGGCATGCCTGGCGATCGACTATCTCCGCTGGCGTGGGGCTACGGGCGTCACGCTCGCGAACTCCGTCGACTAAGCCGCTTAAGGCGTGCTGAGCACCACCGTGACGCGGCGGTTTTCAGCACGACCTTTCGCCGTATCGTTACTGGCAATCGGATACTTTTTACCTAACCCGCGGGTGGTTAAATTACTGCGCGGGATGTTGGCTCCCTGCGTCCAGGCATCAGCGACGATATCAGCCCGTTTAAGCGACAGCGCTTCGTTGTAGCTGTCCTCTCCGTAGTTATCGGTGTGGCCATCCAGTCGGCCATGTGTAATGCCGGTTGCTGCCAGTCGGGAGGCCATTTTCTGGATTTGCGCCTGGCTGTCGCTACGCAGATGGTAGTCGTTTTTATCAAACAGAATGCTGTCGGATAAACCCAGTGACCAGTCACCCTCACTTTCCGTAAAGCCGTATGACTGCATCTCGGCAATTTGTTCCGCAGAGAACTTGCCTTGCGGTGCCGTCTGGCAGCCGCTGAGTAAAGCCATTGCTATCAGTGCGGGAGCAAAATATTTCCTGAGCATGGTGGATCCCTTTAATTTTGTACTTGCTGAATACGCTGGTGTTTTTTCCGATACATATTTTGATCGGCGAACTCCTGCAGGCTTTCCGCAGAGTGATGTTCCCAGGCTAACGCATAGCCAATACTGAGAGACAAGGTTGCCGTATGGCCGTTGTGCAAATTAAACGGCTCGAGGAACAGAGCCGAGAGCGTGGCGCAAAGTGCCTGCACTTCCGCCTCTGAATGAACATCGCGCAGCAGGATAGCAAACTCGTCGCCGCCTAAACGCCATGCCTGATGACGCTTGTTGGCAAAAGCCATCAGCCGACTGGCGACGTCGATCAGGACTTTGTCACCCGTTGCATGACCCCAGTTGTCATTAATCAGTTTAAAGTTGTCGCCATCGAGGAACAGTAATGCTGAGCGCTGGCGGGCGGTGTCATCTTTCATTAATGCCATGATAATGCTGCGGAATGCAGCACGGTTGGCCAGTCCGGTCAGCGGGTCATGCAGGGACGAGCGTAACAGCTGGGCATTTTTCGCCTGCAGCTGCTGCTGCCAGTCCTCCATTTCGCCCAGCAGGCTATTAAAGTCCTGGGCAAAAAGATGGAATTCCTCGATGCGTTCTTGCGGAACCCGACGGGAGAAATGGCGGTTTTCCCGAATGTCGTGAACCACTTCAGTAATACTTTGCAGCGCGGTGACAATACCGTGGTGCAGTGAGTGGGTCAGCAATAAGGAAATCACAGAGGCCAGCAGAATACTGCCGGTTAATACAATAATCGAGATCCCGAGGAAATGGCCGATCATGCTGTCCAGCGCCTTCAGACGGAGCTCGCCGATGACTTTGCCTTGATGCAGGATCGGCTGCGTGGTTGGTTCCGGGAACAGCCATTGGCTGATAATTCCGCTCAGTTTCTCGTGGCGGACCAGATCGGTATTCTGCCAGACGGCAAAGTGGTTTTTCTGGTTGTCCAGCACCAGGGCTTCAGAGAATTGTCCCTGTTTCCCGAGCGTCGCCAGGGTTTCTTCCGCAGCGGAACTGTCATCAAACACCAGCGCGGCCTCAAGGCTTCGGCTCATGGTGGCGGCGGTTAGCGCCAGGTTTTTTTGCGCATATTGCTTAAGCGTAACTACCGAGGCGGTGCTCAGCAGCATCCAGACCAGCGTCATTGAGATCACTACGCTTATCACGCTGATTCGGCGCAGCGCTCTTTTAAACGTCGGGCGTGGAGCCTGTGATAAATCCTTATTCATGTGCGCTATTCCGGGCAAGCATCAGTACGTCTGGATTAACCCGTACGCCGCTGTGCGTCAGGACATCCAGATTCACGGAGAATCTGACCCTCTCGTCATTGATAATCAGGCAAAAAGCACTACCAATCGCGCATTCGCTATTTTGTTCTGCGATCAGCAAAAGAGGGCGGGATTGATATTTTGAGGTGAGCTCTGCCTGCTGAGACGGCGACTCGCTGCCAAAATAAAACCCATCACAGACCGTATTCATTGCTTCCTGGGTACTGTGAACAATGACCGGCCGATATGGCAACGCTTCAGGCTTTTCCTGAGCAAGGCTCTGTACGTAATGTGAGGTAGAAAAAATACATAATTTAGGCGGACCGGATAATGCAGGCCAACGGGTATAAGTAACAATACCTGAAACAATAGCCCGAACATTTTTCGATGGCTCGGAGGCGAAAACAGGGTGGCCCACGATAAATAATAAAAATATAAAAATAAGACGGTGAAACTGTTTCATTAACGGATCCGTCAGGTTCGTCTTAATGCATGAAGTGCAGATCGTTGATGCCGGGGCGCAGGATACCATCGTTGGCGAGGGGCGTCATTAATCACTGCTTTATCCTTACGGCAATTTCACCCAGGATTTTTCGTAACGGAATGGTGAATAAAGTAACTGCCCTGGTAGCATAATCGCTATGTTGTATAGATATGTTTACATTGAGTGGCGATTTTCAGGCCATTTAATTTGCTGGTGTAAAGTAAAATTTACGGAATATGGATTGAAATCTTTACTCTGTGTGGTATCGTTACGTCACTCCTCAGCCGAGGAACCCATTATCGCAAACGAGCTACACAGGATCGCCATCATGCAAAAAGACGCGCTGAACAACGTACATATTACCGACGAACAGGTTTTGATCACTCCGGATCAGCTGAAAGCTGAATTCCCGCTGAGCCTTGAACAAGAAGCGCAGATTGCGCAGTCCCGCCAGACTATCTCTGACATTATCGCCGGCCGCGATCCACGCCTGCTGGTGGTGTGTGGTCCTTGTTCAATTCACGATCCTGAAGCGGCAATTGAGTACGCCCATCGTTTTAAAGCACTTGCCGCAGAGGTCAGCGATAGCCTCTACCTGGTGATGCGCGTCTATTTTGAAAAGCCTCGTACTACTGTGGGCTGGAAAGGGCTGATTAACGATCCGCACATGGATGGCTCGTTTGATGTGGAAGGCGGTCTGAAAATTGCGCGTCGCCTGCTGGTTGAGCTGGTGAGCATGGGATTACCGCTGGCAACAGAAGCGCTGGATCCGAACAGCCCGCAATACCTCGGCGATCTCTTTAGCTGGTCTGCAATCGGTGCACGTACCACCGAATCCCAGACTCACCGTGAAATGGCATCGGGCCTGTCGATGCCGGTTGGCTTTAAAAACGGCACAGATGGCAGCCTCGCAACGGCAATCAACGCCATGCGCGCCGCCGCCATGCCACACCGCTTTGTCGGGATCAACCAGGCCGGCCAGGTTTGCCTGCTGCAAACCCAGGGCAATCCGAACGGTCATGTGATCCTGCGCGGCGGTAAATCGCCGAACTACGGCCCGGAAGATGTCGAGAAATGCGAAAAAGAGATGGCGCAGGCGGGACTGAAACCGTCGCTGATGGTAGATTGCAGCCATGGTAATTCTAACAAAGACTACCGCCGCCAGCCTGCGGTTGCAGAATCCGTCGTTGCACAGATCAAAGATGGTAATCGTTCCATTATTGGTCTGATGATTGAAAGTAATATCCACGAAGGTAATCAGTCTTCTGAGCAGCCGCGTTGCGATATGAAATACGGCGTATCCGTTACCGATGCCTGCATCAGCTGGGAAACCACCGATGCACTGCTCCGCGAACTTGATAAAGATCTGCGCGGTCATCTGGCGGCTCGTCTGGGGTAAGAGGAAAGTATGGTTGCTGAACTGACCGCGTTACGCGATCAAATTGATGAAGTCGATAAGGCGTTGCTGGGATTACTGGCACGCCGCCTGGAGCTGGTCGCGGAGGTCGGAGAAGTTAAAAGCCAGTATGGCCTGCCGATCTACGTTCCGGAACGTGAAGCGGCGATGCTGGCTTCCCGGCGGGAAGAGGCGTCAGCGCTTGGCGTCCCGCCGGATCTTATCGAAGACGTGCTGCGTCGCGTCATGCGCGAGTCATATTCCAGCGAGAACGACAAAGGTTTTAAAACGCTGTGTCCGAATCTGCGCCCGGTCGTGATTGTCGGCGGCGGCGGGCAGATGGGGCGTCTGTTTGAGAAAATGCTGACGCTTTCAGGCTACCAGGTCCGTATTCTTGAGAAAGAAGACTGGCCACGTGCGACAGAGATTGTTGCCGATGCCGGGATGGTTATCGTCAGCGTGCCTATTCATACCACGGTTGAGACGATTGGCCGGCTGCCGCCTTTACCGGCGGATTGCATCCTGGTGGATCTGGCATCGGTTAAAGCGGAACCGTTGCAGGCGATGCTGGCGGCACATCGTGGTCCAGTGCTGGGCCTGCACCCGATGTTCGGTCCGGATAGCGGGAGCCTGGCGAAGCAGGTGGTGGTTTACTGTGACGGTCGTCAGCCGGAAGCGTATCAGTGGTTCCTGGAACAAATTCAGGTCTGGGGCGCGCGTCTGCACCGTATCAGCGCTGTTGAGCATGACCAGAATATGGCCTTTATTCAGGCGCTGCGCCACTTCGCGACCTTTGCTTATGGCCTGCATCTGGCAGAAGAAAACGTCCGTCTGGAGCAACTGCTGGCGCTGTCATCACCGATCTACCGCCTTGAGCTGGCGATGGTGGGCCGCCTGTTTGCCCAGGACCCGCAGCTGTATGCCGACATTATTATGTCGTCAGAAAATAATCTGGCGCTGATTAAACGTTACTACCAGCGTTTTGGTGAAGCGATTGGCCTGCTGGAGCAGGGAGATAAACAGGCGTTTATCGACAGCTTCCGCAAAGTGGAGCACTGGTTTGGCGATTATGCGCAGCGCTTCCAGAGCGAAAGCCGGACGCTACTGCGTCAGGCGAATGATAACCGGCAGTAACGGAAAACCGTATATAATCAAAGCCAGAGGGGAAACCCGCTGGCTTTTTTTATAGGGATGACAACGATGGCTGAACCACATCCGCTGTTTGATTACGCAGGACATCTTCCGGAATGCCCGACCTGGAGCGAGACCGAGCAGGCGCTCTACTGGGCCGATATCCTTGAGTGTGAAATTCACCGCTATGACATCAACAGTGGTGAGCATCAGATCCTGCAATTTCCCGAAGAAGTGGGCTGCTTTTCTCTGCGCGAGAAAGGCGGCTTTATCGTGGCGCTGCGCAGCGCTATCTGGTTAACCGATGCGCACGGCCTGCTGCGACGTAAAATTTGTGATAACCCAAGCAACCCGCAGCTGGCACGCTTTAACGATGGCGGTACCGACCGCGAGGGCCGCTTTTACGCCGGGACATTCTGGGGGCCGGGAGATTTTAATGGTGCGCTGCTGATGCGAATCAACCACGACCTGACGCCTCGGGTGATTCAGTGTGACATTCATGGCGCCAACGGCCTGGCATTTAGTGACGATAAACGTTGGATGTATACTTCTGATACGCCAAATGCCGTGATTTACCGGACGCCGCTGGATGAGCAGGGCGAACCCCGCAAGCGGGAAGTCTTTCGTCGTTTTCAACCGGGGGAGGGGATCCCAGACGGGGCGGCTATCGACGAAGAAGGGTGCTACTGGAGTGCGATGTTTGACGGCTGGCGGATTGCCCGTTTTTCCCCAAACGGAGAAGCACTGGAAACCTACCGGCTGCCGGTGCGCTGCCCGACGATGGTCTGCTTTGGCGGCGCGGATATGCGCACGTTGTACATCACCACCACCCGGGAAAACATGGACGCCGATGAAGTACAGCAATATCCGCTCTCTGGCGCCATCTTCACCCTGCCGGTTGCGGTAGCAGGGATGAAGAAGCCAGTATTTATTGAGCGTTAAATCGGGTCGACCGGCACCACGTTTTCGCCCGGGTAGCAGCCGAGAACCTTCATGGAACGGGTAATCTCGGCCAGCTCTTTCAGTGCTTTACGCATCGGGATTGATTCGAGGTTGGCCTGGATATCCAGATAAAACATCTCTTCCCACGGGTTACCGTGAATCGGGCGCGATTCCAGCTTGGTCATGATCAGGTTGTGGTTGCGCAGTACCAGAAGCGCTTCAACCAGCGCACCCGCCTGTTGACCGGTCGCCATCAGTAGCGTGGTTTTTGCCGGTACCTGATCGGAAACATTCACCGCTTTGCGTGCCAGCACCAGGAAGCGGGTAATGTTTTGTGTTTGGTTCGCCTGGCAATGTTCCAGCACCTGCAGGCCGTACAGCGCGCCGCCGGCTTCGCTACCCAGTGCGGCAACGGCAGGAGAGTTAGCCTGCGCCACTTTCTCCATCGCCGCAGAGGTGCTTTCGGTATATTCAATTTTCCAGTGTGGATAACGGCTCAGATACTGGCTGCACTGCTGAAACGGTTGCGGGTGGCTATACACGGTCTGAATGCGTTGCGGGTCGGTTGACGCCGAGACAAGCACGCAGTGATCGATGGGGATCGTCAGCTCGCCAACGATCGACAGGCTGGTGTGTTGCAGCAGATCGTAGACGTCGTTGATCCCGCCGGAGCTGGTGTTTTCAATGGGGACGACCGCGTAGTCGGCCTGTCCGGTTTCTACCTGATTGAAGATATCGGCAAATTTAGCGCAGCCGCTCTCGATGAACTGCTCGAAGTGGCGAGCGGCGTACTGGCGTGCAGCAAGATGCGAGTATGACCCTTTCGGCCCGAGGAACGCCACGCGTGCTGAGTGCGGATTGATTTTATTCAGATGTTGCTGCAGCAGCGTTTGTTGAGTGAGTACAGAATCCTCGATGATCAGCTGGAACAGGCGTGTGATGTAGTGGGCATCGAGGTGATGGCTTTTCCCCAGCGTCATCAGGCGCTCCAGCAGGTCGCGTTCGCGGTCGATATCACGGACCGGACGGTGCGATGCCAGCTTTGCTTTACCTACTTCTACCGCCAGTCCACGGCGTTCTGCCAGCAGCGCGAGCAGTTTTTCATCCAGTGCGCTGATCTTATCGCGCAGGGCCAGTAACGGGTTTTCCTCGGTCATATTGTGTTGCCTTTCTTGTTATTCATTTATCAAAAAAAAGGCCTCCCGTTTGGGAGGCCTTGTTGTTCGTCTTCGCATTCTTTATCACACGACGAATTGCCTCCCGTTCAGGGGAAGGTAAAAAAGAATGCGAAGAAGAACGGTAGTTGTTTCACGGTGATATCCTTTGGTTGATGGCAGTTACAGTACCCGTACTGTTTTCATTCTGTCAATAAAAAACGCGCCCGAAGGCGCGTGGCGTTACACAATATTAAGTTAAGGATTACTCTTCTTCTTCCACAAAGCCTGCCTCTTTCACCGATGTTGCGGCGCGGCGGGCTTCCCCTTTGTGTTGCACTTTATTCAGCTGCCGTTCCAGCTTGTTGATTAATTCGTTGATAGCGACGTACATATCTTCACTTCTTCCGCTGGCAACCAGGTGACCATTAGGCGTGTTAATGGTTGCGTCAGCGACAAAACCCTGCGGCTCTTTGGAAAGAATGATGTGCGGGTTGATTAAGTGGGTTTGCCATTTATCCAATTTGGCGAGACGGTCTGCGACGTGCTGGCGGATTGCCGGAGTAATTTCCATTTGTTTACTGGTAATGTTCATTGTCATAAATTTTACCTCTTGTCTTTCCCGTCTTGGTGAACTCAGCATACCTCGCCCAATGTCAAGATGTGTGATTAGGATCACATTTTAATGTCACTTTTTGTCAACGAATTCATTTTGTGAGGCAGGGCAGGAACAGGTGAGATTTTACTTGTCGAACAGGGGAAAGGGAGTCATATTTGATAGGATGTCTCGGCGCTAAAACGCTTCAGCTTTGGTGCCTGAGCAATAAAAAACGGCAGCTCATGGCTGCCGTTTTGCTTATCTGAAATGCGATTAGGTGTTTTTGCTGTTGGCCGCGATAATTTTCGCTACTTTATCGGCCTGGGCATTCATTTGCATCTGGCGATAGGCGTTTTCCATCTTCGGCAATGCATCGCGAGTGGCCTGTGTATCCGGATAGCTGCGCAACATGCCATCAACACGGTTCACAACGGCAACCCATGCACCACGGTCGGTGTAGTAATCCACCACTGACAGCTCGTACTTCGCCAGGCGATCCTTCAGGAACACCATGCGTTTGTAGGCATCGGTCGCATACTGGCTGTTCGGATAACCGCGCACCAGTTTGGAGAAGTCGTTAAAGGCATCGCGCGCGTGCTGTGGATCGCGGTCAGAACGATCGACCCCGAAGAAGCCTTGCAGCGCACTGTCATCCAGAGCCATATTTGTCAGACCACGCATATAAATGACGTAATCAATGTTAGGATGTGTCGGATTCAGACGAACAAAGCGGTCGATGGCTGCCTGAGCCAGCGGTAGATCGGCATTTTTGTAGTACGCATAAATCAGGTCGAGCTGTACCTGCTGGGAATAAGGACCGAACGGGTAGCGGTTATCCAACGCTTCCAGTTGCGTTATTGCCTGTTTCCAGTTACCGTCCTGCAGCTTTTGCTGAGCGGTCGCGTAGATTTCATTCGGCGGATTATCAGGCACCTCTTCCTTTGAGCCGGAGCAACCCACCAAAGCCAGGCTCAGTGTGGCCGCTGCCACCAGGTATTTCATGCGCGTCATGACGTTTTGACTTCCTCAAAATGTTTATGCGGGAGAATCTCTGTTCCTGCTCCCGATTAAGACCAGCTACAATAGCACACTATATTAAACGGCAAAGCCGTAAAACCCAACGTTAAACGAAGAAGCTGTATATGGCACAACGAGTACAACTCACCGCAACGGTGTCCGAAAAACAACTCGGACAACGCTTAGATCAGGCTTTGGCCGAAATGTTCCCTGATTATTCGCGATCGCGAATAAAAGATTGGATCCTTGACCAGCGAGTGCTGGTAAACGGCGCTGTCAGCGACAAGCCGAAAGAGAAAGTTTTAGGGGGAGAACTCGTCTCCATCGATGTTGAAATCGAAGAAGACGTCCGCTTCGAACCGCAGGATATTCCGCTCAATATCGTTTATGAAGATGATGACATCCTCGTCATTAACAAACCGCGCGACCTGGTTGTACACCCGGGTGCGGGCAACCCCGACGGTACTGTGCTGAATGCGCTGCTGCACTACTATCCGCCGATTGCCGATGTCCCGCGCGCGGGTATCGTGCACCGTCTGGATAAAGACACGACCGGCCTGATGGTCGTCGCGAAGACTATCCCGGCGCAAACTCGCCTGGTGGAATCGCTGCAGCTGCGTGAAATCACCCGTGAGTATGAAGCGGTGGCGATTGGCCACATGACTTCCGGCGGAACGGTGGAAGAACCTATCAGCCGTCACCCGACCAAGCGTACGCACATGGCGGTGCACCCGATGGGTAAACCGGCGGTCACGCACTATCGTATTATGGAGCACTTCCGTATTCATACGCGCCTGCGTCTGCGTCTGGAAACCGGTCGTACGCATCAGATCCGTGTGCATATGGCGCATATCACCCACCCGCTGGTGGGCGATCAGGTATATGGCGGCCGTCCGCGCCCGCCGAAAGGCGCTTCGGAAGCGTTCATCACCGCGCTGCGCAAGTTTGACCGTCAGGCGCTGCATGCGACGATGCTGCGTTTGTACCATCCGATCAGCGGTATTGAGATGGAATGGCATGCGCCTATTCCTCAGGATATGGTTGATCTGATTGACGCAATGCGTGCCGATTATGAAGACCACAAGGACGATATCGACTGGTTATGACTAAACTGATTGTACCGCAATGGCCTGTGCCGGAAGGCGTGGCGGCCTGTAGCTCCACGCGTGTTGGCGGCGTCAGCCTGCCACCGTACGATTCACTCAATCTGGGTGCCCATTGCGGAGACAATCTGCAGCATGTGGAAGAGAACCGCCGGCGGATGTTTGCCGCAGGCGGGTTACCGTCGTATCCGGTCTGGCTGGAGCAGGTGCATGGCACTGCCGTGCTGAAACTGGACGGCGGGCCATATGAGTCAAAGCGAGCGGATGCGTCATACTGTAATACGCCGGGCACGGTGTGTGCCGTGATGACCGCAGACTGCCTGCCGGTGCTTTTTTGCAATCGTGCAGGAACCGAAGTGGCCGCAGCACATGCCGGCTGGCGCGGATTATGCGACGGTGTGCTCGAAGCAACCGTCGCCTGCTTTGCCGATAAGCCAGAAAATATTCTGGCCTGGCTCGGCCCGGCCATCGGCCCCGAGGCGTTTGAAGTCGGTCCGGAAGTGCGCGATGCCTTTATGAGTAAAGACGAGAAGGCCGACAGCGCTTTTCGGCCGGTGGGTGAGAAATACTTTGCCGATATTTATCAGCTTGCCCGCCAGCGCCTGGCTAACATGGGCGTGACGCAGATCTTCGGCGGCGATCGCTGTACGCTAAGCGAAAAGGATGATTTTTTCTCTTATCGCCGCGATAAGACGACAGGTCGTATGGCGAGTTTCATCTGGTTGAGATAACCTCGCGAGTCAAGACGATCCAGAAGGCAAACATATTTTTCGCATACTTCAGGTCTTTAACCTTGAATAATTGAGGGATGACCTCATTTAATCTCCAGTAGCAAATTTGACCTGTTTATGGGAGGAATTATGCGTCTGGATCGTCTTACCAATAAATTCCAGCTTGCTCTTGCCGATGCCCAGTCTCTTGCACTTGGGCACGACAACCAATTCATCGAACCTCTTCATCTAATGAGCGCCTTGCTGAATCAGGAAGGGGGATCGGTACGTCCTTTATTAACGTCTGCTGGCATTAACGCCGGAGAGTTAAGCACAAGCATCACTCAGGCGTTAAGCCGTTTACCGCAGGTGGAAGGCACCGGTGGCGATGTGCAGCCGTCTCAGGATCTGGTGCGTATTCTGAATCTTTGCGACAAGCTGGCGCAAAAGAGGAAGGACAACTTTATTTCGTCAGAACTGTTCGTTCTGGCGGCGCTTGAATCACGCGGTACGCTGACCGACCTTTTAAAATCTGCCGGAGCAACAACCGCCAATGTGACTCAGGCGATTGAACAAATGCGCGGAGGTGAAAGCGTGAACGATCAGGGTGCCGAAGACCAACGTCAGGCATTGAAGAAATTTACGGTCGATCTGACCGAGCGGGCTGAACAAGGCAAACTGGATCCGGTGATTGGCCGTGATGAAGAGATTCGTCGGACAATCCAGGTCTTGCAGCGACGCACTAAAAATAACCCGGTTCTGATTGGTGAACCCGGCGTCGGTAAAACCGCCATCGTGGAAGGACTGGCGCAGCGTATCGTCAACGGTGAAGTACCGGAAGGGCTGAAAGGTCGCCGTGTACTGGCGCTGGATATGGGGGCGCTGGTAGCCGGGGCGAAGTATCGTGGTGAGTTCGAGGAGCGTCTGAAAGGCGTCCTGAACGATCTCTCCAAACAGGAAGGTAACGTCATTCTGTTTATTGACGAGCTGCACACCATGGTGGGGGCAGGGAAAGCAGACGGCGCAATGGATGCCGGCAATATGCTGAAACCTGCACTGGCACGTGGTGAGCTGCACTGCGTCGGCGCGACCACGCTCGATGAGTATCGTCAGTATATTGAAAAAGATGCTGCGCTGGAGCGTCGTTTCCAGAAAGTGTTCGTGGCTGAACCGTCAGTGGAAGATACCATCGCGATTCTGCGTGGTTTAAAAGAGCGTTACGAGCTGCATCACCATGTGCAGATCACCGACCCGGCGATCGTCGCAGCCGCAACGTTGTCGCATCGCTATATTGCTGACCGTCAGTTGCCGGATAAAGCCATCGACCTGATCGATGAGGCCGCGTCCAGTATTCGTATGCAGATTGACTCGAAGCCGGAAGAGCTCGACCGACTCGACCGCCGTATTATCCAGCTCAAGCTGGAACAGCAGGCGTTAAAGAAAGAGGCCGATGAGGCCAGTCTGAAACGGCTGGATATGTTGAATGAAGAGCTGGCGGATAAAGAGCGTCAGTATTCAGTATTAGAAGAAGAGTGGAAGGCGGAAAAAGCGTCACTCTCCGGAACCCAGACCATCAAAGCCGAGCTGGAACAGGCGAAAATCGCGATTGAGCAGGCGCGGCGCGTCGGTGACCTCGCGCGGATGTCTGAGTTGCAGTACGGCAAAATTCCGGAACTGGAGAAACAGCTTGCGGCTGCCACCCAGTCGGAAGGCAAAACCATGCGTCTGTTGCGAAACAAAGTGACCGATGCGGAAATTGCCGAAGTGCTGGCCCGCTGGACCGGTATTCCGGTAGCGCGAATGATGGAAGGTGAGCGTGAAAAACTGCTGCGGATGGAGCAGGAGTTGCACAGTCGAGTGATCGGTCAGAACGAGGCGGTTGAAGCGGTATCCAACGCGATTCGTCGTAGCCGTGCCGGGCTGTCTGACCCTAACCGTCCAATCGGATCGTTCCTGTTCCTCGGCCCAACCGGTGTCGGTAAAACCGAGCTTTGCAAAACGCTGGCTAACTTTATGTTCGACAGCGACGATGCAATGGTGCGTATCGATATGTCGGAGTTTATGGAGAAACACTCCGTCTCGCGTCTGGTCGGTGCGCCTCCGGGATATGTCGGCTATGAAGAAGGGGGCTATCTGACCGAAGCGGTACGCCGCCGTCCGTATTCCGTCATTCTGCTGGATGAAGTCGAAAAGGCCCATCCGGATGTGTTCAACATTCTGTTGCAGGTGCTGGACGACGGCCGTCTGACCGATGGGCAGGGGCGAACGGTCGATTTCCGTAATACGGTGGTGATCATGACCTCCAACCTCGGTTCGGATCTGATTCAGGAGCGTTTCGGGGAGCTGGATTACGGCCATATGAAAGATCTGATTCTGGGTGTGGTTAGTCAGAACTTCCGCCCGGAATTCATCAACCGTATCGATGAAGTGGTTGTCTTCCACCCGTTGGGTGAAAAACACATTGCTTCTATTGCGCAGATCCAGCTGCAGCGTCTGTACAAACGTCTGGAAGAACGTGGTTATGACGTTCATATGTCCGATGAGGCGCTGAAACTGCTGAGCGCGAATGGTTACGATCCGGTATATGGTGCGCGTCCGTTAAAACGCGCTATCCAGCAGCAGATCGAAAACCCGCTGGCGCAGCAAATTCTTTCCGGTGAGTTAATTCCTGGTAAAGAAGTGCAGCTGGTGGTTAAAAACGACCATATCGTCGCAGTGCAGTAAATCACAAAACGACAAAAACGGGCCCAATGGGCTCGTTTTTGTTTAAAAACCAGGCAAGAATTAAAGTTCGAACGCAATATTGCTTAATAAGTAAGCGAACGAATTGTTTTTGTGAATTTAAACTTGTCACGTCAGAATTACTGCCTATAATGCGCCTCCACTGACACGGAACAACGGCAAACAAGCCGACGGGTCAGCAGGGTTCTTCGCTGAAAGCCAGCCGAGTTACCCGGCAGAGAAAAGCAAAAATAAATGCTTGACTCTGAGGCGGGGAAGCGTATTATGCACACCCCGCGCCGCTGAGAAAAAGCGAAGCGGCACTGCTCTTTAACAATTTATCAGACAATCTGTGTGGGCACTCAAAGTGACATGGATTCTTAGCGTCCTCGGACGAAAAATGAATGCCAAGTCTCTGAGTGAACATACGTAATTCATTACGAAGTTTAATTCATGAGCATCAAACTTAAATTGAAGAGTTTGATCATGGCTCAGATTGAACGCTGGCGGCAGGCCTAACACATGCAAGTCGAGCGGTAGCACAGAGAGCTTGCTCTCGGGTGACGAGCGGCGGACGGGTGAGTAATGTCTGGGAAACTGCCTGATGGAGGGGGATAACTACTGGAAACGGTAGCTAATACCGCATAACGTCGCAAGACCAAAGTGGGGGACCTTCGGGCCTCATGCCATCAGATGTGCCCAGATGGGATTAGCTAGTAGGTGGGGTAATGGCTCACCTAGGCGACGATCCCTAGCTGGTCTGAGAGGATGACCAGCCACACTGGAACTGAGACACGGTCCAGACTCCTACGGGAGGCAGCAGTGGGGAATATTGCACAATGGGCGCAAGCCTGATGCAGCCATGCCGCGTGTATGAAGAAGGCCTTCGGGTTGTAAAGTACTTTCAGCGAGGAGGAAGGCATTAAGGTTAATAACCTTGGTGATTGACGTTACTCGCAGAAGAAGCACCGGCTAACTCCGTGCCAGCAGCCGCGGTAATACGGAGGGTGCAAGCGTTAATCGGAATTACTGGGCGTAAAGCGCACGCAGGCGGTCTGTTAAGTCAGATGTGAAATCCCCGGGCTCAACCTGGGAACTGCATTTGAAACTGGCAGGCTTGAGTCTTGTAGAGGGGGTAGAATTCCAGGTGTAGCGGTGAAATGCGTAGAGATCTGGAGGAATACCGGTGGCGAAGGCGGCCCCCTGGACAAAGACTGACGCTCAGGTGCGAAAGCGTGGGGAGCAAACAGGATTAGATACCCTGGTAGTCCACGCTGTAAACGATGTCGACTTGGAGGTTGTTCCCTTGAGGAGTGGCTTCCGGAGCTAACGCGTTAAGTCGACCGCCTGGGGAGTACGGCCGCAAGGTTAAAACTCAAATGAATTGACGGGGGCCCGCACAAGCGGTGGAGCATGTGGTTTAATTCGATGCAACGCGAAGAACCTTACCTACTCTTGACATCCAGAGAACTTAGCAGAGATGCTTTGGTGCCTTCGGGAACTCTGAGACAGGTGCTGCATGGCTGTCGTCAGCTCGTGTTGTGAAATGTTGGGTTAAGTCCCGCAACGAGCGCAACCCTTATCCTTTGTTGCCAGCGATTCGGTCGGGAACTCAAAGGAGACTGCCAGTGATAAACTGGAGGAAGGTGGGGATGACGTCAAGTCATCATGGCCCTTACGAGTAGGGCTACACACGTGCTACAATGGCATATACAAAGAGAAGCGACCTCGCGAGAGCAAGCGGACCTCATAAAGTATGTCGTAGTCCGGATTGGAGTCTGCAACTCGACTCCATGAAGTCGGAATCGCTAGTAATCGTAGATCAGAATGCTACGGTGAATACGTTCCCGGGCCTTGTACACACCGCCCGTCACACCATGGGAGTGGGTTGCAAAAGAAGTAGGTAGCTTAACCTTCGGGAGGGCGCTTACCACTTTGTGATTCATGACTGGGGTGAAGTCGTAACAAGGTAACCGTAGGGGAACCTGCGGTTGGATCACCTCCTTACCTGAAAGAACCTGCCTTTGTAGTGTCCACACAGATTGTCTGATGAAAAGTAAATAGCAAGGCGTCTTGCGATTGAGACTTCAGTGTCCCCTTCGTCTAGAGGCCCAGGACACCGCCCTTTCACGGCGGTAACAGGGGTTCGAATCCCCTAGGGGACGCCACTTGCTGGTTTGTGAGTGAAAGTCGCCGACCTCAATATCTCAAAACTGGTTCTCCGGAATCACGTTTGAGATATTTGCTCTTTAAAAATCTGGATCAAGCTGAAAATTGAAACGACACACTGTTTCCTTTCTCCGTAATAAGAAAGGAAAAGCAGTGTGTTCGAGTCTCTCAAATTTTCGCAATGCGAACTGTTTTACGAAACAGCTTCGGGTTGTGAGGTTAAGCGACTAAGCGTACACGGTGGATGCCCTGGCAGTCAGAGGCGATGAAGGACGTGCTAATCTGCGATAAGCGTCGGTAAGGTGATATGAACCGTTATAACCGGCGATTTCCGAATGGGGAAACCCAGTGTGTTTCGACACACTATCGTTAAGTGAATACATAGCTTAACGAAGCGAACCGGGGGAACTGAAACATCTAAGTACCCCGAGGAAAAGAAATCAACCGAGATTCCCCCAGTAGCGGCGAGCGAACGGGGAGGAGCCCAGAGTCTGAATCAGCGCGTGTGTTAGTGGAACGGTCTGGAAAGTCCGGCGGTACAGGGTGATAGCCCCGTACACTAAAATGCACACGTTGTGAACTCGAAGAGTAGGGCGGGACACGTGGTATCCTGTCTGAATATGGGGGGACCATCCTCCAAGGCTAAATACTCCTGACTGACCGATAGTGAACCAGTACCGTGAGGGAAAGGCGAAAAGAACCCCGGCGAGGGGAGTGAAAAAGAACCTGAAACCGTGTACGTACAAGCAGTGGGAGCCTACTCGTTAGGTGACTGCGTACCTTTTGTATAATGGGTCAGCGACTTATATTCTGTAGCAAGGTTAACCGTATAGGGGAGCCGCAGGGAAACCGAGTCTTAACTGGGCGTTAAGTTGCAGGGTATAGACCCGAAACCCGGTGATCTAGCCATGGGCAGGTTGAAGGTTGGGTAACACTAACTGGAGGACCGAACCGACTAATGTTGAAAAATTAGCGGATGACTTGTGGCTGGGGGTGAAAGGCCAATCAAACCGGGAGATAGCTGGTTCTCCCCGAAAGCTATTTAGGTAGCGCCTCGTGAACTCATCTTCGGGGGTAGAGCACTGTTTCGGCTAGGGGGTCATCCCGACTTACCAACCCGATGCAAACTACGAATACCGAAGAATGTTATCACGGGAGACACACGGCGGGTGCTAACGTCCGTCGTGAAGAGGGAAACAACCCAGACCGCCAGCTAAGGTCCCAAAGTCATGGTTAAGTGGGAAACGATGTGGGAAGGCACAGACAGCCAGGATGTTGGCTTAGAAGCAGCCATCATTTAAAGAAAGCGTAATAGCTCACTGGTCGAGTCGGCCTGCGCGGAAGATGTAACGGGGCTAAACCATGCACCGAAGCTGCGGCAGCGACACTATGTGTTGTTGGGTAGGGGAGCGTTCTGTAAGCCGTTGAAGGTGGCCTGTGAGGGTTGCTGGAGGTATCAGAAGTGCGAATGCTGACATAAGTAACGATAAAGCGGGTGAAAAGCCCGCTCGCCGGAAGACCAAGGGTTCCTGTCCAACGTTAATCGGGGCAGGGTGAGTCGACCCCTAAGGCGAGGCCGAAAGGCGTAGTCGATGGGAAACAGGTTAATATTCCTGTACTCGGTGTTACTGCGAAGGGGGGACGGAGAAGGCTATGTTAGCCGGGCGACGGTTGTCCCGGTTTAAGCATGTAGGCGGGAAGTTTAGGTAAATCCGGACTTCTGTTAACGCTGAGGTGTGATGACGAGGCACTACGGTGCTGAAGTAACAAATGCCCTGCTTCCAGGAAAAGCCTCTAAGCATCAGGTAACATCAAATCGTACCCCAAACCGACACAGGTGGTCAGGTAGAGAATACCAAGGCGCTTGAGAGAACTCGGGTGAAGGAACTAGGCAAAATGGTGCCGTAACTTCGGGAGAAGGCACGCTGATGGTAAGTGAAGCGACTTGCTCGTGGAGCTGAAATCAGTCGAAGATACCAGCTGGCTGCAACTGTTTATTAAAAACACAGCACTGTGCAAACACGAAAGTGGACGTATACGGTGTGACGCCTGCCCGGTGCCGGAAGGTTAATTGATGGGGTTATCCGTAAGGAGAAGCTCTTGATCGAAGCCCCGGTAAACGGCGGCCGTAACTATAACGGTCCTAAGGTAGCGAAATTCCTTGTCGGGTAAGTTCCGACCTGCACGAATGGCGTAATGATGGCCAGGCTGTCTCCACCCGAGACTCAGTGAAATTGAACTCGCTGTGAAGATGCAGTGTACCCGCGGCAAGACGGAAAGACCCCGTGAACCTTTACTATAGCTTGACACTGAACATTGAGCCTTGATGTGTAGGATAGGTGGGAGGCTTTGAAGCGTGGACGCCAGTCTGCGTGGAGCCAACCTTGAAATACCACCCTTTAATGTTTGATGTTCTAACGTAGACCCGTGATCCGGGTTGCGGACAGTGTCTGGTGGGTAGTTTGACTGGGGCGGTCTCCTCCCAAAGAGTAACGGAGGAGCACGAAGGTTAGCTAATCCTGGTCGGACATCAGGAGGTTAGTGCAATGGCATAAGCTAGCTTGACTGCGAGCGTGACGGCGCGAGCAGGTGCGAAAGCAGGTCATAGTGATCCGGTGGTTCTGAATGGAAGGGCCATCGCTCAACGGATAAAAGGTACTCCGGGGATAACAGGCTGATACCGCCCAAGAGTTCATATCGACGGCGGTGTTTGGCACCTCGATGTCGGCTCATCACATCCTGGGGCTGAAGTAGGTCCCAAGGGTACGGCTGTTCGCCGTTTAAAGTGGTACGCGAGCTGGGTTTAGAACGTCGTGAGACAGTTCGGTCCCTATCTGCCGTGGGCGCTGGAGAATTGAGGGGGCTGCTCCTAGTACGAGAGGACCGGAGTGGACGCATCACTGGTGTTCGGGTTGTCATGCCAATGGCATTGCCCGGTAGCTAAATGCGGAAAAGATAAGTGCTGAAAGCATCTAAGCACGAAACTTGCCCCGAGATGAGTTCTCCCTGACTCCTTGAGAGTCCTGAAGGAACGTTGAAGACTACGACGTTGATAGGTCGGGTGTGTAAGCGTAGCGATACGTTGAGCTAACCGATACTAATGAACCGTGAGGCTTAACCTTACAACGCCAAAGCTGTTTTGGTGAGCAGAGAGAAGATTTTCAGCCTGATACAGATTAACTGGGGTGCTTTTTGGCATCCTGGTAACAGAATTTGCCTGGCGGCAATAGCGCGGTGGTCCCACCTGACCCCATGCCGAACTCAGAAGTGAAACGCCGTAGCGCCGATGGTAGTGTGGGGTCTCCCCATGTGAGAGTAGGGAACTGCCAGGCATCAAATAAAGCAAAGGGCTCAGTCGAAAGACTGGGCCTTTTGTTTTTTCTGCGATTTATTCCCACGAAAGTCTCCATTCATCATAAAAGCACGCGGGATTCACTCTTCCCGACAACATAAAAGCCTGCTGCCAGCGCCTCCTCACCATATTTCACTTTATCCCAGGCCATGTTTTAGCGTTAATCCCGAAAACCAGATGACGGGAAAAAATGTGAATTCATTCACATATAATTAAATAACAATTATATAACATTTGGTTTACTAATTGATTTGTCTCAGTGACGTGGAACGCCCAGACAGATTGCAGTCCTTGCTGGAGCAGAATAACAATGGCAGAAAGTAGTCTTAACGAACGAGGCTCGCTGGAGCACAGCGACACTCGTCGTCGCATATGGGCAATTGTCGGTGCATCATCGGGTAATCTGGTTGAATGGTTTGATTTTTATGTCTACTCATTCTGCTCTCTCTATTTTGCACACATCTTTTTTCCTTCAGGAAACACAACCACCCAGCTATTACAAACCGCCGGGGTTTTTGCCGCAGGCTTCCTGATGCGCCCCATTGGTGGGTGGCTGTTCGGCCGTATCGCTGACCGCCGTGGTCGTAAAGCCTCAATGCTCATTTCCGTTTGCATGATGTGTGCGGGATCGTTGGTCATTGCCTGTTTACCCGGCTACGAAACCATCGGCACCTGGGCTCCGGCACTGCTACTCGTCGCGCGCCTGTTTCAGGGGATCTCAGTCGGAGGGGAATACGGGACCAGCGCAACCTATATGAGTGAGGTCGCTGTCGAAGGCAAAAAAGGTTTCTACGCATCATTCCAGTACGTCACGTTGATCGGCGGACAGTTACTGGCCGTACTTGTGGTCGTGGCCTTACAACAAATTCTCAACGATGAACAACTGCATGCATGGGGATGGCGAATCCCATTTGCACTAGGGGCCGTTCTCGCCGTCGTCGCCTTATGGTTGCGTCGCCAGCTGGATGAAACCTCTAAGCAAGAGACTCGTGCGTTAAAAGAGGCGGGTTCTTTCAAAGGGCTATGGCGCAACCGCAAAGCCTTTATGATGGTGCTGGGCTTTACCGCTGCAGGGTCGTTAATTTTTTATACCTTTACGACCTATATGCAGAAATATCTGGTCAATACGGCAGGGATGAGCGCCAGTACCGCAAGCGTAATCATGACCGCGGCACTGTTCGTCTACATGCTGGCGCAACCGCTGTTCGGGGCGCTGTCGGATAAAATTGGTCGTCGGACATCAATGATCTGCTTTAGCGCATTAGCTACGCTCTTTACGGTACCGATTTTGAGCGCCTTACAGAATGTGACCTCACCTTATGCTGCATTTGCGCTGGTGATCTGCGCGTTGATGATTGTGAGTTTTTATACTTCGATCAGCGGTATTCTGAAAGCGGAGATGTTCCCGGCGCAGGTCCGTGCGTTAGGGGTCGGTCTGTCCTATGCGGTGGCGAATGCGTTGTTTGGCGGTTCAGCTGAGTACGTTGCGTTGTCGCTGAAATCAGTTGGGATCGAACACGTCTTCTACTGGTACGTCACCGTGATGTGCGCCATCGCGCTGCTGGTCTCTCTGATGCTGCACCGTAAAGGCAAAGGGCTGAGACTCTAGGGTATTACTGATGCGCCAGTTGCCACACGGCATAGCCCGTCGTGGCACCGGCGACATCCCATGCGAAGTCTTTCCAGCTCCAGCCGCTTCCCGCCGGGCGGCTGTCCCACAGCTCTTTCGATGCGCCCAGACTGACGGAAAACATAAAGCCAATTGCTGCACTGCGGTCGCGGCTGTAGCCCTGGTGTTGAGCATACTCATTCCCGGCGGCCGAGAGCATCGCCGACGCAATAAAGTGCTGAGCTTTATCCTGGCCGCGCCACGAATCGTTGGCCATATGGCTACAACCGGTGAGCAGCAATGGGGCAAGAAGGATGATATTACGCATACACATTCCAGAAAAAAGCCCCGGCAATGCGGGGCAGATGTTCAGAGAATACGGCTGATCAGTCGATCAATACGAATACGCCTCAGGCGGCGAATCAGTTTTCGCACTTTAACCGGATAATCGGCGATGCTTTGCAGATCGCGATAGTGTTTAACGATGGTCGTATGCTCGCGGATCAGATGCAGCTCTTTTTCGCGCATCGCGCCCAGCTGTTGCTGCGGATCGTGAATGAGGATGGCGTTTTCCAGATCCAGGCGCCAGGCACGCGGATTGAGGTTATTACCGGTCAACAACATCCACTCATCATCAACCCACATCCCTTTCAGGTGATAGCTGTTGTCCTCATCCTTCCACAGTCGCACTACCAACTGGTCTGTATTGACATAATACTGCAGCCGGCTCAGAAAACGGCGGAGGTTAATTTCATACAGATACGGGAGCGCCCCGATAATCTTAAACGGCTGATCTTCCGGAATATAGAAGTCATTCGCCGTTTTATCGCCAACGATAATCTCGACTTTCTTGCCGCTACGCAGCAGCTGGATGATATTACGCACCAGCAGCGCGGGAAGGTTGAAGTAGGGGGTGCAGATAGTCAGCTTATGCTCAGCGCAGGGCATAAGGTGGAAAATGGTTTTGTTCAGCAGACTTGATTTACCAAGACCAACCAGCGGCGTGACCGACAGCCGATCGTCATCAGCATTGCCGACAAAATGGTAGCTGCTGTCACGCAGGTCCTGGCGATACTGACGGATCTCATTCTTGATTTCCGGGCTTTTCGGGCGGCTGGCGCTGTCGAGGCGGTTAACACCACGACCCTGAACCAGGTTGTGATCGACCCAGTCGAACATCACATCCGCCATTTTGGCGTTGCGAATACACTGGTAACGATCGTAACGATATTTATCGTGCTGATGCAGATAGACATCGTTCAGACTTGCGCCGCTGTAGAGGACGCAATCATCGATGATAAAACCTTTATAGTGGAGCACACCCAAGGCTTCTCGGGTATTGACCGGCACGCCATAGACCGGGACATTGACGCCAGGATTCTCCTGCGCCATACGACAGTACCAGTCAGCATTGGTATTTGCCGCAGCTGCGCCGATACGCCCGCGTTGGGCGCGGTGCCAGTCAACCAGAATGCGTACATCTAACTCCGGACGCTGGCGTTTGGCGTCGTACAGTGCCTGCAGAATTCCTTTGCCGCCATCATCCTGCTCGAGATAGAGCGCAATAATACAAATACGCTGGGTGGCGTGGGCTATCTTTGCCAGTAACGCCTGACGAAAATCCGCAGGCGCGTAATAGAACTCGATATCATCAACTGACTGAGAAAGCTTAGGGAGTTGGGCAAGGTGTTGTTGATGTTTATTACGCTTAAATTTTGACAACATCACAGTGCGTTTCTTCTCTGTTTATTGAAGGGTCTTCTGTACCATGCAGACGACGTAAGCGGGCAATAATAACATTACTGTTCGCGAATGTGGTCAACAATTGCGGCCGCCAGTTTATGATTATTGCGGTGTAAATTGTAGGGATAAGCTGACGATCCCATCTTCCAGCTGAATATCAACCGTGAACCCCAGCTTTCTGGCCAGGCCAATCATGCCTTTGTTATTTGGCATGGTGATGCCGTTTAACCGCTGCAGACCGTGGCTCTGTGTGTAGGTAATCAGTTTCTCTAGCAACCGCCGGCCAAGCCCCAGGCCTTTCAGATCGGAACGGACTAGCACGGCAAATTCCGCATCAATATTATCCGGATCGGAAATGGCTCTTGTTACGCCGAGAATTTCATTCCCCTCGGCGGTGGCGCGCACGGCAACAAACGCCATTTCTCGATCGTAGTCGATCTGCGTCATATTGGCTAAGTCATCGTGGGTAAATTCATTGATTTCGCTGAAATAGCGATAATACAGATCCTCTTTCGTCACCTGAGCGATGAACGCCATCAGCAGCGGTTCATCTTCCGGCAGAATAGGGCGGAACAGGCAGCGCTCGCCATTTTTCATCACCACCCACTCTTCTTGCTGTTGAGGGTAGGGGCGGATAGCCAGTCGGCTTTCGCTGTCGCCGCTAAACGGGGCAAGGCCTAGCGTGACGTCGAGCGCCGTGAATTCGTTCCCTGAGGCCAGCAGCGGATGAATGTCCAGCCGCTGGATCTCCGGGCAATCAACGATCAGATTCGACACCTGGACCAGTAGCTGGCTCAGACCGGGGACATCCAGCGGACGTAGCGCGCTGCGGCCACGGATCTTCTTGCTTTTGATCGCCTGGATCACCAGATAGCGGGCAAGGTTCATATTGAGCGGTGGCAGAGCCACGGCGGCCTGATCTTCCGCCCGCCATTCGACACCACCTTCACCCAGCATAATCAGTGGGCCAAACACCGGATCGTGCTCAACGACGACGCGTAGTTCCTGCGCCCCGGCACGGTTGGCCATACTTTGCACCAGCAGACCGTGAATACGAGCCTGTGGCCAGGCCATTTTTACGCGGTCAAAAATGGCGTCTGCCGCCTGTTGGACTTCCGTGGCCGTTCGCAAATAGAGCATGACGCCCTGCACTTCAGATTTATGCGGAATATCCGGCGAGCGGAGCTTCAGGGCCACCGGATAACCAATTTGTTCGGCGATGTGTACCGCTTCGGCGCTGTCGGCGGCGATCCAGGTGGGTAGCGTATGGATGCCATACGCATGTAACACCGGGCTGACCTCATGGGTATCCAGCGAATGAGCCCCCTCGTTAATCGCCTGCTGCAACAGCACATGGGCTTGTTCAGTATTCGCGGTTACCATATCAGACAGCACCGGCGTCTCCCGCAGCTGTTTCTGGTTACGCCGGTATTCCACCATATGCATAAACGCGGTAATGGTCCCTTCCGGAGTACGGTAGGTTGGCAGACCGGCATCGCTAAACAGACGACGAGCTTCCTGGGATGAGTATTCGCCGCACCAGTTCGTCAGTACCGTGACATATTTCCCGCGCGGATGCTGCTTCAGCGCGTCAATCAGCGCCAGGGCGCTTTCCGTTCCCGGCGCGGCGGCGCTGGGAGAGTGGATCACTAACAGAGCGTCATAGTCATGACTATCCAGCAGAACGTTCAGCGCCTTGAGGTAATGTTCACTGCTGGCATCGTCACGCAGATCCAGCGGGTTAGCGATGCCGATACCGGCTGGCAGGGCCTGGCGCAGCTGGTTGCAGGTTTCATCGCTGAGGGTGGCTAGCTTGCCGTTGCGTAGCCATAGCTCGTCCAGCGCCAGCGCCGCCGGGGCAGCACCGTTGCTGATGATCATCAGCTTTTCACCCCGCAGTGGACGCATATGGCTGAGGGTTTCAACTGCGGAGAAGAGCTCATGAGTATCCTGCACGCGCAGCAGGCCCGCGCGTTGAATCGCAGCGTCCCAGGCCGGATCCATACCGGAATTGACGTGCAGCAGCTGTTGCGCCGCCGGGCTACGGCCGCTTTTGATCACCAGAATCGGTTTATTACGTGATGCGCTGCGTGCGGCGGAAACAAAGCTCCGGGCATCGCTCAGGTGTTCAAGATAGAGAAGAATAGCGCTGGTTTTACTGTCGCGGGCCAGAAAATCGAGGAGATCGTCTACGTCGATATCCAGGCTATCCCCGAGGGCAATAAAGTAAGAGAAGCCCATCTCACGCTGCTGCGCCCAGTCGAGAATGGTATTCGAAACCGCCGCCGACTGAGAGATAAACGCCAGTTTGCCACGATGAATCGGCACCGGAGAAAAGCTGGCATTCAGCCCCTGCCACGGGGCGAGTAGCCCGAGGCTGTTGGGGCCAAGCAGGCGCATTTGATAGCGGGTTGCGCATTCAAGCAGCGCAGGGTACTGATCCGGCGGGGAGGAGAGAATAATGCAGGTTTTACACCCTTTTTGCCCCAACGCTTCCAGCAGAGAAAGATTGCGTCGGGCATTGGTACAAAGCACCGCAAGGTCCGGAGTGAACGGCAGGCTGTCGATAGTCGGCCATGCCAGCACGCCCTGAACGGCTTTCCAGGCGGGCGTAACGGGCAGTACCGGGCCATTAAATCCACCGGCCAGCAGGTTGCGCATCATCAGATAACCGGCACGCTGCGGTTTCATTGACGCGCCAATAACAGCAATCGACTTCGGACGCAGCAGCGCTTCCAAGCCTTTTTGGCTCATACCGGTCTCCTTTGATCCCCAGTGACCGAATGATTTTAAACGCTTTCTGCTATTTGTGCTGTGATACTGCCCTTATGCTGGGTTTTTCCCGCCAGGTAGCGAGAGCGGAACAGACTAAAATGATCGCCAAGTGCGCGGGCGGCTTTTCGATCGTCGGCAAGATCCAGCAGCGCAATGGCTACTTCGGCGGTGCAGTACTGCCCCTCGGCATGCGCTTCACGCAGGTGATAGGCTGAAATACGTGAGAGATCGACGGAGATGATCGGTAGCGCGTCGAGGTACGGACTCTTACGAAACATTTTTCGCGCTTCCGTCCAGGTTCCATCGAGCATAATAAACAGCGGCGGTTTACCCTCCGGCGGCGCGCTCAGCACCTGGCGTTCAGCTCCCGCATAAGAGGCCGGGAAAACCACCATCGGCTGGTAATTCGGATCGGCGACGGCATCCAGTAGCGCCTGCGGTGGCTCCGTTCGCGACCATTGAAAAGCGGTGGTGTCCGGCAGGATGTCGGCAATCAGCCGCCCGGTATTGCTGGGTTTCATTGGCTCGGTATCAAACATCACCAGACAGAAGCGGCTGGTGGCTGCAGCCGGTGCCAGCGTGGCGCACAGACACTGCTTCAACGGCAGCAGACAGCGCTGGCAGCGGTGAATACGGTTACCACGAGCGAGAAAAGGCCGGGTCGCGCGAGCGAGGCGTTCGGCGCGAAGACGAAGAACGGCGTTGTCCATCATAAAGGGTCGCTAAGAAAAAACGCCATTGTCGCAGAGGTAAAAAGGGGGCACAAGCGGTGCCCCGGCAGGTTTACTGCTGGTTGGCTTCGTTCAGCCAACTGTCGAACGGCGCTTTTGGTACCGCACCGTTCAGCATGTCGATGACTTCGCCATTTTTAAACATCATAATGGTCGGGATACTGCGGATGCGGAAACGCGCGCTGAGCTCGCGTTCAGCTTCGGTATTGACTTTAACGAAACGCATCTTACCGCTACGCTCTTCCGCAACGTCTTCGAAGATGGGGGCAAAATTACGGCAAGGGCCGCACCATGGCGCCCAGAAATCAACGACAACGGGTAGATCGTCCTTTAGTAGTTTATCCAACGTTGCCCCGGTCGCGTTGATCACATCGCCGTCAAAAAGATCGTGGCCGCAGCGTCCGCACTTCGCGCCATCGGCGCTACGTTGCTCGGGGATGCGGTTCAGAGCCTGACAACTGGCACAAACGGTATTCATAACTAACCTCTGGTTATGGGTTGCAGCGTGGCACGTGGCCGATTTGTTTCTGTAATGTTACATATTATTGATTAGCGACGTGTAAACAACAACGCGTTTTGTTCGATGAGTACAATAGACCCTATCTTTTAAACGAAATAATGGCGCGGCGGTGACACATCGGGTAATCTGCGCGCTTCGCGCAGCGCAGGTGGAGAAAATTGATGAGCGACGAACTGAAAAATAAAAGCGGCAAGGTCAAAGTGATGTATGTCCGCAGTGATGATGATTCTGACAGACGCACCCATAACCCGCGTACCGGGAAAGGGGGAGGGCGCCCAGGAAAATCTCGTGTTGACGGCCGTAGCCGCCCTGCCCGCGATGAGCGAAACAGCCGCGGTGATGACCGCAAACGTGACGATCGTAAACGTGATGATTTCGATCGCGAAGGCGGTTCTCCATGGCGTACCGTTTCGCGTGCGCCGAATGATGACGCGCCGGCCAAACCGGATCACGGTGGGATCAGCGGCAAAAGCTTTATCGATCCGGAAGTGCTGCGTCGTCAGCGCGCGGAAGAGACCCGCGTTTACGGCGAAAATGCCTGTCAGGCACTGTTCCAGAGCCGTCCGGATGCGATCGTTCGCGCCTGGTTTATCCAGAGCGTGACCCCGCGTTTCAAAGAAGCGCTGCGCTGGATGGCGGCGAATCGCAAAGCCTATCATGTGGTTGATGAAGCTGAACTGGCGAAAGCCTCCGGTACCGAGCACCACGGTGGGGTATGCTTCCTGATCAAGAAACGCAACGGGACCTCCGTGGCGCAGTGGGTTGCTAAAGCCGATGCTGAAGACTGCGTGCTGGCGCTGGAAGATGTTGGCAACCCGCACAACCTCGGGGCTATCATGCGTAGCTGTGCGCATTTCGGCGTGAAGGGTGTAGTCGTACAGGATGCCGGCATGCTGGAATCCGGTGCGGCGATCCGTACCGCAGAAGGTGGCGCGGAACACGTTGAACCGATCACCGGTGACAGCTTCCTCGATACCCTGGAACAGTTCCGTAAAGCGGGCTATGCCATTGTTTCGACCTCCAGCCACAACGGCACGCCGCTGCACAAAGCTGATCTGCCGAAGAAAATGGTACTGGCGTTAGGTCAGGAGCGTGATGGTCTGTCCGATGCGGCGATTTCCAGCGCGGATCTTAACGTTGCTATCGAAGGCACCGGCAATGTCGAAAGCCTGAACGTTTCTGTCGCAACCGGTGTATTGCTCGCCGAATGGTGGCGCCAGAACAAGGCCTGATCGCTAAGTTGATCTAAAAAAATGCCAGCGGAATGCTGGCATTTTTGTCTCTGCAGGACGCCGATGGGCTATTGCTGGTCGGCGGGTAACACCGGCATCCAGTCGATGGGCGACTCGCCGCGCTCGGCCAGCCACTGGTTCGCCTGAACAAAATGATTGCTGCCAAAAAAGCCGCGATGGGCGGAAAGCGGTGAAGGATGCGGCGCCTTCAGTACGCAATGGCGCTGGCGATCGATAATCGCTCCTTTCTTTTGCGCATGCGCGCCCCACAGTAAAAACACCACCCCTTCACGATGTTCATTGATCAGCGAAATCACCTTATCGGTGAAGGTCTCCCAGCCAAGGCTGGCATGAGAATGGGCCTGTCCCGCCCGTACCGTCAGGACGGTATTGAGCAACAGCACGCCTTGCCGCGCCCAGCTTTCCAGATAGCCGTGCGCAGGGCGGCTGAAACCAGGGATGGTCCCTTCCAGCTCTTTATACATGTTTAACAGCGAAGGGGGCGTCGCAATACCCGGAAGTACCGAGAAGGCCAGGCCATGCGCCTGGCCGGGCCCGTGATAAGGATCCTGCCCCAGGATCACCACTTTGACATCGCCAAGTTCGGTATAACGAAAGGCATTGAAGACATCTTTTTGCGGTGGGTAAATCGTCATTCCCGACTGGCGTTCTTCGGCGACGGTTTTCAGGGTATTCACAAAATAGGGCTGCTGCTTCTCTTCCACCAGCACGTCGTGCCAGGTTAATGGGGTCGTCATTCTGCTCTCCTGCAAAGTGTCATCGCTATAGCTTAACTGCTTCTTTCTGCATAACAAAATCTGCAGGCTGCAACTGACGTTTTTCATGCAAAAATAATTGAAAATTTACAAAATTATTTTGAATTGGCTATGGCGTAACTTGATGTAAAACAATAATATCCCTCTATACCCATTTGTACTGCATGGTTTTTGTTGATTTAAGTCAATGAATGCCGGGTGGTTGACTGATATACATACACTCATACAACAATGGTTTTACCAATTGGCCGCGAACAGGCCAGGAAGACGAATAACTATTGCCTAAGGGAGGCATCAAATGATTACTGGTATCCAAATCACTAAAGCTGCAAATGACGACCTGCTGAACTCTTTTTGGCTGCTGGATAGCGAAAAAGGCGAAGCGCGCTGCCTGTGTGCCAAAGGCGGTTTTGCGGAAGATGACGTGGTTGCGGTGAGCAAACTGGGCGAAATCGAATACCGCGAAATTCCGCTGGATGTGAAACCTGAAGTCCGCGTTGAAGGTGGTCAGCACCTGAACGTTAACGTGCTGCGTCGTGAAACGCTGATGGATGCGGTTGAACATCCAGAAAAATACCCGCAGCTGACCATTCGTGTCTCTGGCTATGCGGTACGTTTCAACTCCCTGACGCCAGAACAGCAGCGTGACGTTATTGCTCGTACTTTTACAGAAAGCCTGTAAGTCGAAGCCTGAAAATAAAAACGCCGGGATATCCCGGCGTTTTTTTTGCTCTCTGCTTACTGCGGAGTACTGCTATCGCTACCGCTTGGCTTACGACGCTTACCCACATTTTTAGCATCACGGTGACGTTTCTTCACGCGTGTCTTATCTTTGTCTTTCTCTTTTTTCTGCTCTTCGCGCTTAGCCATCACCTTCTTGGAAGGTTTACCGGTCTGCTTTTCACTCGGTGCACGGGTGGTCGGACGTAATTCATCGATAACGCGCGGCTTGAGCGGCTCCTCGATGTAACGACCAATTTTCCCTAACAGCAGATGGTCGTGGGCTTCGACCAGAGAAATGGCAATGCCTTTTTTCCCCGCGCGACCGGTGCGTCCGATGCGGTGCAGGTAAGTATCGGCCGTACGCGGCATATCGAAGTTGAATACGTGGCTGACGTCAGGAATATCGATCCCGCGTGCGGCGACGTCGGTAGCAATCAGCACGTTCATGCGACCATCGGTCATGCGCTTAATGGCTTCGTTACGTTTAGCCTGCACCATCTCGCCTTCCAGCCAGCAGGTATTAATACCCGCTTCACGCAGCCAGGAAGCCAGCTCATGAACGCGCTCGCGCTTACGTACAAAGACGATGGAGCGGGTCGCATCCGGCTGTTGCAGCAGGTTAATCAGCAGCGCGGTTTTATGCTTGATATCATCGGCGCGATAGTACCACTGGTGAATTTTCTTACGTTCACGGGTGGAGGGGCTGGCGGATACTTCAACAGGCTCTTCCAGCAGACGTTCGGCAAAGTCTTTGATCGCATCGCCTTCCAGCGTCGCAGAAAACAGCATGGTCTGCTTACGCCAGCGGGTTTCACCGGCAATGTGCTCAATATCCTGAGCGAAGCCCATATCCAGCATACGGTCTGCTTCGTCGAGGATCAGCGTTTCGACAGCGCGGCAATCGAAGTTCTCTTCTTTAATGTATTGCAGCAGTCGTCCGGTGGTGGCGACCACGATATCCTGATTCTCGCTAAACACTTCCGCATGGTTCATATACGCGACACCGCCGGTAATGGTGGCGATATCCAGGTGCGTGTGTGCAGCCAGTTCGCGCGCGTGGTCAGCAACCTGCATCGCCAGCTCACGGGTTGGCGTCAGGATGAGAATGCGCGGTGGTCCGGATTTTTTGCGTGGGAAATCAAGCAGGTGCTGCAACGCTGGCAGCAGGTATGCCGCAGTTTTACCGGTGCCTGTCGGGGCTGAACCGAGAATGTCACGGCCATCAAGCGCAGGCGGAATAGCGGCGGCCTGAATGGCTGTCGGGCGTGTGAAACCTTTTTCCTGGAGGGCTTCCAGAAGGTTTTCGTCGAGTTCAAGTTCGGAAAAAGTCGTTACAGTCATGATCTACCTCTGAGTGGACCGACGATTATAGACGTTACGGGCATAATGTTCATCTGTTTGTAAGGCTATCTGTTCTCCGGTATTGTGCATAGCCTCAAGCCCAGGAGTTTTTCGTCCGCAAGGTTATTAAGGATGTCTCAGTCGAAGTTTGCGCTGCCGCGCAATGGTTTTACGTTTAAACAGTTCTTTGTTGCTCACGATCGCTGTGCGATGAAAGTGGGCACCGATGGCATTTTGCTCGGTGCATGGGCGCCGATCGCGCGGGTCAAACAGGTGCTGGATATTGGCACCGGTAGCGGCCTGCTGGCCTTAATGCTGGCGCAGCGAACCGACGCGCGGGTCACGTTGGATGCGGTGGAACTTGACGACAATGCGGCAGACCAGGCGCGGGAAAACGTCGATGCGTCTCCGTGGCCGGCACGAATCCAGGTTCATCAGGCGGATATTCAACAATGGCAGCCACCGCAAACCCGGCGCTACGAACTGATCGTCAGCAATCCGCCTTTTTTTGCTGAAGGTGTGCCCTGCGCGACCTCGCAGCGTGAACAGGCGCGATATACCACCACGCTCGACCATGTGACGCTTTTAACCTGCGCCGCGGAGTGTATCACAGAAGAAGGGTTCTTCTGCGTGGTGCTGCCGGTGGATATTGGCAATGCATTTGTCCAGCGCGCTCAGAATATGGGGTGGCATTTGCGCTTGCGTACCGACGTGGCGGAAACGGAAATGCGTCCTCCGCACCGGGTGCTGTTGGCGTTCTCGCCGATGGCGGGGGAGTGTTTTAGCGATCGCCTGATTATCCGTGGGCCAGAGCAACAATACTCTGAAGGGTTTACTGCCCTGACCCAGGATTTCTATCTCTTTATGTGAACCAGGGGCGAGAGGATCGACGGCCCGCTGTTGGGGAGCTGCTCCGGATAATCCAGCGTATAGTGCAGCCCGCGGCTCTCTTTGCGCTGCATCGCGCAGCGAACGATCAGCTCGGCAACCTGTACCAGGTTACGCAACTCCAGCAAATTGTTAGACACGCGGAAGCGCGCGTAATATTCGTCAAGCTCCTGTTGCAGCATGGTGATGCGGCGCAACGCGCGCTCCAGTCGGCGGGTGGTACGAACGATCCCGACATAGTCCCACATCAGTAATCTCAACTCATGCCAGTTATGCTGAATGACCACGAGCTCATCGGGGATCTCAACCTGGCTCTCATCCCAGCAAGGAAGCCCGTTGACCGGTTGGGCAAACGGCATGCGCTTCATAATATCTTCGGCAGCGGACCAGCCATAGACCAGGCATTCGAGCAATGAATTGGACGCCATGCGGTTAGCCCCGTGCAGCCCGGTGTAGCTCACCTCGCCAATGGCATACAACCCGTCGACGTCGGTGCGGCCGTGGTCATCGACCATCACGCCACCGCAGGTATAGTGAGCGGCAGGAACAATGGGCACCGGCTCTTTCGTCAGATCGATCCCCAGACCAAGCAGTTTTTCGTAGATCATCGGGAAGTGCTGACGGATAAAGGCTTCCGGTTTATGGCTGATGTCGAGATACATACAGTCGACACCGAGCCGTTTCATCTCATGGTCAATGGCGCGGGCAACGATATCGCGTGGGGCCAGTTCGCCGCGTTCGTCAAAATCAGGCATAAACCGTGAGCCATCCGGGCGCTTCAGGTATGCCCCTTCGCCGCGTAACGCTTCGGTCAGCAGGAAATTACGCGCTTGCGGATGGTACAACGCGGTGGGGTGAAACTGGTTAAACTCGAGGTTGGCGACGCGACAACCCGCGCGCCACGCCATGGCAATGCCGTCGCCGGAGGAGACGTCCGGGTTGGTGGTGTACTGATACACTTTGGCGGCACCGCCGGTGGCCAACACCACGGACCTGGCGCTGCAGGTTTCCACCTTTTCTTTATTACGGTTCCAGATCCAGGCGCCGACGACGCGACGCGTTCCCGGCAGGCCGATTTTATCGGAAATGATCAGATCGACCGCGTTGCTTCGTTCCAGCACCCGAATATTAGGGTGAGAGAGCGCCTGGCTGACGAGTGTGGTCTCTACTGCTTTACCTGTCGCATCGGCCGCATGAAGAATACGACGGTGGCTGTGGCCCCCTTCGCGGGTCAGGTGGTAGCTCTGCTCGCCGTTAGCCTGCGTTTGGGTATCGAACAGGACGCCCTGATCGATAAGCCACTGCACGCACGGTTTGGCATTGCTGGCGACGAAAGAGACCGCGTGGCGTTCGCACAGGCCAGCGCCGGCGATCAGCGTATCTTCAACATGGGATTCCACGCTGTCCGTCTCATCAAAGACCGCGGCAATGCCGCCCTGAGCGTATAACGTAGAGCCTTCGCTGATGGGTCCTTTGCTCAGTATGGTCACTGAACTGTTCTCCGCCAGACGCAGAGCAAGGGATAAACCAGCGGCGCCGCTGCCGATAATCAGCACATCACAGGAAAAGTCAGGAGTAGTATTCATGGGCTTTGTTTAATTTACTAAACACGATAAAACCACAATAGCACCAGGCCGTGATGAATCGTACATTTTTTTTCCGACTAGTTGCGGAAACTAAACATCGGGTCGCGGAGCGGCCTTCAGGTAAAGGAGAGAAAATATTTGCGAAGCAGATCGTTAGCTTCAGATTTTATAGTGAAATAAAAACGATGTTACGTTACCCTTCTGGCGGACCTTACGCTTTTTCTTCATCATCTTACCTGGCGTTGAGTTGCGGGACTTATAATGAGAGATAACAAATTGTCCGCCGTTGCCAGACAAAAAACAAAAGCGTAACGGAACTTTATTGTTTTCAGACACTCCAATCGTCTGCTTGCTCATAATGCAGTGATCGGGTAGTGCTTTGAAGGCGCATGGGAATTGGGTTTGGGGAGACATTACCTCGGATGAGCGAGCAGTTAACGGATCAGGTCCTCGTTGAACGGGTCCAGAAAGGAGATCAGAAGGCGTTTAATCTGCTGGTGGTACGCTATCAGCATAAGGTTGCGAGCCTGGTTTCCCGCTACGTGCCACCGGGCGATATCCCTGATGTCGTTCAGGAATCGTTCGTAAAAGCATGGCGCGCGCTGGAGTCTTTCCGGGGAGATAGTGCTTTTTATACCTGGTTATATCGTATCGCCGTCAACACGGCGAAGAATTATCTGGTAGCTCAGGGGCGCCGCCCACCGTCCAGCGATGTTGACGCCAATGAGGCAGAAAACTTCGAAAGTGGTGGGGCACTGAAAGAAATTTCGAACCCTGAGAATTTAATGTTGTCAGAAGAACTGAGACAAATAGTTTTTCGTACCATTGAATCGCTCCCGGAAGATTTACGCATGGCAATTACATTGCGGGAGCTTGATGGCCTGAGCTATGAAGAAATAGCCGCTATCATGGATTGTCCGGTAGGGACCGTACGTTCGCGTATTTTCCGGGCACGAGAAGCTATTGATAATAAAGTTCAACCGCTCATCAGGCGTTGACGATAGCGGAATACTGAAAAGGGTATCAGGCATGCAGAAAGAAAAACTTTCGGCTTTAATGGATGGTGAATCGCTGGATAACGAGCTGCTCAATGAGCTGAGCCGTTCTTCTGAAATGCAAAAGACCTGGGAGAGCTATCATCTCATTCGTGACTCGCTGCGAGGCGATACCGCTGAGATGCTCCATTTTGATATCTCAGCCCGCGTTATGGCCGCCATTGAAAACGAACCTGTTCGCCAGGCGGTGCCGCTTATTCCTGAATCTCAGCCGGCTCCACATCAGTGGCGCCAGATGCCTTTCTGGCAAAAAGTCCGCCCATGGGCCAGCTCTTTGACTCAGATGGGTGTGGCTGCGTGCGTATCGCTTGCTGTTATCGTTGGCGTTCAGCAGTATAATGGGCAGAACGAATCATCTCAGCAACCTGAAGCACCGGTGTTCAACACCATGCCGATGATGGGTAAAGCCAGTCCGGTAAGCCTTGGCGTTCCAGCAGATGCGTCTGCAGGAAGCGGTCAGCAGGCGCAGGTGCAAGAACAACGTCGCCGCATTAATGCTATGCTGCAGGACTATGAACTGCAGCGCCGCCTGCACGCAGAGCAGCTTCAGTTTGGGCAAGCCCAGACTCAGCAAGCCGCCGTTCAGGTGCCAGGTTATCAAACATTAGGAACGCAATCGCAGTAATGAAGCAACTTTGGTGTGCCATGTCGCTCATGGCAGGCAGCCTGTTCTTCTCTGTCAACGCCTCGGCTGATACATCGTCCGGGGCGTTGTTGCAGCAAATGAACCTGGCCAGCCAGTCCCTGAATTATGAGCTGTCTTTTGTCAGCATTAACAAACAGGGCGTTGAGTCGCTGCGTTATCGTCACGCGCGCCTTAACAATCAACCTCTCGCACAGCTGCTACAACTCGATGGCCCACGCCGGGAAGTTGTGCTGCGTGGTAATGAAATCAGCTATTTTGAACCTGGGCTTGACCCCTTCACGCTGAATGGCGACTACATTGTCGATTCATTACCGTCGCTGGCTTACACCGATTTCAAGCGGCTGGCCTCCTACTACGACTTCATTTCCGTTGGCCGTACCCGTATTGCCGATCGCCTGTGCGAGGTGATTCGTGTGGTCGCGCGCGATGGCACACGCTATAGCTATATTGTCTGGCTGGATGCTGAAACGAAACTGCCGATGCGGGTTGATTTGCTTGACCGCGACGGGGAAACCCTCGAGCAGTTCCGGGTCGTCTCGTTTAGCGTTGGCGATAAAGTCAGCAGCAGTATGGAGACGCTAGCAAAAGCGAGCCTGCCTCCTCAGCTGTCGGTGCCGGAAGGGGGCGATAAAGCCAACTTTAACTGGGCACCAACCTGGCTACCGCAAGGGGTTTCGGAAGTCTCCAGCAGCCAACGCCGTCTGCCAACCATTGACGGTCCGGTTGAATCCCGCCTCTATTCGGACGGGCTGTTTAGTTTTTCTGTTAACGTTAATCGTGCCACGTCAACCAGCAGCGATCAGCTGCTACGCACCGGGCGTCGTACCGTGAGCACGACGGTACGCGATAACGCAGAGATTACCGTAGTCGGCGAAATGCCGCCGCAAACGGCTAAACGCATCTCCGACAGTATTAAGTTCAAGGCAGTACAATGATTAAAGAGTGGGCCACGGTCGTCTCCTGGCAAAATGGCATGGCGCAGGTGCACTGCGACGTTAAAGCCTCCTGCAGCAGCTGCGCCTCGCGTGCCGGTTGCGGCAGCCGGGTGCTGAACAAGCTGGGGCCGCAAACCAGCCATACCATTAGCGTTCCCAGCGACCAGCCGCTGTCCGCCGGGCAGAAAGTTGAGCTGGGAATTGCCGAAAGCAGCCTGCTGGGCTCTGCGGTTTTAGTCTATATGGCGCCGTTGGTCGGGCTGTTTGTGGTGGCTTCCATTTTTCAGGTGCTGTTTGCCAATGACTTCGCGTCACTGTGTGGTGCGGTTCTCGGTGGCGTTGGCGGATTCCTGATTGCGCGTGGACTTTCTCCAGGGTTAGCCGCTCGTCAATCGTGGCAACCCGTCATCATTAGCGTGGGCCTGCCGCCGGATTTACTGCGTACAGAGACACCCTCTTCAGAGCCAGGTCAGTGATTCCACTGGCCTTTATTTTTTATTAGCTACGCTCAGACCCACTCACCATTTGTTACGGTTATGCTGCTGGTAAGAGCATTTCCTGGTTTCGTGGATGTAGTGTAGAATGCGGCGTTTTCGGATTAAAAAACGTCAGGCACAGAACAGCGGCCTCATGATTCGCGTAAGGCAAAATTAACTCTAAATATGAAGAATATACGTAACTTTTCAATCATCGCTCATATCGACCACGGTAAATCGACGTTGTCTGACCGTATCATCCAGATTTGCGGTGGCCTTTCCGATCGTGAAATGGAGGCCCAGGTACTGGACTCCATGGATCTTGAGCGTGAGCGTGGCATCACCATTAAGGCGCAGAGCGTCACTCTGGATTATAAAGCGACCAATGGCGAAACCTATCAGCTGAACTTTATCGACACGCCGGGCCACGTCGACTTCTCTTATGAGGTGTCACGTTCTCTCGCCGCGTGTGAAGGTGCGCTGCTGGTGGTCGATGCCGGTCAGGGCGTAGAAGCCCAGACGCTGGCTAACTGCTATACCGCTATGGAAATGGATCTGGAAGTGGTTCCGGTCCTCAACAAAATCGACCTGCCTGCTGCCGACCCGGAGCGTGTAGCCGAAGAAATTGAAGACATTGTCGGCATTGATGCGGCTGATGCCGTGCGCTGCTCGGCGAAAACCGGCATCGGTGTTCCTGACGTTCTCGAACGTCTGGTACGCGATATCCCGCCACCGGAAGGTGACGCGGATGGCCCGCTGCAGGCGCTGATCATCGACTCCTGGTTCGATAACTACCTCGGCGTAGTGTCGCTGGTGCGTATTAAAAACGGCACCATGCGTAAAGGCGACAAAATCAAAGTCATGAGCACCGGACAAGTCTACAATGCTGACCGTCTGGGCATCTTTACGCCAAAACAGGTTGACCGTACCGAGCTGAAATGCGGCGAGGTTGGCTGGCTGGTGTGCGCCATTAAAGACATCCTTGGCGCGCCGGTTGGCGATACCCTGACCACCTCGCGTAACCCGGCTGACAAAGCTCTGCCTGGCTTCAAAAAAGTCAAACCGCAGGTATATGCCGGTCTGTTCCCGGTCAGCTCTGATGACTACGAAAGCTTCCGTGATGCGCTCGGCAAACTGAGCCTCAACGATGCTTCTCTGTTCTTCGAGCCGGAGAGTTCCACGGCGCTGGGCTTCGGCTTCCGCTGCGGCTTCCTGGGCCTGCTGCACATGGAAATCATTCAGGAGCGTCTGGAACGCGAGTATGACCTGGATCTGATCACCACTGCGCCGACGGTAGTCTACGAAGTCGAAACCACCGCGAAAGAGGTTATCTATGTCGATAGCCCGTCCAAGCTGCCGCCGCTGAATAACATTCAGGAACTGCGTGAGCCGATCGCCGAGTGTCATATGCTGCTGCCGCAGGAATACCTGGGTAACGTTATCACCCTGTGTATTGAGAAGCGTGGCGTGCAGACCAACATGGTTTACCACGGTAAACAAGTGGCGCTGACCTATGAAATTCCAATGGCGGAAGTGGTTCTCGATTTCTTCGACCGTCTGAAGTCAACGTCACGCGGCTATGCGTCGCTGGACTATAACTTCAAACGCTTCCAGGCCTCCAACATGGTCCGCGTGGACGTGCTGATCAACAGCGAGCGTGTTGATGCGCTGGCGCTGATCACCCACAACGATAACGCACCGTACCGCGGCCGTGAGCTGGTAGAGAAGATGAAAGAGCTGATCCCACGCCAGCAGTTCGATATTGCGATTCAGGCGGCGATCGGCAACCACATTATTGCCCGTGCGACCGTCAAGCAGCTGCGTAAAAACGTCCTGGCGAAATGCTACGGCGGTGACGTCAGCCGTAAGAAAAAGCTGCTGCAGAAGCAGAAAGACGGTAAAAAACGTATGAAGCAAGTGGGTAACGTTGAGCTGCCGCAGGAAGCGTTCCTTGCCATTCTGCACGTCGGTAAAGACGGCAAATAACCATTAAGGAGTTGGCATGGCGAACATGTTTGCCCTGATCCTGGTGATCGCAACCCTGGTCACAGGGTTGTTGTGGTGTCTGGATAAATTCATCTTTGCGCCGAAGCGTCGTGAACGTCAGGCCGCGGCTCAGGCTGCGACAGGCGATAGCCTCGACAAGCAAACGCTGAAGAAAGTGGGCCCGAAACCGGGCTGGCTGGAAACGGGAGCCTCGGTATTTCCGGTACTGGCTATTGTTCTGGTGGTTCGCTCATTTATTTATGAGCCGTTTCAGATTCCATCAGGTTCAATGATGCCAACGCTGCTGATTGGCGATTTTATTCTGGTTGAGAAGTTTGCCTACGGCATTAAAGATCCGATCTACCAGAAAACGCTGATCGAAACCGGTCATCCCAAACGCGGTGATATCGTGGTCTTTAAATACCCGGAAGATCCGCGTCTGGATTACATCAAGCGTGCTGTCGGGCTGCCGGGCGATAAGGTCACCTACGATCCGTTGACCAAGCAGGTCACCATCCAGCCAGGCTGCAGTTCCGGCCAGGCTTGTGGTAGCGCGCTGCCGGTCACCTACTCCAACGTTGAGCCGAGCGATTTCGTTCAGACATTCTCGCGCCGTAACGGTGGTGAAGCGACCAGCGGGTTCTGGCAACTGCCGAAGGGCGAGACCAAAGAAGATGGTATCCGTCTGACCGAACGTAAAGAGACGCTCGGTGAGGTGACTCACCGTATTCTGACCGTTCCGATCGCTCAGGATCAGGTCGGCATGTACTACCATCAATCGGGTCTGCCGCTGGCGACCTGGATTGTGCCGCCGGGTCAGTACTTCATGATGGGTGACAACCGCGATAACAGCGCCGACAGCCGTTACTGGGGCTTTGTGCCAGAAGCGAACCTGGTGGGTAAAGCCACGGCAATCTGGATGAGCTTCGAAAAACAGGAAGGTGAGTGGCCAACCGGCGTGCGTTTATCACGTATCGGCAGCATCCACTAATTCCCCTGCCTTATTCACGCTGCCGTCGCAATACGGCAGCGTGAATTATTTAATATTTAAATCTATTCAAACTAACGACATCCCTTGTCGTTGCGTATAGAATATCCCCCCGAAGTTTTGGTTGTCTCTCGTAAGAGTGACACTGCACACGAAACCGCGTTGGTTGATTTTACTCTGAAATAAGTTGGGTTGCAGAAAGGCGACAGGTTTGCGCACAGGCAATCTACTATGAGACAGAGCTGCCCAGGTCGGTTTCGTGTGCTGCATTTTTGACGCATTCATTTATTGGTATCGCATGAACCCCATCGTAATTAATCGGCTTCAACGGAAGCTGGGCTACACTTTCCATCATCAGGAGCTGTTGCAACAGGCATTAACTCACCGCAGTGCCAGCAGCAAGCACAACGAGCGCCTGGAGTTTCTGGGTGACTCAATTCTGAGTTTTGTGATCGCGAATGCGCTCTATCACCGCTTCCCTCGGGTTGACGAAGGTGACATGAGCCGCATGCGCGCCACGCTGGTTCGAGGCAACACGCTGGCGGAAATCGCCCGTGAGTTTGAGTTAGGTGAGTGCCTGCGCCTTGGGCCGGGTGAGCTGAAAAGCGGCGGTTTTCGTCGCGAATCTATTCTGGCAGATACCGTTGAAGCACTGATCGGCGGGATTTTCCTCGATAGCGATATCCAGAACGTTGAGCGCCTGATTCTGAGCTGGTATCAAACTCGTCTGGACGAAATCAGCCCGGGCGATAAACAAAAAGATCCGAAGACTCGTTTGCAGGAATATTTGCAGGGTCGCCATCTGCCGCTGCCATCTTATCTGGTGGTACAGGTGCGTGGTGAAGCCCACGATCAGGAATTTACTATCCACTGCCAGGTCAGCGGCCTGAGTGAACCAGTGGTTGGCACAGGTTCCAGCCGTCGCAAGGCGGAGCAGGCTGCCGCCGAACAGGCGCTGAAAAAACTGGAGCTGGAATGAGCAACGAAAAAAGTTATTGCGGGTTTGTCGCTATTGTCGGCCGCCCGAACGTGGGTAAATCCACACTGCTGAACAATCTGCTTGGGCAGAAGATTTCGATCACCTCGCGCAAAGCGCAGACAACGCGTCACCGTATTGTCGGCATCCACACGGAAGGGCCGTATCAGGCAATCTATGTCGATACCCCGGGCCTGCATATGGAAGAAAAACGCGCTATCAACCGCCTGATGAACAAAGCGGCGAGTAGCTCGATTGGCGACGTTGAGCTGGTTATCTTCGTGGTTGAAGGTACCCGCTGGACCGCCGATGACGAAATGGTGCTGGGCAAACTGCGTGATGCCAGAGCGCCGGTGATCCTGGCGGTCAATAAAGTCGATAACGTGCAGGAAAAAGCGGATTTACTGCCGCACCTGCAGTTCCTGGCAAGCCAGATGAACTTCCTGGATATCGTCCCGATTTCTGCAGAAACGGGAATGAACGTCGATACCATCGCCGGGATCGTCCGTAAGCATCTGCCGGAAGCGATTCATCACTTCCCGGAAGATTATATTACTGACCGCTCACAGCGCTTTATGGCTTCTGAAATCATCCGTGAAAAACTGATGCGTTTCCTTGGCGCAGAACTGCCGTACTCTGTGACGGTAGAAATCGAACGTTTCCAGACCAACGAGCGTGGCGGTTATGATATTAACGGCCTGATCCTGGTTGAGCGTGAAGGGCAGAAGAAGATGGTGATTGGCAACAAAGGCTCCAAAATCAAAACCATCGGTATTGAAGCCCGTAAAGACATGCAGGATATGTTTGAAGCGCCGGTTCACCTTGAACTGTGGGTGAAAGTGAAATCCGGCTGGGCTGATGACGAACGCGCGCTGCGCAGTCTCGGTTACGGCGACGATCACTAAGCGCTATTTTGATGGAAGGCTGGCAGCGCGCTTTCGTCCTGCATAGTCGTCCCTGGAGCGAAACCAGCCTGATGCTGGACGTCTTCACGGAAGAGTCCGGCCGCGTGCGCCTTGTTGCTAAAGGCGCACGTTCCAAACGCTCCAGCCTCAAAGGTGCTCTCCAGCCTTTTACCCCCTTATTACTTCGCTTTGGTGGCCGCGGCGACGTCAAAACGCTACGCAATGCCGAAGCAGTTTCACTGGCCCTGCCGCTCAGCGGTATCACGCTCTACAGCGGGCTGTATGTGAATGAACTCCTCTCCCGCGTGCTGGAACATGAAACGCGCTTTTCCGAACTCTTTTTCGATTACCTGCACTGTCTCCAGGCGCTGGCGGGCACAAGCGGCACGCCGGAGCCGGCATTACGCCGTTTTGAACTGGCGTTGTTGGGGCATCTGGGTTACGGCGTCGATTTTCTCCACTGCGCCGGCAGCGGCGACGCGGTCGATGACACCATGACCTACCGCTACCGTGAAGAAAAAGGCTTTATCGCCAGCGTGGTTATTGATAACAACACCTTTACCGGGCACCATTTAAAAGCGCTGGCGAACCGTGAGTTTCCGGACAGCGATGCGCTGCGGGCCGCTAAGCGCTTTACCCGTATCGCCCTGAAGCCGTATCTTGGCGGTAAGCCGCTGAAGAGTCGGGAGCTGTTTCGCCAGTTTATGCCCGCACGCGCGGCGCGAGCAGATAAAACGAATAACGATCAATGAGGATTGTCATGGCTGAATTACTGTTAGGGGTCAATATTGACCATATCGCGACACTGCGTAATGCGCGCGGCACTGCTTATCCGGACCCGGTACAGGCTGCGTTTATCGCTGAGCAGGCCGGGGCTGACGGCATTACCGTCCACCTGCGCGAAGACCGCCGCCACATTACCGACCGTGACGTGCGCGTGCTGCGCCAGACGCTGGACACCCGCATGAATCTCGAGATGGCGGTCACCGAAGAGATGCTGACCATCGCCTGCGACACCAAACCGCATTTCTGCTGCCTGGTGCCGGAAAAGCGTCAGGAAGTGACGACGGAAGGCGGCCTGGACGTGGCCGGTCAGCGCGAGAAAATGCGCGATGCTTGCAAACGTCTGGCCGATGCCGGGATTCTGGTCTCTCTGTTCATCGATGCCGATGAAGCGCAAATTCAGGCCGCAGCAGATGTCGGCGCTCCCTATATTGAAATTCACACCGGCTGCTACGCCGATGCCGAAAGCGACGCCCAGCAGGAAAAAGAGCTGCAGCGTATCGCGACCGCGGCGACCTTTGCGGCAAGCCTCGGTCTGAAGGTGAATGCCGGCCACGGTCTGACCTATCACAACGTCAAAGCGATTGCCCGCATTCCGGAAATGCACGAGCTGAACATCGGCCACGCGATCATCGGTCGGGCAGTGATGAGCGGCCTGAAAGAGGCCGTTGCCGAGATGAAACGCCTGATGCAGGAAGCTCGTGCGTAATGGCGATTCTGGGGCTGGGAACCGATATTGTTGAAATTGCGCGGATAGAAGCGGTGATTGCCCGTAGCGGCGATCGCCTTGCCCGGCGCGTGCTCAGCGACAACGAGTGGCTGATTTGGCAGCAGCACCAGCAGCCGGTCCGTTTTCTGGCGAAGCGCTTTGCGGTTAAAGAGGCGGCGGCGAAAGCCCTGGGAACCGGGATCCGCAACGGTCTGGCGTTTAATCAGTTCGAGGTGTACAACGACGAGCTAGGTAAACCCAGCCTGCGTCTATGGGGTGAAGCGCAAAATCTGGCACAGCGTATGGGGGTCAGGAGCATTCACGTGACCCTGGCGGATGAGCGCCATTACGCTTGTGCTACGGTCATCGTGGAGAGTTAACGCCTGCGGGGAGCAGCGTCAGATTTTGTCCGCATGATGCATCAGGACAAACTTATCCCACAGCTGCTCTTCATTTTCGACGTGTGCCGGGTCTTTCAGAATCGTATTGGGGATCGGGCACACTTTCTGACAGGTGGGCGTCTCATAGTGGCCCACGCACTCCGTGCAGCGGTCGCTGTTAATTTCATAGATGCTGTCACCCATCGAAATCGCCTCATTCGGGCATTCCGGTTCGCACATATCGCAATTGATGCATTTTTTGGTGATTAACAGCGCCATCAGGAAATTCTCAGAAACATCACAAACAGGGCGGGCATTATACGCCCATTTTCTGCTCACACCAGTTTTTTCACCAGCGCCTCGCTGTGGCGGATCCTGTCCGGCGCATGTTCAAGATCCTGCTGAACCAGTGCCATAAACAGCAGATCGGTGAGCATCATTTGCGCGCTGGTGGAGGAGATCGCGGCGCTGCGCGTCGCCTGCTCCTCGGCGATGGTGTACAGACACTGCGTCGCCTGCTGCTGCAGCGCATTCGGCGTAAACCCGGTGATCGCCAGGATCCGACAGCCAACCCGCAGCGCTTCCCCGGCGGCCATGTTGATCTCGCGGCGTTCGCCAGAATAGGAGATCGCCACTAGCAGATCGTCGGATGACATCGCCTGCACGGTCGCGAGCAGGGCGTGCATATCCTGTTCGGAAACGGCGTTAATGCCGATTTTCATCAGCTTCCAGCCGAAATTACGCGCCACCAGCCCGGACGCGCCGATCCCGGTGATCACTACCCGACGGGCGTGGCGTAACAGTGCAACAGCTTCCAGCAGCTTCTCTTCGGTGTTGACATCCAGCGAAGCGTGCATCGCGGCCACGTTATCGTTGATCAGCTTCTCGCCCACCAGGCGCAGCGGATCGTCACCGCGAATTTGGTTATGCACCGGAACCGATTGTGGATCGGGCGCGCTGGCCAGCGCTTCACTTAAGGCCAGCTTCAGTGCCGGGAAACCTTTAAACCCCATCTTCTGCGCGAATTTCACGACGCTGGACTGGCTGACGCCGGCCTCACCAGCCAGCTGCTGCGAACTGAGGTGGCGGGTCTGGTCAGGCTGAGCCAGAATAAAGTCTGCCAGCTTTTTGTCGCTTGCCGCCAGCGAGGGATAGCGCTGGCGAATGCGGATTAAACAGTTCATCGGTTTTCCTCAGGACAACCTTCGCCCTCTGCTGAAAGAATTTTGTATTCGATTATAAGAGGAATACAGCGAATTAAAAATTCTACCGGTGAGATTTATTGATTGCAGAAAAATAGCCTTAACCCAGGGTTAACGTCCGTAGATGTTTTCTCTGTTCACGACATAAGGCTGTTAAGCTAACGGCATCAGCTACGATATTTGCTAAAGAAAGAGGTCGGTTTTGAATAGCAGCACGCGGCGAGTGGTTTTTTTTGATCTCGATGGAACGTTACATCAACAGGATATGTTCGGCAGTTTTCTGCGCTACGTCTTGCGTCACCAGCCGTTGAATGTCCCGCTGGTGGTCCTCATGTCGCCGGCAATCCTGCTGGGGTTAGCCGTCAACGGTCGGGCGGCGCGCTGGCCAATGAGCCTGCTGCTGTGGGCTGCCACCTTCGGGCGCAGCGAGCGCGCCCTGAAGCGACTAGAGGCCGGTTTTGTCCGCTGGTTTCGCCAGCGGGTGACCGCGTTCCCGGTGGTGCAGGCCCGGCTGACGGACTATCTCGACCATCACGATGCCGAGGTCTGGTTGATTACCGGCTCGCCCCAGTCGCTGGTTGAGCAGGTCTATTTTGATACCCCCTGGCTGGCGAGAGTGAATGTTATCGCCAGCCGGATGGAGCGCCGTTGCGGCGGCTGGGGGCTGACCCTACGCTGCCTGGGACATGAAAAAGTCGCCCAACTGGAGCAGAAAATCGGTGCGCCGTTGCAGCTGTACAGCGGCTACAGCGACAGCGAGCAGGACAACCCGTTGCTCTGTTTTTGCCAGCACCGCTGGCGCGTTACGCCGCAGGGCGATCTTCACCAGTTAGAATAGTGTGTAATGCCGGTTGCCATGTATAATGCGCCCCGCTTTTTCCGCAGGAGTGCCCGCTTTGTCTGACCATGAACTAAACGATGAATACTGGATGCGTCACGCATTAACGCTGGCGAAACGTGCCTGGGAAGAGGGCGAAGTGCCGGTAGGGGCCGTGCTGGTGCACAATAATCAGGTTATCGGTGAAGGCTGGAACCGTCCTATCGGGCGCCACGATCCGACGGCGCATGCTGAAATTATGGCCTTGCGCCAGGGCGGAATGGTCCTGCAAAACTACCGGCTGATTGACGCCACGCTGTATGTCACGCTCGAACCGTGCGTGATGTGTGCCGGTGCGATGGTGCATAGCCGGATTTCGCGGCTGGTATTTGGTGCCCGGGATGCAAAAACCGGCGCGGCCGGATCGCTTATCGACGTCTTACATCATCCGGGAATGAATCATCGGGTCGAGGTCAGCGAAGGGATCCTGGCGGAATCGTGCTCGGGAATGCTCAGTGACTTTTTCCGCTGGCGTCGCGAAGAGAAAAAAGCGCTGAAAAAGGCGCGCTCTGGCGAAGACGCGTAGTTAGTGCCCCAGGCCGGGGATTTTAAGCCTGACGTTGTCGACTAAAGACTCGGCGTGATACTGGAAAAAAGGAATCGTGCGTGGCGCTTGCTCAAGTTCGTCCGGCATCACCGCCGGATAGTCTCCGGCCATCGCCAGCCTCTGCGCTTCCTTTCTCTCTTTCTCGGATAAGTAGCCCACCAGGCTGATGTGATATTTACGGATGTTTTCGACATACGCGTACGCCTCGTGGCCGCGTGCGTAGCCGTATTTCAGCTTGCTGTAATAGGGTTTCTGGCTAAGCAACGGTAAGCGTTGCTTCACGTCCGCCCAGCTGTCGGGATTGCCTTTCTGCTTTTTGGTCAACGAAATCGCATCCAGCATATGGGCGTAACCCATGTTGTACGCCGCGAGGGCAAACCAGATCCGCTCATCTTTCGGGACGGAATCCGGTATCTTGCCCATCATATCCTGCAGGTAACGCATGCCGCCGCTGAGGCTTTGCTCTGCATCCGTTCGGTCGGTCAACCCCAGGCTCTGTGCGGTGTTTTTGGTCAACATCATCATCCCGCGAACTCCGGTCGGCGAGGTGGCCTGCGGATCCCAGTGTGATTCCTGCCACGCAATGGACGCCAGCAGACGCCAGTCGATCTGACGGGCATACTTTTCAAACATCGGCTGCAGACCGGGCAGGGCATTTTCGACAGCGCGCAGGAAGGTACGGGTATCGACATAATCGAAATCGTTGCCGTGCCCAAGATACTTCTCTTCCAGCCGCGCCAGAGTGCCGTCTTCATTCATGGTGTCGAAGAAATCAAGCATCGCTGCGGACAGCGAGTTGTCCTCGCTCTTGAGGCTAAACCAGGTGACCGGCTGCTCGTCGCTGATATCCAGCGCAACGGCTAGCTCCGGATGAACGCGCTGGAACAGGCTGACCGCCACCGAATCCGCAATGGTGTAATCGAGATCGCCATCAATCACCGCCTGCATCAGCGCGGTGGTGCCACGCTTTTCATCCACACGCCAGCCGAGGTCCGGGTATTTATGATCTTTCAGCGCCTGCAGATCGTTAATCGCAACATGACCTGGGGCGAGGGCCAGCTGCTCTGCCGTGAGGCTGGCAAGGTTACGCGGCCGCAAGCTGCCGACCCGATAAACCAGCTGCTGGGATACGGAGTAGTAGCTCGGTCCGGGCTGGTAGTTTTTGACCCGCTCCGAGTTGTAAACCAGCCCGGCAGCTAACATATCGGCTTTGCCGGTGTCCAGGTCGTCGAACAACTGGCTGATATTCTGGCGGACGGTCACTTTCAGCGGCACCCCGAGGTAGTCGGCGAACTGTTTTGCCAGCTCGTAATCCAGCCCATAGGTTTTGTCATTGATCGTGGCGAAGGTCAGCGGTGAATTGATGGTGCTGATACGCAGCTCGCCGCGGGCGATAATCCCGGCCACGCGGTTCTCTGGCTTGCCGGACCACGGGATCGACGGCCACAGGGCGGCCGCCAGCAGTAAGGTCACAATGCCGATGAGCAGATAATTAATCTTCAGTTTTTTCAGATAGTTAATCTTCTGCAGCTCTGAGTTCCTCAGCAGGCTATTAGCGGAAAAGTGAAAAGACAGACGTCGAATGAGCGGCATTTTGCTTAAGAATGCGCCAGTTGGCAACTTATTCGCGACTGCGGTCACATTAATTGATAAACCAGGGGAATCATTTTATTTCCACGCAAACGGTTTCGTCGCGGCTCAGGATTCACTATAATGGCGCCCGTTTCCCCCCTGGCTCATATTGAAAGCTGCGAAGACGAGAGACTTATGATGGAAATTTTGCGTGGTTCACCTGCACTGTCGGCATTTCGAATTAATAAACTGCTGGCACGTTTCCAGGCGGCGAACCTGCCGGTTAGCACTATATATGCAGAGTATGTTCATTTTGCCGATCTGAGCGCGCCGTTAAGCGGCGACGAACGAGAGAGTCTGGCGCGACTGCTCAAGTATGGTCCTGATTTAAAAAGCCATACCCCAACCGGTAAATTACTGCTCGTCACTCCCCGCCCTGGCACCATCTCCCCCTGGTCTTCTAAAGCTACCGATATCGCCCATAACTGCGGTCTGTCGCAGGTTGTGCGCCTTGAGCGCGGCGTGGCGTACTATGTAGAAGCCAGCACTCTGAGCGAAGCGCAGTGGGCCACCGTCGCGAGCGAACTTCACGACCGGATGATGGAAAGCGTCTTTGATGCGCTGGAAGCGGGTGAGCAGCTGTTCGCTCAGCATCAGCCGACGCCGGTTACCAGCGTCGATATGCTGGGTCAGGGTCGTCAGGCGCTGATTGACGCTAACCTCCGTCTGGGGCTGGCGCTGGCGGAAGACGAAATTGACTACCTGTTCGATGCCTTTACCACGCTTGGGCGTAACCCCAACGACATCGAGCTGTATATGTTTGCCCAGGCGAACTCCGAGCACTGTCGTCACAAGATTTTTAACGCCGACTGGGTCATCGATGGCGAACAGCAGCCGAAGTCGCTGTTTAAGATGATCAAAAACACCTTCGAAAAGACGCCGGATTACGTTCTGTCCGCCTATAAAGATAACGCGGCAGTCATGGAAGGTTCTCAGGTAGGGCGCTTCTTCGCCGATCGCGAAAAGGGCCGCTATGACTACCATCAGGAAGACGCACATATCCTGATGAAGGTCGAAACGCACAACCACCCAACGGCCATCTCTCCGTGGCCGGGCGCGGCGACCGGCTCCGGCGGTGAAATCCGTGATGAAGGGGCGACCGGGCGTGGGGCGAAGCCGAAAGCGGGCCTGGTGGGCTTCTCGGTATCTAACCTGCGTATTCCTGGTTTTGAACAGCCGTGGGAAGAAGACTTCGGTAAGCCGGAGCGCATTGTTACCGCGCTGGATATCATGACCGATGGCCCGTTGGGCGGCGCAGCGTTTAACAACGAATTTGGTCGTCCGGCGCTGAACGGTTATTTCCGTACCTATGAAGAAAAAGTGACCAGCCACAACGGCGAAGAGCTGCGTGGGTATCATAAGCCGATCATGCTGGCAGGCGGGATCGGTAACATCCGCGGCGAACACGTGCAGAAAGGCGAGATCACCGTGGGTGCGAAACTGATCGTTCTGGGCGGCCCGGCGATGAATATCGGCCTGGGCGGCGGAGCGGCCTCTTCAATGGCTTCCGGTCAGTCCGATGCCGACCTCGACTTTGCCTCGGTACAGCGCGATAACCCGGAAATGGAACGCCGTTGCCAGGAAGTGATCGACCGTTGCTGGCAGCTGGGCGACGACAACCCAATTCTGTTTATCCACGACGTCGGTGCGGGCGGCCTGTCTAACGCCATGCCGGAGCTGGTGAGCGACGGCGGACGCGGTGGTAAATTCCAGCTGCGCGATATCCTCAGCGATGAGCCGGGCATGAGCCCGCTGGAAATCTGGTGTAACGAATCTCAGGAACGCTATGTTCTGGCGGTTGCGCCAGAGCAGCTGCCGCTGTTTGATGAGCTGTGCCGCCGCGAGCGCGCACCTTATGCGGTGATCGGCGAGGCCACCGAAGCGCTGCACCTCAACATGAGCGATTCCCACTTCAACGACCAGCCGATCGACCTGCCGCTGGACGTGCTGCTGGGTAAAACGCCGAAAATGACCCGCGACGTGCAGACCCTGAAAGTCAAAGGTGAAGCGCTGGATCGCCAGCCTATTACCGTGGCTGATGCCGTCAATCGCGTCCTGCATTTACCTGCGGTGGCGGAAAAAACCTTCCTCGTGACCATCGGCGACCGTAGCGTCACCGGCATGGTTGCACGGGATCAAATGGTCGGGCCGTGGCAGATCCCAGTGGCGAACTGCGCGGTAACCACCGCCAGCCTCGATAGCTACTACGGTGAAGCGATGGCTATCGGTGAACGTGCGCCGGTTGCTCTGCTCGACTTTGCCGCTTCTGCCCGCCTGGCGGTGGGTGAAGCGCTGACCAACGTTGCGGCGACGCAAATTGGTGCGTTGAATCGCGTGAAACTCTCCGCTAACTGGATGGCCGCAGCCGGTCACCCGGGTGAAGATGCCGGCCTGTATGAAGCGGTGAAAGCGGTGGGTGAAGAGCTGTGTCCGGCTCTGGGCCTGACGATTCCGGTGGGTAAAGACTCGATGTCGATGAAAACCCGCTGGCAGGAAGGCAGCGAGCAGCGCGAGATGACCTCACCGCTGTCGCTGGTGATTTCCGCGTTTGCCCGTGTGGAAGATGTCCGTCATACCGTGACGCCGCAGCTCTCCACAGAAGATAACGCCCTGCTGCTGATTGATTTAGGCAAAGGCCATAACGCGCTCGGCGCCACCGCCCTGGCGCAGGTCTATCGTCAGCTGGGTGATGTGCCGGCCGACGTTCGCGATGTTGCCCAACTGAAGGGCTTCTGGGATGCGATGCAGGCGCTGGTAGCGGAACGTAAGCTGCTGGCGTACCACGACCGATCTGACGGTGGTCTGCTGGTGACCCTGGCCGAGATGGCCTTTACTGGTCACTGTGGCCTGACGGCCGATATCGCCGCGCTGGGCGACGATCGTCTGGCGGCGCTGTTTAACGAAGAGCTGGGCGCGGTGATTCAGGTTCGCGCGGCGGATCGCGAGTCGGTGGAAGCTCTGCTGGCCTCTCATGGTCTGGCTGATTGCGTCCATTACCTGGGCCAGGCGACGGCGGGTGACCGTTTTGTTATCACTGCGGATGACCAGCCGGTGTTCAGCGAAAGCCGCACCACGCTGCGTATGTGGTGGGCAGAAACTACCTGGCAGATGCAGCGTCTGCGCGATAACCCTGAGTGTGCCGATAGCGAACACGAAGCGAAAAGCCGCGATAACGATCCGGGCCTCAACGTTAAGCTCTCCTTCGATATCAGCGAAGATATTGCCGCACCGTATATCGCAACCGGCGCGCGTCCAAAAGTGGCCGTGCTGCGCGAGCAGGGCGTCAACTCGCATGTTGAAATGGCGGCTGCCTTCCATCGCGCGGGCTTTGATGCCATCGATGTGCACATGAGCGACCTGCTGGCCGGCCGTACCGGGCTGGCAGATTTCCAGGCGCTGGTGGCCTGCGGCGGCTTCTCTTACGGTGATGTGTTAGGCGCGGGTGAAGGCTGGGCGAAGTCGATCCTGTTCAACGAACGCGTGCGCGATGAGTTTGCCACCTTCTTCCATCGTCCGCAGACCCTGGCGTTGGGCGTGTGTAACGGTTGCCAGATGATGTCTAACCTGCGCGAGCTGATCCCGGGAAGCGAGCTGTGGCCACGCTTCGTGCGCAACTACTCCGACCGTTTTGAAGCGCGCTTCAGCCTGGTCGAAGTGACGCAAAGCCCGTCTCTGCTGCTGCAGGGGATGGTGGGCTCCATGATGCCGATTGCCGTTTCCCACGGTGAAGGGCAGGTGGAAGTGCGTGACGGTGCGCATCTGGCACAGCTGGAGAGCAAAGGCCTGGTGGCGCTGCGCTTTGTCGATAACTTCGGTAAGGTGACGGAAAGCTACCCGGCGAACCCGAACGGTTCAGCCAACGGTATCACCGCGGTAACCAGCGAAAGTGGCCGCGCGACGATTATGATGCCGCACCCTGAGCGCGTATTCCGTACCGTTGCCAACTCCTGGCACCCGGAAAACTGGGGCGAAGACAGCCCGTGGATGCGCATCTTCCGCAACGCGCGTAAACAGCTGGGCTAACCGCAGACACGCATTAAGCCCCCGGTATCGACCGGGGGCTTTTTTATTTGTGATAGCGGCCGCTTTCAGGTGTCGGGGATCGCCGACAAACGCCTGAAAGTGGTGTCGCCAATTGGCGACATTTAAGTTATTGATTTTAAAAAATATTATTAAATTAGCTATGAAGTGTTGCTAAATAGCGACACTGTGAGTAAAAAGTGACTGCGTTAGTCAGCGGCTAAAAGTATTAAAAATACATTATATTTCATTGTGTTAATAAATTATTTTGCAATGTGGCACAGTTACTGCATAATAATAACCAGTGGCTCATTCACCTTCTTATGTCAGCCCCTTCGGGACGCGCTACATAAACTTCGAATGACGCACAACAAGGTGCCTGCCGTCCAACTATTGATAATAGCCTAGCTTTATCAGCCATCGGGCGAAACGTCGAGTTAGGCACCGCCTTATTCCTTAACAAAGCCAGGCATCTGCCTGGCTTTGTTATATCTGCGGTACTTCACCTGGCAAGGTCATCCATCGCCTCCCTACAACTTGAACGCATTAGGGTATATATTGTGACCTTCCTGACGACAGCACGGTTGCCAGTACCTGTCATGCTGTGATGTCTTCACCCGGCATCGTTATGAGCTAATCATTGAGACCCCTGGCCTTGAAGCGTATCTCTCTTTTCCCTCGTTCCCTGCGTCAACTGGTCACGCTCTCCTTTGTGCTGATTCTGCTGCCGCTGCTGGTGTTAGCCTGGCAGGCCTGGCAGAGCCTGAATGCGCTGAGCGCCCAGGCGGCGCACATCAACCGTACGACGCTGATCGATGCCCGACGCAGTGAAGCGATGGTCAACGCCTCGCTGGAAATGGAGCGTAGCTACCGGCAGTACTGCGTGCTGGACGACCCCACGCTGGCGAAGGTGTATCAGAACCAGCGCAAACGCTACAGCGAAATGCTGGATGCCCATGCTGGCGTGCTGCCGGATGAAAAAATCTGGCAGGCGCTGAGCCAGGCGTTAAGCGATCTGGCCCAGCTTAAGTGCAGCAACAGCAGCCCGGATACCAAATCCGGGGCCAGCCTGGAAACCTTTGCCGCGGCGAACAGCGAAATGGTGCAGGCCACCCGGACGGTGGTGTACTCGCGTGGACAACAGTTGCAGCAGGAGATTGCTGAACGCGGGCAGTTCTTTGGCTGGCAGGCGCTGGTGCTGTTTTTGCTGAGCCTGGCGTTGGTCCTGCTGTTCACCCGCATGATTATCGGTCCCGTAAAGGGGATCGAGAGGATGATTAACCGGCTGGGGGAAGGGAAGTCGCTGGACAACGCGGCGCTGTTTACCGGACCGCGCGAGCTACGTTCTGTCGGGGAGCGCATTATCTGGCTGAGCGAACGCCTGGCGTGGCTGGAATCGCAGCGCCATCAGTTTTTGCGCCATCTCTCCCACGAGCTGAAAACTCCGCTCGCCAGCATGCGCGAGGGGACCGAGCTGTTGGCAGACCGCGTGGCCGGACCGCTGACCGCTGAGCAGCAGGAGATTGTCGAAATTCTGGATAGCAGCAGCCGCAATCTGCAAAAGCTGATTGAGCAACTGCTTGATTACAACCGCAAACAGGCGGATGGCCCGGTCCCGCGTGAGCGCGTGAATCTGGCTGAGCTGGTTGAAAACGTTGTGGCAGCCCACAGTTTGCCCGCCCGGGCTAAAATGATGCATACCGAGATTCAGCTAGAGGAACGGACCTGTCTGGCGGACCCGGCATTATTCATCAGCGTGCTGGATAATCTCTATTCCAATGCGGTGCACTATGGGGCTGAATCCGGTAACATTCGTCTCCATAGTTACCGGCATGGCGAGCAGGTTCGTATTGACGTGATCAACAGCGGCGAACCGATTCCACCTGCGGAAAAAAACATGATTTTCGAGCCGTTTTATCAGGGAAGTCATCAGCGTAAAGGGGCGGTGAAGGGAAGCGGTCTGGGGCTGAGTATTGCCCGGGACTGCGTCCGACAAATGCAGGGAGAACTGAGCCTGGAAGAGGATGAACCCGGGTATATCTGTTTTCGCATCACGCTGCCCGTCGCTGAGTCGGGAAAAACCAACACATGAATCAACAACGGGTGAATATGTCCCACTTTTTCGTAGTGGTTCGTGCTGTCAAAGGACGCTTGCTGTGCGGCATCGCATGTCTGGCGCTGACGGGATGTTCCGCTTCTTTTTCGCCGCACACGGCACATGACAAAGCACAACCTGAACTGCCACAGCATCAGGTTGCGGATTTTCTCGCAGTCGATTGTGCCGACATCTGGTCGCTGAAGAGCGATGCCAGCGATAAAAACCCGCTGTACTGGCTACGCGGGATTGATTGTGCCGACCGTCTGGCGCCGGTGCAGGCGCGGGCTGAAGCCCGGCTTCACGGCGATAATAACTGGCAGGACGCGTTTAAGCGCGGGATCCTGCTGGCGGATGCCAAAATCACGCCCAACGAGCGGCGCGACGTGGTGTCTCGCCTGAATACCTACAGCGCGCACATTGCGGTGCAGGTGCGTCCTCTTTATCAGCTGTGGCTCGATGGTCAGAACCGCCAGCTTCAGCTGGTAGAAGAGCGTGCGCGCTATGCGAAGCTGCAACAGTCCAGCGATGCCGAACTAGGGGCGCTGCGCCTCCAGGAAGAGCAACTGCGCAGCCAGCTGGAGCTGACAACACGCAAGCTGGAAAACCTGACCGATATCGAACGCCAGCTCTCCAGTCGCAAACCTGGCGGCAATTTTAATACCGATGGCAGTCACGGAAGCGATAAAGTTCCGGAGGTGATCCATGACGATCCGTAAACCCGCCCATTTGCTGCTGGTGGATGACGATCCAGGCCTGTTAAAGCTGCTGGGCATGCGCTTAACCAGCGAGGGATACAGCGTGGTCACCGCCGAAAGCGGCCCTGAGGCGCTGCGAATCCTGGCCCGCGACAAGGTCGAACTGGTGGTCAGCGACCTGCGCATGGATGAGATGGACGGCCTGCAGCTGTTCAGCGAGATCCAGAAAGTACAGCCGGGGCTGCCGGTTATCATCCTCACCGCCCACGGTTCGATTCCCGATGCGGTCGCCGCCACCCAGCAAGGGGTATTTGGTTTTCTGACCAAGCCGGTGGACAAAGATGCGCTGTATAAAGCCATCGATGATGCACTTGAGCAAAGCGCGCCGGTCACGGATGAGCGCTGGCGCCAGGCGATTGTTACCCGCAGCCCGCTGATGCAGCGTCTGCTGGAGCAGGCCGGGATGGTTGCTCAGTCGGACGTCAGCGTGCTGATTAACGGCCAGAGCGGTACCGGGAAAGAGATCGTCGCCCAGGCGATTCATAACGCCAGTCCGCGCCACGACAAGCCTTTTGTCGCCATCAACTGTGGGGCATTGCCGGAACAGCTGCTGGAGTCCGAGCTGTTTGGTCATGCGCGCGGAGCCTTTACCGGCGCGGTCAGCAACCGGGAAGGGCTGTTCCAGGCAGCGGAAGGCGGGACGCTGTTCCTCGATGAGATCGGCGATATGCCGGTGGCGCTCCAGGTCAAGCTGCTGCGGGTGTTGCAGGAGCGGAAAGTACGCCCGCTGGGCAGCAACCGCGATATCGATATCGATGTGCGAATTATTTCGGCGACCCACCGCGATCTGCCAAAAGCGATGGCGCGCGGCGAGTTTCGTGAAGACCTGTTTTACCGCCTGAACGTGGTGAATCTGAAGATACCGCCGCTGGCCGAGCGTGCTGAAGATATTCCGCTGCTGGCGAACCACCTGCTGCGTCAGTCTGCCGACCGGCATAAGCCGTTTGTCCGCGCCTTTTCCACCGATGCGATGAAGCGGCTGATGGCGGCCAAGTGGCCCGGTAACGTGCGCCAGCTGGTGAACGTGATTGAGCAGTGTGTCGCGCTGACTACCTCACCAGTGATCGGTGATGCGCTGGTGGAGCAGGCGCTGGAAGGGGAAAACACCGCGCTGCCGACCTTCGTTGAAGCGCGTAATCAGTTTGAGCTGAACTATCTGCGCAAGTTACTGCAAATTACTAAAGGTAACGTCACCCACGCCGCCAGAATGGCGGGGCGTAACCGCACTGAATTTTATAAGTTGCTGTCGCGCCATGAGCTCGACGCCAACGACTTTAAAGAGTAGCTCCGCAACATAACGCAAGCTATGATACGGTAAGCAACCGGTTACGCGACAAAGACAGGAACACCATGAAAAAGATTGATGCGATTATTAAACCTTTCAAACTGGATGACGTGCGTGAAGCGCTGGCCGAAGTCGGCATCACCGGGATGACAGTAACGGAAGTGAAGGGCTTTGGCCGTCAGAAAGGCCACACCGAGCTGTACCGCGGTGCAGAGTACATGGTGGATTTTTTGCCGAAAGTGAAAATTGAAATTGTGGTCACTGACGATATCGTCGATACCTGTGTGGATACCATTATCCGCACCGCCCAGACCGGTAAAATCGGTGATGGTAAAATCTTCGTCTTCGACGTGGCCCGCGTGATTCGTATTCGTACCGGTGAAGAAGACGACGCCGCGATTTAAATGTAAGACCGCATAGATCTGTAGCCCCGGTAGGCTCGCGCCACCGGGGCTACTTTGTTTTACCGGCTTACAGCACCTTGTGCGGGCCGAAACACTCGTAGTGAATGTTCTCGCCGCTCACGCCCAACGCCACCAGCTGCTTCGCGGCAAACTGCATAAACACCACCGGACCACAGAGATAATACTGCATCTGCGGATCGCGCAGCGCATCGGCCAGCTCGGACAATTCAATCAGACCTTCGCTATTAAAGCGCGCAGCCTGACGGTCGGCGGCGGTGGGCGTGCGATACCAGACGTGGGAACGAAACGCCGGCAGGGTAGCGCCCAGGGCGGCAACTTCATCGGCAAACGCGTGAACGTCGCCATTTTCCGCAGCGTGGAACCAGTTAACCTGGGCGGCATGCTGCGTTTTTGCCAGCGTTTCGAGCATCGCCAGCATCGGTGTCTGACCAACCCCGCCGGAGATCAGCGTTACCGGTGTTTGCGCGGTGACGTCGAGGAAGAAGTCACCTGCCGGTGCCGCCAGATGTACGATATCCCCTTCCTGCGCCGCAGCGTGAAGCCAGTTTGAAACCTGGCCACCGTTTTCACGTTTCACCGCGATGCGATAGCTTTTGCCATTTGGCTTGCGGGTCAGCGAGTACTGGCGAATTTCCTGATATTCAAACCCTTCCGGCTTCAGCCAGATAGCCAGGTACTGGCCCGGCTGGTAATCGGCGACCGGCTGACCGTCTACCGGCTCCAGGTCGAAGCTGGTAATCAGGGCACTGCGCGGGGCTTTGCGGGTAATGCGGAACGCTCGGGTGCCTTCCCAGCCGCCGGTTTTGCTGGCGTTCTGCTGGTAGATTTCCGCTTCACGGTTGATAAAGACGTTCGCCAGTACACCATAGGCTTTTCCCCATGCGTCAAGCACCTCCTGGCCCGGGCTGAACAGCTCATCGAGCGTCGCCAGCAGGTGAGCACCCACGATGTTGTACTGTTCCGGTTTGATCTGGAAGCTGGTGTGTTTCTGCGCGATTTTCTCGACTGCCGGCAGCAGGGCAGGCAGGTTCTCGATGTTGCTGGCGTAAGCCGCAATCGCATTAAACAGCGCTTCACGCTGATCGCCGTTACGCTGGTTGCTCATGTTGAAGATCTCTTTGAGCTCCGGGTTATGCGCGAACATGCGATCGTAAAAATGGGCGGTCAGCTTAGGGCCGGTTTCGACGAGCAAGGGGATCGTGGCTTTGACGGTAGCGATGGTTTGAGCGTCGAGCATAGCAGCTTCCTTAAGAGTTATTTAAATGATGTATTTTATATGCATCTTATAAAAATAACCCTGCAATGTAAATGGTTCTTTAACACTTTTCCCTGTAGTGGTAACAACATGAATTATTTGCATCACAAACCTGAAAAGAAATCCGTTGATAATCGTGGAGTCGTTGTTGCTCAAAGCCTTGTATCATGCGGAGCCAATCGTTTGCGTAAAATCCTTTGTCAAGACCTGTTATCACAGAACGATTCAGTTATACTGTGGGCCGTTGCCCGAAAAGGCCCCCCTTTTAGAGCTGTAATCTATTGTTAGCTGAGCAGGAGATGCGGATGTTAAAGCGTGAAATGAACATTGCCGATTATGATGCCGAACTGTGGCAGGCTATGGAGCAGGAAAAAGTACGTCAGGAAGAGCACATCGAACTGATCGCCTCCGAGAACTACACCAGCCCGCGCGTCATGCAGGCGCAGGGTTCTCAGCTGACCAACAAATATGCCGAAGGCTATCCGGGCAAGCGCTACTACGGCGGTTGCGAATACGTTGATATCGTTGAGCAACTGGCTATCGATCGTGCAAAAGAGCTGTTCGGCGCTGATTATGCCAACGTGCAGCCGCACTCTGGTTCTCAGGCTAACTTTGCGGTCTACACCGCGCTGCTGCAGCCGGGCGATACCGTTCTGGGTATGAACCTGGCACAAGGCGGTCACCTGACTCACGGCTCCCCGGTAAACTTCTCCGGCAAGCTGTACAACATCATTCCTTACGGTATCGATGAGTCCGGTAAAATTGACTACGAAGATATGGCTAAGCAGGCTCAGGAACACAAACCGAAGATGATCATCGGTGGTTTCTCTGCTTACTCCGGCATCGTTGACTGGGCAAAAATGCGTGAAATCGCTGACAGCATCGGCGCCTATCTGTTCGTTGATATGGCTCACGTTGCAGGCCTGATCGCGGCAGACGTGTACCCGAACCCGGTTCCGCATGCTCACGTTGTGACCACCACCACCCACAAAACCCTGGCGGGTCCGCGCGGCGGCCTGATCCTGGCGAAGGGCGGTAGCGAAGAACTGTACAAAAAACTGAACTCTGCCGTCTTCCCAAGCGCGCAGGGCGGCCCGCTGATGCACGTTATCGCGGGTAAAGCTGTCGCACTGAAAGAAGCGATGGAGCCTGAGTTCAAAGTCTACCAGCAGCAGGTTGCTAAGAACGCGAAAGCGATGGTTGAAGTGTTCCTGAACCGTGGCTACAAAGTGGTTTCCGGCGGTACTGAAAACCACCTGTTCCTGCTGGATCTGGTCGACAAAAACCTGACCGGTAAAGAAGCTGACGCTGCCCTGGGCCGCGCCAACATCACCGTCAACAAAAACAGTGTACCGAACGATCCGAAGAGCCCGTTTGTGACTTCCGGTATCCGTATTGGTTCTCCGGCCGTGACTCGCCGTGGCTTTAAAGAAGCGGAAGTCAAAGAGCTGGCTGGCTGGATGTGTGACGTGCTGGACAACATCAATGACGAAGCGGTCATTGAGCGCGTGAAGGGCAAAGTGCTGGACGTCTGTGCACGCTTCCCGGTTTACGCATAACGTTTAGTGACGCAAGCGTAAAGAAAAAGGCCGCAAATGCGGCCTTTTTTACGTCTGGCGATCGGTGCTTAACGACGGTCGAGGGAGAGCGACCCCGGCCCGGTGATGGCCAGCAGCAAGAAGGCTCCGGCGATACTGACGTTTTTGTAGAAGTTAATCATGTTAGGTAAAACCGCATCCCCGGTCATGTCCCAGTAATGGTGACCAATGACGGCGGTGCCGAGGGTGTAAAAAATAAAAATAACCGCCAGCGGACGGGTAAAGAAGCCGAGGATAATCAGGATGGCCGCCGGAACCTCCATCACGATGGCGATAATCGCCGACAGCGTCGGGAGCGGAGCGCCGGAGGACGCCATGTACTGTACCGTGCCGCTAAAGCCCATCAGTTTGGGATAGCCAAACAAAATAAACAACAACACCACCGCAATACGGGCGATCAACAGCAACACGGGGCGGGAAGCACCAAAATCAAAATAGCGTAGTGTGTTCATAATCAATCCGTTGTGAAGATGAGTCTTATAAACGTAATACACCGTTTGGCGATCTGCCACATGCCGCATGCGTTCAGCGCAAAGCCTGCAGTTGCTCCTCCACGTACAGATAACCGATACCGAGCAGCTGCTGCTGGCGGCTCAGTTGGCCAAAGCCAATCTGGGTGGCGTGCGTCCGGGGAGAATCACCATGGTCGAAGGGATTAAATCCGGTTTGTTTGACGATAGTGCTTAACCACGTCTCGCCAAAAGCGCAGCTGCGGCCATAGAGCCAGATTTGATTAATATTTAAAATATTCAGAAAGTTATAAAGACTTAAGCCAATGGCGTTGGCGGCGCTGTCGGCCCAGGCGCGAATATGCATATCGCCTGCTCTCCAGGCGTTCATTAGCGACTCGGTGGTGATGTTCTCCGGCGAGGGACCGGCGTCAGGCTGCGTTTTTAACCACGTCCGCGCCTGTTTCTTCAGCGCGCTGAGCGATGCCACCGTTTCCAGGCAGCCGTATCGGCCACAATCGCAGGCCATGCCGTCAGGATTAACGATCGTATGGCCGATTTGTCCGCTGCCGTAGAGGCTGCCGCGCCACACCTGATCGTTGATCACAAATGATGAACCGATACCGTAATCGACGTTAATCACGCAAAAATCCAGGGGATGCCCATCGTTCTGCCACTTTTCCGCCAGCGCCAGCATCACGCAGTCGTTGTCGACCATGACCCGAACCTTGAGCTTTTCTTCCAGCAGGTATTTTAATTCCACCGGCGTTTTCCAGCGCGCCTGGGGCATGGTTTGCGAAACCCCGGTCACCGGATCGACCTGCCCATGCACCCCCAGCGCGAGATTGATGCGCGACTGCGGATATTGACGATGGACTTCCTGCCAGCAGCCGGCAATGGCCGCAAGCAGAGCCTGAGGCGTGGGAGCATCGATATGCACGTGTTGGAGAGGGCCGGTGGCCAGCAAGCGCGCGTCGGCAAGCTGATATTCAATGCTGGTCGGCGTGATGTTCATGCATAGCGTCCAGGCACCGTGCTGCGGGATCTGAAAACTTCCGCTATTGACGCCCCGGTTGCTCATCTTTTCGCTGGAGTGGCTAATCAGTCCATCGCTAAGCAACTCGCCGAGAATATTGCTCACCGCCGGGATAGATAAACCGCTGAGCTGAGAAAGCTGCGATTTGCTGAGCTGCTTCGCCCGCCAGAGGTGGGAAAGAAAAACAGATTTATTGGCCTGCCTGACCCGGGCGTTATTGAAACCGGTCCGCTGCATACACTTAACTCCCTTAACTATATTGCGTGAGCATTGCGCATTTTAGCAGCTATATAGCGATATAAACTGCTGTCATAACATCTTTTACTTTATTTGTTTTAGTGGAGGCGTCATGTACGGTTCGGTTAAGGTCTGGCAGGAAACGATTTCATTACCGACGTGGACGACGGGTACGGAAGATCCGAATCCGATGTTCCTTGAGAAACGTGTGTATCAGGGCTCTTCCGGCAGCGTCTATCCCTACGGCGTGATTGATACGCTGACCGGCGAGCGGGAAATGCGCGAATATCAGGCACTCTGGATGGAGAATGACTTTATTCGCATCATGCTGCTGCCGGAGCTTGGGGGCCGCATTCATCGGGCGTATGACAAAGTCAAACAACGCGATTTTGTCTATTACAACGAAGTGGTTAAGCCGGCGCTGGTGGGGCTGCTTGGGCCGTGGATCTCCGGCGGCATTGAATTCAACTGGCCACAGCATCACCGTCCGACCACCTTTATGCCGGTCGATTTTTCGATCCAGCAGAGAGAAGACGGTGCGCAGACCGTATGGATGGGGGAAGCTGAGCCGATGCGCGGTTTGCAGGTCATGACCGGGTTTACGCTCTATCCTGACCGCGCGCTGATTGAAATCACCGGGAAGGTGTTTAATGGTAATTCGACGCCACGTCATTTCCTGTGGTGGGCCAACCCCGCAGTCAAAGGCGGCGATGCCCATCAGAGCGTGTTCCCACCGGATGTGACCGCGGTCTTCGACCACGGCAAGCGTGACGTCTCTGCGTTCCCGATTGCGACCGGCACCTACTACAAAGTGGACTACTCCGCAGGCGTTGATATCTCCCGCTATAAGAACGTCCCGGTGCCAACCTCCTATATGGCCGAGAAATCGGACTACGATTTTGTCGGCGCTTATCACCATGATGAGCGCGGTGGGCTGCTGCATGTCGCCGATCACCATATTTCGCCGGGTAAAAAACAGTGGAGCTGGGGCTACGGTGATTTCGGCCAGGCCTGGGACCGCAATCTGACCGATGAAAATGGTCCCTACATTGAGCTGATGACCGGCGTGTTCACCGATAACCAGCCTGACTTTACCTGGCTTGCGCCTTATGAAGAAAAGGCGTTTGTGCAAAACTTCCTTCCCTACAGCGAGTTAGGGATGGTGCAAAATGCCAACACGCAACTGGCGCTGAAGCTGGTTCGCGAATCTCAGCAGCTACAGGTCGGCGTGTATGCCATTGCGCCGCTGGAGAATATCGTGGTTGAGCTCAGCGACGACAATCAGCCGCTGTATGAAACTCAATTGTCGCTCAGGCCGGGTGAGAGCTGGCTCCAGACGCTGCCGGAAAACGGCGCCGGACGTTTGACGCTCCAGGTGAAAACCGTCGAAGGCAAGGCGCTGCTGGACTATCGGGAGCATCTGGCCCAGGAAACCCCGCTGCCCGAACCGGCCACCGCGCCAGCGCTGCCGGAAGCGCTCCACAATGGCGATGAACTCTATTTTATCGGCCAGCATCTTGAACAGTACAACCACGCAAGCCGCTATGCCGCCGACTACTATCGCCGGGCGATTGCTCTGGATCCGCAAGATTATCGCAACAACGTCGCTCTGGGGACGCTGGCGTTCAATAGCGCCGACTGGGCCTGCGCTGAACAGTGTGCCCGTGCGGCGTTGCGCCGCGCCCATCGGCTGAATAAAAACCCGCGCGATGGCGAGGCCAGTATGCTGCTGGCCAATGCCCTCGAACGGCAGGGCGATGATGCCGGTGCCTGGGATCATTATTACAAAGCGTCCTGGAGCGGCAACTGTCGCGATGGGGCCTGGTGGTCATTGGCACGCCTGGCGATGAAGCGCGGTGATATGGCCGACGCGCTGGAAAAAGTGAATATCAGCCTGCAATTCAATAGCAGTAACCATCTGGCGATGGGGCTGAAAACGCTGGCGTTGGCGCAGGTTGCGTCGATTCATGACGCGCTGGAATACAGTGCCGCCTGCCTTGAGCGCTATCCGCTGAGCTATCCGCTGCACTGCGTGCGCTGGATGATTGCGCCTGGCGATGAGGCCCGCGAGAATCTGTTACGTGTGACCGGGGGCAGAGGGATTAACGCCAGCCTGCTGGCGGGGTGGCTGTTATCGCTTGGGCAAAAAAAGGCGGCAACAGAGGTGCTCGCGCTGCTGGATAGCCAGGAGGCGCTGCCGCTGCTGTGGCGAGCCTCGTTAAGCCATGACGCGACGCAACGGGAACAATTTATCGCAGCGGCCGAAGAGTGCCATGCCCGAAAAGTTCGTTTCCCCAACATGCTCGACGAAGTCCAGATGCTGCAAGCCCTGGGCGACAGCGCCTTTGCGCAGTATCTGCTGGGCTGTTTCTGGTACAGCAAGCGGCGCTATGACGATGCGGTAGGCTGCTGGCGCAAGACGCTGGAAACATCCCCGGATTATGCACCGGCACATCGGTTGCTGGGGGTCTACGCCTGGAACAAACAGCAGGATGCGCGGCAGGCGCTGGCCTGTTTGCAACGCGCCGTCGCGCTGGAGCCAGACAACGCCCGCTTCCTCTTTGAACTTGATTTTCTTAAGAAATTACTGGGTACTCCCGTGGCTGAACGCCTGGAGACGCTGGCGGCACGTCAGGCGGTGGTAGACAAGCGCGATGATCTGACCGCTGAACTGTTAAGCCTGTGGCACATCACCGGTCATTACGCCGAAGCGGCCTCTGTGCTCAGCTCGCGGGTCTTTCACCCCTGGGAAGGGGGCGAAGGGAAGATGACCGGCCAGTACTTGCTTAATCAGCTTCACCGGACGTTATGTTCTGTTGCACAACATGAGTACCTGTCAGCGGCGCAATATCTGCAGGAGGCATTGCACTATCCCCACAACCTGGGGGAGGGGCGGCTGCCAGGGCAGACGGATAACGATATCTGGTATCTGCTGGGGTATTGCGCGGAGCAGTCCGGAGAGATGCAGCAGGCAGCGCAGTACTATCAGCGCGCTCTGCAAGGCGGCTCTACGCTGGATGCCGGGCGCTACTACAACGATCAACCCGCCGATTATCTTTTCTGGCAGGGCATGGCTTTACGTAAGTGCGGCAATACCGCCCAGGCCGAGCAGCATTTCCGCAGCTTTATCACCTGGGCGAAACAGCATCGGGATGACGTTCCGCAGGCTGACTTTTTCGCCGTCTCTCTCCCGGACCTGGTGGTCCTCGATGTATCAGCTCAGCAGCAGCATCAACAACACTGCTTGTTTATTGAAGCGCTTGGTCATCTGGGACTGGGCAACGTATCCGCCAGCCAGCAGGTGATGCAGCAGCTTCTGCACATCAATCCTGCTCATGATAAGGCGCATTTGATTCACCATGCCCTGCAAAGCGGCATTTTTTCCTGAACCTCAAACGGGCGGGCTGGTCCCGCCTGAACCCTACTGTTCCCTGCGTTTCCCTTATAGAGGAATCATTATGAATAACGCGCAGACACATCTGAAAATGGGCTACGTCTGGACTATCTGTCTGGTTGCCGCCTGCGGTGGTTTACTGTTTGGTTATGACTGGGTGGTGATTGGTGGCGCGAAGCCATTTTATGAAGCCTGGTTCTCGATTACCGACCCGGCGCAGTCCGGCTGGGCCATGAGTTCGGCGCTGGTGGGCTGCGTTTTTGGCGCGTTAATCTCGGGGTGGTGCGCCGATAAACTGGGGCGCAAGCTGCCATTAATTCTCTCTGCCGTTCTGTTCAGCGCCTCGGCGTGGGGGACGGCGCTGGCCAGCAATTTCGACATGTTTGTGTTTTACCGCATTGTGGGCGGGGTGGGCATTGGCCTGGCATCGGCGCTCAGTCCGCTGTACATCGCCGAAGTCAGCCCGGCCGAGAAAAGAGGGCGCTTTGTGGCGGTCAACCAGCTCACTATCGTGATTGGCGTACTGGCGGCCCAGTTGATCAACCTGATGATTGCTGAACCGGTGGCGACGGGAGCAACCCAGCAGATGATCGTGGAAACCTGGAACGGTCAGACCGGCTGGCGCTGGATGTTTGGTGCGGAGCTGGTGCCGGCGCTGGCGTTTCTGGTGCTGATGTTTTTTGTGCCGGAGTCCCCGCGCTGGCTGATGAAAGCCGGTAAGCCAGAGCGCGCGCGTGCCGCGCTGGAGCGTATTGGATCTGCCGATTACGCCGACAGAATATTGCGTGAAATCGCACATACCCTGGAAAAAGATAACAACAAAGTCTCCTACAGCGCCTTGCTGGCGCCACAAGTTAAACCGATCGTCATCATTGGGATGGTGCTCGCGATATTTCAGCAGTGGTGCGGGATTAACGTCATCTTTAATTACGCCCAGGAGATTTTTGCCTCGGCGGGATTTGATATCAACAGTACCCTGAAATCGATTGTCGCGACCGGGGTGGTAAACCTGGTGTTCACGATTGCCGCTCTGCCGCTGGTGGATAAAATCGGCCGCCGTAAGTTAATGCTGCTGGGGGCCAGCGGGTTGACGGTGATCTATGTGCTGATCGCCGGCGCCTATGCCATGGGCATTATGGGGTGGCCGGTATTGCTGCTGGTGCTGGCCGCGATTGCCATTTACGCCCTGACCCTGGCGCCGGTGACCTGGGTACTGCTGGCGGAAATCTTCCCTAACCGCGTCCGGGGGCTGGCGATGTCTTTGGGGACGGTGGCGCTATGGATTGCCTGCTTCCTGTTGACCTACACCTTCCCACTGCTCAATGCCGGGCTGGGGGCATCAGGTAGTTTCTTGCTGTACGGCGTGATTTGTGCTGCCGGATACCTCTACATTCTGCGCAACGTGCCGGAAACGAAGGGCATTACTTTAGAAGCGCTGGAGGAGCAGCTGGCACAGCGGCATGCCGGTGGCCAGGCGATGAAACACGAGCAGACCCGCTAATGACGCAGGCGTTGATGCTGGAAAACGCGCATCTGAGGATGCGCGTCTCAACGTTGGGCGGCAAAGTGCAAAGCCTGTTTTCGCCACGCTATCAGGCGCCGGTGCTGTATGAAAACCCGGCTGGCGGCATGTTTCCGATGCTGCCACTGGCTAATCGGGTGGCCGGAAACCGTTTTAGCTTTCAGGGGCGAGAGATCCTGCTGCCGCACCATCATGCCGATGAGCAATTCTTCCTGCACGGCGACGGCTGGCTGCTGCCATGGGAGGTGCTGGAACAGGCTGACCACTCCTGTCTGTTGCAGCTGCGCCAGCAGCACGCCTGTGGTTTTGATTACCAGGCCCGGATACGCTACGAACTGCAGCACGGGACGCTGATCGCCACGATGACGTTGGTGCATTGCGGGCAGACGCCCATGCTGTACGGCGGCGGTTTTCACCCGTTCTTCGCCTTCGAACAGCACAGTCTGGTGCAGTTCGAGGCGAGCGGCCACTGGCCGGAAGGCGCATCGCATTTGCCACTGGACTGGCGCGGCGATCTGCCAGAAGGCGGGGACTTCTCAGAGGCGACGTACGGCGAGGATCGTTGGTTGAATGTCTGCTATTCCGGCTGGAACGGTGTTGCGAACATACAGCGAAGCGTGATGTCCGTCACGATTTCATCACAAACTCCGTGGTTGATGCTGTTCCGCATGCCGGGTGAATCGTTTATCTGCCTGGAGCCGCAGAGTCATCCGGTCAATGCGCACAACATGGCGGGGCAGCCAGGTCTGGTGGTTTTAGGGCCGGGAAATAGCGTTTCATGGGGGGGGAAAATCACTGTCGATTAGGGGCTGTTTCGCGGAGGTTCTCAAAATCCCTGGCTTGCGCCGGCTATGCTTTATCGCCAGACTATCGCCTCCATTCAGGAGGGAATCATGGTTTTGCACTCCACGCGCTGGCTGGCGCTTAGTTACTTCACCTACTTTTTTAGCTACGGCATCTTCCTGCCATTCTGGAGCGTCTGGCTGGCCGGGACGGGCTTAACGCCGGAAACCATCGGCATGCTGCTGGGAGCGGGGTTGGTGGCTCGTTTCCTCGGGAGCCTGTTGATCGCCCCCAGGGTCAGCGATCCCTCCCGCCTGGTTTTCGCCCTGCGTGTTCTGGCGCTGCTGGTTCTGCTGTTTGCGCTGGCCTTTTGGGCCGGAAACCACGTCGCCTGGCTGACGTTGGTGATCGTCGGCTTCAACCTCTTTTTCTCTCCGCTGGTGCCGTTGACCGACGCGCTGGCGAACACCTGGCAAAAACAGATCACCATGGATTACGGGCGCGTGCGTCTGTGGGGATCGGTGGCTTTTGTCATTGGCTCGGCGCTGACCGGTAAGCTGGTCAGCCTGTTTGATTACCGGGCGATTCTGGTGCTGCTCAGTCTCGGGGCCGCCTCGATGCTGTTGGGGATGCTGCTGAAGCCCTCGGTGATGCCGCAAGGAGAGTCCCGTCATCAGGAAGGCGCGGGGCTGGCGGCCTGGCTGACGCTGGTGCGCCAGAGCTGGCGTTTTCTCGCCTGCGTCTGTTTGCTGCAGGGCGCGCATGCCGCCTATTACGGCTTTAGCGCTATCTACTGGCAGGAGGCCGGATACTCAGCCTCGGCCATCGGCTATTTATGGTCGTTGGGCGTCGTGGCGGAAGTGGTTATCTTTGCGCTGAGCAAAAAAGTATTCAGTCGCTTCAGCGCCCGGGAACTGCTGCTGATTTCGGCGGTGTGCGGCCTGATACGCTGGACGCTGATGGGGGCGACTACCGCGCTGCCGTGGCTAATCGTCGCGCAGATCCTGCACTGTGGGACTTTCACGGTCTGCCACCTGGCGGCGATGCGTTATATCTCCGCACGTCAGGGCAGCGAAGTGATTCGCCTGCAGGCGGTCTACTCCGCGGTGGCGATGGGCGGCAGTATTGCCATCATGACGGTGTTTGCCGGTTTCCTTTACCAGCATCTGCATCAGGGGGTGTTCTGGGTGATGGCGCTGGTGGCGCTTCCGGCGCTGGTGCTGCGGCCGAAAGCGGTCGCCTAATCCTCCAGCATCTTACAAATATGCTGCCGCTGGTGATCGCTGAAGGTCTCTTCCGCGTGAAACAGCGGCGGCGAAAACAGCGGCAGCGCGGTCGCATAGGGCGTGATGACCAGGGTCACGCCTTTCGGGGCCCCCTCTTTCTGGAAGGTATGCACGCTCTGATATTTAATGGTGAGCGGAAGCAAGGTCAGCTCGCGTAACTGCAGTTCCAGCGCCTGTTCACGGTCAGGATTATCATGGGTGAGCAGCACCACCTGCTTCTCATGCAGGTCGCTTTTTTGCATCAGCCATGCGCCGAAGATCACCGCAATTAACCCCACTTCCTCCTGATTAAAGACTATCTCATACGCGGCTTCAAACTCGCTCAGTGCCTGTTGAGTGGTGCGCATCAGGCGCGGATACAGTCGGCTAATCTCCTCCGGTAAGGCGTTATCGATGCCGATGGCGAACACGCTGCGGTTGAGCGCCTGCGACAGATGAATATACAGCTGGTCGCTGAGTCCCTGGTCGTCGCTGAACGGCCGGCCTGCCAACTGCTGGAAACGATGAATTAAGTGGGAAATCGCCAGGTGCAGCCGCCGGTCCTGATGGTGGCCATCGCGGATCGGGTCGGGGGTCTTCAGGAGCATAAACAGCAGCGTCAGAAACAGCTGTTCACCCGCGTGCGGCGAGCTGGAGACCCGGCGTTGCCAGTGGCGGACGATCTCCTGCGCCAATGTGAACTCCGCCGCTTCCTGCGCCCAGCGCTGCTGCTCGCGGGTGAAGTCTGGCGTCAGGCCCTGATGGTGCTGCAGCAGGCAATATTGCAGATACAGACACAGGAAATGCATATCCCGACAATCAAACTGCCGGTTGAGCGTGCGCGCGCAGCGATTGACCAGCGCCTGCAGGTTGGTGTCGTCATACAGCGTCCGCGCAATGCCCTGTTGTTTCAGCTGCGTTTTTAAGGCGGGCGTAAAATGGTGAGCAATAAAATGTGGGCATAAACGCAGCGCCCGCCGCAGGCCATGCAGCAGACACAGGCGTTGATCGATTACGGCGCCTTCAATCCGGTAGCTACCGTCCACCTGTGACGAGAGCGTCAATCGGTGGTAACGCTGAATTTCACGTTCCGTCTCCGTGATATCCTGCCGGGCCGTTGCTTCATCAACCTGGTTGATGTGGCTGAGCTGTTCGGGCGTCACTGACTGCCCTGGCAGGTAAAACATCAGGAGTACCTGGCTACGGCGCTGTGGACTGGAAAGCGCAGATGGTGGTTCAATGACGGTCATCATCTGGTGAGTTCCAGTTAGGGTTTTCGCTAAGAATAGCCAATGGATGAATGGAGATCAGGGCCGTTCGGCGGCTTTACGTCAGGAATGCTGGCGAAGTTCACAGAATTTTTCACGTGAGGAACGGATGAAGAGAGTGAAACAATGCACCAGTGCGGCATTTTTCATGGTTTTATCATTTAGTGTGCTAGCGCACCCGCATAGCTTCATCAGCATGAAAACGGACATTGTGACCGACAACGGGCTGCTGACCGGGTTTAAGATGCGCTGGACCATGGATGAGATCACCTCCGCAGACCTGCTGTACGATGCCGGAAAGGCGAAACCGGGGGATGAGGTCTGGAAAAGGCTGGCGGCGGAAGTGATGGCCAATGTTCTCGGCCAGCACTATTTCAGCGAGTTGTGGCATAACCAGCAGCGGGTCAAATTCGATAACCGGCCCGATGGCTATGGCCTTGAGCGCGAAGGTCATCAGGCGGTGCTGACGTTCACGATGCCGCTGGCAACTCCGCAACCCTTAGCAGGGCAAACCCTGACCTTGTCGACCTTTGATCCGACCTATTACGTTGATATGCACTATGACCACCCGAGCGACGTCACGCTGCCCGCCGCCTTACGCACGATGTGCAAGGTGAAAGTCATCACCCCGGAGCCAAATGAAAAAATGACGACGTTTGCGCTGTCGCTGGATAAAGCCGACGCGCCGCCGGAGGATATGGCGCTTGGAACCTACTTTGCTCAGAAGGTGACCCTGACATGTCAGTAATTCTTTCTCCCGCTGCCCGGGCGTCGCGTCTGCGTCAGCTGTGGCCGCTGGCGGTTTTTTTACTGCTGGCCTCCGGGGCTGGCATCTGGCTCTGGCGCGCCTGGCCGCAGGTGTTGTTGCAAAGTACCATCTGGCAGCGGGCGTTGAATGTCGAGTTGAGCCAGCTATTACAGGCCGTGGCGGATAACCCGTCAGCGGCAGGTTTTACCCTGCTGGCCTTTAGCTTTATCTATGGCGTGCTGCACGCGCTGGGGCCGGGGCACGGCAAGATTGTGATTACCACCTGGCTGGCGACGCATCCGGCGAAGCTGAAATCCAGCATTGCCCTGACGCTGGCCGCCTCGCTGCTGCAGGGCGTGGTGGCGATTGTGCTGGTGGTGGTGGTGCTGACGGTGTTGCAGTTGCCCGCAAGGCAGCTTCATCTCAGCAGCTTCTGGCTGGAGAAAGGCAGCTATCTGCTGGTCGGTGTGCTGGGCCTGCTGTTGTGCTGGCGGGCGCTGAAAAAGTTGCGGGGACTCCTGCGCCGTCCTCGGTTTACCGCGTTTACGCCTCATCACGTTCATGATGCCCACTGTGGCTGCGGGCATCAGCATATGCCGGCGCCGGAACAGCTCCAGAGCGGCGATGACTGGCGCGCACGGCTGGCGATCGTGTTGTCGATGGGGATGCGTCCCTGTTCAGGGGCGATCATGGTTCTGCTGTTTAGTAAGGTGATTGGCGTATTTAGCTGGGGCATGGCGGCGGCACTGGCAATGGCGGCGGGAACGTCACTGACCATCAGTGGACTGGCGTTGATGGTGCATGGCTTTCGTCAGCTAGCCGTGAAGCTGAGCGGGAGTAAAACGCCTCCTCTCTGGCAGCAAATTGGCTGGTCGACGCTGGCGCTCTCCGGCGGCGTCATTTTACTGGCGGCGGCGGTGGTGATGTGGAGTAGTGCGGTACCGGGCGGCGGCGGATTGCGGCCGTTTTGAAAAACAACCTCACCCCGGTGAACCGGGGTGAGGTGAGAGAGATTAACGCTTCAGCGCTTCGCTCAGTTCGTCACGCATGTTGGCCAGCATTGCTTTAACCACACGCGGGTTGCCCGCAACGATGTTGCCGGTGAGCAGGTAGTTATGACCACCGGTGAAGTCGCAAACGATCGCGCCAGCTTCGCGAGCAATCAGCTCACCAGCAGCGAAATCCCACGGCTTCAGCGCGATTTCAAAGTAACCATCAACGCGGCCAGCGGCAACGTAGGCCAGATCCAGAGCAGCAGAACCGGTGCGACGGAAGTCCGCGCATTCGGTGAACATTTTGCCCAGGATATTCATGTAAGAGGTCGCGTGCTGTTTGGCTTTGAACGGGAAGCCGGTGGCAATAATCGTGCCATCCAGATCGCGAGCGGTGCTGCCACGCAGACGATAGCCGTTGAGCTGTGCGCCCTGACCACGGGTTGCGGTGAACAGTTCGTTGCGCATTGGATCGTAAACCACCGCGACTTCAGTACGGCCTTTAATGCGTACGGCGATAGATACAGAGAAATGAGGCAGGCGTTTTACAAAATTGGTGGTGCCATCCAGCGGATCGATAATCCATTGAACATCCTGATCTTCACCTGCGTGTTCACCGCTTTCTTCGGTGATGATGGTGTGCTGCGGGTAAGATTTGCGAATGGTTTCAATAATCAGCGCTTCGGCTGCTTTATCGACGTTAGTCACAAAGTCATTGCTGCCTTTCTGGCTCGTTTCTACGGAGTCTGGGGTTTCGTAGTGCTTGGCAATTAAATTACCCGCCTTGCGCGCTGCGCGCACGGCGATGTTCAGCATCGGATGCATCGGTATCTCTCACTGGATGTTAAAGAACGGGAAAAAACGGCGCACATAGTAACAGCCAAATCTCCTTATGTCTCCGTTTTATGATAGCATGCGTGAATAATCTTTAGCCGAAGAACCATAATGCTGCAAAATATTCGAATCGTACTGGTAGAAACATCACACACTGGAAACATGGGTTCCGTTGCTCGCGCCATGAAAACCATGGGGTTAACGAACTTGTGGCTGGTCAACCCGTTGGTTAAACCTGACTCTCAGGCTATTGCCCTGGCGGCGGGTGCCAGCGATGTGATCGGCAATGCGCAGATCGTCGATACTCTCGATGAAGCGCTGGCAGGCTGTAGCCTGGTGGTCGGTACCAGTGCCCGCTCGCGTACTCTGCCGTGGCCGATGCTCGACCCGCGTGAATGCGGTCTGAAGAGCGTAGCGGAAGGGCAGCATGCGCCGGTAGCGCTGGTCTTTGGCCGCGAACGCGTCGGGCTGACCAACGATGAACTGCAGAAATGCCACTACCATGTTGCGATCGCCGCTAACCCGGAATACAGCTCGCTGAACCTGGCGATGGCCGTACAGGTTATCGCCTATGAAGTGCGGATGGCCTGGCTGGCCGCGCAGGAGCAGAATGCCCCGGCGCTAGAGCACGACGAAACGCCTTATCCGCTGGTCGATGACTTAGAGCGGTTTTACGGTCACCTCGAACAGACTCTGATTTCCACCGGTTTTATCCGCGCCACCCACCCAGGGCAGGTGATGAACAAACTGCGTCGTTTGTTTACGCGCGCACGCCCGGAAAGCCAGGAACTGAACATTCTGCGCGGCATGCTGGCGTCGATTGAGCAAAAAAACAAAGAGCAGTGATGCCGCTTTTCCGAGGGTGCACGGCATGCCCGGCAGACAAAAACGTAGGCCGCGCAAGCACATGAGCGCACGGAAGGTTAAATACCTGACTAAAACAGTCAAGTAAATAGTTGACCAATTTACTCGGGAATGTCAGACTTGCTCCTGCTATGCAATACCCATATTAATAAAAAGCCCGGGCAGGGGCGAGTTTGAGGTTAAGTAAGACATGAGACTGACATCTAAAGGGCGTTATGCTGTGACCGCGATGCTGGACGTTGCGCTCAACTCTGAATCGGGCCCGGTTCCGTTGGCTGATATTTCTGAACGTCAGGGGATCTCGCTGTCCTATCTGGAGCAGCTGTTTTCCCGTCTGCGTAAAAACGGTCTGGTTTCCAGCGTGCGTGGACCAGGCGGTGGTTATTTGTTAGGTAAAGAAGCCGGTAGCATCGCCGTAGGCGAAGTGATCAGCGCAGTAGACGAATCGGTAGACGCGACCCGTTGTCAGGGTAAAGGCGGCTGCCAGGGCGGCGATAAATGCCTGACCCACGCACTGTGGCGTGACCTGAGCGAACGTCTGACCAGCTTCCTGAATAACATCACCTTGGGTGAACTGGTCAATAACCAGGAAATCCTTGATGTTTCTGGGCGTCAGCATAGCCATGAATCCCAGCGCAACACCCGCACCCAGGACGCCATTGACGTTAAGCTGCGTGCGTAATACTCGTCTGGTTTCAACTCGTGGCCTCGGTGCTGCAAGGTGAAACGGTCAGAGTCATAAAAGATAAAATAAAGATTTCAGAATCAGGCCGGGATGCTACGGCATCCCGTGTCCCCGGCCGTACATCAAGCCGGTTGCCTGGTTCCTTGCATTGAGTGATGTACGGAGTTAAAGAGCAATGAAATTACCGATTTACCTCGATTACTCCGCAACAACGCCGGTGGACCCGCGTGTTGCCGAGAAAATGATGCAATTCCTGACCCTGGACGGGACCTTTGGTAACCCGGCCTCTCGTTCACACCGTTTCGGTTGGCAGGCTGAAGAGGCGGTTGATATCGCCCGTAATCAGATTGCTGAGCTGGTCGGTGCTGACCCGCGTGAAATCGTCTTTACCTCCGGTGCAACGGAATCCGACAACCTGGCTATTAAAGGTGCTGCTAACTTTTATCAGAAAAAAGGCAAGCACATTATTACCAGCAAAACCGAGCACAAAGCGGTGTTGGATACCTGTCGCCAGCTGGAGCGTGAAGGCTTCGAGATCACCTACCTGGCGCCACAGCGCAACGGGATTATCGATCTTAAAGAGCTGGAAGCCGCGATGCGTGACGACACTATCTTGGTGTCCATCATGCACGTGAACAACGAAATTGGCGTGGTGCAGGATATCGCTACCATCGGCGAACTGTGCCGTGCGCGTGGCATCATTTACCACGTTGACGCGACCCAGAGCGTAGGCAAACTGCCTATCGACCTGAGCCAGCTGAAAGTTGACCTGATGTCCTTCTCCGGTCACAAAATCTACGGACCTAAAGGTATTGGCGCACTGTACGTTCGTCGCAAACCGCGTATCCGCATTGAAGCGCAGATGCACGGCGGCGGTCACGAGCGTGGCATGCGTTCCGGTACTCTGCCTGTTCACCAGATCGTCGGTATGGGTGAAGCTTACCGTATCGCGAAAGAAGAGATGGAAACCGAGATGGCGCGTCTGCGCGGTCTGCGTAACCGTCTGTGGGAAGGCGTAAAAGATATGGAAGAGGTTTACCTCAACGGTGACCTTGAGCAGGGCGCGCCGAACATTCTCAACGTCAGCTTCAACTATGTTGAAGGCGAGTCGCTGATTATGGCGCTGAAAGACCTGGCCGTTTCCTCGGGTTCAGCTTGCACCTCCGCAAGTCTTGAGCCGTCCTATGTGCTTCGTGCACTGGGCATGACTGATGAACTGGCACACAGTTCTATCCGTTTCTCTTTAGGTCGATTCACTACCGAAGAAGAGATTGACTACACCATTGATCTGGTTCGTAAATCCATCGGCCGTCTGCGCGATCTGTCTCCACTGTGGGATATGTTCAAGCAGGGCGTGGATCTGAACAGCATCGAATGGTCACATCATTAATCGGTAGGGTATAAGGAGAATTCATCATGGCATATAGCGAAAAAGTTATCGATCATTACGAGAATCCACGCAACGTTGGTTCTTTCGACAACAGCGATGAGAACGTCGGCAGCGGCATGGTTGGCGCACCGGCATGTGGCGACGTCATGAAGTTGCAGATCAAAGTCAACAATGAAGGTATCATTGAAGACGCGCGCTTCAAGACCTATGGTTGCGGTTCCGCTATCGCGTCCAGCTCCCTGGTCACCGAATGGGTGAAAGGGAAATCTCTGGACGAAGCTCAGGCGATCAAGAACACCGATATCGCCGATGAACTGGAACTGCCGCCGGTGAAAATTCACTGCTCCATCCTGGCGGAAGACGCGATTAAAGCCGCGATTGCGGATTATAAAAGCAAACGTGAAGCGAAATAATTAAGAGGTTATTGTATGTCGATTACTCTTAGCGACAGTGCAGCGTCGCGAGTTAATTCCTTCCTGGCCAACCGTGGCAAAGGCTTCGGTCTGCGCTTAGGGGTCCGCACTTCTGGCTGTTCAGGTATGGCCTATGTGCTGGAGTTTGTTGACGAGCCGGCGGCAGAAGACACCGTGTTTGAAGATAAAGGCGTCAAGGTAGTGATCGACGGCAAAAGCCTGCAGTTCCTCGACGGCACTGAGCTGGACTTCGTCAAAGAAGGCCTGAACGAAGGGTTTAAATTCACTAACCCTAACGTTAAAGATGAGTGCGGTTGCGGCGAAAGCTTTAACGTGTAATCGCGTTCCGCTGTTATACCGATTAATTCGTGTTGCAGAAGGTGGTAAGCGAGCCACTCGCAGACGATGCATCTGCAACGCGAAGTAAGAAAGTATATACCCCAAATAATTCGAGTTGCTTGTAGGCGGCAAGGCCGGAAATCCCCAGGAGCTTACACAGGTAAGTGACTGGGAGGAACGGGTGCAGTCAACACCCAGGCAACTTGAAGGATGAAGGGTATAGCCCCACCGTAGTTTTGCTGCGCGTGGGGTTTGCTTTATCTCGTTAACCCTGAGGTTACTATGGACTATTTTACCCTCTTCGGGTTACCGGTCAGTTATACCCTTTCGCAAGAACAGCTGGCTGTCCGGTACCAGGATTTACAGCGCCAGTATCATCCCGACAAGTTCGCCAGCGCGAGTGCGGCCGAACAGCTCGCCTCCGTGCAGCAATCCGCCACAATCAATCAGGCATGGCAAACGCTCCGTCATCCGCTGACCCGCGCCGAATATCTCCTTTCGCTTCATGGCTACGACTTAGCCAGCGAGCAGCACACCGTACGCGATACCGCCTTCCTGATGGAACAGCTGGAGCTGCGTGAAGAGCTGGATGAGATTGAAAAGTCGCAAGATGAAGCGCGGCTGGCGGCGTTTATCAAGCGCGTGAAAGGGATGTATGACCTTCGTCATCAGCAGGTTGTTGAACAATTAAATAACGAGACGTGGGACGTGGCGGCAGATACCGTGCGTAAACTGCGTTTTCTCGATAAACTTCAGAGCGTGGCAGAACAACTCGAAGAAAAGCTGCTCGATTTTTAATTTTCGGAAGCAATTATGGCCTTATTACAAATTAGTGAGCCTGGTCTGAGCGCCGCGCCGCATCAGCGTCGTCTGGCCGCGGGGATTGACCTTGGCACCACCAATTCTCTGGTCGCTACCGTGCGTAGCGGTCAGGCCGAAACACTGCCCGATCATCAGGGGCGTTACCTCCTGCCCTCCGTGGTGAACTACCAGGCATCTGGCCAGAGCGTCGGTTACGATGCCCGGCAGAATGCCGCCCAGGATCCGGTCAATACCATCAGCTCGGTAAAACGTATGATGGGGCGTTCGCTGGCCGATATTCAGACCCGCTATCCGCATCTGCCTTACCAGCTACAGGCTAGTGAAAACGGTCTGCCGATGATCCAGACCGCCGCGGGTCTGCTCAACCCGATTCGTGTCTCTGCCGATATACTGAAAGCGCTGGCCGCCAGGGCCACCGAAGCGCTGTCCGGCGAGCTTGACGGTGTGGTCATTACTGTCCCGGCCTACTTTGACGACGCCCAGCGTCAGGGCACCAAAGACGCCGCGCGTCTGGCGGGCCTGCACGTGCTGCGTTTGCTGAACGAACCGACCGCGGCGGCGATTGCCTACGGCCTGGACTCCGGTCAGGAAGGGGTGATTGCGGTTTACGATCTTGGTGGCGGCACCTTTGATATTTCAGTGCTGCGCTTGAGCCGTGGGGTGTTTGAAGTGCTGGCCACGGGCGGCGATTCCGCGCTCGGTGGCGATGACTTTGACCACCTGCTGGCGGATTACCTGCGCGAACAGGCGGGGCTGAGCGATCGTCGCGACAACCGCCTGCAGCGCGAGCTGCTGGATGTGGCTATCGCGGCCAAAATCGCCCTCAGCGATGCCGACGTCGTCAGCGTCAGCGTGGGCGGCTGGCAAGGGGAGATTACCCGTAGCCAGTTTGATGAACTGATTGCGCCGCTGGTCAAACGGACCCTGCTGGCCTGTCGTCGTGCGCTGAAAGATGCGGGCGTGGCGGCGGAAGAGGTGCTGGAAGTGGTGATGGTCGGCGGTTCAACCCGCGTGCCGCTGGTGCGTGAGCGCGTCGGCGAGTTCTTTGGCCGTCCCCCGCTGACCACCATCGACCCGGACAAAGTGGTAGCCATTGGCGCCGCGATTCAGGCCGATATCCTGGTGGGCAACAAGCCCGACAGCGAACTGCTGCTGCTCGATGTTATCCCGCTCTCTTTAGGGCTGGAGACCATGGGCGGCCTGGTGGAAAAAGTCATCCCGCGCAATACCACCATTCCGGTGGCGCGCGCGCAGGAATTTACCACTTTCAAAGATGGTCAAACCGCGATGTCCATTCACGTGATGCAAGGCGAGCGTGAACTGGTACAGGATTGCCGCTCGCTGGCGCGTTTTGCACTGCGCGGTATTCCGGCACTTCCGGCCGGCGGCGCGCATATTCGCGTGACCTTCCAGGTGGATGCCGACGGCCTGCTGAGCGTAACCGCGATGGAGAAATCGACCGGCGTCGAAGCCTCCATTCAGGTGAAGCCATCCTATGGCCTGACCGACGGCGAAATCGCCACCATGATCAAAGATTCGATGAGTCACGCCGAACAGGATATCGAGGCGCGTATGCTGGCTGAGCAAAAAGTCGAAGCCGCACGCGTGTTAGAGAGCCTGGTCAGTGCGCTGGCCGCCGATGCCGCGCTGCTCAGCGCCGCAGAACGTCAGGCTATCGATGAGGCAATGGCGCAGTTGAGCGCGGTTGCCGCAGGTGATGATGCCGACGCCATTAAAGATGCGATTAAAAATACAGACACACAAACCCAGGAATTTGCCGCACGCCGCATGGACCAGTCGGTCCGTACTGCGCTGAAAGGCCAATCCGTGGACGAGGTTTAATATGCCAAAGATTGTTTTTCTGCCTCATCAGGACCTGTGTCCGGATGGCGTAGTTGTGGAAGCTGAGATCGGTGAGACCATTCTGGATGCGGCGTTACGTAGCGGCATCGAGATTGAACATGCTTGCGAAAAATCCTGTGCCTGCACGACCTGTCACTGCATTGTGCGTGAAGGGTTTGACTCGCTGGCGGAAAGCACGGAAGACGAAGACGACATGCTGGATAAGGCATGGGGGCTGGAACCCGATAGTCGTCTGAGCTGCCAGGCGCGCGTGACCCACGATGACCTGGTCGTCGAGATCCCGCGTTACACCATCAACCACGCACGCGAGCACTAATATGGGACTGAAATGGACCGATAGTCGTGAAATTGGTGAAGCGCTGTACGACGCTTACCCGGATCTCGACCCGAAAACCGTTCGCTTCACTGATATGCATCAGTGGATTTGCGAGCTGGAAGCGTTCGATGACAATCCAAACGCATCGAATGAAAAAATTCTTGAGGCGATTCTGCTAGTCTGGTTAGACGAAGCCGAATAATTTTCGCGTCATGCTCTACGCTGCAGAGCTCCTGCAACGCAGATCATGTAGCGAAAAAATTCTAACGGGCTGCCATGAGGTGGCCCGTTTGCTAATAAGGATGAAAAAAATGACAGAAGCCATGAAGATTACGCTGACGACTCAACCTGCCGATGCGCGTTGGGGCGAAAAAGCGACTTACAGCATTAATGATGACGGCATCACCCTGCATCTGAACGGTAAAGACGACCTGGGGTTGATTCAGCGCGCGGCGCGTAAGGTCGATGGTATGGGGATTAAGCATGTCGCGCTGAGCGGTGAAGGCTGGAATACCGACCGCGCATGGGCGTTCTGGGCCGGTTATAAAGGGCCGAAAGGTAGCCGCAAAGTCGAATGGCCGGCGCTGGACGACGCGCAGAAGAGCGAGCTGGACAGCCGCCTGACGATCATCGACTGGGTCCGTGACACCATTAACGCCCCGGCGGAAGATCTGGGGCCGGAACAGCTGGCGCAGCGTGCCGTCGATCTGTTGTGTGGCGTGGCCTGCGACAATGTCTCTTACCGCATCACCAAAGGCGAAGACCTGCGTGAACAGGGCTATCTCGGTCTGCATACCGTGGGTCGTGGCTCCGAGCGTCCGCCGGTGCTGCTGGCGCTGGATTACAACCCAACCGGCGATAAAGACGCGCCGGTGTATGCTTGCCTGGTCGGGAAAGGCATCACCTTTGATTCCGGCGGCTACAGCATCAAACAGAGCGCGTTCATGGACTCCATGAAGTCCGACATGGGCGGCGCAGCGACGGTCACCGGTGCGCTGGCATTCGCGATTACCCGCGGTCTGAACAAGCGCGTGAAGCTGTACCTGTGCTGCGCTGACAACCTGATCAGCGGTAACGCCTTCAAACTGGGCGACATTATTCGCTATCGTAACGGTAAGACCGTCGAGATCATGAATACCGACGCCGAAGGCCGTCTGGTCCTGGCCGATGGCCTGATCGATGCCTGCGCGCAGAAACCAGCGCTGATCATCGACGCGGCGACCCTGACCGGTGCGGCGAAAACCGCGCTCGGGAACGACTACCACGCGCTGTTCAGCTTCGATGACGAGCTGGCTAACCGTCTGCTGGCGAGCGCGCAGGCAGAAAATGAAGCCTTCTGGCGTCTGCCGCTGGCGGAATTCCACCGTGGTCAGCTGCCGTCTAACTTTGCCGAACTGAATAATACCGGCAGCGCCGCTTACCCGGCTGGCGCCAGCACGGCGGCAGGTTTCCTGTCTCATTTCGTTGAGAACTATCATCAGGGCTGGCTGCACATTGACTGCTCGGCAACCTACCGTAAATCCGCCGTTGAACAGTGGTCCGCTGGCGCGACCGGCCTCGGTGTACGTACGATTGCCAATCTGTTAACCGCTGAGTAAAAGTGCCGGGGCGATTGCCCTGACTCGTAGCCCCGGCCAGCGTTGCCGGGGCCATTTCGATTCTGATGTTGTGAGCATTATGTCCGAAACTAAAAATGAATTAGAAACCCTGCTGGAACAGGCGGCGATCGAACCGGGCCACCGTCCGGCATTTTTCCGTGTGCTGCTGGAATCCACCGTGTGGGTGCCCGGTGCGGCGGCGGAAGGCGAGGCGGTGGTTGAAGAGAGCGCCGTGGACTTACAGCATTGGGAGAAAGACGACGGGGCTTCGGTCATTCCGTTTTTCACCTCGCTGGAGGCCTTGCAGCAGGCGGTCACCAACGAGCAATCCTTTGTGGCGATGCCGGCACGTACGCTGTTTGCCATGACGCTTGGCGAAACGCTGTTCCTCAATGCCAGGCTGCCTACCGGCAAAGAGTTTATGCCCAATGAGATCAAGCATCTGCTGGAAGAAGAGGGCACACCGCTCAGTACGCAGACGGTGATTGAAGGCGGCGAATCGTTGCTGCTGTCAGAGGTTGCCGAGCCACCGGCGCAGATGATCGACTCATTGACGACGCTGTTTAAAACGCTCAAGACCGTCAGACGCGCGTATCTTTGTTCGATCAAGGACAGTGCAGAGGCACCGGCAAACCTGCTGATCGGCATTGAAGTGGAAGGCGACATTGAGGCGGTGATTCAGGCCACCGGCAGCGTGGCGACCGATACCTTACCTGGCGATGAGCCGGTTGATATCTGTCAGGTTGTCGAGGGCGAGAAAGGCATCAGCCATTTTATGATGGCCCATATCACGCCGTTTTATGAAAAGCGCTGGGGCAGCTTCCTGCGCGACTTCAAACAGAACCGCATTCTCTAAGATAACGGGGGCATCGCGCCCCCGTGATACTGTCTATTGCGCCGGCTCGATCGGCAGATCGCTCCGCGCACCCCATTCGCTCCATGAGCCGTCGTACAGGCAGACGCCGTTGACTCCCAGCGTGGTCAGCGCCAGCACGACCACCGCCGCCGTGACGCCCGAGCCGCAGCTGGCGATAATCGGTCGATCAAAATCCACGCCCTGGCGCAGGAAAATATCATTCAGCTCATCAACGGTTTTGAGCTCGCCGTTAATTACCAGATCGCCCCACGGCACGTTGAGCGCCCCGGGAATATGGCCGCGACGCAGCCCCGGGCGAGGTTCATCGGCCTGACCATTAAAGCGGGGGGCCGGACGCGCATCGACGATCTGCGCCGATCCCTCATGGCTAACCAGCAGCACATCGGTCAGACGTTTGATCACCAGTGGATCGAAGCGCCCGTCAAATTCACCTTCCGCCCGTTCAGGGATCCCTTGTTCCAGCAGGCGTTCCTCGCGCTGCCAGCCGGCCAGGCCGCCGGCAAGAATCGAGACGTTTGCCACACCAAAGGTGCGCAGCATCCACCACGCTCGCGGCGCTGAGAAGAGGTTGCCTTCGTCGTACACCACCAGATGTTTATCGCTGCTCACGCCCAGTTCACGCATGGCGACGGCGAATGCTTCCGCTCGCGGCATCATATGCGGCAGCGGGCTGGTGTGATCGGACAGGGCTTCAATATCGAAAAAGAGCGCTCCGGGAATATGGCCGGCGCGGTATTCCGCATCCATATCGCGCAACGCGTCCTGACCCGGCGGGGCCATTCGTGCATCGATTATTTGGATTTCCGGGTCATCAAGATGTTCCGCTAACCAGTCAGCGGCGACAAAAAACGAAGTGGACATGGCTGCCTCCGTGTCATCAATAATAGATAGATTGTTGATGTTTTTACGCTGACCGACAAGGCATTTTCACCGGAAGGCTACGGGAATGTGATACGCCCCCGAAGCGCTCCGGGGGCGGAATATCAAAACGCCTGCTGATGCAGATAGCGCCAGGCGTATTGCGCGTACAGCTCAGCGCCGTGTTTCATCACCTGCTCATCGATATTGAAGCAGCCGTGGTGGTGAGCGTAATCGCTGCCTTTCTCTGTATTGCCGCAGCCGAGCAGGGCAAAGCAGCCAGGGATATTCTGCATATAAAAGCTGAAATCCTCCCCGCCGGTGGTGGGGCGCTCGCTGAAAAGCGCCGTCTCGCCAAACGCATCACGGATCACCGACTGCGCCAGCAGGGCGCTGCGCGCCTCGTTGATCACCGGCAGCGTGCCGTAGTGGTAGTCGACCTGGACGGTCGCGCCATAGATTGCAGCGGTATGCTGGGCGTAGCGGGTAATCGCGTCTTCGAGCCGCTGGCGGGCTGCGAGACTGAAACAGCGTACCGTGCCTTCCAGCACCGCATTTTCCGCGATGACGTTAAAGCGTGTGCCGACCGTCATTTTGCCGATCGTGACCACCGCCGCGTCGAGCGGTGAAGTTTCGCGCGCCACGATGGCCTGCACATTCATCACGAACGCCGAGGCGACCACCGCGGCATCGACACAGGCCTCCGGCATTGAACCGTGGCCGCCGCGACCGCGAAAGGTGACGGTGAGTAAATCCGCGGAGGCGAACGACGATCCCACGTTGCAGGAGATGTTACCGGAGGGCGTACCGGACCAGATATGCAGACCAAAAATGTTATTGACGTTATCGAGCGCGCCCTGATCGATCATCGCTTTGGCACCTTCGGCGATCTCTTCCGCGGGTTGAAAAATCAACCGTACGTTACCGGGCATCTGCTCGCGAACGGTGTACAGCGCGCGGGCGGCGGTGAGCAGCATCGCGGTATGGGCATCATGCCCGCAGGCGTGCATTTTCCCTGGGGTCTGCGATCGATAGCTGAGCTTCTCGTTCAGCTCCAGCACCGGGAGCGCATCCATGTCGGCCCGTAAGGCGACCGTGTGGCCCGGTTTGCCGCCGCTAATGTCGGCAATCACCCCGGTTGGTACGGTACGACGGCAGGCGATGCCGATGGCCTGCAGTTCGTCGATGACGCGTTCGGTTGTCCGCTGCTCTTCCCAGGGCAGTTCCGGGTGAGCGTGCAAATCGCGACGCAGTGCAATCATGGCCTGCTCTTCGCGGGCGACGATTGCGGTAATATCAGGGTTAATCATAACGATACTCCATAAGCATAGTGATAATGGCCGGGCTTAGCCGATAGCAGGCGTCAGATAGCCCACCAGTAAGCCGGCCAGAATGACGGAGACGATGGTGACGGAGATAAACCCGCCGACCAGCATGGGACCCAGCATGTGTTGCGTGAGGATCTGGCGCTCTTTTTCATCCTGGGTGAGGGCGTTAATGGCTTCGTTGGTGATGATGTAATCCGCCGGGAAGCCATACAGCGCGGTCAGCGAGATGGCAAAGGACATGGCGCCGCTCACGCCGAGCGCTTTGCCCACCAGCCAGGAGACGATATACATGCCGACTATCGCGGTCGCGATCAGTGCTAGCATCGGATAAAGCAGGCGCAGCAGCATCTCCGGGGTCGCTTTGTTCAAGGAATCAAAGATAAACAGCATCAAGGCCATGACCGCGAAGCCGAAGCCGTTGGCCTTGTGCAGCGTATGCTTTTCGAGGAACCCCAGCGAGGTGAAGACCACGCCAAAAAACAGGCTCAGGACGAACGGACTGATGCTGACCCACGGTTTGGCCAGGTCCGACACGAACCAGGCCAGGCAGGCCACTATCGCCAGGCGCAGGAATTTAAAATAGGCGGTGTTGTAGCTGGTGGGAATACGGCGAAACAACCGCGGCATGGTCTCCTCACCGGGGGCGAGGAGCGTCGGGTCTCCGTCAGCGTGCGCGGGACGATAGTCGCCGCTACGGTAGCGCGCCAACAGCGCTTTCCCTTCGCGCTGCAGCATAATGGCGGTCAGGGGATAGCCGGCAAAGCCCTGCATGACGTACATCAGAATAGCCAGCACCGACAGGTCGACCAAACCGGCATTGCTGGCGCCCTGCGACATGATCAGCGAAGAGACCACGCCACCCACCAGCGGCGGAATGGTCACCAGCGCGGTGTTGTGATCGAACAGCATCAGGCTCACCGCAAAGACGGCCACCGTTATCCCGGCAATGCCGGCAAGCGAGATGATCACCGTTTTCCACTGCCGCATCAGCTCCCTCAGCGAGAGCAGCGTGCCCATATTGGTGATCAGCAGATACATCATCAGTAGCGCGACGGAGGTATTGATCCCCGCCTGGCTAATAATATCGGCGGGGAAAAAGGTCCAGTAGCCGGTGAGAAACAGCACCGCGCAGACAAAAACGGAGGGGATCCAGGCTTTCGTGCGGGTAGAAATAACATCGCCCGCATATAAAATAAAAATAATAAGAAAAAGTGCGACCATTTGTGGCATAAATAAATCTCGTGTTATTTATTTCATTTATTAATATGGAGCAGCGTGATGTTGCGCCATTTATTTCGCCCGCGGAACGTGCGGCAGGTTTCATCACTACCGAATGTATTACGGGGCATCGGTATTCCGGAATACCTGCACTCTTTCAGGCTACCGTGCAGATATCACCATGGGGCATGTGGTGCTTGCACGTAGCAACGCCGTTCTGCGCTCGGGTAACCAGCAATAAGAAGTATGACGGTATAGCATTGAAATAAGATAATGCTGCAATATTGTCAAATTATATTCACGTGCAGTCGTTAATTTCAGAATTAATCTTTCTGTTATCAGGAATGAAATTAACGGGACATCACCCGGCAGCGGTGGATTATTTAATTATGCTGTTTATCGCCGTGGGCATTATCAGGCTGTTCTTTGCTGGCGAGGCGTCACCTGTTTGCGGGGGCACTGGCTGTTGAACCGGCTGAAGAAAGTGTCCCCGATTGGTAATTCTGTCGCCGACGCATGATAATGAATGCACGATAGGTATCTGGCTGTTTGGGCCAAGGGGTTAAAGGATGAAACCATTTCGTTTAGCGGCAGTGTCGCTGGCGCTGCTGACCGCACTCTCACTCACCGGGTGTGACGACAGCAGTAAAACAGAGGCCGTCGCGCCTGCGGCGTCGCCCGCGGCGAAGGAAGAAGGGACTAAACTTGATAGCACCCAGCTGGCGGCGCTGGCGGAAAAAAGCAAAGGCAAGGCGCTGACCCTGCTCGATGCCTCGGAGCTCCAGCTGGATGGCGCCGCGGCGCTGGTGCTGACATTTTCCGTGCCGTTGAAGCCGGATCAGGATTTCTCTCGCAGCGTGCACCTGGTCGATAAAAAAAGCGGCAAGGTTGACGGTGCCTGGGAACTCTCGCCTGACCTGAAAACGCTGCGGCTGCGCCACCTTGAGCCCAAACGCGAGCTGATTGTCTCTGTCGATCCGACGCTGGTGGCCCTGAATGCGGCAACCTTCGATACTTCATTTGAAAAAACCATCACCACCCGCGATATTGCTCCCAGCGTAGGCTTTGCCAGCCGCGGTTCGCTGCTGCCGGGTAAAGTGGTGGCCGGGCTGCCGGTGATGGCGCTGAACGTGGATAACGTCGACGTTAATTTTTACCGCGTCAAACCTGAATCGCTGTCGGCGTTCGTCAGCCAGTGGGAGTACCGCAATTCGTTGAGTAACTGGGAATCCGACGAACTGCTGAAAATGGCCGAGCTGGTTTACACCGGGCGCTTCGACCTTAACCCGGCGCGTAATACCCGCGAGAAACTGCTGCTGCCGCTGGCGGATATTCAACCGTTACAGCAGCCAGGCGTCTATGTGGCGGTGATGAACCCGGCGGGGCGCTATAGCTATAGCAATGCCGCGACCCTGTTTACGCTGAGCGATATCGGCGTGTCGGCGCACCGCTACCATAACCGGCTGGACGTCTTTACCCAGAGCCTGGAAAACGGCGCGGCGCAATCCGATATCGAGGTACAGCTGCTGAATACCAAAGGGCAGACGCTGGCCCAGGCGAAAAGTGACGGCCAGGGTCACGTGACGCTGCAAACCGATAAAGACGCGGCGCTGCTGCTGGCCCGCAAAGAGGGCCAGACGACGCTGCTGGATCTCAAGCTTCCCGCGCTGGATCTGGCCGAGTTCTCGATTGCCGGTGCGCCAGGATTCAGCAAACAGTTCTTTATGTTTGGCCCGCGCGATCTCTACCGCCCGGGTGAGACGGTTATCCTCAACGCGCTGCTGCGTGACGGCGACGGTAAACCGCTGGCCGAGCAGCCGGTAAAACTGGAAGTGGTTCAGCCGGATGGCCAGGTAATCCGTTCGCAGGTCAGCAAGCCGGTCAACGGCCTGTATCAGTTTACTTACCCGCTCAGTAGCGATGCGGCTACCGGCATGTGGCACGTTCGCGCCAGCACCGGCGACAACCAGCCGCGCGAATGGGATTTCCACGTCGAAGACTTTATGCCGGAACGCATGGCGTTGAATCTGACGCCGCAAAACGCGCCGCTCGCCCCGAATGCCGACGTCCGCTTTGCGGTGGCTGGAGCCTATTTGTACGGCGCCCCGGCAAGCGGCAACCAGCTGCAGGGCAAGCTGTTCCTGCGTCCGTTGCGTGACGCGGTGAGCGCTCTGCCGGGCTTCCAGTTTGGCGATATTGCGGAGGAAAACCTCTCCCGGAGCCTCGATGAAGTCCAGATGACGCTGGACGAAAAAGGGCATGGTGAAGTGACCACCGCCAGCCAGTGGCAGGAGAGCCATTCACCGTTGCAGGTGATCCTCCAGGCCAGCCTGCTGGAATCCGGCGGTCGTCCGGTCACCCGTACCGTGCAACAAGCGATCTGGCCTGCGGATACCCTGCCGGGGATCCGTCCCGAATTTACCCTCAAAGATGTCTATGACTACCGCACCGACAGCACCGTGAAACAGTCGGTGGTGGATGAAAACAGCTTCGCCGCGTTTGACGTTGTCTATGCCGACGCCAAAGGCGAGAAAAAAGCGGTCTCCGGCCTGCAGGTTCGCCTGATTCGCGAGCGTCGCGACTACTACTGGAACTGGTCAGACAGCGAAGGCTGGCAGTCGCAGTTTGATCAAAAAGATCTGCAGGAAGGCGAAACCTCGCTGGATATTCCGGCCGGGCAAACCGCGAAGGTGAGCTTCCCGGTGGAATGGGGCTCTTATCGACTGGAGGTCAAAGGCCCGAATGATTCGGTCAGCAGCGTGCGTTTCTGGGCAGGCTACAGCTGGCAGGATAACAGTGACGGTACCGGGGCGGCGCGTCCGGATCGGGTCACCATGAAGCTGGATAAAGCCGCCTACAAACCCGGCGATACCATCAAGCTGCAGATCGCCGCGCCTGCCGCGGGCAAAGGCTATGCCATGGTTGAATCCAGCGAAGGCCCGCTGTGGTGGCAGGAGATCGACGTTCCGGCAAGCGGAATGGCGCTGTCGATTCCGGTTGATAAAACCTGGAACCGTCACGACCTTTATCTCAGCACGCTGGTGATTCGTCCCGGAGATAAATCCCGTTCCGCAACGCCGAAACGGGCGGTTGGCCTGCTGCATCTGCCGTTGGGCGACGAAAACCGTCGTCTGAACCTGGCGCTGGAGGCTCCTGAAAAGATGCGTCCGAATCAGCCGCTGACGGTGAAAGTCAAAGCCAACGTGCAGCAGGGCGACGTGCCAAAACAGGTGAACCTCCTGCTCTCTGCCGTGGATAGCGGCGTGTTAAATATTACCGATTACGCGACGCCGGACCCGTGGAATGCCTTCTTCGGTCAGAAACGCTATGGCGCGGATATTTATGATATCTACGGCCAGGTCATTGAGGGTCAGGGGCGTCTTGCCAGCCTGCGCTTCGGCGGCGACGGCGACGAGCTTAAACGCGGCGGTAAACCTCCGGTGAACCACGTCACTATTATTGCCCAGCAGGCGCAGCCGGTGGTGCTTAATGAGCAGGGCGAAGGTGAGGTCACGCTGCCGATTGGCGACTTTAACGGTGAACTGCGGGTTATGGCGCAGGCGTGGACCGCCGATGACTTTGGCAGCAGCGACCAGAAGGTGGTGGTCGCCGCGCCGGTGATCGCGGAGCTAAACACGCCACGCTTCCTCGCCAGCGGCGACACGACCCGGCTGGCGCTGGATCTCAGTAACCTGACCGACCGGCCGCAAACCCTGAACGTTGCACTGAACGCCGGCGGTCTGCTACAGCTCGATGGCGGGGCCATCCCACCGGTACAGCTGGCTCCCGGCGCCCGCAGCACATTGTTTATTCCGGTGAGCGCGCGGGAAGGTTTCGGCGATGGTCAGGTGAACGCCACCATCGACGGTCTGAATCTGCCGGGCGAGACGTTCGCTGCCATCCAGAAACAGTGGAAGATTGGTGTGCGTCCGGCTTTCCCGGCACAAACGGTAAACAGCGGCGTGGTGCTGCAGCCGGGAGAGCAGTGGCTGGTTCCGGCCACGCAAACCCAGGGCTTCTCGCCGGCGACCCTCCAGGGGCAGTTGGTGCTTAGCGGCAAGCCGCCGCTTAACCTGGCACGCTATATCCGCGAGCTGAAAGCTTACCCGTATGGCTGCCTGGAGCAGACCGCCAGCGGGCTGTTCCCGTCGCTTTACACCAATGCCGCGCAGCTAAAAACGTGGGGTATTGTCGGTGACAGCGATGAGAAACGCCGCGCGGCGGTGGAGATCGGCATCTCCCGCCTGCTGAATATGCAGCGTGCTGACGGGGGTTTCGCCCTGTGGGACAAAGAAGGGCCGGAGGAGTATTGGCTGACCGCCTATGCGATGGATTTCCTCGTACGCGCGGGCGAGCAGGGCTATAGCGTGCCGACTCAGGCGTTGAATAACGGTAATCAGCGGATGCTGCGTTACCTGCAGGAGCCGGGTCTGATGACCGTGCGTTACAGCGATGATACCGCGGCCAGCCGTTTCGCCGCCCAGGCCTATGCGGCGCTGGTGCTGGCGCGTCAGCAAAAAGCTCCACTGGGTGCACTGCGTGAAATCTGGAACCGGCATGAGCAGGCGCGTTCCGGCCTGTCGCTGTTGCAGCTGGGGATCGCCCTGAAAGCGATGGGGGATGCCCCGCGCGGCGATCGGGCGCTGGAGCTGGCGATGACCACTCCGCGTGAGGATCAGAACCGCTGGCTTGGCGATTATGGCAGCGCGTTGCGCGACGATGCGCTGAAGCTGTCGCTGCTGGAGGAGAACAAGCTGTTGCCGGAAGCGCAGACCCGCTTGCTGAGCACGCTGGCAGAAGAGGCCTACGGTCAGCGCTGGCTCTCCACCCAGGAGACCAACGCCCTGTTCCTCGCAGGCCGGACGCTGCAGAATTTGCCCGGCAACTGGCAGGCGCAGACCTCGCTGCAGGCGCAGCCGCTCTCCGCGGATAAACCGCTGACCCAAAACCTGAGCGCCGATCGTCTGGCAACCCTGCAGGTCAGCAACACCGGGAATCAACCACTGTGGCTGCGCGTTGACAGCAGCGGTTATCCGCTTAGCGCGCCGCAGCCGGCGGGGAACGTGCTGGGCATCGAGCGCCATATTTTCGATACCCATGGTCAGCAGAAATCGCTGAGCTCGCTACGCAGCGGTGAACTGGTGCTGGTGAAACTTGAAGTGACTGCCAGCAGAAACGTGCCGGATGCGCTGGTGGTGGATCTGCTGCCGGCGGGGCTGGAGCTGGAAAACCAGAACCTGGCGAACAGCAGCGCCAGCCTGCAGGAGAATGGCGAAGGGGTGCAGAACCTGCTGAACCAGATGCAGCAGGCGGATATTCAGCATATCGAATTCCGCGACGATCGCTTTGTCGCCGCGGTGGCTATTAATGAAGGGCAGCCGGTCACGCTGGTGTATCTGGCCCGGGCGGTAACGCCAGGAACATATCAGGTCCCGCAACCGCAGGTGGAATCCATGTATGTTCCGCAATGGCGGGCAACCGGCGCGGCCAGCGGCCCGCTGGTTATTACACCGTAAATGCGCTGGTGGTTGCGCATATCCCGCCGCTGGCGCTGGCTGGCGGCGGGCATCGTTATGCTTTGGCTGGCGGTACTGGCCGCCGACCGTCTGTGGCCGCTACCGCTCAATGAGGTGGTGCCGGCCCGGGTGGTGGTGGCAGAAGACGGCACGCCACTGTGGCGGTTCGCCGATAGCCAGGGCGTCTGGCGCTATCCGGTGACCCTGAAGGATGTGTCACCGCACTATCTTCAGGCGCTGATCCAGTATGAAGATCGCTGGTTCTGGCGTCATCCGGGCGTTAACCCGTTGTCGGTGCTGCGCGCCGCCTGGCAGGATATGCACGCCGGGCGGGTGATCTCCGGCGGCAGTACGCTGACCATGCAGGTCGCCCGTCTGCTCGACCCTCATCCCCGTACTTTCGGCGGCAAGCTGCGCCAGCTATGGCGTGCGCTGCAGCTGGAGTGGCACCTGTCAAAAAGCGATATTCTGACCCTGTACCTGAATCGTGCCCCCTTTGGCGGTACGCTTCAGGGGATTGGTGCCGCCAGCTGGGCCTATCTCGGGAAACCACCGGCGCAGCTGAGCTATGGCGAGGCGGCGCTGCTGGCGGTGCTGCCGCAGGCGCCGAGCCGCTTACGTCCTGATCGCTGGCCGCAGCGGGCTCAGGCTGCCCGGGATAAGGTTCTGGAGAGACTACGCACTCAAGGCATCTGGCCTGACAGCGCGGTGCGGGAAGCGAAAGAAGAGCCGGTCTGGCTGTTCCCGCGGCAGATGCCGCAGCTGGCGCCGCTTTTCTCGCGTCGTATGCTGGCGAGTAGCCGCGAGGAAAAAGTGGTGACCACCCTGGATGCCGGGCTTCAGAGGCAGCTGGAAGATCTGGCCCTCAACTGGAAATCACGGCTGCCGCCGCGCAGCTCGCTGGCGATGGTGGTGGTCGACCATACCAACATGCGCGTGCGTGGTTGGGTGGGGTCGGCGGATATCACCGACGATAGCCGTTTCGGCCATATCGACATGGTGTCGGCGGTTCGCTCCCCGGGTTCGGTATTAAAACCTTTTGTCTACGGTATGGCGCTGGATGACGGGCTGATTCATCCGGCCTCGCTGTTGCAGGATGTTCCGCGGCGTTTTAGCGATTATCGCCCGGGAAATTTTGACAGCGGCTTTCATGGCCCGGTCAGCGCCAGCGACGCGTTGGTGCGCTCGCTGAATTTGCCGGCGGTGCAGGTGCTTGAAGCCTACGGGCCGAAGCGCTTTGCCGCTACCTTACGCAACGCCGGTCTGCCGCTGATGCTACCGACGGGCGCTGAGCCAAACCTGTCGCTGATCCTCGGTGGGGCGGGGGCGAGGCTGGAGGATATCGTTGCGGGCTACAGCGCCTTCGCCCGCCACGGCAAGGCCGCGCGGCTGCGGATGACGCCGGATGCGCCGTTGGTGGAAAGGCCACTACTGTCGCCGGGCGCGGCGTGGATCGTCCGACGGATCCTGGCCGGTGAAGCGCAGCCGGTGCCGGATGCCTCTTTGCCACAGGTGGTGCCGCTGGCGTGGAAAACCGGCACCAGCTACGGCTATCGCGATGCCTGGGCGATTGGCGTGAACGCCCGGTATCTGATCGGTATCTGGACCGGCAGGCCGGACGGTACGCCGGTGGTGGGGCAGTTTGGTTTTGCCAGTGCGGTGCCGTTGTTAAATCAGGTCAATAATATGCTGCTGGCGCGGCCGATGAAGGGGCGCGGCGGGTTGCCCGTCGACCCGCGACCTGAGTCGGTTAGCGCGGCGACGATCTGCTGGCCGGGCGGGCAGAGCCTGGCGGCGGGAGACAACAACTGCCGTCGGCGGCTGGCGACATGGCTGCTGGACGGCAGCCAGCCGCCGACGCTGTTGCTTCCGGGTCAGGAGGGAACTCGCGGCATTCGCTTCCCGGTATGGACTGATGAGCAAGGACGACGCGTGGCGGCAGACTGCCCCGGCGCCGTCGAGCGGCGGGTCGATGTCTGGCCGCTGCCGCTTGAACCCTGGCTGCCGGCGAGCGAGCGGCGTGCTGCCCGGCTGGGGCCGGTCTCTGCGAGTTGTCCGCCGCCGCAGGTCTCGGATGTCGCCCCGCTGGTGCTGACCGGCGTGGGGGATGGCGCGGTGATCAAACGCCTGCCGGGGGCAGCTCGGGTGATGCTGTCGTTGCAGACAAGCGGTGGAGAAGGGCGGCGCTGGTGGTTCCTGAATGGTGAACCGCAGACGGCGTCCGGCACCAGTGCAACCTTGCCATTGGAACAACCCGGCCGCTATCAGCTGGTGGTGATGGAGGAAAGTGGCCAGATCGCTACCGCCAGTTTCACGCTGCAATAAGTGGAATTTGCATTTATTGGCTGGATTTGTTGTTTAAGGTCGCTTTTTTTTAAAAAAATGTTACCTAAACACATAGGCAACGGCGGCAGATGATGATTATAATTCGCGCCGTATTTATCGGTCTCATCTGCGAAACAGAACAACATATATAAGAGGTTATCATGGCTATTGAACGTACTTTTTCCATCATCAAACCAAACGCGGTGGCAAAAAACGTTATTGGCGGCATCTTTTCTCGCTTTGAAGCTGCAGGGTTTAAAATTGTCGGCACCAAAATGCTGCATCTGACCGTTGAGCAGGCTCGTGGCTTCTATGCTGAGCACGAAGGTCGCCCGTTCTTCGACGGTCTGGTTGAGTTCATGACCTCTGGCCCGATCGTTGTTTCCGTCCTGGAAAGCGAAAATGCCGTGCAGCGTCACCGTGACCTGCTGGGCGCTACCAACCCGGACAACGCTCTGGCGGGCACCCTGCGCGCTGACTACGCGGACAGCTTCACCGAGAACGGCACCCACGGTTCCGATTCTGTTGAGTCTGCGGCTCGCGAAATCGCGTTCTTCTTTGCTGAAGGCGAGGTTTGCCCGCGCACTCGCTAATCCTCGTCGTCTTTTCGGCCGTCGCTGTGTTGGCTTCGCGCGTTCACCCCGGTCACATAGTTATCTATGTTCCCGGGGATTTACTTGCTCGCCGCCTTGCGACAATCGAAAAGCCATAGAGGATTAAGTCTGCGGCAGCAGACTTTTTTATCTCCTCGTCGTCTTTTCGATAATCGGAGAGGCGTAGAGGATTAAGTACGCCGTAACAGATTTTTTCATCATTGCCGCGTGCAAACGTGGTATTGATACGCCAGAATTTGTACAATGCAGCGCCCCTGAACGAGCACTCGTTCTCAGGGGCGTTTCTTTTTTCAACCCTCCTGGGGCCATAACGTGTAACAACGAGGCCGGAATCGATTATGTCTGAACATATTGTCACACCTGATAACGCCGCTCTGCCGGTGCCGAACAAAGATGCCAAAATCAACCTGCTGGATCTGAACCGCCAGCAGATGCGCGAGTTTTTCAAAAACATGGGCGAAAAGCCTTTCCGCGCCGATCAGGTGATGAAATGGATGTATCACTATTGCAGCGATGATTTTGATGATATGACCGATATCAACAAAGTGCTGCGCAACAAACTCAAAGAAGTCGCGGAGATCCGCGCGCCGGAAGTCGTCGAAGAGCAACGCTCCAGCGACGGCACCATCAAATGGGCGATTGCCGTTGGCGATCAGCGCGTTGAGACGGTCTATATTCCGGAAGACGATCGCGCCACTCTGTGCGTCTCGTCGCAAGTCGGATGCGCATTAGAGTGTAAATTCTGCTCGACGGCACAGCAGGGCTTTAACCGTAACCTGCGGGTGTCGGAAATCATCGGCCAGGTCTGGCGCGCGGCGAAAATCGTCGGTGCGGCCAAAATTACCGGCCAGCGCCCGATTACTAACGTGGTGATGATGGGGATGGGCGAGCCGCTGCTGAACCTGACCAACGTGGTACCGGCGATGGAAATCATGCTTGATGACTTCGGTTTTGGCCTGTCAAAACGTCGCGTCACGCTGTCTACCTCTGGCGTCGTGCCGGCACTGGATAAGCTTGGCGATATGATCGATGTGGCGCTGGCGATCTCCCTGCACGCGCCAAACGATACGATTCGCGATGAGATCGTGCCGATCAACAAAAAGTACAACATTGAGACTTTCCTGAACTCGGTTCGCGGCTATATTTCTAAATCCAACGCCAACCAGGGTCGCGTCACCATTGAGTACGTAATGCTCGATCACGTAAACGATGGCACCGAGCATGCGCATGAACTGGCTGCGCTGTTGAAAGATACGCCGTGCAAGATCAACCTGATCCCATGGAACCCGTTCCCGGGCGCGCCGTATGGCCGTAGCTCCAACAGCCGTATCGACCGTTTCTCCAAGGTCCTGATGGATTATGGTTTCACCACCATCGTCCGTAAAACCCGCGGAGACGACATCGATGCCGCCTGCGGTCAGCTGGCCGGCGACGTTATCGACCGTACCAAACGTACGATGCGTAAACGTATGCAGGGTGAAGCGATTGAAGTGAAAACGGTCTGATAAATAACGCAGCGCGCGTGATAAAGCGCGTGCTGCGTATTTAAGCCTAATCGCCAGGCGAAATACGCCAGTTCAGGCAATAATTACGGTGCGTTTCTGTCGACTTTGAGGCAGTATGTAGCGGCACTACAACCGCTTAGCATGCAGTATTGATAAGTATATGTGAGAGTTAGCCAGGCGGATTTATACTCATTGTATGTCGTTTAGCAGATGTTTCGCGGCGCGGGTCTGACCGGCGCTGAACTTTAAATTCACGAACCAGTAGTTGTCGAATGAATACTGAAGCCACTCAAGACCATCAAGAAGCAAATACCACGGGCGCGCGTCTGCGTAATGCCCGCGAACAACTCGGACTCAGCCAGCAAGCGGTGGCTGAGCGCTTATGCCTGAAAGTGTCCACGGTTCGTGACATCGAAGACGATAAGGCGCCTGCCGATCTGGCTTCCACCTTCCTGCGCGGTTATATCCGCTCCTATGCGCGTCTTGTCCACATCCCGGAAGAAGAACTGTTGCCGATGATGGCAAAACAGGCCCCGATCCGTGCGGCAAAAGTTGCGCCGATGCAGAGCTTCTCGCTGGGCAAGCGCCGTAAAAAGCGTGACGGCTGGCTGATGAGCTTCACCTGGCTGGTACTGTTCGTGGTGATTGGCCTCAGCGGCGCCTGGTGGTGGCAAGACCATAAAGCGCAGCAGGCAGAGATTACGTCTATGGCCGACCAGTCGACCGCGGAGTTAAACGCCGGCGACAGCAACCAGAATATTCCGCTGGATACCGGAGCAAGTAGCACTGCGCCGGACAACGCAGGTGACATCGCCAATAGCGCACCGGTTGATACCACCCCAGCGCCAGCGGCCACCGCCCAGGCGCCGGTAGACAACAACGCTGTAGTGGCGCCGTCTCAGGCCAATGTGGATACTGCCGCAGCGACACCGGCTCCGACCACGCCGCTGCCAACTAACCCGGCTGATGCTACCGCAACCGCGGCAACCGCGGCAGCCGCTCAGGACCTGGTGCTGAACTTTTCCGCTGATTGCTGGCTGGAAGTCAGCGATGCGACCGGCAAAAAACTGTTCAGCGGTTTACAGCGTAAGGGCGGTAATCTGAACCTCAGCGGTCAGGCACCTTACAAACTGAAAATCGGTGCTCCGGCAGCCGTACAGATTCAGTATCTGGGTAAACCCGTCGATTTAAGTCGTTTTATCAGAACTAACCAGGTTGCGCGTCTGACCCTTAGTGCCGAACCAACTGCGGCGCAGTAACAGACGGGTAACGCGGGAGATTTTTCATGCATAACCAGGCTCCGATTCAACGTAGAAAATCGAAACGTATTTACGTTGGGAATGTGCCGATTGGCGATGGTGCCCCCATCGCCGTCCAGTCGATGACCAATACGCGCACCACCGATGTGGAAGCGACAGTAAATCAAATCAAAGCATTAGAACGCGTTGGCGCGGATATTGTCCGCGTCTCGGTGCCGACGATGGATGCGGCAGAAGCGTTCAGGCTCATCAAACAACAGGTCAATGTACCGCTGGTCGCCGATATCCACTTTGATTACCGTATCGCCCTGAAAGTGGCGGAGTACGGTGTGGATTGCCTGCGTATCAACCCGGGCAACATCGGCAACGAAGAGCGTATCCGCACGGTAGTGGATTGTGCTCGCGATAAAAATATTCCGATCCGTATCGGCGTCAACGCCGGTTCGCTGGAAAAAGATCTGCAGGAAAAATACGGTGAACCGACGCCGCAGGCGCTGCTGGAATCAGCGATGCGCCACGTCGATCATCTCGATCGTCTGAACTTCGATCAATTCAAGGTCAGCGTGAAGGCGTCGGATGTGTTCCTGGCCGTTGAATCGTATCGTCTGCTGGCGAAGCAGATCGATCAGCCGCTGCACCTCGGGATCACCGAAGCCGGTGGCGCGCGCAGTGGCGCGGTGAAGTCGGCGATCGGTCTCGGTCTGCTGCTCAATGAAGGGATCGGCGACACGCTGCGCGTTTCGCTGGCGGCGGATCCTGTTGAAGAGATCAAGGTTGGATTCGATATCCTGAAATCTCTGCGCATTCGCGCCCGCGGCATTAACTTTATCGCCTGCCCAACCTGCTCCCGTCAGGAATTTGACGTGATCGGCACCGTCAATGCGCTGGAACAGCGCCTGGAAGACATCATCACGCCGATGGATATTTCAATTATCGGCTGTGTGGTGAACGGTCCTGGCGAAGCGCTGGTATCGACGCTCGGGGTGACCGGCGGCAATAAAAAAAGCGGCCTGTATGAAGACGGTGTGCGCAGAGACCGACTGGATAACGACGATATGATCGATCAGCTGGAAGCGCGTATCCGTGCCAAAGCCTCGATGCTCGATGAAGCGCGTCGTATCGACGTTCAGCAGGTCGAAGAGAAATAATCTGGGGCGGTATATCACTTCCCGTGTATGATTGAACCTGCAGACGCGCGGCGTCGGGGTTCATTTTTGTATATATATAAAGAGATTAAACGTGGCAAAGAACATTCAAGCCATCCGTGGCATGAACGATTATCTGCCGGGCGAGACCGCTCTCTGGCAGCGCATTGAAGGCTCACTGAAACAGGTACTCGGCAGCTACGGTTACAGCGAAATCCGTTTGCCGATTGTAGAGCAGACCCCGTTATTCAAACGCGCGATCGGTGAAGTCACCGACGTGGTTGAAAAAGAGATGTATACCTTCGAAGACCGCAATGGCGACAGCCTGACGCTGCGTCCGGAAGGGACGGCGGGCTGCGTACGTGCCGGCATCGAACATGGTCTCCTGTACAATCAAGAACAGCGCCTGTGGTACGTCGGGCCGATGTTCCGCCACGAACGTCCACAAAAAGGGCGTTATCGTCAGTTCCACCAGATGGGTGTTGAAGTCTTTGGCCTGCAGGGTCCGGATATTGACGCTGAGCTGATCATGCTGACCGCTCGCTGGTGGCGTGAACTGGGGATTGCCGATCACGTCGCGCTGGAGCTGAACTCTATTGGTTCGCTGGAAGCTCGCGCCAACTATCGTGATGCGCTGGTCGCCTATCTTGAGCAGTTTAAAGATAAGCTCGACGAAGACTGCAAACGCCGCATGTACACCAACCCTCTGCGTGTTCTGGATTCCAAAAATCCGGAAGTGCAGGCGCTGCTGAACGACGCACCTGCGTTAGGCGACTATCTGGATGAAGATTCTAAAGCGCATTTCGCCGGGCTGTGTGCTCTGCTGGATGACGCCGGTATTCGCTACACCGTGAACCAGCGCCTGGTGCGCGGACTGGATTACTACAACCGTACCGTGTTTGAGTGGGTGACTACCAGCCTCGGCTCGCAGGGAACGGTGTGTGCTGGCGGTCGTTACGATGGCCTGGTGGAGCAACTGGGCGGGCGTGCAACGCCGGCTGTGGGCTTCGCGATGGGTCTGGAACGTCTTGTTTTACTGGTCCAGGCAGTTAATCCGGAATTTAAAGCCGATTCCGTTGTCGATATATACCTGGTAGCCTCCGGAACCGACACCCAGTCCGCCGCAATGCGTCTGGCTGAGCGGGTTCGCGATGCGCTGCCCGGCGTTAAGCTGATGACTAACCACGGCGGCGGCAACTTTAAGAAGCAGTTTGCCCGCGCGGACAAATGGGGCGCTCGTGTTGCTCTGGTGGTCGGCGAGTCAGAAATTGCTGACGGAAACGTGGTGGTGAAGGATTTACGCTCAGGTGAGCAAACTACCGTAACGCAGGATAGCGTTGCTGCGCATTTGCGCGCACTACTGGGTTAATCTCCCGGGAATCATTAGTCAGGAGAAGGACTGCGTGGAAACGTATAACAACGAAAACGATCAGGTCGATGCGCTCAAGCGTTTCTTTGCCGAAAATGGTAAAGCGCTGGCCGTTGGTGTGATTTTAGGGATTGGTGCGTTGGTTGGCTGGCGCTACTGGAGCTCTCATCAGCAGGATACGGCGAGAGAGTCGTCTTTATCCTATGAGAATGCGATTTCTGGGCTCAAATCAGACAAGCCTGAAGCGCTGACGACGGCAGAGAAATTTGCGGCTGACAACAAAAATACCTACGGTGCGTTCACCTCACTGGAACTGGCGCAGCGTTTTGTTGACAAGAACGATCTGCAAAATGCCGAAAAGCAGCTTCAGCAGGGCCTCGCCGCGGCGCCAGATGATAACCTGAAATCGGTTATCAATATGCGTCTCGCGCGTGTACAGCTGCAGCTGAAGAAACCAGATGAAGCGCTGAAAACCCTTGATGGTATTAAAGGCGAGGGCTGGGTTGCTATCGTTGCCGATCTCCGTGGTGAGATTCTGCTCGATAAAGGCGATAAGCAAGGCGCGCGCGCAGCCTGGGAAGCTGGCGTGAAAAGCGATGCTTCACCAGCGCTCAGCGAAATGATGCGTATGAAAATAAATAATCTGTCCATCTGAGAGGGACTCGATGCAATTGCGTAAATTACTTTTGCCAGGGCTGCTTTCCGTTACCTTATTAAGCGGTTGTTCGTTGTTTAACAGCGAAGAAGATGTGGTGAAAATGTCGCCACTGCCGACGGTGGAAAATCAGTTTACGCCGTCCACGTCCTGGAGCACCTCTGTTGGCGATGGTATCGGCGAATTCTATTCTAACCTGCACCCGGCTTTTGCGGACGGCGTGGTGTATGCGGCCGATCGTAAAGGCACCGTCAAAGCGCTGAATGCTGACGATGGTAAAGAAGTCTGGTCAATTAACCTGGCTGAGAAAGACGGCTGGTTCTCACGGACCCCGGCGCTGCTTTCCGGTGGTATCGCGGTCTCCGGCGGCCATGTCTATATCGGTAGCGAAAAAGCCCAGCTGTACGCTCTGAATACCAGCGATGGTACCGTGGCGTGGCAGGCGCGTGTTGCCGGTGAAGCGATTTCTCGTCCGGTCATCAGCGACGGCATGGTGCTGGTGCATACCAGCAACGGCCAGCTGCAGGCGCTGAACGAAACGGATGGCGCGGTCAAATGGACCGTCAACCTGGATATGCCGGCGCTGTCTCTGCGCGGTGAATCTGCCCCGGCGACCGCCTATGGCGCAGCCATCGTTGGTGGTGATAACGGTCGCGTGAGCGCTGTGCTGATGCAACAAGGGCAGATCATCTGGCAGCAGCGTATCTCCCAGGCAACCGGCCCGACCGAAATCGATCGTCTGAATGACGTCGATACCACTCCGGTTATCGTTAATGGCGTGGTTTATACCCTGGCGTATAATGGTAACCTGACGGCGCTGGATCTGCGTAGCGGCCAGATCATGTGGAAACGTGAGCTGGGCTCCGTGAACGACTTTATCGTTGACGGCGATCGTATCTACATGGTCGATCAGAATGACCGTATCCTGGCGCTCTCCACTGAAGGTGGTGTCACGCTGTGGACGCAAAGCGATCTATTACATCGCCTGTTAACGGCGCCGGTGTTGTATAATGGCAACCTGGTCGTTGGCGATAGCGAAGGCTATATGCACTGGATTAACCCAGAGGATGGTCACTTTGTGGCCCAGCAGAAAGTGGATAGCTCCGGCTTCCGTACCGACGCGGCAGTAGCCGATGGTCGACTGCTGATCCAGGCAACAGACGGCACGCTGTATTCCATTACGCGTTAGTCGTAGCGACATACCCAGTTGACCCGGGTTGCTTCGTGCGACCGGGATACAGCGGTATAGTGCATATTGATAAACGGCCCCTTGCACACAGGGGCCGTTTTGACTTTTTTTAAAACGTCGTTAAAACGACGTTGCATAGCAATTTGTAAGAGGCATTTAACATGATACCTGTGGTCGCGCTTGTCGGGCGCCCTAATGTTGGAAAATCCACGCTTTTCAACCGTTTGACGCGCACTCGTGATGCGTTGGTCGCGGATTTCCCGGGGCTGACTCGTGACCGTAAGTACGGTCGTGCTGAAGTTGAAGGTCGCGAATTTATCTGTATCGATACCGGCGGTATCGATGGCACAGAAGATGGCGTTGAAACGCGGATGGCGGAACAATCCCTGCTGGCGATTGAAGAAGCGGACGTGGTGCTGTTTATGGTTGATGCCCGTGCGGGTCTGATGCCGGCGGATACGGCGATCGCGAAACACCTCCGTTCTCGTGAAAAACCAACCTTCCTGGTGGCGAACAAAACTGACGGCATCGATGCCGATCAGGCGATTGCTGATTTCTGGTCGCTGGGGCTGGGTGATATTCACCCGATCGCGGCGTCTCACGGTCGCGGTGTTACCAGCCTGCTGGAGCACGTCCTGCTGCCATGGGCAGAAGAAATCGACCCTTCGGAAGAAGTCGATGAAGATGCGGCGTACTGGGCGCAGTTTGAAGCCGAGCAAAACGGCGAAGAAATTGAAGAGCCGGAAGATGACTTCAACCCGCAGGATCTGCCGATCAAACTGGCGATTGTCGGCCGTCCGAACGTCGGTAAATCAACGCTGACCAACCGTATTCTTGGCGAAGACCGCGTCGTGGTCTACGACATGCCGGGCACCACCCGTGACAGCATCTACATTCCGATGCAGCGCGATGAGCGTGAATACGTGCTGATCGACACCGCGGGCGTGCGTAAGCGCGGAAAAATTACCGATGTAGTCGAAAAGTTCTCGGTGATCAAAACCCTGCAGGCGATCGAAGACGCAAACGTCGTGATGCTGGTTATCGATGCCCGTGAAGGCATCTCCGACCAGGACCTCTCTCTGCTGGGCTTCATCCTCAACAGCGGGCGTTCGCTGGTGATTGTGGTCAACAAATGGGACGGCCTGAGCCAGGAAGTCAGAGAGCAGGTCAAAGAGACCCTGGACTTCCGTCTGGGCTTCATCGACTTTGCCCGTATCCACTTTATCTCCGCCCTGCACGGTAGCGGCGTGGGTAATCTGTTTGAATCCGTACGCGAAGCCTATGACAGTGCAACCCGTCGTGTCGGGACGGCGTTGCTGACCCGCATCATGACCATGGCCGCCGAAGATCACCAGCCGCCGCTGGTGCGCGGTCGCCGCGTGAAGCTGAAATATGCTCATGCCGGTGGTTATAACCCACCGATCGTGGTTATTCACGGTAACCAGGTGAAAGACCTGCCGGATTCTTACAAACGCTATTTGATGAACTACTTCCGCAAATCGCTGGAAGTCATGGGGACGCCGATCCGTATCCAGTTCAAAGAGGGTGAGAACCCGTTTGCCAACAAACGTAATACCCTGACGCCGAACCAGATGCGTAAGCGTAAGCGCTTAATTAAACACATCAAGAAAAGCAAATAATGGAAAACCCGCCGCTGGCGGGTTTTTTTTATCCCTCAGGAACGCATCCTGCCGCCGAATGAATCCGCAACGGACGCCGGCGCGGCGTGTATAATAACCGCATATTTTTTACTGATTATCTGGCAATCACGATGCAAGTAGGATTTATTGGACTGGGTGCGGTGGTCGAAACAGCCTATCTTCCGGCTCTCGGGCGTCTGGCGATGCCGCTCACGGCGTGCTGGGGCTTCGATGCCAATGCCGGGAGAAAACTGCCGGGCATCACCTGCTGTGAGTCGCTGGCGGCGCTGCTCGACAAACCGCTGGATCTGCTGTTTATCACCACCGCTTCACTACAGCATCTGCCGGTGCTGGAAGCGGCGCTGGCCTCAGACTGTCCGCGCATTGTGGTGGAAAAGCCGGTTGTTGCTACCCTGGAACAGATTGCCCTTCTGCGAACACGGCTTAGCGATCCGCATACCGCGCGGCGGGTTCTGGCGCTCGATCACTGGATGGCGCGTGATGGCGCGCTGAAGCTGGCCTTAGGTGAGCTGGATGCCCGTTGGGAAGGTCCGACGCTAAGCCGCCAGCCGCTGGTCTCTTCAATACGCGACATCGTCCGTATCGACGGCTTTTTGCAGGAGCCTAGCGGTTTTAACGCAAACGGCGAGCCGGCGGCGCTCAACTTTGCCACCGGTGAAGCGGACACCCGTCAGCTGCGTCATCCCGATGGCGTGATCCTCGATATCGGTACCCACGTGCTGGCCATGCTGCGCGAAACCATTCGCTACTGTGGCGGGGACGATGACATTCATCTCGCGGTCCGGCAGGCCAGCGACCGGCTCGGTCACGCCATCGCGCCAGGCGATTTTCACACTGCAGAAGGCAGCGCCCACCTGACGGGGGAGATCAGCGGCCTTGCGCTTAATATCTGGCTCAACAAATATGCCGGGCCTTCCGGAGGCCAGAAAGGGCTTCGCCTGTGGCTGCGTGACGGGCGGATTATCAGCCAGGATCGCCGCGATAACTGCGAAGTGGTGTCGTTGATTGACGGGGAGAGCGTCGATAGCTGGCAGCGCGCCGGTGCCATCTACGACCACTGCCTGGGAGAGCATATTCTGGGCGACAACAGCCTGTTTGTCCGCGCGCCCGATGAGGTCGCCCGCTTAACCCAGCGGCGGATCAACGAGGTGGCGCTGCTGCTGGAGCTACAGCAGCAATTACGCGGGCCGCACTGAAGCTGATGTCATGATAAACTGGGCAGACAAACCTTCAGTAAGGAATCACCATGGAACTTGCCTGTCCTGTTTGTCATGCGCCGCTGGAACTACAGGGGCAGAGTGCGCACTGTCGCCACTGTGCAACAGACTTTGCGCCGGAGGCTCGCTGTCCGGATTGCCACCAACCGCTCGAGGTATTAAAGGCGTGCGGGGCGGTGGATTATTTTTGTCAGCACGGACACGGGCTGATCTCGAAAAAGCGTGTGGAGTGGGTTCTGCCTGAGTAAGGCGGATGCGCCGTCAGGCTTTCTTCGCCCGTGTTTTCTTCACGGGCGTGACCGCGGTAACTTCGCTTTCTACCCAGCCGTCATTCAGGCGAGTGGAGAGCCGATCGCCGGCCTTCACCTGTTTGGTTTGTTTCAGCACTTTGCCATCGCTGGCTGAAGTGACGCTATAGCCGCGCGCCAGCGTCGCCAGCGGGCTGACGGCTTCGAGATGGGTCACCATGCTGCCAAAACGTTCGCGTTGCTCGCTCAAGCGCGCGTGCATGTTCTCGGCAAGACGATATTCCAGCTGTTGAATCCGTGACTGAATGCGATGAATGCGCGGCTGCGGGTTCTGCATATTCAGGCGTTGTACGACGCGCTGTTGACGCTGATCGGCACGCTTCATCTGCGTTTCAAGCGCCTGACGCATACGCTCACGCAGGCGTTCCAGAGTAGTTTGCTGGCGCACCAGGCGCAGCTGAGGATGCTGCTGCTGAAGGCGGTGGAACAGCTGGGTAAAGCGACGATGACGGTTGGCGATGAAATAGTCCATCGCCATTTCCAGGCGCTGCTGACCGGACTGCAGCTGACGTAACAGCTCCTGCTGATTGCGGCTGACAATTTCCGCAGCAGCAGAAGGGGTTGGCGCCCGCAGGTCAGCGACAAAATCGGCGATGGTCACGTCGGTTTCATGCCCGACGGCGCTGACGACCGGAATACGGCTGGCAAAAATCGCCCGCACAACCCGTTCATCGTTAAAACTCCATAAGTCTTCCAGCGAACCGCCGCCGCGACCCACGATCAGTACGTCACACTCTGCACGTTGGTTGGCTAAGGCGATGGCGCGAACGATCTGCGCTGGCGCGTCGTCACCTTGCACCGCGGTCGGGTAGATAACCACCGGCAGCGACGGATCGCGGCGTTTGAGCACCTGCAAAATGTCGTGCAGCGCAGCGCCGGTTTTCGAGGTGATCACCCCGACGCAGTGGGCCGGAGAGGGGAGCGCTTGCTTATGCTGTTGCTCAAACAGGCCTTCCGCCGCCAGCAAAGCTTTTAGCTGCTCATACTTCTGCTGCAGCAAGCCTTCACCGGCGGGCTGCATGCTTTCAACAATAATCTGATAATCGCCGCGCGGCTCATACAGGGTGATATTGGCGCGAACCAGCACCTGCTGCCCGTGCTGCGGGCGGAAGGTGACCCGGCGGTTGCTGTTGCGGAACATCGCGCAACGCACCTGGGCGTTATCGTCTTTTAAGGTGAAGTACCAGTGACCGGAGGAGGGCTGGCTGAAGTTTGAGATCTCGCCGCTGATCCAGACCTGACCCATTTCCTGTTCCAGCAGCATACGAACCGTCTGATTAAGGCGGCTGACGGTGAAAATGGAGGGAGATTTAGATGGCAACATGTGAGCAAGATCAAATTTTAAATCAGCAGGTTATTCAGTCGATAGTAACCTGCTGAGGGGCAATCGCAAGTATTATTTTCAAAAAAGGGTGGATGCAATCGGTTACGCTCTGTATAATGCCACGGCAATATTTATCCACCCAGGTCGAGATATTGCCCATGCTACGTATCGCTAAAGAAGCTCTGACGTTTGACGACGTCCTCCTCGTTCCCGCTCATTCTACCGTTCTGCCGAATACTGCCGATCTCAGCACTCAGCTGACGAAAACCATTCGTCTGAATATTCCAATGCTCTCCGCAGCCATGGATACCGTAACGGAAGCGCGCCTGGCAATTGCCCTGGCACAGGAAGGCGGCATCGGCTTTATTCACAAAAACATGTCAATCGAACGCCAGGCGGAGGAAGTTCGCCGCGTGAAGAAACATGAATCCGGCGTGGTTTCTGACCCACAGACCGTCCTGCCGACCACCACTCTGCGTGAAGTGAAAGAACTGACCGAACGTAACGGTTTTGCCGGTTATCCGGTGGTGAACGAAGACAACGAACTGGTGGGGATTATCACCGGCCGTGACGTGCGCTTCGTGACCGATCTCAACCAGCCGGTCAGCGTTTACATGACCCCGAAAGAGCGTCTGGTCACCGTGCGTGAAGGCGAAAGCCGCGACGTCGTGTTTGCTAAAATGCACGAAAAACGCGTTGAAAAAGCGCTGGTCGTGGACGCCGGTTTCCATCTGCGTGGCATGATCACGGTTAAAGACTTTCAGAAAGCGGAACGTAAACCGAACGCTTGTAAAGATGAGCACGGTCGTCTGCGCGTTGGTGCAGCGGTTGGTGCTGGTGCAGGAAACGAAGAGCGTGTTGATGCGCTGGTTGCTGCAGGTGTTGACGTGCTGCTGATTGACTCCTCCCACGGCCATTCCGAAGGCGTTCTGCAGCGCATCCGTGAAACCCGTGCTAAATACCCGGACCTGCAAATCATCGGCGGTAACGTCGCGACGGGTGCCGGTGCTCGTGCCCTGGCTGAAGCCGGCGTGAGCGCGGTGAAAGTGGGTATCGGCCCTGGCTCTATCTGTACGACCCGTATCGTGACCGGCGTGGGTGTACCGCAGATTACCGCGGTGTCTGATGCTGTCGAAGCCCTGGAAGGAACCGGTATTCCGGTTATCGCCGACGGCGGTATTCGTTTCTCCGGTGATATTGCCAAAGCGATCGCCGCTGGCGCCGCGGCCGTCATGGTTGGTTCCATGCTGGCAGGTACCGAAGAATCTCCGGGTGAAATCGAACTCTACCAGGGGCGTTCTTACAAATCTTACCGCGGTATGGGTTCTCTGGGCGCGATGTCCAAAGGCTCTTCAGACCGTTATTTCCAGAGCGATAACGCGGCAGACAAACTGGTACCGGAAGGTATTGAAGGCCGTGTTGCCTATAAAGGCCGCCTGAAAGAGATCATTCACCAGCAGATGGGCGGCCTGCGCTCCTGTATGGGACTGACCGGTTGTGGTACCATCGACACCCTGCGTACTAAAGCGGAGTTCGTGCGTATCAGCGGGGCTGGTATCCAGGAAAGCCACGTTCACGACGTGACGATCACCAAGGAATCCCCGAACTACCGCATGGGCTCCTGATTTTCATCGCCCGGCCATGCGCCGGGCGATTTTATTTAATCGCTACTGCTCTGGAATAAACGTCAATGACGGATAACATTCATAAACATCGCATTCTAATCCTGGACTTCGGTTCTCAGTACACCCAGCTGGTTGCACGTCGCGTACGTGAATTAGGGGTTTATTGCGAGCTGTGGGCCTGGGACGTGACAGAAGCTCAAATTCGTGAGTTCAACCCAAGCGGCATCATTCTTTCCGGCGGCCCGGAAAGCACCACCGAGCATAACAGCCCGCGCGCACCGCAGTATGTGTTCGACGCTGGCGTGCCGGTATTTGGTGTGTGCTACGGCATGCAGACCATGGCAATGCAGCTGGGCGGTCACGTTGAAAGCTCTACCGAGCGTGAATTTGGCTACGCACAGGTCGAAGTTAAAACTGACAGCGCGCTGGTTCGCGGCATTGAAGACTCCCTGAACGCTGCTGGTCGTCCGCAGCTCGACGTGTGGATGAGCCACGGTGACAAAGTTACCGCTATCCCGTCTGACTTCGTGACCGTTGCCAGCACCGAGACCTGCCCGTTTGCCATTATGGCCAACGAAGAAAAACGTTTCTACGGCGTGCAGTTCCACCCGGAAGTGACCCATACCCGTCAGGGCCAGCGTCTGCTGGAGCGTTTTGTTCTGGACATCTGCGGCTGCGAAGCGCTGTGGACCCCGGCAAAAATCATCGAAGATGCGATTGTTCGCATCCGCGAGCAGGTTGGTAACGACAAAGTTATCCTCGGCCTGTCCGGCGGCGTTGACTCCTCGGTCACCGCGATGCTGCTGCACCGCGCTATTGGTAAAAACCTGACCTGCGTCTTCGTCGACAACGGCCTGCTGCGTCTGAATGAAGCCGCTCAGGTAATGGATATGTTCGGCGATCACTTCGGCCTGAATATCGTTCACGTTGAAGGCGAAAACCGCTTCCTGACCGCGCTGGCGGGCGAAAACGACCCGGAAGCCAAGCGTAAAATCATCGGCCGCGTATTCGTTGAGGTGTTCGACGAAGAAGCGCTGAAACTGGAAGACGTTAAGTGGCTGGCACAGGGCACTATCTACCCTGACGTTATCGAATCTGCCGCTTCCGCGACCGGTAAAGCGCACGTCATCAAATCTCACCACAACGTGGGCGGTCTGCCGAAAGAGATGAAGATGGGTCTGGTTGAACCGCTGCGTGAGCTGTTCAAAGATGAAGTGCGTAAGATTGGTCTGGAGCTGGGCCTGCCGTACGACATGCTGTACCGTCACCCGTTCCCGGGTCCAGGTCTGGGTGTTCGCGTGCTGGGCGAAGTGAAGAAAGAGTACTGCGACCTGCTGCGTCGCGCGGATGCTATCTTCATCGAAGAGCTGCACAAAGCTGACCTGTACAACAAAGTGAGCCAGGCGTTCACCGTGTTCCTACCGGTCCGTTCCGTTGGCGTCATGGGCGATGGCCGTAAATACGACTGGGTTGTCTCCCTGCGTGCGGTCGAAACCATCGACTTTATGACCGCCCACTGGGCGCACCTGCCATACGATTTCCTTGGCCGCGTGTCCAACCGCATCATCAACGAAGTGAACGGTATCTCCCGCGTGGTGTATGACATCAGCGGCAAACCGCCAGCAACGATTGAGTGGGAATAATCTCCCGGCGTGATTAAACAAAACCCTCTGTTTTTACAGAGGGTTTTTTCGTTTTATGGGTTCCCAATCACTCAATCGGAAGTGAGAAAGCGGCATCTTGTTGGTGGTCTAAAAGTGGTCAATATTAAAACCATTGTATGATTATTCGGTGAAGCCATCATGAAAGTAGAGACTATCAGCTACGTTAAAAAAACGCAGAGAGGCTTGATCTGTCGGAGAAGGATAAATCTGACGGGCGCTTGTTCTCAAAAGACCAACTGCTGGATGGAATTGCGGATTAAACCCAGAGCACGCAGCGTAAAGGGATTTCCATTGAGCCGCTGGTCACCTTTGAATACACGCTTACTGTAAAGCACTGCATCGACACCATTGCGTGGCAGTTATTCCCCCAACCCCCTCAGTAAAAGCAGAGGGGGGGCGTTTTAGACCGAGTATTAAGGTGGGCTAAGCGCTGGTGATGGACGCAGAGTCTTGCCGCGGGCAATGGTCAGTGCCAATCCGGCGACCACCAGCGCCAGTCCGGCGGACACCCCTAAACTCCCCTGAATCCCGAGATGTTGATTAAGCCAGGCATAGGCAAATGGTGAGGCCGCAGCCAATAGCTGGGCCGGGATCAGCAGGATGCCGGTGCGGCGGGCGTAATCCTGGGTGGCAAACAGCTGTAGCGGCAGCGTTGCCTTAAACACTGTCGTCAGTCCGTTGATTGCGCCATACCCCAGCACAAACCCTGCGGCAGCCCACGCAACGCTGGGGGCGCTCAGGCCGAGGGCGAAACACAGCGGCATCAGGAAAGTGGTCAGCAGGGTAAGCTTCAGCGGCGTGAGCGCAGAGCCGGACGCGACCTCCAGAAATCGCGCGCCGGTTTGCCCCACGCCCCACAGCATTCCCACCGCCACCGGCAGCCCGTAGCTGGCAATAAATTCTGGCAGATGAGTGGAGGTGCCATTGGAGACAAAGGTGACCAAGGCGATCAGCGTGGCATATAGCAGGCCCATACGCTTTTCATGGTGCGAAGCAGGAAGGCGCTCGTGCTGGCGTATCGCGACAGGCTGGGTGTGATTGGGCATCCGCCAGAGCAGGAGCGCACTCAGCAGACCCAGCAGACCGTAGACCAGCAGCGCGTGTCGCCAGTCCGTCACCGTCAGCAAAGCGGCCCCCAGCGGCCAGAACAGGGCTGATGCTAGCCCGCCCGCCAGCGTGACCCGGGAGATCGTTCGTCTCGCCTGCTGGCCGTAAAGATTCACCAGCGCGGCGAACAGGGCGTCATACAGTGCCAGACGCATGCCGATACCGGTGAGCAGCCAGATGCCCAGCCAGCCGCTCAGGGAATGGACCGTGGCCATCATGAAACATCCCGCCGCTATCGTCAGCGTGCCGCAAAGCACCACCCGCTGGCCGCCAGCTCGCGCCAGAAGCGGGGAGACGAAAGGGGAGAGCAACGCCATTATCAGCATGGCTAGGGTCAGGCCGAGGTAGATGTGGGTCGCGGGCCAGCCGGTGTCCTGGTGGATGGCACGGGCAAAGGTGCCCGGCATATAAAATGAAATCCCCCAGTTAATCAGCTGATTGCACCCGACAGCCAGCGTGAGTAAAGCGGTAGGGTGGCGTGTTTGTTCAGTCACTTTTGTGGTGTTCCAGTCAGTTATGCGGTTGTCGGCAGCATAACCCGCACGCTATTGTGCTGGCAGACCGGTTTGTTTATGACCCTTATAAGAGAAACTTTGCAATGACGACGCTTAATCTGGGATATCTGGCGACCTTTCGGCTGGTGGTCCAGCGCGGGAGCTTTTCTGCCGCTGCCGATGTGCTGGGGCTATCGCAGCCTGCGGTCAGCCTGCAGGTGCGCCAGCTGGAACAGTTTCTCCAGACCCGCTTGATTGAGCGAACCGGACGAGGCATTAAAGCCACGTCTGCCGGAGAAGCGCTGTTAGGTCACAGTGAGCATATCGACCGTGCGGTCAGCGCCGCGCTGCAGTCGGTCAACGAGTGTAGCCATGAGATCAGCGGCTCGATAACGCTAGGGACGGGAGCGACGGCCTGCATTCACCTTTTACCTCCGTTGTTACAGCAGCTGCGGCTGGCACATCCGCTGCTGACGGTGGGCGTCACGACCGGCAATACGGTTGATATCGTGCGGGCCGTGGAAGAGAACCGGCTCGATCTGGGGCTGGTGACGCTCCCAGCCAGCGGGCGTAGCCTGGTCGTCACTTCGCTACTGGATGAGGAGTTTGTTTTTATCTTTGCCCGCGATGGCGACGAGTTGCCATCGCCGCTGACGCCAGAACGGTTACAGGCGCTGCCGTTGATTGCCTTTGAGGCAGGAAGTGGAACCCGGGAGCTCATCGACGGCTGGTTCCGTGCCGCCGGGCTGCTGGTGGCACCGGTCATGCAGTTGGGCAGCATCGAGGCCATTAAACGCATGGTACGCGCCGGGTTGGGGTATAGCATTGTCCCGCGCATGGCGGTTGAGCAGCCTGAAGACCGGCACGGATTATCTGTTCAGTCGCTGACGCCGTCTCTGCACCGACAGTTAGGTGTGGTCATGCGTCAGGATAAAATTCTCAGCAAAGGGATCGGTGAAATACTGCGTCTGCTACGCGGTGTGCGCTTCCCTGTTTAAGGCGATGCGACCGGCATGCGGCTGACACGACAGTGTCGGCTTATTCCCGCGGGGGAGTATCAACAGTAATCGTAGACTGCTGAGACTGGAGCTTGTCCTGATGATGGTACCAGGCGCCGATGGAGGAGTAGACGAATCGTCCAAAGAAAAAGATAAAGCTGATAAGCAGTACGATACGGGTCATGCGACGGTTAAATCGATGTCGTTTACGCATACTGGGTGCCTGACTCACAAAAGGTTCCTTAAAGTATACCCACAAGTGGGCGATATGGGTATTAAGGCACAGGAAGGGCGCAGGGTCAATTGATGGGGATGTAAAAATCCGTGGCTCAGACATTACTTAATGTTATGTAAGGTGCTCATCACATTTACATGGTTTCTCATTCGGCGGTTCAATGCCAAAAAAATAAGATTTATTAATGTTAGAGTATAATTTATTTGATTTAAATCAACTGTGCGCGGCTGTTGGTCACTAAAATCTTCTGCTCGTTCCGCATCGTTATTATTTCGCGGTCAGGATGGTTGGGTTGGATGCCTGCCTGAATATACCCTGCTGGAATCTGGGTTATCATAGAGCATCAATGACAATAATTAAACAATATAAACAGTATCGGGATAAATGGTGGGCGTTGCCGCTTATCTTACCTACGCTTTTACTGCCTCTGGCAAGAGAGGCAAATACCTACGCTGAGCTCAACGGTAGTGAAGTTTCTCTTTACTATTTACCGTTAGCGTTGGTCCTCAGCCTGATGCTTTTTTTTGGCTGGGCGGCATTGCCAGGTATTATCATTGGCCTGCTGTGCACTATTGCGCGCGGAATGAGTCCAGAGAACGCGGTCAGCGTTATTTTCCATTTCCTGATCCCTGTCGTGCTGTGCTGGGGTGGATACCGAATCTTCGTGCCACACCGGCAGCATATTGCGCATGGCAATGTGAGCCTGATGCCGCACCGATTGTTCTGGCAAATGTTTCTGCCATCACTCATTTTTCTGGTGATTTCCCAACTGGCTGAGTACCTGGGGATGCATCCGCGGCGGGCGGATCTGATTGGCGTGGATCCGTTAAGCCTGCGAACGTTAGTGACTTTTCAGGCTTTGATGGTGGGTTGTTTAACCGGCGTGCCGCTATGCTATTTGCTGATTCGTATTATCCGTAATCCATGGCATATCCGTGGGTTTATTTCACAAGCGAATCTACAGGTTGACCCAAAAATAAAATATGTCGAATTTGTGCTATGGGCTGCGTCATTGTTAATGTTATTGGCACTATTATTTATGCCACTGAATAGCAGAAGTACGATATTTAGCACAAATTATACATTATCATTACTTATGCCGGTGATGTTATGGGGAGCGATGCGTTTTGGCTATCGCTATATCTCGCTGATCTGGTCGCTGGTGCTGATTTTAATTATTCATTTTCACGAGCGCTATTTACCCTCTTCAATGGTTTATCATAATCAGATAGCCATCACCTCCTCGAGCTATCTGGTGTTCTCTTTTATTATTGCTTATATGGCCATGCTGGCGACCCAACAGCGCATGATTCACGCCCGGGTTCGGCGGATGGCATTTCTCGACCCGGTAGTCCATATGCCCAATTTACGGGCGCTGAGCCGCTCGTTAGATAACTCAATCTGGTCAGTGCTGTGCTTTTTGCGGATACCGGAGCTGGAACTGCTTGGCCGTCATTATGGCGTTCTGTTGCGTATCCAATATAAACAGCAGCTTGCCGAGCATTTAGGCGACGTTTTACAACCGAATGAAGCCGTCTACCATCTTTCCGGCCATGACCTGGTGATCCGCCTGAACAGCGGCGAGCATAAGGCACGAATTGCAACACTGGCTGAACACATCAGACGCTTCCGCCTGGTCTGGGACGGGATACCTCTGCAGCCCACCGTTGGGATCAGCTACTGCAGCGTTCGTTCGCCGGTTCAGCATCTCTATTTGTTGTTAGGCGAGCTCAACAACATTGCCGATATGTCGCTGACCAGCGGCCAGCCGGAAAATCTGCAGCGCCGCGGCGCCGTGCATATCCAGTCCGGACTGAAAGATAAAGTGGCGATGATGAACCAGATCCAGCATGCGCTGGAAAACAATCAGTTTCAGCTGGCGGCTCAGCCTATCGTCGGCATTCGCGGCGATAGCTATCATGAAGTGCTGCTGCGAATGGTGGGGGAAGACGGGGCGCTGATTTACCCGGAAACCTTCCTGCCGGTGGCGCAAGAGTTTGGCCTCGCATCGCGTGTCGACCTGTGGGTGCTGGAGCACACCATCGCCTTTATGAACCGGCACCGGCAGACGCTCCCGGGGCTGCGGCTGGCGATGAACCTTTCACCGGTTTCCGCCAGCAGAAGCCAGTTCCCCGGCGAAGTGGAGATCCTGCTGGCGCACTACGATGTTGAGCCCTGGCAGTTAATCTTTGAGCTGACGGAAAACCACGCGCTCACCAATCCGGAGCTTGCGCGGCAAACCGTGGCACAGCTGCAGACGTTAGGCTGCCGCGTGGCCATCCGCGATTTTGGTACGGGTTCCGCCAGCTATGCTCGCCTGAAAAGTCTGGATGTCGATTTACTGCGCATTGACGGCAGCTTTATCCGCAATCTGCCTTCCAGCAGCCTCGATTACCAGGTGGTGGCCTCGATTTGCCATCTGGCGCGGATGAAAAATATGCAGGTGGTGGCGGAGTATGTTGAGACGCCGGAGATTCGACAGGTGGTGCAGTCTCTGGGGATTGACTACCTGCAGGGTAGCGACATTGGTGTACCGGTTCCGCTGGATTCTCTGGCAAACAAGGAAATGGCCGAGGCTGGCTGACGGGTAAGATAAGAAAGCGGCCGGGTTGTTTCAACCCGGCCTGCGGATTAGTTGTCGGGCTCTTCCTCGGCAATCTTCAGCAACCAGTCGGGCACACCTTCCCAGTACTGCTGCTCTTTTTCCAGATCGAGCAGCACCAGTGCATTCTGGCTGAACCAGTCGTGCGGGAAGACCAGCGTCCAGTGGTTAGCTTCCGTTTGCAGACGTAGCGTAGGCGGCGTGGTGGTCGCCTGGCGCTGGTTATTCAACAAGATGCCCAAACGCAAAAGCTGAATCAGCGGCAGGAACTGCTTTTTCTTAAACAGCGTAAAGCGCGGCAAATCGTCGAGCTTGATGGCTTTACGATGATAGCGAACCAGCGTTGCCATCAGCATTTGCTGCTCCTGATTGAAGCCGGGCAAATCGCTGTTCTGCAGGATATACGCCGAGTGGCGATGCATCCCGCTATGGTTAATATTTAGCCCCACTTCGTGCAGCATAACCGCCCATTTGAGCAGTGCAGACAGGTGCGGGTTGGCAAGCTTGGGATTCTGCTCCTGCCACTGTTCGAACATGTGGGTGGTGGTTTCCAGCACCCGACGCGCCTGCTCACGGTCAATATTGTACTGATTCGCCAGGCTTTGCGCGGTGCGGCTACGGATATCCTGATGGCGGAAACGTCCTTCCATTTCGTACAGCACGCCTTCACGCAGCGCGCCGTCGGATAAACGCAGCTCTTTGATCGCCAGCGCGTCAAAAACGCCGCTCAGAATCGCCAGCCCGGGCGCGAAAACTGCTTTGCGCTCCTCTGACAGCCCCGGCAGACTGAGAGCATCGAAGTTTTTATACTTCAGCACTTCATCCACCAGCATTTCCAGACGTTCCGGGGTAATAAAGCCGTCTTTTTCTCCCATCGCCACCAGCACTTCCTGCGCGGCTTTGATGGTGCCAGAGGCACCCAGCGCCACGTTCCAGCCCTGGATACGGAATTGCCATGCCAGCGTTTCCAGCTTCTGCACGGCCGACAGGCGCGCGCGCTGGAAATTCTCTTTGTTAATGGTGCCGCCAGGGAAGTAGATCTGCGAGAAGCTGACGCAACCCATGCGCCGGCTTTCAACCAGCCGCGGTTCGAAATCCTCGCCAATCACCAGCTCCGTCGAACCACCGCCGATATCGATGACCAGCTTACGGCCCCTTTCCGGCTGCGTATGCTCAACGCCCATAAAAATCAGGCGTGCTTCTTCATTCCCCGAGATTATCTCAATCGGATAGGGAATCACTTTTTCCGCACGCTTGAGAAACTCAGCGGCGTTTGCCGCCTGGCGTAAGGTATGGGTCCCGACGATGCATACGCTGGAGGGGGAAAAACCCTGCAGGCGTTCGGCGAACAGCGACAGGCAGTTAAGCCCGCGAGCGATCGCTTCTTCGCTAAGCACGGAGTTTTCATCCAGGCCATCGGCCAGGTGAACCCGTTGTTTCAGGCGGCCGATGATCTGCATCGCGCCGTCGACGACACGCGCGATCACCATATGAAAACTGTTTGAACCAAGGTCGACCGCAGCAAACTCCTGAGGACGAGGGGTTTTTTCGTTTATTGGCATAGTTAGTCGGGCTGTTCGAGTGATTTGAGATAGTCGTAGATCGCCAGCTGTGCGCGTACCTTACGGCGGTTGCCGCGCGGTACATAGCGATTACTCAGTTCTTTATCAAGATAGCGTGCTTTGACCGTGTCGTTGAACAACAGATCAAAAATATCCAGTACGCGCTGTTTCAGGCGCGGATCCAGCAGCGGGGCGGCCACTTCAATACGGTAGTCAATATTGCGTGTCATCCAGTCTGCGGAAGAGAGCCAGACCTGCTTGTCGCCGCCGTTTTCAAAGACATAGACGCGATCGTGCTCCAGGAAGCGGTCAACGATACTGGTCACGCGAATGTTTTCGCTGATGCCTTCCAGGCCGGGGATCAGCGAGCACATGCCGCGTATCAACAGATTAACCGGAACCCCGGAACTTGAGGCCGCATACAGGCGATCCACCAGTCCCTTATCCACCAGGTTGTTCAGCTTCAGCGTGATGCCGGAAGGCTGTCCGTTCTGGGCGTTGGCAATCTCTCTGTCGATCATTTCATACAGCAGGCGGCGCGAGTTCTGTGGCGAAACCAGCAGATAATCGAAGTTTACCGGGCGGTATGGGTTTTCGATAAAGTTAAAGACGCGACGCACTTCATTGGTAATACGCGCATCGGCGGTCAGCAACGAATAGTCGGTATACAAGCGGGCGGTTTTTTCGTTGAAGTTGCCGGTACCGATATGGGCATAGCGGACGACTTCATCACCCTCTTTACGCGACACCAGGAACAGCTTGGCGTGAATTTTCAGGCCCGGCGCGGAGAAGATAACGTGCACGCCCGCTTCGGTCAGGCGTTTTGCCCAATGAATGTTGGCTTCTTCATCAAAGCGCGCCTGCAGTTCGACCACGACGGTAACTTTTTTACCATTATGGGCGGCATGGATCATCGAGTCGATGATGCGTGAATCTTTGGCAACGCGATAAATATTGATTTTGATGGCCAGCACGCTCGGGTCGAACGACGCCTGACGCAGCAGTTCCAGCACGTGCTCAAAGGTATGGTACGGATAGTACAGCAGCACGTCGCGCTCGCGAATCGCGTCAAACCCGTTACGGAATTTATCGAACCAGGTGTGGCGAAGGCGCGGCAGTGGCTTGTTGACCAGATTGGCCTTCCCGACGTTCGGGAAGCCGATAAAGTCTTTGAAATTATGATAGCGGCCGCCCGGCAGCATCGAGTCGTAGCGCGAAATAGAGAACATCTCACGCAGCATTTCGACCATGGTGTCCGGCATGTCGCGCTGATAGACAAAGCGTACCGGCTCCGCCGTCAGACGCTGTTTCAGGCTGGAGGACATCAGCTCCATCAGGCTCGATTCCATCTCGTGTACCAGGTCGTACTCGGCATCACGGGTCATTTTCATCGAGTAGGCGTTGAGCGCATCGTAATCAAAGAAGCCTTTAAAAATATCATCCAGGCAGTAGCGCAGGATGTTATCAAGCAAAATCATTGGTTTGCGGCGACGTGGTGCTTCCGGCGGCAGGTTCACAAAGCGCGGGACTTTATCTGACGGAATTTCCAGCAGGGCGTAATTGATGGTCTCGCCGCGGATGATTTCGACCGCCAGATAGGTGTAATCGTCTTTCAGAAACTGGATCAGGTCCGTTTCAGGGTTAATCAGAATAGGGGTGATATGCTGGCGCAGGTAGTGTTTGAAGTAGTTGCGTAGCCAGGACTGCTGATTGACCGAGAGCTGGCGTTCGTTGATCAGGAAGATTTGGTTACGCGCCATCTCCAGCAGCAGCTCGTTGTACAGGCTGTCAAACTCCTGGTCAGCTTTGAGGACCCGGGCCTGGATTTTACCTAATAAATGGCGAGAATGGGCGGTACTGCCTTGTTCTTCGCTAATAATGATGCGGCGCTTAAGTTCAGCGAAGCGCACTTTATAGAATTCGTCGAGATTGTTGGAGTAGATTCCCAAAAAGCGCATGCGCTCAATCAGTGGGTTGCTTTTATCCGCCGCTTCCTGAAGTACGCGTTCGTTAAAGGACAACCAGCTGAGTTCTTTCTCGATATATAGCTTTTCCTGGCCCATTACAACTCACACTCCGGTTGATTGATGTTGCTTTTTCATTATGGCGAGCTTTGCCATTGAATGTCCAACTATGTCAAAGAAGTATGACAGTTTTCTTTCAATATGCTGTGAAGAAAAAAGGTGCTGCGCGTTTGCTGATATTGTAGACAAAACCAGGTTCTTCCCGGGCGTCGACGCGCCATAAACGGCCATGGGATGAGGGTGGAGAAGACGGTATGACCAGCGAAATAATGCACCAAAAAAAACGCCTCTGAGTAAGGCAGAGGCGTTGATATTTATTCTTCGGCGGCATATCCCTGCGCCGGCAGAGGAACATTATCAAGCCATGCCTGATTGCCCTCCATGCGCAGACGACCGTCGACAAACCAGCTCACGACCAGCGGATAAATCGCATGCTCCTGAGCCTGTACGCGGGCGGTGATATCGTCTTCGCTGTCATCGGCGAAAACCGGCACTTTGGCTTGCAGAATGACCGGGCCGCCGTCGAGCTCATCGGTGACGAAATGCACCGATGTCCCGTGCTCTTCATCACCGTTTTCCAGCACCTGGCGGTGCGTATGCAGCCCCGGGTATTTTGGCAACAGTGACGGGTGGATATTCAGCAGGCGCCCCTGATAGTGGGCGACAAACGCCGGACTAAGGATCCGCATATAGCCCGCCAGCACCACCAGATCCGGTGCGTAAGCATCGATCTCTTGCATCAGCTCGCGATCGAAAGCTTCACGGTTGGCAAACTGGCTGGCCGTCAGCGCGTGGGCCGCAACATGGGCTTCACGTGCACGTTCAAGGCCGAACGCGTCGGCCTTATTACTGAATACCGCTCGCAGGGTGCCGTTGATCTGTTTCCGGGCGCAGGCGTCGATAATCGCCTGCAAATTACTGCCGTTACCGGAAATCAGCACCACGATGTTTTTCATTCAATGACCACACGCTGTTCGGAATCTGAAGCTTTGATATAGCCTATTTTCCACGCGTTTTCACCTTTCTCGCTCAGCAGCGCAATGGCGCTGTCGGCGACATCGGCCGGCAGGGCGATAACCATACCGACACCGCAGTTGAAGGTACGGTACATTTCATGGCTGCTGACGTTACCGGCAGTTTGCAGCCAGTTGAAGACTTCCGGCCATTGCCAGGAAGACTCATCGATGACCGCCTGGGTGTTGTCCGGCAGCACGCGCGGAATGTTTTCCCAGAAGCCGCCACCGGTCAGGTGAGCGATAGCATGCACGTCAACGTTGGCAATCAGGTCCAGCACCGACTTAACGTAGATGCGGGTCGGCGCCAGCAGGTGGTCCGCCAGCGGGGTACCGTTCAGGTCAGTGGTCTGAGGATCGACACCGCTGACTTCGATAATTTTACGCACCAGCGAGTAGCCGTTGGAGTGCGGGCCGCTGGATGCCAGTGCCACCAGCACATCACCATCGGCAACTTTGCTGCCATCGATGATTTCTGATTTTTCTACTACGCCGACGCAGAAACCGGCCACGTCATAGTCATCTCCGTGGTACATCCCCGGCATCTCTGCCGTTTCGCCGCCAACCAGCGCACAGCCGGACTGCAGACAGCCTTCGGCGATACCGCTGATGACGCTGGCTGCCGTATCGACATCCAGTTTGCCAGTGGCATAGTAGTCGAGGAAAAACAGTGGCTCTGCGCCCTGGACCACCAGGTCGTTGACGCACATCGCCACGAGATCGATACCGATAGTATCGTGGCGCTTCAGATCCATCGCCAGACGCAGCTTGGTACCGACGCCATCAGTGCCGGAAACCAGAACCGGTTCGCGGTATTTTTGCGGCAATGCGCACAGTGCGCCGAATCCGCCCAGTCCACCCATCACTTCCGGGCGACGGGTTTTCTTCACCACACCCTTAATACGGTCGACGAGAGCGTTGCCTGCATCAATATCTACGCCGGCATCTTTATAGCTGAGAGAGGTTTTATCGGTCACTGCGAAATCTCCACACATTTGCGGTAGCAAGAAAAATCGGCGCAATTCTAACAGGGATAGCAAACGTTTGCGAGCCTGCTTTACAGTCGGCGTGAATCAGCCGCAATATGCACAAATTTGATACTGTTCACGAAAATGAAACCGGGTACATTCTTGTGCTTGCCTCTGTCTGTGGGAATCGCCATCATGCCACTGAAACCGGTTTCTTTTTTGTGTTCAGGATAAAAGGAAGAGAACATGTCTGGATTTAAAGAAGGTTTTCTGTGGGGCGGCGCTGTGGCGGCGCATCAGCTTGAAGGGGGCTGGCAGGAAGGGGGGAAGGGCATCAGCGTGGCTGATGTGATGACCGCCGGAGCGCACGGCGTGCCGCGTGAAATCACCGATGGCGTGGTGGCGGGGAAAAACTATCCCAACCATGAGGCGATTGATTTTTACCATCGTTATAAAGACGATATTCAGCTGTTTGCAGAAATGGGCTTCAAATGTTTCCGCACCTCGATTGCCTGGACACGTATCTTCCCACAGGGCGATGAGCTGACGCCAAACGAAGCCGGCTTACAATTCTATGACGACCTGTTCGATGAGTGCCTGAAGCACGGCATTGAGCCGGTGATTACGCTCTCCCACTTCGAAATGCCGTACCATCTGGTGACGGAGTATGGCGGCTGGCGTAACCGTAAACTGATCGATTTCTTCGTGCGCTTTGCGAAAGTGGTATTCCACCGCTATCAGCATAAAGTGAAGTACTGGATGACCTTCAATGAGATCAACAACCAAGCAAACTATCACGAAGACTTCGCGCCATTCACGAACTCAGGCCTGAAGTACCAGCCGGGTGAAGACCGTGAGCCGGTGATGTATCAGGCGGCGCATTACGAGCTGGTTGCCAGCGCCCTGGCGGTGAAGGCCGCACGTGAGATTAACCCGTCGCTGCTGGTGGGCTGCATGATTGCAATGTGCCCAATCTACCCGCTCTCCTGCGCCCCGAACGATATGATGATGGCGATGAACGCCATGCATCGCCGCTACTGGTTCACCGATGTGCATGTCCGTGGCCGCTATCCACAGCATCTGCTGAACTACTTTGCCCGTCGCGGGTTTGAGCTGGATATCACCGACGCGGATAGCCAGGCGTTGAGCGAAGGCTGCGTCGACTATATTGGCTTTAGCTACTATATGTCCTTCGCGACCAAAGCGACCGATGATAACCCGCAGCTGGATTATGACGAGACGAAAAGTTTGGTCTCCAACCCGTACGTCCAGAAATCAGACTGGGGCTGGCAGATTGACCCGGTGGGCCTGCGTTACTCCCTGAACTGGTTCTGGGATCACTATCAGCTGCCGCTGTTTATTGTTGAGAACGGCTTTGGCGCCATCGACGTGCGCGAAGCGGACGGCACGGTAGACGATCGCTACCGCATCGATTATCTTTCTGCGCATATTGCCGAGATGAAAAAAGCGGTGGTTGAGGACGGCGTGGATCTGATGGGCTATACCCCATGGGGATGTATCGATCTGGTGTCCGCCGGCACCGGCGAAATGAAAAAACGCTATGGCTTTATTTACGTTGATAAAGATAATGAAGGTAACGGTACGCTGGACCGTAGCCGTAAGGCATCATTCACCTGGTATCAACAGGTTATTAGTACCAACGGTGATGCGTTGTAGTTGACCGTTCATTTCATCCAACCCCGCTTGTGCGGGGTTTTTTTTATTCTGTTTTATACCCGTCATACTTCAAGTTGCAGGTGCGTTGGCTTCCTCGCTCACCCCAGTCACTTACTTCAGTAAGCTCCTGGGAATTCCCTCTGTCGCCGCCTTCCTGCGACTCGAATTATTTAGGGTATATACTGGTTCAGGCAGCGTAAAGCATTTTGGTTGATCCCGGTCAAACATATCGGCTATGGCGCAAATGGAAAAAAGCGGTATAATCCCGCGATTTTTTTTGTGGCTGCCCCTCAGAGGAGAAAGAGAATGAAGATTGTGGAAGTGAAACACCCGCTCGTCAAACACAAGCTGGGCCTGATGCGTGAGCACGACATCAGCACCAAACGCTTCCGTGAACTTGCCTCAGAAGTAGGGAGCTTGCTGACTTATGAAGCGACCGCCGACCTGGAAACAGAAAAAGTCACCATCGAAGGGTGGAATGGTCCGGTAGAAGTCGAGCAGATCAAAGGTAAGAAAATCACCGTTGTGCCGATTCTGCGTGCGGGTCTGGGCATGATGGAAGGGGTTCTGGAGCACGTACCGAGCGCGCGTATCAGCGTGGTGGGTGTTTACCGTGACGAAGAAACCCTGGAGCCGGTTCCTTACTTCCAGAAGCTGGTGTCAAACATCGATGAGCGTATGGCACTGGTGGTTGACCCGATGCTGGCAACTGGCGGTTCGATGATCGCCACAATCGATCTGCTGAAAAAAGCAGGCTGCTCCAGCATTAAGGTGCTGGTGCTGGTGGCGGCGCCGGAAGGTATTGCCGCACTCGAGAAAGCGCACCCGGATGTGGAGATGTACACCGCTTCCATTGACCAGGGCCTCAACGACCACGGATACATTATTCCGGGACTCGGCGATGCCGGCGATAAGATTTTTGGTACCAAGTAATTGAATGAATAATAAGAAGCCGACTTTAAGAGTCGGCTTTTTTTTGAATAAAACAAAATCACAGCAACTAATCACACGACTCTCAGAGGAAAACGTTATGACGCGCCGCGCAATCGGGGTGAGTGAAAGACCGCCGCTTTTACAGACAATTCCACTTAGTTTACAGCATCTGTTCGCTATGTTTGGCGCAACGGTCCTGGTCCCGGTACTGTTTCATATCAACCCGGCCACCGTTCTGCTGTTTAACGGCGTCGGGACTCTGCTGTATCTCTTCATCTGTAAGGGCAAAATCCCGGCCTATCTGGGCTCGAGCTTTGCGTTTATCTCGCCGGTACTGCTGCTGCTGCCGCTGGGTTATGAAGTCGCGCTCGGTGGCTTTATTATGTGCGGCGCGCTGTTCTGCGTGGTCTCCTTTATTGTCAAAAAAGCGGGAACCGGCTGGCTGGACGTGATGTTCCCGCCTGCCGCAATGGGGGCGATTGTCGCGGTCATTGGTCTGGAGCTTGCGGGCGTGGCGGCCAACATGGCCGGTCTGTTACCGGCTGACGGCCAATCACCGGATAGCACAACCATTATTATCTCGATGGTCACGCTGGGCGTCACGGTGTTTGGTTCGGTGCTGTTCCGTGGCTTTATGGCGATTATCCCGATTCTGATTGGCGTGCTGGTTGGCTACGCGCTCTCCTTCGTGATGGGCGTTGTCGACACCACGCCGATTGCACAAGCGCACTGGTTTGCTCTGCCAACCTTCTACACCCCGCGCTTTGAGTGGTTTGCGATCTTCACCATTCTGCCGGCGGCGTTGGTGGTCATTGCTGAGCACGTCGGTCACCTGGTGGTAACGGCTAACATCGTTAAAAAAGATCTGATCCGCGATCCTGGCCTGCATCGTTCGATGTTTGCCAACGGTTTGTCGACGATGATCTCCGGCTTCTTTGGATCGACGCCAAACACCACCTACGGTGAAAACATCGGCGTTATGGCTATCACCCGCGTGTACAGCACCTGGGTCATCGGCGGCGCGGCTATCTTCGCGATTCTGCTCTCCTGCGTGGGCAAGCTGGCGGCGGCCATTCAAATCATCCCGCTGCCGGTGATGGGCGGCGTGTCGCTGCTGCTGTACGGCGTGATTGGCGCATCCGGTATTCGGGTGTTGATCGAATCGAAAGTGGATTACAACAAGGCGCAGAATTTGATTCTGACCTCGGTGATTCTGATCATTGGCGTGAGCGGCGCGAAGGTGCACATTGGCGCGGCGGAGCTGAAAGGTATGGCGCTGGCGACGATTGTCGGCGTTGGCCTGAGCCTGATCTTCAAATTGATCAGCGTCCTGCGTCCGGAAGAGGTGGTTCTGGATGCAGCAGACAGCGAAGATGTAAAACATTGATCCTTCAACCGGGTGGCGATCCCACCCGGTTCTCACCTGGCCTTCTTCGTGCTAAACTCTTCGCGTTTTTCTGTAAGCCTATGATGAGGTCCATCTGAACGCACCGGCACAGCTCTCTTTGCCACTGTATCTTCCCGATGATGAAACTTTCGCGAGTTTTTGGCCGGGTGATAATCCCTCTCTTCTTGCTGCGTTACAGAACGTGCTGCGGCAGGAACATAGCGGGTACATCTATATCTGGTCACGTGAAGGCGCGGGGCGCAGTCATCTCTTACATGCCGCCTGTGCGGAGCTTTCCCAGCGCGGCGATGCGGTGGGCTATGTTCCACTGGATAAGCGTACGTGGTTTGTTCCGGAAGTGCTCGATGGAATGGAGCAGCTGTCGCTGGTCTGTATTGATAACATCGAGTGCGTGGCCGGCGATGAGCTATGGGAAATGGCGATCTTCAATCTGTACAACCGGATCCTCGAGTCGGGAAAAACCCGTCTGTTGATTACCGGTGATTGTCCGCCGCGACAGCTGAACCTTGGGCTGGCAGATCTGGCGTCACGCCTTGACTGGGGGCAGATCTACAAACTGCAGCCGTTGTCAGATGAAGACAAACTGCAGGCGCTACAGCTGCGTGCGCGCCTGCGTGGTTTCGAGATGCCGGAAGACGTCTGCCGTTTTCTGCTTAAACGCCTCGATCGTGAAATGCGCTCGCTCTTTATGACGCTCGATCAGCTCGATCACGCGTCTATCACCGCCCAACGTAAACTGACCATTCCTTTCGTGAAAGAGATCCTCAAGCTGTAGCGGTCTCTCTTTAATGCTTGCGCCATCGTTGCGATGGCGCTTGGCCTGTTAGCTGACGATTTCCAGAACCTGCTCCGGCGGCCGGCCGATACGCGCCTGACCATGGCTGACGACCACCGGTCGTTCCATCAGCTTTGGATTGTCGACGATGGCCTGAATCAGCGCATCTTCACTCAGCTGCGGGTCGGCAAGATCCAACGATTTATACAGATCCTCTTTCTGACGCATCAGTTCGCGGGCGCTGACCATGCCGAGCATTTTCAGCAGCTGGCGCAGGGTGGCAGCATCCGGCGGCGTCTCCAGATAGAGCACCACTTCAGGATCGATGCCGTTAGCTTTCAGCAGGCTTAAGGTATCACGGCTCTTGGAGCAGCGAGGGTTATGGTAGATTTTTACCGCGTCAGACATCGGGTCTCCTTACATTTTTTGATAGGGGCGGAATCGTTCCTGCAGCTGACGTAGCTGGTCGATACGTGCATCGTAACGAGCCTGCTGCAAACTGCCCAGTTTCACCTGTGAGCTGGCGCTGCTCAGCAGCGTAATCGCCTGGTCGAGCTGGCCGACCAGCGCCATGCCTTCCGCACGCGCCGCCAGCTCCTGATCGCGATGGCCGAGCGCCGCTTCAGACTGGGCCAGCAGATCCCACCCGTTGGTGTCGTCTTTGTAGTTAAAGGTGTAGCGGTTGAGGATGGTCGCCGCCTGCGCCGGCTGAGCGCCCTGCAGGTAAGCGTTGGCGAGGTTCAGCTGCAACACCGGATTGGTGCGAATTTCTTTGGCGTTTTTCAGCCGGTTGATGGCATCGGCCGTTTTCTTCTGCCCAAGGTCGATATCGGTCGCCAGGTCGAGATACCAGGCATTTTGCGGATCGGCGCTCAGCAACGGCTGTAGCGTTTTGCGTGCCAGATCGTAATTGTTGCTTCCCATCGCCAGCAGCGCCCGCCCGTACTGGGCAGCATGCTGTTCACGAATATTGCCTTTGGCCCACGCGTTGAGTAAATCATCCCCGAGCTTATTGGCCCCGGAGTTATACATTCCCAGGGTTCTGGCCTTAGCCAGGTAGAAATCGGCGGAAGACTGAACCACCACCGGTCGCATCTGGTTCGCACGGTTACGGGCGTCCGACAGACGGCTTTCCGGCAAGGGGTGAGTCAGCAGCATTTCAGGCGGGCGGGTGGAATAGCGCGACTCATCGAGCAGTTTGCCCATAAAGGCTGGCATCGCTTGCGGATCAAAGCCGGAACGCTGTAGCACCTGAATCCCGATGCGGTCGGCTTCTTCTTCGTTCTGACGGGTAAAGCTGATCATCCCCTGCTGGGTGCCTGCCAGCGTGCCGGTAAGGGCTGCCATACCCGCCTGTGGGCTGGCCATCGCCAGCAGGATAGAGCCCAGTGCGCCGACCCACGTCAGCGGGGCATTGCGTTTTTGGTCTTCCATCGCGCGCGCCAGGTGGCGCTGGGTGACGTGTGAGATTTCGTGCGCCATGACCGACGCCAGCTCGCTTTCGGTATCCGAATAGCGGAACAGGGCGGAGTGCAGCACGACGTTGCCCCCGAAGAAGGCGAAGGCGTTAATCTGGTCGTTATTGATCAGGTAAAAGTGAAATGGGGTCCGCACGGAGTTAGCGTGTGACACCAGGCGCATACCTAAGCCATTGATATATTGCACCAACAGGGGATCGTTAATCAGCGGCGCGCTACCGCGCAGCTGACGCACATAGTAATCCCCCATTTGCAATTCCTGGCCAATGGAGAGGGTGCTTCCAGCAGAGGTGCCCATATCTGGCAGGGTATCTGCGGAGTCCGCAAAAGCCGGCAAAATTGAACCCAGCGTCAGTGACGCTATGACGGTTGCCACCAGCGTTTTCTTTAACTGCCTGAACATAACCTCTGTCCTGTAATGTGGGTGTGCCAGTTTGACCGATAGGGCGGCGTAATGTTCCGTATCCGCGCGTCCTGCGAGTTTAGCTGGCGCAGAGGCTATTGAAAATATGATCTTCGTGCGAGCGTGAATGTTTGTGGCTTTGCTAATAAAAGCGAAGTCTTTCAGGTGACATTTAGATACAATTCCCTCGGTTTTTTTGCCGCTATGCGCTTCAGGGAAGGGTTTTATGCTTGAGATGTTAATGCAGTGGTATCGTCGCCGGTTCAGCGATCCGGAAGCGATAGCGCTGCTGGTTATTTTGTTGGCTGGTTTCGGCATCATGTTCTTTTTCAGCGGCCTGCTGGCGCCCTTACTGGTGGCGATTGTGCTGGCGTATTTGCTGGAATGGCCGACCGTCAGACTGGAGCGTGTCGGGTTTTCGCGCACCTGGGCGACCTCGTTTGTCCTGATCCTGTTCGTTGGCGTGCTGCTGCTGATGGCGTTTGTGGTGATGCCGGTGGCCTGGCAGCAGGGGATCTATCTGATCCGTGATATGCCCGGGATGCTCAATAAACTCTCCGACTTTGCCGCCACGGTCCCTCGCCGTTATCCGGCGCTGATGGATGCCGGCATTCTCGACGCCATGGCGGACAATATGCGCAGCCGCGTGCTGACCATGGGCGATTCAGTGGTCAAATACTCTCTGGCCTCGCTGGTTGGTTTGCTGACCCTGGCGGTCTATCTGGTGCTGGTGCCGCTGATGGTTTTCTTCCTGCTGAAAGACAAAGAGCAGATGCTGAATGCCGTGCGTCGCGTGCTGCCACGCAACCGCGGTCTGGCAGGGCAGGTGTGGAAAGAGATGAACCAGCAGATTACCAACTATATCCGCGGTAAAGTGCTGGAGATGATCGTTGTCGGCGTGGCAACCTGGATCGGCTTTATTCTGTTTGACCTCAACTACTCGCTCTTGCTGGCGGTGCTGGTGGGTTTCTCGGTGTTGATCCCCTACATTGGCGCCTTCGTGGTGACCATTCCGGTGGTCGGTGTGGCGCTGTTCCAGTTTGGCGCAGGCCCGGAGTTCTGGAGCCTGTTTGCGGTCTATCTGATTATTCAGGGGCTGGACGGTAACCTGCTGGTTCCGGTGCTGTTTTCCGAAGCCGTGAACCTGCACCCGCTGGTGATTATTCTCTCGGTGGTCATCTTTGGGGGATTGTGGGGCTTCTGGGGCGTGTTCTTTGCGATTCCGCTGGCGACGCTCATCAAAGCGGTGGTACACGCCTGGCCAGATGGCCTGGTGGTGGAAGAAGAGAAGTAGGGCTTTACGCGGGATAACCGTGGTTAAAATAGACGCCGGAACGATGAATCGCGGTCCGGCGTCCTGATATCAGGTGAACGGTTAGCCGTTTTCTTTCAGCCAGTTCAGTACGATATCGTGGTGATTACTGGTTTTAAAGTTATCAAACACGTGCTCGACTTTACCGCTGGTGTCGATCAGGAAACTGATGCGGTGGATGCCATCGTAAGTTTTCCCCATAAACGTTTTTTCGCCCCAGACGCCAAACTGCTCACATACCTGATGATCTTCATCAGACAACAGCGTGAAGTTCAGCAACTCTTTTTCGGCGAAACGGGAGAGTTTTTCCGGTTTATCAGTACTGATCCCCAGAATCTCAACGCCCGCTTTCTTTAAGTCATCCATGTTATCGCGCAGGCCACAGGCCTGAACGGTACAACCCGGGGTCATGGCTTTCGGGTAAAAATAAACCAGAACACGCTGTCCCTGGAAGTCGGTCAAATTTACTTCCTCGCCGTCCTGGTCCGGTAAGCTAAATTTCGGTGCAATATCACCGGCTTTCAGTGGATTCATTACTCAAACTCCATCCTGTTCATCATGCTGTGAATAATTAACGATATTAATACTGCCTTGTGCATTCAATTCTGTACATAGGGCTTTGAACGCTTGTTCGATATTTGATGCATTTTGTGTTGCGGGACTGTGAGCGGTTATCTGAATAAACAACTGCGCTGACTCGTCATCACCGCTGACCTGGGTACGAGAAACCAGCTCGGCGATATTCATATTCCACGCATCGAACAGGGCAGTGAAACGTTCGATAATGTGTGGTGAGTCCGGTACCTCAACCTGGACCCAGACGGTGTTTGGCATGGCTTGCGGAGGACGCGCGGTTGTACGCTTCATTACGATCAGCAAATCCAGCTCGGCGCCTTTTAATGGCAGGGTCGACTCGATAAGCGTAATCGCGTTCCATGAACCTGAAAGCAGCATGATAAACGTAAACTCGTCACCAAGCATGGCCAGCCGGCTGTCTTCGATATTACAGCCGCAGCTGCTGACGTGGCGGGTGATAGTGTTCACGATGCCGGCACGGTCAACGCCCAAAGCGGTAATAACCAGATAGTGTTGTAATGAGGCGGTCAAACCTGTTCTTCCTTTAAAAAGGTGAGGTAACATTAGGAAAGCATAAAAAAAACCGGCATACAACATCCCTGATGGCGTCGGGTCTCTTGCTTTTATTACGGCACCAAACGTAACATTGAGAATCTTGTTGCACTTCTGCTCTGAGGATGGCCCATGTTCACGGGAAGTATTGTAGCGCTTGTCACGCCGATGGATGAAAACGGTAACGTCTGCCGGTCAAGCCTGAAAAAACTGATTGATTACCATGTCGCCAGCGGAACCTCGGCGATCGTTTCGGTAGGGACTACCGGAGAATCCGCAACCCTGAGCCATGAAGAGCATGGCGATGTCGTCATGACGACGCTTGAACTGGCTGACGGACGTATCCCGGTTATCGCGGGTACCGGTGCAAATGCAACCGCAGAGGCTATCAGCCTGACCAAACGTTTTAACAATAGCGGTGTTGTAGGTTGCCTGACGGTCACCCCTTATTACAACCGTCCGACCCAGGAAGGGCTGTTCCAACACTTTAAAGCTATCGCAGAACACACCGACCTGCCGCAAATTCTGTATAATGTGCCGTCCCGTACTGGCTGCGATATGTTGCCGGAAACCGTCGGTCGCCTGGCGGAAGTAAAAAATATTATCGGTATTAAGGAAGCGACGGGGAACTTAAGTCGTGTTCATCAGATCAAAGAGCTGGTTTCAGATGACTTTATTCTGTTGAGCGGCGATGATGCCACCGGAATGGACTTTATGCAGCTTGGCGGTCATGGCGTGATTTCCGTTACGGCGAACGTGGCGGCTCGCGACATGGCTGATATGTGCCGTCTGGCAGCTGAAGGCCAGTTCGCGCAGGCTCGTGTAATAAACCAGCGTCTGATGCCATTGCATACAAAATTATTTGTCGAACCCAACCCGATTCCCGCTAAGTGGGCATGTAAGGCGTTGGGTCTTGTGGCAACCGATACGCTGCGCCTGCCGATGACGCCGATTACCGAAAATGGTATTAAGGCCGTCACTGCAGCGCTGAAGCATGCCGGTTTGCTGTAAAGTTTAGGGAGATTTGATGGCTTACTCAGTACAGAAGTCGCGCCTGACGAAGGTTGCGGGCGTTTCATTGGTCCTGCTTCTCGCGGCTTGTAGTTCCGATTCACGCTACAAGCGTCAGGTTGGAGGCGACGAGGTCTACCTGCAAGCTGCGCCGCTCAGTGAAATTCACGCACCTGCTGGCATGATTCTGCCGGTTCAGGTGAGTGATTATAATATTCCGGTCGCGACCAGCACAGGCGCCGTGGGTAAAGCGCTGGACATTCGTCCACCTGCTCAGCCTCTGGCACTGGTGAGCGGTGCTCGCACTCAGTTTAACGGTGATACCGCGACGCTGATGGTTGAGAACGGTCGTAGCGGTTCGCTGTGGGCCCAGGTGACCAGCATCGTACAGTCAAAGAACTATGTCATCACCAAACGTGACGATGCCAGCCAGACGCTGAATACCGACTGGGTGGAGTGGTCTCGCCTCGATGAAGACCAGCAGTACCGTGGTCGCTATCAAATCTCAGTGAAACCGCAGGGCTATCAGCAGGCGGTGATTGTGAAGCTGGTGAATCTGGAACAGGCTGGCAAACCGATCTCCGATCCGGCATCGCTGCAGCGCTACAGCACCGCGATGCTGAACGTCATCTCCGAAGGTCTGGATATGAACGCCACCAGCGCGCAGAACGCGGCGCAGAAAAATGCCGGCGCGACATTCGACGTGCAGAGCGCTGCCGACGATACTGGTCTGCCGATGCTGGTTGTGCGCGCACCGTTTAACATGGTGTGGCAACGTCTGCCGGGTACCCTGGAAAAAGTGGGCATGAAGGTTACCGACAGCACCCGTTCGCAGGGTAGCATGGCGCTGACCTACAAGCCGCTGTCTGACAGCAGCTGGCAGGAACTGGGCGCTCGCGACCCAGAGCTGGTTTCTGGTGACTACAAACTGCAGGTCGGTGACCTCGATAACCGCAGTAGCCTGCAGTTCATCGATCCGAAAGGCCATACGTTGACCCAGTCGCAGAACGACGCGCTGGTTGCCGTATTCCAGGCAGCATTCGCTAAGTAATAAACAAGGGCTGGAGTAATCCGGCCCTTTTTCATGTATAGTGACGCAAACGTGTGCGTATACACTAAATCCTGCAATTTGCTTCGTAGTTGGTCGCTTTCGTTGTTGACGAAGTTGTCGTTCCATTGCCGCGTCGAGGTAACCTGAATGATTTGGTGTATAGGCGAAAAGCGCAATTTTTATCGTCTATATCTTCACTGGAGTAACAAAGATGCAAAAGCAAGCTGAGTTGTATCGTGGTAAAGCGAAAACCGTTTACAGCACCGAGAATCCGGATCTGTTGGTACTCGAATTCCGTAACGATACATCAGCAGGTGATGGCGCGCGCATTGAGCAGTTCGACCGTAAAGGCATGGTGAACAACAAGTTTAACCATTTCATTATGAGCAAACTGGAAGAAGCCGGCATCCCGACCCAAATGGAAGCCCTGCTCTCTGATACCGAATGCCTGGTGAAAAAGCTGGATATGGTTCCGGTGGAGTGCGTTGTCCGTAACCGTGCGGCTGGTTCGCTGGTGAAACGCTTGGGCATTGAAGAAGGGATTGAGCTGTCGCCACCGTTGTTTGACCTGTTCCTGAAAAACGATGCGATGCACGACCCGATGGTCAACGAATCCTATTGTGAAACCTTCGGCTGGGTCAGCAAAGAGAACCTGGCGCGCATGCAGGAACTGACCTTCAAAGCCAACGACGTGCTGAAAAAACTGTTTGATGACGCCGGTCTGATCCTGGTCGACTTCAAGCTGGAGTTTGGTCTGTTCAAAGGCGAAGTGGTGCTGGGTGATGAATTCTCCCCGGACGGCAGCCGCCTGTGGGACAAAAATACCCTCGACAAAATGGACAAAGATCGCTTCCGTCAGAGCCTCGGCGGCCTGATCGAAGCCTATGAAGAAGTGGCCCATCGTCTGGGTGTGAAGCTGGACTAAATATCTCTCCGCCAGAAGACCGTCCGGTCTTCTGGCGTCTTCCTGTTGTTTCCTGTGGTAATTTTCCGCTTAACGGCCTACGATCTCTTCTATTCGAGAATGAAAGAGATAGAGGTTCCTATGCGTTGGCAAGGGCGTCGTGAAAGCGATAATGTTGAAGACAGGCGAAATAGTTCAGGCCCATCAATGGGCGGCGGCGGTGGCGGTTTTCGTCTGCCCACGGGTAAGGGCGGGATCGTACTGCTGATTATCGTGCTGGTGGCCGGCTACTACGGCGTGGATTTAACCGGCATGTTGACGGGCGAGCCGATCGGCCAGCAGCAAACGACCTCCCAGCATTCTGTCAGCCCGCAAGACGATGAAGCCGCTAAATTTACCTCGGTGATCCTGGCGACCACCGAAGACACCTGGGGGCCGCTGTTTGAAAAGATGGGGCGTCAGTATGTCAAACCGAAGCTGGTGCTCTATCGCGGCGCCACGCGGACCGGATGCGGAACCGGCCAGTCGGTAATGGGACCGTTCTATTGCCCGGCGGACAGCACCGTCTATATCGACCTGTCGTTCTACGACGAAATGAAGAATAAGCTCGGTGCGGATGGCGACTTCGCACAAGGGTATGTCATTGCGCACGAAGTAGGCCACCACGTGCAAAAGCTGCTGGGGATTGAGCCTAAAGTTCGCCAGATGCAGCAGCAGGCATCGCAGACCGAAGTGAACCGCCTGTCGGTTAAGATGGAGCTTCAGGCCGACTGCTTTGCTGGCGTCTGGGGCCACAACATGCAGAAACAGGATATCCTGGAAACCGGCGATCTGCAGGAAGCGCTGAATGCCGCAGAAGCCATCGGCGACGATCGTCTGCAGCAGCAGAGCCAGGGTCGCGTGGTGCCGGACAGCTTCACTCACGGTACCTCTGAACAGCGTTACACCTGGTTTAAGCGCGGCTTTGATAGTGGCGAACCGGCACAGTGCAATACTTTCGGTAACTCGCTCTGATCGCGACAGTACATGGATAAGCTGCTTAACCTGACGGCGCAGATGGTGCAAACCGGTATTCGTCGCCTGCTGGTGCTCAGCGGCGAGAACGCGTGGTGTCTGCAACAGGCGCTCGAGCTACGTGAACGCCTGGGTGGCGATGGCCTGTGGGTCGGCAGCGAGCCGCAGGCACAGCCCGCTATCTTGCCGGGCGCCTTAAAATCCTTACTCGGGCGTGAATATCATCACGCCTTCTTCGACGCCCGTCATGGGTTTGACGTGGCGGCCTTCGCGGCGCTGAGCGGTACCCTGCGCGCCGGAAGCTGGCTGATACTGCTGACGCCAGATTTTGTGCGCTGGCCAACGCTGCCTGACGCAGACTCTCTACGCTGGAGCGATGCGCCAGCACCGATCCCAACCCCACATTTTGTCCACCGCTTCTGCCAGCAGGTCAGCGCCAGTCGCGACACGGTGATCTGGCGACAGGGTGAGACTCTGACCTTACCGGACAGCGTCCCCCGGCCAGAGTGGCAGCCGGCAGATGGTTATCCTCAGGCCGGGCAGGCCGCACTTCTTGAGCGGTTGGCCGCGCTCCCGCCAGGTATCGCCGTTGTGACCGCCGAACGCGGGAGGGGGAAATCCGCGCTGGCGGGGATGCTGATACGCCAGCTGGCTGGCGATGCCATCGTCACCGCCCCGGCGCGCGGTGCCACCGAGGTGATGGCTGCCTTTGCTGGCGAAGATTTTCACTATATGGCTCCCGATGCGCTACTGGCCAACGATGTGCAGGCCGGGTGGCTGATCGTGGATGAAGCGGCCACCATTCCCGGGCCGTTGCTGCGCCAGCTGGTTGCCCGCTTCCCCCGGACCTTGCTGACCACCACCGTCCAGGGTTATGAAGGAACCGGGCGCGGGTTTATGCTCAAGTTTTGCGCCAGCTTTGAGCACCTGTGGCAGTTCCAGCTATCGACCCCTATTCGCTGGGCACCCGGTTGCCCGCTGGAAGCGCTGGTCAGCGATCTGCTGTTGTTCGGCGACGAGAGTTTTGCCCAGGCGCCCACGGGTGACGTCGAGGTGAGCGCCGTGGATCAGGCCAGTTGGCAGCAGCGCAACGGACTGGCTCCGGCGATGTACCAGCTGCTTTCCGGCGCCCATTACCGGACATCGCCGTTGGATTTACGGCGGATGATGGATGCCCCGGGTCAGCACTTTACCTGCGCACGCACGCAGGACGGAGTTGCTGGGGCATTGTGGTGCGTGGAGGAGGGCGGGCTGGCCCCCGCGCTGAGTAAAGCGGTGTGGGCGGGCTTTCGTCGTCCACGCGGTAATTTGGTGGCGCAGTCGCTGGCGGCCCATGGCGGCAGTCCGCTGGCGGCGACCTTAAACGGGCAGCGCATCACCCGCATTGCCGTCCATCCGGCCCGGCAGCGGGAGGGGCTAGGGCAGGCGCTGGTCGCCAGGGCGGTCGCGCACTCTCGCGCTCTCGATTATCTGTCGGTGAGCTTTGGGTATACCCCTGAGCTCTGGCGTTTCTGGCAGCGCTGCGGTTTTACCCTGGTGCGCTTAGGCACCCATCGTGAGGCCAGCAGCGGTTGCTATACGGCGATGGCGCTGTATCCGTTAACCGCAGCGGGTGGTGAACTGGTTCAACAGGAGTCACAGCGGCTGGCACGGGATGAGTTCTGGCTGCGGGAGTGGCGTGACACCACGTTGCCGCTGCCAACGGTGCAAGCAGCTATGCTTACGGAAGAGGACTGGCTCGATATCGCCGGCTTTGCCTTCGCCCATCGACCATTGCTGGCGGCAATCGGCGCTCTGAATCGCCTGGTGCTGCAGAGCGAATGCGCGCTTGTTGCTCTGCGTGCACGCCTGCAACGCCAGGATGAAGCGCTGATTTGCACGGAATTACGCCTGGCCGGGCGCAAAGCGCTGCTGGTCAGGATGCGTGAGGAGGCGCAACAGGCGTTGTTCAGCCTGGATGCATCGCGGGCTGAGGCGTTGCGCCAGCAGGTTGAAGAACTGCAATTTTTTTAACTAACTCATTCAGTTAAATGTCATGGTCATATTCCACGTGCGGCGTAAACTGCCCACGTACACTAAGGAGACCGCCATGAAACACGACCATTTTATTGTTCAAAGCCCGGCGACACCTGCCCAACAGCTGCTGTTGCTGTTTCATGGCGTCGGGGATAACCCCGTTTCAATGGGGCAGATCGGCAGTTTGTTCGCACCGCAGTTTCCGGATGCGTTGATTGTCAGTATCGGCGGGGCCGAGCCTTGTGGTCCTCCTCCGGGCCGGCAGTGGTTTTCCGTTCAGGGAGTCACTGAGGAAAATCGTCAGTCGCGAATCGACGCGATTATGCCGACCTTTATTGAGACGGTTCGTTACTGGCAGAAACAGAGCGGTGTGAGTCCGCAGGCCACGGCGCTGATTGGTTTCTCTCAGGGCGCGATTATGTCGCTGGAGAGTATCAAAGCCGAGTCGGGACTGGCCTCGCGGGTTATCGCGTTTAACGGGCGTTACGCGACGCTTCCTCAGTCAGCGACGACGGCGACGACGATTCACCTGATTCACGGTGGCGAAGATCGCGTTATCGACCTGGCATGGGCGGTGTCGGCGCAAGAGGCGCTGTTACAGGCTGGTGGCGATGTGACGCTGGATATCGTTGAGGATCTGGGACACGCGATTGACGATCGTAGCATGCAGTTTGCGCTTGAGCGTCTGCGCTATACCGTACCGAAGCACTATTTCGATGAAGCGCTAAGCGGCAGCACGCCGAAAGATGACGATATTATCGAACTGTTGTGATGAGGTGGTAGATCCCGGATAACATCTTTACACCGTCATCCGGGAATGCCCCGGCAGCGCAGCGCTGACCGGGGGCTGGACTTATTTCTTCGGCTGGTCGTGCTTCGGCCAGTCGTCGTCATCGTCCCACTTATCGTTGCAATCACGATGGGGGGGCAGGTCTGGCTTGTTGGCGAGAAATTTTTTGTGGTCAACACGATTAAGATCTTTGATGACGTTAATCATGACGCCCACTAAAAAGACCAACACCAGAATCCACCAGTGGCTGATAAGCCATTCCATGTGCGCTTCCTCTTATTACATCGCGGCCGTCAGGCGAGCAGTTGTTCCATGATGCGTTGATACATCCGTGCCAGCAGCTGCAGGTCGGCGGCATTAACACATTCATTGATTTTGTGAATTGTCGCATTCACCGGTCCCAGCTCGACGACCTGGGCACCCATTCGGGCGATAAAGCGGCCGTCAGAAGTACCGCCATTCGTCAGCAGCTGAGGTTTAATTTCATTATAGTGCTCTATCGCGTTCACCACCGCCTCGACCAGTTTGCCGCGGCTGGTCAGGAACGGCTGACCAGACAACCACCAGTCCAGGGTATAGCGCAGCTGGTATTTATCCAGCAGCTCGATCACCCGGGCTTTGATCATGTCGTCGGTCAATTCGGTGCTAAAGCGGAAGTTGAACTGAACGTACATGTCGCCAGGGATCACGTTATTGCTGCCGGTTCCGGCCTGCACGTTGGCAATCTGCATGCTGGTCGGCGGGAAGAACGCATTGCCTTGATCCCACTCGATACCCACCAGCTCCGTCAGCATTGGCGCCGCGCGGTGAACCGGGTTATCGGCGAGATGCGGGTAAGCTACATGCCCTTGTACGCCATGAATAGTCAGGTTGCAGGTTAATGAACCGCGGCGACCGTTTTTGACCACGTCGCCCACCACTTCGGTGCTGGACGGCTCGCCCACCAGGCAGTAATCCAGGCGTTCGTTACGGGCCATCAGCGCTTCAACGACCTTTACGGTACCGTTGTGGGCGCTGGCTTCTTCATCGGAGGTGATCAGAAACGCCAGACGGCCCTGGTGATTCGGGTACTGGGCGACAAAGCGCTCAGCGGCAACCACCATGGCGGCCAGCGAACCTTTCATATCCGCAGCGCCGCGACCAAACAGCATGCCGTCGCGAATCGTCGGCTCAAAGGGCGGGTTAATCCAGCGGTCGGCATCGCCGGCCGGGACCACGTCAGTATGGCCGGCAAAGGCCAGCGTTTCACCGTGTCCACGCCATGCCCAAAAGTTTTGGGTATCCCCGAAATCCATCGGTTCAACGGTAAAGCCAATCGCACGCAGGCGTTCAATCATGAGCGCCTGACATCCCGCATCATCGGGGCTGAGGGAAGGGCGGCGAATAAGCTGCTGAGCCAGCTCAATGACCGGGCAAGACATAGACTATACCTCGTTAACAAGCTTCTTATAAGTGAGTTCACTGAAGCCCAGCAGCATAGGCTGCCCGGGCGCGCAGAGCAATGGGCGTTTGATAATTGCCGGCATTTCCAGCATCAACGTCGCGGCGGCATCGGCGTTGGTGATGAGATCGCGGCGGCCTTCATCCAGTTTACGCCAGGTGGTTCCGCGGGTGTTGAGCAGGGCTTCCCAGCCCAGTTCGGCGATAAATGTGTTTAATAATTCACGGTCCAGGCCATCGGTACGATAATCATGAAAGCGATATTCAAGCTGATTCGCTTCCAGCCAGCGGCGGGCCTTTTTTATCGTGTCGCAGTTTTTGATCCCGTACATGGTCAGCATGATTAAACCTTTTACGTTTTACATTGAATTGAGCTATAAACTCAGGAATATTCGAATATACCCAAAAAAGTACTACCTGAAATAATACGTTAATCAGGTTCATAAATATAACTTTTTACCGTGTCTGCATCGCCTGGTTAAATATTAACCAGCGTATTTAATCATGGGCTGTATGTAGCCCCTCACCGGGTGTACAGCCGGCAGCGAGAACAATCTGAAAAAGTGGCTATTGTTGCAAAATGTTGCTACTGGTCACATTAAATCAACATACTCAGGTCCATAGTAGCGCCAGGTCAACGAAGGCAGCAGCGTACGATGCAAACCAGCAATCACAGCGATAACTTCAATGAACTTTCTATCGGCAACAGATTTACTTAAAATCACCCATAATAATAAGAGAGGATATTATGATTGAACATGAATTAGGGAACTGGAAAGATTTTATTGAAGGCATGCTTCGTAAATAAATTCCACAATGTGAGCAGGGTAATCGCATCACGCTAATAATGCTAATGCGGCTGTGAACAGATAAAAAAGGCGACTGTGATAGTCGCCTTTTTTGTTATTTCAGCACAGGACATTTGATCCCGTTGTGAATTATTGCGGTCGCTCCTTGCGCGGGAAGCGTCGACGTACCAGCACAAAGAACAGCGGTACGAAGAAAATGGCCAGGAACGTCGCGGAGATCATCCCGCCCATGACGCCGGTGCCGACCGCATGCTGGCTGCCTGAACCGGCGCCGGTGCTGGTTGCCATCGGCAGAACTCCGAAAATAAAGGCCAGCGAGGTCATCAGGATCGGGCGTAGACGTTGCCGACAAGCCGACAGGGTGGCGGCGAGCAAATCTTCTCCCTTCTCATTCAGTTCATTGGCGAACTCGACGATTAAGATGGCGTTTTTCGCCGACAGGCCGATGACCGTCAACAGGCCTACCTGGAAGTAAACGTCATTCTCAAGGCCCCGCAGCCAGGTGGCGAGGAGCGCGCCAATCACCCCCAAAGGCACCACCAGCATGACCGAGAAGGGGATTGACCAGCTTTCATACAGTGCCGCCAGGCACAGGAACACCACCAGCAGCGATATGGCGTACAGCGCCGGAGCCTGAGCGCCAGACAGCCGCTCCTGATAGGACATCGCCGTCCAGTCGATCCCGAAGCCGTTTGGCAACTGTTGGGCCAGCTCTTCCATAATATTCATTGCCGTACCGGTACTGACGCCCGGTGCCGCTTCCCCGATAATCTCCACCGCTGAATAGCCGTTATAGCGTTCAAGGCGCGGGGAGCCGGTTTGCCAGCGCGAGGTGGCAAACGCCGAGAAGGGCACCATCGTGCCGCTGCTGTTGCGTACGTACCACTGATTAATATCGTCCGGTAACATGCGGTATGGGGCGGCGGACTGAACGTAGACCTTCTTCACGCGACCGCGATCCATAAAGTCATTGACGTAGCTTGAGCCCCAGGCGGTTTGCAGGGTGTCGTTGATATCGTCAATGTCGACGCCCAGCGCCTGGGCTTTACGCTGATCGATATCAACCTGCAGCTGCGGACTATCATCAAGACCGTTATGGCGCACCCGGGTAAGCCGATCGTCTTTTGCCGCCAGATCAAGCAGCGTATCGCGCGCTGCCATCAGCGCCTCATGGCCGTTGCCGGCATGGTCTTCCAGCTCCATATCAAAACCGGCAGAGCTGCCCAGACCGCTGATGGCCGGCGGGTTGGTCGCAAACACGCGCGCTTCGTTAATCTGGTTAAAGGCTTTCGTCGCCCGCTCGATAATCGCAAATGATGTCCCGGTTTTGGCATCACGTTCGTCCCAGTCTTTCAACCGGACGAACATGCGCGCGACGTTCTGCCCGTTACCGCCGGGGCCTGAGCCGACGGTGGCGAAAATCGAAGCAACATTAGCTTGCTCGTGGCTGAAGAAATAGTCCTCAACCTTTTGCACCACTTTCAACGTTTGCTGCTGGGTGGAACCGCTCGGCAGCTGCACGGAGGTGAGGAACATCCCGCGATCTTCCTGCGGCAGGAACGAGGTAGGCAGGTGCAGGAACAGCAGCACCATACCGCCCAGCAACAGCACGTAGAGCATGATCCAGCGCAGCGTGCGGTGAAGAATTTTGCCGACCGCCGTCTCGTAACTGCGGGCGCTGCGGTTAAACATGCGGTTAAACCAGCCAAAGAAGCCGGTCTTACCGTGCTCTTCCCCTTTTTTAATCGGTTTGAGCAAGGTTGCACACAGCGCCGGGGTGAGGATCAGGGCAACGAGAACGGATAGCACCATCGCAGAAACGATAGTGATTGAGAACTGGCGATAAATGGCCCCGGTGGTGCCGCCGAAGAAGGCCATCGGGATAAATACCGCCGACAGCACCATGGCGATGCCCACCAGCGCGCCCTGAATCTGCCCCATCGATTTGCGCGTCGCCTCGCGAGGGGAGAGCCCCTCTTCGCTCATGATGCGCTCAACGTTTTCCACCACCACGATGGCATCGTCCACCAGCAGGCCTATCGCCAGCACCACCGCGAACATCGTCAGGGTGTTAATGCTGTAGCCGCAGGCATACAGAATGGCGAAGGTGCCCATCAAAACCACCGGAACGGCAATGGTGGGGATCAGCGTGGCGCGAATATTTTGCAGGAACAGGTACATCACCAGGAATACCAGCGCAATCGCTTCCAGCAACGTCTTCACCACGTCGTGGATCGAGGCTTTCACGAAAGAGGTGGTTTCGTAGGCGATTTTATACTCAAGGCCGTGCGGGAAATACTGTGACAGCTCGTTTAAGCGGTTGAGCACCAGCTCCGCGGTCTGCATTTCGTTGGCCCCGGAGGCTAACTGAACGCCAAGACCCGACGCCGCATTGCGGTTATAGCGGCTGAGGTAATCGTAATTTTCCGCCCCCAGCTCGACTTTTGCCACATCGCCAAGGGTGACCAGCGACCCATCCTGATTCACCCGCAGCGTAATATCGCGGAACTGTTGCGGCGTTTGTAACAGCGACTGGGCGTTAATGGTGGCGTTCAGGGTCTGGTTATTGATCGATGGGGTGCCGCCAAGCTGGCCTACGGCAATCTGCGCATTCTGGGACGAAATGGCATCGGTGACATCTTTCGCGGTCATTTGCACGCCGGTGAGTTTGGCCGGATCCAGCCAGATGCGCATGGAATATTGCGAACCATAGGCAGTGATATCGCCTACGCCATTGACGCGGCTGAGCGGCTCCTGGATGTTACTGGCAACGTAGTCGGCGATGTCCTGCTTATCCATGCTGCCGTCGGTGGAGACAAACGCAATGGTCAGGATGTTGGTATCACCGGTTTTGCGAACCGTGACCCCCTGATTTTGCACCGCCTGCGGCAGCTTTTTCATCGCCGATTGCAGCTGGTTTTGCACCTGCTGCATGGCTTCGTTCGGATCGGTGCCGGCGGTAAATGTCAGAGTGATGGTCGCCTGCCCGGAGGAGGAACTTTGCGATGACATGTACATCATATTATCGAGCCCGGTCATATTCTGCTCGATAACCTGAGTGACGGTATTTTCCAGCGTTTGCGCCGAAGCGCCCGGGTAGTTGGCGGTAATTCGCACGTTAGGTGGTGCGAGATCGGGATATTGCTCTACGGGCAGCGACAGGATTGCAAGCGTTCCGGTCAGGCATAACAGAATCGCCAGCACCCACGCAAAAATGGGGCGATCGATGAAAAAATTCGCCATCAGAATTGAGACCTCATTGTGTACATGCTCTGTTGTTTCACAGTCTGTGACACTCTATAGCTAACCCCCCAGTCAATCGTGGAGAAATTAAGGAGATAGTGTAATTTATCTTATGTCTTTTGCGACACGACCCGTCGCGGTCCACTGCCTCAGTGGAACTGCGCGCTGAGCGGCACCAGGTTGCTCACGGTGATCTCATTTTCTTCTCATATCAGTCTAAATAAAACGCAATTTCATTTAAGTCAAAAAAACTTGATCCAGACCGGATTATCGCGAGAAAAAAAGTAATCTGGGCAAATGAACATTGTTCCGAACCTGTTTTGTCGGGTAATAAATAATCATGCGAATTGAGGGGTTATTCACCGAAGACCGAAGGATACCATGAACCACTTTATTATCAGCGACAGTCGCAAATGCATCGGGTGTAAAGCCTGTGAAGTGGCCTGTGTGATGGCACATAACGACGAACAGCACGTGCTGACCCCACAGCGCTTTTTACCGCGCATTAGCGTGATTAAACACGAGCACAAACGTAACGCCATTACATGTCGGCATTGTGAAAGCGCGCCTTGCCTGCGCAGTTGCCCGAATGACGCCATCAGGCAGGTCAACGACAGCGTGCAGGTCAATGAAGAGAAATGTATCGGCTGTAAATCCTGCATGGTGGCCTGCCCGTTTGGGGTGATGGAGATCGTGCTGCTCCCGGCGGCCGAGGGCAAAGTGAAGGCGACGGCGCACAAATGCGATCTGTGCAACGGGCGCGAAGCGGGGCCGGCTTGCGTGCAGAACTGCCCGGCAGAGGCGTTACAGCTGGCCACCGACGAGACGCTGTTCAGCATGGTCAAACAGCGGCGTCAGCGCACGGCGCGGCTGGATGCCCGGCCGTGGCATGCGCATCCGGGCGACATTAGCGTGCCCGCGGAAGGTGCCAAAGTTCGCCAGATGGCAGCAACGCCGCCTCGCAGCGAGGCGGATAAACGTGCCGCCCTGGAGCGTAAAACGGATTTCGCCGAGATCTATCTGCCCTTTAACGCCGGACAGGCGCAGCAGGCGACAGAACGCTGTTTACAATGCGGCGAGCACAGCGTCTGCGAGTGGACCTGTCCGTTGCACAACCATATTCCTCAGTGGATTGAGCGGGTGCAGGCGGGGGATATCTCCGGCGCCGTAGAACTCTCTCATCAGACGAACTGCCTGCCGGAAATTACCGGCCGTGTTTGTCCGCAGGATCGCCTGTGCGAAGGCGCCTGTACCCTGCGCGATGACAAGGGCGCGGTCACTATCGGCAACATTGAACGCTATATTTCGGACCAGGCACTGGCCCAGGGCTGGCGTCCGGATCTTTCCCAGGTTGTCGATAGCGGTAAAAAAGTGGCTATTATCGGCGCCGGCCCGGCGGGTCTGGCCTGTGCCGACCGCTTAATTCGTCATGGCGTGAAGTCCGTGGTCTTTGACCGTCATCCGGAGATCGGCGGTCTGCTGACCTTTGGCATCCCCGCCTTCAAGCTTGATAAATCCCTGCTGGCCCGGCGCCGGGAAATCTTCAGCCAAATGGGGATTCATTTCGAGTTAGGCTGCGAAGTCGGCAAGGATATTGCCTTAACGTCGCTGCTGGAGGATTACGACGCGGTGTTTATCGGCGCCGGCACCTATCGCTCGATGAAAGCGGATTTGCCCAATGAAGAAGCTCCGGGGGTATATGACGCGTTGCCGTTCCTGATCGCCAATACCAAAAAGGTGATGGGGCTCAGCGAGCTGCCAGAAGAGCCTTACATCGACACCCACGGCCTGAATGTCGTGGTGCTGGGCGGCGGCGACACTGCCATGGATTGCGTGCGTACCGCGCTCCGCCACGAGGCGAAACAGGTAACCTGCGCCTATCGTCGCGATGAGGCCAATATGCCGGGGTCGAAAAAAGAGGTCAAAAACGCCCGCGAAGAGGGGGCAGTATTTGAATTTAACGTGCAGCCGGTGACGCTGGAGCTGGACGGTGACGGCCGGGTCAATGGCGTGCGCTTTCTGCGAACCCAGCTGGGTGAACCGGACGCCCAGGGGCGACGTAGCCCGTCGCCAATACCGGGCAGCGAGTTTGTGATGCCTGCCGACGCGGTGATCATGGCCTTTGGTTTCCATCCGCACGGCATGCCGTGGCTGGAGTCCGTCGGCGTACAGCTTGATAGCCGCGGGCGAATCAAAGCCCATGTGGAGAGCCGCTATCGCTATCAGACCAGCCACAGCAAAATCTTTGCTGGCGGAGACGCCGTACGCGGTGCCGATCTGGTGGTGACGGCAATGGCCGAAGGCCGCCATGCCGCGTTGGGCATCATGGATTATCTCGGTGTAACATCAGCGTCGCTTCACTAACGACAAACCCGGTCCCGCAGCGTAGTATGGCATGGTTATTCCATGCTGCGGGGCCGTATGTCACTCAACATCAACGTTATTAAAGATAAACTCCTCTCCGAAAACTACTTCATTTTACGCAATATCACCTACGAGCTGACGCGCCGTGACGGCAGCGTCGTGCGCCATAAGCGTGAGGTCTACGATCGCGGCAATGGCGCGACGGTGTTGCTGTATAACCGCCGCAAGTGCACGGTGGTGCTGGTCCGCCAGTTTCGCGTCGCCACATGGGTCAACGGCAATGAAGACGGGATGCTGATCGAGACCTGCGCCGGTCTACTGGATAACGACGAGCCGGAAGCCTGCATCCGCAAAGAAGCCATTGAAGAGACCGGCTACGAAGTCGGCGAAGTGCGCAAACTGTTCGAGCTGTTTATGTCTCCCGGCGGGGTGACCGAGATCGTCCATTTCTTTATTGCCGAGTACAGCGACGCTCAGCGAAAGACCCGCGGCGGTGGCGTTGAAGATGAAGACATTGACGTGCTGGAGCTACCGTTCAGCCAGGCGCTGCAGATGGTCGCCAGCGGCGAGATCCGCGACGGTAAAGCGGTCATCCTGCTGCAGTACCTGCAAACCTCGGGCCTGATGGCGGGGATATCTGATAAATCCGATTGAGTAACATGGCGCGGCTGGTGAAGATGGCGACTGTTTTGAGCGTTTTCTCTGGGGTTGTGCCGCGCATGCTTTATCGGGTTCTCTTTTTTCTGCTTTTTACCGTCCTGCCGTCGTCGCTGGCATGGGCGGCGCCTGCGCAGCAGCTCTTCAATGACTGGTTGGTGACTTGTAATAACCAGAATTTCTGCGTTGCCCGCAACGTCGGTCTGCATCACGGACTGGTGATGACGCTGAGCCGCAGCGCCGGCGCGGTCACCGATGCCAACTTGCGTATTGAGCTGGGTGGTATCGGCAACCCGGTCGCTACGCTGGCCCCAGTGGCGCCGCGCCTGCTGCTTGACGGTAAACCGCTGGCCTTGGTTGATAAACACTGGCAGGTTGCCGACAAACTGGTGAAAACCGGCGACAGCGTCACCATCGATGCCTTTTTACAGCAGGTGCAGGAAGGGCAGGCGATAACCCTGGTCAACGGGCTACAGACCATCTCTCTGCAGGGGCTGAAGGCCGCGCTGCTGTTTATCGATAATCATCAGAAACGCGTCGGTAGTGAAACCGCCTGGGTGGGTAAAGGCGAAGAGCCGCCGCTCAGCGTTCCCCCGGCACCGGCGCTGCGCGCGGTAGGCAAGGTCGATCTGACCCAATCGCCCCTTAGCCGGGATGAACTCAATGATCTGATGGATTATGGCAACGAGCGGATAGACAACAGCTCGTGCTCCCTGGATCCGTTCCGCCGTGAGATCCGGGTCACCGCGTTAACGGATGAAAAAGTGTTGTTGATGGTCAGCTGTGAAGCGGGCGCTTACAACACCATCTGGCGGGCGTGGCTGGTGTCGCGCCGGCCGCCGTATATGGCGCGCCAGCTGCGTCTGAGCTTACCTTTCCAGCCGCCAGCCAACGCGGCCCGTGAGATTGAACTGATTAACGCCGGCTTCGATGAGCAGCGTCACGAGCTGGTGACGCTGGATAAAGGCCGCAGCCCCGGCGATTGCGGGATCCAGACCCGCTGGCGCTATGATGGCCAGCGGTTTAGCCTGGTACGCTATGCGCAGCAACCGCAGTGCGATAACTGGCAGGGGCCAGATGCCTGGCCCACGCTATGGGTTACCCGTTACATAGCTCATCCGCTAGATTGACGATGTGCTCGACGGTGAAGCCAAAGTACGGAAAGAGCTTGTCAGCCGGCGCTGACTCCCCGTAGCTGCGCATGCCAACGATTTTCCCCTTCAGCCCGACATACTTATACCAGTAGTCGGCAATCCCGGCCTCGACGGCAATGCGGGCGCTGACGTCGCCGGGCAGGACCGACTCCCGGTAGGCTTCATCTTGCGCATCAAAGACATCGGTTGAGGGCAGGGAAACCACCCGTACGTTAACGCCTTTGGCAAGCAGTTGCTCTGCCGCCAGCACGGCGATCTCAACTTCTGAACCGGTGGCAATCAGGATCAAGTCCGGCTTGCCACCGGCATCTTTCAGCACGTAGCCGCCGCGGGCGATATCCTGCACCTGCTGCGGAGTACGCGCCATTTGCGCCAGGTTTTGCCGCGACAGAATCAGCGCGGTGGGGCCGGTGTGACGCTCAATGGCTGCCCGCCAGGCAACCGCCGTTTCCACCTGATCGCAGGGGCGCCAGGTGCTGAAGTTGGGCGTCAGGCGCAGACTGGCCAGTTGCTCCACCGCCTGGTGGGTGGGACCATCTTCCCCCAGCCCAATCGAGTCGTGGGTATAGACCATAATCTGTCTGGCTTTCATCAACGCCGCCATGCGCGCCGCGTTACGGGCATACTCGACAAACATCAGGAAGGTGGAAGTGTAGGGGATAAAGCCGCCGTGCAGGGCAATCCCGTTGGCGATCGCCGTCATCCCGAATTCGCGCACGCCGTAGTGAAGATAGTTGCCCGCCAGATCCTCTTTGATGGAGTGCGAACCGGACCAGATAGTAAGGTTGCTGGGCGCCAGATCCGCCGAACCGCCCAATAGCTCCGGCAGTACTGGCCCGTAAGCGTTAAGCGCATTTTGTGACGCTTTGCGGCTGGCAATTTTCGCCGGTTCGGCCTGCAGTTGGGCAATATAGTCGTGCGCCATTTGCTCCCAGCTTCCCGGCAGTTCTCCCTCCATCCGGCGTTTCAGCTCGGCTGCCAGCTCGGGATACTGCTGCTGCCAGGCGCTGAACTGCTGATTCCACGTCTGTTCCGCCTTTTCGCCGCGTGGCCGGGCATCCCACTGCTGATAAATATCTTTAGGGATCTCAAAGGGCGGGTATTTCCAGCCCAGCTTCTCGCGGGTCAGCGCCACCTCTTTTTCGCCCAGCGCTGCGCCGTGGGACTCTTCCGAACCGGCTTTGTTCGGTGAACCAAACCCGATCACCGTCCGGCAGATTATCAGCGACGGTTTGTCCGTTACGCTCTGGGCCTCAAGAATCGCCTGCTTCACCGCCTGTGGGTCGTGGCCGTCGATATCGCCAATGACGTGCCAGTGGTAAGCGCGAAAACGTGCGGCGGTATCGTCGGTAAACCAGCCCTCGGTTTTACCATCGATAGAGATGCCGTTATGGTCGTAGAAGCCGATAAGTTTGCCGAGACCTAAGGTGCCCGCCAGCGAACAGGCCTCATGAGAAACCCCCTCCATCAGGCAGCCGTCCCCCATAAACACCCAGGTGTAGTGATTGATAATATCGTGGCCGGGGCGGTTGAATTGCGCCGCCAGGGTGCGCTCGGCAATCGCCATACCGACGGCGTTAGCCAGGCCCTGACCGAGCGGTCCGGTGGTGGTTTCGACGCCGGGGGTATAGCCGTGCTCCGGGTGACCGGGGGTTTTCGAGTGCAGCTGGCGGAAGTTTTTCAGCTCATTAAGTGGCAGGTCGTAACCGGTCAGGTGCAGCAGACTGTACAGCAACATGGAGGCGTGACCGTTGGAGAGCACAAAGCGGTCGCGATCGTACCAGCCCGGGTGGCCCGGATTGTGTTTAAGGAAATCATTCCACAGGACTTCGGCGATATCTGCCATCCCCATCGGAGCGCCGGGGTGGCCGGAGTTGGCTTTTTGTACTGCGTCCATGCTGAGGGCGCGAATGGCGTTGGCAAGTTCTCTTCGGGACATAATTGACTCCTGAAACAAGATGTTGCATGAGTTTTTGCTGATTGTCAGTCGAGGTGTTTTTGGGGTAGATAACTAAAAAGCATAGCAGACCGGACTATCATTGCTTTCGAAATAAAGTTACATAAATGTTATAAATCGATAACAAATATACCTTTGTGATGGCCAGAGTATGGCGGCGTTCAAAGTTTAAAAAGCCGTCAGGCGAGATACTAGGCCCACCTCAGGGTGGGCACCTGGAAGCCATTACGCACCACCCCCTACGACTGATACGTGAAAGGAACCATAAAATGGATGAGCAGTTGAAACAAAGCGCCCTCGATTTTCATGAGTTTCCCGTTCCTGGGAAAATTCAGGTAGTCCCGACCAAACCTCTCGCGACGCAGCGGGACCTGGCGCTGGCCTACTCACCTGGCGTGGCCGCGCCGTGCCTGGAAATCGAGAAGGACCCGCTGGCCGCCTATAAATACACCGCGCGCGGCAATCTGGTTGCCGTTGTCTCTAACGGCACCGCCGTGCTGGGGCTGGGGAACATCGGCGCGCTCGCCGGGAAACCGGTGATGGAAGGCAAGGGTGTTTTGTTTAAGAAATTCGCCGGTATTGATGTTTTCGATATCGAAGTCGATGAGCTGGATCCGGATAAATTTATCGATGTCGTGGCGGCGCTCGAGCCGACTTTCGGCGGCATTAACCTTGAAGATATCAAAGCGCCGGAGTGCTTCTACATCGAGCAAAAGCTGCGCGAGCGCATGAACATTCCGGTATTCCATGACGATCAGCACGGTACGGCAATTATCAGCACCGCCGCGATCATTAACGGCCTGCGGGTGGTAGAGAAGAACCTCTCCGACGTGCGGATGGTGGTCTCCGGCGCCGGTGCAGCGGCCATCGCTTGTATGAACCTGCTGGTGGCGCTGGGGATGCAGAAACACAATATCGTGGTCTGCGACTCCAAAGGCGTTATCTATAAAGACCGTGAGCCGAATATGGCGGAAACCAAAGCGGCCTACGCGGTGGACGATGACGGTAAACGCTCGCTGGATGATGTGATCGACGGGGCCGATATTTTCCTCGGCTGCTCGGGTCCGAAAGTCCTGACCCCTGAGATGGTGAAGAAGATGGCTCGCGCGCCGCTGATCCTCGCGCTGGCAAACCCGGAACCGGAGATCCTACCGCCGCTGGCGAAGCAGGTTCGCGAAGATGCGATTATCTGTACCGGTCGTTCTGACTACCCGAACCAGGTGAACAACGTCCTGTGCTTCCCGTTCATTTTCCGCGGTGCGCTGGACGTCGGCGCGACGGCCATTAACGAAGAGATGAAGCTGGCGGCGGTCCATGCTATCGCCGAACTGGCCCACGCGGAGCAGAGCGAGGTGGTGGCCTCTGCCTATGGCGACCAGGATCTGAGCTTTGGCCCGGAATACATTATTCCGAAACCTTTCGATCCGCGTCTGATCGTCAAGATCGCGCCGGCGGTGGCGAAAGCCGCGATGGACTCCGGCGTGGCAACTCGTCCAATTGCCGATTTCGATGCCTATATCGAGAAGCTCAGCGAGTTTGTCTACAAAACCAACCTGTTCATGAAGCCGATCTTCTCCCAGGCGCGCAAAGAGCCTAAACGCGTGGTGCTGGCGGAAGGGGAAGAGACTCGGGTCCTGCATGCCACCCAGGAGCTGGTATCGCTGGGGCTGGCCAAACCTATCCTGATCGGTCGTCCGAGCGTGATCGAAATGCGTATCCAGAAGCTTGGTCTGCAGATCAAAGCCGGCGTTGATTTTGAGATCGTTAATAATGAATCCGATCCGCGCTTCAAAGAGTACTGGAGTGAGTACTACCAGCTCATGAAACGCCGTGGCGTAACCCAGGAGCAGGCGCAGCGGGCGGTGATTGCTAACACCTCGGTGATTGGTGCGATCATGGTTCATCGTGGGGAAGCGGATGCGATGATCTGCGGCACCATCGGCGACTACCATGACCACTATTCGGTGGTGCAGCCGCTGTTCGGCTACCGCGATGGCGTCAGCACCGCAGGGGCGATGAACGCGCTGCTGCTGCCGAGCGGCAACACCTTTATTGCTGACACCTACGTCAACAACGATCCGACGCCGGAGCAGCTGGCAGAAATCACCCTGATGGCGGCGGAAAGCGTGCGTCGTTTCGGGATCGAACCGCGGGTGGCGCTGCTGTCGCACTCGAACTTCGGGTCGTCAAACTGCCCGTCAGCCAGCAAAATGCGTGAAGCGCTGGAGCTGGTGAAGGCGCGGGCGCCGGAGTTGATGATTGACGGTGAAATGCACGGCGATGCCGCGCTGGTGGAGAGCATTCGCCACGAGCGGATGCCGGACAGCCCGCTGAAAGGCTCAGCTAACATTCTGGTGATGCCGAATATGGAAGCCGCACGGATTAGCTACAACCTGCTGCGCGTCTCCAGTTCCGAAGGGGTGACCGTTGGTCCGGTACTGATGGGCGTGGCAAAACCGGTGCATATACTGACGCCGATTGCCTCCGTTCGTCGTATCGTCAACATGGTGGCGTTGGCGGTCGTGGAAGCACAAACTCAGCCGTTATAATGCAGAAAGCCCCATCATCGGGGCTTTCGTTAAATCCATGCTTTGACTTTGATGAAGTCACTCAGGGCAGCCTCCGGGCTGCCTTCTTCTGGCTGGTAGTCATACTCCCAGCGCACCAGCGGCGGCATCGACATCAGAATCGACTCCGTACGCCCGCCGGTCTGCAGACCAAACAGCGTTCCACGATCCCACACCAGATTGAACTCCACGTAACGCCCGCGACGGTAAAGCTGGAAATTGCGCTCGCGTTCGCCGTAGGGCAGGGCCTTACGCCGTTCGACAATCGGCAGATAGGCCGCCGTGTAGCCATCGCCCACCGCCTGCATAAAGGCGAAGCAGTGGTCAAAGTTCGGCGTGTTTAAATCATCAAAGAACAGGCCGCCAATCCCGCGCTGTTCATGGCGATGTTTAATAAAGAAGTAGTCATCGCACCATTTTTTATAGCGCGGATAGACCTCATCACCGAAGGGGGCGCATAAATCGAAGGCGGTGCGGTGCCAGTGAACGGCATCTTCTTCAAAGCCGTAGAAGGGGGTTAGATCGAACCCGCCGCCAAACCACCACACCGGATCGGCACCGGGTTTTTCGGCGATGAAAAAGCGCACGTTGGCGTGGCTGGTTGGCACGTATGGATTGCGCGGATGTACCACCAGCGATACGCCCATGGCTTCAAAGCTGCGACCGGCCAGCTCCGGGCGGTGTGCTGTCGCCGAGGCCGGCATTGCGTCGCCATGTACGTGGGAGAAATTGACGCCCGCCTGCTCAAACACGCCGCCATCGCGCAGCACCCGACTGCGACCGCCGCCGCCGCCTTCACGCTGCCAGCTGTCCTCGGCAAATTTACCGCCATCAACCGCGCTAAGCTGCTGGCAAATATGGTCCTGCAGCTGGAGGAGATAGCGCTTTACCAGCTCTACGTCGGGCTTCATTTACGTCTCTTTGAGTGGGCTTTCTGGTTATCGAACCAGTGGAAGTAGTTGATAATACCCGAAGCGATTGCATTGGCGATTTTCTGTCGAAACGCGGCGGTACCCAGCAGTTTTTCTTCGCCCGGGTTGGTAATAAACGAGGTTTCGACCAGCACCGACGGTATCGACGGTGATTTCAGCACGACGAAGGCGGCCTGTTCGGTGTTGCGGCTATGCAGCTTATGCACCGGTTTAATGTTTTTCAGGATATGCGAGCCCAGCGTCAGGCTGTTTTTAATGGTATCGGTCTGTACCAGGTCAAACAGCACCTGCTGTAACAGATGGTCTTTCGCCGTGGTTTTTTTACCGGCGACCTCATCGGCGCGGTTTTCGCGATCGGAGAGGTATTTCGCCATGGCGCTACTGGCGCCGCGGTTGGAGAGCGCAAACACCGATGCACCCGCCGCGCTTGGGTTAGTAAAGCCATCGGCGTGGATCGACATAAACAGGTCTGCGCCGTGCTGGTGGGCGATTTCGACGCGATCGTACAGCGGAATAAAGGTATCGCCGGTACGCGTCAGACGCGCATCGATGCCGTTGCTGCGCAGGATGCTGCGTACATTTTTGGCAATCGCGAGGACAACGTGTTTCTCTTTCGAACCGTTGTGACCGATAGCGCCGGTGTCGATGCCGCCATGGCCGGGATCGAGCATGACGATACGTTTAGCGCCCGCTTTTTTCGCCGCGGGTTTGCTGTGCCCATTGGACGTCGTCAACGGCTGTTCTTTGGCAGTAACCTGCGATGAAATCCCGGAAAGGGTCATGGCAGCCAGCCCTGCTTTCAGCACCTGGCGGCGCGAAGCAAGTATTTTTAATGGTTTAAAAGTGCTCATTCGGCCTGAATTGCAAACAAGTGGTACCCGGTGTTATATCGTATCGCGTTTTCCGTTACGACCATTCAAAACAAGAATTGTTTTACTTTTCATTTCAATACATGACAAGGTCATAGTATGACATTTTTTCCGGTTCATTTCGCCTGATATTGGCTATCGGGTAAAATCACGCCATAATCGCTGTTTTTAAGCCTAAATAATGGGGAATACCATGGAGATACGCGTCTTTCGCCAGCAGGACTTCGAAGAAGTGATTACGCTGTGGGAGCGCTGCGAGCTGCTGCGCCCATGGAATGACCCGGAAATGGACATCGAGCGTAAGGTTCATCACGACGTCAGCCTGTTTCTGGTCGCGGAAGTGAACGGCCAGGTGGTCGGAACGGTAATGGGTGGCTATGACGGTCATCGCGGTTCTGCTTATTACCTTGGCGTGCACCCGGAATATCGTGGTCGCGGTATTGCCAACGCGCTGCTGAACCGCCTCGAGAAAAAGTTGATTGCCCGCGGCTGCCCGAAAATTAATATCATGATTCGCGAGGATAACGACGTGGTGCAGGGCATGTACGAACGTCTTGGTTACGAATATGCGGACGTGCTCAGCCTGGGCAAGCGTTTAATTGAAGATGAAGAATACTGAGTTTATCCCCTCCGATTTTGATGCTCATGGGCGGCTCAGATTACCGTTTCTGTTCTGGTGCGTTTTATTGCTGCAGGCGCGAACCTGGGTGCTGTTCATCATGGCAGGCGCTTCGCGGCAGCAAGGGGATGCACTGCTCAATCTTTTCTATCCCGACCATGATAATTTCTGGCTAGGATTGTTACCCGGCATACCGGCGGTGCTGGCGTTTATCGTCAGTGGACAGCGGCAGCGTTTTACTCGCCTCTGGCCGCTGATGCGCTGGCTGCTGGTGCTCTCTCAGGCTCTGCTGCTGCTCTGGCAGCCACTGTTATGGTTAAGCGGTGAGTCGCCTTCCATGTTGACTATCGGGCTGCTGTTAATCGACCTGTACGCTTTCTGGTGGCTGCTAGCCAGCCGTCGGCTGAAAGCCTGTTTCCTGGAAGCGCACCTCTGACGGCACTTTTTGCCGATCCTGCACTCCAACATGGGTCAAATAAACAAGAAAGGACTGTGTCATGAAATCGCTACGTTTACTTCTTTGCGCCTTACCGTTGGCATTAACCGGCTGTTCCACCATGAGTGCCGTTAACTGGTCTGCGGCCTATCCATGGAACTGGTTTGGTTCTTCAATGGAAGTGACCGAGCAAGGCGTAGGTGGCCTGACGGCGGCAACGCCGCTGAATGAACAAGCTATCGGCGATGCCATCGGCGGGAGCTATCGTCTGCGTAGCGGTATGAAAACCGCCAGCGGCAATATCGTTCGTTACTATGAAGCGCTGAAAGGCGACAACGTTGCCATGACGATTAATGGCGACGCCGGAACCGTGAGCCGTGTCGAAGTGCGCGATAGCGAGATTAAAACCGCGAGCGGCGTGCAGGTCGGTACGCCATTTAGCGATCTGTACAGCAAAGCCTATGGCAACTGTCAGAAGGGCGCGAACGATAATGGCCCGGTCGTTGAATGTAAAGCAGATGGCAGCCAGCACATCAGCTACGCCTTTACCGGCCACTGGAACGGTCCGGAAGAGCTGATGCCTTCAGACGATACGTTGAAAAACTGGAAAGTCAGCAAAATTATCTGGCAACGCTAAATTGATCTGAAGAGACATGGCGCTGATAAAAAACGGGTACAATAGGGCGATAAAGCCTGAATACTTCGCGTTGTAGAACGCCATTGTGCAGGCAACGTGAAGTATGACGGGTAAAAAAGTCCCACAGCGTTGGGGTTGTATCATTTCAGGAGGAGCGATGTCTCAGGTTCAGAGCGGCATTTTGCCGGAACATTGCCGTGCGGCGATTTGGATTGAAGCCAATGTCAAAGGGGATATCAACGCCCTGCGCACAGCCAGCCGCGCGTTTGTTGATAAATTAGCGAATTTTCAAACGCAATACCCGGATGCCCAACTGGGTGCGGTAGTGGCGTTTGGCCATAACGTCTGGCGTGAGCTGAGCGGCGGGATCGGTGCCGAAGAGCTGAAAGATTTTCCGGTATACGGCAAAGGCCTGGCACCATCCACCCAGTACGATGTGCTGATTCATATTCTCTCCGCACGCCATGAGGTAAATTTCTCTGTGGCGCAGGCTGCGATGGCCGCTTTCGGCGACCTGCTGGACGTGCAGGAAGAAGTTCACGGTTTCCGCTGGATTGAAGAGCGTGATCTGAGCGGTTTTGTCGACGGTACCGAAAACCCGGCAGGCCTTGAGACCCGCAGCGACGTGGCCATCATCAAAGACGGTGTGGACGCCGGCGGTAGCTACGTATTTGTGCAGCGCTGGGAACATAATCTGACGCAACTGAACCGGATGAGCGTCCCGGATCAGGAGATGATGATTGGCCGCACCAAAGAAGCCAACGAAGAGATTGATGGCGACGAGCGCCCGGCCACGTCGCACCTGAGCCGCGTTGACTTAAAAGAAGACGGCAAAGGGCTAAAAATCGTGCGTCAGAGCCTGCCGTACGGTACCGCCAGCGGGACTCATGGCCTCTATTTCTGCGCTTACTGCGCGTGTATTCACAACATTGAACAGCAGTTGCTGAGCATGTTTGGCGATACCGACGGCAAGCGTGATGCCATGCTGCGCTTTACCAAACCGGTGACCGGCGGTTACTACTTCGCTCCGTCTCTGGATCGTCTGCAGGCGCTGTAATCTGCGTGCACCTTCTCCCGTTCGTCTGCTCGAACGGGAGATTTTTCATTTAAATGCTGAATTTATCCTCACAATATTATTCACAACAAATAACCACAGAGCCGCTCTTCTTAAATTATATTTTTAGTTATTTTTGGCTCTAAATACTGTCGGGTAATATTGGCTGCGATCCTTTTTATTTTCACTCCGCACGTTATTCGTTATAGTGAGTCCGCATTTATGCAATAACAAATAAATACATTCACCTCTTTTATTAATTGAAGTGCAAGGATTCAGTATGAAGCTTAATAAATTTATGGCTGTGCTGGCTATGGGTTCGGTATTGTTTATTTCCGGATGTGGGGCGTTGAGTACCACTATTAAAAAACGCAATCTGGAAGTGAAAACTCAGATGAGTGAGACAATCTGGCTCGAGCCGACAAGTAATCGTACGGTATATTTACAGATCAAAAATACCTCGGATAAAGATATGAGCGGGCTGCAGAGCAAAATTGCCAGTGCGGTGACCGCGAAAGGCTATCAGGTGGTGACTAATCCCGATACCGCCGGCTACTGGATTCAGGCCAACGTGCTGAAAGCCGATAAAATGGACCTTCGTGAATCCCAGGGGTGGTTAAATCGGGGGTACGAAGGCGCCTTGACCGGCGCAGCGTTGGGCACAGGTATTGCCGCCTATAATACCGGTTCAGCTGGTGCGACCTTGGGTATTGGCCTGGCTGCCGGTCTGGTGGGAATGGCAGCCGATGCCATGGTGGAAGATGTCAATTACACTATGATTACCGATGTTCAAATAGCGGAAAGAACCAAGGTCAAAGTGCAGACGAATAATGTTGCGTCATTGCGTCAGGGGACGTCAGGTGTGAAAGTTCAGACCAGTACTCAGCACGGCGATCGGCATAAATATCAAACGCGTGTTGTCTCCAGTGCTAATAAAGTTAATCTGAAATTCCCGGAAGCCCAACCTGTTCTGGAAGATCAACTGGCTAAATCAATTGCTAATATTCTGTAATGACGTTGGCCCGTGGTTGTGAGTCATGATTATTATATATAAAGCCCAATAAATTTATTCGTTGGGCTTATTTCTTAAGTTTACCGTTGCTCCTTTCTGAGGTCATTGATACTTTAAATCATTAACTGTCGGCAAGTCTCCGGAATGGACGACCCCGAGTAAGGCGCTGCCCGACAGAAGTGAAAGCTCCGGCATTCTCAGTACCGCAACACCAGGCTCCTCGCCGCATCTGAGGCACGGATTACCACCGGTTACTCCCTGGCCATTTGATACGAAAGTGGGCCTTATTCCCTTTTCGACTTCCAAATCGCCAAACGGTATATAAAACCGTTACTCCTTTCATACCCGTTATAAATATTATGGCTATAAGAAAGTCATCAAACTGATAAGGGTGCGCAATGGCGGTTAAATCACTGAACAAAGGATATCTGGCACTGGCTGCTTCCATGCTGCTGGTTGCTCAGGCTCAGGCGACGGAACTGCTGAACAGTTCGTACGATGTGTCTCGCGAGCTGTTTGCGGCCCTGAACCCTCCGTTTGAGCAGCAGTGGGCGAAAGATAACGGCGGCGATAAGCTGACCATTAAGCAGTCCCATGCTGGCTCCTCCAAACAGGCGCTGGCGATCCTGCAGGGATTAAAAGCCGACGTGGTGACCTACAACCAGGTGACGGACGTGCAGATCCTGCATGACAAAGGCAATCTGATTTCCGCCGACTGGCAAAGCCGCCTGCCGAACAACAGCTCGCCGTTCTACTCCACCATGGCATTCCTGGTGCGTAAGGGGAACCCGAAAGGGATCCACCAGTGGAGCGACCTGGTGCGCCCGGACGTGAAGCTGATTTTCCCGAACCCGAAAACCTCCGGTAACGCGCGCTATACCTATCTGGCTGCCTGGGGTGCCGCGGACAAAGCCGACGGTGGCGATAAAGCCAAAACCGAACAGTTTATGACCCAGTTCCTGAAAAACGTCGAAGTGTTTGATACCGGCGGTCGCGGTGCGACGACGACCTTCGTGGAACGCGGACTGGGCGATGTGCTGATTACGTTTGAATCGGAAGTGAACAATATCCGTAAACAGTATGAAGACCAGGGCTTCGAAGTCGTGGTGCCGAATGTCAACATTCTGGCGGAGTTCCCGGTCGCGTGGGTGGATAAAAACGTGAAGGCGAACGGTACCGAGAAAGCGGCGAAAGCCTACCTGAACTGGCTCTACAGCCCGCAGGCCCAGACCATCATTACCGATTACTACTATCGCGTGAACAACCCGAAAGTGATGGACTCGCTGAAGGATAAGTTCCCGCAGACCGAGCTGTTCCGTGTTGAAGATCAGTTTGGCTCCTGGCCGCAGGTGATGAAAACGCACTTTGTCAGCGGCGGTGAGCTGGACAAACTGCTGGCGGCGGGGCGTAAGTAATGTTTGCAGTTGCTTCTAAGCGCGTGCTGCCGGGGTTTACCCTTAGCCTCGGCACTAGCCTGCTGTTTGTGTGCTTGATTCTGCTGCTCCCCTTGAGCGCGCTGGTGATGCAGCTGGCGCAGATGACCTGGGGACAGTACTGGGAAGTGGTGACCAACCCGCAGGTGGTCGCAGCCTATAAAGTCACGCTGCTGTCAGCGTTTGTGGCGTCCATTTTTAACGGCGTGTTTGGCCTGCTGATGGCCTGGATCCTGACCCGCTATCGTTTCCCAGGCCGTACGCTGCTGGATGCGTTAATGGACCTGCCGTTCGCGCTGCCGACGGCGGTTGCGGGCCTGACGCTGGCTTCGCTGTTTTCGGTCAACGGCTTTTACGGCGAGTGGCTGGCGAAGTTTGATATCAAAGTGACCTATACCTGGCTCGGTATTGCGGTGGCGATGGCCTTTACCAGCATTCCGTTCGTGGTGCGTACGGTACAGCCGGTGCTTGAAGAGCTGGGCCCGGAATACGAAGAAGCGGCGGAAACGCTAGGCGCAACGCGTCTGCAGAGTTTCCGTAAAGTAGTACTGCCGGAACTCTCACCGGCGCTGCTGGCGGGGATTGCGCTGTCGTTTACCCGCAGCCTGGGTGAGTTTGGCGCGGTTATTTTCATCGCCGGCAACATCGCGTGGAAAACCGAAGTGACCTCGCTGATGATTTTCGTGCGTTTGCAGGAGTTTGATTACCCGGCGGCGAGCGCCATTGCTTCGGTGATCCTCGCGGCGTCGCTGCTGCTGCTGTTTTCCATCAACACCCTGCAAAGTCGCTTTGGTCGACGTGTGGTAGGTCATTAATGGCGGAAGTGACTCAATTGAAGCGTTATGACGCGCCCCGTATTAACTGGGGTAAATGGTTTCTGATTGGTACCGGGATGCTGGTGTCCGCCTTCATTCTGATTGTGCCGATGGTGTACATCTTTGTTCAGGCTTTCAGCAAAGGGCTGATGCCAGTTCTGCACAATCTGGCCGACCCGGACATGCTCCATGCTATCTGGCTTACGGTGATGATTGCGCTGATTACCGTGCCGGTAAACCTGGTATTCGGTACGCTGCTGGCGTGGCTGGTGACGCGTTTTACCTTCCCAGGCCGCCAGCTGCTGCTGACGTTGCTGGATATCCCGTTTGCCGTCTCGCCGGTGGTTGCCGGCCTTGTGTACCTGCTGTTTTACGGCTCGAACGGTCCGCTGGGCGGCTGGCTGGATGAGCACAACCTGCAGGTGATGTTTGCCTGGCCTGGCATGGTGCTGGCGACCATTTTCGTTACCTGTCCATTTGTGGTGCGCGAGCTGGTGCCGGTGATGATGAGCCAGGGAAGTAATGAAGATGAAGCGGCGATTTTGCTCGGCGCTTCCGGCTGGCAGATGTTCCGTCGGGTTACCCTGCCGAATATCCGCTGGGCGCTGTTATACGGTGTGGTGCTGACCAACGCCCGCGCTATCGGGGAGTTTGGCGCGGTATCGGTCGTATCAGGTTCGATCCGCGGTGAAACCCTGTCCCTGCCGCTGCAAATTGAACTGCTCGAGCAGGATTACAACACCGTAGGTTCCTTTACCGCCGCAGCTTTGCTGACGTTAATGGCTATTTTGACCTTGTTTTTAAAGAGTATGTTGCAATGGCGTCTGGCCAATCAGGAAAAACGCGCGCAACTGGAGGGGAATCATGAGCATTGAGATCGTTAATATTAAGAAATCTTTCGGCCGCACTCAGGTGCTGAACGATATCTCTTTGGACATTCCTTCCGGGCAGATGGTCGCGCTGCTGGGGCCATCCGGTTCCGGGAAAACCACGCTGCTGCGGATCATCGCCGGGCTGGAGAATCAGTCCAGCGGCCATATTCGTTTCCACGGTACCGACGTGAGCCGGGTACACGCCCGCGACCGTAAAGTGGGCTTCGTGTTCCAGCACTACGCGCTGTTCCGTCATATGACGGTGTTCGAAAATATCGCTTTCGGCCTGACGGTGCTGCCGCGTCGTGAACGTCCAAACGCCGCTGGGATCAAAGAGAAAGTTACCCGTTTGCTGGAAATGGTACAGCTGGCCCATCTGGCTGACCGTTACCCGGCACAGCTGTCCGGCGGGCAGAAGCAGCGCGTGGCCCTGGCGCGCGCGCTGGCGGTGGAGCCTCAGATTCTGTTGCTGGATGAGCCTTTCGGCGCGCTGGATGCGCAGGTGCGTAAAGAGCTGCGCCGCTGGCTGCGCCAGCTGCATGAAGAGCTGAAGTTTACCAGCGTGTTTGTAACCCACGACCAGGAAGAGGCGATGGAAGTCGCTGACCGCGTGGTGGTCATGAGCCAGGGCAATATTGAACAAGCCGATGCGCCTGAACGAGTCTGGCGCGAGCCGTCCACCCGTTTTGTGCTGGAGTTTATGGGCGAAGTAAACCGCCTGAAAGGCACTATCCGTGGCGGCCAGTTCCATGTAGGCGCCCATCGCTGGCCGCTGGGCTATACGCCGAGCTATCAAGGGCCGGTCGATCTGTTCCTGCGTCCCTGGGAAGTGGATATCAGCCGTCGAACCAGTCTGGATTCCCCGTTACCGGTACAGGTACTGGAAGCCAGCCCGAAAGGCCACTACACCCAATTAGTGGTGCAGCCGTTAGGCTGGTACGACGAACCGCTGACCGTGGTACTGCCAGGCGAAGACGCACCTTCTCGCGGCGAACGTTTGTTCGTTGGTTTACAGAATGCGCGACTCTATAACGGTAACGAGCGTATCGAACCGCGTGAGGCGCTTGCTCTGGCGGAATCAGCCTGATAGCTTAATCGCTAGTTTATCGCTGTTCCGACAACGGCAGGGTGTGGTAGTCCGGATAAGACGTCCTGCGTCGAACTCCGGAGATAATTGCAGGCCGGGTAAGCACAACGTACCCGGCCTTTTTATTGGGTAAAAACCGTGAATACATTAGAGCAAACCATCGGCAATACTCCTCTGGTGAAGTTGCAACGACTGGGGCCGGATAACGGCAGTGAAATCTGGGTCAAACTGGAAGGCAATAATCCGGCGGGTTCCGTGAAGGATCGTGCCGCGCTTTCGATGATTGTTGAAGCGGAAAAACGGGGTGAGATAGCCCCCGGCGACGTCCTGATCGAAGCCACCAGCGGCAACACCGGCATTGCGCTGGCGATGATCGCGGCGCTGAAAGGCTACCAGATGAAGCTTCTGATGCCGGACAACATGAGCCAGGAGCGCCGTGCGGCCATGCGTGCCTATGGTGCAGAGCTGATTCTGGTGACCAAAGAGCAGGGCATGGAAGGCGCGCGTGACCTGGCGCTGGAGATGGCGCAGCGTGGCGAAGGTAAATTGCTGGATCAGTTTAACAACCCAGACAACCCGTATGCCCATTACACCACCACCGGGCCGGAAATCTGGCAGCAAACTCACGGACGTATAACCCATTTTGTTTCCAGCATGGGCACCACCGGTACCATTACCGGCGTGTCTCGCTTTCTGCGCGAGCAGGATAAGCCGGTGAGCATTGTGGGGCTGCAGCCGGAAGAGGGCAGCAGTATTCCGGGGATCCGTCGCTGGCCGGCAGAATATATGCCAGGGATTTTTAATGCGTCGCTAGTTGATGCGGTGCTCGATATTCACCAGCAGGAGGCGGAAAGCACCATGCGCATGCTGGCGGTGCGGGAAGGTATTTTTTGCGGCGTCAGCTCCGGCGGCGCGGTGGCCGGTGCCCTACGTATCGCGCGTGAAAACCCCGGCGCGGTAGTGGTGGCGATCGTCTGCGATCGCGGCGATCGCTACTTGTCCACCGGCGTTTTCGGCGAGGAGCACTTCAGCCAGGGCGCGGGCATTTAACTGACTGGCGTATCCAGCAGGTCGGTACCGTAGGAGTTATCGACGGTGCACAGCCAGCGTTCCCCCTCCTGGCGAAAAACATAGGTTGCGCGCCGCGTAACCTGTGTGGTTCCTCCCTCCGGGGTCGGGATATCCAGCCGGGTTTCCATTATCACCAGCGCATTATCGCCCCCTTCCAGAATCTCCATTCTGCCCTGCGTCACGACCAGACGGTGCTGAAAATAGTCAGCAATCGCGATAAAGGCTTTGCGGATATTCTCCTTGCCCTTGACCACCATGCCCGGTTTGACCACCAGCAGGGCATCTTCGGCGTAGTATTCCATGAGCGTGGCGTAGTCTTCCTGCGATATTGCGCGATCGCAGGCTTCAATGGTGGCTTTTAGCTGCGGGTTGACCATGTGTTATCTCCGGGGAATGGGATGGCGTGTGGCAGACCAGCTCGTCTGTTCCAATATGACCTGCGTCAGGGGCGCAGCACAAGGCGTAAATCATTGGCCAACTGGTGAATCTGAGCGTCGTTCAGGGCGCCGAGCGACAGCCGTAGCCCGTGGGATGGGGCATCAATAGCGAAAATTTCACCTTCACGAACCAGCCAGCCGGCGCGGGCTAAACGCAGAGCCACGGGTTGGGCGGGTTCGTTCAACGGTAGCCAGAAGTTGAGACCATCTCCAGCAGGGAGCGGGTCAAAACCGTGGCACGCCAGGGCTGTAGCCAGCGTTTCATTTTGCTGGCGATAATGGCGTCGGCTTCGGTCCAGTGCATCAGTAAAGGCACTGTCGCTCAGGCAGGCGAAGGCCAGATCCTGCAGCAGATGGCTGACCCACTGGCTGCCGGCATTGAGCCGCAGGCGCAACGCCGCCGAGGTGGTGCTATCGCTGGCGACAAACGCCAGTCGCAGGTCCGGCCCGAGGGTTTTGGACATAGAACGCACCAGCGCCCAGCGCTGCGTGGTCGCCGGGAGCGGCGAGTGCCAGGGCGCTGACGATAGCAGCGCGAAGTGGTCATCGATAATCACCAGCACCTGCGGATAGCGGGCCAGTACTTCCTGGATAGCCGTGGCACGGGCGTTGCTGAGGCTGCAGCCGGTAGGGTTATGCGCGCGGGGTGTGACGATGACCGCACGAGCGCCGTTGCGTAGGGCAATCTCCAGCGCTTCAGGCTGCATTCCCTGCTCATCGACCGCTACCGGGCAGGCGTTAAAGCCGGTGTAGCGCAGCATGTTGATGCTGCTGAGGAAACAAGGGTCTTCGACGACCACGCCATCGCCGGGAAGCAACAGGGCGCAGAGCAGGCGCTCCAGCGCATCGATAGCGCCGCTGGTCAGGTTAATCTCGGCATCTCTTTGCAAATCCTCGTGCATCCAGCGCTGTGCCCAGCGTCGTAGCTCAGGCTTGACGGCGTCGTCGCCATAGAGATGCGGGGTCAGGGAGAGCTGGCTCAGATAGCGGGTGAGATCGGGCAGAAGGCGTGGGTCGGGATTGCCGCTGGAGATATCGTTGAGCGGGGAAGCGGGATCTCGGCCTTCCAGCGCCAGCGGCGTGGTCTGCCCTCTGATAACCGTTCCGTTACGGCCCTGGCTGCTGGCCAGACCGGTGCTCACCAACCGTTTATACGCGGCGGCCACGGTATTGCGGTTAACCGTCAGGTCCGCCGCCAGCTCACGTACCGGAGGCAGAGAGACTCCGGGTTTCAATACTCCGCTCTGGACCAGATGGCGGATGTTATCAAAAATCTCACTGGCGGTTTTTCCAACGATCATCATTGACCTATGACAAAATGGATTTTAGCATAGGACGAATGATAATCAGGGTGTGACCCGCTGTCCAGCGGGGGGAGAAGGGATGGGCCAGCAAGACGAAATACAATCGGTGCTCTTCAATGACAAGAGCCGGGCGCTACAGGTCGATATCGTCGCTGTGCAGTCGCAGGTGGTGTACGGTAGCGTCGGCAACAGTATTGCGGTACCGGCCATTAAACAGCATGGACTGCGGGTTATGGCGGTGCCGACCGTGTTATTCAGCAATACTCCGCACTACGATACCTTCTACGGCGGGGTGATCCCGGAAGCGTGGTTTGTGGGCTATCTGCAAGCCCTTGAGGAGCGCGATGCGCTGCGTGAGTTGCGGGCGGTGACTACGGGTTATATGGGCAGTGCGATACAGATTGAACGCCTGGCGCAGTGGTTACACCGAATCCGCGAATCTCATCCTCATCTGTGTATTCTTGTAGATCCGGTGATTGGCGATGTGGATAGCGGCATCTACGTGAAGGCCGAAATCCCGGAAGCCTATCGTCGGCATCTGCTGCCGCTGGCCGAGGGTATTACGCCGAACCTGTTTGAGCTGGAAACGCTGAGCGGGATGCCATGTCATAATCAGCAGGAGGCGGTGATTGCCGCGCGTAGCCTGTTATCCGATACCTTGAAGTGGGTGGTCATTACCAGCGCGCCAGGCATCGACAACGCGACGATTAACCTGCTGGTGGTAACGGCGGATTCTGTTGAAGTGGTGGTCCATCCGCGGGTCGAAACGGATTTGAAGGGAACCGGCGATTTGTTCTGTGCCGAGCTGATTAGCGGGCTGGTTTCTGGTCTGGCGCTGGGAGAAGCGACGCACGCTGCGGCGCAACGCGTTCTGGCGGTGATGACCTGGACTGCGCAACATGGCTGCGATGAGCTGATTCTACCGCCGCTGGCGTGAGGTCTCTGCGATAAAAAAATGGCGCCGGAAGGCGCCATTTTTTCTGCGGCAAGAATTACTTCTTGATGCGAATGACCGGGGTTTCACCCACGGTTACGCTACCGGACAGTTTGATCAGCTCTTTGATCTCGTCCATGTTGGAGATAACAACCGGAGTCAGGGTAGACTTGGCTTTCTCTTCCAGCAGCGGCAGATCGAATTCGATGACCGGGTCACCGACTTTCACACGCTGACCTTCTTCGGCAATGCGTTTGAAGCCTTCGCCTTTCAGCTCAACGGTATCAATACCGAAGTGAACGAAAAGTTCGATACCACTATCAGATTCAATAGAGAATGCATGGTTGGTTTCAAAGATTTTACCGATGGTACCATCTACCGGCGCTACCATTTTGTTGCCGGTAGGTTTGATAGCAATGCCATCACCCACAATTTTTTCCGCAAAAACTACATCCGGCACGTCTTCGATGTTGACGATCTCGCCAGAGAGCGGAGCAACAATCTCAATAGTTCCGGAGTCTTTTTTGTCATCAGAAACCAGAGATTTCAATTTATCGAACAAACCCATGATCTTCTCCTAAGCAGTAATTTGGGCCGCGCATCTCGTTGATTAGCAGATTGTTTTTTCTTCAATGAACTTGTTAACCAGCGTCATTAACTCGTCCGTTGTCGGTTGAGCAAGAGCCTGCTCTGCTAATACTTTCGCATCTTCGAAGTTCGTGTTACGAATAATCTTCTTGATACGCGGGATGGAAATGGCGCTCATAGAGAATTCGTCCAGCCCCATACCCAGCAACAGAAGTGTAGCACGTTCATCGCCCGCAAGCTCACCACACATGCCAGTCCATTTTCCTTCAGCGTGAGAAGCATCAATAACTTGCTTAATCAGCGTCAGGACAGATGGTGACATTGGCTGGTAAAGATGTGAAATCATATCATTACCACGGTCAACTGCCAGAGTATATTGCGTTAAATCATTGGTTCCGATACTAAAGAAATCGACTTCTTTTGCTAAATGACGAGCAATCGTTGCCGCGGCTGGTGTTTCAACCATCACGCCGACTTCGATGGTTTCGTCGAATGCTTTGCCTTCGTCACGAAGTTCCTGCTTGTAGATCTCAATCTCTTTCTTCAGTGCACGCACTTCTTCAACAGAGATGATCATTGGGAACATGATGCGAAGTTTACCGAAAGCGGAAGCACGCAGGATGGCGCGAACCTGGTCACGCAGGATCTCTTTACGATCCATCGCGATACGCACGGCACGCCAGCCGAGGAACGGGTTCTCTTCTTTCGGGAAGTTCATGTACGGCAGTTCTTTGTCGCCGCCGATGTCCATGGTACGTACGATAACGGCCTGAGAGCCACAGGCCTCAGCAACCGCTTTGTAGGCGGCGAACTGTTCTTCTTCAGTTGGCAGCGCGTCACGGTCCATGAACAGGAATTCTGTACGATACAGGCCTACGCCTTCTGCGCCGTTGCGCTCTGCGCCATCGACGTCACGTACGGTACCAATGTTGGCACAGACTTCAACCTGATGTCCGTCCAGCGTAATCGCCGGCAGATCTTTCAGCTTAGCCAGCTCCGCTTTTTCTTCTGCGACCTGGGCCTGCAGATTGCGCAGTTCTTCGATTTGTTCGTTGGTCGGGTTAACCAGAACCTGGTTATTGACCGCGTCGAGGACCAGATAATCGCCGTTTTTCACCTGCGTGGTGACGCTACCGGTGCCCACGATGGCCGGCAGTTCAAGAGAACGCGCCATGATAGAGGTGTGGGAAGTACGGCCACCAGCGTCGGTGATGAAGCCCAGCACCTTGTTCAGGTTCAGCTGTGCGGTTTCCGACGGGGTGAGATCGGCTGCAACCAGAATCACTTCGTCCTGGATTGCGCTCAGATCGATAATTGCCAGACCGAGGATATTGCGCAGCAGACGCTTACCGATATCACGTACGTCAGCGGCACGTTCTTTCAGGTATTCATCGTCCAGCTCTTCCAGCGCAGTGGCCTGACCTTCGATAATTTCATTGGCTGCCGCGTCGGCAGTCATGTGCTTATCTTTAATCAGGGCTATGATTTCCTGCTCAAGCTCCTCATCTTCCAGCAGCATGATGTGCCCTTCGAAGATGGCTTCTTTTTCTTCACCGAAAGTTTCACCAGCTTTGGTTTTGATGACCTCCAGCTGGGCGGAGGCCTTGGTGCGGCCGCTCAGGAAACGTTCGACTTCCTGGTCAACCTTATCGGCAGAAATTTTCTTCCGGTCGATGACAATTTCGTCTTCTTTCAGCAGGAGAGCCTTACCGAAAGCGATACCCGGGGATGCTAAAATGCCTGAAATCATAACCCTACCTTACTTGTGACTGATATTAAAAAGAACCCGTGAACTTATTCGAGTTCAGCCATCAGTTTTACCAGATGCTCAACTGCTTTTTGCTCATCTTCGCCTTCAGCGGAGATGGTTACAACGGTACCCTGAGTCAGACCCAGAGTTTGCAGTTTGAACAAGCTTTTGGCGCTGGCGCTTTTGCCGTTGGAGGTCACAGTGATCTCAGAAGTGAAGCCTTTCGCTTCTTTAACAAACTGAGCAGCAGGGCGGGTGTGCAGACCGTTCGGAGCGGTAATGGTAACTTCTTGCTGGAACATTATATTTCCCCAACTTATAGGTTTAGTGTTGTGGACCTAAAGTCTAGCCTAACGGCGAGGCTTTAGCCTGTATTGTTAGCGCCGGCGTTACGTGTCTGGCTAAGGTGTCAACAGCGTGTTCGCTGTGAGGACCATCTGGCCGTTGACGTCTGGCACGTCATTAAACATTATGCAGCGAAAGGAAGACTTGAACCAAATCATAAAATCGATTCAGCACGTGGAAATCCGATTTTGAATAATTTCGCGCATCAAAATAAATGTGTTGGTTAAATACCAGACCCTACGCGGTGAATCAATGCCAGGAGGGGTAAAACTTTGACGTATGCCACAAAAAAGCACCTAAAAAGGTGCTTTTTTACACGATACTAGCCGGATGGCATCACTGTTGCAGTTCTTTCTCGGTGAAGAGATCGGCAAACAGCGCTGTGCTTAAATAACGCTCACCTGAAGACGGTAGGATAACCACAATATTCTTATTGGTAAAGGCCTCATCTTCCTGCAGTTTGAGTGCTGCGGCGACGGCCGCACCGGAAGAGATACCCGCCAGAATACCTTCTTCATCCATCAGACGACGAGCGGTGGAGATGGCTTCTTCGTTGGTGATGCCCACGACTTTATCGATCAGCTTCAGATCAAGGTTACCAGGGATAAAGCCGGCACCGATACCCTGAATTTTGTGCGGGCCTGGTTTCAGCTCCACGCCAGCCAGCGCCTGAGCGATAACCGGGGAGTCGGTCGGTTCCACCGCAACGGAGAACAGATCTGTTTTGCCTTTGGTCCCTTTGATGTAGCGGCTCACGCCGGTCAGTGTACCGCCGGTACCGACGCCTGCGATGAACACATCAACCTGACCGTCGGTATCTTCCCAGATTTCCGGGCCGGTGGTTTTTTCGTGAATTTCCGGGTTGGCCGGGTTGCTGAATTGCTGCAGCAGCAGATATTTTTCCGGGTCGCTGGCGACAACCTCTTCGGCTTTCTGGATGGCGCCTTTCATGCCTTTCGCGCCTTCGGTCAGCACCAGGTTGGCTCCCAGCGCTTTCAGCAGCTTGCGACGTTCAATACTCATGGTTTCCGGCATGGTCAGCGTCAGCTTATAGCCGCGCGCTGCCGCAACATAGGCCAGAGCAATCCCGGTGTTGCCGCTTGTCGGCTCAACTAACTCGACGCCGGCTTTCAGCACACCGCGTTTTTCGGCATCCCAAATCATATTGGCACCGATTCGGCATTTCACGCTAAAGCTCGGGTTGCGAGACTCGACTTTCGCCAGGATGCGTCCGTTACCGATTCGGTTCAGTCGTACTAACGGCGTGTGGCCGATAGTCAGGGAGTTGTCTTCAAAAATCTTACTCATGGCCCGTCCTTAACTGTATGAAATTTGGGAGTACGGCTCCAGCATACCCGCTTAAGGAATATGCGGAAGTAAGGAAATAGCATATCTATATTCGGAAGGGAAATAATGATGAGCCAGAAGGAATAAGGCCCGGCATATAGCGGTTCTGCTTCAGGCCATCGTGCCATTGGCCTGAAGCAGTTATCGAAGGGAGAGGGAGTTACTTCCACATCGCGTGTTTATCGCGATAGCAGTCGACCCACATGGCCGTTGCCCCGCAAATAGCGACCGGCAGAATCACCAGGTTCAGAACGGGGATCATCGTGAACAAGCTGGTGAGGGCGCCAAACTGCATATTGGTCACCTTACGGGTACGCAGCGCCTCGCGCATGGTTTTAAAGGGCACTTTATGGTTATCGAACGGGTAGTCGCAGTACTGGATGGCCAGCATCCACGCGCTAAACAGGAACCACAGTACCGGTGCCACGGTCTGGCCGATGCCCGGGATGAAATAGAGGATCAGCAATACGATCGCCCGTGGCAGGTACCAGGACAGCTTCTGCCATTCTCGCTTCATAATGCGCGGCACGTCTTTCATGATGCCGAAAACGCCGACGTCCGGCGGGGTGGCGCCGGTCAGGCGGGCTTCCAGTTGTTCGGCGAGCAGGCCGCTAAACGGGGCGGCAATCCAGTTTGCAATCGTTGAGAAAAAGTAACCGAACACCAGCAGGATCGAGATAACCACGATAGGCCACAGCAGATAGTTCAGCCACTGTAACCATTCGGGCACGTGACCCATCAACGACGGGATCCAGCTATCGAGGCGTGTAAACAGCCACCAGAAGGCGCCGCCCATCAGGACAATGTTGACTAATAAAGGCAAAAAGACGAAACGACGAATGCCGGGCAGAGCGATCAGTTTCCAGCCCTGTGAAAAATAGTAGACGCCACTACGCGGGGTAGATGCGGATGTTGAAACCATGGTCAGGCAATGCTCCTGTTTTGACATTCAGACTGAATGCCCGCTTATTTTATCGGGTTGCCAGACAATAACCAGTTAGGAAATGTTCGAAAAAACAGCAAAAAGCACGATTTAGTTCATCTTTATGTGGTGAAAGCGGCAGACGCACTTGCACTCGACGTAATCGACAAATACTCTTAGTAAGTAAATGTTTGCCGTGGTGGCAAGGTGTTAGAACAACAGAGAATATAATGATGCAGGATTTGCGTCTGATATTAATCATTGTTGGCGCGATCGCCATACTCGCTTTACTGGTACACGGTTTTTGGACCAGCCGTAAAGAACGTTCCTCGATGTTTCGCGATCGCCCACTGAAACGTATGAAGTCTCGCGATGACGAAGAGTCTGAGAGCGATGACGTTGATGACGATGTTGAAGGCGTGGGTGAAGTTCGCGTTCACCGGGTTAATCACGCCCCTACTGGCGTGCACGGTGAGCAAGAAGCTCCTCGTCAGGCGCCGCCGCAACACCAATATCAGCCTCCTTATGAGCGTCAGGTTCAGCAACCTGTGCGCCCGGAAGAGCCGGTACGCCAGCAGCCTGTGCAGCATCAGGTTCCACAACCTCAGGTGACGCAGCAACCGCAGCCTGCCGCGCAGCAGCCTGTACCACCGCAATATCAGCCACCGCCTCAGCAGCCCGCGGTGCAGCAGAACACGCCGTCGCATCAGCCGGTGCCTGTTCAGCCAACGCAGCCTGTCGCGCCGCCACAACCGGCCGCCGCGCAGCCTCAGCCAGCTCCTGAACCTCAGGTCGCTGAACCGGCTCCTCAGCCGAAAGAGCGTAAAGAAACGGTCATTGTGATGAACGTCTCCGCGCATCAGGGCACGCAGATTAACGGCGAAGTGCTGATCAACAGCATTCAGCAGGCGGGCTTTAAATTTGGCGACATGAACATTTTCCATCGCCACCTTAGCCCGGACGGCAGCGGTCAGGTGCTGTTCAGCCTGGCAAATATGGTTAAACCGGGTACGTTCAATCCGGATGGCATGGCGGATATGACCACGCCTGGCGTGACTATCTTTATGCAGGTCCCGTCGTTTGGTGATGAACTGCAAAACTTTAAGCTGATGCTGCAATCTGCACAGTACATTGCTGACGAAGTTGGTGGTGTCGTGCTGGACGATCAGCGTCGGATGATGACTCCGCAAAAGCTGCGCGAATATCAAGACCGTATTCGTGAAGTGAAAGAGGCCAACGCCTGATTTTTTCTCCTGGCGTTTCGTCTTCCAATCCAGAACCCCCGCCTGCCGGGGGTTTTTTATCATTGATGGTGCGATATGGAACCGATCGAACAAAAACTGACTGAACTGCGAACCACGCTTCGCCATCATGAATATCTGTACCATGTTATGGATACCCCGGAGATTCCCGATGCGGAATATGACCGGTTGATGGGCGAACTGCGTGAGCTGGAAGCCAGCCATCCGGAACTGATTACCTCTGATTCACCAACCCAACGCGTCGGGGCGACTCCGCTGGCCTCATTCAGCCAGATTCGCCATGACGTACCGATGCTGTCGTTGGATAACGTCTTTGATGAAGAGAGCTTCCTGGCCTTCAACAAGCGCGTTCAGGACCGGCTGAAGAGCAGCGATGATCTGGTCTATTGCTGCGAGCTGAAGCTGGATGGGTTAGCGGTCAGTATTCTGTATGAAAACGGCGTATTGATTCAGGCCGCAACGCGCGGTGACGGGACCACCGGCGAGGATATTACCTCCAACGTCCGAACGATTCGCGCCATCCCGCTGAAGCTGCGCGGCGACAACATTCCGGCGCGCCTGGAAGTGCGCGGTGAAGTGTTCCTGCCGCAGGCCGGCTTTGAAAAAATTAACGAGGAAGCCCGCCGCACCGGCGGAAAAGTGTTTGCCAACCCGCGTAATGCGGCGGCAGGTTCTTTGCGTCAGCTTGACCCGCGTATTACAGCGAAGCGACCACTTACTTTCTTCTGCTACGGCGTGGGCGTGCTGGATGGCGGAGTACTGCCGGAAAGCCATTCCGGCCGCCTGCAGCAGTTTAAGGCGTGGGGATTGCCGGTGAGCAACCGGGTGAAACTGTGTCACACCCCAGAGGAAGTACTTACTTACTATCATAAGGTCGAGCAGGACCGCCCGCATTTAGGCTTTGATATCGATGGCGTGGTGATCAAAGTTGACTCCCTGGCGTTACAGGAGCAGCTGGGATTTGTTGCCCGGGCACCGCGCTGGGCCGTTGCTTTTAAGTTCCCGGCACAAGAACAGATGACCTTCGTGCGTGATGTGGAGTTCCAGGTTGGGCGCACCGGGGCGATCACGCCGGTAGCACGCCTGGAGCCAGTACATGTGGCAGGCGTTCTGGTGAGCAACGCCACCTTGCATAACGCCGATGAAATTGCCCGTCTGGGTCTGCGCATTGGCGATAAAGTGGTGATTCGTCGTGCAGGCGACGTGATCCCCCAGGTCGTGAATGTTGTGCTGTCTGAACGCCCGGACGATACGCGTGAAATCGAATTTCCGACCCATTGCCCGGTCTGTAACTCGGATGTTGAACGCGTGGAAGGTGAAGTGGTTACGCGCTGTACTGGCGGGTTAATCTGCGGTGCGCAGCGTAAAGAGGCCTTAAAACATTTCGTCTCCCGTCGTGCATTAGATGTGGAAGGGATGGGGGATAAAATCATCGACCAGCTGGTGGAGAAAGAGTATGTCCACACGCCGGCCGATCTGTTCCGCTTGAGCGCCGGTAAGCTTACGGGTCTGGATCGAATGGGGCCGAAATCCGCGCAAAACGTGGTGAATGCGCTGGAAAAATCCAAACAGACCACTTTTGCGCGCTTCCTGTACGCGCTGGGCATTCGTGAGGTAGGCGAAGCCACGGCGGCGGGGCTGGCGGCCTATTTTGGCACTATCGAAGCGCTGGAGCAGGCTTCTATTGAAGAGCTGCAAAAAGTTCAGGATGTCGGGATCGTCGTCGCTACGCACGTCTTCAACTTCTTCGCTGAAGAGAGCAACCGCGATGTGATTGCTCAACTGCGGACCGAAGGCGTCAGCTGGCCTGCGCCGGTGGTGGTCAATGCCGAGGAAATCGATAGTCCGTTCGCCGGTAAAACGGTGGTGCTGACCGGCAGCCTGAGCCAGCTGTCGCGCGACGACGCGAAGGCACGGTTGGTTGCCTTGGGGGCGAAAGTGGCCGGCAGCGTATCGAAAAAAACCGATCTGGTGATCGCCGGGGAAGCGGCGGGTTCTAAGCTGGCTAAAGCGCAGGAGCTCGGTATCGAGGTGATCGACGAAGCCGAAATGCTGCGTCTGCTGGGAGATTAACATGGATAAAGCGCAGCTCATCGAGATTGCCAATACGGAAATGCCGTTTGGCAAATATAAAGGTCGTCGCCTGATTGATGTGCCGGAAGAGTATTTGCTGTGGTTTGCCCGCAAGGATCAGTTTCCTGCCGGGCATCTTGGCGAGCTGATGGCGTTAACCTTGTTGATTAAAACCGAAGGGCTGACCCAACTGGTTCAGCCCTTAAAGCAGCCGCGTTAAGCTTCAGAGGCGCGGGTTTTTTCCTGCGCCTGCAACGCTTCTGCCTGACGCTTATAACGACGTGCCAGCACGGCGCAAACCATCAGCTGAATCTGATGGAAGATCATCAGCGGCAGCACCATGATCCCCAGAATTGACGTCGGGAAGAGAATATTGGCCATCGGAATGCCGTTTGCCAGACTCTTTTTCGAACCGCAGAAGACGATTGTGATTTCATCGGCTTTATTGAACCCGCATCTGCGCGCCACAAAGACGTTGATAGCAATCACAATCGCCAATAGCACGATGCTGACAATAACAATAAACAGCAGCGAGCCAACGCCGACTTTGTGCCATATGCCGTTAACGACCGCTTCGCTGAACGCCGAGTAGACCACCAGCAGAATTGAGGTCTGATCGGTTTTTGAGATCCACTTTTTATGCCGCGCCACCCAATCGCCAATCCACGGACGAGACAGGTGTCCAAGTACAAACGGCAGCAGCAGTTGCAGCATAATTTTCCCTACCTGCTCTACGCTCCCTCCTGCACCGTGCAGGTTCATCAGCAACCCGACCAGCAACGGCGATACAAAGATCCCCAGCAGGCTCGATGCCGACGCCGAACAGACGGCCGCTGCGACGTTACCACCGGCCAGTGAGGTAAAGGCAATCGCTGACTGGACGGTGGCGGGCAGGATGCACAGATAAATAAAGCCGGTATACAGCGCCGGGTCGACGTTAATCGGCGCCCACCAGGCGAACAGTACCCCTAAAACCGGGAAGACCACAAAGGTGCTGCACATAACCCACAGGTGTAAACGCCAGTGGCTTCCCCCGGCGACGATCGCCTCGCGGGAGAGTTTGGCACCATGCATGAAAAACAGCAGCGCGATGGCGGCGGTGGTCAGATACTCAAAGAAGGGGACAAAGTTGCCGCGGGCCGGGAAAAAAGAGGCCAGCAGTACCACGGTCACGAGGGTAAGGGTAAATGGATCAAGAATGCGGAAAAGTTTCATAAACGCTCCTGAAAATCGATGTTGCTATTGTGCTTTTTCTATTTTGAGAAATAAAATTGATTTATTGCATCTATTCATGAATAAAAGAGATGAATTACTCACTACGTCAGTTAAAGGTCTTCGTCACCGTTGCGCGGGTAAAGAGTTTCAGCCGGGCAGGGGAAATTATTGGTCTCAGCCAGTCAGCGGTCAGTCATAGCGTCAAAGAGCTGGAACACCAGACCGGCGTGCGCTTGCTTGATCGTACCACCCGGGAGGTGGCGTTGACGGAAGCCGGCCAGCAACTGGCCGGTCGCCTTGAACGTCTGCTGGATGAGCTAAACAGCACGCTGCGTGATGCCGGGCGGGTAGGGCAGCAGCTTTCGGGAACCGTCCGCGTTGCGGCCAGCCAGACGATTTCAGCGCACCTGATCCCTCAATGTATCGCGCACAGCAATCAGCGTTACCCGGAGATAAGTTTTGTCCTCCACGATCGCCCCCAGCAATGGGTTCTGGAGAGTATTCGTCAGGGCGACGTGGATTTCGGCATCGTTATCGATCCCGGCGCTGCAACCGATTTACAGTGCGAGACGGTTCTTGCCGAGCCTTTTCTACTGCTTTGTCGTAGCGATCATCCTTTTGCCAGACAGGACTCGGTGAGCTGGCAGGAGCTACAGCATCAGCGGTTGGTGCTACAGGATTATGCCTCTGGTAGCCGTCCGCTAATTGATGCGGCGTTACAGCATTTTTCGATCGAACCGGCCATCGTGCAGGAGATTGGCCATCCCGCGACCCTGTTTCCGATGGTGGAGTCCGGGATCGGTATCAGTATCCTGCCCGCTCTGGCATTGCCGCTTCCGCAAGGAAGTCAGTTAGTGGTGAAACGATTGACGCCGATTGTGGAACGCCAGTTGATGCTGGCACGACGTAAAAACCGCTCATTATCTACGGCGGCAGAGGTGCTGTGGGAAGTCGTCAGAGCGCAGGCCAGCGAGCTGGCCGCAGGTCGGGCGAAGGATCCGCTCTATCAGATGTAGTCAGCCTGCCGTTCCGGCAGGCAAAAGAGGTTAAAACTGATATTTGAGGGAGTAAATAATGCCATCCTGGAGGAAGGTTTCCCCAAGCTTATTCTTCGCGTAGCGATACTGAATGCCAGCGGTCAGATTAGGCGTTACGTTCCACCACATCGCCACCGCGCCGTTAAGACCATCCTTACCGCCATTACCGGCAGCATAGCTTGCATCGCGGTCGAATTCATACTCATTCCAGTTAGTTAGTGTGAATTTCTCACTGCCCAACAGGAAGTTATATCCTGCTACCCAGCCCAGAACATAACCATTGTCACCCGTATAATAAGTCTGTTCAGTATAGCGTTTGGCAAAGAAGGGTTTAAACCAGTAACCGTTGCCGGTGACGTTATACCCAAAGCCGTAGAGGACCATATCATCATGGAAATTCCTTCGTTCAGGGGAACCATAGGTACCATAGGCGTGTAAATAGAGGTTTAACCCGGTATCACCAAGATAGATACGATTGGTATTTTTAAAGGTATAGCGCTGCTCGCTGCCAGGCCTGTCATGGCGACCGTTGTAGAAGTTTTCCCAATCGAAGAACCCGTATATTTCCCCCCAGCTAAAATTCGCCCCGCCTTCAAGTTCCAGATAGCCAAAATCATCTTTGTGGGATTTTTTAGCGGATTTCTCAGTGGTATTTGCTGTCCAGTCGAGGTAATGCAGGCCTATATCGGCAAAACCGCCTTTAAATTCCGCCTGGACGGTTTGGGGTAAAATCAATGCAGCGGCAAAACTTAATTTGATAAGCGTTTTATTCATGAGGTATTCCATCTGGCAGAAATATAAATTGAGGATAATTATTGTATTTTGCCGTGGGCCCCAGCGGACAACATCTTATGCAAAAGAAAAGATGTAAATCCAATACTAAATTATTGATAATTAATAGGGGATTGCTATGAATTCAGTTTGTGAAATCAATATAAAAGGGATATCGATCGCGATGAGAAAGTGTATTGGTAAATGATTGTCCACTATCGTTATAAAAAGAGGGTACTCAGTTTTTCTCCGATTATTCAGTTTTGAGGATCTATCATGAGCCATTCTTTTTTTTCACAGAATCCCTGGTATAGCGCAGACATCATTCGTGGTTATAAACCAGATTTTACGCCGCGTGTGGCGTTTATTCTTGGCTCTGGCTTAGGCGTGCTGGCTGAACAAATTGAAGATGCGGTGGCGATTTCTTACGAGAAGCTGCCTGGTTTTCCGGTTAGTACCGTCCATGGGCATGCTGGAGAACTGGTTCTTGGCCATTTGGCAGGCGTACCGGTTGCCTGTATGAAAGGGCGTGGGCACTTTTATGAAGGTCGCGGTATGACCATTATGACAGATGCCATTCGTACATTAAAACTATTGGGCTGCGAACTTCTTTTTTGTACCAATGCAGCAGGTTCTCTGCGTCCTGAAGTGGGGCCAGGCAGCCTGGTGGCGCTTAACGACCATATTAACACCATGCCGGGTACGCCGATGGTTGGAGTGAATGATGAGCGCTTTGGCGATCGCTTCTTCTCTCTGGCCAATGCCTATGATACGGACTATCGAGCCGTACTTCAGACCGTTGCAAAAGAAGAGGGCTTTCAGCTTACAGAGGGCGTGTTTGTTTCCTATCCTGGACCGAACTTTGAAACGGCGGCGGAAATCCGCATGATGCAGATTATCGGCGGTGATGTGGTGGGAATGTCGGTAGTGCCGGAAGTGATTACTGCACGCCATTGCGGCCTGAAAGTGGTGGCGGTCTCTGCTATCACCAATTTGGCTGAAGGCCTGGGCGATGTGAAATTATCCCACGCGCAAACCCTTGCCGCGGCTGAACTTTCTCGTCAGAACTTTATAAACCTTATCTGCGGCTTCTTACGTAAGTTGGACTGAAATTCATAATAAAAATGACCCCGTACACGGGGTCTTTCTTTTACTCTATCTCTACGACAAGGAACGAAAAATGGGTATTGCGTCCCGATTAAAGGTCATGTCGTTTTTGCAATATTTTATCTGGGGAAGCTGGCTGGTAACCCTGGGGTCTTACATGATAAACACTCTCGACTTTACTGGTGCAAATGTTGGGATGGTTTATAGCTCCAAAGGGCTGGCGGCCATTATTATGCCCGGCATTATGGGGATTATTGCCGACAAATGGCTACGCGCCGAACGCGCATATATGCTTTGTCATTTGGTCTGCGCTGGGGTGCTGCTGTATGCCACCACCGTCACCGACCCGGATACGATGTTCTGGGTGATGCTGATTAACGCAATGGCTTATATGCCGACAATCGCGTTATCTAACAGCGTCTCTTATTCTTGTCTTGCGCAATCCGGGCAGGATCCGGTTACCGCATTCCCGCCCATTCGTGTGTTTGGCACCATTGGCTTTATTGTTGCTATGTGGACGGTAAGCCTGATGGGACTGGAGCTGAGCAGCGCGCAGCTCTATATTGCGTCCGGCGCTTCACTGGCTCTGGCAATGTATGCATTCACGTTACCGAAGATCCCGGTGGCTGAGAAGAAAGCTGTCACAACGCTTACCAGCAAGCTGGGATTGGATGCATTTGTACTGTTTAAAAATCCGCGCATGGCGATTTTCTTTCTGTTTGCGATGATGCTCGGGGCCGTGCTGCAAATTACCAACGTCTTTGGTAACCCCTTCCTGCACGATTTTGCCCGCAATCCAGAGTTTGTCGACAGCTTTGTCGTCAGGTATCCCTCCATTTTGCTTTCTGTTTCGCAAATGGCAGAAGTGGGTTTTATCCTTACCATACCGTTCTTCCTTAAACGCTTTGGCATCAAAACGGTGATGCTGATGAGCATGCTGGCGTGGACTTTACGCTTTGGTTTCTTTGCTTTTGGCGATCCGTCACCACTTGGTTTCGTGTTGCTACTGATGTCGATGATTGTTTACGGCTGCGCATTCGACTTCTTTAACATTTCTGGCTCAGTTTTCGTTGAGCAGGAAGTGAGTTCTAATATTCGCGCCAGTGCTCAAGGGTTGTTCATGACCATGGTTAACGGGGTTGGCGCATGGGTCGGATCGATTTTAAGCGGCATGGCGGTGGATTATTTCTCTGTTGACGGAGTGAAAGATTGGCAAACCATCTGGCTACTGTTTGCTGCCTATTCATTGGCGCTGGCGGTTATTTTTGCACTGTTCTTTAAGTATAAACATGAACCAGAAAAAATAGCGATGAAGCCTCTGACTCATTAATTCTCTTCAGCTGGCGAGGGGATGCTCGCCAGTCTTTTTTCTGCAAGGATAGGTAATGAAAGATATTATTTTCTCATCAGGTATTGGTTTTGGCATTGGTGCTCTATTTACACTGTGCCGCCTGCCGATCCCCGCGCCAAATGTACTGCCAGGCGTACTTAGCATCGTGTTCATGTACATTGGGTACCTCGTCGTTAAATTCATTTTTCACTAGGCGGTGTGGTAAATTCCATACATTACCCTCTCTTGTTTATGGAGTGCAGTTGTGATGGAGCGAACTCACCGTATCGATCTTAAGTTGCTGCGTTACTTTCTCGCCGTTGCTGAAGAACTGCATTTTGGACGGGCTGCGGCACGTTTGAATATGTCCCAACCCCCGTTAAGTATTCATGTTAAGGAACTGGAACAGCAGCTTGGCACGCTATTGTTTGTCCGCCATTCTCGCAGCGTGGTACTAACGCATGCGGGTAAAATCCTGATGGAAGAGTCACGTCGCCTGTTGGCCAACGCGAACCAGGCACTGGCAAGGGTCGAGCAAATTGGACGCGGTGAAGCAGGCCGCATTGAGCTTGGCGTTGTGGGGACTGCAATGTGGGGGAAAATGCGGCCTGCAATGCGACGCTTTTTAAAGGACAATCCCAATGTTGATGTGCATTTTCGTGAAAAGATGCCAACGATGCAGATGGCGCTGCTTGAGCGGCGTGAGTTGGATGCGGGGATCTGGCGGATGGCCGTTGAACCGACAGAAGGGTTTATCGCCTTACGCTTACATGAGTCATCTTTTTTGGTCGCCATGCCGGATGATCATTTTCTGGCTGCCTGTGATGCGGTGCCGCTTGAAGCGCTGCGGGATGAATATTTTGTGACCATGCCCTCAATTCATACTGACTGGGCGTTTTTGCAGCGTGTCTGCCAGAGCGCCGGGTTTTCACCGATGATCGTTCGTGAAGTGACTGAGCCGCAAACCGTGCTGGCGATAATCAGTATGGGGATTGGCATTACGCTAATTGCGGATAGCTACGCGCAGATGAACTGGCCAGGCGTGGTGTTTCGTCCATTAAAAGAACGTATTCCGGCAGACTTATATATTGTGTATGAGCAGCAGCAGGCGACGCCTGCGCTGACAAAGTTGGTGGAGGCTCTGACGGGGTAATTGCCGGCCAGGCTTGTATATTGCAGATAGCAAAAAGGCGCCTTTAGGGCGCCTTTCTACATTGGTGGGTCGTGCAGGATGACTCGCTTCACTCGCCCTGCGGGCCGTCGCCGCAAGCGGCTCCGTTGTCTCACTTCGTTCGACTCGAACCTGCAGCAGGTTCTCATCCTACACGAATTGCATATAGCAAAAAGGCGCCTTTAGGGCGCCTTTCTACATTGGTGGGTCGTGCAGGATGACTCGCTTCACTCGCCCTGCGGGCCGTCGCCGCAAGCGGCTCCGTTGTCTCACTTCGTTCGACTCGAACCTGCAGCAGGTTCTCATCCTACACGAATTGCGCATAGCAAAAAGGCGCCTTTAGGGCGCCTTTCTACATTGGTGGGTCGTGCAGGATTCGAACCTGCGACCAATTGATTAAAAGTCAACTGCTCTACCAACTGAGCTAACGACCCGAAGTGGTGGGTGATGACGGGATCGAACCGCCGACCCCCTCCTTGTAAGGGAGGTGCTCTCCCAGCTGAGCTAATCACCCACTTCGGTACTTCAAATTTTAACAAGAAATCCAGCTGGCGAGAAAGTGGTGGGTGATGACGGGATCGAACCGCCGACCCCCTCCTTGTAAGGGAGGTGCTCTCCCAGCTGAGCTAATCACCCACTTCTCAATTTCTTGTTACACGGCGGAGACTACCTAAGTAGTGGTGGGTGATGACGGGTTCGAACCGCCGACCCCCTCCTTGTAAGGGAGGTGCTCTCCCAGCTGAGCTAATCACCCCCGCTGTGTGGAGTCGCATTATAGGGAGAGTTGAAAATGAGTCAACGCCTTTTCTAAATAATTTGTTTGTTCGTCGTAAAATTAGCCAATGCGATCGTTAATGCGGCTGTGGCGCATGATTTATAAACAAAAATAGCAAAGCGTGACGTTCAGACCTGAACAACATTGAGGAATCAGCCCACAGTGTTAGAATAATCACCCATAAATACCCACGGACTCTGCCGGTTGTCGGCATCTTTATAAACGTAAGGCCAATTCATGAAAATCAAAACTCGCTTCGCGCCCAGCCCGACAGGCTATCTGCACGTTGGCGGCGCGCGTACTGCTCTCTATTCCTGGCTTTTTGCTCGTCACAACGGCGGTGAGTTTGTACTGCGTATTGAAGACACCGATCTTGAGCGCTCAACGCCGGAAGCAATTGAAGCCATCATGGATGGGATGAACTGGCTGAACCTGGAGTGGGACGAAGGTCCGTACTTCCAGACAAAACGTTTTGACCGCTACAACAGCGTTATTGATGAGATGCTGGAAGCGGGCACGGCGTATAAATGCTACTGCTCCAAAGAGCGTCTGGATGCGCTGCGTGAAGAGCAGATGGAGAAGGGCGAGAAACCGCGTTATGACGGGCGCTGCCGCCACGGCCACGAACATCATGCTGATAACGAGCCGTGCGTCGTGCGTTTTGCTAACCCGCAGGACGGTTCGGTCATTTTTGATGACCAGATCCGTGGGCCAATCGAGTTTAGCAACCAGGAACTGGACGATCTGATCATTCGTCGTACCGATGGTTCCCCGACCTACAACTTCTGCGTGGTTGTGGATGACTGGGATATGGAGATCACCCACGTGATCCGTGGCGAAGACCATATCAACAACACCCCGCGTCAGATCAACATCCTGAAAGCGCTGAATGCACCTGTCCCGGTGTATGCCCATGTGTCGATGATTAATGGCGATGATGGTAAAAAACTCTCCAAACGCCACGGTGCGGTCAGCGTCATGCAGTATCGTGATGATGGCTATCTGCCGGAAGCACTGCTGAACTACCTCGTGCGTCTGGGCTGGTCCAGCGGCGATCAGGAGATCTTCAGCCGTGAAGAGATGATCAAGTTGTTCTCACTGGGTGCAGTAAGCAAATCTGCCAGCGCGTTCAATACCGACAAACTGCTGTGGCTGAACCATCACTACATCAATTCGATGGCGCCGGAATATGTGGCGACCTACCTGCAGTGGCACATTGAGCAGGCAAATATCGATACCCGTACCGGTCCGCAGCTGTCTGAGCTGGTTACTCTGCTGGGCGAACGTTGCAAAACGCTGAAAGAGATGGCAGCAAGCTGCCGTTACTTCTATGAAGAGTTTGCCGAGTTTGATGCCGACGCGGCGAAGAAACACCTGCGTCCGGTTGCGCGTCAGCCGCTGGAAGTGGTGCGCGATAAACTCGCTGCCCTCAGCGACTGGACGGCAGAAAACGTCCACCACGCCATTCAGGCAACGGCTGATGAGCTGGAAGTGGGGATGGGTAAAGTCGGGATGCCGCTGCGCGTGGCGGTAACGGGCGCTGGTCAGTCACCGGCTCTTGACGTAACGGTCCATGCTATCGGTAAAACCCGTAGCGTAGAACGTATTAACAGAGCGCTGGCATTTATTGCTGAACGCGAAAGCCAGCAATCCTGATTGCAGGCTTAACAAAACGGCGGGTTCTCTCCTGCCGTTTTTTTTTGCTTATTTTTGGCTGGCAATGCCCAGACGTGACAAAAAGCCGCTGATCCCTTCACGGACAAGTAGATCCCGCAGGTGCTGTTGTTCTTCCGCCGTCATCAAATGCAGGATTTCGGTGATCTGCCGCCAGATGGCATCGGTTTCACTTACGACATAATGGCCGGAAGGTTCTGCCAGCTGATAGTCGGTAAGCAGATGCCGCAGTGCCGGTATGTTGGCCAGAAAATCGAGGACCGGCTTATCAATCACGATAAGACGTGCGCGACCACCTTTCACACCGGGAATGGCTTCCGTGCGCCAGTGTTGTTCTCTGACCCAACGATTAATCGTCTGTCTGGCAAGGCCAAGACAATCCGCCAACTCTGCTGGGGTCATTTTATCTTTTAATTTCATCATGATGTTACTGGTCACGAATATCCAGACGCTGGAGTAGCCCGGTAATGCCTTCACGCAAAAGTAATGACATCAGCTGTTTTTGTTCGCCAGGAGTCATCTCTTTACTGAGCGTCAGGAGCAGGGGTTCAAGGTCGCTTTCGACGGTAGAATAAGAAGGAGCTGGCTCTGCCACACGCTGGGCGCTGCGAATAAACGCTTTTACTTGCTCATTTACGTGCACGAGACGAGCCTTTCCACCTTGTACTCCTGGACGAGGGGAGGTTTGCCACCCCTCTTTACGTACCCATTTATTGATCGTCTGCCGACTGAAGCCGGTGAGGTGGGCGATTTCTTCAGGTGTCATTCGTTCCTTGAGCATACTATTTCCTGAGTAAATATGTGGGAATTAGTTGTCCATGTTATAGCATCCTTTTACATGAAAGGGTGACATGTTTAACGTCTCCCTGCGATAAGGCTCGCAATGTCAGCGTGTTGCCTGCTTTTTCAGCGATCAAATAGCGAGGGGTCATTTTGCCGTTGACACCAGATGAAGGAATTCATATTATGCCGCCCGTCAACACGACACGTTTTACGGTTAGGGGCTATAGCTCAGCTGGGAGAGCGCTTGCATGGCATGCAAGAGGTCAGCGGTTCGATCCCGCTTAGCTCCACCAAACTCTGTTCCCATCAGGTTTGGTTCGTAAAACATCTGTGGGGCTATAGCTCAGCTGGGAGAGCGCTTGCATGGCATGCAAGAGGTCAGCGGTTCGATCCCGCTTAGCTCCACCAAAATTCGAAACCCTCGCTACGGCGGGGGTTTTTTGTTTTCTCCCGTCACTGTAAGCCTTTTTCAGATTTGGTCAGTATTTCACAACCTTTAGAAGAAAATGTAATTTAAGATTTTTCATCAGGTAAATTACTTGCCTGGTATAATTATTCATTTTAATATTTCTATTGGCGAAATAATGTTCCCGAGTGCTGGAGTTTTGATTAACAATAATGATTGATAAATTTAACATTAATATCAAGAAAACTTTACTCGCGCTCATTGTTTGTTTAATCTCTATTCCATTAGCCCGATTTATTTCACCTGTAGCCCTCGTTGATGGAAATGAAGTATTCCTCGCCTGGCTGCCATTAAGCATGATGTACGCTGTTATATTTATTTTCGGCCGCTATGCTGTCGCCCCATTAATTATCGCCTTTGCCATTACCAACCACTTTATTCTTTCAATGACGCCGCTGCAGGCGGTGCTCATATTATTCTGTCAGCTGTTTTCAGTACTGGTGTCGTGCCTGATTGTCCGGGCGCTTGTGGGCAAACGCTGGCGTGCAGGCTTCTCTGCCAGGCTGATGGGGATGAGGATCTTCTGGGGCGGCTTTTTTGCCCCGATACTGATGAAATTAACGATGTATCTGGTGGGCGTCTATTTCTCGTTCCCATTAAGCATATCCAGCTATTTCAAAGGGATGCCGGCAGTTTATACAATAATTGATATTCAGAGTTTGATTGGCGCGGCATTAATATTTACGACGTTTTTCTATTATCCAATGCGGATGGTTATCAATCCACATTATGCCAAAGTATTCTGGCATCGACATTGCCAACCGTGGTTTACCCGGAAACACCGGGCCTTTACGCTGTATTGGTTTATGGCGCTGGCGGCAATATTACTGGTGCTCTGCGCACCTTATAATTCTGACTATATAGCCGGTTATTTAGTGCCGCTGATCTTCATTCTGTATTTTATTGGCATTCGGCATCTTGGAAATGTATTAATTCGCATTTCGTGGTCGGTGTCGGCCTTTTTGCTGGTGGTCTATAACCGCAATTTTCTCCAGGGCGTACAGACTGAGTATTCAATATCGTTCGTGCTGTCCGTGCTGATCTCCTTCACCATCTGTTTGTTTTATATGGTTGATATTTATGGGCAGAATGAAAGAATCAAGGTCAAATGGCGTGACCAGGCGCAGGAGGACCCGTTAACCGGATTACCCAATCTGCGTGCGCTGGAGTGCTATTTGCGCCAGGAGGGCGATTTCGTCATCAGCAGCCTGCGGATCGCAAACCTCGACTTCCTCAGCCGCCATTACGGCATGATGATGCGGGTGCATTGCAAACGGCAGATTGCCAGTAAGGTACAGCCGTTGCTGGGGGAGAAAGACGACCTGTTTCAGCTACCCGGTAGCGAGCTACTGCTGGTGCTAAGCGGCCCTGATCCTGTGGCGCGGCTGGCCCACATTGTCGCCATGCTCAATCACAAGAAATACAGCTGGCACAACCAGATGCTGGAATTAGAGTTTGGCGCCGCCTGGGGGCAATACCGTGGCGTAGAAGAAGAGCTTCATCCGATGTTGGGTCAACTGAGCTGGCTGTCGGAGCAGGCCGGGAGCGGTCGCCAGGTGCTGGCGCTGGATGCGGCGCAAGAGCATGTGTCCGACCAGACCAGCGAACAAGTGCGGATGCTCACCCTGGTGAAGCGTGCGCTCAATGAACGCGGTCTGGTGCTGTATGCCCAGCCTATTCAGAATGCGGCCGGGGAAGGGTATTACGAAATTCTGACGCGCATGCAGTGCGGCAGCGTGATGATCGCCCCGGACCAGTTCATTCCCTTGATAGTTCAGTTCAACCTGAGCCAGCGTTTTGACATGCTGGTGCTGGAGACGCTCTTCAGTACCTTACACCAGCACCCAGGGCAGCACTTCTCCGTCAATTTACTGCCTTATACGCTGATGCAAAACAATAGCTCAGCGCAGATTATCGCCCTGTTTAAACGTTATCAGCTGTCGCCGGAGGCCATCACCATCGAGATCACCGAAGAGCAGGCGTTCAGCGATGCAGGGGAAAGCATGCATAACATTCAGCAGCTGCGGGACTTTGGCTGTGCCATCGCCATTGATGACTTTGGTACCGGTTATGCCAACTTCGAACGGTTAAAGCGGCTGCAGGCGGATATCGTGAAGATTGATGGCTGCTTCGTACGCGACCTCGGACGCGACCCGCTGGATGCCATCATGATTAAATCCATCATTGACGTGGCGAAAGTCAAAAACCTGTCGGTGGTCGCGGAGTTTGTGGAGACGGAACAGCAGAAAGAGACGCTACTGGCCTTAGGCGTCGACTATTTGCAGGGGTATTTAATCGGTAAGCCACGTCCGCTCAGCGATCTACGGGCGTAAAAAAGCCGGGGCAAGCCCGGCTTTTCGGTATTGATTGAGATTACAGAACCAGCGCCGCGATAGAAGCAGAGAGCACGCTCACCAGCGTGGAACCGTACACCAGCTTCAGACCAAAGCGGGAAACGACGTTACCCTGCTCTTCGTTCAGGCCTTTAATCGCCCCGGCAATAATCCCGATAGAAGAGAAGTTGGCGAAGGAGACCAGGAAGATAGAGATAATGCCTTCAGCGCGTGGAGAAAGCGTGCTGGCAATTTTCTGCAGATCCATCATCGCGACGAACTCATTCGAAACCAGCTTGGTCGCCATGATACTGCCCACCTGGAGCGCTTCACCGGCCGGAACACCCATCACCCATGCAACCGGATAGAAGATGTAGCCCAGAATCCCCTGGAAGGAGATGCTGTAGCCGAACCAACCGGTCACGGTAGCGAACAGGGCGTTCAACGCGGAAATCAGGGCGATAAAACCGATCAGCATAGCAGCAACGATAATCGCTACTTTAAAGCCCGCCAGAATGTATTCCCCCAGCATTTCAAAGAAGCTCTGACCTTCGTGCAGGTTGGACATCTGCAGGTTTTCTTCGCTTTCTTCTACGCGATACGGGTTAATCAGCGACAGCACGATAAAGGTACTGAACATGTTGAGCACCAGCGCAGCAACAACATATTTTGGCTGCAGCATGGTCATGTATGCGCCGACGATAGACATGGAAACGGTCGACATTGCGGTCGCGGCCATGGTGTACATGCGGTTGCGTGACATTTTGCCCAGGATATCTTTATAGGCGATAAAGTTTTCCGACTGGCCCAGAATCAGCGAGCTGACGGCGTTGAAGGATTCCAGCTTGCCCATGCCGTTAATTTTAGACAGCACGGTACCAATCGCACGAATGACGATAGGCAGGATACGGATGTGCTGCAGAATACCGATCAGCGCGGAGATAAAGACGATAGGGCACAGAACCTTCAGGAAGAAGAAGGCCAGGCCTTTGTCATTCATGTTACCGAAGACGAAGTTGGTCCCTTCGTTGGCAAAGCCGAGCAGCTTTTCGAACATCTCGGAGAAGCCTTTCACAAAACCCAGACCAACATCGGAGTTCAGGAAGAACCATGCCAGCAAGACTTCAATAACAAGTAATTGAATAACATAACGAATGCGAATTTGCTTACGGTTATGGCTGACCAAAAGGGCCAGTATAGCCACCACTACGATCGCGAGAATAAAATGCAAGACGCGGTCCATATTTGCTCCAAATATGAGGCAGGTTAAATTTCTTTGCACATTCTATGTAACAGCAGCAAAGAAAACGAGATCAAATCCACACTATTGCAAGGAACTGTGACCAGTGGTGGAAATAGTGATCAAACATACATTTTTGTTATGTTGCGTAAAGGTTTTAAAAGTTGCTTAGATTGTACTACTCTGTGATCTGGCGAGATGCAATTCCATCCATACCCGTTTTTCGTTGTTAGCCGCTATCGTTCCCCCCTATCAGAGCAATAATGACTATCTTTACAAATGAACTTGATAATCATTCGCATTTTGATAGCATGAAACATAGCAAAGGCTATATTTCAGAGGCAGAAAATGACAGGCACTCGCGTTGAGAATAGCAGCGGTCGCGCAGCGCGCAAGATGAAGCTCGCATTGATGGGGCCTGCGTTCATTGCTGCCATTGGCTATATCGATCCCGGTAACTTTGCCACCAATATCCAGGCCGGGGCCAGTTTTGGCTATCAACTGCTGTGGGTCGTGGTGTGGGCCAATTTAATGGCGATGCTGATCCAGGTGCTGTCGGCAAAACTTGGGATTGCGACCGGTAAAAATCTGGCGGAGCAGATCCGCGATCACTACCCGCGTCCGGTGGTGTGGTTTTATTGGGTGCAGGCGGAAATCATCGCCATGGCTACCGATCTGGCTGAATTTATCGGCGCGGCGATCGGCTTCAAGCTGATACTCGGTATATCGCTGCTGCAGGGGGCCGTACTCACCGGGGTTGCCACCTTCCTGATCCTGATGCTTCAGCGCCGCGGGCAAAAGCCGCTGGAGAAAGTCATCGGCGGATTACTGCTGTTTGTTGCCGTCGCCTATATTGTTGAGCTGATCTTCTCGCGACCGGCGCTGGCGCCGCTGGCGAAAGGGATGATTGTCCCAGGCCTGCCCAATAATGAAGCGGTGTTCCTGGCGGCCGGTGTGCTGGGCGCAACGATTATGCCGCACGTCATCTATCTGCACTCTTCATTAACTCAGAATCTGCACGAAGGCACGCGCAAAGATCGTTACCATGCCACGCGTTGGGATGTCGCGATTGCCATGACTATCGCCGGGTTTGTTAATCTGGCGATGATGGCCACGGCGGCTGCGGCCTTTCACTTTAACGGGCATACGGGCATTGCCAATCTTGATGAGGCCTACCTGACGCTGGAGCCGCTGTTAAGTCATGCGGCGGCAACCATATTTGGCCTGAGTCTGGTGGCCGCTGGTCTGTCATCGACCGTGGTGGGCACGCTGGCAGGGCAGGTGGTGATGCAGGGGTTTATCCGCTTCCATATTCCGCTGTGGTTCCGCCGTCTGGTGACCATGCTGCCATCCTTTATTGTGATTATGATCGGCCTGGACCCCACTCGTATTCTGGTGATGAGCCAGGTGCTGCTCAGCTTTGGTATTGCACTGGCGCTGGTTCCGCTGCTGATTTTCACCAGCAATGCGCAGTTAATGGGTGAGCTGGTGAATACGCAGTGGATTAAACGGCTGGGCTGGCTGATTGTCGCCATTGTAGTGTTACTGAACGGCTGGTTACTGGTGGGAACGGTACTTGGATTGTAATGGTCGTGGTGGAAATAATTCGGGGAGCCCTGTGGCTCCCCGAAATGTTTAATGATGGCCATGACCGTGGCCGCGGCCACCGCCACCGCCTGGACCTCGTCCCCAACCGTCGTGACGGTCGCGACGATCGTTCCAGCCTTCGCGATAACCTCGCTCGTAAGCTTTGCGCTTATCCCAGCCGCGATGGCGCCCGTTGTCATGGTGGTGCCAGCGATTATCACGCCATTCATAATTACGGCGCCAGTAATCGCGGTCTCGCCAACCGCCGCCGTCCCAGTAGTTACCGTAATTATCACGATCGCCTATTTGTAATTTTACAGATGGCAGCAGGGTGATTTCTCCGGCGTTGGCAACCAGTGGCGTTGAAGCCAAAAGCACTGCTGCCAGAATCAGTGACCTGAACATACTCTTCTCCTTCACGATCGGGGCCTGAGAGCCTGATAAATAGGCTCTCATTGGGCCTGTTAACGTGATATTACGGGGCGGTAAAGCGCCGTAGCATTGGAGGAACTCCTAAATCACGGATAAGAGCACTTTTTGCTAAAGGAAAATTTGCTTTACGCCGCCAGGATCGCGCCAATTTTCGCGCACTCTTCCGCGCTAAAAAGCCGGTTACCCAGCATGCCGACAGCATCATCAAGCTGTGCGGTTTTACTGGCGCCAATCAGTACCGAAGTCACTTTTTCTTCCCGCAATACCCAGGCAAGCGCCATCTGCGAGAGCTTTTGTCCACGGGCCTGAGCAAGCGCGTCCAGCTGGCGCACTTTCTCCAGCTTCGCGTCGGTCAACTGATCTGCTTGCAGGAAACGACTGCCGCTGGCGGCACGGGAATCGGCCGGTATACCGTGTAAATAACGATCCGTCAGTTGACCTCCGGCCAGCGGTGAAAACGCTATGCTTCCCACCCCTGCGGTCTGCAGAAAATCAAGCAGTCCGTCCTCAACCCAGCGTTCGAGCATCGAATATTTCGGCTGATGAATCAGGCACGGCGTGCCGAGGTCGTTGAGAATGCTCACCGCTTCAGCGGCCTGCTCAAGAGGATAGTTGGAGAGCCCGACATACAGCGCTTTACCCTGGCGGACAAGGTGGTCCAGCGCGCGCATGGTTTCCTGCAGCGGTGTTTCCGGATCCGGGCGGTGATGATAGAAGATATCGACGTACTCCAGCCCCATTCGCCTCAGGCTTTGGTCGAGGCTGGACACCAGATATTTACGTGACCCCCAGTCGCCGTAAGGCCCGTCCCACATGGTATAGCCGGCTTTGCTGGAGATAATCAACTCATCGCGATAGGGCAAAAAATCTTCCCGCAGGATACGGCCGAAATTGCTCTCTGCCGAGCCCGGAGGCGGCCCGTAATTATTGGCTAAATCGAAATGGGTGATGCCGAGATCAAAAGCATGACGAAGCAGCTGGCGGCTGGTTTCCACCCGCGTTTCGTCACCAAAGTTGTGCCACAGACCGAGTGAAATTGCCGGCAGCTTTAAGCCGCTGCGGCCACAACGGCGGTATTCCATCGTCTGGTATCGCGCCGAATTTGCCTGGTAAACCATACTTCCTCCGTAGACAGAACAGCTAGTGTATACGTTTACACTAAAGAATGTTCTGCGCAGAGTACACTCCCCACTGGCGTAAATTTTGCTTTCCACTGTGAATATTGATCACAATCTGGACAGTTCGATCGCTTATTCAATACTCAAATTACCTGCAACGGGATTGGAGTATGGAAATGCAACCGACTTACACCATTGGTGATTATCTGCTGGATCGTCTCGTAGATTGCGGCATAGACCGCTTGTTTGGCGTACCCGGAGATTACAATTTACAGTTCCTCGACTGCGTTATTGCCCATGATGCGTTGGGATGGGTTGGTTGTGCGAATGAGCTGAACGCCGCCTATGCCGCTGACGGATATGCACGAATTAAAGGTGCTGGCGCATTGCTGACGACCTATGGCGTCGGCGAGCTGAGCGCCCTTAACGGCGTGGCCGGCAGCTATGCCGAACATGTTCCGGTCCTACATATCGTCGGGGCGCCCTGTACCGGCTCACAGCAGCGGGGGGAGCTTCTGCACCATACCCTTGGGGATGGCGATTTCACGCACTTTGCCCGCATGAGCGAGCAGATCACCTGTACCCAGGCCACCCTGACGGCCGAGAACGCCTGCCATGAAATCGACCGCGTGCTGAGCGAGATGTTAACGCACCATCGTCCCGGTTATTTGATGCTGCCGGCCGACGTGGCCAAAGCGAAAGCCACGCCGCCGGCACGTCGTTTGACAATAGAAGGGCCGCCTGCCGATGAAAACCAGCTGGCTGGCTTCCGTGAACACGCCGGGCAGATGCTGCGCAGCAGTCGCCGGGTATCGCTGCTGGCTGATTTCCTCGCTCAGCGTTATGGCCTGCAGGATACGCTGCGAGCGTGGGTGGCGAAAACGCCGATGGCGTGTGCCACCATGCTGATGGGCAAAGGGCTGTTTGATGAACAACAGCGCGGTTTTGTTGGTACCTACAGCGGGATTGCCAGCGCGGTATCCACACGCGAAGCTATCGAAAATGCCGATACCATCATCTGTGTCGGGACGCGCTTTACCGATACCATCACCGCCGGATTCACCCAGCATTTACCGCAGGAGCGGACGATCGAGATCCAGCCTTTCGCCGTCCGAGTCGGTGACCATTGGTTCAGCCGTATCCCGATGGACCAGGCGCTTGGGGTGTTGATGACCCTATCCAGCAGCCTGGCCGCAGAGTGGTCGATGCCGGCCTGTAGCGCGCCGGAAGTGGCCTGCGCGGCGAGTGGGCCTCTCACCCAGGAGAATTTCTGGAGTACCGTTCAGGAACAGCTGCGCCCGGGCGATATTATTCTGGCCGATCAAGGCACCGCGGCGTTTGGCGTTGCGGCGCTGAAACTGCCCTCTGATGCCACCTTGCTGGTCCAGCCGCTATGGGGCTCCATCGGATTTACCCTGCCGGCCGCCTACGGCGCGCAGACCGCAGCGCCGGGCAGGCGAGTGGTGCTGATTGTGGGCGACGGGGCGGCGCAGCTGACGATTCAGGAGCTGGGATCCATGCTGCGGGATAAACAAAACCCGTTGATTCTGCTGCTCAATAACGAAGGCTACACCGTTGAGCGCGCGATACACGGGCCGGAGCAGCGTTATAACGATATCGCGCTGTGGGACTGGAACCGTCTGCCAGAGGCGTTTGCTCCGGATGTTCCTTCCCGGTGCTGGCGCGTGACGGATACTCAAGGCCTGGAGGACGCGATAGCCGACAGCGTTGGCTCAGACAAGCTGACGCTGGTGGAAGTCATGCTGCCGAAAATGGACATCCCTGATTTCCTGAGGGCGGTGACCCAGGCGCTGGAGGAGCGAAACAGCCGCGTTTAGTCGTTCCGGTGTCTGGCGATCATTAACGGCTTCCCGGCCAGCAGCAGCCAGGCCGGGAGCATCACGATGCACAGCAGCGGCAACAGCGTGGTATCCGGCACCACCACTGCGGCCATAAAAAGGCTCAGCCAACCATCGCGGGTCACTACCAGCGTCATGCCAAGGATCGCGCAGGAGACGGTAATGGCCGCCGGTACCGCATCAACGTGCGCGTGTAGCATTAAGCCCAGCGCCACGCCGACGAATACTGCAGGGAAAATCCGCCCACCGCGAAAACCACTGGCGGACGCAATCACCAGCGCCGCCAGTTTCACCAGCGCAATCAGCAAAAAGTCGCCTGAGGTCAACGTCTGGCTCACGGCAATCTGCTGCATTTCATCCAGCCCTTTGAACAGTGTGATATGCCCGCCCAGCGCGCCGAGGATCCCCAGCAACAAGCCGCCGAGGCCGAGGACTAATACCGGGTTTTTCAGGCGATTCATTAGCGTGTGCAGTCGCGGTAAACACCAGACGGCCACCATACCGACGGCGATGGCGATAAGAGTCACAATCGCGCCGCTGAAGATATCGACCAGATGCATTTGTGCATACACGGGGATCGGCAACGAGAAATTGGGGAGGAAGAACAAATCGGTGGTCAGGGCGCCAGCAGCGGCCGCCAGCAGCGGGGCGAACAGCCGGTCCCACAATGGCACGTCGTTGCTGCTATTGAGGGTTTGCGAAAAGATCAGCGCGGCGGCCACCGGCGTGCCAAACAGGGAGCCGATAGTGCCGGAGGCGGCAAGAATCGTCCAGTCCAGCGAACTCACGCGGGGGAACAGGCGGGAGCCTACGGCCACCGCCAGCGCAATGTTCATCACCATAATCGGATGTTCCGGCCCGAGGCTGACACCACCGGCGAGGCCAAGCACCAATGCCGCCACCAGGCCCGGCAGCGCACCGGTGTTGATGGGCTCGCCAATTAACGCTTCGGTGGCCGGGTCCGGCCCGGCATGTCCGGGGCTAAAGCGCACGATCAGGCCGACGGCGATACCGGTCAGCGTCAGGATGGCGATGATCCACAGCGGGCTGCTGGCGTCGATACCTAAACCCGACGGGACGCTGAACCACAGGAAATGCTGCAGGATAGCCGCAATCTTCATCGTTACAATCAATACCAGGCTGGAAGCGATACCAATAATGACGGCCGGTATCGCTAACAACAGCATTGTTCTTGCACGCGGATGCAGCATGAAACGTTTCCTTTTAAAGTCGTAAAGTACGATTTTGCACTCGCGCCCAGGGGGCGTAGATGCAAATGGTGCTGAAACGATAAACTTAAGGTGGTGCCTGACGATCCCGGAAGATGAACGGAATCATATTGCACAGATTACAACCTAAATGTGATGTAGGTCGCTAAACTGTGGGCACTTATACGTTGGTCGTTGTTGTTAGGGCATCATGAATTTACAGTGTGCCAAAAGAATCATTTTGACTTTAGTGGAGCCGTAACGGAATGACAAAATTTGCTTTAGTAGGAGACGTCGGCGGGACCAATGCCCGACTGGCATTATGCGACATGGCCAGCGGGGAAATTTCCCAGGCAAAAACCTATTCCGGGCTCGATTATCCCAGCCTTGAGGCCGTGGTTCGCGTCTATCTGGACGAGCAGGGCGTAGCCGTTGAAGATGGCTGCATCGCAATTGCCTGTCCGATCACCGGTGACTGGGTGGCGATGACCAACCATACCTGGGCGTTTTCGATCGCCGAAATGAGAGAGAACCTCGGCTTTTCGCACCTGGAAATCATCAACGATTTCACCGCAGTCTCTATGGCTATCCCGATGCTCAAGGCTGAACACCTGATTCAGTTTGGCGGCACCGCGCCGGTCGAAGGCAAACCCATTGCGGTCTACGGTGCTGGTACCGGCCTTGGTGTTGCCCACCTGGTCCACGTCGACAAGCGCTGGGTGAGCCTGCCGGGTGAAGGCGGCCACGTTGATTTCGCGCCAAACAGCGAAGAAGAGGGCATTATTCTGCAGGAATTGCGCGCTGAACTCGGGCACGTCTCCGCCGAGCGCGTGTTGTCTGGTCCGGGGCTGGTCTATCTGTATCGCGCAATTGTGAAAGCGGATGGCCGCCTGCCGGAAAATCTCCAGCCGAAAGACGTCACCGAACGCGCGCTGGCCGACGCCTGTATTGATTGCCGTCGTGCGCTGTCGCTGTTCTGCGTCATCATGGGGCGTTTCGGCGGCAACCTGGCGCTGAACCTGGCGACCTTTGGTGGGGTGTATATTGCCGGCGGTATTGTGCCTCGTTTCCTTGAGTTCTTTAAGGCTTCTGGCTTCCGCGGTGGTTTTGAAGACAAAGGGCGCTTTAAAGCTTTTGTTCAGGATATTCCCGTCTACCTGATCGTCCACGATAATCCAGGCCTGCTGGGTTCCGGGGCGCATCTGCGCCAGACGCTGGGGCAGATTCTCTAACCCTGTCTCAGATAGCCCGTTCCGGCAAGATAACGCCCGGGCGGGCTATACGCTGCTCACTACAGATGCATCAGCTGGCGAAACTCTTTGACCTTGCTGCGGCTGACCGGGACCTGAAATTCCAGATCGCGTAAGCGCAGAATGTAGGTATTGTTGAACCACGGCTCAATCTCGCGAATTTTATTCAGGTTAACGCAGTAGGAGCGGTGGCAACGGAAGAAGTGCGCTGGCGGTAGCTTGCTGCAGAATTCCGTAATGTTCATTGGCATTACGAACGATTCCCGCCGGGTATAGACAAACGTCATTTTTTCGTGCGCTTCGGCGTAATAAATATCGTGGATACTGGTCACGATAATCCGCTCGTCTTTGATCAGATTGATCGTGTCATTTTCACGCTGCGGATTGGGCGCAGTACCGGCACCGCTGGCCGTTTGCTGCTGTTGCTGCCAGGCGCTGCTCAGCTTCTGCAGCATGTTAATAATCCGCGATTCCTGGTACGGCTTGAGAATATAGTCGAACGCTTCCAGCTCAAAGGCCTCCACCGCATGCTCTTTCCAGGCGGTGATAAACACGATAAACGGTTTATGCGCGAACTGACTGATGTTCTGCGCCAGCAGAACGCCGTCCAGCGAGGGAATATTGATGTCGAGAAAAATGGCATCGACCTTGTTGTGCTGCAGGAATTTCAGGACGTCCAGCCCGTCATCAAAGGTGGCGACAATCTCCATCTGGCTATGGGTGTTAATCAGCCAGGTGAGCTCCTGCTGCGCCGGAAATTCATCTTCAACAATGATAACTTTCATTTTTTCTCCGCTCATGGCAACAGGGACACCGGAGTCGGCTCAGAGACGAGCTTGTTGGGCACATAGAACGCAATCTCCGTTCCGGGGGTCATGCGGCGGATATGCAATCCTTCGCCATACAGCAATTTTACGCGATGATGCACGTTCAGCAGGCCAATCTTATTGCCCGGCATTTCATCGGCTTCCACTCGGGCAACCACGTCCGGATCGATGCCATTACCGGTATCGCGCACGCTAATACGCACCCGGTTGCCGCATTCGGTGATGCCAATAGTGACCACGCCCTTACCTTTGCACGGCTGGATCCCGTGGACGATAGCATTCTCCACCAGGGGTTGAATCAGCAGGCTTGGGATCACGCAGCTGACTTCATCATCAATATCGTAGATAACGGTCAGCTTATCGCCGAAGCGCGCCTGCTCGATGGCAATATAATCCTTGATTTGGTACAGCTCTCTTTTGATATCAATCTGCTCGTCGTCTTTTAATTCAATGTTATAGCGCAAATAGCGCGACAAATTAAAAATGAGCTGGCGCGCGGTGTCCGGATTCATGCGGATTGAAGATGAAATCGCATTGAGGGCATTAAACAGAAAATGCGGGTTGATTTTGCTCTGTAGGGCGCGAAGTTCAGCTTTGTTGGCCATTTCCCGCAGCTGCTCAGCGCGCGAAACCTCCAACTGGGTGGAGATGATCTGTGACAGCCCGATGGCCATCTCCTGCAGTGACGAGGTGATGCGATGGGCATGGCAGTAATAGATTTTCAGCGTGCCGGTAACGATGCCTTTCTCCCGCAGGGGGATCACCAGCATGGAGTGGATTTCCGGGGTGCGGTGCGCTTCATCATTGTTCTTAATGATGATTTTCCCGCTTTCGATAGCCTGACGGGTGGTAGGGCTGATGCTATTGTCATGGTCGTGATAGTTGCTTTCGCCAAATCCGACATAGGCCAGCACCCGGTCGGTGGTGGTGATCGCGACGGCGTCAGCATTAATATCGCGGCGAATAATATCGCAGACCTGACGCAGCGATTCGCTGTTCACATGGCGAAAGAGCGGCAGCGTTTTATTGGCGATATCCAGCGCCAGTTTTGCCTGACGCGCCGCGCTGGCCTCTTTTTCCCCCTCGACGCTCTGCACCAGCAGAACGATAAAGCCGATGCAGACGCTGCCAAGGATCATCGGGATCCCGATTTTGGAGACGATATCGATACCCAGTGAGAGCGAAGGCGCCCACAGTATCACGAGGATCATGGTTAGCGTTTCGCAGAGCATGCCGGCGAGGATCCCGACCTTCCAGCGCTGTGCTTTCGGGACCTTACGGCTAATCAGCCCTGACAACAGCCCGGCGACAATACTGGTGATAAAGCAGGGCACGGCGGTAACGCCGTCGATATCGATGAGATAGCGGTGAACCCCGGCAATCACGCCGACGATGGCCCCGACCCAGGGGCCAAACAGGATACCGCCGGACATCACGGCAATAATGCGCACGTTGACCAGGGAGCCTTCTACTGGCACCCCGGACCAGGTGCTGAACAGCGCAAACAGGGAAAAGATGGCGATAACCGCCAGCAGCTCTTTCGGCGTATGCGCCGATTTATGCAGCAGCTCGCGGAACAGACGCAGGCGAATCAGGAAAAAAAGACAAATCAGCATCAGCGCCGCGCGGTCAAATACCGCCAGCAGCATAGTGAATATTTCGTGCATGAGTGCGCCGTATCTATCGCGGGAAAGCGACATGATAAAAAACCTGAGGTCAGAAGGCCAGCCGAAGAGGCCAGCGGAGTGGGGAATGAGGAAAAGTTGCACAAATAAAAGGGGATTAATGCCAAAGCCTGAGGATGGGCGAGGCGAACATTCGGAATGATAAAAACAGGTAAATTAATAGATATTAATATGTTGCAGTCAATTTTCCTCCCGGCTAAATCGAGGAGCGCCCCTGCCACATTTTTGGGAGACGATACCCGTTTTTGTTTGCCAGATATTATTTTTTGTCCACCCTCTCGACAGCATCATTTTTTTCGGGTTATTTTCTAAGCTTGTCGCACAGGCGACAGCGTCGCTCGGACGGTCCGGGCGCTAACGTTAATCTGAGGAATCTATGGCTGAATCCAGTCCTGAACGCCGTTTTACGCGTATCGATCGTCTGCCCCCGTATGTATTTAACATTACCGCTGAACTGAAAATGGCTGCGCGTCGGCGCGGCGAAGATATTATCGATTTCAGTATGGGCAACCCCGATGGGGCGACCCCGCCGCATATCGTCGAAAAACTCTGCACCGTTGCCCAGCGGCCTGATACGCACGGCTACTCAACATCGCGCGGTATTCCTCGCCTGCGTCGCGCCATTTCGCGCTGGTATCAGGATCGCTATAACGTCGAGATCGATCCGGAATCAGAAGCGATTGTCACCATCGGCTCAAAAGAGGGGCTGGCACACCTGATGCTGGCGACGCTGGATCATGGCGACACGGTGCTGGTGCCAAATCCGAGCTACCCGATTCATATCTATGGCGCGGTGATTGCTGGCGCTCAGGTACGCTCAGTGCCGCTGGTGGAGGGCGTTGATTTCTTCAACGAGCTGGAGCGTGCGATCCGCGAAAGCTACCCGAAACCCAAAATGATGATCCTTGGTTTCCCGTCCAACCCGACCGCGCAGTGCGTCGAGCTGGAGTTCTTTGAAAAAGTGGTCGCGCTGGCGAAGCGTTACGATGTCCTGGTGGTCCACGATCTGGCCTATGCCGATATCGTGTATGACGGCTGGAAAGCGCCGTCGATCATGGAAGTCCCCGGCGCGCGCGATGTCGCGGTGGAGTTCTTTACCCTCTCCAAAAGTTACAATATGGCCGGCTGGCGTATCGGCTTTATGGTGGGGAACAAAACCCTGGTTAATGCGCTGGCCCGTATTAAAAGCTATCACGACTACGGCACCTTCACGCCGTTACAGGTCGCGGCGATTGCCGCGCTGGAAGGCGATCAGCAGTGCGTGCGTGATATTGCAGAGCAGTACAAGCGCCGTCGCGATGTGCTGGTGAAAGGGCTGCATGAAGCGGGCTGGATGGTCGAGTGTCCGAAGGCATCCATGTACGTATGGGCGAAAATTCCGGAGCAGTATGCGGCGCTGGGATCGCTGGAGTTTGCTAAAAAGCTGCTGCAGGATGCGAAAGTGTGCGTCTCTCCGGGCATTGGCTTCGGCGATTACGGCGACACCCATGTGCGCTTCGCGCTGATCGAAAACCGCGACCGTATCCGCCAGGCGATTCGTGGGATCAAAGCGATGTTCCGTGCTGACGGGCTGCTGCCTGCCTCGGGCAAGTCGACCGGCGACAGTCAGGAATAACCAGGCGAATCAACGAATACCGGCAATAAAAAAGGGAGCCTTCTGGCTCCCGTTTTTTTGACGCTGACAGTGCTAGATCATCAGGGCAAAAGTACCGGCCCATACGATGACCATAAACGACACGCCCATAATAAAGTATTTCACGACTCATCACTCCGCGTTCTCGGCGAAACGCCTAAATGAATATAATTTTCATTGTTGATACTGATCTGTCGCGGTAAAACCAGACGATTCTGGCGGCTGCGGCAGATCGAAATTCTGTGCGGTTAGGGCTCCAGATGGCGCTAATGTACGCCTAAAAAATCAGGGAAACAAGCGGCATTTTTTTATTAATTTTTAGTTACTTACGAGTGTCGTGATTCGGCGACACATTAATTTCATTCGGTAATAAATTCTATTCTGGCGACGGCTTTTTACCGCCGTGCTCTTGCGGTGATAGCTGCTTGATTTTGGGATTTTTTCTATTGTTGGCATGGCGCTGGGACGACACGGAAAATCGTCCCGCGCCGTCGCCATAAACTGATTTAATCGCCGATCGGTTCCCGCTGTCGCCACTCCTGCGGATAGCGGGCAGGCACAAAACTGAAGGTCACCACCATCAGGGTGGCGACGCAGACGGCGTGAAACGTCCAGTCCAGCACATAATCGCCGCTCAGACTACGGAGCAGGCCTGCCAGCCACGGGGAGGCTCCGGCCACGATAAACCCGATCCCTTGCATAAAGGCCACCAGCCGACCGGCGATGGCAGGCTGTCGGGCATGGTCGAGCGCCAGTACCAGGCACAGCGGAAAAGCGCCACCTAAACCCACCCCGGCGCTGATGGCCCACAGTTGTGGCATCTGCAGCGGTAGCCAGATAAAACCGCAGAATCCCATGAGCTGGAGGAGTAACGTCAGGATTAATAACCGACGGCGATCGTCGTGCCGGGCCAGCATCGGGATCAGCAGCGCGCCGGCGGTCTGGCCGATGGTTAATATTGCCAGCAGGGTACCGCTGAACTGGGCGCTATAGCCCGCCTGCATATAATAGGGCGGCAGCCAGGCGATTAAACTGGTGTAGCCGCCGTTAATCAGGCCGAAGTAGAGCCCGAGGGTCCAGGCGCGGCGATGGCGGAATACCGACACGGCAGCCCCTGATGCAACAGGTGACGGGGCAGGCAGTGTTCGGCCGATCGCCCACCAGCCAAACAGCGCCGCGACGGCGGGCAGCGCCCACCAGGCAAGGGCGTCATGCCAGACGGCACTGTGCTGAGCCAGCCAGGGCGTCAACGCGGCACCTAAACCGCCACCCCCCATCAGTGCAGCGGACCACAGCCCCATGACCTGCGGCGTCCGTTGGCAAAACTGCCGTTTGATCATCGCTGGAATGGTCGCCTGAATAATACCGATCCCAATCCCGCCCAGCAGGGCGCTACTGAGTAGCAGTCCGCTGTGTGGCGCGAGTTCGCGCAGCAGCGCGCCGGTGGCAATCATCAACAGGCTGAGCGCAACCCCACGGCTTTCGCTGAGATGGCGATCGATCCACGGGCTTGCCAGCGCCAGAAGCCCCATCGCCATCACCGGGAGTGCGGTGAGCAGTGAAATAAGGGCAAACCCCATGCCGCTGGCCTGCTGTAGTTGCGGCAGCAGCGGTCCGATGGAGGTCAGCAGCGGGCGCATATTAATACCGACCAGAACCAACACCAGCAGCATCAGGCTGTTGCGGGGCATCGGGTTCATGGTTGTGTATCCGCCCGGTGCGTGAGTGCAGACTGAAGATAGTGGTGATGAACAGACATAGCGGCTCCTGAAGAGAGAAACAGGCGAGTGGCGAAAGGGAAGTGTTGCGGCTGAGTACACAAACAGGGTACGCAGGTTGTTTCATAAGTTAAAAGACTTATTTATGATTAACTCGATTTGTTTTGCTTATGAGAAATCGCATGTTGCTACGTCATCTCACCTGTTTTCTGGCGGTCGCGGAACACCGCGGTTTTACCCGCGCGGCAACGGCGCTGCATGTTTCGCAGCCGGCGCTGTCGCAACAAATTCGCCAGCTTGAAGCGTCGCTGGGGGCGCAGCTTTTTGATCGCAGCGGGCGCCACACCCGTTTGACGGATGCCGGAGAAGCCTGGCTCATTTACGCTCGTCGGGTCATACAGGATCTGGAAGAGGGCAGACGGGCGATCCATGATGTGGAAGACCTGCAGCGGGGCTCGCTACGGGTAGCGATGACGCCGACCTTCACGACCTATTTTATGGGGCCGCTGGTGGCGGCGTTTTATCAGCGTTACCCCAGTATCACGCTGACGATGCGCGAAATGCCGCAGGACCGAATGGAAGCGCTGTTACTGAATGATGAGCTGGACGCTGGAATTGCCTTTAGCGACATTGGCACTGCGGATATTGTCGCGACGCCTTTGCTCAGCGAAACGCTGGCGCTGGTAGTGGGGCGCCATCATCCGCTGGCGGAGCAGCGGCGGGTAAAGCTGGAGGCACTGAATCAGCAAGCGTTGATTTTATTGAGCGAGGAGTTTGCTACCCGCGAACAAATCGATCGCTACTGTCGGCAGCATCATGTTCAGTCGAAGATTCAGATGGAGGCCAACTCCATCAGCGCGGTACTGACCGTGATTCAGCGGACCCAACTGGCGACGCTGTTACCGGCGGCCATTGTGCGGGATCGTGACGATCTGGTGGCGGTGGAACTCACCCCGCTATTGCTGGAGAGGACCGCCTGTCTGTTACAGCACAAGGCGGCCTGGCAGAGCGCCGCCGCGCGGGCATTTAGCGCCCTGACATTACAGATAGCCGGGGAGCTGAAGACCGGGACCGCCCACGCTTACCAGGTATAGCCGACGGCGAGAATGCCATAGAGCTCGCCGTTGTGCTGCACGATAGGGCTGTCGGCGATGTCTTTGTCATACAGTTCGTAGTTTGCTGCGAACATGCCGACCCAGTGGGGGCTGAAACGGTAGCTGGTGATAATCGCCGCCATTGGCGAGACGGTGGTGCCGGTATCCCACTGCTGGCGCTGCGGAGTTGCTTCGCTGGCCGAGATGCCGCCGAAATAGTAGTTCGCCATATTGCTGCTGCGGATCATCAGCCCCATGCCAGGCATCACCAGCAGATTATCTTTGATGATCGGGAAATCTGCCCACAGCAGCAGCTCTTGCCCATCGCTGCGGCCTGTCACGTCAGAGCTGAGACGGGCGCTCAGCAGCGCGTAGGGGGTGATGAGCGTCGCGCCGATCCCCGCCTCAAACTCGCCTTTGCGTTTTTCCATGCCTTTGAAAGCGGCATCATCACTGGGATCGAGGTTGCCAAAGCGCCAGCGGCCATAACCATAAAAAGCCACTTTATCGTCAATATGGAAGTAGTAACGGGCGCGATCGCCGAGATAGATAAACTGATCGCCGAAGTAGAGGCCGCCGGGTATGAAATAGGTATCGTTATCCTGCTTCTGGTAGCGAGCCGTTCCGCTAATGGCGGCGGCACCCAGAACAAATCCTTTTGGTACCGGGCTGTCAGGGTTATTTCCGGAAAAGATATCGATGGAACCCAGGTCAACCTCGGCGCTGGCGGGCGAAGAGCACAACATCAGGGAGCAGAGGGCAGCGGCAGAATAGCGAAATGGTTTCATCCGGGTTCCAAATATAATCAGGGAATATGGCGCGAAAACATGCAGATGCTTTGTACATGAAGCACTGCCAATGTGAATATATACCAGCGCAGCCCACTCCGTGGGCCGGTTTTTTGTTTTTTCTTAATTTGTGACGGGCGTGTTTCCGGGGCGAAGTCAGTCGAATTATTGATGAAGTGGATCGTCACTATGGGCAGGTTAAATATATTGCTGACCCGATGGCGGTTCGCGCACTGGGTAGAATGAAAAAGCCCGACAGCGTTAAACGCTGCCGGGCTTTTTTGGCTGTCAGAACTTAATCTTCAAGCGCGTAGGCGATAATGTCGTCACCCACATCTGGCGAGTGGCTGGCACCGCCTGCCGAAATAACCACGTACTCTTTCCCGGTCTTGGGTGATTTGTAGATAAGTGGTGCGGCGACAGCACCAACTGGCAGGCGTGCTCTCCACAACTCTTTACCGGTCGCCGAGTCAAGTGCACGCAGGTAGTTATCCTGTGTACCGGCAAAGAACACCAGGCCGGATGCTGTTGAAGTAGGGCCACCCAGCGTCGGCATTCCCAGCGGAATGTGCATATGCGTTTTCATGCCCAGCGGGCCGGTATCTTCGACGGAACCCAGCGGCACCTGCCACACCAGTTGACGCGTATTCAGATCGATGGCGCTCATGGTGCCAAACGGCGGGGTATTACAGGGTACGCCCAGCGCGGATTGCAGAATATCGATACGTACACCGCCATATGGGCCAGCGACCTGAGGACGAACAGTACCCATAAAGCCAGGCACTTCATCGGTCGACACATGGTATTTCGCCATATCTTGTTGGCGTACCAGCGACATCCGCAGTGGCATACGCATATCATTGACGAACAGCGTACCGGTACGCTCATCGATAGTGATGCCACCCCAGTTCATGCCGCCCAGCAGGCTTGGCCATTCGATATACGGTTTCTCGGACGGCGGGGTATACATGCCGAGATAGGTCGATTCTTTAAAGTCGATACGACAAATCAACTGATCGAACGGCGTCACGCCCCACATTGATTTCTCGGTCAGCGGGTCAACGCCCAGTTGCGGCATCCCGGTGGAGAACGGTTGAGTAGTGGAAAGGCGTTCGCCCTCTGCGCCCTGATGCGGAACCGGGATCTCTTCCACTTTGGTTACCGGTTTCCCGGTACGGCGGTCAAGAACGTAGATCTGCCCGGTTTTGGTGGTCTGAATCAGCACCGGGATCTCTTCGCCTTTCTCGTTCTTCATGTGGAACAGAACCGGCTGAGACGGTAAATCGTAGTCCCAGATATCATGGTGAACCGTCTGGAAGACCCATTTGGTCTCACCGGTGCTGGCATCAACGGCTACCACAGATGAACCGTATTTCTCTTTGGCTTGGTTACGGTCGCCGCCCCAGTAGTCTGGCGGGCCGTTACCGGTAGGCAGATACACCAGATTCAGCTCTTTATCGAAACCTGGAACCGTCCAGACGTTGGGCGTTTCCAGCGTATACGCGCGGGCTTTTTCCGGGTCAGTGATATTTTCCGGCTGGCCGACATCCCAGGCCCAGACGATATCGCCGGTGCGGACATCATAAGCGCGAACAACACCTGAAGGTTCACCGTGCACGATATCACGCACCCAGCCACCGATAACGGCGATGTGCCCCATGATCATCGGAATGGACGTTGGGTGATAACGTTTGCTGTTTTCCGTATCGCCCATACCCTGTTTCAGATCGACGCTGCCATTGTCACCAAAGCCATCGCACAGCTCGCCGGTTTTGGCGTTCAGGGCAATCAGGCGGGCATCGACGGTAGAGATGATAATACGCTGCGGGCACTGCTGAAGCGCCGGGCTGGCTTTCTCTTCCGCGTTCAGCGAGTCATCTTTCTGTGCATCGTAATAACCCACACCGCGACAGGTTACATGTTCTGCGGTCTGTGCGTGCGGATCAAAGCGCCAGCGGGCTTTACCGGTATCGGCATCAATAGCCGTTACCACGTTCAGCGGGGTACAGGAGTAGAGAGTGTCGCCAATTTGCAGCGGCGTGTTTTCGTCTACACCGATACCCGGCCCGGTTAAGCGGCGACCGGTGTGGTATGTCCACGCCACTTTCAGGTCTTTCACATTTTCTGGCGTGATATCCGTGTATGGTGCATAACGCGTACCGGAGGCATCGCGGCCAAAGAATTCCCAGTTATCACTTTTGGGCACCAGCGTGGGTTCTTTGCTTGCGTGGGTGTCGACAACACCATTATGAATGCCACCGTGTGGGAAGAATGCTGAAACCAGCGTAGCCAGCAGGGCAACAAAAATCACCGTTGCGCTGCGATTGGCGTTGCGCACCAGCGTGCGTTTAACCGGAAGCGTCGTGGTCAGCCACAGGGCGAGCATTAATAAGAGTGCGGGAACTACCAGACGCGGGATCAGTCCCCAGTAGCTGAACTGCACTTCATAGAGCGCCCAGATAAGGGTTAAAACAAAGGTAATAATGGAAAGGGAGAGGGCAAATTTACGACGCAGCAGATAGCCTACCGCGATAACCAGATACGCCAGTCCGGCGATCAGATACCAGGCGCTGCCGCCCAGTGACAGGAGCTTGCCGCCCCAGATGGTTAAAAACAGCCCAGTGCCAACACTGAGTAATACGAAGAGTAAGCGGTAGAGCGTAAAGAACACGCCTCCACCTCTGTTTTTTTGTTCGTCCATTGTGCATCCCATACAAAGTCAATCGTGTAACGCTTTTTTGCTCAGTGGGCTGGCGTATCATCCTGCTAAGGACGTTAGCCGCCTGAGATCCTGTTGTTATGGTGGGTAATCCGAAGGGGAAGTGCCTGCGCCTACAACGTAAGAAAGTTTATTTATTTGTAAGATAAATGTAAAACTTATGAGCATTAAATGTATAACAAATAGAAGCGGGGGGCAGAAAAGTAGCGCAGGGAGGTATAGGGAATCCTCCCTGCGTGGAATGTAAAATCAGGCGTCAGCAAGCTCCAGTGCTCCGCGATGAGACGGATAGCAGAACAAAATAAATCAGACAACCTACGATGGCGGCAAAAACAGCGACCATCAGCAAAGATTTTTTTCCAGTGGCCAATAAGGCAAATAAAAATCAGCGCCATGCAGATCATCGCCAGTGGTATACGACGCCCTTTGAAGAGCTTGTCGGATAACCGGATCGCATTACAACCTGAGCAATAGAACAAACATTCTCAACGCATTAGTCAATCTGATCACTGTCCATTTCCTGAATGGCCGGTGTCCAGGTCGTGCTTATTTACGATATTGAGGCATGTGTAAATGGCCGTCGTGACATTTCCTTTCTTCTGACGAAAACAAATAAGCACCGTTTAAATGAATAATAAGAAATGATGAAAGACTGAAAATGTCGTCAATTTTTCACTTGCGCAGTCACATCCTGTTTCTCATTTTTGATAAAAGTACGAAATCAGATATTTCACGTGATTGGTGGCATTTCGTACAAAGTTACACTTTAAACTAAGTTGATCATTTATCACACGCCCTTATCCCATGGGAATTGAATGGGTTACACAATGAAATTCTTATAAATCAGAAAGATGATCTGTAATTGTTAAAAAATTATAGTGTAACATATTGTTACATATTTTTGTTTCCGGACAGGCGGTGAACATTCCTACACTCCGGTTATTGGGTTCTATCCGAAATCTTTCATTTCAGAAAAATACTCAAAAATACAGTGTCGGCATGTTGGTGGATGGAATGCACCCGCTTTTTAGTTCCGGGATTTTTATTTACGTCGGATGACGTGACCGGAAAGTTGTTCTGGCAGGGTAATTTTTTATTATATATTTCTCACTGGCATTGACCGTTTCTATTAATCCATAGAACAGGGACAGCCATGTCTAACTCTTCCTTTCAGTCCGAAATTCCTAAAGCGCGCATTAATCTCAAACTCGATTTGCATACGGGGGGCGCAAGTAAGAAAACGGAGCTCCCCCTGAAATTACTGGTGACGGGCGACTTCAGCAATGGTCAGGAGTCTGCACCACTGTCTGAGCGCAAAAAAGTTAATCTGGCCAAAAATAATTTTGATTCTGTGCTTTCCGAATATTCCCCACAAATCAATCTGACCGTTAAAAACACGCTTGCTGATGATGGCAGTGAAGACAACATCAGTCTGACCTTCCAGAGCATGAAGGATTTCACTCCGGAACAGGTCTCCCGTCAAATCCCTCAGTTGAAGGCAATGCTTTCCATGCGCAACCTGCTTCGCGATTTAAAAGCGAATCTGCTGGATAACCAGGCTTTCCGAAAGGAACTGGAAAAAATTCTGCTGGACCCGGCGTTAAGTGCAGAACTCAGAGCCGAACTCTCAGCCCTGGCCCCAAAGCAGCCATAACGGTCACGATGATTTAACGGATTAATAAGGAAGATGCTGATGTCTGTAAAAAATGAGAATGCGGCTGGTGGTGAGAGTATGGTGCTGGAACGTCCTTCTGCAGGCGGGGTTTATGCGTCCCTGTTTGAAAAAATCAACCTGAACCCGGTCTCTGAGCTGAGCGCGCTGGATATCTGGCAGGATGCACAGGCGATGTCGGATGCGACTGCAGATGAACGATTAACGGCCGGGATGCAGGTATTCCTGGAATGCCTGACGAAAGCGGGCTCAAAAGTTGAAAAACTCGACAAAAACCTGATTGACCACCATATCGCAGAACTGGACTACCAGATTAGCCGTCAGCTGGATGCGGTCATGCACAGCGAAGAATTCCAGGCGGTAGAGAGCCTGTGGCGCGGCGTGAAATCGCTGGTCGACAAAACCGATTTCCGTCAGAACGTGAAAGTTGAGTTGCTGGATATGTCAAAAGAAGATCTGCGTCAGGACTTCGAAGACAGCCCGGAAATCATCCAGAGTGGTCTGTATAAACATACCTATATTGATGAGTATGACACGCCGGGTGGAGAGCCTATCGCTGCGCTGATTTCCGCCTATGAATTTGATGCGTCTGCGCAGGATGTTGCTCTGCTGCGCAACATCTCCAAAGTCTCCGCTGCTGCACATATGCCGTTTATCGGCTCTGCCGGCCCGAAATTTTTCCTTAAAGATTCGATGGAGGAAGTAGCCGCCATCAAAGATATTGGTAACTACTTTGACCGCGCTGAATATATCAAGTGGAAATCTTTCCGTGAGACGGATGATGCCCGCTATATCGGTCTGGTGATGCCGCGCGTACTGGGTCGTCTGCCATATGGCCCGGACACCGTACCGGTGCGTAGCTTCAACTACGTGGAAGAAGTGAAGGGCCCGGATCACGATAAATACCTGTGGACCAACGCCTCGTTTGCCTTTGCATCCAACATGGTACGTAGTTTCATCAACAATGGCTGGTGTGTACAAATTCGTGGCCCACAGGCCGGTGGTGCCGTTCAGGATCTGCCTATCCATCTTTACGATCTGGGCACCGGTAATCAGGTCAAGATCCCGTCAGAAGTGATGATCCCTGAAACCCGTGAGTTTGAATTCGCCAACCTCGGTTTCATTCCGCTGTCCTACTACAAAAATCGTGATTACAGCTGCTTCTTCAGCGCTAATTCCACCCAGAAGCCGGCCCTGTACGATACAGCGGATGCCACGGCCAACAGCCGTATCAATGCCCGTCTGCCGTACATCTTCCTGCTGTCGCGAATCGCCCACTACCTGAAGCTGATTCAGCGCGAAAATATCGGTACCACCAAAGACCGTCGTCTGCTGGAGCTTGAGCTGAACACCTGGGTTCGCAGTCTGGTGACCGAAATGACCGACCCGGGCGACGAGCTGCAGGCCTCTCATCCGCTGCGCGATGCGAAAGTGGTGGTGGAAGACATCGAAGACAACCCGGGCTTCTTCCGCGTGAAGCTGTACGCGATCCCGCACTTCCAGGTGGAAGGGATGGACGTCAACCTGTCACTGGTTTCCCAGATGCCGAAGGCGAAATCATAAGGCGAGGGGAAATCAGGGATGAAAATTTACCGCCCACTTTGGGAGGATGGGGCCGCTCTGGCCCCGCAACAGTTCCAGCAGCAGGCCCGCTGGAGTGAACACGTTGCCGACATGATCGCCCGGATGGGTATTTCTCATCCCTGGGGCGTGGTGGCGGCAGAATTTGATGATGCTGCACTGGCGCTCTCGCGTCTGAACGCCACCCGTCTGGTGGTGCGCTTTCAGGACGGTACCCTTGTGGATACCGATCTGGCAGACACGCTTCCACCGGTCTGTGATTTGTCTGTTGCCGCCGGCAGTGAGGTTGTTGACGTGGTTGTCGCGCTGCCGCTGCTGAGCGCCAGCGGTGGCAACCTTGATAACGGCCAGGACAGTGAGCGTCCGCGTCGCTGGAAAGCGGAGCGCGTGGTGGTACAGGAGCTGGCCGGCCATGAAAGCGGTGAACTCGCGATTTTGCGTCATGCGCTGACCCTGCGTCTTTCCAGCCAGGAAAATACCGCTTACCTGACCTGCCCGGTGGCTCGCCTGGTGCGTAATGCACAGGGGCAGTGGAGCCGCGATCCGGCCTTTATTCCGCCGATGCTGTCCATTGCTACCAGTCAGTGGCTTGCCACCGAACTGAGTGACCTGCTCATTCGGCTGCAGGCCCGTCGCCGTCGCCTGATGGCTATGCGCCGTGAAAGCAATGAACGTATGGCCGACTTTGCGGTTGCGGATGTCTCCCTGTTCTGGCTGCTCAATGCCCTGAACAGCGCCGAACCGGTGCTGACGGAACTACTTCAGACGCCTGAGCGTCACCCGGAACTGCTGTACCGCGAACTGACCCGTCTGGCTGGCAGCCTGCTGACTTTCTCACTGGAGCATGACGCCGGCGATATTCCTGCCTACCAGCACTATGCTCCGGAACGGGTCTTCCCGCCGCTGCTGGCACTGCTCGATAAGTTGCTGGAAGCGAGTCTGCCGTCGCGGGTGGTGAGTATCCACCTGGAGCATCAGGATCAGATCTGGAAAGGTGCCCTGCACGATGCGCGCCTGCGTGAAGGGACTGACTTCTACCTCTCCGTACGTTCCTCCATGCCGAACCATGAACTTCAGACGAAATTCCCGCAGTTGTGTAAAGCGGGCAGCTTCGACGATGTGTCAGATGTGGTGAATGTGGCCCTGAGCGGGATGGTTATCAAGCCGCTAACCCATGTTCCGGCCGCTATCCCGTTACGCCTTGAGAACCAGTATTTCTCGCTTGATCTGAGTACTGAGGCGGCACGGGCGATGCTTGAGATGGGCAGTTGCACCTTCTACACCCCACGTTCGCTGGGGGATGTGAATCTTGAACTCTTTGCGGTGCTGCGCACATGAATAAATCCGAACTCAGCCAAATCGAAAAGATTTTCTATCCCGGCTGGCTGATGGCAAGCCAGCTACGCGGCGGTCAGGAAGTCCGGGATGGTGAAAGTCTCTATCGGCGGGCCTGTCGTCTGGTTCAGGATACCCGAAGCGCACTGAGAGATGCCGGTTACAGCGACATCAGCCGTGACCATATGGTGTATGCCCTGTGCGCATTGCTTGATGAGAGCGTGATGAACCGCGGAACCACCGATGATGGTTACCTGACCTGGCGCCGTGATCCGTTACAGGCCCACTTCTTTGGCACCCTCAATGCCGGTGAGGAGTTGTGGGAAAGGATTCGAAACCTGCTGAAAGAAACCGCCCCTGACGCCGCCGTCCTGACCTGTATGTACCGGACCCTGCAGCTGGGGTTCGTCGGTCAGTATCGCGCCCAGGATGATGAGTACCGGGAAGATATCGTTCGTGCGCTCGCGGAACGGGTGCCGGCCTTTACGCTGGCACAGGACGCCCCCATTGTTGCCCGGGCATCACGCCTGCGCAGCGGTCGTCGCTGGTACTGGCTGACCTGGGTTGTGGCCGCTGTCGCCCTGGTGGCGCTCTGGTTTTTCCTCTCGTCTTCGCTTACCGAGCTGGTAAGCCAGACTGTCAGGCCGGGGTAAGCGATGCGGGATGCGTACCGAAGTCTGTTAACGGCCCTGAGTGCCGTTCTGGCGCTGTGGCTCATTCTGGGATTCTGGCCACTGTCCACGGGCAGCCGTGTGGCACTCAGCTTGCTGGTTGTTCTGGTGTCCGGGGTGATGCTCTGGCGTCAGCGTCGGGCCTCCCGGGCGAGGGCGACTGCTGTCCGGGAAATTGTGGATGAAAACCTGCCGCCGGAGGATTTTCAGGGGGCGGTGATCCTCGTCTGCGGCGACAACACCCGGCTGTTTGTGTCCGGTTCTCGTCACCGGGAGACCCGACAAGGCTGGTATCTGTGGGTGAAGGATGCAGAACAGCTGCCACTGCTGGCACAGCACCTGAGCCTGGTGCGCCCGGCCCTGGTGTTGCAAATCTCCGTCATGCTGGCGGTGGTACCTGAACAGCACACCTCCGGTGATGATTTTACCCAGAGTCTTCGGGGCTGGCAGCGGGCTGTCATCCAGTGCCGTGCGGCATTTGGCACTCTCCCGCCGCTGTGGACTGTGACCTGGGTATCTCCCCCTGTGGCCTGCGCGGAGGCAGAGCCTGTCTGGTTTACCACGGTAAGCCAGCGAAGCGGTATTCAGGTGTATCAGCCCGCTCAGGGCAATGTGTCACTGACGGAGTGGACCCGGGAGACCGGCTCAGACGGGCGTCTTTCGCGTCTGAGTCAGGGTTTGTGGCTGGACAGTCTGCTTGCCTGGCAGAACAGCGCGGTGAATGACCTGCTGTCAGTACGCCAGGGCGAACTACCGGTGATGAAGCCTTGCGTGCAGGGCATGTGCATGGTGCCGGTGGGTGGTATCGCGGGCAATCTCTGGCAACAGCACATCACTTCCGTGACGGCGCTGCCACCGGATGCCATTGTCACCACTGAGCCACTGCCGCTGCCTGAACTGCTGCTGCCGGCATTACCACGCCGACGGGGTGTCAGCCGCAGGATGGTGTTCTGGCGTTACGCCGGGTTGCTGAGCGGGATTTTCCTGGCGCTGGCCATGCTGGCGTCCTGGATAAACAACCAGCGTCTAATCCGTAATGTGGGCGATCACCTTGCGTTGTATCACCAGCTGACAGGGAATCCTGTTGCCCCGAAACTGCGGGCGCAGCAACGCCTCAGAGCCGACGGCGCATTGCTGGACGACTGGGCGCGTCGCGGGGAGCCACTGCGTTATCGCCTGGGTCTGTATCAGGGGCTGCGCCTGGTGCCGCCTGTTGAGGCTGCCGTCAGCGACTGGGCTCCACCGCCACCACCGCCACCGGTCATTAAGAAAATCATTCAGGGTCCGAAAACAATCCGCCTCGACAGCATGTCGCTGTTCGATTCCGGCAAATCCATGCTGAAGGCTGGCTCCACCAAAATGCTGGTCAACTCACTGGTCGATATCAAAGCGAAGCCGGGATGGCTGATTGTGGTGTCAGGTCACACCGACAACACTGGCAATCCAAAACTCAATCAGACGCTTTCACTTAAGCGTGCCGAAGCGGTGCGTGACTGGATGCGTGATACCGGTGATGTACCGGAAAGCTGTTTTGCGGTGCAGGGCTATGGCGCAAGCCGTCCTGTCGCAACCAATGACACGCCGGAGGGCCGTGCGCTCAACCGCCGTGTCGAAATCAGTCTGGTACCGCAGGCCAATGCCTGTCAGATACCAGGCCACACCCAGGCGTCATCGCAGGATGATGGCGCATCACAACACAATGGAGAGTAATTCCATGGCAATTCCTGTTTATCTTTGGCTGAAAGACGACGGCGGCGCGGACATTAAAGGGTCTGTGGACGTTCAGGATCGTGAAGGCAGCATCGAAGTTGTTGCTCAGGAACATAACCTGTACATCCCGACCGATAACAACACCGGCAAACTGACCGGTACCCGTATCCACACGCCGTTCCTGTTCACCAAGGAAATCGACTCGTCCAGCCCGTACCTGTACAAGGCGGTGACTACCGGTCAGACCCTCAAGTCTGCGGAATTCAAGTGGTACAAAATCAACGACGCGGGCCAGGAAGTTGAGTACTTCAACACGAAGTTAGAAAACGTGAAAGTGGTGAAAGTGAATCCTGAAATGTATGACATCAAGGATCCTTCTAAAGAGAAGCATAACCACCTTGAGCGCATTGAACTGCGTTACGAAAAAATCACCTGGACCTACAAAGACGGCAACATCATTCATTCCGATAGCTGGAACGAACGCGCCACGGCGTAATTGCTCGTCATATTTCGCGCTGTAGCGGCGTTGGCTACGTTCATCCACCCCGGTCACTTACTTCAGTAAGCTCCCGGGGCCGCACTCGCTTGCCGCCTTGCTACAGCACGAACTATTTAGAGCAACGGCCCTGCGGGCAGGTTTTTCTGCCCGTTTTTTGCTGAACGTCTGCCCATGCGGGCGTTGAGCAAAAAACATCACATCCCGGAAACAGACCTTATGGGCCTCGGTAACGGCCAGGGGCGGTAGCGTGCCTGAACGGTCCTCAACAGTGAGCAAGCAAACATGGAAAACCCGGCAATCCTTCTTCGACGTCTCAACCCTTACTGCGCCCGCGCAATGGAAGGGGCAGCCTCGTTGTGTCAGACCCGCGCGCACGCAGAAATTCTGCCGGAGCACTGGCTGTTGAAACTGCTTGAGCAGGGCGAAGGTGACCTTACCGTGCTGGCCCGCCGCTACGAGTGGGATATGGACGCCATCTGGCAGGACTTGCTCGGCTGGCTGGATAATCAACCGCGTTCGGTACGCAGTCGTCCCCAGTTGTCTGCCGATATTCAGAAATTGATGCAGGAAGCCTGGATGGAGGCCTCACTTGCCGGAGAGGAAAGTATCCGCAGCGTGCACCTGCTGATGGCGCTGACGGAAAACCCACGACTTGCTCACTGCGACGCACTGTGGCCACTGCTGACGCTGGGCCAGAGCCAGCTTGAGCGTCTGCGTCCGTTACTTGATGCGCAGTCGGACGAACGTCCGGAAGTACAGCAGGAAGCAGAGCTGGCACAAAATCACGGCAGTGAGGTGGAGTTTGTCGATGCGGAAGTAAAAGAAGGAGAACTGAGTCCGGCGCTGCAGAACGCGCTGGATAAATTCACCCTCGATGTCACCGCCAAAGCGAAAGAGGGCAAGATCGACCCGGTCTTTGGTCGTGATACTGAAATCCGCCAGATGGTGGATATTCTCTCGCGCCGTCGCAAGAACAACCCAATTCTGGTCGGTGAACCGGGTGTGGGGAAAACCGCGCTGGTGGAAGGTCTTGCACTGCGTATCGCCGAAGGTAACGTACCTGAATCCCTCAAGCCGGTCATCCTGCGCACCCTTGACCTCGGCCTGTTGCAGGCGGGGGCAGGCGTGAAAGGTGAGTTCGAACAGCGCCTGAAAAACGTCATCGATGCGGTGCAGCAGTCACCGGTGCCGATTTTGCTGTTTATCGACGAAGCGCACACCATCATCGGCGCGGGCAATCAGGCGGGTGGCGCGGATGCGGCCAACCTGCTGAAGCCGGCACTGGCGCGCGGCGAACTGCGCACCATCGCTGCCACCACCTGGTCCGAATACAAGCAGTACTTCGAGCGTGATGCCGCCCTGGAGCGCCGCTTCCAGATGGTGAAGGTCGACGAGCCGGATGATGACACCGCCTGCCTGATGCTCAGAGGCCTGAAATCCCGTTATGCCGAACATCACAACGTGCATATCACCGATGATGCGGTCCGTGCCGCTGTCACGCTTTCCCGCCGTTATTTAACAGGACGCCAGCTGCCGGATAAAGCGGTTGATTTGCTCGACACCGCCGCTGCCCGCGTGCGCATGAGCCTCGATACGGTGCCTGAACAAATTGTGCGCCTGAAAGCACAGCTGACCGCACTGGAACTGGAAGAGCAGGCGCTGCTGGAAGACATCGCCTCCGGCAGCAACCGTCACGGTGACCGCCTGGGCGCCATTGAGCAGCAGCGGACTGAGCTGGAAGCGCGTATTGCGGAACAGGAATCTCGTTTCAGCCACGAAAAGGCGCTGGTACAGCAGCTGATGGCCAGCCGACAGGACATCAGTCAGCAGGCAGAAATTTCGGATCTGCAGCTGAAACTGGAGCAGGCGCAACAGGGCGACGTGCTGGTTCAGGTGGATGTGGACACCCGCACGGTTGCCAACGTGATTGCCGACTGGACCGGCGTACCGCTGTCTTCGCTGATGAAAGACGAGCAGACCGAACTGCTGACGCTGGAAAATGAAATCGGCAGCCGCGTGGTCGGGCAGGGCGTGGCGCTGACCGCCATCGCCCAGCGCCTGCGTGCGGCAAAAACAGGACTGACGTCAGAGAACGGTCCGCAGGGCGTGTTCCTGCTGGTCGGCCCGAGTGGCGTCGGTAAAACTGAAACAGCGCTGGCGCTGGCAGACGTGCTGTACGGCGGTGAAAAATCGCTGATTACCATCAACCTGTCCGAGTACCAGGAGCCGCACACCGTTTCCCAGTTAAAAGGTGCTCCTCCGGGTTACGTGGGTTACGGTCAGGGCGGTATTCTCACTGAAGCGGTGCGCAAGCGCCCGTACAGCGTGGTATTGCTCGATGAAGTCGAGAAAGCCCACCGTGACGTGATGAACCTGTTCTACCAGGTCTTCGACCGCGGCTTTATGCGCGACGGCGAAGGGCGTGAAATCGACTTCCGCAATACCGTTATCCTGATGACCTCCAACCTCGGCAGCGATCACCTGATGCAGTTGCTCGACGAACAGCCGGAGGCCACCGAAGGCGATCTCCACGAACTGCTGCGTCCGATACTTCGAGACCACTTCCAGCCGGCGCTGCTCGCCCGCTTCCAGACCGTGATTTACCGTCCGCTGGCTGAAGCGCCTATGCGCATCATCGTTGAGATGAAGCTCTCACAGGTCAGCAAGCGCTTACATCGTCACTATGGCCTGACCACGCATATTGATGAGAGCCTGTATGACGCCCTGACCGCCGCTTGCCTGCTGCCGGATACCGGCGCACGCAACGTCGACAGCCTGCTGAATCAACAAATTCTGCCGGTGCTGAGCCAGCAACTGCTGACCCACATGGCGGCAAAACAGAAACCACACTCCCTGACGCTCGGCTGGAGTGAGGAAGAAGGGATTGAGCTGGAGTTTAAACATGGCTGAAGAAACTCAGGATCAGTTCAGAATTAAAGAAGGTGGTGTCAGACCACTTACGGCCGGTGAGATACAGCTTGCACAATCTGTTTTCTTATCCACTATCGATTACCCAACAGTCTGGATCCACAGAGAGAGTTATCTCCCTTTTAATCTACAAGATAAGAATACGGCTATGACTCCAAACGGGGAGATCTATTTTCGTGATCTATATTTCGATGATTTCTCACAGACAACCGACAGTTTTCAGCATCTGTTCATCCATGAAATGAGTCATGTCTGGCAGCGTGAAAAAGGAATGAATGTGATCTTCAGAGGGCTGGTGAGCTGGATGGTGAGTTACCGTTATACCCTTGATGGTCGTCTCTTAAGCGAATATCCGATGGAGCAGCAGGCGCAGATTATTGCAGATAATTTTGTTTTACAGACATTTGGGTATGAAATCTGGAATCACCTTGAAAATAAAAGATATCCCGATATTACGCTCGATGGGGATACTTCTGAGTCGGTGATACGTGAGGGATATAAAAATGCTTTGAGGGGCTTTCCATGGTGAGACGTAACTATTTTATTAAGCTTAATACTTTATCGTTAGCGTTTTTTTGTCTTTCAATCCTGACGGGATGCCCTGGACCAGGTGACAGATTTCGTTTTGAAGAAACTGCACAGGTGAGTAAAAAGGGTGATAATGTTTGCGTGAATATTGATAATGCACAAGATTATCAGCCAGTAGATATGGGTATCAATCTACGAGGGACGCCTTCAAAGGAAAAAGATTTTAATTTCTCTCCCGACCTTAAGGTTATTGAAGGAGAGTTATGTATTCCTCCGTCTTATTTTCATTTTGGAAATGGTAGCAAGTATATTGTTGAGTTTGTACTTCATCCAACACTTGATAATAAAGAAGCGAGAAGCTTTGTCGTTGGTGTCGGTATTAATAATAATCAAGTGTATAATTTCCCTTTGACAGACCGCGAATTCGCGAGGCCGTATGGTTCAATTCAGGTGCCAGAATAGCAAGTGTAATAAGTGTCCGTATTTAAAGTTTTTCTTGTAAATATATAATTTACTCTTTTATTTCCTGAAGTCGGGGTGGCTAACTGAGTGAAAATTTTCATCTTCTTTCTGTTCACTATCGTTGGTGTTCTATTTCTTCCTGATGCTTTTATTTGCGCGTTTGTTAAGCGTTTTATTTCCGTCAGTGGTGATGGGGAATATGCAATGGATAACTTTGAAATGACCGTATTGCTGGTAAAAGCCCTCATATGTGCTGTCGGGGCTGGAGCCCTAATCACTCTTTTCCGTACTCACTGAGTACCCCTGATAAAACCTGCTATTTGCCTTTAGGCAATAAAGTCATGGACGGCAGGTTATCCCATGGAGTCAATATCATGAGTCTGACAGATACGCTTAAGAATACCCTGTCTGCGCTAACTGAAGGCGGACTGAACCGCTACCGCCTGGATATTCCGTCCTGCACGGCAGATATCGATGTGGAGAATTTCAGCGGTAAGGAGTTCATGAGTGAGCTTTATTACTACCAGGTTGTCTTTACCAGCAGCGAGCAGAATATTAATTCAACTCAATTGTTGACCAAGCCAGCGACGCTGACCATGGGAACCGGGCCTCTGATGGGGCTGACCGGGCAGAAAGTGGTGCATGGTGTGGTGACGCATTTTAAGCGTATCAGTGGCTCACGTGACCAGGCGATGTACCAGATTATTATTGAGCCGTTCCTGTCTTTGCTGCGCAAGCAATTCCGTACCCACCGTTTTTTCGTCAACAAGTCGGTACCAGAAGTCGTCACCGAAGTATTACAGGAACATGGCCTGAAAGGCTGGGAGTATGAGTTCACCCTCAAAGCCGACTATCCGAAGCGTGAACAGATTAACCAGTACAAGGAAAACGACCTCGCCTTCATTGAGCGTCTGTTGGCCGAAGTGGGGATTTTCTACTTCTTTACCCTGCAACCTGACACCCAGACCGAAGTGGTGCATTTCGCAGACAAGCAGAGCGCATGGACGTTCGGTAAGTCTCTGCCGCTCAGCAGCCCATCGGGAATGAGTGACAATGCAGCGGATTCAGTCTGGGGGGTTAACGTCCGACAGAATGTGGTTGAGCGTAATGTCACCGCCAGTGATTACAATCACCGTGAAGCCCAGAATGTCCTGACCTCTGTACCGGCGGACATGACCCGCGGCGACGGTGACGGAGTTACCTACGGCGATGTGTACCATTATCGCCCGCGTCACCTTGAACGTGGCGATAAAATCACACCTTCAGCAGAAACCGGTAACTTCTGGGCGCGCCTGGAGCATGAACGTTTTCTGTCCAGGCAGACGACTATCAGCGGCAGCAGCAATGATGCGACACTTTCTCCGGCACAGGTACTGACCATCACTGAATTGGCTCTTCAGCGGACGCTGCCGTCAGAAATAGAAAACGGAATTATCATTACCCGCACGGGTTACATTGCCAGCCGTAAGAATGCCCTGGTGGTGATGTGGGAAGGGATGCCGTACTACGAGAACCGTTGCTGGCGACCAGCCCCTAAAAAGCGCCCGGTGGTCAGCGGCACGCTGATGGCGCGTGTGACCAGCGCCAAAGATAACGATATTTACGCCTGGCAGGATGCATCCGGCATGTACCGTGTGAAATTCGATGCCGACCGCGACGATAAACGCCAGGGCATGGAAAGTATGCCGGTGCGTTTTGCCAAGCCTTACGGTGGGGACAAATACGGCTTCCACTTCCCGCTGATACAGGGCACTGAAGTCGCCATTGCCTTCCACGAAGGCGATCCGGATCGTCCGTATATTGCCCATGCCCTCCACGACTCCCGCCACGTTGACCACGTCACTGAGGCCAACAGCACGCGCAATGTTATCCGCACAGCTGGCCTGAACAAGCTTCGGATGGAGGACAAGCGCGGCGAAGAGCACGTTAAGCTCAGTACGGAGTATGGCGGCAAGACCCAACTTAATTTAGGACACAACGTCGATGAGGAGCGCGTTGTTAGAGGAGAAGGTGCAGAGTTGCGCACTGATGATTGGGTAGCTGTTCGGGGGGGGAAAGGGATTTTACTAAGTGCTGACTCTCAGCCAAATGCTGACGGTATAATGCTCGATATGCATGAAGCTGTACAGCAGCTGGAACAGGCTCTTTCTCTCGCAAAAAGTCTCAGCAAAGCAGCTGAGACAGCAAAAGCAACTTCGGCAGATTCAGATAGCCAGTCAAGTCTGAATAGCGCGCTGTCCGGACTGCAAAAACCAGGAATATTAGCTCATTCACCGATGGGTATTGGGATGGTCAGTCCAGAAGCAGTTCGGATTGCGTCTGGAAGTCAAAGTGTAGGAATAGTATCTGGTCGCAATACGGATATAAGCGCCGCTCAGTCGGTAACTGTTGCGGCGTCGAAAGCTGTAAGTCTTTTTGCACAAAGTGCAGGGATGCAACTTTTTGCAGGGCAGGGCAAAGTTGATGTACAGGCGCAGGGAGACGCACTGAATGTTCAGGCATTGAAGGATGTCACTGTTACCAGCAATAGCGGTAGCGTGACGGTAAATGCCAGCAAGGAATTAACCCTTGTTTGTAATGGAGCTTATATCAAGATCAGTGGCGGAAATATTGAGCTTGGATGTCCGGGGAATATCCTGCTGAAAGCTGCGAATGTGCAAAAAATGGGGGTGGCAAACTTAAATTTGTCTCCTCAGAAACTGCCTAAAGGATTTAAAGGCGGGTTTGCAATAACTAACCAGGAAACGGGTGAAGTGATGCCTTACACCCATTATAAAGTCACCACCGCTGAAGGTGATATTTATTCAGGGACAACAGATAAGCTCGGCAATACTATGCCAATTTATACTGCGTCTCCATCATCAATGAAAATTGAGTTTCCTCTAAGCAGTACTGACAGCGAACAAGGAGCGTCATTATGAGCGAATCAAGAACATCTGCTGTAGGGACATTCGGTAGAGCCCAGGCTCCGGCGCAAAAAAAATGCTGGATTGAAATTCAACTGGTTGATGAAAATGACAACCCTGTAAAAAGTATGGCTTGTCGCGCTGAAAATGAGGCATCACGCGATAAGGTTATAGAACCATATACTGGAATAACCAATTCTGAAGGGGTGTTTAGGATTGATGACTTGCTTCATCCTGACCTCACCCTTTTTGTTGAAGCTCAATCACTTGCTGATGAAATGGAAAAAAGGACACTAAACATTGAAAGGACTAATTCCTATTCGATGAAAATGTCACCGGTTACCGTAGATAAGAAGACCAACCTTATTTGCTATTATGTGGTTATAGGACAGCTATGTGATAAAGCACCTCAAATACTAGGTTGGGAAGCTAAGGAACTACCTGGATTTCACTTTCCAGATCCAGAGTTTTCAGGGTTAACGATCTCGAATATGTATTTTAATGCGCGAGTAATAGTGAAAATCTGTCCGTTTAGGGCTTGGAATATTCTTCTCCATCATACAAAAGAATATTCGATTGTTAATGCTATGAATTTAGGTTTGTTGGCTAATTGCGCATATAAAGAAAAAGTAGATGTTCTTTCCTTATTTAATAAAAAATTCCAGGATTTATCTGAAGTTCCCTTGTTAGGCTATTGTCCTATAGTTATAGATGTACCTTTTAGTGAACGCTATATAGACCCGGTTTTTTTAGATACTACAGAGGGAAATAATGGAGAAGGGGGGACGCAACTATTTTATCTTCATAATGGCAAGCAGATAATAGTTGCATGGAGAGGTACTGAGCCATCTGCAGGTGCAGATATAGTGACAGATGCTAAATTCTTTCCAGTGCCCTGCCTAGATATTTCCCCCGTAGGGCAGTGTCATCGAGGTTTTTTAGAGGCATTTAGGCTTGCGCAACGACTTTTCCCTGAAGATTTTGAACGATTAAATTCCTTGCTTGCAGGACGAGAGTTATTTATTTGTGGGCATAGCTTAGGTGGCGCGTTGACATTGCTACAAGCATCAAAGCTGATAAATTACAACCCTGTTATTTATACTTACGGCATGCCGCGTACATTTACAAGAAACGCGATATCGTCGTTGGGGAACATTACACACTATAGACATGTAAATGATACTGATACGGTAACCAGTATACCTATGGAAGTTGATGTTGATAATGAAATGTATAAACTTTGGGCCAATATGGCTGTCGTTTTCGGTTTCCCCAAAGCGCTTGCTGACACTGCTATCAGTGTCAAAAATAAATCACAGGATCCATATTGGCATCACGGAGATATTGTTGTTTTTTTAAAAGCTGAGCAAACGGTAGTTAGTTTAAAAAAAAGGCAGTTTGCAGCTACCGGTGTTGATTTTGGTAGCAACTCTCCTATTGTAAGAATAAAAGAAATTGCATTTAAAAAAACAAAGTTATATCTCGTTCCAGAACTTAATGAAAGTGCATTTTGTGAATCAAAGGAAAAACAAGAAAAATTCATCGGGTGTCTTGATCCTAAAAGTATTGAGCGATTCTTTAAGAAGAATACAAACCCTGATCTTGATTCATTAACGAACCCAGCAAATCACTCAATGGAAAATAAATACATTCCATTTTTGAATAATCAACTTTTGGAATTGACAGACTCTTCAAGAAAATTGGAACGAAAGATTAAACGAAAGGAGTTTGAATCTCTGGTGGATAAATCAATGAATTCATCTGATGAGACATCAATGGACGAAGCTGTGCGCAATAAGTTATTTCTAGAATTGCAAAATCTTTTGCCTCAGACATTGAAAGCTACTCAGGGAAGTGTTGTGAACGAGAATGCACTCGTTCGTTTTAACGAGAGGGCGAAAGAACAATATGAAAACATTAACTAAATATCTTCTTTCAGCAATATCCTTGTTTTTATGCTCTTGTAATAAAGATGAGGCATTCTCGCCTTCAGAAAAAGGAGAGAATATTTTGATTTCTATCCAATTGCCAAAATCTCTAGAAATGCTACCTCTGAGGGTTATGTATCGTTCCGATATTTGTCATAAAAAGCAAGTTAATGGTGCTGGACATAGTTATGAGGTACCAGGTTATAAAACTATGAAGCTTTCATTAGATAATGAGGGTAAGGAAAAAGGGTACAAATTACCAATCCCTAGAGATGGTGGCGGTGATTGCAAGTGGAAGCTAAGCAACTTAACACTTAGTTTTCACAGCATTCTTGGGGATGGTACTTCTCATAGTGTTCCAATTAGTGAGGTTGTAATATTCGATGATAATGATCCTCAACGGATTAGTGGATCATACCAGGATGTTAATGGGGATCTTGATCTGACTGGTGATTATTTCCCAATGGTTACTACATATCACATCAATGGTTATAAAAAAGTCGAATCAATTATTAGAAGTACTCCTGATAAGATGTATCGGGTACGTAACGGAGGGCGTATTTATTTTCATCCGCGATTTCATTCTACCAAAACTATTTATGCCGTAGAGCCTAAAGAACAAAAAGTCGGCGAATATATGTCTATTACTTATCCGGATGGAACGACTAAATCCTCTCCTTATTTTCCTGACTATAAAAAGATTCAATCACTAATTAGTGAGTAATATTCATGCATACTAAACTAGTTTATTGATGAAGTGTTAAAAAATGGCTGGCTCCTAACGTTACAACTCATTCATTCCAGAACGTTAGATATTTCCACTACTGATACTACTTATCGCAATAGTCTTGTTCGCTTTAGACACATCGCTAAGGAAGAGTATGAAGATATCAGCTGAAGCTATATTGGTTATACTGTTAACGTTACAAATTACTGAATGCGATGGAAATGACAAATTTACCACCGACTCCAAAATGGGAAGCGTTAAGTTGGTAGTGAAACTTTCGGATGAAATGGAATTATTACCTGTTGGGTTCATGTATCGTTCAAATCTGTGTCATAAAAAACGCTATAACTCTGATGGAAAATCAGATGAGGAACCAAGTTTTAACTATACAAAAATCCAGTTAAAAAAAGAAAAAATGCTCTGATTATAGTTCTTTAGTTCCATCCAATGGAGGAGGGCAATGTGATTGGAAGTTGAGTAATGTGATTATAGATATCCAATATAGAGTTGATGCATTCAAAGGAAAAGTTGATCATGTTGTAGGTTCTGGCATTATTGTTATTTTTGATGATAATTATCCACAGAGAGATGATGGTGTTTATGAAGATGTCACGGGAGATTTATTAATTTCAAAGCGTTACTTCCTATGGGTCAATGAACGTTTTTTAAATGGGTATTCAAGGGACTTATGGACATACAGTAAAAGATTATATTCTACCTATAAAACAAAAAACACTTATAGAATTTTATTCGCTCCTGAGTCTAATTCCGATTTAATAACGTATTCGATTGGTCCAAAAGTGAAAGTGGTGGGGGTTTCACAAGATATATTTATCCAGATGGTGAGGTTGTCAATGATGGAGATGCGTTTCCATATTTTAATAAACTAGAAAGTATTTCAGATAGACATGGCACAAAGTTAGATTGAATATGTTAATGCCGCCTCTCGGAACTAAATAGTTGCGCGGATTAGTGCTACACTTTTTGCCTGCTGGCAATGCATCGAAATCAACAAAAAACACCTCGAAAAATGAAGTGGAAAGGAATAAGATTTTTTTATCTTTGCAAGAAATGATGCCAAAAATATTAGGGATATCAAAGACCGAGAGCAATTGGGTGAATGCATTGGTCAGATTTAAAAATACTGCAAAGGAAGAATATGAAAATATTAATTAAGAATATGGCGTTCATCTTTCCTTTTCTTTTGTTAGGCTGTGATAAAGATGAGTCATTGAATCCTCCGCCTGATAGTGAAATGGTTTCTGTAATTGCAAAGATGCCAACTGACAGTAAAATACTGCCATTGGAAATTATGTATCGTTCAACCACTTGCTTGAAGAGCCGTAAAAATTCAAATGGGGATGTAGTAAAAGAGCCCGGGTATCATTTTATCAAGAAAGAATTCAATCATGTATCAGGTGACAGTATATTTAATCTAGACGTTTCACGCGATGGTGGCGGGCAGTGTAATTGGCGATTAAGCAATATAACCTTAGGTTTTAATTTAAAAGAACCCCCGTCAGATAAAGATGAAAAAAGTGAAAACATTCCAATTAAAGAAATTATTGTATTTGATGACAATTCACCTCAGCGGCTAAGTGGACCATATGAAATTATTAATGGAAATGCCACTCTGAATGAGGATTATTTCCCTTTAATAACAGAGCGCAGGAGAATTGGTAGCCCAGTTGAATATTCCATTGTTAGGTCCTCACCAGATGTGATTTATAAATCAACATCGGCAAAGGAAGTTATTTTTGAGCCTAGGCTTCATTTTTTAAAAACCTTGCGCGCCACAGAGCCATCGGTGCAAAAGGTCGGGGTATATATGTCAGTGTTGTACCCAGATGGAACCGTTGAGAACGGGCCATATTTCCCTAATTACAAAAAGCTTCAGTTGCTTGCAAAAGGTAGTGATTGATTGTTATTTATAATTAGAAAGTGATTTTAAATTTGAATTGTCGCTCAAAATACATGGTGGTTATGAAATATTTTTCACGAATTCTCTACGGAATTTCAGCACTATGCTTTTTAGCTGCTTTATATTTTCCCTCTTTTAGCACAGATACAGGTTCAAGTGATGGTCTTGCTTTACTTATAGCTGGAGGGGGTGGTCTTTTTGTTGATCCTGGTGCTTCATTTTCTTGGTTAGCTAATCCATTTTATATAGCATCACTTATAGGAGTGATTAATAAAAAAGAAAATAATCTATTGTTCATATTGTCTCTGGTGTCATTTGTTTTAGCCATTTCTTTCTTAGGAGTGAAAAGCATTATTGTAGACGCTGGAGGTCGTGACAGATTAATAATCTCTTATGGCTTAGGTTATTGGATGTGGGTATCTGCTCCGTTTATCATGATGGTTGGTCAATATATCGACATTAAACGGTGTGAAAGATTTAAATACAGCTGAATTGATTTTGCTAATGGCTTTATTTTTAGATCGTAAATGGTTGCGGAGATTTCAATATGTCAAACGGTTTTGTATTGCTGGGAGATAAAACAACGCATGGTGGAGAAGTGATCTCTGCTTCTTCAACTATGATAGTTAATAATAAAAAGGTGGCCTTAGTAGGGGATAAAGTAAGTTGTCCTAAAGAAGGCCACGGAATAAATGCCATTATAGAGGGTTCGCCTGAATGGTCTTCTGATGGTAAATCAGTTGTCGTGGATGGTTGCCATTGTGAATGTGGTTGTCAGGTAATCTCCAGCGCGCCGGATTGCGCTATAGGATAATCAATGAGTTGGGAGCGTCAAAAATCACATGTTACTCCGATGCCGGAAGAACCTTCTCTTCTTATCTGGCTTATCGGTGGCCTCGCTGCCTTGATCGCAGGAGGGTTGATCTTCGTTCTCCATGCTAATCAGTTGCTGGGAGCAGGGCAGAGTTACAATATTTGGGTTGTGTCCGGCTCTCCACCACTTATCTGGATTTTTTGCATTTGCTTGAGAGCCTGGATCTATAACAATGGTGTTGATAAGCACGAATTTGAATCGAAAGAAGCTGACTACTCTCAACAGCAATGGACCGAATGGGCCGGGCGTTATCTGGCTGTAATGGGCAGTGAAGTGATCCTGCCTCAGTCACTGACAGTGCCAATGTTCATACCTGGAAGTACCGAATTAGAGGAATACAACGGGTTAGTCAGGCGGCTTGATATTAGCCCAGCCATAACAGCGTCATTAAAACAGCTCGACGGCGTTAAAGTTGAGCTGATGCGATTACCAACAGATATAGCGTTGAAGGCATTTCTGCTAACTGATTCACCTGAGGAAGATGCTGCGCTAAAAGCGATCTTTGATGAATGCTGGCGTGAGTTGATGCCAGCGGAGCGTCCTGCCCCCACATTGTCAGTGCAGCGCTCTCTTTCTTTTGATTCTGTAGAACAAAGAATTAAAACGCCAGATATTTCTGTTGAGCTTGTCATGGTGCAACAGTTGTGTGGTCGTGATCGATATAGCGATGCGCTTGCTACGCTGTTGCTGACAACTGATGATGTTGCGACCAAATATGAACTAGGCCACAACGTACGTCTGCTCCGTCCTATGTCTCTGGAAGGCGATGACATGCTCAGTGAATTTGATCTCTACTTTTCTACTCAGACCCAGTCTATCAATACTCAGCATGTCATCGGTGACCATGTTCGTTGGGGGAAGTCGTTTTCATTGATGCTTAAAGCCAGTGAGTTATATCAGGGGCACTGGAAAACAGAACAGCTGCACTGGCTTGAGACATATGCCGGGCGCTGCGGGCCATTTTCCCCCTGGATAATGACTGCCATAGTCAGTGATGCGGTACAGCTACTGAAGACAGACTGTCTGATGTTATCGGAAGGTGAAGGGCAGCGTTTTATTAATACCGTGACAACAGGGAATGAGAATGAAAGCAGTTGAGGATACTGTATGGCGTGGGAACTGGGGGCGTTTCGGGCTGACAATAATTATTACTGCGGTAGTCGCCTGGCTTATCTGGAATTACGGTGACAAGGTTGGTTTGGATACTAGAGGCTTAAAATGGCTTGGGTTCGCAGGCGCTATGATTTTGGTTTTATTCATTCGCCATGGCGGGATCGTGCGTCAGGCAATCCAGGAGCGCTGGCACCGTTTTCAGGCTAAGCGAAAGAATGTCCTGCCTGCCGATGAAGGCCGTGTCAAGCAGACCGCGCCTCGCAATGTCACCGTCGATACCATCCGTGACGCCATGCGTAACCTCTACGGTCGGCGTTGGGGGCGTAAAACACGCATCCTGCTGATAACCGGCACGGCTTCAGAAGTAGAACAACTGACACCGAAGCTAACTACTCAGCTCTGGCAGGAAGATCGCGGCACGCTGTTACTGTGGGGCGGTGACCTCAATACGCCAGCAGACAGCGCTTGGCTGACCGCGTTGCGTAAACTGCGCCGCCGTCCGGTGGATGGGCTGGTGTGGGTCACCTCGGCCTTTGACCAGCTCTCAACGCCAGGGCTGGAGCAGCCGCAGCCGGTACCGTCTGAAAGCACCATGGATTCCCTGTCTCACGCCATCAGCGCGCGTATGGAAACGCTTGGCTGGCAGCTCCCGCTGTATGTCTGGTCCCTGCACCCGCGGGCCGGTAAGCCGGAAGGGCGCATTACTCAGGCCGCCGGTTGTCTGTTACCTGCCGGTTGTCGTACCGAAGGGCTGGCAGAACAACTCTCCGCCCTGACGCCAGATTTGACTTCACAGGGCCTGCAGCAGACCTGCGGTGAAGTGAAACATAACTTCCTGCTGACGCTTGCCGACCAGCTTATTCGTGAGCCGGAGAGCGTGACTGCGCCGCTGGCGGTGATGCTCAATCCGTACCGCCCGCTGCCGCTGGCCGGCGTGGTGTTCAGTCAGCCCTCTGCCGGTGCCGAACGTGCCGTGACACACCACTGGGGCATGGATAAGCGCTGGGATGTTCTGCCTGAGTCTGTCCGCACGCTTCCTGCCGGGCTGCGCCCGCGCAAACCGGGCATTCCATGGCGCAAAGTGTTTACATCACTTGTGGCACTGGCGATGGTGGGCTGGGCTGCGTGGATGAGCATTGCGTATGTCACCAACCGCAGCCAGATTTATGGCGCGAATGCCCAGGCCGCACTTGCTGCCCGACAAAACCAGCCGCTGGAGCAGCGCCTGCACGCGTTGTCTGAACTGCAGAAAACTCTGGCCCGTCTACAGTACCGCTCTGAGCATGGCGTACCGTGGTACGAGAAGGCCGGGTTGAGCCAGAACAATGCGCTGCTGGCGGCACTCTGGCCACGTTATCAGGACAGCGCACTTCCGCTATTGCGGGATGCGGCTGCTGACCATCTGCAGAAGCAGCTCAGCGCTTTTAACGCGTTGCCGCCGGGTAGCCCGCTGCGTGAGCAGATGGCAAAAGCCACCTATGACCAGCTCAAGCTCTATCTGATGCTGGCCCGCCCGGAACACATGGACGCCGCCTGGTTCAGCTCTGCGCTGCTGCAGGACTGGCCGAAGCGTAACGGTGTGAAAGACGGCATCTGGCAGGGAGGGGCTCCGTCACTGCTGTTGTTCTATGGCGCGCAGCTGGTTGCTCATCCAGAGTGGAAATTGCGGGCTGATGAGAGCATGGTCAGCCAGGCGCGCTCCCTGCTGGTTCGCCTGATGGGCGTACGTAACAGTGAATCGACCCTGTACCAGAAGATGCTCTCCCAGGTGGCGCACCTGTATGTCGATATGCGCCTTGAAGACATGACCGGCGATACTGATGCATCCCGTCTGTTCAGCACCACGGAAATCGTGCCGGGCATGTTCACTCGCCAGGCCTGGGAGCAGGCCGTGCAGCCGGCCATCGAGAAAGTGGTGAAAGCGCGCCGGGACGAGCTCGACTGGGTGCTGACTGACAGCAAGCGTCAGGTGAATAAACAGGACGAGACCTCGCCGGAAGCGCTAAAAAAACGCCTGACGGAACGCTACTTCGCTGATTTTGGCGGAGCCTGGCTGGAGTTTCTCAATAGCCTGCGCTGGAACCGGGCTACCACACTGTCGGATTCCATTGACCAGTTGACCCTGATGGCCGACGTTCGTCAGTCACCTCTGGTGGCACTGATGAATACCCTGAACGTACAAGGGCGCACCGGGCAGACCGGGGAGGCGATTTCGGACTCACTGGTGAAATCAGCCAAAAACCTCCTGGGCGGTAACAACAAGGATGCCATTGACCAGAGCGCCGGTGTTCATGGCCCACTGGATGCAACCTTCGCCCCGGTATTGGCCCTGATGGATAAGAACCGGACCGGTGCACAGGAGCAGAGTCTGCAGTCGTATCTGACCCGTGTGACGCAGGTGCGTCTGCGTCTGCAGCAAGTGACCAATGCTGCTGACCCGCAGGCCATGACCCAGACCATTGCCCAGACCGTATTCCAGGGTAAAGCCGTTGACCTGACCGAAACCCGCGACTACGGCAGCTTGATTGCAGCAGGCCTGGGTCAGGAGTGGAGCGGTTTTGGTCGTACGATGTTTGTGAACCCGATGGAGCAGGCCTGGCAGCAGGTGCTGACCCCGGCGGCCGACAGCCTCAATGCCCAGTGGCGGCAGGCGGTGGTGGCTGAGTGGAACAGTGCCTTTGGCGGCCGTTATCCGTTCAATAACTCCAGTAGTGATGTTTCTCTTCCGCTTCTCGCGAAGTACCTCAACGCGGATTCCGGGCGTATCGCCCAGTTCCTGCAAACCCGTCTTAAGGGGGTTCTGCATAAAGAAGGCAACCACTGGGTACCGGACAGCATCAACTCGCAGGGGCTGGCGTTTAACCCGGCGTTCCTCAATGCCATCAACACCCTGAGTCATATCTCGGATGTGGCCTTCACCGAAGGCAATGCCGGCATGAACTTCGAACTGCGCCCGGGCACTGCTGATGGCGTGATGCAGACCGACATGATTATCGACAGCCAGAAGCTGACCTACGTGAACCAGTTACCCGCATGGAAGCGCTTCTCGTGGCCTGCGGATACGGAAGCACCCGGAGCTAACTTAAGCTGGATTAGCACTCAGGCCGGAACCCGTCAGTATGCAGACATTCCTGGTGCCTGGGGCTGGATACGCCTGCTTGATAAAGCTGCCGTCAGTGCTTATCCGGGTGTCGGTAGCAGCTACAGCCTGAGCTGGAAAGCTCCGGACGGCCGTTCACTCAATTACACCCTGCGTACTGAAGCCGGCGAAGGCCCACTGGCGCTGCTGAAACTGCGTAACTTCCGTTTGCCGGAAAACATTTTTAACACGAGTGGGGTGGCAGCGTCAGGCCAGGTTGCCAGTATGGACAATGATGCAGAGGAGGTCTACTGATGAGCAAGCTCAATGCCTTACTCAGTGCCTGCCAGACAGAGCAGGCTTCCATGCTTGCCACCACCCGTGAGCGAATGGCGCAGTGGGATAACTGGCTGCAGCCGCTGCCCGGTTCATCACCAGTGGGCGAAGACCCGGGCTATGACGATGACTTCCAGCAGATGCGCGAGGAGGTCAACAAACTCTCCGGCGCGGATACCGAACTCATCTGCCAGCTGGCAGAGAAGCTGCTGACCACCACCGCCAAAGATATTCGTGTGGCAACATATTATTGCTGGGCAAAACTTCATCGGGAAGGCGAATCAGGGCTGGCTGACGGGCTTGAACTGCTGGCTAGTCTGCTGGCGCGCTTTGGTTCACAACTCCACCCGCAGCGTGACCGCAGCCGTAAGGCGGCACTGGAATGGCTGGCGGGGGCGCGCATGACGGATTCGCTTTCCCTGTACCCGGAAGTGGTCAGGGAGGAGGCTGTGCGCACCACCGGGGCGCTGCTGCTGATCGCACAACTTACCGAAAACGATCCGGATGAAACCCGGCCGGAACTCAATGCGCTGTACGGTGCGCTGGAAAGCCGTCTGCAGAAAGCGGGGGGGGTGGATGCGGTAGTGCCACAGAACGCCAGTACCAGCGAAACCCCTTTGTCTGCCAGCCACAGCGATGCCCCAGCCATCGGGCGGATCACCTCCGGTCAGGATTTGCTGGCTCAGGCCCGCACCCTCACCGAATACCTGCGCGAGCAGCCGGACGGCTGGCTGTCAGCACACCATCTGATGAAAAGCCTGCGTCACGACACCCTGCGGGCCATCCCGGCCCCGGATGCGCAGGGGCGCACGCGTATTGAACCACCAAGAGCGGATCAGCGCGCGTTGCTCAAGCGCCTTTACCTGCAGCAGAACTGGGCTGAAATGCTGGAGACGGCCGACAGCACGTTTTCCCGCGGTGCAAATCATCTGTGGCTTGATTTGCAGTGGTACATCCACCAGGCGCTGACGAAATCCGGCAAGGAAACGCTGGCCGACATTGTCGCGTCTGATCTGAAAGGGCTGTTGTCGCGCCTGTCCGGGCTGGAGACGCTGGCTTTCAGTGACGGAACGCCGTTTGCGGATGAAGTGACGCTGAACTGGATCCAGCAGAGCGTGCTGGACACCGTCGGCGGTTGGGGCAATGACACGCCATCAGCTCCGGTAACTCCCGGTAACGATGACATTCTGGCGCTGGAGCCGGAAGCCGTGGCGCTGGCCGACAGTGAAGGCCCGGATGCCGCGCTGGGCTGGTTGCAGACCCGGCCGGGCATGACCACCGATCGTCAGAAATGGCTGTTGCGCCTGCTGATGGGCCGCATTGCTGAGCAGTACGGTAAAAATGAACTGGCGGTGCACCTGTTTGCAGAACTGGGTGAGCGAGCAAGAGAAGTGACCCTAAGCAGCTGGGAGCCTGAGCTGCTGTTTGAGGTCCAGGCCCGCCATCTGAAACTCCTGCGTCTGAAAGCCGGTCGCAGTGAGGCTGATAAGACCCGCCTTACACCGGTAATGGACCAGTTACTTGCCGGGCTGATCGCCGTCGATCCCGCCCGTGCCGCCGTGCTTTGCGGTTAAATCCACAGGAACTGAATAAATGGAAGATTTGACCCTGCGTTATTACGACGCGGAAATGCGCTACCTCCGTGAAGCGGCCAAAGAATTTGCCCAGACCCACCCGGACCGGGCCGCGATGCTGGATCTGGATAAGGCCGGCACACCCGATCCCTATGTCGAGCGTCTGTTCGAAGGCTTTGCTTTCTCGATGGGACGGCTGCGGGAGAAGATTGACGACGACCTGCCGGAACTGACTGAAGGGCTGGTCAGCATGCTCTGGCCACACTACCTGCGTACCATCCCGTCGCTGTCGGTGGTGGCGTTCACGCCTGCGCTTCAGGCGGTGAAAATGGCAGAAGTGATGCCCGCGGGACTGGAAGTGTATTCCCGCCCGGTGGGACCTAAAAACACGGTCTGCCGTTACCGTACCACCCGCGATGTGATGCTCAACCCGCTGAACATCTCAGGGGTGACCATGACCACCGAGCCTGACGGACGTTCGCTGCTGCGGATGCGTTTTGCCTGCAGCACTCAGGCGGACTGGTCCCATGCTGACCTCAGTCACCTGAGTCTTTATCTCGGGGCGGATGCGTCCGTCAGCAGCCAGCTGCACCTGATGCTGACCAAACGGCAGGCTGCCCTGTATATGCGCCTGCCCGGGCAGACCGACCGCATTCGCCTTGACGGGTACTTCTCGCCGGGCGGGTTTGCGGAGGAAGACGGGCTGTGGCCGAAAGGGGATACCGCGTTCAGCGGCTACCAACTGCTGCTGGAGTACTTCACCTTCCGCGACAAGTTTATGTTCGTCCACCTCAACGGCCTGGACGGCATTACGCCGCCTGCCGGGGCAGAGTACTTCGATATTGAAGTTGTGTTCAGCACGCCGTGGCCATCAGACCTGCCGGTCACCGATGACGCGGTTCGTCTGCACTGCGTGCCCGTCATTAACCTGTTCACCCTGGAAGCGGACCCGCTCACCATCACCGGCCTTGAAAGTGAGTACCTGCTGCGCCCTAAACGGCTGCAGGACGGACACACCGAGATTTATGCCGTGGATTCAGTTACCGGCTCAAACCGCACCAGTGATGCCGAATACGTGCCGTTCAGCAGCTTCCGCCATAAAGGCGGGATGATGCGCCGTCACGCGCCGCCTCGCTATTACCACACCCGCGTCAAGCGGGGCGTCACCGGGCTGTATGACACCTGGCTGATTCTGGGGGGGCACCAGTGGGAGGATGACCGCCTGTTTGAGCGCGAAGCGGTGTCGCTGCAAATAACCGGCACCAACGGACAGTTACCGCGCCGGGCGCTCACGAGCACGTTGCTCGACCGCTGTGAACAGGTGGTCAGCACATCACTGACGGTGCGCAACCTCTGCAAGCCGACGCTACCGGTTTACCCGCCTGCCGAAGACCGTTTCCACTGGCGGGTGCTGAGCCACCTCGGCTCCGGGTTCCTGAACATGATGAGCACCGCCGAAGTGCTGCGCGGGACGCTGGCGCTGTATAACTGGCAGGAAGATGAACTGAACACCCGCCGTCTGGAGGCGATTCAGCAGGTAGAGCACCATCGTCTGCAACGCTTTGAGCAGGGCTACCTGTTACGGGGGCTGGATATTGAAGTGACCCTCGACAGCAACGGCTTTACCGGCGAGGGGGATATTCACCTCTTTGGCGAAATGCTCAACCGGTTCTTTGCGCTGTATGCCGACATGAACCAGTTCAACCAGCTCACCCTCATCGTACAGCCAGAAGGAAAATGCATCCGGTGGAAAGAGAACCACAGTCCACGCCTGCCCGGCTGATGGAGCAGTTGCGGCAGTACCTGCCGTACATGAACTTTTATCGCTTCTGCCAGATACTCGAGCAGAGCCAGCCGGGTAAACCGGTCATCGGCAGCACCTGGCAGGTGCGTCATGAGCCTGTACGCTTCCGGCCGCATCCGGGCATGGGCTTTCCGGCCTCCGAAATCAAAGGGATTGAGCCGCCTGAGCATTCTCACCTGCCGCCGACGGTGCGCATCACCTTTATGGGGCTCTACGGTGTGGAGTCCCCGCTGCCGACGCACTATATCGATGACATCACCCAGCGTTGTGAGGGCTATGAGGCCACGGCGGATTTCCTCGATATCTTCAACCACCGGCTGATAGCCCAGTACTACCGCATCTGGCGCAAATACTCTTACCCGGCGAGCTTTGAAGCGGGCGGTAAGGACAACATCTCGCAGTATCTGCTGGGCCTGGCAGGGCTTGGCATCGACGGCTGCACGGACAGCATTGCCGCGCCTGCATCACGCTTCCTCGCGCTGCTGCCGGTGATGCTGCTGCCGGGTCGAACGGCCGAAGGTCTGGCCTCGCTGGTACGCCTGCTGGCACCTGACACACAGGCGAACATCTGGCACCACGACAAACGCCGTGTGCCACTGATAAAGCCACTGACCATGAGCGTCAGTCAGCCTGTCATCCTGACCAGCCGCCCGGTGATGGGTAACTATGCCACTGATGTGAACAGCCAGGTACTGATGCGCCTGACCTCCACTAATCCGGAAGAAGTGCAGGGCTGGCTGCCCGGTGGCGAGCTGCACACGGACCTGATGGCGCTGCTGCATGTCTATCTTGGCTCCCGCCTCGATGTGCGGTTACAGCTGTGCGTCGACCGCAGTCTGCTGCCTGACGCGACCATGAGCAGTAAATCCAAAACCGGGGCGGTGCAACTGGGGCGCACTGCCGTGATGCGACCGCTGAATGCGGCGAATACCGCTGCACACCCCAAAACAATCACCATTCATCTGGGCCGCTATGAGCGGGTTCAGGAAAATCTTCACCACAGGGAGACCGATGAGCATGGCGATTACCGCTGGTAAATTTCCTCTGGCCGCGCTGGTCGCCGGTATCACTCTGATACTGGCGGGCTGTGGGCTAACTCAAAAAGTGACAGACGGCACCGTCGCCGTGACCAAATCGATTTTTTACAAGCAGGTAAAAACCCTCCACCTTGATATCCGCGCCCGTGAGGCCGTCAACAGCAATGCTGGTGGTGTGGCACTGTCGACGGTGGTACGCATCTACCAGCTTAAGGACCGCAAAACCTTCGACACCACCGACTACCCGTCGTTGTTCAGGGCTGACAGCCAGGTCATCCAGGCAGACCTGATGGTGGAGAAAGATATTCGCCTGCAGCCGGGTGGGGCGGTGATGGTCGATATGCCGATGGATGAAAATGCGCAGTATGTCGCAGTGGCCGGCATGTTTATGTCGCCGGACCAGGTGAACAATACCTGGCGGGTGGTGCTGAGCCGTGATGACCTCTCCCCGGATAAAGCCCGGGTGATTGAGGCCGGTAACAACCGCCTGACCCTGAAGGTGCTGAAAGATGAGTGACACCCCTCGTCCATCGCTGTATGAAGCGCTCTATAACAATTTCACGGGCGGGCTCGACCTGCATCAGGTTAGCGAACAGAACCAGACCATCCTGTCCGTGCTGGACAATATGCAGCGTATTCTGAACTGCCGGGCCGGGACGCTGGCACATTTGCCCGACTATGGGCTGCCGGATATGACCACCATAATCCACGGGCTGCCGGGTACCGAGCATGACCTGATGGACACGCTCTCCGGCGTGCTGCTGAAGTATGAGCCTCGGCTAAAGCAGATTGCGGTGGTACTCCAGGAGCAGACCACGCCCGGTGAACTGTGCTATGCCATTGATGCCGAGCTGAAGGGCATTGGCCTGGTGCGCTATGGAACGGAATTTATGCCAGAAGGGCGGGTTCTCCTGCGACACCTGAAGCAACAGCAGTATATCGATACCACAACCCTTCTGTAAGGCCAGATAGCATCATGTCAGTAAAATCACAGTTTCTAGAAAAATTGCAGGCCAGACAGCCTGATCCGGCCACATTTGTCAGCAAGACTCAGGCTGATATTGCAGAGTTTCGCCTGCGAATGGGGCAGCTTCAGGGGCAGATGGACGAATGGCTGGTGGGTACCGGACTGAACGTGGAGACGTTTACTGCCTCTGTTACGGATTTGCTGGTTGAGGGCGGGGCTTTTGATATTGCCGCCCTCGTGCTGTGTTATGAAAACCGGTCCGTAAAATTTGTGCCAGCATTCCTGTATGGTCAGGGTGTGACCGGGTGTGTGGAGACGTCCTTCCATGATAGAGGGCATGTGACTTCATCGGGGCGTTTATTTATGCGGTCAGGAACGGTGAACAACTGGACCTTTAGTCTGCCTGGTGCTTTATACCGCCCCAGGCAGAGTTTTGATGAAAGCACTTTCTTTAACCTGATTTTTGCTCTTCTACCATAGTGGGTGCTGAAAAATTAATTACTGTTTTTGGCTTCGAATCATTGCACGTTATTCAGAGTAAATAGTCAGGATTAAAAAAAGAAAGGAAATGGAACTTGAAGATAACGCCTTGCTGACCCGGTGGCGTTACAGCATCTGCAGAGTCTGGAATATGCAGAAAGCAAAGCTGCATAAACAATAACTTTCAATAGCTCCTTATATGTCAAATGGACAACTGGTCATGAATGACATCACCCCGCGTAAAATAAAAACCGGCGGCGACCCACGCACGTTAGCGGATTATGCCGCCCTGCGTGATGAACTGAGTAAGCTGACACATCCGGCTCGCCCGGATGTGAGCTGGAAGTATGTCGAAAAACTTTGTCTCTCATTGTTTGAGCAGAATGGTGTGGAATTGCAAACGGCAGCCTGGTATACGCTTGCGCGTACGCAACTGGCTGGCTTATTCGGGCTCAATGAAGGGCTGACGATACTCGAGGCACTGATAAGCCATCAGTGGGGGGCGCTGTGGCCGCAGCCAGTCCACGCTCGCATGGAAATCCTCAGCAGTCTGAGCCAGCGTCTGCAGCAACGGATGCGCTCGCTCCCGCTGAATTACAGTGACCTCAGCCAGTTGTACCGGGCGGAGCAACTGCTTACCGCTCTGGGGGCGGTGTTGCAACGTCTGGAGCTTAAGCATCTGAGCCAGCTCGATATGTTGCGTACCCTGATGCACAATAGTGCTGTCCGGCTGGAAAACAGCGATGGCATAACCAGCTCCGGGTCGAACATTCAGCCAGGTATTGTGTTGCCTGCCACCGTGATGAATGATGCGACAGCATCCACGAGAGACTTTGCTGGTGGTCCTGCTGATGATACGCCAGAGAGTGCAGTGAAGCGGGTGTACGTTGCGCAACCGGAACCGCAGCCGAATGTGGAAGTGCTGGCAGCGGTGCCCACTCCGGTAAAAAAATGGAAATCCTTCGCAGCCGGTATGTGTACCATGCTGGTGATAAGCATAGTCTCAGTGTGGAGCTGGCATTTTCTTCACCGTCCAGACCCTCTACAGACTCAGCTTGCAGCTTCACTGGCTCCGTTCCCTGCACCTCTCACGTCTGAACAACTGGATATGTTGCGTCAGCAAACTCCGTTATCGCAGAACCTTATCGCCCAGACACAGCGGCAGCTTGCCCGGCTGGATAAGTTGCCGCCTGACTGGAATATTGCATACGGCAGAAAACTTATCGAACAGGTTCAGGCATTGTGGCCGGAACAGGCTAAGCCTCTGACACAGCAGTGGCAGCAACAGGTTAACGTCTCAGCATTGTCAACTGATGCAATGAATGGATGGCATGAGGGGATGCTCAAATTGCAGGAGCTGGCGACACAGCTCAATACCCTGGATAGGCAAAAAGGAAAGTATATTACCGTCAGCGAGCTGAAATCGCAGGTGTTTGCGGCCACTCAGGCATTCAGTAAAACAGTGCCCCTTGAAGAACAGCTGCGGCAGATGAGCATTCGGGAAAACTCAGGGATGCTCACGTCCGCGCAAAAAATCCAGACAGAGCTGCGCCTGAAGCAGCTAATCACTAGCTACTCGACGGTGACGGCAGGCCAGTAGGCTGTTACCCGCATTCTGTTATTGTGAAAAAATACACTGGGTTGATCAGATTACTGTCCCTGCCTGCTGACAGAATTTGCAACAGAGCTATCACCTGAGTAAGGATAAGAACCGATGTCAGAGAAGACGCGGCAAGGCCGAAACCATCTGTCCCCATGGACGGTAAAAGAGATGAGTTATCTTGAAAATAATTATGGAAAATTTTCTGCTCAGGACATTGGTGATACGTTGGGGAGAAGCGCAAATGGGTCTGGCAAAGCGACCTGAAACCGTCAACGTTCCCTGGACTGCGCGGGAACTGGAAATATTGCGGGCCCATTACGGTTCTGGTGCATGTGTATGGTGTCCCCTGCAGGAACCATGTAGCATTTTAATGCATTGTTTTTAATTGAAATATATTAATGGTGGTATCTGAGGGGATACTTTGAGGGATATGCTCTTTGTCAGAGCTGATGACGGAATCAAATCGCCACCAGCTATTTAGGTTTCACGCTACGCTATCCGAAATGCGCTTGTCTATGGCAATTTGGGCAGAGCGCGATAGCATTTTCGACGGTATCTAGCCCACCCTCAGATAATGGCTTTATGTGGTGCACTTCAAGATAAGGCGTGTTATTCGCAGCTCGAATAAAAGGTGCATCGCGTTCGCATTTTTCGCATTTTCCCAGTGCTCTTTGCAAAACTTCGACTACAACACACGCATTTCGGACAAAATACTTAGTCGTGATTTCTTTTACCGCTGGAGTGGTGTTTGCGGATGCTAAAAGCATCTTGCGTTCGGAGGGGGTTAACTGCGCCACTTCTGCAATTTCCGCTTCAAATGCCTTCTGAAATATCTGAGCGGTGCCGGGTTCTTCTACTTTTCGGACGCACCATTTCCCATTTGAATCTTCATACAGCTCCCATACACCATGCTTGGCAGGTTCATAGATTTCGTATGTGTTACCCTGCTTGTAAAGCTTGTCGCATTCATGATGTCGATGCGTAATATCGTCACTTCTTCTGGCCGTTTTGTTAAAACTCCAGTGGCTCCGATTGCAATTAACCGAATGAGCACGAAGATTCGAGTCTGTGTTGTCTTTGTAATTCTGATAATTGGATTTGAGATAATCTTCCACTTGAGATTTTGTCGCAGCACCACCCAGCTTTTTTACTACCTCGGAAGTAATTGTCCTCATTGGCTGATCGCCATACTTAAGAGTTTTTCGGCTTGATTTTGGTGCCATTTTTATTAGCTCCTTCATTTGCGAATTAGCGATTGACTATACCCTTAATACCAGATGCTATCGGTTAATGATGTGATAAACCTTTTATTATCAATGCTACACGCTTACTACGCTCTTTGTGTAGAGTAACCCGCCAGCAAGTGCAGTGATAAAGCAATCCAATTCGTCATCCAGTCCCCACCAGAGAGATTGCTGTGCAATACCGAACTGCGGCGGGTAAATGTCGAGCTGCTGAAGTGGGCTGGCATCGTCAGGGATTTGACTATCGGGGTAAACCTCGGTGTATTCGATTGGGTCGCTGTGCCGCCAAAGTGCTTCGTGTGTCACGCCTGAATCAGAATAGGAAAACACATTCGTTGCTATAGCCGTATCCACCAGCGCAGTTACTTCCTGAATAATTAATCCGGCGATCATCGGTGGAAGTTTGTCTGTGTTGATACCTCGCGTGATGGTTCGCGCATACTCTTTATAACGCTCATCTTCACCTTGATAACGATATTCTGTGATGCGGCCAACAATCAGGCACAGCGTATCTGAAATCTCTCTCCTGTCTTTCTCGGCGCTTCTTCGAAAGGGGATAGCCATCACTTCAGTGAGAATATTGAGGTAATACGGTTTCAAATCACGAAATCGAACTGATAACGTCTCTAGGGCATTTTTAATGTACACCTCGTATTTCTTTTTACCCTCAGTGTTAAGAACTGTATGGGCTGCAATGAGCTGCTCTCTGACGTAGCCCAACCCACGGAGGTATTCGGTGAGCATCTCACTCGACTGCTTGTTTTGAAGTTCCCGAATTGCCTGGACTCTAATACCAAGTGCGCCGGTCGGCAAAAGGGCAGATGCCTCGGCATTAGCGATCGTATGAGGTGGAGCGGGTGGTTGCTCAGGGGTGAGCAAGCGTTTTTTTAGCGCGCTCTCTAGCTTGCCGCATATTTCAAGTCTATCTTCGTGGGTAGTAGGCCATTGTTGCATGTCATCGTATGCCACCGCGCAGGCCCACTCTATTCGGGCGATAATCGTGTTTGAACCCTGAAGCGTCATGTGCCTTAGCGACCGCGCTAGCTCTTTCAGCACCTTGTAGGCATGATCCTTTTTTCTAATCTTGGAGCATGTCCGCAGCACCTAACCGCGCTGTTTTTTTATTCTGATGGGGCGAAGCATTGCGCCAAATTCATCGCGCAGAACTTGGTACGGGTTCAACGCTGATGCAGGATTTGGCTCAGGTTCTGGCGGGGCAGCTTGCGAGCCTGCTCGGCACGTGCGGAGTTGTCGCATTGCTGCGTTAAGGCTTTGGATGGTGCTCGTGTGTTTGGGGGGATTGGTCAGCATTATGTTTCCTTGGCGGTTACGGAAAAGGGCAGTTAAGCGCCCATGCGGCTGGGGCTATTACTCAGTCATTCCAGTAACTCGCCACTGTGCGCAGTGAACACCCCAGATGCTTCGCTGTCTGGTTTTGGCTCATACCTTCTGCTTTGCATTCTTTGACGGCCTGAATACGCTTGGTGGCAGCGGGGCGACCACCTTTTCTGCCTTCAGCCTCGGCACGGGCTAAACCTTCCATAGTGCGCTCTCTGATACGGTTGCGCTCAAACTCAGCGAACGAGGCGAACAGTTGCAGCATGAGTTTTCCTTCTGAACTTGCGAGATTCGGCACTGGCAGATCCAGACAGATAACCGTAATTCCTTTCTCAAGCAGCATGCTGACGGTGGTTTGTACGTCGATGTTGTTACGGCCTAAGCGGTCGAGCTTGAGAACCACCAGTGTGTCACCCGCTTCCATCTTACTGTTCACCAGCTCTGCAAACAGTGGGCGATCCATTGCCAGCGTTGCACCGGATATTGTTTCGGAGACAACACGGCTCTTAATGACGGTGTGACCAGCGGCCTTGATGGCCAGAATCTGATTTTCTGTAGTTTGCTCCGAGGTGCTCACACGGCAATACGCAAACAGACGGCTCATTTCTCAATTCCATTATGCAATAAACGTTATGCAATAATTGTATGTGCAATAAAACCCTATAACAACGTTTTATTGCATAGATATTGCCATCTTTTTTGGTATGCAGAAAAACGGATGTTTTATTGCATATGTATTGGTTCAGTATTGATATACCAAAAATGAACCAGTGAACTGGTTGCGTGTTGAATCTTAAATTCCACCACTTGAACCATTAAAAAGAACATCAGTCCTCAGAGAATTGCCGTTCTCACTCGTAGCTTTTCCCGGTGCGATAAATAATCTCCGCTCCTCGGTGCACTGCTTCCAACTTGTCCACATCTACCGAGTACCAGCCTCGGATGTTTCGGATTCGCTCGATTGCTGCGGTGTCGTCGCTATTACTGACCAGATCTTGCAGTTCAGCCAGTAGGCGAGCTTTCGCTATGTCCGACGCGGTGGCGTCCATTTCAACTTTAGCCATCGCCCTGATTAACTGGTCGCGTTGCAAGATAGTGAGATAAGTAGCTAACCCAACGTGAAGAACTGCCGCGCTGGCTGCGCCCAAAACCGCCGAGCCGCCGAGCGCCTGCACACCCCACCCGCCAAAGCTAACCCACAAGAAAAAACCCACTACGCTAAAAATAATCTTTGCTGCTTTCATTCTCGATTACCCCATAAACAAAATTGAGCGGATTATGAGTGGTTATTGATTCCGGTTAGTTACTATTAGTGCTGCCGTTCGTTCGCTTGCTGAATTGACTGGCGGTTAATATTCCAACGTCTAACAGTTCTGCGTAAACCTCTGCTTTTGCTACCGTAGCCATGGCCATTGGTTGTGGCGCACGCAAATAACTTTGAGTAGCGGATAGAAATAATTTCTTTCGCCAGTATTGACTCCCCCACCCAAGCACAGCAACTGAACTCAACGCCGCCAATCTTCGTTAACTCGGTATGCGGTGACGGAAGAAGGGCGGCAAAACACTGGATCGTTATGTGATGTGTCTGCACAAAATGATTTCCAGATAGATCTTTTAAATCACAGCCAATTCCGCATGCATATATGCAGACAATGCAGACAATGCAGACAATGCAGACAATGCAGACAAGAAAAAACACCTATATACGTGAACGCGACGACATGACACGGTACTAAAAATGCACAGCGTGTGGGGTTCGTGTTTTCTCACACACGGAAAAACACATGTCTGCATAGGTATAAATATGTATGTATATCAATGTTATTAGTGTTTTTTCTTGCAGACATCACGCAGACAAATTCACTTCGATGCAGACAAAATTGCCCTAAAGCGATGCTTGACTGTTTGATGGCAAGATGTTTTGTGCAATTAGTGAGCGAAAAAATAAAAAAATGCAGAATGAAAGGAGATGCGCACGTAACCCGGTGGAAAGATCAGCCCTATTCCGTTAGGGCTTTATTTTGGCTTTTGTAGTTCTTTATAGAGTTGAGGTTACAGGGGGAGGTTGCTCAGTCCTCAATTAATGCCAGTGGAGCAGCTATTTTTATCAACCTTTGGTTACCCTGAGCAAGTTTGGCGCGAGCGTCAGCCGCTTTTACGCGAGCTTGTGCAAGGGATAGCTCTGGGTACGATCCGAGAGAGAGCTTTTGCTTTCTGCCATCACGTGAATATCTGTATCGCCACAGCTTTGAGCCATTAGGTTTGATCAGTACAACCAGCCCCGCACCGTCAGACATTACATACTCTTTGTCTTTAGGCAGAGCGTTCTTAATTTCGATATTAGTTAAGGCTATATGTCCCTCCTGAAGTTCTAACAGCGCGAGGGTACTTTAGAGGGATACTTTAGATCGTGGCTTAAGGTGCTTTTAGGTGTTATTGACTGGAAATGAAAAGTGGCTGAAAGCCTTACGTTACGCGGGTTTTGTGGATTTTATCGGAGGCAGGTAAAGTTGTTACTGGTGTCCCCTGCAGGAATCGAACCTGCAACTAGCCCTTAGGAGGGGCTCGTTATATCCATTTAACTAAGGGGACGAAGCGGCGGGAGTATAGCGTTTTTTTCCTTGTACGTTAAGCATCTATGGGCTGACTGCTTAAAGTGTCGCCACTTAGTGGCGTTTTTCATCCTTGAGCCGCGCTTTTTTCTCGTTGCTCATGTCGTTGCGAATCTGGGCATGGCTCAGCAGGGCAAAAATAAATGTCCCCCCGCAGATGTTGCCCGCCAGCGTCGGCAGCGCGAAGGGCCAGATAAACTCCTGCCACGGCAGCGAGCCGTTGAAAATCAGATAAAAAATCTCGACGCTGCCGACTACTATATGGGTGGTATCGGCCAGCGCGATCAGCCAGGTCATCAGCACGATCACTACGATTTTCGCCGCGCCGGCTGCGGGGAACATCCACACCATGGTGGCGACCAGCCAGCCGGAAATAATCGCATTAGCGAACATCTCCATGGGCGTATTTTCCATCACCTTTAAGCTGATATCCTGAAATGCCTGGCGGGTGGGTTCGTCAAATATCGGCATCAGGTTAAAGGCCCACGCGGCAATGGCCGTGCCGATCAAATTCCCGGCCAGTACCACGCCCCACAGACGCATTAACAGGCCGAAATTACCGAGCGTCGGCTTATGCATGATTGGCAGGACGGCGGTGACGGTGTTTTCGGTAAACAGCTGCTGACGGGCCATGATGACAATAATAAACCCGAAGGTGTAGCCGAGGTTCTCAAGCAAATAACCGCCGGGAACGTCACTCAGATGAACATGGAAGATCCCTTTTGCCACCATCGACGCTCCCATCGACAGACCGGCGGCTACCGCAGACCACAGCAGCGCCAGCGCATCGCGCTCCAGCTCTTTTTCCCCTTCCTGGCGGATCTCTTCATGGGTGGCCATGGCGCGGGAGGGCAGGCGTTTCTCATTGACCTCGATCTCTTTGCCATCCTGTTTTTCCTCGCTCTCAACTTCGATATCTTCGCTATTATGGTGAGAGTGAGATGTCGGTTCTGACGCCATATTGTGTCCTCCAGCGATGTCTCTCTCATAAGCGTAGAGATATTTCCATCGCCTGGTCCAGGAGAACCTCCTATTTTTTGGGTAATGGCAAGTTTAGCAATACGGATATTGCAAAACATGTATAGAATCGGGTCGCAACAATAATGCCAAAAAGGCTATGCTGAATGCAGGCACCAGATTGCAATGTGCTTCGGGCGAGATCTTCAAGGAGGATGCCGTCCCCGGAGAACCCGCAGCAATAGCCAAAATTAACAGGGAGACACCTATGAATTTTCGCCTGTCGGCGCTCGCGCTTGGCGCCACATTGCTGGTGGGATGCGCCAGTTCCAACTCTGGCGATCGGACACAGGGGCGTTCGGACCCGCTTGAAGGGTTTAACCGCACGATGTTTGATTTCAACTTCAACGTGATGGACCCGTACCTGCTGCGTCCGGTTGCCGTTGCCTGGCGTGATTATGTCCCGCAGCCAGCGCGTAACGGGCTGAGTAACTTTACCAGCAACCTGGAAGAGCCGGCGGTGATGGCGAACTACTTCCTGCAGGGCGATCCCTATAAAGGAATGGTGCATTTTACCCGTTTCTTCCTGAACACCCTTCTGGGGATGGGCGGCCTGATAGACGTCGCCGGGATGGCTAACCCGAAACTTCAGCGTGTTGAACCGCACCGTTTTGGTAGCACCCTGGGTCACTATGGCGTGGGCTATGGCCCGTATGTACAACTGCCGTTCTATGGCAGCTTCACGCTGCGTGATGAGGGCGGTGATATGGCGGATGGCCTGTACCCGGTACTCTCCTGGCTGACCTGGCCGATGTCGATCGGGAAGTGGGCGGTTGAAGGGATTGAGACCCGTGCTCAGCTGCTGGATTCTGACGGCCTGCTGCGCCAGTCGTCCGACCCGTATATCCTGATGCGCGAAGCGTACTTCCAGCGTCATGACTTTATCGCCAACGGCGGTAAACTCACGCCGGCCGATAACCCGAACGCTCAGGCGATTCAGGACGATCTGAAAGATATCGATTCGCAGTAAGTCATCGCGAGATATAAATCGCGAGAAAATAAAAAGGGTGAACATGATGTTCACCCTTTTTTTATATCGTCAGACTATCAGAAGCGGTAGTTGAAGTTCGCGCCGTACAGCCACGCGGTACCTTCTGAACGGAAGGTGTAAGGACCTTCTTTAATTTCGACGTGCTGACCGTGCATGTAAGACACACCCACGTCAACGGAAGCATCTTTGTTGAAGGCGTAGGTGGTACCCGCGCTCAGCCACAGACGATCCTGATCCGGGATGGAAATAGAACGGGTGCTTGCCGGAACCGGGCTATCATCGAAGGCGATACCGGTACGGAAGGTCCAGTTATCGTCATAGTAATAGGTGGTCCCCAGCGCGATGCGATAGGCGTCTTTAAAGCTTTCATCTTTATAGAACAGCGTCTCGCCATTGCTGCCGGTGGCTTTCAGCTCCTGGAACTGGCTCCAGCTGGTGTAGGTCAGGCTATAGTGAACGGCCCACTGTGGCGCCACGCGGTTATAACCAGACAGCTCCCACATTTCAGGCAGGTTCAGGGTCAGAGAACCATCGGTTGTTTGACCGTTGGTGCCCGCCGGCAGGCCGAAGTTACCAAGGATCTGGTTGTAGGCTGACGGTAAGCTACTCTTGTAGTTACCATCAAAGTCGATTTTGACTTCTGAACGGTAGGTGAAGCCGTAACGGTTATTCTTGTCAATTTCATACAGAATACCGGCGTTCCAGCCAAAGCCCCAGGCGTTGCCGTTGAGGTGAGCAATTTGTGTATCGGCAGGAATTTGCGATACCGGGCCTGCCAGCTGCGGCGGCAGTGCGCCAGAGCCCGCAACGATTTGCCCTAAATCACCCGCATAGCGTTCGATCTTCGCTTTCGCATAGACCGCATCAAACCCTAAACCAAAACTCCAGTTGCTGTTCAGGCGATAGGCGCCGCTCAGGTTGAAGTTAGCGGTGGTGAGGTCTGTTTTTCCGCCCATGCTACCGGCTGCATAATCGTCAGCATACTCGGTGGCCAGGCCATAGTTAGAGGTAATTGACGCCCCCCAACCGAACTGATCGTTAATCGGGGAAACAAAGTGGAAGTTTGGTACCCACGCGGTTGGCGCAATGTTATCCGCATTCAGGCTTTTCCCCGTCGGGGAGGTGCCGGAAATATTAACATTCGGATCGACAAACACGGCGCCCGCAGACATCGTCGGGCGATCAAACATCATAATCAGCGCTGGGTTACGGCTGGCGTTGCCCGCATCGTCAGCAATTGCACCTTCACCGGAATAGGCACGACCAAGGCCAGATGAAGAGAATTCGTTTAACTGAAAGCCTGCTGACCAGGCTTGTGTTGAAACAAGTGCTACAGCCACTGCGAGGGCAGATTGGGTAAAGCGGGTTTTCTGGCTCATGCCCATAACCTCATTGAGTTATTTTTATTTAAACTATGTTACATGCCGTAACAGAAGCGCGAAGTGTAGGGTCTGCTTTACGACAGAGAAATCAGACCAGTGCGCTGAGTATAGGTCTGACCAGATGAGATGTTGCAAGTTTGTTTATGAGATTTTTCAATTGTGATGCGAAAAAAGCGATCCAGCTGGCAAATTTGCCCCCACAGGTATTAGCCAAAGCGGGTATTTCTTGTTTTGGATCATTTTTAAGTGTGATTTCGGTCACTTAGGACTTTTGTTGTCATTAACGACTGGAGGCCGCTCCCGGCCGGGCGTAAAATAAGCATATTAATTGTCTGGCACCATTGAGTGCATATACAGAGGAAATCTACGATGAGTAAAGTTAGTGCAGATGAAACCCCGGTTTGCTGCTGTATGGATGTTGGCACCATTATGGACAACACCGATTGCACCGCCTCTTACAGCCGCGTGTTTGCCAACCGCGCTGAAGCAGACGAAACGCTTGCTGCGTTGACTGAAAGAGCCCGTGGCGTGGAGTCTGAGCCGTGCAAAATCACCCCGACATTTACTGATGTCGAAGGCGGCGTACAGATGGACATCGATTTTGTCTTCAGCTGCGAAGCTGAAACCCTGATTTTCCAGCTCGGCCTGCGTTAATTCCCCCAACGCCCCCATCTGCGGGGCGTTGTCTTTTCCATTCAATGTGTTTTGGCTCCCACTTTTTCTCTTCACCGATTGGCTTAATGTAAAAAATTAGTTAAAACTGTTATCAGGTCAGACCACTTGGTTTTATCGGTTAACAGGGGAAAGTCATGAGTCAGGCATTACCGCTTGTCACCCGTCAGGGCGATCGCATTGCCATTGTCAGCGGTTTACGTACCCCGTTTGCCCGTCAGGCAACGGTATTTCACGGTGTTCCCGCCGTCGATTTGGGAAAAATGGTCATCAGTGAAATGCTGGCTCGCAGCGACATCCCCCCGGAAATGATCGAACAACTGGTGTTTGGCCAGGTGGTTCAGATGCCGGAAGCTCCTAATATTGCTCGCGAAATTGTGCTTGGTACCGGCATGAGCGTGCACACCGATGCCTACAGCGTAAGCCGCGCCTGCGCCACCAGTTTTCAGGCCGTTGCCAACGTGGCGGAAAGCCTGATGGCCGGGACTATCAACGCCGGTATTGCCGGCGGCGCTGACTCTTCCTCCGTATTACCTATCGGCGTCAGTAAAAAACTGGCCCGCACGCTGGTGGACGCCAATAAAGCACGAACCCTCGGACAGCGCCTGAAGCTGTTCTCCCGACTACGTCTGCGCGATCTTTTGCCGGTACCGCCTGCGGTGGCGGAATATTCGACTGGATTACGCATGGGTGATACCGCGGAGCAGATGGCGAAAAGCTGGGGCATTACCCGCGAACAGCAGGATGCGCTGGCGCATCGTTCGCACCAGCTGGCCGCCAAAGCCTGGGAAGAGGGCAAGCTGGCGGCAGAAGTGATGACCGCCTATGCACCGCCGTTCCGCGAGCCGCTGGAAAATGACAACAACATTCGTAAAAATTCAACTCTGGCTGATTACCAAAAGTTACGGCCGGCATTCGATCGTAAACATGGGACGGTCACCGCTGCCAACAGTACGCCGTTAACCGACGGCGCGGCGGCAGTCATCATGATGACCGAATCCCGTGCCAGATCGCTGGGAATAACCCCGCTGGGCTACCTGCGCAGCTACGCCTTTACCGCCATTGATGTGCGCCAGGACATGCTCCTGGGGCCGGCCTGGTCAACGCCGCTGGCGCTGGAGCGGGCGGGGTTAACGCTGGCTGATTTAACGCTGATCGACATGCATGAAGCTTTTGCTGCGCAAACGCTGGCGAATCTGCAATGTCTTGCCAGCGAGCGTTTCGCCCGCGAAGTCCTGGGCCGTTCGCAGGCCACCGGGGAAGTGGATGAGAGCAAATTTAACGTGCTGGGCGGTTCCATCGCTTACGGGCACCCCTTCGCCGCCACCGGCGCGCGGATGATCACTCAGACGCTGCATGAACTGCGGCGCAGAGGCGGTGGATTTGGTCTGGTAACCGCCTGTGCGGCGGGCGGGCTTGGCGCGGCGATGATTCTGGAGGCCGAATAATGGAAATGGCATCGGCATTTACGCTTGATATTCGCCCGGACAACGTGGCGGTGATCACCATCGACACGCCGGGTGAGAAGATGAACACCCTGAAGGCGGAGTTTGGCCAGCAGGTACGGGAGATCGTTCGCCAGATCCGCGACAATAAATCCCTGCACGGCGTGGTGCTGATATCCGCCAAACCGGACAACTTTATTGCCGGCGCGGATATCAACATGATTGCCCGCTGTACTACCGCACAAGAAGCTGAAGCCCTGGCTCGCCAGGGGCAGCAGATTATGGCCGAGATCCACAGCCTGACGATTCCGGTGATTGCCGCTATTCATGGCGCCTGCCTCGGCGGCGGTCTCGAACTGGCGCTGGCCTGTCATGGCCGGGTATGCAGCGACGATGACAAAACGCGCTTAGGCCTGCCGGAGGTGCAGCTGGGCCTGTTGCCGGGCTCCGGCGGTACTCAACGACTCCCACGTCTGATTGGCGTCAGCAGCGCGCTGGAGATGATCCTGACCGGTAAACAGCTTCGCCCACGACAGGCGCTCAAGGTCGGCCTGGTCGATGATGTGGTCCCGCAGGCAATCCTACTGCAGACGGCAGTTGAGCTAGCGCTGAAAGAGCGTCCGGCCAGCCGCAATGTACCGGTACGCGAGCGGGTGCTGGCCGGGCCACTGGGGCGCAGCCTGCTGTTCCATTTGGTGGGGAAAAAGACGCAGCAGAAAACGCAGGGCAACTATCCTGCTGCCGAACGTATTCTGCAGGTCATCGAAAACGGGTTAGCCCACGGCTGTAGCAGCGGCTATGCCGAGGAGGCGCGCGCCTTTGGCGAGCTGGCAATGACGCCGCAGTCGCAAGCGTTACGCTCGATATTTTTCGCCAGTACGGATCTGAAGAAAGATCGCGGCGCCGACGCGCAGGCCGCTCCGTTACGCAGTATCGGGATCCTCGGCGGCGGTCTGATGGGTGGGGGAATTGCCTATGTGACCGCCAGCAAAGGCGGGCTGCCGGTGCGTATCAAAGATATTCAGACCCGTGGCATCAATCATGCGTTGAAATACAGCTGGGAGCTGCTCGACAAGCAGGTTCGTCGTCGCTATTTGCGGGCCAGCGAGCGGGATCGCCAGCTGGCGCTGATGTCAGGTTCCACTGATTATCAAGGATTTGCCCATCGTGATGTGGTGATTGAAGCCGTATTTGAAGATTTAGCCCTGAAACAGCAGATGGTGGCAGAAGTCGAAGCGCACTGCGGTCCGGAAACTATCTTCGCCTCAAACACTTCGTCATTGCCTATCGGCGACATCGCGGCGCAGGCCGCGCGGCCTCAGCAGGTCATTGGCCTGCATTACTTTAGCCCGGTCGAAAAAATGCCGCTGGTCGAAGTGATCCCTCACCAAAATACCGACCAGCAAACGATAGCGACGGTGGTGAAACTGGCCAAGCTGCAAGGCAAAACCCCGATTGTAGTGGCCGATAAAGCGGGCTTCTACGTGAACCGTATTCTGGCTCCTTACGTCAACGAGGCGATGCGCTTGCTGACAGAAGGTGAGCCCATTGAACATATCGATAAGTCGCTGGTGAAGTTCGGTTTTCCGGTGGGGCCGATTCAGTTGCTGGACGAGGTCGGGATCGATACCGGCACCAAAATTATCCCGGTTCTGGAGTCTGCCTGGGGAGAACGTTTTAGTCCGCCTGCAAATATCATTGATGCGATCTTGAATGACGATCGCAAAGGTAGAAAAAATAGCCGTGGTTTCTATCTTTATGAGACAAAAGGGCGTACAAGCAAAAAACGACCTGATGCCGCCGTTTATTCGCTGCTGGGTGTTTCTGCCCCGCAGGCGCGTTTATCCGCTCAGCAGATTGCCGAGCGTTGCGTGATGATGATGCTTAACGAAGCCGCGCGCTGCTTCGATGAGCAGGTTATTCGCAGCGCACGCGATGGCGACATCGGTGCGGTGTTTGGTATTGGCTTCCCGCCGTTCCTTGGCGGCCCGTTCCGTTATATGGATACGCTCGGCGCGGGTGAAGTAGTTGCCATCTTGCAACGTCTGGCCGCTCAGTACGGTCCACGTTATATACCATGTGAAAGTTTATTGCGCATGGCCGAGCAGGGGGCAACCTTTTGGCCCACTGGCGAACGGACGACCTAAGTTTTGGTCAAAGAAGATAATTCCGGCGATGAACGACGCTGTTGGTTGGCTGTTTTGTAAACGATCATTGACTATACTTACGCCATTGAGGTAAAAAACAGCGTTTCATTCGTTGGATGAATCAGGCACAATGCCCGGCCACCGGGTCGACTGCGTGCTTTCTATGCAGGTAAGACTGCGGTGCTTCTGGTTAACAAAAGCGGTGCAATATGCAAGTTTTTATCATGCGTCACGGCGACGCTGCCCTCGATGCAGCCAGTGACTCGGTTCGTCCACTAACCGTATGTGGTTGTGATGAATCCCGTCAGATGGCAACCTGGCTGAAAGGTCAGAAAGTGGATATTGAACGGGTTCTGGTCAGTCCTTACCTGCGTGCACAACAGACGCTGGATGTGGTAAGAGAGTGCGTGAACCTGCCTGAAAATGTCGACGTGATGCCGGAGCTCACGCCGTGTGGCGATGTGGGTATGGTCAACGCCTGGCTTCAGACGCTGGCAAATGAAGGTGTCTCAACGGTGCTGGTCGTTTCGCACCTGCCGCTGGTGGGGTACCTCGTCTCAGAGCTGTGTCCGGGAGAAACTCCCCCGATGTTTACCACGTCGGCCATTGCCTGTGTCACGCTGGATGCGGACGGCAAAGGTGAGTTTACCTGGCAGATGAGCCCCTGCAATCTGAAGATGGCAAAAGCTATCTAATCTCCCTCCGGAGCATCCGTATTACGGAAGCTCCGGCGGTTGCCACTCTTCCACCTCAATCAGTACCAGCAGTGCGGCGTCTCCGCCGTACTCTTTTGGTGCCTGATGAAACGCCATAATATGCGGATGTTGTGCCAGCCACAGCGGCGTTTGCTGCTTGAGAATGTGCTTGCCATGACCGTGCATCACGCAGGCGCAAAAAACATGCTCCCGACGACAGGCGGCGATCAGCGCCCCGAGCTCCTGCTTGGCCTGCTGCTGGGTTAAGCCATGCAGATCGAGGAACAGCTCAGGCGAATAATCCCCGCGGCGCAGTTTTTTCAGCTCAAAATGGCTTACATCAGCGCGGACGTATTTTGCCGACCCTTCGCTATTCAGCAGCGGCTGAAACTCATCCGAAAAATAGTGGCTGTTATCCACCTGCTCCTGCAGTAAACGCTTGGGCGGTACGTCGGTGATTTTCTTGCGCAGCGGGCGGTGAACGATCGTGTCCTGCTTAATCTGACGGGTACCGGTCATTAGCTGTCGGAACAGCGCCTGATCCTCGTCGCTTAGCGATGTTTTCTTTTTCATTGCCCACTCTCATCATTTCTTTTCGCTAGTTTACCCGACTCGGCCTCTGTTCAGGCAAGCAAAACGTATTTTTCCCCGCCGGCCTGACGTAAGAATGCTGATTTATCGCCGTCTTCGTGGCAAACTAGCCGCCGAAATTACCGTATAGCGTGTCCTGGAGGATGGCGTGGATAAAATTTTTGTTGATGAAGCAGTCAATGAGCTGCATACCATTCAGGACATGTTGCGTTGGGCTGTCAGCCGCTTTAGCGCGGCGAATATCTGGTATGGCCATGGAACCGATAACCCGTGGGATGAGGCGGTACAGCTGGTGCTGCCTTCGCTGTACCTGCCGCTGGATATCCCGGAGGACATGCATACCGCCCGTCTGACATCCAGTGAAAAACACCGCATTGTTGAACGCGTGATCCGTCGTATCAACGAACGTATTCCGGTGGCTTACCTGACCAATAAAGCTTGGTTCTGCGGCCACGAGTTCTTCGTTGATGAGCGGGTGCTGGTGCCGCGCTCCCCGATCGGCGAACTGATCAATAACCACTTCTCCGGCCTGATCGACCATCAGCCGCAGCATATTCTCGACATGTGCACCGGTAGCGGCTGCATTGCGATTGCCTGCGCCTACTCCTTCCCGGAAGCGGAAGTGGACGCGGTGGATATTTCCATCGACGCGCTGGCCGTTGCTGAACAAAACGTCGAAGCGCACGGCCTGATCCACCAGGTGACGCCGATTCGTTCCGATCTGTTCCGCGACCTGCCGAAAGTGCAGTACGACCTGATCGTCACCAACCCGCCGTACGTTGATGAAGAAGATATGTCCGATCTGCCGGGTGAATATCGCCACGAGCCGGTGCTGGGTCTGGCCTCCGGCAGCGATGGCCTGAAGCTGACGCGCCGCATCCTCGGCAACGCACCGGATTATCTCAGCGACGACGGGATTCTGATTTGTGAAGTCGGTAACAGCATGGTACATCTGATTGAGCAGTATCCGGACGTGCCGTTTACCTGGCTCGAGTTTGATAATGGCGGGGATGGCGTCTTCATGCTGACCAAATCACAGCTGATCGCTGCCCGCGCGCATTTCGGCATTTATAAAGACTAAAAACAACACGCAAACATGACGGAGCCGTGATGGCAGGAAACACAATTGGACAACTCTTTCGCGTCACCACCTTTGGCGAATCGCATGGGCTGGCGCTGGGCTGTATCGTTGACGGAGTGCCGCCAGGCATTCCGCTGACCGAAGCCGATCTGCAGCACGATCTGGACCGTCGCCGTCCGGGAACGTCGCGCTACACCACCCAGCGCCGTGAACCGGATCAGGTGAAGATTCTGTCCGGGGTATTCGAAGGTGTCACCACCGGCACCAGCATTGGTTTGCTGATTGAAAATACCGATCAGCGCTCGCAGGATTACGGTGCGATCAAAGATGTGTTCCGCCCGGGACACGCCGACTACACCTATGAGCAGAAATATGGCCTGCGCGACTACCGCGGGGGCGGTCGCTCTTCGGCGCGTGAAACCGCGATGCGCGTCGCCGCTGGCGCCATTGCCAAGAAATACCTCGCGCAAAAATTCGGGATTGTTATCCGTGGCTGTCTGACCCAGATGGGCGATATTCCGCTGGCGATAAAAGACTGGGATCAGGTTGAACAGAATCCCTTCTTCTGTCCGGACCCGGAGAAGATCGACGCGCTGGATGAACTGATGCGTGGCCTGAAAAAAGAGGGCGACTCCATCGGGGCGAAAGTCACCGTGATTGCCGACGGCGTACCTGCCGGGCTCGGCGAGCCGGTATTTGACCGTCTGGATGCCGACATTGCCCACGCGATGATGAGTATCAATGCTGTCAAAGGCGTGGAAATTGGCGATGGTTTCGAGGTGGTCAAACTGCGCGGCAGTCAAAATCGCGATGAAATCACCAAAGCCGGCTTCCAGAGCAACCATGCGGGCGGCATTCTGGGTGGTATCAGCAGCGGTCAGCAGATCGTCGCCAATATCGCGCTGAAACCGACCTCCAGCATTACCGTACCGGGACATACGATTAACCGTTTCGGTGACGAAGTCGAGATGATCACCAAAGGGCGCCACGATCCTTGTGTAGGCATTCGTGCGGTGCCGATCGCTGAAGCGATGCTGGCGATCGTCTTAATGGATCACTTTATGCGTCAGCGCGCACAAAATGGCGACGTGACGACATCTATTCCACGCTGGTAATCGATGAAAAAAACCGTTATCGCTTTGCTGGCGCTTGTCGCCAGCTCTGCCAGCCTCGCGGCAACGCCGTGGCAAAAAATCTCCCAGCCAATCGCCGGCAGCGCGCAGTCTATCGGTGCCTTTGCTAACGGCTGTATCGTGGGGGCGCAGGGGCTGCCGCTAAACTCGGCCAGTTACCAGGTTATGCGTACCGACCAGCGTCGCTATTTCGGTCATCCGGATCTGGTGCAGTTTATCCAGCGTCTGGGCAACCAGGTGCATAGCCGTGGCATGGGCACGCTGCTGATTGGCGACATGGGGATGCCGGCGGGCGGGCGCTTTAACGGCGGTCATGCCAGCCATCAAAGCGGGCTAGATGTCGATATCTTCCTCCAGCTCCCGCAGACCCGCTGGAGCTCGGCTCAGTTGCTGAAACCGCAGGCGCTGGATCTGGTTGCCCGCGACGGTAAGCACGTGGTGCCGTCTCTGTGGAGCCCGCAAATCAGCAACCTGATTAAACTGGCGGCAGAAGATAACGACGTCACGCGCATTTTTGTGAACCCGGCTATCAAGCAGCAGCTGTGCCTCGACGCCGGTCAGGATCGTGACTGGCTACGCAAAGTGCGGCCGTGGTTCCAGCATCGTGCGCACATGCACGTGCGTCTGCGTTGCCCGGCGGGCAGCCTGGAGTGCGAAGAGCAGGCCCCACCACCGGCAGGTGATGGCTGCGGCGCCGAGTTGCAAAGCTGGTTTGAACCACCAAAACCTGGAACCACCTCTCCTGTGAAGAAGACGCCGCCGCCGTTGCCGCCTTCCTGCCAGGCACTACTGGATGAGCACGTGCTGTAATGGAAAGCTTTGTTGACCTGTTTATGGTGTCACCGATGGTACTGGTGGTGCTTTTTTTCGTGGCTATTCTGGCTGGGTTTATTGATTCGCTGGCGGGTGGCGGTGGACTGCTGACCGTCCCGGCGCTGATGGCCGCCGGGCTACCTCCGGCGCAGGCGCTGGCGACCAACAAGCTGCAGGCCTGCGGCGGGTCGCTTTCGGCGTCGCTCTATTTTATCCGCCGCAAGGTGGTGAACCTGGCTGACCAGAAGCTAAATATCCTGATGACCTTTATCGGCTCGACTGCAGGCGCGCTGCTGGTGCAGCACGTCCAGTCCGATATTCTGCGTCAGATCCTGCCGGTGCTGGTGATCGGCATCGGCCTGTATTTCCTGCTGATGCCGAGATTAGGTGAAGCAGACCGCCAGCGTCGCCTGTATGGCCTGCCGTTTGCCTTGATTGCAGGCGGCTGTGTGGGCTTTTATGACGGTTTCTTTGGGCCGGGTGCCGGTTCCTTCTATGCGCTGGCCTTCGTCACGCTGGCCGGGTTTAACCTCGCCAAATCAACCGCCCATGCCAAAGTACTGAACGCCACCTCCAACGTCGGCGGGCTGCTGTTGTTTATCATTGGCGGCAAAGTAATTTGGGCCACCGGGTTCGTGATGATGGCGGGGCAGTTTATTGGCGCCCGTGCCGGTTCACGGCTGGTACTGAGTAAAGGACAATCGTTGATTCGTCCGATGATTGTGGTTGTCTCCGCCGTGATGAGCGCGAAACTTCTTTATGACAGCCACGGGGCTGAAATTCTTCAGTGGTTGGGAATTCATTAATGCAACAGCAACACCATTATCAGCAGCTGATCGCGATTTTTGACGGCTGCTTTGCCGACGATTTTAATACCCGTCTGATTAAAGGCGATGACGAACCGATCTATCTTCCGGCAGACAACGACGTGCCCTATAACCGTATCGTCTTTGCCCATGGCTTTTATGCCAGCGGACTGCATGAAATTTCCCACTGGTGTATCGCGGGCAAGGCGCGTCGCGAACAGGTTGATTTCGGTTACTGGTACTGCCCGGATGGTCGTGACGCGATGACCCAGTGCAAGTTCGAAGAGGTGGAAGTCAAGCCCCAGGCTTTTGACTGGCTATTTTGCGTCGCGGCAGGTTTTCCGTTTAACGTCAGCTGCGACAACCTGGAAGGGGACTTTGAGCCCGATCGCATTGCCTTCCAGCGCCGCGTTCATGCACAGGTGATGACCCTGCTTGAGCAAGGGATCCCTGAGCGCCCGGCGCGCTTGATCCGGGCCTTACAAGATTATTATCAGACGCCGCCACTGACGGCAGAACAATTCCCGTGGCCGGAAGACCTGCACTAACGCCACGTTTGACACTAGAAGAGGAAAGACAATGCTCGCGGAGTTTGAATCACGCATTCTGGCACTGATCGATGAAATGGTAGACCACGCCAGTGATGATGAACTGTTTGCCAGCGGCTATCTGCGCGGCCACCTGACACTGGCGGTTGCCGAGCTGGAAGGAGGGGACGACCACTCTGCGAAAGCGATCAACGATCAGGTCGTTCGCAGCCTGGAGAAAGCGATCGGCGCCGGTGAACTCTCGCCGCCGGACCAGATCCTGGTTCAGGGGATGTGGGACAGTTTATATCAGCGCGCAACCCACTAACTGCCGCTGAACGCCCGGCCTGAGGATCTGGCCGGGTGGTGCGACGCCGGGTATCGCGCCGGCGCCGCGCTGTACAAATTGATTCACTGTCTGCCAGACGCGTCCTGCGGCTTACTTCACCGCCTTTCCCTTCAGCAGTTTTCTTACCCATAAACGATTCGGATTCAGCCCCGCCAGGGTAGTCGCATCCAGCGGCAGCGGTTCACCGCTCATCTGTGCCGCCAGAAGTTCCGCCGCTAACGGCGCGGAGCACAATCCACGTGAGCCCAGCGCGCCCAGCACGAACAGATTGCGATGTACCGGTGCCGTCGGCGCCTGCTCTTTCTCTTCGGCCAGCGTCGCGTACTGCGTCAAGGTGGCGTCATAATCCGGGACATTGCCCACCATCGGTAAATGGTCGCGGGTCGCGCAGCGCACACCGCAGCGGGCCTCATTGCCGCTGACATCCACTTCTTTTGCCCACGCCGCCTGCGGGAAGCAGTCAATCAACCGTTGCCGGTTGCGCTGCTGGTCTTCGGCGCTGAAAGCCGGGTCGCTCTGTCCGCGGTGATAGCTGGCGCCGATGCAGTGCTGCTGATTATGGGGATTCTGCGGCGTCAGGTAGCCGTCATAGCACAGGACCTGACGCAGCGCCGCCAGCCCTGACGTGGTGGGGATATGGCTGACCTGGCCCGCCACCGGATAGGCTGGCAGATGTTCGGTCTGGGAGAAACCGGTGAGCTGATGGCCGTTGGCCAGCACCACCACCCCATGTTGATGCTGGTTGTTAAGCTGCCAGCCGTCATGGTCGACGCTCAGGGTCGAGACGTTAACGCCATAGTGCGTACGCAATCCGCGGATGGCGGCCAGCGCAAACAGTTCGGCCGTGAGCTGCTGCGGATAGAGCCAACCGCCGGCGGGATAGGTGATTCCGCCGCAGCCGGTGTCCACTCCCGTGTCCTGCGCGACGGTCTGGGCATTAACCGCCATCGCGATACCTTCCGGTAGCCCGATCGACAGCATCTGGCTGATCTTCTGTTCGCTCTTTTCATCCCAGGCAAGCTGGGTGACGCCGCACCACTGGTGGTCAAACATCACCGGGAGCGCGTCATACAGGCGGCGGGCAAAGGTAAATGCGGCCGGGAAGAAGCGCGCCAGTGCCGGGTCGTGCTGGGTCAGCAGCGGGTAGAGCGCCCCCTGACGGTTGCCCGAGGCGCCTTCGGCCGGGGCCTGATCGGCGCAGTATAAGCTGACCTTCCAGCCACGGCGCAGCAAGGCGAGCGCGAGCAGGGCGCTGGCGATGCCACCACCGACAATCGCCACATCGCGCTGCTGGCTGCCGGTACGGGCAAACCAGGGCGTACGTACCGGGACATTCAGCGTCTGCGCCATCTCGCCGACGAGCATTTCGCGTTTGCGGCCAAAACCTTTGCATTTGCGCATGGTAAATCCGGCGTCCTGCAGACCGCGACGCACAAAACCGGCGGACGTAAACGTAGCCAGGGTGCCGCCCGGCCTTGCCAGACGGGCCATCGCAGAAAACAGCGTCGGGGTCCACATGTCCGGATTTTTCGCCGGGGCGAAGCCATCGAGAAACCAGGCGTCGACCTGCTGATTCAGCGAGTCGTCAAGCTCGTGGGTCAGTTCATTAATATCCCCGAACCACAAATCCAGCGTCACGCGCCCGTCGTCGAGCAGCAAGCGGTGGCAGCCCGCGAGCGGCAGCGGCCACTGTTCCTGCAACTGTTCGGCCCACGGCGCCAGTTCGGGCCAGTGGGCATGCGCGCGCTGCAGATCGGCGGCGGTCAGCGGAAATTTTTCAAAACTGATGAAATGTAATCTTTGCAGGGTAGCGTCGGGGTTGTCGCGGCGAAAAACGTCAAACGCCTGCCACAGGGTCAGGAAATTGAGACCCGTGCCAAACCCGCTTTCGGCGACGATGAACAGCGGGTGCGGGTGCACCGGAAAGCGCTCGCTGAGGCGGTTGCCGCCGAGAAAAACGAAGCGTGTCTCTTCCAGACCATTGTCATTGGAAAAGTACACATCATCGAAGTCTCGGGAAACAGGTGTACCCTCAGCATTGAATTCCAGGTTGGCAGGTTGTATGGCGTTTTGTTTCACGTAAGTTACTCGAATCTCAAGGCGTGCAACGATCTTAACGATGTGTGCCGGACGGCGCAAATTTATGCTTAATTTGTCTGATCGGACTTGTTCAGCGTACAAGTGTACGCTATTGTGCGACTCGAAACTTAAAATAGCATGACTTTATAGAGGTATTGAATGAAACGTGCAGTGATTACTGGCCTGGGCATCGTTTCCAGCATCGGTAACAACCAGCAGGAAGTCCTGGAATCTCTGCGTGAAGGACGCTCGGGGATCACTTTCTCTCAAGAATTCAAAGATTCTGGTATGCGTAGCCACGTATGGGGTAACGTCAAACTGGACACCACGGGTCTTATCGACCGCAAAGTGGTCCGTTTCATGAACGATGCCTCTATCTATGCTTATCTCTCAATGCAGCAGGCTGTCGAAGATGCAGGACTGAAAGAAGAGGTGTATCAAAACAACCCTCGCGTCGGTCTGATTGCTGGTTCCGGCGGTTCTTCTAAGTCTCAGGTGTTTGGCGCAGATGCCATGCGTAGCCCGCGTGGCCTGAAAGCAGTTGGTCCTTATGTGGTGACCAAAGCGATGGCTTCTGCCGTTTCTGCCTGCCTGGCGACCCCGTTCAAAATTCACGGCGTGAACTACTCCATCAGCTCTGCATGTGCAACTTCTGCACACTGTATCGGCAGCGCGGTTGAGCAGATTCAACTGGGCAAACAGGATATCGTGTTTGCTGGCGGCGGCGAAGAGCTGTGCTGGGAAATGGCCTGTGAATTTGACGCGATGGGCGCTCTGTCCACCAAATATAACGAAACGCCGGACAAAGCTTCCCGTACTTATGATGCACACCGTGACGGTTTCGTTATCGCCGGCGGCGGCGGTATGGTCGTGGTTGAAGAGCTGGAACACGCTCTGGCCCGCGGCGCGCACATCTATGCTGAAGTGGTTGGCTACGGCGCAACCTCTGACGGTGCTGACATGGTTGCCCCGTCCGGTGAAGGCGCAGTGCGCTGCATGAAGCAGGCGATGGCCGGTGTGGACACCCCAATCGACTACCTGAACTCCCACGGCACCTCTACCCCGGTAGGCGACGTGAAAGAACTGGGCGCTATCCGTGAAGTATTCGGTGACCACAGCCCGGCTATCTCCGCTACCAAAGCGATGACCGGCCACTCTCTGGGTGCCGCTGGCGTGCAGGAAGCCATCTACTCTCTGCTGATGCTGGAACACGGCTTTATTGCGCCAAGCATCAACATCGACGAGATGGATGAGCAGGCTGCAGGTCTGAACATCGTCACCAAACCAACCGAGTCTGCGCTGACGACTGTCATGTCCAACAGCTTTGGTTTTGGCGGCACCAACGCCACGCTGGTGATGCGTAAACACAACGCGTAATCCAGCGGCGTAATGCCAACTGATGCATAAAAGGGAGCCAACCGGCTCCCTTTTTGTCTTCTTGACAGCACCAGGGCTCGGCAGGCAAACTGCTGCGGAACATTAATCTCCCCGATTATGCGTAAGCGTTTAACGTCATCCAACGCACCTAAACCCTGATCATCAGGTGGAGGGGGCGTGGCTATCACCTCGCCTTACTCTGCGAACTGGAGTAAAGCATGTCCGCAGCGACTGTCACAGCAACAACTCAATCAGCGAATGTTTCGCTATTTCGTATTACCTTTTCCGTTTTTCTGACCTATATGACCGTGGGATTACCGCTGCCGGTGATACCGCTTTTTGTGCACCATGATTTGGGCTTCGGCAACACTATGGTGGGGATTGCCGTGGGGATCCAGTTTCTGGCGACGGTGCTGACCCGCGGTTACGCCGGGCGTCTGGCTGACCAGCACGGTGCCAAACGTTCGGTGCTTCAGGGGATGCTGGCCTGTGCTCTGGCTGGCGCGGCATGGCTGCTGGCCGCGCTGCTGCCGGTGTCGGTGTGGGCAAAGTTTGCCTTATTGATACTGGGGCGCCTGATCCTCGGCTTTGGCGAAAGCCAGCTGCTGACCGGCAACCTGAGCTGGGGAATGGGGCTGGTGGGCCCGGCGCGTTCAGGAAAAGTGATGTCGTGGAACGGCATGGCAATGTACGGCGCACTGGCCGTTGGCGCGCCGCTGGGCTTACTGATCTACTCGCATTTTGGCGTTGCCGTGCTGGCCTGCGTCACCATGGCGTTACCGCTGCTGGCGCTGGCGATCAATGGCACAGTACGTAAGGTGCCGGCGCATGGCGGTGAACGTCCGTCGTTATGGAGCGTGGTCGGGATGATCTGGCGTCCGGGCATCGGGCTGGGGCTTCAGGGCGTCGGGTTTGCGGTGATCGGCACCTTTGTCTCGCTCTATTTTGCCAGCCGCGGCTGGGCGATGGCAGGCTTCACGCTGACCGCGTTTGGCGGTGCTTTTGTCCTGATGCGTATTCTGTTTGGCTGGATGCCGGACCGCTTTGGCGGGGTGAAGGTGGCGATGGTATCACTGCTCATCGAAGCCATCGGCCTGATTCTGCTGTGGCAGGCGCCGGTTGCCTGGGTGGCGCTGGCGGGCGCGGCGCTGACAGGGTGCGGCTGTTCGCTGATCTTCCCGTCATTAGGCGTTGAAGTGGTGAAGCGCGTCCCGGCGCAGGTACGTGGTACCGCATTAGGCGGCTATGCCGCATTCCAGGATATCTCATACGGCATCACCGGCCCGCTCGCTGGCTTGCTCGCCACCTCGCTGGGCTATTCCTCGGTGTTTATGGCCGGGGCGGCCTGTGCGCTGTTGGGCATTCTGGTGACGCTGCTCTCTTTACGTAAATAGCCGCGTAGATAACGCTATGACCCGGTCTGAAGCAGGGACCGGGTCTCTCGCCATACAGCTACTTCACATTAGCAGCCAGATCAGCCCAAGAACCACTAGCGCTGCCAGCAGAATCATCCACGGCTTTTTCAGGCGCTCAATAAGCGAAGCCGGTTCCGGCGGCAGCGGGGGAATGGCCAGCGTCTCCTGCGCTCTGGCGACACGTAAGACGAATATTTTGTTCAGCAGCGCCAGTACCTGGGTCGAACTCAAGGTCGTTTGCGGCGTGACGTGCCAGCTGTGCTGGGCAAAATCGACGATCGTCTGCCACTCGTGAACTTCCAGCGGCTGTTTCAGCGCCGCCTGCAGCAAGGTGAGCGTCGGTGCCGCCTGGCTGCTGAGCGTTTGTCGGGCATGCAGCCAGTAGGAGAGGGGCGTGAAGTGGGTCGCCGGGATCAGTTCTCCGGTTTTCACTCCGCTCAGTTCGAGCATTGACTGCCAGATCAGCTTGCCCGGTTCGCCGGTGGCGGCAGCAAGCCGACTGACCTGCTGGTTAAGGGTATTGTGCTCGGCGGGCAGAAGGGGGCGCAGGGTTGGCGGGCGTTGCTGCGGCTGCGGGATCGACAGCTGGCCGCTTTTCAGCAGCTGCAATACTTCTTGCAGATGCTCATCGGTGAGCGCATGCAGCGTGGTTTGCCCGTAATGTTGGCGAATATAATCGCTGACCGCCTGGCGGTTGTTTCCCCGGTTTAGCAGCTCGCTCAATTGCGCGAGGGTCTGGCGATGATGAAGGTTTTGCTGCGCCACACTTAGACGCTGATTCAGGTTATTTTCAGCGGCACTGAAATGGCACGACAGCAGGGATGCATCGCCTTTGAGTCCCAAATCGTGCCTGACTCCTGCCCACACTTCCGCATTCTGCTGCGACGTTAACGCCACCAGACGCGTAATCAGCCGCTCAAGGACGGTGCGTTGCTGTGTGGTCAGTGCTGGCTCACCGGTGACGGAAGCACCGGATGGACCACTCCCCGGAGGGCGGTCGGAGATACCTGAAACGGGATGTGTCATGATTAATCCTTTCCGTATTGCTGTACAGAGGCCCGGTGATGATGTTCCTGGCGGCGAGATTATGGCACACTTCCCCGGTTTACTCTTGTTCTCAGACAGGTACAAAACCGTGAAAATCCTCGTTGATGAAAATATGCCCTATGCCCGCGAGCTTTTTAGCCGATTAGGCGAGGTCGAGGCGGTCCCTGGCCGTCCTGTGCCGGTTGAGGCCCTCAGCGGCGCCGATGCGCTGATGGTTCGCTCCGTCACTAAGGTGAATGAAGCGCTGCTTTCCGGCAAAGGAATTACGTTCGTTGGCACCGCGACGGCCGGCACCGATCATGTCGATCAGGCGTGGCTGCAGCAGGCCGGGATCGGGTTTTCGGCCGCCCCTGGCTGTAACGCCATTGCAGTGGTTGAATATGTCTTCTCATCCCTGCTGATGCTGGCCGAGCGCGATGGTTTTGCGCTGACCGATCGTACCGTCGGGATTGTCGGGGTTGGCAACGTCGGCGGGCGTCTGCAAAAACGGCTGGAAGCGCTGGGGATTAAAACGCTGCTGTGCGATCCGCCGCGCGCCGATCGCGGTGATGAAGGTGACTTCCGCACGCTGGATGAGCTGGTTCAGGAAGCGGATGTTCTGACCTTCCACACGCCGCTGTTTAAAGACGGACCGTACAAATCCCTGCACCTCGCGGACGAGGCGTTAATTCGCCGTTTGAAGCCGGGCAGCGTGCTGATCAACGCCTGTCGCGGTCCGGTGGTGGATAACCACGCGCTGCTGGCCTGTCTGCAGTCCGGTCAGTCGCTAAGCGTGGTGCTGGACGTCTGGGAACCCGAGCCGGATCTGAACCTTGAACTGCTGAGCCGCGTTGATATCGGGACGCCGCACATTGCTGGCTACACCCTGGAAGGGAAAGCGCGCGGGACGACGCAGGTCTTTGAAGCCTACAGCGCCTTCATCGGTCACCCACGGCAGGTAGCGTTAGATACCTTGCTCCCGGCGCCAGAATTTGGCCGCATTACCCTGCATGGCCCACTCGATCAGCCAACGCTAAAAAGGCTGGTTCATTTGGTGTATGATGTGCGCCGCGATGATGCGCCGTTGCGAAAAGTCGCCGGCGTACCGGGTGAATTTGACAAGCTACGCAAGAATTATCAGGAACGCCGTGAATGGTCATCCCTGTACGTACAGTGCAGTGATGTGCAGGCGGCAACGCTGCTGCGTCAGCTCGGTTTTAATGCCGTACATCACCCCATTCGTTAATATCTTCTTAATGACTCTGCTGGATACTCCGGCAGAGTCGCTTTTCTCTGGAGTAAACCACCATGTCTGAAGGCTGGAATATTGCCGTACTGGGCGCAACGGGCGCCGTCGGCGAAGCCCTGCTTGAAACCCTTGCTGAACGTCAGTTCCCGGTGGGTGATATTTATGCGCTGGCGCGCAATGAGAGCGCAGGCGAGCATCTGCGTTTTAGCGGTAAGTCGGTTGTGGTACAGGATGCCGCCGCATTTGACTGGACTCAGGCCCAGCTGGCCTTTTTTGCCGCCGGTGTCGAAGCCAGTGCGACCTATGTTGAAGAGGCCACCAACGCCGGTTGCCTGGTTATCGATCTCAGCGGCCTGTTTGCGCTGGAGCCGGACGTTCCGCTGGTCGTCCCGGAAGTAAACCCGTTTGTACTGGCTGACTATCGCAATCGTAATGTGATTGCCGTCCCTAACAGCCTGACCAGCCAGCTGCTGGCGGCGCTGAAGCCGCTGATCGACGAAGGTGGTCTGTCGCGTATCGGGGTAACCAGCCTGATCTCTGCCTCCGCGCACGGTAAAAAAGCCGTGGATGCGCTGGCAGGGCAGAGTGCCAAACTGCTGAATGGTATCCCGATCGATGAGGATGATTTCTTTGGTCGTCAACTGGCGTTTAACATGCTGCCGCTGCTGCCGGATCGTGAAGGCAGCGTGCGCGAAGAGCGCCGTATCGTCGATGAAGTCCGCAAAATCCTGCAGGATGAAGGATTGATGATTTCGGCAAACGTCGTGCAGTCACCGGTCTTTTACGGTCATGCGCAGATGGTCAGCTTCGAAGCGCTGCGTCCGCTGGCGGCAGAAGAAGCGCGCGATGCCTTTGCCCGTGGTGAAGATATCGAGCTTTCAGAAGAACGTGAATTCCCGACTCAGGTCGGTGATGCATCCGGTACTGCACACCTGTCAGTCGCCTGCGTCCGCAACGATTACGGTATGCCAGAGCAGATTCAGTTCTGGTCTGTTGCCGATAACGTGCGTTTTGGCGGCGCGCTGATGGCGGTGAAAATTGCCGAGAAACTGGTGCAGGAGTATCTGTACTGATGTCTGAGCTGGAGCAGCTGCCGGTCTATAAAATCGCACTGGGTATTGAGTACGACGGCAGTAAGTATTACGGCTGGCAGCGGCAAAATGAAGTTCGCAGCGTGCAGGAGAAGCTGGAAAAGGCGCTCTCGCAGGTCGCCAATGAACCGATTAGCGTGTTCTGTGCCGGGCGTACCGATGCCGGCGTTCATGGTACCGGTCAGGTGGTCCATTTCGAGACCCGTGCGCTGCGTAAAGATGCCGCATGGACGCTCGGCGTAAATGCGAATTTACCTGGTGACATTGCCGTACGTTGGGTCAAACATGTTCCGGACGATTTTCATGCCCGGTTCAGCGCCACCGCCAGGCGCTATCGTTACGTCATCTATAATCACCGTCTGCGTCCGGCGGTGTTAAGTCAGGGTGTCACACATTATCACCAGACGCTGGACGCTGAGCGGATGCAACGTGCAGCACAGTGTCTGCTGGGTGAAAATGATTTCACGTCATTCCGCGCGGTGCAGTGCCAGTCGCGCACGCCGTGGCGGAATATTATCCATATCAGCGTCACTCGTTATGGCGCGTATGTGGTCGTGGATATCAAAGCGAATGCCTTTGTACATCATATGGTAAGGAACATTGTCGGCAGCTTGATGGAAGTGGGCGCCGGTAACCAGCCAGAGAGCTGGATTGCAGAACTTCTGGCGGCCAAAGACAGGAAGCTTGCCGCCGCAACGGCAAAAGCCGAAGGGTTGTATCTGGTGTCGGTAGATTATCCGGCCCGTTTCGACCTGCCGGTGATGCCGATGGGCCCGCTGTTTCTGGCGGACTAACGTATACGCTTTATCCTTCAGACTGCCTGGCAACGCACGGCGTGTTATCGGGCAGTATCCTGAGCGATGAAATGTCGTGCAATTAAGGATTTATACGATATGGACCTGATTCGTTTTTTAATTGATTTCATCCTGCATATTGATGTTCATCTGGCTGAGCTGGTTGCCGACTACGGTGTCTGGGTTTACGCCATTCTGTTTTTGATTCTGTTTTGCGAAACGGGTCTGGTGGTGACGCCATTCCTGCCGGGAGATTCGCTACTGTTTGTTGCGGGGGCGCTGTCAGCGTTGCCGACCAACGATCTGAATGTGCATCTGATGGTGGTCTTGATGGTGATCGCGGCGATTGTCGGCGATGCGCTGAACTACACCATTGGCCGGTTGTTTGGTGAAAAGCTCTTTAGTAATCCCAACTCGAAAATTTTCCGTCGTAGCTACCTGGATAAAACCCATTCGTTCTACGAACGTCATGGCGGTAAAACGATTATCCTCGCGCGCTTTGTGCCGATCGTCAGAACTTTCGCGCCGTTTGTGGCGGGAATGGGCCATATGTCCTATCGTCATTTTGCCATGTATAACGTGGCCGGCGCGCTGCTGTGGGTTCTGCTGTTTACCTATGCGGGCTATCTGTTTGGTGATTTGCCGATCGTACAGGAAAACCTGAAGCTGCTGATCGTCGCGATTATTGTGCTGTCGGTGCTGCCTGGGGTGATTGAAATCATTCGCCACAAGCGCGCTGCGGCGAAGCAGGCAAAATAGTCCAGACCTCGTGTTCCTCTTCGGGCGCAGCATCACGGCCCGAAGAGGGAAGTATTAGCGGTACGACCACTTTTTTATCCCATGTGACGGGATGTTATGATTTAATGTGCAACATTCATGGTCTGTAAGGGGCAAAAATGGCATTATGCGCCCCTTAAGACAAAACTGGCATCGACCAGGTTCAGGCAGAAAGGTTATCAATGAGCTGGATTGAACGAATTAAAAGCAACATCACTCCCACCCGTAAGGCGAGTATTCCTGAAGGTGTATGGACCAAGTGCGACAGCTGCGGACAGGTATTGTACCGTGCAGAGCTGGAGCGCAACCTGGAGGTTTGCCCTAAGTGCGATCACCACATGCGTATGTCGGCGCGTAATCGCCTGCATAGCCTGTTGGACGAAGGTTCCCTGGTGGAGCTGGGAAGCGAGCTCGAGCCGAAAGATGTGCTGAAGTTCCGCGATTCGAAGAAGTACAAAGACCGTCTGGCGTCCGCGCAAAAAGAGACTGGCGAAAAAGATGCGCTGGTGGTCATGAAGGGTACCCTGCATGAGATGCCGATTGTCGCCGCGGCCTTCGAGTTCTCCTTTATGGGTGGCTCAATGGGTTCCGTCGTCGGCGCGCGCTTCGTCCGTGCTGTTGAACAGGCGCTGGAAGATAATTGCCCGCTGATTTGCTTCTCTGCTTCCGGCGGTGCGCGTATGCAGGAAGCGCTGATGTCGCTGATGCAGATGGCGAAAACGTCTGCTGCGCTGGCAAAAATGCAGGAGCGTGGCTTACCGTATATCTCGGTGCTGACCGACCCGACCATGGGCGGCGTATCGGCGAGCTTTGCGATGCTTGGCGATCTCAACATTGCCGAACCGAAAGCGCTGATTGGCTTTGCCGGTCCTCGCGTCATCGAGCAGACCGTACGTGAAAAACTGCCGCCGGGATTCCAGCGCAGTGAGTTCCTGATTGAGAAAGGGGCGATCGATATGATCGTTCGTCGCCCGGAGATGCGCCTGAAGCTGGCCAGTATCCTGGCGAAGCTGATGAATCTTCCGGCACCCAGCCCGGATGTCTCTCATGAAGGCGAGGTGGTGCAGCCAGCACCGGATCAGGAACCAGAGGCCTGATAATTCAGAGGGCAGGCCTGACGGTGCTGCCCTTTTTTAATTATATGCGCCATCATTCAAGCCAGGTCGCGGCGAATAAGCAGAACCCAGGTCAGCAGACCGCGTAAGTTACGAGCGCAGCAGACCGGGCACCCGCTTGAAGGATGCAGTGCATTTACCGTTAACGTTAGCGGACATCATGGAAAAACAACCTACTCCTCAGGCCACGTCGCCCCTGGCTACGTGGCTTTCCTATCTGGAACACCTGCACAGTAAAACCATCGATCTGGGGCTGACGCGCGTGCGTGACGTCGCCGGGCGGATGGCGGTATTAAAACCGGCGCCGTTTGTCTTTACGGTGGCAGGCACCAACGGCAAGGGAACCACCTGCCGCACGCTGGAGTCCGTGCTGATGGCGGCGGGCTACAAGGTCGGCGTGTACAGTTCACCGCATCTGGTGCGTTATACCGAACGTGTTCGTATCCAGGGTGCAGAGCTACCGGAAGCCGCACATACCGCCTCTTTTGCCGAGATCGACGCGGCCCGCGGCGATATTTCGCTGAGCTATTTTGAGTTCGGTACGCTGTCCGCGCTGTGGTTGTTCCAGCAGGCCCAGCTCGACGTGGTGATCCTCGAGGTTGGCCTGGGTGGCCGACTCGATGCCACCAATATCGTTGACGCCGACGTTTCCGTGGTGACCAGTATCGCGCTGGATCATATCGACTGGCTGGGGCCGGATCGTGAAAGTATTGGTCGCGAGAAGGCCGGTATTTTCCGTGCTGGTAAACCGGCGGTGGTCGGTGAACCGGATATGCCCCACACGATTGCTGAGGTAGCCGCTGAGAAAGGCGCCACGCTGCTGCAACGTGATGTTGACTGGCGCTACACCGTTGATGCCGAATCGTGGTCCTTCTCCGACGCTCAGGGAGCGTTAACAGGGCTACCGCTGCCGCTGGTGCCGATGCCGAATGCCGCTACGGCGCTGGCAGCGCTGCGCGCCAGCCAGCTGGTCATCAGCGAGCAGGCGCTTCGCGAAGGCATCGCACGGGCGATGTTGCCCGGTCGTTTTCAGATAATCAGCGAAACGCCGCGTGTTATTCTCGACGTGGCCCATAATCCTCATGCGGCGGCCTATCTCGCCGGGCGTCTCAAAAGCCTGTCGAAAACGGGGCGCGTACTGGCGGTTATTGGTATGCTGCATGATAAAGATATCGCCGGTACGCTGGCAAACCTGAAGGCAGAGGTCGACTGCTGGTACTGCGCACCGCTGGAAGGGCCGCGCGGCGCCACGGCGCAACAGCTGCTGGAACACTTACCTGAAGGGAATGCTTACGCTGATGTCGCTCAGGCATGGCATGCGGCCATGGCTGATGCCAGGTCTGAAGATACCGTACTGGTGTGCGGGTCATTCCACACGGTGGCGCATGTAATGGAAGAAATAGACGCGGGGAGAATCGGTGGCGAGTAAGTTTCAGAACCGTTTAGTCGGGACAATTGTACTGGTGGCGCTGGGGGTGATTATTCTCCCAGGGCTGCTCGACGGCCAGAAAAAGCATTATCAGGATGAATTTGCGGCGATTCCCCTGGTGCCGAAACCAGGCGATCGCGATGAGCCGGACATGCTGCCGGCCGCCACGCAGGCCCTGCCGGCGCAGCCGCCTGAAGGGGCGGCGGAAGAGGTCCGTGCGGGTGATGCCGCGGCTCCATCGTTAGATCCGTCGCGGATCCCGGTCAACAGCAACAGCTTCGATGATGTGCAGGAGCCGGTCGTGGCGCCGCAGCCTAAACCGCAGCCACAGCCTAAGCCGCAACCGGTGCAGCCGAAGCCGGTTGAGAAACCACAGCCGCAACAGCAGCAGCAGGTGGCCGTGCAAACGCCGCCGGCGAAACCGGCAGAGATCCCGGCACCGACCGGCAAAGCCTACGTGGTGCAGCTTGGGGCGTTGAAGAACGCCGATAAGGTCAACGAGATCGTCGGTAAACTGCGCTCCTCCGGGTTCAAAGTCTACACGTCGCCTTCAACCCCGGTTCAGGGTAAAATTACCCGAATCCTGGTGGGTCCAGATGCCTCGAAAGATAAGCTGAAAGGCCAACTTGGCGACCTGAAACAGCTCTCCGGACTGAGCGGTGTGGTGATGGGATACAGCCCTAACTAATCTTGCCTCTCCCCATAGCGGGGAGCGGTAACGCGCCTGTCTGATGTGCTTTCAGAAGGCTAAAGACAGCATGGCGTTGAATGTTTTTTCAGCGCCATTTTTATTTCTGTAGGGCACGGAAATCCCTACGCAAACGTTTTCTTTTTCTGTTAGAATGCGCCCCGAACTGGACGACAGGGCGTAAATCGTGGGATGTTTATGGTCTGGATTGATTACGTCATTATTGCGGTGATTGGTTTTTCCTGTCTGGTAAGCCTGATCCGCGGCTTTGTTCGTGAAGCGTTATCGTTGGTGACATGGGGATGTGCTTTCTTTGTTGCCAGCCATTACTACACTTACCTGGCTGTCTGGTTCACGGGTTTTGAAGACGAAATGGTCCGCAATGGGATTGCTATCGCGATACTGTTTATCGCAACGCTGATCGTCGGCGCCATTGTTAACTATGTGATTGGCGCACTGGTAGAGAAGACCGGCCTGTCGGGTACCGACAGGGTGTTAGGGATCTGTTTTGGCGCCCTGCGTGGCGTGCTGATAGTCTCTGCGATACTGTTCTTTCTCGATAGTTTTACCGGTATGGCGAAAAGCGAAGACTGGCAAAAGTCAGAGCTTATCCCGCAGTTCAGTTTCGTTATCAGATGGTTTTTTGACTATCTGCAAAGCTCGTCAAGTTTCTTGCCCAAAGCATAAGCGTTGGGATGTGGCTGAACGAGGAAAAGACGTATGTGCGGTATTGTCGGTATCGCCGGTGTTATGCCGGTAAACCAGTCGATTTATGACGCGTTAACGGTGCTTCAGCATCGTGGCCAGGATGCCGCAGGCATCATCACGATTGATGCAAATAACTGTTTCCGTTTGCGTAAAGCAAACGGCATGGTGAGCGATATTTTTGAAGCTCGCCATATGCAGCGTATGCAGGGCAATATGGGTATTGGCCATGTTCGCTATCCGACGGCTGGCAGCTCAAGTGCTTCCGAGGCGCAGCCTTTCTACGTCAACTCACCGTATGGCATCACGTTGGCGCACAACGGCAACCTGACCAACGCGCACGAGCTGCGTAAAAAGCTGTTTGAAGAAAAACGCCGCCACATCAACACCACCTCCGATTCTGAAATCCTGCTCAACATCTTTGCCAGCGAGCTGGATAATTTCCGCCATTACCCGCTGGAAGCGGATAACATTTTTGCCGCGATCGCCGCGACGAACCGGCAGATTCGTGGCGCTTATGCCTGCGTGGCGATGATTATCGGTCATGGTATGGTCGCGTTCCGCGATCCGAACGGCATCCGTCCTCTGGTGCTGGGTAAACGTGATGTGGGTGACGGTCGTACCGAGTATATGGTGGCGTCCGAAAGCGTGGCACTGGATACCCTGGGCTTTGAGTTCCTGCGTGACGTTGCGCCGGGTGAAGCGGTTTATATCACCGAAAAAGGCCAGCTGTTTACCCGTCAGTGTGCGGAAAATCCGGTCAGCAACCCGTGCCTGTTCGAATACGTTTACTTTGCGCGTCCAGACTCCTTTATCGATAAAATTTCCGTCTACAGCGCCCGCGTTAACATGGGTACCAAGCTGGGCGAGAAAATCGCGCGTGAATGGGAAGATCTGGATATCGATGTGGTCATTCCGATTCCGGAAACCTCGTGCGATATCGCGCTGGAAATCGCCCGTATCCTCGACAAACCATATCGTCAGGGTTTCGTGAAAAACCGTTACGTTGGCCGGACCTTCATCATGCCGGGACAGCAGCTGCGTCGCAAATCAGTGCGCCGTAAGCTCAACGCCAACCGTGCTGAGTTCCGTGATAAAAACGTGCTGCTGGTGGATGACTCCATCGTTCGTGGTACCACTTCTGAGCAGATTATCGAGATGGCTCGCGAAGCCGGTGCGAAGAAGGTCTATCTGGCCTCCGCCGCGCCTGAGATTCGCTTCCCGAACGTCTACGGTATTGATATGCCAACGGCCACCGAGCTTATTGCCCACGGTCGCGAAGTGGACGAAATCCGCCAGATCATCGGTGCCGATGGCCTGATTTTCCAGGATCTGAACGATCTGATTGACGCTGTACGTGCGGAAAATCCGGATATTCAGCAGTTTGAATGCTCGGTGTTCAACGGCGTGTACGTCACCAAAGACGTCGACCAGCGCTATCTGGATTATCTCGATTCTCTGCGTAATGACGACGCCAAAGCGGTACAGCGTCAGAATGAAGTCGAGAACTTAGAGATGCATAACGAAGGGTAATCTTTCCCTTTGTTACGAAAAACCCGCCGTCTGCTGACCGCGGGTTTTTTTGTTGTCGCGTTACGTCTCATCTACCCAAATACGCATTTTGCCTTCCTCGGCCATTCGCAAGGCCATTACAGTATTCGCCAGCGCGTGGAAGGCTACCAGCAGGCGCTGGTTGAGGGGAGGGAGAAACCTGCTGATGCCGGTGCATCTGGTGGTACGTGAAAGCTTCGTGTGCTTGCGTCCTGCGCCATAATCCGGCAAAGTCTGCAACATTATGTGGAAGGGGCAAACATCGTGAAACGACTTATTATTGGGATTTCTGGCGCCAGCGGCGCGATTTACGGTGTGCGCTTGCTGCAAATTCTCCGCGATGTTCCCGATGTCGAAACCCATCTGATCATGAGTCAGGCCGCGCGACAGACCCTGGCGCTGGAGACCGATTATTCGCTGCGTGATGTGCAGGCGCTGGCCGACGTGGTCCATGATGCCCGGGATATCGCCGCCAGCATCTCTTCAGGTTCGTTTAAGACCGCCGGCATGGCGATCCTGCCTTGCTCGGTGAAAACGCTGTCGGGCATTGTTCACAGCTATACCGACGGTCTGCTGACCCGCGCGGCAGACGTGGTGCTCAAAGAGCGTCGTCCGCTGGTGCTGTGCGTGCGGGAGACGCCGTTTCACCTCGGGCATCTGCGCCTGATGGTGCAGGCGGCGGAGATGGGGGCCGTTATTATGCCGCCGGTGCCGGCGTTTTATCATCGTCCGCAAACCCTCGACGACGTCATTAACCAGACGGTTAATCGCGTCATCGATCAGTTCGATATTACCCTCCCGCAGGACCTGTTTACCCGTTGGCAGGGGCCGGCTAGCGCACCTTAATAGTGCTGTTTATTAACCTTTGCGCGGTTGCAGTGCAATTTTGCTGCCTTGATCAAATCCTCGACATTTAATTTGTTTTTTTGCGTCTGGCCGCTGCGGTTTATCCGCTAATGCTGTTATCTTCCCTTTCTAGACAATCCTGCAACCTTCTATTAACAAATTTAACGCTGTTTCCAGCACGCACTGAGAAGATGGCACAAAACCTGCAGGATTCGTTGGCAGCACACATAACTACATAACGCACGACATAACAACATCACGACACTTAAGGGTATTGTATGAAGAAGACGATCCTGGCCCTCTCTTTAATGATGGGACTCAGCAGTGCCTCCAGCGCGTTTGCCGCGCTTCCGCAAAGCATTCGTATCGGTACCGATGCCACCTATGCGCCTTTCTCGTCCAAGGATGTGAAAGGGGATTTCGTCGGCTTTGATATCGACCTGGGCAACGAGCTGTGTTCGCGTATCAAGGTGAAATGTACCTGGGTGGGCAGTGACTTCGACTCGTTAATTCCGTCGCTGAAGGCGAAGAAAATTGACGCCATTATCTCCTCGTTATCAATCACTGAAAAACGTCAGCAGGAGATTGCCTTCTCTGACAAGCTGTATGCAGCCGACTCCCGCCTGATTGCGCCGAAAGGCTCGCCGATCCAGCCGACCCTGGAATCGCTGAAAGGCAAGCATGTCGGTGTCCTGCAGGGTTCCACTCAGGAAGCCTATGGTAATGAGCGCTGGCGTAGCCAGGGTGTTGATGTGGTGGCCTACCAGAACCAGGATCTGATCTACTCTGACCTGGCCGCGGGTCGCCTTGATGCTGCGCTGCAGGATGAAGTCGCGGCCAGCGAAGGCTTCCTCAAACAACCCGCCGGTAAAGATTTTGATTTTGCCGGTCCTTCTGTCAAAGATAAAAAATTCTTCGGTGACGGTACCGGCATTGGCCTGCGTAAAACCGATAGCGAGCTGAAAACCGCGTTCGATAAAGCGTTAGGTGATATGCGTAAAGACGGTACCTACGACAAGCTGGCGAAGAAGTACTTCAACTTCAACGTGTACGGTGACTAAACGTCGCACCAGACCCGGGCAGCCGGGTCTGGTGGATGTGGCACATCCAGCAATGCCTTATTTTGGTGCGGCGCTCGCTTTTGCTGCATCAATATGGTGCAGGAAAGGCGGGTCTGGCGGGTAAGTAGTGCATAGTTAAGCGTTTATGATGAGAAAAAATTTGCTCCATGGCGCAGAATGTTTTGCCTTACCGGGGCGAATAATGGCACGATAACTGCCGTTAGCACTTCTTATAAACCCGTTAGAATGACAGTCTGTTGAGGATAGTTATGAAAAAACTGGCGTTGTCTCTTTCTTTGGCGCTGGCCCTTTCCAGCGTTTCCACGGTATTTGCAGCCATTCCGCAAAAAGTACGTATCGGCACCGATCCCACTTATGCCCCGTTCGAATCGAAAAATGCGCAGGGTGAATTGATTGGTTTTGACATCGATCTGGCGAAAGAGCTGTGTAAGCGTATCAATACGCAATGTACCTTCGTTGAAAACCCGCTGGATGCGCTGATCCCATCTTTAAAAGCCAAGAAAATCGATGCGATTATGTCGTCGTTGTCGATTACTGAAAAACGTCAGCAGGAAATCGCCTTCACCGACAAACTCTACGCGGCGGATTCTCGCCTGGTAGTGAAAAAGGGCAGCGATATCGTACCTGACCTCGCCAAACTGAAAGGCAAGCGTATCGGCGTGCTGCAGGGGACGACTCAGGAAACCTACGGCAACGAGCACTGGGCGCCAAAAGGTATCGAAATTGTCTCCTATCAGGGCCAGGACAATATCTATTCTGACCTGACCGCTGGCCGTATCGATGCAGCATTCCAGGACGAAGTCGCCGCGAGCGAAGGATTCCTCAAACAACCGATTGGTAAAGATTACCAGTTTGGCGGGCCATCCATTAAGGACGAGAAGTTGTTCGGCGTCGGCACCGGTATGGGCCTGCGTAAAGAAGACAACGAGCTGCGTGAAGCGCTGAATAAAGCCTTCGCGGAGATGCGCAAAGATGGAACCTACGACAAGCTGGCGAAAAAATACTTCGATTTTAACGTGTACGGTGACTAACCATCAGGCGTACCCCATCGCGCGTGTTTAAGCGCGCGATGGACGATGACAGACAGGGCAGACAGCATGCTGTACGGGTTTTCACAGGTTATTTTTCAGGGCGCTATTGTTACGCTTGAACTGGCGCTCAGTTCAGTTGTGCTGGCGGTCCTTATCGGTCTGGCCGGTGCCGGAGCAAAATTATCGAGCAATCGACCACTGGCACTGGTATTTGAAGGCTACACCACGTTGATCCGTGGGGTGCCCGATCTGGTCCTGATGCTGCTGATTTTCTATGGGCTGCAAATTGCTCTGAACACCCTGACCGATGCGCTGGGCTTGTCTCAGTTTGATATCGACCCGATGATTGCGGGGATCATCACCCTCGGCTTTATCTACGGTGCCTATTTTACTGAAACTTTCAGGGGCGCATTCCTGGCCGTGCCAAAAGGGCATATTGAAGCGGCAACCGCCTTTGGCTTTAGCGGCGGGCAGACCTTCCGGCGGATCCTTTTCCCGGCGATGATGCGCTACGCGTTGCCGGGTATTGGCAACAACTGGCAGGTTATCCTGAAGGCGACGGCGCTGGTGTCTCTGCTGGGGCTGGAAGATGTGGTCAAAGCCACGCAGCTGGCGGGGAAAAGCACCTGGCAGCCGTTCTACTTTGCGATCGTTTGCGGCCTGGTGTATCTCGTATTTACAACGATTTCCAATGGTGTACTGCTGCTGCTTGAACGCCGTTACTCCGTGGGCGTGAAGAGGGCTGACCTGTGATTGAGATTATTCAGGAGTACTGGAAATCCCTGCTGTGGACTGACGGTTACCGCTTTACCGGCGTCGCGATTACCCTGTGGCTGCTTATTTCCTCGGTGGTGATGGGCGGCATTCTGGCGGTTTTCCTCGCCATCGGTCGTGTCTCAAGCAACAAATACATTCAATTTCCGATCTGGCTCTTTACCTACGTGTTCCGCGGTACGCCGCTGTACGTCCAGCTGCTGGTGTTTTACTCCGGGATGTACACCCTGGAAATCGTCAAAGGCACCGAGCTGCTGAACGCGTTTTTCCGCAGCGGTCTGAACTGTACGGTGCTGGCGTTGACCCTGAACACCTGCGCCTACACCACGGAGATTTTCGCCGGGGCGATTCGCTCTGTGCCTGCCGGGGAAATTGAAGCGGCGCGGGCGTACGGTTTCTCTTCGGTCAAACTGTATCGCTGCATTATTTTGCCCTCTGCGCTGCGTATCGCGCTGCCCGCATACAGCAATGAAGTGATTCTGATGCTGCATTCCACCGCGCTGGCGTTTACCGCCACCGTGCCGGATCTGCTGAAAATCGCCAGGGATATTAACTCGGCGACCTACCAGCCGTTTACCGCCTTCGGGATCGCCGCGGTGCTCTATTTAATTATTTCGTATGTCCTGATTAGCCTGTTCCGCAAAGCGGAAAAGCGCTGGTTGCAGCATATCAAACCTTCTTCGACGCATTGAGACCGCCATGTCCGACAATAAATTAAATGTTATCGATCTGCATAAACGTTACGGCGAGCATGAAGTTCTGAAGGGCGTCTCATTAAAGGCGAAAGCCGGGGACGTTATCAGCATTATCGGTTCATCTGGTTCCGGTAAAAGTACCTTTTTGCGCTGCATTAACTTTCTTGAAAAGCCCAGTGAAGGCACGATTGTGGTTAACGGGCAGAATATTGGTCTGGTCCGCGACAAAGATGGTCAGCTCAAGGTTTCGGATAAAAACCAGCTGCGTTTGCTGCGCACCCGCCTGACGATGGTGTTCCAGCATTTCAACCTGTGGAGCCACATGACGGTGCTGGAAAACGTCATGGAAGCGCCGATTCAGGTGCTCGGCTTAAGCAAGCAGGAAGCGCGTGAGCGGGCGGGGAAATATCTGGCGAAAGTCGGGATTGATGAACGTCAACAGGCCAAATACCCGGTGCATCTCTCCGGCGGTCAGCAGCAACGCGTGTCGATTGCCCGCGCGCTGGCGATGGAGCCGGATGTGTTGCTGTTTGACGAACCAACGTCAGCCCTCGATCCTGAGCTGGTTGGGGAAGTGCTGCGGATCATGCAGCAACTGGCGGAAGAGGGCAAAACCATGGTAGTGGTGACCCATGAAATGGGCTTTGCACGCCATGTCTCATCGCACGTCATTTTCCTGCATCAGGGCAAAATCGAAGAAGAAGGCAACCCGGACGAGCTGTTCGGCAACCCGAAAAGCCCGCGCTTACAGCAGTTCCTGAAAGGTTCGCTGAAATAAGTTTTACGTTATCTCCCGGTGAGGTCGCTCGCCGGGAGAGTCTTACCGTTCCCGCCGGTACACCCAGTCATCGTAATCTACCCCGTTCAGGTGGTAGGCGTTTTCCAGCACCTGAATCCGCGTAAAGCCATGTTTTTCCAGCAGCCGCGCTGAGCCGATATTGTCCCCGAGAACCCACGCATTGATGGCGTTGACGCCGAGCTGCTGAAATCCGTATTCGCATATCGCCTGTAGCGCTTCGCTGGCATACCCCTGGCCCTGCGCGTCCGGTAGCAGGGCATAGCCGACATCCGCTTCGTGCGGGTTTTTGCTGCTGATGCGCAAACCGATATCGCCAATAGCCTGATGATGGCGATCGCGCAGGACAAACACTCCGGGGTCGGTGCAGCGGGCCGTAAACAGATTACGCAGCGCGGCTTCATCAAGGAGCTCACCCATAAACTGCATCACTTCAGGGTCGCGACGCAGGCGCAGGAAAAAGGGCCAGTCCGCTTCGGTAAACGGGGAAAGCAGCAGACGAGGAGTGGTTAATGTCATCATAAGCGGGCCATTTCGCTGGAACGTCCGCTCACCTTACCATCAGAAAGTCATGGATAACATGATCTTATACCGGAGCTTACGGCGGATTACCCCGCAGCCGGTGAGGTCGAGGGTGAGGCCGTTAGCGGTTTGTTTATCTGGTGAAAATAGTGCAACACGGTGTCGCTTTGACGAGAGGAGCGCAGCTGCAGCGCCAGATTCAGGCTGTCGAGGACCCCGGCCTGTTCGACAAGTGGCGAATCTGCGTCTACTCTGGCTTCGGCAACCAGCCAGTTCACAATGGTTTGCCAGCGCCACAGCGGCGAGTTGCCGGTGATGCGCTGTACCGGGCCGGGAAATTTGCCGGAGCCTCGCGCGCCGTCTTTCAGCAGGGCGACGGCCTGGCGCGAAAGACCGGTGAGTTCGGCGATGTCGCTCAGGCCCACCAGCGTAGCGTCAACGGATTCAACCCGGACGTTCAGCGCTGATGCGGATTCGATGTTATCGATCGCTGACAGAATCGCCTGTTCAAGGGAATCGCTTTCGCGATCGAATTCCAGATACACCGCGGTGCCATAAAAGCAGACCAACGCATCAGTACAGCCTGCGCGATGCAGTGCGTCCTCAAGGCCTGGCGTATGGCTGTTAACGCCTGACAGGGTTAGCGTAAAGTTATAGAGGGCCATTATTTGCGATCCTTATCGTTAAACCGGGGCACCGACGCTCAGCGGCAGCGGTCGACCATCCTGATGATTTGCCTGGCATGAAGCTCGGGAACGGCAGGGGTAGACCAGATGCTCATCATGTGTTCGCGATGACCAGCCGTACCGCACCTGAGTCGTCCAAAGCAGTGCGCGCTCTTGCCGTCAGCAATAAAAATCCATCCCAGTGAGCATGCATAGTCAATTGCTGCTCTGATGTGTTTATCCGGATGTTCCTTCATCATCGAGTCCTGAGAGAGTGAATGAGCTGTTGACGGGTGTCAACATTGTTTTGGTGAAAAAACAGACACCGGGACGTTATGACAGAGACCGGCAAAAGAAGCTGGAATGCGCTTCACAGGGGAAAAGGGCACAGCAGCAGGAGATGAGAGCGTTGCGAGACGGCTTCCACAGGCGGGTTTGCCGGGATGATAAGGCGAGTGGGAAGTGCCAGGAGATAGGGGTATCTCCTGGCGTTAACCGGTGGGGCGTTTAGCCAAGGATGTTTTTGAGTGCCTCTTCCAGATCGTACCAGCGGAAGCCAAATCCAGCGGCTTCCAGCCGTTTCGGCAGCGCCCGCTGGCCGCCCAGCACCAGCACCGATGACTCTCCCATCAGCAGGCGAATCGCCGTTGCCGGCACGCGGAAGATTGCCGGGCGATTCAGCGCCTCGCCGAGCGCATGGGCGAAGCGCTCATTGCGCACCGGATACGGAGAAACCAGATTAAATGGGCCGCTGAGGTCGTTATCCAGCAGCCACAGAATACCGTTTACCATATCGTCGATATGGATCCACGCCATATACTGCCTGCCATTGCCGATAGGGCCGCCGAGGCCAAGCCGGAAGGCCGGCAACATTTTGGCAAGGATCCCGCCCTTAGGTGCCAGCACGACGCCGGTGCGCAGCAGGCAGACGCGGGTGCGGTCGCTCTGCGCTTCGCAGGCCAGCTGCTCCCAGCGGGCGCAGAGTTTGTGCGTGAATTCGTGGTGTGGCGGTTCCTCTTCGGTGACGACAACTTCCCCGAGATCGCCGTAATAACCGACGGCAGAACCGCTGATCAGTACGGACGGTGGGGTATCGCTGGCGTTGAACAGGTTGACCAGTTTTTGGGTGATATCCCAGCGGCTGTGGCACAGGCGCTGTTTTTGTTCCGCCGACCAGCGTTTGTCGGCGATAGGTTCGCCCGCCAGGTTGATAACGGCATCGATATCATTGAGGTGATGATGGCCCTCGAAGCCGCGCCACAGGGTGACGCGGGCATCCAGTCGGCCTTGCGCTTTTTCCGGGCTGCGTGTTGATACCGTTACGTGATGCCCAAGCTCCAGCAGCCGGGGGATCAGATGCCGGCCAATCAGGCCGGTACCGCCAGTAAGCAGAATCCTCATAGCGCCTCCCTAAGAAGCTTAGCGCCGCCAGCTCATGGTCATGGACACGGAGTCGGCATAGCGCAGTGCGTAAAGTTTATCGATCTCTACTTCAGCATAAGTGACCCAGTGGTGTTCGCATGCGATATCGAGCACATCCTGCGTTAATTTTTCCAGCAGGGAGAAGCGGTTATTCTCAATATGGCTGATGATGCGCTTGGTGATGGTGCGATAATTGAGCGCATCGTTGATATCTTCACTGCATCGCGACTGCTCTGCCGGGTAGTGAATCGCGACGTTAATAACCACGTCCTGACGGTTAGCGATTTCTTCCTCTTTAATACCGATAAAAGTACGTAAGCGCAGGTTCTTTATCCGAATAATAGCGTCTGGCTGCGACATTGCAGGCTTCCTCCGTGTTGTAATTTCCGCAATCATACATGAAAGAATGCCACGCGAGCAGGGGGTTAACCGTGTTGAATTTTCATCATCGTTTGTGTGGTAGCAGGACGCTGACGGATGCGCTCAAACCAGTTATGTACCGCCGGGAAATGGGCGAGATCGATCCGCTGGCGCTGGTGGGCGTTAATCCACGGCCAGCAGGCGATATCGGCAATACTGTAATGCTCACCGCCGAGCCACGGACTGGCCTCCAGGCGGCGGTTCAGCACGGTGTACAGGCGCTGGGTTTCCACCTGATAACGCTCAATAGCATAGGGCACCGTCTGCGGCGCACTGTGGTTGAAATGGTGATTTTGTCCCAGCATCGGGCCTAATCCGCTGACCTGCCAGAATAACCACTGCAGCGTGGTATAACGCTCCCGGAGTTCACCGCTCAGCAGCTTCCCGGACTTCTCCGCCAGGTAAAGCAAAATCGCCCCGGATTCAAATACCGCGAGCGGGGCGCCGCCGTCGACGGGAACATGGTCGACAATGGCGGGGATTTTATTGTTCGGTGACAGGGTAAGAAACTGCGGGCGAAACTGTTCGCCGCGGGTGATATCTACCCGAATCAGGCGGTAGGCCAGCTGCGCCTCTTCGAGAAACAGCATAATTTTTTGGCCGTTGGGGGTGGGCGCGTAGTAGAGATCGATCATGGTGTCTCCCGCCGTCGTGGTCGCACGCTTTTCGAGTATAGGCGACCAGCCAACATCCGGGAGCGGCTAAGGTTAAATAGTGTGCGTAGTGCCGGGGCGTTCCCGCATCTCGCGCACCAGGGCGATAAACGCCTTCAACCCCGGCGGGACGTGGCGTCGTCCGGGGTAATAGAGGCGCAGCCCGCCAAACGACGGACACCACTCTCCCATGGCGCTGACGAGCCTTCCGCTGGCCAGATCTTCCTGAATAAACCAGTCAGAGATAAATGCCAGACCAATTCCCGCGCGGGCCGCGCAGTGGATGGCGCGCATTTCACTGAGAATAATTCGCGGCGGCACGTTGACCGTCACTTTTTGCTGATGCCGTTCCAGCTCCCAGTGGTACAACCCGCCGTGAGACATCCGCATGCCGATGCTCTGATGCTGCTGCAGATCTTCCGGGCTTTGTGGGGTGCCATGACGGGCAAAATAGTCCGGCGTCCCGACGATCAGCATGCGCACCTCCGGGGTGAGAGGGACGGCAATCATATCCTGCGGCAGGGACTCCGCGAGGCGGATCCCGGCGTCATAGCCTTCGGCGACAATATCAATCAGCCGCGACTCGGTGGTAATGTCCAGGCGCATTTGTGGATAGCGTTTAAGGAACGCATCGAAGATATCAAACAGCAGCACGCTGCTTTCGCGCGGCGCGTTGATGCGCAATGTTCCGCTGGGCATTTCAGCCTGGGTGGCTATCTCCTCCGAGGCCCGCTGGATCTCCGCCAGCGCCGGGGCGACACGTTCAACATAGCGTTGCCCGGCATCGGTCAGGGCAACGCTGCGGGTGGTGCGGTTAAACAGACGGACGTTGAGCCGCGCCTCCAGACCGGCGATGGCGTTGCTGATGGCGGTGGCCGACATGCCCAGTTCCCGGGCGGCAGCGCGAAAGCTGCGCCGGTGGGCGACGGCAAGGAGGATTTCCAGTTCAGTCAGGCCGCTACGATGCATGATTATCCCGATTTTCGTGACAGGTTGTGTTGATTATACCCTCTTATCGGGCTAATGCCCCGGCCCTATACTGCCTCACATACACTCCCTGAGGACGACCATCATGTTGCACATTGACAATATTTATATCGACGGTGAATTTGTTACCCCGCACGGTAGCGAAACCTTTGCGCTGTTCAACCCCGCAACGGAGGCGGTGATTGGTCAGGTGCGTCTGGCGGATGAAGAGGACGCACGTCGGGCTATCGCTGCGGCAAAAGCGGCGTTCCCCGCGTGGTCGAAGACCACAAAACAGCAACGTCTGGCAGTGCTGGAGCGGATGTATCAGGCGGTTCGCGCGAGAGAAGCGGATTTACTGGACGCCATTGTCACGGAATACGGCGCGCCTGCGTCGCGGGCACAATGGATGGCGGAGTGGCCGGCGCAAACCATCAAACTGGCGATGGAGACCCTGGCGAGCTTTGAATTTGTTGAGCAGGTGGGACGGGCGCAGGTTGTGATGACCCCGGTAGGCGTGGCGGGGTTGATTACCCCGTGGAACAGCGATGCGGGGTTTATCTGTAACAAGCTGGCGACCGCGATGGCCGCCGGTTGTACCGCGGTGATTAAGCCCAGTGAGATGAGCGCGTGGCAAACGCAGATCGTTACCGAAGCGCTGCACGCGGCCCAGATCCCTGCAGGCGTAGTGAATATCGTCACCGGCCGTGGCGAGGTGGTCGGCGATATCATCAACCTTCACCCCGATATTGCGAAGATCTCCTTCACCGGCTCCACCGCCGTCGGCAAACATATTATCGCCAGCGGTGCGCAAACCCTGAAACGCGTCACGCTGGAGCTCGGCGGTAAATCGCCGACCCTGATTCTGGATGATGCCGATGTGCAACAGGCGGTGCCCCTGGCGCTGGCGGCCGGGTTTATGAACAGCGGCCAGGCGTGCATTGCCGGAACGCGTATTCTGGTCCCGGAACAGCGTCTGGCGGAGTTTGAACAGGCTATCGTGGAGGGGATGAAGACGTATATCTCCGGTGACCCGCGCGATCTGCAAACCACGATTGGCCCGATGGTCAGCCAAAAGCAGTGGCAACGGGTGCAGGAGTATATCCGTCTGGGGCAGCAGGAAGGGGCGCGAGTGTTGGTCGGTGGCGAAGGCCGATCGCAGGGAATGGACAAAGGCTGGTGCGTTAAGCCAACCGTATTCAGCGATGTGCACAACCAGATGCGGATTGCCCGGGAAGAAATTTTTGGCCCGGTGCTGGTGCTGATCCCGTATCAGGATCAGGCCGAGGCCATTGCGCTGGCCAACGATACCACCTATGGCCTCAGTGCCCTGGTGTTAAGCGGCGATCGCCAGCGTGGTCAGGAGGTGGCGTTGGCTATCGAATCCGGGCGCGTGCTGGTGAACACTCTCGATCATGAACCTCTGGCACCCTTCGGCGGCTTTAAGCAATCCGGCCTCGGGCGCGAGATGGGGAAATGGGGAATGCAGGCCTACCTGGAGCCGAAAACCGTGCTGGTTGGCTAACGGTTCAGGGGATGCAAAATCCTCATGGTGCGGTAAGTGACATCCTTCAAAAGACAGGATATGTTGGCTTATCGCCCCATAATTTGTAGAGGATGTCATGAGCCAGCCCGTCATTACCCTGTGGTCCGATTCCCAGTTTTTCTCGCCGTATGTGATGTCCGTTTACGTTGCTCTGCAGGAAAAAAGCCTGCCGTTTACCCTCAAAACCGTTGATCTGGAAAAAGGGGAGAACCATCAGCCGGGCTGGCAAGGCTACAGTGCGACCCGCCGCGTGCCGTTGCTTGAGGTCGACAATTTCTTTCTCAGTGAATCTTCCGCCATTACCGAATATCTCGACGAACGCTTTGCCCCGCCGGAGTGGGAGCGCCTGTACCCCCACGACCTGCAAAAGCGCGCCCGGGCGCGTCAGGTCCAGGCCTGGCTGCGCAGCGACCTGATGCCGATCCGCGAAGAGCGCTCAACGGCGGTCGTCTTTGGCGGCGAAAAGCGGCCGCCGCTGAGCGAGGCCGGGCAGAAATGCGCCTCCCGGCTGTTTGACGCCGCCGGTGCGCTGCTGGCCCACGGCGGCAATAACCTGTTCGGTGAATGGTCGCTTGCCGATACGGACCTTGCGTTGATGCTCAACCGCCTGGTGCTCAACGGTGATGAGGTCCCGGAACCGCTGGTGGACTACGCCACATTTCAGTGGCAACGAGCGTCAGTTCAACGTTATGTCGCACTGTCAGCTAAACGTGCCGGCTGATTAGCAGCGGCGCTTCCGTTATCATAGGCGCATCAAAATGCGTGGAGATGGAAGAAATGAAGCTGATGTTTGCATCGGATATTCATGGTTCCCTGCCCGCTACCGAACGCGTTCTGGAACTGTTCGCGCAAAGTGGGGCGCAGTGGCTGATTATTCTTGGCGATGTGCTCAATCATGGGCCGCGTAATGCGCTCCCCGCAGGCTATGCGCCTGCGGAGGTCGCCACAAAGCTCAATAGCGTGGCTTCGCGGGTGATTGCCGTGCGTGGTAACTGCGACAGCGAAGTCGATCAGATGCTGCTGGAGTTCCCGATAACCGCGCCGTGGCAGCAGGTGTTGGGCGAACGCAACCGGCTATTTCTGACCCACGGACATCTGTATAGCCCCGAAAAAATGCCCCCTCTCGCCGCTGGCGATGTCCTGGTTTATGGTCATACTCATATTCCGGTAGCCGAGAAGCGCGGCGATGTTTTTCTCTTCAATCCCGGCTCGGTCAGCATCCCCAAAGGGGGATTCTCCGCCAGCTACGGTCTCCTCGATGGGGATAAACTGCAGGTTTTAGCACTCGATGATCATCAGGTTATTGCAGAGGTTGCAATTAACCCGTAATTTACCCCCAACCGTAAAGACGCGCCGCGAGAGCGCTTTCATAAGTAAGGTTTCCTGATGGCGGAACAGAACGATTTGGCAAGCACAGAATGGGTAGATATTGTTAATGAAAACAATGAGGTGATAGCGCAATCCAGCCGCGAGCAAATGCGCGCGCAGTGCCTGCGTCATCGTGCGACCTATATTGTGGTTCATGACGGAATGGGCAAAATTCTGGTGCAGCGCCGCACCGAGACCAAAGATTTCCAGCCGGGGATGCTGGATGCCACCGCCGGTGGTGTGGTTCAGGCCGATGAGCAGTTGCTGGAGTCAGCCCGCCGCGAAGCGGAAGAGGAGCTGGGCATCGCCGGTGTACCTTTTGCCGATCACGGTCAGTTCTATTACGAAGATAAGCACTGCCGCGTCTGGGGAAGTCTTTTCAGCTGCGTGTCGCACGGCCCGTTTGCCCTGCAGGAAGAGGAAGTCAGCGAAGTGTGCTGGTTGACGCCTGAAGAGATCACCGCCCGCTGCGACGAGTTCACCCCGGATTCGTTGAAAGCGCTGGCGCTGTGGATGACCCGCAACGCCAGCAATGAATCAGCAAAATCAGAGAAATCAGAAAAACCGGAAGAGGCCGAGTAGCGGCCTAACAGCTATCCCGCAGGCATAAACTGGAGACGATAGGCTTTCTACCGCTCCAGTTGCCTTCATTGAGGCGCTCCAGCAGCGCGCGTCCTGCTTCAATGCCTATCTTGTGATGCGGTACGGCCATCGTGGTGAGCGGCGGCTGGCACACCCGGCTGACATCGCTGTCGCCAAAACCGACAACCGCTAAATCGTCAGGGACTTTGATACGTCGCCGCTGGCATTCGTACAGCGCGCCGCACGCCAGTTCATCCGAAACGCAGACCAGCGCATCCAGTTCCGGCCACGCCAGCAAAAATTCCGGTAGCTGAGAGGCCCCGGTGGAAAAGCTCGGGGGAAGCGCCGCGTTAATCACCCGGTTTGGCGACATATGGTGGCGCAGCATTGCTTTGTACCAGCCCTGCAGGTGTTGCTGAAAAATCCACTGTTCCTGATTGGCGCACAGCAGGCCGATATTCTGATAGCCGCGCAGGATCAGCATCTCTGTTAACTCGAACATCGCGGCCGCGTTATCGATGCCGATATTCATATCGATCGGATCGGCGCGCATCGCCCCCATCTCCATGACCGGTATCGAGGCGTTGTTCAGCCACTGGCGTACGGTATCGCTATGTTCAACGCTCAGGAGAATGGCAGCCGCAATGTTAGAGGCCAGCAAGGTTTCCAGCAGCTTCTCTTCCTGCTCAACGCGATGCTGCGATTCCGCAAGCATGATTTGATAACCCGCGGGCTGCAGCATCTGCTGGAGCCCGGCAAACATCGCGGAACATCCCGCTTCGGCAAGATTCGGTACCACCATGGCGATGGTTTTCGATGAAGCGGAAGCCAGGGCGCTGGCGGCCAGATTGGGCATATATCCCAGTTCCTGTACTGCGGCTTCGATTTTTTCACGAAGCTTATCAGAAACCTGCTCCGGCGTGCGTAGCGCTCGCGAGACGGTCATCGTGCCCACGCCAGCAAGTTGAGCAACATCGGCGATCGTCACTTTACCGGTACTACGCCGTTTTCGGGTTAGAGACATACACATTCCTGCTGAACAGTCGCTTTTTATTGATATCTATCGTTTTAGGTCTCAGGAAGTATACGCCTTAAATCCATACTTTTGCTGCGTTTTCATCTGATGATAACGAATTGATAGCGCTATCACAAATTTGAATGTTATCTGTTGGTAGCGCTATCTTTGTGATCTTTGTCGCAGCTAACCGTTGAGCGCTTGAATAAAGTTTGCCCATCTTTTGCGAAAAGACGGGAGATAAAATGCTCAGCACTTGGCTCTTTGATTCCACCATTACGCTCCAGCCACGCGTAGATGAGTGGCAGCAGGCGCTTGACGTTTGCGCCAGACCGCTACTCAACGCGGGCGTGATCGTACCCGAGTACGTCACCGCGATTATGGAACAGCACGACAAGCTGGGGCCGTATTACGTGCTGGCGCCCGGACTGGCGATGCCGCATGCGCGACCGGAGGAGGGAGCAAGAGGATTAGGTTTATCGCTGTTGAAGCTGGAACAGGGGGTGTCGTTTGGTTCAGACGAATTCGATCCGGTCGATATTATTATTATGCTGGCGGCCCCCGATAAGCATAGCCATATCGAGATGATCTCAGCGTTGGCTGAATTATTTTCCAGCGACCACGATATGCAACAATTACATCAAGCGAAGACTCTGGAGGAGATTAAAACCATCATCGCGCGCTTCTGACTTCATTTTATAATCCGACTAATAACACATTACGCACCGGCGTGATGCGGACGTACTCTACCCAAAAAAAGGTGCTAACAATGAAAATTATGGCAATTTGCGGTTCTGGCCTGGGCAGTAGTTTTATGGTTGAGATGAATATTAAAAAAGTGCTTAAAAAACTCGAAATAGAGGCCGAGGTGGAGCACTCCGATCTCTCATCGGCAACGCCGGGTGCGGCAGATCTATTTGTGATGGCCAAAGACATCGCCGCCAGCGCCAGCGTACCGGAAAGCCAGCTGGTGGTGATAACCAACATCATCGACATCAATGAACTCGAAGCGCAGCTGCGCGCGTGGTTCGCCAAACAATAACTATTTTTACCCTCGTTCATTTGAGTTGCTGCAATTTGCCGAATGACGGGTATATAGCGAGGCGGATATGTTTATTCTTGAAACGCTGAATTTCGTGGTTGATATTTTGAAAGTGCCCTCGGTGCTGGTGGGGTTAATTGCCCTGATTGGCCTGGTGGCACAAAAGAAATCATTCTCTGATGTCGTAAAAGGAACCATTAAAACAATACTAGGGTTTATTGTTTTGGGCGGCGGGGCGACGGTATTAGTCGGTTCGCTCAATCCACTGGGCGGCATGTTTGAGCATGCTTTTAATATCCAGGGGATTATTCCAAATAATGAAGCGATAGTTTCTATCGCGCTTGAAAAATACGGCGCCTCGACCGCGCTGATCATGGCTTTTGGCATGGTCGCCAATATTGTCGTCGCCCGCTTTACGCGCCTGAAGTATATCTTCCTGACCGGGCATCATACCTTCTATATGGCCTGTATGATCGGGGTGATCCTTACCGTGGCGGGCTTCGAAGGTGTCGGTCTGGTGTTTACCGGCTCGTTGATCCTCGGGCTGGTGATGGCGTTTTTCCCGGCGCTGGCGCAGCGCTATATGAAGCGTATTACCGGCACTGACGACATTGCCTTCGGCCACTTCGGCACCCTGGGCTATGTGCTGTCCGGCTGGATCGGTAGCGTCTGCGGCAAAGGCTCCCGCTCAACCGAAGAGATGAACCTGCCGAAGAATTTAAGCTTCCTGCGCGACAGCTCAATCTCTATCTCTCTGACCATGATGATTATCTACCTGATCATGGCCGTGAGTGCAGGGCGCGAGTATGTCGAAAGCACCTTCAGCGGCGGCCAGAACTACCTGGTTTACGCCATCATCATGGCGATTACCTTCGCCGCCGGGGTGTTTATCATCCTGCAAGGGGTGCGCCTGATCCTCGCGGAAATCGTGCCGGCGTTTACCGGCTTCTCGGAAAAACTGGTGCCGAACGCCCGTCCTGCGCTGGACTGCCCAGTAGTTTACCCGTATGCGCCCAATGCGGTGCTGATCGGCTTTCTGTTTAGCTTCCTCGGTGGCCTGGTAGGGCTGTTCCTCTGCGGACAGTTCAAGTGGGTGCTGATTCTGCCTGGCGTCGTACCGCACTTCTTTACCGGCGCTACCGCCGGCGTGTTTGGTAACGCCACCGGCGGACGGCGCGGAGCGATGATCGGCGCGTTCGCGAACGGCCTGCTGATCACCTTCCTGCCGGTACTGCTGCTGCCGGTACTGGGGGCTATCGGTTTTGCCAATACCACCTTCTCTGATGCCGATTTCGGCGCGGTCGGCATCGTGCTGGGCAACCTGGCGCGCTATCTGTCGCCGTTTGCCATTACCGGTCTGGTTGTGGCGTTGTTCGCCCTGCTGGTGGTGTACAACGTTTTTGCCAAAAAGAAATCTGTGGGCGGCGGCGCGCAGGAAAACAGTGGAGCTAAATCATGAATGTGAAAGAAGTGACCAGACTGGCGCGCGAAATCCGTGTCGCCACCCTTAAATCGCTGACCGATCTTGGATTTGGCCACTATGGTGGCAGCATGTCGGTGGTGGAAACGCTGGCGGTGCTGTATGGCGCGGTGATGAAAATCGACCCCGCCGATCCGGACTGGCCGGAGCGAGACTATTTTGTGCTGTCGAAAGGCCATGCCGGCCCGGCACTGTACAGTACATTAGCAATCAAAGGTTATTTCCCGACGGAAGAGCTCAGCACACTTAACCAGAACGGCACGCGACTGCCCAGCCATCCGGACCGTCTGAAAACGCGCGGCGTGGATGCCACCACAGGTTCGCTGGGGCAGGGGATCTCTATCGCCGGCGGCATGGCGTTGTCCCATAAGCTGGCGGGGCGGCCGAATCGCGTATTTTGCATCGTCGGCGACGGGGAGCTGAACGAGGGACAGTGCTGGGAAGCGTTCCAGTTTATTGCCCATCACCGTCTGAATAACCTGACCGTGTTCGTTGACTGGAACAAGCTACAGCTGGACGGCAAGCTTGACGACATTATTTGCGCTTTCAATCTGGAAGATAAATTCCGCGCCTTTGGTTTTGATGTTGTGACCGTCAAAGGCGATGACATCCCCGGACTGCTGGCGGCGGTACAGCCGGTTCCTCCGGCCGATGCGCCGCCTCGGGTGGTGATCCTCGACAGCGTCAAGGGCCAGGGGGTGCCGTATCTCGAGCAACTGGGTAATAACCATCATTTGCGCCTGACGGCTGAGATGACTGAGACGCTAAACGAGACCATTCGCCAGCTGGAGGCCGAACATGATTAAGGTAGCACCTGCAGGACAAAAAGATGCCGTAGAGATGCGCAAAGTCTACGCCGGATTCGTCGCGCAGCAGATTGACGCCGGTAGCCCGATTATCGCCCTGGAAGCGGATCTGATGAGTTCCATGGCGATGGACGGCGTCGCGCGGGAACACCCGCAGCACGTCATCAACTGCGGCATTATGGAGGCCAACGTGATCGGCACCGCCGCCGGGCTGTCGTTGACCGGACGCAAACCGTTTGTTCATACCTTCACCGCCTTTGCCAGCCGTCGCTGCTTTGACCAGCTGTTTATGTCGCTGGATTATCAGCGGAATAACGTCAAGGTGATCGCCTCCGACGCTGGCGTCACGGCCTGCCACAACGGCGGCACCCATATGTCGTTTGAAGATATGGGGATCGTTCGCGGCCTGGCGCACTCGGTGGTGCTGGAGGTGACCGATGCGGTGATGTTCGACGATGTGCTGCATCAGCTGATGAAGCTTGAAGGGTTTTACTGGGTACGCACCATCCGCAAGCAGGCGCCGAGCGTGTATGCGCCAGGCTCAACGTTTACGATCGGCAAGGGTAATGTGCTGCGCGAAGGTGAAGATATTACCCTGATTGCCAACGGCATTATGGTAGCCGAAGCGCTGGAGGCGGCCAGGCAGCTTGAGCAGGAAGGGGTCAGCGCGGCGGTGATTGATATGTTTACCCTGAAGCCTATCGACCGCATGCTGGTGAAAAATTATGCCGAGAAAACCGGGCGCATTGTCACCTGTGAAAATCACAGTATTCACAACGGGCTGGGTTCCGCGGTGGCCGAGGTGCTGGTGGAAACCTGTCCGGTGCCGATGCGTCGCGTGGGGGTGAAGGAGCGGTACGGTCAGGTGGGGACGCAGGATTTCCTGCAAAAGGAGTATGGCCTGACGGCACATGACATTGTGTCGGCGGCGCGCGAGCTGCTGTAAATAAAAAGGCGACCCTGAGGTCGCCTTTTTTCATGCCGGAGGCATGATTACGCTTGCTGCTGAGACGACTGAATCGCGGTCAGTGCGATGGTGTAGACGATATCGTCAACCAGCGCGCCACGGGACAGGTCGTTCACCGGCTTACGCATACCCTGCAGCATTGGCCCGATGGAGATCAGGTCAGCAGAACGCTGTACGGCTTTGTAAGTGGTGTTACCGGTGTTCAGATCCGGGAAGATGAACACGGTCGCACGACCTGCAACCGGAGAGTTCGGTGCTTTGGATTTCGCGACGTCAGCCATGACAGCCGCATCATACTGCAGCGGGCCGTCGATCATCAGGTCAGGACGTTTTTCCTGCGCCAGACGCGTTGCTTCACGTACTTTCTCTACATCGCTACCGGCACCAGAATTACCGGTGGAGTAGGAGAGCATCGCTACGCGCGGCTCAATGCCGAATGCAATCGCAGAATCTGCGGACTGGATAGCGATCTCAGCCAGCTGCTCAGCGGTAGGATCCGGGTTGATGGCGCAGTCGCCATATACGTAAACCTGCTCAGGCAGCAGCATGAAGAACACGGAAGAAACCAGCGAGCTGCCTGGTGCCGTTTTGATCAGCTGCAGCGGCGGTCGGATGGTGTTGGCAGTGGTGTGTACCGCGCCAGAAACCAGGCCATCGACTTCGTCTTGTTCCAGCATCAGGGTGCCGAGAACCACGTTGTCTTCCAGTTGCTCACGAGCAACCGCTTCGGTCATGCCTTTGCTCTTACGCAGTTCGACCAGGCGAGCGACGTAGCTTTCGCGAACCACTTCCGGATCGACGATTTCGATACCCGCGCCCAGCTCAACACCCTGCGCAACCGCAACGCGGTTGATCTCGTCCGGGTTACCCAGCAGGACACAGGTTGCGATGCCGCGCTCTGCACAGATGGCAGCAGCTTTAACAGTACGCGGTTCATCACCTTCCGGCAGAACAACGCGTTTGCCGGCTTTACGCGCCAGCTCGGTCAGCTGGTAACGGAAGGCTGGCGGAGACAGACGACGGCTGCGCTCAGAGGTGGCGGTCAGGGATTCGATCCAGTCAGCGTTGATGTAGCTTGCAACGTATTCCTGAACTTTCTCAATGCGCTCATGATCGTCAACCGGTACTTCGAGGTTGAAGCTCTGCAGGCTCAGGGAGGTCTGCCAGGTGTTGGTGTTCACCATGAATACCGGCAGGCCGGTGGCGAAAGCACGTTCACACAGTTTGCTCACGCGAGCGTCCATTTCGTAAGCGCCGGTCAGCAGCAGTGCGCCGATTTCAACGCCGTTCATCGCTGCCAGGCAAGCGGCAACCAGTACGTCAGGACGGTCAGCAGAAGTCACCAGCAGGGAGCCGGCACGGAAGTGCTCCAGCATGTGCGGGATGCTGCGTGCGCAGAACGTCACGGATTTCACGCGACGGGTGTTGATGTCACCTTCGTTAACTATGGTGGCATTCAGGTGGCGAGCCATATCGATCGCACGGGTGGCGATCAGATCGAAGCTCCACGGCACCGCGCCGAGGATCGGCAGCGCGCTGCCAGTCTGCAGCTGTGCCGGATCGATCTTCACAACTTTCGCTTTGGAAGAGTCATCGAAGATTTCTGACAGGTCAGGACGTGTACGGCCCTGTTCGTCAACCGGCGCATTCAGCTTGTTGACGATAACACCGGTAATGTTGGTGTTTTTCGCGCCGCCAAAGCTGTTACGCGTCAGTTCGATACGCTCGTTCAGCTGTTCCTGAGTGTCCGTACCCTGAGACATCACGAAGACGATTTCCGCGTTCAGCGTTTTCGCGATTTCGAAGTTCAGAGACTGGGCAAACTGGTGTTTACGGGTCGGGACCAGGCCTTCAACCAGCACCACTTCAGCATCCTGAGTGGCAGCGTGGTAGTTAGCGATAATCTCTTCCATCAGCACGTCTTTCTGGTTGCTGGAAAGCAGAGACTCGACGTGGCTCATCTTCAGCGGCTCAGCAGCCGGAAGGCTGGAGTTGGCGCGAACGATGGCAGTGGTCTGGTCTGGTGCATCGCCGCCAGAGCGTGGCTGGGCGATAGGTTTGAAGACGCTCAGGCGAACGCCTTTACGTTCCATTGCACGGATAACACCGAGGCTGACGCTGGTCAGGCCAACGCTGGTTCCGGTAGGGATCAGCATGATGATACGGGACACGATATATCCTCTTTCGTTACCGCCAGAATCAGGCGGGATAGAAAACTACACCACCAGCTCCCCGTCATACTTCAAGCTGCATATGTGTTGGCTTTGCTCGTTCACCCCAGTCACGTACTACTCGTACGCTCCTGGGGATTCTTTGCGCCGCCGCCTTACTGCAACTCGAATTGCTTAGGGTTATAGCTGGCGGTGTGGAATCAGGCGGTCAGACGGTTGGCGTCTTGCGCGATGACCAGCTCTTCGTTGGTCGGAATGACGACAGCAGGGCGGGTGCCTTCTTTGTTGATGAAGCCAGACTTGCCGAAACGAGCGGCCAGGTTGCGTTCATGATCAACTTCGAAGCCCAGTACGCCCAGTTTGCCCAGAGACAGTTCGCGAACCATCGCGGCGTTTTCACCGATACCACCGGTGAAGACAACAGCGTCCAGACGACCGTCCATCAGTGCAGTGTAGGAACCGATGTATTTGGCCAGACGATGGCAGTAAACGTCCATGGCACGTTTAGCGTCGGCTTTTTCCTGGTAGTTATCTTCAACATAACGGCAGTCGCTGGTGACTTCGGTCAGGCCCAGCAGGCCAGACTCTTTGGTCAGCATTTTGTTGATCGCGTCTACGCTCATGCCCAGGGTGTCGTGCAGATGGAAAATGATAGCCGGGTCGATATCGCCAGAGCGGGTACCCATCACCAGACCTTCCAGCGGGGTCAGACCCATAGAAGTATCTACGCATTTACCGTTACGGATGGCAGAAACAGAACCACCGTTGCCCAGATGGCAGGTGATGATGTTCAGTTCTTCAACCGGCTTGTTCAGGACTTTTGCTGCTTCCTGAGTCACGTAGAAGTGGCTGGTGCCGTGTGCGCCGTAACGACGTACGCCGTGCTCTTTATACAGGCTGTACGGCAGGGCATAGAGGTAAGATTCTTCCGGCATGGTCTGATGGAACGCGGTGTCGAACACGGCAACGTTCTTGTCTTTCAGATTCGGGAAGGATTTCAGTGCTTCTGCAATACCGATCAGGTGCGCCGGGTTGTGCAGAGGTGCGAAAGAGGCAGCGTCTTTGATGCCCTGAATAACGGTTTCATCGATAACGACGGAGCTGGTGTATTTTTCACCGCCGTGGACGATACGGTGACCGATCGCAGTCAGCTGAGCAGACAGTTCTGGTTTTTGTGCCAGAATAGTGTTAACGATGAAGTTCAGCGCTTCACTGTGAGCGGCGCCAGCGCCTAATTCAGCTTCTTGTTTGCTGCCATCCATTTTCCATTTGATACGGGCTTCTGGAAGGTGGAAACATTCAGCTAAACCGGAAAGATATTCGTCACCGTTTAAGGCATCAATGATAGCGAATTTCAGTGAGGAGCTACCGCAGTTCAGAACCAGTACTAACTTACTCGACATGGAAGTACCTTTTATGATACGTGGCTAAAAAAACGTCAGTGTGTCACAAAGCGTAGCGCAGGATGACAACGACATTTATGATTAACATCATGCCTTATTCTGTTTTCGGCAAGATGGGAGCAGTACATTTGATTTTATGTCATTTTGCATAATTTTCAGCCAATGGCAGAATATGCGATAATTTGACTAACCTGGTAAAAGGGTCTAACCGCCCCTCAGGTGCGCACAGGATACCTGATTGCCGCATCCTTTGCCAAAATCTTTTGAACGTTGTCATGCACAGTTGGTGTTTTACGTAATTTTTTTAAGTTTTATATGTAAAGTTGAGGTAAGCCATGTCCAGTCCCGAGAATCGCCCTGTGAGTTTTTTTGGCTTGTTCCGCCATGGGCAGCACTATGCAAAGACCTGGCCCCTGGATAAACGCCTTGCCCCGGTGTTTATTGAAAACCGTATTATTCGCGCCACCCGCTACGCGATTCGCATTATGCCGCCGGTCGCGGTCTTCACGCTGTGCTGGCAAATTGCGCTCGGTGGTCAACTGGGTCCGGCCGTGGCCACCGCGCTGTTTGCCCTGAGCCTGCCGATGCAGGGATTATGGTGGCTGGGAAAACGCTCGGTTACGCCGCTTCCGCCGACGGTGCTGAACTGGTTTTATGAAGTACGCGGTAAATTGCAGGAGGCGGGGCAGGCGCTGGCGCCGGTCGACGGCAAGCCCGATTATCAGGCTTTAGCTGACACGCTTAAGCGCGCATTCAAACAATTAGATAAAACTTTCCTTGATGATTTGTAATTCCATCATGAAAACGCATATAAAAGAAGGCGCATGATTAATGCGCCTTCTTTTTTCACGCCGTAAAGTGCCACAGGAGTCAAAACATGGAAATGACCAATGCGCAGCGTCTGATTTTATCTAATCAGTACAAGATGATGACGATGCTCGACCCGGATAACGCCGAACGTTACCGCCGTCTACAGACTATCATTGAGCGTGGATACGGATTACAAATGCGCGAACTGGACCGCGAGTTTGGCCAACTGACGGAAGAAACCTGCCGGACCATCATTGATATCATGGAGATGTATCATGCGCTGCATGTCTCCTGGACGAACCTGAAGGACGCCAGTGAAATTGATGAACGCCGGGTCACTTTCCTGGGGTTTGATGTGGCAACCGAAGCGCGTTTCCTCGGCTATGTCCGCTTTATCGTTAACGTTGAAGGGCGCTACAGCCACTTCGACGCCGGAACCCACGGGTTCAACTCGCAAACGCCGATGTGGGATAAGTACCAGCGGATGCTCAACACCTGGCACGCCTGCCCGCGTCAGTATCATTTAAGCAGCAACGAGATTAATCAAATTATTAATGCCTGATGGAGGTTTCCGTGCAGTGTAAAGGTTTCCTGTTTGATCTTGACGGGACGTTAGTGAATTCGTTACCGGTGGTCGAACGCTCGTGGTGTAAATGGGCGGATCGTTTTGACATCCCGCACGATGAGGTCCTGAACTTCATTCATGGCAAGCAGGCGATAACCTCTTTACGCCATTTCTTACCCGGACGTAGCGATGAGGAGTTACAGGCGGAGTTCCTGTGGCTTGAAGCACTGGAAGCGTCGGATATCGATGGCATCACGGCACTGCCGGGGGCGGTTGCGCTGTTGACGACGCTCGATGAGGCCGGGATCCCGTGGGCGATTGTGACCTCAGGATCGGTGCCGGTTGCCCATGCTCGCCATCGCGCGGGCGGTCTGCCGGAGGCCAAAATCTTCGTCACCGCGGAACGGGTAAAACACGGTAAACCCGCTCCCGATGCCTATTTACTCGGGGCTGAACTGTTAGGCCTGGCGCCGCAGGATTGCGTGGTGGTGGAAGACGCCCCCGCCGGCCTGCTTTCCGGGCTGGCTGCCGGTTGCCGGACTGTCGCGGTGAATGTGCCTGCCGGTTCGCCGCGTCTGGACGAAGCCGATTTTGTCCTGACCTCCCTTGAAAGTCTGGTGGTTGAGCGTCAGCAGGACGGTCAGGTGAATCTCAGTCTTAAACGCTAATCTCATGATGTAGCCCCGCACCGGTGGGGCTTTTTTATGCCAGACTTTCCCCTCTATCATCTGACAAGGATAAGTTGTGAACGGTGAATTGATTTGGGTGTTATCGCTTCTTGCCGTAGCAATCGTGCTCTTTGCCAGCGGAAAAGTGCGCATGGATGCTATCGCGTTGTTAGTGATTATCGCGTTTGTCCTCAGCGATACGCTCACGCTCAGCGAGGCTTTTTCGGGTTTCAGCGATCCTAACGTTATCCTCATCGCGGCGTTATTTATTATCGGCGATGGCCTGGTGCGTACCGGGGTAGCGACCAAAATGGGGTCATGGCTGGTGAAGGTTGCCGGCAACAGTGAAACCAAAATGCTGGTCTTCTTAATGCTGACAGTGGCCGGCCTGGGGGCGTTTATGAGCTCCACCGGCGTGGTCGCTATCTTTATTCCGGTGGTGCTGAGCGTTTCCATGCGCATGAATACGTCGCCATCACGTCTGATGATGCCGCTCAGTTTCGCCGGCCTTATCAGCGGAATGATGACCCTGGTCGCCACACCGCCGAACCTGGTGGTAAACAGCGAGTTGTTACGTGAAGGGCTGCAGGGATTCAGCTTTTTCAGCGTCACGCCGATTGGTCTGGTGGTGCTGGTGTTGGGCGTCATTTACATGCTGGCGGTTCGGTTTATGCTGCGGGGCGAAGAAGGGGAAACGACCCGCGACGGGCGCCCGAGGAGTACTTTTCGCGACTTAATTAAAGAGTACCGTTTGACCGGCAGGGCCCGGCGTCTGGCTATTCGTCCGGGTTCACCGATGATCGGCCAGCGCCTGGATGACCTTAAGCTGCGCGAACGGTACTGCGCCAACGTCATTGGCGTGGAGCGCTGGCGGCGCTTTCGCCGGGTGATCGTCAATGTTAACGGGGTTTCTGAGTTTCGCGCCCGCGACGTGTTGCTGATCGACATGTCAGCGTCGGACGTCGATTTGCGCCAGTTCTGCGGCGAGCAGATGCTTGAGCCGATGGTGCTGCGCGGGGAGTATTTCTCCGACCAGGCGCTGGATGTTGGTATGGCCGAAGTTTCGCTGATCCCCGACTCGGAGCTGATTGGCAAAACGGTGCGTGAAATCAGCTTTCGCACCCGTTTTGGCCTCAATATCGTCGGGCTGAAGCGCGATGGCAAAGCCCTCGATGGGGCGGTGGTTGATGAGCCTTTGCAGCTGGGCGACATTATGCTGGTGGTGGGAAACTGGCGCCAGATTGGCCTGCTGGCGAAACGCGGTCGCGACTTTGTGGTATTGAATATGCCGGTTGAAGTGAACGACGCGTCACCGGCGCATAGCCAGGCTCCGCACGCGATTTTCTGCCTGGTATTGATGGTCGCGCTGATGCTGACCGACGAAATTCCCAACCCGATTGCGGCGATCATTGCCTGTTTATTGATGGGCAAATTCCGCTGCATTAACGCCGAGAGCGCGTACAAAGCGATTCACTGGCCCAGCATTATTCTGATTGTCGGGATGATGCCGTTTGCGCTGGCGTTGCAGAAAACCGGCGGCGTGGATCTGGTGGTGAAAGGTCTGATGGATGTTGCCGGTAGCAAAGGGCCTTATCTGATGCTCGGCTGCCTGTTTGTGATGTGCGCGACGATTGGCCTGTTTATCTCTAACACCGCCACGGCGGTACTGATGGCGCCCATTGCGCTGGCAGCGGCCAGGTCGATGGAGGTATCACCGTATCCGTTTGCCATGGTGGTGGCGATGGCGGCGTCAGCGGCGTTTATGACGCCGGTGTCGTCACCGGTGAACACGCTGGTGCTTGGGCCGGGTAAGTACTCATTCAGCGATTTCGTGAAAATCGGCGTGCCGTTCACGGTGCTGGTGATGGCAGTGTGCGTGTTGCTGATACCGGTGCTGTTCCCGTTCTGATCCCTTGGTGAGCGTTCCCCGGTCCGGCATTGGCCGACCGGGGAGACCGTCACAGCGGTGAATCCTGGCTGATTTCATCCAGCGACAGCTGGAAGCTCGGGACAAACACCTGCATAAAGTAGTCCATCTCCTGGCTTCGGCGTGACTCAAGCGTTTTTTCAAGCCGGCCCTTCGCCAGTAAAAATTCATTGTTACCGGCTGAAAGCTCCTCCAGACATTTCAGGTAAGCACAGAGGGCGTCGGCCTGTTTGACGATGGATTTCTCATCTTCGCTGTAGTGATGTTCATCAATCAACGGCTCAAAAATATCGCGCAGTTCGTCAGGGACCATATCGATCAGCTTTTGCTGGGCGATCTTCTCGATGGCTTTATATTCCTGGGCAATCTGCGAGTTGAAATATTTCACCGGGGTCGGGAGATCGCCGGTTAACACTTCCGATGCATCATGGTACATCGCGAGCAGCGCGATTCGCTCGGCGTTGACCTGACCGCCAAACTTGCGGTTTTTTATTGCCGCCAGCGCGTGTGCCACCATCGCCACCTGCAGACTGTGCTCGGAGACGTTTTCGGTGCGTACATTACGCATCAGTGGCCAGCGGTTGATTAGCTTCAGGCGGGAGAGGTGGGCAAAGAAATGACTCTGACTCATAGGAACCCTTAATCAGTGACAACATCGGGTGCTATTGTGCGCAGGGATTGCCGCCGGATGCAAATACCGGCGGCGGGGACAGAGTATTAGAGCTGATGATAGCCGGAGAGGAAGCGGCCAAAGCGTGAGATCGCCATTTCCAGATCGTCTTCGCGCGGGAGAGTAACGATACGCACGTGATCCGGCCACGGCCAGTTGAAGGCGGTGCCCTGAACCAGCAGAACTTTCTCCTGCAGCAGGAAGTCGAGCACCATTTTCTGGTCATCGTGGATATTAAAGCGTTTGGCGTCTATTTTCGGGAACATGTACAGCGCGCCTTTCGGTTTGACGCAGGAGACGCCAGGGATCTCGTTGATCAACTCCCAGGCGCGGTTGCGCTGCTCAAACAGACGGCCGCCAGGCACGATAAATTCGCTGATGCTCTGGTAGCCGCCGAGGGCGGTTTGAATGGCATGCTGTGCCGGCACGTTGGCACACAGACGCATGGATGCCAGCATCTCCAGCCCTTCAATATAGCCTTTGGCGTGTTTCTTCGGCCCGTTCAGAACCATCCAGCCCTGGCGGAAACCGGCCACGCGATAGGTTTTAGACAGGCCATTAAAGGTCACGGTCAGCAGGTCAGGGGCGAGCGCGGCGATCGAATGGTGCTGCGCTTCGTCATACAGAATTTTGTCGTAGATTTCATCCGCGAAAATGATCAGGTTGTGTTCGCGGGCGAGCTCGACGATCTCCATCAGCAGCTCTTTTGAGTAGACTGCGCCGGTCGGGTTATTCGGGTTGATAATCACGATGCCGCGCGTGCGCGGGGTGATTTTGGCACGAATATCGTCAAGATCCGGGAACCAGTCGGCGGATTCATCGCACAGATAGTGTACCGCTTTACCGCTGGAGAGCGAAACCGCAGCGGTCCACAGCGGATAATCCGGGGCCGGAACCAGCATTTCGTCGCCGCTGTTCAGCAGCGCCTGCATGGCCTGGACAATCAGCTCCGAGACGCCGTTGCCAATGTAAATATCTTCGACCGTCACATCGCGCATACCGCGGGCTTGATAGTGCTGCATGATGGCTTTGCGCGCAGAGTACAGGCCTTTTGAATCACAGTAGCCCTGGGCGGTCGGGAGGTTGCGAATAACGTCAACAAGGATCTCGTCAGGGGCGTCAAAGCCGAACGGAGCCGGGTTGCCGATGTTCAGTTTCAGGACTTTATTGCCTTCTTCTTCAAGGCGTTTTGCCTCTTTCAGAACCGGGCCGCGGATGTCGTAACAGACGTTATCTAACTTGCTGGATTTTTCGATAGGGGACATGAACCTTTGACCTTTTAGCTGTTATCGCCACTCCCTGCCGTGGAAGTCAGCACGGAACAATGTACTCTTCATCCCCGATGTTTTGAAGGGTTAGCAGGAGAAGATTTTGCCGTTATGATTTTTTTGGAGTAATCAATTTACCTGCCTGGTGGCGATGTTTTTTATAGAATATGCCTTTGGATGGTAAAATTGTGGTCAAATATTGCGTGGGTGTGCCGTTGTCTTGAACGTTTGTATGGTTTGATTGGGCGACAAAGCGTCGTATTGGTCATTTTTTTCCCAGCAGGCAACGGGGCAGGCGAAATGGTGTATAACTGTTTAAGTATGCTGACTGTAGCGCTAATGTTAAAATTATTTAATGAGAATATTTAACAAACTAAAAAACTTTTATTTTTTACGCAAGTCAGGCTTCTGTTTTTGTTAATTTAATTAAAGAGCTGAAAAAAATTTAAAATTGGCTTTAATAATAATGATTAGATCTTATCAATAATTCAGTTTTCGGTTAGGATACGTTCGTTAATATCGAACAAGGACCTGATATTTTCTCAGGTTGTTATTAATGTATTGTTATTGCAGGTTTTTGTTTGTCTTTACGCTCGCTGCCAGAGGCGGTGATTTGTGCTCTGAGCCAATTACTGCGCTTGATGATGTTTTTTTTGAATAACGTCACAGATATCTGTTCAGGCCAATAAAGCGTAGAGGTACGAATAATTTATTACTCAGAGATTTCGCGCACTTGTCGCGAACGAGTACTTTCAAATGCAATAACGTTCTTCCAGTTGCCATTCATTTTTTGGCTGGCACAAGGCTCAAGGAATAGCCGGAAACCTGGAGCACAGCATCAACGAGGCAGGTTAGCATTCGCAACCTGTGAGTGAAAAATATGATAAATGCAAATCGTCCGATACTGAATCTTGATCTTGATCTGTTGAGAACATTCGTTGCCGTTGCCGATCTCAGTACCTTTGCCGCTGCGGCGGCCGCAGTATGCCGTACCCAGTCTGCCGTCAGCCAACAGATGCAGCGTCTGGAGCAGCTGGTTGGCAAAGAGCTCTTTGCCCGTCACGGGCGCAATAAATTGCTGACCGAGCAGGGTATTCAGCTGCTGGGCTACGCACGAAAAATTCTGCGCTTCAATGATGAAGCCTGTATATCGCTGATGTTCAGCGGTCTGCAGGGAGTCTTAACCATCGGGGCTTCTGATGAAACGGCAGATACGATTTTGCCGTTCTTATTAAGCCGGATCGGTGGGTTTTACCCCAAGCTGACGCTGGAAATCAAAGTTCTGAATCACCCGGATGTGGTCGGGATGCTGGCGAGCGGCGAGATTGATCTGGCGTTGACGACCCACCAGAGTGACAACGTCGATACGCTGATGCTGCGCACGTCGCCTACGCTATGGTACTGCGCGGCGGATTATGTGCTGCCTCACGAGGCTTCAGTTCCGCTGGTTCTGCTCGAAGAGCCGGGTCCGTTCCGTACCGATATCATTGCCGCGCTGAATGCTGCCGGCACGCCATGGCATCTGGCGCACTCGGCGACGACGCTGACCGGCGTGAGAGCGGCGGTTAAAGCCGGACTGGGCGTTACGGCACGGCCTGTTGAAATGATGAGCCCGGAATTACGTGTGGTCGGTAAAAACGAAGGACTCCCGGGATTACCAGACACGCAGTATGTGCTGAGCTGTCATCCGCAGCAGGCGAGCGAATCGGCGCAGGCCATCTTCCAGTCGCTGAGCCAGGATTATAATCCCTGGTCATCTGAGGCTGTGTTTACCCCTGAAGGGGGAGACAGTACCTTCGTTTCCTGAACGGAATAAGTCGCTCAGATCACAAAAAGCTGGTAACAAATTGTAAGTGTGAAAAAAGCGCCACTAAGGTTTAAATTCACCGCGGTGGCTCTTTTTTTCCTTATTTTACAATCATTTTCAGCGCTTTTTTACTTTATTGTTTTATTTATCAGTCAGTTACGTTTAATGGTGTACTAACTTCGCTACTTTTCCCTGCACTTTCAATACTTCATGCTAATGTTAAAAAACCGACAGGTTTGTTGCTGTTTTATGGATTTAATTAACAAAACCGTGTCGCAGATCAAGAAAATACCCCTCCTTAGGGGGAGGAATCGAGGCTGAATCCTGTCAAAATAGATGGGTATTTTGATTTACAACAGAAACGGACACGATTCAACAACACTAAATCCGGTTTGTATGCAAGGTTATTTCGCATAAAAGGGCATTTAATGTTAATGAAAAAAAGCTAATGTAAATTAATGTTGTTAAAACTTTTGTTGAAGTTGACAAAAGGTTAAAGAAAGGGGTAAAAAGCCACCGCATACAGCCTTCTACGCTAAGTAGGGACGCTTTTTTGCAAGGTTATTTTTTTATTCCTCCCGTGAAACGCTGTGGCGTTCATCTGCCAGTAAGAGCAGAGGGTTAAGCGCTACACTTTTTTGGTTAAGCAATGCGTATGTCAACATCCACTGAAGTCATCGCTCATCATTGGGCATTCGCTATATTTCTCATCATTGCCATCGGCCTGTGCTGCCTGATGCTGATCGGGGGCTGGTACCTCGGCGGTCGCGCGCGCGCGCGGAGCAAGAACACGCCGTTTGAATCGGGGATCGACTCCGTTGGTTCGGCTCGCTTACGTCTTTCTGCGAAGTTTTATCTGGTTGCCATGTTCTTCGTTATCTTCGACGTGGAAGCCCTGTATCTCTACGCATGGTCGACATCTATTCGCGAGAGCGGGTGGGTCGGCTTTGTGGAAGCCGCAATTTTCATTTTAGTGCTACTGGCAGGTCTGGTTTACCTCGTTCGTATCGGCGCACTGGACTGGACGCCTACGCGTTCCCGTCGCACGCTGGTTAACTCAGAAACAGACAGTCCCACTAACCGTCATATGCAGTAAAAGCGAGGCAATAAGATGGATTATACGCTCACCCGCATAGATCCTAACGGTGAGAACGACCGTTACCCCCTGCAGAAACAGGAGATCGTCACCGACCCCCTGGAGCAAGAAGTCAACAAAAGCGTGTATATGGGCAAGCTCGAACACGCGCTACACGACATGGTGAACTGGGGCCGTAAGAACTCAATCTGGCCTTACAACTTTGGCCTGTCATGTTGCTACGTTGAAATGGTGACGTCATTCACTGCGGTGCATGACGTTGCGCGTTTTGGCGCCGAGGTACTGCGTGCTTCCCCGCGTCAGGCTGACCTGATGGTCGTTGCCGGTACCTGCTTCACCAAAATGGCGCCGGTTATTCAGCGTCTTTACGATCAGATGCTGGAGCCGAAGTGGGTTATCTCCATGGGCGCATGTGCTAACTCTGGCGGGATGTACGATATTTATTCTGTCGTCCAGGGCGTGGACAAGTTTATCCCGGTTGATGTTTACATCCCGGGCTGTCCGCCGCGTCCGGAAGCTTATATGCAGGCGCTGATGCTGCTGCAGGAGTCCATTGGTAAAGAACGTCGTCCGCTCTCGTGGGTGGTTGGCGATCAGGGCGTGTATCGCGCCAACATGCAGTCGGAACGCGAGCGTAAACGTGGTGAACGCATTGCAGTGACCAATCTGCGGACGCCGGACGAGATTTAACTTGCGCCTGCGGGCGGTGGAACAATACTTCGCAAATCAATCTACAACAGCGCGAAGTCCCGCCCGGCAGTCACCACGGACCTTTTGCAATGGTGAACAATATGACCGATTTACATGCGCATGATGCCGCACCCGCCTGGCAAACCCGCGATCACCTCGATGACCCGGTGATCGGCGAACTGCGCAATCGTTTTGGGCCGGATGCCTTTACCGTTCAGCCAACCCGCACCGGCGTTCCGGTGGTCTGGGTTAAGCGCGAACAGCTGCTGGAGGTGGGCGATTTCCTGAAGAAACTGCCGAAGCCTTACGTCATGCTGTTTGACTTACATGGCATGGACGAGCGTCTGCGCACCCACCGTGACGGCTTACCCGCCGCGGACTTTTCTGTTTTTTATCACCTGATCTCCATTGAACGTAATCGCGACATCATGCTCAAGGTAGCATTGTCCGAAAACGATCTGCGAGTTCCGACCTTTACCAAACTGTTCCCGAACGCCAACTGGTATGAGCGTGAGACCTGGGAAATGTTTGGCATTGATATCGAAGGCCACCCACACCTGACGCGCATCATGATGCCGCCGACCTGGGAAGGGCATCCGCTGCGTAAAGACTACCCGGCGCGCGCCACCGAATTCGACCCGTTTGAGCTGACCAAGGCCAAGCAGGATCTGGAAATGGAAGCGCTGACCTTCAAACCGGAAGAGTGGGGCATGAAGCGCGGGACCGAAAACGAGGACTTTATGTTCCTTAACCTCGGCCCGAACCACCCGTCCGCGCACGGTGCGTTCCGTATCGTTCTGCAGCTTGATGGTGAAGAGATCGTCGACTGTGTGCCGGACATCGGCTACCACCACCGTGGTGCTGAAAAGATGGGCGAACGCCAGTCCTGGCACAGCTACATTCCGTATACCGACCGTATCGAATACCTCGGCGGCTGCGTCAATGAGATGCCTTACGTACTGGCGGTAGAGAAGCTGGCCGGGATCACCGTGCCGGATCGCGTGAACGTCATTCGCGTCATGCTCTCCGAACTGTTCCGTATCAACAGTCACCTGCTGTACATCTCGACCTTTATTCAGGACGTCGGTGCGATGACCCCGGTGTTCTTCGCCTTTACCGACCGTCAGAAGATCTACGATCTGGTGGAAGCGATTACCGGCTTCCGTATGCACCCGGCGTGGTTCCGTATCGGTGGTGTGGCGCACGATCTGCCGCGTGGCTGGGATCGCCTGCTGCGTGAATTCCTTGAGTGGATGCCAAAACGTCTGGACTCTTACGAGAAAGCCGCGCTGCGCAACAGCATTCTGATCGGCCGTTCGAAAGGGGTTGCCGCCTATAACGCCAAAGAAGCGCTGGAGTGGGGTACCACCGGTGCGGGCCTGCGTGCGACCGGGATTGCCTTCGACGTGCGTAAATGGCGTCCATATTCTGGCTATGAAAACTTTGACTTTGAAGTCCCGACCGGTGGCGGTATTTCCGACTGCTATACCCGCGTGATGCTGAAAGTTGAAGAGCTGCGCCAGAGCCTGCGTATTCTTCAGCAGTGTCTCGACAACATGCCGGAAGGCCCGTTCAAAGCGGATCATCCGCTGACGACGCCGCCGCCGAAAGAGCGCACGCTGCAGCATATCGAAACCCTGATCACGCACTTCCTGCAGGTTTCCTGGGGCCCGGTAATGCCGGCCAACGAATCCTTCCAGATGATTGAAGCGACGAAGGGTATTAACAGTTACTACCTGACCAGCGACGGCAGCACCATGAGCTATCGTACCCGTATCCGTACGCCGAGCTATGCGCACCTGCAGCAGATCCCGGCGGCTATTCGCGGCAGCCTGGTATCCGACCTGATCGTCTATCTGGGTAGTATCGATTTTGTTATGTCAGACGTGGACCGCTAATTATGCACGAGAATCAACAACCACAAACCGAGGCTTTTGAGCTGAGTGCGGCAGAGCGTGAGGCCATTGAGCACGAGAAGCACCACTACGAAGACCCGCGTGCGGCGTCCATTGAAGCGCTGAAGATCGTTCAGAAGCAGCGTGGCTGGGTGCCGGATGGCGCGATCTATGCGATCGCTGACGTACTGGGCATCCCGGCTAGTGACGTCGAAGGCGTCGCCACCTTCTACAGCCAGATCTTCCGCCAACCGGTTGGTCGCCACGTGATCCGCTATTGCGACAGCGTGGTGTGCCATATCACCGGCTTCCAGGGGATCCAGTCCGCTATCGAGAAAAAGCTCGACATCAAACCGGGTCAAACCACCTTTGATGGCCGCTTTACTCTGCTGCCGACCTGCTGCCTGGGCAACTGCGACAAGGGGCCGACGATGATGATTGATGAGGATACTCACAGTTATCTGACACCGGAGGCGATTCCTGACCTGTTGGAGCAGTATAAATGAAGACAGTGATCCGTACTGCTGAAACGCATCCGCTGACCTGGCGCCTGCGCGATGATAAACAGCCGGTGTGGCTGGATGAATATCAGAGCAAAAATGGCTATGCCGGTGCCCGTAAAGCGCTGCTGGGCCTGGCACCGGATGAGATCGTCAATCAGGTAAAAGACGCCGGTCTGAAAGGACGCGGCGGCGCAGGCTTTTCCACCGGTCTGAAGTGGAGCCTGATGCCGAAAGACGAATCCATGAACATCCGTTACCTGCTGTGTAACGCCGATGAAATGGAACCGGGCACCTATAAAGACCGCCTGCTGATGGAGCAGCTGCCGCACCTGCTGGTGGAAGGCATGCTGATTTCCGCGTTTGCGCTGAAAGCGTACCGCGGCTACATCTTCCTGCGCGGCGAATACATTGAAGCCGCTCAACACCTGCGCCGGGCAATTGCCGAAGCGACCGAAGCCGGTTTGCTTGGCAAAAACATTCTCGGTACCGGTTTTGATTTCGAGCTGTTTGTCCACACCGGGGCAGGGCGTTACATCTGCGGTGAAGAGACCGCGCTGATTAACTCCCTCGAAGGTCGTCGCGCCAACCCGCGCTCCAAGCCGCCGTTCCCGGCGAGCTCCGGCGTGTGGGGGAAACCGACCTGCGTCAACAACGTCGAAACCCTGTGCAACGTCCCGGCGATTCTGGCCAACGGCGTTGAGTGGTACCAGAACATTTCAACCAGCAAAGATGCCGGAACCAAACTGATGGGCTTCTCTGGCCGGGTGAAAAATCCGGGCGTATGGGAGCTGCCGTTTGGTACCACCGCGCGTGAAATCCTCGAAGATTACGCTGGCGGCATGCGTGATGGCCTGAAGTTTAAGGCCTGGCAGCCGGGTGGGGCGGGGACCGACTTCCTGACCGAAGCGCATCTTGATCTGCCGATGGAATTCGAAAGTATTGGTAAAGCGGGGAGCCGTTTGGGTACCGCACTGGCGATGGCCGTCGACCACGAGATTGGCATGGTTCCGCTGGTACGTAACCTGGAAGAGTTTTTCGCCCGCGAGTCCTGCGGCTGGTGTACGCCATGCCGTGACGGTCTGCCGTGGAGCGTGAAAATTCTGCGTGCGCTGGAACGCGGAGAAGGCCAGCCGGGGGATATCGAGACTCTTGAGCAACTGTGTCGATTCCTGGGGCCGGGGAAAACCTTCTGTGCGCATGCGCCAGGTGCGGTCGAACCGCTGCAGAGCGCCATTAAATATTTCCGCGACGAATTCGAAGCAGGCATTAAGCAGCAGTTCAGCAATACCCATGCTATCAACGGGATTCAGCCGAACCTGCTTAAGACGCGCTGGTGATTCCCACACACTCATTCAGCCTGCGGCAAGACGGCAACTGAATGAGGCAGTGGTAACGATTTTTTAATTTGGAAGCATGCTAATGGCTACGATTCATGTAGATGGCAAAGAATACGAGGTCAACGGAGCGGACAACCTGCTAGAGGCTTGTCTCTCTCTTGGGCTTGATATTCCCTACTTTTGCTGGCATCCGGCGCTCGGTAGCGTCGGTGCTTGCCGCCAGTGTGCGGTGAAGCAATATCAAAACGCGGAAGACACGCGTGGTCGCCTGGTGATGTCCTGTATGACGCCGGCATCCGACGGGACCTTTATTTCTATTGACGACGGTGAAGCGAAGCAGTTCCGCGAGAGCGTGGTCGAGTGGTTGATGACCAACCACCCGCACGACTGCCCGGTCTGCGAAGAGGGCGGCAACTGCCACCTGCAGGATATGACCGTGATGACCGGTCACAGCTTCCGCCGCTACCGTTTCACCAAGCGTACCCACCGCAACCAGGACCTGGGGCCGTTCATCTCTCACGAAATGAACCGCTGCATCGCCTGCTATCGCTGCGTGCGTTACTACAAAGATTATGCCGACGGCACCGATCTGGGCGTGTATGGCGCGCATGACAACGTCTACTTTGGTCGCCCGGAAGATGGCGTGCTGGAAAGCGAATTCTCCGGCAACCTGGTTGAAGTCTGTCCGACCGGCGTATTCACCGATAAAACGCACTCCGAGCGCTATAACCGTAAATGGGATATGCAGTTTGCCCCGAGCATCTGCCAGCAGTGTTCCATCGGCTGCAACATCAGCCCGGGTGAGCGTTATGGCGAACTGCGTCGTATCGAAAACCGTTACAACGGTACCGTAAACCGCTACTTCCTCTGCGACCGTGGTCGTTTCGGCTATGGCTATGTGAACCTGAAAGACCGTCCGCGTCAGCCAGTTCAGCGCCGTGGCGACGATCTGATTGCCCTCAACGCCGAACAGGCGATGCAGGGCGCTGCGGATATTCTGCGTCAGTCGAAAAAAGTGATCGGTATCGGCTCTCCGCGTGCCAGCATCGAAAGCAACTTCGCGCTGCGTGAGCTGGTGGGTGAAGACAACTTCTATACCGGCATCGCCAAAGCAGAGCAGGAACGTCTGCAGATGATGCTGAAAGTGCTGCGTGACGGTGGGATTCATACCCCGGCGCTGCGCGAAATCGAATCCTACGATGCGGTTCTGGTGCTGGGCGAAGATATTACCCAGACAGGCGCCCGCATCGCGCTGGCCGTGCGTCAGGCGGTGAAAGGCAAAGCACGTGAAATGGCGGCGGCCCAGAAAGTGGCTGACTGGCAGATCGCGGCGATCCTTAACATCGGTCAACGTGCGAAACACCCGCTGTTTGTCACCAATATTGATGACACCCGTCTCGACGATGTCGCCGCGTGGACCTACCGCGCGCCGGTTGAAGACCAGGCTCGCCTGGGCTTTGCCATCGCCCATGCGCTGGATGATTCCGCGCCGGCAGTGGACGGACTGAGCAGCGACCTGAAAGGCAAAATCGACGTTATCGTCCAGGCGCTGGCCGGGGCGAAGAAGCCGCTGATTGTCTCCGGGACCAACGCCGGTAGCATCGAAATCATTCAGGCCGCCGCTAACGTGGCGAAAGCGCTGAAAGGTCGCGGCATTGACGTCGGTGTCACCATGGTGGCCCGCGCGGTTAACAGCGTCGGTTTGGGCATGATTGGTGGCGGTTCTCTGGAAGCCGCGCTGAGCGAGCTGGAAACCGGTGCGGCCGATGCCGTGGTGGTGCTGGAAAACGATCTGCACCGTCATGCTTCCGCTGCGCGCGTAGATGCTGCCCTGGCGAAAGCGCCGCTGGTGATGGTTATCGACCATCAGCGTACCGCGATTATGGACAAAGCCCACCTGGTGCTGTCCGCCGCGAGCTTTGCCGAAAGCGACGGCACGGTGGTGAACAACGAAGGCCGCGCCCAGCGTTTCTTCCAGGTTTACGACCCGGCTTACTACGACGCCAATACCGTGATGCTGGAAAGCTGGCGCTGGCTGCACTCTCTGCACAGCACCGTCGACAACCGTCAGGTTGACTGGACCCAACTGGACCATGTCATTGATGCTGCCGTGGCGAAACTGCCGCAGCTGGCGGGGATTAAAGATGCTGCGCCGGATGCGACCTTCCGCATTCGTGGGCAGAAGCTGGCCCGTGAACCGCATCGTTACAGTGGCCGTACGGCAATGCGCGCCAATATCAGCGTGCACGAACCGCGTCAGCCGCAAGATAAAGACACCATGTTTGCCTTCTCAATGGAAGGGAACAACCAGCCGTCCGCGCCGCGTTCGCAAATTCCGTTTGCCTGGGCGCCGGGCTGGAACTCCCCGCAGGCGTGGAACAAGTTCCAGGATGAAGTGGGCGGGAAACTGCGTCACGGCGATCCGGGCGTGCGTCTGATCGAAGCGTCTGCCAGCGGTCTTGAGTACTTCACCGCGGTGCCGGCCAGCTTCCAGGTGGAAGAAGGGAAATGGCGTATTGCGCCTTACTACCATCTGTTTGGCAGCGATGAGCTGTCGCAGCGTTCTCCGGTCTTCCAGAGCCGCATGCCGCAGCCGTACATTAAGCTCAACCCGACAGATGCTGCGAAGCTTGGCGTTAACGATGGCGCGATGCTCTCCTTTAGCGTTGAAGGCCAGGCGCTGAGCCTGCCGCTGATCGTCTCGGCTGGTCTGACCGCAGGGCAGGTTGGCTTGCCGATGGGCATGCCGGGCATTGCACCGGTACTGACCGGGGTTCGTATTGACACACTGCAGGAGGCGAAAGCATGAGTTGGTTAACACCGGATCTCATCGACATTCTGTTAAGCATCCTGAAAGCCGTTGTCATTCTGCTGGTGGTGGTGACCTGCGGCGCGTTCATGAGCTTTGGCGAACGTCGTCTGCTGGGCCTGTTCCAGAACCGCTACGGACCGAACCGTGTCGGCTGGGGCGGCTCGCTGCAGTTGGTCGCCGACATGATCAAGATGTTCTTTAAAGAGGACTGGGTTCCGCGCTTTACGGACCGCGTCATCTTTACCCTGGCACCGGTTATTGCCTTCACGTCATTACTGCTGGCCTTTGCTATCGTGCCGGTCAGCCCGACGTGGGTGGTTGCCGACCTGAACATCGGCATCCTGTTCTTCCTGATGATGGCAGGCCTTGCGGTTTACGCGGTGCTGTTCGCCGGCTGGTCGAGTAACAACAAATACTCGCTGCTGGGGGCGATGCGTGCTTCTGCGCAGACCCTGAGCTACGAAGTATTCCTCGGTCTGTCGCTGATGGGCGTGGTGGCGCAGGCGGGCTCGTTCAACATGAGCGATATCGTCAACAACCAGGCGCATCTGTGGAACGTCATTCCGCAGTTCTTTGGTTTTGTCACCTTTGCCATCGCGGGCGTTGCGGTCTGTCACCGTCACCCGTTTGACCAACCGGAAGCCGAGCAGGAACTGGCCGATGGTTACCACATTGAATATTCCGGTATGAAGTTCGGTCTGTTCTTCGTGGGTGAATACATCGGGATTGTCACCGTGTCAGCGCTGATCGTGACGCTGTTCTTCGGCGGCTGGAATGGCCCATGGTTACCTCCGTTCATCTGGTTCGCGCTGAAAACCGCGTTCTTCATGATGATGTTCATTTTGATCCGCGCATCATTACCGCGTCCGCGTTATGACCAGGTAATGTCCTTTGGCTGGAAGGTATGCCTGCCGTTAACGCTGATCAACTTGTTGGTAACGGCGGCTGTCATTCTCTGGCAGGCGCAATAAGGGGTGAATTGACCATGACCTTAAAAGAATTATTGGTGGGGTTCGGCACCCAGGTCCGCAGTATCTGCATGATCGGGATGCACGCCTTCGCCAAACGTGAAACACAGATGTATCCGGAAGAGCCGGTATATCTGCCGCCGCGCTACCGTGGCCGTATCGTGCTGACGCGCGACCCGGACGGTGAAGAGCGCTGCGTTGCCTGTAACCTGTGTGCGGTAGCCTGTCCGGTAGGTTGTATCTCTTTGCAGAAAGCAGAGACCAAAGACGGCCGCTGGTACCCGGAATTTTTCCGCATCAACTTCTCACGCTGCATTTTCTGCGGCCTGTGTGAAGAGGCGTGCCCGACCACGGCGATTCAGTTGACCCCGGACTTCGAACTGGGCGAATACAAGCGTCAGGATCTGGTGTACGAAAAAGAGGATCTGCTGATTTCCGGTCCGGGCAAATACCCGGAATATAACTTCTACCGGATGGCGGGTATGGCAATCGACGGCAAAGATAAGGGCGAAGCAGAGAACGAAGCTAAGCCTATCGACGTCAAGAGCCTGTTACCGTAAGGAGAGGGCAATGGAATTCGCTTTTTATATCTGTGGCCTTATCGCCATCCTCGCAACCCTGCGAGTGATCACCCACACCAATCCGGTACACGCCTTGCTGTACCTGATTATTTCGCTGTTGGCGATTGCCGGGGTGTTCTTCTCGCTGGGCGCGTATTTCGCCGGTGCGCTGGAAATCATCGTTTACGCCGGGGCCATCATGGTGCTGTTCGTCTTCGTGGTGATGATGCTGAACCTGGGCGGCAGCGAAATCGAGCAGGAACGTAAATGGCTGCAGCCGGGGATCTGGATCGGTCCGGCAATTTTGTCTGCGGTGCTGCTGGCGGTTATCGTCTATGCCATCCTGGGCCTGAACGATCAGGGTATTGATGGCACGGCGATCAGCGCGAAAGAAGTGGGTATTGCGCTGTTTGGGCCGTACGTCCTGGCGGTGGAGCTGGCCTCCATGCTGCTGCTGGCCGGTCTGGTTGTTGCCTTCCACATCGGTCGCGAAGAGCGCGTCGGTGAAGTGCTGAGCAACCGTCAGAACGATAGCGACAAAAGAAAAACGGAGGAACACGCATGATTCCCTTAACACATGGGCTGATCCTCGCCGCTGTCCTGTTTGTGCTCGGCCTGACGGGTCTGGTCATCCGCCGCAATCTGCTGTTTATGCTGATTAGCCTGGAGATCATGATCAACGCTGCGGCGCTGGCTTTCGTGGTGGCAGGCAGTTACTGGGGCCAGACTGACGGTCAGATAATGTATATCCTCGCCATCAGCCTCGCGGCTGCGGAAGCGAGTATCGGCCTGGCGCTGTTGCTGCAGCTCCATCGTCGCCGCCAGAACCTGAACATCGATTCAGTAAGTGAGTTGCGTGGATGAACATGCTTGCCTTAACCATACTTCTGCCATTGATTGGCTTTGTTCTGCTCTCCTTCTCCCGTGGGCGCTGGTCGGAAAACCTCTCCGCCACCGTGGGAATGGGGTCAGTAGGGCTGGCGGCGCTGGTCACTGCGTTTGTCGGCGTTGACTTCTTTGCCAACGGCAAACAGGCGATCAGCGTACCGCTGTGGACCTGGATGTCGGTGGGTGATTTCAACATCGGCTTCAACCTGGTGCTGGATGGCCTGTCGCTGACCATGCTTTCCGTGGTCACCGGCGTGGGCTTCCTGATCCACATGTTCGCCTCCTGGTATATGCGCGGTGAAGAGGGGTACTCCCGCTTCTTCGCCTACACCAACCTGTTTATTGCCAGCATGGTGGTTCTGGTGCTGGCCGATAACCTGCTGTTGATGTACCTCGGTTGGGAAGGGGTGGGCCTGTGCTCCTATCTGCTGATCGGTTTCTATTATACCGATCCGAAGAACGGTGCCGCGGCGATGAAAGCGTTCGTGGTGACCCGTGTCGGTGACGTGTTCCTCGCCTTCGCGCTGTTCATCCTCTACAACGAACTGGGTACCCTGAACTTCCGCGAAATGGTCGAACTGGCGCCAGCACACTTCGAAGCCGGCAACAATATGTTGACCTGGGCGACGCTGATGCTGCTGGGTGGTGCGGTCGGTAAATCCGCGCAGCTGCCGTTGCAGACTTGGCTTGCGGATGCGATGGCTGGCCCGACGCCAGTCTCCGCGCTGATCCACGCCGCGACCATGGTGACCGCCGGTGTCTACCTGATTGCCCGTACTCACGGCCTGTTCCTGATGACCCCGGAAATTCTGCATCTGGTCGGGATCGTCGGGGCGGTGACGCTGGTTCTGGCAGGCTTTGCCGCGCTGGTGCAGACCGATATCAAACGCGTACTCGCTTACTCCACCATGAGCCAGATTGGCTACATGTTCCTCGCGCTTGGCGTGCAGGCGTGGGATGCGGCGATTTTCCACCTGATGACCCACGCGTTCTTTAAAGCGTTGCTGTTCCTGTCGTCCGGCTCGGTGATTCTGGCCTGCCATCACGAACAGAACATCTTCAAAATGGGCGGCCTGCGTAAGTCTATCCCGCTGGTGTACGTCTGCTTCCTGGTCGGGGGCGCGGCGCTGTCCGCACTGCCGCTGATCACCGCAGGCTTCTTCAGTAAGGACGAGATCCTCGCCGGTGCGATGGCCAACGGTCATATCAATCTGATGGTTGCGGGCCTGGTCGGTGCGTTTATGACCTCGCTGTATACCTTCCGCATGATCTTCATCGTCTTCCACGGTAAAGAACAAATTCATGCCCACGCAGGGAAGGGGATTACCCACCATCTGCCGCTGATCGTGCTGTTGGTTCTGTCGACCTTCGTTGGCGCGCTGATTGTTCCACCGCTGCAGGGCGTCCTGCCGCAGACCACGGAACTGGAGCACGGTCGCGTGATGACACTGGAAATCACTTCCGGGATTATCGCGATTGCCGGGATCCTGATTGCCGCCTGGCTGTGGCTGGGTAAACGCACGCTGGTGACGGCTATCGCCAACAGCGCGCCGGGCCGTCTGCTGGGCACCTGGTGGTACAACGCCTGGGGCTTCGACTGGTTATACGACATGGTGTTCGTGAAACCATTCCTTGGCATCGCGTGGCTGCTGAAACGCGACCCGCTGAACGCCATGATGAACATTCCGGCGATCCTCTCCCGCTTTGCAGGTAAAGGCCTGCTGTTCAGCGAGAACGGGTATCTGCGCTGGTATGTGGCATCCATGAGCGTAGGTGCGGTTATCGTGCTGGCGCTGCTGATGGTATTGCGTTGAGTTTGTTGGCTGGGTGAGCGATTGCCGGATGGCGCTGCGCTTATCCGGCCTACAAACCCAAAAAGAATTTTTAGAATTCGTTGAAAATCTGTTCCTGAGGTACAGGCGTCATCGGCGAAGTCAGACCGGAGACCGCCAGCGCAGAGCAACCGGAGCGTACTAAAGTACGTGAGGATTGCGAGCACTGCCGGAATTCGGACTGCCGAGCGAGATAGCCTGAGCAGGAGTAAATATAAGGGACATACTCAGCTATGTTATTACCCTGGTTAATACTAATCCCCTTTATTGGCGGCTTCCTGTGCTGGCAGACCGAACGCTTTGGCGTGAAGTTGCCGCGCTGGATCGCGCTGATCACCATGGGATTGACGCTTGTACTTGGCCTGCAGCTGTGGATGCAGGGCGGCTATTCTCTGACGCAATCCGCGGGTATTCCGCAGTGGCAGTCAGAATTTGTCATGCCGTGGATCCCACGCTTCGGTATCAGCATTCACCTTGCTATCGACGGCCTGTCGTTGCTGATGGTGGTGCTGACCGGTCTGCTTGGCGTGCTGGCGGTGCTGTGCTCGTGGCGCGAAATTGAAAAATACCAGGGCTTCTTCCATCTCAACCTGATGTGGATCCTGGGCGGCGTTATCGGCGTGTTCCTTGCCATCGACCTGTTCCTGTTCTTCTTCTTCTGGGAGATGATGCTGGTGCCGATGTACTTCCTGATCGCGCTGTGGGGCCACAAGGCGTCCGACGGTAAAACGCGTATCACGGCGGCCACCAAGTTCTTCATCTACACCCAGGCGAGCGGTCTGGTGATGCTGATTGCCATCCTGGCGCTGGCATTTGTGCACTTCAACGCCACCGGCGTCTGGACCTTCGATTACGAAGCGCTGCTGAAGACCCCGATGTCCCACGGCGTGGAATATCTGCTGATGCTGGGCTTCTTTATCGCCTTCGCGGTGAAGATGCCGGTTGTGCCGCTGCACGGCTGGCTGCCGGATGCCCACTCCCAGGCACCGACTGCGGGTTCCGTTGACCTCGCGGGGATCCTGCTGAAAACCGCAGCTTACGGTCTGCTGCGTTTCGCTTTACCGCTGTTCCCGAATGCCTCCGCTGAATTTGCCCCTATTGCGATGTGGCTGGGCGTTATCGGTATTTTCTACGGCGCGTGGATGGCGTTCTGTCAGTACGATATCAAACGTCTGATTGCCTACACCTCGGTCTCCCACATGGGCTTCGTGCTGATTGCTATCTATACCGGCAGCCAGCTGGCGTACCAGGGCGCGGTGATTCAGATGATTGCCCACGGCCTGTCCGCGGCGGGTTTGTTCATCCTGTGCGGCCAGCTGTACGAGCGTCTGCACACCCGTGATATGCGTCAGATGGGCGGTCTGTGGAGCAAAATTAAATGGCTGCCAGCGCTGTCGATGTTCTTTGCGGTGGCGACGTTGGGGATGCCGGGTACTGGTAACTTCGTCGGCGAATTTATGATTCTGTTCGGCAGCTATAAAGTGGTGCCGGTGATTACCGTGATCTCCACCTTTGGTCTGGTATTCGCCTCCGTCTACTCGCTGTCGATGCTGCACCGGGCGTACTTCGGGAAAGCGAAGAGTGAAATAGCGGCGCGGGATCTGCCGGGCATGTCGCTGCGTGAACTGTCGATTGTTCTGCTGTTGGTGGTTCTGCTGGTGCTGTTGGGCTTCTTCCCGCAGCCGATTCTGGACACCTCACATGCTGCGATGAGCAACATTCAGCAGTGGTTTGTTAATTCTGTTTCTACTACAAGGCCGTAATTCGCCATGACAATAACTCCACAACAACTGATCGCACTGCTACCGCTGCTGATCGTCGGCTTGACGGTGGTGGTTGTGATGCTCTCCATTGCGTGGCGACGCAATCATTTCCTCAATGCCACGCTGTCGGTTCTCGGCCTGAACGCCGCGCTGATCTCGCTCTGGTTCGTGGGTCAGAATGGCGCGATGGACGTCACGCCGCTGATCCGCGTCGACGGTTACGCCATGCTCTATACCGGGCTGGTGCTGCTGGCGAGTCTGGCCACCTGTACCTTCGCGTACCCGTGGCTGGAAGGGTACAAGGACAACAGAGAAGAGTTCTACCTGCTGGTGTTAATCGCCGCGCTGGGTGGCATTCTGCTGGCGGGTGCCAACCATCTGGCGGCGCTGTTCCTCGGTATTGAACTGATTTCGCTGCCGCTGTTCGGCCTTGTCGGCTACGCCTTCCGTCAGAAACGGTCGCTGGAAGCGAGTATCAAATACACCATTTTGTCCGCCGCAGCGTCGTCGTTCCTGCTGTTTGGTATGGCGCTGGTGTATGCCAACTCCGGTAACCTGTCGTTCCTGGCGCTGGGCAAGAGCCTGGCCGATAACACCCTGCATGAACCGTTGCTGCTGGCGGGTCTGGGTCTGATGATCGTTGGCCTGGGCTTCAAGCTGTCGCTGGTGCCGTTCCACCTGTGGACTCCGGACGTGTATCAGGGCGCACCTGCGCCGGTATCAACCTTCCTGGCCACCGCCAGCAAGATTGCTATCTTCGGCGTCGTTATGCGTCTGTTCCTGTACATGCCGGTAGGCAATAGCGAAGCGGTACGCGTGGTGCTGGGGCTGATCGCCTTCGCCTCTATCCTCTTCGGTAACCTGATGGCGCTGAGCCAGACCAATATCAAGCGTCTGTTGGGTTACTCTTCTATCTCGCATCTCGGCTATCTGCTGGTGGCGCTGATCGCCCTGCAGAGCGGTGAAATGTCGATGGAAGCGGTCGGGGTTTATCTGGCCGGCTATCTGTTCAGCAGCCTCGGTGCGTTTGGCGTGGTGAGCCTGATGTCCAGCCCGTATCGTGGCCCGGACGCCGATTCACTGTACTCCTATCGCGGCCTGTTCTGGCACCGTCCAATTCTGTCGGCGGTGATGACGGTGATGATGCTGTCGCTGGCGGGTATCCCGATGACGCTGGGCTTTATCGGTAAGTTCTACGTGCTGGCGGTCGGTGTGCATGCACACCTGTGGTGGCTGGTCGGGGCGGTGGTGCTCGGTTCGGCAATTGGCCTCTACTACTATCTGCGCGTGGCGGTGAGCCTGTACCTGAGCGCGCCGGATAAACTGAACCGCGATGCGCCGTCGAACTGGCAGTACAGCGCGGGCGGTATCGTGGTGCTGATTTCTGCGCTGCTGGTTCTGCTGCTCGGCGTGTGGCCGCAGCCGCTGATTAGCCTGGTGCAGCTGGCAACTCCGCTGATGTAATCCCCATGGCCGGGGTTGATACCTCCGGCCCTGAAATCATGCCTGTCAGTCGCAATACTGACAGGCATTTTTTTTGCCTTTTTGTCCGGACCGTTGTTCGACGCGCTACAGGCTGTAGACCATAAAATCCTCGGCCAGCAGCGTGCGGGGAAACAGCTCCCGACACTCCGTCAGCAGACGCTGGCAGCCCTCGGCGTCATAGCGCGAACTGAAGTGGGTGGCGATAAACATGCGCACCCCGGCATCGCGCGCCAGCGCCGCCGCCTGCTGGCTTGAGGAATGCCCGCGGCTATTGGCCTTTTCCGCCATCGCCTGCTCCAGCGTCGTTTCATGCACCATCAGATCAACGCCACGCGCCAGCTCCAGTGCGGCGTCGCAGGGCGCGGTGTCGCCAAAAATCGCCAGCTTCTTGCCGGGTGTCGCCGGGCCGAGATACTGGCTGCCGTCAATCAGCCGTCCGTCTTCCAGCTCTACGGTCTCGCCCTGTTTCAGGCGCTGGAATAACGGCCCCGGCGGGACGCCATCGGCCACCAGGCGGGCGGAATCCAGTGTACCGGGTCTGGCGTGTTCCTCGATGCGGTAGCCGTAGCATTCCACCGGGTGATTGAGCGCAAAGGCGCTGACCCGATATCCCCCTTCATCAAACACCAGACCGGGCCCCACTTCGACAATCGTCAGCGGGTAATCGGTCCACGAGCCGCTCAGGCGCAGGGCGGTTTCGACAAACTCTTTTAGTCCCGTCGGCCCGTACAGCGTCAGCGGCAGCGAGTTGCCCTGCATTGAACGGCTGCACAGCAGGCCCGGCAGGCCGAACAGGTGATCGCCGTGCAGGTGGGTGATAAAAATCTTGTTCAGTTTTCCGGGATGATACGGGGTGTCGAGAAACTGATGCTGGGTTCCTTCTCCACAATCGAACAGCCACATCTCCGCCGCCGTTGGTTGTTGCAAATTCAACACGATAGACGTCATATTACGCGTACGGGTCGGCACGCCTGCGGATGTCCCCAAAAATGTTAATTCCATCGTCCAGTGTCCTCAGGGCCGGGTGAAAAACTCAAGTATACAGGAGCAGTTGATGATTACATGGCAGGATCTTCACCACGCAGAGTTGACCGTTCCACAGCTGTACGCCTTGCTGAAGCTGCGTTGTGAGGTGTTTGTCGTTGAGCAAACTTGCCCCTATCTGGATGTCGACGGGGACGATTTGGTCGGTGAAAACCGCCATCTTCTTGCCTGGCGGGGCGATGAGCTGCTGGCCTACGCGCGGATCCTGAAAAGCGACGATGAATTTGACCCGGTGGTGATTGGCCGGGTCATCGTCAGTTCGGCGGCGCGCGGCGAGAAACTGGGCAATCAGTTGATGCAGCGGGCTGTGGCGAGCTGCCAGCAGCACTGGCCGCAAAAAGCGATCTACCTCGGCGCCCAGGCACACCTGCAGAATTTCTATGCCAGCTTCGGTTTTCAGCCGGTGACAGAAGTGTACGACGAAGACGGTATTCCCCATATTGGTATGGCCCGCGAAGCCAGCGCCGGGTAAACGAATTCGCGTAATCGTTTAAAGAATCTATACTTTTTCACCTTCAGCCTGCCAGCTTTGCTGGCAGCGCCGCCCGGCGTAAAAGCCGCTCCCTCATTATGGGTACTGCAATTTCAGGCTAGTACCCCGTATAATCTGTGGTTTTTATTCTGTGGAGGTTTGCGTGCTGTCTGTTTCCACTGCGCTGGAACGCTTACGTGGCTGTCTGACCGACGATTTCCCGACGTCACCCGGCATGCGAGTTTTTACTCTGGCTTTCCCGCTTGATGATGCCTTTGACCCGCTGCTGTGGTGCGGTCATCAGGCGCAGTGGCCGCAATTCTACTGGCAGCAGCGTTCGGGCGATGAAGAGTTGGCCGCCCTTGGGGCGGTAAAAACCTTCACCTCGCTGAGCCAGGCCCATCAGTTTTTGCAGGAGCAGGCCCCTGAGGATCTGCGTATTTGCGGCCTTAATACGTTCAATCCGCAGGAGGGCAGCCTGTTTCTGCCGCGGCTGGAGTGGCGACGGGTTGCAGGCAAAGCGACTCTGCGCCTGCTGTTGTGGAGCGATGTCTCACTGCACGAAGAGGCCCGCGTGGCCCGCGACTTTCTTGCCACTTTAACTCCCGATCAGGCGTCGCCCGCGACGTTACCCGCGGTACTCCACGAACAGCATTTCCCTGACTATCCACAATGGTGTGCCTTGATTAGCCAGGCAAGCGCGGCAATCGCCGTCGGAGAGATGGAGAAAGTGGTGCTGGCGCGCGCCACGGATCTGCAGTTTGCCGCCCCGGTCGATCCGCTGGCGGTGGTCGCCGCCAGCCGACGTAGCAATCATCACTGTTTTCATTTCATGATGGCTTTTAGCGCTCAGCAGGCTTTCTTTGGCTCCACGCCGGAACGGCTGTGGCGTCGGCGCGGGACGCAGCTGCGCACTGAAGCCCTGGCCGGGACCGTCGCCAGCCATGCCGACGATCGGCAGGCGCAAGGGTTGGCCGACTGGTTAATGAAAGATGATAAAAACCAGCGTGAAAATATGCTGGTGGTGGAGGACATCTGCCAGCGTATGCAGGATGAGGTGTGCTCGCTGGACGTTCTGCCGCCGCAGGTGATACGTCTGCGCAATGTACAGCATCTGCGCCGCTGCATTTGGGGCGAACTGCAGCAACCTGACGATGCCCGCTGCCTGCATCAGCTGCAGCCAACCGCCGCGGTCGCCGGATTACCGCGCCGGGCGGCACTGGATTTTCTTACTCGTCACGAACCTTTCAGGCGTCAATGGTACGCCGGCTCCGCAGGCTATCTGTCGCGGGCGCAAAGCGAATTCTGCGTGGCCCTGCGTTCAGCGCAGGTCGACAACGCCACCCTCCGGTTGTATGCCGGTGCCGGGATTGTCAGCGGCTCCGATCCGCAGCAGGAGTGGCAGGAAATCGAGAATAAGGCAGCAGGACTGCGTTCGTTATTACTGATAAAAACGTAGATAAACGACCCATATCAATACTCCATTGCTTTGTATTACCTATACTTATCCTCATTATTTGATACCGGACAATTTCATGTCAGTAAGCGCATTTAACCGACGCTGGGCGGCGGTGATCCTCGAAGCATTAACCCGCCACGGCGTGCAGCATATCTGCATTGCGCCTGGTTCGCGCTCGACACCCTTAACCCTGGCCGCGGCGGCCAACCGCGCATTGATCCCCCACACCCATTTCGATGAGCGCGGGCTGGGTCATCTGGCACTGGGACTGGCAAAAGCCAGCCGTCAGCCGGTGGCGGTGATTGTCACCTCCGGCACGGCAACGGCCAATCTCTACCCGGCGTTGATTGAAGCCGGGTTGACCGGTGAAAAACTGATTTTACTGACCGCTGACCGCCCTCCGGAGCTGATTGACTGCGGCGCCAACCAGGCGATCCGCCAGCCGGGGATGTTTGCTTCCCATCCGTCGCAGACGCTGTCGCTGCCGCGCCCGTCGCAGGATATTCCAGCCCGCTGGCTGGTCTCGACGATTGATCAGGCGCTGGGTGAGCTGCACACCGGCGGTGTCCATATCAACTGTCCGTTCGCCGAACCGCTGTACGGTGATATGGACGAGACCGGCGTGGCGTGGCAGCAGCAACTTGGTAGCTGGTGGCAGAGCGATAAACCCTGGCTGCGGCAGTCGCTGCAGCTGGAAAGCGAGAAGCAACGCGACTGGTTCTTCTGGCGGCAAAAGCGCGGCGTGGTCGTCGCCGGTCGCATGAGCGCCAGCGAAGGAGTGAAAGTGGCGGCGTGGGCCAAAACCCTCGGCTGGCCGCTGATTGGCGACGTACTGTCGCAAACCGGGCAGCCGCTGCCCTGCGCCGATCTATGGCTGGGGAACGGCAACGCGGTCAGCGAACTGCAGCAGGCGCAAATCGTGGTCCAACTGGGCAGCAGCCTGACCGGTAAACGGCTGCTGCAGTGGCAGGCGACCTGTGAACCTGACGAATACTGGGTGGTGGATAATCTGCCCGGACGACTGGATCCGGCTCATCACCGTGGCCGTCGTCTGGTATGCGCGGTGGATCGGTGGCTGGATCTGCATCCGGCGGAAAGCCGTCAGCCGTGGGCAACAATTATCCCGACGCTCTCCCGCCAGGCCTGGCAGGCCGCAGTTGACAATAGCGAGACCTTTGGTGAAGCCCAGCTGGCTCACAGGATCGCGCGCTACCTTCCGGAACAGGGGCAGTTGTTTGTTGGCAACAGCCTGGTGGTGCGCTTGATTGATGCGCTGTCGCAGCTTCCGGCAGGTTATCCGGTCTATAGCAATCGCGGGGCCAGCGGTATCGATGGTCTGCTGGCGACGGCGGCTGGTGTCCAGCGGGCCAGCGCGCGTCCTCTACTTGCGATCGTCGGCGATCTCTCGGCGCTCTACGATCTGAACTCGCTGGCGCTGCTGCGTCAGGCCTCCGCGCCGCTGGTGCTGATGGTGGTTAACAACAACGGCGGGCAGATATTTTCTCTGCTACCGACGCCGCAGGATGAACGACGCCAGTTTTATCTGATGCCGCAGGAGGTGAATTTCGACCATGCGGCGGCCATGTTTGGCCTCAATTACCATCGCCCGACAAGCTGGGAGGCGCTGGAAGCGGTGCTGGCCGGCGCATGGCGACAGCCAGGTGCTACGGTTGTCGAGCTGGTGGTGGAAGAAACCCAGGGGACACAGACGTTGCAAGCGCTGCTGGCGCAGGTCAGCCGCCTGTGACGCTGCATGCCGTGTGCCAACAAGGTCAGGCGGGTTATCCCTGGCTGGTCTTTTTGCACGGTTTTTCCGGCGACTGCCGGGAGTGGCAAACGGTGGGCCAGCGGTTCGCGGCCTGGCCCCGGCTGTATCTTGACCTGCCGGGCCACGGCGGCTCGCGGGAGGTGGCGGTCAGCGGTTTTGCTGATGTCTGCCAGCTGCTGGAGCAGACCCTCGCGCACCATCAGGTGCAGGATTACTGGCTGATTGGCTACTCGCTGGGCGGACGTATCGCAATGGTCTTTGCCAGCCAGCCGCGACACGGGCTGCGCGGGCTGGTGGTGGAGGGCGGCCATCCCGGATTACAGGATGACCACCAACGTCACCAACGCTATCAGGCCGACAGCGCCTGGGCAGCGCGCTTTCGCCAGCAGCCGCTCGCCGAAGTCTTTGCCGACTGGTATCAACAGCCGGTGTTCGCCTCTCTGAGCGCTACCCAGCGCCAGGCGCTGGTGACGCTGCGTAGCCACAACAGCGGTGAGAATCTCGCCGCGATGCTGGAGGCCACTTCTCTGGCCGTGCAGCCGGACCTGCGTGCAGCTCTGCACACCCGACGCTACGCTTTTCATTATCTTTGCGGCGAATACGACGCCAAATTTCGCGCCCTCGCGAGTGACACGGGGGCAACGACGCATATTATCGATCATGCCGGACATAACGCGCATCGGGACAACCCCGCTGCAGTCGCCGCTTGTCTGGCGCAGCTATTAACGAATTAACCAAAGGACATCCTATGCTCTCTCTTGATGAAGCCATGCTGTACGCCCCTGTGGAATGGCACGATTGCTCCGAAGGCTACACCGACATTCGCTACCAGAAATCGACGGACGGGATTGCCAAAATCACCATCAACCGCCCGGAAGTACGCAACGCGTTCCGTCCGCTGACGGTGAAAGAGATGATTCATGCGCTATCCGACGCCCGCTATGACGACAATATTGGCGTCATCATCCTGACCGGCGAAGGCGATAAAGCGTTCTGCGCCGGCGGTGACCAGAAAGTGCGCGGCGATTACGGCGGCTACCAGGATGACTCCGGGGTGCATCACCTCAACGTGCTCGACTTCCAGCGTCAAATCCGTACCTGCCCGAAACCGATTGTGGCGATGGTCGCCGGGTTCTCCATCGGTGGCGGCCACGTGCTGCACATGATGTGTGACCTGACGATTGCCGCAGAGAATGCCATTTTCGGCCAGACCGGCCCTAAAGTCGGCTCGTTCGACGGCGGCTGGGGCGCATCCTATATGGCGCGGATCGTCGGGCAGAAAAAAGCGCGGGAAATCTGGTTCCTGTGCCGTCAGTACGACGCTCAGCAGGCGCTAGACATGGGGCTGGTCAACACCGTGGTTCCGCTGGCAGATCTGGAAAAAGAGACCGTCCGCTGGTGCCGCGAAATGCTGCAAAACAGCCCGATGGCGCTGCGTTGCCTGAAGGCGGCCCTGAACGCAGACTGCGACGGTCAGGCGGGTCTGCAGGAGCTGGCGGGCAATGCCACCATGCTGTTCTATATGACTGAAGAAGGTCAGGAAGGGCGCAACGCCTTTAATCAGAAGCGTCAGCCGGACTTCAGCAAATTTAAACGGAATCCATAATGCGTCAGGCGCAGGTTTACCGCTGGCAGGTACCGATGGACGCGGGTGTGGTGCTGCGCGAACGGCGGTTAAAAACTCGCGATGGGCTGTTCATTCGTCTGCAGGAGGGTGAACGCACGGGCTGGGGTGAAATTGCGCCGCTGCCGGGGTTTAGTCATGAGTCGCTGGAAGCGGCGGAATCTGCGCTGCTGACGTGGGCGCAAGCCTGGCGACGGGGCGAGGAGATCGCCGGGCCATCGCTGCCTTCCGTGGCTTTCGGCGTCAGCTGTGCGCTGGCAGAGCTGAACGATGAGCTGCCGACGTCGGCGGATTATCGTGCGGTGCCGCTATGTAGCGGTGACCCGGATGAGCTGTTCGCCAGGCTGGCGAGCCTGCCCGGCGAAAAAGTGGCGAAGGTTAAGGTCGGGCTGTATGAGGCGGTCCGTGATGGCATGGTGGTGAACCTGCTGCTGGAGGCGATCCCCGAGCTGACGCTGCGTCTCGACGCCAACCGTGCCTGGACGCCGCTGAAAGCGCAACAGTTCGCCAAATACGTCAACCCGGACTATCGCCAGCGTATCGCCTTCCTCGAAGAACCCTGTAAAACCCGTGACGACTCGCGGGCTTTTGCCGCCGAAACTGGTATTGCCATTGCCTGGGACGAAAGTCTGCGTGAAGCCGATTTTCGTTTTCAGGCGGAGCCAGGGGTGCGTGCGCTGGTGATCAAGCCCACGCTGACCGGCAGCCTGCAGAAGGTGCAGGAACAGGTGGCGGCCGCCCACGCGCTGGGGCTAACGGCGGTGATCAGTTCATCGATCGAGTCGAGCCTCGGGCTGTCGCAGCTGGCGCGGATTGCCGCCTGGCTAACGCCGCAGACCATCCCCGGCCTCGACACCCTGGCGCTGATGCGCGCCCAGCTAATTCGCCCCTGGCCGGACAGCCCGCTGCCTTGCCTGGGCCTGGACGAACTGGAGCCGTTGCTGTGACCTTTAGCGACTGTCCGTGGCGGCACTGGCGCCAGCTGCGTGGCGACGCGCCGGCGCTGCGTTTACACCACCGTATCCTGAGCTGGCATCAGCTGTGCGCCGAGATCGATACGCTGGCATCGGGGTTTCGCGAACAAGGGGTGAGCGAAGGCGATGGGGTGCTGCTGCGGGCCTACAATCAACCCGCCACCGTGCTGGCGTGGCTGGCGCTGCTCCAGTGCGGCGCCCGGGTGCTGCCCCTCAACCCTCAACTGCCCGCTTCACTGCTTGCGGCGCTATTGCCGTCTCTGAACCTCCGTCACGCGCTGGTGCTGAACGGCGAGCCGATGGACCATGGTTATCCGTTGCTGGCGCTGCAACGCGCGGTGGGGGAGTACGCGCTACCGTGGCGCGAAGAACGGCTGGCATCGATGACGCTGACCTCCGGTTCCACCGGATTGCCGAAGGCGGCGGTACACACATATCACGCACACCTTGCCAGCGCGCAGGGGGTGCTGGCGATGATCCCGCTGGCGGCGGACGATGACTGGCTGCTGTCGCTGCCGTTGTTTCACGTCTCCGGCCAGGGCATTGTCTGGCGCTGGCTGCTGGCGGGGGCCCGCCTGACGGTGGCGGAGAAACAGCCGCTGGAGCAGGCGCTGCAGGGCTGTAGCCACGCCTCGCTGGTGCCAACGCAGCTGTGGCGACTGCTCAAGAGCGAAGCCGAGGTGTCCCTGAAAGCGGTGCTGCTGGGCGGAGCGGCGATCCCGGTGGCGCTGACCACCGAGGCCCGCGCCAGAGGGATCCGCTGCTGGTGCGGCTACGGCCTGACCGAGTTTGCCTCGACGGTGTGTGGCAAAGAGGCTGACGGCGCACCTGATGTCGGCCAACCGTTGCCCGGCCGGGCGCTGAAAATCGTCGACGGTGAAGTGTGGCTACGCGGCGATAGCCTGGCCTCCGGCTACTGGCGTGACGGCGAGATGCTGCCGCTACTCAACGACGCCGGGTGGTTTGCTACCCGCGACCGTGGTGAGCTACACAACGGCAGGCTCACTATTCTGGGTCGCATGGATAATCTCTTTTTCAGCGCTGGCGAAGGCATTCAGCCTGAAGAGGTAGAGCGGACGATCGTGGCCCATCCGCAGGTGCAGCAGGTGTTTATCGTGCCGCTGGATGACGTTGAATTTGGTCAACGGCCGGTCGCGGTGGTGGAGTGTGATGTCGGGTGCGATATGGCCACGCTGGCGGCCTGGTCCCAGGATAAGCTGGCGCGTTTTCAGCAGCCGGTACGTTGGCTGACGCTGCCGGAATCGTTAAAAACCGGCGGGATTAAAATCTCCCGCCGGGCGTTACGTGATTGGGTTAATACCGCTGGGCGCGAACCCGATTAGGCCTGATTCGCCTCGGCGCGGCGCTGGCGCTGCTTGCGTAAATAGCGCAGCACCGGGGGAACGATAATCACGGCGATGGCGAGGAACAGCAGGGTTTTAGTGACGCCGCTTCCCCACAAGATCCCGAGGTTGCCGTTGCTGATGGACAGCGCGCGGCGCAGGTTTTGCTCGAGCATTTCTCCCAGCACGAAACCTAAAATCAGCGGAGACATCGGGAAATGCATCTTACGTAGGATGTAACCGAGTACGCCCAGTCCGACCATCAGCAGTAAATCGAAGGTGGTGCTGTGAACGGCGTACACCCCGACGGCGGATACTGCGGCAATCGCCGGCACCAGGAACCACAGCGGGATCGTCAGCATCCGGGTAAACAGGCCAATCAGCGGAATGTTCATGATCAGCAGCATCACGTTGGCGATCAGCAGCGCCGCGATCAATCCCCAGACGATATCCGGCTGTTCGGTAAACATCGCCGGACCCGGCGTGATGTTGTACAGCGTCAGCGCGCCCATCATTACCGCCGTGGTGCCGGAACCGGGAACCCCGAGGGTCAGCATCGGGATAAAGGAGCCGCAGGCGGAGGCGTTGTTGGCCGCTTCAGGAGCCGCGACGCCACGAATATCGCCCTTGCCGAAGTTGTCGCTGTTACCGCTGAGCTTTTTCTCGGTCATATAGGTGATGGCGCTGGCAATCGTCGCTCCGGCGCCGGGCAGGATGCCGACGAAGAAGCCCACGACCGAGGAACGCAACGTCGCCCCGACGCACTGACCGGCTTCTTTGGCATTAAACAGCATGCGCCCGGTTTTACGTACCAGCGTCTGACCGCCGCTGGTGCTTTCCAGCATCAGCAGGATTTCAGATACTGAGAACAGCCCGATGACCACCACGATAAACTGCACGCCATCGGAGAGGTGGACGCTGTCGAAGGTGAAACGGTAGACGCCGGTATTGGCATCCACGCCCACCGTCGCCAGGCCTAAGCCAATTAACGCGGCGAGGAACGACTTCAGCGGGTTCTGCGCCATCATGCTGCCCAGGCAGGCGATAGCGAACACCATCAAGGCAAAGTACTCTGCCGGGCCAAATGCCAGCGACCACTGGGCCAGCACCGGCGCGAACAGAATGATGCCGCCAATGGCGATTAACGAGCCGACGAACGAGCTGACCGCCGAGATCGACAGCGCCACGCCACCGCGCCCTTGTTGCGCCATCGGATAGCCATCCAGCGCGGTCATGATCGCGGCGGCGTCGCCGGGCACATTGAGCAGGATTGACGAGATACGCCCGCCGTACTCGCAGCCAATATAGACCGTGGCCAGCAGGATCAGGGCCGATTCCGCGGGGAGATGTAAGGCAAACGCCAGCGGCAGCAGGATCGCCACGCCGTTAATCGGCCCCAGCCCCGGCAACAGGCCGACAATGGTCCCCACGAAACAGCCGATCAGGGCAATCATCAGGTTCGTTGGCGTCATCGCCACGGCGAAGCCCTGTGAAAGATAAATCCAGGTATCCATAAACTTCTCCGTTAACTTAACCAGACGCCAAGCGGCAGGGTGACATCAAGCAGGGTGTCAAAGGCGTACCATAAGGCGATACCCATCACCGCGCCGGCAACGGCAGTCGCACGGAGCGTGGCGCCAAACAGCAGGCCGATAACGGCGGTTAATAGCGCGGTGGCAAGCGGAAAACCGAGCCATTCAAAGCCCCACGCGTAGAGCATCAGCACCACCACCATGGTCAACAGACGCTGCAATACCAGGCGTCCGGGCCAGGCCACCACATCCGGACGGCGCAACAGCAGCAGCACTGAGCACAGCAACATCAGGCCGATAATCCCCACCGGGAACGGGCGGGGGCCAACGGGCTCATAGGAGTACTCACTGTGAATCTGCCAGGCGATGAACATCCCGCCTATGCATAGCAGCAGCCAGATCCCGGCAAAAATACGATCGCTCATGGCAACCCCCGTAGATTATTTCGCCAGGCCGAAGGCTTTGGCCTGCTCGCGATAGTCGTTGACCTGCTTCTTCACGTAACTATCCAGTTCTTTGCCGTTCATGTTGAATTCAAACAGGCCGCGCAGTTCACGCTGTTTTTTGAACTCTTCGGTTTGCTGGAGCTTCGCGAATTCATCGACCCACCACTGGTAGTCGGCATCGCTGACTTTCGGGCCGACGTAAAAGCCGCGGATAATTGGCCACACCAGGTCGTAGCCCTGCTCTTTGGCGGTCGGGACGTTGGCCAGCGCACCGGGTAAGCGCTCGCTGGAGAAGACCGCCAGGACGCGGATTTTATTGCCCTGCAGGTACGGCACCATTTCGCTCAGATCGCCAGACACCGCCTGCACGTGATTACCCAGCAGGGCGGTCACCGGCTCACCGCCGCCTTCAAATGCGACGTAGCGCATTTTGTGGGGATCGACATTGGCCTTTTGCGCCATCAGCGCGGCTTTCATCCAGTCCTGGCTGCCAATAGAAGCACCGGCACCGATGACGATACTGGCTGGGTCTTTCTCCATGGCGGCGAGAAACGACGGTAAATCTTTCCACGGCGAGTCGGCGCGCACGGCAATCATGCCGTAGTCGGTGCCGACGCTGGCCAGCCAGCGCACATCGTCGACGCCATAGCGGCCAAATTTGCCTTGCGAGAGGTTGAGTAATGAACCGCCAGAGAAGGCCACCACGGTGCCCGGTTCGCCGGGACGCTGCGCGACAATGGCGTTATAGGCCACCGCGCCGACGCCGCCGGGCATGTAGGTGACGCGCATCGGTTTTTTGATGGTGCCGGTTTCCATCAGGCTGACCTGAATCAACTTGCAGGTCAGGTCAAAGCCGCCGCCCGGTTTGGCGGGAGCAATACACTCGGTACGAGACGGTGCTTCAACCGCCCAGGCTGAAGCGGTACAGAGGCATAACGCAAGCGCGCTAAGATGGCGAAGGAGTGGTCTGTTCATAAGCTTCCTCAATCGGGTGCAGGGTCTGTTTATTGTGGTTATGTGAACCAATATCGAGTGACTTGGTTGCGCAATTGTTAAATCAAAAACCTTTCATTTCCCTTTCAATGGCGGCGCAACTTTGCAGGATGTGATAGACCTCTCCAAATTGGATTAGCGGCAAGGGGATAACGTGATCATTGACGTGTCTGGGGTGACGCGTAGCGTGAAAAAAATAATGGGGTCTGCGTTGGCCCCGTTATTTAGCGGTATGATGTGAAAAAGCGAGAAAGTGAACCGGTGAATATCGATGTCAGATTAATTAGTGGGATCATGCAATCATATTAGTACTCAACGTCGTCTTACTGAACCGCGCTGGTGGCGCGGGCGAGGCTGGCAGCAAGACGCAGTGTTCGACAGACCAAATGAACAGAGGGGAAGACAATGTGCACACGGGTTATCTGGCCTGACGCCAATGGTGCGGTGATTGTTGGGCGTAATATGGATTTTCATAAAGATCTGCTGACCAATTTATGGACGCAACCGCGCGGGATCTCTCGTGACGATGGTGTACAGGGGACGCTGAAGTGGACCTCGAAATATGGCAGCCTGGTGGCGACCGCGTTTGACATGATTTCGGTCGACGGGGTGAATGAGCAGGGGCTGGCCGGGCACGTCTTATGGCTGGCGGAATCTGACTATGGTACCCCCGATCCGACACGCACGCAGTTGAGCCAGGCGGTGTGGCTGCAGTACTTCCTCGACAACTTCACCACGGTGGGCGATGCCGTCGCCTGGATCGACACCTCCGATGTTCAGGTGGTACAGCTGGCGGATCCCACCGGCGGGCACCCGCCGGCTATCCACCTCGCGCTCGATGATGCCACCGGAGATTCATGCATCATTGAGTACAGCGGCGGGAAGGCTAGCGTCTACCACAGCCCGGATTACCGGGTGATGACCAACTCGCCGACCTACGACCGCCAGCTTGAACTGGTCAAAACGATTGACGGGCTGGGTGGTGACAGGCCACTTCCGGGTTCTACGCTGGCGAGCGACCGCTTTGCCCGCGCCAGTTACTACGTCAGCCGGCTGAGCCAGCCGCAGACCCAGGTGCAGGCCATCGCGGCAATGTTCAGCGTCATTCGCAATGCGGCGCAGCCGTTTCGCATCCCGGATCCCGGCAAACCGGATGCCTCTCAGACCCTGTGGCAGACGGTGATTGACTTGACCAGAAAACGCTTTGTTTTCGAGTCCACCACCCGCCCGAACATTGTCTGGGTCGACCTTGAGAAGCTGAATTTTGCCGAAGGAGCGCCTCAGATGAAGCTCAACCTGGTCGATGACCTGGCGGTTGAGCAGGGGATCGCCGGAGAGGTCAGCCAGAAATTCACCTCCGGCGCGACGCTGACCTTCCTGACGCTTGAGATGGAAAAACAGATGCTGGCAGCGGCGCACCGAGGGGCCGGGCAGTAGCGCGTTTTTTGTCGCCGCCTGAGCCGCGAGATTACGGGGCGGCGGCCAGACGACGGGCGGCCTCGATCACCGATGCGCGCCGTCTGGCATGTTCTGCTGCGTCGTCACTGCCGGTAAACATGCGCGCCACCTGCGGCACCGCCGACCACCATCCCGCCAGCGCCAGTATCAGAAACGCCAGATGGTCTGGCGCCAGCGCCTGGGTGAGCGCGCCCCGGCTCTGAGCGTCTGCTACTGCCTGAATCTTGTCGCTGTAATACTCCCGCCGCTGCGCTTCGTCCGGCACTTCGCCATCAAACGTTAACCCTTCCCAACGCATCAACCGGCTTAACTCTGGATGCTCACGGTGATAGTCGTAGGCGCGCCCGGCGTAATCGCCAATGTCGTCGGCGGCTAAGGCATCAATGGGGACCGCCTGTGCCACTTTAGCCAGTTCGCTGCGCAGCACGGCGGTAAATAACCCACGCTTGTCGCCGAAATAGTTGTAGACACGTTCTTTGTTGGCTCCCGCCGATTTGGCGATCTTCTCCACCGTGGTGCCATCCGGGCCAAAGCGGGCAAACTCGCTCACAGCCGCTGCCAGAATCCTGCGTTTTGTCCCTTCGGTATCCCATGCCATGGCGTCTGTTGTCCTCGCTGTTTTTACGTTGTGCTCAGCGCTAAAGCATACTAGGATAAACTCCAACGTTGTAGTTGGAATTTAAAAGAGGAGTACCTATGAAGCACACTATTCTGATTTGCGGTTATGGCCCAGGTATCTCCCAGGCCGTCGCCCGCCGCTTTGGTCACGCGGGGCACCCCGTGGCGCTGATTGCCCGCAACGCCGGGCGCCTGACTCAGGCCGTGGAGGCGCTGGCTGAAGAGGGGATTGAGGCGCACGCCTTTCCTGCCGACCTGAGCGATCTGCAAGCCACGGGGCGCGTCATTGCCCAGGTGAGTGGCACGCTCGGGCCAATCGGCATTCTGCACTGGAACGCCTTTGTCGATGTCGACGGTGATCTGCTGAGCACCGCGCTGTCCAATCTGAGCCTGAGTTTTCATCTACGGGTGACCGGCTTTATCGCCGCGGTTCAGGCGAGCCTGGAGGATCTGAGCTCCCTGCAAGGCAGCGTGCTGGTGACCAGCGGGATTATGGCGCTGGACGATCCGCTTATCGATGCCTTCGCGACCGATTACGCCGCGCTGGCGATCGGCGTGGCGGCGCAGCACAAGGCCACCGGTATCCTCAGCAGCACCCTGGCAGCACGCGGCGTGCATGTTGGCGAGGTCATTGTGAATGGCTTTGTTGAAGGTACGCCTGGCGGCACGGGCAAAAGCAATACCGTCGCGCCGGCGGAGATTGCTGCGCGATTCTGGGAACTGCATACCGTACGCCAGACGCACTCGGTGATCCTCGGGAACGGGGTAGCGCTTTCGCAGGCGGCCTGTTACCGCTAATCGTCATGCTGCCCAGAGTCTGTCCGGCAGTAGCGCGGTTTTATGTTAGGCCGCTTGCAATTACGTCGGGCAAATGTTGCAAGTCTGTTGCATTTTGACATGCTCAATTTTCTGCTCGTTCCGCTAACCGTGTATTGCGGGTTAGCCTGCGGATCGGCAGCAGGAAAGAAATGGCATTGAAATAGCATTTATTTCAATACAAACATGGAGATATGTTAAAAATGCGCCTCTTATTAGCCGAGGATAACCGCGAGCTGGCCCACTGGCTGGAAAAAGCGTTAGTGCAGGGCGGGTTTGCCGTGGACTGCGTTTTCGATGGCCGGGCGGCAGACCATCTGCTGCAAAGTGAAAAGTACGCGCTGGCGGTGCTGGATATCGGCATGCCTGGGCTGGACGGTCTGGAGGTGGTTCAGCGGCTGCGCAAACGCGGGCAGACGCTGCCGGTGCTGCTGCTGACGGCCCGCAGCGCCGTGGCGGATCGGGTGAAAGGGCTGAACGTCGGCGCCGATGATTATCTGCCGAAACCCTTTGAGCTGGAGGAGCTGGACGCCCGGCTGCGGGCGCTGCTGCGGCGCAGCGAAGGGCAGGTGCATGAAGTTCAGCAGCTTGGCGAGCTGGAGTACCGCGATGAGGGCTATTTTTTACTGCGCGGTGAGATGCTGTCGCTGACGCCCCGCGAGCAGGCGCTGCTGACGGTGCTGATGTTTCGCCGCCTGCGTCCCGTCTCGCGCCAGCAGCTGTTTGAACAGGTCTTCAGCCTCAACGACGAAGTCAGCCCTGAAAGTATCGAACTCTATATTCACCGTTTGCGTAAAAAACTGCAGGACAGCAACGTGCGGATCACCACTCTGCGGGGCCTGGGGTATGTGCTGGAGTGCGGGAATGAAGTGGCATAAACCGCAGTCGTTGTTTGCCCAGCTGTTGCTGTTTCTCGGCCTGCCGCTGGTGCTCTTATGGGGGCTATCCGCCTTTAACAGCTACGTCAGCGCGCTGCAGGCGGCGACGCAGGCCTACGACCGGACCTTGCTCTCTTCCGCCCGCACCGTGGCCGAGCGGCTGGTGGTGCGCCATGGCAAGCTCGAGGTCAACGTGCCGTGGGTGGTGCTGGACAGCTTCGAGCTCAACATGAACGATCGTCTGTACTACAAGGTGGTCGATCCCCAAGGGAAGGTGATTTCCGGGTTTGACGATTTGCCCGCCATGCCGCCCTCCACGTCGCGCACTCAGCTCTATCCGGCCTTAGCCTGGTTTTATCACACCGAGTATCGCGGCCAGGCGATACGAGTGGCGCGCCTGTTACAGCCGGTGAACGAAGGTGGGATCGTCGGCATGGCGGAAATCTACATCGCAGAGACGCTGCAGTCGCGGCGATGGCTGGCCGGGCAGCTGCTGTTCTCGTCGTGGGTATCCCAGGGACTGCTGGTGCTGTTGACTCTGGTGTTGACCGGCTGGCTGCTGCGGCGGGTGCTGCGCCCGATGCGTCAGCTGTCGGCGCTGATGGTACGCCGTGAACCCGGCCTGCTGACGCCGCTGCCGGAGCTACTACCATGGTCAGAAACCCGACTGCTGATCGTGGCCTTCAACCGCTACATTGACCGCCTGCGGGTGATGATCTCGCGCCAGGAGCGGTTCAGTGCCGACGCTTCCCATCAACTCAAGACTCCGCTGGCGGTCTTAAAAACCCAGGCCTCGGTTGCCTTAGCCAGCGATGATCCGCAGCTGTGGCGCGAAAGCCTGCAGGCCATGCGCACCACGCTGGATGGTACGATCCTGCTGACGGAGCGGCTGTTACAGCTGGCGAGCGTGAAGCGCAAAGAGCAGGGAGAGCGGGCCTTTGCGGTTGTCGATCTGCATGAGATTGCGCAGAACAGCTGTTTTTCTCGGATCCCGCAGGCGAGAAGCAAACATATCGATCTCGGCTACGAAGGGGAGCAGGCGGCGGTGCTGATTGAGGGCGATGGCGTCCTGCTCGGCGAGCTGTGCGCGAACCTGCTCGACAACGCCATTCGCTATACTCCCGCCAACGGCACCGTGACCCTGAGCCTGCGCGATGAGGGAAACAGCGTGGTGATGACCATCGAAGATAGCGGTCCGGGGATTGACGACAGCCAGGTTGAGCAGGCGCTGCTGCCGTTTCATCGTCTGGAGAACGTCGGCGATAACCCTGGTGCCGGCATCGGGCTGGCGCTGGTTAACGATATCGCGCGCCTGCACCGCAGCCATCCGCAGCTGCAGCGCAGCGAAACGCTGGGGGGCCTCAAGGTCAGCCTGCGCTTTCTGAGCGCGGCGTCGAAGCGATCAGAGCAGCCCTTTCAGAGTTAAGGTTTTGCGGGTGGCGACGTTCAGGTCATACAGGGGTAAATCCTGCGGCTTAACCCACGCGTACTCCTGGAATTCCTCGTTGATGGTGACGTCGCGATTGGCGCTGATGCAGTCGAAGATCAGATAGATCATATAAATCTCTTCCTGATGGCCATCGGCAAAGGTTTTCACCCGGACGTCGTCGCTGAAGGTCCACGGGGTAATGCTCACCAGTTGCAGGGCCTCTCCCAGCTCTTCGCGGACCTCTCTGCGCAGCGCCTCTTCGATACGTTCCCCGGGCTCCACGCCGCCGCCGGACAGCGCCCATTGACCGGGGAATACGCCGCGATCGTCCGCCATTTTGCACAACAGATAGTGCCCTTCATGTTGGATCAACGGGCAGACGATAGTTCTTTGGCGCATGGCAGTCTCCTTGAGGTAATGGCCAGAAAAATGACCTGAAGGTGCAGTGTGCGAGCCGCTTACCTAAATCGCAAGCTTCATTGCGACCCTGTTGGCTATCCTGGCGGAAGCAACTGGTTACAATCACGATGGTAAAGGTTGTTTTAGTGGATTGATTCCTTTGCGATCGGCAGTACAATTCTGCGGTTTTTGGGACTTTTTTTGATTCTTGTTTACTGGATAGAGTAAAAAATGAAAAAGCGCGTTTTATTAGGTCTGGCTGGTGTGATGTTCGTTTCCACTGCGGCACATGCGATCAGCGTGACCGGCGAAGCCGGTGAGCATTTCACCAACCTCGGCGTCGGTTTCGGTACCGAATCCGCAGGTCTGGCAGTAACCGGCAACTGGATGCATAGCGATAACGATGGCGATGCAGCCGGTCTGGGCCTCGGCCTGAATATCCCGCTGGGGCCATTCCTGGCAACGGTTGGCGGCAAAGGGGTTTATACCAATCCGAAGAGCGGCGATGAAGGCTATGCTGCGGCGGTTGGCGGCGGCCTGCAGTGGAAAATTGGCGACAGCTTCCGTCTGTTCGGCGATTACTACTACTCCCCGGACTCTCTCTCCAGCGGCATCCAGAGCTATCAGGAAGCTAACGTTGGCGGGAGCTGGACCGTCATGCGTCCGCTGAGCATCACCGCCGGTTATCGCTACCTGACCCTCGAAGGCAAAGACGGCAACAAAGATAATACGATTGCCGATGGTCCGTACGTCGGCGTCAGCGCCAGCTTCTGATTATCTCCCCCGGCGCGGTTTCTTCCGCGCCGTATTCCTGTCTACTCCGCCCGCACCTTACGCTATAGTGTTCCTTCTGGCAGGCAAGGAGTACAAAAATGATAAATGTGGAAATGCTCTCTACCGGCGATGAAGTGTTGCACGGACAAATTGTCGACACCAACGCCGCGTGGCTGGCTGACTTTTTTTTCAATCAGGGATTACCATTAACGCGTCGTAACACCGTCGGGGACGATCTCGATGCGCTGGTTGCGGTGCTGCGCGAACGAAGTGAACACGCCGATGTGCTGATCGTCAATGGCGGCCTCGGGCCGACCAGCGATGACCTGAGCGCGCTGGCGGCGGCTACCGCAAAAGGGGAAGGGCTGATTCTGCACGCCGGATGGCTGGAGACGATGACGCGCTTTTTTGCTGAACGCGGGCGCCCGATGGTAGACAGCAACCGCAAGCAGGCGGAAATTCCCGCCAGCGCCGAGATGATCAACAACCCGGTTGGCACGGCCTGCGGTTTTGCCGTACAGCTCAACCGCTGTCTGATGTTTTTCACCCCCGGCGTGCCGTCGGAATTTAAAGTGATGGTCGAACAGGAAATTTTACCGCGACTGCGCAGCCGTTTCTCTCTCACTGAACCCCCATTGTGCCTGCGTCTGACCACCTTCGGGCGTTCGGAAAGCGAGCTGGCGCAAAGCCTCAATCCGCTGACGTTGCCCGATGGGGTGGTGATGGGCTATCGCTCGTCGATGCCGATCATCGAACTGAAGCTGACCGGCCCGGCAGCCCAGCGCGAGGCGATGCTGGCGCTGTGGCCGGAAGTGAAAAAGGTCGCCGGGGAGAGCATGATCTTCGAGGGGACGGAAGGGCTGCCCGCGCAGATCGCACGCTGTTTGCAGGAGCGTCAGCTCAGCCTGACCCTGAGCGAGCAGTTTACCGGCGGCTTGCTGGCGCTGCAGCTTTCCCGGGCCAGTGCGCCGCTGCTGGCCAGCGAAGTGGTACCGTCGCAGGACGAGTCGCTCGCACAATCTGCTCGCTGGACTGCAGAGCGTCGGGTGAACCATTTTGCCGGCCTGGCGCTGGCAATCGGTGGTCAGGAGGCCGATCACCTGAATATCGTCCTTTCGACGCCGGACGGCACCCATGCGCTACGGGTTAAATTCAGCGTCACCCGCTACAGTGTGCCGGTTCGCCAGGAAGTGTGCGCGATGATGGCCCTGAATATGCTGTGCCGCTGGTTGAACGGTCTGCCGGTCGCCGCTGAGCATGGCTGGATCAACGTCGTGGAGACGCTGTTCGTCGAGTGACCCTCCCTCACGCAGGCGCGTCCAACGCCTGCGCCAGTAACGTAATCGGATGTTCACAGCGTTTGCTGGTGGACATCTCGATTTGCCATTTGCAGGTTTCACAATCGGTGACCACCAGATCAGCGCCGCTGTGCTCAATATGCTGGAACAGCGGGGCGCCGATGGCCTGCGACGCGTCGTAGTTTTCCGACTTAAATCCGTAGGTGCCGGCGATCCCGCAGCACTGAGACTCCAGTACTTCCAGCTGTAGCCCGGGGATCTGCCGTAACAGTTCCAGGGTATACAGCGACCAGCCCATCTTTTCCATATGACACGGGGTGTGGTAGACCACCTTCAGCGGCAGCGAGCGCAGCGGCAAGGGGCGTCCGGCATCGAGCTGGCGCCAGACCCAGCGGGTTGCCAGCTCAACCCGATCGCGAACGTCGTGGTTATCAACGTCCAGCAGATGCGGATACTCGTCGCGCAAGGTGAACGTGCAGGTTGATGAGGTGGCGATGACCGGCAGCGCTTTTTCGCGGATGGCGGCGACGTTGCTCAGCGCCTGTCGGCGGGCTTTGTCGACAAAACCGTTGGCGATAAGCGGCACCCCGCAGCACTTCTCGCGGTTCAGCAACTGCACCCCGGTGCCCATGGCGTTGAGGACGCGGAGCAGGTCGAGCCCGAGCTGCGGGTGGTTGTAGTTGACGTAGCAGCCGTGGAAGAACGCCACCTGTTCACTGAACTGTGCCTGTTTCTGCGCCTGCTGGCGGTAGGCGCGTCGAAAAGTACCAAAGCCATATTTTGGCAGCGTGCGGCGATGGTCTATTTTTAGCGCAACATCCAGCAGTCGGCGAACCGGTTTGAGCCCGGTGGTGGCGTTGACCAGCGGGGCAAACGGGGTGGAAAGGGTGCCCATCAGGTCGGTATGGCTGAGGATCGCATCGCGCAGCGTCGGTTTTTGCTGGCTGTACCGGGCGCGGGCGCGCTGGATAATATCGCCAATCTTGACATCCGAGGGGCAGGCGACTTCGCAGCGCTTGCAGTTGATACAATATTTTAAGGCCTCGTCATACAGCGCACCATCCTTCAGCCGCAGGCGCTCGCCGTCCGGCCCCGCCTGTTTCGGGCCAGGATAGCGGGGATTGACCCGGCTGACCGGACAGCTAGTGGTACAAACCGTACATTTGATGCAGCTCTCAAAGCGGGTATCGTTCATGCGGCACCTCCGGCAAGCTCGTGAATCTGTCGGGCGACGTGCAGGGCGGTCACTGCACACACTCCGCCGCCGCACCCCAGTTGAATCGGGTCGAAACCGCCCAGCAGCGAGCCAATAGCAAACAGATTGTGTAGCGGCTGGCCGTCGAGCTGCGGGCGCAGCATCGCGTCGGTGATCAGGCCGAAGCGTTGCCAGGGCTGAGAGGCGAAGAAGTCGCGCTGATACCAGTTCTCACGCCCGGCGATCTGCTGCAGGTCGAGGCCGAGAATCGGCTCCCGGACCAGGTTTTTGTCGGCGACTAAGCCATTGCTGAAGAAACTGCCGCTGGCCAGCACCACGTAGCGCGGGCGCAGCGACACATCGCCGTGCTGACGCGTCCAGACGGCGGTCACTTGCCCGGCCTGATGGCTGATGCGCGTGACTTCGTCTCCCGCCAGCCAGGTGCCGCCAGTGGCAATAAAACGGCGCTGCAGCTGATTGTGCAGACGCATGCCCGGCACCGAAGGTGGCAAGGTGGGCAGCAGGCGCAGCGGGCAGGGAAGCTGCTCCTGTAGCCAGCGGTACAGCCCGGCATCTTTCAGGCCGAAACAGGCGGGCAGGATCAGCAGCTCGTGGCACTGCGCCAGCGGGCGTAATGCGGCCAGCAGCGCCGGCCAGTGGCGCTCGTCGTCGAGCACCCTCGCGATATTGACGGCGCGAAATTCGCTGGGGTTATCGCGCAGAACATCCAGCATCGTTAAGGCGATCTCCGTCGCGGTGGCGTTCACGCCCTGCTGGCTGAGCGATGCGGCGGCCAGGTGCGGCTGGAAGTCGGCGAAGCCCTCTATGCCGACCACCCCCACACGGCCTGCGGGCAGCGGAGCGACCGGGACCTCCAGCGGGGAGAGCCACGCCGGACGCAGGGTGCCCAGCGGCGTCACGCGTAAATGCGGCTGGTGCGCGTCGCCCTGCATCGCAATGCCGCTGGCGGCCAGCAGCGCTTCGGTCCGGGCGGCGCAGCGCATGACCTGCTCTGCGCCGAGTCGGGCATAAGGATGCGCGGGAAGCTGTTCGGCCAGGCGGGCAATGCCCTGGGCCACATCGGTTACGCGTTCGCCATCGGGAAGGGCGCTGAGCAAATCCAGCGACGCGGAGGAAAAGTGCAGCGCGCTCTGGCCCCGGCTGACGATCAGGCATCGCTGACCGTATTGATTGAGGGCCAGCCCACAGAGCAGCCCGGCCAGTCCACCGCCGATAATCACGCAATCAAATTTCATCCTGATGCTCCTGTTGCAGCCCGCACAGTCCGAGGTAGACCCAGCGGGTGAATTCACTTTCCCGCAGCGCATTGCCCCAGGCGACCGGCTGCACGCCTTTCCAGCGTTCGTTTAAAAATTCAGAGAGCTGGGTCAACGACTGTGCCGGGGTGGTGATATCGAAGCGTTGCAGCAGTCCGGCGGCCCGGCAGGCGCACAGCTCTCCCTGGCAGGTGCCCATGCCGATACGCGTGCGGCGGCGTAAATCGAGCAGGCTGTTGACCGCTAAATTTTCGACGGCGTACTGCACTTCACCGGCGGTGACCATTTCGCATTCGCAGATCAGGCTGCGGTGCTGGCGGGTATCGCCCAGCCAGGCCGGAGTGCGGTCGCCGTGGCGATAGAGGGCGGAGCCGCGCAGCGGTGCGGGGAGCGAGATGATTTTCTTCACCGTCACCTCCGGTGCTTCTGCGGAGCCGGGCAGCGGGGTCTCGGCGGTGGTGCAGGCAACCTGATGGTCGAGCTTGCGGCACACCGCATCCGTCGCCCATTCCGCCATCAGGCGATAGGTCATCAGCTTGCCGCCGGTGATGGTGATAAACCCCTCCATGCCGTCGCGGGCAGCGTGATCGAGCAGCACAATGCCGCGGCTGACGCTGCGCCCGCTGGGGTCATTATCGTTCGCCACCAGGGGACGCACGCCTGAGTAGGCGCGCAGCACCCGGGTACGGCCGAGGACCGGGGCCAGCTTTTCCCCTTCGCGCAGCAGAATGTCGACCTCGGCCGCGGTGACCCGGTTGTCATCAATCTCATGGTCGTCGATATGCACCGAGGTGGTGCCAATCAGCGAAATGGTATCCCCGGGCACCAGAATATCGGCATCGGCGGGCTGGCGGCAGCGGTTGATAACCTGGCGGTTAATACGGTGGTCGAGGATCAGCAGCGATCCCTTGGCCGGGAACATCGCTACCCGCAGATCGGCATATTCGGCGATCCGCTGCCCCCAGATCCCGGCGGCATTGACAACCACGCGGGCGTGCAGCGTGCGGCTTTCGCACTGTTGGGTGTCGTAGTAGGTCACGCCGCTGACGCGTGCGCCCTGGCGGATAAGCCCGGTAATTTCGCAGCCGGTCAGAATGGTGGCGCCATGCTCTCGGGCATCCAGCATATTGGCGGCGCACAGGCGAAAGGGGTCGATAGTGCCGTCGGGCACCTGCACGGCGCCGAGCAGTGCCGGGTTGACGGTGGGCTCCATGCGGCGCGCGTCTTCCGGCGACAGCTGGCGGGTGTCAATGCCGGCCTGCTGGCAGGCGTTGATAAAGGTTTGCTGCCACCCGAGGTCGTCCTCGGGAAGGGTAATAAACAGCCCGTTGGTGGGTTCAACGCAGTGGCGGGCGATGCGGCGCAGGATCCGGTTTTCGCTGATGCACTCCCTTGCCGATTCACTATCGGTCACCGCGTAACGGGCGCCGCTGTGCAGTAGCCCATGGTTACGCCCGGTCGCGCCGGTGGCAATATCGTGACGTTCAACCAGCGTCACCTGCAGCCCGCGGAGTGCACAGTCTCTCGCGATCCCTGCGCCCGTTGCGCCACCGCCGATGACGATGACATCACACTCACGGATTTCGGCCATCTTTCGATCCCTCTACTTTCGTTTAACGCCATTTAGCCATACAAAGCTTATGGTTTGTTTGATTTCGAGCATATTCGAGCATAATTTGCTCGGGATATGTGATTTTATGCTCAAAATGGAATGTTCTGTCATATTTTTGTAACAAAGCGTGCGATGTTTCACAGTATCCGGGTCGGGCTTTGCCTACCATCCCGCCACATCAGAAGTGAGTGATTAGATTAGATTTTTCTTATCGAACTCATCAGCAGAGAAACCATGGCCACGGAGGCTGTTATGTTAACTATTTTTAAACCCGCGCCACATAAAGCGCGCTTACCGGCGGCGGAGATCGACCCGATGTACCGCCGCCTGCGCTGGCAGATTTTCATCGGTATCTTCTTTGGCTATGCGGCTTACTATCTGGTTCGTAAGAACTTTGCGCTGGCAATGCCCTATCTGGTCGAACAGGGCTTTTCGCGCGGCGACCTCGGTTTCGCGCTTTCGGGGATTTCGATTGCCTATGGATTTTCGAAATTCATCATGGGGTCGGTATCCGATCGCTCGAATCCGCGCATTTTCCTGCCGGCGGGTCTGATTCTGGCGGCGCTGGTGATGCTGGTGATGGGCTTCGTCCCGTGGGCCACCTCCAGCATTATGGTGATGTTTGTGCTGCTGTTCCTGTGCGGCTGGTTCCAGGGGATGGGCTGGCCGCCTTGCGGGCGAACCATGGTGCACTGGTGGTCGCAGAAAGAGCGCGGCGGCATTGTGTCGGTGTGGAACTGTGCGCATAACGTCGGCGGTGGGATCCCGCCGCTGCTGTTCCTGCTGGGGATGGCCTGGTTTAACGACTGGCATGCGGCGCTATATATGCCGGCATTTGGCGCGATACTGCTGGCGGTGTTTGCCTTTGCGATGATGCGCGATACCCCGCAATCCTGCGGCTTGCCGCCGATTGAAGAGTATAAAAACGACTACCCGGACGACTACAGCGAACAGCATGAACAGGAGTTGACCGCCAGGCAGATCTTCCGCCAGTACATTATGCCGAACAGGCTGCTGTGGTATATCGCCGTGGCTAACGTGTTCGTTTATCTGCTGCGCTACGGCATCCTTGACTGGTCGCCGACCTACCTGAAAGAGGTGAAGCATTTCGCGTTGGATAAATCGTCCTGGGCCTACTTCCTGTATGAGTATGCCGGGATCCCCGGGACGCTGATTTGCGGCTGGATGTCGGACAAGGTGTTTAAAGGAAATCGTGGGGCGACCGGGGTGTTCTTTATGACGCTGGTGACGATAGCCACCGTGGTTTACTGGCTGAACCCGCCGGGCAATCCAGGGGTTGATATGGCCTGCATGATTGTGATCGGCTTCCTGATCTATGGTCCGGTCATGCTGATTGGTCTGCATGCGCTGGAGCTGGCACCGAAGAAAGCCGCGGGCACCGCTGCCGGCTTTACCGGGCTGTTTGGTTATCTGGGCGGTTCGGTGGCGGCCAGCGCTATCGTTGGCTATACAGTGGACTTCTTCGGCTGGGACGGTGGATTTATGGTGATGATTGGCGGTAGCGTGCTGGCGGTGCTGCTGCTGATCGTGGTGATGATCGGCGAAAAACGTCATCACCAGCAGCTGAAACAGAGTTAATAAAGGACAAAGAAAAAGGGAACGCATGGCGTTCCCTTTATTCCTTCTAGTCCTTCTATTCCTTCCGCTGGTTACATCTCAATTTCGATGTCACCTTGCGCCCGGCAACAGCAGGGCAAAATCTCGCCGGGCTGGATAAACGCCAGCGGTTCGGTCAGCCAGTCTACCTGGCCGGACACCAGTCGCGTGCGGCAGGAGCCGCAATAGCCAGCACGGCACTGATATTCCACGTCGATGTTATGCGATTCCAGCGCGGCCAGCAGGGAAGGGTGTTCATCCTGACACTCAAGGTGAGTGTCAGAAATCTTCAAAAAAATGCGTTTCATCAGAGCTGGAAGTTGCTCAGGTCATCGGCATCAACTTCGGCGTCGATCTGGCCGACCAGATAGGAACTGACTTCGACTTCCTGCGGCGCCACCTGCACGTTGTCGGAGACCAGCCAGGTGTTGATCCATGGGATCGGGTTGGAGCGGGTCTGGAACGGCAGATCGAGCCCGACCGCCTGCATGCGGATGTTGGTGATGTATTCCACGTACTGGCAGAGAATGTCTTTGTTCAGGCCAATCATGGAGCCGTCGCGGAACAGGTAATCCGCCCACTCTTTTTCCTGCTGTGCAGCCAGCACAAACAGGTCATAGCACTCTTGCTTGCACTCTTCGGCGATCACCGCCATCTCCGGGTCATCGACGCCGGAACGCAGCAGGTTCAGCATATGCTGGGTGCCGGTCAGGTGCAGGGCTTCGTCACGGGCGATCAGGCGGATGATTTTAGCGTTGCCTTCCATCAGCTTGCGCTCGGCAAAAGCAAAGGAGCAGGCAAAGCTGACGTAGAAACGGATGGCTTCCAGGGCGTTGACGCTCATCAGGCACAGGTACAGTTTCTTTTTCAGTTCACGCAGGTTAACGGTGATGGTCTGGCCGTTGACGGTGTGCGTGCCTTCACCCAGCAGATGCCAGTAGCTGGTCATCTCGATGAGGGTATCGTAATAGTGGGAAATGCCTTCCGCACGTTTCTGAATCTGCTCGTTGGTGACGATATCGTCAAACACCGTTGCCGGGTCGTTGACGATGTTACGGATGATATGGGTATAGGAGCGCGAGTGGATCGTCTCTGAGAATGCCCAGGTTTCAACCCAGGTTTCCAGCTCCGGAATCGAAATCAGCGGCAGCAGCGCGACGTTCGGGCTACGGCCCTGGATGGAGTCCAGCAGAGTCTGGTATTTCAGGTTGCTGATGAAAATATGTTTTTCGTGATCCGGCAGCGCCTGGTAATCGATACGGTCGCGGGAAACGTCGACCTCTTCAGGACGCCAGAAGAAGGAGAGTTGCTTTTCGATCAGCTTTTCGAAGATGTCATATTTTTGCTGATCGTAGCGGGCGACGTTCACCGACTGACCAAAAAACATCGGCTCAAGTAGCTGATCGTTTTTGGTCTGAGAAAAAGTGGTATATGCCATTAAATGTAGGTCCTGTTGAAATTGTATCGCCCGGCAGCAGGGATGTGCCGGGCTTACAAAACGTCTGGCCGGGTGAGCGTGGCGCGACCCGGCGAGTGTTTTAAATCTTACATGCGCCGCTTTCGCAGCCGTCGTCCTGAATGGATGGCGCCAGATCGTCCTGGGCATCTTCTGCACCATCACGGGTGTTGTGATAGTACAGCGTTTTCACGCCGAATTTATAGGCGTTGAGCAAATCTTTCAGCAGCTGTTGCATCGGCACTTTGCCAGACGGGAAACGCGTCGGGTCATAGTTGGTGTTCGCCGAAATCGACTGGTCGATAAACTTCTGCATGATGCCAACCAGTTGCAGGTAGCCGTCGTTGCTCGGCATTTCCCACAGCAGCTCGTAGTTTGCCTGCAGGGATTCGTAGTCAGGAACCACCTGGCGCAGAATGCCGTCTTTCGACGCTTTAATGCTGACGTGACCGCGCGGTGGCTCAATCCCGTTGGTGGCGTTAGAGATCTGCGAGGAGGTCTCTGACGGCATCAGTGCGGAGAGCGTGGAGTTACGCAGGCCGTGGGTTTTGATCGATTCACGCAATGCTTCCCAGTCGTAATGCAGCGACTCGTTGACGATAGCATCGAGATCCTTTTTATAGGTATCGATCGGCAGGATACCCTGCGCGTAGGTGGTTTCGTTAAACCACGGGCAAGCGCCTTGCTCGATCGCCAGCTCGTTCGACGCCTTCAGCAGGTAGTACTGAATTGCTTCGAAGGTTTTGTGCGTCAGGTTGTTGGCGCTGCCGTCAGAGTAGCGTTTGCCGTGCTTCGCCAGGTAGTAGGCGAAGTTAATCACGCCGATACCCAGAGTACGACGACCCATCGCACCGCGTTTGGCCGCCGGGATCGGGTAGTCCTGATAATCCAGCAGGGCGTCCAGCGCACGAACCGCCAGGACCGCCAGCTCTTCCAGCTCGTCCAGGCTATTGATAACGCCAAGGTTGAAAGCGGACAGGGTACACAGGGCGATTTCGCCGTTTTCGTCGTTGACGTCATCCAGCGGTTTGGTCGGCAGAGCGATTTCCAGACACAGGTTGGACTGGCGCACTGGGGCAACAACCGGGTCAAACGGGCTGTGGGTGTTGCAGTGGTCAACGTTCTGGATGTAGATACGGCCGGTAGAAGCACGTTCCTGCATCATCAGGGAGAACAGTTCAACCGCTTTGATGCGCTGTTTGCGAATGCTGTCGTCTTGTTCGTATTGGGTGTACAGACGCTCGAACTCGTCCTGATCGGCAAAGAAGGCATCGTACAGGCCCGGGACATCAGACGGGCTGAACAGGGTGATGTCGCCGCCTTTCAGCAGACGGGTGTACATCAGCTTGTTGATCTGCACACCGTAGTCCATGTGACGCACGCGGTTGGCGTCGGTACCACGGTTGTTTTTCAGCACCAGCAGGCTTTCGACTTCCAGATGCCACATCGGATAGAACAGCGTTGCAGCCCCGCCGCGAACGCCGCCCTGAGAGCAGGATTTAACCGCGGTCTGGAAATGCTTGTAGAACGGGATACAGCCGGTGTGGAACGCTTCACCGCCGCGAATCGGGCTGCCCAGCGCACGGATGCGACCGGCGTTGATGCCGATACCGGCACGCTGGGAAACGTATTTCACGATCGCGCTGGAGGTGGCGTTGATGGAGTCCAGGCTGTCGCCGCACTCGATCAGTACGCAGGAGCTGAACTGACGGGTCGGGGTACGCACGCCGGACATGATCGGCGTCGGCAGCGAGATTTTAAAGGTGGAGACCGCGTCGTAGAAACGCTTGATGTAATCCAGACGCGTTTCGCGCGGATAGTTGGAGAACAGACAGGCGGCTACCAGGATATAGAGGAACTGGGCGCTCTCGTAAATTTCGCCGGTAACACGGTTCTGGACCAGGTATTTGCCTTCCAGTTGTTTAACCGCGGCATAGGAGAAGCTCATGTCGCGATCGTGGACGATGAACGCGTCCATCTGCTTGAACTCTTCTTCCGTGTAGTCTTCCAGCAGATGCGTGTCGTATTTGCCGTTCTTCACCATCTTAGAGACGTGGTCGAACAGCGCCGGCGGCTCAAACTGGCCGTAGGCTTTTTTACGCAGATGGAAGATGGCCAGGCGAGCGGCGAGATACTGGTAATCCGGTGCATCGCGAGATATCAGGTCCGCGGCGGCCTTGATGATCGTTTCGTGGATATCAGCGGTTTTGATGCCGTCATAGAACTGGATGTGGGAACGCAGTTCTACCTGAGAGATGGAAACGTTATTCAGCCCTTCTGCCGCCCAATCCAGTACGCGATGGATTTTGTCGAGATTGATGCGCTCGGTGCTACCGTCACGCTTTGTCACCAGCAGACTCTGATTCATGTGGATTTTACCTGTCCGTGAGAAAAAATATCCCCCCATTTATCCACAGCACAGCGTTGTGATTAACTCTGTGGATAAATACTATATGTAGGGGGTAGTCGATAAAAGAAACGCTATATGGTGAGTATTTTAGTAAGGATTCTTTTGAGTACAAGGGTTGATTTTGACGTTAATTTGAGGGTGCGGAGGCATAATAATCGCGAAATCCACGCCCCGTAAGGCCTGGCGAAGATGTCAATAAACTGGAAAATAAAAATGAAAATTTGATCGAGTGCTGATTTCTTCAACGGATGCGAAAATTACGCGGCTTGATACCGCGCAATCATCGACTGGTTACCATACGAAATAGTGCTGACGTTATGCGCTTTTTGCGGTTGTATGCAACATATAGTTAACATCTACCCCCGGTGCCAGCTTGAAGGTATTGGTCAGCGGATTGTAATGCAGGCCGGTAATATGCTGCTCTTTGAGAATAGTCTGATCAACCCAACTGATTAGCTCTGCCGGCTTGATGAATTTTTTCACGTCATGGGTGCCTTTGGGCACCATTTTCATCACGTATTCGGCGCCGATCACCGCCATCAACCAGGCTTTACCGTTGCGGTTGATGGTAGAGAAGAAGACCTGGCCGCCGGGTTTGACCAGCCGCGCGCAGGCATGGACCACCGATTGCGGGTCGGGTACGTGCTCCAGCATCTCCATGCAGGTCACCACATCGTACTGCTGGGCATGTTTAGCCGCGTGTTCTTCTACGGTTTCCTGGACATATTCAACCTGAACGCCGCTTTCCAGCGCATGCAGCTTCGCCACCTGCAGAGGTTCAAAGCCCATGTCGAGGCCGGTCACCGTCGCGCCTTCACGCGCCATGCTCTCCGCCAGAATCCCGCCGCCGCAACCGACATCGAGCACTTTTTTGCCAAACAGGCCGCCAGAACGCTGTGCGATATAGCCCAGACGCAGCGGGTTGATGCGGTGTAAAGGCTTGAACTCACCCTCTAAATCCCACCAGCGCGAGGCGACGGCTTCAAATTTAGCGATTTCTTGATGATCAACGTTGTGGGCCACCGGCTGTTTTTCGGCATTCATGGGCGCAATTACTCCTTATCTGTTCAGACTGGCGAGTATATCAGTTGGCTGGCATGAATAAACCGTCTATCCCATCTTGATCCCGAGCGAAAATCATTGGGTATAGGTTTACCCGTATCACCGCGGCTGTGTTATAATTTGCGACCTTTGAATCCGGGACACAGTAGAGGGATAGCGGTTAGATGAGCGACCTTGCGAGAGAAATTACACCGGTCAACATTGAGGAAGAGCTAAAGAGCTCCTATCTGGATTATGCGATGTCGGTCATTGTTGGCCGTGCGCTGCCGGATGTCCGAGATGGCCTGAAACCGGTACACCGTCGCGTGCTTTACGCCATGAACGTATTGGGCAATGACTGGAACAAAGCCTATAAAAAATCTGCCCGTGTCGTGGGTGACGTCATCGGTAAATACCACCCGCATGGTGATACCGCCGTTTATGACACCATCGTACGTATGGCACAGCCATTCTCCCTGCGTTATATGCTGGTCGATGGACAGGGTAACTTCGGTTCTGTCGATGGCGACTCCGCCGCAGCGATGCGTTATACGGAAATCCGTATGTCGAAAATCGCCCACGAGCTGATGGCCGACCTCGAAAAAGAGACGGTTGATTTCGTAGACAACTATGATGGCACGGAGCGCATCCCTGACGTCATGCCGACCAAAATCCCTAACCTGCTGGTAAACGGTTCATCCGGTATCGCAGTCGGGATGGCGACCAATATTCCGCCACACAACCTGACGGAAGTGATCAACGGCTGCCTGGCCTATATCGACGATGAAGACATCTCCGTCGAAGGGCTGATGGAACACATCCCGGGCCCAGACTTCCCGACCGCCGCCATTATTAATGGTCGTCGTGGTATCGAGGAAGCGTACCGTACCGGTCGTGGCAAAATTTATATTCGCGCCCGCGCAGAGGTAGAAACCGACGCCAAAACCGGCCGTGAAACCATCATCGTGCATGAAATTCCGTATCAGGTGAACAAAGCGCGCCTGATCGAGAAAATGGCCGAGCTGGTGAAAGAGAAGCGTCTGGAAGGGATCAGCGCCCTGCGCGATGAGTCTGATAAAGACGGCATGCGCATTGTGATTGAGATCAAGCGTGATGCGGTGGGTGAGGTGGTGCTGAACAACCTGTACTCTCTGACTCAGCTGCAGACCTCTTTCGGCATCAACATGGTTGCACTGCACCATGGTCAGCCGAAGATCATGAACCTGAAAGATATTCTTTCGGCGTTCGTGCGTCACCGCCGTGAAGTGGTAACGCGTCGTACTATTTTTGAACTGCGTAAAGCTCGCGATCGTGCACATATCCTTGAAGCGCTGGCGGTTGCGCTGGCCAACATCGATCCGATTATCGAACTGATTCGCCGCGCGCCGACTCCGGCCGAAGCGAAAGCCGGTCTGGTTGCCCGTTCCTGGGATCTGGGTAACGTCTCCGCCATGCTCGAGCGTGCTGGTGATGATGCCGCGCGTCCGGAGTGGCTGGAGCCAGAGTTTGGCGTGCGTGACGGTCAATACTATCTGACCGAACAGCAGGCACAGGCGATTCTGGATCTGCGCTTGCAGAAACTGACCGGCCTTGAGCATGAAAAACTGCTCGACGAATACAAAGAGCTGCTGGAACAGATTGCTGAGCTGCTGCATATTCTTGGCAGCGCCGACCGTCTGATGGAAGTGATCCGTGAAGAGCTGGAAGCGATGCGCGAACAGTTCGGCGACCAGCGTCGCACTGAGATCACCGCCAACACCGCGGATATCAACATTGAAGATCTGATCAACCAGGAAGATGTGGTGGTCACCCTGTCTCACCAGGGCTATGTGAAGTATCAGCCGCTGACTGACTATGAAGCGCAGCGCCGCGGTGGCAAAGGTAAATCAGCCGCTCGTATTAAAGAAGAAGACTTCATCGACCGCCTGCTGGTGGCCAACACCCACGATACGATCCTCTGCTTCTCCAGCCGTGGTCGTCTCTACTGGATGAAGGTCTATCAACTGCCGGAAGCGAGCCGTGGCGCGCGTGGCCGTCCAATCGTCAACCTGTTGCCGTTGGAAGCCGATGAACGTATTACCGCGATTCTGCCGGTACGCGAATATGAAGAGGGCGTGAACGTCTTTATGGCTACCGCCAGCGGTACCGTCAAGAAAACCGCGCTCACCGAGTTCAGCCGTCCGCGTTCAGCCGGTATCATTGCTGTTAACCTCAATGATGGCGATGAGCTGATTGGCGTTGACCTGACCAACGGTAACGACGAAGCCATGCTGTTCTCTGCGGCCGGTAAAGTGGTGCGCTTTAAAGAAAGCGCAGTGCGTGCCATGGGCCGTACCGCTACCGGCGTTCGCGGCATCAAGCTGGCGGGCGAAGACAAAGTCGTCTCGTTGATTATTCCTCGTGGCGAAGGCGCTATCCTGACCGTGACGCAAAATGGTTACGGTAAGCGTACGGCAGCGGAAGAGTATCCGACGAAGTCGCGTGCGACTCAGGGCGTTATCTCGATCAAAGTGACCGAGCGTAACGGTTCCGTCGTTGGGGCTGTGCAGGTAGATGATTGCGATCAGATCATGATGATCACCGATGCGGGTACCCTGGTGCGTACTCGCGTATCGGAAGTCAGCATCGTCGGTCGTAATACCCAGGGCGTTATTCTGATCCGTACCGCGGAAGATGAAAACGTCGTCGGTCTGCAGCGTGTTGCCGAGCCGGTAGATGACGAAGAGCTGGATGCCATCGATGGCAGCGTAGCGGAAGGCGACGATGAAATCGCGCCAGAAAGCGATGCTGATACTGATGATGACATCGCCGAAGACGAAGAATAATCTTCGGTTGTGATGCCAGAAGGGTCGGGATATCTCCCGGCCCTTTTTGTTTTCCGGTTGTGGTGGGTTGTCGAACGTGAAATCCAGAGAGTATAACGTTGCGACAAGACGTGTTTACCGCTACCTTAACCCCATTCTGTTGAGTCCCTGACGGCCGAGTATCGCCCCATTGAAATATCTTGCCTCTTTTCATACCACCCTGAAGGTTTCGCGCTATTTGTTCAGAGCGCTGGCGGTGCTGCTGTGGATGCTTATCGCTTTCGTTTCAGTGTTCTATATCGTCAATGCCCTGCATGACAGAGAGTCTGAGATCCGTCAGGAATTTAATCTCAATGCCGATCAGGCGCAGCGCTATATCCAGCGTACGGCCGATGTGATTAAAGAGTTGAAATATGTCGCCGGGAACCGGCCGGCAGGCGGTGGCGAGGGTGGTATTTCGCCGTCTGAGAATGGCAACATCGCCATCCCTGATTTCGAACCGCTGTATCCTGATTCCGATTGCGGGACGATGAGCACGACCTGGCGCAACTCCCTGCAATCGCTGGCGTGGTTTATGCGCTACTGGCGCGATAATTTTTCCGCCGCCTATGACCTGAACCGCATCTTTTTGATTGGCAGCGACAATCTGTGTATGGCTAACTTTGGCTTGCGCGAAATGCCGGTGGAGCGAGACCAGGCCTTAAAAGTCCTGCACCAGCGCATCGAACAGTATCGCGATGCCCCGCAAAACGAGCGTGGCAGCAATCTGTTCTGGATAAGCCAGGGCATGCGTCCGGGGATGGGCTATTTTTATGCCTTGACGCCGGTCTACATGGCGAACCGTCTGCAGGCGCTGCTGGGGATTGAGCAAACCATCCGTATGGAGAGCTTCTTTACGCCGGGCAGCCTGCCGATGAGCGTAACGATCCTCGACGATAACGGTCAGCCGATGATCTCCCTTGCCGGGCCGGATAACAAAATCAAGAGCGAAGCCCGCTGGATGCAGGAGCGCATCTGGTTTGGCTATACCGCCGGTTTCCGCGAGCTGGCGATGAAGAAAAGCCTGCCGCCGTCATCATTAAGTATCGTCTATTCGGTGTCGGTCGATCAGGTTCTTGAACGCATCCGGATGCTGATTATTAATGCGGTGATCCTGAACATCCTCACCGGGGCGATCCTCTTCGCGCTGGCACGGATGTATGAGCGGCGGATTTTTATCCCGGCGGAAACCGACGCCCAGCGCCTGGAAGAACACGAGCAGTTTAACCGCAAAATTGTTGCTTCAGCGCCGGTGGGGATCTGCATTCTGCGCACCCTCGACGGTACTAACATTCTGAGTAACGAGCTGGCGCATAACTATCTCAATATGCTGACCCATGAGGATCGACAGCGTTTAACGCAGATAATATGTGGGCAGCAGGTTAACTTCGTTGACGTGTTGACCAGCAATAACACCAATCTGCAAATCAGCTTTGTCCATTCCCGCTATCGCAATGAAAACGTGGCGATCTGCGTGCTGGTCGACGTCAGCGCCCGCGTGAAAATGGAAGAGTCACTGCAGGAGATGGCGCAGGCCGCAGAGCAGGCCAGCCAGTCAAAATCGATGTTCCTCGCGACCGTCAGCCATGAGCTGCGCACGCCGCTGTACGGCATTATCGGTAACCTCGATTTATTACAGACCAAAGAGCTGCCTAAGGGCGTCGATCGCCTGGTCACGGCGATGAATAACTCCTCCAGCCTGTTGCTGAAGATCATCAGCGACATTCTCGATTTCTCGAAAATTGAGTCCGAGCAGCTGAAAATAGAACCGGAAGAGTTCTCGCCCCGTGAGGTGATGAACCATATCTCCGCCAACTATTTGCCGCTGGTGGTGCGCAAGCAGCTCGGGCTGTACTGCTTTATTGAACCCGATGTGCCGCAGTTGATGTCCGGTGACCCGATGCGCCTGCAGCAGGTGATTTCCAACCTTTTAAGCAATGCCATTAAGTTTACCGATACTGGCTGTATCATTCTGCATGTCCAGCGTGCCGGCGACTATCTGCAGATCAGCGTCCGGGACACCGGGGAAGGGATCCCGGCGAAAGAGGTGGTGCGCCTGTTCGATCCGTTCTTCCAGGTGGGGACCGGCGTACAGCGCAACTTCCAGGGCACCGGGCTGGGGCTGGCGATCTGCGAAAAGCTTATCAACATGATGGACGGCGATATTGCCGTCGAGACCGAGCCGGGCATGGGCAGTCGTTTTACCATCCGCATTCCATTATACGGTGTGCAAAACCGCCAGCCGATGAGCGTCGAGGGGCTGGCAGGAAAATGCTGTTGGCTGGCGATTCGCAATACCTCACTGGCGATGTTTGTGGCCTCGCTGCTTAAGTACCACGGCATTCAGGTCTGCGACTATGACGGACAGGCTCCTGGGGTAGATGACATCCTGCTGACCGACGACCAGCCGGATCCGCGCTGGCAGGACGGGGCAACGGTGATTTTCTGCCGCCGTCATATTGGCATTCCGCAAGAGCGAGCTCCGGGCGAATGGCTGCATAGCGTTACAACGCCACATGAGCTGATTCCGCTACTGGGGCATATTTTCCACGTCGCTGTGACCACACCGGAACACGGTCCTGCGCTGGCGGCGCCGGAAACGCACACCGCCAGCAATGACGACATGATGATTCTGGTGGTGGATGACCATCCGATTAACCGCCGACTGCTGGCAGACCAGCTGGGTTCACTGGGGTATCAGTGCGTGACGGCGAACGACGGGGTCGATGCGCTGGCTGTATTGGCTAAACAGCATATCGATATTGTGCTGAGTGATGTCAATATGCCGAATATGGACGGCTACCGTCTGACGCAGCGTATTCGCGAGCTGGGCATGAAGCTACCGGTGATCGGGGTAACGGCCAACGCCCTGGCCGAAGAGAAGCAGCGCTGTCTGGAATCGGGTATGGATAACTGCCTGTCGAAGCCGGTGACCCTCGATATCATCAAGAAGACGTTGGCATTGTATGCCGCCCGGGTACGAAAAGAGAGGGGATAAGCGCCCGATTTTGGGGCGTGGTTTTTGGCGCGTGAAGGCTGGTGGGATTCTTACCCGGAGAAGGCGCGTGGCGCCATCATCCGGGTAGCAGAACAATTACTCTTTGTCGGTGGCGCTCAGCGTCACGGAAGAGAGGTAGTTCAGCAGGGCAATGTCGTTCTCAACGCCCAGCTTCATCATGGCCGATTTTTTCTGGCTGCTGATGGTTTTGATGCTGCGGTTCAGCTTTTTGGCAATCTCGGTCACGAGGAAGCCTTCGGCGAACAGGCGCAGCACTTCGCTTTCTTTCGGCGACAGGCGTTTATCACCGTAACCGCTGGCGCTGATTTTCTCCAGCAGGCGCGCAACGCTTTCCGGGGTGAATTTTTTGCCTTTCTGCAGGGCGGCCAGCGCTTTTGGCAGATCGGTCGGCGCGCCTTGTTTCAGCACGATCCCTTCGATATCCAGATCCAGCACCGCGCTGAGGATCGCCGGGTTGTTGTTCATCGTCAGGACGATGATCGACAGGTCAGGGAAGTGACGCTTGATATATTTGATCAAGGTGATCCCGTCACCGTATTTGTCACCGGGCATCGACAGGTCGGTAATCAGTACGTGGGCGTCTAATTTGGGCAGATTGTTGATCAGTGCAGTCGAATCTTCAAATTCGCCAACAACGTTTACCCACTCGATTTGCTCAAGGGATTTACGAATACCGAACAGTACGATCGGGTGGTCATCGGCAATAATTACGTTCATCGTGTTCATGTATAGGCTACCTTGCTACAGCAAGCTCTTGACGTAGACGTCAATGTCGCTGATATATTTTTCTATGCCTTGCACATCTTTCTCGCGAATCAGATGCTCTAGCGTTTCACATAACTGTTTGCCGGGTATCAGATTAAGCATAGCAAACGCCCCTTTGAGGCGGTGCGCTGTCTGCGCCAGCGCAGCTAAATCGCTGGTTGCCAGTTCAGTATACAGTCTCTGAACATCATCCGGAACCGTGTCGGCAAATAGTGCGTAATAGCCGCTGGCGTGGAGTTCGGCGTTACTTTCGCTTCCAGCAGGGGTGGATTGCTCCTCTTCCTGCGCCAGCTGCTGTTCAATCAGTTGCAGAATCGCTTCCTGCATGGCTGTGCTGATATTAAAGTTGACACACAGTTGTCCTGGGCCAATTTTGCGTATCCCAACCTCATCATCGCTTAAAAGCAAGCCGGAAGCAGTAAGATTAGACGGATTATCTGTTAAAAACAGATCGTATTCTTGACTTGTCAGCCGCTCGTCCGGGGTGATGCAGGTCGCTCCCCAGTTTTCTAGCTGGCGTACCACGATTTTCCGCACTTCCTGGGCGGTAATATCCAGCATCACCACCACATCATCCAGCAGGTGTTCTCCCGCCTCGGCCGCTTCGCCGCTGGCCGGCATTTTGAGATGCAATGAATAGCGGGTGCCCAGCGACTCTCGTGCCTTAATATTCAGCTGACCTCCCAGCTTGCGCGTCAGACGATCGCAGAGCCAGAAGGTGAGGGCGTTGGCTTTGCCATACAGATCGGACTGGGTCTCGTTAAGGAACGGGAAGTGCATGTTGTCGATTTCGTTGCCGGATACGCCGTTGCCGGTATCCAGGATACGGAAGGTCAGCCGGTCGTCGGCCGACTCATCTTTACTCACGTCGAGGGTGATTTTGCCAATTTGCGTGGTGGTCACCGAATATTGAATAAGCATCAACAAGGTGCGGCGCAGCGCGTCACGATCGCCATAACGCTGTTCATTGGCCGGCAGCGCGTTGTTAATCAGCAGCTGTAACCCTTTACGTTTGATCACCGGCAGGACTTCAGGCACCACTTCATCGATCAGTTCCTGAATCGAGAACAGCGCCGACTGGCTTTTCCAGTTGTCGCTCTCCAGCAGATTAGCCAGCTGAATATCATCGACTAACTGCACCAACTGGTCCGCATGTTGCGACAGCCTGCGGCTGTGCTCGATGCCGAGGGCCGCAGCTTCTTCCGCCAGGCTTTGCGCCGGTGCCTTCAGGGCGCTGCCGATATGCGCCATAAATGCCGCGCGACCCTGCTGGTTTTTCTCATACAGACGCTGAGCCTGCTTGAGTTTTTTATTGACCAGAACTTCCCGGTCCTGATCGCGAATAATGAAGATCTGCGTGCGCGGGGCAACCTGGCTGCGATAGAGGCGAATTTCAAACAGCTCGTTGTTGATCGTCGCCTGAATCACCCCCTGATGCTGGTCCGCCATATTGGTAATGTTTTGCAGATTAAGATGCGGCAGCAGGTGATCGGCTATCGGGTTACTGATTATCGTGCGGTTAGTTTCCTGGTCGTGGACCAGCAACCCCAGCGGCAGCAACGAGACAATCTCTTCATTAATGGCGCGTTGGGTGCGTAATTCGCTAGTGGCGGCAGCGGAGACGCCGGTGCCGGTCTGACGCGTGCGGCCGCCATAGTGACGGAAGGTGGTAAAGCCGAACAGGGTTAACGCCAGCAGGCCGATAATCAGCAGCAGCGGTAGCAGAACATTCTGCAGCGATTCCATGATCAAGGTACCGAACGGAACGACCCAAATCAGGCGCATGCCGGTGGTATTGATGCTGGTGGTCATCTCAATTTTGGTGCCGTTAAAGTCGATACTAATGCTATCAGAGACTTCTTTATCTGGACTGGTGGCACTGCTTTGTGCCGGGTCAGGTTCAATCCGGAAATTATCCAGCAGCATGCCGGGCGGTATCAGGTCATTGATCGGTAGATCGAAGGCCACCACGGTCGCCAGGTGTCCCGGCTGGTTAAAGGTGGTGCGCAAGGTGAAATAGTGGCCGTTTTGCCAGGACAGGCGGCGCAGTGACGAAAAGGTTTCTCTCTCGTCGAGGGTGTTGGCCTGCAGCAGCATCTCCGCGCGGCGGGACTCGACGACGCTGGTGATCGTCGACTCTTTAAAGCTGGATGACAGGTCCTTAAGCGGCAGCGTCGACACCAGAATCAGGCTGTTATCCAGGCCGTTGAGGTAGTACATCGACCACGGGATAGTTTCCGCGCCCCACAGGATGTCGAGATAGCTGGAGATTTTTTGCGTCATCTCCAGGGTGGAACTGTCATGGGATCCGAATATCAGCGCTTCGGTTTTGCGCCGCGGTTTTTCCAGGTAATAGACATCCTGCTTCAGGCGCGTTTCCTGTAAACCGTCGCTGGCGGCACTGGTAGAGGTCGCGGCGATATTGTCGTAAATCTGCCAGGTGGCATAACGCCAGCTGTCGATGCGTTTATGTAGCGCATGACTGACGTCGATGACCTGATAACTTTTATCTTTCAGCCAGGTATTGACCGCACTTTGGACCATAACGCCCATCGTCGCCAGCAGGACGATAACCATCAAAATGAAGAAGCGGGTGATGCTGCCAGGCATCAGGGAGAATTTTTTCTGGGTCATCGTGTGGCGAAGCGGCTCATCAATGTGTGTAAGCAGGGCATTGCACCAGGCGGCTGGTAGCAGAGTGAATACTGTAAGCAGTATAAAGGCTAATTTATCAAATCCATACTACAGATTGCCGTTCGTCAACGTTTATACCCTCATCCTTCAAGTTGCCTGGGCGTTGGCTGCACCCGTTCACCCCAGCCACTTACCTGGGTCAGCTCCTGGGGATTTACGGCTTTGCCGCCCACAAGCAACTCGAATTATTTTGGGTACAATCGCGAGAATAATCTTAAAAAATGAACGTCGGTAAGATGTACAGCAATGTTAATATTGTACAATTATTTACGGAATTTCACGGATAAATAGCACTAAATAACAAGAAATTACCATCTTGAGCATTTTCTTATCGGCGAATTGTTTGATTAATAGACGTTATTTTTTTCGGGGATAACACGCGGAAATTCAAGATATGTAAAGAAGGGTAAAAAAAAACCGAATGCAGGGCATCCGGTTCAAATAGGGGTAAACAGACATTCAGAACTGAATGACGGTAATAAATAAAGTTAATGATGATAGCGAGGATTATTCTAGTCGTAAGGGCGGTTTTTGTTTTGTCATTCAGTGCTATACGGATGTTGCGGTATAACTATATGAAGTGTATTGGGAAAATTTATTTTCTTGATTATTGGTGCTTATTTTTATGATTTTTAGTGGGGCAGAAAAGTTCCCTTGAATTTACAAATTGAAACATCTTGTGGGCATTTTGAAACACCTTAGAAGTTTTCGTATCATATTCTTGTTGGATTATTCTGCATTTTACAGCACAATGAATATAGCCGACTGATTAGAAGGGTAATCAGTAAGCAGTGGCATAATAAAAGGCATATAACAAACAGAGGGTTAATAACATGAAAGTTAAAGTACTGTCCCTCCTGGTACCAGCTCTGCTGGTAGCAGGCGCAGCAAATGCGGCTGAAATTTATAACAAAGATGGCAATAAATTAGACCTGTACGGTAAAATCGATGGCCTGCACTACTTCTCTGACGACAAGAGCGTAGACGGCGACCAGACCTACATGCGTATTGGCGTTAAAGGCGAAACTCAGATCAACGACCAGCTGACCGGTTACGGCCAGTGGGAATACAACGTTCAGGCGAACAACACTGAAAGCTCCAGCGATCAGGCATGGACTCGTCTGGCATTTGCTGGTCTGAAATTTGGCGACGCAGGTTCTTTCGACTACGGTCGTAACTACGGCGTTGTATACGACGTAACGTCCTGGACCGACGTTCTGCCGGAATTCGGCGGTGACACCTACGGTTCTGACAACTTCCTGCAATCCCGTGCTAACGGTGTTGCTACCTACCGTAACTCTGACTTCTTCGGTCTGGTTGACGGCCTGAACTTTGCTCTGCAGTACCAGGGTAAAAACGGCAGCGTCAGCGGCGAAGGCGCGACCAACAACGGTCGTACCGCTCAGAAACAGAACGGCGACGGTTTCGGTACTTCTGTAACTTATGACATCTTTGATGGCATCAGCGCTGGTTTCGCGTACTCCAACTCTAAACGTACCGACGATCAGAACGCAATGGTTCTGGGCGAAGGCGACCACGCTGAAACCTACACCGGCGGCCTGAAATACGACGCGAACAACATCTACCTGGCAACTCAGTACACCCAGACTTACAACGCAACTCGCGCGGGTGACCAGGGCTTTGCTAACAAAGCACAGAACTTCGAAGTGGTTGCTCAGTACCAGTTCGACTTCGGTCTGCGTCCGTCCGTTGCTTACCTGCAGTCTAAAGGTAAGGATATGGGCTCCTACGGTGACCAGGATATCCTGAAATACGTTGACCTGGGTGCGACCTACTACTTCAACAAAAACATGTCTACCTATGTTGATTACAAAATCAACCTGCTGGATGACAACAACTTCACCCGTAACGCCGGTATCTCTACCGACGACGTGGTTGCACTGGGCCTGGTTTACCAGTTCTAAGTTGCACGAAGTTTATGAAAAAGGCGCCTCTGGCGCCTTTTTTTATGCCCGGTTTAACCTTGCTGGTGTAATCTTGCCGCCTTAGCAAGAGGAACCTGACTTTATGGATATCACTTTTTTCCGTACCGCGCTGCTTAGCGTCTGCGTACTGCTTTCCGGCTGTGATTCAGCCACCACCTCCAGCGCACCAGCGCGTACCGCCACCGTCCTCGATGGCAAAACCATGGGCACCTTCTGGCGCGTCAGCGTGATTGACGTGGACCAACAAAAAGCCCAGGCGCTACGTCAGAAAGTACAGGCGCAGCTTGATGCTGACGATCGCCTGCTGTCCACCTGGAAAAACGACTCGGCGCTGATGCGCTTTAACCACTCGTCGGGCACTGAACCCTGGCCGGTGAGCGAGGCGATGGCCGATATCGTCACGATGTCGCTGCGCATCGGCGCGAAAACCGATGGCGCCATGGATATTACGGTGGGGCCGCTGGTTAATCTGTGGGGATTTGGCCCCGATAAACAACCGCTGAAAACACCGGATCCGCAACAGATCGCCGCCGCGAAAGCACGCACCGGACTGCAGCACCTGACGGTGATTAACCATGCGGATCGCCAGTATCTGCAAAAAGATATTGCGGATCTGTTTGTCGATCTCTCCACCGTGGGTGAAGGCTACGCCGCCGATCATCTGGCTCGTCTGATGGAGCAGGAGGGTATTTCGCGCTATCTGGTTTCTGTCGGCGGTGCGCTGGTGAGCCGGGGAATGAACGGCGACGGACAACCGTGGCGGGTGGCGATCCAAAAACCGACCGATCGTGAAAATGCCGTCCAGGCGATCGTTGATATCAACGGCCATGGGATCAGCACCTCCGGTAGCTATCGCAACTATTATGAGCTCGATGGCAAGCGGATTTCGCACGTTATCGACCCGCAAACCGGCCGCCCCATCGACCACAAACTGGTGTCGGTGACGGTGATTGCTCCGACGGCGCTGGAAGCAGATGGTTGGGATACCGGCCTGATGGTGCTGGGGCCGCAGAAAGCTCAGGAAGTAGTGCGTCAACAGGGGCTGGCGGTCTATATGATTGTCAAAGAGGGCGACGGGTTTACAACCTGGATGTCGCCGCAGTTCCGCACTTTCCTGGTGGGCGAAAAAAATTAAACCGCAAGAATTCGGGTTTTTATTCACCGGCGCCGATGCAGACTGACGATACACTTAAAGCAGGAGCCCGTTATGAAACCGATAATTGCTGATACCGATGCGCGCCGCTGGCAGGCGGTGTGCGATCGCGATGCGAACGCCGATGGTCAGTTTGTTTTTGCTGTGTTGACCACCGGTATCTGCTGCCGTCCCTCCTGCCGTTCGCGGCGGGCGCTGCGGGTAAACGTGCGCTTTTATCCTGACGTCGAGGCGGCTGTGGCGGACGGCTTTCGTCCCTGCAAACGCTGCCAGCCGGACAATATCGACCCGCAGCAGCAGAAAGTGGACAAAGTCACTCGGGCCTGCCGCCTGCTGGAACAAGATGCGCCGGTGACCCTTGAAACACTGGCGCAAGCGCTGGCGGTCAGCCCGTTCCATTTTCATCGTTTGTTCAAATCAGTCACCGGTATGACGCCAAAAGCCTGGCAGCAGGCGTGGCGCGCGCGGCGTTTACGCGAGGCGTTGGGGCAGGGTGAAAAGGTCACGCCCGCGGTGATGGCCGCCGGTTTCCCTGATGGCAGTAGCTACTATCGCCAGGCCGATGCTGCGCTCGGCATGACAGCCAGTCAGTTTCGCCGCGGCGGTGAAGATATCGATATTGTCTATACCTTCGGCGACTGCGCGGTGGGCCGCTGTCTGGTCGCGGAAAGCGAGCGGGGCGTGTGCGCCGTCCTGCCGGGGGAAGCCGATGGTCCGCTGCTTGATGAGCTTGTCCGCCTGTTCCCCAAAGCGCGGTTGATACCTGGCGATGCGCATTTCCATCAGCGGGTCGCGCAGGTTTTCGCCCATCTGGACGATCACCGCCAGGCCATCGATCTACCGCTGGATATTCGCGGCACCGCTTTCCAGCTGCGTGTCTGGCAGGCGCTGCGCGAGATCCCGGCAGGAGAAACCCGCAGCTACCGCCAGGTGGCGCAGAGCATCGGTCAGCCGCGTGCGGTAAGAGCCGTGGCGGGTGCCTGTGCGGCGAATAAGTTGGCGATCGTCATCCCCTGTCACCGGGTGGTCCGTGAAGGCGGGGCGCTCTCGGGTTATCGCTGGGGAACGGCCCGCAAAGCCCAGTTGTTAACGCGCGAAGCGCACAGTGAGGAGCCGTAATGCTCGATTTATTTGCCGATACGCCTCCCTGGCAAGAGGCGCTGGCACCAGGAGCCGTTATTTTGCGGCGCTTTGCCACCTTGCAGGCGCCGGCTTTGCTACAGGCTATCGCAGAGGTCGCCAGCCGCTCGCCGTTTCGTCAGATGGTGACGCCGGGCGGCTATACGATGTCGGTAGCGATGACCAACTGCGGCACGCTGGGCTGGACCACCGATAACCATGGCTACCTTTATGCACCTGAGGATCCGCTGACCGGGCAGCACTGGCCGCCGATGCCGACGCTATTTGCGATGCTGGCGGCAGAGGCGGCGCTGGCCTGCGGCTACTCGCGCTTTGCCCCAGACGCCTGTTTAATCAACCGCTATCAGCCGGGCGCCAAACTCTCGTTGCATCAGGATAAAGATGAGCGCGATCTGCGGGCGCCGATTGTTTCCGCGTCGCTGGGGCTGCCGGCGGTGTTCCAGTTTGGCGGCCTGCGCCGCAATGACCCGCTGCAGCGGGTGCTGCTGGAGCATGGCGACGTGGTGGTATGGGGCGGTGAATCGCGCCTGTTTTATCACGGTATTCAGCCGCTGAAAGCGGGGGATCATCCGCAGACCGGGGACTGTCGCTATAATCTCACCTTCCGCCTGGCGGGTAATAAATAACAAAAATAAGAATTATTCTTGATGTCATCGCCGGGCCGTTTAAACTGCTGGCTGTTTTGCTTGCCCGGATTACGTGTTATGGAACTCCTCCTCCTTGTTTGGCGCCAGTATCGCTGGCCGTTTATCTCAGTCATTGCTCTTAGTCTGCTCAGCGCGGCGCTGGGCATCGGGCTGATTGCCTTTATTAATCTGCGCTTAATGACCGTGGTCGATACCTCGCTGACGGTGTTACCGGAGTTTCTCGGCTTATTGCTGTTGCTGATGGCGGTGACGCTGGGTTCTCAGCTCGCGTTGACCACCCTCGGGCACCATTTCGTTTATCGCCTGCGCGGCGAATTTATCAAACGGATCCTCGATACCCAAATCGAACAGGTTGAGAAAATCGGCAGCGCGTCCCTGCTGGCCGGACTCACCAGCGATGTGCGTAACATCACCATCGCGTTTGTGCGTCTGCCGGAGCTGGTGCAGGGGATTATCCTGACGTTTGGTTCAGCCGGTTATCTGGCGTGGCTGTCGGGGAAAATGATGATGGTCACCGCGCTGTGGATGGCGCTCACCATCTGGGGTGGCTTTGTGCTGGTGTCTCGCGTCTATAAACACATGGCGACGCTGCGGGAAACCGAAGACAAGCTCTATCACGACTATCAGACGGTGCTGGAAGGGCGTAAAGAACTGACTCTCAACCGGGAACGCGCGGAATACGTGTTTAATCAGCTGTATCTGCCGGATGCCCGCGAATATCGTCACCATATTATCCGCGCCGATACCTTCCATCTTAGCGCGGTAAACTGGTCGAATATCATGATGCTGGGCGCTATCGGGCTGGTGTTCTGGATGGCCAATGGCCTGGGCTGGGCGAACACTGCGGTGGCGGCGACCTATTCGCTGACCCTGTTGTTCTTGCGCACGCCGCTGCTCTCGGCGGTTGGCGCGCTGCCGACGCTGCTGAGCGCCCAGGTGGCGTTCAACAAGCTCCATCGCTTCTCTCTGACGCCGTACCGGGCCGAGTTCCCGACGCCGCAGGCGCATCCTCACTGGCAGACTCTGGAGCTGCGCGATGTCAGCTTCCACTACCCGGACAACACCTTTGCGGTAGGGCCGATTAACCTGACCCTTAAGCGCGGCGAACTGGTCTTTTTGATCGGCGGTAACGGCAGCGGAAAATCGACGCTGGCGATGCTGCTGACCGGGCTGTATCAGCCGGCCTCCGGCGAGATCCTGCTCGATGGTCAGCCCCTGGCGGTAGATAAGCCGGAAGATTACCGCAAGCTTTTCTCGGCGGTGTTCACCGATGTCTGGCTGTTTGACCAGCTGCTGGGAGAAGGCGGGAACGCCGCTGACCCGGCGCTGGTAGCACAGTGGATGGACCACCTGAAAATGACCCATAAGCTGACGCTGGATAACGGCAAAATCGTCGATTTGAAGCTGTCGAAGGGGCAGAAAAAACGGGTGGCGCTGCTGCTGGCGCTGGCGGAGGATCGCGATATCATTCTGCTGGATGAGTGGGCGGCGGATCAGGACCCACATTTCCGTCGCGAGTTTTATCAGGTGTTGTTGCCGCTGATGCAGCAGATGGGGAAAACCATTTTTGCGATCAGCCATGACGATCACTACTTCCAGCATGCGGACCGCCTGCTGGAGATGCGCAACGGCCAGCTGACGGAGCTGACCGGGGAAGAGCGCGAGCTGGCGACCCGTGATGCGGTGGCCCGCACCGCCTGATTATCTGCGCCTGCTGGTCAACAGGGGGCGCGGTTGTTGATTTTTACGCCGTATGAACGCCCCGACGGTTATTTTTTCTCCCTCCTCGCGCTATGCTTATGGCACCTGGCCGCCGCCTGTTCTCAAAAGGATTGCCTGACCGATGTCCGTGTTGCATAAAAAAAGCGCCAGATTGCGTGATGAAGAGCGTGCCCGTCTTATCTGGCTGCTGACCACCGATAAAGCCGTCACCTCGGCGCTGACAGGAAAATTAACCCTCGCCGAACGCTACGACGACGGCACCCTCGCGGACGATCTGGCCGAAGTGGAAGTGCTGGTTTCCCACCTGCCGCCGCCAGACCTGGCCGATGCCCTGGAAGCATTGCCGAACGACGGGCGTAATGCGCTGTGGCAACTGGTTAGCAATGATAAGCGTGGCGAGGTGCTGCTCGAGGCATCCGAGAACGTCTGGGGCGATCTCATCGATAAGATGAGCGACCACGAGCTGCTGGATGCCCTGCAAACCCTGGATATCGACGAACAGGTCTATCTGGTTCAGCACCTGCCGCGAAACCTGACCGGTCGCCTGCTGGCGACGATGCCGCCGGACAAACGCGCGCGCGTGCGGCAGATGATGCGCTATGCCGACAACACCGTCGGGGCGATCATGGAGTTCGAAGTGATCGTCGTGCGCCCGGAAATGACCCTGGCCGCGGTGCAGCGCTATCTGCGGCGGTTGGGAAAAATGCCGGAGAACACCGATAAACTGTTTGTCACCACCCGCAATAAGCTGCTGCTGGGCGAGCTGGAGCTGCAAACCATTCTGCTCAATGATGCGCAAAAGCGGGTAGGCGATGTCATGGAAGGGGATCCGGTGACCTTCCAGCCCCATGAAGCCGCTGAAAAAGTGGCGCGTACCTTCGAACGTGATGACTTGCTTAGCGCCGCGGTGATTGATGCAGACGGTAAGTTAATGGGGCGTCTGACCATCGATGAGATCGTTGATGTGGTGTACGAAGAGACCGACAGCGATCTGCGCGGAATGGGTGGCCTGAGCAGCGAAGAGGACGTCTTCGCGCCGGTCAGCAAAGCGGTGAAAACCCGCTGGGCGTGGCTGGCGGTCAATCTGTGCACCGCCTTTATCGCCTCGCGGGTGATTGATGGCTTTGAACACACCATTTCACAGCTGGTAGCGCTTGCATCCCTGATGCCAATCGTCGCCGGGATCGGTGGCAATACCGGTAATCAGACCATCACCATGATCGTCCGGGCGATGGCGCTGCAGCACATACAGCCCGGCAGTTTTTCGTTTTTGATTATGCGTGAAATGGGTGTGGCGTTGATTAACGGCCTGGTGTGGGGCGGTATTATGGGGGCGGTCACCTGGTGGCTGTATGACGACCCACAGCTGGGCGGCGTGATGACCCTGGCAATGATGCTGAATCTGCTGATGGCGGCACTGATGGGGGTCATTATCCCGATGGTCATGGTCAAACTGGGGCGCGATCCGGCGGTCGGCTCCAGCGTGATGATCACCGCTATCACCGACACCGGCGGGTTCTTTATTTTTCTCGGTCTGGCGACGCTGTTTCTGATGTAACCTGCGGCTTGTTGCGCCAACGCCGTGGAATCAGTGCCATCATCGCAAGTCCTGCCAGAACCCCAATCGCCAGATTGCTGGTCCCGACCGTCGCGCCGACGGTCACCAGCATCACCAGCGTTTCCGGCCACGGATTTCGTGCCAGCTCCGCCGGGCGAAGGCTCTGCCAGCTGAAGGTTTTCGCCGCGACGATCACCATCACCCCGGCCAGCACCACCATCGGAATTTTCGCCATCACTTCGCTCAGGGCGGTTACCAGCAGCAACAGCACCAGACCGGCGGCAATGGTAGAGACGCGGCTGCGTCCTTTGCCCATTTCGACGTTGACGATGGTCTGACCGATCATCGCGCAGCCGGCAATACCGCCATACATCCCCGCCAGAATATTGGCGATGCCCAGCCCGGTACTCTCGCGCGCTTTGTTTGACGGGGTATGGGTCAGGTCATCCACCAGTTTTGCCGTCAGCAACGATTCCATCAGACCCACGAAGGCAATGCTCAGCGCACAGGGCCAGATAATTTGCAGGGTATTCAGATCGAGCGGGACCAGCAGGGCGGTGAAGCCAGGCAGTCCGCCGCTCATTGACCCTTCGTCGCCAACGGTGGGCAGCAGCTGGCCGGTGGTGACGGTAAACAGGGTCAGCAACACAATGGCGATCAGCGGCGAGGGGATGGCTTTTGTCAGGCGCGGCACCCACAGCACAATCAGCAGCGTCAGAACGAACAGGCCGAGTATCAGCGGCTGCTTGCTCCAGAAATGCGGTACCTGGGCAAAGAAGATCAGGATCCCCAACGCGTTGACGAAGCCGGTCATCACCGAATGCGGAATAAAGCGCATTAACCTCGCCATACCGCACAACCCAAACAAAATTTGAATAATACCAGCCAAAATGACAGCGGGCAGAATATAGCCCACACCGTGCTGGTGCACCATCGGCCCAATCACCAGCGCAACCGAGCCGGCTGCTGCAGTAACCATCGCCGGCCTGCCGCCCAGCACCGACATCGCCAGACACAGCACCACCGAGGCAATCAGGCTGACCTTCGGGTCAACGCCGGCAATGACGGAGAAGGAGATCACTTCCGGGATCAGGGCCAGCGCAGTGATCACGCCTGCCAGGGTTTCCCGGGTCAGCAGCGCTGGTGAGCGTAACACGTGGCGAAGAGCGCCGGTTGAAGCGGAAGAAACGTGATTTGAGGCTTGAGGCATAAGCGATTCGCAGGTTGGTCAGCGGCGGCGGCACAAGCCTGGGCTTGTGTGCGGTCTGTCACAAAACAGGGGATGATAGCGCGGGCACGTCACTTATACCAGTACAAAATATGATTTACCGTACACATTTATTAAACATTTTTATAACAGATCTCAAAACTCAACTTAAATTTTAAACAATATTTAAATTTTTGATCTTCGGTGTTACCTTGATTCACGAAATCGTTTCACCTGCGCTAATTATAAAAGCGAGTAAAGTAAGGCTCAAATCCGATGAAAAGAAAGATGGCCGTACCCAGCTCACCGGCGGTTGGTTCGAATACACCTCGGACCAACACCCGCCATGAGCAAGAGACGGATGTACTGTTGATTGGCGGCGGCATCATGAGCGCCACGTTGGGAACCTGGCTGCAGGAGCTCGAGCCGGACTGGTCTATTACCATGGTCGAGCAGATGTCCAGCGTCGCTGAAGAGAGCTCGAACGGCTGGAACAATGCGGGTACCGGCCATGCGGCGCTGATGGAGCTGAACTACACGCCACAAACCGCCAGTGGGATTAACATCGACAAAGCGGTCGATATCAACGAATCCTTCCATATTTCTCGTCAGTTTTGGGCACACCAGGTGACTCGCGGCATACTCAGTAAGCCGAAATCATTTATTAACAGCGTGCCGCACATGAGCTTTGTGTGGGGCGAAGATAATGTCAATTTCCTGCGCGCGCGTTACGCGGCGCTGCAGCAGAGCGAACTGTTCCGCGGTATTCGCTATTCTGAAGATCATCAGCAGGTCAAAGCCTGGGCGCCGCTGGTGATGGAAGGGCGCGATCCACAGCAAAAAGTGGCCGCCACCCGTACCGAAGTCGGGACCGATGTTAACTACGGGGAAATCACCCGTCAGCTGATTGCCGGGCTGCAGACGCACGATAACTTCTCCCTGCAGCTGGGCACCGTTGTGCGCCGCTTTAAGCGCAATGCCGATAAGAGCTGGACGGTGACGCTGGCGGATGCCGACAATCGTCGTCAGAAGCGGGTGATTAAAGCCAAATTTATCTTTATCGGTGCCGGCGGTGCAGCGCTGACGCTGCTGCAGGAAACCGGCATTCCTCAGGCGAAAGAGTACGCTGGCTTCCCGGTGGGCGGCCAGTTCCTGGTCTGCGAAAACCCGGAGGTGGTTAACCACCATCTGGCTAAAGTCTACGGTCAGGCCGAAGTCGGGGCGCCTCCTATGTCGGTGCCGCATATCGATACCCGTATCATCGATGGCAAGCGCGTCGTGCTGTTTGGACCGTTCGCCACCTTCTCAACCCGCTTCCTGAAAAACGGTTCGCTGTGGGATCTGCTGGCATCAACCAACACCTCGAATATTCTGCCGATGCTCAATGTTGGTCTGGATAACTTCGATCTGGTGAAATACCTGATTAGCCAGGTGATGCAGAAAGATAACGATCGCCACGAAGCGCTGCGTGAATACTATCCGGAAGCGCGCAAAGAGGACTGGCGTTTGTGGCAGGCGGGTCAACGCGTGCAGATTATCAAACGTAACGGCAAGAAGGGCGTACTGCGTCTGGGCACCGAAGTGGTCAGCGATGATGATGGTACCGTTGCTGCTCTGCTGGGGGCATCGCCTGGTGCATCTACCGCGGCGCCGATCATGCTGCAGCTGATGGAGACGGTCTTTAAAGAGAAGGTTCAGTCGGCGGCCTGGCAGGCTAAGCTGAAAGAGATTGTTCCGTCTTACGGCATGCGTCTGGATGGTAATCCGGCGGCGATTGAGCAGGCGCTGGCGTGGACCAGCGAAGTGTTACAGCTGCACTACGAGCCGGTGACCGTAGCCGACGAGGTGCCAGAGGCGACGCTGAAACCGCTGTCCGGCGATAAACCGATGGCGGATATCGCCCTGTAAGAAAAGCAACCCGGCGACGCCTGCTGCCGGGTTTTTAGCGCCTGAGCTTAGCGCTCGACGGCATTCCCGGTTGTTTCTTCTGCTTTCCAGATCCGGTATTTCACTTCAACGTTCGCCGGGGTATAAATCACAATCGGCAGCTTGCTGTTGTAGCGCAGCATTGCAGCATCGCCTAATCCGGCAGTGATAAATTTCTTCTCTTTTTTGCCGTCCGGGCAGGCCATCATCGTCGAAATCGGTGAGGTCACTTTATCAAATACGTAGTAATCGTAGCCCCAGCCTTCCAGCGTTTTGCTTTCCAACTGACCGCCGAGACGATGGCGGTTACAGTCAACTTCCAGCGTCTGGCCAATCATCAGCTCAACTTTATATGCCGATTCGTCTGGCTGCTGTGGCAGCTGAATCACCTGACGCTTCATGCCTTGCTCTGCTTTCGGGTACGGCGCAACCTTTTCCAGCGGCTGCTCAGCGGCCAGCGCACCGGTAGAAACACAGGCGATAGCCAGCAGGGAAACGGCAAGTGTAGAGATTTTTTTCACGATTCATGATCCTTTATCATCGAGTTTTAACGGCAGAAGACTAGCACTCTTTTGCTTACTGGTAAGAATTATTTACCAATGTTTTAATTGTACGTAGTTATATATACTGATTTATAAGACTCTTCTGACTGTAGTTTCTGCCATTTCGCCTGTTATGTGATTTAATCTGCTTGTGGGCGTGTTTGGGCTCACCGGGGAGGCTAAACCTCCCCCGAGATTACTCCTCCCGGCTGATTTTTCCTTCTTCAATAAACTCTTCATCAAGCTCATCGGTGTTGCCGGCGTGTTCACGGCCTGACAGCAGGTTCCAGCAGGCGATAAACAGGGCGGCGATCAGTGGGCCAATCACAAAACCATTAATGCCATAAATCTCCATGCCGCCGAGGGTGGCAATCAGGATCAGATAGTCCGGCATTCTGGTGTCCTTGCCCACCAACAGCGGGCGCAGAATATTGTCGACCAGGCCGATGACAATCACGAAGAAACCGACAATGAAGGCGCCTTGCCAGAGCTGGTCAGTGGCGAACAGGAAGATGGCCGCGGGAACCCAGACGATGGCGGAGCCGACGGCCGGAATCAGCGACAGAAACGCCATGATCGCTCCCCACAAAATGCTGCCGTCGATACCGGCGACATAAAATGCGAAACCACCCAGGGTGCCCTGCGCAAGTGCGACCGCGGCGGTTCCCTTGACGGTTGCCCGTGATACGGCGGCAAACTTGGCAAACAGATGATGCTTAACATAGTTAGACAGCGGCAGCGCTTCAAGGATCGTCAGGACCAGATAGGGGCCATCTTTGAGCAGGAAAAACAGCAGATACAGCATAATGCCGAAGCTAATGGTAAAACCGAAGGTCCCTTTACCAATCAAAAATGCGCTACCGGCGAGATACTGCCCCCCTTTAAGGACGGCGTCTGAGAGCTGGCTCTGTATCTGCTGGGCGCTGTCGAGATTATGCTCAGAGAGGAAACTTCTGGCCCAGCCGGGCAGATGGGCGATCAGGTCTGCCACGACGGTCGGAAACCGGGTGTCATTATGCTGAAGTTGGGTGTACACCACGTTCAGCTCGATCGCCAGCGAGGAAATGATGATCGCCAGCGGCGTAAAGACAATCAGGCAAATGATGGCGACGGTCAGAAACGATGCCAGACCGTTCCGCTCCCCGAGGCGGGTGCGTATCTTGTTTTTCACCGGGTTGAAAATAACCGACAGGATCGCGGCCCATAAGATAGCCGAGTAATAAGGCGAGAGAACATCAAAAAAGGCGAGGCTAACCACAAGTAAAATCAGGATAAAAAATCCTTTCGTAAGCCCATTTACTCTCATAGTAATTGTCCAGATGGCAGGCAAGTACGAGGAATAATAGAAGTTATTCCTCGATTTACAATCGGTAAAGTCGCCATTTGTCCTTAATGCGCCAGTGAACAGGCCTGTACAGAAGTACAACTGCCCAGGCTGCGGCGATAAATGCGTAAATTTTGTTCATCTTGAGTGACAATGCTATCTCGCGATATATAATGAATATAACCAATATATCCATTGTGAGGAGGCGACGATGGCAATGAAGGGGAATACCGCGCGCCGTAATGAATCCTTTTTTGACATTAAAACCGTCAACGGTGATGAGCTGCATACTCTGACAACCCACGCCGATTCTGAGTATTTAGTCATTGATTTAGGAACCATCAGCGAACGTCATCGCGGTTTCGACGAAACGCTCAAAGTTGCGATGAACGCTGCAGTCAGTGCGGTTATCGCTTCAATGGGCATAGAGGCGCCAGGCGTGAGAACACGAAAAGCCGCCGGTGCTGCGCCAAAACCTGTGGCGCTATCCGACAGGCAGAGGCGGGTGGAACGTAATGCGCTGCGTCGTGAAGAGCTGAATGCCCGCATTCTTGCGGATTCTGAATGGTTATCAGCAAAAGAGCTCTCGGATAAAGCGCAGTTCAAAAGCTCGAATCCCAGCGCCGGGCCGAATCGCTGGAAATCTGCGGGGCGGATATTTGCCGTTCAGCTTAACGGCAAAGATAAATACCCGGGATATGCACTGGATGAAGGCTACCGCCCGGTACCCGTTGTTAAACAGGTTATCTCCTTATTTGGCGAGAAAAAAACGCCCTGGGGGCTGGCGATCTGGTTTGGTTCAGCCAACAGCTGGCTGGGGGGAAATAAGCCAAAAGATGTACTGAAAACCATGCCGGGTCAGGTGCTGCAGGCGGCACAGGCCGAACTGGATGGAGGGGGGCATGGCTAATGCGGATGATGACGAGCAGGTTGCACGGCAAGTACCTGCTCCAAAGGAAAATCTTACCGCTAATATTGAGACCTGGGTTGCCGGAAAGCCCATTTACAGGATTCACTCATCCGAATTTACGGCGACGCAATTTAATCCGGGCCTGGGGAAGGCTCGTTTTAGTCCAATGCGCAATGGGGTGCCGACACTGTATGGCGGTGTCAGCACCGGCGTGGCGATTATGGAGACCGTTTTCCATGACTTACCCGCTGATTCTGCCGGGATTCCATTTGATTCAGGCAGGCTGGAGGGGAAGGTCCATTCTGTTATTAGGCCTGTGTTGGATCTGAAGCTGGTCGATTTGAATCCTAAAACGTTACGGAAAATGGGGGTTACACGGTCTGAGCTTCTTGATTCTCCGCCAGAGCAGTATGCATTCACTCAGGAATATTCTTTAGCCATCTACCATGCTCATCCGGATGCTCATGGATTGCAGTGGTCATCCCGACAGCATGGCGACACTGCGCTGATGCTGTTTGGCGATCGGATAACCTCGGAGCAGCTGGAAGTGGAGATAGAGTCTGAATCTATTCTGGGCTCGGACACGCTTTTGGATTTGATTGAGGCAGAGGCCGATCAGCTTGGCGTGGTGTTGATTGAACCCTATGGCGGTGATGAACCGTAGGACCAGACGCGCGCCATGGGAATAATGTGTCAGCTGGCTGTCGCTGTACCCAATTCCACCCCATTAACTCCCCGTACGAAAAACAGGCATAAAAAAACCAGCCATAAGAGGCTGGTTAATCTGGGATTTTTGGTCGGCACGAGAGGATTTGAACCTCCGACCCCCGACACCCCATGACGGTGCGCTACCAGGCTGCGCTACGTGCCGACGCGATATCTACAGATTGATGCTATAAAGCAGGAGCTATCCTAGTGTGCTTATGCTTGCCAGTCAACAGCATACAGCCAGCCGGTGGTTTAATTGCTTATCTAATGAGCTATTTGCTATGGCCACGCTATCATCGGTTAACCCACGTTTTTGCGGCAGGTTACGCCGGTTGCTGGTGGCGGGCCTGACGCGATTTTCACCGTCTGTACCAAATGCATTAACGTTCTGGAACGAATCACAACAGAAAACGCTGCGCATGAAAGGCCATCAGCGTGCAATAAGCAACGGCGTCGCGGCGTATTATTTCGGGGATTTTTGATTCCTCTTCCCCGGCGGGATAATCACCGGGGAAGAGGCGGTTGATACGCAGTAGTTTACTCAGTTAGCGATGAAGCGCTTTTCATCGGTGAGTATCTGCAGCAGCAGGCTGAGCTGCGGCTTACGGTTGTCAATCTTCTTACCGTCGCTGTTCCAGGTGCTGTAGGTACCGTTGTGGTTCAGTACCACGGTGACGTCATGCGAGGTGACGGCCAGCGTCTCACTGTTGGCGGCCGTGACCCAGGCACGGCGACGTGCCGGGCTGAACAGGTCTTCACCCTGTGAATACTCATTGGCCGGTGTGGAGACGTGCAGCAGACGCTGCATCAGAGTCGTCATCACATCTTTGTTGTCGGTCAGCGTCGCGATGTTCTGCGCCGGGATCCCCGGCCAATGGATCACCAGCGGTACCTGCAACTGTTCCCGGGACCAGTCAAACTGACCGTGCTGCGGGTTCAACGGCATACCGTGACCTGCGGTGACGATCACCACCGTGTTGTCCAGTTTTCCGCTGTCGCGCAGGGTGCCTAACACCCGGCCAATCTGGCTATCGACATCGCCGGCGGCGCGGCTGTAACGGCGCACGAAGTTTTGCTGCTGGCTGTTTTCAAGCGTAGTGCCGTTCAGCGAAATCCACGAGAACCAGCGATTCTCATCCTGGGCATAGCGGTTCAGCCAGCTAATCCACTGATTGGCAGTCTGCTCATCGCTTTGGGTTTTGGCGACCGGCAGCGAGAAGTCAGACAGCAGCGCCTGGCGGTAAAGCGGGCTGCTGAAGCCATCAGAAGAGAACAGTCCCAGCTGATAACCCTGTTGGTTCAGAGCGGTAATCAACGCCGCCGGAATACGGGCCGACAGTACGCCATCCATATAGCCCGGCGAGATCCCATAGAACAGACCAAAGATGCCGTTATCGGTGGTATTGCCGGAGCTCATATGCTGCGTGAAATTGACGCTCTCTTTGGCGAAACTGGCCAGTTCCGGCATGTTTTTCTCATACCGCGAGTAGTTCAGATTATCGACGGTAATCAGCAGCACGTTATAGCCGGCCCCGAGATCGCGATAGCGCAGGCTGCTCAGCGGGTATTCAACGGAGACCGCTTCCGGCGCCCCTTGCTCGACCAGACGTCGCTGATAATCCTGGGCATCAAGCAGACCGTGTTTCTCAAGGAAACGACGGGCCGTCATCGGATAGGAGAGCGGCAGGTTGGCCCGTTGCATGGTGATCGGGCGATAGAAGTTAGCATCCGCCCAGATATAAATCAGGTGGCTGCTGATAAATGAAATAAAGAACAGCCAGGCGACAGGCCGGGCATAGCGACGGCGGCGCGTCAGGCTGCGTAGCTTCTGCCAGCTCCAGGTCGCAAACAGCATCTCCAGTAAGAAGATGATCGGCACGCTGATAAACATCAGCTGCCAGTCGCGTGCCATCTCATTCTGGTCGGGGTTAATCACCAGTTCCCAGACAATAGGGTTAAGATGCAGGTGGAAACGTGTGAAGACTTCGCTGTCGATCAGCAACAGCGTCATCCCTATCGTCGCCAGGATGGCCGACAGGAAGCGCATTAATCGCTGAGAGACAACGATAAAGGTCAGCGGGAAGAGAATCAGTACATAGCTGGTGAAAACCAGAAAACTGAAGTGACCAACGAGGCTGACGTAAGAGAAAATACGCCCGCCCAACGTCGTTGGCCAGTCGGCGACAAAAAGATAGCGGCTGCCGAGCGCCATGGCCAACAACATGTTGAACAAGGCGAACCAGTGCCCCCAGCTGACCATCTGGGAGATTTTTTCTCGGTAGGGCTGACGGTGAGTCACCATATACAGTTGTTGGTTATCCTTAGTGCGCCGGGTCGTCGTTGATTGAAGACTGCAGAGCCTGGGCAAATGAGCGGGCGATAGCCTGACGTTGCGCTGGCGCGACGCTACTATTGATCAGGTTGGTCACCATATTACCTAGCACCATCAGTGAAAGGTCAACGGGGGCTTTGTGTGTTTCCAGCACGTTGGTCAGCTCACTGAGCAGCTGTTCAACGTGTTCATCACTATAGCGGGATAATTGCGGCATAAATTCGAAATCTGTTTGTTCATGAAAGGGCAACATATTACCGTAGCAGCAGCTTTTTTTCCGCATTTTTTCGCCACGGCGCAAAAGCGCGCAGGATCGCGAGTCTCTGGCTGTCGAAGAGTCACGCGGCAGTTGCGTCGCCGTCCCGGCGGTGGTTGAATACCGGCCGGTCTAAAAGGAGAGTTTAACATGAGTCTGGATATCGACCAGATTGCCCTGCATCAGTTAATCAAGCGTGATGAACAAAACCTCGAGCTGGTGCTGCGTGATTCATTGCTGGAGCCCAACGCGACGGTCGTGGAAATGATGGCCGAGCTGCACCGCGTCTACAGCGCTAAAAATAAGGCCTATGGCCTGTTTAACGAAGAGAGTGAACTGGCACAAGCCCTTCGCCTGCAGCGTCAGGGTGAAGAGGCGTTTCTGCCGTTCAGCCGTGCGGCAACCGGTCGTCTGCGTGACGAACTGGCGAAATATCCCTTCGCAGAAGGCGGTATCGTGCTGTTCTGCCAGTACCGTTATCTGGCGGTAGAGTATCTGCTGGTGGCGGTGCTGAACAACTTAAGCAGCATGCGCGTCAACGAAGATCTGGATATCAGCTCCACCCACTATCTGGATATTAACCATGCCGATATCGTGGCGCGTATCGATTTAACCGAATGGGAAACCAATCCGGAATCGACCCGCTACCTGACCTTCCTGAAGGGCCGGGTCGGGCGCAAAGTGGCCGATTTCTTTATGGATTTCCTCGGTGCCAGCGAAGGGCTTAATGCCAAGGCGCAGAACCGTGGGCTGCTGCAGGCGATTGATGATTTTGCCTCCGATGCGCAGCTCGATAAGTCCGAACGGCAGAACGTGCGCCAGCAGGTCTACACCTACTGCAACGAACAGCTGCAGGCGGGGGAAGAAATTGAGCTGGAGTCTTTATCGAAAGAGCTTGCCGGCGTCAGCGAGAAAACCTTCCAGGAGTTTACCGCGGAACAAGGGTATGAGCTGGAAGAGAGCTTCCCGGCGGACCGCAGCACGCTGCGCCAGTTAACCAAGTTTGCCGGCAGCGGCGGCGGGTTAACGATCAACTTCGATGCCATGCTGCTGGGCGAGCGGGTGTTCTGGGATCCGGCAACGGATACCCTGACCATTAAAGGCACGCCGCCAAACCTGCGCGATCAGCTGCAGCGCCGGACCTCCGGCGGTAACTGACCGTAATCAGCCCCGGCCAGCGGCCGGGGTTGCTCACCTGCTTATCCTCATCCTATTCCGCGCTTGCATGGATCGTCGCGATCCCGTGTCCGGTGAGCTGCGTCTGTAATACCTCGTCCAGCGGGCTGTCGACAATCAACGTACTCGCCAGGGTTAATTCGCCAATCGCGAAGGCGGATGCCGAATTGAGCTTTTCCTGTGACGCCATCACAATAGTCTCCGCCGCCCGTGCTGCAAGCGCTCGCTTGATACCTGCCTCTTCATAATCACCGGTGGTGAAACCGGCACGATGGTGCACTCCGGTGACCCCCATGAAAAACAGATCGGCGTTAATACGCGCGATGCCTTCCAGCGCGCTGGCACCTACGGTCACCACCGAATGTTTAAACAGTCGCCCGCCGATAAGAATTACCTCGATCAACGGTCTGTCGACCAGCGCAACGGCAATTCCCGGGCTGTGGGTCACGATAGTGCAGGCTAAATCCGCAGGCAGATAGCTGACCATGTATCCGGTAGTGGTGCCGCCATCGAGGATCACCACCTGACCCGGCTGGATCAGTGCCGCCGCCTGTCGGGCAATGGCCTGTTTTGAAGCTGTTTGCACGTTTCTTCTTGTTTCAATCGGCGCAATAGCGGCGGAAACCGGCAGGGCGCCACCGTGAACCCGCTGCAGCCTCCCCTCCGCCGCCAGTTCGCGTAAATCCCGGCGAATTGAGTCTTCTGAGACGTTAAATCGTTGGCTTAGCTCGCCGGACATCACCTGTTTTTCGGCGTTGAGGATCTGCAAAATCTGCTGTTTTCGTTGGCTGGCAAGCATGTTTTATCCTGCATGTTTGATCTTGTTTGTGCGTTATTTTGCATGTTATGGTGCTTGCTGTCACCTCATCAGGGGAAAAAAATGCAAAGTGAGATACCGCAGGTTCGTCATGTTCAGGAAACGTTGCTGTCCGATAACTGGTACACGCTAAAAAAATATACCTTTGAATTGCTGCGGCGGGACGGCCGGTGGCAGGAGCAAAGCCGTGAAGCCTACGATCGCGGCAATGGCGCCGTGATTCTGCTCTATAACCGGGCGAAGCAAACGGTGGTGCTGATTCGCCAGTTCCGCTTTCCGGTGTGGATTAACGGCCACGATGGCTTGCTGATCGAAGCGGCCGCCGGGCTGCTGGATAATGCCTCACCGGAAGATCGCATTATCGCCGAAGCGGAAGAGGAGACTGGTTTTCGCGTCACGCGGATCGAGCCGGTGTTTACCGCCTACATGAGCCCGGGTTCGGTCACCGAGAAACTCTATTTTTTCATTGCCGAATACACGGCAGACGATCGCTGCGGCGAAGGGGGAGGGCTGGCGGCGGAAGGGGAAGATATCGAAGTGCTGGAATGGCCGTTAACCCAGGCGCTACAGGCGATCCGTGATGGTATTATCGTGGATGCGAAAACCATCATGCTGCTGCAACATCTGGCGCTGAATGCGGGAACGCTGCTGGCGCCGGAGCAGGGTAACAGGCTATAAAACAAAACGCCCCGGACCTTGCGGACTGGGGCGTTTGCCACTCAACTTAACTTTCGGCGATTACGCGCGAACGAAGTCGATGTGAGACAGTTTTGGCTTGAACGGGTGACGCTGAACAGCCTGAACTTTTACTTTTTCTTCTTTGCCATCGATAACGATGGTCAGAACTTCACCGTAGAACTCAGCTTTACCCTGAATGTTCCACAGTTTGTCCTGGTCCAGCTCAATTGCTACCGGAGTAGCTTCGCCGCCATAAATGATGGCCGGGAATTTGTTAGCTGCACGCAGGCGGCGGCTCGCACCCTTACCCTGCTCTTTACGTACTTCTGCGTCGATAGTAAACATTGATATCTCTCTATATTTAAATCCTGCTACAGGCGACCCAGCAGCAGGCAGATGATCTGCTTTGCGAATGCAAAAGCGGGCGGCATTATATCCGCCTGTGGCGCTAACGGCAATGAAAACCTCAGTCGCGAAGCGCGATTACCGCAGTTCGCCGGCCCGGCGAAAACGGCCCTGATAGTCGAAGACTTTTTCCCGCACCTGCCAGTATTGCCCTTTCATGCGGGCGACCACGAAGTCCGGATGGCGCAGCAGCGGCTGCTGGGCGAGAATATCGGCCGGCGTTATCCAGCGCAGCGGGATGCCCGGCGTGCGGGTATGTGGGCGGATAAACAGCTGCTCAAACGCGGTGCGCTGGGCCGGGGTTTGTAGGCGGAAGCGTTCGCTGACGTCGGCGCCGTCTTCATCGTAATAGGTGATTTTCAGCCACGGGCCTTTGTCGTCGGCGCCGTGCTGCAGGTCCATACCACTACAGCGCAAGACCAGCGCGTCTTTAAGCTTCAGCGCCGCCTTCAGCATATCATCGGGGTCCACCAGAATGGTGTCGCACTCGCGGCAGCGGCGGGCGGCAATATCATTTTCCGCATTACACTGCGGGCAGTTTTTAAAGCGAAAGCGAAAATCACACTGCTCACGATGGCCTTCATCATCGTCAAACCAGCCCTGGCAGCGGCGGCCAAAATGCTCGATCAGCGTGCCGTCGGCGGTGGTTTTTCCCCAGAAGGTATTGGCGAAACCGCAGGCCGGGCAGAAGACCTGCACCGGAACGTTGTCGCTCTTGCCTTTTGGCGTGCCAACTTCCGGCGCGTAGAGGTCATGAGGATTGCCGGCATAGTCGAGGATCAGGCAGTCGGTTTTGCCCGGCGCCAGGCGCAGGCCACGGCCGACAATCTGCTGATACAGGCTCACCGATTCGGTAGGGCGCAGAATGGCGATCAGATCGACATGTGGTGCGTCAAACCCGGTGGTGAGAACCGCCACGTTGACCAGATAGCGATACTGCTGCGCCTTAAAGGCCTCGATAATACGATCGCGCTGCGGGCCCGGCGTCTCACCGGTAATCAGCTCGGCCTCACCGGCGGGTAGCAGGCCGGTAATTTCCCGTGCATGTTCGACGGTGGAGGCGAAAATCATCACCCCTTTGCGCGTTTGGGCAAACTCCACAATCTGGCTGATAATGTGCGGCGTGATGCGCTGCTGCTTTTTTAGCTCGAGGTTGAGGTCAGCTTCACTAAACAGCCCGTTATTCTGCGGCTGCAGGCGGCTGAAATCATACTGCACCACCGGCATATCCAGGCGTTCCGGGGGCGTCAGAAAACCGTGCTTAATCATGTAGCGCAGCGGCAGCTCGTAGATACAGTCGCGAAACAGCGCCTTTTCGTCGCCGCGCACCATGCCATGATAATGAAACTGGTAGATCCAGCCTTTACCGAGCCGGAACGGCGTGGCAGTCAGTCCGAGCAGGCGCAGTTGCGGATTGACCTGCTGCAAATGGCTGATAATTTGCTGATACTGGCTGTCGTCGTCATCGCTGATGCGGTGGCATTCATCGACAATCAGCAGGGAAAATTCGCTCTGAAAGCTTTCGAGGTTGCGGGCTACCGACTGCACGCTGCCGAAGACCACCTTGCCGTGACTCTCCTTGCGTTTCAGACCGGCGGCAAAAATATCCGCCTCCAGCCCGAGGGCGCAATACTTGGCGTGGTTTTGCGCCACCAGCTCTTTAACGTGCGCCAGCACCAGCACACGACCCCGCGCCAGGCGTGCCAGTTCGGCAATAACCAGGCTTTTGCCGGCGCCGGTGGGCAGGACGATAGCGGCAGGTTCATGATGGCGACGAAACCAGGCTAGCGTGGCGTCGACCGCCTCTTTTTGATAGGGGCGTAGTGTAAAAGTCATAGCGTTTCGGGCGTTAATCAGTTGGCAAAGAGGAGTCGCCGACAGTATGCCACGAATTTTTTCCCTTGAGTGGCGTTAAGAGCCCGTTATACTAGCCAATGAATTTCTTCTTTTTCGGGCGTTTGCCCGCTCCAGCATTATTACAGGCTAAAAAAATCTCATGCGACTTGATAAGTTTATCGCTCAGCAACTTGGCGTCAGTAGGGCTATTGCCGGGCGTGAAATCCGCAGCAGCCGCGTTCTTGTGGATGGCGAGATCGTCAAAGATGCGTCGTTCAAGCTCCTGCCGGAGCACGACGTGGAATTTGACGGCAACACCCTGACTCAGCAGAACGGCCCGCGCTACTTTATGCTCAACAAGCCGCAGGGATACGTCTGCTCCACGGATGACCCCGATCATCCGACGGTCCTCTATTTCCTCGATGTTCCGGTGGCGTACAAGCTGCATGCCGCAGGCCGACTGGATATCGATACCACCGGGCTGGTGCTGATGACCGACGACGGGCAGTGGTCCCATCGCATTACTTCTCCGCGTCATCACTGCGAGAAAACCTATCTGGTGCAGCTGGAAAACCCGGTGGATGACCAGACGGCGGAGCAGTTTGCCCACGGCGTTCAGCTGCACAATGAAAAAAGCCTGACCAAGCCGGCGGTCCTGGAAGTGCTGACGCCAACGGAAGTCCGCCTGACGATCAGCGAAGGACGCTATCATCAGGTGAAAAGAATGTTCGCGGCGGTCGGTAACCGCGTGGTCGGTCTGCATCGTGAACGTATTGGTGACATTATGCTGGATGATGATCTGGAACCTGGCGAATACCGCCCGTTGACGGAAGCCGAGATCGCCAGCGTTGGCCTCCCACAAACACGGAGTAAAGCGTGACGGCAAAGCAGAATTCTTCACTGGGGATTGTGTTTATTCTTGGCCTTCTGGCCATGTTGATGCCACTGTCGATCGATATGTATCTCCCGGCGCTGCCGGTGATATCGGCACAGTTTAACGTGCCGGACGGCAGTGCGCAGATGACGCTCAGTACTTATATTCTGGGCTTCGCGCTAGGCCAGCTGCTGTACGGTCCGATGGCAGACAGCATCGGTCGTAAGCCGGTGATCCTCGGGGGAACGCTGATTTTTGCCGCGGCGGCGGTGGCCTGTGCGCTATCACAGACCATCGAAATGCTGATTACCATGCGCTTTTTCCACGGCCTGGCGGCCGCGGCGGCGAGCGTGGTGATCAACGCCCTGATGCGTGACATCTACCCGAAAGAAGAGTTTTCGCGAATGATGTCATTCGTCATGCTGGTGACGACGATTGCACCGCTGGTGGCGCCCATGGTGGGCGGCGCCGTGCTGGTGTGGTTCAGCTGGCATTCTATTTTCTGGATCCTCGCCGTGGCGGCGCTGCTGGCCTCTGCGATGATAGCCTTTTTCATCAGCGAAACGCTGCCGGTTGAACGGCGGCAAAAGTTTCGTCTACGCACCACGCTGGGTAATTTCGCCACCTTGTTCCGTCATAAACGGGTGTTGAGCTATATGCTGGCGAGCGGCTTCAGTTTTGCCGGGATGTTCTCGTTCCTCAGCGCCGGTCCGTTTGTGTACATTAATATTAACCACGTTTCGCCGCAGCACTTTGGTTACTATTTTGCCCTGAATATCGTCTTCCTGTTCATCATGACCATTATTAACAGCCGCTTTGTCCGGCGGGTCGGGGCGGTGAATATGTTCCGGGCCGGGCTGTGGATCCAGTTTTTGATGGCTGTCTGGATGGTGGTCTGCGCGCTGCTGGGAGTTGGCTTCTGGGCGCTGGTGCTGGGCGTTGCCGCGTTTGTCGGCTGCGTGTCGATGGTTTCGTCTAACGCCATGGCGGTGATTCTCGATGAGTTCCCGCATATGGCGGGTACCGCCTCTTCGTTGGCCGGGACATTCCGTTTTGGTATCGGGGCAATTACGGGGGCGCTGCTGTCGATGGCGACCTTTACCACTGCCTGGCCAATGCTGATTTCAATTGCGTTCTGTGCCAGCTGCTCGATCCTGTTCTATCTCTACGCCAGCCGACGGCGAAAAACCGCACATTAGTATTTCTTAACATTCCTTCCTGAAGGGGCGATTTCCGCCCCTTTTTTGATGCACATCAAGCACGATGAGCTTCATTCTTCTGTGATTTGTTTCTTTTATGTAAAATCAATTAGTGTAAAAAGTCGCATTGTTGCGATAAAAAAGTTGTTTTGGATCACAGAAACGGGTACATATAGCCCCGATCTGTTTCCGCAGCGAAACTATAAAGTTCTGGATTATAAGTCGTTAGCCCTGGTGTAATGCGGGTGTAAACGTTTTCTATGCGGATGCAGGACTATTTGTCAACAATGTGTTAATATTGATGTAAATTTATTGTGAAGCATTTTGCTTCCGGGGAAACTAAGTGAATACACAGCAACTCTCTATCGTACACCGTCTGCCGCAGAGCTATCGTTGGCTCGCCGGTTTTGCGGGTTCAAGAGTTGAACCGATTCCGCAAAACGGCGCACAGAGCGAAAACAGCCTCGTTGCGTTGAAGCTGCTCAGCCCGGATGGCGAGAAGGCGTGGCCGGTTATGCATAAGCTCAGCCAGGCGCTCAGCGATATCGAAGTGGATTGTTCCATCGTTGAATGTGAAGGCGAACCGTGTCTGTTTGTGAATCTGCAGGACGAGTTTGCGGCAACCTGTCGACTGAAAAATTTCGGCGTGGCGATCGCTGAACCTTTCTCGGGTAACAACCCATTCTGACCTTCAGCCCAGCGCCAGAAGCTGGCGGGTATACGCCTGCTGCGGAGCGGTAAACACGCGTTCGCACTCTCCCTGCTCGACAATCTCCCCATGCCTGAGCACCATCACCTGATGACATAACGTGCGCACAACGCGCAGATCGTGGCTGATAAAAATATAGGCCAGCCGGTGCTTTTTCTGTAATGCTTTCAGCAAGGTCAGAATTTGCGCCTGAACGGTCTTGTCCAGTGATGAGGTCGGTTCATCCAGCACGATAAGCTGGGGTTTCACAATCAGCGCCCGGGCGATGGCAATACGCTGACGTTGGCCGCCGGAAAACTCGGCGGGGTAGCGAAAACGCGTTTGCGGATCGAGCCCGACTTCCTGCATCGCCTGTACCACCGCTTGTTCACGCGCGCTCGCGGTTAACGTTGGCTGGTGGACGCGCAGCCCTTCCTCAATAATCTGCAAGACGTTCAACCGGGGATTCAGCGATGAGTTGGGATCCTGGAAGACGATCTGCATGCGCCGACGTAACGGCAGCATCTGCCGACGAGTGCGCCCCTGTAAGGTCTCGCCGGCGAAAACGATCCCCCCCTCAGAGGCGATAAGACGCAGCAGCGCCAGACCGGTGGTGCTTTTCCCTGAGCCGGATTCACCCACCAGTCCGAGCGTCTCTCCGGCCCGCAGCTGGAAGTTGAGCGCGTTGACTACCCGGTTATGATCGACCACCCGGCGGAGGATCCCTTTGCGCACCGGGAACGCGACGCTCAGGTCGTTGGCCTGAAGCACCAGCGGCGCATCGGCGGCCAGCGGCACCGGATGACCGGAAGGTTCGCTATCCAGCAGGCGTTGAGTATACGGATGCGCAGGGGCGGCAAACAGGCTGCGGCAGTCGTTCTGTTCGACGCAGTGCCCGTGCTGCATCACTGCGACGCGGTCGGCCAACTGGCGGACAATGCTTAAGTTATGGGTAATAAACAGCAGACCCATATTGAGTTCGTTTTTCAGCTCACGCAGCAGCTGCAGAATTTGCGCCTGCACCGACACATCCAGCGCGGTGGTTGGCTCGTCGGCAATCAACAGCTCCGGGCGGGTAAGCAGCGCCATGGCAATCATCACCCGCTGGCGCTCGCCGCCGGAAAGCTGATGTGGGTAGTCGGCCAGCCGACGCAGAGGCTGGCGGATCCCTACGCGATCGAGACAGCTGAGGATCTCCCCCCGCGCTGCTTCTTTACGCATCCCGCGATGCAGAGACAGCACTTCATAGAGCTGCTTTTCCAGGGTGTGCAGCGGATTGAGTGACACCATCGGCTCCTGGAAAATCATCGCAATGCGGTTGCCGCGGACCTGGCTCAGGGTGCGTTCATCGGCGTGCAGCAGCGATTGCCCGTGAAAGCGAATGTCGCCCCCGGGATAGCTGACCGGCGGCGCAGGAAGCAGGCGAAGCACCGACAGGGCGGAGACGCTTTTACCGGAGCCGGATTCGCCGACCAGCGCCAGGGTTTCACCAGCGGCAATCTGCAGCGAGAGGTCGCTGACGACAACGTTGATTTTCCCTTGCTGGCGAAAGGCGATGGACAGGTGGTCGATCTCTAACAACGGCTGGGTCATGTTATACCGCCTTACCAGGATCGAAGGCGTCACGGACGGCTTCACCAATGAAAATTAATAACGTTAATAGCACCGCCACCGACAGAAACGCGGCGATACCCAGCCACGGCGCCTGCAGATTGTTTTTGCCTTGCAGCAGCAGTTCCCCCAGTGAAGGCGAGCCTAACGGCAGGCCGAAGCCGAGGAAATCCAGCGAGGTCAGGGTGGTGATGGAGCTGCACAGGATAAACGGCAGGAAGGTCAGGGTCGCCACCAGCGCGTTGGGCAGCATGTGGCGCCAGATGATATGGCGATCGCTGACCCCCAGCGCCTGGGCGGCACGGATGTAGTCATAGTTACGGGTACGCAGAAACTCCGCGCGCACGACGCCTACCAGCGTCATCCAGCCAAACAGCACGGTAATGGCCAGCAGCCACCAGAAGCCTGGCTGTACCACGCTGGAGAGTAAAATAATCAGGAACAGGGTTGGCATCCCCGACCACACTTCAATAAATCGCTGCCCCCAGAGGTCGATCTTTCCGCCGTAGTAGCCCTGTATCGCCCCAGCCAGCACCCCCAGCACGCTGGAGAAAAAGGTCAGCATCAGGCCGAACAGCAGCGAGATCCGCGTGCCGTATAAAATCCGGGCCAGCACATCGCCGCCGTTGGCATCGGTCCCCAGCCAGTTGCGTGCCGAGGGCGGTGAAGGGAAGGGGGCGTCGCTGGCGAAGTTGATGGTGGTGGCGCCAAAATGGACCGGCGCCCACAGGACCCAGCCGTTGTCATGCAACTGTTGTTGTAGCCACGGGTCCTGATAGTCGGCGGCGGTGGCGAAAGGGCCGCCAAAGGTGGTTTCGCTGTAATTTTTGAGGGCCGGTAGGTACAGGCTGCCGCGATACTGCACCAGCAGGGGGCGGTCGTTGGCAATCAGCTCCGCGCAGAGGCTACAGACAAACAGCAATAAAAACAGCCACAGCGAGACGTAGCCGCGACGATGCTGGCGAAAGCGCGCCCAGCGGGCCTGATTAGCAGGGGTCAGAAAAGACATCAGCGGCCCTCAAAATCAATGCGGGGATCGACCAGCGTATAGCAGATATCACTGACAATATTCAGCAGCAGGCCGATCAGCGTAAATATGTACAGCGTCCCGAACATCACCGGGTAATCGCGGGAGACGGTCGCTTCGTAGCCCAGCAGCCCCAGACCATTGAGGGAGAACATCACCTCAATCAGCAGCGAGCCGGTAAAGAACATACTGATAAACATCGCCGGGAAGCCGGCGATCACCAGCAGCATCGCGTTGCGGAACACGTGGCCCCATAGAATACGTTTTTCACTGACCCCTTTGGCCCGGGCGGTGACGACATACTGCTTGCGGATCTCATCCAGAAAACTGTTTTTGGTCAGCATGGTCAGCGCCGCAAAACCGCCGATGACCGTTGCCAGCACCGGCAGCGTAATATGCCACAGATAGTCGAGGATCTTTTGGTACCACGACAGGCTGTCGAAGTTGGCCGATACCAGCCCGCGCAGCGGGAAGAGATCGAAATAGCTGCCACCGGCGAAGACCACGATCAGCACAATGGCGAACAGAAACGCCGGGATGGCATAGCCAATTATCATCAGCGTGCTGCTCCAGATATCGAAGCGGCTGCCGTTATGCACCGCTTTACGGATCCCAAGCGGGATCGACACCAGATAGATAATCAGCGTGCTCCACAGGCCGAGGGTGATGGAGACCGGCAGGCTGTTTTTAATCAGCTGTAAAACCGATGCGCTGCGAAACAGGCTGTCGCCAAAATCGAAACGCAGATAATCGCCGAGCATTTTCAGGTAGCGCTCGTGGAGCGGTTTATCGAAGCCGTAGCGGCGGGTGATTTCGGCAATCACCTCCGGGTCCAGGCCGCGTCCGCCGCGATAATGCCCTTCGCTGATATTGCTGACGCCGGTGCGCGCGTGGCTGGCGGTCATGCCGCTTTCTCCGGCCCCCGGTAAGCCGCCGCGATTGTCAAATTCGATGGCGGAAATGGCCTGATCGACCGGGCCGCCGGGGGCAATTTGCACAATAAAAAAGTTGATCGTGATGATCGCCCACAGGGTGGGGATAATCAGCAGTAACCGGCGGATCAGGTATGCGCCCATCGTGATTCCTTACCGTCTGTCCGCGGGCAGTTTTGCCGCTTTGTTGTCGTCATACCACCAGCTATCAAACCCGTACGAGTAAACGGGACGCGTCTGCGGGAACGAGAATTTATTCCAGTAGGCCGTTCTGTCCTGCGCCATATACCACATCGGCAGCATGTAATAGTTCCAGGTGAGCACCCGGTCCAGCGCGCGTCCCAGCGGCAGCAGCTTCTGTTTATTGCCCTGCCAGCGGATGATCTGCGCAATCAGTTGGTCCACTTCCGGGCTCTGGACGCCCGGGGCGTTGTAGCTGGAGTGAATATACGATGAATCCCAGGAGATTTGCAGGTCAGTGCCGGGCCATGGCGTCGCGCGCCAGACGTTAGGCATCATGTCGTAATCGCGGCTGCGTCGACGGTTAGTGTACTGCGAATTATCAACCTGGCGAATATCCATGGTGATCCCCAGGCGCTGGAGATTATGCCGGAACGGCAGCACCCAGCGATCGTTGCTGCCGGAGGAGAGCAGCAGTTCGAAGCGCAGCGGTTTACCGGTGACTGCATTGACCCGCCGCTGGTTTTTGACTACCCATCCGGCCTGGTTCAGCAGGGCATCCGCCTGCAGCAGGTTGGCGCGGTCGAACCCATCGCCGCTGGAGCGTGGCGGTTGATAAACGGTGGTGAAGACCTCCGGCGGCAGCGCTTTTTTCATCGGCGTCAGCAGGGCAAGCTCTTCGGCGTCAGGCGGCTGACGGGCGGCGTATTCGGTATTCTGGAAGTAGCTGTTGCTGCGGCTGTAGGCGCTATAGAACAGCGCCTTGTTCATCCATTCGAAATCGAAGGCGAGGGTCACCGCCTGGCGGACCCGGCGGTCGCTGAAGACCGGGCGCTGGATATTAAACGCCAGCCATTGGGTGTCCTGCGCCGAGGTATTCTGGTAGGTATCTTTGACGATATAGCCCTGGGTAAAGTTGCGCCCGACGTAACGGGTGGCCCAGTTTCTGGCGACGGCCTCTTCGCGCCGGTCGACGGCCCCGGCCTTAAAAGCCTCAAAGGCGACGTTATCGTCGAGATAATAGTCGTAGCGCAGGGTGTCAAAATTCCAGCGCCCGCGGTTCACCGGAAGATCGGCCGCCCAGTAGTTTTTGACCCGCGAGTAGACAATGTATTGCCCCATCCGCCAGTCGGTAATGCGGTACGGGCCGCTGGCCAGCGGCGGCGTGGAGAGCGGATCGCTGAGCTTATGCTGACGCCAGAATGCCTCCGGCATCACCGGCAGGGTCAGCAGGCCCAGCATGTTTTCTTTTCCGGGCTGCCCGAGCGTGATGCGCACGGTGCGCGGGGCAATAGCCTCTACGCTCGTCCCCTTGTAGAACAAGCGAAACTGCGGCACCCCTTCGGTCATAAATTTGTGGAAGGTAAAGGCGACATCGCTGGCGCTAATCGGGCTGCCATCATGAAAGCGGGCGTGGGGATTGAGGGTGACCTCCATCCACGAGAAATCGTCGGCGTAGCGGGCGCGCTCGGCAATGAGCGGGTAATAGCTGCCGGGTTCGTCGTCGGAGGTGGTGAACAGCGTATCGTACAGAGCCTCGGTGCGGACACCTGGGTTACCGCGTAGCGCGTAGCGGTTGAAATTGTCGAAGGTGCCGATGGCGGCATTGACGATAGTGCCTCCCTTCGGTGCCGCCGGGTTAGCGTAATCGAAGTGGCTAAAATCGTCGCGGTACTTCGGTTCACCAATGATCGAGAGCGTGCTGCTCTCTTGAATAGTTTGCGCTCGGCTGTTCAGGCTCAGCAGGGTCAGGAATACCAGGCAGACGCGGACAAACATAACCAGATTCTTATCCTTAGTGAGCAGGCCAGATGCTGGCCTGCCTGCAGAGTGGCATCATAAGGGAAGGCTAGCGGTTGGCAAAATATTTTGCCGGTTCGTCATGCGCTTCCAGCAGCATTTCCAGCGAAATCGGGCGGCTCAGCCAGTAGCCTTGCAGGTAGTGTACCCCCTGCTTGCGGAGCCACTCGGCCTGTTCCGGCGTTTCGACCCCTTCAGCAACGGTCAGGAGCTTCAGGCGCCTGCTCAGGGTCAGGACGGCGTCCAGCACCGGCGAGGTGACGGTTTCGGTCCCGATAGCCTGCACAAAGCCGCGGTCGATTTTCAGGTAGTCAAAGTTATAACGCTCAAGATAGATCAGCGCGCTGTGCCCGGTACCAAAGTCATCGATCGCAATTTCAAAACCCTGCTCATGCAGCCAGTCAAATATCGCCAGCGATTTGTTTTTATCGATCATCGCCCGTTCGGTTATTTCCAGCACCACATTGAAGTGGTTGGCGGGCATGGCGGCGGCAAACTGGCGGAGGTCGTCCTGAAAGCCATCGGCATGGAGGTGGGCAGGGGAGATGTTAAGCCCAAGCTTGGTTCCTGCCGGCAGGATCGTTTTCAGCGTTGGCGCGTCACGGGCGATCAATGAGAACAGATGATGGGTGAGCGGAACGATCATTTGCTGGGTTTCGGCGAGGTTAATAAATACGTCCGGGGGGATCTCTCCGCCTATCGGATGTCGCCAGCGCATCAGCACTTCGACACCGCTGATATGCAGGGTATCGGCTTTCACCACCGGCTGGTAAACAATATAAAACTGGTTTTTGTTAATCGCCGTCTGCAGCTCTTTTCGTGGGTCGGAGCGCAACGTGAGAATGTAGTAACCAATCAGCCCCGCTAGCAGGCCGCTAACCATTCCCAGCAGAAGGGCAAACTGCATATTCTCCGACAGCCAGCTGTTGGCATAGAGATAGACCTTCAACGGCAGGCCTTTTATTTCCAGCTGGCGAATGGGTTGCGTTGACATGGTCTTTGGGTCAACGAGGCGGTTGTTAAAGGTGGTCAGGGCGAGGTTATTCACGACCAGTGCAATACCGCTGAAATCATCCTGACGGGCGGTATAGAGAAAATAGGGGAGCAGGTTGGTATTGACGGAGACGAATACGTCATCATTTCCACCGTGCGGGCTGCGTATCCACAGGGCCAGCGCGGCGCTCTTCGGCATCATGGGCGTTCCTGGCAGGAGCTGCATGTCTACCGGTTTACTGATATCCAGCCTCGGAATCAGCTCCGTCAGCGGCGAGTCCATCGGCCCGGTGGCGGAAGAGCAGAAGGCCTTGCCATCTTTGACCAGCAGAAAAGCGCGAACGTTTGGGCTGAAGGCCGCTTTGGCGGTCAACCCGGAGGCGATATTTTCACAGTTCTGGTCAACCAGCGGCTGCAGGTCGGCAATGGTCTTGTTGAGGTCGTGAAAATAATTCGTCAGAAAGACGCTGATGTTATCGATGACGCTGTCAAAGCGCTCAGATCGACTGTGGTAAATCGCCATAAACTGAATGCTGCCGGCGAGCAGGGCGGCGATGATTCCAATGAGTATGCTGTTCAGCCAGATGTTCCGTCGGGGCGATAGATAACGGGTAAGCATAGCCTGTAGTCTGTCCGTGTTAATGAGTCACGCCAATGGGTTGATAGAAAATACTTTTTCTATCGTCACTAAATAGAGATAGCCTATATTGCGGCGTTTACCGGTAAATGGGCAAAAAAAAACACTGCCACAGCAGTGTTTTTTATCTGAACGTCAGCCAAGGGTAACTGACGGCAGAAGAGATTACGAGCGGCTCAGAACTCGACGCGCTTCGTTATAGCGCTTTTTCCAGTAAGGTTCGTTCATGCTGGAGATGGTCACACCGCTGCTGGTGGAAGCATGTACGAACTGATCGTTACCGATATAAATGCCTACATGACGACCCGTTGACCCTGCGCGGAACAGCACTAAATCACCGGTGCGCAGCTGAGAACGTGAAATCGACTTGCCGGAATCTTGCTGCTCAGAGGTCGAGCGCGGCAGTTCCAGACCAAATTGTTCGCGGAAGGTACGCTGTACAAACGCGGAACAATCAATACCCTTACGGGTGCTGCCGCCGAGGCGGTAACGCACGCCTTTCCAGCTGGCATACTGGTCCATCAACTTGGTCTTAACGTTCAAGTTGCTGACCATCTTTTCAAATTCATCCTGAGAAGCTTGCAGTGATGATAAATCGCCACTACCCACAGCATGCGTCTCAGAATGCATATTCTTCGCGGTACTACTTGTCGAACTACAGGCAGAAAGCAACACTGCCACTGCTATTGCGGGAACCACCCGCAAGATATATCTCAAAATCGGCTGAGATTTGACCATGTTGTTTGTTTTCCCTTGTTGTCCTTAACGACAATGTCGTTATAAAAAATGCCAAACGTGTTAGAGCCTAAATACCTGCCAGCAATGAGACAATTCCTTAAATCCAAATTTGTGGGATAACGCACAAATTTAATTTTGAGCCAGAATATATTGCTGAAAAGGCAAAACGAGAACGAGATTACCCTATCAACCGGGGGATGGCGAGTGGTTTTGCGCGATTTCTTATAAGAAATTTTGCGTCTAAAAGTGAATCATCGGGAAAGCGCAAAATAGCGTCAATGACGGGTAAAAAATATGCAATTACTTCTTTTGTAAGATGATTAATGTGACACGAAGATGACCATCACGACAAAAAGTGGCAAAAGCCGATAAGGGGACCGAGAACGATCCCTTATGGATAATATTAATAATTTGTAACGGTTGGGTTAATTTTCACCCTTTTTACCCGGCAGCGTGCGATCAAACCAGCCCACCAGAATATCGCTTAATGGTGTCAACAGAACCCAGGGGGCACCAATCAGCAGGGCGGTTAATGAGCCAACGGCAATATCGGTAAACCAGTGGGCGCCAATCATCACCCGCGGGAAGGCGAAAATAACAAAAATAGCGAGCGCAATCGCCAGTGCCCGGCGGCCAAAATAGCGCCACATAAAGGCGGCGAATATCAGCAGCATCATTCCGTGGTCACCGGGGAAACTGTCTTTCGACGCGTCTTTGGTCGGGAAAGAGACGACATCGCTGACTTTCACAATTCCGCTGAACGACAGGGAAGGGCTGGCGCGTTTAACCGGCATCAAATGCTGCGCCAGCTGGTTAATAATCACCGCGGAAAGCAGCATCACCAGGCCGATAATCACGATCCGGCGGCGCCCGGCGCTCTGCTCTTTCAGCCAGAAGCTGAGCATCAGGCAGCCCATTGCCAGCAATGAGCAGCCATCGAAGGCGCGGTTATTGATGATCGCCAGCAGCCAGGCCCAGGCGTGGTTGGTCCCCACACTCTGGTTAAAGAAGTGGAAGATAGCGGAGTCCAGCGGAAACCAGAAACCGTGATTCGCGGGCAGATACCACGATAAAAACAGGGCGAAGCCGGCAGCGTTCAGCAGCAGGATCAGGGGTAATCGATTTTTTAACATAACGGTCGCGAGTTGTGTAAAACGGCGGAAAACATAACCGCCTTAACTTAAACGAAGTTTCAACAAAGAGGCTTGTAACGCGTTCCAGTCGGCCTCGGAAGCACTAATGAGCTCTATTCGGCTATCCGGCGGTGCGACGTTTTGGGTCTCAATATGCAGGTCAAGCCCCTGGCGATTGATACGGACCAAACCTTCCGCAATGCGTAACACGCCCTTCACGCGCTCAACCGGCGCCAGGCGCGCCCACTCCAGCAGCCCAATGGTGTCAAAGGTGGTCTCGGCATCAAAGATCCAGCCGCAGGCCTGATAGCCCTGGCCGCTGTTGAGGCTGCGCCGCCAGCGCTGGTGCGCCGGCAAGCTCAACGCGCCCAGGCCCTTTGTGGCGCCGTGGCTGTGCGCATGTTCGGCGCTGGTCGGCAGCGGGGCAACATTATGCCGTGGGAGGTCCAGCAGCGCCGGGTCGATGTTGCCTTGCGTCGCCGTGACGTGCAGACGTTCACCGCCATAGTCCTGCCACCAGGCCTGAAAGGCCTGTTCGCTGTCTGCCGTCATGCGGTCCGTTTTATTGCTGATGATAATGTCAGCCGCGGCAAGCTGATCGCGGAAATTATCATTCGCCAGCACTTTGCTATCGAGCAGCTGACGGGGATCGAGGACGCACAGCGTTGCCCGAAGATCGATCCATGGTTCGTAGACGGCGGCGGTGAGGATATCGAGAATTTGTTTAGGGTGGCCAAGCCCGGTGGGCTCAATCAGCAGACGATCCGGTTTTCCCTGGCGTAGCAGGGTGTTCAGCCCAACCTGCATCGGCAGGCCGTTGACGCAGCACATGCAGCCGCCGGGGATCTCTTTGAGTAGCGCACCGCTTTCGGCCAGCAAGGCCCCGTCGATACCCACTTCGCCAAACTCATTAACCAGCACGGCCCATTTTTCATCTGCAGGCTTATGGGCCAGCAGATGAAGAATCGAGGTCGTCTTACCGCTGCCGAGAAACCCCGTGATCAAGTTTGTTTTGGTCACATTTTCTCCAGGACGCAAATGTAATGTTGTAACAGTTACGACTATCCTGACGAAAAAATGACGAAAAGAGAAGAGGAAGGGCGGGCAGAAAAAAATTCTGCCCGCTAAACAGCAGAAATTGTTAAATCTGCACTAGCGTAGCGATGGCCTGGCGAGCGCCAGAAACCGACAGCTGGTGCCAGGCGGCGCTAATGTCAGCGACAAACTGCGCATTGCGCGGCAGATCGCGGCCAAAGATCTCTTCCAGCGAGAGCAGGGCGTTAACACGCTCCTCCTCGCAACTGCCGGCGACCAGGGCCTGAATCTTCTCCGCCAGCGGGTCACGAACATCAATAGCCTGACCGGCATCGTCCACGCCGCTGACGTAGCGCATCCAGCCGGCGACACCAAGCGCCAGTAACGGCCACTGACTGCCGCGCTCAAGATGCACGCGAATGCCGTCCAGCATGCGCTGTGGCAGCTTCTGGCTGCCGTCCATCGCAATTTGCCAGGTGCGATGTTTCAGCGCCGGGTTGGCAAAGCGGGCGATCAGGCTGTCGGCATAGGCCGTCAGGTCAACGTTTTCGATGGTCAGCGTCGGCGCCTGTTCATCAAGCATTAAGCGGCGAGCGGCGGTGCGCAGGACTTCATCCTGCATACAGTCGCTGATATGCGCGTGGCCTGCCAGGTAGCCAAGATACGCAAGGAACGAATGGCTACCATTGAGCATCCGTAGCTTCATCTGTTCCCACGGCAGAACATTGTCGGTCATCTGCACGCCGGCGGTTTCCCACGCCGGGCGACCGGCAACGAAGTTGTCTTCGACGACCCACTGAATAAACGGCTCACAGCTGATGGCGCAAGGATCTTCTACCCCCAGCGCGGCGCGGATTTCAGCCAGCGACTCGTCGGTGGCGGCAGGCACGATACGGTCCACCATGGTACCGGGGAAGCTGACGTGTTCAGCAATCCACTGCGCCAGTTCCGCGCTGCGCTTTTGCGCCATGCCGAGGACGGCATTTTTAACGACGTGGCCGTTATCAGGAATATTATCGCAGGAGAGCACTGTAAACGGCGCCAGGCCTCGTTCACGACGGCGCGACAGCGCTTCGACCAGAATGCCCGGGACCGACTGCGGCAGCGTCGGGTTTTCCAGATCGTGAATAATCCGCGGCTGTGTCAAATCCAGTGAACCCGTCGCGGGGTCAATGCAGTAGCCTTTCTCGGTGATGGTCAGCGAAACGATAGCCACCTGCGGCTCGCAGAATTTCTCAATAATGGCGGGCAGCGAGTCCAGTTTGGCGTTCAGGCATTCGTGAACCGCGCCCACGACAATCGGCTGATTGCCTGCGGCCCCTTTTTCCAGCACGGTGAACAGGTGGTCCTGCTGGCGAAGCTGGCTCATTAGCTTATCGCCACTGAACAGACTAATTTCACAGATCCCCCAGTCTCCGCCACCGGCGTTGAGTACCCGATCCGTTAGCAGGGCCTGGTGCGCGCGGTGAAAGGCGCCAAAACCAAAGTGCACAATACGCGAACGCAGCTGGCTGCGATCATACTGAGGAAGTTGCACGTTTTCTGGCAGCGTAGCTGTCGCAATAGTCGTCATTCTTTATACACCTGATTAACCAATGATTAACAAGGTCAGTGTAAAGTTATATGACAACAAATTAAATTGGTAAGCCGTATTTATCCGCTTAGTGTGAGCTGGATCAATCAATCCAGCGGGATTCATTGATCCTTTACAATAAGCATGTATGGTAGTCGTCATTGACGTTGAGATTATTGGTATAACAACTTTGAGAGGGCATAGCGATGGAGCAAACCTGGCGTTGGTATGGACCGAACGATCCGGTATCGCTTGATGATGTACGACAGGCGGGCGCAACTGGAGTTGTCACCGCACTGCACCATATTCCTAACGGTCAGGTCTGGCCGGTTGAAGAAATTCAACAGCGGAAGGCGCTGTTGGCGGAAAAAGGGCTGACCTGGTCAGTCGTTGAAAGCATTCCGGTACACGAAGAGATTAAGACCCATAGCGGGCAGTGTGCGACCTGGATTGCCAACTACCAGCAGAGCATTCGCAACCTCGCGGCCTGCGGGATTGATACCGTATGCTACAACTTCATGCCGATTCTCGACTGGACGCGTACCGATCTGGAATACCAGTTGCCGGACGGCTCGAAAGCGCTGCGTTTTGACCAAATCGCCTTTGCGGCATTTGAGCTGCATATCCTTAAGCGTCCCGGAGCCGAAGCAGATTACAGCGAAGAAGAGCAGCGCCAGGCGCAGGCCCGATTTGCGGCGATGAGCGCGGCGGAAATCGACAAGCTGACCCGTAACATCATTGCCGGTTTACCGGGCGCTGAAGAGGGCTATACCCTCGACCAGTTCCGCGCGCGTCTGGCGGAATACGATCATATTAATAAAGCGCAGCTGCGCGATAACATGGCCGTGTTCCTGCGGGCCATCGTGCCGGTGTGTGAAGAAGTGGGCGTACGGCTGGCCGTTCACCCGGACGATCCGCCGCGTCCGATCCTCGGCCTGCCGCGTATCGTCTCGACCATCGAAGATATGCAGTGGCTGAAAGAGACCGTGGACAGCATCAACAACGGCTTTACGATGTGTACCGGTTCTTACGGCGTGCGTGCCGATAACGATTTGGTGAAAATGGTCGAAACCTTCGGCGACCGTATCCACTTTACGCATCTGCGTTCAACCTGCCGCGAAGAGAACCCAAAAACCTTCCATGAAGCGGCGCACCTGACCGGTGACGTCAACATGGTGGCGGTGGTGAATGCGATTCTGAGCGAAGAGCTGCGCCGTAAACGCGCCGGCGATCTGCGTCCGATCCCGTTCCGTCCGGATCACGGTCACCAGATGCTGGACGATCTGCGTAAGAAAACTAACCCAGGTTATTCGGCGATTGGCCGTCTGAAAGGGATGGCGGAAGTACGCGGCGTTGAGCTGGCGCTGAAGATGACTAAATACCCGGAACTGCTGTAATTTCAGCACCCGGGAAATCAAAAGGACAGCCTGAGGCTGTCCTTTTTGCTATGGGGACTGTGCGGCGCCGGAGGTGGTTAGTCAGCGCGGCCCATATAGCGGCTTTCTTCGATATGGATACGAATTTTCTCGCCGGTGGTCAGGTATTCCGGAACCTGAATCACCAGGCCGGTGCTCATGGTCGCCGGTTTGGTGCGTGAGCTGGCGGAAGCGCCTTTAATGCCCGGTGCCGTTTCGACGATTTCCAGGTCCACGGTCTGCGGCAGTTCCAGTGCCAGCAGCTGGCCATCCCAGGTCAGAACCTGCATGTCAGGCATGCCGCCTTCCGGAATGAACAGCAGCTCTTCTTCAATCTGCTCTTTGGTGAAGGTGTACGGCGTGTAATCTTCTTTATCCATAAACACGTACTCGTTGCCATCAACATAAGAGAAGTCAACGAAGCGACGGGTCAGGGTCACGGTATCGACGATATCGTCGCCTTTGAAGCGCTCTTCCACTTTCAGGCCGGTACGTACGTCAGAGAAACGCATTTTGTACAGCGTTGCTGCGCCACGGGCGCTCGGTGACTGAATATCGATATTCTTCACAATCAGCAGCTTGCCGTTGTAATTCAGCACCATACCTTTTTTAATTTCATTCGCTCTTGGCATTGCAGTAATCCTGTGACTTAACGGTTCAAAAAATATCGCGTAAAACTACTCGTGCCGGGCCTTTCAGGCAAGAGGAATTCGCGAGTTTTGCTATCTCCGGATAAAACGTTTAGGCTGAGCCGTGAACCGCAACATCAAGAGAATCATTATGGAATGTCGTATCGATTGCGGTGCCTGCTGTATCGCCCCTTCCATCTCATCGCCCATCCCCGGAATGCCTGACGGCAAACCAGCAAACACCCGCTGTGTTCAGCTGTCGTCCGACAACCTGTGCAACATCTTTACCTCGCCATTAAGGCCAAAAGTGTGCGCCAGCCTCCAGCCCGCGCGCGAGATGTGCTCGACCAGCCGTGAGGCGGCGATGACCTATCTTTTGCAGCTCGAAGCGAGCACCGCGCCTTAAACGTCTTTAATCCGCCACAGGCAGACCAGCGAAGCCACGCCCATGCCGAGAGCTATCCAGAATACCGCGTGATAGCTCCAGATTTCCGCCACTACACCGGCCAGTGAACCGGCGATAATCCAGCCAACGCGGGTGGTATTGGTATACAGCGTGGTGGCGGCACCGGCCTGGCCTGGCATCAGGTCCTGGAAATAGAGCATGCCAATCCCGGCAAGAATGCCGATGAAGATTGCGTTCAGCGCCTGCATCGCCAGCAGTAACACCGGGGTGTCCACCAGCAGCATACCGACGTAAAACAGGATCCCCGCCACCGCCGCGAGGCGCATCAGAAAACGCTTACCAAAGCGCCTCGCGTAATAGCCGGCGATCAGCATGGTCGGTATCTCCAGCCCGGCGGCGGTCCCCATCATCAAGCCGGCCAGCTTCTCGGACAGATGCAGCTCATTAATGATGTAGAGCGGCATATTAATAATGTACAGGCTGTTAATGCCCCACATTAAGGTGCAGACGCTGAACAGCAGCAGCGCATCGCGACGGTGGGTGCGTGGCGCTTCCAGATGGCCCACCACCGCCTGTTTCTCTTTGCGCATGCTGGGCAGAAACCACCAGACCATCGCCGCGCAGACCACAAAGGCGACGGCGGCGCAGAGATACATCACGGTAAAGCCAAACCCCATCGCCAGCGCGTAGGCCAGCGGCGGGCCGATAACCCATGCCAGGGAGACCTGGGCGCGCAGAATCGAGCTGAACATCACCGCTTCACGGCCGGTTTTATCGGCATGTTCACGGGCAAGGGCGAACATCTGCGGGTTGGCGGTGGAGCCGAAGCTGCTGAGGAACACGCCGACAAACAGCAGAATAAAGTAGTTGCGGTTCCAGGCGAACAGCAGGCAGGCGAGGATCCCGAGCATACAGCAGACGACGATGAGCTGCTTACGATCGCCCTGGCGGTCCGAGCGTCCGGCGAGAAACTGGCTGACCATAATCCCGATGACCGCGCTGCCGGTAAAAAAGAAGCCAACCATCGCCGGGCGGACATGCACCTCATTGGTCAGGAACAGGCTCAGGGTCGGCGTTTGTAGGGCGCCTGCAATGCCCGTCAGGAAGGCGACAATCAGGAAGGCTGAGGAGGTTAAATCGAACCCACGACGAGGGAGGGCGGTGCTACTGTTTTGCATGTGCGGCTATCTGTGTGGGTGAGAGCAGCGGAGTTTACGCCGCGCCTCAGAAAATGAACAGTAGTATGGTATCAAAAAATAAAAAGCAGTTTCAAATTAGGCGCTTCAGCAAAATGCTGAAGCCGGGCTAAATTCCAGACCATGGCTTCAGCAAAAATGTGCAGTAGCTCTAAATTCTGTTATCAGGATGCTAACAGAACTTGCGCGGTGGGTAAGAAAGGTACAGACTCATTGAAACGTTTCAGCGTCATCGGGAATATCTCTGTCAGGAAGATGGCGCTTTTTTTCTCAAAGCAGCTGAAACGATTCAACTCAGCAGGAGAGGAGAACCATGTTCCAGTTATCTGTGCAGGATATTCATCCCGGCCAGCAGGCCGGTAATAAAGAAGAGGCAATTCGTCAGGTTGCAGCCGCGCTGGTCAGCGCAGGTAACGTGGCGGAAGGTTACCTCAACGGGATGCTGGCTCGCGAGCAGCAGACCTCCACTTTCCTTGGCAACGGCATTGCTATCCCACACGGGACGACCGACACCCGCGACCAGGTGCTGAAAACCGGCGTACAGGTTTATCAGTTCCCGCAGGGCGTGGCCTGGGGCGAAGGGCAGACCGCCTACGTGGCAATCGGCATTGCCGCCAGCTCCGATGAGCATCTCGGTCTGCTGCGTCAGCTGACGCACGTGCTAAGCGATGATTCGGTGGCCGAGCAGCTTAAGTCAGCGACCACCGCTGAAGAGCTGCGCGCCCTGCTGATGGGTGAAAAGCAGAGCGAAGTGCTGAAACTGGATAACGACACGCTGAGCCTCGATATCGTCGCCAGCGACCTGATGACCTTACAGGCGCTGAACGCCGCGCGTCTGAAAGAAGCCGGCGCCGTTGACGCGTCCTTTGTCAGCCGCACCATTAATGACAAGCCGTTGAACCTTGGTCAGGGCATCTGGCTGAACGACAGCGCGGAAGGTAACCTGCGCAGCGCGGTTGCGGTAAGTCGTGCCGCCAACGCATTTACCAGCGATGAGCAGCCGGTTTCCCTGTTGATCACCGTGGCGATGGCCGATGAACAGCCTACTGCGGTGCTGAACCGCCTGAGCAATCTGCTGATCGACAAAAAAGCTGACCGTCTGCTGACATCCGATGGCGCAACCCTGCTGGCGTTGCTGACCAGCGATGACGCCATTGCCGACGACGTGCTGAGCGCCGAATTTGTGGTGCGTAATGAGCACGGGCTGCATGCCCGTCCAGGCACCATGTTAGTGAACACCATCAAACAATTTTCCAGCGACATTACCGTCACTAACCTCGATGGTTCCGGCAAGCCGGCCAACGGCCGCAGCCTGATGAAAGTCGTGGCGCTGGGTGTGAAGAAAGGTCACCGTCTGCGCTTTACCGCGCAGGGTGAGGATGCGCAACAAGCGCTGGATGCGATTGGCGAAGCGATCGCCGCAGGCCTTGGGGAGGGCGCATAAATGAGCAGACGTGTAGCAACAATTACTTTAAACCCGGCATATGACCTGGTGGGTTTTACGCCGGAAATTGAACGCGGCGAAGTGAACCTGGTTCGTACCACCGGCCTGCATGCTGCCGGTAAAGGCATCAACGTGGCGAAAGTGCTGAAAGATCTCGGCATTGACGTCACCGTCGGGGGCTTCCTCGGCAAAGACAATCAGGATGGTTTTCAGCAGCTGTTCAGCGAGCTGGGCATTGCCAACCGTTTCCAGGTGGTGCAGGGCCGTACCCGTATCAACGTCAAGCTGACGGAAAAAGATGGCGAAGTGACCGATTTTAACTTCTCCGGCTTTGAAGTCACCCCGGCCGACTGGGAACGCTTCGTTAATGATTCTCTGAGCTGGCTGGGTCAGTTCGATATGGTCTGCGTCAGCGGCAGCCTGCCGTCCGGCGTCAGCCCGGAAGCCTTCACCGACTGGATGGTGCGCCTGCGCAGCCAGTGCCCGTGCATTATCTTTGATAGTAGCCGTGAAGCGCTGGTCGCCGGTCTGAAAGCCGCGCCGTGGCTGGTGAAACCGAATCGTCGCGAACTGGAAATCTGGGCTGGCCGCAAGCTGCCGGACATGAAAGATGTGATTGACGCGGCCCATGCGCTGCGCGAGCAGGGGATTGCCCATGTGGTTATCTCCCTTGGCGAAGAGGGCGCGCTGTGGGTTAACGCCTCCGGGGAATGGATCGCGAAACCGCCTTCAGTGGAAGTGGTCAGCACCGTGGGTGCCGGCGATTCCATGGTAGGCGGCCTGATCTACGGTCTGCTGATGCGTGAATCCAGTGAACATACTTTACGCCTGGCGACCGCCGTGGCGGCACTGGCGGTCAGCCAGAGCAATGTTGGTATTACCGATCGTACCCAGTTGGCCGCAATGATGGCGCGCGTCGACTTAAAACCCTTTAATTAACAGCAGGAGAGGCATAATGAAAACGCTGCTGATTATTGATGCCGGACTTGGCCAGGCCCGCGCCTATATGGCGAAAACCCTGCTGAGCACCGCCGCGACTAAAGCGCACCTTGAACTGACAGACAACCCGAACGATGCCGAACTGGCGATCGTCCTCGGTACCGCGTTGCCGGCCGACAGCTCGCTGAACGGTAAGCAGGTGTATCTCGGTGATATCAATCGCGCCGTGGCACACCCTGAACTGTTCCTCAGCGAAGCAAAAGGTCATGCGACCACCTATACCGCACCGGCCACGGCGGCGCTGCCGGCGGCAACCGGCGGTGCAAAACGCATTGTGGCCATTACGGCCTGTCCGACCGGCGTTGCGCACACCTTTATGGCGGCTGAAGCCATTGAAACCGAAGCCAAAAAACGTGGCTGGTGGGTCAAAGTCGAAACCCGCGGTTCCGTGGGCGCCGGCAATGCGATTACTCCAGAAGAAGTCGCGCAGGCGGATCTGGTCGTTGTGGCTGCCGACATTGAAGTGGACCTGGCGAAATTTGCCGGTAAGCCGATGTATCGCACAACCACCGGCCTGGCGCTGAAGAAAACCGCGCAGGAGCTGGATAAAGCGGTTGTGGAAGCGAAACCGTACCAGCCTTCGGGCCAGGGCAGCCAGCAGGCTGACTCGGCGAAGAAAGAGGGTGGCGGCGCCTATCGTCACCTGCTGACCGGCGTGTCCTATATGCTGCCGATGGTGGTGGCCGGCGGTCTGTGTATCGCGCTCTCCTTCGCCTTTGGTATCAAAGCCTTTGAAGTCAAAGATACTTTGGCAGCCGCGCTGATGCAGATTGGCGGTGGTTCAGCCTTTGCGTTGATGGTGCCGGTACTGGCAGGCTTTATTGCCTTCTCGATTGCTGACCGTCCTGGCCTGACGCCGGGCCTGATCGGCGGTATGCTGGCGGTCAGCGGCGGTTCCGGTTTTATCGGCGGGATCATCGCCGGCTTCCTTGCCGGTTACGTTGCAAAACTGATCAGCACCAAATTAAAACTGCCGCCGAGCATGGAAGCGCTGAAGCCGATCCTGATCATTCCGCTGGTTTCCAGCCTGATCGTCGGCCTGGCGATGATCTACCTGATTGGTAAACCGGTTGCCGGCATTCTGGCAGGCCTGACCCACTGGCTGCAAACGATGGGTACGGCGAACGCCGTCCTGCTGGGCGCTATCCTTGGGGCAATGATGTGTACCGATATGGGTGGCCCGGTGAACAAAGCAGCCTACGCTTTCGGTGTTGGCCTGTTGAGTACCCAAACTTACGCCCCGATGGCGGCCATTATGGCTGCCGGTATGGTGCCACCGCTGGCGATGGGTATCGCGACGCTGGTTGCCCGTAATAAGTTTGATAAGGGTCAACGTGAAGGCGGTAAAGCGGCACTGGTACTGGGTCTGTGCTTTATCTCTGAAGGGGCGATTCCGTTCGCTGCCCGTGACCCGATGCGCGTCCTGCCATGCTGTATCGTTGGTGGCGCGGTGACGGGTGCCATCTCCATGGCGATTGGTGCCAAACTGATGGCGCCGCACGGCGGTCTGTTTGTGCTACTGATCCCTGGCGCGATTACCCCGGTGCTGGGTTACCTGCTGGCGATTATCGCCGGTACCCTGGTGGCCGGTCTGTCTTACGCCGTGGTGAAACGTCCGGAAGTTCAGGCAGTCGAAAAAGCGGCCTGAGTCGTCGACAGATGAACCGCTAAAACAAAAAAGCAAAGGGCCGATAGTTCGGCCCTTTTTTTGATCCTGCTGGTCTGCGCCCTCGAAGGGGAGCGGCGATAATCAGGCTGAAGCTTCTTCCGTCTGCTGCGCCCGCAGCCAAGCAATCTCTTCCGCCCAGATATCCGGGTTAATGGTTTCCAGAATCAGCGGGATGCCGTCAAACCGGTTGTCCTGCATGATCCAACGAAACGCGTCGTGACCAATGTTGCCTTCACCGAGGCTGTGGTGGCGGTCAACGCGGCTGCCGAAGGCGCTTTTGGCATCGTTAAGGTGCATGCCGCGCAGATAGCGGAAGCCGACAATGCGCTCGAAGTCAGCAAAGGTCTTCTCACACTCCTCGGCGCTGCGCAGGTCATAACCGGCGGCAAAAGCGTGGCAGGTATCAATGCACACCCCGACGCGGGATTTATCTTCGACACCGTCGATGATGGCCGCGAGATGTTCAAACTTAAATCCGAGGTTGCTGCCCTGGCCGGCGGTGTTTTCAATCACCGCGGTGACCCCTTCGGTTTTAGCCAGCGCAATATTAATCGACTCGGCGATACGCGCCAGACACTCGTCTTCCGGGATCTGCTGCAGGTGGCTGCCGGGATGGAAATTGAGGAGCGTCAGCCCGAGCTGCTGGCAGCGGCTCAGTTCATCAATAAAGGCATCGCGGGATTTTTCCAGCGCGTCGGCCACCGGGTGACCGAGGTTAATCAGGTAGCTGTCGTGGGGCAGGATTTGACCAGGACCAAAGCGGTATTTTTCGCAGGCGGCTTTGAATTCAGCAATGGTCTCGTCGCTCAGCGGAGCGGCTCGCCATTGGCGTTGGTTCTTGGTGAACAGCGCGAAAGCCGTTGCTTCAATCTCGGCGGCGCGAATGGCAGCGTTGGCCAACCCGCCTGAGGCACTGACGTGCGCTCCAATATATTTCATAAAAAAACTCCAGTTAAGCCGCTGGGGGGAGGGTAATGATAGCGGCTTAACTGAAGAGTTACATCAATGAATGATGATGGACAGGTGCTGGGGTTATGCCATCAGGCTGTGAACCCCCAGGTTGATAACGCCGCCACCGACAATCAGCCAGACGAACAGCATCAGGGCCATCAGCAGCGGTTTGGCACCGGCTTTTTTCAGGGCGCTAACGTGAGTGGTCAGTCCCAGAGCCGCCATCGCCATCGCCAGCAGCACGGTGTCGAGGGTGACCAGCATGTCGACGACCGCTTTTGGTAGCAGGTGGAAGGAGTTAAACACCGCTACCAGGATGAACAGGATGGCAAACCACGGAATGGTGATTTTGCTTTTTTCACCATGACCTTCCGGTGCCAGTTGTTTCACCCGTGCTGCCAGGAACAGCAGGAACGGAGCCAGCATCATCACGCGCAGCATTTTGGCAATCACCGCCGCGTTTTCCGCATCCGGGCTGATGGCGTGACCTGCAGCAACTACCTGCGCCACTTCATGCATGGTCGACCCCATATAGATGCCATAGGCTTCTGGTGTGAACCAGTGCGCCAGCATCGGGTACATCGCCGGGTAGAGGAAGATGGCCAGGGTACCAAAAATCACCACCGTCGCCACCGCTACGGTCACTTTACTGGCTTCGGCTTTCACCACCGGTTCGGTTGCCAGAATCGCCGCCGCACCGCAGATGCTGCTGCCGGCACCAATCAGCCAGCTGGTATGTTTGTCCAGACCGAAAATCTTCTGCCCGAGGAAGCAGGCGATAAAAAAGGTGCTGGTCAATGTCAGCACATCAATGGTGATCCCGCTGACGCCCACGTCGGCAATCTGGGCGAAGGTCAGGCGAAAACCGTATAAAATAATACCGAGACGTAACAGGTACTGTTTGGCGAAGATGACGCCGCCGTCGCAGGACTGCCAGAGCTTAGGATAAATCGTATTACCGATAACCATACCGAAGAGGATGGCCAGCGTCAGCGCGCTGAAACCGGCGCCCGCGATAGCGGAAAAACTGCCTGCCCACAGCGCGGCGCCGGTCAGTACGGCGGTGAGCGCCAGTCCAGGGGTAAAGTGCCACAAGGTGCGATGTTTAGTCGGTAAAGTGAATGCTGTCATAACCTTCTCCTTTGTCTGGCTAAAAGGTTACGCCGCGCTGGTTTAAAAATAAAATTGATTATATATTTATAATCAATCGGAATAAGTGGTAAATACGGACTTTCGCGGTCCAGAATGTTATTTTCCCCAGGTTACGTCGGGTTATCGGATACTCGCGCTGGAAGACGGGCAGGATGAGTTATGCATATCACGTTACGACAGCTGGAAGTGTTTGCTGAGGTGCTTAAGAGCGGTTCAACCACCCAGGCCTCGCAGATGCTGGCGTTGTCGCAGTCGGCGGTCAGCGCCGCCCTGACCGATCTGGAAGGGCAGCTAGGAGTGCAGTTGTTCGACCGCGTAGGGAAGCGGCTGGTGGTGAACGAACACGGGCGGCTGCTCTACCCGCGGGCGTTAGCGCTTCTGGAGCGCGCCATCGAGATAGAAGAACTGTTTCGCGGCGACAACGGCGCGATTCGGGTTTATGCCAGTAGCACCATCGGTAACTATATCCTGCCGGAGATCATCGCCCACTACCGTCGCGATTTTCCCGACCTGCCTCTCGAGCTGAGCGTGGGGAATAGCCAGGACGTAATCAATGCGGTCGCCGATCTGCGGGTGGACATCGGGCTTATCGAAGGTCCCTGCCATGCGGCAGATATTATTGCCGAGCCGTGGCTGGAAGATGAGCTGGTGGTGTTCGCCGCCCCGGACTCGCCGCTGCTGCAGGGCGAGGTCACGTTGCAACGTCTGGCAGAAGCGCCGTGGATTTTGCGTGAGCATGGCTCCGGCACGCGCGAGATCGTCGACTACCTGCTGCTGTCGCATTTGCCAGCATTTCATCTGGGGATGGAGCTGGGGAACTCGGAGGCTATCAAGCACGCCGTGCGTCACGGACTTGGCATCAGCTGCCTTTCCCGGCGGGTTATCGCCGAGCAACTGGAGGTCGGGTCACTGGTGGAGCTGACGGTGCCGCTGCCGAATCTGACCCGCACGCTGTGGCGGATTCACCATCGGCAAAAGCATATTTCCAAGGCATTACAACGTTTTCTGCATTACTGCCAGGTGTAAATCACCGGCCAGGTATGGCTTCATTATCGTGAGGGAGCGAGGGGGGATCGCTGGCAATTCCGGGGATTAGTGCTTTACTAATAATTTATGATCGATCATGAAGCTCTCTTATAACTTCGCATTTGTACCGGATAGAACCCGGATCGTCTGCTACAATCGCGCCTCGTTTTTTGGATGGATAGCATTTTCACATGGTTTCGGATACTAAAACCACAGAAGCGCCCGGCTTACGCCGTGAATTAAAGGCGCGCCACTTGACCATGATCGCAATCGGCGGTTCCATCGGTACAGGTCTTTTCGTTGCATCTGGCGCAACGATTTCTCAGGCAGGCCCAGGCGGCGCTCTGCTCTCTTATATCTTAATCGGTCTGATGGTCTATTTCCTGATGACCAGCCTTGGCGAACTGGCGGCATATATGCCGGTCTCCGGTTCCTTCGCGACCTACGGTCAAAACTACGTTGAAGAAGGCTTTGGCTTCGCGTTGGGCTGGAACTACTGGTACAACTGGGCCGTCACCATTGCCGTTGACCTTGTAGCTGCACAGCTGGTGATGAGCTACTGGTTCCCGGATACCCCCGGCTGGATCTGGAGCGCGCTGTTCCTCGGGATTATGTTCCTGCTGAACTGGATCTCGGTGAAAGGGTTTGGCGAAGCGGAATACTGGTTCTCGCTGATCAAAGTTGCCACCGTCATTATCTTTATTATTGTCGGCGTGATGATGATCGTCGGTATCTTTAAAGGTGCGGAGCCTGCGGGCTGGAGCAACTGGGCGATCGATGATGCGCCGTTTGCCGGTGGTTTCGCGGCGATGATCGGCGTGGCGATGATTGTCGGCTTCTCGTTCCAGGGCACCGAACTTATCGGCATTGCGGCCGGTGAGTCTGAAAACCCGGAGAAGAACATTCCGCGCGCGGTGCGGCAGGTGTTCTGGCGTATCCTGCTGTTCTATGTGTTCGCGATTCTGATCATCAGCCTGATCATTCCGTATACCGACCCAAGCCTGCTGCGTAACGACGTGAAAGACATTTCCGTCAGCCCGTTCACCCTGGTGTTCCAGCACGCGGGGCTGCTGTCAGCGGCGGCAATCATGAACGCGGTCATCCTGACGGCGGTGCTGTCGGCGGGTAACTCGGGAATGTATGCCTCAACGCGTATGCTCTATACCCTGGCCTGTGATGGTAAAGCGCCGCGTATTTTCTCAAAGCTCTCCCGTGGCGGCGTGCCGCGCAATGCGCTGTATGCGACGACGGTGATTGCGGGGCTGTGCTTCCTGAGCTCGATGTTCGGTAACCAGACCGTCTATTTGTGGCTGCTCAACACCTCGGGCATGACGGGCTTTATCGCCTGGCTGGGGATTGCCATCAGCCACTATCGTTTCCGCCGCGGCTACGTGCTGCAGGGTCACGATCTGAACGACCTGCCATATCGTTCAGGATTCTTCCCGCTGGGGCCGATCTTCGCCTTCGTGCTGTGCCTGATCATTACCCTGGGCCAGAACTATGAAGCGTTCCTGAAAGATACCATTGACTGGGGCGGTGTGGCGGCAACCTATATCGGTATTCCGCTGTTCCTGGTGATCTGGTTTGGTTACAAGCTGGCAAAAGGCACCCGTTTCGTCCGCTATAGCGAAATGAAGTTCCCGCAGCGCTTTAAAGGCTAACGCCCGGCAAAACGCGGGGCAGTGGTGATAAAACCCTCTTTTATAAGAGGGTTTTTTTACGCTCGTCATAACTTACAAACTGATACAATTCTCCATAATTTTATTGATAATGGAAATCATTATCTTTATCATCCTCGCATATTCAGGATGAAGCCAATCTCCATAGCTTGCAGGCCATAACCGCCGGCAAGAGGTGACCAGCCACGTCAACGGTAAAACTATTCCGCGCGCGCCGCCTATGAGCAGTGCGCCGACTGTACGTGTTAATTGCACCTTTTGTTTGATTCGTTATGAACCTCATGGAGATATGGAATGTTCAGGTTAAACCCTTTTGTCCGGGCGGGATTGTGCGCATCCGTCGTATCGCTGGCGTTTCCGGCCCTTGCCGAAGTCAATGAAGAAACGCTGGTGGTCACCGCCGCGGCGACGGAACAGAGCGTGAAGGATGCGCCGGCCAGTATCAGCGTCATTACCCAGCAGGATTTACAGCGCCGCCCGGTTCAGAACCTTAAAGATGTTCTGCGTGATGTGCCTGGTGTACAGCTCACCAACGAAGGCGACAACCGCAAGGGCGTCAGTATTCGCGGCCTTGACAGCAGCTACACGCTGATCCTGGTTGACGGCAAACGCGTGAACTCTCGTAACGCCGTCTTCCGCCACAACGATTTCGATTTAAACTGGGTCCCGGTTGACGCTATCGAGCGGATTGAAGTGGTGCGCGGGCCGATGTCCTCGCTGTATGGCTCCGACGCCCTCGGCGGCGTGGTCAACATCATCACCAAAAAAGTCGGCCAGAAATGGACCGGCACGCTGAGCGCCGATACCACCATTCAGGAACACCGCGATCGCGGGGATACCTACAACGGCCAGTTCTTCACCGGCGGCCCGCTGATTGACGGCGTGCTGGGCATGAAAGCCTACGGTAACCTGGCGAAACGCGCCAAAGACGATCAGCAGGCCTCCAGCAACGCCGCGGGCGAAACGCCACGTATCGAAGGCTTTACCAGCCGCGACGGCAACGTCGAGTTTGCCTGGACCCCAACCGATAACCAGGACATCACGGCCGGCTACGGTTTTGACCGCCAGGACCGTGATTCTGACTCCCTGGATCGCAACCGCCTTGAGCGCCAGAACTACTCCCTCAGCCATAATGGCCGCTGGGATATGGGCAACAGCGAACTGAAGTTCTACGGCGAAAAAGTCGATAACAAAAACCCAGGGCAGGACGGCACGATCACCTCCGAAAGTAACGCCATCGACGGTAAATATGTGCTGCCGCTGGGGGTGATTAACCAGATGCTGACCTTCGGTGGGGAATGGCGCCACGATAAGCTGAAAGACCCCGTTAACCTGAGCAGCGGTGGGAAATCCACTTCCGCCAGCCAGTACGCGCTGTTTCTTGAAGATGAGTGGCGTATTTTCGAACCGCTGGCGTTAACCACCGGCATTCGTATGGATGACCATGAGACCTACGGCGATCACTGGAGCCCGCGTGCCTACCTGGTCTATAACGCGACCGACACCGTTACCGTGAAGGGCGGCTGGGCAACGGCCTTTAAAGCGCCGTCGCTGCTGCAACTGAACCCGGACTGGACCACCAACTCCTGTCGTGGCTCCTGTAGCATCATTGGTAACCCGGATCTGAAACCGGAAACCAGCGAAAGCTTCGAGATTGGCCTGTACTACCGCGGTGAAGAAGGGCTGCTGGAAGGCGTGGAAGGCAGCGTGACCACCTTCCAGAATAACGTCGACGATATGATCGATATTCTGCGTACTTCCAGCGCCAGCGAAGCGCCGGGCTATCCGAACTTTGTCGGCTGGAAAACGGTCAATGGCAAACGCGTGCCGGTATTCCGCTACTTCAACGTCAACAAAGCGCGTATCAAAGGGGTGGAAACCGAAGTGAAAGTGCCGTTTGGCGACGAATGGAAGCTGACGGTGAACTACACCTACAACGATGGCCGCGATCTCAGCAACGGTGGGGATAAGCCACTGCAGTCGCTGCCGTTCCATACCGCTAACGGCACGCTGGACTGGACGCCGCTGGATGACTGGTCCTTCTACGTCACCGCAAATTATACCGGCGAGCAGCGTGCGGTCAGCGCCACCTCAAAAACGCCGGGAGGGTACACCATGTTTGACGTCGGTGCCGCCTGGCAGGTGACGAAGAGCGTGAAACTGCGTTCCGGCGTGCTGAACGTCGGGGATAAAGACCTGAGCCGCGACGACTATAGCTACACGGAAGAAGGTCGCCGCTACTTTATGGCCGTGGATTACCGCTTTTAATTAACCCGCCAACCGGGCAGTCGCGATCGCCGGCTGCCCGCTATTATTGTGCCTTTGTTTTCCCGTCGCACAGAACCATGCGCGGTGCAAAATGGCGTATACACTATTAGAGAGAGACGCAGCCATCCTGCTCCTGGATGGCTGATGCCCTCCTGATATTTCATGCTGACGTTATTTCTCAACTCGAATCGCTATTGATAGAGAACAATAATAATGCGCAACGTCATACTTCCGGCTTTGGTTGCGGTACTTTTTTTTAGCGTCGGTGTGTTTATTTTAAATATGCAGCTCTGGTATTTAGCCAGAATAAATAACACCAGCGCGGCCTATCAGACAGCAAGAAAGATCAACGTCTTTCTGGATGAAGCGCGAGATGCAGCTACCACCGCGCGCGATGTCGCCCTCAAAGGGTGTACGCCGGAAGGGCAGTTTCAGCTTGGCACCGAGGCGGCGCTGAAGCCGCACCTCAGAACGTTATTGATCATCAAAGGGGATAAAGTATGGTGTTCCTCGCTCCCCGGTAACCGGGTGCTGCTTTCCCGCCTTCACTATTTACCGCCAGAGCCGTTAATGCTTATTGCGGCGATGAACACCATGAATAACCGCCCGGTGCTGGTCTATCAGCAGATCTCCGGGAACGTCAAAATTATTATCAGCATCAGCGACGTCCATATTCGTGATGCCCTGAACAGTAATGTGCAAAATACCGCGTTTTCATTAGTGGTGGGTGATAAGGCGATTGGCTATACAGGGGACGTCAGAAAAGCCAGCCTCAGCGCGGCCACTACCGGTTTGTTTCAGTCGGCCGACTTTCCGTTTGGTATCGAATATAACCTGCCGCCATTTTTTAGCGCGAAGCGCATGATTCAGCAAGGAGCGGGTTTGTTGGTCTTTATTTTGTTTGTCTCTTGCGCACTGGCGTGGCTATTGTTGAAGTACGCCAATAAATACACCACCCCCGAAGATACGCTGCGCAAAGCGATTGCCAACGGCGAAATTGTCCCGTTCTACCAGCCGGTGGTAAACGGGCGAACCGGGGCGATCTATGGTGTCGAGGTGCTGGCCCGCTGGAAGCATCCGCAAATTGGGATTATTTCCCCGGTGGCGTTTATCCCGCTGGCGGAGCGAACCGGGCTGATCATTCCCCTGACCCAAAGCCTGATGACTCAGGTAGTCTCGCAGATGAACAAACTTAGCGAGAAACTGCCCGATGGTTTTCATATTGGGATCAACTTCAGCGCGTCGCATATCAGCTCACCGCTGTTTATGGCGGATTGCCTGAAATACCGGGATGGTTTTCTCAACCAAAATTTGAAACTGGTGCTCGAAGTGACCGAGCGCGAACCGTTGCATGTGGATGAGCAACTGATTGCCAATCTCAATACCTTACACGCCCGCGGTTTTTCCATTGCGCTGGATGATTTTGGCACAGGGTATTCCGGGTTGTCCTATCTGCACGATTTGAATATTGACTACATCAAAATTGATAAGAGTTTTGTCGGGCGGGTTAACGACCTTGAAGAATCGACGAAGCTTCTGGATTGCGTGCTGGAAATGGCGCGCAAGCTCTCCTTACGGATTGTCGCGGAAGGTGTCGAGACGCAGGAGCAGCTCAATTATCTCAACGGGAAAAATGTCACCTTATTGCAGGGGTACTATTTCTTTAAACCGGTTTCTTACGTCGACTTTATTAAAATATTGCTTTCTAAGAAGAAAGAAATGGTGGTTCTTGAATAAGAGTCTACAGGGATAGGCGCGAAGCTGCGGTGGCGAGAGCCGGTGCGCCGCGAGGCGCACAGGCGGTACGTCAGCCCAGCAGATAGCGGGCGTGGAAGCGTAAATGGTCTTCGATAAACGACGCGATAAAATAGTAGCTGTGATCGTAACCCGGCTGGATCCTCAGGGTTAACGGCCACGCTTTCTGGCGCGCGACCTCTGCCAGCACCGCTGGCTGAAGCTGTACTGCCAGGAAGGTATCGCCATCACCCTGATCAATTAAGGTCGGGATGGCGTCGGTGGCCTGGCTTGCCTGCAGCAATGCACAGCTGTCCCACGCCTGCCATGCCGAAGTATCGGCACCCAGGTACGCGCTGAAGGCTTTTTGTCCCCACGGAACCTGCGTCGGGTTCACGATAGGGGCGAAAGCGGACACGCTGACAAAACGGCCCGGGTTTTTCAGCGCCATGATCAGCGCGCCGTGGCCGCCCATGGAATGGCCGCTGATCGCGCAGCGCTCGCCGACGTTAAACTGCGAGTGAATCAGCGCGGGCAGTTCGTCGCGCACGTAGTCATACATGCGGTAATGTTCGGACCACGGGGCTTCGGTCGCGTTAAGATAAAAGCCGGCACCTTTACCAAGATCCCAGCCGCTATCGTCAGCGACGTTATCGCCGCGCGGGCTGGTATCCGGCATCACCAGGACAATGCCCAGCTCGGCGGCGATTCGCTGAGCGCCGGCCTTGGTCGTGAAGTTTTCATCATTACAGGTTAACCCTGACAGCCAGTACAGCACCGGCGGTGCGGTTTCTGTCTGTGATGGGGGTAAAAAGATGCTGAAGGTCATTGGAACATTCAGGGTGCTGGAGTCGTGCCGCCAGCGTTGCTGCCGGCCTTCGTAACAGCGGTGCTCTTCAAGCAATTCCATGCCGGGCTCCTCAGGAAGATAAGTGCGCGTGACAGGCCATAATACAGATATTTCATGTGCCCGTGAGCAACTTTCACTTTCTCCTTTCAGCAAGATATTGCATCATTAATGCAACTTTTAGCCAACATGCCTGTGCTGGCTGATAGCTAACGCAAATTTCAACAATTAACGTTTCGGCTACTGGATTATGTGCGTCACCTCACGCACAATGGATGCAAACTTTGCCCTCATAGAGCAAAGAGCGCGACACCTGCAGGAGAACCTAAATGTCAGCACTGAGTAAAGAAGCCATACTCGTTCATGAAGCGCTGGTCGCTCGTGGGCTGGAGACGCCGTTGCGTCCGCCAGTAAAAGAACTTGATAATGAAACGCGCAAGCGCCTGATAGCCGGACACATGACCGAGATTATGCAGCTGCTGAATCTTGATCTGACCGATGACAGCCTGGTGGAAACCCCACGACGCATTGCCAAAATGTACGTTGACGAGATTTTTTCCGGTCTGGATTATGCCAGGTTCCCAAAAATCACCGTTATTGAAAATAAAATGCAGGTCGATGAAATGGTCACCGTGCGTGATATTACGCTGACCAGCACCTGCGAACACCACTTTGTCACCATCGACGGTAAAGCGACGGTTGCCTATATTCCGAAAGACTCGGTGATTGGTCTGTCGAAAATTAACCGTATCGTGCAGTTCTTCTCGCAGCGCCCGCAGGTTCAGGAACGTCTGACCCAGCAGATTTTAACCGCGCTGCAGACCCTGCTTGGCACCAACAACGTGGCGGTATCGATTGATGCAGTGCATTACTGCGTCAAAGCGCGTGGCATCCGTGATGCAACCAGCGCCACCACCACCACCTCGTTGGGCGGTCTGTTTAAATCCAGCCAGAACACTCGCCAGGAGTTCCTGCGCGCCGTTCGCCATCACAACTAATCAAAGGGCAGGTTACATGGAGAGAAATGTCACGCTGGATTTTGTGCGCGGCGTGGCCATCCTCGGTATCCTGCTCCTGAATATCAACGCCTTCGGCCTGCCGAAGGCGGCTTATCTCAATCCGGCCTGGTCCGGGACTTTCACCTCAAGCGATGCCTGGACCTGGGCGATCCTCGATCTGTTTGCGCAGGTCAAATTTCTGACGCTGTTTGCCTTGCTGTTTGGTGCCGGGCTACAGATGCTGCTGCCGCGCGGCAAACGTTGGATCCAGTCGCGTTTGACGCTGCTGGCGCTGCTGGGCTTTATCCACGGCCTGTTTTTCTGGGATGGCGACATCCTGCTGGCCTATGCCTTAGTCGGGCTGGTGACCTGGCGAATGGTGCGCGATGCCCATCACCTCAAATCGCTGTTTAATACCGGCGTTGTGCTGTACCTGATTGGCGTTGCGGTGCTGGTGCTGCTGGGACTGATTTCCGGCGGTGCGCCAAACCGCTCATGGGTGCCTGATGCGGCGAATTTACAGTATGAGCAATACTGGAAGCTCAACGGCGGGATGGAAGCGGTGAGCAATCGTGCCGATCTGCTTTCCGATAACCTGCTGGCGCTGGGGGCGCAATATGGCTGGCAGCTCGCGGGGATGATGCTGATGGGCGCGGCATTGATGCGCAGTGGCTGGTTAAAAGGGCAGTTTAGCCTCAGCCACTACCGGCGCACCGGTGCATTGCTGATTGTGGCCGGCATGGCGGTAAATATCCCTGCTATTGTTGCCCAGTGGCATCTCGGCTGGGATCCGCGCTGGTGTGCGTTCCTGTTACAGGCACCGCGTGAGCTGGGCGCCCCGTTACAAACCATCGGGTATGCTGCGCTGGCGTGGGGCTTCTGGCCACGGTTGTGTCAGTTCCGGCTGGTGGGGGCGATAGCCTGCGTCGGGCGGATGGCGTTAAGCAACTACCTGCTACAGACGCTGATCTGTACCACCATTTTCTACCGCTTTGGCCTGTTTATGCAGTTTGACCGCTTGCACCTGTTAGCCCTGGTGCTGCCGGTGTGGGCTATCAATATAACCTTCTCGCTAATGTGGCTGCGCTATTTCCGCCAGGGGCCGGTGGAATGGTTGTGGCGTCAGCTAACACTTCGTGCGTCAGGCACCTCATCGAAAAACACATCCAGATAACGATCTCGATCACAATCATTAACAAAACGGATGTAACCGTTTCCAGGCTTGTGACATCACTCACGTAGTGGGCCGCAGGTCGCTGCCAGAATAGCCACCTTGCTGAACACAGGAGGTGGGTGTGGCGTCTTACAATTTTCTTAAGGTCGGTGAGCATGATCACCATTCGTGATGTCGCCCGTCAGGCGGGTGTTTCCGTGGCGACCGTCTCACGTGTGCTGAACAACAGCGCGCTGGTGAGCCCGGATACACGGGAAAATGTAATGAAAGCGGTAACGCAGCTGGGCTATCGGCCGAATGCCAACGCCCAGGCGCTGGCGACGCAGGTCAGCGATACCATCGGCGTAGTGGTGATGGACGTCTCGGATGCCTTCTTCGGCGCGCTGGTCAAAGCGGTGGATACCGTCGCGCAGCAGCATCAAAAATATGTGCTGATCGGCAACAGCTACCATGAGGCGGAAAAAGAGCGTCATGCCATTGAAGTCCTGATCCGTCAGCGCTGTTCCGCCCTGATTGTTCACTCCAAAGCCCTGAGCGATGCCGAACTAGGCGACTTTATGGAGCATATTCCGGGGATGGTGCTGATCAACCGCATCGTGCCCGGCTACGCCCATCGCTGCGTCGGACTGGATAACGTCAGCGGCGCGCTGATGGCTACGCGAATGCTGCTCAATCATGGTCATCAACGCATCGGCTACCTCTCTTCAAACCACGGCATTGAAGATGACTATATGCGCCGGGAAGGGTGGTTTAAGGCGTTGCAGGAGCAAAACATTATCGCGCCGGACAGCTGGGTCGGCTCAGGAACGCCGGATATGCAGGGCGGGGAAGCGGCAATGGTCGAACTGCTGGGGCGTAATTTAGGCCTGACGGCCGTCTTTGCCTATAACGACAGCATGGCTGCCGGGGCGCTGACGACGCTGAAAGATAACGGCATTGCGGTACCGCAGCATCTGTCACTCATTGGCTTCGATGATATCCCGATTTCGCGTTACACCGACCCGCAGCTGACCACGGTGCGTTACCCGGTGATGTCGATGGCAAAACTGGCTACGGAGCTGGCGTTGCTGGGGGCGGCCGGCAAGCTGGATCATGAGGCGCGTCACTGCTTTATGCCAACGCTGGTGCGTCGTCATTCCGTGCTGCAACGGCAAAGTGCGGGGCCGATCACTAACTGATGATGCGGCGTTATGTAACCGCTTTCAATCTGTGAGTAAATTCACAGTATATTAACATTCAACTGATTATGATGGCCGCGTTTACTAGTCTGAACCACTCTATCACGGTGACTAATCACTTTTACCGTAGGAAAAAGGCGTTAAACGCGTAATAAAGTCGTATTTCTGGAGCGTTACCCTACATGGAAGACAGAATTACAGTCGTGAACATGGTTGTGCGGTAACTTTTATGTAACAGATGCCGCCCGCTATTTTCACACCAACGACCCTGCATAAAAAAAACCGGAGATTCCATGAATAAGAAGGTGTTAACCCTGTCTGCTGTTATGGCGAGCATGTTATTTGGCGCCGCGGCGCACGCAGCTGATACCCGCATCGGCGTAACCATTTATAAATATGACGACAACTTTATGTCGGTGGTGCGTAAGGCTATCGAAAAAGACGGCAAATCAGCGCCGGACGTGCAGCTGCTGATGAATGACTCGCAGAACGACCAGTCAAAACAGAACGATCAGATTGACGTCCTGTTGGCGAAAGGGGTGAAAGCGCTGGCCATCAACCTGGTGGACCCGGCGGCTGCGGGTACCGTTATCGATAAAGCACGTGGTCAGAACGTGCCGGTGGTGTTCTTTAACAAAGAGCCGTCCCGCAAAGCGCTGGATAGCTATGATAAAGCTTATTACGTCGGGACCGATTCAAAAGAGTCCGGCGTAATTCAGGGTGACCTGATTGCCAAACACTGGAAAGCAAACCCGAACTGGGATCTCAACAAAGATGGTCAGATTCAGTTTGTGCTGCTGAAAGGCGAGCCAGGACATCCGGATGCTGAAGCACGTACCACCTACGTGATTAAAGAGCTGAACGACAAAGGCTTCAAAACTCAGCAGCTGGCGTTAGACACGGCGATGTGGGATACCGCGCAGGCAAAAGACAAGATGGACGCATGGCTGTCTGGCCCGAACGCCAACAAAATTGAAGTCGTTATTGCTAACAACGACGCCATGGCGATGGGTGCTGTTGAAGCGCTGAAAGCACACAACAAGAGCAGCATTCCGGTGTTCGGCGTCGATGCCCTGCCTGAAGCGCTGTCGCTGGTTAAATCCGGTGCAATGGCCGGTACCGTGCTGAACGATGCCAACAACCAGGCTAAAGCGACCTTCGATCTGGCGAAAAACCTGGCTGACGGGAAAGAACCGGCGGCAGGCACCAACTGGAAGATTGAGAATAAAATCGTCCGCGTTCCTTACGTTGGCGTAGATAAAGACAATCTGAGCCAGTTTACCGGTAAATAATTATTGAGTTACGGGCGCGGATTATTATCCGGAGTACTTAGGCGGCAGGACAGTTAATGTTGCTGCAAGCAGAAAGACTCCGGGTATTCCCGCCCGATTATTCCTGATACAGAACCAGATCCTGACTTCGGCGTTCATTCGTCGGTTAGGGTGTGCATGAACGCAGCCAGGTATAACTATGGTCAGCAATAATAGCGAACGGTCAGGCGAATTTTTGTTGGAAATGAGCAACATCAACAAATCGTTTCCTGGCGTCAAGGCGCTCGATAATGTCAATCTGAAAGTCCGTCCTCATTCTATTCATGCATTAATGGGAGAGAACGGTGCGGGCAAATCAACATTATTAAAATGCCTTTTTGGGATCTATCAAAAAGATTCCGGCAGTATTCTTTTTCAGGGTAAAGAGATCGATTTCCATTCGGCGAAAGAAGCCCTGGAAAACGGTATTTCAATGGTGCATCAGGAATTAAACCTGGTATTGCAACGTACCGTGATGGACAACATGTGGCTGGGGCGTTATCCCACCAAAGGCGTGTTTGTCGATCAGGATAAAATGTATCGCGATACCAAAGGGATCTTTGATGAACTGGATATCGATATCGACCCGCGCGCGCGCGTCGGTACGCTGTCAGTATCGCAGATGCAGATGATTGAAATCGCTAAGGCGTTCTCCTATGACGCGAAAATCGTCATTATGGACGAGCCGACTTCGTCGCTGACGGAGAAAGAGGTCAATCACCTGTTTAAGATCATCCGTAAGCTGAAAGAACGCGGCTGCGGCATTGTCTATATCTCGCATAAGATGGAAGAAATTTTCCAGCTGTGCGATGAGATTACCGTTCTGCGCGACGGTCAGTGGATTGCCACCCAGCCGCTTGAAGGCCTGGATATGGACAAGATCATCGCCATGATGGTTGGGCGTTCCCTTAACCAGCGCTTCCCGGACCGTGAAAACAAACCGGGTGAGGTGATCCTTGAAGTCCGCAACCTGACGTCGCTGCGCCAGCCGTCGATTCGCGACATCTCTTTCGACCTGCACAAAGGCGAAATCCTCGGCATTGCCGGGCTGGTGGGAGCCAAGCGTACCGATATTGTGGAGACCATTTTCGGTATCCGCGAGAAATCGGGCGGCACCATTACGCTGCACGGTAAGAAAATAAATAACCATAGCGCCAATGAAGCGATTAACCACGGCTTTGCCCTGGTCACCGAAGAGCGGCGCTCCACCGGGATTTACGCGTACCTGGATATCGGTTTTAACTCACTGATCTCCAATATTAAGAAATATAAAAACAGGGTTGGCTTACTGGACAATTCGCGCATGAAAAGCGATACCCAGTGGGTAATTGATTCGATGCGGGTGAAAACCCCCGGCCAGCATACGCAAATTGGTTCATTGTCCGGCGGTAACCAGCAGAAAGTCATTATTGGACGCTGGCTATTAACCCAGCCGGAAATTTTAATGCTTGATGAACCCACGCGCGGAATCGATGTTGGCGCGAAATTCGAGATTTACCAGCTGATTGCTGAGCTGGCGAAGAAAGAGAAAGGGATCATCATTATCTCCTCCGAGATGCCGGAGCTGCTGGGTATTACCGACCGTATTCTGGTGATGAGCAATGGTCTTGTCGCCGGCATTGTTGAGACAAAAACTACTACGCAAAACGAGATTTTACGTCTTGCGTCGTTGCATCTTTAAGAGCAGGGGCTTCTCATGAGCGCGTTAAATAAAAAAAGTTTTCTCACCTACCTGAAAGACGGTGGGATTTACGTTGTTCTTTTGGTTTTGCTGGCCATTATTATTTTCCAGGACCCTACGTTTTTAAGTTTGCTGAACCTCAGTAACATCCTGACCCAGTCCTCGGTGCGTATTATTATCGCCCTCGGCGTGGCCGGGCTGATTGTTACCCAGGGGACTGACCTGTCTGCCGGACGTCAGGTGGGCCTGGCGGCGGTTATTGCTGCCACCATGCTGCAGGCCGTCGATAATGCCAACAAGGTGTTCCCGGATATGGCAACCATGCCGATTCCGCTGGTGATCCTGCTGGTCTGCGCGATTGGTGCCATTATCGGCCTGATTAACGGTATTATCATTGCTTACCTGAACGTGACGCCGTTTATTACCACGCTCGGTACGATGATCATCGTTTATGGTATTAACTCCCTGTACTACGATTTTGTGGGCGCCTCGCCGATCTCCGGTTTTGACAGCCACTTCTCGCAGTTTGCCCAGGGGTTTGTGGCACTGGGGACCTTCCGCCTGTCGTACATCACGTTCTACGCCTTGATTGCGGTGTTCTTCGTGTGGATCCTGTGGAATAAAACCCGCTTTGGTAAAAACATCTTTGCTATCGGCGGTAACCCGGAAGCTGCCAAAGTCTCTGGCGTCAACGTCGCGCTGAACCTGCTGGTGATTTATGCGCTGTCCGGCGTGTTCTATGCTTTCGGTGGTCTGCTGGAAGCGGGGCGTATCGGCTCGGCGACCAACAACCTCGGCTTTATGTACGAACTGGATGCCATCGCGGCCTGCGTGGTCGGTGGCGTATCGTTCAGCGGTGGTGTGGGTACCGTGTTTGGGGTGGTGACCGGGGTTATCATCTTTACGGTAATCAACTACGGCCTGACCTATATCGGCGTAAACCCTTACTGGCAGTATATTATTAAAGGGGCGATTATTATCTTCGCCGTCGCGCTGGATTCCCTGAAATACGCGCGTAAGAAATAATATTCCGCAGTGAAATCGCCCGCGCCAACCGCGCGGGCTTTTTTGTTTCACTCGTAAGCGCCGCTGAACTAAAGTCCAAAATTAGATAAATAAACCCGGGGCAATAATTCTCTTTTCCTCGGTTTTTTTTAAATTACAAAGCATTGTCGATGAAAAAACCGCGGAGCAATTTTATAGCATTATGCTTGAGGACCCCTACGCGGAGAAATTCCTCTCCTCAGCGCTTCATTTGGCGTGAGCTATTATCGCGGCCATCCTGATTATCAAAAAATGGTCGATGAGGCGGATAAAGCGCTGTATGAGGCCAGGCATCCTGGCGGTAACCGGGCGGTTGAATTTAGCGATTATACCAGCGGGGCGTTACTTTGACTTTTGTAACTCCAGCAACTGCTCTGGCGTAACGGCCGGATAGGACTGAGCGCCCTCAGGCACTTCCTGCAGGGTAGGGATCGGGATCAGCGGCCCTAAAAAACGCGGTTCGCGTTTGAAAATATAGAGATCCGCCAGCGCGCCGAACCGGGCGCCAAACTCACGCAAACGCACGCTCCACATATCTTTCGGCGACGGCACCGCATAGCACTGGGCCTGAATCCCCATATGCAGGGCGATAAACAGTGCCCGCTCGCAGTGGAAGCGCTGGGTGATGATAATAAAGTCGTTGGTATCAAACACTTTCCGGGTGCGCACAATCGAGTCGAGGGTGCGGAATCCGGCGTAATCGAGGACGATATCCGCCGGGTCAACGCCGCCTTTAATCAAATCCCGGCGCATGGTCATCGGCTCGTTGTAGCTCTGTAGTGCATTGTCGCCGCTCAGCAGCAGATAGTTGACCTTGCCGCTGTTATAGGCGTTGAGTGCGCCCTGAATCCGGTAGCGATAATATTGATTGATAACCCCGGTGCGGTAGTATTTCGCGGTGCCGAGCACCACCCCAACCTGGCGATAGGGCAGATCCTGCAGCTCGTCATAAATATAGGGGGCGGTTTTCCAGCTCATCCAACGGTCAAGACCCAGCACGGTCAACAGCAGCAGGCCGAACAGGACTAACAGGCTGTATAACACACGCTTTAACATTCACCGGGCTCATGTGGATAAGGGAAACATCAGGCTACTTTACCCGTCGGGCAAGCGCAAGAAACCATCGTTTAATTGCGGGGTTTTTCAACAATGCGGGCTAAAAAGCCCGCATAACACGCTATTTAGCCGAGCAGTACCCGGTCAATGCTGTAACAGCCTAGTGCTTTCAGCGTTGCCGCGGTGGCATCCCACTGAATCAGCGGTGCGTCGGCTTTTTCGGCCAGCACCGCGCGCTGAATATCCGGATAGTCGTATCCGTTAAGGCTCAGCAGATTCAGGGCGCCCTGCAGTGGCGGCAGCGTCGGGTTAAAGGCGGCGTTTTCCGCATAGCGACCGGAAAAAATGGTCCCGTCTTTCAACTCTAGCGCCACCCCAGACGGGGAGTTGCTGTAAGGCATATGGCAGGCGTTGGCCGCCTGAATCGCCGCCTGCACCAGCGCATCACCCACCAGCGGGAAACCGTGATCTTGTTCATCCATCAGCAGCGTTTTGATCTCCAGATCCTTCGGACCGAAGGCATCCGGCAGATAGTGCTGGAGCGAATGCGCTTCGCGGCCCGGCAGATGAATCCGCAGCAGCTGGCTGCTGTTCAGTTCATTCATAAACTGACGGCAGTGGCCGCAAGGGGTGTAGTTAACGGTAATGGCCTGCAGGGATTTTTCACCGCGCAGCCAGGCGTGGCTGATGGCGCTCTGTTCGGCATGGACGGTTTGCTGCATGGTAGCGCCGAGGAATTCCATATTGCCGCCGAAATACCAGGTGCCGCTGATACCGCGGGCGATAGCGCCAACGTTAAAATGAGACAGATCGGCACGGGCGCAGGCCGCCGCAAGCGGCAACAGCGCGAAAGCCAGCGCGTCTTCATCCAGACCTGTCGCATTTCGCAGCGTCGCGACCTGACCGGCATCCAGCAAAGCCGGAAAATGCGGGTCGCTCAGCATCGGGGCGATGGCCGCTTGCAGATCTGCCGCCAGAAGGGGAAGCGCAGCTTGAAAACGTGGGTGCATGGCGTAGCCTCTTAACAATGTAATGGGAATCTAGTGTACGGGCGTCAATCGCCCGTATATGTGACTAATATCTCATTGTTAGTGCAACTTTTAATTGTTGCACTGATAGGTGTGATGTAAATCACATTTATCCGACTACTGCCAGAATGACCGGGAACAAGAAGGGGGCGACCAGGGAGGTAATAATCCCACACAGCACCAACGCCAGCGAGCTGAATGCCCCTTCCTGATAGTCCAGTTCTGCGCAACGGGCGGTGCCGAGGGCATGCGAGGCGGTACCCATCGACAGACCACGGGAGGCTTTAGTCCGGATGCGCATCAGGTTCAGCAGGGTATGGCCAAAGACCGCCCCGAGAATACCGACGAAAATCACGCACACTGCACTAATGGCCGGAATACCGCCGATACTGCCGCTGACCGCCATGGCAATCGGCGTGGTCACTGATTTAGGCATAATAGAGGCGGCGATTTGTGGCGTGGCCCCCATCAGCAGAGCGACGGTTGTCCCCGTTACCATGGCGACGACGCTGCCGATAAAGCAGATGGTAATGATGGATTTCCAGCGGGCACGGATCTGGTGCAGCTGCTCATATAAAGGAAAGGCCAGCGCGACGACCGCAGGCTGCAGCAGATCGTTGAGGATCTTGCTGCCCTGAAAATAGCGATCGTAGGAAATACCGCTGATCAGCAGAAAGGGGATAATCACCACCATTGCCACCAGCAGGGGGTTCAGCAGCGGGAATTTAAAGCGTGCGGCCAGTTTGCGGGCGAGGAAAAAAACGATCAGCGTCAGTGGCAAAGACCACCAGATTTCATGCATCATCTTTGACTTCCTCTTTTTGACCGACCACTTTACGCTCGCCGTGGACCAGGTGAGAGCTCCAGCTCACCACCAGGAAAACCACTAAGGTACTGATGGTGCAAGAAACCGCCACCGGACCAAGCTGAGCACGCAGTAAATCCCAGTACTGCATGACGCCGACGCCGATAGGCACAAACAGCAGCGCCATATAGCGAATCAACACGTTACAGCCGGGGTTGACCCATTTGGGCGGCATAATTTGCAGCGCCAGCAGCACAAACAAAATCAGCATCCCGATAATGCTGCCCGGAATGGTAATCGGCAGCAGGGAAGCAATAAAAATCCCGGCGTATAAACAGGCGTAAATCAGGACAAAAGCCCGTAGGTACTGCCAGATAATATTCAGCGATTTACTCATGGTAATAACCCTTGATGAACCGAATTCATCATACAATTAAACCTTGAAATGTGCTACCGATCACATCATGAATTATACGCATACCTGGGATAGCGCAATGGAACCTTCCATGAGATGGCAAACATGGCGATGGCATCGCCGTGAAACGGCACAGTGCCAGAGGTAGCATAACACCGTTATTGAGCGCGTGTGGTCCCGGGACCACCTCGCGTCCCGGTAAGCGTAGCGCTTCACACATTGATTGCTTTCAACCGACGAACAGAGACGCTACCATAGCGCCTCTTTTTTCCCCCCGGGTAACAATAATGCGTGTTTTACTGGCGCCGATGGAAGGCGTGCTCGATTCGCTGGTGCGCGAGTTGCTGACCGAAGTGAATGATTACGATCTCTGCATCACCGAGTTTTTGCGGGTGGTGGATCAGCTGCTGCCGGTAAAATCGTTTTACAGGCTGTGCCCGGAGCTACACCACCACAGCCGCACGCCCTCCGGTACTCGCGTACGCGTTCAGCTGCTTGGGCAGTATCCGCAGTGGCTGGCAGAAAATGCCGCGCGGGCGGTGGAGCTGGGATCCTGGGGCGTCGATCTTAACTGCGGTTGCCCGTCTAAGCTGGTGAACGGCAGCGGCGGCGGGGCGACGCTACTTAAAGACCCGGAACTGATTTATCGCGGCGCAAAGGCGATGCGTGAAGCGGTGCCGGACGATTTGCCGGTGACGGTGAAAATTCGCCTCGGCTGGGACAGCGGCGCCCGGCAGTTTGAAATTGCCGATGCGGTACAGCAGGCCGGTGCGACGGAGCTTGTCGTGCACGGGCGTACCAAAGAAGACGCCTATAAAGCCGAACGGATCAACTGGGCGGCTATCGGTGAGATCCGCCAGCGTCTGACCATCCCGGTGGTCGCGAACGGTGAAATCTGGGACTGGCAAAGCGCCCAGGATTGCCTGGCGGCAACCGGTTGTGATTCGGTGATGATTGGCCGCGGGGCGCTTAACGTGCCGAATTTAAGCCGGGTCATCAAATATAACGAGCCGCGGATGCCGTGGCCGCAGGTGGTAACGCTGCTGCAAAAATATACCCAGCTGGAAAAGCAGGGGGATACCGGGCTGTATCATGTGGCGCGCATCAAACAGTGGCTCAGTTATTTACGCAAAGAATATAGCGAAGCGCTGGTGCTGTTTAATGAAATTCGCACCCTCAAAACATCCGCAGAAATCGCCACCGCGATTGCCCGCTATTAGGTTGGATTGTTAATCTGCTCACACTTTATTACTTAAGGACTTTCTGTTGATGGGCATTTCCTCAACAGAGTGATATTGTTGGGTTCTAATATTCAGGGTTGCTACTGATAACAGGCAAAACCTAAGCACTTACGCCATGCGTGGCGGGAGTGCTTAGGTTTTTTTTTGCTTTTTATTCTTGAGAGAAATTAATGGCTATATAAAACAACGGGTTATTTTTATTCTGGGTTCATCAATCAGGCAGTTTTATGACTGACGGACACCTTTTGCAGAAAATAAAAAAAGAACATGAATAACGGGCGAATTTATTGCCTGCGGACCGCTATTACCTTTACTCAGTCACAATGGATATCGTTATGCACAACAATAAAATAAATCCTCTGCTGTTGGTGATGACATTTTCACTGTGGGCGCCAGGGGCGCTGGCAGCAGAAACAGAAAAATGGAACGGCACGGTATTAGGTTTTGAAAAACCACAAACCGGTTTACTTGGTGATATGTTGGGCATTCGGCCCATCCTCGAAGATAACGGATTTAATTATAATCTCGGCTACCTGAATGAAATGGGCTATAACGCCGGTGGCGGATATAACCATGATAAACATCTGGCCTATATCGATCAGGTGGCATTGACCTTTACCCAGGACCTCGAGCGCTGGACCGGGATTCCCGATGCGCGTATCGAAGGCAATATTGTTAACCGCAATCATAACGACGATCTGACGACCAAACGGCTGCAGGATCCGCGGGTCAATTTTAACGACCTGACTCAGGAGAGCTGGGGCGGACAGTCGATTACCCGCCTTGGCTGGCTGACCTTTGCCCGTAGTTTTGATGACCGCCGCCTGACCTGGCGTATCGGTATGATGAACAAAGTCCAGACCTTCGATCAGATAATCCCCTGTGATTTCCAGACCCTGATGCAGTGTGGCGGCAAGTCGGCAAACTCAATGACGTGGAACAACTGGAACGTCCACACCTGGGGGACGACGCTGGAATATAAACTGACGCCGGAATTAACGCTGAAAGGCGGCATCATGGAGCAAAATCCAGAGGCCTCTTCCCGCAGCCACGCGTGGAGCTGGTCAACCAAAGGCAGTAAAGGCATTTTGCTGCCGGTCGAGATTGAAGCGCGTCCGGTGATCAACGGACTTTCCGGCGCCTATAACCTCGGGGTGTTGTTCACCAACGCACCGCAAAGCGATCTCTATACCGGAAAATCCGGCGGTCCAGGGGCCAGCGATCCCGAAGGATACGCCCAGCATAACCGCACCTGGTTCCTTTATACCGGGATGAACCAGCAGGTAACCCGTCATGCCGACGATCCCAACCGCGGGATGAGCGTCTCGCTCAGCGCCGGGTTCGGTGACCAGCGCAGCAACTACATTCATACCACCGCCGCCGCTTCTATGCGCTATCGTGGGCTGTTTGACGCCCGTCCGCAGGACTGGTTAGGCTTTGGCGTCACCTACATTGATATGAGCAGCCACTACGCCCGCAACCAGCAGTACATGAACGAGGTCAGCGGCGCCACGGATTACTACGATGCAAACTACCAGCCGGTGGCCGGTCATTCGGTGAATGCCGAACTGTACTATCGCCTGCGTCCGCTTTCATGGCTCGAACTTCAGCCTGGCCTGCAGTACTGGCATCGCCCGGGCGGCGTCGCCCAGACTCAGGATGCCTGGGTCATCGAGTGGAAAACGGTGGTGACTTTCTGACAGCCGGCCGGGCGACGGGCATTTAGTCGCGATCTGTATCACGTTTTTTTGTTTCGTTAGTTGAGACAAACAAAGAAGTTGTTACAGTGCGGGAGTTGGATTGCTACTGCTGCGGCAGGCAAAACCTGATTTCTGGCATTTGTCGGGGGTCAGGTTTTTTTGTTTTTGGGGTTCATATGCAAATCGCCAAAGTTCTTAATAATAATGTGGTGGTTATTCTGGACGAGCAGCGACGCGAGCAGGTAGTGATGGGGCGCGGGTTGGCCTTTCAAAAGCGCGTCGGTGACACTCTGGATGAAAGTAAAATTGAAAAAGTCTTCGCGCTGCACAGTGATGAACTGGTGGGACGCTTAGGCGAATTACTCAGTCAGATACCGTTAGAAGTCATGACCACCTGCGACCGGATTATTGAACTGGCGCGCGGGCGGTTGGGGAAACTGCAGGAAAGCCTGTACATCACGTTGACCGACCACTGTCATTTTGCCATCGAGCGGCAAAAAAATGGGGTGGCGCTGCGCAACGTGCTGCTGTGGGAAATTAAGCGGCTCTACCCGAAAGAGTTTGAGCTTGGGCAGGAGGCCCGCGCCATTATCGCCCGGCGGCTCGGGGTGGAGCTGGCGGAAGATGAAGCGGGCTTTATTGCCCTGCACCTGGTCACCGCGCAACTCAACAGCGAAATGCCGGAAGTAATGCACGTGACGCGGGTGATGCAGGAGATCCTGCAGCTGGTGAAATATCAGCTCCAGCTAAATTATGACCAGGAGTCGCTGAGCTACCAGCGCTTTGTCACCCACCTGAAGTTTTTCGCCCAGCGCATGCTGACGCGCACGGTGGTGGAAGATGATGACGTCACGTTGCACAGCGCGGTAAAAGAAAACTACGCCAAAGCGTGGAAATGTGCGGAAACCGTGGCCCGTCATCTGCAGAAAAGCTACCAGCGAGCGCTGACGACGGAAGAAATTATGTTTCTCGCCATCCATATCGAGCGAGTGAGAAAAGAAGGGCGCTGAACCCTTCTAACGATACCCAAAATAATTCGAGTTGCTTGTCGGCGGCAAAGCCGTAAATCCCCAGGAGCTTACACAGGTAAGTGGCTGGGTGAGCGGGTGCAGCCAACACCCAGGCAACTTGAAGGATGAAGGGGATAAAACTGGATTGTTACTGCATAACGCAGGCAAAACCTGAGCGCGACGCCTTTCCCGGCGTGGTTCTCGGGTTTTTTTTATTTTTATACTCAGTCACTGCTGCCGGCAGGCAGCGGAAGAAAGGAAAACAGCATGGAATACAAAGCACTCGCGCAGGATATTCTGAGCCGGGTTGGCGGCAAAGAGAATATTGTGAGTCTGGTTCACTGCGCCACACGACTGCGCTTTAAACTCAAAGAGAACAAAAAGGCCGACGCGGAAGGGCTGAAGACTAACCCTGGCGTGATTATGGTGGTGGAAAGCGGCGGCCAGTTCCAGGTGGTGATTGGCAACCACGTCCACGATGTCTGGCAGGCGGTACGCAACGAAGCGGGCCTCACCGATGATAGCGAGCCAGTGGCAGATACTGGAGAGAAAACCTCGGTACTGGGCCAGGTGATTGATGTGGTTTCCGCCATCTTCACACCGTTTATCGGCGTACTGGCGGCATCGGGGATCCTCAAAGGGCTGCTGGCGTTGGCGGTGGTTTGCGGTTGGTTGGTGCCGCAGCAGGCAACCTACAAAATCTGGTTCGCCGCCAGCGACGCGCTGTTCTTTTTCTTCCCGCTGTTTCTCGGCTATACCGCCGGTAAAAAATTCGGCGGCAATCCGTTTATTACCATGGTGATCGGTGGTGCGCTGACCCATCCGCTGATGATCCAGGCCTTTGAAGGCGCTCAGCTGCCCGGCGCTGAAGCGAGCTATTTTCTCGGCATCCCGGTGACCTTTATCAACTACAGTTCCTCGGTGATCCCGATTATCCTCGCCTCGTGGTTAAGCTGTTGGCTGGAGCGTAAAGGCAACGCGTTGCTGCCGTCGGCAATGAAAAACTTCTTTACGCCGCTGATTTGCCTGGTGGTAGTGGTGCCGCTGACCTTCCTGGTTATCGGCCCGGTGGCCACCTGGTTAAGCCAGCTGCTGGCCCACGGCTACCAGATTATCTACACCGTGGCGCCGTGGCTGGCGGGGGCCGCCATGGGCGCGCTGTGGCAGGTCTGCGTGATTTTCGGCCTGCACTGGGGGCTGATACCGCTGATGATTAACAACCTGACGGTACTGGGCCAGGACTCGATGCTGCCGATGCTGCTGCCGGCGGTGATGGGGCAGGTTGGCGCGGCGCTGGGGATCTTCCTGCGCACCCGTGATGCCCGGCAAAAAGTGCTGGCGGGATCTGCGGTTTCCGCCGGGATCTTTGGGATTACCGAACCGGCGATTTATGGCCTGAACCTGCCGCTGCGCCGTCCGTTTATCTTTGGCTGCGTGGCCGGTGCCATCGGCGGGGCGATTGTCGGCCTGAGCGACAGCCACGTCTACTCCTTTGGCTTTGCCAATATTTTCACCCTCGCGCAGATGATCCCACCGCAGGGCATCGATGCCACCGTCTGGGGCGGGGTGGTCGGTATTGTTGCGGCGCTGGTTATCTCCTGCGTGCTGACCTTTGTCGCAGGCCTGCCGGGGAGCCGCACCGAGCCTGCTGGCGTGCCGATTGGTCCTGTTGCGGAAAACGCGATCCTCGCACCGATGTCCGGCACCGCGCTGGCGCTGGATCAGGTTCCCGATAGCACCTTCGCCAGCGGCCTGCTGGGGCAGGGCGTGGCGATTATTCCCGCCGTCGGCAAGGTGATTGCGCCGTTCTCCGGGGAGGTGGCGTCACTGTTCCAGACCAAACACGCGATAGGTCTGCTCAGCGATAGCGGCATTGAACTGTTGATCCACGTTGGTATCGACACCGTGAAGCTCGATGGCGCGCCCTTTACCGCCCACGTTAAAGAAGGCGACCGGGTGAAGGCCGGCGATCTGCTGCTCGAATTCGATCGTCAGGCTATTCTGGACGCCGGTTATGACCTGGCGACTCCCATTATTATCAGCAACAGCGACGATTATCGTAGCGTCGAGATCGTTTCCACCAGCGTGGTCGATGCCGGCCAGCCGCTGTTGTCCGTCATCCCTTAATCACAGGAGAGAAAGATGAAGACATTTCCACAGACCTTCTTATGGGGCGGTGCGACCGCTGCCAATCAGGTAGAAGGCGCTTATCTGGAAGAGGGCAAAGGATTATCCACCTCGGACGTCCAGCCGCACGGTGTCTTTGGCGAGGTTGTTGAGCGCGTGCCGGGCGACAGCGGGATCAAAGATATCGCGATCGATTTCTATCATCGCTATCCGGAAGATATCAGCCTGTTCGCCGAGATGGGGTTCAACTGCCTGCGGGTGTCGATTGCCTGGACGCGTATTTTCCCCGACGGCGACAATGCCGAGCCTAATGAAGCCGGGCTGGCGTTTTACGACCGGCTGTTTGCCGAAATGGCGCAACACAATATCACTCCGCTGGTCACCTTATCGCACTATGAAATGCCGTGGGCGCTGGTGAAAAACTACGGCGGCTGGGGCAGCCGCGAGGTGATCGGCTTCTTTGAACGTTACGCCCGCACGGTGTTTGCCCGTTACAAAGACCAGGTCAAACTGTGGCTGACCTTTAACGAAATCAATATGTCGCTCCATGCGCCGATGACCGGCGTCGGCCTGCCGGAAGGCAGCAGCAAGGAAGCGGTTTATCAGGCGATCCACCATCAGCTGGTGGCGAGCGCCCTGGCGGTCAAAGCCTGCCATGAGATTGTCCCCGAGGGCAAAATCGGCAATATGCTGCTCGGCGGCTTAATGTACCCGTTAAGCTGTAAGCCGGAGGATGTGTTTGAAACCTTGCAGCAGAACCGCAGCTGGCAGTTCTTCGGCGATGTGCAGTGCCGCGGAAGCTATCCGGGCTATATGCTGCGCTATTTCCGCGACCAGGGGATGACGATTAACATCACCGATGCCGACCGTGAGGCCCTGAAATCCACCGTGGATTTCATCTCCTTTAGCTACTACATGACCGGCTGCGTCACCGCCGACGAAGAGCTGAATAAGAAAGCGCGCGGCAATATTCTCAGCATGGTGCCGAACCCGCATCTCGCCAGCTCCGAATGGGGCTGGCAGATTGACCCGCTGGGCCTGCGGACGCTGCTGAACGTGCTGTGGGATCGCTATCAAAAGCCGCTGTTTATTGTGGAGAATGGCCTCGGCGCGAAAGACAAAGTTGAGGCGGACGGTTCGATTCAGGACGATTACCGCATCAGCTACCTCAACGACCATCTGGTGCAGGCGCGGGAAGCGATCGACGATGGCGTGGAGCTGCTGGGCTTTACCAGTTGGGGGCCTATCGACCTGGTGAGCGCCTCGAAAGCGGAGATGTCCAAGCGCTACGGCTTTATCTATGTCGATCGCGACGACCAGGGGAACGGCACCCTGGCGCGGAGCAAAAAGAACAGCTTCTACTGGTACAAAGAAGTGATTGGCAGTCACGGTGCTAGCTTAAAAGGCTAAGCCTCGCCATCCGTTGCGGCCCGGAACTCCCGGGCCGCCGGGTGTTTATGCTGGTTTACGGGCGCGCAGCAGGAAGATCATAGGTCGCTCCTGCTCTTCCTCCAGTTCCGGCTGAGCGGCGATTTGCTCCGCCGTCGGTCCCCATTCATCAAGATGTTCAATGACAAAACCGGCGGCGACCAGCAGGTTTATCCAGCTGGCCAGCTTACGATGCTGTTTCTTCACGCCGTCGGCAAACCAGTTGCTGATGCGCTCCCCCTCCTGCTGATAGTGGTTGACCGGCCAGTTCTTTTGACCGACGTCGTCCATCTGCCAGCCCTGGCGCAGCGGGGCGGTGTATATTGGGTGTTCGGCGGAGAACAGCAGCGTACCACCCGGCGTCAGGGCCTGGTAAATCGTGGCGAACAGAGGCGCGACGTCAGGAAGGTAGTGCAGCGCCAGCGAGCTGTAGACCAGTTCGCAGCTGCCGGCGGGCAGAGTGAGGGTCTGCAGATCTTCGCAGCGGTAATCAATGTCGCCCGCCGTGCCCATGTCGCGAGCGCGGTCAAGCATGCGGCTGGAAATATCGATCCCGGTAATCTGTGTGGCGCCTTGTTCACGCGCCCAGCGGCAAAACCAGCCGTAGCCACAGCCAAGATCCACCACTCGCAGGCCAGCTAAAGCGGGCAGCATCTGCTGAATGGCAGGCCATTCCGGCGCGCCGTCGAGCCCTTTTTTCGAGCGGTCGAGAGTGGCATATCCTGCAAAAAAATCAGGATCATCATAAATATTCTGACTCATAATCACTCCATGAATTATTTGTGTATTTTTAATTACCCTGGTTTTTAGTCACACGCTTTACTAAACGGGCCAGTTTCAATTAACTTATTATAACCAACCTTTTTTTGTAATCTGACCTGTCTAATGAATCTAACGTTGAGAAAAAGCGTGTTGGCCGGGATTCCCCTGGTCATCGCTCTGGCTGGCTGCGCGCCGTCCCATGATATTGGCAATCCGCCGCAGCAGCAGACACCTGCCTCTCATGTGTCCATGGATCTCCCCGCCGCCGTTAAAAATGGCTGGCCGCAAAGTAACTGGTGGCAGGAATACCACGACCCGCAGTTGAACAGCCTTATCCAGCGTGCGCTGGCGAATGCCCCGGATATGCAGATTGCCGAGCAGCGCATCAAGCTGGCGGAAGCCCAGGCGCGCATGTCGCAAGCCAATCTTGGGCCAGAGATGGATTTTTCCGCCAACGTTGAACGACAGAAAATGTCGGCCGAAGGGCTGATGGGGCCGTTTGCCACCGATACCGACGGGAATACCGGTCCCTGGTACACCAACGGCACCTTTGGCCTGACCGCAGGCTGGGATCTGGACCTGTGGGGTAAAAACCGCGCGCTGGTGAAAGCGCGCATTGGTGAGGTCAAAGCGCAAATCGCCGAAGAGGCGCAAACCCGTGAGCTGCTGGCCAGCAGCGTGGCGCGACTTTACTGGCAGTGGCAGACCGAAGCGGCGGTGAAGAGCGTGCTGCAGCAGGTTAAAAGCGAACAAAACAATATTGTTAACGTCGACCAGGCGCTGTATCAGCGCGGGATCACCAACTCCGCTGAAGGTGCTGAAAACGACATTAATGTCAGCAAAACCGATCAGCAGTTGGCCGACGTTGCCGGCAGCATGAAAGAGATCGAAGCGCGTCTGATGGCCTTGACCAACAGTCAAAGCCAGTCGCTGAATCTGAAAGTGGCTAACCTCCCGGAAGTCAGCGCACAAATGCCGACGGAGCTGGGCTATGAACTGCTGGCGCGGCGCCCGGATCTGCAGGAGGCGCACTGGTATATCGAAGCTTCACTGAGCGAAGTGGATGCCGCCAAAGCGGCGTTCTATCCGGACATCAACCTGATGGCTTTCCTGCAACAGGATGCGCTGCACTTAAGCGATCTGTTCCGCCACTCTGCGCAGCAGATGGGGCTTTCCGCCGGACTGACGTTGCCTATCTTTGATAGCGGCAGGCTCAACGCCAACCTCGACATTGCCAGCGCGCAGAATAATTTGTCGGTGGCGAAGTACAACAAAGCGGTGGTTGATGCGGTCAATCAGGTGGCGAAGACCGCCAGCCAGGTAGAGACCCTGATGGAGAAGAACCAGCAGCAGCAGCAGGTTGAGAAAGACGCTCAGCGTACGGTGAACCTGGCGCAGGCGCGTATGGAGGCCGGTATCCTGGCGGGGTCGCGAGTCAGCTTAGCCAGACTCCCCGCGTTGCAGGAGCGAATTACGGCGCTGCGCCTGCATGGCCAGTGGCTGGATGCCAGCATTCAGCTGACCTCCGCGCTGGGCGGCGGCTATCACCAGACCCCACTAAAATCTAGCTAATACCACAGCTAACGCGGCCGGGGGAGACCCCGGTCGCTGTTTACGGGTTACCCGTTAGGGCTTCTTTTTCGCTTCCCGGCGGCGGAACCACCAGTGAGCGCCCGCCACCAGGACCACCACCAGAATCAGCCAGATCCCGTGCTTCAGATGGCCATCAAGATGATGCAGCCAGGGTCCTATCGCTTCGCCTCCCAGGTAACCCAGCGTGGTGAACAGCAGGGCCCAGACCAGCGCGCCGAGAATATTGAGCGGCAAAAAGACTTTGGGCGGCAGGCGGCTGGCACCGATCAATAGCGGGCCAATCACCCGAAAACCGTACATAAAACGGGTGCCAATCACGAACAGGTAAGGGCGGCGCTGAATCATGCGCTGCGCTTTGTGGATCCGCGCCTGGTGGCGTGAAAAACGCCGCAGCAGTCGACCGCCAAATCGCCTGCCCAGCAGGTACAGCAGCTGATCGCCAATCATCCCGCCCAGTGCGACCGAGAGAACCACCAGTGGAAATTTTAACAATCCCTGATGCGCCACGACGCCGCCCAACAGGGTGATAGTTTCACCCTCCGCCAGGCTGCCGACGATCAGCGCAGCGTAGCCATATTGGGAGATCAGGTTATTGATATCCATACACAGAAAAACTCCATCGTTGCTTTGGCTTCAGGCTGGATGGCGCTCGACCGCTTTCGGTCGGTCAGGCAGCACAAAGCAGGGAAGATCATTCTCATCAATCTGTTAATCATACACCCTGCGAGTTAAAACGCGGTGCAGTGCATTTTTATAGCTGTACACAAACTAATCTCTCAGAGTGAATTATACTTGGATCAGTGCTGTACGAAGCCGTGACAAGGGGGATGCTATGAACCATGTCTGGGGATTGTTCGCTCATCCTAATCAGGAAATGAGCGTCATCAAAAGCGAAAATGAGACTATTTCGCACCACTATACGCACCATGTGCTGGTGATGGCTGCGGTTCCGGTGATTTGCGCGTTTATTGGTACCACGCAACTTGGCTGGAATTTTGGCGACGGTAACGTGGTACAACTGTCGCTGTTGACGGGGCTGGCGCTGGCGGTGGTGTTCTATGCCGTAATGCTGGCTGGGGTGGCGGTGATGGGGAGGATCATCTGGTGGATGGCGAGAAGCTATCCGCAACGCCCGTCGCTTAAACGCTGTATGGTGTTCGCCGGGTACGTGGCGACGCCGCTGTTCATGAGCGGGCTGGTGGCGCTCTATCCGTTGGTCTGGCTGTGTGCGCTGGTGGGTACGGTGGCCCTGTTCTACACCGGTTACCTGCTGTACCTCGGTATTCCGACCTTCCTGAACATCAACAAAGAAGAGGGGCTGAGCTTTGCCAGCTCGACCCTGGCGATCGGGGTGCTGGTGCTCGAGGTGCTGCTGGCGATCACCGTGATCCTCTGGGGGTACGGTTACCGACTCTTCTAATCCTCGCTAACCACCGAATTGGCTGGTGAACGAGAAACGACCAGCGGCTGAATATATTGCCGACATAAATGGATTTTTATGTCGGCAATGCAGCATTTGCTCACGATTCTTATTAGTCAGATCCCGCCAGTGCACGGTATGATAGGTCCTGCCAGCGTCGCCCACATCCCGGCGCCGCAGCGTACGTTCATAACGTGCAAAAATACTTTCACGAATGATCATGATGCCGAAATTTCGAGTTTCTTTGCTCAGCCTGACCTTGCTCTTGGCTGTGCCTTTTGCGCCCCAGGCGATTGCAAAAACCCCCGCCGCCGCGACGGCCTTGCAGCCGGATATTGCCTCCGGTAGCGCGATGATCGTTGATCTTGCCAGCAAAAAAATTGTTTACCAGAGCCAGCCTGATTTGGTGCGACCGATTGCGTCCATTACCAAAGTGATGACGGCGATGGTGGTGCTGGATGCGCATCTGCCGTTAGACGAACTGCTGACCGTGGATATCAGCCATACGCCAGAGATGAAAGGTATCTATTCGCGCGTGCGCCTGAACAGCCAAATCAGCCGCCGCAATATGCTGCTGCTGGCGCTGATGTCCTCAGAAAACCGCGCCGCCGCGAGCCTTGCCCACCACTATCCTGGGGGCTACGATGCCTTTATCCGCGCCATGAACGCCAAGGCCCAGGCGCTGGGCATGACCCATACCCGTTATGTTGAGCCAACGGGGCTGTCGATCCATAACGTCTCGACCGCCCGTGACCTGACGAAACTGCTGATTGCGACCGAACAGTATCCGTTGATTGGTCAGCTGAGTACGACCAAAGAAGATACCGCGACATTCGCCCATCCGGCCTATACGCTGCCGTTTCGCAACACCAACCATCTGGTCTATCGCGACAACTGGAATATCCAGCTGACCAAAACCGGCTTTACCAACGCCGCGGGCCACTGCCTGGTGATGCGCACGGTGATTAATCAGCGCCCGGTGGCGCTGGTGGTTATGGATGCCTTCGGCAAATATACCCACTTTGCTGATGCCAGCCGCCTGCGTACGTGGGTTGAAACCGGGAAGGTGATGCCGGTACCGGCCTCCGCGCTGAGCTACAAAAAGCAGCGTGAAGCCCAGATGGCGGATGCGATGCTGAAAGGTGGCGCGCAGACGGCGCAAAACGATTAATGCCTCTACCCCCGGCCCGCATCAGCGGACGGGGGTTTTTTTATTCCGGTATGGTTAAATCGCCTTCACCCAGCTGGCGCTGCATGATCAAAGTATCGCGCCAGTCTCCCATCTTATAGCCCACGCTGCGCAACTGACCGGCCACGCTAAAGCCAAATTTTTTGTGAATCGCCAGCGAACCGGCATTGTTGTGACCATCGCCGATGATCGCCAGCATCTGCCGCCACGGACCCTGCTCGCACTTCTCAATCAGCTGCGCCAGCAGGGCGCTGCCGATCCCGCGCCCACCCATTCCCGATTCGACATAAATCGACTCTTCGAGGGTGTAGCGGTAGGCGGGGCGAGGGCGGTAAAACGTCGCATAGCAGTAGCCGACAATGGTGCCGCGCCACAGGGCTACCAGCCACGGCAGCCCGTTATCACGCACCGTCTTAATCCGCTTGCGCATTTCATCGACGGTGGGGGGAATATCTTCAAAGGATGCGCGTCCATTCAGTACGTGCCAGACGTACAGCGCTGCAATAGCGTGAGCGTCATCGGGCAGGGCTTCGCGGATCTCTAACTCAGCGCCGTGTAACATATCCGCTTCGGACATGAGGGGGACTCCTTAACCAGGTTTGCCGGAGAAGCGTTTCTCCGGCGTGCAGCGTAATACAGAATCCCGTTACGCGTCATCTGCGATGATGGCTATTCCGCGACGTTATTTTCGCTCTGCGGGCGTTCTCCCCAGTACTTCTGCTTGCTGGTTTTACCGAGGCCCGGGTTCATGCTGTTGGTCGGGTCATTCTGGCGGTAGAACTGTTTTAAGCTATCCGCGGCTTCATACAGGTGCCCGACGTTATGCTCGGCCGGGTACTGCGCCCCGCGCTGCTTCAGCAGCTCAAGCATCTGTTCTTTCAGCGCATGGGCATCGACGCCTTTTTTCACGATGTAATCCTGATGGAACACGTGGCACATAAAGTGGCCGTAATAGAGCTTGTAGACCAGCTGGCTGTCGATTTCCGGCGGCAGATGCTCAAACCATTCGCTGTCGTTGCGACGCAGGGCAATATCCAGCGCCAGAATATCTTCGACTTCATCAGCATGGACCGCCTGATAACGAATCGCGGCCCCTGCGGCGGCGAAGCGGTGAAGAAACGCCTTGCTGCCTTCTTCCGGGGTACAGACGAAGAAATCCCCTTCGGCCTGCTGGAAGTACCCTTTAAGCCAGGTCTGCGCCTCTTCGATGCCATCCCCGGCCATTTTCAACAGCAGGTGATGCTCGTATTTATCACGCCAGGTTTTCATGCGCTCCGGCAGGTGCGCCGGGAAAACGTGCCCCAGCTTCTGCATAAAGCGGTCGCTAAAGTGCGGCTTAAACAGCGACACTTTATCCAGCATGGCGTCGGCGCGGCCTTTCATGGTGAAGAAGAACGGCATCTTGTCGGTGCCGAGCTTGTCGATCATCAGGAAGGTGTCTTTACCGTAGCGCTCGGCAATATCATAGATATCGCGGTGCATGTATTCGCCCGCCACCGGCAAATGTTCAAACTCTGCCAGGATATGGCGGCGAATTTCGGTCAGTACCGCAGGGTCGTTGCTGCCGATGTAAAAGACCTGCTGGCGCTTTTCCGCCGGGAAGGTGTCGAGACGTGCGGCGAACACCGCCAGCTTGCCGGCGCAGCCGGACGATTCAAACAGGCGATCCGGGTCGGCGTTGTAGCGTGCCGGCGTGTCGGCATTGACATCGCGCACCCGGGTAACGTAATCGTGGTCATGGGCGTGGCGGCCATCGTGCAGCACGTCGCCATCGCTCACGCGGTCGTCGTCGAGACGGCTGAGGATCTGCTCCGGCGTGGTGCCCAGATCGATTCCCAGATGGTTCACCAGCCGCAGCTTGCCGTTTTCGTCAATCTGGGCAAACAGCGACATCTCGGTATAGGCCGGGCCGCGCTGCACCAGCGAGCCGCCGGAGTTATTGCAGATCCCGCCGATCACCGACGCGCCGATACAGGAAGATCCGATCACCGAGTGCGGCTCACGGCCCAGCGGTTTCAGCGCTTTTTCCAGCGAATAGAGCGTGGTGCCCGGGAAGGCCAGCACCTGTTCGCCTTTGTCCAGCAGATGCAGTTTATCGAGGCGCAGGGTGCTGATAATAACTATCTGGCGATCGTAATCGTTGCCGCTGGGGGTCGAGCCTTCGGTCAGCCCGGTGTTTGCCGCCTGCATGAGAATAATTTTATCGGCGTTAACGCAGGCGTTCAGCACCCGCCACAGTTCCAGCAGAGTTCCCGGAAAGACCACCGCCAGCGCATCGCCCTGGCCTGAGCGGAAACCTTTACGGTAGCGCTGGGTTTTGGCCGGATCGGTTAACAGGTGGGAAGTGCCGACCAGTCTTGCCAGTTCCGCCAGAAAATCATGATTATTCGAAGGTGTTGCAGATGACATGATCCACTCCTTGTGGTGGTAGCGAAAATATCGGGATTAAGCATAGCGCTTTGTATGACAATTTTGTGCAGGAATGTGTCGAATTTCAGAGAAGAACCTTAGCATTCTGCAGGCGTCTTGTTTATATATATGGCAAACTGCGGTTTTTATTATGTTTTGCCGTGATCCCGGCCTGAGAGAAAGCGAGATAACAATGAAATGGCTCTGTACGATTGGCGTCGCCGTTAGTCTGGCGCTGCAACCCGCTCTGGCGGATGAACTGTTCGGCAATCACCCCTTAACCCCGCAGGCGCGGGATGCCTTCGTGAGCGAACTGCTCAATAAAATGACCGTCGATGAAAAAATCGGCCAGCTCAGGCTGATCAGCGTCGGGCCGGATAACCCGAAAGAGGCGATCCGCGAGATGATTAAAGACGGCCAGGTCGGGGCTATTTTTAACACCGTCACCCGCTCGGATATCCGCATCATGCAGGATCAGGTCATGCAGCTCAGCCGCCTGAAGATCCCGCTGTTTTTCGCCTATGATGTGATACACGGCCAGCGCACCGTCTTCCCGATAAGCCTCGGTCTGGCCTCCTCATTTAACCTCGATGCGGTCAATACCGTAGGCCGTATTTCGGCCTATGAAGCCGCCGACGATGGCCTGAACATGACCTGGGCGCCGATGGTGGACGTCTCGCGCGATCCGCGCTGGGGCCGCGCCTCGGAAGGTTTCGGGGAAGATACCTATCTGACCACCATGATGGGCCAGGCGATGGTCGAGTCGATGCAGGGTAAAAGCCCGGCGGATCGCTACTCGGTGATGACCAGCGTGAAGCACTTCGCCGCCTATGGCGCGGTAGAGGGCGGGAAAGAGTACAACACCGTCGATATGAGCCCGCAGCGCCTGTTCAACGATTACATGCCGCCTTACAAAGCCGGGCTGGATGCCGGTAGCGGGGCGGTCATGGTGGCGCTGAACTCTCTGAACGGTACCCCGGCCACTTCCGACGCCTGGCTGCTGAAAGAGGTCCTGCGTGACGACTGGGGCTTCAAAGGCATCACCGTCTCCGATCACGGTGCCATCAAGGAGCTGATTAAACACGGCGTTGCTTCCGACCCGGAAGATGCGGTGCGGGTGGCCCTGAAGTCGGGCATCAACATGAGCATGAGCGACGAGTACTACAGTAAATACCTGCCGGGGCTGGTGAAATCCGGCAAAGTGACGATGGCGGAGCTGGATGACGCCACGCGCCACGTGCTGAACGTCAAATATGATATGGGGCTGTTTAACGACCCGTACAGCCACCTCGGGCCGAAAGATTCCGACCCGCAGGATACCAACGCCGAAAGCCGCCTGCATCGCAAAGAGGCTCGCGAAGTTGCCCGGCAAAGCCTGGTACTGCTGAAGAACCGCCTGGAGACGTTGCCGCTGGAAAAATCGGGCACCATTGCCGTGGTGGGACCGCTGGCAGACAGCAAGCGTGACATGATGGGCAGCTGGTCGGCGGCGGGCGTGGCGGATCAGTCGGTCACCGTGCTGAGCGGCATCAAAGATGCGCTGGGTGACAAAGGCAAGGTGGTTTATGCCCGCGGCGCCAACATCACCAACGATAGCGGCATTGTCGATTTCCTTAATCTGTACGAGAAAGCGGTGCAGGTTGACCCGCGCTCGCCGCAGGCGATGATTGACGAAGCGGTGGCCGCAGCGAAACAGTCCGACGTGGTGGTCGCGGTGGTCGGCGAGGCGCAGGGCATGGCCCACGAAGCCTCCAGCCGTACCGATATTAATCTGCCGCAGAGCCAGCGTGATTTAATCAGCGCGCTGAAGGCCACCGGAAAGCCGCTGGTGCTGGTGCTGATGAACGGTCGTCCGCTGGCGCTGGTCAAAGAAGACCAGCAGGCTGACGCGATGCTGGAAACCTGGTTTGCCGGGACCGAAGGCGGCAACGCCATTGCCGATGTGCTGTTCGGCGATGCCAACCCGTCGGGCAAACTGCCGATGTCGTTCCCGCGCTCGGTGGGACAGATTCCGGTGTACTACAGCCACCTCAATACCGGCCGTCCGTACAACGCCGACAAGCCAAATAAATACACCTCGCGCTACTTTGACGAGGCCAACGGCCCGCTGTATCCGTTCGGTTACGGCCTGAGCTACACCACCTTTAGCGTATCCGACGTGAAAATGTCGGCGCCGACCATGACACGTGACGGCAGCGTTACCGCCAGCGTGCAGGTGACGAACACCGGTAAACGCGAAGGGGCGACGGTCATTCAGCTCTATCTGCAGGACGTTACCGCCTCAATGAGTCGACCGGTGAAAATGCTGCGTGGCTTCCAGCGCGTGAACCTCAAACCGGGTGAGACGCAAACCGTCAGCTTCCCGATTGAGATTAATGCGCTGAAGTTCTGGAATCAGAAAATGAAATACGACGCCGAACCGGGCAAATTCAACGTCTTTATCGGCGTTGACTCCGCCCGAGTGAAGCAGAGCGAATTCGAATTACGCTAATCTGACCCTCCCGGTCATGCAGCCGGAACTCCCCTAAAAGGCCGATTAATCGGCCTTTTCTTTTTCGTTCAGCGGTCAAATAGGCTACGCTTTTCTCTTAAGCTTCTGAAAATGGAGCGCAAAATAATGAGGATGGCGGGATGGATATGGCAACGAAATGGCGCGCTGCGCTGGCGCTGGCCGCGCTGATAAGTCTGCCGCTTCAGGCGGCGGAGCCGGTCAAAGTGGGATCAAAAATCGATACGGAAGGGGCGCTGCTGGGCAATATTATTTTGCAGGTGCTGGAGAGCCACGGGGTGAAGACCGTCAATAAAGTGCAGCTCGGGACCACCCCGGTGGTGCGCGGGGCGATTACGGCGGGTGAACTCGACATTTATCCAGAATATACCGGTAACGGCGCCTTCTTCTTTAAGCAGGAGAACGATCCGGCGTGGAAAAACGCCCGGCAGGGCTACGAGAAGGTGAAAAAGCTCGATGCAGAGCAGAATAAGCTTATCTGGCTCACCCCGGCACCGGCGAACAACACCTGGACCATTGCCGTGCGTCAGGATCTGGCTGAAAAAAATAACCTCACGTCACTGGCGGATCTCAGCCGTTATCTGCACAGCGGCGGTACCTTCAAGCTGGCGGCCTCCGCCGAATTTATCGAGCGTCCCGATGCGCTCCCGGCCTTTGAAAAAGCCTATGGTTTCTCGCTCAATCAGGACCAGCTGCTGTCGCTGGCGGGCGGCGATACCGCGGTGACCATCAAAGCGGCGGCGCAGCAAACCTCCGGCGTCAATGCGGCGATGGCCTACGGGACCGACGGCCCGGTTGCTGCACTGGGGTTACAAACCCTCAGCGATCCGCAGGGCGTACAGCCGATTTACGCTCCGACTCCGGTGGTCCGCGAGGCGGTGCTGAAAGCCTATCCGCAGATTGCCGAATGGCTGCAGCCGGTGTTTGCCAGCCTCGATGAAAAAACGCTGCAACAGCTGAATGCCAGCATTGCCGTAGAAGGGCGGGACGCCAAAAAAGTGGCCGCCGATTATCTGCAGCAAAAAGGGCTGTTGAAGTAGATCCCGGGTGGCTATTCGTTGTTATAACCGTGTCGTGCTGCTGCTGGCCTGCGTCCTGCTGCTGGCGGTGGCTTTGCCGTTCGTCAACTATGCGCCTAATCGCCTGTTATCCGGAGAGGGGCGCTGGCTATGGCAGGATTGCCGCTGGCTGATGGCGCTGCAGGTCGGCGGGGCGCTGTTGCTGATGCTCCTCTGCTGGCGGGCGGGCCGTGGACCGCTGCTGCTGACCTTGCTGGTGGCCGACGCGCTGCTGCCGCTCCAGCTGTGGGGTGCCGGGCAGGTGGCGACCCAGCTGGCGCAGGAGGGCTCTGCGCTGGCGCGTACCTCGCCGGGCAGCGGCCTGTGGCTGGCGCTGGCGCTCTGCCTGCTCATTGCCAGCGACGCCATCCGCCGCCTGACTTCCCGGGCGCTCTGGCGCTGGCTGCTCAATGCCCAGATCTGGCTGATCCCCTGTGTGCTGCTGACCACCGGTGCGCTGGATCAGCTATCGCTGCTGAAAGAGTACGTCAACCGCCAGGATGTTTTCGATGCGGCGCTGTACCAGCACGTGACGCTGCTGTTTGGCACGCTGCTGCCGGGGTTACTGATCGGTTTGCCGATGGGCATCGCCATCTGGCGCCGACCCCGCTGGCAGGCGCCGGTGTTTACCTTCCTCAATATTATTCAGACCGTGCCCTCCGTGGCGCTGTTTGGCCTGCTGATCGCGCCGTTGGCCGGTCTTGCACATCACTTTCCCTGGCTCGCGGCGCGGGGTATTTCCGGTACCGGAATGGCACCAGCGCTGATTGCGCTGGTGCTGTATGCCCTGCTGCCGTTGGTGCGTGGAGTGGTCACCGGCCTGCAGCAGGTGCCACGCGACGCGCTGGAGAGCGCGGTGGCGATGGGGATGAGCCGCGGCCAGTGCTTCAGGTCAGTACAGCTGCCGCTGGCGTTGCCGGTGCTGTTGCGCAGCCTGCGCGTGGTGAGCGTGCAAACCGTCGGTATGGCGGTAGTGGCGGCGCTGATTGGCGCCGGCGGGTTCGGCACCCTGGTGTTCCAGGGGCTGTTGAGCAGCGCCCTGGATCTGGTGCTGCTGGGGGTGATCCCGACCATTGCCCTTGCGGTGGTGGTCGATGCGCTGTTTGCGCTGTGGGGCGCGTTACTGAAAGGAGAGGCAGATGATTGAATTTGACGGGGTCAGCAAATCCTTCGCCGGGCAGCCGGCGGTAAAAAATCTCAACTTGCATCTGCGTGAAGGCGCCTTCTCGGTCCTGATTGGTACTTCCGGATCCGGTAAATCCACTACGTTGAAAATGATCAACCGGCTGGTCGAGCATGACAGCGGCAGTCTGCGCTTTGCCGGGCAGGATATTCGCCAGCAGCCGGTGCTGGCGCTGCGCCGACGGATGGGCTACGCCATTCAGTCGATCGGCCTGTTTCCTCACTGGACGGTGGCGCAGAACATCGCCACCGTCCCGCAACTGCAAAAGTGGTCGCGGCAGCAGATCGCCGCGCGGGTCGATGAGCTGATGGCGCTGCTGGGGCTGGACCCGGCGTTGGGTGCACGTTACCCACACCAGCTCTCCGGCGGCCAGCAGCAGCGGGTTGGGGTGGCGCGGGCGCTGGCTGCCAATCCTGACGTCCTGCTGATGGACGAGCCATTTGGCGCCCTCGACCCTGTGACCCGCGACGCGCTCCAGCAGGAGATGATCCGCATTCACCGGCTGCTGGGGCGGACCATCGTCCTCGTGACCCACGATGTGGATGAAGCGCTGCGGCTGGCGGACCATCTGGTATTAATGGACGGCGGCGAAGTGGTGCAGCAGGGCGAACCGCTGCAGATGCTGCTGAATCCGCAAAACGCCTTTGTGGAGACGTTTTTTGGCCACAGCGAGCTGGGCGTCCGGCTGCTGGCGTTGCGCGGCGTCGGGGAGTATCTGCGCCGCGATGAGCGGCTGGCCGGGGATACGCTGCAGGTGACGATGACGCTGCGCGAAGCGCTTTCGCAGTTTATTACCCATCGCTGTGAGGTGCTGCCGGTAGTGGATGAACAGGGACAAGCCTGCGGGACGCTGCATTTTGCCGACCTGCTCGGCAAGGAGGTGCGTCATCCGCCTGCTTCGTGATCCGCTGCTGTGGCTGCTGGCGCTGTTTATCGCCATTTTGCTGCTGCTGCCCTACAGCGCGCCACTCTTCAGCGCCCTGTTTCCCGAACTGCCGCGCCCGGTCTATCAGCAGCAGAGCTTTCTGTCGCTGACGTGGGCCCATTGCTGGCTGGTGGCGCTTTCGAGCCTGGCGGCGACGGTGGTGGGCGTCGGGGCTGGCGTAGCGGTGACGCGTCCCGCTGGGCGTGAATTTCGCCCGCTGGTGGAGACGATAGCGGCGATGGGGCAAACTTTTCCGCCGGTGGCGGTGCTGGCGATTGCGGTGCCGGTTATGGGATTTGGCTGGCAGCCGGCGTTGATTGCGCTGGCGCTGTACGGCGTGCTGCCGGTATTGCAGGGGACGCTGGCCGGGTTAAGCGCCGTGCCCCCGGGTGCGGTGGCGGTCGCTCAGGGAATGGGGATGACCGGCTGGCAGCGGCTTATCAAGGTCGAGCTGCCGCTGGCCGCGCCGGTGATGCTGGCCGGTATCCGGACCTCGACCATCGTTAATATCGGCACGGCAACTATCGCCTCAACGGTCGGGGCGAATACGCTCGGAACGCCGATTGTCATCGGCCTTAGCGGGTTCAACACCGCTTATGTACTGCAAGGTGCGCTGCTGGTGGCGCTGGCGGCGATCGTCGTCGACCGCGGATTTGAACGGCTGAACCGCTGGATCAGCCGACACCGCCACGAACAATAAACGAGTAACCGGCAAGCATCACGCCGCTGATCCCGCCGATGGCCATGAATAAGAATAGGGTAATGACCGCGATTTTCGCTGGCTTCATAATAGGCTCCTGATGTTAACGGAGGGATTATACGGTGAAGCTCAGGTGTTAATAAAACATTAATTGCTATTTAGCCAGATAACGTGACCCTGCTGCTGCCAGGCCTGCAGCTGATCCTGCTGCGCCTGGGTCGGGCTCTCGCCGCACAACACCAGCAGGGTGCTGTCGGGAAACAGTTCAGGGCGAATCTGCGGCAGCGAGTGCGGCACAACGTCGACCCTCCAGCCCTGTTCACTGGCAATCCAGCCCTCCAGCCACATCCGGGTGGTATCGTCGATATTCCAGCCGAGCACCAGCGCATGGCTGCCGGCGTGTTTGTAGGCGCTGGCGAGGCTGTGTGCAATATGGTTGATCAGCACGCCGTCAAGGATGCTGCGCAGGGCGGTGAGGGTGGGCTGAGGGCTGAGCAGACGATGGCGCAAAGGAATAAACAATTGGTTAACCAGCGTCTGGGCGGAGTAGTTGTGGCTGCGCTCTTTAATCCACAGCCGTAAGCGGTGATAGCTGCCGTCGTGCAGATAGCCCAGCAGGATCTCCTGCTGTTCCCGCCAGCCATCCTCCTCTTGATGATCGTTATTGTTGAGCAGGGTTTTGACTTTGCCCACCTGAACGCCCGCGTCAATCCAGCGTTGAATTTCGCGGATGCGGTCAATTTCCTGTTCATTAAACAGACGGTGGCCGCCGTCGGTGCGCTGAGGCTTCAGCAGTCCATAGCGCCGCTGCCAGGCGCGTAACGTCACGGGGTTGATGTCGCAGAGCTGAGCCACTTCACCAATCGTATAAAGCGCCATAAATCCCTCCCGCAGTTGCTTCCCTTATAACTGTAGAAGCTGTTTGCCGAAGACGATATGTTTGTTCATTTTTTGTTCATGTAGTGAGGGGCGGGCGGCTAAGAAGTGTGATCCTGACCATGATTTTTCATTTTCCTCGGTGGCTTCAAAGAAAGTTTTAACCCGGCGGTGTATGTTACGCGCTTTCAAGTGAAGTGTGGTCTGTGGGTATGTACGAGTTCGATCTGGTGTTGCTGCTGCTTCAGCAGATGTGCGTGTTTTTGGTCATCGCGTGGTTGATGAGCAAGACGCGGCTGTTCATTCCGCTGATGCAGGTCACCGTCCGCCTGCCGCATAAGCTGCTGTGCTACGTCACTTTCTCCATTTTCTGCATTTTGGGGACCTATTTTGGTCTGCATATCGAAGACTCCATTGCCAATACGCGCGCCATCGGTGCGGTCATGGGCGGCCTGCTCGGCGGCCCGGTCGTCGGCGGCCTGGTGGGCCTGACTGGCGGGCTGCATCGTTACTCCCTTGGTGGGATGACGGCGCTGAGCTGTATGGTCTCCACCATCGTGGAGGGGCTGCTGGGTGGTCTGGTCCACAGCGTGCTGGTCAAACGTGGCCGTTCAGATAAAGTGTTCAGCCCGCTCACCGCCGGCGCGATCACCTTCTTCGCCGAGATGGTGCAGATGCTGATTATCTTGCTGATCGCCCGTCCCTTCGACAATGCGCTGCATCTGGTGCAAAGCATCGCCGCGCCGATGATGGTCACCAACACGGTCGGCGCCGCGCTGTTTATGCGTATCCTGCTGGATAAGCGGGCGATGTTTGAGAAATACACTTCGGCTTTCTCTGCCACCGCGCTGAAGGTCGCGGCCTCGACGGAGGGGATCCTGCGTCAGGGGTTTAACGAAGAGAACAGCATGAAGGTCGCGCAGGTGCTGATCCAGGAGCTGGATATTGGCGCGGTGGCCATCACTGACCGCGACAAGCTGCTCGCGTTTACCGGCATTGGCGACGATCACCATCTGCCCGGTAAGCCGATCTCGTCATCCTATACTCAAAAGGCTATCGATAGCGGCGAGGTGGTCTACGCCGACGGCAACGAGGTCCCGTATCGCTGCTCGATTCACCCCAACTGCAAGCTGGGCTCGACGCTGGTGATCCCGCTGTGCGGCGAAAATCAGCGGGTCATCGGCACCATCAAATTATATGAAGCGAAAAACCGCCTGTTCAGCTCCATCAACCGTACGTTGGGAGAAGGGATTGCCCAGCTGCTGTCGGCACAAATTCTGGCCGGGCAGTATGAGCGGCAGAAGGCGCTGCTGACGCAGTCGGAGATAAAACTGCTGCACGCGCAGGTGAACCCCCATTTTCTGTTTAATGCCTTAAACACCCTGAAGGCGGTGATCCGCCGCGACAGCGATCAGGCCGGGCAGCTGGTGCAGTATCTGTCGACCTTCTTCCGTAAAAACCTCAAGAGGCCTTCGGAGGTTGTGACCCTGGCTGATGAAATTGAACATGTGAACGCCTATCTGCAAATTGAAAAGGCGCGCTTCCAGACCAACCTGCAGATTCAGATGCTGGTACCCGAGACGCTGGCCCACCATCAGCTACCGGCGTTTACGCTGCAGCCGATCGTAGAAAACGCCATTAAGCACGGTACGTCGCAGCATCTTGGGGTCGGGGAAATTACCATTCGCGCCAGCCAGAACGACCGCTGGCTGCAACTTGATATCGAAGATAATGCCGGACTGTACCAGGACAATCCCAACGCCAGCGGGCTGGGTATGAGTCTGGTGGACAGACGTTTACGGGCGCGCTTCGGCGCCGACTGCGGCATTACCGTCACCTGTGAAGCGGAGCGTTTCACCCGCGTCACGCTGCGACTGCCTCTGGAGGAGAACGCGTGTTAAAAGTGTTGATAGTTGATGATGAGCCGCTGGCACGTGAGAACCTGCGCGTATTGCTGGAATCCGCCGGTGATATTGAGATTGTCGGCGAGTGCGGCAATGCCGTAGAAGCCATCGGTGCGGTGCACAAGCTGCGCCCGGACGTGCTGTTTCTCGACATCCAGATGCCGCGGATCAGCGGTCTGGAAATGGTCGGGATGCTGGACCCGGAGCACCGGCCTTACATCGTGTTTCTCACCGCCTTTGACGAGTACGCGGTGAAAGCCTTTGAAGAGCACGCGTTTGATTATCTGCTCAAACCCATCGAGGCGCCGCGGCTGGAGAAGACCCTGGCCCGTCTGCGCCAGGAGCGCAGCCTGCAGGATATCTCGCTGCTCGACGATACCCAACAGGCGTTGAAGTACATCCCCTGCACCGGCCACAGCCGCATCTGGCTGCTGCAAATGGAAGATGTGGCGTTCGTCAGCAGCCGGATGAGCGGAATCTACGTCACCGACCGCGAAGGGAAAGAGGGCTTCACCGAGCTGACCTTGCGAACTCTGGAGAACCGCACGCCGCTGCTGCGCTGCCACCGCCAGTATCTGGTGAACATGGTGCACCTGAAGGAGATTCGTCTGGAGGAGAACGGCCAGGCGGAACTGCTGATGCGGGCCGGGCAAACGGTGCCGGTGAGCCGCCGCTACTTAAAAAATCTGAAAGAGGCGATTGGGCTGTAATACGCCTGAATCGTGATAGACTTAGCGCCAGCATTTTTCATCATGAAGGCATTATGATCAGTAACGATATCTTACGTAGCCTGCGCTACATCCTGAAAAGCAATAATAACGACCTGGTGCGTATTTTTGCGCTGGGCGATTCCGTCGTCAGCGCAGAGCAGCTGGTCCCGTGGCTGAAAAAGGAAGAAGAAGATGGCTTCCAGCGCTGCCCGGACATTATGTTGTCGATTTTCCTCAACGGCCTGATTTATGACAAACGCGGCAAAGATGAGTCGGCACCGCCGCTGGCGGTTGAGCGCCGGGTGAATAACAATGTGGTGCTGAAAAAGCTGCGCATCGCGTTTTCGCTGAAGACCGATGACATCCTCGCCATTCTGACCCAGCAGAAGTTCCGCGTTTCGATGCCAGAAATTACCGCCATGATGCGCGCGCCGGAGCATAAAAACTTCCGCGAGTGCGGCGACCAGTTCCTGCGCTATTTCCTGCGCGGCCTGGCCGAACGCGTCCACGCCAAACCTTGAGTTTCTCTTGCTGAGTTGTCCCGACCTGCGACAGTAACGATGGATAAAAAAAAGCGCTGCCGGAGCAGCGCTTGTTGCGGAGATTATTTTACCTGTTGACCAGGTTTGGCGCCGCTGTCCGGGCTTAACAGGAAGATATCCTTGTCGCCAGGGCCTGCCGCCATCACCATCCCTTCAGAGATGCCGAAACGCATTTTACGCGGCGCCAGGTTGGCAACCATCACCGTCAGGCGACCAATCAGCACCTGCGGATCCGGGTAAGCGCTACGAATGCCGGAGAAGACATTGCGTTTCTCGCCGCCCAGGTCGAGGCTCAGGCGCAGCAGTTTATCGGAACCGTCGACAAATTCGGCGTTTTCAATCAGCGCGATACGCATATCGACTTTGGCGAAATCGTCAAAGGTGATGGTTTCCTGAATCGGGTCGTCAGCCAGCGGGCCGGTAACCGGTGCGCTGTTCAGCGCTTTCACTTCTTCTTTAGAGGCTTCCACCAGGGCTTCAACCTGCTTTATGTCAATGCGGTTGTACAACGCTTTGAAGGTGTTCACCTTGTGCGACAGCAGCGGCTGCTGGATAGCATCCCAGCTCAGTTCACAGTTGAGGAACGCTTCAACGCGCTCGGACAGGGTCGGCAGTACCGGTTTCAGCCAGGTCATCAGTACACGGAACAGGTTGATGCCCATTGAGCAGATGGCCTGCAGGTCGGCATCGCGGCCTTCCTGTTTCGCCACCACCCACGGAGCCTGCTCGTCAACATAGCGGTTCGCCACGTCGGCCAGCGCCATGATCTCGCGGATGGCTTTACCAAATTCACGGCTTTCCCACGCTTCGCCAATGGTCTGCGCGGCGTCGGTGAAGGTTTTGTACAGCGCCGGATCGGCCAGTTCAGCCGACAGCACGCCGTCAAAACGCTTGTTGATAAAGCCGGCGTTGCGCGATGCCAGGTTCACCACCTTGTTGACGATATCGGCATTGACGCGCTGGACGAAGTCTTCCAGGTTCAGGTCGATATCATCGATGCGTGAAGAGAGCTTCGCGGTGTAGTAGTAGCGCAGGCTATCGGCATCGAAGTGGTTCAGCCAGGTGCTGGCTTTGATAAAGGTACCGCGCGATTTGGACATCTTCGCACCGTTCACCGTCACGTAGCCGTGCACAAACAGGTTGGTGGGTTTACGGAAATTGCTGCCTTCCAGCATCGCTGGCCAGAACAGGCTGTGGAAGTAGACGATGTCTTTGCCGATGAAGTGATACAGCTCGGCACTGGAGTCTTTCTTCCAGTATTCGTCGAAGCTTGTGGTGTCGCCGCGCTTGTCGCACAGGTTTTTGAATGAACCCATGTAGCCGATCGGCGCATCCAGCCAGACGTAGAAATATTTGCCTGGCGCAGCTGGAATTTCGAAGCCAAAGTACGGCGCATCGCGGGAGATATCCCACTGCTGCAGGCCAGACTCGAACCACTCCTGCATCTTGTTAGCAACCTGCTCCTGCAACGCACCGCTGCGGGTCCACGCCTGCAGCATCTCGCTGAAGGACGGCAGGTCGAAGAAGAAGTGCTCGGAGTCACGCATTTCCGGGGTTGCACCGGAGACCACGGATTTCGGGTCGATCAGCTCGGTCGGGCTGTAGGTCGCGCCGCAGACTTCGCAGTTATCGCCATATTGATCCGGTGATTTGCACTTCGGACAGGTGCCTTTGACGAAACGGTCCGGCAGGAACATGCCTTTTTCCGGATCGTAGAGCTGAGAGATGGTGCGGTTTTTGATAAAACCGTTCTCTTTCAGGCGACCGTAGATAAGCTCTGACAGCTCACGGTTCTCGTCGCTGTGCGTCGAGTGGTAGTTGTCGTAGCTAATGTTGAAGCCAGCAAAATCGGTCTGATGCTCCTGACTCATTTCGTCAATCATCTGCTCCGGAGAAACGCCAAGCTGCTGGGCTTTCAGCATAATCGGCGTGCCGTGGGCGTCATCGGCGCAGATAAAATTGACCTCGTTGCCGCGCATTCGCTGGTAACGGACCCAGACATCAGCCTGGATGTGCTCCAGCATGTGGCCGAGGTGGATAGAGCCGTTGGCGTACGGCAGTGCGCACGTTACCAGAATTTTCTTCGCGACTTGAGTCATAGTGGGCATTACATCTTCTGTTGTAAAAAGGGCTTCTGATATTACCAAAAGGGTAATGGGTGCGCCATAAATGGCTGACCATATATGGATAATCCTCAGCTGTGGTAAACTCAGCCATACTGAAAGCAGCTCATAACAACAAAGGAGTCGGGATGAATTCACAATCCCAGGCCAAATCCCCCGAACGTCTGCGTGCGATGGTCGCCGGAACGTTGGCTAATTTCCAGCACCCCACTTTGAAGCATAACCTCACCGCGCTGAAGGCACTGCACCACGTTGCCTGGCTCGACGATACCGTGCATATCGAGATTCAAATGCCGTTCGTCTGGCACAGTGCTTTTGAGGATTTAAAAGAGCAATGCAGTGCCGATCTGCTGCGCATCACCGGCGCCCAGGCGATCGACTGGAAGCTGACGCACAGCATTGCCACGTTGAAGCGGGTAAAAAACCAGCCGGGTATCAACGGCGTTAAAAATATTATCGCCGTCAGCTCCGGTAAAGGTGGGGTCGGTAAATCTTCCACGGCGGTCAACCTCGCGCTGGCGCTGGCTGCGGAAGGGGCGAAGGTCGGGATCCTCGATGCCGATATCTATGGCCCGTCGATTCCTAACATGCTCGGGGCGGAAGATCAGCGTCCTACTTCGCCTGACGGCACTCACATGGCGCCGATCATGCGCTTTGGCCTTGCCACCAACTCCATCGGCTACCTGGTGACCGACGATAACGCCATGGTGTGGCGCGGGCCGATGGCCAGCAAAGCTCTGCTGCAAATGCTGCAGGAGACAATGTGGCCGGATCTCGACTATCTGGTGCTGGATATGCCGCCAGGCACCGGCGACATTCAGCTGACCCTGGCGCAGAATATTCCGGTGACCGGGGCGGTTGTGGTCACCACGCCGCAGGATATTGCGCTGATCGATGCGAAGAAAGGCATCGTGATGTTCGAGAAGGTAGAAGTGCCGGTATTAGGCATCGTGGAAAACATGAGCATGCATATTTGCAGCAACTGTGGGCACCATGAGGCTATCTTCGGCACCGGCGGTGCCGAGAAACTGGCAGAGAAATACCATACTCAGCTGCTGGCCCAGCTGCCGCTGCATATCAACCTGCGCGAAGACCTCGACAACGGCACCCCGACCGTCGTGGCCCGTCCGGAAAGCGAGTTCACCGACATCTACCGTCAGCTGGCGGGAAGAGTGGCGGCACAGCTCTACTGGCAAGGGGAAGTCATTCCCAGCGAGATTGCCTTTCGCGCGGTGTAACGCCGGCGGATAAGACAACGCCCTGTCCTTCTCTGTGCCAGCGCTGGCAGGAAAAGGGCAGGGCGTTTTCGTTGGCGTCATCGGTGACGATGCGCTCAGCCATCAATGCTGATAGAAAATCTCGCCGTCATAAATTTTGACGATTTTCCCTTCGGTATCGGTGATCAGCACGTAGCTGCCGCCCATATAGGTGTAGTGGGTGCCGGCATCCGGCGCAGGCAGGTTACGCTGCTGCCACTGCTTGATGTGGTATTCCGGAGTGAGATACAGCGGTGGTACGGTGTCTCCGACGCGAAACTGGGTGAAGTCTGCGGTGAAACCATCAAGTTCATATTTTTGCGGGCCGCTGGACGCCGCCCATACGGTGCTGGTGCTGGCCAACAGGACGCCCAGAAGCATCATTTTTGTCTTGCGCATATTTTCCTCATTATTATCCTGGATTACCCTGGACACAAAATCGCAGCCTCGTATCATTCCTGAAGCATGGCGGGGATGGCAAGCGTTGGTTGCGTTAAATATGTAAGAAAACGATGGGCAGGGTGCCTGATTGGGCGAATCGCGCCCGTTTTGAGAACAATCCGGAGATCTGGATTCGGGAGTGTCTATGTTCAGACTGGAAGATCTGACGTTATTTGTTCGGGCGGCGGCTTTAGGCAGTTTCAGCGACGCCGCGCGGGAGGTCGGGCAGCAGCCGGCGCAGGTCAGCGCGGCGATTAAGCGCCTGGAGACCATGCTCAATATTCGCCTGTTTGCGCGCTCCACCCGCAGCTTGCGCCTCACCCCGGAAGGGGAGACCTGGCTGCCCTATGCCATCCAGATGCTCGATACGCTTCATGCCGGGCTACAAAAAATTCAGGTGCCGGATGATGAAGTGCGCGGCACCTTGCAAATCGCGGTGCCCTCCGACCTTGGGCGCAATCTGCTGCTGACCGTCTTTCGGGCGTTTCGCCAGCGTCACCCGGCGCTGAAGCTGCGGATCCTCTTTTCCGATCACCGCACCGATGTGTTTAAAGACCCGGTGGATGTCGCCTTTCGCTACGGCGACAACGACGATGCTTCATTTATTTCACTGCCCGTCGCGCCGGAAAACCGCCGGGTGCTGGTGGCCTCTCCGGCGTGGATTGCCGAACATGGCGAGCCGCAAACGCCCCAGGCGCTGGCACAGCACAATGCGCTGCTGTACGTGCTGCGCGGGCGGCAATTCGATCGGTGGCCGGTCAGCCTTAACGGCGTGGTGGAGCATATCCAGGTTTCCGGCGCCATCGTCAGCGACGATGCCGAGGTGATCCGCCGGCTGGCGATTGCCGGCGAGGGCTTTGCCTATAAGTCGGCGCTGGATGTCAGAGACGATATTCGCGCCGGGCGTCTGCAGGTGCTGTTACCGCACTACCAGGGCGACCTGGTGCCGCTGAATATGATTTGCCCGCACCGCAAGCAACTCTCCGCCGCGGTGCGTTTACTGTATGAAGAGGTGAAAGCGCACTGCGAAGCGGGGCAGGGCTAATCTGCACACGATGAAAGATTAGCCCCATCTTCGCTTAGTGGCGTACCAGGGTGGCGAAGTAGTAGACCAGCGGAATGGCGAGGATCCACAGTCCCAGCGGGATTTCCCGCCATTTGCCGGCAACGGTTTTAATCATGATGTAGAACAGCAGCCCGCCGGCAATCCCGGTGCCGAAGCTGTTAGCGATCAGGGTGATCATCACCATCATCAATACCGGCAGTCCGTCGGTGAAATTAGCCAGATCGACTTTGCGCAGGCCGCTGAACATATTCAGACCAATCAGGATTAGCGCCGGGGCGGTGGCCTCTTTGGGGATCATCAGGGCCACCGGGGTGAACAGCAGCATCAGCAAAAACATCACCGCTGCCGCCAGCGCCGTTAACCCGGTTTTACCGCCGGCTTCTGCCGCCGCTGACGACTCAATCAGCGCGGTTGCCGCCGGAATACCCAGCCATGGGCCGATGGCAGCAGCGATCGAATCGACCATAAACGGCCGGTTGATCTGCGGCATATTGCCTTCGTCATCCAGCAGCCCCGCTTCGCCGCCGACCGCCAGGGTGGTCCCCATGGTGGAGAAAAATTCGGAGGCGAAAAAGACGAACAGGAACGGCAGGAAGGCGATATTCAGCGCTCCCAGCATATCGATATGGCCCAGCACCGGCGCCAGCGAGTGCGGCATATCGATAAAGCTGGCCGGTAAGCGGGTTACGCCGGCAGGAATGCCGATAAGCGTAGCAAACAGGATTGCCCACAGAATGGCCCCCGGAATGCGTCGTGCCTGCAGGGCGATAGCGAGAAACAGGCCGCACAGCGCCACCAGCGCGCCGGGGGAGAGAAAATCACCCAGCATCAGGGCGTTGGTTTTGGCGTTTGCCAGCACCAGGCCTGCGTTGCGAAAACCAAGCACCGCCACAAACAGGCCGATCGAGGCCGTCAGCCCCAGTTTTATCGACTGCGGCACCGAGCGGGTCACCACTTCGCGCAGGCCGAATGTGGTGAGCAGGAAGAACAGGATCCCAGACCAGCAGGCAATACCGAGACCGATTTGCCAGCCGATACCCTCACTGCCGGCCAGCGTCACGCCCACCAGCACCGAGCCGCCGATGCCCGGACCAACGATAAATGGCAGGTTGGCGTAAAAGGCCATCAGCAACGTTCCGGCGACGAACACCAGAATCGTCCCGGTGGTGGCGGCACCTTTGTCCATACCGCCCACCGCCAGCAGGCCGGGGATCACCACCAGCAGATAGGCGGCGGCAAGAAAACCGGTCACCCCGGCGAGACATTCGGTACGTAGCGTGCTGCCGCGGGAGCGCAGGGCAAAACGCCGCTCCAGCCAGCTTCCCTGCGCGGAGGTATGCAGTGTGTTGTCGGCCATGTTCAGGCTCCCCGATGATTATTGTTGTGATCGGTTGGGACCGGGGTTTCCCGGCATGCTATCAGCGGTTCGACGATCTGGCGGGTGGTGCCATCGGTCAACCCTAAATCGGTCAAATGTGGTCCGGCATTACAGGCGAGGCAGGTTCCTTCAATAGCCTTAAATACCCGGTATGGCGGCTCCCAGTCGGCGATTTCCGCGCTGAGGTCGCGTAATTCACGGAACTGCTGTGCCAGCTCGGCGGCCGGCAGGTCGGACAGCATGCCGGCAATCGGCATCGCCACGTGGGCCAGAATGGCGCCTTGCTGAGCGAGCGCCATTCCGCCGCCGGAGGCAATCAGCTGATTAGCAGCCAGGGCCATGTCCGCAGGATGACGTCCCAGCACCACGAGGTTATGGGAGTCGTGGGAGTAGCTGGTGGCGATGGCGCCGCGCAGCTCACCCCAGCCTTCGAGCAGGGCGATTTGCGGCGTAGCCTGGTGACGTCCGTGGCGGTGCTTCACCCAGATCAGGCTGAAGCCTTCCGGGAGCTGGACTTCACCGTCGCGAACCTGTACCTCAACCTCTCCCCATTGGGTAAAGCGCGCGCCGCGGATATGCCGCAGACGGGCCACTCCGTGCATGATGCCGGGCACCCGCAGCACAAAATCAGCAGCCTGCAGCGGCGCCAGCTGCAGCGTATCACGCGGCGGCAAGACGCCAGCAGCAGCCGGGATCGGCTGGAGGATCGCGCCGTCACGGGCAATCGACTTCCCGGCCACAAAGACCTCACGGGCCTGTAGTGTTTCGAGGTTGTCAAAGACCACCAGATCGGCGCGGCGACCGGCGGCAATCAGCCCCAAATCGTTGCGTTGCAGGCGAATCGCGGCGTTGAGGGTAGCGAAGCGCAGGACGTCGGTAGCGGCCAGACCGTGGCTAATCAGCAGGTTGAGCAGGGCGATAATCCCGCCTTTTTCCAGCAGCATATCCGGCGGCACATCATCAGTGCAGACGGTGATCTGCGAGGAGAGATGCGGGAGGGTTTTCAGGGCCTTCACAATATCCGGCAGCAGATACGGATGGGAGCCGCGCAGCTCCAGAGTCAATCCGGCGCGCAGCTTTTCCAGTGCATCTTCCGCTGAGGTCAGTTCATGATCGGAGGTCACCCCGGCGGCAAGGTAGGCCTGCAGGTCGGCGCCGCTCAGACCACGGGCGTGGCCTTCAATCAGCTTGCCGCTGTCGAGACCGGCCTGGACAATCTCCAGCATCCGCGCGCTGCCGTTGAGCACCCCGTGCATGTCCATCACTTCCGCCACGCCGCAGACTTCCGGCCATGCCAGCATGGTGGTCATCTCGGCGCCGGCGAAATCCGCCCCTGACATTTCCAGTCCTGGGGTCGATGGCACGCTGGAAGGGGCGGCAACCATCACCTGCAGCGGCAGATGGCGGCTGGCGGCAACGGCATAGCGAACCCCCTCCACGCCGAGGACGTTGGCCAGCTCATGGGGATCCCAGAAGACCGCCGTGGTCCCTTGCGCAAGGACGATTTCGGCGTAGCGCTCGGGCGGCAGATGGGAGCTTTCAAGGTGGACGTGGGTATCGATCAGCCCCGGCGAAAGGTAGGCGCCTTCCAGCGACTGGCAGTGGTGCGCGTCCGTCCGGCTGCCGCGCGGATGCACGCTGGCGATCATCTCGCCAACGATGCCGACATCGGCGGCGCGGACTTCGCCGGTGACCATATCGACGATATGCCCGTCGGTCAGTAACAGGTCAAACGGTGTTTCGCCTCTGGCGGCCTGGACGGCACGGCGGCGGTTTTCTGCATTGCTGGACATAACAACTCCGGCACAAGGATAATGGCGCTACTCTAGGCGCACGGCAAACGTTTGCCCAGATGAATAAATTTATCACCCGATAAGCTCGGGTTATTCTGCCTGACTACCCTTAGCGAAGAACACCATGACCGAACCATGGCAGCGCCTGCCCGCGCTTTCCCTCAAGCAGCTACAGTACTTTGTCACCCTGGCGGAACTGCGTCATTTCACCGATACCGCCAACCGCCTGGCCATCAGCCAGCCGGCACTGAGCAGCGCGCTGCGTCAGGTTGAAACGGTGCTCGGCGGCAAGCTGGTGAACCGGACCGCCTCTGCGGTGACCCTGACCGAACTGGGGGCGGCGATTTTGCCCCACGCCCGCCGTGTGCTGAGCGTGGCCCAGCTGGCGTTTCAGGATATGCAGCAGATCGTGGCGGCCGGCGGCGATGGCACCGTGCGGATTGGCCTGGTGCCTTCGGTGAGTTCGCTGCTGTTTCCACTGCTGCCGCAGCTGCTGGCACAAACCTTTCCCCGGCTGCGGGTCGAGTTCCACGACCAGACCAACGATGCGCTGGTGCGGGAGCTGCAAAGCGGCAAGATTGACTTTGGCATTGGCGCTATCGACAGTTCGCTTCCCGCAGAGTTACAGGTCTACCCGCTGCGGGAAGATCCGTTTGTGGCGGTGCTGCACTGCGACGACCCGCTGGCGGCGCAGCCGCATTTACCATGGAAACTGCTGGCCGGGCGCGATATTGCGGTGTTCTCGAAGGGCAATATCCAACGTCTGGTCGGTGCGCTGGCAGAGAGCCATCGCCTGACCCTGAATACCCGGTATCAGGTGGACTATATCGAAACCCTGTATGGCCTGGTGCGCTCGCGCCTGGCGATTGCCATTCTGCCGGAGCTCTATACCACCCATTTACAGGACCCGGCGTTGCAGATAGCGCAGCTCCAGCAGCCGGCACTGGCGCGCACCGTGGCGTTAATGCGCGGGCCGCAGCCGCTGCCGTCGTTAATTGAAGAGTGTTTTTTACTGTTGCTGAGTTCGCTGCGCGAATCGGCGGCGCGCCTCAGGGCAGAGGGGTAAACCGGGCGTTCAGTATCTTACAGGCAAAAAAATACCCCACAGCCACAGGCTGCGGGGTAGGGTAAGTCACTGAATAAACTTACGGAGTAACGATGTTGAACCAGAACTCAAACTTGTCCATATAGCTCAGCATTTCGTCCAGCTTCGCGGCATTACCGGTAATGGTCACGTCACCATTATCGACAGCCTGCTTCAGCGTTTCCTGCTTCAGGATGATCTTGTTCAGCGCATCGCGGCTTAGCGTGATGTTGGCATCCGCGTCTTTCGCTTCAACGTTAGCAGTGTGGTTCAGTACGCCGTTTTCCAGTTCCAGCTTGTACTTGCCGCCGTCTTTGCCAAGGTCAATGTTGAAGGTCGCTTTAGCATTGCCTGCTTTCTCGCCGTTGATATGCACGCCCAGGTAATCGAAGAACATTTCCGGGGTCATTGCACGCACGGTATCCGGGCTGGCGGTGTTTGGCGTCGGCAGTTGCTGTACGCCGTTACGCAGTTCCTGAGCACCGGTCAGGTAGAAGTTACGCCACGTGCCCGCTTCGGCCTGGTAACCCAGCTGCTCCAGCGCATCCGCTTCCAGGTTACGTGCTTCCTGGTTTTTCGGGTCAGCAAAGACCACTTTGCTGGTGACCTGCGCAACCCAACGGTAATTACCCTGGCTGTAATCTTCTTTGGCTTTCTTCAGCACGTTGCTCGCGCCGCCCATGTAATCAACAAACTTCTTCGCCGCTTCTTCTGGCGCCAGTTCGTCGAGGGTTGCCGGGTTGCCATCGAACCAGCCGAGATAGAACACGTAGGTGGCTTTCACGTCGTGGCTGACGGAACCGTAGTAACCGCGACTTGCCCACTGTTTTTCCAGTGACGGTGGCAGCTTGAAGTTCGCGGCGATCTCATCACGGGTCAGGCCTTTGTTGGCCAGGCGCAGCGTCTGGTCATTGATAAAGCGATACATGTCGCGCTGACCTTTCATCAGCTTAACAATGTTTTCGTTACCCCAGGTCGGCCAGTGGTGCTGAGCGATAATGACTTCGGCATCGCTGCCCCAACGCTCGATGGCGGCGTTGATATATTTCGACCATGCCAGCGGATCGCGGATTTTCGCGCCACGCAGAGAGTAGGTGTTGTGCAGCGTATGGGTTACGTCTTCTGCAGCTTCAATCAGTTTCTTCTCTTTGATGTACCACAGCATTTCTGACGGCGCTTCAGAGCCCGGCGCCATCATAAAGTCGTAGGTCAGGCCATCGATAACTTCTTCTTGCCCGGTATGGGTAATGTAGTCCGTTGGCTGCAGCAGGGTAACCGTACCCGCAGAGGTGGTGGTCCCCAGACCCGCACCGACCTGGCCTTTCGCGTCAGGCTTCAGCAGGTTACCGTACATGTAGCTGGCGCGACGGCTCATGGCGTTACCGGCCATAATGTTTTCAGACACGGCTTCTTTCATGAATCCGTCCGGGGCGTAGATTTTCACTTTGCCCGATTTCACGTCTGCTTCATCAACCACACCACGGATACCGCCGTAGTGGTCTACGTGGCTGTGGGTGAACAGCACCGCAACGACCGGTTTTTTACCACGGTTTTTGTAGTACAGGTCCAGGGCTTCTTTCGCCGGCTCTGCAGACAATAACGGGTCAATAATGGTGATGCCTTTATCGCCTTCAACAATGGTCATGTTGGAGAGATCGAGGTTACGAATCTGATAAACACCGTCGGTGACTTTATACAGGCCGCTGATATTGATCAGCTGAGACTGACGCCACAGGCTTGGGTTAACGGTCGCAGGGGCTTTTTCGCCTTCTTTAATGAAGTCGTACTTCGCCGGATCCCAGATAACGTTACCTTGTGCGCCTTTGATCACTTCTTGTGGCAGCGCGGCAACGAAACCTTTGTGCGCATTTTCAAAGTCAGTTTTGTCGGCAAACGGCAACTTATTATAAAGCGCGTTATTTGCCTGTTGAGTGGCTTCTGTTGCATCTTTCGGCATAACCTGCGCGAAAGCGGAAACAGAAAGAGAAGTTAAAACACCGGCCAGTGCCAGATGTTTGGCGATCTGATTTAATTTCATTGAAGGGCCTCTTGGATAATTTTGTCATGTTCAACAAATAATGATGAAGTGACAAAAGCAAATCTGGAGTAACTGTTGAGCATTGTAAGGTAATTAAATTAGTGCGATAGTCCCAAATGGGACTGGCCGTTGATCAGGATATGTTCACGGTGAATAGACAGTGCGTTCACTGCTATACTTCAGTTGTTGGTACAGGGGACAGAAAGGGGAATGGTGTGAATTTTCAGGACGTACATAGCTATTATCAAGGACTTAAAATAGACACCTATCTGGCGGAAATAACCGAAGAAGGCGAAGCGCTGTCCGTTGCCCTAAATAAAAAATTAGTATTAAAGCCCGAATGTATCTATTTTTGCATTAAAGGTTCTTTGGCCATGGTGATGCCCGATAATGGACTCATGATTGGTAATACGATTGAACATATGCCGGTGGGGTTGCTGGAAAGATATTGTCCTCTGGCGAAGTTTGAATATATTGCGGTGGCGCCAGCGGATGTTATAAAAATATCCTACGAGGCGTTTGATCGTATTTTTATGAAAAACGATCCGCAGCGTATTCAGGAGCTGACGACCATTCTGCTGTATATGACTATATTTACCATCGACCTGCATAACGAACGTCGGCAGCTGACCAGCTACCAGACGATCCGGCCGATGCTGTTTCGTTACCTGTATCGCCAGAACGCTCATAAGGGCGAAACCGAGGGGCTGGCGCTGTTTATCATCCGCCGGACTAACCTGTCGCGAACCCACGTTTTCCGGGTGCTGGCCGAGCTGAAAGCCGGGGGCTACATCACCATGGAGAGAGGCAGGCTGGTTTCCATTGACCGACCGCTGCCGGAAGATTATTAAAAAAAGGGGGGCAGCCGCGCTGCCACCCAAACGTCATCGGAAAAAAGAGGCGACTCTTATTATGGGTAAAGCGTATATTTTTTACGCAGCTGCAAATAGCGTTCGATGCCTGGCTGCCACTGCCCCTCGATAAAATCGACCGTTTGATCAACCGATAGCTTTTTGTCGTGGGCTTCCTGCAACAGCGCTGGCAGCTTGCCGGTACCGGTCAGTTTGGCCAGCCACAGCGGACGAATTAAAAAGAACGTTTCCTGATAGTCGAGATACTGCGCCTCCTGCGCCGCAGGGATCACCATCTCATAGCCGGCGGCTTTAAACTTAAACCACCACTCCACCAGATAACGGATCGTCGGTTTCAGCTGGCGAATGTCGGTGGTGGTCAATCGCTCCCCGCACACCGTTTTCCCGGCCTGCGGCCAGCCGGTTTTGTGCTGGCTGATATCCACCGGATAGCAGGTGTTGACGTAAAACTGACGCGTCGGAAAACCCAACTGCTCGAAAGGATGGTCGGAGCCTCTGCCCATATTGACGCTGGTGGCTTCGAACAGCCCCAGAGAAGGGTAAAGCTGGATAGCCAGATCGCTGCGCAGGTTTGGCGATGGCCGCACGGGCAGCGAATAAGGGGTGTCATGGGTATAGTTGGCCATGGCGATCACCGTCAGGTCTGCGGCGGGCAGCTGGTACGCCTTGTTGCCAAAGGCCTGCCAGCTGGCGTCGTTGAAGTTCGTCAGCCATCCTTCGCCGACGATCAGGCGGGCAAATTCGCCGGAAGTCAGCCCGTGGACCATCGGCACGGGGTGCATACCGATTCCGGAGATATATTTTTCCTCCAGAATCGGGCCATACACATGGGCGCCGAGAGGGTTGGGGCGGTCAAAGACGATCATCTGCTTACCGTATTTCTGCAGACTTTCCAGCATATGGTGCAGGGAGAGGGTGTAGGTAAAGTAACGCACGCCGACATCCTGCAGATCGTAGATAACGACGTCGACATTTGCTAACTGCGCAGCGGTGGGATGGGCGCGAGCCCGCCCGTCGGCATCGCGGCCATATAACGACACGATCGGCAGGCCGCTGCGCTGGTCGCGATGATCCTCATCACCCAGCCCGGCATCGGCGTTGCCGCGGATCCCGTGTTCGACCGAGAACAGCGCGGTCACGGTGAAGCCGTACTTAGCTTGCTCGGCAAGCAATTTGTCGATGGTGTGCTGGCCCTGTTTGTTGATTGAGCTTTGGTTCACCATCAGGCCGATGCGCTTGTTTTTAAGCAGCGGCCCGTAGCGTTGTTCCTGATCGACGCCGAGCACAATGCTGGATTCAGCGCTGGCATGGCCAGCGCTGAGAGCAAACGACGCGCACAGGAATAATACCGCCTGCAGCAGGTGTTTCATTCCTTGTTTCCCTCAATTAAGCAATCAATTATGCGTCAGAAGTTATGGCGTAATTCCACGGCCCAGAACCAGAAGTTGTTGCTGACTTTGTCGCCGTTGGTCCAGGTTTTCTCCGGACGATAGTAGGTGTCGACGAACAGCGACGTCTGTTTGGTAAACGGATAGATCGCCTGGAAACCATAACGGCTGCGGTCTTTTTCCTTATATACCGTCTCCTGGTTTTTGGAGTCGCGGAAGCTTTGCGTCCCTTTGGTTAGCGCCTGGCGGGTGTACGGCATTAACAGGAAGCCATTATCGAACTTGTATCGGTAGATAGCCCACAGGAAATGTTCCTTGTTATATAAGGTATTGACCAGTTGCTCATCGATATACAGATAGTTTAGCCACAGGGAGTTTTTCTGGTTAAACGTCAGGTTCGCGCCAGCGAAATGCTCATTGATCTGGCTCCAGTCGCGCTTATCGACGCCGTAATCGCCTTTCGCCCGCGCGTAATCGAGCTTGCGGTCAATCAGGCGGAAGGAGAGGCTGGCGTTAAAGCTCAGGCTGTCAGAATATTTGTACCAGGCCTGCGGGCGGATCCAGATCTCATGTCGCTCCTCGCCCTTGCGGATATCCCCTTTGTATTCTGGTGCGGCCAGCGCCGGGTTACTGATCGAAGGATAGTGCCAGTTGTCATTCCGATAGCCGAGGCGCAGTTTGGTGTTGCCGCTTTTCCCCGCCAGCGTAAAGGGGAAGGTTCTGGTGACCCCCGCCTGCCAGCGCGTACGGTCATATTCCGGGGTACTGTCCAGATAGGTTTTCAAAAACTGCACGTCATACATCCATAATGAGTCATTCTGGTAAATAAACGCCCCGATATAAGGCGAGGTCGCTACGCTGCCGCGAATATGTTTCCAGCGATCGTCACTGTCTATTTCCTGCTCGGTGCCAATATAGGTATCAACATGCCAGATTTGTTGGTGAATTTTATCCTGGGCATCTTTCTTTTCTTTTTCTACCTGTTGAATGCGTTTATTCAGTTTAATAATTTCTTGATCATAATCCGTTACCGATTCATCAGCCAGCACCGGCGCAGCCATGAATAGCGCAGAGGAAATAACTAACCCTGTTAATGTTTTCATATTGTACCTTCAGAGATATTAAAATGCTGTTAATCCGTAACCGCGTGGATACAGCACGTTCTTATTATCGGGAGTTTTAATATCGACCGGCAGTTTACCGCGCGGCGTAGCCAGAATATCTTTTTTGCCAGCGGGGCCCTGGAACAGCGTTCTTAAGCCACTGCGAATATTGGTTTCGAGACTGTTGCGAACGTTATTGGTGACATCAAATCCGGTGATACCATAAATCGCGATATTGGCTTTGACGTCTGATAAATAAGCAATGTCATACGGGTTGCGGGTTGCAATCACCACCAACGGGATATTTTTGTGGTTGGCGACGTCGATGATGCGCTGGGCGTTGGCCGGGTTGAGCTTAAGGTTATAGGTGGCCAGAATAATAAACTGCTGACCCTGTATCTGCTGCTCAATCTCCGCCGTGGTTAGGCTCTGCTGATCCAGCTTAACGACCTGGTCATTGAGGTTGAAAGAGACCTTCAACTCATCGGCAATTTGCGTCAGGTGCTTTTTAATGAGTTCATTACGCGGGCGTTCATCAGAAAACACCATGATGTTGTTGTGGGCCTTCAGCGGGTAAGGCAGAACCCCGTCGTTTTTGATAAGGGTGATAGCCTGCTCTGAAATGACGTTCTCCAGATCTTTATGCTTGCGGGAAGCAACGATGGTTTCAGCCGTCGCGGCGTCACGCGGTGCGGCGGAAATACGCTTATTCAGCTTGGTATAAATGACGCGTTTGGCGGAGTCCTCAATACGCTTGCTGAGCACCGGGTCTTTTTGTGCTTCGGTTTTCAACCAGGCGTACAGGGCGCCGAGCTGTTCAATGCTGGCGTTGTCTTTGATCCCGATGGGCATCAGCACGATGTCGTTGCCGGCCAAAATGGCCTGTTTGATAGACCAGTGGCGATCAAAGTTGCCGGTAATGGCGCCCATATCCATCGCATCGGTGAGGATCAGGCCATTAAACTTCAGCTGGTGGCGTAGGGTATCGGTGAGGATGGCTTTGGATAATGTCGCCGGAGTCCCGATTTTCTCGCCGTTAATATTGGTCAGCAGGGTGCTGTCGAGCGCCGGCACAACCACGTGGGCGGTCATGATGGCATCGGTCTGCGGCATCACGTCGACGAAGGGCTGCAGTTCGGTTTTTTGCCACGACGCTTTATCGGTATTCACGCTGGGGAGCGCAAAATGGGTATCCGAGGCCACGTTACCGTGCCCTGGGAAATGCTTTAGCGAGGTGAGAACCGGGTACTGGTGAATACCGTCGATATAACTACGGGCTAATTTGCCGACCAGCAGCGGATCGTCAGAATAGGAACGAACACCGATGACCGGGTTATTTTGGTTGTTATTGACGTCGACCACCGGGCCGAAGTTAAAGTTAAACCCCAGACTGGTTAATTCGTAGCCGTGAATATTCCCGGCCTGTCGGGCTAAATCAGGTACGCCGGTGGCGCCGAGCGCCATATTGCCCGGCATCTCGGTGCCGACCCGCAGACGTGTAACGTATCCACCTTCCTGGTCGGTACTAATAAACAGCGGTAAATGGCTGCTGGCACTTTGCAGCTCATTAATCAGCGCCACGGTTTGCGGCGTATCAATCAGGTTTTCACGGAACAGGATCACCGAGCCTAAATGATAGTCAGCGATCATTTTACCGATACTGGCATTCATCGCAATAAAGGGACTTTTGCTCTCGCTATTATTTTCATCCCACGAACGAATATCCACCATCAGCATTTGCCCGAGCTTTTCTTCAAAGCTCATGGTGCTGATAAGATGCTCCGTCGCATTATCAGGTGCAAGCCACATCTCTTTTAGTTGCGCGTCCGGAATAACCGTCGCATGGCTCCCAAGGCTAATTAAAAAAATGGCCGGTATTATTTTTTTCATAAGATGACTCCGCTATATCAATTTCCGGCGATTGTACATTTCGAACCACCCAATAAAGTGATAATTATCACAGTTGATCGATTCCTGTTTGCTATGGGGCAAGGAATAATGGCTGGCTTTTATATCGGGGTTTTATCTTGTTGCTTGAGTGAACAGGGGGCTGAGAAAGGAATAGTCATTTATTAATGAGAATATATCTGGTGGTTTATTTGGAATTTTCAGACTCTTTGCCTGGTAATGATTAAGCTATAAGTTTAGTTGTAATAAAAATAAGGGCATGAAAATATTAATCTGTAATATTAACCTCTACGTTAAGTGTCCAGCATTAAGTGTCGTGTTGAATATTATCTCTACGGATTCAGCAAAAAAAGCGCAAGCGTCCACAGGCAACCGTTGGCACAGTATCAGAGCACCGTATAAGTCGCTTATGAGTAGGTTTTAGCGGGAACCTGGTGGTTCCGGGATTATTCGTCGAGGTTGTTGATTGTCATGCTCGCATTGAGTACCAGAGGTTTAGCCACCGCTTCGCGATGCTGCATTAACGCCAGGAAGATCAAATCCGTCAGGGTATTTTGCGCGGTCCGCGAGGAAATCGACGAACTGCGCCACTCGTTTTCATCAGAAATACTTTCCAGCACGTAGTCGGCTATTTTGGCCAGTGGATTGCCCTTGTCGCCGGTGATGGCGATCACCGTGGCGCCCTGGGCTTTTGCCATGCAGGCGGCGGTCTGCATATCCTTGCGGCGGCCGCTGAAGGAGATCACGATTTGCACGTCTTTGGCGCTCAACGCCTGAGCGGTGGCGAGCTGGACGTGAAGGTCGGCCTCTGCCTGGCTCAGGATGCCAATCTTCTGCAGTTTGAAGCTTAGGTCTTTAGCCGTCAGGCCCGATCCCCAGATACCGACGATCTGCACGCGTTGCGCAGTATCGATAATGCTGACAACCTGTTGAAAAACAGCAAAGTTTATCCTATTTGTCGTCTCCATAATGGCGGCGGTTTTTTCCTGCGCAAGCTTTTGCGCGACCACCATCAGCGAGTCTTCCGATGAGATAGCGTTATGCAACGCTTTATGCGGATAGGACTTGAAGAGGTTGTTTCTTCCTAGCTCTTCGCTGATCGCCAGCTTAAGGGCCGGGAAGCCTTTCATGCCGATTTTCTGGCTGAATTTGACGATGGCAGACTGGCTGACCCCGGCATCTTCGGCAAAGCGAGAAGAGGACATACTCAATACGGATTCCGGATTATCCAGAATATATTTTGCGATTTTTTGCTGGTTTTCCGCCAGCCTGGGTAGCAGCCAGGTGATTTCATTAAGCACTGACATCCACGTTATCTCCACGGTATGTAATAGATTATTCCATTCATTGTGCCTTACATTCCTTAAGTTTATTTATCTGAAATTATTAATAATTAATTTTTATGCGACGTTATTTTTTCTCGTTTATTCCTCGGGCAGGTCCGGGCGAGAATAGATTTGTCGTGATGATTATCACATTTGCAGAATAAATAATTCCTTAACATTGTCGCAATTTTTAACCTAATGGAAGCCCCATGAAGATTAATTTAAGCAAGATGGTGACGGAAAGCCGCAACCCGGCCAGTTCGCAAATTGATACACTCCCCACGCTGGACATGCTGGCGGTGATTAACCGCGAAGACAAAAAAGTCCCGCTGGCGGTAGAGGCGGTCATGCCGGGTATCGCAAAGGTGGTGGATGCGGTGGTTGAGGCATTTGCCAGCGGCGGCCGATTGATTTATTGCGGTGCTGGTACCTCTGGCCGCCTGGGGATCCTCGATGCCAGTGAATGTCCGCCGACCTACGGCACGCCCCGCGAGCAGGTGGTCGGGCTGATCGCCGGCGGCCATACCGCGATTTTGCAGGCGGTGGAAAATGCTGAAGATAACCTGACGCTGGCGGCAGAGGATCTCCGCGCGCTCGAAGTTAACGCCAGGGATGTGCTGGTCGGCATCGCCGCCAGCGGGCGCACGCCCTACGTGCTGGGGGCAATGGCCTACGCCCATAGCGTTGGGGCGACGGTAGCTGCTATTTCCTGCAACCCCAACAGTGAAATGAGCCGGCTGGCGGATATCGCAATAGAACCGTTGGTCGGCCCGGAAGTGGTGACCGGTTCGTCGCGAATGAAAGCGGGCACGGCGCAGAAGCTGGTCCTGAACATGATCACCACCGGCGCGATGATCCGCAGCGGAAAAGTCTACGGCAATTTGATGGTCGATGTGGAAGCCACCAACGCCAAACTGCTCCAGCGCCAGGTCAATATCGTTGTCGAAGCAACGGAATGCAGTCCGGCCGTGGCCGAAGAGGCGCTGAATCGGTGTCAACGCCACTGCAAAACCGCCATTGTGATGATCCTGAGCGGCCTGTCAGCGTCGGAGGCCGGTGAACTATTACAGCAAAGTCAGGGATTTATCCGTCAGGCACTGGAAGGGATACAGGTATAACGATGGCGAAAATAACCGTTTCGATGATAGAGCAAATTTTACAGCTGACGGGCGGCAGTCAAAATATCATAACCTGCGGTAACTGCATGACCCGGCTGCGTCTGACCTTAAAAGACCGTCAGCATATTCAGCTGGAGGCGTTGAAGAAGCTCCCCGGCGTGATGGGCGTGGTTAACGGCGACGATCAGCTGCAGGTCATCCTTGGTCCAGGCAAAGCGCAGACCGCCAGCGAGATGATGAACGCCCTGCTGGCAGCGCAGCCGCAGCAGGGAAGGGCCGGTACTGAGCATCCCGATTTGCGCACCGTGGCCAGCGACCACAAGCAGCAGATGAAGGCCAGACAAAATAGCGCGGTGCACAATTTCCTGACCCGCTTTGCCACCATCTTTACTCCGCTGATCCCAGGCTTTATTGCCGCAGGCCTGTTGCTGGGCATCGCTACGTTGCTGCAACAAACGCTGATCGTCGAAGGGGTCGCGGCCGCTGACTGGTTAAAGGGGCTGATTGCTTACATGAAAGTGTTCAGCATCGGCCTGTTTACCTTCCTCAGCATTCTGATTGGCTATAACACTCAGAAGGCTTTTGGCGGTACCGGGGTAAACGGGGCGATTATCGCTTCGCTGTTTATTTTGCGCTATGTACCCGAAGGGACGAGCGGCTACTACGCCGGCATGAGCGATTTCTTTGGCCTGGTAATCGACCCCCGCGGCAATATTATTGGCGTGCTGCTGGCCTGTATTTCTGGTGCGTGGATCGAAAAGCAGGTGCGCCGGTTTATTCCCGACAATCTGGATATGATCCTCACGTCATCGATCACCTTGCTGCTAACCGCTGCCCTGACTTTTGTGGTGATTATGCCGGTTGGCGGCGAGCTGTTTAAGGGCATGTCCTGGCTCTTTATGCACCTCAACGGTAACCCGTTCGGCACCGCGATTCTGGCCGGACTGTTCCTGATCGCCGTGGTGTTTGGTATCCATCAGGGTTTTGTACCGGTGTACTTTGCTCTGATGGATGTCCAGGGCTTTAACTCGCTGTTCCCGATCCTTGCAATGGCCGGGGCCGGGCAGGTGGGGGCATCGCTCGCGCTGTTCGTCCGCTCGCCAAAAGGATCCCTTCTGCGCACCCAGATTAAGGGCGCCATCTTCCCGGGCCTGCTGGGGATCGGCGAGCCGCTGATTTACGGCGTCACGTTACCTCGCCTGAAGCCGTTCGTGACGGCCTGCCTGGGGGGCGCGGTCGGTGGATTCTTCGTTGGCCTGGTGGCCTGGATGGGGCTGCCGATCGGCTTGAATACGGTGTTCGGCCCGTCGGGACTGGTCTCTATTCCGTTGATGACGTCGGCCAAAGGCATTTTCCCCGGCATGCTGGTGTATGTCGCCGGGATTGTCATTTCCTACCTCGCCGGCTTTATTTTGACGTTGTTTTTCGGCAGCAAGAATGTTGATTTAAGCTGATACCCGACACCATATAGCCCTGTCTCAGGGCTATTTTTTTAGCCGCCAGAAACACCCAGTTGCTATGTTTTCCATGTGTTACCGCCATTCCGTCGATCGCCGACGAACGGTAAATATGATCTACCTCCCTTTAATGCAAAATCGCACTTGAAGTTTTCATATATGCAGATTAATCTCATTCTGTAATTTTAAAGTGAAACATCATTTCATTTATGTTGTTGTAAATGGTGGTGGCTTGTAATACCTGGCTATTTATACTCTGTGGGATATGCCATTTGTTGTTGACATATTTTTATAAACTGGATCTCATTAATATTAAGTCATCACTATGATGTTAATGTTTGTTGAATAACAGCCGTTTTATAAAATACAAAAGGAGATTTGTAATGACAACAATCAATAATGTGCCTCCGCATAAATCCTGGCATGGTACGCCGCTGGGATGGGCCACCGAAGCCGGGGGAACGACCGGCGGGGGAACGTCGCCGGGGCATGCTTACTATGTCAGGAATATCACCGAACTGAGGGAGGCGATTGCGGCATCAGGTGACCAGCCGAAATGGATTTGGGTCGGCGGGCTAATTGATGCCAGCGGGGGTGTTCCCTACACCGACCGCCAGGACCAGTCAAAACGCGGCCGCATTTTTCTCGGCAGTAACACCACCCTGATTGGTATCGACAGCAATGCACAACTCATTGAATGTGCTTTGTTTGTTCAGGATGTCAGCAATGTGATTATCCACAACCTGCATATTGAAAACCCGGTGGATGTTGAGCCGCAATTCGAAGAGGGCGACGGCTGGAATGCCGAGTGGGATGGCCTCAGTATCGTCCGCGCTCACCACGTCTGGGTCAGCAATGTGACCTTCACCGATGGCCGTTTTACCATGGATAACTACAAGACCGTGGATGGCTGGAAATACGTTCAACACGACGGCGCGTTAGATATTAAACGGGCCTCTGATTATATTACGATCTCCCATTGCCATTTCACCTTACATGACAAAACTATTCTGATTGGTCATAGCGACAGTAATACAGAGGAAGATGCTGGTAAACTCCGGGTCACCTTCTATAACAATCTGTTTACCCGCATAGTGCAGCGTACTCCGCGGGTACGTTTTGGCAATATTCATCTTTTTAATAACGTATTTGATAATAGTATTAGCGATCCCATCTATAAATATCAATACAGCTTTGGCGTGGGCAAAGATTCAAGAACCCGCTCAGAATTTAATATTTTCCGGGTGCAAGGCGTCAGCGACTCCTGCAAAATGTATAAAGCATTTGGCGGCGAGTATCTGAGCGATAAAGGTTCGACATTTAATAGCGAACCGCCGGATCAACCAGGCCCCCCGGAAGTGCCTCCACCGGCATTAAATCCCTGCGGATTTAACACCGAGCATTTCGCTCCCCCGTATCACTATTCCCCGCATCAGCATTTAACCCCCGAGGTTGAAGAGGGGATCATCGCCAACGCCGGTTGCGGGCTGGATTACCGTGAGCTGGTTTAAACACTAGGTGAGGAGGGCAGCGCACCGTGGGTGCGCTGTACTTGCCCCGTCACCGCGAAACGACGTCATTTGAGAAGCGCCACCCTCGCGGGTTCGAGCGCGTTAAAACAGCTGCCGCTTCGATTACAACACAAAAAATGGTAGGAAATACGAAGGAATATGCGATTGCAAATAATATTCATTTTCATTATCGTTTGCATTCCGTAAACTACTGTAAAGAAATATTACATGTCTACAGCATCTGTAAAGAAAGCCGCGCTCTGCACGCTGGCTATTGCCGTTTCTCTTCATACTCTCTGCGCATCTGCAAAGGAGTTCAGTGAGAAGGTCTTTCGCTCGCAGCCCCTGGGACACGGGGTTTATGAGCTAGCCTACGACAAGCAGCAGCAGACGATTTATGCCGCCTCGGCACCCTCTTTTGAGAAAGATAAAACCGCTGGTGTGGTGTTCCGACTGGCGGCCGATTCTTTGCAGATTAAGGATAAAATCGCCACCGAGCGCCGCACCTTCGCGCTCTCGCTGGATGAAGAAAATCATATTCTCTATCTGGGCAATGCGCTGGACGGCTCGGTGATGCTGCTGGACACGCTCACGGGCAAGGTGATCAAAACCATTCAGTTGAGCGACGATTCTGATCCTGAGAAAAAGGCCCACGTTCGCGAAGTAGTGCTCGATAAGCATAACCAGCGCCTGTATGTCTCCGGGATCGGGCGTAAAGACAAAGGGTTACTCTGGGTCGTTGATACCCGTAAACAGCAGTTGCTGGAGACTATCGGGAAAATCGAACCGGTGGGATTTGCGGTGGATGCCACGGGTGAGAAGGTTTATGTGGTCACCGGCCACGGCGAGCTGGTTACCCTTGATGGCAAAACCTCGACGCTGCTCTCCCGCGTGAAGGTCGATCCGGCCGAGACCAATCACTACTTCCTCAATATCGCGCTGAATAGCGCCGCAGGCGTGGGCTATATCGCCGATACCAATACCCGCGACCTGCTGGTGGTGGACCTGCGCTCCGGCAAGCTGCTGCATCGCATTGCCACGCCGAACTCCATTGCCGTGCTGTATAACGCCGCGCGCGATGAAATCTATGTGACCCATCGTAACGAACGCTCGATTAGCGTGATTGATGCCAAAACCAACCGCGTCAAACACACCATCAAAACGGCGGCCATGCCGAACAGCCTGGTGCTTTCTGCCGATGCCAGAACGCTCTATGCCAGCGTCAAACAAGACGAAAAATCCGACCAGGCTGACTACGTTCTCAAGATTGATCTCACTACATTTTAAGGGCTTTTTTTGTGACGACTAAGACACGCATGGCCGTGGCGATTGCGCTCGCCATTGCCAACCTGCCGGCAGTGGTTTATGCAGCAGACAGCACCCCGGTCAACGAAGAACAAATGGTGGTGACCGCCACCGGCTTTACTCAGGAGCGACGCGAAGCGCCAGCCACTATCTCGGTGCTTGATGAGAAAGCGCTGAATACCCGTTCAAACCAGAACGTGACGGAAGCCATCCGCGAAATGCCAGGGGTGCTGGTCGGCAACGGCCACGGTAGCCTGGCAACCGGTGATGTGCAGATGCGCGGGATGGACTCTACCTATACCTCGTTTATGGTGAACGGTATTAAGCAGTCGACCCGCGAATCCCGGCCTTACGGACACCATATCGGTACTGAGGCGGCCTTTATGCCGCCGCTGGCCGCCATCGAACGGGTTGAAGTCATTCGTGGACCGATGTCCTCGCTGTATGGATCTGACTCTATCGGCGGCGTGGTCAACGTCATTACCAAAAAAGCGTACAACATCGATAAATGGACGGGGGTACTGGAGGATAATTACTTCCTGCAGGAGAAAAGCGAATACGGCAACACCAACCAGAGCAACGTTTTCTTGATGGGACCGGTGGTGCCGGGCAAACTCGGGGTAAGCGTGGCGGCGGATTATCTTGACCGTCGCGATGATGATAGCCCGGCTAAGCAGCGTTTTGTGAAGCACGAGGCGGGGAATCTGGATGCGACGATTTCCATGTCGCCCACCGATACCCAACTGTGGGATCTGAACGCCACCAAAGGCAATCAGGAGAAAACCCATAACGATAAGCAGTGGTACTGGGGTTTTGACCGCGATGCGGCCTCGCTTTCGCAGCACGCCTGGTACGGCGATGACCTGCTGGAGGTCAAAAACTTCATCAGCTACGAGAAAGCGCGCACGGAATATCGTGTGCCGGGCATGGATTCACAATTTATTAAACAGAATAACTTCGAAGCCAACAGCGCGAACACCTTTACCCTGGGCGATCACAAGCTGACGTTAGGTATTAACTTTACCCGCAACGAGCTGAATGACACCTTTGGTATAGAAGACAAGGAGGCGCCCGGCGTGACGCCGGTCAGCAAGATCACCCGTCACGGCTGGGCGGTCTTTGCAGAAGATGCCTGGATGATGGTGCCGGATTTCACCCTGACCACCTCGGCGCGTCTGGATCATGACAGCTATTTTGGCTACCACGTCACTCCTAAGCTGTACGGTAACTGGACCCTGAATGAAACCTGGGCGCTGAAAGGCGGCGTGTCCGCCGGGTATAAGAAGCCGGATCTGCGCGAGAACAACGCCGGTTTTACCAGCGTCTACGGCGCGTATCCTTACTCCGAAATCGGCATTGGTAATGATGACCTGAAGCCGGAGCAGAGCATCAACACCGAGCTGGGGGTGTACTGGCAGCAGGACGCGCTGGCGCTGGATGCCACGATTTTCCACACCAAATTCAAAGACAAAATCAGCGATCACACCATCTGTACGGCATCTGCGACCCAGAAGTGTCAGTACAATGGCTACACCGCGGACACCGTGTCGCAATACATTAACGTCGGTGATGCGGAGATCTACGGTCTGGAGCTGAACGGCGACTGGCAGGCCACCGCCGCGCTGAAAGCCAACGCGAACTATACCTACACCCACAGCGAACAGAAGAGCGGTGAGTATAAAGGGTACGCGCTGAGCGATTTCCCGAGCAGCATGGCCAACGTGTCGCTGACCTGGAATACGACCAACGATCTTGAGCTGTGGACCCGGGCAAGCTGGCGCAGCAACTCGCCGGATATCGGCAAGTCCACCTCCACCGAGGCCTACGCGCTGGTGGATCTCGGCGCTCGGTATCACCTGAATAAGCACGTCACCCTGATGAGCGGTATCTACAATCTGTTTGATGTGAACCCGATTTACAGCACCTCCTACCGACAGACCGCGATGCTGGAAGGGCGCCGCTACAATTTTGGCGGCCGCATCGAGTTCTGAGCATAAGGCAGGGGTTGTGTCTTTGGCTGGTGGCTGGCATGATCCACAACAGGGATTAACGAGCCGTTAATCCCAACTTATTGATTTTGATTTAAATGACTCGGGGTGCCCTTCTTTGTGAAGGCTGAGATAAACCCGTAGTACCTGATCTGGATAATGCCAGCGTAGGGAAGTCAGAGACCACAAGGTCGTTGCTTCTACGTCGCCTGGCTGGAGCACACGATGCAAACTGAGCCACTCAATCTCGCGCATATCGCGCACCTGCAACATCTGTTTCGCCGCCATTCCCCCCTTGTGCACTGCATGACCAACGATGTGGTACAGACCTTTACCGCCAACGTTCTGCTGGCGATCGGCGCCTCGCCGGCAATGGTTATTGACCCGCAAGAAGCGGCGCAGTTTGCTGCTATCGCCGATGGACTGCTGATTAACGTCGGCACCTTAACCGTCGACCGTGCGGAAGCCATGCGCGGCGCGGTGCTCAGTGCGCAAAGCGCCGGTAAACCCTGGACACTGGATCCGGTGGCGGTTGGAGCATTAACCCTGCGCAGCACCTTCTGCCATGAACTGCTGAGCCTGCAACCGGCGGCCATTCGCGGCAACGCCTCGGAAATTATGGCGCTGGCCGGCATGAGCGGCGGCGGGCGCGGCGTGGACACCACCGATACCGCCGCCGCGGCGCTGCCGGCGGCCCAGGCGCTGGCCCGACAGATCAATACCATTGTGGCAGTGACCGGTGAAGTGGATTACATCACCGACGGACAGCGCACACGCACGGTCAGCGGCGGCGATGTGCTGATGACCCGGGTGGTGGGCACCGGCTGCGCGCTCTCCGCCGTAGTGGCCGCCAGTACCGCCATGCCAGGCGACCGCCTCGAGAACGTTGCCGCCGCCTGCGGCCTGATGAAACAGGCCGGTGGCCTGGCGGCTCACGGCAGAGGACCGGGCAGTTTTACCCCGGCATTTCTTGATGCGTTATACGGGGAGCTGCAGGGATGAAACGGATTAATGCACTGACTATCGCCGGTACCGACCCCAGCGGCGGCGCCGGGATCCAGGCCGATCTGAAAACGTTCTCTGCGCTGGGGGCCTATGGCTGCTCGGTGATCACCGCGCTGGTGGCGCAAAACACCCGCGGCGTGCAGTCGGTCTATCGTATCGAACCTGACTTTGTTGCCGCCCAGTTGGATTCCGTGTTCAGCGACGTGCGCATCGATACCACCAAAATTGGCATGCTGGCGGAAACGGATATCGTGGAGGCGGTGGCGGAGCGCCTGGCCCGCTATCAGATCGACAACGTGGTGCTGGATACGGTGATGCTGGCGAAAAGCGGCGATCCGCTGCTCAGCGCCTCTGCGGTGGAGACGTTACGCAAGCGCCTGTTGCCGCACGTGTCGTTGATTACCCCTAATCTGCCGGAGGCGGCGGCGCTGCTGGATGCCCCCCATGCGCAAAATGAGAAAGAGATGCTGGAGCAGGGGCGGGCGCTGCTGGCGATGGGCTGCGGCGCGGTACTGATGAAAGGCGGCCATCTCGATAACGCCGAAAGCCCGGACTGGCTGTTTACCCGCGACGGCGAACAGCGCTTCACCGCGCCGCGGGTGCAGACCAAAAATACCCACGGTACCGGCTGTACGCTCTCCGCGGCGCTGGCCGCACTGCGCCCACGCTATGCCGACTGGGGGCAGACGGTGGCGGAAGCTAAAGGCTGGCTCTCTGCGGCGCTGGCGCAGGCCGATTCGCTGGAAGTGGGCCACGGCATCGGGCCGGTGCACCATTTCCACGCGTGGTGGTAAATCGGATAACGCTCCCCGCTGGCTGAGGGATGTCGACACCATTATCTGTGCCAGCGAGTCCCGATTCCAGCCGGTTAAAACCGCTGAAAAATGCGATCCCGGCTGGAAAATATGCTAAGTCGGTACCAGGCTTAACCTGCCCAAATACTTGGGTCAGGAAAAGACATGCCGGCTGCGGCCGGCGCTAACGGGAGCATAGCTATGACTGATATTACGCAGTTGCTTGGTAAAGATGCCGACAGCCTTTTACAGCACCGTTGTATGACCATTCCAGCTGACCAGCTTTATCTGCCGGGGTCAGATTATGTCGACCGGGTGATGGTAGATAACAACCGTCCGCCGGCGGTGCTGCGTAATATGCAAACCCTCTACAACACCGGGCGCCTGGCAGGGACCGGATACCTCTCCATCCTGCCGGTTGACCAGGGCGTGGAACACTCGGCAGGCGCCTCGTTTGCCGCCAACCCGCTCTACTTTGATCCGAAAAATATCGTCGAACTGGCTATTGAAGCTGGTTGCAACTGCGTGGCGTCCACCTATGGCGTGCTGGCCTCGGTTTCGCGCCGCTACGCGCACCGCATTCCCTTCCTGGTGAAGCTTAACCACAACGAAACCCTCAGCTACCCGAACACCTTTGACCAGACGCTGTACGCCAGCGTGGAGCAGGCATTCAACATGGGGGCGGTGGCGGTCGGGGCGACGATCTATTTCGGTTCCGAGGAGTCGCGTCGCCAGATTGAAGAGATCTCGGCGGCCTTTGAACGCGCGCATGAGCTGGGCCTGGTGACCGTGCTGTGGGCCTATCTGCGTAACCCGGCGTTCAAAAAAGACGGCGTCGATTATCATGTCTCGGCCGATTTAACCGGTCAGGCGAACCATCTGGCGGCCACCATTGGCGCCGATATCGTGAAGCAGAAAATGGCCGAAAATAACGGCGGCTATAAAGCGGTTAACTTTGGTTATACCGACGATCGCGTGTACAGCAAACTGACCTCGGAAAACCCGATCGACCTGGTGCGCTATCAGCTGGCGAACTGCTATATGGGCCGTGCCGGGTTAATCAACTCCGGCGGCGCGGCGGGGGGCGAAACAGACCTCTCGGATGCCGTGCGTACCGCGGTCATCAACAAGCGTGCTGGCGGGATGGGGCTGATCCTCGGTCGTAAAGCGTTTAAAAAGTCGATGAGCGACGGCGTGAAGCTGATTAATGCGGTGCAGGATGTCTATCTGGACGGCAAAGTGACCATTGCCTGAGTACTGGCCCCTCTCCATGAGAGGGGCCTCACTTCAAGACCTACTGGCGCAGCAAGCGGGCTGCCTGCTGCAGCGCCAGATAGGCTTCATAGCGGCGTTGATGCAGTGCCTGATACGACGTCGTGCAACGGTAGGTTTTATCCACCCGGGTAAACTGCTTCATGGCCTCCGGCAGCGACGCCGACACCCGACCGGCGACGGCGCCAAGAATAGCTGAGCCTAACAGCACCGGTTCGCTGCACTCGGTACTCACGATGTTGATACCGCAGGCATCGGCCAGCAACTGACGGACCAGCGGATGCTGCCCGGCACCGCCGCTGATGACGATGTTTTCACAGTGAATGCCGCACGCCTGCTGGGCGTCAAGGATCTGCCGCAGCCCGTAGCCAATCCCGCATAACCCCGCGACATACAGCGCCAGCAGATTATCCAGATCCTGCTCCATGCCTAATCCCGCGACCACTGCTCTGGCCTCCGGGTCCGCCAGTGGCGCGCGGTTACCCAGAAACTCCGGTACCACCAGCAGCCCGGCGGCGAGGTCGGCCGCCGCGGAGGCACTGCTCACCTGAGCCAGAACCCGATCGGCGAGATACACCGGTAGCGCCACCCCAGCCTGCTGAGCCAGTTCGCTGGCCTGCGCGGCCGCTGGGTGAAAACGCAGCAGCTGGTCGATCGCGGCGCCTGCCGCACTCTGGCCACCTTCGCTCAGCCACAAACCGGGTACCATCGCGGAGTAGTACGGTCCCCAGACGCCGGGCACGAAAACGGCTTTGGCGGTGCTGGCCATGGTGCAGGAAGAGGTGCCGAACACGTAGGCCATATTGCTGACCGCGCCATCGAGCACCCCGACGGTGCCGATGCCGCCCGCATGGGCGTCAATCATCCCGGCCGCCACGGGCGTGCCGACCGGCAGACCCATCTCCCGGGCCGCCTCGGCGCTGAGTCCCTGGCCGCAGGGGGTGCCCGGATCGACAATGCGTTGGCCGATACGCGCAAAGTCGTCGTCCGCCAGATCGTCGAGGCCAATCTGGCGGAAGTAGTCGGCATCCCAGCGCTGTTCATGCGCCAGATAGGTCCATTTGCAGGTGACGGTACACATTGAACGGGCCAGATCGCCGGTGGCGCGCCAGGTCAGGTAATCCGCCAGGTCGAAGAAGTGTTGCGCCTGCTGATAGGTCTGCGGCCGGTTCTCCTTCAGCCACAGAATTTTCGGCGTTTCCATCTCCGGTGAGATAGTGCCGCCGACGTACTGCAGCACCGCGTGTCCGGTGGCGTTAATCTTTTCGGCCTGGGCCGTGGCGCGATGATCCATCCAGACGATGATATCGTGCTGAGGATCGTCCCCAGGCCCCACCGCCAGCGAGGCGCCATGTTCGCCGACCACCACCAACGAGCAGGTGGCGTCGAAACCAATCCCGGCGACGGACTGCGGGGCGGCGCCGGAGCGGGCCAGCGCGCTGTGAATGCAACTGCAGACCGCCTGCCAGATTTCGCGGCTGGATTGTTCCACCACGTTACCCGCGCTGCGAAACAGGGTGATCCCCTGGGTTGCATGGGCGAGAAGGGTGCCATTAAGGTCAAAGACACCGGCGCGCACGCTGGCGGAGCCGACATCGACGCCAATAATGGTTTGTTTATCGTCGTTCATAGAGCCATCCTTAAGCCTGGCGGGTTAATGTTCAGAGATCCACGCTGTTAGGCAGGATGACCAGATCGCGAACGGTGACGTTTTTCGAGCGGGTCACCATAAACAGCACCGATTCGGCCACTTCAATGGGCTGCATCAGGCTGCCATTCGCCAGCGCCTCTTCCATTTTTTCTTTTGGCCAGTCATCGAGCAAGGCGGTTACCACCGGGCCCGGCAAGACGGCCCCGACCCGCACGCCATGCTGCGACACCTGGCGACGGGTGGTGTGCACAAAGGCCTGCACGGCAAATTTGGAGGCGGTGTAAATCGGTTCCCAGATAACCGGCACCACTCCGGCGATGGAGCTGGTAAAGATAATATCGCCGGATTTCTGCGCGATCATATGCGGCAGGACGCTGCGCACGCAGCGGAAGGCGGCGTTGGTATTGAGATGCAGGACACGATCCCAGACGTCCGGGTCGCCTTCCGCCACCGGCCCGCCGATATAGGCGCCGGCGTTGGCGTGGAAAATATCCAGCCCGCCGGCGAGATCCAGAATGCCCGCCAGCAGGTTGTCGACCTGCGCGCCCTGCATCAGATCAACCTGGAGCGCAAAGGCATTTTCGCCAAGTTCAGCCACAATCTTATTCAGCTTTTCGCCTTCGCGGTCGATCAGCACGACTTTGGCGCCCGCCGCGAGCAGGGTGGTGGCGCAGGCGAGACCGATGCCGGAAGCGGCGCCGGTGACCGCAGCGACTTTACCGTTGAGAGAAGTATTCATAGAGGATACAGAGTGGTTCATTTTATAATCCTTCTTTGAGTCTGTTTAGGTCAATCTGTCGGGTCATCGCCAGGCGTGGGGCCTGCGTTGATATCGTGCGTGAAATATTGTTAACGTAATGAATCTAAACGCTATTTATTGGTATATGCTGAAGTGTTAGCAATCAGTGACGCAATACGGTATGGAGTATAGTGGTAGCTCAATCGATGAAGCCAATGTAGCGCCAGCTTCATCGATTGAGCAAGTGGGGAAATTAACAGCGAAATGAATTTGTGACGTAAGTTGGGAAAATGAAAAAAATCACTATCTACGATCTGGCGGAATTATCCGGCGTGTCGGCAAGCGCGGTGAGCGCGATCCTCAATGGCAACTGGAAAAAGCGCCGCATCAGCGCAAAGCTGGCGGAAAAGGTCACGCAGATCGCCCAGGAGCAGGGCTATGCGATAAACCGTCAGGCGAGCATGCTGCGTAGCAAAAAATCGAATGTGATTGGCATGATCGTTCCCAAATACGATAACCGTTACTTCGGCTCGGTGGTGGAAAGCTTCGAAGAGATGGCGCGTGAGCGCGGCCTGCTGCCGATTATCACCTGTACCCGCCGCCGTCCGGAGCTGGAAATTGAAGCGGTCAAAGCGATGCTCTCCTGGCAGGTCGACTGGGTGGTGGCGACCGGGGCAACCAACCCGGACACTATCACCGAACTGTGCCAGCAGGCGGGGGTGCCCACCGTCAATCTCGATCTGCCGGGCACGCTGGCTCCGTCGGTTATCTCCGATAACTACGCCGGGGCCAGAGCGCTGACGGATAAAATCCTCGATAACAGCCTGAGGCGTCACGGTACCCTGGCGCCGCTGACTTTCGTCGGCGGACGCAGCAGCGACCACAACACCCTTGAACGTCTGCGCGGTTTCCGCGATGCACATCGGCAGCGAGGGATCGAGGTGCCGGAAGAGAATGTGCTCGCGCCCGGTTACTCAAAGGGCAAAGTGGAAGCCTGCATGCAGGCCCGCTTCGGCGCCGGGGAGGCGCACCTGCAGGGCTTTTTCGTCAACTCGACGATCTCGCTTGAAGGGGTGGTCAGATGGCTGGCGCAGCGGGGGCTAACCGGCACCGAACAGCCGCCGATGGGCTGTTTTGACTGGGACCCGTTTGTCTTCCTGCTGGGCCACGATATCGATATGGTGCAGCAGAATGTGCAGGCGATGCTGGAGGCGGTGTTTAGCCTTATCGACGCCGACGACGCCAGCAAACGGCTGATTGAAATCCCGCCGCTGCTGATCGACAGTCGCGAACATCTCTGAGCGCCTGCCGCTAGCGGGTCAGCAACCAGCGCGCGGTGTGCTCATCGGTAACCAGGCCGTTGATCCAGCCGCCTTTCAGCGCCGCGAGGATCGCCGGGCGCTTGTACTCGCCGCAGGCAACCGCGATGCGCGGGCACTGATTCTGGCGAATATCGTAGCTGGTGATCATCCGGTTGATATCGCTCGCCACCACGCCGCCTTCGGCATCGATAAAGCGGCCAAGGATCTCGCCGATGCCTCCCTGGGCCGTCAGCTCGTCCAGCTGCGCCTGGTTGATAAAACCGTCTTTAAAGATCGGACTGTTGGTGCCCAGCGGGCCGATCCCGACGAAAATCACGTCCGCCTGCTGCGCCACCCCTGAAACGTTGCGGAACAGGCGGCTGGTGCACCACATCTCATGTTCATCCACCGTTTGCGCATAGCGCGGCGCGGGCCATTGATAGTATTTAGCCTGAATTTTACGCGCCAGCAGCAGAGGAACATCATCGTAGTAGTTACACTGCCCGTCGGCATCCATGGCGCTGATTAGCGCCACGCAACGGGTATTCAGGCTGTCAAAGTCGATGCGCTGCATGGTTTTTTTCAGCGTCAGCCCGGAGCCGATGCCGATAATTTTCGCTTTATCGTCCTGCAGATAGCGGGCCATCAGCTGATAGCAGCCGAAGGAGACGCTCTCCAGAGTGCTCTCTTCGCTCCAGGCGGGGACGATATTGCAGGCGATCAGCTGATATTTTTCCTGTAGCAGCTGCGCATAGTCGAGGCAGTTCGCCACCGGGTGGTGGAGGCCAATGGAGACGATGCCCTCTTCTTTGGCGGCGGCGATCATGCGCTGGACCACCGGCCTTGAGGTGCCCAGCTGGCTGGCTATCTCGCTTTGATTGAGCCCGGCAATGTAGTACATCCATGCCGCGCGGACCTTCTGATCCAGCCTGATGTCATCTTCTTTACCCATGATCCCCTGCCTTAAGCCTGTCCAGCCGGCGTGATTGCCGGTAAACCCTTATCACCGCATTTTCGCTGCGGTTTTATAAACAGGCAAGCTTTTGCTCTGATTTGGTCATTTGTAATTTTAATGGTCAATTGATCTTTTGTGATCTATCGCTCTTAATTAGGTCTAATGATCATCTACAGTGGCCGCATACACTCAAGGAGATCAGCATATGAATCAGCAATACACGTGGCTTCACATCGGTCTGGGTTCTTTTCATCGTGCGCATCAGGCGTGGTATCTCCATCGTCTGATTGCCGGGGGCGATCGGCGCTGGCATATCGCTGCCGGGAATATCCGGCAGGATGCCGAGCAGGTGGTGCAGGCGCTGGCGGCGCAAAACGGGCGCTATGTGCTGGAAACTGTCAGCCCGGACGGGGAGCGCGAATACGAAGAGATCACCTCGATTCAAAAACTGCTGCCGTGGCAGGCTGACCTGCAACCGCTGATTGCCGAAGGGGCGCAGCCGCAGACCAAAGTCATTGCCTTCACCGTGACCGAAGGTGGGTACTACCTGAACACCAGCCATAAGCTGGAAACCAGCAACCCGGATCTCCAGTCCGACCTGCAGGGCGGCTGCGCCACCATTTATGGCACCATTGCGCGCATTCTGGAAAAGCGGATGGCCGACAATGCCGGACCGCTGACGCTGCTCAACTGCGATAACGTGCGCCACAACGGCGAACGTTTTCATGACGGGCTGGTGGAGTTCCTGCAGTTAACCGGCAAGCAGGCGGTGATTGCGTGGCTGGCGGAGAATGCGACCTGCCCGAACACCATGGTTGACCGCATCACGCCGCGCCCGGCGGCGGATCTGCCGGCGCGCATTAAAGCGCAAACCGGCATCGACGATCGTGCGCCGGTGATGGGCGAAACCTTTATTCAGTGGGTGGTTGAAGATAATTTCCGCGATGTGCGTCCGGACCTTGAAGCTGTCGGCGTGGAGATGGTCGCGTCGGTCATTCCTTACGAAGAGGCGAAAATCCGCATTCTGAACGCCTCCCACAGCTGCATCGCGTGGGCCGGAACCTTGATCGGCCAGCGCTATATCCATGAGAGCACCCTGACCGATTTTATCTACGCCATCGCCGACCGCTACGTCACCGAAGATGTGATCCCGTGCCTGGGAGATAACGGGATCGACCTGGCGACTTACCGCGATGTAGTGCTTAAGCGCTTTACCAACCCGTACATCCAGGACACCAACCAGCGGGTGGCGGCGGATGGCTTCTCGAAAATTCCGGCGATGATCGCCCCGACGTTACAGGAATGCTACCAGCGCGGCGCTCGCCCGGAGGCCACCGCCATGCTGCCGGCGCTGTTCTTCGTGTTTATGGAGCAGTGGCACAAAGGCACTCTGCCTTACGAGTACCAGGACGGCATTCTTGATGCTCAGGCGGTGCACGAGATGTTCGAATCCAGCGACCCCATTGCCTGCTATGCCAAAGACCGGGCGCTGTTTGGCTCCCTGTGCGAGCGGGATGATTTCCTGGTCCTGCTGCGCGAGAAAGTGGCGGCAGTCTATTCACTGATGCAATAGGAGCGCGCGATGTATTTAGGAATCGATCTCGGAACGTCGGAAGTCAAAGCGCTGGTCATTGATGAGAACAATGATGTTGTTGCCAGCCATAGCGCGCCGCTGAGCATTCAGCGGCCCCATCAGCATTGGTCAGAGCAGGCGCCGCAGGCCTGGTGGGAGGCGACGGAATACCTGATTGCTACGCTGCGGGAGAAATGCGCCGGCCACTGGTCAGCAATTAAGGCCATCGGCCTCTCCGGGCAGATGCATGGCGCAGTGCTGCTGGATAGCCGCGGGGAGGTGATCCGCCCGGCGATTTTGTGGAACGACACCCGCTGCGCGCAGGAGTGCCGCGAGCTTGAGGAGATGGCACCCGAACTGCATCAGGTGGCCGGGAACCTGGCGATGCCGGGCTTCACCGCACCGAAACTGCTGTGGGTACGCCGTCACGAGCCGGAAAACTTTCAGCGCACGGCCACAGTGATGCTGCCGAAGGACTATCTGCGCTACAAAATGAGCGGGCAAAAAATTTCTGATATGTCCGATGCCGCCGGGACGCTGTGGCTGGACGTGGCGAAACGCGACTGGTCCGATGGACTGCTGGATAAGTGCGGCCTGTCGCGAAGCCATATGCCGGCGCTGGTCGAAGGCTGTGAGGTTTCCGCCACGCTCGACCCGCAGGTAGCGGCGCGCTGGGGATTAAATGCTTCGGTGGTGGTGGCCGGCGGCGGGGGCGATAACGCAGTCAGCGCCATTGGCGTTGGTGCGGTTTCGCCGGGAGATGCGTTTATCTCCCTCGGCACCTCCGGGGTGCTGTTTGTGGTTACCGACGCCTACCGTCCGGCGCCCCAGTCGGCGGTGCATGCTTTCTGCCATGTGCTGCCCAACCTGTGGCATCAGATGAGCGTGATGCTCAGCGCCGCCAGCTGCCTGCAGTGGTTCTGCCGCTTAACCAGCACCACCGAAGTGGCGCTGCTGGAGGAGATCGCCCAGCTCAGCGAGGCGGAAAAGGCCAACGCGCCGATGTTCCTGCCCTATCTCTCCGGGGAGCGCACGCCGCATAACGATCCTGACGCGCGAGGGATGTTTTGGGGGATGACGCACGCCAGCCTGCGTGCCCAGCTGGGCTACGCGGTGCTGGAAGGGGTGAGTTTCGGCATTAACGATGGTTTGCAGGTGCTGAAAGAGAGCGGCACGCAAATTACACAGTGCTCGCTGGTGGGCGGCGGCGCCCGCAGTCCCTTCTGGGCGCAGCTGCTGGCCGATATCCTCAACATGCCGGTGGTCACCCACAAAGGCGGTGAAACCGGCGGCGCGCTGGGGGCGGCGAGGCTGGCCTGTCTGGCAGTCGGTAAACCGCTGGCCGAGGTGTGCGAAAAGCCGGAGGTCTACCAGACATGGCGCGCCGCGCCCGAGCGTCACCACGCGCTGATGCAGCGCTATGCACAGTTTAAATCGTTATATCTGACCGACCTGAATTATAGACATCATTGATTTTAATAATAAAAACCCTCCGGTGCTTTCACCGGAGTTGCTTCTCTGCACCCTAAAAACGAGGTCATTATGTCCGTGAATAACAACCAGTGGTTCGGTTTGCCGCTGAATCTGATATGGGGATACATCGCTATCGCCGTGTTCATGACCGGCGACGGGTTTGAACTGGCTTTCCTGTCACACTACATCAAGGAGCTGGGCTTTACGCCGGCCCAGGCCTCCTTCGCCTTTACGCTGTATGGCCTTGCCGCCGCGTTATCGGCGTGGATCTCGGGTGTGGTCGCCGAAATTATCACCCCGCAAAAAACGATGCTGATTGGCTTCGTGTTGTGGTGCGCGTTCCATGTGCTGTTCCTGGTATTCGGCCTCGGGCATGCCAACTATCCGCTGATCCTGTTGTTCTACGGCATTCGTGGCTTTGCCTATCCGCTGTTCCTCTACTCTTTTATCGTCGCCATCATCCATAACGTGAAGAGCGAAGGCGCCAGTTCGGCGTTGGGCTGGTTCTGGGCGGTCTATTCCATCGGGATTGGCGTGTTCGGCAGCTATATTCCGAGCTTTACGATCCCGCATATTGGTGAACTGGGTACGTTATGGCTGGCGCTGGTGTTCTGCGTGACCGGCGGCATCGTCGCCCTGGTATCGCTGCGCCACATTGAGACGCCGCGGCATATGCAAAATCTCACCACCCGCGAGAAGTTTGCCGAGCTTGGCCGCGCGGCGACGCTGCTCTATACCAACCGCAATATTTTGCTCTCCAGTATGGTGCGGATCATCAACACCCTGTCGCTGTTTGGTTTTGCGGTAATTATGCCGCTGATGTTTGTTGATGAGCTGGGCTTTACCACCTCAGAGTGGCTCCAGGTGTGGGCGGCGTTCTTCTTCACCACTATTTTCTCCAACGTGCTGTGGGGGATCCTCGGTGAAAAACTGGGCTGGATCCGGGTGGTGCGCTGGTTTGGCTGTATCGGGATGGCGCTGTCGAGCCTGGCGTTTTACTACATTCCGCAGCACTTCGGGCATAACTTCGCGATGGCGTTGATACCGGCGATTGCGCTGGGGATTTTTGTGGCGGCGTTTGTACCGATGGCGGCGGTATTCCCGGCGCTGGAGCCGAAGCACAAAGGGGCGGCCATCTCGGTTTATAACCTGTCGGCAGGGCTGTCCAACTTCCTGGCACCGGCCATTGCGGTAGTGTTACTGCCATACTTCAGCACCATCGGCGTGGTGGTGGCCTACACCGCACTGTACGTGCTGGCCTTTTTCCTCTGCGCGTTTATCCGCGTTGAGCAGCCGGGCTTTACCATTGAGCCGGACTCTGCCGCCAGGCGCGCCGAGTTTTCCTGATTGTCGTTACCGGGTGGATATGGCGGTCATATCCGCCCGGTCAGAAGAGAGAAGATAAGCATGAAAGCGGTTATTTTTGACATGGATGGCGTCATTATTGATTCAGAAGCGCTGTGGCGCCGGGCGCAAAGGGAGGCGCTGGCCAGCCTGGGCGCCACGGTCAGCGAGAGCGAATGCGAAGCCCTGACCAAGGGCAAACGGCTGGATGACATTGCCCGGGTGTGGTGTCAGCACTGCCGGCTGGCGCTAACTCCTGACCAGCTGGAGCCGCTCATTTTAGGCCGCATCACCGGACTGATCGCCGCAGAAGGCCAGGCGATGCGCGGCGTTAACGAGGTCTTCGCCTATGCGCGCCAGCAGGGTTACCGCATTGCGCTGGCGACCTCGTCGTCACATCAGGTGATTTCTGCGGTACTGGATAAGCTGTCCCTGCGGCCGTACTTTGACGTGATTTCCAGCGCCGATGACGATGAGTGGGGAAAACCGCATCCGGCGGTCTACCTGTCAACTCTGCGCAGACTCGGCCTGAGCGCCGGACAGTGCCTGGTGTTTGAAGACAGCTATCATGGTTTTTGTGCCGCGCAGGCGGCAGGTATTCCAACGGTGGTTGTGGCGCCGGATTGCCAGAATCCGCGCTTTAACGGCGCCGTGGCCCGTCATCATTCGTTAACCGAGTGGCTGCAGCGGCAATCTGAACCGGTGCTGGCCGCAGGATAACGACCCTTCTGGTGAGCGCAGCATCCCTGGCGATGTAAACGGTCTGTTCGTCCCATCGTACTGCGCTCACCGCTCTCAAACTCCCTGTCGACCGCCATCACATTTCGCCCCTCTTTTGTGAAAACAATCACGCTTTGTCGTGCCAATGCCCAAATTTCTGCCGTTGCTTAGCGGAATTTGTCCGAGGAAGTGTTACAAAATTGTGCTTAGATTAGTAATTGAAACGCTTTTTCAATTAAACGAGCCCGTTTTTCCGGATTTACTCTGTTGCGCCCATTTCAGGTGAATGCGTTCAGGTGCTCTGTACTAAGGACTAATAATGAAAATTGAATCTGTAAACGTGACCGTTTTTGAGTATCCCACCCGTCGGGTCTCCGACAGCGCCGGGCACTCTCATCCCGGGGCGGAGAGCATGGCGAAAATGGCCATGCTGACCATTACTGCCGATGACGGCAGCCAGGGCTTCTCCTTCTCGCCGCCGGAAATCGTGCGGCCGTTTGTGGTGAATACCTTCTTTCGCAAAGTGCTGGTGGGGCAGGACCCCTTTAACCGTGAGCGCATCTGGCAGGATCTCAACCACTGGCAGCGCGGCAGCGCGCATCAGCTGACGGAACGTGCGTTGTCGTTTATCGAGCAGGCGCTGTGGGATCTGATTGGCCGCAAACTCAATATGCCGGTCTATAAGCTGCTTGGCGGCTATCGCGATAAGGTACCGGCCTACGGCAGCACCATGTGCGGCGACGATCTGCCTGGCGGGCTCTCCACGCCGCAGGAGTACGCGGCCTTCGCGGAAAAACTGGTCGCCCGTGGTTACAAAGCCATCAAGCTGCATACCTGGATGCCGCCGGTCTCCTTTGCGCCGAACCCGAAAATGGATATCAAAGCCTGCGCGGCGGTGCGGGAAGCGGTGGGGCCAGACATTGATTTAATGATCGACGGCTACCACTGGTACAGCCGCGCCGAGGCGTTATGGATCGGTAAGGAGCTGGAAAAACTCGACTTCGCGTGGTTTGAAGAGCCGATGGAAGAGGACTCGATGTCGTCCTACGCCTGGCTGGCTGAAAATCTGACCATCCCGATCGTCGGCCCGGAAAGCTTCGGCGGCAAACACCATATGCGTGCGGAGTGGGTCAAGGCCGGCGCCTGCGACATTCTGCGTGCCGGGGCTAATGGCGTGGGCGGGATTACGCCAACCATGAAGGTGGCGGCGCTGGCGGAATCCTTCGGCATGGATTGCGAAGTTCACGGCAACGGCGCCGCGAGCCTTGCGGTGGTCGGGGCGATCCGCAACTGTCGCTGGTACGAGCGCGGTTTACTGCACCCGTTCCTCGATTATGACCAGCCGGCGGCGTACCTGAACAGCATCGTCGACCCGATGGACGACGAGGGCTTTGTGCATTTGTCCCAGCGTCCGGGTCTTGGCGAAGATATCAACTTTAACTGGATTGAAGCGCATACCGTCAGCCACGACTGAGTCATAACCAGCAGCACCCTATAACAATAAAACCAGCCCTCCTTGCTCGTGCAGCGTAACCGCAGGCATGAGCGACGGCGGGCATACCCTACAGGCGATACCGACATGAAAAGAACTTCCCTGATGGGAGCGTGTTTACTCGCGCTCGCCATAAGTATGGGGGGTGGGGGGGCGTACGCCAAAACGCCGCCCGACCAGCTCATTATCGGCATGAACATGAATAACCTGCTTACCCTCGACCCGGCGGCGATGACCGGCAACGAAGTGGTGGGGATCGTGGTAAACCTCTACGATTCGCTGGTGGAGCTCGACCCGCAGCAGCTGACCCATGTGCGCCCGGCGCTGGCGGAGTCCTGGGACATTGCCCCGGACGGCAGTTCCCTGACTTTCCACCTGCGCAAGGACGTAAAATTTCACTCGGGTAACCCGCTCACCGCCGCGGATGCGGTGTGGTCGATGCGGCGTATCCTGCACCTCAATCTTGCCCAGGCCTCGGTGTGGAAATCGTACGGCTTTAGCAAAGATAACATCGATAAGCAGGTGACGGCGCTGGATGACTACACCCTGCAAATCGCTCTGCCGAAAGCCAACGATCCGCAACTGGTGCTTTACTCGCTGGGCGCGCTGGGCAATCTCGGCGTGCTCGACAGCAAAACGGTGCAAAGCCACGAGAAGGATAACGACTGGGGCAACCGCTGGCTGACCACCCACGAAGCCGGTTCCGGGCCGTTTATGCTGGAAACCTGGCAGGCCAAAGACGTCCTTCGCATGCAGCGTAACCCGAACTACTGGCGCGGTGAGGCGAAGATGAGCCGGGTGGTGCTGCGCCATTTCCAGGAGTCGCAAACGCTGCGTCTGATGGTTGAGAAGGGCGATCTGGATATTGCCAGCAATATGGCGGTGTCGGATATCAATGCACTGCGCCATGACCCGGCCCTGAGCATCGATGCGGTCCAGCGCGGGACGATGTACTACGTGGCGATGAGCATGAAGGAGCCGCATTTCGCGAACCCGAAAGTGCGTGAGGCGCTGCGCTATCTGATTGACTATCAGGGCATAAATAAAGCGCTGATGCCGGGCTATGGCGTGTTGCATCAGCGCCCAATCAAAGCTGGAATGCCCTCGACGCTGCCGGACCCTGGCTATCGGCTGGATATTCCTCGGGCGAAAAAACTACTGGCCGAAGCCGGCTATCCCGAGGGGTTTGACACCACCTTGCGGGTACTGTCCGACCAGCCGTTCCTCAATATTGCTATCGCCGTACAGTCGACGCTGATGCAGGCGGGCATTAACGCCAAAATCATCACCGGTACCGGCAACCAGATCTACGGCGCGATGCGCGAGCGTCAGTTCGACCTGCTGGTGGGCCGCGGCGGCAGCGGCATGGAGCCGCATCCGCACTCCAGCCTGCGCGCGCTGGTCTACAACCCGGATAACAGCGATGCCGCCCGGCTGACCAACTTCCAGGGCTGGCGTACCGGTTTCTACGATAAGCCGCTCAACGAGATGATCGACCGCGCGTTGCTCGAACGCGATCCGCAAAAACAGGTCGCTGACTACCAGGCGATTCAGACCCGCTACGATCAGCTGGTGCCGGCCCTGATCCCGTTGTCACAAATGGTGGATTCGGTGGTGGTGCGTCATGAGGTCAAGGACTATCAGCCGCACCCCTCCGCCACCACTTTTTTACGCGACGTCTATAAAGTCAGCGAAGGAGAGAAAGGATGAGCACCATGCTGTTTTCCCCCGGCTCTCGCGCCCGGCGCTTTTCAACCCGTCTGCTGCAGGTTGCGATCACCCTGTTTGGCCTGCTGCTGCTGACCTTCACCATCGGTCGGGTGATGCCCATCGATCCGGTGCTGGCGATTGTTGGCCCGGATGCCGATCAGAGCACCTATCAACAGGTCTATCAGCAGATGGGCTTTGACCGCTCGCTGCCCACGCAGTTTGCGATCTACTTCTACAACCTGATGCACGGCGATTTAGGCAATGCGTTGCTGACCGGTAAACCGGTGATGGACGATATTATCCGCGTCTTCCCGGCCACCATGGAGCTGGCGACCATGGCGATTATCGTCGGCGCTGGCCTCGGTATTCCGCTGGGCGTGCTGGCGGCGGCGCGGCGCAACAGCCTGAGCGATTACGTGGTACGTATTATCAGCCTCGCTGGCTATTCGACGCCGATCTTCTGGGTCGGGATGGTGGGGCTGCTGGTGTTCTATGCCTGGCTGGGATGGGTCGGTGGTGCCGGGCGGGTGGATCTCGGCCTCGACGGCATCGTGCCGCGCCGCACCGGGCTGATGACCGTCGACGCGCTGCTGGCGGGCAACAGTCAGGTGTTCTGGAACGCCATCAACCACCTGATTCTGCCGGCTTCTTTACTGGGCTTTCACTCGCTGGCCTACATCAGCCGCATGACCCGCAGCTTTATGCTGGCGCAACTGTCTCAGGAGTTCATTATCACCGCCAGGGTGAAGGGCTTAACCGAGCGCCAGGTTATCTGGAATCACGCGTTCCGCAATATCCTGGTGCAGTTGCTCACCGTGGTGGCGCTGGCCTACGGCGCCTTGCTGGAAGGGGCGGTGCTGATTGAAACCGTCTTCTCGTGGCCGGGCTTCGGCTCCTATCTGACCGGCAGCCTGTTGCTGGGCGACATGAATGCGGTGATGGGCTGCGTGCTGCTGGTCGGGGTGATCTTCGTCATGCTCAACCTGCTCTCTGACATGTTGTATCAATGCTTTGACCCGAGGACCAAATCATGACCGTTTCTCTGGAGACGCCGCTGCAACGCGGCGGTACTGAAGGCCGCCGGCGGGTCATGCGTACCCTGGCGTGGGGTGCCGGATTCATCGGTAAAATGGCGTGCAATCCGCTGACAGCGGTGGGCGGCGGGATTATCAGCCTGCTGCTGATCGTGGCAATCTTCGCCCCGTGGATCGCCCCCTACAACCCGCTGGTTCAGGACCTGAACAATGCGCTCAGCGCGCCGGATTCTCAACACTGGTTCGGCACCGATGAGTTTGGCCGCGATATCTTCAGCCGCCTGGTCTACGGTTCGCGGATCACCCTGTATATCGTGCTGCTGGTGTCGGTCACCGTTGGGCCGCTGGGCCTGCTGTTGGGGGTGAGCGCCGGTTACTTCGGCGGCAAGGTGGATATGGTGCTGATGCGGGTGACCGATATCTTCATCTCCTTCCCGAGCCTGGTGCTGGCGCTGGCGTTTGTGGCGGCATTAGGGCCGGGGCTGGAGCATGTGGTGATTGCCATCACCCTGACCGCGTGGCCGCCGATTGCGCGTCTGGCAAGGGCTGAAACTCTGTCGCTGCGCCAGGCGGATTTTATCTCCGCCGTGCGTTTGCAGGGCGCTTCTCCGGCGCGGGTGCTGTGGAAACACATCGTCCCGCTGTGCCTGCCGTCGGTAATTATCCGCATCACCATGAATATGGCCGGGATTATTTTGACCGCCGCCGGTCTGGGCTTCCTCGGCCTTGGCGCACAGCCGCCGGAGCCGGAGTGGGGGGCGATGATCTCCAGCGGTCGCACCTACATGATGGAGTGCTGGTGGGTAGTAACGATTCCGGGGCTGGCGATTCTGATTAACAGCCTGGCATTCAACTTCTTAGGAGATGGCTTACGTGACATCCTCGATCCTCGCAGCGAATAATGCACCACTACTCGACGTCGGCGATCTGTGCGTCGATTTTGTCAACGGCGGCGCGGTGACCCACGCGGTGCGCGGCGTCACCTTCCAGCTGGGTCGGGAAAAACTGGCGATCGTCGGGGAGTCCGGCTCGGGAAAATCCACCGTCGGGCGGGCGCTGCTGCATCTGCACCCGAAAAAGGCGCGGATCACCGCCAGCCGCATGCAGTTTGGCGATATCGATTTGCGCCAGCAGAGCGAAGCGCAAATGCGCACCATCCGCGGCAAGCGCATCTCGATGATTATGCAGGACCCGAAATACTCGCTGAACCCGGTGGTGTGCGTCGGGGATCAGGTGGCCGAAGCCTGGCTGACCCACAACCCCGGGCGTAAAGCGCAGGCCAGAACCAAGGCGCTGGAGATGCTGGACGTCGTGCGTATCCGCGATCCGCAGCGGGTCTATCGCCTGTATCCGCACGAGATTTCCGGCGGCCAGGGGCAGCGGATCATGATCGCCATGATGTTAATCACCGATCCGGAGCTGATCATCGCCGATGAACCGACGTCGGCGCTGGACGTCTCCGTGCGCCTGCAGGTGCTGGGGCTGCTCGATGACCTCGTCAAGTCGCGCGGGCTGGGGCTGATTTTTATCAGCCACGACATCAACCTGGTGCGCAGCTTTTGCGACCGGGTGCTGGTGATGTACGCCGGACGGGTGGTGGAGTCCATTGCGGCCAACGAACTCGATAACGCCCGCCATCCCTACACACAGGGGCTGATTAACGCGTTACCGGATATGCAACATCGTCGCCCGGTGCTGCCGGTGCTACAGCGCCAGGCCAGCTGGCTTACGGAATAAGGAGCGGATGATGATTGAAGTTAACAACCTGAACCTGGTGTTTGGCGAAGGCGAGAAGCGTAACCAGGTGCTGTATGACGTCAGTTTTCAGGTGCAGCCGGGGGAGATTTATGGGCTGGTGGGAGAGTCTGGTTCCGGAAAGACCACCGTGCTGAAGTGCCTGGCGGGGCTGTTCACCCACTGGCAGGGCGCGCTGTCGATTGACGGTCACGCGCTGGATCATCAGATTCGCCGCGAGCGCTGTCGGCAGGTGCAGATGGTGTTTCAGGATCCCTACGGATCGCTGCATCCTCGGCATACCATCGGCGATATCCTCGAAGAGCCGCTGCAGATCCACGGCGTCGGCGATCGCGACCGGCGGGTGAATACCCTGCTGGATCGGGTGGGGCTGAACCGCGCTTTTCGTGACCGTTATCCGCACCAGCTTTCCGGCGGTCAGCGCCAGCGAGTGGCTATCGCCCGGGCGCTGATTCTGGAGCCGCAGGTGCTGCTGCTGGATGAGCCGACCTCGGCGCTGGACGTATCTGTGCAGGCCGAAATCCTCAACCTGCTGGCGGAGCTGCAGCAGGAGTCCCGCTTAACCTATCTGATGGTGACTCATGATTTAGGGGTGATAGCGCATCTGTGCCAGAAGGTGGCGGTGATGCAGCACGGCAAAATCCTTGAGACGCTGACGGTGGATGCCCTGGTCAACGGTGATGCGCAGACGGCCTATACGCAAATGCTGGTTACCGCCAGCCAGCGCTATACCCGGGAGATGGCGCGCGAAGTGGCCGCCTACTGAGGAGTGTGCCGGTGCATCAGGGATGAGGCACCGGCACAATTTGTGTTATTTCAGCAATGCACAGTCCGGCGGCAGGCGGCAGCGCAGGGCACCGGGCAGCACTTCCATGCGGAAATGTGTGCCGCTGAGCGGTTCACCGTCGAGGTTAAAAGTCATCTCATGGGGGGCGGAAATCTCAAACCATGACGATACGCCATCCACCAGGTTCGGGGAGTTGTCGGGGTTCGCCAGGGTGGTGAACAGCGCCGGAAGGAGCTCTTCGCCGGTAAAGACCCGCACGTGCAGCAGGCCGTCGTTAATCAGCGCCTGCGGGCAAAGCTGCTGGCCGCCGCCGGCCTGACGACCGTTGCCGATACCGATCACCAGCGCGTTCCCTTGCCAGCTGAAGTTCTCGCCGCGAATTTCGCAGCGGTCGGGCTTCAGGGTATCCATGCGCATCAGGCCATGAATCAGATAGGAGATGCCGCCGAGCGCGGCTTTAAGTTTTTCCGGCGTTTCGGTGGTGATCCGGGTACCAAAACCGCCGGTGGCCATATTAATAAAGCCGGTCTTGTCGTTAACCCGCGCGACGTCTATCGCCACTTCACGGCCAACAATTGCCAGCTTCAGCGCGCTGGCTAAATCCTGCGGGATGCCGACGCTGGTGGCGAAGTCGTTGGCAGTACCCAGCGGCAAAATTCCGAGTGCGGCCTGACATTCACGCTGGACCAGCGCGGTGGCGACTTCATTGATGGTGCCATCACCGCCGCCAGCAATCACCGTGCCGACCTCAAGCTGTATGGCCTCGTCGACATACCGGACGGCATCGCCTTTTTCCCAGGTCACGCGGACATGGATGTCGACGCCTTCTTCGCGTAACAGGGTGATTGCTTCACGTAGCTGGGGATCGTTCGCCCCTTTGCCGTTGAGAATCAGTAAGCTGGCTGGAAACGTGGACATGGGTATGGCTTCCTTTTTGCACAAGATGCAGAAAGTGTACCGCATGACGCCGGGGATGGATATTTTGCGCCACTTATGGTGAGAAGTACGACAGGCCTGGGTTGTGGCAGAGGGCAAAAAAATAAGCCCGCGTAAGGGAGATTACGCAGGCTAAGGAGGTGGTTCCTGGTACAGCTAGCATTTATGGGTTATGTTTTTCAGCAGACTGGATGATACCCGCTTCAAGCGAAGCGGTGTGTGATCCGTTTCTAATATCTTTGTTCCGTGAAAAAATAACCCTACTAAACCCTAAATAATTCGAGTTGCATTTGCGTTGGCTTTGCTCCTCGGCCTCCGCCTGCAGCTCGAATTATTCGGGTACCTTAGTTGCCGTGCGGGTTACGGGTGCTCTGTCCGGTAAAGTTACGCATCAGCAGCGCGTATTGCAGCTCCATCTCTTCCGGAACCGGCAGCCAGACGGTGTAGCCATCGCCAGGGGCGACCGGCATCGCTTCGCCTTTGGCATTCACCATATGTTCGAGGGTGAAATTGACATTGCCCTGCGGCGTCATCAGTTCCAGGCTGTCACCGACGGAGAACTTATTTTTCACCGCGACGGCCGCCAGTTGACCATTGCGCTCGCCGGTAAATTCACCGACAAACTGCTGGCGTTCGGAGAGGGAATAGCCGTACTCGTAGTTCTGGTAGTCGTCATGGGTATGACGGCGCAGGAAGCCTTCGGTATAGCCGCGGTGGGCCAGCCCTTCCAGAGTTTCCAGCAGGCTTTCATCAAACGGTTTGCCGGCGGCGGCATCGTCGATGGCTTTGCGGTAAACCTGAGCGGTACGCGCACAGTAGTAGAAGGATTTGGTTCGGCCTTCGATTTTCAGCGAATGCACGCCCATTTGGGTCAGGCGTTCAACGTGCGCAATGGCGCGCAGGTCCTTGGAGTTCATGATGTAGGTGCCGTGTTCGTCTTCGAAGGCGGTCATGTATTCGCCCGGACGTTTTGCTTCCTCAATCATAAACACTTTGTCGGTCGGTGCACCGACGCCCAGAGTTGGCTCGACGGTCTGAACCGGAATCGGCTCCTGCTGGTGGACGATGTTGCCGACGATATCTTCTTTGCCTTCCGAAACGTTATATTCCCAGCGGCAGGCGTTGGTGCAGGTGCCCTGGTTCGGGTCGCGCTTGTTGATATAGCCAGAGAGCAGGCAGCGGCCGGAGTAGGCCATACACAGGGCGCCATGGACGAAAATCTCAATTTCCATCTCGGGAACCTGGCTGCGGATCTCGGCAATTTCATCCAGCGACAGCTCGCGGGAAAGAATCACCCGGCTCAGGCCCATCTGCTGCCAGAATTTAACCGTCGCCCAGTTTACGGCGTTGGCCTGTACTGACAGGTGGATCTGCATCTCGGGGAAGTGCTCGCGCACCAGCATGATTAAACCTGGATCGGACATGATCAGCGCGTCCGGCCCCATATCCACCACCGGTTTGAGATCGCGAATGAAGGTTTTCAGCTTGGCGTTATGCGGCGCGATATTGACCACCACGTAGAATTTTTTGCCCTGCTGATGAGCTTCATTGATGCCCAGCTGCAGGTTTTCGTGGTTGAATTCATTGTTGCGCACGCGCAGAGAGTAACGCGGCTGGCCAGCATAAACGGCATCGGCGCCATAAGCGAAAGCGTAACGCATATTTTTCAGCGTTCCCGCCGGGGAAAGGAGTTCCGGTTTAAACATGATTTTCTCGTTCTGATGACAGGTCAGATTCGCCACACCTGATGCGGCGAGTTGGGGAGACGCTCTCGCAGGGAGAGTGCCCACACATTAAGGGCGGGCATTGTAGCGCTGTGGAGGAGGGGAGTAAACCGTAGGGTTTAATCAATGCGCAAGGTCGTGGCCGTTGGCGTTGACGTTTCCCCGGAGGCGGTGCTGCGCATCTGTCCGGGCTAGCGGATTGCAGGAACCTGTAGCCCGGTCAGGTGGCTCACTACGCCAGCCGGCAGGCGTCTGCTTCCCAACGATAGCCGACGCCATACACCGCACGAATAAACGACTGTTCGGTGTCCAGCGATTCCAGCTTGCGCCGCAGGTTTTTGATATGGCTGTCGATGGTGCGGTCGGTCACCACGCGATAATCATCATACAGGTGGTTAAGCAGCTGTTCGCGCGAGAAGACCTTGCCCGGCTCCTGGGAGAGGGTTTTCAGCAGGCGGAACTCGGCGGGGGTCAGATCCAGCAGCTTATCGCGCCATGATGCCTGAAAACGGCCTTCATCGACGATCAGCGGGCTTTCCGCATCCAGCGCCTGCAGATCCCGGCGCGGCTTGCAACGGCGAAGAATGGTTTTCACCCGCGCCACCACTTCACGTGGGCTGTAGGGCTTGCAGATATAATCATCGGCACCAATTTCCAGCCCGAGCAGCCGGTCGATCTCCTCAATTTTGGCGGTAACCATCACCACCGGCACATCGGAGAAGCGACGGATCTCCCGGCACAGGGTCAGACCATCGGTGCCCGGCAGCATCAGATCCAGCAGAATGAGATGCGGTGGGGTTTGACGAACGTAAGGCAGGACCTGATCGCCGTGATTAATCAGCGTCGGTGCATAACCTGCCGCGAGCAGATAGTCGAGCAGCAACTGACCCAGTTTGGGTTCATCTTCCACGACAAGAATGCGTGGGGTATTTTCATCAACAGGTAATTCACTCATACGTCTCTCGATATATCACGTTCCAGTGGTAACTCAACTTTAATGCTAACCCCGCCAAAAGGCGAATGGTCGGCGCGTAAGCTGCCGCCATGGGCAGCCACAATATTGACACAGATCGCCAGCCCCAGCCCAGAGCCGCCACTGGCACGATTGCGAGAACCTTCGGCGCGATAAAAGCGTTCGCACAGCCGCTCCAGTTGCTGGTCGCTGACCCCCGGACCGCTGTCGGCGAAATCCAGAATCAGGCGTTGACCGCTCTGGCTGGCGCTGATCAGCAGCTGTCCGCCGCTATCGGTATAGCGAAGGCTGTTTTCCAGCAGGTTATTAAACAGCTGCATCAGGCGATCGCCATCGCCAAAAATCATCGCGCTTTCCGGCAGCGACACCTTGATGCTCAGCCCCCGGCTGGCGAAACGTTCGCGGAAAGCGCCCGCCGCCACTTCCAGCAGGGTAATGATGTCGACCGAGGTTTTCTGATAGGCCAGCGCGCCTTCATCGGACATTGACAGCTGGTGCAGATCGTCCACCAGTTTGGTGAGGGTGGCGACTTCAGCCTGCAGCGACGGAATGGAGTCCGGGGTGAATTTACGCACGCCGTCCTGAATCGCTTCCAGTTCGCCGCGCAGTACCGCCAGCGGGGTTCGCAGCTCATGGGAGATATCCGCCATCAGGTCACGGCGCATCTGCTGGTTACGTTCAAGGGTGCTGGCAAGCTGGTTAAAATCCTGCGCCAGACGGCCGAGTTCATCGCTGCTGGTGGCGGTAACGCGGGTGCTGAAATCTCCCGCCGCCAGACGATGGGTCCCTTCAACCAGCCGTTTCACCGGTGCCAGCAGGCCGCGGGCCAGCGGGAAGGTCGCCAGCGCCGCCAGCAACGTGGCGAGGGCGACAATCAGCCAGCTGGTGCGCTTTTGCTGGCGATCGAAATTGATATCGGTATTGCGCGTCAGGCGCTCAACCGGCGAGGCCACCACCATGCCGACCCGCACGCCGTTGACCATAATGTCGCGTCGAGTACCATCTTCCGGCAGCTTTTCCGGCGGGCCGACCAGCACCCGGCCTTTCTGGTCGACAACCCAGAACATGGTACGCCAGCCGTGCGGCGGCATATCCGGGCCAGGACCGCGTGGGCCGCCAGGTGGTCCATCGGGGGGGCCTTCTGGCGGCGGGCCATCGTGGCCGGGGCGATCGTAGGGCGATCCGCCGCCGTTCATTCGGCGTCCGCCGGAGGCGCGATCGTCGCTCTCGCGGTCAAACGATTTTAAGATCTGGAAAATAAACCGATCGTTGTTGCGCAGGAATTTCCAGCTGCCGTGCAGAGAGTACTGCTCGCTCAGCGCATCGCCCAGCAGGGTCAGGCGCTGTTCGTTACCGCGCTTGATATAGTCGATGAACCCGCGTTCAAAGCTGATGCGCACCGCCCAGTGCATGCTGATAAGCAGCACGATACAGGTGGCTAAAATGGCCAGAAACAGTTTGCCGGTAATCCCCGGACGCCAGTACTTCACGGCTCACTCCTTTTATGACGGCTACGACGGGCGATGGTGGTGTTGCTGCCGGTCTCATCCGGTACACGGGAAAAAATAAACGCCGGGAGCGCAATGATCGCCGCCATGCACAGATAGGTATAGAAGAAGACCTGATGGACGGTAGCCGGGTCGGCGCTCAGATGCTGCTGGCCGAACATCCCGAGCAGGATCCCGGCGATGGTGACGCCGATACTCATCGACAGCTGCATGATCATCGACAACAGGCTGTTGCCGCTGCTGGCCAGCTCATCCGGTAGGTCTTTCAGGGTCAGAGTATTCATCGAGGAGAAACGGCTGGAGTTGATCATGCCTTGCAGCACCAGCACCACCGGCAGCAGCCAGTACCAGCCCGCCAGCGCGACGGCCATAAACAGCAGGCTGATCAGCGCCAGGCCGAGGGTCGCCACCACCAGCACGCGACGGTAACCAAAGCGGTTTACCACCTGCACCACAATGCGTTTCATCCCCATGCTGCCGAGGACCATAGGAATCATCATCAGCCCGGCGTGGAACGGCGTGAAGCCGAGGCCAATTTGCAGGAATACCGGGGTCATAAAGGGCAGCATGCCGCTACCGATGCGCCCGGCAAAGCTCCCGCCGAGCCCGAGAGAGAAGGTGCGGTTGCGAAACAGCTTCAGGCTGAACAGCGCGTTATCGTTGTCCCGGGCGTACCACAGATAGAGCAGGATTGAGGCGACGCCGATGACCACCAGCGCGCTGAGCAGCAGCGGAGAAATCCCCAGCCCTTTTTTACCGTCGAGGGCGAGAGTCAACGTGGCCATTCCCGCCGCCAGCAGAATAAAGCCAAAAATATCAAAACGCCGGGTTTGTAAGGTGTAGTTCGGCATCAGCCACAGGGTGGCGATGGCGCCGATAATCCCCACCGGGATGTTGATTAAAAAGATCCAGTGCCAGGAGGCATACTCCACCAGGATACCGCCGAGAGCCGGACCGAGCAGCGGCCCGACCTGGCCGGGGAGGGTCACGAAGGTCATGGCCGCCATATATTGCGAACGCGGGACGATTTTCATCACCGTCAGGCGACCTACGGGCACCATCATCGCGCCACCAACCCCTTGCAGCACCCGGGCCATGACCAGCTGATCGAGCGTGTTAGCCTGGGCGCAAAACAGGGAGCCGAGGGTAAACAGTACAATGGCAGTGAAGAAAATATTGCGCACGCCGACCCGGTCCGCCAGCCAGCCGCTGGCGGGCAGCATGATCGCCACCGTCAGCACGTACGAAACCACCACCATATGCATGTGCAGCGGACTCTCCCCCAGGCTGCGGGCCATGGAGGGGAGGGCGGTGTTGACGATAGTGGTATCCAGCGACTGCATAAAGAAGCCGAAAGCCACTATCCAGAGTTGCCAGCGTACGCTGGAGGGCAGTTCTGTCATGTTAATCGCTTACCGGCTGATTGGATTTGCGCGAAAAACGTAACCGCAGACGGTCGAAGAACAGATAGACCACCGGCGTGGTATAGAGCGTTAACAGCTGGCTCATCACCAGCCCGCCGACAATGGTGATCCCCAGTGGCTGACGCAGTTCGGAACCGTCGCCGCCGGATAACACCAGCGGCAGTGCGCCGAACAGCGCCGCCAGGGTAGTCATCATAATCGGGCGGAATCGCAGCAGACAGGCCTGGAAAATGGCCTCTTCCGGCGTGAGATTGCCGTTGCGCTGGGCATCCAGAGCAAAGTCGACCATCATGATGGCGTTTTTCTTCACTATCCCAATTAATAGCATAATACCGATAAGCGCGATCAGGCTGAACGGCGCGCCAAACAGCTCCAGCGCCAGCAGTGCCCCCACGCCCGCCGAGGGCAGGGTGGAGAGGATCGTTAACGGGTGCACGTAGCTCTCGTACAAGATCCCGAGCACGATATACACCGTCGCAATGGCGGCAAGAATCAAAATAACCTGCGAATTCATGGTCTCCTGGAACACCTGGGCGGTGCCGGCAAAGGAGCCGCGCACGCTGGAGGGTACCCCAAGCTGGGTCATGGTGCGGTCGATGGCCTCGCTGGCTTCCGACAGGGATTTACCGGTTGGCAGGTTAAAGGCGATCGTCGACGCTGCCGACAGTCCCTGGTGGTTCACCGACAGCGGGGCGTTGGCCGGCTGCCATTTGGCGAAGTAGGACAGCGGGACAGGTTTGTCTTCGCTGTTGATGACAAACATTTTATCCAGCGCGCTGACGTCCTGGGTATACACCGGGTCCACCTCCATCACCACTTTATACTGGTTAAGGGGTTGATAAATCGTCGAGATCTGCCGCTGACCGAAGGCGTTATTCAGCAGGTTGTTGGCGTCCTGGACGCTGATCCCCAGCCGCGACATGGTATCGCGATCGTAGATAAGGTCCATTTCCGCGCCGTTATCCTGCTGGTCCGAGTTAACGTCCGCCAGCTCCGGCAGGGCGGCGAGAGCTTTACGGATCTTCGGCTCCCATTCACGCAGCGCCGCAAGGTCGTCTGACAGCAGCGTGTACTGGTAGCTGGCGTTAGCCTGACGGCCGCCGACGCGAATATCCTGGACCGCCATTAAGAACAGATTGGCCCCCGGCTCTTTCGCCAGTTTTTGCCGCAGTCGGTCGATAATTTGCTGCGCCGTCTCGTGCCGTTGGTCACGGGATTTAAGGGTGATAAACATCATCCCGCTGTTGACCCTTGAGCCACCGGTAAAACCGGTCACGTTATCCACCGCCGGGTCTTCACGGATGATTTTCATAAAGTCCTGCAGCTTGCCGCGCATCGCCTGGAAGGAGATGCTTTGGTCGGCCTGAATGCCGCCCATCAGCACGCCGGTATCCTGTTCCGGAAAGAAGGTTTTCGGAATCGAAATATAGAGCCAGACGCTCAGCGCGATGGTGCCCAGCAGCACCAGCCCGGTAATGCGGCTGTGCTTGAGGACCCACTTCAAAGAAGTGCCGTAGCCGCCCTGAATCGCGACCAGCACCCGGCCAAAACCGCGGTTGCGCGTCGGCTGGGACGGTTTGCTGCTCTTAAGCAGCCAGCCGCACATCATCGGCGTCAGCGTGAGGGAGACCGCCAGCGAAATGCCGATCGCCACCGACAGGGTCACCGCAAATTCACGCAACAGCCGCCCCGGCAGCCCGCCCATCAGCAGCAACGGTAAAAAGACCGCCACCAGCGACAGGCTCATCGACAGCACGGTAAAGCCGACTTCGCGGCTGCCCTGAAGCGCTGCCTGCAGCGGTTTCATGCCGGCTTCAAGATGGCGGGAGATGTTTTCCAGCACCACGATGGCGTCATCCACCACAAAACCGGTGGCGATGGTCAGGGCCATCAGCGACAGGTTATTGAGACTGAAATCGCACAGATACATCGCCGCGAAGGTCCCAATCAGTGACACCGGAACCGCTACCGCCGGGATCAGCGTCGCCCGGCCGGAGCGCAGGAACAGGAACACCACGAGGATCACCAGCGCCACCGAGATAACCAGCGTCTGTTCCACCTCCTCCAGCGAGGCACGGATGGTCGGCGAGCGGTCCTGGGCAATTTGCAGGTCGATGGCCGCCGGAATGGTCTGCTGTAGCTCCGGCAGGCGGGCGCGAATGCTGTCCACCGTCTGGATGATGTTGGCTTCCGGCAGTTTGCGGATCATCAGCAAAATCGCCGGTTTGGCGTTGGTCATCCCGGCGTTGCGCACATCCTGTACCGAATCGCTGATGGTGGCGACGTCGCTGAGGCGAACCGCCGCGCCGTTATTGTAGTGCACGATCAGCGGCTGATATTCCGCAGCGGTTTTCAGCTCATCGTTGGTTTGTACCTGCCAGCGCTGGCTGTGGTCCTCCAGCGCCCCCTGCGGTTTGCGCACGTTAGCATCGGAGATGGCGGTGCGCACCGCGTCCAGCGAAACGCCCTGGTTAAACAGCGCCTGCGGGTTCAGATCCACCCGCACTGCGGGCAGCGAGCTTCCGCCTACGTCCACATCCCCAACGCCATCAATTTGGGCAATGGTTTGTGCCAGCTGGGTGGAGGCAAAATCGTACAGCTCGCCCTGGGAATAGGTGTCCGAGGTGAGCGTGAGGATCATGATCGGCGAGTCGGACGGGTTGGCCTTGCGGTAGGTCGGGCGGCTTGGCATACCGCTAGGCAACAGGCTCTGTGCGGCATTGATCGCCGCCTGCACATCGCGGGCCGCGCCGTTGATATCGCGGTCGAAATTGAACTGCATGATAATGCGCGTGCTGCCCAGCGAACTGGAGGAGGTCATCTCAGACACGCCAGCGATGCGGCCCAAAGAACGCTCAAGCGGCGTTGCCACCGACGAGGCCATGGTCTCCGGCGAAGCCCCAGGCAGCGAGGCACTGATCATGATGACCGGGAAATCCACCTGCGGCAGCGGGGCTACCGGCAGCAGGCGAAAACCCAGCACGCCGCACAGGGTGATGGCCAGCGAAATTAAAATCGTGGCCACCGGGCGGTAAATGAAGAGGGCAAAAAACTTCATTTACGCCTCCTCCTCATGTCGCGGGAAGCGGCTTTTAATGTACAGCGACAGGCGATCGAAGAGCAGGTAGATGACCGGCGTGGTAAACAGCGTCAGTACCTGGCTTAACATCAGACCGCCGACCATGCCGATCCCCAGCGGACGCCGCAGTTCGGCGCCTACGCCGGTACTGAGCATCAGCGGCAAGGCGCCGAGCAGGGCGGCGAGGGTGGTCATCAGAATCGGGCGGAAACGTAGCAGGCAGGCCTGGTAGATGGCTTCGCGCGGCGGCATTCCCTGCTCGCGCTCGGCGGCCAGCGCAAAGTCGATCATCATGATGGCGTTTTTCTTGACGATACCAATCAGCAGGATAATCCCGATGATCGCAATCACGTCCAGCTCGCTCCCTGCCAGCCACAGTGAGAGCAGCGCGCCGACGCCGGCGGTCGGTAAGGTCGACAGAATGGTGATCGGGTGGATGAAGCTTTCATACAACACGCCAAGCACGATATACATTGCCACCACCGCGGCCACCACCAGCCAGACGGTATTGCCGAGCGCCGACTGGAAGGCGAGAGTGCTGCCCTGGAACTGGGTGCGGATCTCGGAAGGGAAATCCAGCGCCTGTTCGGCGGCGAGGATCGCCTCCACCGCATCGCCCAACGAGTAGGTATCCGGCACGTTAAACGAGATGGTGGTCACCGGGAACTGATCGAGATGGTTAATCGACAGCGGGGCGAACCGCTGTTCGACGCTGGCGATGGATTTCAGCGGCACGATGCCGCCATCGCTGCTGGTCAGGCGAATATTGTCCAGCGCCGCCAGCCCCGGCGTCTCGCGGGTGTCGTGCTCCAGCACTACGCGATACTGGTTCGCCTGGGTGTAAATGGTGGAGATCAGCCGCTGGCCGAAGGCGTTGTACAGCGCGTTATCGACATCAGCCATGCTGATGCCGAGCCGGCTGGCGCTGTCGCGGTCAACCTTGATATAGGCTGCCAGACCCTTATCCTGCCAGTCGCTGCTGACGTCCGAAAGCTGCGGCAGCGCCTGAAGACGCGTCAGCAACTGAGGCACCCAGGTACTGAGGGCGTCGAGCGAGTTGGCCTGCAGGGTGAACTGGTACTGGGTTCGGCTGACGGTGGTATCAATCGTCAGGTCCTGCGTCGGCTGCAGATACAGTTCGATGCCCGGAATGCTATCGACCGATTTTTGTAGACGCGAGATAACCGCTTGGACGCGGTCGTCGCGTTCATCCAGCGGTTTGAGATTGATCTGCAAGCGGGCGCTGTTCAGTGCCGGGTTGGTCCCGTCAACCCCAACGAAGGAGGTCAGGCTCTCGACCGCCGGATCCTTGAGGATTGCGGCAGAGACCTGCTCCTGGCGCTGGGCCATATTGACAAAGGACGACGATTGCGGGGCCTGGAGGGTGCCCTGGATAATGCCGTTATCCTGAATCGGGAAGAATCCTTTGGGGATAAAGACCCACAGCATAATTGACAGCACCAGCGTGCCTAAGGCCACGCTCAGGGTCAGCCACGGGTGATTCAGCACCCGGCTCAGCACTCGGCCGTAGGCCGCAATGACGCGGTCGAAGAAACGCTCGCTGGCCTGGGAGAAGCGGTTCTGCTTACGCAGCGATTCGTGGCTGAGCATGCGCGCGCACATCATTGGCGTCAGGGTGAGCGACACCACGGCGGATATCAGGATCGCCACCGCCAGGGTTATCGCAAACTCGCGGAACAGACGGCCAACGATATCGCCCATAAACAGCAGCGGGATCAGCACGGCGATCAGCGAAAAGGTTAACGAGATAATGGTAAAGCCGATTTCACCGGCTCCTTTCAGCGCGGCGGCGAGGGGCTTTTCACCCTTTTCGATGTAACGGGAGATGTTTTCAATGACCACGATGGCGTCATCGACCACAAAGCCGGTGGCGATAGTCAGCGCCATCAGGGTCAGGTTGTTAATCGAGAAGTCGAGGAACACCATCACCGCGAAGGTCCCCACCAGCGACAGCGGTACCGCTACGCCGGGGATAATGGTGGCCGGGACGTTGCGCAGGAACAGGTAAATAATCATCACCACCAGCGCAATCGCCAGCATCAGCTCAAACTGGGTGTCGCTGACCGAGGCGCGGATGTTGTTCGTCCGGTCGGAGAGTACCTGGACCTTGACCGATTTCGGCAGGCTCTCGGTGAGCTGCGGCAACATTTCACGGACGCTGTCGGCTGTGGCGATGATGTTGGCCCCCGGCTGACGCTGAACGTTCATGACGATGGCCTGCTGGTTGTTCGCCCATGCGCCAAGCCAGCTGTTTTCTGCCCCTTGTTCAATGGTGGCGACATCGCCGAGGCGAATCGGCGCGCCGTTCTGGTAGGCGACGATCAGCCGACGGTAATCTTCCGCCGATTGCATCTGGTCATTTGCCGACAGGGTGACGGCACGGGTAGGGCCGTCCAGGCTCCCTTTCGCCGAGTTCACGTTAGCGCTGGTGATGGCGGTGCGGATGGTTTCGCTGGTCAGTCCGAGGGCGGCGATGGCCTGCGCGTTGAGCTTCACGCGTACTGCTGGGCGTTGGCCGCCCGCAAGCGTCACCAGCCCGACGCCGGAGACCTGGGAAATTTTCTGCGCCACCCGGGTTTCCACCATATCTTCGACCTGGGTCATCGGAATGGCGGAGGAGGTGACGGCGAGGGTCATGATCGGCGGATCCGCCGGGTTAACCTTGCTGTAGACCGGCGGGTTTGGCAGGTCGGAGGGCAGCAGGTTGGTGGCGGCGTTGATCGCCGCCTGCACTTCTTGCTCAGCCACGTCCAACGGGAGCGTCAGTTGAAACTGTAGCGTGACCACCGAGGCGCCGCCTGAGCTTTGCGACGACATCTGCTTCAGGCCGGACATCTGACCAAACTGGCGTTCCAGCGGCGCGGTAATCGCCGAGGTCACCACGTCCGGGCTGGCGCCAGGATAAAGGGTGATCACCTGGATGGTCGGGTAATCGACCTCTGGCAGGGCGGAGACCGGCAAAAAGCGATAGCCGATGATCCCGGCCAGCATAATCGCCACCATCAACAGGGTGGTGGCGACCGGGCGCATGATAAACAGTCGGGACGGGCCACCCGTGCTGCTCGGGGGTAACACTTGCATCAGGAGCGTGCTCCTTTTTTACCGTACTCACGGCTGGTGGCTTTTTCCGTGGAGGCAGGTGCGCTGTGCGGATCGACAACCTCCACTTTCGCCTCTTCGGTCAAACGGTCGATACCGTCGGTGACCACGCGGTCACCGGCGGAGAGCCCGGCGGTAATCACTACTTTCAGGCTGTCCTGGATCCCCGGCGTGACGGTATGCTTGCTGACTTTGTTTTCGTCGTTCAGGACCCACACAAAGTGGCCGTCGTTGCCCATTTGCAGGGCGGCGGTTGGGATGACGACCGCATTTTGTTCGGTATCCACCAGCATGCGGGCGTTGACGAACTGGTTAGGAAACAGCGCGTCATCCTGGTTGGTGAAGCGCGCTTTCAGCTTGATGGTCCCGGTGGTGGCGTCAATCTGGTTGTCCAGACTCAGCAGGGTGCCCTGGCTGATTTTCTGTTTGTTGGTCCGGTCCCAGGCATCTACCTGCAGCGTTTTCCCGGCTTTCTGCGCCTGGACGACGGTCGCAATATCATTTTCCGGCAGCGTAAAGACGACATCGATAGGGTGGGTCTGGGTTAACACCACAATACCGGTGGTGTCGCCGGTGGAAATCTGGTTGCCGATATCGACCTGTTTCAGGCCCACGCGCCCGTCAATCGGGGCGGTGATGCGGCTCCAGTTGAGCTGCAGCTGCGCGCTGGCGACCGAGGCTTCGTCGGCTTTAATGGTGCCTTCCGTTTCACTGACCAGCGACTGCTGGGTATCCAGCTCCTGACGCGAAACCAGATTGGTTTTCACCAGCTGTTGATAGCGGGTGAGATCGCGCCGGGCGTTGGCCAGCGTGGCTTTATCTTTAGCGAGCTGACCCTGGGCCTGGGCCAGAGCCACCTTAAACTGGCTGGGATCGATTTCGGCGAGGAGATCCCCCGCTTTGACCTGTTGGCCTTCCTGGAAATGGAGCGCCAGCAGCTGACCGTCTACCCGGCTGCGTACCGTGACCGTATTGGCCGCCGTAACGGTGCCGAGGCCGCTGAGATAACGCGGGACCGACTCGCTGGTGGCGGTCGCCGCCTGCACCGGTGCCAGCGTCGCGCCGAAGCGCCCGTGACGAGCGCCTCCAGGGGCCTGCTGAGGTTGACCATTCGTCGCAGACGGCGCACCGTTTGCGGTTTCACGACTATGCCAGAACCAATATGCTGCGCCGGCAACAATAATCACCGCCAGTGCGGTTCCCCAGCGAAGTGTGTGACTGCCTTTCATTTATTGTTATCTCATCCTGAAGCGTTTCGCGGAATGATACTATTTTAGTGAGCAAACGCCCCGCAAAAATGGAGGAATTGTGAAAAGTCTGTCCAGAACTGTCTGGAAAAAATGCTTTTCGATGAGCCGCTTACGTTGAAGAAAAGCGGGCGTTTTCTGACCGCAATCTGACGGTCAACAGCGCGTTCCCTCCTGATTTATAAGGGGGCCCATTCGCGTGCTGATGCCTGGTATAACCGCCGCTTTGTCATTATTATCGACATTATAGGTCTGCGTGACAGGGACTGTGACACCTGGCTTAAGAGTTTGCGAGGTGGATTCCGGTATCTGGCGTGGGTCGCGGAGGGATGATGAAATTTATTAAGAAACAGAAATGGCTGCTGACCGGCGGCGTCATCACTGTGCTTCTTTCCGCATTTCTGACCAACAGCCTGATGCTATCGCACCAGCGTACGCAGTTAACCGATATGAGTGATGAACTGCTCAGCCACGCTGAAGAGGTCACCACGCAAATTGTCTCAGCTATTAATCGGGTTCACACCCGAGAGATTGTGGGCTGTCGTAAGCAGGATATTGCCGCCCTGCGCGAGGTTATCTGGAAGTACGCTAATGTGGAGGACCTCGGCATTATTGAGAATGGCAGAATAGCCTGTACCGCCAACTGGGGCGTGCTCGATAAACCGCTGCTGCTGCCTGACGAAAAATATGTCGTGCCGAACGGCTTTAGCATTTACAAAGGGGTGCGCAACTATCTGCCATATGGCGTCGTTCTGGACATGAGCCAGTACGGCAATGTGGTCTCGTTTACCTCTTCGTTTGCCTTCAGTGGTTTTGTGCGTCGCTATAAAGGGCTCGATTTTTCATTAACCAGCCGTAATGGTCAGCACGTTTTTCTCAATGACGTCAGCGCTAATACCGCCGCCGGGTCAGAAGCGGTATCCCGTCTTTGTAGCCAGAAATACGATATCTGCGCCCGTCTGGCAGAAAAAGAGCAGGGCTTTTTATCGCTCCCGCCGCTGCTTATCGCCGCAATAGCGATCGTCGCCTTTATTCTAGGGGCCGCGCTGTTCTACGCCATTCTGAGCTATTTCTCGGAGCGGCGTTCGCTGGAATTTCGCTTGAAAAAGGCCATTATCAACCAGCGGATCGATCTGGAGTACCAGCCGTTAGTCTGCGCTAAAAACGAAAAGATCGTTGGCGTGGAGGCGCTGGTTCGCTGGCATGACAAGATCTATGGTCAGGTCCCGCCGGACCTGTTTATTTCGATGGCGGAGCAGCTTAATGTTTCCGACGATATTTCGGCGCTGGTGATTGAGAAGGCGACCCGTGAGCTGAAAACCATTCTGCAGGCCGATGCGGATTTCACCCTGGCGATAAATATCGGCAAAAGTGAAATCAACAATCCGCGTTTTTTAGATAATCTGATGCGGGTGCTTAAGCGTCATGATATTCGCCCGCAGCAGATTAAAATTGAAATTACCGAAAGAAGCGGCGAGTACTATAAAAAGATCGCGGCCTTTTCATTGCAGGCGATGAACCGGGGACTGCGGATTGCCCTTGATGATTTTGGGACCGGCTCTTCCAACCTGCAGTGGTTGACCGAGGTGTTCTACGATGAAATTAAGCTGGATAAGTTTTTCGTAAACGGCCTGAAGAATGAGTACAAGCGCACGATTCTGAGCTCGATTCTGGAGATCGTCTGTCAGCTCAATAAACAAATTGTCTTTGAAGGGGTGGAAAGCAAAACCGACTATGAGTTTGTCAAATCCTTCGATGAGAACGCCCTGATTCAGGGATGGTATTTTTACAAGTCGATGCCGATTGAAAAACTCCGCGCGCTGCTGCTGACTGAACCGCTTCCGCTGCGTGCGCAAAACGCGGAACCGTAGCGGGCGATAAAGGTCATCCGCCGACAGCGGAATGCGTCGTTTGCACACAATATACAGCGTAAATAGACAATCCTGACCGGCTATTCAGCCGGACCGGTGACAATATCTGTTTGATAATCAAGAAAACCCGTTGCTTTACCCGCGTGTCGGGAAGCGCAACGTTCATTTGTCACCTGAGGGTTCTCTATGCATTTCAACCAGGCTATTGCCCGTCTGCCCGCCGCCACCTGCGCCGCCGGCCAAACCACCGCCCGCCTCGGGGCGCCAGATATTGCCGGCACGACCCGCCAGTTCCTTGCCTACGTGGAAACCTTGCTGCAGCTCGGGCTGAAAGTCACCGTTCTGCCTGCCGCCGCGGATTACCCGGATGCCCACTTTGTGGAAGATACCGCGGTAGTGATGCCGGAGCTGGCGGTGATCACCCATCCTGGCGCGCCGAGCCGTCAGGGTGAAGTGGCGACCATCGCCCCGGTGCTGGCCGGTTTTCGCCCGCTGGTGCAGATGAGTGAACAGGGTCATATGGATGGCGGCGACGTGCTGCTGGTCGGCAAGCAGTTTTTTGTTGGCCTGACCGCACGTACCGACGAGCAGGGGATCCGCGAGTTTGCCGCCGCCGTCGAACCGCACGGCTACCAGGTCACCGCGATTGAAGTGAGCGCCGGGCTGCACCTGAAATCGATTGTGAACTACGTCGGGCGCAATACGCTGCTGCTGACGGAAGGCTACCTGCATCACCCGGCCTTTAGCGGCTTCAACACCATTGTGATCCCGCAGGAAGAGGCGTATGCCGGCAATACTTTGTGGATTAACGACACCTTGATTACGCCTCAGGGCTACCCCTATACCCTCGGCGAAATCAGCAAGTTGGGGATGCCGGTGGTGCAGCTCGACACCAGCGAATTTAAGAAAATGGACGGCGGCCTGACCTGCCTTTCACTGCGCTTTTAGCCACACCGTTGACATCAGGGGTAACCGATATGAAAACACGCATTGCCGCTTTACTGGCCTGTATGGCGCTGAGCGCACCGCTGGCCGCACAGCAGTTTGATACCATCAGCTTTGGGGTGGATGGTGGCTATCCACCGTTTGATGTCCTTGCTCCCAGCGGCGAGATCACCGGTTTTGACATTGATATTGCCAACGCCCTTTGTACGCAGCTAAAAGCGAAATGCGTCTTCGTGAAACAGCCGTTTGAGAGCATGATTGCCGCGCTCAACGCCCATAAATTCGATGCCATTATCGCCTCGCTGAACATTACCGATGAGCGCAAGAAAGAGGTGGATTTCACCGACCGCTACTACCGCAGCGCGGCGCAACTGGTGGCACGCAAGGGTAGCCCGCTGCAGCCAGATGCCGCCAGCCTTAAGGGCAAGACCGTCGGGGTACAGACCGGTTCAACCCATGAAGCCTACGCCAGAACCCACTGGGCCAACCATGGCGTGAAAATCGTCGGTTACGCCAACCAGGATAACGTCTACCTCGATCTGCTCTCCGGGCGTATCGATGCTTCCCTGCAGGATAATATTCAGGCGGCCACCAGCTTTATCGATACCCCGCGCGGGCAGAAGTTTGCCTTCGCCGGCCCGGTTATCAGCGATGGCAGTATCTCGTCCGACGTCGGCATTGCGGTGAATAAAGACAATCCGGCGCTGCGCGATGCCCTGAACGGTGCGATTAAGCAAATCCGCGCCGACGGCACCTACGAGGCCATTCAGAAAAAGTACTTCAGCTTTGATATCTACGGCAAATAAGCCGTGAAGGGGAGGGCGCGGTCGGCGATTGGCGCCCCTTTACGACACGGGTGGAAGACAGAATATGGTTGCAGACTATTTACCGTTACTGCTGCGCGGCGCGGGGCTTTCGCTGTGCGTGATGCTGGTTTCGCTGCTGGTGGCGCTGTTGTTAGGGCTGGTGAATGCGCTGATTAAGCTGTTCGGGCCGCGCTGGCTACGCTGGTTTTCGACCGGCTACACCACGCTGGTACGCGGCATTCCGGAGCTGGTCATTATGTTGCTGCTGTTTTTCGGCGGCGAGATGCTGGTGAATACACTGCTGGGGCTGGTCGGGCTCGGGCCGGTTCGCTTCAATACCTTTATTTCCGGGGTCCTGGCGATTGGCTTTGTGTTTGGTGCCTACTACACCGAAACCTTTCGCGGGGCCTTTCTCACCGTCGACCGGGGCCAAACCGAAGCGGCACAAGCGTACGGCATGCGTCCGTGGACGGTCTTTCGGCGTGTGATGCTGCCGCAGATGCTGAGTTTTGCCATTCCAGGCATCAATAACAACTGGCTGGGGCTGATGAAAGCATCGGCGTTGGTGTCGATCCTCGGTTTAGAAGATATGGTGTGGCTGGCGGAACAGGCCGGGCGCGCCACGCAGAAGCCGTTTTTGTTCTACTTCCTCGTGTCGCTGATTTATATGGTGATCACCGCCTTGTCCAGCTGGCTGTTTAATCGTCTGGCGAAGCGCTACGCGCTGCGCTCTTCGACGGCGGGGGCGGCACTATGAACCTGCAGACTTTTATCGATGCGCTACCGGGCTACCTGTGGAGCGACGGCAACGGCTCGGCGAGCGGTCTGGCGGTGACGGCGGAACTGTTTTTACTGTCCATCGTTCCCGGCATGGTGCTGGCGGTACTGATGGCGGTCATCCAGGTGTACGGCCCGCGACTGCTGGCCTGGCCGATTCGCGGCTGCACCTGGTTCTTTCGCAGCACGCCGCTCTACCTGCAACTGATGCTGATCTATTACGGGCTGTCGCAGTTCGATATCGTCCAGTTGGGCTGGCAAAACGATCGGCCGTTCTGGCTGCTGTTCCGCGATGCCACCTTTTGCGCCACCTTAGCGTTGGTGCTGAATACGGCCGCTTACGTGGCCGAGCTGCTGGCAGGGATGATGATGACCTTTCCGCGTCAGGAGTGGGTGGCCGGTGAAGCCTATGGCATGAGCAAAGGACAAATTATCCGTCGTCTGGTGCTACCGGCGACGCTGCGGCGGGGCATTCCGGCGCTGAATAACGAGATGGTGTTTTTACTGCATGCCACGTCGCTGGCCAGCACCGTCACGCTGCTCGATATTACCGGCGTCGCGCGGGCGTTCTATGCCATTACCTATTCACCGTTTATTCCGTTCCTGATGGCCGCCGCGCTCTATTTGCTGTGCACTTTTTTACTGATATTCGCTTTTTCGCGCGCCGAACGACGCTGGCTGGCGTTTGTCCGCCGCTCGTGATCAGGAGCGTTTGATCGCCTGAAGTTCGGTCAGGGTCACGATTTTATCGACGCGGAATTTTTTGCTGGTCAGCCAGGTGTCCGCCAGCTGGCAGTAGTGGGCCATGCTGCGGCAGCCAATGCGCACCAGAAAGTCAAAGCTGCCGCTGACCAGCCAGCAGTCGAGCACTTCCGGGGTCTGGCGCATCTCCTGTTCAAACACCGGCTGCGAGCGGCCGTGGTCGGCCAGCGCAATCTGCGCCTGCACCACGAAGGCATGCTCCGGCTCGGGGAGATCGATAATCGCGCTGTAGCCTCTGATAATTCCATCGCGCTCAAGGCCACGTACGCGTTCCAGGCAGGGACGGGCGGTGAGGTTTACCTGCTCCGAGAGCTTTTGATAAGAAATGCGGCCATCCCGGCGCAGGATTTCAAGGATCTTATGATCGATACGGTCAAGCCGGGCTTTCTTTTCCACAAAGAGGACGTCCAATGAAAATTAAACACTATACCTTACCCGAACATGCCCTGGGTGGGCAGCGGCAATTAACGCATTTTCATTTTGGCGAACCCGGCGTCGGGGAGAAAGTTTATCTCCAGGCAGGGCTGCATGCCGATGAAATCCCAGGTATGTTGGTGCTGCACTATCTTAAAAGATTACTGTGTCAGGCTGAACGGCGCGCCGAGCTGCGCGGTGAAATTATCCTCGTTCCGGTGGCAAACCCGCCGGGGCTGGCTCAGGTGATGCTCAACAGCGGCATCGGGCGCTTTGACCTCAGCAGCGGCCGCAACTTCAATCGTGATTTTCCCGACCTGGCCCGCCTGGCTCAACCCCAGCTGCAGGCTGCGGCGCCGCTGACGCACGATAATTACCGGCAGCGGGTACGCCAGGCGATGCGCGATGGGCTGGCCGCGGAGCCGGTACGTAGCGAAGTGCAGGCGCTGCGCCATCATCTGCTGAGCCTGGCCTGCGATGCGGATGTCGTGCTGGATCTGCACTGCGACGACCAGGCCATTTTACATATGTACGCCGATCCGGCCTGGCAGCCAGAGGCCGGGGTACTGGCCGCTTTTCTTGGGATTGGCACGGTGCTGCTGTCGCAGGAGAGCGGCGGTAACTCATTCGATGAGGCCTGCGGGCTGCCCTGGCAGCGTCTGACGACCCGGTTCCCCCAACTGCCACGGCAGCCCGGCTGCATGGCGGTGACCGTCGAGCTGCGAGGCCAGCAGGAGGTCAATCATGAGCTGGCGCGTCAGGATGCCGAGCGGCTCTATCGCTACCTGCAATTTCGTGGGGTGCTGGCCGGGGATCGTCCGGAGGTCCCGCAGCAGCAGACGGTGATGCTGCCGTTTAGCGCCGGAGAGATTGTCACCGCCCCGGCGAGCGGCATTCTGGTCCAGCTGAAACAGCCCGGCGAGTGGGTCAGCGCCGATGATGTGGTAGCCGAAATCGTCGACCCGCTGACCGATATGATCAAATCCGTCCGCCCACAGGCTGGCGGGCTGATCTACGCCAGCCGTCGGGCGCCGTTCGTGACCTTCGGTGCTGAAGTGATGAAAATCGCCGGTGAACAGCCTTTCAGCGGCGGTGGCGGGCTGGCGATGTAAGCGACAGCATTCTGCCTTCCCCAGGGCGGTTGTTGATTTCCGGTCATTAACCGCCATTTTGTCTTCCTGCCTGATCTCCGTCACTATTTGCTATCGCGAATTCAGATGTATTTTTTCCCTCAGCCGAAAGAAGCTGACACTGAAATGTGATGCTTCACGCTAAAATTTTTACTTTCAGCAAATAAACTGTGATGCATGGCGCATTAATTACCTTTAATTATATGCATTGCTAAATGTGATCTTGATCCACTGAATATGGAAAAAACGCAATAAAGGCCACTGGATTGTGTCATTTATTGGTTTTGATTAAAAAAATGCCGCTGCTAGTATTGATGTTAGTAAGATTGATACTGGGGCATAATATTGTAGCAATAATCATTTCTGATGGAGCCATTACCGTGATGCTATTTACTGTTAGACAACGTAAAATTTTTGAGCTGCTTTGGGTAATCAGAGATTATGTCACAGTAAAGGATATTGCTGATGAGGTGTCCTACTCAGAAAAAACCGTCAGGAGCGATCTTGATGTTATCAGGGATGAAATTGTTCATCATAATATAGGCCGTCTGGTGGCTAAAACGAATAAAGGTTTTTTTCTTGAGATGGAGAAAATAGCCTATGAAAAAATAGCCACGACATTTGTTGAAACTAATATTGATGAGCGTATAAAAAACCGGATGTGCCGATTGCTAATGATTCTGCTGGTACAGCCTGCGGTATCTGCTCAGGAATTAGCTGATTGTGTCTATCTGGATAAAGGGGCGATCAAAAAATACCTTTCTGAAGTTGAATTATGGCTGTCGCCTTTTGGTATTACGTTATCGAAGTCTAATGCCACCTATAGCCTGTTATGCAGTGAGTTTACCCGGCGACAGTTATTCTGGTATTTGTTTATTGAACTGAAGTTTTGTCAAAAAAAGGAGTCTGCCGGGCACCTTTATACCTCAGCGCATACTCATATAAAAAAATATTTTGATGATGCTGATTTTCTTACGCTTAAAATAATGTTCGCCAAAGAGATGCATCATTTTGAATCTATTATACAGGCGCTTGAGGCTCTGGAGAAAAAATGTCATGTGTCATATACCTATGACTCCTGCGTCTGGCTGGTATTTTCGGTCGTTCTGGTGATGCACCGCCAAAAGCTGGCCGAAGATTGCCCGGCGGTTAGCGTCACGCAAGCGATCGCTATATGCCCGGAGCAGGAAATGGCCCATTCTCTTTGTCAGCACTTACAGGCCGCCACCGGACGGGTATTTTCGGCCGATGATGTCCGCTATCTGACGCTGGTTTTACTGGCCTGCGAGTTAAATGATGTCAATGATGAGCTCCTCCGGGTGCAGGTTTGCGCTTCTCCACAACATCTCGAGGAGACCGTACAGACGTTTATTCTGTCGTTAAGTCACGTGGTTAGCCGCGGGTTGCAGAGGGATAAACAACTATTATGGCGTCTGATTTTACTCATTCGGCCGATGATCTATCGTCAACGCTTTGCGATGAACCGGTCCGAAACGGAGGCTTCTCAGTCATTGATCCGGCAGGTTAAATTTTCTTATCTTGATTTATATCTTGAAGTTGAACTGTGCAGCTTACTGTTTGAGCAGCGTTATGCTATGGCGCTAAATGAGCAAGAGATTAGCTTGATTACTCTGTGCATTAAGAACGCGCAAAGTTTAGCGCTGAAGAAAATCAGAGTCGCGATTGTCTGTAATTATGGTATGGGCATCTCTCAATTTGTTGCCCAAAAAATACAGCGGGCGATCACTCAGGTGGACATTGTCGGCATTCTGTCACTGCGAGACCTTGATCAACTGGATCATAATGACTGCGATCTGGTCGTCAGTACCGTGCCGCTGCAGCGCAGCAAAGAGACGGTTATTCAGGTCAATGATGTACTACTGCCCTACGATCTTTCCCTGATTAAAGAAACCGTCAAAAAGATGCAAAAAAGTAAGGTGCTGCAAACCTTACAGAAAAAAACGGATGGCAGAGCAAGAGGTTATCACCAGCATATATCGCCTGAAATGTTATTCGTTATCTCATCCGTTAAAAGTAATCCTGCGGTGCTGGAATTTATATGCCAGCAGGCGACGACCTCCGGCCGGTGTGACCAACGTTATTTATCCTCAGTATTAGAGCGAGAAAAAGTCTCCTCTACGGAGATTGCCCCCGGGGTGGTGCTTACTCACGGCGATCCCAGCCTGGTGAAGGAGAACTTTATCTCCCTGGCGTTACTCCGCGAGGCGGTTAACTGGGGAGGCGAACAGGATGTCGATGTCGTCATTATGGTTGGTTTTAAAAGAGCCGCGGATGGCAAAATTGACGGCAGCATCGCCGGTTTTTACACCATGCTGGCTGCCATGGTGGAAAACGATGAACTCATGAAATCGCTGCGGAGCTGTATTTCTGAGCAAGCGTTATATCAATTTTTAACAGATCAGAACAGGTATGAGGATATGCTATGAAAATGTGCGAGTTTATTATTGAAAGCGATGAGGGGTTGCACGCCAGACCGGCGGCAGACTTTGTAGATAAATCACTTTCTTACCTCAGCAAAATTACTTTTGAGAAGGATGGTGAGACGTTTAATGGCAAAAGTTTTACCTCTGTGTTGAGCATGGGAGCATGCAAAAATGACAAGGTTATTATTAAGGTGGAAGGTGAGGATGAAGATCAGGCAATTAATGAACTCGCCCGCTTTTTTTATACCTTAAATTGATCAGCAGAGATTATCGTCAACGACCAGGATGTAATAAGGATTATAATTTTTATGATACTTTCAGATGTGATCAATAAAAATGCCCTGCAAATTAATATGCCGGCGACGGATAAACGACAGGCCCTCGAGTCATTAATTGACCTGTTATATAAGGATGGTGCGGTTAATGATCCTAATGCTTTTATTGAGGATGTATATCAGCGTGAAAGTGAAGGTAAAACCGGAATTGGTGGTTTTATTGCGATCCCTCACGGTAAGTCAGACTTTGTTAATCATACCTGTATCGCTATCGGTCTATTAAAAAAACCAATTGAATGGGAGTCATTAGACGGAAACAGAGTCAAGGTGATTATTCTTTTTGCCGTCAATAAGAAAGATAAAAATGATTATTTTGTCAAAATGATGTCTCAAGTCGCGCGTCTGTTGGGTAAAGAAGAAACGTGCGAAAAATTACTCTCTGCCGCCTCGACGGATGAGCTGGTCTCTGCCTTTGAATAACCTGGAGTGTCTTATGAATATTGTTGGAATTACCGCCTGTACTGCCGGCATTGCCCATACCTATATCGCCAAAGAAAAACTGATTCAGGCCGCCTTGAGCCTCGGGCATAACATTAAAGTGGAAACTCAAGGGTCTATTGGTGTTGACGATAAACTCAGCCCGGAGGATATCGCTAAGGCGGATATTGTTATTTTTGCGACCGATATTGGTATTGGCGGTCTGGAGCGTTTTAAAGATAAGCAGGTCGTCGAAGTGCCTATTTCTACCGTCGTTAAATCACCGAAATCGTTGATTCAAAAAATACAAGAAAAAATGCAAAAATAATTAACCCTAAATATGAGGGCGATAGCATGTCTTACAATATCGGTTTCAAGAAGCATATGTTGACCGGCGTTTCCTACATGATCCCGGTGGTCGTCGCTGCGGGCCTCTGCATGGCGATAGCGAAAATATTTGGCGGCGCTTTTGTGGCCAACGCGACACAAACCTTACCCTGGTTTATTAACCAGCTCGGTGTTGTGGCAATGGGTCTGGTTGTCCCGGTTCTGACCGCTGGGATTGCCTATTCCATTGCCGACCGTCCAGGTATTACGCCAGGACTGATTCTGGGGTTTGTAGCGATAGAAATTAAAGCCGGGTTCCTCGGCGGGATGTTGGCAGGATTTCTTGTGGGCTACGTGATCCTGGCTATTCGTCGCTACTTAAAGCTGCCCTCCAGCATGCAGGGATTAATGCCGGTGCTTTTTATTCCTCTGCTCTCCACCCTGATTATTGGCCTGGCATTCTATCTGTTTTTGGGGCGCCCGGTGGCCCTTGCCCAGGCCGCGGTCATTGACTGGATGGGGGGACTGATGGGCGGTTCGAGGATGGTTCTCGGAGGAATTATTGGCGCCATGATGGGTTTTGACCTCGGCGGACCGGTAAATAAATCAGCGTCGCTGTTCTCGAATGCCATGTTGGCTCAGGGGATTTATGGTCCGGAAGCGGCCAAAATTGTTGCGGGTATGGTTCCCCCCATCGGCGTAGCGATTTCAGTGTTTATTTCCCGCCGTAAACGCTATTCGCAGGGTGAAATTGAAGCCGCAAAAGCCGCGTTTCCCCTCGGATTATGTTTTATCACTGAAGGCGTTCTGCCATTTGCTGCGGCCGATCCGCTGCGGGTCATTCCCGCCTGTATGGCCGGTTCGGCAACCGCTGCCTCGCTGACGATGCTGTGGAACGTCACCAGCACCGTACCCCACGGCGGGATCTTTGTGATTCCTATCATGGGACACCCTTGGGGATTTGTCGCCGCGTTAATTATCGGCAGCCTGATTACTGCCGCCGTGTTAACCATTCTCAAACCAGTACTAAAAGCATCCGATCAGCAAGACGGTGCTGAAGAGGAGCCTGAAGTTGATGATTTTGAAATCAGCATTAAATAACCCATTACTCACTCCAGCGTCTTCTCATTATTGAGGTCCGGTATGTATATTTTGAACGGCATTGCGGCAGCGCCCGGCATCGCATTTTGTCAGATTCAGGTCCTGCGCCATCACCGACGTTATGCTGAATATTCTGATGCTTGCGAACCCCCCCGTGAATGGGATCGGTTTTTAACCGCATTACAGCGCAGTATTGAAAGTATGGCGACATTTCATCAACAGGCATTACAGCAATATACCGATGAGATTGCCAAGGTTTATAAAGCATATTTGTTAATGCTCCAGGATGAAGATTATATTGCGCATATTCGTGAGAATATTTTCTCTGCGTTGTGTGCCGAGCGGGCGGTTATCAAAGAGACGGAGCGTCTGGCCGGGTGTTTATTAAAGGCTAAGTCGGCTTATCTGAATCAGCGGGTCGAGGATCTTCGTGCGATAGAAAAAATGCTGTTGAATGGTCTGGCGAATAAACCCATCGCCGGGCTTACTGGACATCCTCAAAAAATGATTATCGCTGCGGATGAACTGACGCCAGCAGATACGATCGTCTATCAACCAGAGCAGTTGCAGGGTTTCATCACCTGTGGCGGTGGGGTGACTTCCCATTCGGTGATACTGGCTAAAGAGTTGGGGATCCCGGCAATTGTCGGCGTCACGATGGATATTGACCGCCTGGTAGAGGGGCAATCAGCGATCGTCGACGGCGGCCGTGGCGTTATCTACGTTGACCCTGATGCCCAGTGTATTGCGAAATATCAACAGCTTATTGCTCAATCAGCGCAGCGCAAAGAGGCACTCAGAAGCTTTGTGATGGCTGCCGGCGCTACACCGGCAAACATTGCGGTATGCGCCAATATCACGGCGCTCAGCGAAGCGCAGAATGCGCTCGAACAGTATGCTGACGGCATTGGCCTGGTTCGGACCGAGTTTTTGTATATGAATCGGGACCACTTTCCGGATGAAGAGGAGCAGTTTCAGTTCTATCGATCGCTGGCCGTGCTGATGGCGGGCAAGGAGATCGTTATCCGCACCCTCGATATTGGTGGAGACAAACAGGCGGACTACATTGGCATTCCGGCGGAAGAGAATCCGTTTCTTGGCTATCGGGCTGTCCGCTATTGTCTCGGTAATACCGAGATTTTCAGGCAGCAGCTACGCGCGATAGTTCGCGCCTCGGCTTTTGGGCGGGTAAAAATATTAATCCCGATGATCGCCACGCTGGAAGAACTTCAGGAGACTAAGGCACTAATCGCGGATATTAAGCAGTCGTTATCTCAACAGCAGATTGCGTATGATGAAAATATTCCCGTTGGCATTATGGTCGAAACGCCAGCTGCGGCCATGCTAGCGGATGTCTTCGCCAGCCACTGTGATTTTTTCAGTATCGGTAGCAACGATCTGACCCAGTACATTACGGCCAGCGATCGCAACAACAGTAAAGTCCAGCATTTATATCAGCCGCACCATCCGGCAGTATTACGTGCGATTAAACAGGTCGTCGATGCGGCGAAGAAATATCTTATCCCGGTTCACGTTTGTGGCGAAATTGCCTCAAACGACAAAATGTTGCCTTTTTTGATTGCCGCAGGGGTTGACGAACTCAGCGTCACGCCGCTCAGCGTTCCACAAGTGAAATATACCGTGGCAAAAATGACAACGCTGAAATGCGAATCGTGGCTGGAATCTGTCTTAGCGACCCATGAAATGGCGCAGATCGATCGCTTGCTCAGCGAAATGGCGAATGAAATAGCCGCATTATAGATTTAGTTGTGAATTAAAGAATTCATCTGTCATGCCATATATTTCCAGAATGGCGCGGGTGACTATTGTGTAAAATCACTTTCTATGCAGAGGTAAAAATATGTATGTCACAATGAAAACTATTTTAGATGATGCCAATAAACATTATTACGGCGTGATTTCCGCCAGCGTGATTAATCTTGAGTTAGTCCGTGGTGCTATTCGCGCCGCGCAAGAAGAGAATGCCCCCATTATTATTAATATTGGTCAGGGGCAAATGAGCAAGCACGGTGATGGCGAAATTATCTCTAATATTGTGCGGACTCTGGCGGCGCGCGCGACCGTGCCGGTTGCGCTGAATCTCGACCACGGCAAGGATTATGAGCGCATCACCCACGCTTTCCGCCACCAGTTTTCGTCGATTATGATCGATGCCTCGGAATATCCAATGGAAGAGAATATTCGACGTACCAAAGACGTGGTGACCTTATGCCACTCACAAAATGTCACCGTAGAAGGTGAAATCGGTTTTATTGGTCAGGCCGCCAATGCGGATGATGAAAAATTTGACCTGTATACCCGCGTTGAAGATGCGGTTCATTTCTTTGAGGCCACCGGGGTGGATGCACTGGCGATTGCCGTGGGGACCGCGCATGGTAAATACCCGGCCAACCGCGCGCCTAAAATCGATTTTGATCGTATCAGCCAGATCAAACAGGCCACCCAGAAACCGCTGGTGCTTCACGGGGGGTCTGATTCCGGGGAGGAGAATATCCGCCAGGCCGTCATTTGCGGTATTAATAAAATAAACGTCTGTACCGATACGTTTGTTAGCTGCAAAGAGGGATTGAGAACGATGCTGCAGGAAACGCCGGATATCGATTTTATGTCAATGATGATCAACATGGAAAATCAGGCCAAAGAAACGCTGCAAAATTATATTCGCATTTCGGGTTCCAGTGGCAAAGCGAGTCATTTCAGATAACTCGTTACTTTTTTTATCACCAGGTTTTATCACTAATTATTTAAACAGCGCGCAGGCGTCGGGGTTTCTACGCCCGCGCGCGGCTCGGAGGAACAAATAATGCAATGCTCGGTAATAATTGGACAATATGATGGTACGGGCCTGCAGTGCATGGTTGAGAGCGCTGGGTGGTTTGTCGGAATTAAAAACTGGAAGCCTGAAAATGATATCCAGCATATTACTATGCTGGAGCGTCATTTATTGACGGATGAAGTGTTTATACTGCTGGACGGCAAATGTACGCTGCTGCTGCTCGACGGGGATGAGATGACTAACCCGCGCGTTCACTCTGTTCCGATGGAGCCCTATAAGGTCTACTGCATCCCGAAAGGGGCCTGGCACAATACGATTACCTGGCCAGGCGTCAAACTGGCGTTGATCGAAAACCGTGACACCAGCGCAGAGAACAGCGAATTCATGCCATTGAGCGGCGCCATGCGTGAGCAAATGATCGCTGCTCTGGCGTCACCCGTGGGTTAAGTCATCCTCGCAGCTCCCCGCAGGCCCGGGCAATGTTCTGGCAGGCGATGTCCAACAAGGCATCATCCAGCGCGTAGGCCAGACGCAGATATCCCGGCGTGCCAAATGCCGTTCCCGGCAGCGTCGCGACATGCGCCGCGGTGAGCAGGTAATCGGCGACCGCAACATCATCATTAAGCCGCTCGCCGGCGGGAGTCAATTTTCCGATAAGGCCGGCACAGTTAGCGAAGAGGTAAAATGCCGCCGGTGGCGTGGCGGCACTCAGCCCATCAACCTGATCTATCAGCGCCATCACCCGAGCGCGGCGTTTGCTGAGTACACAGAGCCACGGCGGCAGAAAATCGGCGGGCTGCGTCAGTGCGGCAACCCCCGCCGCCTGCGCCAGCGAGCAGGGGTTGGAGGTACTCTGCGACTGCAGAATGGTCATCGCGGAAATCAACCACGCCGGGCCGGCCGCATAGCCCAACCGCCAGCCGGTCATAGAGAAACCTTTTGAGAGCCCGTTCACCGTCAGGATCCGTTCACGCAGCGCGGGGGCGATCTGGGCCAGCGTGCAGAACGCCGCGCCATCGTAGCGCAACGCTTCATAGATATCGTCTGCCAGAATCAACACCTGCGGTGCTGCCAGCAGTACTTCCGCCAGCGCCTGGAGCTCCTCGCGGCTGTACAGCGCTCCGGTTGGGTTGCCCGGTGAGTTGAGGATCAACCAGCGGGTGCGGGGAGTGATGGCGGCGGCCAGCGTCTGCGGCGTGAGCTTCCAACCCTCCTGTTCCCGGGTTGACACTATCACAGGTTCACCGTCTGCCAGGGCTACCATATCGGGATAAGAGACCCAGTAAGGGGCTGGAATAATGGCTTCCAGACCGTGGCTCAGCGTCGACTGGAACGCATTGAAGATCAGCTGTTTGGCCCCCGTGCCGGCAATAATCTCCTGCGGTACGAAGTGCAGGTCATTGTCGCGGGCGAATTTATCAATAATGGCCGCTTTCAGGGCATAGGTACCGCCGACCGCGGTGTATTTGGTTTCCCCATGACGGATGGCATCGATAGCGGCCTGACCAATTGCCGCAGGCGTGGCAAAGTCGAGTTCACCGAGCCCGAGGCTAATAATGTCGATCCCCTGCTGCTGCAAGGCACGCACCCGGTCGGCGATGGCGGACGTTGGCGACGGGCGGACTCGCCGCATTCGCGGCGCGAGAAAGTGTGCTGACATAGTGCTCTCTTTGGTTAGACGCCGCGTGGAATCGGGCGGCGTATTCATCGGTTTCAGGGGGTATCAGGCCGGAAAGGTAACGCCGCTGCGCGCGTCGGTGGCAAGACGCTGGAGCTCTGCCAGGGTTTCAGCGATGACCTCCGGGGTGACATCAATCAGCGGCGAACGCACATGACCACCGTTGAAGCCGCGCAGATTCATGGCGGCTTTCACCAGCTGCGGCTGGCCGTGACGACGCGCGAGCGCGCGGAAGCCGTACCACAGTCGGTGAAGCTCTCTGGCGGCGACGGCATCGCCTCGCTCCAGCGCCCGGAAGCTGGCTAACACCAGCTCCGGCAGCGCGCCGCTGTTAGTGGTGCTGATCCCGTCGAAGCCGCACATCATCGGGCCTAAAAACGCCAGGTCGGAGGCACAGAACAAGCGCAGACGGCCAGACAGCCGGTTGGCGATTTGGTCAATAACGGTCGGATTCAGGTCGCCCTGTTTGATCCCCACCACCTCCGGGATGTCCGCCAGCTGCTCCAGAAGCGCAGGGGGCAGGGTAATGCCGATACCCGGTGCGTTGTAGACCAGAATCCCGGTCTTAGATAACGGTGCCATCTGCTGGAAAAAACTGACGATTTGCGCATCGGTGACTTCGGAAACAAAAGGCGGCGTCACCATCGGCAGGCCGCCAAGCTCGCCTGCCAGCGTGGTCAGGTCGCGCACCACCCGGGCATCGGAGCCCGCGCTGCACAGCATCACCGGAACGCGATCGCCCACGACCGCCATCACGTGGCGGAAAATGTCGGCACGCTCCTGGACGTTCAGCGCCGGGAATTCACCGTAAGTACCACCAATCAGGATACCGTCGTAGCCGAGGCTAATGACCCGCTCGATATTGGCGGCCAGCCCGGCGAAATCAATATCGCCTTGTGCAGTAAAAGGGGTCACGGTGATATTGAAAATCCCACGCAGTCTTTCACGGCATTCGATTCTGTCTTTCATCTCTCTCTCCTTAATGTGTCATGCCGCTGCGGCACGACGATGGTGTGGTGATTAATGACAGGCCTGTGCCTGTCGATGGTGCAAGTGCGCACGATGAGTGCGCATCATTTGTTCAGTGATGTGGCAACGGCTTACAGATGACTGAGCTGGCTGAGCGGACGCAGGGTTACCCCCGCGGTGGTCAGACGTTGGCGCAGCGTACGTGCGATAGCCACGCCTTGCGGGTTATCGCCGTGAACACAAATGGTGTGCACGGGCATCGGTATTTTGACTCCGCTGATGGTGCGAATAGCTTGTTCTTCAATCATTTGCAGCGCGCGACTGGCGGCACGCTCAGGGTCATGAATGATGGCATCAGGGAGGTGTCGCGGCAGGGTCAGCCCGTTTTCGCCGTAGCTACGATCGGCGAAGACTTCGCAGGCGACGCGCAGTCCGGCCTTGCGTGCCGCGCGTTCCGTCGCATTATGCGGCGTAGTGACCAGCACCAGTTGACGGTCCACGGCGTGAATGGCGCCAATGATGGCTTCCGATAAGGCATCGTCGGTAAAGGCCTGGGTGGCCATCGCACCATGCAGCTTGACGTGAGTCATGGCATGCCCGCATACCCGCGCCACGGCCTGCATGGCCCCCAGTTGATAGACCACCATTTTGCCAACGTCCGCCGGGCTATCGCCGGTAATGGTGCGCCTGCCGAAACCCCACAGGTCAAGAAATCCGGGATGGGCGCCGACGTCCAGCCCGCGTGCTTTGGCGTGGGCAACGGTGCGGTGCATTACCAACGCGTCGCCGGCGTGAAAGCCGCAGGCGACGTTGGCTGAGGTCACCAGATCCAGCATGGCGTCATCGTCGCCAACGGTGAACTGGCCAAAACTTTCACCCAGATCAGAATTCAGGTCCACTTCTTGCATGATTGCTCCTCGAGACACTTGGTATACCAAATGAATGCAATGAGAATGCCAAAGGGTTGAAACCAAAATTACGCCGCTGGCGAATGCGCCGATGAGCGAATGTTTAACCAGGAGAGAGTGAGCAGATGAAACCATCGATAAAAGCAGGCTGTCTGACATTGGGCCTGTTGACCATGAGCTACAGCCTGTCCGCCAGTGCGGATGAGCTCTATTTTGCCAGCTGGGGTGGCGCCTACCAGGACGCGATCCGCGACGCCTGGCTGAAGCCCTTTACTAACGAAACAGGTATTGATGTCGTCGAAGATACCGACCCGCAGGTCAGTAAGCTCAAAGCGATGCAGGATACCAATACCGTCTCATGGGATGTGGTGACGGAAAACAGTTCGCGACTGGCTCGCGGCATTAAGCTGGGGGTCTTTGAAAAGATCACCCCTGACATGGTCAACCAGCAGCACGTCATTCCCGGCGCGCGCAACGATTACGGCGTCCCGTCTGAAATTTTCTCCACCCTGATTGGCTTCTCCAGTAAAGCCTTCCCGGATGGCAAGCCGCAGCCGAAAACCTTTGCTGATTTTTGGGATGTGAAGAAATTCCCTGGTAAACGCACCCTGCAGGATGAGCCAGCCACGGTTATCGAAGCGGCACTGATTGCCGACGGGGTGAAGCCTGAAGATGTTTATAAAACGCTGAGCACGCCGGAAGGGGTCGACCGGGCGATGAATCAGATTAAGAAAATCAAACCCTACGTGGCGAAATGGTGGAAGAGCGGTGCGGAGCCGGTGCAGGCGCTCTCCAGCGGCGAAGTGGTGATGGCGCTGGGCTGGAACGGTCGTTTCCAGTCGGGCATTGATTCCGGCGTCCCCATCAAAATGTCCTGGGATGATTCCGTCGCGCAGGTTGGCTACTTCGCCCTGGTCAAGGGGGCGCACAACCGCGACGCGGCGCTGAAATTGCTCAACTACATTATTACGCCGCAGCACCAGGCGGAGTTCAGCAAGTACATCGCCTATGGCCCGACCACCGGCGAAGCGATGCAGTATATCGATAAAACGCGCCAGCAACGTTTGCCCTCTACTCCGGAGCGGCTGCAGCACACCCTGTTTATGGATGCCGGATGGTGGGACAAAAATGGCCCGGCGATCATTGAGCGTTACAACCAGGTCCGTGCGCAGTAACGGCGTACGAAACATTAGTTGATTCAGTGAGTAACTGGGCGGGCGAGGGGTCTATGACGGCGCCTCGTCCAGAACGGAGTATGTTATGGTGGCAACGATATTGACCGACAACCTTACCCCATCCCGGCGGATCCGATGGCCCGGGCTGGCCCTCGTGGCGACGCTACCGTTGCTGCTATTTTTACTGCTTTTTTTTGTCTGGCCGATTGCCGGTCTGCTTAAGCAGGGGTTCCTGGTGGAGGGGCACTTTAGCCTCGACAACTATCTCCACCTGTGGGATACCCCGATTTATCGCATCGTGCTGGAGAACACCTTTGTTATCGCGGTAGCGGTGACCGTCGGCTGCATTGTGATGAGCTATCCGCTGGCCTGGCTGATGGCGTCGGTGCGCCCGGCAATGGCGAAGCTGCTGTTTTTCGCGGTACTGCTGCCGTTCTGGTCCAGCGCCCTGGTGCGCACCTCGGCATGGATCGCGCTGCTGCAGCAAAATGGCCCCCTGAATAATCTGTTGATGACTCTGCAAATCACCTCGCAGCCGGTCGCCTTTCTTTATAATTTCACCGGCGTGCTGATTGGCATGGTACACGTCCTGATGCCCTTTGTGGTCCTGCCGCTCTACGCCTCATTTCGCTCGCTGGACAGCTCGCTGCTGCAGGCGGCGCAGAGCCTGGGAGCGGACTCGTTGAGCGTGTTCACTCGCATCATCCTGCCGTTAACCCGTCCGGGTGTGGTTGCCGGCGCGGTTATCGTCTTTATGAACGCCGTCGGTTATTACATTACGCCATCGCTGATGGGCGGACCGGCGCAGCGCATGGTGGCGGAGCTTATCTCGCACAACATCACCGATGAACTGAACTGGGGGATTGCCGCCGCGCTAGCCTGCGTACTGTTGATCACCACCCTGGTGGCGCTGTGGCTGTTTAATCGTCTGTTTGGTCTCGATAAGCTGATGGGCGGCTCCAGCGGTAAGGGCAGCCAGTCGGTTGTGGTCACACAGCGCAGCGGCGGTGGGCGCATCAGCGCAGGCGCCGGCGTGCTGGTGGCGCTGTTTCTTATTCTGCCGATTGTGGTGGTTATCCCGATGAGTTTCGGCACCGCCAGCTTCCCTACCTTCCCACCGGCAGAATATGGCGTGCGCTGGTACATCAACTTTTTCACCGACCGTAAATGGATGCTGGCGCTGGGCGAAAGCGTACGGATTGGGCTGATTGTCACTGTTCTGTCGATGGTGCTGGGTGCGACCGCCGCGCTGGGGATCCATAAGCTGCGCTCGCCGCGTAAAAGCTGGCTGGAGACATTGTTTATTGTTCCTATGTCGGTGCCCGCCATAATTACTGCGGTCTCGCTTTATTATCTGTGCGGCCCTCTGGGATTAATTAATAACTCGGTGGCGCTGATCCTCGGCCATACGGTACTGGCCACGCCTTATACCTTTATTACCCTGCGCGCGGCGCTCAAAGGATTTGACCCCAGCCTTGAGCTGGCGGCCTACAGCCTGGGGGCAAAGCCCTGGCAGATGTTCCGTCGGGTGATGTTGCCGATTCTGCTCCCCGGGATGATCGGCGGTGCGGTGTTTGCCTTTGTGACCTCCTTTGACGACGTGGTGATGTCGCTGTTCCTGACCACTATCCGTAATCGCACCCTGCCGAAGCTGATGTATGAAGGGCTGGCATTCGATTTCGACCCAACGGTGATTTCAGCGTCCTGCGTACTGATCGCGGCGACGGCGGGGATCCTGATTTTTCAGAGCCTGGTAAAACGTAATGGAGGCAAACATGCGTCAAATGCAGGGTAAAGATGTCACTCTCAACGCTATTCGCAAGACCTACGGTTCAACGGTGGCGCTGCCGCGTATCGACCTGCAGGTGGCGCGCGGCGAATTCTGTACGCTGCTTGGCGCTTCCGGTTCCGGTAAAACCACGTTGCTGAAAGTGATTGCCGGGTTTGAACATCCCGATGGCGGTAGCGTTCACATTGCCGGCAAGGATGTGACCCGCGAGCCGATATCCGATCGCAACATCGGCATGGTGTTCCAGAACTATGCGCTGTTTCCGCATATGTCAGTCTTCGAAAACGTTGCCTTTCCGTTGCGCATGCGTCGCCTGGCGAAGGTGGATATTGAACGCCGGGTTGGCGAGGCGCTGGCGCTGGTCAGTCTGGATGCGTATCACAAGCGCCTGCCCGGCGAGCTCTCCGGTGGACAACAGCAGCGCGCCGCACTGGCCCGGGCGTTGGTGTTCAATCCGGATATTTTGCTGATGGACGAACCGCTCGGCGCGCTGGATAAAAATTTGCGTCAGGCGATTCAGATTCAGATTAAACAGCTGCACCAGGAGCTGGGGCTTACGGTGGTGTTTGTCACCCACGACCAGGAAGAGGCGATGAACCTCTCCGATCGCATCATCATAATGGATAAGGGTGAAATTGTCGGGGATGGCTCTCCGCAAAGCCTTTACCGCCAGCCGGATAGCCGCTTTGTCGCCGGTTTTCTGGGCGAGTGTAATTTTATCCCCGGCGAGCACCACGGGATCCTGGGTATTCGCCCCGAGCATATCCTGGTTGGGCGCGCCAGCGAGAAAGCGGTTTGGCGCGGTCAGGGCAATATCGTGATGGCGACCTTTTGCGGCCTGCACTGGAAGTTGTTGATTACGTATCAGGGGCAGATGGTGGTGGCCTATGCGCCGGTAGATCTTCCTGCCGCGGAGCGTCTCTCAGGCCAGCCCATCAGCTTCGGCTTTCAGCCGGAACTGGCGATGACCTTCAGGGAGTCTGCGTGAACGGCTATCCACGTTTTATCGCCGTCGGGGAACAGGCGCTGTTAGTTGAATTTGGCGAGCGCATCGACGACCAGCTGAATGCGCAGGTTCTGGCGTTGGCGACGGCGCTTAACGGCACGATTGGGGTAAGCGAAATTATTCCTACTTATCGCTCACTGACCGTGGTGTTTGACCCGTTAACGGTAACTGGTGCTGCCTTATGCGAGCGGATTACGCTGGCGATTGCCCAACTTTCCACGACGCAGTCAGTGCGGCGGTGCTGGCGGGTGCCGGTGTGCTATGGCGGCGACTATGGCGAAGATCTGTTAGCGCTGGCGCAGGGGCACGGTCTGAAGCCGGATCAGGTGATTGACCTCCACAGCACCGCGCGCTATCGGGTGTATATGGTGGGGTTTATGCCAGGCTTCGCTTATCTCGGTGGGCTGCCTGAAAAACTGCATACTCCGCGAAGGACCTCGCCGCGGGCGATGACGCCAGCCTCCAGCATCAACATTGGCGGCCAGCAGACGGCAATCAGCTCGGTGCCCGGCCCCAGCGGCTGGCACCTGATCGGCCGGACGCCGTGGCGATCCTTTGATCCTCAGCGTCAGCGCCCCTTCTTATTTCAGGCCGGGGATGAGGTTGGCTTTGTGCCCATTACCCCGACTGAGTTTGCCCGCCTCAGCAACGAGTGTCGCGCGGCGGACTGGTACCCTGAGCCGGAGGTGGCGTGATGCGCTGGCTGGAAGTCATCTCTCCGGGGTTACTGACCACCGTGCAGGATCGGGGGCGATATGGTGTTGCGCATCTTGGGGTCCCGGCCTCGGGGCCGATGGACCTGATTGCGTTTCGCTTAGCTAATGCGGTCGTTGGAAACGACGCGGAATGTGCGGCGCTGGAATTAACGGCCCTGGGCGGGCGATACCGGGTGATGGGCGGCGAATGCATCCTGTGCCTCGGCGGTGCGGTCGAAGCCCAGGTCGAAGGGCGGGTGCTGGAACCCTGGGTTGCTCACCGGCTGGCGGCAGGCAGCGAACTGATGATTGGCCGCCTGCAGCGCGGGCTACGCGCCTATCTGGCGGTGGCCGGAGGTGTGGATGTCGTGCCGGTGTTAGGCAGTCGCGCCACCTTGACCCGTGCATCGCTGGGCGGCCTGGATGGGCGGGCGCTGGCAAAAGGTGACCGGCTTCCGCTGGGGGAGCCCGCTGATATTGGTCGACGTCGCTGTTCACACGCGCAGCTGACGTCGCTGTACAGTTCCGGCCCGCTGTGCGTAGTGATGGGGCCGCAGCAGGCGGCATTTACGCAAGCCTCGTTGCTGACATTTTTACATGGCCGCTATCGGGTGAGCGTCCATGCGGATCGAATGGGCTATCGGATGGCGGGCCCCGCGCTGGCGCATCTACACGGGGCCGATATGGTTTCTGATGCGGTGGTGCCGGGAAGCATTCAGGTCCCCGGAAATGGTCAGCCGATTATTGCTCTGCACGATCGCCAGACTACCGGCGGGTACCCGAAAATTGCCACGGTCATCGGGGCGGATCTGCCGCGCGTTGGGCAACTGAGACCGGGGCAGAGCGTGGCATTTCGTGCGATCGCCGTAGCGGAAGGCGTTGCACGCTGGCGGCGTTTGCAAGAGGGCATCGCCGCTTGTTTACAGCATATTCAATCAACGGAAGTGAGCTGGCTATGAGTGAAACACAGACTGATGTAGACCACATTTTCCTCAATCCTGGCAGCGAGGATCTGACAGAAGCGACCTACCGGCAGCTCCTGGAAATGATCCAGCAGGGACGAATCCCACCCAATACGCCGCTGCAGGAGCGGGCGCTGGCGGCGGCGCTGGGAGTCTCCCGCACGCCGTTGCGTGAAGCTTTCAGCCGCCTGGTCGGCGGCGGCTTCGCGACCCGGGTTGGGCGCGGGCAGCTGGTCGTGAAAGAGCCCACGCTGCGCGAGTATCTCGAGATCCTGCAGTTGCGCATTTTGCTTGAAGGGGAGGCGGCGTTTGCCGCCGCAACCCGTATGCCGACGGTGCAGGCGCAATCGGTGATTAGCGCACTCACAGCCCATCGCCAGGCGCGGGATTTTTCCGCCTCTGAAAACCATCGTATCGACAACCTGGTTCACCAGAGCGTGGCCGCCCACTGCGGTAACGCCATGCTGGAGAGCATGATTTTTGATTTACGTATTAAGGCGCGCACGTTTGACCAGAACGGCACCGTCGCGCGTTTCGAACCTGGCTGTCAGGAACATATCGCGCTGATGGAGCGTATTCACGTCGGTGATGCGTCAGGGGCAAGAGAGGCGATGGTCTTCCATCTGACCCAGGCGCGGGCCGGTATCGTGGCCCGATTTACGGTAATTTGAGCTGAGAAGACGACGCATGAACACACTGAACGAACAAGCTAATGGGGTTTACATTATTTCCGCCACGCCGTTTACCGACAGCGGGGAACTGGATTTAGCCAGCGCGGACAGCCTGACCGACTTCTATCTCGAAAAAGGGGTTAGCGGCATCACTATCCTCGGCATGATGGGGGAGGCGCATAAGCTCACTGAAGAAGAAGCGCTGAGCTTTATGCAACGGGTCCTGGCACGGGTGAACGGGCAGGTGCCGGTGGTGGTTGGGGTCAGCCACGCCTCCCACCGGCACGTAGAGCGTCTGGCGAAAACGGCAATGGATCAGGGCGCGGCGGGGATCATGCTGGCTCCGGGCCCGAATTTGACCACCGATCCGCAGGTCGAAAACTATTTTATGAGCGTGGCGAAACTGCTTGGTAAGGACGTGCCCATTTGCCTGCAGGACTTCCCGCAATCCACCAAAGTTCATACCTCTGTACCGGTGATGCTGCGTCTGATTGAGGCGTTAGATCAAATCGTGATGCTGAAGCATGAAGACCTGCCGGGTATGAGCAAACTCAGCCAGCTCCGTCGCGAGAGCGAGGCGCTGGGACTACGCCGCATCAGCGTGCTGGTGGGTAACGGCGGGCTGTTCTTACCGCAGGAGCTGGCACGCGGGGCCGATGGCGCGATGACCGGCTTTGCCTGGCCAGAAATGTTAGTGCAGGTGTGCCAGGCCTATGCCGAAGGGGATCCGGCACGCGGCGAGGATATTTTCGATTGCTACCTGCCGCTGCTGCGCCATGAGTTCCAGTACGGCATTGGGCTGGGGCTGCGCAAAGAGGCGCTGCGTCGGCGCGGCGCGATAAAAAGCGCCGCCGTCCGCCAGCCGGGACCGGTACTGGATAGCATCGACCTGCAGGAGCTGAGCGGACTGATGGCTCGCCTGGAACGTAAACTCGCAGACAAAGGGCTGAATTGATGGATTTTATGATTGATGGAAAAACGGCGCTGGTTTGTGGCGCAGGTAGTGGTTTAGGCCGGGCCATGGCTCAGGCGCTGGCCGCTGAAGGTGTAAAGGTGGCGGTGACCGGTCGCAATGAACAAAAGCTGGCGCAGACGGTGGCGCTGATTACCCACGCCGGCGGGGAAGCCGAGGCCTGGCCGCTGGACCTGGCCGCGCCAGAGACCTTCGATACGGTCCTCGACGCCATCCGTCAGCGCTTCGGTGCGATCGCTATCCTGGTGAATAACTCCGGTGGCCCCGCGCCCTCTACCGCCTCTGGTGTCGACGCGGCGATCTGGCAACAGCAGTTCAGCGCGATGGTCAGTTCATTGATTCAGCTAACCGATAAAGTGCTGCCCGACATGCGTGAACAGGGCTGGGGGCGCATTATCACCAGCACCTCTTCCGGCGTGGTCGCGCCGATTGCCACGCTGGGGGTGTCAAATACGCTGCGCATGGCGCTGGTGGGGTGGTCGAAAACGCTGGCCACGGAGGTCGCTGCCAACGGAATTACGGCCAACGTGCTGGTGCCGGGACGCATTGCCACCGAACGCGTGGGGCAACTTGATGCCGCCCGCGCCGGGCGTGAAGGCGTGAGCGTTGAGATGGTGCGCAGCAACAGCCAGCAGACGATCCCGGTCGGGCGCTACGGTCGCCCGGACGAGTATGGCGCGGCGGCGGCATTTCTGGCCAGCCAGCAGGCGTCGTTCATCACCGGCAGCGTATTGCGGGTTGATGGCGGCATGATCCCCTCTCTGTAACCTGGAAAATGCCGATGAATGAAGTTATGCACGCTACCACGTTGGTGATTTGTGACGTGTTGCTGTTTGATGGCGGCGATGAGCCGCCGGTACCGGCGGATGTCGCGATTGCCGGAGACGCGATCGTCGCCATCGGCGCAGCGGGCTCGCTGACCGGGGAGCATATCGTTGAGGGCGACGGTCTGGCGCTGGCGCCGGGGTTTATTGACGTCCATACCCATGACGACCGGGCGCTGTTAATGCCGGGGATGATGAACGCAAAGCTTTCCCAGGGCGTGACGACGGTGATTACCGGAAACTGCGGCCTGAGCCTGGCCCCGGCACAGATGGCGAGCGTTCCTGCACCGCTGGATCTGATAGCCACCCCTGAGTGGCTGCGTTTTCCCCATTTTGCCGACTATCTGGCGGCGTTGACCGCCAGCGGCATCGCCGTTAATGCCGCCTGCATGGTGGGACACACCACGCTGCGCGCCAGCGTGATGGGGGATTCGCTGGCCCGTAGTGCCAGTGACGATGAATGCCGCCGGATGCGGGAACTACTGGAAGCATCGCTGGCTGCCGGTGCGTTTGGCTTCTCAACCGGGACCTTTTATCCGCCCGCCCAGGAGGCAACGATTGATGAGATTGTCGCCGTGGCCGAACCGCTGGCTCGTTACGGGGCGTTCTATGCAACGCATATGCGTAACGAAGCGGAGGCGGTGCTGGCGTCGCTTGAGGAAACCTATGAGATTGGCCGTCGCCTGGGGGTGAGAGTATTAATCTCTCACCATAAACTCGCGGGGGTGAAAAACCATGGGCGTTCGCGGGAGACGCTACTCAGTATTCAGGCCGCCCGCGCTCGCCAGCCGGTTTCGCTGGATTGCTACCCTTATAACGCGTCATCCACGACCCTGAACCCGGCCTTTGTCGCCCGCGCGGCAAAAGTGCTGGTGAGCTGGTCGACTCCCTATCCGCAGCTTGCCGGGCGGTTACTGGCCGATATCGCTAACGAATGGGGCATCAGCGATGAGGCGGCGGCACAGCGGCTGATGCCCGCGGGCGCTATCTATTTCATGATGGATGAGGACGATGTCCAGCGCATTCTGGCTTTCCCGCCAACGATGATCGGCTCTGACGGCATGCCGCACGATGAGCATCCGCACCCACGCTTATGGAGCACCTTCCCCCGGGTGCTGGGTCATTACAGTCGCGAGCTGGGGCTGTTCCCGCTGCACACGGCGGTCAATAAGATGAGCGGCCTGCCCGCCGCTGAACTGGGGATCGCCCGTCGCGGGCGGATTGCTGTCGGCAATTATGCCGACATGGTGCTGTTTAACCCGCAGACGGTGCAGGATAGCGCCACGTTTGCGCAACCGCGTACCCGTGCCGCGGGCATTGAGAAAGTATGGGTCAATGGTCAGCTGGCCTGGGCCGACGGTGACATCCGCCATCAGGGGGCGGGGCAGGTGATCCGCCGCTAAAACCCGCCGTTCACCGTGTCGGGACCGCGTTGATGGCGTGACATGGATGAACGGCAGATATCAGATACCAGGAAGCACGTCGTCGAGAAAATCGTTCACCGTCTGCATGCAAAACGCACGCTCTTCCACGTGCGGCATATGGCTGGACTCTTCGAATATTGTCCAGCGCACGTCGGGAATGTGGTCCATAAAGGGCTGCACCACCTCCGGCGTGGCCTCGTCGTAACGTCCGGAAATCAGCAGGACCGGAACCTGGATGTGCGCCAGACGGTCGATAATGGTCCACGCTTTCATGCTGCCGATGACGTGAAATTCGGTGGGGCCGTTCATCGCGTGATACACCGTCGGGTCGGCATCCATCGCGTCAAAGGTGCGCCGCACTTCCGCCGGCCAGGGATCCAGGCGGCAGACGTGGCGCTGATAAAACACCTGGCTTGCCGCTTTATACGCCGGGCTGTCCAGCGTGCCCGCCGTTTCATGTTCCAGTAGCGTCTGCTGGACCTCAGCGGGCAGTTGCGCCCGTAGGGCCGCCGCCCCCTGTAGCCACAGCGCCATTGAGGCCGGAGAGTTGGCGATTACCAGCGCCTTTAGCCCCGGCGGCTGCGTCACGGCGTGTTCCGCCCCCAGCATTCCACCCCACGATTGACCAAGCAGGGCGTAATTATCGGCAATCTCCAGATGCTGCAGCAGGTTAGCCAGTTCATCGAGAAACAGCGCCGGCTGCCAGAAGTCGGCGGGCTGCTGCGGAAGATGGGTCGAGCGCCCGTTGCCTAACTGATCGTAGTGGATCACCGCCCGCCCGCTGAGGGCGATATCGCGAAACGCGTCGACATAATCATGCGTACACCCCGGTCCGCCGTGGGCAATCACCAGCGGCGTCAGGCCGCTATGGAGATCGCCGCAAACACGAAACCAGGTTTGATACTGCCGAAACGGCGCGTAGCCTTCGCTAATGGTGTACATGAATGTTCTTTCCCTGCTCAGTGGACCGGCTTTCAGGGTAAAGGCTGGTCACCGCGGCTGAACACTAGCAAAAATGCTAGTTCTTAGCTGTCGAGCAGGCGGTAGTGCAGGGCGCGGACCACCGCCTGCACGCGGTTGCTGGCGCCGAGTTTTTTCGCTGCGGTATTCAGATGCAGGGTCACCGTCGCTACCGAGCGATGCAGCTTGCGGGCAATCTCTTTGGCGGTCAGCCCCTCGGCAGACCACGCCAGGCATTCACGCTCGCGGTTGCTTAACTTCACGTGACGACAGGTCAGCATGGTGCTGTCGAACAGCGGGAAGGCGGACTCCTGAAACTGGTGGGCCAGCAGCATCAGCTGTGCGAGGGTCGCGTTGATTTCCCGCTCCTGACGCTGGCCGGTATGGATGCCGGTGAGGGTCACAAACCCGCCGTTAGGCAGATGCAGGGGAACCGTGGCGCCGCAGGGCATATTGTGTTCGCGCATATAGTCGGTAACGGCGGCGGCGTCGGTATCCAGCCTGCCGCGCAGCATACTGTTATCCGGGCGTTGATAGGACCAGACAAACGGCGCGCAGCTCGCCAGCGCGCAGTGCTGCACCGGATCCAGCTGGTAATAGCCACGCTCGCACCACAGCTGGCGCATATCTTCCGGCACGTTGTACGTCTTCAGTAATGACGGCGTAATCAGCTCCCCCTCCAGCGAGCGCGGGACCGGCGTGTAGTCGTAAATGACCGCGTCGAATCCCAGAGTGCGGGTGTGCTGAAAAAGCCCGCCGAATGCCTCATCCAGGCTGGTCGCCCGGGCGCTGCCGGGGCGTTCAAACTCCAGTCGCATAAAACCCCCTTCAGGTTAAAGCGAGATCCGCGACGGGCACGATTTGTGCAAAACCGTCCGGTGCTCGCTCAAAGGTATGCAATTCCGGTGCCGTCCCGACGCGGCGTAAAACTAGTATTTTTGCTAACTGTTCAGCTTCCGGCGTTGCCGTTAGCGTTAATGCAACGCCAACAGCCGGCACCATCGACGACGAGGAACACACCATGTGGAGCGAAATAGCACCCGACCAGTGCCATCACATTGCGGTGGATGGATATAACGTCGTGGCGTATCAATTCGGCGACGGCGACGAGACCATTTTGTGTCTCAATGGCGGGCCGGGGCTGCCCTGCGACTATCTGCGCGAGGCCCACTCTTTTCTGAAACTGCACGGCTACCGGGTGATCGCCTTTGACCAGTTGGGTACCGGAAAATCCGATCGGCCGGATGACGCCAGCCTGTGGACCATGGCGCGTTACGTGCGGGAGGTGGAAACCGTCCGCCAGACGCTGGGGCTTGGCAAGGTCCATCTGCTTGGTCACTCGTGGGGCGGCTGGCTGGCGATTGAAGTGGCGTTGCACCATCCTGGCGCAATTCGCTCGCTGATTCTGGAAAACACCGTTGCCGATATGCCGCATCTGGTACAGGAGCTGAACCGTCTGCGCGGCGCGTTGGGTTCCGAAACCGTGGCGATGATGCAGCGTTATGAAGCGCTGGGCTGGCTGGATCACCCGGCCTATCAGGCGGCTATTACCCTGCTGAACTATCGCCACGTCTGCCGCCTGGACGTGTGGCCCGAGCCGGTTAAGCGATCGCTTGAGGACTGGAATATGGCGCCCTATGTCACCATGCAGGGGCCGAATGAATTTCTCTATACCGGTAATTTAAAAGCGTGGAACCGTAGCGCCGAACTGGCCTCTATCCACGTACCGTGCCTGATCACCAGCGGCCAGCACGATGAGCTGACGCCCGCCTGCGCCTTGAAAATGAAGCAGGGGCTGGCGAATGCCGAGATCGCGATTTTTGCCAACAGCAGCCATATGCCGTTTTACGAAGAGCCGCAGGCGTACTACCCGGTGCTGCTCGACTTTCTGGCGCGCCAGCGCGACCCGGGAGGCCGCTGATGCACCGTTACCGTTTTCTGTTATTTCGTCCGCTACAGCTGCTGCCGGTGCTGCTGGGCATCAGCCTGATCACCTTCATGATGGTGCGCGCCATCCCCGGCGATCCGGCGCGCATTCTGCTGGGAGTCCGCAGCACCCCGGCGGCGCTGGCCCGCGTTCGAACGCAATTTGGCCTCGATGAACCGCTGTGGGTGCAGTACGGCTATTTTCTGCGCAACTTGCTGCAGGGGGAGCTGGGGAAGTCGATTGTCTACCGGGTGGATACCCTCAAGCTGATCGGCTCGCGGCTTGAACCGACGCTGTGGCTGGTGCTGGGCAGCGTGCTGCTGGCGATAGCGCTGACGGTGCCGCTGGCAACCACCGCCGCTCGCCAGCGCGGGCGCCTCGCCGACCGGCTGATTCGCCTTTTTACTACCGCCGGGCTTGGCTTTCCGGCGTTCTGGCTCGGCATCATGCTGATCCTGCTGTTCAGCATCGTGCTCGGCTGGTTTCCGGTCTCAGGCTACGGCAGCGATTTTGTAGACCAGCTGCATCATATGGTGCTGCCGTGTCTGACCGTGGCGCTGGCGCTGTCGGCGGTATTGATTCGTAACCTGCGCGCCAGCTTGCTGATGGAGATGAACAGCGACTATGTCGTCGCGGCCCGGGCGCGCGGACAGCGGGAGCGTCGGATTTTCTGGCGTCACGTGTTGCCGAACTCGCTGGTACCGACCATCAACCTGCTGGCGGTGAATATCGGCTGGCTGATCGGCAGTACGGTGGTGATCGAAAGCGTGTTTGCCATTCCCGGCCTCGGGCAACTGCTGGTGAAGGCGATCTTCAGCCGCGATTACATGGTGGTCCAGGGGGTGGTGATGGTGTTTGCCCTCGCCACCGTGGTGGTGAGCCTGCTGGCGGATATTCTGACCGTGGCCCTCGACCCGAGGATCTCATTATGAAGGCGATAGCGACCTTTTCCCGCCTGCGTCAGCGGGCGATCCCGCGCCAGCAGGCGCTGTGTGCCGGGCTGGCGATTGTCGGGCTGTGGCTGCTGGTGGCCTGTCTGGCACCGTGGATTGCGCCGTTCGACCCGATCGTTCAGGACCCGGCCTCCAGCCTGCTGGCGCCGGGGGGGAGCCATCCGTTCGGTACCGATAACTTTGGCCGCGATGTCTTTTCCCGCGTGCTGTGGGGGGCGCGGGTCGATCTGCAAATCTGCCTGCTGGGGGTGCTGTTTCCTTTTATGCTCGGCACCACCCTGGGGGCGCTTGCGGGCTATCTCGGTGGGGTGGTGGATGCGCTGGTGATGCGGGTGATTGATATCGTGCTGGCCTTTCCGTTTCTGGTGCTGATGCTGGCGATCATCGCCATCCTCGGGCCGGGACTGAGCAGCTTTTATATCGCCATGGCGATGGTGGGCTGGGTCTCCTATGCCCGCCTGGTGCGCGCTCAGGTGCTGACCCTGAAACAGCGCGATTTTATTCTGGCGGCCCGCAGTCTGGGCTACGGCCATCTGCGTATATTGTTCCGCCACCTGCTGCCGAATGCCTTGACCGGGGCCATCGTCTTTTCGATGTCCGACTGCGTGCTGGTGCTGCTGAACGGCGCGTCGGTGAGCTATCTCGGGCTTGGCGTACAGCCTCCCACCGCCGAATGGGGGGTGATGGTGGCGGAAGGACAAAGCTTTATTACTACCGCATGGTGGATAACCACCTTTCCCGGTCTCGCCATCGTGCTGCTGGCGATGGGGTTCAGCCTGCTGGCCGACGGGCTGGGCGATAAGTTAGGAGAGCGCGTATGAGTCTGCTGACGGTGAACAATCTGACGGTCACGCGCGGTGCAGATATCGTGCTGGTGGATAACGTCTCGTTCACGCTTGCGGCCGGGGAGATGCTCGGGCTGGTGGGCGAGAGCGGGTCGGGAAAAACCGTCACCTGCCGGGCGCTGATGCGCCTGCTGCCGGGGGCCGGATTACGCATCACTGCTGGGGAAGTGCGGCTGGGCGGACGGGATATTTTGTCCCTCAGTGAAGGACAGATGTCGGCGGTACGCGGGCGGGAAATCGGCATGATATTCCAGAACCCCACCAGCCATCTCAATCCGGTGATGACCATCGGCGAACAGATTGCCGAAAGCCGCCGCCTGCACTTTGGCGCCAGCCGTCGTCAGGCGCGGGAGGATGCGCTGGCGCTGCTGCGCCAGGTAGGGATCCCCGACCCGCAGAACCGGCTCAATAACTATCCGCATGAGTTTTCCGGCGGTATGCGCCAGCGGGCGATGATTGCCGTCGCCCTCGCGCCGGAACCGAGGCTGCTGATTGCCGATGAACCGACGACCGCACTGGACGTGACCGTGCAGATGCAGATTCTGCGCCTGCTGAGCGACCTGCGTGGGGAGCTGGGGCTGGCGGTCATTATGATCACCCATGACCTTGGCGTGGTGGCGCAAACCTGCGACCGGATCGCGGTGATGTACGGCGGGCGACTGTGTGAAGTGGGTGGCAAGCGCGAGGTGCTGGCCGGGCCGTTACACCCCTATACCCGCGGGCTGATTGACTGCCAGCCGGTGAGTGAAGGTGGGCAGGGCAGACTGACAACCATCGACGGCCAGCCGCCGGTTGCCGACCATTTTCCGCCAGGCTGTCGCTTTCACCCGCGCTGTCGCCGTGCCGACGAGGCCTGCCAGCAGCAACCGGTATTGCATTACGGGCAGGAGGGCCGAACTCACGGTGCCGCCTGCCATCACATATTGCCGACGCTTACCCGGCGGGAGGGTTAAATGGTTCACGCTCGCTGGCCGCTGCTTGAGGCCGATAATCTTTCCGTCACCTTTCCGGTTTCCGGCGGGCTGTGGCAGCCGAAACTGCGGGTACACGCGGTCAATCAGGTGTCGCTGCAGATCCACCCCGGCGAGACCCTGGGGCTGGTGGGCGAATCCGGCAGCGGCAAAAGTACGCTGGGGCGGGCGCTGTTACAGCTGGAGCGGGTTGCCGGCGGAGAGGTGCGGTTCGAGGGGCAGCGCATCACCCATGGTTTAACCGGCGATATTGCCCGGCTGCGCCAGCAAAGCGCGATGATTTTTCAGGACCCCTTTGCCTCGTTGAACCCGCGTCAGACCGTGGGGGAGAGTATCGCCGAGGTGCTGCGGGTGCATAAGAAAGTACCGCGCGGGCAGGTCGCCCAGCGGGTCGAGGCGTTGCTGGTCCAGGTTGGCCTGCGTCCGGAGCAGGCCAGCGCGAAACCGGCCCAGCTAAGCGGCGGTCAGTGCCAGCGTGCCGGTATTGCCAGAGCGCTGGCGATGGAGCCGCGGCTGATCGTCGCGGATGAGTGCGTGGCGGCGCTGGATGTCTCTATTCAGGGGCAGATCGTCAATTTACTGATGGATCTGCGTGAAACCATGGGGCTGGCGATTCTGTTTATCGCCCACGACCTGGCGATTGTGCGCCGGCTGTGCGATCGCGTTGCGGTGATGTACCTCGGGCGGATCGTCGAGGAGGGGCCGGCGGAAGCGGTCTTCACCCGACCACTGCACCCTTACACTGCCGCGCTGGTTTCGGCGATCCCGGAAATCGACCCGGATAAACCGTTGCCGAAGAGCGGTCTGGGGGGCGAACCACCCAGCCCGGTCGCGGTTCCACAAGGGTGTGCATTTCATCCGCGCTGCCCGTATGCGCAGGTGCAGTGTCGCACCGGCGCACCACCACCAACCCGGCAGATTGCCGACCGCGCTTATGCCTGCATTCTCAACCATGCGGGCCATGAGACCGTTTTTCCTTTGACAGGGGGATCTTTTGATGAAGCACAGGCATGTTAAATTACTGGCGGCCAGCGTATTTCTGGCGTTAAGCGTGGTCAGCGAAATGGCGCAGGCGGCGGGGGTATTGACCATTGGTCGCCGCGAGGACAGCACCACCTTTGACCCGATAAAATCGGCGCAAAACGCCGATAACTGGGTCTTTTCCAACGTGTTCGACCCGCTGGTGAGGGTGGATAAAAGCGGGACAAAGCTGGAGCCTGGCGTGGCTGAGAGCTGGACCATTTCCGCGGATGGTAAGGTCTACACCTTTAACATTCGCGATACCCAGTTTTCCGATGGGACGCCGCTGACCGCCAGCGATGCGGCGTTTAGCCTGCTGCGCATCCGTGATGATGAGGGCTCACTGTGGCGCGACTCCTACAGCATCATCGCCAAAGCCGAGGCCACCGACCCGCGTACCCTGGTGGTGACCCTGAAATCGCCTTCCGCGCCGTTCTTATCGCAGCTGGCGCTACCGAACGCTTCGGTGATTTCAGAGAAGGCGATGAAAGCCGAAGGCGAAGAGGCTTTTGCCGAGAAACCGGTCGGCTCCGGCGCGTTTAGCGTGAAGGAGTGGCAGCGCGGGGAGAAAATCGTGCTGGTGAAGAACCCTCACTTCTGGCAGGCGAAAAACGTCAGCCTCGATGGCGTGGAGTGGCTAACTATTCCTGACGATAATACCCGGATGCTGAAAGTGCAGGCCGGGGAGCTTGATGCCGCCCTGACTGTGCCTTTCTCGCGCATCGCGTCGCTGCAGAAGGATGCGAATCTGAAAGTGGCGCTGGATCCCTCCACCCGCGAGGATCATCTGCTGATTAACCATTCCCACGGCGCGCTGGGCAAAGTGGAAGTGCGCCAGGCGCTGGACTTCGCGATTGATAAAGACGCCATCGTCAAGACTGTGACCTTTGGCTACGGTCAGGTGGCGAACTCGTATATTCCTGCCGGGGCGCTGTATCATTACGCCGACAATCTGCGTCGCCCCTACGATCCGCAAAAGGCAAAAGCGATGCTCAAAGCAGCGGGCGCCGCCGACCTGAAGCTGAACTATGTGGTCAACGCCGGGGATGAGGTGGATGAGCAAATCGCCATTTTGCTGCAGCAGCAGCTGGCGAAAGCCGGGGTGACGGTCAACTTACAAAAAGTCGATCCGAGCCAGAGCTGGGATATGCTGGTGGCCGGGGATTACGATATCTCGGTGATGTACTGGACCAACGATATTCTCGACCCCGACCAGAAAACTACCTTTGTGCTGGGGCATGACAGCAACATGAACTATATGACCCGCTACCATAACGAGCAGGTCAAAGCGCTGGTGGCCGCCGCGCGCGTCGAAATGGACAGTAAAAAGCGCGAGCAGATGTATATCGACCTGCAAAAAATGGCCAAAGCCGACGTCAACTGGGTTGACCTGTATTACAGCCCGTACCGTAACGTCAGCCGTAAGAATATCGACGGTTTTTACCAGAATCCGCTGGGGCGCTTCTTCCTCGAGGATACCGTGAAACACTAATGCCTCTTTGCGTCGGTTGACCCTGGTCACCGGCGCTTTTTTTCCTCTCCGGACCCCCGTGGTGGATTGATATGCGTCAACCTTTCCTTCAACTACAGAGATAAATAACTAAAAAAGAGTTGTAACCCTTGCAGCTTTTATTCAATTTATGTGACGAATGTTTAATGTGTAATTATAAATAAAATACATACACGTTAAAAATCAATACGTTAAATAAATCAGGGGTTCATTTTTGTGGCAAGTGCAAACAAACTCACGCTGTTCATCGTCATTTTCATGCTGCTGGGGATCCTCTCCGGCGCGGTGATTCATGAATATGCTTCCCCAGGGGCGGTTGCCTCCTGGTCGGAAAATATCACGCTGTTTACCGACATGTTCTTACGACTGATTAAAATGGTGATTGCGCCGTTGGTCTTTAGCACCCTGACGGTGGGCATCATGCGGTTGGGTGAAACCGCGACCATCGGGCGGGTTGGCGGTAAGGCGATGGTGTGGTTTATCACCTCGTCGATCCTCTCTATTCTGGTGGGCCTGGTGATCGTGACCCTGCAACATCCGGGCGCTGGGTTAAATCTGGCGATCCCGAAAGAAGCGGTGGATACCGGTCTGGCGGTGAGCGGGATGAGCCTGAAAGGCTTCCTGTCGCATACCATCCCCACCAGTATTACCGATGCGATGGCGAACAACGAAATTCTGCAAATTGTGGTGTTCTCGATGTTCTTCGGGATTGCCGGGGCGTCGCTGGGCGAGAAATTCAATGCGCCGCTGGTGGCTGCGCTGAACGTGGTGTCGCACATCATGCTGAAGGTGACGGGCTATGTGATGTACGTGGCTCCGCTGGCCATTTTTGCCGCCATTTCTTCGGTCATTGCCTCTCAGGGAATGGGGATTTTGCTCAACTACGCCTCGTTTATCGGCGGTTACTACCTGGCCGTGCTGCTGACCAGCGGAGTGCTGCTGGCGGTAGGTTACATGGTGCTGAAGAAAGAGGTCTTTCGTCTGCTTAACATGCTGAAAGACCCGGTGCTGGTCGCTTTCACCACCAGCAGTTCTGAGGCCGCGTATCCGAAGACCCTGGAACGACTGGTGAGCTTTGGCTGTTCGCGCAATATCGTCTCCTTCGTCCTGCCGATCGGTTACTCCTTTAACCTGGTCGGGTCGATGGTCTACTGCTCCTTTGCCTCGATGTTTATTGCCCAGGCCTATAACATCCACCTCAGCTTTAGCGAAATTACCGTCATGATGCTGACGCTGATGCTGGCCTCCAAAGGCATTGCCGGGGTACCGCGTTCGGCGCTGGTGGTGCTGGCGGCGACAATCCCGAGCTTCAATATTCCGGTCGCCGGGATCCTGCTGCTGATGGGAATTGACCATTTCCTCGATATGGGGCGTTCGGCGATTAACGTGCTGGGCAACGGGATCGCCACGGCGATGCTGTCGAAAAATGAAGGGCAGTTACAGGAAGAGGTCCCGGAAGCGGAGCCGCAACAGGTTCAGGCCTGATAAAGTGATGCCCCGGTAAAGGGGCATCAACTTAAGGAAAGCTTAAATATGGCGGAAAAAGAGGCCCCCAACAGGCACGCAAGGGGCAATGTAACGAAATGGTCGCACTTGTAATAAAAGCATTATTCTGAGGGTACAAAAATACACGGTAGTATCGTTATACCCAGGTGCCGGATAATATTACCGGTTAGCGACCGCCGCTGCGCTATTATTTTACCCTTGGCCGACTACTTTCAGAATATGCTCCCTGAGCAACCCGTTATAATCCTAATTTTCCCGCTAATTGTACCTGCGGGTATTAACCCTGCCTCCTTGAGTAGATGAATAAACTGAAAGAAGCCAGAGTGATTATTCAGCCCGTATTCGGATTATCGTTTACGATTATTTTTATAGAATAATGGGATTTTTTGTCTTTTCCGGTCTTTGATATAAGAAATAAGACTATAAACAGAGACGCCCAGCAAAAATATACACAGCAGTAAAGCTAACCACGTTTGCAAAACCATGCTTAAGATCCCTTAACTGATATTGATGGTGTCATATACCCGTCATACTTCAGGTTGCCTGGGTGTTGGCTGCACCCGCGCACCCCAGTCGCTTACCTGAGTAAGCCTCTGGGGATTTACGGCTTTGCCGCCTACCAGCAACTCGAATTATTTAGGGTATAAACGTGCCTCGGTGCGGGCACGAAAATGGGTATTCCGTATAAAGCTTTTATTATCGCGTCGTACATTCATTCGCGTAACGTCGCCGCGCGGAATAATATCCCTGAAGGTGATAAATCAGGGATACCCGGAAAGTGGCTAGACCGGAGAGTGGGCGCTTCACTCTCCTGTTGCATGGCTGTTTTCGGACAAGACCTTCACGGCGTCAGTTCAATGTAAGAAAATTCTTAGTTTACCGTCAGTCTCATTTATCTCATTCCTCTCAAAAAATGAGATAAATTAACAATAACAGCTAAATGAATAACTTATAGCTGAAAAACAATCCGGGTCGTGCAACCTGTAGGCCAGGAAAGGGAAAGAGGGAGATCAGGGGATAAATGCCAGACCTTTGCCAAAAATGGCCCGGATGGGTAACGCCACGCCATGAAGACGCGCTTTGTTACGCAGGCGGCTGATCACCACGTCAATGCGGTGCAGCTCCGGTTCGCTCTCATCGGGGAAAAGATAGGCGTGAAGATCGACCTTGCGGCAGACTTCGCTGCGGTTGTGCATCAGGCGCGCCAGCAGGCGGTGTTCTTGCTGGGTCAGCGGGAGCGTCGTGCCGGAGGGGGCTATCAGGCTTTCAGGCTGCAATTGCCAGCACGCTGAAACAGGCTGTGCAACTACGGGTGCTGACACCGGGGAGACGGTGTTTTGCTGCTTCAGCCGGGCGCCCAGAGAATGAAGGGTTTCGGCCAGAACGGCAAAATTGACCGGCTTGATGAGAAAGCAATCCGCGCCAAGATTAAATGCCTGTAGTTTATCCTGCTCATGCCCTCGGGCCGTCATCACCACAAGCCCGTATTCACCAAGCTCATGCAGGTAGTCCAGCACGCTGAAGCCGTCTTCGCCGGGCAGAGCGATATCGATCAGCACCAAATCGACCGGATCGCGGTGTAGCTGTCGCCAGAACGCCTCGGCGCTGTGCACCCCCCAGGCGCTGAAGCCACGAAAGCGCAGAAAGGCCAGCAGTTCGTCAAGGAGATCGACGCTGTCTTCAATGATAGCCACGCGTAATGTCATGATTTTCTCTTGTGCGGTGATGGGGCATCCACGGGAAGCGTGAGCGCAAATTCGCAACCATCCGGGCTGTTGGTTATCAGCCACAGCTCGCCCCCGTGCGCCTGGATGATTTGTCGGGCAACGTACAGCCCAAGACCGGTGCCGGCCGGGGTCGTGGTGCGAACGGAGCCACGCTGGTAACGCTCAAAGATTCGTTCCACCTGATCGCCGGCGATCCCCGGTCCCTGGTCGCGGATGCGAATTTCATAGTGGCCCGCATTCGGATAGATATCGACGGCTACCTCGCCGGACGGGGAGTACTTCACCGCGTTGTCCAGAAGATTGGCCAGCGCAATGCACAGCAGTCCGCTATCGACGCTCAGTGCCGGCGATGGTGTTTGTGAATCGACGGTTTTCCCGGCCAGCGTGACGGTAAAATAATGATTCAGGGAGAGTTCAACCACCGTTGCCGCCATATAGATCACCGGGAGCAGGTCGGTCTGTTGTTTATCGACATGCAGCGCGCTGGAAGATAAGCGCGCATCGGCCAGGCAGTTATCGGTTAGCTGGACCAGCCGTGTCGTTGCGCGCTGCATGCGATCCAGACGCGGTCCTTGCGCGGCTTCAGGGGTGCATAAGCGCAGATTTTCCAGCGCCCCCTGGATAACGGAGAGCGGCGTGCGGAACTCGTGCGCCACCATGCCCATAAACTGCCGTTGCTGAAAGCTTGCTTCGCGCTCGATCTGCAGTTCGCGGGTCAACTGCTGCTTTTGCATCAACCTGCGGTTTTCAGCACGGATGCGCAGCACCGCGATGATCAGGACGGTGACAATATGCACGATCAGCGCGTATTGCCAGGTCGAGTAAATGGCGTTATGAAAAGGGATCACGCCATGAACCGACAGCAGCGCCAGCGCGGCGGAGACCACATAAACGGGAGGCAGCAGCCCCAGCAGAAAGGTGTGCAAATCGATGGCTTTGCGCCGCCAGAGGGCCCACGAGGTGAGCAGCAGAATAGGGGCAGCGATAAAGAACATCCCCGCCTCAATCTGCATCGCCAGGCCATAAAAGCCCAGCGGAACGCTGGCGAGAAGCACAACATTGACCGCAATAGCGGCGAGCAGCAACTGGTGCAAGCGTGGCATATTCTTTTTAAGGTCAAACACCTCGCTATGTAGCCACAGCGCGGTGGCATAGCTGAGCAGCGACAGATAGCTGATCATCGCGTCCTGTACCGGGAGCACGGCGTCCCCGAAAAACCATTCGGGATAGCCGTGCAGCGCTGCCACCAGCGGATAGTTAAGGGAAAACAGGCAGATCCCCCACAGCAGGCGGCGACGTAGTAACAAGGCGAGCCACAGGGCAACCCCGCTGGCAATGAAGGCCAGGCCAAAATAAAAACTCCAGAATGCGGTATCCCGGGTGGCCGCCTGTACAAATTCCTGGGGTGAGGAAAGCGTCGCCAGCAGGATCAGGGTACTGCTGCTTTGCAGGCGGAACACGACATCGTAGCCCGCGGCGCTCGGCGGCGCTGGCAAAATCAGGACGCTTTCCCGGTAATTGAGATCGTTATCGCGGGTAGAGGCGCGATCGCCAAAGGCTTTCAGCGTCCACGGAAGATCGCTCCCGGCGGGGCGATAATAGACGTTGAGATGATCGACAAAAGTAGGCCCTACCTGCAGCCAGCGCGGTTCACCCTGAAAGTACGAGGCCGGCAGACGTGTTTGCAGCCAGTAGGACTTTGGCGAATAGCCAAACGAAGGAATACGCTGCCCTGTACTGAGCGCACTCGGCGGTAACGCGAGAAAACCATCCAGAGTCAGCGAATTGTTACTGTCGGCATACCATTGTACCGGAGTATCGAGGCCGATCTGCCGGGTTTGCGCGCGGGCAGGGGGGCAATACTGAAGGCCGATGATGATGCCGCAGCAGATCCACAGCAGGACTCTGCGGCTCCAGACGATCGGGAGGATGGAGCCAGTAACGGCGCGGATATGATGCAAACTCGCCCCCTGCGGCATGGATCAATAAAAAGGAAGAAAATAGCCAATGCTAGCGGCAACTTGCACAGGCCATCCCCCGGGATCCGGGAGTTAATTAATTAGGTTCTAATGGCAAAGCATTCTGCGGCGGACAACGAGATTATTCCAGCGATATTTACAAAAGGTGCTACTGGACGGATCTGTTCTCCAGGCCGCGCCAGTACAGGGATTCAGCAGGTTGGTCGGGGCGTGAATGGTGGAATATTGTGTTGCTGCGGCGGTGCGGCAATATAAAGCACTACAGGCGGCGCAATGAATACGAGAATAAAACCAGAAATGAACCAAAAGAGCCGCGCGTTCCATGCGTCGACGGAATTCAATAGCGGGGCAGAGACTGCCCCGTAAAGATCAGGCGAACACCACCTGCGCCCAGCGGGCCAGCCCGGCGGTGACCGAGCCAAAATCATCACCACCGGCAATCGGAATACCCGGCAGATGCGCCGCCAGCGCTTTCTTAATCAGCGGGGAGCGAGCGCTACCGCCGGTAAGATAGATCACATCAGGCGTTTCGCGGCTGTTGTCCAGCGCCAGCTGAACCTGCTCCATGATCCGCGTCAGCGGTTGGTTTAATGCCGCTTCCAGCCCCTGTTGGCTGATTGCCGTCGCCAGTTCGTCGCCGATAAACGGCAGTCCGGCCGTTACGTTGTCCTGGGCCGAGAGGGCGATTTTGCTCTCTTCCGCGCTGCGTACCAGGCGATAACCCAGACGCTGGCGCCAGACCTTCAGCAGCAGCGCCACTTTTTCGCCGTCGCGGGCATCGCGCAGCAGATCATTAAGCAGTCGGCCGTTGGCCGTGCTGTAGAATTCGGTTTGTGCCGGAACATCGTTAATCGCCACCGCGTTCCACCATGGCAGGACCGGCAAGGCAATCCCTTTCTCGGTCTCTCCGCCCATTCCCAGCAGCGGCATCAGACATTTAAATGCCAGCGCGATGTCGAGATCGTTACCGCCGACGCGACAGCCGCTGTGGCCCAGCAGGCTCTGCTGGCGGTCGGCTTTCTGGCGCCACTCCGGCCCCATCAGCAGCAATGAACAGTCGGTGGTACCGCCGCCGATATCGACTACCAGCACGCGTTTTTCATCGCTCAGGGTGGCTTCGAAATCCAGACCGGCAGCGACCGGTTCAAACTGGAAGACCACGTCGTTAAACCCGGCGCGTTTTGCCGCGCGCTCCAGGATCCCCTGCGCCTGGGTATTGGCCTCATCGCCGCCGAGTCCCTGGAAGTTGATCGGGCGGCCAATTACTGCCTGGTCGATATTCTGGCTCAGTTGGTTTTGCGCCTGCTGTTTAATGTGCAGCATCATGGCGCACACCAGATCTTCAAACACCGCGACCTGCTGTGGCTTTAGGCCGCTGGCGCCGAGGAAAGATTTTGGCGATTTAACGAAGTACACTTCTTCCGGGTCGTCGACGTACTGATGCAGCGAGGCAAGGCCAAACTGGACGCTGTTGCCGAGGACGTCAATGTCTTCATCGCGGTTGTAGTTAATGGCGCGACGCAGCAGGGCCTGGTTTTCATCACCGTTTGGCGGCACCTGATGATGGCGGAAGAGCCATTCGCTGACCGCTTCGCGGGTCGGCGCGGACAACATTGACGGTAGCAGCGTGCTGCCGTTTTCCAGCGTTAACAAGTGCGGCTGATTATCGCGCATCACCGCAACGGAACAGTTAGCGGTTCCGTAGTCAAAACCAATAAACATGACCTGAAAATCCCCATGCCAGTGAAGAAGGGGGGCGACTTTAGCGGATTGCCGCCATCGCGACAACTGGAATTTAAAAGCAAGGCCCGTCAGAGGCAAAGCGTCTATGATTGATGCATTTAATAAGGGTAGATGAAGAAGGAATGATTATGACGCTGTTACCGTGGAACCCACCCTATGACCAGCAATGGATTTTTGATTTTCTGCGTGTGCGTGCGGTGACGGGCATTGAAACCTTCGGAGAAGGGCATTATACCCGCAGTTTTTCGCTGGCGGGCCACCGCGGTCTGATTAGGGTGGCGCCCGATGAGGCGGCGCAAGGATTACGGGTGACGTTATCGCCTGGCCTGTTGCCGGTGGCGGAGGAGTGCTTCGTCCGGGTGACGCGTCTGTTTGACCTGGACTGCGATCCGCAGCAGGTGGCACAGGTGCTGGGACCGCTGGCCAGCGGGCGGCCGGGGTTGCGGTTACCTGGTTCACTCGATGCGTTTGAACAGGCGGTGCGCGCGGTGTTGGGACAACTGGTCAGCGTGGCGATGGCGGCGAAGTTGACGGCTAAAGTGGTGGCAGCCTATGGCGAGCCGCTGGTGGATGCGCCGGGCTACTTCCTTTTTCCTGAACCGCAGGCGCTGGCGTGCGCGGATCCGCTGGCGTTGAAGGCCACCGGGATGTCGCTGCGCCGCGCCGAAGCCTTAATTCATCTGGCGCAGGCGGCCATCGACGGTCAGCTTCCGCTGGTGGCGCCGGACGATATCGATGCCGGGATGAAGCAGTTACAGACGCTGCCGGGCATTGGCCGGTGGACCGCGAGCTATTTTGCGCTGCGCGGCTGGCAGGCGAAGGATATCTTTTTGCCGGATGATTATCTGATTAAACAGCGGTTCAGCGGCATGACGCCAGCACGTATTGGCCATTATGCTCGACGCTGGCAGCCATGGCGTTCCTACGCGTTATTGCACATCTGGTATACAGAAGGGTGGTCCCCGGCGCAGGAATAGCGTTGTGGGGCGCATACCTCTGGTATCGCCGGGCTGAAATCCCTATAATTGCCGCGTTTGACGGTCAAACGTCACCCTTCCAATACACAAAATCATTCAGAGCGTTGTGTATATACATCCAGGTTAATCAGGTCGCAAAAAAGTTATGACTGATACGTCTCATCAGTGCGTCATTATAGGTATCGCCGGCGCATCGGCTTCGGGGAAAAGTCTTATCGCCAGCACGCTGTATCGCGAATTACGTGAACAGGTCGGCGATGAACATATTGGCGTTATTCCGGAAGACAGCTACTACAAAGATCAAAGTCATTTGTCGATGGAAGAGCGTGTTAAAACGAACTACGACCATCCGAGCTCGATGGATCATAGCTTGCTGTTCCAGCATCTGCAGATGCTGAAAAGCGGCCAACCCATTGAATTACCGGTTTACAGCTATGTTGAACATACGCGTATGCCGGAAACCGTCCACATTGAACCGAAGAAAGTGATTATCCTCGAGGGGATTTTATTGCTGACCGACGTGCGCCTGCGTAATGAGCTGAGCTTCTCGATCTTCGTCGATACGCCGCTGGATATTTGCCTGATGCGCCGCATCAAGCGCGACGTCAATGAGCGCGGTCGCTCAATGGATTCGGTGATGGCGCAGTATCAGAAAACCGTTCGCCCGATGTTCCTGCAGTTTATCGATCCCTCTAAGCAATATGCCGATATTATTGTGCCTCGCGGCGGTAAGAACCGGATTGCGATTGATATTCTTAAGGCAAAAATCAGCCAGTTCTTTGAATAACACAGACGAATTGTGTAACGTGCAAAGAGAATCTACATTGCCCTTAGCCCCGGAAGGTCTTGGGGCGTCACGCCTTAAAGGAGAGCGCTCATGCGTCTGTGCGACCGAGATATAGAAGCCTGGTTGGATGAAGGACGGCTGGTTATTAACCCGCGTCCACCTGTTGAGCGGATTAACGGCGCGACCGTTGATGTTCGGCTGGGGAATAAATTCCGCACATTCCGTGGGCACACCGCGCCCTTTATTGACCTCAGCGGGCCTAAGGCCGAAGTCGCCGCCGCGCTGGAACGGGTAATGAGCGAAGAGATTGTGTTGCCGGAAGGCGAGGCGTTCTATCTGCATCCGGGAGAGCTGGCGCTGGCGGTGACCTATGAGTCAGTGACGCTGCCGGCCGATCTTGTCGGCTGGCTGGACGGTCGTTCCTCGCTGGCGCGTCTGGGCCTGATGGTGCACGTGACCGCGCACCGTATCGATCCAGGCTGGTCTGGCTGCATCGTGCTGGAGTTTTTCAACTCCGGTAAGCTGCCGCTGGCGCTGCGTCCGGGGATGCCTATCGGCGCGTTGAGTTTTGAGCCGCTGTCAGGTCCTGCGGCACGGCCCTATAACCGCCGTGAAGACGCCAAATATCGCGACCAGCAGGGCGCGGTGGCGAGTCGAATCGACAAGGACTGATAACGTAAGCGGTGTACTGAGGGTGCCATGAGACGAATTCTGACAACGCTAATGATCTTGCTGGCGGTGGTAGTCGCCGGGCTAACCGCGTTGGTATTGCTGGTCAATCCCAACGATTTTCGTGCCTATATGGTACATAAGGTGGCGGAACGTAGCGGTTATCAGCTCGAACTCGATGGCCCGCTGCGCTGGCATGTCTGGCCGCAGTTGAGCATTCTCTCAGGCCGTATGACGCTGACCGCGCCGGGCGCCGCCGAGCCGGTGGTGCGCGCGGACAATATGCGTCTTGACGTGGCGCTGATGCCGTTGCTTTCGCATCAGCTGCAGGTTAAGCAGGTAATGTTAAAAGGCGCGGTTATCCAACTGACGCCGCAGACCGAAGCCGTGCGCAGCCAGGATGCGCCGGTGGTCCCGCACGACAACACGCTGCCATTGGTGCCGGAAGATAACGGCTGGTCTTACGATGTCAGAAAGCTGCAGGTGGCGGATAGCGTCCTGTTCTTCCAGCACGAAGACGGTGAGCAGGTGACGGTACGCGATATTCATCTGCAGATGGATCAGGATGAAAATCACCATGCCACGCTCGATTTCTCCGGGCGGGTCAACCGTGACCAGCGTGACTTAGCGCTCTCTTTCTCCGCCGAGGTGCAGGGCGGAGACTACCCTCATTCTTTAAAAGCCGATATCTCTCAACTGAACTGGCAGCTGCGTGGCGCTGAACTCCCGGCCGAAGGCGTCAGCGGGCAGGGCAGCCTGCAGGCGAGCTGGCTGGAAAATGAGAAAAAAATCAGCTTTGATAATCTCAATCTGACCGCTAACGGCAGCGCGATTAGCGGTGATGCCAGCGTGGTGTTAGGCGATCGGGCGGACTGGAACCTCAATCTTCACGCCACCACGCTCGATCTCGACAGCCTGCTGATTCACAGCTCTCCCGCGACCGATGCGGGGGCAACTCAGCAGGGACAAAGCCAGCCACGACAGCTGCGCCCGGTGATCGCCGATAGCGATATTCAAAACGATTATGCGAGTCTGCGCGGATTCAGTGCCCATCTGTCGCTGGCGGCCGACCAGCTGCAGTGGCGGGGCATGAAGTTTACCCAGGTGAAAAGTGATATCACCAACCAGCTGGGGCTGCTGACCATCAATCAGCTGCAAGGTGAACTGGATGGCGGCGTGATAGCGCTCCCCGGCAGCCTTGACGTGCGTGGCGATACCTCACAGGCATCCTTCCAGCCAAAACTGGATAATGTCGAGATTGCGACCATCCTGAAAGCGTTTAATTATTCGCTGAATCTGACCGGGAAACTCTCTTTAACCGGTGATTTCTCTGGCGAAAGAATTGATGCCGATGATTTCCGTCGTCGCTGGCAGGGTGACGCTCAGTTGCGGATGAGCGATACCCGCACGGAAGGGCTTAACTTCCAGCAGCTGGTCCAGCAGGCCGTAGAGCGTAGTACTAACGTTCAGGCTCAGGAAAACTACGATAACGCGACGCGTCTGGATGCGATGAGCAGCGAACTGCAGCTGGCGCAGGGACAGGTGACCCTGAAGAATCTGCAGGGGCAATCAGAGATGATGGCGCTGACCGGGCAGGGCGACCTTAACCTGCTGAAAGAAAATTGCGATATGCACTTTAACGTCCGCGTGCTCGGTGGCTGGAAAGGTGAAAGCAAGCTTATCGACAAGCTCAAACAGACCGCGATTCCGCTGCGTATTTACGGCAAATGGCAGGAGCTAAGCTATAGCCTGCAGGTCGATCAGGTGCTGCGTCGGCAGTTGCAGGATGAAGCCAAACAACGCCTTAACGACTGGATGGAGCGCAATAAGAACACCCAGGACGGCAAAGACGTGAAGAAGTTGCTCGATAAGCATTAAGCCGCGTTGAGTATCTTGCATCTGTATGGCCCGGATGGCGGCGCTAAGCGCCTTATCCGGGCAACTCGTATTAGCCTGTAGCCCCGGAAAGCGGTAGCGCAACCGGGGGAACGGCGTCACTGACTGGCATTACACTTCGTAATCGGTCTCATCATCTGGCGGCGGTGGTGGGATAATCTGCACCTTCTGGACCCGATGGCTCTCTACCTGCAACGTCCGGACAATATACTCACCCACTTTGACCTCTTCACCCGCTTCAGGCACATGCTGCAGATATTCCATCAACAGGCCGGCGATGGTGTGGTATTCGCGCTTCTCATCCAGCGGTAGGGGGATGAACTGCACGAGGTCGTCCAGCGGCATATGCCCGTTGGCCGTCCAGCTGCCGTCAGGGTTTTTGACAATGTCGTGCCGCGCATCAATCTCTTCCACCTCATTAGGCAAATTGCCAGCGATGGTTTCCATCACATCGCTCAATGTGACCAGCCCTTCGACGGAACCAAACTCGTCGGCCACGAAAGCAAAGTGAGTGCGTGCATGACGAAACTGTTCCAGCGCGGGCAGAAGCGGGAGCGTTTCCGGAAACACCAGCGGCTGACGGAGCAGGACGCGCAGGTCGAGGGGCTCCTGGCGCAGCGACTGTTGCAGCAGATCGACAATGTGGACCACGCCGAGCAAATCTTCTTCATTCTCGCCACCGGTCACAACCAGACGGGTGTGCTGATTTTTCTCCAGCAGCTCACGAATTTCCTCTTCCGGCGCGCTCAGGTCGATGTGTTCAATATCGTGGCGTGAGGTCATGATACTGCTGACGGTGCGCTGGTTAAGATTAAGCACCCGCTCAATCATCCGACGCTCCTGAGGGTTAAAAAGCGGATGATCTTGCTCGCTGACCATTAGTGCAGCAGTGTCGCTGCCGGGGTCGGTATTTTCCCTGTGCCCGCCAAGCAGCGTCATGACCGCAGCCGTGGTCCGCTGGCGCAGCGTCAGGTTGGCAGAGAGAAAACGGCGGCGGTTGAAAAGCGCCAGCTGGTTTAACGATTCGATAATGACGGAGAAACCAATGGCGGCATACAGATAGCCTTTGGGGATCGGGAAGCCAAATCCTTCAGCGATCAGGCTGAAACCAATCATCAGCAAGAAGCTAAGACATAAGATGACGATGGTCGGGTGGCTGTTAACAAAGCGCGTCAATGACTTGCTGGCAAGCAGCATCAGACTCATGGCGATAATCACCGCGGCCATCATCACCGCCAGATGATCCACCATACCGACAGCGGTGATCACCGAGTCGAGGGAGAAGATGGCATCGAGCACCACAATTTGCGCGACGACGCCCCAGAACCTTGCCCCTTTGCGCTGAACAGGGTTATCGCTGTCTTTGCCTTCCAGGCGTTCATTCAGCTCTACCGTGGCTTTAAACAGCAAGAATAACCCACCAAACAGCATAATCAGATCGCGGGCGCTAAAGCTGAGGTCATGGTATGTGAACAGCGGTTTTGTCAGGGTCACCAGCCAGGATATCGAGGCGAGTAACAGCAGGCGCATCACCATCGCCAGCATCAGGCCGATAACACGCGCACGGTCACGCTGTGCCGGAGGAAGCTTTTCGGCGAGGATGGCGATAAAAACCAGATTATCAATACCGAGAACCAGCTCAATAACCACTAACGTTACGAGACCGGCCCATATCGAGGGGTCGGCAATCCATTCGATCATTCGCTAAAACCTATACAACATAAGAGTGCCATTTATCGATCATGGATAAGCTCTTGCTAAATTGCAATATATTCCCGCGGGCTCTGGCCGCGACGACGATGAGTAAGAGGGAGATAATGCGTCACCTCGAAATATTTTAGTGAGCAAAAAATAAACCATTGGTTTGTTTTTTATGCGCATAAGCTTAATTATAAATAGATTGCGGGTGGCTGACTCGGTATTTATTTCCATATTATGAGGTACAGGAGAAATGTATGACGGGTCTAATGCCATGGATGCAGTTTGTCGAGCAGAAGGGCGAGAAAAGGGTGCAATCGGCAGGTGACCTGAATGATTAATGTTTCCTTTGTAGGTTTTCCAACTACCTTATTCGGTAGTTGTTGAAGTATTTGGTTAATTTAAATTAATTGTTTAGATATAAATAGGGTTTAAGGAATGGGGAGAAACAGAGGGAACTGACGCTTGTCGCTGGCCACGAGTGCTGACGTTGCCGTGCTGGTCCAGCAGTCAAGGTTGAGAGAAGTTGATAGTGAATTATCTTCCACTATTCATTGTGTTATACCTGTTTCTCGCTGGTTTCCTCACTTCTTCGATAAGTTATTCTGATGTAATACGCCTGACATTTCACCGGATTCCTCAATATCTTGTCCATAAACCGCGAGGGAAACTGAGGCGACGATCTAAGGGCATTTAAGGTATGAGAATTTTCTCAAAGCGGCCTGTCGGTCCTTTTACTTTGAGTGTATTCTCTCATTAAACATGCAGTTTCAGAATTTTGCGGGAAGTCGTGCCAACCGCAAACTGGTAATATCACACATTGATATCGGTAATGCTTGAAATCTCACCGATATCGAAAGAATTATCACTAAATGGGTGGATAAGAGAATGGCAAGTTTGAAAGCAGTTATTCCAGTAGCCGGATTGGGGATGCATATGTTGCCGGCCACGAAGGCGATCCCGAAGGAGATGCTGCCCATCGTCGATAAGCCGATGGTTCAGTACATTGTCGACGAGATTGTGGCGGCAGGTATCAAGGAGATTGTGCTGGTTACCCATTCTTCTAAAAATGCTGTGGAAAACCATTTCGACACTTCCTACGAGCTGGAAGCGCTGCTCGAGCAGCGTGTCAAACGTCAGCTGCTGGCTGAAGTACAGGCTATCTGCCCGCCGGGCGTTACCATCATGAACGTACGCCAGGCACAACCGCTTGGGTTGGGGCACTCAATCCTGTGCGCCCGCCCGATTGTCGGTGATAGCCCATTTGTTGTCGTGCTGCCGGATATTGTACTGGACGATGCCAGCGCCGATCCGCTGCGCTATAACCTTGCTGCGATGGTGGCCCGCTTTAACGAAACCGGACGTAGCCAGGTTCTGGCGAAGAGAATGGAAGGCGACCTGTCAGAGTATTCGGTTATTCAGACCAAAGATCCGTTGAATGTCGAAGGGCAAATCGGCCGTATCGTCGAGTTTATTGAAAAACCTGACGAACCGCAGACGCTGGACTCCGATCTGATGGCCGTTGGGCGCTATGTGCTGTCTGCTGATGTGTGGCCAGAGCTGGAGAAAATGGAGCCAGGTGCCTGGGGACGTATCCAGTTGACGGACGCGATTGCTGAGCTGGCTAAAAAGCAGGCTGTCGATGCCATGCTGATGACTGGCGAAAGCTATGACTGCGGTAAAAAAATGGGCTATATGCAGGCTTTCGTTAATTACGGGCTGCGTAACCATAAAGAAGGCAATAAATTCCGCGAGAGCATCAAGAAGTTGTTGGCGTAAATAGCGCGCTGAGATTTGCGAAAGTATGAAAATGTAGGGTTTACAGAAGTATGAAGCATACAGATTGAACGTATGACATGCTTCTGTAAACAGGTTTATTGCTGCCTGATTTTAATAAGTCATTAAAAATCATGTGGTTATAATTTTGATGGATATTATTTCCTGAGTGCAAAATAGATTACTTCAGAGACATCTGGTTGTGCTATCCGCTTAACCAGGATGCAATGGTCGGAGTAGCACAAGTTTCATGATGACTAATAAAGACTTAGTGAGAATTTTCTCAGAAAAATAGAAAGACCGTTGGTTGTCATAACAAAATAAAACTTGACTGAGGTCATACTTACGCATTAAACAACGGTAATGCATGCATAAAAATGTGAAGTTGCCGGATGTGTATGCCCGTACCGGGGTCGTGGATAAAGACGTTTCGGACTGGAGAGATCTCAAAGGATGAAGAATTAATGAACTGGCAGTGGGTGTCTTTTTTTGGCGATAGTACCGTGCTGTTACCCAGCGCGGCCGCATTGTTTGTGGTCTTATTTTTGCGCAGACCTTCAAGGCTGCTGGCCTGGCAGTGGGGATTGCTGTTCGGTATTACTGGCGCCATTGTATGTGCATCGAAACTGGCCTTTATGGGCTGGGGGATGGGCATTCGCGAGATTGACTTCACTGGGTTCAGCGGGCATACCGCACTTTCTAGCGCTTTCTGGCCAATATTCCTGTGGTTACTTTGTGCCCGTGGCACGATGTCGCTGCGTCGGACTGCCATTGCCGCGGGCTATGTCGTCGCCGGCCTGGTGGGGTACTCCCGTTTAGCGATCCACGCACACTCGACATCGGAAGTGATTGCCGGGTTGCTGCTGGGTGCATGTGGAAGCGCACTATTCTTGTTGGTTCAACGACGAGCATCAGGTGCCGTTAATGCCCGACTTTCCTGGGGGGGCGTGTTGAGCCTGATTATCATCCCCATCGTCCTCCTGAATACGGGAACTAAAGCACCGACCCAGTCTTTACTGGGGGAGATTGCTGTCAGGCTTGGACCTCTGGAAAAGCCCTTTACCCGAGCGGAGCTACATCAGCGGGTATACTGATCGTTTGTTAACATCGAATGACATCAGTGAGACTAATAGATTTCAGCGTCATCGTTAAATTTTCATATTGGTGAAATAATTCGTTGTTATGTCATCCTGAGTAATATTAACGAGAATAGTGATGACGATAATGCGGATCAGAAGAATCTTAAATGGGTGCATGGTTTCAGAACCTGAAAAATATATAATTTGTCAAGTGTAATGGCTGAGGATTTAGTATTAATTTTTGTAGTTGACGGGTTAAAACAGGATTGATTTGGTTGTTCCTTTCAGATGGTTATAGTCTTTTAAAAACAGTAAGTTAAGAGTGTTTATGGACAGGGCGTTGTTATGGCGTTGAGTGCCATCTCAATATTATTAAATAATCTTATTGGATGACAGCCACTTGTCGGATGAGTAACTTTTCATTGTTTTTAAGAGTGAATAAATGTCATTTACACTCCCATTTTACAGCAGAATCTCGTAAACTTGACGTCGCAAAAAAATTACAAATAGTGCTTGATAATTAGGCGCATAAGTTGTCAGTCAAAAATAACTTAAGTGAAGTACAGTGCATTGGTAGCTGTTGAGCCAAGGGCGGTAGCGTCTGTGACGCCATGGGTCATAACCCAATAGGCTATCTCCATCTGTTAGAAATTCCTAAAACCTGCTCCGGCAAGTGATTCTCCCGAAGACGTGTATATAATCGGTTATCGTTCAGGCGCCGATAGCACTCAATGCTGTCGGTTGTACTGGGGAAGTTCACATCGGACGGTTGCGCATGTTTTTTGATGTTGATGGAGAGCAAAATTAAATCGTTTCAATAGTAAGCCACTTCTTCAATTCGAAGTTGACGAATATTGCATCATCACTGTCGAACTTACATACTACGACTGGCGTCCGAGTGCGCTCTCTAACTCATACTCCCCATTGACTCCCGGCATGTGGAAAAGGGGCTGAAAAATGGATCTTGTACAATGATGAAAATCGCGCGTATTGCACTTGCTTTGGGGCTGTTGACATCGGTGAGTGCTCAGGTTTTTGCCTCTGGTCTGGTACTGAATGATAATGAACTTCGTAACGATCTGTCCTGGCTTTCGGACAGAGGTGTCATCCAGTTAAGCCTTTCAACCTGGCCGTTAAGCCAGGAAGAAATCACTCGTGCGTTAAAAAAAGCTAAACCTTCCTACTCTTCCGAGCAGGTTGTACTGGCGCGCATTAATCAACGACTTTCCTCTTTAAAGGCTGATTTCCGTGTCAGCGGCTATACCTCTACTGACCAACCAGGAACGCCGCAGGGTTTTGCGCAAAGCCAGCCTGCGGATAACTCGCTATCGCTAGCCTTTAATAATAGCGGCGACTGGTGGGATGTTCATCTGCAGGGGAATGTGGAAGGCGGAGAGCGCATAAGCAATGGTTCACGTTTCAATGCTAACGGCGCCTACGGTGCGGTTAAGTTCTGGAACCAGTGGCTGTCGTTTGGCCAGATGCCGCAGTGGTGGGGGCCGGGTTATGAAGGTAGCCTGATCCGCGGTGATGCGGCCAGACCAATGACCGGATTCCTGATGCAGCGAGCCGAGCAGACGGCACCGGAAACATGGTGGTTACGCTGGATTGGCCCGTGGCAGTACCAGATTTCTGCCAGCCAGATGAATCAATATACCGCGGTACCACATACCAAGATTATTGGTGGTCGCCTGACCTTCTCTCCGTTCCAGTCACTGGAACTTGGGGCTTCGCGCATTATGCAGTGGGGAGGGGAGGGACGTCCGCAGTCATTCAGCAGTTTCTGGGACGGTTTTACCGGCCAGGACAATACCGGTACCGAGAATGAACCTGGTAACCAGCTTGCTGGGTTCGATTTTAAATTTAAGTTAGAGCCAACTCTGGGCTGGCCGGTGAGTTTCTACGGGCAGATGGTTGGCGAGGATGAAGCGGGTGGACTGCCTTCGGCCAATATGTTCCTGGGAGGTATTGAAGGCCATCATGGCTGGGGCAAAGATGCGATCAACTGGTATGTGGAAGCACATGATACCCGCTCAAATATGAGCCGGACTAACTATATCTATACCCACCATATTTACAAAGATGGCTATTATCAGCAGGGTTATCCATTGGGTGATGCGATGGGTGGCGATGGCCAGTTGTTTGCAGGTAAAGTCGAACTGGTAACGGAAGATAATCAGCGCTGGAGTACACGTTTAGTGTACGCCAAAGTGAATCCTGAGAATCAAGCGATCAATAAGGCATTTCCACATTCGGACACCTTGAAAGGTGTACAGTTGGGATGGAGTGGGGATGTTTATAAGACGGTCCGCCTGAATACGTCGCTTTGGTATACGAATGCGGACCATAGTGACAGTGATGATGTTGGCGCAAGTGCCGGGATTGAGATTCCATTTAGTTTATAGGCTGAATGCTGTAGCTAGCGAAGAAAATGATGTAAGTTCTGTATTTTTCTACGTGAAACCATGCGGGAATAAAGTGGTGGAACACCGTTAGCTCAGGAATTAGCAAATTTTAGTTTACTGATGATGTGACATTATGAATAAAAAAATTGTTAGATTTTCGGCATTAGCGTTGGCAATAGGGTTTTTATCAGGTTGTACTATTATGCCGGGTCAAGGATTGAATAGCCTGCGCAAGAATGTGGTCGAACTACCGGACAGCGATTATGATCTGGATAAGCTTGTCAATGTATATCCAATGACTCCAAACTTGATCGATCAACTACGTCCGGCTTCGGTGATGGCACAACCTAACCCACAGCTTGATAATCTGCTGAAAAGCTATGAATATCGTATCGGCGTCGGCGATGTATTGATGGTAACTGTGTGGGATCACCCTGAACTGACTACTCCAGCAGGCCAATATCGTAGTGCGAGTGATACTGGTAACTGGGTTAACTCCGATGGCACGATTTTCTATCCTTATATTGGTAAGGTCCAGGTAGCAGGTAAAACGTTAGCTGAGGTTAGGCAAATAATTGCAAGTCGGCTGACAACTTACATTGAAAGCCCACAGGTGGATATCAGCATTGCGGCATTCCGCTCGCAAAAAGCGTATGTCACGGGGGAAGTGGTGAAGTCGGGACAACAGCCGATCACTAATATCCCACTAACCGTGATGGATGCGATAAATGCCGCCGGCGGTCTAGCACCTGATGCTGACTGGCGCAATGTTGTCCTGACACATAATGGTAAAGACACTAAAATTTCGCTATACGCATTAATGCAAAAAGGCGACTTGACTCAGAACCATCTCTTGTACCCCGGTGATATCTTGTTTATTCCTCGTAATGATGATCTGAAAATCTTCGTCATGGGAGAAGTGGGCAAACAGAGTACGATGAAGATGGATCGCAGTGGCATGACATTGGCAGAAGCCATTGGTAACGCTGAAGGTATGTCACAAGCTTATAGTGATGCTACTGGCGTATTTGTTGTCCGTCAGTTGAAGGGGGACAAGCAGGGGAAAATTGCCAATATCTATCAGCTTAATGCACAGGATGCCTCTGCTATGGTATTGGGCACTGAGTTTCAGCTACAACCGTATGATATTGTATATGTTACAACGGCTCCGCTGGTTCGTTGGAATCGCGTTATATCTCAGTTGGTGCCCACCATATCAGGCGTACATGATATGACTGAAACAGCACGCTTTATCCGGAACTGGTGATGAATATGTTTGATTCTATCTTGGTTGTGTGTACTGGTAACATTTGTCGTTCCCCAATCGGAGAGCGTTTTTTACGTCAGGCGTTGCCTGATAAAAGAATAGACTCGGCTGGCACTGGAGCACTGATAGATCACGCCGCCGATGCTAGCGCTAGCAAAGTCGCGGCTATGAATGGTATCTCACTAGATGGACATAAAGCGCAGCAGTTTACGTCTTCACTTGCGCGGAAATATGATTTGATCTTAGTGATGGAAAAATCACATATTGAACAAATTGGTCGTATTGCACCTGAAGCGAGAGGTAAAACCTTGCTTTTCGGTCAGTGGTTGGGTCATCGGGAAATTCCTGACCCATACCGCAAAAGTGAGGAAGCTTTCTCTTTAGTATATCAATTGATAGAGCAAGCTGGTTTGCTCTGGGTTGAAAAATTAGGCGTATAACTAGCAGGGATTATTGCATGTCACCAGTTACATATAAATCTGTTTCGAAAGATGCAGATGAAATCGATTTGGGTCGCTTAATCGGCGAACTAATCGATCACAGAAAACTTATTATTTCTGTCACTGCATTATTCACTTTGCTTGCTTTGGTTTATGCGCTGTTTGCAACTCCAATTTACCAAGCAGATGCATTAGTGCAGGTTGAGCAAAAACAGGGTAATGCTATCCTCAGTAACTTGAGTCAAATTCTTCCTACTGGGCAACCTCAGTCTGCACCAGAGATTGCATTATTGCAGTCACGAATGGTGTTAGGTAAAACAGTAACAGATCTTAATCTCCAGGCTGTCGTTGCACAAGACTATTTCCCAGTATTTGGCCGAGGTTGGGCCAGATTGATGGGTGAAAAACCAGGGGCGATAAATATAACAAGGTTATATCTTCCTAAAATTGAAGATGAAGCACCAGAATTAAAACTTACAGTAGTTGATAAGAGTAATTTTGATATTGTATACGGTGATATTGAGTTAAAAGGTAAAACAGGTGAGTTAATAAGCGATAAGGGGATTTCGCTAAAAGTTGATAATCTTGACGCGGCGCCTGGCACTATTTTTTCAGTTTCATATATTAGCAAGTTAAAAGCTATAACAGACTTACAAAAGATATTCTCAGTAGTCGATCTTGGAAAAGACACTGGTATGTTGACGCTTTCTTTAACGGGCGACGACCCAGAGCTTATAAAAAATATTGTAAATAGTATAAGCAACAACTATTTGTCACAGAATATTTCTCGACAAGCAGCCCAAGATGCGAAGAGTTTAGATTTTCTTAATATCCAATTACCTAAGGTTCGAAATGAACTAGATGTTGCTGAAGATAAGTTAAATCAATACAGAAGACAAAAGGACTCTGTAGATCTTTCTTTAGAAGCAAAATCAGTTTTGGAACAAATAGTAAATGTAGATAATCAATTAAATGAACTTACATTTCGGGAATCGGAAATTTCACAATTATACACAAAAGAGCATCCAACATATAAAGCATTGATAGAAAAACGTAAGACATTGCAGGATGAGAAAGGAAAGTTGAATCAGAAAGTTTCAGCTATGCCAAAGACGCAGCAAGATATATTACGTTTGAGCAGAGATGTGGAATCAGGTCAAGCTGTATATATGCAGTTATTAAATAGACAGCAAGAGTTAAGTATTTCAAAGTCCAGTGCAATTGGCAATGTGCGGATTATAGATGAAGCAGTAACGGAAGCTAAGCCAGTAAAACCTGTGAAGCCTATTGTCCTATTAGTAGGTATCATATTAGGCGGTGTGGTTTCCATCGGGATGGTACTTCTCAGGGTATTCCTGCGGCGTGGTATTGAAAGTCCTGAGCAACTTGAAGAAGTGGGAATAAATGTCTATGCAAGCATACCTGTTTCTGAGATCTTTGCGAAGAAGACTGTGCAGTCAGGTTGGAGGAAAAAAGCACATGGTGAAGCTCAAGGATTTCTAGCTATTGAGAACCCTGCTGACTTGGCAATTGAAGCTGTTCGCGGTTTAAGGACAAGTTTGCATTTTGCGATGATGGAGGCCAGAAATAATGTATTAATGATTTCTGGAGCCAGTCCTAATGCAGGTAAAACCTTTATAAGCACAAATCTTTCTGCTGTTATTGCTCAGACTGGCAAAAAAGTACTTCTAATTGATACGGATATGCGTAAGGGTTATACGCATAAATTATTTAATGTATCCAATGATGATGGTCTTTCTGAACTATTATCAGGTAAGGTTGATAAAGAAAAATCAATTAAAAAATTACCGGAAATTGGATTTGATTTTATATCTCGTGGAGTAGTTCCGCCTAATCCAGCTGAGTTACTAATGCATAGACGCTTCGGTGAACTGATATCTTGGGCAAGTCAGAACTATGATATTGTTGTTTTGGATACACCTCCTATCCTTGCTGTGACTGATGCTGCTATTATCGGCCATTATGCAGGTACAACTCTATTAGTTGCCCGTTTTGAGCAAAATACTGTGAAAGAGTTAGAAGTAAGCTTTAAGCGTTTTGAACAAAGTGGTGTCATGGTGAAGGGCTGCATTTTGAACGGTGTTGTGAAAAAAGCTAGCAGTTACTATGGCTATGGATATAGTCATTATGGGTATTCCTATACTGACGAAAAGTAACTTTAAAATGCAGAAACGGTTTACTATTACATAGTAAACCGTTCTAATTTTGTCTCTCTTGCTTGTATTTATTTAATAAATTCAAAAAGCATGCGTTATAAACATTGAGAGGGAATCATGACGCTTCTCGGTAGAAATGTTTTTGTCAGTGTGGCATTAGCTTTATCTGACTTTTTAAGCTTTACCATATCTGTATATTTTTCTTTAGGTTTTCTATCTCTCACTTTAAATGATTACGATAAGATAATATCTTCTCAACAAATAGAAGGATGGGTTGGATTACACTTTTTATTGGCATTTTTATGTGTTGCATGGTTTTCAGTGCGACTAAGACATTATTTTTACCGTAAAACTTTTTGGTTTGAACTAAAAGAAATACTTCGTACATTAGTTATTTTTTCAATCATAGAAATAGCAATAGTAGCATTTACTACTTGGTCATTTCCCCGTTTACTGTGGGTGTTGACTTGGGTTTTTGTATTTTTATTGGTACCAGTATTCCGGATGTTCACTAAAAGATTTTTAGATGTATTAAATCTTTGGCGACGTGATACATGGATTATTGGTAGTGGCACAAATGCGCATGATGCCTATAAAGCAATCAATAGCGAAAGGAATTTAGGATTAATTATCGTTGGTTTTATTCATAGTAATGGTGGAATTCCAGCCGGCGGTGATATTGATGGCATCCCTGTATTAAATAATGATTTAAACTGGTTGACAGAAAAGGATAAAAAAACGCAATTTATCGTTGCAGTCGAATCACATCAAAGTGAAATAAGGAACACATGGCTTAGAAATTTCATGATTAAAGGCTATAGATATGTATCAGTTATTCCGACATTGCGTGGTATGCCACTTGATAGTACGGATATGTCTTTCATATTTAGCCATGAAGTAATGATATTTCGTGTTCAACAAAACCTCGCAAAATGGTCATCAAGAGCGACCAAGCGTCTCTTTGATATTATTGGCTCATTGGCAATTATTATAGTTCTTTCGCCTTTACTTGTTTATATCAGTCGTAAAGTAAAAACAGACGGTGGCCCTGCCATTTATGGACATGAACGAATTGGGAAAGGTGGTAAGTCTTTTAAATGTCTTAAGTTTCGTTCTATGGTTATAAACTCAAAAGAAGTATTAGCTGAACTATTGAATAGCGATACTGATGCTAAAGCCGAATGGGATGCCACATTTAAATTAAAAAACGACCCACGTATAACGAAGATTGGAGGATTCTTGAGAAGGACAAGCCTTGATGAACTCCCTCAATTATTTAATGTATTAAAAGGAGAGATGAGTCTGGTAGGACCGCGGCCCATCATTACTGCAGAGTTAGAACGATATAATGACGAAGTAGATTATTATTTATTAAGCAAACCTGGAATGACCGGCTTATGGCAAGTTAGTGGGCGTAGTGACGTAGACTATGAAACACGAGTGTATCTAGATGCATGGTACGTTAAAAACTGGTCAATGTGGAATGATATAGCAATCTTATTTAAAACAATAAGTGTTGTTCTGAAAAAAGATGGTGCCTATTAGTGGGTCTGAATAACTAGGTTTAATATGAAAAAAATATTGATTGCATGCCGAGCATATTATCCAAATGTGGCTGGTGGTGGTGAGATATCGACACGAGCATTAGCAGAGCGATTAACGGACATCGGTTACAATGTCGAAGTGCTTGCAATAAGTGATAGTAATAAAATAGAAATAATCAATAATATTAAGGTGCATCGAGTTAAGTTTAAAAATGTATATTGGTCATTTAAAAATAAAAATATAGGGGTCCTTAAAAAAATCGCCTGGCATTCGATTGATACAAATAATTTTTTAATCAAAAATAATCTCTTAATTAAACTTGACGAAATCAATCCAGATATATTAATAACGAGTACCATTGAAGATTTGTCTACTATTCTATGGAAATTGGCAAAAAATAATGGAATACGAGTTATGCATATACTCAGAAGCTACTCGTTGATGTGTTTAAATGCGAACATGTTTAAAAATGATAACTGTGCGGGAATCTGCACTACATGTAAGCCTTTCTCTATTTTAAAGAAAAAAAATTCGAAATATGTAGATGATGTTATTGGTATTAGCAAGTTCGTATTAGAGAAACATTTGTCATATGGCTATTTTGAAAATGCAAATCCACATGTTATATATAATATGTGTCTAGACGAAGTCCTCATCAATAGGAAATACAATGGCTTTGAGCATGGATTAATAAGAATCGGCTATTTAGGACGAATTCATAAAACTAAAGGAATAGAAATTATTCAGGAAGCTATGTCAAAACTAGCTGATAGATATAAGACTAAAATTGAACTGAGGATTGCTGGTGATGGTGACGGGAACTATATAACAGAATTGAAGGGGCTTGCAAATAAATACAAAATAAATTGTGTTTTTGAAGGATTAATTCCAGCGAATGAACTGTTAGATAAAATCGATCTTTTAATTGTTCCGTCAATATGGCATGAACCATTCGGGAGAGTTGTAGTTGAAAGTCTGGGAAGGCGAGTCCCAGTGGCTGCAAAAGAAGTTGGAGGGATTCCAGAGCTCTTAAGTGGTAATGAAGATTTTTTATTTAATTCAACGGAAGAACTGGAAGTTATAATTACTGAGTTCTTAAATCAAAATAAGTCCTTTAACTTCGATCTTACACCTTTTAAAAATGAAGAAATATTAGGAAATTGGCAAAGGGTAATTGGATGATTTCAGGAATTTCATATGAAAAAAATTATATTTGACAAACGTTGGGAAGGTGGACACGGAATTGGTCGTTTTTCAGAAGAAATTTCGAAGAGACTTAGCTTTCATAAGTATATTCATGCTAGGTTAAAACCAACAAATCCCTTGGATATATTTGTAACCCCATGGTATATGTTTTGCAATAATTTTGTTTATTTTACACCAGGATTTAATGCGCCATATTTATTTGTAGAACGTTCAATTATTACGATTCACGATTTAAATCATGTTGACATAGATAATAACTCTAGTTTTTTGAAAAGAGTATATTATAATTTTGTCCTTAAGAGGGCATGCAAAAAGGCATTGGCAATTTTGACTGTTTCTGAATTTTCAAAGAGGAGGATAATAGAATGGTCAGGTATTTCTTCTGACAAAATCACTGTTGTTGGAAATGGGGTTTCCGATTCTTTCACTCCAGAAGGTAAAGTTTATCAGCCTGGTTTTAAATATATATTATGTGTAAGTAACCGGAAAGAACATAAAAATGAAAAACGGTTGATAGAAGCATATTCTCTAATAAAAGATAAAGCTAATGTAAAGCTAATGTTTAGCGGTAAACCAACTGATGAACTCCTAACTTTGATTAGTAGCTATAAATTAGAGAACATGGTTGTTTTCTCAGGGTTCATTAGCGAAGAAAGGCTCCCTGAATATTATAGAGGGGCGCAAGTTTTAATTATGCCATCGACATATGAGGGATTTGGCCTACCTGTCGTTGAGGCAATGGCTTGTGGAGTACCGACTATAGCATCAAACACAACGTCTTTAGGGGAAATTGCAGGGAATGCATCCTTGCTTATCAATCCTTTAAATGTTCACGAAATTAGCAGTGCATTACAGAAAGTTATCATATCATCTGATCTGCGTAATGAACTTAAAATAAAAGGGTTGGAGCATGTAAAAAAATTCACTTGGGAAAATACAGTTTATAAAATAGAAAAAATATTAGATGAGTTGTAGCGTTTAATTAATTGTGAAGTATTTCGTAAGTATTAAAGGCGATTTGTTCAGTCTTTATTTTTTTGACTTTCCAATTACGTACATAATTGTTTAATCTAGATGGCTTATCAAATCCATCATGCTGTACAAGATTAAAGTAGATAAAAGTGATTGATTGTTAGCATTCAATAATAGGTCTGTTTATATTCTCTCGGAATATGATTAAATGAAAATTACTGCTATTAATGAACTGTATTTCTTGGTTTTAGGTGTTAAGCATGGCCCGATAGTTATAATCGGTCTGAAATAATAACTTCACTACAGTATCTTATTATTTATTTAATCTATGGTTTTAATGTGATTCGGTCTTTAATCAGCATATTACTAATATTTAATGGAAAGTGATTTTAATATACAGGTCTATTGCTTGTTATGTAGAATTAGGGAGTGTATATATTTATGCGTCAAGATCTTAGTATAGGTATTGTGGCTGATTGGTTTGTTACTTATGCCGGTTCAGAGAAAGTAGTTGCAGAGCTTATAAAGTCTTTTCCTCAATCAGAGCTTTATTCTGTTGTTGATTTTCTTTCAACAGAAAATAAAGCATTTTTCGACAATAAAAATATTACAACAACGTTTATACAGAAATTACCAAAAGCGAAGAAAAAATACCAATCTTATTTACCATTGATGCCATTAGCAATTGAGCAATTAGATGTATCAAAACATGATATCATTCTCTCAAGTTCTCATGCTGTTGCAAAGGGAGTTCTGACAGGGCCTGATCAACTGCATATTAGCTATGTGCACTCCCCTATCAGGTATGCATGGGACCTTCAGCATCAATACTTACGTGAGGCAGGATTAAATTCAGGGTTTAAAGCTATGTTAGCACGTTTCTTGCTACACAAAATACGAATGTGGGATTGTAGAACCGCGAATGGTGTCGACCATTTTATTGCAAATTCTAAGTTTATTGCCCGCCGTATTAAAAAAGTTTATGGACGTACTGCTGACGTTATTTACCCTCCTGTCGATGTAGAGCGTTTCAAATTGCAAGAAATTAAACAAGACTATTATCTGACTGCATCAAGGTTGGTTCCGTATAAAAGGATGGATCTAATAGTTGAGGCTTTCAGCCATATGCCAGATAAAAAATTGGTTGTTATAGGTGATGGTCCTGAAATGAAAAAAATCCAGTCTAAAGCGACAAGAAACATTGAATTATTGGGTTATCAGTCAGACATCGTGCTGCAAGAACATATGCAAAACGCCAAAGCGTTTGTATTTGCAGCGGAAGAAGATTTTGGCATCACACCTGTAGAAGCTCAGGCTTGTGGTACTCCAGTTATTGCGTATGGTAAAGGTGGAGCATTAGAAACAATATGTCCCCTTGGAAGTGAAAAACCTACTGGCTTGTTCTTTTACAAACAAGATGTAACATCAATTATTAATGCGATAACTACATTTGAAGCTGGCATTGAGGCTTTCATGCCTGAAAGCTGTAGAGAAAATGCTATGAGATTTTCTATTGAACGCTTTAATAATGAAATTAGTCTCTATGTTAAAAATAAATGGGATTTATTTGAGCGTGAAAAAAGAATATCGTACTGATTTATCAGGATGTTGACATAATATTAATGTATTTATTAGCCTTATGGGATATATATGAGTTTATGCAAAGATAATGTAGCAGCCGTATTAGTAACTTATAACCGAGTTGACCTTTTGAAAATTGCAGTAGAATCACTGCTCAACCAAACGCTAGATTTAAAGCATATAGTTATTATCAACAATAACTCCACAGACGGCACCGAAGAATATCTTAACAGTATACAAAGTGACAAAATCAGATACATTTCTTTATCTAAAAATACAGGCGGAGCCGGCGGGTTTTCTGCTGGAATAAATTTTGCGTATAAGTTAGATATAGAATATATATGGATTATGGATGATGACGCTATCGCCAGTCCTAAGGCTTTAGAGGAGTTACTTAACGCGAAAAGTGTATTATCGTCTAATTCTGTTACTCCTGGTTTTTTATGTAGCCATGTTGTAAGTGATGATCACGATTGCATGAATGTACCTGAGATTTCCAAAAAAAGAAATTCAACTGGGTATTTTAGCTGGCCTCAATTCGCTTCACACGGTATTGTAGGTGTAGATAAAGCAACATTCGTTTCCGTTCTTGTATCAAAAAATATTGTCAAAGAGTTTGGTCTTCCTGTAAAAGAAATGTTCATCTGGGGTGATGATACTGAATATACTTGGAGAATAAGTAACAAGCATAACTGTTATTATGTAGCTAAAAGCCAAGTATATCATAAACGTGTTATGGCAAAGTCTTTGTCTCTTGCAACAGAAGATAGTCCTCACAGAATACCTTGGTATGGATTACTCTATCGTAATAATCTTTATAACGTACGAAAGCATGGAAAACCAAAAGATTACTTATTTTATTTGAATTATATTTTTAAAGATACTTTCAATGTATTGTTTAAATCAAAAAATAAAAAGATAAAAAAACTACTGATCATAATTAAAGGTGTATCAACTGGGGTTGTTTTCAATCCTAAAATTGATAAGCCGTAAAACATAACATACGTATAATTTTGAATGAGAAATATTATGAATTTTAAGAATAAAATCGCTAATAAATTACACAATAAAGTAAACGAACTTTCCCATCGGTTTTATAAGTTGCCAGCTTTAGATTACACTAAAAAAATTGCCTATGTTTTAGGCGTAAGTAATCATCCAAATGCTGGTGATCAAGAGATAACATTAGCTCAAAAAAAATTCATAACTAAATATCTGCCTGAATATGTTTACATTGAAATAGAGAAGGAAAAAGTCAAATATGTAATAGACGATATTGTTGGAAAGGCTAAATCTGATGATATAGTTTTCATCCAAGGCGGCGGTACATTGAGTGATTTATATCCGGAACATGAAGGCCCGAGACAGCTTCTTCTAAAAAAACTGAAAGACAGTCCTTGTAAAATAATTCAATTCCCGGTTTCATTTTACTACGAAAATGTTGAATCATTTAGAAAAATAAAAAACATTTATAACGAAGCTAAGAACCTTACACTTTTTGTACGTGAGTCAAAATCCTATAATATCTTAAAAGAAGAGCTAGATATTCCGGTGCATCACATTCCTGATATCGTGTTGTCTCAAGATGAGACATCTGTATCTGGGCGTGGCAATGACGTTTTGATAATGTTTAGAAGTGATATGGAATGTCTTTTGCCCAAGGACTTAGCAAATTCTATTGTTGATTATTTTTCAAAACATAATGATGTTCTTATTACTGACAATTATGTTGAAAATTACGTCCTGACATTTGAGAAAAATAGAGAGTTATTACTTAGTAAAAAATTCGAGGAGTTTAGACGCGCAAAACTTATTATTACTGATAGACTACACGGGATGATTTTTGCATATGTTACAAAAACTCCAGCTATAGTTTTCGATAATTCATATGGGAAAGTGAAATATAGTTATGAAAACTGGCTGCATGGTTCTGAATATATTAAATATCTTGACTCATCTGTTGCTACCTTAAATGATGTGATCGGATTAGCTTCTGAAATGTCCTCTTCTAAGAAAGAATTTTCGTTAGATGTCACCTCAGCTTTTCACCCACTGATCGAGTCTATCAAACAACAATAATTTATTGCCACTCAGGTCTTAGCATAAAAAAGAAATGATATCTATTATCTATTGATATATTGGTGTGGAAGCAACCAGTTAATAATGGTTGCTTCTATTTGAGAGGCGAGAAAATTGAATAGATATAGCAAGCTGCTTAATAATTCGGCTATATTTGCGCTTGGGAGTTTGGGCAGTAAAATAATAATAATTCTTCTTGTTCCACTTTATACTTACTATTTATCATCTCAAGATTATGGGGTGGTGGATCTTATTTCATCGACTCAAGCACTGATGATGCCTTTTGTTACATTGACGGTAGAACAGGCATTGCTTAGATTCCTTATTGGTACAGAAAATAAAGACCAAATAAATTCAATATTCTCTTCATCAATATTTGTTTGTAGTATTACGTTGTTGTTCTTACTTTTAACTTGTGGTGTAGTTATCCTATCTGATTTATGGAATCCAAGGCTGGTTATCTATTTTTATTTTCTTGTTATGGCTTCGGTTTTCCAGGTGTTGTTCTCAACATATTTACGTGCAATTGGTGAAACAAAAAAGTTTGCATTGAGTGGAGTTATTCAAGTTTTAGCTCTCTTAGTTCTTAATGCATTGTTTTTGGTATATTTCAAAATGGGAGTTGATGGATATTTGCTCTCCTTGATTGGGGCGTATGTTGTATCAGCTTTATATTGCGCATATTGCTCAAGAGGTGTGATTGTTTCATTTTCGTTGATTAATAAGCAGGTGATCCATAAAATCATACAGTTTTCACTACCGTTAATACCTAATTATTCCATGTGGTGGTTAGTTAATAACTCCACAAGATATATTGTTTTGAGTTTCATTGGATTGTCTGCAAATGGATTATTTGCTGTTGCTAGTAAAATACCAATGTGTATAAATGTCTTTGTAACAGTATTCCAGCAGGCATGGCAAATTTCTGCTTTTGAAGAATTTGAGTCAAAAGACAGATCCCGTTATTATTCCTCCGTGTTTAGGAGTTATTATCAGTTTTTATTTTTACTTGCGTCATTATTGCTTGTGGCAAATAAGTGGATTTTTACGTATTTAGTTAGTTCTGAATATTTTTTGGCATGGGAGATGGTGCCTTTTTTAGTTTATGGAGTATTATATCAAACTTTCTCATCTTTTTTAGGTACTATATACACAGCGAATTACAAGACTAAAAGTGTATTCTATACTAGCGTTATTGGTGCAGTTATTTCTATTGGTGCTAATTTCATATTTATACCACTTTATGGCGCAGTTTGTGCTGGGGTTGGGGCATCTTTAGGTTTCTTTGTAATGTGGTATCTTAGATTAAGAGATACAAGGAAGATTATATATACTGAGTTGAAGTGCGTTGAATTCTCGTTTCTTAATGTTATATATTTCGTTCAGGTCGCGTTCCTGTATGTCTTTCAGGAATTATCATTATCAATACAATTTATTATTCAGTTGATGCTTTTCATTTTTGTTTGTTATTTATCAAGAGCCTTTTTAATTTCCGTTTTTGGTTTCGCCAAGCAGAAGTTGTTGAAAAAGACACCTGCAGCGTAAAATAATTCTTCAATTGTATAGTTTAGGAGTGTGCTGTGTACGATTATCTTATTGTTGGGGCCGGGTTCTTTGGGGCTGTCTGTGCCCATGAATTGACTAAAAAAGGCAAGCGTGTACTTGTTATTGAGAAAAGGAATCATATTGCAGGTAATGCTTACACTGAAAATTGTGATGGAATTAATGTGCATAAATATGGGGCGCATATATTTCACACAAATGATAAAACCATATGGAATTATGTAAATCAATTTTCTGAATTTAATAACTTCATCAACTCACCAATGGCTAACTATAAAGGGAAATTGTACAATCTTCCCTTCAATATGAACACTTTTTATCAATTATGGGGTACCAAGACACCAAAGGAAGCTAAAGATATAATAAATACTCAAAAAGGTAATGTATCAGGAATAGAGATCACCAATCTGGAAGAAAAAGCCATTTCTCTTGTCGGAAGCGATATTTATAATATTTTAATAAAAGGTTATACTGAAAAGCAATGGGGGCGTAGCGCTCTAGAATTACCTTCATTTATCATTAATAGACTCCCCGTTCGGTTTACTTTTGATAATAATTACTTTAGCGACCGCTATCAAGGTATACCAATTGGAGGTTATACTAAGTTAATAGAGAAAATGCTTGTAGGAGTTGAGGTTCGACTTGAGGTTGATTTCTTCGAAGATAAGGATAATTATTTGTCGCTGGCCGATAAGGTTATATATACTGGCCCCATTGATCAATATTTTGACTATTGCTATGGACCTTTAGAGTATCGTTCGTTGCGTTTCGAAAATGAAACGCTCGAAGAGGATAATTATCAGGGGGTCGCAGTGGTTAATTATACGGAATATGACATTCCTTTCACAAGGATTATTGAGCATAAACACTTTGAAGGTTCTGAGTCTAAGCATACGGTTATTACTAAAGAGTACCCTGACGAGTGGGTGGTCGGAAGTGAACCATATTATCCAATTAATAATGAAACGAATATGGATGTATTCAAGAAATATAGAGAGCTTTCCAAGGGGGAAGGTAATGTCATATTCGGGGGAAGGCTGGCGGAATACAAATACTATGATATGCACCAGGTAATAGCCTCAGCATTGAAGACGGTTTCAGATTTAGTTTAAAGTGGAGCTATGACTAGAATTACGATTTTAACCCAATCACTAGTTATTATTTGCTTATGTATTGAGGATGTTTTTCTTGTCGATGTGTATGGTTTTATGAATCATAAATATATGAATTACTGACAGTATGTTTTCTTACTAATGCTTATTGTGTAAGGCACTATGCTGTTAACATCTAATAGGTTAAAATACATATGCAGGCTGCGAGTTAGTTCGTGGCACCAACACCAGACAGGAGTATGTAATGTCCAAGCAACAGATCGGGGTTGTCGGTATGGCAGTGATGGGGCGCAACCTTGCGCTCAACATCGAAAGCCGTGGTTATACCGTCTCTGTTTTCAACCGCTCCCGTGAAAAGACCGAAGAAGTGATTGCCGAAAACCCTGGCAAGAAACTGGTCCCGCATTATACCGTTCAGGAGTTTGTTGAATCTCTCGAAACTCCACGCCGTATTCTGTTAATGGTTAAAGCGGGAGCTGGAACTGACAGTGCGATTGATTCCCTTAAGCCTTATCTTGACAAAGGTGACATCATCATCGACGGTGGAAACACCTTCTTCCAGGATACCATTCGTCGTAACCGTGAGCTGTCAGCTGAAGGTTTTAACTTCATTGGTACAGGTGTTTCTGGCGGGGAAGAGGGGGCACTTAAGGGCCCGTCTATCATGCCAGGTGGTCAGAAAGAAGCCTATGAACTGGTGGCACCAATTCTTGAGCAGATCGCTGCTCGTGCTGAGGATGGTGAGCCTTGTGTTGCCTACATCGGTGCTGATGGTGCAGGCCACTATGTGAAAATGGTTCATAACGGTATTGAGTATGGCGATATGCAGCTTATAGCGGAAGCATACTCATTACTGAAAGGTGGTCTTGCTCTTTCTAATGAAGAACTGGCAACCACCTTTACTGAGTGGAATAAAGGTGAGTTGAGTAGCTATCTGATCGATATAACCAAAGACATCTTCACTAAAAAAGATGAAGACGGTAAATATCTCGTGGATGTGATTCTCGATGAGGCAGCTAACAAAGGTACTGGCAAATGGACCAGTCAAAGTTCACTAGACCTGGGTGAGCCATTGTCACTGATCACTGAATCTGTTTTTGCCCGTTATATTTCCTCTCTGAAAGATCAACGAGTTGCAGCTTCTAAAGTCCTCACTGGTCCTCAGGCTCAACATGCTGCTGATAAAGCTCAATTTATCGAGAAAGTTCGTCGTGCACTGTATCTCGGCAAAATTGTTTCATATGCGCAAGGCTTCTCCCAGCTGCGTGCAGCATCTGATGAATACAACTGGGACCTGAATTACGGTGAGATTGCTAAAATCTTTCGTGCCGGCTGCATTATTCGTGCACAGTTCCTGCAGAAAATCACAGATGCTTACGAACAGAATGCAGGTATTGCTAATCTGCTTCTGGCGCCGTACTTCAAGCAGATTGCGGATGACTACCAGCAAGCGTTGCGTGATGTTGTAGCATACGCTGTTCAAAACGGTATACCGGTTCCTACTTTCTCTGCTGCTATTGCCTACTACGATAGTTATCGCTCTGCTGTTCTACCAGCTAACCTGATTCAGGCCCAGCGCGATTATTTCGGTGCTCATACCTATAAGCGTACCGATAAAGATGGAGTATTTCATACAGAGTGGATTGGCTAACTCTTGTTAATAAAACAACCTGGTTAGCATAACCAGGTTGTTTTATATGAGGTTAGCATAAAGGCTACATATAAATTACTCATTCTTATTTATTAATATTACTGTCTCTTTTTTACTCTTTAAATATTCTCTAGCTATTATTAATAAGTTGGGTTGAGTAATTTAATTAAGTATGCTCCTGGTGATTTCTATTTGTGGTCGGTTAGTGCTGAGCCATTTTTAATGAAATTAAGTTATCGTTATATTATATGATTAATTAAAGGATTTTACTATGTTACTTCCTGTAATTATGGCTGGCGGCACGGGTAGCCGTCTGTGGCCGATGTCCCGTGAGCTATATCCAAAGCAGTTCTTGCGACTGTATGGGCAGAATTCTATGCTGCAGGAAACTATAACGCGCCTTTCAGGGCTTGATATCCACGAGCCTATGGTTATCTGCAACGAAGAGCATCGTTTTTTGGTGGCGGAACAGTTGCGGCAGTTGGATAAGCTATCAAAGAACATCATCCTGGAACCGGTCGGCCGTAATACGGCTCCGGCTATTGCTTTGGCAGCGCTGCAGGCCACACAAAATGGTGATGACCCTCTGATGCTGGTTCTTGCTGCCGATCACATTATTAATAATCAGGCTGTTTTCCATAAAGCCATCGCTATCGCAGAACAGTATGCTCTTGAAGAGCATTTGGTGACGTTTGGCATAGTTCCGAATACACCGGAGACGGGTTATGGGTATATTCAACGCGGAGATGCCTTGACCGACGATTTACACACACCTTATCAGGTGGCTCGATTTGTTGAAAAACCAGATCGTGAGCGTGCTGAAGCCTATCTTGCATCCGGTGAATATTATTGGAATAGCGGGATGTTTATGTTCCGGGCCAAGAAGTATCTTTCTGAGCTGTCTAAGTTCCGACCGGACATTCTTGAGATTTGTCAAGCGGCAATGAGTAACTCTGATTGCAGCAACGATTTCATCAGTGTTCCAAACGATATTTTCTCCAAATGCCCAGATGAGTCTGTTGATTACGCCGTCATGGAAAAAACCTCCGATGCGGTAGTGGTAGGATTAGATGCCGATTGGAATGATGTTGGTTCGTGGTCCGCTCTTTGGGATGTTAGCCCAAAAGATGAACAAGGTAATGTATTGAGTGGGGATGCGTGGGTTCATAACAGTGAAAACTGCTATATCAACAGTGATGAAAAACTGATAGCTGCGATCGGTGTTGAGAACCTTGTTATTATCAGCACGAAAGATGCTGTCCTGGTCATGGACAAAAATCGTTCGCAGGATGTGAAGAAGGTTGTTGAGTTTCTCAAACAGAATCAGCGAAGCGAATACAAACGTCACCGCGAAATTTATCGTCCATGGGGACGCAGTGATATCGTTGTTCAAACCCCGCGTTTTAACGTCAATCGCATTACTGTTAAACCTGGTGGTGCTTTCTCTATGCAAATGCATCATCATCGTGCGGAGCACTGGGTTATTCTCGCAGGGACTGGGCAGGTTACGGTGAATGGCAAACAGTTTTTACTGACGGAAAACCAATCCACTTTTATCCCTATAGGTGCGGAACATTGCCTGGAAAACCCGGGACGGATACCTTTAGAAATATTGGAAATTCAGTCGGGTTCTTACCTTGGGGAAGATGATATTATCCGTATTAAAGACCAGTACGGTCGTTGCTAATTCTTTGGGATATATACACAATGACAACGTTAAATTGCTTTAAGGCTTACGACATTCGTGGAGAGTTGGGCGAAGAGTTAAATGATGATATCGCCTATCGTATTGGTCGCGCTTATGGCGAATTTCTAAAACCTAAACAGGTTGTGGTGGGAGGGGACGTTCGCTTGACTAGTGAGTCCCTAAAGTTAGCCCTTGCCAATGGGTTAATGGATGCAGGAACTGATGTGCTGGATATCGGACTCAGTGGGACTGAAGAGATTTACTTCGCAACGTTTCATCTTGGGGTGGATGGTGGTATCGAAGTAACCGCTAGCCATAACCCAATGAATTACAATGGTATGAAATTGGTGCGTGAAAATGCTAGGCCTATCAGTGGTGATACCGGTTTACGTGATATCCAGAGGCTGGCTGAAGAGAACCAATTTTTGCCAGTAGATGCATCGACTCGCGGTACGCTGAGAAATGTTTCTATTCTCCAGGAATATGTGGACCACCTGATGGGCTACATAGATCTAAAAAACTTTACACACCCGCTAAAACTTGTAGTTAATTCTGGTAATGGCGCTGCTGGTCACGTCGTTGATGAAATCGAAAAACGTTTTGCTGCTGAAGGCGTACCGGTTACCTTTATTAAGGTGCATCACCAACCTGATGGTAATTTCCCAAACGGAATACCCAACCCGTTACTTCCTGAATGCCGTCAGGATACAGCTGATGCGGTGCGTAAATTTGGTGCTGATATGGGTATCGCATTTGATGGTGATTTTGATCGCTGTTTCATGTTTGATAACGATGCAGAGTTTATTGAGGGTTATTATATCGTCGGTTTGCTTGGCGAAGCCTTCCTGCAGAAGCAGCCAGGAGCAAAAATTATTCATGATCCTCGCTTGACCTGGAACACTGTGGATATAGTGACCCGTAGTGGGGGAGTTCCAGTAATGTCGAAAACTGGTCACGCGTTCATCAAAGAGCGCATGCGTCAAGAGGATGCGATCTATGGCGGAGAGATGAGTGCACATCATTATTTTCGCGACTTTGCATACTGCGACAGCGGAATGATCCCTTGGTTGCTAGTTGCTGAGTTGTTGTGTTTAAAAAATACTTCATTGAAGGCGCTGGTAGAAGATCGCCAGGCAGCATTCCCAGCATCTGGCGAAATTAATCGCAAGCTTAACAATGCTGCAGAAGCTATCTTGAGGATTCGCGAACGTTATGAACCAAATGCCTCATTTGTTGATACTACCGATGGTGTCAGTATTGAGTACCCAGAATGGCGTTTTAATCTCCGTAGCTCTAATACCGAACCTGTTGTTCGACTGAATGTTGAATCAAAAGCAGACCCGTCATTAATGAATGAAAAAACTGCTGAAATTTTAGCGCTTCTCAAATAGTAATCATTCTGTGAAAGCCATAGGGATTAATGATTTATTGCACGTTCTTTCTTATGGCTCATTCTTGACATCCCTTAGAGCAAAGAGTAAAACCGCCAGAAGCATTGATTACAGGGTGGCTAATATGCCGCTGTCCAGTTAACTGATTAAAGTGTGATCGAATGAAAATTACTATTTCCGGTACCGGTTATGTTGGTTTATCAAACGGCATCCTGATTGCGCAGCACCACGAAGTGGTCGCGCTGGATATCGTACAATCCAAAGTTGATATGCTGAATCAAAAGATATCTCCGATTGTCGATAAAGAGATTCAGGAATATTTAGCCAAAAAAAAGCTGAATTTTCGTGCGACAACTGATAAGCAAGATGCTTATCGCAATGCCGACTATGTCATTATCGCGACACCAACTGACTATGATCCAAAAACTAACTACTTCAATACCTCAACGGTTGAGGCCGTCATTCGCGATGTAACTGAGATTAACCCTAATGCCGTGATGATCATCAAATCGACCATTCCGGTCGGTTTTACTCGTGACATCAAAGACCGCCTGGGTATTGACAATGTCATTTTCTCTCCGGAATTTCTGCGTGAAGGTCGGGCGTTGTATGACAATTTACACCCGTCTCGTATTGTTATCGGGGAACGCTCCGAACGTGCAGAGCGCTTTGCCAACCTGCTGAAAGAAGGAGCGATTAAACAGGACATCCCAACGCTGTTTACTGAATCGACAGAAGCAGAAGCCATCAAGTTGTTCGCTAATACCTATCTTGCGCTGCGTGTGGCTTATTTCAACGAACTGGATAGCTATGCGGAAAGCCAGGGTTTGAACAGCAAGCAAATTATTGAAGGTGTTTGCCTGGACCCGCGTATCGGCAACCACTACAACAACCCGTCATTCGGCTACGGCGGTTATTGTCTACCGAAAGATACTAAACAACTGTTAGCCAACTACGAATCAGTACCAAACAACATCATTGGTGCTATTGTTGATGCGAACCGTACCCGTAAAGATTTTATTGCGGACTCCATCCTTGCGCGCAAACCCAAAGTGGTTGGGGTGTATCGCCTGATCATGAAGAGCGGTTCGGATAACTTCCGTGCCTCTTCAATCCAAGGCATTATGAAACGTATTAAAGCTAAGGGTATCCCGGTAATTATTTACGAGCCTGTTATGCAAGAGGATGAGTTCTTCAACTCTCGCGTGGTCCGTGATCTGGATGCTTTCAAGCAAGAAGCTGATGTCATAATTTCCAACCGTATGGCTGAAGAATTGTCGGATGTTGAGGGGAAAGTATACTCTCGAGATCTTTTCGGTAATGATTAACTCTACTTTGGCCGATAGTAGAATTTATCGGCCAAGCTTTTATTTAAATTTCCTTACTATTAGTCTGCCTTTGTTTTGAGCGCCTTTAATATTATTGCGAGAAAGACCTAGTTAAAAATGTTAAGGAGATAAATAATCATTGAAATGTCTCTGGTATCGTTTGTATAAGTAAGTTTTTACCGTTTCAACTTAACTCTGTTTCGAAGTGCTCTTTAGTGTATTTATACTTCTTACTTTTCTATTATTCTTTTTAGTGCAGGTTCGTCATTTTTAATTTTTTCGTAGTAGTCTAATTCTGGGTTATTGTACGATAACACCTTATTCTTTAAGGTGTTATCGTTTAGGCTGCATATAACTTTATCAATAAGCTTGATAGGTTAACATCATATTATTAAATTATCCCGCCGCATGATCTTTGGTTATTTCAGTATGTTTATCTCCAGTAATATAAGTATATGCCAATACCACGCAGAAGCAAAATGATGTGGTAAAAAGGTGAATGCTTGAGAGCGTGTATGATGTAAATGCCCACATTATGATAATTATAGTAATTAAAAATGAATTCTTATTCTTTGACGTAATTGCTACCCATGGTATCCATATGAATGAGAATACAAAAAATGCACATGAGAAAACCCCATAAGCTGCTAGGGTAAGCTTAAACTCGTTTTCAATATAAGCTTGACCACCAACCCCAAAGAATCTTAGAAACATATTCTTGTCCATAATGCTGTTTATCATTTCATATTGAACCGTCCTCATCTGCAGAGTATCTAGATCTCCAACATTTGCTGCCATATCTGGGTTCAAAAGTTGATTTATTTTATTGTTTGCAATAAATAGCATCTCTGTAAAAAATTGTGGATTGGAATAATATTGCTGAATAACAATTGTTACAGCCAGCGGGACAATGAAAATAAAATAATTTATGGTTTTACCTGGTTTTTTTACGAATGCAGCTCCTGCCAAAAGAACCATTGTTACCATGGCGGTGCCAGTATTTTGTGCAATAATACCTAAGAGCAGTAACGCCATTTTTACATTGAAAGTAATCTTGCTTTTTTGTGGTAGCAGGAAAATCAAACAAAAAATAGCAAAGCAAATCATTTGCCCATCCATTGTTGGATAACCAACTCCCATCCGACCCCAATCCCGAAATTTATCTACGAATAATGGAAAACCATACAGGTAAATAGGTATGGTAATGATAGAATAGAAAGCTGCCAGATTAACAAAAATATCCAAACCTTTTCTAACCGTATCTAGGTTTTTCCTCGAATAGCACAGTACCGATAGAAATAAAATTGAAAAAATTATATGTTTGTAAACTGCGGAATATTTGTTGTCGAATACAAGAATACTTCCGACATTATAACTGTCAATATTATTGAATAGGGTAATGGGAATGTTAACGATTGCAATCGCGGAGATCCCAATAAATGGAATAGCAATCCTGAAATCGGACCTTTTGCAAGTTGTCAAGAGGGGGAGGCTACATAAGATAAATAGGTTCAATGCTAGCTCACGAAAAGGTGAGATTAGACCGGATATGATCATGTTACTACGCATACCATCGAAAACAACAAAGAATATAAGGAAATAGAAGAGCCATCCTTGAATATCACTTAACTTTAGTTTCATTTTAGAACTCATAATGATTTATATTTTCAGTTATGAATAATATAATTAAAATAAAGATTTATATCAAGCTGTATATTCTGATATGTAGATATCGAGTAACTAAATGAGGTTGCAATGAAAAAATTTACTAGACGCGAAGTGATTGTAGGACTGGCTTCTGGTTGTATTGGTATGATGATACCTACGAAGTTTGTTGTAGCCGGGGTCAGAGAGCAAAACTGGTTGCTATCACTTGACTCCACTAGATCCGCAATTGATGGTGGCGGCGCAACGATTTTGATATCTAGTCCAGTAACACTACGTGCCGGCTATTACTCTAACATGAAATTTGTTCCAGCAGAGGGGTATACTGGGCCGGGGCCAATTTTTGTTGCAAAAAATGGTATTGTAGTGCATGAAAATATAAGTGTATCAGATTTTTCTGGCGCAGGATGCAAAGTCCTTAGTAAACAAGATAAAGGTAATAGTTTTATTGCTATTGGTAATTGTTCATACAACAGAAATGGTGATTTAAAAAGAACTCATCTTATTGATTCTGCAGATTTGCGGTTTTCATCTTCCGTGAAAGTAGTTGATTCAAATTTGTTTAAAAAAGGTGATTATATATGGATTGGTGATGGTAAATTTAAAGTTGAACATATCTATGATAACGAAGTTTTCCTCGAAAGGGGAGGTTTGCCTAATATTATAGGTGCTAAAGTATTTAGTGGTGCTTATGACAAATGTACTCCTGGCCAATATGTTACGATTGATGCTGATGATCGGAATGGTATCAGGATTGGAGATGGGGGATATGCATGGAATATAGATACATCTAAGGCTGTTTTACAATGCAGCAGCAATGCCTGGTTTGGTTTTTTTCATTACTGCAAAAAGTACTTTGGAAAGCAAAGTATAGAGAATATTATATCTGATGATAATGGGTACTGTAATATTGGTTTAGGTTATATGAATGATGGCGTTGTAAGGAATTGCACATCCAGAAATTCAGGGAATAATTGCATCGATATTTTCGAGAGTAAGAGTAGTGTTTATGTTATAGATAATATAATATCAGGTGCTGGGGTGGATGGGATTTTTGTAGGTGGTAATGGTGAGACGGCAACAGTTAGTAATAATGATGTTAGCAACTGCCGTCGGATAGGTATTCTTATTAATGCAAGAAAAAATCCCATAAGTAAATTATTAGTAAAAGGGAATAAAGTAAAAAAAAGTGGTATGAACTCTCTGACATTAACTGGTGTTGAGGGAGGGGAGGTGACCGGTAATGCGTTTGACGGAAGCACTTTAAGACAGGCTATTTACTTAGAAAAAAGACAAGGCTTGAATCTTACTGGGGAATTGGTTATTAAAAACAACATAATCATGAATTCGGTTTCAGGAGATGTCTCTACGAATTATTCTGGTTACGGGAGTAACTCGAAAGCAAAAGTATTGATAGATTCATCGCAAAAACTAAAAGTATCTGGCGTTGAAGGATATTGATAAATAATTTTTCTGTATTTTTAATGGATATGGAGTGTTTTTTTGTTGTTTTTTAAATATTTTTTGAAATTAATATGTTAATTAAACTTTATGCTATGAATAGCATTTCCTATCTCAAGGATTTTAGTGATTACTATATAATTTAATTTCTACTTTTTTAAATCTATTTGTACTAAGAGTGTCTATTCTCCGGTCTGAACTATTGAGTTATAGTCACTGGGCTGCATAAGTGCCTTCTTCACGATTGATATCCTTGATGGTTAGTATGGTGTCGTCGGACTTCCTATCGGCACTTATATGAATTTTAGTTAATCAGGCTTAACGTATCGAGATATGCGTTGCGAGTAAGAAAAACTCTAAAAGTGGGTATTGTATATTTCCAAAATTAAATTGATTCCTTGTAATGTGACGTACCCTATAATTTTGCCCTAAACTCATTGCAGCCCCTGCTGTGGTCGGATATGTTAAATCATACCTTGTAAAGAGCTGCCGTCACTGAGATGTAGATGCCGGAGATAAGCGCCGGAAGGGAAAAGAAGCCTGCAACGCGGGCTTTTTTTGTTTTTGTTGACCCGTCCTGTGACCTGTCCTGAATAGCGTTGACACGTTCCTGACTTAAATCCGGAGAACGTGATGATGACTGAGTTCAAACGCACCCAACGTGATTATCCTCTATCCTTTAAAATAGCCGTTGTCGGGCAGGTCGAAAAAGGCGAGATGACCTACAAGCAGGCCCAGCAGCGGTATGGCATTCAGGGGCGCTCCACCGTGCTTGTCTGGCTGCGTAAATATGGCCGGCTTGACTGGAGCCCCGGTCTTCCTGACCTGGTGAAGAGGAAACTGCCTGTGGCTCAGACGACTGTCCCGCTTACACCCGAGCAAAGAATCAGGGAACTTGAAGAACAGCTTAAGCTGGCAAACCAGAAAGCTGAGTTTTTTGAATCGGTTATCAATGTTCTGAAAAATGATTACGGGGTGAGCATCGTAAAAAAGCGGCCCGGCAAGTCCTCTCGCAAAGTCCGGCCAAAAAAATAACCGTTACACGCGTATGCCAGTTCCTGGGGCACAGCAGACAGGCATGGTATCAGGACAACACAAGGCGCAGAAAACAACAGGAACATCATGCTCAGGTTCTTGATTTTGTTGCCCGCGTCAGGTGCCGTCAGCCGCGAATCGGTACGCGTAAACTGCACTATCTGCTGAACACTCAGGCCGATAAAACGCTGAATATCGGACGGGACCGTCTGTTTAACCTGCTGGATGAATACCGACTTCTGGTGCCAGTGAAACGGGCATATCACAAAACCACCAACAGCCATCATCGCTTTTACCGGCATCCTAATCTGCTGAAACCCGGCCCTGAACAGGTTACCGCCCTTGGGCCAGAGCAGGTCTGGGTCGCTGATATAACTTATCTTCCTCTGCGCAGCGGCACGGCTTATCTGAGTCTGGTCACTGATGCCTGCTCCAGAAAAATCGTGGGCTACCATGTCGGGGAAAACCTGCAGACAGAAAATGTGGTAAAAGCGTTCAGACAGGCACTGAGGCAGAGAAAAACAACAGGTCCGCTGGTACACCACTCTGACAGAGGACTGCAATACTGTTCGGTGCTTTATCAGTCAGTTCATGAAAGAAACGGAATAACCTGTTCAATGACCGATGGTTATGACTGCTACCAGAATGCGCTGGCTGAGCGGGTAAACGGGATCCTAAAAAATGAATTTTTACTCTCGCGTCCTGCAGACCTGGCGCAGGCCCGGGAAATGGTAAAAGAATCCGTGGCAATCTATAACCATGAGCGGCCACACCTGGCCCTGAAATACAAAACGCCCGATGATGTTCATCAGGCGTTTTACAGACAGAAAACTGTCAACCTATATCAGGACTAGTCATTGTACCAACGTCCCGAATGCGAAGTATGCATGGAGTTGTTTGAACAGAAGTTTAAACACCTCCATGAAAAAAGCATAAAAAAACCGCAATCTGGGATTGCGGTTCGGAATGACAGCTGTGATGACTCAGGCGTTGTAATACCGTTTGTACCACTCCACGAAGTTCTTCACCCCGTGCTTAACCGACGTCTCCGGCTTGAAGCCTACAAGATCATACAGCGGCCTGGTGTCTGCGCTGGTTTCCAGCACATCTCCGGGCTGCATTGGCATCATGTTCTTCTCTGCCTCCATTCCCATCGCTTCTTCCAGTGCGGTGATATATTCCATCAACTCGACCGGTGAGCTGTTACCGATGTTGTAAACGCGGTAAGGAGCAGAGCTGGTTGCTGGGGAACCATTCTCTACCGTCCATTCTGCATCTGGCTGCGGGATCACATCCTGTACACGAATGATCGCTTCTACGATGTCATCGATGTAGGTGAAGTCGCGCTTCATTTTGCCGTAGTTATAGACGTCGATGCTTTTACCTTCCAGCATGGCTTTCGTAAACTTAAACAGCGCCATGTCCGGACGTCCCCATGGACCATATACGGTGAAAAAGCGTAACCCGGTGGTGGGAATGCCATACAGATGAGAATAGGTATGTGCCATCAGCTCATTGGCTTTTTTCGTTGCGGCATACAGCGATACCGGATGATCGACCGAATCGTCGGTGGAGAACGGCATTTTGCGGTTCAGGCCATACACCGAACTAGAAGAGGCATACAGCAAATGCTGTACTTTGTTGTGGCGGCAGCCTTCCAGAATGTTCAGATAACCGATCAGGTTAGCATCAGCATAGGCGTGAGGGTTTTCAAGCGAGTAACGAACACCTGCCTGTGCCGCCAGATGGATCACGCGTTCAAACTTCTCTGTGGCGAAAATCTGCTCCATTCCTTCTCGATCGGCAAGATCGGTTTTATAAAAAGTGAACAGGGGAGACTTCAGTAGATCCAGCCGAGACTGCTTAAGACTGACATCGTAGTAGTCATTCATGTTGTCGATGCCAACAACCTCGTGACCTGCCTCCAGAAGGCGCTTGCTTACATGAAAGCCGATAAATCCTGCGGCTCCAGTGACTAAAAACTTCATATTCATCCTCCGGGTTGCTTGTTCCCCGCTATATATATTTGCAGATTTTACACTGGCTTGCCTCGGGGGTCATCTGCTTTACCGTTGCAGGATATGAGTAGACGAAATGACGTACCGCTCACCATTTCAGGCAGTACCTGAACGATTTCCGATGTATACGCTGCGCATTGCAAATGGTAATTATTATCACATGGTGAATACGTTAGCCTATTAATAATACCTGCTGTTTTTTATGGTGGCTATCAGGGCGGTCAGACTTTCAGCAAATCCTGGCGTCAGTTATCACTGCTCAATATTGTATCTATTTATAAATTTTCCGAATCATTTCTTGAAATCATTCGCAATTACTATACTAAACTCAGCGTTTTTTAAATTTTACCTTATGTATCATTTGGTTATAATTGTTTTTTCTGTGTGTGTATATGATGTATCAATAATGTGTATTTCGTTCCTGAATGGATTCATTATGGTTTTTCATTTTTATTCTCTCAGACCAGAGCTATAATGCGCCTGCCATTTGTGCGTCGTACAGATTCATTATTGCTAAAACTCACTTTCAGCTGCGGCAGATGGTTGGCTGAACGGCATTTGTGTCGGCCGGATTCGTCTACAGAAGAAAGGTGCAACTGACCGGTGGGAGTACTGGTTATTCCATCTGCTGTAGTTCTGCGACAGTTTGAGTAAACCCTTACCGACAGGTTACCGGCGTTTGCTGAATGGTTTTAAGCACTGGTGGGTTTTCGTGATGGCGAGCGGTAGCGAGATGAATTGAGAAAGTCCTGATGGAAAGGAAGATGCAAAATGGGGAGAGTAGCGGCTTCTTCAGTCACAGGATGTGCAGAGGGCACGTTTGAAAACAGAGCTATATCCATTGATATACCTCTGTTTTTAGCTTTTTTGCGCAAAGCTGACTAGTCTGCAAGTGGTTACTTAAGCTTTGTATCAACAGCGAGTATGCGTCAGGCCTACGTTTCAGAGTCTGGTTGACTTTGAAACCAAGTGTCGCGATTACAGCATAGCAGCGTTACGCGCTTTGGTTGCGATAGCCAATGGCGGTAGCGTGTCTGAAATTTTTAAAAATATGCCTGAATGGCATTTAACTTATTGAAAAACGAGAGAGAGTATGAAGATCCTTGTCACCGGTGGCGCTGGGTTTATTGGTTCTGCCGTCGTTCGTCATATCATTGAGAATACTCAGAATGACGTGCGCGTAATGGACTGCCTGACTTACGCAGGTAATCTCGAGTCTCTGGCTTCTGTAGCCGACAACAGCCGTTATTCTTTCTCGCGTACGGATATTACCGACGCCCAGGGCGTGGCTCAGCAGTTCAGTGAGTTTCAGCCTGATATCGTGATGCACCTGGCTGCCGAAAGCCATGTTGACCGCTCTATTGACGGCCCGGCCGCCTTTATCCAGACCAACCTGATTGGCACCTTTACCCTGCTGGAAGCGGCCCGTCACTACTGGTCCGCTCTTGATGCGAACGCCAAAAAGGCCTTCCGCTTCCACCATATCTCCACTGATGAAGTCTACGGCGACCTCGAAGGCACTGACGATCTGTTTACCGAAGAGACGCCGTATGCGCCGAGCAGTCCGTACTCAGCCTCTAAAGCCGGCAGCGACCATCTGGTCCGCGCCTGGAACCGCACCTACGGCCTGCCGGTGGTGGTGACCAACTGCTCAAATAACTATGGCCCATACCACTTCCCGGAAAAGCTGATCCCGCTGACCATTCTTAACGCCCTGGCGGGCAAACCGCTGCCGGTGTATGGCAACGGGGAGCAAATTCGTGACTGGCTCTATGTCGAAGATCATGCCCGGGCGCTGTATAAAGTGGCGACCGAAGGCCAGAACGGTGAAACCTACAATATCGGCGGCCATAACGAGCGTAAAAATATCGATGTGGTCAGAACAATTTGCGCCATCCTGGATAAAGTGGTGGAGCAGAAGCCCGGCAATATCAGCCATTTCGCTGACCTGATTACCTTTGTTAAAGATCGCCCGGGCCACGACCTGCGCTATGCGATCGATGCGGCGAAAATTGAACGTGACCTTGGCTGGGTGCCGCAGGAAACCTTTGAAAGCGGGATCGAGAAAACCGTTCACTGGTATCTGAACAACACTACCTGGTGGCAGCGCGTGCTGGACGGCTCGTATGCCGGTGAACGTCTTGGTCTGAATAACTGATAAGGATATGACCAAATGAAAGGTATTGTTCTGGCCGGCGGTTCCGGCACCCGTTTATATCCCATCACCCTGGGCGTGTCTAAACAGCTGCTGCCGATTTATGATAAGCCGATGATTTATTACCCGGTATCGGTGCTGATGCTGGCCGGGATCCGCGATATTCTGATCATTACCACCCCGGAAGACATGCCGGCATTCCAGCGTCTGTTGGGCGACGGCTCACAGTTCGGAGTGAACTTCAGTTACGCCATTCAGCCATCTCCGGATGGACTGGCACAGGCATTTATCATCGGTGAAGAGTTCATCGGTAACGATGCCTGTGCGCTGGTGCTGGGTGACAATATCTATTTTGGTCAGAGTTTTGGCAAGAAACTAGACGCAGCGGCCAGCAAAACGTCCGGTGCCACGGTGTTCGGCTATCAGGTCCTCGACCCGGAACGTTTCGGCGTGGTGGAGTTCGATGAACACTACAAAGCGTTGTCGATTGAAGAAAAACCGTTGAAACCAAAATCAAGTTGGGCAGTGACTGGCTTGTATTTCTACGACAACGACGTGGTAGAGATGGCGAAAGCCGTCAAGCCGTCTGCGCGCGGTGAGCTGGAAATCACCACCCTGAACCAGATGTATCTGGAGCGCGGCGATCTGCAGGTGGAGCTGCTGGGACGTGGTTTTGCCTGGCTGGACACCGGGACACATGACAGCCTGATTGAGGCCTCACAGTTCATTCATACCATTGAGAAACGTCAGGGGATGAAGGTTGCCTGTCTGGAAGAGATCGCCTTTAGAAATAAATGGTTATCTGCTGAAGGGGTTGCGGCACAGGCCGAAAAGCTAAAGAAAACTGAATATGGCGCCTATCTGCAACGTCTGCTCAGCGAACGTTAATCACCTACCGACGGTAAACAAGGTATTGAATCATGAAAATTTTACTGATTGGTAAGAATGGTCAGGTCGGCTGGGAACTTCAGCGTTCGTTGTCGACGCTGGGAGAGGTGGTGGCGGTTGACTATTTCGATACGCAACTGTGTGGTGACCTGACTAATCTGGACGGCATTGCTCAGACCGTCCGGCAGGTGAAACCGGATGTGATTGTGAATGCAGCTGCCCACACCGCTGTCGATAAAGCGGAAAGTGAGCGCGAGTTGTCTGACCTGCTCAATGACCGGGGCGTGGCGGTGCTGGCTGAAGAGTCAGCGAAGCTGGGTGCCCTGATGGTGCATTACTCCACCGACTATGTGTTCGACGGCGAGGGCAGTCACTATCGTCAGGAAGATGAGGCCACCGGGCCGCTGAATGTCTACGGTGAAACCAAGCGCGCCGGTGAACTGGCGCTGCAGCAGAGAAACCCACGTCATCTGATTTTCCGCACCAGCTGGGTCTACGCGACCCGCGGGGCGAACTTTGCCAAAACCATGCTGCGTCTGGCAGGTGAGAAAGAGACGCTGTCGATCATCAACGATCAGCACGGTGCTCCAACGGGTGCTGAGCTGCTGGCAGACTGCACCGCTATCGCTATTCGCGAAGAGCAGCGGAACAAAGCGGTGGCAGGTATCTATCATCTGGTGGCCAGTGGCGAAACCAGTTGGTATGACTACGCGCGTTTTGTATTTGATGTGGCCCGTACGCACGGTTCGGTACTGGCGGTGAAAGAGGTCAACGGGATCCCCACCACGGCCTATCCGACACCGGCAAAACGGCCGCTAAACTCTCGTCTGTCGAATGATAAGTTCCAGCGGGTGTTTGGCGTGACCCTGCCGGACTGGCGCCAGGGCGTTGAACGAGTTGTTGTTGAAGTTTCAGGCAAATAAGTGAGCAGTTGAAATGAATATTATTAAAACAGACATTCCTGATGTCCTGATTTTTGAGCCTCGCGTGTTCGGTGATGCGCGTGGTTTTTTCTTTGAAAGCTTCAGCAGCAAGGTGTTTGATGAGGCAGTGGGTCGTCATGTTGAGTTTGTGCAGGACAACCATTCCCAGTCGCAGAGGGGTGTGCTGCGTGGTCTGCACTACCAACTGGACCCGCATGCTCAGGGCAAACTGGTGCGCTGCACCGAGGGTGAAGTGTTTGACGTGGCAGTTGACGTGCGTCGTTCATCCCCGACCTTCGGTCAGTGGGTAGGCGTGGTGCTGAGTGCAGAGAACAAGCGTCAGCTGTGGATCCCGGAAGGATTCGCGCATGGCTTTATGGCTCTGAGTGAGACGGTGCAGTTTGTCTATAAAGCGACCAATTATTATGCGCCACAGTCTGAGCGCAGTATCCGCTGGGACGATCCGGACATTGGCATTCAGTGGCCTGCAATGAATGATTGTGCGCTTTCTTTATCTGAGAAAGATATGCAGGCTCATATGCTGGCAACCGCTGAAGTTTATGCCTGATAGAGAATTGATTCGTAAAATTGATACGCTTAATACAACCTCTTTTTTTCACTATAATTATAATAACTAATGAGCTGTATTCACTCTAAAGGTAATAGATTAATGACTTATGAAGCAATGAAGCCAAATATTATCGCTTCTATTGTATTATTTAATCATTCCTATGATGATATTAAAGATACACTGACCTCATTATGTAATGAGAATAGTGTTGAAAAAGTTGTCTTAGTTGATAATGGTGGTTGCCAGTGGGTTACAGAACTAGACGAACCGAAGATTAGCTACATTAAATCTCCGTATAATTGTGGCTTTGGGGCTGGTCACAATCTGGCTCTGAAGGCTGATCCTGAGTTCAATGGCTATTTTTTGATTTGTAATCCTGATGTTAGTTTTTCCAGAGGAGAACTTGACCATTTATTGTCTTTTGCCTGGGATAATAAATATACATTCGTCTCACCTAAAATCCTCTATAAAAATGGCGATCGGCAATATAGTTGCCGTTTATTACCCACGCCCGTTAATCTCTTTTTAAGACGATTTTTACCGACAACTGCGATGAAGTTTGATCTTGAATATGAATTGATGGATGCTGAGTACGATAAAGTTTTCTCACCACCTTCAGTTTCCGGCTGCTTTATGTTGTTAACGAATGCTCTGCTTCAAAAACTTGATGGTTTTGATGAGCGTTACTTCATGTATCTGGAAGATGTCGATCTGTGTCGACGGGCTTTGCCATTGACCAAAATATACTACTGCCCGGAAACGACAATTATCCATGTGTTCAATAAAGGGTCTTATAAAAGCAAACTATTGCTTTGGTATCATGTGCGTTCGGCAATCTCCTACTTTAACAAATGGGGATGGTTTTTTGACCGAAAGAGGCATGCGTACAATAAAAAAGCCCTGCTTGAAATTCCCCGGAAGTTAGATTGATTTTTCAGATAATTTTATTACGAGTTTAAAATGAAAAACCCGCATCAAAAACTTTCATCATCACCCATAGAAATTGTTCGTAGTATTTCTGGCCACTGGAGCATAATTCTTCAGATGGCAAAGCGTGATGTCATCGGAAGATATAAAGGTTCAGTGATGGGCTTGCTTTGGTCCTTTTTAAACCCACTGTTCATGCTGACTGTGTACACTTTTGTGTTTTCGGTAGTATTTAAGGCTCGCTGGTCAGCTGGTGGTGACGAAAGCAGAACCCAGTTCGCGATAATCCTGTTTGTCGGTATGATTGTCCATGGCTTCTTCAGTGAGGTCATTAATAAGGCTCCATTGATCATACTCAGTAATACGAATTATGTGAAAAAGGTTATCTTCCCTCTGGAAACCTTGCCTGTGATTTCTTTACTGGCAGCGCTGTTCCATACCGGTATTAGCTTGTTGGTACTGCTGGTGGCTTTTTTCCTCTTTAACGGCTATTTGCACTGGACAATTGTATTCTTGCCGGTGGTGTTCTTCCCGCTCATCATATTCTGTCTTGGCTTATCATGGATCCTGGCCTCTCTAGGGGTTTTTCTCCGCGACGTGAGTCAGACCACAGTCATTATTACTACCGTTATGATGTTCTTATCACCGGTATTTTTCCCAATAAGCGCTTTGCCTGCAAAATATCATATTTGGATCATGCTTAACCCGCTGACCTTTATTATTGAACAAGCCCGCAGCGTTCTGATTTGGGGCGGGATACCTAACTTCTTAGGTATCTTACTGTATTCCATGGGGGCATTAGTTGTCGCCTGGTTGGGTTTTGTCTTCTTCCAGAAAACAAGGAAGGGGTTTGCTGATGTCCTTTAATGAAATTGCAATCCAGGTCACAAATCTGAGTAAGTGTTATCAGATTTATGCGAGTCCAACCGACCGCTTAAAACAGTTTTTTGTGCCAAAAATTCAGCAGGTCGCGCGTCGAGAGCGTAACTGTTATTTTCGGGAATTTTGGGCGCTGGACGACGTTTCCTTTAGTATCAAAAAAGGTGAAACCGTCGGGATCATTGGCCGTAACGGCGCGGGTAAATCCACGTTACTGCAGATTATCTGCGGCACCTTAACGCCTACGGCGGGTGATGTTCGAGTTAATGGGCGTATTGCTGCTTTACTGGAACTTGGCGCTGGTTTTAACCCCGAGTTTAGCGGGCGTGAAAACGTTTATCTGAATGGTTCCGTACTGGGGTTAACTAAAGATCAAATTGCGGCTAAATTTGCCGAGATCGAAGAGTTTGCTGACATTGGCCAGTTTATCGATCAGCCAGTTAAAACATACTCCAGTGGGATGTATGTGCGTCTAGCTTTTGCTGTTCAGGCTTGTGTTGAGCCGGAAATTTTAATTGTCGATGAGGCGCTAGCTGTCGGCGATATTGGGTTCCAGTACAAGTGTTATAAGCGTATGGAAGCTCTGCGCGCGAAGGGGGTTACCATTATCATGGTGACTCACTCAACCGGCAGTATTCTTGAATATGCCGACCGCTGTTTAGTGATGGATCACGGTAAGCTGATTGGTGATACGACGGATGTTCTGGCGGCGGTACTGGCCTATGAAAAAGGAATGATTCTTGCCAATGGCAGCGAAAAATCGGCCGTAAATAGCCAGGCCAGCAACGAGTCAGTGGAAGATGTTAGCGTCGAACAACTCAAAGACATTCAGTCGCGTACGACTAACGAGGAGATTGGCGAGAAGCGCTTTGGTAGTGCACGCGCTATTATCGAAGACCTGACAATCTATAAATCTGACGGTACAACTCTTGCTGACAAGCCATTGATTAAATCTGGCGAAGAAGTCACGTTCGATTTTACGATTTTGGCTACCGAAGAAATTAAAGATATTGCGTTAGGCATTTCGATGTCAAAAGCGCAAGGTGGAGATATCTGGGGTGACAGCAATATTGGCGCAGGTTCAGCGATTACGCTTCGACCCGGTCGTCAACGTATCGTGTATAAAGCCACGTTACCTGTAAACTCAGGAGACTATCTCATTCACTGCGGTCTAGCTATGGTCGGCAGTGGAAATCGCGAGGAACTTGATCAACGTCGTCCAATGATGAAGGTTAAATTCTGGTCTGCAAGGGAGTTAGGTGGTGTGGTTCACGCTCCGTTGAAAATCGTTTCGAATGGAGAGTAATTATGCTGGCAGTATTTTTACCTCCCTATCCATTCAGGGGGCTTAAAGCCCCTTACTTGTGGCTGTTTTTCAAATATCTGCACTGTGCGACAGATAAAATTCTGTTTATCACGGGTGATGAATATTTAGATATTATCGATGATGAAACGCAGCACGGACGCTGGGAATTTGACCCGGCGTCGATGGCGTCACTTGGGTATTCATTGCCCAATGATGTGACCATCGGGCGTCATGAGTACCTACACCTCGATAATGGTTTATACGAGACGTTACTCGCTCGTCACCATAATGACCCCATTAAATCGTTCTCGACATTCCTGACCGAGCGAATTCCTGCGCTGGAAACGGAGCTACATACTTTGCTGGACAGCAAAGTTGATCAGATTGATGCCTTTATCTCTATTTGTAACTGTCCTTCCCTGGAACATATTGCCCAGACGCTGGGTAAAGAGGTTATGCATGTAGAGATTGGCCCACTGCGTGCGCCGATGTACCGTAATACGGCTTATCTGGACTTTAGTGGCGTAAATGGTGGGACCGAGGCTCGTGCGCGGTATGAGCAATGTCAGCGTGATTTTGATATCAAAGCCTCGCTGGATGATTTGCACCACTATTTCCTTGAGGTTGTCTCACCCTCTGACACTGCCACCCCTTCTGCTGCAGGTGTGGTTCTGCAGGTTGAAGATGACTCCAATCTCATCGCCTATAGTAATGATTTTACGAATATTTCACTGATTTCGTATGTTCGTCAGCATCATGAGAAAGACGATATTCTGGTGCGTGCGCATCCGGGGAGTTTGTTCCGCTTAAGGGATGATGCCTTTACGATTGATGACTCAGCTAACAGTCTTGCTTTCATTCATAAGTGCGAAGAGGTCTTCACTATTAACTCAAGCGTTGGTCTTGAGGCTATATTAACCGGAAAGAAAACAACGGTTTTAGGTGACAGTTCTTACTCTTTTATCAATGAATTAGATGCTTCTGACAGAGTCAACGCCGCCGCATTCTATTTGTTCTCGTACCTCGTTCCCTTTGAACTGGTATTTAATCAGGATTACCTTGACTTCAGATTGCGCCATCCTGAAGAGCTGGAAATCGTCTGTAAGCATCTTGAATTTTACTCAGTTGATATGCCTGGTCGCCTGCCAGAGAAGGCGTATACACTGTCAGCATTGATAAATGAAGCCATTTCCCAAGACAAAGCTATGCGAAAGATTTTAGAAAACACTCAGCAAGAACATAATAAACAACTTGATTTATTAAACACCCAAATTGATTTATTAAATAGCCAACTCGTTGCTGATGTGTCCGAACGCGAAAAGCTCGCTGCTACCCTCACGCAGATACAGGAAAAGGCTGAGAGTCAGGTTGAGGTTGCGGAGCAGGCGAAAGCCGGACTGCAGTCTGTAGTCGAAACGAAGCAGGAAGAAATTAACCGCATGCGTAACAGCCTGTCATGGAAACTGACTATGCCGGTGCGTATGTCGGGCAGAATTTGCCGCGGTGAATTTTCTACGATCAAAGCAATGACCCGGCAATATGTTCACTCGGGTAACGGGGCGTTATCACGTTTCCTGCTCTCCGGTGGCCTCCTGTCGAAATCGAAGTATAAAACCGCATTACGCCTCATTATGTCCGGTAACTGGAAAGGGGCAGCGGACGGTTTTAAACGTGTGCTCAACCGCGCAGCGACCGATTCCGCTCCGGCTGCGGCATTTCTTAATAACGGCGATGTATGTATTCTCGCAACGCAGCACACATTGTTTGTTGCGCATCTCATCGAGAAGAGTTTGCTTGAGAATGGCCTTACGGCGCAGGTCAGCACGTCATACGTTGCGGAACATGACAATGGTCAGTTACATATCGTCGTCTGTCCGCAGATGTTTACGCAACTGCCTCAGCACTATATTGCATTCCAGATGGAGCAATCGGTCAACTCAAGATGGTTTACCGAGGAGTATTTTGCCCGCTTAAATAACGCGGTCGCGATATTTGATTACTCGCTGAAAAATATCGAATACCTTCTACAGCAGGGCATTCCCTATCAGAAGCTGTTCTATATGCCGATTTCCAGCTATGCCGATTATCCTGCTTATCTCACGCAGATCGGCTATGACCTGAGCGAGCACAAAGGCGATAAAGCCGCCGACGTTTTATTCTACGGCGATCCCAATTGCGAACGCCGTAAGGCCTATCTGCAGGAGCTGAAGAAGCATTTCAACGTGACCATTGCGTCTGAAGTGTTTGGCGATCGACTGACCAAAATGGTCAAGGATGCGCGGGTTGTTATCAACATCCATTATTATGAGGATGCGCTGCTGGAGACAACGCGTTTGTATGAAACGCTGTCATTAGGTACGCCGATCGTCAGTGAAAGCAGTGCGGATATAGAAGAGCATCAGGATCTGCAGGGCGTGATTGATTTCTGTCCGGTGGGGGATATTCAGGCGATGGTAGAGAAGCTGCAGGCGCTGCTGTCTGATGAGCAACACTACCAAGAGAAGCGGGCTGAAATTGCGCGCTTTACCGCAGAAGACAAGAAAAATAACGTCTACCTGAAGCGTTATCTGTTGTCGATTGATAAGCTCACGTTCCCGCAGTATGAAAGCAGTTACGTCTTTGATGATGTTCAGGAAAACGATATCCCACGTCTGTGCTTATCTCTGTCTGAAACGCCCGTACGCAGAAAAGCCTTCTTTAAGAGTCCTTCGCATGGGTTCCGTTTCTTTGACGGCATTCGTTACCGCATTGGATGGATTGGCTGCGGGATGAGCTATAAATATATGCTTTCCGGTATGTTAACCAGCAAGGCGAAAATGGGTATTATCTGTGAAGATGACGTCATTTTCCCGCTTGATTACGACCAGAAGCTTAATAAGATTATCGACCATCTGCAGACTACCGAGATCAAATGGCATATTTTTGCCGGCATCATCGCCCATCTTCATGACGAGACTAAAGTCATTGATGTCAGGGAGATCGACGGTATCGAATATGTGTATATCGATAAAATGACCAGCATGGTGATGAACATCTATTCCCGTAGCGGAATGGCGTTGATTTCTCAGTGGGATGAAAAAAACATTGATGCTGAAACCAATACCATCGACCGCTACGTTGAATCGGCAGAAGATCTGGTGGTTGTGACGACGGTTCCATTCCTGGTGGGGTATGCTGAGGAGCAGCAGTCCACGCTGTGGGGCTTTGAAAACTCGCAATATACGTCGTTAATTAAGGCCAGCGAAGAACTGTTGGCGAAAAAGGTCGCCGAGTTTAAACGCAACCGCGAATGAATATTGCTCTAAGGTAGGGTAAAGCAAAAGGCCGGTAGTTGAACGAACTCCTTTATCAGGATTGTTCAACTACCGGCCTTTTTTATGCCTTTAATCCGTCGTATTTACTGATGACGGCTTTTTAAGTTGGCAATAATGTCTTCCAGAGAGAGGCCCTGATCCTGCAGCAGCACCAGCAGGTGATACATCAGATCCGATGCTTCGTTCTTCAGCTCAAACTGGTCGTGCACCGTTGCCGCCAGCGCGGTTTCCACGCCTTCTTCCCCGACTTTTTGTGCAATACGCTTGGTGCCGCTGGCGTACAGCTTAGCGGTATACGAACTTTCCGGGTCAGCATGTTTACGCTCGGCCAGTAGCTGCTCGAGTTGGTACAGGAACAGCCACTGGTGTCCGGCTTCGCCGAAGCAGCTTGAGGTTCCTTTATGGCAGGTCGGGCCGATTGGGTTCACCAGCACCAGCAGGGTATCGTTGTCGCAATCCGGCGTAATGCTCACCACGTTCAGAAAGTTGCCGGAGGTTTCCCCTTTGGTCCACAGACGCTGCTTAGTCCGCGACCAGAAGGTGACTTTCCCGCTCTCTTCGGTCTGCGCCAGCGCGTCCTGATTCATGTAGCCCAGCATCAGCACCTCGCCGGAGATGGCGTGTTGCACGATGACCGGCATCATACCGTCGGTTTTTTCCCAGTCCAGCTGTTCACTTAACATACCCTAATCTCCACGCCCTGTGCTGCCAGGTACGTTTTCAGTTCACCAATATTAATAATCTGTTTGTGGAACACCGAAGCTGCCAGCGCACCATCGACGTTGGCATCGCGGAACGCTTCGAAGAAGTGTTCCATGGTGCCCGCACCGCCAGAGGCGATCAGCGGCACGCGGCAGACGGCGCGCACTTTCTTCAGTTGCTCAAGATCGTAACCGTTGCGCACGCCATCCTGATTCATCATGTTGAGCACGATCTCGCCGGCGCCGCGCTTCTGCACTTCCTGCACCCAGTCGAGGGTTTCCCACTGGGTGACCCGGGTACGGCTCTCGTCGCCGGTATACTGATTGACGTGATACTTGCCGCTCTCGGCATCAAACCAGGTATCGATACCCACCACAATACACTGCACGCCAAAGCGGTCGGCGAGGCGGGTAATCAGCGTTGGGTCAGCCAGCGCCGGGGAGTTAATCGAAATCTTATCCGCGCCGAAGGAGAGGATCTGCGCCGCCTCTTCCAGCGACTTAATCCCGCCGGCGACACAGAAAGGAATATCGATCACTTCTGCGACTCGTGATACCCAGCTTTTATCGACCACCCGGCCATCGCTGGAGGCGGTGATATCGTAGAACACCAGCTCATCGGCGCCTTCGTCGGCATAGCGTTTCGCCAGCGGGACGATATCGCCAATGATTTCATGATTACGGAACTGCACGCCTTTCACTACCTGGCCATCGCGAACGTCGAGGCAGGGGATTATCCGTTTTGCCAGCATTGAATGGCCTCCGTTACGTTGAATTTCTCTTCCAGCAGCGCACGACCGACAATCACGCCGCGCACGCCGGTTCCGCGCAGCGCGGCAATATCATTCAGATCGCCGATGCCGCCGGAGGACTGGAATGCCACCTGCGGGTAGCGGGCGCACACTTCTTCATACAGCGAGACGTTCGACCCGGCGAGGGTTCCGTCGCGAGAAATATCGGTACACAGGACGTGCTGCAAACCGACCGGCAGATAGCTTTCCACTAACTCTTCCAGGGTTACGCCGGAGTTTTCCTGCCAGCCGCTCACGGCCACCTGTTTATTGCCCTGATCATCGATACGCACGTCCAGCGCCAGTACCAGATGCTGCGGACCAAAACGCTTGAACCAAGCTTTGACGATTTCCGGGGATTTCACCGCGGTTGAACCGACCACCACGCGCGCGACGCCAGCATCCAGCAGGGCGGCGACGTCTTCTTCCGTGCGCACGCCGCCACCGACCTGTACCGGCACATCAACGCCGGCCACTAACGTTTTCAGCAGGGCGATCTGGCGTTTCTGCGGGTCTTTTGCGCCGGTTAAATCCACCAGATGCAGAACTTCAGCACCCTGCGCGGCGTAGGATTGCAGGCGCGGCAGCGGATCGTTGCCGTAGTCGCGCTGCTGGCCGTAATCGCCTTGATGGAGACGGACGACGGTGCCGTCAATTAAATCTAAAGCCGGGATTATCATCACATCTCCAGGAAGTTTTTCAGCAGCTGCGCACCGGCGCTGCCCGAGCGTTCCGGGTGGAACTGGACGCCAAAAAAGTTATCTTGCTGCACCGCAGCGGTGAACGGTTCGCCGTAGTTGCATTGCGCGATGGTGTAAGGATTCACCGGCATCGCGTAGCTGTGGACGAAATAAAAATACGCGCCGTCATCGATGCCGCGGAACAGACGATTTCCCGCCTTCGGATAGACACGGTTCCAGCCCATATGCGGCAGCGGCAGGCCGTGGTCGGTCATTTTCGGCACGTCTTCTTCGATGATGCCCAGCAGATCGACGCCATTGCTCTCTTCGCTGCGGCGCCCCAGCAACTGCATGCCGAGGCAAATGCCGAGCACCGGCTGGGTGCAGGCTTTTACCAGCTCAATCAGCTCGCGCTCGCGCAGCTGGTCCATCGCCGCTTGCGCGGTGCCAACGCCGGGTAAAAACAGCTTATCGGCACGCAGCACCACATCCGGATCGCGGCTGACCGCTGGCTCATAGCCGTGGCGTCCGATCGCTGACTTAACCGAATTGAGGTTGGCGCAGCCGGTATCGAGGATCACCACGTTCATCACAGCACTCCTTTCGAAGAGGGGAGCGTATCGCCCTGAACGCGAATCGCCTGACGCAGGGTACGGCCAAAGGCTTTAAACAGGCTTTCGACGCGATGATGGTCGTTCTTGCCCTTGGTTTTCAGGTGCAGGGTCACCGCCATGGTGTAGGAGAGCGAGCGGAAGAAGTGTTCAACCATCTCGGTGCTCAGATCGCCGACGCGCTGATAGGCAAAGTCGGCTTTATATTCCAGGTGCGGGCGTCCGGAAATATCCAGCGCACAGCGGGCCAGACATTCGTCCATCGGCAGCACGAAACCAAAACGGTTAATTCCGCGCTTATCGCCCAGCGCCAGCTTCAACGCTTCGCCCAGCGCCAGGCCGGTATCTTCTACGGTGTGGTGATCGTCAATGTAGAGATCGCCGCCGACGTTAATCTCCAGGCGGAAACCGCCGTGGGTAGCAATTTGATCGAGCATATGATCGAAGAAACCGACGCCGGTGTGGATTTTGCTGCCGCCTTCGCGATCCAGCCAGACTTTCACATCCACCTGAGTCTCTTTGGTGACACGCTCCACGTGAGCATAGCGATCGCGGCGGGTCAGCTGCTCGCAGATCGTCGGCCAGTTCAGCGTCTCGCGGTCATAGCGCAGGCCGGTGATGCCCATGTTGTCGGCCAGCGTAATGTCGGTGGCGCGGTCGCCGATGACGAAGCTGTGGCTTTTATCCATCACGCCATCTTCCAGCCACGGCAGAACCAGCTGGGTTTTAGGTTTGCGGCACTCGCAGTTATCGGACGGCAGATGCGGGCAGATCAGCACTTCATCAAATTCGACGCCCTGAGAAGCAAAGATCTGCATCATCAGGTTGTGCGGGCCGTCAAACTCAGCCTGCGGCAGGCTGTCGGTCCCCAGGCCATCCTGATTGGTGATCATCACCAGTTTGTAACCTTCCTGCTGGAGTTTCAGCAGAACAGGGATCACCTGCGGCTCAAAGGCCAGTTTTTCAAAGCGGTCTACCTGAAAATCAACCGGTGGTTCGGAAATCAGCGTACCGTCACGGTCAATAAAGAGAAACTTCTGGGTCATACATTCTCCGCAGTCAAAGCGTCAATCACGCGCTGGCTCTCAGCACGGGTACCGATAGTGATACGCAAGCAGCCGCTTAATGAAGGTTGTTTATTTTGGTCTCGTAAGATAATGCCCTGATCCCACAAAGATTTAAATACCGCGCTGGAGGCTTTAAAACGCACGAGAATATAGTTGGTCTCGGCGCCGAAGACCTGCTCCACGCAGGGAATGCCGCTCAGCTGGCTAATCAGGTACTCGCGTTCGGCAACAATCTGCGCCACGCGGGCGCGCATCGCGGCAATACCCTGTTCGCTAAGCGCCTGGGCGGCAATGTCGGCCACCGGCGTCGAGAGCGGGTAGGGCGCGATGACTTTCATCAGCAACCCAATCACGTCGGTATTCGCCAGGGTAAAGCCGCAGCGCAGGCCGGCAAGGGCAAACGCTTTTGATAATGTGCGCAACACCACCAGGTGTGGATAGTCGCTCAGCCAGCCGGCAAGCGTCGCCTGCGGGCAAAACTCAATATAGGCTTCATCGGCAACCACGATTGCTTTCCCGCGGGTCATCTCCAGCAGGGCCCGCAGATCGTCGGGATTGATAATCTGCCCGGTTGGGTTGTTGGGGCTGCAGACAAAGACCAGCTTCACGCCGTCGAGGCTGGCGGCGATGCCTGGCAGATCGAGCTGCCAGTCGGCCAGGGTCGGGACCGTACGGCAGGTCACGCCGATGGTCTCGGCGCTGACGCTGTACATGCCGTAGGTCGGCGGGCAGTAGAGTACCGCATCTTGTCCCGGCTCGCAGAACGCGCGGATCAGCAGTTCGATGCTCTCATCGGCACCGCGGCTTACCAGCACCTGCTCCGGCTTCAACCCGGCATAGCGTGCGTAGTTCTCAATTACCGCCTTCGGCTGCGGTTCCGGATAGCGGTTCAGGGTCTGCTCGGTCAACTGAAATTCGACCGGTGTCGGGAATTCGTTGGCGTTCAGCCAGACGTCGCCGTTACCGCCCAGGCGGCGAGCAGATTGATACGGCGTCAACGCACGGATATTGGCGCGGGCTAACTCTTCAATGCTCATGCTTGCTCCTTAAGGGCTGCGACGCGCAGCGTAACGGCGTTTTTGTGGGCGGTAAGACGTTCGGCGGCGGCCAGAATCTCAATGGTCGAGGCGAGAGCGGCAAAGCCATCGCGCGACAGCTCCTGCACGGTCATGCGCTTTTGGAAATCCGCCAGTCCGAGGCTGGAACAGGTGGCGGTGTAGCCATAGGTCGGCAGCACGTGGTTGGTCCCGGAGGCGTAATCGCCGGCGGATTCCGGAGACCAGTCGCCGAGGAACACTGAACCGGCGCTGGTGATATCGTCAACCAGATCGCGGGCCTGGCGGGTCTGAATAATCAGGTGCTCCGGTCCGTACTGATTGGAAATCTCCACGCACTGCGCCAGGTCGCGGGCAACGATAATCCGACTGGCGGAGAGCGCTTCGCGAGCGGTGTCGGCGCGCGGCAGTTCAGCCAGCTGGCGCTCAACGGCGAGGGCGACGCGTTCACCCATCGCGGCATCCGGCGTCAGCAGGATAACCTGCGAATCCGGGCCGTGCTCCGCCTGAGAAAGCAGGTCAGAGGCGACGAAATCCGGCGTCGCGCCACTATCGGCAATCACCAGCACTTCAGAAGGACCGGCGGGCATGTCGATGGCCGCACCGTCCAGACGCTGGCTGACCTGGCGCTTGGCTTCGGTGACGAAGGCGTTGCCTGGGCCAAAGATTTTATCGACTTTGGCGACTGACTCGGTACCAAACGCCAGCGCGGCGATGGCCTGCGCGCCGCCGACGTTAAAGATATTACGTACCCCGCAGAGCTGGGCGGCATAAAGAATTTCATCGGCAATCGGCGGCGGTGAGCACAGCACCACCTGCTGACATCCGGCAATACGTGCCGGGGTTGCCAGCATCAGTACCGTCGAAAACAGCGGCGCCGAGCCGCCGGGAATATATAACCCCACGGATGCGATAGGGCGGGTTACCTGCTGGCAGCGCACCCCCGGCAGGGTTTCTACATCGACGCCCGGCAGCTGTTGCGCGTTGTGGAAGGTCTCGATATTGCGTACCGCGACCGCCATGGCCTGCTTAAGCTCATCGCTCAGGCGCGCGCCGGCGGCAGCAATCTCTTCTTCAGTGACTTTCAGTGCTTTGACGTCGGTCTTATCAAACTTTGCGCTGTATTCGCGCAGCGCGGCATCGCCATTCTCTTTGACGTTGGCGAGGATCTCCGACACCGTCTTGCTGATGCTGTCGGAAGCGGAAATGGCCGGGCGCATTAAGAGTTGTTGCTGTTGTGCTGCGCTACAGCTGTTCCAGTCGATAATTGTGTTGAAGCTCATGGTCGTTTCCCCTGTCTACTTTCTGAGACAGGCCCGGAGGCCTGTTCCGCCTGGATTACTCCATCATCTTCTCAATAGGCAGTACCAGAATGGAGCTGGCACCCAGCGCTTTCAGTTTTTCCATGGTTTCCCAGAACAGCGTTTCGCTGCTGACCATGTGCATCGCCACGCGCTGCTTATCACCTGCCAGCGGCAGAATGGTCGGACGTTCGGCGCCCGGCAGCAGGGCCACAACTTCTTCCAGACGCTCGGTTGGCGCGTGCATCATGATGTATTTCGATTCACGAGCCTGAATCACGCCCTGAATACGGGTCAGCAGACGGTCGATCAGCTGCTGTTTGGCCTCGGCCATTTCGCCATCGCGTTGAATCAGGCAGGCTTTGGAACGGAACATCACTTCCACTTCGCGCAGGCCGTTCGCTTCGAGGGTCGCGCCGGTGGAGACCAGGTCACAAATCGCATCGGCCAGACCGGCACGTGGGGCAACTTCTACAGAGCCGTTCAGCAGGCAGGATTTAAAGGAGATGCCTTTTTGATCGAGGTAGCGCTTCAGCAGGTGCGGGTAAGAGGTGGCAATACGTTTGCCGTCCAGCGCCGCCGGGCCGTTCCAGCTTTCATCTGCCGGAGTCGCCAGCGACAGGCGGCAGCCGCCGAAATCTAAACGACGCAGGGTGAAATAGCGCGGATCTTCGCCCTGAGCGCGACGGCTCAGCAGCTCTTCTTCCAGCACGTTCTCGCCGATGATGCCCAGATCGACCACGCCATCCATAATCAGGCCCGGGATATCGTCATCACGCACTCGCAGAATGTCGATTGGCATATTTTCCGCCAGCGCAATCAGGCGCTGGGTGTGCAAATTCACTTTAATGCCACAACGGCTCAGTAATTCGCGTGAATCTTCACTCAGGCGGCCTGATTTTTGAATAGCTATGCGTAAACGGCTGTTGTCTAACATTCTTGTTTCCTCTTAATTCCTGTCTGAATCTGTCCGAATTTGGTTCAAAAAAAAGCCCCCGGAAGTGAATCTTCCGGGGGCTCATTTCGCGCTCATGCACCGCTGGAAGATCTAAATGTCTTCCAGCACACATCGCCTGAAAGACTAGTCAGGATGATGGTGATGATGGTGATGTTTAAATTGAACGCGGTTCATAAAATTCTCTTTGAATGACTATGCATTTGATGTCTTTTAACCTAAACCACTTCAAGCGCAGAAAGCAAGGGCTTTTTACTATCATTAATTCATTTCATATTCACTGAAGAAATTGTCAGTTGCGGTTGGCTGGCGTAGCCTTATATCAGCACAGCGAAAGAGTCAGGAGCCAGGTATGAAAAAGGTCGCAATTGTCGGTTTAGGATGGCTGGGCATGCCGCTTGCTTTGTCATTGAATGCACGCGGATGGCAGGTCACCGGCAGCAAAACCACCCGGGATGGCGTGGAGGCGGCGAGGATGTGCGGTATTGATAGCTATCCGCTACGCCTGGAGCCGCAGCTGGTCTGCGATGCCGATGATTTGGATGCGTTGATGAAAGTCGATGCGTTGGTGATTACGTTACCGGCGCGTCGTAGCGGGCCGGGTGAAGAGTTTTATTTGCAGGCGGTCCAGGAGATTGTCGATACGGCGCTGGCCTACCATATTCCGCGCATCGTATTTACCAGCTCCACCTCCGTTTATGGCAATGCCAGCGGGACGCTAAAAGAGAATTCACCGCGCGACCCGCAGACCGCTAGCGGCCGGGTGTTGAAAGAGCTGGAAGACTGGCTGCACAATCTGCCGGGAACGTCGGTGGATATTTTGCGTCTGGCGGGGCTGGTGGGGCCATCCCGTCATCCCGGACGCTTCTTTGCCGGAAAATCGGCACCGGACGGCCAGCATGGCGTGAACCTCGTGCATTTGCAGGATGTCGTTTCCGCCATCGAACTGCTGTTGCAGGCCCCGAAGGGCGGACGCATCTATAATATATGTGCGCCCAAACATCCGGCGCGTGGCGTGTTCTACCCGCAAATGGCGCGTGAACTGGGGCTGGAGGCACCGGTATTTGCCGACAACCCGAATAGCGGGCCGGGTAAGATCATCGATGGCAACCGAATTTGCTACGAACTGGGGTTTGAGTATCAGTACCCCGACCCGCTGGTGATGCCGATGGAGTAATGCGCTAGCGGTAATCGCGTACCTGAGGGGGCGGCGATGAAACCACTGCTGGATGTCCTCGTTATTCTTGATGCTCTGGATAAAGAGGGGAGCTTTGCTGCGGCGTCGGCAAAGCTCTACAAAACCCCCTCTGCGCTGAGCTACACCATTCACAAGCTGGAAAGCGATCTGAATATTCAGCTGCTTGACCGCAGCGGCCATCGGGCGCGTTTTACGCCAACCGGGCAGATGCTGCTGGAGAAAGGGCGCGAGGTGTTGCATACCGCCCGTGAACTGGAAAAACAGGCAATTAAATTGCATCAGGGGTGGGAAAATACCCTGGTGCTGGCCGTGGATACGGCGTTCCCTTTCTTTTTACTGGCGCCGATGGTGAGCCAGTTCTATCAGCAACATACCCTTGCACAGATGCGATTCCTTCGAGAAGCGTCCTCCCATGGCTGGGATGCGCTGGTTGAGGGGCGGGCGGATATGGTGCTGGGTGTGGTCAGCGATCCTCCAGCGATTGGTGGCTACGGCTTCAGCCTGCTGGGCGAACTGGCGTATGGGCTTGTTGTTGCCCCGCAGCATCCGCTTGCCGCACTCACCGCGCCGCTGAGCTGGCGGATATTGAAGCGCCATCGGGCGATTGCAATCGATGGACAGTGGCCGCCGGTTGATGACCAGGACTGTCTGGTGGCCTATGACTATCCGGGGCTACTGATGCTGATCGCCGCCGGGCTGGGATGGGGGTACGTGCCGCAGTATCTGGTGCGTGCTCAACTGGAGAGTGGCGAGCTGGTAGAGAAGGCTGTCGCCTCCCATTTTCCGTCGCATCGGGCATGGTTGGGCTGGAACGACCAGGGGAGCGGGCGTTCTTGCGACTGGTGGCGCCGCGAAATTTTAGCAAATAATGCTATCCATACAATCTATCATACTAAAAATGTATGAATATTAAGCTGTTAAATTATTGTAGTGACAATTTGGCTTTTCAACATCTTGTCATCAGACCAGAAAATGTTGCAAAATACGCGGCCTGAAAAATGGAATTTAGCCGACGCTTTTTGAAGTGTCGGTTATTTTTTTGCTTTCAAGGCACATCATTCAATACAAGAGGCCGGGCTTCGTACCGGATAGATATTTACTAAAAACCGACAGTCGTTGTCGCTGAGGAATACACTGAAATGGGGCAATTTTTTGCTTACGCGATGGCATTCGCCGTGAAAGGGGATAACCACCATGTCGCATAACGCTACTCCAAAAACCTCTCGCGTGGAATTACGTAAGACGCTTACGTTGATTCCGGTTGTAATGATGGGCCTGGCCTATATGCAGCCGATGACGCTGTTCGATACGTTTGGTATCGTCTCTGGATTGACCGACGGTCACGTCGCGACGGCCTACGCCTTCGCACTGATCGCGATTCTCTTTACGGCACTGAGCTACGGTAAACTGGTTCGTCGTTTCCCGTCAGCAGGTTCCGCTTATACCTACGCCCAGAAATCCATCAGCCCGACCGTAGGCTTTATGGTTGGCTGGTCATCGCTGCTGGACTACCTGTTCATGCCGATGATCAACATCCTGCTGGCGAAAATTTACTTTGAAGCGCTGATGCCTTCCGTGCCGTCATGGATTTTCGTGGTCGCACTGGTCGGTTTCATGACCGTCTCTAACCTGCGCAGCATCAAGGCTGTGGCGAACTTCAACACCCTGATTGTGGTTCTGCAGATGGGTATTGTGGCGGTGATTGTCGGCCTGATCATCTACGGTGTGATGCACGGTGAAGGTGCCGGCACGCTGACCAGCACCCGTCCGTTCTGGTCCGAAGGGGCCCACGTGGTGCCGATGATTACCGGGGCGACTATTCTGTGCTTCTCGTTCCTCGGCTTTGACGGCATCTCTTCGCTGTCCGAAGAGACCAAAGATGCAGAGCGCGTGATCCCGAAGGCTATCTTCCTGACTGCGCTGATTGGCGGCATGATCTTTATCGGTGCCTCTTACTTCCTGCAGCTGTACTTCCCGGACATCTCGCGCTTTAAAGATCCGGATGCGTCACAGCCTGAAATCATGCTGTACGTAGCGGGCAAAACCTTCCAGTGGGGCGTGCTGATTTTCTCCAGCGTGACCGTTCTGGCTTCCGGTATGGCCGCACATGCGGGTGTTTCTCGCCTGATGTACGTGATGGGCCGCGACGGCGTGTTCCCGACCAGCTTCTTCGGCTATATTCACCCGAAATGGCGTACTCCGGCGTTTAACGTGCTGCTGGTTGGCGCGATTGCACTGCTGGCGATTAAATTCGACCTGGTGACCGCAACGGCGCTGATTAACTTTGGTGCGCTGGTGGCGTTTACCTTCGTTAACCTGTCGGTGATTTCGCAGTTCTGGATCCGTGAGAAGCGTAACAAGACGCTGAAAGACCACTTCAACTACCTGGTGCTGCCGTCCTGTGGTGCACTGACCGTCGGCGCGCTGTGGGTTAACCTGGAGCAGAGCTCTATGGTTCTGGGTCTGATTTGGGGTACCATTGGCCTGGTATACCTGGCCTGCGTGACCAAGCGTTTCCGCAACCCGGTTCCGCAGTACGAAGACGTGGCGTAAATACACGTTGTGATAAAAAAGCCGGGGGGAGACCTCCGGCTTTTTTGTTTTTGTCGCACGGTGTGACCCGCAACCTACCTGAATCACATCTCTTTTTCGGCCTAAGCCATCACCTTGAGCAGCGCATCCAGTAGCCCGGGAAAGCGGGCATCAAGATCGTCTCTGCGCAACGAAATCATGTTCTCGCGTCCCTGGGGGCGCTGCCAGATCACGCCGCTATCGCGCAGGACGCGCCAGTGGTGAGTCATCGTGGATTTAGCAATATCTTCAGGGCGCAGGGCGTTACAGCTCTGCTCATTGCCGTCAGCCAGGATGCGAATAATCTCCAGACGCATCGGGTTTCCAAGGGCAAAAAGAACATTTTCCAGGCGGATTTGTTCACGTTCGGGATGATTGGCGATCATAATATTCCTGTGTCGGCGGTTGCTCTGCTCCCGGGAGCAGCAGCCCGTATCGGCGGCTGGCCGGTAATATACCCAAACTACATGGCTAACGCCACGTACGTCAGTTCAGCTTCGCCAATAGAAACAATAGCAAAAATAGTTCGAATATACTCGTACAGTTGTACTATGATAGAGGCCGGTAAACACATTGCGGCACAATTCAGCCGCTCACTGACAGTCAATACGACTAAGGACGCATCATGCCCCGACCCATCCCCCTCGAACGTTATCGCAACATCGGTATCTCCGCGCATATCGATGCCGGCAAAACCACCACCACCGAGCGCATTCTGTTTTACACCGGAATGAGCCACAAGCTGGGGGAAGTACACGATGGCGCGGCAACCACTGACTGGATGGCGCAGGAGCAAGAGCGCGGAATTACGATTACCTCCGCGGCGGTAAGCTGCTTCTGGCCCGGAATGGACCGCAGTTTCGAGCCACACCGTATCAATATTATCGACACCCCGGGCCACGTGGATTTCACCATCGAGGTGGAACGTTCGATGCGCGTGCTGGACGGTGCGGTCATGGTGTATGACTCCGTCGGTGGCGTGCAGCCACAATCAGAAACCGTCTGGCGACAGGCGAATAAATACCACGTACCACGGCTGGCGTTCGTCAACAAAATGGACCGTCCCGGCGCGGATTTCTTCCGTGTCGTGCAGATGATGATCGACCGTCTGAAAGCTAACCCGGTGCCGATCGTGATCCCTATTGGGGCCGAGGAGCATTTCACCGGGGTGGTGGATCTCATCAAAATGCGCGCCATCTTGTGGGACGACGCGACCCAGGGCATGACCTTTAGCTACGCGCCGGTGCCGGACGACCTGCTGGCGACCGCCCAGGAATGGCGAGAAAAAATGGTCTCGGCGGCGGCGGAAGCCAACGACGCGCTGATGGATAAATACCTGGAAACCGGCGAGCTGAGCGAAGCCGATATTATCGCCGGATTGCGTCAGCGCACCGTCAGCGGGGAAATTCAGGCGGTGCTGTGCGGCAGCGCGTTCAAGAACAAAGGTGTGCAGCGCATGCTCGATGCGGTAATCGAACTGATGCCGTCACCGCTGGATGTTCCGGCGATTGAGGGTGTCGATGAGAAAGGCCAGTCGGCTGAACGTCATCCGGGCGACGACGAACCGTTCTCGGCGCTGGCGTTTAAACTGATGACCGATCCGTACGTCGGCCAGTTGACCTTTATTCGGGTATACTCTGGCACCCTGAAAAAAGGTGATGCGGTGTACAACCCGGTGAAAGGCAAGAAGGAGCGTATCGGGCGTATCGTGCTGATGCACGCCAACGACCGTCATGAGGTGGATGAACTGCATGCCGGGGATATTGCCGCCTGCGTCGGGCTGAAGGATGTGACTACCGGCGACACGCTGTGCGATCCCGATGCGGTTATCACCCTGGAACGCATGGAGTTTCCGGAGCCGGTGATTTCGCTGGCAATTGAACCGAAAACCAAAGCCGACCAGGAGAAAATGGGCATCGCCTTGCAGCGACTGGCGGCGGAAGACCCGTCATTTCGTCTGCACACTGACGAGGAGTCCGGCCAGACGATTATCTCCGGGATGGGGGAACTGCATCTGGAAATTATCGTCGACCGCATGAAACGTGAGTTTGGCGTGGAGGCCAATATCGGCCGTCCGCAGGTGACCTACCGCGAGACGATCCGCAAAACGGTCAAAGAGGTGGAAGGCAAATTTGTCCGCCAGTCCGGCGGTAAAGGACAGTACGGTCATGTGGTGCTGACGCTGGAACCGCTGGCGCCGGGAAGTGGCTTTGTGTTTGAAGATGCCACCAAAGGCGGGGTGGTACCGCGCGAGTATATCCCGTCAGTGGAGAAAGGCTTGCGTGAAGCGATGGGCACCGGCGTGCTGGCCGGCTATCCGGTAGTGGATGTCAAAGCGACCCTGACGTTTGGCTCGTACCATGATGTCGACTCCTCGGAGATGGCCTTCCGCATGGCGGCGATTTTTGGCTTCAAGGAAGGGGCGCGCCGGGCCGATCCGGTGATCCTCGAACCGGTGATGCACGTGGAAGTGGAAACGCCGGAGGAGTACGCCGGGAACATTATGGGCGATCTCTCTTCCCGGCGCGGCATGGTGCAGGGGATGGAAGAGCGCTTCGGCAGCCAGATTATCCGTGCGGATGTGCCGCTGGCTGAGATGTTTGGCTATTCCACCACGCTGCGTTCGATGTCGCAGGGCCGTGCCACCTACAGCATGGAGTTCCACCATTACGCGGAAGCCCCGCGCAATGTTGCGGAGGCGATTATCGCCAGCCGCGCCAGAAGTTAACCAACCGTTCCCGGGCTGGGCGTCAAGCGCCCTCTCCGGGAATTTTTCCCAATCAAACAATCTCTTGCACGTACTGCCACAGCGCTTTCAACAGCGCCTGCTTCTCTGTGTTGTCCGGATATTGCTGATACAGCATCTGCAACTCATCGGCGTAAGCCTGCAAACGCTCCGGGGTAAACACTTCACGACGATGCTCTAACCAGCGTTGCTGCTCGGCCTCGTCGAGGGTGCCGGGGAAATTTCGCGCGCGATAGTTAAACAGCAGGCGAGCTATCCGCTGGTCGGCGAAGGTAATATCCAGCGCGGGCAGGTTACGCGGCTCGGTTTCCAGAACGATTTTCATCGCCGCGCGGTCGGCATCGCTGAAAAAGCCGTTATAGAGCTGAGCATCGACGTTTTCAGATGGCACGAACGGCTCCGCGTCGGCAAAGAGGGCAACCACTTTCTCACGTAGTAGCGGATGACTGCGCAACAGCTGCAGATTATCCATGCAGCGCTGGCGGTTAATCCCCAACCGGTCGGCATCCTGCGGGCGCAGCGCGTTATCCTGGGCCAGCACCGGGCATTTATTCAGGTGGACCAGCTTAATCGGCACCGCCGCCAGCTCGCCGAGATCGGCTTTTGGCGTATACAGTCGTTCGCGCAGCGTATCAGCATCCAGTTCCAGCAGCGGGGTCATATCGCCGGCAAGATCGACCATGATCACCGCATTGCGGTTGTCCGGGTGCCAGGCAAGTGGGGCGACCAGGCTGGTGTTGCCCCGCGCCGCGCCGAACATGCCGGACACATGGACCAGCGGCTTGATTTGAACCACGTCGATGAGCGTCGCCAGCTTGCGCTTGTTGCGATGGCTGTAGAGATAGTCAAACAGGCGCGGCTGCTGGGTTTTGACCAGTTTCGCCATGGCGATGGTGGCGTAAACGTCGGCCATCGCGTCGTGGGCGTTGCTGTGTTCAATGCCGTTGGCGACGGTCAGGTGCTCCAGGCGGAAGCTCGGCAGGCCGTCGTCGTTCTCCGGCCAGTTGATCCCTTCCGGGCGCAGCGCGTAGCAGGCGCGCATCACATCCAGCAGATCCCAACGGGAGTTATCGTGCTGCCAGCTCCAGGCGTAGGGATCGTAGAAGTTGCGATAGAAAATATTGCGGCTGACTTCATCATCGAAGCGCACGTTGTTATAGCCGACGATGCAGGTTTTGGGCACCGTGAACAGATCGTGAATACGGCGGGCAAAGGCCGCTTCGTTGTCGCCTTTGGCGATAGCTTCCTGCGGGGTGATCCCGGTGATCATGACCGCCTGCGGCTGCGGCAGATAGTCGTCGGCCAGTTTGCAGTAGAAGACTTCCGGTTCGCCGATGATATTCAGCTCCGCATCGGTGCGGATGGCGGCGAACTGCGCCGGCCGGTCAAGCGAAGGGCTGGTGCCGAAGGTCTCGTAATCGTGAAACAAAAATCCGGGCTGATTGGCGCTATCTTGCATAGTCTGTTCATTATCCATGGTGGCGTGCATCCGTTATGGTAAACGATTTGCCTGGGCATCAGAAGGGCGTTGGCCGTGGCAGACTTTTACCGTGTCATATTTTCTTGCAATTAAACCCTGATTTGAAAGAAGAACTTCCGTAAAAAGGACGGCGAGTCTGCCAATCTAGAGGATATGCCGTTGAAAGGCCGTTTTTTTATTGCTGTAACTTTGCTCGCTTCGAGCGTTTCTTGCGCATTTGCTGCTAATGATTTCCCCGCTACCGTGGCGCCACCGTCGATTCAGGCTGGCTCCTGGGTACTCATGGATTATACCACCGGACAGATACTGACTGCGGGCAATGAGCACCAGCAGCGTAACCCTGCCAGTCTGACGAAATTAATGACCGGCTATGTGGTCGATCGCGCTATCGACAGCCACCGCATCACCTTTGACGATATCGTCACCGTCGGCCGCGATGCCTGGGCCAAAGGCAACCCGGTATTCGACGGCTCATCACTGATGTTCCTGAAGCAAGGTGACCGGGTCAGCGTGCGCGATTTAAGCCGCGGACTTATCGTCGATTCCGGTAACGACGCCTGCGTGGCGCTGGCGGATTATGTGGCCGGCGGCCAGCCACAGTTCGTCGCCTTGATGAACAGCTATGTTGAAAAACTGCATCTGCAGGATACCCATTTTGAAACCGTGCATGGTCTTGATGCGCCGGGCCAGCACAGTTCCGCATACGATCTGGCGGTACTGTCACGGGCGATCATTCACGGCGAGCCTGACGTCTACCATATGTACAGCCAAAAGAGCCTGACGTGGAACGGTATCACCCAGCAGAACCGCAATGGGCTGCTGTGGGATAAAACCATGAATGTCGATGGCCTGAAGACCGGGCATACCTCAGGCGCCGGCTTTAACCTGATTGCCTCTGCAGTTGACGGCAAGCGTCGTCTTATCGCCGTGGTGATGGGCGCCGACAGCCCGAAAGGGCGCGAACAGCAGGCGGCGAAACTGCTGCACTGGGGCCAGCAAAACTTCGATACCGTCCAGGTGCTGCAAAAGGGCAAAAAAGTCGGCAGCGAGCAGATCTGGTACGGCGATAAAGATCACATCGAGTTGGGCACCGATCAGGACTTCTGGTTAGCGCTGCCGAAGTCGGAAGTGTCACGCATCAAAGCGAAATATGTGCTGGATAAGAAAGATCTCGAAGCTCCGATTGCCGCCAACCAGCGGGTGGGCGAAATTTCACTGTACGATGGTGACAAAGTCGTGGCCCACTGGCCGCTGGTCACTCTGGAGAGTGTCGGCAAGGGCGGGTTCTTCTCGCGATTGAGCGATTATCTGCACCACGGCCTGTAATCTTCATGCCCCGTTCGGGGCATTTTTTTTGGATAATATTACGGCAACTCTGCGAATCAACTCACATACTGATCCTCATCGCCTGGTTACACTTCATGTATATTTATACAGTTGTTATCAATAGTGGAGGCAGCATGGAATATCACGTTAAGTCCGTCGACAAACGTAAAATTGCCGGGTTTCACCTGGTGGGGCCGTGGGAACAGACCGTTAAACAGGGTTTTGAACAACTGATGGCGTGGGTCACAAACCATCAGGTGCCAGCGCAGGAGTGGGTGGCCGTTTACTACGATAACCCAGACCAGGTGCCGCCCGAGAAACTGCGCTGCGATACGGTGGTTACCGTGGCGGAAGATTATGTTATCCCGCCCGGCAGCGAAGGGGTGATTCTCACCGAGATCGCCGGCGGAGAGTACGCTTTTGCCCGCGCACGGGTGGAAAACCATGACTTCTCCACGCCTTGGCTGGCCTTCTTCAACAGTCTGATGCAGGACAAGACGTACCACATTGCGGAAAAACCGTGCTTCGAGCTTTATCTGAACGACGGCAATCAGGACGGCTACTGGGACATTGAAATGTATGTCGCGGTGACGCCGGTCGGGGAGTAACCCGATAATCCCCCTGTGAAAAGGTTTTTTTGAGCAGCGTGCTGCTTATAGCGAAAAAGCAGTTACAATTGGCCTTTGCTACCTGCTTTCTTGCTGGAGAGCGTTGTGCGCGCTGATAAATCACTCAAGCCTTTTGAAATTCGTCTGTATCGCCACTATCGCGTGGTGCATGGTATTCGAATTGCTCTGGCCTTTGTCCTCACTTTTTTGCTGGTTCGTCTGCTGAATGTGCCGGAAGGCACCTGGCCGCTGATCACTCTGGTGGTGGTGATGGGGCCGATTTCCTTCTGGGGCAACGTGGTGCCGCGTGCTTTTGAACGTATTGGCGGTACCATTTTAGGTTCGGCACTCGGGCTGGTGGCGCTCAAGCTTGAACTGATCTCCTTACCCATAATGGTACTGTGGTGCGGCCTGGCCATGTTCCTCTGCGGCTGGCTGGCGCTGGGCAAAAAGCCCTATCAGGCGCTGCTTATCGGCATCACGTTGTCGGTGGTGGTCGGGGCGCCGCCCGGCGATATGCATACCGCGCTCTGGCGAAGCGGCGATGTTATCTTCGGCTCGCTGCTGGCGATGCTGTTCACCGGCATCTGGCCACAGCGGGCATTTCTGCACTGGCGCATTCAGATGGCCAACTATGTCACCGCCTTCAACCGTCTTTATCAGGCTGGTTTTTCCCCTAACCTGGTGGAGCGACCGCGTCTGGAAAAACACCTGCAGAAGGTGCTGAACGATGTGGTCAAGATGCGCGGCCTGATTACCCCGGCCAGCAAAGAGACCCATATCCAGAAAGCCATTTTCGAGGCGATTCAGACCGTGAGCCGCAATCTGGTCTGCATGCTTGAACTGCAGATCAACGCCTACTGGATTTCCCGTCCCGGCCATTTTGTGATGCTGAACGCCCATACGCTGCGCGAAACCCAGCAGATGACCCAGCAAACCCTGCTGACCATTGCGCATGCCTTGTATGAGGGTAACCCACAGCCCATCCGCGCCAATACCGAAAAACTCAACGAGGTTGTGGCTGAACTGCGCCAGCTGATGAACGAGCATAAGGGGGACAACCTGTCGGAAACGCCCATCCATGGCTACGTCTGGCTGAGCATCGAACTGGCGCGCCAGCTTGAGCTGCTGTCGAATTTAATCTGTCGGGCGCTGCGTAAATAAAAGCCAGATGCACGCAATTTGCCCACAGGTTGCTTCGATTCAGCTGCATTTAGGGTTATGATAAACGTAAAGGAAAAAACATTGTCATCAGCGTCTGCTAACAGTTATGTTAGCCCTATATAGCAGTCGCTTTAGCGAATCCGAATCTCAAATATTAGGGGTATAAAAATGGAAACAACTAAGCCTTCTTTCCAGGACGTACTGGAGTTTGTTCGCCTGTATCGTCGTAAGAACAAATTGCAGCGTGAAATTCAGGACGTTGAGAAAAAGATCCGTGACAACCAGAAGCGCGTACTGCTGCTGGACAACCTCAGTGACTACATCAAGCCAGGCATGAGCGTTGAAGCCATTCAGGGCATTATTGCCAGCATGAAAAGCGATTACGAAGATCGTGTTGATGACTACATCATCAAAAATGCTGAGCTGTCCAAAGAACGCCGCGACATTTCCAAAAAGCTGAAAGTGATTGGCGAAGCGAAAGTCGAAGAGTAATCACGCTGTACCTGCCCGGTGGCGGCCCTCGCTGCCGGGAATTCCCCTTCTGATTTATCTCCTTCCCCTGCGATGAACGGCCTTGTCACGTGAATTTCTGCGCGCCACGGGGTTCACAATGGGCGATGACACATCATTTGACAGTGCGACGAGGAACATAATGGACAATCTTTCGGCTTTCATTGCCGCCATTGCTCAGCCGGATCGGGCGGCGATGGCGCGGGCGCAACAGCATCTGGACGGATTATTAAAACCGCCGGGTAGCCTGGGGCGGCTGGAAGCGCTGGCCGTACAACTGGCCGGTATGCCGGGGTTGCGCGGTGAGCTGCAGCTGATGGAGAAAGCCATCGTGGTGATGTGCGCCGATCATGGCGTCTGGCATGAAGGGGTCGCGATTTCACCTCAGGTGGTGACGGCGATTCAGGCAACAAACATGACCCGGAAAAATACCGGCGTCTGCGTGCTGGCGGCGCAGGCCGGAGCCAAGGTGCACGTGATTGATGCCGGTATTGACGCGGACCCGATTCCCGGTCTGGTGAATATGAAAGTCGCGCGCGGCAGCGCTAACATTGCCCACTCGGCGGCCATGAGTCGCGAACAGGCGACGGCGTTGCTGGTGGCCAGCATTGGCTATACCCGCGAGCTGGCGGCTCAAGGAGTCAAGGTGTTTGGCGTCGGCGAACTGGGCATGGCCAACACCACCCCCGCGGCGGCAGTGGTTAGCGTACTGACCGGCAATGATGCCCATGAAGTGGTTGGCATTGGCGCTAACCTGCCGGTGTCTCAGCTGGCGCACAAAGCCGACGTCGTGCGGCGGGCGATAGCGGTCAATCAACCACAGGCGGACGATGGCCTGGACGTACTGGCGAAAGTGGGCGGGTTTGATCTGGTCGGTATGGCCGGCGTGATGCTGGGCGCGGCATCCTGCGGGTTGCCGGTGGTGCTGGACGGTTTTCTGTCTTATGCCTCGGCGCTGGCGGCCTGTCGTCTGGCGCCAGGGGTTCACCCGTATCTGATCCCGTCGCATCTGTCGGCGGAAAAAGGGGCGCGTATCGCACTGGAACACCTACAGCTGGAACCCTATCTGAACATGGGGATGCGCTTAGGCGAAGGCAGCGGGGCGGCGCTGGCGATGCATCTGGTGCAGGCGGCCTGCACGATTTACAACGAAATGGGGACGCTGGCAGAAAGCAATATTGTGCTGCCGGAAGGTCACTAACCAGTCATCAGGGCGACCGCCGTCGCCCTGATATCCACACGGATTTAGAGCGCCTGTTGCCACACGCTCTGCGGCAGCAGATAGACCGCCGCCGGCGCCTGCATCCCTTCCGTCACGATATGCTTGATACCGCTGGCCATCACCGCCAGGGTGACGTCAAAGGCGTTGAGGCTGTCGCCAAATCCTGCGGTCAGGTTCAGCATTGAGCCGTTGGCCATCAGATACACGGTTTTATTCTCCATCCGATAGGCGTTGATGAACGGCATGACCTCTTCATGGCTGAACTGACGCAGGTAGCCGCAGTCGATCTCTTCGGCAACGTGGCCCACGTTGAGGATGAATACTCCATCTTTCGCCTTGTCCAGAGCCTGGCTGTTGACTACTTTTTTGCCGCCGGTTGCGGTAGCGACCACATCCGCAGAGGCGATGGCATCCTGTAAATCGACAATGTGCCAGCCATCATAGGCCGCCTGCAGGCGACGAGCGGGATCGATTTCGGCTACCATGACCTGTCCACCAAAGGCTTTCGCCGAGGCGGCAACGCCTTGTCCCACCAGGCCATAGCCGATCACCAGCACTTTTTTCTCATGCAGGGTCAGGTGGGTGGTCTGGAAAAAGGTGTGCCAGGCGGTGAGGCCAACCATGTGACGGTTATGCAAACCCTCTTTCACCGGCAGGTCGTCCCAGTTAAAAATAGGGTAACCGGGATGGATATCGCCCAGGCGGCTGACGCCGGAGCCGGTGGCCTCCAGGCCGGCAACGATATTGCCAAACTCGCCGCGCTGGTGGAGCAGAGTGGTAATATCCGCCCCCATTTCGCACAGATGAGTCGGTTCCCAGGCAATGGCTTGTTCCCAGGATTGCTGCCAGTCGGCATCGCTCATGTCTCGCCATGCGCAGGCCTCAGCGCCGCGCTCGACCAGCCAGGCGACCACATCATCCTGAACGGTGGTCGGGTTGCAGGTGGTCAGAAAGACTTTTGCCCCTTTTTCGAGGGTCCCCTGCACCAGTGGGATCATTTTCATATCCAGATGCATGCAGCAGGCCAGTCGCACCTGGCTCAGGTCTGGAAGCGCGGCAACCTGGCGCAGCGTCCGCGGCATATTCTGGCGGGCCCATGCCACGTCTTTCGTAAAGTTTGTCTTATTATTCACGGTGTTGTGACCTTCAGTGCGTAGAGCGGGTTAATCCCCGATGGAAAAAAGGATTCTAGCGTAATGCGTGGGAATCCGGTAACGGCAGCGCATCACGGCTGTCTGTAGCCGCCGCTGACTGTTGCTAAGCGGGCGAGTGCAGCTGCTGCGCCAGCGCCTGGCGAAAACGATCCAGCAGGTTGGTCTCACCGGGCAGCAGCTCCGAGAGCGAGACGGTTTTATCGGCCCGATAGACCCGGCCGCTGTTGAGCCTGGCTTCGAACGCATTTGCTGCCTGATGTGCAGCGGGCAGATCGGCTTCCAGTAAGATCACCGCATGGGCGAGGACGATATGCCCCTCGCCCTGCGAAAGAGGCCGCCAGTACTGGGCGGTTCCGGCAATTTTGCGCACATCCTCACCCTTGCCGCAGGCCAGGTTGTAGCGCCCGTCGCAGAACGAACCGGTGACGGACTGAAAATGGCTGGTGACGCCGAACGTCGCCAGGGTGCGCTGCAGCAGCCAGCAGAGCAGGAGATAGATCGGCTCCGCCGCTTCTCCCAGCGGTTGTGACACCGGCCAGGCGAGACTGAGATTGACGATCCCCGGACCTTGCGGCACCAGCCCGCCGCCGGATCGGCGTATCCATACCGGCCAGCCGCAGCGGCTGAAAAGCGTGCTGACGTGGTCGAGCTCACTAAATTTGCGGTAGCTTCCCGGCACGACAAACCCCTGCGGCGCCTGCCAGAGCTGGGCCACCGCCTGGCCATTGCGCGCCAGCTCAATCAGTGGTTGCTCGGCAAGGGTCGGGTCGGGACAGAACCGCAGCGGGAGTTCCTGATGATGAAACAGCGCGGGCCAGCAGGCGGGGCGGTTCTCCTGGATCATGACATCTCCTTATGGACGGCGGTTTCTCCGCCGTCCGCATGCTATCAGGGGTGAGCTTTCTGTTTCATCAGCATCGCCGTGAGGGCAGAAAGCAGGCAGCCGACGGTCAGGTAAATCGCCACGCTGTGCCACGATCCTCCGGAGAAGGTCACTAACGCAGCTGCGATAAACGGCGTAAAGCCGCCGCCAACCACGCTGGCCACCTGATAGCCGACACCGGCACCGCTGTAGCGGTAGCTGGCACCGAACATCTCGGTGAACATCGGTTGCTGGACGCACACCACCATATCATGGGCGATATTGGCCAGCATCAGGGCAAAAAACAGGATCCAGAAGTAGGACTGACTCTCCAGGGCCATAAAGAACGGGAAGGCGCTCAGGGTGCCGATCAGTGCGCCGGTAATATAGATGCGTCGCCGGCCAAAGCGGTCAGCCAGCCAGGCGAAGCAGGGAATCGTCAGACAACTGATGGCACCGACCAGCAGGCCAATATTCAGGAACAGTTCGCGCGGTAGTCCGAGGTTCTGCGTAGAGTAATTCAGGGCGAAGGCGGTCACGATATACATCGTTAACAGTTCGCACAGGCGCAGGGCGATGATCAGCAGAAACGCGCCGGGATGGCGGAGCAGGGCTTCGATTACCGGCAGACGTTTTTTCTCCGACGGCTGCGGTTTCTGCTGCTGATTTTCAAATTCCGCCGATTCGGCCATGCCATTGCGGATCCACAGGGCGATCAATACCAGCACCACGCTGAACAGGAAGGGCAGGCGCCAGCCCCAGCTCAGGAACTGCTCGTCGGTGGTGTTGGCGCTAATCAGCGAGACCAGGCCGGTTGAGAGCAGCAGGCCGACACCATAACCCACCTGCACCCCGCTGCTGTAAAAGGCTTTTTTATGTTTGGGGGCGCTTTCCACGGCTAACAGCGCCGCGCCACCCCATTCACCACCAACGGCGAAGCCCTGGATGGCTCGCAGGATGACCAGCAGAACCGGCGCCCACCAACCAATCTGGTTAAAGGAGGGAAGCAAGCCGATGCAGGCGGTGGCAATGCCCATCATCCAGACGGTCATCATCAGCATACGTTTACGCCCGAGACGATCGCCGAAATGGCCAAAGATAATGCCGCCTAACGGGCGAAACAGGAAACCGACGCCGAAAGTGGCGAAGGCCGCCAGGGTACCCATCGCGGGACTGACCTGAGGGAAAAACTCGCGGTTAAACACCAGCGCGGCGGTGATGCCGTACAGCAAAAAGTCGTACCAGTCGACTACCGCACCGGCAAAGCTGCCCCAGGCCGCTCTTCTGGCGCGATTAAGTGAACAAACCTCCTTGCCGGGGGGATGAGAAATAAGCGTTGAGTCCATACTAATCCTGTCTGTTGTCATATTTGTCATTATTGGAATGAGACGCAGTCTTAGCCACGTCTTTACAGAGACTACCGCGCAGGCCGGGCAGAGAAAAGATTTTTACCGGAGACGTTGCATAAATGGCAAAAAACGTTCTTTTTATCACCAGGTGTAAACATAAGTTCGGAGGGCTCTGAAATGCGGAAATATTTTTAATCCAGAACCTCACAACCCGGGGCTGACATCTTTTAAGAATTGACCCTAATGGTTTACAATTAACAAAACTCCAATTACGGAATGGTGAGCAAAATGCGTCTACTTTTCGCAGTGTTATTTTGTGTTATGGCTGTGCCAAATGCGTTTGCAGAAAAACTGCCTGCCCCTACCGGCAAGCCCGTTTTAACCATTTCCGGCCTGATTGGGAATACCAATGTTGGCGATACCGCGGTGTTTGACCGGGATATGCTGGAAAACCTGGGGATGGAGACGATTGTGACCACCACGCCATGGTACTCAGGCAAGGTGCGTTTCGATGGTGTTTCCCTTAAGAAATTAATGGATTTAGTGGGCGCTAAAGGTGAAACCGCAAAAGTCATTGCCCTTAATGATTATACGACTACCGTCCCGCTCGAAGACTTCCGCAAGTTCCCGACGATTCTGGCGCTAAAAATGAACGGCGAATATATGCAGATCCGCGATAAAGGCCCTTTATTTATTGTTTATCCGTACGACAGCAGCCCGGAACTACAGAATCAGATCTATTATTCCCGTTCGTCATGGCAAGTTTCAAAAATTATCATTGAGTAAGGGTTTGATCTTGAATCGAATACTTACCGCCATTATTTTGTCGCTTTTCATCATCACCGGGTACATTACCTACCTGGTGCATGAGCGGCAAGGTGAGTTACAGAAATTAACTCGCTATACGGACTCCTGGTCAGTTTCCCAGATGGTTTCCGAATATATGCGGCTGGAGGCGAGTTTAGGCGCGTATGCGCTCGGTGTTGATAGCGTAGACCACGATAAGGTTCGCCTGCGTCTGGATATCATGCTGAGCCAGATTGAACTGCTGGAGCAGGGCGATCTGGGCAACTTTATTCGTAAGGACGCGGGGCGTAAGGCAACCGTGGCGAGTTTGATTCATATTTTACGTCAGCTCGACGGGGAACTCGATACGATGACCCCGGCACAAATCAGGCTCGTATTACGCGACATGAGCGAGCTTGACGGACCGATGACGTCGATTGCCTCCACCTCGCTGGTGCAGGGGATCGACGTGGTTAACGAGACCCACGACAAGATACAGAATCTGTATTTTATCTACTCTATTATCTCCGTCCTGCTGATCACCACCTGTATTACCCTGGGCCTGTTGATGTTGCGTCAGAATAACAACCTGCGCCGCGCCCATGTCAGAATGAAACTGCTGGCTGACGATCTGCAGTCATCGAAAGAGAAGCTGCAGGTGCAGAACCGTCGGCTGCAGTACGATGCCTATCATGACTCATTAACCGGAATGCCGAACCGGCTCTCCTTCTGGCAAAAACTGCAAGAAGTCGTTAATCAGGTCAGGCCTTACAACGGCTCGGCGGTGATCATGTTGTTCGATCTTGATAACTTTAAAGATGTGAACGATACGCTGGGACACGATTCCGGCGATAAGCTGCTGCAGGAACTGGCCAGTCGACTCTCGTTTTTCCGTAAAACCTCCGAAACGCTGTATCGCCTGGGAGGGGATGAGTTTGCGCTTATCTCCAGCGATCTGAGCGAAGAGATGGCGCTGGATCGCGCCCTGGTCATTCGTGAGAAAATCACCCAGCCTTATCAAATTTATGATTCGCTGATCAATATTGATGCCTGTATCGGCGTGGTACTTTCTGAGCGGGAAACCCGTACCGATTATCTGTATAAGTGTGCCGATCTTGCGTTATATGAAGCCAAGAAGGAGGGGAGTGGCACGATCAAAATCTTCCGCCCTGACATGCTGCAACGTCTCCAGGAGAATAAGTCCTTTGAGGATGATCTGCTGCAGGCTCTCGATAATGGTGAGTTCCGGGTCTATTACCAGCCGATCGCCGATACGGTCAACGGCGAAATCTATGGCTACGAGGCGCTGGTGCGCTGGTTCCATCCTGTGCGTGGCGTGGTGCCGCCCACCACCTTTATTCCGATTGCCGAGAAGACCGGCATGATCAACGCGCTCGGGGAGTGGGTGTTGAGTACCGCCTGCGAGGAGGCCGCGAAGTGGTCGTCTCCGATGAAGGTCTCGGTTAACGTGTCGCCTATTCAGTTAATTAACAGCTCGCTGACCGAGGTGGTTATCTCGGTCCTCAAGCGGACAGGGCTGGATCCGCACCGTCTGGACCTCGAAATTACCGAGTCGGATATTTTCAATGAAAATACCCGTTCTTTAGAGATCCTTAGCCAGCTGCGCGAGCTGGGCATCCAGATTTCTATTGATGATTTTGGTACCGGTTACTCGTCATTGTCGCGGTTGAGCTATTTCCCGTTCGACAAAATCAAAATCGACCGCTCATTTGTGGTGAATATCCCAATGCAGAAAGATGACCTGGATATCGTCCGGTTGATTATCAGCATGGGGAAAAGCCTACATATGCGCATCGTCGCCGAGGGTGTCGAAACCGAAGAGCAGTTACATTCCTTGCAGCAGCTTGGTTGCGATCTGGTTCAGGGTTATCTGATTGGTAAACCCGGCCCGCTGAATACCCCGGCTAAATAATGACCTCTGGTGGTCTGGCGCGGGTCTGAATAATCAGTTCAGGAGAGTCGGTTGGTTGCGGAAAGCAAGAAGCCCGCTCAGGTTACCCTGAGCGGGCTTCTTAAATATGGCTCCTCTGACTGGACTCGAACCAGTGACATACGGATTAACAGTCCGCCGTTCTACCGACTGAACTACAGAGGAATCGGTGTGGAGTCGTATCTTAGCGGCGAAAAAAATTTTGTCAAACATCTAATTGCCCCCTGAGAACCAACTGGCGGTTCCATCAACAATTTGTTGCTATTACCGACGATTAATAAGGAAAAATGTTTTGCAGGAACGGCCATTCTCCATCATCATTTGAAATGTAGTTTCAACTTTTCTCACTAAGGTCTCCCTTGAACGCCACCTCCGCAGTGCGCCAGGTCTTTGAACGAACAACCTGGTTCAAAAAACGTAAGAGTTACCGTGTGCTGTACTGGCGCGAAATCAGCCCCCTTGCTGTGCCTATTTTCCTCGAAAATACCTGTGTTTTATTGATGGGCGTGCTGAGCACATTCCTGGTCAGCTGGCTGGGAAAAGAGGCGATGGCCGGCGTCGGTCTGGCCGATAGCTTCAATATGGTGATCATGTCGTTCTTTGCCGCCATTGACCTTGGGACCACGGTGGTGGTGGCCTTTAGCCTGGGCAAACGTGACCGGCGACGGGCAAGGGCGGCGGCCCGACAGTCGCTGGCGATCATGACGCTGTTCTCAATCTTGCTGGCGGTTGTGATCCATGCTTTTGGGAAAGAGATCATCGACGTGGTTGCCGGCGAGGCCTCGGAAGAGGTGAAGGCGATGGCGTTGACCTACCTTGAGCTGACGGTACTGAGCTATCCGGCGGCGGCCATCGCGCTGATCGGCAGTGGGGCGCTGCGCGGTGCGGGCAACACGAAAATTCCGCTGCTGATCAATGGCGGGATGAACATTCTCAACATCATTATCAGTAGTATCCTGATTTACGGTATTTTTTCCTGGCCGGGGCTGGGGTTTGTTGGCGCCGGTCTGGGGCTGACGATTGCCCGCTATATTGGCGCGGTGGCGATTATCTGGGTGCTGGCGATTGGCTTTAACCCGGCGCTGCGTATTTCGATCAAAAGTTATTTCCAGCCCTTTAACTTTGCGATTATCTGGGAAGTGATGGGCATCGGTATTCCGGCCAGCATCGAGTCCGTACTCTTCAACAGCGGCAAACTGCTGACGCAAATGTTTGTCGCCGGAATGGGGACCAACGTGATCGCCGGGAACTTTATTGCCTTTTCTGTCGCCGCGCTGATTAACCTGCCGGGCAACGCGCTGGGGTCTGCCTCGACGATCATTACCGGCAAACGGTTGGGTAAAGGACAAATAGGACAGGCGGAGCGCCAGGCGTGGCACGTGTTCTGGCTATCGACGGTGGTGCTCACGATTATTGCATGGGGAACGGCGCCGTTTGCTAATCTGATCGCCTCGTTCTACACCAGCGAAGAAGACGTGAAAGTCGTGGTTAAAGAGCTGCTGTGGCTGAACGCCTTCTTTATGCCTATCTGGGCGACCTCATGGATTTTACCTTGTGCATTTAAAGGTGCGCGCGATGTGCGCTATACCATGTGGGTATCGATGCTGGGAATGTGGGGCTGTCGCGTGGTGGCGGGCTATACCCTGGGGATTGTGCTGGGGATGGGGGTCATCGGGGTCTGGCTGGGCATGGTGCTCGACTGGGCGGTACGCGGCGTGCTGTTCTATGGCCGCATGGTGAGCGGGCGTTGGCTGTGGAAATATCCGCGGGTCAAAACTCAAGTGGACGAAACATAACCACTTTTCAGTAAAAACGGCAATTTTTGTGCAAAGTGGAGAATAAATCGGCAAACGGTGTGAATTATGAAAACAGCCTTTGACAAGGGCATCCACCGCCGTTAATATTCGCCCCGTTCACACGATTCCTCTGTAGTTCAGTCGGTAGAACGGCGGACTGTTAATCCGTATGTCACTGGTTCGAGTCCAGTCAGAGGAGCCATATTTAAGAAACCCGCTTAAGGAAACTTAAGCGGGTTTTTTGCTTTTTGTCTTCCGGATGGTTCTGTTGTTTTCCGGTTCCCTGCGCGAAGTACGCGCAGGGTTATCAGGATTGACGTTAGCGGAACGGGGGTTCGTTGAAGGTGCGCAGCTTACGGGAGTGCATGTGATCGCCCTCCGCGCGCAGTAAATCGATGGCCTTGATGCCGATTTGCAAATGTTCGGAAATGGCCCCTTCATAGAAACGGTTCGCCTGGCCGGGCAGCTTAATCTCGCCGTGCAGCGGTTTGTCTGACACGCACAGCAGTGTGCCGTACGGCACGCGGAAGCGGTAGCCCTGGGCGGCAATGGTGGCGCTTTCCATATCGATGGCGACGGCACGGCTGAGGTTAAAGCGCAGCGCCGAAGCGGAATAGCGCAGCTCCCAGTTACGGTCATCGGTCGTCACGACCGTTCCGGTACGCAGGCGCTGTTTGACCTCTTCTCCCGGCATGCCGCTGATCTGCTTGGTGGCGTCGTAAAGTGCACGCTGCACTTCGGCAATGCTGGGGATCGGAATATCGGGTGGCAGCACCGCATCCAGCACGTGGTCATCGCGCAGGTAGGCGTGCGCCAGCACGTAGTCCCCAATGGTCTGGCTTTCACGCAGGCCGCCGCAGTGGCCAATCATCAGCCAGACGTCCGGACGCAGGACCGCCAGGTGGTCGCAGATGTTTTTGGCGTTTGCCGGCCCGACGCCGATATTAATTAAGGTAATTCCCTGACCATCTTTGGTGATCAGGTGCCAGGCTGGCATCTGATGCTTTTTCCACGCCAGGTCGGAAACAGCCTGCTCCGGTGCTTCGGTATTGGCGGTGATCCAGATACCGCCGGCACAGGAGAGGGCGATATAGGGGCTGTCGGGGTCAAGAATCTGGCTGCATCCCCAGCTGACGAACTCATCGACGTAGCGCGTGTAGTTGGTAAACAGGACGTACGGCTGGAAGTGATCTACCGGCGTGCCAGTATAATGACGCAGGCGCGCGAGGGAGAAATCCACACGGCGGGCATCAAAATGGGAAAGCGGATGATGCTCGGTAGGATGGAACAGCCCGTCGGCGGTCTCATCACCGATTTGCGACAGCTCGGTGGTCGGGAAATGTCGGGTCAGGCCTGCACTCATCGAACGATCGAGCGTTAAGGCTGAACCATCGATGACATACGGATAGGGGATTTCATGCTGTGACCGCTCGACGCTGATATGCGCGCCATAATCCTGATACAACGACGTGAGCTGCTCCAGCAGATAGGCGCGAAAAAGTTTGGGGTTGGTAATGGTCGTAGTGTAGCAACCGGCATGAGTGAAGCGGCCCCATGCTCGGGTTTTTAGCGCTTTATGGTCGGCACCATCCCAGGATACGGACAGCTGTGGATAGACAAACAGTCCGTTGGCGCGCTCTTTTTCATCAGGGAGTACGCTGTGGTTGATATACTCGCCGATGGCTTTACGTAATGCATCGACCGAACGTTCATACTGCGCTTCAAGCTGGCTCAGCGCTTGCTCCGGGGTCAGACTGGCGGCCTTCTGGTTCATCTTCGCTCCTTATTTCAGGTCTGCTGACATGCCCGATAGTATGTCACAGACGGAAAAGTGCGAAGGGGAATTTCAGCGGCTTAGCGGCGAAAGTGATTGAATTCGATATTGTTGATGATGTTTTACGCAGGCGTGACGGCTTCAGCCCAGTGTTCGGTACTGTAGGGGCGTGCTTTGATGACTTTTACGCTGTTTGCCAGGTTGCCATTGATGCAATAGCGGGCGTTTGCCAGTGGCGTGAGTTTATCGCCACACCGCAGGGTAAAATGGCAGGAATCAATCGTGGCGATTATCGCTAACTGACCACTTTGCAAGACCACACAATGCGGGCCCGCCTCGTTGGCCGACCGTACTTTTTTGACCCACCATTCCATCCGACTTTCTCTGCGCTATGATTTCCCCGGCGATAATTGCCGGTTCCCTCATTTCTTACAATCGGAATAGACCATTGGTTTAGTCTGTGTTTAACCGGCCATGAATCAGAATATCGTCACATGCATGATTGTCCGCACCAGAATGCCGACAATGGCGCCCGGGGCGGCAAAACGAAACAGGCGAACAAAGCGCGAGCTGATCCCCAGATAGATGCCGATACCCGGCAGGTCAAACGACTGGACCAGCAGCCCGGCGGAGGCATTGAGCTGGCTGACGGTGACTTTCCCTTGCTGAATTAATTCAGAAACGACGCCGAAATAGGCGGTGCCGCCGGCGACGCATTTCACCAGGGTTGGCAGGACGAAATTCACCGGAATGTTTAACCACAGCAGCAGCGGCATCAGCAGCTGCTGCAGCAGTTCGATGAGGCCAGCCTCCTTCATGATGCCAACGATGGTTAGCGACAGGATCAGCATGGGGACGGCGCCAAGCGCAAGGCGAATGGCATCGGAACCGGCATTGTTAATCACCGCGAGCATCCCCTGGCTGTTCTGCTCACTATTCGGCAGCGCTTCAGCACGTGGATTCTCCGCGATAGACAGCCGACGACCGGTGATATACCAGGTGGCCGCCGCCGCGCACAGACCGCCGACCATGGATATGGCAATCGAGGCGGTCCAGTGCAGGCCAAAAGGGGTTAACGGATAAAAGACGTTACCCTGTCCCATGGCGAACACCATGGCGAGAGTTGCGGCCATCTGCCGGTCTGAGACGCCGCGTTTATCCATGATCGACAACGTGGCCAGCGGAGCGGCAAAGCTCACGAAGTTCATCTGGATCAGCGCGAAGGCGCTCATGCCGCTGAGGCCGAAAGGCTTGAGTAACGGAGCAACCCAGCGCACGATAACATCGAGTACGCCGCGCACTTCCAGGTATTTCATGATCATCAGCATCACGACCATGATGGGTAAGAGCGTATAAAGTGCGACATCAACGGAAGATTTACCCGCCGACATAATGATGCTTATTACATCCATTTATTCTCAATCACCGCATTGCGCAAAGATAATGTGCCTCATCATATTCCCCACCGAAAGAAAATGATATCGCGGCTCTGGCGGCTGTTTTGCCCTCCAACCACAGGAGGTGGACATCATCAAAATACGCTTACCGGGCATCAAAAGCCTTGTGGCGTCTGGTCTGAGGGATGAATCGAGCCGCATGGGACGAAGCATTTAGTGGTCGTGCTCGGGAGGAATTGTCACAGGGGAATGAGGTAACTGTCCTGTTGAACTCGGTGGAACCATTGTTGGTATTTATGACCAGATGATCCCGGTCGCCGATCGGGAGTCCAGCGATTATTTAAATACGCCAGAAAATGCAAAAAACCCGCTTAAGTTTCCTTAAGCGGGTTTCTCTAAATATGGCTCCTCTGACTGGGATCGCCTTAGCCATTAACTGGCTGATTGATAAGCTAAACCTAAAAATTCAGGTTGTCAAGATCACGAGAATGACCACCTTTTTGTGCATGGGTCATTCTGGTCAAAGAGCCTTGGTATGACATCATGATTGATACGCTAGTGTACTTGCTATTGAGCATGTTTTTCTAAGATAACCAGTATGAGAGGTCCACGTGTCGTTGTATTCACTACCTGTCGTTTAGTACCTTTACTTTAACATCCATAGTGTTAGCATGGTTTTGTTTGTCTTAGGAGAATGGTTATGGTCAACAGGAAGTCAAAAAAGAATCGGAATAAGCAACAACGACAGAAGAAAAATGAAAATCCCCAACGAAGAGAGAATAGTGAATATTTATTTAATAATACTATACTTCCAACTAACATTCCATTGATTGACTTTTGTTCACTTATTATTGATCAGGTTAAATTAAACCCAGCACTAGAAAATAGTCCAGATTATCATTTTTCTAATATGATTGTTTATTGGGAAAATAAAGATTATGAGTCACACAGGATATCTGCATTTTTATTACTGATGACTATTTATGATGAAGTCCCCTCATATATAACAAGGCTGATGACTGAAGAAAATGAATTTATTTTATCAGAGAGACTTTCATTTATTCATTTAGATAACATAAGTGAAGGGTTAAAGTTAGCACATGTATATTATAAACTAATTGATTTCTTTATACGTACTGGGGCTAAAGGACGTAACTCAACGTATTTTAAGACCTTTATGAAGGTGATCACAAATACAAAAGAGAATGCCAACTATCCTTTACATTATTATGACGATATTTTATTACGGTTTTATGAGTACTATCATCGAGTATTGATTAAAAATGATAATGAGTTGAATAATCTTACACTTTTTATTTATCAACATCTTGAGGGTGAAGGGAGTCAGTCATTATATTTCTTTTTGTCTTATTTCTGTCTTAATAAAAATGATCAACAAGCAATAGACTATGCTTTAACGTGTTTGAACTCAAGAAGTTATGCAGATGGAGCATCGTATAATGTCTCATTATGTAAGAATACAATAAGAGCAACTATTCGCTGTAATCTTTGGCATGAATATGATAAGTGGATGGACATTTTAGAATCAGCAGTTGGTGGTGATAATCCAGAGTTGTTACAGTTACGAGAACAAGGTGAATGTGCAATAAATAAAGCATTAGCTAGACATGAACATCCAATAAATCCGACTAATGTAACTCCAATTACCCTAGATTCTGTGAAGACAGAAGAATTGTTGATATTGTTATCAATAATTGATGGATGTGGTGGCGATTGGGGAATTGTTGCTACAGAAGAACTTTTACGCTATACATTTCCATCAAAGGAAATTGCAAACAAGCAACTAATAAATCTGCTCACTCAGCACATTCTCAAAATTTCAGTTTCTGATTTTTCTTCATTGAAAGATGATGATTTATATAACTTTGACTCATTCATCAACATCTGCCGTTTCCACTTAAATATAATTGGAATAAGTGATACGAAAACTATATCGTTAAAAGTTTTACAAGAAGAGGTTTTAAAGAGGGGGGATATAAAAGATAGTATTATCAACCTTTGGCGTAAAATTAATCTAGGGTATTTTTACAATACATTAGAATATTATCTTTCTAAAATATCTGAGCGATGGGCTCAGGAATTTTTTCTTAACGAAAATACTAAGCAGCGACTAGAGAATATTATAACCAGTGCTAGGCGATTGTCTTTTTCAGCATATAAATCGGTTAATTCGACAGTAGGATTTCATGAATTACAAAGCACGGGAACAAAACACACACAAAATATGCTTTTGCATGAGATAAATAAATATATCAATTTTATTGAGCAAGGTGATGTTGATTATTCAAAACCACGTTATGATAAAATGCCTATACTTTCAGTAGAAAGGCAGTTATATGATTTATTTAATCTTGAACCGGCAATTTTGTATAATGAAGTTCCATCTATAGGTATTGTTGAAAACTGTATGCTGCTTGATGATTTTTGATAGTTGTCTATGGATAGTCTCAATAATTTCCATTTCAGTAGTATTATATTTAGATGAAAATATTTTGGGGAGTATTACATGTTAAACAGGCAAGTCAGGCAGATTCACCCCCAAGAGGATAAAGATAGCCAAATTAAGACATTTGGCGATTATTCGGAGTCTCCTAACATTGTTCTGCTTGGCGATCCTGGTGCTGGAAAAACTCATCTTTTCAAACAGTTTTCGGCATTTCATAGGGCAAACTATCTGACGGTACGGCACTTTCTAAGTGGTGTTCCGATAGATAACCAAAAAAACCTATTTATTGATGCATTAGATGAAAAAAGGAGCAGTCATAACAGTAGCGATGTTATAGATGACATAGTCCGAAGGCTTTTTTCCCAAACCCCGCAAAAAGTCAGAATCTCCTGTCGATCTCAGGACTGGTTGGGCGAATCAGACCTGTCGGCATTTTTACCCTATTTTGAGCGGACAGGAGGATATGTCGTTTTACATTTGCAGCAGTTATCAAGGGAAGAGCAGATAGCGATTCTGCATGCTCATGGCATCGAGCATCCCGAGAAGTTTCTGGAGGAAGCAGAAAAACACTCTGCCTATGAGTTTCTTCACAACCCACAAAATCTGCTTATGCTGGCTGAGGCCGTCAAAGAGGGAAACTGGCCTCAGACGAGGTCAGAACTTTTCCACTCAGCGACACAGCTTCTTTTAACTGAACATAGTAAAGAGCATTCGCGGAAAAATTCGGGAATTTATACCAGCGACGAGTTAGAGCCCCCTGCTGGGTCTATTTGTGCGTTGCGCATACTGAGTGATGTTTCCGGGATTTCTCTGCTTCCGAATGATATCCGACCAGAATATCCTAGCTATAGAACCATACCATTTTTCTCACATGAAATAATAGGAGCGACGTTATCCCGACGCGTTTTTGCCGCTGGGGATGAACTCGAAACAGTTGATTACAGCCATAGGACAATTGCTGAGTATTTGGCAGCGAAATGGTTAGCTAGTATCGTTGAAAAGGGATTACCCTTGGGACGTTTGAGAAGCCTGCTGGGGTTTGAGGGCTATCCGTCTTCAGAATTAAGAGGATTACACGCATGGTTGGCGGTCTTTTTACCACAATACGCCAATGTCTTCATTCAAGCCGATCCTTATGGTGTACTAACTTATGGCGATGCAGCTTCGTTATCCACTGTCGATAAACAAAGTTTACTTGTGGCACTGTCCAAACTTTCGGAAAGCGATCCTTGGTTTAGAAATCACGGCTTTTCTTCTAATTTGAATGGCTTCGTGAGCGAGGAGATGGAAGCACATTTGCGCCTGATTATCCATGATCCAAAATCGCGATTTTCTTTGCGTATGCTTATCCTTGAATCTCTATCTGTTACAACCCCAATATTGTCATTGAATCAAGATTTAATTGATGTTGTTAAATCTGAACGTCATTCATACGCCGAAAAAGAAGAAGCGATAACGGCATTAATACACTCGGGCCTATCAGGTATTAAAGAAGTCGTCGGAATTTATTCTGAATTGAAACAGATAAATCACGACAATATTCGATTGCGTAACCACATTATTCAGTTTCTTTATAAAGATTATTTCTCCGCGTTAGATGTAGCACAACTCCTGATTGACACTTTAAGTGTTACTGAGGAACGTTTACCGGTAGGGTCTCTATGGGGGATCATAGATGTCGTACCTGTCGAGGGTATAATAACAATATTTGAATACCTCTATCAATATCAAAATGAAAATATAGATAACCAGTATTCATCATCAATAAATCGCCATGAAGTTTTGTATTATATTGAAAAAGGTCTGGTGATTATTCTTAATGCGAAGGAACAGTATACAGCTGAGCAGATATGGATATGCCTGAGTGTTTATTACTGGTATAAAGAACATTATAGTCGCTTTGACAGTAAAACAGAGCAGATTGTCCAGTTGCTAAAAGAACGTGAATGGCAGTATGAAGATATTATAGATGCCGCAGTAGCATCATTCAGTCGTTATAGTACAAGGTTTCTTTTTTTACATGAATTCGAACAAAGTACATTTTTGGTCATTCCTCGTGAACTTTTACTGTCCCGATTTATTCATTATTTATCGAGTGATGAAAAAACTCCGGATAAGATAAAATTTATTTACCGCTTAGCATTTCCTATTCTTTGGAGTTGTGATGTACCTTCACAAAAGGTTTTTGATTTTCTTATTTCCTATGGCCTTTTTAATAATGAATTATCTACAGTTTTAGAAGATGCGCTGATCTGTGAAATTGAGGATTGGCAGGTAAAAAACAACGTCAGTAGACTAGAAAGTGAGAAAGAGAAGAGGGATATAATTAAGGCGGATAAATTGGACTTTGAGCTTCATAGAGAACAGATTGTTTTAGGGTTGCATAAAGGGTGGCTTAAGCATATAGCGCATATATACTATGCCTTATATAGCGATGTAGATGATAAACAGTCATACCTTGAACGTCTTTCGTCACTACTTGGCGATGAAAATGTGACTGATTCTATTTCTGGACTTATAGCTGTTCTGGAACGGCAAGATCTGCCAACATTTGATGAAATTAGTGTTTCTATAGTGGAAGGCCATTATTATGAATGGTGGTATTCGATACTGGCTGGGGCTGAAGAACTATGGAAATGTAAGCCTGATATCTCTCAATGGAGAGAACGGTTATTAAAATTATTGCTGACATTAGATATTGAACTTGGAACCCGTATTCAACGTGGTAAAAGAAATGAAACTCATCCAATTGATTGGAAAAAGCACATTATAACTTATCGAGCGGATGTTTTTATAGAAACATATCGTTATATAACAGATGTCTGTTTTGAAAATAAGCAACAATATATTAAAGCACTAAATTATCTGTTAAATGAAGATTCTTTGCCGGAATCGTATGTTATTCCTTTAATTATGTATTTTGCTAAAAAATATCCTGATGATATTAATCATACACAAAACCTAGTTAAATGGCTGTTAGCGCGTCCACAGATACATGGAGATCTGCTGGAACTATCCCAACTTATTATTAATCGACGAGGCGTGTTAAAGAAGGTTAATTATCATATTTGGTTAGTATGCTGTTATTTGCTAAAGCACGAACAGGCTTATGATTTATTTGTATCTGAAGCTAAATCAGATCCTGCGATCATTTGGATTGTGCGTGAGTTAACTGGTAATGCCAAAAGACGGAGAGAAAATAATAATCAAGAGCTTTCTTTAATTCAATTAGAAACCATCATTAAAGTTTCAGCAACACATTTTCCTAACGCTTATCCTCCTGTGGGGGGAAATCATGGTTCAAGAAATAGCTGGGATTATGCAGAATTTATCAGAACATTGATTAACGAAGTTTCTGCTATTTCTTCATACGATGCCAGTGAAGTGCTTGAGCGTTTATTATTGCTGCCTGAATGCGAAAGCTACCGGGATCATCTCTCACATGCCAAAATTAATCAGATAATCCGTTATAGAGAATCCCAGTTTTATCATGCTGACTGGAAGGAGGCAGTAAGTACATTAGTGAATGATACGCCTGCCAACGTAATGGATCTTTACTCATTGTTGCTTGATCATCTACGTGATATTTCTAACAGAATTACTTACGAAAATACCGATATTTATAAACAATTCTGGAATGAAGACAGTTATGGACGTACCTTGGTGCCTAAACCGGAAGAGAGTTGCCGTCATATTTTTCTGGAGTTACTCCGTACCCGACTTAATCCATTAAAAATAAGCAGTGAACCAGAAGGACACATGGTTTCTGATAAAAGGGCAGATATCATTGTTTCACTACCGGGTATAAAAATACCTATTGAGATAAAGCGTGATTATCATCGTGATGTCTGGACTGCGCTTAACGGACAGTTGGACAAGCTTTATACTAAAAACCCCGATGCTGCTGGTTATGGTATTTATCTGGTTTTTTGGTTTGGTTCTGCTCGGCCGAATGCTCTGCCTCGTTTGAAGAAAATCATGCCTCAGCCTAAAAACGCCAGTGCAATGGAAAATATGCTTAATGAAACTGTGCCGGTTGAAAAAAGAAACCGCTTATCAGCGATAGTAATTGATGTTTCCGGTGAGGTCATACTTCCTGTTGGAGCTTCGAATTCTGCTATATAAGGAAAAATTATTATGATAACAAAAGAGCTTGTCGATGAAAGTAATTTTATTCGCAAACTGGTTGATATCGGAAGGTTTGACGAATCTTATCAACAGTCAGTTGCGTTCCTGAACAAACTGGCAAGAATAAAAATCAGGAGCGATAACTACTTTATAGTATTGGCGAATATTGCGGGTACTCTTGTTGATCTCGGGCAGATGCAAAATAATAAAGGTGCATCAGAACTTGGTTGCAACCTGATGGAAGATAATAAAGAAGCATTTATCTCAGTGCTGGGAGAGTGCCTTTACTATTATAATTATGGCAATGCGTTATCTAATTTGGTAAGCATTACTAACCCCAATGACCATACATTCAAATCGATAGAAGAATTGGTTTCTTTAAAAAATATCTACTGGCGTTCTTTTAATCTATCTTCTGAGGAGCAGGAGGAATTTCAGGCTGAACTTTCCGTTAATTTGGCGAATGCGTTAAGAAGTCAATTTCGGCTCAGTGAGTCACTAAGATATTATGACCTTATTAATTGTAAGGAATTGGATATACCACAGGCTTGGGTCAATCGTTCGATGTCACTTATGGTACTCAATCTTATTTCATCTTCATTCTCAATCAAATTATTAAAAGAAGTGAGAGCAGGATATATTAAAGCCTCTGTATCAAAAAATATCCCACCACAATGGCAATCATTCTATTTAGGTCGCATAGCACAGACTAACGATAAAATCGCAGAATATGCAACTGATGATGAAACTGACGAACACGATGAAGCACTTACGCAACAAGAGTTCGAAGCGTTAAGCCCATACCGACAGTTTTGTCTTAGAAATCATCTGACTTTATCAGAACATGGCCTGTATTGCCCATGTGTAGGAAGTGCTACAGATGATCTTGTTATTTCTTCAGGAGGTGGCGTAACAGGTGATTTTATCATTCCCATGGAGATGGTATTAAATCGCCTTAAATCGGAGTTTTCACTCGCACGTCATCTTTATTTTGATTATCTTCATCCACAGAATACGGATTACATTAAGTACGAAAGTCATTTTCTGGAATTGTATAATGACGAAGTTTTAGGGATAGAAATTGAAAAGATCAGGACGGCATTTCGTCTTTGTTTTGGTATTCTCGATAAAATTGCAGTGGCCATATGTGAACTTTATAATCTTTACCCAATAGCAAAAAAAGGGATGCCTCAGAAGAATATTTATTTCCAGAATTTCTGGCAGTTGGATGTTGGTAACAGAAGACAATTATTTGAAAAGGTAAAATCACCTGGACTTTTGGCATTGTACAGTATTGCTACCGATCTGAATAAAGATAAGGGTGGGGAGTTGGCTTTCTATAAAGAATGGCGCAATGGTTTAGAGCATAAGTTTCTAGTTGTACATAAAAGTGATAAACCTGAGGATATTTACGAATCTTATCAACTAATCGAAGATGTTCTTTTCATAAAAGAAAGTGATTTTATTCGCCATTTCGAACATTTACTTCAGATAACGCGTTCAGCAATTTTTTCGTTTACTTTTATGGTGAGGCATGAGGGGATGAAAGAGAAGAAAGAGGGTATCCACTATTTGACCCGAGAATTACATGCGAAAAAATATCCAGAAGATTGGGAGTAAAGTTACTATATGTGCCGCCTTCGTCAACAGTAACTATTGTGCATATTTATAACAATTTGCGATCTGTATTCCACCACTTCCTATTGCTGTTTTTGACCGAAAGCGGTATTTTTACCCGCACCTGCAAAATCAGGCGCCGGGATTGGAACCCTGAGAAATGTTACAGGCGACATACGACGCGCCCCGCGTCTTTTTTTATGTCGTGCGCTCGGCTATACCTCAATGGTGGGCTGGGCGGGGGCACCGCAAGGTGCGCCGGTTGCCTGTAACGCCGGTAGTTCCAACCCCGTTCAGTCCACCACCATGAGATTGGAACCTCTGGTGGTGGGTTTTAAACCCGTTACAGGAGGCTGCCACTATGGCTACCACCCCAATCCAGACACACTCGTTACTTGCTGTTCCCTTTAATGCCACCACGGATTTCACCGTACTGGCCGAACACTGCTACAACCCACACTGTTAGAGCCTGTTCCACCCCATCTGGTTGAAAGCCTGACCGTTGACACGCTTCCTGCGACCATTCCCCGTTTTGAGCCTGAATGTACGGAGCTTTGTCGTTACTGCCTTGCTATCACGCAAACCCTCTCGGGGCTGGGATTCGCCTTTGAAACGGAGAAGTACCTTAGCAGGCTGTTGTACGACCTGATCAACTATTTCGCTGCGGAAATGAAAGCCCCGCGCTGGCTGCGTACTTCCGGTGGCGTGAAGTTTATCGACGGTGTGGAGGTTAAAGCATGATGCAGTCTGACTGGCATCCTGCCGACATTATCGCCGGACTGAAAAAACGAGGCACATCGCTGTCAGTGCTTTCCCGTCAGGCGGGGCTGGCGTCTTCTATGCTGGAAAATGCGCTTACTTGCCGCTGGCCCAAAGGCGAAAGATTGATTGCTGAAGCGTTAGATGTTGCGCCTGAAATAATCTGGCTTTCACGCTATCGCTGATATCCCTCCGGCGCAGCCCGGATACGGAAGCTGCGCCGCATTTCGTTTATCTGAATCGTCATAATCCTTTGAACCGCAAAAACAGTTTTCTATTATCGGCCTTCTTACCACGAATTAAGCTCTCGCCTGCACGAAATGCTTCATGACCTGAAAGAAGCGACTGATGTATCAGGATGGTCGCCTTTTTACCGGCAATGTCGCCTTTGAAAACTGCCGGATCCGCCCTTCGATGGATTAAGGCTTCCTTCACACGTTATTACTCTAAGGGAATCGCAATGAATCTGATAAATAATTGTGCATCGCCTGCCGCGGATGTTATATTAAAATATAATATTCGGAGGTGCTCTATGTATACAACTCGCCTGAAAAAGGTCGGCGGATCTATCATGCTGGCGGTTCCTCCCGCCGTGCTGAAAACGCTGGAGCTGTCGACGGACAGCGAAGTGGGTATGACCATTGATAATGGCTGCCTGATTATTGAACCCCAGAAACGGCCCCGTTATTCACTTGAGGAACTGCTGGCGCAGTGCGATCCGCACGCCGAAATGAGCGAAGAGGCGCGGGAATGGATTGATGCGCCTGCGGTGGGCAAGGAGATCCTGTAGATGGACAGAGGGGAAATCTGGCTCGTTTCACTGGATCCTATTGCAGGCCACGAGCAAAGCGGAAAACGTCCGGTACTCATCGTATCGAAAGCATCGTTTAACAAGCTGACCCGGCTACCCGTTGTTGTTCCCATCACCAGCGGCGGAAACTTTGCTCGCACGGCAGGTTTCACCGTTTCACTGGAAGGGGAAGAGACAAAAACGATTGGCGTTATTCGCTGCGACCAGCCCAGAACCATTGATATGGCTGCCCGGAACGGCAAGCGGCTGGAACGCATACCAGACGCTGTGGTAAATGAAGTGCTTGCCAGGCTGGATGCTATTTTGAGTTAACGCCAGGATGCAGAAAAGCAAAAAGCCTGCTTCAAAAGCAGGCTTTTTAAATATGGCTCCTCTGACTGGACTCGAACCAGTGACATACGGATTAACAGTCCGCCGTTCTACCGACTGAACTACAGAGGAATCGTGTGAACGGGGCGCATATTAACGGCGACGGATGGCCTTGTCAAAGTCTGATTCATCAAAATGTGTTTGATTGATGACAATTTCAGCGACCGGCCACTTTTGCGCTTTTTTTCGACATTCCGCACCACGGTAGTGCACATATACCCCTAATGGGGCATAGCCTAAACTGCTTACCGGGCAAATAAATCGTCCGTTGCTATCAGAATCCCTTATTACGCCGCGAATGGCGGCCTTTGCATCGTTTTGAAAAAACTGGCAAGCAAATTGCAAAACCTTCTGTATCTAAATTGCCAGCGTTGGTACTGGCTTTCCTTACAGGAGGCAAAATGAACTTAAGACGACTGAAGTATTTTGTAAAAATCGTCGATATCGGTAGCCTGACCCAGGCCGCTGAAGTCTTGCATATCGCACAACCGGCGTTGAGCCAGCAAGTGGCGACCCTGGAAGGCGAACTGGACCAGCAACTGCTGATTCGCACAAAACGCGGCGTGACGCCGACCGAAGCCGGGAAGATTCTTTATACCCATGCCCGGACCATCCTGCGCCAGTGTGAGCAGGCCCAACTGGCGGTCAACAACGTTGGCCATACTCTGAGCGGGCAGGTTTCTATTGGCCTGGCGCCGGGTACTGCGGCTTCTGCCATTACCATGCCTCTGCTGCAGACGGTGCGTAATGAACTCCCTGAAGTGATGGTCTATCTGCAGGAGAGCAGCGGCACCATCCTCAACGATAAATTGCTCGGCGGGCAGCTGGATATGGCGGTGCTGTATGAGCGTTCACCGGTCGCTGGGATCATCAGCCAGCCTTTGCTGAAAGAAGATCTCTACCTGGTCGGAACCCGCGATTGCCCTGGGCAAAGCGTCGATCTGACCGCAGTGGCAGAGATGAATCTGTTCCTGCCGCGTGATTACAGCGCGGTGCGCGCGCGCGTGACTGAAGCATTTACCTTGCGCCGACTGTCGGCGAAGATCATTGGTGAAATTGAATCCATCACCACCTTAACGGCGGCGATTGCCAGCGGGATGGGCGTCACCGTTCTGCCAGAATCCGCCGCTCGCTCATTATGTCAGGCGGCAAATGGCTGGATGGCGCGGATCAGCACTCCGTCGATGAGCCTGTCTCTGTCACTGAACATGTCCGCTAAGGGAAGCCTGTCGCCGCAGGCGCAGGCGGTAAAAGAAATCTTACTCTCTCTGGTCAGCCGACCTTCGCTGGAGAACCGTGAATTACTGCTGGTGAGTTAATCTATATACCGGAATGGAATAAGTTGCTGGTTTTTATTATTTGTTAGCAAGGGCAACAGACTTTAACAATAGCGTATACGTTATGTCTGATAGCCCGGAGGAAAGGGTGAATTTCCAGCAGCTTAAAATCATTCGTGAGGCGGCCCGTCAGGATTACAACCTGACGGAAGTCGCAAATATGTTATATACCTCGCAGTCGGGCGTCAGCCGCCATATTCGCGAGCTGGAAGAAGAGCTCGGGATTGAGATTTTCATCCGGCGCGGTAAGCGTCTGTTGGGAATGACCGAGCCGGGTAAAGCCTTATTAACTATTGCGGAGCGTATCCTCAATGAAGCCGGTAACGTCCGTCGGCTCGCCGACCTGTTTACCAATGACGCTTCCGGTGTCTTAACCATTGCCACCACCCATACTCAGGCGCGCTACAGCCTGCCTCCGGTCATTAAAGCTTTCCGCGAACTGTTTTCCGATGTCCGACTGGAGCTTATCCAGGGGACACCTCAGGAAATCGAAGCGCTGTTGCATAACGGCGGTGCCGATATCGGCATTGCCAGTGAGCGTTTAAGTAACGATCCCACGCTGGTGGCTTTTCCGTGGTTCCGCTGGCACCACAGCCTGCTGGTCCCCAAAGAACACCCGCTGATTCAGGTCTCGCCCTTAACGCTGGAGGCCATTTCCCGCTGGCCGCTGATTACCTACCGGCAGGGTATCACCGGGCGTTCACGCATCGATGAAGCTTTCAACCGTAAAGGGTTGATGCCGGATATCGTGCTTAGCGCCCAGGACTCCGACGTCATTAAAACCTACGTCGAGCTGGGGCTGGGCGTCGGGCTGGTGGCGGAGCAATCCGGGGATGCCCGGGAATCGGACACCTTGACCCGCCTTGAAACCCGGCACCTGTTTGATGCCAATACCGTCTGGTTAGGCTTAAAACGCGGTCAGCTACAGCGCAATTATGTCTGGCGCTTTATCGAGCTGTGCAACGCCGGCTTGTCGCTGGATGAAATTAAGCGTCAGGCGATGGAGCCGGAAGAGGCGGCGATTGATTACCAGATATGATTAATTCATCACCGATGCAAATAATAGGCAGCATATCCATCCACGCGGAGGGCATATAAAAGCTATAATTCACGCACAGTTGTCGCTATTGAGGAAAGGGAAATGATGCGGCGTGTGAATTGGTTTTGCTCTCTTTTAGTGTTCCTCTCAAGCCAGAGTGTCCTGGCCGTGAGTTATCCGTTACCGCCGGAAGGAAGCCGTCTGGTAGGCATGCCGCTGACGATTACCGTACCGGACCAAAATACCCAGCCACTGGAAGCCTTTGCCGCGCAATATGGGCAAGGGCTCAGCAATATGCTGGAGGCCAACCCCGGTGTCGATGTCTATTTACCAAAATCAGGTACGACCCTGGTGGTGCCGCAGCAGCTGATCTTACCGGATACGGTGCGCGAGGGTATTGTGGTTAACGTTGCCGAAATGCGCCTCTATTACTACCCGCCTGAGGGCGCTACGGTTGAGGTGTTACCGATTGGCATCGGCCAGGCGGGGCGTGAAACGCCGCGTAACTGGGTTACCACGGTAGAGCGCAAGCAGGAAGCACCGACCTGGACACCAACCGCCAATACCCGCCGTGAATACGCCAGCCGGGGCGAAACCTTACCGGCGTTTGTTCCTGCCGGACCCGATAACCCGATGGGGCTGTATGCTATTTATATCGGAAGGCTGTATGCCATTCATGGCACCAATGCCAACTTCGGAATCGGCTTGCGTGTCAGCCAGGGATGCATTCGCCTGCGCAACGACGATATCAAATATCTGTTCGACAACGTACCGGTGGGAACCCGCGTCCAGATTATCGATCGGCCGGTGAAATACACCCTCGAACCGGACGGCAGCCGCTGGGTTGAAGTCCATGAACCACTCTCACGCAACCGCGCAGAATATGAATCAGACCGCAAAGTCCCGCTGCCGATGACCACGGGGATCCAGTCATTTGTCAAAGGAGAAGGCGTTAATGCCAGCCTTGCCACCCAGGCGCTTGAGCGACGCTCGGGTATGCCTGTCAATATCAGCGGGCCGGGAACGGTCAATCAGTTCGGTAGCTGACAGTCGGTAATGCAACTTGTCAACACCGCGTCATGCTGGAAGCCGGGGCATGGCGCGGCCTGTTATATTTTGTCCGACCAGATGACTAAGCCAATCCCCGATAAAATAATCAATGTTGAAATGACTATCTGGAGGTCCAGAGCCTCATTCATAAACAGAACGCCGCCAAGCGCGGCCAGGCAGGAGTAAAATACCTATGCCTGACAGGGCGGCAAGGATACCGATGACTTTCCAGCGGGTGATTTTCTCGCCATGTCACATTCCCCAACCGGTCATGACCAACTGGACAGTGCCAAGTAGTAGCAGCGCGCCGGTCGCTGCGTGTAACGACACATAGGCGAGAGAAAAGGCAAACACGTAGCCGGACAATAACCATGTCGTCAATCAGGCATGGCGACCGGCCATAACGCCGCCGTCAATATCCCAGATGGCGCCTGTGACCCAGCCGGTATTGTCGGACAGCAGGAACGCCACGGTTTCGGCAATGTCGACCGGCGAGCCAACGCGGCCGATCGGATGGAAGCTGTCAAAGCTGTTCATGACCTCTTTAACCTCATTTTTCGGGATAAAACCTTCGTAAATCGGCGTGTGAACCACCGCAGGGGCGACGGCATTGACGCGGATACCTTGTGCACCCAGCTCGATAGCCAGGTTTTTGGTCAGCGCATGCAGACCGGCTTTTGCCATCGAATAAGCAGAGGACGGGGTGGCGCCGATCGCCTGATGGGCCCACATTGAGCCGATATTAACAATCGCTCCTTTGATCCCAGACGCGACCATATTGCGCACCACGTCACGGGTGATGAAGAACGTGGCGCGGTTGATATTCATGTACATATCATAGTCAGCCGTCTCGTGTTCGGTAAATGGTTTCGGGAAGAAGACACCCGCGGCGTTCACCAGCAGGCTGATATCCTGGTGCTCGGCGTTGATGATATCGCAGACATGCTGCATGCCTTGCGCGGTCATCAGGTCGGCAACAATGATGTCCACCTGACCATGGGCAGATAATACCTGGCGCGCTTCTTCTGCTTTATCCTGACGGTTGCCCACCAGCACCGCGCTGCCGCCGTTTTTCAGAACGTATTTTGCCGTTTCAAAGCCCATGCCGCTGGTGCCGCCGACCACTAACAATTTTTTACCTGCAAATGATACTGTCATCATAACCTCTGTACTGGTTGTTCTGTGATGTGAAGGTGGCCGATGGCTCACCTTTCTGTGGCGGCATATTCACACTTTCGTATTCGGCTGGCGAATCAGAAGATATTTAATGGCGAGATAGAAAATCTATTTCACGTTGCTGGTTCTGTGCCAGAATAAACGAAATCTCTTTATGGATAACCATCATGCGATCGCTCAACCGGCTTAAATGGCTACACGCCTTCGAGGCAACGGCACGTCACGGCAGTTTTACCGGGGCAGCAGAAGAGCTGGGCGTCACGCCTGCCGCGGTCGGGCAACTCGTCAGATCGCTGGAGGAGTGGGTGGGTTATCCGCTGCTTCATCGGGTGCGTAGCGGCAAAGAGAGGCTGACATTAGTCAGTGAAGCGCAGGAGGCCTTAAAGGATATTAGCGAGGGACTGGACAGTCTTGAACGCGGTCTGAATAAACTGAGAGGAAGAAGATCTCGTTCAGTTATCGTGCTTACCGCTTCCCAGGTACTGATGATGAACTGGCTGATGGAGCGCCTGAATCGCTTTTCGGAGCAGCATGAGAACATTGATATCCGGCTCGATGTCACCGAGAAACTCATGGATGTGGTGCATGGAGAAGCCGATATGGGCATTCGCTGTGGCCCTGGAGACTGGACTGGGTTAAGTAAAACGTGGCTCATGGATGAAGATACGGTGATGGTCTGCAGTCCGCTGCTGTTGCCTGATATCAAAGAAGGTACGCCGGCATGGTTGTCAGAGCAAAAGCTGAACCATGATGATACGCCACATCCGGGGGCCCATTTTCCCTCCTGGGACACCGTGCTGGCAAAGGTCGGTGCGCCGCCAGCCAGCATGAGCGGCCTGCATATTAACTCGACCTCCGCTGTTATACTGTCTGCTCTGAGTGGGCGAGGGGTAGCGCTGGTCCGGCGGGCCCTGGTGCAGCAGGCGATCGATAACCATCAGTTGCGCGTGCTGTTTAGCGATGTTTGCTGGCCGCTCACCTGGTCCTATTATCTGGTGATGTCTGAACATTCGCAGATGAGACCTGAAGTGAAAACCCTCCACGACTGGTTGATCCGCGATGTGAAACCAGAGCAGTGATCGTTGCAGTTCCCCATCTTCTCAGTTGACATGACGTACTGCCGCCGCCCGCGTGTCACCGCCATCGTGGGCCGTCACGTCATCACTTTCTTTACGGGTTGAAACTTCACTACCCACTATACCAGATAGTTTTTCTTTCCTGTTTATCAAGGTTATCTCATTTGTTCAAACGCCGGTACCTCAACATAATGCGTACATTGTGGAGAGCACAGGGGCGGCTTCGGCTCTGAAACCTTACCTCAACGCGGCAGCGGATGTGCGTATCTATCAGGTTGCATAACGTTTGGGCGTGCCAGGTAAAGTTGCCTGCCTGAAGCCCAGGCAGAAAACGTAGAACAACAAAAAGCCCGCTTAAGTTTCCTTAAGCGGGCTTTTCTAAATATGGCTCCTCTGACTGGACTCGAACCAGTGACATACGGATTAACAGTCCGCCGTTCTACCGACTGAACTACAGAGGAATCGTGTGAACGAGGCGCATACTACTGGCCCCGCATTTTTGTGTCAACACTAAAATTAACCCACTGATTCAAATGGCTAAATTTAAGACAAACCGTTGTTTTAGTGCACAACCTGGCTATCTTCGCCATCCAACAGGCCATTTTCACGTAATCGTTGCAACGGATCCTGACGATAGAAATGGCAAAAACGCTGCCACAGCGCTGGGAAGCGCGGAGCAAACAGTTCCGGTGCGCTAAAGAAATATTCTGACAGCACGGCAAAGCATTCGGCCGGGTCCGTTGCTGCATAGGCGTCAATACTGGCGGCGCTTTCTCCTACCAGATCGATCTCATCCTGAATGTTATTCATCGCCGCGTGGAGGTCATGCTCCCACCCGGCAACGTCGCGCAGAGGGATCAACGGTACCCCGCTGGCGCGATCGCCATTGCGTGTATCCAGTTTGTGCGCGACTTCATGCACGATCAGATTAAACCCGGAAGCGTCGAAAGAATCCTGAATATCGAGCCAGTTGAGAATAATCGGCCCTTGTTGCCAGCTCTGCCCGGACTGAACGACCCGCTGGTTATGGACCAGACCAATGTCGTCTTCCCATTCATCATCAACAACGAATGGAGCAGGGTAGATCAGCACCTCGTGGAAACCATCCAGCCACTCAATACCTAACTGAAGTATCGGCAGGCAGAACAGCATTGCGATACGGGCGGTGTGGAGAGGCTCAAGCTCAAGACCTTGCAGGGGGACCAGGCGTTTTTGTTGCAGAAAACGTGCTGCCAGCTGCACCAGTTCCCGCTGCTCTTGCGCGGAAAGATTGGCTAAAACAGGAATGGCAAGCGCTTGTTCCCATGGTATTTTTGCGTTGCCGGACTCTTCATCTACTTTCCAGGGCCATTTAAACATCATATTGCTCGCAAAGTCGTCACTTGAACGGATTTAAAGAGACTGGAACTATTAAAATGCCAAAGAACCTGGCATTATAGCCACCTCAGCGGAGAGATGCCGGAGCGGCTGAACGGACTAGTCTCGAAAACTAGAGTAGGGGCAACTCTACCGGGGGTTCAAATCCCCCTCTCTCCGCCACTTCTTTCTTTACCTTCCTGATTTAAAAATCATTTAACTCCACGCTTTTGTCCTGCATACCATTCTGTATGTCAATGAATATTGGCGCTTACTGGACAGGAACGGCATATCTCACGCCTGTATAAGTTATCACTTCGCTATCGCCCAAGGTAGCGGTTTGCCAGTATCTCCTTCATTCTGTGAACTTAGTCGTGTGATCCCATCCGTGTCGCATTCATTTAAAAATGTGTCATTGGCGACGATTTCGCCGTAGGTCTCTTCTGAAACATCTTGTGGTCGAACGGGAGTCTTGAGCCAAAGGCGCTTATGAGGTGGCGAAAGGGGAGAAACTGCACAACGAAAAAGCCCGCGGATTCGCGGGCTTAAAGCAGGGGTTATCACTGCATCAGAACTGATAGACGATACCTACAGCAAACTGATCGTCAGTGGCCGCGCCAGTGTAGTCGTGGTCTCTGTCATCAAGGAAGTTGAATTTATAAGCGGTGTAGACGTTGAAGTTTTTATTGAAGTAGTACCAGGCACCCACCTCAGCATAGTTCTTCATGTCCGCATTGATGTCGTTATGGCTTCCAAGACCTTTGCCTTTGGTATAAACGTAACCAAGGGAAGGACGCAGACCGAAATCGAACTGATACTGAACAACGGCTTCAATACCCTGCGCTTCATTGGCGACGATGCCATTTGCCATCGGGGTCATATTATGGGATTCAGCATACATCACTGCGGTATAGAGGTTATTGGCATCATATTTCGCCGCGACGCTCCAGATTTCTGCCGATTCGCCTTTATGATCCCTTACCTGCTCGTGGGTACGGTCTGAGTTACCGTATGCGGCAGCAAAACCAAACCCGTTGATGCTGTAGTCAGCAGACAGGCTATAGCCGTCACCGTTAGACTTTGAGGTGCTGTTATTTTTGCCCTGATACTGTAAACCGAAATTCAGGCCATCAACCTGGCCGAAAAAGTCGCTGTTACGATAGGTCGCGACACCGACGGTACGGCCGGTCATAAAGTTGTCGGTATGAACCAGGCCATCACCTCCCCATTCAACGAACATATCGGTATAGCCTAAGGCATCGTAAATCAGGCCATAGTTGCGACCATAATCAAATGAACCAAAGTCGGCGTATTTCAGACCCGCGAAGGCCAGACGTGTAGCGCTTTCCTGTTCGCCTTCTTGTTTATTGGCTTTGAGGTTGTATTCAAACTGGCCATAGCCGGTCAGTAGGTTGTTGATCTGAGTTTCACCCTTCACACCGAAACGCGCGTAAGAAGTATCTTCAGAATTATTATTGCTATCATTATCATCGGAATTGGTGATAATGCGCTCACCTACCATTTTTCCGTAAAAATCCAGTTTATTACCGTTTTTATTATAAATTTCCGCTGCGTTAACGCTGCCAGCGATCAATAAAGCGGGTACCAGTATTGCCAGTGCTTTTCTTTTCATTATGAATTCCCTTTATATTATCATTAACATGAATGGCGTTTTGTCATGCAAAAAGCAATTTAATACTATCGACAAGGTTCAGTATTATTTAAATTTAAAATGTAAGTAATTTATATTAAATATTACAAAATATTTCATTTTGAATCATTATGTTTTTATTTTATGAGTTTTGTTTGATGTATTTTTGCTGTTTATTGTTTTATATAATAGTGGGTTATGCGTTTTGCTGGCCCTGGTGTTATGGTGAATTAAATTTCCTGCCCTTATGGTTTTCTTGTGTTTTATTTATCTCAATTATTTGTTGTTGAATGGGGGTAAATACATGTGTGAGCTATTTTATTTTTGGGGTTGAACGTAGCGTGGAAATAACGTTTTCGATTCGCTGTTGATATTTCCAGGCGCAGCATGCGTGGCCACGCGATCCGCTTGTCCTCATAGACAACCTGTCGTATTGCCAGGCGGCTATCGGGAAAAGGCGCTTTCTGGCCGCAGAAGATGCTGTTGCATCACCTTTTTCACAGTATAATGTGATGCACATCACCTTTTGGCGTGCGCTGATGTTTCGTCTTCACATTCAGTAAAAGGAGAACGGGTAATGGAAGGGAAAGCGAAACGGGGCCCCGGTGGGAAGCTTGCACTGTGGGTTTTTTATGCCTTTTGCGGTTACTTTATCTGGGCAATGCTGCGTTACTGGTGGGTTGTTGGCAGGATTCAAAGTTCACCCGGCACGGCGATCGATGGTGACCTGGGATCAACCACCGGTAAGTGGATCGGTGCTCTGCTGGGATTCCTCGTGCTCAGCCTCGTAGGGGCCGTCCTGGGAGCTATCGCCTGGTATACCCGACCTGGCGCCAGGACCTATGAATATCGTGAATAAAGTTGCTATGCTCAGCGCAGACCTTTTTTCTGAGGATGACGCATGGCATTGCTTGACTGGCAGCAACGATTTGAAAACTGGCTAACCGGGCACCATTCGCAGGGCGACTCCGCCCACGATATTTCGCACTTCCGACGTGTCTGGGGAACCGCGCAACGACTGGCCGAAGCACGCCAGGTTGACCATCTTGTTATTCTGACCGCCTGTTATTTCCATGACATTATCAGTCTGGCAAAAAACCACCCCGAACGTAGCCGTTCTTCGGTGATGGCGGCAGAAAAAACGCTGGAGATCCTCCAGACGTCGTTCCCTGACTTTCCGAAGGAACGCTACGCTGCCGTGTACCATGCCATTGAAGCGCACAGTTTCAGTGCCGCTATTCCTACGCGTAGCGAAGAGGCCAAAATTGTCCAGGATGCTGACCGGCTGGAGGCCTTAGGCGCCATAGGTCTGGCCCGCGTCTTCGCCGTTTCCGGCGCATTAAATAACATCTTGTTTGATGCCGACGATCCCTTCGCGGACAGACGTGAACTGAATGACAAAAAATATGCTCTGGACCATTTTCAGTGCAAGCTGCTGCGTCTGCCTGAAACCATGCAAACAGAGAAAGGGAAAGAGATGGCGCGACACAACGCGCGTTTTCTCGTGCAGTTTATGGCTAAACTCAGTGCCGAGCTTCAGGGTGACCCGCTGTCGGCGGATGAAGCGGTTTTAAGACGCTTTGACCCACTGGCCTGAAACTGGCCGCGCTATTTGTGGTAATCTCTGCAAAAATGTCCGGGTTGGTTGAGGTTATGCCGCAAAATTTATCTAAGGAAGAGAGCCTCGCCGTGCCTCTTGAACATTCCGGGGAGGCCGCGCAGGCGCTGTTACGCCGACTGATGGCTGTCTATGATGTCAAAACGCTGGTGGCGCATCTGCTGGCCGTCGGCGACAGGCACTGGAGCCCGGCAATCTTAAAACGCGTTGCGACGGTTGAGCGAGCGGCCGGTCGGATAACCGCGAAAGAGTACGCACGTCTGTCGACGATGCTACCGTCGCCGCCGGCTCACCATCCTGATTATGCCTTTCGTTTCGTCGATCTCTTTGCCGGGATTGGCGGCATCCGTAGCGGCTTTGAGTCCATTCGCGGGCAGTGTGTTTTCACCAGCGAGTGGAACAAACATGCGGTACGGACTTACAAAGCCAACTGGTATTGCGATCCGCAGCAGCATCGTTTCAATGACGATATTCGCGATATCACGCAGAGCCATCGGCTGGACGTCAGTGACGATGACGCCGCGCAGCATATTCGCGACGTTATTCCGCAACATGACGTCTTGCTGGCGGGGTTTCCCTGCCAGCCCTTCTCACTGGCCGGCGTCTCGAAAAAAAACGCCCTCGGTCGGGCCCACGGATTTGCCTGTGAAACGCAGGGGACGCTGTTTTTTGATGTCGTCAGAATCATTGCCGCCCGCAAGCCGCCGATTTTTGTCCTCGAGAACGTCAAAAACCTGAAAAGCCACGATCAAGGGCGGACCTTCCGCATCATCATGCAGACGCTTGATGAGCTGGGCTATGCCGTCTCCGATGCCGGGCATAGTGGCCCGGACGATCCGAAAGTGATCGATGGTCGCCATTTCTTGCCTCAGCATCGCGAACGAATTGTATTGGTCGGTTTTCGCCGTGACCTGCAGCTGCACGATGGATTTACCCTTCGCGATATCGCCACCCAGTATCCTTCGGCGCGTCCGACCTTTGGCGAGCTGCTGGAGCCCACGGTCGATGCCAAATTTATCCTGACGCCGGTGCTCTGGAAGTATCTCTATAACTATGCGCGCAAGCATCAGGCGCTGGGGAACGGGTTTGGCTACGGCTTAGTCGACCCGCAGAACCCGCTCAGCGTGGCGCGGACGCTGTCTGCCCGTTACTACAAGGATGGCGCCGAGATTCTGGTCGATCGTGGCTGGGACCGTGCGTTGGGTGAAAAGCACTTCGACGATCCGCAAAACCAGCAGCGTCGCCCCCGTCGCTTAACCCCGCGGGAGTGCGCGCGCTTAATGGGGTTTGAAACGCCTCAGGGGTATCGCTTCCGCATTCCTGTTTCCGATACCCAGGCCTATCGCCAGTTTGGTAACTCGGTGGTGGTGCCGGTGTTTGCCGCGGTGGCGAAACTGCTGGCGCCGCGCATTGCCCGCGCCGTGGCGCTGCGCAACGCTGAGGAAGATGACGCTGGACGTTCACGATAAAGCCACGCGTAGCAAAAATATGCGCGCCATCGGCCAGCGCGATACGGCGATTGAAAAGCGGTTTGCGGCGCTACTCGCGCAGGCCGGGTTTGCCTTTACCGTGCAGGATGCCGCGTTGCCCGGTCGCCCGGATTTTGTTGTCGAAGCGTATCGCTGCGTGATTTTTACCCATGGCTGTTTCTGGCACCGCCATGACTGCTGTCTGTTTAAAGTACCGGCAACGCGTACGGAATTCTGGCTGGATAAAATTGGCAAGAACGTCGCGCGGGATCATCGCGATATGGCGCTGTTGCAGGCGCAAGGATGGCGGGTGCTGATCGTGTGGGAGTGCGCATTGCGCGGGCGGCGTAAGTTGAGCAGTGAGGCGTTGATTGAACGCCTCGAGGAGTGGATCTGCGCTGGCGGGTGCCACGCGCAGATCGATACTCACGGCATTACCGGCCAGGGGCCTACTTCGGCGCCTCACAACGCGTGACTTCACGTTTGGCGGGTAACAGGTATTTCCCCAGCGTGACCAGCACCACGGCAAAAATAATGATCCCCAACGCCAGCCACTCCACCGGCGACAGATTTTCCCCTGCAAAACCGGTTCCCAGCAGGACTGCCACCACCGGGTTAACGTAGGCGTAACTGGTCGCCACGGCGGGGGTGACGTTGCGAATTAAGTACATATAGGCATTAATGGCGATAAGCGAGCCAAAAATCGCCAGATAGGCCACGGCTAAAATACCGGACCATGACGGCATTTGAGTCAGGGTTTCACCTGACAGCCATGAGGCGATTGCCAGCACCAGCCCGGCGGCAAGCATTTCAATGGCCCCAGCCATCATGCCCGTCGGCAGCTCAATGCGTGATCCGTAAACGGACCCGAACGCCCAACTCATCGAGCCAATCAGGATCAGTAGGGCGCCCCACGGGTTGCCGCTCAGATTGCCGCCGCTATTAAGCAGAATGATGCCCGCCAGACCGATCGCGATCCCCAGCCACTCAATCTTGCGGGTGGCGATACCAAAGAAATGGCTAAAGCAGAGGGTGAAAAGCGGCACGGTCGCGACCATCACCGCCGCGATACCTGAAGGTACATGCTGGTGTTCGGCCAGGGTAACAAAACCATTGCCCACTGCCAGCAGCAGAATGCCGATCGCGGCGGCATTGAGTAGCGGTTTGAGCGGAGGAAGCTTGTGGCCCGTTGCCAACAGGTAGGCGAGCAGCACCGCACCGGCAGAGAGGAAACGGATGCTGGCCATCATCAGCGGAGGCCAACTGGCGACGCCAATGGCAATGGCAAAGTAGGTGGATCCCCAAATAATATAAAGCGCAAACAGCGCCCCGATGAGCGGCAAAAGCTGGCGGGTAGACATACGTCCTCACGGCGGAACTGAGAAAGAAAGGAGGCATATAGTAAACGTGAAAACTATCGTGCTGGCGAGAAGTTTAATTGTAGGTAAGTTGTTAAATTTATATTGACTATTTTACCCTCTGGGCGAAAAAGCACTTTTCACTCATACTCTATGCTGACAAGGCATCTCATCGTGGCGGCTGTATATTGAATGACAGCCAAAGGGATGACGTTGTTCACTATCAATAAATGAAGGAATGTAATTTTGGCAGGAAGTAGTCTTTTAACGCTGTTGGATGATATTGCCACCTTGCTTGACGATATCTCGGTGATGGGAAAACTCGCGGCGAAGAAAACCGCCGGGGTGCTGGGCGACGATCTCTCCCTCAATGCTCAGCAGGTGAGCGGTGTGCGAGCCAACCGCGAATTACCCGTTGTCTGGGGAGTGGCAAAAGGTTCGTTCCTGAACAAAATCATCCTGGTGCCGCTGGCATTATTGATCAGCGCCTTTATTCCGTGGGCGATCACGCCGTTACTGATGCTGGGCGGTGCATTCCTGTGCTACGAAGGGGTCGAGAAAGTGCTGCACAGCCTGCAGTCACGTAAACACAAAGAAGACCCGCAGGCCCGCCAGCAGCGTCTGGAAGCGCTGGCCGAACAGGATCCGCTGGCGTTTGAACGCGATAAAGTAAAAGGGGCGATACGCACCGACTTTATCCTGTCCGCGGAAATTGTAGCGATTACGCTGGGGATTGTGGCTGACGCGCCGCTGTTAAACCAGATTTTGATTCTGTCAGGGATTGCCATTCTGGTGACCGTAGGAGTGTATGGTCTGGTGGGCGTTATCGTGAAGCTGGACGATATGGGCTACTGGCTGGTGGAAAAAAGCAGCGCGGCGGCGCAGTGGGTCGGCAAAGTCCTGCTGGCGGTTGCTCCGCGACTGATGAAACTGCTCTCTGTCGTCGGCACACTGGCGATGTTTTTGGTCGGCGGCGGGATTATTGTGCATGGTATTGCGCCGTTACATCATGCGATTGAGCAACTGGCGCATGGTCAGTCCGGGATTATCGCTTCGCTGTTGCCTACGGGGGTCCACCTGGTACTTGGCTTTATCGTCGGTGGAGTAGTGCTGGCGGGCGTGAAGATGATTGCCGGGCTGCGTACCGCGTCGCAGTAATTGTAGAACAGCGTAACAAAACAGATCGCAGTAATATTGTCTGGCGATTATGCAAAAAAGCCCGGCATCGTCTATGGTGAAACTGTTTCTCCCAGATGACGGACTAAAAAATGGTATTATTGGTCAGTGATGAAGTGCGGCGAAAGAACGGAGGGCCACGGATGGTGGTGACGGGCTTCGCCAATGGAATGGTCGAGTGTCGTTGGTATGATGGCTATGGCGTAAAGCGCGAGGCATTCCGTGAAGATGAGTTAGTGCGCGGGGAAGGCAGGCAGCATCACGTGACCTGAACCGCACATAGCGCCCGGCATACGTCGGGCGTTTTACTGTTTTATTCCTGAAGCGACCGACAAGGAGCGTTGATGACGTTGCTGTCCCTGATTGTACTGCGAGAGAACGATGGATAAACCGCTGTGGGTAAGCAAACTTCTCCGCGTTTCGAATCCGGGACATGTGGTCAACTATTGTTTTGTCATCGTGTTGTTCTTCTCTACGCTGTTGATCTGGCGCGAAGTGATGGTTCTGGAAGGGGCCTACGTCACTAATCAGCGCAACAACCTCGAAAACGTCAGCCACGAAATGGACAGCCTGCTGCAGTTCAATATCGATCGGATCGTTTTCTTTCGCAACGGCATGCAATCAGCACTGGAAACGCCGTTAGATTTCGAAATTTTGCGCAATGCTGAGCAAGAGTATATGACCAAACGGCATCTGCCTATCTGGTCTGTGGCGTTACATAACCGCCGTACATTGCCAATCTATGGTGTTTCTGACGCCTTTGTCGAAAGTGAACGTACCTTATCCCGCAACGATACTCAGACCGGCAATGAGATGATGGCCGTGCTGGAATTGGGGTATCTCCTGCGGCTGGCCAACACCAACCGCGGCTTTAAAGATCGCATGCTCTACATCTCACGCAGCGGCTTTTTCACCACCACCGAAACCCCTAAAAGCCTGGCGCTGGCTCAGGAGTGGTACAGCAAGGCCATCGTCGCTCCGTGGTTCACCCGGCAATCGCTGCGCAATAACCCAGGCCGCGGTGTCGTCTGGCAAACCGTGCTGGATGAAGATACGCAAACCGACGATCCGGTGGTGACCGCCTCGATTCCTCTTGATTTCGAGCACGACTGGCTCGGCGTGCTGTCGATGGATTTTTCCGTACGCGAAATGAAAGCGTTCCTCGTCAGAGCAATCAAAGGCGGGCAGGAAGGGGAGTATCAGCTGTATGACGGCAAGATGAAGCTGATTGTCTCCTCGGACGAAGGAAATGTGCTGGCGCAGCTCTCACCGCGTGAGCAGGCGATGCTGAGCTACGCTTTTTTGCATGATAACCGGGGCGGTATCCGGTTATTAACGCGCTATATCAGTTGGCAAAAACTCAACAATTTTGATGGCGTGCTGCTGCGTATTCACACTCTGCAGGAAGGGGTACGCGGCGATTTCGGCACCATTACCATCGCGCTGACCCTGATGTGGCTGCTTTTCACGTTGATGCTTATTATCTCCTGGCTGGTGATCCTGCGGATGGTACGCAATATGAGCGTACTGCAGAAGTCACTGGAGTGGCAGGCCTGGCATGACGCGTTAACCCGGCTGTTAAACCGTGGCGCCTTGTTCGACCGGGCCATCGCCGCGGCGAAAACGTGCGAGCAGTCGAAACTGGCAGTCTCGGTCATCCAACTCGATCTCGATTTCTTCAAGAAGGTGAACGATCTCCACGGGCATCAGGCCGGTGACCGCGTCCTGTCGCTGGTGGCCAGTACCATTGCGGGCAACATCCGTGAAGGTGACCTGGCCGGACGCGTCGGTGGCGAAGAGTTTTGTATCGTGATGCCGGGGACCACGTCACAGGTCGCAAGGGCCGTCGCTGAACGCATTCGTCTGCGCATATACAGCCGCGAAATTCTTCTGTGCAACGATACCAGCCTGAGGATCAGCGCCTCACTGGGCGTCAGTAGCAGCGACGAAACGGGGGTGTACAATTTTGAAACCCTGCAGTCAGTGGCTGACAACCGGTTGTATCTGGCAAAGCAAAATGGACGCAATCAGGTCTGTTTTGCCGATACGCTCTGAAAATGCGCATTGCGTAGTGCCGGGTTTGGGGGCGTGGCTGAATTGAAATAAGGATTTTCTTAAAAAAATTTCGCAGGGAAAAGGTGGGTCAGAAAAGACGATGCCGCCAAAGCCTTATGCCATCAGCCCTTGCGTAAAAAGATGGCAAGGTGATGTCAGTGCTCAATAATTTTCCTCATGAATAGGGCTTGTCATGCAAAATAATTGAGGATAATGTTTCCCACGCAACGGATATCCCGGTGTAACGAATTTCAAGTGCTTCTTGCATTAGCAAGTTTCATCCCGACTCCTGCGAGTCGGGATTTTTTTCACCTGTGCCTAGCGGTTGACTTCAGTGACGCTAAAGTCATGAACATCGAGCTCAAATGCTTCCGCTAACTCACGCCAGGTGTGATCGCTGCGACCATTAATGCTGACATGATAGGGGTCGTCCCGCGTGCGCTGTACTTCACTCTCGCTGATCTCATTAATCGCCGCCAGCAGGGCATCAACATTTACCCCACTACTCCCTGCATACTCATCATCTTTGGCGGTTTTCATCATGGTTACCTCGCATGGCTGTGATCTTGCCTCTTTAAGTATAGGCATAAAATCCTGCTGTGCAGCGAGAGGCGCGAAAGCCCGTGACAACGGAGAAGCCGATAAAAACGCCAGTCACCGTGTGAGGCGCTGCGTAGTGGGCCATTTTGTTCTACACTGGCTCAAAAATAGAGGAGATATGCTATGCAGGTGAACGATCGTGTCACGGTGAAGACCGACGGTGGCCCACGTCGATCGGGCGTTGTTCTGGCAATAGAGTCGTTTAATGAAGGGACCATGTATCTGGTATCGCTGGAAGACTATCCGCTAGGGATTTGGTTTTTCAACGAGATAGGGCATGCAGACGGCATCTTTGTTGAGATGGATGACTAGCCCGCGAAACCAAAAACTGGCGGTGACTACCGCCAGCTATTCCAGTGTTATTCCACTATCCTGACCGATCTCCACGAGAGGGGGTATACAGTCCCGTGGTAATGTTTTCTGCCAACCGGACGATGTGATAAATCACCTGTTTATTATGCGTCTGGATTTTCCTCTTAATATTTCCCTTATGTGAGGAGACCGTCTTGGCCTTAATGTTCATCTGCGTCGATATTTGCTCTGTGCCATAACCGGCCATCCACATTTGCAGCATATTCGATTCAGTAGGGCTTAACGATAGTGTGGGTATATTTATCCGCGCGGCGTTGTAATTATCGTATTTCAAACGATTACCCAGAATTTCATCAAGGTCTTTTGGCGTGATTGATTTGGAGCATACCAGTAAATTTTTGCGCACCAGCAGATAGCGATCAAAGTGAATATTTGCCAGTGACATGAAGATAACAAATAGCGTCCCGGGGTGCTCGGTAATGACCTGACGGATAAGCTGGTTGCTCTCCGCTTTATGGATAAAGCAATCCTCATTGAGGAATGCCACCGCTGGTGAGGTTTGATCACAGAGTTTTGCCAGTCCAGTTACGCTATGTTCTTCAGCTATATCGCGTCGTTTTATGCCCCTGCTTGTCAGATACCCGAATAATCCCAGCCGGGTAAAGCTACACAAATCCATGATAATCGTTGACATGACCCATCCTCATTCAACACGTAACGATAATTTATCCCTCGCCGACAAGCGCGATGAAATCCATTTACCTGGTAATAAATCCGGTTCAGCGTTGGAACCATCAGATAGTCTAAACTATTTCTCAATATCACTCATAATTTGCCTGGAATATTCTCAAAGTAAAGTCAGCCTGCGGTTATGTGAGGGAATTAACGGCAATACTCTCAATTCCAGGTATATCTGTCATACGCCAAATGTTGTATTTTGAGAATTTCCTTATGTTAGTTGCGCAAATAATGATCGTCATATTGCCGCTATTTCGGCTATATGATGCTCTCCACCTGGCCGCTATCGACCTGCCACAGGGGTGGCGGGCTTAACGCTTTAATGCCACAATACTTTTTTATCGGTTTTTGGGATGAATGATGAAAAAGTTAGTGATTGCTGGTGCGCTGTTGACTCTGGCGGGATGTGTCCAGGTTGATAATTACAACGACGTGGTCAAAGCGCCAGCGCCTGCCGGGTTGGAAGGGTACTGGCAATCAAAAGGCCCACAAAGTGAAATGATGAGCCCGGATGCCATCGCCAGCCTGATTGTGACCAAAAATGGCGATACCCTCGATTGCCGTCAATGGCAGCGTGTGATTGCGACGCCGGGTAAATTGATGCAGCGTGATGCCCAAACCTACAACGTCACCTCCGGGCTGGATATCTACCCGATCGAACGGTCGGGGAATACGCTGCAATACGACCGCATGACCCTGGTTCGCGTCGATCGTTTAACGACTGAGTGTGAGCAGGCGTGGAAAAAAGCCACGGCGGCACACACTGCGGCGCAAACAGCGACCCCGGGTGGGCACTAAAAAACCGGCGGGCTGGTACGGTCTTCAGCCCGCACGTTATTCACGTCTATAACACCTCTTCCATCACCCAGACGCTGACGCTGCCGCCGTTGCAGATAAACGTGCCGCAGCCGTTTTCGTCGGTTTCAACCACCTCCTGGCGGTTACCGAGGAAATCTTTCCAGCGCTTGTTGCCATAATTTTCGCCCAGCTCCAGCGACTTTTCACCGTCATCGCCGTTCGATAGCACCACCACGCAACCCGGATCGTCTTCGGTACCGCTGCGGCTAAATGCAATGCAGTTCGGATGATCGAACCACAGGGTCTGGACCCCGTGGGCAAAGCGTTGACGGGCATCAATCAGCTCGTGCAGCTGTTCGATAACCGGCATCTCGATGCGATATGTTTGCCCGTCTCCGCCGGTATCTTCATAGATGGCGCCGAACAGGTCGGCGTAAAACACCGAGGGCACGCCGTTCTCACGCAGCAGGATCAACGCATAGGCCAGCGGCTTAAACCACGGCTCTACCGGTGCCTCCAGCGCCTGCAGCGGCTGGGTATCATGATTGGTCACCAGAGTGATGGCATGAAACGGGTCGGCTTCGACCAGCGTGCCGCTGAAAATCTGGCTCATATCGTAGTCGCGCCCCTGGCGGGAGGCTTCGTGAAACTTCATCTGTAGCGGGGCATCAAACAGCATTGTCTTGCCGTCCACCATCGCGATGTACTGCTGGAGCTTATCGACTTCGTGCGACCAGTATTCGGCGACGATAAACAGCGGGGTGGTGGCGACTTCCTGGATGTGTTCGATCCACGCTTTGTAAAACCACGCGGGAATGTGCTTCACCGCATCGAGACGAAAACCATCGCAGCCGGTTTCTGCCATCACCCAGCGGGCCCAGTATTTCAGTTCTTCGGCAACCGCGTGGTTACGAAAGTCGATATTCTCGCCCATCAGGTAATCAAAATTACCCATTTCGTCATCGACCTGGTCGCTCCAGCCTTCGGCGGTATAGTCGTTGACGATTTTAAAAACGCCGTCCTCATCGGGATTTTCAATGTGATCGACACCGCTAAAACAGGTGTAATCCCAGATGAACTGCGAATACTTCCCGCCCCGGACAGGGAAGGTGTAGCGCGTCCAGGCCTCGCATTCGATAACGTCATCAGCAATCTGGGTACGATCCTGTTCGTCCACGCGCTGTACCCTGATCTGCTGTTTCTCATCCGCCCCCATTTTGTGGTTGAGCACCACATCAAGCAGTACGGCGATATCATGCTGTCGCAGCGCCGCGATGGCGGCCAGCAGCTGCGCTTTATCGCCATATTTGGTCGCCACGGATCCTTTTTGGTCGAACTCACCCAGATCGAACAGATCGTAACTGTCATAGCCGACGGAGTAGCCACCGGAGGCGCCTTTATAGGCCGGCGGTAACCAAATCATGTTAATGCCAATCTCGTTGAGGTTCGGTGCCAGGGCTTCGACCTCGCGCCACAGCTCACCGCCGGTGGGGTAATACCAGTGAAAGCACTGCAATAACGTGGGGTTTTTCATCTTCCGTGCTCCAGACGTCATCAAGCTGACCTTTGCAGTATGAGATATCTCCAGCAAATCCGATGAATTTTCGCGAGTTTTCGCTATGTCCTAAATGGCAACGTTTATAATAATTCGGAATAAGATGTAGCGTATAGGTGTTGGTGCGTGCTGCTAAACGCCTTACACTACAGGAAAATATCACTGTTAGGGGTATCTATGAAATTAGCACTTCTGGGTCGTCAGGCGCTGATGGGCGCCATGGCCGTAGTCTTGATGGCAGGCGTCAGCAGCAAAACTTTCGCGGCAGAAAATCTGCTGGGTCAGATTAAAGAGCGCGGTACGCTGCGTGTTGGCCTGGAAGGGACCTATCCGCCGTTCAGCTATCAGGGCGACGACGGTAAACTGACCGGGTTCGAAGTTGAATTTGCCAGTGAGCTGGCAAAACATCTCGGCGTGAAGGCTGACCTGAAACCGACCAAATGGGACGGTATGCTGGCCTCCCTCGATTCTAAACGTATCGATGTGGTCATCAACCAGGTGACGATTTCCGACCAGCGTAAGAAAAAGTATGATTTCTCTACCCCGTATACCGTCTCCGGTATTCAGGCGCTGGTGAAAAAAGGCAACGAAGGTATTATCAAGACTGCGGCTGACCTGAAAGGTAAAAAAGTTGGCGTTGGTCTGGGCACTAACTATGAAGAGTGGCTGCGTCAGAACGTGCAGGGCGTAGATATTCGTACTTATGATGATGACCCGACGAAATACCAGGATCTGCGCGTAGGACGTATCGATGCGATTCTGGTTGACCGTCTGGCGGCGCTGGATCTGGTGAAGAAAACCGGCAACACCCTCGCGGTCACCGGCGAAGCGTTCTCCCGTCAGGAATCTGGCGTGGCGCTGCGTAAAGGCAATGAAGACCTGCTGAAAGCGGTTGATGGCGCAATTGCAGAGATGCAGAAAGATGGCAGCCTGAAAGCGCTGTCGGAAAAATGGTTTGGCGCTGACGTGACACAATAACGGTTGGCGGTGAAAAAAGGCGCTTCTGATAGCGCCTTTTTTTATTTCGTCCGCCAGTACGTGCATAATAAAGATATCTGAGTCTGGAGGTACCATGTCACTGCAAAATTTAACGCGCTTCCCGCGCCTGGAACTGATCGGCGCACCGACGCCACTGGAATATCTGCCGCGCTTATCAGACCATCTGGGGCGCGAAATTTTTATCAAACGTGACGACGTAACCCCGCTCGCCATGGGGGGTAATAAACTGCGTAAGCTGGAGTTTCTGGCGGCAGATGCGCTGCGTGAAGGCGCCGATACGCTAATCACCGCCGGTGCGATTCAGTCGAATCACGTTCGTCAAACCGCCGCGGTGGCAGCAAAACTGGGTCTGCACTGTGTGGCGTTGCTGGAAAACCCAATTGGCACCCGTGCGGAGAACTATCTGACCAACGGCAACCGTCTGCTGCTGGATCTGTTTAACACCCAGGTCGAGATGTGCGATGCGCTAACCGATCCGAATGCGCAACTGGAAGAGTTAGCGACCCGCATCGAAGCACAGGGCTATCGCCCGTATGTGATCCCGGTGGGGGGCTCTAATGCGCTTGGGGCGTTGGGGTATGTGGAAAGCGCGCTGGAAATTGCTCAGCAGTGCGAAGGGGCCGTCGAGATCTCATCCGTGGTCGTTGCCTCCGGCAGTGCGGGGACTCATGCTGGTCTTGCGGTAGGCCTCGAACAACTGATGCCCGACGCCGAGCTGATTGGGGTGACGGTGTCCCGCAAGGTCGCGGACCAGTTGCCGAAAGTGGTCGCGCTGCAGCAGGCGGTGGCTAACAGCCTTGAGCTGCAGGCCAAAGCGAACATTCAGCTGTGGGACGACTATTTCGCCCCCGGTTACGGCACGCCGAATGACGAAGGTATGGAAGCCGTGCGGCTGCTGGCGCAGCTGGAAGGTATTCTGTTGGATCCTGTTTATACCGGTAAAGCGATGGCAGGCCTGATTGATGGGGTTAATCAGAAACGCTTTAAGGATGAAGGACCTATCTTATTTATTCACACTGGCGGAGCGCCGGCGTTGTTCGCCTATCATCCCCATATCTAAAGCAGAACATACAGAATGCAAGAGAGTATCCAACTGGTTATCGATTCCGCGCCGTTTCTGTTAAAGGGCGCGGTATTTACTTTACAGCTCAGTATCGGCGGTATGATTTTTGGCCTGATACTCGGCTTTATCCTCGCGTTAATGCGCATGTCGACGCTGTGGCCGGTGAAATGGCTGGCGAGGATGTATATCTCTATTTTTCGCGGCACCCCGCTGATCGCGCAGCTGTTTATGATCTACTACGGTCTGCCGCAGTTTGGTATTGAGCTGGATCCGATCCCGGCCGCGATGATTGGCCTGTCGTTGAATACTGCGGCCTACGCGGCAGAAACGCTGCGTGCGGCGATCGCCTCTATTGACAAAGGGCAGTGGGAAGCCGCGGCCAGTATCGGTATGACCCCGTGGCAAACGCTGCGTCGGGCCATTTTGCCGCAGGCCGCGCGGGTGGCGCTGCCGCCGCTCTCCAACAGTTTTATCAGCCTGGTGAAGGATACTTCGCTGGCGGCGACAATTCAGGTACCTGAGCTGTTCCGTCAGGCGCAGCTGATTACCTCGCGTACGCTGGAAGTGTTCACCATGTATCTTGCCGCATCGCTGATTTACTGGGTGATGGCAACGGTATTGTCTTCGCTGCAAAACTACTTTGAAAACCAGCTCAACCGCCAGGAGCGTGATCCAAAATGAGTGCCATTGACGTCAAAAACCTGGTGAAAAAATTCCATGGCCAGACGGTGCTGCACGGTATTGACCTCAATGTGCAGGAAGGGGAAGTGGTGGCCATTATTGGCCCCAGCGGTTCCGGTAAAACGACGCTGCTGCGCAGTATTAACCTGCTGGAGCAGCCGGAAAGTGGAACCATTCGCGTGGGGGATGTCACCATTGATACCGCGCGCAGCCTCAACCAGCAGAAAGGGCTGATTCGCAGCTTACGTCAGCATGTCGGTTTTGTGTTCCAGAACTTCAATCTGTTTCCACACCGCACGGTGCTGGAAAACATCATCGAAGGGCCGGTTATCGTCAAAGGTGAGGATAAAAACGAATCAATTGAACGTGCACGGGACCTGCTGGCCAAAGTCGGGCTGACGGGGAAAGAAAACAGCTACCCGCGTCGTCTCTCCGGCGGACAGCAGCAGCGCGTAGCGATTGCCCGTGCGCTGGCGATGCGCCCGGACGTGATCCTCTTCGATGAACCGACCTCCGCGCTGGATCCGGAGCTGGTGGGCGAGGTGTTGAACACTATCCGCCAGCTGGCACAGGAGAAGCGCACGATGGTCATCGTGACCCATGAAATGAGCTTCGCCCGTGACGTGGCCGACCGCGCCATCTTTATGGACCAGGGGCGTATCATTGAGCAGGGCCCGGCAAAAGCGCTGTTTGCCAATCCTCAGCAGCCGCGTACCCGTCAGTTCCTTGAAAAATTCCTGATGCAGTAATCATCACCAGCCTGGAATCAGTCCTGACCGGCGGCGGCAATGCCGCTGGCCATCTCTGTATCCGACTATCTTTTGCCCGCACCTGCCTGGCTAACCCCAGGGCATCCAGCAAATCAATTAAGCACCGCTTACCAATTGGCGATTTTACCTCCGCACTGGCGAACCGATCCGCAAGACGTCCGCACCGAATTCGGCCAGCGAGGCTGCGGCAACATCGGTGACGGCGAGGCAGGAGGGCTGCGTGCAGGCGTCGGGAATATATCGTCGATTGTGAAGGTGGAGGCGACATACTCTTCTCCTGTAACTGCTGGATTATCTCGCTAACGATCTAATAAGTGCGATGTATACGATATTTTATACATAGAAATAAGATTTATGTGTTAGTTTTCTGTATTTCTAATAATGATTATTACTTAGGGGTTATTTGCTCGGTTATGAGGGACAATGATTTTTTCAGCTGGCGGCGGGAAATGCTGCAACAATTCCAGTCATTCTCGTGTGGAGAAGAGGTTTATAATCTCCTGCAGCAACAAACTGAAGGCCTGGAATATGACTATTTTGCGCTATGCGTACGTCATCCCGTGCCTTTTACACGGCCGAGAATTACGCTGCAATCAACTTACCCGCAGGCGTGGATGTCGTACTACCAGGCTGAGAATTTCTTCGCGATTGACCCGGTTCTGCGCGCTGAGAATTTCCTGCGCGGTCACCTGCCGTGGAATGACAGCCTCTTTCGGGATACACCGGAGTTGTGGAATGGCGCGCGCGATCACGGTTTGTTGAAAGGGGTCACGCAGTGTCTGACCTTGCCGAATCACGCCCAGGGATTCCTGTCTGTTTCAGGCCAGCAGCGCGGTGCAGGACCGTATCATGACGATGAACAAGAGATGCGCCTGAGGATGCTGATTGAACTCAGTCTGCTGACGCTATTACGTCTGGAAGATGCGATGGTGATGCCGCCGGAAATGAAGTTTAGTCGGCGTGAACTGGAAATATTGAAATGGACCGCGGAAGGGAAAACATCCGCAGAAGTGGCGATTATTCTCTCGATTTCGGAAAACACCGTTAATTTTCATCAAAAGAATATGCAGCGCAAATTCAACGCACCAAATAAAACACAAATCGCCTGCTATGCGGTGGCGACAGGTTTAATTTGAGCCCGTAGGATGTTCTGCGTGTCAGACGTAGGGGACCGGCTGTCAGTGAGACTCACAGCCGGTTTATTTTTACTGGCGGTAAGCTTGTTTAATTTGCTTAACGGTGCTGGAGAATACGGCAGCCTGAGCCTCGTCTTCCATCTGCGTGATCTGTTTTTCCATTTTAATAATCACACGACCAGCATCGGCCTGGCCCATTGCCTGGAGCATCAGCGTCAGCAGCGTTTTCAGGCAGGTCACTTCCTGTGCCAGTTCTTGATTATTTTCTGCAGTGGAAAAATCTGGAGTGCTCATCGATATCCTCGTTTGCTATCGGCGCTTTTGCGCAATACTAACTGTTAAGGCGGCGCAGTATACCACAAGCGGCGGAAAAAAAAGGAGTGAGTAATATCTGTTCTCTCATCAGAGCTGTTAGCTCATTTAATTGACTGAATAATACGTGTTCTTTCGCAAAAAAAGCCTTAATTACTACGTAAGGCATTTTCACCGTTAATTATTGTTACATATTTTACATCCTATTTTTCGGATGCCTCAGGCGTGAGCTGGTCGCCGTTTTTGTAGGGCAAATGTTAAAAATGAAGCGTAATGCAACTTACTGTTATGTATAAGTTTCCAGTCGCTGTGCAAACAAATTGACAGACCGGGTTAAGAAACTTTCTGTCGGGCATTCTTTTGGCTTTTAAAGTGACGATAAAACCCGGTAATATGTACGCGATAAGTTTTCTGTCGCGTTGTCCCTAATTCTGGAGATTATTCCTTTGATCAACGTCCTTCTTGTTGATGACCACGAGCTAGTGCGCGCAGGGATACGACGCATTCTGGAAGATATAAAAGGGATTAAGGTTGTCGGTGAAGCGAGTTGCGGCGAGGATGCCGTAAAATGGTGCCGCGCCAACTCCGTTGATGTTGTCCTGATGGACATGAACATGCCGGGGATCGGTGGTCTCGAAGCCACGCGTAAAATTGCGCGCTCCATCGTGGATACCAAAGTCATTATGCTCACCGTGCATACTGAAAATCCGCTGCCAGCGAAAGTGATGCAAGCTGGTGCTGCAGGCTATCTCAGCAAAGGTGCTGCGCCACAGGAAGTGGTGAATGCCATTCGTTGTGTCGCCTCCGGTCAGCGCTATATCGCTTCTGATATTGCACAGCAAATGGCACTTAGTCAGATTGAGCCGGAAAAAACGGAATCACCGTTTGCCAGTTTGTCTGAACGTGAATTGCAGATTATGCTGATGATCACTAAAGGTCAGAAGGTGAATGAGATTTCAGAGCAGTTAAATCTGAGTCCTAAAACCGTCAACAGCTACCGCTATCGGATGTTCAGTAAATTAAACATCCATGGCGACGTCGAGCTGACCCACCTGGCAATTCGCCATGGCCTGTGCAATGCGGAGTCGTTAGCAAGTCAGTGAATGATGTTTTTGACGCAAAAGCTTTCCTGAAGACGGTCACCAGCCAGCCGGGTGTCTACCGCATGTATGATGCTGGCGGCACCGTCATTTATGTTGGCAAAGCAAAAGATCTGAAAAAACGGCTGAGCAGCTATTTTCGGAGCAACCTGGCTTCGCGTAAAACCGAGGCATTGGTCGCGCTGATCGCGCAAATCGACGTCACCGTCACCCATACGGAAACGGAAGCCCTGCTGCTAGAGCACAACTACATCAAGCTCTATCAGCCGCGCTATAACGTGCTGCTGCGTGATGATAAATCCTATCCTTTTATATTCCTCAGTGGCGATACCCATCCCCGTCTGGCGATGCACCGTGGCGCGAAACATGCCCGGGGTGAATATTTTGGTCCTTTCCCAAATGGCTATGCGGTGCGTGAAACCCTTGCACTGCTGCAAAAAATATTCCCTGTCCGCCAGTGTGAGAACAGCGTGTACCGCAACCGGTCGCGTCCCTGTCTGCAGTATCAGATTGGCCGCTGCCTCGGTCCCTGTGTCTCAGGGCTGGTCAGTGAAGAGGAGTACGCCCAGCAGGTTGACTATGTGCGGCTGTTCCTCGCGGGTAAAGACGATCAGGTGCTGACGCAACTGATTGCCCGGATGGAAAAAGCCAGCCAGTCGCTGGCCTTTGAAGAAGCCGCGCGCATTCGCGATCAGATTCAGGCCGTGCGACGGGTCACCGAGAAACAGTTTGTCTCTAACACCGGTGACGACCTCGACGTTATCGGCGTCGCCTTTGAAGCCGGCATGGCCTGTGTTCACGTGCTGTTTATTCGCCAGGGTAAAGTGCTGGGCAGCCGGAGCTATTTTCCTAAGGTGCCCGGCGGGACCGAGCTTGGTGAAGTCGTGGAAACGTTTGTCGGGCAGTTCTATCTGCAAGGCAGCCAGATGCGGACCTTGCCAGGGGAGATTCTGCTCGACTTTGCGCTGGGTGATAAAACGCTGCTGGCAGATTCTCTCTCCGAGCTGGCAGGGCGTCGGGTCAACGTTCAGACCAAACCGCGCGGCGATCGTGCCCGCTATCTGAAGCTGGCACGCACTAACGCCGCCACGGCGCTGACCACCAAACTGTCACAACAGTCGACGATTCATCAACGCCTGCAGGCGCTAGCCAGCGTGCTCAAGCTTCCGGCGGTGAAGCGCATGGAATGTTTTGATATCAGCCATACCATGGGAGAGCAGACGGTGGCCTCTTGCGTGGTGTTCGATAGCAACGGGCCGCTGCGTGCGGAGTATCGACGCTATAATATCACCGGGATCACCCCGGGCGATGATTATGCGGCGATGAACCAGGTACTCCGCCGGCGCTATGGCAAAGCGATAGAAGAGGGCAAGATTCCGGATGTTATCCTGATCGATGGCGGTAAAGGTCAGCTTGGACAGGCGAAGAGCGTGTTTGCTGAACTGGAGGTACCGTGGGACAAGCATCATCCTCTATTATTAGGTGTGGCAAAAGGTAGCGATCGTAAAGCCGGGCTGGAAACGCTATTCTTCGAACCTGAGGGAGAGGGCTTTAACCTGCCGCCTGATTCACCGGCGTTGCACGTCATTCAACATATTCGCGATGAATCGCACGACCACGCCATTGCCGGACACCGTAAAAAACGGGCAAAAGTGAAAAGCACCAGTTCGCTGGAGACGATCGAAGGCGTGGGGCCAAAACGCCGCCAGATGCTCCTGAAGTACATGGGGGGTCTGCAGGGGTTGCAGCAAGCAAGCGTTGAGGAAATTGCTAAAGTACCGGGTATATCTCACGGTCTGGCAGAAAAGATCTTCTACTCGTTGAAACATTAGGGGCTCTGTAGCAACATAGGGCTAATTTTTACTTCTAACAAATAGTTACCCGTTACTATGCAATTTAATATCCCTACATTGCTGACTCTGTTTCGCGTCGTCCTGATTCCGTTCTTCGTGCTGGCGTTTTATCTCCCCTTTGCCTGGGCGCCGTTTGCCTGCGCACTGATCTTTTTCGTGGCGGCGGTGACCGACTGGTTTGACGGTTACCTGGCGCGTCGTTGGAATCAGAGTACGCGTTTCGGCGCTTTCCTCGATCCGGTTGCCGACAAAGTGATGGTGGCGATTGCGATGGTGCTGGTGGTTGAGCATTACCACACCTGGTGGGTGACCTTGCCGGCGGCCACGATGATCGCGCGGGAAATTATTATTTCTGCACTGCGTGAGTGGATGGCGGAACTGGGCAAACGCAGCAGCGTGGCCGTTTCCTGGATCGGCAAAGTGAAAACCACCGCGCAGATGACGGCATTGGTGTGGATGCTGTGGCGGCCAAATATGTGGGTAGAGTGGGCCGGTATTGGGCTGTTTCTGGTGGCGGCGGTGCTGACGCTGTGGTCTATGCTGCAGTATTTAAACGCTGCGCGCGGAGATTTGCTTGATCAGTGATCGTTTCGGCGTAATTTTCAGCAAACGACACAATGATTTAAAAAATATCGTTGACTCATTTCGCCAGGTAAGTAGAATGCATCGCATCGAACGGCAGCACAGCTTGCCAGACGATAACAAAATCAAGTGATTAGCAAATTAGCTTGATATTGCGGGAATAGCTCAGTTGGTAGAGCACGACCTTGCCAAGGTCGGGGTCGCGAGTTCGAGTCTCGTTTCCCGCTCCAGGTTTAAAACATCGGCAATTGCGGGTGTTCAGATTTAAAGGCGCGTTAGCAAAGCGGTTATGTAGCGGATTGCAAATCCGTCTAGTCCGGTTCGACTCCGGAACGCGCCTCCAATTTACATCCCGAGCCCGGATGGTGGAATCGGTAGACACAAGGGATTTAAAATCCCTCGGCCATAGGCTGTACGAGTTCAAGTCTCGTTCCGGGTACCATTGGGATTATAGAATAAAATCAATGATAAGCAGTGTCGTGAAACCACCTACGGGTGGTTTTTTTGTTTTTGTCCCTGCCTCACGACGCTTAGCCACTCTGTTTGAGCTTACCGCTGAATACTGCCAGGCGCCGCTTGCCGGCTCGACATTCCTGGCATGGCGTGTTCATAAATACGTGCGATTGTTGTTCCATTTTCTGCAGCTAACATCGTTAGTAAACTGCGCTAAAATAACGCGCCGGCATGTCTGAAATTTTCCTTTGGGGACAGAATAGCAGTACGGCGATAAAAACAATTTAAATGAGGGATTTTATGGCTACTTTGTTCGAAAGCTACGGTAATTGTTTCCGTAAATATGCCACTTTTCGCGGCCGGTCAGCGCGCCAGGAGTATGTAGTTTTTACCGTTGCCAACTTTGTGCTGTCTATTGTACTGGGGCTGATCCCAATCATTGGTGGGTTATTTGGTCTGCTAATTATTATCCCGGGTATCGCGGTGGCGGTCCGTCGCCTGCATGATCTGAACAAATCCGGATGGTGGCTGCTTTCACCCTATCTCATCCTGCTGATTGGTTTTATCGGTATCGTCGCTACTGTTGACGATGGCGAAACGGCTGGTTGGCTGTGGTTCACCGGGCTGGGTGGTATTGCGGTGCTGGTGATGTCCATCTGGCTGCTGTTTGCCCGTGGCACCGTCGGTGCCAACCGCTTTGGCGATGAACAGCTGAACGATGACAGCAGCCCGCTTGTGGCTCCGCCAGGTGCTGCAGCACACTCTTCTGCTGAAGGGGTCAGAGAGCGTCTCGCGCAGGCGAAAAAAATGTTTGAAGACGGCACGATTAATGAGAGCGAATACGAAACAATGCGTGCCAGCATTATTAAAGACATCTAATCACCCTGACTGAACCCGCTGCCGGGTAGTTTTCTCCCGGCATTTCCGCTACTGTATGCGCCATTTTCTACCATGACGAGCCTGTTGATGAAAACCGGACCCCTGAACGAAAGCGAACTTGAATGGCTGGACGATATCCTGTCGAAATACGCCACCGATGGCGCCATCCTTGATGTCTCAGAGCTTGACGGCCTGCTGACGGCCATTCTATCCGGCCCGAAAGAGATTGAACCGGCGCAGTGGCTGCTGGCTATCTGGGGCGGCGCAGACAACGTGCCGCGCTGGGCAAACGACCGCGAACGTGACCACTTTGTAAACCTCACTCTGCAGCATATGAGCGATATTGCCGAGCGCCTTGAAGAGTATCCTGACCAGTTCGAACCGCTGTTCGGTACTCGTGAAGAGGAAGGGCAGGAGCTGACTATCATTGAGGAGTGGTGCTTCGGTTATATGCGCGGCGTGGGGCTTGGTGACTGGTCTGTATTGCCGGAAGAGCAGCAGGCGGCGCTGGACAGCATTGCCCTGCACGGCACGGAAGCGCAGTTTACGGCGGTTGAAGGGCTCTCTGTCGATGAGTTTATTGCCAGCGTGGACAACATTACCCCGGCAGCGCTCTCTCTGTATCACTACTGGACAGAACATGCCGAGCCCGAAGTGGTGGCGCAGCCTATCAGAAATGAGGCAAAAATCGGGCGGAATGACCCGTGCCCGTGCGGCAGCGGTAAAAAATATAAGCAGTGTTGCTTAGCCAAATAAAAAAGGGGCCATCTGGCCCCCTTTTTTTATCCCACCGCCGGGAGCAACCCCGCGACAATACTGAACTGTATCGCGATCACCGCGACACCACAAAACAGCACTAGCCATAGCGCCAGTCCGCCTCCGGCGACCCGCCATGCGGCCTGCGGATGCTGCTGACGGCTCTTCATCACCAGCAGCGACGGCAGTATCAGCGCCAGCACCGCCAGCGCGACGCCGGCATAGCCTAACGCCATCACAAACCCACGCGGATAGAACAAGGCAAAGGCCAACGGCGGCAGGAAGGTCAACGCACCGCTTTGCAGACGACCGGCTGGGGTGTTTTTACGCTGGAACAGATCCGCCAGGTAATCAAACAAACCGAGCGCCACGCCGAGGAATGACGTCGCCAGGGCCAGGTCAGCAAACAGATGTACCGCCAGCTCGACGTGCGGCGAAGCGACCACTTCACGCACCGCCTCTAACAGCCCGTTCAGGCCGGCACTCTTCGCCAGAAGCGCCGTAAAGGCAGGGGAGTCAATGCTACCGAGCGTCGCCAACTGCCAGAAAATATAGGCCACCAGCGGGATAAAACTACCGATGATAAAGACCCGGCGCAGCTTACGAATATCGCCGTTGAGATAGCTGACGATGCTCGGCACGCTGCCGTGAAAACCAAAAGAGGTGAAAATCACCGGTATCGCTGACAGCGCAAGGCCTTGCTGGAGCGGTAAGGTCAGCAGATTGATCTGGTGAATATGCGGTAACAGCAGCGCCAGCATAATGGCGAGGAAAATAATCTTGGCGCTGAACAGAAAGCGGTTAAACAGATCGACCAACGAGGTGCCCAGGCAGACAATCGCGCCACCCACGGCGGTAAACAGCAGGACGCCACCCGCCGCAGGAAGCGTCCAGCCCAGCCATTGGTTGAGGCTGGATGCCAGCAGCTCGCCCGCGCCGCTAATATAGGCAGCGGTGAGCGCATACATCAGGAACAACATGCACAGACCGGTCACCCACTGGCCGTAACGACCGAGATAACGCGCGGCCAGCGACCCGAGCCCCATATCTGCCGGTACGTGCTGATAGACTTCCAGCAGCAGCAATGCGGTGTAACACATCAATGCCCACAGCGCGATCAGCAGGCAGAATGTGACCCCAAAACCCACGCCCGCTGAAGCCAGCGGCATCGCCAACATCCCCGCGCCGATGGTGGTTCCGGCGACGATTAAAATACTACCAAGAGTGCGGTTCTTCACGTTTTTCTCTATCCATGAAGGAATAAGCAATAAAATATGTCGCGCAGAGTATGTGAAATCCGTACGCTCGTCAAATGAGGGTTACACTGCCTGTAATCATAGGTTTACATGATCGGCTGATTGCCTGAAGCCTGCGCTGGCGCAACATGTTCACCGGTTGGCCCGGCTATGCTGTGCGTTTTAAGGAGGCGTTATGTCATCGATTCATGGTCATGAAGTGCTGCAGATGATGCTTGCTTCAGGGGAGCATTACACTACCGACAGTCTTGAAGCGGCAATTAGCACGCGTTTTGGCGCCGATGCCCGTTTTCATACCTGTTCGGCACAAAATTTAAGCGCGGCGGAGCTGGTGGCTTTTCTGCAGAAAAAAGGGAAATTTATTGCTGAAGAGTCGGGCTTTAATACCCGGGAAAGTAAAATTTGCCGTCATTAACAGGGCGGCGAAGCGCTGCCTCGCCGCCGTGGTAATTAATTCTGGGTGTCGAGCGTAGCCAGTTCTTTATCAATAAAGTACAGACCTTCGCCGCTTTTACCGGCGAGGGTAAGCTTATCAATAACGGATTTAAATAATTTCTCTTCTTCGTGCTGCTCAGCAACATACCACTGCAGGAAATTAAAGGTTGGATAATCCTGATTGGTCATCGCCGCGTGGGCCAGCTCATTAATTTTCTGCGTAATCAGTTGCTCGTGTTCGTAGGTGACACGGAACAGGTCGTCCAGTGATGCGTACTCGGCAAACGGTGAAGAAATGGTGTTGATGCAAGGCAGGCTGCCGGTGTCGGTCAGGTAATCAAACAGGCGCTGCATGTGGGTCATCTCTTCCTGGGCGTGACGACGCAGGAAGGCGGCCGCACCTTCAAAGCTGTGGTAGCTGCACCATGCGCTCATTTGCTGATACAGCAGAGAAGAATAAAGCTCAAGGTTCATCTGCTCATTCAGTTTATCGATCATTTCTGTTTTCAGCATAGCGTGTGCTCCGAAAATAAAGGCTAAAGATTATTGTGGGGTTACTATAATTTGTTATTAATTTATTTGCAAAAAGTAAATTAAAAAATATATTTATTAAAAATGATAATGGGAATAAAACGCATTGGCAATTTAATAATAAATGAGAATGGTTTTGGTTTAATATTTTAATTACCTGCTAATAGCAGTAATAAAGTGCAAGTGATACGCCATTCACCGTCAGAGTATGTGGGTATTCGCTTCTGTATCCTGCGAGAGCCCTCGGGGAAGAGCGGGGGCGTTAGCGGCAACAGGAAGGCAAAAATGTGAAGCACTACGTAATTTATAAAACAACTTTTCATAAAATTTGAAAGTGTGTTTGTTAAGTAGTAGAGTCTTTCACAACGCTAACGAACTACTGCGGGAGTACCCGCGCAGCATTCAGGAGAGTAAAGCATGAAAATCGCATTGATGATGGAAAACAGCCAGGCCAGCAAAAACGCTACCATCCTCAACGAGTTAAACGCCGTTGCTGATGAAAAAGGTTTCCCGGTATACAACGTCGGGATGAGCGATGAGCAGGACCATCATCTGACCTATATCCACCTGGGCATCATGGCCAGCATTCTGTTGAACTCGAAAGCGGTGGACTTCGTTGTCACCGGTTGTGGTACCGGACAGGGCGCACTGATGTCTCTGAACATCCACCCGGGTGTTGTCTGCGGCTACTGTATTGATCCTGCTGATGCCTTCCTGTTTGCTCAGATCAATAACGGTAACGCGCTGTCTCTGCCTTTCGCCAAAGGTTTTGGCTGGGGCGCGGAGCTGAACGTACGCTTTATCTTTGAAAAAGCCTTCACCGGCCGTAAAGGCGAAGGCTACCCGCCGGAGCGTAAAGAGCCGCAGGTTCGTAACGCCGGCATTCTGAACACCGTTAAAGCTGCCGTGGTTAAAGATAACTATCTGGACACCCTGCGCGCTATCGACCCGGAACTGGTCAAAACGGCGGTTTCCGGCCCACGCTTCCAGCAGTGCTTCTTTGAAAACTGCCAGGACAAAGAGATCGAAGCCTTCGTGCGTCAGATCGTCGGCTAATCGCGTTTACTCGAGTATAAAGAGGGCCAGCAGCTGCTGGCCTTTTCTGTTTTATCTCTTCTGCTTCTTCGACACGCTGCTGCCGGCATCTTTGGTCAGGTGCAGGCTATCCACCATTCCCACCAGACAAATCAGCGCAATAAAGACGAACGAGAGGCGGAAGCTCACTCCCGGCACGCTGGTCAGGTTCAACCACTCGCTGGCTTTTTCCCCTATGCGTATCCCGATGGCACCAAGGGTGATCCCTAGACCGACGGCCAGCTGCGAAGCAGTGCTGAACAGGGTGTTGGCGTAGCTCATCTGTGGCGACGGCACATCGGCGAAAGCCAGCGTACTGACGCCGGTGAACTGGATTGAACGAAATACGCCGCCGAGGTACAGAATCAGGCAAATCAACCATACCGGCGTTTCTGGGGTTAAGAACGCGCAGGCCAGCAACGACAGCACGTTTAACGCGCCGTTGATCAACAGTAAACGACGAAAGCCCAGCCAGCGAATCAGCGGTGTAGTGGCCGGTTTAATCGTGAAGTTGCCGACAAACACCGCCAGCACCAGCAGCCCGGAGTGGAAGGGATCCATGCCAAAACCGACCTGAAACAGCAGCGGCAGCAGGAAGGGGACGGCGCTGATTGAGGCACGGAACAGCGACCCGCCATACATCGTAACCCGGAAGGTAGGGATCTGTAGCGCGTCCAGGCGCACCATCGGCCAGGCCACGCGGCGGAAATGGCGCAGTGAAAACAGCATGCAGGCGACCCCCAATCCCAGCAGGGCGAGGGTGGCCCAGCCCTGAGGCTGAGTATCGCCGAGCAGCTCCATCGCGCTCACCAGGCTGACCATCGCTACCGAGGTCGCCAGGAAGCCGGGAAGGTCGAAGGGACGCCGTTCCTCTTCCCGGATATTTGGGATAATGCGTAGCGACAGCGCGATGGCGATCAATCCGAGGGGGACATTAATAAAGAATATCCAGTGCCAGCTGGCATAGCTGGTGATAAAGCCACCCAGCGGCGGGCCGATGATCGGGGCGACCAGCGCGGGCCAGGTCAGGGTGGCAATCGCTTTGATCAGCTGATCCTTGGGCGTGGTGCGCAGCACTGCCAGTCGGCCAACCGGAACCATCAGCGCGCCGCCCATGCCCTGAAGAACGCGCATGGCAACAAAGCTGTCGACGTTGGTGGAGAAGCCGCAAAAGACCGAGGCCAGCGTAAATATCGCCAGCGCGAGGGTGAAGATTTTTCGGGCGCCAAAGCGATCGGCAATCCAGCCGCTGGCCGGGATCAATACCGCCAGCGTAATCAGGTAGGCGCTGATACCGATATTGAGGTCAACCGCCGCGACGCCAAAATCCTTCGCCATATCCGGTAACGCGGTGGCGATCACCGTACCGTCGAGAAACTCCATGAAAAAGGCCCCGGCGACCAACAGCGCCGGAGCGGAGAAGGCGCGGTCTTCCCGTGAAGAGATATCTGTACTCATTGTGTCTGCCATAGCAAGGTGAGGTTAGCCGCGAAGTACGCCCCAGACGCGTTACGCGTACCTTCCTCATTTTGTTTAATTTTTAAATTATACTTGTAATAAAAATGTGATTTGTAGCAAATTTCTATTGATTTATGTGATGCAAGTCATATTATAGCCCCATCGACAGTAACACCTGCATAACAAAATAACGGAGTCACTCCATGAAGTTGCGCAAAATCCTGAAGAGCATGTTCGAACAATATTGCAAAACCTTCAAAGACGTACCGCCTGCCGGTATGTTCTGATAAAAAAACCTGCTGCGGCAGGTTTTTTTATCTCTCGGAATTTAGGTTACTATTACGCTCCTCGAAATAGGAGTAATAAATGTCTCAACACCTCACTGAACAAGACGAACTGGTCTCTGACGTTGTCGCCTGCCAGTTAGTTATCAAACAGATCCTCGACGTCATTGATGTTATCGCCCCTGTTGAAGTGCGCGAGAAGATGACCACGCAACTGAAAGCCATCGATTTCGCCAGCCATCCAGCCTCCGCCGACCCGGTAACGCTGCGTGCGGTGCAAAAAGCCATTGCCCTGATAGAACTGAAATTTACGCCGCAGGGCGAAGCGCACTAAAAGCAGACGCCCCGCCAGAATCCTGGTGGGGCGTTAACACTGATTAATGAGAAGTAACGGGACTGATCTGGGTCGCTTGGTCATCCCTGAACAGCTTACTGTTACCCCAGCACTCTTCATAACGATGGCCGACTAAGCCTTCCACCACGATGCGCACATCGGACGGGATATCGCTAATCTTGCCGCCAGCCTTAATTCGCGCCACTTCCTGCAGCACTATCAGGTGCGCTTTGCGATCCAGCTTCATCTGCTTACTGAAGACAATCGCCGCCAGTGCCAACAGAATCACGCCGCTACAGAAGACCACAGCAATCGCGGTCACCGCGCTTTCAGGCTGCGTATGCGCTTTTGACTGGAAGCCGTAGTAGCTGAGAATAGCGCCCATGGTGAAGACGATAATCGAACGCAAAATTTTACCGGAGAAGGTCATCGCACCGGCATAAACCCCTTCGCGGCGACGGCCGGTATAGATCTCATCGACATCGGCGAGGAAGGTGTAGACGGTCCACGGAATGTAGTACACGCCGCCGGTACCCAGGCCAAACAGCACGGTGATCCCGAACATCAAAATAGTTGCCAGGTGGGACGGCAGGTGGAAGAACCACAGCGAGGTGTAGAGCAACACGGAGAAAATAACGATGCTCAGCGCCAGGATGTAGGGCTTGCTGAACCCCTTTTTCACGCACAGGCCGATAAACAACGCGGTGGAGATCAGTTGCAGAATGGAGTTCAGGCTGTTCAGCCCGGCAACCATCGCCGGATCGTGCTGCAGCACAAAGATCACGAAGTAGGTAAAGATCGAGGCAAACAGCCATTCTGCGCCGAAACCACAGAGATACATGCCGAGGTGTTTACGGAAAACACGCAGATAAAAGGTGGAAATCATATCTTTCGCCAGCGTCGACAGCGTCGCCAGCAGGCTTTTTTTCTTGTTAACCGCATGGTCTTCTTCACGCGGACGCTCCCAACTGCAGAACCACAGGCAGGAGATGGCGATAATCAGAATCAGGCCATAGGTCACTCCGGTAAGGAAGAATGGAGTGGCTGAATCTTTGCCGTACAGAAGGATAAACTGGCCTGGAATAAAGGCCGCCAGGAAGTTGGCCAGCTTACCGAAAATCGCCTTATAACCGGTAAGTTTTGAGCGCAATGCGAAATCATCAGTCATTTCTGTGGCTAATGTTTCGTAAGGCACCATAACTGATGTATAAATGATTTCGAAGATGACGTAAGTACACAGGTAGTACCAGAAGCTGAGGCCTTCAACCCACAGCAGTGGGTAGAACATCATCAGTGGAATACCAATCAACAAGAAGAAACGCCGCCGTCCGAAGCGTTTGCCAAGCCGTGTTTTACCGAAATTATCGGTAAGATAACCCATCAGCGGGTTACTAATCGCGTCAATAATGCTGGCGACGGAAAAGATAAATGCTGCCTCGATCAGCGTCAGGCCGCAGAACGTCGTATAGAAATACAATAGCCAGGCGCCGCTGATTGCCAGCGCGCCACTCCCCAGTAAGTTACCGCCGCCGTAGGCTAGCTGATGGCGTAACAAAATCGGTCTTCCCTGCAACGCTTGTGAGGTTGAAACCGTATCTTTTGCCATTAATATAAACTCCATGTTTTAAATTTTTGAAACGCTGTTTTTATATTCTTATGGCGAATGTTAAAAAGTGATCTCCGTCACTAATTTCCGCCTGCGATCTTCGGCTGAGTGGTAATGAGATCTACTTAAAAGTTTTTAATGCTTTTCAGGAATAAAAACGGCGCCGAAGCGCCGAAAATGATGTTTCAGAGAAGAGTGACCTGCGGGGATCGTTGGCGGTGGTGCTGCATGTCAGGAAGCCTGCCTTCCTCATTACTGATGGTTACCTGCGTACAGTCGTCCGCTCGCCAAAGCATCAGTTGGGTGCCGTGTTCATGATGTTGAACGTTCACGTCGGTCAACGGCATCTGGCTGGCAAAATCCCATATTCCGAGGAAACGAGCCTGCGCCTGGTGGCTGCGTAAAACCAGATAACTGAGCTCCGCAATTGACGGATTATCAGGTCCGTAGCCTTGCCAGAGTTCAGCCTCACCGCCCAGCCACAGGGCAAATGTGTCATCCTCCGTAGCAAAGTGGCGCGGCTGGCAGTTGTTCAACTGAGTCATTGTGGCATCGCGCATGTGCTGCAGCGGTCCGCTCAGGGCAAATGGCAAAGCTGTGCCACTTTTATCCAGCGCTTGCGCCGCCAGGTGCAGCGTCCAGTCCAGTTGCTGACGATGAGGATTGTCGAGGGTGGAGAGATCGATCAACACATCTCCCAGCCATAAGCACTGCCGACGGAAACGAATATCCCGCCAGGCGTTCAGATCCCATTCGATGCGGGTATGACTCTTCAGCACAGGTGGCTTATCGCGCCAGTCGACCCGGCTATCGAACCACTGAAAGTCGTTCCCCTGGTGCCAGCTCAGTACCGTCGCATTAGCCGGCGGCTGGTTGGTCTGGTTAACGGAAACCGTATTGTGCGTCGCGCTCTGTTTGTAATAGTCATAGTGCATACGGGCGCCATAGCCGGTGGTACCCAAATCGGGGAGCAGGGCGTGGCCATTTTGCCAGATCAGCAAACTCAATCGATCGTAATGATCGTGCTCACCGCCGTAGGGGCTATGTTTTATCATGATCGTCCGCTGGTGCTCTGGCCGACGCCAGAGCGTCAGGCCGGCTCCAGGTGCGTACAGAGAGTGCCCGGTTATCAGCGGCGGTGTTTCAGCAGGCAGTGGCAAATCGCGCCACAGCAGCGAATCGAGGGTGATATCGTCGCCCACCGTCGCGTTGAGCACGGCGGCATAGCGCGCATCTCCCCAAACATGCCACGCAAATTCGTAAATATCGTTATGCCCTAATGCCTCCTGACCGGCCAGGCAATCATTCAGCCTTGGGAAAGTCCCGTCCGGTAGCAGTAGCGAAAGCGGGAAGGAGAGCATTTTGGGGTACCAGGGGCCATCGGTCAGGCTCCAGCGCGTGCCGCGCGCGAGTTTTTCAAAGGCAAAGAACCCTTGTAGTGCGTAGTAGTGATAATGAATTGACCCTTCGAACCACAGCCCCTCCTGTAAAAGCCCCTGTTCCAGTTGCCAGCGCAGGCCGTAGGTTTGGTTGACCGCGAAATCCAACAGTTCGTCATCGGACAGAATAAAGCCCAGTACTGCCAGAGCCGCGTTAATTTTGACTTCGTGATTGTGAATTTGCGGGCTGCGATGCATCCGCAAAAAATCGGCAGCGCAGCGCAACAGGTGCTGGCGGATGTGCTGCTGCTGCTCTGCTGATAGCGTGTCCGCGACAAAGTCATAGCCGAGAGCCATATCGAGTATGCAGTTTGCTTCGCAGAGCGTTTGGGCGTTCATTTTGCCCGGCCCGTTATGAGGGATATTGCCGTGAACCTCATATTCTGGATACACGTCGGCGTAGCCTATCAGCCATTCGGCGACTTTATCGGCGTAGCAACGATCGCCGGTAAGTTGCCACAACAGACCGAGCCGATAACAGGCGCTGGCGTTACGGCCATTCAGTTCTCGCCACCATGCGCCGTCGTAAGGATCGCCACGAAAAATTTCACCGTCTACCGGGCAGCAATGTTCCGTGGGGGAATCACGTCGCCAGAGCAAACGGACGCTGTGCTGAGGGCAAAAATAGTAAAGATTCCAGCTGGCAATTCCCCTTTGCGGGATCAGGACCGGCGTGGTCACATCCGCGGCGTGTTCTGCAATCAATTTTGCGATCAGAGGACTCTCTGTCGCGCGTGCGGCGATGGCTGGCCATCGCCCGGAAAATTGCATCATTATTTTGTTACCCCACCCGTCGCTTGCAGTGGTAAGGGGGCAATCAGGGTCGTGATATCTTGCGGATAGCGGTGACGAAGCCATTGCGCTTTCTGGCTGAATGTCAGATCGTCTGGCCAGGCATGGGCCGCCGTTGCCATATTGAAGAGGGTTTTTTTTGCGTCAGGCTTATCAAGATCCTTCCACGGCCAGGGGGTGTCACTATCGATAAATCCTGCAATATATTGATAGCCCTTGCGCAGGCTATGGTCATCGAGGCTGAAGTTCCAGATATCGACACCGGTTTTCTCGCCCAGTCGGCCAAGCTGGCTGTAGGCGTCGAGATTAAAGTTGCTGTAGTGCCAGGGGCGGGTACGCTCAAGCTCCGCCATCTGGCGACCTTGATTATCGAATTGCCCGACGATCCGCCGTAGCTGGGTTATCTGCAACCGCTGTTTCGCCTCCTCTTGCCTGCCGCTGAACAGGGCAAAAGTGGCCGCCTGCAGATCGAACCAGGTACCGTGATTATTGTGCCAGTTATCTTCCTCAAAACCATTCTTACTGGTGGTCATCCAGTGGTAGAAATCCCCAAACCACTGCTGGAGCTGACGGTAGTCAGCGTCGCTAAGCTTGCCAGACGAGCGCAGCAGTGCGATGGCATCCACCACGTTCACCAGCGCCCGGCTATCAATGATCCCGATGCCGCGTCCGTGGTTGATCCCTGGGATAGCCTGAGCGTATTCGAGGTTGGGGTTCATTCGCGTATTCGCTGATAAGAACCAGCTGTGTAGTTGCGCCACGGCTTTTTCTGCATAGCGAATATCCCCGGAAAAGTACCAGCCGAGTGCCAGGGTGTAGACATCATCGCTCATCCTGACCAGTCGCTTCTTGTCGGTGGCATCGCTATTGGCATCCGGGTTGGTTTGCCCGTCTTTGCGAATGTAAGGCAGACCGTCTTTGGTTTGCGGGTCAGGCCACCAGTAAGGGGGAAAACTGTAGTAGTCATGTTTATCACCGCTGACGGCGACCAGCGTCTTGTCCATGACGGAATACAGCGGATGTTTCAGTGCCGCATCTGCCTGTGCCAGTAGCGCGGCCTGTGCCTGAGTAAATAACGGGTTTCCCTCCTTAATCTGCTGCCGGCTCTGGGCAAGCGCGTGGATATCAAGGATTAGAGGCGCCGGTTCAGCAGCATAAAGTGGCAGACTTATCCCTGAAAATATAAATGAGAGGCACAACACACTGCGGCTCGACAATTTAGCCATGGCAATATCCCTTCGATAGGAAATCAGAAAATACTCTCACCAGCGATGATATTAGCGCGTCGCGAGAGGGAGGTTAAAATAATGCGTAATTAATGTGTGAAATGATGTTTCATTCACATGGTGGTGCAGTGTAAAAGACAAAGTGATTTTTTTTGTGATGCCGATCTTACTTATGCTACAGAATGAAAAATGGACGGATAAACGTGAGTTATCTCACGGTATTAGCCATTTATCAAATGTATTTGAAATAACGAAAGATTTGTTGATTTTTTTATTCAATTGAAATTGTTATGTATTTTTATTTTGTCACTTTGCATGTCACTTTTATATGTGATCTTGTTCAATTTTTTATATTTTGAAATGCGATTTCTTTTTCGTCCGGTTGTAATGATAAATGCCTTTCTATCTAATAATGCCAGGGTGATGAAATACCCAGTTTTAAAACCATTAATAAAATAAGTGCATTCGTCTTCGTAATAAATGTCGCCGGGCAATCATGGCGTGCATTTCTTATTTTTAACTTCTGAACCTGCAATAAAGGATATGGCGCCATGTCTGCAAATAAATTACGTTCATTGTTACTCATTTCTGCGCTCGGATTGGGCGCAGGACAAAGCTACGCTGCCACTACCCTCAATGTCTGGATCCGTGCCAGTAACGATTCAAAAAATATCTACAAGCAGGAGGCGGAGACCTTTGAGCAGAAAACCGGGATCAAAATCGAGTATTTCAATGCGACAACCGATTTTGAACAGCGACTTGCGCGTGCGGCGGCGGGTCAGGCGCTGCCGGACCTGATTTTTAACGATGCGGTGGCGCTCGGGCAATTTATCCAGTTGGGTATCGTTGAGGAGATAGATCCCGGCAGCATTGCCGGTGGCGACCAGCTTTACCCGGTAGCCTGGGAGAGTACCCGCTATGTCGACGGCAAATATTACGGCGTTCCGACTTCTGCGCAAACCTTCGCGCTGTTTGTGCGTAAGGACTGGCGGGAAAAACTGGGGCTGCCGCAACCAAAAAGCTGGGACGATATTATGACGCTGGCGAAAGCGTTTACTACCCAGGATCCTGATGGCAACGGTAAGAAAGATACCTACGGATTTCTGGTCCCGGGTTCCAGCACGCGCGGCTATGCCAGCTGGTTTTTGAGTAGCTTTATCTGGCAAGCCGGGGGGGAGTTTGTTGCCCAACAAGGTGACAAATTCAGCGCCACGCTGAATACCCCGCAGGTTGCCAGTGCACTGACATTTATCCGTACCATGATGTGCGAAAAAGTCACTCAACCGGGGGCGATCAATGCCACGACGGCTGACGTGATCCCTTCATTCCGTTCCGGGCAAACCGGGATGTTTTTTAGTGGGCCTTACCATATTGCACTGTTCGATAAAGATCCCGGCAAAGAGAAGATTGAAGTGATCCCGCTGCAGGGGCCGACTGGCGAGACCACGCTTTCGGAAGGTACAACGGTATTTCTGATGAAGAGCAGTAAGCAGAAAGAGGCGGCGCGGAAATTTATTGAATTCATGATCTCCCAGGAAGGCCAGGAGATTGGGATGGGTAAGGGGAGCCAGCATATCCCGGTGGTGCGTTTGCCGGTTAACAAAAACGTCGATGTACAGGGGGTCTATCAGGATACGCGCTGGGCAACATTCGCCAGCTTGTATAACCAACACGGTCGTTATGTGCCGCAGGTGCCGAACTGGACGCCGATTCGCCAGGTCACGGCAGAGGGCTTCAACCGTATTCTGGCGAGCTGTGACAGCGATATTGCCGCGGAGTTGAATACGCTTAACGGCAAAGTTGCTGCCGAACTGAAAAAACAAAATGTGCTGGCTGAGTGAGGCATTAACGCATGAGTGTGCAAGAAACCAAAAGCTCCCCAGCGGCAGGGAGAGTGTCGTCGGGCGCAATCGGCTGGCTCAACGCCAGGCGCAAACAAAAGCTGATTCCGTGGCTGTTTTTAGCCCCGGCGCTGATTATCTTTACCTGGTTCAAGTTCATCCCGATGGTGCAGGGATTGATCATGAGTTTTTACAAGGTGAATTTCAATCAGCCTGATGAGTGGGTGGGTCTGGATAACTTTACCCGCGCATTTGCCGATATCGAATTACATGCCGCGGTCATCAATACCTTGCTGTACGTGGTGGTGACGATGGTCGCTGCCGCGGTGCTGGCGTTCTTCCTGGCGATGTTGCTGGAGGGACCGGCCCGTCATCTGCGCTTTATCCGTACGGCGATTTTTCTTCCGGCGGTGACCAGTGCGGCAATCGTCGCCGAAATGTGGCGGATATTATTTAACCCGACGCCTAATGGGGTCGTCAACCATCTGCTGAGCTGGTTCGGCATTGATGACCAGGGGTTTCTCGCCAGTTCAGACCAGGCGCTGTGGGTGATCATGCTGCTGCATATCTGGAAGGCGATACCGTACAACATGGTGATCTTTATCGCCGGCCTGGCGGGAATCAGCCGCGATCTGTATGACGCTGCTAATGTCGATGGCGCTAACTGGTGGAACCGTCTGCGTTATGTCACTTTGCCCGGCATGATCCCGGCGCTGTCGGTGGTGCTGATGCTGTCATTTATTCGCGGCTTTCGCGTGTTTGCTGAAGTGTACGCGACGACCGGCGGCGGGCCATCCAACGCGACCGAAATGATCATGACCCACATTTATAAGCTGGGTTTTGAACAGTTCGACTATGGCTATGCCTCCGCAGTGTCGTTCTTACTGTTTGCCTTCACCGTGGTGTTGACCATCGTCCATCTCACTCTCAAAAAACGTATCGCCCGTTATTAAGGAGTTTTTATGCTCAGTAAACGCTGGGAAAGTGCCGGTCGGTGGTGTATTTACCTGCTGTTACTGGTGGTATTTGTCGGGCCATTCTGGGGTATCGTGGCGACGGCATTTAGCGGCGCGCCCGTGAAGCCCGGCGAGCTGCTGGCCTGGCCACACGAGTTTTCACTGGAAAACTTTATCTTTGCCTGGCAGGACATTGGCGTCTGGCAATATCTGCTCAACTCGATGCTGGTGGTGTTCTTTGGCACGATTTTGCAGGTGTCAGTCAGTGCCTTAGCGGCTTATGCCCTGGCACGAAAGAAGTTTCGCGGCGTCGCTTTAGTGAGCCTGGTTATCCTCTCGACGATGATGTTGCCCGAAGAGGTCATCGCCATTCCGCTCTATATGATTATCAACTGGCGGCTGCCGCTGATTGACGCCTCTTTATATAACAGCTATCTCGGCATGATTTTGCCGGTGGTCGGCTGGGCTTTCTCTATCTTCGTACTTACCGAATTTATGTCCGCCATCCCGAAAGAGCTGGAAGAAGCGGCGCGAATTGACGGGGCAAACGAATGGCAGATTTTTTTCCACGTCATTCTGCCGCTGGTGAAGCCGGCGCTCGGAACCGTGGTCACCTTCGGTTTCATTATGATTTGGGATCAATATCTGCTGCCGTTGATCGTTATTAACCAGGATAGCCTGAATACCATTCCGGTGATCCTCGGCACGCTGCGTACCGATGAGAGCATCACGCCGAACATTTTTATCGCGATTACCCTGCTGGCAATGCTGCCAAGCATCATTGTTTATCTCGGTCTACAAAAACATTTCAATCGCGGGATCATGTCCGGCGCGGTCAAAGGATAAGGAGAGTGTGATGGGTGCGGTTGTTCTTAACAATGTCCGTAAATCTTATGGCGAAGTTAACGTCATTAAAGACGTCTCGCTGACCATCCCTGATGGCGAATTCTGCGTTCTTGTCGGCCCCAGCGGCTGCGGCAAATCGACGCTGCTGCGGATGATCGCCGGGCTTGAGGAAATTTCCGCAGGCGAGGTGCATATCAATAATAAAAATGTGACCGATGTTGAACCGAAGCTGCGCGATATTGCCATGGTTTTTCAAAGCTATGCGCTCTACCCGCAGATGACCGTGCGGGAAAATATGGGTTTTGCCCTGAAGATGGCCAGACTGCCGAAAGAAGAGGTGCGAGAGAAAGTGACGGAAGCCGCCGCTTTGCTGGGGCTGGAGCCGCTGCTTGAACGCTTACCAAAGGATCTTTCCGGAGGTCAGCGCCAGCGCGTGGCGATGGGGCGTGCCATTGTGCGCAAGCCTCAGGTCTTTCTGTTTGATGAACCGCTTTCCAACCTGGACGCCAAGCTGCGTACTCAGGTCAGAGGCGAAATTCGCGAGCTGCACCGTCGGTTGAAAACCACCTCGGTCTACGTGACCCACGATCAGATTGAAGCGATGACGATGGGGCAAATGATCGTCGTGCTGCGTGATGGTCGCATCGAGCAGGCGGGAACGCCGCTGGAATTGTACGATCGGCCCGCAAATCTGTTCGTGGCGGGATTTATCGGCTCGCCGGAAATCAACCAGCTGAAAGGTACCGTCCAGTTGGATGGGGATAAAGTGAGTTTATGCCTGAAGGATGGTTCCTTGTTGATGTTGCCCCCTGGGCTACAGGTTCGTCATGGTCAGCAGGTTGTCTACGCCATTCGGCCCGAGCAGGTAAAGGTGGTGAAAACGCCACGGGAAGATGCGATTGCCGCGACGATCACGGCCATTGAAAACACCGGTTCCGATGTACAACTTTTCTGCGACACCGGCGGCGGCGCGTTTACGTCCGTCTTTAAACAGCGACTGGATGTCTGTGAGGGCGAGGCGCTGTGGCTCCAGCCGAAACTCTCCGGCGTGCACTTGTTTGATGCACAGAGCGGTTTACGTATTACCGGCCAGGGGGAGTAATCACGGTGATGATGAAGTTGTACACCCTGGACGAACGGTGCCTGCAGAATGCCCAGAGCAATTTGAAACAGCCGTTTTCACCTCTACAGCCTGCGCTGAGTAGCCTGATTTTGCACGCCGATAAACTGAGCCGCGAGACGCCCGAAAGCGTGGTGCATAAAAAGCTCAGACCCGTCAGCGGCGATCCGCACGACTACTATAGTCTGGGGACTTACTGGTGGCCGAATCCCCGGCGCCCTAACGGGTTGCCCTACATTCGTCGCGACGGTCATACCAATCCGCAATGTGAAAATAACGATACCGATACGGCGCGGATCATTCGTATGTGCGAACGGTGTATGACCTTAGGACTGGCCTGGTATTTCAGTGGTAAGCGCCAGTATGCCCAGGCGGCAGCGCTGCAAATCCGCTGCTGGTTCCTCGATGCGCAGACCCGGATGAATCCGCATCTCAACTATGGTCAGGCGATCCCCGGTATTGTCTCCGGGCGCGGCACCGGTCTTATCGACACCCGCTTGTTGTGGATGGTCATTGATACTATCGGCCTGGTTGCCCCGGCGAATGTCCTTGATACCGATGACATTATTGGCTTGCACCAATGGTTTCGCGATTTTAATCATTGGATGTATTACAGCGAAATCGGCCATTCCGAATATGTCTGGCATAACAATCATGGCACCTGGTATGACGCCCAGCGGGCGGTCAATGCGCTGTTTTATGGCGATAAAGGGCTGGTGGCGCGGATCATTGAACAGGGGGTGACCCAGCGTATGGCGGCGCAGATCGATCAAGATGGTAAGCAGACGATGGAGCTGGAACGTACGATACCATTCCACTATTCGCTGTTTAATCTGGAAGCGCATCTGTTGCTCAACCGCTACGCTGAGCATGTGGATATCGATCGCTGGAATGTGATTCGCGATGGACGCGGCGTGAAGCAGGGGATTGATTACCTGGTGCCGTTTATTCGCGAACCGGACCTGTGGCCCTACAGCGATCTGCAGGGGATCGTCTGGGACAGCGCGTTGCGGGTACTTTTACAATCGGTGCGCGGCTATGCCAGTCAGGCTGAGGACTATAAAGCGGTGCTGAAACCGTTCCCGCAGGAATCCCTTTCGCTGAGGGAACGGTTAATGTGGTGCCCGCCGCTACGGCCTTAGTGCGGGCGAGGGGTGACCAGGCTCAGCAGCTGGCGGTCGGTCTGTTGCATACACAGGCCGGCTTTACCGGCGTGACGGACCTTTTCCAGCACGCTTTGCAGCAGGATGCCATCCTGGCGCTGTTCTTTCTCTAATTGAGTCAGGAAACGCCAGGTGGTGTCGTCGCTGTGGGCTTTGGCCTCTTCGGCCAGCCCGGATAGCGTGCTGCTACGCTGTTGGTGATCGGCAAGCGTCGCGGTAAAAAGCTCTTCGAGAGAAGCGCAGTCGTGACGATAGCAATTTTTGCTTTTGACAATCGGCCAGCTGCCGCCGGTTTTCATAAAATCGAATACCCGCATCATCTGCGTCACCCGGGACTGCGCCCGGGAGCGTAAAAAGGTGGCGGTGCCGCTCAGACGCTGCTGTTCACACCATTCGCTGAGATGCAGGTATAGATTTGACGCGTGGAACTCAAGGTTCATCTGATGATTGAGTTTTTGAGCCATTCCAGGAACAACCATAAAAATATCCTTATTTAAGCTGGAGGTATCATTCGCACGTCGAGAGCCCTCATCCGTAAGCATCCGCATGCAAGACTCATTGCGTGCCACATTATTAGCAAAATAATTAATGTGTATTTCCCTGTGTCATCGATAATTTATTTCCGACTATCGACAAATATAGAATACGCGCAAGAATGCGTTAAGAAAACTCTCAAGTATCGGTATTTACGTTTCGTTACAACATCCCTGCTAAGTGTATTGTTATATGATTTAATCTCGTTTTTTATGTTTTTATTTTATTGATTTTATTGTCATTTTAATTTTTTAGGAAAAAGGATGAGTGCTACGATATTTATCTTAAATAAGAGTTTAACCTGACGTTAATAATTCGGTCATAACGAATCAATATTGCGAAAAAAATGTCAAAATAAATAGCGTGAATGAATTTCTGCGGAAGCGGGCGTTTTGGACCCGCGAGGCCTGTCAGCAGTGACCAGACAGTGACATGAGTGTCACAAGGATAACTCTGCTGCTGGCATGGACAAAATTGCTATCCATGACGTCAATTGTCTGACAATTGGCGTTTTTTTTATGTCTTTTTTCGCTGAATCTATGCACGCAATTACTGTAATTCCGCGATGTGATAATGCTCTCGTATGGAGAATTGATTTCCGGTTATTACTTAATGAACAACGGCAGTACGAGTTACTGTTTCATCTAATGCCTTGTTTTACGTCCGATAAAATAATTAAGTCCGATACTTCCCTACAGAAAAACGAAATAAAGCTGGAGTTTACCATGCACAAATTTACTAAAGCGCTGGCGGCGATCGGTCTCGCTGCGGTTATGTCACAATCAGCTATGGCTGAATCCCTTAAGCTCGGTTTTCTGGTTAAACAGCCGGAAGAACCCTGGTTTCAAACAGAATGGAAATTTGCTGATAAGGCCGGCAAAGATTTAGGGTTTGAAGTCATTAAAATCGCGGTACCGGATGGTGAGAAAACCCTTAACGCCATCGATAGCCTGGCGGCCAGCGGTGCCAAAGGCTTTGTTATCTGTACCCCTGACCCGAAACTGGGGGCTGCCATTGTAGCGAAAGCCCGCGGCTACGATATGAAAGTCATCACCGTCGATGACCAGTTCGTCAATGCCAAAGGCAAGCCGATGGACAGCGTACCGCTGGTGATGATGGCCGCCAGTGAAATCGGCGCGCGTCAGGGCCAGGAGCTGTATAAAGAGATGCAAAAACGTGGCTGGGACGTCAAGGATACCGGCGTGATGGCCATTACCGCTGATGAACTCGATACCGCCCGCCGTCGTACAACTGGCTCGATGGATGCGCTGAAAGCGGCCGGCTTCCCGGAGAAACAGATCTACCGCGTGCCGACCAAATCTAACGATATCCCCGGCGCTTTCGATGCTGGTAACTCAATGCTGGTTCAGCATCCGCAGGTGAAACACTGGCTGATCGTGGGCATGAATGACAACACCGTCCTCGGCGGCGTGCGCGCAACCGAAGGGCAGGGCTTTAAAGCCGCAGACGTGATTGGCATCGGGATTAACGGTGTTGATGCGGTGAATGAACTGTCGAAAGCCCAGGCGACCGGCTTCTACGGCTCTCTGCTGCCAAGCCCGGATATCCACGGTTATAAAACCAGTGAAATGCTCTACAACTGGGTGACCAAAGGCGCAGAGCCGCCAAAATTCACCGCAGTTACCGATGTGGTGCTGATCACTCGCGACAATTTCAAAGAAGAGCTGGCGAAGAAAGGGCTGTAAGGCCTGGCTTACCACGCCTCCTGCTCGCGCGGGAGGCTGAGTCCAGAAGAGCGGAGTCGTTATGCAACAGTCTACCCCTTATCTCTCATTTCGCGGTATCACCATGACTTTTCCCGGCGTTAAAGCGCTGTCTGATATTAGCTTTGACTGCTATAGCGGACAGATACACGCATTGATGGGAGAAAACGGCGCCGGGAAATCCACGCTGCTGAAGATCCTTAGCGGCAACTATATTCCGACCTCAGGCGATCTGCAGATTGGCGGGCAGCCGAGGGTCTTTACCAACACCACCGAAGCGCTTAACGCCGGCGTGGCGATCATCTATCAGGAGCTGCACCTGATCCCGGAAATGACCGTCGCGGAGAATATCTACCTCGGCCAGATCCCGCATAAATACGGCCTGGTGAACCGTTCGCTGCTGAACTACGAAGCCCGTCTGCAGCTTGAGCATCTGGGGTTAGATATCGACCCGGAAACGCCGCTGAAATATCTCTCCATCGGCCAGTGGCAGATGGTGGAAATTGCCAAAGCGCTCACCCGCAACGCCAAAGTGATCGCCTTTGATGAACCGACCAGTTCACTTTCGGCCCGTGAGATCGACAATCTGTTCCGCGTCATCCGCGAACTGCGGCAGGAAGGGCGCGTCATTATCTATGTGTCGCACCGCATGGAGGAGATCTTCGCCCTGAGCGATGCGATCACCGTCTTCAAAGATGGCCGCTATGTTTGCACCTTTGATGATATGGCTACCGTCAACCATGATGCGCTGGTCCAGGCGATGGTGGGGCGCGAGTTGGGCGATGTTTACGGCTGGAAGCCACGTGAATATGGTGAGGAGCGGCTGCGTCTTGAGCAGGTGAAAGCCCCTGGCGTGCGTGAGCCGGTGAGTTTGTCGGTGCGCAGCGGGGAGATCGTCGGCCTGTTCGGGCTGGTGGGCGCCGGGCGCAGCGAATTAATGAAAGGGCTGTTTGGCGGCACCCGCATTACCGGCGGCCAGGTCTATATCGACGGGCAGGCGATTGATATTCGTAAACCGGCCCACGCAATTGAGGCCGGGATGATGCTGTGCCCGGAGGATCGTAAAGCCGAAGGCATTATTCCGGTTCACTCGGTGCGCGACAATATCAACATCAGCGCCCGGCGGCGGCATATTCACGCCGGCTGCATTATCAATAACGGCTGGGAAGCGCAAAACGCAGAACACCATATCAACGCGCTCAACATTAAAACCCCCGGCGCCGAACAGCTCATTATGAATCTGTCTGGCGGCAATCAACAGAAGGCGATTCTCGGGCGCTGGCTGTCGGAAGAGATGAAAGTGATCCTGCTGGATGAACCTACCCGTGGGATTGACGTGGGGGCGAAACACGAAATTTATAACGTTATCTACGCCCTGGCGGCCTCTGGTGTGGCGGTGGTGTTCGCGTCCAGCGACTTACCGGAAGTGCTCGGTGTGGCCGATCGCATTGTGGTCATGCGCGAAGGCGAAGTGGCGGGTGAACTGCTGCATGAAGATGCCAATGAACAGCAGGCGTTAAGCCTTGCGATGCCAAAAGTGAGCCAGGCGGTCGCCTGAGTAAGGAGTCAAAGATGTCCTCTGTTACTACCCCAAACGCCAGCCGTTCCGCATTCAGTTTTGCCCGAATCTGGGATCAGTTTGGCATGCTCGTGGTCTTTGCCGTGCTGTTTATCGGCTGCGTGATTTTTGTGCCTAACTTTGCCTCGTTCATCAATATGAAAGGGCTGGGGCTGGCGATTTCTATGTCCGGCATGGTGGCCTGTGGGATGCTGTTTTGCCTGGCGTCCGGCGATTTTGACCTGTCGGTTGCTTCGGTTATCGCCTGCGCGGGGGTGACCACCGCGGTGGTGATCAACCTGACGGAAAGTATGTGGATAGGTATTGCAGCCGGTCTGCTGCTGGGCGCGCTGAGCGGGCTGGTGAACGGCTTCGTGATAGCCCGGTTAAAGATCAACGCCCTGATCACCACCCTGGCAACGATGCAGATTGTTCGTGGCCTCGCCTATATCATCTCCGATGGTAAAGCGGTCGGTATCGAAGACGAGCGCTTCTTTACCTTAGGCTATGCCAACTGGTTTGGCCTGCCGGCACCGATCTGGCTGACCGTCGCCTGCCTGATTGTTTTCGGCCTGCTGCTGAACAAAACCACCTTTGGCCGCAATACCCTGGCGATTGGCGGCAATGAAGAGGCGGCCCGACTGGCTGGTGTTCCGGTGGTTCGCACCAAAATCATCATTTTTGTGATTTCCGGTCTGGTGTCCGCGGCGGCGGGGATCATCCTGGCATCGCGTATGACCAGCGGCCAGCCGATGACCTCTATTGGCTATGAGCTGATTGTGATTTCGGCCTGCGTGTTGGGCGGCGTGTCCTTGAAAGGCGGGATCGGCAAGATCTCCTATGTGGTCGCCGGGATCCTGATCCTCGGTACCGTTGAGAACGCGATGAACCTGCTGAACATTTCGCCGTTCTCCCAGTATGTAGTGCGTGGCGTGATTCTGTTGGCGGCGGTTATCTTCGATCGCTACAAACAAAAAGCGAAACGCGCTGTTTAACGAGCCCCAACCTTCAAGTTTACTTCTCGATCGACGCCAGCGCCCGCTGCGCTGGCGTCAACAATCAAAAATGGCGATCCCGGTCACACTGTCTATACTTACATGGCTAACAATTCGTTAACAACCAGCATTTCGCTGGCCATGAAAGGAGGAAAACAGGGTGGCTGACCAGATATCTGTACCGCCTGTGCCAACCGGAAATTACGCTTTTTTCTTTGACCTCGACGGTACCCTTGCCGATATCAAACCTCATCCCGATCAGGTTGTTATCCCCGCTAACGCGCTGCTGGCGCTGCGGCAACTGGTGTTGCAGCACAATGGTGCCGTGGCATTGATTTCAGGGCGCTCAATGGCTGAGCTTGATGAACTTACCCGTCCGTATCGGCTGCCGTTAGCCGGTGTTCACGGGGCTGAGCGCCGCGATATCAATGGTAAAACCCATATTGTCTCCTTGCCTGATGCGCTGCTGAAAGAGCTGGATGAACAACTGCAAAGCGCACTGGAGAAGATGCCAGGCTGCGAGCTGGAACGTAAAGGGATGGCGTTTGCCCTGCATTATCGCCAGGCGCCGGAGTACCACCACGAAGCGCTGTTGCTGGCGCAGCAGTTAGTGAAGCACTATCCGATCCTGGCGCTACAGCCCGGTAAGTGCGTGGTGGAGATTAAACCGCGCGGCGTGAATAAAGGCGAAGCGATCGCCACTTTTATGCAGGAAGCACCGTTTCAGGGACGTGAGCCGGTGTTTGTGGGGGATGACTTGACGGACGAAGCCGGTTTTAACGTGGTGAACCGGCTGGGCGGCATGTCGGTGAAAGTCGGGAGTGGCGACACTCAGGCGCACTGGCATCTGCCGGATGTGGCTGCCGTTCAGCACTGGTTACTTAGCATCGCCAATAACAGACAACAACCCGATGCGCGAAACGACAGGAGGGATGGCCATGGGACGCTTAATCGTCATATCTAATCGTATTGCGCCGCCGGATGATAAAAAAGCCAGCGCCGGTGGCCTGGCGGTGGGGATCCTCGGGGCGCTGAAGGCCGCGGGAGGATTGTGGTTTGGCTGGAGCGGGGAAATCGGCGACGACCAGAAGCCGCTCACCAGAGTCACGCGCGGTAATATTACCTGGGTGTCGTTTACCCTCAATGAGCAGGACCACGACGAATATTACAACCAGTTTTCCAACGCGGTGCTGTGGCCGGCATTCCACTATCGCCTGGATTTAGTGGATTATCAGCGCGCTTCCTGGGACGGCTATCTGCGGGTTAACGCGAACCTTGCGGAAAAACTCCTGCCGCTGATTGAGCCCGACGATATTGTGTGGATCCACGATTATCATCTGCTGCCACTGGCCAGTGAACTGCGCCGGCGCGGGATGACCAACCGCACGGGCTTCTTCCTGCACATTCCTTTCCCGACGCCGGAAATCTTCAACGCGCTGCCGCCGCACGCCGAACTGCTGGAGCAGCTGTGCGACTACGACCTGCTGGGATTCCAGACCGAAAGCGATCGACAGGCGTTCCTGGATAGCGTCGCGTTGCAGACCCGTCTGGTGACGCGAGGCGGCCGGAACCACGATGCCTGGGGGAAACATTTTCGCACCGAGGTCTACCCGATCGGCATCGACCCTGCCGAGATTGCCCAAAGCGCCAAAGGTCCGCTGCCGCCAAAACTGGCGCAGCTGAAAAGCGAGCTTAAGAGCGTGCAAAATATCTTTTCCGTCGAGCGGCTGGACTACTCCAAAGGGTTGCCGGAGCGCTTTCTTGCCTATGAGTCTCTGCTGGAAAACTATCCTCAGCATCATGGGAAGATTCGTTATACCCAGATTGCGCCGACCTCGCGCGGTGAAGTGCAGGCCTATCAGGATATTCGCCATCAGTTGGAGACGGCGAGCGGCAGAATTAACGGTCAGTATGGTCAACTGGGATGGACGCCGCTGTACTACCTGAATCAGCACTTTGAACGTAAGTTGTTGATGAAGATATACCGCTATTCCGACGTTGGCCTGGTGACGCCGCTGCGTGACGGCATGAACCTCGTCGCGAAGGAGTTTGTTGCCGCCCAGGACCCGCAGAACCCGGGGGTGCTGGTGCTGTCGCAGTTTGCCGGTGCGGCAAATGAGCTGACCAGCGCGTTAATCGTCAATCCTTACGATCGCGATGAAGTGGCGGCGGCGCTGGACCGCGGCCTGACCATGCCGCTGGAGGAGCGCATTGCGCGCCACTCGCAGATGATGGCGGTGATCAAGGATAACGATATCCACCACTGGCAGGCGCGGTTTATCAGCGATCTCCAGCAGATCAAACCGCGGCGCGAGAATACCCCCTTAGCGCAGAACGTCTCCGCGTTACCTAAACCTGCCTAATCACCCTGCAGGCTGACGCCGTCGGCGTTAGCCTTTTTCCAGCGACACTAACAACACGTCAACACCGCTGCTGCCGATGATGCTTTTTGCCGAGCAGGTCGCGCGGGAAAACAGGCTGTGGTTGTGATTGCCGCAAATCACCAGGTCCACCTGATTCTGCTGGCAAAAATCGTTGATGTGATGGCTCAACTCACCGCTGGCGATCGTCATTTTATCGATCGGGTAGTCGGCCTCTTTTGCCAGTTCAGAGAGGAAGTCCCGGGTCTCTTCCTGCATTAAATCCCGCAGATTTTCCAGCATTGGGGCAGCGAACTGATTATAGAGTTCCGGGTCGGTGGCCAGGGTAATCAGACTGACTTTGGCATCAAGCGGGCGCGCAATCGACACTGCTTTGCTGATCAACACGCGGCTTTCCGGCGTGGGGGCGACGGCAACTAACAGGTGTGAGTACGGCATCGGGCCTCCTTGAGATACGCGAAACAACCATCAACACTTTCTTTACTCCCATTATAACCCTCCCGCAAGGGCTATTCGTCACAGTTGGTCACACAATTTCTTGTCGTGGGAAATCACGTTTCTGCGCTTCAACTTTTCTTAATGGTCTTTGATTTTGTTATAAAAGAAATGGTGTTTTATAAATCGGTGATGCGTGTTCGCTGACTCTTTGTATTTTTGCCATGTATGGGGGTGGGCTGGCAATAAGGGAAAGGTAACCCTTGGTCGCTGCTTTTACTGTAGCCATGTATCCACTTCTTTATTGGCTGCGCCAAAAAGAGGAGCGAAGTTCTCTAATAAAAAGACACAGGATTTGCGGCGATGAAAACACGTAAAATCGGTTTGGCTAACTATCTTGCCTATGGCTCCGGCGATTTCCTTGGGGCCGGAACCACCGCCCTGACGGCGGCCTGGCTACTCTATTTTTATACGACTTTCTGTGGTCTCTCCCCCATTGAAGCGACGTTGATCTTCGCGACGGCGAGGGTGCTGGATGCGGTCATCAGCCCGCTGATGGGATTTTTGACCGATAACTTTGGTACCACGTGGCTCGGTAAACGTTTTGGGCGACGCAAGTTCTTTATTTTGCTTGGCATTCCCTGCGTGTTCAGTTATTCCATCATGTGGGTGGGTGACATGGGGTTCTGGTATTACCTGCTCACCTACCTGCTGTTTGATATTGTCTACACCATGATTCTGGTGCCGTACGAAACGCTGGTACCGGAAATGACGGATGATTTTAAACAAAAGACCAAATTCTCCGGCGCGCGTATTTCCATGGCGCAGATGTCCGCCATTCTGGCGTCATTCCTGCCCGGCGTTCTGTTGACCCATTTTGGCAAGGATAATGCGGTCTCCTTTTTCTACGCCAGCCTGGTGTTCTCGGTGCTCTGTGCGCTGATGCTCACCTTCGTCTGGTTCTTTACCTGGGAGCGACCGCGGGAAGAGTGGTCGGAAGCGGCTCTGCGAGCGGAAGACGAGAAACGCAATTTGTCGCTGGCTCAGAGCCTTAACCGCCTGTTTATCGAGCTGAGCTCGACGCTGCGGATCAAGATTTTCCGTCAGCATTTAGGCATGTACCTCGGCGGCTATATCGCCCAGGACGTCTTCAATGCCGTGTTTACCTACTATGTGGTCTTTGTGCTGATGCAGGAAGCTGCAATGGCATCCAATCTGCTGGGCACGATGGCTATCTTCCAGTTTATTGCGGTGATTGCCATGATCCCGCTGTGCATCCGCTTTGGCCCCGCGCCGTCCTATCGCATGGTGGTGGTGCTGTTCGGCCTGAGCTCGCTGTCCTACGCGCTGCTCTACTACGCCGGTCTGAGCGATGTCTACTCTCTGCTGCTGTTAGTGTCCGCCGTCGCTGGCCTGGGTCGTGGCGGGATCAACTACGTGCCGTGGAATACCTATACCTACATCGCGGATGTCGATGAGGTGATCACCGGGCAGCGTCGCGAGGGGATCTTCGCCGGCATTATGACCCTGACCCGCAAAGCCTCTCAGGCTGGAGCGGTGATGCTGGTGGGGATCATCATGCAGCTTTCCGGCTTTGTCTCCGGGCAGAAAGTTCAGCCTGAAGAAGTCAGTCATACCATCTTATTGATTCTGAGCGTGGGGACGTTGCTGGTACTGGCCTGCGGTTTCCTTGTCTCACTGCGCTTTAAGCTCAATCTGGCGACACACAGCGTGCTGCGGGCGGAAACGCTCAAAATGCGCCAGTCAGGACGTGCCCAGCCGGAGCTGGCGACGGCGGAAGACCGTGCGGTGGTAGAGATGCTCGCCGGGATGCCGTACGACTCGCTGTGGGGAAATAACAATATTGGTTATCTGAATCGTAATAATCCTGCCGCGCCATCGCTTAAGCAGGGTACAGAAATGAATTCGACATATAACAGAGGTTAACGATATGAAGGTTTGGCCTGTTAAACATAGCCCATTACTGTGTCAGCCAGAGCATTTTATCGCCCGGAATGAACTGCAGGCGTTGATCCAGAAAGTGACGCACAATCTGGTCAATATTCGCGACGACGCCGGGACCTTTCTGCTGCGCCTGGATGACGGACGGGTGATTGACACCAAAGGGTGGGCCGGTTGGGAATGGACTCACGGGGTCGGGCTGTACGGGATCCATCAGTACTACCAGCAGACCGGGGACAGCGCGATGTGCGAGATCATCGACCGCTGGTTCGCCGAGCGTTTCGCCGAAGGAGCAACCACCAAAAACGTCAACACCATGGCGCCGTTCCTGACGCTGGCCTACCGCTACGAGGAGACCGGTAAGCCGGAGTATCTGCCGTGGCTCGACAGCTGGGCGGAGTGGGCGATGCATGAGATGCCGCGCACCGAACACGGCGGGATGCAGCACATTACCCTGGCGGAGGAGAACCATCAGCAGATGTGGGACGACACGCTGATGATGACCGTCCTGCCGCTGGCAAAAATTGGCAAACTGCTCGATCGTCCGCAGTACGTGGAAGAGGCGGTGTACCAGTTTTTACTGCATGTGCAAAATCTGATGGACCGGGAAACAGGGCTGTGGTTCCACGGCTGGAACTATGACGGCCAGCATAACTTTGCCCGGGCGCGCTGGGCGCGGGGCAACAGCTGGCTGACGATGGTGATCCCGGATTTCCTGGAGCTGGTGGATTTGCCTGAGCACAGCGCCGTCAGACGCTACCTGGTGCAGGTCCTGAACGCGCAAATAGCCGCGCTGGCAACCTGTCAGCACGAGAGCGGCCTGTGGCATACCCTGCTGGACGACCCGGATTCCTATCTGGAGTCTTCAGCCACCGCCGGGTTTGCCTACGGTATCCTCAAAGCGGTGCGTAAACGCTACGTCAGTCAGGAGTACGCCGCCGTGGCGGAGCGGGCGATTCGCGGAGTCGTCAAACACATCTCCCCGGAAGGTGAGCTGCTGCAAACGTCGTTTGGTACCGGAATGGGGTCGAATCTCGATTTTTACCGCGAGATCCCGCTGACCTCAATGCCTTACGGCCAGGCGATGGCGATCCTGTGCCTGACGGAGTATCTGCGCAAATATTTCTGATGGATGGTGGATGGGACGGCCTGGGGCGAAACGCCTGTCGGGCCGACAAAAAGAAAACCCGGCGTTGGCCGGGTTTTTTGCTGTTTACCGCGTTTACATCCGCTCGACGGTTTCGATACCCAGCGTATCCAGACCCTGCTTCAGGGTTCTGGCTGTCAGCTGCGCCAGTTTCAGGCGGCTGTTGCGCGTGGTTTCGTTTTCAGCGGCGAGGATCGGGCAGTGCTCGTAGAAGCCGGAGAACAGACCTGCCAGATCGTAGAGATACGCGCACATCACGTGCGGGGTGCCTTCACGAGCCACCACGGTCAGGGTTTCTTCGAACTGCAGCAGACGAGCGGCCAACTGCGCTTCGCGATCTTCGGTCAGGATCACCGGTGCCGCGGCCAGAGCTTGTTCGTCAATGTCCGCTTTACGGAACACCGAGAGCACGCGGGTGTAGGCATACTGCATATAAGGCGCGGTATTACCTTCAAAGGCCAGCATGTTGTCCCAGTCGAATACGTAGTCGGTGGTCCGGTTTTTTGACAGGTCAGCGTATTTCACTGCACCGATACCCACCGCGTTGGCCAGTTTTTCCAGCTCATCGGCCGGCATATCCGGGTTCTTTTCTGCCACCAGGCGACGGGCGCGTTCCAGCGCTTCGTCCAGCAGGTCGGCAAGTTTGACGGTACCGCCCGCACGGGTTTTGAACGGCTTGCCGTCTTTACCCAGCATCATGCCGAACATGTGGTGTTCAAGCGGGACGGAATCCGGCACGTAACCGGCTTTACGCACGATGGTCCAGGCCTGCATCAGGTGCTGATGCTGACGGGAGTCGATGTAGTAGAGCACGCGGTCGGCATGCAGGGTTTCGTAACGGTATTTCGCACAGGCGATATCGGTGGTGGTGTAGAGGTAGCCGCCATCCTTTTTCTGGATGATGACGCCCATCGGTTCACCTTCCTTGTTTTTGTACTCATCAAGGAACACCACGGTCGCGCCTTCGCTTTCGCAGGCGAGGCCTTTGGCTTTCAGATCGGCAACGATACCCGGCAGCATCGGGTTGTACAGGCTTTCACCCATGACATCATCGCGGGTCAGGGTGACGTTCAGGCGATCGTAGGTAATCTGGTTTTGCGACATGGTGATGTCGACCAGCTGGCGCCACATCTGACGGAAATACTCGTCGCCGCCTTGCAGTTTAACCACGTAGCTACGGGCGCGCTCGGCGAAGACTTCATCTTCGTCATAATGTTTTTTCGCGTCGCGGTAGAAACCTTCGAGGTCGGACAGCGCCATCTCCCCGGCGTTTTCCTGCTGCTGTTTTTCCAGCCAGGCGATCAGCATGCCGAACTGAGTACCCCAGTCGCCAACGTGGTTAGCACGGATCACTTTATGGCCGAGGAATTCGAGGGTCCGGACCGCTGCGTCACCGATGATTGTAGAGCGCAGGTGGCCGACGTGCATTTCTTTGGCAACGTTTGGCGCCGAGTAGTCAACGACGATAGTCTGCGCCTGCGGCTGGGCAACACCCAGGCGATCTGACGCCAGCGCGCTGTTGACGTTGTCCGCTAAAAAGGCCGGATCGAGGAAAATATTGATAAAGCCAGGTCCGGCGATTTCAACCTTGTTCGCAATGCCCTTGAGGTCGAGATGAGTCAGGACCTGCTCAGCGAGTTGTCGCGGCGCCATACCCAGTTTTTTCGCGACTGCCATCACGCCGTTGGCCTGATAGTCACCGAACTGGATTTTTGCTGACTGGCGGACCTGAGGTTCGCAATCGGCAGGGGCACCTGCTGCGACCAGGGCCTGGCTGACTTTTTCTGAGAGAAGAGCCTGAATATTCACCGGAATACCTTACTTTTAAGGCGCGATAACCCTTACGGGGCGGCGCCGGAATGTGGACAAATTAGGGCAGGAGTATACTGCATTTGCGCCCATGCGTCAGCACCGCGCGCGCGTGACCGGGCAGCGTGCTTAATCCATAACCACTCGGCGACGACCCGGCCGTATTCCCGGTTGGTCGCCGCCGGGAAACGCGATAAATTACCCGCTCTATGGCGTGGATTGAGGTTAAAAATGGCGAACTGGCAGCAAATTGATGAACTCGACGATATTTCCGCGGATCTGCCGCGTTTTCGCGATGCGTTAAGTACCCTGGCTGGCCGACTGGGGCTGGATATCACGCCGCTGGATGCCGACCACATTTCGTTGCGCTGTCATCAAAACGCCACCGCAGAACGCTGGCGTCGTGGGTTTGAACAGTGCGGCACGTTGCTGTCGGAAAACATTATCAACGGTCGCCCGATCTGCCTGTTCAAACTTGATGAGCCGGTCAGCGTCGCCCACTGGCGTTTCCACATCGTTGAGCTGCCGTGGCCGGGCGAAAAGCGCTATCCCCATGAAGGTTGGGAGCACATCGAGATCGTGCTGCCAGGGGAGCCGCAAACCCTGAATGCCCGTGCGCTGGCGCTGCTCAGCGATGAAGGGCTGGCGCAGCCGGGAATATTTGTCAAAACCAGCTCACCGAAAGGAGAGCGCGAACGACTGCCGAACCCGACGCTGGCGGTGACCGACGGTACGGTGACCATCAAATTTCACCCGTGGTCGATTGAGCAAATTGTTGCCAGTGAACAATCTGATGCGTGACAGTGTGAAGCGACGCGGTTTTTGAACCGATAAATCATGACATGCTGTGTTGCCTGCAGCGTGCAAGGAGAGGGGAATGACGTTACTGGAAGTCTGCTGCTACAGCATGGAGTGCGCGCAAGAGGCGCAGCGCCAGGGGGCCGATCGCATTGAGTTGTGCGCCGCGCCGCAGGAAGGGGGCTTAACGCCTTCACTGGGCGTGTTGAAAACGGTTCGTCAGACGGTGACGATCCCGGTGCATCCGATTATTCGCCCGCGAGGCGGCGATTTTTGTTACACCGACGGCGAATTTGCGGCGATGCTTGATGACGTCGCCACGGTCAGGGAACTCGGTTTTCCCGGCCTGGTGATCGGCGTGTTAGATCCTGACGGGCGGGTTGATATCCCGCGGATGAAAAAAATAATGGCGGCGGCGGGACCGCTGGCCGTGACCTTTCATCGGGCCTTCGATATGTGCGTGAACCCGCATGAAGCCTGGCGCGCGCTGGCCGATCTCGGTGTCGCTCGCATCCTGACATCGGGACAACAATCCAGCGCTGAAAAAGGTCTTTCATTAATTACGGAACTTATTGCCCAGGGCGATACTCCAACCATTATGGCTGGTGCAGGTGTTCGAGCGGCCAACCTGGAAAAGTTCCTCCAGGCGGGAGTCAAAGAGGTGCACAGTTCGGCCGGGCAGTGGGTGCCTTCGCCAATGCGCTTTCGTAATCCTGGATTGTCGATGTCGACCGATGCCGACGCAGATGAATATTCGCGCTATGCCGTTAATGGCGTAGCGGTAGCAGAAATGAAGCTCATCATTTCCGCACAGAGCAGTTAAACCGTTTTTTGCTGCACATCATGTCGCCCAATATGATGATTGCCCGTACCAGGCCCCTGCAATTTCAACAGGGGTCTTTTTTTGGCCTTTATTTACGCCCGGACGCTTTTTTCGCCAGCGATTGCTGGGTTTCTGGCTTGGTCGCGACGATCACCGCGCGCAGCGGAGCCGGGTAGCCCTCAAGAGTTTTGCTGCTGTCGTTGGGGTCGAGGAAGTCGGCCAGCGATTCGGTGGTCATCCACTCGGTGCGGCGCTGCTCGTCGGTGGTGGTGACGCAGGCATCGACGATGCGTACATCGACAAAACCGCATTTCTCCAGCCACATTTTCAACGCCGCGGCGGACGGGATAAAATAGACGTTACGCATCTGCGCGTAGCGGTCTCCCGGCACCAGAACGGTGTTTTCATCCCCTTCAATCACCAGAGTTTCCAGCACCAGTTCGCCCCCTTCGACCAGCTGATCTTTAAGCTGCCACAGATGGTCAAGCGGTGAACGGCGATGGTACAGCACGCCCATGGAGAAAACGGTATCGAAGGCGTTCAGCGCCGGCAGCTGTTCAATGCCCAGCGGTAGCAGGTGAGCGCGCTGATCGTTGCCCAGCAGCTTACGCACCGCTTCAAACTGACATAAAAACAGCTGCGTCGGATCAATGCCAACCGCCAGATGCGCGCCGGCGCCGATCATCCGCCACATGTGATAGCCGCTGCCGCAGCCGACGTCGAGAATAGTGCGTCCGGTCAGGTCGGAGAGATGCGGTAACACCCGCTCCCATTTCCAGTCGGAGCGCCATTCGGTGTCAATGTTGACGCCGTACAGCGAGTAGGGGCCTTTGCGCCACGGCATCAGGTTTTTAAGCAGATTTTCAATGCGCAGGCGGTGGCCTTCGCTTAACGGCGTTTCGCTGTCGGCGGTAACGCTGTGCAGCAAGTCCAGACGATAGGGGGCAAACTCAGGCAAAAACTCGACGGCCCGCTCCCATTCGCGGAACTTGCCATGCAGCGCCTCACGTTGCCAGGCGGCAACTTGCGCAGGCAAGGTCTCCAGCCAGTGAGATAACGGGCTTTTAGCGATTTGCTGATAAAAATTACTGAAATCGATCATGCTTTTTCCCCGGACTTCACCGCAACCAGTGAACCAAAGTTAAAGCACTGGAACCACAATTCGGCATGTTCAAAACCGGCTTTACGCAGGCGTGCTTTGTGTGTCTCTACGGAGTCGGTCAGCATGACGTTTTCCAGCATGCTGCGCTTCTGGCTGATTTCCAGCTCGCTGTAGCCATTGGCGCGCTTGAAGTCGTGGTGCATGTTGAACAGCAGCTCGCCGACATGGCTATCTTCAAAACTGAATTTTTCTGACAGCACCAGCGCACCGCCGGGGTTCAGCCCGCGGTAGACTTTATCCAGAATTGCCTGGCGTTCATCGGGCGCAAGAAACTGAATGGTGAAATTCAGCACCACCATTGAGGCGTTCTCAATCGTTATATCGCGAATATCGCCTTCCACCACCTCGACGGGCGTTGGCGCTTTATAGGCATCAATATGCCGGCGGCAGCGTTCAACCATAGCCGGGGAGTTATCCACCGCCACAATCTTACAGCCGGCATGGGCGATGTTACGTCGAATAGAGAGCGTCGCCGCGCCGAGCGAACAGCCGAGGTCATAAACCTGAGTATCGGGCTGGACGAAGCGTTCAGCGAGCATGCCGATCATCGAAATAATATTGGAATAGCCGGGGACCGAGCGCTGGATCATATCCGGGAAGACTTCAGCAACCCGTTCATCAAAGGTCCAGTCGCCGAGACTGGCAATCGGCGCGGAAAAAAGCGTATCGCGGTGAGACATAACGTTAAACCCGAAAAAACGAAAACGGCGTATTGTGCGCTAATGTAAGGAGAAAACCAACTCCCAGGGCATATACCACAAATTCGCCAGCACCATCAGCACCAGCGAGCACCAGGTCGCGCTCATTCCCGAACGGCGCCAGCTGTACAAGCGGTGGTGAAAACCATAGGAGTGCATCAGTCGTCCGGCAATCAACAAAATGCCGCACACGTGAACCATCCAGTTCTGCGCCCCGTTCATCTCCATAAACAGCAGCATGATGAGGCCAATGGGAACGTACTCAACGGCATTGCCGTGCACGCGGATAGCTACCTGCAGCTCGCTAAATCCCCCGTCACCATACCCGACGTGATATTGCGTGCGCAGACGAACCACATCAAAAGAAAATTTAATGAGCAATAACGCACCCAAAACCGCGTAAAGCGCGCTGACCATACCAAAAACTCCCTGTTATTCTTTTATACCTTTGATCCTTCAAGATGCTTGCTTGTAGGCGGCAACGCAACTCGAATTATTTAGGGCATCGATGACTCCGATTATCATAGCAGGATATCAGAAAAGAGAGGTTTGCTGCGGAATTGACGGTGCATCGCCTACCTCGGGCAACGTCCGGCGTAAATCCCCCCACAGCGTATTAACCAGCTCCGGCGCCTGGGCGATGTCCGGCGTATGGAGAAACAAGAAGGGCGTTGTCGTCTGGCTCCATTTGGCCAGCGTTGGTAGCCAGGACTCAAACAAGCGCTGACTTTGCGTCATGTCGTCGCTGGCAATAAAGCGCACCAGCGGATTGCCGCCGGTCACCACGGCATGAACCGGCAATTTGGGTTTTTTACGTTGCGCATCGACCATCGCCGGGTTACGCGCGATGGCGCTATGTACCGGGCGACTGTCGAGGATCGCGCGATTGACATTGCGTTGATGCAGCCCGCGATTGAGCATCTGCTCGGCCTCGCCTTTGGCGAAGAATTGCGGATGTCGGACCTCGACGCCGTAGGTGAACTGTGCCGGTAAACTATCGAGGAACTGCCACAGCGCAGGCAGGTCCGTGGGGCCAAAGGTGGCGGGTAGCTGTAACCAGAACTGGCCAATGCGCGACGCCAGCGGCGCCAGGCGTGAAAAAAACTCAAGGGTTAAATCATCACAATGTCGCAGGGCCGCCTGATGTGAAATCGTAGCAGGGAACTTGAAACAGAAGCGAAAATTGTCGCTGGTTTGTTCATACCAGCGGCTGACAATGTCGGCTTTGGGCAGGGCGTACAGCGTGGTATTGCCTTCCACACAATTGAAATGGCGAGCGTAGTCTTCAAGACTGGTGATGCCCAGTCGCACCCATTTCGGGTGCGACCATTGCGGGAGCCCAATATAGATCATAAGGCGGCGAGGACATCCTCAGTGCTGCGCACCCGGGCAATACGCGGGAAGATATTCGTCATGCTGCCCTGATGTTGTTCCGCAGACGGCGCGCTGCAGGCATCTTCAACGATAACCAGGTTGAAGCCCAGTTCCCAGGCGTTACGGGCGGTGGATTCCACCCCGATATTGGTGGCGATGCCGCAGAGGATAATGGTGTCGATGCCGCGACGGCGCAGTTGCAGCTCGAGATCGGTGCCATAGAAGGCGCCCCACTGGCGTTTGGTGACTTCAATATCACTGTCCTGTTTGCCTAATGCAGCTGGCCAGCTCCACCAGTTCTCCGGCAGCGCGTGCGCGCCGGTCTGGGCGTCAACCGGTTGCTTCAGCGCTTCGGCGAAATCATTGGACCAGCCAACGCGCACCAGAATCACCGGCGCTCCCAGCTCACGGCATTTTTGCGCCAGGCGGGCGGAACGTGTAACGACGTCCTCAGCACGGTGTGGCCCACCGGCAAAAGGCAGAATGCCTTCCTGCAGGTCGATGGCAACGAGAGCGGTTTTTTTCGCATTGAGTTCTAACATGGTAACCCCGTATCTTGTTATGTCGTTTGCCCGTTACAATACCGTTGCCGAACGCGCTTTTGGCTAACAATTATTGTTAATTTTTGTGAGCACGGACAATAAGCGTACAGCAAAGCAGCGTACAAACTGCGTCGGGCTTATCGTGCGGCGGAAATTCCATTATAATGACCGCCTTTTTTCATTCAGTTGTGACACATTCAGTTGTGACATTCAGCTAAAGCTGCGACTCCGTCGCCTGCGAGGCAGGCTACAATCCGCCTGCGGCTAAGTTAAGGGATATCTCATGCGTACAGAATATTGCGGGCAGCTGCGTCAGTCCCACGTTGGGCAGCAGGTGACTCTGTGTGGTTGGGTCAACCGCCGCCGTGACCTCGGCAGCCTTATCTTCATCGATATGCGTGACCGCGAAGGCATCGTGCAGGTGTTCTTCGATCCGGACACGGCCGAAGCCTTAAAGCTGGCTTCCGAACTGCGTAATGAGTTTTGCATTAAAGTCACCGGCACCGTGCGTGCGCGTGATGCGAAAAACGTCAACGCTGATATGGCGACCGGCGAAATCGAAGTGCTGGCGTCTGACCTGGTTATCATCAACCGTTCAGAATCACTGCCGCTGGATTCCAACCACGTTAACACCGAAGAAGCGCGTCTGAAGTACCGCTATCTCGACCTGCGTCGTCCGGAAATGGCTAATCGCCTGAAGACGCGCGCCAAAATCACCAGCTTCGTGCGTCGCTTTATGGACGATCACGGCTTCCTCGACATCGAAACGCCGATGCTGACCAAAGCCACGCCGGAAGGCGCGCGCGATTACCTGGTGCCGTCCCGGGTTCATAAAGGCAAATTTTACGCGCTGCCGCAGTCTCCGCAGCTGTTCAAACAGCTGCTGATGATGTCCGGTTTTGACCGCTACTATCAGATCGTAAAATGCTTCCGTGACGAAGACCTGCGTGCTGACCGCCAGCCGGAATTCACCCAGATCGACGTCGAGACTTCCTTTATGACCGCGCCGCAGGTGCGTGAAGTGATGGAAGCGCTGGTGCATCAGCTGTGGCTGGACGTCAAAGGTGTCGATCTGGGCGCGTTCCCGATCATGACCTTTGCCGAAGCCGAGCGCCGTTATGGTTCTGATAAACCGGATTTGCGTAACCCGATGGAACTGGTCGATATTGCCGATCTGGTGAAAGCGGTTGAGTTTGCGGTCTTCTCCGGTCCGGCGAACGACGCCAAAGGCCGCGTTGCCGCGCTGCGCGTTCCGGGTGGGGCTGCACTGACCCGTAAGCAGATTGATGAATACGGCAAGTTCGTGCAGATTTACGGCGCCAAAGGTCTGGCCTACATGAAAGTCAACGAGCGCGCGAAAGGCCTCGAAGGCATCAACAGCCCGGTGGCAAAATTCCTCAACGCTGAGATCGTTGAAGCAATCCTTGAGCGTACCGCTGCTCAGGATGGCGACATGATTTTCTTCGGCGCCGACAACAAGAAAGTGGTTGCCGATGCGCTGGGCGCGCTGCGTCTGAAGCTGGGTAAAGACCTGAGCATCACCGACGAAGCCAAATGGGCACCGCTGTGGGTTATCGACTTCCCGATGTTCGAAGAGGATGGTGAAGGCGGCCTGACCGCGATGCACCACCCGTTCACCTCGCCGAAAGACATGACCGCGGACGAACTGAAAGCGGCACCGGAAACCGCGATTGCGAACGCCTACGATATGGTTATCAACGGCTACGAAGTGGGCGGTGGTTCCGTACGTATTCACAGCGGCGACATGCAGCAGACCGTCTTCGGCATTCTTGGTATCAATGAACAAGAACAGCGTGAGAAGTTTGGCTTCCTGCTCGACGCCCTGAAATACGGCACCCCGCCGCACGCAGGCCTGGCCTTCGGTCTGGACCGTCTGACCATGCTGCTCACCGGTACTGACAACATCCGTGACGTTATCGCCTTCCCGAAAACCACGGCGGCGGCCTGTCTGATGACGGAAGCTCCGAGCTTCGCGAATCCTGCGTCTCTGGGTGAGTTAGGTATCCAGGTTGTGGCGAAAGAGACAAAAGAGTCTCCGGAGAATAAGTAAGATGTCATTCAAGCTTCCCGTTTCTGTTCTGGTGGTCATTTATGCCGAAGATACGAAGCGGGTGCTGATGTTGCAGCGACGCGACGATCCTGCTTTCTGGCAGTCGGTTACCGGCAGTCTGGAAGCGGGGGAGAACGCAGCGCAAGCCGCCGTGCGTGAAGTAAAGGAAGAGGTCGCAATTGACGTTGCTCACGAGCAACTGGCCTTAATTGACTGTCAGCGCACGGTGGATTTCGAAATATTTTCGCATTTACGTCATCGCTACGCGCCGGGCGTTGAGCGCAATACTGAATATTGGTTCAGTCTTGCGCTCCCGCATGAACGCCAGATTGTCTTTACAGAGCACCTGGATTACCGCTGGGTTAATGCGACGGAAGCCGCCGCATTAACCAAGTCGTGGAGCAACCGGCAGGCGATTGAAGAATTTGTAATTAACGCCAACTAATTTTCCCCGGACTTTTAGCGGTCGGGAAAAGGCTTTTTTGGAGATATTATTTATGGCAGGTCACAGTAAATGGGCCAACACCAAGCACCGCAAAGCAGCACAGGATGCGAAGCGCGGTAAGATCTTTACTAAAATCATTCGTGAGCTGGTTACCGCTGCACGTCTGGGCGGCGGCGACATCGCCTCTAACCCACGTCTGCGCGCGGCTGTTGATAAGGCGCTGTCCAACAACATGACGCGTGACACCCTGAACCGTGCGATCGCGCGTGGTGTCGGTGGCGATGACGACGCAAACATGGAAACCATCATCTATGAAGGTTACGGCCCTGGCGGCACAGCGGTCATGGTTGAATGTCTGAGTGATAACCGCAACCGTACCGTTGCCGAAGTGCGTCACGCGTTTACCAAAACCGGCGGCAATCTTGGCACCGATGGTTCCGTGGCCTATCTGTTTAGCAAAAAAGGGGTTATCTCTTTTGAAGCTGGCGATGAAGACGTGATTATGGAAGCGGCGCTGGAAGCCGGTGCTGAAGACGTGGTGACCTATGACGACGGCGCGATCGACGTCTATACCGCATGGGAAGATATGGGTAGCGTACGTGACGCGCTGGAAGCCGCTGGGCTGAAAGCGGACGCCGCGGAAGTCTCCATGATCCCATCGACGAAAGCCGATATGGATGCGGAAACCGCGCCGAAACTGCTGCGTCTGATCGATATGCTGGAAGATTGCGACGACGTGCAGGAAGTTTATCACAACGGCGAGATCTCTGATGAGGTCGCCGCAACGCTGTGATTCCCGTAATCTTTCAGCCCACAGCGGTGTTGGATCTCCTCGCTGTCCCAGGTCACGTAGCTAATTTACGTTGCAGGGGATTCGCTGGGTGGCCGCCTGACTGTGAACTGAAATATTCAGGATCTCAGGGGCTAGTTATTACCGGAGAGGCGTGATGGCTATTATTCTCGGCATTGACCCGGGCTCGCGCATCACCGGCTATGGCGTTATCCGCCAGGTCGGGCGGCAGTTAAGTTACCTTGGCAGCGGCTGTATTCGCACCAAAGTTGACGACCTGCCGTCGCGACTTAAGCTGATTTATGCTGGTGTGACGGAAATCATCACCCAGTTCCAGCCGGATTATTTCGCCATTGAACAGGTGTTTATGGCGAAAAACGCCGACTCAGCCTTGAAGCTGGGGCAGGCACGCGGTGTGGCGATTGTTGCGGCGACAAATCAGGACCTGCCGGTCTTTGAGTATGCCGCGCGACAGGTGAAGCAAACCGTGGTCGGTATCGGTAGCGCGGAAAAGAGTCAGGTGCAGCACATGGTGCGCACGCTGCTTAAGCTTCCCGCCAATCCCCAGGCGGATGCGGCGGATGCCCTGGCGATTGCCATTACCCACTGCCACGTCAGTCAGAATGCGGCTCAAATCAGCGAGACGCGGCTCAATCTGGCGCGTGGACGCCTACGATAACCTCAAATCAGGCTGGATATTTATCCAGCCTTTTTTTATGATACCGCAGATACTTTAGCCCTTAACGCAGGAGCACCATGTGATAGGCAGACTCAGAGGCATCGTTCTCGAAAAACAACCCCCGCTGGTCTTACTGGAAACGGGAGGCGTGGGCTATGAAGTTCACATGCCGATGACCTGTTTTTATGAACTGCCGGAAGTGGGCAACGAGGCTATCGTCTTTACCCACTTTGTCGTCCGCGAAGATGCGCAGCTTCTGTATGGCTTTAATAACAAACAGGAGCGCACCCTGTTTAAAGAGCTGATTAAAACCAATGGCGTCGGGCCAAAACTGGCGCTGGCGATCCTCTCCGGCATGTCAGCGCAGCAGTTTGTCAACGCCGTCGAACGCGAAGAGCTGGCGGCGCTGGTGAAACTACCGGGCATCGGTAAGAAAACCGCAGAGCGCCTGATCGTCGAAATGAAAGATCGCTTTAAAGGCCTGCATGGCGACCTGTTTACGCCAGCCGCCGATCTGGTGCTGACTTCGCCGGCCGGTCCGTCTGATAATGACGCCGAGCAGGAAGCGGTTGCTGCGCTGGTGGCGCTGGGCTATAAACCTCAAGAGGCCAGCCGGATGGTGAGCAAAATCGCCCGTCCGGATGCCAACAGTGAAACGCTAATTCGCGAAGCGCTCCGCGCCGCGTTGTGAGGTAAGGGATGATTGAAGCAGACAGGCTGGTATCGGCAGACAGCACCGGGTTTGAAGAGTCGGCCGATCGCGCAATCCGCCCTAAATTGCTGGCAGAGTATGTCGGGCAACCGCAGGTGCGTTCGCAAATGGAGATCTTTATCCAGGCGGCAAAACTGCGCGGCGATGCCCTCGATCACCTGCTGATCTTTGGTCCACCGGGGCTGGGGAAAACCACGCTGGCCAACATCGTTGCCAACGAGATGGGCGTTAATCTGCGCACCACCTCTGGCCCGGTGCTGGAGAAAGCGGGCGACCTGGCCGCCATGCTGACCAATCTCGAACCCCATGACGTACTGTTTATTGATGAAATACACCGTCTTTCCCCGGTGGTGGAAGAGGTGTTGTATCCGGCGATGGAAGACTACCAGCTGGATATTATGATCGGTGAAGGGCCGGCGGCGCGTTCTATCAAAATCGATCTGCCACCGTTTACCTTGATTGGCGCCACCACGCGCGCGGGGTCATTGACGTCGCCGCTGCGTGACCGCTTCGGGATCGTACAGCGCCTCGAGTTCTATCAGGTGGCTGACCTGCAGCATATCGTGAGCCGCAGCGCCCGGCATATGGGACTGGAAATGAGCGATGAAGGGGCACTGGAAGTAGCACGTCGCGCGCGTGGTACTCCGCGTATTGCCAACCGTCTGCTGCGCCGGGTTCGTGACTTTTCCGAAGTGCGCCACGATGGCAGCATCTCAATGGACATTGCCGCTCAGGCGCTGGATATGCTGAATGTCGATGCCGAAGGGTTCGATTACATGGACCGTAAGCTGCTGCTGGCGGTGATCGACAAGTTCTTTGGCGGTCCCGTCGGCCTGGATAACCTGGCGGCGGCGATTGGTGAAGAGCGGGAAACTATCGAGGATGTTCTTGAGCCGTATCTGATTCAGCAAGGCTTTTTACAGCGTACACCGCGCGGTCGAATGGCGACGGTACGCGCCTGGAACCACTTCGGCATTACGCCACCCGCGATGCCATAACGCCGGGAAACTCAGCGTTTATTCCCCGGTAAGCACCAGTGCTACCGGGGAAAGCTGCGGGTTCAGGCGCTGTGTTTCTTCATCATGCTGAAGACAAACAGCAGCGCAGCGCACAGTACCACCGACGGGCCGGCAGGGGTGTCATAAAAGGCCGAGAAGGTCAGCCCTCCGGTAACCGCCACCATCCCAACGCCAACAGCGACACCGGCCATCTGTTCCGGCGTACGGGCAAAGCGACGTGCCGTTGCTGCCGGAATAATCAGCAGCGAGGTAATAATCAATGCGCCGACGAATTTCATCGCCACACCAATGGTCAACGCGGTAACCAGCATCAACAGCAATTTCACCCGCTGCAGCTTCACGCCATCGACAAACGCCAGGTCAGGACTGATGGTCATTGACAGCAGATTGCGCCATTGCCAAAGCAGAATCGCCAGCACGATGACCACGCCGATAGCGATAGCGATCAAATCTTCCGGCGTCACCGCCAGCAAATCACCAAACAGGTAGGCCATCAGGTCGACGCGGATATTCGACATCAGGCTGACCACCACCAGGCCCAGCGACAGCGCGCTGTGCGCCATAATCCCCAGCAACGTATCGAGCGCCAGATGCGGGCGCTTCTCGAGCCACACCAGGCCCGCGGCCAGCATCAGGGTGACAGCGATCACCGCATAAAACGGGTTAACGTTCAGCAGCAAGCCGAAAGCCACACCCAGCAAAGAAGCATGGGCCAGGGTATCGCCGAAATAAGACATGCGGCGCCAGACCACAAACGATCCCAGCGGGCCAGCCGCACAGGCGAGCATCATCCCGGCAAGCCAGCCGGGTAACAGTAATTCAATCATCAGCGCTCATTTCCCCGACGCAGTACAATCCGCCCCTGCAGGTCATGGCGGTGATTATGGTGATGGCGGTAAATACCCAACTGTTCCGCGCCGCGCTGACCAAACATCGAGATAAACTGCGGATGCATGGAGACCACTTCCGGCGTACCGGAGCAGCAAATGTGCTGATTCAGGCACAGCACCTCATCGGTTTTCGCCATCACCAGATGCAGGTCGTGAGAGACCATCAGCACCGAGCAATCAAGCTCCTGGCGCAGCTGGTTAATCAGATCGTACAGGGCGACCTGACCGTTCACATCAACCCCCTGGGTTGGCTCATCGAGCACCAGCAGCTGCGGCTGATTCAGCAGCGCACGGGCTAGCAGCACGCGTTGGGTTTCGCCACCGGAGAGTTTTTGCATCGGGGCTTCAATCAGATGCCCGGCCTGGACTCGTTTCAGCGCCGGCAGGATATCCTGCTTATGCGTACCAGGGCGCAAACGCAAAAACCGGCTGACGGTCAGCGGCATCGTGGCATCAAGATGTAATTTTTGCGGGACGTAACCAATGCGCAGATGACTCTCGCGCTTGATAACACCGCCGGTCGGTGCTACCAGTCCAAGAACCACCCGCACAAGGGTCGATTTTCCGGCACCATTGGGGCCGAGCAAGGTCAAAATTTTGCCGGGTTTTAGGGTCAGCGAAATGTCAGACAGTACGCGCCGTTGGCCGAAGGCGACCGAGACGTTTTCCAGCGTTACAAGATTAGTCATGTCAAATTAGGAGTTGCACAAGTCAGTGAATGTTATAATATCACATCTTTCTTGTTCATTACGATGATTAGACGCATTATGTTACATAAAAATACGCTTCTTTGCGCTGGACTTAGCGCCGTTTTTTTGTTCACCCACGCCTCCGTCGCTAACGCGGCTGTGGTTACCTCGATGAAACCTTTGGGCTTTATCGCTTCCGCTATCGCTGAGGGGGTCACGGAGACCCAGGTACTGCTGCCGGACGGCGCATCAGAGCATGATTATTCCCTACGACCTTCCGATGCAAAACGCTTACAGAACGCAGACTTAGTGGTCTGGATTGGTCCAGAAATGGAAGCGTTTATGGATAAGTCGACGCAAAGCATTGCGCCGAATAAAAAGGTGACGATTGCGCAACTGGATGGGGTGAAACCGCTGCTCATGAAAGGGGCAGATGATGATGATGACGATCACGGCCACGACCATGGCGCAGGGGAAAAAAGTGACGGCGATCACCATCACGGTATTTACAATATGCATTTGTGGTTATCCCCAGAGATAGCGCGGCTTTCGGCGGTTGCAATCCACGATAAATTATTGGAACTTATGCCCCAGAGTCGAGCCAGGCTTGACGCAAACCTGAGCGCGTTTGAGGCACAATTAGCCGCGACCGATAAACAGGTAAGTAACGAGCTCGCACCGCTGAAAGGGAAAGGGTATTTCGTTTTTCATGATGCCTATGGCTACTTTGAAAAACACTACGGTCTGACTTCGCTTGGTCATTTCACCGTTAACCCTGAAATACAGCCTGGTGCGCAGCGTTTACACGAAATCAGAACACAGTTGGTTGAGCAAAAAGCGACTTGCGTTTTTGCTGAGCCACAGTTCAGGCCAGCCGTTATAGAAGCTGTTGCCAGGGGCACCTCCGTGCGTATGGGGACTCTGGATCCGTTAGGGACAGGAATTAAGCTGGGTAAAGATAGTTACCCGCAGTTCCTGGAACAACTGGCGAAACAGTATTCGAGCTGCCTGAAAGGAGATTAACGAGGAAGTGAATACGTGCAACAGATAGCCCGTGCTGTCACTCAGGCATTCAACAATTTGCCACGACCTCACCGCGTCATGCTGGGGTCGTTGAGCGTACTGACATTAGCGGTCGCCGTCTGGCGACCCTACATCTACCATCCGGAATCAGCTCCTATTGTCAGGACAATTGAGCTGGAAAAGAGCGAAATACGTTCGCTGCTGCCGGAAGCTTCTGAACCTATCGATCAGGCGCCGCAGGAAGAAGAGGCGATTCCTCAGGATGAGCTGGATGACAAAGCCGATAGCGACGCCAATGGCCATGAATACGTGGTTTCCACCGGCGATACCCTGAGCAACATCCTCAACCAGTACGGCATTGATATGGGCGATATTGCCCAGCTATCTTCTGCTGACAAAGCGTTGCGTAACCTGAAAATCGGTCAACAACTGTCGTGGACACTCACCGCCGACGGCGATCTGCAGAGCCTGACCTGGGAGATGTCGCGCCGCGAAACGCGCACCTATAACCGGGTAGCAAACGGCTTCAAAATGAGCAGTGAGCTGCAAAACGGCGATTGGGTCAACAGCGTGCTGAAAGGCACCGTCGGTGGCAGCTTTGTCGCCAGTGCCCGTTCTGCGGGGCTGACCAGCACCGAAGTCAGTGCGGTGATTAAAGCAATGCAGTGGCAGATGGACTTCCGCAAGCTGAAAAAAGGCGATGAGTTCTCGGTTCTGATGTCGCGCGAAATGCTTGACGGCAAGCGTGAGCAGAGCCAGCTGCTGGGCGTGCGTCTGCGCTCGGATGGCAAGGATTACTTCGCGATCCGCGCCGAAGACGGTAAGTTCTACGACCGTAACGGTACCGGCCTGGCGAAGGGCTTTATGCGCTTCCCGACGGCCCGCCAGTTCCGCGTTTCTTCGAACTTTAACCCGCGTCGTCTGAACCCGGTGACCGGGCGTGTCGCACCGCACCGTGGCGTTGATTTTGCGATGCCGCAGGGTACGCCGGTTCTCGCGGTGGGTGATGGTGAAGTCGTGGTCGCTAAGCGCAGCGGCGCGGCGGGGTACTATGTCGCTTTGCGTCATGGTCGCACCTACACCACCCGCTATATGCACCTGCGTAAGCTGCTGGTGAAACCGGGACAGAAAGTTAAACGTGGCGACCGTATTGCGCTGTCCGGCAACACCGGGCGCTCTACCGGCCCGCATCTGCACTATGAAGTATGGATTAACCAGCAGGCGGTTAACCCGCTGACGGCGAAACTGCCGCGTACAGAAGGTCTGAGCGGTTCCGATCGTACAGATTACCTGGCGCAGGTGAAACAGGTCATCCCGCAGCTGCGATTTGACTAAGCCATCATCACTCGAAGCCGGTGCCCGTTACGCACCGGCTTTTTCTTTTGTAGGTTCCCCATCGTATCGCTAAACTATATCCAGAATACGTCGGGTTACGGCCTGGTGGCTGCGATATGCCGTTTTACGGGATTCCCCCCTTATTAGTACTGCTGTGGACTGGGCATGGAAACGAAAAAAAATAACAGTGAATTTATTCCAACATTTGAGAAATCCTTTTTACTTCCGCGCTACTGGGGTGCCTGGTTAGGGGTCTTTGCGTTTGCCGGTATTGCCCTGACGCCGCCCGCGTTTCGCGATCCGATCCTCGGTAAACTCGGGCGTGTGGTGGGTCGACTGGCGAAGAGCTCGCGCCGTCGGGCGCAGATCAACCTGCTGTACTGCTTCCCGGAAAAAAGCGAAGAAGAACGCGAAGCCATCATTGATGACATGTACATGGCTGCACCGCAGGCAATGGTGATGATGGCCGAGCTGGGCCTGCGCGATCCGGAACGAGTTCTCTCCCGCGTCGACTGGCAGGGCAAAGAGATCATCGACGAGCTGCAGCGCAATAACGAGAAAGTGATCTTCCTGGTGCCGCACGCCTGGGGCGTGGATATTCCGGCAATGTTAATGGCATCAGGCGGCCAGAAAATGGCGGCGATGTTCCATAACCAGGGAAACCCGGTGTTCGACTATGTCTGGAATACCGTTCGCCGCCGCTTCGGTGGGCGCATGCATGCCCGTAACGACGGCATCAAACCCTTTATTCAGTCGGTGCGCCAGGGCTACTGGGGCTACTATCTGCCCGATCAGGATCACGGCGCAGAACACAGCGAGTTCGTCGACTTCTTCGCAACCTATAAAGCGACCCTGCCAGCGATTGGCCGGCTGATGAAAGTCTGCCGCGCCCGTGTGGTGCCGCTGTTCCCGGTCTATGATGGTAAAACCCACCGCCTGACGGTGCTGGTACGCCCGCCGATGGACGATCTGCTGGAGGCTGACGATCGGACGATTGCGCGGCGGATGAACGAAGAGGTGGAGATTTTCGTCAAACCGAACACCGAGCAATATACCTGGATCCTCAAACTGCTGAAGACCCGTAAGCCGGGTGAAACCGAGCCGTATAAGCGCAAAGAGCTGTATCCGAAAAACAAATAGCACCTGTTTGCCACTCCGTTGGCATCATCGACAACAGCCAATGGGCCTGCGCGGTTCATTGGCTGTATTGTCTGAGCAGGGCAACATGCTCGCCGAGCAGCTGGTAACGATACTCCGGGCGACCGGTCATGCCATAGTGGTTGGTGGTATAGAGGATGCCCGTCTGTTCAAGCCAGATCAGATATTTGCGGCACGATACCCGCGAGATATGCAGTGCCGCAGCCAGTTCATTGGTTGAAAAGTCGCGTGCCTGATGCGCATCAATCCAGCGGCACACCAGACGCAGCGTTTGCGGCGTTAATCCCTTTGGCAGCCGGCGGTTGCCTTCCTGGCGCGGCAGGCTGCTGCGCAGTAAATCATCAACCTCCGATTGTACATAGCAGCTTTTGGCGTGCCGAAGTATATGGCGTTTGCGCCATGTCAGCAGCGCCTCCTCAAAGCGCGGAAACTGAAACGGTTTAATCAAATAATCGACCACGCCGTAGCGCATCGCCGTCTGGACAGTCGAGGCATCGGCGGCGGACGTTATCATGATCGTATCGATATGACGGCCGCTGGCGCGCAGGACTGGCAGCAGGCTGAGCCCATTTTCATGCTGCATATAGACATCCAGCAGCACCAGGTCGATCTGCGGTAACTGGCTCAGCATCTGCTCTGCTTCGCCAATCGTCGAGGCGATGCCACAGCAGTGAAAGTCGGCGACCCGACTGATAAACAGCTGGTTTAGCCCGGCAACCATGGCATCATCATCAACAACAAGCACATTGAACATGCGCGGTTCCTTGAACTCGCGGGAAGCAAGGGCGCTTCCCGCAGGGTTAACCCAGGGCGTTACAGCGCCGAGCGTTTATACGAGATATAGTGCGCTCGCCAGAAGGTTTTATCGATACTGACGGCCAGCTGCTCCTGGCTGATGTCGGGGGCGACGCCTTCTTGTTGGGCTACCCGAGCCACGTCCATGGCAATGGCTCTGGAAATCATCTCGATCTGCTCCACCGGCGGAAGCAATCCGCCTTTCCCTGTGATGACTAACGGGGAATGGGCGGCAAGGGTCTTACTGCAGGTGATGAGCATGGCTTCCGTGACGCGCTGTGCCTTCGCCGCCAGGATGCCTAACCCCAGCCCCGGGAAAATGTAGGCGTTGTTACACTGGGCAATCTCGTGGGTTTCCCCTCGATACACCACCGCGTCAAATGGGCTGCCGGTGGCGATTAAGGCATTTCCCTCGGTCCATTCGAGAAGGTCGCGCGGCTGCGCTTCCGCGCGCGAGGTGGGGTTGGAGAGCGGCATCACGATCGGGCGAGGGCAGTGGCGGTACATCTCTTTGATGATCGCTTCACTAAATAGACCCGGCTGCCCGGAGACGCCAATGAGCACGGTTGGCTGGACGTTGCGCACGACATCCATCAACGACAGAGAGGTGCCGTCGGTATCCCAGTGGGTGAGGTTTTCCCGCGGCGTGATGAGGGCTTGCTGGAAATCGAGCAGGTCGGGCGTCTCTTCCGTCAGCAGGCCTGCACGGTCGACCATGAAGATATTATTGCGTGCTTCACGTTCCGTCAGGCCATCGTCCACCATCAGGGCAATGATTTTCTCAGCAATCCCGCACCCGGCGGAACCGCCCCCGAGGAACACTACCCGCTGGTCACGCATGCGGGTACCCGCAGCGGTGGCGGCGGCGATCAGCGTACCGGAGGTGACCGCGGCGGTTCCCTGGATATCGTCATTGAAGCAGCACAGCTGGTGGCGGTAGCGGTTAAGCAGTCGGCTGGCGTTCTTCTGGGCGAAATCTTCGAACTGCAGCAGGACGTGCGGCCAGCGCTGTTTCACCGCATCGACAAACATATCCATAAACTCAATATACTGGTCGTCATTGATTCGTGGATGACGCCAGCCCATATACAGCGGGTCTTCCAGCAGTATCTCGTTATTGGTGCCAACGTCCAGCATGATGGGCAGCGTCGACGCGGGGTGAATGCCGCCGCAGGCGGTATACAAGGAGAGCTTGCCGATGGGGATCCCCATGCCGCCAATGCCCTGATCGCCAAGGCCAAGAATCCGTTCGCCGTCGGTGACCACAATCACCTGGATGTCGTTGCGGGAAAAACTTTGCAGCATCTCGTCAATATGGTGGCGGTTTGGCCAGGAAATGAACAGGCCGCGCCCGCGGCGATATATTTCCGAGAAGTGTTCGCATGCTTCGCCCACCGTGGGGGTGTAAATCACCGGCAGCATTTCTTTCATGTGATCGCGCAGCAAATGATAAAACAGCGTCTCGTTGGTATCCTGAATATTCCGCAAATAAATATGCCGGGAAATATCACGTTTGAACTGGCAAAACTGCATCCACGCACGTTCCGTCTGTTCTTCAATGGTTTCGATATTATGCGGCAGTAATCCCTGTAAATTAAATGCCGTACGTTCGCCTTCAGTAAATGCCAGCCCTTTATTTAATAGCGGGTTTTCTAATAGCACGGCACCATTATAGGGAGTGTATACGGTTTCTGTGACTAACATGTTATGACTCCTGAATCTTATTTAAAAATAATATCATGGGTATTTGCTGATATAGGTGTGGCGCAATATTTAAGATATAAAATAAATCATGATGCCTTCGGTAACGACGCCAATGGCGGTGCCAAGCAAAATAGAGGATGAAGCGGATTCAATGTAGGTATCGCTGCGCAGGGCAAACATACCGGCGGCGATCGCTGAAGGGGTTGCCCCGATAATAATCACCTGTTGCATCAGCGTGTGGCTGAGGCCAAAAGCCAGGCCAGCGGCAGCCATCATGGCGGGTTGAATCAGGTTTTTAATACTGATGTTGGTGCAGGTCTGGATATTCAGCGTTGGACGTTCGCCGTAAAACAGCAGGCCCAGAGCAAATAAAGACAGCCCGCCGGCAATTTTTCCGACCATTTCAATCGGCATGCTGAGCATATGCGGCAGCTGGACTCCGGCGAGACTCAGCAGGACACCAGAAATCGGGATCCAGACAATAGGGTTTTTGACAGCATTGAGTAAATTTTGCAGGATCAGCGTGGTGGCATGAACACGCTGGGTCGCGTCTGAATCTTTGTCCCCCATGCGAATCAGGATTATCGTCAGCGGGATCATAAAGACGCTGGTGATTAAATTGCCGATAAGCACACCGAGAAAACCTTCAGGCCCGATCAGCACCGCCAGCACCGGCGCGCCGAAATAGGCCATATCAGGAAATGCGCACACCAGGGATTGAATGGCGCTGGTTTTGATATCGTGGCGAAACACGTAGCGGGAGATCAGTAGGGTGAGGAAGTAAGACCCCATCAAGCCAATGACTAATACCGCCATAAAGGTGAAGTTTTTAATTTTATCGGGATTGGTATGTAAGGCCCCGATAAAAAGATGGAACGGCAGGGCAAACCGAATCACGACGGTGGCTAAAACCGAGGCATCTTCGCGCCGGGTATAGCCTAACTTACCACTGAGCCAGCCGAGCAGCATGATAAAAACTAACGGGAACAATGATTGTAGTAGCAGTGTCGGCATAGGTGATCCTGAAATTATAATATAGGGTTGGTTGTGTTTTTTAATTTAACGATCCCATAAGAATTGAAAGGTGATTGACATCACAGTGGCTAGTGTTTAAATAATTTCGCGTCAGGAACTTTACTTACAAATAACACGGGTGAGAATAACGCCTTGTTTTATATGGCAGGTGTTACAGAATCCTGTTTGCTGATAACTTTAGCTTCACAGCGATAAATTAAATTACTTAAAAGCGAGTTATTGTCTCAGTCACAAAATCGACAGGTAACAGGGGTATTGGCTTTTTAATAGCAAAACCCTGTGTTACCGTTTTGATGGTTTCAATTATAAAAGCACTTAATTTTTAATTTTTATTTCCATTTTTATTTAATGGCGTAATTTTTTATATATCCTAAATAACTCGAGTTGCAGGCAGGCGGCGACGCAAGGAATCCCCAGGAGCTTACTGAAGTAAGTGACTGGGGTGACAAATCTTTCTGGAACAGATTTGAACGCTGCGAGCAGCGGCCCTGATAAGGGTGAGGCTTAAGGATGAGCGGAATAACGAGTCAAGCCAACGCTCATGCAACTTGAAGTATGACGGATATATTGCGCCCCGATCCTACGCAAGCTATTACAACGCAGGTGAGATATGAAAAATAATTCACTGAACCACCCGATTGAAAAAACGCACTCGAGTGGGCAAACCGCGCGGTTTTTTTCGAACGTTGACGTCGGCGCCGTGCCGTTAACCCTGTTTGTCGGTATCGCCACGATTGTGGTGGTGGCGTCGATGGCGGGAGTGTTACCAAAGAATATGATCGGCGGGCTGGCGGTCATCATGACCTTAGGGTTTGCGCTGGCTAAAATAGGGCGGATGGTGCCGGTGCTGAAAGATATCGGCGGTCCGGCGATCCTGTGCCTGATGATGCCGTCGGTGCTGGTCTATTTTGGCGTGTTTGATCCACACACTCTGGGCACCGTGCACTTGCTAATGAAAGAGGCCAATCTGCTCTATTTCGTCATCGCCTGTCTGGTGGTCGGCAGTATTTTGGGCATGAACAGAACCATCCTGATTCAGGGGATGGTGCGGATGTTCGTGCCGCTGGTGGTCGGAACCGGAGCGGCCATATTCACCGGGCTACTGGTAGGCAGCCTGTTTGGCTACAGCCTGTATCACACCTTTTTCTTTATCATCGTGCCGATTATTGGCGGCGGTATCGGGGAAGGGATCCTGCCGCTGTCGTTGGCCTACTCGGCGATCCTCGGACAGACTCCGGATGTCTATGTCGCGCAGCTGGCACCAGCCGCGGTGGTGGGGAACATTTTTGCCATCATCTGCGCCGGCTTCCTGGCACGCCTTGGCGCACGCCGTCCGCAGCTTTCCGGTGACGGCATGCTGATTCGCAGCCATGATGATAACCGCGTCTTCTCGCAGGCGCAGAGCGGACAACCGACCGATTTCCAGCTGATGGGCGCCGGACTGCTGATGATCTGTGCCTTTTTCATCGTTGGCGGCTTGCTGGAGAAGGTGCTGCACATTCCGGGTCCGGTGTTGATGATTCTGGCGGCGGTGCTGTGTAAATACACCAAAGTTATCCCCGCCGCGATGGAGCTGGGGGCGCACAGCTGCTACAAATTTGTCTCTGCCGCGCTGGTCTGGCCGTTGATGATTGGGCTCGGCATGCTGTATGTGCCTCTGGAGAGCGTGGTTTCGGTCTTCTCCGTCGGCTATGTCGTGGTGTGCGGGTCGGTGGTGTTGTCGATGGCGCTCAGCGGCTTTTTTATCGCCTCACGGCTGAATATGTATCCGGTGGAAGCGGCGATCGTCACCAGCTGCCATAGCGGTCTCGGGGGAACCGGGGATGTTGCGATACTCTCGGCATCCAATCGCATGTCGCTGATGCCTTTCGCACAGATCGCCACCCGTATCGGCGGGGCCTCAACGGTGATTGCCGCCACGCTGTTAATGAGCTGGATCGTCTGATTCGCCGGGCTGCAGGTGATTAATCTTCCACGTATCTTTCAACAAAAAAAACCTGCCAGCGTGATGCTGGCAGGTTTCAGGCGTTTCGCGACCGGAATATTATTCGACGGTGAGGATACGCGTGGTGTTGGTGCTGCCGATGGTGCTCATCACGTCACCTTGGGTGACGATAACGAGGTCGCCGGAGACCAGGTAGCCTTTATCGCGCAGCAGAATTACCGCATCGTGAGCCGCAGCAACGCCGTCACTGGTGCTGTCGAAATGCACCGGCGTCACGCCACGGTACAGGGCGGTCAGGTTCAGGGTGCGCTCGTGGCGGGAGAGGGCAAAAATCGGCAGCCCGGAGCTGATGCGAGAAGTCATCAGTGCGGTACGGCCAGATTCGGTCATGGTGATAATAGCGGTGACCCCTTTCAGGTGGTTTGCCGCATACATCGCAGACATGGCGATCGCTTCTTCAACGTTATCGAACTGAATATCAAGACGGTGTTTGGACACGTTGAGGCTTGGGATCTTCTCTGCGCCGAGGCAGACGCGCGCCATCGCGGCGACGGTTTCTGACGGGTACTGGCCGGCGGCCGTTTCAGCAGACAGCATTACCGCATCGGTACCATCGAGGACGGCGTTCGCGACGTCCATGACTTCCGCACGGGTTGGCATCGGGTTGGTGATCATCGACTCCATCATCTGGGTCGCGGTGATCACCGAACGGTTCAGCTGACGGGCGCGGCGGATCAGGGCTTTCTGAATCCCGACCAGTTCCGGATCGCCGATTTCAACGCCGAGGTCACCACGTGCCACCATGACCACGTCAGAAGCCAGAATCACGTCGTCCATCGCGTCCTGATCGCACACGGCTTCTGCACGTTCAACTTTGGCGACGATCTTGGCGTCACAACCGGCTTCACGTGCCAGACGGCGGGCATAGTTCAGGTCTTCGCCGCAGCGCGGGAAGGAGACGGCGAGGTAATCGACGCCAATTTTCGCCGCCGTTACGATGTCGGCTTTGTCTTTGTCGGTCAGCGCTTCCGCAGAGAGGCCACCGCCCAGTTTGTTGATGCCTTTGTTGTTCGACAGCGGGCCGCCGACGGTGACTTCGGTGAACACTTTCAGGCCCTGAACTTCGATAACTTTCAGCTGTACGCGTCCGTCGTCCAGCAGCAGGATATCGCCCGGCACAACGTCCGCTGGCAGACCTTTATAATCAATACCGACGCGTTCTTTATCGCCTTCACCTTTACCCAGTTCGGCGTCCAGCAGGAATTTGTCGCCGATATTGAGGAAAATTTTGCCTTCTTTGAAGGTGGATACGCGAATTTTCGGTCCCTGGAGATCACCGAGGATCGCAACATGGCGGCCCAGTTTAGCCGCAATCTGGCGGACTTTATCCGCGCGAATCTGGTGATCTTCCGGGGTACCGTGAGAGAAGTTCATACGTACTACGTTAGCACCCGCGGCGATAACCTTTTCGAGGTTGTTATCACGATCGGTGGCTGGGCCTAAGGTCGTTACGATTTTGGTTCTGCGAAGCCTTCTGGACATGTAATACTCCGTTGACTAAAACAACTTTGGTGTTGCGTGAACATGGAATCGGTGGTGCCAGCCAGCAAATTTGCTGTACCGGGACAAAACCGAAGGTCTAATAGGTCACTACTTCATTATCAGGTTTTATGGGTTATCGCTGCGTACGGGTAGTTCTTTATCAAAACGCGATTCCTTTAATGCTTCCTTGACCCGCTTCAAGTTATCTCTGAATTTAGCGCCACGACGGAGGGTAAAACCGGTCGCCAGCACGTCAATGACCGTCAACTGGGCAAGACGTGAAACCATTGGCATGTAGATGTCCGTATCTTCAGGGACATCAAGCGTAATCGATAACGTGGCCTCGCGGGCCAACGGCGTGCCTGGCGAGGTAATGGCAATGACCATGGCATCGTTTTCACGCGCCAGCTGCGCCAGTTCGACCTGACTTTTAGTCCGTCCAGTATGGGAGATAATCACCACCACGTCATCGTCATCGCAATTCATACAGCTCATGCGTTGCAGGACAATGTCATCGGAATAGATGACCGGGACATTAAAACGGAAAAATTTATTCATGGCGTCATGGGCGACCGCCGCTGACGAACCGAGGCCAAAGAAGGCAATTTTCTTGGCCTGGGTTAACAGATCGACGGCCCGATTCACCGCTGACATGTCGAGCGAATGGTGGACCTGATCTAAACTGGCCATGGCCGACTCAAATATTTTACCGGTGTAGGACTCGACGCTGTCGTCTTCATCGACATTGCGGTTAACATAGAGGGTCCCGTGCGCCAGGCTTTGTGCCAGATGAAGCTTAAAATCGGGAAAGCCGCGGGTTTCAAGGCTCCGGCAAAAACGGTTAACGGTAGGCTCGCTGACGCCAGCCTCCAGCGCCAGGGCCGCAATGCTTGAATGAATGGCCTGAGCAGGCGTAGCAAGGATGACTTCCGCCACTTTGCGTTCGGATTTGCTAAGGTGTTCCAGTCGGGACTGGATTTTTTCCAGCATATTCATGGGTAACAGGGCGCTCATCAGTGGAAACGATTTCATTAATGGATGAAATCATCAGGCGTTTTAGCAAGAATATACCCCTCTGCTGTCGCCAGCGGGGAGGAATGACGTTAAAAAATGTTGTTTTTTTTCATTACATGATCAGAGTCGTATTTTATTAACTTAAAAGCGGTCGAAACAACGAACTCACCAGGCCGTTTGCCCAAATTGTCGGCGGAACTTTTCTCCGCGTGCGGTTTAGCTGCGGGAATAGGGGCCAGAGGGTTTCGGGAAGTTCGTAAACACAGTACAGTGCAGTGTAATAAAATTACAAATATAGCCTGGCATAAGCACCAGACTATCAACTGAGGAGAATGACATGGCGGTAACGCAAACGGCCCAGGCATGCGATCTGGTCATTTTCGGCGCAAAGGGTGACCTGGCGCGTCGTAAATTGTTGCCTTCCCTGTATCAGCTTGAAAAGGCTGGCCAGATCAACCCTGACACCCGCATTATCGGGGTCGGACGTGCTGACTGGGATAAAGATGCTTACACCAAAGTAGTTCGTGAAGCGCTGGAAACTTTCATGAAGGAAAAAATCGATGAAAGTTTGTGGGATACCCTGAGCGGACGTCTGGATTTTTGTAACCTCGATGTGAATGATACCAAAGCGTTTTCTCGCCTCGGCAAAATGCTGGATCAGGAAAATCGCGTCACTATTAACTATTTCGCGATGCCGCCAAGCACCTTTGGCGCGATTTGCAAAGGCCTCGGCGAAGCAAAACTGAATGCCAAACCGGCGCGCGTGGTCATGGAAAAACCGCTGGGGACCTCTCTGGATACCTCCCGCGAAATCAACGACCAGGTCGGCGAATTCTTCGAAGAGTGCCAGGTCTACCGCATTGACCACTATCTCGGCAAAGAGACGGTGCTCAATCTGCTGGCGCTGCGTTTTGCGAACTCCCTGTTTGTGAATAACTGGGACTGCCGCACCATCGACCACGTTGAAATCACCGTGGCGGAAGAAGTCGGTATTGAAGGCCGCTGGGGTTACTTCGATCAGGCCGGGCAGATGCGCGACATGATCCAGAACCACCTGCTGCAGATCCTGTGCATGATTGCCATGTCGCCGCCGTCAGATCTCAGCGCCGACAGCATCCGTGATGAAAAAGTCAAAGTACTGAAATCACTGCGCCGTATCGATCGCTCCAACGTGCGTGAAAAAACCGTCCGTGGTCAGTACACCGCCGGTTTTGCTCAGGGTAAAAAAGTGCCGGGATACCTCGAAGAAGAGGGCGCGAACAAATCCAGCAATACCGAAACCTTCGTGGCGATCCGCGTGGATATTGATAACTGGCGCTGGGCTGGCGTGCCGTTCTACCTGCGTACCGGTAAACGTCTGCCGACCAAATGTTCTGAAGTCGTGGTTTACTTCAAAACACCGGAGCTGAACCTGTTCAAAGAGAACTGGCAGGAGCTGCCGCAGAACAAATTAACCATTCGTCTGCAGCCGGACGAAGGCGTTGATATTCAGGTGCTCAACAAAGTTCCTGGTCTGGATCACAAACACAATCTGCAGATCACCAAGCTGGATCTGAGCTATTCGGAAACCTTCAATCAGACTCACCTGGCGGATGCCTACGAGCGTCTGCTGCTGGAAACCATGCGTGGGATCCAGGCGCTGTTCGTGCGTCGTGATGAAGTGGAAGAGGCGTGGAAGTGGGTGGACTCCATTACCGAAGCCTGGGCGGCGGATCGCGATGCGCCTAAGCCTTATCAGGCGGGGACCTGGGGACCGGTTGCCTCCGTGGCGATGATTACCCGCGATGGTCGTTCCTGGAACGAATTCGAATAGTCAGCAGCTTATCCGGATGAGTTATTTTACCGGTAACATGATCTGACGCAGTATGTCGCATAATTTTTAGCCTTTTAAGCTCCGGGAGGATTCACCCCCGGGGCTTTTTTTATTACACTGCCTGTAGATATTTTGCCGCTGAGCTGCAGTGCTGGTGCCTTTCACCGAATAAGTCATCGTTAAATCACTGTGGCCGGACAGATAAAAATTCAGGAGCCTTTATGAACTCGACAATGTTACGGGTAACAAATCGCATTATCGAGCGGTCGCGTGAAACCCGCACCGCCTACCTCGCACGGATTAACCAGGCGAAGACGGATACCGTCCATCGCGCCCAGCTGGCCTGCGGTAACCTGGCCCACGGCTTTGCTGCCTGTCAGTCGGATGATAAAGCCTCGCTGAAAAGCATGTTGCGTAACAACATCGCTATCATTACCTCCTACAACGACATGCTCTCCGCCCATCAGCCCTATGAGTACTATCCGGATATCATCCGCAAGGCGTTGCATTCTGTGAATGCGGTTGGCCAGGTTGCGGGCGGGGTGCCGGCGATGTGCGATGGCGTCACCCAGGGGCAGGATGGTATGGAGCTCTCGCTCCTGAGCCGCGAAGTGATTGCGATGTCGGCCGCGGTCGGCTTGTCGCATAACATGTTCGATGGCGCGCTGTACCTCGGCGTGTGCGACAAAATCGTCCCGGGGCTGACCATGGCGGCGCTATCTTTTGGTCACCTGCCGTCCATTTTCGTGCCGTCAGGCCCGATGGCCAGCGGCCTGCCGAACAAAGAGAAAGTACGGATTCGCCAGCTGTATGCTGAAGGTAAGGTCGATCGTATGGCGCTGCTGGAGTCAGAAGCGGCCTCCTATCATGCGCCGGGCACCTGTACCTTCTATGGCACCGCGAATACCAACCAGATGGTGGTGGAGTTTATGGGGATGCAGCTCCCAGGCTCATCTTTTGTCCACCCGGATGCCGAATTGCGTACGGCGCTGACTACCGCTGCGGCCCGTCAGGTGACGCGCCTGACCGGTAACGGCAACGAATGGATGCCGCTGGGCAAAATGTTCGATGAGAAAGTGGTGGTGAACGGTATTGTGGCGCTGCTGGCGACCGGCGGTTCCACCAACCATACGATGCACCTGGTGGCGATGGCTCGCGCCGCCGGCATTATCATCAACTGGGATGATTTCTCCGATCTGTCCGACGTGGTCCCGCTGCTGGCGCGTCTCTATCCGAACGGCCCGGCCGATATTAACCACTTCCAGGCTGCAGGTGGCGTGCCGGTGCTGGTGCGTGAATTGCTCAAGGGCGGCCTGCTGCACGAAGATGTGAATACCGTGGCCGGGTATGGACTCTCCCGTTACACCATGGAACCGTGGCTGAATAACGGCGAGCTGGACTGGCGTGAAGGGGCAAGTGCGCCTCTGGACGATCAGGTCATCGCCACTTTCGATAAGCCATTCTCTCGCCATGGTGGGACCAAAGTGCTCAGCGGTAACCTTGGCCGTGCGGTCATGAAAACCTCCGCTGTGCCGGTAGAAAACCAGGTTATCGAAGCTCCCGCGGTGATTTTTGAAAGCCAGCACGACGTGCTGCCGGCGTTTGAAGCCGGGATGCTGGACAAAGATTGCGTGGTGGTGGTCCGTCATCAGGGGCCAAAAGCGAACGGCATGCCAGAATTACATAAACTTATGCCGCCACTTGGTGTATTATTGGACCGCCGTTTCAAAATTGCGCTGGTTACCGATGGGCGACTCTCTGGCGCATCCGGCAAGGTTCCGTCAGCAATCCATGTCACGCCTGAAGCTTATGATGGCGGCCTGCTGGCAAAAGTACGTGATGGCGATATCATCCGCGTGAACGGGCAGACCGGTGAACTGACGCTGCTGGTGGATGATGCTGAACTGGCTGCGCGTCAGCCGCATATTCCTGACCTGAGCGGTTCGCGAGTGGGAACCGGCCGGGAAATGTTCTCTGCGCTGCGTGAGAACCTCTCCGGAGCGGAACAGGGCGCAACCTGCATCACTTTTTAAGACGATTCGAATTGTAGATCTGGCGAGAGAAAATCTGATGAAAAACTGGAAAACAACTGCAGAAGCAATCCTCACCACCGGCCCGGTTGTACCGGTAATCGTGGTGAAAAAGCTGGAACACGCTGTGCCGATGGCAAAAGCGCTGGTTGCAGGCGGCGTGCGTGTACTGGAAGTGACGCTGCGTACCGAATGTGCGCTTGAGGCTATCCGCGCGATTGCCAAAGAAGTGCCGGACGCGATTGTTGGTGCAGGTACCGTTACCAACGTCGAGCAGCTGAAAGCCGTCACCGACGCAGGCGCGCAATTTGCTATCAGCCCGGGCCTGACCGAGTCCCTGCTGAAAGCGGCAACGGAAGAAGGCACCATCCCACTGATCCCGGGTATCAGCACCGTTTCTGAGCTGATGCTGGGCATGCAGTATGGCCTGAAAGAGTTCAAATTCTTCCCGGCAGAAGCCAACGGCGGCGTGAAAGCGCTGCAGGCTATCGGCGGTCCATTCGCTCATATCCGTTTCTGCCCGACTGGCGGCATCTCTCCGGCGAACTACCGTGACTACCTGGCGCTGAACAGCGTGCTGTGCATCGGCGGTTCCTGGCTGGTACCGGCAGATGCGCTGGAAAGTGGCGATTATGACCGTATCACCAGCATTGCTCGCGAAGCGGTAGAAGGCGCGAAGTAATTTTCACGCCCTGATTTATCGTAAAGTACTCACCCGGTAGCATTCGTGCTACCGGGTTTTTTTTATCCTTGAACCACGACGGCAGAGGCGGCGGTTTTTGCCCGCGCCACTGCATCTTCAACGCTGTCAGCGACCGCCAGCGTCACGCCGAGTCGACGGGAGCCGTCAATTTCCGGCTTGCCGAACAGGCGCAGCTGCAGGCCTGCACCCACCGCCGCCTGAATATTGCTAAAGGTGACGTTCTGGCTGGTCAACTGCGGCAGAATGACCGCCGAGGCCGCCGGGCCGTACTGACGAATCGCGCCGATCGGCAGGCCGAGAAACGCCCGGACGTGCAGGGCAAATTCGGAGAGATCCTGCGAGATCAGGGTGACCATGCCGGTATCGTGCGGACGCGGGGAGACTTCGCTGAAGATCACCTCATCGCCACAGACAAACAGCTCCACGCCGAACAGGCCATAGCCGCCGAGCGCCAGTACCACCTTGCTGGCAATCTCCTGGGCGCGGGCCAGCGCCAGTTCGCTCATCTGCTGCGGCTGCCAGGATTCGCGATAGTCGCCATCTTCCTGACGATGGCCGACCGGGGCGCAGAAATGCACGCCATCCACGGCGCTGACGGTCAGCAGGGTGATTTCAAAGTCGAAATTCACCACTCCTTCAACGATAACCCGACCGGCACCGGCGCGGCCGCCTTGCTGCGCATACTGCCAGGTATCAGTCAGCTGTTCAGCGCGGCGAATAAAACTCTGGCCTTTGCCGGAAGAGCTCATGACCGGCTTCACAATGCAGGGCAGGCCAATTTCGTCCACCGCATCGCGAAAAGCGCTTTCGCTATCGGCGAAGCGGTAGGAGGAGGTCGGCAGCTGCAGCTCTTCTGCGGCCAGGCGACGGATACCTTCGCGGTTCATGGTCAGCTTAGCCGCGCGAGCGGTAGGGACCACTTTTTGCCCGGCCTGCTCCAGTTCAACCAGCGTATCGGTGGCAATGGCTTCGATTTCCGGCACGATGAAGTCCGGTTTTTCCTCTGCAATCAGCGCCCGCAGGGCATCGCCGTGCAGCATGTTGATCACGTGCGAACGGTGCGCCACCTGCATCGCCGGCGCGTCGGGATAGCGGTCTACGGCGATCGTCTCAATACCCAGGCGTTGACACTCGATGGCCACTTCTTTGCCGAGCTCGCCGGAACCTAACAACATAACCCGCGTTGCTGCCGGGCGCAGGGCTGTGCCTAATAACGTCATGACTCATTTCCACAGTAAAAAAACATGCGCCGTAGTATAAACGAAAACGTTTGCGTCTGTCTTTATGGCTGTCAGTTGAGTCCAGGGTGAAAATTTGTTATACTGTATAAAAATACAGTATAAAGAGGCTGCACAATGGCGGTTGAAATTAAATATGTGGTGATCCGCGAAGGTGAGGAAAAAATGTCGTTTACCAGCAAAAAAGAGGCCGATGCTTACGACAAAATGCTCGATCTTGCCGAAGTCCTTAACGACTGGCTGGTAGCGTGCCCGCTGACGCTTGAAGAAGCACAGCGTGATGAAATGGCGCTGTGGCTGGCGGAACGCAAAGAGACCCTGCATCACATCCTGAGAACAGGGAAAGCGCCGGAAGCAGAATCAGACGAAGAAACAGCAGGGCAGGAGCCTCAGGCTGACACCGCGGAAGGCGCGGCGGATGAACCAGACGAACCGCAGGTTGCCGCGGCGAAAACCCGCAAGGTGAAGGCCGCCTGATTGCGGCCTGAATTTGCGCATCTTTATCTGCTCATCACATTTCCTGACATCTCGTCGTTTAGGCTGATGGTTTCGCTTACTATGCAACGAGGGAAATCATGTCTAACTGGCTTAATCAACTCCAGTCTCTGCTGGGTCAGCAGGGACAATCTACCTCCTCAGGTGAACGGCAGGAGGGGAAAAGTTTCCTCCTGCCCGGCGCGCTGGGCGGCCTGGCCGGGCTGCTGGTAGCCAGTAAATCATCGCGCAAGCTGCTGGCTAAATATGGCACCAGCGCGCTGCTGGTCGGCGGCGGTGCGGTGGCTGGAAGCGTGTTGTGGAATAAGTATCAGCAGAAATTGCGCGAGAGCGCACCAGCGTCGTCGGCAACGCCAGCATCACCGCCAGCATCACCGACAGCTGCGCCATCGGTTGCATCTGCGTCACCCTCTACCGGGCTTGATGCCCGCAGCGAGCGGCTGATTCTGGCGCTGGTGTTCGCGGCGAAAAGCGACGGCCACATCGACGACCACGAGCGGGCCAACATCGAAGAGCAGCTGCGTGCCGCCAATATTGATGTGCAGGGGCGGGTATTGATCGATCGCGCGCTGGCTCAACCGCTCGACCCGCAGCGTCTGGCTCAAGGGATCAACAGCGAACAAGAGGCGCTGGAGGTGTACTACATCAGCTGCGCGGTGATCGATATCGATCATTTTATGGAACGCAGCTACCTCAACGCCCTCGGGGAGGCCTTACGCCTGCCGGCGGAAGTGCGGACCGAGATCGAACAGGACATCCAGGCGCAAAAACAGGCGCTTTCCACCTAAATAAACAGGTTTTGCTTGCATCGCGGGCCACTTTTGCCACCCTTATAGACACGCCATCTTTCAAGCCGCTTCTTGAATGATTTTGTGTAGTAGAAAAGGATGCAAAAGAGCAGACGATGCCACCAAAAGCAAAACGAATCCCCCACGCCATGAACTTACATGGCGATACCCGTATCGATAATTACTTCTGGCTGCGCGACGACGATCGCGAGCGGCCAGAAGTGCTTGACTATCTGCGCCAGGAAAATGAGTACGGGCATAAGGTCATGTCGACACAACGCAGCCTGCAGGATCGGGTGCTAAAAGAGATCATCGACCGTATCCCGCCGCGCGAGGTTTCCGCCCCCTACAGCAAAAATGGCTACCGCTATCGCCAGGTGTACGAGCCGGGTTGTGAATACGCCATCTATCAGCGTCAGTCGGTGCTGAAGCAGGAGTGGGATGAATGGGAGGTGCTGCTGGATGGTAACCAGCGCGCGGCCCAGAGCGAATTCTATACCCTCGGCGGGCTGGGGATTGCCCCGGACAACATTCTCATGGCGGTGGCGGAGGACTATCTCTCCCGGCGGCAGTATGGCCTGCGCCTGTGCAATCTGCAAAGCGGCGAATGGTATCCCGAGGTGCTGGAGAACGTCACGCCAGAATTTGCCTGGAGCAATGATTCACAGACCCTGTGGTATGTTCGCAAACATCCGACTACCTTGCTGCCTTATCAGGTCTGGCGGCACACCGTCGGTTCGCCGTCCTACTCAGACACGCTGGTCTATGAAGAAAAAGACGACATGTTTTACGTCAGTCTCCATACCACCACTTCCCGGCAGTTCGCGGTGATCTATCTGGCCAGCGCGACAACCAGCGAAGTGCGCTTGCTGAATACCGAAATGCCGGATGCCGAGCCGGTGTGCTTCCTGCCGCGCCGCAAAGATCACGAGTACAGCCTCGATCACTACCAGCACGCCTTCTATCTGCGCTCCAATCGTGAGGGTAAAAATTTCGGCCTCTACCGGACTCACGAACGTGACGAGCAGCAGTGGCAGACCCTGATCCCACCGCGCCCGGACGTGATGCTGGAAGGATTTACGCTCTTTACCGACTGGCTGGTGGTCGAGGAGCGTCAGCGTGGGTTAACCAGCCTGCGCCAGATTAACCGTAAAACCCATGAAGTGGTCGGGATCGCCTTTGACGATCCGGCCTATGTGACCTGGCTTGCCTGGAACCCAGAACCTGAAACTTCCCGCTTACGTTACGGTTACTCGTCGATGACCACGCCGGATACCCTGTTTGAGCTGGACATGGATACCGGCGAGCGGCGGGTGCTCAAACAGCAGGAAGTCAAAGGGTTCGACCCCAGCCATTACCGCAGCGAGCACCTGTGGATTAAGGCGCGGGATGGCGTCGAGGTGCCGGTCTCGCTGGTTTACCGTCGGGAGCATTTTCGCAAGGGCGGCAACCCGCTGCTGGTCTATGCGTACGGATCTTACGGCGCCAGTGAAGATGCGGACTTCAGCGCCAGCCGCCTGAGCCTGCTTGACCGTGGCTTCGTGTTTGCTATCGCCCACGTTCGTGGCGGCGGCGAGCTCGGACAGCAGTGGTATGAAGACGGCAAGTTCCTGTGCAAGAAAAACACCTTCAATGATTACCTTGATGTCTGTGATGCGCTGGTGGCGCAGGGGTATGGCGATCCTCAATTATGCTACGGCATGGGCGGTAGCGCCGGCGGGATGTTGATGGGCGTGGCCATTAATCAGCGTCCGGAGCGCTTTCACGGTATCGTCGCCCAGGTGCCGTTTGTTGATGTCCTGACGACCATGCTTGATGAGTCGATTCCGCTGACCACCGGGGAGTTTGAGGAGTGGGGCAATCCGCAGGATGAAGCGTATTACCACTATATGAAGAGCTACAGCCCCTATGATGGCGTGACCGCTCAGGCCTATCCTCATATGCTGGTGACCACCGGTCTGCATGATTCCCAGGTGCAATACTGGGAGCCGGCGAAATGGGTGGCGAAGCTGCGCGAGCTGAAGACGGACGATAATCTGCTGCTGCTCTGCACCGATATGGATTCGGGCCATGGCGGCAAGTCGGGGCGTTTTAAAAGCTATGAAGGCGTGGCGCTGGAGTTTGCCTTTCTGATTGGCCTGGCGCAGGGGACTCTGCCAGGCCAGGCCGACGTCTAATCGCGCTACTCCCCGAGATAGTGCTTGAGCGTCAGGCGCAGCTCGGGGCTCATCCGATCCAGATTATTGAACAGCCAGCGTAAATAGCCGGGATCGTTTTCCGCGATTTCTGCCACCGCTTTACCGCGATACTTGCCGAACGTGAAGGTGGTCAGGAGCGCCGGGCGGCCGGTGATGGTCACCATGTCGTCAGGCTGCCAGCCGGAGACGTTCATGATATCGAGCAGCAGCGCCGCGGTGATATAGCAGTCGTACAACGCGCGGTGATGATGCAGCCCTGCCGGTGTGGCGACGCTAAGCTTTCGCGATTTATACAGCCCCATATTGCTGTATTTGATTCCTGGCCACAGACGCCGCGCCAGCTTCATGGTGCAGATCCACTCTCCGTGCATTTCGGGTAAGACCCGACGGTCGAAACTGGCATTGTGGGCGACATACCACGGGCTGCCGAGATAATGCGGCAGAACCTCTTCAATCCACGGCTTGTCCGCCACCATCTCTTCGGTGATGTGGTGGATCGCCATGGCCTGGGGGCTGATCGGGCGGTCGGGGCGGACCAGGTGGCTCATCGGGTTGGTTATCTGCCCGTCGACAATGTCCACGGAGGCGATCTCGACAACGCCGCCTTGTAACCCGCAGGTTTCGGTATCTATTACGCGTAGCATGGGCTGCTCCAGGCCAGGGTTACCCGCGTACGGGAATACACCGGCCTTGCCAGGTAGGGTGTCCGCAGGGAATGGCAATTATTTTGCTTTGGGTTCATAAGGTAATCGCGACAGGGAAACGGAGGCCAGTCGATGGGCAATCAGGCGTTCGCGGAACCAGTCGCGCAGGTGCGCTGGCTGCTCTCTTTCCACTAAATCGGCGACAACCGGCATATTGTAGCGTTCTTTAAAGGCGACGCCGGCTGCGGCAAGATCGACATTCACTTTGTCCATCTCATCCTGCGAAAGTTTTGCCAGGTTTTTTTCCAACGGGTTTCTCCTTCATGATGCCGTAAAGCGTTCGGGCGAGTCGTCAGGCTCGGACGCGCCGCTCGACTACGCCATTATACAGGGTTATTCTCTGTGCTACATATCATAACGAAAAGGAATGACGATTATGCGTATCACTGCCGGGCGCGCGCTGCGTGTCTCTGCTCTTCTCGCCGGTTTCTTTGTCAGCGCCGCGGCCTTTGCCCACGCTCATCTGCAACAGCAAACCCCCGCCGCAGATTCGACGGTGGCGGCTTCTCCCGAGACGCTGACCCTCAACTTTTCTGAAGGTATTGAAACGTCATTTAGCGGCGTGACGTTGACCGGGCCGCAGCAGCAATCGGTGGCAACCGGAAAACTGGCCCGCAGCGACAGCAATCCGACCCAGCTGATTGTTCCTTTGACCCAACCGTTGACGCCAGGGACATACACCGTCGACTGGCATGTGGTGTCCGTTGACGGTCACAAGACCAAAGGGCAGTACCACTTTACCGTGAAATAATCGATGCTGACGGGAATTTATATCGGCCTGCGTTTTGTCCACTTCCTGTCGCTGATGGTGGCCTTTGGCTGCGTGCTGTATGGCGGGTGGTGGGCGCCAGTCTCTCTGCGTCGTTTACTGATGCAGCGTTTTTTGCCGCTGCTGCGTCATCTGCTGCTGCTCAGCGCCGTCACGGCCCTGCTAATGCTAATGGCGCAGGGCGGGTTGATGGGAAACGGCTGGGGAGATGTCTGGCAGCCCGCTATCTGGCAGGCGGTCGCCGGCACCCGTTTCGGCAGCGTCTGGGTCTGGCAAATCCTGCTGGCCTGGGTCACGCTGGCGGTGGTGTGGCTGCGACCGCGCCGTCTGGCCCGGCTGCTGCTGGTGCTGCTTTGCGGCCAACTGATATTGATGGCGGGCGTCGGGCACGCGGCAATGAGCGAGGGCCTTCGTGGCGTTCTGCAACGCACTAATCATGCCGTACATCTGTTCTGTGTTGCCAGTTGGTTTGGCGGCTTGCTGCCGTTCATCTATTGCCTGCGGCTGGCGCGAGGGCGCTGGCGTCAGTCGGCAATCAGCACCATGATGCGCTTCTCGCGCTACGGGCATCTGGCGGTGGCGGGAGCGATTGCCAGCGGCGTGGTGAATTCGCTGCTGATTCAGGGGGGACTGATCCACGACTCCCTCTGGGGACAGATGCTGTTGATCAAATGTGCTCTGGTCGCCGGGATGGTGGCAATTGCGTTGGTGAACAGGTATGTTCTGGTGCCACGTATGTCGGTGAGCGCATCGCGAGCGGAACAGCTCATTGTACGCACCACGCAGGCAGAAATTGTGCTTGGCGCACTGGCGTTGCTGGCTGTCAGCCTGTTTGCAACCTGGGAACCTTACTGAATTAACTGGCTAAATCATGAAAAAAACTCTTTTGACGATGTTGTTACTGGCAAGCTCGGGCGTCGCGCTGGCGGCACCGCAAATTATCACCGTCAGCCGCTTTGAGATGGGCAAAGACAACTGGGCATTTACCCGCGAAGAGGTGATGCTGACCTGCCGTCCAGGCAACGCGCTGTTTGCCATTAACCCCAGTACGCTGGTGCAGTATCCGCTCAATGATATTGCCGAGCAGCAGGTGAAAGCAGGTAAAACCAGCGGGCAGCCGATCTCGGTGATCCAGGCGGACGATCTTCAGAATCCGGGACAAAAAAAGAGTCTGGCGCCATTTATTGAACGCGCGCAGAAACTTTGCTGATTCCCGAAGCTATCCTGCTGTATTAGCACATAAAAAAACCGCCGTTATCCTTTGTCAGGATCGGCGGTTTTTTGCTGGCACCGTGATTTCGACAGGAATTATTCGACCACTTTTGTCGCGGACTGGAAAACCTGTCACGGTAATCTATTCTTATAAGGCAAGGCGATTAGCCTGCATTAATGCCAACTTTTAGCGCACGGCTCTCTCCCAAGAGCCATTTCCCTGGACCGAATACAGGAATCGTGTTCGGTCTCTTTTTATCTGTTGCTTATCAAACTGTTATGTCATCTGACCGCAAATAATCCTTCATTTTCCACGGCGGTCTGCCCTTCTTATACCACAACCCAAAACGCCTTAACATTCCCTTTACAGAAAAACGCGGTATTAAAATCTCAATAAGAGACGGTTACGGTGACGGTATCGCTATAGGTTCCGGCCGGCTTGCTGGTTTGGGCTGGATTAATCTTTAGCGTGTAGTTTACATCCTGAGCGGTGCCGGTACCGCTAACGTTAAGGTCGTTGCTCTGGGTCCATGCGCTGCCTGACAGTTGATAGAACTGATACTGCAATGCATAACTGTTCTGATTTATGGTCGCCATCAGCTGGCGCCAGCCTCCGCTGGTGGGGTTGGTGCTGGTCAGGTTTACGGTAAAGGCCGCGTTCTTAGTGCAACGAACCGAAAATTTGCCGCTCAGGTCGGAAAAACTGGAAGGCAGGGAGGCGGGCACAAAGGCGACATCCGGCGCACTATCAAGGAAACAGTAGTTCGTCACTTTCAGCGCCACGTTAAGCACTACTTGCTGATGGCCGGTGGCGTAGTTACAGGTGATGATACCTGAGACGCAGATTCTGTAATCCCACAAAATGTTGATATTGTCGGTATAGGTTCCGGCGGGCATATTGAGTCCTGACGGAATTTTCAGAAAAATGGGCAACGAACCATCGCTGGCGTTGAATAATCCCAGCAGCCCGATAAGTGAGGTGATACTCCAGGTTTTGATATAGCCGATGGGATAAACCTCAGAACAACTGTCATCTGAGCAAAGGCTATAGGGTACAAAATCGGTCCCGCTGGCGCTCATCATCTGCGGAACCGTGCCATTTGGATGATCTGATGAGACGATTTTAGCGCTAATGGTATTGGTGCTGAGTAGCGACAGCGCGCTGCCGGAGCAGGCGAAACCTGATGCCGATTTAACCGTTTGCGGCGTACTGGCGAGAGTAAATGAGTTAACGGAACCAAAGCTTGCCGCGTTGGTGAGCTGAAATGAACAGCTGATATCCGCGCGAGCGAGTGGGCTGAATAAAAACAGCAGCGTGCATAAAATCAGAATGCGTTTCAACATCGTCTCCGCGTTTTTCATTGGCAACTGATTGGCCCCACCCGCTGCGGGACCGGGGTCTGTTCGGGTAGTTCAAAGTGCACAACGCACTGGCCTTTGTCGGCATTGATAACCAGCTTATTCTCTCTGTTGAGGTGTGAAAGCCAGACGATACCGTCATATCCCACTACGCTGACCTGATGACTGGTGGTTTCCTCTACCGGGGTGCCGAGTGCCAGGGGCTGGCCGGCACCATCGACCAGCGTGATCGTGGCTGAGCGAACCCGGCGGACCGGGAATTCCACCAGCGCGCCGCTGGACTCCCGTACGGCGATCCGCTGTTCCACCAGCGGAACTTCGGTATCCGTGGGCAGGGGCAGGGTATCCAGCGTCACTTTGCCTGGGTACCACGCCGTAGCCCATGGAATAAGAAGATGGCCATTCTTATCGGTGGCACCCACTTTGCGGTTTTCATAATTCACCGTGACGTCAGGGTAACCATCGGTCGACACGACGATAAACGCATCGTTAATTCGGCGGGCGAAAAACAGGCTGTTATCCATCAGCACCACCGAGCCTGCGGCTTCAAACCAGCCGTGACGATCGTCGCGTGAGCCGTAATAACCGCCGCTTAACGTTGCTAGCTTATTGACCCACGTAAGATCGGCCTGGCTATAATTATCACCGCTTATGGAATGGGCGATATTCCAGCCGAGTCCGCCCTCGACCGGGGCTGAGCGGTTATAGGCGATGTTTTGCCCCCATTCGCCAGAACTGGATCGTTGCCCGCTGATTTGTACGCTACCCAGCTCATCAAACGGGATAATCAGCTGCAGCATACTGGAATAAGAGTTAGCCTGCAGATCGTGGTTAACGCTGATATTAACACTGCTGTTTTTCCACAATCCCCGACTCCACGACAGGTTCATCAGGCGGGTACGGCTACTGTCCTGCGCCTGGATATCGAAGTAGCCCAGGCTGAATGATCCCAGCACACGGCCCCACGGGCTGAAACTTAAGGTCGCTTGATCTGACTGGCGGCTGAGGGTTGAGGTCGAACGATAGCTGCTGAGGTTATCGAAGTCGGCGCTGCGCTGAATATGCTGATAATTCACTCCCCAAATACCGCTGTAATAGGAATAGCCCGAGGTCAACTGGCTACCTTTTCCCTCTCCCTGGCTGGCGCTCGCAGAGAGGCTTAAAGTGCCTAACGTCCCGACGCTAATATCACTGCCGATACCCGCATTGGTTAGCCCTTCGCGGTCCTCAGTGTGTGTTGATAGCGTTAACCAGTTGCTCACACCGTAACGGTAAATGGCGCTGACCGCGCCGGCGCCATAGTCAGCATTTTTGATGCCGTAGTTATTGCGTAGCGCGCCGATAGAAAAGTCAAAATCACTCAGACCCTCGCGTAGTAGGGTATTCGAGACGTAAAAGGGAACGCTGGTGGTCACCTGGCGGCCCAGGGCATCGGTGGTCACCACCGTTGCCTCACCCGCTCCGCTGATAAAGGGCACGTTCGTCAGGGTATAGGGGCCACCGTTGATCTGGGTTGAGCTGGCCTTATAACCGTTGATAAAGAGATCCACGCTCGAAGGGACTTCCGCGCTGCCCGACAGATTGAGCAGCGGATAGGTCACCAAATCCGGGCGAACGCTGAAATTACGGCTAAAACGCAGGCCGCCAAGGCGGACAGAGCTACTCCAGGTTAGGGCATCGCTAACCACATCGCCTGCCTGATAGCTCAGCATTCGCTCGGTATCGCTATATTTCCACTGGGTGTCGTAGCGGATATAGCCCTGCTGTTCAGCGTTCCCAGAAGACCAGTTCTGCCGGATCACGGCGAAGTTGGAAAAGGTACCTGCTGCCCCGAAAAAGCGTGTTTCCGTTGAGGTGCTGGTGGTTTTGCTATCGTCAGACGAGACGAGACTGTAAGAGTCATAGTTGAAAAGCAGCCCAGGTGTACTGAGCGGCCGATGGTAATTCTGCTCGCCGGTGTTATCAATCCGTTGTTCCGGTAGCCAGCTATCGGGAACTTTCAGCTTGAGCATTTGCCCGGCCTGATCGTACTCGAACTGCACCGAAGGGATCTGCGAAACATCGACCAGCGTTTCACCTTCCGGGAGGGGAATGTAGGCCTGTCTTAACACGGAGGCTGAAACCCAATAGCGATCGTTGCTCACTTTTACCGGAACCGTGCCAGCCAGAGTATTGCCATTTACGGACAGGCCCAGATACAGCACATACTCCAGCTTCGGGCTAAATGAAGCCATCGGTGCCGGTAAGCTGTCGTAGGTTGCTGCATGGCTGGTCGACGATGCGATTGCCAGCAGTCCCCCCGTTGCCGTCCCTGCCAGGAGCCGCATAATCAATGGATGGCCGGAATTTCCACCGCCTGGCTATTGTCGGTTAATTTGGCGAACAGTCGCTGGCCTCCTGATACTGACGTTTTGCTTGCCACCGGGAAGCAGACATTGCGCTGCGCCAGCACATAGCCGAGTAGTCCCTGGGTTTGGGTGGTTTCCCGCTTACCTGCGTTTTTAGCCCAGTACACATCGCTAAGTCTCGCATGCTGGTTGCCTGAATTTTTAATACACAGCATCTGGCGACCCTGTTGGCTTGAAAGCGTCCAGCCCAGGTTTGCTCTTACTGGTTCGACAGGGCTTTCGAGCTTCAGCGGAGAGAGACCCTGTCCATAGGTAAATAGCGGCAGCACGTAACGCATACGCATTTTCAACCCGGCGGAGCTTTTCTCCGTTTGAACCGTCGGTTGGTTAGACGGAACTTCATCAATCACGATGCGATACGATTTTTCTTTTCCGCCGGCGACGGGCGCGATGCGCATCAGACGCACCAGTTGGCGCTGTCCAGGCTGCACGGTGGTGAAAGGGGGGCTGGCAACCACCTCGCTCTGATCGGCGTAGGCGTCAGAAGAGTCTTTTTGATCCCAGGAGAAAATCCGTAACTGCAGATTGACCGGGGCAGTACCGCGATTTTCCAACCAAAGTTCAGAGCCTTTTTCATTGTCGCTGATGGTTTGAAAAATCGGCCACACCAGAACGGAACTGGCGGCATGGGCGGCAGAGAATAGCGAAGAGGAGAGCAACAACAGGGCAACACTACTGCGAATCATATATAACCTGCTTATTATCTAATATGTCAGTGTGACCGTGACGGTATCGGTATACGAACCCTGCGCCGGGAAGCCATTCGTGGCAAAAAGGCGGCCATAAACCGTATAGGTTTGGGTGGTGTTCGGAAATGAAGCCACGCTGTACGCCAGGGCGTTAGTTCCCCACACGTTGGAGCGATTGGTATCCTGAAAGAGCTGATAGGCAAGGGTATTACCGCTACCGTTTGCCAGGTAGCGCTGAGTGGCTGAGCCACCGTTGACGCCATAATCGAGGGCGATTGAGATAGCCATTCCTGGCGTGCAGGCGACGACAATAGAGCCAGCCCCTGAGGAGCTGGCAACATCGACGTTATTGTAAAGAGAGGACATCGACCCGAAGCTTAGCGTGCCGAAATCCGCCGTTGGGGCACCGCTGCTGCCTAATAAGCAGCCCGTCGTAATTTGCGCCGAGACTTTAAAACTCTTCTGGGCTACATCAGCGCAAGCGCCTGCGCTAACGAGCATGATAAAAAACAACCACTCCGATCGTACCATGACGTCCATTTCCTCGTGCCGTTACCAGGTCAGGGTAGCAATAACCATATCTTGATATAAACCTGGAGACGGCGCGGTTACAGCGCCCTGATCTACTGGCAGAATACGCGCATAGATCGGAATGTTCTGCGCTGTACCTGTGCCCACAATGGCAATCTCGCCATCAGGAGTGACTTCAGTGAGGCGGCTGCTATCCGAGTAGAGACGGTAGGGAATCTGATCGCCATCGGCGTTCTCCAGCCTCCTTACCGTTCCTGAGCCGCTATGCTCCCCGCCATTAAGGGTTAACGTTGAATTGAGACCGTCGCTGCAGGTTACTGAGACCGCATTGGCTCCAGAGCTACCTAACATATCGGCGTCAATAGCGTTGACCAGATCGCTATAGCTGCCGAAATCAATGGTGCCCCAGCTGTTGGTGCCAGTCGCGCTGGTACCATTATTCACCGTACACCCGTCTCCGATAGTAAGCTGTACCCCCACCTGGCCGGTTAATGTGCCGGTCTCTAATGGGAGTGCAAATGCAGATTGAGTCACAACAATGGCGCCGAACAAGCCACTTAATACGCTGCCTGTCATCGTTTTGACGTTCATGGCGAACCTCTTTAAATGTGAAAGCCGCAGAGAGAAACACAACGAGAATTCTTCTAAACCAATCACTAAGGCTGGTTTTTATTTTTTAACGTATAACGACTAATAGCGGATAAGGGTAATTTTAGATAATATATTTCAGTTTGTTTTTTTAATGGTTTTTTATGCTGGATTATTTAATTAAAATGGTTGTTTTTGTGTGTTTTCTGATTTGTTTGTGGTTTTTTGTTTCTTGTTTTTCCGTTTTAATCCTGCCGGCTTTCTTAAAATTTTTAAAAACCTGTATCTGGTGCAAATTTCAGAACAAAAAAATTGGACAAAAATGGGGTTCTAGTTAAGGCATTAAGGTTCTAACCAGATGATTCATAGGCGAAGAGGTATCTGAAACTTGGTGGATTAGTCAGTTTTGGATGAATAAAACGATATTGGTGAGTCATTTTTACTTATTTGGGAATGAATAATATGGCGGTGCAAGAAACTGGCGGTTGAACTGTAAAATGAAAAGTATTTATTCTGGTGCGACCAACGTGGGGTATAGCTGTGTCTCCAGATAACTGACAAGGGACCAGATTTCACCGCTGAAAATAAACCACAGGGAAGCCGTCAAAATAATTAAAAGGATAGCCAACAGCACGGCTTCTGCTTTACTCATAACTTCAATGGCTACCTGAACGGAAACGATGAAGGTACGATAGTAACGAAACCACGGTGCAGGATGCAAACGCCGCTGCGCAAAACGGCGTTTATTTGATTTAAACCGGGCCCACGCCATTAAAGACGGGAGATGAGCCTGTTGACCTGCCCGGCCAAATCATCAAGCAACTGAAAACGACGGCGGTACTCCGACCGTTTTTTGCTGGCAATGTCGTCCAGCGATTTTCGTTCCAGGCGTAGCGGTAAACGCCAGATCCAGCCATCTGCCGGTACGCCGTCAATCGAGCGCCAGAACTCATCATAGCTGGCGTGAAAATGACGACCCTTGCTCAGACGATAGCGCAGCGCGCGGAAAACATGGCCGTTATCGCTCACGCCATCAATGGCCTGGATATTGCTTCGGGCCGCCAGCGCCCAGATAAACTCCAGCAGCAGGCGCTTCGGGAACAACCCGTAGCAGGCGCGGGTAGCAAGCTTAATCACCTCATGGGACACGTTGCGCCGCGGCCCCTGAAGGCCACCGATTACCAGGTGCCACCGATCCTGCTGGCGCACGATACTGAACGTTGCGCTGGCCAGCAGCGTCTGGTTGCCATCGCGCAGCCATAGCGTGGTTTCACCTTCACGCTCGGCTTTACCGGCGGAGGAGGCCGACAGGGTGAAGCGGGCCTCATCTTTGCCCTGCAGCTCCAGCAACGGCATCTCTTTAGCAGAGGTCATGGCGGCGGCCAGCGGCGTACCGGAAAGCGAATCTACAAACTGATAGTGGCTGATTATTGCCTGGGCGCGCTGTCGGGCGTTGAGTCCCCGGTTCAGATACTGGCGATGGACTTTCCCCGGTAGCGTCACCTGTGCGGCAAGCAGCTGTTTAAAATCAGGACGTAGCGAAAGATAATCTAACATCTCCCGGGTCGGGGTATAAAATAAAAGCGTGCGCAGCAAAAACTTAAAGCGATATTGCCGCTTGTGCCAGATCGGAGCGGGAATAACTCGGCCCATCACCAGATCGGCAATCAAATTTGTGGATGGCTGTTGGGTGTAGACTGAATGCAGGCTATTGTCCGTCACGATAAAATACCTCGTCGTTATTATGCCCCTATTTTAAGGGCTGCTCGCGGCGAGATTAATATCCCGGCGGACTATATTTGTGTTTCGTTTAAATTTGATTGAGGTGGCTGGCGACGGGGTCGCGAACGATAATTAATGATAAGTGTATCGGGAGGATAAAATATGTATCAGCGTATTGATGGCTCATCCTGGCGCTATATCTGGGTGGTTGGCGATCTGCACGGCTGCTTTTCCCTGCTGATGGCCCGATTGCGCCACCTTAAATTCGACCCCTACCAGGATCTTCTGATCTCGGTGGGGGATCTGATCGACCGCGGCCCACAAAGCGCGAAATGTCTGGGGCTGCTGCGTTGCCATTGGTTTCTCGCGGTACGCGGCAACCATGAACAGATGGCGCTGGATGCACAAGAGCAGGGAGAGCAAATGTTATGGATGATGAACGGCGGTCAGTGGTATCAGGCGAGTTCGCGAGCCGAGCGCCAGCAGGTCGATGCGCTTTTCGTATGTTGTCGCCAGCTGCCGTCGATCGTCGAGCTAAACTGCGGAACGACGCGGCATATTGTGGCTCACGCCGACTATCCGGCACAACGTTACCGCTGGCAACAGCCGGTGGATGAACAGCAGGTACTGTGGAACCGCCAGCGTCTCACCGATCATCTTGCCGGGCGGCATGGTGCGATTGATGGGGCGGATCATTTCTGGTTCGGCCATACGCCGTTGCAGCAGCGCTATGACAGCGATAATCAGCATTACATCGATACCGGGGCGGTATTTGGCGGTGAGCTGACGCTGGTGCAGCTGCAATAAGGGATCTAAAAATCGCTGTATTCGCTGGCGGGTTGCCAGAAACTATCGACAAAATCCTCGACGGGGAAGCAGCCTCCGTGGCGTATTCGCTGATCGTCCATGGCGACCAGGCACCGGGGTTCGTTATCGTAAACATCCACGACAATATCCTCGCAACCACCATCCAGGTAACAAATAAACAAAACTAAGGCAAACATCCTGGCCTCATGTCCGGGTTTGTTAATCAGTATAGGGTAGTTCAGAAGCGGCGGGGATAAATAACCCGTCTCAGGCGACGGGTTCTTTTTGAATCAGGCTACGCGCATGACCCAGGCATCGGATTGTTGATCGTAATGTTTACGGTAGAGAACGGAATGTTGGCCATCAAGAATCGCGGGTACGCTGGTTTCTGTGTCCCAGCCATCCAGCTGCATGCATAAATCCGGATCGGATTTACAAGGAATACTTAACGTTCGCTCGCCCTGCTGTTCACCGTGCAGTTCGGCATCGTCTATCTCAAACGCGCCGATACGTATGCTGGTTTTGCTCATACACTCACCCCATTGGTCTGCTGAATTGTGGTACGACCAGTTAAGGTCGACATTTTTCAGCGTAGACAATGGGGCGTAAATCGCCAGTCAAAAAGTGCGGTATTTTTGCACTCGATCACGCCTGACCAGCAAAAAGTTTCCCGTCGCGCACCAGTTCTCGCGGGTAGCTGTTTTTCAGCCGCGAACCTACTTTTTTCGCCAGCCCCAGAGTGGCGCCCTGGAAAGTGACGATGACTTCATCCTGGCGCGGTGGCGTCTCGGGGTAAACATCGCGGCCCCGGTACCACTCTTCGGCTTCCGCCTGGGTCAGTTCGAAAGGGGTGTCCGGCGCGGCCAGAGCGATGACAGCTTCATGCTGCCAGCGATATCCCTTGTTGTGGGTCTCTGCCAGACGCAGGCCAATGCGTGAAAAACGGACCTGGCCTATCAACGACTCCAGCGCTTTCGGGAACAGCCAGATCTCTTTGTCGCGCTGCCACAGGTTATGGCTGTCGTCCCAGTGCAGGCCGACGGCGGCGGCCGCTGCGCGAACGGCGGCGCTTTCCCGGCCCTTCAGCGGTGAAAACGGAAACTTGCCCACTTTGTAGCCGGGAGCAGGCAGCGCTTCAATGGCGGCGGTTTTGCGCAGCCTGGCGACAAAAAAGCCTTCGCAGTCGAAAATCTGCGGGAAGACGTGGAGAAAACCCTCGGCGGTTAAGGCCTCTGTGGCCTGCGGGAACAGTTCGCCAAGCGGCAGTACTTCAACCGCCTCGGGGTAACGCGCTAGCAGCCACTGTACGACGGCTTCGTTTTCCTGCTGGTTGAGGGTGCAGGTGGAGTAAACCAGGGTACCGCCGGGGCGCAGCGCGTGAAAGGCGCTATCGATTAACTCTCGCTGGGTGTCGGCGATCTGCTGGTTGCTTTCCGGCGACCAGTTTTTTAAGGCGTCAGGATCTTTACGCACCACGCCTTCGCCGGAGCAGGGAGCGTCGAGCAGAATGGCATCGAAACACTCCGGTAGCGCGGCACCAAATACCCGGCCGTCAAAGTGGGTCAGCGCCACGTTGCTGATGCCACAGCGGCTGATATTGGCATGCAGGACCTTCACCCGGCTGGCGGAAAATTCATTGGCCAGGATCCCACCTTCGTTGCCCATACGGGCGGCGATCTGGGTGGTTTTCGACCCCGGCGCGGCGGCGACATCCATCACCCGCTGCGGCATCTCGCCATCGGCAAACAGCGCGGCAACCGGCAGCATGGAGCTGGCTTCCTGAATATAAAACAGGCCGCCCAGGTGCTCGGCGGTGCTGCCCAGTGGCAGGGCGTCTTCATCGTCCCGTTCGATCCAAAAACCTTCTTCGCACCACGGGATCGGCGTCAGTTGCCAACCGTAAGGCGCGACCAGTTGCAGAAAATCGGCAACGGTGATTTTCAGCGTGTTGACACGCAGGCTGCGGCGCAGCGGGCGCTGGCAGGCGGCGATAAAATCATCGAAGGAGAGATGCGCGGGCATAGCGTCACGCATTTGGGCGAGGAATTGTTCGGGAAAATAGACTGCGTTATGAGCCACTGCTGCGCACCACAAGAAAAAAGGGTGCGCAGTTTAGCATAAACGCTCCGGCGGGGGACACCGGAGCGTTAGGTTGACTACTGCGGCAGGGCGGTGCCCCATTCGCGCCACTCTTTTGGCTCGCTCTCCAGCAGCAGGAAGTGCTTACCATCCTGAGCCTTCGGCGCCAGCGGCGTGCCAGGCGGTGTCGCAAAGGAGATGCCGCCACGAATGAACTGGTTAAACGTCCCGGTTTTCACCACTCCGCCAATCAGTCCAAAGTCGAAGTTATAGCCGGAGGAGAGCCAGAATACCGAGTTGTTGCGCACCAGGTACTGGTAGCGTTTACTGATTCGCATTTTGACCATCACCCGATCCGACATGGAGCCGAGTGTCAGGCTGGTGACGGTCCCGACTTCAAGCCCACGGAACAGCACCGGCGTACCGATATCCAGTGAACCTGCTTCCGGCACTTCAACCACGATGCTCAGCCCGTCGATATAGCGCGAGTCGCTGATGGTCGTTTCCTGAATCTCAAAATCACGACGGGGTGAGCCGCGGCCCGGTTCGACGTTGAGATAAGGCTGGAAAATGGTATCCAGATGTTCAACACCGGCAGCCGAAATTTGCGGCGTGATCACCGAGAAACGCGTCCCGGCACGGGCGAAGGTGTTGACGTATTCCGGGTAGAGCACCGCTTTCGCCTGCACTTCGTTTTTCGCGGTAATCAGATTCAGGGTTTGAATCTGGCCGATGTTAATCCCGAGGTAGCGAATCGGCATCCCTTCAGAAATTTTGCCGGCGTCAAACGCATGCAATGTAATCTGCCCGCCGACAGCGCGCGCGGCAGTTTCTGATGCATAGAGAATGCGCTTATTGTCCACCCGGGCACTGGCGCTGTTGCCGCTGAGTTCGTCAAAGCTGATAGCTCCTCGCAGGGCGCGGGACAGCGGAGATGCCTGTACGGTCAGACCGTTGCCGTCGAGCTGCACCTTAGCCCCGCCTTCGGCCCAGAAGACGCTGTTGCTGGTCAGCAGGTGGCGGTATTCCGGTTTGATATGCAGGTTGATATCGAAGGCATTGCGTCGTGGCTTAACGGAGATAATCTCGCCGACGGCGAATTTACGGTACAGCACGACCGAGCCTTCCTGCACGTCCGGTAGGGTCTCCGCCGTCAGGCTCAGGGTGGTGGTGGGGACGTCGCTGAGACTATTTTCTTCCGCTTTTTCCATATTGGCATACAGGGGATAGCTGGACTGAATCGCCCCTTTTTCACCAGGAATAATGCGGATACCACCATCGACCCACTCGCTGGCGCTGGCGCCCAGAACTTTAATGCCGTCCAGACCGACTTTGACATCCAGGCGGCTGTTGACGACAAACTTACTGTCGCCGCGGACCAGATCACGATATTCCGGGTTAATCGCCACCTGGAAGGTGACGCCTTTGGCCGTGAGCTTGCGTTCAAGAACCTGACCTACTTTGACGCCGTGCAGCACCAGCGGTTGCCCGGCATCAATGCCGTAACTTTCCGCCGCCGTCAGGGTAAGCGTGGCAACGTCCGGCTCTTCAAGCAGCGCTTTGTCTGCCGGCAGTACCACGAAATGATTGCGATTTTCTCCTTCGCCGGGCACCAGTTCAAAGGTATTGCCGGTCAGCAGGGCGCTCAGGCTTGGGTTATCCAGCGAAATCTTGGGTTTTTTCATCTGAATAAGCGTTTTATCCCGCAGCAGGGTAACCACGCTCGGGTCGACCGTCATCTCACCGGTGACTTTACTGCCGGGAGTGAGGTTGAGTTTGGTCAGTTGCCCGACTTCCAGCCCCTGATACATCAGTGGCGTAGAACCGGCTTTCAGTCCTTCGCCGCCCGGCAGGTCAAGGGCAACCAGCACGCCGCGCTGGCTATGGGCCAAATCTTCGTATAACCCGTATTCGGCATTTTGCGGTGCGGTTTGGGAACTGGCTGGTGAGTCAAAGGCAATCGCGCCATTGACCATCGCCGACAGGCTTTCCAGCTGGACCTTCGCGCCGCTCAGGCCGACATCTGCCTTAATACCGGAGACATTCCAGAAACGGCTGTCTTTTTTCACCAGATTGGTAAAGCGACGCTCGATCAGCACATCGATGTTGACGCCCTGATTGTTCGCATTGAGCGCAAAGTCGTACACCCGGCCCACCGGAATTTTGCGGAAATAGACCAGCGAGCCGCTGGTCAGCGAACCGAGGTCAGGCGCCTGAAGATGAATCATCAGCTCGCCGTTGCTGATACGGTATTTCGGCTGGGTATCGAGGGCGACGAAATGGTCCTGGGCTTCACCTTTCCCCGGCATCATGCCGATATAGTTGCCGCCTACCAGGGCATCAAGACCCGATACGCCGGCCAGAGAGGCTTTTGGCGTCACCAGCCAGAACTGAGTGTCCTGGCGCAGTGCCCCTTTCATGTCGCCTTTAACACTGGCAGACACTTCGATTTTGCTCAGGTCTTTGCTTAATGAAATATTTTCAACGGTACCCACTTCTACCCCTTGATAGCGGATAGGGGTACGCCCCGGGACAATGCCGTTGGCCGACTGGAAATCAATCGTAATGGTGGTTCCGCGATCGTTATAGCTGGTCCAGATGAGCCAGCTGGCGATCATCAGCGCAATCACCGGCAGCAGCCAGAAAGGTGAGATGCGACGTTTGGTTTTAATTCTGGCTTCAGTCGGTGAAGCCGGCGTTTCCTGACTCATGTGCGTCCCAAAGTAAGCGGCTGTCCAGCCATTCAACAGCAAGGATAGTTAATATTACTGCGGCGCCGAAATATACCGCAGCGGGCCCCATCGTAAAAGCGAGGAGTTGGTCGCGATTAATCAGTGACATGGTTAATGAGATAACAAACAGATCTAACATTGACCACCGGCCAATCCAGGTAATCAGCCTGAGCAGCAGGATGCGGGTGCGCAGACCCTGCTCGCACTTGAATTGTATGCTGACCAGCAGCGTAAACAACACAATAACTTTGGTAAATGGCACCAGAATACTGGCGATAAACACCACGGCGGCGATCGCCACGTTACTGTTTGCCAGCGACATAATGCCGGACAGAATCGTATCATTCTGCCGCGCGCCGTTCACGTAGATGACCGATATCGGCAGCAGGTTTGCGGGCAGCAGAAAGACCATGGAGGCAATCAACCCGGCCCAGCTGCGCTGGAGACTTTGCGGCCGCCGATGGTGTAACGGCGTATGGCAACGGCGACAGCGCCCGCGAGCATCGCGAAAACCGGTGTGATGACAGCCGGTACACACCTGCAGCGCCGGGTCGGGACGCAGGGCGGGCCGCTGGGGGTAAAAGCGCTCCCAGAGCTCTTCCACATTCATATGAATGATCGTCAGAATGCTGAGCAAGGTCAGTGAAATGAAGGCCACAAGCCCGACGCCAGGCTGCAGAAACGCATAGTCCTGCACCTTGATGGACGCCACGCCAATGCCGACCAGATAAATATCCAGCATCACCCACTCTTTAAGCTTTTCCAGCATCAGCAATACCGGGCGGAGATTCATGCCCAGCACGTTTCCCAACCACAGGTAGGCGATAGCGATGACCAGGATTGCCGGAGCGCCAATGGCGCAGAACAGCACCATCGCAGCGGTGAGCGGATCGCCCTGGTCGGTCATTTGCCAGATGCCCTGTAAAACGTTAGCGTCGATGCGCACGCCGAGCAGATGCAGGCGCAGCAGCGGTTCAGTCCAGGCGAAGGGCATCAGCAGCAGCATGGCGATAGCCATACAGCCCAGACGAGTGAGCGACCAGTCGCGGCCATCGCGGATCTTCGCATTGCAGCGCGGACACCAGGCGCTCTGATGGCGCTTCAGCACCGGCAGGCTGAACAGGATATCGCACTGCGGGCAGCGGTGATAATGCGCTTGCGGCAGTGGACTACTGACCGCATGCACGATCATTTTTTTCGCTGGCGTCAGCGGTTGTGTTTTTAGTGGCATTTATTACGTACAGGGATGAATGTATCTCACTATATTAACCCAGGATTGAATTCATCTTGAGCCTGAACGCATTTAATGCTTATTTTATTAGGCTGTACGTATTTGGCAGTAAGACAACTAAGTGATTACATAATGAACAAAACAGAGTTTTACGCGGAGCTTAACCGTGACTTTCAGGCATTAATGGCAGGTGAAACCAGTTTTCTGGCGATGATCTCTAATACCAGCGCGCTGTTGTTTGAGCGTCTGACTGAGGTCAACTGGGCAGGCTTCTACCTGCTTGAAGACGATACGCTGGTGTTGGGTCCATTCCAGGGCAAGCTGGCGTGCGTGCGGATCCCGGTCGGACGTGGGGTTTGCGGTGCAGCTGTTGCGCAAAACCGTGTACAGCGTGTGGAAGATGTCCATGCCTTCGACGGGCACATTGCCTGTGATGCCGCCAGCAATTCGGAAATCGTTTTTCCTTTGCAGGTGAACAACCAGATTATTGGCGTTCTGGATATCGACAGTACCGCGTACGCCCGCTTCACTGCTGAAGATGAGCAGGGGCTGGCTGAACTGGTCGCGCATCTGGAAAAACTCATTTCTGCGACCGACTACCAAAAAATATTTGCCCGCGTCGCAGGATAATCAACGGATAACGTAGCATTTAGCGATGGCGTCATTATAATGTCGCCTGTTCATGCCTGCGGCTTGTTGGCTACGTCCGTTGTAATCAGGAAATTTCATGGAAAATCAACCTAAGTTGAATAGCAGTAAAGAAGTTATCGCGTTTCTGGCCGAACGTTTCCCTCAGTGCTTCAGTGCTGAAGGTGAAGCTCGCCCCCTGAAAGTCGGTATTTTTCAGGATCTTGTTGAGCGTGTTGGGGGGGAGATGAATCTCAGTAAAACCCAACTTCGTGCCGCTTTACGTCTTTATACTTCGAGCTGGCGTTATCTGTACGGCGTTAAACCAGGCGCTATCCGCGTTGACCTTGATGGCAACCCGTGTGGTGAACTGGAAGAGCAGCACGTTGCTCATGCCCGTCAGCAGCTCGAAGAAGCAAAAGCTCGCGTCCAGGCGCAGCGCGCAAGCCAGCAGGCTAAAAAGCGCGAAGCCGCCGCTGCTGCAGGTCAGCAGGAAGATGGTGCGCGTCGCGAGCGTAAGCCACGTCCTCAGGTTCGCCGCAAAGAAGGCACCGAACAGCGTAAGCCGCGTCCTGCCGTTGCGAAAGCACCGCGTGAAGAGCCGCGCCTGACTCCAGTCTCAGATCTGACCGCGTTAAGCGTTGGTCAGGCGCTGAAGGTGAAAGCAGGCAACAACGCGATGGACGCCACCGTTCTGGAAATCACCAAAGATGGCGTTCGTGTACAGCTGACTTCTGGTTTGTCAATGATTGTACGCGCAGAACACCTGGTGTTCTGAAACGGAGGCCGGGCCAGGCATGAACAAACTCTTTAAGCTCACCGCGCTTGCGGGCCTGCTAGCAATAGCAGGCCATGCGTTCGCCGTGGACGATATTACCCGAGTCGATCAAATACCGGTGCTGAAAGAAGAGCCGCAGCACGCGACGGTGAGTGAACGTGTCACTTCCCGCTTTACGCGTTCTCACTACCGGCAGTTTGATCTCGACAACGCCTTCTCGGCAAAAATTTTCGATCGTTATCTGAACCTGCTGGACTACAGCCACAACGTGCTGTTGGCCAGCGATATTGCTCAGTTTTCGGCAAAGAAAAATCAAATCGGCGATGAACTGCGCACCGGAAAGCTGGACGTTTTCTACGACCTGTATAACCTGGGGCAGAAGCGTCGTTTTGAGCGCTATCAGTACGCGCTGAAGGTGCTGGAGCGTCCGATGGACTTCACCGGCAACGATAGCTTCAATCTTGACCGCAGCAAATCGCCCTGGCCGAAAGACGAAGCCGAGCTGAATGCGCTGTGGGACGCCAAGGTGAAGTTTGACCAACTGAGCCTGAAGCTCGCTGGCAAAGATGACAAAGAGATCCGCGAGACCTTAACGCGCCGTTATAAATTTGCGATTCGCCGTCTGGCGCAATCCAACAGCGAAGATGTGTTCTCGCTGGTGATGACCGCGTTTGCCCGCGAAATCGACCCGCACACCAACTATCTGTCACCGCGTAATACTGAGCAGTTCAACACCGAAATGAGCCTGTCGTTAGAGGGGATCGGTGCGGTATTGCAGATGGACGACGACTATACGGTGATCAACTCGCTGGTGGCCGGTGGCCCTGCGGCGAAGAGCAAGTCAATTAGCGTTGGCGATCGTATTGTGGGTGTCGGCCAGTCTGGAAAAGGCATGGTCGATGTTATCGGCTGGCGTCTGGATGACGTGGTTGCCCTGATTAAAGGGCCGAAGGGCAGCAAGGTTCGCCTTGAGGTTCTGCCGGCTGGCAAGGGCGCGAAAACCCGCATCGTGACGTTGACCCGTGAGCGGATTCGCCTTGAAGACCGCGCGGTGAAAATGTCGGTGAAAACCGTCGGTAAAGAAAAAGTCGGCGTGCTGGACATTCCTGGCTTCTACGTTGGTCTGACGGATGATGTGAAAGTTCAGCTGCAGAAGCTGGAGAAGCAGAACGTCAGTAGCGTGGTTATCGACCTGCGCAGCAATGGCGGTGGGGCACTGACCGAAGCGGTTTCGCTTTCTGGTCTGTTCATTCCATCAGGGCCGGTAGTCCAGGTGCGTGATAACAACGGCAAAGTGCGCGAAGACAGCGATACCGATGGCGTGGTCTATTACAAAGGTCCGCTGGTGGTGCTGGTTGACCGTTTCAGTGCTTCCGCGTCTGAAATTTTCGCCGCCGCTATGCAGGATTATGGCCGCGGGCTGATTGTTGGCGAGCCGACCTTCGGCAAAGGCACCGTTCAGCAGTATCGCTCTCTGAACCGTATTTACGATCAGATGCTGCGTCCTGACTGGCCTGCGCTGGGTTCGGTACAGTACACCATCCAGAAGTTCTACCGCATCAACGGCGGCAGTACTCAGCGTAAAGGCGTGACGCCGGATATCATGATGCCAACCGGTACCGAAGATCGTGAAACCGGCGAGCAGTATGAAGATAACGCGCTGCCGTGGGATAGTGTGAATGCCGCGACCTACGTGAAATCCGGTGATTTGCAGCCTTTCGACCCGGAACTGCTGAAGCTGCACGATGCACGCATTGCCAAAGATCCGGAATTCCAGTACATCATGAAGGATATTGCCCGCTATAACGCAATGAAAGATAAGCGTTATATCGTCTCTCTGAATTACGCCCAGCGTGAGAAAGAGAACGAAGAAGACGATGCGACCCGCCTGGCGCGGATCAATGACCGTCTGAAGCGTGAAGGCAAGCCGGCGCTGAAGAAACTGGACGATCTGCCGAAAGATTACCAGGAGCCGGATCCGTATCTCGATGAAACGGTCCACATCGCGATCGACCTTGCGCATCTTGAGAAAGCGCAGCCGGCGGTAGAGCCGCCGGTAGCAAAATAAGTACCCAACGGGCACAAATCATGTGCCCGTTTTCTTTTCTGTTTCCCGCCGGTTATTCCCACGTCGAATATACAAAATGTCAACAAGCTGTGCTGGTGTCAGAACAGTGCGACAAAATGTAAAGTTGTGTTTTTCTCGTGACTTAGCAGGGGCTGATAGTTGAAAATTAGCCTACTACCCATACGATATGGGTAATCGCATAGTGCGTTTTGTTAAATCGAGGTTAAAAGAAAATTATGATGCGAATCGCGCTTTTCCTGATGACCAACCTGGCAGTTATGGTGGTGTTCGGGCTGGTGCTAAGCCTGACGGGAATTCAGTCAAGCAGCATGACCGGATTACTGATCATGGCGCTGCTTTTTGGTTTTGGTGGCTCGATCGTTTCGCTGATGATGTCGAAATGGATGGCGCTGAAATCAGTGGGTGGGGAAGTGATTGAGCAGCCGCGTAACGAAACCGAACGCTGGCTAATGAATACCGTCTCGCAGCAAGCGCAGCAGGCGGGTATCGGTATGCCGCAGGTAGCTATTTACCATGCGCCTGACATCAACGCTTTCGCTACCGGTGCGCGCCGTGATGCGTCGTTGGTGGCCGTCAGTACCGGACTGCTGCAAAACATGAGTCGTGACGAAGCTGAAGCCGTTATCGCTCACGAAATCAGCCACATCGCCAACGGCGACATGGTCACCATGACCCTGATTCAGGGTGTGGTGAACACCTTCGTTATCTTTATCTCGCGCGTTATCGCGCAGATTGCGGCCGGGTTCCTTGGCGGCAACCGTGATGACAGCGAAAGCAGTAACGGCAACCCGCTGATTTACTTCGCGGTGGCGACGGTGCTGGAACTGGTGTTTGGTATTCTGGCGAGCATTATTACCATGTGGTTCTCGCGTCATCGTGAATTCCACGCCGATGCCGGCTCTGCGAAGCTGGTTGGCCGTGAGAAAATGATTGCGGCGCTGCAGCGTCTGAAAACCAGCTACGAGCCGCAGGAAGCCAGCAGCATGATGGCGTTCTGCATTAACGGTAAAGCGAAGTCAATGAGCGAACTGTTCATGACTCACCCGCCGTTGGATAAGCGTATCGAAGCGCTGCGTAGCGGTGAATACCTGAAGTAACACAGTACTTGCAGACAAAAACGCGGCCTTCGGGCCGCGTTTTTTTATGCCGCACGAACGCCGTCGATCAGGACTCAGGACGAGGCTGAGTGACCCGAAGCCCGCTGACTGCGGCGGCCATCACCGCCAGCCCGCCGGCCAGCAGCAATGCGCTGTGGGTGCCGCCGTTGCCCTGTAAATTCAGGAACAGCGCCACCAAAGCCGCGCCGGCACTTTGCCCCAGCAAACGCGCGGTCCCTAACATGCCGCTGGCGCCGCCGCTGCGATGGCGAGGGGCGGAAGAGATAATGGTGTGGTTATTCGGCGACTGGAACAGACCAAAACCGGCACCGCACAGCGCCATGCGCCAGATAATATCCAGGTCAGAGGGAGAGGCGGGCAACAGCGCCAGACCAAACAGGCCCCCGGCCATCACCAGCATGCCGACCGCGCCAAGTAATCCCGCATGAACTTTCTCTATCAGATAACCTGCCAGCGGCGCCATCACCATCGTGGCTAGAGGCCACGGTGTCAGCAACAGCCCGGTTTCCACTTCGCTACGCCCCAGCATCGACTGCAGGAAGAAGGGCAGGGAGACCAACGCCAGCATTTGCGCGCAGAACGAGCAAATTGAGGTGCAGATAGAGAGTGAAAACAGCGGGATCCGCAGCAGATCTATCGGTAACAGCGGCACCGGCATTTGCAGCTGGCGGCGGACAAAAAAGAAGCCGATCACGACGACCGCGGCCACTTCAGCCAGCACCAGTTTACCGGACTGACCTTGCGCAAAACCGCCGAGGGCGGTAATCAGCAGGCCAAAGGTCAGCGCATTCATAATGGCGCTGGGAAGGTCGAAGCGGGTGATCTTACTCCGCCCGGTGTTGGCGGGCAGGAAGCGCATGGCGAGGATCAGCGACACAATCCCCAGCGGAATATTAATCAAAAACAGCCATTGCCAGGAGGCGACGGAGAGGATCGCTGCAGCAATTGTCGGACCTGCCGCCGATGACACCGCCACCACGAATGAGTTAATCCCCATCCCGCGCCCGAGGAAACGCTGGGGGAAGATAAGGCGGATCAGCGCCGTATTCACGCTCATCAACGCCGCGCCGCCAAGACCCTGAGCGACGCGCGCGAGGGTCAGCATCTCCAGGCTACGGGAGAGGGCGCAGGCTAACGAGGTCAGGGTAAAAAGCGCCAGGCCGATTTTGTAGACCCGACGGTAGCCAAACATGTCGCCCAGAAAGGAGAGCGGCAGCAGAGCGATGACGATGGCTATCTGGTAAGCGTTGACTATCCATATTGATGCCGCGGGGGAGGCATTCAGGTCCGTTGCAATGGTCGGCAGCGCGACGTTGGCTATCGCGCCGTCGAGGACCGCCATGGCCAACCCCAAAATGATGGTCAGGATGGCACCATGGCGCTGGGGCGTCGGCAGGCCATCAGAAATATTTTTATCCATGTCAAATATGTGTCTTTAAGGGGGTATTATTCTATGGATAATAATTTTAGCATTGATTATTCGGTTGTATGTCGCAGATTTGTAACGAATGGGCAGAAGATCGATTGCGGGGGCGCTGATGCGAATTTATAATAAAAACCGGTTCTAATTTTTATAAAACAGTTACGATGAGGTGATAAATGGCAGTTGCAGATTTGGATAAACAGCCAGATTCTGTCTCTTCGGTATTGAAGGTTTTTGGCATTCTGCAGGCGCTTGGTGAAGAGCGTGAAATTGGCATTACCGAACTGTCCCAGCGCGTCATGATGTCAAAAAGCACCGTTTATCGCTTTTTGCAGACCATGAAATCGCTGGGCTATGTGGCTCAGGAAGGCGAATCGGAGAAATACTCTCTGACCCTGAAGCTATTTGAGTTGGGTGCCCGTGCGCTGCAAAATGTCGACCTGATCCGCAGTGCCGACATTCAGATGCGTGAACTTTCACGTCTGACGAAAGAGACTGTCCACCTGGGCGCGCTGGATGAAGACAGCATTGTCTATATCCACAAAATTGACTCAATGTACAACCTGCGTATGTACTCGCGCGTTGGCCGTCGCAACCCACTGTACAGTACCGCTATCGGTAAAGTGCTGCTGGCGTGGCGCGATCGCGCGGAAGTCGAGCAAATTCTGGAAGGCGTTGAGTACAAGCGTAGCACCGACCGCACCATTACCAGCACGGAAGAGCTGATTGGGGTACTGGAGCAGGTGCGTCAACAGGGTTATGGCGAAGACAACGAAGAGCAGGAAGAAGGGCTGCGCTGCATCGGCGTACCGGTATTCGACCGCTTTGGCGTGGTGATTGCCGGCCTGAGTATCTCATTCCCGACGCTGCGTTTCTCTGAAGAGCGTCTGCACGAGTATGTTGAGATGCTGCACACCGCGGCGCGCAAAATTTCAGAACAGATGGGATACAACGACTACCCATTCTGATGTGAATGGCCGTCGGGTTCACCGGCAACAGCAGGAGTCGCGCTTCTGCTGTTGCCGGAATGCGTTAGCCTTTGTCGATGACCGTTTCACTTTTGCGTAAAACCGGGCAATCGGTCAGCCCGATAATTCCGCTGTCGGAGTGCACGTATTGCGCTGTGCTGGTGCCGCGAGCGGTCAGGTATTTACACTGAAGCCCCAGTCCTGCGGCGTTCTCATTACTGCCGATCAAAATCCCATAACCGCTTAACAGAATACCAATCCACACGATGGCCAGTACTACAATGGAACGAATGATTAATCGCATTGTTGCCTCATTGTTTGCATTATCCTTGACGATATATTGACAGTTAGATGTCTTGAAACAAGTCTATGATTCCTAAACTTACCTTTCGTATTACAGTTAGTCACGGTTTAAGATGCGCATGTTATCCTGGAAACATCTGATACTGATGCGGAGAGTGGAGTGAAAAAATTACGCTGGGTTTTGCTGATCGTCGTCATAGCCGGTTGCTTATTGCTATGGACTCAGATGCTTAACGTAATGTGCGATCAAGATGTACAATTTTTCAGCGGCATCTGCACCATCAACAAGTTTATCCCCTGGTAAGACATTTTTATTACGACGGATTTTCTTCTGCTCTGCGAGTGGTAGAATAAACGCCTTCTCTTTGAGGTGGTGAAATGAGTGAGTTACTAAATCCTGGGATCTTAAATCTGGCTTCGCTGGCGCTTTCCATCGTGCTGGTGCTTGTCGGTTTGTTGTTGTGGTTTTTTGTTAATCGCGCAAGTTCGCGCACCAATGAGCAGATTGAACTGCTACAGGCGTTACTGGACCAGCAAAAGCGGCAAAATGTGCTGCTGCGTCGTCTCTGTGAAGCCAATGAACCTGAGAAGGAAGAGGTTGCCAACGCATCAGTGGCAGAAAAAGACGGGGATGACTTCATCCGTCTGGTCGCTGAACGGTAGGTAACACGCTGACAGGTGTGCACCGCCCGGTGTACACCTGGATTACCCCATAACGCTATAACTTTTTCTTATCTTTTTTCTTACTCCGATCGCCCAATTCTTGTGCGTTAATGTGGGCTGGCTCTCAATTCTTCCTGTCAGCGTCACGGCTTTTTAGTAAATCAAATAAAGTAATAACAATATGTTTTAATTACCTGATGGACAATTATGTCATTAATACTTCATGTTTAAATAGTATTATCCATAATATTCATACTGTGACCGCTGCGTCGGTTTTATATCACCATACAGGCTCCATTTAAGACAATATTCAACTATCGATATACACCAGCATGTGCATCATTATGCGCATGCCATTGCACATACGCTCGCAGGACACCGCGCATATGCCGGCGTGTTGAACCGACAGAAGTTGTTGAGCAATGGTAAAAAAGTTGCAATCTTTGCGCGCATTATCAGGGCCAGAGCGGGGTGCTGACGCGTGCCGTCCGCAGTAGTTAAGCACGCATAAATGTGCAGGTGATCAAATGATTCCCTTATAATCTGTGCGAAGGATCGAGACACCTTTAAAAATGGCTTGCCATTATTTACGTTGTATGTGATAACACGTTTCGGGTTAAACGAGGTACAGTTCTGTTTATGTGTGGCATTTTCAGTAAAGAAGTCCTGAGTAAACACGTTGTCGTTGAATACTGCTTCTCTGCCGAACCTTATATTAGTGCCTCATGCAGTAGTGTGTCAGAGTTTTATCTATGTAAGCGCCGATGGGCGAAGAAAACAGTCTAAGGAATTTTGCAAATGGCAAAGATTAAAGGTCAGGTTAAGTGGTTCAACGAGTCTAAAGGTTTTGGTTTCATTACTCCGGCTGATGGCAGCAAAGATGTGTTCGTACACTTCTCCGCTATCCAGGGTAATGGTTTCAAAACTCTGGCTGAAGGCCAGAACGTTGAGTTCGAAATTCAGGACGGCCAGAAAGGTCCGGCAGCAGTTAACGTTACTGCTATCTGATTCAAGACCACTCATCTTGTAAGAAAAGCCTCGCCTCTGCGGGGCTTTTTAGTTTTTATTGCAAAACATTTCCATTCTCCCTCCTTTGTCGCGCCTTGTTGCAAAACATCACCGTTATTCGCACTGTTTCGCATCCTGATTTGGTGATTTCCTGTTAAATCAGGTGGTTGCAAAATAATGCTGGAGCTATGGTGCCAAAGAATAAAAATCAGTCAGCCGCTCATTTCACCCCGGTCCGTTTTGGGTTGTTGTGCGTAGCGATTTTGGGTTGTCTCGGATTCCTGTTAGGCCGCGTGGCCTGGCTGCAAATCATTTCACCAGATAACCTGGTTAAACAAGAAGATATGCGCTCGTTACGGGAAGAACCTATTGACGTTCAGCGGGGCACCATCAGCGATCGTGAAAACCGTCCGCTGGCGGTCAGCGTCCCGGTCAGTGCCATCTGGGCCGACCCGCAGACGATGATGGAAAAGGGCGGCGTTGGCTATGGTCCGCGCTGGCAGGCGATGGCGGAGGCGCTACACCTTAACCTTGGGGACCTGGCCAAACGCATCGAAGCTCATCCCCACATGCGTTTTATTTATCTGGCTCGTCAGGTCAATCCGGAACAGGCTGAATGGATCGATAAACTCCATCTGCCGGGGATCAACCTGCGCGATGAGTCGCGGCGGTTTTATCCGGCAGGGCACGTGGCGGCCAACCTGCTGGGATTTACCAATATTGATAACCAGGGCATTGAAGGGGTTGAGAAGAGTTTTAACAGTCAGCTGACGGGGAAAGCCGGGCGGCGACTGGTGCGTAAAGACCGTCATGGCCACGTGATCGAAAATATCACCGAGGTGCCGGCGGTGCCCGCGCACACCATTCAGTTAAGTATTGATGAGCGCCTGCAAACGGTGACGGAAGATGCGCTGGATAATGCCGTGAAGTGGAATAAGGCTGAGTCTGGTGCCGCGGTGCTGATTAAAATCGACACCGGAGAGATTCTGTCGATGGCCAGCTATCCGGATTTCAACCCTAACAACCGTGATGACGCGAAACTGGATGATTTCCGCAATCGGGCCATCAGTGACACCTTTGAACCTGGTTCGACGGTTAAGCCGCTGGTGGTCATGACGGCTCTCCAGCAGGGGATCGTGCAGCCGGACAGCGTGGTCGACACCCACCCGTTTGTGCTGGATGGTCACCGGATCCGCGATGTGGGCTATTACCCGGAACTGACGTTGACCGGCATCCTGCAGAAATCAAGCGATACCGGAGTCTCGCACCTTTCACTGGCGATGCCGGTTCAGCATCTTCTCGATACCTACAAAGCGTTCGGGTTTGGCGAACCGACCGGTCTGGGCCTCACCGGCGAAAGTTCGGGCCTGATGCCGCAGCGTCGCTATTGGGGGCAGCTTGACCGGGCGACCTTTGCGTTTGGCTATGGTCTGATGGTTACGCCGCTCCAGCTGGCGCACGTCTATGCCACCATTGGCGGTTTTGGTATCCAGCGCCCATTATCGATAACCCGAATCGACCCGCCGGTGATCGGCACCCGAGTGATGCCGGAACCGATCGTGCATGAAGTGGAGCACATGATGGAGAGCGTGGCTCTGCCTGGCGGCGGTGGGACCAAGGCGGCAGTTCGTGATTACCGTATTGCGGTAAAAACCGGGACGGCGAAAAAAATCGGCCCGGACGGCAGATACATCGACAAATATATTGCCTATACGGCAGGGGTCGCCCCCGCCAGCCACCCGCAGTTCGCGCTGGTGGTGGTGATTAACGATCCCAGCAACGGGGCCTATTATGGCGGAGCGGTTTCCGCACCGGTATTCAGCCAGATCATGGGCGATGTGCTGCGTCTGGAAAATGTCATGCCGGATGGTATGCCACAGGGGTCAGAGAATCTTATCGTGATGCACAACGGAGAAGCCGCGCCGCCTGCGTTGTAACAGTGGTCTGAAAGGGCGAATAGCGCTACACTTTCGCCCTTTTAGCGACACCGGAGTTGTTATGTCATACAGTTGCCCGCTTTGCCACGCGCCGCTTGTCCGCCGCGACAACGGTTTTACCTGCCCGCAGCGGCACCAGTTCGATCTGGCGAAAGAGGGGTATGTCAATTTACTGCCGGTGCAGTTCAAACGCTCTCGCGATCCGGGTGATAGCGCCGAGATGATGCAGGCCCGCCGGGCGTTTCTTGATGCCGGTCACTATCAACCCCTGCGCGATGCGATCTGCGAGTTCTTGCGCACCGAAACGCCGTCACGTCTGCTGGATATTGGCTGTGGGGAAGGGTACTACACTCACGCCTTCGCAAGTATTGTCGGGCACTGTTGGGGCCTGGATGTCTCTAAATCAGCCATTCGTGCGGCAGCGAAACGCTATCCGCAGGTGGATTTTTGTGTTGCTTCCAGCCAGCGTCTGCCGTTTGATGACGCCAGCCTTGATGCGGTGGTGCGGATTTATGCCCCCTGCAATGCCCAGGAGCTGGCCCGGGCGATCGTCCCTGGTGGCTGGGTGATTACCGCTACGCCGGGGCCTCGCCATCTGATGGAGCTGAAAGGGTTGATTTATGATGAAGTGCGCCTGCATGAGGAAAATCATGAGGCAATGCCCGGCTTTGTCTTACGTCAGCAGCAACAGCTGGCCTATCCGATGCAGCTGAGCGGGCAAGAAGCCGAAGCGTTACTGCAGATGACGCCGTTTGCGTGGCGGGCAAAGCCTGAGGTGCGTGAAACACTACGAGCGCAGGACATTTTTAGCTGCCAGACGGATTTTATGCTCCACTTCTGGCAGCGCGAGGCCTGAGAATTAGCCGGCGAAGTGGCTCCAGAGAATTTCGCTGCCGATACCAATCAAGACGATACCACCAAGGATCTCTGCCCGTTTGCCAAGCAGCGGGCCGATAAACCGTCCGACCATAATCCCCAGCGTTGACATGATAAGCGTTGCGCAGCCGATCGCGAGGGCGGTGGCGATGATGTTCACCTGCAGGAAAGCCAGGCCCACGCCGACGGCCATTGCATCGAGGCTGGTGGCGAAAGCGGTCGCCACCAGCAACCAGAATCCATGACGGAGAGGAGCCTCACAGGCTTCGCTGTCGCCTGTGCGGAAGCCTTCAACCACCATCCTGCCGCCAAGAAAAATCAGCAGTGCAAAGGCGATCCAGTGGTTCCACTCGAGGACAAACTGACTGGCGAGCATTCCCATACCCCAACCAACGAGTGGCGTGAGGGTTTCGATCGCGCCGAAAATCAGTCCGGTGCGTAAGGCTTCAGAAAATTTAGGTTTGTGTAAAGTGGCGCCTTTCCCGATTGATGCGGCGAAAGCGTCCATGGACATGCCAAAGGCAAGAAGAATCGTGGCAGATAGGTTCATACATGCGTCCTGACCGGGGAAAATCCATATGACACATCACTACCCCCAGTAAACATACGCGACCCGGTAAAGAGGTATGGCGTATAGCGGTGATGTGTCTATGGTCTCGCCTGATCGAACTTCTTTTCGACCCGTACGTGCCACGTTTTGCAACGAGTATGTTGACACGTACATTTCCTGGCAGGCAGGAAATCGGCTACTCCCCAACGACGGGCGCAACCTTAACATATTTTTAGAATATAAAACAATAACAGGATTTATTTATTTCGACAACCAAATGATAACGATTTTCATTTGAAGTTACAAGTAAATGATTCGTTAATTAATATCGGCGAAGTGGGCGAATGAAATATAGCCGATGCTATATTTCATTCGCTGGAATTGGTTAAAAATTGACGAGATATAGCACGGGTTATATTTTTAAGTTATTGAGTTGAAACGAGAAGTTTGTATATCTTCTCAAGGTCATCAATGTTTTTGACCCGAATAAGCAAACGCCGCTGTTCTAATTGCATCACCAGCACGCCATCTTCCGATAAATTCATTTCTTTAATGCGGCTATATTCAATCCAGATATTGGCGAAGAAAAAACCACTGGTTTTGAAGATGATTTTCGGCGTGCGGATCCAGAACAGGTACAAGCCCATCAACGCCAGTGCAGATAATAACCATGTGGTGATTAACGCGCCGTGGTTGGTGATATTGTTGTAAATCAGAATAGCCACCAGGCCGACGAAGATGATCCCATCGACACGGCTGCGGCGGAGCAGGGGGATAGTCAGGAGCTGCGGACCGTTGCGCCGCGGCATAATAAACTGGTCATAAATTGCAAACGCCAGCAGAACAAGAATAAACAGAACCAGCACCAGATCCGTGATTGTCATCCATCCTCCGGTAAAAAAAAACCGGGGGCTAAGCCCCCGGCGTACAACAGGATACTTACAGGCCCAGCAGGCCGATAGCATAGCCCACGATACCGATGACGAAGAAGCCAACGATGATCCACAGGGCGTTCACTTTCTTACGCAGCAGCCACATACAGGCGAAGGTCAGCAGCAGAGGAACCAGGCCAGGCATCAGCTGGTCAAGAATGGTCTGCACGGTGGTGACGCGAGTCTGGCCATCCTGACCGGTGATTGTTGACACCACCAGCGGGATATTCACGTGCGTCCACTTGTTAACCAAAGCCCCCATGACAAACAGGCCGAGAATTGACGCCCCCTCGGTCAGTTTTTGCAGGAAGCCGCCGCCCATATCTTTAACGATGTCGATACCTTTACGGTAGCCGTATGCCACGCCGTAGTAACGGGTCAGCAGACGTACTGCGTTAAACAGGATGAAGAACAGCAGAGGACCCAGCAGGCTGCCGCTCATCGCGATACCTGCGCCCAGTGCAGCGAATACCGGACGAACGGTACCCCAGAAGATCGGGTCGCCGACGCCGGCCAGCGGCCCCATCAGACCTACTTTGATGCCGTTAATCGCACCATCGTCGATCTCTGCACCGTTAGCACGCTGCTCTTCCATCGCCAGCGTTACGCCTAGAACCGGCGCCGCGACGTACGGATGGGTGTTAAAGAACTCCAGGTGACGTTTAATCGCCTGTTTACGGGCATCGTTGTTCTCCGGGTACAGACGACGAATTGCCGGTACCATTGCGAAGCAGAAGCCCAACGCCTGCATACGTTCAAAGTTCCATGACCCCTGGAACAGGTTAGAACGAATGAACACGCCACGAATATCACTCTGAGTGAGTTTTTTCTCGGTGGTATTTTTAGTCATATCAACCATTTCGCTCACCTGTTAGTCCAGTTCGTTATCGAGATCGTTATTACCAGCAGCCTGCGCTGGCGCACCCGCTACGCGGTTGTATTTCGGGCTCAGCTGGATATAGAGGATAGCCATTACGGTACCGATCACACCCAGAGCAACCAGGTTGAAGTCGGTGAACGCGGCAGTAACGAAGCCCAGGTAGAAGAACGGCATCAGGTAGCCCGCACGCATCATGTTGATGACCATTGCGTAACCAACGACGACGATCATACCGCCCGCGATGTTCAGACCACCGGTAACCACTTCAGGAATCGCATTCAGCAGACCCTGTACTTCGCTGGTGCCGACAGAGATTGCCACGATAACCGCAGGGATAGCGATACGCATTGCCTGCAGGAACAGGGACGACACGTGCAGCCAGGAAATCGCTGTCAGGTTGCCGTTTTCGGCGGCCTTATCAGCGGCGTGCTGGAATGCCACGGTAATAGTACGAACGATAATGGTCAGTACCTGGCCTGCTGCTGCCAGCGGGATTGCCAGGGCGATACCGGCGCCAATGCTTTGATGGCCGGCGATAACCAGAACGGTGGAAATAATAGATGCCAGTGCCGCATCAGGTGCAACGGCAGCACCGATGTTCATCCAGCCCAGAGCGATCATTTCCAGCGTACCACCGATGATGATACCGGTTTTCATATCGCCGAGAACGGCGCCGATCAGCGTACAAGCGATCAGAGGACGGTGGAACTGAAACTCATCAAGTACCGACTCCATACCCGCAATACACGCGACGATGAACACCAGCACAATCTGAAGAAGGGTAATCTCCATTGTACTTCTCCTGTTGATTAAGTCTTAAGTTGAAAACGGGGACGCGACTTGCAAGGTTATTTTGCTACCTTGCTAATCAGGTCCATCATTTTCAGTTTCTGGTCGGTGGAAACTTTACGGACTTCCAGTTCGATACCGCGAGCATTCAGCTTTTTAAATGCTTCAATATCTTTTTCATCGACCGAAACGGCGTTGTTCACCTGCGTTTTACCCTGACGGAAAGCCATACCACCGATGTTGATGGAGGTGAGTTTCACGCCACCTTCAACGATACGTTCTACGTCGGTTGGATTGGTAAACAGCAGCATGACGCGATCGCCTGCGTATTTCGGGTTGTTGTAGACGCGGATCATTTTTGCCACATCAACAACGTGGGCGGTGACGCCCGGAGGAGCAACCTGGGTCAGTAACGTCTTACGAACGTTATCGGCCGCGACTTCATCGCTCACGACAATAATGCGGGTGACGTTGGTTTCTTTGGTCCAGCGAGTCGCGACCTGACCGTGGATCAGTCGGTCATCGATACGTGCCAGTCCGATAACCATATAGTCATCGGGGCCCATTGGTTTTAACGGCGCTGCCGCTTTCGGTGCTGCTGCCTGAACCGGTGCCGGAGCGGCTTTTTCCACGGTTTTCGCTTTCAGCGCTTTCACGCCTTCACGACCCGTTTCTACCGCCAGCGCCACCAGTTCGTCGAAAGAGGGATCGTCGTCACGCGCCATCAGCGTTTCGACCAGCATGGGAATGTTGACGCCGGCAATGACTTCGTACTGTTCTTTATCAACGACAATGCGGCTGGCAGCGTTAAACGGACTGCCTCCCCATGTATCGACGAGGAACAACACGCCTTTCGACGTATCAAGCTTTGCCAGCTGTGCGTTGTACTTCTCGATCAGCGTTTCTGCGTTTTCACCAGGAACGAAATCAATCCAGCCAACGTTTTCCTGCTCGCCCAACAACATTTCTGCTGTTTTTAGCAGTTGTTCTGCAGCCCAACCATGTGTGCCTATTACAATAGCAATCGTCACTTGCTACCTCCTTTATTATCGTGAATGCATCATCTGTGTTGATACATCCTGAATCACTCTTGCGAACAAAATCGATTCAGTAAGGGTGTAAGATCGAAAATATTGACTACCGTGATTTATTTTAGATAGTGAAAAAATAATTAATGTGATGAAGATCCGTAAATCACTCATCTGCAATTAATAATTTCGCAGCGCAAAAAATAGCCTTAGCTATTGCAAAGACTGGTAAAGTTTTTTCCAAACTCTCTACATTTTTTGCTATGTTTAGCTTCCGTTTAATTACTCAGGAGTATAGGGCATAGCCCGCTGTATGGACCCTCATCGACGTCTTTTCACTTTCTGGCACTATTCTGCCGCGACAACCTGCTACGCTTTTTTACCCGCAACCATTATCTCTGTCGTGCGTGACATCACGATGACTTCGTCTGTCGTCAACTGGAGCAACTCATGGAACTCTTGATGGATCCCTCTATCTGGGTCGGCTTGCTGACGCTGGTCGTACTGGAGATCGTGCTCGGTATCGACAACCTGGTTTTTATCGCCATCCTGGCGGATAAGCTGCCACCTAAACAGCGTGATAAAGCGCGTTTGATTGGTCTGTCGCTGGCGTTGTTTATGCGACTTGGTCTGCTGTCGGTTATTTCGTGGATGGTGACCCTGACTAAACCGCTGTTTAGCGTCGCCGATTTAACCTTTTCCGGACGCGACCTGATCATGCTGGGCGGGGGGCTGTTCCTGCTGTTTAAGGCCACCACGGAACTGCATGAGCGGCTGGAGAATCGCCAGCACGACGAAGGTCATGGTAAAGGCTATGCCAGCTTCTGGGTGGTGGTACTGCAAATCGTGGTGCTGGATGCGGTCTTCTCGCTGGATGCGGTGATTACTGCCGTTGGTATGGTGAACCATCTGCCGGTGATGATGGCGGCGGTAGTGATTGCCATGGCGGTGATGCTGTTGGCATCGAAGCCGTTAACCCGCTTCGTTAACCAGCATCCGACAGTGGTCGTGCTGTGCCTGAGCTTCCTGTTGATGATTGGCCTGAGCCTGGTGGCTGAAGGCTTTGGTTTCCATATTCCGAAAGGCTACCTGTACGCCGCGATTGGCTTCTCGATCACCATCGAGTTCTTCAATCAGATTGCGCGTCGTAACTTTATTCGCCATCAGTCAACGCTGCCGCTGCGCGCCCGTACGGCGGATGCGATTTTGCGCCTGATGGGCGGACGTAAACAACACGCTGTGAGCCACGATGGTGATAGCCCGGCGCCGGTTCCGGTGCCTGAAGGGGCGTTTGCCGAAGAAGAACGCTACATGATCAACGGGGTTCTGACCCTGGCTCAGCGTTCGTTGCGCGGCATCATGACCCCGCGCGGTGAAATTAGCTGGGTGGACGTGGAGCAAAGCGAAGAAGAGATTCGTCGCCAGTTGCTTTCTTCACCACACAGTTTGTTCCCGGTGTGCCGCGGCGAACTGGATGAAATCATCGGTATCGTCCGGGCGAAGGAGATGCTGGTGGCGCTGGAAGCGGGTGAGAATGTCGCGGCGCTGGCCTCGGCTTCACCGGCAATTGTGGTGCCGGAAACGCTGGACCCGATCAACCTGCTGGGTGTACTGCGTCGGGCACGTGGGAGCTTTGTCATCGTCACCAATGAATTTGGTGTGGTACAAGGTCTGGTTACGCCGCTGGACGTCCTGGAAGCGATTGCCGGTGAATTCCCGGATGCCGATGAAACCCCGGAAATCGTCGCCGATGGCGACGGCTGGTTGATTAAAGGTTCTACGGACCTGCACGCGTTGCAACAGGCGGTGGGGCTGGACGATTTGGTCAATGAAGAGGACGATATCGCGACGGTAGCCGGACTGGTCATTGCCGTGAACGGCCATATCCCGCGCGTTGGCGATGTGGTGGAGCGGGATCCGCTGCAGTTTACTATCGTGGAAGCGAACAACTATCGTGTCGATCTGGTGCGGGTGATTAAAACCCAGCACGAGAATCACGAAGACGAGTAATCGGCTCTCGCCGTCATGCTGACCGGTCAGCCTCCTCAGGGGGCTGGCCGGTTTTTTTATCAGCCTTCACCATGCTCTGCCAGCCATTGCGCAAACGCCGCGACTGGCATCGGTCTGGCGTAGTAGAACCCCTGCAGGACATCAACCCCGTGCTGCTGCAGATACCGCGACTGAGCTGCGGTTTCAACGCCCTCGGCAACCGTCAGGATATTCAGGCGGCGCGCCAGGGCAATGATCATATCAGTCACCGTCGTATTCACGCTATCGACGCCGATGGCGCTGGTGAAGGACTTATCAATTTTCAATACGTCCGGGCGCAGCTTCTCCAGCCATGTCAGTGAGCTATTTCCGGTACCGAAATCATCAATCGCCAGCATCACCCCTTTAAAGTGCAGCAGCTCCGCCATATGGTGATCCCCCTCCTGCAGCACATCGCGTTCGGTTAGCTCCACCACCAGTTGCTGCACCGGGTGGGCGCTGAACCACAGATGATGCAAATCGCGCATCAGTTCGCCGTTGGCAAAATGGCGGGCGGCGACGTTAATCGAGATATGAAAATTTTTATCCTCCGGGAACTGCGATAGCTGGCGTGCGGTTTCCTTCAGAACATAGCGGGTGAGGGGCACAATTAAGTTCGCCCCTTCCGCGAGAGGAATGAATACATCGGGAGGGATATTTCCGCGACGCGGATTGTTCCAGCGCAGCAAAATCTCGACGCCGACGCATTTTTGCGACCGCAGATCTTTTAGCGGCTGGCACCACAACGTAAATTCGCGGGCGGCGATACCGAGGCTGATCTCCCGGGCAAAGCTCATTCTCCCCGCCGTAATCAGCCACATCATGCCACCCAGCATCACGCTGAGGATCAGCGCCAGCGGCAGTGCGCCAGGAAGTTCCGCAAGGGCGATAGCCGTGGCACCGGGGCCGCTGACGTTAATGGCGAATGGAAACTGGGTTGACTGCTGGTGGTAAATCATCTTCTCGCCGGGCGGCACTTGCTGCTCGGTGATGCCGATACCATGAATAAAATTCTGCGCGCCGACGCTCAACCCGATACCGGTAATCAGGGGTGATTTTGCGGCGAGAATTAACTCCCCTGGCAGTTCAATGTTGATGACGATCATCACGCCATCGGCGCTGTTAAACCGGGAGGGATACCATTGCACTAATACCGGCGAGCCGAGCAGCAGCGAGTGATCTGTTGAAAGCATCAGCAATGGCTGCGGAGAAGGGAGCGCCGACTGCAGCTGATGAATGGCAAGGTTACGGTCGCCAAAGATACTGGAGCAGTACAGCGTCTGGGACTTTACCAGGGCGATGGAGCGTACGGTTTGCAGTGACGCCGCCAGTTTGCGCAGCGGCAGGCGGACATCCTGGCACGGTTTCCCTACCAGCTGTAGCAAGGGATGCTGTTGCTCTGATAAAGGGCGCAGCATTTTATCCATGGCCACCACCATCTGATGAGTGGTGCTCTGGATACGTTGTTGATTTAAACTACGCTGTGAAATAAATCGGATAACCAGTGTGGTCGTTAACGTCAACAACGCCACAATCAAACAAATGACAACGCGTTTACGGCGGTAAGTCGAAATGACTTTCTGAGCATTGTGCATGCGCGACACCCTGTCGGCTCTGAATGCGGACGAGAATAACAACCGCGAGTGAGCAAGTGTAGTGGGTGTAAATAAATACCATAAAAAATGCGCCCGGTGGGCGCATTTGGATAAAAAATAGTTTAGTCACACTGAACTTTGATGGCCAGGCCGCCGCGAGACGTCTCGCGATACTTGGCGTTCATGTCTTTACCGGTTTCGTACATGGTCTCGATAACTTTATCGAGGGAGACGCGCGGTTCGCTGGTGCGACGCATCGCCATCCGTGAGGCGTTGATCGCCTTCACCGAAGCGATGGCGTTACGTTCGATACACGGAACCTGTACCTGTCCGGCCACCGGGTCGCAGGTCAGACCCAGGTTATGCTCCATACCGATTTCCGCCGCGACGCACACCTGCTCCGGGCTGGCGCCAAGCAGTTCAGCCAGGCCCGCCGCCGCCATTGAACAGGCGACGCCGACTTCACCCTGACAGCCCACCTCAGCACCGGAAATGGAGGCGTTCATTTTGTATAACGTCCCCACGGCTCCGGAGGCCATAAAGTAACGAATATAGATATCCGGGCTGACCGACTCGATAAAGTGGTCATAGTAGGCCAGTACGGCAGGGACGATACCGCACGCGCCGTTGGTCGGTGCGGTGACCACGCGCCCGCCGGCGGCGTTCTCTTCGTTGACCGCCAGGGCGAACATATTCACCCAGTCAACGACGTTCATCGGGTCATTGGACAGTTTATCGCTGGCTACCAGCAGGCGACGCAGTGCCGATGCCCGACGCGGTACGCGCAGAGGACCAGGCAACACGCCCTCGGTGTTCATGCCTCGATCGATACAGGCACGCATGGTCTGCCAGACGTGAGCAAAATAGTCTTCAATCTCTTTCTTGCTGTGCAGCGCCAGTTCGTTCTGCATCACCATACCGGAGAGCGACATCCCGGTTTCTTTACAGTAAGCCAGCATCTCTTGCGCCGACTTGAAGGGATAAGGCACGCTTAACTCATCCACGCTGTCTTTGCCGAAATGTTCTTCATCGACGATAAAACCGCCGCCGATGGAGTAATAGGTTTTGCAGTAGATCTCTTTCTCGCCAGCCCAGGCATGAATGGTCATACCGTTTTCGTGCAGCGGCAGGTTGTCGCTACGAAAACGCATGCCGTCATCGTGCGGGAAATCAACTTCGTGCTGACCTTGTGCCAGCAGCAAACGTCCGCGGGTTTCGACATCGCGGATAAATCCAGGTATGGCATCAATATCGACCGTATCGGGCTGATTGCCCGCCAGGCCCATAATAATGGCGATATCCGTATGGTGGCCTTTGCCGGTTAATGAAAGCGAGCCGTAGACGTCAACCGCCACCCGGGTCACTTCATTAAGCAATCCTTTTTCGACCAGGTCATCGACGAACTGTTTACCGGCCTTCATCGGCCCTACAGTATGGGAAGATGAGGGACCGATCCCCACCTTGAACATGTCGAATATACTAATCACGATAACACTCCTGACAGGGTTACCGCAGTGGCGGTAACGATGTGAAAACTGCGCATAGTGTAAGAGGGAACCGCACCATCAGCTTAACTATTCACATGAATTAAATTAATGGATAACGGCGAAATTACTAATGGTGAGAGCGCAATCTCATTTTAAGTATATACGCTATCTCAGAGGGTGGATTGCACAGGGGAAACCGGCTGTCGCGGGTCAGGGTTACCTTTGCGTCAGCCGTAAACAGGAAGGCTAGGGTTTGATGCCGATTTGCAGGGCCAGTTCGCGAATAATACCGGCGGTCATGCCCCAGACAAAATAGTGCTGATACCACGACAGCCAGACACGATGCGAATTCCCGCGGCGATGGATATCCAGCGGATGGTAGCGGCTTAAGCTCAATGCTTCAGCAAGCGGCATTTCGAACACTGCCGACACTTCATCCTGGCTGGCATGATAGTGAAGATTGGGCGGAATAATGCCGACCACCGGCGTGACCTGAAAGCCGGTGACGCTGTCCACCGGCGGCAGAACGCCGATAATCTCCACCCGATCGGGAGGAATCGCAACCTCTTCCTGGGCCTCACGCAGCGCGGCGGCAATCAGGGTTGCATCGGTGTTATCGACGGCCCCGCCGGGGAAGGCGACCTGACCCGGGTGCTTACGTAACCGCGGCGATCGCTGCGTCAACAGCAGGCCGGGCTGCGGCCGACGCACGATGGGCACCAGCACCGCCGCCTGGCGCTGATTGAGCGCGCTGCGCGATGGCTGCGGGCGCAGTAGTTGAAAGCGAGAAAGAAAGTCGTCCAGCGCGAGGGCGTCATCCGCCATGGTCTAGCTCTCCAGTTGTTGCAAGATTCGATTAACTTTATCAAAGGTTTCCTGATACTCAGCGGCCTCTTCACTGTCGGCCACAATACCGCCGCCGGCAGAACAGTATAGCGCTCCCTGGTACGCCGTCAGCGTGCGGATCGTAATGCTGGTGTCCATATTGCCACACAGGCTGAGATAGCCGATACTGCCGCACCAGGCGTTACGCCGCTGGGGCTCCAGCTCGTCAATAATCTGCATCGCCCGCACTTTAGGGGCGCCGGTAATGGAGCCGCCGGGGAACGCCGCGCGCAACAGATCGCTGGCGTGAAGACGGGCCGGCAGCCTGGCGGTAATGGTGCTCACCAGATGATGCACCGCCGGGAAGGGTTCCACGACGAACAGTTCCGGAACCCGGACGCTACCGGGCTCGGCAACCCGGCCAATATCATTGCGCATCAGGTCGACTATCATCAGATTCTCTGCCCGATCTTTTGCTGAGTGGGCCAGTTTTTCCGCCTGCAGGGCATCCTGTTGCGGATCGGCCAGCCGCGGCAGCGTGCCTTTGATCGGGCGAGTCTGGATCTCACCTTGATGAAGCTGGATAAAACGCTCCGGAGACAGGCTGAGCACGGCGCCGTCCTCGAGGCGAATAAAGGCGCTGAACGGCGCGCGATTGGCGCGATTCAATTGGCAAAACGCCTGCCACTCATCGCCACGGTAGCTGGCCTGAAAACGTTGGGCCAGGTTGACCTGGTAACAGTCGCCACTGTGCAGCCAGGCCTGAACCTGACGGAATTTCTCGCCATATTGCTCGCGGCTCATATTAGAGCGCCAGGCGGAAGTCAGAGCGAACGGCGCGGTAGCTGCGGCGGACTGTGCTTGCAGCCATTGTAGACGGGCATGCGGATCGCCGTAGCTAAGCAGCGAGACTTCCTGGCGTTGATGATCGATAATCAGCGCCCAGTCGTAGATCCCCACGGCCATATCGGGCAGGGCGATATCCGCCACCGCGTGCGAGGGCAGAGATTCAAAGCGCCGGCCAAGGTCGTAACCGAACAGTCCCAGCGCGCCGCCGAGGAACGGCAAATGGGGATGCGCCACGGGTGTTAATCCCCGCTTGTCCAGCTGCGTTTGTAACAGTGTCAACGGATCTTGCGTCGACTGGCTGCGGCTCTGGCCGTCATCCACCGTGGTTGTCCCGCCGCGCGTAAGCAGCGTGGCGCACGGATCGGCCACGATGATGTCAAAACGGTTATGGGGATGGTCGGCAAAGCCGGAATGCAGCAGCATGGCCCATGGGGCGGTGCTCAACGGCGTAAAGTAGCGCTCGGCAGCATCCGGGTGCCAGGGCAGGGTAATAATAGCGGGGGACAACATCTTCCTCGATCCTAAGCGTTGCCGTCCTCTGGAATATCAGACGAGCGGCATGAAATAATGACGCCACACAATGTAGCAGGAGTGAGTTATGTTTGCAGGTTTACCTTCGCTGAGCCACGAGCAGCAGCAAAAAGCGGTAGAACGTATCCACGAACTGATGTCCCAGGGGATGAGCAGCGGTGAAGCGATTTCGCTGGTCGCCAATGAACTGCGCGCCAGCCATACCGGTGACCGGATCGTGGCGCGCTTTGAAGATGAAGATGAAGATGAAGACGAGTAATTAAACCGCAGCGATAATTTTAATTTCGACTTTGTATTCCGGCTTCATTAAGGCGGCCTGAACGGTGCAGCGCACCGGGGCATGGCCAGCCACAACCCACGCGTCCCATGCCTGGTTCATCGCCGCGAAATCGCTTTTATCCGCAAGGAAGATGGTGGCATCAAGAATACGCGACTTGTTGCTGCCCTGTTTTTCCAGCACGGCGTCAATCTGTGCCAGGGTGTTCGCGGTTTGCTCAAACGCATCCGCTTCGAGGTTTGCCGGCACGCCGGTGTAATAAATGGTCTGGTTGTGAATTACTACATCAGACCAGCGGGCTTCAGCATCGATACGCGTAATTGTCATTATCATTTCCTTGGTTTCATTCCATCAGACTGCGGGCAAGACTGCCATAATGTGCCGCCTGCGTCACTACCCGGACTGGTGAAAAGGTCTGCTGCCTGACATAATCACTGTCCAAATCACCAGGGGGTATTGTGATCGACGATTTTGCAGCAGACGGCCAGTTGGCCAAAGCGATTCCCGGATTCAATCCACGCGAGCCGCAGCGCCAGATGGCGATCGCGGTGGCTGAGGCCATCCAACAGGCGCAGCCGCTGGTGGTGGAAGCGGGGACCGGTACCGGCAAGACTTACGCCTATCTGGCACCTGCGCTGCGGGCCAATAAGAAGGTGATTATCTCCACCGGTTCGAAAGCGCTGCAGGATCAACTGTACAGTCGCGACCTGCCGACGGTGGCAAAAGCGTTAAAATTCACCGGTAAGCTGGCGTTGCTCAAAGGTCGCTCGAACTACCTGTGTCTTGAACGCCTGGAGCAGCAGACCCTGGCCGGCGGCGATCTGCCGGTGCAAACCCTGAGTGATGTTATTCTGCTGCGTTCGTGGTCAAATCAGACCCTCGATGGCGACATCAGCACCTGCGTCAGCGTTGCCGAAGATTCTCAGGCCTGGCCGCTGGTCACCAGCACCAACGATAACTGTCTCGGCAGCGACTGCCCGGTGTATCAGGACTGCTTTGTCGTCAAAGCGCGTAAAAAAGCGATGGATGCCGATGTGGTGGTGGTGAACCATCACCTGTTCCTCGCCGATATGGTGGTAAAAGAGAGCGGCTTTGCCGAGCTTATCCCCGAGGCTGAAGTGATGATCTTCGATGAAGCCCATCAGCTTCCCGACATCGCCAGCCAGTATTTTGGTCAGTCGCTCTCCAGCCGTCAGCTGTTGGATCTGGCAAAAGACATCACCATCGCCTACCGCACCGAGCTAAAAGATACCCTGCAGTTGCAAAAATGCGCCGACCGCCTGGCCCAGAGCGCGCAGGATTTTCGCCTGCAGCTGGGGGATCCCGGCTACCGGGGCAATCTGCGCGATCTGCTGGCGGACAGTCATATTCAACGTGCGCTGCTGCTGCTCGATGATGCGCTTGAACTCTGTTACGACGTGGCGAAGCTGTCGCTTGGCCGCTCGGCGTTGCTGGATGCGGCTTTTGAGCGCGCCACGGTTTACCGTGCGCGGTTGAAGCGCCTGAAAGAGATTAACCAGCCGGGCTTTAGCTACTGGTACGAATGCACTTCCCGTCATTTTACCCTGGCGCTCACCCCGCTGACCGTGGCGGAAAAATTCAAAGAGGTCATGGCGCAAAAATCAGGCAGCTGGATTTTTACCTCGGCCACGCTGTCGGTAAATGACGATCTGCACCACTTTACCGCCCGCCTCGGCATTGAAGAGGCGCAATCGCTGCTGTTGCCAAGCCCGTTTGACTATGCCCACCAGACGTTGCTCTGTGTGCCGCGTAATCTGCCGCTGCCCAATCAACCTGGGGCGGCGCGTCATCTGGCGGCGATGCTCAAACCGCTGATTGAGGCGAACGACGGGCGCTGCTTTATGCTGTGTACCTCTCACGCGATGATGCGCGACCTGGCCGAACAGTTCCGCGCCACCATGACGTTGCCGGTGCTGCTGCAGGGCGAAACCAGCAAAGGCCAGCTGTTGCAGCAGTTTGTCAGTGCCGGTAACGCGCTGCTGGTGGCGACCAGCAGCTTCTGGGAAGGGGTGGACGTGCGCGGCGATGCGCTGTCGCTGGTGATCATCGATAAGCTGCCGTTTACCTCGCCGGACGATCCGTTGCTCAAAGCGCGGATGGAAGATTGCCGTCTGCGCGGCGGCGATCCCTTCGACGAAGTGCAACTGCCGGATGCGGTCATTACCCTTAAGCAGGGTGTCGGGCGTTTGATCCGTGATATCGACGACCGCGGCGTGCTGGTGATTTGCGATAACCGTCTGGTGATGCGTCCCTATGGTGCAGTGTTCCTGGCCAGCCTGCCGCCGGCACCGCGAACCCGCGATATTCGCCGGGCCGTGCGTTTTCTCGCCGTGCCGCCAGCAAGGTAATCTGTCGCAAAATGTGGTAAGCTGCGCGCCATTTTGTCAATCTGCTATAGCGAGAGCGCGACAACCCATGCGAATTTTGGCTATCGATACCGCCACGGAGGCCTGCTCCGCGGCGCTGTGGAATGATGGCACTCTTTGTGCTCATTTCGAAATTTGTCCCCGTGAACACACCCAACGTATTCTGCCACTGGTGCAGGATGTCCTGACGGAAAGCAAACTGTCGCTGACTGACCTCGACGCGCTGGCCTTTGGCCGCGGTCCCGGCAGTTTTACCGGGGTGCGTATTGGGATCGGTATCGCACAAGGACTGGCGCTGGGGGCCGAATTGCCGATGATTGGCGTGTCGACGCTGGCAACCATGGCGCAGGGCGCATGGCGTAAAACCGGGGCTACCCGTGTACTGGCGGCTATTGATGCGCGAATGGGCGAGGTCTATTGGGCCGAATACCAGCGTGATGAGCAGGGCGTCTGGCACGGTGAAGAAACTGAAGCGGTGCTGAAACCCGAAGCCGTCAGCGAGCGCCTGCAACAGCTCGAAGGTGACTGGGCGACCGTCGGGACCGGCTGGCAAGCCTGGCCCGATCTGGCTAAGGACTCAGCGCTGACATTAACTGATGGTGACATTACGCTCCCGACAGCAGAAGACATGCTGCCGCTGGCCTGCGTGCTGCTTGCCAGTGGCAAAACCGTTGCCGTAGAGAAAGCCGAACCGGTTTATTTGCGTAACGAAGTGGCGTGGAAGAAACTTCCTGGCCGAGGATGAATCTCAGTAAGCATAAGACTGAGAGAAGGAGTCGCATCATGGCGGGTCAAAGCAAAGTAGTACGTTGGTTTTTAGCGGGCGCCGTTGTCGCTGCGTTAAGTGGGTGCGTTTCCGTGCCGGATGCCATTAAAGGTACCAGCCCGACGCCACAGCAAGATTTAGTCCGGGTGATGGCCGCACCACAGCTGTATGTCGGCCAGGAAGCCCGTTTTGGCGGCAAAGTCGTCAACATTCAGAACCAGCAGGGCAAAACCCGGCTGGAAATTGCGACGGTCCCGCTGGACAGCGGCGCCCGACCTGAGCTGAATGAGCCTTCGCGCGGGCGTATTTATGCCGATGTGAACGGCTTCCTCGACCCGGTCGATTTCCGCGGTCAACTGGTCACCGTCGTCGGCCTGATTACCGGGACGGTGGACGGCAAAGTCGGCAGCACACCGTATAAATTCATGCTGATGAATGCGACCGGCTACAAGCGCTGGAACGTGGTGCAGCAGGTGGTGATGCCACCGCAGCCGATTGACCCATGGATGATCGGTCCGCGCCCCTGGGCTTACGGCTATGGCGGCTGGGGCTGGTACAATCCAGGCCCTGCAGAAGTCAGAAATGTCGTAACTGAATGATTTTGCAGTTTTTGTAAGCCAGACGAAACAGCGGCTTGTCCGCTGTTTCGCCATTTCTGGCCTGATAAGAAAAATAAATAGTGACGCGCTTCGCAACCTGTAAAACGCCTAATTAATAAACTGGTACGCTGAGTTAATATAATGTTAACAGAATGTTTGTTGATCAGGGGCTGTGATGACGACGAATAACTATTTCAGAGGTGATGCAGTGAAAAAGGTTTGGCTAAACCGTTATCCCGCCGATGTTCCGGCGGAGATAAATCCTGACCGCTACCAATCCCTGGTTGAATTGTTTGAACACGGCACCGCTCGCTACGCCGACCAACCGGCGTTTATCAATATGGGCGAGGTGATGACCTACCGTAAGCTGGAAGAGCGCAGTCGGGCCTTCGCCGCTTACCTTCAGCAGGGGCTGGGGCTGCAAAAGGGCGACCGTGTCGCGCTGATGATGCCAAACCTGCTGCAATACCCGATTGCGCTGTTCGGTATCCTGCGTGCCGGGATGATCGTGGTGAACGTCAACCCGCTGTATACCCCGCGCGAGCTAGAGCATCAGCTGAATGACAGCGGCGCAGCGGCGATTGTGATCGTCTCCAACTTTGCGCATACCCTGGAAAAAGTGGTTGATAAAACCCAGGTGAAGCATGTGATCCTGACCCGCATGGGCGATCAGCTCTCCACGGCGAAAGGCACGCTGGTCAATTTCGTGGTCAAGTACATCAAACGGCTGGTGCCGAAGTATCACCTGCCAGATGCCATCTCGTTTCGCAGTGCGCTGCATAACGGCTACCGGATGCAATACATCAAGCCGGAAATTGTCTCTGAGGATCTGGCGTTCCTGCAGTACACCGGCGGCACCACCGGGGTGGCCAAAGGGGCGATGCTGACCCACCGCAACATGCTGGCCAACCTTGAACAGGTCAATGCGACCTACGGCCCGCTGCTGCACCGGGGCAAAGAGTTTGTCGTCACCGCGCTGCCGCTGTACCACATCTTTGCGCTGACCATGAACTGCCTGCTGTTCATTGAGCTTGGCGGGCAGAACCTGCTGATTACCAACCCACGTGATATTCCGGGGCTGGTGAAGGAACTGGCGAAATATCCGTTCACCGCGATGACCGGGGTGAATACGCTGTTCAACGCTTTACTGAATAACAAAGAGTTTCAGCAGCTTGATTTTTCCTCGCTGCACCTGTCTGCCGGCGGCGGAATGCCGGTACAGCAGGTGGTTGCCGAACGCTGGGTTAAACTCACCGGGCAGTATCTACTGGAGGGCTACGGCCTGACCGAGTGCGCGCCGCTGGTCAGCGTGAACCCACATGATATTGACTATCACAGCGGCAGCATCGGCTTGCCGGTACCGTCGACCGAAGTCAAACTGGTGGACGATGACGACAACGAAGTACCGCTGGGTATGCCTGGCGAACTGTGCGTGAAGGGGCCGCAGGTGATGTTGGGTTACTGGCAGCGTCCGGACTCCACCGATGAGATTATCAAAGACGGTTGGCTGCACACCGGCGACATCGCGGTGATGGATGAAGAAGGCTTTATGCGCATTGTCGACCGTAAAAAAGACATGATTCTGGTCTCCGGCTTCAACGTTTACCCGAACGAAATTGAAGAGGTGGTGATGCAGCACTCCGGGGTTCAGGAAGTGGCTGCCGTCGGCGTACCGTCAGGAAGCAGCGGCGAAGCGGTGAAGATTTTCGTGGTCAAAAAAGACGCGGCGCTGACCGAAGAGGCGCTGGTGACGTTCTGTCGCCGCCATCTGACAGGCTATAAAGTCCCGAAACTGGTTGAATTTCGTGATGAGCTGCCAAAATCCAATGTTGGAAAAATTTTACGGCGAGAACTGCGTGACGAAGCGCGCGCTAAAGTAGACAATAAAGCTTAAGGTATACACGAGTCGCCAGACGCCGGCCAAGCCGGCGTTTTTTATGGGCGCAAGTTAAGAGAGCATGATGTGAACTATCAGATGATCACCACCGACGATGAGCTGCGCGCCATCTGTGAAGCGGCTAGCGCGGCCCCGGCGATTGCGCTGGATACCGAATTTGTCCGTACCCGCACCTACTACCCGCAACTGGGCCTGCTCCAGCTGTTCGACGGAGAACAGATTTCCCTGATCGACCCGTTGACCATCACCGACTGGGCACCGATGCGCGAGCTATTGCTGAATCAGCAGGTCACCAAATTCCTGCACGCGGGTAGTGAAGATCTGGAAGTGTTCCTTAACACCTTTAATCTGATGCCGCAGCCGTTGATTGATACCCAGATTCTGGCAGCCTTTTGCGGTCGTCCGATGTCCTGGGGATTTGCCTCGATGGTTGAGGAGTACTCGGGCGTGGCGCTGGATAAGAGCGAATCGCGGACCGACTGGCTGGCGCGCCCGCTGACTTCGCGTCAGTGCGACTATGCCGCCGCGGATGTCTGGTACCTGCTGCCCATCGCCAGCAAACTGATGGCGGAAACCGAAGCCGCAGGCTGGCTGGACGCCGCGCTGGACGAATGCCGCCTGATGCAGCAGCGCCGCCAGGAAGTGCAGGACCCGGCGCAGGCGTGGCGCGATATTGGCAACGCCTGGCAGTTACGCACCCGTCAGCTTGGCTGTTTGCAGCTACTGGCAGAGTGGCGTTTACGCAAGGCGCGCGATCGTGATATGGCGGTGAATTTTGTCGTTCGCGAAGAGCATCTGTGGAACGTTGCCCGCTATATGCCGGGGAGCCTCGGCGAGCTGGACAGCCTTGGGCTTTCCGGCAGCGAAATTCGCTTCCACGGCAAAACGCTGATTAGCCTGGTAGAGAAAGCCCAGCAACTGCCTGAATCGGCGCTGCCGGAGCCGCTGCAAAACCTGATTGATATGCCGGGCTACCGCAAAGTCTTTAAAGAGATTAAAGCGCTGGTGCAGGAAGTGAGTACCGAGACGGGGCTGAGTGCGGAGCTGCTGGCATCAAGACGGCAGATTAACCAGTTGCTGAACTGGCACTGGCAGCTGAAGAGTGGGGCGACCTTGCCTGAACTGATTTCCGGCTGGCGTAGCGATCTGATGGCCGATCGCCTGAAAGCGCTGCTAAGCGAATACCCGCGCTAAACGCTATCTAAGCCACAGCAAATAGCCCGGATGCGTTATCCGGGCTATTTTCAAACCGCCCCGATAGCGCAAGGCTACCGGGTGAATCCAGCGTCAGGGTTTCGACTCTTCCGGTTCTGGTAAAGTCACGTTCAGCTCCAGAATCGAAATATCACCATCCCGTTGTTCCAGCTGGACGCTAACCATTTCCGGGTCAATCTGCACATACTTACAGATCACTTCCAGAATATCTTTGCGTAACTGCGGCAGATAGTGTGGTTCAGCATCGCCGCGACGACGCTCGGCGACGATGATTTGCAGGCGCTCTTTCGCAATATTGGCCGTGTTCTTTTTCCGCGAGAGAAAAAAGTCGAGTAATGCCATAATTTATCCTCCGAACAGGCGTTTGAGGAAACCTTTCTTCTCTTCTTCAATGAAGCGGAAAGGACGTTCTTCTCCGAGCAGACGTTCAACCGTATCGGCATAGGCCTTACCTGCGTCTGACGTATCATCCAGAATCACCGGCTCACCCTGGTTTGAGGCGCGCAGCACGGACTGATCTTCCGGAATAACGCCTACCAGATTGATGCGCAGAATTTCCAGAACGTCTTCCATGCTTAGCATGTCGCCTTTATTGACGCGACCTGGGTTATAGCGAGTCAGCAGCAGGTGTTCTTTGATCGGCTCATCGCCATTTTCCGCGCGACGGGATTTAGACGCGAGAATGCCGAGAATACGGTCGGAGTCACGAACAGAGGAGACTTCCGGGTTAGTGGTGATGATGGCTTCATCGGCAAAGTAGAGCGCCATCAGGGCACCGGTTTCGATGCCTGCTGGTGAATCGCAGACCACGAAATCAAAATTCATTTTTTTCAGTTCTTCGAGAACCTTATCTACGCCTTCGCGGGTCAACGCATCTTTATCACGCGTCTGGGAAGCCGGGAGGATGTAGAGATTCTCGGTGCGTTTATCTTTGATTAACGCCTGGTTCAGGGTCGCATCGCCCTGAATCACGTTGACGAAGTCATACACCACCCGACGCTCGCAGCCCATAATCAGGTCGAGATTACGCAGGCCGATATCGAAGTCGATAACGACGGTCTTCTTTCCCTTCTGAGCCAAACCAGTAGCGATGGCCGCGCTGGAGGTGGTCTTGCCGACGCCCCCTTTACCCGAAGTCACAACAATAATGCGTGCCATAGAAATTCCTTGTTAAAAAGGGACTAACTCAATGGTTGAATAGTCAAAGCGCTGTCGCCTAAACGCAGACGCGCCGCTTTGCCATAAAATTCGGCCGGGATGTTATCACTCAGCCAGTATTCCCCCGCGATGGACACCAGCTCCGCCGTGAGGTTTGAACAAAATATTTGTGCTTCTCTATCGCCACCCGCACCCGCAAGCGCACGCCCTCGCATCATGCCATATACATGGATATTACCGTCTGCAATAAGTTCCGCACCGGCACTCACATGGTTTGTAACAATCAGATCACAGTTTGGTGCATAAATGCGCTGACCGGAACGTACCGGCAGATCAATTAAACGCGTTTTTGTGATCGGAGTAACAACTGGCGCTGGCGCAACCGGCTCTGGCGGCGCCTGACGGGGCATTTTCTCTTTCCCTTCCGTTAGTAAGGGAATGCCGGTGCGGTCGATTTCCGTTTTAAGCCGAGGGATTTTGCATCCACTCACGCCCATAATCCGTAAACCGGTGCTGGCGATAGCCTCATGCATGACGCGCCAGTCAAGGTCGCTTTCGACATTGCTGATGTTCACCACCACGGGGGCATGACGTAAAAAAGCGGGAGCCTGGGCGATTTTGTCTTCTAACGCCTGACGAATAATCTCGGGATTTGCATCGTGCAAATGAACGACAGATAAGGTGAAGCTACTGCCCTTAAGTTCGATTGGCGTATTTGACATCCTGGCCTTACTCAATTTGCTGTTTATCACTCGCCGAAGTGCGGTGATATTCCGAAGACTAAAAGGCATGTTATAGTCACTGATATATTGAGGCAAGTGACCACGGGTCTAATTCCGAGTAAAACTATGTTTTGTGTGATTTATCGAAGTGCCAAACGCGATCAAACCTATTTATATGTCGAAAAAAAGGACGATTTCTCTCGCGTTCCTGCTGAACTGCTTTCGAGCTTCGGTACGCCGCAACTGACCATGCTGTTACCGCTTGACGGGCGTAAGCAACTCGTCGGCGCTGACCTGGAAAAAGTCAAACAGGCGCTAACCGATCAGGGCTATTATCTGCAACTTCCTCCTCCGACTGAAAATCTACTGAAGAAACACCTGGCGGAACAGGGGAATAAATCTGATTAACCCACTGAGGGGAAATAATGTACCAACATCATAACTGGCAGGGAGCATTACTGGATTATCCGGTAAGCAAAGTGGTTTGTGTGGGCAGTAACTATGCCAACCACATCAAGGAAATGGGCAGTGTCATGCCGGAAGAACCGGTGCTGTTTATTAAACCTGAGACGGCGCTATGCGATATCCGTCAGCCGCTGGTGCTCCCTGAAGGTTTGGGTTCGGTGCACCATGAAGTGGAACTGGCGGTGCTGATTGGCGGTACGCTTCGCCAGGCAACGGACGATCACGTGTTGAAGGCGATCGCCGGCTACGGCGTCGCGCTGGATCTGACGCTGCGTGACCTGCAGGGCAAAATGAAAAAAGCGGGTCAGCCGTGGGAAAAGGCCAAGGGCTTTGATAACTCTTGTCCGGTTTCCGGTTTTATCCCCGCGGCGGAGTTTCACGCCGACCCGCAAAATACGGCATTGAGCCTGAAAGTGAACGGCGAGATTCGCCAGCAGGGGACCACGGCGGATATGATCCATAAAATCGTGCCGCTGATCGCCTACATGTCGCGTTTCTTTACTCTGAAAGCCGGAGACATCATCCTGACCGGGACGCCAGAAGGCGTTGGCCCGCTCAGCAACGGTGATGAGCTGGAAGTGGGTTTCAACGGGCTTACGCTCTCTACCCGCGTGCTGTAACGTCCTCTTGCCGCCTTCACGGGCGGCAAAACTTGCATCAGTGTGCCAGACTGGTTATAAGGTGCACCCTGAATTGCAATGACGGACATCCCCTATGAGCGAACAACCTTTCTGGCAGCACAAGACACTTGATGAAATGACCGACGCGGAGTGGGAATCTCTGTGTGACGGCTGCGGACAGTGCTGCCTGCATAAGCTGATGGATGAGGATACCGATGAAATATATTTCACCAACGTTGCCTGCCGTCAGTTAAATATCAAAACCTGCCAGTGTCGCAACTATGAGCGACGCTTCGAGTATGAACCCGACTGCATTAAGCTGACGCGCGACAACCTGCCGACGTTTGAATGGCTGCCGCCGACCTGCGCCTACCGCCTGCTGGCTGAAGGAAAACCGCTGCCGCACTGGCACCCGCTGCTGAGCGGCTCGAAAGCCGCGATGCATGGCGAGCGGATCTCGGTGCGGCATATCGCGGTAAAAGAAGAGACAGTGCGCGACTGGCAGGACCATATCCTGAATAAGCCAGACTGGGCGCAGTAAGGTACCCGGTTAGTTTTTCTTCGCGTGGAACAGCCCGCTTTCACCGTCGGCATCATCTTCGACCCAAAAGTTAATATTGAACTGTGCATCATCGCTTAGTTCGATACGGTGCCAGTATTGCGGCGGGCTGGTCGCGAACTGACCGGCATTGATGACCACTTTCGCCTCTGGCTCAGTTGCCTGCTCATTGGCGAAACCGTAATAGGTTACCGTCCCCTCCATTACGCATAGCTGACCGAAAACACCCGCAGCGGTGTTGTGATGTGTCAGCAGGGCGGCAGGAACATTTTGTTTGGTAAAGAATGGGGTGGAGCGTTTTACTTTCCAGTTAGCGGGAATACGCAAATGAGACATCATGTGCTCCTTAGTTAATGCATATAAGATGCATTTAATTTGCATCTTTAAGGTTGTGGGGTCAACTCACGGGCAAAAAAAACGCTCCCGAAGGAGCGCTTTATCAGCAATTGGGCTTAGCGGCCGAAGAGATCGCGTTTTTTTGGTTTGAAAGGCTGAGCAATCAGGACCAGCGCACCCACGATCAGGTAGGCGGCGAAAATCCCCACCAGCCACTGCGGCATCTCCAGGGTCAGAAACTCCCACTGACGAACGGAGCAGTCACCGCTGGCGACGAACATCTGCGGTATCCACTTATCCAGCGGCAGCCACGTCGGGAAGCGGGCGGCGAAATCACAGGTCTGGAACGGGGAAGGGTGCAGCTGGATCATGGTGTGCTCCCATGCCAGTTGCAGGCCCCGCAGCGCGCTGTACAGCCAGATAACCAACGCCACATAACGCAGCGGTGTTTTCGGCGCGATAGCACCGACAATCCCGGCGCCCATAATGCCCAACAGCGCGCAGCGTTCATAAATACACATCACGCAAGGTTGCAGCAACATCACATGCTGGAACCACAACGCGACTAACTCAAGAGCGAACGCGGTTAACGCCATCAGGAGCCAGGCTCCGCGTCCCCTTGAGCACTGGTTTAAATATCGCAACATATGTCATTTCCCTGGAACATGCTAAATCATGGCAGTGTAAACGAAAACCGAACCGACGCCAGCAGCTAGTCCGAAATTAATACGAAAAGAATCGTAGCCATTTGTCACAATGCGGCAAATGGCCAGTCGGGCCTTAAGGGAGTACCGGCGTGACGATCCATTGGTGATCGAGCATCCACTGGGTCACCGGCATCAGGGTGTATTCAACACACAGCAGTCCCACCAGCGTCATCACAATGGTGTAAGGCAGCGCCATCCACACCATACGGCCGTAAGAGAGGCGAATCAGCGGCGCCAGGGCGGAGGTCAGCAGGAACAGAAATGCTGCCTGACCATTCGGCGTTGCCACCGAAGGCAGGTTGGTGCCGGTATTAATCGCCACCGCCAGCAGTTCAAACTGCGGCAGGCTGATCACGCCGTGCTGCAGCGCGGTTTTGGCTTCGTTGATGTACACCGTCCCGACGAAGACGTTATCGGAAATGGACGACAGCAGGCCGTTGAACAGGTAGAACAGCGACAGCTGGGCGTGAGGCGAAGCCTGAAGGACAAACTGAATCACCGGCGTAAAGAGATGCTGGTCGATAATCACCGCCACCACCGCGAAAAATACGGTCAGCAGGGCGGTGAACGGCAGCGCCTCGGTAAAGGCTTTGCCAATGGCGTGTTCATCGGTGACGCCGGTGAGGCTGGTTGCCAGAATGATCACCGACAGCCCTACCAGGCCCACTTCCGCCAGGTGCATCGCCAGAGCAATCACCAGCCAGATACCGATAATCCCCTGGGCAATCAGGCGCAGGCGGTCCTGGCGGGTGCGTTGCTGGGTACTGCGATCGTCAAAATCTTGCAGCACCTTACGCACCGCCGGCGGCAACGGCTCGCCGTAGCCGAACAGCTTCCATTTTTCCAGCAGCAGACAGGTCAGCAGGCCGCAGATCATCACCGGCAGCGTCACCGGGGACATGCGTAAAAAGAACTCGCCGAAGTGCCAGCCTGCCGCTTTGGCAATAATCAGGTTTTGCGGCTCGCCGACCATGGTCATCACGCCACCCAGGGCAGTACCGACACCGGCATGCATCATCAGGCTCCGCAGAAAGCCACGGAACTGCTCCAGCACGTCGCGATAGTGCTGGTCGATATGGCTGTCGTCCAGCATATCGTTATCATCCGGACGGGCGGAGGCCACGCGATGGTAGATGCCATAGAAGCCGACCGCGACGCTTATCACCACCGCCACGACGGTTAACGCATCAAGGAACGCGGAGAGGAAAGCCGATGCCAGACAAAACGCGAGCGACAGCAGCATCTTGCTCCGGATGCCTAGTAGCAAACGGGTAAAGATAAACAGCAGCAGCTGCTTCATGAAGTAGATACCCGCCACCATAAACATCAGCAGCAGCAGCACCTCAAGGTTATTGGCGATCTCGTCCCGGATATGCTCGGGGCTGGTCATGCCGATAAACACGGCTTCAATCGCCAGCAGGCCGCCTGGCAGTAGCGGGTAGCACTTCAGCGCCATCGCGAGGGTGAAGATAAACTCAACCACCAGCATCCACCCGGCAATGAAAGGGTCGACATAAAAGGCCAGCGGGTTAATGAGTAAAACGATCAGTAACGTTAGTTTATACCAGTCCGGTGACTGGCCAAGAAAATTGCGCCATAGTGCGCGGCCATACGATATTTCCACGACAGATATCCTTCCCGTCAATTTAATGACATGATTTTGCACGTAACTATGTGCAAGATTACCAGTTGAGCAAAATGAGAAGCAACTTTCTTCGCCTCGCGTTGTGGGAATGCATTCTGTGACGGAAAGCGGAAAATGAAACAGCGAACCCTTTTTAATTACCTCGCGGCGCTATCTGCACTATAACGGCTCTGGTATGATGAGTAGAATTTGCAACGCTGTGTAATGGAAATCTAACTATGGTCATTAAGGCGCAAAGCCCTGCGGGTTTCGCGGAAGAGTACATTATTGAGAGTATCTGGAATAATCGTTTCCCCCCAGGCACCATCCTCCCTGCTGAACGTGAACTTTCTGAACTGATCGGTGTAACCCGCACGACCTTACGCGAAGTGTTGCAGCGTCTGGCCCGTGACGGCTGGTTAACCATCCAGCACGGTAAGCCGACGAAGGTGAACAATTTCTGGGAAACGTCCGGGCTGAATATCCTCGAAACTCTGGCGCGTCTTGATCATGACAGCGTTCCACAGCTGATTGATAATCTGCTGTCGGTGCGAACCAATATATCCACCATTTTCATCCGTACCGCCTTCCGCCAGCATCCTGAAGATGCGCTGAAAGTGCTCGCCAGCGCGCGTGAGGTCGAAGACCACGCTGACGCGTTTGCCGACCTGGACTACAACATTTTCCGCGGCCTGGCGTTTGCCTCTGGCAACCCGATCTACGGCCTGATCATCAACGGGATGAAAGGCCTGTATACCCGCATTGGCCGCCACTATTTTGCCAACCCGGAAGCCCGCAGTCTGGCGCTCGGTTTCTACCACCAGTTGACAAAAGTATGTGAAGAAGGGCAGCACGAGCAGGTTTACGAAATCGTCCGTCGCTACGGGCATGACAGTGGCGAAATCTGGCATCGGATGCAGAAAACCATGCCGGGCGATCTCGTGATCGGCATGCGCTAACTGTCGCAGATTCCAGAATGACAACGCCCGGTGATGAACCGGGCGTTTTTGTTTGCTGCGTTAGGGCTTGTTACAGCGAGTTCGGGCGCGGCGGGCTGCGTTCCAGCAGTTCGATGCTGCCATCGGCATTTTGTTGCTCCAGCAGGATATCAAACCCCCACAGGCGATGAACGTGCTTGAGCACTTCCCGACGCCCCTTATCCAGCGGCGCGCGGTTATGCGGCACGTAGCGCAGCGTCAGGGAACGATCGCCACGCAGATCGACGCTCCAGACCTGAATATTCGGCTCCAGGTTGCTGAGGTTGTACTGGGCGGACAGTTTCGACCGAATCTCCCGATATCCCTCCTCGTTGTGGATCGCGGAAATCTCCAGATAGTTGTTATGATCGTCATCCAGCACCGTAAAGAAGCGGAAATCACGCATAATTTTCGGTGACAGGAACTGACTGATAAAACTCTCATCTTTAAAATCGCGCATCGCAAAATGCAGCGTTTCCAGCCAGTCGGAACCGGCAATGTCCGGGAACCAGTAGCGGTCTTCTTCGGTCGGAGACTGGCAGATGCGTTTGATATCCTGGAACATGGCGAAGCCAAGCGCATACGGGTTAATCCCGTTATACCACTGGCTGTTATAGGGCGGCTGGAACACCACGTTGGTGTGGCTGTGCAGGAACTCCAGCATAAACCGCTCGGTCACTTTCCCTTCATCATACAGATGGTTGAGGATGGTGTAGTGCCAGAAGGTCGCCCAGCCTTCGTTCATCACCTGGGTCTGCTTCTGCGGATAAAAATACTGGCTGACCTTACGCACAATACGCAGGATTTCACGCTGCCACGGCTCCAGCAACGGCGCGTTCTTCTCCATAAAGTACAGCAGGTTTTCCTGCGGCTCTGACGGGTAGCGACGGGCAGATTCGATGGTCTTCTCTTCTTCACGCTTCGGCAGGGTTCGCCACAGCATATTCACCTGACTCTGCAGATACTCTTCCCGGCTTTTCTGCCGCGCTTTCTCCTCCTGCAACGAGATTTTCTGCGGACGTTTATAGCGATCGACGCCGTAGTTCATCAGGGCATGGCAGGAGTCGAGCAGCTTCTCGACCTCATCGACGCCATAGCGTTCTTCGCAGTCGGTAATGTATTTGCGGGCAAAAATCAGGTAGTCAATGATGGAGCTGGCGTCGGTCCAGCTGCGGAACAGATAGTTATTTTTGAAGAAGGAGTTATGCCCGTAGCAGGCATGGGCCATCACCAGCGCCTGCATGGTAATGGTGTTCTCCTCCATCAGATAAGCGATGCAGGGGTTTGAGTTGATGACTATCTCATAGGCCAGGCCCTGCTGACCGTGCTTATAGGCCTGTTCGGTTTCGATAAATTTCTTCCCGAACGACCAGTGCGGGTAGTTGATGGGCATGCCGACGCTGGAGTAGGCGTCCATCATCTGCTCGGAGGTAATGACTTCGATTTGGTGTGGATAGGTGTCGAGACGATACAGCTTTGCTACCCGGTCAACCTCGGCAAGGTAGGTTTCCAGCAGTTCAAAAGTCCAGTCGGGTCCATCGCTTAAACGAGTGGTGTCCCTGTTCATGGAATCAATCGTAGCCATTAGCGCGCCCTCGTTGTAGGTGGCCCTCTCTGTACGGAGAGCCTCCCAATAAGCATAGAACACGGCATGACAAACTGCGCCTGCGGACAATTTCTTTTCTTCGCGATTTAGCAATCTTAAAGGCCTGTTTGTGGCTTATTTGCAGAATATTATTCTGAGTAAAAATGAAGTGCAGCAGGAGATAGTAAATCCATAGGGGCAGGGCTGGTGCGGTGTGCTGTGAGTTAAGTCACCATAAATAAAGCGTATGTTGAATAATATTTTCAACTGAGTTATCAATTTGTAATCAGATGATTGTTCTTTAACTATTACGGAGTCGCTATGCGAGTCGTCATACTGGGAAGTGGGGTCGTTGGAGTAGCGAGTGCCTGGTATTTAAGCCAGGCAGGACACGAGGTGACGGTCATTGAACGCCAGCCAGGTGCGGCGGAAGAGACCAGCGCCGCCAATGCCGGGCAAATTTCTCCAGGCTATGCGGCACCGTGGGCAGCACCTGGCGTGCCGCTGAAGGCCATCAAATGGATGTTCCAGCGCCACGCGCCGCTGGCGATTGGCCTCGACGGTACGCAGTTCCAGTTGAAATGGATGTGGCAGATGCTGCGCAACTGCGATACCCGCCATTACATGGAGAACAAGGGGCGAATGGTGCGTCTGGCTGAGTACAGCCGTGACTGCCTGAAAGCGCTGCGCGAAACGACCGGTATCCAGTATGAAGGGCGTCAGGGCGGCACCCTGCAGCTGTTCCGTACCGAAAAACAGTATGAAAACGCCACCCGCGATATCGCGGTTCTGGAAGAGGCCGGGGTACCGTATCAGCTGCTGGAGGCGAAACGCCTGCTGGAAGTCGAGCCGGCGCTGGCGGAAGTGAGCCACAAGCTTACCGGCGGCCTGCGTTTGCCGAATGATGAAACCGGCGACTGTCAGCTGTTTACCACCCGGCTGGCAGCCATGGCGGAGCAGGCGGGCGTCACGTTCCGCTTTAATACTTCGGTTGATGCGCTGCTGTACGAAGGCGAGCAGATCGCCGGGGTAAAATGCGGCGATGAAATTATCAAAGGCGACGCCTACGTGATGGCCTTTGGCTCTTACTCCACCGCGATGCTGAAGGGGCTGGTGGATATTCCGGTCTATCCGCTGAAGGGGTATTCCCTGACGATTCCGATCGCCGAGGAAGACGGGGCGCCAGTTTCGACTATCCTCGATGAGACATATAAAATTGCGATTACCCGTTTTGACCAACGCATTCGCGTCGGGGGCATGGCGGAAATCGTCGGTTTTAATAAAGAGCTGCTGCAACCGCGGCGTGAAACGCTGGAGATGGTAGTGCGCGATCTGTTCCCGCGCGGCGGTCATGTCGAGCAGGCGACCTTCTGGACCGGGCTGCGCCCAATGACCCCAGACGGTACACCGGTCGTCGGGCGCACGGCGTATAAGAATTTATGGCTGAATACCGGGCATGGCACCCTGGGCTGGACCATGGCCTGCGGTTCCGGGCAGCTGCTCAGTGATTTGATTTCCGGCCGCACGCCGGCCATTCCGTATGATGACCTTGCCGTTGCGCGTTACAGCCCCGGTTTTGTCCCGGCACGCGCGCAGCACCTGCACGGTGTGCATAACTAAGGAGTCTTCATGTCCCGTCCCGTACTGGCCAGCATTGATGTGTCGGCCTTGCGACAGAATTTGCAGATTGTCCGGCGAGCGGCTCCCACCTCGCGCCTGTGGGCGGTGGTGAAAGCCAACGCCTATGGCCACGGGCTATCGCGCGTGTGGAGCGCGCTCAGCGGTGCCGATGGTTTTGCGATGCTCAACCTCGAAGAGGCGATCCTGCTGCGTGAGCATGGCTGGAAAGGGCCGATTCTGATGCTGGAAGGTTTCTTCCATGCCGATGAACTGGCGCTGTTTGATAAGTACCGTCTGACCACCAGCGTTCATAGCAACTGGCAAATCAAGGCGCTTCAGCAGGCGAAGCTGCACGCGCCGCTGGATATCTACGTCAAGGTGAACAGCGGCATGAATCGCCTTGGCTTTATGCCGGACCGCATCCACATTGTCTGGCAGCAGCTGCGGGCGCTGAGTAACGTCAGCGAAATGACGCTGATGTCGCATTTTGCCGATGCGGAAAATCCGCAGGGGATTATTGAGCCGATGCGGCGCATCGAGCAGGCGGCGGAGGGGCTGGACTGCCCGCGTTCGCTGTCCAACTCCGCAGCGACCCTGTGGCATCCGGAAGCCCATTTCGACTGGGTCAGACCGGGAATTGTGCTGTATGGCGCTTCTCCGTCCGGGCAGTGGCAGGACGTTGCCAACAGCGGCCTCAAGCCGGTAATGACCCTCAGCAGCGAAATCATTGCCGTACAGAACCTGAAGGCGGGCGACGCGGTGGGTTACGGCGGTATATACCGGGCCTCTGGCGAGCAGCGCATCGGGATTGTGGCCTGCGGTTATGCCGACGGCTATCCGCGCCTGGCGCCGGGCAATACGCCGGTGCTGGTGGACGGCGTGCGCACCACCACGGTGGGGCGGATTTCGATGGATATGCTGGCGGTGGATCTCACGCCTTGCCCACAGGCCGGTATCGGCGCGCCGGTGGAGCTGTGGGGCAAAGAGATTAAAATTGACGATGTCGCCAGTGTCTGCGGCACCGTCGGCTACGAGTTAATGTGCGCGCTGGCGCCTCGCGTGCCGGTAGTGACAGGGTAACTTCCCCTAAGACGGCTCCTCCGTCAAACCGATAAGCCAGAATTTCAATTGGTTGCTGAAATTCTGGCTTTTCCATCACTACGGTCAAAAAATCAATCCTCAGGCCTGCCAACTGGCAAGAATGCCCATGACATGACTACAATGCACGTGCAAACAGCGTCGATTATGGGATAGCAATGATGAGTTTTGCCCGATACCTCAATAAAGCGGGTCTGACAGTGGCCTCGCTAATCAAAAAGATGGCGATTGGCCTGCTTATCATGGTGATCGTTTTTTTTGCCGGGCGGATTTATGAGACCCAGCGGGGGCCGGCACTGCATCCGTGGCATACCTGGTCCGCTGATGAAATGTCCGCCGCTGAGATTGATCGCACCACCTTCGCGGGGTATCAGGCGCGAGAAGCGGCGATTTTTCGCGATATGAAGACCGAGCTGACGGACAGGCTTGATGATGATGAAAAAACGCCGCTTAACCGTTTTTACGCCCACAGTCAGGTCTACCCGCAACAGTTTCATCCTGACTGGAATCGCTCCTTTGTGCTGCTACCCGAGGGGACCCCGCGCGGTGCCGCGGTGCTGCTGCATGGGCTGACGGACTCGCCCTACAGCGTGCGCTATCTGGCAGCCGCCTACCAGCAGCAGGGGTTCGTTGCCGTGGTGCCGAGGCTGCCGGGGCACGGTACTGCCCCAGGATCGCTGACTGCCGTAGACTGGCAGCAGTGGCTGGCGACAACCCGACTGGCGGTGCGCGAAGCTACCCGGCTGGCCGGAGGAAAGGCACCGCTGCATGTGATCGGCTATTCCAACGGTGGTGCGCTGGCGCTGAAATATGCGCTCGACGCGCTAGATGATAAGACCTTGCCTGAGCCGCAGCAGATAGTCCTGCTGTCGCCGATGATCGGGGTGACCGCCTTTGCCCGCTTCGCCGGGCTGACGGGGTTACCGGCGGTGTTTCCGGCTTTTGCGCGGGCGGCATGGCTTAACGTGGTGCCCGAGTTTAACCCTTATAAATACAACTCCTTCCCGGTGAAGGCGGCCCGACAGTCATGGCTGTTAACCCAGGCGTTGCAGGAGCAAATCGTGCAGGACTCCCGCACGCAGCGTCTGGCGGCGCTGGCGCCGGTGCTGACGTTTCAATCAGTGATGGACTCCACGGTCAGCACCCGGGCGGTGGTGGAGTCGCTGTATCGCTATTTACCGGATAACGGCAGCGAGCTGGTGGTGTTTGATATCAATCAGGCCGCGAATTTGCGCGCGCTGTTTCGACCTGCGATCTACACCGCGCTCAGCACCCTCCTGCCGCCGGTGCCGCGTCGATACAGCACCACGGTGATCACCAATGCCTCGCCCACGACCTACGATGTCGTGGCTCGTACTACGCCGGCAGGCGAGAAAACGGAACAGGTGGTGCCGTTGAACCTGGCGTGGCCGCAGGATATGTATTCCCTTTCGCACGTGGCGGTGCCGTTCCCGATGAGCGATTCGCTGTATGGCCGCCAGCCGACGCAAAAGAATCGTTATGGCATCAGCATCGGTACTATTTCGCTGCGTGGCGAAACCTCCACCCTGAGCGTCGGGCTGGATACCCTGATGCGCGTCACCTCCAACCCGTTCTTCCCGTATATGATGGCGCGTATTCAGCAACATAATGCCCCGCCGCCAGCAAAATAGATCTTAGCGATCGGCCATAAGCACAGCGTATTACCAGGAATTGGGATCGGCGCGATTTGCAAAGCGTGGTTATTATTTCCAGAATAAATAACTTACCGCTGATTTTTTTCTTTAAGGAAAAACCTATGCAACAGTGTCGGCCGATCGTGTGGGGAACTCTGATGCTTTTCGCTTCTGCTGTGCAGGCTGAGGAGCCGGTTTACGGTGAAAAGCGTATCAGCGGCTGGTGGAACTGGCTGAAAAATGACGTTTCGCAAACCTGGAACCAGCCGCAAAACTATGACCTGTATCTGCCGTTTCTGAGCTGGCACAACCGCTTAACCTACGATAAAGAGAAAACGGATAACTACAATGAGATGCCCTGGGGCGGCGGCTTCGGCTTCTCTCGTTATCACGATGACGGTGACTGGAGTTCGCTGTATGCCATGATGTTTAAGGATTCGCATAACAAATGGCAGCCGATCGTCGGCTACGGCTGGGAGAAGGGCTGGTATCTGGATAGCCAGAAGGATTTCCGCCTCGGACTCGGGGTGACCGCCGGGATCACCGCCCGTGATGATTTCGCGAATTACGTCCCTTTGCCGATTATTCTGCCGCTATTCTCCGCCAGCTACCGGCGGCTGAGCGTACAGTTCACCTATATTCCCGGCACCTACAACAACGGTAACGTCCTGTTTGCCTGGCTCCGTTATGGCTTTTAAACCCGCACTATTAAAGGGTGATCACTTTTTTAGCGACAGAATTTGATAGCGCCAGCATTGAAATCAATACCGAGGCGATAAACGTCAGGGCAATCAGAATTAATTTTGTTGTCAGCGACCCGATGGGAATAAGAGTGCTAAGCAGATGGAAAATGGAGTAATGAAGAATATAGACCCCGGTCATCGTTTTGCTGATTGCCGCCAGAATACTCTCTTTAAACTCACTGTTTTTGCGAAAACGGACGCCGTTTGCCGCAATAACCAGCGCGACAACCAGAATATAAATTTGTGAACCCGTCAGAATGAACGCATTTCTATCGGCCTTAAACAGCGCAAAAAAGAAATGACGTTCATAAAACCAGGTGAAAATATAAATAAACGGGATGGCGATCATCGCGGCTTTAACCACCTTATCGCGACTAAGCCAGCGAACAACCAGCGGATCGTTAAACAGCTGGCCGGTTAAATAGAACAGCAGCCAGGTCCACAGGCGATACTGCGGCGCCAGAGTCAGCGCATGAATGTCGGGGTAGAGAGCCGCCAGCAGATCGTAGCCGTATGAGAGAAGCAGCAAGCCGGACACCACGCTAAAAAACAGCCTTCTGCGCAGGCTTAGCCATTCGACCACCGGGTGAAAGGTATAAATCACAATAAAGGCGAAGACAAACCACGGCTGGATAAGATAGCCGCGTTGGTAAGGCTCCCAGAGATAGTAAATCGTCACCCAGAACAGAAAGACGATCACCACGCTTTTAATTTTGCCCATCTGCCAGCGGGCGTTGTGCCGGGACTGCGCATCGAGATAGCCCGCCACCACAAAAAACAGCGGGGTGGCGATGGTCGAGATAAACGTCAGAAAACCGAGGATCCAGTGATAGTCGTAATCATAGCGATCCCAGGTGTTATAGATGGTAAAGAACGTTACCGCCGTCATGCATCCCAGCGTTTTAATAATATTCAACCCGGTGGTGTTCATTGTGGTTGCGACTTATCCTCGTGGTGGAAACAGGCGTAAATCACCGGCAGAACCAGCAACGTCAGGATGGTCGCGAAACCGAGCCCAAACATGATAACTACCGCCATACTCTGGAAGAACACGTCCAACAGCAGCGGCGCCAGCCCGAGCACGGTGGTGAAGGCGGTGAGCAGAATAGGGCGCAAGCGCGAGGTTGCCGCATAGAGAATCGCCTCGTGCTGCGGTTTTTCCTCTTTTTGCTGTTCAATCTCTTCCACCAGCACGATGCCGTTGCGGATCAGCATGCCACTCAGGCTCAGTAAACCGATAAGCGCCATAAAGCCGAACGGGATGCCGGTCATTAAAAAGCCCGGCGTCACGCCGATCAGCGCCAGCGGCACGGTCAGCCAGATGGCAACGGCATTTTTCAGCGAGCTGAACATCAGCACGGTGATGACAAACATCACCAGATACCCTAATGGCAGGGTGGTGAACAGTCCTTGCTGCGCTTCGCTGGAGTTCTCCGCATCACCTCCCCACTCAATGCTGTATCCGTGCGGCAGGCTGAGCGCGTTAATCTGCGACTGCACGCGCGCCAGAACGTCGCCCGGGGTTTGATTGCTCAGCGGATCCGGATCGGTCATCACCGTGAGTACGCGGCTGCGGTCGCGGCGGAGAATCAACGGGTCTTCCCATTCGAGGTTAAAGCCGCTGACGACGTTGCTCAGCGGAATATATTGCTGACGGCTTTGGCTCCACACCAGCACGTTGTTCAGATGGTTCGCATCCTGACGTTCATCGGCTGGCGGGCGCACCACTACCGGTAGCAGGTCTGCCCCTTCGCGGTATAGCCCCGCGCGGCTGCCGGAAAAGTTCATCTGCAGCGCCTCATCGATATCCTGCTTATCGACGCCCAGTTCCCGGCCCAGAGTGGGTGAATACTGCGGGCGAATCGTTTTGCTGCGGTTTTGCCAGTCGTTACGCACGCTGCTGATAGCCGGATCTGCCGTGAGGATCGTGCTCACCTGGCTGGCTATCAGTCGCAATCTGTCGGGGTCTGGGCCTTTAACTCGTACCTCGATGGCGCTGTCACCGGACGGGCCGAACATCACCCGCTTGCTGCTGGCATTCACCTGCGGATAGTTGCGGGCAATATAGGCATCCACGTGGCGAGTGAGGGCGGCAATGTTGCGCTGGTCGTCCATGCGCACCATGATCTGCGCATAGTTGCTGTACTGCCGCTGGCCGCTGTAGGTGAGGATAAAGCGCATGCTGCCCTGGCCGACGGTTGCCACGGTAGTGACCACGCCGGGCTGGCCGTTAATCGCGGTTTCGATATCGCTGGCCATTTTTTCCGTCGAAGCGATATCGGTGCCGTAGGGCAGCCACAGATCAACAAAAAAGATCGGCGTGTTGGATGACGGGAAAAAGTTCTGCCGCACCGAGCCGAATCCCCAGATAGCGGCGGCCAGCAGCGCGGCCATCACCACCAGGGTGGCGGTTTTCTGCAGCAACAGGGCGTTGAGGATCTTCTGATAGCTGCGGTAAAAGCCGCCACGGTAGGGATCGGCCTCGGCGGTGGGCGCCGGGGAGGCGCTGCCTTTGAACAACCACCATTTGATCAGCACCGGGGTAATGGTGAGCGCCGAGAACCAGCTGAGCATCAGGGAAATCAACAGCACCTGGAACAGCGATTTGCAATATTCCCCGGTCGAGTCCTGCGACAGGCCGATAGGCGCAAAGGCGAGGATCGCAATCACGGTTGCCCCCAGCAGAGGCAGGGCGGAACGGCGGATCACATAGTTGATGGCGGTGAGCAGCGTCGATCCCTGCTGGCGAGCAATCAGCACCCCTTCGACGATCACAATGGCATTATCGACCAGCATACTGAGGGCGATAATCAGCGCCCCCAGCGAAATCCGCTGCAGCTCAATGCCCCACAGATACATAATCAGCAGCGTGCCCAGCACGTTGAGGGCCAGCGAGAAGGCAATGATAATCCCGCTGCGAACCCCCATAAAAATCAGCAGCACGCCGACAACAATAGCCAGCGCCATCAGGAAATTAGTGATAAAGCCGTTAACCGAGTGGCCGACTTCCGCCGCCTGATCGTAGAACAGATCGATATGGATCCCGGCAGGTTTTTCCGCCGACATTTGGGCAAGCTTTGCCTCCAGCGCGCGGCCAACATCAATGACGTTGACGCCTGGAATAAACGACACGCCCATCGTCACCGCCTGGCGACCATTGGCGTGGTAGATGCTGGAGGGCGTTTCGCTCAGGCCGCGGGATATTGTCGCAATATCCCGCAAACGGGTGGCGGCCCCCGTACCGTGCGGGTTGATCGGCAGGTCGCCCAGCTCGTCGATATTCTCAAATTCCCCGGTCGGATGCAGGCGAATGGACTCGCTACCAGATCTGATCTCCCCGGCGCTGGAAACGACGTTCAGGCGGCCGAGAATGGCTGAAAGCTGGCTGAGCGTAATGCCGCGGGCGGCCATTTTAGGCAAAGAGATATCAATATTAACTTGCTGGGGGATCTCGCCGCCGATGGCGACTTTGCCGACGCCGGGCACCAGTACCAGCTCCCGACGCAGCTGTTCGGCGTAGCGGGCTAGCTCTGGGTTGGTAAAATTATCGCCGGAAATGGCAAAGAAGAAGCCGAACACGTCGCCGAAATCATCGTTTACGAAAGGAGTAACCACCCCTGGCGGGAAGAGGCGGGCCGCATCGCCGACCCGGCGCCGCAGCTCATCCCAAATTTGCGGCAGCTCGTTGGAGTGGTAATTCGAGGCGATATTAACGGTAATCTGCGACAGTCCGTTGGATGAAATCGAGCTGACGTTATCGAGATAGGGCAGCTGTTGCAGGGCGTTTTCCAGCGGAAGGGTGACCTCTTCTTCGACCTGCTGCGCCGATGCGCCCGGATAGTGGGTAATGACCACCGCCGTTTTGATGGTAAAGGCCGGGTCTTCCAGGCGGCCGATATTGAGCAAGGCGAAGATACCGCCAACGCCCAGCAGCAGAATGGATAACCACACGCGAACGGGATTATTAATAAACTGGCGAGAGATATCCATTACAGGCCTCGTTCACGCGTCCAGATACGCACCGGCTGTTGCGCATGCAATTCGTTTACGCCAGCCGCCACCACGCGCTCGCCGACGCTGAGTCCCTCGGTGATCACCACCCCCTGGGTTGTGACCTGCCCGACCCGCACTTTGCGGTCTTCCAACTGCAGCTGTTCTCCATCACCTTTGATCACCCACACGTGTGGCTCATTGCGTTGATGATTATCGGGATTGAACACCGCTTCAACCGGAACCACCAGCGCTTCGCGTCCCGCGTTGGCGGGCAGGTTTGCCAGATTTATCGTCACGGTGCCGCTGACGCCGCCCACCGTCGGGAAGTCTGCCGGGCGTGGCATGGTCAAAATCACCTGCCAGGTGAGGGTATTGTTGTCGCTGCTGCCGGAATGCTCTTTGTACTCGGCGGTGAACTGGCGATCCGGCAGGGAGTTGATTTTCACGATCGGGCGATACTGCGCGTTGCGGATATCAAAGGCGGTAAACAGGTTTTCCGGGATGCTGAACACCACGTCGAGGAGATCGGTGCGCGTCAGGGTCACAACGGTCTGGCCAGCGGCAACCACCTGGTGATTGCGGACCGGCACGCTGGCCGCAATCCCGCTAAACGGCGCGTTAAGCGTCATCTGGTCGAGCTCTTCGCGGGCAATTTTCAGCGCGGCATTGGCCGAATCACGGCTGGCACGTTGGACGTCCATTTCGGCTTTTGAAATTGCCTGGCGGCCTGCGAGGGTCTGAAAACGGTCGAACTGCCGCTGTGCGAGTGTGGCGGCGGTTTGTCGTTCATTTAAACGCTGCTGAGCTTCCCGCGCGTTGAGACGGGCTAGCGCCTGTCCTTGCGTGATACTTGCCCCCTGGCGCACGTCGAGTGATTCAATCTGGCCGCCGCGTTTAAACGATAGATCCGTAGAGTCCCCGGACTCGATACGCGCAGGGAAAATACGCTGCTGTGAATCGCCGACGGCAGTCACCTCCACCACTTTGACCATTCGCGGAAGTGGTGTGACCTGCGGCGTTTTCTGATCGCAAGCTGTTGTTATTAAAATAACAACAGGAATGAGAGAAAAATAACGGTTCACTGTATTCCCCTCAGAGCTAAATGGTTTGTTTTACATATTGTTTACAATCGTTAGGCTTATTCAGCCAAAGCAGAAACAACGACATAAGTTAATAACCCTGTGGCCGTGCAGGCGATTATTGCCAGGGCGATAAAGAGGCTCAGGCGAAACAGATTATAACCAAACATCGTTACTCCTTCAGTGTTAATCATATGGCAAGAAATATCTCATCTACTTAATTATTGAATGGTTTTTGCAGGCGCTGTTGCTCCTGATTATGAGCATAGTCGTAGAAAAGCGGAAATGTTAAAAAGAGTAAAAATTGCCCTTATGTCGACGATTTGCTGCGGTTTTCAGCTGATTTGTCTGAGAGTGGCGGACTCTGTGATATTTTTTAATATAATAATTGGTAGTTTCATAATGTTAACAGTCCTGTGCTACGTTTAATTATACCGACTTCTGCGCCAGCTTTGGTTCTTGAGATTCTTTCCTCAATACGACACGTTGGGCGTTATTCGCTCTCTATTCTATTGGTAACAAAAGGATTGTTTCTATGTATAAAAATATACTGGTCCCGGTTGATGTCTTTGAAATCGGCCTGGCCGACAAAGCGTTATCCCATGCACAATTTCTGGCTAAAAGCGCTTCCGGGAAAATTCACTTACTACACGTAAACCCACTTTTCTCTCCTGAACTAACCCGCGGATTTATTTCTGATGCGCGAAAAATGGATGACTATCTGATTAAAAACTCTGAGGAAAAACTTAGCGAGTTGGCCAAAAAGTCGACCCTCGACGAGAGTGATATCCGCATTCATGTACGCAGCGGCAATATCCGTGATGAAGTGATAAAGCTGGCCGATGAACTGCAGGCTGACGTGGTGATTATTGGCTCGCGCAACCCCAATATTCAGACGCATTTGCTGGGTTCTGAGGCGGCAAGCATCGTTCGTTATGCTCACGTTCCGGTTTTTGTTGTGCGTTAAGGGCGGCCTGACGCTGTTCTGATTTCCGTTACAGGAGTGAGGGGATAACTATGAGTACAGACAAACCGGCAGGCCCGTTCTACAGGCTCTCCGTCGATGAAACCCTGACCAGCACCAACAGTTCCTCCGAAGGTATTAGCAGCGCTGAAGCGGCCTCGCGACTCCAGCAGTACGGCGAGAACGCGTTACCGCAAAAGCCGGGCAAGCCCGCGTGGCTACGCTTCCTGGCGCATTTCAACGATGTCCTGATTTACGTCCTGCTGGCTGCCGCGCTCTTGACGGCGGTCATGGGGCACTGGGTCGATACCCTCGTGATTCTGGGGGTCGCGGTTATCAACGCCCTGATCGGGCATATTCAGGAAAGTAATGCGGAAAAATCGCTGCAGAGCATTCGCAATATGCTGTCCAGCGAAGCGGTGGTCGTCCGTCAGGGCAACCATGAAACGGTGCCAACCACCGCGCTGGTGCCTGGGGATATCGTGGTGATCCGCGCCGGCGACCGAATCCCGGCCGACCTGCGGGTGATTGAAGCCCACAATCTGCGGGTGGAAGAGGCGATACTCACCGGCGAGTCGACGGTGGTGGAAAAAAGCACCGACGCGCTGAGCGGCGACCTGCCCCTCGGCGATCGCACCAATCTGCTGTTTTCGGGAACTACGGTCAGCTCCGGCGGGGGCAAAGGCCTCGTGGTAGCGACCGGCGGCGATACCGAGCTTGGCCATATCAACCAGATGATGGCGGATATTGAAAAGCACCGGACACCGCTGCTGGTTCAGATGGATAAGCTTGGCAAAGCCATCTTTATCATCATTCTGGTGATGATGGCGGCGCTGTTTGTCTTCAGCCTGCTGTTCCGCGATATGCCGGTTTCAGAGCTGATGCTCTCACTGATCAGCCTTGCGGTGGCGTCGGTGCCGGAAGGGTTGCCGGCGATCATCTCGATCATTCTCTCGCTCGGCGTGCAGACCATGGCGCGGCAGAAAGCGATCATTCGTAAGCTGCCGACCGTTGAGACCCTCGGGGCGATGACGGTGATTTGCTCGGACAAAACCGGGACGCTGACCATGAATGAGATGACGGTCAAAGCCGTCATTACGGCGGATACCGTCTATCGGGTTGAAGGCGATAGCTATGAGCCGATTGGTAATATTCATCCTGTAGATGGTTCCGGGCCGGTGGTGGTTGCCCCCGGTACGCTGCTTGAGCGCTATTTGCGAACCATAGATCTCTGTAATGACAGCCAGCTGATCAAGGATGAAACCGGGTTATGGAAAATCACCGGCGGCCCAACGGAAGGGGCGCTGAAGGTGCTGGCAGCGAAAATCGCGCTGCCAGCGCTGACAACCGAGTTGCGCAGTAAGATCCCTTTCGATTCGCAGTACAAATATATGTCTACGCTGTATCGGATCGGTGATGAAGAGATGATCTTAATTACCGGCGCGCCGGATGTACTGTTCCGGCTGTGTCAGCAGCAGCAGACGGATGATGGTCTGCAGCCGCTGGATCAGCCCTACTGGGAAGCCAAAATTGAAGAGTACGCGCGGGAAGGGTTGCGCATGGTGGCGGCGGCGTGGAAACCTGCGGCCAGCGGGCAAACTGAGCTGACGCACCAGGATTTACAGCAAGGGGTGATCCTCCTCGGTATTGCCGGGATGATGGACCCGCCGCGTCCGGAGGCGATTACGGCGATTGGCGACTGCCTGCAGGCGGGGATCCGGGTGAAGATGATCACCGGCGATCATCCGCAAACGGCGATGAGCATCGGCAAAATGCTCGGCATTGGCAATGCGGAAAATGCCATCACCGGACGTGAACTGGAGGTGATGGACGACCTGCAGCTCAGCGAAGCCGCGCAGAAATTTGATATTTTCGCCCGTACCAGCCCGGAAGATAAATTCCGCCTGGTGCAGGCGCTGCAGAGCAGAAAAGAGGTAGTAGGGATGACCGGCGACGGGGTCAACGATGCGCCGGCGCTGAAGCAAGCTGATGTCGGGATTGCCATGGGCATCAAGGGCACCGAGGTGACCAAGGAAGCGGCCGACATGGTGCTGACGGATGATAACTTCGCCACCATCGCCAGTGCGGTCAGAGAAGGGCGGCGGGTGTACGATAACCTGAAGAAAACCATCCTCTTTATTATGCCGACTAACCTGGCGCAGGGGCTGTTAATCATCATTGCGCTGCTGGCGGGCAATTTAATCCCATTGACCCCGGTGCTGATCCTCTGGATGAACATGGCGACCTCCGCCACGCTCTCCTTCGGTCTGGCGTTTGAGGCCGGCGAGAAGAACATTATGCAGCGGCCGCCGCGGGATCCAAAACTGCATGTGATGGATGGTTTTGCTATCTGGAGGGTGATATTTGTTGGTTCGATGATTGCCGTGAGCGCCTTCGTTCTGGAAGCCTGGCTCCAGCCGCGCGGCTACTCGCCGGAGTTTATTCGCACCGTCCTGCTGCAAACCCTGGTAACGGCCCAGTGGTTTTATATGCTCAACTGCCGCATATCCGACGGCTTTTCTCTGAGTAAAGGATTGCTGGCAAATCGCGGTATCTGGATCGTCAGCGGCGTCCTGCTGGTGTTGCAGCTGCTGATCATCTACGCGCCGTTTATGCAGATGCTGTTCGGGACCACCGCGCTGCCGTTCCGCTACTGGGTGATCACCTTTATCATCGGATTTGTGATGTTCCTGATTGTGGAAGTGGAAAAGCCGTTAACCCGCAAATGGCGTACCGCCTGAAGCAAGGGGCCACCGAGTTGCGCATTACCCAGCCCGCTTATGTTCAGACTGAGCGGGCTTTTTCATGATGACGCGGGGTTGTGCAAAAGAGAAAAAAGGCTCTGGAGCGTATAATATTGGCAGGGCGCACGGGTTACTTGCGATGGACTTTTGTCACTGGCTATTTAATGCGCTACCATGAGACCTCATTTACCAGGTTTTAAATATGAAAAAAATGAAAAAGAGCAGAGCAGCATCTATGGCAGCGTTAATGGCGCTGTCGATGGGGCCGATCCCTGCTAATGCTGTGGGTTATCGGGATATCACGCCGCACAGCACTGATGCGAATACCACACTGCAGTCGCTGCATGAAGAAGTGGTATATATCTCAATCAGCGAGGCAACCAGACTACTGGCTGAAATTGCGGAGCGTCAGCGTTTCCACCTGATAAACTTGCGTACTGAATGGGAAGTAAAACAAACGCCCATTGATATGAAAAAGCAGTCCCCCCTTGTTCAGAAACATCTGGTAAAAGAGTATAAACAACGGATTACCATTGCAGCGGGTTATATCGAAGCGGTAAAAATGGCCCTTCAGGAAACCAAGGATGAAGCGCTACGAAAAGAGATAACCACGTTCGGGCGTGCAGCTGCAAAATTACGTAATACGGCAGAAGATACACTGGCGTTCATTGAACAGACCAACCCGCCCAAAAAAACGTCATCAACGCCGATTAGCGCCAGTGGGGATGATGTCAGAGCGTTAATTCACGCTGAGCATAAAGCGCTGGGGCTTAATCCACCGGGTTTTGATCGGGTTTCATAATGGTGAGAGTTTCTGTTCACAAGGATGTTGAACTGCCTGAGATCGCTGCGCAATATGCCCAGGTGCTGGAGATCTGGAAGAAACACCACGCACTCCCTGATTTTTTCGGCAATGAGGGGCAGTGGGAAGAGAATCGCAGGTTGTGCGATTCTTACGTTTACAAAATCCATATTCAGCTTCCCGATCAACCAGCCTGGAAGCAGCACACTCCTCAGGCAGCCAGAAAATCAAATCATTATCTCGTCTACTCGCGGCACTGGCTGGATGACGATCGCTATCAGGTTATCAGCATCATGAGTCCTGATGCCCATGAAAAAGCCAAAACCTCATTTATAACTGAGCTTGAGCGCCGGGCAGAAGAATTCCAGAACAGTTAAACAAAAGCCTCGCATCTGCGAGGCTTTTGTTTTTTCGCGTTCTTTATGTGGACCGTTGATTTATAAAATATAAATATCAAGTGATTAGGTGTTGATATGAGGCGGGTTACTCCGCCTCATCTTCTGCGACGCGAACCCCGACCTTCAGAACGTGGTCATCCTCTTTTTCCGCGACCGTCCACAGCATGCCGGCGAATTCTACCTGGTCACCGACAACCGGGGCGGCGCCGAGCAGATGCTGAACCACATCGCCCAGCGACTGCTGGCTATCGTTAAAATCATCCACGCCATCGAGGCCGTAAATTTGCGCCACATCGACGAATTTGGCGCTGGCATCGAGAATAAAGTCCCCGAAGAAACGCTGGTCGAGCGCCACCGGCGGCGACTGGCTGAACATTTTACCCAGCGCCGGCAGGTCACGCTCGCGGCCAATCACGCACAGAATATCCCCTTCCAGCAGGCGGGTGCTGCCGGTCGGGTGCAGCAGGACATTGTCGCGGAACAGGGCGGCAATACGGGTTTCCGGCGGCATATGTAAATCACGCAGCGCCGCGCCAACACACCATTTGTCTGCGCTGAGCTGGTAGACGAACTGCTCCCAGGGATTTTCCGGGTGAATATCCAGCCCGACGCGGGAAATAGGCCAACCGACCGGCGGTACCACCACTTTGGCTTTTTTGGCCGCCCAGGAGAGGGACGTCCCCTGTAGCAGCAGCGATACCAGCACCACGAAGAAGGCGACATTGAAAAACAAGCGCGCGTTTTCAAGGCCGGCCATCATCGGGAAGACGGCGAGAATGATCGGCACCGCGCCGCGCAGCCCCACCCAACTGATAAACACCCGCTCGCGCAGGTTAAACCCGCGAAACGGCAGCAGACCGGCAAACACCGACAGCGGACGGGCCACAAAAATCATCCACATGGAGAGCAGCAGCGCCGGGATGGCGATAGGCCACAGATCCGACGGGGTGAGCAGCAGCCCGAGCACCAGGAACATGGCAATCTGCGCCAGCCACGCCAGTCCGTCGAAGTTTTGCAGGATCCCATGACGGTTACGAATCGGTCGGTTCCCCAGCAGGAAGCCGCACAGATATACCGCCAGAATGCCGCTGCCGTCGAGGGTGGTGGTCACCGCAAAAATCATAATCCCGCCGCTGAGCGCCAGCAAAGGATAGAGCCCGGTCGGTAGCACGATGCGGTTTATCATCTGCAACAGCAGATAACCTCCGCCGAGGCCAATCGCAATCCCGAGGCCGAACTGCTGCACGATATGGACGGCGAACATCCAGCTCAGGCCGCTTTCATGCTGCTGAATCATCTCGATAAGCGTAATGGTCAGGAACACCGCCATCGGGTCATTGCTGCCGGATTCGATCTCCAGGGTGGAGCCGACGCGTTCGTTCAGGCCTTTGCCGCCGAGCAGCGAGAATACCGCCGCCGCATCGGTGGAGCCGACAATCGCGCCGATCAGCAAGCCTTCGATAAGATCGAGATGGAACAGCCAGGCGGCCATTAGCCCGGTCAGGCAGGAGGTGATCAGGACGCCGACGGTCGCCAGCGAGAGCGCGGGCCAAAGGGCAACGCGAAAAGAGCTGGCCTGGGTGCGCATACCGCCGTCAAGCAGGATCACCGCCAGCGCCAGGTTACTCACCATGTACGCGAAAGGGTAATTGTCAAAAGGGATGCCGCCGATACCGTCAACCCCGGCCAGCATACCAATGGCAAGGAAGATAACCAGAATCGGGATGCCCAGGCGCGAAGAAAAGGAACTCAATAAAATGCTACAGGTTACTAATACAGAACCCAGAATAAACAGGCTAATGATCGCACCGGCGTCCAATGTTGACGTACTCCTTACTGCGTGAATTTTTTAGACAATGAGGCTCAGTTTACCAACCCTCGGAGTATCCTGAAATGTGTAACAGAAGATTTTATTCTGTTAGCACCGGATGCCCGCTGAGCGTTAAGGTGGTGGTGATGTCGCGATGCACCAGCCGCGCGTTTGCGCCAAGCGGCAGAGTGACGGTTCGCTGTTCGTGGCCGAAATCCAGCCCGCTAATCACCGGGATATCCAGTTGCGTGCGCAGATAGTCGTAGACCGCCGGCAGGTCATAACCGGCGTCGTAATCGTTCGGGTTCGCGCCGCTGAAACTGCCGAGGATCAGCGCCCGCTGGCGGGCGAGAACGCCGCTGTGCAGCAGTTGCAGCAGCATGCGCTCGACGCGGAACGGATGCTCGTTAATATCTTCCAGCACCAGAATGCCGTCGCTAATCTGCGGCATCCACGGGGTGCCCATCAGCGACGTGAGCATCGCCAGGTTGCCGCCCCACAGGGTGCCTTCGACATCACAGGGCTGGCCATCGCCCGGCCATTCAAGGGTAAATTCCGGGCTGCGCAGCGCCTGCCAGAAATGGTGCCATGTAAACGCGTTCATCGTTTCCGCACCAAAGTTACCTGCCAGCATCGGACCGCTGAAGGTGATTATGCTACCCTTTGCCAGCAGGCCCATTTGAATCGCTGTGAAATCACTGTGGCCACAGATTAAAAGCGGATTTTCCCGCTGGCGTGCGGCCAGGGCCTGCCAGTCGATATCCGGCAGCAGGCGGCTGGCACCGTAGCCGCCGCGCACTGGCATCACGATGCGGTTACGGCCTTCGAGGGTAGCCAACTGGTTAATATCGTTCAGGCGCTCATGTTCAGTTCCGGCAAAGCGCTGTTGCCGACGGGGGATGACCTCCTGGTGCATCACCTGATGTCCGGCCTCCTGCAGACGTTCAACGCCGCGGAGCGCCGCCTCCTGGTTAATGCAGTAGCCTGAAGGGGCAACCAGATAAAACTGAGACATGACAATTCCTTGCTAAGAATGAAAGGGTTATCATGCCGCCTGGAGGGATTATTGTCATCTCCAGACGGCAAACTTCAGCCAATAAGGATAGATGTGTGAAATTGAGATGGTGTGTTTTTTTGATGGTATTGTTGGCCGGTTGTAGCTCGAAAAAGGATTATCGTAACCCGCCGTGGAACGCTGAAGTTCCGGTCAAGCGGGCGATGCAGTGGATGCCGATCAGTGAAAAAGCCGGTGCGGCGTGGGGAGTTGACCCGCAGCTGGTGACGGCGATTATCGCCATTGAATCCGGCGGTAACCCAACGGTGGTCAGTAAATCCGGCGCGGTAGGCCTGATGCAGCTGAAGCCTTCAACATCGGGTCGCGACGTTTACCAACGTATGGGCTGGCGGGGTGAGCCGTCGGTGAGCGAGCTGAAAAATCCCGAACGCAATATCTCGATGGGGACCGCTTACCTGAGCATCCTCGAAAACGGCCCGCTTGCCGGGATCAAAGACCCGCAGGTGATGCGCTATGCGGTAGTCGTTTCCTATGCCAACGGCGCCGGGGCGCTGCTGCGCACGTTCTCTTCGAATCGCCAGGATGCGATTGATGAGATCAACGATATGGATGCCGATGAGTTCTTTGAACACGTGGCGAAAAAGCATCCGGCACCACAGGCCCCCCGCTATATCTGGAAGCTGCAGCAGGCGCTGGACGCCATGTAGCCATCTGGAGCAGGCCCCCGGCTGGTACCTGACCACCGGGGGCGTTTATCAGAAGTCGTAGCCGACGGTGGCGGTGATGCTACGCTCGGCGCCCCAGTAGCAGTTGCCGGTGCCGTAGCAGCCGGAGACATACTCCCGGTCGCTGAGGTTGTTGGCATTGACCTGAACAAAAGCCCCTTTCAACGACGGTGACCAGACGCCGAGATCGGCGCGGACCATCGCATCCAGCAGCGTTACCGACGGCAGACGCTCGGTGTTGGCATCATCAGCCCACTGTTTACCAATATAGCGCACGCCAGCTCCCGCGCTGATCCCGGCCGGGAACTGATAACGAGCCCAGAATGAAGCCATCTGATCCGGCGTGAGCTGCGGCGTATTGTCGTTGGTACCATCTTTGGTGTCCTGGAAGCGCAGGCGGTTCCAGGTGTAGGAGGCCAGGGTGCTCAGCTCAGGCGTAATCTGGTTATGCATCTCCAGCTCGACCCCTTGCGAGTGAACTTTGCCGGCGGGAATAAAGGTGGCGGTGGCGATATTCGGATCGCGGGTAGCCACGTCTTTCTGGGTTAAATCATAGATGGCGATACTGTACATATCGCGGGTCCCCGGCGGCTGGAATTTCAGCCCCGCTTCCAGCTGTTCGGCGGTGGTCGGTTTCAGCAGCGTTCCGTCGGCGCCCGGCAACATCGCAGGCGTAATGGCCTGGCTGTAGCTCAGGTACGGCGAGAGGCCGTTTTCCAGGGCATACAGCAACGACGCGCGACCGCTGATATGATCATCGGAACGGCGGCTGGAGGTGCCGAAGGTATCGCTGACCTGCTGCGACACGATGCGGTCGTAACGGCCGGAAACATCGAGATGCCAGCGATCCCACACCATTTCATCCTGCAGATATATCCCGGTCTGATAGTAGCGACGATTATTGTTATCGCTGTAGGTCACGGTGTGCCCGGTTTGCGCGGTATAGCCGCTAAATGGATCGAGCGGCGAGGCGCTACCGGCACCGGTCCACAGGTCGTTGCGGAAGCGGTGATATTCCGCACCGAGGATCAGCGTATGGGCCAGTTCACCGGTGGTGAAGTCGGCACGCAGGCGGTTGTCGGTGGACCACGCATCCAGCGAGCCGCGAGAGCCGCTGTAGCCGCGCGCCAGCATATCGCTGTCGCCAACCCAGCCAACCTGGTAGACCTGATCGAGGGAGACGTTGGTATGGGTGTAGCTTCCGGCGGAGTAGGCCGACCAGGTATCGTCGAACTGATGGGTAAACTCGTAGCTGTAGATCTGCTCGCGACGCTGATAACCGTCGGACGGATCGCCTTCATTGGTACTGGTGGAGAGCTTGCGCCCGTTGTGCGCGTAGCGGGTGCCGTCCAGCGGCAGCGAGCCGTGGTAGCCACCCGACGGATCTTTTTGCAGGTAAGCGCGCAGTAACAACGAGGTGTCGGCATCCGGCTGCCAGAGCAGGGACGGAGAGATGGCATAACGCTCTTCACGGGTATTGTCGTACTGGGTGTCGCTGTTGCGCGTCATCCCGATGATCCGGTAAGCCCACTGGTCGTTAATGGCATCGGTATAATCGAAGGCGGCCCCTTTGGTGTTTTGCGTCCCGCCGCTCAGGCGGAAATGGCCTTCGGAAGTAAACTGTGGGCGTTTCGAGGTCAGGTTAACCACGCCGCCGGGCACGCTCTGGCCATACAGCGCCGAAGAGGGGCCTCTGATCACGTCAACCCGCTCGATAAACCACGGGTCAATCTGCAGGACGTTGTGGCTCCCGCCATCGCTCATCAGGCGCATGCCGTCGAGGAACAGGTTATCCACGTCGCCGCCGTGATAGCCGCGCAATGACACCGTATCAAAACGGGTCGCGCCGCCGCCAAAGCTGGAGTACACGCCTGGGGTATATTCCAGCGCCTGGCTGATGGTGTTGGCCCCCTGGTCATCCATCTGCTGGCGGGTGATCACCGAGACCGACTGCGCGGTGGTGATTAACGGCTGGTCGGTTTTGGTGGCCCCGGCGGAGGTTTTCGCGCTATAGCCCTCGGTGGGAGCGGTGGCGGAGTCAACGGGTTGCGCGGTGACGACCACTGTCTCTTCCGCCAGGCTGGCGAGAGGGAAAGCGGCGGCCAGGGCGCACAGGAGCGCGGAGCGTTTAAAGGTAGTGCGGGCGATCATGGCATAATCCTGAGTAACCGCAGCCTGGTACTCCTGTACGCCGCTACGGAAAAGGCGAAAGTGTCTTCTTTCGTAAAAAAGTAATGCGAATTATTATTGTTACTCTTTGCGTTATCAAGTGATGATTGCGTAGCGTGACAATCAAAACCCATGAAAAGGTTACTGTTTACTGAGTACATCTGGGACAGCGCGGGGCGTGCGGGGCAGTCGACGGGATGACTGGCTACCAGATCTGGTAGCCAGGGTGAACGAAGACCAGGGGGATTTACGGCGCTGTTTTTGCTGCCGGAGCCGCTAGCGCATCGTTGGCGGCAGGTGCGGTGGTGGGGGACGTGCTGGTGGCAGTGGCCGGTTGGGCTGTACTGGCGACCGGGCGCGTGGCCGGTAGCGAGTCACAAGGTTTGTCCTGCGGGCAGACCAGATCCAACATTTTCAGCGTCACGCCGTTGGTCCAGCCGAAGCCGTCCTGCAGCGGATATTCTCCGCCGCCTCCGCCGGTACCCGTCGAGCTGACATCATACTTTTCAACCAATTTTTGCTGGCTGTTATAAGTGTGCTGGACGTTGCTGAGGAAGCGCCAACTGACCTCGAGGGCGACCTTTTTCTGACCGTAGTTCTGCAACCCTTCTGCGGCCACCCACTGCAGCGGCGCCCAGCCGTTGGGAGCATCCCATTGCTGGCCGCTGTTGACGGTGGTGGTGGTTAAACCGCCGGGTTTCAGCAGCTGCGATTCGGCGGCAGCGGCCACCTTCGCGGCCCGCTCGCTGGAGGCGGCATTGACGTACAGCGGGAACAGGGCGGCGGCGGTCAGCTGGTTTCTGACCTTATGGGTCTTGAGATCGTAATCGGCGTACCAGCCTGCCTTATCGTTCCACAGATATTTCTCCAGCGCCTTCTGACGGGCGTTGGCCTGGGCGTCATACTGCGTCGCTTTGGCGTTATCCCCGGCCGCTTTGCTGGCCCGGGAGAGCACCTTCTCCATGTGGAACATCAGGGCGTTCAGGTCCACCGGCACGATGCTGGTGGTGCGAATGGTACCCAGCTGCTGGGGGTTATCCATCCAGCGCGAGCTAAAATCCCAGCCCGAGGCGGCGGCGGAACGCAGGTCACGATAGATCTCGGTGGCCGGGCGATTAGGGTTGTTCTTCGCGGTGGTCACATCATCAAGCCAGGATTCCGGGCGCGGGGTATCATTATCGTCCCAGTAGCGGTTCAGCAACGCGCCATCTTCCATGCGCACTACCCGCTGGTTGGCTTTCCCCGGCTCAAGCGTATCGGCGCCTTTCATCCAATACTGGTACTCTTTTTCCATCTGCGGCAGGAAAGTTTTTAGCGCCTGATCGCCCTCGTGGCTGGCGAGCAGCTCCACCATAAACGGGAAGAACGGCGGCTGCGAGCGGCTCAGATAGTAGCTACGGTTGCCGTTGGGGATATGCCCCCAGGTGTCAATTTCAGAGGCGAAATTCGCCACCATATCGGCGACTTTATCCCAGTGGCCGCTCTCCGCCAGGCCCAGCATGGTGAAGTAGCTATCCCAGTAATAAACCTCGCGGAAACGCCCGCCGGGAACCACGTATGGTTTGGGCAGCGGCAGCAAAGAATCCCACTTCTCGACCTCAACGGTACTGCGGGTCAGCACCGGCCACAGGCCGTTAATATGCTGACGCAGCGTCTGGCCTTTCGGCGGCACATACTGGTCATTCTCTCGCGGCAGGGTGAAATTGAGCTCGACGAAATGGCGCAGGTCGAAGCTGGTCTGGCTTTTTTGCATCCGATAATCGGCGAGGATCATCAGCGGGTCGCTATTGGGGATGGCGTCGGCAAAGGTTTTTTGATCGGCGAAGAGCCGGGCGCTTTGCACATCGTTGAACAGCGGTCCGAGCAGAATATCCGGGGATTGCGGCGCGGGGTGATTTTCCAGGGCCTGGGCGCTCAGCGTCGATAGCGCAAACAGCGCGCCTCCCAGCGCTAAAGCGTAGGGCAGCGTAGGGGGGCGACGTGAAACCTGACTCGTCATGGGGCGTTCTCCTTATTATTTCAGACGGTCTTACCACTGCGTTTGACCATCAGAAAACCTTAGACGAAGATCCGTCGTCCGGGGTGTTGCAGATAACATTTTGCGTGAAAACAGATAATTTACCTGCCATTCCCCGCAGGCTGGCGACATGACAAAACAAAAAACCTATGCTGATCGGCAGCTAATGTTGGCCGGAATTTGCCGGGTGAGGAGGGTGCAGGTGAATCGACGTCATTTTCTGCTGCTGGGGGCCGCGTCGCTGCTGGCGGGCCGAGCGGCTCAGGCCCTTGATGCTCCGCAGCAGCGATTAAATCTCTGGCCGGGAGAACCGCCGGGCGGCGGCGGCCCTTCCGGCGGGCCAGTGCTATCGGCAAGCGGCGCCCTCAGCCAGGTTGCCGTACCGCAGCTGTCGGTCTGGCAACCGGCGACAGCCCGTAGGCACGGCGTACTAGTTGCCGCCGGGGGCGGGTATCGCCATATCGAACTGGCGAAAGAGGCCTGGCCTGCCGCACGCTGGCTGACGTCGCGCGGCTATACCGCCTATGTGCTGAGCTACCGTCTGCCTGAGGAAGGCTGGCGGGCCGGGGCGCTGGCACCATTACAGGACGCCCAGCGGGCGCTGCGTCTGATCCGTCAGCGCGAGCAACGAGTCAGCCTGCTGGGGTTTTCCGCAGGCGGACATCTGCTGGGCATGGCCGCCTGCCGCGCTGCTTTTGCGGCGTACCCGGCGATAGATGCCCTCGATACGCAGCCCGCCCGCGCCGACGGCGCGGCGCTGATCTACCCGATCATTTCCCTGCTGCCGCCCTACAGCCATACTGCGACGCACCGGATCCTCGCCGGGCCGCATGCCTCCGAGGCGGTTGACCGCGCCTGGTCGGTACAGAGCTATGTGAATGCGCATACCCCGCCTTGTTTTCTGGTTCAGGCCGAAGACGATCCGGTGTCCGATCCGCATAACACGCTGATCATGGCCGACGCCTGTTGCCAGCATCAGGTACCGGTCAGCCTCTATCGGTATCCTCACGGCGGGCACGGCTTTGCCATGGGGCGTGCCGGTACTCAGACCGTAGAGTGGCCGGAGCACTATGCACAATGGCTGAAGGGGCGATAACCGGCATGGCGCAAACGGCCAGTTTTTTGCCTCATGGTGGTGCAAAAGGGGCCTGGATCCAGCCCGCGAGCTGGTGGTTTTTTGCACAGTTTCGCGGCACCTTCAGGAGGCATTGCACGCCGATCTCGCGACCCGCTACCTGGCATAATAAATGCTTATCTCTTACCGGGGTTACCCCAAAGTGAGTATAACCGGAGGAGACGGCCATGATAAAAATAACGCTTCCTGACGGGCATTATTATGATGAGATGCTTACCGCGCAGGGACAGCAGCGTCAGCACTATAACGCTTGGTGGCAATGGTTCCACAGCACAGATCAATTCTCTATCCGGCAAAAGAAACAGCAGGCGGAACTGCTTTTTCACCGTATCGGCATCACCTTTAACGTCTATGGGGAAGATGAGGGCACCGAGCGCTTAATTCCGTTCGATAGCGTACCGCGCATTATTCCCGCCGCAGAGTGGAAGAGAATCGATCGCGGGATCCGCCAGCGGGTCAAAGCGCTCAACGCTTTTTTATACGATATCTATCATGAGCAGAATATCCTGCGCGCCGGGCTAATCCCGGCGGAGCAGGTGCTGGCCAATGAGCAATATCAGCCCTGCATGCAGGGCATCGACCTGCCCAATAATACCTATGCGCACATCACCGGCGTCGATATGGTGCGCGACAGCGACGGCCAGTATTACGTGCTGGAGGATAACCTGCGGACCCCGTCAGGGGTGTCGTATATGCTGGAAAACCGCAAGATGATGATGCGTCTCTACCCGGAGATGTTCGAAAATCACCATATTGCGCCGGTGGAACGCTATCCGGGCTATCTGCTGCAGACATTGCGTGAAAGCTCTCCGGTCGACGATCCCTGCGTGGTGGTGATGACGCCGGGACGTTTCAACAGCGCCTATTTCGAACACAGCTTCCTGGCTCAGCAGATGGGGGTTGAGCTGGTGGAGAGCGCCGATCTGTTTATTAAATCGGGCGCCGTCTATATGCGGACCACCGAAGGGCCGCGTCGGGTGGATGTGATTTACCGGCGTATCGACGATGCCTATCTCGACCCGCTGGCCTTCCGTGCCGATTCGATGCTCGGGGTGCCGGGGCTGCTGTCGGTGTACCGCGCCGGTGGTGTGGTGCTGGCCAATGCCATCGGCACCGGGGTGGCGGACGACAAGTCTATCTATCCTTTTGTGCCGGAGATGATCCGCTTTTATCTCGGCGAGCAGCCAATCCTCAACAATATTCCGACCTGGCAGTGCCGCAAGCCGGAGGATCTCCAGTACGTGCTCGGCAATCTGGAGACCATGGTGGTCAAGGAAGTGCATGGCGCCGGGGGCTACGGCATGCTGGTGGGGCCGCGCTCAACCAAAGAGGAGCGCGAGGCGTTTCGCCAGCGTCTGCTCGCCAACCCGGCCAACTATATCGGACAGGATACCCTCGCGTTATCGACCTGCCCGACCTTCGTGGAAGACGGCCTGGCGCCGCGACACATTGATTTACGTCCCTATGTGCTCTCCGGTCATGAGATCCGCCTGGTGCCCGGCGGCCTGACGCGGGTGGCGCTCACGGAAGGCTCGCTGGTGGTGAACTCATCGCAGGGCGGCGGCACCAAAGATACCTGGGTAATGGAGGATGACGAATCATGCTGAGCCGGACTGCGAGTGAACTTTTTTGGATGGCGCGCTATCTGGAACGTGCGGAAAGCTATGCCCGGGTGCTGGACGTGACCTGGAAGTTGTCGATGATCCCGCGCCACAGCCAGCAGTCCAGGGACCTGGCGTTGCCGCTGAATTTATCCTCAACCCATGAGCTGTTTCAGGCTCGGCATGCGCGTTTTACCATGAGCAATTTGCTCAATTTCTTCGCCCTCGATGGCAACAACCCGTGCAGCATTTACAGCTGCGTGGAGATGGCCTGGAACAATGCCCACGCGGTGCGCGGCAGCCTGTCAGCGGAGGTCTGGGAGTGCATCAACGCCACCCGCATTGAACTGCGTAAGCTACGCCAGCAGGGGATTAGCGAGCTGGGCCCCGACGGCTTTTTCGAATGGGTCAAAGAGCGGGTGCACCTGTTTCGCGGGGCGGTTATCGGCACGCTGCTGCGCAACGATGCGCTGAGCTTTATCGGCATCGGCACGTTAATCGAACGGGCCTATTCCACGACGCAGCTGCTGTTGATTAAGGACCAGCAGCTGAACAGCGACCCGGATTCGGTGCGCGAATACTATCGTCTGGATACGCTGCTGAGCGCGGTCAGCGCCCGGGAAGCCTACAACAGTATTTATCGCCAGCCGGTCAGCCGGGAAACGGTGATGGAGCTGCTGATCCTGCGCAATGACGTGCCGCGATCGCTTCGGGCCTGTATCTCTGACCTGATTGGTCAACTGGAGCATATTGCCAACGATCGCTCCCATCTGCCGCTGCGCCTGGCGCATCAGCTGAATGTCGATCTGCGTTTCAGCACCCGCGACGATCTGGCGAGCGCGGATATCCAAAGTTATCTTAACGGGCTGCTGGCGCGCATTAACGCCCTGTCCGACAGCATCAGACAAACGTATCTGGAGGCGCTATGAAACTGGTCATCGATCACCTGACCCGCTATGGCTATGATGAAGAAGTGAAGTTTTCGACCCAGTATCTGCGCCTGACGCCGCGCAGCACCGGGCGGCAAACCGTGAGCTCATGGACGCTGACGCTTCCGGATGGCTCAGCGATAACCACCACCGATACCTGGGGCAATGTTCTGCATGTGTTAACCCTCGACAACCCGCATAAGGAGATTGCGATCCGCGCCAGCGGTGTGGTGGATATCGCTGAGGACGAGGAAGAGAACGAGATCCTGGAGGCAGAGTTGCTCTCGCCGCTGGTCTTTTTGCGCAGCACGCCGCTGACGCGCGCCGACGAGCAGATCCGTGAATTTGCCCTGCGCCTGTATCGTGGCGACGATCCGGAGGAGAGCCTGAATCAGCTGATGGCCGAGCTGCAGCTGAGAATGCCTTACTCTCCGGGTTCCACCCAGGTGCAGGACAGCGCCGCCGATGCCTTTGCGCGTGCCAAAGGGGTCTGCCAGGATCATACCCATGTGTTCCTCGCCTGCTGCCGGGCGCTGGAGATCCCAGCGCGCTACGTCAGCGGCTACGTCTACAGCGATAATGCCCAGCACGTCGCGATGCACGCGTGGGCGGAAGTGTGGTTGAACGGGCGCTGGAAATCCTTTGATATCACCAACAACACCCGCCATCTGAACCAGCATTTGCGTCTGGCGACCGGGCTGGACTATCTCGATGCCTGCCCGGTACGCGGAACCCGGCTGGGCGGCGGCGGGGAAATTATGTTAACCAATGCTGAAGTGCGCGAACATTCGCAACAGGCGCAGCAGCAATAAGGGCAGGAACAAACGACGATGACCTACTGTGTGGCCATGTGTTTAGAAGACGGGCTGGTTTTTGCCTCCGACTCCCGCACCAACGCGGGGGTGGACCATATCGCGACCTTTAAAAAGCTCCATGTTTTTGCCAAAGACGGTGAACGGGTGATGGTGCTGCAATCCGCCGGCAATCTGGCTACTACCCAGAGCGTGATAAGCCTGCTGACGACGCGAATGGCGACGCAGCAGGAACCGCATCTGATGCAGGTCAGCTCACTGTATGATGCGGCGATGCTGATTGGTAAAACTTTGCAGGAGGTGATTCAGCGAGACAGCAGCAACCAGCAGAACTGCGGCAACACCAACTTCAACTGCAATCTGCTGCTGGGCGGGCAGATTGCCGGTGAAACCCATCGTCTGTTCCATATTTACCCGGAAGGCAACTTTATCGAAGCGTCGAGCGATACGCCTTATTTCCAGATTGGCGAAAGCAAGTACGGCAAACCGATCATCGATCGGGTATTAAGCCGCGAGACATCGCTGGAGCAGGCGATGTGCTGCGCCCTGATTTCGATTGACTCTACGCTGCGCAGTAATCTCTCCGTCGGGCTGCCGCTGGACACGCTGCTGTACCGCAGCGACAGCCTTAGCAGTGGCGAGCAGCACCGCATCACCGACAACGATCCCTACTTCAATACCATCCGCAAAGCGTGGTCCGAAGGGCTGCAACACACCTTCCTGACACTGCCGCCGTTTGGGGCCGGCAATCAGCAGTAGGGCGGCCGGTGGCTGATACCACGGTGGCCGATGCCAGCGCGGTATCGGTCGCGGCGCGGGCGTTATCTGCTGATGACATATTTTGCCTGATAAACGTCGCGCTCAGCGTCTGATATTCCGTTTCTGCAAAAGCTAAGTGATTTAAATACTTTGTTTTTTTCTTTCATTTCTCACATCGTCGGGAGGTCAACGTCACGCGCAAAGAGTCCCGGTAGTCATGACAAAAAAATCGTCGATGTATCTGCATCCACAGCAACGTGCGCTTCTCCGTCAGCTGTCCCGTCGCTGGCTATGGCGCAGTGAATTACCCACCTGGTTATTAATTATTGTGGTCTACGGCGGCTGGTTTATGACGCTGGCGTACTGGCAGACGCTGGGGATTATCCCGGCGACGGTGCTGCTGATCTGGTTTACCGCCTGGTATATGTCGTTGCAGCATGAGCTGATTCACGGCCACCCCACCAACCGGGCGTGGTGTAACCAGCTGCTGGGCACGCTACCGCTGGCGGTGTGGTATCCCTACGGCCTTTATCGGGATTCCCATCTGGCGCACCATCATAACGAGCGTCTGACGTTGCCGGTGGATGACCCTGAATCCTACTATTTTACCGACGAGAGCTGGCGGCGTTTCTCGCCCTGGCAGCGTAAGGTGATTCATCTGCGCAATACCTTTATCGGCCGGCTGCTGCTGGCCCCGCTGCTGGATATCGGGCAGACGCTCGCCAGCGCGGTGAAGGCGTTTCGCTATCGGCAGGGCAAGGCGATGGCGATGTGGCTGATTCACCTCGGCCTGCTGGCCGGGCTGCTGGTGTGGATCGCGCACTGTGGTTTTTCACCGCTCTATTATGTGGTTGCGGTCAGTTATCCGGCGCTGGCACTGACCAAAATTCGTTCCTTCTTTGAGCACCGGGCCGCAGACGACCCGCTGGCCCGGTCGGTCATCAATGAGGCCGGACTGGTGTGGCGGGTGCTGTTTCTTAATCTGAACTACCACGCGGTACATCATGATCTGCCCGGCGTTCCGTGGTACGGCCTGAGAAAAATCTACCTGCTTGAACGCGAGCGCTACCAGCAGCGTAATCACGGATTTCTGGTGCGTGGCTATGGGGAATGGTTGCGCGCTTTTCTCTTCAAGGCGGTGGATGTCAACGCCCATCCCGGCGTCAAAAGCGTCAAGCCGGACGGAGAGCATGATGCGCCATAATGTCGATTTACCGATGTACGCCATTCACCCTCAGGAGAATCAGGCAGTAGAGGCTGCGGTACAAGAACTCCTGCAGGCCCGGGGGATTGCCGCGAGCCTGCCGTCAATCGCCACGGATTTACTCTCCCACTGGCGTCAACCGGATCTGTTGCTGAGTCAGACTTGTGGCTACCCGCTCGTGACTTTGCTGCCCGACGTACAGACGGTAGGGTGCTTTCACTATGGGGCCCCCGGTTGCGAAGGGATCGAATATCGCAGCCTGCTGGTGACGCGTGCGGCAAATAGCCCACGGCAACTGGCCGATTTTCACGGACTGCGGGCCGTCTGTAATTCGCCCGATTCGCAGTCTGGCTACAATGTGCTGCGAAAGATGATCGCGCCGCTTGCCCGCAACGGACATTTTTTTGGCGAAGTCATTTTCAGCGGCAGTCACCGACAGTCACTTATCGATTTACAGCAAGGCGTGGGGGATATTGCCGCCATTGATTGCATCAGTTGGGCGCTGCTGGCCCGCCATGAACCTGCGGTGCTGGAGGGGTTGCGCGTCATTGACCGAAGCCCACTGGCGCCAGGGCTACCGCTTATCACCGGGCCGCAAACGTCAGCGGAGACTCTGGCGGGCTTGAGAGCGGCGTTGCAACAGTTGGTCAGCGACCCACAGTATCGTGAACGTTGCGACGCGCAGTTTATCTGTGGGTTTAGCCCGCTGACCCGGGCACCCTATAAGCGGCTGCTGGCATGGCGGGAAGAGGCGCAACTGCAAGGGGTAAGCCAATTGTAAGTGACCGGAGAAGCGGGCTTCTCCGGGGCGAGTATTAGCGTGGATCTGCCGGTGGAGGGTGATGGGTAAAGCGGTTTTCCGCTGGCGGTAAGCCCAGCTTTTCCCGCAGCGTACCCGGCGGATAGCTCGTTCTCATGACGCCGTTGCGTTGAAGAATCGGCACGACCAGCTCGACAAAACGGTCGAAATCACCCGGTAGTAACGGGAACATCAGATTAAACCCATCGGCAGCACCGGCGCGCCAGGTCTCGGTCAGCGCGCTGGCGACTTCCTCCGCGCTGCCAATCAGCAGCCAGCTATCGGAACTTTGCAGCAGTAAACGACCCAGTTGCAGGATGGTCAGCGACGGATCATAATGGCGGATCAGCCGCAGTGCGGTACGGATCCCGTCGAAAGTCTCTTCGTCCGGCAGTGGCGGCAGCGGTTGGTCGACCGCATAGTCTGAGAGATCCATTCGCAGGTATGAAGAGAGCAGATCGATAGCCATCCGGTCGCTCATCAGACGGTTATTAAGCTGTTGTCGCTCCGTTTTTTCCGCCTCAGAATTCACCACTACCGGCAGCACGCCAGCGATGATCTTAAAATGGGCCGGGTCACGTCCCTTGGCCCGCAACCGTTGATTCATCTCCTCGCGATAGCTCAGCCCCTCCTCGATGGACTGAATAAACACGAAGTGCATATCTGACCACGTTGCCGCCAGATCTTTCCCCGCTTCTGATGAGCCTGCCTGCACCAACACCGGATGGCCCTGCGGCGGACGCGGCAGATTTAGCGGTCCGCGAACGGTAAAATACTCACCGCGATGATCGAGGTGATGCACTTTCTGTTTATCGGCAAACAGGCCGCTCGCTTTGTCGTACAGCACCGCATCCTGTTCCCATGAGTCCCAAAGCCGGGTGACGACATCAATAAATTCACCGGCTCGTCGATAACGGTTGCCGTGCTGTGGCAACTGGTCGAGGCCGAAGTTGGCGGCTTCTTCCTCCAGCCACGAGGTCACGATGTTCCAGCTCGCCCGGCCGTTGCTCAGAAAATCGAGTGACGCAAAATAACGAGCAAGGTTATAGGGTTCGTTATAGGAGGTGGACGCCGTGCCCATCAGGCCAATGTGTTCGGTGACGGCCGCCAGCGCACTGAGTAAGGTGATGGGCTCCAGGCGCGCGTTGGCGTAGTGGGTCAGGCCGCTGGGCACCTTGTCCCAGATAGCAATATGGTCTGCAACAAAAATGGCATCTAAAGTGGCCGCCTCGGCTTTTTTAGCCAGCCCGGCATAGTAGTCCAGGCTGAAAATCTCGGTTGTCGGGGCCTGCGGGTGGCGCCAGGAGAAGCGGTAATCGCCCTGGGGATTAAAGAAGAACAGGTTTAAAATCATATGCTCTGTAGACATCGTCATGCTCTTTTGCTGATAGCCACTCCCTGGCCGTGATGATTAGTGGCCTGGCAGATTGGTATTAACCCACTGTTCGGCAACGGTTGCCGGGTCTTTATGCTGCAAATCAACCTGCTGGTTCAGCGCGATCAGCGCCGCATTATCAAGCCGGGAGGAGACCTGATTAAGGACTCTGCTGACGTTGGCGGAAAGGCTGGCTTTGCGCACCAGCGGCACGACGTTCTGGCTGGGTTGCTCATGCTTATCATCGGCTAACACCACCCAATCTTCTTTCGCCAGGTTACCCTGGGTAGAGATCACCGTGGCCACGTCGATCTTGCCGGAGTTCAGCGCCAGACGGGTTAACGGTCCCCCCATATCAAGTGACTTCACCGCCTTAAACTCAAGGCCGTAGACGCGCTTGAGACCCGGAAGCCCGAGGGCGCGCACCGCCAGCTCTGGCGGCCCACCGATAGTCAGTTGATGGGCAATCGGTTGCAGATCGGACAAGGTCGTCAGGTTGTATTTCTTCGCCGTTTCAGCGCGCACTGCCCAGGCGGTAATCGATGTGGCCGGAGAGGGGGTGAGCAGCGTGAATTCGCCGGGCAGTACTTTCGCCAGTTCGGCGCTGACATCGCTCTGGCTGGTGGCCAGGGTTTTCCCGTCATAATAGTTGAGCAGCGCGCCCAGATATTCCGGCACGATATCGATCTCGCCGCTCTTTAATGCCGGCAGGATGATTTCGCGGTTGCCGAGATTCAGCCGCGTTTTTACCTCAATATTATTTTTCTTTAGCGCACTGGCATAAATATTCGCGAGAATAGAACTCTCCGTGAAATTCGCGCCGCCGATCGTTACGCTTTCTGCCAGCGTACTGAAACTAAGACTAAGTAATCCCGCGGTAAGGATCGATAAGCGCCACCGACGGGTGTTAACAGGAAACCCTAATATATGCTTCATAATGCCTCTTTATATGCAGATGATTGGTGGAGTCAGGGCCTATTCTATTAGGCTCTTAATGCTCGGCTACGAGCGTGGTACGGCGATATTTTGGGTTGAAACAGGAAAAACATAATTCACTGCCGATAGCCAGCAGCGAGACCACCAGCGACCCGGCAATAACCTGCGGGAAATCGCGTTGCCCAAGGCCGTCGATCAGGAAACGACCCAGGCCGCCAAGGCCGGCGTAGGCGGCGACTACGGCGGTGGCGATAAGCTGGACCAGCGCGGTACGTATCCCGGCGATAATCAGCGGTGCAGCCAGCGGGATACGCAGCTGCCACAGGCTTTGCCATGGCGTCATTCCTAACGCGGTGGCGGCATCGCAGAGCGGGCGGTCGGCATGATAAATACCGACCCAGGCATTGGTCAGGATCGGCGGGATCGACATCGCCACCAGCGCCGCAAAAACCGGAATGTCGTTAAAGCCAAAGACAATAATGCATAATAAAATGAGTCCTAATGACGGAATGGCGCGACCAATATTAAACAGATTAATAATAATAAACGCACCTTTACGCCAATAACCGAGCGCAATGCCTAGCGGCAGGGCAATTACCGATGACAACACGATGCTAATGAGGACATAATAAATATGCTCGCGCAGGCGTATTAATATTCCCGTATCACCAAGCCAGTGCTCAGGTTGCAAAAGCCAGCGAACCGTCGCAAGTAATATATCCATTAGCGTGTCCAGGGCGTGAGCCAATAGCCGACATGGGCTATCAGGGAGTCCAGTAAAAATGACAGCATGAGGCTTAATACCACGCTGGCAATAATGGGCGTAAGAAAATCCTGATTAAATCCTGCCAGCAGCAATTGCCCCAGCCCGCCCTGGCCAATCAGGGCGGTCACGGTCACCAGCCCGACCAGCGTCACGGAGGCAATCCGCAGCCCGGCAAACAGCGAGGGCACCAGCAGGTGCAGCTCAATATCAATAAAACGATACCCACGGGTGTACCCAAGTGCGCGCGCCGACTCGAGCACGGCGACGGGCAGCTTTTCTATGCCGGCAATGACATTACGTAACAGGATCAACAGTGAGTAAACCGTTAAACCAATGACTGACGTCGTGAGCGACAAGCCGGTAAAAGGTAATAAGAGAATAAATAACGCCAGCGACGGGATGGTAAAGATAACCCCGCAAAGATAAATCAACGGTTGGGTGGTTACCGGCCAGCGTAACGTGAGCACCATGAACGCGCCCGTCAACACGGTTCCAAAAAACAGTGAGATGGCGACCAGCTGCGTATGCTGCCATAGCAGCTCGCCAATCAGGGTTTTGTTGGTATAAATCCACGACCAGTCAATCATAGCGGCGAATTTCCACGTCGCCGTCCAGCACATTGCGCAGCAGAATATGAGAGACGCTGCCCTGGTACTGCCCGTTGCTATCTACGTGGACCAGCACGCCGCCGGGCGCATCCAGCAGGGCGCTATAGGCAAAGCGCAAAGAGTTCAGGGCCGAAAGCGGCTGGGCTATTGGCAACGTAATACGCTTTTCTGGGTCAAACCAGTGCAGGGGACGCTGCTGTTGATCCAGCACCAGCCGCAGCGGGCTGGCGACCGTTGGATGTGCGCTGGCGATCGGTGACAAACCTTCATCCAGAAGCGGGACATCGTGTCGTGGCAACTGACCGACCTGGAGCATCCCGAGGCGCTTAAGATTTGGTTCGGGACCAATAAAACGCTGCACAAACTCGCTGGCCGGGTGCGCCAGAATCTGCTCTGGCGTATCGCACTGCGCCAGCACGCCTCCCTCCTGGAAAATAGCGATTTTATCGCCTAACCGGATGGCTTCATTAATGTCATGCGTTACCAGCACAATGGTCTTATGCAGGCGCTGTTGTAGCAGTAACAGTTCATCCTGCAAGCGTTCGCGTACCACCGGGTCAATGGCGGCAAAGGGTTCGTCCATCAACAGAATCGACGGGTCGGCGGCTAGCGCCCGGGCGATGGCCACGCGTCCTTGTTGCCCGCCAGAGAGTTGGTGCGGATAGCGGGTTAACAGATGACGGTCCAGCGACATCAAGTCCACCAGTTCATCTATACGTGCGCGAATGCGTGATTTGTGCCAGCCAAGTAAGCGCGGCACCGTGGCGATATTTTGTGCCGCTGTCCGGTGGGGAAACAGTGCGGCGCTTTGCATCACAAAGCCAATGTTGCGGCGGACCTGAATAATGTCAGCCTGCGCGATGTTCACCCCCTGCACATAAACGTTGCCGGAATCGGGTTTATCGAGCTGATTGATCATGCGCAATATGGTCGTTTTGCCACAGCCGCTGGGGCCGACGAAAGTACAGAGTTCACCGCTGTTAATGACCAGGTTAAGGCCGCGTATTGCCGCATGCATGCTACCCGGGTAGGTCTTTTGAATGTTTTCTAATCTGATCATCTGGTGTTGTAACACTCTGAATTTATAGATAAGTAATGGCTTTTATCGCGGAGTTGACACCTTACAAACTACCGACAGGTTTCAGGGAGGGCAAATACGTTATTCGCATTTGCATAGTTGGAATCTGAACAATTCTTGAACCGAAGGAATGCGCTTTGATCTGGCATAAAGCCACTGGTGATATTTGCATCTGCCGGCATGGGCGAATGGCCGTACGGCGGCCATTTTTCTGCCCGTCAGCGAGGTCAGCCGAATATCGATTTGCCAATTTGTGATAAGTAGCACAAATTGCTGTGGGTTGTTTATTTGAGCGTATGAAAAATTGCATTTGATTTTAATCAAAAAATAACCTGCTGCATTATGGCCATAATGCAGCGATAAAAGTGTTAACTAAATGCTGATTTGTTGTGTCTTACATATTACGTGATAATGAATAAAATAGTTTTTTAGCCACAACCAGGGGTGAAAAGTGTGACCTCTTACGGTTATTACACCCTGCTTGCTGTTATTTGTCATAATATTTTATTAATTACATTAACAGTTTAATGACGATGCCGGCGAATAATTATACGGCTAATGGTTAAATATCAGTCTTAATACCCACAAGAATAGATCAAAAATTAACCGTTGTTATCCCCATAAAATATTTTTATCCCCCGCATAGATTCTTGATTAAAGTCATGCCTGAAGCGGCTATTTAATATCTAATTGTTTGATTTACATTATTTTATTTTCAATGGTAGTGGGCTGATAAATACGCGAAGGGGGTGTTTGTGAGTGGTCTCACATAACCACCGGATCGCCATTTGGTACACTTCACCCCGTCGAGAAAATAATGGAAGCAGGTTGCTATGAATACGATTACTCTACCAAAAACACAGCATCTGGTGGTATTCCAGGAAGTCATCAGAAGTGGCTCCATCGGCTCAGCAGCAAAAGAATTAGGTTTAACGCAACCTGCCGTCAGTAAGATAATTAATGATATCGAAGCCTATTTCGGAACCGAATTAGTGGTGCGAAAAAATACCGGCGTCACCTTGACCAATACCGGACAAGTACTGCTGTCATGGTCCGAATCGATCACCCGTGAAATGAAAAATATGGTCAATGAGATGCACAGCATGACCTGCAACACGGTGGTTGATGTCTCTTTCGGTTTTCCGTCGCTGATTGGCTTCACCTTTATGTCTGACATGATCCACAAGTTCAAAAAGGTGTTCCCTAAAGCTCAGGTCTCGATGTACGAAGCCCAGCTCTCCTCGTTTCTCCCGGCGATCCGCGACGGCCGTCTCGACTTCGCTATCGGCACGCTGAGTGACGAGATGAAACTTCACGATCTTCACGTGGAACCGCTGTTTGAATCCGAGTTTGTACTGGTGGCCAACAAGTCCCGAACATGCAGCGGCACCACCACGCTGGCATCGTTGCAGAACGAACAGTGGGTGTTGCCGCAAACCAATATGGGTTACTACAGTGAACTCCTTACCACTCTCCAGCGCAGCGGCATCAACAGTGAAAACATCGTTAAAACCGACTCGGTCGTCACCATTTATAATCTTGTTCTCAATGCTGATTTCCTGACGGTCATTCCCTGCGATATGACCACACCGTTTGGCTCCAGTCAGTTTATTACCATCCCGATTAGCGAAGCATTACCGGTTGCCCGTTATGCGGCAATCTGGTCGAAGAATTATCGTATTAAAAATGCCGCCTCGGTGCTGGTGGAATTAGCGAAAGAGTATTCAGCATTTAATGGCTGTAGGAAGAGACAATTAATAACTGTTGATTAAATGAATTTTCTTTTCTGATTATTAATATTCAGAACATCGGTTGATATTCAGCCGGTGGTTACGGTGAACTTTACGGTTAAATATTCGATCCTTAATGGCGGAGGGGGCTTTCTACGCTGCGATTACGGATTGAACGTCATCTTTATTATTTTATACCAAGGTTAAGAGGCTCTAATGCACATTACATACGATCTCCCGGTTGCCATTGAAGATATCCTCGAAGCGAAAAAAAGACTGGCGGGTAAAATTTATAAAACAGGCATGCCGCGCTCTAATTATTTTAGCGAACGTTGTAAAGGTGAAATATTTCTCAAATTTGAAAATATGCAGCGTACCGGCTCGTTTAAGATCCGCGGTGCATTTAACAAACTGAGTTCGCTCAGCGAAGCGGAAAAACGCAAGGGCGTAGTGGCCTGCTCTGCCGGCAACCATGCGCAGGGCGTCTCGCTCTCCTGCGCTATGCTTGGCATTGATGGCAAAGTGGTGATGCCAAAAGGGGCGCCGAAATCAAAGGTTGCCGCCACCTGCGATTACTCGGCAGAAGTGATTCTCCACGGTGAAAACTTCAATGACACCATCGCCAGGGTGAGCGAAATTGTCGAAATGGAAGGGCGTATTTTTATTCCGCCTTATGACGACCCGAAAGTCATTGCCGGGCAGGGCACCATCGGTCTGGAAATAATGGAAGACCTGTATGACGTCGATAACGTAATTGTGCCCATCGGCGGCGGCGGTTTGATTGCCGGCATTGCGGTGGCGATTAAATCCATTAACCCGACCATTCGCATTATTGGCGTGCAGTCTGAAAACGTCCACGGGATGGCCGCCTCTTATTATGCTGGCGCAATTACGTCGCATCGGAATACCGGCACATTAGCCGACGGCTGCGATGTTTCTCGCCCCGGTAACCTGACCTACGAAATCGTCCGCGAGTTGGTCGACGATATTGTGCTGGTCAGTGAAGATGAAATTCGTAACAGCATGATTGCCTTAATTCAGCGCAATAAAGTGATTACTGAAGGCGCCGGCGCCCTGGCCTGCGCAGCATTATTGAGCGGGAAGTTAGATAGCTATATCCAGAACCGTAAAACAGTCAGCATTATTTCTGGTGGCAATATCGACCTTTCACGTGTTTCGCAAATTACTGGTTTAGTTGACGCTTAATCTTATGTGAGGACAGGATATGAGTACTACAGATAGCATTATATCCAGCGAGACAAGAGAATCATCGTGGCGTAAATCGGACACCACGTGGACCCTGGGCCTGTTCGGGACCGCCATCGGAGCCGGGGTGCTCTTCTTCCCCATCCGTGCCGGCTTTGGCGGCCTGATCCCCATCTTACTGATGCTGGTCTTAGCCTACCCGATAGCCTTCTATTGCCACCGGGCGCTGGCTCGCCTGTGCCTGTCCGGTTCGAACCCGTCCGGTAACATCACCGAGACGGTAGAAGAGCATTTTGGTAAGACCGGTGGGGTGGTGATCACCTTGCTGTACTTCTTCGCAATCTGCCCGCTGCTGTGGATTTATGGCGTCACCATTACCAACACCTTTATGACCTTCTGGGAAAACCAGTTGCAGATGCCGGCGCTTAATCGTGGCTTTGTGGCGCTGTTCCTGCTGCTGCTGATGGCCTTTGTTATCTGGTTCGGCAAGGACCTGATGGTCAAAGTGATGAGCTTCCTGGTGTTCCCGTTTATTGCCAGCCTGGTGCTGATTTCGCTGTCGCTGATCCCTTACTGGAACTCTGCGGTTATCGATCAGGTCAATCTCAGCGATATCGCCCTGACCGGTCACGATGGCATCCTGGTGACCGTATGGCTGGGGATCTCCATTATGGTCTTCTCCTTTAACTTCTCGCCGATTGTCTCCTCGTTCGTGGTCTCCAAACGCGAAGAGTATGAAAAGGAGTTTGGCCGCGACTACACCGAACGTAAGTGTTCAAAAATCATCTCTCGCGCCAGTATGCTGATGGTTGCCGTGGTGATGTTCTTTGCCTTCAGCTGCCTGTTTACGCTGTCGCCGGAAAACATGGCGGACGCGAAAGCGCAGAACATCCCGGTGCTCTCTTACCTGGCAAACCACTTTGCCTCCATGACCGGCAGTAAATCGTCATTTGCCACGGTACTCGAGTACGGAGCGTCGATTATCGCGCTGGTGGCTATTTTCAAATCCTTCTTCGGCCACTATCTCGGCACACTGGAAGGGCTGAACGGCCTGGTACTGAAATTCGGTTATAAGGGTGACAAAACCAAGGTCTCCACAAGCAAACTGAATACCATCAGCATGGTCTTCATTATGGGCTCCACCTGGGTGGTGGCTTATGCGAACCCCAATATCCTCGACCTGATTGAAGCGATGGGTGCACCGATTATTGCCTCGCTGCTGTGCCTGTTACCGATGTATGCCATCCGTAAAGCACCGTCACTGGCGAAATACCGTGGCCGCCTCGATAACGTCTTCGTCACCGTCGTGGGTCTGCTGACCATTCTGAATATCGTCTACAAACTGTTTTAATTAAGCTCAGGATGAGCGGAGTCAACCATGAATGAATTCCCGGTAGTACTGGTCATTAACTGCGGATCGTCTTCAATTAAATTTTCAGTCCTTGATGCAATGAGCTGTGATGTTTTAATGGCCGGTATTGCCGATGGGATTAATTCTGAGAATGCGTTTTTAGCCATTAATGACGGCGCGCCAGTTAAACTGCCGCAACATAGCTACGAAGGCGCATTAAAGGCCATTGCCTTTGAACTGGAAAAACGCGAATTAATCGATAGCGTGGCATTAATTGGTCACCGTATTGCGCACGGTGGAAATATCTTTACGGAGTCCGTTATTATTACCGATGAGGTTATCGATAATATCCGCCGGGTGTCGCCATTAGCCCCGCTGCATAATTACGCCAATCTCAGCGGTATTACGTCGGCCCAGCACCTGTTCCCCGGCGTCAGGCAGGTGGCCGTGTTTGATACCAGTTTCCACCAGACCCTGGCGCCGGAAGCTTATCTCTACGGGCTGCCGTGGAAATATTATGAGGAACTTGGCGTGCGCCGCTATGGGTTCCACGGGACCTCCCATCGCTATGTTGCCCAGCGAGCGCACGACCTGCTGGCACTGGATGAAGACGATTCCGGGCTGGTGATCGCGCATCTGGGCAACGGTGCCTCGGTTTGCGCGGTGCGCAACGGGCAAAGCGTCGATACCTCCATGGGGATGACGCCGCTGGAAGGGCTGATGATGGGAACCCGCAGCGGAGATGTCGACTTCGGCGCGCTGGCGTGGATCGCCAGCGAAACCCAGCAGACCCTGAGCGACCTTGAGCGGGTGGTCAATAAAGAATCCGGGCTGTTAGGGATCTCCGGTCTCTCATCAGACCTGCGGGTACTGGAGAAAGCCTGGCACGCGGGGCATGAACGCGCCCGACTGGCGATTAAAACCTTTGTCCATCGCATCGCCCGCCATATTGCCGGTCATGCGGCCTCGCTCCAGCGCCTGGACGCGATTATTTTCACCGGCGGTATCGGTGAAAACTCATTATTAATTCGCCGGCTGGTGATCGACCATTTAGCCGTACTGGGGGTGACCCTGGATGTGGAAATGAATAATGTACCGAATTCCCATGGTGAAAGAATTATTTCCACGCCAAATACCAGAGTCAGCTGCGCCGTTATTCCCACCAATGAAGAGAAAATGATTGCCCTCGACGCCATTCATTTAGGGGCAATGCACGCGCAAGTGGAATTTGCTTAATTAATTTTTGTTCTGTAGAGAGATGATTTTTCATGAAGGTAAATATCGATACCAGCGACAGGCTGTATGCCGATGCGTGGCAAGGTTTTCACGGTACGGACTGGAAAGAAGAAATTAATGTCCGCGATTTTATTCAGCACAACTATACGCCATATGAAGGAGATGAATCTTTTCTGAGCGAAGCCACGCCGGCGACCACCGCGCTGTGGGGTAAAGTGATGACGGGGATTCATATTGAAAACGCGACCCATGCGCCAGTCGATTTCGATAGCAATATCGCGACCTCGATTATCGCACATGATGCCGGCTACATTGACCCGGCGCTGGAAAAAATTGTCGGGCTACAGACCGATAAACCGCTTAAACGCGCGCTGCACCCGTTCGGCGGCATCAACATGATCAAAAGCTCGTTTGAGGCTTATGGTCGTGAGATGGACCCGCACTTTGAGTACCTGTTTACCGATCTGCGTAAAACGCACAATCAGGGAGTATTTGATGCGTACTCGCCGGATATGCTGCGCTGCCGTAAATCCGGGGTGCTAACCGGTTTGCCGGACGGCTATGGCCGCGGGCGGATTATTGGCGACTACCGCCGCGTGGCGCTGTACGGTATTCGTTACCTGGTGCGCGAACGTGAACTGCAGTTTGCCGACCTGCAATCCAACCTGGAGTACGGGCAGAATCTGGAAGCGACGATTCGTTTGCGCGAAGAGCTGGCGGAACACCGCCGTGCGCTGTTGCAGATGCAGGAGATGGCGGCGAAATATGGCTGCGATATCTCCCGCCCGGCGTCCACGGCCCAGGAAGCGGTGCAGTGGGTCTATTTTGCCTACCTGGCGGCGGTGAAATCACAAAATGGCGGCGCTATGTCGCTGGGGCGTACCGCCACCTTCCTCGATATCTATATTGAACGCGATCTTAACCGCGGCCACCTGACCGAGCAGCAGGCCCAGGAGCTGATCGACCACTTCATTATGAAGATCCGCATGGTGCGCTTCTTGCGCACGCCGGAGTTCGACACCCTGTTTTCCGGCGACCCGATCTGGGCCACCGAAGTCATCGGCGGCATGGGGCTTGACGGGCGGACCCTGGTCACCAAAAACGCCTATCGCTATCTGCATACCCTGCACACCATGGGGCCGGCACCGGAGCCAAACCTCACGGTGCTGTGGTCCGAAGCCCTGCCGATTGCCTTCAAAAAGTATGCGGCTCAGGTCTCGATCGTCACCTCATCGCTGCAGTATGAGAACGACGATTTGATGCGCACCGATTTTAACAGCGACGATTACGCCATCGCCTGCTGCGTCAGCCCGATGATTATCGGCAAACAGATGCAGTTCTTCGGCGCCCGCGCCAACCTGGCCAAAACGCTGCTGTACGCAATCAATGGCGGCGTAGATGAGAAACTCAAGATTCAGGTGGGGCCGAAAACCGCGCCGTTGCTGGATGAGGTGCTCGATTACGACACGGTGATGGAGAGTCTCGACCACTTTATGGACTGGCTGGCGGTGCAGTACATCAGCGCGCTGAACATCATCCACTACATGCATGACAAGTACAGCTATGAAGCCTCGTTGATGGCGCTGCATGACCGCGACGTCTACCGCACCATGGCCTGCGGCATGGCCGGTTTGTCGGTGGCGGCGGATTCGCTGTCGGCCATTAAGTACGCGAAGGTGAAACCGGTCCGCGACCATAACGGCCTGGCGGTCGATTTTGTCATCGAAGGCGACTACCCGCAGTATGGCAATAATGACCAGCGGGTCGACAGCATCGCCTGCGATCTGGTCGAGCGCTTTATGAAAAAAATCAAAGTGCTGCCAACCTATCGCAATGCCGTGCCGACCCAGTCGATCCTGACCATCACCTCCAACGTGGTGTACGGCCAGAAGACCGGTAATACCCCGGATGGTCGCCGTGGCGGGACGCCGTTTGCCCCAGGGGCTAACCCGATGCACGGGCGCGACCGCAAAGGCGCGGTGGCGTCATTAACCTCGGTCGCTAAGCTGCCGTTCACCTACGCCAAAGACGGCATCTCCTACACCTTCTCCATCGTGCCGGCGGCGCTGGGTAAAGAGGAGACGGTGCGTAAAACCAACCTCGTGGGACTGCTGGACGGCTACTTCCACCATGAGGCCCACGTTGAAGGCGGGCAGCATCTCAACGTCAACGTGATGAACCGGGAGATGCTGTTGGATGCCATCGAACATCCGGAAAACTACCCGAACCTGACCATTCGCGTTTCTGGTTACGCGGTGCGTTTCAACGCTCTGACCCGTGAACAGCAGCAGGATGTCATTTCCCGTACCTTTACCCAGGCGCTATAACGCCGGAGGAATCATGAGAAAGATAATCGCAACCCAGGATGCGCCGGGGGCAATCGGGCCGTATGTTCAGGGCGTTGATCTCGGCACGCAGGTGCTGACATCGGGGCAGATCCCGGTCTGCCCGTAGACCGGTGCCATTGCCGACAATGTGGCCGATCAGGCGCGTCAGAGCCTGGAGAACGTGAAAGCCATTGTCACGGCGGCAGGGCGGGAACTTCCCGTGCCGCCGCACCGGAGCGCGACCCGCGCTCTTCTCTGAACGGCAATCCGAGGCGGTAAATATGATTAGCGCATTCGATATTTTCAAACCGGGAATCGGTCCTTCCAGCTCGCATACCGTGGGGCCGATGAATGCCGGGAAACGTTTTATCGACCAGTTGGTTACCCAGGGCGAACTGGTGCACATCACCCGTATTGTGGTCGATCTGTATGGCTCGTTGTCGTCGACCGGCAAGGGCCATGCGACCGATGTCGCTATTCTTCTGGGACTGGCGGGCAACAGCCCGCAACATGTCGACATCGACGCGATTCCGGCTTTTATTCAACAGGTCACGCAGAGCGGGCGTCTGCCGCTCGCCCGGGGCGCGCAGACCGTTGATTTTCAGATGGCCGACGATATGGTGTTCCACTCCCATACCCTGGCGTATCACGAAAATGGCATGCGCATTACCGCGTGGAGCCACTCCGGCCCGTGGGCCAGCCAGACCTATTACTCGGTCGGGGGTGGGTTTATCGTTGCCGAAGGGGAGACCGGGGAGAGCCACGATGACGTCATCCAGGTGCCGTTTGAATTCCGCTCTGCCAGTGAACTGCTGCATCTGTGCCAGCACAACGGGCTGTCGGTCTCCGGACTGATGATGCAAAACGAGCTGGCCTTACGCAGTAAGGCGGAGATCGATGCCGGGTTGCAGCACATCCACGCGGTGATGTGGGACGGTATTGAACGCGGCATGAATACCGAAGGCGTGCTGCCCGGACCATTAAATGTCCCGCGTCGTGCTGCGGCGTTGCGGCGGCGGCTGGTCTCCAGCGACAGCCTCTCCAGCGATCCGATGAACGTCATCGACTGGATCAACATGTTCGCCCTGGCGGTTAGCGAAGAGAACGCCGCCGGTGGCCGGGTGGTCACCGCGCCGACCAACGGTGCCTGCGGGATTATTCCGGCGGTGCTGGCTTACTACGATAAATTTCGCCGTCCGGTCAACGCCGGTTCGCTGGCGCGCTATCTGCTGGCGGCGGGGGCCATTGGCGCGCTGTATAAAATGAATGCCTCGATTTCCGGAGCCGAAGTGGGTTGTCAGGGGGAAATTGGCGTGGCCTGTTCGATGGCGGCCGCTGGCCTGACCGAGCTGCTGGGCGGCAGTCCGGCGCAGGTCTGTAATGCGGCGGAAATTGCCATGGAGCATAACCTCGGCCTGACCTGCGACCCGGTTGCCGGGCAGGTGCAGATCCCCTGTATTGAGCGTAATGCTATCAATGCGGTAAAAGCCGTCAATGCCGCGCGGATGGCGCTGCGTCGCACCTCCGAACCGCATGTCTCGTTAGATAAGGTGATCGAAACCATGTACGAGACCGGCAAGGATATGAATGATAAGTACCGGGAGACATCCCGCGGCGGGCTGGCGATAAAAGTGCTCTGCGTTTAAGCGTCTTTGACGGGGGCGGTCCGCACAGAAACCGCCCCCTTATTGGCGATGCCGACAGGCTCAGGCCTGGTGGCTTATGTCGATGATGCGAGGCGGCTCTGCTGCACCGCCGCTTTCATCGGGATCAGGGCAATGACCAGCGCGCCGAGCACGAGGAACCCGGCGACCATAAAGATCCCGGCGTTGAAGTTCCCGGTGACGTCTTTCAGCCAGCCCATTAACAGCGGCCCCAGCGCCGCGCCGGTCATCCCGGTGGCGTTGATCACCGCAATCCCCAGCGCCCGTGCGCGCAGCGAAATCGCCTGGTCTGGGGTGGTCCAGAAAATCACCATGGCGGCAAAGGCGCCGCTGGAGGCCATCACAATCCCGGTGAATTGCAACAGCGGGTTGCTGCTGGAGGCGGTTAACATCCAGCCGGCCGCCGCGAACAGATAGGGCAGCAGGGTGTGCAGTTTTCGCTCCTTCAGGCGGTCAGATCGTTTACTCCACCAGATCATCCCGACGATGGTACAAACCTGCGGGATCGCGCTCAGAAGACCGATGGTGACGTTGCTGCTCTGCTCGTTGAAGCTGCGCAGGATCAGCGGCGTCCAGACGCTAAGGGCGCTTAAGGTATTAGTCAGGCAGAAATAGGCCAGCGTATAGAGCAGGATGATTGGCGTAAACAACTCCCGCAGCATGCTGCGCTGGGACAGCGGCGGGCTGGCTTCGCTGAGCCGCGACGCCTGCAGCGCTGCGCGATCCGCTTCCAGCATCTCATTGAGACAGGCCTTATCATCGTCGGTCAGCCATTTGGCTTTATCCGGGCTGTCATCCAGCCAGAACCAGACCACCAGCCCCAGCAGTACCGACGGGAAGCCTTCCAACAGAAAGAGCCACTGCCAACCTTTCAGGTTCAGCACGCCATCCAGATTGAGGATATACCCCGAAGCCAGTGAGCCAAGCGCCATGGTGACGGGCATGGCAATCATAAACAGCGCGTTGGCGCGGGCGCGATATTGCGCCGGGAACCAGAAGGTTAAATAGAGCAGCAGGCCGGGTAAAAAGCCAGCTTCGGCGATGCCCACCAGCATTCTCAGTACGTACAGGCTGTTCGGGCCGGTGGCAAACATGGTGGCGGTGGAGGCAATCCCCCAGATAACCATCAGGATGGCAATCCAGCGGCGTGCGCCGACGATGCTGAGCATGATGTTGCTGGGAATGCCGCAAATCACGTACATCACATAAAACAGGGTGGTCGCCAGGCCAAACATGGTGCTGGTAAGGCCGAGGTCTTTGCCCATGGTCAGGCCAGCAAAGCCGATGTTGATACGGTCGAGGTAGGAGAAAACGAACAGAATAAAGAGAAAAACGATTAAGCGACGAAAGAGTTTATTGATCACCGATTGCTGACGGGCATCCAGTGGGCGATCCGCAGGGGCAGGTGGGACCAGACTCTCGGAGCGAGTCTGTTCCATTGACGGGCTATTGTTCATCAAAAGCTCCACATTATGATTATTTTATTGGCCAACAGGTCGGCTAAACGTATAGGAAACAGAGTGGGTAAACGTCAATTTAATGTTCAATAAATGATACGAAAATGTTATTGAATCGACATTTAAGAATCACAATGAGATCTCGATCGCGTGTCCAGCGATCGATAGTTTGCCGGAGGAAATGCCACAAAATGTCGGCGTTATCGTCCGGCTGGAGCCAGAGTCAGGCAGATGTTTTCAGGAGGGCAACGTAATGCGGGTATTATGCTTCATGCTGCTGGCGGACAGCAGGCGCAGGTAACAGAAAGTGATGCACTTCAAGGTGGTTAAATAAAGTCCGGATTTTACTTGAATGTTCACGTAAATGTTCCATCATTTAACGTTGCCGTCATCCTGTTGATCATCGCGCTCGGTTGCCTGTTTTAATATGATTCACTTTTACGGCTAATTAATAGTATTGCGAAGCTTATTTGCGCAGCTTGCTGCTGCGTCAGGCCAGAGACAGGTCAGAACGGACTGTTGTGGGTGGCGTGAAACGGTTCGCCGCTGACCGGGTGAACGAAGTGCAGCGCGCTGGCATGGAGCATCAGGCGCGACGCCTGCTGGCTGCCGGGCCAGCTCAATCCCCCGTACAGATCGCAGCCTAAGATCGGATGCCCCAGCTGCTGGCAGTGGATCCGCAGTTGGTGGGTGCGGCCGGTTTCCGGGAACAGTTGGACCCGGGTCAGCGGCAGCAAGGTGCCGTCGGCGTTAGTCTGGTGCAGGCGTTCCACCACCTGATAGCGGGAACGCGCGGGCTTGCCGTTGATGGCGCAGATTGTCATGCGCGGGAACAGCGCCGGGTCTTTGGCGATGGGGGCATCAATCACCCCTTCGTCGTCGGCCAGATGGCCGCACAGCAAGGCGCTGTAAACCTTCTGCACCGTGCGCTGGCTGAACTGCTGGCACAGCGCGGCATTGATGGCCTTATTCTTCGCCACCACCAGCAATCCGGAAGTGCCAAAGTCGAGACGATGCACCAGCGTACAACCGGGAAATTCCTGCGCCAGACGATAGTGTACGGAATCGAGATTCTGCGGGTTTTTGCCTGACAGACTGAGCAGGCCGCTGGGCTTGTCGATCAGCAGCAGATGGTGGTCCTGATAGAGGATGGCAATCTGCTCGTGGCAGGGGGGCGCAATAAAGTTATCGACGATGGCGGACATGAGTGGGCGCTTAAAAAGGGTGGGGGCGGATAATAGCGAATTTTCCGCCCGCTGGCGACTGTGCCGGTCGTTGTGGCGGCGACGCCCCGTCCGCAGGAGGCCGCCGCCGGTATCGGCTACTGTTCGCGCTGGGCGATATACTGCGCCAGCTCAACCAGGCGGTTAGAGAAGCCCCATTCGTTGTCATACCACGCGAGGATTTTCACCATATTGCCGCCAATCACCAGGGTCGACAGGCCATCGATGATCGACGAGCGCGGGTCTCCCTGATAATCGCTGGAGACCAGCGGTTCGTCGCTGTAGCCGAGGATCCCCTGTAACGGGCCAGATGCTGCCGCCTGACGGAAGGCGTTATTAACCTCTTCCACCGTGACGTTGCGCTCAAGCGTGACGGTCAGGTCGACGATCGAGACCACCGGCACCGGCACACGCAGTGAATAGCCGGTCAGGCGTCCGTCGAGTTCCGGGATAACTTTGCCCAGCGCTTTTGCTGCGCCGCTGGAGTAGGGCACTATGGAGAGCGCCGCTGCCCGCGCGCCGCGCAGATCTTTTTCCGGCTGATCGTGCAGCGCCTGGCTGTTGGTGTAGGCATGAGTGGTATTCATCAGACCGTGTTGAATGCCAAACTGCTGATGCAGCACCTGGGCGGCCGGGGCCAGACCGTTGGTGGTGCAGCTGCCGTTGCTCACGACCGCGTGCTGCTGCGGATCGTACAGCTGATGGTTAACGCCCATCACGATGGTTAAATCATCATTCTTGCCGGGGGCGGAAATGATCACCCGTTTGGCACCGCCGCTGTGAATGTGGACGGCGGCCTGATCGCGTTCGGTGAAGAAACCGGTGGCCTCGATGACAATCTCTACCCCGGCGTCGCGCCACGGGATCCGCGCCGGGTCGCGTTCGCTATAGACGATGACCGGTTGACCATCGACCTGCAGCTGACCGTCAGCCGCCTCTACGCTGACCGGCAGGGTGCCCAGCAGCGAGTCATATTTCAGCAGATGGGCCAGCGTTTTGCTGTCCGTCAGATCGTTGATCGCCACAATCTGAATCTCTGGATGACGTAATGCTGCACGCAGGACGTTGCGTCCGATTCTGCCGAAACCGTTAATGCCGACCTTAACCATAATTCGCTCCTGTGCGCCTACCCGGTAGGCTGTCTTAATTGCTGTCTCTGGAGTTACTGTAGGCGGCGAGGGTTTTGGCGTAAATGACAAATAAAGATCACTTTACGCCATCTTGCGGCAATGGAAGCGCTGGCGGTATTCACCCGGCGTCAGGTGGAGCTGTTTTTCGAACAGGCGGCGCAGGTTAATGGTGCTGCCAAACCCGGTGTCTTCGGCAATGTTGTCCAGGGTGTCGTTGGTCTGCTCCAGCCGCTGCCGGGCGGCAGCAAGGCGTGCCTCGGCCACGTAGCGCGCCGGCGAGGCCCCGGTTTCCCGGGTAAACACGCGGGTGAAATTGCGCGGGCTCATGGCTACTTTTTCTGCCAGGTTTTCGACGCACAGGTCGGCGGTCAGGTTGGTGAGGATCCACGTCAGCAGGTCGCCGATGGGGCCAGGGGTGCTGATTCTGGCGAGGTTATAGCGGCTAAACTGCAGCTGACCTCCGGGACGGCGCAGGTACATCACCATATCCTGGGCGACATCGCGGGCGAGGCTAAAACCATAATCCTCTTCCACCAGCGCCAGCGTCAGGTCAAAGCCGGAACTGACGCCGCCGGAGGTCCAGATGGGCCCGTCCTGGACATACAGCGGTCCGCCTTCGACGCGGATCTCAGGGTAGGCGGCCTGCATCGATTCCAGCAATTTCCAGTGGGTGGTGGCGCGCCTGCCGTTCAGCAGTCCGCTCTGTGCCAGCAGTAATGCACCGCCGCAGATGGAGGCGATGCGGCGGGCGTGAGGGGCGGCCAGACGCAGCCAGTCGACGACCGCAATCCCTTCCTGCTCGCTCTGTCCTTTCCCGGTAATGATGATGGTATCGAGCGACTGCCGTGGATCGAGCTCGTGCAGGCGATGGTCGGCCAGCAGGTTGAGGCCAGACTGGCCGTGAATCACCTGATGCGGCTGGGTGGTGGCGACGGCGATGCGATAGCACGGCGACTCGATGCCGTCCGGGTGCAGCCGGTTAGCCTGCATCAGAATGTCGGCAATGCCGGCGGACTCAAACAGCATGCCGCCATCGGGCACGATTATCAGTATGTTTTTCATGTCCTGAAAAGTAACGCTTTGGCAAAATAAGTCAACAGGCGGGGCGCATTGAGCGTGGTGTCGCGCTTTAGTCCGTACGACATCCCGAAGCCGCGACAGGCTGAACATCCCTGTCGCAATATTGAACCCGCGGGCTAAGGATAAATTTCCCGTACTTATTTTTAATATTCATATCAGACGGAGGCTGTTTTTTATTTATGTAAAGGCCTCGGATAAATGTTAATTAATGCGAGAAAATAGAACATCAGGTTAACATATTAATTGTTATTCATTTTTTGTTTGTGAGCGATTTCATTATTTTAAAACCCTAAATAAGGTATGGTCTGGCTGCATTTGACCTGACCTGGCGGATATCATGAATAATAAATACAAACTACACGAATTTCTTGATGTTGACCGGTTGCAAACGCTGCAGGACAATTTTAGTCAATCCATGATGATTGCCCTTGTGGTAGTCGATCAGGACGGTATTCCGGTCACTCGCGCGAGTGGTTTCTCTGATTTTTGCGCCCGATCAAGAATGAATACCAGCCTGGCCCGCCACTGCTACGATAGCGATAGCGCCGGTGGGCAGGCGGCAATGCTTGCCGGGGAGCCGGTGGTTTACCGTTGCTATTGCGGTTTCGTCGAGTTTGCCGTGCCCATCATGATTAATAACCATTATCTTGGCGCTTTTATCTCCGGGCAGGTGAAGGTCGAAGCGGAGAAAGAGCAAACCATCCCCTACATCCTCAACAATAACCACCTGTGGCAAGAAAATCCGTGGCTTTTGGAGCTGCACGAAAATACGCCGCGTATGCCTTACGAGCGTTTTGAATCAACGGCCTATACGCTGCTGCATGTTGCTTCCTATCTGGTTGAGCAGGCGCACGCCAACAATATCCAGCGTGAATTACGCCAAAAAGATCAGGAACTCACCAGCGAGTTACGCAAGCGCGTGGAGATCGAACGCTCGCTGCATGAAGCCGAGTTTAAGGCGCTTTCCTACCAGATTAACCCCCATTTTTTGTTTAACGTGCTGAATACCATCGGCCGGCTGGCGTTCCTCGAAGATGCCAGCCGTACCGAAACCATGGTGCACGACTTTTCTGACATGATGCGCTATTTACTGCGTAAGAATCACAACGGTCTGATTACGCTTGGTCGGGAAATGAATTATGTCAGTTGCTACATGTCAATTCAGAAAGTCAGGATGAATGAGCGCTTTGACTATGTTTGCGATATCCCGGAAAAATATAATGAGACGGTGTGTCCTTTTTTAATTCTGCAACCGCTGGTAGAAAACTTTTTTAATTATGTTGTCGAGCCGCGAGAAACCACCAGCCACATTATTTTGCGCGCCACCGACGATGGTCACGATGTGATTATTGACGTCACCGATAACGGTGACGGTATTTCACCGGAGGACATTGCGCATATCCTCTCTGGCAATCAGAACCGACAGAAAGGCGGCATCGGCATTAATAATATCAACAACCGCCTGCAGCTGTTATTCGGTGAAGACTATGGTTTACAAATCACCAGCCCCCATAAGCCGATGCTCGGTACCACGGTGAGACTGCGATTCCCGATGGTGCCGACCGAGCCTGGAGTGTGAGTATGTATAATATTGTTATTGTTGAAGATGAGCGCATTGAGTCAGAGTCGCTCAAGCGAATCGTCTCTCGCTGCGTGGAAAATTCGGTCATTCATGAAGCATCGACCGGCAATAAAGCCATTAAACTGATCGATGAGCTCAATCAGATCGATATGATGCTGGTGGATATCAACATCCCGTTACCCAACGGCAACCAGGTGATTGAGTACCTCAAGCAGAAAAATAGCCAGACCAAAGTGATTGTTACGACGGCAAACGATGACTTCGACATTGTGCGTCATATGCTGAGCCTGAAGGTGGACGATTATCTGTTAAAGCCGGTCAAGCAGAGCATTCTCAGCGATACCATTCGCAAAACCTTGCTGGTGGATGAGCAGGGGGCGGTGGCAACGCGCGAGCAGCGGCAGACGATAAGCGATCTGATAAGCGGCTGCGATTATCCCGGCTGGCACTGCTTTTTATTCGCGGCGCTGGATACGGCCTGTAGTGAATCCCCCGCGGATAACGAGGGGGCCAACGCGCTTATTGACGTGCTGGAACTGCTCCAGCAGCACCTTGCCGGTCTGGGCGACAAATATACCCCGTGCCGGCAAACAATCAGCGCGCTGATGCAGGGCATTCATCAGCACGGGCTGTCCACCGGCCGCTACTGGCAGATCATGGGGGGACTGTTAAGCCTCAGCCGCGATCTGTTCGAACTGTTGTTTAAAAGCGCCAGCGGCAGCATGGATTTTGTCACCAGAGCCCGCTTTCATATCGAGAAAAACCTGCTGAATAACATGACCCTGGATGATATCGCCGCGGAGTCCTTCGTCAGCCCGTGTTACCTGAGCCGGGCATTTAAGAAGAGCACCGGTAGCGGGTTCTCAAGCTATATCACCAGCCGCAAAATCACGCTCGCCAAATCTCTGCTGCAGTTCAGTGATTTAAAAGTCAACACCATTGCGCTGGAACTCTCCTGGCAGGATGCGAACTATTTTTGCCGGATCTTCAAAAAAGAGACCGGCATCGCGCCATCGGATTATCGTCGCAACGCCGCGCCCGAAGCGTGCTGATGCGCACCCGGCCTTTCTTGCGCTGAGCGTGGTGTAAGCGCAAGAAAGTCCGCCATTCCGGCAAGATTGTTTACTCGTCGGCGCGCCCCGCGCCGCTAAGATGGGACACGATTCTTTTTACAGTGGCCCTGCCGTGGACGACTACCTTTTTACCTCTGAATCGGTTGCCGAAGGGCACCCGGATAAGATGGCGGACCAGATCTCTGACGCCATTCTTGATGCCTGCTTACTCAACGATCCCTGGGCCAAAGTGGCCTGCGAATGCCTGGTGAAAACCGGGGCGGTGATTGTGGCCGGGGAAATATCGTCGCAGGCGAGGATCGACATCGAACAGATTGTCCGGGCAACTGTGAAATCAGTCGGCTACGACCACTCGCTGAAAGGCTTTGATGCCGCAACTTGTGCGGTTATCAGCATGCTTGGTCGGCAATCTGACGATATCGCCAGCGGCATTCGCGCCAGCGAACCGGCCTCGCTGGGGGCCGGCGATCAGGGCATGACCTTCGGCTATGCCTGCGATGAAACACCGCAGCTGATGCCCGCGCCGATCGTGTACGCGCACCGGCTGATGGCCCGGCAGGCTCAGCGACGTAAAACGGGCCAGTTGGATGGCCTGCTCCCTGACGCCAAAAGTCAGGTGACGCTGCAATACGGCGACGGGCGGATACACCATGCGGACACCATCGTGGTCTCCACGCAGCATCGCGCCGATTTTCCGCTGGCTATGCTGCGCGAAGCGGTGATGGAAGAGATCGTCAAACCGGTGATCCCGGCGCGCTGGTTGACGCCCGCCACCCGGATACTGATTAATCCCGCCGGGCCGTTTGTTCACGGCGGACCCGCTGCGGACTGCGGCCTGACCGGGCGCAAAATCATTGTGGATACCTACGGCGGCGCAGCGCACCACGGCGGCGGCGCGTTTTCCGGTAAAGATCCATCGAAAGTCGACCGTTCGGCGGCCTATGCGGCGCGCTATGTGGCGAAAAATATCGTTGCCGCCGGGCTGGCGACGCGCTGTGAAGTTCAGCTGGCCTGGGCCATCGGCCTTTCCCGCCCCGTGTCGGTGGCGATTAATACTTTTGGGACTTCCCGGATGTCGGCGAACCGGCTGACGCAGCTGGTCAGCCAGCATTTTGATCTTAGCGTTTACGGCATTATCCGTGATCTGGATTTGCTGGCGCCTCGCTATCGACAAACGGCCTGCTACGGCCATTTCGGTCGGGAAGTCTTCCCCTGGGAACGTACGGACCGCGCGCAGCCGCTGCGTGATGATGCCGCCGGTCAACGGCGCACCCCCGTCAGTTCCCCATTGAATGAAAAATAACAGGAGAGAGTTATGTCCGGGCAGAGCTTAGGCTTAATAGAAACCGTTGGCTTAACGGTGGCGGTAGAGGCCGCCGATGCCGCAATAAAATCGGCGAATGTCGAACTGGTCGGATACGAACTGACTAAGGGCGGCGGGCTGGTGACCGTCAAACTCACCGGGGAGGTCGGGGCGATGAATGCTGCCGTTTCAGCCGGGGTTGCCGCCGCCGGTCGGGTAGGCCAGGTCTACGCCTGGAAAGTGATTGCCCGTACCGCCAGCGGTATTGATCGCCTGATTGCCTCCGCACAGACCTGCGGTACGGCAGACGACCCCGCAGAACCCGCCACTTCCCCAGAGTCTCCCGTAGAGGTCATTCCTGCTGCGGCGATCCCGGTGGTGAATCTCGAGCCGGTCACCGAGAGTGTCTCCTGTCTTGATCTTGAGGAGAGCCTGAGCGACGTTTCGGCGTCAGCGCCGGAGGAGCGAGCTTTGGCAGAGGAGAAAAAAACGGCGCGGCCGCGTGGGAAAAGCACCCGTCGCTAGCAGGTACATTTTGCGTGAAGCTCCCTGGGGCTCTTGAACGAGCGGCTTGCAGGATAACAATCCGCCATCTCTCTCAGAGATGGCGGATTTTTTTACGCGCTTTTTTATGCGCGGCTGTCAGGCGGGGCATTTCTGTTGAGGCTAGTGCGGGCGAAAGCGGGATGTCTTAGATCTTTCTGGGGAACACTCCGCCATGCGCTGTAGCCGCTGGCGGAGTGAAAGGCGTCAGGTCATTTAAGGCGTTGGTTGATTTACCGTAGTATCGACGGCTTTTGCGGCAGGCAGATTGCGCACGATACCGTAGCGGTAAATCATAGCGCCGAGGATCCCACCAATGATCGGCGCGATTAACGGCACGAGGAAGTAGGGGATCTCCCTGCCGCCGGTCATCGCCATCGAGCCCCAGCCATTAAGCCAGGTAAACAGTTTGGGGCCAAAATCACGGGCCGGGTTCATGGCGAATCCGGTGAGCGGCGCGGTTGCCGCACCGATAACCGCCACCAGCAGGCCGATCAGCAGCGGTGCCAGCGGCCCTTTCGGCACGCCGTTACCGTCATCGGTCAGGGCCATAATCAGGCCAATCAGCATCGAGGTAATGACGATCTCCACCAGCCCCGCGAGCCACACGCTGATGCTTGCCGCCGGGTAGGTCGAAAAGATGCTGGCCAGATACAGACTCTCCTGGCTCCCGCGCACCATGTGATGTGCTTGCTCATAATCGGCGAACAAATTGTGGTACAGCAAGTAGGTCAGCGCGGCGCCGCAGAACGCCCCGGCCATCTGCGCCAGAATATAGGGCAGCACTTTTTTGGCGTCAAAGCGGGCAAACATCCATAACGCAATGGTCACCGCCGGGTTAAGGTGCGCGCCGGAAGTACCGGCGGTCAGGTAGACCGCCAGCGCAATGCCCAGCCCCCACACCACGCAAATTTCCCAAAGACCAAAGCTGGCGCCGGCAAGCTTTGCTGCAGACAACACGCTGGTGCCGAAAAATATAAACAGCCCGGTACCAAGAAATTCGGCAATGCACGGTCCGGTGACGGATTCTCGAGAGTGGCTCATAGTTTTTTCCTGTATTAAGCGAGGCGTTCTGCCCCCGCTTAACGATTGGGGGACAAGGGATAAGAGGTTAAAATCATTTTTGTTGTGTCAGGCCTAACCGCCGATATGGCAATGAAATCCCAGCGATTCCACGACTTTTTTCAGCTCTGCCATTTTATCTTCTGAGTGCGAACCCGCCTCGCCCATCGGATAAATGCGGCCCAGCAGGCTGTATTTATTTTCCCCAAAGGTGTGATAAGGCAGCAGGTGAATGGTATCCACACCAGACATCAGGCGGGCAAATTCAGCGATGTTGCGAATCTCCTCCTGGGTGTCGTTAACGCCGGGGATCACCGGGATACGCACAATGACGTGAGTGATAAAAGAGATGCGAATCAGGTTTTCGAGGATGATGCGGTTATCGACGCCCGTATTGTGTTGATGAATGGCGGGGTTGACGGCTTTAATATCCGTCAGCGCCAGGTCGACCCACGGGAAGACATCCTCGATCACCGCTTTGGTGGTCATGCCGGTGGTCTCCATCGCCGTGTGCCAGCCTTTGGCTTTACAGGCTTTTAAGAGTTCACGGGCAAACACCGGCTGCGCCAGCGGCTCGCCGCCTGACAGCGTGATGCCGCCACCGGAGCGGCGAAATAAGTTCTCTTCTTTTTGCAATTCGCGGACCACCTCACTGACGGTCATGCGTTTGCCTTTCATCTCCAGCGCCTGGGTCGGGCAGACGGCAGTGCATTCGCCGCACTGGATACAGCGCTCGCGGTCGATAAAAAAAAGATTCTCCGGGGAAAGCGCGCGCTGTTTGCAGGCATCCACGCATTTTCCACAGCGGATACAATCGCTTTTTTTATAGATAAGCTCCGGCTGTGGGCGCTGCGATTCCGGGTTGCTGCACCACTTGCAGGCCAGCGGACAGCCTTTAAAAAAGGGGATTGTGCGGATGCCGGGGCCATCATGCAGGGAGTAGCGTTGAATGTTGAATAACACGCCTTCGGTATCGTATTCGACTCTGTTCATAACATCACTCGTCAAAAAAGCGACCACCAGGCAACAGCAAGTCAGCCGCTAAAATCGGGTTTGACACAGGGCCATACGTCGCCGTATGGCCCTGGCAGGTCAGGCAAAATCAGAATTGCTGCTCGGTACGGCTGATGATGTCATCCTGGACTTCTTTAGCCAGTACCACGAACTGCGCGCTATAGCCCGCGACGCGCACCACCAGATCCTGGTGCTGTTGCGGATTCTTCTGCGCTTCCAGCAAGGTGTTGCGATCGATAACGTTAAACTGGACGTGCATCCCTTTCTTATCGAAGTAGTTACGTACCAGCCCGCCGAAGTTGCGCAGACCTTTTTCTCCCGCCAGCGAAGAGGGGAGGAATTTCTGGTTGTAGAGCGTGCCGTTTGAAGCGATAAAGTGATCCAGTTTGGCCACCGAGTTGGCGGCAGCGGTTGGGCCGAGGGTGTCTTTCCCCTGGCGCGGCGATACGCCGTCGGCCAGCGGCTCTTTCGCCAGACGGCCGTCCGGCAGGGCGCTGACGTCCTTACCAAACAGTACGTTCGCCGACACCGGATAGATACCGGCCTGGAAACGCCCGCCGCGTGGGTTGGTGTATTTCTCCACTTCCTGGCAGTAGATCAGCGCGCAGTTGCGGGCGACCAGATCCACCTCGTCGATGTCGTTACCAAAGCACGGCGTATTTTCCAGAATGTGGCGAATCTCTTCATAACGCGGATTCCCTGCGGATGGCGCCGGGCTGGCGCTGGCGAGCTGGCGGTAGACCTCGTTTTTAATCGCCGCCGGATCCAGCGAACCATGCTGGTCGATAATGCGTTTCACCACCTCGTAAACATCCTGCTCGCCCAACGATGATTTCGCCGCTGCGGAATGCGGGGTACTGCCGACCGGGTAGCCAAAGTTGGCATCCAGCGCCCCCTTCAGTTCCTGAAGCGTCAGGCGACGATCTTCGAAGACCTGTTTCTGGATGGCGTAGACCGAGTCGCCGGTATCGGCGATGCCGAAGGCCTGCGGGCCGGTAAAGTTGTAGATCGCGCCGCCTTCCTGCAGGGATTTTCCGCGCCCGATACAGTCATCCACCAGCGCCGACAGGAACGGCAGCGGGCAACGTTCGCCGTGGGCGATGTCGACGCTGTTGCACGCTTCAACCAACTGGTGGACAAAGTGCGCCATCTGCTGTTTGAAGGCGGCGTAGAAGTCGTCCATGCCGCTGTACTGGGTTATTTCGCCGGTCATTGGACCGAGCTGCTTGCTGCCGGAACGCCCGTTATTGAGCGTGATTTCCAGCACCTTCGCCACGTTGAAGAATGCGGCATCGTGCCAGCCTTCGGTGCGGTGCGGCGCCTGCGGTTCTACGCACCCGATGATGCAGTAGTCGCGCGCATCGTGCAGGGAAACGCCCCGGTTTTGCAGCGCCGGAATGATCACTTCGTCGTTGTACATGGCCGGGACGCCCAGACCCAGACGCACCAGTTCACAGGCGCGGTAGAGGAACTCGTCCGGCGTGCCCTGCCAGACACGAATGGAGAAAGAGGGTTGCGGCAGGCGTACGTGTGCCGTGGCTTCCATACACATGTAGGTTAACGGGTTAGTCGCATCGCGACCGTCTTCCGTCTGACCGCCGACGCACAGGTTCTGGAACACCGCGTAGCCGGCGAAGGCCTGGGCGGAAATTTCGTCGCGGGTTTTGTTGATATCGTTCAGCTTGATCCAGCAGCAGTCCACCAGCTCCTGGGCAAATTCGCTGCTGATGGCGGTATCCGCCGCAAGGTAGGGATACATGTACTGGTCGAAACGGCCGGGAGAGATCGAGTGGCCGCTGGACTCAATCTGCAGCATGCTCTGAATAAACCAGAACGTCTGGCAGGCTTCCCAGAAGGTGGTCGCGCCGTATTCCGGCACGCGAGTACAGTTGTTGGCAATCTGTTCCAGCTCGCGCTGGCGGGTCGGATCGCGTTCTTCGCGGGCCAGACGGGTGGCTTCCTGAGCGTAGCGGTGTGCGAAGTTGATCGCCGCCTGATAGCTCACAATAACGGCGTGGTAGAACTGCTCTTTCTTGATGTAATCCGGGCTGCTGCGATCGAGGCGCTCCAGTGCGCGATTGACCTCATCAATGATCCCGCGGAAGCCGATTTTTAGCACCTTGCCATAGTCGACGCTGACGTGTCCGACGCCGCCAAAGAAGTAGTTGCCCACTGTGAAAACGCCGTTGCCCATGCTCTCTTTGGTCCCTTCGGACATATAAGACGCGGCGAGCGAACTGGTGGTTTTACCCGGCCAGTACTTAAAAGCCTGGTGCAGTTCATCGGCGGTTTTTTTCTCAATAATAAACGGGTCGGCAACCCGCTTCTCCATGGTGTCGAATTCTTTTTCGACCCAGTCATAAGAGAATTCAGGGCATATTTCCGTTGAGCGTGGATTAATTGTGACAGCGCCGACAATTAATTCATCAGGGCGAATAGTGACCGGCAGCTCATTAAATATTTTCTCAACCACTTTGGCCCGGCGCATAATAGCTGGCAGCTGTTCGTTTTCTTTATAAGCTTCGGTTGCCAGCACCGCACGTTCAGATTCAACATAAGGTTTAGCATGCAGAATCATATTTTTGAGTCTGACGACACGGTCGGTCGGATGAGTAAAACCTTTTTCTAACATACAGTAACTCCCTAAATGATATATACCTGTGGTCTTTCAAAGTGCAGGGGTGTTGGCTGCATCTTGAAAGCCATTTGGTATACGCGTGGTTGATAACCACATCTGAATTTTGTTTACCTGACGGTAGTGCCGGGTACGTGAGTTAATCAATATTCTTGCTGCCGGTTAAATAAATGCTCAGAAAGGACTGTCGTCATCCTCAATAATACGCATGGCTTCATTTACCGCGGCGATCTCGCCGAATAGCGCCAGCGTCGTAATATGTTGCGGACAGCTGCCAAAGATCTCCGATACCGCCACATGTGCGCTTTTACTTGCCAGGTCGGCGTAAAAATAGAGGTCCGGTACTGGCAACATCATCAACCCGATGGCGTCAATGCGCAGACCTTCCAGCCGGTTGCGCGCCTCCGAAGGCATACGCCTTTTGAGCATGGCGAGCGTTTCCGGCGTTGGCGCGTTGATAATGCGTTTTTTCATGATCGAGTCAGCCATCCTGCGTCCGTCAACGAATATTGAGCGCTTCAACCATCACACAGCGGCGGTGTCTGGCGTACGAGCGGGCCGACGTCAGACCTTCACCGGTGGGGCCGGCGATGGTAAAGGTCGCGTGACCTTCACCGCCGACGCCTAACCCGGCGTAGGACGGGCCGTTTTTGACAAAAATAGTGGTCTGGATCAGCCGCGCCATTTTGGTCAATTTTTCGACGTTGGTGGAGTGCATCATGGCCGTGTGGCGATGACCATGCTCAACTTTTACCGCCAGGTCGATGGCTTCATCGACGTTTTCAACCCGCACCACCGGCAACACCGGCATCATTAATTCATGCACGACGAAGGGGTGATCGCGCTCGGTTTCCATCAGGATAACTTTGATCTCTTCCGGTACGCTGATGCCGATTTGCTGCAGAATGTAGCGCGCATCTTTCCCGACGAACGCGGTGCTCGGGCCATTGCCTTTTTCATTCAGCACCAGCGCCTGCAGTTGCTGAATATGCTGCTTGTCGCATAGCAGCCAGGCGCCGCTTTTTTTCATGCAGTGAATGAGATAGTCCGCCACCTCATTGACGACAATGACCTCTTTTTCCGCCACGCAGGGGAGGTTGTTGTCGAAGCTGCAGCCGTTGATGATGTCCCGGGCGGCTTTTTCAATATTGGCGGTTTCATCCACCACGACGGGAGGATTGCCTGCACCGGCGCCAATCGCTTTCTTGCCGGATGACATCACGGTTTTCACAATTCCCGGCCCGCCGGTCGCGACCAGCATGTTGATACGCGGGTCACCGATTAAGGCATTGGTGTTGTCAATCGACGGGTTGGCGACCGTTACCACCAGATTGGCAGGCGCGCCGAGGCGGGCCAGTTGCTGATTAATTAACGTGACGCAGTGCAGCGACACCTGACGTGAACGCGGGTGTGGGCTAAATACCACGGCGTTGCCTGCTGCCAGCATCCCGATGGTGTTGTTGATGATGGTTTCGGTCGGATTGGTGGTCGGGGTGATCGAGCCAATCACGCCATAGGCGGAATATTCGGTTAATGTCAGACCGCCATCGCCGCTGATCGCTGCGGTGGTGAGGTCTTCAATCCCCGGGGTTTTTTGCGCGGCCACGCGGTTTTTCACCAGCTTGTCGGCATAATTTCCCATTCCGGTCTCTGTTACCGCCATGGTAGAGAGGGTATGCAGGATCTCTTCCTGCAGGAAAAACTGGCGAATACCATTAACAAAGCCGGTGCGATCCTGCATTGAGCAGTGGCGATACTGGATGTACGCCTGCTGCGCTGCGGCAATTGCGGCATCCATGGTGGCAAAAACACCGTCACCGGAGGCACTGTCGACAGCGTTAGCAGTTTCGCTACGGCTGGCGAGCACGCTGGCGACAATCGCATCTATGTTGCTGCTTTCGAGCGACGATGCGGCTGCCGTGGCGCGTGGCTCAGGGTCCGGCGCGGTCGTTTTGGTGTACTTACTCAGCACGCGGGAGACGGCCTGAGTAATATCAAGATCGTTCATGCTGTATCTTCCTTACTTCGCTTCGCTCGTGACTGCCACCATCAAATGTACGGCGTGGTGGTTGATTTGATGGGGGCCGGGTCGAGCGTGGCCAGCAGTTGTTTTCCGACGTCCCGGGCGGCAATCACCGCCTGGCGTACCGCGCCGGAATCACCGGCAAAGGTGAAGATCACTTCGTTACTGAAGCTGGTGCCGTGCGCCGGACTGGCGTAGCCTACCGGCTCGATAACCGCGGCTTTTGCTGCCGCGTCGGCCACCACGATGCCAATCGCCGCCGGTGACGCGCAGGTCATCCCGAAGGATTTGCCTATCGGGGCACCGAACGCTTTGTTCAGGGCGCTGCTGGCACGGGCAGTGTACTGGAACTCCAGATGACCGGCCGGAGAGCCATAAACGTCGCCCATGGTGCGCTGAATTTCGCCCAGGGCGACTTCCACCGCGCGGCGTACATCGGAGACATCGGAGGCGCCGAAAACGATCAGGCAGCCATGTCCACCGCCACCCTCGGTATCGCGAGCCAGCTCAATCGACAGAATTTCGCTGTTGGTGGCTTTAATTGCTTCATCCGCCGCAAAGATATGCGGACCGGCCCCGGTACGGGCGCCAAGAATACCGATTGAGCGATATTTCTTGTCGATGTTCATAACTTCATGTAATTGATGATCGACATTGGCAATGACTAATCCAATGGTATGCCCGAGGGCGGTCCCGACAAATTCGGTTAAACCGCAGCCAATAAAGCTGGCTGCCGTTTTGTTATTTGCGCGATCATCAGTCTGCTGGTGCATTACTTCAGATATAATCTGCTCAACAAGATTATCTCTCATGGTCGGTATCCTCTGGCTTTATTAACTGATAGCTTTCGGCAGGATTTTTTCCACTTCGATATGTGGGCGTGGAATAACGTGTACTGAGACCAGTTCACCCACTTTAGTGGCTGCCGCGGAGCCTGCGTCCGTGGCTGCTTTTACTGCCCCGACGTCGCCGCGAACCATTACAGTCACCAGGCCAGAACCAATTTTTTCATAACCAACCAGGGTAACGTTAGCGGATTTCACCATGGTATCTGCGGCTTCAATTGCGGATACCAGACCTTTTGTTTCAACCATACCTAATGCTTCTTGTTGCATAACGACCTCAATATTTCCAGGTGAGAGTAAAAGCAAGTCATGAAATAACCGCAGCGGTTGAGTTCATCGACTTAATAAATTCATGCACTACGATGTTATTGCGCGATGGACAAAATGTTTTGCCCGTCAGAGAGATTTTCTTGTTTTCCGCTTTTCGGCTGGACAATAAAATCCTCCCCGAATGACAAGGGCGGAAAACCGCTCAGGCGACGCCTTCCAGCTGCGGGGCGAGCGCCGCCGCATCTTGCGCAATCATCTGCTCTTCATTGGTGGGGATCACCGCGATGACCGGCGACCCCGGGCGCGAAATGATCCCCTGCCGACCGCCTACCATTTGCGCATTGCTGTCCGGGTCGAGTTGCACCCCAAAAATAGCCAGCCGCTCGGCGGTCAGCTCGCGCACCAGCGCTGAGTTTTCCCCGATACCGCCGGTAAAGATCAGGGCGTCGAAGCGATGCAGGGAGGCTAGATGGGCGCCAAGATGGCGGGCAAGACGGTGAACCATGACATCAATCGCCAGGGTTGCCCGGGGATCGCCGTGGCTGCGGGCCTCCTGTAACGTGCGGCAATCGCTGGAAAGACCGGACAGGCCAAACAGTCCTGCTTCGTTATTGACCATGTTGTAGAGCGACTCGATTGTCTGCCCGGTGCAGCGGGCGATATAGGCCGCGGCGCCTAAATCCAGATCGCCGCAGCGGGTTCCCATCACCAGGCCTTCGAGCGGCGTCATGCCCATCGAGGTATCCACGCTGTGGCCGTTTTTCACCGCGCAGACCGACGAGCCATTGCCGAGATGGGCGATCAGAATGCCGTGGTCAGTGGGATCCAGTCCCAGGCGCTCGACGGCTTCGGCGGCGATAAAGCGGTGAGACGTGCCATGAAAGCCGTAGCGCCTGACCTGCAGCTGCTGTAAATAAGTCAACGGAATGGCGTAGGTGTAGGCTTCCGGCGGCAGCGTCTGATGAAAGGCGGTATCAAATACTGCAACCTGCGGCAGTTCGGGGAGCAGCTCCATCGCCGCCTCAATCCCCATCAGGTTGGCTGGATTGTGCAGCGGCGCCAGCGCCGATAGCTCGCGGATCCGCTCAATGATCGTCGGCGTCAGGCGCACCGAGTGCTTGAAATCACTCCCGCCATGTGCCACCCGATGGCCGATGGCGCCCACATCCGGCAGAAACGCCAGCGCGTCGAGCCGGGCGAACAACGCTTGCAGCGCACAGGTATGGCTGGCGCCCTGAAGCGCCTCGCTGGTTTTATTTCCCGCCGCATCTGTAAAGGTGATGCTGGCGTCCTGTAGCCCGAGCTTCTCCGCGATCCCGGAGAGCACCGGGGTGTGCTGGTTGCGCGGAATAACGGAAAACTTAAGGGACGATGACCCACAGTTGATAACCAGAACCAGTGACGCTGACGACATAATGACCCCTGCTGTAGCTGTGTTGTTTAGAAAGATTTATTGAATGGTGTGAGTGAAAACCGCTCGCGGCTAAAGCGCGCCAGGGTCTGGGTGGCAATCGTCATGTCTTCCTCGACGCTCCCACCGCTGATCCCGATAGCGCCGAGCAAGACGCCACCCGACCAGCAGGGCAGCCCACCGCCAACGCAGCAGAGACCTTGCGCATGCTGCAGGCCATACAGGCTGGCACCGGGCTGTACGTCGCCCGCGAGCTGCTGGGTCGGCATTCTGAGAGCGACCGCGCTCCACGCCTTTTGCGTCGCCAGGGTATGGCTGATCAGCAGAGCGTTATCCTGACTAAAGAAATAACGCTGCAGGCCGTGGGCATCCACGAGGCTGAAAACGATGGGCACGTGCAGCTCGTTCGCGGCGGCTTCGGCATAGTGGGCCAGAGAGGCCGCATCCGTCAGGCTCAGTGAGGCCGGAGGCGAGGTTAACTGACGGGTAATCGCCTCATTGATACAGCGATCGAGATCGGCATTCGGGGTGTGGCGCATGGTATCTCCTCCGTGGCGCTTACAGGGCGTTCAGATCGAGCGAGTCGACGATACCGACCACGGCGGCATCGATGACGGAATGCTCTTTGCTGGTGGTCATCCGCGCGGAGCTGCCGGTGGTGACGATCACCGTTTCGCCATTTCCCGCGCCAACAAAGTCGACGGCGACCTGTGCCGTGCCGGTGGGCTGATAGTGTTCATCCAGACGGGCGACAATCAGCAATTTCGCGCCGTTGAGCGAGGCATGTTTAGTGGTTGAAACCAGCGCCCCGGTTACTTTTGCCAGATACATATTTCCTCCTGCGGTTCCTGCGCAATGACAATGCCCCGGTCGCGAATGGCATCGTGCGCGGCGGGAGTGATAAGCGTCCGCGGTCCGATGGACAGCACCGCGCCTGTGGGGTGCTGGCGCACATCGCTGAGCGTGAGCAGCGCTTTACCGGCCGGCATTGCAGGCCTGGGCTCGCGCTTTGCCATGGGGCGGCCAATCACCGTGATGCCGTACTCTCCGAGCGTGGCGACGTAACTGGCCAGCCGTGCCCGAAAGGCCGGCGGGAGCAGGCTGGTGCCGTCGTCCCGGCACTCGGCATTGAGCGTGACGATCGTCGGAGTATTCCGGCTCAGGGCGTGAAACGCCCAGCGACACACCCGGTTATCGCGAATACCCAACGCGATTTTGCTCAGACTGTTGCTGGACAACGAGGGCAGATACAGGCCGGAAAACGCAGCTTCTGTTTGCCCGGGGTCCCGGCTGTCGCACAGCGCGTCGACGCCACGACGCGCCAGCGCCGCCAGACAGGATGAGGGCAGCGACGCCTGCATGGCGCTGTGGGAAAAGGTCATGACCAGCAGATAGCCGCTGCGATCCAGCGCCGTCAGGCAATCCAGCGTCGTTGGTAGCGCGGTGAGGTCCTCCCCGCTAACGACCACCCGCATGACCTTGTTGTGGGTCTGTAGCCGCCGCCGGCGTTGAGCCAGCATGTCGGCAATCAGGCTGTCGAGGTGCTGCGAGAGCTGCTGTGCATCCATGGTGATTCTCCTCAGCAACCGGGCATGGCGCTGTCAGTCATGATGGCGTTCCATGACTGCGCGTATGACGCAATCGCCGTTGCGTAACCCAAAGCCGTTAGCCTCTTCAACATCAACATGCATTTCCAGTACCGCATCGGCACTTACCCGGACTACCACGTGGCTGAGAATCCCGCCGCGATAGCCGTCGATACGCACGTCAATCTCCATACCGTCGCGCAGAGCGTGCTGTTCGGCCTCGGCAGGTGAAATATGAATGTGTCGCCAGGCGACAATGGCGCCGTCGGTTTTACTGACCCGTCCACGCGGGCCGATAATCTCGATCCCCGGCGAGTTCTGCAGATCGCCAGACATTCTGACCGGCGCCTTGACGCCGAGGGTGAAGCTGTCGGAGACGGAGATTTCAATCTGGGTGGCGCTGCGCAATGGGCCAAGGACCCGCACCTTCGTGAGCTCTCCTTTAGGCCCGCGCAGAGTCACCGTCTCTTCGGCGGCATACTGGCCCGGCTGTTTGACCGCTTTCATGCGGGTGAGGGTGGAACCATAGCCAAACAGGACGTCCATATCTTCACGGCTCAGGTGAATGTGGCGGTTCGAGATGCCAACGGGGATGCTCAACGTCGGGGCGGCACGGTATTCACCGCGTATTGCGGCCGGGCCACGGGTCTTAAGTTCCTGAAGGATTTCACGGGCGATCCATTCGGCTTGCTGCTGGGTGTCATTCATAGCGTCAACAACCTGAAAGTGATGAAAAGAGCGGTACCAGCATATTCAGTCCCGCGCTGGCCTTTTTGCGGTTACGCAGGACTTTTTTGACGGTCCGCCGCAGGCAGGACAATCTTGTCCAGATTTAGCTGGCGATGGTGCTCAGCAGACGGTCGATATCCGCGGCGCTGGGGCGGCAGGGATTAGTGAGCGTGCAGCCGTCCGCTAAGGTGGCGGCGATCAGCGCCTGACGCAGAGATTCAACCTCCGCTGGCGCGTTGCCCAGCGCCTGCAGCGTTGAGGGAATACCAAACCGCTGATTCATCTCGCGGATGCTGGCTGTCAGCGCCCGTAGGGTGTGGTCTGGCGTTTCGCCGTGGATACCCATAATGGCGGCGCATTTCAGGTATCTCATCTGCGCACGCGGGGCGTGTCGGGTATTGTGTTCAATAATGAGGGGCAGCAGCATGGCGTTAATTTTGCCATGCGCAATATGCAACATCCCGCCGATGGCGTGCGCCATGCCGTGCACTAAGCCCAGTCCTGCCGAGTTAAACGCCATGCCGGCCATGCAGGAGGCGTTGTGCATATGGCTCCGCGCCGCAATATTGTGCTCATCGTCAAACACCTCGGGCAGGTGTTGCCAGACCAGCGCGATGGCTTTTTCGGCGAGCGCGTCGCTAAAGTCATTTGCCCCGGTGGACACCAGCGCCTCGATGGCGTGGGTCAGTACGTCCATGCCGGTATCTACTGCAACCTGACGGGGAACGGACAGCACCAGATTAGGGTCGAGAATGGCGCAGTCCGGGACCAGGGCTTCGGCAATCAGAGGATACTTACGGCCGTTTTGCGGGTCGGAGATAATGGCATAGGCGGTCACTTCAGAACCGGAACCGCTGGTGGTTGGAATGGCGATAAGCTCGATGGCGTGGCCGGGCAGGTACTCTTCCAGCGTCACCTTAATTCCTTTGGCGGCATCCAGAGAAGAGCCGCCGCCCAGGGCGATGATGACGTCCGGCTTAAAGCTTTTAAACTGGGTGGCGCCAGCCTGCAGGATCTCCACGCTGGGATCGGGTTTGACGTCGCTGAAAATCGAGACGCTGGCCTGCGGCATTTCATTTATCAGGTAGCGTGTTTTACCGGATGTCACCATAAAACTGTCGGTCACAATGGCCACATTTTTATGGTTCAGGCGCTGCAATGTGTGGATCGCGTCGTCACCAAAATAGATGTCAGGAAGAGAAAAGAAATAGCTCGCCATCTTTCGATTACCTTATCCCTTAAGTGGATTTCGGGGTTAAAGAGAGAGCATGATTGTGTCATGGCGGGTGGGGGACGACGCTGGCTATGCTTGTGCACCGGCAGGATTAAGTTGCGGTGGTGAAGGGCCATGGACAAAATAATGCAGTGGACGCGGCATGGCCGGATGTGGAAGTCACTGGTGTTGTCGTTACACGCTACGGTCACGGCGTGCCTGCAGGTAGGATCCGTATTCTGGAGGCCGCGCACCCGGTGTCGGATTCGATGAGCCAAACTGCGGAAATACTGTTAGAGGGGCTTGATTGCCTAAATGCAATGCTCTCCTTATTTAAGGAGAGCATTGCCATTGTTACAAAAATAATTTTTAACGCGTTAGCGTTAATTTATTTTTTAGGTCACCCATCAGATTGTTCAGTACTGTACTTAGAATGAAGAACGATGATAGTTTCGATATTCTGGCTGCCAAAAATTCGTCTCAATGCTCTTATCTAGTACTTCATCTGATACTTGTGTTGCTATGCCTTGGGACATAGCTGTCCTGGCAACCATCTTAGCAATATATTTAGAGACCTGATGA